>NZ_CM129593.1:545000-4707500 GCF_052947655.1 Bacillus pretiosus | reverse complement strand
ACTAGTCGAGTGACTCTGCGCCGAAAATGTACCGGGGCTAAATACACCACCGAAGCTGCGAATTGATACCAATGGTATCAGTGGTAGGGGAGCGTTCTAAGTGCAGTGAAGTCAGACCGGAAGGACTGGTGGAGCGCTTAGAAGTGAGAATGCCGGTATGAGTAGCGAAAGACGGGTGAGAATCCCGTCCACCGAATGCCTAAGGTTTCCTGAGGAAGGCTCGTCCGCTCAGGGTTAGTCAGGACCTAAGCCGAGGCCGACAGGCGTAGGCGATGGACAACAGGTTGATATTCCTGTACCACCTCTTTATCGTTTGAGCAATGGAGGGACGCAGAAGGATAGAAGAAGCGTGCGATTGGTTGTGCACGTCCAAGCAGTTAGGCTGATAAGTAGGCAAATCCGCTTATCGTGAAGGCTGAGCTGTGATGGGGAAGCTCCTTATGGAGCGAAGTCTTTGATTCCCCGCTGCCAAGAAAAGCTTCTAGCGAGATAAAAGGTGCCTGTACCGCAAACCGACACAGGTAGGCGAGGAGAGAATCCTAAGGTGTGCGAGAGAACTCTGGTTAAGGAACTCGGCAAAATGACCCCGTAACTTCGGGAGAAGGGGTGCTTTCTTAACGGAAAGCCGCAGTGAATAGGCCCAAGCGACTGTTTAGCAAAAACACAGGTCTCTGCGAAGCCGTAAGGCGAAGTATAGGGGCTGACACCTGCCCGGTGCTGGAAGGTTAAGGAGAGGGGTTAGCGTAAGCGAAGCTCTGAACTGAAGCCCCAGTAAACGGCGGCCGTAACTATAACGGTCCTAAGGTAGCGAAATTCCTTGTCGGGTAAGTTCCGACCCGCACGAAAGGTGTAACGATTTGGGCACTGTCTCAACCAGAGACTCGGTGAAATTATAGTACCTGTGAAGATGCAGGTTACCCGCGACAGGACGGAAAGACCCCGTGGAGCTTTACTGTAGCCTGATATTGAATTTTGGTACAGTTTGTACAGGATAGGCGGGAGCCATTGAAACCGGAGCGCTAGCTTCGGTGGAGGCGCTGGTGGGATACCGCCCTGACTGTATTGAAATTCTAACCTACGGGTCTTATCGACCCGGGAGACAGTGTCAGGTGGGCAGTTTGACTGGGGCGGTCGCCTCCTAAAGTGTAACGGAGGCGCCCAAAGGTTCCCTCAGAATGGTTGGAAATCATTCGTAGAGTGCAAAGGCATAAGGGAGCTTGACTGCGAGACCTACAAGTCGAGCAGGGACGAAAGTCGGGCTTAGTGATCCGGTGGTTCCGCATGGAAGGGCCATCGCTCAACGGATAAAAGCTACCCCGGGGATAACAGGCTTATCTCCCCCAAGAGTCCACATCGACGGGGAGGTTTGGCACCTCGATGTCGGCTCATCGCATCCTGGGGCTGTAGTCGGTCCCAAGGGTTGGGCTGTTCGCCCATTAAAGCGGTACGCGAGCTGGGTTCAGAACGTCGTGAGACAGTTCGGTCCCTATCCGTCGTGGGCGTAGGAAATTTGAGAGGAGCTGTCCTTAGTACGAGAGGACCGGGATGGACGCACCGCTGGTGTACCAGTTGTTCTGCCAAGGGCATAGCTGGGTAGCTATGTGCGGAAGGGATAAGTGCTGAAAGCATCTAAGCATGAAGCCCCCCTCAAGATGAGATTTCCCATAGCGTAAGCTAGTAAGATCCCTGAAAGATGATCAGGTTGATAGGTTCGAGGTGGAAGCATGGTGACATGTGGAGCTGACGAATACTAATAGATCGAGGACTTAACCATATAATATGAAGCAATGTTATCTAGTTTTGAAAGAATATAAAAAACTTGTTGACTTTAAAAGTTAAATAAGTTACAATGATTCTTGTCTTAAATGAATATAGTCTGGTAATGATGGCAGAGAGGTCACACCCGTTCCCATACCGAACACGGAAGTTAAGCTCTCTAGCGCCGATGGTAGTTGGGACCTTGTCCCTGTGAGAGTAGGACGTTGCCAGGCAAATGGAGGATTAGCTCAGCTGGGAGAGCACCTGCCTTACAAGCAGGGGGTCGGCGGTTCGATCCCGTCATCCTCCACCATTTAGCCGACTTAGCTCAATTGGTAGAGCAACTGACTTGTAATCAGTAGGTTGGGGGTTCAAGTCCTCTAGTCGGCACCAGAAAATCATGGCGGTTGTGGCGAAGTGGTTAACGCACCGGATTGTGGCTCCGGCATTCGTGGGTTCGATTCCCATCAGTCGCCCCATTTTTTCTTTGAATAATTAATATGCGGGTGTGGCGGAATTGGCAGACGCACTAGACTTAGGATCTAGCGCCTTTGGCGTGGGGGTTCGACTCCCTTCACCCGCACTTTTAATAAAATAACTCATACATGTCTTGCGGAAGTAGTTCAGTGGTAGAATACAACCTTGCCAAGGTTGGGGTCGCGGGTTCGAATCCCGTCTTCCGCTCCAATTTTCAATATGACATGCCGGGGTGGCGGAACAGGCAGACGCACAGGACTTAAAATCCTGCGGTGGGTGACCACCGTGCGGGTTCGACCCCCGCCCTCGGCACCATATGCGCCCGTAGCTCAATTGGATAGAGCGTTTGACTACGGATCAAGAGGTTAGGGGTTCGACTCCTCTCGGGCGCGCTTTTATTAACGGGAAGTGGCTCAGCTTGGTAGAGCACCTGGTTTGGGACCAGGGGGTCGCAGGTTCAAATCCTGTCTTCCCGATTTTCCAAAAACACGGGGCCTTAGCTCAGCTGGGAGAGCGCCTGCCTTGCACGCAGGAGGTCAGCGGTTCGATCCCGCTAGGCTCCACTTATTTTAATATATTTTATGGCGGTGTAGCTCAGCTGGCTAGAGCGTACGGTTCATACCCGTGAGGTCGGGGGTTCGATCCCCTCCGCCGCTACCATAAAGGACCTTTAGCTCAGCTGGTTAGAGCAGACGGCTCATAACCGTCCGGTCGTAGGTTCGAGTCCTACAAGGTCCACCACTAAAGCTTTATATCTCGGAGGTATACCCAAGTTCGGCTGAAGGGATCGGTCTTGAAAACCGACAGGCGGCGAGAGTCGCGCGGGGGTTCGAATCCCTCTACCTCCTCCATTTTTTCTAAATTAAATATTTTATCATCGCGGGGTGGAGCAGCACGGTAGCTCGTCGGGCTCATAACCCGAAGGTCGCAGGTTCAAATCCTGTCCCCGCAACCAAATGGTCCCGTGGTGTAGTGGTTAACATGCCTGCCTGTCACGCAGGAGATCGCCGGTTCGACCCCGGTCGGGACCGCCATTTTTTTACATAAAGGCTCGGTAGCTCAGTCGGTAGAGCAGAGGACTGAAAATCCTCGTGTCGGCGGTTCGATTCCGTCCCGAGCCACCATTTTGAAGTCGCAAGCCGACTTAGCTCAACTGGTAGAGCAACTGACTTGTAATCAGTAGGTTGGGGGTTCAAGTCCTCTAGTCGGCACCACTTTCAAAATGAGCCATTAGCTCAGTTGGTAGAGCATCTGACTTTTAATCAGAGGGTCGAAGGTTCGAATCCTTCATGGCTCACCATTTACAATTTAATGCGGGTGTAGTTTAGTGGTAAAACAAGAGCCTTCCAAGCTCTGGTCGAGAGTTCGATTCTCTTCACCCGCTTTTCAATTATGGGCCTATAGCTCAGCTGGTTAGAGCGCACGCCTGATAAGCGTGAGGTCGATGGTTCGAGTCCATTTAGGCCCACCATAATTATTCCGCAGTAGCTCAGTGGTAGAGCTATCGGCTGTTAACCGATCGGTCGTAGGTTCGAGTCCTACCTGCGGAGCCATATTATAGAGAAGTACCCAAGTGGCTCAAGGGGCTCCCCTGCTAAGGGAGTAGATCGCGAACGCGGTGCGAGGGTTCGAATCCCTTCTTCTCTGCCAGAATTGGCCCGTTGGTCAAGTGGTTAAGACACCGCCCTTTCACGGCGGTAACACGGGTTCGAATCCCGTACGGGTCATACTAAAAGAGATAGCATAATCTGCTATCTCTTTTTTGTTGTGTAAAAGCGGACTTTGGATAGTCTGCTTTTTTTTATGGGTTTTTTGTGTCTTTAATGCTTGATAGTAATTATTGCAATAAGTTGTAGGAGATTTATATATATGCATTTATTTTTGCAACCTTTTTATTCTCTCATTCGACTATATTAGTAAAGGGAGGAAGAAATAAAAATGGACATAGCCTATCTAGTAAACTAAGCAACAAGAGGAAATGATCAAGCATTTGAACAACTTATTACTTTTGTTCGCCCAAAGCTATATCGAACAGCCTATTCTTATGTAAGAAATGAACAAGATGCACTGGATATATACCAAGAAACAATTTATGAAGCATATCTTTCATTGAGAAAATTAAAAAAGCCGGAGAAATTTCAAAGTTGGATTACTAAAATTCTTGTTTTTAAATCCATTGATTTTGTAAGAAAGTCCTCTAGACAATTTGTTGTGAATGATGAAATGTTATCTAATTTATGTACAGAAGAGAGCATGAATAAATTAGAGCAATCGCTGGATTTAACCGAGGCATTTAATTTCTTAGATCCTACTTACAAAACCATTATTTTATTAAGGTATTATCACGATTTATCTATTAAGGAAATTGCTGAGGTTCTTAATTCTCCAGAAGGAACGGTAAAATCTCAATTACATCGAGCAAAGCAAGCCTTACGCCCCATTTTAAAGGAGGGATATAGTTATGAATAAAGAAGAAATTAATCACCATATCAATGATATTCCTATACCAGAAGATCGGTTAATTCAAAGAGAAAAAACAGCCATGCTTCAAGCTAAGAAAAATCAGTACCGTAGAAAAAAAACAATTAAGTATTCTAGTCTTATTGCTTGTGGAATATGTGTTTCTCTCTTAGGTTTTGGATTCATTTCTCCTACCATGGCAAAGACATTATCGGGTGTTCCAGTTATAGGCTCCATTTATGCACAATTTAATGATATTGCTTCTGATAAAATTGAAAAGGATGAGCTTGCCACATCAATTGAGAGACGAGATAGTCATAGTGGTTTAACGATGAATGTGAAAGAAGCTGTTTACGATGGTGGACGTTTAGTGGTCACGGTGGAATACAAAGGAGAGAATCCTATTTCCAAAAGTAATGAAGAGAAAGCTGGATTTAGTTATATAACCATTAATGGGAAAGAAGTCAGAGCTGCAATTGGTTCTACTTCACAGAAGTCAAAAGGACAAAACACCATTATTGAGCAGCATGAATTTACTCTGGCTAATTACGGTGAATTTGGTGATAAAATTGATGTTTCCGTCCATGGGAAAGATTTATTTGAACAAACAGGAATATGGAACGTAGCATTTCCTCTTACAAAAGTTGAAGGTGAGATTCATAAATTCACTCCTAATATAAAAACATCAACGAAAGATAATTTATATGCATTAACAGTAAATCAAGTAACCTTTTCTTCACTTTCAACGAGGATTGATTTGACCTTTGATTATCCAAAAGAAATGGAAGCTAATGATAGCTGGCCAGCACTTGATTATACCGTAACTGATGATAAAGGAAAAATCTACGAAGGAGTCAGCTTGCAAGTTGGTAGCACGGGACTATACGGACACCATATTGTTTTAGCTCTTCCACCAATGGATAATCCTCCAAAATCCTTAACAATTGAACCTACGTATCTTAGTGATCTAAATGATACATTAAAAAATGGAGGTGCTGAAGATTTAAAAACGACTGTGTTGCTACAATAATTAAAGAGCTTTGCTAGGTTCACATGTTTATTGACTGTTAATAAGTGACGGTATGTTAATTTGACGTGTATGGAAAAAACATCGCTGTCCAGCTAAGATAAATTTGTATCCATATAATCAAAAGACGCTATTCTTTTTGTAGAAATATACAGAAAGGATGGCGTTTGTTATGCTGTTATCATTGTCGGTTTTTGTCGGTAAGTCGATATATTGCAAAAATCGCTGATATATTTGGAGTTACGGTCCATATATTTAAAAAATCGCTGATATAATTTCACTTACCGACAAAAACATAAGAAAATCCCTTTCACAATCTAAAGAAAACGTCTCCATTGAGATGGATTCCACACCTATTCCATCAACTTTACACTCTATGTGAAAAAGTTCACAAATAGGTCATAATTTGTGAACTTTTTCACAATAATACGTGCTACAATATGAATGTAAAGAAGTTAAACAACATTAAATTAGTATTTTAATTAATTACTTAAACAATCATAAAAAAATATATGTGAACAATAGAGAGGGGAAATTACCATGAAAAAAGGTATCAATCGTGTAGTATTAGTAGGAACAGGAGCTGTAGGTTGTAGTTACGCTTACTCAATGATCAACCAAGGTGTAGCTGAAGAATTCGTATTAGTAGATGTTAATGAAGCAAAAGCAGAAGGGGAAGCAATGGACTTAAGCCATGCGGTACCATTCTCTCCATCACCAACAAAAGTTTGGAGCGGTAGCTATGCAGATTGTAAAGATGCAGATCTAGTTGTTATCACTGCTGGATTACCACAAAAGCCAGGTGAAACTCGTTTAGACTTAGTTGAGAAAAATACAAAGATCTTTAAACAAATCGTTCGCGGCATTATGGATAGCGGGTTCGATGGAATCTTCTTAATCGCAACTAACCCAGTTGATATTTTAACTTACGTAACTTGGAAAGAATCTGGTTTACCAAAAGAGCGCGTAATCGGTTCTGGTACTACTTTAGACTCTGCTCGTTTCCGTTACATGTTAGGTGACTACTTAGATGTAGATCCACGTAACGTTCATGCTTACATCGTTGGTGAGCACGGTGACACTGAACTTCCAGTATGGAGCCACGCTACTGTAGGTGTACAAAAGTTAGAAACAATCTTAGCTAACAACGAGCAGTACAAACAAGAAGACTTAGATAAAATCTTCGAAAATGTACGCGATGCAGCTTACCATATCATCGAGCGTAAAGGTGCAACTTACTACGGAATCGGTATGTCACTACTTCGTGTAACTAAAGCAATCTTAAGCAACGAGAACAGCGTATTAACTGTATCTGCATACCTTGAAGGACAATATGGTGAGAAAGATGCTTTCGTAGGTGTTCCAGCTGTTATTAACCGCGAAGGTGTACGTGAAATCGTAGAACTTGAGCTAAATGAAGAAGAAAAAGCGAAATTCGCTCATTCTGTAAAAGTATTAAAAGAAACAATGGCACCAGTACTATAATAATTGCTAAATAATTCAGAGGCGGGAAACTGCTTCCTACCTCTGAGTTTTTATATAATTTAATATAAATTCCTTTTCCGGTTTCCCTTGTATATCCCCAATATACCCCTTTTGCTGGATAAGGGTCGTTTATAGAAAAGAGCACTCTACTTTATATAGAGTGCTCTTTATTATTATTTTTTAGGTGTTAATCCTAATTTCTTTAAAATATCTGCCAGTGTACCGCTTTTTGATTTTTCAACAGGTATTTGTGATTTAGATGCATCTGGTCCTTTTTTCAAGAAGTTCTTTTCAACGAAACGAATATCTTTTTCGTCGACAATGCCATCTTTGTTAAGGTCGCCGTCTTTCACAGATAGTCCTTTTTTACCATAGTTGCTAGCGATAATTTCAGCATCTTTCATATCAATTACTTTATCAGCATTTACATCGCCAGCAAGGTTTTCGTCAGGTCGTGCATAATAATATTGACCAAGTAGTTTACCATCTTTTTCAGTACCTAGTTTTGTAGTTAGTCGGCTTGTTAAATGTCCTGGAACCTCCACGTATAAGTTATAATCACGTTTATTAACAGGAAGTCCATTCAATTTGAAGTAACCGTATTTATCAAGTGAGCCTTCAAACTTATGACGGTAAGAATCTGTTGCATATACTTTTACACCAAGCTTTGTATAATCAAATTTCTCATCTAAATATCCACGTTCATTTAAGAATGCACCAGGTTTAATATTTCCTTCTACTTTTGAGTTTAAAGACATAACTGAGAATGTTTGATCTTGAAGCACACGCATTCTGCTTGGCTCTGATTCACCTTGTTTCCAGTAAACGAACACCGGTAAATCTAATTGAGCATTTGCTTCATAAAACTCATCATTTTCTACCTTGAAAGTTACATCAATGAACGGGAAGTCACCATCTAATCCGGCGAAGTTTTTATCATCGATAGCTCCGCCTACTGTAACAGAACCTTCTTCTAGTTTCGGCTCATTTACTTTTGCGGTTACCCCTTTTTCAGAAAGGAGTTTTTCAAAAGTAGGATTCAATTTCGCATTTGCAAATTTGAAGTTCTTCTCTAGGAATTTTACGTTAAATTCTCCAGATACAAATTGTTTCACATGTTTGGCGTTTAGTGTCACAGTGAATTCATCATCTTTATATAATTCTTTTTTATCATAACTAGCTTTTGCATATTGAGCACCTTGCGGAATAAACCAATAGTTATTTACACCGCTTGGATAGTCAGGACCTGCAGTTGCATAATCGAAAATATATACGCCTGTGTTCATTGGACCTTCAGTTTTAAAGGAATCAGGTGTAATACCAACTTTAAAGTCACCATTTTCAGTAATAGGTAAAAACTTGTGCAAGTAGGGAGAATAGTCATAGTACATAACGCCGTTCGCTTCTTGCGTAATGTTTAATCCTTTTCCTCTTAAGTAGTCAACGTTAGAATCATATACATTTCCTTTAACCCATAGTGCTTTTTTACCGTCTTCTACTGTATAGTTTTCTTCATTTAATTCATAAATACCAGGCTGTAATCCAGTTAATTTCACTTCTGGCGGTGTATTATCAATTACGACATAATCACCTTTCACACGTGCTTTCCCGGCTTTATCGTAGCCAACAAATTCAATTGTGTAATCTCCTTCTGGTAAGTCGATTTTTTCATCACCAATTGGTTTTGCAGGATCATTTGTAAAAGGATACACTCTGCCGTTAAAGAATGAATCTAAATAGTAATACACATCTGTTTTTAATCCACTCGTGTTTAATGTTCCGATGAAGCCAAGTGCTTTATTTGTTTTGGAATCTTTCACGATAAGATCTAACGTTTCAAGTTCGCTATTTAATTGGAACGCCCCGTGAACATATGATTCGCGGTATGGATTGAATGTAGATGTATCAGTTGAGATTGTTTTTCTTGATAATAGTGCATTTTCAATACCAGGCTCTGACACACGAATAGAGAACGGAATTTGATACGTTTCTTCTTTATTTTTCGTATTTGTAATATGAATATATCCTTCATATCGGCCTTGCTTTGCACCAGCAGGAATATTAATTTTTGCTTCAATTTCATCTGATTTACCAGCATCAATCGTAATTGTTTCAGAAGTAGAAATTTTTACACCGTTTGCGGTAGCGTCATTAATGGCAGAAGAAGCTGGTGTATAAGAAATTTCTGTTTTAAATTCTTTCTTCTCTTGTTTATTGCGGTTTTCAATTTTAATTTTTCGTTTTTGTTCAATGGATTCCCCGTCTTTTTGATAGTATTTACCGAATGCAATGGATCCAGTTTCGTCTGGTACTTCAATCACTTCATCATTGACAATTGTTTTTGTCGTATCTAACACTTTAAAACTTGTTTCCGTGTGAACAGAGTTATAAGCATCTACTCGTCCAGCTCCAACTTCATATACGGAATACTTTTCTTTTAAATCATCAGCTGTGTTCATAAGAGATGCCTTTACATCGAATGGAGAGTATTCTGGGTGTTCTTGCAAAATAAGAGCAGCAACGCCAGCGATATGAGGAGATGCCATGGATGTTCCTTGCATACGTTCATAGGAAACATCGTAGTTTTCACCTTCTTGCGGGTCGTTAATATATTCAGGTACTGTTGAAAGTACCGCAACACCAGGCGCTGTAATATCAGGTTTAATATCATCATTTGATGTAACAGGGCCGCGTGAGCTAAAGTCTGCAAGATGATCGCCTTCTGTTTGAATATAATTTATTTCATCGAAAGTTAAGGATGTTTTGCCTTGTTCAATTTGAGCTTTTAGTTTTTCGCCATCTTCTTTCGTTAGGCGGAATGCTGGAATGTATTTTGTACTTTCGCCAATATAGTAAGGAATTTCTCCATCCACATTGTTATAAATAATAACTGCTTTTGCACCAGCTTGTTTCGCATTTGCGATTTTTTCATCAAACGAGATTGTACCACGTGCAACGAGAGCGATTTTTCCTTTTACATCTTTTTTACTAAACTCGTCAGGAGTACCGATTCCTACAGATTCAATAGGGAGAGATTGTCCTTTGAAATCCTCTATTTTATCAGTGAAGTTTTTGCCGAATAAAATTAGGTTAGGGAATTGTAATTGCCCAGCATGACCGGATAGTTTCGGTAAGGAAATAGAGCTATCACTTGCTCCAACTGTAATAGCAAATGGAGAAGCGCCTGGTGACCCAAGTGTCGCTGGATTTGGGCCAGAGTTCCCGGCAGCAACGACTGTAACAACGCCCGAAAGCATTGCGTTATTGACAGCGATAGACGTTGGATCAAGCGGATTGTTGCTATCGTCACCTAACGATAAGTTAATGACGTTCATACCGTCAGAAATAGATTTATCGATTGCAGCAATAATACCAGAACTATCGCCGCTTCCGTAAGGACCTAGTACACGATAGTTATACAGTTCAATGTCAGGTGCAACACCTTTTACTGCGGAATCTGATTTATTTTTCTTTTGAGCAGAAACGATACCTGCTACGTGAGTACCATGCGCAGTATAGAAGGAAGAACCACGATCATCAAATTCAGGAGCGCCAGATTGTTGCCACTCTGTATAAGTTGTTTCCATCGGATCTGCATCGTTATTAATAAAGTCCCAACCTTTTACGGAGTTTGGGTCTACCTTACTAGAATCCTCACCCGATTTTGCGCGATAGCCTTTATACACGTCTTTTAAGTCAGGGTGATTGTAATCAATACCTGTATCTAGTACACCAACTTTAATTCCTTTTCCGGTAATGCCCTCGCTATGTAACTTATCTACCCCAATTTGGGGAATGCTATCTGTTAGTTTTTGAGGTGCTTTCTGCTCTGCTTGTTTTGGTAAATTTAATTTCACTTCGTAATCTTTCCAAATACGTTTTACAACGCCAATGCGTAACAATTCTTCAACTGTATTTGCAGGTAACGTTAGCGCAACACCATTTATAGCGTGCTTATAAGAACGTTTAATTTGTACAGACTGGAAATTCCCTGATTTTACTGATGGGCTGAATTGATAAAGGCGTTTTAATCCTTTTTGGAATTCCTCATGTTCTTGATCAATACGTGCCTTTATATTTTCAGGAGCAGCTTGTAATCCTTTTTCTTTTTGTTTTAATTCATTAATCTTTACTGGAGCAGTTTGAAATTCTACAATGATATTTACTGGTTCAGAACTACTCGTATTAATATCTGGCGAAATAGTAAAACCAGGATTGGCATCTAACGTTTGTAATGCTTGGCGCTGTTCTTTAGAAAGTTTTGATAGTAAAGACTGGGCGTTTGAAGAGTCAATTTGGTTAATAGGGTTTTCAGCAAGTACATTGAACGGAAGGGCAGTTGAAAATAGAACGCCAGCCGTCACAATTCCGGTAACAAAACGATTTTTCTTTTTCATATATAGGCCTCCGATAATTTATATTTTAAAAATTATTTCTCCACGCCTGGTGTTTGCTCTGCATGGAATGTCCAGTTTAGCTGCAGGGAATCACCCTGGAATTTATTTTGATCTTGGTCGTTATCTTCAAAGGAGAAGAGAACGTGTAAATAGTCTGTTTCACCAGACTTAATACCGTCTATTAAGTTATAACGTTCTAGAGAAGTAGCTACATCCTCCGGTTTCATAGTTTTTAATTCTGATAGTTTTGTTTCCCACAAAATTTCATGATCATCGTTTGGATTAGATGGCTTTCCATCATTCACTAAAAATTTGACGGTGATGTGATCGCCTAAATCTTCACTATCATTATTTTTCTTTGCATCTGTAACCTTATAGGATGCTTCAAGTGCTACTTTTGCAATATCTAATGTTCCTTTATTTTCAAGCTTGAAGTTTCTTTCAATCAAATCACCTGGTTTTAAATCTTTCACATTAACAATTACACTTGGGTTAATAGAAAGATCTAGTGTACCAGCTTGAAATGAGTTACTAGATGTTTCAGAATCACTGAAATAGGCGAATACACCGCCGAATGTAAGGGATAAGCCAAGTGAAGCTGTGACAACTCCCATTCCAACCTTTTGTTTTAATGACATAAGAAAGCCTCCTAATTTAATTTTTTATCAAACTTTTTCCTGGAGCATGGACAGAGTAAACATAGTGTTTCAGTATGAATTATATTTGCGAGAGTTCGTAGTTCTTTATTGAGAACAAGTATATGCTTATGAATTTTCCATTTCAATAAAATTGTGACAAAAAATGTTGAGAAACATTTTTTTATGACAGATTATTTTGTTGTGATTTTAAGTGATAAATAGCAAGTAAAATAGAATCAATCTAATGAAATAAAGGTTGAGAAATAAATAATAGGATGAAAGACTAGTAGGAAATGAAGCGTTTGCAATGGATATTCGTCAAAATTCGATATTTTACACAGTAAATTTGAATATTTTAAGCGAAATTAAAGAAAAAAACGAATATTTTTTAAAAAATAACAAGGATATTTCAGTTTTTCGCAGAAATGATAAAGAGTAAAAAATTTCTGTCATCTTAGTGAGGTGAACATATTGGATGTAATAAATTGTGAAGAAGTGAAACGAGATGAGTTTCATACAGAAAAGTACTATGACAGTTATAACATCTTTGGGGCACATATTGTGACGGAAGATGGGATGCGAGGTGTACGATTCACAGTATGGGCTCCTCATGCGAAAGCAATGAGTGTTGTTGGAGATTTTAATGAATGGGATTATGAGCAACATAAGATGCTACAAGTGACAGAAGAGGGGATTTGGTCCTTGTTTGTACCGCATATTGAAGAGAATGAGATATATAAGTATGCGATTGAAACGATGGATGGTGACGTTATTTTAAAAGCAGATCCTTACGCAGTATATGCAGAAGTAAGACCAAATACGGCATCTGTAGTTTTTGATATAGAGGGATATGAATGGAATGATAAAAACTGGATTCGTAAGAGAAAGAAAAAATCGATTTATAAAGAAGCGATGACAGTTTATGAATTACATTTCGGTTCTTGGAAAAAGAAAGAAGATGGCGCTCTGTATTCTTATAGAGAAATGGCCGAGGAGCTCATTCCGTATGTGGTGGAACATCAATTTACACATATTGAAATTATGCCGCTTGTTGAGCATCCATATGATCGTTCTTGGGGATATCAAGGGACGGGATATTATGCAGCGACAAGTAGATTCGGCACGCCACATGATTTGATGTATTTTGTCGATGAATGTCATAAATATGGAATCGGTGTCATTTTAGATTGGGTGCCGGGGCATTTTTGTAAAGATGCTCACGGTTTATATTTGTTTGATGGGACACCGACTTATGAATATAAAGATATAGATGTACAAGAAAACCTAGTATGGGGAACTGTTAATTTTGATTTAGGGAAGAGGGAAGTACGTAATTTTTTAATTTCAAATGCGTTATTTTGGATGAAGTATTTCCACATTGACGGTTTCAGGGTGGATGCAGTTGCGAATATGCTGTACTGGAATAAAGAAGGACAAGAGCAAAGTAATGAGCACGCTGTTTCATTTTTACGAGAGTTAAATGAAGCGGTGTTTGCAGAAGATGAAGATTTTCTTATGACAGCAGAAGATTCAACAGCTTGGCCACTTGTAACAGCTCCAACGTATGAAGGTGGGCTTGGGTTCAATTACAAATGGAATATGGGCTGGATGAATGATGTGCTGAAATATATGGAGTGTGCGCCTGAGTACAGGAAGTATATTCATGAGAAAATGACGTTCTCTTTAATATATGCTTACTCTGAAAATTTCATATTACCGCTTTCTCATGATGAAGTCGTTCATGGGAAAAAGTCGTTATTAAATAAAATGCCAGGAGATTACTGGGATAAGTTTGCTCAACTTCGTTTATTATATGGATATTTCTTTACTCATCCAGGTAAGAAATTGCTCTTTATGGGTGGAGAATTCGGGCAGTTTGATGAGTGGAAAGACCTTGAAGATTTAGATTGGAATTTACATGATTTTGAAATGCATCGTTATATGCATGATTACTTTAAAGAGCTCATAGCATTGTATAAGCGCTCCAAACCACTTTGGCAGCTTGATCATTCACCTGAAGGATTTCAGTGGATAGATGCTAATAATCATGAGCAAAGTATTTTCTCGTTTATCCGCCAAGGGGATAAACAAGAAGATGCGTTAGTTGTCGTATGTAATTTTACGAAAGCTACATATGAAAACTATAAAGTAGGTTTGCCAGATTTCGAGTATTATAACGAGATTTTAAACAGTGACGCTGAGCAATATGGCGGATCGGGGCAAGTGAATAAGAAACGTCTCAAGACGATTCAAGAACCGTATCATAATCAAGCGGCACATGTAGAAATTACAATTCCACCATTCGGCGTATCCATATTACGACCAGTGAAGACGAGAAAGGGGAGCAAAAAACAAGATGGCTCAAAAGCAAAAGTGCGTAGCAATGTTACTAGCAGGGGGAAAAGGTAGTCGATTAAGTGCATTAACAAAAAATTTAGCCAAGCCAGCTGTTCCATTTGGTGGTAAATATCGCATTATTGACTTTACGCTAAGTAACTGTGCGAATTCTGGTATTGAAACGGTTGGGATTTTGACGCAATATCAACCACTCGAACTTCATAATTATATCGGAATCGGCAATGCTTGGGATTTAGACCGAGTAAGCGGTGGAGTCACAGTGTTACCTCCTTATGCGGAGTCTTCAGGTGTGAAGTGGTACACAGGTACAGCAAGTGCCATTTATCAAAACTTAAACTATTTAAGTCAGTATGAACC
The DNA here is from genome assembly GCF_052947655.1 of Bacillus pretiosus. Classification (NCBI taxonomy): domain Bacteria; kingdom Bacillati; phylum Bacillota; class Bacilli; order Caryophanales; family Bacillaceae; genus Bacillus; species Bacillus pretiosus. The sequence continues at coordinate 4,692,543 of NZ_CM129593.1, read as the reverse complement.
AGAGTATGTTCTGATTTTATCAGGCGATCATATTTATAAAATGGATTACAGTAAAATGCTAGATTACCATATTGAGAAAGAAGCGGACGTTTCGATTTCTGTTATTGAAGTGCCGTGGGATGAAGCGAGTCGTTTCGGTATTATGAATACGAACGAAGAGATGGAGATTGTTGAATTTGAAGAGAAACCGCAATTTCCAAGAAGTAATCTTGCATCAATGGGAATTTATATTTTTAACTGGGCAATTTTGAAAGAGTATTTAGAGATGGATGCAAGAAATCCTGAATCTAGTAATGATTTCGGAAAAGATGTACTTCCGCTTTTATTAGATGAAGGGAAAAAGCTGATGGCGTATCCGTTTGAAGGATATTGGAAAGATGTTGGAACGGTGAAAAGCTTATGGGAAGCGAATATGGATTTACTTCGCGATGAAACATCGCTGAATTTAAACGATCGTAATTGGCGTATTTATTCTGTAAATCCAAATGAGCCACCTCAATATATTGCAGAAAAGGCAAAAGTAGAAGAATCACTTATTAACGAGGGATGTGTCATTGAAGGGGACGTGAAGCATTCTGTATTATTCCAAGGGGTGACGGTGGAAGAAGGTAGTATGGTTATTGATTCCGTCGTTATGCCAGGAGCGAAGATTGGTAAAAATGTTGTGATTGAAAGAGCGATTGTTGGATCGGAAATGGTTATTGAAGATGGAACAATTATTCGTCCAGAAAAAAATGTCGACGATGTAGTACTCATTGCTGAAGGGAAATAGAAAAGGGGGATGAAATGAATGGGAGAAAAAATGTTAGGAATTATTAATGCAACGGGAAGTTTTCCTTCCTTAAAGAAAGTAACAGGGCATCGTTCATTAGCGGCGTTACCATTTGGGGGCCGTTATCGACTCATTGATTTCATGCTTTCAAATATGGTGAATTCTAATATTCATAGTGTAGCGGTTTTTACAAGTCATAAAAACCGTTCACTAATGGACCATGTTGGTTCAGGAAAACAGTGGGATTTAGATAGAAAAAGAGACGGACTGTTTTTATTCCCGCCAAATTGCCAATGTGACCAAGATGAATTTGGGTCTTTTGCACATTTTAGAAGACATATTGATTATTTTTTAAGAGCTAGAGAAGAATACGTTGTTATTACGAATAGCCATCTCGTAACAGCATTAAATTTTCAAGCGGTGTTAGAGCGACATATACATACGGCAGCTGATATTACTGAAGTTTGCCATGAAGGGGTTTCGCTTCAAACATACGTGTTAAAGAAACAATTATTGTTAGATTTATTTGAGACATATAAAGATGTGGAGCAATACAGTTTATTTGATGTAGTGAGAGAAAAGCGCGGAAAATCACTGTATATTGCTACTTATGAGCATACAGGATATGTAGCTATTATTGATTCAATTGAAAGTTACTATAAACATAGCTTAGAAATTTTGCAACCTGCTATTTGGAAGCAATTATTTAAGAAAGAAGCACCGATCTTTACGAAAGTAAAAGATGAACCACCAACTCGTTACCTGAAGGGTGCAGCCGTGAAAAATACAATGATTGCAAACGGCAGTATTATTGAAGGAGAAGTAGAAAATAGTGTTATCTCCCGTTCTGTTAAAATTGGAAAAGGCTCAATTGTTCGTAATAGCATTATTATGCAAAAGAGCAAAATTGGAGATAATTGTATAATAGACGGTGTTATTATTGATAAAGACGTGAAAATTGGTGACGGTGTTGTACTAAAAGGAAACGCCGATGAGCCATATGTTGTAGAAAAAGGAAGCATTCAAAACAGTACGATTAATAGTTATTCTTAAAAGAATCAGTGGGGGTTTTTCCTCCACTGATTAAAGCATTCATTCAAATGAAAACTCGAAGGGAGGAAGCTGCAAGGGAAGTCGTATAAGCTTTTCGTGCAGTGGGACAACAAGTGAATATTTTATTTGCAGTATCAGAATGTGTACCATTTGTTAAATCGGGAGGATTAGCTGATGTAGCAGGTGCGCTCCCAAAAGAGCTAAAAAAATTAGGCGTAGACGTTCGCATTATACTTCCAAATTATAGTCTTATTCCGCAAAAATTAAGGGATGGATGTACGTTACATAAAGTAATTAACGTCCCGCTTGGGTGGAGAAATCAATATTGCGGAATTTTAAAAGGTGAGCAAGACGGGATTACGTATTACTTAATAGATAATGAATATTATTTTAAGAGAGATTCTTTATATGGTCATTATGATGACGGAGAGCGTTTTTCTTATTTTTCGAAAGCAGTTTTAGAGTGTATTCCGCATCTTGATTTCGAAGTGGATGTTCTTCATAGCCATGATTGGCATACAGCTATGGTGAATTTCTTACTGCGTGAAAAGTATCAAGATAATCCATTATATGAGCATATTAAAACGGTGTATACGATTCATAATTTGCAGTTCCAAGGTGTATTTCCTCCTGAAGTGATGTACGACTTGTTAGAACTTGGTGATGAATATTTTCATAGTGAGCAGCTAGAGTTTTATGGAAATGTGAACTTTATGAAGGGCGGAATTATTGCTTCTGATCAAATTACAGCGGTTAGCCCGACATACAAAGAGGAAATTCAATATGAGTTTTTCGGTGAGAAGTTAGATGGGTTGTTACGAAAAAATAATGGTAAGCTTAGCGGCATCGTAAATGGAATTGATACGAGCGTATATAATCCAGAAACAGATTCGTATATTACTGCTCAGTATGATGCAGAGTCATTAGAGGAAAAGAATGAAAATAAACGCGCCTTGCAGCGTTATTTTGGTTTGCCAGAAAAAGAAGATACACCAATTATTTCGATGGTAACGAGATTAACGAAGCAAAAAGGTCTTGATTTAGTACGTACTGTATTCCGCGAAATAATGGAGGAAGATGTGCAATGTATTATTTTAGGATCAGGTGATTCTGAATATGAACAATTCTTTGAGTGGATGGCATACGAGTATCCTGAGAAGGTAAAAGTGTATATCGGATTTAATGAAGAACTAGCCCACCAAGTGTATGCGGGAAGTGATTTATTCTTAATGCCATCACTATTTGAACCGTGTGGACTTGGACAACTTATCGCATTAGCGTACGGTACAATTCCGATTGTAAGAGAGACAGGCGGATTAAATGATACTGTACAATCTTATGACGAAGAAACTGGAGAAGGAAATGGTTTCAGTTTCACGAACTTTAATGCGCATGACATGTTGCACACGGTTCTTCGTGCGATTGAATTTTATCATGATAAACCGGTATGGGAGCAGCTTGTAAAACAAGCGATGACTGAAGATTATAGCTGGGAGAAATCAGCTCTTGCCTATAAGAAATTGTATAAAAGTCTCATGGAATAACATGTAGGTGGTGAAGAAATGTTTACTCATGTTGAAAGTTTCAAATCAGCTTTTCTAGAAAAGTTAGAGACGATGTATGGTAAAAGTTTTAAAGACTCTACAACTCGTGATCAATACAATACGCTTGGGTACATGGTACGTGAGTATATGAATAGTCAATGGATTGCAACGAACGAAAGTTATCGGTCTGGAGAGCAAAAGCAAATGTATTACTTATCCATTGAGTTTTTACTTGGGCGTTTGCTTGGAAGTAACATATTAAATTTAGGCATCAGGGATGTATGTGAGCAAGGACTTTCTGAGCTTGGGATTTCTTTGCAACAGTTAGAAGAGGTGGAAGCAGATGCAGGTCTTGGAAATGGTGGACTTGGACGATTAGCAGCCTGTTTCCTTGATTCACTTGCATCTTTAAACTTACCAGGTCATGGCTGTGGAATTCGTTACAAGCACGGCTTATTTGATCAAAAAATTGTTGATGGTTATCAAGTTGAATTTCCAGAACAGTGGCTTCTTCATGAAAACGTATGGGAAGTAAGAAGGCATGATCAAGCTGTAGAGGTAAGTTATTTCGGCAATGTTGAACCGCTATACATTGACGGGCGTTTAGAGTTCAGGCATACGAATGCAGAAGTGATTATGGCAGTACCATATGACGTTCCAGTAGTAGGTTATGAGACGAGTACTGTAAATACACTCAGACTTTGGAATGCTGAACCAGTTCCTTTCCCGCAAAATTGCAAAGATATTTTGAAATATAAGCGTGAAACAGAGGCGGTATCGGAGTTTTTATATCCAGATGATACGCATGATGAGGGGAAAATACTTCGTTTGAAGCAACAGTATTTCCTCGTATCAGCAAGTTTGCAAAATATCGTTCGTATGCATAGAGAAAGATATGGTGACCTTCGTCAATTACATGAGAAAATTGCGATTCATATTAATGATACACATCCAGTTTTGGCGATTCCAGAACTAATGCGTATTTTATTAGATGAAGAAAAACTAGCATGGGAAGAAGCTTGGCACATAACGACACAAACGATTTCTTATACGAATCATACGACGTTATCAGAAGCGCTTGAGAAGTGGCCAATTCACATTTTTAAACCGTTATTACCGAGAATTTATATGATTATTGAAGAGATTAATGAACGTTTCTGTCATGAACTTTGGGAACGTTATCCATATGAATGGCATCGTATTGAAGAGATGGCGATTATTGCGCATGATCTTGTGAAAATGGCTCATTTAGCAATTGTCGGTAGCCATAGCGTAAATGGTGTAGCAAAAATTCATACGGAAATTTTAAAGCAACGTGAAATGCGATTGTTTTATGAGTTTTATCCAGATAAGTTTAATAATAAAACGAATGGAATCGCTCATAGACGTTGGTTAATGAAGGCGAATCCGCAGCTGACAAACCTTATTTCGGAGGCGATTGGAACAGAGTGGAAGAAAGAACCGATTAAGCTTCAAGAGCTACAATTAGTTCAATATGATGCGAGTTTTCAAGAGAAATTTGCAGAGGTAAAACAAGAGCGTAAAGAGATTTTAGCGGAGCGTATTCATAATAAAATGGGGATTACAATTGATCCTAATTCTATTTTTGATGTGCAAGTAAAAAGACTACATGCTTACAAACGACAACTATTAAACGTTCTTCATATTTTATATTTGTATAACCGTTTGAAAGAGGATGCTAGTTTTACATTTTATCCGCGTACTTTTATCTTTGGAGCGAAAGCATCACCTGGCTATTACTATGCGAAAAAAATTATTAAATTAATCAATGAACTCGCAAGGAAAGTGAATAATGATCCGTACGTAAGCCAATATATGAAAGTTATCTTTCTAGAAAACTATCGAGTGTCTTTAGCGGAAGATATATTCCCAGCTGCGGATGTGAGTGAGCAAATTTCAACTGCGAGTAAAGAAGCATCAGGAACAGGGAATATGAAATTTATGATGAATGGTGCGATTACACTCGGAACGTTAGACGGAGCTAATGTTGAAATAAAAGACCGGGTCGGTGATGATAACTGTTTCATTTTTGGCTTAACAGCGGAAGAGGTTCTTCATTACTATCAAAATGGTGGATATCGTGCAAGTGATTATTATCACCACAATATGCATATTAAAAAAGTAGTAGATCAGTTAACGAATGGTTTCTTTGCACATTCGGGAGCTGAATTTGAAGCGATTTATGATTCTCTCGTAATTCAAAATGATGAATACTTCGTTCTGCGAGATTTTGGTCCATATGCGGAAAGACAAGAAGCTGTCGGTAGAGCGTATGAAAACCGAACGAAGTGGCTAGAAATGTCGATTTTAAATATTGCACAGTCTGGTCATTTTGCGAGTGATCGAACGATTTTACAGTATAGTAATGAGATTTGGAGTATTGGTAATGCCGTTACACAGTATTAAGTGAAAGTCCCTTTTGAAGGGACTTTTATTCATGGAGACAAAGTGTATTCACTTTTAAAAGAGGAATATAATTGCTAAAAAACGAGCTTAATCTCATTAAGCTCGTTTTTCCTTTTTTGCTTAAGAAAGAAATGGGATGGCAGTATACATGATACCTGTTCCACCATATTCTCCAGTCGCAAAGTATGAAAATGTAAAGAAACCCGTAAACGTAAAAATTACAATGAGAAAAAGTGCAAAGATAAATTTTAGCATGTAAGGTCCCCTCATCCAAAAATAACTTCATATATTATTATAGTATAAGGATATAGAGTTTCCAATCATTACCTGGTTAAAAATGAGAGGTCAGACATGTTTTGTATGTTGTCATGGCATGATTATTTGTAATAGATTTTGTGTTTTTTGTAAATGTCATGTTGTGATGAACGTGTGCATATTCCCAGTCTTGGTCATTAAAATGGACATTGCGCGGAGGGAGAAGAGGAACGACATCAAATAGATTAACGAAGCGAAAGCTACTAGCTACTTGTAGTTTATAATAATTACGAAATGCAATATCGCCCACTTTGGGAGAGGCAAATGTATAAAGACCGTACTGTGCGAAGGCGGTGTTGATACGCGCATCGAGTATATGTAGTGTGGCGAGCGCGCCGCCTAAGCTATGACCTGTTGCAAGGAGTTTTTTATGGGCTGGTAGTGATACGAGCATATCCATAATAGAATCTCGGCAAGATTCATAAATGGAAAGAAAGCCGTTATGGACATTTCCGCTGTTTAAAGCATATGGGTATGGTTTTTGGTTAACGAGTGAATCGATAATCCAGTCTGTATCTGTTTGTGTTCCGCGAAAAGCTACAATAATCGTATCCTCAGATTCTAGTATGAATCCGAACCATTCTGTCGTTTGAATGGTTTTTCCTTGAAAGCCTTGTACATATTGAAAACCATCCGGTATTTCGAAAATCCCATTTTGTTTATATTGTTCATACGTTAACTCACAACAAGAAGCTAACAATATGGCGGTATCTTTATCGAAGGATAAAGGAGTACGCATTAAGGAAGCCCTCCTTAAGAAAAGGTATAGTTCAATATATGCAGTGAGGGACTTGATTCATTCTTTTGGAGGGGGCAAATAGTTTGTATCGCGTATATAAATTAGTGGATGAAATTATAGCGACTTATGGACGAATCATGCCAAAATAAAACAGCACCCTATAAGGGCACTGTTTACTCTTTTCCATCTAATAAACGTCCAAGTCCGCCTAAGACGCTGCCTTCACCGCTGTTTTGAGCTGCTGGGCTTGTAAGGCGTGCTGCTAAACGGCTAAGTGTTAAGGACTGAATCCAAACCGTTCCAGGACCTTCTAACGTTGCGAAGAATAAACCTTCGCCGCCAAATAGAGCTGTTTTTACTTTTCCAACGAACTCGATATCGTAGTTAACGTCTTTTGTCATGGCAACGAGACAACCTGTATCGATGCGAAGTCTTTCGCCAGGTTTTAATTCACGCTTATATACAGTCCCTCCTGCATGCATGAAAGCGAGTCCATCACCTTCAAGTTTCTGCATGATGAAACCTTCACCACCGAAGAAACCAGTTCCAATTTTTTTCGTAAACTCAATTCCGATAGAAACGCCCTTTGCTGCACAAAGAAACGCGTCTTTTTGACAAACGACTTTCCCTTGATATTGTGTTAAATCAACAGGGATGATTTTTCCTGGATAAGGAGCGGCGAATGATACGTGGCGCTTGCCATGACCTGTATTTGTAAAGACAGTCATAAACATACTTTCACCTGTAACAAGACGCTTACCAGCGCCCATTAATTTACCGAATAGACCACTAGATGGGCCAGAACCATCACCGAAAATGGTTTCCATTTCGATATGATCTTCCATCATCATCATTGCGCCAGCCTCTGCGATAACGCTTTCTTCTGGATCTAATTCAATTTCAACAAACTGCATATCATCGCCATATAATTTATACTCGATTTCATGTGCTTGCATTTTTTCACCTCATCATATGTAGTAATTATATTGTACAGAAATCAAAGGAATTAGAATACTGTAGATTTGTTAATTTTTGAATAAAAATAGAATGAAAATTTAAGGTTATACTAGGATTATAAAAAACGATGGGTTGAAAGTGTTCTCATTTGACGTTTTTGACATAGCATGATATAGTGAAAATACTATTGAGCTACATAATGTGGTACGGAAATAAAGCACGTTGTATTAAAGGCTGTAAGCTTGTTATACATTCATGTCCTTTATATCCACCTTTTCATGTGGATTCATAGTTTCATTTTTATTTAGGAGGTACATGACATGCAAACAGGTAAAGTTAAATGGTTTAACGGCGAAAAAGGTTTTGGCTTCATCGAAGTTGAAGGCGGAGAAGACGTATTCGTACATTTCTCAGCTATCCAAGGCGACGGCTTCAAAACTTTAGAAGAAGGTCAAGAAGTTTCTTTCGAAATCGTTGAAGGAAACCGCGGACCACAAGCAGCTAACGTTACAAAAAACTAATTAGCTAGCGAAAAAAAGCATTCCGAATTTCGGAATGCTTTTTTTATTCTTTGGAGCTAGATTCATTTGAAGATAACTCGCCTTTGAAAGTACGCTCTTCAAAGTCATCAAGCATTTGTTCATACTCTTCATGTTCTTCTGTGGCGAAAACTTGAGGATTTTTGCCATACATGTCTGTTCCTATAAAATTTTCGAAATCCTCTACATACCCAACATTTTCTTCACTATTTACGTACATGCCATTATAGTTTTTGGAATCCTGTCTTTCTAAATCGGACGGTGTTTCTGATGTCCCATAATTTGCGACATCTTGCCATGCATCTTCAGCATCGTATTCTACAGAATGATCTTCGTCGTGCTTGTGAAAAGAAGGAGCCAACACCTCTTCTTCAACTGGTCGCGTGTTCATATTTAATTTATTTGTAGTGTGCTGAATACACGTTGTAGCGGTTGGCATTGCCTCTAATCTTTCAAACGGAATTTCTTCGCCAGATACTTCGCAAATTCCATACGTACCTTCTTCAATTTTTTGCAGGGCATGTTTTGTATCTTCTAGCTGCTTATGCCAAAATTCGATGAGCCCGAAATCTTTCTCACGTTCGTACAATTCTGTAGCCATATCACCTGGATGATTGTCATAGCTAGATAATTCTCCAACAGAATCGCGTTCAGAAGCACGATCTGTATTCTCATGAGTTTGTATTGTTTGTTCAACTTCTTGCTGTTGTTTTTCTAAAATAGATTTAAATTGATTTATTTGTTGTGGAGTTAACATAGTCGTCCACCTTCCTACAATTCAGTTTCTTTACATAGTATGAGCGTTGAGAGTAGGAATTATGAGCTGAAATTGGTATATGAAAAAGGAGCCACGTCAGCAGCTCCTTTTTATCCCGCATTAACGGGCAGTTGATTAAAGTTTCACTTTATAGGAAATATCCAAGCAATAATCCGATTCCCATGAGGAGACCGAAGATTGTATTTGTTTTTGCTGTTGCAATCATCGCAGGTACCATTTCCATTGGAATACTTTTGCCGATAAAGCCTTTCGTCGCTTTCAATGCTTTCGGTGCACTTAAAAATACGATAAGCATCCATGGTGATACGATGTTAACGATAATTAGAGCGATTGTCCAAATATAAGAAACGATGAACATAGAAGCGAGTACACCAACGGCTCTTTCGCGTCCAACGAGAATTGCTAACGTTTTACGACCGTTTTCTTTATCGCCATCTAAGTCACGAATGTTATTAGCTAGTAAAATGGCACCAATTAAAATGGAGCTTGGAATAGATAGTAAAACGACTTCTGATGTTACAGTTCCAGTTTGAATAAAGAATGAAATTCCAATAATAATGACACCCATAAATAATCCGGCTGTTAACTCTCCAAATGGTGTATATGCAATTGGAAGTGGGCCACCTGTATAAAGGTAAGCAACGGCCATACAAACAAGACCGATTGCAGCAAGCCACCAGCTAGAATTCATACAAATATAAACACCTAATAGTATTGCGATCCCGAAAAATCCAAATGCTAAGTTAAGCACCGTTTTTGGCTGAATGCCATCGCGAACGATAGCGCCGCCGATACCAACTGACCCTTCGTGATCGAGTCCTCTTTTATAATCAAAGTATTCATTAAACATGTTTGTTGCTGCTTGAATGAGAAGACAAGCGAGAAGCATCATAAGGAAAAGAGGGAGATGTATTTGATTTATACCTCCGACCTGCATCGCATAGGCTGTTCCGATGAAAACAGGAACGAAAGCTGCTGTTAATGTATGGGGACGTAGTAAACTCCACCAAATGCGCCAGCCGGTTTGCTTACTTGGCTTTGGCGCCGTAGGAGAGGAATTCGTTTCGACGTTCATTTCCATGTTGAATCCTCCTTTGGTCACATATTGTACACAACTAAGTGTAGAAAAAGCATCATTTAGTGTCAACGTTTATTTTCTAGGAAGAGAAGGTGAATTTCTCAGAAATGCTAAACGTTGACAGGCCTTTCGTTTGAGGTGTATCTTAAAATCAAGCGTAATTATGACTATTTTTCGCCCATAGGGGGGAGACAATTGTGATTCAAACGAAACAAATAGGCTTGCAAGAAGTTCTTAGTGCAGCCATTAAGCGTGCAACTGATGAAAAAATATTGGTGAGCTTCGTAAAACAAATAGACTGGATAGATCCGCTTCTGTTTTATGCAGCAGGAAAAAGGATCTCATTCGAAAATAGATGTTATTTTGCAGACCCAGCTCAGCATGTAATATTTGCTGGAATTGGCTCTGTTTTCACTATAGCAACTTCTTCTCACAAACGCTTTCAAACGGCTCGTGACGAGTGGGATAAAGTAAAAGAGAAAGCATTTGTACAAAGAGAAAGATACGAATTTGGAACAGGTCCTCTTTTATTTGGTGGATTTTCATTTGACCAAGAAAAAGAGAAAACCGACTTATGGAAAGAATTTGATGATACGACATTTTCACTACCAGCATTTTTATTAACTGTAAAAAATGAAAAAGCATGGTTAACAATGAATACATTCGTTTCAGCAACTGATTGTGCAGAAACTCTTTATAACGAAATTGTTTCTTTAGAAGAGAAAATTTTTTGGGAGAGTAAATGTGCACTCGAAGGATCGAAATTAACAGTTACTTCTAAAGTAGAAGTAGATCCGCAAGGCTGGATGAAGGCCATTGAGAAAGTGCAGGATGAGATGAAGCAGGGGAACGTGCAGAAGGTTGTATTAGCGAGGGAGCTAAAAGTAGAAATGGATCATCATATTGATTCTGCTCTTGTTTTAGAAGCACTTCGCATTGGGCAACCAGATTGTTACGTATTTTCTTTTGATTATAAAGGAGCATGCTTCTTAGGAGCGACGCCAGAGAGATTAATTCGCAAAGAAGATGAGAAGTTTACTTCGATGTGTCTTGCTGGTTCAACTGGTCATGGTCAATCTATAGAAGAAAGTGAACGAAATAGTAATGCGCTTCTTCATGATGAAAAGAATTTAGCTGAACACGGTTATGTTGTGAACATGATTCGAGGAGTACTAAATGAGCACTGCGAATCCGTTAATATTCCGGAAAGTCCGGGCTTATTAACAACGAAAAACTTAATTCATTTATATACGCCTGTAGAGGCAAAAGGCGATGCGAGTCTTTTGACAATGGTAGAAGAATTACATCCAACACCAGCTCTTGGCGGGACACCTCGTTTGGAAGCGATGAAACTGATTCGTGATGTTGAATTGTTAGACAGAGGGTTATATGGTGCACCGATTGGCTGGATAGATGATGAAGGAAATGGTGAATTTGCGGTTGCACTTCGCTGCGGATTATTAAATGGCGCGAAAGCATCCTTATTTGCTGGGTGTGGGATTGTAATTGATTCAGTACCGCAACTTGAATATGAAGAAACAAGCTTGAAGTTTAGACCGATGCTTGGTGCTTTGGAGGAATTAATGAAATGAACAATCATATAGAAGCATTATCATATTATTTAGGCGCGTTCGTGGATGAACTGACGCGTCTAAATGTATGTGATGTTGTCATTAGTCCAGGCTCACGGTCAACACCGATTGCTCTACTAATGGAACAACATGAAGGAATGAACACATATTTACATGTAGATGAAAGATCAGCGGGATTTTTTGCACTCGGTATCGCAAAAGCAAAAAAACGCCCTGTTGCATTATTATGTACGTCAGGAACGGCAGCAGCAAACTATTATCCAGCTGTATGTGAAGCTTTTCATTCACGAGTGCCGCTTATCGTCTTAACGGCAGATAGACCGCATGAATTAAGAGATGTTGGTGCGCCACAAGCGATGAATCAATTCAATTTATACGGTACATTTGTGAAGCAATTTACAGAGATGGCACTTCCAGAAGCGAGTGAAGCGATGTATCATTATGCTCGCATGACGACGCAGCGCACGATAGCAAGCGCACTTCTAGCGCCGCAAGGACCTGTTCATCTTAATTTTCCAGTTCGCGAGCCGCTTATCCCAGATTTCTCATTAGAAAGTTTATGGGATAAAGGACGCGGGGAATATACAGGAGTAGTTCAGCAAGGGAACGTGATGATGCCGAGTGAATATGTAGATTCTCTTGTAGGGCGCCTTTCACATATGGAAAAGGGGCTTATTATTTGTGGAGATGATAGTCATTCAGAAATCGCAGCGTTTACGGCAGAACTAGCTGAGAAAACGGGATATCCAATATTAGCGGATCCACTTTCTAACATTCGTAGCGGACATCACGATAAAACGATGGTAATCGACTGTTACGATACATTTTTACGAAATGAGCTGTTAAAAGAAACGTGGAAGCCAGAAGTTATGATTCGTTTTGGTGGGATGCCTGTTTCGAAAGCATTAACGCAGTTCATCAAAAAACAGACGAAAGCTGTTCATATCGTTGTTGACGAATCTGGACAATGGAGAGATCCAGCTCTCGTTGCGACAGAAGTTGTCCAAGCAAGTGATATTGCATTTTGCAGTGCATTAATAGAAAAACTGCCAGTTATGAAAAAGAATGATTGGTTCGGAATGTGGCAACATATAAACGAAAAAACGAAGGAAACGCTTCGTGAAATGGAAACATATGAAACTGCATTTGAAGGGAAAGTTATTACGGATATCGTCCGCGTACTACCAGAAGGGGCAACATTATTTGCGAGTAATAGTATGCCAATTCGTGATACAGATTCATTCTTCTTCACATCGGATAAAAATATTCAAGTGATGGCAAACCGTGGTGTAAATGGGATTGATGGCATCATTTCGACAGCTTTAGGAGCGAGCATTATTTGCGATCCGCTCGTATTAGTTATTGGTGATTTATCATTCTATCACGATTTAAACGGATTATTAGCCGCAAAATTACATGAATTAAATATAACGATTGTCGTTGTAAACAATGATGGTGGCGGTATTTTCTCATTCTTACCACAATATGAGAAAAAGGAACATTTTGAATCATTATTTGGAACGCCAATTGGACTTGATTATGAGCATGTTGTCAAAATGTACGGCGGTTCATTTAGTCGTGTAAATGGTTGGGAGCAATTCCGAGAAGAGGTACAAAAGGGAACGACGACGGAAGGTTTACACGTTGTAGAAATTTGTACGAACCGTGATGAAAACTTAACATTGCACCGTAAATTGTGGGCAAAAACGCAGGACGTAATTACTACATCGTTGCAAGGTGAATCAAAATGAACGTAACGCTGCAAGGTGTATCGTATGAATATGAAGTAGTCGGAAGCGGGGAACCACTTCTACTTCTTCATGGTTTTACGGGAAGCATGGAAACGTGGCGTTCCTTCGTTCCTTCTTGGAGTGAGCAGTTTCAAGTCATTTTAGTAGACATTGTGGGGCACGGAAAAACGGAAAGTCCTGAAGATGTAACTCACTATGATATTCGAAATGTAGCATTGCAAATGAAAGAACTATTAGATTACCTTCATATTGAAAGAGCGCACATACTTGGCTATTCAATGGGCGGTAGACTGGCGATTACGATGGCATGTCTATATCCAGAGTATGTACATTCCCTTTTGTTAGAAAATTGTACAGCTGGGCTCAAAAGTGAAGATGAGAGAGAAGAACGTCGTGAAAAAGATGAGCGACTTGCCGATAAAATTGAGCGAGAAGGCATCAATAGTTTTGTAACGATGTGGGAAAATATTCCGCTGTTTGAAACGCAAAAACGTTTAGCACAAAACGCACAAGAAGCAGTGCGACAAGAAAGACTTGCTAACAATCCAAAAGGAATTGCAAATAGCTTGCGCGGCATGGGAACAGGGGCTCAGCCTTCATGGTGGAACGAGCTGCAAAACTTAAAAATACCTGTTCTTTTAATGAACGGGGAGCATGATGAAAAGTTCTTTCGCATATTAAAAAACATCGAAAAATGCATCTCTGACGCGAAATTTGTGAAAATTGATGGTGCTGGCCATGCAATTCATGTGGAACAACCGGAAAAGTTTGATACAATAGTAAAGGGATTTCTAAAAACTATGCAGTGATGCTTTTTCATCTAAGAAGGAAGCTACACTTATAGAGGAGATCAGAAATATACAAGGAGGTAGTTGTAATGGCTATTGAATGGGTAAAAGAAGGCAATTACGAAGATATTATTTATTCAACATACAATGGTATCGCAAAAATTTCGATTAACCGTCCTGAAGTACATAACGCATTCCGTCCTAAAACGGTAATGGAGTTAATCAACGCTTTTGCACACGCTCGTGATGATGCAAATGTTGGCGTTATCATTTTAACAGGTGAAGGTGGACGTGCATTCTGTTCTGGCGGCGACCAAAAAGTTCGCGGTCATGGTGGATATGTAGGTGACGACCAAATCCCTCGTTTAAATGTATTAGACTTACAACGTCTAATTCGCGCAATTCCTAAACCAGTTATCGCAATGGTAGCAGGTTATGCAATCGGTGGTGGACACGTACTTCATATCGTATGTGACTTAACAATCGCTGCAGACAACGCTGTATTCGGACAAACTGGTCCTAAAGTAGGAAGCTTTGACGGTGGATACGGAGCTGGTTACTTAGCTCGTATGGTAGGCCACAAGAAAGCTCGCGAAATTTGGTACCTATGCCGTCAATACAGCGCACAAGAAGCGCTTGATATGGGCTTAGTAAACACAGTAGTACCATTAGAAGAGCTTGAAGCAGAAACAGTACAATGGGCACAAGAAATCTTAGCAAACAGCCCAATGGCACTTCGTTTCCTAAAAGCTGCATTCAACGCAGACACAGACGGTCTAGCTGGTATTCAACAACTAGCTGGAGATGCAACGTTATTGTACTACACAACTGACGAAGCAAAAGAAGGTCGTGACGCGTTCAAAGAAAAACGCAGTCCGGACTTCGGTCAATTCCCTCGTTTCCCTTGATCAAACCAAAAGCGGAGCCGACTGTTTAGCCTCGTAGGCTAAGGTTCTTTCGCACAGAAAGTGTTTTTTACTTTCTCGCTTAGAATGTGAGGGGGATGGAGCTTCTGACGAAGAGGCGCTTTTTGCCTCGTAGGAAGGCGTGAAACGACCGACTGTTCTAGCCGCTGTAGCTAGATGAGATCAACCGGAAACAAAATAACTAAGAGACTTGATGTCATATCAAGTCTCTTTCTTTCATGAAAGGAGAATGAGTGATGGAGACGATGCCAAATTGGTTAATGCAACGTGCATTTTTAACACCAGATCGCACTGCAATTGAAATAGAGGATGAAAAGGTTACTTTTATGGAGCTGCATGAAAAAGTAGTATCTGTTTGTGAACACCTCACGCATGTAGGAGTGAAGCGTGGGCAAAAGGTGGCTGTTCTGATGAAAAATGGTATGGAGATGATTACAGTTATTCACGCCCTATCTTACGTAGGTGCAGTAGCTGTGCTTTTAAATACGCGTCTTTCAAGAGAAGAGCTACTTTGGCAAATGGATGATGCTGAAGTTATATGCTTAGTGACGGATCAAGATTTCGAGGCTAAAGATGTTCCTGTATATTCGTTCGCCGAAGTGATGAATGGATCGAAGGCGGAAGCCTCTATACAAGAAGAATTCTCTTTAGAAGAAGCGATGACAATCATTTATACGTCAGGGACGACAGGAAAACCGAAAGGCGTTATTTTAACGTACGGCAATCACTGGGCAAGCGCAGTCGGTTCTTCGCTTAATTTAGGGCTTCGTGATGATGATTGCTGGTTAGCTTGTATGCCAATGTTCCACGTTGGCGGGCTATCTCTTTTAATGAAAAATGTTATGTACGGAATGCGTATTTTACTCGTTCCGAAATATGATGCTGATTTTATTCATAAAGCACTTCAAACGAGAGGTGTTACGATCATTTCTGTCGTTTCTAAAATGTTAACTGATTTATTAGAGAGACTTGGAGAAGAGACATATCCATCTTCTTTACGATGTATGTTACTTGGCGGAGGACCAGCGCCGAAACCGTTATTAGAAACTTGTGTAGATAAAGGAATTCCTGTGTATCAAACGTACGGTATGACAGAAACGTCGTCGCAAATTTGTACGTTATCCGCAGATTATATGTTAACGAAAGTAGGATCAGCTGGGAAACCACTATTTCAGTGCCAACTTCGTATTGAAAAAGATGGCGTAGTAGTACCGCCGTTTGTGGAAGGCGAGATCGTAGTAAAAGGACCGAATGTAACAGGTGGTTATTTTAACCGTGAAGATGCGACAAGCGAAACAATTCAAAACGGATGGCTTCATACTGGTGACCTCGGTTATTTAGATGGAGAAGGATTTTTATACGTACTAGATCGCCGCAGTGATTTAATTATTTCTGGCGGAGAAAATATATATCCGGCTCAAATTGAAGAAGTGTTGCTTTCTCATCCGATGGTAGCGGAAGCCGGTGTTGTCGGTATGACTGACGATAAATGGGGACAAGTACCCGCTGCTTTTGTTGTAAAAAGTGGAGAGGTAACAGAAGAAGAAATTCTGCATTTTTGCGAGGAGAAATTAGCGAAATATAAAGTGCCGAAGAAAGCGTGTTTCTTAGAGGAATTACCACGAAATGCTTCGAAAAAATTGTTAAGACGAGAGTTAAGACAATTAGTGGAGGAGATGTAAGTGGAAATAAAAAAAGCGACACTTCATATAACGGAAATGCCACTCGTAATCCCGTTTGCTGCAAGCTACGGAACGTATGAAAAGCGTGAAAGTATCGTCATTGAATTAGAAAATACGGACGGATACATTGGATTTGGCGAAGTTGTTGCGTTCTCTGAACCGTGGTATACGGAAGAAACGGTGAAGACAGCGCTACATGTACTTCAAGATTTTTTAATACCGGATTTATTGAAAGCTGAAATTTCTCATCCGAATGAAATACCAGGGTTGTTCAAGCATATAAAGAGAAACAGAATGGCAAAGGCCGGAATTGAAGGGGCTGTTTGGGATTTATATACAAAGCGTCAAAAGAAGTCATTAGCGACATTGCTTGGCGGAACTAGGACTGAAATTGAAGTAGGCGTTGTGATTGGTATCAATACAATTCCGGTTATGTTAAAACAAATCGAGAAGTATGCAGAAGAAGGATATGAGCGTTTTAAAGTGAAAATAAAGCCAGAGCACGACTACGAGTTATTGAAAGAAATTCGTAAAGAGTTTCCAAGCATCCCGTTAATGGCTGATGCAAATTCAGCGTATACATTAGCTGATACGGAGAAACTGAAACGATTAGATGAATTTCAATTGATGATGATTGAACAACCGCTAGCGGATTACGATTTTCTTGATCATGCACAACTGCAAAAGAAAATGGAAACGCCGATTTGTTTAGACGAAAGCATCCATAGTTTAGAAGACGCGCGCGTTGCGATTACGCTTGGCAGTTGCCGAATCGTTAATATTAAACCAGGGCGAGTGGGTGGATTAACAGAATCCATTCAAATTCATGATTACTGCATGGAGCATAACATATCAGTTTGGTGCGGTGGTATGGTAGAGATGGGGATTTCACGAGCACAAAATGTTGCGCTTGCTTCACTGCCAAACTTTACGATTCCAGGTGATATATCTGCCTCTAGCCGACATTGGGAGAAGGATATTATTTCGCCGGAAGTGATGCTTGAGGGCGGAAAGGTGATTGTACCGCAAAGTGTTGACACTGAGTATGAAGTAAATCGAGGAAGGCTGGCGGAAATCACGAAGCAGCGGATAGTTTTGGAGCGGTGAATTTAATCAGGATGCCCGCAAATAGCGGTAGGATTTTGTTGTTAATTGTCGGTAAGTCGATATATTTCAATAATCGTCGATATAATTTCATTTACAAAGGTTACTCCTGTGAGTAACCTTTTCGTATTGTACAAATTGGATAGACTAGTTTACAATCGAGCGTATAAAGTGAAACTTTAATCAGTGGGGGCATCCCCACTGATTATTAGCCCGCACCAATCGGGCTTTTATGGGCAGTTGATCTTCCACCTAACTTCTTTGATTCACCCGAATTTTGAGGTGGGAGTCTTACTGCCCGCAAATAGCGGGGTAAAGGGGGAGTAAAATGAAGAACATTTCAATTTTAATAGCGGATGATGAGGCAGAAATTGCTGATTTAATTGAGATACATTTAGAAAAAGAAGGTTACCACGTCGTGAAAGCAGCTGATGGAGAAGAGGCAATTCATATTATTGAAACGCAGCCAATCGATTTAGTGGTTTTAGATATTATGATGCCGAAAATGGATGGTTATGAAGTGACGCGCCAAATTCGCGCGAAGCACCATATGCCAATCATTTTCTTAAGTGCGAAAACGTCTGATTTTGATAAGGTGACAGGTTTAGTATTAGGTGCAGATGATTATATGACGAAACCTTTTACACCGATTGAATTAGTCGCACGTGTAAATGCACAATTACGCCGATTTCTTACGTTAAATCAGCCGAAGGTAGCGGAGAATAAATCTGCTTTAGAGGTAGGCGGAGTCGTTATTGATCCTGAGCGAAGAACAGTGAATGTGTACGGAGAACAAGTTGAATTAACACCGAAAGAGTTTGATATTTTATATTTATTAGCGAGCCATCCGAAGAAAGTGTACAATGTGGAAAATATTTTTCAGCAAGTATGGGCAGATGATTATTATGAAGGCGGAAATACGGTTATGGTACATATTCGTACGTTGCGGAAAAAACTTGGGGAAGATAAAAGAAAGAATAAGTTAATAAAAACAGTTTGGGGAGTAGGGTATACTTTCAATGGCTAAAAAGATGAGAAGCTTTCGCTCGAAGATGGTTATGCTATTTGCGTTAAGTATGATATTTGCTGGTGGCGTAACGTATATCATTTATGAAGGATTACGGATTTATTATAAATTAGTCGTTCGTTTTGAGGATCCGTTAGCTCAATTTCGTTCCATGGTAAGACAAATTGGGGATGTTAATTTCTTTTTGATTATTTTCATTCCTCTATCCATTATGTTTTTCTTCTTCCTTACTAGGCCGTATTTAAAATATTTTGATGAGATTTCAAACGGAATTCATCATTTGGCAAACGGTGATTTTACAAATGAAGTGCGCGTTTCATCTAATGATGAGTTTGGATATATCGCACGTGAAATAAATGTAGCGAGTGAAAAATTAAAGGAAGCGGTTGAACGAGGAGACTTTGCGGAAAGTAGTAAAGACCAGCTCATTGTTAATTTAGCTCACGATTTAAGAACGCCGTTAACATCTGTTTTAGGTTATTTAGATTTAATTCTTAAAGATGAGAATTTGACGAAAGAACAAATTAAACATTTTTCCACAATCGCTTTTACGAAATCCGAAAGGCTGGAAAGTTTAATTGATGAATTATTTGAAATTACGAGAATGAATTATGGGATGTTGCAGCTGGACAAAAGACCAATTGATATAAGTGAATTGCTTATACAGTTAGAGGAAGAATTGTATCCGTTATTAGAGAAAAAGGGTTTAGAAGCGAGATTGAACATGGATTCTTATTTACCTATTAGCGGTGATGGAAAATTATTAGCGAGGGTATTTGAAAATCTTTTAACGAACGCGATTCGTTACGGGTATGATGGAAAGTTTGTCGATGTGAACGGATATATTGAGAGTGAAGAGGTAGTCGTACAAATTATTAATTACGGAGATAGCATTCCGGAAGAAGATTTACCGTATCTTTTTGATATGTTTTATACAGGTGATAAAGCAAGGTCAGAGCAACAAGGTAGTACAGGCCTTGGACTGTTTATCGCGAAAAATATTGTTGAACAGCATGATGGGAAGATTTCTGCTGAAAGTAATGTGATTAGGACGATATTTGAAGTGAGATTGCCAAAAGAAGAGAGCGAAGCAATTTAATAAAAATTTAAACTTTACCCCACTTTTTATTTTAATAGTTTTTTCTATTCTATACGTAAGTTACGTTAAGGAGGAACTAGAAATGAAAAAGTGGGTATTTATTTCTCTATTTATAGCATGTACAATCTGTGTAGGTTTTTATATATCACCGTTATTTCAAAAAGAGATCGATGTTAAAATTGCTGACAAAGATAATACGGTAAGAGCTGCGAATACGGAAAAGATAGAGATTACAAAAGAAGAAATTTATAAAGGGGATCTATTATTAGTTAATAAAGATTACCCAGTTAAAAAAGATAGTATTAGGTCTGACATTATAAATGTAAATCACAATAGTGAATTAGTAAGAGGTTACGTCATATTTGATAGAAATCTTCGCTTATCAAAGGGTGTTGTGAAAAATTTTTTGAACGTTGTCGATGCAGCTGGAAAAGATGGAGTACAGCATTTCTTAATGAGTAGCGGGTATCGAGATTTTAAAGAGCAAAGTAAATTGTATAAAGAAATGGGATCTGACTATGCACTTCCAGCAGGATATAGTGAACATAATTTAGGATTATCACTCGACATTGGATCTACGCAAAAGAAAATGGAGAGAGCCCCTGAAGGAAAGTGGATTGAAGAGAACGTATGGAAGCATGGCTTTGTTTTACGTTATCCGAAAAATAAAAGTCATATTACAGGCATTCAATATGAGCCGTGGCATATACGCTATGTCGGATTACCTCATAGTGCGATTATGCAAAAGGAGAAAATTACATTAGAGGAATATTTGGACTTCTTAAAAGAGAAAAAAGAAGTTTCAACTGATGTTGAAGGTAAGAAATATACGGTTTCTTATTATAAAGTTTCAGATCGTATGAACGTGAATGTTCCAGCGAATAAGCAGTATGAAATTTCGGGGAATAATATGGATGGGGTTATCGTGACGGTTCAGGAATAGATAAAGAGGTTGTTCCCTTTTGGAGCAGCCTTTTCGTATATAAGAAGGGGATTGGCGTTTTTTGTCGGTAAATCGATATTCCTTGTTGAAGCGTTGATATAAATTCCTGTACTATCATTATTTTGAGGAGTATCTTTTATTTCACCTTTAAACATTATAACGTTATATTTACTTCTCCCTTTTTTTGTGTTACGCTAAACGTGTGAAAGACATATAAAATGAAATTTTAATGTAAGCGTATTCTTGTGGCTTCTTATAGAAAAGGGTGGAAGTACAATGACAGAACGATTCGTACTACGTAATGTGGAACGTGTGAACGGGGAAGAGATTGACATTGTAATTGAAAATAATAAAATCGCACAGGTGACGAAAGCTGGTGCTGGCGAGGGTGGAAAGGTTCTTGATTACTCAGGTACTTACGTATCGAGTGGCTGGATTGATTTACACGTTCATGCTTTTCCAGAGTTTGATCCGTATGGCGATGAGGTGGATGAAATTGGCGTTAAGCAAGGGGTAACGACAATTGTTGATGCGGGTAGCTGCGGAGCTGATCGTATTGCAGATTTAGTACAAAGTAGAGAACAGGCGAAAACGAATTTATTTGCCTTTTTAAATATTTCTCGCATCGGTTTGAAACGAATTGATGAATTATCCAATATGGAATGGATAGATAAAGAGAAAGTAATAGAAGCAGTAGAAAAGTATAAAGATGTCATCGTTGGGTTAAAGGCGAGAATGAGTAAAAGTGTTGTTTGTGACAGCGGAATTGAACCGCTTCATGTTGCACGCTCGTTATCTCGTGAAACATCATTGCCGATTATGGTACATATCGGTTCAGCGCCTCCTCGCATTGAGGAAGTTGTACCTCTTTTAGAAAAAGATGATGTCATTACACATTACTTAAACGGGAAAGAAAATAATTTATTTGATGAAGAAGGCAAACCGCTACCTGTATTACTAGATGCAGTGAAGCGCGGTGTTCATTTAGATGTTGGTCACGGTAATGCTAGTTTTTCTTTTAAAGTAGCAGAAGCGGCGAAGCGTCACGGTATTGCCTTTAATACAATTAGTACAGATATTTACCGGAAGAATCGTATACACGGCCCAGTGTATAGTATGGCTCACGTTCTTTCGAAATTCCTTTACTTAGGTTATCTGCTAGAAGAAGTAATTGATGCGGTTACGAAAAATGCGGCAGAGTGGCTGAAAAAACCAGAGCTTGGCCGTATTCAAGAAGGCGATATTGCAAATTTAACTTTATTTACGGTGAAAGATGAACCGATTACGTTAATTGATTCAGAAGGGGATCAGCGCATTGCTGAAAGAAGAATTGATACGAAAGGGGTTGTAATCAATGGGTCATTCATTGAATGCTAAGTACGGATTAAAAAGAGTAATTAATGCGAGCGGTAGAATGAGTATTTTAGGTGTATCCGCTCCTACAAATACAGTTATGGATGCGATGAAACATGGTGGACAAAATTATGTGGAAATTGCAGATTTAGTAGATAAAGCAGGAGACCATATTGCGAGAATTCTAGATTCGGAGGCAGCAGTCGTTGTGAATTCAGCATCGAGCGGAATTGCGCTTTCTATCGCTGGTATCGTTACAGAAGGAAATCGCCGTAAAAGTGAAAGACTTCATCAAGAGGTCATCGCGAAAAACGAAGTGATTATGTTAAAAGGTCATAACGTTCAATACGGTGCTCCTGTTGAAACGATGATTTATTTAGGTGGCGGTAAGCTTGTTGAAGTGGGTTACGCAAATGAAGGGAAAGCAGAGCATATTGAAGATGCGATTGGTGAAAATACAGCAGCAATTCTATATGTGAAATCCCATCATGCCGTGCAAAAAAATATGATTTCTGTTGAAGAAGCATGGGAAGTTGCGCAGCGAAATAACGTACCACTTATCGTCGATGCGGCAGCTGAAGAAGATATTCAAAAATATGTGAAGTATTCAGACCTTGCCATTTATAGCGGTTCAAAGGCAATTGAAGGACCAACTTCTGGTATTGTCGGCGGTAAACGAAAATATATCGAGTGGCTGAAAGTACAATTACATTGCATCGGAAGAAGTATGAAAGTTGGGAAAGAAACAACTTTCGGTCTACTTCAAGCACTTGATGAGTACGGAGTAAAACAAGATAAGAGTGAGCAAGAAAAAGAGTTATTACAAGTACTTATGCCGCTAAAAGAATTAAACGGTGTAAATGTAACGATCGTTCAAGATGAAGCAGGAAGAGCAATCTTTAGAGCACGCATTCACATTAACGAGAATGAGTTAAATAAATCAGCAAAAGATGTTGTAACAGCATTACGCGAAGGGGAAATTGCCATTTACACACGTGATTACGGAGTAAGACAAGGATTCTTTGATATCGATCCACGTCCACTTCAAGGTGATGACATACATGTAATCGAAGAAAAAATGAGAGAAATTGTAGGGGGAAACTAAAATGACAAACATTCAAAAACGTTTTTATAAAGGCCGCGTAGCATTAAATGTATTAGCGAACAATATCGAAAATGCGAAAGACATTTTTGAGGCCGCAGAAGGTTATGTAGTTGTTGGAGTGTTATCAAAAGATTATCCAACAGTAGAAGAAGCAGTTACAGCGATGAAAGCATACGGAAAAGAAATTGATGACGCTGTATCAATCGGATTAGGCGCAGGAGATAATCGCCAAGCAGCAGTTGTAGCTGAAATTGCGAAGCATTATCCTGGTAGTCATATTAATCAAGTGTTCCCTTCAGTTGGAGCGACACGTGCAAATCTTGGCGGAAAAGATAGCTGGATTAATAGTTTAGTATCTCCAACAGGAAAAGTAGGGTACGTAAATATTTCTACGGGTCCAATTAGTGCAGCTGGAGAGGAAAAAGCAATCGTTCCAATTAAAACAGCAATCGCACTTGTACGTGATATGGGCGGAAATTCATTGAAATACTTCCCAATGAAAGGTTTAGCTCATGAAGAAGAATATCGCGCAGTTGCGAAAGCTTGTGCGGAAGAGGGATTTGCATTAGAGCCAACAGGCGGAATTGATAAAGAAAACTTCGAAACAATTGTACGTATTGCGCTAGAAGCAAATGTAGAGCAAGTTATCCCGCACGTGTACTCTTCTATTATTGATAAAGAAACTGGCAATACGAAAGTAGAAGATGTTCGCGAATTATTAGTGGTAGTGAAGAAGCTAGTTGATCAAAATGCGTAAGAAAATTGCAGCATTCGGCGAAGTAATGATGCGCCTGCAAATACCAGGATATGAGTTGTTGTCGCAAGCTAACACATTAAACTACTCATTTTCTGGTACAGGTGTGAATGTTGCAGCAGCACTTTCTCATCTCGGTCACGAAGGCTTTCTTATTTCAACTTTACCAGAGAACTCGGTTGGGGATGCTGCGGTATCACATATTCAAAAGTTAGGCATTCGGACGCCGTTTATTTCAAGAGGCGGTAAATATGTCGGCATGTACTTTTTAGAAAATGGATTTGGCGCACGTGCAAGCCGCGTTACTTATTCAAATCGATTAGAAAGTAGTTTCAATACGGCATGTGAAGACATGTATCAATTTGAAGAAATCGCAAAGGAAATTGATATCGTTCATTTTTGCGGGATTACACTTGCGATGAATGATACGGTGCGCCATCATATGAAATCTTTAGCGAAAGCAGTGAAAGAAAACGGAGGAACTGTCGTCTTTGATTGCAACTATCGTCCATCTCTTTGGGGAGAAGACGGGTATAAGCAGGCGAAACCACATTATGAAGAAATGCTGGCTCTTGCTGATAGCGTTATGATGAACGAAAAAGATGCAATGTTCGTTCTGGGAATGAAAACCGAGGAGACGGAGCGAGAGGCGCAACTTGTTGATCTTATTCCAAAGGTTGCTGAAACATATCATATCGCTACAATTGCTGGTACACATCGCTCTATTAATAGCGATAATACACACTCGCTTCGCGGGTTTATATGTAAAGATGGTGCGTTCACTTTTGCAAAAACACTTACGTTTTCTGTATATGATAGAATAGGTGCTGGAGATGCTTATACGAGCGGGATTATTCATGGCGAGATAGAAGAGTTTGCACCAGAGAAAGCTGTTTCATTTGCGTCAGCAGCTGGAATGCTTGCACATACAATCGTCGGTGATACGCCAATGTCATCAGAGAAGGATATACTTCGGGCAATGACGGCATCAGTAGGTGATGTAGAAAGGTAGTGGGTGTAACGGTGAACGTAACGAGGAAAAAAGGACCATTATATTTACAAATAAAAAATATTATTCGTGATCGAATATTGCATGGTGTATATGCGATTCATACGAATATTCCTTCCGAACCGCAGTTAGAAGAAGAGTTCAAAGTGAGCAAAATTACAGTGCGTAATGCGATTAAAGAACTTGCTCAAGAAGGATATTTAGAAAAGAAAAGCGGTAAAGGAACGAAAGTTATCCGTAATACTTCTGCGACAAAGTTGTCAAAGGGTAAGAAATTTACAGAAGTGTTAGTGGAAGAAGGATATAAAGTACAGAAGAAATTGCTCAAAGCAGAAATCGTTCATAATGAAGAAGGAACGGTGCCATTTCGATTATTCGGTAAGGAAAGTTTTCGCATTGAACGTTTATATACGTTAAATGATGCACCGTACATTCATTATACGCACTATTTCTCAGCACACATGGCAAGTACAGATTTATCGGACTTTGACTTGCAATCGCTTTACGATTTAGTGGAAGACCGAGGTATACATTTAGAAAACTTCAGAGATGAATTCGCTGTTGGGCTTGCGCCTAGTTTCGTTGCCGAAGCGTTAGGTGAAAAAGAGGGGACAGCGCTATTAAAACGTATGCGCTATTCTTACGATGAAGTTGGAGAAGTAATTGAATATAGCGAAGGCTACTACAACACAGAAATGCAGCATTATGTAGTGAATTATGACATATAAAAAAGAGGGGATTCGCCCTCTTTTTTTATAAAGTGTTTCATTAGATTCATCCCGCACCAATTAGGTGCTTATTACCTGCAAATACGGGATAAAAGTAAGGGGAATGAGAGATGGATATATACTTATTAATCGTCACGTTACTTGCAATCGCGATTGTTATTTTAGGGGTATCATGGTGGAAATGGCATGCATTTATTAGTTTAACAGTTGCAAGTTTATTTTTAGCTATCATGTCTGGATTGAATTTGACGAAAATAGTGACTGCCTATGAAACTGGTGTCGGTAGTGTACTAGGGCATCTAGTTGGTATTTTAGCTCTCGGAACAATTTTAGGAAAAATGATGTCCGATTCAGGGGCCGGCATGCAAGTGGCAGACTTCTTTATTCGATTTTTCGGTGTAAAGAAACTACCTTGGGCTATGTTATTTGCAGGATTTGTTATAGGAATTCCAGTATTTTTTGAAGTGGGGATCGTCATTTTATTACCACTTGTTATTTCTATTCGAAAAACGACGAAGCAAAATATATTATTAATTGCGTTACCTGTTATTGCTGGATTATCTATTGTGCACGGGCTTGTACCACCACATCCAGGGGCGATGACAGCAATCGGTATTTATAACGCGAACTTAGGAAAGGTACTTTTATATTCATTACTTATCGCGTTACCAGCAGCCATTATCGCAGGACCGATATTTGCAAAGTGGGTACATAAAAGGGTTATACCTGAAAATGAACCAGAGCTTGTTCGAGTTACGACTGTATCAACAGATTTACCAAGTCGTAAAGTTTCATTTTTTATTATTTTATTACCAGTTGTATTGATGATTTTATCAGTAGTTGCACCATATATTTCATTACCAAAAAAAGATAACTGAATTTTTAGTATTTATAGGTAGCCCAGTAATTGCTTTACTTATTTCATGTTTCGCAGCGTTCTATTTACTTGGAATAAGACAAGGAATTAATAAAAAGATGATTAAAAAATTAACGGATGACAGTTTATTACCGGTCGGTTCCATTATTTTAATTATTGGTGCAGGCGGTGGATTTAAACAAATATTAATTGAAAGCGGCGTTGGAACAGCGATTGCCCAAATGGCAGAACATATATCGTTATCACCAATTGTGTTAGCTTTCATGGTAGCTGGATTAATTCGAATTGCAACAGGTTCAGCGACAGTAGCATTAACGACAGCAGCAGGGATTGTTTCACCAGTTATTCAGCACATGTCAGGTGTAAATTTAGAATTGCTCGTTATAGCAACAGGTGCAGGATCATTAATGTTTTCTCACGTAAATGATGCAGGGTTTTGGCTTGTAAAAGAGTATTTAGGATTAACGGTGAAGGAAACGTTTAAAACGTGGACGGTACTTGAGACATTGTTATCATTTATTGCATTTGGTTTTGCGCTTTTATTAAATACTTTTATTTAGAAGATACCTTAATTGGTATCTTTTTTTGATGAAGCCCATTTCCAAAAACAAGCCCGTTTTTAGGTAAGCCAAGCTTCCTATTCGCCCTGAAAACATACTATAAATGGAATCCCCTCATTTAGAGCAAGGTGAACTTGTTATGAATGATACTAAAGGAGGAATAGAGTAATGAGCGAAAAGTGTGAACACAGACATGATGATTGTAACCGCAGACACCATGGTTGCGGAGGCGGTTTTGCGCTTCTAATCGTATTGTTTATTTTATTAATTATCATCGGTGCTAGCTGCTTCGGCGGAGGCGGAGGCGGTTGTGGTTATGGTGGTTACGGCGGTTATGGCGGCGGCTATGGTGGATATTGCTGCTAATTAAAAACTATTGAAAATAGCCTTGTGCATACTGCACAAGGCTATTTTATTCATATTTTTATATGCTGTGATAATTTATTAATGTACAGAGAACGGATTAAGAAGAAGAAAATGATCTCGATAATCCCGAAAAAGGTGAGTATAATTAATAACTCTTTTAGTAATGAGAAAGAAAACATGCTTTGTAAAAACTTAACCGCAAATAATGTGTGAACACCAGCAACGATATAAGGAACGAAAAATAAAATTCCTAACTGAATCGTTGCAGAGCGAAACATTTCTGATTCAGTTAAGCCTAGTTTTGTAATCGTAATGTATTTTTGTTTTTCATTCGTTAAGTCGTTATACATACGGAAGTATAAAACGCTAGCCGCACCGATAAAGAAGATAAAGCCAAGAAATGCCCAAATAAAGAATTGAGCAACTGCATTTTCTTTATTATGGAGTAACTCATCAGTAGCTGTATAAATATTAAAAGGAACGGGAGATGCATGCTTATCGTCTTTATGTGCCTCATAATATTTTTCGGTGTCATTACTAATACTTTTTAATATATTTTTTGTTGGAATAATTGCATTTTCCCAATTATCCACGAAGTAGTTATAAACTGTAATGGTTTCAATATGAGGAATCATAGTATCGATTGCATAATCTTGCATAATAACTAAATTTGCTAATGCAAATGGTGGTGCTATTCCTTTGTTAATAAATCCCTTTATATAAAACTCCTTTTTATTGGATTCAAGCGTAATTGTATTTTGTTTTACAAATGGATTTGATACAAGGTTTAATAGCTCTGGTGAATAGCCAGAAATAATGTAAACTTCTTTTGAATCAAGGGTGATTGTAGGTCTCTTTAACTGTTTAGCAATTTCGTTATAATCACTCATTTTCATAATTGCAATCTCTTCTTTTGAAGCAGTATCTTTTAAAAGCGTAAATTTATATTTTTTATATTGAAAATGAGCATTGGAAAGTTCGGATTCAATAGTATTAACGTGCTTTCGTTCAAGGGAATGATCCCCTTCTAATTTGTATGTGAAGGGAATAGGATATCGCTCTAGTATCGACGCTTTTGTATTATTATTCGCAGCAAATAGTCCGATAATAATCGTAAATGCAAGCGCAGATAGCATAGAAACGATAAAGAGTACATTAATATTACTACGGGTACGAGCAACTAAATCTGAAATCCATAACATGTTTATTTGTTTCAAATAAAACTTTCTACGCTTCTTTAAAATATAGATAAAAAGAAGAAATGTTTGTGAAAAGAAAAAATATGTTCCGATTACTACGAGTGGCAAAATAGATAATATAATAAAGAAGACAGATCCGTTTTGCACATTTTTTTCGGTTACGTAGCCTTGTGGATAACCAGCAATATAATAACATAACCCTAAACAAGTTAAAGCAAATATCGAAATGAGTATAGACGGCCTTTTTTCGGCTGTCACTTTCTTGTTCCCTTTAATAAGATGGACTGTTTTACGCGTACGAATAAACATCGGTGTAAACGTAGAAACGATTAAAAATAAAATGATAAACGTTACGGTTGTCACGATTATCGCTTCTGTTGGCCAATATAAATAGAGACCTTTCGCACTTGTTAATTTCGAAGTGACTAATAAGAAAAAGTTAGAAAATACAAGGCCACCTTGAATGCCGATAAAGATAGACAATATCCCGATGATCATGTTTTCAGTAAATAAAAGTCTTTTTAATTGTCTCTGTGAGATACCGAGAATCGTGAGTATCCCGAATTGCTGCTTCCGTACATTTAAAAATGTTCCAATTGAATATAAGAGAAAGAAGAACGAGAACATAACGATAACAAGCTGTGCTGTACTTGCTAAGTTCATTAGAGGATCACGTTCTTGAAAGTTTTGTACATTTTGTAAGCGCGGGTGATACGCGTATACAGTAAATGAAAAGAAAACCATGATAGAAAAAGCACTACTTACAAAATAAGCGAAATATGCTTTAGAATTACGCGAGACATTTTTAAATGCAAATTGCCAAAATGTCATCCACGTCTTCCTCCTAATAATGCTAAAACATCTAATATTTCTTGATAAAACTTCTCGCGATATAGCCCGCGGTGTAGTTCGTTGTAAAGCTCGCCATCTTTAATGAAAATGACACGGTTACAGTAACTTGCTGCGAATGGATCGTGCGTAACCATTAAAATTGTTGCATCTTCTTCTTTATTTAACTTCGTAAATAACTCCATTACATCAATTGCCGCCTTTGAATCTAAGTTTCCTGTTGGTTCATCGGCAAGTAGAAGTGACGGATGATGAATAACAGCACGTGCTACTGCGGTACGCTGCGCTTGTCCGCCAGAAACTTCAAAAATACGCTTGTCTAAAATATGATCAATTCCAAGCTTTTTTGAAATGTTATCAAGCTTTTCGTCCATTTCTTTTAATGGAACATTATCTAACGTTAAAGGGAGTACGATATTTTCACCGATTGTTAGTGTATCTAGTAGGTTAAAGTTTTGGAAAACAAATCCTAACTCTTGGCGGCGGAAAATAGCTAACTTCTCTCTACGAAATGTGTGCGGTTTTTTTCCGTTAATAACGACATCACCAGAAGTAGGTGAATCAATTGTAGAGATAACGTTTAAAAATGTAGATTTACCACTACCAGATGGTCCCATGATAGCGACAAATTCACCTTTATCTACATGTAAATTTATATTTTTTAAAGCAGTATGAGGGACTTTTCCTTCATACACTTTTGATACGTTTTTTATGTGTAAAACTTCTTCCATAGTAATCACCTTTCTATTCGTTAAAACTTAATATGTTGTGATAATTTTTGCATATAGAAGGAACGAATTAAAAGGAAAAATATCACTTCAACTGTTCCAAAAATCATCAGTACGACTGTAATCTCAGCGAAGAACGAGAGATGTAAAACTTCTTGTAGCATCTTTGTCGCAAACATCGTATGGATCGATGCCATAATGTATGGAACAAAGAATAAAATAGCAAGTTGAATTGTAGCAGATCGTTTCATCTCAGCTTCTGTTAAACCGATTTTTGTAATCGTCACATACTTTTCTTGCTCATTTGTTAAATCTGTATACATCCTGAAGTAAAGAACGCTGCCAGCACCGATAAAGAAAATAACACCTAAGAAAGTACCAATTAAGAAGAACGAAGCGACATTGAGTTTAGTTGTGTATAGAGAATCGCTCGCTTCACTTGCATGGAAAGGCGGGTGCTCTGCTTGAATGTTGTTCCCGTCGGTATTAATTTTTTCTATGAATACCGAGCCGATGTTATTAGCTTTTTCCCAATCGTTAACTTTAAAGCTATATACACTCATCTGTTTTGAAGCTGATGATAATGCCTCTACATTTTCATCAGATAATACGAGTAATTGTGAGATTAAGCTATTTGGGAATGGATTATAACTTTTATATTCTTTTATGTGTAACGGTAAAGAATTTTGGTTCAGCGTAAGCGTATTTTTCGTTTTTTGATCATGAAGTGTTTCAAAAACTTGATTATCTAAATCTTTAATAAGGATATAAGATTCATTATTCTTCACGTGGAGATTTTCCCAGTTTAATGCTTTAGCAAGTATATTATAGTCACTTTGTTTAATTGCATAATAGAGCTGCGGTGTTTCTTCCGCCGAAGATACTTCATATATATCCGTTTTAAATTGTTTATAAGTAAATTGTTCTTCATTGAACTTTTGTTTTAACCAATTCAAATGTTCATCCGCTAACGTATTTTCAGTATGTGATAAATATGTAAAAGGAAAAGGATTTTCCCTTACTGCATCAAACTTTGTAAATTTCCCAAAACCGTATAAGAACGTAATCATAGTGAAAGCGAGTGTTGATAGCATCGCTACAATAAAGAGCATGTTAATATTTGTCCGAATGCGAGCTGCTAAATCAGAAATCCAAAGCATATTAATACGTTTCATATAAAATTTTCTTCTCGTTTTTAATATACGAATGAGTAAAAAACTAATTTGTGAAAAGAAAAAATATGTTCCAGCCGCAACGAGTGAAGGAATGACAAATATACTGGTGACGGCGTACAAAATTCCAATTACGTCGCCAAGCGATATGAAATATAGCGGATTTGCTGCTAGTACGTATCCAGATATTAAACATGTCGCACCAAATAGAGAGATGAGCACGGATGCTTTTCTTTCTTTTTGCTTTGTTCCTTCTTTTAAAAGACGTACAGCCTTTCTCGTCCGAATGAGCATCGGCGTAAAAGATGAAACGAGAATGAAGAGTCCAAGAAAGATGATCATAGTTAAAATAATAGCACTCGTTGGCCAATATAAATATAAACCAGGTACATGTGTAATTTTGGCGGTAACTAGTAGAAAGAACTGTGAAAAGACAAGTCCAAGTTGAATGCCGAAAAATATGGAAAGAACACCAATTAACATGTTTTCTAGAAATACAAGTCTTTTTAATTGTTTTTGAGATATACCAAGTACTGTTAAAATCCCAAATTGTTTTTTTCGTACTTTTAAGAAAGTACCGATTGAATATAGTAAAAAGAAAAAAGAAAAGAATACAATGACAACTTCTGAAATTGTCATTAATATGTTCAGAGCAGCATTCACGCCTGTCATATGCAATTTAGGATGAAATAAATAAACCGCAAACGAGAAAAAAATTGCAATGGAAAATGCACTACTTACAAAATAGGCGAAATAAGCTCTGGCGTTCCGGGTTACGTTTTTGAATGCAAACTGCCAAAATGTCATTCACCTGAACCTCCTAATAGAGTGAAGAAGAAAAGGATATAAGAGATACCCTTTTCCTGTACTAATATATTTATAAAACTTAACCATTCGTATACTCTGATAACTTTTGCATGTAAAAGGAACGAATAAATAAGAAAAAGATGACTTCAACGACTCCAAAAATAATAAGAACAGCTGAAATTTCTTTGAATAGTGATAAATCAATTACGTCTTGGAGCATTTTTGTTGCGAACATTGTATGAATGGACGCCATAACGTACGGAACGAAAAATAAAATGCTAAGTTGAATGGTTGCAGATATTTTCATCTCTACATCTGTTACACCAATTTTTGAAATTGCTACATATTTTTCTTGTTCATTCGTTAAATCAGTATACAGTCTAAAGTAAAGAACGCTACCTGCTCCAATAAAGAAAATGACACCTAAGAATGTCCCGATTAGGAAGTATGCGGCACTTCCTGATGTAATTCTATATAATGAGCCTGCTGATTCATAGGAGCGTATAAGGGGTCCTTCGTATTGGAATTCCTGTCGATCTCTTTGTATTTTTTTCATAAAATCATCAGCAATTTCATACGTCTTTTCCCAGTTTTGTACGTTATAATTGTACGCTGCTACATGCTTTGTTGTATTTGGTAAGTTGTTTACAACAGCGTCAGGTAAAATTAAAGTTTGATATGAAAAGTCAGAGGGAATGGCCCCTACTTGTTCATATCCTTTTACTTGTAATGTCGTATTTGTGCTAGAAAGTGTAATGGATTTTCTATTGTAGCTTGGCTCAAATTGGCTGAATAAGGTGAAATAAGCGCTACCTGTTAAGACATATGCTTCGTTATCGCTCATGAATAGTTGTTTCATTCGCAGGGAAGCTGCAAGTTTGTTATAGTCACTTTGTTTCATTGCATAGATGTCATTGTAAGTCGTTATACCTTCATCTTCTTTCAGTGGTGTTTCATATAAATCAGCCTTTAGTTTTTTATAAGAGAAATCTTCCTTTTGTAACTGCTTTTCAAGCCAAGTTAAATGCTCGTTAACAAAAGGATTTGCGTCATATGAAAAATAAGAAAATGGAAAAGGTGAAGTTCTCGCAACATCTAGCTTTGTAAACTTTCCGAATCCATATAGGAACGTAATCATTGTGAAAGCAATTGTAGAAAGCATCGCTACAATAAAAAGCATATTGATATTCGTTCGAATACGACTTGCTAAATCCGAAATCCAAAGCATGTTAATTCGTTTCATATAAAAATTTCTTCTTTTCTTTAAAATATAAATAAGTAAGAAACTAATTTGAGAAAAGAAAAAATATGTCCCAATTGTAACAAGTGCTGGAATCACAAAAACACTTGAAACCATATAGATAACGCCTACTTGCGTGTTTATTGAGAAGAAATATTTAGGGTTTGCAGCTAAAATATAACCACCTAATAAACAGATAGCACCAAATAGAGAAATGAATATGGATGGTTTTCTTTCCTTTTGTTTCCCACCATTAGTTTTTAAAAGGTTTACCGTCTTTTTCGTACGAATTAGCATGGGTGTAAATGAAGATACAGCGATAAAGAGACCAAGAAATACAATCGTTGTTAAAATGAAAGCATTCGTAGGTGGATATAAATATATCCCTGGTAGATGTGTAATTTTCGCTGTCACTAATAAGAAAAATTGTGAAAATACAAATCCAAACTGCATACCGAAAAAGATAGATAAAATACCAATTAACATATTTTCAGTGAAAACGAGTCGATGTAATTGTTTTTTTGATATACCTAAAATAGTTAAAATACCAAATTGCTTTTTACGAACTTTTAAAAACGATCCAATTGAATAGAGTAGAAAAAAGAACGAGAACAAGACAATAACAACTTCTGAAAAAATCATTAATCCTGAAATTTCAGAGATCATAGTGGGATTTTGTAATTTCGGATGAAACAAATAAACAGCAAACGAAAAGAAAACAGCAATTGAAAAGGAACTGCTTAAGAAATAAGCAAAATAAGCTCTGGAATTACGCGTTACATTTTTAAAGGCAAACTGCCAAAATGTCATAATATGTACCTCCCGTTAGAAGGTAAATATGTAGTTTTATTGCAAAAAATGTATGAGAGTAAGTTCTCATACATTTTGCTAGCATATGTTCCGATCATGCTTCGGTCACCTTCTCTGTATGTTCTGCTTGATTATTTGCAGCGTTGTGGAAGATGATTTTAATCGTCGTTCCTTTACCAACTTCAGAATCTAGTTTGACAGAGTGACCTAAATAATCACAAATTTTACTTACAATATAAAGTCCCATACCAGTAGATTCTCCGAATGCGCGACCGTTTTTCCCAGTGTAAAACGGTTCAAATACTCTTCGAATATCTTCTTGCGGAATACCAACACCTTCATCGCGAACTTCTAAAATAATATCTTTTCCGTTTCGATAAGCAGATAAGAAAACTTTCTTCCCGCGCTCACCAGAGTAACGAACTGCATTTGTCATTAACTGATAAATGATGAACTTTAGCCATTTCGCATCAGAAGCAACTTTTAAATCGGAATGAACTTCTAAAACAGGGAAGACCCCATTTCGAATGAATAGTTCTTTTAATCCGTTAATATTTTTTGTTACCGCATCTTTTAATGAAATCGTCTCAACGTGGAAATCTTCATGGAAGTTATTTAACCTTGCCATATATAAAGCCATATCGAGTCCTTGATTTAATCGTTCTAATTCTTTTTTGAATTTCGGAATCAAATGTTCATCTTCCATTTCGAGTACCATAAGTTGCATAACAGACACAGGTGTCTTCATTTGATGCACCCAGTGGTTAATGAATAATTGATGTTCTTGTTGTTTTACTTCATACGACTGTAGTTCCTTTTGGAAGAGACGGTACTGTGTGCGCACGAGTTCATTTACACCGTGAGGCATCGGAGCAGTTGCTCTTTCAATAAACGCATCTTCCATTTTCTCTGGTTGCTCACTTAATCTATGGTACATTCTACGATTGCGGACGTAACGATAAGCGAGGAAACAAATGAATAAATATAAACTTAAAACGACGAAGTAAAATTTATTATTTTGAAATCCATCTACTGCATCATACAGAACGAAAATGATGCCGAAGTTTAATACATATAGTAGAAAAAATGCAAAATGATCACGTAAAAATAGCTTCATGCTTATTCACTCCAAGTTGCGTTAAAACGATACCCAAGTCCACGTACTGTTTCAATAGCATTTTCAATACCAAGCTCATTGAACTTTTTACGAAGACGCGTAATGTTTACGTTTAATGTATTTTCCTCAACGAAGCTTTCGTCATCCCATAGGGCAGCTAATAAATCTTCACGGCTCGCTGTACGAGGGAATTTAGATAATAACATTTCTGCTAAAATTGCCTCTTTCTTCGTTAAAAGAACTTGCTCAGCACCGAAATGGATTTCTGGGCGTTCTGGGAATAGTTTTAAACCTTCTACTTCAACGATACGTTCAGAAATATTTGGCGCATAATCACCGTAAATACGGCGTAATTGACCTTTAATTTTCGCCATTACAACGTCATAGTGGAACGGTTTTGTAATATAATCATCCGCACCGCTTTCAATCGCCATAATTTGTTCCATCTCGCCAGCACGCGCTGAAATGAAAATAATTGGACAAGTAGATTCATGACGAATTTGACGGCACCAGTAGAATCCATCGAATTTCGGTAAGTTTACATCAAGTAAAACAAGATGTGGTTTCACTGCATTAAACGATTCCATAATATCATCGAAATTCTCTGCAACAACAGCTTCATAGCCATATTTTTGAATGTGAGATTGTAGTAATGATGAAATATTTGGATCGTCTTCAACGATTAAAATTTTATACATATGTATACTCCTCCTAAAAAAACAATTGTAGCTATAGTGTATCATGTGTTTCAAGTCTTTTCATTATGTTGAAATGTAGGCTAATAAACAGTATAGGTCAAAAGTGTGAAAAGTAAAAAGGGCTTATGTATAATTGACAATTAATTGGAAGTGATTTAATATTTAGATAAATATCTAAATGTCTAATTAGTGAAAGGAAGAAAGACATTGAATCAAGCATTCAAAGCATTAGCAGATCCAACAAGGCGAAAAATTTTGGACTTATTGAAAGAAGATGATTTAACTGCTGGTGAGATTGCTGAACATTTCAATATGACGAAGCCAAGTATTTCACACCACTTAAACGCACTTAAAAATGCTGAACTTATTCAAGATGAAAAAAAAGGGCAATTCGTTATGTACTCTTTAAATACAACTGTATTTCAAGATTTATTGACTTGGGTGTTTACATTTACGAATAAGGGGGAAGAGGGGAAATGAGGAAGCATATATTTCCGTTATTATTAATTGCTTTAACGATTATTGCATGGTGTGCCGCGTGGCCGCATTTACCGGAGGAGGTTCCGAGTCATTGGAATCTTGCTGGTGAGGTAGATGGACATATGTCAAAAATGGGCATGATGATTTTGGATGTTGCAGTTATGGTTTTTATATATGTGTTATTGACTTTATTGCCTAAGATAGATCCGAAGCATGGGAATTATAAGAAATTTTCTAAAGGATATAATGTAATGAATTATAGCGTATTAGTCCTATTATTTTTAGTAAGTATCATTGGAATTGGTGCTGGATTAGGTTATGACATTCCCATGAATAGTACACCGCATATTCTTGTTGGTCTTTTATTTATAGTCATCGGCAACTATTTACCACAATGTAAACCAAACTACTTTGTAGGTATAAAAACACCGTGGACATTAAGTAACGAGGAAGTGTGGAGGAAGACACACCGTTTTAGTGGAAAGGTGTTTGTTGTATTAGGAATTATTATGATGTTAAGTATTTTTGCCCCAGTAGTATGGAAAGCTTTCTTAATAATTGGGATTATTATCGGTGCAGTAGGACTAACGATGGGATATTCTTATGTTGCTTATAAAAAAGAACTAAAAATGTAAATAAAAGCTGCTTTTCCTTCTAAGGAAGAGCAGCTTTATTTCTTATTTCTTCAAAATCGGTATCCAAATTTCACTTTTAAAGTTTGGAGAAGATACATCTTTCTGTTCATTCCACAATATTTCCGGTCCTACCGCTAATTCATAGTTGGAAGAAGGAAACCATTCGGAATAAATGCGTCCCCATACATTTTGTAATGTTTCAGGAAATGGACCGACAGCTTCAAAGATAGCCCACGTTGAGGCTGTGACTTCAAGTTGCGCGAATTGCGCTGGACAATCTTTCGTTGTGGCTACTCCAATGTAGTGATCAAGTTCTCCCTTTTCCTCCATCCTTCCTTCAGAAAAGTTAGTAGAAGCACTAATAATTCCATTCGGTTCCATGTTTGAAAGGGACTTTAACGTTTGAATGGACTCTGGTTTTAAACTCTTCCACATAGAAGCAATTTCTTCATTTACACCATTAAACACAATCGGTACTCGTTTCGTAATACCAATAATTCGAAATGGTTCTTTTTCTTTAATTCGATAATTCATTTCATTTCCTCCTTGAATCGATAACTGGAAGGTCATTGGTGAATAAGCTTTCAAAGAACGAATTGTACTTCGAGCTTCTGAAGGCGTTATACCGTGCAAGTTTTGAAAGGCACGTGTAAAGGAATCGGGTGAGTTGTATCCATATTTGATAGCGACATCAATGACTTTTGCATTGCTATCTTTTAGTTCAAAAGCAGCAAGAGTAAGACGTCTACAGCGAATATATTCTGACAGTGGTATGCCAGCTAGGAAAGAAAACATTCTTTTAAAATGATATTCGGAGCAGAAAGCTATTTTTGCGACTTCTTTAAAATCAATTTCGTTTGTAAGGTTGTTTTCAATATACTGCATTGCCGCATTCATGTTTTTAAGTGAATCCATATCATGACCTCCTTGTTAAATAGAATAGCAGGAACAAACGAAGTCCATCCGACATTTCATGCACAACTTTGTAGGGTACATTTTTAACCTTACAAAATTGTAATGTTCCTGTAAGGAGAATGAATGGATGGTATGATATCCCAATGCTATAGTAACAAAGTACTTTTGTTCAGTAGGTTAAATTTTTATATCTTTACTTATGCGTCTTACATAACTGTCATGTTTGTGTAAGAAACATCGATAGTGGCAAGAGTAGAGAGTGTATATAGTTGAAAATAGAGAATAGAAGAAATGAGGGATGTCGAGATGAAAACAGTGTTAGAAGCAAAAAATATTGAAAAAGTGTATGACACGGGTGGTAATAAATTTGCAGCGTTAAAAGGTATTAACTTACAAGTAAAAGAAGGTGAGTTCGTTGGAATTATGGGACCTTCTGGTTCGGGTAAGACGACTTTACTAAACGTTCTTTCTACAATTGATAATGCGACGAACGGTGAAATTTTAATTGATGGAAAAGATATCGTGAAGATGAACGATGATAAGTTAGCGTTATTCCGCCGCGATCATTTAGGGTTCATTTTCCAAGATTATAATTTATTAGATACGTTAACGGTAAAAGAGAACATTGCGTTACCTCTTGCGTTATCAAAGGTGAAAGCGAGTGAGATTGATCGCCGCGTTCTTGAAATTTCAAAGAAATTCGGTATTGATCACATTTTAAGTCAGTTCCCATATCAAGTGTCAGGCGGACAGAAGCAGCGCTGCGCAGCATCGCGTGCGATCGTTACGAATCCTAGTATGATTTTCGGGGACGAGCCGACAGGAGCGCTTGATTCTAAATCAGCGACAGATTTACTTGAAAGTATGAAGTCGTTAAATGAATATGATAACTCTACAATTTTAATGGTAACACATGATGCGTTTGCGGCGAGTTACTGTAAACGAGTTATTTTCATTAAAGATGGTGAGTTATATAAAGAATTGCACCGCGGGGAATTAACGCGTAAACAGTTCTTCCAACAAGTCGTTGACGTAATGTCTTCCATTTCCGGAGGTATGGCTGATGACCTTATCTAGCATTGCCCTCCGCAACATACAGCGGAATTTTAAAGACTACTTTGTATATTTTGCATCTATGATCTTTAGCATCGTCATTTATTTTACATTTAAGGCGTTGCAGTATAATTCACAAATGGAAAAAGCTGCGGAAGCTTCTAAAAAAATTAGCGGAGCGTTCCAAGTTTCAAGTGTTATGCTAATTATTTTCGTAGCGGTGTTCATTATATATTCGAACGGTTTCTTTACAAGGAAGCGTAAAAAAGAAGTTGGGCTATATTCCTTATTAGGCATTCGTAAAAGACAAATTGGTAAAATGCTGTTTTATGAAAATATGTTAATGGGATTAATGTCTTTAATTATCGGAATTGCGATCGGTAGCGTTCTTTCAAAACTATTCCTTGAACTACTAATAAGTATGATGGGAATAAACTTAAACGTTCATTTTGAAATACCGATGGCCGCAGTTATTGATACAGCACTTATTTTCTTTGTGATTATTTTGTATACATCACTTCAAGGATATCGTTTAATTTATCGCTTTAAGCTAATTGAACTTTTCCGAGCGGAACGCGAAGGAGAAGCAATGCCAAAAGGATCCGTAGTGATGGCGTTAATTTCAGTTTTCTTAATCGGTTCAGGTTATTTCTTAGCGTTAATGTACATGAAAGCAGTTATGTATGCAGACTTTATGGTCGTTGCATTATACATTTTACTAGCGACAGTAGCAGGAACTTATTTATTGTTTATGTTCTTCACAGTATTTGTATTGAAGCGAGCAAGAAATAATAAGTCAGCATTTTATAACGGTATGAATATGGTAACGACATCGCAACTACTATATCGCATTAAAGGAAACTCGAAATCACTAGCAACAATTGCTATTTTAAGTGCAGTGACATTAACAGCGGTTGGTACGTCAGTTACGATGTATTACAACACATTTACGCAATCAAAAGTTGCAGCACCGTATAGTTATTCTTATGAGAAAAAAGATGAAGCACTAGATAAAAAGGTAAAAGAAATACTTGCTGGAGAGAAGAGCAATCATCCAGTGACATATGAGTCAGAAGTTGAAATGATTCCTGTGAAGGGAACATTTAAAGGTGAAAGAGCAGATCAAGTGCTGAACACACACTATAATGTTACGAAGCAGTACCAGCTTATTTCTCAATCAAGCTTTAATACAATTGCGAAACGTTTAGATGTAGAACCTGTAAATTTAAGTGCGAATGAAGCTTTTGTATATGATAGCCTCTATATTGAAAAACTCGATTTTGGTCCTCTTTATACAGGAAATAAAGCTGTATTTCCTGTTGGGAATGAATCGAAAGAGCTAAACATTAAAGGTGTAAATAGTAGAAGTCTTACAAACTTAAATGAACTATTTGTAATCGTTCCAGATCAAACATATGAGCAGGCGAAACAAGTACATGAAACACGCGCTGTAAAAAATATTGATGTAAAAGGTGAGCGAAATAGTAAAGAGTTAACAGCGAAATTAGCAAGTATTATGCCAGCAGGTGAATCGGAAGTTTTAAAACCATTTAACGATTTCTATACAGGATTCCAAATGGGAATTGAAACGACAGGTTTAATGATGTTCATTGGGCTATTCTTAGGATTAGTTTTCCTATTAGCGACAGGCTCAATCATTTACTTTAAGCAACTTACAGAAGCAAGTGCTGACCGTGATCGTTACGTTGTTCTTCATAAAATTGGTGTAACGAAGCAAGAGATGAAGAGAGCTATTGCGAAACAAGTGAGCTTTATCTTTGCTATTCCGTTAATTATCGGTATTTTACACAGTTTGTTCGCACTAAAAGGTTTATCAAATATATTACCATTTGAAATTATGATCCCGCTCCTAATTAGTATTGGAGTATATGGCGTCATTTATATCGGATATTACTTCCTAACAGTTCGTTCTTATTATAAGATTGTGAGTGCGAAATAATAAGTGAAGCTGCGAGAAAATAAGAAAGCCACTTACCTAATTTTTTATGAGGTGAATGGCTTTTTTTACGTTCTAATTATAATGAAGAGATAATTAACGCGCATCGATTATGTCGATGAAACTAAAAGTATGCTTTCGGTTAAAGGCATCTATGCAAAGTAAAGAACGCTTCAAAGGATTTAATTCCATTACAGTCATATAACTTGTAGGGAAGTAACCATCTTTATAATAAGTGATCAATATTTCTTTTTCTGAAATGTAAGAGCGTAATAAAGTATCTTCAATTTTGTCTCTATCATCATAGGGTGATACTATTTGCGATTCTTTCATATCAGTCGATTTTGATATATTTGTACTACTCATGCTTTCTATTCTCCTAACGATATATTTTCTATATGGGAAGGCTAATTACTATGGAAGTACCTTGTGTGATAGAACGAAGTAAGTATGGATGATTGGGAGCAGGATTGGCTTCGTACTAAAAAATTATCAAATTCATTCACTTATTTATAGTAATTATTTGTCATTCTTGTACTTTTTTGAATGGGATTCAAACTTTATTAAGGGGAATAAATCGATGTGATGAAGGTGAGCTAGTATGACAACTATCTCACCTTCTATATTAAGTAAGCATTTTTATATAACGGTATGATTTTCACGATATTGTCTAGGCGTCATACCCGCAATTTTTTTGAAGACTCTTGTGAAATAACTTTGATCATTAAAATTAAGCCAGGCACAAATATCTGATAATGGATAAGTCGTTAATGTTAATAATTTTTTAGCTTCTTCTACTCGTTCTCTCTGGATGTATTCAATTAAAGGAATTCCCACTTCTTTTTTAAATAGTTTTGATAAATAAGTAGGGGAAATATGTAAAAGGTTAGCAAGATCATTCAAAGATATTTCATCGTAAATATGCTTGTTAATATAATTGAGGCACGTAGTAATGGAATTAGAATATGCTTGATTATGATATTCTTTTACACGTTCTGCAAAAGTACATAATGCATCTTCAATTAACCTATTTACGGAATACATGTTATCTAGTTTCTCAATCGTTTGTATATATAAAGTACCGAGTGAAAAAGCAATATGCGATGGAAGATTACCGTCTATCGCATATCGAATAGCTAGCGTAATGGCGATAATGCCATTATTTTTTTGGTTTCTAAGCTGATCTCCTTTAGACCAAATTGTCGCATCTTCTTGGGGGAATGAATACGCATATTGTATGACCTTTTCTGTATTGCCTTCTTTAATGGCTGAAAAAAATTTGCGTTCCAATGATATGTCATAATTTTGCGGATCATGCCGGCGACGTTTTGAAATGTATAAATCAGGATTTACGATTTTATAAGAAACATCTTCGAGTAATTTATTCTCTTTCCAGACAATATCTCTATCTAATTTTTCATTAAAAATGACGTAATGTAACCAAATACTTATATCAATTAACGTGCTTTTTTTAATCTCGGGTAGAAATTGATAGTAATCTACTCCTTGTTGCATTTTATTATTACAGTTGAAATACTTCATCAGTTTAATCGCCATTTCATCTGATACTTTTGGATAGGTAGTCGGGCCGATTATAATTGTACCTTTTATATGTTCATGATTTGTTATATGGATGCTAATGAAATTTTCAAGATACTTATTTCCTTTGAAAATTGGAAAATTGCAAGGTACGTTTTCTTGATAAATTTCATTAAGATGTTCTTCTTTAGAAGAATAAAATGGACTACCAATTGTATGAGAAGTAGATTCATATACAATTTTTTTATCAGTAGATAGAAATTGAACAGGAACATGGAATGTTCTATGTACAAGGTCACATAAGTGCTGTAGGTCGATGGAATTATTCATTATCTTCTCCTTTTAAATAGTTTTGGAATACCACATATTCAGACTCAAATCTATATTTCTTATTATTTGCCTTTGTTTGCTTACATGAAAATAATTACATATATTGGATAATAATGAAAGTTGATTTACAAATTAATTTCCGCAGATAGTGCATGAAAATAAACGTAGTGATGGTACCTTCCATAAAAGTTCTTTTTATATTTATTATACCAAATTAATGAATATAAAAGAGGTATTTATATATGGAATAAGAAATGTTTCATTCTTCATAAAATCTTAAGAAATCTCCTCAATTTTTGTTAAGAAACGATAGTTATACTTAGAACCAAGTTAAAAACTATCGAACGAATGGGGAGAGGGTTACATGCAACTCATAACATTCTTACATGAATTTATAAAACATCCGAAACATACTGGTGCAATTGCGCCAAGTTCAAAAATATTAGCAAAGAAAATGGTAGATGTAATTGATTTTAATAGAGCGAAATGTATCGTAGAGCTAGGGCCTGGTACAGGGGTTTTCACGAGAGAAATTATGAAGAGAAAGAAGAAGGAAACGATATTTCTTCTTATTGAAATTAATGAAGTGTTTTGCAAAGAGTTAAAGAGAAAGTTTAAAAATGAGCAGAACGTCATTGTGGTACATGGTTCAGCTGAAAATATAAAGAAGTATATGGAAGAATTACAGATAGAATGCATTGATTACGTCTTATCGGGATTGCCTTTTACATCTTTACCAGAAGAAGTTTCAAAGCGTATTTTAAACAATGTAATGGAGGCGATACATGAGACAGGTGAATTTATTACATTTCAATATTCACTTGTGAAAAAAGGATTTATACAGCATTTCTTTCCTGAAATTACGCTCGAAAAAGTGTGGCTCAATTTCCCGCCAGCGTACGTCTTTAGCTGTAAAAAAGAGCTAAGGAGAGCATATGCTTAATGGACTTACATGAATTATTATCTTATATTGAACAGTACGGTTATTGGGCACTATTTTTCTGTTTATGGTTAGGTATTATCGGTATGCCAATTCCAGACGAAATGATCGTAATGAGTGGTGGGTTTGTCTCTTCATTAGGGATATTAAGT
This sequence comes from Bacillus pretiosus, assembly GCF_052947655.1. Classification (NCBI taxonomy): domain Bacteria; kingdom Bacillati; phylum Bacillota; class Bacilli; order Caryophanales; family Bacillaceae; genus Bacillus; species Bacillus pretiosus. The sequence continues at coordinate 4,648,056 of NZ_CM129593.1, read as the reverse complement.
GTCATTCCAGCATTTTTATTAACCTATTTAGGCGTTGTATCTGGGCTGTCGTTAGGTTATATAGTAGGAAAAATATTTGGTACAAAAGTACTTGATAAGCTAATGAAAAAGAAAAAGGCGAAATATCTTTTGAAATCTCAACAAATGGTAGAGAAGTATGGCCATTATGCGTTAGTCACAAGCTACTTCATACCGGTTGTAAGACATATCGTACCGTATTTAGTTGGAATGAATAACATGTCATTTAAGGTGTACGCTTTGTATTCCTATACGACAGGACTTGTTTGGACACTTGCTTACTTTGTACTCGGTTCTTTATTTGGACAACATATTGAAAGGATTGTAGCGCTTGCGATAGAGTATGGCGTGTATTTTGGCGGAATTGTTTTTGTTGTTGCGAGTGGTGCTTATTTGTATAAGCAAAGAAGAAGTACGGTGATGAGTAAGTAAATGTTTATACTTATTGAGAGTAGTATAAAAGGGAGAGTTATTTTGTAGAATAACTCTCCCTTTTAATGTAATGGCTTCTTATTACTTACATTAGGTGTTGTTTGAAATACAGTTATATAAATTGTTAATATGATTGTATTGATTAGATTGGCAAATATAGTCATAAAATCACTTGATGGGATGAGAAGAACGAAGATTGAAAGTATGGCAGAAGCAAGTGGAATGAACTTTTGCAGAGTAGTTAACTTTCCTTCTTTATGAAGCTTCGAAGATTGAAAGAAGCTAATTAAGAAAATAAAGGATGTAAATACTAATCCTAAATACCCCCAACCATCTTCAATATACCAAGGTAAAAAGCTCATTCTTGATGTGAAAATAAATAAATTGAATACTAACGTGCTAATGATTAGCGTATTTAAAATCGTGATATTTGTCTGTTTTTCCATTTGAATTATACTCCGAAATTTATTTTATCCCGTATTAAAGGGCAGTAAAATCCCCACTGATTAAAGTTTTACTTTATTGAGATGTTTTTGCCATTTCCATAAATCGCTGTTCAATTTCATCGAAATCGAATGAGTGGCATATTCTGCGGTCTTCTTTATCTAAAATTCGATAATGTTGAGATAAAATATTTTGTTGTATTTGATAACCATTTAATTCTTTTATTTGTCGCCACCACACTTTTCCGCCTAATGTCTTCGGGAAGTTCGTATTGTAATGTGTAAAGGCGATTGTTTTTATAATTTCATTCACATCATCTCCAAATGTCATCTGGACTGTATCGCTCTGTTCGAAGAGTGTTACGACACAAACTGCACCTGACCATGTTAGCGTGCGTCTTCCTTTTTCGATTTCGACTAATGTTTTCTTTGATAAACCAATAATTTCTGACATTTTATCTTGTGATAAATCATTTTCAACACGGATGAGTTTTAATTTTGAATTAACGAGTTCAATAAATTTTTGTTTATCCATAATGCAGCTCCTTTTTCTTATAGTGTAAAATTACACTAAAGGTGTAATTTTGTCAATTGGAGTGTAAAAATTTATTTTTTGTCTATTTCAATCTTTTTAATTAATATTTCACTTTTAGTTTAAGAAAATGTTAAGAAATCGAACGAGTTTTTATTAAGAAATAAGCTCTATACTTAGAAAGATCTTAAAGAAAACATAATGAAAGGTAGAATATAGATGAAAAGATTTATTTTTGGATCACTACTTGTTATCGTCGCAGGAGCGGCATATTTATTAAATGGGAGCGCGGGGTTTGATAGAATGAATCCATTTCTTGATATAGAGGACCATTATGCAATAATTGATAACGATGGAAAAGAGTTAGGTGGAAATAAAGGTCGTGAATATAAAGTGAAAGCTTATGATGAAAATGGTAAGAAAAAAGAAGTTACAATTGACGAAGTAGATGAATTACCAAAAGGCTCATACTGGCATGTGCTTACGAGAGGTAAGTTCTTACATAATAAAGTACAAGTAACAACAGATAAAATTCCTGATGGAGCGAAGGCGAAATTAGGACTATAAGTATAAAACCGATTCTCAATGAGAGAATCGGTTTTGTTGTTTTATGGTAATGTTTAGTGTAAGGGGGCGAGGGTGATGCTACTCATTGTTAGTCTTATTTTAATCGGGGTTATGTGTAGTATGAGAATAGTATCTTTACATATGATAGAACGAGAAAAGATAGAAGAGCGATATGTATATTGTCCAAAATGTAATGCGAAAATTAGGAGAGGCAATTCTGCTCCCTTTTGTTCCAAATGTAATTTAACATTTTAATTATAGGAAATTTGAAATCATTTTGTATGGTTTTGGATTTTTTACACGAAAGCGTAAGAAAGAAATAGGTCTTTACTCTTTACTAGGTATTGGAAAAAAAGAAATAGGTCTTTACTCTTTACTAGGTATTGGAAAAAAAGAAATAGGCAAAATGCTGTTTTATGAAAATACGTTAATGGTTTTACTATCGATTAGTAATCGGCATTGTAATTGGTAGTTTACTTTCAAAATCATTCCTTCAGTTATTAGTAAGCACGATGGAATTAGGCGTAAACGTTCATTTTGAAGTACCGATTGGAGCGGTTATTGATACAGCATGTATTTTTTTGTTTCATTTTTCTTTATACATCTTTTAAAGGATATAGCGTTATTTATATTAGTTATTATTTCTTAACGGTTCATTCTTATTTTCGGATTGTGAGTAAATGAAAATAGTGATAAAGTTTTTCGGGAAACGAAAGAGAACATAGTGAAAATTATGTTCTCTTTCGTTTTTTATTAGCTAAAATGAGGTGTGCATAACTAAGGTTTGATAAGGGGAATTTGAAACAGAAAAGAGATGGGAAAACCATCTCTTTTCTGTTTCAATGTTTTACGCTATTATCTATTTTCTTTCTATTCACATATAGGAAATGCATCTTGTAGATAAGGAGAAAGATAATCCTTTATTCTAATATTTAAAGTGGAGAAAAGCAGAAGTTAGAGCTTTTGTAATAAACGCTCGCTACTATTCATATCATTTTTGCATAATGGACATTTTGGTTCTTCTTCTAATGAAAAATTTTTACGCATCCATCCACGGCAGTCTTTTGCCGTGCATTCCCATATAGCTATCGCTTCGGGATCTTCTACAGGCTTATCATTTTTTCTCCAATACATGTGATCGCTCCTCTAAAGTGAAAAGTTTTTTTGAAAAAATAAAAAGGTTGTTAACATTTTTTGTTAACAACCTTTTACTTATTAATTATACTGTATTTTTCGCAAAAATGCGAAGTTTAGTAATTATTAAAGTATAATAAAGTATTGATTACACAACCGCAGGATTATAAATCATCGTAAAGTGTCCTTGTAATAGTTCAATATGACAAGGTGTATGAAGCGAGCTTTCTCCATCTGTATCTACTTCTTTTTCTTCTTCTGTTTCAATGTGAATGGATTTCGCTTTTACATGGAAGATGTCATTTTCATTTGAGTCTTCAAATAGTTTCTTCCCGATATAATCTTTAAACGCTTGAATGCCTGTTGATTTTACAACAAAAATATCAAGTGTTCCGTCATCACATTTTACGTTCGGAATAAAGGACGGGATCCCGCCAAGATATTCACCGTTTCCAACCATAACAAGGACGGCTTCGTCTTCATATACTTGTCCATCGTACGTAATTTTTACGGGGAATGTTTCAGCGTTTTTGACAGTTCGAATGGTGCTTAAATAGTAACCAATTTTCCCAAGCTTTGCTTTCTCTTCCGCATCGATATTGTTTGATACTTCAGAGACAAGTCCAATGCCCCAGAAGTTTAAGAAGTGTAGGTCATTTGCTTTTGCGACGTCAACTGGTTTTACATGTCCTTGTGTAATAAGTTTTGCTGCTTCTGCGATGTTTTGCGGAACGCCAAGTGTGCGAGAGAAGTCATTGCAAGTTCCGCCTGGAATGATTGCAAGTGTAGGTCTAGTTTCAAGAGGTGCTAAGCCATTTGTGCATTCAAATACAGTGCCGTCACCACCAAAGACGATAATTAAATCTACTTTACTAGCAAACTCTTGGCAATATTTTGTTGCATCACCTTGCTTTTTCGTATGAAGGATATGTAAGTCAGGAAAAGCTGCCGCAAGAGGTGGTACGATTTTCGTTAAGTTCGTATGTAAATCACCTTGTCCTGCTTTCGGATTTACGATGAGGAGTACTTTTTTAAATTTTGTTTTTGTCATTTTATTCTCTCCCTTTGTCTTTTACGAATCGTGATAGAAAATAAACTTCCATCAATGATTGATAGAAGTTTATTCTATTTATATTACTTCGTTACAACTGAAGCGATAAATGGTAAGTTACGATATTTTTCTGCGCAGTCGATACCGTAGCCAACGATAAATTCGTCTGGAATTTGGAAGCCAACATATTCAGCTTTTAAGTCCACTTTACGACGCTCAGGTTTATCAAGTAACGTACAGAATTTCAATGCTTTCGGTTTATGCATAAAGAAGTGATCTTTTAAGAAGTGAAGTGTTAAACCAGAATCGATAATATCTTCTACGACAATTACGTTTTTTCCAGTAATGTTTACATCGATATCTTTTAATAGTTTTACTTTGCCAGTTGTTTCTGTTTGATTTCCGTAGCTAGATGCAGAAATAAAGTCGATTGTTACATCGTTTTTAATGTGACGAATTAAATCGGCAGCGAATACGAAAGATCCTTTTAATACAGCGATTACTACGATTTCTTCTCTTTCAAAGTCACGTTCGATTTGAAGTGCTAGTTCTTTTACTTTTTCTTGTAATTGTTCTTCAGAAATTAAAGTATCTTTTATTTCAAGATTCATTGGAGTCCTCCTACAGTGTAAAACTTGTGAACATTTCGACTGTAAAGGAAAGAAGGGGAAAAGTCAAAGAAGATATAAGTTTTTTACAGAAATCCCCACAAAATAGTCAGATGGTATGATATACTGATTACATCAAGAAAACGCTTCCAAAAGGATGATTATGATGAGAAAGAAAGAGTATACAAGTGCAACATTTATAAAAGCATTACTTTTAACAATTGTTCTTGGTAGTTTGGCTTACATAATTGATGTACCAGCGATTCGGATTTCACTAATTGGAATGACTTTAGTATTAGGCGCAATTTCCCACGGTATGATGTCACAGCTACAAGAAGCTGGAGTGGATCATATGAAAAATCATATAGATAAGAAATGAGAAACCTTCACGTATAGAGAGTGAAGGTTTTTTGTTTCTTACAAAAATGTAAGGTAGTTGTAAGGCAAATCGATAGTTGCATAGTAGTGTTTTGGATAAACTATAGGTGTAAGGTAAAAGGCAAGCATATTTTAGGTAAATTAAGTTTTAGGCACTCTATATGTGAAAAAGGAGTAGGAGGGCATGGAGAAACGTTGGACGACCTTTTCTTTTTTAGCAACTAGCAACACCGTAATGCTAGCTGGCGAAATGGATTTTTTGCACTTGTTTGATCGAGAAGACGATCATTCTTCTTCTAAATTTACAATGAAATGGAATAAATGGAGCGAAAGTTGTAGGTTTGAAGAAGAGGCCCCTAACGAAGAGCAAAAGATTATTTTGACAAACCCTATTAAAGCGTGGGTTGTTCAACGTCGTAAGTGTAACGTCAAAAATCACTTAAAGAAAACTGAGCCGAGACAATTAGTTATCGCTCCGGCCCGTTCTACTTCTAAATCACGCGAAAGTAACATGTAAATATTGAGACACACACCCGAAAAAACATCGCATATATTGCGATGTTTTTTTATTTTTCTACAATGAAATCTTTAAATGAAATATATTTCATCTGCATCTTATATTTATATCTCTTGTTTATTCTAGTGATACATCCGATGCGAGTTGATGTGAATAAAATATAAGGAGAGAATGAAGATGAAAAAGAGACTATTACCAATTTGTGCAATGGCACTTTTAACAGTAGGATATTCTTCAGTAGCGAGTGCGGATACTGGAACAGTAACAAAGGAAGAACAGGCACAACTGCAGCAAGATAAAGCGAAAAAAGAAGCATTGATTAAAGAACAGCAAAAAAGTGAAGAAGAGAAAAAGCGAATAGCGCAAGAGCAGTTGAAAAACGATAAGGCGAAAAAAGAAGCAGTGATTAAGGAACAGCAAAAAAGTGAAGAAGAGAAAAAGAGAATAGCACAAGAACAGTTGAAAAATGATATGGCAAAAAAAGAAGCAGCACAAGTACAACAAAAAAATGGTGCGGTAAAAAAAGAAGTAGCGAAGCCAGCTGTACAAGGTGAAAAATTACCAAACACAGCATCTAATAATGTAGCAATGATGGCACTAAGCGCATGTCTTGTAGGGATAGGGACATTATTTGGTTTGAATCGTCGCAATAAAGTTAAGGCGTAAATAAAATATTGTCCTATAAAGAATGGAATAATTTCATATATTAAAAATGGTAGGTTATTCCTACCATTTTTGGCATGGAGGGATGAACATGAAGTTACTCAATTATATCGGTATCATATTGATGGCTATAGGGCTATTTATGGGATCATATTACGCTATGGAATGGTATAAAGGAAAAAGCTCTGCTCAACAATTAACGAAAGAAAAATTAAAGAGGCTTGAAAATATACAACATAATCAACTTTCTTACGAAACACCTGTAACTTCCCAAGTACCTTCTTCTCAAACAGAACATAAAGAAGGAGAAAAGGTTGCACTGTTAAATATACTGAAAATAAAGAAGAAGTTTTCTATATACTGGGGAGCGGATGATGCAACGTTGAAGAAAGGAGTTGGAATGTTCGTTAGTGATGTAACGACAACGCCATCTGGAGGGGGACATACTGTACTGAGTGGACACCGGGATACTGTCTTTACAGATTTAGGAGAGTTAAAAGAAAAAGACACTCTTGTTTTAGAGTATGATAATAAAACTTACACATACGAAATTCAAAAGATATGGATTACCCATGCGGATGATCGTACTGTTATTATAAAAAAAGAAGAACCGATATTAACACTAACGACTTGCTATCCATTTGATTATATAGGGGATGCACCAGATAGATATATTATCGAGGCGAAGTTAACGGCTAGTTATTCAAAATGAAGTGATAGTTTCTGAAAGCGGAAGGGGGATACATAAGTTATGTCAAAAAACATTTTAATTGTGGAAGATGAAGATATTTTGCGTGAAATATTAAAAGATTATTTTTTGAGCGAGCAATATGTAGTGTTTGAAGCAAGAGATGGGAAAGAAGCTTTAGTTGTATTTGAGGAAGAAGAGGTTGATTTAGTTATTTTAGATATTATGTTGCCGGAACTTGATGGATGGTCTGTTTGCCGAAGAATTCGTAAAACATCGGAGGTTCCTATTATTATGCTGACGGCACGTGTAGATGAAGATGATACGTTACTTGGATTTGAACTTGGGGCGGATGACTATGTGACGAAGCCGTATAGCCCACCAATTTTATTAGCAAGAGCGAAAAGGCTGTTAGAAAGTAGAAAAGTAACGAAGCAACTTCTAGAGAATGAAGATGATACATTATCTATTCACGGTATTCACGTCCACTTCCCATCGCGCACTGTTACGGTAGATAGGACAGACATTAATTTAACACATACTGAATTTGAAATATTAGCGTATTTCATGAAAAATCAAGGGATTGTTTTAACGCGAGAGCAACTCATTTCAAGAATTTGGGGATATGAATTTGCTGGTGACGATCGAACGGTTAATAGTCATATTCGTAATTTAAGAAATAAATTAGGAGAGAAAGCAAAGTGCATTACAACTGTAGTACGAACAGGTTATAAATTTGAGGGGAATGTATGAGAAAGGGGATTGTACTAAAATTATTTGCCCTCACAACAGCATTATGTATGTTAATTTTAGCGACGATATTTATTGGACAAACGATATTTTTTAAACAATATTATGCGAATCGAAAAGTAGAAGATATTAAAGTGAATTTAAATTCCTTTGAGAAGAATTATTTGAATTATGCAGGAAGTGCAGAAGGAATTCAGAAGCTGGAGCAAGACTTTTTAAGAGAAAATAATACGTGGATTACAACGTTAGATCAGAATGGGAATTTAAAACATGCGGATGATTTTTATTTTGAAGTAACGATAGATCGTAGGCAACAAAAGAGCTTTGGACAACAAATATTCAAAATTCCTTTATACAATCTCGTCAATATAGAGGAGATTGATAATAAATTATCAGATCCGTTTTTAGGACAAGAAATTTATTTTTCTGGCGTGAAAAAAGGTGATAGTTTTATTCCATTCTCTTTCGCGTTAGGTAAGCAAAATTTAAATGGATCTAATAAACCGTTAGAAAAAGCGTTTCAGGAGAAAATGAAATTAGATGAGGAGAAAAAGAGAGCGGATCAAGAACAACTTGTTAAAGAAAAGAAACCAGCTGTTCAGGAAGAATCTGCTCAGGAATTAGATACTTACATAAGAGGACGTGTTACGAAAGTACAGTTTCCTGATGTAAAAGGTCTTGTAAATCCAATTTATAAAAATAGTCTATTCTTAGATAGCATAAAAGAGTTTCAAAGGGATGTATTACTAAATGAAAGTAATCAAATAGAATATTCAATAAAAACAATGGACTATGAAAAAAATGATATAAAATATAAATTATTAATGAAACCAATAACAGAAAGAGACGGATCAGTCACATATATTTATGCGATGGCTTCTTTACAGCCTGTAGATGAAGCTGTACAAATGGTGCAAGATTACTACATTTACATCATTGCATTTGTAGTCGTTCTTATTTTTCTAGCTTCGTTCTATTATTCAAAACAAATTGCAAAGCCGTTATTAAAAATAAATGATACGACGAAGAAAATAGCACACTTAGATTTCACAGAACAAATACCGATTACTTCAAAAGATGAAATTGGTGATTTATCGAAAAATATTAATGTATTATCTAATAAGCTCCATTCGCATATTGGACAGCTAGAACAAGATATTGAAAAGGAAAGAAAGTTAGAAAATACGCGGAAAGAATTTATTTCTGGTGTTTCGCATGAATTAAAAACACCGCTGAGTATTATGAAAAGCTGTATTTCTATTTTAAAAGATGGAGTAGCTGAGCATAAAAAAGAATACTATTTTCAGGCAATGGAACGAGAAGTAGATAAAATGGATACTTTAATTTTGGATATGCTGGAGTTAGCTAAATTTGAGTCAGGTACATATAAAATGAAAAAGGGTGTATTTTATATCGATACAGTAATTGAAGATATATGTGAACACCTTTCTGTGGACATAGAGAAAAAAGAACTTCATGTGCATAAAAATATATGTTCATTTGAAGTAGTCGCAAATCAAAGTCGGATTGAACAAGTAATCGTGAACTTCATTACGAATGCCATACGTTATACACCGAATAAAGAGGATATTATTATTTCTACAATAGATGAGAAAGATCGTATAAAAGTGTGTATTGAAAATAAAGGTACTCACATTGAAGAAGAGCAATTAGATAAAATTTGGGACCGTTTTTATCGCGTGGATGCAGCTCGCCACCGTTCACAAGGTGGAACTGGGCTTGGTCTAGCTATTTCTAAAAATATTTTAGAACTGCACGATGCTGAATATGGGGCAGAAAATACAGAAGATGGTGTATTATTTTACTTTTATTTACCTAAAAAAGCGTAGATGATGCATGCTACGCTTTTTTTAGTTTATTTTCATATTATCTTTACCTAATCTTTATTTTTAAACGATATAATCTGGGTAGAAAATGAGGTTATGTAAGGAGTCGATGAACCGTGCATAGCAAGTGGCTAAGTATAATGGTATTTATTTTCTTTTGTGCATTTATTGTATTTTTAATTGATATTACGATATAACAAAAAGAGCGCTTATTAAGCGCTCTTTTTGTTTGAATTTATTTGATAAGCATTGATGCTCTTGAATAAGCGAGGTGAAGTAAGAAATAAAAATATAAGTAAAACGGTACATAAAATAAAAGAACCGAGCATTGTACTGCCGTTTACGATTAATGAGTATAGAACTGCTGATTGACCTTTCGGTGCATATTGTCCCCAGAAAATAATACCAGCAATAAAGTGGCAGAAATAGCGAGCAAAGCTACCGATAAATGTAGCAAGGATAATATAAGCAAGGACTTTCTTACCTTCGTTTTGTTTTGATGAAGGTTTTTCTTTACGGGTACCTAAACTTGATTGTTCTAAGTTATTTTCATTAGACGTTAAAAGTGCTTTTTGAATTGGACGATAGAATAAGCCAGCAAATCCGATAAAAGCAAAGGCAATGAAGTACTCAATGAAAGCTTGAATAGGTGTTAAAATGTAAGCATCTCCTACGACAATTTGTAATAGTCCCCAAACTAAACCACCTAAGAAAGCTGATTTAAAGCCCCAGCGGTATGCAATAATAAAAATAGGAATCATAGCGAATGAAATGGAACCGCCTGTTGGAAGTTTGATTGATAATGGTAAAATGTCGATGACCAAGGCGAAGGCTGCAAGAATTGCAGATTCGATCATCGCTTGTAAATTGGTGTTACGCATGTTGTCTCCCCCTAAATCCAAGTTGTACAAAAAAGAATAGATATCATAGGAGGATACGAAATACGTAAATAAAAAAGAGGTATGTATTTCGGACGTTTGCACAATCCCTGCGTTAGCATTAACTAACAGGTTCGAAGGGTCGGAACGAAGTGTTCCCTCTCAGCGGCATGGCTCCCCCAGTGATAACGAGATTCTTTATTTGCTATTGTTTATTGTAAGCGAAATGGATGAGAATGGCAAACGAATACAGTATGACAATGATTGAAATAGAATTGTAGCGAAATGTTAATAAATATGAAGCAAAAGGGTATAGTACAAGAGAAATAGAGTGTGCTATAATTTTTTTGAAAATAATTATCATTCTCTTCTGAGGGGGAAGGTTATGAGCTTAGTAGATATTAAAATCGGTGAGAAAGTGTTAGTAAAAAGCGTTCAGTCTTTAGATCATTTACTGAAGAGAAGATTGGCTGCTTTCGGTCTTTCTGAAGGAAGCGAACTTCGCATGAAGCAGAAAGCGATGTTCAAAGGTCCTTGTACATTGGAGTGTCGTGGACAGTTAATTAGTATTCGTCATTGTGACGCGAAAATGATAAAGGTGGAATTAGCGTGAATAAGGTAGCTTTGCTAGGGAATCCGAATACAGGGAAGACATCATTATTTAATGCACTTACTGGTTCTTATGAATACGTAGGAAACTGGAGCGGTGTAACAGTAGAAAAGAAGGTTGGTAAATTAAAAGATAAGCAAGGAACATTAATTGATTTACCAGGTGTTTATGATTTGAATCCAGTTTCGCGTGATGAAGGTGTCGTTACAAATTTTCTACTAACAGACGAATTTCATCATATGTTAAATATAGTGGATTCTTCGCAATTCGAGAGAAATATGCATTTAACGTTGCAATTACTTGAGTTTGGAAAGCCGGTTTCAATCGGATTAAATATGGTCGATGTGGCAAAGCAACGAGGCATTGTAATTGATGTAAAACGATTATCAGAGCTATTAGGTGTAACAGTCGTTCCTGTCGTTGCAAGAAGTGGAAAAGGCTGTGAAGAACTACTTGCTACTCTTAAAGAAAATGACAAAAACGAGAAAAAGCCATTCATTATTTCATATGGTGTACAGATGGATGAAGGAATTGGAGAGGTAATAGCCCTTTTAGAGACAGCGAATTATAAGCATCCAAGATGGTTAGCCCTTCAATTTTTAAGCAATAACGAAGTAGTAGAAAAAGAAATGAAAGCATTACCAATTTATAAGGAACTTGTAGCCATTCGATCTCGCTTAGAAGGAAAACTTGATTGTACGTTGGAAGAGCACATTTACAAAACTCGTGAAGCGTATATTGAAAAGTTAAAAACAAATGTTATGAAGCATGAGAAAGAAGGAAAAATTCCTTTTTCGGAAAAAATTGATAGATTAATTACACATAAAATTTTAGGACTTCCAATCTTTTTAGCAGTTATGTTTTTTATTTTTCAGGTTACGTTTACGTGGATTGGTACACCTTTATCCGATATGTTAGATGAATTTTTTGGTGGACAGCTTACGGATTGGGTAACGGCTGGGCTCACAAGTGTTGGAGCTTCTGATTTTATTCAAGCACTCGTTACAGAAGGTATTATTGCCGGTGTTGGTGCGGTATTAGTATTCGTTCCACAAATCTTTGCACTATTCTTTTTCATTTCATTATTAGAAGACTCAGGATATATGGCGCGAATTGCAGTTGTTATGGATAGAATTATGGAGTTCTTCGGTTTAAATGGAAAAGCATTCATTCCGATGATTATCGGTTTTGGATGTAATGTTCCAGGTATTATGGCAGCGAGAACGATTGAACAAGAAAAAGAACGTTTACTTACAGTTCTTGTAACACCATTTATGTCTTGTTCGGCACGTTTACCTGTATATGCATTATTTGCGGGAGTATTCTTCCCTCATAGTCAGGCAACTGTTGTGTTTTCTTTATATGTTGCAGGTATTGTTCTTGCATTATTAGTTACAAAAATTATGTCTCTTACAATTTTAAAAGCGGAAAAGTCTATTTTCGTCATTGAACTACCTCCTTACCGCGTGCCACAAGCGAAAACGTTATGGCTAAGCACGTGGGAGAAAGGTAAGGGATTTGTTCGTAAAGCAGGTACATTCATCTTCGGTGGTTCTGTTGTCATTTGGTTATTAAACTATGCAGGTCCATCAGGATTTGGTGTTGATATGGGAGATAGTTACTTAGCGATGATTGGTGGATTTATTGCACCACTATTTGCACCGCTCGGCTTTGGAACGTGGCAAGCTGCAGCATCTCTTTTAACAGGATTTTTAGCGAAAGAAGTTGTCGTTTCTACAATGGCAATTATTTATGCGGTGAAAGAAGATGTGCTTGGAAATGTAATGGGAGCACATTATACTGCGTTATCAGCATATGCATTTATGTTCTTTATTTTATTATATGTTCCGTGTTTAGCGACAGTAGCTGTTATTAAACGTGAAACAGGATCAACGAAGTGGACGATTTTCTCTGTCGTTTATCCACTCGTTGTTGCTTATGTATTAACGTTCATTATATACCAAGTTGGATCCTTACTCGGATTCTAGAAGGAGATGTATTAGAGTGATGGTCAATATTATAATCGGAGCTATCATTTTTGGTTATGCAGCATACACGTTAGTTAATTTTGTAAAGAGAAGTAAAAAGGGAAAATGCGCAGCATGTTCTTTAAATAAATCATGTCAGTCGCAAACTTGTAGTCCGGATATGGAGCAAATCGCTCACAAATAGCAAAAAAGCTTTGCGAATTTCGCAAAGCTTTTTTGTTTTACTTTTTAATTTTTACAAGTTGAGAAGCTTCTACACCGTTGTAGCCAGGGAATTCTTTACTAGGGTCTTTATCGAATTTTAATACCCCAACAGATTTTTCATCGCCTTTTACATTTACGTAAGTTGCATCATCAACAATCGCGAACATGTCGGCATATGCACGTCCACTTCCGATAATTGTATTGCCTTCGTATTTTAATTTTGCCCCATCAAGTGTAGCATTTTCTACTTTTTCTTTAGCAAATAATACACCTTGTTCTGCTGTTACAGCTGGTAATTTATTAAGTGGTTTCGTGTCGTCTTTTTCATCAACTTTGCTAAGTAACTCTTTCTTCACCAGTTCTTCACCAGTTTTCTTATCCATAACAAGAACTTTTTTACCCTCTAATGTAGTCATTTTCATTTTATAGAAGTCTTTTTCTTTCACTTCTTTTTTGTTTTTATCTGTAATTTGTTGAACTTGTTCTTCTGATCCGTACAGTACAAAACCGTTTGCTTTCTCTCCTAATAAAGAACAACCTGATAATGCTCCGAATGAAATTGCTGCTGCTAATCCGATGCCTACTAATTTTTTCATGATGATTTCTCCTTTTTATATGTTTTATTGTAAATACAGTTTTTGTATTAGTTCTGAAATGATGAGAAGCTTGTTCGTTGCTTCTGGTATTAGTGTATAAGAAATATTGCAACGTAACTATCGAGTTAGCTTACAGTAACATTACAATAATGTAATTTAGTGAAAGTGCATAAAAATAAGTCAATTCTGAAGAGGGTTAATGAGAATATATTAGGAATACAATGTTTTATATAGAATGTCATATTATATTGGCTGTATTTTGGAAATAACATGTAAGGACATATTAGTTTTGTTATAATAAACACGTAGGCTGTAAAAATGAATATTCTTTACTGTTAAGGGAGATTTTTCAGTTTTCCAAGTAGTGAATTTGAAATATGAGGTAAGTCATAGGAGGAATTAGAATGTCTGTATTTAAACGATTACGAGATTTAACAATGTCGAATGTATATTCATTAATTGAAAAAGCGGAAGATCCAGTTAAGATGACGGATCAATATTTACGCGATATGCAAGCGGATGTACAAGAAGCTGAGAAAAGTGTAGCAGCTCAAATTGCACTTGAGAAGAAATTCAAAATATTATTTGAAGAGCAAGAAGCACTTGTGAAAAAACGTGAAGAGCAAGCTCATATGGCTGTTCAAGCAAGCAATCTTGATCTTGCACGTCGTGCTCTTGAAGAAAAACAAAACGCAGAGCAAAAGATGAATGAGTATAAAGCAAGCTATGAGCAAAACAAAGCTGCTGCCGATAATCTTCGCCTGAAGCTAGAAGAAATGCGTAAGCAATTAACAGAGCTGAAAAATAAACGTGAAACACTTGTAGCACGTGTAAATGCGGCGAAAGCACAAAAGAATATTAATCAGGCGATGTCTGGATTTGATTCAAATTCAGCAAAAGCTGGTTTAAGTCGTATGGAAGAGAAAGCTCTTCAATTAGAAGCTGAAGCAGAAGCAAGTGGTGAAGTGTATAAAAAAGAAAAGTCATTAGATGATGAATTCGCAAGCTTAAACAAAAATTCTGCTGTTGACGATGAATTAGCTCGTATTATGAAGCAGTATGAGAAATAATATAGAATAGACAAAGAAACCGACATGTCTGAAGAGAATTCATGTCGGTTTTCTATTACTTTTTAGAGGAGGTTTTGCAATGACATGGACAAATGTGTTAGCCATGCTTGTATGGACTGGAGCAAGTGCAGTACTTTTATTTGCAATTATGTGGGTTGATTCAATTTTTACTAAATACAATGATTTAAAAGAAATAAAGAATGGGAATACAGCTGTAACAACGCGTTTCGTTATGAAATTATTCGCGCAAGGGTACATTTTATCTCAATCCATAACGAAAGCAAATGACTTATGGCAAGCGCTACTTGCATCAGCAGTTTCTTTCGTTATTTTATTAGTGGTAGAAATGTTTATCGAATTTGTGTTAAAGAAAATGTCCGGTTTAGATTTAGAAGAAGGTACGAAAGAAGGCAGTGTTGCGCATGCGATGTTGGCCGGATCATTACATATCGTTGGTGCACTTATTTTAGGTGCTTGTTTATAAAGAGAGAAGGAGGGGTAAATCATGAGTTTATTTAAACGAATTAAAAATATAATGAAGAGCCCAGAACCGCCGAAACCGGAGAAGAGTTTGTTAACGTTAGCTCCTGGCGATATGATTGAAGTTTCATTAGTCATGTACGAATTAACTGGGAAAACGAGTATGCATTCTCGTAAAGAAATTGTTTTAACACTGCAAGACGGGAAAGATATTCGTTATTTAAAAATTGAAGATCGTGAAAATACGTATTACAAATTATATACACCAATCGATGGTCGTTTAGATTCAATTGATGAAGTTCCGACGACAATTGAAATGGATGATACAGAGTACCATATGGAAGAGCAATATAACGGACGTGTTGTTGTGATGGGGAAAACACCATTCTCTGCTTCAGAGGAACAGTACGTATGGGAATTCCAATCAGATAACCGAAAATTATTACGTATTGAATGGCAAAATGGTCGCACAATGATGTATGAGGGAGAAGCAATTATTCCTGCTGATGTACAAATTATAAGAGCAACGTAAGGGGGCGTAATCATGTCAAACCGATTGTTTACCATGATTAAATCGTTCGTAATCCCTATACTTGCTATCGTTCTATTACTTGTTGTTGCTGGATATGCCTTATCAGGTTGTCAAGGCGGACAGACAAAGTCGATTCAAGACCGTTATCCACTAGAATCTGTCGCAAAAGAAGGTAAACAAGAATCTTACGTGTATAGGGCCGCCAATCGGTCAGTTCCTGAAGTCGCAAAGGAACTCATTAATGAAAGAGAACCGAAGCAAGCATCTAAAGAAGACGAAAATCAAATGTTCCTCGTTTATTCTGATAAGATTTATAACCTGCAAAAGGATAAAGAGAAACCTTCTGATACGTTAATTGAAATAAGTAATAAAGAATTTGTCCGTCAAAATTACCAACCATCCTTCCTGCAAGGATATATTATGGGAAGTATTTTAAACGATATATTCGGTTCACGAAAATCATCATACGGTGATTATCGCGGATATAATGACAGACAAAATCATAAACCGGTTATTCCAGAGAGACCGCCTACGAAAGAAGAAAAGAAAACCCCGCCTCCAATTACGAAGGAAGGGAAAGGATCTATCATTAAGCGAGGCGATAATGTAGATTCGAAACCTTCCGTAGGAGATACAGGAAGTATTACGAAAAAAGGAAGTAGTACGCCTCCGCCTTCTACTGGAAGCAAAGGAAAAATTACAAAAACACCAGGTGGCTCGAGCGGATCAGATGTGAAGCCGAAATCATCTATTAAAACGCCGCCAAGGAATACATCTCCTCCGAAAACGAGGGTCGGTGGTTCAGGAAAAATTACGAAGAGAAGATAGGTATAGAGGCCGAAAAGGAGAAGTTGCTTTTCGGTCTTTTTATTATGGAAATTAATTCCTTGTAGCTGGTACAATTAAGTTATAAGGAGGAAATTAGTATGACTATATATAAAAGGTTTAGTTTGATTATGTTCCTCGTTTTATTCCTCAGTTTGTTTATTAGCACAACGATGAAATTTCACTTTGTAGTAGGTATTCTATGGATACTATGTACATGTACTCTTTTTCTATATGTTCCGCTGCGCTTTCAACATGAAGTGCCTGCCTTTCAAAAATATGTAGCATGGATTAAGAGAGGAAGAAGATGGGGAGAGTAAAATTATATCAGCGATTATTAGAATATATCGACCGCAACTCCAAATATATCAGCGATTATTGAAATATATCGACTTACCGACAACGACCGCAACTTCATAATAAGAAGAGGGTGTGCCAAATTGTTGGCACACCCTCTTTATTCATGATGATTAATGAATATCACGTTTCTTAAAGTTACCGCCTTTTACTTCTGCTACGTCATAAACTGTAATAAAGGCGTGTGGATCGATTTCATTAATAAGTTCTTTCATTTTACTTTCTTCTAAACGGTTAATTACACAAGAAATTTCTTTGAATTTCTCTCTTGAATAACCACCGTATACTTCGTTATATGTTGCACTTCGGCCTAAACGATCACGAATTGTTTCTACCATTAATTCAGGCTCTTTCGTAATGATTTTAAATGCTTTCGAACCACTTAAACCAACTTCAACGATATGAATCACTTTCGAAGCAATAAAGTAAGCAATTGCCGAAAGGATAGCTCCTTGAAGACCGAATACTGTTGATACGAAAATAAATACGAACATGTTTAAGAATAAAATAAGGTCACTTGTTCCAAAAGGTAACTTACGAGAAAGCAATACAGCTAGCATATCGATTCCATCTAATGCGCCGCCGTTACGTAATGCTAGTCCCATACCGAAACCGATAATAATACCACCAACAACTGTAACAAGTAGTGTATCGCCTTCAATAATAGCTGGTATTCCGTGCATAACAACAGTACCTACTGCTAATGAAGCAATCCCGATAATGGAATAAATAGCAAAGCTTTTACCGATTTGCTTATATCCTAACCAAACGAAAGGAATGTTAATAACTGCGATTAGAGCTCCTAATGGCAATCCAAATAATCTTGAACTAACGATACTTAAACCAGTCACACCACCGTCTGATACGTTATTTGGAATTAATACTGCTTCTAATCCGTACGCTGTGATAAATGCCCCAATAATAATCATCAAAGCTTTTGAAGCAATTTTTAGCTTATTGGGCTTGTTTTTGATAATTTTCTCCATGTAATTTCCTCGTTTCAAACTAGTTTCTTATTTGTTACGTCATTCACACCTAACTTCCATTTTAACATTTAATTTGAAAAATTTCTCCTTTAATGGATGTATGCAGGGGATATTATGACCATACTCACTTTAAAATATTTTTGAAGTGAGTATAAGAAATCCCATCCTTTCAAAGGATGGGAGACTATTAAGAAATGATAAAACTAAGCACGGATAGGAATAAAGAAAATCCTAAAATAGCTCCGCAAACTTTCATATGACGTTTACGTCCCATCACAACGATTGCGACATACTCACGAATCATTGCATTAGGCCAGTAATAAAATGCAGTTTTTGATCCGATTCCTTGGCTATTAAGCCCCGCTTGTCTTGCATATATACCAGCGCGGAAAAGATGGAAATTATTCGTTGTAAAAATACTTCTATACTTACCTTCAGGTTTTAAAGACTCCATAATTTCTTTAGAGAACGACATATTTTGATATGTGTTTACAGAGCGATTTTCTTGCACTGTATGTTCAAGCGGGATTCCTTTTTCAACAGCGTACTTTTGCATCGCTTCCGCTTCTGGAAGACCTTCATCTGGACCTTGTCCACCAGAGAAAATGATTGTTGGTGGTGTATTCACAGCGGCTTGTTTCCAGTAAAAGTCGATTGCTTTATGAATACGACTTGCAAGTAAAGGCGGTACTTTATCATTAATTAAGCCGCTACCAAGAACGATGATGAAATCTTGATTACGCCTTGGTCTGTTGAATTGATATAGAAAATAAGCGCTTAAGAAGTTAGATAAGTGTATAAAGAAATATAAGGTTATAAGAGAAATTCCACCAAAAATAGGTTGCAAATGCGGTGAGAAGAAACTTGCTGGACTTATGAAAAAGAATAATATACAGAATAAAATACCTAAAGCAGCAATGAGTGTTAAACAGTTAGTGAACCGTCGTCCTTCTCGTTTCATTAAAATTCTCGCATTCAGAAATAGCCCAAACATTAAAGCAACAACACCGAAAGGAATCATAAGAATAAGTGCTAAAATAGGTAAAATTATACTATAGCGTAGGACATCAATACTTGAATTTACAGATATAATCACACAAAAAAGAAGGAAAAAACAGAAAAAAACATTAAATAAAAAGCCGTTTATTATTTTTCGCGGATCCTTTAAGTAAGAGATAAGAAAAATAATAAACAATATAAGAGGAATAATTCCAAAATACATAAATATAGTACACCTCAATTTGTATAATAATTTGACATACCCTTTATATTACATGATTTTATAATTGAAAATGAAAGAAAAAATGATTTAGAATTTTCTCAATAAAATATATAGATACATATGTTACAATGTATGGAAAGCGATATATTAAAAGTAAAATGGTTGAAAAGGCACTCTATGGAGTGTCTTTTCTTTTTTTCATGTAATTATGCATATTATATTTATTTTCAAGTGAAGAGGATTAAAATATAAGTGGTAGGCAGACTATATAAAGCAGAATTTCTTACAAACATTTCCCTCTACTTTTTGTATCTAACAATCGTATAACAATAAATAATTCTGTTTTATAGCGTCTGTTTATGAAAGGTGCCCTCTTTGAAGGCACCTTTTTATTGTTTCATGTAGATACTTTTCACTGTTGATATAGTGGAAAGTATCTATACTAAACATTAGCAATCTTCCGTATAAATATTATCAATTTACTATATATTCCAGTGGTGTTAACCTACATATGAAAGGCTTTCTTTTTCAAAATATTACCCCTAATAAATTTTTGAAGAAGTCAACTGTCTCCAAAACTGCCATTCATGCTTAGCAAAAAAGAATCCTTTTGGATTCTTTTTTGTGTTCGACATAATGTGACAAAATATATTTAAATAATTTGTTATATTGTTAAATGGTTATTATAGGAAAGAAAAGGAGACTTAAGTATGGGATTTAAAAAATTAATTTTAACAGGTGCAATTGTTGCAACTACAGCATTTACTTCAATTGGAACAGCGCAGGCAAGTGCAGATTTTAAAGATGTTCCAAACAATCATTGGTCTTATAAAGCGATTATGGATTTAGCAAATAAAAACGTTGTTGCTGGATACGGAAATGGGATTTTTGGATTTGGTGATGATGTAACACGTGAGCAAGTTGCAGCTCTTATGTTCCGTCATTTCAAACCGACAGTAAAAGAACAGTATAACAATCCGTATAAAGATGTTACGGATCGTTCAACTATGTTTAAAAAAGAGATTCTTGCTTTAACAGAGATGGGTGTATTCGTTGGAGATAACACAGGAAAATTTAGACCGAAAGATTCGTTAACTCGTGAAGAAATGGCACAAATTTTGACAAGGGGATTCCAATTGCAAATAAGAGGCGATCATAATTTCCCGGATGTAGATAGAAATGGATGGGCGAATCCTGCGATTACTGCAATTAAATCAAATTATATTACGGCTGGAACTGGTGATGGTAAATTCGCACCTAAAATGCATGTAAGTCGTGAGCAATACGTTCAGTTCTTATATAATGCAACGTTACCATTTGAAGAAAGACCAGGAGCAAAACAACCACAACCAGAAGTGAAGCCAGAAGTAAAGCCAGAAGTAAAACCTGAAGTGAAACCGGATCCGAAACGTTTTGCTAATTGTAAAGAAGCAAACGATGCTGGATATTATGACATTACAAGAGATAGTCCATATTATGGTAAGCATTTAGATCGTGATGGCGATGGAGTTGCTTGTGAGAAAAAGAAAAAAGGTAAATAAGAAAAAGCACTCAGTTTGAGTGCTTTTTCTTATGGAAACATGCTATTTTTTTAGGTGGTTCTCATAAAATAAAAGTAAGGAAATGAAAGTAGGTGACAAAATGCCGTCAGTTGTGGAAGGCGTTATTATTGAAAACTGTAACGGAACGATTAATTTAGGAGATAAATATAACGTGCAGCCGATTGAAAAAACGAAAGCTTATAATGGATCAGGATCATCGAATACAGGAAAAAAAGTACAAACATTTAGTGGTATTAGTACAGCAGATGTAAGGGATAGCGATGCGAACGATCAAGGAATACAGTTTACTTTATAGATAAATATGTAAAATTGCATAAAATGATGAACTTGCCCTGTGCTACAATCTAGCTGTGAGCTGTTCATGATTCTTCTGTATTATAGTTGTTAGATTGGAAATATAACATCTTATCAAAAATCATACGTACAAAAAAGACACTTCAAACGAAGTGTCTTTTTTTACTTTAGTGATACCCTTTAGCAGAGTCTTTATGAATTTTATTTTTAAAGATACTGTAGCTCCAAAGTTGATATCCAATAACAATTGGTACCATAACCATTGCAACGAAGAACATAATTTTTAAGTTTAATTGACTACCAGCTGCGTTATATAGCGTTGTACTATAAGCATCATTAATACGAGATGGTAACATTCTTGGGAACATACCTGCAAATCCAGTTGTCATAAACATTGCGATTGTTAAGCAAACGAATGTGAATGCGAGACCTATATTATGTTTGTACACCATAATAAGTGCGAGTACACTCATTAACATGGCAAGTACCGGAAGAATGAATAGTACCGGATATTCTGTGAAGTTTTGGAATAAATTTGTACGATTTGCAGTTGCTACATAGAAAATAGCTAAAATGATAGCAGCTGCCATTGAAAATGGTCTTGCGATTTTATAAGCACGATCAGATACTTCACCAGTTGTTTTAATCATAACCCAAAGGGCGCCAGATACGACGAATATAGCAGTGAAGAACAGACCACCTAAAATACCATAATGATTTAGTAAGCTTAGTAAATTTCCTTCATAGCCATTTTTTCCGATTTGTAGTCCGTAATAAAGGTTAGCGAACGTAACACCGAATAAGAAGGCGATTAGGAAACTACCAATTGTAAATGCCCATTTACAAGTTTTTTGCCAAATTGGTGAATCGTCTTTATGCATAAATTCAAGTCCGGCAGCACGAGCAAACAGTGCGAGTAATACTAAAAATAGTGGTGTATATAGGTAACTAAACATATTTGCATATGTGACTGGGAAGGCAGCAAATGTTGCGCCACCAGCTGTAATTAACCATACTTCATTACCACCCCAGAATGGGCCGATTGCTTCTTGTAATTGATTTCGTTCTTGTCGGTCTTTCGCAACGAAAGGAAAAATCATTCCGTTACCAAGTGCATATCCATCAAGAATGAAGTAAACTGTCCAAATCACGCCCCATAAACAAAACCAGATAATTGCAAGCATATCATGAGACATGAGCTGCACCTCCCTCAGTAGCAGGTTCTTCTAATGCTGCTGGTCCTTTTTTCGCGAACTTTAGCATTAAGTATACGTCTGCGATTAAAAGTAATGTGTAGAACAAGATTAAACTAATTAATGAGAACCAAATTTGTGGAACAGATATAGGTGATACAGATTCTGCTGTACGCATTAGTTTATAAACTGTCCATGGTTGACGACCTACTTCGGCAACAATCCAACCAGCGTTAATTGCGATATATGGTAGTAAGACAGACCATATTGTAATTTTTAAATAACGTTTTGAGTTTTCTAGTTTTCCTTTTCGGTTTAAGTAGAAGCCGTACCAAGTTAATGCCATAAAGAACATACCAAGTGCAACCATTAAGCGGAAGCTATAGTACACGAGGTTAACATTTGGACGTTCATCTTTCGGGATATCTTTTAAACCAACAATTTCGCCATTAAATGAGTTTGTATAGAAGAAACTCCCTAGTTTCGGAATAGTAAGGAATTCAAAGTTCTTTTCGTTTTTTACATCAGGAATTTGAACAATCGAAAAGCCTTGTCCTTTTCCAGTTTCCCAAACTGCTTCCATCGCAGCTCCTTTAGCTGGTTGATATTTAGCTGCTGATACACCAGACTGATGACCCATAAACGGTGTAACAGTTGCAGCGAATAAACCTAACATTAAACCAAATTTAAATGATTTTTTGAAGAATTCCACTTCATTTTTACGTAATAAATGATAGGCGCTAATTGCCATAACGAAGAAAGCACCAACGATATAACAACCAATTACAGTATGGAAGAACATGTTCCAAGCATATGGATTTGTCACAAGTGCCCAGAAATCATTTAATTCAGCGCGGCCGTTACGTACGACGTAGCCAACAGGATTTTGCATAAAACCGTTTGCTGTAATAATCCAAAGGGCGGAAATATTTGTTCCAAGTGCAACCATCCACATACAGAAGGCACGGAACTTTGGTGAAATTTTG
The DNA here is from genome assembly GCF_052947655.1 of Bacillus pretiosus. Taxonomy (NCBI): domain Bacteria; kingdom Bacillati; phylum Bacillota; class Bacilli; order Caryophanales; family Bacillaceae; genus Bacillus; species Bacillus pretiosus. The sequence continues at coordinate 4,624,645 of NZ_CM129593.1, read as the reverse complement.
TCTTTACCGAATAACCATATTCCCATGAAAGTAGATTCTAAGAAGAAGGCAACGAGTGCTTCGATTGCGAGAGGTGATCCGAAAATATCTCCCATATATTTGGAGTACTCAGACCAGTTTGTTCCAAATTGGAATTCCATCGTAATCCCAGTTATAATCCCCATTACGAAGTTAATTGTAAATAATTTACCCCAGAAATTTGCCATTTTGCGGTATGTTGGATTCAATGTGCGGGCGTATTGAGTTTCCATACATGCTACTAAAATAACAAGTCCGATTGTCAAAGGTACAAATAAAAAGTGATAAAAAATAGTAATTGCAAATTGAAAACGACTCAGTAACAGAACGTCGGACATAATGAATATTCACTCCTTTTTTACATTATCTACAATCAGTTTATAGTGAAAATACGTTTTAAATAGGAGGGACTTGTTACAAAGATGTGTGTATATTTTGAAAGAATTATGTCGGTTATCTGAAAATATCTTATTTTCACTATAAAGTAATATCCTTTTTGAGTTTTTTAAATTTTGGTACACTATATAAGTAATGTAAATGAGAGAAAAGAGGGTTCTTTACTATGAAGTCATTAGAAGAGATTTTACAATACAATGAAAAATTCGTTGAAGAAAAAAAATACGAAGAGTACGAAACAGGTAAATTTCCAAACAAAAAGATGGTAATTATCTCTTGTATGGATACTCGTCTTGTTGAATTATTACCGAAAGCGATGAATATGCGTAACGGTGATGTGAAAATTATTAAAGTAGCAGGCGCTGTTATTTCACATCCGTTTGGAAGTATTATGCGTAGTATTTTAGTTGCTGTATATGAACTTGGTGCTGATGAAGTTTGTGTAGTTGGTCACCACGATTGTGGTATGGCAAAAATTCAAGCAAGCAGTACAATTGAGAAGATGAAAGAGCGCGGTATAACAGAAGAGAAATTAGATACACTTCGTTATTCTGGAATCGATTTAGAAAGATTCCTACAAGGATTCTCTAGTGTAGAAGAAAGTGTAGAACATAGCGTATCAATACTTCGCAACCATCCATTACTTCCTGAAGAAGTACCTGTTCACGGTCTTGTTATAGATCCTGACACAGGAAAATTAGATTTAGTTGTGAATGGTTACGACAATTAAGAATTTGCTTTGTCATCCTTTTTATCTGGGACAGGATCAAATCCTCCCGGGTGGAAAGGGTGACATTTTAATATACGCTTGCATGTAAGCCAAAATCCTTTCAGAGCACCATGTTTTTGAAATGCTTCTAATCCATAATGAGAGCAAGTTGGGTAAAAGCGGCACGTTGGTGGTGTCATTGGAGAAATGAATTTTTGATAAAAGCGTATAATCCCAATAAAAATCTGTTTCATAATGGTCTCCTTTTCAGCATAGTCTTAAAGTATTATAGCACGACTGTACATAATACTTTACTAATGTTGATTTCCGTTATATCATATTGGATATAACGGAATTAAATTAAAAGCGGGAGAGATGTTGTATGCCATCAGTAGAAAGCTTTGAATTAGATCATACGATTGTAAAGGCGCCTTATGTAAGACATTGCGGAGTTCACAACGTAGGTAGTGACGGTATTGTAAATAAATTCGATATTCGTTTTTGCCAACCGAATAAACAAGCAATGAAACCAGATGTTATTCATACGTTAGAACATTTATTAGCATTTAATTTACGTAAATATATTGATCGTTATCCGCATTTTGATATTATCGATATTTCACCAATGGGCTGCCAAACAGGATATTATCTTGTAGTAAGCGGAACACCAACGGTTCGAGAAATCATTGATTTATTAGAATTAACATTAAAAGATGCGGTTCAAATTACAGAAATTCCAGCTGCAAATGAAACACAGTGTGGCCAAGCGAAGCTTCACGACTTAGAAGGAGCACAACGCTTAATGAACTTCTGGTTAAGCCAAGATAAAGATGAACTTGAGAAAGTATTTGGATAAAAAGAAAAAACTGCCTGTGAAAGGGCAGTTTTTTGTAACACGATGATAAATGAAATTATATCGACGATTTTTCGAATATATCGAACACAACTTGAAATATATTAACGATTTTTTTAATATATCGATGTTTCGAAACTGGATATCGACTTACCGACAAAAACTGCCAATAGTATGAATCAAATATAAAGAAGAGGCCGTCTAACATATGTGTTGGGCGGCCTCTTTTTTATGAAAGTATACTAGATACCCCAACATATAAAATAAAGGCAGAACCGAGAAAATAAACAAATGCTTTTGCTTTTTGCCGCTCTTTTATTTCATCGATTCCAAAAAGGATAAACATAATACTCAAAAGGATAAAAACGTATGGTAAAAGCGTAGAGAGGTTTGCGAAGAAGCTAAATAGGGCGAGAATAAGAGCGATAGTAGCTATTATAATTCGAATGTTTTTAAACATATAATTCTCCTTTAAAAGAACATTATAAATGGAATAACAAAAACAATCGTAAAAAGACTTAAACCGATGCTAATTAGCTCCAATTTGTTTTTGCTGTTTTTGAATCGTCTCAATTCCTACTAAGCTTCCATATAAACTAAAGAGGAACAAAATGATAGGTGAAAAGATTTGAAAGTTCATTGTAAATGTGCTGTATAAACATAAGATCAAAGTAATAAAAACGATGGTTAGCTGTACTTTTCTTATATGCATTTTAACCTCCTAGTAGAAAAATAATTACCGAGAGACAAAAATTATAATAGCAACGATTAAAGTGAATACGCCAGAAAAGAAGGAGAGTGTACTATGTACTTTCTTTTGTTTCTGTTTTTCTTCTGCGCTCATGATGAAGGTCATAACAGATAAGGCGATGAGCATATAAGGCATTGTAACAAGTGCGTTTGTAAACATTCCGGATAAAGCGAGAGCGATGACGATAAGAGCCGATACAATTCGTAATGTTTTTAGCATACAAATCTCCACCTTTTAAATAGATTATTTACCGGAATATTTCTGAGAAGCCAAGCAGTAAAGCACCAGCACCAGCCATGAAAGCAAGTATGCTGCTAGATTGTTTCTGTTTTTTTATTTCCTCTAAACCTATAGTGAAAGCCATAGCCCCTAAGAAAATGAACATGTAAGGCATAATGTCTCTGTTACCGCTAATAAATCCATAGATTGCTATAGATAAGGCGATAAGTGCAAAAGTAATTCGAACGCCTTTTAACATAAAAGCCCTCCTTCTAGTTTATGTAGGTAATGATGGGAACAATCTAAATGAAAGCACCTGCAACAATACAAATAAATCTAGTTCCTGAATCCTTTTTCCTGATTTGTTCAATGGTAATAAGAAGCAGTAAAACTCCTAATAGAGATTGTGAAAGTGGTAGAAAGTTATGTTGACCTGTCAATAAACTAATACTGAATATGATGTGGGCTAAAATAAGTGGTATATGAAGCGTATTATGAATTCTTCTTGCTGTTTTTTGTATAAGGGTTATCTTCTGGCTTATCAACAGAATGTTTATAAGCGTAGCCTTTATTAATCGTCATGACGGAGAGTACTAGTATGACTAGAACGATTATAATACCGATAATTAATATTTTGAACATGGAATCCCTCCTTTTCTTTATTTTACATAATTTTGTAATTGATGAAAACAATAGAAATTAAAAGGATGAAAGAAGGGTGTTACATGGAGACGAAAAAAACATATTATATATCAATAGGAAACGGTCAAATTTCACAAGTGAAGACGGCGGATACGTATAATTTTGAGATTTCCGCAAGTGATGAAGAAATTACGGAGTTAAGAGAGTACTTTGATCAAGCATATGTAGAGGATTTAGGTTCATTTGTACGTTCTCACGTTCCATTTGTTGAGTATCATCACGATTCGAATAATGACCGATATGATGAACAACTACAAAAAGCATATAAAATGATTTACGATTTAGGTAATCATGAGACGAAAGAATTAGTCGCGCAAATGGGAATAATCAATGGATTGTAATTGGATAATATTATGCAGAAAAGCGAGAATATGCTACAATTTGTGGTAGGAAAAACTTGTAACCATCAATAGGGGAGTAATGGCATGTACAAATTTAAAGATTATTACCACAATACTGTACAATTATCGTTTGAACGTTATCCATTTTCTCCTGAGCCAAAGCATGTTTGGGTTGTATGCCGGTACGGGGATCAATGGTTATTAACGCATCATTTACGTCGCGGTCTTGAATTTCCAGGTGGTAAAGTAGAATTAGGGGAAACACCGGAAGAAGCGGCAGTTCGAGAGGTTCATGAAGAAACCGGCGGCATAGTTTCTGATTTAACTTACTTAGGACAATATAAAGTATCTGGAAAAGACAAAATAATCATTAAAAACATTTATTTTGCAACAATTAGTGCGGTAGAAGAACATACGCATTACGAAGAAACGAAAGGATCTGTTTTATTAACAGACATTCCTGATAACATTAAAACGGATAGAAAATTTAGCTTTATAATGCGTGACGATGTACTGGCGCGCACGATGAAACATATAGAAGAAATCGGCTGTTTTACGAAGTAAAGTGGCCGGTTTCTTTTTTTGTGTGTAAGAATAAATGTAAATATATCTTTATATTATTTTGGGTATATTATACAATTTTGTAAAGATATATTTACATTTTAGGAGGGGGAAGATGGATAAAAGAAAAGAAACGACTGTTACTGTTTCGATGGGGAAATTAAATTTCTATTCATGTTGTATAGCATTTGCTCTGGCGATTGGAGTTAGTTTTTTACATTCACTTCTTTCAGGTGAGTTTCAAATTGAAATTACGTTACCAACCTTGTTTCTTTTTATTATCGCAATGATTGTTCTTGTTTGTATTCATGAAGCGATACATTTAATAGGGTTTCGCTATATCGGTGGTGTTCCGTGGAGTGAACTGAAATGGGGTGTTAATTGGAAATTAGGTGTTGCATATGCTCATTCTAAACAGGCGATTACAGTAAAGCAAATGAAGAAAGTGTTAATGCTGCCGTTTTTACCAACTGGAATTTTGCCAATTGTAATTGGGTTAACTACGAATGTGCAATCCATCTCATTTTTAGGGATTTTACTAACAGCAGGTTGTATCGGTGACATTGCCCTATATCAAAAAGTCTCAAAGTTTCCAGATGGTGCGCAAGTTAAAGATCATCCGAGTAAACCGCAGTTTACAGTATATGAATAATAAAGGAAGGGGAGGCGTTTTTGAAAAACGGCCTCTTTTTTGTTTGTCAGCTTTTGTCGGTAAGTCGATATATTGTAAAAAATCGCCGATGTAATTTATTTACTATTATTTTGTTTTCATTTCTACCTCTAAAAACGAAAGCACCTCCAACAAATCGTTCACCATGCGTGAATGTTCAAAGTCACCCCAAAACGAATCTCTCTTCCACACACCAAGAATCCCTACTCGTTCAGAACCAAGCACGTCGTTTTCTGGATGATCTCCAACGTAAATACATTCTGTGGCCTTAACATCTAGCTTTTTTAAAGCCCGTTCGAAAATCTCAGGATGTGGTTTTTTAATTCCTTCCGCTTCTGAAACGAGAATTGTATTTGTATACGTATGTATGTTTAGTGCGCGAAGATTATTCATTTGAAAGTCAGTAAAGCCATTTGTAATAATACCAATTTTAATATTTTGTTGTGTTAAACGATGAAGTAATTCATGCATGTTTTTGAAAGGAATACAATGGTGTTGAAAGTTTGTAATATAGTCGTGCAGCAGTTGCTCTGGTATTAAAGTGGTAATGTTATATTCGCAAAGGAGAGTAGCATATACTTTATCTTTCCACGTATAGCCATTATTATCGAGCTCAAGAAATCGAGAACAATACTCTGATTTTTCTATGTTCATTAAGTGAGAGGCAAAGCGATTATATTGATCATGAATAAACTGTTCTAGAGATTGGCGCCGATCTAATAGTGTTCCATCTAAGTCGAATAAGACTGCTTGAATCATGAGAAACCTCCTTATAGTTTGTATAATTAATTATCGCACATTCGTTAGAAATTGCTTATGATATTTTTGTAGAATGGAACGACGGAGGTTTATATGAAGAGACTGTATGGTAAGTTAGTAGCGGTTGTCGTCGCAATTGGTTTAGTAGCAGGGTGTGATATTTCTATGAAGAGTGTGAAGGAAAAAGAAGTTTGTAAAACAGAAGAAGAATGTGTGGAAATAGGAGATAAGAAACTTCAAAAAGTATATGAAAAAATAGATGGATTATCTGAACTTGAAGCAGTAGAAGATTATGATATAGAAGAGCATGAAAGTGCGAATATGAAAGAGGCAGAGCAGAAAAAAGAGGATGACGAAAATTATTTCTTTTTAGCCTCTTATTATATTGATGGTGATGAAATTGTAGATCCTTATTTTGAAAAAATAGAACGGAAACGTTTAAATAAAGTATTCGCTGAAGATAAAGAAGCGAAAGAAGAGGTACTACAACAGCGTCAAGATAGAGGTTATCATGAAGACTTATGGGATATGTACCGTACTCTCATTCCAGCTAAATATCGCGGGAATATAACAGAATTTGATTTAATAACGGACGGTTATGACGGTGTTGTTGCTCACGTTATGCCTAGCATGGAGAATCCGAAAGATTGGATTCTTAGCTTAGATACGCTTGATTCCGCGATAAATATCGATGAAGTGATGAAAACATTAATTCATGAGACGGCTCACGTGTTGACACTCGGGCATAAGCAAATACCAGTAGATGAAAAGTATGTAAAGGATTTTGAAGAAGATAAAGATATTTCAACATACCGAAATAACTGTGAAACTCTTTTCTTACAAGAGGGGTGTGCGAAGGGAAAATCTTATATTAATCAATTTTATAACTCTTTCTGGAAGGACATTGAGCAGGAGTGGACAGAAAAGAAAGTGGAAGAAAGTGAAGAAACTCAAATTGAATTTTTTAAAGAAAAGCATGAGGAGTTTGTATCACAGTATGGAACAACAAACGTAGCGGAAGATATTGCAGATACGTTTACAGCATTTATTTTGCAAGATTCAAAAAAGGTGAAAGAAGGATCGGAGTTAAAGTATAAAAAAATTGCGTTCTTCTATCAGTTCCCTGAGCTTGTAAAAATGAGAGCAGAAGTGTTGTCGGGATTAGATGATATCTCAAAAACGATAGAACAACAAAGCGGACAATAATGAGAGGTATACATTTTAGCCAATAAAACGTAAAGAATTTTAGTTCTTTGCGTTTTTTTATGTTTATAAAATTGAAAATTCTGTCTTTTTTAAAAAAGAAGAAGGAACTGAAGCTTTAAAAGAGAATTAGTATAAAAATGTCACAAATTAGACACAATTATAATGCGCATATTGTAGGGACTATAAGTTTACTCTCAAGGAGGTAATGAAACGTATGAAAACGATTCTTGCGGTTGCTGGTCTCATTTGGGTAATGTCTCACGGTTTTCCGATTTTTGAAGGAGAGCAAATTCGTAGTGCATTAAATAAAAAGTATGATGATTATCATGTAATAGATCGAAAAGAAAATGTCGTTACAGTACGTGTGAAAGATTGTTTCCATACAGTTACGGTTGCAGATGGAAACGTTACAAATGAAACAAAGATGTGTGATAAAAGGTAAAGAAAGAAGCTGACTATAGTTTATCGCCCTAAGTCAGCTTCTTTTTCGTTTTCCAATTAGAAGTTTTTCAAATGCCTCAACAAACACATACATAAGTGTTGCGAGGACGCAGGTGAGTAGTACGCTCAGTAAGACGAGCGTGAAATTAAATACTTGGAATCCGTAGCTAATTAAGTAGCCAAGACCTTGTTTAGAGACGAGAAGTTCGCCGAATATAACACCGACCCATGATAAACCAACGTTCACTTTTAACGTTGAAATAATTGCTGGGAAGGATGCAGGGAGAACGACTTGCTTATAACATTGCCATTTATTCGCGCCAAATGTGTCCATCACTTTTATATAGTTAGAATCGACTTCTTGAAATGCGCTGTAAATAACGAGAATGGTAATGATGATGGAAATGATTACCCCCATTGCAATCGACGAAGAAATATTTGGACCGAAGATTACAATGATAATAGGTCCAAGTGCCACTTTTGGCATGGCGTTTAGGACGACGAGATAGGGGTCGAGCACGCGAGCGAGAAGTGGCATCCACCAAAGAAAAGTAGCGATAATAGCGCCGAGCACTGTTCCAAGAATGAAGCCTACTCCTGTTTCAAGTAATGTCGTCCATATGTGAACCCAAAGCGAACCGTCAATCCATTTACTAAGGAAGAGATCCCAAATGCTTGAAGGAGAGCTAAAGAGTAAAGGATCAATCCACTCTTTTTTGCTAGCTATTTCCCATAGTGAAAAGAAAAGAATGAGCAGTAAAAGCTGCAGTGAGCGTGCTAACCATGCACGCTTACGTTCTTTTTTCTGAAACTGTTCATGTAGTTGCTTTATATTATCCAAGTCGCTCCAGCTCCTTCCATATATCTTGGAAGAGGGATGGGAAGTCATGGTGGTGGCGTGATTCTAACGGTGATAAGGAACGGATGCTTTCTGGGACGATAAATGTTTTTGCAATTTTCCCGGGATTCGCTTGTAGTAAATAAATACGATCACTCATCGCAATTGCTTCTTCAATATCATGTGTTACGAGTAGTGACGTTTTCTTATATTTGCGTAGTAAGTTGAAAACGAGATCTTCTAGTTTCAATTTCGTTTGATAATCGAGTGCTGAGAATGGTTCATCTAGCAATAAAATTTTAGGATCGGTCGCTAACGTTCGAACGAGAGCGGCACGTTGACGCATACCGCCGGACAGTTCACGAGGGTATTGCTCTTCTACATCATGTAGACCGACTTGTTTTAAAAGCTGTAAAGTATGTTCTTTCGTCTGTTCATTGTAAATTTTTCGGGTATGAAGTCCGAGCATAATATTTTCTTCAATTGTTTTCCAAGGGAACAAGTAATCTTGCTGCAGCATATATCCCATAGATGAAGTTTTCGTTGTAATAGGCTCACCATCTAAAAAGACGATACCTTCAATTGGATCAAGTAGCCCGGCAATAATGGAGAGGAGTGTCGTTTTGCCGCAACCACTTGGACCGAGTATAGAAATAAATTCGCCTTCTTCCACTTGTAAGCTCATATCTTCGAGAATTAGTTTGGCATTCTCTTTCGCGAAAAAGCAGTGAGAAACGTTACGTATTTGTAAAAAACTCATACACTTCGCCTCTATTTCTTAATAACGCTTTCGGCAATTTTTGTATTGACGAGCGCTTCATGTGGAACTTCTTTTTGTAATTCGCCAGCTTCTTTCATTATCGTTTGGAGCTGTTTCCATTCTTCAGCATCTAATAGCGGATTTGTTGCATAAGAGTGTTGTTTTTTATACCGTTCGATTACTTTTACTGTAATGTCTTTTGAAGTGTCTTTAAATAACGGAGAAACGGTGTCAGCAATCTCTTCTGGACTATGTGTATCAACCCATTGCTGCGCTTTATAGAGAGCACGTGTGAATTTTTCAGCAGCATCTTTATCTTTCTTTAAGAAGCTTTCTTTTGCCATGAACGTTGTATACGGAACAGTTCCAGATTCATTTCCGAACGAAGCGACGATAAACCCTTTTCCTTCTTTTTCGAATATACTTGCAGTCGGTTCAAAGAGCTGTACAAATTCCCCAGTACCAGATGCAAAGGCACTTGCAATGTTAGCAAATTCGATGTTTTGAATTAAGTTTGTATCTTTGCGAGGATCAATGCCATTTTTCTTTAAAACGTATTCTCCAACCATTTGCGGCATGCCGCCTTTACGCTGTCCTAAAAACGTAACACCTTTTACGTCATTCCAATTAAAAGAGTCTAATTTTTTACGCGAAACTAAAAATGTTCCGTCTGTTTGTGTAAGTTGTGCGAAGTTAATGATAGGGTCTTTTGCACCTTGTTGATGAACATAAATAGACGTTTCAGAACCGACGAGAGCAATATCAATTCCGCCAGATAATAGGGCGGTCATCGTTTTATCTCCGCCAGCTGTTGTTTGGAGGTCAATATTTAATCCTTCATCTTTAAAAAATCCTTTTTCAATCCCGACATATAAAGGGGCGTAGAAGAGAGAATGGGTAACTTCGCCGATGCGAATGTTTTGCGTTTGTTCTTTCGTACCTTCCTTTTTACTACTGCAAGCAGCAAATGTGAAAATAGATAGTAACATGATGCAAAAAACAGCTATAAATTTTTTCACTATATGACACCTCCTAGAAGTCACTCTACAAGCATGATATGTAGGTAAGTGCCCATATGTGAGTGTAGATAGCAGGAATTTTTTGGGTGATAAAGAAGTACAAATATAAGGGGTGATAAAATGGAGTACGAATATGATGATAGCGTACATTTACATCTTGACTATTTCGGAACAGAATGTGATATGGAATCGATTGCTTATAAGCGGAAGAATGAAGACGTGTGGGATGTGTATTTTAATTTTGGAACATATGGTCTTCAGAAAGATGAGATCGAGACAGGTAGATTTATGGACGAATATGCTGGTCATTACGTTTTTTCTGTACATGCTCGTGATCTTAGTTGGGAATTTGGAAGTGCTCAATTTGAAGAGTGGGTCTTGAAAAATCATATAGTAGAAAAATCGCTGCAAAAATAGGGAGGAATTTTGTGGTCGATTTTCTCATTTTCTTGTTCATTTTCGTAGTCGGTTTTTTTATTATGCAAGTACTCATTTACAGATTTGCAAAGAAAAACATTCAAAAATATACAAAAAGAAAATGGATTCATATGTGGCTAGAGATGAATATGAAAAAGGGCCCGAGATTAGATCTTTTTGATTTTGTAGTTATCTTACTTGTATGTATTATATGGAAAGTATGGATGTATTCTCTTATATAATACATATGCTCATGTCTGTTAGAATGAAGCAGAACCTGTCAGTGTTGATAGGTTCTTTTCTTATGGTAACAATTTTGTGAAGCGTAGTTCATTTATGCTGTTAGAATATAGAGCGAAGAAGGTTCATCCCGTTCAATCCTGAATGGTTCGGACTTATTAAAGTTTCACTGCATTTTTAAGGGGAAATTAAGGATACATGTGTATTATTACAAGCACATAGGGAGACTAGCTGCATACAAATATGGTATTTTGTATATGACAATATGTTTGTTGATGCGAGACGAAGGGGTAAAGGAAAGAGGGAATAAATTGCGCTTTAATGTTTTTACACAGCGACGAAGAAGAGATGAATTTCATTTTAGTTTCTCGGCTCAGCAACCGAGAAAGAATCTATTAATTTCTATCATTCTTAGTGGAATGTGGGCGATCTGTTTAGAAACGCTATTCTTTGTTATGTTAAGGTCTTTCGAATTTGAGAGAACGAAAGATTTTTTTAATGGGGAAATACCGCTAAGTATACTCATTATTGTTTTGTGGAGTGTACTACTATATATCATTCATTTGAATAAAGGCATCAGTCATAAGCTTAGGCCGGCTATTCGAGTGTATGTCGTATTATTTTTAATTGCTCATACAATGAATTGGATGTATATCATAGTGCAGGAGGACATGAACCTTATAGTAGTAAATACATGGGTGTATTTACAATATGGACAGTATATATTAAGCCTGTTATTTATTTATATGGTATACGTTTTTGCATATAATTTGCTTGGAAGAGTTTTCTTAAGTACAACGATAACTAGCTTAGTCTTACTTATTTTTGTGATGGTGAACCATTTTAAACTCATTTTTAGAGGAGAGCCATTCTACCCGTCTGATTTTACACAGATTGGTCATATGAATTCCGTTATACCGATGGTCATGGAGTATTTTAGTTTTTGGAATATGTTCCTGACAATCGTTGGCATTGTGTTGATTGTATTTGTAGTTACGTATATACGAAAGTATATTCCAGTTATAAAATCACATATTATTATGAGGATTATTTTAATATGTGGCTCTGGGTTTATGTTGTATGGATATAGTAACTATCCTACTACCTTTATGAATGATTTATTTATAAAAGGTGGAGTAGACATCCGTGCATGGAATCAAGCTGCAAATTATAAAGCGAATGGTTTTATTATTGGATTTTTAAGTAACTTAGATACGACAGTTATTAAAGAGCCAGAGGAATATTCAAAAGAAAATATGCAGCAAATTGCAAAGGATATAGAAAAACAATATAGCGGCAAAGTAAAAGCACAAAAAAAAGTAGAGAAGCCGAACATTATATTTATTATGAGTGAAGCATTTTGGGATCCAACAAAATTAACGAATCTTTCATTTAGCGAAGATCCAGTGCCGAATTTACATCATTATACAGAGAATTTTCCAGGTGGACAAACGATAGCTCCTACATTTGGAGGGAATACAGCGAATACAGAATTTGAAGCCTTAACGAGTTATTCGATGAGTCTTTTAATGCCAGGTTCTATACCATATCAACAAGCTGTTCCAAGCCAAAAAGAGATTCCATCGATTGCAAGTGAGTTGAAAAAACAAGGGTATTATGCAAGTGCAATTCATGCGTTTAATCGATCGTTTTATAAACGTGAAGATGTATATAAAACATTGGGATTCGATAATTTTAATGCAGAAGATACGATGAAAAATAAAGAAGTAGTGGGAGACAATATTGGTGATTTATCTATGAGTAAAGAAATCATAGATGAATTAAATAAGAGAAAAGAACCTACATTTATTCATGCGGTGACGATGCAAAATCATTTTCCGTATACGCCAAATATGTTTGGAGAAAATAAAATAGAAATTAGTGGATTAACAGAAGAGGAATCGAAAGCGGAATTAGAAGCATATACAGAAGGTGTAAGACTGTCTGATGAAGCTCTGCAATATTTAATCGAGCAGCTTAACGATTTAGACAGACCTACTTTATTAGTCTTCTTTGGAGATCATTTACCTATGTTAGGAACTAATAAATCTATTTATAAAGAAGCAGGATATATAGAAAATGAAGAGACGGTAAGAGAAAGATTAATTATGTCAGAAACACCATTGTTAATGTATGCAAATTTTGATTTGCCAAATGACAATTTAGGTTTAGTAAGTCCAATTTATTTTTCTAATCTTGTTTTTGATTATGCAGGACTAAATCAATCACCGTTTTATCAATTTTTATCGGAAATGCATAAAGAAATACCGGTTCTTAGAGATGAGTTAAAGGTTAATAAAGATGGGGAAGAGATAACAGATTTAACAAAGAAACAAAAAGAAATGTTAGAGCAATATAAAATGATCCAATATGATTTACTTGCTGGAAAGCAGTATAGTAAAGATATACTTTTTAAATAGAACAAACAAAAAGAACTTGTATAACGATACAAGTTCTTTTTTTTATAGTATTTAACGGGGTAACCAGACAAGCTGGGTTTAGGGAGTATTACCTGTACATTTAGTATAAATGAAAATGTAATCGTTTTATTGATTGATTTGTGAGAAATATGTGAATTTTAATCTTTTCAAAAAATGCGTTCCAATTGAAGCGATTTGGTATAGATTTTTATGAATGCAAAAACTTTATAAGTTCTGCATTTAATTCATCCGCTTGATCAATTGGAGAGCCGTGACCGCTATTTGTAAGAGGATGTAACTGAGAATTTTTAATCTGCTTTTGCGTGAGTTCAGCGCTTTTGTAAGGGATAAGTTGATCGTGAACACCGTGGAATATTTTTGTTGGGACGTTAATTTCACTTAAATCTTTCGTTACATCTTCATTTGCGGCTGCTTGCAATATTTTGATGAGAGCGTAGGAAGCAGACTGCATACCGAGATAAGAAAACCATTCTAACGTAGCAGATCCTAAGTTTCTATTAAAAAATGATAAAGATACATCATTTAAAAATTTTGGCATATTGGCATACATTTGATTAATGAGGGTATCTGCTTGTTCTTTTGGGACACCATAGGGCGATTCTTGATTTTTAACGAAAGAGGGGGAAACAGCATCGACTAATACAAGTTTAGAAATACGATGGCCATTATAGCGGGACATGTACCGAATAGAAAGAGCACCACCTACTGAAAAACCGACTAATGTAGCATTTTCTACTTGAAGTGCTTCGAGAACAATGGCGATATCGTCTGCTAAACGATCGTATGTGTAACCAGTCCATGGTTTATCAGATTGCCCGTTTCCTCGTATATCCATAGCGATGCAGCGGAAACCATGCTGTGGTAACACATTGAGTTGATATTGGTACATTTGATGATTTAAAGGCCAGCCATGAACGAAAAACACGGTTTTACTACCGGGTCCAGGATTAACGTCTTGCACAAAAATATGCACATCTTTCTCGACGGTAACAAACATAAATTATCCCCCTAACCTATTCATATGCTCTATCCCAAAAGCGTTGTTTCGTCATGGCTTTAATAAATTTATTTGCAAGTTGCGTAGGGTTTTGTTCTATTAGGACGCCAGGCTTTCCTTCAATATTTAAAGATTGAATAACGGTAGATCCATTTTGAAAGGCACCAATTGGCTTAAAGTGATTATATGATTCTACGACAAATGAACTCGCTTTATTAAGAAACAGTTCATCAAGGTTTCCTCCAATAAGAAGTAGCCCGTCATAAAGAAGTGAAGATCCCGTTAAGAAAGTGTCATTCACGTCCCAACGTACATTTTGCGTTCCTTGCACAATACCTAATCGCTCGGAAACAATTACTGGCTGCAACCCAACTTGTTTGAATTGATTTAGTATATATTGCGCGTTTTGTCCGTCATATCCATTTGCAACAATGACACCTACTCGTAATGTATTAGGACTAAATGTCGTATTTGCCATACTGAGTGCTGGCGATGATTTCGTAACGCCCGATTCTTGAATATTTGGGACTTTTGCTCCGATCGCTTCAGCGACTAACGTAGCTAATTCAGTACTAATATGCCCAATCATAGTTACGACTTGTTGGCGGACCGATTTACTTTTTACTTTTCCTAATTCAAAGGAGAAGGCTTGCATAATATGAACCTTTTCGACGTTACTCATACTATTCCAAAATAAACGTGCTTGAGAGAAATGATCTTTGAAACTAGCGGCTGTTTCTCTCGTTTTATGCCCTGATACAGTAGAAGGATATGTAACGAACCCACCCTTTGTACCGGGGACAGTGTAAGGAGTGTTATTTGCTAAGGAATTATTATGGTAAGCAATTTTTCCTTTGTCGATTATATATTTAGATGCACCATCTCTTTGATTGTTGTGAAATGGGCATATCGGACGGTTAATCGGTAATTCTTGATAATTTGTACCGACGCGTGCCAATTGAGTGTCTGTATAAGAAAAGAGCCTACCTTGTAAGAGCGGATCATTTGTAAAATCAATACCACGGACGATACTTCCCGGATGAAGCGCGACTTGTTCCGTTTCAGCGAATACATTCTCGACGTTGCGATTTAATGTCATTTTCCCGATGATTTTAACGGGGAAATCTTCTTCAGGCCAAATTTTCGTCGCATCTAATATATCGAAAGCGTATTTAAATTCATCCTCTTCTTCTAAAATTTGAATGCCAAGTTCGTACTCAGGATAGTTTCCAGCATTAATATTTTCCCATAAATCACGGCGATGGTAATCTGGATCAGCACCACCTAATTTTTGCGCTTCATCCCAAATTAATGAGTGAATGCCGAGCTTCGGCTTCCAGTGAAATTTTACGAATTGTGACTTTCCATTTTTATTCACTAAGCGAAATGTATGAACGCCAAACCCTTGCATCATTCGAAAACTTCTTGGAATGGCACGATCAGACATAATCCACATCATCATCGCAGCCGATTCTTGGTTATTGGCGATGAAGTCCCAAAATGTATCATGTGCTGTTTGTCCCTGTGGAATCTCATTATGCGGTTCAGGTTTAAGGGCGTGAATAAGATCAGGGAATTTAATGCCATCTTGAATGAAAAAAATAGGAATATTGTTTCCTACTAAATCAAAATTTCCTTCTTCTGTATAAAATTTAACGGCGAACCCTCGTACATCTCGATTTGTTTCATTCGCCCCTTTTGATCCGGCTACTTCAGAGAAGCGAACGAAAAGGGGTGTTTTTTTTGAAGGGTCTTGTAAAAAGTGGGCCATTGTTAGCTCTTCTAAAGATTCATATAGCTCGAATATACCATGTGCACCATATCCACGTGCGTGAACGACTCTTTCAGGAATTCGTTCACGGTCAAAATGAGCAAGCTTTTCTCGCATTAGGAAATCTTCTAGAAGGGTAGGACCACGATCACCAGCGGTTAAAGTATTTTCATCATTTGAAATGGTAACACCTGTATTTGTCGTCATTTTCTTTCCTTCATTCTCACGCGTGAAGGATTCCAGTTGTTCTGTTTTTTTATTTTTTTTGCCGTCCACATAAAACACCTCCCATAATATACGTATTATTGTTTATAGCTTTTATGCTTATATAGCCTGAAGATACTTTGCTTTATTGGGATGATTTTCCTCAAATGTTCGATTTATCTTTGTTTGTCTATGAAAATCATTTATTATAATAAATGGTATTCTTCGAGATATTATTTTGAAGGGGTGTTGAAGTGAAAGGAAGTTTTCTATCATATAAAGAAGAAGAAAGGAATGCAAAAATTTTTTTATGGGTGCTATATGTCATTGTTGTTTCATACCAAATTTTCTATGCAATCGTATTAGAAAATAAATCATTAACGGATATGGGACATAGCATACTATGGCAAGTTATTTGCGGAACTGCAATACTCGGTGTGAATGTATATTTAATAAAAAAAGAGAAAGCGAACCTTGTTAAATATGCATGTGTATTTGCATACATAGGAATAGAAATCGTTAATATACTTTCGTATATGCTTTATAATGAGGCGGCATTTGATGGAGTAAATATAATAGAAATTATTTTCATCTTCTTTGTACCTATATTTTTAAATAAAAAATATTTTGTGTTTGTACTTTCGACAATTGTAGGGAAATATGTTATTTATTTATTCGTATTAAAGGAAGTAAAAGGATTTATGTTCCTCATTATGTATACACTCGTATTAATAGCGGCATACATCATTTTAAATCGATTTATACAATACCTTTCAGCGGTAAAGGAAAGTATTAAGATTGCTAGTGAATCACAAAAATTAGCAGTAATCGGAAAAATGGCAGCGACAGTGGGACATGAAATTAAAAATCCACTTGCTTCATTAAAAGGGTTTACGCAATTACAACGAGAGAAGCATGAGGAGGACCCTATTTACGAACAGATGATTTTTGAAATAGAAAATATGAATAATATGATAAGTGAGTTAATGGAAGTTGCTACATGTAAACCTTCTGTTTATAAGAAACATAATATAGGTGAAATTGCATTACAAGCAGTAAAAATTGTTCGCGAAAAAATGAATGAATCTAGCGTCCAGTTTATTTCTAATGTGGAAGAAAAGACGATAGAAGTTGAATGTGATGAGCGGAAAATAAGAGGAGTCTTTCTATATGTCATAAAAAATGCTCTGGAGGCAATGGAGCAAGGTGGCACATTAGAGTTACGGTTAGAAAACAAAGGACAAGATTATGTAATGCTAAGTGTAATTGATAATGGTTACGGTATTAAGAAAGAAAATTTAGCTCGTGTTAAAGAGGCCTTTTATACAACGAAACAAGATAAAATTGGCCTAGGACTTACTGTAGCGAATCGGCTTGTTACTGAGCAGCATCTTGGTGAATTACATATTTCAAGTGAAAGAGATATTGGAACTAGAATAGATATTATGCTCCCGAAGCAACGTGGAAATAATGAAATCCAAGAGGGAGAAAAGCTAGGAGTTACGATATGAATAAAGACGATATATTTAAAAATGAAGAAATGAAGGCACTGAAAATATTTTTAAGTTTATTTTTCATTATATTTTTTGTATACGATCTTGCCTACGAATTTATTGTACCTTTAATAGGAGGAGAGCAAGAAGGAGTAGGACAATTTGAAGATGGTTTAGGTTTATGGCTTTATTTTCTAATGGTGATTTTGTTTTGTATTGGAGTATACTTCATGAAATGGAAGAATCCATTTGCAGTGAAATATATTATTCTAATTGGATATAACCTATTAGATTTTATCCATAATTTTATGATTTACTACGGTAGTGATGCTGAGTTTGATGGTGGGAATATAGTAGAAGGATTTTTTATTTTATTTGCCCCACTCTTTGTGAACAAAAGGTATTTTTGGTTAGTTACTGGTATACTTGTTGGGAAATACGCTCTTATAGGAATCATTATTCACTCGTCACTCGTTTTAATCCCGATGGCATTATATAGCGTATTTACTATTATATGTTGGATTATGTTTTTAAGGTTTCAATCTTACGTTCGTACGCTTGAGATGATGGATAAAGAAATACAACAAACAGAAAAGCTAGCAACTGTTGGGAAAATGGCTACAGTTATTGGTTACAAAATTAGAAGACCTCTAGCTAATTTAGATAAATTTGTTAATAAGCAAGCAAATAAATATCCTGAGGATAAAATATATAGTGATATTATGAAACAAGAAGTAGAGCGAATTCATACAATCGCTACAGAACTTAGTGGATTTGAGAAATCTAAATCACTAGAATCAGAAGTTCATAATATAGAAGAAATTATCGCTTATGTTATTCGAGTTATGGGAAAGCCTGCTTTAAAGCAAGGAGTGCACATACAAGGTATTTATAGTAAAGACATACCATCGATTACATGCGATGAAAAACGATTAAAGCAAGTATTTTTTAATTTAATTAAAAATGCGATTGAAGCAATGTCAGTTGGCGGAACGATTACGATTAAAGTGACTGTAGAAGATGCAATCATTGTTCAAGTTAAGGATGAAGGTTGCGGTATTCCAAAAGACAAAATTCCAAAGTTAAATGAAGCTTTTTACACAACGAAAGAAACGGGAACAGGTTTAGGTTTAGTAGTTACAGAAAAAATTATTAAAGACCACAACGGTAAAATGAGTTTTGAAAGTGAAGTTGGGGTTGGAACGACTGTGAAGATTGTATTGCCAATGTAATGAAAAAATTTTTAAAAGGGAGATTACTTATTTGAGAGTGATCTCCTTTTTTTGTTAAATAAATTACTGTTAAGAAGGAACTAAATATTAGTGATTAGAAAAATAGAATATACAGCACTGGCAGTAATTCCAGGGTTAATATAAAGAGATATAGCATCCCCTCTTGAAACAGGGTTTCCAGTTGTAATGCTAGTCCAAGTTACAGTAGCCGGACCTACGGCTGGAGTAGGATTAAATACTTGAATTTGTCCTGATCCAGTATCCGTCGGTTTAATGGAAAATACTATAGTTCCGGTAATTTTGTCCGTGGTAGTTAAGGTAATAGTAGTTAAAATGTAACTGGAAGTAGGGGCAGTGAGGTTTGTTGGGACATTCCTGCAAATATCAATCGTATAAACAGCAGCAGGTAAGTTATTTACATTTATAGATGCAGCAAAGCCAACTACACTACCGTCTCCAGCAGTGACATATGGAATAACATTGGAGTCAATGCCAGGAGAACCCGCTATACGTTGAAAACCAGCATTTGTTCCTTGAAAAACAATACTTTTTGCTGATGCACTACCTGCAGTTCCAGTAGGCCCGGTAAATCCAGTAGGCCCGGTAAATCCAGTAGGCCCGGTAATGCCAGTAGAACCAGTAAATCCAGTAGGCCCGGTAATGCCAGTAGGCCCGGTAATGCCAGTAGGCCCGGTAAATCCAGTAGGCCCGGTAATGCCAGTAGGTCCGGTACTACCAGAAGGTCCAGTATTCCCCGTAGGCCCAGTACTGCCAGTAGATCCAGTATTCCCCGTAGGCCCAGTACTGCCAGAAGGTCCAGTATTCCCCGTAGGCCCAGTACTGCCAGAAGGTCCAGTATTTCCCGTAGGCCCAGTACTGCCAGTAGATCCAGTATTCCCCGTAGGCCCAGTACTGCCAGAAGGTCCAGTATTCCCCGTAGGCCCAGTACTGCCAGAAGGTCCAGTATTCCCCGTAGGCCCAGTACTGCCAGTAGATCCAGTATTCCCCGTAGGCCCAGTACTACCAGTAGATCCAGTATTCCCCGTAGGTCCAGTGATGCCGGAAGGTCCGGTACCGCCAGAAGGTCCAGTACTGCCAGTGTTTCCAGTAGGTCCGCTTTCTACTAATACGATATAATCTGGAGATACATTCGGAAATCCTTGAGGTGCATCTTTTTTTACAACATAGCCGCTGCTCGTATAAGTGACAACTTGTCCTTTTTTATAGGTGGGGGCGGCTGCTAGACTAAAGGCGGTAGTACTTTGGAAACCAGCTCCGGAAGGCCCGGCAGAGCCAGAAGGTCCAGTACTACCAGTGGGTCCGGTGTTCCCGGAAGGTCCAGTGATGCCGGCAGAGCCAGTGTTTCCAGTAGGTCCGGTGCTACCAGTGGGCCCGGTGTTTCCGTTAGAACTACTATTGCGTCTGCCGTCGCAACTAAAACAATTACGTGGGTACATGTATGTTCTCCTTTCTATATTTTGAAAAACTAGTTTTAAAAATAGAACCACTATATACATATTATGAATTCTATATTTTTGTGTGTTCAATCGTATTGTGTATAGATTTTAAAATATAGAGGAGAGTTGAATCGTTATAGAGCCAACGTTTCTCTTGTGGGCCGAAAGTAACACCCAAGTCAAAATTAAGCTGCAAATAAATCTTAAAGTGATTCTTATTTTTTCATAGCAAAATAAGAAGCGGTTAGGAAACAAATAAAGCCTAAAATCCAACCAATAGAAGGAGAATAAGGAAGTATATGTTGTAATAGCATTCCGCTAGAAATAAAAAAGCTACCGAGTAGGCCTAAGAAGATGGGGTATCGCAGTAATTTGAACATGAGTGATACAACCTCCTTTATTACATACATTGTATATTAGTCTTAATTTTCTGTATATAAATTTAAGAGAAAATGGTGGTACAATGTATGAAGGATATGAGAAGAGAGGATGAAGATTAACATATGTACGTTACTGTAACAGAAGCAGCATATAAAAAGATTATGGATACGATTCCAAATGAAGCGAAATATATAAAGTTATTTTACGATAATGAAGGTTGCGGTTGTGTAATGAGCGGAATTATCGATTTAGTAGCTGTAGCAGAAAAAGATGAGCGCGATGTGGATATCGAATCTAGCGCAATGAATTTTATCGCAGATCGCACAAAGCTTGTATTTATGGATGATAAGTTAACAGTTGATTGGCATGAAGTTGGAGGAACTTTTCAGCTGAAGAGCCCAAGCCAATTTTATAATCCAAATATGAAGTTACACGTTCGAGTGTAAGAAAGAAAAGGTGGTCCAAAATATTTTTGGACCATCTTTTTATTATATAAGGTACTATTATTTTCGTTTTTTGTTGATAAGTCGATATATTCGAAAAATCGTCGATATAAGTTTATGTACCAAACAAAGCAAACCTCTCCATACAATACAAAGATTTTTTCACATAATGAAATGTACATGTGATTGAATTTTCTGTATAATCTTATTTGCGGAGGGGATATGCATGAGAAGATGGGGGATTGAGTTATTAATTTTAGCAGTCGTTATTATTTGGGGGATTAATTTTACGATTGCTAAATATGGACTTTTAGAATTTACAGCAATTGAGTTTACTGCACTTCGGATGATATCAGCGGCACCGCTTATGTTACTCCTTACATTTTTTATTGAAAAGTCGGTTTATATGGAACGAAAGGATATACCTAGATTAATCATCGTTAGTGTTGTAGGTATTGTACTGTATCAAACGTTATTTATGGAAACTGTCAAATATACGTCCGCTACAAATGCCTCTTTACTCATTTCTATTTCACCTATTTTTACAACTGTATTTGCTATTTTTTTGAAACAAGAAAAGTTTTCTTCTCGAAAGCTCATCGGTTCTATAATTGCCTTTGGTGGTGCCGCATTAGTTTTAGTAGCAGGGCATTCGCTTGCTAGTTCTTTTTATGGTAACGGAATTGGACTTATTACATCAATATGCTGGGGGCTTTATCCTGTTTTAGCAGGTCCATTAATTAAAAAATATTCAGCACTACGTGTTACCGCATGGTCAGCATTAGTTGGCGCGATTCCGCTTTTATTGTTAAGTGGACCACATGTATTTATAATGCCATTTCACATTACACATGGAATGACACTATTCGCTTTACTATATTCCATTTTCTTTGTAACAGTATTTGGTTTAGTGATGTGGTATGTTGGTATTCAAAAAATTGGCGCGTCACATACGATGGTATATATGTATATAACGCCACTTGTAGCTGTTTTATTTGCAGCTATATGGGCAAATGAATATGTATCATTTCAACAAATAATCGGTGGAATTATTATTTTCTTCGGTCTATGGTTTGTGAAATCGGAGAAAGTAAAAATTCATTCTACTGCGGGGGAACCTATATCAAAATAGGAAAACAGATCATCTATGATCTGCTTTCCTATTTTTTTATTTTTGGTAAGAAGACGAGAAATAAGATAGCAGTAATAAGTGGAATTAAGTTTAAAAATGGAATACGGAAGAGTGTGATAAGAATAATACCTGGAAGAAGAACACCGAGGACAGCGTAGAAAATACTATGATTTTTCGTGTACCAATACAATGAAAGTCCAATAAGTGCAGGGATAATGAGGTGAATGAGAGCCATTAAAAAATAAATCATTAGACGCCCCCTTTATTTGTGTACTTATTACATCATATCCGTATGTTCATAGATTGATATCACTTTTTTCATAAATGGACGAAAAATGTTTGGAAAAACGTCACAAATTATGAGAATATGATGTTTGAAATCTTGTATAATATTATTTCCTGAAAACATTCAAACAACATAAACATACTGTTTATGTTGTTTTTAATTTGAGTGAAATGAATTTTAAGTAGTATGAACTCGAAAGAAATGAGTTATACAGCTTTTGTTGGATAGATAAAAATTACTGAAGAGGAGAACAGCATGATTAGTATGTCATTAAGATCATTTAAAATTCAATCGTATTATTTACTAGGTTTTCTTTTGCTAGGATGGATGTTAACACCGTTTTCAGCTCATTTTCTAGGTGCTGGAATTGGACTTATCGTAAGTATGTATTGTGTTTGGCTTTTAGGGAGACGAATTGAGAAGCTTGGAGATAGTATCGTAAAGAAAACGAAAGCACCGATGCTCGGTATGTTTAATCGTTTTGCAGCTGCCATTTTGGGCGCTGTTATTATGTACGAAATTGAGCACCACATGGTTATGTGGGCATTTGCAGTAGGGATTCTGGGTGGTTATTTCTTAATCGTTGTGAATTTAGGCTACTATAGTATGAAAGATGAGGAAGAATTAACAAAGGGCTAAAAAGATAAAAAGCCTCTTTTTAGATGGAATAGAGGGTCCGGCGAGGGGGAGTTACAATAGGAAGCATAATTTTGCATAAAATACAGGTTTCTGCTTCCTATAAGCTAACATGAAATCACATATTAGTATGACTCTTATGTTCTTTAAAAAAGGTGGATATAATACAACAAATTATTCCGGTAATTAGAATAATATATTTTATCGTTTCATTTGTATGCTCAAATAAATTAACGTTAAGCATCACAAGTCCCCAAAACATTTGGATCGCTCCGTAACTGAATAAAATTTTTCCTGTACGAGAAAAATTTTCCATAGGCCTCATCCTTTCCTGTATATGTAAATTGTATCATAAAAAAATAATAATGAATGATTATAAAATGAATTTTCTGTAAAATTTGGATGTTGGTATGTAATTTTACGAACTAAGTCATAGATGAAGAGATAAGATATAGAAAGAAGCTTACGTTAAAAACGTAAGCTTCTTTTTTATGTAAGTGTGTATAACCGTAAAGCCGCATTGGGTTTTGTCGGTGAGTACGCGGAACTTTACGGTTACACGGCACTTATTCATATGAGTAAAAGGGGTATTCCAACAGAAAGTTTGTACTTAAGCGATTGGACCGCCTAAGTTAATAATATCTTCAGAAACGCTGTCGAACTTTTTGAAGTTCTCTTTGAATTCGCTCGCAAGCTCGATTGCTTTCTCTTTATAAGCAGCTTTATCAGCCCAAGTTTGTTCAGGCATTAACACTTCGTCAGGTACACCTGGTACGTGAAGTGGAACTTCAAGACCGAAGATGTCATGTTTAGCTGTTTCAGTTTTCGCAAGTTCGCCGCTTAATGCAGCTTGAATCATTGCACGAGTGTAACCTAAGTTCATACGTTTACCAATGCCGTATTCGCCACCAGTCCAGCCAGTGTTTACTAAGAATACTTTCGCATCGTGTTTCTCGATTTTTTCACCAAGCATTTCAGCATAGCGAGATGCATCAAGTGGTAAGAATGGTGAACCGAAGCAAGTTGAGAATGTTGCTTGCGGAGATGTAACGCCGCGCTCTGTTCCTGCTAGTTTACTAGTGTAACCACTTAAGAAATGATACATAGCTTGTTCTTTTGATAACTTACTGATTGGAGGCAATACGCCAGATGCATCAGCAGTTAAGAAAATGATTGTATTTGGGTGTCCAGCAACACTTGGCAGTACGATATTGTCAATCGCATGCATAGGGTATGCAGCACGAGTATTTTCTGTTAAAGTAGTATCGTTATAGTCTGCGATACGCGTTTGGTTATTAATGATAACGTTTTCTAAAACAGATCCAAATTTGATTGCATCGAAAATTTGTGGTTCTTTCTCGTGAGAAAGGTTTACACATTTTGCGTAGCAACCGCCTTCAATATTGAATACACCGTTATCAGACCAACCATGCTCATCATCACCGATTAATTTACGGTGTGGATCAGCAGATAATGTTGTTTTACCTGTTCCAGATAAACCGAAGAATAGTGCTACGTCACCTTCTTCACCTACGTTTGCAGAGCAGTGCATAGAAAGAATATCTTGTTCAGGTAGTAAGAAGTTCATAATAGAGAAGATTGATTTTTTCATTTCTCCAGCGTATTCTGTACCACCAATTAGTACGATACGTTTTTCGAATGAAACCATAATGAATGCTTCAGAGTTTGTACCGTCAACAGCTGGATCAGCTTTGAAATTCGGTGCAGAAACAATTGTGAACTCTGATTCATGAGTTGTTAATTCTTCTTCAGTTGGACGAATGAATAATTGATGTACAAATAAATTGTGCCATGCATATTCGTTAATAACTTGAATTGGTAGGCGGTAATTGCGGTCAGCGCCTGCAAATCCATTGAAGATGAATAACTCTTCTTTTTCTTTTAAGTATTCTAAAACTTTAGTGTATAATTTATTAAAATGTTCTTCAGAAATCGGTTGATTCACTGCTCCCCAAGCAATTTTGTCAGCAACCGATGCTTCTTTCACAATAAATTTATCTTTAGGAGAACGTCCTGTATATTTTCCTGTTGAAGCAGAAACGGCACCAGTAGAAGTTAATTTCCCTTCATTTCGCATTAATACTTTTTCCACTAATTGCGGAACACTTAGTTGAATCTGTGCATTGCTTCCGTTCAATAATTCGTGTAAACCAATTTGGACATTCACAGTACTCATATTTATATACCATCCTTTTCATTTAATGAAATATTTCTCGTAATCCCCAACAAGAGTATAACACAATTATATAAATAATGTATACTATTTATTTCTTTTTGTTTGTGTGAATGTATTATTTCCTTATTAATATTTCATTCCAGGCGTATTGAGAAAAACTTTCAGGAAAATGTGAATATTAATTGACAAATGAATATCATTTCTTTAGTATAGGTTGGGACGGATACTCTCTTATCCCGAGCTGGCGGAGGGACAGGCCCGATGAAGCCCAGCAACCTCACTTGTAGTGGTAAATACAGGTGAATAGGTGCTAAAACCTGTGCGAGGCTAACGGTCTCGAACGATAAGAGCAAAGGGCAAAAAGCAGTATGCAAGTAGCAAATTAAACCTTTCCTCTATGTAAAGTAGGAAAGGTTTTTCTGTATGCTTGTGTGGGAGAATAAATGTATGTCGCAGTTTGTGGCAAATTAAGGATGAGTTCCGTACAATATATACAATTACTGTAGGGAGGTTTACCACATGACAAAAAAACGTCATCTGTTCACATCTGAGTCTGTAACTGAAGGACATCCAGATAAAATTTGTGACCAAATTTCTGATTCAATTTTAGATGCGATCTTATCAAAGGACGCAAATGCACGTGTAGCTTGTGAAACAACTGTAACAACTGGTTTAGTATTGGTAGCGGGGGAAATTACGACTTCTACTTACGTAGATATTCCAAAAATCGTTCGTGAAACAATTCAAGGCATTGGTTACACACGCGCAAAATACGGATTCGATGCAGAAACTTGTGCAGTTTTAACATCTATCGATGAGCAATCTGCTGACATCGCTATGGGTGTTGACCAAGCGCTAGAAGCACGCGAAGGTCTAATGACTGACGCTGAGATTGAGGCAATTGGTGCGGGAGACCAAGGTTTAATGTTTGGCTTCGCATGTAATGAAACACAAGAATTAATGCCACTTCCAATCTCGCTTGCTCACAAATTAGCTCGCCGTTTAACTGAAGTACGTAAAGATGACACATTATCATACTTACGTCCGGATGGAAAAACGCAAGTTACAGTTGAGTATGATGAAAATGGTAAACCTGTACGTGTAGATACAATCGTAATTTCTACACAGCATCATCCAGATGTTACATGGGAAGAAATCGATCGCGATTTAAAAGAGCATGTAATTAAAGCTGTAGTTCCAGCAGAATTAATGGATGGAGAAACGAAATTCTTCATTAACCCAACTGGCCGCTTCGTAATTGGTGGACCACAAGGTGATGCTGGTTTAACAGGACGTAAAATCATCGTTGATACTTATGGTGGATACGCTCGCCACGGTGGCGGTGCATTCTCTGGTAAAGATGCAACGAAAGTTGACCGTTCTGCAGCATATGCAGCTCGTTATGTTGCGAAAAACATCGTAGCAGCTGGTCTTGCTGACAAAGCAGAAGTACAACTTGCATACGCAATTGGTGTAGCACAACCAGTATCAATTTCAGTTGATACATTCGGGACTGGTAAAGTATCTGAAGACGTACTAGTAGAACTAGTTCGTAACAACTTCGATCTTCGCCCAGCTGGTATTATTAAAATGCTAGACTTACGTCGCCCAATTTATAAACAAACAGCAGCTTACGGCCACTTCGGACGTACTGATGTAGACCTAACATGGGAACGTACAGACAAAGCTGCAGCTTTAAAAGAGCAAGCTGGTCTATAATATATGAAAAAAAGCTTTGCGCCGTGAGCGCAAAGCTTTTTTTATTTTGTTTTACTTCCAATTTGAATACATGAGCTACAATACACTTCGCCGTATAGCTCAATATACTTTTTCATATTCGTCATACTATTTGCTGGAAAGGGCATATGAATCCATGCTTTTTCATACGTTTGTATTTCTTTTTTACATGATTTACAAAGGATTGGTTTCTTCTGGAACATATGTAATCAACCTTTCATTTGACGTGCTTTACCCGCGCAAAAGGCACTGCATAGTAAAAATAGTGTTGCGAATATAATGCTTACTAATGTAGCGTATGGAATTGCGCCTTTTAGAGAAAAGCCGACAGTAATGGAAGCGACGAATAAGAGGATGAATGTTGTTGTTAGTTTTTTATAAAGTTCCATAATATGTAGACCTCCTTATTTAGAGATAGAACGTTTAAAAATAAAATCTATTATATAGGCAAGTACGAGAGGAATTAATGTGCTAGTCAAATAGTAACGAATACCACCATCAGGCAAAAGTACATACAATTTTAAAAAGTTAATATCGAACCCGTAAGCGATACATTGAAAAAGGGATAATATAATTAGGAATGGTATAATGGGTACGGATCGTTTCATATTTTGAATCATGTAAAGCTCCTTTATATGGATAAACATACTTATATTGTATCATGTTGAATTCTTTGCTTCATACATAATTTTACAATAAAATGAAAGGGAAGATGAAAAATGAGTGTAACTGAACATAAAAAACAAGCTCCAAAAGAAGTGCGTTGTAAGATCGTGACGATTTCCGATACACGTACGGAAGAGACAGATAAGAGCGGACAACTATTACATGAATTGTTAAAAGAAGCGGGACATAAAGTAACTTCTTATGAAATTGTAAAAGATGATAAAGAAAGTATTCAGCAAGCGGTGTTAGCTGGTTATCATAAGGAAGATGTAGATGTTGTATTAACAAATGGCGGTACTGGTATTACGAAACGCGATGTCACAATTGAAGCAGTATCAGCGTTATTACATAAAGAAATTGTCGGATTTGGTGAGCTGTTCCGTATGATTAGTTATTTAGAAGATATCGGAAGCAGCGCAATGTTAAGTAGAGCGATTGGTGGTACAATTGGGCGCAAAGTAGTTTTCTCGATGCCAGGATCGAGCGGAGCAGTTCGCCTTGCGATGAATAAATTAATTTTACCGGAATTAGGTCATATTACATTTGAGCTGCATCGCCAATGAGTAAGTATGCTGGAATTGTATTAGCAGGCGGTATGTCGAGTCGATTCGGTGAGCCGAAAGCGTTAGCAATTTGGAAGGGAACTACTTTTGTTGAGCATATTGTGAAAGTGATGGGAACTACTTTGCAAGACATTGTAGTAATTAGCCATACTGATATAAAAGAGCGAGTAGAGCAACTCGTACAAGTTCCTGTTATAGAAGATATTCCGCATTATAAAGGAAATGGACCGCTTGCCGGCATTGTATCAGGTATGGAATATATAGAAGCAGATTGGTACGCTATTATGCCTTGCGATGCACCAAACGTTTCGCCAGAGTGGCTTACCATTTTACTAGAGCAAACGAGTAATGAATATGATGCGGTTGTACCTATTATTAATGGAAGAAAACAACCGTTACTTGCAGCGTATCATAACCGTGTGAAAGAAAAGATGTATGCTTTGCTTCAGGAAGAAAAAAGAAGTGTGGGCCAGCTTTTATCACAATGTAATGTAAAGTATGTTGTTGGAGAAGATGTACAAGCGCATGCGGATTGGTTTATAAATGTGAATACGAAAGAAGAATATGTGCAGGCTCAAAAAAACCTTTCAAATGAATGAAAGGTTTTTTAGTATACAGAAATTGGGGAACAATTACTGTATAAAGGTATGTGAGTAAGTTGATTTTAAGGGGAATTCTTAAAATCAATATACAGTTAAAATACTGTATAACCATATATTAATTTTTATGGGTTTTTATTACAAGTCTGTTTAGTTATGTTTATTTTTGATATAATGAATATAGAAATAAAACAATGTTTAACCTTATGTATCATTTATGAAACTAAAATTTATAACTGTGTAATAAACTCCCTTCGTCTAGTTGAAGGGAGCTCTTCTGTTTAAGCGAGTAATTCTGATGCGGTGTTCTGAAGGACGGTTTCGTATTGGTCAAGTAACCCACGGAAAATCTCATCCCAGCTTTTTGTTTTGGCATAAGATGAAGCCGCTATGCTCATTTGCATAAGTTGCTCTTCATTTCGCAATAAAGAATGGATGGATGATAGAAATGAATCCGCATGTTTGGGCGGGCAAAGAACTCCTGTCTGTCCATCCGTAATAATATTTTTAACCCCGCCACTATTTGCACCGATGACAGGTGTACCGCATGCAAGTGATTCGAGTACGACATTTCCGAACGTTTCAGTAGCGGATGGAAATACCATGATGTTAGAACAAGCATATGCTTCAGCTAAATCCTTACCTTGTAAATATCCAGTAAAAGTGACATTTGTATTCGGAACAGCTTCACGTAAATTTATTGCTAGAGGACCGTCTCCTGCAATGAGCCAATGAATATCGTTTCGAGTATGCGCTGTTTTCGCAATAAGGTGTTGTAACGTATCAATATCTTTTTCAGGGGCAAGCCGTCCAACATAGGAAAGGACATACTTCGCTGTAATATTATATTTTTTTCGGAATAGGTCTGTATTGTAAGATGGATGAAAGAGTGTGCAATCTACACCACGTCCCCATATGGAGAGGGAATGAAAGCCTTTATTTTTTAGTTGGTGTAACGTTTCAAAGGAAGGAACGAAATTTTTTTGCATATGGCTATGAAACCATTTTAAATAGTTCCAAAGCATGTTAGAGAGAAATTCGATTTTGTAATAGCGTAAATAAGCATCGAAATCAGTATGATAAGAACCGACAACTGGGATGTTTAACTTTTTTGCATAATACAATCCACAAAGTCCCATGTTGAAAGGTGTAGCAATGTGAATAATGTCAGGTTTAAAGGAAAGAAGTTCTCGTTTAATGCGCGGAGTAGGAAAAGAAAAGCGGCATTCTGGATATAATATTGTTAACGGGATACTTCTCATCTTGTTCACATTAGCTACGAAATTATCTTCAGCTGTATGCTGAGGGGCGAAAACAGAATAGGCGATCTTTTCTTTCTGAAAGTAACGTGTTAATCGTTCTAATGTTTTCGCAACTCCGTTAACTTGTGGCGTAAAAGTATCGGTAAAAATGGCGACTCTCATCATATCACTCCTTTATGTGAAAAGTGGGATGAATTGATAAAAAGAGATGATGCCAGAGCAAGTGCCGAGGCACATACCGACGAATACATCAGACGGATAGTGAAGCCCTAAATAAATGCGAGAAATGCCAACGCATAATGCTAACGGTAATAGAAAAGCAAATATGCTTGGATTATAGCAAATAAATGGAATAAGGACAGAGAAAACGGCTGTTGTATGACCAGACGGGAAAGAGTGGTCTTTTAATGGATGGACTGGATATTTCGCATCCTGAATTGTTAAATAAGGGCGTTTTCGCGGATACCATCTTTTTAATATTTGTACAGGAATATGGCTAATTGCTAAAGAAATAGCAGTTGCGATTGCAGCTTGATGCAAAGTCCCTTTTGCAAAAATTAAAAAGAAAAGTGTGAGTGCGATTGAGAAAGTAGCACCACCGATATGAGTAATATTGCTGAAAAAGATATTTAATGTTTTTTGATCAAAGTATCGGTTAATTCCTTTGAAAATGTAACATTCTATTTTATACAGTCCACTGACCTTCATGAAAATTCTCCTCCCTCGTTTACATATATATGGAGATATTAGCTTTTATTTTAATAAGATTTTATTGAGGGAGTAATAATGTTTTGTAAAGAAAAAGTTAGTTTTTATCCCGCTTTAATGGGCAGTAAGACCCCCACCTCAAAATTCAGCGAAAGCAAAGAAGTTAGGTGGGGGATCAACTGCCCATAAAAGTCCGACTGGTTCAACTAATAATCAGTGGGGGATGAAGAAAAACCCCACTGATTAAAGTTTCACTTTATATAAAAAGCTGCCATTAAAGTGGCAGCTGGAAAAGTTACTTCTGTAATGATTTATAATACTGGCCTTTTTCAACATATTGTGTGCGAATTCGCTCCATGTCTTTACGGTCTTCTTCTGTTAATTCACGAACGACTTTAGCTGGTCGACCGAATGCTAATGTGTTTGGCGGGATTTTCTTTCCTTGTGAAACGAGGCTTCCAGCACCGATAAAGGCTCCTTCACCAATTTCAGCACCATCTAATATAATAGATCCCATTCCAATTAAAGCATCTTTTTTAATATGACAGCTATGTAAAATAACTTGATGCCCAATGGTCACGTCGTCTTCTAAAATAAGAGGATACTGTGGGCTTTGGTGAAGTGTACATTGGTCTTGTACATTTACCCGGTTTCCAATGATTGTTGGTGAAACATCACCGCGTATGACTGTATTAAACCAAATACTTGATTCTTCACCAATGGAAACGTCGCCTGTAATCGTAACATAATCAGCGACAAAAGCACTACTCGCAATTTTTGGATTTTTTTCTTTGTAAGGATATATCATGTAAAGTCTTCCTTTCCTAGAGACTAGTTTCAGTGTATCAAATTATGAGAAAGAGTGAAATGGAGGAGGTCCGTATGTGGAATTATGAAACAGAGGAAGCGAAAGCTGTCGTTGTTATCGTGCACGGCGCAATGGAATATCACGGACGTTATGAAGCCGTTGCGGAAATGTGGAATCATATCGGCTATCACGTCGTGATGGGGGACCTTCCGTCACACGGAACGACTTCAAGAAATAGAGGACATATTGATTCATTTGATGAATACATAGAGGAAGTTAAATTATGGGTGAAAGAGGCAAGAAAGTATAGGTTACCTATTTTTATATTTGGTCATAGTATGGGTGGTCTTATTGTCATTCGTATGATGCAAGAAACGAAGAGAGAAGATGTAGACGGCATTATTTTAAGTTCGCCATGTTTAGGCTTAGTAGCTGGACCTTCAGCACCACTTCAAGCTGCCTCAAAAATATTAAATATTATCGCTCCAAAATTGCAATTTGCAACGAATCTTACAGTGGAAATGTCCACTCGTAATCATGAAGTTAGGGACGCGATGGAGAATGATTCATTGTTCTTGCGCAAAGTATCAGTACGTTGGTATAGTGAATTGATTAAGTCTATCGAAATTGCTCATAAAAAAATAGATGATTTTCCAGATGTTCCGCTCTTGCTAATGCAAGCTTGTGAGGATAAACTTGTAGATAAAATACGTGTCCGCACTTGGTTTGATAATGTTAAAATAAGTGATAAGGCTTTTAAAGAATGGCCGAATTGTTATCACGAGTTATTAAATGAGTATGAGCGTGATGAAATTTTGAATTATATTCAGTCATTTACTGAAATACGCATCAATAACATAATAGAAACAAACAAATAAGTAAATTATTTGTACATCGAATAGAGGAGATGAAGGAAGAAGTGAACGTACCGAGTAATCCCATAACGCTCATGGCGAAAGTATACCGTGATGTGTTTCCGGTAGTACACCATGAGCTAGCGGTGTGGAAAGAGCGTGCCTACCATATTCCGAATGATGAGCTTCATAGTCAGGCAATCGCGAGTATTGAGAATAAAACGTTTCATTCCGAAGGCGGTGGTATTTTAGCACTGTTAGCAAATGAGCACCGAGAGGAATGCATTCGTTTTATCGTAGCGTATCAAACAATCAGCGATTATTTAGATAATTTATGTGACCGCAGTACATCACTTGATCCGAATGATTTTGCCGCACTGCATGAATCTATGTTAATGGCATTATCACCTGAAGTAGAAGGTGGCGGTAATTATTATCGCTATCGTGATGACCAAGACGATGGTGGTTATTTAGATGAACTTGTTGAAACATGCCAAGATGTTTTAAAGAAAACGAAGCACTATGACAAAATTGCTCCTGTTCTTCATGAACTTGCTTGTTATTATTGTGATTTGCAAATTCATAAACACGTGAAGTTAGAAGAAAGAGAACCACGCTTACAAAAATGGTTTGAAGCACATAAAGAAAATTTACCTGAAATGAGCTGGTTTGAATTTTCAGCATGTGCCGGTTCTACACTTGGAATCTTCTGTCTTGTAGCATATGCATTTCATGATGAATTACATGATGAAGATATTGCGAAAATTAGACAAGGATACTTCCCATACGTACAAGGACTTCACATTTTACTTGATTATTTCATCGATCAAGAAGAAGACCGTATAGGCGGGGATTTGAATTTCTGTAGTTATTATGAAAACGAGCAAGCGATATTAGATCGTATGAAACATTTTGTAGAAGAAGCAGAGAAGAGCATTGGTGATTTACCTCATGCGAAGTTTCATCGTCTCATAAGCCGAGGGTTACTTGGTATTTATTTATCAGATCAAAAAGTATCAGCACAAAAGAATATGAACAAAATGGCACGGCGCATTGTAAAATACGGAGGGCTTACTTCACGATTCTTCTATTGGAACGGGAAGATGTACCGAAAGAAAATGGCGCAGTGATGAAAAAAACCACTCATGTAGAGTGGTTTTTTGTTATAATATGGTAAATGCTGGTGGTGGAAATGAAGCGATTGTTTCAAAAGCTATATGAAAATATTGAAGTAACGTTACTCATGCTACATTCCATTTCATTTGTAACTGGAATGTATATGATGATGAATAGGCCAAGTGGTCCTACTATGATGGATTATGTGCCGCAAGTAATAATTGGCACAATTATTATTGTAGATATCGTGTTCTTAATGAATAGTAGAAAAAAACAAACGAATAGTAAATAAAAAAGCATTTGTACACGAGAGTACAAATGCTTTTTTATTTATGATCGTATTTTTGAAAATACATATATGAGAAGTTCAATTGCGAAAATAACTAAAACAGATAGTCCGAATAAAGGCATGACAGCGCCTAGTATAACCATCATGATAAAGAAAACGATTATGCTTTTTTTATCTCTTTGTTTTGGCGGTGCTGCTAATTTTCCTTTCGGCTTTCTTGCAAACCACATTTTTACTCCGTAATAAATAAGAAGTAATAAAGATAATGTCGTTAGTAAGCATAATATTTTATTTGGCCATCCGAATAAATGACCTTCGTGAAGCGGGATACCGTAAGTGAACCATTGTGCAAATAAGCCATAATCACGATAGTCCGTTTTTGAAATGAGTTTTCCGCTATATTGATCAAAGTAAGCTGTTATTTCTTCATTTGGTGCCACATCCATGCCCGTAATACCAGAACCGCTCGATTTCGAAACGGTGAATACACCTTTCGGATCAGTTGGTAGTGAGATAACGTATGGCTTTTTTATTTCAATTCCTTTTTGTAATTCATCGACAGAAATTGTTTTTGGCTCATTTGAATTCGATTCAGGAGGAGCTTCTTTTCTTGTTGCCCACGGCAATTCTTTTACCTTTGATTCAGGCGGTGCCATATACAACTTGGGATATCCAATCGATTCATTCGACGATGCGATTTTATAAATTTGGTTACCCATAAATCCTGACCATGGCAATCCAGATGCGACTAACAAAACGAGTGGAATTGTAAATATAATACCGATAATAGAATGACGTCGTTTTGCTTTTTCTCGCTTAGTGGATGCCGGTGTGTTTTTGAATTGGCGTATACTCATATACAATCCAGTCACAATTAAAAAGATTGTCCAGCATGCCGCAAGCTCTACAGTATAGTTGACGACAGTGCCACCAACTAAAAGAGAACTATGTAATTCCCGCATTATATTGGCAAACGTTTCACTTGCATTTTGATCTCCAATAATTTGATTATTGCTATCTAAATACACATATTTTTGTTGCCCTGTATATTCATTTGCAATAGTAAGCCTCGTATTATAATCCCCATTAAACTCACTAATTTTCGCCACACTATAATGTGGATATTTTTTCTCTGTTAAGGAAATAGAATCAGACATCGAAATAGATTCCGTTTGGGCGCTCTTCCCAAAATATAAATCTTTATAGATGAAATCTTCAACTTCTTCCCGAAATAAATACCCAATTCCGCTCAGTGACAACGTAATAAGAAGCGGTGTAATAAAAAGCCCAGCATAAAAATGCCAACGCCAAAAAATGTAATGAAGCGAACGATTTACTTTCATACTTTCAGTTCCCCTAACCTTCCCTATATGAATAAATTCCTCATTTTAATATAGCGAGATTAAGTGTGGATATTTTGAAGGAATTGTGAAAAATGTTAAAAGTTTTGGGGAGGTTTTCTATGTTTATGAAGATTTCTTTGTATTTGATAGATACATCCTAACAACCGCCTCAGCAAGACATTGAGAGGAATCAACAAAATCCTCATCCGCCACAACATTTAAATCGGTACATGCGATAATTGCGGTATCTACTTCATTTCTCAATTGTAAAACGAGCGTATGCCATAATTCGCGGGCTTTTTCAATTTCTCCGCCTTTAATACAAGAAATAGTTTGATTAATCATTTCTTGCCATTTTCCATGATGAATGTATTCTATATTCCGTTTTGCAATACCGTCTTGATAAATACCAGCTTGAATTGTCGCTTCTGTTGCGAGAAGCGCGACTCTTTTTGTACTTTCAGGAATTGCTTGTAACGTCTCATCGACTATATTTAAAATCGGGATAGAAAGAGAATGCTGTAATTCTTCAAAATAAAGATGCGCTGTATTGCAGGGCATAGCGATAAAGTCTACGCCAATACTTTCAAGTTTTTGTGCCCCTTCAATAATTGCTTTTTTCATCGCCTCATGATCAATAGGCCGATCCATATAAAACGGTGTTGGACAAGAATAAATCATCATATGAGGAAAGTCCATATCATGCTTTGCTCCGTATATAGTTTGGCACCCTGCTACAACTGTATCAACGAATGGCCCAGTTGATTTTGGTCCCATTCCTGCTAGTATTCCGATCATTGGTTTGTCTCCTTTATTATGTAATTAAAAACGTTTTTTACGAACGACAAAAAGAAATAAAGTAAGTAATAAAAATGAATATACGATAGCCCAAGCTGTGAGCCATAGCGTGTGAGTAAGTATATTAAATTTGTATTGTCCAAGCATTAGAAAGCTTTCGACAGGTGGTAAAAACCATAGTAACTCTTTTTTAAACCGGATTGAGGCGATTGTTATAAGTAATATAAATATCAGGCTAAGCCAAGCTGTGCTTGCTTTTGGAATCATATTTCTAGTAAATAAAGTTGCAATTGAAATTCCTATTATAGAGAAAGATATATGAGCGAGAAATCCGACTAGGAATAAAGAAACTGTCATTTTTTCATTAAACATTTGCAAAATCATTGGATAGATTACGGATATAAAAGATAGCACAGTACAAATGAGAAGAGCGGTAATATATTTACCCACATATAGTGCGGAAATATTATTTGTGTGAGAAATAGTAATTTGTTCTTGTACAGGATCTTCCGTATGAAAAATTGTGATTGTAATCCAGGCAGATAATAAATAAAGGGCGAGAGCTGTTTCTAAGTATGTCGGTACAATAGGAGTCGGCTTATATGTATATACAAAAAGTAAGCTCACAAAGTACATCGCAATAGGAGGGACGTACTTATACGATTTTGTATAGTCGAGAAAATGGTAACGAATAAGGGCAAACATAATAAACCTTCTTTCGATTTAAAAGTTAGGTTGTAGCAGTGTGATAGATGCTTTTTTATGTAATAAAAACTGAAGCATTTCGTTTGTATATTCTTTTTCGATTTGTAATTGAATAAGGTTTTGATTTGAATTGTGTGCAACGTGTATAAAGCCTAATTGTTTCCGTAGTTCTATCGCTGAAAATGTTTCATGAACGATTGCTTCAATATAGACTTGTTCTGCTCCTTTTTGCACAGAGATATCTTCTGTGATTGTATGATTTGCTAACGTCACAATTCTATCGGCGAAGTTTTCTAGTAGTTGTTTTTCGTGACATGTGAAGAGTATAGATATGCCTTGTTGTTTTAATGAGAGTAAAATATGTTCTAATTCTTGCTGAGAGTTAGGATCAAGTCCAGAAAGAGGTTCATCTAAAATTAATAAATGGACGTCTGTAAGCAATGCTTGCATAATGCCAGTTTTTTGTTTCATACCTTTTGAAAAGTTTCGTAAAACGGAATGCCTTGCATGATGTAAATGAAAAGATTCAAGAAGCATCGGAATTTTATCTTTTAAATATTTTGTTGATAAGCCGTGGATGTGGCCGAGATGATATAAATAATCCTCTAATGTAAAACGAATCCCTTCAGGAAAATGTTCAGGTACATAGCCAATTTGTATATGTTCTTTTCTTTGAAGTGTCCCTGTTGTAGGTGAAATAAATCCTGCAATTATTTTGAGTAGAGTACTTTTTCCAGTCCCGTTCCCGCCAATAATAGCGAGTGCCTCTCCTTCTGGAATGGATAAATCGATGTTGTCTAGTATAAGTGATTTGCCGTACTTCTTTTGAATTCCCCTTAGTTCTACTAGCAAAGTTCTATCCTTCTTTCTTCAAATAGTGTATATATCCATTATATAGGAGAATAAGAAAAAGACGTGCAATGAGTGCACGTCTTTTTTTGTTATGTTTTGTCGAATCGTCGATATATCGAAAAAATCGTTGATATATTTTATCGCTTCTCAATCGCCACAATAAATGGTGGGTTATTTTGCTGGTTAATGAAGCCGTATCGTAGTACGTGAGCTTGTTTTTGGTCGAGTTCTTCTGCAAATTTGAGAACAGCGTCGCGTTCTACTTGTCCTTCTGGGTGTCCGTGGTAAATGACAAGGACGATGATTCCTTCAGGTGCCATTACTTCTAGTAATTGTTCAATTGCCGAAAGTGTTGAGTTCGGTTTTGTAACGATATGCTTGTCACCACCAGGAAGGTAACCTAAGTTGAAGATAGCGCCTGTTACTTTTCCTTTTGCATCTTCTGGTAGTACGGATAGAAGCGTATCGTGACTATCGTGAACTAAAACAGTACGTTCAAAAAGCTCTTTTTCTTTTAGACGGATAGTAGAGCTTTCAATTGCTTCTTTTTGAATATCAAATCCAAATACTTTTCCGTTATCTCCAACGATTTCAGCTAGGAAGCATGTGTCATGTCCATTGCCGAGCGTTGCATCTACAGCGTAATCGCCTTCTTTTACTGCCGTTTGCAGTAGTGTGCGAGCAAACGGTAATACACGTTCTAATTTCATTGTTGTTTCTCCTCATTTGCATATTTTCCTTGCCAGCTTCCGCGGCGTACAAATTCTGCATCGATGGAATTTAATACTTCCCATTTATTTAAGCTCCACATTGGACCAATCATTAAGTCAGGCGGACCGTCACCTGTGATACGGTGCACAATTACGTCTTCTGGAATCATTTCAAGTTGGTCAACAACGAGACTTACGTAATCTTCAAGAGAAAGGAATTCTAGTTGTCCTTTTTCATATTGCTTCACCATTGGCGTTCCTTTTAATAAATGAAGTAAATGAATTTTAATTCCTTGTACATCAAGCTTCGCTACTTCACGAGCTGTTTCCATCATCATGTCGTAATCTTCAAGTGGAAGACCGTTAATAATATGAGAGCAAACTCTAATGCCATGCTTACGTAATTTATTTACACCTTCCACGTAAGATGGGTAATCATGAGCGCGATTAATAAGGTTTGCAGTTCGTTCGTGAACAGTTTGTAAACCGAGTTCAACCCAAAGGTATGTGCGTTTATTTAAGTCCGCTAAATATTCAACGACATCGTCCGGTAAGCAATCTGGACGAGTGGCGATAGAAAGACCGACAACGTCTTTTTCTGCTAGAAGCGGTTCGAATTTTTCTTTTAACACTTCAAGTGGTGCATGTGTATTTGTGTACGCTTGGAAATAAGCGATACATTTTCCGTCTTTCCACTTTGAGCGCATTTTTTCTTTCATTTCATGATATTGCGTTATAACATCATCGCGGCGATCACCAGCGAAGTCACCAGATCCGGCAGCACTACAAAATGTACAACCACCGTAAGCAACTGTACCGTCACGGTTCGGGCAATCGAAGCCAGCATCTAATGAAACTTTAAAGATTTTTTCACCAAATTCATTTCGTAAATGGTAATTCCATGTATGATAACGTTTATTGTCGTTTGTATATGGAAAAGGGTTTTGAACCTTCATTACTTTCCCTCCTAAGCCGAGTCAAAATGAAACAAAATCCATTATAACATACTCATAAGGTAGAGATGGAAGGGACACACTAAAGGGGAATTGAAGCAAGGAGGGACAATTATGGCAGAGCGTCAATCACTTGAATCGTATATTACACAAGCGGAACAAGCGGTGGAATATGCGAAAGAACAATTAGACCAAGGTATGAGACAAGAGCATTATAATACGATGGAGTATTCAGATGCACAGTTACAATTAGAACAAGCATATAACGATTTACAAACGATGCAGCAACATGCGAATGATGAGCAACGTGAGCAGTTAAATAGAGCACGCATGGCAATTCGCCAACTGCAACATCAAATGATTATTACACCGCACTAATAAGGAGTGAATGTAATGGCGAAACGTTCCGATCAAAATAATCCAGAGCAAAAAACGCAAAATGGACATAACGCTGAGTTTTCAAATGAACTTGATCCAGTTGTTCAAGTGAAACAGCGCAACAGTAAAAAAGGACAACCTCAAAGATCAAAGCAATCAGAGTAAACCAGGTCGCAATATGACCTGGTTTTATTTTGCTATATGACAATAATGTAAGATTTCTGTAAGGTTTGCCGATAGTTGTAAGCTTACTTTTCCAGTAGAGTAAGGGAGGATTAAATTTTGGACAAGGAGTTGCTTTATGGGGAACAACATTACAAACAAACGAATTGATGAGTTAGATTACATTCGTGGCTTCGCATTACTGGGGATTATTTTAGTAAATATTCTTGCACTACTCAATATTAAGGTACCCGATCCTAATACAGTAGATGCCAGTTATCAAAGGTTTCTATACTTATTTGTAGAAGGTCGTTTCTTCTCGATTTTCTCATTCTTATTTGGAGTAGGATTCTACATCTTTATTACAAGAGCAATTGCGAAAGGGAAGAATGGGTACGTTCTATTTCTACGCCGCGTAGTTGCACTATTTATTTTTGGTTTAATTCATCAAATGTTTCAGCCTGGAGAAGCACTAGCGTTATACGCAATTTGTGGATTAGTCGTTTTACCGTTTTATAAAGCGAAAAAAGAAGTGAATGTAGTACTCGGTCTTATTCTTACGATAGCTTTTAGTATTATGGCAGCTAAGGAATTATTACCATTAGGTTTAATTTTATTAGGTCTTGCTGCAGGGCAGTATAAAGTGTTTGAAAACCTTTCAGCAAAAATCAAACAAGTCGCTATTTTTACAGGCATTATGTTTGTTTTAAGTGTTGCAGCGTTATGGTATCAATATGGGCACGTTCCTGCTAATCCATTTGTAAATATGATAATTATGAATGAAGATGGAACAATGGACGCTGCAGGTCAATTCTTAAAAATTGGTGTTACAGTTGGACCAATTATTTCAGCTTTCTATGTAGGAGCATTAATTTTATTACTTCAGTTAAAACCAGTTCAAACATTGTTAGCACCATTGAAATACTACGGTCGTATGGCTTTAACGAATTATATCGGACAAACTGCAATGATTTTAATTGCTGGTAGTGTATGTAACTTTGCAGGAAACTTAACATACATGCAGACGTTATATGTATGTATCGCAATTTATGCTATTCAAATTGTGTTTAGTGTAATTTGGATGAAAATCTTTAAAATGGGTCCACTAGAATGGATTTGGCGTGTTATTACGTATTGGACGGTAACACCTTTAAAGAAATAAGGAGAGAATTGGGCTGTTCCTTTTGTGGAACAGTCTATTTTTATTGTCATCTTTTTTCGGTAAGTCGATATTCCTTTGAGAATCGCTGATAAAATTGCATTTACCAATGAGGTTGATCTAAAAAAAACGAACCTTACACGCGCGCCTTTTTTATATTACAAAAGTGTAAGGTAATTGTAATGTTAACAAATAGCAGTTCTCTTCTAAAAGGCGCAAAATAGGTAATGGAAAAACAAGCGTAGGAGGATATATATGACGAAACCAGTTGTAGACGTGAAAAACGTTCAAAAAGTGTACGGTAAAAAAGGTGAGAACCAATCACACGCGTTAAAAGGTGTTTCATTCTCAATTCAAGAGGGTGAGTTTGTTGGAATTATGGGACCATCTGGTTCTGGTAAAACGACATTATTAAATGTAATTTCAACGCTTGATAAAGCAACGGGCGGCGTTGTTGAAATTGCGGGTACGGATATTACGAAAATGAAGCAAGGTGAGCTTTCTGATTTCCGTTCACAAAAATTAGGATTTATCTTCCAAGACTTTAACTTATTAGAGAACTTATCTATTTATGAAAACATCGCACTTCCACTTTCCCTTCAAGGTGTTTCATCACGTAATATTGGACCGAAAGTAGAAAAAGTAGCGGATATGCTAGGGATTACAGAAATTCTTCAAAAGTATCCATCTGAAGTATCTGGTGGACAAAAGCAGCGTTCAGCAGCAGCGCGTGCACTTGTGCATGAGCCAGCAATTATTTTAGGGGACGAGCCAACAGGAGCTCTTGATTCTAAAAATGCAACGAGTTTACTTGATGCGATGACAAATTTAAATAAAGATCAAGGTGTATCGATTATGATGGTTACACATGATCCGTATAGTGCAAGTTACTGTCAGCGTATTTTATTCATTCAAGATGGTGAGCTATATAAAGAAATTCATCGCGGTGGTACGCGTGAAGAGTTCTACAAAGAAATTTTAGATGTACTTGCAGATTTAGGTACACAAAAAGCGTAAGAAAGGAGGTTCCAGTATGTTATTTAAACTTTCCATGTCGGGGCTGAAGAGTAAGCTGAAAGATTATATCGTCTTACTTGTTGGTCTTGTCATGTCTATCTCAATTTTTTATATGTTTCAAACGTTAGCGCTTAATAAAGCGTTTATTGAATCTAACTCAGTTATTCAATCAATTGGATTCGTATTCCAGGCAGGTTCATTTTTACTAGCCATTATAACGTTCTTCTATATTTTATATGCGAACTCTTTCTTATTATCTCTTCGTCAAAAAGAGTTTGGTATGTACATGATGTTAGGAGCAAAAAAACATAAAGTTACATTGCTTATGTTTATTGAAACGATTGTATTAGGTGCTGCGTCTCTTGCGATTGGTATTACAGTTGGTGTAGGACTTGCAGAAGGTATCGGACAGTTATTAATGAAACAATTAGAATTTGCTGGTGAAGGCTATAAAGCATTTTATCTTCCATCTATGACTGTTACTTGCATTTTCTTCTTTGCACTATTTGTATTATCAGCAATTATGAACAGTATTAAGTTATCACGTATTTCTGTACTGCAACTTGTACATGCAGATGCACAAACAGAGCGTGTTGCAGTAAAGGGAAAAATGACAGGTGTCGTTGCAATCCTTGCTGTTATTTTATTAGGAATTGGCTATGCATCAATGATCTATATGGCAAAACTAAGAGAAATGGGAATCCTTATTGCATTAATTACAACAACAACTGGTACTTACATGCTATTTGGATCACTTCTCCCAGTTATCATTAGAAAGTTAAAGAGTAATAAAAAACGTAGTGAAAAAGGACTTAATGCTTTTACGTTTGCACAATTAAATTTCCGTATTAATAGCTTAACGAAAGTACTTGCAACGGTAGCGATGTTAGTTGCTCTTGGAGCGGGTGCAATTTCAGGTGGTATGGCGTTTAAAAATAACGTTATAAAAATGGTTGATGGTTTAGTAATATATGATTCAGTTATTCATAACCCAACAGCTGAAGAAAAGAATATTTTAGATGGTATTACATTTAAAGAGAAAAATGAATATCGTTACAAAGTTGATAATAAATACGTTTATTATGTAAAAGAAGATTTAGAGAAAAATCCTCCTTTCGTACAAGATACAAAACAGATGGAAAGTATGAAGGATTTAGGAAAAATAAAGAAAGTTTCAGAGGAACTGCCAGTAGGTGCAGTTTCTAGAGAAATGAATGAAAAAGATGCGAGTGCTAAAGAACTTCCAGAAGAATGGAACGAGGCTTTCAGAACAATTCAGCCATTTTATCTATATGAAGATCATGCAATTAAAATTGTAGATCAGAAAATGTACGATACTGTAAATGGTAAAGAAGGAATCGTAGTTACTGGAAAAACAGACGATTTTGTAGCATACACAAAAGAATGGAAAAAACTTGACGAGTTGCAGCTAGTTAAATATAAAAATGTAAAAGCTGAAAGATTAGATAGTAAATATCAATCTTACAATGGATTCTACGGCGTTGCGAGTGGAACAGTATTTATGGGATTCTTCCTTGGAATTGCGTTCTTAGCAATGATGGCAAGTTGTTTAATGTTTAAAATTCTTTCTGGTGCATCAAAAGATATTACGCGTTATCAAATGCTTCGTAAAATCGGTGTGCGCCGTGAGTTATTAACGAAATCGATTTATAAAGAATTATTCTTAGTATTCTTATTCCCGGCAATTGTGGGTATCGCTCACGTATTAGTTGGTATGAATATTTTCGGATTTATTTTAATGGATCCTTACTTCCGTATTTGGGTACCGATCGTAATTTTCGTAGTTATTTATGCGATTTATTACTTCATTACAGTTCAATTGTATAAAGGAATTGTTCTTCCAAAAGAAGATTAATAGGTAAAAAGCCGAGTGGAAGTGCTCGGCTTTTTGTATTTTCAGAAAAAACACTTTAATGTTACTGAAATATATAATATAATGTAAATAAGTAACATAATATAAAAGTATCAGCAACCGAAAAATGAAAGGAGGAATCCGATCTGTAGAAAGAAGCTGAACTTGTACTCCCCCTATTTTTTCTACCCACACCGTATTTGTACAATCATAAATTTCCAAATGAAAAATTGTCGTAAGAGTATATTGTGAAAATAATGGATAATACATGGAAATCTCATAGCATGATAAGGTAAAATGGACAGGATAATGAGAAAATTACCGTTCATAAGATGAGGAGATACATGTATGGAAGTTGTAGAGGCATTAAAAGATATAAGCCAAATTGAGGCTATGAAAAAGTATTTAAAAGAGCATTCGCAGCGAGATTATCTTTTATTTGTTATTGGAATTAACACTGGATTAAAGATCACTGAACTACTTAGTATGAAATTTGAAGAGGTATTGAATGAAGATGGAACTGTTAAAGAGTTCTATTCTCTTCCTGTGAAAGATGAAAAATTCAAACAAGATATTTATTTAAATACAAAAGTAAAAGAAGCCCTTTTAGAGTACGCACAATCTATTGATGCTCAAAGAGAAAACTACGTATTTCAATCTAATAAAACGAAAAATTCAATCTCACGCCAACAAGCATATCGTGTTATCCATAGCGCAGCTGAAGCGGTTGGGATTGTTGAAAAGATTGGAACGAATTCAATGCGAAAAACATTTGGATTTCATGCGTACAAAAGAGGAATAGCGATTGCGCTATTGCAAAAGCATTTTCATCACGCAACTCCATCA
Source organism: Bacillus pretiosus (assembly GCF_052947655.1). NCBI lineage: Bacteria > Bacillati > Bacillota > Bacilli > Caryophanales > Bacillaceae > Bacillus > Bacillus pretiosus. The sequence continues at coordinate 4,579,677 of NZ_CM129593.1, read as the reverse complement.
GAAACGCTCAAGTATTTAGGAATCTCAAAAGATGAGAAGTTTAAAACAGAGATTGATGTAGATTTGTAAGAGCCGTAACTAAAAACTTTAGGAGGCGGAAAATATGAATATTAGAGAGAGTGAACTACCTGGCATTGGATGTAAATTTGAAGTGATAACAAAAGGTAATGAAAAAATGGTTATTGTGATTCATGATGATGGCCGAAGAGAAATGTATCATTTTGATGCGGATCATGATGAGAGTATTTCAAGCATTTCTCTTCGTGATTCTGAAGCGAGACAAATTGCGGCTATATTAGGCGGAATGGTATATAGGCCGCAAGCGCTAGACACAATTGAGATGGCTTTTGAAGGATTATCAATTGAATGGTTTAAGGTGGAGAATAATGCACCAGTAGTACAACAAACAATTGGTAGCTTACATGTCAGAAAAACATATAACGTAACGATTATTGCTATTTTGAAAAAGAATATGAAGAAATTCTTTAATCCAGGTCCAGATTCTATTATTGAAGCTGGCGATATGCTCGTATTGTCGGGTGAAAGACATGAAGTGAAAAGAATTATTAATGAATTGCTTTCAGCAGGAGGTGATTCCTAATCGATGGATACTTTAATCTTTGAAGTTGGAACTGCGTTAGTATTAGTAGCTTTTGCAGCTATCCTCGCTGCGAAGTTAAAGTTCTCGATTATTCCGTTTCTCATTATACTCGGTATGTTAGTGGGGCCTCATGCCCCAGATTTAGGACTTATCGATTTAAGGTTTATTGAAAGCGGAGAAGTTATTTCCTTCCTCGGCCGTGTTGGCGTCATATTCCTCTTATTCTACTTAGGTTTAGAATTCTCAATAAAAAAATTAATTAAATCAGGAAAGTCGATTGCTTTTGGGGGTAGTATTCATATATCGCTTAATTTCATATTGGGTTTACTTTATGGATATGTTATGGGTTTCCCCTTATTAGAAACATTAATTATTGCTGGAATCATTACAATCTCATCGAGTGCAATTGTTGCAAAAGTAATTGTTGATTTAAGAAGATCTGGTAATAAAGAGACTGAATTAATATTAGGAATCATTATGTTTGATGATATCTTTTTAGCTGTATATTTATCAGTCGTTTCAGGGTTAGTACTCGGTGGTGTAACATCATTTGTAGGTGCTCTTACATCGGTGTTAATCGCGGTAGGGTATATGCTACTATTCTTTGTAATCGCTAGAAAAGCTACGCCGTTTCTAAATAAAGTATTAGATATTTCGTCAAACGAAATTTTTATTATCGTAATATTCGCCATTTTATTCTTTGTAGCAGGATTTTCAGAAACGATTCATGTTGCTGAGGCAATTGGAGCATTATTGTTAGGACTCGTCTTTTCTGAAACAGAGCATAGTGATCGGATTGAGCATCTCGTCGTTCCGTTTCGTGACTTCTTTGGAGCCATATTCTTTTTCAGTTTCGGTTTAAGTATAGATCCGTTTTCACTTGGAGGAGCAGTGTGGTTGGCATTAGGAGCAGTTTTCATTACGCTCATCGGTAATTTTACAGCTGGAATGATGGCGGGACGTAAAGCCGGGTTATCGCATAAGGCTTCTACGAATATCGGTTTAACCCTCGTATCACGCGGAGAGTTCTCCATTATTGTAGCCAATATCGGCATTGCGGGTGGTTTAATGGCAACGATTAAACCGTTCTCTGCACTGTACGTTTTAATATTAGCATCGTTAGGACCGTTATTAACGAAGGAGTCTGGGAGAATATACTCTCTACTAAATAAAATATTTAAATGGAGTGCGAAAGAACGTGCGAAGCGAGAAAAAGAAGTTGGATAGTATAAATAAGGGGGAGACTGCATGAACTTTAGAACTTTATGCAGTCTTCCTTTTTTATATATTGTTGTTGATGTCGTTTTTTGTCGGTAAGTCGATATATTTTAATAATCGCTCATATATTTCGGGAATCGCCGATATATTCCCCAAATCGCTGATATATTTTCAAGTGACAATTCATATAATTTCATTTACTGAAAAACCATTATCTGAATTTCATCAACTATTAATCAGTTGCCTTCCTATTTAAAAACGACTACAATTTTACTGTTATAGATGAACGAAAAAAATAGAATAGGAGGGGAGACTATGCCAAGGAAAGTATGGCTATTAGTAGCTGGGATGATTATTAATGTCACGGGTGCTTCTTTTTTATGGCCTTTTAATACAATTTATTTGCATGATCACCTAGGAAAATCTTTATCTGTGGCCGGAATGGTATTAATGATCAACTCGCTTACTGGTGTAATCGGAAACTTGCTCGGCGGTGTTTTGTTTGATAAATGGGGCGGTTATAAATCAACTTTAGTAGGGATTGTCATTACACTTGTATCGATTTTAGGCCTTGTGTTCTTCCACGGTTGGCCGTTATATGTTGTGTGGCTAGCATTAATCGGCTTTGGTTCTGGAATGGTCTTCCCATCGATGTATGCGATGGTCGGTACGGTTTGGCCAGAGGGCGGAAGACGAGCATTTAATGCGATGTATGTTGGGCAAAACGTTGGTATTGCGATCGGAACAGCGTGCGGTGGTTTAGTTGCATCTTACCGTTTTGATTATATTTTCTTAGCCAATTTTGTTTTGTACTTTGTTTTCTTCTTAATTGCTTTTATTGGATTCCGTGGTATGGAAGACAAGAAAGAGCCAGGAGTGCAAAAAGAAGTCGAAACGAAAAAAGGCTGGACACTTACACCTGGATTCAAAGCACTTCTTATCGTATGTGTAGCATATGCTTTATGCTGGGTTACATATGTGCAGTGGCAAGGGGCGATTGCGACTCATATGCGGGAATTAGATATTAGCCTCCGCCATTATAGTTTATTATGGACGATAAACGGAGCGATGATTGTTTGTGCGCAGCCACTTGTTAGTATGTTAATTCGCTGGATGAAGCGTTCTTTAAAACAACAAATTATGATTGGAATCGTCATTTTTGCGGCGTCATTTATTGTGTTAAGTCAAGCGCAGCAATTCACGATGTTCCTCGTTGCGATGGTGACGTTAACGATTGGTGAGTTATTCGTATGGCCAGCAGTTCCGACCATTGCAAATATACTTGCACCAAAAGATAAGTTAGGGTTTTATCAAGGGGTTGTAAATAGCGCGGCGACTGTAGGGAAAATGTTCGGACCGGTCGTTGGCGGAGCAATTGTTGATTTATACAATATGGAAGTATTGTTTATAGCAATCATGGTAATGCTTGTAGTAGCGATTATTGCAACGAGCATGTATGATAAACGAGTAAAAGTAGAAGAAACAGTAGAAGAAAAAATTGCAGTTTAGTTTGACGGAACATGTAACATGTTTTAGAATATATTTAAATAAAACAACCTTTGGAACAAGGGAGATAGCTCGGCTGTCCTAAGACGAATTCGTTAGTTATGAAGAGTAACGATTAACCGAGAAGCCTTAGCTTCAAGTAAGCTCTTTAGAGATACGAAGTGGTGGGTAGTTCACATTAACTTATATTTGTAATAACAGTGAGAAGGAGTAGTAGTAATAGAAGCTGGTTTAGAGAGTTGACGGTCGGTGCAAGTCAATCCACGTTTCGTTATGAACTCGCCTTTGAGTTGCAGTTGTGAAACTAGTAGTAGCAATTGCCGTTAATCCACGTTACGGATCTAAGCGAATGTATATTTGTACATTAATTTAGGGTGGTACCGCGGGAATCTATAGCCTCTCGTCCCTTTCTAGGGATGAGAGGTTTTTTGTATTTTGGGCGGTGAAAATAAATAGAATTTCAAGGAGGGTATCTCATGAGCTTTAATCATCAAAATATTGAGAAGAAGTGGCAAGGGTACTGGGAAGAGAATAAAACATTCCGTACGCCAGATGAGACAGAAAAACCAAAATTTTATGCACTAGATATGTTCCCATATCCATCAGGTGCAGGCCTACACGTAGGACATCCAGAAGGTTATACAGCGACAGATATCTTATCTCGTATGAAGCGTATGCAAGGATATAACGTTCTTCATCCAATGGGATGGGATGCGTTCGGTCTTCCAGCAGAGCAATATGCACTTGATACTGGAAACAGCCCGGCAGAATTTACAGAGCTTAATATTAATACGTTCCGTAATCAAATTAAAGCATTAGGCTTCTCTTACGATTGGGATCGTGAAGTAAATACAACAGATCCAAACTACTACAAGTGGACACAATGGATCTTCCTAAAACTATTTGAAAAAGGTTTAGCTTACGTTGATGAAGTACCTGTAAACTGGTGCCCAGCACTTGGTACAGTACTTGCAAATGAAGAAATCATTGACGGTAAGAGTGAGCGCGGTGGACATCCAGTTGAGCGTCGTCCGATGAGACAGTGGATGTTAAAAATTACAGCTTACGGAGATCGTCTATTAGAAGATCTAGATGAGCTTGATTGGCCAGAAAGCTTAAAAGATATGCAACGTAACTGGATTGGTCGTTCTGAAGGTGCAGAAGTACACTTCAACATCGATGGTACAGACGAGAAATTCACAGTTTTCACAACGCGTCCTGATACACTATTTGGTGCGAGCTACTGTGTACTTGCCCCAGAGCATGCGCTTGTTGCTGACATTACAACAGCAGAGCAAAAAGAAGCTGTAGAAGCTTACATTAACTCTGTTAAAATGAAGAGTGACCTAGAGCGTACAGAACTTGCGAAAGAGAAAACTGGTGTATTCACTGGTGCTTACGCAGTTAACCCAGTAAATGGTGAGAAATTACCAATCTGGATCGCTGACTATGTTCTTGCAACTTACGGAACAGGTGCTGTAATGGCAGTTCCCGCTCATGATGAGCGTGACTATGAATTCGCATCAACGTTCAATCTTCCAATGAAGGAAGTTGTAAAAGGCGGAGACATTACGAAAGAAGCATACACAGGTGATGGTGCGCACGTAAACTCAGCATTCCTTGATGGTTTAAATAAAGAAGAAGCCATCGCAAAAATGATTGAATGGCTGGAAGTAACAAGCGCAGGAAATCAAAAAGTAACGTACCGTCTACGTGACTGGTTATTCAGCCGTCAACGTTACTGGGGTGAGCCAATTCCAGTAATTCACTGGGAAGATGGCACAATGACAGCTGTGAAAGAAGAAGAATTACCGTTAGTTCTTCCGAAAACAGAAAACATTCGTCCTTCAGGTACAGGTGAATCACCACTTGCTAACATTGACGAGTGGGTAAATGTTGTTGATCCTGAGACTGGTAAAAAAGGTCGTCGTGAAACGAACACAATGCCACAATGGGCTGGTAGCTGCTGGTATTACCTACGTTACATCGATCCAAACAATAGTGAAGCACTTGTAGATCCTGAAAAAGTAAAACAATGGCTTCCAGTTGATATTTATATCGGCGGAGCAGAGCACGCTGTACTTCACTTACTATATGCTCGTTTCTGGCATAAAGTATTATACGATATCGGTGTAGTTCCAACGAAAGAGCCGTTCCAACAATTATTTAACCAAGGTATGATTCTAGGTGAAAACAACGAGAAAATGAGTAAATCAAAAGGTAACGTTGTAAACCCTGATGATATCGTAGCAAGCCACGGTGCAGATACACTTCGTCTATATGAAATGTTCATGGGACCATTAGATGCTTCAATCGCTTGGTCTGAAAATGGTCTTGACGGAGCTCGTCGTTTCCTAGACCGCGTATGGCGTCTATTCATTCAAGATAACGGTGAATTAAGTGAGAAAATTACGGATGCACCAAATAAAGAGCTTGAAAAAGCTTACCACCAAACAGTGAAGAAAGTAACAGAAGACTATGCAGAACTTCGCTTCAATACAGCGATTTCTCAAATGATGGTATTCATTAACGATGCATATAAAGCTGAAACACTTCCGAAAGAATATGTAGAAGGTTTCGTGAAAATGATTGCACCAGTTGCACCTCACATCGGGGAAGAGCTATGGAGCAAACTTGGATACAATGAAACAATCACATATGCAAGCTGGCCAACATTTGATGAGTCTAAACTTGTAGAAGATGAAGTTGAAATCGTTGTTCAAGTTATGGGCAAAGTTCGCGCGAAACTAACAATGAGTAAAGATGCATCAAAAGAAGAAATGGAACAACTTGCACTTGAAGCAATTCAAGACCAAATTGAAGGGAAAACAGTTCGTAAAGTAATTGTTGTTCCTGGAAAACTTGTTAACGTTGTTGCAAACTAATTCATTCTAAAAAAAAGCTCAGAGCATTTATGCTCTGAGCTTTTTTGTGTAGAAAATAATTTCAGGATCTCTTTCATCTAAATTTTCAACTATTCCACTACGTACAAATAAAAGAGCGGAATTCCAATACAGACAAACACCTATTTTTCTATAGGAAATATGATAAAAAAGGTAGGCTAAATTGAGTAGAAGAGGTGAAAGGAATGAAAGGGATGGACAATAATGCACCACATGGCTTCTTCGGAGGCGAATCGGACAGTTATACACAAATGATGTTAATGGGAGGAGCTGGCCAACAAGGGTACGGTGGAATTCCGAGCTGGATGGGTGGAGGAGCAGGGGGATTTCCAACATCGGTAGCGGGCATGCAAACTGGAATGCCTACATTAATGGGAGGGTTTTCGACATCAGGGGCTGGAATGCCTACAGTAACAGGAGGATTTCCGACATCAGTAGCTGGCGTACAGACAGGAATTCCAGTAGGAGTACCAACTACATTTCCTTCTTTCGTTGGAGGAGTGCAGACAGGATTTCCGGTACCGGGAGTAGGTGTTGTAGCAGGTGGAGTAGGTGGTTATCCGCAAGGTGTTCACGGTCATCATGTACATCACCACCACCAAGGCCAACACGGTCATCATGGACATCACCACCATCAAGGCCAACACGGTCATCATGTACATCATCACCATCAAGGCCAACACGGTCATCATGGACATCACCACCATCAAGGTCAACATAGTCATCATGGACACCATCATCACCAAGGCCAACAAGGTCAGCACGGTCATCATCATCACCAAGGTCAACACGGCCATCAACAACAAGTACATCACCACGGACACCATCATATATATCCACAGGCTGTTCTTTATCAAACGCATCAAGGTCAACACGGTCATCATGGTCACCAAGGCCAGCACGGTCATCATGGTCACCAAGGCCAACACGGTCATCATGGTCAACACGGTCATCAAGGCCAACACGGACACCAAGGTCAACACGGTCATCAAGGCCAACATGGTCAACAGCACCAACAGCACCAACAGCACCAACAGCACCAACAGCACCAACAGCACCAACAGCACCAACAATACCAACAATATCAACAGCAACAATCTTCTCCTTGGACAGGTGGAATTGGAGCAGGAGGAGCAGGAGCAGCAGCAGGAGCGGCTAGCATTAGTGGAGCAGCAGGGCACGCTGGACACGTGGGTCATTAATGAATTGCAGAAAAAAAGACATAATAAAAAACTGCTAGGAAATCCTAGCAGTTTTTTTCAGCTTCTTGGCGCTGGCGTTCGATTTCAGCACGAAGCTGTGGTTCTGGTGCTTGCCAGCCTTCTGGTTTTAGAATTTTGCCGTCCCCTTCACGGAATCGAGGTTTTCCATCAGGGAATAGTTTTGCCATGTTTGCGTTATTTACAATTTCGAATCCTTTATCAGGACGTACGCCCATTTCGGCAAACGTTCCGAATGCAAAGTAAATAAGGTCAATTAGTGCATCATATTGATCTTCAACAGTCGTTGCTTCTAGAAATTCTTCTAGCTCTTCTTGCATAAAGCTAGCACGAATTTTTGCACGTTCTTCTGTTAATTTCGTTGGAGTATTTGTCACAGGGTGTCCGAACTCTTCATGCATTTTTGCAACAAGTTCGTATCCTTTATCTAAACCTTTTTCGTTTGTCATGTTGTTTCATCCTTTCTCGCTTTGTGCCGAATCTCATTGTAACATAAGGTGATTATGAAATGAAAAAGGACTGTTCAAAAGTTTCATCTTTTAGTTAAGGTAGGGAAAGATTATATCGACTAAACGACAAAACATAACCTATTAATAAAAGAAAGCCATCCCGGAATATTTTTGGGACGGCCTTGCTCGTTATTTTTCTTCTTTTATTAAAATGGATAAAAGAAGATCGATGCCAAACATACCAACGAGCAACATTGGAATAACGACAAGTAAATAACGTGTGAAGGAAACATTTTTTAAGTATGTATGAGCAAATAAAAAGACGCCGAGAAATAAAATACCATTTAAAATAGGCTTTACTAATTTTTTAGACATAAGCTCCCCCGTAAATATCTTCTCTCTCTATCTAAAATAAAAACTCCTCTTTCCGTTGTATCATGCTGGAGAGAGGAGTTCAATCATTTCTCATTCAATTACACCAGAATTTGTAATATTTACGGTGTATTTTATAGTAACTGGAACATCTTTATACATTTGCCTCCACTCTTCTAATTTGAATGGGCGATAATGTTGCTTATATTTAGCTCCTAGCCCGAGCGGATCGACACCTAAAGATTTGAATTGCTTAATTAACTTGTTACCTTGTATATCCAATTGTTTTTGGATGGCTTTCTCAATCTTTTTTGTGTTCTTAGCATTCTCTAAGTTAATTTGTTTTGATACTTCTTGAATGCGAGCATCAATTTTAACATGAATGGAAAAAGAAGGCTTTCCATTTTTTATTTTTATATCGTATGTTGGAACAGAACGAATATTATTAATCATTACGTACCCAGGATTTGCTTTAAATTCATGTGAATCCAACTTATGTTTCTCTAAAAGTCCTTTGAATACAAACATATCTTTTTCTGCAATTTTACCAACATATTTATCCTTTTTAAAAAGACCAATTCCGGTGATTTTTATTTTATCACCATGTTTCTTTAAAATTGGAATATAGTAGTCTTGCCCTTCTTGATAATAACGGAATGCTCCTACATGCAGATTATCTGTTGGTAAAGGACCGGTTTCCATATTATGTTCTAGCATTTTTTTTATATAAATTGCAACGTTGGATGAAGTCGTGTACTTTCCTTTTAAAAGTTCAGTACCGTTACCTTCAAGTAAAGCAACATATAAGGCATTTCCAATGTTTACATCGCGAATTAATGTATCGAAGGAAGCAACCATTCCTTTCTTAGCAATTCGGGTGGTAAATAGAGCAACTCGCATTTGCCCGCTAGCAAATGGTTGAGAAGACTCTAAAGATGTGTCTGCTTTTACTTGTTTTACAGCATTTGCTGTTCCTTCAAAAACTTGAACTTTGTTCCCTTTTTGCTGAATAGGACAAACAAATGTTACCTTTATTTTATTATCTTTTGCTACATCAAAGACAGTTCCTTGGATAAGGTGTACGTCATCGATAATATTTTTTTGTAAACATCCAGTTAGACTGATGAGTGTTATACAAGAGATAAGTATTAATTTATTTTTGATTTTTTCCATTTTCTTTTCACCCACACAATGATAAATAGGATTGGGATGTATACATAAATGAGCCAAAAGCTCCCCTTTGATGCATTACTAATAAAATTATTAATATCGTGTCTGTTTGTTAAAAGTTGTGAAACAATGAGGGTGATAATGATAAAAGCGATTAAAACACCTCTTTGTTTTACACGGAATATTTCGTGAGTTGCTCTCGTTGCCGCCCACAAAGGTAGAATAAAACTTGTAATAATAACGAGGGCATAAGCTGAAATTGCAATATATTCTAGCCTTTCTATGAATGGTAATTGAATGACTTGGGTCATAGAAAGTTGGGCCCATATCGTTTTTAATAATTGTTTTTCACTAAAAAACGAAAAGGCTAAAAGGGTACTAAATAAATATAGAAGGTTTGAAAATAGTGCTCCAAGCTGGGCGTATTTATGAGATTGCATAGGCTTTTTCACAAATGGATACACCATGAGGTAAATCTCAAAACCGGTCATACTGTAGATTGACAGTTGAGCGGATTTTAAAATGTCTGAAAAAGAATGTGTGAATATAGGTAGTAAATTATCCCAATGTGAATATTTCAAAACGAATAAGCTTAGAAATAAATATCCTAATGTACCACCAACAGAGATGACGCAAATACCGGTAATTACACGAAATCCAGAAGAAATAATGTAATAGCTAACTAAGCATAAAAAGAGTGTTAACATCCAAGTGGAAGCGGTAGGAAACATCCACACTTGAATAATTTCAACGTATGTTCGAATGACGGAAATACTGACGATTAAAAAATAAGCAGCAAAGATGATGTTAACGCCGTTCCCTAGCCACTTTCCAAATGTTTGCCGATGTAAGTCGATTAAATTACCGTTTGTTTCTTTTAATAAAAAATACATCATCCATATAAGAATCTGGATACAGATTCCTGTGATTAGAACGCCCATCCAGCCATCGTATCCAGCGGCCTTGGCAGTAATTCGAGCGAAGCCGAGAACGCCAGCTCCAAACTGTGCACCGTGAATTAAGAAGAAGACAAAGACAGGAGATATTTGATATTTTTCTTGAACTTTACTCATCGATGCACCTCGTTCTTTAATCATCAAAGTCTGATCTATGTTTTGTTGAAATTCCTTTTGCTGATTTTTTTACATGTTGTGGCCTCGCTTGTACATCCCTTGTATCAATCATCGTTAAAGGAAAACGAATCCAAGAGTCCTTAACCGACTGTTGTCTCGTCGGATAAAACAAAGCGTACGGCTTACGTAAGGAAGTAAGTCTGAATAGATGCGTAAATAAGAAGATAAATCCAAGAGAAATCCCGAACAATCCGCCTATTTCTGCAAACATAAGAAATGGAAAGCGTAGTAATCGAACTGCATTACCCATTTTATAAATAGGTGTAATAAAGGAAGCAAGTGCTGATAAGGCAACGATAATTAATAAAATATTACTCGTTAAACCAGCTTGTACAGATGCTTGCCCGATTACGATACCACCTACAATTCCGAGTGTTTGACCAACTTTCATCGGTAATCTCGCGCCAGCTTCTCTCAATAAGTCGATTGCAAGTTCTAAAAAGAGTGCTTCAATTAAAGGTGGGAATGGTACTTGTGCCCTTGATAAAATCAAAGTTTCAAGTAAATCACTTGGAATAAGTTCATAATGATAATTTAAAATTGCAACATATAGTGGTGTAGCACAAATTGAAAATAGAACAGCGATAAGGCGTAAAATGCGTGAAAATGTAGCGTATAGCCAAGAAACGTTATAGTCTTCTGGTGAAATGAAAAAATCGAAATAGGATACTGGCGTAAGTAGAACACTTGGAGAACCATCCACAAAAATAGCAATTTTCCCATCAATGAGTGCTTTTGTAACTCTATCAGTACGTTCTGTATTGATATAGAGAGGGAAAATCGACTTTTCACCCATTAGTTCTTGTATATAAGCACTATCATTAATTTGATCATATTCAAGAGCACGTAATGACTCCTCGAGAAAATCTACATTTTCTTTTTCAGCGAGGTTGTCTAAATACATCATGACAACTTTTGTTTTGGAAAACTCGCCGACAATCATTTCTTTTGTTTGTAAATCTAAAACAGGAAGACGTTTTCGAACTAAATTAATATTTGTATCAATATCCTCTACGAAACCTTCTTGAGGACCGATAACAGTCGATTCGTTTAAAGGAGGGCTTGGTGCCCGATACGTATCAATTGCAATGTTTGCAAGCATACACTTTTGGTCTTGCTGATTTAATTGAATAATCGCATGTCCCTTTAACACCATATCCTCAATTTTTTGTAAATCGTTCGTAATTGTAATACCGCTCATTGGAATATGTTCTTTTAGCTCTTCTAGTGAAGCGTTAGGTCGTTCTAAAAGAGTAGGCATTAAATACTTTTGTAATTTCTCTCCATCAAGCGAAGGGCGATAGTAAGAAATCCAATAAGGCATCGTTTCATCGTCAGATGTGTGATAATTAACAAAATCGCTAGATTTTTTAAGTTTCTCTATTAAATCTTGTAGAGAGTGAATCCGGTCTTTTTCTGGTTTCGTAAAATCATAAATACTATTATTTCCAGAGTTTTGCTGCTGATCTTGATCCGAGTTCCCTTGTTTAGAATGTTGTTGCTGATTCTGATTCGAGTCGTTTTGTTTAGAATTTCGTTGTTGATTCTGATTCGAGTTGTCTTGATTAGAATGTTGTTGATTCTGATCCGAGTCGTTTTGTTTAGAATGTTGTTGTTGATTCTGATTCGAGTCGTTTTGTTTAGAGTTTTGTTGTTGATTCTGATTCGAGTCGTTTTGTTTAGAATTTCGTTGTTGATTCTGATCCGAGTTGTCTTGTTTAGAATGTTGTTGTTGATTCTGATTCGAGTCGTTTTGTTTAGAGTTTTGTTGTTGATTCTGATTCGAGTTGTCTTGTTTAGAGTTTTGTTGTTGATTCTGATCTGAGTCGTTTTGTTTAGAATGTTGTTGCTGCTGATCCTGAGAAGGCTCTTTGTGTTCCTCTTTTTTTTGCTCGCTATTGCTATCTTTATTATGTTTCATACTTCTAGTCTGTTCTTTGTTATCATTCTCTTGGTTGTTAAGCTGTTGCTCCGAGTTATCTGTTTCGTTTTTCTCTGTCGTATTTGATTTTTTTTTCTTACGTAGCCAATTCCAAATCATATGTATGCCCTCTTTGATTGTGTAATATAATGCTATTTTGTGGCTAATTTTGTATATTATTCATTTATTTATGAAAAGAAGGAGGAGATTAGTTTGCATAGAAAAAATCCTTTAGTAAGCAGCAGTTCATACTATGTCGGGAAGAGGGCGAGTCTGTGCAATTTGTAAAAAAGGAAAAGTTTGTTTTAAGAGAGTTTACGTTTGAAAATGGTAGGGGAATTCCTGTTCAAATGGGGTATGAGACGTATGGTACTTTAAATAGAGAAAGGTCAAATGCGATTTTGGTATGCCATTATTTTAGTGCAACGAGTCACGCGGCAGGGAAATATACAGCGCATGATGAGGAGTCTGGTTGGTGGGATGGTTTAATTGGACCGGGAAAAGCAGTTGATACAAATAAATATTTTGTTATATGTACTGATAATCTTTGTAATGTGCAGGTTAAGAACCCTTATGTGTTTACAACGGGACCGAAATCGATTCATCCGAAAACTGGAGATGAATATGCGATGGATTTTCCGGTTTTTACATTTCTTGATGTAGCTCGTGTGCAATATGAGTTAATAAAAGATATGGGAATCTCAAGGTTACATGCTGTAATGGGACCGTCAGCTGGTGGGATGATTGCGCAGCAATGGGCTGTTCATTATCCTCATATGGTAGAGCGGATGATTGGTGTTATTACGAACCCGCAAAATCCAATTATTACGTCGGTAAATGTAGCGCAAAATGCAATTGAGGCTATTCAACTGGATCCAAGTTGGAAGGGCGGAAAATATGGAGAAGAGCAGCCAATGAAGGGACTTCATTTAGCAAATAGAATGATGTTTATGAACGCATTTGATGAGCATTTTTATGAAACGACATTCCCTCGTAATAGTGTAGAGAAAGAACCTTATGAAACATTTGCTGCATTAACATCATTTGAGAAAGAAATAAATAAAGTGACATATAGAAGTATAGAGTTAGTAGATGCAAATTCATGGATATACACTGCGAAAGCAGTTTTATTACATGATATTGCGCATGGATTTTCGTCTTTAGAAGAGGCGCTTTCTAACATAGAAGCAAATGTACTTATGATTCCGTGCAAACAAGATTTGCTTCAGCCGTCACGTTATAATTATAAAATGGTAGACATTTTGCAAAAACAAGGGAAGTATGCGGAAGTGTATGAGATAGAAAGTATAAATGGGCATATGGCAGGAGCATTTGATATTCATTTATTTGAAAAGAAAGTTTATGAATTTTTAAATCGGAAAGTATCTAGTTTGGTGTAGAAAATAAATGGTGTGAAAAAGGTGCGATGTATGTAGTAGGCACCTTTTTTTACATGATTTGTAGACGGAAAATATATGTGGCAATTGCTATACCGAAGAATGCGATACTAAGCAATAGAAATAAGAATGACATTTCTTGTGGTGATTTTATCTTTTTATTATTCTTCATACTAAGTGCAATAATTGCGGCGATTAAGAAAATGATGCCCGTAATGAAAAGAAAAAGTGTCATTTTCATTGGCTCCTTTCATAAAACAAGTATATTGAGGATACAATGCACGAGTTATGTTTGTAAAGAATAAGTTTTGCGAGAAAATTGAGAAATAAAATTTCCATTCTTTGCGTTCTTTCTTTCGCATGCTAAAATTGACTAGATATGCTTGTTTAAGGAAGAGACTAAAGGTTTTATTGTATATAAGGAGGAACGACATATGACAGAAGTTAAAACAATTACTACAGAAGAAGTGCAAGAGCGTTTAGAAAATGGAGAAACGTTATTTTTAGTAGACGTAAGGGAAGATGAAGAAGTAGCGGCAGGGAAAATTCCAGAAGCTGTACATATTAAAATGGGTGATATCCCAAATAAAGTAGATTTCTTTGATAAAGAGAATGAATATATCTTTATTTGTCGCTCGGGAATGCGCAGTGAAAATGTATGCCATTATTTAAATGAGCAAGGATTTAAAACAATGAACATGGTTGGCGGTATGCTTCAATATGAAGGTGAAACGAAATAAGTAGCTAAAAAAACTTGAAACGTGTTTGTTTCAAGTTTTTTTCTTTTGCATACAGTGTACAAAAGGGGGATAGGTAAATGGGGATTAACTTGCGGAAAGTAAAAATTATTAATAATACAGGGGCTGTTAATGTCGGTGACTGTTATGATATCTCACCTTTAGCTGTAGCAAAAATATATGCAGGTGCTGGAGGATCGAGTGCGGCTATTTTTTTAAATGGGAAAAGGCAGCCAGAAGCGGTGATTCGAACATCAGTATTTCTTCCACCATTAGCAACGAGTACACGTACATTAGGTTCATAGAGGAAAGGTAGAGTGTAATTATGCCTGCTCATATAAAAGAGTTTGTTATTGTGAATAACACTGGGAATATATTTACTGGTGATAATTTGAGTGATACGTCATTTACTGCTACGAAATCGTATAGTGGCTCAATGGGGTGCACTTGGATCGACGTTGTTACAGTAATAGGGACGGAGACGAAGCTTTGTTTACAGCCGGGTGATTCGGTGACGACAACATATACAAGAGGCACTCCTGCGGGTACTGTAACAGGAACAAATATGGGGCAAAGTGTAAATGCATCGAGTATAGCACAAGCTGTCCCTAATACAGATAATATGGATTCAATTGCTGGACTCCCTTAAGGATTTAAGGGAGTTTTTATTATTTCAAATAAAAATAGTCTTTGAGTTTGTTTTTGTAAATACATATTAAGAAGAAGAGGTTTGTTTAATGTAAAAAAGATGGTGTGCAGGTGGTGAAAGTGTGAGAGAGCGCGATAAAAAACATTCATTAAACTCTAATTTCAGAATTTCACCAAATCTTATTGGTCCTACCTTTCCACCCGTTCCAACGGGATTTACTGGCATTGGGATTACTGGTCCAACTGGTTCCCAAGGTCCGACTGGCCCTCAAGGGCCAAGAGGATTACAAGGTCCGATGGGGGAGATGGGCCCGACAGGACCTCAAGGTGTGCAAGGGATACAAGGACCAGTTGGACCAATAGGGGCAACAGGACCAGAAGGACAGCAGGGGCCGCAAGGATTGAGGGGAGCACAGGGAGCTACAGGAGCGACAGGACCAGAAGGAGTGCAAGGGTTACAAGGTCCGATTGGTCCAACAGGAGCGACTGGGGCACAAGGTATACAGGGGATACAAGGGTTACAAGGTTCGATTGGAGCGACTGGACCTGAGGGACCTCAAGGAATTCAAGGTGTGCAAGGGGTACCAGGTGCAACAGGTCCACAAGGAATACAAGGAGCGCAAGGGATACAAGGACCACAAGGACCGAGTGGAAGTGCGGGGACAACAGGAGCAACTGGTCAAGGGGTTACAGGCCCAACTGGAATAACAGGTCCAACAGGGATAACGGGTCCATCTGGAGGACCACCAGGTCCGACGGGGGCAACTGGTGCGACAGGTCCAGGAGGTGGACCGAGTGGAAGTACAGGTGCGACGGGAGCAACTGGAAATACAGGGGTAACAGGAAGTACAGGTGTAACTGGAGTAACGGGAAATACAGGACCGACTGGAAGTACAGGAGAAACAGGAGCACAGGGATTGCAAGGAATACAAGGGGTTCAAGGGCCAATTGGACCAACAGGTCCAGAAGGTCCGCAAGGTATTCAAGGTATTCCGGGTCCGACGGGCGTAACTGGTGAACAAGGAATACAAGGAGTTCAGGGAATTCAAGGGATAACAGGAGCAACAGGAGATCAAGGTCCACAAGGTATACAGGGAGCTATAGGGCCTCAAGGTGTAACAGGGGCAACAGGAGATCAAGGTCCACAAGGTATACAAGGAGTACCGGGTCCAACAGGAGAAACGGGACCACAAGGAGTTCAAGGGATTCAAGGCCCGATGGGTGAGATCGGACCAACAGGACCAGAAGGCCCAGAAGGACTTCAAGGTCCGCAAGGAATACAAGGGGTGCCAGGACCAGCTGGAGCAACAGGTCCAGAGGGTCCGCAAGGTATACAGGGAATCCAAGGGCTAATAGGAGCAACAGGTCCAGAAGGTCCACAAGGTATACAGGGGGCTATAGGACCACAAGGTGTAACAGGAGCAATAGGAGCACAAGGAGCAACTGGAATTCAAGGTGTACAAGGGAATATAGGAGCAACAGGTCCAGAGGGCCCGCAAGGAGTGCAAGGTACTCAAGGGGAAATAGGCCCAACAGGTCCAATGGGAACACAGGGCGTGCAAGGTATTCAAGGAATTCAAGGTCCAACGGGTGCGCAAGGAGTGCAGGGGCCACAGGGAATTCAAGGGGGCCAAGGTCCAACCGGAGTAACAGGAGATACGGGTGTAACCGGAGCGACAGGGGAAGGAACTACAGGCCCGACAGGAGTAACCGGTCCAACAGGGGTAACTGGTCCTTCTGGAGGACCAGCAGGACCAAGTGGTCCAACGGGGCCATCAGGTCCGACTGGAGTGACAGGTCCATCCGGTGGACCACCTGGACCAACAGGAGCAACCGGTGTGACAGGAGCAACTGGAGATACCGGGGCGACAGGCTCAACTGGAGTGACAGGAGCGACAGGAGAAACAGGAGCAACTGGTGTGACGGGCTTACAGGGACCCCAAGGAATTCAAGGTGTACAAGGAGAAATAGGTCCAACCGGTCTGCAAGGTGTTCAAGGTCCCCAAGGGATACAAGGAGTAACGGGAGCAACGGGAGATCAAGGCTCACAAGGAATCCAAGGCCCGCAAGGAATCCAAGGCCCAACCGGTCCACAAGGAGTACAAGGAGATCAAGGCCCACAAGGGATTCAAGGTGCGACAGGAGCAACAGGAGCACAAGGTCCACAGGGAATTCAAGGAATCCAAGGAGTGCAGGGGCCGACCGGTCCACAAGGCCCAACAGGAATTCAAGGTGTACAAGGAGAAATAGGTCCAACCGGTCCGCAAGGCGTGCAAGGGTTGCAAGGTCCACAAGGCCCGACAGGGGATACGGGAGCTACTGGTTCACAAGGTCCACAAGGAATTCAAGGTCCACAAGGCCCGACGGGATCCACTGGAGCAACGGGTGTGACCGGAGTTAGTACAACTGCAACGTATGCATTTGCGAATAATACATCAGGAACCGCTATTTCCGTTTTATTAGGTGGTACAAATGTACCATTACCGAACAATCAAAATATTGGACCAGGAATTACCGTTAGCGGAGGAAATACCGTATTTACGGTTGCGAATGCGGGGAATTACTATATAGCTTATACAATAAATTTAACAGCCTCTTTACTTGTAAGTTCTCGTATAACTGTAAATGGCAGTCCGCTTGCAGGAACAATAAATTCACCAGCAATAGCTACAGGTTCATTTAATGCGACAATCATTGCTAATTTGCCTGCTGGAGCTGCCATTAGTCTGCAGTTATTTGGATTAGTTGCAATAGCTACATTATCTACGGCAACGCCAGGAGCTACTCTAACTATTATTAGACTAAGTTAATAGGAAGAAAACCTTGGAGCTTTTATGCTTCAAGGTTTTTTATCCTGTTATTTGTAGGTAGTCTAATTGGTTAGGAAAGTTTCACTTTATTCACTTGAGCAAAAACATCGCAGTTCGAAAATATATTATAATAGAATGAAAAGAGAGAAATTTGACAGAAAGGGAGGGTGGCGATGCAGGAGATGGTTACAGATTTTTTTGGACGCCCACTTCAAGATTTGCGCATATCTGTCATTGATCGTTGCAATTTTAGATGTACATATTGTATGCCAGCGGAAGTTTTTGGGCCAGATTATGCTTTTTTGAAAGATGAGTTTT
This sequence comes from Bacillus pretiosus, assembly GCF_052947655.1. NCBI lineage: Bacteria > Bacillati > Bacillota > Bacilli > Caryophanales > Bacillaceae > Bacillus > Bacillus pretiosus. The sequence goes on along the minus strand of NZ_CM129593.1, from coordinate 4,561,274 downwards.
TACTGACGTTTGATGAAATTGAGCGTTTGGCAAAACTATTTGTTAGCATCGGTGTACGAAAAATTAGACTTACTGGTGGCGAACCACTACTGCGTAAAGATTTAACAAAACTTATTGCTCGTCTCGTGAAAATTGAAGGGTTAGTAGATATAGGGTTAACGACAAATGCAATTCATTTAACGAAACAAGCAAAAGCATTAAAAGAAGCTGGATTACATAGAGTAAATGTTAGTTTGGATGCAATAGATGACGATGTATTTAAGGACATTAATGGCCGGAATATCAATACGAAACCTGTTATAAAGGGAATTATGGCTGCAAAAGAGGCCGGGCTTGATGTAAAGGTAAATATGGTTGTGAAAAAAGGGATGAATGACCATCAAGTACTTCCGATGGCTGCTTATTTTAAAGAGCAAGGAATCACACTTAGGTTTATTGAGTTTATGGATGTTGGTAGTACAAATGGATGGAACTTTGATCAAGTCGTTACAAAGCAAGAATTAATTGAAATGATTCATAGTGTGTATCCACTTGAGCCAGCCGAAGCGCATTATTTCGGTGAAGTTGCGAAGCGATATCGTTACGTTGGAACAAATGTCGAAGTCGGTTTTATTACTTCTGTTTCAGAGTCATTTTGTTCCTCTTGTACGAGAGCAAGAATTTCGGCAGATGGAAAGTTTTATACTTGCTTATTTGCGACAGAAGGATTGGATGTAAGGGAACTTCTTAGAGGAAATCTTTCGGATGATGAGTTAGTAAGCGTTATACAAGATGTATGGATGAATAGAAAAGACAGGTATTCGGATGAGCGGACAGAAGAAAGTGCAAAGAATCGTCCGAAAATTGAAATGTCTTATATAGGAGGATAAGAAAGGGGGGCTATCGTATGCAGGAGCGATATTCAAGACAAATATTATTTTCTGGTGTTGGAGAAGAAGGTCAGAGAAAAATTAGAGAGAAGCATGTGCTTATTATCGGCGCTGGTGCTCTCGGGGCAGCGAATGCAGAAGCAATTGTTAGAGCAGGTGTTGGCAAAATAACAATTGCGGATCGTGATTATGTAGAATGGAGTAATTTACAAAGGCAACAATTATATACAGAAGAAGATGCAAAGCAATATAAACCAAAGGCGGTAGCAGCAGCAGAGCATTTACAAGCGATTAATTCTGAGGTGAAAATAAATCCGGTTGTGACTGATGTAACAGTGCAAGAAATGGAAGAGCTAGTGAATGATGTAGATTTAATATTAGATGCGACAGATAATTTTGAAACGCGTCTTCTTATTAATGATATTTCACAAAAGTATAATATTCCGTGGATATATGGTGGTTGTGTCGGAAGCTACGGAGTAACGTATACAATTTTACCAGGAAAAACACCGTGTTTCCGCTGTTTAATGGAACATCCAGCGAGCGGGGCAACATGTGATACGGCTGGTATTATACAGCCGGCAGTACAATTAGTAGTTGCGCATCAAATAACGGAAGCGCTGAAAATATTAGTAGAAGACTATGGGGCACTTCGCGAAACGATGTTATCGTTTGATCTTTGGAATAATCAACAGATGGCATTTAAAGTGAATAGGCAGAAAAAAGACACATGTTTATCTTGCGGAAGATTACGTACATATCCGAGTTTAACATTTGAAGCACAAACGAAAACAGAAGTGTTATGTGGCCGAAATACAGTACAAATCCGTCCAGGTGTGCGGAATGAATTTAATTTAGAAGAAATTAAAAAGCGCTTACAAAGAAGTGTGGATGTAAAAGCTACTCCGTATTTATTATCATTTCCGGTGGAGGAATTTCGTTTTGTTTTATTTACAGATGGCAGGGCGTTCATTCATGGAACGAATGATATAAATATAGCAAAACGCTTATATGCAAGATATATAGGTTGAACCTAAAGGGAGCCCTTTAGGTTCAACGGAAAGAAGATTAAGACTTTCTCGTATAATCTCCACTTTTTCCACCTGTTTTTTCAAATAAGTAAGTTTCGCCAATAATCATACCTTTATCAACAGCTTTGCACATATCGTACACAGTAAGAGCTGTAGCGGAAGCGGCTGTTAAAGCTTCCATTTCAACACCGGTGCTACCTTCTGTTTTAACTTTTACTTCAATAAGTAATCGATATTGTTCTTCGGATTGTTTCCAATCGAAAGAAACGTCAACACCTTTTAATAATAAAGGATGGCACATTGGGATAATATCAGAAGTGCGTTTCGCAGCCATAATACCTGCGATTTGTGCAACTGCTAATACGTCACCTTTCCCAATTTCATTGTGAGAGATTTTATCGTAAATTTCTTTTGTAACGACAATGCTAGAGCACGCAATTGCTGTTCGGACGGTTGCTTTTTTGTCACTTATATCAACCATCTTCGCGCGTCCTTGGTCATTAAAGTGTGTGAATGAAGACATGGAATTCCTCCTTGAAGTAATTTCTATTTAATATATAAAGTTTAATCGAGATAAAAAAAATTGCAAATATGAGGTGAGAAACGATGATAGAAAAACGAATTCCAATTCAAGTTGCTGAGGCAGTAGAGAGAGTAATGGAATATGTGAAGCATGGTGAAGTAGAAGAGGTTTCTATTACGGAAAGTTACGGGAGAATTCTTGGGGAGGATGTTATCTCTGATCATGACGTTCCTCATTTCGATCGTTCTCCTTACGATGGTTTCGCGATTCGAGCAGAAGATACGAAAGAAGCAAATCAAGAGAATGCGATTGAGTTTGAAGTAATAGGAGAAATCGGGGCAGGATCTGTTTTTACAGAAGAAGTAGGACATTTTCAGGCGGTTCGTATTATGACAGGAGCAGCTATTCCAGAGGATTGTAATGCAGTCGTAATGCTAGAGTTGACGGAAGGTTTTGAGAAGAACGGAAAAACATATATGAAGTTAAAGCGTCCTTTTCATAGTGGTGACAATGTGTCATTTAAAGGAGAAGATATAAAGAAAAATCAAGTTCTCGTTCAGAAAGGTGTTGCAATTAATCCAGGTGTTGCGGCCTTATTAGCGACGTTTGGATATAGTACTGTGAAGGTTGTAAAACAGCCTGTTGTTGGTATTGTGACGACAGGAAGTGAACTGCTAGAGGTACACGAGTCGTTACAGCCGGGGAAAATTAGAAATAGTAACTCGTATATGATCGCCGCTCAAATTATGAAAGTCGGAGGGAAAGTTCGTTATTATGGCCAACTTGCCGACGAGTTAGATGCATGCTTTGCAGCTGTTCAATCAGCGATGAATGAGGTTGATATTTTAATTACGACAGGCGGTGTGTCGGTAGGGGATTATGACTACTTGCCGGCTATTTATGAAAGATTACAAGCGAATGTACTCTTTAATAAAATAGCGATGAGACCAGGAAGTGTAACGACAGTAGCTGAAGTTGACGGAAAGTTACTTTTCGGTTTATCAGGGAATCCGTCAGCTTGCTACGTAGGCTTTGAGCTATTTGTGCATCCGGTTATAAAAACATATTTGTATGCGAAAGAACCCCACGTATATAGAGCGGATGCTATTTTACAAAAAGATTTTCCGAAGCCAAATCCGTTTACTCGTTTTGTAAGAGCAAACGTGACAATCGTAGACGGGGCATTACAAGCGATGCCGGTCGGTTTAGATAAATCGAGTGCGGTCTCTTCACTCGCCGATGCGAATGCTTTTATTGTGTTGCCTGGAGGAACGAGAGGATTTGAAGCAGGGATGAAAGTATCTGTATTATTGTTAGAGCACGACGAGGGATGTGATTGGCCATGGGCAAAGCCCCTTCAATCTTACAAATAGTAGGATATCAAAATAGCGGGAAAACAACGCTCGTTGAGAAAATTGTGTATGCATTAGCTGAACGAAACATGAAAGTTGCTACAATTAAGCATCACGGGCACGGAGGTTTTCCAGAAGTAGCGCAAAAAGATAGTGAAAGGCACCGAAAGGCTGGGGCTGTTGTCAGTAGTGTAGAAGGCGCTGGATTACTTTCACTGTCGTCATTAAGAGAGGAATGGTCCTTGCAAGAAATTATTCGCTTATATGAGTTTTTTGAAGTGGATACAATTTTAATAGAGGGCTATAAAAAAGAGAGCTATCCGAAAGTAGTATTACTTCGTTCTGCGGAAGACGTTGAACTTTTACATAAAGTAGAAAACATAGTAGCGGTTATTACGTGGCATGATGCACCTGCAAACTTACGAGAAGAATATAAAGTATTTCATATAACAGAAGAAGAGTTGTATATAGACTGGTTTATACAAACGGTAAGGAGTACGAAATGACAAATACGTATTATGAAGTAATTGATACAGAAATCTCGATTGAAGAGGTAGCAAAGAAGGTTATTCGCCGCGAATGCGGTGCTGTTACAACATTTATTGGAACGGTTAGGGAGTTTACGAAAGGGAGTCGTACATTATACTTAGAATATGTCGCTTATAAAACGATGGCAGAAAAGATGCTAGAGAAAATTGGCTCAGAAGTGAAAGAGAAGTGGCCAGGTACACACGTTGCGATTACACATCGCATCGGTACACTGCAAATTTCTGATATCGCGGTTGTTGTTGCTGTTTCAACACCGCATCGTAAAGCGGCCTATGAGGCGAATGAATACATTATGGAACGTATAAAACAAGTTGTTCCGATTTGGAAAAAGGAGTTTTGGGAAGATGGAGACTCATGGATTGGTGATCAATTAGAAAAAACGCCATATCCGGCAGGGGAGCCTGGGAAGGAGCTGTAAGTATGATTCGAGTATTATTATTTGCGCACTTGCAAGAGGAAGCAGGAACAAGTGAATTACAAATAGAGAAAGAAAATATTACGGTTGCAGAGTTAAAAGATGTTGTTGCTAAAGAATATAATGTACCAGTGACAGCATCAACTATGGTTGCGATTAATGAAGAATATGCGAATGAAGATGATACGATCCGAGATGGTGATGTTGTTGCACTAATCCCACCAGTGAGCGGTGGTTAATATTGGATTCATTAAAACGACTTTCCTACATAGGGAAGTCGTTTTTTTATGGAAGTTTTGCGAACACTAACTTATAGAACAAGGAGGGTGTTATGAAAAAAATATGTGTAGTTATTACAATGCTATGTGCAATCTTTTTCTCTTCTCCAAGTGATTCTTTTGCGAAAGAATCGAGGGAGCAGCTGTTAGAGAGTGCATTATCAAATAGGTACTATTCAGTTATTAGACAAGTGACAGAAGATCAGTATGAATGTGCTTCCGTTATAAATATAAAACGTCTCGGTAAGAACGGTGAGTTCGTTCCTAGATTTGAAATTACGCTACAATTTCTTACGTTCCAAGGTGCACATAATCCGCCGAATGATAAAGTTACACTTATTTTGGAAGATTATTTAGATCACGTAAAAATAAAGAAGGTGGAGCGAGAAAAGAATGTTTCTGGTGCTATTGCAGAAAAAGTTTGTGAACGGGAAAAAGAAAAAATAAAAGCTCACTCTAATGATTCAGAGTGATAACTTATGACATTTAGTAAAGAAAGGTAATGAGCGATGGACATACTTTTAGCGATTTTACCGGCTATATTTTGGGGAAGTATTGTGCTATTTAACGTGAAACTGGGCGGGGGACCGTATAGTCAAACGCTCGGTACAACGTTTGGGGCACTTATTTTCTCGATTGTTGTTTATATTTTTATGAAGCCAGTATTAACTCCTACTGTTATTGGAGTTGGAATTGTGTCAGGTTTATTTTGGGCACTTGGTCAGGCGAATCAATTAAAAAGTATTGATTTAATGGGCGTTTCGAGAACGATGCCCATTTCAACAGGACTGCAATTAGTTGCGACGACTTTATTTGGAGTCATCGTATTTCATGAGTGGTCCACGACTATATCAGTCGTCCTTGGTGTTTTGGCTCTCGTTTGTATTATTATCGGTGTTATTTTAACATCACTTCAAAGTGAAGAAGAAAAGAGTGCAGAGCAGGCGGGTAATTTTAAAAGGGGCATTATCATTTTATTGATTTCAACAGTCGGTTATTTAGTTTACGTAGTAGTGATTAGGCTATTTAACGTAGATGGTTGGTCAGCTTTATTGCCACAAGCAGTTGGTATGGTGTTAGGGGGCGTTTTGCTTACGTTTAAACATCATCCATTTAATAAATATGCACTACGAAATATTATCCCAGGATTAATTTGGGCAGCTGGAAATATGTTTTTATTCATTTCGCAGCCGCGTGTTGGAGTGGCAACAAGTTTTTCGCTATCGCAAATGGGGATTATTATTTCAACGCTTGGCGGGATTCTTATATTAGGTGAAAGAAAAACGAAACGCCAATTAACGGGGATTGTTGTCGGTATCGTTTTTATTATCGCAGCCGGAATAATGTTAGGTGTTGCAAAAAGTTAAAGGGGGTATTGAAATGTATAGTGATTTAGCAGGAAAAGTTGTCGTTATTACAGGATCAGCAACTGGTCTTGGAAGAGCGATGGGAGTACGGTTTGCTAAGGAGAAAGCAAAAGTAGTAATTAACTATCGCTCACGAGAGTCAGAAGCGCATGATGTATTAGAAGAAATTAAAAAAGTAGGCGGAGAAGCGATTGCTGTAAAAGGTGATGTGACAGTTGAATCTGATGTCGTGAACCTCATTCAATCTGCTGTGAAAGAGTTTGGTACGCTTGACGTTATGATTAATAATGCAGGGATAGAAAACGCGGTCCCGTCGCATGAAATGCCGTTAGAGGATTGGAATAAAGTAATCAATACAAATTTAACAGGTGCTTTTTTAGGAAGCCGTGAAGCGATTAAATATTTTGTAGAACATGATATTAAAGGTTCTGTTATTAATATGTCGAGTGTTCATGAGAAAATTCCGTGGCCACTATTTGTGCACTATGCGGCGAGTAAGGGCGGCATTAAACTGATGACAGAAACGTTAGCGTTAGAATATGCACCAAAAGGTATTCGAGTAAATAATATTGGGCCAGGTGCAATAAATACGCCAATTAATGCCGAAAAGTTTGCTGATCCTAAAAAACGTGCTGACGTAGAAAGTATGATACCGATGGGCTACATTGGAAAACCGGAAGAAATTGCAGCAGTCGCAACGTGGCTTGCTTCCTCAGAAGCGAGTTACGTAACTGGAATTACGTTATTTGCAGATGGTGGAATGACTTTATACCCGTCGTTTCAAGCAGGGCGCGGTTAATAAAAAAGGACAAAGAGATTATCTCTTTGTCCTTTTTTCTGCAAAAAAAAATAGCGGTCGGCTATTTTAAATTTAATGATTAATTGTATCTTGAAGAAATTCTGTTGCTTGATGTTCAGAAACATTTTGCACAAGTGCAACTTCGCTAATCATCATTTTGCGTGCATTATCTAGCATTTGTTTTTCGCTCGCATTTAATGCTCTCTCTTTATTACGGCGAAGTAAATCGCGAACAACTTCTGCGCTATCTTGCAGATTGCCGTTTTTCATTTTTTCCATATTCATTGTATATCTCTGTTTCCAGGAAAGTGATGTGTCTGATTCCCCGTTTTGAAACTCAAGAAGTATAACATCTAATGTACCTTTATCTACGATATAACGAATACCTGATTTTTGTAATTGATCCATAGGAAGCATTATTTGCATGTCTTTACTAATGATACGTATCACACAATATTGACGTGTTGTTCCTAATATTTCTTTCTCTTCAATGGCTTCGATGACTCCTGCGCCGTTCATTGGATAAACGATTTTATCGCCAATTTGAAACAAATCATCCACCTCCATATGTGGTAACCACTTTTAATGATAGCACAAGTGAGTGAAAATGTCAAATTTTATATAATACCATAATGTTGATATTATAGTCAATAAGTAAAAACTCTTTTTTTTTTATATATTTTTTTGCTCTTATTTATTGATGATTTTTTTGAAAAATAGTACAGACGAAGAAAGAAGGCATATCCACTTATTTTTAAGCATAAAATGTAAAATCGTTAATACAATATACCTAAATCCGTTCTTTGCAAGGGAGGGAGAGAAGGTGGGGCGCACAATAAGAATTGATATTACAAATAAAGTTGTAGCTAAATTTAGACCGGATTATTTGGAATTATATACGAGTAAATTTATGATAGGTAAGTTTTATGTCTATACTGAAGGTAAACAATATGTGTTAGAAGACGGATATATATATGAAGACGGAAAATTTTATCGCATCATAGATACGCACCGTGGCAATAATCAAGCGGCGGAGGGCTGCGATCTAGGATGGTGTTAACATGATTCGTGTGAAAGTGTTTGATGAAAGTCACGAAAAAGACTTAGAAGACGCTGTAAATGTTTTTTTGAAAAAGATTGATGATAGTAATTTTGTAGATATTAAGTACCAAGTCGGTGTTTCCATTAATGATGACGAAAACCAAATTTATTGTTTTTCAGCAATGATCGTTTATAAAACATAAAAAAGAGCTGGGTGAGCCAGCTCTTTTTTATGTTTTATGTTGGGACAACATGTGTCGGTAATACGTTCATAATAGATTGAGTTGTGCCTAATTTCTTTTTCGCTAAAAGAGGCTCCCCTGTTTCATGGTTTTGGGCATCTGTACACATACCAAGGTGATAACGATCACCTAAAAATGGATCGATATAAAAACCGTTTTTGAATACTTTATCATTCGGATGTTTTTCATGGTGAATGTCAGAGCAATTAATGCAATAGAACATAGCTTTCATCCCCTTTTTATTTTTGTTTGAAAAAAGTGAGTTGGTAGTCATTTCGCTCCTAAGGAAATGTTGAGGAGAAGAGAAATAACTACCTACTCAAATGGTGGGCATATTCCTTCTGATTTTTCATATCTCGCGTAGTGTCCCTGAGGGAAGGAGGAGAGACGAAATACGCATGATATACGTAAGGCACTTCTTTCAAGATGAATGATGGAGTTTCATGTTGAGAGAAGTTTTTATTTTTTGTTGCCTTTGTGAGTATATTATGAGGGAATGCTCAGAGGGTGTTTGTCCTGTTGAAAAAATGTTGAGAATTTCTCAACAATAAAAAATAACTAGCGTTGACATGAAACTAAAAGGTGTTATATTATCAAAGTATAACCAAAAGGTGTTATATTTGATTGCCGAATAAAGGAGAATGAAAATGGAACAACAAAATACATTAACTGATATTAAACAAACGATCGTTTTTAACGCGTGTATTCAAAAAGTATGGAATGTAGTATCAACTGCAGAAGGGATTGCGTCATGGTTTATGCCGAATGATTTTGTATTAGAGGTAGGACATGAATTTCATGTGCAATCACCATTTGGCCCATCACCATGTAAAGTGTTAAAAATTGATGAACCAAACCATCTATCTTTCTCATGGGATACAGATGGCTGGGTCGTTTCATTTAATCTGAAAGACCTAGGAGATAATAAAACAGAATTTACGTTAATTCACGGCGGCTGGAAACATCCTGATGAAATTCTTCCGAAAGCGAATGCGAAGAGCTCTATTATTCGCGATAGAATGAGTGGCGGCTGGGTAGCGATTGTAAATGAAAAACTGAAAAAGGTTGTTGAAGGCTAAGTGTCTTCATCAGCAGCGAAATATGATGTATTTCAAGCAATTGCTGATCCAACCCGCCGAGAAGTAATACGGTTATTAAGTGATAAAGAGTTACCGATTTCCAAAATAACGGATCATTTTCCGATGAGTCGTACTGCGGTTGTAAAGCACCTTCATATTCTTTCGGAAGCGAATTTAGTAAGCGGAAGAAAAAGCGGAAGAGAGAAGATATATCGTTTGCATCCAGAACCATTAGAGGAATTACAACAGTGGCTCTCATATTATGAACGTTTTTGGGATAATAAATTATCTATGCTGAAACATATTGTGGAGAATGAAGAGTAAAAAGAGGATGACCAAAATGGTCATCCTCTTTATGATTGCTCACTTGTTTGAGTAGCTGGTTTTAATAAAATCCAAGCGATAATTAGTGTAAATACTGCTAATACGAAAGTACTCATATAAATGACGTGTACACTTGATGCTAATGCCTCTTGCGATTCGGTTACTACGTTTGCTGTAGTTCCTCCGTGTCCGCCACCAGATACAAGATCAAGGTTTTGAATACCGCGTGCATGAATCATCGTATTAAAGATTGTGCCAAAGATTGCAGCACCTAACGTTTGACTAAATGTATTAATAAATGTGTTTAAACCAACGGCTGTTCCGCGTGTATGAGCTGGTACGGCTGCTTGAATTGTTACCATATAAATAGGTGTCACAAGCCCCATTCCTAATCCGAATAATCCGACTGCTACATAGATAAGGAACGATGGTGAATTTGTTGATAATGTAAATAATAAGAACGTAGCGACTGATAAAATGCTAGCTCCAAGTAAAATGATTTGTTTCGTTTTTAATTTGCCTACTAAGTTACCAGAGAAAATAGCGCCAAATGTCCACATAACAGGGATTGGCATTAAAATAAGTCCGGCTTCTGTCGCATTTTTTCCTAATACACCTTGGCTCCAAATTGGAAGGTACATTGTAATACTAATGATCATTGCGCCAGCAATGAGCGTTAATATGTTTATTGTAGATAATGTACGGTTAGAGAAAAGTGCTAGCGGAATTAATGGTTCCGGAGATTTTTTCTCGATGAATAAGAAAATAATGAATGAAACGACGGCAAAGATTAATAGGCCGATAATTGTTATGTCGCCCCAGTTTTGCTTACTGCTACCTGTTAATAATGCATATAGTAGAGCGATCGTACTTAATGAGAAGACTGTTGCACCAAGATAGTCGATATGGTGTTTAGCGGGCTTAATAGATTCTTTGTAGTAAATGGCGATCATTAAGCAAGCGATAATTCCAAATGGGACGTTTAAGAAGAAAATATAACGCCAAGATAGAGAATCAACTAAAAATCCACCGACTAACGGTCCGATAACACCCGATACACCCCAAACGGCACTCATCCAACCTTGTGCTTTCGCGCGGTCTCTCGCTTCGCTATATAAGTCTCCAATAATCGTCATTGTGATCGGCATAACAGCACCAGCACCTATACCTTGAAGAGCACGGAAGAAGATTAATTGTTCCATTGATGTAACGACTCCGCAAAGCGCAGAACCGATTAAGAAGATTGTAGCTCCGATGAGTAAAACTTTTTTACGGCCGAATAAATCAGCTAACTTTCCGTATATTGGAGTCGAAACAGCTGTTGCAAGCATATAAATTGCATATACCCAACTAACAAGTTCGACGCCTGACAAATCACTCGTTATACGAGGGATCGCTGTACTAACAATCGTTCCTTCTACCGCAGAAAGAAACGTCATTAGCATTAAAGACATCATGACTTTTTTTCTCATATTTTTTCCCCTTACCCTTTTTCAAATATTCAACAATATAAAATATAAAGGTACTAAGGTATATAAAGCAACAAAAAAGCAATGGGAAGTTAGGAGGAACGTATATTTGTCGCTTATTTTCGGTAAGTCGATATATTTAAGAAATCGCTGATATATGTTGCCAAATCGCTTATATAATTTCATATACCTATAAAAAAAGAAACAGGAAGCCCTGTTTCTTTTTTAATATTGCATTTTCGCGTTTTCTCCAGCCGTTGTTCCGGCAATTCTACCAGTAACGAGAGCAGATGTAATATTATAGCCGCCAGTATAACCGTGAATATCAAGAACTTCTCCGCAGAAATATACGCCGTTCGTGAATTTAGAAGACATTTCTTTCGGGTTAATTTCTTTAACGGATACACCGCCGCCAGTAACGAATGCTTTTTCAATTGACTGCGTACCATTTACATTCACAGTAAACTCTTTAAAGTCTTTCACAAGTGCACGAATTTTCTCGTGAGAAACTTGTCCAGCTTGTTCGCTGCCATCAATTTCATTTTTTTCTAATAAGAATAGGAAGTAACGTTCAGGAACATAACCTTTTAATACATTTTTAATCCCTTTTTTCGGATCTTCTTTCATTTGTTTCAGCATGCGCTGGAATAGTTGTTCACTATTTTCTTCTGGCAATGCATCGATACTCATTTGAATCGTATTCGTTTTAAACTTTTTCAGTGCTTTCACGACGAATTGGCTACAACGAAGAGCGGCAGGACCAGATAGGCCGAAATGAGTGAAGAGCATGTCCATTTTGTGAGAAATGATAGCTTTTCCTTTTGGGTTTAATACGCTTAAGTTAACATCGCGTAAAGCAAGACCTTGTAAGGAGCGATCACGAATAAATGGTTCGTTTGAAAGGATTGGTACTTCTGTTGGGAATAGCTCTGTAATTGTATGCCCAGCTTTTTCAGCCCAAGCGTATCCGTCTCCAGTAGAGCCAGTTTGAGGAACGGATTTTCCGCCAACAGCGATAACGACATGATTCGTTTCTAACACTTCGCCAGTTTGCAGTACGACTGCTTTCGTTTGACCGTTCTCATATTCAATTGTTTCAACGGGTGTATTCGTACGGATTTTTACACCTAAGTCTTTTAATCGTGTTAAAAGTGCGTCTACTACTGATTGTGCTTTATTTGATACAGGGAACATGCGACCATGATCTTCTTCTTTTAGTTGCACGCCAAGCTTTTCGAAGAATGTAATAATATCTTCATTATTGAAAATAGAAAAAGCGCTGTATAAGAAGCGACCGTTTCCTGGTATATGTTTAACGATCTCATCAAGTGGTAGACGGTTCGTTACGTTACAACGACCACCACCAGAAATCGCAAGTTTACGCCCTAGTTTATTTCCTTTATCAAGAAGTAAGACACTTGCGCCTTCTTCTGCAGCACCGATTGCAGCCATTAGCCCAGAAGGCCCGCCGCCGATGACAATAACATCATAATGCATAATATATCGACCTCATTTTCTACATTTCCTGCCTAAAAGAATAGCATGTTTTCCCTTAAAAGAAAAATAGAGTGAAGTACTGCTTAAGGAGAGAATTGTGGTACAATACAAAAGTTAGAGTTCAGCACTATCCTGCTATTTGTGGGTAAGAAGACTAAAACCTTAAGATGTAAGAGAAATAAAAAGGGAATTTGGTAGCCCATAAATGCTCGAATAGTTCAACTAATAATCAGTGGGGAAGAACACCCACACTGATTAAAGTTTCACTTTATGTAGATGTAGGAGGATTTTTGTATGTCCGATTCGAAATTTCTGCGCGGAACGCTTATTGTTACGTTAGGGACATTTTTAGTAAAGTTCTTAGGCATGATTTACGTCTTTCCGTTTCATGCATTAGTAGGTACAGAAGGCGGAACGCTCTATACATATGGATACATTCCATATACGATCTTTTTAAGTATTGCAACGGCAGGGGTGCCGCTTGCTGTTTCAAAATTTGTTTCCAAATATAATGCGCTTGGCGATTATAAAACGAGCCGGAGAATGTTCCGTTCGGGAATGGTTATGATGATAGTAACAGGAGTTCTTTCGTTCCTAGTTCTATACATGACAGCGCCACTGTTTGCAGAAGCAATGCTTGGTAAACAAAGTATACACAGTAATGTAGAAGAAGTTACGACGATTATTCGTCTTGTAAGTTTTGCACTTATTGTTGTACCAGCAGCGAGTTTAATTCGTGGTTATTTCCAAGGTCACCAATCGATGGGACCGACTACTGTTTCGCAAATTATTGAACAAATTATTCGTATCGTCTTTTTATTAGCGGGTAGTTTTATCGTTATTAAAGTACTTGGCGGTACAGTTGCAACAGCAGTTGGGGTAGCGACATTTGCTGCGTTCGTTTCAGCAGTTGGAGCGCTCGGTGTACTCATTTGGTACTGGTTAAAACGTAAAAAATATTTGGATCAATATTTAATTGAACAAACTGTACCAGAATCGACAGTGAGTACGGTTCAATTATTTAAAGAATTATTTGCATATGCGATTCCTTACGTTGTAATTGGGTTAACAATTCCTTTATATCAACAAATTGATACATTGACATTTAACTCAATTATGCAAGCGATTGGCCAAGGTGATATCGCAGAGCGAGCGCTTGGTATTTTCACAATGTGGACGCATAAATTAATTATGATTCCTGTATCGCTTGCAACAGCGTTTAGTTTAACGCTTGTACCAGCGATTACAAAATCATTTACTGAAAAACAATACCGCTATTTAAAGTTACAAATTACACAAACATTCCAGGCAAATATGTTCTTAACATTGCCAGCAGTTGTCGGTATATCAACACTTGCATATCCAATTTATACTGCGTTCTATGACTCAGATCCACTAGGTGGACAAGTATTAATGTGGTATGCACCGGTTGCGTTATTATTCGCTTTATTTACAGTAACAGCAGCAATTCTGCAAGGAATCAATCAACAAAAACATGCGATTGTCGCGCTTATTATGGGTGTTATTTTGAAATTCGTATGTAACGTAATCTTTATTCGTTATTTCGGTACAGTTGGAGCGATTTTAGCAACTGCAGTCGGATTCTTAGCTTCCGTATGGTATACGAATCGACAAATCAAAAAACATGTACACTATTCATTTGGTGTTGTATATAAGAGAACTTTCCAAATTGCAGTATTAACACTTGTAATGGTCATTGCTGTAAAGTTATCACAATGGACTCTGTCCTTCATGATCTCACCTGATGGCCGAATGGGTGCTCTTATTACAGTTGTGGTTTGTGCAGGTATTGGTGGTCTTGTGTATGGATTGTTAGCAATTCGCACAGGAGTACTTGAACGAGTATTTGGCGGAGAAGCGTTAGAGAAAATCCAACGTAAACTTGGCAATAGATTCAAAATAAAGTTGAAATCAAAAGGGGCGTAATTACGTCCCCTTTTCTATGATAAACAAAGAAGGTGAAAAACGTGAGATTAGATAAATTATTAGCAAATATGGGATATGGAAGTAGAAAAGAAGTAAAGAAATTATTGAAAGACGGCGTTGTAAAAATTGATGGAACGCCAGTGAAAGATGCGAAGGTTCATGTAAATGTAGAAGAGCAAGAAGTTATGATTCACGGAGAAGTTGTGGAATATAAAGAGTTTGTTTATTTAATGTTGCATAAACCACAAGGCGTTATTTCAGCGACAGAAGATGATAATCATGAAACGGTAATAGATTTATTAGAGTTAGAAGATGCAATCTTTGATCCGTTCCCAGTTGGACGACTTGATATTGATACGGAAGGTTTCTTATTGATAACAAATGACGGGAAGTTATCACATCAATTGTTATCTCCGAAAAAGCATGTGCCGAAAAAATATTATGCACACGTTGCAGGAGTAGTAACAGAAGAGGATGTAAAAGAGTTTGCTAAAGGTGTTATTTTAGATGATGGCTATGAAACAAAGCCAGGTGCACTTACAATATTAAAAAGCGATGAGATTTCTGAAATCGAGCTTGTAATTACAGAAGGAAAGTTCCATCAAGTGAAGCGTATGTTTGAAGCGGTAGGGAAAAAAGTAGTCTACCTAAAGAGAACAGAGATGGGACCATTAGTATTAGATGAAGAGCTAGAACTTGGACAATACCGAGAGCTATCAGATGAAGAAGTAGAAATGTTAAAAACATATCAAGTAGATACTGAAAAATAGTGCTGTTTTTGGCGCAGAAAAGACCCCTTTCTAACGAATTAGAAAGGGGTATGTATTTATTTACATACAATTATTTGTTCATTATGAGGTCATTCTCACTTTCTTTCCTGTTGTTGTCCACTTACCGCGGCAAGGGCTATACACGAGTTCATTAAACTGCAACACATTTAGATCACGTTGTATCGTTCGCGGTGTGATCCCGAACTCATCTACAAGGTCTTTCGTCGTTACCGTTCCGTTTTCATTGATGTACATATAAATTGATTTAATGCGTGTTAGCATACGAGTAGTTGTAGGTTTCAAGAGAAAACCACTCCTCTACTAGTTTTTTTGACCCCATTCAGGAAAGAAGGTCGTTACTACCATTGTACTCTACATGATAAAATTCATGCTTTAATCTACTTAAATTTTACAGAAATTTAACAAATATTCATATAGAAAAATATTGGTAGTTGACATTGTATATATGGTCAGTCAACTAACACATAAAATTCTACGTAAAACGCCAAATTCCTGCAAATTTTTTTAGAAAAATAAAAGAAAAACTAATAAGAAATATCTGAAATGTTACAATTGTTAGGTATTTGAGTTTCGTATATGGCATAAGAGATTTCGGTTTGTTATGATGAAAGAAACAATATAGTGAAGGATGGATGCGTGATGTCAGCGATTAATTGGACAGAAGAAGTTGCAAAACGAAAAGATGATTTAATTCGTGATACACAACAATTTTTACAAATTAAAAGTGTATGGGAAGAAGAATCAGCGAAAGAGGGCGCACCATTCGGTGAAGGTGTAGAAAAAGCTTTATCTTTCATGTTACATAAAGGAGAAACTGAAGGTTTTGCTTCTAAAAATTTAGAAGGGTATGCAGGTCATCTTGAAATGGGACAAGGAGAAGAGTTAGTAGGTATTCTTTGTCACGTTGATGTTGTACCAGAAGGAGATGGCTGGACGACTCCCGCATATAGTGCAGATATTCGCGATGGAAAGATTTTTGCACGTGGTGCAATTGACGATAAAGGCCCAACGATGGCAGCTTATTATGCGATGAAAATTGTGAAAGAATTGGGTTTGTCTCTTTCAAAACGCGTTCGCATGATTTTAGGAACAGATGAGGAAAGCAATTGGAAATGTGTAGATCACTACTTTAAAAACGAAGAAATGCCAACAATCGGTTTTGCGCCAGACGCAGATTTTCCAATTATTAATGCAGAAAAAGGAATTTCTGATATACAAGTTGTGCAAAGTGGTAGTGAAGAGAAGAAAGGTACATATGAACTTGTTTCATTTGAATCAGGTCGCCGTTTAAATATGGTTCCTGATTTTGCGGAAGCGACTATTACAGGAGAAGATGTAAATACACTTACAGTAGCATATGAAGAGTATTTACAAACTGCTAAAAAAATAGGTGAAGCAATTGTAGAAGGTAATACGGTGACGTTGCAAATCAAAGGGATTTCAGCTCACGGATCTACTCCAGAGAAGGGTGAGAATGCAGGTTTATTACTGGCAAACTTCTTAACTACAGTTGCTCTTGATGGAAAAGGGGCTTCGTTTGCATCGTTTGTAACAGAAACATTTACAGGAGATATTTTAGGAGAGAAAGCTGGGATTTCTTATAAAGACGATATTAGCGGACCGTTAACTGTGAATGTTGGTCGCCTTTCTTATACGAAAGAGAATGGTGGTAATTTAGGATTAAATGTACGTTACCCGGTTACGACTAACTTTGACGAAATGATTGCAAAGTTAAAAGAATACGTTGGTAATCATGGATTTAAAGTGGCGGATTATTCAAACTCTCGCCCGCATCACGTTGATAAAGACCACGTGTTAATTCGTACGTTGCAACGCGTATATGAAGAACAAACAGGTGAAAAAGCAGAGCTATTAGCAATCGGCGGCGGTACTTACGCTCGTTCATTGAAAGCTGGCGTTGCGTTTGGTCCGTTGTTCCCTGGAAAAGAAGAACTTGCGCATCAAAAAGACGAGTACATTGAAATTGAAGACTTATTAAAAGCAACAGCAATTTACGCGCAAGCAATTCATGAATTAGCGAAGTAATGGATATATAAATAAGGAGAGGCCGTCCCGATACATATTTTGGGACGGTTTTCTGTTACGTATAGGTTGCTTTTCTTATCGTATTTAGTTGTTAAGTCGATATAATTTCATTTATCCCGCATTAACGGGCAGTAAGCCCCCCACTTTAAAATTTAGCGAAAGCGAAGAAGTTAGGTGGGGATCAACTGCCCGTAAAAGCCCGATTGGTGAGGGCTAATAATCAGTAGGGGATGGACAAAACCCCCACTGATTAAAGTTTCACTTTATTAACGCGACCCTAACTTGGTTAGACTTGTAGGGAAGTTTGATTCTATTTAATTGAATGAGATAAGAAAGAAAAGCAACAATAGAAAGAAGGAGAAGATGTACATGGAGCCGCATTATTTTGTCGCGATTACGTTACCGAATCATATAAAAGAAGTGCTGTCTAACTATAAAGAGGAAATGCAGGAGGAATTACCATTTCGTTCATGGGTACATAAAGAAGACTACCATATTACCCTTTCATTTTTAGGTAGTGCAACAGAGGAACAATTAGAAGGAATAAAGAATGGATTACAAACCCTTACAGAAACGCAAGAACTATCGTTCACATTACAAGGATTTTCTACGTTCGGTATGGAAGATAGGCCGCGTATTTTTTGGTCGAAGGTAAGCGAGAATTACGATTTGCTTCAATTACAAAAGCAAGTGCACGCTATGTGTGAAGGGAATGGATTTTCTTTAGAAGCGCGCCCGTATCATCCGCATATTACTGTTGCTCGTAAATGGGTAGGAGAAGAGAAGTTTGATTTAGAACATATAAAGGAAGTACCTGAAATATCATTTCAAGCGGATACGATTACTTTATACGAATCTCACGTGAAGGAGACACCGAAGTATAAAGCGATTGCTGAAATAAAATTACAAAAATAGAATGTATGAAAACGTTTTTTATACAGGTGAATATACTATAGAGAATAATGAGTTACTGTATAGGGCTTCAATGATAAGAAAAGTCTTATCATTTGCAGCTCGTTTCATCCCTCTATTTGCGGGCAGTAAGACTCCTACCTCAAAATTAGGATCAAGCAAAGAAGTTAGGTGGGAGATCAACTGCCCATAAAGGCCCAATTGGTGAAGGCTAATAATCAGTGGGGTAAAGCTTTCCCGCTGATTAAAGTTTCACTTTATTTTAACTTTAAGAATGATGGTGATTTTTTTATGTTGAAAGTAAAACGTCCATTTGATGCCTATTTAGATGAAATGAATAAAATTACAATTTTGCTCCCACATGCGTATGGAACAAGCCGGACATTTCGTTTGCAAGAAGGAAGTAACGTGAAAGATTTACCGATTGCTCATACAATTGCGCTTCCGGATGCAACGAAGTATGAGTGCTTTATAGAAGAGCCGCTAGATGTGGGGAAGTATTATACAGTACGAGATGAACGGAATGAAGAAACAGATTTACAAATAGGTGCTGTCATAAGAACAGCGATTTTCGATGAAAAGTATTATTACGAAGGTACAGATTTAGGTGCTGTTTATCAAAAAGAAGCAACGACATTTAAAGTATGGGCTCCAACTGCGAGGCTTGCGAAAGTAAGGATTTATAAAAGTGATAAAGAATATACCGATCATGAAATGTATAGAGGAGAAAGTGGGGTTTGGACTCATACATTACAAGGTAATTTAGCTGGAGAAAAGTATACATTTCTTGTTTGTATTAATTTAATATGGAATGAAGCAGTGGATCCTTACGCAAAGTCAGTGACTGTAAATGGGAAGTACGGCGTTGTTATCGATTTGGAAAAGACAAATGTAACAAGACGAGAGCAATTACCACCATTACACGCAATGACAGATGCCATACTGTATGAACTGCATATTCGTGATGCCACTATTCATAAGGGCAGTGGAGTGAGTAAAAAAGGAACATATAAAGGGCTAATGGAAGAAGGGACAACAGGGCGAAATGGGACGTTAACAGGCTTGTCTCATATAAAAGATTTGGGTGTTACACATGTTGAATTATTGCCTTTATATTGTTTCGGTGGTGTAGATGAGGCGAATCCTTCTTCTGCATATAATTGGGGTTACAATCCATTATATTACAATGCGCCTACGGGATTTTATGCTACAAACCCTTCTGACCCGTATAACAGGATAGTAGAGTGTAAGCAACTAATTGAAACATTTCATGAGCACGGCATTAGGGTGATTATAGATGTTGTATACAATCATGTGTATGAAAGAGAGCTATCATCATTTGAAAAGCTTGTCCCAGGATATTATTTTCGTCATGGTGAAGATGGTATGCCTTCTAATGGGACGGGAGTCGGGAATGATATAGCATCTGAACGGAAAATGATGAGGAAATTTATTGTAGAGTCTATTTTATATTGGCTTACTGAATACAATGTTGATGGATTCCGATTCGACTTAATGGGAATTTTAGATGTTGATACAATGAATATAATAGAAAAAGAAGTACGAAACATAAAGCGAGATGCATTGTTATTAGGAGAAGGGTGGGAGCTACAAACACCACTTCCTCTAGAGGAAAAAGCAACGTTAAATAACGCAAAGAAAATGCCGCATATTGCGCAATTTAATGATCAATTTCGTGATGGGATAAAAGGGAGTACCTTTCATATAAATAAGCGTGGTTTTGCATTTGGTGGGCATGTAGACTGTAATCATTTGCAGTATATAGCATCGGGAAGTCTTTTGAGTATGAAAGAAACAGGTCTGTTTCTAGAGCCTGTGCAAAGCATTAACTATGTAGAATGTCATGACAATATGACGATGTGGGATAAACTAATGCGGAGTAATGAAGAACCAGAAGAGATTTTGAAAAAACGTCACCTTCTAGCGAGCGCAATGGTGATTCTTTCGCAAGGCATCCCTTTCTTACATGCTGGGCAAGAGTTTTATCGTACGAAGCAAGGAAATGAAAATAGTTATAATGCAAATGATGAAATTAATCAATTAGATTGGGATCAAAAAGAGGAAGAGATAGAGACCGTTAACTATATAAAAGGTTTAATTGCGATTCGCAAAGAGCACAGAGCATTCCGATTACAAAACGCAGACCTTATAAAAAAGCACATGACTTTTTTGCAAACATCTCCAGAAGTACTTGCAT
The DNA here is from genome assembly GCF_052947655.1 of Bacillus pretiosus. NCBI lineage: Bacteria > Bacillati > Bacillota > Bacilli > Caryophanales > Bacillaceae > Bacillus > Bacillus pretiosus. The sequence continues at coordinate 4,540,525 of NZ_CM129593.1, read as the reverse complement.
ATCACCTAGAGCATGCAGAATCATTTGGACCGTGGAAAGAGATTATAGTTTTATTTAATAGCGGTTTAGAAGCTAAAACGGTGCAACTTCCGAAAGAAGAAACGTGGCATGTGTTAGTAAACGAAAAGCAAGCGAAAATAGAGCCAATTTCTTCATTTAGAGGAAAGGAACTTAGGCTCGCTCCGATTAGCACGTATATATTGACGATAATGTGACAAATCGCTACTTGACGATGAGAATGTAATAAATGTAGAATTGACAAAGGTGACGATTTTGATAAGTTGTCATTCTATGACAGGTTTTGTAAAATAAAATAGAGAGTTTTTGGCTTATGCCAAGTTTTCTTTTCATTTACAGTAAAATATATGAATCCACAACATATGTAGAAATGTTGCGGTTTTTCTTTTCATAACTATAAAAGATAAGGATTTGTTAACGGGTAATGAATATGGAATGGTTGGAACAATTATTAGGAAAAGAGTGGAGTCTTGTACCGGCTGGTGGAGTAACGGGCGATGCGTATATTGCGCAAAACGGACAACAGAAGTTATTTTTAAAGCGGAATACATCGCCCTTTTTAGCGGTATTGTCAGCAGAAGGAATTGTTCCAAAATTACTTTGGACAAGAAGGGTAACGAACGGTGATGTAATTTCTGCTCAAAAATGGCTTCCGGGACAGAAGCTAGAGCCAGAGGATATGAAACTAGAACGTGTTGCGAAACTTTTGAAGAAAATACACTCTTCTAAAGCGCTTGTACAGATGATTCAAAGACTTGGGAAGCAGCCGCTTCACGCACAAGAGTTATTACAACAACTGCAACTGGTTTTAAGAGGAGATATAAGGGATGATGAAACAATTCAGCAAGGCCTTCAATATTTAATGGATTCATTAAAAGATATTGAATACAATGAATTCGTTGTATGCCATTGTGATGTGAACCATAACAACTGGCTATTGTCGGATGAAGATGAGTTGTTTTTAATTGATTGGGATGGAGCTGTAATTGCTGACCCAGCTCTAGACCTCGGTATGTTATTATATTGGTACATTCCGCGCCACGAATGGAGCGAGTGGCTCAAATATTATGATATTGAAATGGATGAATCGCTGCTTAGGCGTATGAGATGGTATGTAATAGCACAAACGATTTTGTCTATGCAATGGCACACAACAAAAAAACAGCAAGCAGAAGCTGAATATTGGCATCAATATTTACAGCAACTACTTGCTTCAGAGTAATACTTAAGAAAAATTGTCCATTCCAGCAATCCACTGAGTAAGTTGTTCTTGATTATTGGAAATGTGGTTGTCCAAATTAGAGGAAGATTTACCCGATTGACTATAAGAATATACATCGTTTAGCATTGCTTTAGCGTCACTACTTATACTATCGTTTGCGAGTAACGATTGAATGAGACGCTCTAATTGCTCGCATTCAGAAACTGTCCCGCAACAATCACTTTGGTGATTGACTAAAATATCTTTCAGCACTTCTAATTGATGTTGTTGATTAATTGGCATGAACGGATCATCCTTTCGATTGTTTTTCTCTTCAAATGTACGAGAAAAAGCTGTTTCGTCATGGAATGTTTAATGCTGTATGTAGTTTTTATCAAAATGGTACATCTTATACTTGAAAGAAACGGACCGAGTGCTCGTACGTACTTGGTTTTTTGTTTGGGAGATTGATTAAAACAGAGAGAAGGAATTATTCCTTTAAAATAGCTATGTAAAGAGAGGGAGACATCTATGCGTTTAAGACATAAACCATATGCAATGGATCGAATTAATGAGTATTCACATATCGTAATTGGAAACCCAGAGGAGCGCGCTGGTAACTGGAAAGAAGTATTTGGAAATGAGCAACCAATTCATATTGAAGTAGGTACAGGTCGTGGCCGCTTTATGTACGATATGGCAAAAGCAAACCCACATATTAATTATATTGGAATTGAAAAATTCACAAGTGTTGTTGTAGATGCACTTGATAAATTAATTGAAGAAGAAGTACCGAACTTAAAGTTAATTAATAAAGATGCTGAAGATTTAACAGTTTTCTTTGCAAAAGGTGAGATTGACCGCGTTTATTTAAACTTCTCAGACCCATGGCCGAAGAATCGTCATACGAAGCGTCGTCTAACGTATAAAACATTTTTACGCAATTATGAAGAAGTGTTAGTAGAAGGCGGAGAAATTCATTTCAAAACAGATAACCAAGGTTTATTTGAATACTCTCTAATGAGTATGGCTGAGTATGGTATGTTATTAACTTACCTGAGCCTAGATCTTCATAATAGTGATTATGAAGGAAACATTATGACAGAATACGAAGAGAAATTCTCAAGTAAAGGTCATCGTATTTACCGAGTTGAAGCAAAATATCGCACAGAGCCTATGCAGTAATGCATAGGTTTTTTTTGTAACTAAAATAATCGGAATTTTATGTTAATATTGAAAGGAAAGGGGGATGAAAAATGGAACAGTTACAAATTGGAGATATAAAAGTGACGTGGCTAAAAGGCGGGAACACACATTTAGATGGGGGAGCAATGTTTGGTGTTGTACCGAAAGTGCTTTGGTCACGTAAATATAAACATAATGATACAAATCATATTTATTTACGAACAGATCCGTTACTTTTGCAAACGAAAGACGGTAATATGCTCATTGATTCCGGAATAGGAAACGGTAAATTGAATGAGAAGATGAAGCGAAATCAAGGTGTAACAGAAGAGTCATCGGTTTATAAATCATTAGAAAAACTAGATTTAAAACCTGAAGATATTCAGTATGTCTTAATGACACACCTGCATTTTGATCATGCATCTGGTTTAACGAAATGGGAAGGTGATCACCTTGTACCATCGTTTCCGAATGCGAAAGTTTACGTAAGCGAAACAGAATGGAATGAAATGAGGAACCCAAATATCAGGTCGCGTAATACATATTGGAAGGAAAATTGGGAGCCGATTGTAGATCAAGTTGTTACATTCCAGCAAGAAATAGAAATTACGGATGAAATAAAAATGGCGCATACAGGTGGTCATAGTGATGGACATGCAGTTATTGCTTTAGAAAGCAAAGGTGAAACGATGATTCATTTAGCAGACCTATTGCCGACGCACGCACATCAAAATGTACTATGGGTGATGGCCTACGATGATTATCCAATGACATCAATTGAAAATAAGAAAAAGTGGATGGAGTACGGCGCTGAAAACGATGCTTGGTTTACGTTTTATCATGACGCGTATTACCGTGCAGTAAAGTGGAATAAGGAAGGACATATTGTAGAAAAGATAGAGCGGAAAACGAGTGTAGAAGCATAAAAATAGGAGGTTGTTCCAGAATATTTGCTGGAGCAGCCTCCTATTTAGATATGCTATATAAATAATGAAGCATATCTCCATTATAATATTTAGTCATGAATTCTTTTTCTTTAATCATACCAAGCTTCTTAGCAACTTTTTGTGAAGCAATATTGTCATGTTTAATCATTGAATAGACTTTTGATAGTCCTAATTCATTAAAAGCATATTCTTTAATGCTTTTAGTAATTTCACTTGCGTAACCTTTATGCCAAAACTCTTTTTTTAACAAATATCCAATTTCTATGACCTGTTCAACATCGGTATCCTGCATACTTAAACCGGCATTCCCTATAAATTCATCAGTTTCTTTTAGATACATCCCCCATAAGCCAAACCCAAAATCTTTATATCGTTTTATATTTTTATCTAACCAGGATTGGACATCAGCATCAGAAAAATTGTGCTCATAAGCATACATTACATCTGGATCTTGCAACATCATTTTTAAATCATCAAAATCATCTTGTCGCATTTCCTTTAGGCATAAGTATTCGGTTTCTAATATCATCTAACATCGATACTCCTTTTATTTCTTTCACAATTAAAAAATAAGAGGTTCACCTAATGGGAACCCTCCTTTTTATGCTGCTATAACCTCTAAAACAGTACCTGTTTTAGCATCAACTAAAAATTCAAATCGTTCTTGTATATCATCTAACATTGTTGTAAGACCGCCACGATAAACTTCGTATGCGACATCATATTTTTCAAATGCCTCTGGAACCATATGTACCCAAGAGCCAGTAATTTCACCTTTATGACTTAATGCTTGTTTCACCATTTTCAATGCTTTTTCTGAAGAAATATGGGATTGTTCTTGTACTTTGTTTGCAACAAGATAACCAGCTGCGAACCCAACGCCAAGACCTGCTACTAAACCTTTCCAGCTCATATATTCACCTCAATTCTATAAAATAAAAATAGTGTACCAATAATAATTATAAAGCAAATACAGTTAAAAAAGAAGAAACTAGAAACATTTCGAAAATTTCGTTACAATAAAAGAGGTATTCTACTAAGGTTTGAAAGAAGGGGACTTCGTGAATAAAGAGACATTACAATTATTTCGTACGTTAACAGAATTACAAGGTGCATCAGGTTTCGAACATGATGTACGCCGTTTTATGAAGCAAGAATTAAGCAAATATGCGGATGAAATTGTGCAAGACGGTTTAGGTAGCGTATTTGGTCTAAAAAAAGGGGACGAAACTGGCCCACGTGTTCTTGTAGCAGGTCATATGGATGAAGTAGGTTTCATGGTTACGCAAATTACGAAAAACGGGATGCTTCGTTTTCAAACGTTAGGCGGCTGGTGGAGTCAAGTGTTATTAGCGCAACGTGTACAAGTTATGACGAAGAATGGTCCTGTTATTGGGGTTGTTGGTTCTATTCCTCCTCATTTATTAAGTGACGCGCAACGTGCAAAACCGATGGATATAAAAAATATGTTAATTGATATAGGTGCAGATAGCTACGAAGATGCGATTGAGATTGGTGTAAAACCAGGACAACAAATCGTGCCAATCTGTCCGTTTACGCCGATGGCAAATGAAAAGAAAATTATGGCGAAAGCTTGGGACAACCGTTATGGATGTGGCCTTGCAATCGAATTATTAAAAGAATTAAAAGATGAAACATTACCAAACACATTATACTCTGGTGCGACTGTACAAGAAGAAGTTGGTCTTCGCGGTGCACAAACTGCTGCAAATATGATTCAACCAGACATTTTCTATGCGCTTGATGCAAGTCCAGCAAACGATGCATCTGGTGATAAAACGCAGTTCGGTCAATTAGGAAAAGGTGCTCTTCTTCGTATTTACGACCGTACAATGGTAACACATAGAGGAATGCGCGAATTCATTTTAGATACAGCAGAAACACACAACATTCCGTACCAATACTTTATTTCACAAGGTGGTACAGATGCGGGCCGTGTACATACAAGTAACTCAGGTATCCCATCAGCAGTAATTGGTGTTTGCGCACGTTACATTCATACACATGCTTCTATTTTACATGTTGATGATTATGCGGCAGCAAAAGAACTCATTACGAAGCTTGTAAGAGCAACGGATAAAACGACGTTAGAGACAATTAAGAATAACGCGTAGAGGAGAAGGGCGAAAAACCCTTCTTTTTTTAGGTTGAATAGATGCCCCAGCGGTGTGTGGTGGCGGTTAGTGCTTAATAGGTGCTCGAATGGTGTATTAAGACCGTGGGTAGGAAGAAAGAAGAAGCCTGTTTTTTTGTTTAGGACCAATAATATTGCGGAAAGCCATCTTCTTTTATAGGTAAAAGGGATTCCACTGTGGTGTGTGATAGTGGTTGGTACTTAATTTGTGCCGAAGCGGATATTGGATGGAACAAAATGATGAATTTTTATAGAGGTGAACGAAATGAAAGTAGTAGTTGGATCGAAGAATAAAACGAAAGTTGGTGCTGTGGAGAAGGTTTGGAAAGATGCTACAATTACATCTATTTCTGTTCCTTCAGGGGTAGCAAATCAGCCGTTTACAGATGAAGAGACGATGCAAGGAGCGGTTAATAGAGCGAAGCGAGCGCTACAAGAAGGAGAAGCTCAAATTGGTATTGGATTAGAAGGTGGCGTAATGAAAACGGAGCACGGTTTATTTATGTGTAACTGGGGCGCGCTAGCAACAAATACCGGTAAAACATTCGTTGCAGGCGGTGCACGTATTAAGTTACCAGATGATTTTTTAGCACCTCTTGAAGATGGCAAGGAGTTAAGTGAAGTGATGGAAGAGTTTGTACAAAGAAAAGATATTCGTAGTCACGAAGGTGCTATCGGTATTTTTACAGATGATTGTGTCGACCGCACGGAATTATTTGTACATGTTGTTAAGTTACTTGTTGGGCAATATAAGTATGACGAAAAGCAAGCATAAACCTTGCACCATGCGCGATGTATGGTAGTATAAAAGAAAGATTATAACATGAAAAAATGCACTCGTTAGAGGAGGAAATATAGATGAAATCATTAGAAAGCATGGAGCAATTCCAACAATTGAAAAATGAAGAGAATGTAGTCTTTATGTTCTCAGCAGAATGGTGCCCAGACTGCCGTTTTGTAGACCCGTTTATGCCAGAAGTAGAAGAGAAATATAGTGATTTCTCATTTTACTATGTAGATCGTGATGAGTTTATTGATCTATGCGTAAAATTAGACGTATTTGGCATTCCGAGCTTTGTAGCGTACAATAAGGGTGAAGAAACAGGTCGCTATGTAAACAAAGATCGTAAAACACAAGAGCAAATCGAAGAGTTCATTGAAGGTTTAAAATAAGGCAATTTGCCAATTGAATTGTAAAACAACCTCTACCTTCGCGGGGGAGGTTATTTTTTTGGAAGGGAGGAAAAAGAGATGAAGATGACAAGTAAAAAGATGAAAGACGAGTTAATGAAGAAATTATCTCGCCCAGAATGGGACTTTCAGTATGATAGCGAGAAAGAAGTTCTACGTATAGAACAGAAAGACTCGAAAAAAGGTATTAACGTATCGCTTCCAGGAGTTGTGGCAAAATGGGAAGTGAATAAAGAAAAAGCAATTGAAGAGGTTGCTTATTACGTACAAGAAGCGTTAATTGCGATGCATAAAGAAGAAAATAGCGCAGCGAAAATTTTACCTGTTATTCGCTCTACTTCTTTCCCGAAACAAGCAGAAGAAGGAAATCCGTTTATTATGACGGATCATACGGCGGAAACACGTATTTACTACGCGTTAGATTCGAATAAAACGTATCGACTCATTGATGAGCGTCTATTACAAAAATTAGAACTTACAGAGCAACAAGTGCGTGAGATGGCATTATTCAACGCTCGCTCATTAGGTTATGAATTTAAACAAGAAACAGTAGCAGGGAATACATTCTACTTTTTAAACACAAATGATGGGTATGATGCGACGCGTATTTTAAACGAATCGTTACTACAATCGATGCGTGAAAAGATTTCTGGTGACATGGTTGTTGCTGTTCCTCACCAAGATGTATTAATTATTGCTGATATCGTCAACGAAATCGGTTATGATATTATTGCACAAATGACAATGAAATTTTTTGCCGAAGGGCATGTTCCGATTACATCACTTTCATTCGTATATGAAGATGGAGACTTCGAGCCAATCTTTATTTTAGCGAAGAATCGGAAGAAGACAGACGGAAAAGAGAAAGGATGAACGAAGTGAACGTTTTTTACAACCTTGAAGGAATTGGTGACACTCTAATTGTTGCCTTACAAGATATTACTTTAGAGAACCGTACTTTTGATCGCAAAGGAGATGTTGCACGCGTATACGATCGTGAAAGCGATGTAACAGCAGGATTCAACATCTTTAATGCGTCTTCTTACTTAGAAGTAAAAGAAACAGGTAACCTAACATTAACGAAAGAATTTGTAGAAAAAATTAACGGGATTTTAGCGAAGAACGGCTTTGAAGAAACAGTAGAAGCAGATCTTTCTCCAAAATTTGTTGTAGGCTATGTAGCTGAAAAAGAGAAGCATCCAAATGCTGATAAGCTAAACATTTGTAAAGTAGAAATCGGTACAGAAACATTACAAATCGTATGTGGCGCACCGAACGTTGATGCAGGACAAAAAGTTGTCGTTGCAAAAATCGGCGCTGTAATGCCAAGCGGTATGTTAATTAAACCAGCTGAACTTCGCGGTGTTCCTTCTTCTGGAATGATTTGTTCAGCACGTGAATTAGAGCTTCCAAATGCTCCACAAGAAAAAGGTATTCTTGTATTAGAAGATAGCTTTGAAGTTGGACAAGAGTTCAAATTTTAATTGATGTAAGAAAAGAGAGGTTGTCCTTTTGGACAGCCTCTCTTTTCTGTTGAATCATTGATATATTGCGAGTTGTGACAGATATATTCAAAAAATCGTTCATATGATAAGGATGTCACCTTTTTTCTCAAAAACTATATTGTATTTTATAAACAAACTAGTTAAAATTTAGAAAAATAGAAGGGGATAGACGTATGAAACAACAACTAAAAATCGCAGAACTTCTGAAACGAATTGAAACTTCAAAACAGCAAGATATCGAACTAGGTTCCTATGAAATATATGTGTTTAGCGAAAATGAATTAGAAAAAGGACAAATCGGTTATCGATATGATAAACATAAAAATTCATTAATAAGTGAAGAACATGGAAAATGGAAAGAAGAATGGATTGTTATCGGATATGAAACAGATATGGGGGATCCGATTTTCGTAAATGTGGCTGATGGTGCGTATTTAGTTTATACGGCAGAGCGTGGTATAGAAACATGGCAACCCGTTCATATTGGAAATATGGATGAGATTATAAAACAATTATAAAAAAATTTGAGACCGGTGCAAAGTGATGGGAGAAACACATGAAGTATATAAAAATAATGAGCATGATTGTATTCATTGGAATATATATGGGAGGTTGTTCGCAAGAAGAGCCGAAAAAAGAAGTAACATCTTCTATGCAGGAAAAAAAACAAGATAACAGGGAAGACGCACCGGTAGAAAAGCAGCAAGAAGAACAAGAAAAGAAAGAAGAACCGCAAGCAGTTCAAACGAATGAGCAAGTGGAGCAGAAGCAGGAGGAAGTGCCGGCCGAGGAAAAGAAAGAGGAAGCTACGCCAGCGCAGCCAACAGAGCAACCGCTGCAAAATAATGAACAAAAAGTAGAGAGTAATGAAAAACAAGGAAAGTTTCTTGTTGTTATTGATCCGGGGCATCAACAAAAAGCAAATTTAAATTTGGAGCCAATCGGGCCAGGAGCAACGACGCAAAAATATAAAGTGACAGATGGTACAACTGGTGTTGTGACGAAAAAAAGAGAGGCTGTTCTTGTATTAGAAATGGCTTCCGTATTAAAAGAAAAGTTAGAAGCAAAGGGAATACAAGTATTAATGACGAGAACGTCACAAGATGTGGATATAAGTAATAAAGAACGCGCGACATTTGCGAATGATCATAAGGCGAATTTATTTTTACGTCTTCATGCAGATGGCTCTGAAAATCCGAATCAAAGTGGATTTGCTGTATTAACGCCGGCAGAAGGAAGTCCGTACACGAAAGAGATTTATGCTGAAAGTCTTCAAATCTCTCAAACGATTGTAAATAAAATGAGAGAGAATCATCAAGTGAAAGTAAATGGAATTAAATTCAGGGATGACCTTTCTGGATTTAATTGGGCAAAGGTTCCTGGCGTACTATTAGAACTTGGATTTATGTCAAATTCTGAAGAAGATAAAAAATTATCTGACCCACAGTATGTAAATTCTTTATTGCAAAGTGTAACGGATAGTGTAGATGAGTATCGGAAGAGTAAAGCTTAAACGCAGTCTTACATGGAAGGCTGCGTTTTTCCATATGAAAACACTCGTAAATTAGAATGTTATGGATAAATATGACATGCTTAATTTTACCTGCACTTTTTGCCGAATGCTGATACAATAAAGGATGTTACTATTTAGTAGAAAGAGTGGTAAGCATGTTAGATTGGATGAAAAAGCTGTTTAACAAAGAGGAAGAACAAACAGCGATAAATAAAGAAGTACCAAAGCAAATCGAAAGTCAGCCGAAGATCCCTCGTGTAAACCACTACACTGAAGCAAGAGAAGCACAAATGGCAAGTCGGAATGCAGGTAAATGCCGTTTTCCATTAGTACCGGATAATGGGTTCGATGAAGAGGATGTTATAGCAACAGGGCATTTTGAAGAACAACCTGTTCAAGTTGTAACATATGAAAATCAGCCTACTCAAAGAGGGGTCAAAGTGGAAAGAAGTAGACGACAGTATGTGGAAAAAGTAGTTTCTACATATGAAGAGCCGGCAGTACAATATGAACCGGAGAGAGAGCCTGTCGTAAAGAAAGCATCTGCACCTTCGCAAGAAAGTAACCGTAGACCATTTCGTCCAACAGAAATGATCTCGCCAATTTACGGATATAATCGTCCTTCTGTAGAGAAAAAGGTAGAAAAGCAGGAGGAAAAAAAGGAAAGAGAAGATCTTGAAATATCTGTAGAGGGCAAATCAGTCGTTGATGCATGGTTAGAGAAAAAAGGATATACATTATCTGATTTCTCAGAAGGACAAGCAACGAATTCTTCCAGTCATGAAGGTGTTGATCAGCGAGATCAACAAAGTAAAAAGGAAGAAAAGTCAGTTGTCGATCAATGGCTAGAGAAAAACGGTTATGAAATTGAACGCCAAGAGCCTATAGTAGAAGAAAAAGAAGTGGTTCAAGAAATTAGTGCACAGCAGGCAGTTCCAGCGGGTGAAGTACCTCATCAAACAATTGCTGAGCGTATGGAAGATGCTAAGCAAGAAAGTGATGTAGTGGTCAAAAACATTCTACAAACAGAATTAGTAGATTCTAAAGTAGAGCACGAGGATACAATATTATCAGAAGAAACTAAACGTAATACAGAAATAGAACAACCTACTATTGAAGTAGAAAAGCAAGCTCCAGCAGAATCAGTGATTGTCAAAGCAGAAGAAAAACTTGAAGAAACAATCATCGTGGAAATACCAGAAGAAGTGGAAGTAATTGCAGAAACAGAAGAGTCAGAAGAAGTGGAAGTAATTGCAGAAGCAGAAGAGCTAGAAGAAGTGGAAGTAATTGCAGAAGCAGAAGAGCTAGAAGAAGTGGAAGTAATTGCGGAAGCAGAAGAGCTAGAAGAAGTGGAAGTAATTGCGGAAGCAGAAGAGTTAGAAAAAGTGGAAGTAATTGCAGAAACAGAAGAGCTAGAAGAAGTGGAAGTAATTGCAGAAGCAGAAGAGCTAGAAGAAGTGGAAGTAATTGCGGAAGCAGAAGAGTTAGAAGAAGTGGAACCTATAGCACTTGAGGAAACACAGCAAGAAATGGTTTTAAATGAAGCAATTGAACTAAAGAATGGATTCATACATGTTACTGAGGTTGATGAACAAACGAAAAAAGATGTTCAAAGCTTTGCAAATGTTTTAATTGCAGAAGAACAACAAGTTGTAGAAGAAGCGCCGATTGCGGAAGAACAACGAGTTGTAGAAGAAGCGCCGATTGCAGAAGAACAACGAGTTGTAGAAGAAGCACTAATTGCAGAAGAACAACAAGTTGTAGAAGAAGCACGGATTGCGGAAGAGCAACGAGTTGTAGAAGAAGCGCCGATTGCGGAAGAGCAACGAGTTGTAGAAGAAGCGCCGATTGCAGAAGAACAACGAGTTGTAGAAGAAGCACCGATTGCAGAAGGACAACAAGTTGTAGAAGAAGCACCGATTGCGGAAGAGCAGCCAGTTGTAGAAGAAGCACTGATTGCAGAAGAACAACAAGTTGTAGAAGAAGCGCCGATTGCGGAAGAGCAGCCAGTTGTAGAAGAAGCACGGATTGCAGAAGAACGACAAGTTGTAGAAGAAGCACTAATTGCAGAAGAACAACAAGTTGTAGAAGAAGCACGGATTGCGGAAGAGCAACGAGTTGTAGAAGAAGCGCCGATTGCAGAAGAACAACGAGTTGTAGAAGAAGCGCCGATTGCAGAAGAACAACGAGTTGTAGAAGAAGCACCGATTGCGGAAGAGCAACGAGTTGTAGAGGAAGCACCGATTGCAGAAGGACAACAAGTTGTAGAAGAAGCACGGATTGCGGAAGAGCAACGAGTTGTAGAAGAAGCGCCGATTGCGGAAGAGCAGCCAGTTGTAGAAGAAGCACGGATTGCAGAAGAACGACAAGTTGTAGAGGAAACACCGGTCTCAGAAGAGCAACAAATTGTACAAAAAGAAGAACCAAAACGTCAGAAAAAGCGCCATGTCCCATTTAATGTTGTTATGTTGAAACAAGACAGAACGCGATTAATGGAAAGACATGCGGCTAGAGTAAATGCAATGCAACCTTCTATGAGTGAACGAGTAGAGAATAAGCCTGTCCAACAAGTGGAAGAAAAGCCAATGCAGCAAGTAGTAGTGGAACCACAAGTGGAAGAAAGACCAATGCAACAAGTGGCAGTAGAACCACAAGTGGAAGAGAAACCAATGCAGCAAGTAGTGGTAGAATCACGAGTGGAAGAAAAGCCAATGCAGCAAGTAGTAGTGGACCCACAAGTGGAAGAAAGACCAATGCAACAAGAGGTAGTAGAACCACAAGTGGAAGAGAAATCAATGCAGCAAGTGGTGGTAGAATCACGAGTGGAAGAACACCCAGTGCAACAAGTAGTAGTAGTAGAACCACAAGCGGAAGAGAAACCAATGCAGCAAGTAGTGGTGGAATCACAAGTGGAAGAACGTCCAGTGCAACAAGTGGTGGTAGAGCAAGTACAAAAGCCAACTTCAAGTACGGAAGTACAAGAGAAAGCATATGTTGTAAATCAAAGAGAGAACGATATGCGAAATGTATTGCAAACACCACCGACATATGCAATTCCGCCATTAACATTGTTGTCAATTCCGCAGCAGGCAGCTTTAGATAATACGGAATGGTTGGATGAACAGAAAGAATTATTAGATACAACATTTAATAATTTCCACGTTGGTGCACATGTTATTAACGTATCGCAAGGTCCAGCGGTAACTCGTTTTGAGGTACAGCCAGACCCAGGTGTGAAAGTAAATAAAATTACAAACTTAAGTGATGATATTAAACTGAGTTTAGCAGCGAAAGATATTCGTATTGAAGCACCGATTCCAGGGAAGAGTGCGATTGGAATCGAAGTTCCAAATAAAGAAAGTAAGCCAGTATTCCTTCGTGAAATTTTAAGAAGTCCTGTGTTTACAAAGAGCGAATCACCGCTTACAGTTGCGCTAGGACTTGATATTTCAGGCGATCCAATTGTAACGGATATTCGAAAAATGCCACATGGACTTATTGCGGGTGCAACGGGTTCTGGTAAAAGTGTGTGCATTAACGCAATTTTAACGAGCATTTTATATAAAGCGAAACCGCATGAAGTGAAGTTAATGTTAATCGATCCGAAGATGGTTGAGCTTGCACCATACAATTCTGTTCCGCATCTTGTAGCACCTGTTATTACGGATGTAAAAGCAGCGACAGCTGCATTAAAGTGGGCGGTTGAAGAAATGGAGCGTCGTTATGAATTGTTTGCGCACGCTGGTGCTCGTGATTTAACTCGTTATAATACGATTGTAAGTGGGCGAGAAATTCCAGGAGAGACATTACCTTATATCGTTATTGTCATTGACGAGTTAGCCGATTTAATGATGGTAGCACCTGGTGATGTTGAGGAAGCGATTTGTCGTATTGCGCAAAAAGCACGTGCTTGTGGTATTCATTTATTAGTAGCAACGCAGCGTCCGTCTGTAGATGTTATTACAGGTTTAATTAAGTCAAACATTCCAACGCGTATTGCGTTTACTGTATCATCTCAAGTTGATTCGCGTACGATTATTGATATTGGGGGCGCGGAGAAATTACTTGGCCGTGGTGATATGCTATTTTTAGGAAACGGTACGTCTAAACCAGTTCGTGTACAAGGTGTATATGTATCGGATGATGAGATTGAGAAAACAGTTGATCATGTGAGAAAGCAAATGAAGCCGAATTACTTATTTAAGCAAGAGGATTTATTAGCGAAAACAGAACAAGCTGAGTCGGAAGACGAATTGTTCTTTGATGCATGTCAATTTGTTGTAGAACAAGGGGGAGCGTCCACATCTTCTGTACAGCGAAAATTCCGCATCGGTTATAATCGCGCGGCACGTCTCATTGAAGAGATGGAATCGCAAGGGATTATTTCTGAAGGAAGAGGAACGAAACCGAGAGATGTCCTTATTTCTGAGGATGAATTCGCTGCTATGCAGGAAACAAATGTATAGTAAACGGTTTTGCTGTATACTAATAGAAAATGTTGGATAGTAAAGTAGGGAGTAAAGCGACATGAAAGAAATTGAATTAAAATTAAAAGGTGAAATAAATAGACTAACAAATAGAACATTTAAATTTGACGAACGTGTTGGAGAAGGTTGGTTCTCTGCCGTTTACTTTTTAAAGACTAGAGAAATCATTGAAGAATTTCGCCCGAAAAGTGTTGTGACGATGCAATTTTTCCAAAAGGAAAATGCAGTTCTTTGCGGAACAGATGAAGTGATTGCGTTGCTACAAACATTCGCCAAAAATCCTGAGGAACTTGAAATTAACTCTTTAAAAGATGGCGATAATATTAGTCCGTTTGAAACAGTGTTAACAATTCATGGTCCTTATGAAAATTTCGGATTTTTAGAAGGTGTCATTGATGGAATTTTAGCCCGTCGTACATCAGTTGCGACAAACGTATATAACGTTGTCCAAGCTGCGCGTAGCGTAGATAAAGAAAAACCAGTTATTTTCATGGGAGATCGTGACGATCATTATACGCAACAAGCTGGTGACGGTTATGCAGCATACATCGGAGGTATGAGCGCACAAGCGACGCATGCGATGAATGAATGGTGGGGTAGAAGTGGTATGGGGACAATGCCTCACGCATTAATTCAAATGTTTAATGGTGATGTTGTGGAAGCGGCAAAAGCATATCATAAGAAATTCCCAGAAGATGAATTAGTTGTATTAATTGATTACAATAATGATGTCATTACAGATGCACTTCGCGTAGCGCGTGAATTTGGATCAACATTAAAAGGTGTACGTGTAGATACGTCGCGCACGATGATTGATCAATACTTCATTCGCCACCCAGAAGTACTTGGAACATTCGATCCACGTGGTGTAAACCCATCGCTTGTATTCGCACTTCGTAAAGCACTTGATGAAGAAGGATTCCAGCATGTAGACATCGTTGTAACTGGTGGATTTGATGAGAAGCGTATTCGTGAATTTGAAGCTCAAAACGTACCTGTTGATATATACGGAGTAGGAAGTAGCTTATTAAAAATGAATATTGGCTTTACTGGTGATAACGTAGAATTAAATGGAAAACCAGAAGCGAAAGCTGGTCGTAAATATCGTCCAAACCCACGTCTAGAGCGTGTTCAATTAGAAAAAAGAGAAGATATGTAAAAGAGAGAAAAACTGATAGGTGATTGACCCTATCAGTTTTTCTGTTATCATAGTATAGCGGCTTCTTTTTTGCTATAATGGATTTGTTATGGACATAAAAAAGAAGTACGTACGAGTTTATCCTGATAAGTGAAGGGAAAGAATAACTTCACTACATCAAAAATGTATGATGATTACCAAAATAAGAAAAGATTCATATACTGTCTTATAGATAGGCCGTTGTATTAGTTCGAAATGTTGGAGGTTCTTTAAGATGACAGTTTACCATTTTGTAGGAATTAAAGGAACAGGAATGAGTTCATTAGCTCAAATTCTTCATGACATGAAGCATACTGTTCAAGGGTCTGATTATGAAAAGCGTTTCTTTACACAAACAGCGTTGGAAAAGCGTAATATCTCGATCCTTCCTTTTGATAAAAATAATGTAAAAGAAGGACAAGTGATTATTGCAGGAAATGCATTTCCTGATACGCATGAAGAAATTGTAGCAGCAAAAGAATTAAATATCCCAGTACATCGTTACCATCACTTCTTAGGTGATCTTATGAACCAATACACAAGTGTTGCTGTAACTGGTGCACATGGAAAAACATCAACAACTGGTTTGTTAGCCCATGTAATGCAAGGTGCACACCCTACATCTTACCTCATTGGAGATGGAACAGGGCATGGGGTAGAAAATAGTAAGTATTTTGTATTTGAAGCTTGTGAGTATCGTCGTCATTTCTTGTCTTACAATCCAGACTATGCAATTATGACAAACATTGATTTTGATCATCCAGATTATTTCTCAGATATCAATGATGTATTCAATGCATTCCAAGAGATGGCATTGCAAGTGAAAAAAGGTATTATTGCATGTGGAGATGATGAAGAACTTCAAAAAATTCAAGCGAAAGTACCTGTTATTTTCTATGGATTTGGAGAAGATAATGATTTCCAAGCACGTAACATTCAAAAGAGAACAGATGGTACTATTTTCGATGTATTCGTTCGTAATACGTACTATGACACGTTCAAAATTACAGGATACGGCAACCACAGCGTATTAAATGCATTAGCAGTAATCGCGCTTTGCCATTATGAAAACGTTGA
The DNA here is from genome assembly GCF_052947655.1 of Bacillus pretiosus. Lineage (NCBI taxonomy): Bacteria > Bacillati > Bacillota > Bacilli > Caryophanales > Bacillaceae > Bacillus > Bacillus pretiosus. Next base: position 4,524,069 of record NZ_CM129593.1, on the reverse strand, counting down.
TGTAGAAGCAGTTAAGCATCAGTTAACAACTTTTGAAGGCGTAAAACGTCGCTTTAATGAAAAGCCAATGGGAGAGCAAGTTATTATCGATGACTACGCACACCATCCGACAGAAATTAATGCAACGATTGAAGCAGCTCGTCAAAAACATCCAGAGCGTGAAGTTGTCGCTGTATTCCAGCCGCATACATTCTCACGTACAGAAAAGTTCTTAGATGAGTTCGCTGAAAGCTTAAGCAAAGCTGACCAAGTATACTTATGTGATATTTTCGGATCAGCGCGCGAAAACAAAGGTGAATTAACAATCGAAGATCTGCAAAAGCGTATTGACGGTGCAGAACTAATTACAGATACAACAACGGATGTATTAAAGAAACATAAAAACGGCGTTCTAATTTTCATGGGCGCAGGAGACATCCAAAAATTCGAAGCAGCTTACGTAAAAGAAGTTCAAGTTGCAGAGAAGTAATAGAAAAGACGCATAGCTGTGGCTGTGCGTCTTTTTTTGTTGTATTCGATATATTTTAAAAAGCGTTAATCTGTTGATATTGTTTATTCTTTTTGTATAGTTGTTTTAATAAAAAGATATATAGTGAACTAAAAAGTACATATCCGATTAAATAATAGAATGAAAATATATCGAATTGTTTTGTTATCATAATTCGAATCGCGAAGAATGCAAACGGAAGTGCAATTAAAACGCTAGTACTAAAGGAAATCATTGTTTTTAAAAATTTTAATTGCTTTGTATTCCAATGGTTTTCTCTACAGATGAACCAAATATTGCTTACGATAAAGGCTAATAAAAATGGTAAATTAGCTGAAATATTTATAAAGCCAAGTGCGATAGGTACTGATAAAGCAACGAGTGGAGCAACAGATAGCCCTGTAAAGTATTTAATAAATGTATTTGTAAATTGCTGTGCATCTTGAATAACGTCTGTATATTCTCCGGCAATTTCCTTTGCTAATTCTTTTGGAGGAAGAAATTCTTCAATCACTTGTGAAGGGATGATTTCTAATGGTATCCCTTCACTTTCTTTACTTAATGCATTTTCATATAAATCGGATTTGATTTCTAGCACATGTTGTTCTCTTGCTGAGGTAGGTAAGTTCATTAAACCTTTGTCGAAATCCTGTAAGAAAGAAGTAATGAGTTCATTTGAAAAGAATTGTTCTTTATTCATTTTTTATCCTCTCCTTTAGCTAGTAACATTAGAGCATGATACACTGCATCATAATCATGTAAGCGACTATTTAAAATTTCTCTCCCTTCGTCTGTAATTCGATAGTATTTTCTTTTTGGGCCATCACCGGACTCTTCCCAATAGGAAATAGCCCAATTGTTTTTCGTGATTCGATTTAATATGGGGTAAATCGAACCGTTTGGGATATGAAACACAGGGATATCTTGTAATGCACTTGTAATTTCGTATCCGTACATAGGTTGTTTACTTATTAAAGACAAAATAGCGAGATCAAAAACACCTTTACGTAATTGAATTATAAAATTATCATTTTTTTCCATACTTTAACTATATATGATTCATATCTAGATATCAATCATATATAGTGGTTGTTCATATATAAAATTCAAAAGAAAGTGTGAATATTTAACAATTTACATCTGTAAGTGTTAGAATAATAAGAAAACTAAAAGGGAGCTAAAAAACATGTTCACACTTCGAGTAGACGATGAAATCGAATTACAGTTATTAGAGAAGCATCATAAAGAGGAACTATATCAATTAATAGACCAAAATCGTAATCATTTACGAAGATGGCTTCCTTGGGTAGATGGGGTAAAATCTGCTGGTGCGTATGATGAGATTTGTCCGATGTGGTTAAAGAAGTTTGCAGAGGGAGACGGTTTTGAAAGTGGCATACGTTATAAAGGAAAGCTCGTTGGGATGGTAGGCATTCATCCGGTAAGTTGGGGGAAGAAAGCGGCCAGTCTCGGATATTACCTGGCAGAAGATGCTGGCGGGAAAGGTATTATGACGCGTAGCGTGAAGGCTGTACTTCACTATGCATTTGAGAATTTAAAATTAAATAAAGTGGAAATTAGATGCGGTGTTGAAAATGTGAAAAGCCGCGCTATTCCAGAGCGTTTAGGTTTTAAGTTAGATGGTATTTTAAGAGATGATGAATGGCTATATGATCATTTTCACGATATCGCTGTATATAGTTTACTAGCTTCAGAGTGGAAGGAGATTCGATGAACGAGAAGATACGCATTATTCCGTATGAAAGTACGTTTCAAGATAAAGTAGTAGATCTTATCGTTCATATTCAGCAAAAAGAGTACAATGTCCCCATTACGAAAGAAGAGCAGCCAGACCTGCTTGAAATAGAAACATTTTATCAAAGGAATCATGGAAACTTTTGGGTAGCAACTTATGATGATAAAGTAGTTGGAACAGTAGCTTTATTAGATATTGAGAATCAGCAAGTAGCGTTAAGAAAAATGTTCGTAAAAAAAGAATTTCGTGGAAAAGCGTGGGGCGCATCACATAAGTTGCTCCAAACAGCAATTTCGTGGGCTGAGAATAAAAAGCTGAAAGATATTTACTTAGGAACGACAGTGAAATTTTTAGCAGCACATCGCTTTTATGAAAAGAATGGTTTTCAAAGTGTGGATATAGAAGATTTGCCAAAAAGTTTTCCAGTGTTACAGGTGGATAAGAAATTCTATAGATATATTGTTTAAGAAGGTCATGTAGAAATGGCCTTTTTTTATGGACTAAAATGGAAAAAAGTGGTATAATTTGGGGTGGAGGTGCGTGTATGAACATTCCGATTCAAAGAAGTAAATCGGTAGTAATTTTCGTTTGTCTCACGTTAGTTTTTATGTTCGTATATCCGCTTGTCATGATTATCTCAAATAAAGAGCAGTGGATGTCAGCGTTAATTGGAATGGGTTTATGTTTCCTTGTAAATGTACCACTCGTTTGGGAAGTATTTATTAAAAAGCATAAAGTAGAGAATGGTGTATTAAAGTACGGTATTTTAAATGACGATATCGTATTGAAAGAGATACGAATCATTCGTCAAGTTGGGAAATCCCTTGAAATTACGACGAATGCATACAAAGTACATATGGTTGCAATGCCGCAACATATGAATGAATTTTTGGCGCTTATCGAGAAAGAGAACCCAAATGTGAAAATAGAAATGGTAGGTAAGAAATGAAATATGTAAAACCTTTATTCTGTTTAGAAATTTTGTTTGTGCTTGTTGGTTGCACTAGAGTATATATGAAATGGGATCTGCCTCTATATGTACCGATATTAATAGGTACTATCGCAGTGGCGCTGTTATATTATTTTCATTTTCAGCAAACAAAAAACGAAAAAAGTAGCTCTATGTAATTAGGAGGATTAGAAATGAAAAAAGTCCTTATGTTATTTTTACTTCTGCTAACCGCATCCGTTCTTTTAATAGGGTGTGGTGCGAAGAAGGAAAAGGCTGATATGAACTTTGATAAGGCACAAAAGGTTGAGATTGAATTACTTACGGATTCAAGTGATAAAAAAGTAATTACTGATAAGAAAGAAATTGAAAAGCTGTTTGAAGTCATGAAAATGGATAAGTGGGAAATGCAGTCGGCTCCTTTAGATACTCCGCAAGGGAAAACATTTAAAATGTACCAAGAGGATACAAAAAAATTATCGGAGTCGAGTAATGATAAAAAAGAGTTACATGAAATTGGTACGATGACAGTATATAAAGATGTCCCTTATGTGGAAGTTGAAATGAAAAATAAGAAAATGAGTTTTAAAGTGCCAGAAGATGTGGCGAAAGATTTATTAAATTATTAATAAAAAAACGCTCGGAGAACATTCCGAGCGTTTTTATTATTATTTTAAGTTCTCTGGGTTTAAAGCTTCTAGTTCAGATACAACGAAGCGTCCGTCTTTACGGATTAGTACGTCGTCGAAGTAAATTTCGCCGCCGCCGTATTCAGGGCGCTGGATGCATACTAAATCCCAGTGAATGTTCGAGTTGTTGCCGTTCCATGCATCTTCGTAAGCTTGTCCAGGTGTAAAGTGGAAGCTGCCATCGATTTTTTCATCGAATAGGATGTCTCCCATTGGATGTAAGATGTATGGGTTTACGCCAATTGCGAACTCACCAACGAAGCGTGCGCCTTCGTCTGTATCGAAGATTTTGTTAATGCGCTCTGTATCGTTTGCAGTTGCTTCAACGATTTGACCGTTCTCAAATTTAAGTTGTACATTTTCAAATGTATAACCGTTGTAAGGAGATGGTGTGTTGTAAGAAACTGTACCATTAACAGAATCGCGAACTGGTGCAGAGTATACTTCACCGTCTGGAATGTTTAAATGACCTGAGCATTTAATAGCTGGAATATCTTTAATAGAGAATGTTAAGTCAGTTCCAGGGCCAGTTAGGCGAACTTTATCAGTTTTATTCATTAATGTAACAAGGCTATCCATCGCCTTATCCATTTTACCGTAGTCTAAGTTACAAACTTCGAAGTAGAAGTCTTCGAAAGCTTCTGTGCTCATTTTAGCAAGCTGCGCCATAGAAGCATTTGGGTAGCGAAGAACAACCCAGCGCGTTTTCGGAACGCGGATGTCTCTATGAACTTTCTTACCAACTGTTTGACCGTGAATTTGCATTCTTTCACTTGGCACGTCAGCTTGTTCGTTAATGTTATCGCCAGAGCGAAGACCGATATAAGCGTCCATATCTTTCATTACGCTTGCTTCATATGCAGCGATTTGTTCAAAATGTTCTTCAGTAGCACCCATTAATAAAGAGCGATCTACTTGATGATCTTTTAAAGAAACGAAGGGGAAACCACCAGCTGCATATGCTTCTTTTACAAGTGCAGTTACAAGTTCTTTTTGTAAGCCAAAGTTTTCAATTAATACTTTTTCGCCTTTTTGTAAGCGGATAGAGTAGTTAATTAAATTGTATGCTAACTTTTCAATGCGTGGATCTTTCATATGTAAAGCCTCCCTACTAATTATGTATCCTCTCCTATTGTAACCTACTTAGTGGAATTTGTTGAATCATTTATGTTAAAGTTAACGAATAAGTATGAAAATTCTAATGAAAAGATAGGGATTAGAACGAAACGGAAAATGATTGTATAATAGGAGAAAGTATGAAAAAGATAAAGGAAGTGATGAAATGCAAGTTCTTTTATATGTAAGTGCGGCTATTATCGCGGTTGCTTTCGCTGTATTAGTAGTATATGTATGCAGAACGTTGTTATCGGTTCAAAAGACGTTAGAAAACGTTGCAAGCACGTTAGAAGGTTTAGAAAAGCAAATGCAAGGGATTAGCGTAGAGACGGAGCAATTATTACATAAAACAAATGCGTTAGCTGATGACATTCAACAGAAGTCACAATCATTAAATAAAGTAGTATCGGGTGTAGATGGAATTGGAACGACAATCCATTCTTTAAATACGAAACTTCGTAATGTATCAGATTCTGTTACGGACGAAATTGAAAATAATGCCGATAAAGTAGCGCAAGTTGTACAGTGGAGTAGCGCAGCAATTGAAGTATACAATCATTATCGTGCGACAAGACAAGAGAAAAAGGTTGAAAAAGAAGAGCGTAAATTAGAAAGACTTGAGAAAAAAGCTGAAAAGAAAGAAAAGCGCTCTAGACTTCGTATGAGAGGTGAATCGTGATGAATATGACAAAAATTGAAGCAATTGAAGAACTTGAAGTATTAGTAGAAAAAAACGAGCCTTATGTTCTTTTTAAACATAGTACGACATGCCCGATTAGTCACGGTGCATATACAGAATTTCAAGCGTATTGTAGTGAAGAAAGAGCAGTACCAGCGTATTACTTATACGTACAAGATGCGAGAGATGTTTCGAATCGTGTTGCAGAACAGTACAGCATTAAACATGAATCTCCGCAAGTGTTATACATAAAAGATGGGATGGTAGTATGGAATACGTCTCATTGGAACATTAAAAAAGACGCTTTAGAAGAGAATATTAAGTAAAAAGAAGCAAGCGAAAGGTGCTTGCTTCTTTTTTTTGTTTTTGTTGAAATATATTTAATGGTACACTGTTATTAGTTCAAATTAAATAATTAGATTGTTGAAAGTAGGTTTTAAGTAATGAAGAAAATGGCATTATCCTTCGCGGTCGTAAGTTTATTACTAGGAGCTTGTAGTAATGATACGATTAGTAAGAAGGATGAAGTTATACAGAAGGATACGAAAGAAAAAAGCATGATTCCGAGAACTGCTGTTTCTAAAGATTATTATAGAACTGTAATTCCTTTAAAAGAACAAAAGGTTATCAATACAGCTAATATAACAACAAATTCTAAATTAGATTTAGCAGAGTATGAAAATGGTTTAATGAATATTGCAAAAGAGCAATTTGATACAGAAAATCATGTACTACAATTAAATCAGTATATTCCGGAGAAGTTAGTTGATGAACTAGTCGCAAAAGTAAAAGCACCCGTTTTGACAAATATTATAGAACAAGACTATTTCGGGAAGCAGAATTCAAATGAATTAAGTTTATCTGGCGTTGTGATCGGGTTAGCCATGTCTTCAAGTGTATCGAATGAAGAAGCTATGTCTAAGGGTACTGAAGTTGCCAAGCAACTTATTGAAGCGATTAATAAAAATGACAAGTATAATAAGTCTCCAATTACGTTTGCTATCTTTAAGCAAGAAAGTACAAGTTCTTTAAAAAATGGGACGTATATTGCTAGTGCTACCGTTCAAAAGAATTATACGAACCTTGGAAATTGGAGTACGATCGATGAACAAGCGTATTCATATCCTTCTGATGAATTTAAACAAGCACATGGAGAAGATAATACAAAAATAACTGAATTTGCTGATGCGATGAAAGGTTTTTCTACTGGAGACTTTATCCCAGTAAATGCTAAGGTTTCTTATAAGAAAAATCAAATGGATACATTAAATATGAATATTGTTATTAAATATAACGGTAAAACAGAATTAATGGCTCTTACCCAACTGGCTGCTCAAAGTATGTTAGAAAAATTACCTAAAGATGCGAAAGTACAATTGCAGATAAAGTCCGAGAGTAAAATTGAGGCAATTATTATAAAAGAGAAAAACAGCGAAAAACCGTTTGTTTCCTTCTTATAAAAAAAAGACAGTGTTTAAACTGTCTTTTTTTATTGGAAATGGCTTTATGACGGGTAAGCCAAATAAAATTCCAAAAAGTAAGAGGGAAATCATATGAACTTAAAAGATTTAAAAAATAAACATATTAAGTATGATTGGAAAACTATTTTTGTAGGCATCCAAGGAAATTATTTTAGTAAAGACGTTATTTCTGATTATACGGTAGAATTGATGGGAATTGGTGATGAAAGCGGGTTTGTTAGTGAACTTACATGGGGAGTCTCTAATGAAGATTTAAGTAAGGTGTTGTTAGAAATAAAAACTAATTATTTTCCTCAATTAGATGAAGAAAGCACAATATTAATAGAGGAGAAAAGAAAACTAAGATTTGTTTGTTTATCTGAAATAAAAGAAAGATGTAAAGAAGATAATGAATTATTAAATGAAATTGCAGAGTTTTATGGAAAGCATCACTACCCAGAAGATATGGTGAGTTTTGTTAATTATATGCCTCAAGAAGTTCCAACTACGAAAGAAGATATAGTAAATAGGTTTGAAAAATTTTTAAAATTAGAGGAATCGAGATTTAAATGCTAATATATACAAAATATCAATAAATAGATCGTGACTTACAATTAGTTTCTGAAACGGGAAGGTAAGTTATGCTATATGTAATCGCAGAGAATAATAATGGACCATTTGAAACCTAGATGTTATAACATACTTTCCAAGCTCGTTTAGAGTTACAAGAAGATACGATTGTTGAAATTAATGGTGATGGAAACCTGCTTTTTATTATGGGACCATGCACAGTAGAAAGTTATGAACAAGTACATCAATTTTCTGAAGCAATGAAAAATCGATGTGTAATACGCTTCATGTTTCCGCTGTGCCGATTTTAAAGAAAGAAGCATATTTACCTGTCGTTGTCGATATAACGCATTCTACAGGGTGATGTGACCTTCTATTGCCAGCCCAGATCCAGCGCGCATCAAATGAATATCATTGTCGGCTTCTGTCGGTAAGTCGATATATAAATCGCCGATATAAATTTCATTTACTAACGTACGGCTTAATATACAGTTTGTACTCATGGGATATCTATTTTTTTACAAAAAATGCCCTTTTTTTCATAAAAAATACGAAAATACGAGAAAAGAAGCGAATTTTTTCGAAACTTTTGCGGGAAAATATTGTATGAGCCTGCGTTTTTATCGTATCATTAGTAAAAGGAAGAACTCGGGACGATTGGTGGCATCTGCAAATAGAGTTGATGTCTTTTTTTCATTCAAGTAACCGATACATAAAAATAGATAACAAAAATAGAAGGAGTGTGCGATGAGATGAACGTAACAATTTATGATGTAGCGCGTGAAGCAAACGTTTCAATGGCTACCGTATCTCGTGTAGTGAACGGTAATCCAAATGTAAAGCCTACAACAAGAAAGAAAGTATTAGAAGCAATTGATCGTTTAGGGTACCGCCCAAATGCGGTAGCACGTGGACTAGCAAGTAAGAAGACAACTACAGTAGGTGTTATTATTCCTGATATCTCAAATACGTTTTATGCAGAACTTGCTCGTGGAATTGAAGATATCGCAACAATGTACAAATATAACATCATTTTAAGTAACTCTGACCAAAACAAAGAGAAAGAGTTCCATTTATTAAATACGATGCTTGGAAAACAAGTGGACGGAATTGTTTTCATGGGTGAAGATATTACAGACATTCACATTGAAGAATTCAAAAAGTCTCCAGTACCAATCGTATTAGCAGCGTCATTTGATGAGCAAAATGAAACGCCATCAGTAAATATTGATTATACGCAAGCAGCTTACGACGCAATGAAGCACTTTATTGAGCAAGGGCATACGCGTATCGGTTTCGTCTCTGGTCCTTTCATTAATAAAGCGGGAAGCGCGAAGAAGTTACAAGGTTATAAAAAAGCTTTAGAAGAAGCAGGTATTTCATATGATGAAAATCTTATAATCGATGGAGATTACACATATGATTCAGGTATCGAAGCATTCGAAAAGCTTTGGAGCAGTGATGAAAAGCCAACAGCAATCTTCGTATCTTCTGACGAAATGGCACTAGGTGTAATCCATGCAGCACAAGACGCTGGATTAAACGTACCAACTGATGTAGAAGTACTTGGTTTCGATAATACACGCCTTGCATTAATGGTTCGTCCGCAACTTTCAACAGTTGTACAACCAATGTATGATATCGGTGCAGTAGCAATGCGTCTATTAACAAAGTATATGAACAAAGAAAAAGTGGAAGATCACACTGTTATCTTACCTCACCGTATCCAATTTAGAGATTCAACGAAATAAGTATAAAAAAGCTCACAGCAATTGCTGTGAGCTTTTATTCGTATTCAGGGTAGTATGTTTTAACTATTGTATCTACCGTTTCATTTTTTTTAACGTGTAAAAATCTTGCGTACAACTCTGTTCCTGTTTCAAATGAAGTATCATTTAATTCAAATACATGTAGCACTTTTCGAAACTTCCATGTGACTTGTTCACCGTACACATTATCGTACGATTCTTCAGAGTGTATAGCTATTTTTTTGCCTAATTCGTGAGCTTCCTCTAGGTCGTTTGCTTTAACGAGGATAATACTTTCTTCAAAAAGTTTATCGTGATTTTCTTCATAATGCTCATCCACTTTCGTAGGATGAGGCTCACCAGAATGAACAGATTCAAATAATAATTTTACAGCGTACATATTATGCTGCATGTTTCACCTTATAAATAATACTTGCGACAAGCGAAGCAGGTATTGTAAATACGTTGCTTTGATAATGATAGTGTATTTGGGATTCTTCATAAGACATGTTGTCATATAGTTCGTTTTGTGACACGTTCATTTTTTTCTGTTTTTTCTTTAATATCTTAATATAGTTATACTGTATTGGGACGAGAATGATGAAATAGGCTAATACGATTAGTGAAATCCAAATCATTATGAACACTCCCTTGTAAAGAATATTTATATATGGTAATTATATCGATTTATATAAAAAATATCCATTTTTTTGGTGGTCAATTTTCTTTCCAAAATGCAAAAAGTTCTTCAGGACTTCGTAAATTATGTTCCAGGCATGTTTGTGTGCAGTGCGTTTAAAACTTTGTATTAATTGTTCTAACCTAGAAGGATTATATTGTTTTACATTGCCAGCAATAATAATTTCATCTTTGTCTAAGTTAAGTGATAATTTTAGTAAAGTTATATTTGTTTCTAATTGTACAACTTAGACATAAAAAAACTTTTTGTCTAAGTCGATTGTAATATAATCGAATCGCTCTACCTGTTTAAAATATCCTACAATATCATCTTCCAATTGAAATCCTCCCGAGTATATGGCCTATTGGTGACTTCGCTACAAAATGGTATTGTTCCTTGTTATATGTCACATAAGTGCAAATTTAACTATTATAGGGCAATGTCATGTATAATAGAAAGAAAAGGCTTGTGAGGGGGGAGAAGAGATGATCGTTCTTTGGATAATTACGCTTTGTATGACTGCTATTTTTGCATATATGACGTTAAAACAAAATGGCTTAAAGCGATTTGTTCCAGGAAGTATTCTTGCAGGAATTGCCCTTATCACGTATGTAATTTCTATTTTTATTGAAAGTGTATCAGTGGACATGAGCACAAGTTTAATGTTCATGGGTATTACACTATTTGCAGGTAGTATTATGGTACTTATGGTTGCAGGTATTATTTTATTTATTCATATGAATTCGGAAACGTTATAGAATATAGAAAAGGCATGTCCCGAGGGGCATGCCTTTTTATCCGTTCAATTATGCTCTATCTTTAGAAGAATTTTGTTGTTTTAATAAGTCGCGAATTTCGCTAAGAAGAACTTCTTCTTTTGTTGGTTCTGGAATTTCTTCTGTCTTTTCTTCTTCTTCTCTTTTAGATGTTAGTTTGTTGAACACTTTAACGAACATAAAGATAGAAGCTGCAATAATTAAGAAATCAAAAATAGTTTGGATGAAGTTACCATACATAACAGCAGATTTACCATATCCAAAATGTAAATCTGTAAAGTTAACGCCACCTAATACCATACCAAGTAATGGTGTGATAATATCTTTTACTAAAGAACTAACGATTTTACCAAATGCAGCACCGATTACAACCCCGACAGCTAAATCGATTACATTCCCTTTGAATGCGAATTTTTTAAACTCGTTCCACATGTGTTAATCCCATCCTTTCCACGATTCAATATGAAATTTATAATTCCTATCAACATATTCTATAGAAATTTGTGAGAGAAATAAAGGGGAAATGGGAATGAAAGTAAATTCTGAAAAATGTATCCGTTTTAATTTTTGTTTACATTCTCCAGTAAAGATTGCAGCAGCTGCTGCGTTTTTAATCCTTCTAATCCATCTACAACAGGCTTTGTATCTCCTTGTACACATTCAATAAAATGATGAACAGCATCTTCAAAACCACGTTGTTTTAACGTCGTATCCCATGATGGTGAACCAATCTGAGAAACTGCATTTTCCTGCTCAACTTCAAATGTGTTCATATTTTTTACGCGAATGATTTTACCTGTCGTTACAAGTTCAATTTGTTCTAAATTTGTACCGGCGTGGCGATGCATTGCGGTAGAAAGTAACAGTCCACTTAGCGTTGTATATGTGTGATGTCCGTAAAGAAGTTCATTCTTTTCATTTATTTGCATCATATTATGAACGACGTTAAGATCATCATTAGCTAACCAGCGAGCAGTATCTACAATATGTAAGTAATCATCTAACATAGTAAAGTCGTACGTATATGGCCCCACTTTATTTGTGCGGTGTTTTTCAATTCGAACCCATGAAATATTATGAGCTTGCTCTTTTGCAGCAACATACATAGGAACGAATCGGCGATTAAATCCGACCATTAACTTTCTGTTATGCTTTTCGCTCAACTCGACTAGTTGCTCAGCTTGTTCCACTGTAGCTGCTAGCGGCTTATCAACATAAACGTCAATTCCTTTTTTCAGAAGTTCAGAAACGATTTCATAATGTGTAGCAGTTGAACTATGGACGAAGATTGCATCACATTCTGAAGCTAACGTTTCAATAGAATGAAAGTCTTGAATGCGGTATTGTTGGCAAACTTGTTTCCTTTTCTCCGCGTTAGGTGTAAACGCCCCTACAAAATTCCAATCTGTTTCTTTTGTAAGTGTTGGAAGATAGGCCTTTTGCGCAATACTTCCAAGTCCAATCATCCCAATTTTAGGTTTATTCATGTTTATTCCCACCCTATTAATATTGATGTAACAGGCTAAATGTAGCATAGGGTGAGGGAGGAAGGCAAAAAATAGCTTTTTACTTATTCCCTTCTAACAAAATCTTCTCTATCTCTTCAAAGTTATGAGCGCGAGCATGCTCTAACGGGGTAACACCATCGTTGTCTGGAATATTTACATCTGCACCGTGTAGCGCTGTCTCCATGCTTGTCATCTCCTTTTTAACTTCTTGTTCTTGTGAGCAACCTTGTAAAAAAATTACGCAACATAACATGCTTAATGTTTTTTTGAACATGGAATTTCAACCTCCTCATTTCAACTGTAAAAGAAGAACATTAAATTTTTATAAACTGACGCTAAAATTACTATAAAATCGCTTGAGTATTTGAACATATATTTTTATGCTTATGAATAACATGGTTTGTTAAAGTGAGGATGTAACATATGTCTATTAAAACAAGATTTTTATTCTCTTATATCGCTGTTATTCTCGTTTCCATCACGCTCATATTAGTCGCGGGATTTTTAATTGTTTTTTCTATAACAGGAGACTTGGAATCAGTGAAAAATTTCTATAAAAGTTCCTATATTCAAAAGCCGCTTACGCCAGAAGAAGAGAATACGTATATTGAATTGAAATTAGCGGCAAAGAAAAATCAATCACAACTATTAGATGAATCGTTCGTTTCATCACTTGAAAAAGAAGGGGTGAAAATAGTTGTAAGAAAGGGAGAAACCATTTTTTATGCTACAAAAATATTTGAAGGTGTATCTTTAAAAGAAGCCATTCCGAAATTTGAATCAGCAAATATTAATAGTCGTGGTACAACAGAACTAGGCGATACATTTTATCGATATGTAAAATTTGATTTTTATTTTCCCGGAGATGAAGAAGGGAGTATATTTGTACTAAAAAGGCAAAGTTCATTTGTAGATCTTACACAAAAATTATTTCCAATTTTATTCGTAGCACTTTTACTGTTAGCGATATTACTCATTGGATTAGTAAGTTATTTCGTCTCAAGAAGTGTGATAAAACCAATTTTTGTGTTGAAAGATGCGACTGGGAGAATTAAAGAAGGGAATTTAGATTTTCAAATTCCAGTTACATCCCATGATGAAATCGGGCAATTAAATCAAGGTTTTGAGGAAATGAGAAAGAAATTAAAAGAGTCGATAGAGATGCAAACGCAGTATGAAGAAAATCGAAAAGAGCTCATTTCCAATATATCTCATGATTTAAAAACACCGATCACATCTATTATCGGATATGTAGAAGGCATAAAAGATGGAGTCGCAAATACGCCAGAGAAAATGGATAAGTATTTAACGACCATTCATACGAAGGCAAAACATATGGATACACTTATTGATGAGCTCTTTTTGTTTTCGAAGCTTGATTTGAATCGAGTTCCCTTTCAGTTTGAAACGATAGAGTTAAACGTGTTTATGCAGGAATTATTAGAAGAGATGCAGATGGATTTAAGTGAGGAAGGTATAGAAGTTTACTTACAATTACATTCATCACCACTATATGTAACGGCTGATTGCGAAAAGATAAATAGAGTGATATCAAATTTAATTCATAATAGTGTGAAATACATGGATAAAGAAGAGAAGAAAATTACTGTAACAGTATTGAGTGATAACAATAAAGTTATTGTGAAAGTGATGGACAATGGGGCAGGTATAGAAGCTGATACGCTGCCGTATATATTTGAGCGGTTTTATCGTGCAGAGCAATCGCGAAATTCTAGCACAGGTGGAAGTGGACTTGGCTTAGCGATAGCGAAGCAAATTGTTGAAGAACATGGCGGAGAAATTTGGGCGGAAAGTAATCTTGGGGAAGGTACAAGTATTTTCTTCTCATTGAAAAAAGTACAGGAATGTGGTGAGTAGAATGAAGAGAATTTTACTAGTAGAAGATGAAATAAGTATTGCAGAATTACAGCGAGATTATTTAGAAATTAGTGATTTTCAAGTCGATGTAGAACATTCAGGAGAAGTAGGTCTACAAATGGCTCTTCAGGAAGACTATGATTTAATTATTTTAGATATTATGCTTCCGAAAATGAATGGTTTTGAAATTTGTAAACAAATACGTGCTATAAAAGACATTCCAATTTTACTTGTTTCAGCAAAGAAGGAAGATATAGATAAAATTCGGGGACTCGGTTTAGGAGCGGATGATTATATAACGAAACCGTTTAGCCCGAGTGAATTAGTAGCAAGAGTAAAGGCGCATATTTCTCGTTATGAAAGATTATCAGGAAATGTGAGTAAGCAACGCGATACGTTATACATTCACGGAATTTCTATTGATCAGCGAGCAAGAAAAATTTTTATAAACAATGAAGAAATCGCGTTTACAACGAAAGAATTTGATTTATTAACATTCTTTGTAACAAATCCAAACCAAGTATTAAATAAAGAACAGTTATTTGAACGTATTTGGGGACTAGACTCAGCTGGCGATTTAGCCACTGTCGTTGTTCACATTAGAAAGCTACGTGAAAAAATTGAAAGAGATCCTGCTCACCCGCAATATATTGAAACAGTATGGGGAGCTGGTTATCGCTTTAACGTGTAATGTACCTGCCGAGTAATTGGTAGGTTTTTTATGTTATTCGAACGAAAAGAGAATAATAGGTAATTTATGTTAAAATATAAAGAGAGATAAAACATAGGAGAGCATGAGAGGGCGTGCTACATTTTGGGAGATACATTAAAAGATAATAAATTAAACAAGGCTTTAAAGATTGGAAAGAATATCGTACTTATCTTATTAATTATCGGTGTAATACAAATGTTTTATGATGGAGATTCTACGAATGATCATTTCGGTTGGTTATTTATGATGGTCTTTTTTGGAATTAAAATAATTTCTAGTTTTATGATAAGTTTAAAAGAAGGAGATAAAAAGGCAGTATTACTTGATGTAGGTTTAATGATTTTTTTGTTCTTCTTGTTGTTTCTAGTGTGAAATATTTCTTTTGAAGGTTAATATATTCATTAACGAGGCTTTAATGGAATAAGCCTCGTATCTTTCTATGTTATTTAATACTTACGTCTGATTGTAAAAAATCACTCTATATTAGGTATTTTTCTTTGAAAATAGGACTTAATTCACTCCAAACATCAAATTTATTACCATCTAAATCATAAAAAACAAAATTCTTCCCAGCATGCCCTCTGTTTTCAATCTCTCCAACTAGAATTTCCTTTTCAATAAATTCACTATGAATTGATTCTAGTACATGTAATCCGTTAACTTCGAATGTTATAGAAAAGCGTTCTTCACCGTGAAAATCAAAAAAATTTAAGGTTTGATTATCTTGGGATTTAACTAGAAAAAAGCTTTGATTTGCAAAGTTAATAATAGCTTTGTCTTCGTCTTTAAAGTTCAACTCTGCTCCCAATTTATTTACATACCAGTTTAAAGAAAGCTCTACGTTGGTAACTGGAATATAAGTCGTTCCAACTCTTAATAATTTTTCTTTCACCCTATTTTCCTCCTTTAGCAAAACAGCACTAATAAACTTGTTCTCTCTTCCTAGACTTATTGCCTTTGTTAGTCCTTAATTTTCTTTTTAATCCCAAAAAATTCTTGAGTAATAGAAGTAAACCGACTGGATTCTTCTAAAAAAGGATAATGGTTACTCTCCTCAAATATCACAAAGATAGAATTACGTATGCCATCATGCATCTCAATAGAATACTGAATTGGGCACTGTACATCATGTCTTCCGCATATAATAAGTGTCTTTGTTTGGATGGAAGGTAAATGCTCTCTTAAATCAAATGAAGGATATTCATTGGCGAAAGCATTCATCCGGCTAGCGGACATTGTTTTTTGGATTGGTTTACTAAAATAAGAGTTGTAGTTTTCGGGT
Organism: Bacillus pretiosus; assembly: GCF_052947655.1. Taxonomy (NCBI): domain Bacteria; kingdom Bacillati; phylum Bacillota; class Bacilli; order Caryophanales; family Bacillaceae; genus Bacillus; species Bacillus pretiosus. The sequence goes on along the minus strand of NZ_CM129593.1, from coordinate 4,507,780 downwards.
TTATACAATGATAATTTTGTTCTCTTAGTAGATAGTTCTTTTCTTTCTGCATTTGTAAGGTGAGGGGTTTTTAAGTTTTCGATGAGCTTTTGCATATAATGAAACTGTGGATGTGTCGGGTGATAAATACAAAATGGTGTTTCTGTATAGTTACTTGCTGCAGCTCCGGCCAAGGCTAATGATTGTAAGGAATTTGGATATGTAATTGCATATAAAAGTCCAAGCATACCACCTGTTGAATGACCGGCGAAATGCCATATTGGAAGGTGCAATGCTTCTCGTATTGCTTCTAAGTCGTGAACTGTTTCAATCATACTTAATTCTTTTTCTGAATTGGCTTTTGCTGAGTTACCAGCGTTTCGTAAATTAATGAGGAATACACGATGCGTAGCAGTGAAAACATTCGCAAAGTAATCACCAGTTTCATTAAATTGTGAATAGTGATGTGTAATGCAAAGCGGTTCGCCATTTCCTTTTGTAAAGATTTCAAATGTGCCACGTTTCGTGTTGATTATTTGTTGTGTCCACATAATATCACGACCTTTTCTCATAAAAGTTGGACCACTTAATTATGAAATAAAATATATCAGCGATTTTCGAAATATATTGGCGGTTATTAAAATATATCAGCGAATCTCAAGATATATCGGCGATTCTTGAAATATATCAGCGATTATCAAAATATATCGACTTACCGACAGAAACCGACAATAATAGCAAGCTATAAATAAAAGGAGGCTATTCAAAAACGAGCCTCCTTTTCGTTTAGTACAAAGATTTTGTCATATTATTCCGAATTATTTCAAGGGATTTCGTTACAGTTAATGCGTTCTTTTCTTCAATTTCTGGTTTACGGGGGATCGGTTTATACATGTTGTCTGGATCTTCCCATGTGAGGGGAAGTTCTGTTTCAGCTTGTCCTTTCCAAGCGTCAATCCATTCTGGAGGGAGATAACCTGAGATGTTTTGGATGTTGTTCATTTCGAGCCAAATGAGTGCCCAAGCTCTTGGGACGACGCGCCAGTGGTCATAGCCACCGCCGCCGACAGCGATCCAGCGACCTTCGCAATATTCATTAGCGATTTCGCGAGCGAGCTTCGGTATTTCACGGTAAATATTCATCGTTGCGCAAAGATGTGTAAGTGGGTCGTAATAATGTGCGTCAGCGCCGTTTTGCGTTAAAATAATATCCGGTTTAAAGTATGCGGCAACTTCTTTTACGACAGTGCGATATGAATTTAAAAACGATTCGTCTTCTGTAAAGGCATCGAGTGGAACGTTAAAAGAATAACTATAGCCATTACCTTGTCCGCGTTCATTTACAGCACCAGTTCCAGGGAATAAATAACGCCCAGTTTCATGTAGTGAAATGGTGCATACGTTAGGATCGTCGTAAAAAGACCACTGTACACCATCACCGTGATGAGCATCTGTATCAATATATAAAACACGTAAACCGTATTTTTTCTGTATATATTTCATTGCGATGGAACTATCGTTATAAATGCAAAAGCCAGATGCCTTACCACGGAAGCCGTGATGTAAGCCGCCGCCTAAATTAAGCGCGTGTTTTACTTTTCCGGAAAGAACAGCATCGACAGCAGTTAACGTACCGCCAACGAGTAATGCGCTTGCTTCGTGCATATTTGGAAACATCGGTGTATCTTCTGTTCCGAGTCCATATGTCATCGCAATTGATTTTTCTAACTTACCTTCTCCAGCACGTTTTACCGCATTTATGTACTCCTCTGTATGAACGTAGGCGATCTCTTCATCTGTAGCCATCCGTGGTGAGATGATTTGGGAGGGAGAGATAAAACCGCCCTTTTGTAATAAATCATACGTAAGTGTGACGCGTAGTTGGTTAAAAGGATGATCAGGGCTAAACGAATAGCCCCGAAAGTCATCCGAATAAATAAACGCGCTACTCATGCTTGCATCCCCATGATGTTCGGCCATAATACGCGGTAGCCTTCTGCTTCAAGTGCATCAATCACTTTTAGCGGATTCATCGTTTGAATGCGGAAAACGAGTACTTTATCATTCTCATCTTTTGCTGGATAGACGAGAACGCTCACGATATTGATTTGCAAATCACTAAAAATAGCAACGACTTTTCCAAGAATACCAGGTTCGTTTTTTACTTGAATTTCAATTTGTGAACTTGGTTGATGTGCTCCTGTTAATTTCACTAACGTGTGCAGTACAGTAGATTCAGAAATGATTCCAACTAGCTTGCCAGCCTTTGTAACAGGGAGACAGCCAATTTTATTTTCAAAAAATAAAGTAGCAATTTCTTCAACGAAATCGAGAGGATGGCAAGTCATTACAGGATGTTTCATAATAAGTTCAAGTGGTTGCTTCAGCATATCGAGTGAAACTTGTTCATCTAAAATAGACGGACTTGCATCTCTTACATCCCGATCAGAAATAATGCCTACGACATGATTATTTTGATCGACAATTGGAATGTGCCGAATGCCTTTCGTGCGTATCGTTCGGATTGCTGTTTCGATTGTATCGTTTGGATGTAGTGTCACCACATCTTGATTCATAATTTCTTCTACAATCATTCCAGTTGCCCCCTTTATTAATACATAAAACGATTGTGAAAACGTAGACGATCAAATGCTTGAATAGAATCCGTATCAACGCGTTTTCCGATGCGGACCATTAAACAGTTAGCAGGATGTGAACAAATTTCAGGATCATCTGTAGCCATCCATTGTAAGCCACCAGCATTCATCATCTTTTCCATTACTTTTCGGTACTCCCAAACATTTAAGCCTGTTTGTTTTAAATCCCAGTGCCAATAATATTCAGTCGTCAATATAATGTAATCTTCCATATAATCGTCCATCATTGAAACTTCTAATAAGTTCTTTCCGACAGCGCAACCGCGGAAGGCGGGGACAACTTCAATTGCCCCGAGTTCAATTAAGTTTTCAATCTTTCCTTCTGACCATCGTTCGAGCGGATCAGGATATAAGTATGTAACATATCCAACAATCGTTTGGTCATGTCTTGCAATAATGAGACGAGCTTCTGGTAATTTAGAAATTTCGACAATTGCTTTATATTGCTGCTCGGCAGGACGAAACGCAACTAAATCCGGATGAAATTCATACATTTCTAAGTTATGTGTAGAGACAGGACCTTCAATAATTAAAGTGCCTTTCGCTGTTTTTAAGTTTCTAGCATTATATATTTTTTTATGAATCAATGTATTACTCACCACCTTGAGGGTTTGTGAATCTATTAATATCGTACTTTATAATATATGCGATGTGAATCGAAATTTGTCATTAAAAATTTGTCTAAAAATCAACAAATATACTGAAAATTTTAAATAATATCATTATAATAGATAATAGAATACATAGGAGGGGGATGTAAAGTATGAAAGTAGAAACGCTTCCTGTCATTAAAGGAGAAAATAATTTGCCGAATTATGATGAGGCATACGCGAATTTTAACTGGGAAGAGGTTAATAAAAACTTTACTTGGAATGAAACAGGCCGAGTAAATATGGCGTATGAGGCAATTGATAAGCATGCGAAATCCGATCGTAAAAATAAAGTAGCCCTTTATTATCAAGATGGATCGCGAAAAGAGAAATATACATTTAAGGAAATGAAGGATTTTTCTAATAAAGCAGGAAACGTCCTGAAAAATTATGGCGATGTAGAAAAAGGCGATCGCGTTTTTATTTTTATGCCGCGTTCTCCAGAATTATATTTTGCACTTTTAGGTGCAGTGAAATTAGGAGCAATCGTTGGTCCGCTATTTGAAGCATTTATGGAAGGCGCAGTTCGCGATCGTTTAGAAGATAGCGAAGCGAAGGTGTTAATTACAACTCCTGAATTGTTAGAGCGCGTACCATTAAATGATTTACCTGCTTTAAAAACAGTCTTCCTTGTTGGAGATAATGTAGAAGAAGGCGGTAAAACGGTAGCGTTTAATCCTTTATTTGAACAAGCTTCAAAAGAATTACATATCGAATGGTTAGGCCGTGAAGACGGTTTGATTCTACATTACACATCTGGTTCTACTGGTAAACCAAAAGGTGTTCTTCATGCGCAGAACGCAATGGTTCAGCACTATCAAACGGCGAAATGGGTATTAGATTTAAAAGAAGATGATGTATATTGGTGTACAGCTGACCCAGGCTGGGTAACTGGAACGGCTTACGGTATTTTCGCACCGTGGTTAGTTGGAGCATCCAATGTTATTTTAGGTGGACGCTTTAGCCCAGAAGCGTGGTATGAAGCACTGCAAGATTACGGTGTAACAGTTTGGTATAGTGCACCAACAGCATTCCGTATGTTAATGGGAGCTGGACAAGACGCAATTAAAAAATATGATTTATCACAAGTTCGTCACGTATTAAGCGTTGGTGAACCGTTAAATCCAGAAGTAATTCGCTGGGGTATGAACGCATTTGGACTTCGTATTCATGATACGTGGTGGATGACAGAAACAGGTGGGCAAGTTATTTGTAACTACCCTTGTATGGAAATCCGTCCAGGTTCAATGGGTAAACCAATTCCAGGTGTGAAAGCAGCGATTGTTGATAATGAAGGAAATGAAGTTCCTCCATACACAATGGGTAACTTAGCAATTGGTAAAGGTTGGCCAGCGATGATGCGTGGAATCTGGAATAACCAGCAAAAGTATGAATCTTACTTTATGCCGGGAGATTGGTACGTATCAGGTGACTCTGCTTATATGGATGAAGATGGATACTTCTGGTTCCAAGGGCGTATTGATGATGTAATTATGACGTCAGGTGAGCGAGTTGGTCCGTTTGAAGTAGAAAGCAAATTAATCGAGCATGCTGCTGTTGCAGAGGCTGGTGTAATTGGTATTCCTGATCCAGTGCGCGGAGAAATCATTAAAGCATTTATCGCGCTTCGAGCAGGATACGAACCATCTGATGAATTAAAAGAAGAGATTCGTCAATTTGTAAAGAAAGGCCTAGCAGCTCATGCAGCGCCAAGACAAATTGAATTTAGAGATAAATTACCGAAAACGAGAAGTGGTAAAATTATGCGCCGCGTATTAAAAGCGTGGGAATTAAACTTACCAACAGGTGACTTATCAACGATGGAAGATTAAGAGAGGAAGGTCTGAACGAAATAACGTTCAGACCTTTTTTTATGTTATTATAAACTTATATATATAAGTTAAAGGGGTAATAAAATGAAAACAGAAAAAGAAAAGATGATACTAGGAGAAATGTACATACCAGCTGATCCAGTTTTAGTTCAAGAGAGGGAGCAAGCTCGTATATTAACGAGAAAATTAAATGAAACGCCAGAAGTACAATTAAAAGAGCGTAGCGAAATCGTAAAAGAACTATTCGGAACGACTGGAGATAACATTCATCTTGAATCTTCTTTTAGATGTGATTATGGCTATAACATTCACGTTGGCGAAAATTTTTACGCGAACTTTGACTGTACCATTTTAGACGTATGCCCGGTGACAATCGGAGTGAACTGTATGTTAGCTCCAGGAGTTCACATTTATACAGCAACACACCCGCTTGATCCAGTAGAGCGCATAAGCGGATCAGAATACGGAAAACCAGTTACAATTGGTGATAACGTATGGATTGGCGGAAGAGCGATTATTAATCCTGGTGTAACAATTGGAGATAATGCGGTGATTGCATCTGGCGCTGTTGTAACGAAAGATGTGCCGGACAATGTAGTAGTTGGCGGAAATCCTGCGAAGATTATTAAAAAAATAAAATAATATTTGAACGAAGTGCCTTCCTCGTCTGTATACATTTATGAAAGAATAGATGAGGGAGGCTTTTTTATGTCTAATAAATTACTTCTTGCTTTTGCTTTAATTGGAATTATAGTCGTATTTTCTTGTGGGTTGCTATTACCAATGCCAATCGGATTTAAAGTATCAATGATTACCGCTGGGGTCATGATGATTATTATGTTTTCCATCATTATTCCGTTTGATAGAAAACATATAGTACGGAAAAATGGATATAAAATTGATTTTACAAAAACAAAAGTTTATTTTCGCTGGAATGTATTTGATACGATTTCGGCTTGTCTTGCAGTGTATGCATGCATATGTGTGCAAGCATTAAATATTTTAGTTTCAACCGGTCATACAATACAAAACCCGTATGTTCAATTTTTTACAAATCAATCACAAGTATGGATTATTGTTGCAAGTGCATATTTAATTTCCCGTATTTCATTAACGTTAAAAGGAATAAAGGAGATCAAAAATCATGGCGCAGATTGGGATTGAGGAGGAGCTCATGCTTGCGTATCAAAGTGGAGATAAGCAGGCTGGGGAAAAACTATATGTTTTAATCAAACCAGCGCTATACACATTTTTGTATCGATTTAATCGAGATGAACAATTAAGTATCGATCTTGTGCAAGATACGTTTTTGACGTTAGAGCGTAAGAAACATATGTATGAACTTGAAAAAGGCAAAATAAAAACGTATTTATTTCAAATTGGTTATCGTCTTATGATTAATAAATTAAATAGAAGAAAAAAGTGGCGTACGCTTTTGCCGTTTTTAGTGCCGATCCAGGAAAAAGAATTTTCTCATGAAGATCGGCTCACAGTAAGAGAAGCGATTTTGAAAGTTCCTGAAGAACAGCGAGCTGTCCTTATTCTTTCTTATTATCATGATATGCAGCAAAAAGAGATTGCGGAGATATTAAACATTCCGATTGGAACAGTGAAATCGAGACTCCATAACGGGATAAAGAAATTGAAACAATTGCTGGAGGTGGATGAAATTGAGCGAAAATCCCTTTAAGAGTGAATGTAAATTAAAGCAGCATTTAGATAGTGATCATGTAGAGATACCAGATTTTCCAAAAACGGTAAGTCGCTTCGATCGATTAATCGGATTTCTTGGTTCTCCAGCGAAAGATCCTGTGGAGGCGACCATTGGGAATGATTTATCGGTTGTATTTCATGTGTCGTTATTAGTTGGGGTTCCAATTCTTTCCCTTGTTACGATACTCTTTGTGACGTTGTAAAGGATTGGCAAGGAGAGAAACCCGACCTCTATTTGACACGCCTATATAAATGATGGTATAAAGAAAAGTATATGAATAATTGAGCGTGGAAAGGGAGAAGTAGTGATCATTTCCCTGTTTTAGAGAGCTGATGGCCGGTGAAAATCAGCACATAGATGATCGCGAATTACGCCCCTAGAGCATCTTTTTTCGATTGAATTGTATTCAAAAGGGAAAAGACGGTGCTAAGCCGTTATGTAAATAAGGTGGTAGGCTTTTTTTTGCCTGCAACTAGGGTGGTAACGCGATAATCAAAATCGTCCCTTATTTGAAGGGGCGATTTTTTTATGTTTTCAACCTTCACGCCAGTAATGAACTTAAAGGAGAGTATGTAGGATATGGGTATTTTACAAGATCTTGAATTTCGCGGTCTAATTAATCAGCAAACAGACGCTGAGGGACTTGAGCAATTATTAGAAAAAGAAAGCGTTAAATTATACTGTGGTTTCGATCCGACAGCGGATAGCTTACACATCGGTCATATGTTACCAGTATTAATGTTACGTCGCTTCCAATTAGCTGGTCACCAACCAATCGCACTTGTTGGCGGTGGTACTGGTATGATCGGTGACCCAAGTGGTAAAAAAGCAGAACGTACATTAAATACGAAAGATACAGTTGCTTACTACACAGAAAGCATTAAAAACCAACTTTCAAACTTCTTAGAGTTTGAAAATGTGGACAACCCAGCAACAATGGCTAACAACTATGACTGGCTTGGTAACTTAGATGTAATTTCATTCTTACGCGATATCGGTAAAAACTTCGGTTTAAACTATATGTTAGCAAAAGATACAGTAGCATCTCGTTTAGATACTGGTATTTCATTCACTGAGTTTAGTTATATGATTTTACAATCATACGACTTCTTAAACTTATACCAAAACCATAATTGCCGCTTGCAAATCGGTGGTAGTGACCAATGGGGTAACATTACAGCTGGTCTTGAATTAATCCGTAAATCAGAAGAAGATGCGAAAGCGTTTGGTTTAACAATTCCACTTGTTACAAAATCTGACGGTACGAAGTTTGGTAAAACAGAAGGCGGCGCAATTTGGTTAGACCCAGAGAAAACAACTCCTTACGAGTTCTACCAATTCTGGATTAACACAGATGACCGCGACGTTGTTAAATACTTAAAATACTTCACATTCTTATCTCATGAAGAAATTCTTGAGCTTGAAAAGCAAGTAGCTGAAGCACCAGAAAAACGTGCAGCACAAAAAGCATTAGGTGCTGAAATGACAAAACTTGTTCACGGCGAAGAAGCATTAGAGCAAGCGATTAAAATTTCAGCTGCATTATTCAGCGGTTCTGTAGCAGAATTGACTGCAAGCGAAATCGAGCAAGGATTCAAAGACGTACCATCTGTAGAACGTACTGCAGAAGATACAGTATTAATCGACTTACTTGTAGAAAGCAAAATCTCTCCATCAAAACGTCAAGCACGTGAAGATGTAACGAACGGCGCAATCTACGTAAACGGTGAACGTACACAAGCATTAGACTACGTTGTAACAGAAAACGACCGCATCGAAGGTAAATTCACAATCATTCGCCGCGGTAAAAAGAAATATTTCTTAATTCGTTACTAATCAGAAACGAATATAAAACAAATAGTACCCCGGATTGTAGGCTGAAAAGTTTATGATTCGGGGTTTTTATGTATGAATTTAGATTACCTTACGAGTTCTTGTAAATAGAATATGAAGAATTAATATGAGCATATAAAGTAAGCTACTGAGCATAACAATAAATGCTGTTGGATAAAATTTTGCTGCATATATAAAGAAATCGATTTGATAAATATCTTGGTAATTTGAAACGGTGCCTTTAAAGTAATTCGTAAACTTAGCGCTATATTTCCATTCATCAGGATCATCTATTAAATTACTCCCCTGATACCAATTAATAAGCGCGGAAGTAATAAACAACATACATGCACTACCCAATTGAACCATTTGATTTATTGTCAAAATGAATCGACCTCCTATTTAATGGTTATTATAGCGTGCATTCATATTCCTGTAACCTTTTTGTTGTAATCTCCTTTTCGAGTTCATACGGAAATCACATGTAAGCGGTATGATAAATGTATAACAAATAGAAAGGAGTGGTAAAACAACATGTCACTAGAAGCGCTCATTATTTTTTCTTTGCTAAACGCAGGTCAGCTTGCAGAGAATTCGAAGGTGGATGTACATAAAGAGCAGAAAGATGCTTATGTATATGTTCAACAAGAGGAAAATAAATAATTTTATTTTATATATAAACGAAAAAAGCCAATCCAGAGGATTGGCTTTTTGTCATTAACGAGAGTAGAACTCTACGATTAATGCTTCGTTGATTTCAGCTGCTAACTCAGAACGCTCAGCGTGACGAGTGTAAGTAGCTTCTAATTTATCAGCATCGAAAGTTAAGTATTCTGGTACGAAGTTGTTAACTTCGATCGCTTCTTTAACAACAACAAGGCTGTTAGATTTTTCGCGAACGCTGATTGTTTGACCAGGTTTTACACGGTAAGATGGGATATCTACGCGAGATCCATCAACTGTGATGTGGCCGTGGTTTACTAATTGGCGAGCTGCACGACGAGTGCGAGCTAAGCCCATACGGTAAACTAGGTTGTCAAGACGAGCTTCAAGAAGGATCATGAAGTTTTCGCCGTGCTTACCAGGCATTTTACCTGCTTGGTCAAATGTGCGACGGAATTGACGCTCAGTCATGCCGTACATGTGACGAAGTTTTTGTTTCTCTTGTAATTGTAAACCGTATTCTGAAAGTTTCTTACGTTGGTTAGGACCGTGAGGACCTGGTGCGTAAGGGCGTTTTTCTAATTCTTTTCCTGTGCCGCTTAGAGAGATTCCAAGACGACGAGACAGTTTCCAAGCTGGACCTGTATAACGAGCCATAGTTGACTCCTCCTTTAAAAATGTTTTTATTTACGTAAAATAAAAACAGACGTAATCGATATTTACGGGCATTTTGTTTTCATGTACCTTCGCTCCAGCAGCAGGGAGTTACGAGATACACCTCCGTAGAGGAACAAAATACAAACGATAAACTCACATTACAAGGCTGCCTTTTTATTTTACACAAACGCTATTATATCTTTTACCCAGAGTTTCGTCAAGCAAGTACGTTTTTGTTTTATGCATATAAATTTTGGAAATGAACAAGAAGGAATTTAAAACGATATAAAAGAAGTGATAGAAACACAAATGAAACGCTTACATAAAATGTAGTAAAAAATGTTCATTAATTTTTTGTTGATGAATATGCGGGAATAAAAACATAAAAGGGGATGTTTTTATGAAAAAGAAGCATATGGAGACAGCGTTAATTCATCACGGGTATACATCTGAGGAACATAAAGGAAGTTTAACACCACCGTTATTTCAAACGTCTACATTTACATTTGAGACTGCGCAGCAAGGAGAGGCGAGTTTTGCGGGAGTGGATCCGTCTTATATTTACTCAAGACTTGGAAATCCAACTGTAAAATTATTTGAAGAACGTATGGCGGTGTTAGAAGGAGGAGAAGAAGCACTTGCTTTCGGATCAGGAATGGCAGCTATTTCAGCAACGTTAATTGGCTTTTTAAAAGCTGGAGATCATATTATTTGTTCAAATGGATTATACGGGTGCACGTACGGTTTTTTAGAAGTGTTAGAAGAGAAATTTATGATTACGCATTCGTTTTGTGATATGGAGACAGAGGATGATGTCGAAAATAAAATCCGTCCGAATACAAAGGTTATTTTCGTTGAAACACCGATTAATCCAACGATGAAATTAATCGATTTAAAACAAGTTATTCGGGTTGCGAAGCGAAATGGCTTACTTGTCGTTGTTGATAATACGTTTTGTTCACCTTATTTACAAAGACCGCTTGAGCTTGGTTGTGATGCGGTTGTTCATAGTGCGACAAAATATATTGGTGGTCATGGCGATGTTGTGGCGGGTGTAACGATTTGTAAAACGAAAGCATTAGCTGAAAAAATTCGCCCGATGCGTAAAGATATCGGCGGCATTATGGCGCCGTTTGATGCGTGGTTATTGTTACGTGGATTAAAGACATTAGCGGTAAGGATGGACCGTCATTGTGATAATGCAGAAAAAATTGTATCGTTTCTGAAAAATCATGATGCGGTAGAAGGTGTTTGGTATCCAGAAGGGGAGTTAGCATCTCGCCAAATGAAACGGGGAGGTGGTGTGATTTCTTTTTCAATTAAAGGCGGAAAAGAAGAGACGCAAGCGTTTATCAATGACCTTCACTTTATTACAATTGCCGTAAGTTTAGGGGATACAGAAACGTTAATTCAGCACCCAGCAACGATGACACACGCTGCGATTCCAGCTGAGCTAAGACAAGAAATGGGTATTTACGATAATTTAATACGTTTATCTGTCGGTTTAGAATCATGGGAAGATATCGTTTCTGATTTAGAACAGGCACTAAAGAAAGTATCTACTGTTAGTAATCAATAAAAAAGAGTGAGCTATCGGTTTCGTACGTGATGTACGCAATCGATAACTCACTCTTTTCTTTTTTAAATATGTTTTAGGAGTGTTTCCACAAACTTTTCTAAATAGCGCTGATCTACTTCATCAAAACGATTTTTTTCAGGGCTATCAATATCAAGTACACCGATGATAGTTCCTTCTTTCACGATCGGTACGACGATTTCTGAATTAGAAGCACTGTCGCAAGCGATATGTCCTGGGAATTGGTGAACGTCTGCTACAAGTTGCGTTGTTTTTGTTTCAGCTGCAACGCCGCAAACGCCTCGTCCAAATGGAATGCGCACGCAAGCGGGCATTCCTTGGAAAGGTCCAAGAACAAGCTGATTTCCGTCTGTTACATAAAAGCCAACCCAATTCACACGATCTAAAAATTGATTTAATAATGCGGACGCATTTGATAAGTTTGCGACTACGTTCGGTTCGCCAGTTAATAATGCATCCAGTTGTTTAATTACTGTCTCGTATTGCTCTTCACGAGAACCTGCATAACTTTCTTTTGTAAACATGGAAACAACTCCCTTTTTATCGAGATGTGTAAAATATTAGCAAAATACGATGTATTTCACATGACTTTGTCGATAGAAAATTAAAGGAATTTGTCTTAAAAGTCAAGAAATTTAAACTATAGCTGTTCAGTGAGAGGAAGTGAGCGCATGAAACAGACGAAACAAAAAGTAATTGATGCGGCAATATCGTTGTTTAACACGAAAGGTTATGATGGAACGTCGGTGCGAGAAATTGCAAAGCGAGCGGATGTGAATGTAGCGAATATTTCATATTATTTTGCTGGAAAGCAAGGTTTATTAGAACAGCTTATTACTGATTTTTTAGAAGGATATATTCATGTGATTGAAATGTCGTTCGAACAGAGAGAATATTTGTCGGCTAAAGATGTGATGGTGCAAATGGTGCGCGAGATTTTACGATATCAATTTGAAAATAGGGAACTGACACGTTTCTTCTACCGAGAGCTTTCACTTGATACGACATTAATTCGCGAAGTGATGACCATTTACTTTTCTAAAGAAAGATATTATATAGAGCAAATGATTAGACAGGGACAAATGAAGCAAGAGTTTAAAAAGGTATCTTTTACAATGTTTATGACGCAATTAAAAGGCATGATGAATATGCCGTTTTTATATCCACAATATATATCAGAAGTGCTGCATTCATTTCCGTCTGAGACATTTTTCATAGAAATGTACACGAAAGAAATTGAACAATGGATGGAGCAAACATTATGTATAACGAATATGTACTATGAATTGCCAAGAGCTGTTCATATGTGAAAAATCCCCACCTAACGAACTGAGGTGGGGATTTTTGTGCTTTCTTTCCTTTGCCATGCATTGTTGCATAATAGCGCAATAATTGTTAATGAGGCTCCGGAAATTTCAATTTTGTCGACTGTATAACCTCGAAAGATGGAACCGATAAGTGCAAGTACAGGAACTAAATTCATAAATAATATGCCGTTAATAGATGAAATATAGCGATTTCCTGTGTTCCAGCAAAATACAGCGATAACACCTGCAACAATCGACATATACAAGAGTTCAAAACGAACGCTCATAATGGTACGAAGTGACGGCATAGTAACGATGTTTGTGTACGTGAAGAAAGTGACGATAACGATGAGTGAAATGGAGCCGAATAAACAAGTTAACGTCGTATATCGAAGTGGTGACCAAGATTGAAAACGAGCACCACCGTTCGTGTAAATGACCCAGCAAGTAACGTCGCATAGCATAAGTATATTTGTTGAGAGGTGACTGGCAGCTCCAAATAATAAGTGAATATTTCCTTTTGAAATGACGAGCATAACACCGAGCAATGCAACGAACATACAAAGGAATGTGTAGTTTTGTGGGCGTTTGTTTTTTGTTATCCACTGCAATAATAAAGCGATGAGTGGCATAAGAGACTGAATCATCGCAGCATGAATGGCCCCAGAAGGCCCGGCAAGTTGTTGGCCGTAAAAAATGAGAAAACCATATCCAGCGAAACCGACTGTTCCGTAAAAGAATAACGAAAGTGTTCTTTTCTCTAAGCGGAGTGAAGTTTTTCCTTCAGTAATGAATAGCAAAATAAGAAAAATAATAGCTGCTGATCCGTATCGGATAGTTGTGAAGAAGAACGGATCAATAAACTGCAGGGCATTTGCCATGACAGGAAACATAAATCCCCAAGCCGTTACGGCAAGTAAGCATAGGAGGGATCCGAGTAGCATTTGTTTTTTGTCCAAGAGTATCTTTCCCCTTTACATTTCGTTATAGTAAGTTGATGAAATAAGTATAAAGAGTAATTGTTTATAGAAGGAAATATCGATTTTTTATGACAGTTATAACTTTATGTTAGAGGTGTGTACGATGGATTTGGAGGCAGTACGATCGTTTCTTGAAGTAAAGAATACGCGAAGTTTATCAAAGGCGAGTAAGCTTTTACATATTTCTCAACCGGCGCTTAGTAAACAAATTCAAAGGTTAGAAGCGGGCTTAGAGGTTACTTTACTGAAGCGTTCCGCACAAGGAGTGGAGTTAACAGAAGCTGGAGAGTTATTTATAACAAGAATGTTACCGATTTTGGAACACATATATGAAGTGAAAGCCGAAATGAAGAATTTTCAAGAGAAGCGGAAAATTTCTATAGGCATATTGCCAAGTTTAGCAGCTCATTACATATCAAAATGTAAAGATGTATTAGGTGACGGATTCGAAGTAGAATGGAAAATTGAGCATACGAAAGTACTAATGGGACTCTTTAAAGAACGGAAGATTGAAGCGATGTTCGTCGATTCAGTAGTAGAAGATGCTACGTGTATAAAAGAAATGCGAGTAGAAAAAATTGTTTGTGTCGTTTCAAATGATCATCTTTATAAAGAGAAAACAGTGATCCGAATGGAAGATTTGCAAAATGAAAAGTTAATCGTATACCCAGAAATCTGTGATGTAAGGAAAATGATTACGAATATGTTTCAGGGGATAGGTGCGAAACCAATCATTGCATTTGAAACTTCTTATGCAGAACCGATGCTTGCGATGGTCGGAGCTGGACTTGGTACTACGTTACTTCCAGAAATGTCAGTAAAGCAAGCGGTAAAGCAAGGGAATGTGCATGCGATTTCTATTGAACCACCACTTGCACGCAAAATTTATTTCGTATCCCATATGGAAGAGAACCCGTTATTGCAATCATTTGATGATGGAAGCTAATCCAAACAGAAGATTGAGAAAGATTACAATTGCATTGAAAGAAACATGAAATTTTAAAAAAAACTAGGTCAAAAACAAGCCATTACATGGTATGATTAGTACATTGTTAGTTGTTAAATATAGGGGGATTCCCTTTTTATACATAATGCCTTCCATTTCATAAACGGAACGGACAAAAAAAGAGATATAACTAGGAGGCTTTTTTGCATGGATTCTATCCTGACGATCGTTATCATTGTAGTAAGCTCTATTCTAGTGCTGCTCATGATAGAGCTTGTGATAAGAAATCGTTCATATAAAGATATTGAAGCACTGGAGCAGTGGAAACAAGAGATAAAAGATAAACCTGTGGCAGATGAACTAAAACGGGTGAAAGATTTAAACATGACGGGTCAAACAGAAGAACTGTTTGGTAAATGGCGTGAAGAATGGGATGAGATTGTATCAACAACCCTTCCGAAAGCAGACAAAGATTTAGCGCAAGCGCGAAAATTCGCCTCGCAATTCTCCTTCCGAAAAGCAAAGCATGCGATGAATGAATCCATAAGTGGTTTAGATGACGCTGATAATCGTATTACAGATATTTTAAATGAATTACAGCAATTGTTAGAAAGCCATGAAAAAAATAGCTCGGAAATTGAAGAGTTACGTGATACATATCGTAGTATGAAGAAGAGTGTTCTTGCTCATAGACATATGTATGGAGCAGCAGAGCAGAAAATCGAAGAGATGCTAGATGCTGAATCTAATAAGTTTAAAAGCTTTGAAGAGGCAACAGATAATGGTGACTATTTAAAAGCGAGAGAAATTGTTATTAGTTTAGAAGAAGGTTTGGCAAGCTTAGAAATCATTATTCATCAAATTCCGGATTTATTGGTAGAGTGTCAAGCGACGTTACCAGTTCAGCTGGAAGATTTATTACAAGGACATAATGATATGGTAAGACAAGGTTATGTATTAGAGTATTTGGAAGTCCCTAAAGAAGTTCGTGATATGACGACACAACTACACACATGTTTAATGGATATACAGGAGCTTCATATAACAGAAGCCGCTGAAAAAGTAGAAAACTTAAAAACGCGTTTAGATGGCTTCTATGATCAACTGGAACAAGAAGTACATGCGAGACATTATGTGGAGCAAAAAACACTTTCTGTTTATGAAGACTTAGAAGAAATTCGTACTGAAACGATTGAAACAAAAGCAGAAACACAACTTGTGAAACAAAGTTATCAGCTACAAGATAAGGACATTGAGTCTCAAAAAGTAATTGAAAAGCAAATGCATATTTTAACGAAACGTTTTGAAATGCTGCGATTACGAGTTGCGGAACAAGATATAGCCTTCTCTATTATTCGTGAGGAACTAGAAGAGGTTTATGAGCAATGTGAAACGTTAAAAGTACTTCATGCAGAATATAAAGAAATGCTGCAAACGATGCGTAAAGAAGAATTTGAAGCACGTGAGAAGTTACAAGAAATGCGAAATATCATTTTTGAAACGAAACGTTTTATGCAAAAGTCGAATTTGCCAGGTCTTCCAGAAAGCATTATGGAAGATTTACAAAGAGGACAAATGGCAATGCAAGCTGTATATGAACAGTTAGAAGTGAAACCGTTAAATATGAATGCTGTAAATAGCAGTTTAGAAGAAGCGTACACAACTGTTAATGGTGTAGCTGAAATGACAGAAGAGTTAATTGGACAAGCGTATTTAGTTGAAAAATTAATTCAATACGGTAATCGTTACCGCAGTCATGATGAGAACCTTGCAGAGAGCTTAAATTATGCGGAGAAATTATTCCGTGAATATCAATACGATGCAGCTTTAGAACAAGCGGCTTCTGTACTAGAGCAACTTGAACCTGGCGTTGTTCAAAAAATAGCTGAATATGTAGACAATGAACAAACCCTTTCATAAGGGTTTGTTTTTTTGTGTAATTTTGGGGACGATGTTGCTATAATGAATAGCGGAATACAGTAAGGTTATTCGTTTTAAAATATAGTGAAACTGTAGTCAGTAGGGTCATCCTCGCTAATTATCGGCCTTCACAATCGGGATAAAATGGAACCTTTGAGTAGTCTTAGCGTAATTACACGTATTTGTGATATGATTATATGATGTGATAGCGCTGAAAGGGGAAGAACGATGATCTATTTTGATAATAGTGCGACGACGAAGCCATATCCAGAAGCCCTTCAATCGTACGTAACGGTTGCTGGAAAATATTTTGGAAACCCTTCTTCTATTCATTCGCTTGGAGGAGAGGCAGAGCGTCTATTAACACAATCAAGAACGATTGCAGCGCAGCTTCTTCACGTTAAACCTTCTGAGATTATTTTCACATCAGGTGGAACGGAAGGGAATAACCTTGCGATTAAAGGAATAGCGATGAGGAATCGTTCGCGCGGTAAACATATTATTACAACAAATATTGAACACGCGTCTGTGTTTGAAGCATATAAACAATTAGAAGATCTCGGTTTTGATGTAACATATTTACCGGTTAATGAGCATGGTGTTGTATCGGTAGAGGATGTAAAACGAGCACTTCGTGAAGATACGATTCTTGTGTCAATTATTCACGTGAACAACGAGACTGGAGCAATTCAGCCTGTTGCTGAAATTGGAACGTTATTATCGAACTATCCGAAAATAAGATTCCATGTGGACCATGTACAAGGGATAGGAAAAGTACCGCTTGATTTATATGCTTCTCATATTGATCTTTGCTCAATATCTGGACATAAATTCCACAGTGTAAAAGGAACGGGTCTTCTTTATGTACGTGATGGCGTAAGATTAGATCCAATTTTATCAGGTGGTCAACAAGAGCTTAAGTATCGCTCTGGTACAGAAAACTTACCTGGCATTGTAGCGATGGTGAAAGCACTTCGCATGACAATGGAACAAGTGAAAGAAAAGATAGCTCATTTGCAAAATTTACAAACAGTGCTTGTCCGTTTCTTGAAAGAGATGGAAGATGTAACGATTAATACGTCGCTTGCATATGCAGCACCGCACATTTTAAATGTGTCATTTGTTGGTTTAAAACCAGAAGTGGTCGTTCATGCTTTAGAAGAGCACGGTGTATATGTATCGACGAAGTCTGCTTGTTCTTCAAAAGCAAATGAAGTGAGCAGAGTGTTAGTGTCAATGGGAGTACCCCATGCCGCTGCTGCAAGTGCTATTCGTATTAGTTTGGCACCAGAAAACACGATGGAAGAAGTAAAACAATTTGAAGGTATTGTGAAAGAGACGATGCCAAAATTATATGAAGTGATGAGGTAAAGGAATATGATGACATATGAATATATTTTAGTTCGTTATGGAGAGATGACGACTAAAGGTAAGAACCGCTCTAAATTTGTAAGCACATTGAAAGATAACGTAAAGTTCAAGCTGAAAAAGTTCCCAAATATTAAAATCGATGCAACGCATGACCGTATGTACATTCAATTAAATGGCGAAGACCATGAAGCAATTTCTGAAAGATTGAAAGATGTATTCGGTATTCATAAGTTTAACTTAGCGATGAAAGTACCATCAGAATTAGAAGATATTAAAAAGGGTGCATTAGCAGCTTTCTTACAAGTAAAAGATGATGTGAAAACTTTTAAAATTACAGTGCACCGTTCTGATAAGCGCTTCCCAATGAAGACGATGGAGTTACTTCCAGAAATCGGTGGACACATTTTAGAAAATACAGAGGATATCACAGTAGATGTTCATAATCCAGATGTGAATGTACGTATAGAAATTCGCAGTGGTTACAGCTATATTATGTGTGGTGAGCATATGGGAGCTGGTGGTTTACCAGTTGGTGTTGGCGGAAAAGTAATGGTACTTCTTTCTGGTGGTATCGATAGCCCAGTAGCAACGTACTTAACGATGAAACGCGGCGTGTCTGTGGAAGCAGTTCATTTCCATAGCCCACCTTTCACAAGCGAGCGTGCAAAACAAAAAGTAATCGATTTAGCACAAGAGTTAACGAAGTACTGTAAACGTGTAACGCTTCACCTTGTTCCATTTACAGAAGTGCAAAAAACGATTAATAAAGAAATTCCATCTAGCTATTCAATGACAGTTATGCGCCGTATGATGATGCGTATTACAGAGCGTATCGCAGAGGAGCGTAATGCACTTGCAATTACGACTGGTGAAAGTCTTGGACAAGTAGCAAGCCAAACGTTAGATAGTATGCATACAATCAACGAGGTAACAAACTATCCGGTTATTCGTCCACTTATTACGATGGATAAATTAGAAATTATTAAAATCGCTGAAGAAATCGGCACATATGATATTTCAATTCGTCCGTACGAAGATTGCTGTACAGTATTCACACCAGCAAGCCCATCGACGAAGCCAAAGCGTGAAAAAGCGAATCGTTTTGAAGCGAAATACGATTTCACACCATTAATCGATGAAGCTGTAGCGAACAAAGAAACAATGGTATTACAAACGGTAGAAGTAGTGGCGGAAGAAGACAAATTCGAAGAACTTTTCTAAAACCATAAATTACCATATCTAAAACGTGTATGAAGTCATGTTATTTATCACACTCTATACTCACAAGGAGGTGATATAACATGTCACGTAGCACAAATAAATTAGCGGTTCCTGGTGCTGAATCAGCATTAGACCAAATGAAATACGAAATCGCTCAAGAGTTTGGTGTTCAACTTGGAGCAGATGCAACAGCTCGCGCTAACGGTTCTGTTGGTGGTGAAATCACTAAACGTCTAGTTTCACTAGCTGAGCAACAATTAGGTGGTTACCAAAAATAATCCCATATAAGATGGCTTAGAAAGAGCGGGTTTTCCCGCTCTTTCTTTTTGTTGTTTGCATCGGTATACATTCATTTCGACATAGACATAAAAAATTTGTCAAAAGAAGAGGGTTCAAAATTAACTGAAAATTCTTTATTATATAAGGGAGGCATAGAAATGGAGGAGGATATTGTATGAAGAGAGAGGAATTGTTGGCGCCACCGTCTTATAATTTAGTTTCTGAAATAGAGAAATATACAGGTGATAAAGATAAGCTTGCTTTAATTTGGCAAGATGATAAAGGGAATAGACGAGAAGTTACATACGCTGAGCTTATGAAAGGTGCGAATAAAATTGGAAACGCTTTTATAAAAAGTGGTCTGCAAAAAGGGGACAAGCTCCTCATTATGATGCCGCGCTTAATTGAAGCGTACATGACGTATATCGCTGCGATTAAAGCAGGATTTGTCGTAATTCCGAGTTCGGAAATGTTGCGCAAAAAGGATATAGAATATCGCATTGGGCACGGGGAAGTAAAAGCAATCGTAAGTTATGAGCCGTACATTGGGCAGTTTGATGATATAGAAGCGATGGAATCTCTTCAAAAATTCGTTCTGAGCGAGCAGTCAGTAGATGGATGGATTAATTTAAAAACAGCGTTAGAAACAGAAAGTGACATGTTAGAAATGGCGAAGACTGATAAAGAAGATATGGTCTTTTTATCTTACACGTCAGGAACGACAGGAAACCCAAAAGGTGTTGTTCATACGCATGCGTGGGCATACGCTCATTTGCGCACGAGCGCTCCAAATTGGCTCGGAATTGAAGAGGATGATGTTGTATGGGCGACGGCTAGTCCAGGTTGGCAAAAGTGGATTTGGAGCCCGTTTTTAGCAACTCTCGGATCAGGAGCGACAGGATTTGTATACAACGGTAAATTTGAACCAAAAACGTATTTAAACTTATTAGGTGATAATAAGGTGAATGTGCTTTGTTGTACACCGACTGAGTATAGATTAATGGCAAAAGTAGAAGACTTAGGTGAGTACAATTTAGAAGCGTTACATAGCGCTGTATCCGCAGGTGAGCCATTAAATAGAGAAGTCATTGAAACGTTCCAAAAGCACTTTAATATTACAGTAAGAGACGGCTACGGGCAAACGGAAAATACATTGCTTGTTGGTGTAATGAAAGGGATGGATATTAGACCGGGATCAATGGGAAAACCAACGCCAGGCAACCACGTTGATATTGTAGATGAAGAAGGTATTCCGGTACAGGTAGGAGAAGTTGGTGATATCGCAGTTCACATTGAAACGCCAGCCCTCTTTAAACAATATTATAAAGACGATGAGCGCACAGCGATGCAATTCCGCGGTGATTATTATATTACCGGTGATAAAGCGAAGAAAGATGAAGACGGCTATTTCTGGTTTGAAGGGCGCGGTGATGATATTATTATTAGCTCTGGTTATACAATTGGGCCGTTTGAAGTAGAAGATGCGCTCGTAAAACACCCTTACGTAAGAGAGTGTGCGGTTGTCGCAAGCCCTGATGAAATTCGCGGAAGTGTCGTGAAGGCATTTATCGTATTAAGAGAGAATATAGACAAGAATGAAGAAACATTAATTCCAGTACTCCAACAACACGTTAAAGAACTCACTGCACCATATAAATACCCTCGCAAAATTGAATTTGTAGATGAACTACCGAAAACGATTTCCGGAAAAATTCGCCGTATTGAACTTAGAAAACAAGAGATGGAGATTCCGTCAAAATAATTTTGAAAACAGTGAAGGAAATAGTTGAATGAAATGCCAAACAATGATAATATAAAAACGAACACAAGTTCGATTTTTATAAACTAAAAAAAGAGGTGTCCGTATGATTTTAGGTATTAATCCGTACTTAGTTTTAGATGGTAGTGGGCAAGAGGCTGTACAGTTTTATAAAGAGGCGTTAGACGCAAAAGTAGAAGTCATGCAAACTTTTGGTGATATGCCTGAAAATCCAGAATACCCGATTCCAGCTGAAGCAAAAGAGCGCGTTTTACATGCTACTTTAAAAGTTGGTAATACGGACCTTATGATTTCTGATACATTCCCAGGTCAAGGGCATGCAATCGGATCTCAAGTAACAATTGCAATTCAAATTAGTAATGCAGAAAAAGCGAAAGAAGTATTCGAAAAGTTACAAGAGGGTGGAGAAGTTATTATGCCACTTCAAGAAACGTTTTGGAGCCCAGCATACGGACAACTAAAAGATAAATTTAGCATTGAATGGCAAATTACAACGAACCCTACTGAACAAAAGTAATTTTTAGAAAAGCACCATTTTTAATCGAAATGGTGCTTTTTTTATACGCTCTAATTTCGTAGACTAAAGGGAAAAGGGGGATGAGCATATGGGAGAAATTTGGTATGGCGGCACCATTTACACGATGCGAGAAGAGAATGAAAAAGTAGGAGCTATTTATGTTGAAAAGGGCATGATTGTTGATGCTGGGAGTAAGGAAGAGCTAGAAAGTCGATATTCAGACGTGAAGTTGTATGACTTAAAAGGCAAAACGATGATCCCAGGTCTCGTTGATAGTCATATGCATCTTATTGGGCACGGGGAGAGGTTACTCCGTCTAGACTTATCAAATTGTACATCTTATAG
Organism: Bacillus pretiosus; assembly: GCF_052947655.1. Taxonomy (NCBI): domain Bacteria; kingdom Bacillati; phylum Bacillota; class Bacilli; order Caryophanales; family Bacillaceae; genus Bacillus; species Bacillus pretiosus. The sequence continues at coordinate 4,485,532 of NZ_CM129593.1, read as the reverse complement.
CGAAGTGTTGACTCTTGTTCAGAAGCGAGTAGAAGAAGCGCCAAAAGGTTCTTGGGTTATTGGAGAAGGCTGGAATGAAAATAATTTTACAGATACAAAACAAGTTCATGTACGTGATTTAGATGAAATCTCTAAAGAACACCCCATTTTATTAAAGCGCGTTTGTCGCCACGTTACATGGGTGAATTCATACATATTGCAAGAAGCGAACATAACAGAGACGACGCAAGACCCGAAAGGAGGAAAAGTCGGCCGGGACGCATTGAATAATTTAACAGGGCTTTTATATGAACAAGGACAAGAACTAATAAAACATGTTCAGCCTGAAATTGATGAAGCCTACTTACAAAGAGCTCTGCAAACAGCGATTAAAGATTGCTGGCAATACGGACTCGTCGGTGGGCATACGGAAGATTTAAATTATTACGGTGGTTTTAGAAAAACGCATAATGCGTTTTCTCATGTTATAAAAGAAATGCCCTTTAAAGCGCATTTGCTCGTTCACCATGAAGTGGCACATGAGCGAAAAGAATATGAAAATGAGCATTATATTGAATTTGGAGCGATGAAAATTTTTTCTGATGGCTCTTTTGGCGGAAGAACAGCTTTATTAAGTGAACCGTATGAAGATGCGCAGGAAACAAATGGAGTTGCAATCTTCTCACGTGAAGAGCTTGCGGAGTTAGTGAAAAAAGCACGGGATTTACATATGCCAGTTGCGATTCATACAATAGGTGATTTATCGCTTGAATATGTCATTGATGCACTTGAATTATATCCACCAGCAGAAGGTTTTCGCGATCGTATTATTCATTGTCAGTTAGCTCGTGAAGAATTGATTGAGAGAATGCAACACTTGCCGGCTATTATCGATATTCAGCCCGTCTTTGTGTCATCGGACTTCCCATCAGTCATTGAAAAACTAGGCGAGCATCGTCTTCGATATGCATATGCTTGGAAGACGTTACTAGAAGCGGGATTACACTGCAACGGTGGGTCTGACGCGCCAATTGAACAAGTGAATCCGTTTTTAGGCATATATAGTGCTGTTACACGTAGAAGTTTTATTGACGGCGTATGCTATATGCCAGAGGAAAGATTAACGGTATATGAAGCTATCTCTTTATTTACAACAGGAAGTGCCTATGCAATCGGAAAAGAAGCGAAGCGAGGGAAAATCGCAAAGGGATATGAAGCGGACTTTACGATAGTAGATCGAAATATATTTGAGGTAGAGGCAGAAGAAATAAAAGAAGTACAAGCAGAAATGACGGTAATTGATGGGAAGATTGTGTATAGGAAAGACGTGTGAAAATATATCGAATTACCGATAAAAAATGACAAGAATAGTGGTCGGTAGCGAGAGAAATAAATAACCGCCGAATTATGGGATCCCATAATTCGGCGGTTATTTTAATGCTATAAAAATGTTCTTTGTACTTTTTCCCAGAAGGAATTGTTTTTTAATTTAACTGTTTTAATTTGTTTATCGCTTAAGCGTACAACAGCTTTTTCCACTTGTTTAATGCTAAGCGCTTCATTATCCATACCGATAACTGGATAATCGTTACCGTCTGGTCGTAGTTTTAAAGTTAGTGTACGCTCGTGATTTAAAATGAATGGTGAACCGAGCGTACGGTATGTGTTGTTATTTAAAGATGCTAATTCGCTTACTTGGAAGCATGGGATAAGCGGATCAACAACCGCACCATGTAATGATTTATTGTAAGCTGTACTTCCTGTTGGGGTAGAAACAACTAAACCGTCCCCTCTAAATGTTTCGAAATATAGATCATCAACGTGAACATCTACAACGAATGTTTTAATAATGCTAGAGCGTAATGAGAACTCATTTAAACAATGGAAAGATGTACCGTGATCTACATCTACCTGAATTGTTGGATATTTTCGCACTTCAATTTCATTTTTTGTAATTTCTTGAAGGGCTGTATCGACGTGATCAATATGGAAATCGCAGTAGAAAGAAGTTTCATCTTTCGTAGAAATCCCTGCGTATAAACAATCTTCTCTAAAACCAGTTTGACGAACGGCTTGTAAGAAAGTTGCATCATCTCCAACACTGACGATAGCGTTTGCATTTTTTGAATGATCTAATATGGTAAAACCATTCTCTTCTAAAATACGATAGATTGGTTTCATTTTTTCAACGAGCGTTGCTTTGTCATCACCATAAAAGAAAAATAAATTGCGACGATCTGCCATTATGTATCCCTCCACTGCAGTTAAATTTTCTGTTCTTCGTGCTACATATCATCCAAATATGTTCCCCGACGATATGTTCAAATAATATATTTCGATATAAAATGTCAAAATCCCTTTTTATTTTTAGAAAAATTTTTATATTCAATTTTAAAGGATTCTGTTTAATGATGAATAAACTTGTCGATAATGGGTACGGAGTGAAAGGATGATACGTATGAAGTGGCTCGTGATTGGAATAATAATTCTTCTCCTTTTTATTTTGCTTATACTATTGTCGAAAATAAAGCTTAAAGTGACATTTTTATATTCAGAAATGGAAAAGCAATGTTTGTTTCAAGTGAAAATATGGATGATTCGATATACGTTTGACGTATTGGAAAGAATTGAAAAACAGCAGAAAAAGACAGGAGAGAAAATCGAAAAAGCTGAAGAAGAAGGCGGAATTGATAATAAAATTATGGCACAACTTGATAGTATAGGGGAACTGATAAAAAAGCTGCAAGAAGTTCATACTATCGTTAAAGATTTTCTCAAACGAGTAAAAATCAATGGTTGGAAATGGCACACCCAAATTGGAGCAGGTGATGCAGCTAGTACTGGAATTGTCACTGGATATGCATGGGGGACAAAAGGAATGGCTGCTGGAGTTGTAGGACAATATATGCATATTGTTGACGTACCAGAATTTGAAATCACCCCTGTTTTTCAAGGGAAAGGATTTGCATCAAGATGTGAGTTAACAGCATCTTTTCGTATATTTCGTGCTATAAAAACGGGTATCAAATTACTCACGTTTATGAGAAGACAAAGATCTGGTACGAATGAAAAATCAGTTCAAGCATAGGGGGGATATAAAGTGGACCATCCAATTCAAGGTTTAATGACAACCGCAATGCAGCATTTAAAACAAATGACTGATGTAAATACAATTGTTGGTGATCCGATTAAAGCGGCAGATGGAAGTGTAATTCTTACCGTTTCAAAAGTTAGTTTCGGATTCGCTGCTGGTGGAAGTGAATTTGGTAAAGTAGAACATTCAGGCCGTCATCCATTTGGCGGGGGAAGTGGTGGAGGAGTTTCTATTAATCCTGTTGCTTTTCTTGTAATAAATGGAGAAGGTGTAAAAGTGTTGCATTTAGATAAGCAAACACACGTCATCGATAAAATAATTGAATTAGCACCACAAGCTGTTGATAAAGTGAAAGAAATGATGGATAAACGAAAAGAAGACGATCCTGAATTTCAAATTTAACGAATAAAGAAGCTAATCAATGGATTAGCTTCTTTAATTTTTTTGTAAATAAAGCGATTTTATTTGCATTATCGATAGGGACAAACTATCATTTACATTGTACATATTTTGTTTAAATAAGGGAGGATTTTCAAGTGGCAAACGTAACTTTTAAAGGTAACCCAATGACTTTAGTTGGAACAGAAGTTAAAGTTGGCGATCAAGCGCCAGAATTCCAAGTATTAGCAAATGACTTATCTCCAGTAAGTTTAGAAACATACAAAGGCGAAGTAAAATTAATTAGTGTTGTACCTTCAATCGATACAGGTGTGTGTGATGCACAAACACGTCGTTTTAACCAAGATGCAGCAGGTATTGAAAACGCGAAAGTGTTAACAATTAGCGCTGACTTACCATTCGCTCAAAAACGCTGGTGTGCAGCAAACGGTTTAGAAAATGTTGTTACACTTTCTGACCACCGCGATCTTTCATTCGGTGAAGCTTACGGCTTAGTAATGAAAGAGCTTCGTTTACTTGCTCGTGCAGTATTCGTAGTAGATAGCAACGACAAAGTAGTTTACGCAGAATACGTAAGCGAAGGTACAAGCCATCCAAACTATGAAGCAGCATTAGAAGCAGCTAAAGCGGCAAAATAATGTGAAGAAATGACCTCTTATAAAGAGGTCGTTTTTTCTCATGTATTGCTGCGTAATGGTACCAATATATGAGAAAAAACGTTATATCATATATAACTTAAAGGGGAGCTCTTTGCAGGAGGTCGCTTTTTCTTTTTGGAAAAAAACACTTTGTGGTATGATATAAGTTATGTGTAAAAGAGAGAAGGAGGAATGTACGTGAGTCAGACAGTAGAAACATTATTTTCTATTTTTGATTCTTCTGCGGTAGTTTTACGTAAAGAATTAGATGTAACATATTTAGAGGCGCTTGTAGAAACAGGTGATAACTTGTTTGAAGGAGCAATTTTACAAGAGGAATTATCCGAATCAGCAATTGAAAGGCTGAATCGTGAATATAGTACGTTTAATGAAGAAACATATAAAGGTGAAGAAATTCGTAAAGCATTTCAGTTAGCCATTTTAAAAGGAATGAAAGAAGGCGTACAAGCGAATCACGAAATGACGCCTGATGCAGTTGGAATGTTCATGAGCTACTTATTCCATAAATTTATGCAAGGGCAAAACGAAATTACTGTTTTAGATCCTGCAATTGGAACAGGTAACTTAATGACTACAGTATTTAATAGCGCCAAAGAAGGACTAGCAATGAGTGGATTTGGTGTAGAAGTGGATGAAGTGTTAATTAAACTTGCTTTAGTAAATGCGAATTTACAAAAGCATGCAATCGAATTCTTCCATCAAGATGGACTAGCGCCACTTTATATCGATCCGGTTGATGCAGTCGTTTCAGACTTACCGATTGGTTACTATCCAAATGAAATCGGTGCAAGTGAATATAAGTTAAAAGCAGATCAAGGAATGTCGTATGCCCATCACCTATTTATTGAACAAAGTGTGAAACATACGAAAGAAGGCGGGTACTTATTCTTCCTAGTACCAAACTTCATTTTTGAAAGTGATCAAGCACCAAAATTACATGCATTTATTAAAGAAACATGTTTTATTCAAGGGCTATTACAGCTACCTGTTTCCATGTTTAAAAACGAGAAAAATGCAAAAAGTATATTTGTTCTCCAAAAGAAAGGTCCTAGTGTAACAATGCCAAAACAGGCGTTATTAGTGGAATTACCTAAATTCTCCAACATGAAGGCGATGGAGAACATTATGGATCAATTAAATACTTGGTTTGCAACCCACAAATAAGGCAAGGTATATGTAACAGGATTAGTAATTCATGTAGTACAGTTTTATAGGATATGTCATATTTTTAAATATATACTAGATTAAACTGAATTTTTTTGAAATCTGTAATATATATTTTTTCTTGGTGTTACAATTTTTTCACTTGAAATATATGTCGGACGATGTTTAAATTAAAATCGTGAGTATAAAATTCACTAATGATGAAACGTTTTCATATTTAGTGAATTTGATCAGATAAAATCGAGCGGTTTGTGGACATATCCACACAACTACCAAGAGAAAAAGGGGCGAAAGACTAGATGTCAAAAATCATCGCGATTAACGCAGGAAGCTCTTCCTTAAAATTCCAATTATTTGAAATGCCAAGTGAAACAGTATTAACAAAAGGTTTAGTAGAACGTATCGGTTTAGAAGATAGTATCTTCACTATTACTGTAGATGGCGAAAAACAAAAAGAAATTACAAATATTCCAGATCATGCAGTAGCAGTAAATATGCTTCTTAAAAAATTAACTGAAAACGGAATCGTTAAGTCTCTAGATGAGATTGGCGGTATCGGTCACCGTGTTGTTCACGGCGGCGAAAAATTTGCTGACTCTGTTTTAATTACTGATGAAGTATTAGCTGATATCGAAGAGTTAAGCGATTTAGCACCACTTCATAACCCAGCAAACCTTGTTGGTATTAAAGCATTCCAAGAAGTATTACCAAACGTACCAGCAGTAGCAGTATTCGATACAGCATTCCACCAAACAATGCCGGAATCTGCATTCTTATACAGCCTACCATATGAGTACTATGAAAAATTCGGTATCCGTAAATACGGTTTCCACGGAACTTCTCATAAATACGTAACTGAGCGTGCGGCTGAATTATTAGGTCGTCCACTTGAAAGCTTAAGCTTACTTTCTTGTCACTTAGGTAATGGTGCAAGTATCGCAGCAGTAGAAGGCGGTAAATCTATCGATACTTCTATGGGCTTCACTCCACTTGCTGGTGTAACAATGGGTACACGTTCTGGTAACATTGACCCTGCTTTAATTCCATACATCATGGAAAAAACAGGCCAAACAGTAGAAGAAGTAGTTAGCGTATTAAACAAGAAGAGTGGTATGTTAGGTCTTACTGGTTACTCTAGTGACCTACGTGACATCATTGCGAAAGAAGAAGAAGGCGACCACCGTGCGAAAGTAGCACTTGATGTATTCGTAAGCCGTATCCACAAATACATCGGTTCTTACACAGCTCGTATGAAAGGCGTTGACGCTATCATCTTTACAGCTGGTGTAGGTGAAAACAGTGCGATTATTCGTGAGCGTGTATTAGAAGGCCTTGAGTACATGGGCGTATACTTCGACGTAAAACGTAATAACGTATTTGGTGAAGAAGCATTCATCAGCTTCCCACACTCTCCAGTAAAAATTATCGTAATTCCAACTGACGAAGAAGTTATGATCGCTCGTGACGTACTACGTCTTGGAGATATTGGTTAATATACTATATGAAAAAAAGACGAGATCCTATAGGGTTTCGTCTTTTTTCTATTGGATATATTTCAAGATTCCATCTGGATATAGTGCTTTCTCTTTTTGAATGAATGCAGTGAGGGAAATCCATTTTGCATATGACAGTGTTTGTTCATCTTGTATATTCAGTATTTCCATTTCATATAGTGACATGTCTAATAAGCGTAAAGAATATAGCTGAATGATTTCATGACCAATTTCTCCATCTAGATGAAAGATATTTTCTAAGCAGCCTAAATAATTGGTGATTTCCACTTCTGTGTGAAGCTCTTCTTGAAATTCGCGAATAACGGTATGTGCTGATTTTTCACCAAGTTCAATTGAACCGCCAAGAGGTCGGTAATATGTTTCATCGCCTGTATGATATTCTTGTACGAGAAGTCTACCGTGATGTATAGCAATGCCAAAAGCTTTTGCACGTGGATACATATATAATCACTCCTTATTTCTTTTGTATAAGGATGATTATAATGTGTTTTGTAATAAAAAGTATCGTGTATTTAGGACTGCGGTCTAATCGTGAGTCCATCAAATAGGTCACTCCAAAATGCTTCATTGTACTGGTATACATCCATAATAGGGCATTTTATAACGCAAATATTTTGTAATCCCCAATCTTCTTGGGCAACATTTGGTACATCTGCAGGAAGTAGTAATAGGACAGAGAATTTATGTTTAACTATTTGAGATAAAATGTGTTCCAAAGAATGCGCTTCTTCGTATGTTCCTCCAGTTCGAATAAACAATATGGATTCTGCCGTTTCAATTGTAGTTAGAAAACGATGAATTCGATGCTCATAGTTTAACTTAACTTCTGTATAAGAAGGCCAAGAAGTTGGTGTGTTTACATCTGTTTTAAAGTCGTGGCAGGATTCGATTTCATATAGGTTGTCACGGAGTCTTAATTTCGCACCATCATCCCAAAATGAGATGAAAGATAAGTTTTCGAACTGTAGAAAACGGTCAAATCGATTTTGTAATAATACATTCACTTTTTCTAATGAAGGGCTTAGCATAAAATCGATAACACCAAAAAAGGGTGATAATTCGAATTGGTATAACGCCCAAGCAGGCCAGCAGTTTTGTCCTAAGCTGAATACTGCATTATATTCTTTTTTTATATTGGATAGATTCATGTGATTTATCTCATCCTTTTTGCTAATATTTTATGTCACTAAAAAATGGAATGTGAATAAAGATAGACAAGCATATTTGCAAAGAATAAGCAGAAATATGTTACAATAGAAAAAAATCGAACGAGGTGGTTGTTACGATGCGATCGAAGCGAGAACAAGCCATTTTAGACAATATAAAAGAATGGGAATCGCAATTAGTTGAGCAAGAAGCGACTGATTTTCAAAAAATTTTTGATAAATGGGTACATACGACAATTGCGAAATTACCTGAGAAAAAACGAAAAGATTTCTTTACGAAAGCAGATGGATGGCTCTTTCATTTGCATGCATTGATTCAAAGTTCACAATCACAGTTAGACGCGCGTAATCGTATTTTAGGAACGTCGAGATTATTTGATGAATCAATTGAGCAACTAGAAGATTTGAAAGCATTATCTATTGATCAGTTAACATACATAGCAGAGCAGCAAACAGCGCGACATCGCCTATATTCATTCGTACAAGGCGGAGCAACGGGTGCTGGAGGTTTATTATTATTAACGGCTGATTTTCCGGTTATGATTGCATTAAATGTGAAGGCTGTCCAACTTATTGCAACATCATTTGGACATGATGTGAACAAGCCTTATGAAATGATGCTTGCGTTAAAGGTGTTTCATGCGTCATTACTACCAGGAAGGCTTCAGCAATACGCATGGTACAATTTACTGCAAGAGCTAGAGCAAGAAGATTCGTTCTTCTATGAAGGAGACGAAGCGGTATTACAACCAGCTTCTACTGAGGTTGTGTTAAAACAAATTTTGAAAACATTTTCGATTTATGCTCTTCGTCGTAAATTATTCCAAGGTATTCCGGTAATTGGAATGGCAATCGGGTCTACAGTGAACTATCGTTTAACAAGAAATGTTACTGAATTTGCAAATAGATTTTATCAAGTGCGCCACATAGTCGAGAAGGAAAAAAGAGCGTAAAAAAAGCGAGAGGCCGAAGCCTTTCGCTTTTTTTAATTTGTTGCATGCTTTTTGGACATTGGAATAGATACTGGTTGCTTTTCTGCTTTTTTCTCTGCTTTTGGATAATAAATTAAATCCAATGTTTTTGCCTGTACAGCAATTGAAAGAATAGTAAAAGCAATTTCTGTCCAATTTAAATAATATAATGAAAGCGCAAGAACAATCGCGTCAAAGACGAAGAAAATTTGCCCAATTGTAAAACGAGTTCGTTTACTTAATACAATTGTTAAAATGTCGTCTCCGCCGGTTGCACCGCCAAATCGCAATATAAAACCGAGTCCAATACCAGCTAACGCACCGCCAACTACTGCAGCTATAAATAAATTATTTGATAAATCGACCGTAAATGGAGAATAATTTTCCATAAGAGAATAAAATACTCCGAATGAAATCGAACCTAGGAATGAATAACCAACCATTTTTTTACCTAAAAATGAAGCACATAATAAAATAATTGGGATATCCATAATTACAGTTGAAATAGATGGTGAAATATCATAAAAATTTTGGATAAATAGTGCAATTCCTACAAATCCACCTTCTGTTAAGTGGTTTTGGAAGTGAATGTGATATAGCGCTGCTGCTAAAATAAATGAACCGATTAAAACCATAAAAATTTCTTTAATAATTTGTCGACTTTGGATGTTCCTCATCGTTATTCCTTCTTTCCGTAGTTAGTAGTCCTTTTTGTGTTGTAAACTAACTACGAGCTCACATGTAGCTTCAGTTAGTTTACGAAAAAAACTAACTACGCTATATGTCGCTGAAGAAATAACGAATAATCCTCTCGTCCATCAATTCTCCCTACCTTCGTTTTAGTTTAAGTCTTAAAACGACTAAACAAAACGTGGAGTAGGATTCTTCATTTAGCAATCCTGCTCTTCTTTGTTTTGTTTAGCTAGTAACAATTAAGTCCTAAACAAAACGCTACGTGTAAGAAGAGTCTTTTTTTTGCCAAATTATCCTTCGGGCAATCATAATTTCCCCACTCTCGTATTTTTTTCGCTAGACTAAAGTATCTGAGCTGAAAAATACGCTACGTGTATGATTCGTCAATACGATGCCACATGCTCCTTCGAGCGATCATGATATCAAAATCCCTTCCTTCAAGATTTATATTATTATATCATACTTTCAAAAAATGTATGCGGATGGAAACCGACAATAAGCGGAGGAAATCTACAAAAATTGTTATGTTTAAATATTTTTGTAGAAAAGCCTAAGTTATTTTGCAGAATTGGACAGTGTTTTAAAGTTTGTCCAATAAGTAAGAAAGAGATGGCGTTTATTCAGTTGTATCTTTCTGGTCACCTTTATCTTTAAAAAACGCATCCCAGCTAATCACACTTAAAAAAGTTAAAGCGATAATAATGAAAGCTCGCATAAAATTGAGACCTCCTTTTGTACATAGTATATGAATAATTCGCTTCAGAATGTGTCATTTTTTTACAAGTCTTAATTGTTATGAGATTATATCAATATAGATAGATGAAAGGGAGAGAGAAGATATGCTAAAAGACATGTTCAAAAGAAAAGAATTAGTATGCGTTTCATGTCAGAAAAAGATTCAATATGAAGAAGAGCTCGTTGCTTTTGTAAAGTTGCCAAAGGAAAGAAGTATATTAGTTGGACCGTTCGATGTGTGTTTAGCGAAAACAGCACAAGAAATATATTGTAAATCGTGTTACGACAAAAAAGCATGACCCAAAGTAATTGAGGGACATGCTTTTTTCATTGGTGTGCTTTTCCCTCAGATACATTTTGAGTGAGTCGATACCAAAGCCAAAGGTCATTAATGATGGAAGCGAGATCGGCAATTTCTGAATTAAGTTTGCAAGAAATTTCGAAGTTTTCTTCGTTATTTAAATGATGCTGTTTTGCATTAATAGAGTGCTCGAGTTCTTTTATACGATCAGGAATCTTTCCTCGAACTTGTTCCCACTTTAATAAAATAGCATGCTGTATTTTTTCGGGGATATCTTCCCAATCTTCTTGTAAATACGGAATTTCAATTCCTAGATGATCATCGTATAAGAAATATTTTTCCATAAGTTCACCCCCGTTTTCCTGCTTATATTGTACATGAAAACAGAAAGAAGCTCGACGGAATTGTTTGAAAAAATTTGAAAATGACTCTTGATACATTTTGTGAAAGGTGTTAAAGTGTGTATTATTATAAAAGAAAATGAATATTTATTCTTTAGGGGGATGCAAAATGGAGAAGAAAAAAGTGGTATTAGCATATTCTGGAGGTCTTGATACTTCCGTTGCAATTAAATGGTTACAAGAGAAGAATTATGATATTATCGCGCTTTGTTTAGACTTAGGGGAAGGTAAAGACTTAGCATTCGTAAAAGAAAAGGCACTTTCAGTAGGTGCAATTAAATCATATATGATTGATGTTCAAGAGGAATTTGCAAATGAATATGCATTGATGGCGATGCAAGCGCACACGTTATACGAAGGGAAATACCCTCTCGTTTCTGCATTATCTCGTCCACTTATCGCTAAGAAATTAGTAGAAATTGCAGAACAAGAAGGGGCGACTGCAGTTGCACACGGATGTACAGGGAAAGGGAATGATCAAGTTCGTTTTGAAGTTTCTATTCAAGCGTTAAATCCTTACTTAGAAGTGATTGCGCCTGTACGTGAATGGAAATGGTCACGTGAAGAAGAAATTGCATATGCAAAAGAAAACGATGTACCCATTCCGATTAATTTAGACAGCCCGTTTTCAATCGATCAAAACTTATGGGGACGCAGTAACGAATGTGGTATTTTAGAAGATCCATGGGCAGCGCCGCCAGAAGATGCGTATGAGATGACATTGGCATTAGAAGATACACCGAATAAACCAGAGTTTGTAGAAATCGGCTTTGAAGCAGGTGTACCGACTACTTTAAATGGCACTGCATATTCACTTTCAGAATTAATTAAAACGTTAAATGCGCTTGCTGGAAAACATGGCGTTGGACGTATCGATCACGTAGAAAATCGCCTCGTTGGTATTAAATCGCGTGAAGTATACGAATGTCCAGCGGCAATGACGTTAATCACAGCACATAAAGAGCTGGAAGATTTAACGCACGTAAAAGAAGTAGCACATTTTAAACCGGTGATTGAGCAGAAAATAACAGAACTTATTTATAACGGTTTATGGTTCTCTCCTTTAAAACAAGCGCTTCATGCTTTCTTACAAGAAACGCAAAAAAATGTAACAGGTACAGTGCGTGTGAAATTATTTAAAGGCCATGCGATTGTAGAAGGACGTAAATCTGAGTACTCTTTATATGACGAAAAATTAGCAACATATACTGCTCAGGACGAATTTAATCATGATGCAGCAGTTGGATTCATTTCATTATTCGGTTTACCGACGAAAGTATACAGCCAAGTGAATCAAAAGAAGGTGGAAGCGTGAGCAAACTTTGGGGCGGACGTTTTACAGAAGAAGCGGAAGCGTGGGTTGAAGAGTTTGGAGCATCCATCTCCTTCGATCAACAATTAGTAAATCAAGATATAAAGGGAAGTATTGCGCACGTAACGATGCTAGCAAAGCAAGGTATCGTTACGAAAGAAGAAGCAGAGAAAATAAAGATAGGGCTTCAGTATTTATTAAAAGAAGCAAAAGAGAATAAGCTTCAATTCTCAGTAGAAGCAGAAGATATTCATTTAAACATTGAAAAAATGTTAATTGAACAAATCGGTGAAGTAGGAGGGAAACTTCATACAGGACGAAGCCGTAATGATCAAGTAGCGACTGATATGCATTTATATTTGAAAGAAAAAGTAGAACATATTATAAAAGCTACAAAACAATTGCAAACTGTTCTTGTTCATCAAGCAGAAAATAATATTGAAACCATTATGCCTGGTTATACGCATTTGCAGCGTGCGCAGCCAATTTCATTTGCTCATCATATTCTCGCTTACTTTTGGATGTTAGAGCGTGATGTGAATCGTTATGAAGATTCATTAAAGCGCATTAACATTTCACCATTAGGAGCAGGAGCGTTAGCTGGGACAACATTCCCGATTGACCGAGAATATAGTGCGGAGCTTCTTGGATTTAATGGACTCTATGAAAATAGTTTAGATGCAGTAAGCGATCGTGATTTCATACTGGAGTTCCTAAGTAACTCATCTATGCTCATGATGCACTTATCACGCTTCTGCGAAGAACTTATTTTATGGAGTAGCCAAGAGTTTCAATTTATTGAAATGAGCGATCAATACGCAACGGGAAGCAGCATTATGCCACAAAAGAAAAATCCGGATATGGCGGAACTTATTCGTGGTAAAACAGGCAGAGTATATGGTAATTTATTTAGTTTACTTACAGTCATGAAAGGATTACCGCTCGCTTACAATAAAGACTTGCAAGAAGATAAAGAAGGAATGTTTGATACAGTAAAAACAGTAGAAGGCTGCCTTCATATTATGGCAGGCATGCTAGAGACGATGACTGTAAACAAAGAAAAAATGGGGCAAGCTGTGACGCAAGATTTCTCTAACGCAACAGAAATTGCTGACTACTTGGCCAGCAAAGGACTCCCATTCCGTCAAGCTCATGAAATTGTTGGGAAGCTAGTGCTACACTGCACACAAAAAGGAATTTATTTAGTAGATGTACCACTTGCAACATATAAAGAAATGAGCTCATTATTTGAAGAAGATTTGTATGAAGTTCTTTCACCATATGCAGCTGTAAAGCGTCGTAACAGTGCTGGCGGGACAGGATTTGAGCAAATTGAGAAAGCTTTGGAGAAGGCGAAGGGATTAGTTGGAGAGTTTGTTGGAAGTTGATTGATTTATAGGGCAGAAGGTACGCGAATCTTAGTAGAGAGAAGCGTACCTTTTTTGTGATTTTTATTGCTTAAAGTTAATCATACTTATGTCGATCTTCCGTAATTCGAATATACTCAATATCCATCAAATCTCTAAGTAATGCACCATTACTTAGTTCCACACCATGTTTTTCTTTAAAATGTGTACGGATTGTATCTAACATTTCGAGCTCTTTCCCGTTCACATCTAAAATAATACGTTCAGAATCATTCATATAGCATCCTCCTTTTTTAACATATATATTTTGTCCGTCTATTTCTAAAAAATGTATGTTAACCTAAAGTTAGGAAATAAGAAAGGAATGGAAAATGAGACGTATTTATTTTATAGGGATAATTTTGTACACGCTAATTGTGTTACATGTTGCATTCCCAAATATCTTTTCATTTGAGGATGTAGAAACAGTACACGTTGGGATATTTATCTTTATTCTATTTGTAGTAGATTGCTGTATTTCGATATGGCTTTCGAAAAGAAAACATGTACAAGATAAAAAAGAAATGGAACGGAAAAAGAGAAAACGTTCATTTTGGATGACGACGTATTGTTTTTCTTTAGTGATAGCTGCTGTTTTTTTTAGTGAGCATATTCCGTTAGAAAGATTAAATATTGGATTTGGAGCGTTCGTATTTGCATACTATTTTTTCGTGCACTTTCTTCCTTATATGAAAGAAAAGCGAGGAGAAGAGGAAAATCCGCTTGTAGAAGAAGCGAGAGAGCAAGAGCATAAGAGAATAGAAGAAGATATACAGAAGCTCGGGGAACAAAAATGATATTTGAAATCTAAAATTATATATGTTCTTTGCTTTATTACGCCGCCAATCGGTTATTTGTATGTATTCTTGCTTCGTAAAAAAATGACAGAAGATGCACGACAATCGTATTTAATGGTTGCGACTATCATGATGGCATTATGGTCTTTGAAGTTCTTACCGCCATATGTATTGGAAGTAGCTGTTGTAGTGGTTGTTTGTTTTGTATTTATAGTGAAGTATGTGAAATGAAGAAAAACAAGAGCCTGTGTTATTAAGCTAATAGATAGATTAAAGCAAGAAATGTTATACTATAATTTGCTTATTCAGTAATAATAGGAGGGATAATAATGGTTCAATCAATAGTTCATATCGCATTAGTAGTAAAAGACTACGATGAGGCAATAGAGTTCTATACAAAGAAACTAAATTTCACACTAGTCCAAGATATATATCAGCCAGAGCAAAACAAAAGATGGGTAGTGGTATCTCCTCCTGGTTCAGTCGGCACCACAATATTACTGGCTAGAGCATCTAAACCTGAGCAAGATTCCTTTATCGGTAACCAATCAGGCGGCAGAGTTTTTCTTTTCTTAAATACTGACGATTTTTGGAGAGATTATAATGAAATGATTTCAAGAGGAATAGAATTTGTGAGAGAGCCGAAAGAGCAAGAATATGGAATAGTTGCAGTATTCAAGGATTTGTACGGGAATTTATGGGATTTGTTACAACTAAAAGATGACCATCCAATTACTCAAAGAATTAAGTAGAATACAGTTTAAACTTGATTAGAAAATCAATTAAAAAATGAGGATTTTAAAATCCATGTAAGAGTGGAGAAAAACAGAGAAGATTTATTTTTATGAGTAAAATGAAACATCTTTATTCTTCTTACACATTCGTGAAAAAAAGGAGTGGATTACCCACTCCTTTTTTATCATTGTTGAGCAACATGTATTTATTGTTCATTCAAGCCTAAAGCTTCATTTCCCTTATCCACCAGTAAAACATGTGGACTTGGTGTTTTATTTATGAATTAAAGATCACCTTGCTCCTCATCACCACGAACAACAAGGACATCGCATTTCGCATAGCGAATAATATGTTCAGAGACGCTACCAATTAGGAAACGCTCAACAGCATTTAAACCAGTTGCACCACACATAATTAAATCTACTTTATGGTTTGGAGCGATTTCTTTTGAAATTTTAGATTTAGGATTACCAAATTCTAATACAGTTTCAATTTTTTCAAGGCCAGCTTCAAGCGCAGTTTTTTTGTAGTCTTCTAATAAGTCTTCTGCAAATAGATTTGCACGTTCAGCAATTGCGCGGCTATAAGCTTCTACTGCTGAGTATGCTTTTACATCAACGATATGAGCAATTGTTAATGTTGCATTGTTGCGTTTTGCGACTTGAATTGCTTTTTTAAAAGCTCTTTCTGCTTCTTTAGAACCATCCACCGCGATTAAAATATTTGTATATGTATTATTCATAGTAAATTCCTCCCAATCATTTTTATTACCGTTTACAACTTTATTATAAAGCAAATTTTGGTAATGTGCTTGCCAGAAACGTTACAGAATTTTGAAAACTTTGCTTTAATTCATTTTAGTTGTAATTGAGGCGAGAACTTGTTACATATGAAGTATAGCAATTTAAAAGGAGGCATGTTTGTGAGACACGCGCTCATTACAGCCGGTACGAAAGGTTTAGGAAAGCAAGTAACAGAAAAGTTATTGGCTAAAGGGTATTCAGTAACAGTAACATATCATAGCGATATAACTGCTATGGAAACGATGAAAGAAACATATAAAAATATGGAAGAGCGTCTACAATTCGTGCAAGCGGATGTCACGAAAAAGGAAGATTTACATAAAATAGTAGAAGAAGCGATAAGCCGTTTTGGTAAAATTGACTTTTTAATTAATAATGCTGGTCCATATGTATTTGAACGAAAAAAGTTAGTCGATTATGAAGAAGACGAATGGAATGAAATGATTCAGGGTAATTTAACAGCGGTATTTCATTTATTAAAACTTGTCGTTCCGGTTATGAGAAAACAGAACTTTGGCCGTATTATTAATTACGGATTCCAAGGGGCAGATAGCGCACCGGGATGGATTTATCGTTCAGCTTTTGCAGCAGCGAAAGTAGGACTTGTTTCATTAACGAAAACAATTGCTTACGAAGAAGCAGAATATGGTATTACTGCAAATATGGTATGTCCTGGTGATATTATTGGTGAAATGAAAGAAGCGACAATTCAAGAAGCACGTCAATTGAAAGAACATAAAACACCAATTGGTAGATCTGGAACAGGTGAAGATATCGCAAGAACGATTTCGTTTTTATGTGAAGACGATTCCGATATGATTACCGGTACAATTATTGAAGTAACTGGTGCAGTAGATGTTATTCATAGACATCGATAGAGCGAAATAAGGTGAAGTTTTGAATAATTGGACAGTTTATCCTTTACGCTGAGAGGTGCGGATAATACTGTCCTTTAATGTAAGATTAAATCTATCGGAAAACTTGTATTATTTTTTGTCAAATATTGAGATATTATGTTAAAATATAAGAGCGTAGAAAGCGCTTTAAAAATGATTCAGGGGTCATTTCATAACTCAAGGGGGAACTAATAATGCGTATCGGTATTCCAACAGAAATTAAAAATAATGAAAACCGTGTGGCAATGACGCCAGCGGGAGCGGTACATTTAGTACAAAATGGTCATGAAGTTTTTGTTCAAAAAGGATCAGGTATAGGATCAGGCTTTACAGATGAAGAATACGTACAAGCTGGTGCGAAACTTGTTGAAACTGCTGAAGAAGCATGGAATCAAGATATGGTTATGAAGGTAAAAGAGCCAGTTGCAAGTGAATACGGCTATTTCCGCGAAGGTTTAATTTTATTCACATACTTACACTTAGCTCCAGAACCAGAATTAACGAAAGCATTAATTGATAACAAAGTTGTATCAATTGCATACGAAACAGTGCAATTAGACAATCGTTCTTTACCATTACTTGCACCTATGAGTGAAGTAGCTGGTCGTATGTCTGCACAAATCGGTGCACAATTCCTTGAGAAAAACAAAGGCGGTAAAGGTATTTTACTTGCAGGCGTTCCAGGGGTAAAACGTGGCAAAGTAACAATTATCGGCGGTGGTCAAGCTGGTACAAACGCAGCTAAGATTGCAGTAGGTTTAGGTGCAGATGTAACAATCATCGACTTAAGTGCAGAGCGTCTTCGTCAACTAGATGATATTTTCGGTAACCAAGTAAAAACGTTAATGTCTAATCCATACAACATTGCAGAAGCTGTAAAAGAATCTGACCTTGTTATTGGTGCGGTATTAATTCCAGGTGCAAAAGCGCCAAAACTTGTAACAGAAGAAATGATTCAATCAATGGAACCAGGTTCTGTCGTTGTAGATATCGCGATTGACCAAGGTGGTATTTTCGAAACAACTGACCGTATTACAACTCACGACAACCCAACTTACGAAAAACATGGCGTTGTTCATTATGCAGTTGCTAATATGCCAGGTGCGGTTCCACGTACATCAACTCTTGCATTAACAAACGTAACAGTACCATATGCAGTACAAATTGCTAACAAAGGTTACAAAGATGCTTGCTTAGGCAACACTGCATTATTAAAAGGTATTAACACATTAGACGGATATGTAACATTCGAAGCAGTTGCAGAAGCACACGGTTTACAATATGCTGATGCGAAAGAGCTTCTTGAAAAAGCTCCTGCTTTATCATAATAGAAATACATGTAAGCCCCTCCTTTTGTAAGGAGGGGCTTTTTGCTTGGATTAATTGTCTAGTTTCTTTACAATTTTCAATCCGAACATCATTGTAAAGAAAAGAATGCCGAATAAGTAATACAAGGCATACTCAACTCGTATCATCGAATTTTTGTCAGTGATATATAAAATAAATAGTATCGCAGAACCGATTAAATGAGAGAGACCAAAAATTTGCGCCATAAGTTTTAAACTCATCTTCTCGATTCTTTCATCCATCTCAGGTAATGGATATTTTTCGGGATCGCTCTTTTTTTTCTTAAAGAATATTTGTTTCACTACGAATAGTATCGAGTCTAAGAGTATAAATACGCCAGCGAATAGAAGGACAGAAGTAATTTTTTCTTCATCATTACTAGTGAAATAAAGAAAAGTTGAACCTAACAATAAAAAGGTAAGATGCGAAATGAACTTTTGATTAAAAGGGTTTTTCATTCTTTTTCCTCCCCAGTTTTATCTAATTGAAATAAATCTTCTACTTTACAGTTGAAAAACTCACATAATTTCAATGCTAATTCTAAACTCGGGTTGTATTTATTCTTCTCGATAGCGATGAGGGATTGTCTAGTGATTTGAACAGAGGAAGCTAATTGTTCTTGGGTGATGTCTCTAATGACGCGGAATTGTTTCACCTTATTTTTAATCAAATATACAAAGTCTCCTTTTTGTAAATTTGTTACATTTATTATATCCATTTTTAGGTAATAAGTAAATAAAACTTTACAAAAAGTAAACAAAACTTTACGTGAAATATAGCTTGTTATAATGTTATTTTTTGTGATAATTTGGAATTAAATGAAAAAAGAAGTCGGAAGAGGAGATTCAATGGGGAGTAAAAAGAGGAAGAAAAGGCAAGTTAAAAGACAAAAGTATATGAAGAAAAAACAGGAACAGAACATACCTCTATCACAAAAAATAGTCATTATGATAGAGAAAACATTTCGGTATATTTGTATGGCTCTGTATGTAATTTTGTGTCTTTATTCAGCTAGGGTGTTTTACAGTTTTGGGATAACACCCAATATTATTGAGAATGTTTTTGGGTATCTCCTTGTCGCAATAGAGCTAGTCTTATTCTTTATATTATTTAATAAAGTGTGGCCTAGTTATGAAAGTAAGAACGATAAGCAAAGAAAAATGAGAAAAAAATCTTCAGATGCTTCAAGCTCATCAAGTGGATTCGGTGACTACAGTAGCAACGATTGTAGCAGCTCAAGTGATAGTGGAGGAGATTGCGGAGGTGGTGGAGACTAAGTTGTTTTTTCAGAAGAACGACTAATGAAAGGGTGGGACGAAAGATGGAAACTGTGAACTTAATAGAATTAACAAAGGACATTCAAGATCAACATAAAAACTTCGTCGTTTCAAATGTAAATAGTCATTGCTTACGAATCGCTGTATTTACTGGTGAATATGATTGGCACTATCATTCTAATTCGGATGAATTATTCATTGTGCTAGAGGGAGAATTACTTATCGATTTTGAAGATAGAGAAACAGCAGTTTTAAAGCCGAATGATTCTATCTTAATTCCAGCATGCACGATTCATAGAACGAGAGCATTAAAGAGAACAGTAAATCTTTGTTTTGAAAATATAGAAGCTGATACGATTAAAGTGGAGCAGTTATGAAAAAATTATCTGTAGCTGAGTATAGAAAAATCTTTCCGATTTTAGAAAGTCATACAAAAACGACGACGTTTGCTTATGCGGTATGTGATCAAATGATAGATGGTGAAGTTTTTACAAACGAGAAGTTAACAGCAGGGTTAATTCGTACAGCTAACGGTATCTATTATGTATTTGGTGATACGGATGATCACAATTATAACGAATATTTATTTGCGTATTTAAAAATGGCTATTGAAAAAACAGAGAAGAGATTTACATTGTTCACTTCGAGTGACGAGTGGGAAATGAAGTTAGAAGAGCGTTTTAGTAATACACTTCGGAACATCCTGCGAATGAAATTTCAACGAGAAATTTTTGAAGAGAGAAAACGAGATGCAAACAAAAATACATATGAAGTGAAGCGTATTGATAAAAGTGATATAGAACGAAGCAATGAATTTACAGAGGTGTATTATAAAGAATATTGGGGATCAACTGAAGCATTTTTAAATAATGGCTTTGGATTTTGTATAGAACAAGATGGGATGATTGTAGCTGAATGTGTTTCGATATTTAATGGGAATGGATTTGCTGAAATTGATATTGTGACGCATGAATCATATCAAGGAAAAGGATTAGCACAAGCTGTTGCAACGCGGTTTATTGAACATTGCATGCAAAATGATATTACACCGTGCTGGGATTGTTATGTAGACAATATTCCTTCGCAAAAACTAGCTAGTAAATTAAGTTTTAATCATCCAATAGAATATAGATTGTTTGTACGCAAGAAAACGGGGGAATAAAAATGAATGTAGAGTTAACGAGATTCAAAGTGAAACAAGGTAAAAGTCAGTGTGTAGATGCATGGATGCAGCTTCTTAATGACAATATGAAAGAAGTGCTTTTGACACTAAACGACGAAAAGATGTACGTTGAGACAATTTTCCGGGAAATAAGAGATGGAAAAGAATACTTATATTGGTATTCTGTGCAAGGAGAAGGCGGGGCTCTTGTCGAAAATTCTCATCATGAAATTGATAAAAAGCACTTAGAATTTTGGCATGAATGTATTGATGAAGAAGCACCATCTGTTGATATGAAAACAGAAGTCGTTATGATTCAAGATGTTGTGAAGGAAGCGATGAAATAATAGAATAGTATTTTTGAGAGAAGCACATCAAGGTAGGTGTGCTTTTTATTTTGAAAAAAAATTTGAAGAAAAGCTGTATTTAGATATCTTTAAGTGAAAATAAGGGGGGTATCAAAAGTATTTTAGGGAAAACTATAATGAGATGAAAAACTTTGTAGTAAAAGACTTATAAATATACGGTGTAGTTGTAACAGGTAAAACAGAGGATTTACAAAGTTTACAAGGAGCACCGTATATTAAGGCTGCTGTTAGAGGTGTAACAGTTGAGAAATATTGATTACAAGAGATTAATGTGAATAATCAGAAAATTTATGTTATAATATGGGAAAAGGAGGTTAATATGAGGCAAATACATGGAGCAATTTATATTTACATAACAATGTTTTTCGTGGCGATATCTTATGGATTAGGGCACGTGTATTCGCATCCTATACTAACTTTTTTAAGCGGAGCATGTATGGCGTTTGCGATTCTTGTCCACCTTTTCTCAGTTTGGATCGTGAAATTTCAATTAAATATTAGTGAAATAGAAGAAGGCACTTTTTGAGTGGCCTTCTTTTTTTAATAATATTTTGGAAGCTCTCGTAGCAATTTTTCAATTTCGCATTCGGTTTCTTCACATATAGAAAGTGTACGTAGTCTGAAAAATAAGCTGCGTAGGAAAGATTTTATATTTCCGTATAGAAACTCGTATGATTCAATATGTAGTGTTTGTTTTTGGGCTGGTAATTGAGCTACTAAGTCATGAAGGGCTAATATGAGTACGTCTTCCTTTAGACTATTTTGTAGCATTGAGACAATCGGATAAACGAGTCGCTCGTCTTCTTCATATTTGTAGTAAATAGAATGGACACAAACTTTGTTTAATAAAGTTTGTAATATTTCTTCGTAATGTAAAGTTTCCAGTTTAGGACTACGAACAAGCGCTTCAAATGTATCAGTAGCATGAGCGATACTATGTGCCCAGCCGTGGTCTTGAACATATCCACGGAAATCATGTTCATTGTTCATATATAGAATCAATTGATCTTTTACAGTTAAAATATCATTCTGTGATAAGAAATTATATTTTGTATCAGCATCAATAATGAGCGCAAGTAATAATGTCGTAAATGCGCGGGTAAATACAGCATCTTCGTCATCCGAATGAATTTTATACAATAAATATTTTTCACTAATGCTTTCTAATAATAGTTTCTGTAATTGTGTGTGTGAAATGTAGTCGTTTTTGATGAGATGAAAAAAAGTAGAGTAAATAAGTTTGTCTCTTAAATAGCTATCAGTAACACCGATATGCTCAAGCATATTGGAGCTTAAAGAATCAATGTTAAGTGTGTTATCCAATATGTAATTATTATTACGAATTTTTTCTAACTGTTGTTGTAACATATAAACCTCCTATTTTAGAAAATTCTGTATTTTAATAGTATAATAAAAGGAAGAAATAGACAATAAATAAATGCTTTTGAATGGAGGGGCATGATGAAGAGAGCATTAGTCTTTTTTATAAGTATTTTCTTTTTAGGGAGTTGTTCGATTTGGTATGTTACTTTTTCTAGCGAGAGCAAAAGTTGGACGGGGCAATATAAAGGATATATTAAGGACGACAGTGAAGATGGAATGTTTACGTTTCAGTATAAGGGCGGGGATGGGAATACAGAATTTAAAAATTTAGAGATTGCTATTAATGGATCCTTTGGCACAATGACACAAACGTCAGAAAATCATAAAGGAGCAAAGGTTGAAATGAAGTCTTCTTGTGTCAGTTGTACGCCCCTATCCAAAGATGAACCGATAGCGGTTGTGATTAAATGGGATGATAAGTATGAGGAGAAGATGGTGTTAAATTTGAAATAGTAGAGAAATAAAAAAGGCAGCAATCACGCTGCCTTTTTTATTATTTCACAAATTGTAATTCTTTCGGGAATTTCGTTAAAATTTCTGACCCGTCTTTTGTGATGTAAATATCATCTTCAATACGAACGCCACCTACGTTTGGTACGTAAATACCTGGCTCGATTGTGAAGACCATACCTTCTTTTAATGGAGACTCGTTACCAGCTTTTACATCTGGATATTCGTGTACGCTAATTCCAAGTCCGTGACCAAGGCGGTGTGGGAAGAAGTCCCCGTAACCTGCATCTGCGATAACAGAACGAGCAGCGTTGTCGATTGCGCCAAGTGTAACACCTGGTTTACATGCTTCAACTGCTTGTAGTTGTCCAGCAAGTACAGTGTTATAAATGCGAGTTTGTTCTTCAGAAATTTCACCGAATGCCACTGTACGTGTAATGTCAGAGCAATAACCTTCAATGATTACGCCTAAATCAAATAGTACGAAATCGCCGCGTTTCATTTTATTTGCACCTGGAATACCGTGTGGAAGAGCAGAGTTTGCACCTGCTAATACCATCGTATCAAATGACATTTTATGTATGCCTTTTGTTTTTAATTCGTGTTCAATAATTGCTAATACTTCTAGCTCACTACGATCTTCTTTTATTGCATTTACACCAACTTCAACAGCGTAGTCCGCCATTTTAGCTGCTTCGCGTAAAATAGAAAGTTCTTTTTCATCTTTAATTAAACGAAGTTCACGAACTTTTTCCTCAGCTGATTTGAAAGCTGCATTTGGGAATAACTTTGTTAATTCTTCGTAGCGTTCTACGTTTAAATGTTCTTTTTCAATTGCAACTGCATTTGCATTGACGCCGCGGTCTTTAATTGCTTTTGCAATCATATCCCATGGTCTGTCAGTATCAGTAAATCCGATAATTTCATGTGCCCAGCCAGCGTTACGCGCTTGACCTTCTTCCATTTTAGGGCAAATTAAAATAGGCTCTTTTTCTTGGAATACAAACATACCAAGAAGTCTTTCATGTGGTTCACAGTGGAAGTTTGTCATGTAGAAGACGTTCGGTGTAGAAGTTAAGAACGCAGCTTCTACGTTTTTTTCTTTTAGCCATTGCATTAAATTTTCTAATCTAGCATTCATCGATTGGCACCCCCGAGATATTTAATTACAAATATAACTTTACATCGGAAGAAAGCGTTATGACAAGTAAATAGATGTTAGAAAAGACAGGGAATTGAAAAATCATGTAGAATAAAAAATGAGAATGTGAATAGGGGAGGAATGTAGTAATGAAAGTATCTTATCACGGGCATTCAGTTGTAAAGATTGAAACGAATGGAAAAGTGATTTTAATTGATCCATTTTTAACTGGAAATCCGACAACGGATTTAAAGGCTGAAGATGTCAAAGTAGATGTAATTCTTTTATCGCATGGACATGGTGATCATGTTGGAGATACAGTAGAGCTTGCGAAGAAAAATAATGCAGTTGTTGTGGCACCATTTGAACTAGCGACATTTTTAAGTTGGCAAGGTGTAAATACACATCCGATGCATATTGGTGGTTCGCATGAATTTGACTTCGGAAAAGTGAAGTTTACACAAGCATTCCACGGTTCTAGTTATATTGATGAAGAAAATAAGACGATTACATATACAGGTATGCCAGCAGGTATTTTATTTACAGCAGAAGAGAAAACTGTATACCATGCAGGAGATACCGCTCTATTCTCTGATATGAAATTAATTGGGGAACTGAATAACATTGATATAGCATTCTTACCAATTGGCGATAATTTCACAATGGGGCCAGAAGATGCTGTTTTAGCAGCAAAATGGGTTCAGGCGAAAACTGTTGTGCCGATGCATTACAATACGTTCCCAGTAATTGAACAAGACCCATATCAATTTGTAGAAAAGCTACAAAATTGTACAGGAAAAGTATTAGAAGCTGGAGAAAGTATTACACTATAGAAAAGAAACCCTTCATTTGAAAAGACAAGTGAAGGGTTTTTTACGTGTGTAGGACAGCTTTTAAAGGTTGTACTTGTTTTGATGATTTTTTTCTTTTTGGAAGTGGCTGTTCAGGTGTTTCATTCAATTCCATTGCAACTTTTTTTCCGTCTACGAAAGCTAAAAATACAGCACCTACAACTTCTAATAATTTTTTCATCATATATCCGCTCCTTTGTTTCATTTCTTGTCTTCATTGTATATTGAAGCGGCTGGACAAACTATCGAACGAGATGACAATACCATTACATTGTTGTAATAGAAGAAGTAGTGTAATGTAAGGCGTATTTTGTTATAAAAAAAATAGTACAGATATATAAAGAGAGAGTGTAACAGTTTTGAAAATATAGTATACTGAAAATACAACACATGAAGAATTTAGGGAAAAGAAAGTATGGTGAAACCATTTGGCTACCAAGCATAACCAAATTTTAGAACATATTAATGGCCTGCCAGTAGGGCATAAAATTTCTGTAAGGCAAATTGCGAAAGATTTGAGTGTAAGTGAAGGGACAGCTTACCGTGCAATTAAAGATGCAGAAAATAAAGGATATGTTAGTACGATTGAACGTGTCGGAACAATACGAATTGAACAAAAGAAGAAAGAGAATATTGAAAAGCTGACATATGCAGAAGTCGTTAACATTGTCGATGGTCAAGTACTTGGGGGCAGAGAGGGCCTACATAAAACGTTAAATAAATTCGTAATCGGGGCAATGAAATTAGAAGCGATGATGCGCTATACAGAAGCTGGAAACTTACTTATTATCGGTAACCGTACGAACGCACATCAATTAGCGTTAGAAGCCGGAGCTGCGGTATTAATTACGGGCGGATTTGATACGGAAGATCATGTGAAGAAATTAGCAGACGAATTAAAACTGCCGATTATTTCAAGTAGTTACGATACATTTACAGTTGCGACGTTAATTAACCGTGCAATTTACGATCAGCTTATTAAGAAAGAAATTGTCCTCGTTGAAGATATTTTAACGCCAATTGAAGAGACGTTATATTTAAAGCCGAATGATACAGTGCAGCAATGGCATGCGTACAATGAAGAAACGATGCATGGACGTTATCCAATTGTTGATGAAAATAAAAAGGTGTTAGGTATCGTAACTTCAAAAGATATGATTGGTGTCGTGAAAGAAACACCAATTGATAAAGTGATGACAAAGCATCCAATTACGGTAAACGGTAAAATGTCTGTCGCAGCTGCAGCACGTATGATGGTGTGGGAAGGTATTGAGTTACTTCCAGTTGTTGATGAAGGAAATAAACTGCAAGGAATTATTAGTCGTCAAGATGTACTTCAGGCGCTGCAAATGATTCAGCGTCAACCACAAGTCGGCGAAACAATCGATGATATTGTAACGAATCAATTTATGACGCCGAAAGAAGCGAAAAATGAACATTTATATCAATTTTCAGTGACGCCGCAAATGACGAATTCAATCGGAACGTTATCTTACGGTGTATTCACAACAATTGTGACGGAAGCAACGAATCGCGTTATTCGTGCGCAAAAGAAGAGTGATTTAATTGTTGAGAACTTAACAATTTATTTCGTAAAACCAGTTCAAATTGACAATGTTGTATCGGTTCATCCGAAAGTATTAGAAATTGGACGTAAATTTGGTAAGGTTGATGTAGAAGTGCATCATGAAGGTAATGTTGTCGGGAAAGCATTACTTATGGTGCAGTTGATCGATAAATAAAAAGATGGAGCAGACCGCTTTGGTTTGTTCCATTTTTTTATTTAAAAGGATAGAAACAAAAAATAAATAGCGTATCATTTCATATGTATAATAAAAATACTGAAAAATTCGAAGATGCGGAAATGGCATAGCGATAAGGAGGAAGTGAATGGGCGGAATCATTTTCTTTTTAGTGGTCGTATGTTTCATCATTATTCATGTTTTAACGCATAGAAGAATGAATGCTATTAAAAAGAGGTTGTATTTTGTAAGTTTGACTCTTGCTAGTATAGGTGCCTTGATTCCTATATCAGGAGAAAATGAGCCGGATTTTCTTTACTTTGGTGTACCAGCTGAAACGTTTGTTTATTATGGTGTGTGGGAATGTTGGTTTAATCCATTAGGTTTTTTCTTTAACTTTATTTTGTTTTATTGGATTTTGAAGCTATTGTTTAAGTTACGTAAGAGTTCGGATAGAGAAGTGAAAAAATAGAAGGATATGTATGAGTACGGATAGAAAATTGGTTGTTAGTTGATAAGAAAGCTTACGCTACTAATCATTAAGAGATAATAATAGTGTAATTGGATAGGGAAACTACGCTTCACTATATGAACTAGGGGGAGAAGAATGGATTTTTACATTAAAGAGCAGTTATGTAAGCAATATAATTTTAATAGTTTTACGAAAGTTTCATTGTTACATGGGGGAGAAAATCAAACATATATATTAGAATCGGACAAAAATAAATTTGTAGTGAGGCAGTATAGAGAGGGACGTTATACAGCCGAGCAAATAGAAGCTGAAATACATTGGTTAATAGCGATACAAAAACAAATGTTAGTACCAGAAGTAGTTGTCAATAAAAGTGGTGATTTAATCACACCTATTATGAAAGATGAAGGGAATATCCAGTATTTTGTTGTCTTTAGGTTTATAAACGGAAGTGAAATTTTAGAACCAAGGGATAGGGACTATGAAAAAATCGGATCATTAATGCGAAAGTTTCATGAAAAAACAAATGAAGTGCTCAAAAGAGTGCCGCAAACTTGGAGAGGTTATGAAAGGCCTATATATAGTGAGCAAAAGATAATCCACGAGCCTTTACAACGATTACTAAATGCTTCATTTCTATCACATGCGGATAAGCATAAATGCATAAGAATTGCAGAAAGAATACAAGAACTCGCAAATTCAACTCAACTAGGAGAAAAACAATTTGTTCACGGTGATATGCATTTTGGTAATGTTCTTGTAGACAAAGAGGATTGGTATTTACTTGATTTTGATGAATGTGGATTTGGGTATAAAGAGTTTGATATTGGTGTTCCGAGATTACATTTAATTGCTTCGGGACAGTTAGAAGTTGTATGGGGGAATTTCATGATGGGATATGGGGAAAATATTTCGGAAACAGCTATTCGACTTGGGACTGCTTCGAGAATTTTTTATATGGCGGGAAAGATTCCGTTAAGGCTTGATATCGAGCCTATTAGAAAAGATCCCGGTGCTTTTATTCGGCGATATGTTCAGTATGCTGAAGAGGAATTATGTGGTGAGACAATTGTATAACTAAAAAACAGAATATTAATTTAATTAGAGTTTATACTATGTTACAATTGAATTGTAAGGAAATGGATTTTAGGAAGGTGGTATGCAATATGTCATCAGAAGTGCTCTTCTTTGGTGGAATCGCACTATTTTACTTTCTTGTGATGATACCGTTTCAATATTTATACTTACAAGGTTTACATGAAAAAAAGAAACGAACAGGATTATCTCAGCGAGAACTATATGAAAAAATGTCTTTTGAAGAAGAACAATTACATTTTCACGTACAAGGCAACCCCTTTAATATACCTTCTGCTTTTGTTGCATATATGATTTTAAAAGTTAAGGGACGTAAAAAAGCATCACAATGTTGATGCTTTTTTTGCGCTGATTCAGACAGATTTAGCTTCTTCAACTGCTAATGGTAAGAAATGTTTGTATTGGCGAAATCCATTAAATACACTTGCACTACCAAATAGAACAAATAAAACACCAACGATAATTCGAGCGGTTGAAAGTTCTAAAAAGAATTGGTTTATCCCAAAGAATAAGACGAATGAACCAAGTGCCATTGCGGATTTTCCTGAGAGCCAACCTTTCTCCATTGGGCGGTTTGTACGAAAGTATTTTGTTTTGTAGAAGAGGTACAACATAAATGAGACGATAATACAGAAGACTAATACTGGCATAATGCACGCTCCCATCGCTTTGTGAAAAATAATAGTAGAGAAAAAGAAATATCTAAACTTTCTAACTTTTATTATAAAGCAATTGTTCGCATGTATGAAATACTTTCCGTTATAATGGAGGATAAAGTGAAACTTTAATTAGTGTGAGGATGTTTCTACGCTAATGATTTGCCCGCACCAATCGGGCTTTTACTGCACGTTAAAGTGAAGAAGTTGAGTAAAAAGGAGATTATACATATGCATGAGCAAATTTTAAGAGCAATTAAAGAGTTTGATACAATTATTATTCATCGTCATGTGCGTCCAGATCCAGATGCATTAGGTTCACAGGGAGGTCTTGGTACAATTCTACAAGAATCGTTTCCAGAGAAAAATATTTATACGGTTGGGTACAATGAACCTTCACTAGAATATTTACGAGTAATGGATGATATTGAAGATAGTGTATATGAAAATGCACTTGTTATCGTATGTGATACTGCGAACCAAGAACGTGTTGACGATCAACGCTATGCAAAAGGGAAGATGTTAATTAAAATTGATCATCATCCGAATGAAGATCCGTACGGAGATATTACGTGGGTAGATACGACAGCAAGTTCTACAAGTGAAATGATTTATGAGTTTTACAGTTATGGAAAAGATAAAGGATTACAGATAACGAAAGAAGCAGCTCGTCTTATTTTAGCGGGTATTGTTGGGGATACAGGTCGTTTCTTATTCCCGAATACAACAGCGAAAACACTTCGTTATGTAAGTGAGCTTGTTGATATGGATGTGAAGTTCACAGATTTATATAATGAAATGTATAAGACGAAAGAAAAGATTGCTCGTTTAAACGGCTATATTTTACAAAACTTTACGATGGTAGAAGAAGGAGCAGCTTACATTAAATTAACGAAAGAAGTGTTAGAAAAGTTTGATGTACTTCCTTCTGAGGCATCCGGTGTTGTTGGAGCACTTGGTAATATTGATGGATTAAAGTCGTGGGTTCTATTTTTAGAGGAAGACGATGTGATTCGTGTTCGTCTTCGTTCAAAAGGACCAGTGATAAATAAATTAGCAATGCAATATAATGGCGGAGGGCATCCGATGGCTTCTGGTGCAAAAGCATCTTCTTGGGAAGAAGCGGATCGTCTTTTTGCTGATTTACGTGAGTTGTGTAGATAAGAGATTATATATGAAAACGAAAAGAAGGAGCGGCGCTAAAGCCCTCCTTCTTTATTTTTCTTTCTCTATCGTAATGCTAATTTCAAGCACTGTATCAAAAGATATCGTATCGACTTTGAAACGGTATAGCCGATCGTAATGTTTGTACGTTTTGTTTTCGATTACCTTTTTGAGTAGGTCTTTATTTTTTGCTATACTTTGAATGTTTTTCGTTAAAAGATGTTGGAGGTCATTATGGATAGACGTAGTCATATTTTCGAGTGTAAGGTTGTCTAAATCGTATTTTTCTCGATTTATAAGTTTTATTTTAATCTCTTGAATAGTTAAGAGCCGTTTATTTTCTGTATTCAATTTTTCTTGATCTTCGAGAAGGACGTGGAGCTTTGCTTCTTGTTTTTCTATAATTTCTCGTTGCTCTGCTATTTTACTAGCTTGTTCTTCTTGAAAAACACCGTATATGTACAAAAAAACAAACCAGCTCAACACGCCTCCAACAGCAGCACCAGCTAAAACTAAATACCATTTTTTTGCTGTATTGGCACTTGGTACTCTCATACATGTTCCTGCGTTAGCCATTTAATAATAGTAAGACCTGTTTGCATACCACCCGTTGCGAAAAAAATAAGGAGAATTTGTTTTACAATATCTTTCATATCTCCGCCAAAGAAACTTCTTTCAAAGCTATAAAAAGTATCAAATGTTCCGCCAATTGCTGCAACGAGTGCCCAAATTCTTAAATTTTGGGCGAATTGATTAATGTAAGTTAGAGTTGGTTTTCCGATAAGAAATGCACCAAATCCACCAATTAATGAACCACCAAGTATCACCCCAAAGGCAATAAAATAACTAATAATAAGCAGAGAGAAAAAAGTATGTTCTCTTACATCCATCGTCATTCCCCTTTCTTCTTCATATATATGGACAAAGTATAAGAAGTATGTTTTGATTTCCGCTTTCCTCATCACCTATAATAAAAGTAGTCAGATTGGTAAAGAGAGGGTACAACAGTGAAGTTTGTGCATTTACAATGTCAAACCGTTTTTAGTTTATTAAAAAGTGCTTGTAAAATTGATGAGCTTGTAGTCAGGGCGAAAGAACTTGGTTTCTCGTCACTCGCTATTACGGACGAAAATGTTATGTATGGCGTTATTCCGTTTTATAAAGCATGTAAGAAACATGGTATACAGCCTATTATCGGCTTAACAGCTTCTATTTTTAGTGAAGAAGAGGAAAAATCTTATCCGCTTGTTTTACTTGCTGAAAATGAAATGGGCTATCAAAATTTATTAAAGATTTCTAGTAGCATTATGACGAAGTCAAAAGAAGGTATTCCGAAAAAGTGGCTTGCCCATTATGCGAAAGGATTAATTGCTATTTCACCAGGTAAAGATGGGGAAATTGAAAAATTATTATTAGAAGACAAAGAGAGTCAAGCTGAAGAAGTAGCTCGCATGTATCAAAGTATGTTCGACAATTTTTATATGAGTTTGCAGCATCATGCGATTCAAGATGAACTGCTCCTGCAAGAGAAATTACCTGCATTTATGAGTAGGATAAATGTTCCAGTCGTTGCAACAAACGATGTACGCTACATCAATCAAAGTGACGCACTTGTTCATGAGTGCTTATTATCTGTTGAAAGTGGAACGAAAATGACTGATCCAGATAGACCAAGGTTGAAAACTGATCAATATTATTTAAAATCATCAGATGAAATGGAAGCACTATTTTCTCACGTAGAAGAAGCGATTTATAACACAGTAGAAATTGCAGAACGTTGCAGAGTAGAAATACCGTTTCATATAAATCAATTACCGAAATTTCCTGTTCCAGCTAACGAGACGAATGATATGTATTTACGCCGCGTTTGTGAAGAAGGCTTGCAGAAACGATATGGTACGCCGAAAGAAGTACATATAAAGCGTTTGAATCATGAATTAAACGTTATTTCTAGTATGGGGTTTAGTGATTATTTCCTCATCGTGTGGGATTTTATGAAGTATGCGCATGAAAATCATATTTTAACAGGACCAGGACGTGGATCGGCAGCCGGCTCACTCGTTTCTTACGTATTAGAAATTACAGATATTGATCCGATTGAATACGATCTATTATTTGAAAGATTTTTAAATCCTGAACGTGTGACACTTCCAGATATTGATATCGATTTTCCAGATATAAGACGTGATGAGATGATTCGATATGTGAAAGATAAATATGGTCAGCTGCGTGTTGCACAAATTGTAACGTTCGGGACGCTTGCAGCGAAAGCGGCAATTAGAGATATTGCGCGTGTAATGGGGCTTCCGCCGCGAGACATTGACATATTTTCAAAACTTATCCCATCAAAGCTTGGTATAACGTTAAAAGATGCATATGAGGAATCGCAATCACTCCGTGAGTTTATACAAGGGAATCTGTTACATGAGCGTGTGTTTGAAATTGCAAAACGTGTAGAAGGCTTACCACGTCATACGTCTATTCATGCAGCTGGCGTTATTATGAGCCAAGAGCCGTTAACCGGAAGTGTTGCAATACAAGAAGGGCATAACGATGTGTATGTTACGCAATACCCAGCTGATGCATTAGAAGAACTTGGTTTGTTAAAGATGGATTTTTTAGGATTACGTAATTTAACGTTACTTGAAAATATTATAAAGTTTATCGTGAAAAAGACGGGGACACAAATTGATTTAAGAAATTTACCACTTCAAGATGAAAAGACGTTCCAATTGTTAGGTAGAGGGGATACAACAGGTGTATTCCAGCTTGAATCAGGTGGTATGCGAAATGTACTTCGCGGGTTAAAACCGAATGAATTTGAAGATATTGTCGCTGTTAACTCGTTATATAGACCAGGACCAATGGAACAGATTCCAACCTTTATTGAATCAAAGCACGGAAAAAGAAAAATTGAATATTTACATCCGGATTTAAAGCCAATTTTAGAAAGAACATACGGTGTAATTGTATACCAAGAACAAATTATGCAAATTGCGTCGAAGTTGGCGGGATTCTCGCTCGGAGAAGCAGATTTATTACGCCGAGCAGTGAGTAAAAAAAATCGTGATATTTTAGATCAGGAGCGTAAGCATTTTGTACAAGGCTGTTTACAAAATGGTTATGACGAGACATCCGCAGAGAAAATTTACGATTTAATTGTAAGATTTGCGAATTACGGTTTTAACCGAAGTCACGCTGTAGCCTACAGTATGATTGGATATCAGCTTGCTTACTTAAAAGCGAATTATACGCTGGAATTTATGACAGCATTATTATCAAGTGCAATTGGAAATGAAGATAAGATTGTGCAGTATATACGAGAAACGAAGCGGAAAGGTTTTCACGTTTTGCCGCCGTCTCTTCAGAGAAGTGGTTACAATTTCCAAATAGAAGGTAATGCGATACGTTACAGCTTACTTTCAATTCGAAACATCGGAATGGCTACAGTGACAGCATTACTCGAAGAACGAGAGAAAAAAGTATTTGAAGATTTATTTGAATTTTGTCTTCGCATGCCATCAAAGTTTGTAACAGAGCGAAATTTAGAGGCGTTCGTCTGGTCTGGGTGTTTTGACGATTTTGGTGTTTCGAGAACAAATTTATGGAAAAGCCTTAAAGGAGCGTTAGAGTACGCAAATCTTGCACGTGATTTAGGAGATGCTGTTCCAAAATCAAAATACGTGCAAGGAGAAGAGCTCTCTTTTATTGAACAGTTAAATAAAGAGAAGGAAGCACTAGGTTTTTATTTATCAAGCTATCCGACAGCGCAGTATGTGAAGTTAGCGAAAGAATTAGAAATTCCATCTCTTGCTCAGGCAATGCGACATAAGAAAAAAGTACAAAGGGCTATCGTGTATATAACAAGCGTGAGAGTGATTCGTACGAAAAAGTTGCAAAAGATGGCGTTTATTACATTTTGTGATCAAAACGATGAAATGGAAGCAGTTCTTTTCCCTGAAACATATATACATTTCTCAGATAAGTTACAAGAAGGAGCAATTGTTTTAGTTGACGGCATGATTGAGCTTAGAAATCATAAGTTGCAATGGATTGTAAATGGACTATATCCGTTAGAAGAAATGGATGTGTATGAAGAAAAGAAAGATGCATCTGTTTACGTGAAATTGTCGTCTCAGTATGAGAAAAAGCTTTTAAATCAGGTTACTAAAATATTGTTTGACTATTCAGGTTTTGCGAAAGTACTAATTTATTATGAAAAGGAACATAAAATGGTACAATTGTCTCGAAGTTTATCGATTCATCCAAGTGAAGAATGTTTAGGAGCACTTCGTGAAATTGTCGGGGAAGAAAATGTAGTTGTGAAAATATAATGGACAATTTCCCTACACTTCGATTATTATAGTAGTAGTGTTCGTGGTCAGACCACTTGGAGAAATTGATATCAGCTAGAATAATTTGAGGAGAGTGGATAGTTTGTCAACACTTCGTGAAGAAGCACTTCACATGCATAAAGTGCATCAAGGAAAATTAGAAACTGTATCAAAAGTAAAAGTAGAAAATGCAAAAGATTTAAGTCTTGCATATTCTCCAGGGGTTGCAGAACCTTGTAAGGAAATTTATGACGATAAAAGTAAGGTATATGAATATACAATGAAGGGAAATATGGTAGCAGTTGTGACAGATGGAACGGCTGTACTTGGTCTTGGTAACATTGGACCTGAAGCATCTCTTCCAGTAATGGAAGGTAAAGCTGTATTATTCAAGAGCTTTGCTGGTGTAGATGCATTCCCAATTGCCTTAAATACAAACGATGTAGATAAAATTGTTGAAACTGTAAAATTAATGGAGCCAACTTTTGGCGGCGTTAACTTAGAGGATATCGCAGCACCAAACTGCTTCATTATTGAAGAACGTTTGAAAAAAGAAACAAATATTCCTATCTTCCATGATGATCAACACGGAACAGCTATCGTAACAGTAGCAGGTCTTGTGAACGCGCTAAAATTAGTTGGAAAGAAAATGTCTGACATTAAAGTTGTCGCAAATGGCGCAGGTGCAGCAGGTATTGCAATTATTAAACTTTTATATCGCTATGGTGTACGCGACATTATTATGTGTGACCGTAAAGGCGCAATTTATGATGGTCGTCCTACAGGTATGAATCCGGTGAAGGATGAAGTTGCAAAATATACAAATAAGAATCGTATTGAAGGTTCTTTAGCTGACGTTGTACAAGGTGCGGACGTATTCATTGGTGTATCTGCAGAAGGTGCATTAACAGAAGAGATGGTTCGTACAATGAATGACGATGCAATTATTTTTGCAATGGCGAATCCAGTTCCAGAAATTATGCCAGAATTGGCAAAAGCAGCGGGCGCAGCTGTTGTTGGAACGGGTCGTTCTGACTTCGCGAACCAAGTAAATAATGTACTAGCGTTCCCTGGTATTTTCCGTGGTGCACTTGACGTACATGCGACACAAATTAACGAAGAAATGAAGATGGCAGCTGTACAGGCTATTGCTGAGCTTGTAGCAGAAGATGAGTTGAATGCAGACTATATCATTCCGGCACCGTTTGACGCGCGTGTAGCGCCTCAAGTGGCAGCTTACGTTGCGAAAGCTGCAATGGAGACAGGAGTAGCTCGCCGTCAAGTAGATCCAAA
Source organism: Bacillus pretiosus (assembly GCF_052947655.1). Taxonomy (NCBI): domain Bacteria; kingdom Bacillati; phylum Bacillota; class Bacilli; order Caryophanales; family Bacillaceae; genus Bacillus; species Bacillus pretiosus. The sequence goes on along the minus strand of NZ_CM129593.1, from coordinate 4,449,772 downwards.
TGAGATTGCTGAGAAAACAAAACAATTAGCGCTGATTGGTAAAGAATAAGCGAGGAATTTCCATTGACATCATCAAATACAAAAGTATATCTCGAAATTGTAAAAAAAATCCGTTCCATTATGGAAGAAGATGGATTGGTGGCGGGGGATCGTTTGCCGTCTGAGCGTGAGTTAAGTTCACGTTTAAACGTAGGGCGTTCCTCTGTAAGAGAAGCATTGCGTGCTTTAGAACTGGTAGGATTGATTGAAACGAGACGTGGTGAAGGGACGTTTATTCGAAACTTTTACGATAACGGTCTTGTACAATTGATTGCGCCGTTCTTGCTGCAAGATGAGAAAACAATTCGTGATTTATTACAAACAAAACGATTGCTTGAGAAAGATATGATTCGAATTGTATGTAATTTGCCGAAAGAAACGTTTTCTAAAGTGCTAAGAAAATTAAATCAAGTGCTTGAAGAAAATGAAAACTCGATTCCAATGCTTCATCAAACGTTCTTTAAAACACTCATTGAACAAGTCGATAATTATTTACTCTATCGCATTTGGATGATCGTAAATGATTACGTATCAACTCTTTCTTGTGAAGTTTCAGGAGATTCTATCGATATGTATAGAAAGCTTTATGCTACTTTGGAAGAAAAACAAGAAAATGATGCACTAAAAATTTACGATGAATTAGTAGAGAATATACAGTTTCACTCGTAATGTATAAAATTTGTCGAAATGACCATGACACGTTATGACAAACATTCTATCGCGTAGCGGTTAAAGTTAAACGTAAAGAGTGAGGTTATTAGACAGATTGAGAAGATAAGGCTAACATCAAACTTTGGTGTTAGCCCAATTTTCTTCTTGCGCTAACCTTAGCTCTCAACGAAGGGGGTCAAATTGTGCTAAGAGATTTATTCGTGAAAAAGAAAAAGTACGCTGCAATACCTTCAGAACAAGTACGAAAAGATGTACCAGATGGCGTTATGACAAAATGTCCGAAATGTAAAAAAATCATGTATACGAAAGAGCTTCTAAAAAATTTAAAAGTATGTGTGAATTGTGGATATCATCATCCTATGAATGCATGGGAACGTCTTGATAGTATATTGGACGAAGGGTCATTCCGTGAGTATGACAAAGAAATGGTTTCATTAAATCCACTCGAGTTTCCAGGATACGAAGAGAAACTAGAGAGCGATCGTAAGAAGACTAAATTGAACGAAGCGGTTGTAACTGGTGAAGGAACAATTGATGACATGCTTGTTGTTGTTGCAGTAATGGATTCTCGTTTTCGAATGGGCAGCATGGGCTCTGTTGTAGGAGAGAAAATTGCCCGTGCAGTTGAAAAAGCATACGACTTACAAGTTCCATTTATTATCTTTACTGCGTCGGGTGGTGCCCGTATGCAAGAAGGGATATTAAGTTTAATGCAAATGGCAAAAACAAGCGTAGCTTTGAAAAAGCATAGTAATGCAGGAGGGTTATTTATTTCTGTTATGACTCACCCAACGACGGGCGGGGTTTCAGCGAGTTTCGCTTCACTTGGTGATTACAATCTTGCAGAGCCAGGTGCACTTATCGGATTTGCTGGTAGACGTGTAATTGAACAAACAGTGCGTGAAAAACTACCGGAAGATTTCCAAACGGCAGAATTTTTATTAGAGCACGGTCAATTAGATGCGGTTGTGCATCGTGATGATATGAGAGAATCACTCCGTAAGATTTTAGAAGTTCATCAAGGAGGGGAAATGGCTGTATGGCAGAGCTAGAATTTGAGAAACCAGTTGTTGAGCTAAGAAATAAGATTCGTGAACTGAAAGACTATACGAAAAACAGCCAGATGGACTTCAGTGAGGAGATTCGTATTTTGGAAGACAAGCTAGAAAAATTAGAGGAAGATATATACGGCAATATGAAAGTATGGGACCGTGTTCAAATTGCTCGTCATGCAGAACGACCGACAACGCTCGATTATATTGAGCACTTATTTACTAATTTTTTTGAATGTCATGGAGATCGCCTATTTGGCGACGATGCAGCGATTGTCGGCGGCATTGCGAAATATAAGGGGATGCCTGTAACTGTAATTGGGCACCAACGCGGAAAAGATACGAAAGAAAATATTCGTCGTAATTTTGGGATGCCTCATCCAGAAGGATATCGAAAAGCACTGCGTCTAATGAAACAAGCGGAAAAGTTTAATCGTCCTATTATTTGTTTCATCGATACGAAGGGAGCCTATCCTGGTAAAGCAGCTGAAGAACGTGGACAAAGTGAGGCGATTGCCCGTAATTTATTTGAAATGGCGGGTTTAACAGTACCTGTTATTTGTATTGTTATCGGTGAAGGTGGTAGTGGTGGTGCGTTAGGTCTTGGAGTAGGAGATTACATTCATATGCTGGAAAATTCCACGTATTCTGTTATTACACCAGAGGGTGCGGCGGCAATTCTTTGGAAAGACGCTGGTAAAGCAAAAGAAGCTGCAGAAGCGATGAAAATTACAGCATTAGATTTGAAAGAATTAGGTGTAATTGACGAAATTATTCCAGAGGCAAAAGGTGGAGCGCATCGTAACATTTTAAAACAATCAGAAAATATAGATTTAATGCTTAAGAAAACTTTTGAACAATTAAGCGGAATTTCGAAAGATGAATTAATCGAAAAACGTTATGAAAAATATATGAAAATTGGGCAAGTTTCGTTTTCAAACGCTTCCATTGGGATAAAATAATAAAAGCGTGCGTTCCTCTTCGCGAATGCACGTTTTTATTATGAAAAGACACATCTTCTCCATTGTGTTTTTATATTTTTTCGTGTTATTTTATTATAAGGCAAATAATCTTTATGAGGTGAGTACAAATGAAACGTATTGGTGTATTAACAAGTGGTGGAGATTCACCTGGTATGAATGCTGCCATTCGTGCAGTTGTTCGTAAAGCGATTTTCCATGATATTGAAGTATATGGTATTTACCATGGATACGCGGGTTTAATTTCTGGTCATATTGAAAAATTAGAACTTGGTTCTGTTGGCGATATTATCCACCGTGGTGGTACGAAATTATATACAGCAAGATGTCCTGAGTTTAAAGATCCAGAAGTACGACTAAAAGGTATCGAGCAATTAAAGAAACACGGTATCGAAGGACTTGTTGTTATTGGTGGAGATGGCTCTTACCAAGGTGCTAAAAAATTAACTGAACAAGGATTCCCATGTGTTGGTGTACCAGGTACAATCGACAATGATATTCCTGGTACAGACTTCACAATTGGTTTCGATACAGCTTTAAATACTGTTATTGATGCAATTGATAAAATTCGTGACACAGCTACATCTCATGAACGTACATATGTTATCGAAGTAATGGGACGTCATGCTGGAGATATCGCATTATGGGCTGGTTTAGCTGATGGTGCCGAAACAATCTTAATTCCAGAAGAAGAGTATGACATGGAAGATGTTATTGCTCGTCTGAAGCGTGGTAGTGAACGTGGTAAAAAACACAGTATTATCATTGTGGCTGAAGGTGTTGGAAGTGCAATTGACATCGGTAAGCACATTGAAGAAGCAACAAACTTTGATACTCGTGTAACTGTATTAGGTCACGTACAACGTGGTGGATCACCAAGTGCACAAGACCGTGTATTAGCAAGTCGTCTTGGCGCAAGAGCAGTTGAATTATTAATTGCTGGTAGAGGTGGACGCTGTGTAGGTATTCAAGATAATAAACTTGTTGATCATGATATTATCGAAGCGTTAGCTCAAAAGCATACAATCGATAAAGATATGTATCAATTATCTAAAGAATTATCCATCTAATCGGCTTAATGTCGGATATTTGGGAACGGTTTCATAATTTTCGGAGGTGCAATATGCGTAAAACTAAAATTGTATGTACTATAGGTCCTGCTAGTGAAAGTATTGAGAAATTAGAACAATTAATCGAAGCGGGTATGAACGTTGCTCGTTTAAACTTCTCTCATGGTAGCCATGAAGAGCACGGCGCTCGTATTAAAAACATTCGTGAAGCTTCAAAGAAAACTGGTAAAACAGTTGGTATCTTACTTGATACAAAAGGTCCAGAAATCCGTACTCACGACTTCGTAGACGGACAAGCTGAGCTTGTAACAGGTGCAGAAGTAGTTCTTTCTACTGAGCAAGTATTAGGTACTGCAGAGAAGTTCTCTGTATCTTATGCTGGTCTTTATGACGATGTAGACCCAGGTTCTCGTATTCTAATCGATGACGGTCTTATCGAACTAGAAGTAATCGAAAAAGCTGACGGAAACATCCGTACAAAAGTTTTAAACAGCGGAACTGTAAAAAATAAAAAAGGTGTTAACGTACCAAACGTAAGCATTAAGCTTCCTGGTATCACTGAAAAAGACGTAAAAGATATCGTCTTCGGTATCGAGCAAAAAGTTGATTTCATCGCAGCTTCATTCGTACGTAAAGCATCTGACGTATTAGAAATCCGTGAATTATTAGAAGAGCATAACGCTCAATACATCCAAATTGTACCAAAAATCGAAAACCAAGAGGGTATCGATAACATCGATTCAATCTTAGAAGTTTCTGACGGTTTAATGGTAGCTCGTGGTGATATGGGTGTAGAAATTCCACCAGAAGAAGTACCATTAGTACAAAAACGTCTAATCAAAAAATGTAACGTGTTAGGTAAACCGGTTATTACTGCGACACAAATGTTAGATTCTATGCAACGTAACCCACGTCCAACTCGTGCGGAAGCAAGTGACGTAGCTAACGCAATCTTCGATGGTACAGATGCAATCATGCTTTCAGGTGAAACAGCTGCTGGTCAATACCCAGTAGAAGCAGTAACAATGATGGCTAACATTGCAGTACGTGTTGAAAAATCATTACAATATGAAGATATGTTCAAAAAACGTATTAAAGAGTTCACTCCAACAATTACAGATGCAATTAGCCAATCTGTTGCGCATACAGCACTTGCTCTTGATGTAGCTGCAATCGTAGCTCCAACAGAAAGTGGACATACTGCGAAAATGATCTCTAAATACCGTCCGAAATCTCCAATCGTAGCTGTAACATCTGACGAGCAAGTAGGACGTCGTCTTGCACTTGTTTGGGGTGTACAAGCATTTATGGCTGGAAAACGTGCAGCGTCTACTGACGAAATGTTAGATACTGCAATTCAAACAGGTATGGATGCAGGTCTAATTGGACTTGGAGACACTGTAGTAATCACTGCTGGTGTTCCAGTTGCTGAAACTGGTACAACAAACTTAATGAAAATCCATGTTGTTGGTGAAGAAGTTGCGAAAGGACAAGGAATCGGTCGTAAAGCTGCAAAAGGTAAAGTAGTTGTAGCGAAAACAGCTGCTGAAGCTGTAGCGAACGTAAACAAAGGTGATATCCTTGTTACAACAAGCACTGATAAAGATATGATTCCTGCAATCGAAAAAGCTGCTGCTCTAGTTGTAGAAGAAGGCGGTCTAACAAGCCATGCGGCTGTTGTAGGTGTATCAATCGGTATTCCTGTTATCGTTGGTGTAAACGGCGTAACAGCAACTTTAAAAAATGGCCAAGAAGTAACAGTTGATGCAGCACGCGGAATTGTTTATAATGGACATGCGGAAGTGCTATAAGTAATACGAAGAGAAGGATCGGAGTCCTTCTCTTTTTTTTACACAAAAACGAGGTGGAATCAGCTTGAAACGCCTGGAATTACGTTTAAAATCCGTTTGTTACGAGGTTCAATAGGGAAAGGTGTTTAGTTTCTGTGTAGCGTATACGGACGCTCTGGGTTCGTTTAAAGTGATGAGTGAGAGGAGTGTAGAACTATGAAGTGGTTACTATTCTTGTTTATTTTAATACCGGCGATTGAGATTACAGTCTTAATTGGATCGAGTCATGTAATAGGTTTATGGTCTACGTTCGCTATGATTGTATTTACGGGTGTTGTAGGTGTCTATTTAGCGAAAAGACAAGGATTTAAAGTGCTTAGAGAGATTCAATCTAAGTTGAATAGAGGAGAAATGCCAGGAGGAGCGGTACTGGATGGTATTTTTATCTTTGTAGGAGGTATTCTTTTGGTACTTCCTGGATACGTAACGGATATAATAGGTTTGATCTTCGTTATCCCTATGACGAGGGCTTTGTTGAAGCCATTTGTTATGAAGTGGATGGAATGGAAGTTCAGAAAGAGTTCTACTATTATTGTGCAGAAATAGTGCTTAGATTATAGCGATCTAAGCACTATTTTTTTGCCCGCAAAAGGATGAGAGATGGATGAAGTTCTGTTGATTAAAGTTTTGCTGTATCATGCCTTAAAATGTGGTGAATGCGAAGGAGTTAAGTGGAAATCAGACTGCTCATACAAGTCCGGTTGGTGAAAGTTAATAATCGGTGGTGGACAAAATCCTTACTGATCATAGTTTTGCCTTATTATATTTGCTATGTATTTTTCGATTGGATATGGAGGTAGTTCTTAATGAGTGTGTTGTAGGGAAATTCATATGAACTCAAGCTGGTTTTTGTATATAAAAAGAATCAATTGGTATGGAAAAGTTAGATACGAACAGGAAAAATGTTAGTTTAAGTCTTATTTTATACCATTTTGCATATTTATTCATTTACATAAAAAGTAATAAATGTAAGTAATAATTATAAAAATAATAGAATAAATATGTAAAAATACCTCGGAATATGCGTTTTCTATGCAAAAAAAACAAGAGTATTATCCTTTTTGTGGGAAAATCTCTTGTTGTATGTAATGAGTGTGAAAAACAAGTATAAGGAATAATCAGTGGGAAATTCCCACTGATTACATATAAGTTTTTTGTTGTATATGAATTAGAAACTATTATTTTGAAGGTGAGCCTTTAATATATTTCCACAAATCATGGAATACACGAGCTTTGTGCAATGTATTAAGTAGTACTAAGATGACTGGACCGATGATTAATCCTAAAAAGCCAAAAAGCTTAAAGCCGACAAATAGAGCGATCAGTGTTGCTAATGGATCGAGGCCGATATTAGATGAAAGTACTTTAGGTTCCATAATTTGTCTTTGGACAATCACGACGATGTATAAGATGAGAAGACCGATGGCGAAAGCAGTATCGCCAGTGAAAAATACGTATATAACCCAAGGAACGAAGACGGCACCTGTTCCTAAATACGGGAGTAAATCTACAACCCCTGTAATAATCGCGATAGTAATGGCGTATGGTACGCGTAATATTAAAAGTCCGATTAGTACAATAACAGTTGTCATAGATACGAGTGTAAGTTGCGCTTTAACAAAACCAAATAAAGCTTTTCTTAAGTCGACAAAAATAGTTTTTCCATAGCCATGAACACGATTGGGCAAAAATTTTCTTACTTTCTGAGCGAGACGATGCCAATCGTAACTAATGAAGAAAGTGGCTAATAAAACGAATACAAGGACAGTTAAAGTGGTTGGTAATGCACTAATGAAATTTGTTAACCCGCTTATAATAGCAGTTAAAAGTTCTTTCATTTGCGTCGTTGCTTCGGTTCCTAAGTTTTGAATGTTTTGTGTAATCGTATAGCGCTGTGGTTCCCCAAGATGATTAAATTTAGAAATTAAATCATCATAGAGAGGCATAATATGATTAAGTGCAAATTGCTCTGCGAATTTAACGATATCCGGGAACTTTACTGTAACAAGTTGTAGTAAGTATGTTGTGGCCGATATTGCTTCCGTTACAAGATATGTAACGAGTCCGACGATAGCTCCGAATACGAGAATTAAGCTAACGAGTACTGCTAGTGCGCGAGGAAATTGTAGTTTTTGATTAAGGAAATTGACGACGGGATTAATCAAATAAGCAAATGCGAAAGCGATAATAAAAGGATAGATAAGTCCTGACATATATAGTAATGCATAGAACCCGGCTACCGTTGCTACAATGACAAATATGAGTCGCAATATCATATATAGTAAGTTTCGGTTCAAAGATGTATACCTCCCATTCCAATTTGGATTATCCTAATTCGTTCAACTTATAACGAGTGTGCTGCACTGATTAAAGTTTCACTTTATGTTATAGTGGAATGATGGATTTTTCCTGCTTTTTCAGTACATGAGTGACTGTAAAAGCTTGGTGTTGATGCTTCTACTATATGGTAAAAACTTCATTTTTTCTTCTTTTTATTTTACCTGTTTCTTATTAGAAAAGAAAGGAGAGACAATCGTTTTCAAAAATGTATATAGGCTTAAATTTTTGATGATGAAAGTCTCAGTTTAGCATTTTAAAATACATAAAAAATGAAGTGGTTATTGTTGAATATACATCGATATAGCATGTATAACGATAGGTTTAAAGGTATTTTTGTTTGGAAATGAGTTCATTATTTTCAGAAAGGAAGTGTAAACATGATTAGTCAGTCAACGTTATTTTTATTCATACTACTTATTATAGGACTTGTTGCTAAAAACCAATCGCTTACTGTAGCTATTGGTGTGTTATTTTTATTGAAATTTACGTTTCTAGGAGATAAAGTCTTTCCTTATCTACAAACGAAAGGGATTAACCTCGGTGTAACGGTTATTACAATAGCAGTACTCGTACCGATTGCAACGGGGGAAATAGGTTTTAAACAACTTGGAGAAGCGGCGAAATCGTATTATGCATGGATTGCTTTAGCTTCAGGGGTAGCGGTTGCTTTGTTAGCGAAAGGCGGCGTACAATTATTGACGACGGATCCTCATATTACAACTGCGCTCGTTTTCGGGACAATTATAGCGGTTGCTTTATTTAATGGAGTTGCTGTAGGTCCATTAATTGGGGCTGGAATTGCCTATGCAGTTATGAGTATTATACAGATGTTTAAATAAGGAATTTTATAGTAATATAAAATTTTTGAATTCTTTCTGTTCACAAAAGTCAGATAATTGTTTATAATAGGATTAGAAACTTTGAAAAGTTACATAACAGCAGAGACTTTACACCAGATAAAATAAAAACAACATAAAACAATTTTATAATGATATTGTTTTATGTTGTTTTTATCATAAAACTCTTCGGGATTAATTTTCCTCACTAACTTGTTGTTTTGAGCGTGAGGATTCGGGGAGACATTCACGCTCATGCTTTCCATGTAAACAATGGACAATAAGAGGGGAACATCGCAACAAATTTGCATGATCGTGCATTTTGCTTGCCTAAAGAGTGAACGGGCGTTCATAATTCAAAAGGGAAGCAAATAGATATAAGGAGCAAGGTTGGGAGAATTTTCAGGAAAAGGAGAGAATGTCATGACTGTTATTCGAGGTTTAGAAGGGGTAGTAGCAACAACATCATCTGTGAGCTCTATTATTGATGATACATTAACTTATGTTGGGTATAATATTGATGATTTAGCTGAGAATGCTACATTTGAAGAAGTAGTGTACTTATTATGGCATCGCAAGCTTCCTAATGAACAAGAACTAGCGAAATTTAAAGAGATTGTATCGGAATACTATAAAGTTCCAGGTGAGATTTTAACATATTTGAAACAAGTAGATTTAAAAATCGCACATCCGATGTCTGTTTTACGAACTGCAATTTCCATGCTATCATTATATGATGAGAGCGCTGAAATTATGGATGAAAACTCCAATTATTTGAAAGCGGTTAAATTGCAGGCTCAAGTGGGAACTTTAGTTGCTGCTTATGCAAGAATTCGTAAAGGTTTAGATGTTGTTGAGCCTAGAAACGATTTATCATTAGCTGCAAACTTCTTGTACATGTTAAATGATCGCGAGCCAAATGAAGTTGAAATTGAAGCTTTTGACAAGGCGCTTGTACTTCACGCAGATCATGAGTTAAACGCTTCTACATTTACTGCACGCGTTTGTGTAGCTACACTTTCAGATGTATATTCTGGTATTACAGCAGCAATCGGTGCGTTAAAAGGTCCTCTTCACGGCGGGGCAAACGAAAATGTAATGAAGATGCTAACTGAAATTGGCGAAGAAGAAAATGTAGAATCATATATTCATAATGCTCTTCAAAATAAAGTGAAAATCATGGGCTTTGGCCACCGTGTATATGAGCAGGGTGATCCGCGTGCAAAACATTTACGCGAAATGTCTAAGAGATTATGCGTGCTTTTAGGAGAAGACAAATGGTATAATATGTCTATCAAAATTGAAGACATTGTAACAAAAGAAAAAGGTCTTCCACCAAATGTTGATTTCTATTCAGCTTCTGTATACCATTGTTTAGGAATTGACCATGACTTATTTACACCTATTTTTGCAATTAGCCGTATGTCAGGCTGGTTAGCTCATATTCTAGAACAATATGAAAACAACCGTTTAATCCGTCCGCGTGCTGATTATAATGGACCAACACATCAAGTGTACGTTCCAATTGCACAACGATAAGCGAAAAACACTATTTTGATAGTGAAAATACGCTTTCAAAAGTCTGATTTTTTCGGAAAGACGTAATGATTAGAATATTTTAATTTAAATAACGGTTTGAACTGAGGGGTTATTCCCTCAGTTTCATACATATGAAATTTCAAACATGGGGGTTATCACATTGACGACAGGTGAAAAAATTACTGTAACTAATGGTGTTATGAATGTACCAAACAATCCGATTATTCCATTTATCGAAGGAGATGGAATTGGTCCTGATATTTGGGCAGCTGCATCTCGTGTACTAGAAGCAGCAGTTGAAAAAGCTTATGATGGTGAGAAGAAAATCGTTTGGAAAGAAGTGCTTGCAGGGGAAAAAGCATTCAACCAAACAGGCGAGTGGTTACCAGAAGAAACTTTAAATTTAATCCGTGAATATTTAATCGCGATTAAAGGTCCACTTACAACTCCAGTTGGCGGTGGTATTCGTTCTCTAAACGTAGCACTTCGTCAAGAATTAGATTTATATGTATGTCTACGTCCAGTTCGTTATTTTGATGGTGTTCCTTCACCTGTAAAACGTCCGGAAGATACTGATATGGTTATTTTCCGTGAGAATACAGAAGACATTTATGCTGGAATTGAATATGCACAAGGATCTCCGGAAGCAGAAAAAGTCCTTGCTTTCTTAAAAGAAGCAATGGGTGTTAATAAAATCCGCTTCCCAGAAACATCTGGTATTGGTATTAAACCAATCTCAGAAGAAGGGACAAAGCGTCTTGTTCGTGCTGCAATTCAATATGCAATTAATGAAAAACGTTCTTCTGTTACATTAGTTCATAAAGGAAACATTATGAAATTTACAGAAGGTGCTTTCAAAAACTGGGGTTACGAAGTAGCGGAACAAGAATTCGGCGATAAAGTATTTACTTGGGCTGAATATGATCGTATCGTTGAGAAAGATGGTAAAGATGCAGCGAATAAAGCGATGGCAGACGCTGAAGTGGCTGGGAAAATCATCGTAAAAGATTCTATTGCAGACATCTTCTTACAACAGATTTTAACTCGTCCACGTGAGTTCGATGTTGTTGCAACAATGAACTTAAACGGAGACTACATCTCTGATGCACTTGCTGCACAAGTAGGTGGAATTGGTATTGCACCTGGTGCAAACATTAACTATGTGACTGGACATGCTATCTTTGAAGCTACACATGGTACAGCTCCAAAATATGCAGGTTTAGACAAAGTAAACCCATCTTCAGTTCTTCTTTCTGGTGTATTATTATTAGAGCACTTAGGATGGAACGAAGCTGCGAAATTAGTAACTGATTCAGTTGAGAAAACAATTGCTTCAAAAGTAGTAACTTATGATTTCGCACGCTTAATGGAAGGTGCAACAGAAGTGAAATGTTCTGAGTTCGCTAATGAACTTATTAAAAACATGGATGTAGCGATAATCAAAAACGCATAATTAAAGCGGGGGGTAAATTATGACAATCAAACGCAAGAAAGTTTCAGTCATCGGTGCAGGATTTACAGGAGCAACAACAGCATTCTTATTAGCACAAAAAGAACTTGCAGATGTTGTATTAGTGGACATTCCACAACTGGAAAATCCAACAAAAGGGAAAGCGTTAGATATGTTAGAAGCGAGCCCAGTACAAGGTTTTGATGCTAACATTATTGGAACATCTGATTACGCAGATACTGCTGATTCTGACGTTGTCGTTATTACAGCAGGTATTGCACGTAAGCCTGGTATGAGCCGTGATGACTTAGTAGCAACAAACTCTAAAATTATGAAAAGTATTACGCGCGACATTGCAAAACATTCACCAAATGCGATTATTGTTGTGTTAACAAATCCAGTTGATGCAATGACATATTCTGTATTTAAAGAAGCAGGATTCCCGAAAGAGCGTGTTATCGGTCAATCGGGCGTATTAGATACAGCTCGTTTCCGTACATTTATTGCACAAGAATTAAATCTTTCTGTGAAAGATATTACAGGATTTGTTCTTGGTGGACACGGTGACGATATGGTACCTTTTGTACGTTATTCTTATGCAGGTGGCATTCCGTTAGAAACGTTAATTCCGAAAGAGCGTTTAGAAGCAATCGTAGAACGTACCCGTAAAGGTGGCGGCGAGATTGTAGGCTTATTAGGAAACGGTAGTGCATATTACGCACCAGCTGCTTCTTTAGTTGAAATGACAGAAGCAATCTTAAAAGATCAACGCCGTGTATTACCAGCTATTGCGTACCTTGAAGGTGAATATGGTTATAGCGACCTTTACTTAGGCGTACCAGTAATTCTAGGTGGTAACGGAATTGAAAAAATTATTGAGTTAGAACTTCTTACAGATGAAAGAGAAGCGTTAGATCGCTCTGTAGAATCTGTACGTAATATAATGAAGGTTCTTGTTTAATAATTAAATATTAAGTAGAAAAAGATTCGGGGCCCCGAATCTTTTTCTACTATTTATTCAAATGTTTTTTTGAAATAATATGAAAACGCTATCATTTGGTGTATCCTATAATGAAACTATAGATTTATACTATACATTGCCCTCATCATAGTAAATTTCGGATAAGGTATCGCTATTAGTAGGATAATAAGGTGAAAAAATCGGAGGGGGTTGTAACATGTTAAAGAAAAAAGTTCAAATTGGTCGTAGAATGGATGAAATTACAGTAGGAGAGAAATTATCTATCACTGAAAAAATTGAGGATAAAGATTTGTTATTGTACTTAGGGTTAACGAATGATGCCAATCCATTATATATTCAGCATGATTACGCATCCCAAACTCCGTATGAAAAGCCGATTGTACCAAGCATTATGCTAACGGGAATGATTACAACGGCAGTTACGAAATATTTACCAGGTCCAGGCAGTCATATTACTAGGAAGGACCTTACGTTCGTGAAGCATGTTCATCATTATGAAACGTTACAAATCCATTTTGAAGTTGTAGCTGTTTCTGAGGAGGAACATACAATTGATATGCTTGTATCTGCTCATGATGAAAAAGGAGAAACGGTTGTAAAGGGTTCTTTAACAGTAACGCCGCCTTTTAAATCAGTTTCTATTATGGAAAAAGCATTAGATAATTTTTAAAACATGAAAATATGAATAGCGCTAGCATACCTTTCTATAAGTGGGCTAGCGTTATTTTTAGTTGAAGAATCCTTGTGTGAATCCTTCGGCGAAATCGGAACAACCTGTTTTAATAGTATCCCAGCTTGGGGCGTTGAAAGTAAGAATACATGTTACTACTAAAGATAGAATAGGTAGAACTAATCGCATAATAGACCTCCGTGTTTTTAATATTTATATATTTAAATTAATAATATAAAGATTAATAATGTAAGTCAATAAAAGGGGTGATTTTTAAGGTGAAGTGGAAAAAAGAAGATGTTATCTTTGAAACGATAAGAGAAGCTGAAGTGTGGGCAGACGGGGTCGCGAATGAAATGTATGGAAGACTATTTGATATATATGAAACACCGGACTATAAAATAGCGTATGCTCTTTCGTTTTTCCTAGCGCAGGAGAGGGGATTTGTGGTTCATACGGAAAAATACTTTGAAAAAGGTAGGTTTATCTACCGAGTTTGGATAGCGGAGAGGGAGAGAGAATGAAGTTTTAATTGCTTTTATTTTCGAAGCATTAGTAGAAACGAGCCCATGAATAGACAATTATATTGAGAGGGACCTTGTTTTCTAGTATGATGAGAATAACGGGGAAAATACTAGGATGAAGAAGGTTTCAAGTCTATAACTTGGAGGAAAAGAATGAACAATCGTATTTTAGTAGTTGATGATGAGGAATTTATCTTAACTTTAATTGAATTTAATCTACAACAAGCTGGGTTTGAAGTGATAACAGCGATGGATGGAGAAATGGCGCTTCAAAAAGCGACAACAGAACGCCCAGATTTAATTATATTAGATTTAATGCTTCCAAAAATGGATGGTATGGAAGTGTGTAAAGAATTACGATTGCAGCGCGTTATGACGCCGATTTTAATGTTAACAGCAAAAGATGATGAATTTGATAAAGTGCTAGGTCTTGAACTTGGGGCAGATGATTATATGACGAAGCCATTTAGCCCAAGGGAAGTTGTTGCGCGTGTGAAGGCAATTTTGCGCCGCACGAAATTACAACAAGAAGAACAAGTGAAAGAAGCGTCAGATGAAGAGAGCATCACACTTGCTGAACTTAAAATTTTGCCGGAATTTTATGAGGCTTATTTCCAAGGAAGAAAGCTTGAATTAACACCAAAAGAATTTGAACTACTTGTTTATCTTGCGAAAAATAAAAGTCGCGTGTTGACACGTGATCAATTATTAAGTGCTGTATGGAACTATGATTTTGCTGGTGATACACGAATTGTTGACGTTCATATTAGCCATTTGCGCGATAAAATTGAACAAAATACGAAAAAACCGACGTACATTAAAACGATACGTGGTTTAGGATATAAATTAGAGGAGCCAAAAGGGGATGAATAAATTTCGTTCCAGGCTTCTTTTTACATTTGTTTCTCTTATTGTTTTTATTTTAGTTGGACTAGGTTTATTACTGGAAACCGTGTTTGAAAACTACTATATAGATCATGCAAAAGAGAGAATGGTAAAAGAGACAGAGTATGTTGCGGTATTAGCAGAAGAACAGGGTTTTGATGATGTTTTAAAAAATCCATATGTATTTGAAAAGTTAGAAGAAAAAATACAGGCTTCTATTGCATTTGTAGATGAAAAAAAGAAAGTTCAATATAGCGGAGGAGAACAGTCTGCTTTTAGTGAAGGGATAATTAAAGAACTTTCTTCTGAAACAACAAAACAAAGAAACAAAGTCATTACGAAAGAAACAGATCAGAATAATGAATTTTACCATGCGGTATTCGTTCAAGATGTAGCAGGGAAACAAGGGTACATTTTGGTGAAAAGTACAATTGAGCCTTTGAAATCTGTTCATCAAAAAACGTGGGGATTATTAATTATCGGATTTGTTATCGCTTGTCTCGTAGTCGTATTTTTAGGTATGAAAATTACAGGGCAATATATTAGGCCAATTGAATCCGTTACGAAAGTTGCTATCGAATTAGCGAAGGGAAATTATAAAGCACGCGCTTATGAAAGTCATTCGGATGAAACAGGAATGCTGAGTAAAGCAATTAATATTTTAGCCCGTAATTTACAAGAGATGACACTTGAGCAAGAAATGCAACAAGATCGTCTGCATACGTTAATTGAAAATATGGGAAGCGGAATGATTTTAATTGATAGCCGCGGTTATATAAACCTTGTAAACCGTTCTTATAAGGAGACTTTCCACGTAACAGATGAAGAATATTTAGATCGTTTATATTATGAGTCGTTTCATCATACAGAAATTATAGAGCTCGTGGAAGAAATCTTTATGACAGAAGTGAAAGTGCGTAAACAAATGTTATTGCCGCTTGGAATTGAGCGAAAGCATTTTGAAGTATATGGAGCACCGATTATCGGGACGAACCATGAATGGAAAGGGATTGTCCTTGTATTCCATGACATTACTGAGCTAAAGAAATTAGAACAAATGAGAAAAGACTTTTTAGCGAATGTTTCTCATGAACTAAAGACACCGATTACTTCTATTAAAGGTTTTTCAGAAACGCTCTTGGACGGTGCTATGGATAATAAAAAATTCTGCGAACATTTCTTGCACATTATTTTAAAAGAAAGTGAACGCATGCAAGGGTTAATTGAAGATTTATTAGATTTATCAAAGATTGAGCAACAAGGATTTAAATTGAGTATGGGGACCGTTGATATGAAGGGACTTCTTGAAGACATTCATATGGTGCTTGATAACAAAGCAGGAGAAAAAGAAATTTCTTTACAAGTAAATGCGCTAAAAGGAGTCTCGGTCATTGGAGATCCAAGTCGTTTGAAGCAAATCTTTATTAATTTAATGAATAACGCAATCGTATATACGCCGGCTGGAGGCGTTGTTTCTGTAGAATTAGTAGAAGATAAATATAATGCTTATATAAAAGTATCGGATACGGGAATTGGTATTAGTAAAGATGAAATTCCGCGTATTTTTGAACGCTTTTACCGAGTGGATAAAGCGAGAAGTAGAAATACTGGTGGTACAGGCCTCGGATTATCGATTGTAAAGCATTTAGTTGAGGCACATCACGGTACGATTACAGTGGATAGTGAAGTTGGGGAAGGGACAACATTTACAGTTGTTTTACCAAAATCAGCAACTGAAAAATAGGATGAAGGATGTTTACAATATATTAACAATGGCTTAATTAAATATTAATAAAGGTCTGTTAATATAATACATGAAAACCCCTTCATCCAAGGAGTAATTTTGGACGAGAATAGTTATGCTGTTCTCGTCACTTCCCTTTTATGTTAGTAAACGTTTATATATATGATAGAAAATAGCCGTTATTTTTCTTCTCTCTATTAGTCATGTTAATATAGAGAGAGGAAAGGAACGGTTTTTTTTCTGTGAAAAAAATCATTTCAAATTTGTATGGGGAGGTTTCTGGTTTGGAAAAAAAGGTCGTATTAGTAGATGGTAACAATATCGCGTATCGTGCTTTCTTTGCACTACCGCTTTTAAATAACGACAAAGGTATACATACGAACGCAATTTACGGTTTTACAATGATGTTAATGAGAATATTAGAGGAAGAAAAACCAACGCATATGTTAGTAGCGTTTGATGCGGGTAAAACGACATTCCGTCATAAAACGTATAGTGAGTATAAAGGAGGACGTCAAAAGACTCCACCTGAATTATCAGAGCAATTCCCGTTTATTCGTGAGATGCTTGATGCATTCAACGTACCGCGTTATGAATTAGAAAATTATGAAGCGGATGACATTATGGGGACGTTAGCGAAAGAAGCGAGTGAACAAGGGTTTCATGTAAAAGTTATTTCAGGAGATAAAGACTTACTGCAACTTGTTTCAGATAATACACTCGTATGTATTCCACGCAAAGGGATTACAGAAGTGGATGAATATACGAAAGAAGCTTTATTTGAGAAATACAGCTTATCACCAAAGCAAATTATCGATATGAAAGGTTTAATGGGAGACCAGTCAGATAATATTCCAGGTGTACCAGGAGTTGGTGAAAAAACTGCGATTAAATTGTTAACACAGTTTGAAACGGTCGAGGCAGTGTATGAAAATATAGATCAAGTGAGCGGGAAGAAATTAAAAGAAAAGCTAGAAGCAAATAAAGACCAAGCTCTTATGAGTAAAGATCTTGCAACTATTATTACAGATGCGCCGATTACAGTGCATGTGGATGATATGGAGTATAAAGGGTATGAAGCAAGTGATGTGATTCCAATGTTCGAGAATTTAGGATTTACATCACTTTTAAATAAATTAGGTGTTACGCCAGAAGAAACGACTCCAGCTGAATTAGATGATATTACATTTGATATTGTGGAAGAAGTTACAGAAGAAATGCTAGTGCAAGATAGTGCGCTTATTGTTGAAGTACAAGAAGATAACTATCATAAAGCGGACATTCAAGGTTTTGGTATTCAAAATGAAAATGGCTGTTACTTTATTCAAACAGAAATTGCTCTTAAGTCAGACGCTTTTAAAGAGTGGCTTGCAGATGGAGAAATGAGAAAGTATACATTTGATGCGAAGCGCGCAATCGTTGCACTTAAATGGAACGGGATAGATATGCAAGGGATTGACTTTGATCTACTAATCGCTGCTTATTTACTTGACCCGGCTGATACGGATAAAGATTTCCGTACTGTAGCAAAAATGAAAGAAACACATGCTGTGAAATCTGATGAAGAAGTTTACGGAAAAGGTGCGAAGCGTGCTGTTCCAGAGCTAGAAGTAGTAGCGGAGCATGTAGCTCGTAAAGTGCACGTATTATATGATGTAAAGCAAACATTCGTTGAAGAGTTACAAAAGAATGAGCAATATGAACTGTTTACAGAGTTAGAATTACCACTTGCGCGTGTATTAGCTGATATGGAAGTAAAAGGTGTAAAAGTTGATACGGAGCGTCTTCGTAATATGGGAGAAGAACTTGCAGGTAGATTAAAGGAAATGGAACAGGAAATTTATAAGCTTGCGGGAACAGAATTTAATATTAATTCACCGAAGCAGCTTGGTGTTATTCTGTTTGAGAACTTAAACTTACCAGTTATTAAAAAGACGAAAACAGGTTATTCTACGTCAGCAGATGTACTAGAAAAGCTTATGGATCGCCATGAAATCATTCCAAACATTTTACATTATCGTCAATTAGGGAAACTAAATTCAACTTATATTGAAGGTTTATTAAAAGTTGTACATGAAGATTCATCTAAAATCCATACTCGTTTCAATCAAGTATTAACGCAAACAGGTCGATTAAGTTCAACGGATCCGAACTTGCAAAATATCCCGATTCGATTAGAAGAAGGAAGAAAGATTCGTCAGGCATTTGTTCCATCAGAAGAAGGATGGATTATGTATGCGGCAGATTATTCACAAATTGAACTTCGCGTATTAGCTCATATTGCAAATGATAAAGGGCTAGTTGAAGCGTTCCAACATGACATGGATATTCATACGAAAACAGCGATGGATGTATTTGGCGTTGAAAAAGATGAAGTAACTTCGAATATGAGACGACAAGCGAAAGCTGTCAATTTCGGGATTGTATATGGTATTAGTGATTATGGTCTTTCACAAAACTTAGGAATTACAAGAAAAGCAGCAGCGGAATTTATTGAAAAGTATTTAGAAAGTTTCCCTGGTGTACAAGAATACATGAGTGACATCGTAAAAGATGCGAAACAAAAAGGGTATGTGGCTACATTATTAAATCGCCGCCGTTATATTCCGGAAATTACGAGTCGTAATTTCAATTTACGTAGCTTTGCTGAGCGTACGGCTATGAATACACCAATTCAAGGGACTGCAGCAGATATTATTAAAAAAGCGATGATTATTATGGCAGACCGTCTAGAAGAAGAAGGATTACAGGCGCGTCTACTTCTGCAAGTACACGATGAATTGATATTTGAAGCACCAAAAGAAGAAATTGAAAAATTAGAGAAGCTTGTACCTGAAGTAATGGAGCATGCGATTGAACTCGCGGTTCCGCTGAAAGTTGATTATTCTTACGGTCCAACTTGGTACGACGCAAAATAAGGAAGTGATGAAATGCCTGAATTACCAGAGGTTGAAAATGTTAGGCGGACGCTTGAAAATCTTGTAACAGGAAAAACGATTGAAGATGTCATTATTACTTATCCAAAAATAGTAAAACGTCCGGATGATGCAGAAATCTTTAAAGAAATGCTAAGAGGCGAGAAGATTGAAAATATAAAGCGAAGAGGAAAGTTTTTGCTTTTATATGTAACGAATTATGTTATTGTTTCACATTTACGTATGGAAGGTAAGTTTTTACTGCATCAAGAGGATGAGCCAATTGATAAGCATACACACGTCCGTTTCTTATTTACAGATGGAACTGAATTACATTATAAAGATGTGAGAAAGTTTGGTACGATGCATCTCTTTAAGAAAGGTGAAGAATTGAATCAAATGCCTCTTGCTGACTTAGGTCCGGAGCCGTTTGATGCTGAATTGACACCGCAGTATTTACAAGAAAGATTGCAAAAGACCAATCGTAAAATAAAAGTCGTATTATTAGACCAGCGTCTTTTAGTAGGGCTTGGAAATATATATGTAGATGAAGTTTTATTCCGTTCTCAAATTCATCCGGAACGAGAAGCTTCGTCTTTAACAGCAGAAGAAATTGAACGAATTTACGAGGCGACTGTTACAACGTTAGGTGAAGCAGTGAAGCGAGGCGGAAGTACAATTCGAACGTATATGAATTCGCAAGGGCAAATTGGCTCATTCCAAGAACTTCTAAATGTATACGGAAAAAAAGGAGAACCATGTGTGACTTGCGGTACGATATTAGAAAAAACAGTTGTTGGCGGAAGAGGAACGCATTACTGCCCGATTTGTCAGCCGAGAATATAGAAAAGAGATAACATTGGATAGGCATTTGTCATATACATACAGCAGGGCTATGTATAAGGGAGGAGCTTACCGATGTACCTTTATTTATCTCTTATTTTATTAGCTTTTACATTAAGCTTAGATAGCTGTAGTGTAGGGCTAACATATGGTTTAAGAAGCGTAAGAATTCCACTAAGATCAATTATAATTATCGGAATGTGTTCAGCGGCTGTTATGCTTGTTTCAATGGGAATTGGACATATGATCGCGAAAATATTTTCACCTGTTATCGCAACGCGTATCGGTGGGCTTGTTCTTATTGGAATAGGAATTTGGGTATTATATCAATTTTTTCGAAGTGAGAAAAAAGAAGAACCAAAGCAAGAGGAGAAGGTTTGGAAATTAGAAATTGCTTCGCTCGGGCTAGTGATTCAAATTTTACGGAAACCGACTGTTGCAGATTTTGATAAATCAGGCACCATTTCTGCAGGAGAAGCGTTACTTCTTGGTATCGCTCTTTCTATAGATTCGTTCGGTGCTGGAATTGGTGCATCTTTATTAGGATATGCGCCCGCTATGATGGCAATATTAGTTGCGGTTATGAGTTCTTTGTTTTTATTTATTGGAATGAAACTTGGCACGGTTTTATCAAATATGAAATGGTTACAAAAATTTACATTCCTGCCTGGGGTATTACTCATTATTATTGGAATTTGGAAAATGTAAGTATGGGCGTGGAACATTAGTTTCGCGCCTTTTATATTGTGAGGAGGATTATGATGACAGTAGTAATTGGATTAACGGGAGGCATTGCAAGTGGAAAAAGTACAGTGTCTCAAATGTTTCGTGAACTGAGTATACCAGTTATTGATGCAGATATTATTGCGCGAGAAGTTGTAGAACGAGGAAAACCAGCATATAACAAAATTGTAGAAGTGTTTGGAACGGAAGTATTACAAGAAGATGGAGAATTGGATCGCCCGAAATTAGGAAGTGTCGTTTTCTATAATGAAGAAAAACGATTGCAGTTAAATAAAATCGTTCATCCTGCAGTTCGTGAGGAAATGAATACACAAAAGGAAAAGTACATAAAGGAAGGTATGCAAGCGGTTGTGTTAGATATACCTCTCTTATTTGAAAGCAAATTAACAAGTCTCGTTGACCGCGTATTAGTTGTAGCGGTTAAGCCACATACGCAATTAGAACGTTTAATGAAACGAAATAATTTTTCAGAAGAAGAAGCAACAGCTCGTATTCAATCTCAAATGCCGTTAGAAGAAAAAGTGAAGAATGCAGATGAAGTGATAAATAATGATGGCACAATTATGGGAACGAAAACACAATTACAGGTGATTTTAAAGAATTGGAACATTATTGACTAAAAAATTGTGAAATTAATGAAAATGCTTAGTGACATATCCCCTTTTTGTGTTATACTATTATTGGGATTGGAGATAAATAGTATA
Organism: Bacillus pretiosus; assembly: GCF_052947655.1. Classification (NCBI taxonomy): domain Bacteria; kingdom Bacillati; phylum Bacillota; class Bacilli; order Caryophanales; family Bacillaceae; genus Bacillus; species Bacillus pretiosus. The sequence goes on along the minus strand of NZ_CM129593.1, from coordinate 4,427,933 downwards.
ACGCATTCAAGGGGGATAACATATTATGACTCGTGTGGCAATTAATGGATTTGGACGTATTGGGAGAATGGTATTTCGTCAGGCAATAAAAGAAAGCGCATTCGAAATTGTAGCAATCAATGCAAGCTATCCATCTGAAACGTTAGCACATTTAATTAAATATGATACAGTTCACGGCAAGTTTGACGGAACAGTAGAAGCATTTGAAGATCACTTGTTAGTTGATGGGAAAATGATTCGCCTTTTAAACAACCGCGATCCAAAGGAATTGCCTTGGACAGATTTAGGTGTTGAAGTTGTAATTGAAGCAACTGGTAAATTTAATTCAAAAGAAAAAGCAATTCTTCATGTTGAAGCTGGAGCGAAAAAAGTTATTTTAACAGCGCCTGGTAAAAATGAAGATGTAACAATTGTAGTTGGTGTGAACGAAGACCAATTAGATATTACAAAACATACTGTTATTTCAAATGCATCTTGCACAACAAACTGTTTAGCGCCTGTTGTTAAGGTGTTAGATGAGCAGTTTGGAATTGAAAACGGTTTAATGACAACTGTTCACGCTTATACAAATGACCAAAAAAATATTGATAACCCACATAAAGATTTAAGAAGAGCACGTGCTTGCGGACAATCAATCATTCCGACAACGACAGGTGCCGCGAAAGCGCTTGCAAAAGTTCTTCCGCACTTAAACGGAAAACTTCATGGTATGGCACTTCGTGTACCAACGCCAAACGTGTCTCTTGTTGACTTAGTAGTAGATGTAAAACGTGATGTGACAGTTGAAGCTATTAATGAAGCATTCAAAACTGTTGCAAACGGTGCGTTAAAAGGCATTGTAGAATTCAGCGAAGAGCCTTTAGTATCTATTGACTTTAATACAAATACACACTCAGCTATTATTGATGGTTTATCTACAATGGTAATGGGTGATCGTAAAGTGAAAGTACTTGCTTGGTATGATAACGAGTGGGGCTACTCTCGTCGTGTTGTAGATCTTGTAACGTTAGTTGTTGACGAATTAGCGAAACAAAAAAATGTGCAACATATTTAAGTGAATAAGGGAGAGGGCAAGTGAATATTTGCCCTCTTTTTTTATTTTTTTCTGAAAAGGAAAAAAATTATAGGAGTATATTTTTGAAAGTGGACATACCACGAAACGTTGTGATTACTGTATTTGTGAATCATTTATTTTTTTTAGGGAAAAGTAAAGAGGAAAATATGACAGAAAATCGAAAAAACTGTTGTTGCAAAATGAAAATAAACAAAGTATACTAACACTCGTAAACTTAAGAGCTGAGGTACGTAGTCACTACTTAAAGGGTTAGGACCTCTCTGGACTAACTTTCCCCCGTGGTAGTGGAGCAAGCCAAATTGCAAATTAGTTTTCAATTCGAACAGTTAGAATAAATTTACAAGGGGGAACTGTAGAATGGATACTATGGATACGATGGGTCGTCACGTAATCGCTGAACTTTGGGATTGCGATTTCGACAAGCTTAATGACATGCCGTATATTGAACAATTATTTGTGGATGCAGCACTGAGAGCTGGTGCTGAAGTGCGTGAGGTTGCTTTCCATAAATTTGCACCACAAGGTGTAAGTGGAGTAGTAATTATCTCGGAATCACATTTAACAATTCATAGCTTTCCGGAGCACGGTTACGCAAGTATTGATGTTTATACTTGTGGGGATCGTATTGATCCAAATGTTGCTGCAGAATATATTGCAGAAGGTTTAAACGCGAAAACGCGTGAGAGCATCGAGCTTCCTCGAGGCACTGGTAGCTTCGAAATTAAGCAGAGAGAAACAAAAGCTCTTTAAAAAAGAACATAATTGATTTAAAATGTAAAGAGGTGTATAATGCACCTCTTTTTTAGTTTATAAAAAAGGAAAAATATAACGTACTCGTTAGTGAGATAAATTGAGCTCTTACGAATAAGTTAGCACCCCATCTACCATCTTATTTTTGAAAACGAGATGATAAAATAATGTGCTTAAACTTAAAGTGGTAAGAGAGTTAGAATGAGTTATATAATATTGTATATATATTGTCAGATGAAGTAAGTAGAGAAAAAATAAAGAGTATAGTGTAAAGGAGTGAATATATTGCGTTGTCCATCCTGTTCGCATAATGGTACAAGAGTGTTAGATTCGCGTCCGGTAGACGAGGGGCGCTCTATTCGAAGAAGGAGAGAGTGTGAAAGTTGTTTAAGTCGCTTTACGACATTTGAAAGAGTAGAAGAGTCACCTCTTATCGTTGTAAAAAAAGAAGGCACACGAGAAGAATTTAATAAAGAAAAGATTTTGCGCGGCTTAATTAAAGCGTGTGAAAAAAGACCAGTATCTTTAAGACAATTAGAAGAAGTAACTCAAAGTGTGGAACGTGAACTTCGTAATTTAGGTATATCAGAAGTGAAAAGTGATATGATTGGTGAAATTGTTATGGAAGAACTGCGTGATATTGATGATGTTGCTTACGTGCGTTTTGCTTCTGTATATCGCCAATTTAAAGATTTAAATGTATTTATTGAAGAATTAAAAGATATACTGCAAAAAGAAAGAGAGTAGAAGTTGTATTTTATTCTCTTTACATACCGTAGTAATGAGATAAGAGAGCTAGAAGCGAAAGCTAATAGCTCTTTTTCGCTAAGCAATTATATAATGAAGATAGAACGAATGAAGTAGAGGATAGATTGGATGAGAGAAAGGAAAAGCAAGAATGGAAAAACATTCATGGATGGAGCTATTGCCAATTGATCGTTATAAAGTAAGTGCGAAAGGGTTATTGCATAATTACGACCGAAAAGTGTTAACGATGTTGTATCAGCCGTTAATAGGTAGTAGAGCTTTTAGTTTGTACATGACGCTATGGGGAGAGTTAGAGCAAGATCGTGTGTTTGGAAAAGAGAATACACATCATTCCCTTATGGTGACCATGCAGATGCAGCTTCCCGAAATATATGAGGAACGAGTAAAGTTAGAAGCAATTGGGCTTTTGAAGGTATATATTAAGAAAGAAAAAGATATTCGAATGTTTATATATGAATTGCAACCACCTTTATCTCCGAAGCAGTTTTTTGATGATATTGTGTTAAGCATCTTTTTATACAATCGATTGAGTCGGACAAAATATAATCAAGTAAAGCAATATTTCTTAGAAGAAGAATTTGATTTTGCTTCTTATGAAAATGTTACGCGTTCTTTCAATGATGTGTTTGGTTCGTTTAATCCAGGACAGCTTGAGCATGCGCAAGAAGATCTTCGTATTCCAAAAACGACAGCTATGCCAAGTAACGAGAAGGGAGACGCTCCAAAAGTTTGGAATGATTTCTTTGATTTCTCCTTATTTGTAGATGGCTTGTCCGCTCTTGTCCCTAAAAAGGCGATTACAGATCAAGTGCGAGAATGTGTCATTACACTTGCTTACGTGTACGATGTAGATGTGTTATCGATGCAAAATATCGTTCTTGGTACGGTGACAGAGATGCAGACAATTGATACCGAAAGGCTTAGAAAAGGAGCACGTGATTGGTATCAGTTCGAAAACGGTCAAGCGTTACCTGTATTAAGTGAAAGAGTACAACCTCACGCTGCACGTATGATGGAAGGAAAAGAGCCTTCTACACAAGAAGAGATGTTAATAAAACAGTTAGAGGAAATCTCACCAAAACAACTATTAAAAGAAATCTCTGGTGGTGCAGAGGCGACAAAGGCTGACTTGCAGATCGTTGAAGATGTAATGATCAATCAAAAATTAACGCCAGGTGTTGTGAATGTACTTATTTATTACGTTATGCTACGCTCAGATATGAAGCTTGCGAAAACGTATGTGGAGAAAATTGCTGGGCATTGGGCACGTAAAAAGGTCGGTACAGTAGCTGAAGCAATGGCGTTAGCGAAAGAAGAAAACCGTCAATATCAAGAATGGGCTGAGACGAAGAAAAAAGGCCGTACGTCGAAGAAAACGATAAGAAAAGAAATGGTACCAGATTGGCTGAAAGAAGAGCCGAAAGAACAAGAGAAAGAAACAGTGAAGAAAGATGTAAGTAAGAAAAAAGATGCAAGTACGTTAGATGATGAACGAAAACGACTAGAAGAAGTGTTAAAAAAATATAAGCGTGATTAATAGAAGAGAATGAACGCTCTTTGAGGTGAGAAAATGGAGCATATTCAAAATTCATTTGCAAAGTTAATGGAAAATAAAAATTTTAAAAATAGATATGAAGTATTAAAGGCGGAAGTAATGGCGCATCCGCGTGTGAAAGAATTTATAGACGAACATCAAGGTGAAGTAACAACTTCTATGATTGAGCGCAGCCTTGTGAAGTTATACGAATATATTGGACAAAGTGTAGGTTGTGCGGATTGTCCGGATCTAGGTTCGTGTAAAAACATGCTGCAAGGATATGAGCCAAAGCTCGTTATCCAAGGGAAGATGATTGATATTCAATACGATCGTTGCGTTAGAAAAGTAGCATATGACGAGAGAAAGAAATATGAAAAACTCGTTCAAAGTGTATATATGCCAACTGACATTTTACAGGCAACGATGGAAAACTTAGATCCTTCAGATTTAGATGCGCGTATTGATGCAATTGGTGCAGCTAATGAATTTTTAAGTACATATGAACCTGGTAAAAAAGTACAAGGTTTATATTTGTACGGTAAATTTGGTGTAGGGAAAACGTATTTGTTAGGAGCAATGGCGAATGAACTTGCTCAAAAGAAAATAAGTTCGATGCTCGTATACTTCCCTGAATTTTTACGTGAAATTAAAAGTTCGATTCAAGATAATTCGATTGGGGAAAAGATTGATGCGGTGAAACGCGTACAAGTTTTAATGCTAGATGATATCGGAGCAGAAGCGATGTCAAGTTTTGTGCGTGACGATGTGCTTGGTGCCATTTTGCAATTCCGTATGTTAGAAAACTTACCGACGTTCTTTACGTCTAACTTTGATTTCAAGGAATTGGAACATCATTTAACGTATACACAGCGTGGTGAAGCAGAACAAATGAAAGCAGCGCGTATTATGGAACGAATTAAATATTTAGCGAAGCCAATTCCGATTGGCGGGAAAAACCGACGTCATAAGTAAAGAGTAAGCTGAAAAGCTTGCTCTTTTTTCGTTTTGAACACTTTTCAGAATAGGTGAATTGCAAAACGAAAAACTTCTTATAGAAAATTCATTGTAGCTTGTATCATTTTTTTCTCCCTCCCTTAATATATATAAAATTAGCAAGCCATATTGAGTGGATTTTCTAACGATAGGAAATGTAATTCTACTAAGAGTGAACTTCACGCGGGACGGACTCTTATAGGATTTGTAACGTATAGATACAATCCTTTAGAGCAGGGATAAAAGGGGGGACAAAAGTGATTGAAATTTGCTTCGAAGAAAAAAATGATGCTATGCATGTATATAGACAACTATTGAAAAGAGCGGAACTGTTATATAAGGAAACGAGTGTGTATTTACAGGAACAAAAAGTGGTGATTCACATACCAGTATGTGAATCGAATTATATTGAAAAGATTTTATTGCCGGTAATGGTATATTTCATTGTGAATGTAAAGCAAAATAAGTGGATTTATACAATCTTAAAAGAGAAGTTTTTTTATGAAGAAGAGGAAGAGTGTCATCAAATATTGCATATGGCACAAGAGATTTTAAAGGGAAGAAGAAAAGGGATTGCTCGTGAATTAACACGTCACACATTTGAATCATATATTAAATCTTCTTTAAATAACTGGCTTTGTGATCCGCTTTCGTTCTCGTTTTCATCATATGTTCGTTTTCGCCTTCGTACATATAGGGAAATGGTAGCTAAGCTTGCTGAATTGTCGATTGATGAGTATAAGTTGGAACAAGAATATCAAATGTTTATTGAGACGCTAAGGCAACAAGTGCGCAGCCGAAAATCACGTTTGTCCTGTGTGCATCTTATTTTTGATGAAAGTTTTATTTTCTATGATGATAAAGGTAGACGTTTAAAACAGGAGAAATTGGTCCAATATATAGACGAGGAATTATTAAAGCAAAAGGATGTATATATTGATACGAAAGTAATTGCACCACTTCTTTCTATTTCGCCGAAAAAAATTTATTTATATACGAAAGAACAAGACCATAATATGATTATTACTTTGCGAAATGTATTTCAAGAACGGGTCCAATTACATGGATTACATGAGTTTGAGCGCAATGTGAAAAATTTAAAAAATAAAGGTAACGCCCTTGATTTTCTAAGTTTTTGAGCATATAATTACCTACATAAATGAAATATATTGAAATGTCATGATGAGGACATGAGTAGTTTTCTACGATTTTCAGAGAGGGAAGCCTTAGGGTGTGAGCTTCCTAGTACGGGATTATTACTTACCACCTCTAAACTTTAGCAGTGAACGGTTTTTTCTAGTAATTGCTAACGGACAACACCGTTATGTTGAACTTGAGCAATTAACAATAATGTTAATTGGAACAAGGGTGGAACCACGAATTCAACACTCGTCCCTTTTTACGGGATGAGTGTTTTTTATTTTGAAAAAAAGAGGAGTGACCAGTGATGGCAGATGTAGTTAAAATTACTTTCCCTGATGGAGCTGTGAAGGAGTTTCCAAAAGGCGTAACAACTGAAGAAATCGCAGCTTCTATTAGCCCAGGCTTAAAGAAAAAAGCTGTGGCTGGAAAATTAAACGATGAGATGATCGATCTTGTTACACCAATCGAAGAAGATGGTGCAGTTTCTATTATTACATTAGATTCTGAAGATGGCTTATACATTTTACGCCATTCAACAGCCCACCTATTAGCACAAGCGTTAAAACGTTTATATAAAGATGCTAAGCTTGAGCTCGGCATTGGTCCAGTGATTGAAAATGGCTTCTACTACGATATTGATATGGAAGAAGCAATTACAGTTGAAGACTTCAAGAAAATCGAAAAAGAAATGCAAAAAATTGTGAACGAGAACTTAGAAATCGTTCGTCATGAAGTGCCACGTGCAGAAGCACTTCGTCGCTTTGAAGAAATCGGCGATGAGTTAAAATTAGATTTAATTAACGATCTTCCAGAAGATGCAGTTATTTCAATCTACGAGCAAGGCGAATTCTTCGACCTTTGCCGTGGTGTTCACCTTCCATCTACAGGGAAAATTAAAGTATTTAAATTATTAAGCGTTGCAGGTGCTTACTGGCGCGGCGATAGCAATAATAAAATGCTACAACGTATTTACGGTACTGCATTCGTTAAGAAAGCAGAATTAGATGAGCACTTACGTATGCTTGAAGAAGCGAAAGAGCGCGATCACCGTAAATTAGGTAAAGAATTAAAACTATTTACTAATAGCCAAAAAGTAGGACAAGGTTTACCACTTTGGTTACCAAAAGGTGCAACTATCCGCCGCATTATCGAGCGTTACATCGTTGATAAAGAAGCAAGCTTAGGCTATGATCACGTATACACTCCAGTACTAGGAAGCAGAGAGCTTTATGAAACTTCTGGTCACTGGAATCACTACCGTGATGGTATGTTCCCATCAATGGAAATGGATAATGAAGAGTTAGTTCTTCGTCCGATGAACTGCCCTCACCACATGATGGTTTATAAAAATGATATTCACAGCTACCGTGAATTACCAATCCGTATTGCCGAACTTGGAACAATGCACCGCTATGAAATGTCTGGAGCATTATCTGGATTACAACGTGTACGTGGAATGACTTTAAACGATGCGCACATTTTCGTTCGCCCAGATCAAATTAAAGAAGAGTTAAAACGTGTTGTAAACTTAACTCTAGAAGTGTACAAAGATTTTGGTTTAGAGAACTATTCATTCCGTCTATCTTATCGTGACTCAGCTGATACTAAAAAGTACTATGCTGATGATGAGATGTGGGAAAAAGCACAAGGTATGTTAAAAGAAGCTATGGATGAAATGGGTCTTGATTACTATGAAGCTGAAGGTGAAGCGGCATTCTACGGTCCAAAACTTGACGTTCAAGTTCGTACTGCTCTTGGAAAAGACGAAACACTTTCAACTGTACAATTAGACTTCTTACTTCCAGAACGCTTTGAATTATCTTACGTTGGTGAAGACGGTAAACAACATCGTCCAGTTGTAATTCACCGTGGTGTTGTATCAACTATGGAACGTTTCGTAGCCTTCTTAATTGAAGAATACAAAGGTGCATTCCCAACTTGGTTAGCTCCAGTTCAAGCGCAAGTAATTCCAGTTTCTCCGCAAGTACATTTAGACTATGCGAAGAAAGTACAAGATGAATTACGTCGTGCTGGTATCCGTGTTGAATTAGATACTCGTGAAGAGAAAATTGGTTACAAAATCCGTGAAGCACAAATGCAAAAAATTCCGTACATGCTTGTAGTAGGTGACAATGAAGTAACTGAAAACGGCGTAAACGTACGTAAATATGGTGAACAAAAATCAGAAACAATTGCATTAGATGCTTTTGTTGATATGATTAAAGTAGAAGGAAAACGATAAGACAAAGCCGCGGTATACCGCGGCTTTCGTATGTATTATAAAAAAGAAAAACTAGAAAAAATAACCAAACTATACTTATCATAAAAAAGTATTGCAAGTATGTTAGTTGTTTGTTACAATATTTCTTGTTGTTAGTAAAACACATAGCGTCTTCTTGACAGACGTCATGTCCTATGATAAACTCATCAAGGATAATAGAATATTGTTTTGTGGAACAAGTAGAAGCACCCGCTTCTCACCTGATGGACGCATTCGCAGTTTACAGGTAAATGTATTTCTTACTTAAGAATTTACAAGTGTGGGTGTCGTATGCCCGCACTTTTTTTGTCGGGTTCTATGACTACAAAAGATGTTCTGAAAAAACCTTGGAGGTGGCTTACTATTAGCAAGGATATGATGATTAACGAGCAAATTCGTGCACGTGAAGTACGTTTAGTTGGTGCAAATGGCGATCAACTTGGAATCAAGTCTCGTAATGACGCTTTAGACTTAGCTGCAAATCTTAATCTTGATTTAGTATTAGTTGCTCCAAATGCGAAACCGCCAGTATGCCGCATTATGGACTACGGTAAATTCCGCTTTGAGCAACAGAAGAAAGAAAAAGAACAGCGCAAAAATCAAAAAGTAATTAGCATGAAAGAAGTTCGTTTAAGTCCAACAATTGATGAACACGACTTTAACACAAAACTTCGTAATGCTATCAAGTTTTTAGAGAAAGGCGACAAGGTTAAAGCGTCAATTCGCTTTAAAGGACGTGCCATTACTCATAAAGAAATCGGTCAACGTGTTTTAGATCGCTTCTCAGAAGCTTGTGCTGAAGTTAGTACAATTGAATCTAAGCCTAAAATGGAAGGACGTAGTATGTTCTTAGTTTTAGCACCGAAAAACGATAAGTAATAGATAGAGGAGGAAATACCTATGCCTAAACAAAAAACTCATCGCGGCTCTGCAAAGCGTTTCAAAAAGACTGGATCAGGTAAACTGAAACGTTCTCACGCTTACACAAGCCATTTATTCGCTAACAAATCTACAAAAGCTAAACGTAAACTACGTAAAGCTGGTGTAGTAAGCGCTGGTGACTTCAAACGCATTCGTCAAATGCTTGACAACTTAAAATAAGTTCGGCTGATATATAGAACAATTAGGAGGTAATATTATGCCAAGAGTAAAAGGTGGTACAGTTACTCGTCAACGTCGTAAAAAAGTTATAAAATTAGCAAAAGGTTACTACGGTTCTAAGAGTACATTATTCAAGGTTGCTAACCAACAGGTTATGAAATCTCTAATGTATGCATTCCGTGACCGTCGTCAAAAGAAACGTGACTTCCGTAAATTATGGATTACACGTATCAACGCAGCAGCTCGTATGAATGGTCTTTCTTACAGCCGTTTAATGCACGGTCTTAAAAATGCTGGCATCGAAGTTAACCGCAAGATGCTTGCTGACTTAGCTGTTCATGACGAAAAAGCTTTCGCTGAATTAGCAACAGTTGCAAAAAACAACATTAACTAATTAATTAGTTGAAACCTTAGAAGATTTTTCTTCTAAGGTTTTTTTATTTGTATGCAAAGAGAAGTATGTCGTTATCGATATGACAAAATCAATATAAAAGCTATAGCGATATAGAAGAATATATATATGAAGCCAGGAGAATTCTCCTGGCTTTTTTCAATTATCCCCCTTTGGAAAGAAGAGTATCTTTCCTACCTGAAACGACACTGCTATAATGGAAAGATGATATGGAACTTTCATCAGATAAAATAAATTTTTTATCAGTGGACAATCCCCGGATAATGATTAACTATCACCAATCGGAGTGAACAATCTAATAGTGATGATTGAAACGTATTTGTAAATTAAGGACAAGCTATTTTGTAAAGAGATAAATGGCTGACTTATTAATAAGAAACGAAAAATAATAATGAACTTTGAGATGAAACAACATTGTTGCGTAAAATGCGATGTTGGAGGAGGACAATAGAATGGACTTACTACAACTATTTAAATTACAAAAAGAATTAGATGACCGTATTGTAAAAGAGCATGATTTACAACCGAAAAAGTTGTTAAAAGAAAAAATGTTAGCTCTTCTTGTAGAAATTGGAGAACTTGCAAATGAAACACGTTGTTTTAAATATTGGAGCAACAAACCAGCATCAGAACGTGAAGTAATATTAGAAGAATACGTAGATGGCTTGCATTTTATTTTATCAATCGGAATTGATTTAGGTATTGATAAAAACTTCCTATTCTATAAATGTGCACAAACGAATAAAACACAAGTAGAAATTTTCTTAGACACATATGCGAAAGTAATTCGTTTTACAGATCAACCATCTATTACGAACTATATTGAATTATTTACAAGCTACCTTCGACTTGGACAAGCGCTAGAGTTTGAGCAAGAAGAAATTGAAAAGGCATATTTAGATAAAAATAAAGTAAATCATCAGCGTCAAACACAAGGATACTGATTTAATTTTTGAATATTTCAATTTCCTTTTGTATAATGAAGTGACTGAAGAAAAAGGAGGGTGTTGGCAATGACAAAATTAGACGCGACATTGACAATGCTAAAAGAATTAACAGATGCACGTGGTATTGCGGGTAACGAGCGTGAACCACGCGAAGTAATGAAGAAATATATTGAGCCGTTTGCGGACGAACTTTCTACTGATAATTTAGGAAGTTTAGTTGCGAAAAAAATAGGGGAAGAAAACGGCCCGAAAATTATGGTTGCAGGTCATTTAGATGAAGTTGGCTTTATGATTACGCAAATTGATGACAAAGGTTTCCTTCGTTTCCAAACAGTTGGTGGCTGGTGGTCACAAGTTATGCTTGCGCAGCGCGTGACAATTGTAACGCGTAAAGGAGATGTAACAGGTGTAATTGGTTCAAAACCACCACACATCTTACCTCCAGAAGCGCGTAAAAAGCCAGTTGAAATTAAAGACATGTTCATCGATATTGGTGCTTCTAGCCAAGAAGAGGCAATGGAGTGGGGCGTACGACCTGGCGATCAAGTTGTACCTTACTTTGAATTCCAAGTGATGAAAAATGAAAAAATGTTACTTGCAAAAGCATGGGATAACCGAATTGGTTGTGCAATTGCAATTGACGTATTAAAACAATTAAAAGATGAAAAGCATCCAAACGTTGTATACGGCGTAGGGACTGTACAAGAAGAAGTTGGTCTTCGTGGTGCGAAAACATCTGCGAACTATATTAAACCAGATATTGCATTCGCAGTAGATGTTGGTATCGCTGGTGACACACCAGGTGTAACGGCAAAAGAAGCGCAAAGTAAAATGGGTGATGGACCACAGATCATTTTATATGATGCTTCTGTTATTGGACATACAGGTTTACGTGACTTTGTAGTTGATGTTGCTGACGAATTACAAATCCCGTATCAATATGATTCAGTAGCGGGCGGTGGAACGGATGCAGGCGCAATTCACATTTCTGCAAATGGTATTCCGTCTATGGCAATTACGATTGCAACGCGCTACATTCATTCTCATGCGGCAATGTTACACCGTGATGACTATGAAAATGCAGTGAAGTTAATTGTAGAAGTTATTAAACGTCTTGATAAAGAGGCTGTACATAACATTACATTTAATTAATAGAAAAAGCGAAGGAGATTTTCCTTCGCTTTTTTATGTTTTAAAAAGGTCGTTCTAATCCTGCAGCAGTATGAGCACCTAAAATGATTAAACGAGTTAATTGCATAGCCATAAAATGCGGGGTATAAATCATCCCTCTTTTTAACCATGACATAATCATCCCGATATGAGCTCCTGTCACATAACTAATTAAAATATCACGAGGAACCATAAGATCTTTATCATCTGGCTGTGAAATAGACAGGCTTAATGTTAAATGTGTTTGTATTGTTTTCATCATTTTATAAGAGTAGTTTCCAGCGGCTTTATCACCAAGCATAACGTTATAGAAGTTCACATTTTCTGCAATATGTTCGAACAAAGCCAAAAATGTCGGATGTGGTGAATCAAATGTAAGTTGAAAATCTTCTTTATTTCTATTTTTCGGCTTAATAACTTCTGTTAATTTCTCTAACATTTCTTCAATGCTTTTGTCTAATAGGTCATATTTATCATGGTAATGGCTATAAAACGTAGCGCGATTTACAGGAGCACGTTCTGCAATATGTTGAACAGTTACATCATCAAATCCTTTTTCGCCTACTAAAGCGACAAAAGCATCCTGTATGAGTTGTCTCGTCCGCTTTACACGTGGATCATTTGTATTTTTAATAGACATTTTTACTTCCCCTCGTTTAATTTTCTATACTTAAACAACATATAGGTATTATATTGTTGTTTAAGCGACATTTCATACTTAAATTGTCGGTTGTAGATTCAAAATAATTATTTATAATTATAAACGATAGTCCTTCAGAAATCAGCACCGCTCGCAGGTAGATAAATTTCAATTTACACCGCAGATGGTGTGATTTTTTTGTTTAAAAGTTAATATAATTAACAATTAAACACTCTAAACAATAAGGACGTAAATAGTTTAGAAAAAAATTATATGCGATATAAGGAGAGGAATGCAATGAATCAGTTTCGAAGAATGGTGATTATCAACATTATCACATTAATTGTACTAGTTGGCGGCGGTATTGGCGGTTATTACTATTACAATCAAGCGGAAAATTATTTAAAAACAGAAAATGCAAAAATTGATGGAAAGGTAATTCCGATTGCATCACCAGTAGCAGGTAAATTAACTGACTGGAAAGCTGAAGTAGGAAAGAATTACAATGAAAATGATAAATTAGGTGCTGTTACTGTAGCGGCAGCAAATGGAGAACAAACAGTAGATGTAACAATTCCACAAAATGCAACAATTGTGCAATCAAATGCAACAACAAATGCTTTCGTTGGAGCAGGTAGCCCAATTGCTTATGCATTTGATATGAACAATTTATGGGTAACAGCAAACATTGAAGAAACAGATGTTGACGATGTACAAAAAGGTCAAGATGTAGATGTGTATGTAGATGCATACCCAGATACAACTTTATCAGGAAAAGTAGAGCAAGTTGGATTAACAACAGCGAATACATTCTCTATGTTACCATCAAGCAACGCAACAGCGAACTATACGAAAGTAACACAAGTAGTACCAGTTAAAATTTCTTTAGATCATAGTAAATCAGTAAATATTGTTCCTGGAATGAATGTGTCAGTTCGTATTCATAAGTAAGGGGGAGATGAGATGTCCTCAATTGCAATTGCAGGATATGCACTATTTTGTATAATCGTCTTCTTCCTTGTAAATCGTCTTTTACGAAAGAAAAAAACGAACGTGGGAGAAGAACAAGTCCCAGCCGTAAATAAAATAGAAGTAAGTAAGGTAGAAACAGAAGAGAAAGAAATTGAACGAAAGCAAGAAGCAGAAATTTCTAATGTAGTTGAGTTAGAAACAGGAAAGCAAGAAGAAGTAAAACAAGAAAAAGAAGCGCCGAAAAAACAAATGTCTACGCCTGTAGAAAATGTGAACGTCAAAGCAGTTGTAGCTGTATTAATTCTCGGCATGTTCGTTTCTATTTTAAACCAAACAATTATTAACGTTGCATTGCCTCCGTTAATGAACGAATTTAACGTATCAACTTCAACAGCACAATGGTTAATTACAGGTTTCATGCTTGTAAATGGTATTTTAGTACCGATTAGTGCCTTTTTAGTTTCACGATTTACGTATCGTAAATTATTCGTAGCGGCAATGTTATTCTTCACGGTAGGATCTATCATTTGTGCTATTTCAGGAAACTTTACAATGATGATGACGGGCCGCGTTATTCAGGCGGTGGGTGCAGGTATTTTAATGCCGGTTGGTATGAATATTTTCATGACATTATTCCCGCCTCATAAGCGCGGAGCAGCGATGGGATTACTAGGTGTAGCGATGATTTTAGCACCAGCTATCGGACCAACTGTAACGGGCTGGGTGATTGAAAACTATAGCTGGAACTTAATGTTCTATGCGATGTTTATTATCGGTTTAATTATTACATTCCTATCTTTAAAATTCTTTACACTAGCTCAGCCGGTATCTAAAACGAAGTTAGATGTATTCGGTGTTGTTAGTTCAAGTATTGGACTAGGTAGCTTATTGTACGGATTTAGTGAAGCAGGAAATAATAGTTGGACTAGTGCAGAGGTTGTTATTTCACTTATCATTGGTGTAGTAGGTATTGCGGTATTTATTTGGAGAGAGCTAACAACGGACAACAAAATGCTTGATTTACAAGTGTTTAAATACCCAGTATTTACTTTTACTTTAGTAATTAATGCAATTGTTACGATGGCATTATTCGGAGGTATGTTATTACTTCCGGTATATCTGCAAAACATTCGCGGTTTCACACCGATAGAATCAGGTTTATTACTACTTCCAGGATCATTAATTATGGGGATCATGGGACCCATTGCAGGTAAACTATTTGATAAGTATGGTATTCGTCCGTTAGCAATTGTCGGTTTAGCCATTACAACGTTTGCGACATATGAATTCACAACGTTATCGATGGATACACCGTATAGCGTTATTATGACGGATTATATTATACGTTCGATTGGTATGTCATTCATTATGATGCCAATTATGACAGCAGGTATGAACGCACTGCCGATGAAATTAATTTCTCACGGTACAGCAACGCAAAATACGTCAAGACAAGTAGCTGGTTCAATTGGAACAGCGATTTTAATCACACTTATGACGCAGCAAACGACTGCTCACGTAGCAGATTACGGCAACATGTTAACAACGTCAAACCCAATCTTAGTTGATAAAGTACACGGCATGGGGCAAAGTTTAGCAGCGATCGCTGGATCAGCGCAAGCAGGAGATGCGATGAGCACGCAACTATTATTTGGACAAATTTCGAAGTTATCTGCAATTAACGGTATTAACGATGCCTTCTTAATTGCGACGATACTCGCAGGGATTGCTTGGGTATTATCGTTCTTCTTACCATCAGGCAATAAACCAAATAGAAAAGCAGGGAATTAATTTCCCTGCTTTTTTGTCTGTTTAAAGAGTTAAATATAAAAAATGATAACCAGTTACGGAGCACAGTCCTGTTATAAATAAAACCATTCCCATAGCACGAATACTGGATATTTGTCTTCCGCTTATAATAGCTAATAGTCCAGCCAAAGAGAAGAAACACCAATATAAAGTTCCCGAAATTGGAACAATCCCCTCTAAATCTATTCCATAACCTATACAAATGATAGGAACAACAATAAGCGATATGCTAATGAAACCAGCCATAATAGTAAGTGATTTACGACATTTAATACCAGCAATAATTAAAAAAATGCCAACGATGAAGTCGCATAACATCAAAGTAAGAGCGAAAATCATCCAAGTTAATATTCCGAACACTTTTGTATTACCTCCGATTTATGGGGTTCTAAAAAATATTATATATAGTATGAATCACCTACAGTCATGAGTAACCAGAAGATAACCCCTAATATACCAGCGATGAAAATAATGAATCCCATATTACGTATACTTTTAATTTTGGTTTGGACTCCACTTATCCCTGCTAATAATCCAGTTAAAGAAAACAGTATCCAATATAAAGTTGTTGAAATAGGGAGGATTGCATTGCTATCCACTCCCATGCCCCAAAAAACAAAAGGTAGTGTGACAAAGGAGAAGCTAAGTAGCCCCATTAAACCAACAAATAATTTACGATGTTTCATGCTAGTAACAATTAAAAAAATACCACCGAACAATCCGCATAAAACAAGAAGTGGCATATAAACAACCCAAAGTAAGCTCAACATATATAGTCTCCTTCTATAGTAATCAGTTATATTTTACTACATGAGGTTTATTTTGGATATTATTAATAAATATGTATAAATTGATAGAAATGAGAAGTAATGATACGAATTAATAAAAAAGGTATCGCGATGATACCTCTTTCTAACTCAAGAATGCCAACATATTATTCATAATATGAAATAACATAGCTGGAATAATGGATTTTGTTTTTTTACATAAAATAGCCATTAATAATCCCATGAAGAAAGTAATTACCATTACGCCAAGTGAGTATGTATGAGCGATACCGAAGAAGAAACTTGTTACGATAGCTGCAATCCAAAATGGAAAGCGTTCTGAGAAGAAGCGGAGTATAAAACCACGGAAAATCAGCTCTTCAAAAATTGGTGTAAGTATTGCGAAGCCGAGAAGTAATAATATTTGATACTGCTTGAAAACGTCTAAGTTAAGTGCGGAAGATTGCTGCTTTGTTGCGTCTTGGAACATATAATTTAACAAGATGTAATTGAGTAAAATATTTGTAGCGAAGAAAAGAAGTAAGTATACGTATGTACGCCATTCTTTAAGTGCTTTAAAGTTAAAAGATTTTAGTAGTAATTTTTTTGCGGGTTCGAATTTAAAAATGAAGAATAACAACACGGCTAGTTGTAATACGATACTTGCAGTATTTGCAATAGATTCATACAGGGCAATTTGTTTTTTATCTGTAAGACCGGCTGTATAAATTGTTAAGGGCATTGCGAGGAACACAGTAATAAGTCCGGTTCCGAAAAAAGCGAATAAAACGGAGCTAATAAATTGTCCCCATGACATAGAGTATTTCTGTTCATTAGAAAGTTGTGTAGCGGGTTGCATTTGTAAAATCACCTCTTTATATTTGTATATTTAATTATAAAGTATTTTGTTTTTATATGTAATATTTAAATATTACATATAAAGGTGTATTTTCCATAAAATAATAAAAGAGGTATCACCCTATAGTGATGCCTCTTTCTCATTGATAACTATGTTCTGCCTTGTTATTCGATTTTGATTGCTCTATTTGCAATTCACGTTCTACCAATCGGTCTAACTGTTGAATAGCTCTTAATGCTTTTTCATAAGAAATCGTTCTATAATGGTGCGCTCCGCCCGGTTCTTCATCTGCTTCGTCTGCCCATTTAATAATGTTTTGAAGAGATGTTCTTTCAATTTCTTGCTGTACTAAGAAAGAATCTGTATGAAGAAGAATCGCGATAGAAATTTCTTTTGCTAGTTTCGGATGTTCTCCTAATCTAATAAGCAATTTATGAGCTCTTTCTGCTCCTTTAATCGCATGTATATCATTCTTTTTATACAAGTCATAATCCCATTCTCCCTCGCTGTACCATGTGTGATGTCCGATATCATGAAGGAAACCAGCTTTTGTTGCAGCATCGACTGAGGCATGATGCTTTTTCGCTAAGTGAAACGCATGGTAAGCGACAGCAATCGCGTGGACCATTCCAGAACGGTTTACATATTTTTGTGTAATGTGATGTTTAAAAACTTGTTCAAGCGTAATACGTTGCATAAAACATTCACTCCTTTTATCTAATGGTGTCTATAAAGAAAATCGATCGGTTTAAATGTATTTTGAATATTGTACTCCATCTGTGTAGCGTTAGTAAAGTAGAAATGTTTAGGAGAAGAAAAATTTTATAGACATAAAAGGTCACCTTAGTTTTTTTCTAAGGTGACCTTTTATTGTTTATTTTTTTAATCCTTGCTCTAGTGTTCCTAACATTTCGTGTTTTTCATTTTCATCAGCATTTTTCCAAATGACTTCGAATAAAACGCCAAGACCTGGAAGCATTTTTTCTTCACCGCTTTGAATTGCATCGACAATCGTTTCTTGTAATTGATCTTGTGAATTTCCAGATACATTCGCTAATACAGCACCGCGTAAATTAAAACTCATTATTTTCACCTCTTCTTCAGAATTGAAACTGACGTTAGTTTTTGTTCTTTTTTATGTAAATATGTATGAAAAATAGGCTATAATGATAAGACAAGAAGAGAGGGAAATACATATTATGAAAAACATTGATTCAGTGCAAAATCCGCGTGTGAAGCAGTGGAAAAAGCTGCAGACGAAAAAAGAGCGCGATAAAAAAGGTTTATTTTTTGTAGAAGGATTCCACTTAGTGGAAGAAGCTTTAAAAGCAGGAGTTGTAACAGAACTTATCGTTTCTGATCAGACAGATCTTCCGAAAGATTGGACAGTTAATGATGTGGAAATGTATATCGTACCTGAAGCAATCGTAAAAGTACTCCGTGAAACAGAAACGACGCAAGGGGTATTTGCTGTTTGTGAGAAACACGAGAGTGAAGTAGCTCTTGCAGATGGAAAGTTTCTTTTATTAGATGGTCTTCAAGACCCGGGCAACTTAGGGACAATTATTCGTACAGCTGATGCAGCTGGTATTCATGCTGTTGTGCTTGGAGAAGGGTGCGTTGATGCATATAATAGTAAAGTGCTTCGCTCTACACAAGGTTCTATTTTCCATTTACCAGTTGTAAAAGGGAACTTAGAAGAGTGGGTAGACAAGTTAAGAGAAAATAACGTTCCTGTATATGGAACAGCTCTTGAAAATGGAGTTCCGTATGGTGAAGTAACACCAGCTGGTGGTTTTGCATTAATTGTAGGAAATGAAGGAAGCGGCGTAAGCCAAGAAATTCTTGCAAAAACGGATCAAAACTTGTATATTCCGATTTACGGCGGGGCAGAATCATTAAATGTTGCGGTTGCAGCAGGGATTTTAACGTATTATTTACAAAGCCCAGTTGCGAACAAATAAAAAACTTCTTATAATAAGTTGAAGTATATTATATTAAAAGTTAAATAACGAAAAACGTTGATAGAGAAGAGTAACTTACAAAATCGCCATATAGGGAGAGAATGCCTTAGACTGAAAGCATTCTTATGGTAGACGGAAGTGAATTCACCTCTGGAGTTGACGCCAGGACCATATATATGTAAAGGCGTTCCGGTCAGAATTGATCGTTATAACTAATGAGTGGGCAGACCTGGTCTGTCAATTTAGGGTGGTACCGCGAATTTACCTCGTCCCTTTTTGGGAGCGAGGTTTTTTTATTTTTAAAATTAGGAGGGTTCCAAATGGAAGCACGTTTAAAAGAGCTAAAGCAAAAAGCGTTAGAGCTTATTGAAGAAGCGAAAGAGCTAAAGGGCTTAAACGACGTACGCGTAGCGTATTTAGGAAAAAAAGGTCCAATTACAGAAGTATTACGCGGCATGGGAAAATTATCAGCAGAAGAGCGTCCACGTATGGGAGCATTAGTAAATGAAGTACGTGAAGCGATTCAAACGCGTTTAGAAGACAAAATTGGAAACTTAGAAAAAGCAGTAATTGAAGCGAAATTAGCTACGGAAACAATTGATGTTACACTACCAGGCCGTCCTGTTGAAACAGGTTGTCACCATCCGTTAACAGCTGTTGTTGAGCAAATTGAAGATGTATTCATCGGTATGGGGTATGAAGTAGCTGAAGGAACAGAAGTAGAAAAAGACTACTACAACTTCGAAGCATTAAACTTACCGAAAGATCACCCAGCGCGTGATATGCAAGATACATTCTACATTACAGAAGAAACGTTACTACGTACACATACATCTTCTGTGCAAGCACGTACGATGGAAAATAATAAAGAAAAAGGCCCAATTAAAATTATTTGTCCTGGTAAAGTGTATCGCCGCGATGACGATGATGCGACGCATTCACACCAATTCATGCAAATTGAAGGTCTTGTAATTGATAAAAACATTCGCATGAGTGACTTAAAAGGTACACTGCAAGTATTCGTGAAAAAGATGTTCGGTGAAGATCGTGAAATCCGTCTTCGTCCAAGTTTCTTCCCATTCACAGAGCCATCTGTAGAGATGGATATTTCTTGTATGATGTGTCACGGCAAAGGTTGCGGCACTTGTAAAGGAACTGGCTGGATCGAAATTTTAGGCGCAGGTATGGTTCATCCGAACGTACTTGAAATGGCTGGTTATGATTCAAAAGAATATCAAGGTTTCGCATTCGGTATGGGCGCAGAGCGTATCGCAATGTTGAAATACGGCGTAGATGACATTCGTCATTTCTATACAAATGATGTACGTTTCTTACAACAATTCAAACGAGCGTAAGGGAAGGAGAGGATAAGTATGTTCGTATCATATCGTTGGTTACAAGAGTATGTAGATATTAAAGATGTAACAGCACAAGAACTAGCAGACAAAATCACGAAAAGTGGTATTGAAGTAGAAGGTGTTGAATTATTAAATAAAGGTGTAAAAGGTGTTGTAGTTGGTCACGTATTAGAATGTGAAAAACACCCAGAAGCTGATAAATTAAGCAAATGTTTAATCGATATCGGTGAAGAAGAGCCAGTTCAAATTATTTGTGGAGCTGCTAACATTGCAAAAGGTTTAAAAGTACCAGTTGCAAAAGTTGGTGCTGTACTTCCTGGCAACTTCAAAATTAAAAAAGCAAAACTACGTGGTGAAGCTTCTCACGGTATGGTTTGTGCGCTTCAAGAGCTTGGTATTGATGGAAAGTTAGTTTCAAAAGAATATGCAGACGGTATCTTCATCTTCCCAAGTGACGCTGAAGTTGGTGCAGACGCACTTGAAATTTTAAACTTACATGATGAAGTACTTGAGCTTGGTTTAACACCAAACCGTGCAGATTGCTTAAACATGTTAGGTGTTGCATATGAAGTCGCTGCTATTTATGGCCGTGAAGTAAAACTTCCAGCTATCAGCTTACAAGAAACAGCAGAAAAAACTTCTGATTACATTTCTGTAAGTGTAGAAGCGAAAGAAGAAAACCCATTATATATTGCAAAAATGGTGAAGAACGTAAAGATTGGTCCATCACCAATGTGGATGCAAACGCGCCTTATGGCAGCTGGCATTCGTCCAATTAGCAATGTAGTGGATATTACAAACTACATTTTAATGGAATACGGTCAACCGTTACATGCATTCGATTACGATAAATTAGGTTCAAAAGAAATCGTTGTTCGTCTTGCAAAAGAAGGCGAAAAAATTGAAACGTTAGATGATCAAGAGCGTACGTTACAAAGCCACCACCTTGTAATTACAAACGGAACAAAAGCTTTAGCTGTTGCTGGTGTAATGGGCGGAGCGGATTCTGAAGTTACAAATGAGACAGTAAACGTTTTAATTGAATCTGCATACTTTGCAGGTCAAACAGTGCGCCGTACATCAAAAGACTTAGGTCTTCGCAGTGAATCAAGCGCACGTTTTGAAAAAGGAATCGATCCAACACGTACATTTGAAGCAATTCAACACGCAGCTGCTTTAATGGCGAAATACGCTGGCGGAGAAGCACTTGAAGGTGTAGTAGAAGCTGACAACTTACAAGTACAAGAGCGTACAGTATCTGTTACTGCTGAAAAAGTAAACCGTGTATTAGGTACAAATATTTCTGCAAGTGAAATGGGTACAATGTTCACAAACTTGAAATTCCCATTCACAGAAGTAGAAGGAACATTCCATGTGAATGTACCAGCACGTCGTCCTGATATTACAATTTCAGAAGACTTAGTAGAAGAAGTGGGTCGTCTATACGGTTATGACCACATTCCAGTTACATTACCTTCTGGAACAATGACTCGTGGTAAATTAACATCAGCACAAACGAAACGTCGTAAAGTACGTCGCTTCCTAGAGGGTGCTGGTTTATATGAAGCGATCACATATTCATTAACAAGCGCTGATAAAGCGAAGCAATATATGGTCGAGCCAAATGAAAAAGCTCCTGTAAATCTTGCACTTCCAATGAGTGAAGAGCGTAGCCAACTTCGTTTAAGCTTAGTACCGCAATTACTAGAAGCTGTTTCATATAATGTGGCACGTAAAAACGATAGTGTTGCTTTATACGAAGTAGGTTCTGTCTTCTTACCAACAGAAGCAGGAGAACTTCCGAAAGAAGAACAACATCTTGCCGGTGTTATGACAGGACTTGCTCTTCACCATGCATGGCAAGGTGAGAAGAAAGTAGTAGACTTCTTCGTTGTGAAAGGTGTACTAGAAGGATTATTCGACGTACTTGGCGTTGCAAACCAAATCACTTATGCACCAGCAAAACGTGAAGGGATGCACCCAGGTCGTACAGCTGACATCGTATTAGATGGCGAAGTAATTGGTTTCATCGGTCAATTGCACCCAGAAGCAGAAAAACAATTAGATGTGAAAAATACATTCGTATTCGAATTATCTCTTGTAAAAGTATTTGGTGCAGACGCAGAAGAAACTTACTACACAGCAATTCCACGTTTCCCATCTATGACACGTGATATGGCTGTTGTCGTAACGAAAGAAACAAAAGCTGGTGAAATGAAGCAAGTTATTGCTGAAGCTGGCGGAGAACTTCTGAAAGACGTAACGCTATTTGACTTATACGAAGGTGAAAAAATGGAAGAAGGCAAGAAATCACTTGCATTCTCTATGACATACTTCGATGCAGAACGTACGTTAACAGACGAAGAAGTAACAGAAGCACATAACCGTGTATTAACAACGGTAGAAGAGAAGTTTGGTGCGGAGTTACGTAAGTAATGAGAAATTGCCGGATTAAGCCCGGCAATTTTTTTATGGCACGATTGTCGGAAAATCGATATATTACAAAAATCGCTGATATATTTTTTGGTATCTTGCATCTTTCTCTCGAATGTAGTACATTAATTTTAGTTTAACAAAATGAAAGACGATGATAAGGAAAAGTAGTATATACTATAATCCAAAGCGAGTCAGGGACGGTGAGAGCCTGATGAGGCGGTATATGTGAAGAACACCTTGGAGTTGCTAACCGAAATTGAATCTTGTATTCAAGAGTAGACTTAGACGGGAATCCGGCCTGTTACAAACCGGGAAGTATGTATTACATACGAGTTAAAGTTGGTCTTTATGACAAATTGGGTGGTACCGCGAAGTTTAACCTTTCGTCCCTTTATGGATGAAAGGTTTTTTTGTATTTAAATATATGTGCAAAGGAGAATTTCACTATGGAAAACACATTAGTAAAAAGTCTGTATAGAGATACAGATAAATACGCAGGTCAAACAGTACAAGTATCAGGGTGGATTCGTAACTTACGTGATTCAAAAGCATTTGGTTTCATCGAATTAAACGACGGTAGCTTCTTTAAAAGCGTTCAAATCGTTTTCGATACAGAGTTAGAAAACTTCAAAGAAATTGCAAAACTTCCACTTAGCTCTTCAGTTAAAGTAGAAGGTACAGTAATTGCAACGCCTGGAGCGAAGCAACCATTTGAAATTAAAGCAGAAAAAATTGATATCGAGGGCTTATCAGATTCTGATTACCCACTTCAAAAGAAACGTCACACGTTTGAATACTTACGTACAATCGCTCACTTACGTCCAAGAACAAATGCATTCTCTGCAACGTTCCGTGTACGTTCTGTCGCAGCATTTGCGATTCACCAGTTCTTCCAAGAGCGTGGATTCGTACATGTTCATACACCAATCATCACTGGTAGTGATACAGAAGGTGCAGGCGAAATGTTCCGCGTAACAACGCAAGATTTAAACAACGTACCAAAAGGTGAAGACGGACAAGTTGATGAATCAAAAGACTTCTTCGGCAAAGAAACAAACTTAACAGTAAGTGGACAGCTGAACGCTGAAGCTTATGCATTAGCATTCCGTGACGTATACACATTCGGACCTACATTCCGTGCAGAAAACTCTAACACAACTCGTCATGCAGCTGAGTTCTGGATGGTTGAGCCGGAGATTGCATTCGCTGAATTAGGCGACGTAATGGATCTTACAGAAGATATGCTGAAATATGCAATGAAATACGTACTAGAGCATGCACCAGAAGAAATGGAATTCTTCAACAGCTTCGTTGATAAAACAGTTCTTGAGCGCATGAACAACGTAATCAACTCTGACTTCGGTCGTATCACATATACAGAAGCAATTAAAGTGCTTCAAGAGTCAGGTGCTGACTTCAAATATCCAGTAGAATGGGGTATTGACTTACAAACAGAGCACGAAAGATACTTATCAGAAGAAATTTTCAAACGCCCTGTATTCGTAACTGACTATCCAAAAGACATTAAAGCGTTCTACATGCGTATGAATGAAGATGGAAAAACAGTAGCTGCTACTGATCTTCTAGTTCCTGGCATCGGCGAATTAATCGGCGGAAGCCAACGTGAAGAAAGAATGGACGTTTTAGTAGACAGAATTAAAGAATTAGGTATGAACGAAGAGGACTACTGGTGGTACTTAGAACTTAGAAAATACGGCGGTACAAAACACGCTGGATTCGGTCTAGGTTTCGAGCGCTTCCTAATGTACATCACTGGCATGGCTAACATCCGTGACGTAATTCCATTCCCAAGAACTCCAGGTTCTTCTGAATTCTAAAATATGAAAAAAGCGAGAGGATTTCCTCTCGCTTTTTATTTTGCATAGTTTATTACCTCGTAGCAAAAAGTAACACGAAGGGGTGAATATAAATGAGTAAAAAAGTGAAAAAAGATCATTCAAGATCAAGCCTTGGTTCTCCAGAAATAGAAGGACAAGGAACGACGGCACATGAAACAGGTTCTCATAAAGTATCTTCATCAAATAAGAAGCAGAAAAGAAGTTAACATAAAAAAGGAGAGTCTTGGCGGCTCTCCTTTTTTTATATGTATTACACCTTAATTTCTTTTGTAATTTTATCTACATCTTTGTCTAATCGATCTAAATAGAAAAACCACAGTAAACTCATAAGCACGTAATAGATAGCCATCACACCAAGATTATCAGATATATTTTCGAATGTAGATTTAGTAGTGAAAAAAGCTCCCCAAATGGTAGAAATAGTGAGGTAAGAAAGTGGGCCCACGAGGTGTACGAAAACATATAATACCTTTTTAACTTTTACAGCGTTCATATGAAATATCTCCTTATGTAAACAATCCTTTTTTTCTAATCATAGATTCAAGTTCCTCACAGAAGTACTGTAGTTTTGCTGGATTATGTATTAACAAGCGGGCATCGTGTTTCCCGATAAATCTTCGAATCCGAAAGTTTAATAAGAAAGAACGGCCATAACGCTCTATTAAATCGTTGAACTCTCGTTGTTCACTTAGTAGCTGAATGTTTTCTCTAATTTCAAACTGTCTTTCGTGTGGATCGCCTAGTAAAATATTTAGAATCATTTGTAGAAGTAGCAATGGGAATCTCCTCCTATGTTAGAATAATCTGTATATTTTAATTGTAACAAAATTATAAGGATAATAGTAGGGGAAACAAAAAAACAGGAGTTTGTAGCCTCCTGTTTTTGTCGATACTATTTTAATAAGCGAAACGCCTTCTCCTTATTAGCGAAATGCATTTTCACAAACTCAGGTAATCGTTCTTTACCAAGCTTTTGAATTAATTTAGCAGCTGCAATATCAACTTGTTTACCAGCACCTTTTGGAAGTGGCATACCGGCTTTTTTGCTTAGTTCGTCAAACTGTTTTACGAATGAGTAACGAGCTAAAATGGAGGCAGCGGCTACTGCTAAGTGTACGCTTTCGCCTTTCGTCGCGAAGTAAACATTTTCACGCTGTACCTGTTTTTGTTTTGCTAAATATTTGTAGTATGTATCAGGTTGTGTGAATTGATCGATTAAGACGCCTTCAGGTTTTGTAGGTGCAATTTTAGCTAATAAGTTTGTAATAGCTTTATTATGCAGTAAAGCTTTTAACTTACCTTGGTTGTTTCCTTTATCAAATAGCTCGTTATATTTTTCATTATGAAGGACAAGAGAGCTGTAAGGAACAACGTGTAGAAGTTGTTTTGCAATGGCAGTAATTTGATCGTCATTTAAGTTTTTAGAGTCTTTTACACCAAGTTCTTTTAACAGTGGGATTTGCTCCGCATCCACATATACAGCAACTACTGTCATCGGTCCGAAGAAATCACCAGTACCAACTTCATCTGACCCTACGATAGACATTGTACCGATGGAAGCAGGGGGTGCATAACGGTGTGAATCTACAGATTTTTTTACAGCTGTTTTCGGTGTTTGAGAGACAGTTTGCCAACGAGAAGCTTCTGCTTCAGCACGGCCACCTTGGAACATTACTTTTCCAGATTTATAAGCTGTAATCGTGCAAGATGGCACCTTTGCCATGAAGATCCCGCCTTGTGGGGTTTTTGGACTAAGCGCTTGTTTGTATTGTTGTTTCATGTCTTCAATTACTGTAGAACTTGTTTGTATTACGATAGAATTTGACAAGATGGTCGCTCCTTTTTTTATATTGTTATTTTTATCATATCGGATTGTTCTTTCTGTTTCCATAATATGATGGTTCATGGTATGATAAACTTTAGGATTCTGTACGTGATTGGAGGCCGGTGAGTTGTCACAACAAAAGGGAAAGAAAAGTCGAATTAATGTAGAAATCTATGGTCAACAATATTCAGTTGTTGGCGATGAAAGTACAAGTCATATCCGCATGGTAGCAGCGATTGTGGATGATAAAATGCGCGAACTCAATGCCAAGAATCCTTCGCTTGACACGAGTAGACTAGCGGTATTGACGGCAGTAAACGTCATACACGATTACATAAAATTAAAAGAAGAACATGAGAAATTGAAAGAAAGTATGACAAAAAAAGGAATGGAATAACATGATTGATATTATTATCATTTTACTGCTTGTTATGGGATTTTTCCTCGGCTTACGCAGAGGGTTTATTCTGCAACTTGTAAAGTTAACAAGCTTTATTATCGCATACCTTGTTGCATACTGGTACTGTAAAGATTTAGCGCCAGCACTTGCGAAATTTATTCCGTATCCATTTGATAAAAACGTATCTGTTCCAGAATGGATTGATGCAAATAATATTGAGACAGTATTTTATCAAGCACTTGCGTTTATCATATTGTTTATTATTACAAAAATTGCACTTTCATTACTTGGTAATTTGTTAAATATGTTTGCAGAAATACCGGTTTTAAAGCAAGTCAATGCGTTTGCGGGGGCAATCCTCGGATTTTTAGAAGTATATATTATTTTGTTTGTTTTAATTATCGTTGGAAACATTCTTCCAATTGAACAAATACAAACACCATTACAAAAATCATCAATTAGCAAAATAATTGTAGACGATACACCGATTCTTTCTGAAAAGGTGAAGGAACTATGGCAGACAGGTAGCAGAGTATAACTTCTCTTTTTTCGGAAAGAGGAGTTTTTTTCTATGAAAGAAAGGCGGGGTAATGATGAAAGTAAATAAAAAACAAGTTATTAAATTACTAGAGACAATTGGGCTTTTTATGGAACTAAAGGGCGCGAATCCATTTAAAATATCTGCATTTCGTAAGGCGGCGGCAGCATTAGAAAGTGATGATCGTAGTCTTTCTGAGATTGAAGATTTCACGAAGATTCCGGGCATTGGAAAAGGAACAGCAGCAGTTATTCAAGAATATATAGAATCGGGAACATCTGAAGTATTACAAGAGCTTGAAAAAGAAGTGCCAAGTAGCTTATTACCGTTATTAAAATTACCAGGCCTTGGTGGTAAAAAGGTAGCTAAGTTATATAAAGAACTTGGTGTTGTTGATATGGAATCGCTAAAAGCGGTTTGTGAGGAAAATAAAGTACAAGCTTTAGCAGGTTTCGGTAAGAAGACAGAAGAGAAAATATTAGAAGCAATCGATCAAGTAGGCTCTCGTCCAGAGCGTTTACCAATCGCAATGGTATTACCTATTGCCGGGGAAATAGAGGAGAAATTGTCGAATATTGCTGAAGTAATTCGTTTCTCTCGTGCTGGTAGTTTGCGCCGTGTTCGTGAAACAGTGAAAGATTTAGACTTTATCATTGCAACGACAGAACCAGCTGCAGTACGTGAGCATTTACTGCAATTTGATAATATGATTGAAGTAATCGCAAGTGGAGATACAAAAGTTTCTGTTCGTCTTCAATATGAATATGATATTTCAATCGATTTCCGTTTAGTAAAACCAGAAGAATTTATTACAACCCTTCACCATTTCACAGGATCAAAAGATCATAACGTAAAAATGCGCCAAATCGCGAAAGATAGAGGCGAGAAAATTAGTGAGTACGGTGTAGAAAACTTAGAAACAGGTGAAGTGAGAACATTTGAAACAGAAGAGGAGTTCTTCGCTCATTTCGGTCTTCCATTTATCCCACCAGAAGTGCGTGAAGATGGAAAAGAAATTGAATTAATTAAAGAGTATCCAAACTTAATTCAGTTCTCTGACATACAAGGTGATTTACATATGCATACAACATGGAGTGATGGTGCTTTTTCCATTGAAGAGATGGTACAAGCGTGCCGTGCTCGTGGATATAAGTTTATGGCGATTACTGATCACTCACAATACTTGAAAGTAGCGAACGGTTTAACGAAAGAGCGCCTTCGTGAACAAGCGAAAGAAATTGAACGTATGAACGAAAAGTATCCAGACATTACAATTTTACGCGGAATTGAAATGGATATTTTACCGGATGCAACACTTGATTTTGACGATGAAGTATTAGCAGAATTAGATTATGTCATTGGAGCGATTCACTCTAGCTTCTCACAAGACCGTGAAACGATTATGAAACGTCTTCGTGCTGCGCTGGAGAATAAGCATGTCACAATGATTGCTCATCCGACAGGACGTCTTCTTGGACGCCGCGAGGGCTATGATGTGGATACAGATTTATTAATCGAGCTCGCAAAAGAAACAAATACAGTTTTAGAATTAAATGCGAATCCGAACCGTCTAGATTTAAGCGCGAAATTATTAAAACAAGCACAAGATGC
This sequence comes from Bacillus pretiosus, assembly GCF_052947655.1. Lineage (NCBI taxonomy): Bacteria > Bacillati > Bacillota > Bacilli > Caryophanales > Bacillaceae > Bacillus > Bacillus pretiosus. The sequence continues at coordinate 4,398,739 of NZ_CM129593.1, read as the reverse complement.
TGGTGTAAAAGTAGCGATTAATACGGATGCTCATACGCTTGAAATGTTAGAAGATATGGAAACAGGTGTAGCAGCAGCACGTAAAGGTTGGATTCAAAAAGATAACGTGATTAACACGTGGAATATCGAACGTTTATTAGACTATATTAAACGTAATAAGTAACACAAGGGGGACCTGCAACATGTTAGAAAGAACGTTGCGTGTATTAGAATACAATAAAGTAAAAGAACAATTACTTGAACATACAGCCTCTTCACTTGGCCGTGACAAAGTGAAGCATTTAGTGCCAAGCACTGATTTTGAAGAAATTGTAGAAATGCAAGATACAACAGATGAAGCAGCGAAAGTCATTCGTTTAAAAGGTAGTGCACCATTAGGTGGTATTACGGATATTCGCTCAAATGTGAAGCGTGCAAAGATTGGAAGTATGTTAAGCCCGAATGAACTACTTGATATTGCCAATACGATGTATGGTAGTCGCAATATGAAACGTTTCATTGAAGATATGGTTGATAATGGTGTCGAGCTTCCAATTTTAGAAACTCATGTCGCTCAAATTGTATCTTTATATGATTTAGAAAAGAAAATTACAAATTGTATCGGTGATGGCGGTGAAGTAGTCGATAGCGCAAGTGATAAACTGCGTGGTATTCGTACTCAAATTCGTACTGCGGAAAGTCGTATTCGTGAAAAGTTAGAAAATATGACGCGTTCTTCCAACGCGCAAAAGATGCTGTCTGACGCGATTGTAACGATTCGTAACGAACGTTACGTAATCCCGGTAAAACAAGAATACCGCGGTGTATATGGCGGTATTGTTCACGATCAATCAGCTTCTGGGCAAACGTTATTTATTGAACCACAAGTCATTGTAGAGTTAAATAACGCGCTTCAAGAAGCACGAGTGAAAGAAAAACAAGAAATCGAACGCATCTTATTGATGTTAACAGAAGAAGTGGCAGTAGAAGCGGATATCGTTTTATCTAACGTAGAAGTAGTTGCGAATCTTGACTTTATTTTTGCGAAAGCTTTTTATGGGAAGCGTATAAAAGCAACGAAACCAATCGTAAATAACGAGCGTTATATGGATTTAAGACAAGCACGTCATCCGCTTATTGATCCAGAAATTATCGTGCCAAATAACATTATGTTAGGGAAAGATTTCACGACAATTGTTATTACAGGACCAAATACAGGTGGTAAAACAGTTACGCTGAAAACAGTTGGTATTTGTGTGCTAATGGCGCAATCTGGCCTTCACATTCCAGTAATGGATGAATCAGAGATTTGTGTATTTAAAAATATCTTTGCCGATATCGGTGATGAGCAATCGATTGAACAAAGTTTAAGTACGTTCTCCTCACATATGGTGAACATTGTTGATATTTTAGAAAAAGCTGATTTTGAAAGCTTAGTTTTATTCGATGAATTAGGTGCTGGAACAGATCCGCAAGAAGGGGCTGCATTAGCAATTTCAATTTTAGATGAAGTATGTAATCGTGGTGCTCGCGTTGTTGCTACGACGCATTACCCAGAATTAAAAGCATACGGATATAACCGTGAGAAAGTTATTAATGCGAGCGTTGAGTTCGACGTGAACACATTAAGCCCAACGTATAAATTATTAATCGGTGTACCAGGACGTAGTAATGCCTTTGAAATTTCGAAGCGCCTTGGACTATCTGATCGCGTGATTGATCAAGCTCGTAACCACATTAGTACAGATACAAACAAAATTGAAAATATGATTGCGAAGTTAGAAGAAAGTCAAAAGAATGCAGAGCGTGACTGGAACGAAGCAGAAGCACTTCGCAAGCAATCTGAAAAACTGCATCGCGAATTACAGCGTCAAATTATTGAATTTAATGATGAGCGCGATGAAAAATTATTAAAAGCGCAAAAAGAAGGGGAAGAAAAAGTCGAAGCTGCAAAGAAAGAGGCAGAAGGCATTATTCAAGAACTTCGTCAATTGCGTAAAGCACAGCTTATAAACGTGAAAGACCATGAGCTTATTGAAGCGAAGAGCCGTCTAGAAGGTGCGGCGCCAGAGCTTGTGAAGAAACAAAAAGTAAACGTGAAAAACACAGCGCCAAAACAACAATTACGCGCAGGTGATGAAGTAAAAGTGTTAACGTTTGGTCAAAAAGGTCAATTGCTTGAAAAAGTAAGTGATACAGAGTGGAGCGTACAAATTGGTATTCTGAAGATGAAAGTGAAAGAATCCAATATGGAATACATTAATACACCGAAGCAAACTGAGAAAAAAGCAGTCGCAAGTGTGAAGGGTAGAGATTATCACGTTTCGTTAGAGCTCGATCTTCGCGGTGAACGTTATGAAGATGCAATGATGCGCGTTGAAAAATATTTAGACGATGCACAGCTTGCAAGCTATCCGCGCGTATCAATTATTCACGGTAAAGGAACAGGAGCGCTTCGTCAAGGTGTACAAGATTACTTGAAGAAACACCGCGGTGTGAAAAACTACCGCTACGGTGACATGGGCGAGGGAGGCCTAGGCGTAACAGTTGTCGAATTAAAATAGCAAACAACGAAACAAAGGGGAACCATTATATGTTTATGGACAAACTTGCAAAAGTATTGTTAGCTTGTTGCGGAATATTTTTGGTAATTGGGGTTATTTATTTAGTTGTTTTTGCGAAGTAAAAGAGCGTCAATCGTGGCAGAGTCATATTGCCATAGATTGACGCTTTTAATATATAGGAAAAGGAATAAGCTATGAAAATCAACCAATACATAAGCGAAGCAAAATCCTGTTCAAGACGCGAAACAGACCGCCTTATTAAAGCAGGACGCGTCTGTATTAACGGTGAAATGTGTACGCACGGTGCACTTGTGAGCAATGGTGATGTTGTAACGATTGATGGACAGGTTATTGCAAAAGAAGAGAAGGAAAAGGTGTATATTGCCTTTCATAAACCAATCGGAATTACTTGTACAGCAGCCGATCATATTGAAGATAATATTATTGATTATATCAATTACCCAGAGCGTATCTTTCCTGTTGGGCGATTAGATAAAGCGTCGGAAGGACTAATCTTATTAACGAATGACGGTGCGATTGCAAATCAAATTTTACACGGTGATCATGAGCACGAGAAAGAATACATCGTTACGGTTGATAAGCCGTTTACAGATTGGTTTATTGATGAGATGTCCAGCGGTGTAAAGATTAAAGATGGAATGACGAAGCCTTGTAAAGTGACGAGAGTGGATCAATCTACATTTCGCATCGTTTTAACGCAAGGAATGAACAGACAAATTCGTAGAATGAGCCGTGCTTTCGGGTTTACTGTAACAAAGCTAAAGCGGGTTCGTATTATGAATATAGAGCTAGATGATCTAGAAGTGGGAAAATGGCGTAACATTACAGCTGAGGAATTAGAAATATTAATAGGGCAAATATAGGGAGGGGAAATTTTCTCCCTATATTTTTTTGTCAGAAAAAATAAAACTATTGATTTTTTAAAAAATAGCCCATATAATAAAAAACAACAAGTTTCGACAAGATATTTTATAAAAGTAATGATGAGGACATGAGTTGTTTTTGACGATTCTCAGAGAGGGAAGCCTAGGCTGTGAGCTTCCTAATACGGAAAGGCAAACTTACCACCTCTAAACTTCAAGAGTGAACTGCATGATGCATTGTAATTCTTGGCGGATAAAACCGTTATCAATTTACACGAGCTATAAAATGAGCTTATTTTGTTATAAATTCATTTTATTAGAATAAGGGTGGAACCACGATTTCAACACTCGTCCCTTTGTTAGGGACGGGTGTTTTTTGCGTTCTTTTACGGGGAAGTATGCTTGAAAGAGGATATGTGACGGTCTTTAATTCAGAATATTTTGTTAATCTAAAAATATGTAGGAGGTTAGTAGAAATGAAATCATCTTTAAAGTTTTCTGAGATGTTTGCAATAAGTTTAATGTTGTTTGCACTATTTTTCGGTGCAGGTAATATGATTTTCCCGCCGGCTTTAGGGCAAGGTGCTGGAACAGACGTATGGATCGCGTTATTTGGCTTTATCGTAACAGGTGTTGGATTACCTTTATTAGGGGTAATTGTTATAGCTCTAAAGGGAGATATTAATGAGCTAGCGGGACGTGTACACCCTGTATTCGCACTTGTTTTTATCACTGCAATTTATTTATGTTTAGGCGTATTCGTAAGTGTTCCGCGTACAGGAACAGTTGCTTATGAAATGAGTGTTGCACCATTTTTACCAAGTGAGATAGCTGGTCAATCTTATCCACTTGTTATCTTTACATTCATTTTCTTTGCAGTAACTTTCTATTTAGCTTTAAACCCATCGAAATTAGTGGGCCGCATCGGTAAAGTATTAACTCCGATTTTGTTAGCTGTTATAGCAATTATCGTAGGTAAAGCAATTATTACACCAATTGGAGAATTTGGTGCACCGACAGAAGCGTATAATGCTCCGCTCTTTAAAGGTTTTATTGATGGATATTTAACTTTAGATGGACTTGCAGCACTTGTTTTCGGAAATGTTGTTATTAATGCTTTAAAAGCAAAAGGCGTTACAAATAAGAACAGCATTGCAAAAGTAACAATCTTTGCAGGATTTATTGCAGCGCTCGGTTTACTACTTGTTTATTTAGCACTTGCTTATCTGGGAGCTTCTAGTGTGTCTCTTGGAATGGGAGCAAACGGAGGAATTATTTTAACAAACGTTGTAAATCATTTATTTGGTAGTTACGGAACTTTATTATTAGGGATCGCAATTACAGCGGCATGTTTAACAACTTCTGTAGGTATTGTTGCAGCTTGTGGGGAATATTTTTCTTCCTTATTACCAAAGCTTTCTTATCAAAAGGTTGTTTTCATCTTCTGTGTATTAGCATTTATGGTAGCAAACCTTGGGTTAACTCAGTTAAACGCATTAGCATTACCGATTTTAATTGCAATTTATCCAATTGGTATCGTACTGATTGTATTATCACTTGTTGAAAACTATATTCGTCTTCCATTAGCTATGTATGTAGGCGGTATTGTAGGAGCATTTGCAATTAGCTTCTTTGATGGATTGCATAATGCAAATCTTCAAGTAGCGGCCCTTGCTCCTATCTTAGATAAAATTCCACTATATAGTGTAGGGATTGGTTGGCTAGTTCCGGGTATCATTGGAATTGCAATTGGATATGTAGTTTCTTTATTTCAAAAGCAAGAAGTTGCTGTAGAAAAATAGTGAAAAGAGGCTTTCTATGAAAGAAAGTCTCTTTTTTTGTAGAAAAAATTGCATATAGGGAAATTTAGATATTAAAAATTTTATACGTAATATAGTTGACAAAAAAATTAGCATTAGGCTAAGATTGACTTAGTTGTGGAAATATTAGAAGGAAAGTGAGGAGTGAAAGGTATAAGGTTTTCTATAACGATATCATTTTGTAGATAGAGGTGATAGAGTAGGAGAATGGTTAGTTTTATTTTTTTTGACCTTCATTGAGAATGATAATCATCAAAAGAAATAGGGACTTATGTTAAAATGTAAATCGCTCTTTATAAGGAATAGGGAGGGATATTATTTTTAGCACATAGTGAGAATGATAATCAATAATATCTATATTACATAAATAAATTACAATTAAATAATGGTAGAGGATTATTATTTTTTTCTTATATATTGAGAATAATTATCATTTTCAAAAAGTGTGGATGAAAGATAAACAAGGAGGAAGTAAGCCAAATGAGAAAGATTTCTGTATTACCCGCTTTTATTATGACATTCGTATGTATGCTAGCTTTTTTCGTAGTGCCATTTGGACAAGCTTCGGCAAATGTAGCTGACGGTACTTACGATATTAACTATGTCATACAAAAAGCAGAAAATGATTCAGCTTCAATGGCAAATGATTATTTTGAAAAACCAGCTAAGTTAATTGTGAAAAATGGTGAGATGAGAGTACAAATTCCTATGAATCATAGTGCTTGGATTACAGAATTTAAAGCACCAGAGAACGGAAACTTTGTTGATGCAAAAGTTGTTAGTAAAGATGAATCTGCAGATAAAAGAATTGTAGAGTTTAAAATAGACGACCTATCTAAACCAGCAGCTGTAAAAATTCATGTTGTTGTACCTAACGTAAATTATGACCATAACTACACAATTCGCTTTGCATTTGATGCAAATGTAAAAGCGGTAGGTGGAGAAAATAAAGCAACTACTGTAACAAAGAATAATGATCAAACAAAAACAGATACACAAGTAAAAGAAGAAGTGAAGAAAGAAGAGAGTAAAGAAGCAAATAAAGAGGCAAGCAAAGGAACAAATGAAAGTGGAAAAGCTGAAAAAACAGATAACCCAAAAACAGGCGATGAAGCACGCATCGGATTATTTGCAGTGTTAATTCTTATTTCAGGTGTTTTCTTAATTCGTAAAGTACGTCAAAACTAAATAAAGGAGCGTTATTCCATTGAATAGATATCTTAAAATTGTTGTTGCGATGTGTTTAATGATATTTACATTCGTATCAACATTACAACCTCTTGCAGTTCAAGCAGCAAGCCAACTAGCTGACGGTGAATATTCAATCGGTTTCAAAGTTCTTAAGGATACATCAGATGAAGAATCTATGATGAATCAATACTCTGTAAGTCCAGGAACTTTAAAAGTGAAGGATGGGAAGAAGAAGGTATCCTTTACGTTAGAACATAGTTCATGGATCACGAAGTTTGAAACAGAAAAAAGTGGCCAGTTTGTTGCGACAAATGTAATTAGTGAAGATAAAGAAAAAGATACACGAGTAGTAGAATTTGAAGTGGACGATGTAGAGAAAGTATTAAATGCGAAAGTAAAAGTAGACATAGACTTTTTAAATTATCATCATGACTATGATGTGCGTATTGCATTTGATCAAAATAGTATTACACCGATTCATGTAGAAAAACCAAATGAAAAAGAGGATCCAGCAAATAAGCCAGATCCAAATGAAAAACCGGATCCAAGTCAGAAGCCCGACCAAAAGCCTGACCCAGATCAACAACCCAATTCTAACACAATTAACGATGGGAATTATAGTATTCCATTTAAAGTGTTAAAAGATAAGACAGATGAAGAATCTAAGATGAATAATTACATGGTAAATCCAGGAGTATTAAAAGTAGAAAACAGTAAGAAAAAGGCAATTGTAACACTAACAAGTAGCTCATTAATTAAAAATTTCCAAACGGAAAAAGATGGCGCATTTGCTGATGCAAAAGTAGTGAGTGAAGATAAAGAAAAAGATACAAGAGTAGTAGAGTTTGAAGTGGACGATTTATCAAAAAAATTAAATACAAAAGTATTTATCGAAATGGCATCAAGAAACTATAAGCAAACACATGATGTACAACTTTTATTTGAACAAGATAAACTTGAGCCAATTAAGAACGAAGAAAAGCAACCAGACGGTGATAAAAAGCCAGAGGTAGAGAAACCAGAAGTAGAGAAGCCGAATGTTGAAACAATTAAAGACGGTGAATACAGCATCAGTTTCAAAGCTTTAAAAGATCAAACAGAAGAAATTTCAATGATGAACACGTATACGAAGAGTCCGGGCGTGTTAAAGGTGAAAGATGGTAAAAAATATGTATCATTCACATTAACGAATAGTGCATGGATTACAAAGTTTGAATTTGAGAAAAATGGTTCGTTCGTTGATGCGAGTGTATTAAGTGAAGATAAAAAAGCTGATACACGCGTAGTGGAAGTAGAAGTAGACGATGTATCTAAAAAGTTAAATGCAAAAGTAAAAGTAGATATCGATTCAATGAATTATCACCATTTTTATGACATTCAATTTGCATTTGATAAAGGTAGCATTAAACCGTTAGATAACCAAGGCGGAAACAATAACCAAGGCGGAAACGATAACCAAGGCGAAAACGATAACCAAGGCGGAAACAATAACCAAGGCGGAAACGATAACCAAGGCGGAAACGATAACCAAGGCGAAAACGATAACCAAGGCGGAAACGATAACCAAGGCGGAAACGATAACCAAGGCGGAAACAACAACCAAGGTAACAACGCAACCATTGATCCAAAAGCCCTTAAAGATGGTGAATACAGCATTGGCTTTAAAGTTCTAAAAGATCAAACAGAAGAAATTTCAATGATGAACACATATACAAAGAGTCCAGCTGTACTAAAAGTGAAAGATGGTAAGAAGTATGTATCGTTTACATTAACGAATAGTGCATGGATTACAAAGTTTGAGTTTGAGAAGAATAGTTCTTTTGTTAATGCAAAAGTATTAAGTGAGAATAAAGAGCAAAATACAAAAGTAGTAGAGTTAGAAGTAGATGATTTATCTAAAAAATTAAACGCAAAAGTAAAAGTAGATATTGATGCGATGAATTATCACCATTTCTACGATGTTCAATTTGTATTTGATCAAGATAGTATTAAAGTTTTAGGTAACCAAGGCGAAAACGACAACCAAGGCGGAAACGACAACCAAGGCGGAAACGATAACCAAGGCGGAAACGATAACCAAGGTGGAAACAACAACCAAGGCGGAAATAGTAAGCCAAAAGTAATAGTTGATCCAAGAAATTTAGTGGATGGTCAATATGATATTCCATTTAAAGTGTTAAAAGATAAAACAAATGAGCTTTCAAAGATGCATGACTATACTGTACACCCAGCAAAATTAATCGTTAAAGATGGTAAAAAGTACATTGAGATGACGTTGAAAAATAGTGCATGGATTACAAAATTCCAAACGGAAAATAACAGTCTTTTTGCTGATGCGAAAGTAGTAAGCGAAGATAAAAATGCAAATAGGAGAGTAGTGCAATTTGAAGTAAGTGATTTATTTGCAAAATTAAATGCAAAAGTAAAAGTTGATATCAACGAAATGAACTACCATCATTTCTACGATGTCCAAATTCAATTTGATACAAATAATATTGGTGTGTTAGGCACGATTAAAGAGGATCCAAAAAATAATCCGAACAATCCAGTGATTACACCGAAAGTAGATAATGTAAAAAAAGTAGATAATCCTGATTTTAACCGAAATGCAGATGATAAGAAGAAAAAAGAAGATCAAAAAAATGATTCAAAAAAAGAGAAAAACTCAAAAACGGCAGATACAGCACAACTAGGTTTATACATGGTGCTATTGCTTGGGTCACTTGCTTTACTAGTTCGTAAATATAGAGCAGGAAGATTGTAATTTTTGGAGTCTTGATGCATGTTCGCATGCATCAAGACTTGTTTCATATTGTTTGGAAAGGAGTGGTGATTGAGAGTGAAGAAAATTGCTAGTGTACTAATGGCTATCATTCTATTAGTGAGTATAGCTGGATGCTCGGCGCCCAAAAAAGAAGCAGCAAAACAGGTAAAGAGTGAGAGTAAAGAGAGAATTGTTGCAACGACAGTTGCTGTTACTGAAATTATGGATGCGTTAGAAGTAGATTTAATTGGTATTCCAACAAGTACGAAAGATTTACCAAAGAGATATAAAGGTTTACCTGAAGTCGGGAATCCGATGAGTCCTGATATGGAAAAGGTAAAGTCATTAAAGCCGTCAGAAGTATTATCCGTGACAACACTTGAATATGAATTAAAGCCAGTTTTTGATGGTGTGGGCACGAAAGCAAATTTTTTAGATTTAACAAGCTTGAAAAATATGCAAAATTCCATTAGCGATTTAGGTAAGCAATATGGACGTGAAAAGCAGGCTGAAGCAGTTGTAACGAAGTTAGATAACAAGGTTGCAGAGATTAAAAAAGCAGTAAAGGGAAAGAAAGAACCGACAGTGCTTATTTTATTAGGTGTACCAGGGAGTTATTTAGTAGCAACAGAGCATTCTTATATTGGAGATCTAGTGAAACAACTAGGTGGCAAAAATATTGCGCAAGGTGAACAAGTAGAGTATTTAGCTTCTAATACAGAGTATTTAAAAAAAGCTGATCCAGATATTATTTTACGAGCAGCTCATGGTATGCCTGATGAAGTTGTGAAAATGTTTGATAAAGAATTTAAAACAAATGATATTTGGAAACATTTCGTTGCCGTTAAAAATAACCGTGTTTACGATTTAGAAGAGCGCTTATTTGGGACGACAGGTAATTTAGCAGCAATGGAAGCGTTAGATGAATTGAAAAAAATGATGTATCCGTGATGCATTTTAATATAAAGGAAGAGTGGAATGAATAAAAAAACTTGGAGTTTCCTCATTGTTACTGCATTGCTTATTGTTATGACATCATTGTCAGCGATGAAAGGGAGTTTAGAAATAGGTATTGTTGAGCTTGTGCAAGGGATATTTACAGGGGGAAATGAAGATGTTGAAGTGATTAAAGATTTACGTTTCCCACGTATTATTATTGCACTATTTACTGGAGCAGCTCTGGCCGTTTCAGGTGTGCTTTTTCAAGCTGTTATGAAAAATCCACTTGCTGATGCTGGGGTAATCGGGATATCTTCTGGAGCAAGTTTTATGACACTTGTTATTATTACGCTATTCCCGCAATTCTTTTTCTGGACACCAGTATTCGCCTTTTTAGGTGGTGCGTTTGCATGTTATCTCGTTTATGCATTTTCATGGAAGTCAGGGTTAAGTCCGCTTCGCATTATTTTAGTTGGTATAGCTATTAATGCAATGTTCACTGGATTAAATGAATCGTTCATTACGATTTGCGGATACTTCATTAAGAGTATTAAGCAAACGACGACTTCTAACATAACGATGAAGACGTGGGACGATGTAGAAATAATGGTTACATATGGAACGATTGGTCTTATTCTTGCTCTGTTTGTAGGAGCTTGGTGTAACTTATTATCGCTACAAGATAAGACTGCGAAAAACTTAGGTTTGCACGTGACGAGAGTTCGTCTTATTATTTCTGCTATTGCAGTACTTTTAGCAGCAGTATCAACAGCAATTGCAGGTGTTATTGCTTTCGTAGGATTACTCGTTCCGCACATTTCAAGACAACTAGTCGGTTCGGATCATAAAGTATTAATTCCATTTTCTGCTCTTGCAGGAGCGTTATTAATTTTGACGGCGGATACGATTGGAAGGTTAATTGTGCCACCTAACGAAATTCCAGCAGCGACGATTATGGCAGTGATTGGTGGCCCATTCTTAATATTCTTGCTTAGAAAGAGTGATAAAGTTCATGGAAATTAAAAATGTAACCTTTTCGTATGATAATGTAACGGATCGATTAAAGTCGGTTAGTAGTGAAATAGAAATTGGTAAAATTACAACAATTATTGGTCCAAACGGTTGCGGGAAATCGACATTACTTGGTGTGATGTCAAGAAATCACGACCCTCGTAGCGGAGAGATAATACTCGATGGGAAGGCGATTAGTCAATATAAACCGAAAGAGTTTGCTAGAAAGTTAGCCGTTGTCCATCAACAAAATGAAGCACCGGCAGACATGACGGTAGAGAAATTAACAAGTTATGGTCGTATGCCTCATAAAAATATTTTTTCCTCGCAAACTGATGAAGATAGAGAAGCAATCGAAAGGGCTTTAGCATGTACGAATTTGCTAAGTAAACGTGATAAAGAGATTCACGCCTTATCTGGTGGAGAAAGACAACGTGTTTGGATTGCCATGACGTTAGCTCAGAAAACACCAATGCTCTTTTTAGATGAACCGACAACATATTTAGATATTTATTATCAACTTGAAATATTAGAGCTAGTAAAAGAGTTAAATGAAGTACATGGATTGACGATCGTTATGGTATTACATGATATCAATCAGGCGATTCGCTATAGTGATCATATTATTGTTATGAAAGACGGCGAAATTGTTACGAAAGGTAAGCCGAATGATGTTGTGACAGAAAGTATGATAAAGACGATATACGGTGTAGATGTCGTTGTAAAGCAAGATGAAGATACAGGGTTGTATATGGTCCCAATGGGTATTTAAATATGCGAACAATCCGTTTTGAGGTGATGATTTGAGTAGTAAAAAAGAACGGAAGAAGAATTCTTTTTTTCAACGAATACTTACAGTTGTTTTTTTAGGTACCTTTTTCTATTCAGTATATGAATTAGGTGATATTTTCATGGATTACTATGAAAATCGTAAAGTAATGGCCGAAGCACAAAACATTTATGAAAAGAGTCCGATGGAAGAGCAATCACAAGACGGGGAAGTACGTAAACAGTTCAAAGCTCTGCAGCAAATTAACCAAGAAATAGTTGGATGGATTACGATGGATGATACACAAATTAATTATCCAATCGTTCAGGCGAAAGACAATGATTACTATTTATTTCGTAATTATAAAGGTGAAGATATGAGAGCAGGCAGCATTTTTATGGACTATCGTAATGATGTGAAATCTCAAAATCGAAATACTATTTTATATGGTCACCGTATGAAAGATGGTTCTATGTTTGGAAGTTTAAAGAAAATGTTAGATGAAGAGTTCTTCATGTCGCATCGTAAATTATATTACGATACATTATTTGAAGGATATGATCTTGAAGTGTTCTCGGTGTATACAACAACAACTGATTTTTATTACATTGAAACGGATTTTAGCAATGATACGGAATACACATCGTTTTTGGAGAAAATTCAAGAAAAATCGCTGTACAAAACGGATACAAAATTGACAGCGAGTGATCAAATCGTAACACTTTCGACGTGTGACTATGCACTTGATCCGGAAGCAGGAAGATTAGTCGTGCATGCGAAACTAGTAAAGAGATAGTAAAAAAAGTATAGAATATGAGAAGTGGTAACGCTTCTCATATTCTATACTTTAAAAAAGAAATATGTTTACTGTGCTGCAGCCATTGGCATACGTACAACTTCAACATTGTAGTAAGTGATTTTATTATCAAGAATATATTCTGGCATCCCACCTTGATGTGAATGAGCATCTTTAAATGCTGAGCTCTTCGTCCAACCTTGGAAATCTTCTTTTGCATTCCAGCGTGTGCTAATTGTTACTTCATCATAATCAACTGTATTTTGCGTTAAAAGAACTTCTAATCCTAAAAAGCCTGGCATCGTTTCGACTTGACCTACTTTATTAAAACGCTCAATTAATTTATGTCCATTTCCCTTTGTAATTTTAGCTGTATTTGTAACAATAATCATGTTTTATTCCTCCTATAAATGTAGCCTTTATTTTCGAGAACTCATATACATTAAATGATAATGAAAATCATTATCAATGTCAATGGTAAATGTGAAATAAATAAGTTTTTTGATTATTTTGGACAGTAAGATTTCCATTTCAAAATGTAGTAAATATGTGGCGGTTAAGTGAGAGAATGAGCGAGTTGTACTAGCAAAGCAATAATATGGTATAGTGAAACGAGGCTGTTTTTTCAGGCTCGTTTTTTAAATGCTTCCTATAGAGAAAGCATGCAAATGGAAAGGAAGTTATTATATGCGATCAGAAGTAACTGTAAAAATAAAACCGAAATTTATAAAAGAAATTAAAAGTGGATATCCGCTTATTTTAAAAGATGCGATTCAAAATTTAAATGATGTTCAGGAAGAAGGAACAATCATTAAAGTAGTAGATGAGAAGAACCATTTTGTCGGAAAAGGTTATTATGGAAAACAAAATAAAGGATACGGCTGGATTTTAACGAGAAAAGAGAGTGAACAAATTAATCAATCTTTCTTTGAAAGTAAAATAAAATCTGCCTTACATAAACGAAAGCAATTTTACAAATCAAGTGATACGACAGCATTCCGTGCCCTAAATGGTGAAGGTGATGGTCTTGGAGGCTTAATTATTGATTATTATGACGGCTATTATGTAGTAAGTTGGTATAGTGAAGGGATTTATACTTTCAGAGATGAGATTATAGCAGCTCTTCAAAAAGTAGCAAACTTTAAAGGTATTTATGAGAAAAAGCGTTTTGATACGAAAGGGAAATACATTGAAGGCGATGATTTCGTAGCAGGAGTACGCGGTGAGTTCCCGCTTATCGTAAAAGAGAACGGTGTGAACTTTGCTGTTTATTTAAATGACGGAGCGATGGTTGGTGTATTTTTAGATCAGCGTAACGTTCGAAAACAAATTCGTGATAAATATGCAAAGGGGAGAACAGTATTAAATATGTTCTCTTATACAGGTGCTTTCTCTGTATTTGCAGCGCTTGGCGGAGCGAGTAAAACGACGAGTGTCGACCTTGCAAATCGTAGTTTAAGTAAAACGATTGAGCAGTTTAGTGTAAATGAAGCTGATTATGAAGCGCAAGATATTATTGTAGAAGATGTATTTCTTTACTTCAAATATGCAGCTAAGAAAAAGATGAAATTTGATATGGTCGTACTTGATCCTCCAAGTTTTGCACGCTCAAAAAAATATACATTTAGTGCAGCGAAAGATTATAAAAACTTACTAAAAGAAACAATTGCGATTACAGAAAATAACGGGATTATCGTTGCTTCTACAAACTGTAGCGCATTTGATATGAAAAAGTTTAAAGGATTTATCGATACGGCATTTAAAGAAATGAATGGCAAATATAAAATATTAGAAGAACATTCTTTACCAGAAGATTTTCGTACCATTGATCAATTCAAAGAAGGAGACTATTTAAAAGTAGTTTTCATTGAGAAAATTAAAGGGTAATAAAGAAAAAGGAGCTCGAGTTTACTTGAGCTCCTTTTCTTATTGAACGATATTTTGTACTCTACCGACTTGCCCGTCCTGCAATCGTACTTTAATGCCATGTGGATGAGAAGGGGAGTTTGTTAAAATATCTTTTACAATTCCACGTGTTAATTTACCGGTGCGTTGATCTTGTTTTAATACAATATCAACTTCAAGACCGGGTGCGATATTAGAACGTTTTTGTCCGTTCATTTATACACCTGTACGTCTACGTTGGTTGTTTGTTTTCTTCGTTTGTTGGTTTTGTAATTTTTTCGTTGCTTGGCTTTGATTTGTATTATTTGCACCATTTCCATTTCCTTGCTTTTTCTTTGCAAGTTGTTCACGCATTAAATCAGCTAAGCTTACTTTTTTGTTTTCTGACATGATAAGTCTCCTTTATATAAAGTTAATTATGAACAATAGTAGTGAATTTTATCATATCATTGTTAAGGAAGGAAGGGAAGTTGGTTTGAAAATTCATATAATTCTTTCCAGTATTCATTCGTTACGATACAATTGAAATGTTAATGTTTGTAAAAAAGGGGATAGACATATGTCACATCATATTTTATTAGTTGAAGATGATATTTCAATTCAAGAGATGGTGGAAAAGTATTTAATAAAGGAAGGTTTTCAAGTTACAATCGCGTCTGACGGAGAAGAAGGGGTGCAAGCATTTTTTAAATCATCCTTTGATTTAGTTATCCTCGACATTATGATGCCAAAGCTAGATGGCTTAGAGGTTGTGCGAATCATTCGGGAAAAAAGTGCCGTTCCGATTTTAATGATGTCGGCAAAAGATACAGATGTTGATAAAGCTGTTGGATTAGGACTTGGAGCAGATGATTACATTTGTAAGCCGTTTTCTATGATTGAATTGGCTGCACGTGTAAAAGCGGGTATTCGGAGGTCTACGAAATATTCGGCTACAGAAACAACAGAAAAGATGATTCAAATTGGTGATTTGACAATTGACCCAATTAATTTTACGGTTGAAAAAAACGGAAAGTCGCTCAAACTTACTTTAAAAGAATTTGAGATTTTAAAGCTATTCGTAAAGAATCAAAATCGTGTATTTACGAAAGCGCAAATATATACGTTAGTTTGGAACGAAGAGTATTACGGTGATGATAATGTTATAAATGTTCATATGAGAAGATTGCGCGAGAAAATTGAAAGTGATCCATCTAATCCAGAGTATATTAAAACGTTATGGGGCATCGGCTATAAGTTGGAAGTGATGTAATATGGTCAATTTGTTAATAGGTATTATTTTTACATTGTTATGTGTCATTTACATACAGTATAAAATGAGAAAAAACAGTAGCAAAAATTTACGATACACATATGAAAAGCTAGAAAGCATTGTAAATGAACAAACAGGCGAGAAGTTACTCGTTATGACAGATGATCTACAATTACAAAAATTATTAGTGGCAATTAATCAATTATTAGCTGCAAAACAGAAAACGAATGCAGATCATGCAAAAGTAGAAATTTCGATGAGAAAAATGCTTTCAAATATTTCACATGATTTAAAGACGCCACTAACAGTTATTCTTGGATATACAGAAATGTTAAATAAGGATAAAGCGATGAGTAAAGAAGAACAGCAAATATTACTTGAAAAGGTGCATGTGAAAACACTAGAAGTAATGGAACTAATTCATAAGTTTTTTGATTTAGCAAAATTAGAATCTGGTGACAAGGCAATCGAGATGACAAAAGTAAATATGAATGAAGTTTGTCGGGAGAAGATTTTATCTTTTTATGATTTAGTGACGACGAAAGGGTTTCAAGTTCATATTGATATACCAGAAAGAAATATATATGCACTTGGAAATGTAGAAGTATTAGGTAGAGTATTGAATAATTTAATATCAAATGCAATTACATATGGAGACGATGGAAAGACACTTGGTGTGACGTTAAGAGATGATGAAACGAGTGTGTATATAGATGTATGGGATACAGGGAAAGGAATTGATGAATCTCATATTGATAAAGTGTTTGAGCGTATGTACACACTTGAAGATTCAAGAAATAGATTGTACCAAGGGAGCGGTTTAGGGTTAACGATTACGAAACGGCTTGTGGAAGCGATGGATGGAAAAATTCACCTTTCTAGTAAGCCATATAAAAAAACGATTTTTACAGTTGTATTAAAAAAGATGCTGTTTTAGCTTGTAGAGAAGTAGATTCTACAAGCTTTTTTCAGCGTAAGGAATTTGTAAGGAACGGGTAAGAAAAAAGAGATTTCCATTGTCTATTATAGAAATATAAAGTAGTGCGAAAGGAGAAAACGACATGACATATATATTAAAAACGAATCAGTTAACGAAAGTGTTTAAAGGGAAAGAAGTTATTTCTAGCGTCAACATGCATGTGAAAAAAGGAGAGATTTATGGTTTCTTAGGACCGAATGGTGCAGGTAAAACAACGATTATGAAGATGATTACAAATTTAATAAAACCGACGAGCGGTGATATTGAAATTTTTGGTGAGAAGTTAACGGATACATCTTATGAATTGTTAAAGCGCATGGGGACAATTATCGAATATCCAATCTTTTATGATAAATTAACGGCGAAGGAAAACTTAGAATTACATTGTGAATATATGGGGTATTACGACAAGAACGCAATTGATCATGCTTTAAATTTAGTGAAATTGCACGGTATAGATGATAAAAAAGTAAAAGATTTTTCATTAGGTATGAAGCAACGACTTGGTATTGCAAGGGCAATCATGACAAAGCCAGAATTACTCATTTTAGATGAACCTATTAACGGCTTAGATCCAATTGGTATTAAAGAATTACGAGACTTATTTAAAATGCTCTGCAAAGAATATGGTATTACGTTATTAGTCTCTAGTCATATTTTAGGCGAGATGGAACAAATGGCGGATACAATTGGTGTAATTCAAAATGGAAAACTAATAAAAGAAGTTTCAATGAAGAGTATTAACGGAAAACAAACAGAGTACATTGAAATTACTGTTCTTGATGTGAAGCGTGCAGCTTATATTTTAGAAGATAAACTCGGTATAAAAAATTACAAAATAATGAGTGGAAATATGATTCGTGTGTATGAATTGGCGGCGACACAGCAAGCCATTTCAAAAGCACTTATTATGAACGATGTAGAAATTGAAAGTATTAATAAGAAACATAGTTCCTTAGAAGAATATTTCTTAAATGTAATGGATGGAGAGGGTATTCATGCTTAACGGATTGTTAGTGAAT
Source organism: Bacillus pretiosus (assembly GCF_052947655.1). NCBI lineage: Bacteria > Bacillati > Bacillota > Bacilli > Caryophanales > Bacillaceae > Bacillus > Bacillus pretiosus. The sequence continues at coordinate 4,380,864 of NZ_CM129593.1, read as the reverse complement.
CTAGTAAGCGGATTGATCGTACTGTTCATAAGTGGGATTTTATATTATAGGAAACCAGAGAGGAAATGGTTGTTGATTCTACTAATGATAGGAATGTTAAGCGTAGTTACGGCTGGAATTAGAATGTTACCAGTGTAGAGACAGTTATATAAAGAATGGAGGCGTGGTTTATATGTTTAAATTAATGAAGCTCGAATGGAAGAAACATCAATTATCTAGTTACTTTAAAAGTGTAGCAATTTGTATTATAGCAATTTTCGTTGCAGTAAGCCTTATGGCATGGGGAATGAAAGCTGAGGAAGACATGCTCTTCTCTGACTTTACACAGAACATGGCTTTAGTAAATATTTTTATTAGAATAACATTCATTATTTTTAGTTCGGTCATTTTATCACGTTTAGTAATTGATGAGTATAAGAACAAAACGATCCAACTATCATTTATGTACCCACTGCAAAGGAAAATGTTAATGAGAGCGAAATTAACAATTGTTTTTTGTTTTTGTTTTGTGAGCACGATTATCGCTACTTTTATTATTAGTTTGCTCGTATATTTTGTGAGTCCAATGATGGGACTGATTGAAACGCCAGCCACGATAGGTGAAATAATAGCTATCGTTCCAGCTACTATTATAAGTGCATTTATGATATCTGGTATAAGTTTAATTCCCTTATTTTTTGGGATGAGAAAGAAATCAACACCGACAACGATTACTTCGGCAGTAATAATTGGTATGTTGATTAGTGGTAACGTTGGGGCTGAAAGCAATCAAGTAAGTATGTTTGATTTTATAGCTATCCCAATAGTGCTCTGTTTATTAGGGATTTTTATTAGTTATCTATCGTTTCGTAAAATCGACAAGATCGATGTGGCGTGAAGCAAGCCTAAAACAAAAACGAACTGGGGTATGAATGGTGAAAAAAATAATAGTAATTGCAATATTATTTTTGACAATTGCTAGTGCGGTTTTTGGCTTTAAGGTATTTCAGGGGAAAGATTTTAAGAAAGAAAAGTCTTTTGAGATAAATCATATAAAAGAAATAGAAGTGAAAAATGAAGACTGGGATATTGAATTTAAAGGTACAGAAGCTAACAAAATAGTAATTTCGGCTCAAGGTAAACAAGTGGATAAAGAGATAGACCCTGTCGAAATAGAACATGAAGGGAATAAAGTTATAGTTAAGCAAAAACAAAAGGCGACCAGATTCTTTAATGGTTTTACGTTTAGGAAGAAAAATAGTATATCGATAGCTGTTCCGAAGAAAGGAATAGATAAAATTGTATTAAATAATAAATCGGGTGATGTGAAAATAAGGGATATAGTAGTAAAAAGTATCGTGACAAAAGGCAAGTCTGGAGATGGAATGATTACAGGACTATCGGCAGAGAAGGGTGAATTTACATCCGAAAGCGGAGATTTAATGTTAAAAGATAGTTCATTACAAGAAGTAAATATAACTTCTACTACTGGCGATAATTATGTGAAAAATATAAAAAACGAAAATATGAACATTACTTCAACATCCGGTGAAGTATTACTGAAAGATATGAAAGAAGGAAAATCGTTATTGGTAGAAACAAAATCAGGGGATATTGGCGTACGGTATAAAGGTGTCCCGGCATCATTGAAGCTTATGGCTAAAAGTAATTCGGCTGACGTAATAGTGGATTTAAAAGGACTTAAGAAAGATAAAAATACAGAAAAAATAAAAGTAGGAACGATTGGTGATGCAAAAAACAAAGTGGAGATTTTAAGTAAAACAGGGGTAATTTATATCGATTAAAATGTAAATGAAAGGAGGACTATTATGCTACGTCTTATGAAGCTAGAACTGAAGAAATTTAAGATTGGATGGTATGTGAGGGGAGCAATTATTGCAAATATCGCTATACTGGCATTACTGATCTTTACGAGCATCGTTTCTCAAATAGAAGGAGATCCAGAAATAAGAGATCCACAGATGGTTTTGTTAATGGCTAGTACATTAGTAAGAGCAACATTTATTATTTTTGGTAGTGTGTTAATCGCAAGGTTAATAATTAGTGAATATAAAAACAAAACAATACTACTTATGTTTTCTTATCCAATTAACCGAAAGAAAATGATGGTTAGTAAGTTGGTTATTACAGCAACATTAACATTTATAACAGTTATTTTATCTAATATTTTAGTAGTAGGAGTGTTCTTTGGGCTAGATAGCTATTTTTCAATTCTTCCTAATTCATTCACAGTAGATCAATTGATGCGAGAAGGGATAAACCTTGTTCCTTTAGCCGTTGCAACTGCAGGAATAAGTTTAATCCCACTATATTTCGGAATGCGTAAACGTTCAGTGCCAACTACAATTGTTTCATCTCTTATCGTTGTAGCAATTGCAATGAATAGCACTACGTTTTCTGTAGCAACTTTTCTTCCTCTTCAACTAGCATTGGCAGCAATTGGAGTTGTGATTGCATGTTACGGAATTAAAAATATAGAGAAGGAAGATGTAACTGTATGACAAGAATAAGAAAAAAGAGTTGGCGTTACACCAACTCTTTTTTGTATATGCATGCTTCGTTACTACTCTGTAAACTTGGAGTGTTTGCTTAAATACGCTTGTACTCCTGGAGAAATATTAAAGTTATTAGGACTTTTATATTCAATAGTAAACTCTCCGTCTTTACTTGTTTCAAAGGAGATTGCATAGCTATTCATTTTAGCATCGTAAGAAGTATTTTTGACTTCCGCATCTAGATTAAAGTATTTTGTAATATATTCTTTTGATTCCGTAACTGCTGTTTGTTTTCCCCAAGGGGTACCATAACTTGTGCAATAAAGAGACACACTGATAACTCCGATAATAGAAGTTAGTAAAATAGTTCCCATAGCTATTTTTTTATTTTTTGTATTCAATTTGGTTGCCCCTCCTCATAATATGTATTCATTTTAACGTATTTTTTCCATAAAACAACCATTTAGCAAAAAATAGTTTCACATGAAACAAGTTACAGAAAAAGACAAGATGTGTAAACACCTTGTCTTTTTTTGTGGTTACATTTTAGGAGCTTCCATTCCAGCCGCGGCCCATTCTTCTTTTGCAGGACCATATACGCCAGGGACGGTTAAACCAGCTTGGCGCATTAAAACAGTCATTTGTCCGCGATGGTGATTTTGATGATTAATGAGTGTCATTAAAAATATAGAATTCGGCATAGGACGACCAAAGAAGTCATTAATAGTAGCTAAGTCTTTATCAGTCCATTCGCCTTGAAGAGCTTCAACAAAAGCTACATTCACTTTACGGTATTGATCAGCAATTGTTGTTGCAGAAGTTGGTACAGGATAATCCTTCGATTCTCCTTCAAACTTAAGCCCTGTGCCAGATAGCATAACTGGAATTGCAGTCACGATATGCCAAGCAACTCTGCCTAATGTCCAGTGCCCAGGTGCAATTTCTTGTGATAAAGACTCATCTGTTAATGTATCGAGCATCTTTTGAGTAGACTCAGCCTCGTATGTCCATGATTGCAAGAAGCCTTCAATAGTTTGGTACATATTTATCCCTCCTAGTTAGTTCATAGGTTACATTCGTGAAAAAAAGATAGTTTCCTTTTGACCTTATAAGAATGAATAAAAAAGGAGACTTCCAAGAAGCTCCTTTTTAACTTTCTTCCAACTTTTTCTCACCAACCATAAGAAATAAGGTGCTCCAAGTACAGCAACATTCAAATTTGCGTAACGATAAAGAGTTGAATAATTGTTGAGCCGAGAGCTGAAATACCGATTTCTATTAAAGCAAGGGCTGTTGAGCTAAATCCTAATTTCCATGAAAAAAAGGGAAATTTCAACTGCAAGTAGTCCACTGATGAATACACTAATTGGATTGAAGTTTATATGTATATGCAGAATGAAGAAAAAGAATTTCGTTTGAGCAAGAAGGCGAAAGTACAAGCAAAAAGAGAGCGAATCGCATGTAATAATTACTAGAATGTATGGAATAAATCTGTGTTTATCCCGACTAGGTAAAGTATTTCTTTGTTATTTAAATAGATGTTTTTTAACTCGGCGATTGTACTTAAAAGATTGAATGTGAAGGAAGTGGTCAACATGTCTTCATGGCGCAATAATATCAATGGGTATTGTGAGTGTAATAATCAAAATGGTGTACATGTTGATTCTTGCTGTTTTAGTTGTGATGGGACAGTTCCTAAGCTGGGCCCAACAGGTCCGACGGGAGTAACAGGTTCAACAGGTTCAACAGGAGCGACAGGAATAACAGGAGCAACAGGTCCAACGGGAGTAACGGGAGCAACAGGTCCAACAGGAGCGACGGGAGTAACAGGGGCAACAGGTCCAACGGGAGCAACGGGAATAACAGGAACAACGGGTCCGACGGGAGCAACAGGAATAACAGGAGCAACGGGAATAACAGGAGTAACAGGTCCAACAGGAGCGACGGGAGCAACAGGAATAACAGGGGCAACAGGTCCAACAGGAGCGACGGGAATAACAGGAACAACGGGTCCGACGGGAGCAAAAGGAATAACAGGAGTAACAGGAGTAACAGGTCCAACAGGAGCGACGGGAGTAACAGGAGCAACAGGTCCAACAGGAGCGACGGGAATAACAGGAACAACGGGTCCAACAGGAGCGACGGGAGCAACAGGAATAACAGGGGCAACAGGTCCAACAGGAGCAACGGGAATAACGGGAGCAACAGGTCCAACAGGAGCGACAGGAATAACAGGAACAACGGGTCCGACGGGAGCAACAGGAATAACGGGAGCAACAGGAATAACAGGAGCAACGGGTCCGACGGGAGCAACAGGAATAACAGGGGCAACAGGTCCAACAGGTCCAACGGGAGTAACGGGTTCAACAGGAGCAACGGGAATAACAGGTACAAGTATCACGGCGACGTATGCATTTGCAAATAATACGTCAGGAACAGCTATATCGGTACTTCTTGGTGGAACGAATGTCCCGCTTCCAAATAATCAAAACATCGGTCCAGGTATTACTGTTTCTGGGGGGAATACAGTATTTACGGTTGCAAATGCTGGGAATTATTATATTTCATACACGATTAATATAACGGCTTCATTATTAGTCAGTTCACGGATTACAATTAATGGAGCACCACTTGCTGGGACAATTAATTCTCCTGCGGTAGCAACTACATCATTTAGTGCAACAATCATTACAACTCTTGTAGCAGGAGATGCTATTAGTTTGCAACTATTTGGTTTGTTAGCTGTTGCAACATTATCAACAACTACACCAGGAGCTGTGTTAACGATAATAAGATTAAGCTAAACAATAACTCTCTTATTTTTTTATAGATTAGGAGAGTTTGTACATATAATAAGAAGTTAATGGAGTGAAGCATAGTTATATAAAAGTCAGAATATTATGATTGTAACGTTATGGCGACTATAATATAATGAAACCAACCATCATGAATGAACATTCATTTATTTTTATGTATTTGAAGGGGGAATGAAGATGGAAAAACCATGGTTGAAAAGTTATCCAGAAGAAATTCCAAGTATGATTTCTTATGATATTCAGCCGCTTCATAGATATGTGGAACAGGTGGCTTCTCGTTATCCAGAAAAGAAAGCGCTTCACTTTTTGGGGAAGGATATTACATTTTCAGACTTCCACGATAAGGTGAAGAGGTTTGCAAATTATCTTCAAAAGCTCGGTGTGGAAAAGGGGGATCGAGTTGCTATTATGTTGCCGAACTGTCCGCAATCTGTAATTGGTTATTATGGTACATTACTTGCGGGAGGTATCGTAGTACAAACAAATCCACTATATACAGAAAGAGAATTAGAATACCAGCTTCATGACTCGGGAGCAAAAGTAATTCTTTGTCTCGATTTAGTGTTTCCAAGAGTAACGAATATTCAATCTGCTACAAAAATTGAACATATTATCGTAACTCGGATTGCGGACTTTTTACCCTTCCCTAAAAATTTACTTTATCCATTTGTACAAAAAAAGCAGGCAAATCTTGTTGTGAATGTGTCGGAAAGCGAAACGATTCATCTATGGGAATCAGTAGAAAGAGAAAGTAATGTTAATGTTGAAGTTCCTTGTGATCCTGAAAATGATCTAGCCCTTTTACAGTACACAGGAGGAACAACTGGATTTCCGAAAGGCGTTATGTTGACGCATAAAAACCTTGTTTCGAACACTTTAATGGGAGCTCATTGGCTATATAATTGTAAAGAAGGGGAAGAAGTAATTCTTGGTGTCCTTCCGTTCTTTCATGTGTATGGGATGACAGCTGTAATGAATTTAAGTATTATGCAAGGATATAAAATGGTGCTGATTCCGAAGTTTGATATGAAAATGGTTTTTGAAGCGATAAAAAAACATAAAGTCACACTATTTCCAGGGGCACCGACCATTTATATTGCTCTATTAAATAGTCCCCTCTTAAAAGAATATGATATTTCTTCTATTCAAGCTTGTATTAGTGGATCTGCCCCGCTTCCTGTAGAAGTACAGGAAGAGTTTGAGAGAGTTACAGGTGGGAAATTGGTAGAAGGTTATGGATTAACGGAGTCGTCGCCAGTTACACATGGAAATTTTTTGTGGGAAAAACGCGTGCCAGGAAGTATTGGTGTGCCGTGGCCAGATACAGAGGCAAACATTATGTCACTTGAAACTGGAGAGGCTTTACCTCCGGGTGAAATTGGTGAAATTGTTGTAAAGGGTCCTCAAATTATGAAAGGGTATTGGAATAAGCCAGAAGAAACAGCAGCTGTATTACAAGACGGGTGGCTTCATACAGGGGATGTTGGTTACATGGATGAAGATGGATTTTTCTATGTGAAAGACCGTAAGAAAGATATGATTGTTGCGAGTGGATTTAATGTGTATCCTCGCGAAGTAGAAGAAGTATTATATGAGCATGAAAAAGTGCAAGAAGTAGTGACGATTGGAGTTCCCGATCCGTACCGGGGAGAGACAGTTAAAGCATTTGTTGTGTTAAAAGAAGGTGCGGAGTGTTCTGAGGAAGAATTAAACCAGTTTGCGCGTAAATATTTAGCGGCTTATAAAGTGCCGAAAGTATATGAGTTTAGAGATGAACTGCCGAAAACGACAGTCGGAAAAATTTTACGCCGTGTCCTAATAGATGAAGAGAAAAGAAAAAATGAGGATGAGCAAACGGGCTAAGGCCCTTTCTTTTTGAAAAAATAGGATTGACACTTTTCTAAATAGTCAGTATTATAAGAATATGAATGGCTATTCATTCAGTCATCTTCTTGAAGGGGACAGTAAAGTGAAGAAAAATAGACCGAAATACAATCAAATTATTGATGCGGCAGTCATTGTGATTGCGGAGAATGGGTACCACCAAGCGCAAGTTTCTAAAATAGCAAAGCAAGCTGGGGTAGCTGATGGCACGATTTATTTATATTTTAAAAATAAAGAAGATATATTAATATCCTTATTCCAAGAGAAGATGGGAGATTTTGTCGAAACAATTCGTCAAAAAACAGCAGGAATTGAAAGCGCTGTATCGAAGTTATTCATGTTGGTAGAAACGCACTTCTTGCTGTTATCACAAAATGATCCTCTTGCTATCGTTACGCAATTAGAGCTAAGACAGTCCAATCAAGACTTACGCCTGAAAATAAATGAAGTATTAAAAGGCTACTTACAAGTTATGGATGAGATTTTAGAGACAGGTATAAAGCAAGGTGAATTCCAAGCGGATTTAAATGTTCGCGTGGCAAGACAAATGATCTTTGGAACAGTAGATGAAGTTGTGACCAATTGGGTAATGAGCGATCATAAGTATGATCTGGTCGCACTTTCAAAAACGGTACATGGGCTACTTATTGCAGCTTGTGGTTATCGTCAATAATGGGAGGGATCATGTTGAAATTCCTATCTGTAAGAGTTGAAGATCATATCGCGGTGGCGACGTTAAATCATGCGCCGGCAAACGCGATGTCTTCACAAGTTATGCATGACGTTACTGAATTAATTGATCAAGTGGAGAAGGATGATAACATTCGTGTTGTTGTTATTCACGGTGAAGGGCGCTTCTTCTCGGCGGGAGCAGATATTAAAGAATTTACATCTGTTACTGAAGCGAAGCAAGCGACAGAATTAGCGCAGCTTGGACAAGTTACGTTTGAGCGTGTTGAAAAATGTTCAAAACCAGTTATCGCGGCAATTCATGGAGCGGCACTTGGCGGCGGCCTTGAGTTTGCTATGTCTTGCCACATGCGCTTTGTAACTGAAAGTGCAAAACTTGGTTTACCTGAATTAACACTTGGATTAATTCCTGGATTTGCAGGTACACAGCGATTACCACGTTATGTTGGGAAAGCGAAAGCTTGTGAAATGATGTTAACAAGTACACCGATTACTGGTGCAGAAGCATTAAAATGGGGACTTGTTAACGGAGTTTTTGCTGAAGAAACATTTTTAGATGATACGCTTAAAGTTGCAAAACAGATTGCTGGAAAAAGCCCAGCGACGACTCGTGCTGTACTAGAGTTATTGCAAACGACGAAATCGTCTCATTATTATGAAGGTGTACAACGCGAAGCTCAAATCTTTGGTGAAGTATTTACGGGTGAAGATGGAAGAGAAGGTGTAGCAGCGTTTTTAGAAAAACGTAAGCCTTCATTTAGTGGCAGGTAGTTCAATTATTTTTTTAATATAAATTAACAGAAAATTAAAATTGATAGAATCTTTCTGAAAAACAAGGGGGTAAATGGAATGAACATCTACGTACTCATGAAACGAACATTTGATACAGAAGAAAAAATCGTAATTAAAAACGGTGCAATTTACGATGGCGAAGCGGAATTCATCATCAACCCTTACGACGAATATGCGATTGAAGAAGCAATTCAAGTAAGAGACGCACAAGGTGGCGAAGTTACTGTTGTAACAGTCGGTGGCGAAGATAGTGAGAAAGAACTTCGTACGGCATTAGCGATGGGCTGCGATAAAGCTGTATTAATTAATATTGAAGATGATGTGGAAAATGGTGACCAGTTCACGACAGCAAAAGTACTTGCTGAATATTTAAAAGATAAAGATGTAGATTTAATTTTAGGGGGGAACGTTGCAATTGATGGTGCATCTGGACAAGTTGGTCCACGCGTAGCAGAAGCGTTAAATATTCCGTACGTAACGACAATTACAAAACTTGAAATTGACGGTACAAACGTGAAGATTGAGCGTGATGTTGAAGGTGATACGGAAGTGATTGAAACTTCATTACCAGTTTTAGTAACAGCACAACAAGGTTTAAATGAACCTCGTTATCCATCGCTTCCAGGTATTATGAAAGCGAAGAAAAAGCCACTAGAAGAAGTAGAATTAGATGATTTAGATTTAGAAGAAGATGATGTGGAAGCAAAGACAAAAACAATTGAAATCTATTTGCCTCCTAAGAAAGATGCAGGAAAAGTGTTACAAGGCGAGCTGCAAGATCAAGTAAAAGAACTTGTATCGTTGCTCCATACAGAAGCGAAAGTAATCTAATAAAATACGAAATTATATATGCAGGAGGGAAAATCTATGGCTCGTAAAGTATTAGTAATGGGTGAAGTTCGTGATGGATCGCTACGTAACGTTTCGTTTGAAGCGGTAGCAGCAGCAAAAACAATTGCAGAAGGCGGTGAAGTAGTAGGTCTTCTAGTTGGAGACAGCGTTGCCTCTTTTGCAAATGAATTGATTCATTACGGTGCAGATCGCGTTGTGACAGTTGAAAATGATAAATTAAAATCATATACATCTGATGGTTATGCACAAGCATTTTCAGCTGTATATGCTGAAGAAAAGCCAGAAGGTATTGTATTTGGACATACAGCACTGGGTAAAGATTTATCACCAAAATTAGCAGCGAAGCTTGAAGCTGGTCTAGTTTCTGACGTAACTGCTTTAGATGTTGAAGGTGGAAATGTTATCTTTACTCGTCCAATTTACTCTGGTAAAGCGTTTGAGAAGAAGATTGTAACAGACGGTATCTTATTTGCGACAGTGCGTCCAAATAACATTGCGACGCTTGAAAAAGATGAGTCTCGCAGTGGTGACGTGTCTTCTATTACAGTAGATGTGAAAGATTTACGTACAATTATTCAAGATGTCGTCCGTAAGACGGCAGAAGGTGTTGACCTTTCTGAAGCGAAAGTTATTATCGCTGGTGGACGCGGTGTGAAGAGTGAAGAAGGATTCAAGCCATTAAAAGAGTTAGCTGACGTATTAGGCGGCGCTGTTGGAGCATCTCGTGGTGCTTGTGACGCTGAGTATTGCGATTACTCATTACAAATTGGTCAAACTGGTAAAGTTGTTACGCCAGACCTATACATTGCATGCGGTATTTCTGGTGCGATTCAGCATTTAGCTGGTATGTCTAACTCAAAAATAATCGTTGCGATTAATAAAGACCCAGAAGCAAGTATCTTCAAAGTAGCTGACTATGGTATTGTTGGCGATCTATTTGAAGTCTTACCTCTTTTAACAGAAGAGTTTAAAAAGTTAAAAGTACATTCATGATTTGAGTACCCTTGAGTTCCAAGTGAAGTACCCCTATATAGAAAAGGTGAGAGATCCCCTGTCTCTCATCTTTTTAGTATTTAATCCGTATTTTTATATAGTATAAAGGAACACTTTTTTGTTACAATACATAACGATACATATTATTCGCCACGTATATAAGTTAATGATATACTCTTGGTAGAATATACTTGAAGGAGGAAATAAAATGGCAATTGTAAATGCAAATGACCAAAGCTTCGCAGCTGAAACTAGCGAAGGTGTTGTATTATTAGATTTCTGGGCACCTTGGTGTGGACCTTGTAAAATGATCGCTCCTGTATTAGAGGAAATTGATGCAGAATTAGGCGAAAAAGTAAAAGTAGTAAAAGTAGACGTGGATGAAAACCAAGAAACTGCTCGTCAATTCGAAGTAATGAGCATTCCAGCTCTTTTCGTATTAAAAGACGGTAAAGTAGTTGATCAAGCGTTAGGTTACAAACCGAAAGAAGCGTTAGTAGAATTAGTTTCTAAACACTTCTAAAATAAAGGGCTACCATTTGGTAGCCTTTTTTATTTTCCTTTTTTACACCTTTCCGTTACAATAAAAGAACGTATGTTGGGTGTTTTGGCATAGTATGTTTTCATGTGAAAATAAAGATGCTAAGCATGTAGAAATGGAGGGTAACGAGTGCACGAACATTTAAAAGAAAAATTGGCTATTTTACCAGATCAACCTGGTTGTTATTTAATGAAAGATAAGCAAGGAACGGTTATATATGTCGGAAAGGCAAAAGTGCTTAAAAATCGTGTGCGCTCGTACTTTACTGGTTCGCATGATGGAAAAACACTGCGGCTTGTAGGAGAAATTGTAGATTTTGAATATATTGTAACCTCCTCAAATCTAGAGGCTCTCATTTTAGAGTTAAACTTAATAAAAAAACATGATCCAAAATATAATATTCAATTAAAAGATGATAAAACATATCCTTTTATTAAAATTACAGCTGAGAAACAGCCGCGATTACTTATTACGCGAAATGTAAAAAAGGATAAGGGAAAGTATTTTGGTCCTTATCCGAATGCACAATCAGCTCATGAAACGAAAAAGCTGCTAGATCGTATGTATCCGCTTCGTAAGTGCTCAAATATGCCAGATAAAGTTTGTTTATATTATCATATGGGTCAATGTTTAGCGCCTTGTGTGAAAGAAGTGACGGAAGAACAAAACAAAGAAATTGTAGATGAAATTATTAAGTTTCTAAATGGTGGGCATAAAGAAGTTCGTTCAGAATTAGAAACAAAGATGTATGAAGCTTCAGAGAAACTAGAATTTGAACGTGCAAAAGAGTTGCGGGATCAAATTGCTCATATCGATGCGATTATGGAAAAACAAAAGATGATTATGAGTGACTTAGTGGATCGTGATATGTTTGGGTATGCAGTTGATAAAGGATGGATGTGTGTTCAAGTTTTCTTCGTTCGAAAAGGAAAGCTAATTGAACGTGATGTTTCTATGTTTCCAATCTACGATGAACCAGAAGAGGGATTTTTAACGTTTATCGGTCAATTTTATGAGAACAGCAGTCATTTTAAGCCGAAGGAAATTGTCGTTCCAGGAAGTATAGACTCAGAGTTAGTAGAGCGCTTTTTAGAAGTTGAAGCGACACAGCCGAAACGTGGTAAGAAAAAAGATCTTGTAGAATTAGCAAATAAAAATGCGAAGATTGCTCTTGAAGAGAAATTCTACTTAATTGAACGTGATGAAGAGCGAACGATTAAGGCGGTAGATCATTTAGGGAAGCAGCTCGGGATTGAAACACCTTATCGTATTGAGGCGTTTGATAACTCAAATATTCAAGGGACAAATCCTGTTTCTGCAATGATTGCTTTTATCGATGGGAAACCAGCTAAAAAAGAATATAGGAAATATAAAATTAAAACGGTTCAAGGACCAGATGATTATGAGTCTATGAGAGAAGTTGTGAGACGCCGTTATACAAGGGCGCTGAAAGAGAGTTTGCCTTTACCAGATTTAATCATTATTGATGGTGGAAAAGGGCATCTGGCAGCTGTAAGTGATGTTCTAGAAAACGAACTCGGTTTATATATTCCGATGGCAGGGCTTGTAAAAGATGACAAACATAAAACTTCCCATTTAATTATTGGAGATCCACCTGAACCTGTGATGCTTGAGCGAAATAGCCAAGAATTTTATTTATTGCAGCGCATTCAAGATGAAGTGCATCGATTTGCGATTACATTCCATCGTCAATTACACGGGAAATCTGTCATTCAATCAGCACTGGATGATATTCCTGGAATTGGAGATAAACGAAAAAAGATATTGTTGAAACATTTTGGGTCGCTAAAAAAGATGAAAGAAGCTTCTGTAACGGAATTTGTCGAAGCGGGTATGCCGAAAAATGTCGCAGAGACGATTTATACTTATTTAGCGGATAAGAAGACGTTGTAGTTTACAACGTCTTCTATTTTTTGGTATAATTTCTGAAGATTTAAAATAAACCCAACTGAATGAAAATAAAAAAAAGTCAACTAAACTTATATGTCTAGTTGACTGTAGGTAATGCTACACTTCAATGAGATCTTTTATATCCCATTTCACAAGAAATGTAATAGAGTCTGAACGTTTTTTCTTTTCTTCATAGGACTCTGCAACTACGTTTCGTTGCTTTTGAATTTGTTCAGCGATGAATCCAGCTTCTAATTGATAAGAAGAATGTCTGTTTTGTTTTTGACGTTCAGCGATGAGTGTGCCTTTAAGTTGGAACTGCATTTCACGACGCTTATGTTCAATAATGCTTAAAGTGCCCCAGCCAGCTTTTTCAAAGAACTGAATGACTTCTTCAATTGTTTCTAGTGGATATTTTCTTGCAAGGTTTCTACCAGACCAGTATAAAATACCATCTAAATCGTTACCGATTAAATCAGGTAGTAATTCTTCACGTAGCAATTCATAAGCGAAGGCGTTCAATGAAACATCTTCTAAAGATGTTGTATCGATTGTATTTTTACTCACAATATTCCCCTCTTTCTATAGGGATTATTATATAACATTTCTCATTTATAAAAACAGATTTTTCTTTGGGAAAATCTGAATATATAAGAAGGGAAAAAGAATTGGCAAATTATATGCAAATTATGTATACGTTTTCTTGACGCTTCGACAAAAATAGGGGTAAAATGAACTTGTTATCAAATTATGCTGAAATATTTCGAATAATTTTTTCAGTTTTTCTTATGCCAATAGTGAAAAAACATTATTGTTGTAAATTAATCTGAAAACAGCAGTCAAACATTCAAGGGGGTAATGGGGACATGAAAGGCCGCGAGTATACGTTTCGTAAGTGGCACTCATTAATGGGGGTCATCCCGGTTGGTGTCTTTTTGACGCAACATCTAATTGTAAACAACTTTGCAACAAGAGGAGCAGAGGCTTTTAACAAAGCTGCAGGCTTTATGGAGCTCCTTCCATTCCGGTATGCGCTAGAGATTTTCATCATCTTTTTACCGATACTGTACCATGCAATATATGGCTTATATATTGCATTTACAGCTAAGAACAATGCGGTTTCTTACGGTTATTTCCGTAACTGGATGTTCGTCTTCCAAAGAATTTCAGGTATCGTTACACTGATTTTCATTTCTTGGCACGTCTGGGAAACTCGTATTCAAGCAATGCTAGGTAAAGAGGTAAACTATGATATGATGGCAGATATTTTAAACAATCCAGCTATGTTTGCATTCTACTTAGTTGGTGTTGTTTCAACAATTTTCCACTTTGCAAATGGACTATGGACATTCTGCATAAGCTGGGGAATTACAGTATCTCCACGTTCACAAAGAATCTCTACTTATGTAACATTAGCTATTTTCTTAGGTCTATCTTATGTAGGTGTGAGTGCATTATTAGCGTTCATCGATCCACAGCTAGCAAACCAGTAAGGAGTGGGAGAGCATGAAAGGGAAACTTATAGTAGTCGGCGGTGGCTTGGCCGGCTTAATGGCAACGATTAAAGCGGCGGAAGCAGGAGTAAATGTTGAACTATTTTCTTTAGTACCAGTAAAACGTTCACATTCTGTATGTGCCCAAGGTGGAATTAACGGTGCCGTAAATACGAAAGGTGAAGGGGATTCTCCATGGATCCACTTTGACGATACAATTTATGGTGGGGACTTCTTAGCGAACCAACCGCCAGTTAAAGCAATGTGTGAAGCAGCACCTGGTATCATTCATTTAATGGACCGTATGGGTGTTATGTTCAACCGTACGGAAGAAGGACTTCTTGATTTCCGTCGTTTTGGTGGAACACAACATCACCGTACAGCATTTGCTGGTGCAACAACTGGACAGCAATTACTATACGCATTAGATGAGCAAGTACGTCGTCACGAAGTAGCAGGACTTGTAACGAAATATGAAGGTTGGGATTTCTTACGAGCTGTTGTTGATGACGAAGGTGTGTGCCGAGGAATCGTTGCACAAGACTTACAAACAATGGAGATTAAAAGTTTCCAAGCTGATGCTGTGATTATGGCAACAGGGGGCCCTGGTATCATCTTTGGGAAATCAACTAACTCTATTATTAATACAGGTACAGCAGCTTCTGCTGTATATCAACAAGGCGCATATTATGCAAACGGCGAGTTCATTCAAATTCATCCAACGGCAATTCCTGGAGACGATAAATTACGTCTTATGAGTGAATCGGCACGTGGTGAAGGTGGCCGTGTTTGGACATATAAAGATGGTAAACCATGGTACTTCCTAGAAGAAAAATATCCGGCTTACGGAAACCTTGTACCTCGTGATATTGCAACGCGTGAAATCTTTGACGTTTGCGTAGAGCAAAAACTAGGTATTAACGGTGAAAACATGGTGTACTTAGATCTTTCTCATAAAGATCCGAAAGAACTAGATATTAAACTTGGTGGAATTATTGAAATCTATGAGAAGTTTACAGGTGATGATCCTCGTAAACTACCAATGAAAATCTTCCCAGCAGTTCACTATTCAATGGGCGGACTATGGGTTGATTATAAGCAGATGACAAGTATTCCAGGTTTATTTGCAGCAGGTGAGTGTGATTATTCTATGCACGGTGGTAACCGTCTAGGTGCGAACTCACTATTATCAGCAATTTACGGTGGTATGGTAGCAGGACCGAACGCGATTGAGTATATGAAAGGTCTTTCTAAATCGTCTGATGCTGTTTCATCTACTGTATATGAGCAAAATGAATTAATCGAAACAGAGAAATTTAACAATATTTTAACGCTTGATGGTAACGAAAATGCATATGTTCTTCATAAAGAGCTTGGAGAATGGATGACAGATAACGTTACAGTAGTTCGTGAAAATAAAAAGCTACTAGAAACTGATGCGAAAATTGAAGAGTTAATGGCGCGTTACAAACGCATTAACATTAACGATACAGCGAGATGGAGTAACCAAGGTGCTTCATTTACACGCCAACTTGCAAATATGTTTGAGTTAGCACGTGTTATTACAATTGGCGCATATAACCGTAATGAGAGCCGCGGGGCGCATTACAAACCTGAATTCCCAAATCGTGATGATGCAAACTTCTTAAAAACTACGATGGCGAAATTTGAAGGAGAAGGAAATGCACCAGCATTCCATTACGAAGAAGTGGATGTTTCATTAATTAAACCACGTAAACGTGACTATTCCTCAAAACATGATGTAGCTGCTAAGGGTGAAGAGAAGGGGGATAAGCAACATGTCTGAGAAAACAATCCGCCTCATCATTACGAGACAAGATGGACCAGACGCTCAAGCGTTTGACCAAGAGTTTGAAATTCCATATCGTCCAAATATGAACATTATTTCGGCACTGATGGAAATTCGTCGTAATCCTGTTGATTCAAAAGGAAACCAAACGACTCCGATTGCATGGGATATGAACTGTTTAGAGGAAGTATGTGGCGCATGTTCGATGGTGATTAACGGAAAACCACGTCAATCATGTACAGCTCTTATTGATCAGTTAGAACAACCAATTCGCTTAAAACCGATGAAGACATTCCCAGTTGTACGTGACTTACAAGTTGACCGTAGTCGCATGTTTAACGCTCTAAAACGCGTTAAAGCTTGGATTCCAATTGATGGTACGTATGACTTAGGACCAGGACCAAGAATGCCTGAGAAGAAACGTCAATGGGCTTATGAGCTTTCAAAATGTATGACATGTGGTGTTTGCTTAGAATCATGTCCAAACGTAAATAGTAAATCTGACTTTATTGGACCAGCACCGTTATCACAAGCTCGTTTATTCAACTCACATCCGACGGGTGAAATGCATAAAGCAGATCGCTTACGTGCAATTATGGGAGATGGAGGACTTGCAAACTGTGGTAACTCTCAAAACTGTGTGCAATCATGTCCAAAGGGTATTCCATTAACAACTTCAATTGCGGCATTAAACCGTGATACAACAATTCAATCGTTTAAAGATTTCTTTGGTAGCGACAATAACTATTAATAAATATTGCCTCTTCATGTTGAAGAGGCAATATTTATAACTTTATTTTTCTGTTTATTCTGTTTATTTTGAGGGCGAAAAGGAGAGGAAACAATGAAGAGGATTTCTTATATTGAAGACTTTGAGCGATGGGAAAGTGGTTTTTCATTTTACAATCCTGTAAAAGTTCGTTTTGGTGAAGTAGATATGTTTGGGCATGTAAATAATGTCGTTGCCTTTACCTATTTTGAAGAAGCACGTATCGCATTGTTTAAAGAACTTGGATTTATGCAAGAATGGACGCATGAATCTTCAGAAACGATGATCGTTGTTGCAGATTTACAATGTAATTTTATTAAGCAAATATATTTTGATGAACAGTTGAAGGTGTATGTAAAAGCGGGATCGGTTGGGAATTCTTCTTTAGATTTGCATTACATGGTGAAGAATGCAGAAGGAGAAGCTTGTTTAGTCGGCCGTGGAATGATGGTTCAAGCATCGAAAAAAACGGGAAAAGGCGAACCGTGGCCTGAAGAATGGAAGAAAAAATTACTACAATGATAGAGTGAAAGAAAAATAAGAGAGCAATTTGCTCTCTTATTTTTTGTCTTTCATTGCTTCTTCTAATGTTAAATGATGTTTATATATGTATGTAGCGTATGGATTACCAACGTAGCGCAAATGCCACGGTTCATATGAATATTCTGTTGTTTCTGTTTTATCTTCTAAATAACGAATTACAAAGCCAAATTCATGGGCATGTTTTGCAACCCATTTTCCTTCGGCTGTCTCTCCAAAAATAGGTTCTAATTGGAATTTAGCAGATTTTGAACTAATATCCATTGCTAAACCAGTTTGATGTTCACTCGTACCAGGAATGGCACTTACTGAATCAGCTTCAGCTTTTCCTTGACGTCTAACGTATGTATCATGTAATGATTTTTGGCGTTTGTATGAACGATAACCAGATACAGCTGTAAGTTCAAGTCCTTCTTTCTTTGCCGCTTCAAACATATTTTCAAGCGCATCTGCAGCATCTTTACGCAGCAATGTTTTTTCTTTATCTTTTGGACTAGTAAATGGTACGTTTGGTCTTGTTAAGTCTTCAGGTATGTATCCGTCTGGTAGTTTTCGATGTTTATTAACTAAGACAAGATTAGACTCTGGATTTGTTACAACGGAAAAATCATTTTCTAGCTTCTTTGCAGTATGATCAGCTTTTGGAAAAGCAGGAATCTCTTCTTTTTGGTGATTACTATGCTGTTGACTTTCGACAGCTTTCGCCTCATTTTGTAGTGGTGATTTAGAACTAAAGTAAGCGAAAGAAGTGATACCGATTACAATAGTAGTGGCAGAAATAATGATTATCTTTTTCATGATACCTTGTAATCACAGTCCTTTCTTAATAAAATATGTATCGTTTTTTATTATAAGTCTAGTTTACTGAAAAAGAAATATAAGAGTCGTAACGTAATAGAAATGCAAAGAAAATGTCAGAAAATGTGTGAAATTGTAGTATTTTTTCATTTAATTCATTTCTTATCTTTCATGAAATGAATTTTTTATGTAATATATATACATAAGAAGATGTAGCGATTATCGAGAATAAAGAACTTCTTGTATAGACTAGGAGTGAATGGGAATGGATTTTGCAACAATTATTGGACTTATTTTAGGATTTGTAGCGGTAGTAGTAGGGATGGTCGTCAAGGGCGCTGACATAAATGCCTTATTGAATCCTGCCGCAGCATTAATTATTTTTATCGGTACATTTGCTGCAGTATGTATAGCATTTCCGATGAATCAACTAAAAAGGGTTCCAAAATTATTTAAAGTTCTTTTTGGTTCAAATAAAAAGGATTTAAGTTATGAACAGTTGCTAGAATTATTTGTTCATTGGACATCAGAAAGTAGAAAATATGGTATTTTGTCTTTAGAGCAACAATTAGACAAAATTCAAGATGAATTTCTTTTGCGTGGTATGAAATTTGTGATTGATGGCGTATCCGCAGAAGATCTAGAACAGATTTTAGAAGCTGAATTAGAAGCAATTGAAGAAAGGCATGCAAAAGGAGCGGCAATTTTTTCTCAAGCTGGTACATATGCACCGACATTAGGGGTTTTAGGTGCTGTTATTGGTCTTGTAGCTGCACTTGGCAATTTAACTGATATTGAAAAGTTAGGTCACGCTATTTCGGGTGCTTTTATTGCAACGATTTTTGGTATTTTTTCAGGCTATGTATTATGGCATCCATTTGCAAATAAACTAAAGCAAAAATCTGCAGCTGAATTAGAGAAAAAACGTTTAATTATTGATTGTTTATTAATGTTACAAGAGGGTACATATCCGTTTATTATGAAGAACCGCATTTTAGGTGCACTTTCTGCAACTGAGCGTAAAAAGCTAGAAAAAGGAGCAGAAAAAAATGCGGAGTAAAAAAAATAGAAGAGGCAAAAAGAAAAAACACGAAGAACATATCGATGAAACTTGGTTAATCCCTTATTCTGATATGTTAACGTTGTTATTTGCATTGTTCATCGTTTTATTTGCGATGAGTAGTATAGATGCTGCGAAGTTCAAACAGATGGCAGTAGCATTTCGAAGCGAATTAGCAGGTGGAACAGGAAATAAAGAGTTTTTAAGTGATCAGAAGCCAAATGATGAAAAGGAATTATCAGCAAGTAGCCTTGAGGCAGAACAAGCAAAAAAACAAGAAGAAGCTAGAGAAAAAGAAAAAAAAGAAATGGATGAATTGAAAGCATTACAAAAAAAGATTGATCAATATATTAATGAGAAACAATTATCCTCTTCTTTTCAAACTAAATTAACTGAAAAGGGATTAATGGTGACAATATTAGAGAATGTGCTGTTTGATTCGGGGAAAGCAGATGTGAAGTTAGAATCACTAGGGATTGCAAAAGAGATGTCTAGCTTACTTGTTTCAGCGTCACCTCGTGAGATTACAGTATCTGGTCATACGGATAATGTCCCTATTGCCAATGCGCAGTTTGCATCGAACTGGGAATTAAGTACGCAGCGTGCAGTTAATTTTATGCAAGTATTACTCCAAAATAAAGAATTACAACCAGAAAAATTTAGTGCGATTGGTTACGGAGAATACCGTTCAATTGCTCCAAACGATACACAAGAAGGAAAGGCAAAGAATAGGCGTGTGGAAGTGTTTATCTTGCCTTTAACAGAGAAGGGAAAATAAAGAGGATGGCGAATGCCATCCTCTTTATTTTGCATCAAATGATTTTAAGTTGTCGCGACGGATTTTATCTTTTTCAGCATCTGATTTTTTGAAATCATAATCATATAAAGCGCCTTCCCAATCGCCATACATCGGATTCGGGAAAATAATAAATTTCTCACCAAATTGTTCTTTTGAATCTGCAACTGTTTGATTGCGATCTTTTACAGATTTCCCATCAAAACCAGTGAAATCAGATAAGTTATCACCGAAGAATAAGACGATATCATGTGTTTGCGAAACGAGTTCACGGCGTTTTTCTTTTCCTTTTTCTTTCGGATCTTGTAGTAATATATGTTCTTTCGTTGCTTGAGGAGCACCTACACGCTCAAGATTTTTAATTGTTGCATCTAGTTGGTTCGTTTTACGATTTGAGATGTAGTAAATATCTACACCTTTAGATTCTGTATATTTTAAGAAATCAATTGCGCCTGAAAGGGCTTCAGCTTCAGCCTTATTAATCCAGTCATCCCATTTATACGGATAGCCTTTTCCTGTTTTTACGCTCATTGCTTGATGAGGACTGTTGTCTAAAACCGTTTCATCTAAATCAAGTACGATAGCAGGTTTTTTCTCTGTCCCTTTTGCAAGAGCTGCATCAAGCTTCAATTGACCGATATTGTATCCTTGGTAGTAAAGTGCTTTCGTTTCACCGGCTGTTTGATACCATAAATCAGCCATTAATTGCTGTTCTGTTAATTTTACTTTTTCTTCTTTTGCCACTGTTTTCTCTGGTGTTCCTGAACATGCTACAAGCGATGTAGATAGAACCGCTACAGATAATAAAGTGGTAATACCCCTCTTCATCTTCATATGTATCCTCCTTGATGTTAGAAAATCATCTTATATTATATATTAAAATATAAAAATTTTTTTATGAACATTTGCATATTGTCTTTTGTATATATAGTAGTATGTCCTATATTAGAAAGATGAGAAAAATAATGGAAATCATTTTGACAACTTTTATTGTCGAAATGACAATTATAATTGACAAATGACATGATATTATTTACAATTTTAACTAAATAGAACAAATGATGGATTAAGGAGATGTTACATACTAAGAGGATGAAGTGTAGTGCTATATTTTATCCTGAATAAACATAGTCTTTGAAAGAGAGTATGAATGATATTAAAGGGGAGGCTTTATACTTTGAGTTTACAAATTCAGAACTTAACGAAACTATTTGGGGAATCAAAAGCAGTGAACGGTTTGCAAATTTCGTTACCAAAAGGTGAAGTGCTAGGATTACTTGGACGAAATGGTGCAGGAAAAACAACGACAATCAAAATGCTTCTCGGATTATTAACGCCTAATGAAGGATCTATTACATGGGATGGAAAATCATTTGGGACTAGTGGGGTAACGATTGGGTATTTACCGGAAGAAAGAGGTTTATATACAAAAAGTAGAGTAATAGACCAGTTGCGATATTTTGGTAGATTAGAAGGAATGTCGAAAAAAGAAGTAGATCTTGCTATTGATCACTGGTTAGAGCGATTAGCAATACCGGAATATAAATTTAAAACGGCAGGAGAGCTTTCAAAAGGAAATCAGCAAAAAATCCAATTAATTGCTGCTCTTCTTCATAATCCTGAACTTCTCATTTTAGATGAACCATTTAGTGGATTGGATCCAGTTAATGCTGGAATGTTAGCTAGCATTATTGAAGAACAAGTACAGGGCGGAAAGACCATTATTTTATCTAGTCATCGTATGGAACAAGTAGAGGCTTTTTGCCAACATGTATGTATTTTGAAAAAAGGCGAAGCAGTCGTAAAAGGCCAGTTAAGTGATATTAAAAAAGAGTACGGTTTCCGTAATTTAACGATTGAAGATACAGAAGAGAATGCGAAGGGATTAGAAGCTATTCATGTATCGTATGAAAAACAACAAGGTCTTCTTTATGTGCAAGTACAAGATGATGCAGAAGCTCTAAAGATTTTACAACAGTTGCAAGAACAAGGTGTTACCTTACGACAATTTAAAATGTTAGAGCCGACGTTAAACGAAATCTTTGTAGAGAGGGCGAAATAACGATGCGTAAATTTTCTCACGTATTTTCATTTTATTTCAGGGAAGCATTTTTATCTAAAAAATCATTAATTACGAGTGCGATTTTATTTTTAGTTGTGTTTGGACTTTTCGCATTTAATCATTTCACTGCTGATAACGATAAAGGAAAAGATAAATTTGCGGTAGTAACGGAAAGCGATACTTATAAAGTGCAAGAAAGTGATGTAACAAAGTTACTTCCGTCTGCTAAAGTAACTGTAGAAAATAAGGATAAATTTAATGAGCTACGTAAGCAAGTGGAAGATGGGGATTTAGACGGTTTATTCCATATTACAGAAAAGAATGGTATTCCGGAAGTGACGTATATGTATAGTGGTTTTCCGAGTCAATCAACTGCTACACTTATGGCAAGTTATTTAAAGGAACAGTATACAGCGGTAATGATTGAAAAAAATAATGTATCTACCGAAGTAGCAAAACAGTTACAGATGGAAATTCCGTTAAAACAAGAAGCAGTAAAGGATCATGCATCTTCCTTTGGAATTGGTTATGTTTTTTCGTTTGCTTTATATATGTTTATTATTGTGTTTGGAACTGCAATTGGGACGACGATAGCCTCTGAAAAGTCATCTCGTGTTATGGAGTTAATGCTTCCGAAAGTAAAACCATTAACAATGCTACATGCCAAAATTTTAGCAATTGTTTCTAGCGCTTTACTATTACTAGTTATTGCTTCCTTCGGTTTTCTTGTACCATATCTATTAGGTTGGGTAGATTTAGAAAACGCATCTTTAATAGGACTTACACTAGACTTTTCTAAATTGGATGCGGTAGTAATTAGTATGTTCGTTGTATATTTTGTTACGGGCTACTTACTATATGCAATGTTATATGCAGCGGTTGGGGCTGTTGTATCAAAAATTGAGGATGTGCAATCTCTTTCGTTCCCAATTACTATGTTAGGTATAGCAGCATTTTTCATTAGTATTAAATCATTATTTGATCCTAATAGTACATTAGCTGTAGTTAGTTCATATATTCCATTCTTTACACCTATGGTTACATTTTCAAGACTTGTAGCTGGTGAAGCAGGTGCTGTAGAAATTGGTGTGACGTTAGTAATTTTATTGGTGACTATCGTTATCATCAATATGCTTGCAAGCCGCATTTACGTAAATGGCGTAATGAATTACTCAGATAAAGTGAAATTTAAAGATTTAGCGAAGTTTATAAAGCGTCAATAATGAGAGAAAAGTATGATTTCCTATTGGAATCATGCTTTTTCTTTATGTATAAATTAAAAATAGTATATAATAATAAGAGTCGTCTTTTAATAGAATGAATAAAAAGGAGGGTGTGCAGATGGGGATTAGTAGTCGTTTTACAGTAGGTGTTCATATGTTAACGTTACTTGCGATAGATCGAAACTCTCGCTGTACCTCTGAATGGATTGCTGGTAGTGTGAATACAAATCCAGTTGTGATTCGTCGCATTACAGGAATGTTGAAGAGAGCAGGACTTGTTGATGTACAAGCTGGTAAAGGTGGTACGACACTTGCTCGTGATTTAGAAGAAATTACATTACTTGATGTATATAAAGCAGTGGAAGTTGTAGAAGAAGGACAACTATTTTCCTTCCATGAAAATCCCAACATTGAATGTCCAGTAGGAGCTAATATTCAATCAGTATTAGAAATTATTTTAATGCAAGCGCAAGAAGCGATGGAAAACGTACTTGCAAATGTAACGGTAGATCAATTAGTTACAAACTTAAAGTCTAAAATGAAAGAGTAAAAAAGCGAGCAACCTCATAATGAGGGCTCGCCTTTTTTTATTCAGAAATATTGAAAATTCTATTTTTCAGTATTTAAAATGAATTTACCAACAATAGCTGCTACGATACCACCAAGAATTGGTGCTACGATGAATACCCATAGTTGAGAAAGTGCTTCTCCGCCAGCGAATAGAGCTGGTGCGATACTACGAGCTGGGTTAACAGAAGTTCCAGTTAACGGAATTCCTAATAAGTGAACTAAAACTAATGTGAAACCAATTACTAATCCTGCTAGAGAAGAACTTCCTTTTTTACCTGTTACAGCAACGATAACTAAAATGAATACGAAAGTTAAAATAAATTCAACTAGAAATGCTCCAGATAAACCAAGAGTTCCAAAACCATTTTGTCCTAAATTATCTAAAGGTGTTTTAGCAGAGCGTAAAATCGTTACTAACGTTGCAGTTCCTAATAAACCACCTAAAATTTGAGCTAATACATAATAACAAAGTTCCATAGCGTTCATTCTTTTGTTGATGAACATAGCTACTGATACTGCTGGGTTAATGTGACATCCAGAAATTGTTCCGATGCTATATGCCATAGCCACAATAGATAGACCGAAAGCCATAGCGATTCCTAATGTTCCAATTCCTTCAATTCCGCCGCCAATGACAGCTACTCCAGTTCCGAATAATACAAGTACAAATGTACCAATAAATTCAGCGATTGCTTTTTTTAACATAATTTACCTCCTAATATTGCGCATGAAACGTATTATAACATAGGTTTTAGTATAAACAGCTAATGAAATACTATTCTGAT
Source organism: Bacillus pretiosus (assembly GCF_052947655.1). NCBI lineage: Bacteria > Bacillati > Bacillota > Bacilli > Caryophanales > Bacillaceae > Bacillus > Bacillus pretiosus. Next base: position 4,355,984 of record NZ_CM129593.1, on the reverse strand, counting down.
AAGGCGAAATAGGGGGACAATAAAAAAAGAGTATAGTTCTTTGTTAGAGAACTATACTCTTTTTTATGCAGTTTTTTTCTGCTTAACGACTGGAGCAGAACGGTTTAAAACGCTATTTGCAACCATTCCTAACATAATAATAATCATTCCTAGTAGGGAAAGACCACCAGGAAATGAACCATTCAAGAAAACAATTTCGCCAAGCACGGTAAAGACCATCGTTCCAGCTTGCGTTGCTTCAACAGCTCCAAGTAGAGAGAGGTTATCTTTGGCTAAGTCAGTAGCAAAGAAAAATGTCATCGTCGCAATCACGCCAGAACATAAGGCTAACAAAAATCCTTGCAACATTTGGCTGGATGTTGGAATACCGGTAGTAGAAAATCCATATATACCAAGTAAAATTGTTATAGGTAGACTTCCTATTGCCATTCCTAATACACGTTGGAACGTATCAAGACGTCCGCCAACAAGTTCCATCATTTTTCGGTTGCCGAATGGATATAAGAAGGCTGCTACTACGACAGGTAAAAAACCTGAAATGAACTGAGTCATTGTAATATGACCTGCTGCAGTCGCTTGCATACAAATTACACCAAGTAAAATAAATAATGCGACATATAAACTACGAAGTGGAATTTTTCCGCGTACAAGTTTTGTGCCTGATTTCGTTTCTAATTTAACGAAGAATAATGGTGATAAAAGTAAACCTGCTAATATAGTAACTTGCCAAGTTCCAGCAACGAGCCAAGCTGGAGAAAAGACAGCTGCGAAACTTAATAAAGAATAGAAACCAATACCAGCAACGGAACCCCATCCGATCCACGCTAATGGATGTTTCTTTAATTCTTCCCATAAACCCCTTAAGTTTTTGCGAAATAAAACGATAAGGAATAAAATAGGGAGAGCAAATAAAAAACGGAAGGAAGCTGTCCAGGCCCAGCTCGTTCCAGATACATTCATCGCTCGATTAATAATAAAGGTTGCGGAGAAAAAGGCTGATGATAAAAGGCCTAATAAAATTGCGCGCATGAAGTATAGCACTCCTTTCGGAATTTGATGATTATGTATAGTATAATATACTTAAAAATAATAAAAGTAAACTATTTTATACTTTAAGGTGGTTTTATAGATGAAAGAACATGAAGATATGCAAACGAAAGAAGTCATTCAGCAAGTAGGTCAGCTATTAAGACAAATTCGAAATGAACAAAAATTAAGTTTAGAAGAATTAGCCCAAAAAACAGGGGTTAGTAAATTAACATTAGGAAAGATAGAAAGAGGTGAAACGAATCCGACGTTAGCTGTCATTTGGAAAATAACGAAAGGGTTATCGATTCCTTTATCGAGATTGATGGTTGTTGGAGAACCTGTAGCTGTGGCGCGCTGCGGAGAAGGATTTGCAGTAGATGTAGGACAAGCATGGCATTTAGAAACGATGTTCCGCTATACGAAAGAAACGGGGATGGAAATGCACCGTGCTTGTTTAAGGTCGAATAGTATATATGAACCAGAAGCTCATCATGAAGGTGCTATTGAACTTGTAACGGTAATGAAAGGGAAAGTATCGATTCAAGTGGAAAACGATGTATACGAATTGAATGAGTTTGATTCTATTCAATTTGAAGCGAATAAAAAACATAGTTATAGAAATGAAGAAGATGAAGTAGCAGTATTACATTTAACGATGAAATATTCTTCATAAAAAAATCACCTATAGAATTCTATAGGTGATTTTTTTATATTTCGATTAAGTATATGCAGGATGCCACTAGTACGAACGTGGCATAAGTAATAAACAAATGAAATAAACTAAAAAACCAGTCCCAAAACATAAAACAGCAATGACCCAAAGTATGCGAATGAGGGTAGAGCTAATATCAAAATATTCTCCTAAACCGCCACATATACCAAATAGCATTTTATCAGTTTCGGATTTACATAACCTTTTTGACATCTTCCAATCCACTCCTTTTTATCCCGCTTTAACGAGCAGTAAGAACTCCACCTAAAAATTCAGCGAAAGCAAAGAAGTTAGGTGGGGATTAACTGCCCGTAAAAGCCCGATTGGTTTAACTAATGATCAGTGGGGGGATGAACAACCCCCCCACTGATCAAAGTTTCACTTTATAGCAAGCTATATAATTCTATTCTATATGGAAATTTATGAGAAGACTATGCGGTTGTATTACATTTTTTTTAGGGAACAGTCGTATTAATTGTCTTAATTTTCAGTTGATATTAAAATTATAGTAAGAGGTAACTTTTAATAAAGGGTGGGGGAAATAGAGATGACAGTATATTGGCTGACTAATGTAATGCTTGAATCGGGGTATACATATGAAGAGGGGAGAATTTCCCAAACAGAAACAGAGTTATGTAGTTTACTCATTGAAGATGGACGAATTAAAAAAATGATAGCAGGGGCTGTTCAAGAGGAAGGAGTATTAATTCTTGATGCTAATCGTTTATTGATTTTGCCAGCTTTCGAAGAGATGCATATTCATATTGATAAGACATATTATAGTGGCCCTTGGAAAGCTTGTATGCCAGCAGAGAATATTTTTACGCGTTTTAATGAAGAAGAAAAAATTCTGCCGAAGCAATTAGCAACTGCTCAAGATAGGGCGGAAAATATGTTAGCGTTATTGCTTCGAAATGGTGCAACGAATATAAGAACGCATTGTAATGTTGATCCGATTATTGGACTTGGTAATTTGGAGGCGACGTTAGCGGCGTTGGAAACATATAAAAATCAGGTTTCTGGTAGAATTGTTGCTTTTCCACAACATGGATTATTGCGTAGTAATTCTGTACAACTTGTGAAAGATGCGATGCGTATGGGTGCGCATCTAGTCGGTGGAGTGGATCCAGCTACAGTGGATAATGATATTGAAAAATCATTACATACCATTATGGATATCGCAGTAGAATTTAATGCGGATGTTGATATTCATCTGCATGATGCGAATAATCTTGGGACGTTTACGATGAAGCGATTGGCAAGTTTAACAGAAGAAGCGGGATGGCAAGGTCGCGTAACAATTAGTCATGCACTTGGACTTGGTGGTGTTACGGATAAAGAAGTTGAAGAAGTGGCGGAAAGACTAGCTGCTTTAAATATTGATATTACTTCAACGGTGCCAATTGGGAAACAAGTAATCCCAATTCCGTTATTAGATAAAAAAGGTGTGAAAGTTTCATTAGGAAATGATAGTATTACTGATCATTGGTCACCGTTTGGCACAGGTGATATGCTGCAAAAGGCAAATCGATTAGCGGAACGTTTTGGCTGGAGTGACGAAAGGTCTTTAGGAAAAGCCCTTCACTTTATTACGGGAGGAAAAGAAACGTTAAACAATGAAGGGAAGCGAGCATGGCCGAATGTAGGAGATGAAGCGAGTTTTGTTTTGACGAATGCAACATGTACTGCTGAAGCGGTAGCGCGTCAAACAGAGAAACGTTTAGTCGTGCATAAAGGGAATATTGTTGTTGGAAGTTTAAATGAGGTGGAATTAAATAATCTTGTGTAAAAGAATCGTGTAAATGTTTTGAGGAGGGTTCTAATTGTGAGTGTAGAACCCTTCTTTGTTATGCTTGCAATATATTTCTTACAGGGAAGCTAGAAAGGATGAAAAATTTGGACAATCAACATAACCAAAATCATATTATGGGAACTTTGCAATGGTTTATATTTTTATTAGCGAATTCAATCGCACTACCAATTGTCGTTGGCGGATTATTTTATCTTACAACGGAAGAAATATTTTATTTAATGCAGCGTACGTTTTTTGTAGTTGGTATATCTTCTTTTTTACAAGGGTGGCTTGGACATAGACTACCAATTGCGGATGGACCAGCTGGATCGTGGGTTGGAGTATTTACCGTACTTGCTTATGCAACGGCCGGGCAAGATCAATTACATAGTACGTTGCAAATTTTAGAATTAGGAATGATAATTTCCGGTGTTATTTTAATAGGATTAGGAGTCACTGGTTTTATCGGACGTATTTTATTTTTATTCACGCCGCTTGTGACAGGGACGTTTTTACTTTTATTATGTTTACAATTAAGCGGTGTATTTCTAAAAGGAATGCTAGGAATTACTGCTACTGTTTCTCAAATCGATGGATTTACAGCGATAATTGCGTTTAGCATATTTCTTTTCGTTATTATACTATCTAACTTCGGAAAAGGTTTTGTCAAAAGTTATGCGGTTTTAATAGGATTAATTAGTGGGTGGATTCTTTTTCTCATTGCAGGAAAAATGACGATTCCATCTCAAGTAACTCATTTTGTGCAACTTCCGCAAATATTTGCTTGGGGACTTCCAAAGTGGAATACAGGTATGGCTGTATCCAGTTTCGTTATGGTATGTATTTTAGTTTCAAATACAGTGGCAGCTATTATAGCAATTAATCAAGCTACCATTCAAAAGGGGACTATTGAACAAAAACAGTTGAAGGGTGGTACGTGGGTTGGAGGGATTTCGCATATCATTTCTTCTGTATTTTCAACTGTAGGTGTCGTGCCGTTACCAGCAACGGCAGGATTTATACGTTTAACGAAACAAAAATATATACGATCGTTCTTACTAGCATGTTTGTTACTAGTCGTAATGTCGTTGTTTCCAAATATTATTCGTTACTTAGCATCGTTACCACCCGCTGTCGCATCTGCGGTTTTAATGGCTTCGTTCGTACAGTTAATTGGAATTGGGTTTCATAATATAAAACAAGTGCCAATGAGCGAAAGGAATGTAACGGTTTTAGGAGTTTCTGTATTATTTGGAAGCGGTGTTATGTTTTTACCGTCTGGAGCACTCCAATCACTGCCATCTGTTATGCAATATATATTCGGAAATGGTTTGTTCGTAGGTACAGTTGTCAGCATATTACTAGAACAAATATGGCGTAATGAAAAGTGAGTGGATACAAAGAGTGTCTGCACTGTATAAAAGTCTAAAATAACATGTGAAATAAAGCCTATTTTCATTCACCACCCGCACATTTCGTTCATACAATATCTTGACTAAATAAACACCCAACTTACACATACACGGCTCTGGCTTAAGCAAGGAGGTTTATACCAGTTGAAGGAAAAAGCGTATCAATCTAAACCGTTACTCACAAAGAGAGAGAGAGAAGTATTTGAATTACTGGTTCAAGATAAAACAACGAAGGAAATTGCAGGTGAACTTTTTATCAGTGAAAAAACAGTACGCAACCACATCTCAAACGCAATGCAAAAGCTAGGAGTTAAAGGACGTTCACAAGCAGTTGTTGAGCTTCTTCGCATGGGAGAGCTCGAACTATAAAAAGAAAGCCGACTTTTATATGAAGAGTCGGCTATTTTTCTGTTTATATTTTGAACTTAAAAAGGTATTTCAGACTTTGAGAAGGAAGATATGTTTAAGAAAGAAACGTTAAAAATAACTACTTTAGAACATGATGAGGCATTCAGGGTAGGTATCTGTGTCATTTACAAATAAGAAGGTGCAAATATGAAGTTGTATTTTAAGGATATGGAGATAGGTGAAATTAAAGATGTTTTTGGAGACATGCCATGGATGTATGGAACAATTCGTCTATATGAAAATAGTAAACCGTTCCAAAAATATTTTCGTGAGATGGTAGACGAAGATAGTGGATTTGATTTTGAAAGCATAGATCCTGAATTTTTATATGAAGGAAATTGGTCTGTTTTTGATGAGGATAATCAGCGGTATTTAGGGATTGATATACCTGCTATTCATATGGAGGATAACACGATTGCGTGGCGTTGGAGATAAAAGTTATAAGGTTGTGAAAATCTTCGTACGAAAGAATTCAAACGATAACAACAAGCTGACCTTTTGTATAAAAGTCAACTTGTTGTTATCGTTTTTTCCGCTTGCTATATGAATGATAAGAACATTCCATACATAAATAGGTAGTAAGGAGGGGGGATATGTTGAAAAGGATATTGTTAGTTTCAACAAGCGCTCATGATATGAATGGACACCCGACTGGTTTGTGGCTGGAAGAGCTCGCAGCTCCTTATAATGTATTTAAAAAAGCTAAGTTCGATGTTGATATTGTGTCGATAAAGGGCGGTAAAGTACCTATTGATAGAGTGTCTATTCCGAACGGGATACCTCGTGAATTTAAGTATGTCGCTTCTTTATTGCAAAATACGAAGCCGATCTCAAATGTTCATTTTTCGGATTATGATGCGGTTTTATTTGGTGGTGGGCACGGGGCAATTGTAGATTTTCCAGGTAATCCATATGTTGCAAATTTGATTGAGAATATGTACAACAATAATCGGATTGTAGCGGCTGTTTGTCACGGAGTAAGTTCTTTAGTCGGTGTGAAAAATAAAGATGGCTCGTTTTTTGTTGCCGGTAAGCGTATAACAGGTTATACAAACGATGAGGAAAAAGCTGTGCATTTAGAAAAGCGAGTGCCGTTTTTATTAGAAAGTAAATTGAAAGAAGAAGGAGCTTTGTTTTATGTTGCTCCAAATTTCACACCGCATGTAGTAGTAGATGGGCGTTTAATTACAGGGCAAAACCCGCAGTCTAGTATGGAAATAGGGAAAGCTATAAGAAGAGCTGTAAATAAATTATAGAAAAGGTGCTCGCTACTCATAAAGGTAGCGGGCATTTTTTCAGTAGTGTAAATGAAAAAGATTTAAACTAAAAAGATGTATTGAGTATAGTGACTTCATTTATAATTAATCGTGAATTTGCTATACTATTTTGTATGGACAAAAGGGGAGGCTCTTTTAATGAGAAAAGTTGCGTGTGCAAATACTTATATTAATAAAATAAAGCCCGTTATTAGAAAAACGAGTTTTAGCCAATTGAAAATAGATGAAATTGCGAAATATATGGATATTAGTAAAGCTACTTTATATAAACGTTTTTCTTCAAAAGATGAGATTATTGAAGCGGTGGTAGAAGATTTTATGAACTATCTTCTTGAAGGAGATGCGGATAATCAAGATGAAAGTATGTCTTTTGCAGAACGTTTCCAAAAGACGTTTATCCACTCTTTAAAATGTGTGACATATATTTCTGATGTCTTTTTACAAGATTTGAAAGAGGCATATCCGCATTTATCTGATCAGCTAGTCACTGCACAACAAAATCGTAATCATAATTTGCAAATGTTTTTTGAAGCGGGTATGGAACAAGGCTACTTTAATAAAATGAACGCACAATTATTTATGGTGCAAGATGATGTGATGTTAAGACGTATTATAGATCATTCTTTTTGTATTCAGTACGATATTACGTTAAAGAAAGCGATACTTGATTTTTATCAATTGAAGAAGTATCAACTTTTTAAACCAGAGTATATAGATACAATTGATGATTCCGAAATTGAAAAAGAAGTTATTGCTATTTTGCAAATGATTTCGTAAAAAAGCAGGTTTTCCTATGATAATGGAAAACCTGCTTTTTTTATCACCTGTTATTTGTTTACGTGTTGTAATACTAATTTAGCTACTGAACCACCTGAAGCTGGGTTTTGACCAGTGATAACACGATTATCTTCTATAGCATAAGCTTCCCAAGGTTGCGCAGCTTTTTCGTAAAGTCCTCCATTTTTAATGAGTTCATCTTCTGTTAAAAATGGAACAAATTGATCTAATTCAGCTAGTTTTTCTTCTTCGTTTGAAAAACCTGTTACTTTTTTACCACTAATTAAACGTTCCCCATTACTTAATGTGATATGAAATAAACCAGCAGCTCCGTGACAAACAGAGGAAACGATTCCGCCATTTTCATAAATGTTGCGGCTAATCATTTGAAGTTCTTTATTTTCTGGGAAGTCCCAAATTACACCGTGACCGCCTGCGTAATAAATGACGGAGTAGTCTGCTAGATTCACTTCACTCGGTTTCATTGTAGAACCGAGACGATTCATAAATTCTTTCTTTTGATACCATTCCCAATCGATGCTCTCCGCCATTGCTAAACTATGCGGATCAATTGGTGTATAACCGCCTTGTGGGCTGACATAATCTACTTCGTAACCAGCTTCTTCTACTTTTTTAACGAAATGGACAGCTTCACCAAGCCAAAGACCAGTAGCTCTATTTAAATTTGGATATTTTTCTACGCTCGTTAATACGACTAACATTTTTTTCTTCATCATAATCCTCCTATAATGTTTCTTCTATATAAAAGCTCTTTATTTACTTAATTTTATTAAGTTAGAAATTGCAAACTTGAATAACCACGTCAGTCCTCCTTATATCGGATTCGAAATTAGTGTATAACAATTTTTGAACAAAGTAAACTAAAAACACTAATTTAGTTTACTTTGTATATTTTTCGTTGACAAACTGTAATGCTGAAACTATGATAGTTCCATGAATATCGAACAACGTACATGTTTCGTTTCGAATTCAGTTTGTCGCGCGATAAATTTATACATTTGATGAAGTTGTTTAGTGTTGAGAGAAGCGCTAAACAACTTTATTTTCATTTGCAGCTACTACAATCAGGAGAGGTGTTACACATGGGGAAAGATATAAGTAACCATTCAAAATGGTTTGTTTTCACATTATGTTTTATCGTTTTATTAGGACCGATGAATGCGGTTTTATTTAATGTAGCGTTAGAAGATATTGCTAATGATTTATCCATTAGCCAATCGAAAGTAAGGTGGGTTGTAGTAGGTTATTCCTTGGTTGTCGGTATTGGTTCGATGATCTATGGGAAGCTGGCTGATCGTTACAGTGTAAAAAAACTATTAATTATTTCAATCATCATATTTGTAGCGGGTTCTATTATTGGATTTATGAATCAATCTTATACGATTACCATTCTTGCAAGATTAGTGCAGGCGAGTGGAGGAGCGGCGTTTATTGCGCTTAGTATGATTGCAGTGGCAAAATTAGTTGTTCCTGATAAGAAGCCTGATGCATTAGCGATGATCAGTTCTTCTATTGCATTAGCAATAGGTATTGGTCCTTTAGTTGGCGGGGCTATTACAAATACATTGGGTTGGCCATATTTATTTTTATTTATGGTTATTTCAGTAGTTGGGATTTTCTTACTTATAAAATTTATGCCAGAAGAAGCACAGCATACGGATGAAGCGTTTCATTTTGATTACATTGGAGCGGTGTTATTATTTGCGTTCATTACGACTGTTTTATTAGGTGTAAATATTAATAGTTGGCTATTTGTGTTATCGGTAGTTTTCTTATTTTTATTCACGGTTCGTATGAAGAACGCGGAGCATCCATTTATTGATATTGAGTTGTTTGCAAATAAACCATTTCTTCGTTTAATAGCGGTCGGATTTATAATGAATGTGGCGTTATGTGCTAGTTTATTATTATTACCATTGCTGTTAGGAAGAGAGCACGGATTGTCTCCATTCGTTATCGGAATTGCATTGTTTATTGCATCACTCTTTGGTATTGTATCTAGTTTTATTACTGGAAAAATTGTCCCTTCCTTTGGAAATGTGAATATGATTTATGTAGCGTCTGTCATTATGATCGTTGGCTTTTTAATTTTAGGGTTTATTCCGAATGGGAACATAGTCGTTATTGTAGTGGCGATTATTTTAACATTTATGAGTTATTCAGCTATTCAAGTATCATTAAACACATTTATACCGAAAACATTACATCCAACTAAAGTTGGAGTCGGTCTTGGTTTATATAATTTAATTAACTTTTTCGGTATGGCATTTGGACCAGCTGTAGCGAGCAAAATTATGGAATCTACAAATAGTTATCGTTTGAATTTTATTTTAATTGTCATTTTAATTTCTTCTCATTTCTTCTTATTAATAGGAATGTCTTCTTTCCAAAAAAAGATGGAGCAATAAATACGCGCTTTATATAGAAGAAACCGACTTTCATATAGAAGGTCGGTTATTTTTCTGTCTTGCAAATTATGAAAAAAAGGAGCAAAATAAAAAAGTCCTAGTCTATACAGGTACAAATGAAAATTTTCATACAGAAGCAGTTTAAGTTAGCGAACTTAAAGTGTGTAAAATATAATGATAAAATAAGATGATGAATGAGAAAACGGGTGATGAAGTTGAATAGAGCAATCGGTGTTATCGATTCAGGAGTTGGCGGTTTAACAGTAGCGAAGGAATTAATTCGTCAGTTGCCGAAAGAGCGTATTATATATTTAGGGGATACGGCACGTTGCCCTTATGGTCCACGTTCTCGAGAAGAAGTGCGTCAATTTACGTGGGAAATGACGGAGCATTTACTAGATTTAAATATCAAAATGTTAGTTATTGCGTGTAATACAGCAACCGCGGTTGTATTAGAAGAGATGCAGAAACAATTACCAATTCCAGTGGTAGGAGTTATTCACCCAGGATCACGTACAGCTTTAAAAGTGACAAACACGTATCATGTTGGGATTATTGGAACGATTGGAACGGTGAAAAGTGGTGCATACGAAGAAGCGCTAAAGTCTATTAATAACCGTGTTATGGTAGAAAGTTTAGCGTGTCCGCCTTTCGTTGAGCTTGTAGAGAGTGGGAATTTTGAAAGTGAAATGGCGTATGAAGTTGTACGAGAAACGTTGCAACCGCTGAAAAATACTGATATTGATACACTTATTTTAGGTTGTACACATTATCCAATTTTAGGTCCTGTTATTAAAAAAGTAATGGGAGATAAAGTACAACTCATTAGTTCAGGTGATGAAACAGCGCGCGAAGTAAGTACAATTTTATACCATAGTAAAATGTTGAATGAGGGAGAGGAACAAAGTGATCATCTCTTCTTAACGACAGGAAAAATAGGCCTATTTAAAGAAATTGCATCAAAATGGTTCGGTCAACCGATTGAAAATGTGAAACATATTCATTTAGAAAAAGAATAATAGTAGAATCCATATAAGTGAGCTCCTGAGAAATCAGGAGTTTTTTTGTTTATAGGAAGCACAGCTTGTTCTAAAAAGTGAAACAGCTCGTATACATAATAGTACAAACTTAGATTTTAGGGGGGAATGGCATGCCTAAATCCACTTTTAAATGGGTTGTTGGTGCTACTGTGAGCGCTGTTTTACTAACAGGGTGTGGCTTTATAAATCAGGAGAAAGCAACGGAACAAATTGATCCGCCAAAACAAGTTACGTATACAGAGGGTGGAAAGAAAGAAGTAGCTAAGAAAGATAAGCAAGGACAAACGGTGAATAGAGAACTATACCTTGTTGATAAAAATGGCTATGTTGTACCGCAAACGTTAGCTATACCTACTCCGAAAGCGAATGAGGTCATTCAGCAAACGTTAGAGTACCTTGTGAAAGATGGACCGGTAACGAATTTATTACCGAATGGGTTCCGTGCAGTCATTCCAGCGAATACATCGATGACACTAGATTTGAAAAAAGATGGGACGGCAGTCATTGATTTCTCTAAAGAAATGAAAAACTATGCAAAAGAGGAAGAGCGTCAGATGGTTGAGTCAATAGCCTGGACGTTGACGCAATTTAAAGAAATAAAACAAGTGCAGTTCCAAATAAATGGTGAGAAATTGGCAAAGATGCCTGTTGGTGGTACACCGATTGGTGAAGGGGTGAGCCGTGCTAATGGTATCAACTTCGATGATGAACAAGTAGCGGATGTAACAAATACAAAACCGGTTACACTTTATTTTATGGCACAAAATAATAATAAGCAGCAATACTACGTACCAGTAACACGCCGCGTTGTAGAAGGAAAAGAAAATGATTATGCAGCAATTGTAGATGAACTTGTAAAAGGACCGATTCATCAATCGCTTCTGAATGATTTTAATCCAGGAGTTAAGTTGATTACGAATCCGAAGTTACAAGATGGAAATCTTACATTAAACTTTAATGAAAATATATTTATAAACCCAGATAAAAATATGGTTTCAAATTACGTATTGAAGTCGTTAGTTTTATCTTTAACAGAAAAGAAAGGCGTGAAAAGTGTTTCTATTGAAGTAAATGGTAAAGCGAATCTTATAGATGAAAAGGGCGGAAAGTTAATAAAACCTGTCGATCGTCCAGAAAACGTGAATACAGGTAGTTTTTAATCTTCAATAATTTGATATACTTAAGTAAGAAAGGGGAATTGCTTTTTGGGTTCCTCTTCTTTTATTGTATACATATCATACATTTAAATTTGGCTATACTAACAAGTAGTTATGAGGAGGTTATTTTTATGCGAGTAGATGGTAGAGAGAAAACAGAATTACGCCATATACATATTCATACGAATTATTTAAAACATCCAGAGGGATCAGTATTAATTGAGGTTGGGGATACAAAGGTAATTTGCTCAGCGACAATTGAAGAGCGTGTCCCACCGTTTATGCGTGGAGAAGGAAAGGGCTGGGTAACAGCTGAATATGCGATGATTCCACGTGCAACAGAACAACGTACAATTAGGGAATCAAGTAAAGGGAAAGTAACAGGACGTACAATGGAAATCCAGCGCTTAATTGGACGAGCATTACGTGCGGTAGTTGACTTAGAAGCACTTGGTGAGAGAACGGTTTGGATTGATTGTGATGTTATTCAAGCGGATGGTGGAACGAGAACTGCTTCTATTACAGGTGCATATGTAGCAATGGTATTAGCGTTTGAGAAGTTATTACAAGCAGAAAAAGTATCTAAAATTCCAGTAAAAGATTATTTAGCAGCAACGTCAGTAGGAATTGTTGAAGAGCAAGGTGTTGTTTTAGATTTAAACTACGCAGAAGATTCTAAAGCAGACGTTGATATGAACGTAATTATGACTGGAAAAGGTCAGTTTGTTGAAGTGCAAGGAACTGGAGAAGAGGCGACGTTTAGCAGAGCGCAGTTAAATGAATTACTTGATGCTGCGGAACAAGGTATCTTCCAACTAATCGACATGCAAAAAGAAGCGTTAGGTGACATCGTATCTCATATAGAGTAGAGGTGGAAAGTATGAAACAAGTTGTTGTAGCGACAAAAAATATAGGGAAAGTACGTGAATTTGCTGAGTTATTTGAGCGATTTGATTTAGAAGTAAAATCATTGCACGATTTTCCTCATATTGAAGAAGTCGAAGAAACTGGTGAAACATTTGAAGAAAATGCGATCTTAAAAGCGGATAGTCTGAGTAGACAGCTGAATGCGATCGTAATCGCGGATGATTCAGGTCTTATTGTAGATGCTTTAAATGGAAAACCAGGCGTGTATTCAGCTCGTTTTGCTGGAGAGCCGAAAGATGATCAAGCGAATATTGATAAAGTGTTACAAGAATTAAATGAAATAGCGTTTGAAAAGCGTAAAGCTCGTTTCTACTGTGCATTAGCAGTGGCTTTCCCTGAAGGGGATAAAAAGCCTGTCATTGTAAACGGGACGTGCGAAGGGTATATTTTAGAGCAGCGCCGCGGGGAAAACGGCTTTGGATATGATCCGATTTTTTATGTGGAAGAATATAAAAGAGCGATGGCGGAACTAAGTTCAGATGAGAAAAATGCCATTAGCCACCGTGGACGTGCTCTTCGTAAGCTAGAAGAAAAAATCCCTGAATGGTTTTTAGGAGAATAAGGGAGAGAGATTGATGAAAGCTTTAATCGTAAGCGATAGTCATAGCTCCGTGAAGGAATTACAGCAGTTGAAAGAGAACTATGAAGGAAAAGTAGATGTCATGATTCATTGCGGTGATTCAGAGCTAACGCCTGCTCATGAAGAGCTGCAAGGTTTCCATGTTGTAAAAGGGAACTGTGATTACGCTAACTTTCAAGATGAAATTGTAACTGATGTAGATGGCATTCGTTTCGTAGTTGTGCACGGACATCGTCATAACGTGAAAATGACATTACAAACATTAGCGTACCATGCGGAAGAGGTAGGGGCGCAAGTTGCATGCTTCGGACACTCTCACGTATTAGGTGCAGAATTAATCGATGACGTTTTATTTATTAATCCAGGCAGTATTTTATTGCCACGTCAGCGTGTAGAAAAGACATTTGCTTTATTAGAAATGGATGAAAATCAAATGGAAGTTCGTTTTGAAACATTAGACGGACAACTAGTTGAACAAGCAGTTTTTAAAAGAGGATAAGAAAAATTATCCTCTTTTAAAAAAGGTGTTGACTTTATGTATGGTTATACATATAATAAATATTGTCGATAGGGCAACAGCGCTAACGAAGAAAAATAAAATAACATATGCGGGTGTAGTTTAGTGGTAAAACAAGAGCCTTCCAAGCTCTGGTCGAGAGTTCGATTCTCTTCACCCGCTCCATGTCCCAGTAGCTCAGCCGGATAGAGCATACGCCTTCTAAGCGTACGGTCGGGAGTTCGAATCTCTCCTGGGACGCTAAAAAAACCTTGTTATCTTTTGATAACAAGGTTTTTTGTTTGTTTAAAAATTGATGTATGTGCAAGAGGTGTAAAAAATATAAAGTAACATATGATAATTATTATATACAACAGATTAAAGTGCATTAAGAAAAGAGCGCTATTTATGCGCCCTATTTCTCTTGTTTAATTTAAAGAATCAATAGGCTTATGATGAAACTTAAATCCATATCTATATTATCCCAATTGTTCACTTAGAATATTATAAAACTTTTTACCATTCTAGTACGATTAAGCAGCCGTTATCGGAACTTATCCCCGACAGTGTGTTACAATTAATAGAAGCGGAAAACGAGAATCTCCAATTGACTGGACGTGTGATTGGTTGGACAGTTTAAGAAGGTTGTATAAAAAAGGGAGATGGCGCAAAGATGGCTAGATCAAATGAGAATGATTTAACAGAGAAATTGGCAGAAGGTCACCGGAAATATGGTGATGGCAACTTTACAGTACAGAACATCGGTGATGAAACTAACCCAGATTGGACTGTTGTAAAAAATGTGAGGAAGGGATCGGCAGGCATTCGTGAAGGAGAAGATATATTAAGACTGCGATCAAAATATATAAAATAGTACGGAAATGGGCGGAGTGGGAGTTCAAATCTCTCCTGGGACGCTAAGAAACCCTTGTTATCTTTTGATAACAAGGGTTTCTTGTTTAGTTATTAATAAACTTCTCAAATACAAAACCATAATCTTTCACGTTATATTGTTTCTTCGTATCAACGAGCCAGTTAAAGGCGATCTCGTTCATTTCTTTAAATTGTTCTGCTAAATTTACTTGTGCGTTTGAAATACGGCTGAAAGCGTTAGATGCCATATCTAGACTTTTATGTGCATACTGTAATGTAATATCGTTGTCGTATGAAATTTCTTCTATTTTAAGTAAAGCCTTATATAAATCTTTTAATTCTTCAATATGTTTTTTATGAACATCAATTGAATAATGCTCATCCCCCATCTGGAACTTAATTTCTACGTCTAAATCAATCGTTCCTGCAGTTTCAAGTGCTACGTTTTTAATTTGATACTTACTATAACTAAAGCGGCGTAGTGTACGTTTTTTACTTGTTGCACTTGTACCATCTAGGTGGATTAATCCTTTGTTTGTGAAACAATATTCATCTGATTTTGATTTGATTAAAAAATAAATTTTCTCCCCATCTTCATGCATCACGTAATCATCAGCATCAACTTTATCGTAATCTTTCGGTGTAATGACAGAACCTACATCGCTTAGCCCTAATACATCTGCAGCCATTTTTTTAAACATACATAATCCCCCTTTTAAATTAAATTCTTAATTGTATAAAAATATATTAACACGATTTCAATAAAGTGTTTTCTTATAATTAAAAACATTTGAAGGTAAGTTAAGAAAAGTAACAAATAATTATTTCAACCCTAAGTTATTTAGTAAATCTATCAGTTTAAGAGTGGATTCTCCGAAAAATAACCAGGAGAAAAAGTTAATTTTGCAAGTAATTATAGAGAAATTCCGTGAAAACCTCTCAAGTAATATGAGGTTTTTTTCTATCCATTTTGAAATCTTACAATTCTGTAAGGTAACTGTAAGGAAGTTCGATGGTAACAAATTGCTAATCCTCTATAATAAAGGTAACAACGATAAAACGAGGAGGAAGAAATGATGAAAGGATTAATTGTAACGGGTTTAACAGTTGCTTTTGGATTTGTAGCGTATGAGAAATTAACGTATGTAGTTGATGTTGTAAAACATTTAATCGCTTAGTAAAAAAACTGCCATGAGAGGGAAAGGGAATGAGTGAATGAATGGAATGGTTATTTGGAATTATAGGTACTTGTAGTGTAGTGTTATTGTTCTTTGTCCCGAGTGGTATACTTAGTTCGACAACGAGTTTGTTCTTCTTAAGTTTGTTTGCTTGTACGATGCTTATTATTATGTTTTTAATGAAGCGAAGTAAACCAATCTTCTATTTTAGCATGATTGTTATGGCAATTATTGTTCTCCAAATTATTACCCTTGTTATATACCCCACTATTATAAAAGCTTTCCATTAATGATGAATCCTCTGCTTTAATTGCTGAGGATTTTTATTTGTACATTTTTAATTTTTAGTAAGGATTTGTTTATATCGAAATGTAAAAATTAAATATTCCCATATTTCAAACAAAGGGTTTTGGGATGTTGTGTTCTTATTACTCATTTGATATATTTACTTTAAAGATAATTAAAATCTAGAAAAAGAGGCGGACGTATGGATAAAAAAGAAAATACGGTCGTATTGTTTCCACAACTATCAGAGCGATATATTGATGAAGGTTTTTTAGCACTGAAAGAGCGGAAATTCGAAGATGCATTGCGCTGCTTTGAAATATTACGTCAGTATAATGCAGAAACGGAACAAACGGAACTCGCTTCTGTTATTTGTTTGTTAGAATTAAAACATATGGAAGAAGCGAAAGACAAATGTGAACAGTTACTTGAAACAGGAGCTGTATTATTTGGTGATATTCTTGAAACATATGTGACGATTTTAGTTCAAACAAATGATTATGAAGGTGTCATTGAAATCGTTGAAAAGGTTTTGCAAACGAAAGATGTAATGCCTGAGCAAAAGGAAAAATTAGCACAGCTCGCTTTATTTGCAGAAGGTATGTTAAGTGAAGTAGATACGTCACTAGTCGATTCGAATTTTGAATTGGATGAGTTTACTAATGAAATGTTTGGAGAAAACTTTGGGCAAAAGCTAAGAGCGATTCAGCAACTTTCGTTAAAAGACTTGGATCTTGCATTACCTATTTTAAAGAAATTTTTAATAGACGAAAAACAGCACCCTTATTTGAAAACTTCTATTTTATATAAAATGATAGAAAATCAAATAGAAGAAGAGATAGAGGTAGAAAAGTTTGGAAATACGATCAAGGTGATTCCAGCATTTACAGGTCATAATGAGGAGCAATCCAATAACATTATACATACATTATCAAGCCGATTAGAGCAAAATTATCCCGATATATTTGATGCGATGGTTACATATTGGAAAGAATTGCGAATTAGCGTTTTCCCATTCGCTCTATTAATGGATAAAGTGGAGATTTGGGCTGCTGTTTTAGAGAGAATTGGAAGAAAGCGTTTCGGATTGACTATTGATGAAGAAGAGCTTATGACAGCGTATAATATTGAATTAGAAGAGTTTCATATTGCCTATCAATGGTTATTACGTGTTGAAAGAGAAGGATATTTGCCCGTATAATTATGAAAAAGAATCGTTCGGTTCTTGAAACGAGCATATTCTATGTTATAATGTAAGGGTTGCAAAAGGCAGAAATCTGCCTGTTTGTAAGAGAAGAGAAGTGTAATTCTCTTACTTAATATGTTTCATATTATTCTCGAACAAAATATACCGTAGTTGTCTTTTAGGCAATTAGTAGATTGGAACATTATATCTGAAAGCTTTTGCTAGAGGATTATTTGTACTTTTGTTATTTCAAAAAAGAGATAATGAAGATTTTAATCTATAGAGGTATGTGCATACATTATTATAGTTGGAGGGAAAGAATAAATGGCTGCAAAATGGGAAAAATTAGAAGGTAACGTAGGCGTTTTAACAATCGAAGTTGATGCTAAAGAAGTAAACAACTCTATCGACGCTGCGTTCAAAAAAGTAGTACAAACAATTAACGTACCAGGTTTCCGTAAAGGGAAAATGCCTCGTCCGTTATTCGAACAACGCTTTGGTATCGAATCTTTATACCAAGATGCTTTAGATATCATCTTACCAAAAGCATACGGTGAAGCGATCGATGAAGCTGGTATCTTCCCAGTTGATCATCCTGAAATCAACATCGAGAAGTTCGAAAAAAATGCTAACCTTATCTTCACTGCAAAAGTTACAGTGAAACCTGAAGTTAAATTAGGTGAGTACAAAGGTTTAGCAGTAGAAAAAGTTGAAACAACTGTAACTGACGAAGATGTAGAGAACGAATTAAAATCTTTACAAGAGCGTCAAGCTGAACTAGTTGTTAAAGAAGAAGGAACTGTTGAAAACGGTGATACAGCTGTAATCGACTTCGAAGGTTTCGTTGATGGCGAAGCATTTGAAGGCGGAAAAGGCGAAAACTATTCTCTTGCAATCGGTTCTGGTACTTTCATCCCTGGTTTCGAAGAGCAAGTAATTGGTCTTAAATCTGGTGATTCTAAAGAAGTTGAAGTATCATTCCCAGAAGAGTACCACGCTGCTGAATTAGCTGGTAAACCAGCTACATTCAAAGTAACAATTCACGAAATCAAAACAAAAGAACTTCCTGAGTTAAACGACGAGTTCGCTAAAGAAGCTGACGAAGAAGTTGCAACTCTTGATGAATTAAAAACAAAACTTCGCACAAACTTAGAAGAAGGCAAAAAGCACGAAGCTGAGCACAAAGTACGTGACGAAGTAGTAGAATTAGCTGCTGCTAACGCTGAAATCGAGATTCCAGAAGCTATGATCGACACTGAGTTAGATCGTATGGTTCGTGAATTCGAGCAACGTTTAAGCCAACAAGGCATGAACCTTGAGCTTTACTACCAATTCACAGGTACTGACGCTGACAAGTTAAAAGAGCAAATGAAAGAAGACGCTCAAAAACGCGTAAGAATCAATCTTGTTCTTGAAGCTATCATTGAAGCTGAAAACATCGAAGTTACTGAAGAAGAAGTAACTGCAGAAGTTGAAAAAATGGCTGAAATGTACGGTATGCCAGTAGACGCTATCAAGCAAGCTCTTGGAAGCGTAGACGCTTTATCTGAAGACCTTAAAGTGCGTAAAGCTGTAGACTTCTTAGTAGACAACGCTGCATAATAAAATAACAAGGCGCGATTTTAATCGTGCCTTGTTTTATAAATATAGAAATATATTTATAAAACTTTTCGATGAAGAAGGAAAACTTCCTTTACAAGTCGAATATACATATTTCAAAAGTTTTAAAATTTTTTTATTTGTACATAACTAGTCATATTATTTGTATTTCTCGCCACGTAGTGACATAATATGTATTTACATACGATACATTTATCGTGTACATACGAAGGCAAGAGGTTAGCACTTTGTAAGGGGTGTGAAAATATGTTTAAATTTAATGATGAAAAAGGTCAATTAAAATGTTCTTTCTGTGGTAAAACACAAACGCAAGTTCGAAAGTTAGTTGCAGGTCCAGGTGTTTACATTTGTGACGAGTGTATCGAACTTTGTACTGAAATTGTACAAGAGGAGCTTGCGAAGGACGAAGAAGTAGAATTCAAAGATGTACCGAAACCGGTAGAAATTCGTGAAATCTTAGATGAGTATGTCATCGGACAAGATAACGCGAAAAAAGCACTAGCGGTAGCGGTATATAACCATTACAAACGCATTAATTCTAACAGTAAAATTGATGATGTAGAATTAGCGAAGAGTAATATTTCACTTATTGGGCCAACTGGTAGTGGTAAAACATTATTGGCACAAACATTAGCGCGTATTTTAAATGTTCCATTTGCAATCGCGGACGCAACATCTTTAACAGAAGCTGGTTATGTAGGGGAAGATGTAGAAAACATCTTACTAAAATTAATCCAAGCAGCTGATTATGATGTAGAGAAAGCGGAAAAAGGAATCATTTATATTGATGAGATTGATAAAGTGGCACGTAAGTCCGAAAATCCATCAATTACACGTGATGTATCTGGTGAAGGTGTACAGCAGGCACTTCTGAAAATTTTAGAAGGTACTGTAGCGAGCGTTCCACCTCAAGGTGGTCGTAAGCATCCGCATCAAGAGTTCATTCAAATTGATACAACGAACATCCTATTCATTTGTGGTGGAGCGTTTGATGGCATTGAGCCAATTATTAAACGTCGCCTTGGTGAGAAAGTAATTGGATTTGGTGCCGAGAAGAAAAATGCTGATGTAAATGAGAAGCATGTTTTATCTCACGTTTTACCAGAGGATCTTTTAAGATTCGGTTTAATTCCGGAGTTTATCGGTCGTCTTCCAGTTATTGCGAACCTAGAGCCGCTTGATGAAGATGCTCTTGTAGATATTTTAACGAAACCGAAAAATGCACTTGTTAAGCAATTCCAAAAATTATTGGAGCTTGACGATGTTGAGTTAGAGTTTGAAGAAGGTGCACTAGTTGAGATTGCGAAAAAAGCAATTGAACGTAAAACAGGTGCTCGTGGACTTCGTTCTATTATTGAAGGCTTAATGCTTGATGTAATGTTCGAACTTCCATCTCGCAAAGATATCGAGAAGTGTATTCTGACGAAAGAAACAGTAGCTGATAATGAACCGCCGAAATTGGTGTTACAAGACGGTACTGTACTTGATACAAAAACATCTGCATAGTGCGAAGAAGAAACAGCAATTTTTATAATTGCTGTTTTTCTTTATGTTTAGCTATGTTCCTCCGCGGAAATACTAAATGATAAAACATTGCGGGAGGAAATAAATTATGAGCTGGACAAATATATTTTTACTTGTTCAACTTGTTTTTGGTGTAATTGTCGGATTGTATTTTTGGCATTTACTTCGAAATCAGCGAACACAAAAAGTTTCAATTGATCGAGAATCGAAAAAAGAATTAGAACAGCTTCGTAAAATGCGTGAGATTTCTTTAACAGAGCCGCTTGCGGAGAAGGTACGTCCTACATCCTTTTTAGATATTGTAGGGCAAGAGGACGGGATTAAGTCGTTGAAAGCGGCTCTTTGTGGTCCGAATCCGCAACATGTAATTATATATGGTCCGCCAGGTGTCGGGAAGACAGCGGCAGCACGCCTTGTATTGGAAGAAGCGAAACGCAATCCGAAATCTCCATTTCGTACGAATGCAACATTTATCGAACTTGATGCGACGACAGCAAGATTTGATGAACGTGGTATTGCAGACCCATTAATTGGTTCAGTCCATGATCCGATTTATCAAGGGGCAGGTGCAATGGGGCAAGCGGGTATCCCACAGCCGAAAAAAGGGGCTGTAACAGATGCGCATGGTGGTATTTTGTTCATTGATGAGATTGGTGAATTACATCCAATTCAAATGAACAAAATGTTAAAGGTGTTAGAAGATCGGAAAGTATTTTTGGAAAGTGCGTACTATAGTGAAGAAAATTCGATGATTCCAACGTATATACATGATATTTTTCAAAAAGGTTTGCCAGCCGATTTTCGCTTAGTTGGGGCGACGACACGTTCGCCAGAGGAGATTCCTCCTGCTATTCGGTCACGCTGTTTAGAAGTGTTTTTCCGTGAGTTAGATACAGAAGAGATTCAAAAAGTAGCGAAGAATGCAGCTGATAAAGTGGAAATGCAAATAGGTAAAAATGGTGTTGAAATGATCGGGATGTATGCAAGAAATGGACGAGAAGCAATTAATCTTGTACAAATTTCTGCTGGTATGGCAATAAATGAAGAACGTTCTTTCATTAAAGATGAAGATATAGAGTGGGTTGTTCACTCTAGTCAACTTACACCGAAATATGAAAAACGTATTTATCCTATTCCGAGAATCGGTCTTGTAAATGGACTTGCTGTATACGGACCAAATACAGGCGCGTTATTAGAAATTGAAGTAACAGCAATCAAGGCGAAAGATAAAGGGTCGGTAAATGTTACCGGGATTGTGGAAGAGGAAAGTATTGGTAGTCAAACGAAATCCATCCGCCGTAAAAGTATGGCGAAAGGTTCTGTAGATAATGTATTAACAGTACTTCGTTCTCTAGATGTGTTGCCAGAAGGGTACGATATACATATTAATTTTCCAGGTGGTATCCCAATTGATGGGCCTTCGGCAGGTATTGCTATGGCAACAGGTGTATATTCAGCAGTGCATCGTACGTATGTGAGTAATGAAGTAGCGATGACCGGTGAGATAAGTATACACGGGGAAGTGAAACCTATTGGTGGTGTGTACGCAAAAATAAAAGCTGCGAAAAAAGCAGGTGCTAAGAAAGTCATCATTCCTGCTGAAAACATGCAACCGTTTTTGTATACAATAAAAGGAATTGAAATCATTCCTGTTCGTAAGTTAAAAGAAGTATTTGAGCTAACATTTATGCAGGAAAATATGCATCGAGACCTTGATATACATACTACTGTAGACGAAACAGATGCACAATCAATGTGAGAATGAACGATAATAAAATTTGCCAGACTTCGTTTAAGTTTGTATGCTTAAGCGGAGTCTTTTTTCCTTTTTAAAAGGGAGAAAAAACGAGGGATTTACAATTGCGGAAAATCTCTGCAATTGCATCTAGATGTATTGTAATATAAAATAGTTGAACAGGAGTTTAATTTATTATGGAGGTGCTATGTCTAGTATGAATACGAATGAAAGAATCGTACCCCTCCTACCATTAAGAGGCGTTCTCGTATATCCAACGATGGTTCTGCATCTTGATGTAGGACGTGATAAATCGATACAAGCACTAGAGCAGGCGGCAATGGATGAAAATATCATCTTTTTAGCGATGCAAAAAGAAATGAATATCGATGATCCGAAAGAAGATGACATATATAGTGTAGGTACAGTGGCGAAAGTGAAGCAAATGTTAAAATTGCCGAACGGTACGCTTCGTGTCCTTGTAGAGGGTTTACATAGAGCTGAAGTAGTAGAGTTTATCGAAGAAGAGAATGTAGTGCAGGTTTCTATCAAAACGGTAACTGAAGAAGTGGAAGATGATCTAGAAGAGAAAGCTCTTATGCGTACATTACTGGAGCATTTCGAACAATATATTAAAGTTTCGAAAAAAGTTTCAAATGAAACATTTGCAACGGTAGCTGATGTGGAAGAGCCAGGAAGATTAGCTGATTTAATTGCTTCTCACTTGCCGATTAAAACGAAGCAGAAACAAGAAATCTTAGAGATTGTATCTGTGAAGGAACGATTACATACACTTATTTCAATTATTCAAGATGAACAAGAGTTACTTAGTTTAGAAAAGAAAATTGGACAAAAAGTGAAACGTTCAATGGAGCGCACGCAAAAAGAATATTTCTTACGTGAGCAAATGAAGGCGATTCAAACTGAACTTGGTGATAAAGAAGGTAAGGGCGGGGAAGTTGAAGAACTTCGTGAGAAAATTGAACAATCAGGAATGCCTGAAGAAACAATGAAGGCTGCACTGAAAGAATTAGACCGTTATGAAAAGTTACCAGCAAGTTCTGCGGAGAGCGGTGTTATTCGTAATTATATGGATTGGTTATTAGCACTTCCGTGGACAGAAGCGACAGAAGATATGATTGATCTTGCTCATTCTGAAGAGATTTTGAACAAAGATCATTACGGGCTTGAGAAGGTAAAAGAGCGCGTACTTGAATATTTAGCTGTGCAGAAGTTAACGAATTCATTAAAAGGACCTATCCTTTGCTTAGTAGGACCTCCTGGGGTCGGGAAAACATCGTTAGCGCGTTCGATTGCAACATCATTAAATCGTAATTTTGTCCGTGTATCCCTTGGTGGTGTACGTGATGAATCTGAAATCCGTGGTCACCGTCGTACGTATGTTGGAGCGATGCCAGGACGCATTATTCAAGGTATGAAAAAGGCGAAAACAGTTAATCCAGTCTTTTTATTAGATGAGATTGATAAAATGTCTAACGACTTCCGTGGAGATCCATCAGCGGCATTACTTGAAGTGTTAGACCCAGAACAAAACCATAACTTCAGTGATCATTACATTGAAGAACCGTATGATCTATCGAAAGTTATGTTTGTAGCAACTGCGAATACACTTTCAAGTGTTCCAGGTCCGCTGCTTGACCGTATGGAAATTATTTCGATTGCTGGCTATACAGAACTTGAAAAAGTTCACATTGCCCGTGAACATTTATTGCCGAAACAATTAAAAGAGCATGGCTTACGAAAGGGTAATTTACAAGTACGTGATGAAGCACTTCTTGAAATTATTCGTTATTATACACGTGAGGCCGGTGTTCGTACGCTAGAGCGTCAAATTGCAAAAGTTTGTCGTAAAGCAGCAAAAATTATCGTTACAGCAGAACGCAAGCGTATTGTAGTAACAGAGAAAAACATTGTTGATTTACTTGGTAAGCACATATTCCGTTATGGGCAAGCTGAAAAAACAGACCAAGTTGGTATGGCAACAGGGTTAGCGTATACAGCAGCAGGCGGTGATACACTTGCGATTGAAGTGTCTGTAGCGCCAGGTAAAGGGAAATTAATTTTAACAGGGAAACTTGGGGATGTTATGAAAGAATCCGCACAAGCAGCGTTTAGCTATATTCGTTCTCGTGCAGAAGAACTTCAGATTGATCCGAATTTCCATGAGAAAAATGATATTCATATTCATGTTCCAGAAGGAGCAGTTCCAAAAGATGGACCGTCAGCAGGTATTACGATGGCAACGGCACTTATTTCTGCACTAACAGGTATTCCTGTAAGTAAAGAAGTGGGGATGACAGGTGAAATTACACTTCGTGGTCGTGTATTACCAATTGGTGGTTTAAAAGAAAAAACATTAAGTGCTCACCGCGCAGGCTTAACAAAAATTATTTTGCCAGCAGAAAACGAGAAAGATTTAGATGATATTCCAGAAAGCGTAAAAGAAAACCTTACGTTTGTGCTTGCATCTCATTTAGATGAAGTATTGGAGCACGCATTAGTAGGAGTGAAACAATGAAAGTAACAAAAGCAGATATTGTAATTAGTGCTGTTAAACCAGAACAATATCCAGACAGTGATTTACCAGAAATTGCATTAGCAGGTCGTTCAAATGTCGGGAAGTCTTCCTTTATTAATAAAATTTTAAATCGTAAAAAGTTAGTACGTATTTCTTCTAAACCAGGGAAAACGCAAACGTTGAACTTTTTCTTGATCAATGAGATGATGCATTTTGTTGACGTTCCAGGTTATGGATATGCGAAAGTATCTAAAACAGAGCGCGCAGCATGGGGCAAGATGATTGAGACTTACTTTACAACACGTGAGCAATTAGACGCAGCTGTATTAGTAGTTGATTTACGTCACCAACCGACAAATGATGACGTGATGATGTATGATTTCTTAAAGCATTATGAAATCCCAACAATTATTATTGCGACGAAAGCCGATAAAATTCCGAAAGGGAAATGGCAAAAGCATTTAAAAGTTGTAAAAGAAACGCTTGCTGTTGAAATTGGCGATGAAATCGTTCTATTCTCTTCTGAAACAGGACTTGGAAAAGAAGAAGCGTGGAAGGCAATTCATAGAATGACAAAAACAAAAAACGCGTGACGAATGTCGCGCGTTTTTTTTATTTACTAAATTTTTTTATCGTACGTTTAATGTAACCTCAATATTACCTCTTGTTGCTTTCGAATAAGGACATACACCGTGAGCGGCTTCTACAAGTTCTTGTGCTTCGTCATGAGAGACGCCAGCAACATGTACATCAAGTACAGCAGATAGGCCGAAACCACCATCTGTATCTTTTCCGATAGAAACGTGAGCAGTTACTTCTGTACTTTCTACTTTCACACGTTTTGTACGAATGACAAGTTGTAATGCACTATCAAAACAAGCGGCATAACCAGCAGCAAATAGTTGTTCTGGATTCGTTGCCTCTCCGCCTGCACCACCTAGTGCTTTCGGCATTTTTACATCAAGATTTAATATGCCATCATCTGAAATTACTTTTCCGTTTCTTCCACCTGTAGCAGTTACTGAAGCAGTATATAATTTATCCATGTTTATTCCCCTTTTCTATCATTAATTGTTTTCATTGTTTCAATTAGTTTATTTAATTGAATTAATAAAGAACGATATTCTTGTTCTGTAATTCCTAAATTTGTTGCCATTGTTTTCGGCAATGAACAAGCCTTTTCTTTTAAGTCTTTACCTTGTTCTGTTAATTTAATACAAACTTTGCGCTCATCTTCTTTGGAACGAACGCGTTTTACAAGTTTTAATGATTCCATTCGTTTTAACATAGGTGTTAACGTACCGGAATCTAAAAATAGACGTTCTCCAATTTCTTTTACTGTTAGTCCATCTTGCTCCCATAGTACGAGTAAAGTAATGTACTGGGGATACGTAATACCCATATCTTCTAAATATGGTCGATAAAAGCGGGTAACTTCTTTAGAACAGGCGTAAATAGAAAAACAAAGTTGGTTATCTAGATGTAAAGAATTCTCTGTCATACATAACTCCTTTCTAATTAAGTTGTGCACAATTTAATTTTATAAAATCAATATAACGAAAAAGAAATACAATGTCAAATACATTGTATTGAGAAAGTTTGTGCTACAATTTGGAACAATCATACATATTTTTCTTCATGATGAAAGAAGATAGGAAAGATGATGTTATAATTCATATGGAATAGTTTCCATCACTTGATTATGAGGGCTTTTTTTGGTAACGTACAAATAGAGTTATTAATTTATAATCATTATAAAGTAGAAAGTCTTTATTAGTTTTACTGAATCTCCTTTATTACATACGGAGAATAAATAAAAAATAATCGGTTGTTCACACGATTGTCAGATTCATAAGAGGAAAGTTGTATTATGATAGTAGATAAAGTGATAAAACGGGTGAAGGGGGACATGCTGCGTGCATATTCTTGTTGTTAGTGTAAATTATCGAACAGCCCCTGTAGAATTTCGTGAGAAACTCACATTTCAGGCAGCAGAGCTAGAGCAAGCAATGACTACATTACAAAATCAAAAGAGCGTGTTAGAGAATGTCATTGTATCAACTTGTAATCGCACTGAGATTTACGCTGTTGTCGATCAATTACACACGGGACGGTATTATATTAAGAAGTTTTTAGCTGATTGGTTTCAGCTTGAAATAGAAGAAGTCGCACCATATTTAACCATTTTTGAACAAGACGGTGCAATAGATCATTTATTCCGCGTGACGTGCGGTTTAGATTCTATGGTAGTTGGAGAAACACAGATTTTAGGCCAAATAAAAGATAGCTTTTTAGAAGCGCAACAAGTAAAAGCGACAGGCACAATTTTTAATGAGTTGTTTAAGCAGGTGGTTACGTTAGCGAAACGTGCGCACTCAGAAACGACGATTGGTGAAAGTGCGATGTCTGTTAGCTATGCTGCTGTTGAGCTCGGAAAGAAAATATTTGGTGAGTTAACAGATTGTCATGTGCTTATTCTTGGTGCTGGTAAGATGGGTGAGCTGGCACTGCAAAACTTATATGGAAGCGGTGCTCGAAAAGTAACCGTCATGAATAGGACGTTTACGAAAGCGGAAGTAATGGCTGAGAAATATATGGGACATGCAAAGCCTTTAAGTGAATTGCAATGTGCATTATTAGAAGCAGATATTTTAATTAGTTCAACTGGTGCATCTGAATATGTCATTACGAAAGAGATGATAACAAAGGTAGAGAAAATGCGCTCTGGTCGTCCGTTATTTATGGTGGATATTGCAGTGCCACGTGATATTGATCCAGCGATTGATGAACTAGAAGGTTCTTTTTTATATGACATTGATGATTTGCAAGGAGTAGTGGAAGCAAATCGTGCTGAGCGTTTGAAAGAAGCAGAGAAAATTCAATTTATGATTGAAGAGGAAATTGTTTTATTTAAAACGTGGTTAAGTACACTTGGTGTTGTTCCGTTAATAGCAGCTCTTCGTGATAAGGCACTTGCTATCCAAAGTGAAACGATGGAAAGCTTGGAACGAAAAATACCGAATCTTAGTGATCGTGAGAGAAAAGTAATTAGTAAGCATACGAAAAGTATTATTAATCAATTATTAAAAGACCCAATTTTAGTAGCGAAAGAAATTGCTGCTGAAGAGGGAGCAGACGAAAAATTAGCGTTATTTGCAAAGATTTTCGACTTAGAAATGGAAGATGTAGAGAGTTGTGCGGAAGAAGTAGAACATAAAAGAGCGTGGACACCATCCGTTCCATCTTTATAATTTGGAAGGATGATCGGATGAGTTTTTTAAATAACAGTATTATTTATCATATTGCAATTATTTTATATGCTTGTAGCATTAGTTTATATTTTATAGATTATTTCCAAAGTAACCGAAAGGCGAACCGATTAGCTTTTTGGTTACTTTCGATTGTATGGGTTCTGCAGTCTATCTTTATGTTACTTAGGGCTACAGATTCAGAAACGAACCCTATATTAACTTTATTATCAGGGATTTATTTTTATGTTTGGCTATTGATTACGATGTCGTTAGTCATTAATCGATTTATGAGAATTGACTTTCTAGTCTTTTTTACAAATGTTGTCGCATTTGGCGTAAGCGCTTTTTCTATTTTTACACCGCTCGGAAAGATGTCGCCGGTACTGGCAGAGCAATTAGTTTCAGAACTTGTATATGTACATGTCGGTATGGCTATTATTTCTTATGCAACTTTTACTGTATCGTTCATTTTTTCTATTATGTATTTATTGCAATATCGCCTATTAAAAAAGAAAAAATGGAATGCGAGATTAAGAAGGTTAGGGAATTTACCGAAGCTAGAATCGATGTCTTACGGATTAAATTTATTTTCTGTTCCATTTTTCTTATTAGCTATATTATTAGGATGCATATGGGGATATACGAAATTGGACAATTTCCATTGGTATGATACGAAAGTGATTGGGTCTTTTGTCGTTCTATTTGTATATTGTGCTGGCCTATATTTACGAGTGGCAGATGTGTTGCAAGGGAAGAAAATCGTGCAGTGGAACATCGGAGCATTTCTCGTAATGCTAATCAATATTTTTCTATTAAGCAGTTTATCCAACTTCCACTTTTGGTATTTATAATGAGGAGAGAGAATTATGCGCAAAATTATTGTAGGGTCACGAAAGAGTAAATTAGCATTAACGCAAACAAACTGGTTTATTGATCAGTTAAAAGCACTAGGTTTACCATATGAATTTGAAGTGAAAGAAATCGTCACAAAAGGTGATGTTATTTTAGATGTTACTCTTTCAAAAGTAGGCGGAAAAGGCTTGTTTGTTAAAGAGATTGAACATGCGTTACTTACGAAAGAAATTGATATGGCTGTACATAGTATGAAAGATATGCCGGCCGTACTTCCAGAAGGATTAATGATTGGTTGTACACCGAAGCGTGTTGACCCTCGTGATGCTTTTATCTCAAAAAGCGGAGCAGCGTTTAAAGAGTTAGCAGAAGGCGCTATTTTAGGTACGAGTAGTTTAAGACGCAGTGCACAATTATTAGCTGCGAGACCAGATTTACAAGTGAAGTGGATTCGAGGAAATATCGATACACGTTTACGTAAATTACAAGAAGAGGATTACGATGCAATCATTTTAGCAACAGCTGGATTACAAAGAATGGGCTGGGATAATGAAGTTATTACAGAACATTTAGATGAGACGTTATGTGTACCTGCTGTAGGACAAGGTGCATTAGCGATTGAATGCCGTGAGGATGATAAGGATTTACTACAGTTGTTAGCGCATATGAATGATGCAGTAACAGAAAGAACAGTGGCGGCAGAACGAGTATTTCTTCATAAACTTGAAGGTGGCTGCCAAGTTCCGATCGCTGGATATGCAACTCTTACAGAAAATGATGCAATCGAATTAACAGCTCTTGTCGGTTCTATGGACGGTTCTATTTTATTGAAAGAGATAGTAGTAGGAACTAATCCAGAGGAAGTAGGATTAGAGGCTGCGGACCGTTTAATTAAACAAGGCGCCAAAGAACTCATTCTTGCTGCAAATAAGGGGCAACAATAAATATGAACGCTCTCGCTGGCAAAACGGTATTAATTACACGTGCCCAGCATCAAGCGAAACAAATGAGTGTAGCGGTGAAAGAAAAGAGCGGAATTCCATTGGAAATTCCGCTTTTGCGTATGGAAGGTATGTCTCATAGGCAAATTCAACATATAGCAGGGCACCTGCATTCGTATGACTGGGTTATTTTTACGAGTAAAAATGGAGTAGCTTTTTTTCTAGATAGTTTGAGAAAGAAGCTACCCGCAAAGACTAAAATTGCTGCAGTAGGCGTGAAAACAAGGTTAGAGTTAGAAAAGCGGGGCTATCAAGTGGACTTCGTTCCAACTGCATTTGTTGCAGAAGTATTTGCAGAAGAGTTTGTAAAAAGACTAAGTGGAAACGAGTGCATTTTATTTCCGAAAGGGAATTTAGCAAGAGATGTAATTCCAGTTGCACTTCGCGAAATTGGTGTTTCTCTAGATGAGCTAATCGTATATGGTACGAAAGAGAATGTAGGGAAAAGGCAAGAGCTTATAGTAGCGTTAGAAGTAGGGAAAGTAGACATTATTACATTTACAAGCCCTTCAACTGTTACTAGTTTTGTTCGTTTACTTGAGGGTACAAACTGGAGAGAATGGACAAAAAACTGTACAATTGCTTGTATAGGGCCTATTACGGAAAAAGAGGCGATCCTTTATTTTC
This sequence comes from Bacillus pretiosus, assembly GCF_052947655.1. NCBI lineage: Bacteria > Bacillati > Bacillota > Bacilli > Caryophanales > Bacillaceae > Bacillus > Bacillus pretiosus. The sequence continues at coordinate 4,325,277 of NZ_CM129593.1, read as the reverse complement.
CACATGTTATTATGCCGAAAGAGTACACTGTAGAAGCATTACTACAATGCATTTGTGAATCTATAAAATAAAAGAATGGGGATAGAAATCTATGAACTCTTTACAATTTAATCGTCATCGTCGCTTAAGACAAAGCGGTAATATGCGTGCGCTTGTGCGTGAAACGTTTTTACATACGGAAGATTTTATTTACCCTATTTTTGTATTAGAAGGAGAAAATGTTCGTAATGAAGTGCCTTCTATGCCAGGCGTATATCAAATATCTTTAGATTTATTGCAAGCTGAAATGCAAGAGGTTGTTGATTTAGGTATTCGTTCTGTTATTGTATTTGGTTTACCTGCTGAAAAAGATGAAGTTGGATCATCAGCATATTGTGATCATGGAATTGTGCAACGTGCAATTAAGCAAATTAAAGGTGAATTCCCTGAGCTAGTAGTAGTTGCAGATACATGTTTATGTCAATTCACAAGCCATGGTCATTGCGGTGTAATTGAAGATGGTATTATTTTAAATGACGAGTCTCTTGCAGTTCTTGCGAAAACAGCTGTAAGCCAAGCGAAAGCAGGAGCGGACATTATTGCGCCATCAAACATGATGGACGGATTCGTAACAGCAATTCGCCATGCATTAGATGAAAATGGTTTTGGACACGTACCAGTAATGTCGTACGCTGTGAAATATTCATCAGCATTTTACGGACCATTCCGTGATGCGGCGCACGGTGCTCCGCAATTTGGTGATCGTAAAACATATCAAATGGATCCAGCGAACCGTATGGAAGCATTCCGTGAAGCAGAATCAGATGTAATGGAAGGGGCAGATTTCTTAATTGTAAAGCCAGCTCTTTCTTACTTAGATATCGTTCGTGATGTGAAAAATAACTTTAATTTACCAGTCGTTGCTTATAACGTAAGTGGTGAATATTCGATGATTAAAGCAGCAGCGCAAAATGGTTGGATTAATGAAAAAGAAGTTGTACTTGAAAAATTAATTAGCATGAAACGTGCAGGAGCAGATTTAATTATTACGTATCATGCTAAAGATGCAGCAAGATGGTTACAAGAAGGAGGCGCTAAATAATGAAAAAGTTTGATAAGTCGATTGCGGCGTTTGAAGAGGCGCAAGATTTAATGCCTGGTGGCGTAAATAGCCCCGTTCGTGCTTTTAAGTCTGTTGGTATGAATCCGTTGTTTATGGAGAGCGGAAAAGGCTCTAAAGTATATGATATCGATGGAAATGAATACATCGATTACGTATTATCATGGGGTCCTTTAATTCATGGTCATGCGAATGATCGTGTTGTTGAAGCTTTAAAATCTGTTGCTGAAAGAGGAACAAGCTTCGGTGCCCCAACGGAAATTGAGAATAAATTAGCGAAACTTGTTATTGAGCGCGTACCATCAATTGAGATTGTACGTATGGTTAACTCTGGAACAGAAGCGACAATGAGTGCGCTACGTTTAGCTCGTGGTTATACAGGACGTAATAAAATTTTGAAATTCATCGGTTGTTACCACGGTCATGGTGATTCGTTATTAATTAAAGCCGGTTCTGGTGTGGCGACGCTAGGTTTACCAGATAGCCCAGGTGTACCAGAAGGTGTAGCGAAAAATACGATTACCGTAGCGTATAACGATTTAGAAAGTGTGAAATACGCTTTCGAACAATTTGGTGATGATATTGCTTGTATAATTGTAGAACCAGTAGCAGGAAATATGGGTGTTGTTCCTCCGCAACCAGGATTTTTAGAAGGTCTTCGTGAAGTAACAGAGCAAAATGGTGCATTGCTTATTTTTGATGAAGTCATGACAGGATTCCGAGTTGCTTATAATTGCGGACAAGGTTATTACGGTGTAACACCTGATTTAACTTGTTTAGGTAAAGTAATCGGTGGTGGCTTACCAGTAGGAGCATACGGTGGTAAAGCAGAAATTATGCGCCAAGTTGCACCGAGCGGACCGATTTACCAAGCAGGTACTTTATCAGGTAACCCACTTGCAATGGCAGCAGGTTATGAAACGTTAGTACAGTTAACGCCAGAATCATATGTAGAATTTGAGCGTAAAGCTGAAATGTTAGAAGCTGGCTTACGTAAAGCGGCTGAAAAACATGGCATTCCGCATCATATTAATCGTGCGGGTTCTATGATTGGTATCTTCTTTACAGATGAACAAGTTATTAATTACGATGCAGCAAAATCTTCAAACTTAGAATTCTTTGCGGCTTACTATCGTGAAATGGTAGAACAAGGTGTATTCTTGCCACCATCTCAATTCGAAGGTCTATTCTTATCGACAGCACATAGTGATGCAGATATTGAAGCGACGATTGCAGCAGCTGAAATTGCAATGTCAAAATTAAAAGCCTAATTGTTGAAAGAAAATCGCTCTCCATAAGGGGAGCGATTTTTTTTATTCATAAAGTCAGCTTTCCATACATAAATCTGTAATGACATATAGTTTGGGAGGGGGAAAAGAAGTGGCAACAGATCATTCATTACGTTTTTCATTAAAAGAATCTGTTTGGTTCCAAAAAGGACAGGAAGTCGAAGAACTTTTGTCAATTTCGTTAGATCCAGACGTTGAGATAGAAGAGCTTGATCATGAAGTTATCGTGAGAGGGCAATTAGATTTAACGGGAGAGTATGTTGCGCGGCAAGATGATTCGGCTTATTCATTAAGAGATTTATCGCCAGCGAAGTCGATTGATTATGTAGAAACAAGGGAAGATGGGGTTAATGAACTTGTTCATTCCTTTCCGCTTGAAATATCAATTCCGAGAAACCGTGTGAAAGTAATTGAAGAACTATATGTATCTATTGAGGAATTTGATTATGAATTAAAGGAAAATGGTTGCTTACAATTATTAGCGGATATATCTATCACTGGTTTATGTGATGAAGAAAGAATCGAGGATGAAGAGGAAGAAACAGCGTATGCTGAGTTAGAGGCTGATTCCGCACAAGAAGATGAAAATAGACCCGCCATGCACGTAGAAGAACCAGTCTATAAGGAATCAGATGAGTGGGAAGATTACGCATTTGAACCGTTTCAACTAGAGGAAAGAAAAGAGCAGGAAGTAGAGGAAGAGGAAATAGAAGAACATGAATTTGTGGAGCGTGAAGAGGAGAAAGAATCAACGCCACAATTTGAATTGTTCGGAAGAAAAGATTTCAAGAAAGAAAAAGCGAAAAAACAAGAAGAGCAAGAAGAAGAAGCGTATTCACAGCGAGATGAAAATGCACTTTATTTAACGAAAATATTTACGAAAGAACCGGAAGAAGAATTTACAAAGTTAAGAATGTATTTCGTGCAAGAAGGGGATACAATCGAATCTGTTGCAGACCGTTATGAAACGTCTGTACAAAACTTATATCGTGTCAATCAAACAGAAGATATATATTTAACTGCGGGACAAATTATTTATATTCCTGTTTCAAGGGCAAAAGCGAAATAAGTGAGTGTTTTCACTCACTTATTTTCCTAAAGGCAATGTTTTGAATAGAAAGGGTTATTCGTATGGATATTGAATTACGAAATCGCTATGAACCCATTGTAAGGCAATATAGATTGGATACACAGCATATGGAAGAGCACGGAAGTGTAACGAAAATTTACACGAATCAAGGTCCGTATGCGCTCAAGAAAATAGAAGACGGGAAATTAGAGAGGAATAACTTTTTGCACCATATTCAATATTTGAAGGAGAACGGTTTTTCAAATTATGTACCTATATACCATGCGACGGATGGAAATTATATTTTAAGTGACGGGACGTATAATTATTATTTAATGCCTTGGTTAGAACGTGCGGAAGGCAATGGCGAGGATAATGATCAATACCATAAAATGTTTCAAACTCTCGGGACGTTACATCAAAAAACGGTGAAAGAAGAAACGTATACAGAAGAAGATTTAGAAAAACATTATACAAATATATCCGATCGCTGGGAGAATGATGGTGAGATGTTAGAAGAGTTTCTCGTAGAATCTGAAGCGAAGTGGTATATGTCTCCGTTTGAATTGCAATATTGTACGTACTATCATCATGTAATGAGGGCGCGTGAGTTTGCAATGAAGCAATTAACTGAGTGGAACGATGCGATGAAAGAAAAAGAAAAAACACGTATTACTTTTGTACATGGTAACGTATCGCTTAATCATTTCTTATTTGATTATGAACGGAATGGCTATTTTATTAGTTTAGAAAAATCTAAGTTTGCCACACCGGTGCAAGATATAGTAGGGTTTTATTCTCGGTCTTTAAATACGTATCCAATTGCGCGAAGTGATCGGTTTGAATGGTATCAAATGTACCAAAAAAATTTCCCTTTTACGAAAGAAGAGCAACTACTCATGTTTGCATATATGACGTATCCATCGCAATTTATTCGGCAAATCCAGTCTTATAAGAAAAGAAGAGAGAGTCGCAATGAGGAAAATGAACTGCTCGGAGTAAAGAGCTTACAACAATCGCATTGGCTCGTTAGCAATATAGAATATTTCCTTTCGCAATTACAAGCTGCTCAGCAAGGGAGCGGATAAAGTGATGGGGTCTTACTGCCCGCAAATAGCGGGAGAAAGAAGATAAGTAGAGGATGCTACTTATCTTCTTTTTTTGCCCAAAAAGCCGTAGTATTAAATTTATCTTGACGAATAGGGTTTCGTTTTTTACACTATTGTATATAATAATTAACAATCATATAAATGCCTTGAAGGGGAAGAGTATAACAAGAAACGTCTTCAGAGAGGAGAATCATTAGCTGGGAGATTCTCTAGATAGTTATGTTAGAAGGTAGCCCTGGAGCATCTTTTCTGAACGGAATAGTTCTCATTAGGAAAAGACGGATTTGTCCGTTATCAAATTAAGAGTATAAGCAAATTCCTGAATTTGTTTGTAAATAAAGGTGGTACCGCGATGTCCCTCGTCCTTTTTTGGATGAGGGGCATTTTTTATTTTAAGGAGGGAAAATAATGTCAAACACGGAAAAGAATTTACCAACTAAATATGATCATATGTCCGTTGAAGAAGGCCTTTATCAATGGTGGCTTGAAGGCAAATATTTCGAAGCAACAGGAGATGAGAAGAAACAACCATACACAATTGTAATTCCACCTCCGAACGTAACTGGTAAGTTACACTTAGGTCATGCTTGGGATACAACTCTTCAAGATATTTTAACTCGTACGAAGCGTATGCAAGGTTACGATGTATTATGGCTTCCAGGAATGGACCATGCGGGTATCGCAACACAAGCAAAAGTAGAAGGGAAACTTCGTGAAGAAGGTATTTCACGTTACGATCTTGGCCGTGAGAAATTCCTTGAAAAAGCTTGGGAATGGAAAGAGGAATACGCGTCTCACATTCGTCAACAATGGGGGAAAGTTGGTTTAGGATTAGACTATTCTCGTGAACGTTTCACATTAGACGAAGGTTTATCTGATGCGGTTAATAAAGTATTCGTTCAATTATACGAAAAAGGCTTAATTTACCGCGGTGAATATATTATCAACTGGGACCCAGCAACACGCACAGCTCTTTCTGATATTGAAGTAATTCATAAAGAAGTTCAAGGTGCATTCTACCATATGAACTATCCGTTAACAGATGGTTCTGGTCATATTCGTCTTGCTACTACTCGTCCAGAAACGATGCTTGGTGATACAGCAGTAGCAGTTCATCCAGAAGACGATCGTTACAAACATTTAATCGGGAAAACAGTTACACTTCCAATCGTAGGCCGTGAGATTCCGATTATTGCTGATGAGTACGTAGAAAAAGATTTCGGAACAGGCGTTGTAAAAATTACACCAGCTCATGACCCGAATGACTTTGAAGTAGGTAACCGTCATGACTTACCACGTATCTTAGTAATGAACGAAGATGGATCAATGAACGAAAAAGCTGGTAAGTATAACGGTATGGATCGTTTCGAATGCCGTAAAGCGTTAGTGAAGGACTTACAAGAAGCGGGCGTATTAGTAGAAATCGAGCCTCATATGCATTCAGTAGGTCATAGTGAGCGTAGTGGTGCAGTTGTTGAGCCTTACTTATCAACACAATGGTTCGTAAAAATGGCTCCACTTGCTGAGAAGGCAGTAGAGCTTCAACAAAAAGAAGAAGAGAAAGTAACGTTCGTACCAGAACGTTTTGAAAACACATACTTACGCTGGATGGAAAACATTCACGACTGGTGTATTTCTCGTCAATTATGGTGGGGACACCGTATTCCAGCTTGGTATCATAAAGAAACTGGTGAAGTATACGTAGGTACAGATGCACCAGCAGATATTGAAAACTGGAATCAAGATAACGACGTACTTGATACATGGTTCAGTTCAGCGTTATGGCCGTTCTCAACACTTGGCTGGCCGGATGAAGATTCAGCAGACTTTAAACGTTATTATTCAACAGATGCATTAGTAACGGGGTATGACATCATCTTCTTCTGGGTATCTCGTATGATTTTCCAAGGTTTAGAGTTTACAGGCGAGCGTCCATTTAAAGATGTATTAATTCACGGTTTAGTTCGTGATGAGCAAGGACGTAAAATGAGTAAATCTCTTGGTAACGGTATTGATCCAATGGATGTTATCGAGAAGTACGGTGCAGATGCAATGCGCTATTTCTTATCAACAGGAAGCGCACCAGGTCAAGATTTACGTTTCAGTATGGAAAAAGTAGAGTCTACTTGGAACTTCATTAATAAAATTTGGAACGCATCACGTTTCGTATTAATGAACATGGATGATATGAAGTATGAAGAAATCGATTTAACTGGGGAAAAATCAGTTGCGGATAAGTGGATTTTAACTCGCTTAAACGAAACAATCGAAAGCGTAACGCGTAACATGGATAAATATGAGTTCGGTGAAGCTGGTCGTTCATTATACAACTTCATTTGGGACGATTTCTGTGACTGGTACATTGAAATGGCGAAACTTCCACTATACGGTGAAGATGAAGCAGCTAAGAAAACAACTCGTTCTATTTTAGCTTACGTATTAGACCAAACAATGCGTCTATTACACCCATTCATGCCATTCGTAACAGAGAAGATTTGGCAACATTTACCGCATGAAGGCGAATCTATTACAGTAGCAGCATGGCCAACAGTTCGTGAAGATTTACAAGATACAGAAGCTGCGGCAGAAATGCACCTTCTAGTTGATATCATTCGCTCTGTTCGTAACATCCGTGCAGAAGTTAATACGCCAATGAGCAAAAAAGTTCAAATGCAAATTAAAGCAAAAGATGAGGCTGTACTTGCTCAACTTACGAAAAACAGCTCTTACATTGAGCGTTTCTGTAACCCAAGCGAATTAATAATTCAAACGGATTTACAAGCACCAGAAAAAGCAATGACTGCAATCGTATCAGGTGCAGAGTTATTCTTACCGTTAGCTGATCTTATCAATCTTGATGAAGAGAGAGCACGTCTTGAGAAAGAATTTGAGAAGTTCGACAAAGAAGTAGAACGTGTACAGAAGAAACTTTCAAACCAAGGTTTCGTAGCGAAAGCTCCTGCAGCAGTTATTGACGGAGAGCGTGCGAAAGAGCAAGACTACCTAGAAAAACGTGAAGCAGTTCGCCAACGTCTAGCAGATCTTGAAAAGTAAAATATTTTTTAGAGGCTCACTATATTGGTGAGTCTCTTTTCTTTGCGTATAATAGGAGTATGAAGGTTGTCTTTTGAAAGGGGAAGCATACGTGATACATACATACGAAGAAGCGATAGGGTGGATTCATAGCCGATTGAAGTTTGGTATTAAACCGGGATTAGAAAGAATGAAATGGATGCTAGAAGAGCTCGGAAATCCAGAGCGTCACATAAAATGTGTTCATCTTGCTGGTACAAATGGAAAAGGTTCAACGTTAACATATATGCGCTACATGTTAGAAGATGCAAAATATAAGGTAGGAACATTTACCTCTCCATATATTGAAACATTTAACGAACGTATTAGTGTGAACGGGACACCAATTGCAGATGAAGAGATTACTGAACTTGTAAAGATGGTAAAGCCAGTCGTTGAAAAACTAGATGGGACGGATTTAGGGGAAGCGACTGAGTTTGAAATTATTACTGTTATGGCAATTTGTTATTTCGGTAAAGTTAATTTCTGTGATGTTGTTTTATTTGAAACAGGGCTTGGAGGGCGCTTTGATTCTACGAATGTTATTCATCCTGTTCTCACGATTATTACAAATATCGGCCACGATCACATGCATATTTTAGGGAATACACTAGGAGAAATTGCATATGAAAAGGCGGGGATTATTAAGTCTGGTGTTCCGGTTATTACTGGTGTACGAGATGAGGAAGCATTGCAAGTCATTCAAAAAGTTGCAAAGGAAAATCATACAAACTTATACGAGATGGGCAAGCATTTTACAGCGTTACATAAACAGTCTGGCGAAGATGGAGAACGGTTCGATTTCACTTGTCCTTTCGCCACTTTTGAAGATGTGCGAATCTCAATGAAAGGTGTTCACCAAGTAGGAAACGCAGCACTTGCACTTATGGCAGTCATGTATGTCAAAACATACTTATCATTTTTAATTGAGGAAGTAGAAATAAGAACTGGATTACAGGAAGCGTATTGGATTGGTCGATTTGAAAAACTGCAAAGCAATCCAGATATTATTATAGATGGTGCCCATAACCCAGAAGGTATCGAAAGTCTTGTGAAAACAGTAGAATCACATTACAAAGATAAAAATGTAATAGTTTTATTTACTGCCCTAGGTGATAAACAATTGCATAATATGGTAGATCAATTAGAAACCATTGCCGATGAAATTATTTTTACAACATTCGCCTTTGATCGTGCTATTTCTGCTGACAAGCTTGCATCGTATTCAAAGAAAGAGTCAAAACTAGTTTTTGAAAATTGGAAAGAGGCAATTGATACGAAGGTTGAAATGATTGGAGAAAATGATGTTTTTATCATAACAGGTTCTCTTTATTTCATTTCGGAAGTTCGAAAATATATTCGCGAGAAAAACTAGATAGTCTTTGCTATCTAGTTTTTTTGTTCTACAAATGAAGTCAAATGCATACATATAAGATAAATATATAGGGTTATTTGGCGAATTCCTCTGACAAATATCTCGTTTTTTTGTGAAATCAATATGATATGATGCGGACAACGATAAGAGGTGAGGTGTGAGTGTATGGACAAGCAATCACGAACGATCTCAGTGAAAGTGAATGGAACAGAAGCGAAGTATGAGGAGAAGAAGAAAGATGAATTTGAATGGATGGTAGTAGAAAGTGAAAGACCGAAAAACGTTGTTCCGTTTCAAAAAGCGAAATTGGTGTCTAAGGAAAAAAAACGAAAGAAGTGGAGCAATACGTTAATTGCAATCGTTGCCACTGCGATTGTTATTGGTACGGCTTTTGGGATGGGAATGCTACAGTTACTTAAAGGACAAGGTGCGACAGGAGGAAGCGAAGTAACAGCTTCGAAGCAGATGCGAAATGAAGAATCAAAGGTGGGCGGAACGGCAGAACAAACACCGGCACCAAAAGAGGAAAAACAAAAAGCACAGACAGGAACGTCATTAGATCCAATGAAATTATTTTTTGTGCAAGGAGGGATTTATTCTTCCGAAGAAAAGGGACAGGCCGCTCTTGAAGAGTGGAAAGGTAATGGAGGCGTTGCAGCTTTAAAACCGAGCGGTGATAAGTATGCATTAGTTGTTGGTATTGCTAGCGATGAACAAGGCATAAATCAATTAATGACGCAGTATAAAAATGATAATGTCTCCGTATTGAAAAAGAACTGGGATATAACAGATAAAGCGTTACTTAAAGATGATAAAGAAGTTGGGGCATTTTTAACAAAAGTACAGCCATTATATACTCATTTAGCAAAATATGCTTCCAGCGTACAAGCTAGTGGAAAAAGTAATGCAAAAGATATAGGTGCGATTGAAAAAGAGTGGAAAGCAATTGAAAAAGAAGGAAAAAGTATGAAGCAGGAAGAAGCAAAGAAATTGTATATGTATACGTCAATAGCTGTGCAAACAGTGAAGGATGGAAAAGGTGATAAGGAATCTTTGGCGAAATTAAATCAAGTTATTATTGATGGTATACTTTCATATGAAAAAATTGTTTCCCAAAAGGTGAAATGATAGGATAATGAAATGACGAAGGAAGAAGTATAGGTACTTCTTTCTTTTCTTTTGAATTTAGAGCAAAGTGCTTTCTCTATGGCAGGAATATAATCGTATTTTAGTAAAAAGTATTATTTTATTTAGAGAAAATAATATTTCTGTCATTTGTGGACAAACTATTCCTTTGATACGATTGATGTAAATGATTCTGCTTCATGTGAGAAAGGAAGGAGAAAATATGAGAAAAATTATTTTAGCATCAGGGTCACCTCGCAGGAAGGAACTGCTTGAGTTAGCGGATGTACCATTTGAAATCATTGTAAGTGAAGTAGAAGAGACGATTGGTGCGTACTCATCACCTTCTGATATCGTTATGTCCCTCGCCCTGCAAAAAGCATCTGCGGTAGCAGAAACGAATAGTGATTACATTGTGTTAGGTGCAGACACAATTGTTACATATGAATCGCGTATTCTTGGAAAGCCTTCTAATGAGGCTGAGGCGAAAGAAATGTTGCGATTATTATCAGGGAAAACACATGAAGTGTATACTGGTGTTGCAATTATAGCGAAAGACAAAACAGTCACTTTTTACGAGCGTACAGAAGTTACGTTTTGGGAATTAACAGAAGAGGAAATTGACGTATATGTTGCATCAAAAGAACCTCTTGATAAAGCAGGGAGTTATGGAATTCAAGGTAAAGGATCTATTTTTGTTCAACATATTCAAGGGGACTACTATAGTGTAGTCGGGTTACCAATTTCACGTCTTGTTCGGGAATTAAAACAATTTAATATTGATGTAACCCATGCGTAAAATTGCATGGGATTTTCTTTGAGAGAACAAATAAAAGGGGTGGAGAAATGAACGGTATTCGTGATGTTGTCAAAGAAGAACAGCCACGGGAGCGTTTATTGTTAGAAGGAGCTGGAAGTTTATCGAATCGGGAGCTTCTTGCTGTGTTACTTAGAACAGGTTCTAAAGAAGAAACAGTTTTAAAGTTATCAGATAAAATTTTACATCACTTTGACGGTTTACGTATGTTGAAAGATGCAACGTTAGAAGAGCTTGTCAGTATACATGGTGTTGGGATTGCAAAGGCAGCCCAGCTTATAGCTGCTTTTGAACTTGGTAGAAGAATGGTACGTTTAGAATATCAAAATAGATATAGCATTCGAAGCCCAGAAGATTGCGCGAGATATATGATGGAAGAAATGCGTTTCCTGCAGCAGGAGCATTTTGTATGTTTATATTTAAACACAAAAAATCAAGTTATACATAGGCAAACCATTTTCATTGGAAGCTTAAACACATCAATTGTACATCCAAGAGAAGTTTTTAAAGAAGCGTTCCGCCGTGCAGCAGCCTCTATCATATGTCTTCATAACCATCCCTCAGGAGACCCCACGCCGAGCCGAGAAGATATTGAAGTAACAAAACGCTTAGTAGAATGCGGCCGAATTATCGGAATTGAAGTGCTTGACCATATTATAATAGGCGACCATAAATTCGTGAGTTTAAAGGAAAAAGGTCATATTTAAGACTATGCTTTTTACTTATTTTGTTTTATAATGTGATTTATGAGTTTTTTGTAGAAATTTATCTACAAAAAGGATAAAGATATAAAAAACGTACTGTTTTTATAATATAAATTAAGAAAAAATGAGTCCGTGAAAACAAGAAAGGAAGATAAATAATATGTTTGGATTTGGTGGATTTACTCGCGATCTTGGAATAGATTTAGGAACTGCGAACACGCTTGTATATGTAAAAGGAAAAGGTGTAGTTTTACGTGAACCTTCAGTAGTAGCGTTACAAACTGATACGAAACAAATCGTTGCTGTAGGTAGCGATGCAAAACAAATGATTGGTCGTACACCAGGAAACGTTGTGGCACTTCGCCCGATGAAAGACGGTGTAATTGCTGATTACGAAACGACAGCAACAATGATGAAATACTACATTCAACAAGCTCAAAAATCAAATGGATTCTTCTCACGTAAGCCTTATGTAATGGTATGTGTACCGTCTGGTATTACAGCTGTAGAAAGACGTGCAGTAATCGATGCGACTCGTCAAGCGGGTGCTCGTGATGCTTATCCAATCGAAGAACCATTTGCAGCAGCAATTGGTGCGAACTTACCTGTTTGGGAACCAACTGGTAGTATGGTTGTTGATATCGGTGGCGGTACAACAGAAGTTGCAATCATTTCTTTAGGTGGTATTGTAACAAGTCAATCAGTTCGTGTTGCTGGTGATGATATGGACGATTCAATCATTCAGTACATTAAGAAAAGCTATAACTTAATGATTGGTGAAAGAACGGCTGAAGCATTGAAATTAGAAATCGGTTCTGCAGGCGAGCCAGAAGGTATCGAGCCTATGGAAATTCGCGGTCGTGATTTAGTAAGTGGTCTACCAAAAACAGTACTAATTCAGCCAGAAGAAATTGCAGATGCATTAAAAGATACAGTAGATGCAATTGTAGAATCTGTTAAAAATACGTTAGAGAAAACTCCACCTGAATTAGCGGCAGACATTATGGACCGTGGTATCGTATTAACAGGTGGCGGAGCATTACTACGTAACTTAGATAAAGTGATTAGTGAAGAAACAAATATGCCAGTCCTTGTTGCAGAAGACCCATTAGATTGCGTAGCAATTGGAACGGGTAAAGCATTAGACAATATCGATCTTTTCAAAACTGCTGCTCGATAATATTGCAAAATAAAAATCAATGAAATTAAGAGGGTGTGAACGTGCCACAGTTTTTCTTAAACAAAAGATTAATTGTTTTGTTAGTTAGTATTATTCTTCTCGTGGCATTGATTGGAATCTCATTGAAAGAACGGAACAGTTTAACATGGCCAGAGCAGTTTGTTAAAGACACTGTCGGTGTTGTAGAACGTGTATTCCAAAAGCCAGCGAAATACGTAGCTGGATTCTTCGAAAATGTAGAGGATGTAAAGCGCACGTATGAAGAGAATAAAGAATTAAAAGCAAAATTAGATAATTATGCAGGTCTATCAGGGAAAGTAAAACAATTAGAAGATGATAACAAGAAGTTACAAGAGTTAACGGGTAAAAAAGAGTTGAATAGCCAATATACTGAAATTCCATCTACTGTTGTTTCTCGTAATCCAGATAAATGGTACGATTTAATCGGAATTGATAAAGGAGCACAGCAAGGAATTAAAAAGGATATGGCTGTAGTAACTTCACAAGGTCTAGTTGGACGAGTGAAAAGTGTATCCCAGTTTACATCATCAGTAGAATTGCTAAGCTCTATGAGCCGAACAAATCGTGTTTCTGCTATCGTACAAGGTGATGAGAAAATCTTCGGATTGATTGAAGGTTACGATAAAGAAAAGCACTTACTTCTTTTCACAAAGATTGGCTCTGATGCAGAGGTAAAACCCGATCAACTAGTTGTAACATCTGGACTTGGTGATATTTTCCCGAAAGGTCTTGTAATTGGAACAATCGTTGATGTTCAGCCAGATCCATACGGCTTAACAAAAACAGCTTATGTAAAACCGGCCGCTGACTTGAATGACGTAGAGCATATTATGGTTGCTAAACGTGCAACGCCTTCAGCGCCATTAGAATAGGAGGGGGAGAAGAGATGATGAAGATTTTAAAAAGAGCAGCTCTTCCTCTTTTGCTCCTTTTTGTTTTTCTATTTGAAAATATGTTTGCTACTATTGTTCCAACAGAGGTTTTTTGGAAAGACAGTATAGCAGCACCTCATTTCTTTATAATTGTGTTATGTTTTATTACTGTGTACTATAGTCCGGTCCAAGGGATTTATTACGGACTCTTATTTGGTTTCTTATTTGATACCGTATACACAGAACTTGTCGGTATATATATATTTGCGTATCCGATTTTAGCTTATTTAGTTTATAGTGTGATGAAGATACTACAATTGAATTTATTTATTGTTGCTTCTATTGTACTAGCTAGCATTGTAGCACTAGAGTATTATGTGTATGGATTTTTAACTTTGTTAGGACGTACTCATATGTCAGCGTATGTCTTTTTCACAGATCGTCTCCTGTCTACTTTATTGCTAAATGCAATTTTCTTATTGATAGTTTGTTTCCCACTGAGACGATATTTAGTGCGTCTTTCAAAAGCGATGGAAGAAAAAGAAAAAAGGATTTTCTAATTTTATGTCGAATTGAATCGGTGGGGTGAACTTTAGTGGAAGAAAAAAAGCAACAAAATGTAACAATAAAAGGGACAAAAGACGGAATAACGCTTCATTTAGATGATTGTTGTTCATTCTCTGAATTACTGGAGGAACTGGATGAAAAGCTTTCTACACATTACTATGATGGTGATGGGCGCTCTTTAATTGAAGTGCATGTGAAAGTGGGAAATCGTTATTTAACAGAAGTCCAACAAGAAGAGATTCGTACGTTAATTCGTAATAAAAAGAATCTTGTTGTGGATTCAATTGAAAGTGATGTTATAACGAAAGCAGAAGCAATAGCTTGGAAAGAAGAAACAGAAATTGTCCCTATTTCCAAAATTGTTCGCTCTGGACAAGTTTTACATGTAAAAGGAAATTTATTGTTAATTGGAGATGTTAATCCAGGCGGAACGGTTATCGCTGGGGGGAATATTTTTGTCGTAGGATCATTAAGAGGAATTGCGCATGCTGGGTATTATGGGGATTCGGATGCTGTAATCGCTGCATCTGATATGAACCCGATGCAACTTCGAATTAGTGATGTGGCAATGCGGGCTCCGGAAGAGAAAGAAGACGGAGCGGAGGCGGCAGAATGTGCGTATATTAATGAGAACAATCACATTGTTGTCGATCGACTGCAACTTCTCACTCATCTTAGACCTAATTTAACAAAGTTAGAAAGGGGAATTGTATAGCTGTGGGAGAGGCAATAGTAATTACATCTGGAAAAGGCGGAGTAGGTAAAACTACAACGTCTGCGAACATTGGTACAGCCCTGGCGTTATCTGGAAAGAAAGTGTGCTTAATTGACACAGATATCGGTCTTCGAAACTTAGACGTAGTAATGGGGCTGGAAAATCGTATTGTATTTGATCTTGTTGATGTCGTTGAAGGGCGTTGCCGTTTACCTCAGGCGCTTATTAAAGACAAGCGTTTTGATGATCTTTATTTATTACCTGCAGCACAAACGAGTGATAAATCAGCGGTAACACCTGAACAAATGGATGAATTAATACAAGTATTACGTCAAGATTATGATTACATATTAATTGATTGTCCTGCGGGGATTGAGCAGGGATTTAAAAATGCGGTAGCTGGTGCGGATAAAGCAATCGTTGTTACGACGCCAGAAGTATCCTCAATGCGCGATGCGGATCGTATTATCGGGCTTTTAGAAAAAGAGGATATTGAACCACCAAAACTTGTTATTAATCGTGTGCGTAGTCATATGCTTCATGAGCAGGATATGTTAGATGTTGATGAAATCGTACGTACATTGTCAATCGAGCTTCTTGGTGTTGTCGAGGATGATGATGAAGTTATTCGTGCTACAAATACAGGTGAACCTGTAGCGTTGCAACCGAGCGGAAAAGCAGCGTTAGCTTATCGTAATATTGCAAGACGCTTGTTGGGTGAGAATGTACCATTGCAAGCATTTGGACAAGAAAAGGTATCGGTATTTACAAAGATGAAAAACTTCTTTGGAATCCGTTAAAGGCACTTCGCGCATATGCGAAGTGCTTTCTTTTTTCTTCACACGAATATCTTCCTTTCCTAGCTCATACATATGTACAAACTGTATACAACTGTTTCTATGTAAATTAGCTTAACGAAAGAAAGGAGACAGTATGAAGAATAGACGTGTAGAAGAAATTAAAAAACGGATTGCGAAAAGGAAGGCAGAGCAAGAAAGGATGGAGGAAGAGCAGTATTTTGCTGGAGGGAATTTTGATAGTGAAACAGTATTTATTGAAGAAGGAGAAAAGGAAATTCATCCTTTATTTCGAAAAGAAGTATTTTTCTTCAAATTTTTGTTATCAGCAATATTAGTTCTTTCTGTCGCTATTTTATATAAGAATGCACCCTCTTCTTTCGACGGTGCTAAAGCTGTTACAGAAAAAGTGATGAAAGAAGAATTTCAGTTTGCTACTGTAGCGAAATGGTACGAAAAGCAGTTTGGAAAACCACTCGTATTTTATTCACCTACTGAGAAAAAAGAAGGAACGATTCAGCAAAAAGATTATGCCATCCCTGCTTCTGGAAAGGTAATGCAAGGGTTTCAAAAAAATGGCCAAGGTGTATTTGTTCAAACAGCTACAAATGCAACTGTTGAGTCAGTGAATGAAGGGCTAGTTGTTTTTGCAGGTAAGAAAGAGGAACTTGGTAATACGGTTCAAATTCAGCATGCAGATGGAACAGAATCGTGGTATGCGAATTTAAATGACATGACAGTGAAATTATATGATTACGTTTCAAAGAAACAAAAAATTGGAACGGTGAATAATGATGCAAATAATAAAAATGGTAAGTTTTATTTCGCGATAAAAAAGAATGAAAAATTTATTGACCCGATTCAGGTGATTTCATTTGATTAAATATAGAGAAGTTTTAACGAAGATTTCAGTGCATCCGTTGTTTTGGGTTATTATTGTTATTGGTATTTTTACGGCTCGTTTTAAAGAGTTAATACTGTTATTTTGTATCGTTCTTATCCATGAACTTGGGCATGCCTTTGCGGCGGCACACTACAATTGGCGTATTAAAAAGATTCAACTTTTACCGTTTGGTGGTGTGGCTGAGCTTGAGGAACACGGGAATAAGTCATTGAAAGAGGAACTTGTTGTTGTAATTGCAGGGCCTATACAACATATTTGGATGATGGTGGTAGGTTATATAGTGTTTGAAGCTGGTTGGCTGGGTGCGGATTTATATTATTTCTTTATATGGAATAATATAATTATTTTAGCATTTAATTTACTACCTATTTGGCCGCTTGAC
Organism: Bacillus pretiosus; assembly: GCF_052947655.1. Taxonomy (NCBI): domain Bacteria; kingdom Bacillati; phylum Bacillota; class Bacilli; order Caryophanales; family Bacillaceae; genus Bacillus; species Bacillus pretiosus. The sequence goes on along the minus strand of NZ_CM129593.1, from coordinate 4,308,180 downwards.
GGTGGAAAAGTATTGTTTAACGTATTATCATATCGTTTTCCTTATTTACAAGCACATGAAAAGATGATGAAATTATCATGTGTTTTTTTTAGTGTAATACTAGTGTGGCAGTTACTTTGGAATAGTAACAATATTATGATGTGGGTACTACTCATATTTTTAGCGGTGTCGTTATATCAAGAGTGGAAACAAAGACAGTATGCCTTTATGCGTTTTTTATTGGAACGTTATTATGGGAACAAAAGAGGAATTGAAAAGATTGCACCTATTGAAGTGCAATCAGAAGATCATTTATATAAGATATTCACAAAATTTCGTAGAGGGTATAAGCACTCTATTATCGTCCATGGAAAATATAAAGAACATTACACATTGGATGAAAATGAATTACTCTATGCGTATTTTACTGAAAAACGAACAACTTCATCTGTTGAAGAATTAATCGGTTAGTGTTGACGATAGCACTAACCTTTTATTATTGTAAAAGCAAAGAAGATTATAAAGTGAGGAAAGAATTTTGAAAACGTTATATATGAACTATGCAGGATCGGAAAAACGCGTTGCAATTGAAGAGAAGAAAAAAATTGTTGAGTTTTTATGGAAACGAAATGAAGAACAAGAGATTGTTGGGCATATTTATGTTGGACGTATCGTAAGAACGATTGCTGGAATGAACGCAGCTTTTGTAAACATCGGTTTAGAAAAACATGCGTACCTTTCATACGATGATGTACCATCTTCTTATCGTATACATGAAGGGCAAGCGGTACTCGTGCAAGTTGTGAAAGAGGCAATTGATACGAAAGGGCCGAAATTGACGGCAAACATAGAATTTACCGGGAAATATGTCGTTTATATGCCATATGATGAAATGCGTGCGATTTCTCGAAAAATAAAAAATAATAAAAGAAGGCAACAGCTACTCCAAATTGAGGTAGAAGGGACAGGAGGTTATATTTTCCGCTCTGCTTCTGAAAAAGGAGAAATTGAAGAAATACAAGCTGAAATGCAAAGGTTACAGCAGTTATATGAAGAGCTAAAAAGAAAAGAGGGGCAAGGAAAGGCACCGTTACTACTTCATCGACCGGCGACCTTTTTAGATCGTGTATTCCAAGAGAATCCGATTGAAACGATTGAAAAAGTAGTTGTAGATACAAGAAGTATAGTAAAAGAATTAGAAGAAAAGGTCGGAAAAGAAAAAGTATCTTTTTATAATGAAAAATCTTCAATGTTTAACCATTTTGGAATAGAGCGTGAGATCGAGAAAGCACTTCAAAAAATTGTGTGGCTCCCGAATGGTGCTTATTTAATTGTGGAACAAATGGAGACGATGACTGTAATTGATGTGAATACGGGCAAGTTTACTGGAAAACAGAATTTACAAGATACAGTCCTTCGTACAAATGAAGTGGCAGCTGAAGAGATTGCACGTCAATTAAGACTGCGTGATATCGGTGGTATGATATTAATTGATTTTATTAATATGAAAAGAAGAGAAGATAAAGAAAAGGTAAGAGAATGTCTGATGGCTGCTATGCAAAATGATCGCACATATACAAGAGTGCTCGGTTTTACAGAGTTAGGGATTTTGGAGATGACACGTAAACGTAAGAAACATTCTTTACGCGACGTATTACTAGAAGAGTGTGTACCTTGCAAAGCGACGGGGTATGTAATGTCATATGAAACAATTGCGTATGAGTTAGAGAGAGAGCTAATCACATATGGAAATATAGAGGATGAGGCAGTATTAATCGCTGCGCCTAAAAATTTGCAAAAACAATTTTTGCAAAAAGAATTACAAAAAAATATTCCATTTGAAATTTATTTCAAAGATGATATGATCGAAAAGTACGCAATTATTCGTTTTGGAAGTAAAACAGAAATTGTAGAACGGAAAAAATAGTTAGCAGAACATTTATTGACAACCGTCTATGATTCATGATAACATCTTTATGTTATAGTTTATAGCACCTAAACGGCTATATGCTACAACCGCACAAGACAGGTTCCCTAAAGACATTTATGTCTACCTCGTTTTTGGCGAGTCTTAGTAATTAAGAGGAGGTGCAAGTATGTACGCAATTATCGAAACAGGTGGAAAACAAATTAAAGTTGAAGCTGGTCAAGCAATCTACATTGAAAAATTAGATGTTGAAGCTGGTGAAACTGTTACTTTTGACAAAGTTCTTTTCGTTGGTGGCGAAAACGTTAAAGTTGGTAGCCCAGTTGTAGAAGGTGCAACAGTTACTGCGAAAGTTGAAAAACAAGGTCGCGCTAAGAAAATCATCGTTTTCAAATACAAAGCGAAAAAGAACAATCGTAAGAAACAAGGTCATCGTCAACCTTACACTAAGCTAGTTGTTGAAGCTATCAACGCTTAATCCAGGTTAACATGATTAAAATTACGATAAGTCGCACGAAATTAGGAAGTATCCAATCATTTAAAATGACTGGACATGCCGATTATGCGCCACATGGACAAGACCTTGTCTGTGCTGGAACTACAGCGGTTGTGTTTGGTTCTATAAATGCAGTGGAAGAACTTTGTAATGTGCAGGCAACTATTGAACTCGGAAGTGATGGCGGATTCTTAACGTATGAATTGCCTAATGATTTAGACGTTCATACAGCAGAAAAAGCACAAACGCTTTTAGAAGGATTGGTTGTTTCGCTTAAGACGATCGAACTTGATTACGGAAAGTATATCCGTTTAATAGAAAAAGTGCAGGAGGTGTAACGTATGTTAAGATTAGATCTTCAGTTTTTCGCATCTAAGAAAGGTGTAGGTAGTACAAAGAACGGTCGTGACTCTCAGTCAAAACGTCTTGGTGCTAAACGCGCAGATGGTCAAACGGTTTCAGGTGGTTCAATTCTTTACCGTCAACGCGGTACAAAAATTTATCCAGGTGTTAACGTTGGTCGTGGTGGCGATGACACTTTATACGCGAAAGTTGACGGCGTAGTACGCTTTGAGCGTCTTGGCCGTGACCGCAAACAAGTGAGCGTATATCCTGTTGCTCAAGAAGCATAAGAACTCACGGAAAACTCTAACCTGAGTGCAGGTTAGAGTTTTTCTATATTAAGGGGTATCTAAATGAATGAAAAATGGACAATTATAGATGCATTGCGTCATTCAAGACATGATTGGCTCAATCGTATGCAGATGGTGAAAGGAAACCTTTCCCTTGGAAAAGTGGAAGAGATTCATAGTCTCATCGATCGTTTTGTCCAAGAAGCGAGACAAGAATCCAATCTGATAGGGCTATCAATGCCTTTATTTTCAGAGTGGATTTTAACATATAATTGGAAACAGCAGCCGTGCTTATTGGAGTACGAAGTATTAGGGAAATTACATAACTTATCTCACTTAGATGAGACTGTATGTATATGGACGAATCAATTTTTCTCAATACTTCAGCATAGTTTAGACGTATATGTTGAAAATTATGTTTGTATCACAATTGAATGTGACGCGGAGAATGCTCGTTTCTTTTTTGATTTTCGTGGTAAGCTAACGAGTGTAGAAAAACTACAGAATTGGCTTGCGAACCAAAACAATAAATGGTATTCCATTTCTTATACAGTACGAGACGAAGAAGTCTCAGTTATATTACAACCAATCGAAAAAAGTGTGGTGAAATAATGTTTGTAGATCAGGTCAAGATATATGTAAAAGGCGGCGACGGTGGTAACGGAATGGTTGCGTATCGTCGTGAGAAGTATGTACCTAAAGGTGGCCCAGCAGGTGGCGACGGTGGTAAAGGTGCAGATGTTGTTTTTGTTGTTGAGGAAGGCTTACGTACATTAATGGACTTCCGCTACCAACGTCATTTCAAAGCTGATCGTGGTCAGCATGGAATGAGTAAAGGTCAGCATGGTCGTAAATCTGAAGATTTAATCGTAAAGGTTCCACCGGGAACAATAGTAAAAGATGAAAAAACAGGTGAAATTCTTGCCGATTTAGTAACGCATGGACAAACAGCTGTAATCGCAAAGGGTGGCCGCGGTGGTCGTGGTAACTCACGTTTCGCAACACCGACGAACCCAGCGCCAGAAATCGCTGAGAACGGTGAACCAGGTCAAGAACGTGATGTCACGCTAGAACTTAAAGTGCTAGCAGATGTTGGACTTGTTGGATTCCCAAGTGTAGGTAAATCTACATTATTATCTGTTGTATCATCAGCGCGTCCGAAAATTGCAGAGTATCACTTTACAACAATCGTTCCGAATCTTGGTGTTGTTGAAACTGGTGATAACCGCAGCTTCGTTATGGCTGACCTTCCTGGACTAATTGAAGGTGCACATGCCGGCGTCGGACTTGGACACCAATTCTTACGTCATATTGAGCGTACACGTGTAATCGTGCACGTTATCGATATGTCTGGTTTAGAAGGCCGTGAGCCATATGAAGATTATGTAACAATCAATAGTGAACTAAAAGAATACAATATGCGTTTAACTGAGCGTCCACAAGTTGTTGTTGCAAACAAAATGGATATGCCAGGTGCAGAAGAAAACTTACAAGCATTTAAAGAAAAATTGGGAGACGAAGTGAAAATTTTCCCAATCTCAGCTGTAACGAAACAAGGTGTTCGTGACTTACTATTTGAAGTAGCGAACTTATTAGAAACAACACCAGAATTCCCAATGTACGATGATGTAGAAGAATCTGAAGCAAGTGTAATGTACAAATTTGAATCTGAATCTAATTTTGAAATTACACGCGAAAGTGATGGCACATTTGTTATTTCTGGTTATGATATTGAGAAAACATTCAAAATGACAGACTTCTCACGTGATGAATCTGTACGCCGATTTGCTCGTCAAATGCGTGGAATGGGTATTGATGAAGCCCTTCGTGCACGTGGTGCAGTAGACGGAGATATTGTAAAAATTCTTGAATATCAATTTGAATTTATCGATTAAGACTGCCGAAATATGGCAGTTTTTTTTTATTGTAAATGTCTGATTCATATAGGAAAAAATACCCACTAATTAAATTTTCAATTTATAATAGAACAAGGAGTGGCTTTGGAAGAATTTTTTATGGGGAGAAAACGAACATGTATAAAATATTAATTGTAGAAGACGATGAAAAAATAGCGGGAATATTAGAGGAGCATTTAGAAAGGTATGGCTATCAATCATTTAGAGCAAGTGATTTACGTCATATAAAAGATGAGTTCGTGAAAATAAATCCTCATCTCGTATTACTGGATATTAATTTACCATATTTTGATGGTTTTTATTGGTGTCGTCAAATTCGTACTGTATCGAATGCGCCGATTATTTTTGTTTCTGCAAGAACAGGGGAAATGGATCAAGTAATGGCGATCGAGAATGGCGGAGATGATTACATTACGAAGCCATTCCATTTAGATATTGTAATGGCTAAGGTGAAAAGTGCACTTCGCCGTGGCTATGGTGAGTATGCCTCTGTTGCTGAGAGTGATTGTTTAGGTGTAAATGGACTGTTGTTATTTCCGTCCCAGCACATTGTTGAGTGGCAGGGGCAACAAACGGAGCTGACAAAAAATGAATTTTACTTATTAGAATGTTTAATGAAACAAGTAAATCAATATGTAACGCGTGAAGAACTGTTAGAAGCCCTGTGGGACGAGGTAGCTTTTGTTGATGATAATACATTAACCGTAAATGTAAAACGCGTAAGGAAGAAACTAGAGGAGCTAGGCATTCAAAATGCGATTGTAACGAAACGCGGATATGGTTATGCGCTTCTTACAGAGTGGGGCGAAGGGCATGAAGGTTAAAAATTACCTCATGGACCGTTTTTCTTTACTACTTTCTTATATTATTAGCCTTTGTTTATTTGGGCTCGTTTTGCAGTTGCAAAGTCTTTTAGAAAAAAGATCCATTGATTGGAGTACGTGGTTATATGGGCTTTTATTAGGGACAGTTGTATTTACTGTATACCTCATTTACGATTATCGAAAACGAAGTGTATTTTTAAAAAGAATCGAAAAATATGTTGCTAGCGGAAATACATTACACGACTCTTTACTTATTGATACTTCTTATACGTCAGAGCAAGAGATGGTTGTTGAATCGTTTACGCTATTAAGACAGCAATATATGAATGAAGTTCATAAACAACATGCGAAAGAACAACAGCAAATGATATTTATGAACCAATGGATTCATCAAATGAAAACACCAGTATCGGTTATAGAATTGCTATTGCAAAAGTTTGGTAAAGAGCATCGTGAAGCAAGAGCAACAGTTGAAAGTATTCGTGAAGAAAATAATCGTATACTAAATGGTTTAGATTTAGCGTTACATATGGCAAGGTTAGAGCAGTTTGCGAAAGATTATAAAGTAGAAGTAGTAAATGTGATAGATATCATCAGGGGTATTATTAATGAAAATCGAAAATCTTTCATTCAATCGTCGGTATTTCCGAAAGTAATGTTTGATGAAGATACCTGTATGGTTGCATCTGATAGAAAATGGCTCAGTATTGCTATAGGGCAAATTGTTGTAAATGCAATTAAGTATACGAAAATTTCAGAAGCAGAGAAAAAGGAAATTCAATTTCAAATTGAAGAGAAAGATCAAAAGGTGTTACTACATATTAAGGACAATGGAATTGGTATTCCAGAGCAAGATGTAAAACGTATATTTGATCCATTCTTTACGGGAATAAATGGCCGTAAAACGAGAGAAGCGACTGGAATGGGTTTATATATTACGAAGGAAATTTGCGATAATTTACATCATGGAATGTATGTGCAATCGGCTGAAGGGGAAGGGACAACATTCACGTTCCAATTTGCAAAAGATGAAGAATATCATACATTAATGAGAAAAATGACAAAACTGTAAGATATCAAAACGTTTTGTAAGGGAAATCACTCGTTTCTTTTTCTTATTTTTCTTATAGTAAGTGTAAGAAGAAAACACATAGGGGGACTAGAAATGAGTGTTCTTGAAGTAAAAGGATTAACAAAAGTGTACCAATCAAAAGGTTCAGTAGCGACGACTGCTTTAAACGATATAAATTTTAAAATAGAAGAAGGCGAATTTGTAGGAATTATGGGGCCTTCAGGGAGCGGGAAAACAACGCTTTTAAACTTATTAGCAACAATTGATAGGCAAACTTCAGGTCATGTGCTTGTAAATGGTGAAGAAATTAATCAAATGCGTGCTGCAAAATTAGCGGAGTTTCGTCGTACACATTTAGGATTCATCTTCCAGGATTTTAACTTACTTGATACGTTATCGATTAAAGAAAATATCATTTTACCACTTGTAATGGCGAAGAAATCTGTAAATGAAATCGATGCGAAAGTGCTTGAGATTGTAAAGTTTTTAAACATCGAAGAAATTTTAAATAAAAAAGTATATGAAGTGTCAGGCGGACAACAACAACGTGCAGCAGCAGCGAGAGCGATCATTCATGAACCTACGCTAATTTTAGCGGATGAGCCAACTGGAAACTTAGATTCGAAGTCAGCAAAATCATTAATGAGTGCATTGCAAGATTTACATGAACAAAAGAAAGTGACAATTGCAATGGTAACGCATGATCCAGTAGCAGCGAGTTATTGCGAACGTATTCTTTTCATTCGCGACGGAGAAATTTTCTCAGAAATACATAAAGGAAGAACGAAACAAGCCTTTTTCCAAGAAATTCTGGACGTACTTGCGATGCTAGGAGGAGAATATCATGAACTTTCGCCAGCTCGCGCTTAATAACGTAAAAGGAAATTGGCGTAATTATAAAGCTTTCCTTATTAGTAGCTGTTTATCGATTGTCGTATTTTTCATGTATGCTTCCTTTATTTATCATCCAGATGTCGTAAGTGGTAATATTAGTATGAGAGAGATGATTTCAAAAGGGCTAGAATCGATGAATTATATTGTAGTCATCTTCTCAGCACTCTTTATTTTATATGCAAATTCAACATTTTTACGAGCAAGAAAAAAAGAGTTTGGTCTATTAACATTAATAGGTGGAACAAAATCTCAACTTGGCCGAATGATTATATTAGAACAGCTTATGTTAGGTAGTATTGCAATTGTAGTAGGTATTGGGCTTGGTATGCTTTGTTCGAAATTATTTTTCCAAGCATTAAGCGTAATATTGAAAATAGATAAAACACTTCCACTCGTATGGAATAGTAAAGCAATTCTTATTACAGCAGGTGTATACTTTATTCTATTTTTAATCCTATCATTGTTTAGTGTTTGGACAGTAGGACGCTTGCAAATTATTGATTTATTAAGAGAAGCAAGAAAACAAAAAGTAGAACCTTTTGCATTTACATCGTTATGTGTAGTTGGTATAGGATGTATTATTGTTGCATATGTACTTAGCTTCCAAGTGACATTTATGAATTTTATCATTCTGTTTTTACCGATTGTAGGGCTGACGATAGGCGGAACTTATTTACTGTTTACACAAGGTAGTACAGTCGTATTAAAAGCATTGCAAAAAAGAAAAAAATCTTTTTATACATACCCAAATATGTTCGTACTTAGCAATCTTATTTATAAAATGAAAGATAACGCTCGTTTTCTATTTGTAATTTCTATTATTACGGCGGTTGTATCTTCAGCAGTTGGTACACTGTACGTATTTTTTGAGGATATGAGTTATAAGGCAGCAACTAGTACCCCGCATGCTATTTCGTATGAGGAAAAGGGAATAAATACGCATAATGTCATAAAAGAAGGGAAAACAAAAGAATTAATAAAAAAACACGGATTTGAAGATGCACGAGAAGTAACGTACGTAAAACTTCCTGGAAGTCAAAAAATCACGATGTTTAACGGTGAACATGAAGTGCCAATGGCGATTGTTTCAGAAAAAGAATATAACGCTGAAGTACGTAAACAAAAGAGAGAGCAAGTTAGAGAAGTTCATAATGCACCAGGTAGTGCAACGATGGTCATAATGGATATAGCGAACGACATGATGAAGATAGATCGTTCAAAACCGTATGAATTTAAAATGAACGGCCAAACGCAGTCTGTTCAATTAAATGAGCCAACTCCATTTTCTGTTTTTAATGATAGTGAATATCTCATTGTGAATGATCAAGATTTTGAGAAATACGCAAAGCTTGTACAGGATGAAGAAAAGACGAAATATTACGGTTATTATATAGAAGACTGGAAAAGTACGGAAGACCTTGTGTTAGATTTGAAAAATGAAATTGCACCAGATAAGCAAATGGAACTAAACAACTCAGTGCTTGCTTATAAAGATATAAGAGAATCAGGAGCAATTACGATGTTTATCGGTTTCTTCGTAGCTGTGCTGTTCTTTTTCTTCGCTTGTAGTATGACATACTTTAAATGGTTTAACGATAAAGAACAAGATCGTATTCAATTTAAATCGTTAAAGAGAATAGGTATGACAGATAAAGAAATTCGCAAAATTGCAATTCGACAAATGGGCGTTATCTTCTTTATCCCAATTTTAATCGGTGCAATTCATAGTGGATTTGCTCTTCATACGTTAGGGAAAATGCTTTATATCGATTTGTGGAAATCAGGAGCGATTGTAATTGGGACGTACGTTGTAGCTTCTGCGATTTACTTTATGATTGCACAAAGAGGATATTTGAAACACGTGCAAAGCTAGAGAAACCTCTAGCTTTTTGCCTATGTAGTAAGTTATAGGGGGACGATAGATGAACATTCGGCAACTAGCGCTACAAAATATAAAAGGAAATTGGCGTAATTATAAAGTGTTTTTCTTAAGTAGTTGCTTTGCAATATTCGCGTCTTTTGCATACATGTCTGTCATTGTACATCCGTATATGCAAGAGACGATGTGGTATCAAAACGTACGCTGGGGACTTATCATATGTAATGTTATAATTATTTCTTTTTTTGTCATATTTATTTTGTACTCTACTTCTATTTTCATAGAGGCACGTAAGAAAGAATTAGGATTATACATGTTAATGGGAGCAACGAAATCTAACGTAATAGGAGTAATTATGACCGAGCAAATATTGATCGGGGTATTTGCTAATATTTTCGGTATTGGGCTTGGTATGATCTTTTTAAAGCTCTTCTTCATGGTGTTTAGTATGTTACTGGGGCTTCCGAAAGAACTCCCTGTCATATTTGACGTGAGAGCAATCGGGGGAACGTTTATTGTATATATGGTCGTATTTGTTGTCTTATCTTTTATAAGTGCTTTGCGTATATGGAATATAAAAATCATTCGGTTATTAAAAGAATTTCGCAAGGATAGAAAAGAGAAGAAAACATCAATGCGGCTTTGTATATTCGGATTTATTTGCTTAGGTATAGGATATGCGTTAGCGTTACAAGCGACTATACCAACGATAGCATTCTATTTTTTTCCTGTGTCTATACTTGTCTTTTTCGGAACGTATTTTTCTTTTACACACGGCACTGCTCAAATATTAGAAATGATAAAACGAAATAAAAAGATTATGTATACATATCCGTATTTATTTATAGTGAATCAATTGTCACATCGAATGAAGGAAAATGGTCGTTTTTTCTTTCTAATGTCAATGGCAACGACGTTTGTAGTTACGGCAACAGGTACGGTGTTCTTATATTTTTCTGGTATGCAAGATATGTGGAGGGACGGGGGCGTGCACTCATTTTCTTACATAGAAAAAGGTACTTCTTCTCACGAAGTCTTTGCGGAAGGCACGGTTGAACAATTATTGCACCAATATGGGTATGATGACTTTCAATCTATGAGTTTTGTTGGAGTGTATGCATCTTTTCAATCCAATAAGGAAGAAACAGAAGTAGCGCCGCTCATTAAAGAAAGTGAATACAATCAAGAGGCAAGAAGACAAAAACAGAAAACGTATCACCCTAAAAAAGGTACAGTTACACTCGTTTATTATAGTAAATACAATCATCCGTATATATATGATCAAAAAGAAATCCAACTACAAGTAATAAATCAAACATATTCATTCGTATTTAACGGTCAGAAGGAAGGGGTGCAACTTAACTATCACCCTTCGCACATTAATGGTCTGTTCTTCGTCATGAATGATGAAGACTTTGACAGTATAGCAAATAAGGTTCCTGATTCTGAAAAAATGATATATAGAGGCTATACATTACCAAATATCGAAAATACGAAAGAATTAAATGGAGCTTTACGGAAACATATGAAACAAGATAATGCATTTCGAAGTAATATGGAGTTATATGTGAATATGAAATCGTTCGGTGATATTACTCTATTTATAGGATCATTCATTAGTATATTATTCTTTCTTACTTCATGTAGTATCGTATATTTTAAATGGTTTCATAATATTGAATCGGACCGAAAGCAGTATGGTGCACTCTCTAAACTTGGAATGACGAAAGAAGAAGTGTGGAAAATTTCCCGTTGGCAATTGTGTATGCTATTTTTTGCGCCAATTATAGTAGGAAGTATGCATAGTGCAGTTGCGTTATATACGTTCCATAATACGATCTTTATGGATGGTTCATTACGAAAAGTAGGCTTGTTTATTCTGTTTTATATCGCTGCATGCATCGTTTATTTCTTTTTCGCTCAAAGAGAATATAGGAAACATTTAGACTAGCGAATGCTAGTCTTTTTTTAATATTCGAAATTTACATAGAAGAATATAAAAAAGTATGGTATAACAGTAAGAAAACGAAAAAGAGGGGAAAAGACGATGATTCGAGTAGGATATTTAGGACCAGAAGCAACATTTACAAATATGGCGGTGAGTCGTTTTTTTCCGGAAGCAGAGCATGTACCGTATCGAACGATTCCAGATTGTATGGATGCAGCTGCAAATGGAAATGTAGATTATGCAGTGGTACCACTAGAAAATGCGATAGAAGGTTCAGTGAATATAACAGTTGATTACCTCGTACATGAGCAACCACTTTCTATTGTAGGAGAAATTACAGTACCAATTCAGCAACATTTACTTGTACATCCGCAGTATGCAGAAGTTTGGGAAGAAGTATATGCAGTGCACTCTCATCCACACGCTATTGCACAATGTCATAAGTTTTTAAATGAAGAATTAAAAGGGGTAACCGTCCGAGATATGACATCAACAAGTGCAGCTGCGCAATATGTGAAAGAACATCCTGAAGAAAAAATCGCTGCCATTGCAAATGAAGCGGCCGCAGAAAAATACGGTTTAACAATTGTAAGGCGTGATATTCATACGCACAAAAACAATCATACACGCTTCCTAGTGCTCCATAAGAAAAAGAAAGCCATACTCCCAAATAACGGAGAAAACCGCGGAGAGAAAACGACGCTTATGATAACGTTACCTGCTGATTATGCAGGGGCACTATATCAAGTGTTATCAGCTTTCGCATGGAGAAAATTAAATCTATCAAAAATCGAATCTCGTCCGATGAAAACAGGACTAGGAAATTACTTTTTCTTAATTGATGTCGATAAAGCATACGATGATGTATTATTGCCAGGCGTAACGATGGAACTTGAAGCGCTCGGTTTTTCTGTTACTGTGCTCGGGAGTTATTATTCTTATTGGTTGTAAGAGAGGTGGATGAACTGTCGATATTTCCCTTCTAATTGCTGGTATAATTTCATCGGATAATACATTTTGTGATAGATAAATAGAATCCCACCTATAAATGGTGGGATTCTATTTATTTTAACTTCGCAAGACGATCCTCTAACTGACCACGCCAAATATCGGCTAGTTCTGGAACAGCAAGAATCTTTTCGATGCCATCTTTATCTTTTCTATTATGAAAATAAATTTCGTTAGAGAACAAGACAGAAACATTGCTCGGTTGACGTTCTAGTAATGTAATTTTTGAATCTTTACGTACGTTCCCTTCTTGAAGAACACGGCATAGGTAACCAGTAAATCCAGTTGCTACAATGCGCGGCAGTATGCCAGGAATACCAAGGCGTTTTGAAATTGTGCTACAAGGTACTCTCGCTTGTGTCACTTGAATGATTGCTTCACCTAGTTGATATGTATCTCCGATGCAAACATCACGCTCTAACATATTTGTTACGGTAATGTTTTCGCCAAATGTGGAAGCTGGAAGCGTAGTTTGAAATTCTTCTTCCCATAGTGCGTAATGTTCGTGTGGGTACACACAAACTGCGCGGTCAGGTCCCCCGTGGTGTTTTAAATCCGCTACATCATCACCACGAAATCCATCTTTTGAGAGAAAAGCTTCTTCTGCAAGTTCTTTACATATACCAGTAATTATTTCTTTATCTTCGCTATATTTCATTTGTTTTGGTTTGCCAATGCTAAAGTGAACGAGTTCAATTCCCATGTTTGAGCCCCTTTACAATTGATTACAATATTATATCACTAAAAAAGCACAGAGAATGATAAAAACTCTGTGCTTTACATGAATTAATAAACGAGAAATCCTGCTTTATCTAGTGCCTCGCAAGCAGCGTCTAATTTCTCTTTCGAATCTGCCTCAATTGTATGTAAGTGAATACCATCTGTTAGTTGCGAAAGATAGGAAGCATTCGTGTTTTCAATTTTTTGTAAATATTGCTCTACATCAAAGCGATTACTTACCATGATGGACGCTGTTAAGTCACCGTATACAGGATGCTCAACTTTTACATCTTTAATCGTAACACCGTGGTCAACAAGCATTGTAAGTTCTTGACGTACTTCCGCTGGTTTATGTTGGCATACAATTACGCGTTCGAAAGCTTGTTGTTTCTCTTGTGGTTTTAAATATAAATACCCTTGAGCAGTCGCAATAATTGGTTCGTTTCGTGCTTTAAGCAAGGAAATATCTTGCACGATAACTTGTCTACTTACATTTGTCTTTTTCGATAGTTCATTCCCAGATAACGGTTCGTTTGCAGCGAGAAGCCACTGAAGGATAAGTTGTCGTCTTTCTTCACCTAAAATCTTTTTTTGTTCATTTTGTTTCATTATGATTTAACACCTCTATAAAATTGATTTCCAATTGTGTGTAGTGCATGAATAGTAGTATCAATTTGATCTTTCGTTGTTTGTTGTCCGAAAGAGAAGCGAACATATTGTTTTGCCTCTTCATACGTTTTTCCAATTGCAAGCATTGTTTTCGAAGGTTCTTGTTTACCGACTTGGCAAGCACTTCCAGTGGAGATGGCAATACCATGGCGATTACATTCTAGCATTGTATATTGACCTTCTATTCCTTTTATTGTAACCCCAACAATATGTGGTAAACAAGAAGTAGAATGACCTTCTACTTGAATTTCTAGAGGAAGCGCTTGTAAATGTCTTAAAAAGTAGGATCGTAACTCTTTAAAACGTAAGCTCTCTTCTTGTTGATTTTTTAATATATTCTCAGCAGCTGTTAAAAAAGATGCGATGCCAGGAACGTTTACTGTACCTGGGCGAAATCCTTTTTCATGAGAAGTTCCTGGAAATATTTGTGCCCAGCGAACTTGGGGATTTATATAGCAAGCGCCAACACCCTTTGGTCCGTATATTTTATGTGCTGAAACAGAGAGACTATCAATTCCCATCTCAAAAACATTGATAGGAAGTTTACCAAATGTTTGTACACAATCTGAATGAAATAAAACGTTATATTTTTTTAAAAGTGCCCCGATCTCTGTGATGTTTTGAACGGTTCCGATTTCAGAGTTTCCATGCTGTATGCTTGCTAGAACAGTATTTTCTGTAATGGCTGTTTCTAAATCATCTAAATGAATTAGCCCACCTTCATCAACAGGAATTTCAGTAATTGTATACCCTTCTGATTGTAAGGATTGAAAATAACTTCGAATGGATGCATGTTCCATAGGTGTTGTAATAATGTGCTTTTTATTTCGAGCATTGAGAAGGGATTGAATCGCAAGGTAGTTGGATTCCGAGCCACCGCTTGTGAAGAATACCCCTTGTTCCTTTCCGCCAATCATTTCAGCAAATGTTTTTCGGCAAACTTGTAATAAAGAAGAGGCTGTTCCTCCAATATCATGTAAACTTTGTTCATTTCCGAAGTATTGCGATGCTGCTTTCATATATGTGTGTAATGCTTCTTCACTCATAGGTGTAGTAGCTGCATAGTCAAGATATATCATCATGTAAGTTCCTCTCCCTAGTAAGAGTTACATTTCTTGTATTTTTTAAATGGTAGTGAAAATAAGAATTATAAAAAAACTCTTGTCATTATTTTAAAACTATGTAAATATAGGTGTCAAGACAGTTGAAAAGTGTAAAGTAGGAGGCAACAATTATGCCAAGTGCAGATGTCTTAATTATTGGAAGTGGCGTTGCGGCACTTCGTGTTGCGAAAGAGATTTGTCACGAAAAGAATGTGATTATTATCACAAAGGAAACAAATCGTAATAATAATACATATTTAGCGCAAGGTGGAATTGCCGCAGCAGTTGCAACATATGACAATCCAAATGATCATTTTGAAGATACGTTAGTAGCAGGATGTCATTATAACAATGAAGATGTGGTCCGTTATTTAGTCGAGGAAGGACCGAAAGAAATGAATAATCTCATTGAAAATGGAATGAAATTTGATGGAGATGAAACGGGTCCTCATCTTGGAAAAGAAGGCGCACATCGAAAGCGTCGTATTTTACATGCAGGTGGCGATGCAACAGGAAAGAATTTATTAGAGCATTTCATTCAAGAAGTAGCTCCGCACGTTACGGTAGTGGAACAGGAAATGGTGCTCGATTTTATTATAGAAAATGATAAATGTGTTGGAGTTTTAACAAGAACTAGTGAAGGGAAGTTGAAGCGTTACGTTGCAGATTATACGGTGTTAGCAACAGGTGGGATTGGCGGTTTATACGCCTTTACTTCTAACGATAAGACAATTACGGGTGATGGACTTGCGATGGTGTACCGCGCAGGCGGGGAGCTCGTAGATTTAGAGTTTGTACAGTTTCATCCAACAATGTTATACGCGAACGGGCGATGCTGCGGCCTCGTCTCTGAAGCTGTCCGTGGTGAAGGAGCTGTCCTTATGAATGGAAAAGGGCAGCGTTTTATGATGAATATACACCCTGATCACGATCTCGCACCACGTGATGTAGTAGCAAGAGCGATTCATGAGCAGCTTTTGGCGGGTGAACAAGTGTATTTGAATATCGAGTCTATTCAAAATTTCGAAGGACGTTTTCCGACTGTATCATCATTGTGTGAAAAGAATGGTGTCGATATAAATGAAAAACGCATTCCAGTCGTACCCGGTGCTCATTTTCATATGGGCGGCGTGAAAACGAACTGTGATGGGGAGACGTCCATTCCAAATTTATATGCGGTCGGTGAAGTAGCTTGTAATGGTGTTCATGGAGCAAATAGATTAGCAAGTAATTCATTATTAGAAGGTCTTGTGTTTGGAAAAAGAATAGGACAACATATTTTAACGAAAGCGACAAAAGAAAGCTGGAACAACGTGGCTGGGAAGGAAAAGAAGTTTATCGTTCTGAATCATTTGCCGGCGAAAGAAGAAATACAAGAATGCATGATGAAATATGTTGGGATTGTGCGAACAGAGAAAAGTTTATCTTATGCAAAGAGATGGCTTAGTAAGTACGGTGTTCGAAATATGATATTACAACATGATGCTCTTACAAATGAAGAGATAACGCTTATTAATATGTTAACAGCCTGTGAGCTTATAGTCGTGTCAGCTTTGCAAAGAGAAGAAAGTATTGGTGGCCATTATCGAAGTGACTATCCAGATAGAAATAGCGTAAAAAAAGAGATCGTTCGAGTGAAAAGAAAACTACAACTTGTGTGATGAAGGGAAGAGGGGCTCTATGAACACGATAAAAGTGAAAGAAGCATTAAATCGATTTTTTCTAGAAGATATAGGAGAAAGAGATGTAACATCTCAGCTTATTTTTCCAGACAATTTACTTTCAAAAGGAACGTTTCTTGCGAAGGATACAGGTGTCTTTGCGGGGCGTTTAGTAATTGAAGAAGGATTTAAATTAATTGATGAAAAAATTGAAGTGGAGCTTCATAAAAAAGATGGAGATCTTGTAGAAAAGGGCGAAATAATAGCAACTGCGCAAGGACCAATTGCTTCGTTATTGACGGCAGAGCGCGTTATATTAAACGTTATCCAGCGTATGAGCGGGATAGCTACGATGACACATAAAGCTGTTCTTGCTTTAGATAGCGGCCATACACGTATTTGCGATACGCGAAAAACGATGCCAGGGCTACGCATGTTTGATAAGTATGCAGTCGTGTGCGGAGGCGGATTTAATCACCGTTTCGGTTTATATGACGGTGTCATGATTAAAGACAATCATATTACTTTTGCTGGTTCTATTACGAAAGCTGTTACATCGGTGAAAGAAAAATTAGGACATATGGTGAAAGTAGAAGTGGAAACAGAAACGGAGGAGCAAGTGAGAGAGGCTGTAGCTGCTGGTGCAGATATTATTATGTTTGATAACCGTACGCCAGATGAGATCCGGGAGTTTTCAAAGATTGTACCAAGTGCCATCGTTACGGAAGCATCAGGAGGCATTACAATTGAAGATTTATCGAAATATGGAAAAACAGGGGTCGATTATATTTCACTTGGAGCGTTAACACATTCAGTGAAAGCACTTGATATTAGTTTCAATATTGAGGCGTAAGGAAAGTGGCTTAGAGGGGGAGAAAGGAATATGCGTATTTTAGAAAAAGTGCAACCGATTGAAACGATGTTACCAGAGCGTTATTACACGATGACAACAGAAGAAATGGAAAAGCGTGTTCGTGAAATTAAAGAAAAAATGGGGAAAACACTATTTATTCCAGGACATCATTACCAAAAAGATGAAGTGGTACAATTTTCTGATGCAGCAGGAGATTCACTTCAGCTTGCACAAGTTGCAGCGAGCAATAAAGAAGCGAAATATATTGTATTTTGCGGTGTACACTTTATGGCAGAAACAGCAGATATGTTAACGACAGATGATCAAATCGTTATTTTGCCAGATATGCGTGCAGGTTGTTCGATGGCAGATATGGCAGATATTGAACAAACAGAAAGGGCATGGAAAGAGCTCGCAAAATTATTTGGAGATACGATGATTCCGTTAACATATGTTAACTCTACAGCTGCAATTAAAGCGTTTTGTGGTCGTAATGGCGGAGCAACAGTAACTTCTTCTAATGCAAAACAAATGGTGTCTTGGGCGTTTACACAAAAAGAGCGTCTTGTCTTTTTACCGGATCAACATTTAGGAAGAAATACAGCTTACGATTTAGGTATCCCATTAGATAAAATGGCAGTATGGGACCCACATACAGATTCATTAGAGTACGATGGAGATATAGAAGAAATTCAAGTGATTTTATGGAAAGGGCATTGTTCGGTTCATCAAAACTTTACAGTGAAAAACATTGAGAACGTACGGAAAAATCATCCGGATATGAATATTATTGTACATCCAGAATGTTGCTATGAGGTCGTTGATGCTTCGGATTACGCAGGATCAACGAAATATATTATTGATATGATTGAAGCAGCGCCACCTGGAAGTAAATGGGCAATTGGTACAGAGATGAATTTAGTGAACCGAATTATTCAGCAACATCCAGATAAAGAGATTGTTTCACTTAATCCATTTATGTGTCCGTGTTTAACGATGAATCGAATTGATCTGCCGCACTTATTATGGGTGCTTGAAACGGTAGAAAGAGGAGAAGAAATTAACGTTATTAGCGTAGATAAACAAGTGACTGAAGAAGCGGTTCTTGCATTAAATCGTATGTTAGAGCGTGTGTAAAGCAACGGTATTTCTGTTGCTTTTTTTCATGCATATAATCATAACAAGAACAAAATGGGCATACATTGTTTTGAAGAAATCATTGTGATTTTCTTATGCTTATTCCACTTCTAATGATATTGAAAATCGAAGAAGTGATACAAGTGAAAAGAAGTTAGCGTTATTTAGAAAGGGTTACTTCATGAGATTTGTTACTTATAGATAAGTTATACAGGAGGGGGAAAATTTGAAAATTCATATCGTGCAAAAAGGGGATACCCTTTGGAAAATTGCGAAAAAGTACGGAGTAGATTTTGATACGTTGAAAAATACAAATACACAACTTAGTAATCCAGATTTAATCATGCCAGGTATGAAAATTAAAGTACCATCAAACAGCGTTCACGTGAAACAACATGCTGGAGCAGGTTCATCACCTCCAAAACAATACGTAAAAGAAGTACAACAAAAAGAATTTGCAGCAACGCCAACTCCGCTTGGAATAGAGGATGAGGAAGAAGTTACGTATCAATCAGCGCCGATTACACAGCAACCTGCTATGCAACAAACACAAAAAGAAGTGCAAGTAAAACCACAGAAGGAAGTGCAAGTAAAACCACAGAAGGAAATGCAAGTGAAACCACAGAAGGAAATGCAAGTGAAACCACAAAAAGAGGTACAGGTAAAACCACAGAAGGAAATGCAAGTGAAACCGCAAAAAGAAGTGCAGGTAAAGCCACAAAAAGAGGTGCAAAAAGAAAAGCCAATTCAAATAGAAAAACCAGTTGAAAAACCGTCTGTTATTCAAAAACCAACTGTTATAGAAAAACAAAAACCAGCAGAAAAAGAAAACACAAAGTTTTCGGTAAATGTATTACCACAGCCGCCGCAACCACCAATAAAAGCAAAAAAAGAATATAAAATTTCAGATGTAATTAAAAAAGGAAGTGAGTTAATTGCTCCTCAAATTACTAAAATGAAACCTAATAACATCATTTCTCCGCAAACGAAAAAAGATAATATCGTGTCACCGCAAGTAAAGAAAGAAAATGTAGGAAATATCGTGTCACCACAAGTAAAGAAAGAAAACATAGGAAATATCGTGTCACCGCAAGTAAAGAAAGAAAACATAGGAAATATCGTGTCACCGCAAGTAAAGAAAGAAAATATAGGAAATATCGTGTCACCGCAAGTAAAGAAAGAAAATGTAGGAAATATCGTGTCACCGCAAGTAAAGAAAGAAAATGTAGGAAATATCGTGTCACCGCAAGTGAAGAAAGAAAATGTAGGGAATATCGTGTCACCAAATGTAACGAAAGAGAATGTAGTTATTCCACAAGTAATACCGCCAAATATTCAAATGCCAAACATCATGCCAATGTTGGATAATAATCAACCACCAAATATAATGCCAATCATGGATAATAACCCAATACCAAACATCATGCCGATCATGGATAACAATCAAATGCCGAATATGATGCCAATCATGGATAACAACCAAATGCCAAATATGATGCCAATCATGGATAATAATCAAATGCCGAATATGATGCCGATAATGGATAACAATCAAATGCCAAATATGATGCCGATAATGGATAACAATCAAATGCCAAATATGATGCCAATCATGGATAACAATCAAATGCCAAATATGATGCCAATCATGGATAACAATCAAATGCCAAATATGATGCCAATCATGGATAACAATCAAATGCCAAATATGATGCCAATCATGGATAACAATCAAATGCCAAACATGATGCCAATCATGGATAACAATCAAATGCCAAATATGATGCCAATCATGGATAACAATCAAATGCCGAATATGATGCCGATAATGGATAATAATCAACCACCGAATATGATGCCATATCAAATACCATACCAACAGCCTATGATGCCGCCAAATCCGTATTATCAACAACAAAATCCATATCAAATGCCATATCAGCAAGGGGCACCGTTTGGACCGCAATATACGTCTATGCCAAATCTAAATATGATGCCAATGGATAATAATATGCCACCGCTCGTGCAAGGAGAGGAAGATTGTGGATGCGGAGGAGAGAGTAGGCTATATAGTCCGCAACCTGGAGGACCACAATACGCGAATCCTTTATATTATCAACCAACTCAATCGGCATATGCGCCACAGCCAGGAACGATGTATTATCAACCAGATCCACCAAATGTATTTGGGGAGCCGGTTTCAGAAGAAGAGGACGAAGAGGAAGTTTAAAAAAGGCGGGATTATTCCCGCCTTTTTTGTATGTAGAGTCGTTCTGAAAATGGAAGATTTACATCAAATGTTAGAAAATCCCCAGTGAAATATTAACAGTGTAAAAACCTTCTCTGTTACTCATCATAAGAGGGAGCTTTTCAGAAGAGAAGTTCATTCTAACAGAGGGGGTTTTTGTATTGAATACGAAAGTAAAAGTGATTGCTGCTTCTTTGTTAGTTACCAGTGCATTAGCTGCATGTGGTACACCAAAAGATAACAATGCAATGGATGGACGTAACTACAACTATAAGCATACATCTTATAATGATACACACCAGTATCGTGATAATGTAGCGCGTAATGATCGCTATACAGATTATGTAACATATAGAAATGGTCGTAACGATACAGGATATAACAATTATTACCGCGATGTAAATTACAACGGACAAATTGCTAATCCGCATCCAACTCGTAATATTACAATGAACAATTCATACATTAACAATGATGGTAAAACAGCTGAAAGAATAACGAATCGTGTGAAACGTATGAATAACGTAGACCGCGTGTCTACAGTTGTATATGGAAACGATGTAGCGATTGCAGTAAAACCACGTAATACAGTGACAAATGAAACGGCGATGGCGAACGAAATTCGTCAAGCGGTTTCAAATGAAGTTGGAAACAGAAACGTATATGTTTCTGTAAGAAATGATATGTTTACTCGTGTCGATGCAATGAGTACACGCCTACGTAATGGTACAGTTACAAACGATTTTAATCGTGATATAGGGAATATGTTCCGAGACATTCGTTACGGTTTAACTGGTACTATGCGATAGCAAAACAAAAGAGGAAGGGGTAGCCCTTCCTCTTTATTCATCGTTGTCGTGTAAACGACGTTTTTTAATGAAATAACTAATGGAATAAGAAATTAAAAAGCATATAAAGAAAATACTACCTGTTAGAATAGCCTCAAAGAGAGGTCTTTCTGGACTGAAAATGATATAAATAATGGCTATAATAGTTCCTGCAATAAGAGAGCGTAAAATAATTTTGTAATAAGGAGTTAACTTTATATCCTTTTCGCCTTCTTCTACATCGATAGAAACGCTTAACTGTAAATAACTAAGTACGATACTTGTAAGGATAAATAATAACCATAATGGAGATTTCGTAGCTTGATCCATTCCTTCAGTGAATCCGATATATCCTAAAATGCCAATTATACCAAGCGATTGAAAAAGAAAGGCAATACGTATGTTTTTTAATGTTTTCAGAATGAGACGTTCATCCTTTATTTTTTTCACAATATCCATCTCCTGTTTATTATGATTTCGCTATTATATTAATTGTAACATATATATTGCATTTATCAATTTATAATTTACACGAAGTTCGTTTGAGTAAAAGAGGAAATAAAATATTTTTATAAACATGTTGCACTTATACTTTATTAATGTTATATTAGCAAAGCGATGAGCTAATTTACGTAAGACGAGAGATATGCTTAAGTGCTAAACACGCGAATGTGGTCGCCTGGTCTCTCGCCGTAAACGCATCAAGACGCCTGCTTTGCAGGCGTCTTTCATTTTATATAAAAACAAATGCTAATGCAGATAAAGATAAAACTTTATCTGCATTTTTTTATTTTCGAGAGAAATGTAATATGGTCATTTATATGGATAAAACCTCCATTTCCGGAAAAACTACTAATGAAAGTTTGATCTTGCCTAAAAGAGGTGAACGGAAATGAAATGGATACTGATTACGATGCAAGCTTTCGTTATGATGTTTTGTTTCGTTTATGAAACGAATGTGAAGGCGGAAGGGCCAGTACCAGAAGTAACAGAAAAAGAGCCTGAAGTTACAATTTTATTAGAGCGAATGTATGTTGATGGAGAAGTAAGTGAGGAAATCTTTACAGAAAAAGTAGCGGACTTAGAAAAGTTTTTACAGCAGTATAAAGAATGGCAGCTCGTTGATCGTGATGATGTACAAATTGTATTACAAAAGAAAGTTGATGATATTTCTCCGTTATTAAAGACGAGCGGTTATTTTGGTGTGTCAGAGGAAGGAATATTACAAATTTTCAAAGGTGTACCGAAAAGTGATAATGCGATTCATTCCTTCTTTCAAATTGATATGAAAAAGCTTGAGAGCTATGAGCGTGCGAAGTTGAAGCGTGGTATTCGTATTAAATCAAAAGAAGGTTTTGTGAAGACGATTGAAAAAATGAAGCAATACGCAGTGCAAAATAAGAAAAAAAGCAGCTCATGGTGAGCTGCTTTTTTTACTTGTTTTTATCTAAAATTTGTTTTGCGATTTCATCAATTAGCATATCTTTTCCGATTGGATTGAAAGCTTTCGTATTGAAGATTTCATTTGATACTTCATATACGTGATTGTTTTTAACTGCTTTATTGTCTTTCCAAACGGCACTGTTTTTGTAGTCTTCGTAAACTTTATCAGCTTCGCCGCCAAAGTTTACAATAAACATTTGATCAGGTTGGAATGCAACAAGACCTTCTAACGATACTTGTGCCATCGTTTGTTTTAAATCTGTACCTTTTGTTGCTGGAAGTTTTAAGTCATTAAAGATGATGTCACCGTATCCGAAGCTACCGTATACACGGAAGTTTTGTGGTGTAACTGCGACGAACATAAAGTTCTCATCTTTTGTTTTTTCTTTAATTTTTTTAGAAAAAGAGTCTGCTTTTTTATCGTAGTCTGCAATCCATTTGTCTGCTTTCTTTTCTTCGTCAAATAGTTTACCTACTTCTTTAAACTTACCGCGCCAGTCTTCTAAGTTTGTTTCTAAAACAACTGTTGGTGCAACCTTTTCTAATTGATCATAGATCTTCAATTGACGATTATTTAAAATAATTAAGTCTGGTTTTAATGCAGTAACAGCTTCTAGATCAACTTTAGGTGCCCAGTACCACCCTACTGCTTTTACTCCGTCTAATTTTTCTGTTAAATGATTTTGGATTTTATCTTTATATGTGTTTGCTGTACCAACAGGTTTGTGTCCAAGAAGTAATAATTCTTCTGTTGATCCAGACAGGTCAACAATTCTCTTTGGATTTACTGGAATTGTAGCCTCCCCTTTAGTGTGTTTTACAACTTTTGTTTTCAGTTGTTCTTTCGCTTTCGATTCTTCTTTTTGAGAAGAACAGCCAACGATAGAAAGAACAACTAGCATAATAGTAAATAAAATAAATAGCTTCTGTTTCATCCTGATGTAACCCCTTTAATTAATATTGATAATCATTATCGGCTTCTGTATATTAAGGTGCTTCATACTTTCTGTCAATGGAAAATAACAGAAGTTTCAAATAGGGAACATTTGTTGGGGTAGTCTCGCTTTTCTATCATTAAATATGTTAAAATGGAATACATGATTTAAGAGGGAGAGATCGTATTTTGTTTGAATATGTTACAGGTTACGTGGAGTATGTAGGACCGGAATATGTCGTAATTGACCATAATGGAATTGGTTATCAAATTTTCACACCAAATCCGTATGTATTTCAAAGAAATAAGCAAGAAATCCGTGTCTATACATATCATTATGTGAGAGAAGATATTATGGCACTTTACGGGTTTAAAACACGTGAAGAGCGTTTATTATTTACAAAGTTGTTAGGTGTGTCTGGTATTGGACCAAAAGGCGCTCTTGCAATTTTAGCGTCTGGTCAAACAGGACAGGTCGTTCAAGCGATTGAACACGAAGACGAGAAGTTTTTAGTGAAGTTCCCGGGCGTCGGAAAGAAAACAGCACGCCAAATGATTTTAGATTTAAAAGGAAAACTAGCTGATGTCGTGCCAGATGCATTTGTTGATTTATTCTCAGACACAGAACGTTTTGATGAGAAGAAAGGTTCATCAGTTGAGCTTGATGAGGCGCTGGAAGCTCTGCGCGCACTTGGATACGCAGAACGAGAAGTTTCTCGCGTTGTACCAGAGTTATTAAAAGAATCATTAACGACGGATCAGTATATTAAAAAGGCACTTAGTCTTTTACTAAATGGTAAGAGGTGAGTATAATGGACGAACGTCTCCTTTCAGGGGAATCTGCATATGAAGATTCGGATTTAGAATATTCATTACGGCCACAGACGCTCCGTCAGTATATTGGCCAAGATAAAGCGAAACATAATTTAGAAGTGTTTATTGAAGCAGCGAAAATGCGTGAAGAAACGTTAGATCATGTGCTTCTATATGGACCACCAGGACTTGGTAAAACGACGCTTGCCAATATTATTGCCAATGAAATGTGCGTAAATGTTAGAACAACTTCAGGTCCAGCAATTGAAAGGCCGGGAGATTTAGCAGCTGTATTAACAGCACTTCAGCCGGGTGATGTATTATTTATTGATGAAATTCATCGTTTGCATAGGTCAATTGAAGAAGTGTTATATCCTGCGATGGAAGATTTTTGCCTTGATATCGTAATTGGAAAAGGGCCATCAGCACGGTCTGTACGTTTAGATTTACCGCCATTTACATTAGTTGGAGCAACGACCCGTGCGGGGGCATTATCAGCGCCGCTTCGTGACCGTTTCGGTGTACTTTCAAGATTAGAGTATTACACAGTAGATCAGCTTTCTGAGATTGTTGAACGTACAGCAGAAGTATTCGAAGTTGAAATTGATTCGTTAGCCGCACTAGAAATTGCAAGACGTGCTCGTGGTACACCTCGTATTGCGAATCGTTTATTACGACGTGTACGAGATTTCGCACAAGTTCGTGGTAACGGAACGGTTACGATGGAAATTACACAAATGGCGTTAGAACTACTGCAAGTAGATAAATTAGGTCTAGATCATATCGATCATAAATTACTGCTTGGTATTATTGAGAAATTCCGTGGTGGCCCAGTCGGGTTAGAAACGGTTTCGGCAACGATTGGAGAAGAATCTCATACGATTGAAGATGTATATGAGCCATATTTATTACAAATTGGCTTTTTACAACGAACGCCAAGAGGCCGAATCGTAACGCCGCTTGCATATGAGCATTTCGGAATGGAGATGCCAAAAGTATGACGGAGATGCCAAAGCTGCTTATTACAGCTGGTATTTTGCTCATTGTTGTTGGATTAGCTTGGAAGTTCATAGGAAGGCTTCCAGGCGATATTTTTGTGAAAAAAGGTAACGTTACCTTTTATTTTCCTATCATTACATGTATTGTGTTAAGTATTGTATTATCTTTTATTATGTATATAATAAATCGATTTAAATAAGAAATAGGTGGATATAGTTATGGATATTAATCTGTTTGATTTTCATTTACCAGAAGAACTTATTGCACAAATCCCATTAGAAGATCGTGAAACATCAAGATTAATGGTGTTAGATCGTGAAACGGGCGATATTGAGCATAAACATTTTACAGACATTCTTTCTTACTTACATGAGGGGGATTGCTTAGTTTTAAATGAAACGAAAGTTATGCCTGCTCGTTTGCACGGTGTGAAAGAAGATACAGGCGCGCACATTGAAGTACTTCTTCTAAAACAAGAAGAAGGCGATAAGTGGGAAACGCTTGTTAAGCCAGCGAAACGTGTAAAAGAAGGAACTGTTATCTCTTTTGGCGAAGGGAAATTAAAAGCAACTTGCATAGGAACTGCAGATCAAGGTGGACGTCATCTTGAATTTTCATATGACGGCATCTTCTATGAAATTTTAGATGAACTTGGGGAAATGCCACTTCCTCCATATATTAAAGAGACGCTAGAAGATCGCGATCGCTATCAAACAGTATATGCGAAAGAAATCGGTTCAGCAGCAGCGCCGACTGCGGGACTTCACTTTACAGAAGAGTTACTGGAGAAGTTAAAACAAAAAGGCGTCGGGTTAGCTTTCATTACACTTCACGTAGGACTTGGAACATTTAGACCAGTTTCTGCAGATACGATTGAAGAACACCATATGCACGCAGAATATTACCATATGTCTGAAGAGACAGCTGCGTTATTAAATCGCGTGAAAGAGAATGGTGGACGTATTATTACGGTAGGTACGACTTCAACTCGTACGTTAGAAACAATTGCGACAGATCATAACGGTAAGCTTTGTGCTGCTTCTGGATGGACAGACATTTTTATGTACCCAGGTTATGAATTTAAAGCAATTGATGGTTTAATTACAAACTTCCATTTACCGAAATCAACATTAATCATGCTTGTAAGTGCATTTGCAAATAGAGATAATGTACTTCATGCTTATAATGAAGCAGTAAAAGAAAAATATCGTTTCTTTAGCTTCGGTGATGCAATGTTCGTTGCATCTCACGCTAAAATGGGAAACAAATAAAAGGAGTAAATTATGACAGCAATTCGTTATGAATTTATTAAAACTTGTAAACAAACAGGTGCCCGTTTAGGACGTGTACATACGCCGCACGGTTCATTTGATACACCAACATTTATGCCAGTTGGTACACTTGCAACAGTTAAGACAATGTCACCAGAAGAATTAAAAGCAATGGATTCTGGCATTATTTTAAGTAATACGTATCATTTATGGCTACGCCCAGGTCACGAAATTATTCGTGAAGCAGGTGGTTTACATAAATTTATGAACTGGGATCGTGCGATCTTAACGGACTCTGGTGGTTTCCAAGTATTCAGTTTAAGTGACTTCCGTCGTATTGAAGAGGAAGGCGTTCACTTCCGTAACCACTTAAATGGAGATAAATTATTCTTATCACCAGAAAAAGCGATGGAAATTCAAAATGCATTAGGATCGGATATTATGATGGCATTTGATGAGTGTCCACCTTTCCCGGCTACTTTTGAATATATGAAGAAATCTGTAGAACGTACAAGCCGCTGGGCAGAACGTTGTTTAAAAGCGCATGAACGTCCACAAGATCAAGGTTTATTCGGTATTGTACAAGGCGGAGAGTTCGAAGAGCTTCGTCGTCAAAGTGCAAAAGACCTTGTTTCAATGGACTTCCCTGGTTACGCTGTAGGTGGTTTATCTGTAGGTGAACCGAAAGATATTATGAACCGTGTACTTGAGTTTACAACACCACTTCTTCCAGATAATAAGCCACGTTACTTAATGGGAGTAGGTTCTCCTGACTCGTTAATCGATGGTGCAATTCGTGGTATTGATATGTTTGACTGCGTACTTCCAACTCGTATCGCTCGAAATGGTACATGTATGACAAGTGAAGGCCGTCTAGTTGTAAAAAATGCGAAATTTGCAAGAGACTTCGGTCCGCTTGATCCAAATTGTGATTGCTATACATGTAAAAATTACTCTCGTGCGTACATTCGTCACTTAATGAAATGTGATGAAACGTTTGGAATTCGTTTAACGTCTTATCACAACCTTCATTTTCTGTTAAACTTAATGGAGCAGGTGAGACAAGCTATTCGTGAAGACCGTCTTGGCGATTTCCGCGAAGAATTCTTTGAACAGTATGGCTTTAATAAACCGAATGCTAAAAACTTCTAATACATAATTTAAAAGGAGGAACAAAAGATGAATCCAGGTATGATGAATATCGTTATGATCGTTGCGATGTTTGCGATTTTCTATTTCTTATTAATTCGCCCGCAACAAAAGCGTCAAAAAGCAGTTGCTCAAATGCAAAATGAGTTAGCAAAAGGTGATGCTATCGTAACAATCGGTGGTTTACACGGTACAATCGAATCAGTAGATGAGACGAAAATCGTTATTAAATCTGGTGGTTCACACTTAACTTTCGATCGTAATGCGATTCGTGAAGTTGTGAAAAACTAATGAGAAAGGCCCTGCATGAAATGTGCAGGGCCTTTTTTAGTTGTTTTGTTTTGACATATTTACCCCGAAAATACCACCGAGTGTACTCGCGCCCATTAATGCTAATTGATAAAGTAACTGGGAGTTCGATAAAGTTTGAGAGAAGCCTAAATAGTTAACTAGAAAAACAAGTATAGCGAATGTAAGACCTGTTGTGAAACCTACTAGCCAACCTTTCCCTTGTGCTTTTTTGCCGGCAGTAAATCCGGATATAAGCATAGATAAAAGAGCTAGTATAAAAATAGTAACGGCTAATGTCTCTTCAGTCATATCTGTAAACTTTAATAAAAGAGCCATAACCATGCTAATAATTGATGCAAAAATTAATAAGGTAATGATACCAAAGCCGATTGCGGTTGATAATTTTTTCGTTCCATCCATTTATACATTCCCCCTTTTTAATACAAGCATATTTTCTTTTTGCCCAAGTTAGACTAGTTTATTTTTTATAGGGGAGTCTATACGTAAAAAAGGAGATGTAGAAATGGAATGGGTATCAATCATTGGCCGGACGATGCTTTTGTATATCATCATATTAATTATTTTTCGTCTTATGGGTAAACGTGAAATTGGAGAGTTAAGTGTATTAGATTTAGTCGTATTCATTATGCTTGGGGAAATGGCTGTAGTCGCAATTGAAAATACCGATAAATCACTTTGGCACCAATTAGTTCCGATGACTTTTCTTATGTGTATACAGATTATTCTGTCAGTCATTTCATTAAAGTTTCAACGATTTCGGCATTTAATAGAAGGTGAGCCGGCTATTCTTGTAAATGCGGGGAAAATTGATGAAAAGAAGATGAGAAAGCAGCGTTATAATATAGATGATTTATTGATGCAATTAAGGGAGCAAGGAGTTGGAGATATCCGAGATGTAGAATACGCTATTTTAGAACCATCTGGGAAGTTATCTGTCTTTCAAAAACAAAAAGGTAAACAGGATACATTGCAGTTTACTCTTCCTCTTATTATTGATGGAGAAATTCAATTGAATCATTTACAAATGATTGAACATACAGACGAATGGCTCATTGGAAAATTAAAAAACTTAGGTTATAACGATATCACACAAATTTTATACTGCAGCTTTCAAAACGGACAATTTTTTGTTGATTTGAAAGAAAACTAGAGGCTTACTATATGAAATAGTAAGCCCGTTTACTTCAAAAATGAAAGTTTTCGAATGATTGGAAGTCGACTCAACTCTTCTTTTCGAATGAGTTTGAAAGTGAAGAGGAGGATAATATAAACGATTGTTGTTAAAGTGATTTCCCATAATGTTTGTACGCCGAGTGAATGAGAGAAAATTATATATTTATGAAGGTAAAAACCGAAAGCGCCTGCAATACCGATAGCAAGTCCGCCGAAAATGTAGTCTTTTGCGTAAATGGTAAATGTAATTTTCTTTAAAACAGTAGCGTAATGAAGGAATGTTACCGTCACTATATTTGCTGCAATTGCAAGGGCAACCCCCATCATTTGAAAATCTGGCCTTGAAGCTAGTACAAAAATAACGATTAATTTCACGATGGCGCCAATAAATGTATTCATCATTGCAGCTCTTGCTAAGTTTAAAGCTTGTAAAACAGAGGTAAGTGGACTTTGAAAGTAATGAAATAAAAAGCAAGGTGCAAGAAGCTGGATAAACGCTGTTGCACTATCCGATCCATACATAAGAGTTAAAATAGGAGAAGCGAATACGTATAATATAACGACTGACCACCCACCAGTAATTAATGAGATCCGAAGAGCTTGTTGGAGGCGGTGTTCCACTAATTTATGCTGTCTTTTAGCCATCGCTTCACTAATAGATGGAACGAGTGCTGTAGAAAGAGCGTATGTAATAAAGGCTGGCAGTGATAGAAGTGGGAATGCATAACCGTTTAATATACCGTATTGCTGGGTTGCGACAGAGGCAGCAACTCCGGCAATCGCTAAGCTTTGCATAACAACGATAGGTTCAAAAAAATATGAAACGGAACCGATTAAACGACTTCCTGTAGTTGGAAGGGCAATATCCATAAGAGAATAAAATGTACCCTTGCTCTCCTTTACAGTAGTGAAAAATCCAGAGCGTATAGATAAATGTTTTTCGCGCTGGAATAAAGTGAGTAAAAATAATAACGATGCAACTTCACCGAGAACGGCTGATAACATAGCGCCAGCTGCAGCATATTCTACACCGTAAGGTAAAAATAACTGAATGCATATAGCGATAATTGTAATGCGGACAACTTGTTCTATAACTTGAGCATAAGCGCTAGGTTTCATATTTTGTTTCCCTTGGAAATAACCGCGTAAAACAGAAGAAACAGCAATAACAGGAACGACAGGTAAAATGGCCATTATTGGATAGTACGTTCGTTCATCAGTTAATAATGTTTTTGCTAAAATAGGTGTGAGGAGCATAATTCCAATTGTTAAAATGATACTAATAACGGATGTAACAGCTAATGATACTGTTAATATTTTTTTAACTCTTTGTTTATCGTTCACAGCTTCCGCTTCTGCTACAAATTTTGCGATTGCGACAGGAAGGCCGATTTGTGTTAATGTAATTGCTAGAATGAATGTAGGAACGGCCATCATATAAAGGCCAACACCTTCTTCCCCTAAAATACGTGCCATTACAATCCGGTTAATAAATCCAAGGATTTTGGTAATAAATCCGGCTATCATTAAAATAAATGCGCCTTTTAAAAAGCTTTGTCTCGTCATGGTCTTCTCCTACCTTCTCAAAATCAGTGGAATGATTTACAATAATTTATATGCACGTATGAGACAAGAATGACAAGCATTTAAGAGAGTGAAGTATGAGCGTGCTCTTGAAAGTAGTTATTGCTGTCCATTAGAGCGGGATTAAAAGCGACTTTTCGTGCTGAAATAAGAAGGAGATGTTTATGTATGTTAGAAAAAGAGGCTTTGGTAGAATCATACCGCGGACAGTTACAAGTCGTTTTAGAAAGCAAAGTAGAAGAGTTTCACATGTTCGGTTATGACCGAGTAACAGATGATGATATTTGGAAGTTTCTTAAAGTGAAGAAGTGGAAAAAAATAAACGGTGATGTTAGATTATATGAATTAGTAAATGATGTATTAAGAGTAAGTACTAATGAATATATGAATTATTTAACTGTTGAAGCATATCAAGCGCCACTTTGGTCATTTGATGAATATGAAAATAAATAACCGACTGCAATTGGTTTGTTCTTCCTTTTGCAGTATAATGATAGGTATTGATAATGAGGAAATAATTATGTCTAAGATTATATATAAAGGGGGTAGTGAAGAGAAAAAATAAATAATGAAAGTGTAGGTATTGTGAAAAACTTACCGACACAGCTAGTGATGAACTAGCAAAATTATAGAAAGGAAGTCTACTAACTAGGCGTATGCACACGTGTAAAAGTAAATCGTAAGAGATTTATTTAAAGTGTTAGTAGCAGAAAGAGGGTACATATGGCAAAGCGTGGTACGAGAATTGCCGCCTTTTTCCTCATCGTTTTATTAATCGGTGGAGTAATTGGTGCGGCAGGAAAAGACATAGCAAAAGGAATTAGTCTAGGACTAGACCTTCGCGGTGGTTTTGAAATTCTATATGAAGTAAAACCAGCCAAAAAAGGTGATAAAATCGATCGAGACGTACTTGTAAGTACAGTAGGCGCTCTTGAAAATCGTGTCAATGTTCTCGGTGTAAGTGAGCCGAACATTCAAATCGAAGGGCAAGATCGAATTCGCGTACAGCTTGCTGGTGTACAAGATCAGCAAAAAGCACGTGAAATGTTATCAACACAAGCGAAATTAACATTCCGTGATGTAGATGACAACCTTCTTATGGACGGAACGGATTTAAAAGGCGGCGGAGCGAAGCAAACATTTGATGAGCAAGGCCGTGCGAGCGTAGGTCTTACACTAAAAAGCGCTGATAAATTCCGTGAAGTAACTGAAAAAATTTCAAAAATGCCACCACCAACGAATTTAATGGTAATTTGGCTTGATTTTGAAGAAGGAAAAGATTCGTATAAAGCAGAATCGGCAAAAAACAATAATCCGAAGTTTTTATCAGCAGCAACAGTAAGCCAAGTGTTTAATCAAGCTGAAGTATCTATCGTAGGTGGAAACTTCACAGTTGAAAGTGCGAAACAACTTTCATCTTTATTAAATGCAGGCGCACTTCCTGTTGATTTAAAAGAAATGTATTCAACATCTGTTGGAGCGAAATTTGGACAACAAGCATTAGAACAAACAATTTTCGCTAGTGCGATC
Source organism: Bacillus pretiosus (assembly GCF_052947655.1). Lineage (NCBI taxonomy): Bacteria > Bacillati > Bacillota > Bacilli > Caryophanales > Bacillaceae > Bacillus > Bacillus pretiosus. Next base: position 4,275,179 of record NZ_CM129593.1, on the reverse strand, counting down.
GGTATCGCTCTTATTTTCTTATTTATGCTTGTATTCTACCGTTTACCAGGAATTGTAGCGGTTATTATGTTAGGTTTATACATTTTCGTTACATTACTTGTCTTTAACTGGATGCATGCAGTTCTTACGTTGCCAGGTATTGCGGCGTTAGTGCTCGGGGTAGGTATCGCAGTTGATGCGAATATTATTACGTACGAGAGACTGAAAGAAGAGCTAAAAATTGGTAAGTCAATGATGTCAGCATTTCGTGCGGGTAACCATCGTTCATTAGCAACAATTCTAGATGCGAACATTACGACACTTGCAGCAGCTGGTGTGTTATTTGTTTATGGTAATAGCTCTGTAAAAGGATTCGCAACAAGTTTAATCGTAAGTATTTTAGTTGGTTTCGTTACGAACGTATTCGGTACTCGTTTCTTACTAGGATTACTTGTAAAGAGCCGTTACTTCGATAAAAAACCAGCATACTTTGGTGTGAAACAAAAGGATATTATTCCATTAACAAAAGGTGTAGTACATCCACCGACAAGATTTGATCGTATTAACTTTGTAAATATCGGTCATAAATTCCTTGTTTTCTCGATTGTAGTTGTAATTGCAGGTGCAATTATTTTACCAATTTTCAAATTGAATCTTGGTATTGATTTTGCGAGTGGTACACGTATCGACTTGCAATCAAAACAATCAGTTACTGTATCAGATGTTCATAAAGATTTTAAAGAATTGAACATTGATGTGAAGGAAGAAAATATTGTACCTACTGGAGATGACAATAAAGGTTTCGCCGTTCGTACTTTAGGTGTTCTATCAAAAGATGAAATTGCGAAAACAAAAACATTCTTCCATGATAAATACGGTACAGATCCAAACGTAAGTACAGTTTCACCGACAATCGGTAAAGAGATTGCACGAAATGCATTTATCGCAGTATTAATTGCTTCTGCGGTTATCATTTTATACGTAAGTATTCGATTCCGATTTACGTACGCATTATCTGCAGTGCTTGCATTATTACATGATGCGTTCGTTATGATTGTTATATTTAGTATTTTCCAATTAGAGGTAGACTTAACGTTTATCGCTGCGGTATTAACAATCATCGGTTATTCTATTAATGACTCGATTGTTACATTTGATAGAAACCGTGAATTATACAAACAGAAAAAACGAGTTCGCGATATAAAAGACTTAGAAGAAATCGTAAATGCAAGTATTCGCCAAACGCTTGGTCGTTCAATTAACACCGTATTAACAGTGTTATTCCCAGTAATTGCGTTACTTATCTTCGGTAGTGAGTCACTACGTAACTTCTCGTTTGCGTTACTTGTTGGATTAGTTGTAGGTACGTACTCTTCTGTTTTCGTTGCTTCTCAAATTTGGTTAATGCTTGAAAACCGTCGTTTGAAAAAGGGTAAAAACAAGAAAAAGGTTGAGAAAGTAGAATCTGAACCGCAAGTATAAAAAAGATGATGTCTCTTTATGAGGCATCTCTTTTTTCGTTTGTGGATACAATAAGATAGCAACTTTTTAATAGAAGGGATATGGAAAAAATTGGTGTTGTTATCGCTGTTTTTGTTACAATAAAAAGATAGGTTAAGAAAAGAAGGGATTTTAATTATGGAAAAAGATGAACGTTTTAAACAGGCCGAGTTTGGTGCTATTGTTGGGATCGTTGGTAATATTATATTAGCGATTGTAAAGGCGGTAATTGGTTATATTGGGAACAGTAAAGCGCTATTAGCGGATGCCGTGCATTCTGCATCAGATGTAATTGGTTCGCTAGCTGTATTGTTTGGATTGCGAGCAGCGAAGCAACCGCCCGATGAAGATCATCCGTACGGTCATGGTAAAGCGGAATCGATTTCAGCAATTATTGTTGCAGTATTATTATTTATTGTGGGAATCGAGATAGCGATTTCGTCTATAAAAGCTTTTTCGCAGGAACTAGAACCACCGAAGGGAATTACGATTTTTGCTGTTGTTCTTTCAATTATCGTGAAAGAAGGAATGTTTCAATATAAATTCCGATTAGGGAAGAGGGTAAATAGTGATGCAATTATTGCGAATGCATATGAACATCGTTCGGATGTATTTTCTTCAATTGCAGCTTTAATCGGTATTTGTGCAGCGATTATTGGTGGTAAGTTCGGGTTAGATTGGCTTGTATATGCCGATCCAATTGCAGGATTATTTGTTTCACTTCTTGTTGCAAAAATGGCATGGAGTATTGGGGCAGAAGCAATTCATGCAACGCTTGATCATGTTCTTCATGAGGAAGATGTTGTTCCGCTTAGAGAAGCAGTACTTCAAATAGACGGTGTGAAAAAAATCGGTTCTTTATATGCAAGGGAGCATGGTCATTACGTTATTGTCGATATTAAAGTTTCTGTAGATCCATACATTACTGTAGAAGAAGGGCACCGCATTGGAAAGCATGTGAAAGAAACGCTTATGGAACAAGATAACGTACAAAATGTGTTTGTACATATAAATCCGTATTCTCCAAATTAAACATTATTAACATTTTAGTATATAGATATTGCAGCGTAGTTTGCATTATATTGTCACCCCTTAATCTGTCTTGTATAATGAACAGGTTAAGGGGTGATTTCGTGTTACAACCGAAGACGCGTTGGAAAGAAAAAGAATATAATGACGAGCGAGTGAGTGAATTAGCAAGTAAATTAAAATTATCACCACTTGTCGTTTCGTTATTCCTCGGTAGAGGACTAGATACAGAAGATAAGATTTTAGATTTTTTAAATACAGAAAATCAAGAATTTCATGATCCATTTTTATTAGAAGGAATGGATAGAACGGTAGAACGTGTCAATAAGGCGATTCAAAATGGAGAGCAAATATTAATATTTGGTGACTACGATGCGGACGGAGTAAGTAGTACGACTGTGTTATATCTTGCTTTGCAAGAATTAGGTGCAAATGTAGAATTTTATATCCCAAACCGTTTCACAGAAGGTTATGGACCAAACGAAGAAGCATTTCGTTGGGCGCATAGCGCAGGATTCTCACTAATTATTACTGTCGATACTGGTATCGCAGCAGTACATGAAGCGAAGGTAGCGAAGGAGCTTGGAATAGATCTTATTATTACAGATCACCATGAGCCACCACCAGAATTGCCAGAAGCACTTGCGATTATTCATCCGAAATTAGATGGCGGTGTATATCCGTTTCACTATTTAGCTGGTGTAGGTGTTGCATTTAAAGTTGCACATGCACTACTAGGTCGTGTACCAGAACATTTATTAGAAATTGCAGTAATTGGTACAGTAGCCGATTTAGTGTCACTTCATGGTGAGAATAGATTGCTAGTGAAGCGCGGTTTAAAACATATGCGCATGACGAAAAATATCGGACTAAAGGCGCTATTTAAAGTTGCTAACGTTTCGCAAAGTGAAATTACAGAAGAGAGCATTGGATTCTCACTCGCACCGCGTATTAATGCAGTTGGCCGTTTAGAAGATGCTACGCCGGCTGTACATCTTTTATTATCAGATGATCCAGAAGAAGCGAAAGAGCTAGCTGAAGAAATTGATGAGCTGAATAAACTGCGAAAAGATATTGTAAAGCAAATTACAGAAGAAGCTATCGCTGAAGTGGAAAATAATTTCCCCCCAGAAGACAATAAAGTACTAGTACTGGCAAAAGAAGGCTGGAATCCAGGTGTAATTGGAATTGTCGCATCTAAATTAGTGGAACGTTTTTATCGTCCAACGATTGTATTATGCATTGATCCTGTAAAAGAAACAGCAAAAGGTTCAGCACGTAGTATTGCAGGATTTGATTTGTTTGCAAACTTGTCAGATTGTAGAGAGTTATTGCCACACTTCGGAGGGCATCCGATGGCAGCGGGAATGACGCTACATATGAATGATGTAGATGAATTGCGCCGCCGCTTAAATGAACAAGCAGAGGTAATTTTAACAGAAGAAGATTTTATTCCAATTACAGCTGTTGATGTCTTTTGTAAAGTGGAGGATGTAACACTGGCAGCAATTGAAGACATGCAAAAGTTAGCGCCATTTGGTGTTGGAAATCCAAAACCGCGTATTGCAGTGAAGGATGCAGAGTTAGAAAGTATTCGTGCAATCGGATCAGATGGCTCTCATTTGAAAATGGCTCTTCGCGATGGACAAGCGATACTGGATACAATCGGATTTGGATTTGGTGCGTATGCGAAAGAAATTTCTCCAGTTGCAAAGGTATCTGTAATAGGGGAAGCATCTATCAATGAATGGAATAATTTTAAGAAGCCGCAATTAATGGTACAAGATATTGCTGTAGAGGCGTGGCAATTATTTGATTGGCGTAGTATGCGTAACGTAGAAGCGAATGTATCAGAACTTCCGAAAGAAAAAATAACGATGGTGTATTTTTCTGAAGAGGTATTGAATAAATTTTCTTTAGAAGACTTTAAAGAGCATATAATGCATGCATCAGAAGTAACTCATTTAGACGATCAATACATCGTGTTACTTGATTTGCCAAAAGGAACAGATGAATTACGAGATTTATTTAAAGTGGGGTTCCCGTCGCGAATTTATACGCTATTTTATCAAGAGAATAATCATTTATTTAGTACTGTTCCAACGAGGGAACATTTTAAATGGTACTATTCGTTCTTGAGCCAAAAAGCACCATTTTCTTTAAGACAATATGGAGAACAACTATGTCGACATAAAGGTTGGTCAAAAGATACAGTAAATTTCATGACACAGGTGTTTTTTGAGTTAGAATTTGTTACAATAAAAGATGGCGTCATTTTTATGGCAGACAAAAAACAAAAGCGTGATTTAATTGAATCGAACACATATCGTGAGAAAATGAACCACTTACAATTAGAAAAAGAATTGGTTTATAGCACATATCAGCAACTATATACATGGTTTGAAACGATTCGTAATCATAAAGAAGTAGAACAGTTAGGGTAAAGGATTTGTATTTACAAACCTTTTAGATCTGAGGAGGATTCAGAAATATGGATTTCAAGCAACATATCGCAATTGTACCGGATTATCCAAAAGAAGGTATTGTATTTAAAGACATTACACCGTTAATGAACGATGGTAAAGCATACAAAGCAGCAACAGATGCAATCGTTGAGTATGCAAAGAAAAGAGACATTGACGTTGTAGTAGGGCCAGAAGCACGTGGCTTTATTATCGGTTGCCCAGTTTCTTATGCGTTAGAAGTAGGTTTTGCACCAGTTCGTAAATTAGGGAAATTACCACGTGAAGTAATTACAGTTGATTACGGTAAAGAATATGGTAAAGATGTTTTAACAATCCATAAAGATGCAATTAAGCCAGGTCAACGCGTATTAATTACAGATGATCTATTAGCTACAGGTGGAACAATTGAAGCGACAATTAAGCTAGTTGAAGAACTTGGCGGAGTTGTAGCAGGAATTGCATTCTTAGTAGAGCTTACTTACTTAGATGGTCGTAAAATGTTAGATGGTTACGATGTATTAGTATTAGAAAAATACTAATCACTATATAGGTAAAACTACGGTGATAAAAAGTACCCGTGAATCTCTTGGAGAGGAGCGGGTACTTTTGTATAATTGCACAAAAAAATAAGGTAAAATGTCAGTAAAATCTTTTCCTTTTCACAATTCACAATCATTAGGTTATAATGATAGAATATAATTTATTCTACTTAATTAAGATAAAGTCAATTTTCAATAAAAGGTGATTCGATGGCAAATGAGCAGGTACTAACAGCTGAACAGGTACTCGAGAAAGCAAGTCAATATTTAGCAGATGAAGATATTGAGCTAGTGGCACGTGCCTATGAATATGCACGTGATGCGCATAGCGAACAATACAGAAAATCGGGTGAACCGTACATTATTCATCCAATTCAAGTTGCAGGTATTTTAGTTGATTTACACATGGATCCAGCTACAGTATCAGCAGGTTTCTTACATGATGTAGTGGAAGATACAGAAATTACATTAGAAGATATTGAACGGGAATTTAATAAAGAAATTGCTATGCTTGTCGATGGTGTAACAAAGCTCGGAAAGATTAAATATAAATCTCATGAGCAACAACAAGCAGAAAACCATCGCAAAATGTTTATTGCAATGGCTCAAGATATTCGAGTTATTTTAATTAAACTAGCTGATCGTCTTCATAACATGCGTACATTGAAACATTTGCCTCAAGAGAAGCAGCGTCGCATTGCAAATGAAACGTTAGAAATCTTTGCACCTTTAGCACATAGACTCGGAATTAGTACTATTAAATGGGAGCTAGAGGATACGTCACTTCGCTATTTAAATCCACAGCAATACTATCGTATTGTAAATTTAATGAAGCGTAAACGTGCAGAGCGTGAAGAATATTTAGACGAAGTAATGACTGGTATTCGTGAGAAATTAAAAGAAGTTGCAATTCAACCTGAGATTTCTGGAAGACCAAAGCATATTTACAGTATTTATCGTAAAATGGCACTGCAAAATAAACAGTTCAATGAAATTTACGATTTATTAGCTGTACGTGTCGTTGTAAATAGTATTAAAGATTGTTATGCGGTACTTGGAATTATTCATACGTGCTGGAAGCCGATGCCAGGTCGTTTTAAAGATTATATTGCGATGCCGAAAGCAAATCTATATCAATCTCTTCATACGACTGTAATTGGGCCGAAAGGTGATCCGCTTGAAGTGCAAATTCGTACGAAAGAAATGCATGAGATTGCAGAATTCGGGATCGCGGCGCACTGGGCGTATAAAGAAGGAAAAACAGCAGAAACAACAGGTACATTAGAGAAGAAACTTACATGGTTCCGTCAAATATTAGAATGGCAAAATGAAGCTTCTAATGCAGAAGAGTTTATGGAGTCATTAAAAATTGATTTATTCTCTGACATGGTATTCGTCTTTACACCGAAAGGCGACGTAATGGAATTGCCACTTGGATCTGTTCCGATTGACTTTTCGTATCGTGTCCATTCGGAGATTGGAAATAAAACAATTGGTGCAAAAGTAAACGGCAAAATGGTGACGCTTGATTATAAATTAAAAACTGGTGACATCATTGAAATTTTAACATCGAAACATTCGTATGGGCCAAGTCAAGACTGGGTGAAACTTGCTCAAACATCTCATGCGAAAAACAAAATACGTCAATTCTTTAAGAAGCAACGTAGAGATGAAAATATTGAAAAAGGCCGTGAACTTGTTGAAAAAGAAGTGCGTAGCCTAGAGTATGAGATGAAAGAAGTGTTAGCTCCTGACAATTTAAAACGTGTTGCCGAGAAGTTCAATTTTGCAAATGAAGAAGATATGTTTGCAGCAGTTGGATATAGCGGGATTACAGCGTCGCAAATTGTTACGCGACTAACGGACAAATTCCGTAAGCAACGTGAAGAAGAAGAAATCGTTGAAGTTAAAGAAGTTCGTAAACCGATGAAAATTCGAAAATGGGATTCTGGCGTTAAAGTAAGTGGTGCGGATAATTTATTAATTCGTTTATCAAAATGCTGTAACCCAGTACCAGGTGATGATATCGTTGGGTATATTACGAAAGGCCGAGGTGTATCGATTCACCGCCGTGATTGTGTAAATGTTCATACAGAAGAAGCTATAGAACGTTTATTGGAAGTAGAGTGGGAAGGTAGTCCTGAAAAAGAAATTGAGTATAACGTTGATATTGAAATTTCAGGTTACGATCGCCGTGGCTTATTAAATGAAGTATTACAAGCTGTTACAGAGACGAAAACGTATATTTCGGCAGTTTCTGGTAGAAGTGACCGTAATAAGATGGCGACAATTAATATGTCAATCTCTATTCGTAACTTACAGCACTTGAAAAAAGTAGTAGAACGCATTAAACGTGTTCCAGAAATTTATGCAGTACGACGCATGATGCATTAATAGGGAGTGTAGAAAAGATGAGAGTTGTTTTACAACGATCAAAAGAAGCGTCTGTCACAGTAGACGGTGAGATCGTAGGACAAATTCCGTTCGGTTTAACATTACTAGTTGGCATTACGCATGAAGATACAGAAAAAGATGCAACTTACATTGCAGAAAAAATTGCGAACTTACGTATTTTTGAAGATGAGAGTGGAAAGATGAACCATTCTGTACTTGATGTAGAAGGACAAGTTCTATCAATTTCGCAATTCACATTATACGGAGATTGTCGCAAGGGAAGACGTCCCAACTTTATGGATGCTGCCAAACCTGATTATGCAGAGCGTTTATATGATTTCTTTAATGAGGAAGTTCGTAAGCAAGGATTGCATGTAGAAACAGGGAAGTTCGGAGCAATGATGGATGTTTCTTTAATCAATGATGGTCCGGTGACCTTAATTGTGGATAGTAAATAGTGTTGCTTAAAAAAGAGGGGATTATATAATCCCTTCTTTTTTATACATTGTTGTATGTTTTGTTCATTTATCTCGCTATTTGTGGGAGATCCACTGCCCGTCGAAGCCTGATTAGTGAGGGCTAATAATGAGTGGCGATGGACAAAACCCTTATTCATTAAAGTTTTACTTTATTTGGAATTAATAGCTGTTTCAGTTATGTATAACTCTTTCATCAATATGGAACAATAAAAAGTAAAACATCTATATTGAATGTGAGGGATATACGTATGCGTATGAACGAAAAAGGGCATTCTGTTACAAATGGTGCAAATCAACTGTTTAACGTAAATTTTCATGATTTTATTTCAAAAGAGCAAAACAATACTTCAATGGAACTTGCTTCTGAGTTTGGGATTTCTCTTCAAGATGTAAAGCGTCTAAAGAAGCAGATTGAACGCTCTTAGAGTACTTGACAATCCTACTCAACAAACGTATAGTAATTTTATATTTACATATGAATATAACCGTTGATAGAGAAGAGTAAATGAGACACACATGGAAAGAGAAGAAATGTCTTAGGCTGAAAACATTTTTGCATGATGACTGATTGAATGACACTCTAGAGGTTTCAACTTGAACGGCATATATGCTTAGTAGGGATGAACGCACATTTAAGCGTTATTAAAAAAGTGGAAGCATACGTGCTTCAATTAGGGTGGCACCACGGGTATAATACTCTCGTCCCTACTGTTCAAACAGTAGAGGCGGGAGTTTTTTTATTTTTATTAAGATTAAAACAATTTGAGGAGGAACTGAATATGTCTATTCAAATCCCACGCGGAACGCAAGATATTCTTCCAGGTAGCGTTGAGTTATGGCAGTATATCGAAGGGCAAGCACGCGAAATTTGCCGTCGTTACAACTATAAAGAAATTCGTACACCAATTTTTGAACACACTGAGCTATTTTTACGTGGTGTTGGTGATACGACAGATATCGTACAAAAAGAAATGTACTCATTCCAAGATCGTGGAGAGCGCAGTTTAACATTACGTCCAGAAGGTACTGCACCTGTTGTACGTTCTTACGTTGAAAACAAAATGTTCGGTGATGCAACACAACCAACGAAATTATACTATATTGGTCAAATGTTCCGTTACGAAAGACCACAAGCAGGTCGCTATCGTCAATTCGTACAATTCGGTATTGAAGCAATCGGTAGTAACGATCCTGCGATTGATGCAGAAGTAATTGCACTTGCTGTAGAGTTTTACCGCGGCATGGGCTTAAAAAATATTAAAGTTGTATTAAACAGCTTAGGTGATGCGGCGAGCCGTCAAGCGCACCGTGATGCGTTAATCGCACACTTCGAGCCACGTATCGGTGAGTTCTGTTCTGACTGCCAATCTCGTTTAGAAAAGAATCCTCTTCGTATTTTAGATTGTAAGAAGGACCGTAACCATGAATTAATGGGAACAGCACCATCTATTACAGAATACTTAAACGAAGATTCAGCAGTATACTACGACAAAGTTCAAGAACTATTAACGATGATGGATGTTCCATTTGAAAAAGATCCGAACTTAGTACGTGGTTTAGACTACTACCAACACACTGTTTTTGAAATTATGAGTGAGGCAGAAGGTTTCGGTGCTATCACTACATTAAGCGGTGGTGGACGTTATAACGGGCTTGTACAAGAAATCGGTGGACCAGAAATGCCAGGTATCGGTTTTGCGATGAGTATCGAACGTTTAATTATGGCGCTAAAAGCTGAAAACATCGAATTACCAATTGAACATAGTATTGATTGCTACGTTGTAGCGCTTGGTGAAAAAGCGAAAGACCATGCTGCGAAAGTTGCGTTTGATCTTCGTAAAGCTGGATTATCAGTTGAAAAAGATTATTTAGACCGTAAAATGAAAGCACAATTTAAATCAGCAGATCGTCTAAAGGCGAAATTTGTAGCTGTATTAGGGGAAGATGAGCTAGATAAAGGCATCATTAACTTAAAAGATATGGCAACAGGGGAACAAGAAGAAGTAGCATTAGATGTATTTGCTTCATACGTAGCAGAGAAATTAATATAGGGGGAACTTACAGTGGCTGAAAGAACACATGCATGTGGAAAAGTAACAGTAGAAGCAGTTGGACAAACAGTTCAATTAAAAGGTTGGGTACAAAAACGCCGTGATTTAGGTGGATTAATCTTTATCGACTTACGTGACCGTACAGGTATCGTGCAAGTTGTATTTAACCCAGAAACATCAAAAGAAGCGTTAGAAATAGCAGAAACTATTCGTAGTGAATACGTATTGCACGTAGAAGGTACAGTTGTTGAGCGTGGTGAAGGCGCAATTAATGACAATATGGCAACGGGTCGTATTGAAGTACAAGCAACGAAAGTAAACGTATTAAATGCAGCAAAAACAACGCCAATCATTATTGCTGATGATACAGATGCATCAGAAGATGTGCGTTTAAAATATCGTTATTTAGACTTACGTCGTCCTGCAATGTTTAACACATTCAAAATGCGTCACGACGTAACGAAAACAATTCGTAACTTCTTAGACACAGAAGAGTTCTTAGAAGTGGAAACACCAATTTTAACGAAGAGTACACCAGAAGGAGCTCGTGACTATTTAGTACCAAGTCGTGTACATGATGGTGAATTCTATGCGTTACCACAGTCTCCACAATTATTTAAACAGCTTCTTATGGTCGGCGGATTTGAGCGTTACTATCAAGTAGCACGTTGTTTCCGTGACGAAGATTTACGTGCAGACCGTCAACCAGAATTCACGCAAATCGATATCGAAGCTTCATTCTTAACACAAGATGAAATTTTAGATATGATGGAGCGCATGATGACGAAAGTTATGAAGGATGCAAAAGGTGTAGAAGTGAGTGCACCATTCCCTCGTATGAAATATGCTGATGCAATGGCTCGTTACGGTTCTGATAAGCCAGATACACGCTTTGAAATGGAACTAACAGACCTATCTGAATTTGCAGTAGGTTGTGGTTTTAAAGTATTTACAAGTGCTGTAGAAAGCGGCGGACAAGTAAAAGCAATTAATGCAAAAGGTGCTGCGAGCAAATACTCTCGTAAAGATATCGATGCATTAACTGAATTCGTAAAAGTATACGGTGCAAAAGGTCTAGCTTGGCTTAAAGTGGAAGAGGACGGCTTAAAAGGACCGATTGCGAAATTCTTCGGTGAAGAAGAAGCAAACGCGTTAATGGCTACATTAGAAGCTACTGCTGGCGACTTATTACTATTCGTAGCAGATAAGAAGAGCGTTGTTGCAGATAGCTTAGGTGCACTTCGTTTACGTCTAGGTAAAGAGCTTGAGTTAATTGACGAAAGTAAATTTAACTTCCTATGGGTAACGGATTGGCCACTTCTTGAGTACGATGAAGATGCAGATCGTTACTTCGCAGCTCACCACCCATTCACAATGCCATTCCGTGAAGATGTTGAGTTATTAGAAACGGCACCAGAAAAAGCACGTGCACAAGCATATGACCTTGTATTAAATGGTTATGAGCTTGGCGGTGGATCACTTCGTATTTACGAGCGTGACGTACAAGAAAAAATGTTCAAAGCACTTGGATTCTCACAAGAAGAAGCACAAGAGCAATTCGGATTCTTATTAGAAGCATTCGAATACGGTACTCCACCACACGGTGGTATCGCATTAGGTTTAGACCGTCTTGTTATGTTACTTGCAGGCCGTACGAACCTTCGTGATACAATTGCATTTCCGAAAACAGCAAGCGCAAGCTGCTTATTAACAGAAGCTCCAAGCCCAGTAGCAGAAGCACAGCTTGAAGAGTTAAACTTAAAATTAAGCTTAAAAGAAGAGAAGTAAGAATAAAGTCTAGATGGTTATACTATAGCCGTCTAGACTTTTTTTGAGAGGTTGTTTAAAAAGTCCGGTTTAGATAACTGTCGCATCTCATCGTTACGTATGCTAGTCCGGTGCTCGAGTAGTACTCCTACACTGCGCTCCTCCTAGCATACGTGCCTCGATCTGCTCGGTTCTCTAAATCCTCCTTTTTAAGGGTATATTGAAAGGGTTGTTTAAAAAGTCCGGTTTACACTATGTTTTTATTCTCGAAATATGTATTTTTAGGAATTCTATAACTTTTTCTATACAAATAGTCGGAAAAACGCTAGAATACATGATAGACCATTTTTGTAATAGGAGTGTAGAGCTGAATGTTACATCAATTTTCACGTAATGAATTAGCCTTTGGTAAAGAAGGACTTGAAATATTAAAAAATAGTACAGTCGGTATTTTAGGAATTGGCGGCGTAGGGTCATTTTCGGCAGAGGCGTTAGCACGTTCTGGCGTAGGACGTCTCGTATTAGTCGATAAAGACGTTGTAGATATTACAAACGTAAACCGTCAAATTCACGCGTTAGTATCTACTGTAGGACGTTCAAAAGTAGAATTAATGAAAGAGCGTATCGCAGACATTAATCCAGAGTGTGAAGTAATTGGACTAGAAATGTTTTATACTGATGAAACATATGAAGAGTTCTTCAAACATGGATTGGATTTCGTAGTAGATGCATCTGATACGATTACGTTCAAAATTCATTTAATTAAACAATGCTTACGTCGAAAAATTAAAATTATCTCATGCATGGGTGCAGCAAATAAAATGGACCCAACTCGTTTCCGTATTGCGGACATCTCTAAAACACATACAGATCCAATTGCGAAAGTAATTCGTACGAAGCTTCGTAAAGATGGTATTAAAAAAGGTGTAAAAGTTGTCTTCTCTGACGAAAACCCAATCGTAATTCGTGAAGAAGTACGTAAAGAAATCGTACCAGACGAAAATGCAAAAATTCGTAAAGCGAAATTACCACCTTCATCAAATGCATTCGTACCATCTGTGGCAGGCCTAATCATGGCAAGTCACGTTGTACGTGAACGTATTAAAAACGTTGAAGTGAAGCGTGTAGGGCAAGAATAAAAAGAAAGCATATATCCGTCAAGGGTATATGCTTTTTCTATTATGTTTTAAAGAATTGCATATATTTGCAATACTAATAATTCGAATGTAAGTAATCCTAATAAAGAATAATCGTATTTATCCGACTTATAGGCGGAAGTCTTTTTTAAACTCTTAATGGTAAAAAGGCCTAATATTAGAACGAGAATACCGAGTGTTATTTTGAAGACTATTAATGAAATAGCAACCATCTCCTTTCAAACATATATCTTTATAGTAACATTTAAGTAAGTAATATCCAATTATTCCCTGGTGTTTCCTTGTGTGAACTTGAGGTCTATTGTTGTCAATTTTTTCTATAAATCTATATAATTATATTCACAAATATTATTTTTACCGAAGAAAAAAAGATGCCACACAGTCAGAAACCCCGACTAGGTGACATCCTTTTTAATTTTCTGCAGAATAAATAATATCTAAATTTCCATTTTGATCTGTTTTGAAAATTGGAGCGATCTGTTCCTCTTGTTCTTCAACCGAAACGAGTTTTCGAGCACGGTCCATAATTCTAACAAGCATTGCATAATCTTCTTCGATTGCTTGTTGTTTTTTTGAGAGTACCGCTAATTTTGCTTCCAGTTCATGATTCGTTTTTTTCAAAGTCGTGAGCTGAGCTTGTAATACTTCATTTTCAGTTTGTAACTTTGCGAGTGAAGGGTTGGTATGCTCTAAGTTTTGCAAAAACGAGATGACATGTTGCATTGTAAGATTCTGTTTGTTTGGCATAATATCTTCTGAAAACTCGGCATCAATTACGAGTTGTTTCGTTTGCGTGAAATGCTCTTTTTCTATTTTAGCTTCAGAGCGTTTTAATTCTTTACGTTGTTTTTTTGCAAGTTGCACCGCATCTTCGTAATTCGGTCTTACTTCAGCATTCCATCTAAATCCGCAAGCTGCGGAAGTGCGGTTCAATGTATCGCCGACTTCATCGAATGCTTTTATTTGTGTGCTACCGCTGCGAATATGTCGTAAAACAGTTTCTGCTAAAAGGAGATCGTCTTCTTTTGTCCATGCATCTTGACGTGTTTTCATAAGCGAAGCCTCCATAATGGTGACGTTTTCGCTTAGGTTACCCTTTATTTTTCGTTTTATTCGAACTTTGTAATCTTTCATATACAGTAGAAAGTGCTTGCTCAAATTTCCCTGTCGTTTTCGGTTTATAATATTGTTTGTTTTTTATTTTATCAGGTAAGTATTGTTGTTGTACCCATCCATTTGGATGGTCGTGTGGATACAAGTATCCAATGCCTCTTCCAAGTGATTCTGCGCCTTTGTAATGACTATCTTTTAAATGACTTGGAATGTCGCCTGTTTGACCGTTACGTAAATCGTGTAATGCAGTATCAAGTGCTTTGTAAGCTGAGTTTGATTTTGGTGATAAGCAAAGCTCGATAACAGCATTTGCAAGTGGTATGCGTGCCTCCGGGAATCCAACTCGTTCCGCTGATTCTATAGCTGCTAGTGTACGCGGTCCGGCTTGTGGGCTAGCAAGTCCGATATCTTCATATGCCATAATAAGAAGACGTCTACCAATGCTTTGTAAATCACCAGCTTCAATAAGACGTGCTAAATAATGAAGTGCTGCATTTACATCACTTCCGCGCACCGATTTTTGAAATGCCGATAATACGTCATAATGAGCATCTCCACCTTTGTCGTGAACGAAGCTCTTTTTTTGCAAGCATTCTTCTGCAATTTCTAGCGTAATTACCGCAGCTTTTTCGTCCGTTGTAAAGCTAGATAAAACAGCTAGTTCAAGTGCATTATAAGCAGAACGCATATCTCCACCAGATGCATTTGCAAAGTGATGTAATGCTTCCGGCGTAACCGTTACATCATATTCCCCAAGACCTTTTTCTTTATCTTCAAGTGCTCGTTTTAAGCCAATTAAAAGATCATCTTCTGTTAATGCGTGTAATTCGAAGATTTGACAACGACTTCGAATAGCAGAATTAATAGCATGGAACGGATTACTCGTTGTTGCACCGATTAAGGTAAGGAGTCCGCTTTCTAAATGAGGTAATAGAAAATCCTGTTTTGCTTTATCTAGACGGTGTACTTCATCTAAAATTAAAACGAGGTGTCGATGCATCTTTGCTTCTTGTACAACAACTTCCATATCTTTTTTATTATGAGTAACAGCGTTTAATAGGCGAAAAGGGGTTCCAGTACTTCCTGCAATTGCGCTCGCAATGGATGTTTTTCCTGTGCCTGGAGGGCCGTATAAAATCATAGATTGAAAATGATTTGCTTGGACCATTCGCCATAAAATTTTTCCTTCACCAACTAAATGTTGTTGTCCGATAATTTCTTGAATATTTGTAGGGCGCATTCGATGTGCGAGTGGCTGTTTCATTTTTACCGTCTCCCTTAATGTATAATCTCTTTCTATCGTATCATTTTTTTTAGTGGAATTTGAAATAGGATGCTGTTTTGTGGGAAAAATGAATATAAATATTTTCATTTTTCTTTCAATTGTAATAATTTCCGAGTTTTTCAATGTGATTTTATGTTATCATTTTGATACACAAGTTGAAATTTCTTATAATACTATATTATGCTATAATTTCATAGGATTTTAAATTGTGTTCTTTTATAAATAAGATATAACCAATAGAAGTGAAAATTTGAAAAGAGGTGCAAAATAGATGAAGATTTCAACGAAAGGCCGCTACGGCTTAACAATTATGATCGATCTTGCAAAAAAGTTTGGTGAAGGTCCAATTTCCTTAAAATCAATTGCGCAGGCACATGATTTATCGGAACATTACTTAGAGCAATTAATTTCACCACTTCGTAACGCTCGTCTAGTAAAGAGTACGCGCGGGGCATATGGCGGATATGTATTGTCTGATCAGCCAGCTAACATTACAGCTGGGGATGTAATCCGTGTATTAGAGGGTCCGATTAGTGTTGTAGAAATGATAGAAGAAGAGGAACCGGCACAACGCCAATTATGGATGCGTGTTCGTGATGCGGTGCAAGAAGTGTTAGATAGTACAACGTTAGAAGATTTAGTACGTTATGAGGAAGAAAATCACGGGGGCTATATGTTTTACATTTAATTCCTTGTGAAACGATTTGGAAAGAAGGAGATTTAATGGAACGCATTTACTTAGATCATGCTGCGACATCTCCGACTCACCCAGAAGTGGTCGAAAAGATGATTCCATATATGACAGAAACATTCGGGAACCCGTCTAGTATTCACTTTTATGGACGTCAAACGCGCCATGCAGTAGATGAGGCGAGACGCGCGGGAGCACGTAGCATTCATGCGAATCCGAATGAAATTATATTTACGAGCGGTGGTACAGAAGCTGATAATTTAGCGCTTATAGGTGTAGCACGTGCGAATCGTCATAAAGGTAACCATATTATAACGACGCGAATTGAACATCATGCAATTTTGCATACGTGTGAATTGTTAGAGCGCGAAGGGTTTGAAGTGACATATTTACCTGTTGATGAAACAGGACGCGTTCAAGTTTCTGACATACAAAATGCATTAACAGAAGAGACGATTCTCGTATCCGTTATGTTTGGGAATAATGAAGTCGGGACGATGCAACCAATCGCGGAAATAGGGAAGTTGCTAAAAGAGCATCAAGCTTATTTTCATACAGATGCGGTACAAGCTTACGGATTAGTAGAAATAGATGTGAAAGAGTTCGGCATTGATTTATTATCGATTTCAGCTCATAAAATTAATGGACCAAAAGGTGTAGGGTTCCTATATGCTGGTGCAAATGTGAAATTTGAACCGTTATTAATAGGCGGGGAGCAAGAAAGAAAACGCCGTGCTGGTACTGAAAATGTACCGAGTATCGTTGGTTTGCAACATGCAATTTTGTTAGCTGAAAAAACTCGTGAGCAAAAAAATGCCCAATATGAAGAGTTTAAAGATATAATGGTATCTGTCTTCAAAAATGAAGACATTACTTTCGAGGTAAACGGAAACTTAGAATATCGCTTACCACATGTGCTTAATATCAGTTTTACAGGAATGAACATTGAACCGTTCCTTGTGAACTTAGATATAGCTGGCATTGCAGTGTCAAGTGGCTCGGCGTGTACAGCTGGTTCGATTGATCCATCACATGTATTAGTAGCGATGTTCGGAAAAGACTCCGATCAAATACGTTCATCCGTACGCTTTAGTTTCGGACTTGGAAATACGAAAGAGCAAATTGAGAAAGCGGCGTACGAAACAGTGAAAATCGTGAAGCGATTAACACAAAATTAGCATGGGAGGTGACATGATGAACAAACTACCTCAAGAAACACGCGTTGTCATCGGGATGTCCGGTGGCGTCGATTCATCTGTAGCAGCTCTTTTATTAAAAGAGCAAGGTTATGATGTAATCGGAATTTTTATGAAAAACTGGGATGATACAGATGAGAATGGTGTCTGCACAGCAACAGAAGATTACAATGATGTAATTGAAGTGTGTAACCAAATTGGCATTCCATATTATGCAGTAAACTTTGAAAAACAATACTGGGATAAAGTATTTACGTACTTCTTAGATGAGTACCGAGCTGGTCGTACACCAAACCCAGATGTAATGTGTAACAAAGAAATTAAATTTAAAGCATTTTTAGAGCATGCGATTGCGCTTGGTGCTGATTATGTAGCGACAGGTCATTATGCACGCGTTGCTTATATGGACGGCGAATATAAAATGCTTCGCGGCGTTGATGATAATAAAGACCAAACGTATTTCTTGAATCAATTAAGCCAAGAGCAATTATCAAAAACAATGTTCCCATTAGGTGAATTAAAGAAACCGCAAATTCGTGAAATGGCGACAGAAGCTGGTTTAGCGACAGCGGCGAAGAAAGATAGTACTGGTATTTGCTTTATCGGTGAGCGTAACTTTAAAGATTTTTTAAGCAACTATTTACCAGCGCAACCAGGTGTGATGCAAACATTATCTGGTGAAGTGAAAGGGAAGCATGACGGTTTAATGTACTATACAATTGGACAACGTCATGGCCTTGGTATTGGTGGTAACGGTGATCCGTGGTTTGCTGTTGGGAAAGACTTGAAAGAAAACATTTTATATGTTGATCAAGGATTCCATAACGAGCTTCTATATGGTGATGAAGTTATTGCTACGAATATCGGCTGGGTAAGTAATGAAGCGAAAGAAAAAGAATTTAAGTGCACAGCGAAATTCCGTTATCGTCAAGAAGACAATAAAGTAACGGTTCAAATCGTTGATGAAAATACAGTTCGTATTCTTTGTGATGAGCCAATTCGTGCAATTACACCAGGACAAGCAGTTGTTTTCTATGATGGAGATGAGTGCTTAGGCGGTGCTACAATTGATGAAGTATATCGTAGTGGTAAGAAATTGGATTATTTAGGATAAAATGAGAAGCCTCTGCCGATTAGCGGTTAGAGGTTTCTTTTACATAAAGCGAATTTTCGTTCGCTTGGAAAATACATTCTTTGTTATAATTTGTTGTAGAGGTGAAGGACATGTCAAACAAACTTGAAACAGGTATTCAATATATGCAAGAAGGAAACTGGGAAGAAGCTGCTAAAAATTTCACAGAAGCAATCGAAGAAAATCCGAAAGATGCGCTTGGATACATTAATTTTGCGAACTTATTAGATGTACTAGGTGATAGTGAAAGAGCAATTTTATTTTATAAACGTGCATTAGAATTAGATGATAAATCTGCGGCTGCTTATTATGGATTAGGAAATGTATATTACGGTCAAGAGCAATTTGCAGAGGCAAAGGCTGTATTTGAACAAGCGATGCAAGCGGGATTACAATCAGCTGATGTAACATTTATGTTAGGTATTACACATGTGCAGCTTGGAAATGATCGTCTTGCACTTCCATTTTTACAAAGAGCAACAGAATTAGATGAAAACGATGTAGAGGCTGTGTTCCAGTGCGGACTTTGCTTTGCACGTTTAGAACATATTCAAGAGGCGAAACCTTATTTTGAAAAGGTATTAGAAATGGATGAAGAGCATGCAGATGCGTATTATAATTTAGGTGTTGCGTACGTATTTGAAGAAAATAACGAGAAGGCTCTTACTTTATTTAAGAAAGCAACTGAAATTCAGCCAGATCACTTTTTAGCTGGTAATGGTGTTCGTTTATTGGAGCAAGAAGCTGAATAAGATGAAAATATAGTTTAATGGGTAGTTATCCCTCATCTAAATAGGTGGGGGATGTACTGCTCATTAAAGTGAAACGAACCGGAAAGGAGAGGAAAGATGGGAAATCAACATGCAATGGATTTGTTTGAGGAAGATAAAAAGTTTATAAAAGCGCAAGTTCTTCACACCATTTTCCACAACGAAGAAAACCTCTATTCCGTTGTCAGTATGAAAGTCATTGAGACGAATGAAACGTACGACGAAAAAAAAGTGATGATAAACGGTCATTTTCCCCGCATGCATGAAGATGAAGTGTTTACATTGACAGGGCATTTTAAAGACCATCCGAAGTATGGGAAACAATATTTAGTTGAAACATTTAAGAAAGAATTGCCGCAAACAAAAGCTGGTATGGTGCAATATTTAGCGAGTGATTTATTTAAAGGGATAGGAAAGCGTACAGCTGAAAAAATTGTGGATCATCTTGGGGAACATGCCATCTCTAAAATTATGGATGATCCAGATGCGTTAAACGGTGTTGTCAATAAGCAAAAAGCTCAAGAAATATATGAGACAATTGTTGAACATCAAGGACTAGAGAAAGTAATGAGTTTTTTAAATGGTTACGGTTTTGGAACGAAGCTTTCTATTAAGATTTACCAGCAATATAAAGAGATGACATTAGAAGTGATTCGTAATAATCCGTATAAGCTTATTGAAGAAGTGGACGGGATTGGATTTGGAAGAGCGGATGATATAGGACGTGCGTTAGGTATATCGGGTAATCATGATGACCGTGTACGTGCGGGTTGTTTTTATACGTTAGAGAATGTTTCATTGCAACTTGGTCATGTTTATATGGGGAAAAATCAACTTGTAAGAGAAACGATGTCACTTTTAAATAATCAAGAAGGAAGAGTGACCGAGGAAGACATTGTAGCTTGCGTTGAAATGATGCAAAGTGAAGGGAAAGTTATCATAGAAGAAGAACGAGTGTATTTAGCATCGTTATTCTACTCAGAAAAAGGTGTTGTAAAGTCTATTCGCAGGCTTATGAATCAGGAGGAAACACCCTCATTTCCTGAAGCAGAAGTGTTAAAGACGTTAGGTCAAATTGAAGAACAACTGAATGTACAGTATGCACCGTTTCAACAAGAAGCGATTCAAACGGCACTTCATAAACCGATGATGTTATTGACAGGTGGACCAGGAACAGGGAAAACAACAGTTATTAAAGGAATTGTTGAAATGTATGCGTCACTTCACGGGCTATCGTTAAATCCGAATGAATACAGTGACGATAATCCATTTCCGATATTATTAACGGCCCCAACAGGAAGAGCAGCGAAGCGAATGAGTGAATCAACAGGGCTTCCAGCTTGTACAATTCACCGTTTACTTGGCTGGACCCCAGAAGGGTCTTTCCAGCGTAATGAAACGGATCCGGTACAAGGGAAATTGCTTATTATTGATGAATTTTCAATGGTTGATATTTGGCTTGCAAATCAGCTGTTTAAATCATTGCCGACTAACATTCAAGTTATCGTTGTAGGTGATGAAGATCAATTACCATCTGTAGGACCTGGACAAGTGTTGAAAGATTTATTGAATGCAGGTGCAGTTCCAACAGTGAAGCTTACTGAAATTTATCGTCAAGCTGAAGGCTCATCTGTTATTCAACTCGCCCATGCGATAAAAAATGGAACGCTTCCACCAGATTTAGCGCAAAATCAAAAAGATCGTTCATTTATCGGCTGTACAGGAGCTCAAATTGTTGAGGTTGTTAAGAAGGTTTGTGAAAATGCTAAGACAAAAGGGTTTAGCGCAAGAGATGTACAAGTACTGGCCCCGATGTATCGTGGCCCTGCCGGTATTAATGTACTAAACGAAGCGTTGCAAGAAGTGTTTAATCCGAAAAGGGAAAAGAGTAAAGAAATTGCTTACGGTGATGTTGTATACCGAAGAGGCGATAAAGTACTGCAACTCGTTAATCAACCGGAGAGCCAAGTGTTTAATGGTGATATCGGAGAAATTGTTTCGGTGTTTTATGCGAAAGAGAACGTTGAACAACAAGATATGATTATCGTTTCATTTGATGGAATTGAGGTAACGTATACAAAGCCAGACTTAAATCAAATTACACATGCCTATTGCTGTTCGATTCATAAATCGCAAGGTAGTGAGTTTCCGATTGTGATTATGCCGATAGTGAAAAGTTACAATCGTATGTTACGTCGTAATTTAATTTACACTGGTATTACAAGAAGTAAAAAGTTCCTCATTATTTGCGGGGAGGAAGCAGCTTTCCAATCTGGTGTAAATCGCCTTGATGATGCAATGCGTCAAACGACTTTAGCGAATCGTTTGCAAGAATCACAAGGAGAAGTACAGATGGTAACAGTTAATGGCGAAGAAATGGACGTGGAAAACATTTCACCGTATGATTTCATGTAACAAGGTGAAATTATATAGTGAAACTTTCAAACGTATATCGTTGAAAGGCTCCAGTAATGTATAAATGAATGCGGTTTGGACATAATGGCGAATAGAATCTGGGAGACTGTAAGGAGATGAAAGCCATATGTTCATTTGTCCAAATTGCAAAGGGAAAGACATTGGAAAAATAGGTGTCAACCAATTTTATTGCTGGAATTGTTATATCGAATTATCGGTTTCAAAAGGGAAAATCCATACGCATCAAGTAGAGGAAGATGGTTCATTAAGCTCTCTTGATGATTTATTTGATGAGAACGAAAGAACGATCGGATAACGAAAAGGGGGATTTACTTTGAATCTACGCAATTCATTAATCGCATTAGGTGTTGGAGCGGCAGCATATCAATATGCTCGCAAGCAAGATGTATTTTCAAAACGCAATATGAAAAAAGCACGTAAGATGATTAAATCTTATTTATAAGCGCAAAAAACTCCCTTCATAATAAGGGAGTTTTTTTATGCACTTGTATGTAAATATAAAAGTCCAATTTCAGAGAAGAGATACGATAGGCCGTAACATCCAACGCCAAGCATTCCGTAATGAAATAACTGCTTCGCCCTTTCTTTTCGGGAGGAACGAATAAAGAAACCTTTCCAAATCCCAAACCCGATACAAACCCATTCAAGAATCATAAAAAGTGCTGATAATACGAGCATAAATAAAACCATTATTAGCCCTCCTGATTATATTGTTTCATGCTGCATTCTCAGGGGTGGTTGTCCTTGTTATGTTATGTATATGTATGTCTTTACAAAACAGTATGGTCTGCACGAAAAGATTTTAAAACTTTTGCACATAACCTACCCTGTTTATTTTCAAAATAAAGGTGGAGGAGGTTTTTCGTGTGAAGAATCTTAAAATCATTTGGATATATCGTTTAGGGTTATTGTTACTTGTATTTCTTTGTTTACTTGTCTTTTTAAAAATTAAGCCGCTATGGGCACCGATTATTTTTGTATTTAAAGTGGCAATTACACCGTTTCTTATTGCATGCTTTATTGCGTATTTATTGCATCCTTTAATTGAAAAAATTCATAAAGAGGGGATGCCACGTACACTTGCTATCTTGCTTATTTACATCCTTTTCTTTGGCGGAATTGGTTATGGGATTTATAAAGGAACGCCAGTTGTTATTAAACAGTTACAAGAGATTAATGAACAATTTCCGCAGTTTACAAAAATGTATGATTCTTGGATGGATGGCGTCACAGAACAAACAGCAAATTTCCCATCATTTATTCATGAAAAGGTGAAACAAATTTTTGTTGGTGTAGAAACGAAGATACAATCACTTTTAAATAAAGTGATGAGTACGGCTCGTGGCGTACTGGATTCGTTGCTTATTATTTTCTTAATACCGTTCATTGTATTTTACATATTAAAAGATTACGGTGAATTTTATCACATCTTTTGGAAACTAGTCCCAAGTAAGTGGCGTAGTACAGGGCAAATGCTGGCGAAAGAAATTGATAAGTCACTCGGAAGTTATATTCGAGGACAGTTATTTGTTTGCTTAGTATTAGGGGGAGTATCTGTTCTTTCCTTTTGGTTTATCGGTATGAAATATCCACTATTACTCGGCATTATTATTGGGGTAACGGATATAATCCCGTACTTCGGTCCTATTTTAGGGGCGATTCCGACATTGATGATTGCGGCAACGGTATCAACGAGTTTACTCATTAAGGCGGGAATTACGATTGCTATTTTGCAGTTTTTGGAAAGTAACATTTTATCACCTTACATCGTTGGTAAGTCACTTCGTATGCATCCTGTTATTATTATGCTTGCATTACTAGTTGGAGGAGAGATAGCTGGGATTGTAGGATTACTAATATCAGTTCCAATTTTAGCGGTTATTCGTACAGTGATTGTTCATGTAAGACCTCTTTGGAAAAAAGAAGATGTGTAATATGAAAGCCCTCTACTTATAAAAGTAGAGGGCTTTCATTATTTAGAGAGTTGCTCGTGTATTTGTTGAACGAGAGAGTTTACATCATTTGTTTGAATATGCTTTATTTTTTTCCATTCATTATCGTACATAAATATAATTTGATTGCTGAAAAGCCGCTTTTGCTCTTTTAGATTAGAAATGTTTGCAAAAGAGTACTCTTCAAATATTGGGTTCTTACTTACATCTGGTCCATAAAAGAAGAGCCGTTTGTTCGTTAAAATTAACAGTCCTGGTCTTGCAACGGAACGATAAATAAATATATCTAATGAACATGCAGTGTAAAATAATATCGTTTCGTCAGTCGTTAATATGTTTTTAGCCTTGTTCAATAAAGTTGTCATTTTGCTCACTCCTTTATTATTGATAATTTAATTATAACAAAAAAATAATATTCTGAAAAAAATATAGAGGTAGTACAATTTATTAATAAATGCATAATATATTGAAAGGCTGTTAAGAATGAATAGTAGAATAACTATGGTTAATGCAATATAAATGATTATCTACATTGACAAACTTAAGAGAATTCTATTATATTTAGTCATATAATACATTAAATCAATGACGGAAAAAGTACGTTACAGTCCATTTATAGAGAGAAGCTTCCATATGGCTGAAAGAAGCTTTAAATGAAGGGTAACAGAAAGCTAATCCTGAGAGCAGCTAATCACTGCCGTCTTGCCACGTTACGGCACCATGAGGTGATGAATTGATTGTTATAATAATCAATTCATAATTAGGGTGGTATCGCGAGTTAACTCTCGTCCCTTTTATAGGGGCGGGAGTTTTTTATATTTAAGGAGGAAAATATAATGAAACAACTAACAGGCGCACAAATTCGTCAAATGTTTTTAGACTTTTTCCAAGAAAAAGGACATGCAGTAGAACCTAGTGCATCACTAGTTCCGCATGAAGATCCATCTCTGTTATGGATTAACAGTGGTGTAGCGACATTAAAAAAATATTTTGATGGACGTGTAATCCCGCAAAATCCACGTATTACAAATGCCCAAAAATCAATTCGTACAAACGATATTGAAAACGTAGGGAAAACAGCTCGTCACCATACATTCTTTGAAATGTTAGGAAACTTCTCAATCGGTGATTACTTTAAAGAAGAAGCAATTACTTGGGCTTGGGAATTCTTAACGAGCGACAAATGGATCGGATTCGATAAAGAATTACTATCAGTTACAATCCATCCAGAAGATGAAGAAGCATTCACAATTTGGAATGAAAAAATGGGTGTTCCAAAAGAGCGCATCATCCGTTTAGAAGAAAACTTCTGGGATATCGGTGAAGGACCAAGCGGACCGAATACAGAGATTTTCTATGACCGCGGAGAAGCTTATGGTAATGACTTTAGTGACCCAGAATTATATCCAGGCGGAGAAAACGAGCGTTACTTAGAAGTATGGAACCTTGTATTCTCTCAATTTAACCATAATCCAGACGGTTCATATACACCGCTTCCTAAGAAAAACATCGATACAGGGATGGGTCTAGAGCGTATGACATCTATCGTTCAAGATGTACCTACAAACTTTGATACAGACTTATTCATGCCGATGATTGGCGCAACAGAATCAATTTCTGGTGAGAAGTATCGTAATGGTGACTTAGAAAAAGATATGGCGTTTAAAGTAATTGCTGACCATATCCGTACAGTAACATTTGCTGTAGGTGACGGTGCTCTTCCATCTAACGAAGGCCGTGGTTATGTATTACGTCGTTTATTACGCCGCGCGGTTCGTTATTCGAAGAAATTAAACATCAACCGTCCATTCATGTTTGAATTAGTGCCGGTTGTTGGAGAGGTAATGAAAGACTTCTACCCAGAAGTACTTGAAAAGAAAGATTTCATAGCAAAAGTTGTGAAAAATGAAGAAGAGCGTTTCCATGAAACACTTCATGATGGGGAAGCAATTTTAGCTGAAGTTATCACAAAAGCAAAAGAGGAAAAAACAACTGTTATTTCTGGAGTAGATGCGTTCCGTCTATATGACACATATGGTTTCCCGATTGAATTAACAGAAGAATATGCAGAAGAAGCTGGTATGACAGTTGATCAGGAAGGCTTTGAAAGTGAAATGGAAAAACAACGTGAGCGCGCACGTGCTGCTCGTCAAGACGTTGATTCTATGCAAGTTCAAGGCGGTGTCCTTGGAGAAGTGAAAGTAGCGAGCGAGTTCGTTGGTTACGGTACAGTTGCAACAGAAAGTAACGTTGTTGCACTTGTGAAAAACGGCGAATACACAGATAGCTTACAAGCTGGTGAAGAAGGGCAATTAATGCTTGATGTAACACCATTCTATGCTGAGAGCGGTGGACAAATTGCAGACCGTGGTTACCTTCTTGCTGACGGCGTGAAAGTACTTGTAAAAGACGTACAAAAAGCACCAAATGGTCAAAACTTACACAAAGTTGTTGTTGAAGAAGGTACATTAACGAAAGATGCGGCTGTGAAAGCTATTATCGACACGAAAAACCGTAGTAGCGTTGTGAAAAACCATACAGCAACTCACTTACTACACCAAGCATTAAAAGACGTACTTGGAACGCATGTTAACCAAGCAGGTTCTCTTGTAACTTCTGAACGTTTACGCTTTGATTTCTCTCACTTCGGTCAAGTACAAGCTGACGAATTAGAAAAAATTGAGCGTATCGTAAACGAGAAAATTTGGGAAAGTATTGATGTTGAGATTTCTCAAAAAGCAATTGAAGAAGCGAAAGAAATGGGCGCAATGGCATTATTCGGTGAAAAATACGGTGATGTTGTACGCGTTGTACAAGTAGGCGATTATAGCTTAGAGCTTTGCGGTGGTTGTCACGTTGATAACACAGCTTCAATTGGTATTTTCAAAATCGTTGCTGAGTCTGGTATCGGTGCAGGAACGCGTCGTATTGAAGCAGTAACTGGTAAATCTGCATACGAATTAATGAACGATCAAGTAGGTTTATTAAAAGAAGCAGCAGGAAAAATGAAAACAAACCCGAAAGATATTTTAACAAGAGTGGATGGTTTATTTACTGAAGTAAAACAACTTCAAAAAGAAAACGAATCTCTTGCTGCAAAATTAAGCAATATTGAAGCTGGAAACTTAACTGATTCAGTAATGACAGTTGATGGCGTAAACGTATTAGCAGTGAAAGTAAACGTTGCAGATATGAACAACTTACGTACGATGATGGATGACCTGAAAAATAAATTAGAGTCTGCAGTTGTCGTATTAGCGTCTGTAAATGATGATAAAGTAAACATCTTAGCTGGCGTAACGAAAGATTTAATTAGCCAAGGTTACCATGCTGGTAAACTTGTGAAAGAAGTAGCTTCTCGTTGTGGCGGCGGTGGTGGTGGCCGTCCTGACATGGCTCAAGCAGGCGGTAAAAACCCAGCGCAAGTTGAGGAAGCTTTAGCATTTGTACAAGAGTACGTTAAATCTGTTTCAAAATAAAGAGATAGTAGTGTACAATGGTAGGGAGAGGAGAAGTTCTTCTCCCTATACTTACTATATAAGTGAGGTGCTTGAAATGGACGGTTTTGATAAAACAATGAAGTTTAGCATTCAAGATGAAAAACAGAGTGTCCATGTAAATGATGTACTTTTAACTGTGTATGATGCACTTCAAGAAAAAGGCTATAATCCGATTAACCAAATCGTCGGTTATTTATTAAGTGGAGACCCAGCATACATACCTCGCCATAAAGATGCACGAAGCATCATTCGCAAGCTTGAACGTGATGAGTTAATTGAAGAGCTTGTGAAGTCGTACTTGAAACATCATCGTGAGGAGTAGTTTATGCGGATATTAGGTTTAGATGTAGGTACAAAAACAGTCGGAGTTGCAATGAGCGACGAAATGGGCTGGACAGCGCAAGGGCTGGAAACAATCAGGATTAACGAAGAACGAGGCCACTTTGGTTTTGATCGTATTTCTGAGTTAGTAAAGCAATACAATGTGGACAAAATAGTAGTAGGTTTACCTAAAAATATGAATGGTACAATTGGCCCACGTGGTGAAGCGTGCCAGCAATTTGCAGAAAACCTGCGAAATCTGTTACAATTAGAAGTTGTAATGTGGGACGAGCGTTTGTCAACGATGGCAGCGGAACGTCTGCTCATTTCAGCTGATGTGAGTCGTAAGAAGCGAAAACAGGTAATTGATAAGATGGCTGCAGTCGTAATCTTACAAGGATTTTTAGATAGTAAATAAGAGGTGACCAAAATGGAAGAAAATCAAATTACAATTGTAGACGAAAAAGGTAACGAACATTTATGTGAAATTATTTTCACTTTTGATGCTGAAAAATTTGGCAAAAAATCATACGTAGTCTTCTCTCCAATCGGTGAAGTAGACGAAGATGGAGACCCAATTTATGATGCAATGGCTTATGAGCAAAATGAAGAAGAGGGCGGAAGTTTACTTCCAATCGAATCTGAAGAAGAGTGGGAAATGGTACAAGAAATGTTCAACACTCTAGCTGATGAGCAAGAAGCTGAATAATAAGTACTGAAAAGGTGGACGACATACAGTCCACCTTTTTTTATATGTAAAATGAAAGATTTTTTGTCGAAACCGTGTAATCCTTTGTAGTATAATGAGACGGATTGTAGAAAAATAAAATGTCTATCTAAAAAAAGATAAATAAATTTATTGTGTTTTTATATCGTGTTGTATAGAAAGATATACATACGGTCTACAATTTAATTAAGGAGGAAGAGTGTTGATAGAGAATCAAGTGAAAAAAAAGCGTAGACGTCTTTTTTTATTTTCGATTATTGCACTGCTTTTAGTTTGTGGTTCAGTCTATGCGTATATTTCATCCGCATTAGGACCAGTTGATAGCGGGAATAAAAAAGAGATTGAAGTAGAAATTCCAAAAGGATCATCTACTAGTAAAATTGGTGAGATTTTAGAAGAAAAAGGTGCTGTGAAAAACGGTACAGTTTTTAGTTTTTATACAAAGGCTAAATCTAAAAATTTACAAGCGGGTACATATTTATTAAATCCTTCAATGAGTGCCTCAGATGTTATTGAACAAATGTCATTTGGTAATGTACATCGTCCAGCTCTTTATAAAGTGACGATAAAAGAAGGTGCACAAGTAACTGAAATTGCAGAAACGGTTGCAAACGAATTAAAGTGGAATAAAGATGATGTCGTACGTCAATTAAACGATAAAGCATTTATTCAAAAAATGCAGCAAAAGTATCCGAAGTTGTTAACGGATAAAATCTTTGATAGCAATATTAAATATCCATTAGAAGGTTATTTATATCCTGCGACGTACTCTTTCTATAAAAAAGATACGACGTTAGAAGAAATTGTAATTCCAATGCTTGAGAAAACGAATGCAATCATTGTTCAAAACGAGGCAAAAATGAAAGCGAAAAACTGGGATGTTCATCAGCTTTTAACATTGTCTTCACTTATTGAAGAAGAGGCAACAGGCTTTACAGATCGGCAAAAAATCTCTAGTGTCTTTTATAATCGTTTGGAAAAAGGTATGCCCCTGCAAACTGATCCAACGGTATTATATGCACTTGGAAAGCATAAACAACGTGTATTATACGAAGATTTAAAGATCAACTCACCGTACAATACGTATGTTGTGAAAGGATTGCCGGTTGGTCCGATTGCAAACTCTGGTAAACATTCAGTGGAAGCGGCGTTAGAGCCTGCACAAACAGATTATTATTATTTCTTAGCTGCACCAACTGGTGAAGTGTACTATGCGAAAACATTGGAAGAGCATAATGCATTAAAGCAAAAATATATTACGAAAAAACAGTGAAATGGGGAGGGATAGCGAAAAATGTCGCACATCCCTCTTTTTTGTGGTAAAATATATCGGGTTAAAAACTGGCAGAAGAATCGTTTTTAATATCAAAACGGGACGTACAAGCTAAGGATGAAGCTGGCTTGTATTTTTATTGCATTCTATGTGTGAAAAGACGTCATAGAGGCACTTCTCCATGTAAATAAGGAGGACCATTATGGAGGATGCAGTTAACGAGTACCTATTATCATTTATTGATCCGAAAGATAAATTAATTCTTGAAATGGAAGATTATGCGAAAGAAAATCATGTGCCGATTATGGATCGACTTGGAATGGAATTTATGTTGCAATTTTTACGTTTAATTGGACCAAAAAGCATTTTAGAGCTTGGTACAGCAATTGGTTATTCTAGTATTCGTATGATGCAAGCTATTCCAAATTCTCGCATTGTGACAGTTGAACGCAATCGTGAGCGATATGAAAAAGCACTTGAATATATAGAACGTTCATCAGTTAAAGAGCGTATTTCTGTTATTTACGGTGATGCGTTAGAAACAGGTGAGCAAGTAGAAGAACATGGAACGTTTGACGTTATTTTTATTGATGCAGCAAAAGGACAATATCGTCGCTTTTTTGACTTATATGAACCGTTATTAAACCCTGGTGGGGTAATTATTTCAGATAATGTTATGTACCATGGTCTTGTAACGACAAAAGAGAAAATTGAAAACAGACGTACACGTGGTTTAATCCGTCGTATTAAGACGTACAATGAATGGCTTATGAACCATGAAGGATATGATACAACGATTTTCCCAATTGGTGATGGAGTAGCTGTTAGTAAAAAGAGAGGGTGACCAAGGTATGAAGAAACCTGAATTGTTAGTAACGCCAAAAGCAGTAGTGGATATCGAACCTCTTGCGAAAGCAGGAGCAGATGCGGTAATGATCGGTGAGCAAAAGTTCGGTTTACGTTTAGCAGGGGAATTTTCACGTGAAGATGTGAAACAAGCTGTGAAGATTGCGCATGAAAATGGTGTGAAAGTATACGTAGCAATGAACGCTATGTTCCACAATGATAAAGTAGACGAATTAACAGATTATGTTGCATTTTTAAACGAAGTAAGTGTAGATGCAATTGTTTTCGGAGACCCAGCAGTATTAATGGCGGTCCGAGAAGTAGCGCCAAATATGCAATTGCACTGGAATACAGAAACAACAGCAACAAACTGGTTTACTTGTAACTACTGGGGACAAAGAGGAGCAAAACGCGCTGTATTAGCTCGTGAGCTTAGCTTAGATGAAATTGTTGAATTAAAAGAAAATGCTGAAGTGGAACTTGAAGTACAAATTCACGGTATGACTTGTATGTTCCAATCGAAGCGTTCCTTAGTAGGAAACTACTTTGAGTATCAAGGACGTAATCTTGACATTGAAAAGAAAAAATATGAAGAGAATATGTTCTTATATGACCCAGAGCGTAACAATAAATATCCAATTTATGAAGATGAAAATGGTACTCACATTATGAGTCCAAACGATATTTGTTTCATCGATGAGTTAGAAGAACTAATTGACGCTGAAGTCGCTAGCTTAAAAGTTGATGGTGTACTAAAAAGCTCTGCATACATTATTGAGGTAACGAAGAAATATCGTAAAGCAATTGATTTATGTGTAGAAGATCGTGATGCGTATTATGACGTGAAAGACGATTTATATAAAGAGATAGAAGAAATGCAACCAGTAAATCGTCCGTTAGATACAGGATTCTTCTTTAAAGAGACGGTTTACTAAACGAGGAGGGTGTAGGAAATGACTGTACAAGAAATTTCACGAGTAATCGATGGCAAACGCGTTATTGTGAAGAAACCTGAACTGTTAATCCCTGCGGGTAACTTAGAAAAATTAAAAGTAGCTATCCATTATGGGGCAGATGCTGTATATTTAGGTGGACAAGAATTTGGTCTTCGTTCGAATGCAGGTAACTTTACACTGGAAGAAATGGCAGAAGGTGTTGAATTTGCAAAGAAATATGGAGCAAAAATATATGTAACAACAAATATCTTTGCACATAATGAAAATATGGACGGGCTAGAGGAATATTTAAAAGGGATTGAAAAAGCTGGCGTAACGGGAATTATCGTTGCTGATCCGCTTATTATTGAGACTTGTAAACGTGTAGCGCCTTCTGTTGAAGTGCATTTAAGTACACAACAATCACTATCCAACTGGAAAGCAGCACAGTATTGGAAAGAAGAAGGTTTACATCGTCTTGTATTAGCTCGTGAAGCAAGCTATGAAGAAATGAAAGAAATTAAAGAAAAAGTGGATATTGAAATTGAAGCGTTCGTCCATGGTGCAATGTGTATCGCATATTCAGGCAGATGTACGTTAAGTAACCATATGACAGCACGTGACTCTAACCGTGGTGGTTGTTGTCAATCTTGCCGTTGGGACTATGATTTAGTTCAAACAGTATCACAACATAAAGATGCAAAAGAGCTTCCTCTATTCCAAGAAGAAGATGCTCACTTTGCAATGAGTCCAAAAGACTTAAATTTAATTTTATCAATTCCCAAAATGATTGAAATTGGAATTGATAGCTTAAAAGTTGAAGGACGTATGAAATCAATCCATTACGTAGCAACTGTAGCAACGGTATACCGTAAAGTAATTGATGCGTATTGTGCGGATCCGGATAATTTTGAGTTTAAACAAGAATGGTTAGATGAGCTTGATAAATGTGCAAATCGTGATACAGCTCCCGCATTCTTTGAAGGGGTTCCAGGACATCAAGAGCAAATGTTTGGAAATCATAGTAAGAAAACAACGTATGATTTCGCTGGTTTAGTGTTAGATTATAATGAAGAAACAGGCATCGTAACGATTGAGCAACGTAATCATTTCAAACCAGGACATGAAGTGGAGTTCTTTGGGCCAGAAATAGAAAACTTTACGCAGACGGTGGAGAAAATTTGGGATGAGGATGGAAACGAATTAGATGCAGCGAGACATCCGCTGCAAATCGTGAAATTCAAAGTGGATCAACCAGTGTATGTGAATAATATGATGCGCAAAAGCATACTTCAATAAGAAAGAGTTGATAGTCGAATGGGGACGAATAAGCCTGTTGTAATTGGAATTGCTGGTGGTTCGGGATCAGGTAAAACGAGTGTAACGAAAGCGATTTTTGACCATTTTAAAGGTCATTCTATTTTAATCTTAGAGCAAGATTATTATTACAAAGATCAAAGCCATTTACCAATGGAAGAGCGTTTAAAAACAAATTATGATCATCCGCTTGCGTTTGATAATGATCTGTTAATTGAACATTTGCAGCAGTTACTTGCATATGAGCAAATTGATAAGCCTGTATATGACTATACATTGCATACGCGTTCAGAAGAAGTTATTCCAGTTGAGCCGAAAGATGTAATCATTTTAGAAGGAATTCTTATTTTAGAAGACCCACGTCTTTGTGAGTTAATGGACATTAAGCTATTCGTTGATACAGATGCAGATCTTCGTATTTTACGCCGCATGCAGCGTGATATTAAGGAACGCGGCCGTACGATGGATTCAGTTATTGATCAATACGTAAGTGTTGTACGTCCAATGCACAATCAATTTATTGAGCCTTCTAAGAAATTTGCGGATATTATTATCCCTGAAGGTGGACAAAACCATGTTGCAATTGATATTATGGTGACAAAAATTGCAACAATTCTTGAACAAAAAGTAAATTTGTAATAGCATAGTAAAAGATATACGATAGGAAGGGATTTTTTCCCTTCCTATCGAATACAATGAAACATGCAACCTCATCTATATATAGGTGAGGGCATATTTATATCAACTTTCCATACATATCTTCTTTATATAA
This sequence comes from Bacillus pretiosus, assembly GCF_052947655.1. Taxonomy (NCBI): domain Bacteria; kingdom Bacillati; phylum Bacillota; class Bacilli; order Caryophanales; family Bacillaceae; genus Bacillus; species Bacillus pretiosus. The sequence continues at coordinate 4,241,553 of NZ_CM129593.1, read as the reverse complement.
AGAGGAATTGGGAATACGGGGTTGTATGTGACAACTCCGCTAGTACAGGCGTGCTAGAAACCTCCGCTATACATATAAGTGGGGGAGTTTTCATATGGAACTCCTCTTTTTTTCGGGGGATTGGTATATAAAAGGAGTGGAAAATATGGCAACAGAAAAAACATACCCTATGACGCAAGAGGGTAAGCAAAAGCTAGAGAACGAACTTGAAGATTTAAAAACGGTAAAACGTAAAGAGGTTGTAGAGCGAATTAAGATTGCACGTAGCTTCGGAGATCTTTCTGAGAACTCTGAGTATGATGCAGCGAAAGATGAGCAAGCGTTCGTAGAAGGACGTATTACACAATTAGAAAACATGATTCGTAACGCAGTTATCATCACAGATAACGGCGAAGAGTCTACAGTTGTTACATTAGGTAAAACAGTAACATTTAAAGAGTTACCAGGTGGAGATGAAGAATCTTACACAATCGTAGGTAGCGCAGAAGCAGATCCATTTGAAGGAAGAATTTCTAACGATTCTCCAATTGCAAAAAGCTTATTAGGTAAGCAAATTGGTGAGAAGGTAGCAATCCAAACTCCAGGTGGAGAAATGCAAGTAGAGATTATCTCTGTAAAATAATAAAAAATCACTCGTGTAAAAGCGAGTGATTTTTTTATTTGTATAAAAGATGAAACACTCCGTCCAAACTATAATAGACGAGGTGTTTTTTTATGAAAATAAAACGGAGAATTACAATTGTTTTAATTTTTTTTATATGTATCATGTTTATTTTACTTTGTCGTTTAATTCAAATACAAATTATAGATACAGAATCATTTACAGATCGTAAGATAAATTTAATTGAAAAAAGTGTTACACAACGGACGCAGTCCATTACGGTAGATGATGGACGAGGCCATTTTATAGATCGGAACGGTAAGGGAATAGGTGAGAAAAAGTATCCTGTTTTAATTGTTTTTCCATTTCTACAAATAAAAAATGACATGTTAGAGAAAATTGCGCATATCATTGGTGTGTCGAGACAAGAGATTGAAAGTCAAATGAAAGACAAGAAAAGTGCATTTATCATGCAAAGGGGAAATGGTCCATTTCGCTTGGCACGAGAGCAGATGGAGAAGGTAAATCAATTAAATGTATTAGGTATTGTAGCAGCTGAAGTTCGTTTACGGCAAACTGGCAGGGTGAATCATTTAATTGGCGATGTGGGGGAGAATGAACGAGAATTTCAAAAACGATACGGAGAAGTAAGAAAAATTTCAAGGCAAACGCCAATTGGTATTTCAGGATTGCAGCAATCATTTGATGAATTTCTTTTGACCGATGGAGAGGCAAAAGTATTGTATCAAGTGGACCGACAAGGGGAACCGATTTTTGGAAAACAAGCGAAATATACTGCGCCTGGAAATCCGTTTTATCCAGTGACGATTCAAACAACTTTACATAACAGGTTACAGCAAAAAGCAGAAGAAGTGGTTGAAGCAAGCGAAATAAAGAAGGGGGGATTAGTATTACTTGATGTAAAGACAAATGAAATTTTAGCGATGGTCAGTAAACCATCTGTGCAGGTGAAGGATGAGCGTTTATATACAACTACACTTGAAAATCAAATGTTGACACCACATTTTCCCGGTTCTGTTTTTAAAACAATAGTTGCAGCGGCAGTGATTGATCAAAATGAAAATGTGTTTAATCGTACATTTAATTGTAATCAAGATTTATATGGTGAAGACCACCCACAAGTTATGATGGGTACACTTAGTTTTAAAGAGAGCTTTGCTAGAAGCTGTAACAGGACATTTTCAGAGTTAGGTAATGAGCTAATACAAAAGGATAAGATGGTGTTAGAAACTTACGTAGCAGCGTTAGGAGCCGCTAGTAAGGTTGGATGGAAAGGTTCTGTATTTCATACAACTCATTTTGAGCAAATGCCAGAGGAGAAGAGGGTTACGATTTGGGGTAGTGAAGGAAATAAGAATAGTAAAAAGGCGGTAGCGCAAACAGCAATTGGACAAAAAGATGTACGTATGTCACCTCTAGCGATTGCAAATATGATGGCGACGATTGCTAGAGGTGGAGAAAAGATGGAAGTGAAAGCTGTGGAAAAAATAATGTATAAAAATGGAACGGACTTCTATACATTTGAAGACCATACATTAGGTGGAAAACAGCTTTCCTATGAAACGGTGAAAACATTACAAGAGTTATTAAGGGGTGTTGTAACAACGGAGAAAGGAACAGGAGCAGCATTCAGGTCATTACCACTAAGTGTTGCCGGAAAATCTGGGACAGCGCAAACAGGAAAAGGGATGAAAGTGAATCGTTGGTTTGCGGGTTATTTTCCATATGAAAATCCAAGATATGCTTTAGTTGTCGTGGATATAGAAACGAATAGCAATGTAAATAAAGTTACACCTATTTTCAAAGCTATCGTAGAATCAATCTATCGATTAGAGAATGAAAAGTAATCTTGCAATTCATAGTGAAATGTTTTCATTTCGTGAAAATATTATTGTAAATGTTCAACCTTTCTAGATTTAATGTTACAATAGCAAGTATGAAAAACTGCATGGAGGTTTGAAGAATGGCAGGAGGATCTAGATTCCAACAGAAACAACAAAAACGTCGTCAAAACGGTGTTTTAAATATTGCAATTGCAATTGTATTAATATTAGTAGCTATTGTATCATATCAATTGTTTGTTCCTGAAAGAAAAGAACAAGCGTCTTCTAGTGATAAAAAAGTAGCTCAGCAAACAACAAAAGAGAATAAGTCTGAGAAAGCTAAAGGCAAAGAAGAGACGAAGAAGAACGAGCAAGATAAGGCAGAGGCTAAGAATAAGGAAGAAGAGAAGCAAAAGGCTGAAGAAGAACAGAAAAAAGCTGAAGAAGAAGCGAAAGCTAACGAGAAAGTACCAGCTGAAAAAACACAGCCAAAGGCAACTGACGCTTATACGAAGTCTTCTTGGAAGCCAGTAGGTACAGAGCAAGGTGCAACACCTGCGATGACGTTTAAAAAAGGTACAGCAGATTGGAATGAGATGAACCAAGCAATTTCAGCTGCAATTGACGTTCCAGTAGAGCAATTAGTTATTCATCGAATCGGAAATAACGGTAAAAATAAAGCTTACGGTAACGTACAAGATAAACAATCAGGTAAAAAATATTATGTAAATATTGATTGGGTAGAGAATGAGGGCTGGAAACCAGTACTTGTTCAAACTCTAAACTAAAAAAGAGAGGCTCCTTAGGAGCTTCTCTTTTTTGTTAACGCAATTTTTTTAATTTAAAATGAACAACCGCGCTATAATACGGTCTTTTGCTTTCAGGATCCATAACCATTTGATGTGAGATGTGATGAACTTCAAGCATAAGTGCTTTATTATTATCAATTTGTTCACTAATTTTTCGTTCTAAAGAAGCTAAGTCTCCCGCTTCAAAAAATTCTACTTTATCTTCTAACATTTCAAAGGTAAATGACATGAAGACGGCCCCTCTCCTGTTTAATCAACTATAGTGTAACAAAGAAAAGAAGGAAATACCATGTACATTTCAATTGACATTTTTAGAAAGAGGGCATATTATACTGATAAAACCGATAAGAAAAAGGGGGATTTTTATGGGTACAGAATTTAATGGTTTATTTGATGAGTGGGCTCATACGTACGACTCATTTGTACAAGGCGAAGATATACAATATAAAGAAGTTTTCGCCCATTATGAGGACATTCTAGAGGATGTAGTTAACAAGTCATTTGGTAATGTATTAGAATTTGGTGTTGGTACTGGCAATTTAACAAATAAATTATTGTTTGCTGGACGCACAGTTTACGGTATAGAACCGTCACGTGAAATGCGCATGATTGCAAAAGAGAAATTGCCAAAAGAATTGTCCATTACAGAAGGTGATTTTCTTTCGTTTGAAGTCCCAAATTCAATTGATACCATAGTAAGCACCTACGCATTTCATCATTTAACAGATGATGAAAAAAATGTAGCGATTGCGAAGTATAGTCAATTGCTAAACAAAGGTGGTAAAATAGTGTTTGCTGATACGATATTTGCAGATCAAGATGCATATGATAAAACTGTTGAAACAGCAAAACAAAGAGGTTTCCATCAGTTAGCAAACGATTTGCAAACGGAATACTATACACGTATTCCAGTCATGCAGTCTATTTTTGAAAACAATGGCTTCCATGTAACGTTTACGAGATCAAATCATTTCGTTTGGGTAATGGAGGCAACTAAGCAATAGAAAGAGGGATTAGATTGAGAATTGCTGTAATTGGAGCAATGGAAGAAGAAGTACGTATTTTACGTGACAAATTAGAACAAGCAGAAACAGAAACGGTTGCGGGTTGTGAATTTACGAAAGGACAATTAGCAGGACACGAAGTAATCTTGTTAAAGTCTGGTATTGGTAAAGTAAATGCAGCGATGTCAACGACAATTTTATTAGAAAGATATAAGCCTGAAAAAGTAATTAATACTGGTTCAGCTGGTGGCTTCCATCATTCTCTAAACGTTGGAGATGTAGTTATTTCAACAGAAGTTCGTCATCATGACGTAGATGTAACAGCATTTAACTATGAGTATGGTCAAGTACCAGGAATGCCGCCTGGATTCAAGGCTGATGAAGCATTAGTTACATTAGCTGAGAAATGTATGCAGGCAGAAGAAAATATTCAAGTTGTAAAAGGTATGATTGCAACAGGTGATTCATTTATGAGTGATCCGAACCGCGTTGCAGCAATTCGTGATAAATTTGAAGACCTTTATGCAGTAGAAATGGAAGCAGCAGCTGTTGCACAAGTATGCCACCAATATGAAGTTCCGTTTGTTATTATTCGTGCGCTTTCTGATATTGCAGGTAAAGAATCAAATGTTTCATTTGATCAATTTTTAGATCAAGCAGCTCTTCATTCTACAAACTTTATCGTAAAAGTACTAGAAGAGTTAAAGTAATGTAACAAAAAGGCAACTGTCTCATATAAAGAAAATACATACAGTTGCCTTTTCTTTATTGGCAAATAAGGGGGAGAACACGATGAATGTATATCGTGGAGTTCATGAGTTGATTGGTCATACACCAATTGTAGAAATTACTCGTTTTTCACTTCCAGAAGGGGTCCGTTTATTTGCAAAGCTTGAATTTTATAACCCAGGTGGAAGCGTTAAGGACCGTTTAGGAAGAGAATTAATCGAAGATGCGCTAGAAAAAGGGCTTGTTACCCAGGGTGGAACAATTATTGAACCAACTGCTGGAAATACTGGTATTGGACTGGCACTTGCAGCGTTACAACATGATTTACGCGTTATTGTTTGTGTACCAGAGAAATTTAGTATTGAAAAACAAGAATTAATGAAAGCACTAGGCGCAATGGTCGTGCATACACCGACTGAGCAAGGAATGACCGGCGCAATTGCAAAAGCAAAAGAATTAGTAAATGAAATACCGAATTCATACTCTCCAAGTCAGTTTGCGAATGAAGCAAACCCGCGTGCTTATTTCAAAACACTAGGTCCTGAACTGTGGGATGCACTGAACGGAGAGATTAACACATTTGTTGCAGGAGCAGGAACTGGTGGTACATTCATGGGAACTGCATCTTATTTGAAAGAAAAAAATATAGATATAAAAACGGTTATTGTCGAACCAGAAGGATCTATTTTAAATGGTGGTAAAGCTGGTTCGCATGAAACAGAAGGGATTGGCCTTGAATTTATCCCGCCATTTTTGAAAACATCTTATTTTGATGAAATTCATACAATTTCTGATCGAAATGCATTTTTACGAGTGAAGGAATTAGCGCAAAAAGAAGGACTGCTCGTTGGGAGCTCTTCCGGAGCAGCATTTCATGCAAGTTTACTTGAAGCAGAGAAAGCGGCGCCAGGTACAAATATTGTAACGATTTTTCCTGATAGTAGTGAGCGTTATTTAAGTAAAGACATATACAAAGGATGGGAATAAAAAATGAGAGCAAAGACAAAGTTAATTCATGGTATTCGCATAGGAGAACCTTCAACTGGATCTGTAAATGTACCGATTTATCAAACAAGTACGTACAAACAAGAAGCAGTTGGTAAGCATCAAGGATATGAATATTCACGTACAGGCAACCCAACACGTGCAGCTTTAGAAGAAATGATTGCAGTATTAGAAAACGGTCATGCTGGTTTTGCATTTGGTTCAGGAATGGCTGCTATTACAGCTACAATTATGTTGTTCTCAAAAGGTGACCACGTTATTTTAACAGATGATGTGTATGGTGGAACGTACCGCGTTATCACGAAAGTATTAAATCGCTTCGGCATTGAGCATACATTTGTAGATACAACAAACCTAGAGGAAGTTGTAGAAGCGATTCGTCCAAATACGAAAGCGATTTATGTGGAAACACCAACGAACCCATTACTGAAAATTACTGATATTAAGAAAATATCTACTCTTGCTAAAGAGAAAGATTTATTAACAATTATCGATAACACATTCATGACGCCATATTGGCAGTCGCCGATTACTTTAGGAGCAGACATTGTACTTCATAGTGCAACGAAATATTTAGGAGGTCATAGTGACGTAGTTGCAGGCCTAGTAGTTGTAAATAGCCCGCAATTAGCAGAAGACCTTCACTTTGTACAAAACTCAACAGGAGGCATTCTTGGCCCACAAGATAGCTTCTTACTACTTCGTGGTTTAAAAACATTAGGAATTCGAATGGAAGAGCATGAAACGAATTCACGTGCAATTGCTGAGTTTTTAAATAACCATCCAAAAGTAAATAAAGTATATTACCCAGGTCTTGCATCACATCAAAACCATGAACTAGCGACAGAACAAGCAAATGGATTTGGTGCTATTATCTCATTTGATGTAGATAGTGAAGAAACATTAAATAAAGTACTAGAGAACTTACAATACTTTACACTTGCTGAAAGTTTAGGGGCAGTAGAAAGTTTAATTTCTATCCCATCTCAAATGACACATGCATCAATCCCAGCAGATCGTCGTAAAGAGCTAGGAATTACAGATACATTAATTCGTATTTCTGTCGGTATTGAAGACGGTGAAGATTTAATTGAAGATCTAGCACAAGCGTTAGCATAGTAAAAATGCACTGCTCATATAGGCAGTGCATTTTTATTACATCTTTTTGTGAAAAACTTCACAAAATAGACATACACAAATGAAATCATTTCATGTATATTAAGTTCATGAAGTGTTACTCACGAACAAACTTGTGAAATATTTCACAAACAATGAGGTTCATGTAGGAAAGCAACTCTATTTTTTTTGCGCTAATCGGGACTCATTATGACCTATAGGGTCTTATTTAGTCCATGATAGCAGAATAGGAGGAATTTACATGGTAGTCAAAGAGAAAGTTGTAAATGAAATGCAGGAAGTAAAAGAGATGATTGATACGTTAGTGAATAACGGTCGAAAGGCTTTACAAGCATTAGAAAGTTTTACACAAGAGCAAATTGACAACATTGTTCATGAAATGGCATTAGCAGGTGTTGATCAACATATGCCGCTTGCGAAGTTGGCTGTTGAAGAAACAGGTCGTGGTGTATATGAAGATAAATGTATTAAAAATATTTTTGCTACTGAATATATTTGGCATAGCATAAAAAAAGATAAAACAGTAGGGATTATTCACGAAGATCCTCATGAAGAAATAATAGAAATTGCGGAACCTGTCGGTGTAGTAGCTGGGGTAACGCCAGTAACGAATCCAACGTCGACAACAATGTTTAAAGCATTAATCGCGATGAAAACGAGAAATCCAATTATTTTCGCATTTCATCCTTCAGCACAAAACTGTTCCATTGCAGCGGCGAAAACAGTATATGATGCAGCGGTGAAGGCCGGGGCACCAAAACATTGTATTCAGTGGATTGAAAGACCTTCTGTCGAAGCAACGAAACAATTAATGAACCATGAAGGTGTTGCGCTTGTTTTGGCAACTGGAGGAGCAGGTATGGTGAAATCAGCTTATTCTACTGGAAAACCAGCGCTAGGTGTAGGTCCTGGTAATGTACCATGCTATATAGAGAAATCAGCGCATATAAAACGAGCTGTTAATGATTTAATTTTATCAAAAACATTTGATAACGGTATGATTTGTGCATCAGAACAAGCAATCATTGTAGACAAGGAAATTTATGATGATGTGAAAAAAGAAATGATTGCAAACAATTGTTACTTTGTAACAGAAGAAGAGAGAAGAAAATTAGAAAAGCTTGTTATTAATGAAAATACATGTGCAGTAAATAGTGATATTGTAGGGAAATCAGCACAGTACATTGCCGCATTAGTTGGAATTACTGTGCCTGAAAATACAAAAATGCTTGTAGCTGAAATACAAGGTATCGGAGGAGCATATCCACTATCTCGTGAGAAACTGAGTCCAGTATTAGCTTGTGTAAAAGCAAATTCACTAGAAGAGGGACTTACATATTGCGAAGACATGTTAGACCTTGGTGGTTTAGGACATTCAGCAGTCATTCATTCTACAAATAAAGAAGTACAAAAACAATTTGGATTACGTATGAAAGCTTGCCGTCTTATTGTAAACGCTCCTTCATCACAAGGTGGAATCGGTGATATATATAATGGATTTATTCCATCACTTACGCTCGGTTGCGGCTCGTATGGGAAAAACTCAGTTTCTCAAAACGTAACAGCGACGCATTTATTAAATATAAAAAGGTTGGCAAATAGAAAAAAGAATATGCAGTGGTTCAAATTACCACCAAAAATTTATTTTGAAAAACATGCGACAGCATATTTAGCAAATATGCCTAACATTTCACGTGCATTTATTGTAACGGATCCAGGAATGGTTGAGCACGGATATGTAGATACGGTTACGCATTATTTACGTAAACATGCAAATGATGTAAAAGTCGAAGTTTTCTTTGAGGTCGAGCCAGATCCATCAGATGAAACTGTGTTTAAAGGTGCGGAAATGATGAGAAGTTTTAAGCCAGATGTAATTATCGCACTTGGTGGTGGTTCAGCTATGGATGCAGCGAAAGGGATGTGGCTTTTCTATGAGCAACCAGAAACAACATTCTATGGAATTAAACAGAAGTTTTTAGATATAAGAAAACGTACATGTAAATATCCGGAATTAGGAAGTAAGGCGCAGTTTGTTGCCATTCCAACAACATCAGGAACAGGATCAGAAGTAACACCATTTGCGGTTATTACAGATAAGAAAAATAATATAAAGTATCCGCTCGCGGATTATGAATTAACACCAGATGTAGCAATTGTTGATCCACAGTTTGTAATGACAGTACCACCACATGTAACAGCAGACACTGGTATGGACGTATTAACGCATGCAATCGAGGCGTATGTGTCTGTTCTAGCAAATGACTATACAGATGGATTAGCATTAAAGGCCATTGATCTCGTATTTAAATATTTACCAAGAGCATTTAAAGATGGAAATGACGAAGAAGCACGAGAAAAAATGCATAATGCTTCTGCAATCGCAGGGATGGCATTTGCAAATGCTTTCTTAGGTATTAATCACAGCTTAGCACATAAAATTGGACCGGAATTTCATATTCCGCATGGGCGTGCGAATGCAATTCTTATGCCGCACGTAGTTCGCTATAATGCTATTAAGCCAAGAAAACACGCATTGTTCCCAAAATATGAGCACTTTGTGGCTGATGAACGCTATGCACATATTGCGAGAATGCTCGGGCTTCCAGCAGGCTCGACAGCAGAAGGTGTGGAATCCCTCGTCCAAGCAATTATTGAGCTTGGAAAAAGCTTAAATATAAATATGAGTATTGCAGGACAAGGAGTTGCTAAAGACCAATTTGAAGAGGTTGTTGGATTATTAGCAGAAAGAGCTTTTGAAGATCAATGTACAACAGCTAATCCGAAATTACCTCTCATTTCAGAGTTGAAAGAAATTTATATGGAAGCATATAAAGGGGAGTAATGGGTATGAAAGAGTCGCAATAAAGCGGCTCTTTTTCATTTGGAAAACATCTCCCAGAATGGCTGTATTTACTGGTCTTTAAGTTTAATGGAATATGATACAGTGAAATAGAGGAGTGAGAATATAATGAAAGAATTACAAGGGAAAATAGAAGATTATACTCGGTTCGGACAAATCCTTCTCGCTGTAAGTACATTGTTAATGGTTGGCTTATTGATTCCGAATGGAGCAAAAGAAGCAATACAATCTTTTGTTATGATGGGGAGTACCGTTATATTTTTAAGTTTATCATTCTTTTTCTTTCAGCGTGTGAAAGTGATGCGAGAACAGTTAGAGGGAAACGAATGTGAGTAATATTATGAAATAGAGCACTACGAAAAGAACGAATCTTTTTGTAGTGCTTTTTGTTTTTGTAAAAAATGTATGCGGTTTATATTGACAATGATAATCTTTATCAATTAAAGTAGAATAGTAGTTAATGATTATCATTATCATTTAGAGGTGAAAGAATGAAAAAATCTATTACGCTATTCACAGCGATTTTATCTATTTTTTTCTTGTTAATAGGTTGCAATGCAAAGGGAGACGAAAAAGCATCTGCAACAAAAACAGAAAAAGGAAAAGAGAAAATCGAAGTTACCGACCTATCAGGAAGAAAGGTAACATTCGATAAAGTGCCAGAGAGTTTTGCAACATTAAGTATGGGGGACATGAATATTATTCATGCTTTAGGCGGAAAAATAGTAGGTCGTCCGGATGCAAAAATAACTCTTCCAGAGGATGTAAAGAAAGTACAAGTAATCGGGAATGCACATCAACCGAATTTTGAGCAAATCGCTAGTTTAAAACCGGATGTACTTATTGCTAACAATGGGTTTCAAAAGAATGTTCCAACGGTTGAAGGACAAGGAACGAAAGTAATGATTTCTTCTGCGAATTCTGTACAAGATATTCAAAAGAATATTGAACTATATGGAACGATAATGAAGAAAGAAGATAAAGCAAAAGAACTTAATCAAAAAATTAATGATCAAATGAAGACATATGAGAAAAAGAGTGATGTGAAAGCACTGTTAGTATACGGAGCACCAGGTACTTATTTAGCAGCATTACCAACATCTTTATCAGGTAATATTTTAGAAAAAACAGGCGGAAAAAATATTGCAGCTGATTTTCCGGAAATGAAGGAATATCCGCAATATGCGCAGCTAAGTGTAGAACGTATTATTGAGGCAAATCCAGATGTGATTTATTTAATTACACATGGAGATCCAAATAGCGTTAAAAAAGCATTTGAAGGCGAAATGATGAAAAATGAAGCGTGGAAAAATTTAGATGCAGTAAAACAAAATCGTGTAGTTATTTTGCCACCAGACTTATTTGGATCAAATCCTGGAACAAAAGTTACAGAAGCAATGGACTTTATGTATAAAAGTATACAAGATGTAAGGAAATGATACGTATGGAAAGTAGTGAAGTAGTAAGGGAAAAGGAACATCCTTTTGCGAAAAAAAGATGGATAATAGCAGTTACTTTAGTTGTATTAACGATTCTAGGTCTTTTTTACGGTCTTTTCGCAGGAAGCCTATCCTTTTCTTTACGAGAAATTCTAACAGGGATACAAGATGAAGGTTCGACGGTTCATCGAATTGTATGGGACCTTCGTATACCGAGAGTGCTCGTTGGATTTATAGTAGGAACATGTTTAGCAGCATCTGGTGCACTGCTGCAAGGGGTTATGAGAAATCCTCTTGCAGACCCTGGTATTATCGGGGTTTCATCTGGAGCAGGCCTTGTAGCAATTGTAATTATGATTTTATTCCCTCAGCATATGGCATTTTTACCGCTCGGGGCGTTTATAGGAGCTTTCATAACGGCGATGGTCATTTATGCTTTATCGTGGCAAAAAGGGGCACCGCCTTCAAGGATTGTCTTAGTAGGTGTATCAATCAATGCATTAATTGGTGCAGCGACGTCAGCGTTAATGTTATTACATAGTGACAAAGTACAATCGGTGTTACCTTGGTTAGCAGGTGGCATTGGTGGTGTAAGTTGGGCACATTTAAACATGATTATTTATTATGCAATATTCGCTATTATATTAGCCTTCTTTGGTATAAAACATATTCGAGTATTAATGCTTGGAGATGAAATGGCGAAATTATTAGGTCATAACGTGGAGAGAAGCCGGTTTTATTTAATAGTAGTAAGTACGTTACTAGCTGGAATTGCAGTTAGTGTTTCTGGTCTTATTGGATTTGTCGGTCTTGTCGTACCACATATGTTACGTTTATTAGTTGGAAATGACTATAAATATTTACTGCCATTATCATGTCTTGGCGGAGGGATATTACTTGTTTTCGCGGATGCGATAGCTCGAAGTTGGTTCGATCCAATTGAATTGCCTGTTGGTATTCTATTATCCTTCTTAGGCGGTCCATTCTTCTTATATTTAATTCATAGAGGAGGGAAACAGAGTGATTTCCGTTAACAAAGTGTTTTATGCACATTCTGAAAGGTTTCAAATGCAAAATATGAATGTACATATTAAAGCTGGAGAGGTCGTTAGTTTAATTGGGCCAAATGGATCGGGGAAATCTACTTTGCTTCGTTTAATGGCAAGACTACTTAAACAAAGCGAAGGGGATATCATTTTAGATGGAAAAAGTATTCATACGATGAAAAGTGCCGATGTAGCGAAGCAATTAGCGATGTTACCACAAATGCATGATCATCAATTAGATTTAACAGTGAAAGAATTAATCGAATTTGGAAGAGGACCTCATAAATCATGGAGAGGTCGCTTAAATAAAGACGATGAAAAAATTGTTGATTGGGCATTGTCTGTTACAAATCTTGAAGGGTACGAATATCGCCTTTTGCAATCTTTATCAGGAGGAGAAAGACAACGTGCCTGGATTGCAATGACGCTAGCACAACGTACAAATGTCTTATTATTAGATGAGCCAACAACCTTTTTAGATATCGTTCATCAGTTGGAAGTAATGGAACTTGTGAAACGGTTAAACGAGGAGTTTGGCATGACAATTGTAATGGTTTTACATGATATTAACCAAGCGGCTCAATATAGTGATCGTTTACTCGTATTAAAGCGAGGGCAGCTTCAGTATGACGGTATACCAGAAGAAGTGTTATGTCATGAAATGTTTCAACGTGTGTTCGGTATAGAGGTAGATATTTTTCAAGGAAGTGACAAGCCATTTTTTACACCAAAACGAATTTCTAAAAAAGGAGGAGCAAGATGCGAACAGAAGAATGTATTACCACTGAGTTAGTAAGAGAATTTGTTATGGCAGCTCACGGAGATTTAGAAAAAGTACAAGAACTGTTGGCTGAATCGCCAAGCTTACTTCATGCCTCTTACAATTGGGGCGGATCAGATTGGGAAAGTGCGTTAGGAGCGGCGGCACATGTAGGTCGTAAAGATATTGCTCTCTATTTACTAGAAAAGGGTGCTCGAATGGACATTTTCGCGGCCGCGATGCTTGGAGAATTAGAAGTTGTACAAGCTATTTTAGTAGCACGACCAGAGGCATTGCGTGCATCGGGTCCACATGGTATTTCCCTTCTTCAACATGCACGAATGGGTGGAGAACAGGCACAGCGTGTATTTGAGTACTTAACGGTGATCTCTTAATGACCGCAAAGGTTCTTATGTGCGGTAAACTTTTCACTTTCATATAATTGAAAAGTTTACCGCCCGTTAGAACGGGATAAGTATCTAGTATATTTGAAAATCCTACACCCCCCTCAATTGTAGTTTTCTTTATGCTAGTTATGATATGGATGCAGTAGACAACATTTGTCTACTGTCTTTTTTAGATTCTTGAGGGATTGAATATTCTGTATTTTATTCTTGGTTCATTTATAATAGATAGTAACATTTAGTATACATACAAAACATGATCGTGTAGTTAAGTACAAATTCGTGGGAAGGAGTGCAGAGATGTTTCATACAGATCGTTTACAAATTCGCAAATATACAATGGATGATTTGCAGTTCTATGCTTCGCTATGGGGAAATGAGAAGGTGATGCGCTATATTGGAAATGGGACGTTAAAAACATATATGCAATGTAAAAAAAGTTTGGAGGAGTGGGTGATTCCTAGCTATAAAAACGGTCTTGGTTTATTTGTATTGATTGAAAAGGAAACGGGAATACGAATTGGTCATGCAGGGTTAGTAAAGCAGCAGATAGATGGAAAAGAAGAAATTGAAATTGGTTATTGGTTATTACCTCAGTATTGGGAAAAAGGGTATGCGAAAGAAGCAGCGGCAGCATTTCGAGACTATGGTTTCCAAGCGTTACGAATGAATAAATTAATTTCTCTTATTAATCCGGATCACCCCGCCTCAATCTTTGTTGCTAGAAAAACAGGGCTTAGTTATGAGAAAACAACTTCATTTCATGGGATGGACGTTCTTGTTTATTCCATTAAACGCGTTGGATGAAAAAAGGTAAATTGCATCTTTTGAAGAATGGTATATAAAAATAAAGGGGGGATTACATGTATATTTATCATAATGGCCTTATTATTCGTGAGGGAACGAATGGTGTGCCAGCATATGCAATTAAAACTTTATTCGAAGATGCTGGTTGGAGTAATGATGATATCCCTTCTTGGCAAATTGAAAAATTCACGATAGCATTTGAAAATTCAACATGGGCATTCACAATTTGGGATGAAGAAGAGATGATTGCGATGGTTAGAGTCATTTCTGATGGAATCATGATCGCGAACATAGTAAATTTAGTTGTGAAATGTGAATATAGAGGGAAGGGATTAGGTAAGAGACTTGTCGCTCTTTGTTTGCAAAAGTTGCCACATGGAGACTGGTTTGCACATACATCTGCGAGTAATTTTGATTTTTATAGAAGTTGTGGTTTTGAGGTGAGAGAATTATCGAGAAATGGAACATGTGCGTACTACGGGTATCAAGTAGCAAAAAAAGATGGGCACCGATAAAAGTAAGATAGTGTAGAAAAAGGATGCTATTTAATAATATAAACTGAACTGAGACTCATTTTATGATAAAATAAAAGAAAATTCTGTTTATTAAACGGGGGATAAAAATGAATGTAAAAGTTGGGGATGTATTTAAATACGAAAGAAGATTTACTGAGGAAGAGGTTTTTGAATTTGCAAATATTACAGGAGATAAAGGTAGGCATCATATGGAATATGATGAAAAAGGACGTTTAATGGTTCATGGTTTATTAACTGCTAGTATTGGAACGAAAGTAGGAGAAGAATTACATTACATAGCAAGAGAATTAGTAAGTGAGTTTATTAGACCGGTTTTTACAGGAGATACGATCACTTGTGAATTAACTTTAACAAATATTGAACAGATGGAAGGATATAAAAAGGTTTCAATCGAGTCAGTTTATCGCAATCAACATGAAAAGACTGTACTAGTTGGAACAAGTTATGGCGTTATAAGGGGATAAAAAAGAAGCCTGATTTACAGGCTTCTTTTTTATTTAATAAACACGTTTTCGATTTTCTGCATGACTAGAGATGAGTAATAATGCAGTTTCTTCCCCTATATTACGAACGATATGAGGAACACATGCATTCCAGGAGAAAGAATCACCTTCTTCTACTATTGCAATATCTTCTCCATGTTGAACTTCTAGTTTTCCGCGTAATACAAGGTGACATTCTTCCCCTTCATGGGCATTTGGTATATTTTCTTTCGGAAACCCAGCAGGAATTTCCACGAGGTTTAGGCGGAGGCCACCTTGCTCTGCAACATGTTCAATTCTTTGTTCATCTTTTCCGTATACACTGTATTTACGCTCTACCTTTTTGACAACTTTCAACCGATCTTTTTGTTCTAATAATAAATAGGGAAGGGGAACGTTTAAAAAATTGGAGATTGTTTCTAAAGTTGAGATAGATGGTGATGTTTTATTATTTTCAACCTGACTCATAAATCCTTTAGAAAGACCTGTTCCCTCACAAATTTGTGCGATTGTTATGCCTCTACGTTGACGAATTTCACGTATTGCAGAACCAATATTCATAAAATCAAGCTCCTTTTTGTAAACAACTATTTGTATCATAGCAAAAAAAATATATTTTTTCCCAGTGAAAATGAATTGACGAATAAAAAAAATTAGTGTATGTTTTGTAATGTAAATAAAAGTTTTGTATAAGAAAACTATAAAGGAGAGAATGAAATGAATCAACATATCGGTAACTTAATTATTCGTATCGTGTTAGGGGTAACATTCTTTATGCACGGTTTAACAAAATTCCAATCGGGGATTGACAATATTGCAGGGTGGTTTACAAGCATTGGTTTACCAGGAGGTCTTGCATACGGTGTAGCAACAGCGGAAGTAGTTGGTGGTATATTGTTAATTCTAGGTTTAGGTGTAAGATATATTGGATTATTATTTGCACTTGTAATGGTTGGAGCAATTGTAAAAGTAAAATGGTCAGCTGGTTTATTAGGGGATGGAAAAAATCCTGGCTTCGAATTAGAACTTGCATTGTTAGCAATGGGTGCGTACTTATTTGTTGCGAAAGCAGACGGTTTTGTAGATAATTTCTTAAAAGAGAAAATGTCAAAGAAGAACTAAATTAAATGGGGGGCTAACAAGATGAGTTTTCAACTTCATCCCGATACAACACTTGATGTTGTTCATTTATATGTATCAAATATAAAGAAATCACTAGAGTTTTATACAGAAGTACTAAGTATGAAAGTACTAAAAGAAGATGAAATGGTCGTTACATTTGGGAATGAAAATAACGAACCACTCCTTATCATTGAAGAAAAGAAAGAAGCTTTACCAAAGCAAAGAGGGAGAACGGGGTTATATCATTACGCAATTTTACTACCACGTAGACAGGATTTAGCGAATATTCTTCGTCATCTTGTAGAAATGGTATATCCACTGCACGGCGGAGCCGACCATTACTTTAGTGAGGCCCTCTATTTAGCTGATCCAGATGGAAACGGGATTGAAATTTATCATGATCGCCAAAAAGAAGTTTGGCGTGATGAGAATGGAGAACTACCATTTGTTAGTAACCCGTTAGCTGGTGAAGAATTATTGCAGCAAGGAATTGCGTGGAATGGTTTTCCAGCTGGTACTGTGATGGGGCATATTCATTTCCATGTAGCTGATTTGGAAGAAGCGAAACGTTTCTATGTGGATGGTCTTGGTTTTGAAGTAACAATCCCAGCTCGTAATGGCGCGTTGTTCGTATCGGCAGGTGGCTATCATCACCATATCGGTTTAAATACGTGGCAAGGTGAAGGAATACCGCCGCAAATGCCAAATTCTGTTGGCTTGAAATATTTCACAATTGTACTAGCAGATGAAAAACAAAAAGAGCAAGTATGTGAAAGCTTAAAAAATATTGGAAAGATTGCTACGTACAAAGATGGAATATTACAAGCCCAAGATCCATTTGGACATTGTATCCATTTCAAAATTAAAGGAGAAGCCTAAAAAAGGCTTCTCTTTTTTTACTTTCTTATAATTGCTTTTTCGTTTTGTAAAAATAGTTCATTAAACTGCTTTGCAAGCTCAAAATCTAGTTTCGTTAAACCTTTTGCATTCCAAGATGACAAAGTAATAATGACTGCTTTATACTGGATAAGGATAAATGGATGGTGATTACGTTCTTCTGATAGTTTGGCGGCTTCAGAGACAAATTCGACTCCTTTTAAGTAGTCGGAAAACATATATTTTCGTTCAATCCATTTTTCATCTTTTATCATCCATTTATCCACCTTTAATAATTCCCCTTGAACTTCTTCTTCAGTTAATCGTAGCATCATTTTTCACATCCTTTACATGCAGTAGTGCAAGACCATTGTTAATAAGGCGTGTTACAGCTTCGTCAGTTGTGAAAGTAGAAAGTTGTTGTAATAATGCTGCTGATGTTTCGTGTCCTTTGTTATGCTCTAAAAGTAATTCTAATATTTCAAGGCGAAGCAGCCATTCTTTCAGATAAAATTTATTTAATACCTCTTGAATTGCTACTAATTGATCGACATGTGCGTCGTGTAAAATACCTCCACCTCGAATATCACGAACTGTTTGATACATACGATCCAGCTCAGTTAATGCAAGAGGTGCTGGAGTTTCCTCTGTTTCTTCATCAATTGGGAAAAATGATGCTGCATCTGCTGCTCCTGGGAATACTGAAATGATTTGTGAGCCAACAGCCATATCAAATGCGCCCCATGAAGCATCAAATAATACGCGGGCGTTATAAGTAACTGTGCAATCGATAAAGGAAATAAGAGCAATTTTCTTATCGTTTTTTATAATATCTGTTACTTTTCCTTTTACATGAATACCACTTGCAAAAGTAAACTCAGCAATATTTCCAATTGTAATTCCTAATGATTGTAGTTGTTCATCTGTACAATTTTCTAATGCAATATTTTCAGTGAGTAATCCAATTGGTGTTCCAAAGCCGTCACTGTGTATAGATGTAGAATGATTCGCTAGTTGTTTATTATGAATTGCTAATGCAGTTGGTGAATTTGTTCGCATGTAAATCACTTTACCTGCATCGTTTTCAATTGTCTCGCTGAATGTACCTGTAATCTGTAATCCACTAGTTAGTTCAGCAGTTGCATAGTTTTCAGAGCGAATCGCTTTTTCTAAACCTTCCTTTCCACCTGTTTTAAAGGCCATCGTTTCAGCAAATGTCTCAAGTGCTTCAGTCAGCTCTTCAAATGATTCACAAACAAATAGTTGTGGTTGCATTTTTGTTACGTCATAAGTTGTACCTGTACATGCCTCGATAGAGAATGGAACCTTTTCTACAGCGTCCGTTAAGCAATGTTTGCTTTCGCCAACAGAAGAAAGGAGACCAGCACCATATATTTTTGGAGCATCTATATTTCCGATTAACCCATATTCTACTGTCCACCAGAAAAGACGTGAAATTTGTTCAGCTTCTGATAAACCAGAAACTAATTTTTGTTTTTCAATTACAGTATTTTCAGCAGCGGCAACTTCGTCAGGAGTAGAAGTAGGGCTTTCTTTTACGATTGTTAATGTACGAACAGCTTCAAAAGCATCATGTTCTTCTTTTGTGGAGAAAGCTTTCGCACCAATTTGTCCAAAGCGTTTCACATACTTCGCATATGTAGGATCCAGTAAAATAGGTGCGTGTCCTGCTGCTTCGTGTACGATATCTGGAGCTGGTGTATACTCGATATTTTCTACTTTGCGAATATCTGTTGCGATTGGTAGTAATCCGTGTCCTTGGAAATCAAAGAATGCTACGCCGGGAATAAGTCCATCAATTGTTACAGCTCCCCATCCGCTTGGTGCTAAACAGTCATTCATTTCTTCTACCTTTGGAATTGCATCTATATTTATACCAGATGATTGTAGTCCGTTCACATAGGCTGGATGAGCAACGTCTTTTAAGAAACTATGATTTTGTCTCATAATGTAACGCCAAACAGCGTGATTCACCGGTGTATATTGATCATAATGCTGCGTGGATACGAATGGTTTTAAATGCGATGGAATTTCTGTTTTCTTTGTCATTTAGACATCCTCCTTGTTTTCTATAAAATTGAATATTGGTTGGGTATAGCTGAAACCACCACCTTTCAAAATTGTAAGCGCTTATAAAATTTTATCATAAGATTCGGAATTATTTAACATTTGTTTCTGTGAGAAATAGAAAAAGCCCCTATCGGAAAATCCGATAGGGGCGAAAGAATCGCGGTACCACCCTATTTGTAAGTGAAAAAATACTTACATCTCAATTAATGATAACGGAAAAACTCCGTCTTTTCCTTCATGCGTACAAGCACTACGAAAAAGAAGCTCCAGAATTGTAATTCATATTTATATATGTGCTAATTTCCACCGACCATTAGCTCTCTGTAACAGGGATATAAGATATTACTGCGATTCTTTCAACGCGTATATATGAAATTGTGCAAAAGGGAAGGACGCAAAAAAGCCCCTATCGGAAAATCCGATAGGGACGATAAAAACCGCGGTACCACCCTAATTGTAAACAGAAAAATTGTTTACCACTCACTTTAAGATAACGGAAAGATCCGTCTTTCTCTTCATGCATTATGTGCACTACGGGAAAGAAGCTCCAGAATTGTAATTCACGCTTGTATATGTACTGATTCGCACCAACCATCAGTTCTCTGAGACAGGGATATAAGTCGCTACTAGTATTCCTTCAAAGCCGATATATAATTCGTTCAACTAAACTATGTTTCGTATTATAAAACTATTTTTAAAAGATTGTCAACAATAATTTTATCTCGCTATTTGTGGGCAGTAAAACTCCTACCTCAAAATTCGGCCGGAGCAAAGAAGTTAGATGGAAGCTTTACTGTCCGTAAACGTCCGATTAGTGAGGGCTGATTAAAGTTTCACTTTATTTCACTTCTAAATCAACATTTAAATTAGATGTATTTCCAGCTGCATCAGTTGCTACAATATGAATAGTATTTTTTCCTTCTTGTAATTGGTTACGATCGAAATAAATGTCGTAACTTTTCTCCCAAGGATTCAGGAACGCACTTTCCCACACACCATTGCCGTTAATTTCATATTGCATTCTCACTGGAATACCAGGTGCAACCCAACCAGATTCTGTCATCCAATCTAGTAGGATATCGTCAACTTTCCCTCTAATAACAAGATTTTCTTGATCAATTTCGTGTGTTAACTTAGGGGCTGTTCGGTCGATAAATACAGCTCCTGTTTGCTTTGTTTCTCCACCCGAGGTAGAAGCGACAGCTTCGATTTGGTATAAGCCATCAGGTAGAGGAGATCCATCAGTTTTTGTACCATTCCATTTGAAAGATTTATAACCTGGTGTTTCGTTTTTACCTTGATATACCGTACCTTGATATGTCACACGGTCTTTCGTGATTAAATTGGCATGAAACGCTATATCTTCAACTGGTGTAACTAAATAGTAATTGATTAGGTTGTCATCTAATATTTTGTCATTATTTGGACTGAAAGTAGAATTAACGATTTCAAGGCCATCAATACGTTTGTATTCTTTCGGATCGATACTAAATGTAAATGGAATACGCATTTCTTCAGTTTTCCCTTGCTCTTTTACATACAGATTCCCTGTATATACGCCTTGCGGTAAGGAGCTATCTACAGTAATAGTAAAAGGTTTTTCAATATTACTATTCGGTTTCATACTAATAGAAGAAGGGAAAGAAGTTTGGATTTTTGTTTTTGTATCTAGTAATTCAATACGAGTTGAAAAGTTTTTCTTTTTGTTAGAAAGATTTTGTAACGTAATATTTTGTGTTAGTTTCACTTTGCCGCTATTCGGTTTAATAAGACCGAAACTTATATTGTTCGGTTTTACTAACGCATCCGTTTGAGCTGCTTTCGGAATGTTAATTAAACCTGATCCTTGTGCCATAACAGGATATGTATTTTCCTTGACATCTTTTAATGTTTTTGCAGTGTTGGCAAGAGCAGATTTCAATTGTTCTGTCGTCCAATCAGGATGCATTTGACGTAGTAAGGCAACAGCTCCTGCTACTTGTGGCGCAGCCATACTTGTTCCGTTGTGAGATTCATAGCCACCCCTTGGTACCGTACTAGTAATTTGTACGCCAGGTGCAACAACATCAGGTTTTATGAGCCAACTTCCTTGTGATGGTCCTCTTGAGCTGAAGTTACCAATAAGTTCTGTTTTGTTCGGTTGTCCAATCTTTATATTTTTCTTTCTTTTTGTAATTAAATTTTTCAATTCTTCGCCATTTGTACTTGATAGTTGCATAACTGGAAGAGCTATCTCTTCACGGCCAAAATATTCAGGCATAATATTAATTTCTTTTTCATTAGAAATTAGTAGCACTCCGATAGCTCCAGCTTGTTTCGCTTGTTCTGCCTTTACTAACGTGCTCGAAGTTCCTTGTAAAACAAGGGCGAACTTCCCTTTCACATCTTGTTTAGCGTAATCACTTGAATTACCGTAGCCAACATAGACAAGCTGAGCATCGTTTCCTACTTGGAAATCTGCTTTTGATAACGGTAATCCTTGGTAAGATTTATTAGAACCAGCTACTTGGAATGTTGGGAATGGAATAGAAACAGTCGATGCGCCAACAGAGATGACACTACTTGCGTTACCAGGAGCATCAACAGACCAAGGTTTTGGTCCATCATTTCCATTTGAAACGACTGCAGTAACACCAAGTTTTGCTGCGCGTTCTAACGTCATTGTTACAGGTTGATCAGGGACATTCAAATCTTGACCGAGAGATAGATTTAAAACATCTGCACCATCTTGAATAGCGCGCTCAATACCTTGAAGAATATCTTCGGTCGTACCAGTACCGCTATCATTCATTACACGATAGGCTAGAATAGACGCATTTGGAGCAACGCCTTTAATTTTTCCGTTACCAGCAATAATACCAGCTACATGAGTACCGTGTACGTTACCATCCATCGGATCGTTATCCTCATCGACTGTATCGTATCCACCGATATAGTTTGCTTGTAAGTCGGGGTGTGTATAGTCTACGCCAGAATCAATAATAGCGACTTTCATACCTTTTCCATCAAGCGGTTTGCCAGATGGATCTTTTAAATTCCATGCTTCAGGTGCACCGATTGTCGGTCCGCCAATATTTGGCGCTTCTTCTTTAGTAGCGCTTTTTGCTGTTTCATGCAATTTATATGTTAAGTTCGGATAAACAGCTTTTACTTCGGGTAAAGAAGCTAAAGCAGCAACTTGATCTCCTGGGATAGAAATAGAGAATCCAGAAAATAACGTGCTATACGTTTCTTTTATCTTTGCTTTTGGTGCTTTTTCTTTAATTTTCTTTGTTGTATCCTCTTGCGCCTTTTTTAGTTGTGCATGGTATGATTGCACATTTCCATTTTTTAAATCTGGAGCATGCTGAATGTTACTTTGTGAAGCGAGCGGAGCATGTTGCAATTCTACAATGACTGAAATTTCTTTTGATGTTTTTGTTTCAACATTTTGCGCGATTTTGTTTTCTCCCCATTGCTCAATATTCGCTTTTAACTGTGGACTAAATTGCTTCTCCTTTTGCAGCGATTCAGCATGCGCGCTTAAAGCTCCAAAACTAGAAAAGACAAGCGCCATACTTAATAGTGCAGATGTAGTTTTTTTCATTGAAACTCCCCCTAGTAAAAAGTGCTAATATTCCGAAAAGTTATCTTACATTTTTGTTCTGAAATATGAAATCGAATGTTGGCTAAACTATACTTTCGACATAATTCATACCAATCCTCTTTGAATTAAAAATTTCTTGGGAAATTTTTTGGAATTATGTCGAATGGCTCATACACAGTGGGGGGGAAGCACATCCTTACTGAGTATAAATCCACAACAATTTTGCAATTAATATGGAGCGAAATTAGCATATAGTAAGCGGAATATGAGGAATGCTATAAGAAAAATGGAGGGACGTATGAAAAAAATTATCGTGAGTAGTAGTGTGGTTTTGTTTATTTTTTTATCTTCAATTTTTAGTACTAGTGCGGAACATAATGGGGTGAAGGTTGCTTTTATTCGTCATCATGACCTTTGGATTAAAATTGATGGGAAAGAAAAACAAATAACAAAAGGTGAGTACATAACAGGGCCAAAATGGTCCCATGATGGAGAATGGCTTGCCTATGCTAAAGGAAAGAAGCAAAACACCTTGGAGTTGTACCAACTGGAAGATGGAAAGAAAGTTAGGCCATTGCAATCTGAAGTATCGAATTATCAATGGTCACCGAAAGAGAATATAATTGCATTTGTATTTATGAATACATTAAATACGTTTGATGTCAAAAATAAGAATACAGATTTTGAAAATGTATCGGCTGGTGTAGGTGATTATGCATGGTATCCTGATGGAAAGAAGTTTCTTGTATCTTCTGAGGCACACTTACTTCCAACAGGATGGACAGGAGCTCAGCTATATGAAGTGCAAAAAGATGCACATATGAATCCTCATAAAATGAAGCATTTGTATGCATTACCAAATGAACATGATGATTTTTTAGCACTAGTTGCAAGTGGGTTTGAGTGGTCGCCAGATCAAAGGTGGATTTCATTTTTAGCGGTACCGACAGCTTCATGGTCAGCTGATAGTAATACGCTTTGCTTAGTTCGAGCAGATGGCAGTCGATTTGAAAAAGTAGATCAAATGTTATTAAACACACAATGGTTCAAATGGGCGCCATCCAAGAATATTTTAGCTTATATTGAAGGAAGCGGAAGAGTTGCGTTAGAGAATAAACATTTAAAAGTAAAAGAGCTGCCGGCACTTCAGCAGAACACCTTTACGCCGAAAGGATATGTCGATTGGGATTTTGCATGGAAGAACGATAAAGTAATGATCGTTTCACGAGCAAAAGAGGCAGGGATAGAAACTCCGCCAGAAAAAAGGCCACTGCCATCCTTATATGAGATCGATAGTACAAGCGATAAACAACAGCAAATCACAAAGCCACCTCATAAGCAAGGTGACTATCATCCCATCTTTATGAAGAAGAACAATCAATTAATATGGATACGCTCAGACCGTAAGAAAGCCAATGTATGGCTGTCCAATAGTGATGGGAAACAGGAAAAGAAGTGGATTGAAAATATAGATGTACCAGAATGGTATTATGAGAGATGGAATTGGGGAAATGTTATCTCGGTGAAAGAAGAATAAAAAAACGTGCCTAAAAGATAATTTTAGGCACGTTTTTTATTGTTATTTATGTGTTTTATTTGGCTTTTTTTTCGCGGGGTTTCCGTTCCCCTGACGCTTTCTATTTTGTTCATCTTTTGCTTGTTTTTCATGTAGTGTATCTAAAAAGTCATTCGAGTTACTCATTTTTATATCGCTCCTTTCATTTCGTCCTAATTACTATAACCATTTAGGAGGATAATCATGAGATAAAAGTTAAGCGCTTAATTTTCTTCGATAGTATACGTAAAATATGCCATACGTAATAAATAGCATAGATAAAATTTGTAACTCTACATTTTCTTTTAAAATAGTTGCGACAGAAGATGGTAAGTAGGCTGATGTATTGCTCGTTCCTACACCTAACCATTTGTTTAAGAGGTTAATGAAACAAAACATAAAAACACCAGACCAGCTTGCAATAATTGCCTTCTGCTTAATTTTTGTTTCACGTTCATCATCTGTAATCCAAGGATTAGCAGTTTTATCACTACTAAAAAATCCATTTATATATCCCCATATAATCATTCCAATTAAGATGGTTATCCATTTCATATTTGTGATTCCCCTCTCTCTCTTGTAAAAAGTATTTTACATATATAATTGTAATATTTTCCAAAATGTTATATCAAATATTTTTTACATATTGATTTTTCATATGGCAGGAATAATGGATGAGATAGGGAAGAAATTATGTTGAAGGATTTCATAGCGAGAGGAGGTTGGGTATGAAACTAGTCTTTGTTCGGCACGGTGAAGGAGAACATACAAAAGATTTACCGTCAAGTTTACAAGTGTTGCATCCACCATTGACGAATGAGGGAAGGAATCAGGCTAAATTCATTCAATTCGATGTACCATTGCAAGAAACGGATATATTAATTGCCAGTCCTACACGTAGAACTTTACAAACAGCGGCAATATGGAGTGCGAAAGTAGCTTGTCAAAAAATCGTCCATCCATATGTATCCCCACGTATTTTTCCTTATCGAGAAGGAGCGAAAACATTACCATGTGATTACATAGTAGATCAGGGAATGATAACAGATTTATTTCCACATTTTTCGATAGAGAAAAGTACAAATAAGCAGTTATGGACGGAAGGTATAAATACTATTTCAGAGAATCGTTTTCAGCAAATAGTAGATGAATTTCTTCTTTGGTGCTATGAGCTAGGCGCTGAAAGAATTTGCATTGTATCTCACGACGGGACAATTACAGCGTATAGGCAATATGTACAGAAAGTCGTTTTAACTAGATCTGATTTTTTGCAAGAAACAGGTATATATGAAATGGATGTATCTTTTAAAAGTCTGATTGATGAGATCTAATTATAGGATGGAGGGTGTATGTTGAATGTTGCATTAGTAGTTGGTTTTAATTCGGATTTAGAGGCGCAATCAATCCGAGCATCGCTTGAATATTTTGGGGCAAAAGTTGTAACATACTGGATTGGTAGACCGAGAGAGTTCATTAATATTCTTTCTGGAAAGGGTTTATATAATGATATCAATTATGTTATTTTTTGCTTTCATGGTGAGGAAGGAAAGTTTGTCATGGAAGAGTTAGGTGAAGATATATATGAACAAGATGAACCGAGGGGATACTTTGGTGCAGCAGAAATTTATAAATATGCAAAATTGCATAATACACATATTGTAAATAGCGGGTGTACGTTAGGGGAGCGAAAACTAGCAGAATCTTTCTTACATAGTGGGGCGAAATCGTATATTGGATCGATAGATTATGTAGATGGGAATGCAGCACTTATGTTTACAATACGCTTATTTTATGGGCTTATTAGCCATGAAAAAACGTTAGAAGATGCTTTTCAAGAGGCGAAATTAATCGATGAGGAGACACGTACATTTCAATTCTATAAATAGTGAAAACGCATTTATTCTATATTTGAATAAATGCGTTTCACACTTAACTCACATTTTTTTTACATTTTCTTCAATGAAAATGATTATCACCTATGGTATGATATGTTCAAGTTTTTACAGGTAATAGAAGTTACTATATATTAGTATTTAATGTTTTTTATGTATGTCACAAATTATTCATGATTAACATTTTAAAAATAAGTAACTAATGATATTATATTATCTGTAACTAACTTAATTACAACTTTAGGAGGAAGATATGGTTATTCAATTTTTAAGAGAAAACAAAGCAGTTTCTTTTGTGTTGGCAGTAATTCGAGTGTATCTTGGTTATACATGGTTAATGGCTGGAATCGGTAAACTACAAGGAAAAGGGTTCGATGCAACTGGTTATTTACAAGGTGCAATTGAAAAATCTAAAGGAGCACAACCGGCTGTTCAATCTTGGTGGGCATCATTTTTACAAGATTTCGCAATTCCAAACGTTGATCTATTTAATACACTTGTAACGTGGGGAGAAATTTTAGTCGGAATTGGTTTAATTGTAGGCTGTTTAACAAAAACAGCGGTCTTTTTCGGTCTTGTAATGAACTTTTCCTATATGCTTAGTGGGTCAATTGGTGTAAATCCTGAAATGGTTATCCTATCAATGTTCGTTCTAGTCTCTGGTATGAATGCTGGTAAATTTGGAATAGATGGTTTCGTTATTCCGAAAGTATTAGGATCAAAAACTCAAAAGCGCCAAAAGCAAGCTGCTTAATATATGAAAGCGGGTATCTCAAAATGAGATACCCGCTTATGTTATTTTTCAACTTTATTGTTCTTAAAGAATTCTTTTACATAACCTACAAATTCTTGTGGCTCTTGACGAAATGGTGCATGATAACCTTTTTCGATAATATGGAAAGTACTATTTTTTAAGAATTGATGATACGTTTCTCCTTCTTTCCAAGAAACGCTACTATCATTTCTTCCCCATATAATTAAGGTTGGTTGTTTAATTTCATTTGCATTGATTTGAAGACGTCTAGGCCATAATTTCATTTTATTGTAATGCTCTTCATCATTACGCTTGGATTTAACTTTGTTTTCATCATAATCTGCAATAGTAGAAACAGTATTTAAATCAGTCGACAACTGTGGTTTTGGTGAACCTTGTTTATTAACGAATGTATGAGGACCGCCTGTAGCATCAGTTAAAATAAGGTGGGTAACGGCTTCAGGATATAAATAGGTTAAATTAAGAGAAATTTCTCCGCCCATTGAGTGTCCTAGTATTGCAAACGAATCATAACCTAGTTTTTTCATTAATTTATAATACAAATTTGCATGGGTTGGGAAAGAATAGTAAAAATCCATTGGCTTAGATGAGCGCCCGAATCCTAAAGCATCTACAGAAATAATTGTATGATCTTTTGCTAAGTCTGAGTAAATCTTTTGAAAACCATCTGACGATCCTCCAAATCCATGGATCATAAGTAAAGGTGGTTTTTCATTACCAATCTTTTTAAAGTAAATGGTTTGACCATCTATTTCTACCATTTTTTCCTCGGTAGCTAGTTTCGCTGTAAGTGTATTTTTCACTTGTTTTACTTGCTCTACTGGCTTTTCTGCTGCACTACATCCTACTAATAGTGTAAGAGTAAGACAACCTACCATAAAATAGCTAAATCGCTTCAATTAGGTGTCCCCTTTCTAACATAACGCTGTGTCTATCATAGCAAATAGCATATTACGATTTCCAGGAAGTTGGCTACCATTTTTCATCATAAGAGGTGAAAGGAGCGTTTCTTGGGAATTTTCTGTTTGAAGAAATTTACGAAATGAAAATTGTGAATGTGGGACATCAATTCTTACTGTGCCATTCCAACATTCACAGATTCTCTTGAATAATTGAATAGCATCCTTCTCTTGTTTTGCGATAAGTGGAGTGACGCATAATATATTACCTTTTTGTATACATAAGGAAAAAGCTTCTATACAGTTATTTCTCTCAATTTTAAAAGAGTGTATAGCTCTTGGTAATAGCGATGAGTAAAGTAAGGAACGATTAGCTCCAGTTGTAATTTGATCGAGAAAAATAAGTGAGACAAGATCTTGTTCTTTTACTTGTTGTGTATGAGCAATATGTGTCTTAGTAGTTTGTTTTTCAAAACGATGAATCGTCGTTACTGTTTGAAATTCGCATGATGTATAAAGAGGCTCGCCAGCTTTTGTTGCAATAAGTACAATTGGTTGTTTTGGATGAGTGTGTTCTAAGCAACAATTTAGCAAAATACGTCCGATGCCTTGGCCTTGAAAATTAGGATGGACGATTAACATGCCAATAGTAGAAAAACTATCTTTAAAAGGAAATACTCCTCCAGCTGCAATCAGTTTATTTTCATGCATATAACCGATAAGTGTGCCGAGAGAAAGATACATTTCGAATTGTTTTTTCATAAATTCTTTATCTTGTAACCATCCAATAGCTTTACAAAGGTCGAGTAAATCAAAAATAAAAGATTCATCTAGCTTTATTGTTTTCATAAATAGGCCCCACATTTCTATTAATTTTCATAAAAGTAGATTGAAAATGTTAAATAAGAGATTTACGTTACATGAAATCCAACTTGTTTATATTTTAATTGTAAAGGGGAAGAAGGTTGATACGAACAGACAAACTTATACAAATTATAACTGATATTTACATAAGTTAACAAAAAATTTACATATAACTAATTTTCTCTTAATAGTCTTCTATTAAATTTGATAGTGGGAAATGAATAACCTAATTAGGGGGACAAGACAGTGAAAAAGTTTGTGAAAAAAGCATGGCCATTTGCAGTTGTGGCGTCGTTAGCAGTTACTTCGGTGGCAACATGGAATTTTACACGTTCTAGTGAAGTGAATGCAGATGAGAGCGGAAGCAATGCAAAGATTAAAAATGTTATTGTGTTAATTGGAGATGGTATGGGTCCTTCATACATGACGGCTCATCGTTATATGAAAGATAATCCAAAAACATTCGAGATGGAATCTACAGAGTTTGATAAGCATCTTGTAGGAACACAAAAAACATATCCGGAAGATGAACATGAAAATATCACAGACTCTGCATCAGCAGCAACAGCTATGTCAGCGGGAATTAAAACATATAACGCGGCAATTGCAGTTGATAATGATAAAGCAGAAGTGAAAACTGTTCTTGAACAAGCGAAAGAAAAAGGGAAATCAACGGGACTCGTTGCTACTTCTGAAATTACACATGCAACACCAGCTGCTTTCGGTGCGCATGACATTAGTCGTAAAAATATGGATGCAATTGCAAATGATTATTTTGATGAAAAAATTAAAGGGAAGCATAAAGTAGATGTTATGCTTGGCGGCGGTGTAAAAAACTTTGTTAGAAAAGATCGCAATCTTACAGAAGAGTTTAAGAAATCTGGTTATAGCTACGTAACAGATCGAGATCAATTGTTAAATGATAAAAACGATCAAATTTTAGGTTTATTTGCACCAGGCGGTTTAGATAAAATGATTGACCGTAATGAGAAGACACCTTCATTAGAAGAAATGACAAATGCAGCAATTGAGCGTTTGAACAAAAATAAAAATGGTTTCTTCTTAATGGTTGAAGGAAGTCAAATCGACTGGGCTGGACACGATAATGATATCGTAGGTGCAATGAGTGAAATGGAAGACTTTGAAGAAGCATTTAAAGCAGCGATTGAGTTTGCGAAAAAAGATAAAAATACGTTAGTCGTTGCAACGGCAGACCACGCTACTGGCGGATTATCTTTAGGTGCGAATGGTGAGTATAACTTTAAAGTAGATCCAATTAAAGCTGCAAAACGCACACCAGACTTCATGGCAAATGAGATTGCAAAAGGTGCAAATGTAGAAGAGACATTAAAAAAATATATTGATTTACAATTAACACCAGAAGAAATTAAAGCGGTAAATGATATTGCTCCTTCAAAAGATGTAACAAAGATTGATAATGCGATTGAGGATATTTTCAATAAGCGTTCGGTTACAGGATGGACAACAGGTGGACATACGGGGGAAGATGTAAACGTATATGCATTTGGCCCTGGTAAATACTTGTTCTCTGGCGTTCAAGAGAATACAAATATCGCTAAACGTGTCTTTGATATTGTTGGCGGTGGCGATCCGAATAAAGGAAGACGCTAATTATCAAGAAAAGTGAGGCGAAATGCCTCACTTTTCTTTTTAGGAGATGGGAAAGATGAGGACTTTTTTCAGAGGGATAGGAGCCCTTCTAATAGGTGTATTATTGCTAGTTGGATGTCAATCCAAGGAGAATTATATAGAACAAAAATCTACTACTAAAAAAATTGAGGAGAAGGTACAAATAACGAAAGAAGAAGAAAAATCGATTCAAGATGTTATGGAGAAATTTGTACGGACGACAAATGAAAAAAATCTTGCTGAACATATGGAGTTATTCTCAAAGAAGCTGCCTAGTGCTGAAGACTTAAAAACACAAAAAGAAGCCGCTTTTCAAAAGGGAAATAAGAAAATTGAATTGGAACATATAGACATGAAAGCTAGTAAAGCAGGGTATGTTGTAGTTGAAACAAAGGAAAAGGAAATAGATGGGGAGGTCACTCTTCAGAAAAATGTACAGTATGCGCTTGGAAAAGAAGAAGATGGCTGGAAAATTGAAGAGGTTCGCACGATAGGGAAGAAATAAAGTGAAACTTTAATCAGGGAGTCTTACTGCCCGTAAATAGCGAAATAAAAAAGGTTCTCATTGGAGAGAACCTTTTTATAGTGGTAATAGAATTTGATTTGAACATGCTTCGATATCATCAATATCTTGGCGAATTGTTGCCATTTTATTATCAAGATCTTCAGCCTTCATTGCCGCATCATGTAGTTCATCTTTTAAATACTCAGGTATTTTCCCTTCATATTTATAATAAAGTTTATGTTCTAAACTTGCCCAAAAGTCCATAGCAAGTGTACGTAACTGGATTTCTGCAAATACATCTTTTGTACCAGAATTCAGTGATAAAGGATACTTAATGATCATGTGTAAACTTTTATATCCGTTTCCCTTTGGATTAGCGATATAATCTTTTACTTCTATGATTTCCATATCCTCACGCTTTTGAATGACTTCTTTTAAATGATAAATATCTTCTACGAAGCAACATGTAATACGAATGCCGATGATATCTTGTAAATGTGTTTGCGCATTCTCAACTGTCGGTAATAAATTTTTACGTTCAAGCTTTTTAATAATACTTTCAGGTTGTTTTAATCTTGTTTTTATATGTTCAAACGGGTTGTAATCCTCTAAAAATTGAGCTTCCCGGTTCATAATTTCAAATTTAGTTTTTAACTCTTCTAAAGCAAATGTATATGGTAGTACAAAAGCTTTCCAGTAGTTAACTGTTGATTGATTATATTCCATTTATATACACACCTTTTCCTATTTACAAGTGAGGTTGTTATTATACTAAATACCAAAGCATATAAGCGCAAGCAGCAAATGAGGAGATCATAAAACGATATTTAGTTTTCATATTTTCAACTCCTTTCGAGTAAGATTCTATATGAATAAACGTGATTGTTAATAAATTCACTATGTACAATTCTTATAGTAATAGATTCGTGTGAATTTCGTATGAACTAATTGTTTCAGATTTTTGTCTTTTTTTTGTAATTGACAAATAGAATAAACTTATATAACATATAAATCGTAATCATTACGTTTTAGTTTGCGATCTTTGAAAGAAAGGAGAATTACATATGCGTGTAAATATTACATTGGCTTGTACAGAGTGCGGTGATCGTAATTATATTTCTAAAAAAAATAAACGAAACAATCCAGAGCGCATCGAACTAAAAAAATATTGTCCACGATTAAAGCGAGTAACGCTACATCGTGAGACGAAGTAGAAGACTAGAGATATCTCTAGTCTTTTTTGTTTATAGCCATTTAGTTTTATTTGTTATAATTACCTTAAATTGTAATGAAGGAGAGGTATGATGAATCAAAAAGATAAAGAAGGAAAAGGGCAAGTGGCTCATATTATTGACATTTCAGATGATTATAGGCTTGTCGTAGATGATCAAGAAGGTGTGGATGACCCATATCATCTATTATGGTGGGAACATAAAGAGGATGAGGAGAGAACGATACAAATTACGCTGAATAGACATACTGGTAATTTAATCGAATTTAGTATAGATGATAAAAAATATTTTTCGAGTTCGAGTGGTAAGGAAGCGATAGGAGAGAATAAAGCAAGAGAGATTGCAAATGCATTCTTAAAAAAATATACAAAAGAAGGATATGAATTTTATACATATGTAACGGTTAAGGACGACAGGCGTGGTCGGAAAGAAGTAAATTATATGCAAGAAGTAAATGGCTATCCATTGCCGAATACAGGGTGTGTTGTGCGAGTTCATCCTTCAGGGAATGTTGTGCATTTTCGTTATAATGGACAAAAAGCTATCGAGAAAAAACCGTTATGGCCAAGTGAATTTGTTGAGGAGAACGTCGTTTTAGAGAATTTAAAAGCTAGACAAGATATGAGACTTGTATTTGTAGATTTAACACATTCTTCATGTGAGTATGAAAATGGAGAAGAAGTAACAGGGAATCATCTTGTATATGAACCAGAACCTAGTCATACGTTTATTAATGCAAGTACAGGTAAAGATTTATTTGGGCCCGATCATTATAAATTGCCTTCAACTGTAGCTGTTGAAAAACCGAAAAAAGGTAGCCGGCCAGACGATATATTCGATTTGTTTGAATGGAATAAAGAAAATTTTACAAAAGTAGCTGAGACGGAAAATGATGATGAAATAAGAATGAAATTTGTTCCGAAAGAGGAATTACAAAAACAGAAAGAAGAAAAGAATCCATATTTAATGAATGAATTCTTTAAAAAGCATTTACCGATGTTAAAATATAATAATTTAATTGGCATTACGGTTGATAAATCTACCAATGAATTAACTGGTTTTATAAAACTGACAGACGATAAAGAAGTAAAGCAAATATTTCCTAGAGAGGAATGTTTACAAAAAGCACTTCAATTTTTGGAACAAGTTATTCCAGATGTCACACAATATCTACGTCTTTGGGAAGAACGTGAAGAAGCAGAAGATGGGATTGAAAGATTTACCTTTTCCGTATATGTGAATGGCATTCCGGCAGAGTATAAGCAATTTATGGTTAATATCAATGCGGGAAATGGGGCTGTGGTGCATTATTCCGGAGAGTCTAGCAACCTTATAAAAGAATTGCTTACATACGAAACAACACCAAAAGTAAAAAAGGAAAAAGCGTTAGCAATATACAGAGGGGCCATGCGAGTTAATTTAGAATGGTTTTTAGAAAATGACGTAGAGGAAACGAACTACGAACTACTGTATAAACAAACGACGGATGAAAATTATAAAGAATCCTTTGATTGTAGTCGAGAAATTCGTTATATTGATGCGCATACGGGGGAAAAGATTTGGAGTGAATAGTTTTATGAAAAGCCAATCGAGAATCTCGATTGGCTTTTAGTTATATGAATAAGAGATATTAGTGGATTTTAAGTACGCCTTTTTGAGCTTCATACCAATCATATATATTTCCATCCGAACCTACTGCAAAGTTGTAAACGCGTTGGCGCTCGCCCTCTCCACGTGCATAGAAAACATCGTATAGTTTAATTCCGTTGATTATTCCGATAGGTTCAGTTGTGGCGCCATAGTGTAGTTGAGCTGTTTGAGGTCCCATCGTTTTTTCTAAGATTTTTATGGCATCCTCACTTGTGAATGTAGTAATATCGGCGGGTTTGTTTATTGGTTCATTCGATTGTTTCCCAGTTTGTTTATTAACTTGTTGATTTTCTTGTGTATTTTTAAATTCTGATTCAGTTAATGTGCTACCGTCACTCCCATTAACAATAATTTCTCCTGTTTGTTTATGAACAGAAAAGGTGAAATCAGCACGATAATTATCAAATTGAGGCGTGAAAGTATAGTAATCAGTACCCAGTTTATTATTAATTTTATTTTTTGCCGAGCTTTCACTAGGTAGAAGATTGTATGTAACTTCATTTTTATCTAATGTTCCGAATTTTCGGATGAGGATTTCTTTAGCCTTGCTTGCTGTTATGTTTATATTTGCAGCGTTGTCTTGTTTTTCTTTAATTTTTGTCTGTTCTTCAGGTTTTACTGGATCTTCAGGCATTGCTTGGTTTTTAGTTTTTGTTTGATTTTTAGCTTTTTCCTGTTCTTCGGGTTTGTTCTTGTTTTCGGTGTTTGTATTATCTTTTGTTGTCACAGTTTCCTTTTTGTTGTTATCAGTTTGTGTATTTGTATTTTGTTGTTCACAGGCTGAAAGTAGGAAGAGTGATAAAATGAGTACGATAGAGTTTCTGATTTTTACAGTTGAGTATGGCATGAAAACACCTCTTTCTAATTTTTCGCACTTTGTAAATTATAATATAATGAAAATATAATTCAATCGATAGGGTTCATTTAGTTCTCCAATAAGTTAAGGGTTCCATATTTGCTTAGTACAGACACAAACAACCT
Source organism: Bacillus pretiosus (assembly GCF_052947655.1). Lineage (NCBI taxonomy): Bacteria > Bacillati > Bacillota > Bacilli > Caryophanales > Bacillaceae > Bacillus > Bacillus pretiosus. The sequence goes on along the minus strand of NZ_CM129593.1, from coordinate 4,206,409 downwards.
CACGCCCACATACACATAGTAAAGACCACTATTTTGGCGGAGGTGAAAGGTTTGAGTCTATTCGCCGCAATTGGATATATGGTTCGAGAAGTGTTTGTCTTTGTTTCTTATGTGAAGAATAATGCGTTTCCGCAGCCGTTATCATCAGACGATGAGAGAAAGTACTTAGAGTTAATGGAGCAAGGTGATGCTCAAGCGAGAAATCTGTTAATTGAACATAATTTACGGCTTGTAGCTCATATCGTTAAAAAATTTGAAAACACAGGGGAAGATGCAGAAGATTTAATTTCAATTGGTACAATTGGGCTCATTAAAGCGATCGAGAGCTATTCGGCAGGAAAAGGCACAAAACTTGCGACGTATGCAGCACGCTGTATTGAAAATGAAATTTTAATGCATTTACGTGTACTGAAAAAAACGAAAAAAGACGTTTCACTTCATGATCCAATCGGGCAAGATAAAGAGGGGAATGAAATATCGCTTATCGATATATTAAAATCAGAGTCTGAAGATGTAATTGATATGATTCAGCTTAGTATGGAGTTAGAAAAGATTAAAGAGTATATCGATATTTTAGACGAACGAGAGAAAGAAGTAATCGTGAAGCGTTTTGGACTGGGGCTTGATAAGGAGAAAACGCAACGAGAGATTGCGAAGGCACTTGGTATTTCCAGAAGCTACGTATCAAGAATTGAAAAGCGCGCTTTAATGAAAATGTTCCATGAATTTGTAAGAGCTGAGAAAGAGAAAAAAGCGAAAGAATAATGTACATTGCAAGCAGCCATATTTTAAAATGGGCTGCTTTTCTTTTTGTAAATAAGGAAAGAAAAAGAGTTGTGTTCAGAAGAAATCTATGTTCACTGTTGAAAATGACGGATTCTATCTGTAATATTAGAGGGTGCTAAACAATTTAAGAATAATACCATACTTAGTTTTCCGCATGTATAATGAAACAGTTCTATATGATATGTGGGAATAAGAACCAATTTTACATATGATATAGAAGGAAAAGAAGGGGAAGCTAAAGTTATAGACTGATTAGGAGGTTTCGCAATTTGCGACGTACATTATATCGACTTATGATCGAACTTACAAATGGTCGTTTTACTTCTTATATATTACGTAAATTTGCACAATCTCGTTTGAGCTCTATCATTATTCCATCGTATGCGAAAGTTTTTCAAATTAACCAAGATGAGATGGAAAAGGGTTTGAAGGAATATAGAACATTGCATGAATTATTTACGCGTAAGCTAAAAGAAGGAAAGCGTAGTGTTGATACAGATGCATCGAGTATCGTTAGTCCTGTTGATGGTGTTTTTGCTGATCACGGTCCTATTGAGGACACAAAAACATTTGATATTAAAGGTAAGCGTTATTCAATCGTGGATATGCTAGGTAATGAAGAACGTGCAAAGCGATATGCAGGTGGTACATACATGGTTATTTATTTAAGCCCAAGTCATTATCATCGTATTCATAGTCCGCTTTCTGGTTCTGTGACTGAAAGGTTTGTACTTGGTAGAAAGTCATATCCGGTAAATGCAGCTGGTATGGAATATGGGAAAGAGCCATTGTCAAAAAATTATCGCTCTGTTACAGAAGTAAATAGTGACGGTAAACATATGGCACTTGTAAAAGTAGGAGCTATGTTTGTTAATAGTATTGAGCTGTTGCATGAAAGAGACACTGTTCAAAAAGGTGAAGAAATGGCATACTTTACATTTGGCTCAACAGTTGTGTTATTGTTTGAAAAAGATATGATAGAAGTAGTGCAGGAATTGAAGAGTGGACAAGAGCTTCGTCTTGGTGAAAAAATTGCTACTCGTTCGGCTCATAAGTAAAGAAAACATTTTATAACTGTAAGCAAGAGTTATGGACAAAGATGCTTAATGATGAAATTCCCTAGATGGGAGTACTTGTTTATTCGAGAGCCATCGCAGGATGGCTCTTTTTACAAGTTAGCTCATTAAAATTTCACTTTATATGTAATCAAGACGATTTGACAAGCTTGTCCTCTAATGAGCGTCTAATCATTTCTTGTTTTATAAGTAAAATGAAGTCGGGATTTAATTTTAGTTCTTTTGCTTTATAATAAGACTCAGTGAGTAACTCAGTAGACAACTGTTCCATATATTTTGTTTTCAAGGTGAGTCACCTCCTAATAATTTAAGGATTGATTCGTTGTTGCATTTAATGTACCAAAAAAATATGACAGTCACAAACGAGTGGTTATCCACATACCTAGGTGGATAAAATGTGTATAGATTGTTAGTAAATTCCAAATTAGCTGAAAAATTAATGTGGAAAATGTGTACAATTTTATCCACAGGTCATATATCGAAATATGTTGTCGAAAAATTTTTATGAAAACTCCTCAAAGAGGTGAAAGAAATTGAAGCTATTTTTACCAAATGAATATGTGAAAAATGTATATCATGTTCAACCAGAAGATTTGAAAAAACGTGGAATTAAAGGTGTCATTACTGATTTAGATAACACGTTAATTGAATGGGATCGTCCAAATGCAACGCCACAACTTGAAGAATGGTTTTTGAAAATGAAAGAGCAAGGTATTCAAGTAACGGTCGTTTCAAATAATAATGAGCAACGTGTGAAAGACTTTGCTGATCCATTAGGTATTCCATTTATTCATAGTGCGCGTAAACCATTTGTTCGCGCGTTTAAGCGTGCGATACAAGAGATGCACCTGCAACCAGATGAAGTTGTAGTAATTGGAGATCAGTTACTAACGGATGTTTTAGGTGGAAACCGAGTGGGACTTCATACAATTTTAGTTGTACCGGTAGCACAAACGGACGGATTAGTAACGCGCTTTAATCGAAAAATTGAACGAAGAATTATGAGAAATATGAAGAAAAAAGGTTTAATTAACTGGGAGGAATAAAGTTTGACTGAAACAATTAAATGTATTGGTTGCGGTGTAGAAATTCAAACAGAAGATAAAAACGAAGTGGGATATGCTCCTACCTCATCTTTAGAGAAAGAACAAGTAATTTGTCAACGCTGTTTTCGCTTAAAACATTATAACGAAATTCAAGATGTATCATTAACAGATGATGACTTCCTACGTATTCTAAATGGAATTGGAAAATCGGATGCGCTAGTAGTTAAAATTGTAGATATTTTTGATTTTAATGGTAGCTGGTTACCTGGCCTACATCGTTTCGTGGGAAATAATAAAGTATTACTTGTTGGAAATAAAGCTGATTTAATTCCTAAGTCAGTAAAACATGATAAAGTAAAGCATTGGATGCGCTATAGTGCAAAGCAGCTAGGATTAAAGCCAGAAGATGTCTTTTTAATTAGTGCAGCGAAAGGGCAAGGGATTGCTGAGCTGGCAGATGCTATTGAGTATTACCGCGGCGGAAAAGATGTTTACGTTGTTGGATGTACGAATGTAGGAAAATCAACATTTATTAATCGTATGATTAAAGAATTTAGTGATGAGACTGAAAATGTAATTACAACATCTCATTTCCCAGGAACAACACTTGATTTAATTGATATTCCGTTAGACGAAGAATCTTCTTTATATGATACGCCAGGTATTATTAACCACCATCAAATGGCTCATTATGTTGGAAAAGAAAGCTTAAAACTTATTACACCAACAAAAGAAATTAAGCCAATGGTGTTCCAATTAAATGAAGAACAAACATTATTCTTCAGTGGATTGGCACGTTTTGATTATGTAAGTGGTGGTCGTCGTGCATTTACTTGTCACTTCTCGAATCGTTTAACAATCCATCGTACAAAGCTTGAGAAAGCAGATGAATTGTATAAAAATCATGCTGGGGATTTACTAAGCCCGCCAACACCAGAAGAATTAGAAAATATGCCAGATCTAGTGAAATACGAATTTAATATTCGTGAACCAAAAACGGATGTTGTATTCTCTGGATTAGGATGGGTTACTGTGAACGAACCGGGAGCAAAAATTGTTGCACACGTACCAAAAGGAGTAAGTGTTTCGCTACGTAAATCTTTAATTTAATATGGAGAGGGATTTATGAAACAATTATATGGTGTAATCGGAAATCCAATTGGACATTCATTATCGCCTGTTATGCATAACGATGCATTTGAACACTTGAATATGGATGCCCATTATCATGCATTTCTTGTTAAAGAGGAAGTGCTAGGGGAAGCAGTAAGAGGTTTAAAAGCATTAGGTATTTCAGGATTTAATGTAACAACGCCGCACAAAGTTGCTATTATGGATTATTTGGATGAGATTGACCCGCTAGCAAAACAAATTGGTGCAGTAAATACAGTGGTTCATAAGGATGGGAAATTGATTGGTTACAATACAGATGGAATTGGTTTTGTCCGAGCGCTGCAGTCAATTAGTAGTGAACCACTTCAGGAGAAACGTATTTTATTGCTTGGCGCAGGTGGTGCTAGTCGAGCTATTTATTTTTCTCTTGCTGATGTAGGTGTGAAAGAGATTGATGTAGCTAATCGTACAGTAGATAAGGCGAAAGAACTTATTGCTGCATGTACAGCTACTGTTAATTCTGTTGCTTTATCGTTAGAAAAAGCAACAGAAGAACAAGGGAATTATGATATTATCATTCAGACGACAACAATAGGTATGCATCCACGCGTCGAATATACGCCATTACAAATTTCTTCGTTAAAAAAAGGGACGATTGTATCAGATATAATTTATAATCCATTTGAAACGAAAATTTTATATGAGGCAAAAGAGCAAGGTGCAATGATTCAAAATGGTATTGATATGTTTGTTTATCAAGGTGCGCTTGCATTTGAAATGTGGACAGGGCGTGTACCGAATATCGATAGAATGAAACAATTAGTTATAAGAAAGCTTGGAGGCTAACATATATGTTAACAGGAAAACAAAAAAGATTTTTACGTGCACAAGCACATCATTTAACACCTATTTTTCAAGTAGGAAAAGGCGGAGTAAATGAAAATATGATTAAACAAATCGCAGATACTTTAGAAGTTCGTGAACTATTTAAAGTAAGTGTGCTACAAAACTGTGAATTCGATCGTCGTGAAGTTGCAGAAGAACTTGCAAAAGGCGCACGTGCTGAAATCGTTCAAGTAATTGGAAGTACAATCGTTTTATACAAAGAATCTAGAGAAAATAAACAAATTAAACTTCCGCGATCAAAAGAATAGCATATGCTATTTTTTATCGTTAGTGCGTAATGATGTAGAGAGCGAAACCAATTGAACTTTTATTAACAGTGAACTCTCTTCGGATAGGAATGAAGAGAGTTACTGTAGGTAAAAGGAAGGGGCGTTTCTTTTGAGAAAAATTGGCATCATTGGCGGTACATTTGATCCGCCACATTATGGGCATTTGCTAATTGCAAATGAAGTATATCATGCTTTGAATTTAGAAGAAGTATGGTTCTTACCGAACCAAATTCCACCGCATAAACAAGGGCGGAATATTACAAGTGTAGAAAATCGCTTACAAATGTTAGAGTTTGCGACTGAGGCAGAGGAACATTTTTCTATTTGTTTAGAAGAGCTAAGCAGAAAGGGCCCATCGTATACGTATGACACTATGTTACAATTGACGAAGAAGTATCCGGATGTGCAGTTTCACTTTATTATTGGTGGAGATATGGTTGAGTATTTACCGAAGTGGTATAACATTGAAGCGTTACTCGATCTTGTGACGTTTGTTGGGGTTGCAAGACCTGGTTATACATTGCGTACACCTTATCCTATCACCACTGTGGAAATTCCGGAGTTTGCAGTTTCTTCATCTTTATTGCGTGAGAGATATAAAGAGAAGCGAACATGTAAATATTTACTTCCTGAAAAAGTACAGGTGTATATCGAGAGGAATGGGTTGTATGAATCGTGAGAAAGCACTTCATATTGTCAAACAACAAATGCATGAAAAACGTTATATACACACAATAGGTGTAATGGAGACAGCAATTGAACTTGCTAAGTTATACGGTGTGGATGAAAAAAAGGCTGAAGTTGCAGCTATATTCCATGATTATGCGAAGTGTAGAGCGATTTCTGAGATGGAAGAGATTATTAAAAGTGAAGATTTGCCGAAAGATTTACTTTGTTATAACAAAGAGTTATGGCATGCACCTGTTGGGGCATACTTAGTAGAAAAAGAAGTAGGCATTACGGATCCTGAAATCCTGCAAGCTATTACATATCATACAAGTGGTCATGAGAAAATGACGATGTTAGATAAAGTAATTTATGTAGCTGATTACATTGAGCCTGGGCGAAAGTTTCCAGGGGTGGAGGAAGCTCGTAAACTCGCATATACGGATATAAATCAAGCTTTATTATTTGCGTTAAAGCGAACAATTCAATTTTTAATGGAAAAAAATCAAACGATTTATCCATTAACATTCCAAACATACAACGCAGTTATCAAGGAGGAAATTAGTAAATGAAAGATAAAGAGTTATTAGTATTAGCAGCAAAAGCAGCTGATGATAAGAGAGCAGAAGATATGGTTGTCCTAAATATGCAAGGTATTTCACCAATTGCAGATTATTTCATTATTTGTCACGGTAACTCAGATAAGCAAGTGCAAGCAATTGCACGTGAAATTAAATCAAAAGCACATGAGTTCCAAATCGACGTACAACGTATGGAAGGCTTTGACGAAGCACGCTGGGTACTAGTTGACCTTGGAGATGTAGTTGCTCATGTATTCCATAAAGATGAGCGTAATCACTATAATTTAGAGCGTCTTTGGGGCGATGTGCCACGTGAGGATATTACAGACGAGCTAGACCAATGAAATACGAACAATTTGCATTGTTGTACGACGAACTAATGAATGATGTTCCTTATGATAAATGGGTGGAATTTACAGAGGAGAGTTTACAGCAAGCGGATATGAAAGAGGCGAAGATTCTTGATGTAGCATGCGGTACTGGTAATGTAACACTTCCGCTTGTACAAAAGGGTTACGATTTAATCGGTGTCGATCTTTCAGAAGAGATGTTAACGGTCGCTCAGCAAAAACTAGGCGGAGAAGGATACTTTATTCCTTTTTACCAACAAGACATGCGAGAGCTTGACGTTCCAGGTGAGTTTGACTGTGTAACGATCTTTTGTGACTCATTAAACTATGTATTGCAAGAAGATGGAGTGCAAGAAACATTTCGAAGAGTGTTTCACCATTTACGTCAAGATGGTTTGTTTTTATTTGATGTACATTCTTTATATAAAATACATCATGTATTTCAAAACGAAACATACACAGTGAATGGAGAAGAAATATCTCTTATTTGGAATTGCTTCCCTGGTGAAGAATCAAATAGTGTAGAACATGATTTAACATTCTTTGTTCAAGACCCAGAAGAAGATGTGTACCATCGTTTTGACGAATGTCACGTGCAACGTGCATATCAGGTCGAAGAGTTAACGAAATGGCTTGAAGAAGCTGGTTTTACCGTGCTTCGCGTCACTGGTGACTTTGAGCGACTTGAAGTTACAGAACAAACAGAGCGTATTTTCTTCATGGCGAAGAAAAATGGGTAAAACAAAAGCAACCGAGAAGGTTGCTTTTGTTTTGTAAAGAAGTTGTAATTTTAGTTCTAGCATAATAAGAAGATGATATACGTGAAGTATGAAAATACTAGTTTAAGTGAAAATGTAATGTAAAAAAGTAAGTATTTATAAAAAGGATTTGGAATGACGATGACGTATTTATTATGTGTGTTTATTGAATTGCTGATCGACGCATTTTAAATCTTCATCAAATTTCTCGTGTGTCCGCTCAATTAATTTATGAAACATATCCCCAACATGTTCTTCTAAAACACGAATGCCTTCTCCTGTAACGCCGCCTTTAACACATACTTTTTCTTGTAAAGTAGGCAATGTGAAAATCTCTTTTTCAAGTAGTTTCCCCATTCCAACGACCATTTCACTTACTAAAGTAGTGGCTTCTTCATGTGTAATATTTGTTTTATCTACAGCAGCGTTAATGAAACATTGTAATAAATAACTAAAGAATGCAGGGCCGCAGCTTGCTATATCAGATGAAACGCGCGTTATATCTTCTTCTATCATAAGAGGAGTAGAAATGTTTTTGAATAGGCGAAATAGCTTTTGTTGCCACTCTTCAGAGCATTTACTTCCAAATGTAAATAGTGATGCGCCAGACAGGGCGCGGTTTGTAATGCTCGGAATGATACGTGCAATGTGGCAAGGTACAAGCGTCTCTAATTGTGACGGAGATATTGGACTTGTGATAGAAACTAAGCACTTTTCATCAGAAAAATGTTCAGCGTATTTTTGTAGGATCGGGTATATATCTATCGGCTTTACGCAAATAAAAATAAGATGTGATCGTTTGATTACCTCATCGATAGTTTTGGCTATATGAACAGAAGGGTGTTTTTCCTTTATATGATATGCTTTGGCGGGCGTTCGATTAATCATTGTAAGGCACGAAGGTTTGACAGCACGGGTTTCTAAAAATGCGTCGATTAGTATATTCCCCATGTTCCCTGTCCCTATAATTCCTATGTTCAATGTTTCATCCCTCCTTCGTAACAGCTTTCTCCTAAACAATATGAATGATGTTATAAATTTATGATTAGAGGTGTAAAATGATGTGGGATTTTCCAAAGAAATGGTTAGGATTAGTAGCTATTATTGGAACTGTACTTTTTCTTCTTTTTTGGAAAACGAACCAGCATACAGAGCGAACGGTCATTGCAACGGATGTTCAAGCGAAAGAGCTAGAGAAGAAAAGTAAACCAAAAATATCGGATACAAAGCAGCAGAAAAAAATAATTGTAATTGATATGAAAGGGGCTGTTGTTAAAGAGGGGGTGTATGAAATGAAAGAAGGGGACCGGGTCAAGGAGGCTATTGAAAAGGCAGGTGGTTTTTTACCCGAGGCAGATAGGAAGAAGGTGAATTTAGCACAAATGGTACAAGACCAAATGATCCTTTATGTACCGAATGAAAACGAAAAAGTGCAAGAGGTAGCTGCTATTTCAAAGGGGGAGGGGAAAGTTCAAATAAATGCGGCTTCTAAAGAACAACTTGAAAAAATTACAGGCATTGGTTCTCGGAAAGCAGAAAGTATTTTGAAATATCGAGAAGAACATGGTCCTTTTCAGAAAATAGAAGATTTGTTAGAGATTGATGGGATCGGTGTGAAGTCATTGGAAAAAATAAAAGATCAAATTATTATTCCGTAAAAGATTGACGAAGTTTTTCTTCATTCGCTACACTACAAGTAGACAAAAAAGTAGGTGAAAAATATGGAACGAATTTCATGGGATCAATATTTTATGACGCAAAGCCATCTGCTATCTTTACGTAGTACATGTACAAGGCTTGCAGTAGGAGCGACAATCGTTCGTGATAAACGAATTATTGCTGGTGGATATAATGGTTCAATTAAAGGTGGCGTACATTGTATAGATGATGGATGCTACGTTATTGATAATCATTGTGTTCGTACAATTCACGCAGAAATGAATGCTTTATTACAGTGTGCAAAATTCGGTGTGAAAACGGAGGAAGCGGAAATTTATGTTACGCATTTCCCTTGTTTACAATGCTGTAAGGCGATTATTCAAAGTGGTATTACAGCAGTTTATTATGCGCAGGATTATAAAAATCATCCATATGCCGTAGAGTTATTTGAAAAAGCGAATGTAACAGTGAAACACGTTCCGCTAGAATATAATATTGCAGCATTAGAGGATCAAAAGCGTCATATGGAGTTAAAAGAACTATTTGCATCTTTAGAAAAAGAAAACTTATCAATGGAAGAATTACAGCATGTATTCACGAAAGCAAAAATGATGCTATAAGGAGTGAGTATAGTTGTATGGACAATGGGGTTATGTTGCAATCTCATTTATCATAGGGATTGCAATTGCCTTTTCCACTTCAGTTTTACTGCTGACTTGTTTTCTCGTTTTGTATGTTTTCTATTGTTTATACCGTACTTCGCGTAAAACCTTCTTTTTTTGTATGTTAGCGTGTTTTAGTGGCGCTATGTACACTACGTATATTCAAGGGCAAAACAAGCCTCTAGGAGAGTCTTACGAAGTTACAAGGGGGCTAATACAAAATACACCTCTTATTAACGGGGATCGCCTAACATTTCAAGTTGAAGATCAGAATAAAAATATAGTGCAGTTAAGTTACAAAATTAAATCGGCCTTGGAAAAGAAACAACTGCGACAATTACACGCAGGAGTATCATGTGTATTCGAAGGTGAGAGGAAAGAGCCACCAATAGCTCGGAACTTTCATGGTTTTAATTATCGTGATTATTTGTATAAGCAAAATATTCATTTCATATTGGAGGCTACATATATTTCTGAATGCCAAAAAACATCGTTGTCACTCGTGCAATGGATTCTTCTTTTGAGACAGCAAGCAATCTCGGGCGTTACAGAAATGTTTCCGGAGCAATCAGGTGCTTTTATGAATGCATTAGTATTTGGTGATAGACAACAAATGACATTTGAAGTTGAAGAGCAATATCAGCAATTTGGTCTTGTACATTTGTTGGCGATTTCAGGATCGCATATCGTATTGTTAATGGTGATTGTGTATTTTATTTTGCTAAGAAGTGGTGTGACGAGGGAGATAGCGACAGTATGTCTTATCTTTTGCATTCCTCTATATATGATTTTAGCAGGAGCATCACCGTCTGTTATAAGAGCTTCTATAACAGGAGTGTTGATGTTGATTGCTTTCATATGTTCTATTCGTTTATCTAGCTTAGATGCTTTAAGCGTTACAGCTATATGTATGCTTATATTTGATCCGTATCTTGTCTTTAATATTGGCTTTCAGTTTTCGTTCGTTGGTAGTTTCGCCTTGCTTTTGTCAGCCCCGCTTTTACTAGATAGTAGTAATGGAGTAATCGGAAATTCCATTTATATTTCTTTTATTTCACAACTCGTTAGTACTCCGATTTTGTTATATCACTTCGGTTATTTTTCTCCATATAGTATTTTTCTTAATATCCTATACGTTCCGTTTTTATCTCTTATTGTATTGCCGTGTAGTATTATCGTTTTGGTATTTATACCGATCGTCCCGTTTCTTGCGAAAGGACTTGCGAATGTACTATCAATAGGTTTGAATCTTTCTAATGATTTTCTAAGTTATTGTGAAAATTTACCGTTTATCCGCCTTGTTTTCGGGCAAACATCTATACTTCTTGTAGCTCTATATTACGCGAGTATTGTTAGTATATTGATGGTTTGGGAAAGGCGGGTGTCGAAGAAAATTATGTTCGTAGCTTCGGGTATATTTCTTTTCGTTTGTACATGTCATTATGTATATCCGTATTTTCGAGAAAGTGGGAGTGTTACATTTCTTGATGTTGGACAGGGAGACGCAATTTTAATTCGCCTCCCGTACGATAAAGAGATTTACCTCATTGATACCGGTGGCACAATGCGTGCAAATAAGGAAGAATGGCAACGGAAAAAGCATGAATTTTCTGTTGGAAATGATATTTTAATCCCTTATTTACAAAAGGAAGGGATTAAAACAATTGATAAATTAATTGTAACGCATGGAGATGCGGATCATATAGGTGCTGCGCAAGAGTTATTATCAAATATAACCGTAAAAGAAGTTGTATTTGGCCGAAAAGAACAAGATGCGGTATTAGAAAAAGTATTAAAGAAACAGGCATTAGAAAAGGAAGTGAAAATAAGTGAAGTGGGGGAAGGAGAGAGTTGGAGCGTAAATGAAGCGGAATTTTTTGTGTTAGCTCCAACAGGAAAAGCGAGAAGTGAAAATAATGCTTCAATTGTAATATGGGCAAAATTAGGAGGGGCAACGTGGCTGTTTACAGGTGATTTAGAAGAAGAAGGAGAGAAATTTTTAATAGCTACGTATCCAGATTTACGGGCGGATGTTTTAAAGGTTGCTCATCATGGGAGTAATACGTCATCTATAGTGCCTTTTTTGAGCGCTGTACAGCCTGATGTAGCGATTATTTCTGTCGGTGAGCGTAATAGGTATGGGCATCCTCATAAGGAAGTGATAGGGCGTTTGGAGAAGATGGGGATTGAAATATGGCGTACGGATAAGCAAGGCGCTATTTCCTATGTTTTTAAAGTGGAACACGGAACCTTTCGTAGCAAAATCACATATGATGAAACACATGATAGATAAAAAAGAAGACTGCCAGTAAGCAGCAGTCTTTAAGAACCGATAAATTTAATAACAGTTGCAATGATGAAAAGTGTTGCGAAAAAACCAAATGAGACGATAAATCCTACCCCTGAATCAATAGCGTCATTGCGTTTACTTTGAACGTTCTGTTCAAAATCATTCATTTAGAATCCCTCCCCAACATTCCACTTTAGTATAAAATATTGTCAGAAAAAAATCTACAATTTCCATATGAAGAGAAATCGAGCGTTTTTACTACTTTAGATCATTAAGGAACGCGAGTTTTTTGTTTCCAAGCATGTTAACAGTTGGCACTTATACTCGAATTTTTATTGTGAATAATAAAGGGAAGGTGATTACCGCACACCAATAAGAAACCCGGGGCTTATTGCGTGGCGTTTAATATAAATAAAGGAACGGGTCATAAAGCCTGTTCCTTTGTACTTGTAAAACGAAAGCTAGGGCATTAGTATAAATATATATTGCCAAGTTAGGGAGTAGGAAAAAGTATGAGTGATATACATAAAAAGATTAAAAAGAAGCAGTTTGCTCCAGTGTATTTACTGTATGGAACGGAAGCGTTTTTTATAAATGAAACGATAAAGCTTATTACAACAGAAGCGCTTGAAGAGGAAGATCGCGAGTTTAATGTTGTGACATATGATTTAGAAGAAGCGTATTTAGAAGATGTGGTTGAGGATGCACGTACACTTCCTTTTTTCGGGGAACGTAAAGTGATATTAATAAAATCACCACTATTTTTAACTTCACAAAAAGAAAAATTAGAGCAAAATATAAAAATTTTAGAAGAATATATTGGGGAGCCTTCTCCATTTTCTATTCTTGTTTTTGTTGCGCCTTACGAAAAACTTGATGAACGAAAAAAAATTACAAAACTATTAAAGAAAACAGCGGATGTAGTAGAAGCGAATGCGATGCAAGTGCAGGATGTTCAGAAGTGGATTGTTGCTCGTGCAGATGAGGTGCATGTGCATATAGATAATGCAGCTGTTAGTTTGTTGTTAGAGCTTGTGGGAAGTAATGTAACGATGTTGGCGAAGGAAATGGACAAGTTAACGCTATACGTCGGTATGGGCGGAGAGATTACACCGAAACTCGTTGGGGAGCTTGTGCCAAAATCGGTTGAACAAAATGTGTTTGCTTTGACAGAAAAAGTGGTAAAAAAAGATATCGCGGGTGCGATGCAAATTTTGGATGGATTATTTACGCAGCAAGAGGAACCAATTAAACTGCTTGCGTTATTAGTAAGTCAATTCCGCTTGCTCTATCAAGTGAAAGAGTTACAGCAACGTGGTTATGGACAAAATCAAATTGCGTCTCATATTGGTGTGCATCCATATCGTGTAAAGTTAGCGATGAATCAAACGAAGTTTTTCTCTTTTGAAGAATTAAAAAAAGTGATTATAGAATTAGCGGAAGCTGATTATAGTATGAAGACTGGAAAAATGGATAAGAAACTTGTACTTGAGTTTTTCTTAATGCGGTTAAATCATATGTGATGAAACAAAAAGTTCACGTGCTTAGCACGTGAACTTTTTGTATATAAAAAAACGATCCAAATGGATCGTTTTTTAAACGCCTTACGCGTTTACTTGTTTCGCTAAGCGAGATTTTTGACGAGCTGCAGCGTTTTGGTGGATAAGACCTTTACGAGCTGCTTTGTCAAGTTTTTTAGAAGCAGTTTTGAAAGCTTCTTTAGCATTTTCAAGATCGTTATTAGTAACTAAAGCTTCTACAGTTTTAACAGCAGAACGCATGTCAGACTTGATAGAAGCGTTATGTGAACGACGCTCTTCGCTAAGTTTAGCGCGTTTGATAGCAGATTTGATGTTTGCCATACTTTTCACCTCCCTGGTGCAATCGAATGACTCGATTCTTAACATAGAACAAGTGATATTCTATCAAACGGTGAAGAGAATTGCAATAGTATATCAATGAAATTTCACGTAAAGGAAAGAATGACCTTATATAACTTTGGGAAATCTAACGATATTTACTATGAATTACGGAGGAGATACGATGAAAGAACCATTAGATTTAAGTAAATATAGTGTTAGAACGGACCTTGCTGTAGAGGCACATGAAATGCTGCAAGAGAGTCAAGAAGAGCAAAAAGGGATACAAGGAGTTATTGTCAAAGAGAGGGAAGAAGAAGGTATTACCATTACAAAAGTAACGATTGATGAAATTGCCTCTGAATCGATGGGTAAAAAACCTGGGAGTTATTTAACGCTTGAAGTACAAGGCATACGTCAACAAGATACGGAACTGCAACAAAAAGTAGAGCGCATTTTTGCAAAAGAATTTTCTTATTTCTTAGAAGAGGTTGGCGTTACGAAAGAAGCGAGTTGTTTAATTGTTGGTCTTGGGAATTGGAATGTAACGCCAGATGCGCTTGGACCAATCGTTGTAGAAAATGTATTGGTAACGAGACATTTGTTTCAATTGCAGCCTGAAAGTGTAGAAGAAGGGTTTAGGCCTGTTAGTGCAATTCGGCCGGGGGTAATGGGAATTACAGGAATCGAAACGAGCGATGTCATTTATGGAATCATTGAGAAGACGAAGCCAGACTTTGTCATTGCAATTGATGCATTAGCTGCCCGCTCTATTGAACGAGTAAATAGTACGATACAAATTTCTGATACGGGAATTCATCCTGGATCGGGTGTTGGGAATAAGCGTAAGGAACTTAGTAAAGAAACATTGGGTATTCCTGTTATCGCGATTGGTGTTCCGACTGTGGTTGATGCAGTTTCGATTACAAGCGATACAATTGATTTTATTTTGAAACATTTTGGACGGGAGATGAAAGAAGGAAACAAACCTTCCCGTTCTTTGTTGCCAGCCGGTTTTACATTTGGAGAAAAGAAAAAATTAACAGAAGAAGATATGCCGGATGAAAAGAGTCGGAATATGTTTTTAGGTGCTGTAGGTACACTGGAAGATGAAGAGAAGAGAAAATTAATTTATGAAGTGTTATCTCCTCTTGGTCATAATTTAATGGTGACTCCGAAAGAAGTGGATGCTTTCATAGAGGATATGGCGAATGTAATAGCGAGTGGTTTAAATGCAGCCTTGCATCATCAAATTGACCAAGATAATACAGGAGCATATACACATTGATGGGAAGAGACGATAATCGTTTAAGCCGTTTTTCGCTTTTATGTATATGTAGTGCGGCCTTATGTTTACTTATGATAATAGCAGGGGTGGCACTTGCTAATCATGGTTTGAAAAGTATGAAAGGTTATCAGCAAATGTCGTATGAACAAATCGCTCATATGACAGGAACAGAGGGTGCGGGTGCTGAATCAGAAATTTTGGGAAGTTCGTTTTCCGTTGCTGAAAAACAAAAACAATTAGAAAGCTTAAAAAGCTTTAATGTTGTAGAAGGAATTGGTATGGCAATAGCAAGTGCTACTTATGAAGTAACAAAGTTTGGAACGGATATAGTTGTTGGGAAAGTGAGAGAGATTTTTAGTTAAGGGTAGCAGGAAGAACGGTTGTCTTACCATTTTGTACGACAGCCGTTTTTAAATTTGAAAAAAGTTTGTCTCTTATGGTTTGTTCGCATAAGATATAGATAGAATGATTTGTATTGTAAGCAGCACGAGTTTTCATTGAATCTTTGCTGCTCTATTGATATAATCAGTGCTAGTGTATATTGGCGAGACTATTAGGAGTTGAGAACATAGATGAACAAAGAAGAAAGAGCAAAAAGACAGTCCAAAATCCGTAATTTCTCTATCATTGCTCATATTGACCACGGAAAATCAACGTTAGCAGACCGTATTTTAGAGAAAACAAACGCGTTAACACAACGTGAAATGAAAGCTCAATTGCTTGACTCTATGGATTTAGAGCGTGAGCGCGGTATTACAATTAAATTAAATGCAGTACAACTAACGTATAAAGCGAAAGACGGTGAAGAGTATATTCTTCACTTAATCGATACTCCAGGACACGTCGACTTTACGTACGAAGTATCTCGTAGTTTAGCGGCTTGTGAAGGTGCGATTCTTGTTGTGGATGCAGCACAAGGGATTGAGGCGCAAACATTAGCGAACGTATATTTAGCGCTTGATAATAATTTAGAAATATTACCAGTTATTAATAAGATCGACTTACCAAGTGCGGACCCAGAACGTGTACGTCAAGAGGTAGAAGATGTAATTGGTTTAGATGCATCGGAAGCTGTACTTGCTTCAGCGAAAGCTGGTATTGGTATTGAAGATATTTTAGAACAAATCGTTGAAAAGGTACCAGCTCCAACAGGGGATTCAGAAGAGCCTTTACAATGTATGATTTTCGATTCTTTATATGACCCGTACCGCGGTGTAATTGCATATATCCGTGTTGTAAATGGAACGGTAAAAGTTGGCGATAAAGTACGTATGATGGCAACTGGAAAAGAATTTGAAGTAACAGAAGTAGGTGTGTTTACACCGAAAACAACGCAACGTGACGAGTTAACAGTAGGTGATGTAGGTTTCTTAGCAGCATCTATTAAAAACGTAGGTGATACACGCGTAGGTGATACAATCACACATGCAAAACGTCCGGCTGCAGAGGCGTTAGCAGGTTATCGTAAATTAAACCCAATGGTATTCTGTGGTTTATATCCAATCGATTCTGCACGTTACAACGACTTACGTGATGCGTTAGAAAAATTAGAGTTAAACGATTCTGCTCTTGAGTTTGAACCAGAAACATCTCAAGCGCTAGGATTTGGTTTCCGTTGTGGTTTCTTAGGACTTCTTCACATGGAAATCATTCAAGAACGTATTGAACGTGAATTTAAAATCGATTTAATTACAACAGCACCAAGCGTTATTTATAAAGTTTATTTAACGAACGGTGAAGATGTTATTGTTGATAATCCATCTAATATGCCAGATCCACAGTCTATTGATCGTGTAGAAGAGCCGTTTGTGAAGGCTTCAATTATGGTTCCGAATGACTATGTTGGAGCTGTAATGGAAATTTGCCAAGGGAAACGTGGAACGTTTATTGATATGCAATATTTAGATGAAACACGTGTTACACTAACATACGAAATCCCGTTATCAGAAATCGTATATGACTTCTTCGATCAGTTGAAATCAAATACGAAAGGATATGCATCGTTTGACTACGAGTTAATTGGCTACAAACCATCGAAACTTGTGAAAATGGATATTCTTTTAAATAACGAACAAGTCGATGCTCTATCATTTATCGTACACCGTGATTCAGCGTATGATCGTGGTAAAGTAATCGTAGAGAAATTAAAAGAATTAATTCCAAGACAACAGTTCGAAGTACCAATTCAGGCGACTATCGGAAACAAGGTTGTAGCACGTTCTACAATTAAGGCGATGCGTAAAAACGTACTTGCGAAATGTTACGGTGGTGACATTTCTCGTAAGCGTAAACTTCTTGATAAGCAAAAAGAAGGTAAAAAACGTATGAAGTCTGTTGGTTCTGTAGAAGTACCGCAAGAAGCATTCATGGCTGTACTGAAAATGGATGACAACTAATAATTGATTGTTATTTCATGCGGATTGAGATAAAAAAAGAAGTCGTTTATACGGCTTCTTTTTTATGTATAATTACTTTTTAGACAACGTAGCTTCTCTCATTTACAATAGTGAGGTGGCTATATTTATGAATGATTGATATAGAGTTAGGAGACTATTAATGTCCGAAAATATTCGAAAAGATATTCACGAAAAAATACAAAATGGCAATTTTAATTGTGAAAAGGAATTGACGCTTTCTATTATTAGCGGGAAGTGGAAAGTTGTGATACTGTGGCATCTTGGTGTGGAAGGACCTCATCGTTTTAGTGAATTACAACGATTATTCCCAAGCATTTCTCATAAAGTTTTGTCGAACCAATTAAAAGAGTTAATGGAAGATGGGATTGTTGACCGAACAGTATACCCAGAAATTCCTCCGCGAGTAGAGTATTATATGACGGAATTAGGCATGTCGCTTTTACCGATCGTTGAAATGATGTATGATTGGGGAAAAATGCGAATGGAACAAATTCGTAATACGTTAGAGAAGTGAAGATTCCTCCGGAGTGCGGAGGTTTTCTTTTTAGAAAGGTAGGAGTTATATTTGGTTCAAGCTGCATATATTCATATTCCATTTTGTCAGCATATTTGTCACTATTGTGATTTTAATAAAGTGTTTATTGAACGCCAACCAGTCGATCAATATTTAGAGTATTTAGAGAAAGAAATAATAAATACAGTTCAAAAAGTACCGTTTGATAGTATGAAAACGATTTTTGTTGGTGGAGGAACTCCGACAGCGTTAAATATGGAACAGACAAAAAAGTTACTAGATATTATAAACCGTCGCTTACGTCCGTTTGCTCCAAATTGTGAATTAACATTTGAAGCGAATCCAGGTGATTTACCAAAAGAGAAGTTAAATGTATTGCTAGAAGGTGGAGTGAACCGAATTAGTTTTGGTGTGCAAACATTTCGGGATGAGTTGCTTGAGAAAATTGGGCGTAAGCATACGAGGGAAGATGCATTTGTAGCAATTAGAGAAGCGCAGGAAGTGGGCTTTAAAAATATAAATGTAGATATTATTTATGCTCTGCCAGGGCAGACGATAGAAGATGTAAAAGAAACATTAGACATTGCTTTTACGCTTGGTGTACAACATTTCTCAGCATATTCATTAATTGTGGAACCGAAAACTGTGTTTTATAACTTAATGAATAAAGGGAAATTAAGACTTCCAGGTGAAGATCATGAAGCAAAAATGTATGAAATGGTAATGGATGAAATGGAGAAACACGGCTATAGCCAGTATGAAATTAGCAATTTCTCAAAAGGTGATAATGAAAGTAGACACAATCTCACATACTGGAATAATGAGGAGTATTATGGATTTGGAGCTGGAGCGCATAGTTATGTAAATGGAGAACGTATCCAAAATGTAGGGCCGCTCAAGCAATATTTCAATAAAATCGATGAAACTGGATTTCCGTATTTAGATGTTCACGCGGTGACGGAGAAAGAAAGAATGGAAGAAGAGTTGTTCTTAGGACTTCGAAAAACACAAGGTGTATCTAAAATATTGTTTCAAAAGAAATTTAATATGGAGATGAATCAAGTTTTCGCGAAGCAGTTGCAAAAAAATCAAGAACAAGGCTTGCTTGAAGAGAAAGATGGATATGTTCGTTTAACGCGAAAGGGAAAATTATTAGGGAATGAAGTATTCCAATCATTTTTGATTGACTAATTAAATGTTCCATAAACGTGAAAAAGTTTCATTATTTCGTGACGTTTCCGTTGACAATTGAATGTCAATTTTGGTAAGTTATTAATAGATTTAGCACTCGAAGACAAAGAGTGCTAACAGAGGTGATGATGAGATGCTTACGGAACGTCAGCTCTTAATTTTACAAACAATTATTGATGACTTTATTGGATCAGCGCAACCTGTTGGGTCGAGGACGTTGGCTAAGAAAGATGAAATTACGTTTAGTTCAGCTACTATTCGAAATGAAATGGCTGATTTAGAGGAACTAGGATTTATTGAGAAAACGCATAGTTCTTCAGGACGTGTTCCTTCTGAAAAAGGATATCGTTTTTATGTAGACCATCTTTTAGCGCCGCAAAACTTACCGAACGATGAAATTGTACAAATTAAAGATTTATTTGCTGAAAGAATTTTTGAAGCGGAAAAGATTGCACAGCAATCTGCTCAAATTTTATCAGAGCTTACGAATTATACGGCCATTGTTCTTGGACCGAAGTTAAGCACAAATAAACTTAAAAACGTACAAATTGTACCGCTTGATCGTCAAACTGCAGTCGCTATTATTGTAACTGATACAGGGCATGTACAAAGTAAAACGATTACCGTTCCGGAATCTGTTGATTTATCAGATTTAGAAAAAATGGTTAATATTTTAAATGAAAAGCTGTCGGGTGTACCAATGGCAGAACTGCATAACAAAATCTTTAAAGAGATTGTTACAGTTTTACGTGGATATGTTCATAATTACGATAGTGCAATAAAAATGTTAGATGGTACATTTCAAGTTCCTTTATCGGAAAAGATATACTTTGGAGGCAAAGCAAATATGCTTTCGCAACCAGAGTTCCATGACATTCACAAAGTAAGATCCTTGCTGACGATGATTGATAATGAAGCCGAGTTTTATGACATTTTGCGTCATAAACAAGTAGGTATTCAAGTGAACATTGGTAGGGAAAACTCTGCGACGGCCATGGAAGATTGCAGTTTAATTTCTGCAACATATTCGATTGGAGAAGAACAGCTTGGAACAATTGCTATTTTAGGTCCGACAAGAATGCAATACTCTCGGGTAATTAGTTTGTTACAGTTATTTACGAGACAATTTACTGATGGACTTAAAAAGTAAATGAGAGTAATACATTCGCTCAAGTAATGAAATTTTCATTGCTGTGTGTAATATATAATGCTTAAGGAATTGTGTTCAGCATAATACCTAATACCTTTTAAGGAGGTGAATATTGTGGAAGAGCGTAACGAACAAGTGGTAGAAGAAGTAAAAGAAGCGCAAGTTGAAGAAGCTGTCACGACAGAAAACAGTGAAAAAACTGTAGAAGAAAAAAGTGAGGCTGCTCTTTTACAAGAAAAAGTAGATGAGTTACAAGCGAAGCTAACGGAAACGGAAGGTCGCACATTACGTCTACAAGCTGATTTTGAAAATTATAAGCGTCGTGTCCAAATGGATAAACAGGCTGCTGAAAAATATAGAGCACAAAGTCTAGTTTCAGATATTTTGCCAGCTCTTGATAATTTTGAAAGAGCGATGCAAGTGGAAGCAACTGATGAGCAAACGAAATCCTTGTTACAAGGTATGGAAATGGTGCATCGTCAATTGCTAGAAGCGTTGACTAAAGAAGGCGTTGAAGCGATTGAAGCTGTTGGTAAACAGTTTGATCCTAATGAACACCAAGCTATTATGCAAGTGGAAGATAGTGAATTTGAATCAAACGCGGTAGTTGAAGAATTCCAAAAAGGTTATAAACTAAAAGACCGTGTGATTCGCCCATCAATGGTAAAAGTAAATCAATAATTTACATAAAAGTAGGAGGATTCGCCATGAGTAAAATTATCGGTATTGACTTAGGTACAACAAACTCTTGTGTAGCTGTTATGGAAGGTGGAGAACCAAAGGTTATCCCAAATCCAGAAGGAAACCGTACAACACCTTCTG
Organism: Bacillus pretiosus; assembly: GCF_052947655.1. Lineage (NCBI taxonomy): Bacteria > Bacillati > Bacillota > Bacilli > Caryophanales > Bacillaceae > Bacillus > Bacillus pretiosus. Next base: position 4,185,006 of record NZ_CM129593.1, on the reverse strand, counting down.
TTGTAGCTTTCAAAAATGAAGAGCGTCAAGTTGGGGAAGTTGCAAAGCGTCAAGCAATTACAAACCCAAATACAATCATGTCTGTTAAACGTCATATGGGTACAGACTACAAAGTAGAAGTTGAAGGTAAAGATTATACACCTCAAGAAATTTCTGCAATCATTTTACAAAACTTAAAAGCTTCTGCTGAAGCATACTTAGGTGAAACAGTAACGAAAGCTGTTATTACAGTACCTGCATACTTCAACGATGCAGAACGTCAAGCAACAAAAGATGCTGGTCGTATCGCTGGTTTAGAAGTTGAGCGTATCATTAACGAACCAACAGCAGCAGCGCTTGCTTACGGTTTAGAAAAACAAGATGAAGAGCAAAAAATCTTAGTATATGACTTAGGTGGCGGTACATTTGACGTATCTATCCTTGAGTTAGCAGATGGAACATTCGAAGTTATTTCAACTGCTGGTGACAACCGTCTTGGTGGAGATGACTTTGACCAAGTTATTATTGACCACTTAGTAGCTGAGTTCAAAAAAGAAAATAACATTGATTTAAGCCAAGATAAAATGGCACTTCAACGTTTGAAAGATGCAGCTGAAAAAGCGAAAAAAGATCTTTCTGGCGTAACACAAACACAAATTTCATTACCATTCATTAGTGCTGGAGCTGCTGGTCCATTACACTTAGAATTAACGTTAACAAGAGCGAAATTCGAAGAGATTTCAGCAGGTCTTGTTGAAAGAACGTTAGAGCCAACTCGTCGTGCATTAAAAGACGCTGGTTTTGCTCCAAGCGAATTAGATAAAGTTATCCTTGTTGGTGGATCTACTCGTATCCCAGCTGTACAAGAAGCTATTAAACGTGAAACTGGTAAAGAACCATATAAAGGTGTAAACCCTGATGAAGTTGTAGCATTAGGTGCTGCAGTTCAAGGTGGCGTACTTACTGGTGATGTAGAAGGCGTACTATTATTAGACGTAACTCCACTTTCTTTAGGTATTGAAACTATGGGTGGTGTGTTCACGAAATTAATCGAGCGTAACACTACAATTCCAACAAGTAAGTCACAAGTATTCTCAACAGCTGCTGATAACCAACCGGCAGTAGACATTCACGTATTACAAGGTGAGCGTCCAATGTCAGCTGACAACAAAACATTAGGTCGTTTCCAATTAACAGACCTTCCACCAGCACCACGTGGTATTCCACAAATCGAAGTAACATTCGATATTGATGCGAACGGTATCGTTAACGTACGTGCAAAAGACTTAGGAACAAGCAAAGAGCAAACTATTACAATCCAATCTTCTTCAGGTCTTTCTGATGAAGAAGTAGATCGTATGGTACAAGAAGCGGAAGCAAATGCTGACGCTGACCAAAAACGTAAGGAAGAAGTTGAACTTCGTAACGAAGCTGACCAACTTGTATTCCAAACGGATAAAGTTGTAAAAGATTTAGAAGGTAAAGTGGATGCGGCTGAAGTTGCAAAAGCAACAGAAGCGAAAGAAGCATTACAAGCTGCGATCGAGAAGAACGAGCTTGAGGAAATCCGTGCGAAAAAAGACGCTTTACAAGAAATCGTACAACAATTAACTGTTAAATTATACGAGCAAGCTCAAGCAGCTGCAGGGCAAGCAGAAGGTGCACAAGGAGCACAAGATGCTGGCGCGAAGAAAGACAATGTAGTAGACGCTGAGTTCGAAGAAGTAAAAGAAGATAAGTAATATAAATAAGTAAGATGACAAAAAGTCAAAGTCAAGCGTGCCTTGACTTTGGCTTTTTTCACGAATGAAAAGAAAAGTGTGAGGTTCTTAAGTTTTTTACTTTGCATACTGTAAGTGAGGAAACTTTGTTGCAAAGCACTTTCTTTCGGTGTTAAAATTACGTTTATGTGAAAGATTCGGGGGTTGTAAATTTATGAGTAAACGAGACTATTATGAGATCCTTGGACTTAGCCAGGGTGCTTCAAAAGATGAAATAAAAAAAGCGTATCGTCGTTTGGCTAAAAAATACCATCCAGACGTAAGTAAAGAAGAAAATGCAATTGAAAAGTTTAAAGAAGTACAAGAAGCATACGAAGTATTAAGCGACGATCAAAAGCGCGCGCAATATGATCAATTTGGTCATGCTGGTGCAAATCAAGGTTTCGGTGGCTTTGGCGGCGGAGGAGACTTCGGCGGTGGCTTCGGTTTCGAAGATATCTTTAGTTCGTTCTTTGGCGGCGGTGGCGGTAGACGTCGTGATCCAAATGCTCCGCGTCAAGGTGCTGACTTACAATATCAAGTTACTTTAGAGTTTGAGGAAGCTATTTTTGGTAAAGAATTAAATGTTGAGATTCCAGTAGAAGATCCATGTGATACTTGTAAAGGTAGCGGAGCGAAACCAGGAACTTCAAAAGAAACATGTAAACATTGTTCAGGATCAGGGCAAGTAAGTGTAGAACAAAATACACCATTTGGTCGTATCGTAAACCGTCAAGCTTGTGGTCATTGTTCAGGAACTGGTCAAATGATTAAAGAAAAATGTACGACGTGTCACGGTTCTGGTAAAGTACGTAAACGTAAAAAAATCAATGTTAAAATTCCAGCAGGTATTGATAATGGTCAACAAATTCGTGTATCTGGAAAAGGTGAAGCGGGCGTAAATGGCGGACCGGCAGGAGATTTATATGTTGTTGTTCATGTGAGAAATCATGAATTCTTTGAGCGTGAAGGAGATCACATTATTTGTGAAATGCCATTAACATTTGCGCAAATGGCACTTGGTGCTGAAGTGGAAGTTCCTACTGTTCATGGGAAAGTGAAGCTAAAAATTCCAGCAGGAACACAAACCGGAACAGAATTCCGCTTAAAAGGAAAAGGTGCTCCGAACGTACGTGGATACGGTCAAGGAGATCAATATGTAGTCGTTCGTGTTGTTGTACCGACGAAATTAACTTCACATCAAAAAGAGTTATTACGTGAATTTGCGGGACAAGAAGAGCAGGATGATAGTTTATTTGGAAAGCTTAAACGTGCTTTCAAAGGGGAATAATGGAAATAAAAAATGGAGTTGGTAAATTGTGAAATGGTCAGAAGTTAGTATTCATACAACAGAAGAAGCAGTAGAAGCTGTCTCTCATATTTTACATGAAGCTGGTGCTAGTGGAGTTGCGATTGAGGATCCAGCGGAGTTGACGAAAGAGCGCGAGCAACAATATGGTGAAATTTATGCATTGAACCCAGATGAATATCCGGCGGAAGGTGTATTAATAAAAGCATATTTCCCACAAACGGATTCTTTACAGGAAACGATTGCGGGTGTAAAATCATCTATTGATATGCTTCCATCTTACGACATCGAAATTGGTACTGGAAATATTACCGTTAACGAAGTCAATGAAGAAGATTGGGCTACTGCTTGGAAAAAATATTACCATCCAGTACAAATTTCTGATACATTCACAATTGTGCCGACGTGGGAAGAATATACACCAGCTTCTCCGGAAGAAAAAATTATTGAATTAGATCCAGGTATGGCGTTTGGGACAGGAACTCATCCGACAACAACGATGTGTATTCGTGCTTTAGAAAAAACAGTTCAGCCAGGTGATACTGTCATTGATGTAGGAACAGGTTCTGGTGTACTTAGTATTGCAGCGGCAAAATTAGGTGCGTCTTCTGTTCAAGCGTATGATTTAGATCCGGTTGCAGTGGAAAGTGCAGAAATGAATGTACGTTTAAATAAAACAGATGATATCGTGTCTGTTGGGCAAAATAGTCTTTTAGAAGGTATTGAAGGTCCTGTTGATCTAATCGTAGCTAACTTATTAGCAGAAATTATTCTTTTATTCCCTGAGGATGCAGCAAGAGTTGTGAAGTCGGGCGGATTATTTATTACATCGGGCATTATTGCAGCGAAGGAAAAGATAATTTCTGAAGCGCTAGAAAAAGCTGGATTTACAATTGAAGAAGTATTACGAATGGAAGATTGGGTAGCAATTATTGCACGAAATGCGTAATATAGATTTTAGTTTATAATGAAAAGGGGAGTCTCTCACTATAAGGTGAGGGACTTGCCGTTTGTTATATGAAAAAATGATAACGTTTCGTTCTTTTCGTAAGTGTTGACTTACGAAAGGAACGAAACTCTACTAAGGTGATTATATGCAACGTTATTTTGTAGAAGAGAAATATGTAAATGAGACAAGTATTCGCATTGTAGGTGATGACGTACATCATATCGCAAGAGTGATGCGTATGTCAGCTGGTGATCACATTTATTGCTGTGTAAACGGAAAAACAGCAGTATGTTCAATTGATGAAATTACCAGTGAATTTATTAATACGGCTATTGTAGAATGGGTAGAGGCGTCAAGTGAACTTCCTGTTTTCGTGACGATTGCAAGTGGACTGCCAAAAGGAGACAAGCTAGAGTTAATTTTCCAAAAAGGAACTGAGCTTGGGGCGGCCGCATTTTTACCATTTCAAGCATCTCGCTCTATTGTAAAATGGGATGCGAAAAAAGCTGATAAAAAAGTTGAGCGTTTAAGAAAAATTGTGAAAGAAGCTGCGGAACAATCGCATAGAAGCGAAATTCCAGAAGTGCATGCTCCGGCATCATTTAAGCAATTGCTTTCAATGAGCAATGAGTATGATGTATGTCTTGTTGCGTACGAAGAGGAAGCAAAACAAGGTGAGAAATCCAATTTTGCTAAAGCTTTAACGACGATGAAACCAGGCCAAAAACTATTGATTGTATTTGGACCAGAAGGTGGTTTAGCGGAGGAAGAGATTACTACGCTTCGTGAACATAAATTTGTACCATGTAGTTTAGGACCAAGAATTTTAAGAACAGAAACGGCGCCGTTATATGCGTTAAGTGCTGCTTCGTATCATTTTGAATTGATGGGGTGATGATCAATGTCAACTGTTGCGTTCCATACGTTAGGTTGTAAAGTAAACCACTATGAAACAGAGGCCATTTGGCAATTGTTTAAACAAGGTGGATATGAAAGAACTGAATATGAAAAGAAAGCTGATGTATATGTTATTAATACGTGTACAGTAACGAATACGGGGGATAAGAAAAGCCGTCAAGTTATTAGACGTGCTGTTCGTCAAAATCCGGATGCGGTTATTTGTGTAACGGGATGTTATGCACAAACATCTCCAGCGGAAATTATGGCGATTCCAGGTGTAGATATTGTAGTTGGTACACAGGATCGTGAAAAGATGTTAGGATACATTGAAGAATTCCGCAAAGAGCGTCAACCAATTAATGCGGTCCGCAACATTATGAAAACACGTGTATACGAAGAACTGGATGTACCTTATTTCACGGATCGTACACGTGCATCTTTAAAAATACAAGAAGGTTGTAATAATTTCTGTACATTCTGTATTATTCCTTGGGCACGTGGTTTAATGCGTTCTCGTGATGGAAAAGAAGTTATTAAACAAGCGCAGCAATTAGTAGATGCAGGTTATAAAGAAATCGTATTAACAGGTATTCATACAGGTGGGTACGGTGAAGATATTAAAGATTATAACTTAGCTGGATTACTTCGTGATATGGAAGCGGAAGTAGGCGGATTAAAACGTCTTCGTATTTCTTCTATTGAAGCGAGTCAGATTTCAGATGAAGTAATTGAAGTGTTAGATAAGTCTGAAGTAGTTGTACGCCACTTGCACATTCCATTGCAATCTGGATCTAATACTGTATTAAAGCGTATGCGTCGTAAGTATACGATGGAATTTTTCCAAGAGCGTTTAGATCGATTGAAAGAAGCGTTACCAGGCCTTGCGATTACATCGGATGTAATCGTTGGTTTCCCAGGTGAAACAGAAGAAGAATTCATGGAAACATACAATTTCATTAAAGAGAATCGCTTCTCTGAGTTACACGTATTCCCTTACTCAAAGCGTACAGGAACACCTGCAGCGCGTATGGAAGATCAAGTTCCTGAAGATGTGAAGAATGATCGTGTTCATCGTTTAATTGAATTATCTAACCAATTAGCGAAAGAGTATGCGTCACAGTTTGAAGGGGAAGTGCTTGAGATCATTCCGGAAGAGCAATTTAAAGAGGGCGACCGTAAAGGGTTATATGTAGGCTATACGGATAACTACTTAAAAATTGTATTTGAAGGATCAGAAGAGTTAATTGGTAAGCTAGTGAAAGTGAAAATTACGAAAGCTGGTTATCCATATAACGAAGCGCAATTTGTTCGTGTTCTTGAAGATGATGTAAAAAAGGAATCAGCAAGCGCATAAAATGAAACTTTAATCAGTGGGGTTTTTGTTCCTCCCCACTAATTATCAGCCGGATTCCTACCTAAGTTCTTTGCTTGTGCTGAATTTTGAGGTGGGGGGGCTTACTGCCCGGCAAATAGCGGAATAAAAAAAGCATGCAAACGGAAACGATTTGCATGCTTTCTTTTTTTCGTGGAGAAGTTAAGTACTGAAAAAGGCAGGTACGTCGAATGAGTAGTTGTTTCGTACATTCCTGCATTAAAAAAGATGTAATGATAAAAATATAGTTGTCTTCAGGGGAAATGGATAATAGCTATCTACGTAGCTTTTGAACAGGAAAGGGCATCTATTCTTCTTTTATTCTGCCAAATAGTTGACCTGAAGTGATAAAATGTATTATAATCGTAAAAGACATGCTGAAGAAGGGTTTCTTTTTGCATGCTGAAATTAGTATGTAAGTGTGATGTTTCGGAGGGAGGGAAAGAGAATGTCAAAAACAGTCGTTCGTAAAAACGAGTCTTTGGAGGATGCACTTCGCCGTTTTAAAAGATCGGTTTCTAAAACTGGTACACTTGCTGAAGCAAGAAAGCGCGAGTTTTATGAAAAACCAAGTGTAAAACGTAAGAAGAAATCTGAAGCGGCAAGAAAGCGTAAATTCTAAGAGAGGGTGTAAGTGATGAGTCTTCTCGGTCGTTTAAACGATGATATGAAACAAGCGATGAAGAATAAACAAAAAGAAAAATTAACCGTTATTCGTATGGTTAAGGCTGCTTTACAAAATGAAGGTATTAAACTGCAACATACTCTTACTGAAGAAGAGGAATTAACAGTTTTAGCTCGTGAAGTAAAACAGTATAAGGACTCCCTCCTTGAATTTAAAAAAGCTGGTCGTGAAGACCTTGTTAATAAACTGCAAAGTGAAATTCAGATTTTAAGCGCATATTTGCCGGAGCAATTAACAGAAGAAGAACTAGCGAATGTAATTAAGCAAGTTATTTCTGAAGTTGGTGCAACTTCTAAAGCAGATATGGGTAAGGTGATGACTGCTGTTATGCCGAAAGTAAAAGGTAAAACAGACGGATCACTTGTGAATAAGTTGGTTATCCAGCTATTAGCATAAAAAAACGTCTCATTTCGTATGAGACGTTTTTTTATGCTTTTTTTCAGTTTGGACGTGATATTACAAGCTCTTTTTTCATACATATGGGATGAGAGGGGGTCTTTTGAGATGAAAAAATTAGAACAAATGAAGAATTGGTTAACAAAGCAAATAGACCTGCCAGTGGATGTGCTAATGGATCTACCTCGGATCACGCTTGTTGGGCAAGTGCATATCTATATAGAAAATCATCGGGGTTTATTAGTGTTTTCAGATAAAGAAGTAAGATTGTTATTAAAGCACGGTCAATTATTAATTAAAGGGCAATCCTTTATTATTAAAACAATCCTTCCAGAAGAACTTTTGCTTGAAGGAATAATTGAGCAAGTGACATTTTTAGAAAACGAAAAAAAAGAGGAGTGAGGGAAACTTCCATATGTGAAGTTTTTCTTCGTTATTTTCGTGATTCGACCTTACTATTCAGTTTATCTCGCTATTTATGGGTGGTAGAACTCTTTATTTCATTTTCGTACGAGCTATTTTGCTAATTAAAGTGAAAAAAGTAGTGTGTATACTTTTGGAAAGGTAGTGGAGATAGTAGATGAAAAATAAATGGTTTATAAAGTGGCTTGGATATGTAAAAGTACGAATTGAAGGTAGAGGTGCAGAACGGTTCGTTAACGAATGTGTACGTAGAAAATTATTAGTTTGGGATGTTAAGAAAATTGCTGATGAAACGTTAGTTTTTTGTATGTTATTACGAGATGTGAAGAAAATAAAACCAATTTATAGAAAAAATGAATGTAAATTATATTTTATTGGGCGTTACGGTTTTCCTTTTTTGAATAAGCGTTTAATTAAAAATAGTGGATTCTTAATTGGTTTTTTAATTTTCTTTTTTGGCATGATTGCATTATCCAATATGGTTTGGAAAATTGAAATTACAGGAGCGAAACCTGAAACAGAATATATATTGATGAAAGAATTGGACAAAATGGGTATTAAAAAAGGAAAATTACAATTCCAAATGCCTAATGTAGAAGATGTACAACGTCATTTGACAGACAATATTAATGCGATTACTTGGGCGGGATTAGAAATAAGAGGAACGACGTACCATTTTAAAATTGTTGAAAAAAACGAGCCGAAAAAAGAAAAGGAACAAAGACCGCAAAATTTAGTTGCAAAAAAAGAAGCGATTGTGACAAAAACATTTGTTGAAGTAGGAAAACCAGTTGTCTTGAAAAATGACCATGTCGAAAAAGGACAGCTTCTCGTATCAGGGATATACGGTAATGAGGAGAGTCCGACGATTGTTTCGGCGAAAGGTATTGTATATGGAGAAACGTGGTACACATCTGAGGTGAGTGTACCACTAAAGACGCAATTTCAAGTATATACTGGCAATGCGTATAATGAGCATTACCTTACATTTGGGAGTGCGAAAATAAAAATATGGGGATTTCAACATGATAAGTATAAACGCTCTCGTACTGAAAGTGTAAAACACGATGTGAAACTATTTGGTTTTACACTGCCGATCGCGTATGAAAAAGATATTGTACGAGAAGAGGAAGAAGCGAATCGGGAATATACAGAAAAACAGGCAATGAAAGTAGCGAAAGAGATGGCTGAAAAAGAACTAAAGAAAAAATTGGATGAACATGCTATGATTGTAAGTGATAAGATTTTGAGTAAAGAGGTTGAGGCGGATCAACTAAAAGTCACATTGCATTATACTGTGATCGAAAATATTGCAGAGCCACAACCAATATCCGAATCCGATATTCAAGGAGACTGAGTAATGGCAGAACAATTAGTAGAAATGAACCAACAATTGGAAAATGCTAACGAAGCAATCGCTCTTTTTGGAGTCAATGATGCTCATTTGAAAGTAATTGAACGGGAATTGAATGTATCGATTGTAACTAGAGGTGAAACTGTTCATGCATCTGGAGCAGTTGAAACTGTGACACTCGTAGAAAAAATCTTACAGCAATTACTTGTTGTTATTCGAAAAGGTATATCAATTACTGAAAGAGATGTTGCGTATGCAATTCAGCTCGCACAACAAGGGAAAATTGCTCAATTTGAAGAGTTATATGAAGAAGAAATCTTTAAAACGGCAAAAGGTAAATCCATTCGTGTAAAAACAATGGGGCAAAGAAGATATATTCATGCAATGAAGAAGAATGATATTGTATTTGGAATGGGACCTGCTGGGACTGGGAAAACATACTTAGCTGTAGTAATGGCTGTGAGAGCTTTAAAGCAAGGGTATGTAAAGAAAATTATTTTAACGAGACCGGCTGTAGAAGCTGGAGAAAGTTTAGGTTTTTTACCAGGAGATTTGAAAGAGAAGGTAGATCCGTATTTACGTCCATTGTATGATGCTTTGCACGATATTCTTGGACAAGAATATACGCAACGTATGATGGAGCGAGGGGTAATTGAAATTGCACCTCTTGCTTATATGAGAGGGCGTACGCTCGATGATTCATTTGTTATTTTAGATGAAGCGCAAAATACAACGGGTGCACAAATAAAAATGTTTTTAACTAGATTAGGTTTTAGTTCTAAAATGGTTATTACGGGGGACCCTTCACAAGTAGACTTACCAAAAGGGGTAAAATCAGGGCTTTCGCTAGCTTCTAACATTTTATCTGGTGTATCAGGTCTTTCATTCATTACATTAGAACAAACGGACGTTGTGAGGCATCCGCTGGTGCAACGTATTATTGAGGCATATGATAAAATGGAATGATCCTATTTGTCAGGATCATTTCTTTTTGTATTAAGGTTGGCGAACGGCATATTTTTTACTATCATAAAAGATAAGAGAAATAAACTATAGGTGCTGGTGTATCAAAATGTTACTTAAAAGTATTGTTGGCTAGAAGAAATGAAAGCTATAAATAGTTTCACTTTATTTCTGGAGAGGAGAAGGTATTGAAATCATGTTAAGATCTGAAGAAATTTCTAAGTGGTTTCGTAATTTACAACATTCGAAAAAACTAAGTTGGATTTCTTACGTTTTATTAGGAGCAGTGCTGTTTTTTGCACTTATGAATAATGTAAAACCAGAGCAATTAGATGTTGATATGTATTCTATTGCAAAAAAAACAATTCATTCTCCTATTAAAATTGAAGATAAGGTTATAACGGACAGAAAAAAACAAGAGGCCGCTCAAAAAGTTGGAGATCAATATACATATAGAAGTGAATATAAACAAAATAGAGTAGATATTGTAAATGATGTTTTTGCTAAGGTAAATGAAGCAATTCAAGAGATGAAAGCTGCTGGACCTGAAGAGCAAAAAAAGATGACCGATGCAAATAAATTAGAAAAATTGAAGAAGAAGTTGCCATCTAATTTAACAAAGGAATTATCTGATGAGAATTTATTATATTTTATTAATGCAGAACCGGATCAATTAGAATTAGCAAAGAACGCGGCTCTAACGTCTATTAGTGTTATTATGGGTGGAAATATTAAAATGTCCGAAGAAATAGCAGCAAAAGAGCGATTTGTTAATGAAATGAAAAGCCTCAATGTGAATAGTGGATTGAAGGAAGCTGTGAACGCGCTAGGATCATATGCGATTACAGCAAATTATTTTTATGATCCGGCTGTAACGAAAGAGAAGAAGAAAGCGGAAGAAGATTTAATTCCACCTGTTTATATTCTTCAAGGACAAGTTATTGTTAGAGAAGGTGAAACAATTTCAAGTGATATGTATAATCAGTTGAAATTAGTCGGTTTATTAGAGAAAGGTAATAGTTTTCAGCCTTATGTTGGATTAGCAGTGCTCATTGGTGTGTTACTGTACTTTATGCATAAGCAGTTTGAAGTATTTTTACAGCGTAAAAGAGAAGATAGACCGTATATTTTAGCGTATATTACAATTTTATCTATCACGATTGTTTTAATGAAAACGATTAGTTTGTTTCAAAAGCTTGAATATGCAGGAATTGCGTATGTTGTCCCGGTTGCGATGGGAACAATACTTGTAAAACTAATGATTGGCGACCGATTTGTATTTTTAACAAGTATGATTTTTTCTGTGTGCGGAAGTATTATGTTTAATGAAGGGGTAACAAGTACACTGAATTATAGTGTAGGTATTTATGTGTTGTTAAGTTCATTATCAGTAAGCATTTTCTTAAGAGAAAAAAATCGTCGTACGATGATTTTGCAAGCTGGTATACTCGTTTCTATCTTAAATGTGGTCGTCTTAGCGGCGTTATTATTATTACGTAATGGGAATTTTTCACCTCTTGAAATTGGAACGCAATTATTGATGGCTTCCGTTTCAGGAATTATCTCATCCGTTTTGGCTATGGGGATATTACCATATTTAGAGAGTGGACTTGGAATTGTATCAAGCATGAAGCTTATGGAACTATCAAGTCCGAATCATCCGCTTTTACGTAGAATTTTGTTAGAAGCGCCAGGAACGTATCACCACAGTGTAATGGTAGCGAATCTTTCTGAGGCAGCGTGTGAAGCGGTTGGAGCAAATGGTGTATTAGCACGTGTAGGGGCGTATTATCATGATGTAGGAAAAACAGTACAACCGCAATTCTTTATTGAAAACCAGATGGGAATTGAAAATCCACATGATAAATTAGATCCTGTGACGAGTAAAGATATTATCATTGCTCATGTAACAGATGGAGTCAGAATGCTCGAAGAATACCATATTCCGCAAGAAATTATCGATATTGCTGGACAACACCATGGTACAACATTACTTAAATATTTTTATTATAAGGCGATTAAAGAAGATAAAGAAAAATATACAGAAGAGATGTTTCGCTATCCAGGATCAAAAGCAACTTCTAAAGAGTCGGCAATTGTTGGTATTGCTGATAGTGTTGAGGCGGCAGTACGTTCTATGAATCACCCAACGCCAGATCAAATTAATAATTTAGTACAAAGTATTATTAAAGATCGCCTGCAAGATGGGCAATTTAGTGAATGTGATTTGACGTTTAAGGAACTACAAATCGTTGGAAAAACGTTATGTGAAACGTTAAATGGTATTTTCCATTCGCGTATTACATATCCGGAACCACCGGAAGAGAAGGAGAAAGAATGAGTTTATTAATTGATTTCATTGATGAAACAGAAGAAGTGAAAGAAGAATATGTGAATTTAATTCGTGAGATATTAGAAAAAGCAGCTCAAATGGAAAAAATAGAGGATGGTGCGGAGTTATCAGTGACATTTGTAGATAACGAACGCATTCGCGAGATTAATCGTGATTACCGAGATAAGGATCAGCCTACTGATGTCATTTCCTTTGCTATGGAAGAAATGGGAGAAGGAGAAATGGAAATTGTAGGTGCAGAGATGCCTCGTATGTTAGGTGACCTTATTATTTCTATTCCGAGAGCGAGAGAACAAGCTGAAGAGTATGGACATTCTTTTGATCGTGAACTTGGCTTTTTAGCGTTACATGGCTTTTTACATTTACTTGGTTATGACCACATGACAGAAGAGGATGAAAAAGAAATGTTTGGAAGACAAAAAGAAATTTTAGAGGCATTTGGATTAGGTCGATGAAAAAAGGAAAACTTATAAATAGTTTTGGATATGCTATAGCAGGTATATTCTTTTGTCTTCGTCATGAACGCAATATGAAAATTCATTATGTAGCCGCAGTTATTGTTATATGCTGCGGCTTTTATTTCCATATTACGAAAGTAGAGTGGATGGTATTACTTATTGTAATAGGAATTGTAATGAGTTTAGAGATGGTAAATACGGCTGTGGAAAAAACAGTAGATTTAGCGACTACCGATATACATCCGTTTGCGAAAATTGCAAAGGATGTCGCAGCCGGATCGGTTTTATTGTTTGCGATAATAGCCGTTATAATTGGTGCTATTATCTTTTTGCCGTATGTGGTATAGTTGCATTCCAAAGCTTTTATGAAGCTTTGAAAGTGCCGTAAAGGCCTTTAATGAGAGAGTGTATCTATTCACAGCTGTGGACAGGAAGGATGCGGGAATATGAATAGTAAACAATTAATTCAAGAAGCAATCGAAGCGCGTAAACAAGCGTACGTACCATATTCTAAATTTCAAGTAGGTGCAGCATTATTAACACAGGATGGAAAAGTATATCGTGGATGTAATGTTGAGAATGCATCATATGGCTTATGTAACTGTGCAGAAAGAACAGCTTTATTTAAGGCGGTTTCTGAAGGAGATAAAGAGTTTGTAGCTATCGCGATTGTGGCGGATACAAAGCGTCCAGTACCTCCTTGTGGAGCATGTCGACAAGTTATGGTAGAATTATGTAAACAGGATACGAAAGTATACCTATCAAATTTACATGGTGACGTTCAAGAGACGACAGTCGGAGAATTGTTACCAGGAGCATTTTTAGCGGAGGATTTACATGAATAGAAAAGGTTATAAATCAGGTTTTGTCTCTATTATTGGCAGACCGAATGTTGGGAAATCTACATTTTTAAATCGTATTATCGGCCAGAAAATTGCCATTATGAGTGATAAGCCACAAACAACTCGTAATAAAATTCAAGGCGTATATACAGAAAATGATTCACAAGTAATTTTTATTGATACACCAGGAATACATAAACCTAAACATAAATTAGGCGACTTCATGGTGAAGATGGCTCAAACGACATTAAAAGAAGTTGATATTGTTCTGTTTATGGTCAATGCAGTTGAAGGATTTGGTCGCGGTGAGGAATTCATTATTGAGAAATTAAAAGAAACGAAACAACCAGTATTTTTAGTAATTAATAAAATTGACCAACTTCATCCAGAGCAATTATTAGAGTTAATTGATCAATACCGTAAACTATATGAGTTTGCAGAGATTGTACCAATTTCTGCATTAGACGGCAATAATGTGGATGCTTTAATTGGAACAATTAAAAAGTATTTACCAGAAGGACCGCAATACTATCCAGATAATCAAGTAACGGATCATCCAGAGCGATTTATTATTTCAGAGCTTATTCGTGAAAAAGTATTACATTTAACACGTGAAGAAGTGCCGCACTCTGTAGCGGTTGTTATTGATGCAATTCAAAAACGTGAGGGCGGAGCGGTTTATATAAACGCAACGATTGTTGTTGAACGTGCATCACAAAAAGGAATTATTATAGGTAAGCAAGGAAAGATGTTAAAAGAAGTCGGTAAGCGAGCTCGTTTTGACATTGAAGCATTACTTGGTTCTAAAGTATTTTTAGAAGTATGGGTAAAAGTGCAAAAAGATTGGCGTAATAAAATGTCTCAGCTTCGTGACCTTGGTTTCCGCGAAGACGAGTACTAAAATAGAGTAAATCTGTAATCAGCGGATGTTTTGTTCATCCGCTGATTATTGGTTTTTATGAGTTTTGATAAATTAGGAAAAATTTTTCTCACATGAAAATGGACAAAATGGGTCAATTTAATAACAACAAAGGAAATTGGTTTATAGGCTACGCTTATTGAGAAAGGTGGATTCTTATGCTAGATTTTACCTGGAAGTTTTTCTCCAAAACAGGAAGCATTGAAACGTACTTGCTTTTGAAAGAAATGGAAAAAGACGTAAACGATGAGATGGATCAACATGAAGAGGAGCTAGCGCATCTAGACTCTCCAATTTCTTGACCCGTTTTGTTCAAACCTTGGATGGTGACGAACATGTTTCAAAAAGTTGAGGGCATCGTTATCCGTACGACAGATTACGGAGAAACGAACAAGATTGTTACAATATTCTCAAGAGAATTGGGTAAGGTAAGTGCAATGGCAAGAGGAGCGAAAAAACCGAAAAGCCGGTTAGCATCTGTTTCGCAACTTATGACCCATGGTAATTTTCTTATTCAAATGGGATCTGGACTTGGAACTTTGCAACAAGGCGAGATTATTTCAACTATGAAAGAAATTCGCGAGGATATATTTTTAACTGCTTATGCATCATTTATTGTTGAGTTAACTGATAAAGCAACAGAAGATAAAAAACATAATCCATATTTATTTGAAATGTTATATCAAACGTTGCATTATATGTGTGAGGGTGTTGATTCAGAAGTATTATCATTAATTTATCAAACGAAAATGCTTCCGGTATTAGGGATGCGCCCGTACTTTGATACATGTGCGATTTGTCATCAAGAAACAGATTTTGTCGCCTTCTCTGTCCGGGAAGGCGGTTTTCTGTGCTCGCGTCATGCTGAGCAAGACCAGTATCGTATACCAGTGGGGGAAGCTGTTCATAAATTATTACGTCTTTTCTACCACTTCGATTTACATAGACTTGGTAATGTATCGGTGAAGGATAGCACAAAAAAACAAATGCGTTTAGTATTGAATACATATTATGATGAATATTGCGGGATTTATTTGAAGTCAAGACGTTTCTTAGAACAACTTGATAAGTTTCAAATATAATTTGGGGCCGTATACGGTCCTTTTTACATCCTATCTTTTTCAAATAGCATATTTAGTATATAATATTTAAGAGATAGTATAACTTTTTTCGTTGTGCATTAAAGGTGGTGATTATCATAGAGCTGAATAAACGGCAAGAACATATCATTCAGATTGTAAAAGATCACGGTCCTATTACAGGGGAGTCAATTGCTGCGCAATTAGGATTAACACGTGCAACACTAAGACCAGACTTAGCAATTTTAACGATGGCTGGTTATTTAGAAGCGCGTCCACGCGTAGGTTATTTTTATACGGGTAAAACCGGGGGGCAGCTATTATCTGAGGCTGTTAAGAAAATTAAAGTACAAGATTATCAATCTAGACCAGCTGTAATTGATAAAAATGTATCAGTATACGATGCGATTTGTACAATGTTTTTAGAGGACGTAGGTACCTTATTTGTTGTAGATCAGGCGATTCTATTAGTTGGTGTTGTGTCTCGTAAAGATTTATTAAGAGCTAGCCTTGGAAAGCAGGATTTAACCTCTCTTCCGGTTAATATTATCATGACAAGGATGCCAAACATTGCGATGTGTCGTAGAGAGGATTCTTTGTATGATATTGCGATGGAATTAATAGAAAGACAGATTGATGCGATGCCGGTTGTGAAAGATACGAAGCAAGGTTTAGAAGTGATTGGACGAATTACAAAAACAAATATTACACGTGCGTTTGTAAACTTAGTAAATAACGAATAAGTGTAATTTGTTTAAAGTGAGGTAATATAATGGATAATAAAATCGTATATGTCGTATCTGACTCTGTTGGAGAAACGGCTGATTTGGTTGTTCGAGCAGCGATGGGGCAATTCCCATTTGCTCCTGATATTAGACGTGTACCGTATGTAGAAGATACAGGGACATTAAAAGAAGTGATTTCGATTGCTAAGAGCAATCAAGCGCTTATTTGTTTTACGTTAGTAAAGCCTGACATGCGTCAGTATTTAGTGACAGAGGCTGCGAAAGAAGGCGTAGAGGCATATGATATTATCGGGCCTCTTATCGATCAAATTGAAGAAATTACAGGGCAAGTACCAAGATATGAGCCGGGTGTTGTTCGTAGATTAGATGAAGAATACTTTAAAAAGATTGAAGCGATTGAGTTTGCTGTAAAGTATGATGATGGTAGAGACGCGCGTGGTATTTTAAAAGCAGATATCGTGTTGATTGGGATTTCGCGCACATCAAAAACACCACTTTCTCAATATTTAGCTCATAACAAACGTTTGAAAGTTGCTAATGTACCGCTCGTACCAGAAGTAGATCCGCCTGAAGAGTTATATCAAGTGGCTAAAGAAAAATGCTTCGGTTTGAAAATTACGCCAGAGAAGTTGAATCATATTCGAAAAGAGCGATTGAAATCACTTGGACTAAGTGATGGTGCAACATATGCCAATATTAATCGTATTAAAGAAGAAATTGATCACTTTGAGAATGTAGTTGGTAAAATAAATTGTCAAGTAATTGATGTATCGAATAAAGCGATTGAAGAAACAGCCAACATTATTGTGAATGCAGTGCAAAACCAAAAATTGTTTTAGCACATTTACCAAAGGTGAATGTGCTTTTTTCGCTCGTGAGAAACACAATACCTGTTAATTTCGTAATAGATTATAGCGGAGTGGTTATACTTATATTCTTCTGTCTTTTTATTATGCTAAAGGCAGGGTTTCGTTATCCTGAAATAGAAGATGAAAAAATAAAGGGATATGTAGCGTAGTTGAAGAAAATATATTATAATAAAAAATTGTGATAAAAACCTATATTTTACGTTTAGACTTTAATTTTTCAGAATAAACTAGGGATAGGATTTACGAAAAGACATGTAATTACGTTAAATCGACAAAATCTATACAAGAAAACGCACATTATGGAAGGATTCGCAGAAGGGATGTAGAATACAGAAATATGCAAAACATCAATATCGTATTAGTTGATGCAGATGCATAGCCTGTGAATGCTGAAAATTGTGCAAGTTGGAACGAAAGTTCATGTCGAAATTTTGTTTGTCACATCGTATGCTCATCGTTTAAGGAAGTAGCAAGGGAAATTGGATCTACGTAGATACTGAATAAGCTACAGTTGATTTTTTATATGTATCAACATGCAAAAAAAACAGATCTCGTGATCACATAGGATATGGTGCTTGCTAGTCTTCTTGTAAAAAGTGTATATGTATTGTCTCCAGGAGGTACATTTGTAACAGGTGAGCAAATGGATACAATTTTATATAGTAGGTACGTATCTGCGAAATTACGCAGAAAAGGGCCTACAAAATCGTTTGATAACGTGATCGACAACACTTTCTAATAAGTTTAGAAAAAATATTGTCGAATTATAAAGGAATTTTTTAATTTTTATCGAATACAAAATACGACACGGAGATGGATTTATGGGGAACAGAATTCCCGAAGAAGTTGTTGAACAGATTCGGACGTCATCGGATATTGTAGAAGTGATTGGTGAATACGTTCAACTTAGAAAACAGGGGCGTAACTATTTTGGCCTTTGTCCATTTCATGGTGAGAATTCTCCTTCATTCTCTGTTTCATCTGATAAGCAAATTTTTCATTGCTTCGGATGTGGAGAAGGTGGAAATGTATTTTCCTTTCTAATGAAAATGGAAGGATTGGCTTTTACCGAGGCTGTTCAAAAGCTAGGTGAAAGAAATGGAATGGCGGTTGCAGAGTATACATCAGGGCAAGGACAACAAGAAGACATATCTGATGACACTGTCATCATGCAACAGGCTCATGAACTTTTGAAAAAGTACTATCATCATTTATTAGTAAATACAGAAGAAGGAAATGAAGCACTTTCGTATTTGTTAAAACGTGGTATTACGAAAGAGATGATTGAGAAGTTTGAAATTGGTTATGCGTCACCTGCTTGGGATGCAGCAACGAAAATTTTACAAAAAAGAGGTTTATCGCTGTCTAGTATGGAACAAGCTGGTCTTCTCATAAGAAGCGAGAAGGATGGTAGTCATTATGATCGCTTCCGTGGAAGAGTTATGTTTCCAATCTATACGTTACAAGGTAAAGTGATAGCGTTTAGTGGAAGGGCATTAGGAGATGACACTCCAAAATATTTAAATAGCCCTGAAACACCGATTTTTCATAAAAGTAAATTGTTGTATAACTTCCACCAAGCGAGGCCGTTTATTAGAAAGCGTGGGCAAGTGGTCCTTTTTGAAGGGTATGCCGACGTAATGGCTGCGGTAAAAAGTGGTGTGGAAGAAGCTGTCGCGACAATGGGAACAGCTTTAACTGAAGAACAAGCAAAACTTCTGCGACGTAACGTTGAAACTGTTGTTCTTTGCTATGATGGTGATAAAGCAGGGCGAGAAGCAACGATGAAAGCAGGGCAATTATTGCTAAAAGTTGGTTGCCAAGTGAAAGTTACATCCTTGCCAGATAAGCTTGATCCTGATGAATATGTGCAACAATATGGGACAACTGCTTTTGAAAATCTTGTGAAATCAAGTATAAGTTTTGTTGGTTTTAAAATAAATTATTTGCGTTTAGGGAAAAATTTGCAAGATGAGTCTGGCAAAGAAGAATATGTGAAAAGTGTTTTAAAAGAGTTATCGTTGCTACAGGATGCGATGCAGGCAGAATCATATTTGAAGTCATTATCGCAAGAATTTTCGTATTCAATGGAAACTCTTTTGAATCAATTGCACCAATATCGCAAAGAACAAAAGGTACAGCAAAAACAAGTAAAGCAGGTTTCTAAGCCGTCTCAAATTGTTCAAACAAAACCGAAGTTAACAGGTTTTGAAAGGGCAGAAAGAGAAATTATTTATCATATGTTGCAAAGTCCAGAAGTGGCTGTTCGTATGGAATCCCACATAGAAGATTTTCATACAGAAGAACATAAAGGGATTTTATATGAACTATACGCATATTATGAAAAGGGAAATGAACCTTCAGTCGGAACATTTTTAAGTTGGCTCTCTGATGAGAAGTTGAAAAATATTATCACTGATATTTCGACGGATGAATTTATTAATCCAGAATACACAGAAGAAGTGTTACAAGGCCATTTGGAGACGCTCAGCCGTCATCAAGAAAAACTTGAAAAGATGGAAATCATCTTTAAGGTAAAACAAATGGAAAAAACAGATCCTGTAGAGGCTGCTAAATATTATGTAGCATATTTACAAAATCAAAAAGCGAGAAAATAGCTTTTTTGATAAATTTTTAGTATAATGAATGTTTGTATCTCGCGTAAGGAGGGGAACAGATGGCTGACAAACCAGCTCGTTCTAAACAAATTGAAACTGAAATGACCCTTGAGCAAGTGAAAGAACAACTCACTGAGCTCGGAAAAAAACGTGGCGTTCTTACATATGAAGAGATTGCAGAACGCATGAATGGATTTGAAATTGAATCCGATCAAATGGATGAATACTATGAATATTTAGGTGAACAAGGGATTGACTTAGTTGGTGACAATGATAACGACGAAGGTCCTAATAATCGCCAAATTACAAAAGCGGAAGAAGAATTTGACCTTAATGATTTAAGTGTACCACCTGGGGTTAAAATCAATGATCCCGTTCGTATGTATTTAAAAGAAATTGGTCGTGTAGATTTACTATCTGCAGAAGAAGAAATTCGACTTGCAACGCGTATTGAAGAAGGCGATGAAGAAGCGAAACGTCGTCTTGCAGAAGCAAACTTACGTCTTGTAGTAAGTATTGCAAAGCGCTACGTGGGCCGTGGTATGCTTTTCTTAGACTTAATCCAAGAAGGGAATATGGGTCTAATTAAAGCGGTTGAAAAGTTCGATTATCGTAAAGGTTTCAAATTTAGTACGTATGCAACTTGGTGGATTCGCCAAGCGATTACACGTGCGATTGCAGACCAAGCACGAACAATTCGTATCCCAGTTCATATGGTTGAAACGATTAATAAGTTAATTCGTGTACAACGTCAATTACTACAAGATTTAGGACGCGAACCATCTCCTGAAGAGATTGGTGAAGAAATGGATCTTGCTCCAGAAAAAGTACGCGAAATCTTAAAAATTGCACAGGAGCCAGTTTCTCTTGAAACACCGATCGGTGAAGAAGATGACTCCCATTTAGGTGATTTTATTGAAGACCAAGAAGCAACATCGCCTGCGGACCATGCAGCGTATGAATTGCTAAAAGAACAATTAGAAGATGTGTTAGATACACTAACAGATCGTGAAGAAAATGTTCTACGTCTTCGTTTTGGTTTAGATGATGGACGAACTCGTACGCTTGAAGAAGTTGGGAAAGTATTCGGCGTAACGAGAGAACGTATCCGTCAAATTGAAGCAAAAGCACTTCGTAAATTAAGACATCCAAGCCGTAGTAAGCGTCTTAAGGATTTCTTAGAATAGGCTACCTTTAAGTTTACTTCACCTTTGTGAAGTAAACTTTTTTATTTTGTTAACTTTTGTTAAACTTTAGCTATCAGCAACGATTACAATTTCTTGTAATTTATTTTACAGAATTGTCTTTTGATTTGCAAATGCTCATTTTTCGATTTTTCGATTAATTTTGTGTATTCTATACAAAAATATATGTAGAAAAGTGAAAAATATGATGAGAAACGTTAATAATTATCGAAATAATAAGCGATATAACAATAAAAAACAATAAACTGAATGTATGGAATATTTTTAACGATTAGTAGTTTACTCTTTTCTGATAGAGCGTTTTCAAGTACAATGGAAATGACTGAATCATCTAACTATTTAGGGGTATAGAGGGGGGAGAAGAGATATGAAACGTAATCCGCTGATTCCGTTCGCTCTTATTGCAGCATTAGGTATTATCGTTATGTTTGTATTTTCATTTCAGGGGCTAAATAAATCTAAAGAGTTAGCTGATGCAAAAAATGGCGGGAAGCCAGCACAAACAGCATCAAAACCAGAGGATATTGTGAAGCAAAGCTGTACGAGCTGCCACGGTGATCAGTTACAAGGGGCAGTAGGACCTAATTTACAAAAAATTGGTGGAAAACTTTCAAAAGATGAAATTAAAGAAATTCTTTCGAAAGGAAAAGGAAATATGCCTGCCAATATAGTTCCAGCTGATCAAGCCGCTAAAGTAGCTGATTGGTTATCGAAGAAAAAATAAAGTTCCGTATGACAAGCCTTTTGCTTATGCAAAGGGCTTGTTTTTCTATATTTTCTAAAATACGATGAGTGATAGAGAAGTGAATTGTTTTTATAGGCTTGCAACAACGACTATAAATTCATTATCATGGAGACAGACTGACAAGAGAAGGAGTAATGGAAATACATGAATGAAGTAAAGCTTTCAAAACGATTAGAAGAAGTAGTGCGTGAAATACCGGTAGGATCTACAGTAGCTGATATTGGATCGGATCATGCGTATTTACCGTGTTATACAATTATAAATAATATTGCTACAAAAGCAGTTGCTGGAGAGGTTGTAGATGGACCATTTCGCTCTGCACAAGCAACTGTAGCTGAAAGTGGCTTACAAGATAAAGTAGATGTGCGTAAAGGGAATGGATTAGCTGTTATCGCGCCAGGAGAAGTAGATGTAATTACGGTTGCTGGAATGGGCGGAGCGTTAATTCGTGACATTTTAGAAAGTGGTAAAGAAAAATTAGAAGGGGTAACTCGTTTAATTTTACAGCCGAATATTGCAGCGCATCACATTCGTGAATGGTTTATTGAGAATGGATGGGAGCTTATCCATGAAAAAATCGTAAAAGAAGATGGGAAAATTTACGAGATTTTAGTAGGCGAGCGAGGAGACGTTGCGGTGCCTTATTCTGAAAATAAACAAGCGGAATTATTTATGGGACCATTTTTAATAAAAGAAAAAGGTGAAGCTTTCGTTGAAAAATGGGAAGGGGAATTGAAAAACTTCCAAAATATTTTAAAGCAGTTAGAACGTGCGGCTGATTCTGAAGAAACAAAAGCGAAGCGTGCGGAAGTAGAAGCGAAAATGAAAATGATACGGGAGGTTTTATCATGAGTAAAATTCCAAATGGCCATGAAATTATTTCTTTATTTGAAAGTATGTATCCGAAGCATTTGGCGATGGAAGGAGATAAGATTGGCCTGCAAATTGGAGCGCTTAATAAACCCGTACAACACGTATTGATTGCGTTAGATGTAACGGAGGAAGTTGTGGATGAAGCAATTCAATTAGGGGCGAATGTCATTATTGCGCATCACCCTTTAATTTTTAATCCGTTAAAAGCGATTCATACAGATAAAGCGTACGGAAGAATTGTTGAAACGTGTATTAAAAATGATATTGCCATTTATGCAGCACATACAAATGTGGATGTTGCTAAGGGTGGGGTAAATGATTTACTTGCTGAGGCGTTAGGATTGCAAAATACAGAAGTTTTGGCACCGACATATGCAGAAGAAATGAAAAAAGTTGTTGTGTTTGTGCCAGTAACTCATGCAGAAGAAGTACGAAAAGCATTAGGAGACGCAGGTGCTGGTCATATCGGCAATTATAGCCACTGTACGTTTAATAGCGAGGGTACAGGTACGTTTGTACCTCAAGAGGGAACAAATCCTTATATCGGGGAAACTGGGCAGTTAGAACGCGTAGAAGAAGTGCGAATCGAAACGATAATTCCAGCTTCACTACAGCGAAAAGTGATTAAAGCAATGGTAACGGCACATCCATATGAAGAAGTAGCATATGATGTGTATCCACTTGATAACAAAGGTGAAACATTAGGGCTTGGAAAAATAGGATATTTACAAGAAGAAATGACACTTGGACAGTTTGCGGAACATGTAAAGAAATCATTAGATGTAAAGGGTGCACGAGTTGTTGGGGATTTAAATGATAAAGTGCGCAAAGTAGCTGTACTTGGTGGCGATGGTAACAAATACATCAATCAAGCTAAATTTAAAGGAGCGGATGTATATGTAACAGGTGACATGTATTATCATGTTGCTCATGATGCGATGATGCTCGGTTTAAATATAGTTGACCCAGGACATAACGTTGAAAAAGTAATGAAGCAAGGTGTACAAAAGCAATTACAAGAAAAATTGGATGACAAGAAACTCAATGTACACATTCATGCTTCGCAATTACATACAGATCCATTTACATTTGTATAAGAAAAATAAAAACCGTTGCTTATAGGCAACGGTTTTTATTATTGTTCTTTTTTCACTTTTACACGAGGCAATATTTTTTGTAATGGTACTTTTCGAACTCTCTCCCATGTAGCGGGATTCATTGGATCATATTGATCTAAGAAAGCGATAACTTCTTTTGTAATTGGAGTTGGAGTAGAAGCACCTGCTGTAACAGCTACGTTTTCTACACCTTGTAGCCACTCTAATTTAATCTCACTTACGTCTGCAACGCGGTATGCTTTCGTACCAGCGATTTCTTGTGATACTTGTGCTAAACGGTTTGAGTTGTTACTTTTCGGATCACCGACAACAATTGTTAAGTCTGCAACATCAGCTTGTTTAGCGACAGCTTCTTGGCGAACTTGAGTTGCTAAACAAATTTCCTTATGGAATTCTGCTGTTGGGAATTTCTTCTGAATGTCCTCCATTAAATGTTGAACATCCCATTGGCTCATCGTTGTTTGATTTGTAACTAAAATTTTATCTGTTGGAATTTCTAATGTTTTTAAATCATCAGCTCTTTCGATAAGGTGAACGATGTCAGGTGCAATACCAACTGCACCTTCTGGTTCTGGATGATTTTTTTTGCCGATATAAATGACATGGTAACCTTCAGCTTTCTTTGCTTCAATAAGGTCATGTGTTTTTGTAACATCTGGACAAGTGGCATCGATTGTCGTTAAACCTTTTTCTTTTGCACGTTGTTTAACTTCTGGAGAAACACCGTGTGCAGTGAAAATAACAGTACCAGAATCGATTTTATCTAAAATTTCTAATCGACTTGGACCGTCTAATGTAATGATGCCATCTTCTTCGAATGCATCTGTTACATGTTTGTTGTGAACAATCATACCTAAAATATAAATAGGTCTTGGTAATGATGTATCTAATGCGGCGTTACGTGCAATAACCATCGCGTCCACAACACCGTAGCAATAACCACGAGGGGAAATTTTAACAATTTTCATATGAGTAATCCTCTCCTTCTAAACAAGGGATACTTTTGTGCATAGTCTTTTACATTATAAAGGAGGAATGGATAGAAAACAAAGGATTGTTACACATATAGTTTTGGTTTTGTTGCTATTTTTTGAACAGGCTCCTCTCGTAATTCTTTTTCTATGACAGGCTCAATCACTATTTTTTTTCTTTTTCTTTTTTTTTGTGGAGGAGGCGGAGTTGCTACCTCAACCTTTTCTGTTATGTCTTCAGTTGGATTTTTAGTTGGATCTTCTTCCGTACTTTTTCCAGAGGTGAGGATTTTAACAATGCTTGGTAGGTTACGCATAATAGGACCGTACTGTTCGACGACAGGGCTTACAGATTGAACGACTTGGGATACTTTTTCAATATTGTTTATCATATTAGTTGGATTCGAAATTAAATTTGCAAAAAAACTGCCGATGCCGCTACTTGATGCTGCTGTAGTTGCTGCACCGCCGCGCGTTTCATTTGATTCATACATTTGAGGGGGAATCATTTGCTCTGGATGTTGCTGCATGTATGGTTGATATTGTTGTGAGTATTGCTGCGGGTATTGTTGTTGGTATTGGTATTGTTGTTGGTATTGGGGCGGCGGTTGCTGGTGCATCATTGGCGGCGGTCCATCCATTTGTCGATAAGGTGGAACCATTTGCATGAAAGGCTCGGTTGGATCGTGTTTTTTAAAGAGTTTAGCAAGGAACCCTTTCTTTTTTTGTGCCATCGGTGGTAGTTGTGGAATTGGATATGGTGTATAAGGTTGCTGTCCTTGATTCGGATACATTTGCCTTGTGTGGGATTTTGGAAACATGTGAGAAATCCTCCTTTCTTCAGTTAGGTATATACACATACAATATGCAATAAGAGGGAAGAAGGTTAGTTTTTGAAGTAAAAACCTAAACTAAAGATGGATTTTACTTGTAGATTTCGATATAATGTAGACTTGGCTGATTTGTGCGCGCAGTAGAAATTTAGAAAGAAGGTGTAACTTATGACACAACAAACTTTTACACAGTATGATTTTAAACCATTTTTAATAGATGCAGTTCGTGAACTACGCTTTACAGAGCCGACAGGAATTCAAAAGAAAATTTTCCCGGTCGTGAAAAAAGGTGTAAGTGTAATTGGACAATCCCAAACAGGTTCTGGGAAAACACATGCATACTTACTTCCTACATTGAACAGAATTAATGCAAGTCGTGAAGAAGTACAACTTGTTATTACAGCGCCTACTCGTGAGTTAGCACAACAAATTTACGAAGAAATCGTGAAATTAACAAAGTTTTGTGCGGAAGATCAAATGATTACAGCACGTTGTTTAATTGGTGGAACTGATAAACAACGATCAATTGAAAAGTTGAAAAAACAACCTCATATTGTAGTTGGAACACCAGGACGTATTAAAGATTTAGTGGAAGCACAAGCATTATTTGTTCATAAAGCAAATACTATTATTGTCGATGAAGCAGACTTAATGCTTGATATGGGATTCATTCATGATGTAGACAAAATTGCATCACGCATGCCTAGAAACCTGCAAATGCTAGTTTTCTCTGCAACAATTCCTCAAAAACTAAAACCGTTTCTGAAGAAATATATGGAGAATCCAGAGCATATTCATATCAATCCAAAACAAGTTGCGGCTGGGAATATTGAGCATTATTTAGTACCTTCTAAACATCGTAACAAAATCGATTTAGTGAACAAAATGTTGCTACAATTTAAACCGTATTTAGCAGTTGTTTTCACGAATACGAAGAAGATGGCGGATCAGGTTGCTGACGGATTAATGGAACGTGGCTTAAAAGTTGGACGAATTCACGGAGATTTATCACCGCGTGATCGTAAAAAAATGATGAAACAAATTCGTGATCTTGAATTCCAATATATTGTTGCAACTGATTTAGCAGCACGTGGTATTGATATTGAAGGAATTAGTCATGTTATTAACTACGAACTTCCATCAGATTTAGATTTCTTCGTTCACCGCGTTGGAAGAACAGCACGTGCGGGGCATTCAGGTATTGCAGTGACGATTTATGATCCAGCAAACGAAGAAGCGTTAGATAGTTTAGAAAAACAACGTCATATTGAGTTCAAGCATGTAGAGTTACGCGGAGATGAGTGGGCGGATTTAGGTGAACGTCGTCGTCGTAAGAGCCGTAAAAAACCAAATGATGAACTTGATGTTATGGCAACGAAAGTTATTAAAAAGCCGAAAAAAGTAAAACCAAACTATAAACGTAAACTTGCAACAGAACGTGATAAAGTGAAGAAAAAATATAGCAATAAAAAAAGATAAGGGGAGCCCCCTTATCTTTTTTTATCCGGATATTTGCGGGATAATAATCGGTGGGGAATGAAAAAACACTGATTAAAGTTTCGGTGTAGCTAGTTACAATTTGCGTAGTGTTTTAGGAACAAACAATTCGCTACATATTTCTACAAATTATGCTATCATTATATCTATTGTATATTGAAGAGGTGATTGTATGTTAAAGATTGGATCTCATGTTTCTATGAGTGGTAAGAAAATGTTATTAGCAGCAAGTGAAGAGGCTGTTTCATACGGTGCAACGACGTTTATGATTTATACAGGTGCACCGCAAAATACACGAAGAAAACCAATTGAAGAATTGAACATAGAAGCAGGAAGAAAACATATGGAACTAAACGGTATTGAGGAAATTATCGTACATGCGCCATATATTATTAATCTTGGGAATACGACGAAGCCAGAAACATTCCAATTAGGTGTAGACTTCCTTCGCATGGAAATTGAAAGAACATCGGCATTAGGTGTAGCGAAACAAATCGTTCTTCACCCAGGTGCGCACGTTGGTGCAGGAGCGGATGCTGGTATTCAACAAATTATTAAAGGGCTTAATGAAGTATTAATGCCAGAGCAGACGGTTAACATTGCGTTAGAAACGATGGCAGGAAAAGGAACAGAATGCGGTCGTAGCTTTGAAGAAATTGCAAAGATTATTGATGGTGTAAAATATAATGAAAAATTATCAGTATGCTTTGATACGTGTCATACGCACGATGCAGGATATGATATTGTAAATGATTTTGACGGCGTATTAAATAAATTTGATAAGATTGTTGGTATGGATCGTTTGCAAGTACTTCATATTAATGATAGTAAAAATGTATGCGGCGCAGGAAAGGACCGTCATGAAAATATCGGCTTCGGTCATATCGGTTATAAAGCGTTACATCATATTGTGCATCATCCGCAGTTAATGCACGTACCAAAAATTCTTGAAACGCCATATGTAGGTGAAGATAAAAAAGATAAGAAGCCACCATATAAATTAGAAATCGAAATGCTGAAAAATGGTACTTTTGATGAAGGAATTCTTGAGAAAATTAAAGCGCAATAAGCAATAAGGAGGGGATTTTCCCCTCCTTATTTTAGTAGTTGCTGAAATAAAGTATTTACTTGTTGGGCAGTAGCAGGGGAGGTTACTTTTGCTATTTGTTTTAAGAGATCTAGCCGTTCGTCATTATCGTAAATGTTAATATTCTTTCCTTTCATAAGTAAAACAATTTGATCCGCTTGTGCAGTCGTAATAGAAACTTCATATTCTTTACTATATTTCAATAACTCTTTTGTAGAAATATGATTTAATTTTTTATTTACAAGTTGTTTAATGAGGTTCATCGAGTTATCCTCCTTCACACGTTCTTCTATCGAAATATATGAGTACGTAGCTTGTACATATTCGTATAGAGTTTCTTTTTCCATGAGAAAAAGAAGCGTATGTTATAATATAAGGACAAAACTATAGAAAAAGAGTATAAGGAGGACCTATGGAACAAAAGCAACATCGAAAAGAAAGTGTTATCCATCTTATTTATCGTTTAGTTATGATTATTTTTGGGGCAGCATGCGCAGCGGTAGCGATTGAACTATTTTTAATGCCAAATAAAATTATTGATGGTGGAATTATTGGTATTTCTCTTATATTAGATTATCTTACTCCTAATATTTGGTGGTTAAGTTTCTCTACTTTAGTCGTTATTCTCAATATCCCATTTATGTATTCAGGTTATAAGCAAATCGGGAAAACGTTCATGTTATCTTCGGCGTTCGGTATTGTAGCTTTAGCGTTTATTGAATCAACGTTACATGCTGTTCCGCCATTTACAACAGAGCCGATTTTAGCAACAGTGTTTGGTGGTCTTATTTTAGGTATTGGTGTAGGGCTCGTTATTCGCCATGGTGGATCAATGGACGGAACAGAAATTATGGGTATTTTATTAACGAAGAAATTACCTTTCTCTGTTGGCGAATTTGTAATGTTTGTGAACTTATTCATTTTTGCATGGGCAGCATTTGTATTTGGTGTTGAACAAGCTATGTATTCTGTTATGACGTACTATATCGCATTCAAAACAATTGATACAGTCATTCAAGGTTTAGATGAAACGAAAGCAGTTTTAATTGTATCAGATCAATATGAGGAAGTATCAAATGCGATTTTGCATCGTCTTGGTCGTGGAACTACAAAGCTTGTAGCGAAAGGCGGTTACACGGATAAAGAAAAAGAAGTTATTTATGCAGTTGTAACGCGTCTGGAAGTGACGAAGTTAAAATCAATTGTGTATGAAATTGATGCGAATGCGTTTGTTACGATTATGAATACACAAGAGACAAATGGTGGTAAGTTTAAATCGGCTATCCACTAGAAAATTTATCCAGTAAAAACCCTCGCCAATCGTTAGGGGATGGCCTCATCTGATTAAGGTTTCATTTTATAGGAATATTTTTCGGAAGCAGAGAATTTTTCTCTGCTTTTTGTTATAATAGTAAGGTTTCTTGAAAAAATTGATATATTTTAGGCAGATTGGTTTACAACTATAATAAGCTGTACTATAATTCAAATAGATATAAATCGGAATCATTCTGAATTAAAATAGGTGAGATGCTATGAATAATATATTAGAAATAGAAGGATTGTCATTTCGATATGAAGATCGAAATGTGTTAGAAGATATTAATTTGCAAGTTCCGAAGGGAGCTTTTTTAGGTTTAGTTGGGCCAAATGGTTCTGGGAAATCTACTTTGCTAAAATGTTTATTAGGCGTTTTAAAGCCAAAACAGGGAAGTATTCGTTTGTTTGGTGTTGACAGTAAGAAGTTTAAAGAATGGAACAAAGTTGGTTATGTGTCGCAAAAGGCAAATAGCTTTAATTCTGGTTTTCCGGCCACTGTTTTTGAAGTTGTATCAATGGGACTCGTTTCGAAAAAAGGGCTGTTTCGCTTTTTCACGAAAAACGATAAGGAAAAGGTAGAAAAAGCGATTGCTGATGTAGGGATGAGTGCGTTTCAAGGGCGCAATATCGGAGAACTTTCTGGTGGACAACAACAGCGTGTATTTATTGCTCGTGCGCTCGTTAGTGATCCTGAATTACTTATTTTGGACGAGCCCACTGTTGGAATCGATGTGAAGAATGTAGAAAGTTTTTATGAGATATTAGAGGATTTAAACAAAAGGTTAGGAATCACATTAATTCTCGTTACTCATGATATGGGAGCTGTTACAGAGAAGGTAACACATGTTGCATGCTTAAACCAACATCTACATTTCCATGGAAATGTAGAGAAGTTCCGAGAGTTAGAAGATGCAGAAATGTCCGTCTTATATGGACATCATGTTCATCGTTTAGAACACGAGCATGAGCATCACGGGAGGATATAATGATACAAGATTTTTTACAATATGACTTTTTACGGAACTCTTTATATGCAGGGATTTTAATAGGACTTGTTGCGCCGCTTATCGGTGTATTTGTTGTCATTCGCCGAATGTCGCTTATTGCGGATGCTTTAAGTCACGTGACATTATCGGGTATTGCTGCAAGTTTACTACTAGAAAAAACAATTTTCACAGGAGGATTTTTAAATCCGTTATATATGGGAATGATTTTTTCTATTGGTGGGGCGTTACTAATTGAAAAATTACGTACTGTATATAAACATTATCAAGAATTAGCAATTCCGATTATTCTTTCAGCAGGAATGGGGATTGGGGTTATTTTTATATCACTTGCAAATGGATTTAACACTGATTTATTTAGTTATTTATTTGGGAGTGTAAGTGCTGTAACAAGTACGGATTTAATAATCATCGGCATTGTAGCAATTGTTGTTATTGTAACGATCACTTTATTATACAAAGAGTTATTTTTACTATCGTTTGATGAGGAATATGCTGTATCAACCGGTTTGAGTGCAAAGTGGATTCACTTTATTTTCATTATATTGGTTGCTCTTGTTATTGCAGTATCAATGCGTGTAGTAGGGGTTCTTCTCGTATCATCATTAATGACGTTACCAGTTGCAGCAAGTATTCGTATTGCGAATGGATTTAAACAAACAATTTTCTTTTCCATTTTATTTGGTGAAATTGCAGTAATTGGTGGAATGTTTGCTTCATATCAACTTGATCTAGCACCAGGTGGTACAATTGTTATGATAGCAGTTCTTATTTTAATTGGTGCGATTTTATGGAAAAAGAAAAAAACTGCATAAAGTAGGGATAGATATGAATCTAACAGAAGCTTTACGCCTAATGAAAGATAAAGGATACAAACATACGGGGAAAAGGGAAGAAATGCTCAGGTTATTTGCAGCTCACAATCGTTATTTAACGGCGAAAGACGTTTTAGAGCATATGAAGGATGATTATCCAGGTCTTAGCTTTGATACGATTTATCGTAACTTAACGGTGTTTGCTGAAATCGGTGTTTTAGAACAAACGGAATTAAATGGTGAAAAACATTTTCGTTTTACATGTTCTATTATGGAACATCATCATCATTTTATTTGTTTAGATTGCGGGGGAACGAAAGAGATTACTTCCTGCCCGATGGATTTTATGAATAAAGATTTTAACGGTTATGAAGTAACCGGTCATAAGTTTGAAATATATGGCCGTTGTCCAAAATGTGCAAAATAAGAACTCGTCGGTTACATAACTGACGAGCTTTTTTACGTAAAAAAGAAGGTTGCCCACAAATATTGTGGCAACCTTCTTTTTATTGTTCTTGTGTTTCTTTTTCTTTTTCTCGTTCAGCAGCCATTTCAGCAGCAATTACATCAATTTCTTTTTTCAGTTCTTCTACCATTATTTCTTCTGGTACTTTACGAACAACTTGCCCTTTACGGAATAATAATCCTTCTCCACGTGCACCGGCAATACCGATATCAGCTTCACGAGCTTCACCAGGACCGTTTACAGCGCAACCAAGTACTGCAACTTTAATTGGTACTTTTAGTGTAGAGATGTATTCTTCCACCTCGTTAGCGATGCTAATTAAATCAATTTCAATACGACCACAAGTTGGACAAGAAATAAGTGTTGCTGCATTAGATGCAAGACCGAATGACTTTAATAGTTCACGCGCAACTTTTACTTCTTCAACTGGGTCAGCACTTAATGAAATGCGTAGTGTATTTCCGATGCCTTTATTTAAGATTGCGCCAAGACCAGCGGCACTTTTTACAGTTCCGGCAAATAATGTTCCGGATTCTGTAATACCTAAATGTAATGGGTAATCAAAAGCACGAGCAGCTTTTTCATATGCTTCAATTGCTAAGTTAACATCAGAGGCTTTCATAGATACGATAATATCGTGGAAATCTAAATCCTCTAAAATTTTAATGTGATGTAGGGCGCTCTCGACCATACCATCTGCAGTTGGGTATCCGTACTTTTCTAAAATGTGACGTTCTAATGAACCTGCGTTTACACCGATACGGATTGGAATACCGCGTTCTTTTGCTGCATTTACAACAGCTTCTACTTTATGGCGACGACCAATGTTACCTGGATTGATACGTACTTTATCAATGCCACCTTCAATTGCTTTTAAAGCAAGACGATAATCAAAATGAATATCAGCAACAAGTGGAATGTTGATTTGTTTTTTAATATCAGCAATAGCATTTGCTGCGCGTTCGTCTGGAACAGCAACACGGACGACTTGACAGCCAGCTTCTTCTAAACGTTTAATTTCAGCAACTGTTGCTTCAACATCATGTGTTTTTGTTGTTGTCATACTTTGTATAATTAATTCATTATTACCGCCAATTGTTAAATTACCGACTTTAACTGGACGTGTTTTTGTACGATGAGTCATTTCATTCACGAATAGATCGCTCTCCTTATAAAAGAAGTTTCTTATTTAGTCCCTCATATCAATGAAAGTATACGTGATACAGGGCTATAGAAACCGAAGTGCTCGGTTTCACTTTTACTATTGTATCAGCGCCTTTATGTAATTGACAAGGATTAAGTGATTGCTCATTGATATAACGGGAATTTATAAGACTTTCCAATTTGTATTTTTGTAGCAGATGTACTTTTGTTTAGTTGTTTAAAGTCATCAATTACCTTTTCAATGGAAGGGATTTTTTTCTTATTGATTTGTTCGGTAATAGAAAGAACTGTCTCACCTGTTTTGACTTCGATTGTTTTATAAGTTACATCTGTTTCTTTTTCTGCTTTGTTCTCTTTCTTTTGTTTTGTATCTGTATTTTCTTGCTTTATCGTTTGGGCAGCGGTTGTTTTTTTATATGAACTTAACATCGGTAAAGTGCCGATTTTTATATCGTAATAAAATATATAACCAAGAACAAGCACGAATAAGAATATACCTAATCTTTTCATATTCTTCACTCCTTTGCTAGGAATATATGCTTGTCCAAAAAAAAAATGCCTATTTAGGCATTTTTTCGTTTTTATTTTTCTTTCGGTTTTGGAACTTCTTTAATCGTTAAGTAAAGAACAATTAAAACAACTGCGATATAAATGAATGTTGAACCAGGTACAACAATTTTGAATAGATCCATAATCATAAAGAAGATTGTTGGAATTGTGTAGCTGTATGCAGTTAACGTCCATACTTGCTTATAAGATAATTTACGTTGACCGCTCATAGCAGAACCTATAAACGCAAGTAAAGTAATTCCTAAGAAAGTAATAAACAATTGGAATAGATATACTAACACGCCGATAACAGCTAGTAAAATTGGATAAATACTATCGAATACAGAAATGAAATCTTGCAAGTCTTTCTTCTCAAGAGATGTCCCTAATAAATCATTATAGGAGTATGTTTGTGTTTGACCATTTCCTATAGAAACTACTTTATCTTTTAAAATAAATAAACCAGTTTTGTTTTGATATGTTTCTATATCTGTTGTATTGGGATCAAATACGAAAAGAGCATCTCCTTCTTCCTTTAGAATAGGTTGTTCAATATCTGCTTTTAGTTCACCGTTTTCGATTTTAAAATCAGGTAAATCTTTTTCAATTGCTTGATTTACCATGGTAACACTATCTTGAATAAAGCTGCCGTAAAAGAATGTTCTTGGAATAGTAGTGATTAGACAAAGTAGCATAATATACAAAATGGTTTTTCCGATTTTTTGAAAACGGAATAACGCCATATCTTTAGGCGAATATACGCTTTTTGCTAATTGGGTAAATATGGACATAGATTCACTTCCTTTATGTATGTATAAAATCATTGTAACGTAGGAATCTAGAGAATCTCAAGATATATTATATTTACATATAGTGGAGATAACTAAATTTCTTTTTATTAATTTTCTTCTTTTATATGAGAAAAATACAATTGACACTTTTCTTTGCCATATGGTAAATTTATCTTACATTTCTTAAAGGATATATCCGATAGGAATTCCTTTATTTGATATGTTGTTACATACATAATTGTGGACCCTTAGCTCAGCTGGTTAGAGCAGACGGCTCATAACCGTCCGGTCGTAGGTTCGAGTCCTACAGGGTCCATATCCATTTCGCATGTTTATTATGTCAGTGGGAAGCTTCCTTGTAGAAGGGAGCTTTTTTTACGGAATATATGAGCATTTTAATTGAAAAGAAGTGGGATTTTTGCTACGTTAATGATAGCAAGACAATGTGATTTATTTGTTTGCACCCTATGGCAATTAGGGTAGAATGAAGTTGTATGTCACTTAAGTGGCAATACATAAACTGGGAGGAATATAACAATGGCAAAACACGAATTACCAAATTTACCTTATGCGTATGATGCTTTAGAGCCTCACTTTGACAAAGAAACAATGAACATCCATCATACAAAACATCATAACACTTACATTACAAACTTAAACGCTGCTTTAGAAGGTCATGCAGAATTAGCTGACAAAAGCGTAGAAGAATTAGTTGCAAACTTAAACGAAGTACCAGAAGCAATCCGTACAGCAGTACGTAACAATGGTGGCGGACATGCTAACCATACATTCTTCTGGACAATCTTATCTCCAAACGGCGGCGGACAACCAGTAGGCGAACTTGCAACTGCAATTGAAGCGAAATTCGGTAGCTTCGATGCATTCAAAGAAGAATTCGCAAAAGCTGGCGCAACTCGTTTCGGTTCTGGTTGGGCTTGGTTAGTAGTAAACAATGGTGAGCTAGAAGTAACAAGCACGCCAAACCAAGATTCTCCTCTAACTGAAGGTAAAACTCCAGTTGTAGGTTTAGATGTTTGGGAACATGCTTACTACCTAAATTACCAAAACCGTCGTCCTGACTACATCGGTGCATTCTGGAACGTTGTAGATTGGAACGCTGCTGAAAAACGTTACCAAGAAGCAAAATAATTGTAATAACGATAGAAAAAGCTAGGAGAATGCTCCTAGCTTTTTTCTATGCTTCCTTTTACATAATTGGGCTTGTCTTTGGAAGACTAGAACATGAAGTAAAGGAGAGTTGTGTATGAAGTGGAAACATATAATTGGTGACGTTGAAGTGAATCGGGATTTAGTGTTGTTGCTCCTTATTGGAGGTTTATACACGCTCGCAATTTCTTTATCGAATACGTTTGTTAACATTTATTTATGGAAACAAACACAAAATTATGTGAATCTTGGCTTGTATAATTTGGCCAGCGTTGTATTACAGCCTCTCACATTTCTTATAGGTGGGAAATTAGCGAAGCGTATTGATCGCTCAATCTTGTTACGAATAGGCGTAGGCACGTTAGCTATTTTTTTTATCGTTGTTTTAGTAGCGGGAAAAAGCGCTTCTCACTATATTTTATTAATGGGGGCTCTTTTAGGAGTCGGATATGGTTTTTACTGGCTCGC
The DNA here is from genome assembly GCF_052947655.1 of Bacillus pretiosus. Classification (NCBI taxonomy): domain Bacteria; kingdom Bacillati; phylum Bacillota; class Bacilli; order Caryophanales; family Bacillaceae; genus Bacillus; species Bacillus pretiosus. The sequence goes on along the minus strand of NZ_CM129593.1, from coordinate 4,148,962 downwards.
GTTTAACTTATTAACATTTGAGATTACAGAACCAGAAACAAGAGATTTCTTTAATGGGTTTCTTGGACTTCTTACATCCTTCTCTGGCATGATTGGACCGATAGCAGCTGGATACACAATTTCACGTATGGAAAAATGGAGCGGCTATACGGTCATATTCTTTCTTTCGTTAGTGTTATTTGCAATTGCTGTTATTTTAAGCTTTTTTGTATCTAAGAGAGAATGTGAAGGACGGTATGAAATTGTACAAGTATTGAAAGAGCGGCAGATTGATAAAAATTGGGGAAGAATTACACGTGCTCATTTTTTCCAAGGGTTGAGAGAGGGAACGTTTATTTTTGTGATTTCCGTGTACGTGTATTTAGCGACGGATAGCGAACTCGCCTTAGGAAAATATAGCTTAGTAAATTCTGCTGTATCATTTGTATGTTACTACTTAGTCACTCGTATGTTAAAGAAAGAGTGGCGGAAAAAAGCAATTTTGCTTGGAGGCATTATTTTATATGCTGTCGTATTTTTAGTTATATTCGACGTTACATACGCAAAATTACTTATTTATGCAGCGTGTATTGCGGTTGCATACCCTATTTTGCTCGTTCCGTACGGGTCCATGACATATGATGTAATTGGCAGAGCGAAAAATGCGAGAGAGTGGCGTGTAGAGTATGTAGTTGTCCGGGAATTATGGTTAAATGCAGGAAGAATTTGTTCGATTTTAAGTTTTTTATGTGCTGTATTATTCTTTCCGCCTGAAAAAAGTTTACCTTACTTATTATGTATTTTAGGTGCAGGACATTTCCTTATTTATTTTGCAGTTAAAAATGTCAAATATGATGAGGGAAATGCAAGTAAAACAAGTGTTGTAAGGCAAGGGACTGCGCAGAATCAAACAGAACCAGAAGGTTAACTTCTCGGTTGTTTTATGCTAGAATAGAAAAAGATGTAAGACAGCAGTGAGGACACCTGTATGAAGGTGTCCCTTTCACATTACATAGCTGTTGGTAGAGGGGGTTTGTATGAGCAAGAAGCAGAAACAACAAAAGAAAAAGACTCACGTTCCTTTTCGGTTAAACGTGCTGTTTTTCTGCGTGTTTTTAATGTTCTCCGCGGTTATTGTAAGGCTTGGATATGTACAAATTGTTCGCGGTGAGGAATATAAGAATGAAGTGGAGAGGAAAGAGAACTCGACGATAAGTAATCCTGTACCACGTGGGAAAATATTTGACCGTTATGGGCGAGCTGTAGTAGATAATGCAGCTGTACGTACGATTACATTTACAAAAATGAAAGGGTCAACTGCAGAGGCTCGCTTAGAAACAGCGGAAAAGTTAGCAGATTTGATTGAAGTCCCGACAGATAAATTAACAGATCGCGATAAAAAAGACTATTGGCTTGCTACGCACAAAGAGGAAGCTAAAGAAAAAATTACGAATAAAGATCGTCAAGAGTTAAAAGATAAAAAAATTGACGATAAAGAAGTAGATGAGCGTCAACGAAATCGCGTGACAGAAGAAGAAGTGAATCAATTATCCGCAAAAGATTTAGAAGTGCTAGCGATTAAAAGCAAAATGGACGGCGGATATGCGATGACGCCACAAGTCATTAAAAAGGATGCTACAGAAAAAGAATACGCGATTATTAGTGAAAATCTAGCAACATTACCGGGTGTAGATACAAATGTTGATTGGGATCGAAAGTATATTTATGATGATTTATTCCGAAGTGTACTTGGCGGGGTGTCAACGTCTGATGAAGGTTTACCGAGAGAAAGACTAGATTACTATCTTGTTCGTGATTATAATCGAAATGACCGCGTAGGGAAAAGTTATCTTGAGCAGCAATATGAAGATAGTTTGCACGGTAATAAAGCGGAAGTGAGAAATATTACAGATAAAAACGGTAATATTTTAGAAACGATTAATGTATCAAAAGGGCAAAGTGGTAACAATCTGAATTTAACAATTGATATGGAATTACAAAAGCGTGTAGAAGAAATTATCACTAAAAATTTATTGAGATATAAAGGGGGACAACCTCTTTTAGATCGTGCATTTGTTGTAATGATGAATCCGAAAAATGGTGAAGTTTTATCTATGGCAGGGAAACAGTTAGTGGAAGAAAATGGCGAAACGAAAGTGCAAGATTTCGCATTAGGAACGATGACAAGCTCTTATCCGATGGGATCAACTGTAAAAGGTGCGACGGTACTTACAGGATATCAAACAAATGCCATTCAACCAGGTTCCTACCAACTTGATGAACCAATCGTATTGAAAGGAACGCCGAAAAAATCTTCTTGGAAGACGATGGGATCTATTAATGATTTGACAGCATTAAAAATGTCTTCTAACGTTTATATGTTTAAAACGGCGATGAATCTCGCAGGTGTTCAATATGTGAGAGGTGGTACGTTAGATATACCACAAAAAGCATTTGATACGATGCGTTATTATTTCGGACAGTTTGGACTTGGTGTGAAAACAGGTATTGATTTACCGAATGAATCAGCGGGCCAAACAGGTAAAGGAATTCAGCCAGGTTTCTTATTAGATTTATCAATTGGACAGTATGATACGTATACACCACTTCAATTAGCGCAATATGTTTCAACAATTGCAAATGGTGGTTACCGTATGCAGCCGCAAGTTGTGAAAGAAATTCGTCAACCGGCAGTGAAACCAGACGAAGTTGGAAAAGTGGTTCATTCAATGGAACCGAAAGTACTAAATCGTATTGATATGCCTGAATCACAAATTAAACGTGTTCAAGAAGGATTTAGACAAGTATTTAACGATTCTGGTGGTACAGCTACGAAATACTTTACAGGTGCACCATATAAAGCTGCTGGTAAAACAGGTACAGCTCAAACTGTGTATGGCGGAGATAAAGAGATAGGTAGAAAGGCAAACGGTGAGCGTAAAGAAACATATAACTTAACGTTAGTAGGTTATGCGCCACTTGAAGACCCTGAAGTAGCATTTTCTGTTGTTGTACCTTGGGTGGATGATAAATCAGGTATTAACGGATATATTAGTCGTGATATTATGGACGCGTACTTTGATTTGAAAAAAATAGAAAATGGCGAAGCTTCAAAAGAGGAAATAGATAATAAAAAGAAAAAGAAAAATCAAGATCAAGATGACGAATAAAAAAGTTGTAAAAAAAGCACACTATCTGAAAAGATAGTGTGCTTTTTTTTATGGTTCATGCATACGTTTTAATAAAATGGACAAGCATATCATATCGGAAAATTGAGGAATCTCACAAATGATATGTATGTATCTCCTCTGAAGGAGAACGGTTTTATAGACCAATCATCAGTGAAGATGAACGGTGGCTACGGATTCAAGTTTCCCCTTATGTTGATTCTTGTGGAACTTTACAAAACTTTTACAAACAATTAAAACCGAATTAATAGTTTAGCAGTATTCTTATATCTGTAATCCTGTTATTTCCGGTTACTTCTAGGAGGAAGAACACGTGAAATGGATAAGTGCATCGATTAAAGTTTTCATGCTGTCGACATGTTTTCTTTATGTTGGCACGTCTACTGTATTTGCTGTGAATGAAATGGGAGAAGTGAGAGTTGATGGATCCTCAACAGTTTTCCCTATTATAGAAGCAGTAGCGGAGGAATATACAAAGGCGCATCCAAACGTGAAAATTTCTATCAGTGTTTCTGGAACAGGAGGAGGATTTAATCGTTTCAGTAAAGGAGAAGTAGATATAAATAATGCTTCGAGAGCAATGAAACAAGTGGAAGAAAATGAAATGAAGAAAAACTCTATTCAGTTTACACCGTTTGAAGTCGCTTACGATGGTCTTACGATCGTTGTGAGTCGCCAAAATACTTGGGTAAACAATATGAAGGTAGACGAGTTACGTCTATTATGGAGTGAAGATGGAAACGAAAAGCGATGGTCACAAATTCATTCTTCATGGCCACGTGAACAGGTGAAGTTTTATGCGCCAGGTGTAGACTCTGGTACGTATGATTATTTTCAAAATGTCATCTTACAAAATAGTCGCATTGTAAAAAAAGTCTCTTTGTCTGAAGATGATCAAGTTATTATGCAAGGGGTAATGAATGATAAAAATGCCATTGCTTTTGTAGGATATGCTTATTATATGGCCAATCGAGATAAGGTGAGAGCAATAAAAGTGAATGGTGTACTTCCGACGAAAGATACCATTCAATCAGGTAAGTATAAGCCATTATCTAGGCCACTATTTGCTTATGTGAATGATGCATCTATCCGAAATAAAATGAATGTAGCAAATTATATTGAGTTTATGATTCAGCATGTTGGTAATCTCGCTGAAGAGGTTGGATATGTAAAATTACCAAAAGAAAAATATAATGAACAGCTGCGGATGTTAACAGAAATAAAAAGGTAATGTCAGGGTGGAAAGGGGTTTTCATCTTTGGCTCATAATGACAAAAGTCAAATTACATTTTCTGTACAAAATTTGATTGAAAGAAATACAAAACAAAGAAAAAAAACGCAGCGAATCAATCGAATAGTTCCGTTATTACTAAAAATAATTGCTAGCGTGTCTATTGTAACGACACTTGGAATTATTTTTACATTGGCAAATGAAACAATGATGTTTTTTCAAAAAATACCATTACACTCCTTTTTGACGGGAAAAGAATGGTTACCTTTTTTTGAAAATCCTAAATTCGGTATATTACCACTTATATGTGGAACGTTCCTTGTAACAGCAATTGCCATGTTCGTAGCAATTCCTATCGGTTTAGCGTGTGCCGTATTTTTAAGCGAATATGCTTCAAGCAGTGCAAGGAAAGTATTAAAACCGATGTTAGAACTATTAGCAGGTATCCCGACAATTGTATATGGTTTTTTTGCATTAACAGTTGTCACACCACTTTTACAACGGATTATACCAGATTTACAGTTTTTTAATGCGATTAGTCCAGGTATTGTTATTGGCTTTATGATGATACCTACAATTGCATCTCTATCTGAAGACGCGATGAGAGCTGTAGCGAAAGGAACGAAAGAAGCTTCGTTAGCACTTGGAGCAACTCGGTTTGAGATGGTAAAACAAGTCGTGTTTCCTTCGGCTTTTACAGGGATTATCGCAGCAATCCTATTAGCTGCTTCCAGAGCAATTGGCGAAACGATGATAGTTGTAATTGCAGCGGGATCCACGCCGAATGTATCGCTCGATCCGACACACTCTATTCAAACGCTAACAGCCTATATTGTGCAAGTGAGCTTAGGTGATGCTCCGCATGGAACAATTACGTATTACAGCATGTATGCTGTAGGCGCAACGTTATTCTTGTTTACTCTTATAATGAACATCATTTCACACTCTATTATGCGCCGCTTTAGGAGGGTGACATAATATGCGAATGTTGAATCATAAAAAAATACAAGAAAATATGGCATCACGTTTTTTTAAAGACCGAGTTTACAAGTTGTTATTTTATATAGCAATTTTGTTTTCAATAGTAATACTGCTTATTTTGCTTTTTCAAATTTTTGAAAAAGGTATAAGTTACCTTTCGTTAGATTTCTTTACAAACTTCGCTTCGCGTAATCCGAAAGAAGCTGGGATTGCTGCAGCTTTGTCAGGAACAATATTATTTATGAGTATTGTTATACCAGTCTCCTTTATATTTGGAGTTGGAACTGCTCTTTATTTGGAGCAATATGCGAAGGAATCTATATTTAAAAAGGTAATAGAAATTAATAATCAAACGTTAGCAGGAGTACCTTCCGTTGTATTTGGATTACTCGGCTTAACTATTTTTGTATATGCTCTTCATTTAGGAGAGAGTATTATTGCGGCGGCACTGACGATGAGTTTACTCGTTTTACCGACAGTTGTTGTAGCGAGTCAAGAAGCGATACGATCTGTACCAAGTTCATTATTAGAAGCCTCTTACGGATTAGGTGCTACGAAGTGGCAAACGATGTATCAAATTGTATTGCCATCTGCTTTCCCAGGAATTATAACGGGTTGTACGTTAGCGATATCAAGGGCGATTGGAGAAGCGGCACCGCTATTAGTTATCGGGGCACTTGCATTTGCAAATTATGTTCCATTTAGTATGTTTGATAGATTTACAGTTTTACCAATTCAAATTTTTAATTGGATGAGTAGACCGCAAGAAGAATTTCAGTATGTAGCAGCTGCTGGGATGATTGTTTTGTTAGGTTTATTACTCTTTATCAATATATTTGTCTTATGGTTACGAAATCGAAAATAAGTTGGAAATGGATGAAAGGGGAATTCAAATGGTAGCAACAGTAGTAAATGTACAGGTGAAAAACGAGGAGAAAATCGAGACTGCACCAAAGAAAGTAGTATTTGATACGAAAAACTTAAATTTATGGTACGGAGAAGACCATGCTTTAAAAGATATTAACTTAAGCATTCATGAGAATGAAGTTACAGCAATTATCGGGCCAAGTGGTTGTGGTAAATCAACGTACTTAAAAACATTAAATCGTATGGTAGAGTTAGTACCAATCGTGCGAACTACAGGTGTAATTGAATATAGAGAGCGCAATATATTTGAAAAATCATACCCAGTTGAAGAATTAAGAACTCATGTGGGAATGGTGTTCCAAAAGCCAAACCCATTTCCGAAATCTATTTATGAAAATGTAGCATATGGCCCGAAAATCCATGGTATTCGTGATAAAAAAACATTGGATGAAATTGTTGAAAAAAGTTTACGTGGAGCAGCGATTTGGGATGAGTTAAAAGATCGTTTGCATGATAATGCATACGGTTTATCTGGTGGACAGCAACAGCGTCTATGTATCGCACGTTGTTTAGCAATTGAACCAGACGTTATTTTAATGGATGAGCCAACATCGGCACTAGATCCAATTTCAACATTAAAAGTAGAAGAATTAATTCAAGAGTTAAAGAAAGACTTTAGTATTGTGATCGTAACGCATAACATGCAACAAGCGGCACGTATTTCAGATAAAACTGCTTTCTTCTTAAGTGGAGAAGTTGTGGAGTATACAGATACAAATAAATTATTTACGACACCTTCAGATAAGCGTACAGAAGATTATATTACAGGCCGATTCGGTTGATATCGTTGCAAGGCTAAGAGCAAATACCCTCTTAACAGAGGGTATTTCTTATTTTTACCTCATTTAATTAGAGAAGTAATACTTCTCCTATCTTAAGGCTTATTACAAGTAGGCTAGGTAGGAGATCTATATATAATGGCACATAATATTGAGGGGGAAGAAACAATGGTAAGAGAACAGTTTCAATGTGATTTAAAAATGTTACAGCAAAAGGTGATTGAGCTTGGAGAGCTAGCGAGGGAAGCTTTATTGCTTGCTATGGAAGGTCTTCATAAAAGGGATGTAGAGAAAGCGTTAGAGGTAATAGATGGTGATTATCGTATGGATAATTTAGAAGAGGAAATAAATGATCTTGCGCTTATGCTTATTACGAAGCAGCAACCTGTAGCAAGTGATTTAAGAAGGATTTTCATTTCAATTAAAACAGCGACAGATTTAGAGCGTATTGCAGATCATGCTGTTAATATTGCGAAATCAACAATTCGTCTTGGGGAAAAAGAGGTGGTTGTTAGTTTGCACAATCTTGATGAAATGTTTGCAATTGCAAATAAGATGCTACAGTTAGCGCTAGAAGCATATGAGCAAGAAAATTTAACTTTTGCGAAACAAATTGCCGAAATGGATGATTCAGTTGATGAAATATATGGGAAAGCGATTCGTGAATTTATATCTTCAGTTCCAGAACAACCAGAAGCAATTACACAAATTACACAATTATCCTTTGTGGCGAGATATATCGAGCGTGTAGCAGATCATATTACAAATATTGCTGAAAATGTTTTTTATTTAGTAAAAGGAAAGCATTACTTATTAAATGAATAAAGAAAAAAGGCAGGTGAAACATCACCTGCTTTTTTTAGTCAAAACATGACAAAAAAAGCTCGTTGTTTCCTTTAGTTTATGATGATAAGATGTATCATAATATAATGGAAAAAATAGGACATATATGTTGTTCACTTATTAAGGGATATTTTACTAAGTTAATGGTAAGCGCTTTCTTTTGTGGTGTTGAAAAGGTACATGTATATAGGGAGTTTTACTGCCTGTAAAAGCCCGAGTCGAGTGGTCAAGGCTAATAATCAGTGGGAGATGCACAAAATCCCTACTAATTAAAGTTTCATTTTATACTGCTAGTTAATGCGGGGGAGATAATATACATATCGTATATGAAGTTACTGATCATTATATAAGTGGAGGCTGAAGTATATGAAGGGGGTTATTTTAGCTGGAGGAAAAGGACGACGCCTTAGACCATTAACATGTAATACTCCAAAGCCGATGTTACCGTTATTAGAAAAGCCAGTTTTGGAATACAATATTGAATTATTACGTCAGCATGGGATTCGTGAAATTGCAATTACAGTTCAGTATATGAGTACGGCCATTAAGCAATATTTTGGAGACGGTAGCAAATGGGGAGTTAACTTGTACTACTTTGAAGATTCTCCCCCGCTTGGAACCGCAGGGAGTATTAAACAAGCGGAAACATTTTTAGATGAAACGTTTGTTGTGATAAGCGGGGATGCGTTAACTGATTTTCAATTATCAGAAGGAATTACGTTTCATGAACAAAAGAAAAGAATGGTAACTATGTTTGTAAAGGAAGTAGAAAACCCACTCTCATTCGGTTTAGTTGTAATGAACAAAGAACAAGAGGTTACACGATATATAGAAAAACCGAGCTGGAATGAAGTAGTCTCTAATATTGTGAATACAGGTATATATATTATGGAGCCAGAAATTTTTTCTTACATACCGCCCCGAGAGTTTTTTGATTTCAGTCAAGATGTGTTTCCGCTCTTGGCAAATAAGAACGCGTTATTTGCATATTTGTCAGAAGGTTATTGGTTAGATATCGGTACATTTGATCAATATCGACAAGCACAATTTGATTTGTTAACGAAAAAATTGCAAGTACCTATTCCTTACACGGAAGTATTGCCGATGGTATGGATGGGGGAAGGTGTGACGATTGGAAAAGGAACGAAAATTCACGGTCCTTCTTTTATTGGAGAAGGAGCAAAGATTGGTGTTGGAGCTGTAATTGAGCCATACTCTATTATCGGGAAAAATAGTGTTGTTTCAAGTTATTCTCATCTTCAAAAAAGTATTGTTTTTGCAAATGCGCACATTGGTCAGTATTGCGAGCTATTAGAAACGACCATAGGAGAGCATACAATGGTGGAAGATGACGTTACACTGTTTCAAAAAAGCATTGTAGCGGATCATTGTCATATAGGGAAAAGTACGGTAATTAAGCAAAAGGGAAAACTATGGCCATATAAGGCAATTGACAGCTATTCAGTAGTAGGATCGGCTGGTGTTCAAGAAAGTGAAAAGAGTGCAGGATGGTTGCAAAAAAGCCGCATTGTAGGAAGAGGTAATGTTGAAATCACTCCTCAATTTATTGTGAAGGTTGCGATGGCGTATGGATCTCTTTTTGCCAAAGGAGAAAGTATATTAATTGGGAGTCAAGAACATATAGAAACGACTTCTTATAAAAATCTCTTTCTTCATGCGATTCATGGTATCGGGGTTCATACGATGGAATGCAAAGAAATGAACGAATCGCTTTTTCAGTATAGCATTCAGGATTTACAATGTGCTGGTGGGGTTTTCATTCAAGTAGAAAATGAAAAAGAGGTTGTTATAAAGTTATATGGTAAGGATGGGGTACAATTAACGTATAAGCAGCAAAAAGCGATAGAACAAGTATATATGTCTGAGTCGTTTTATTACGTATGTGAGAAAGAAATGGGACGGAATAAGCTAGTCCACGTTTCTTTACATGATTATATAGAGGCTGTATTAGAGCGCGTTGATATTGAGAAAATACAAAAACAAAAGTTTCATCTTCTTATTAATAAGAGGAATGATATGTTACAACATTTATTGATGCTCTTTTTACAAAGGCTCGGATGCACAGTTACATGGATTTATGCGGGCGAACAAAAGGATCATGTGAAAGCTTTGATGAAATCAAGTAAAGCAAATATGGCACTTATGTTTTCAGAGCAAGGAAATTATTTCGAGTTATATGATAATCATAGTAATATTTACCAAGGAACAGATTTTGAAGAGGTGGATATTCCAGATTTATTACTTGAATCGGCAGGAAATATTTACCCGATGTCTTTGAAATTAGGAGAATGTTACCTTCTATTTTATACGCAGGATGAAAAAAAGTCGTTTCAAGCGAGATGGAAGCGAGATATTTTATATCGAATTGGAAAATTATTCGAGTTAATAGCATTGCAGGGGAAAACATTTCTCAGCATAGTAGAGCAATCACCGCCGCTCTATCTACTTTGTGATGAAGTTGTATGTTCATGGAATGAAAAAGGAAAAGTAATGAGGAAATTATTGGCTGATATGGAAAGAAAGGAAGAAGGTATATTTGAAGGAGTACAGTTCAAATATACCGAAAAAGAGTGGTCTTATATCGTTTCTGACACAAAACAACCGAAATTTTTAGTGTATTCGCATGCCAGAAACCCAGTAATAGCAAGGGAAAACATGAAAAATCTTATAGAAAAAATTAGACAATATCAAAAGGTGTAGAATTTTTATTTTAAAAGTGGTATTATAGTATAGTCTGATTTAAGTTATTAGTACTGGAGGGAATAAGAATGCGTGTGAATATTACTCTAGCATGTACAGAATGCGGAGATCGTAACTATATCTCAAAGAAAAACAAACGTAACAACGCTGAGCGTATCGAGCTTAAAAAGTATTGCAAGCGTGACAAGAAGTCTACGTTACACCGTGAAACAAAGTAAGCAGTAGGAATATTTTCCTACTGTTTCTTTTTTTATTCGATTCCTCTGTTAAAAGTGATACACTATCATCGTAGAGCAAAGTATCACTGTGAGGGGGAAAGTGTGTGAGAGAAGAGAAAGTACGTTTACGTAAACAAATAATAGAGCACATGAATTCTTTATCAGAAGAACGGTATACAACTTTATCAGAGCAAATTGCATTTTCGTTGTATGCGCAAAAAGAGTGGGCTGAAGCTAAAACAATTGGAATCACTCTCTCAATGGAAAATGAAGTGAATACATATGCTATTATCGAAAAAGCTTGGGAAGAAGGAAAGAAAGTTGTTGTTCCAAAGTGTAACAAAGGAACACGAACAATGTCTTTCCGGCAAATTAGTAATTTTGATCAATTAGAAATAGTGTATATGAATTTACGTGAACCAATTCCAGCGCGTACGGAAGAAGTGAATGCAGATGACATTGATCTTCAAATCGTGCCAGGCGTAGCTTATACAGAGCGAGGAGAACGGATTGGATATGGCGGTGGGTATTATGATCGTTATCTCGTGCATTATAAAGGGAAAACGCTATCATTAGCTTATAGTTTTCAAATAGTAGAACATATTCCAGTAGAGCCGTTTGATAAAAACGTAGAAAAAATTATTACAGAAAAAGGAACAGTGGTTAAAAATGGGCTTGTATAGACAAATAAAAATTGACGAGACTTTTTCTTCTTGATTATAATAAAATATGTGAACGTTTTCTTATTATAATTTTTTATAGTAAGTGAGCATAGAGGGTGATAAAATGGTATCTATTTATGATATTCAGCAATTGCTAAAGAAATTTGGTACGATTATTTATACGGGTGATCGAATTGCAGATTTACAATTAATGCAAGATGAATTGCGTGAATTAAATCAATCACAGTTAATCGATCCACAAGACTATCAAACAGCTTTATTTTTATTGAAGCAAGAAATTCAAAAAGAGCTAAATAAGAATTAGATAAAGGTAGGTAAGCAACATGGAAGAGAAATGGTTAGTTGGGGTTGACCTTGGTGGTACAACAATTAAATTAGCATTTATTAATGTGTACGGTGAAATTTTACATAAGTGGGAAATCCCTACGAATACAAATGAGCAAGGAAAACATATTACGCTTGATGTAGCGAAAGCTATTGATAAAAAGTTAGAAGAGTTAGGTGAATTGAAAAGCAAGTTAATCGGTATTGGTATGGGAGCTCCTGGTCCTGTACACGTGGCGTCTGGAATGATTTATGAAGCGGTCAATTTAGGATGGAAAAACTATCCGTTAAAAGATTTATTAGAAGTAGAAACAGGATTACCTGTTGTTATTGATAATGATGCAAACTTAGCAGCACTTGGTGAAATGTGGAAAGGTGCTGGTGAAGGAGCAAAAGATTTAATCTGTATGACACTTGGCACTGGTGTTGGTGGTGGTGTAATCGCCAATGGTGAGATTGTACACGGCGTAAGCGGGGCTGCTGGTGAGATTGGACATATTACAGTAGTTACAGAGAATGCTTTCCCATGTAATTGCGGGAAGTCTGGTTGCTTAGAAACTGTAGCATCTGCAACGGGTATTGTGCGTGTTGCTATGCAAAAAATACAAGAGACTAATAAAGAGAGTGTTCTACGTTCTATGTTAGCAGAAGAAGGGCGTATTACATCAAAAGATGTGTTTGAAGCACTTGGACAAGGTGACGAGCTAGCAGGCGAAGTAGTAGAAAAAGTAGCTTCTTATTTAGGGTTAGCTGTAGCGAACCTTGCTAGTACGTTGAACCCAGAGAAAATTGTTATTGGCGGGGGCGTGTCTAAAGCTGGAGATGCACTATTAGAGCCAATTCAACGTTATTTCGAGCAATATGCTTTCTCACGTGCTGTAAAGAGCACAAAGTTAGCGATTGCAATACTTGGTAATGATGCAGGTGTTATCGGAGGAGCTTGGCTTGTAAAAAAGCACAAATACGAAGCGAAGATGGTATAAGTTGTGAAATATGAAAAGAGGAAGGGGAAACCCTTCCTCTTTTTGTGTGAAATCTTGATGAAGAATAACATGTAAATGAATTAAGCTGCTGGTGGGTACCCGTTATATAGAACAGTCATGATCGTAAACCATCCGAAAACGAGTACAGTTGCAATTGCAAAGCCGCCCGCGAATAAGTTTTTTTCGCGAAGAGTTCTAAGCGTAGCGAATACAGCTAACAGAGTGACTAGCGCAAAAATAATAACAAGGCCCATACAATATCCTCCTCTGTCTACCCATTCCTCAATATGAGTTTTTAGAATATTAACTCTTTTATATTGTACATGTTTTAAAAATGATTGTCGAGATAGCATCCTTTCTTTTCCTAAGAGAAAAAAATGTTGTATCATTGAAAGTAAGTTTAATAATTGGAGGAGATTTTCATATGAAATGGATACAAATGCCGTTAGGCCCATTACAAACGAATGCTTATATTTTAACGAATGATCAAAATGAGTGTATTATCTTTGATCCTGGTCACGAAGGAGAGAAGCTCGTTACATATTTACAAGAAGAACAATTAAAGCCACTTGCTGTTTTATTAACACATGCTCACTTTGATCATATTGGTGCTGTTGACGCGGTAAGAGACGCTTTTCATATTCCTGTGTACGTACATAAAGAAGAAGCAGATTGGTTAGGCGATGCAACTGTAAATGGCTCTCAAATTTTTATGATGAATCGCAGTATTACAGCAAAACCAGCAGATCATATTATTGATGCAGAAGGTGCATTAGCAATTGGTTCATTTAATTTTGAGATTTTTGAGACGCCAGGACATTCTCCAGGCAGTATTTCTTATTATTGTAAAGAGGCGAATGCTGTATTTTCTGGTGATGTATTGTTCCAAATGAGCATCGGAAGAACAGATTTACCCGGTGGAAGTTTTGCTGAATTGATTGGAAGTATTGAAGAAAAATTATTTGTATTACCAGATGAAACAGCGGTGCTATGTGGACATGGTCCAGAAACAAGCATTGGTTTTGAAAAAGAAAATAATCCATTTTTACAGTAAGGAGCTAGTATGGAGATGGAGCTCATTTTAAAAGAATGGATGGAGAAAGAGAAGGATTATTCAATTTCATATAGTACGTATATGAACCTCGTATTGTACACAGAGGGACATGGCTATTATATGAAGGAACGTGAAAAAATTGGAAGACAAGGGGATTTTTTTACAAGTAGCAACGTATCCTCTGTTTTTGCAAAAACATTTGTTAAATTTTTTATTCGTCTTGTTGAAAATGGTGAAGTTGCTCCGAATATTTGTGAGATTGGTGGGGGAACAGGAAGGTTTGCCTATGATGTTTTACAAGAGTGGAAGCAAGTATCTCCAGAAACCTTTATTGATTTAAACTATTCAATGATTGAAATGAGCCCTTTTCATAGAAACTTACAGCAGAAAAATCTTTGTTCGTTTTCTAATGTGTCGTATTATACGTCGCATAGTGAAATGGGAGAATCGTTCGAAGGGATTCTTTTTTCGAATGAGTTATTTGATGCATTTCCTGTTGAAGTAATTGAGAAGAGAAATGGAATATTGTATGAAGTACGTGTTACGTACACAGAGGAAGGGAAACTCGCAGAAGTATGTAGACCGCTACAGAAAAGTATTGGTCGATACTTATTGAAATATAATATTCATCTTGCTGAAGGTCAGCGTTTTGAAGTGCCACTTGCGATGGAAGAATATATAGAAGAAATTGCGAAATGGTTTCAACGAGGTGTATGTATTACCGTTGATTATGGATACACAAAAGAAGAATGGATGCATCCTGCACATCAAGAAGGAAGTTTACGAGGATATTACGAGCATAAGTTAATCCGTAATCCTTTAGCGCATCCAGGTGAAATGGATCTTACTACTCATATTCATTGGGACGAGCTGAAAGAGATGTTTAGCCTGCAAGGCATGAATATAGTATGGCATAAGAAGCAATCTGAGTTTTTGTTAGCAGCAGGAATATTAGATCAGCTTACGGGTCACCAAGATCGAAATCCTTTTTCTGAAACTCAAAAACAAAATCGTGCAGTTCGTTCTATGATTTTGAGCGGAGGATTAGGGAGTGCATTTGATGTTGTGATACATACGAAACATATGCAACAGTTACACTTGGATCAGTATTTAAAAATATAAAAAAACAAGACACAGCATATTTCTGTGTCTTGTTTTTTAATACGACTTTTTAATTATGTAGCATCATATATTTTCTCTCATGATATATATTTATATTAAAGATATGAGATGAAAAATATAAAATACGCCCTTTTTCTCTGTTTATGAGCTCTTAACCTAATAATACGCGAACGAGTTGAATGATTGTCTCGTTTTCTACTTTGTAATAAATTTCTAATCCTTTTCTTTCACTGGAAACGATTTTAGCACTTTTTAATTTTGCTAAATGCTGTGAAATTGTAGATTGTGGCATATTTAAGCCAGTGTACATTGTAGAAACGTTGCTTGGACCACGTTCAATTAATCCTTTTACAATACATAAGCGAACAGGATGAGCAAGTACTTTCAATAATTCTGCATTGCTTTCATATAGTTCTATTTCTTTTTGAAAGGTTTCTAACATGTTCTTTTCCACCTCCGTGTGAGCTGTTATACCATACTATACATACCAAAAAATTAAAGAAAAGAAAACAGTTGTTGCAGAAAAAAAGTCCTAAAGTAAAGAAATTGTAAGAAAAGAGACCCTGATGTAAATAAAGTAGATAAATTTGCATGGTTTTGTAAAATGACATTTTTGGGTGAAAATTTTAATGCGTTTTAAAAATTGAAAGATATAGATATATTTGTAACACAATTTTATCATGATTTTCTTATTCTTTCAAATGAATATACAAAATTTTTAAAATAATAAGAAAAAGGAATTATAATGTTATATATAGAATATAAAACAGGTTAAAAGAAAAGAAGCTGAATGTAGTCAGCTTCTTTATGGTGATAACAAAATATTTGAGTATAGCTGATAAATTTTAGAATTACCAAGACATTAGTTATATATTCTAGATTTCATCTTTTATCAGCTTTAAAAATCTGCAGTTCCATATATTTTCATAAAAATCAATTGTCTCTTTTGCGGACATAAATGGATTATTTAACGTAGAGGTTGCTTTCTGTACCATGAAGTTTTCGTATTCTAGTCCATGGGAAAATTTAATCGTAGCATCCATACAGTACTCTGTTTGGGCACCACAAAATTCAATACGGTGTACAGATAATTGTTCTAAAATCTCTTTCAAGTTTGTTTTATAAAATGAATTGGCATGTGTTTTTCTTACAAAAAAATCTTGTTCCTGAACATCTAGATCAGCATGAATAGCCCAAAGTTCTTTTTCGGGTACTAAATCATCATCACAATGTTGAATAAAAATGATTGGTTTATTTGATTTTCTGTATGAAGAAATTCTTTTATTTACTTTTGTAAGTAAATTTTGTAAATCGAATAAATGCTCTTCGCTATAACATACTCCATTTTGTAAATCGATAACGATTAAAACATCTGCACAAGTATCCATTATTTTTGCCCCTTTTTTACTTCTTAATATATCAATTAATTCATTATTTAGAAATAGATGGTGCTCTTTCGTTTTTTTATGAACTATACGAAAAGTAAAAAATATACTTAATGGCATAAAACAGAAGATATGAAAAATTAATTTCATATCTTCTGTTCGTTCTATGCATTGACAGGTTCTTCTACATAAGAAAGGGCATTTTCAAAATCGGATATTAAATCGTCAACATTTTCAAGGCCGACAGATAACCGAAGTAATGAATTAGAAATCCCTCTTTCATCACGAGCTTCTTGCGACAGTGCTGCATGTGACATTTTAGCTGGGTAGGAAAGAATCGATTCGACAGCTCCTAAACTCACTGCAAAGACAGGTAATTTTACTTTTGATAAAAATTGGCGGAGTGCGTCTTCTGATTGTAAAGTGAAAGATAGGACAGCTCCGGCTGATGTAGCTTGAGATTGTTGAATATCAAATCCAAGATGTGTTTGTAAGCCAGGATAATAGACATTTTTAACTTTAGTGTGCTCTTGTAAATAATGTGCAATTTTATTGGCGTTTGCAGCTGAATGCTCAAGACGTACATGCAATGTTTTTAGACCGCGAAGTACTAGAGAACAATCTTGAGGACCTAAAATAGCGCCGAATGCATTTTGTAAAAATCCAAGTTTTTGAGCGAGTTCGGCATCTTTTACAACCGCTAATCCGGCAGTAACATCACTATGACCGGCAATGAATTTTGTGGCACTATGAAGAACGACATCGGCACCAAGATCAAGTGGTTTCTGGAATAGTGGTGTCAAAAATGTATTATCAACAAAAGTAAGGGCGTCAATAGATTTTGCAAGTTTAGAAACAGCACAAATATCTGTCACTTTTAAAAGTGGATTAGAGGGTGTTTCCACATAAAAGAGTTTTGTGTTTGGCTTAATGTTTTGCTTTATTTCTTCTACATTTGTCATATCAACAAATGTATGTGACACACCGTAACGGGAGAGCACTTCAGTTATAATTCGGTAAGTTCCTCCATATACGTCTTCTGAAATGAGTACGTGATCGCCTTGTGAAAGAAGGAGGAATGCAGTAGAAATCGCTGCAATTCCTGATGCGAAGGCAAATCCCTTTGTTCCTCCTTCTAATAAAGCAATGATATCTTCAAGAGCTTCACGAGTTGGATTACCAGAGCGACTATAGTCATATTTTCCGAACGTATCTACATCAAACTGGTGGAATGTTGATGTATTATAGATGGGAACGTTAACAGCTCCTGTTTGTGAGTCATGTTTATATTGGTTGTGCAGTAAGAGTGTATCTATAGAATAACTCATATTCTTACACCTTCTTTTACAAGTTTAATGGCTTGCTTTAAGTCTTGAATTAAATCGTTACTATTTTCAATGCCAACGGAAAATCGCAGAAGACGATTACATACACCGTTTGCTGTTCTGATTTCTTCAGGAATATCAGCGTGTGTTTGCGTTGCTGGATACGTCATTAAACTTTCAACACCACCAAGACTTTCAGCAAATGTAATTAAGGATAAAGATTGTAAGAATGGATTAATCCATGTTTCATCTTTCAGACGAAATGAGATCATGCCACCTCTTCCAGGATAAAATACATCTGTCACCCCGTCTTCATCATTTAAATAAGCAACAACTGCTTTTGCATTTTCTTCATGTTGTCTCATGCGAAGCGCTAACGTTTTCATACCACGAATTAATAGCCATGAGTCAAATGGACTTAAGACCGCACCAGAGGCATTATGATAATGAGCGATTTCCTCACAAAGTTCCTTTCCTTTTGCAACGACAAGTCCGCTTAGGACATCGTTATGTCCCCCTAAATATTTCGTTGCGCTATGAAGTACAATGTTGGCACCTTCTGTTAATGGCTGCTGTATATAAGGCGTATAGAATGTGTTGTCTACAATAAGAAGTAGTCCGTGTCTTTTCGCTACAGTTGCGACAGCGGCAATATCAGTAACTTGCATTAACGGATTAGTTGGAGTTTCTATGAAAATAGCTTTCGTTTCAGTTGTGATAGCTTGCTCAATTTGTTTAATAGATTGTGTATTTACGTATCTACATCGAACATTCCACTTTTTTTCGTGCTCAGAAAATAATCGATAAGTGCCCCCGTATAAATCTTCGGATACAATAAGTTCGTCTCCAGAACGGAATAGGGAGAGGACGAGGAGAACAGCTGCCATCCCTGAACTACAGGCATAACCTTGTTCACCATATTCTAAGTCTGCGATTGCCTGCTCTAAAAGACCACGAGTTGGATTGCCAGTTCGTGAATAGTCAAAGCCAGTAGAGTTACCAATTCCTTCATGACGATAAGCAGTTGAAAAATAAACAGGTGGGTTAACAGTTCCTGTTGTAGTTTCGCTCCGGTTTCCGATTTGTGCTAGTTTTGTTTCAATAGTTGACATGTGAAAATTCCTCCTTTTTAAATTAACAATTAAGTGAATGTAAAGTGAAACTTTAATAAGTGAGGGGGGCATCCCCCACTGATTATCAGCCCTCACCAATCGGGCTTTTACGGGCAGTTGATTCCCACCTAACTTCTTTGTTCCAGCTGAATTTTGAGTTGGGAATCTTACTGCCCTCAAATAGCGGGGTAAAATAAAAAAAGCCTTCTAAAGAAGAAGGCTTTCGGTTTGAATAGAGTCTTCTTCTCATCTGTCAAATCTTTCACAATTTGCTGGAATTAGCACCTTATTAACAAATGTTAATGGTTGCTGAGGCGTCATAGGGCCAGTCCCTCTACCTCTCTAGATAAGAATGTTCGTATGAAATTTTTATTATGTTTTTAACTTTACAACAAAAGATAATTGAATTGCAACTTTATTTTAAATAATTTTTATTTTTCCGCAAGTGTCATTGACTTTTGCATTTGTGCATGCTAAATTTATTAAAAAATTAACAAACATTGTTAAAAGGGGAACGTATTTCCTTTTAGCTACATAAATAAAATAATAAAGACAAACTCTTATTGAGAGCGGTGGAGGGAAAGGCCCTGTGAAACCCAGCAACCTTCAAACGAAATGTTTGAAACGGTGCTAATACCTGCAAAACGAATGTTTTGCATAATAAGAGGAGGAACAATTATGTCCCCCTCTTCAAAGTGAAGAGGGGGTTTTTATATTGATAGAAATGAGGGAGATTTGTGAAATTACTAGATTTATTATCAAAAGGAATTGTAATAGGTGATGGTGCGGTTGGGACGTTATTACATTCACATGGTTTGCAAAGTAGTTTTGAAGAATTGAATATATCTGATCCAGATTTAATTATATCGATTCATAAGCAATATGTAGCTGCTGGGGCTGATGTGATTCAAACAAATACGTACGGAGCAAATGAAGCGAAATTACGTATTTATGGTTTAGAAAATCAAGTTACTGAAATTAATAGAGCCGCAGTAAAACTGGCGAAAGCATCTGTTACAGACAGAAATGCAATTTTAGGAACAATTGGTGGTATGAAACATATCGGAGCTGTTACGACAACTGATATGGAAAGAGAATTTATGTTACTGGAACAGGCAAGTGCATTACTAGAAGAACAGGTTGATGGACTGCTATTAGAAACTTTCTATGATGAGTTTGAATTACTTCATGCTGTTCAGGTGTTACGAAAACAAACGAATATTCCAATTGTAGCTCAATTAGCATTGCATGAGGCAGGTACAACTCAAAATGGAAATGATGTAAATGAAATATTAAAACAGCTTTTAGATTACGGTGCAAATGTCGTTGGATTGAACTGTCAACTAGGGCCACTTCACATGACGGAAGCTTTTAAAATGATATCGATTCCGCAAAATGGCTACTTGTCAGCATATCCGAATGCAGGTCTCCCAAATTATGTGGAGGGACGTTACGTATATGAGGGAAGTCCAGCTTATTTCGAAGCGATGACACCGAAATTTATTGAGCAAGGTATTCGGTTATTAGGTGGTTGTTGTGGCACGACTCCAGAACATATTGAAAGTATGAAACGTGCAATTGCAAATGTTACACCTGTAATAGAAAAGGATACGATTCAAAGACCGAAAGTAGTTCATACACACGAGAAACGTTCAAAAGCTCATGTCACATTAGCAGAGAAAGCAAAAAAACAAACGACAGTAGTAGTGGAATTAGATCCACCGAAAACGTTAGATACGCAGCGATTTTTTGAAGGCGCAAGAGCATTGAAAAGAGCTGGGGCAGATGCTATTACTCTAGCAGATAATTCATTAGCATCGCCTCGCATCTCGAATATGGCAATGGGGGCATTATTAACGAAGCACGATATTCCGGTATTGACGCACTTAACGTGTAGAGACCATAACGTCATCGGACTACAATCTCATTTACTAGGCCTATCAGCGTTAGGTATGGAAGAGGTGTTAGCTTTAACTGGGGATCCAGCACGCGTTGGTGATTTTCCAGGTGCCACTTCTGTATATGATTTGTCCTCTATTGAGCTCATTAAAATGATTAAAGAAATGAACGACGGGCGCTCGATTTTAGGGAAATCAATTGGTCCAGCAACAAGGTTTTCAGTGGGAGGTGCGTTTAATCCGCATGTAAGACATTTAAAAGCAGCGGTTAAGCGAATGGAACGGAAAATAGATGCTGGAGCGGAATATTTCTTAACTCAGCCAATTTATGATATCGCGTTAATTGAAGAAGTGTATGAAGCGACAAAGCATTTGGAACAACCTATTTTTATTGGGATTATGCCATTAATAAGTAAAAGGAATGCAGATTTCCTTCATTTTGAGGTACCGGGTATTACTCTACCTGAAGAAATAAGGGAGAGAATGGATGGACATGAAACGAAAGAGGCAGCAATTGAAGAAGGGATTCGCATTTCACAAGAATTGATCGATGCGGCGATGAAATATTTTAACGGCATTTATCTTATTACACCATTTCTAAAATATGAAATTACAGAACATCTTGTTAAATATGTGAGAGAAAAGCAAGAAGTGAAAGAAGGTATTAATTGATGAAATGTATAGAAGAAAAATTACAAAATAACATCTTAATATTAGATGGTGCAATGGGAACAATGATCCAGCAAGAGGACTTAACTGCGGAAGATTTCGGAGGAGAAGAGTACGAAGGTTGTAATGAATATTTAGTAGAAACAAGGCCTGATGTCATTTTAAAGATTCATAAAGCTTATATTGAAGCTGGAGCAGATATTATTGAAACAAATACATTTGGGGCGACAAACATTGTATTAAGTGATTATGAGTTGTCTCATTTAGATGAGGAATTAAATGAGAAGGCAGCACGTTTAGCGAAGCAAGCGGTCAAAGCAAGCGGGAAGGAAGTATATGTTGCGGGAGCAATGGGACCAACAACGAAAGCGATTAGTGTTACAGGTGGTGTGACGTTTGAAGAATTAATTGAAGCCTATACACGGCAGGCTAGAGGCTTATTGAATGGCGACGTAGATGTATTACTCGTTGAGACGAGTCAAGATATGCGTAACGTGAAGGCTGCTTATATTGGAATTCAAGCAGCTTTTGATGAGCTAAATAAAATTGTACCTATTATGATTTCAGGAACGATTGAACCGATGGGAACGACTCTGGCCGGGCAAACAATTGAGGCTTTTTACTTATCAGTAGAACATATGAAGCCATTATCTGTTGGATTAAACTGTGCGACCGGTCCGGAGTTTATGAGAGACCATATTCGTTCACTATCTGAGTTGTCGGAGTGTTACATTTCTTGTTATCCAAATGCAGGTCTTCCTGATGAAGATGGACATTATCATGAATCTCCATCTTCTCTCGCTGAAAAAGTGAAGCGATTTGCTGAAGAAGGATGGGTTAATATTATCGGTGGTTGTTGTGGCACAACACCAGAACATATAAAAGCAATAAAATCCGCGTTAGCTTCTCTTAATCCACGTGAACACCACGAAAGAGCTGGACACGGGGTTAGTGGATTAGAGGCACTTCAATATGATGACTCTATGAGACCATTATTTGTTGGTGAAAGAACAAACGTTATTGGGTCACGTAAATTTAAACGATTAGTAGCAGAAGGGAAATTTGAAGAGGCTGCTGAAGTCGCAAGAGCGCAAGTGAAGAAAAATGCTCATATTATTGATATTTGTATGGCAGATCCTGATCGCGATGAAATAGAAGATATGGAAAACTTCTTGGCAGAAGTTACGAAAGTGTTAAAAGTACCAATTATGATTGATTCAACAGATGAAAATGTGATGGAGCGAGCTCTTACTTATATTCAAGGAAAAGCTGTTATTAATTCAATTAATTTAGAAGATGGAGAAGAACGATTTAAAAAAGTGACGCCGCTTCTTCGGAAATATGGTGCTGCTATTGTTGTAGGAACAATTGATGAAGATGGTATGGCGGTTAGTGCAGAACGAAAACTCGAAATCGCGAAAAGAAGTTATGAGTTATTGACGACGAAATATGGTATACGCCCGTCAGATATTATTTTTGATGCACTTGTATTTCCTGTAGGTACAGGTGATGAAGAATATATTGGTTCAGCGGCAGCGACGATAGAAGGAATTCGCCTTATTAAAGAAGCCTTGCCAGAGTGTTTAACGATTTTAGGTGTAAGTAACATATCTTTTGGTTTACCACCAGCTGGCCGAGAAGTATTAAATTCCGTCTTTTTATACCATGCAACGAAAGCAGGATTAGATTACGCAATTGTGAATACGGAAAAATTAGAACGGTATGCGTCAATTCCAGAGGAAGAAAAACGTCTTGCTGATGCACTACTTTTTGAAACGACGCAAGAGACGTTAGAAGAATTTACAAATTTTTATCGCGCGGCAAAAAAGAAAGATGTCGTTACCCAAGAAACATTAACTCTTGATGAAAGGCTGGCAAATTACATTGTAGAAGGTACGAAACAAGGACTACAAGAAGATTTAAGCCTTGCACTTACAGAAGGAAGAAAACCTTTGGATATTATTAATGGCCCACTTATGACAGGAATGGATGAGGTGGGACGATTATTTAATAATAATGAGCTTATCGTTGCCGAAGTATTGCAAAGTGCTGAAAGTATGAAAGCTGCCGTAAGCTATTTAGAGCCACATATGGAATCTAGCGAGAGTGCGAAAAAGGGGAAAGTATTATTAGCAACTGTTAAAGGTGACGTACATGATATTGGGAAAAACCTCGTTGAAATTATTTTATCGAATAACGGATATGAGATTATTAATTTAGGAATCAATGTTCGTTCGGATCGAATTGTTCAAGAAGTACAAGAAAAGAAGCCTGACATTATTGGTCTTTCTGGTTTATTAGTAAAATCAGCGCAACAAATGGTAACGACTGCTGAAGATTTAAAAGCTGCAAATATTGATGTTCCAATCGTTGTAGGCGGGGCAGCGTTAACGAGAAAATTTACAGAAAATCGTATTTCACCATCATATAAAGGGCTCGTATGTTATGCGAGTGATGCGATGACTGGTCTTGATATTATTAATAAGCTTCAAAAAGAAGAAGAGCGTGAGAAGATGAAACAAGATAAAAAAGAGCGTCATCTTCATATCGTAAAAAAAGAGGAGAAGAAAGTAGAAATTCCAGCAGTAATTGAGCCATTAGCGAAGGCAGAGGTTATGATACCTGATTCAACAAAACGAATTGTATTACGTGATATTCCAGTTGCACATCTCGCTCCATTTTTAAATAGACAAATGCTACTTGGACATCACCTTGGATTAAAAGGAAATGTGAAGAAGCTTTTGCGAGAGGGAGATAAGAGAGCACACGAATTAAATGATTTAATAGATGAATTATTGCAGGAAGGACAATTTTGGTTAAAACCGAAAGCGGTGTATCAATTTTTCCCAGCGCAAAGTGACGGACAAAACATTGTAATATATGATCCAGAAGATCATACGCGTGTTATAGAGCGTTTCACATTCCCAAGACAAGGAAAAGCACCATATCGTACTTTAGGTGATTATTTACGACCAGTTGGAGATGAGATGGACTATGTTGCTTTCCTATCTGTTACGGTTGGGGAAGGCGTTCGGGACATTGCTGAAGAGTGGAAGGCGAAGGGTGATTATTTACGCAGCCATGCGATCCAATCGTTAGCGCTTGAACTAGCAGAAGGTCTTGCTGAAAAAACACATATGCTCATTCGTGATCGCTGGGGTATTCCAGATTCACTAGAACTGACGATGGAAGAACGTTTCCGTACGAAATATAGAGGGATACGAGTGTCTTTCGGTTATCCAGCATGTCCAGAACTTGCGGATCAAGAAAAGTTATTTCGCCTTATTCATCCAGAAGAAATAGGTATTTCATTAACAGAAGGATTTATGATGGAGCCAGAAGCATCTGTGACGGCTATGGTATTTTCTCACCCTGAGGCAAGATATTTTAGTGTATTATAGTGTAGAAGGGGGAGACGTATGAAGAAAATAGTCTTTACAGGTGGCGGTTCGGCAGGGCATGTAACACCTAATTTAGCCATCATTCCACATTTACAAGAACAGAATTGGGATATCTCGTATATTGGTTCTCATCAAGGGATTGAGAAAACGATTATAGAAAAGGAAGGCATTCCGTACTATAGTATTTCAAGTGGAAAGCTACGTCGTTATTTTGATTTAAAAAATATAAAAGATCCTTTTCTTGTAATGAAGGGTGTTATGGATGCGTATGTAAGGATTCGAAAACTAAAACCGGATGTGATTTTTTCAAAAGGTGGTTTCGTATCTGTACCAGTCGTAATTGGAGGCTGGCTAAATAGAGTCCCTGTTTTATTACATGAATCTGATATGACGCCAGGACTAGCAAACAAAATTGCGCTCCGTTTCGCTTCGAAAATATTTGTTACATTTGAAGAAGCTGCGAAACATTTACCGAAAGAAAAAGTAATCTATACAGGATCTCCTGTACGTGAAGAAGTGCTAAAGGGAAATCGTGAAAAAGGTTTAGTGTTTTTAGGTTTTTCACGTAAAAAGCCAGTTATTACAATTATGGGAGGAAGTTTGGGCGCAAAGAAAATTAATGAAACGGTTCGAGAAGCGTTACCAGAACTTCTGAAAAAATATCAAATTGTTCATCTTTGCGGAAAAGGTAATCTTGATGAAAGCTTACAAAATAAAGAAGGATATAAACAATTTGAATATATACATGGGGAACTGCCAGACATATTAGCGATAACAGATTTTGTTATTTCACGTGCGGGCTCTAATGCCATTTTTGAGTTTTTAACATTGCAAAAGCCGATGGTTTTAATTCCGCTATCGAAATTTGCAAGTCGTGGAGATCAAATACTAAATGCAGAGTCTTTTGAAAGACAAGGATATGCTTCCGTATTGTATGAGGAAGATGTGACTGTGAAATCACTTATAAAGCATGTCGAAGAATTAAATCAAAATAATGAGATGTATAAAACAGCACTAAAAAAATATAATGGAAAAGAAGCAATTCAAACAATCATTCAACATATTTCAGAGGCATGATGAAACAATCATGTCTTTTTTAGTAGGATGAAAGATTCCAAGGATTGATATTTTTATGTTACAATAACAAATGGATTAGTAGGGAAATTCCAATTAATGAAGCGTGAAAATACGAATGGATTAGGAGTGACTGTGTTGGAGCTAAGTCTCTATGAAAATACTGCACTTATTATATGCTTTGTGTTGTACGTTGGTAGTGTTATTGTTTATATTTCAAGGAAATTTTCGCAAGAAAGAGAGCTTGAAAAATCAGAAATAACAGCTGAACTAGAAATGTTAGCTGATGAAAGTTATAAAAAGAAGAAAATAAAAGAAGAGCATGAAGAATCCCATCATTTAAACGCAAATAAGTTTTAAAGATGGGGATTTTTTTTGAAGTCGTTCTTTATTATGTTTATAGCAAGTAACGCTAAAAGGAGTTTCCCGTACATAATGAAGGAGTGTATATAAATGAATTTTTATGTCGCCTCAGGATTCCAAAATAAACATCTTGTACGTTCTATAGCAAATGAACTGAAACATGCAGGATGGCACCATACATATGATTGGACAAGAAACGAAAGAGCAGTGAATCAAGATCAATTAAGAGAAATTGGGCAGGCAGAAAAGAATGCTATTAAAGAAGCGGATGTCTTTTTACTTATATTAGATGGCGGAAACGGGAGCCATACAGAGTTTGGAATGGCGATTGCGCTAGAGAAAAAGATATATGTATATCATGAAAGAAACCCGCTTCAAACAACGTTCTATCATTTGCCAGAAATAAATATTTTTGAAGGAGATGCAACTGAATTTGCATCTTATGTTATGAATCATGTGAAATAATAGTAACGACCTAAAAGGTTATAAAAGTGATCTTTTGGGAACAGTGATGATAAGAAACGTATATAAAGGAGTATATAATATGAAATTAGAAAATGGATGGGAAACGAGCTTTTTAGAAGTTGTACAAAATAGTGAATTTAAGAAAGAGGCCGTTCTTAGTCAATTGCTTTGTGAGGATAGTGAAGAAGTAGAAGAGCTTGTGGATGATTACGGATATGAAGAGATTATTGAACGCGAACATGATGATGAATTAGCAGAAGTTTTAGGTGAAGAACTTTTCGATGAGATGGAACGACACGTATTCTTATCTTCACAGCCAGAAGAAAAACTTATTTCATTCGTAAACGGATTAGGTTTTCATGTGTTAGATTGGATCGTTCTTCTTGAAACAGAATTTGGCATTGATAGTGTACACTTTACGTCGGACGCCGTGAAAATGTTAGAAAAGCGCTTTAGACAATTTCCATACATAGAGGATAAGACGATATTTGATATGACATTTGGAGAAGCAATGGATGTATTAGAATCCATTACAGGATTACAACTGAAGGAAAAGATGAACGTATAATGTAAAAAAAAGAACGTGATATTCTCACGTTCTTTTTTTTACATTATAATAATTTTGTCATCTAGTTTTGTTTGTCCGCTAAGAAGTGCGTTTAAATATTCCACTTTTCTTATACAGGCCTGTATATGTCTTTCAACCTCTTGTAACTCTGCTTGGTGATGTGTTTCAATCGGATGAATTTGTACGTTGAATTTTTCAAATTGACTACTATATGTTATTTCTGCATAGCCGCTCATAATATCCATTTCGTTATGAAATAAAAATTGTTTCGTTTTGTCACAGAATGATACATTCTGAAAGCCATATACTTTTAATGCGTCAATTACTTTTTTAATCATTTTTGTATTCATTTTTTTAACCCTCTTTGCGAAGTTCTACTTATATATTATAACATAAAAAATTACATAGAAAGCGCTTCCAAGTGTATTTTATTATAAACTTTACGTTTCAATCACAAAAATGAAACAAAGAAAAAATAATTGTAAAGAAGGGAGGACTCTTTTATTGTTTCGTCATATATATAGAGAAATAGTGCAAGGAAAGGAAAATTTCCGAATTTGAGTTCGTATTTCAAATTTAAGCGCAATAAAAGAGGTGAGAGACTTGAACTTTGATATTGTAGGACAAAAAGCATATATAAAAGATGGACCGCATCGGAACCGAATTGGAATTGTAAAGAACAGCGAGACAAAATTAGAATCGCAGTTTGCTATTGTAATTGGAGAACAAATCATTGATGTAGAGCTAAAGGATATCGTGTTAGTTGGAGTAGACGTAGGACAATTTCATAAATGGTGCGAACAAAATGGTTATTTGTGAAAAGGACGGGCTGTGAGATAATGAAGTATATTTGAGAAAAGAGAATATGTTATTGTATTCTCTTTTTCTATGTGTAAGGAGATAGAAATGAAGTATAAAGAACGAGATTTTACATAGTGTTTGAAACAATATGTTATGCCTTATGTATAAAAGACAAAGAGGAAGATGAAAAGAACTAAAAAAGGACGCTAACAGTTTTTGTTAGCGTCCTTTTTATTATGAAGCAATTTCACCAGTTTTTGTATCATCTTGATTGTACGTATCTTGATCTAATTCACCAAGCCATTTACTAGAAATAAGACCTGCTGTCATAGAACCACTTACGTTAAGAGCTGTACGACCCATATCGATTAATGGTTCAACTGAGATAACAAGAGCGACAATACCGATTGGTAAGTTCATTGTAGATAGTACGATTAACGCTGCGAATGTTGCACCACCACCAACACCGGCAACACCGAATGAGCTAATCGCAACGACAGCGATTAAAGTTAAAATAAATTGTGGTTGTAATGGATCGATTCCTACAGTTGGAGCGACCATCATTGCAAGCATTGCTGGATAAATACCTGCGCAACCGTTTTGTCCGATAGATACTCCAAATGATGCTGCGAAGTTTGCAATCCCTTCGGAAATACCAAGCTTTTCTTTTTGCGCTTCAATATTTAATGGCATTGCACCAGCACTAGAGCGAGATGTGAATGCAAATGTTAATACAGGGAACACCTTTTTTAAATATTGAATTGGATTTAAACCAGATAGAGCAATTAATAATAAGTGGATAACGAACATTACGATAAGTGCCACGTAAGACGCTAACACGAAGTTACCAAGTTTTAAAATAGCATTAATGTCGCTACCAGCAACTGTTTTTGCCATAAGAGCTAATACGCCGTATGGAGTAAGACGTAAAATTAATGTTACCATACGCATTACGATTGCATATACAGCATCAAGCATTTTCTTAAATAGTTCTGCTTGTTCTGGATATTTTCGTTTTACACCTATAAAGGCGATACCGATAAAGGCTGCAAATATTACAACAGAAATTGTTGATGTTGGACGAGCTCCTGTTAAATCAAGAAACGGATTTGTAGGTAACAGCTCTAATAATTTATCTGGAATTGTTGTTTTTTCAATAGAAGTAAATCTTTCTTCAACTAGTTTCAGACGAGCAGATTCTGCATCACCTTGTTGCAGGCCTGTTGCAGATACATCAAATCCTGCACTTGCGGCGATACCGACAGCTGCAGCGATTCCTGTAGTAAGAATTAAAATTCCGATAATAAGACCACTAATTTTACCAAGGTTTTTCGTTAACTGTAATTTTGTAAAGGCTGAAATAATAGATACTAAAATAAGTGGCATAACGATCATTTGAAGTAATTTCACATAACCGTTACCGATCAAGCTAAACCAAGTATTTGATTCAATAATTACTTTAGAAGTTGGCTCATAAATAAATTGTAATATAAGACCGAATATAATTCCGACTCCTAAAGCAGTAAATACACGTTTATTAAAAGATACATGCTTACGTTGCATATAATATAATACGCCAACTAAGATGAGCATGACTGCAACGTTAATTCCGACAAGCAGTGTATTCATGTTGATTCCCCCTAATTCCAATCTGTTATATAGAATATAAGGTAATAAAACCTATAAGTCAACTAGGGAATTGCGGAATTAAAAAAAAGATGGCAAAATGCCATCTTTAATGTCCAGCTCCAGGGACAAGTAAAAACGTCGTGTAGTATGTAAATCCTATGAAGAAAACAGTTAAATATGCCCCGAATACGTATATATACATACGCTCTGTTAAATTTAAATAGCTTAAAAGTACGAAGAAACCTGTTTGTCCTAAAAATAGTAGTGCGGCCTGTTGCATATCCCCTACGTAAAACATAACCGAGAAAATTCCAGTCCAAAAGCCGAGAACGCGAAACATGCGCTCCATGCCATCTCCCTCCTTTTCTAAAAAAAGTAAACCTCTCCTCATTATAGTTTATTTTTCTTACTATTGTAAATATTCATTCATATAAAAAGAAGCCAATTATAATTGGCTTCTTTTTATATGAGAAATTAAATTGTTAGTTTATAATTACAAGATTTACATCCATCTAGTAGACTATCGTTTCGAGTTAATTCCGTGTTAGGGAATAGGATTTCAAAAATCCCTTTCATCATATCTCCGTGCATATTACAAATTTCAGTTGGGTGATGAACAGCAACTTCTTTAAATGGACAATTGTGCACATCATAGAAAATTTTCGTTCCATCTGCACTTAATTCAAATGCAGGTGATAAACCAGCTGTTGAGAAAGCTTCTTTTGCAATTTGGACTTTTTGCTCTACTGTTAAAGCATCTTCGTTCACATGTAAATGCTGCATATGTTGTTGCATTAACTCGGCCCCGAATTGTTTTCCCGTTTCGTATAGCGCTTTTTCACCAGCGGCGCCAAGGCTAAGTAAAGAATTAAATGCTATTCTTGCTAACAATTGATAATCGCGGAATGGAAATTGTAATTGAATCACATCTTCAGATAATACATATAATCTACTTGGTCTTCCGCCTTTTCCAGTTTTCTTCGTTTCCGATTTCAGCATATGAACATCTTCTAATTTAGATAAATGTAAACGTGCTACGTTTGGATGAATGTCAAACTCATCTGCAATTTCTTGTACAGTTACGTAACTATGTTTTTGAGAAATATATTTATAAATGTAATAACGAGTTGGGTCAGATAATACGCCTGTAATTTTTAAAGCTTGTTCCATGAGGATCTCCACCTTTATCACTTTATCCAAGATAATAACATTATAATACAGATAAACTTCCATATAGGTAATTTCAGACAATAATTCGGAAATTGTTCATAATTTCACAAACATATTTTTCCTTTTTCCTCTATTGAAAATACAAAAATACCGATTTTTCTTATGAATTTTTTCATGCTATATACATAGTGGGGAGGGAAAAATGATGAATGGAATTGAAATTTTTGCGAATACGATTTTGAAAGAGGCGTGCAGGGTACAAGCTTCGGATTTACATATTGTGCCCCGGAAGAAGGATGTAGCGGTTCAACTGCGTATAGGAAAAGATTTAATGACGAAACACTGTATCGAAAAGGAATTTGGAGAAAAACTTGTTTCACACTTTAAATTTTTAGCATCCATGGATATAGGGGAGAGACGGAAGCCACAAAATGGTTCACTGTATTTACAAATGGATGGACAAGAAGTGTATTTACGCCTTTCCACGCTTCCAACCGTATACCAAGAAAGTCTCGTTATTCGTCTTCATTTACAAGCATCTATTCAGCCGTTATCTCATCTTTCGTTATTTCCAAGTACAGTGAAAAAACTACTCTCTTTTTTACACTATTCACATGGGTTACTCGTATTTACTGGACCGACTGGTTCGGGGAAGACAACAACAATGTATGCATTATTAGAGGTAATTAAAAAAAAGAAAACACGTCGCATCGTTACACTTGAAGATCCAGTTGAAAAAAGAAATGACGATGTATTACAAATTCAAATAAATGAAAAAGCAGGTATCACATATGAGGCGGGACTAAAGGCCATTTTACGTCATGATCCAGATATTATTTTAGTCGGTGAAATTCGTGATGAAGAAACAGCGAAAATCGCTATAAGAGCAAGTTTGACTGGACATTTAGTAATGACGACACTGCATACTAGTGATGCGAAAGGGGCGATACTCCGATTTATGGATTTCGGTATAACGAGGCAAGAGATTGAACAATCTTTATTGGCTATAGCTGCACAGCGACTTGTCGAATTGAAATGTCCGTTTTGCCAAAGAAAGTGCTCAACTTTATGTAAATCAATGAGGCAGGTAAGACAAGCGAGTATTTATGAGTTGTTATATGGATATGAGTTAAAACAAGCAATTAAAGAAGCAAACGGGGAGTGTGTCACGTACAAGCACGAAACATTAGAATCTTCGATACGAAAAGGATACGCTTTAGGATTTTTAGAAGAGGATGTGTATGTTTAAGAAAATATGGAGTTTAAGTGATCAAGTAGTATTGCTGAAACGATTAGGAGAACTATTAGAAAAAGGATACTCCCTTTTGCAGGCATTAGAATTTTTACAGTTTCAATTACCTTTAGAAAAGAAAGTACAATTGCAGCGCATGATTGATGGATTAAAAGATGGAAAAAGTCTACATGATTCTTTTCATCAATTAATGTTTCATCAGGAGGTGTTAAGTTATTTATTTTATGCTGAGCAACATGGTGATATTTCTTTTGCGTTGCAACAAGGGAGCGCACTTCTTTATAAAAAGGATAAGTATAGGAAAGATATGATGAAAATAATGCAGTATCCTATGTTTTTGGCGTTCTTTTTAATAATCATGATTTTTGTTTTTAACCGCATTTTATTACCGCAGGTTGACATGGTATATAGTTCATTCGGTTCTACAGCACCGTTACTTACAGAACAAATATTAAGTGCAATTAAGCTGCTACCCAGCCTTATTTTTAGCACTATTTTTATCATTATGATTGGATGTAGTGTATATATGTTTTACTTTCGGAAACTCCCGCATATGAAGCAGGTAAAAATTATGCTTCGTATCCCCCTCGTAAAAACATTTCTTATTTTAAAGCATTCACATTATTTCGCCACTCAATTGAGCGGTTTATTACAAGGTGGACTATCAGTACTTGAGGCCCTAACAATAATGATGGAGCAAAATTATCATCCGTTCTTTCAATATGAAGCGGGTCGAATTGAACGCCAATTAATTGCAGGAGAACCGTTGCAATCTATTATTGCTAAAAGCGGATATTATGAGGAAGAACTTTCTTATATTATTACGCATGGACAAGCAAACGGTAATTTGGCGCTTGAATTAGGTGACTATAGCGATCTTATTATGGAAAAGATGGAGCAAAAAGTTAAACGTATGTTAGTGATCATTCAACCAATTTTATTTACGTGTATTGGAGGAATAGTCGTTCTTATGTATTTAGCGATGATTATGCCAATGTTTCAAATGATGAATTCTATTTAGGAGGCATTTACATGCAGAATGAAGAAGGGTTTACCCTTTTAGAAATGTTATTAGTTATGGTCGTCATAACTGTACTATTACTATTAATTATTCCGAATGTAGTTACACAGCGTTCATCCGTCGAAGGAAAAGGATGTAAAGCCTATGTGAAATCTATAGAAGCTCAAATACAAGCATACCATTTACAACATAATAAAATTCCCTCGCTAAAAGAGCTAAGGGATGAAAAATATATTACAGCTGATGAGTGTCCGAATGGTGAAGCCATTCATATTTCAAATGATGGCACAGTAACAACTGGGAAACTGTGAAACAAAAAGGTTTTACTCTGTTAGAAATGCTACTCGTTCTATTTGCAATTTCTGTACTAAGTATGGTCACGTATTTTAACGTACATTCATTACATGAAAAACAAAAAGTGGAACAATTTTTAAGACAGTTTTCAAACGATATTTTGTATATGCAACAATTAGCGATAAACCGTCAAAAACACTATACATTACGATGGTATAAAGATAGACATACGTATTATATAGGGGAGCTAAGTGAGAATCTTACTATCATTAAAAGAGAATATGATAGCGATATACAAATTGATTTGAATACTTTTCCAAATCCGATGACATATAATCCGAGTGGAAATATTAATAGAGGTGGCACTATTTTACTTTCGTATCGAAGTTATAAATATGAGATTGTATTTCAGCTTGGGAGAGGGAGATTTACGTATCGTGAAATGTCAAAAAGGGTCAGTGATGGCTGAGATGCTTGTAGCATTAAGTATAGTAATGATGGCAGTATCTTTACTACTTCCGCAAACAGTATTCGTTATGCAAGAACGAAAAAACATACAAATTCGTTATAAAGCATTTGTATTATTAAAAAGGGAAGCAGCTTTATATATGTATGAGAATGGGGCGAAACGACCGCAAGAAAAAGTCGTAAACGGAAATGTATATTACACATATTGGGGAGGAAATGAAGTTTGTGCTATGTGGAAAGATGTGAAAGGAAGAATGATGGAACAATGCTTTTATGCAGGAGAAAAAATAAATTAGAAGTTGGGTTTACATTAATAGAAATGATCGTATGTTTTTTTCTGTTATCACTGTTCTTTTTACTCTTGCCACGTTTAAATTTTATTGGAATAGAAAACAACCAATCAAAAGGATTAAATAATTGGGAATGGGATGTGTTTATAGGACAGATACAATTAATTATTTTCCTTGTCTTGATTGTAATTGAATTAAACACTACATGCACTGGTGCATAAGGGTTTTGCGGGTTCGTTTTCAGTTGTTTAGGGAGGGGTAATCTTTTTTTGGAAACTGATTTGCCCCGCTTTTGCCCCGCTTTTTCTAAAAAATAAATTCTTGCCCCACATAAGCCTCATATTTACTTTGTTCATTTTCTATTATTTTAGGTGTGACATGCGAATAAATGTTAGAAGTAATTTCGATACTTTTATGCCCCAATCTTTCTTGGATATATTTCATTTCTACTCCAGCTTCTAAAAGAAGAACAGCATGAGTATGTCTTAATCCATGAACACTGATTTGAGGTAATTCTGCATTTTTTAGAATGCGGTCTAAAACATTTTTCAATGTTGATTTTGGTATTGGTTTACCTGTAGTTGTAAATACAAAATCAAAAGTCTTATCATACCTAGCACCGAGTTTTAGCTTGCGCTCATTTTGATAAGTTTTAAATGTTTTTAGTACAGAGACAAGTCTATCTGAAATAGTAATTGAACGCACAGAATCATAGGTTTTTGTTTTACCTATTAGGTCTTTACTATTCTTCTGTCCTGTAGGAGTATAAGCGTGATAATTTATAGTTCTATCGATGTGAATCATTTTGTTATCTAAATCAATATTTGTGTCCCACTCTAATGCTGTCGCTTCGCCTTTACGCATACCAGTTTCTACTAAAGTATAAAATAATACATAATATATCATTTTGTCTTTGTGGGCCGTATTTAGTAATTTCGATACTTGTTCTTTTGTTAGATAATTTTCTTTTATAGAATGTTGGTTGAAACGATCTGCAGCAATTAGAATCCTGTTTGTGAAATCCTTGTAAACCATTTCTAAATCAATAGCGCGTTTTATCGCATTTGACATTGTTGAATTAACAATTTCTACTGTTCGTTTGGAATAACCTTTGTTTATAAGGTGATTAATAAATTTTTGGTATTCGATTTTATTCATATCCGCTAATTTGATGTTTTTAAAATACGGGATTATGTGATTGTTAATATTGTTTTTATGGAGAATATAAGTGCTTTGCCCCACTTTTCCTTTTTTATAAGTCTCTAGCCACTCAATTAGATATTCACTTAATAGAGTTTTTTTGCTGTCAGCAGCCATTCCATGGAACAATTGACGCTCTCGTTCATTAGCATGAAAGGTAGCTTCTTTTTTTGAATCAAATCCACCTTTACTTATTTCTCGTTTTTTACCAGTAGTTTTATCGACATATCGGATTCGATATTCCCATTTTTTGCCCCGCTTTCTGAAAGTCGCCATAAAAATCCTCCTTTATATCGTGACATAACACTTGATCTGGGATATGTCACTCTCAAACTTAATTAGAATAATACCACGACAACCTAATTAGCGTAAAAGGAAATCTAATTGTAAAACGTACAGACTGTAATATTTATATGTTCTAAAAGTTAGAAGGAAATAGAAACCAGTTTTCTGGATATATATTACTATTTAGAAAGCCAAAGTTTATGATTTGAGTTATAATGTTTATGAACTAATATATATTTTTATAGGGGATGAAAGTGTGAATAAAACGTTCGAATTTAAAGGTTCTGGGAAGTCTATTATTACTATTGATGGTAACTTTATCCGTATAAAGAGAAAAGGTTTTGTTAACTTTATGAATCATGGTTTGGATGGGGAGAAAACTATTGATATTAATAACTTAACAGGCATTCAAGTTAAAAAGGCTGGATTTACAAGTGGTTATATACAATTCATTTTCATGGGAAGTCAAGAAAGTAAAAAAGGTGTGTTTGCAGCAACTCAAGATGAAAATACAGTTATGTTTGTAAAAAAGGAACAAAAAATGGCTGATGAAATTAAAGAATACATAGAAACTTTTCTAGCTAAAAAGAATAATTCGCAAGTGGCAGCAACAATAAGTGGAGCTGATGAAATCTTAAAATACAAAGAATTATTAGATCAAGGTATTATTACGGACGAAGAGTTTCAAGCTAAGAAGAAACAAGTATTAGGCATTTAAAAAAGCACTCATAAGAGTGCTTTTTATTTTTGAATTCAAGAGAGCAAAATAGCTCTCTTGCTCAAATTGTAAAAAGAAGAAATTTGAGCAATTTGAAATTGGAAATGATTTCTTTTATTATGAAATCAAATCATAGTATTTCATTATTCTCACCAAGGAAACGTACATAATAATCTAGTTGCTTACAGAAATTTTTTCTTTGAGTTTCAGATAACACCCCATATGTTTTCTGAACACCAATCAAGGTATTATGTAACATTTCATCATCCGAATTATCAACGCGACCTGTAAGCACATCTAGTGTTACATTGAAATAGGAAGCGAGGCGAAATAATGTAGTAAGATCCGGCTCAGAAAAACCATTTTCGTAATTGTTTATTTGGCTTCTACTAAGGTTTAGTTCATGAGCTAAATCTTCTTGCCTTAACGAACGACTTTTTCTTAACGTTTTTAAAGTTTCACTAAATGTTTTCATAGTACAAGTATAATTATAGACATATTGATATACTATAAATGATAGATTTATTGTCATTTATGTTATATTGATAGTAAATATGTTTTAAATTTAAAACAAAACAGAACAAAAGTTCGGTTTCGTAGTAAAATATGCATAAGAGGTCTTCATCCGTTAAATGCATAATTGCATATTTATTTTTATTTAATTTGAGATACGTTGATATGTAGCACTTTTTCAACTTTCTCAATAGTTATCTGATAACTACACGACTGAATTTTGGGAAAAATGTGATATTATGATAATAATAAAATAAACGGACGTAAAAAAAGACCCACGGTGTAAGTAGTGTTGGACGCACTCTTACACTGCCCCCTACCATCCTAGGGAACATTGTCGCGGATCTCTTACATAATTATAACACATCTTAGATTAATAGTGGCGCGTTTTCCTTTATATGTAATAAAATGGGGTTTACGTGTCTTTTTTGTCCAAAGGGAGGACAAAGATTGTGATTAATACTTTAACAATCAGTAAAGAAGAAAACGAGACTTTGTTGAAAAAGAAAAAAACAACAACTTTAAAAAAACTAATTAGTATATTAGATACAGAGTTGGCATCTCAAAAAATCACTTACACACAGTTATCTAAATTGTGGGGAATTAGCGTTAGTGGTGTATCTTATGTATTTCGAGGAGAAAGAGAAATCAGTCTTTGTTATTTGGCTAAAACTTTGGTTCTTTTATACGAAAACCATAGTACTAGGCGGAATCTATTAGAAATGTATTTAGATGTAGCAAAACCTGAAAACGCTCGTGAAGCTATGGAATATTTATCGCTGAGAGGCGAATTTGATTTGCTAAAAACTTTGGTGGATCGAGAAAAGAATTCAAATACAGAAGAAAATGTGAAATGGGCAGATGTATATGACTTAATATGCCTTGAATCAAAAAAAGAAATCAAGATATTAGATTATCACGAAATGCTTGAAGAAATGAAAGAAAAAAATCAAAATCCAGAAATGCAAATATTAATGAATATTTTACTTTGTTATACCTCTTATAAATTGGGAGATTATAGGTTATTAACGAAACGCATGACAAAATTAGAAAAAAAAGTGTTCAAAATTAAAAATAAGTTTATAAAAAAGTGTCACAATGTTCGTATCAAGGAAGGTTTGGCATCTATTAGACTAACAAGTGATGAACTTTGTGAAGTTAGAAGGATATGTGATGATGTTATTAGTTTATGCGAAAACGAACCACATCTTTTAATTAACAAAGCTAGAGCTCTTTGGCTAAAAGCCGAATCTTTTATATTTGATGATTATAAAAAATCATTGATGTTCTTTAATGAGGCATTAGAAATTTTAAAGGACAATATTAATCCTGAAATTCTTAGGAAGAAACAAGCGATTTTAAAAACAGTGCAGTTCCTGAAAATTTACCATAAACGTGATTTAGATACACTTGGAATCATGGAAGATGGAGAACGAGCGTTTTATGAAGTGAGAATAGGGAATTTAGAACGAGCGATTGAAATATTAAAAAGTATCGAAAAGAGGAACGGCGGACTATCAGCATTTCAATTAGTCTATCTTGGAATGGCAAAGAATGATCGAGAAATCATCAAACAAGGACTAAGGAAATTCGAAGAAAAAAACTCGCTATTTTATGCTAGATTCGCCAAAAAAGAGTTGGGGCTTATTTGAATAAATGGTATAATATACTTATGAGAGGTGAGGTCTAGTGAAAAAGATTTTAGCTGTTATTTCAACTTTAGCAGTAGCTGGAGCATTAATATTTTCTCCTATTGCGGATAAAGACGAAAAGCCGACGGTGGCACCAAAAGAAAATATAGTTATGATGTCTGATCCTGGCGTAGGCTGGTAAGATATATACTAATGGAAATGCGATTATCTTGAAAAAGATGGTCGCATTTCGTGCGTTATAGGGATTTTCTGTTTTTGCTAAAAAAAACAAAAAGAGGAAGAATGTGAAATGTTCACAATCTAACATAGAGAAAGAGGATGGGGGATTTAAAATGGAGGATTGCAAAAGAGGAATTCAATCATTAATTGACATGGTTAAAAATGGGGATGAACAAGCAACTTTAATTTTAAAGGAAATAGATAACATTTTAGATGAATGTGAAATGAATATGCTAAAGAAAAAAGGATGATTGTTAGCAATAGCTATCAATCATCCTTAATATTTATTGTCTTCTATATCTAATCCAGAAATTAATGCTTTTATTTTTTTAATAGCGAATTCTTTCGTTTCATCATCGAATGTTTCCATGCGATCTATATAATACTTTAGTTCTAACATAACGTCTGAAGCCGAAGATTTTTCGTTAGTTTTATTATCAGATAAGCCCATAATGTAGTCAGTTGATACATTTGCCAAATTAGAAATTTTAGAAACAGTTTCTCTGGATGGAGTCTTTTTACCTGATTCGATATAGGATACCATCGGTTTACTGATATCTACACTATCTGCAAATTGTTGCTGTGTATACCCGATTGACATTCTTATCTCTTTTATTCTTTTCCCAATTATATTCTCCATAACGTTCCCCTTTTTATTACCTTAGTATTACCTCATACATAAAATATAACAGAAAAGTTGACTCTAAGACAACTTAGTTTTTGAATTTGATTTTTTTATGAAATGTTGTTGACTTGTAGTTAACAACTTGGTATTATGAAGACATCGAAAGAAACAAGGGTGATGCTAATGACGAAACTTAATACAGATCGTGCTAAAGAATTAAGGATATCACTCGGTTACACACAGCAATTTGTAGCAGAATACCTAAGTTGTTCCAAAAGTGGTTATTGTTATATGGAACAAGGTAAAAGGCAGCCGAGTTTAGAAAAATTAGGAAAGTTATCAACATTATATAATGTGACAACTGATGAACTGTTAGAACAAAGTTAACTATAGGTTGTCATTTTTTTAAAATATCAAGTTAACCTTATGTTAACTTGATGAGGAGGGAAGAAAATGAATCAATTGAAAATTATGCAACATCCAGTAAGTGAATTTGTTTTTATGGAAGGAAATCAAGTGGTTACAGACAGTTTAACAATGGCTCTAATGTTTGGGAAAGAACACAAAAATGTTATTCGAGATATTGAGGTCCAGCTAGAGAAACTGATTGAAGCTAATGAAATGGAATGGGGGCAGCTCAACTTTGAGCATACCCAATACCGGCATTATCAAAATAAGCAATTGTATCCAAAGTTCAATCTTACAGAAGATGCATTTGCGATTGTTGCAATGAGCTACATAACACCAGAGGCAATGAAAATGAAAATTAAGTTCTTACAAGAATTTAAGCGAATGAAAGAACACATACAAAATTTACAGCAACAACCTAAAAGTGTTGAAGATGCAATCATCTACAGTATGACTGAATTAAAACAAATAAAATCACGACAAGATCAAACGGAAGAAGAAATGAACAAAATGAAATTGCTAGTAGATAACGAGCTATGGCTTACTGAGCAACACAAAGGAGCTGTGCAGAGAAAAGTAAAACAGCGTGTTTTTGAACTTAAAAAAGAAGGCTATGACAATGCATCATATCAAGGGATTTATGGCGCGCTAAAAAGACATTTCGGTGTGGCTAAATACGATAAAATCCCGAGAAAATTTTATCAAAATGCTATGCGATTTATCGCGGGATGGTATCCGCCAGAAAGACCAAGTGTATTAGATGATTATATTTCTTAATAGATAAAATAAAAAATCGATAGAAAAGGAGATATGAAAATGATTAGTGTTCAAGTAGATGAAAAAGAAGTAAGAAATCTTTATCTTACAAAAGTTGAAGAAGTAGTTAAAGAAATTGATGCAGAGTTAGTGTATTGGGACGCAAACGAGTTAAAAAGAAGAACTTGTATGGGATGGAATACCATTCAAAAAACATTCTTTTTTGATCCTAGATTTCCGAAACACAAAGTAGGAGGGAAATGGTATTTCCCAGCTCAACAAGTAAAAGAGTTCTTGTTGCAATGGATATCTGAACAATAAGGAGGTGGTATTGTGGAAGATTTAACATCATTAGCTATATTCGGATTTTCAATCACAGGTAGTTTATGGCTGTTTTATATCACTTATGAGCCGATAAGAAAATGGGCTTGGAGTGATGTAGAACAAAATAAAAAGACCCATGGCAGTGGGTCCGTTAGAAAAAACAAATTTCTATAAGTATACCACGGAAAGTAGGGAAATAGCACATTGGATTTACGAAAAGGAGTGAAGGTTATGAACAACAAGGTATTGCAAATAGGACAAATACATTTTCGCGGTAATGTTATAGACCATGGATGGTTTAAAACACTTACGTTAGATAATGGCAAACCTAATATTGTCGCGATTACTATATTAGGAGAAATCGTCTATTGGTATAAGCCGACTGAGGTAAGAAGTGAACAATCTACTCAAATTGAATATAAGCAAAAATTCAAGGCAGACATGCTTCAAAAGAGTTATCAACAATTAGCCGATTCATTTGGATTTACAAAAAGACAAGTAAAGGAAGCTTGTGATTTCTTAAAAGAACGTGGTCTTATAAAAATTGAATTTAGGACAATTGTTGTCAACGGAACTAGGTGCAATAACGTTATGTATGTGGAACCTATACCTAAAATGATTCAACAAATATCTGTTATGTATTGGGGAAATGGCACCCCTCCTACGATGAAACGTAATAGCCCTATTACTTTAGAAAGTAAAGGGGTCGTACATTCTAAAGTAGCACCCTCTTACGATAAAACGGAAGAGACTCTTACATTAGAACGGAAGACAAATACAGAGATTACTACAAATATTACTACAGAGATTACTACAAATATAAATGATGATGATAACGCCGCTTCAACTCTGAAATTAATTGATCAGGAATTTAAAATCAGTTACAACTTTTTACTTAAAAAGGGAATCCCATTAAGTGAAATTGCAATCCAAGAATTAGGTGAGTTTTGCGATAGATTCGGTAATGAATTAATTACTCACGCTGTTAATAAAGCAATTGATGAAAATGTACCAAAGTGGAGATATATCCGCAGTATTTTAAGTAGTTGGGACAAGGCGAAAGTAAAAACATTACATGATGTTGCTGCATTAGATACTCGATTTGAGATGAGTAAGAAAAATAATAAACGTACTGGTAAAGGCTATGCTAATCGAACTGAGGCTGTGCCAGGTTGGTTACATCAACAGGAAGGACCTGAACCAATGCAACAACCGCAGCAATCCCAAAGTGATGATATTGAGGAAAACAAAAAGCGTTTAGATGAGATATTAAACAAATATAAAAATACTAAAGGGGAGTAAGGTATGAAAAACATAGGTGTTGTAATTCCGGTAGAGTTACGCAGAACTTTAGGAATCGCTGAAGGAACAGCATTAGACTTTCATGTTGAGGGGGAAAACATCGTTTTAAGAAAACAAGAAAAGTCATGTTTTGTAACGGGTGCAGTGTCTGAATCAAACATCGAATTGCTAGGCGGGCGAATGTTTTTGAGTAAGACGGGAGCAAATGAATTACTTAATGCTCTTGAAAAGAGCGTGAAGGTACATGCCTAAGCAATTAAATATTTTCGATGTAGAGCCAGCAATTTGTGAGTTCGATGTAATGAAAGCCAATGTAAAAAAAGGAGATGGACGCGTTACATATGCAGATGTACGTGTCCAAGTTCCAAGAAATGCAAAGGGTACGGATGAATTACCACGCACGACTAAACAAGATGATCGTTATGACATCTTTGAACAATATGTAATGGCAATTTGGAGGTTTCAACGAGCTGTAGATAAGTTCTTTAGTTGGGAAACAGCGGAAGAGTTATGTAAGGCAGCAAGAGATAAAAAAGAAATAATTCCGGTACGGATTTACTTAGGAAGTGGATTTAAACCTGATGTTGTCGAGTACATGCGGTAGTAAAAGGGAGAGGAACATATGAAAAAAATAGAAATCGATGTTAGCAGCAACAAGCTTTTAATAGTGAAGGATGGAAATGTAACAGCAGTAAATCCACCAATGAGCGGATTTGGTGAACAAGTTGCAGTTTGGGTAAACGGTAAAGTTGATCGTGTGGATACTAAGTTTACTGAAAAGATAAAATAATCATTTTTAGAAAGTAGGTTCGCTTATGAGTGTAGCAAGAAATCATGAAGCGATGAAAGAATCACGCTTGAAAATATACATTGCTTTAGAAGAAGCTAACTTCATTTGGGATGAAAGAGATGTAATTCGTTTTCGTGAAATGTGGAATCAAGGTATGAGTTTACCAGATATGGCAGAAGCACTAAGGAGACACCAAGCTGAGGTTGCTCTCCTTGTAATAGATCAGGCTGATAAGTATTTGATTGAAAATCGTCCGATAGGATTAGGAATTTGCTAAATAGGAAGGGGAAAACAAAATGAACTTAACTAGAATATTTGGAATGCAAAAGGTGTTAGATACAAGAATCATCAAGGAACACGGATTGGAAGGGCAAAATCTATTTTACAATATGATCCTTGCTTTACAGGTTGAAATTGGAGAACTTGCAAATGAAGCAAGATGCTTTAAGCATTGGAGCAATAAAGGTCCTAGTGAAAGAGAAGTCATTTTAATGGAGTATGTAGACGGGTTGCATTTTATAGCTTCATTAGGAAATGGAATTGGATTTAAACCTGAAAATTATAACTTAGCAATGTTAGAGCTTAAATCAAGAGTTTACGCATCGAATTCGCTAGTCAATCAATTTAATAATGTATATGAAGCTGTATCGGAATTTCGTGCAACTCAAGATATTGAGCTGTATGAAGAGTTACTATACTCATTCTTAGGATTAGGTAGGAAATTAGGATTCACATTTGAAGAAATTGAACAAGGATATTGCAAGAAGAACGAAGTAAATCATCAACGCCAGAATAACGGGTATTAAGAAAGAAAGTAAAAAGTCCTAGCGTTTCACTCTAGGACTCAAGGCAGTAAAGCTGTTGCAATTGTCGATTCCATATTTATGACTGTAAGGAACTTTCATAGTATAACTAATTATTTATTATAAGTATATATAAATTTTAAAAAATTCTACAAAATCGTTGTTTTAGTAGATTGCTATAAAATTTGAATTTTGTAGAAAAGTAGGTGTGGATATGCCTAAAACAAAAGCTGAGTTAATAAGTAAAGCAAGTGAAGCAGCTGAAAAATGGTTAGATGCAGAAGAAGGAGTAGGTGGAGGGTTCGATATACAGCCTATGGACTTTATAAGGTTTGTAAATAGAGAACTTGCCCCACATATGACAAAAGAAGCATTACAAAAATTAATACGTGAGTATGAAGGTTGGCTCAATATTTAAACAAAAGCGTTATTTTAATCGGAAAAGGGAACGCGAATATGAAATAAGACCGTTCCCTTTATAGGAACGGCTGTACAAATATCATGTGCTGGAGGTCGCTCCAAATGGCATAAGACGTTTTCTCTAAACATTATAGACAAGAATTTTTACGATTAT
Source organism: Bacillus pretiosus (assembly GCF_052947655.1). Lineage (NCBI taxonomy): Bacteria > Bacillati > Bacillota > Bacilli > Caryophanales > Bacillaceae > Bacillus > Bacillus pretiosus. Next base: position 4,104,575 of record NZ_CM129593.1, on the reverse strand, counting down.
ACGCAAAAACGGCAGGCAACCGATTAAGTTACCCGCTACGTTCTTGCACATTAAGGAGGAGCGTCTCCGATTGGAAAGAGTACAGCCGGTGGGAAGTCGGCTCAGATGTAGTATGTGTAATACAAAAAAGATTATTCGTAAAGGGGAATGAGAGATGGAATACATTGAAAAAGCAAATGGAGAAATTAGAAAAGGTTGGTTCAAAGATCATGTGGCTGAAATTCAAGGTGAAGAAGGATTGCAGATTATTTACTGGGGCAAGCCTGGGACAGGAATGTATCGCGCTAAATTTGTTCTTTCAGGATATAACGTTTTTGTTTCTGGTGATATTGGCGAAGCAGTGTATAGCCTTACATGTCCAGCAACATTAGAAAACATTAAAGGATTCAATTTAGGGTACTTCACTGAAAAGTTAACAGCATTTTGTGGAAAGCGTTGGGATTTTGATCAAGACAAAGCAAAAGAGGAACTCAATGACTTTTGGGAAGAGTATGAGATGAACGAAATAGAAGGTGGACAAGAAATCTATGATGATATAGTTTCAGCAATTGATGAAAGTTCGTCCATGGAATCTTTTCACTTTTGGGTGGGGAATGTTTACCGCAATAGCTCATTAGAGTCCGACACAATGGAATACATTTGGGATTTCGGAAAAAGGTTACCACGTCGTTTAATAGGTTATTGGTTGGGGCTACAAATGGCAATAGAGCAATTAGAGAAAAGTAAACCTGCAGCAGAAGCAGTGACTTTATAACAAAATAGTTATTTTAATAAAAAACGGGGAAATGAGGGGAGTGAAAGAAAAAGAACCCTTTATATAAAGGGTTCTTCTGGTGATTTAATCTATTAATTACATTCGTGGTAATATTCATCACATGAATCGTTATTATCGTTACAGCAGATACAAAATGTTTTTTGAACAAATAAACTAACTGCACTATTAGGACCTTCCTGCTTTGTAAGAGTAAGACTTTGAAAATCTTCAACTTGAAATATTTTTGTTTGAACGGGTTGTAATGTAGTAGTAATTGGTATGCTAGATCTTCTTGTTAGAATAGTTACTTGAACGGGTGCACTCATACCGACAACGAATAACTGAATTAATGTTTTATTGTGATTGTTGGTGAAATCTTCAAATACTGTTTGTGGAGTGGTATTTAGGAGGTCAATAGATATAGGTATATTTCCATTTAAATTTTCTCCTGAACCACTAATTGTATGAGTCTCAACAAAACAGTTATTTTTTTGGTGGTCCGAATGCGATTGGTTTTTATAATACTTTTTACCATCTTTATAAAAGTAATCAGCCATATGAATTTAAAGCTCCCTTCTTTTAGATGTCTATATAGTCTATTTAATAAAGCGAAGTAGTGCTTGTACAACATAATAAAATCCGCTCTCGTAATTATTTGAAAATGTTATTTGAAAATTAAAGAGCGCCATTCAAGGCGCTCTCGGATAAAAAATAATATTGAAAAAGAATACCACATTATATTTTATGCATGTTCTTAATAAATGTGCAGTTTTTTAACAAAATTCTTATTGTATGACCAAAAATAAAAGAACCCGTTTGTTATAAACGGATTCTTCTCTCAAGGTCTGCAAGAAATTCAAGGTAACTGGACCAGAGCACCATATAGAATTTCTTGTGATATTAATGTATTCAAAGAAATCTAAAAGATGAATGGGAATTAAATAAAATCCTTATTGTAAATAAAAAGAGATAGGGTTCACAACCCCATCTCTTTCAACAAAGCCGAGTGTAATTTTGCTTCTTCACAATTTGGATTAGTACAGTAATGAATAAACGAATGTTCATCGTGTTGTATGAGAGGTTGATCACAAGATACACATGTATATGGTGAAAGCATTTTAAATACCTCCTTACAAATTATGGGTTAATTTTAACACAGTTTTATCTGGTTGAGGAGTAAGACAAAATCGTTATTTAAAAACAAAAAGCCCTAGAGTTAGGGCTCTAGGGCTTCTTGTTTTGGTATTCTCACATGGTTCTTCAAAAAGAATAGAACATACTGAAGATAACATGTGAATGTTTCATAAATGTATCAAAAAAGTGAACAAAATTGCTATTGCAGAAGATGCAGAAATGAAGTTTCTAATACGTAAGTACGTGAAAGGTATTATTTCCAATGGATAAAATGCGCATGGGACACCTAATCATTATTTTATCGGAGGAAAAGAATATGTTATGAACTCGGTTGAATGAAAAAATGACAATTTTACTTTTAGAGTGAAACTGAACAAAATTCTTATTGTATGACCAAAAATAAAAGAACCCGTTTGTTATAAACGGATTCTTCTCTCAAGGTCTGCAAGAAATTCAAGGTAACTGGACCAGAGCACCATATAGAATTTCTTGTGATATTAATGTATTCAAAGAAATCTAAAAGATGAATGGGAATTAAATAAAATCCTTATTTTAAAGTTAAAGAGCGCCTTGTAGAGCGCTCCTTATAGCTAATTATGAATGTTTATGTTCAATCTTAGATTTCTTGCTTGGAGGAATAAAATGCTCTTGAACAAAGTTTTGATAGACAATACCGCCAATAATTACAATATAAAACACCGCACAAAAGAAGATTAAAATGTATTTTAATGCCTTGTTCATATTAGTACCGTCCTAAAAGAGAATTATTTGGATTTTAATATGGTATGTAAAAAAGGTGCATTTATACAAGGGAAGGGTAGCTAGCCAAAGTAAAACAAAATCTTTATTTAAATAAAAAAGAGCGCTTTGTAAGGCGCTCTATGACAAAGATTCATATAGAAAAAAAGGTGAACATGATATTGTATGTATGTTTTTTATGGCTGTGAAACTTTTAAACAAAATCGTTATTTTAATTAAAAGAGCAGCTAGCAAAAGCTAACTGCTTGTTAAAAAAGAATCCACTCTAGGTTATTTACTGCCAGAGTTTCAAGAAATAAATGATTAAATTAATTTAATTTTTCAATTACAATCGAAGCATTTATATTTGTTTGTGTTCCACCTGCTAAAGTCTGCAAAGTAACCGCAGCAGCGGAAGTATGATTATTAAGGGTAATAATATCACCTGCAGCTAAAGCGAGGATTGTTTGGCCGTTGTTTGGTTGAGTCCCTGCACCTGATCCATAAACTGCGCTGGTAACCGGAGCACCATTTAAAAAAAGTGTGAATTGATTAGGCTCAACTCCTGATACAGAAAAAGAAATTTTATAATCTCCTGCATTAAGAACCATTAATTGAGAAGTTCCCAGTGTATGAGTAAAACCAGATGTCATTCTACCATGTGAATTAAAAAGAATAGGTGCTTCTAAAGCAACAACTTGAGCTGCTGTATTGAAAACATAAGCATAATGAGATAACCCGGATACTGTAAGTCCGGTAGGTCCAGTAGGCCCAGTAGCTCCAACAATTCCTGATAATCCGGTAGGCCCAGTAGGCCCCGGAGGTCCAACAGTTCCTGGCAATCCGGTAGGTCCAGTAGGCCCCGGAGGTCCAACAGTTCCTGGCAATCCGGTAGGCCCAGTAGGCCCTGGAGGTCCACCAGAAGGTCCGGTTGCTCCAGTTATGCCGGTAGGTCCAGTAGGCCCTGGAGGTCCACCAGAAGGTCCGGTTGCTCCAGTTATGCCGGTAGGTCCAGTTATGCCGGTAGGTCCAGTAGGCCCCGGAGGTCCACCAGAAGGTCCGGTTGCTCCAGTTATGCCGGTAGGCCCAGTAGGCCCCGGAGGTCCACCAGAAGGTCCGGTTGCTCCAGTTATGCCGGTAGGCCCAGTAGGCCCCGGAGGTCCACCAGAAGGTCCGGTTGCTCCAGTTATGCCAGTAGGCCCAGTAGGCCCCGGAGGTCCACCAGAAGGTCCGGTTGCTCCAGTTATGCCGGAAGGTCCAGTAGGCCCAGTAGGTCCACCAGAAGGTCCGGTTGCTCCAGTTATGCCGGTAGGCCCAGTAGGCCCCGGAGGTCCAACGGTTCCTGGCAATCCGGAAGGTCCAGTAGGCCCAGTAGGCCCTATTTGAGGCAAAGGAAAGGAACATGGAAAGGGTATGTGACATTTCTTTTTAAATTTACTCATTTTTACACCTCCCTTATAAATTAACTAACAATTTATATTTATACTTTAACAACTTATGAGTAAACAGACACACGGGTGTAAGGAAAAACCCTACAATAATTACATAAAAGGTTTTAAGAGCAAGCCTTTATTTCACATTCCATACCAAAAAGAGCACTATATATAAGTGCTCTTCGGATTAAAGCTCTTAGTGTAAAAGAGTACGTGATACCAAATGTAATTTTTTCATGGGCGTGAAGTATTTGAACAAAAAAGCTATTTTAGTAGGGAACAAGTTTAAAAGGCCCTGGTTGACACAGGACCTTTTAAAAGGGAACAACAATTGACATGTTAATAATTATGACTGAAAGTTACTTTCATATTACCATTATTGGGATTTTAATTCTAATAATGGTTGTTGAGAAATAAAAAATTATTTGGCACAACAAAGCAGCTAGCTGAAGTAGCTAACTGCTCCATTGTACGCTTTTAGAAGTAGCATAGGATACAACTATAGTATAAACGGATATCGAAATATTATGCAGGAAAGAAAACTAAACAAAAATTTCATTTTGTAGAAAACCGCCAAAGTAAAAAGAGCACTTGTTCCAGAGTGCTCGCTTAAAAAATATTCTGTGTATTTGAGGTTATGTTTGTGAGTGATGAACCAATGGATGTCGGTAAAGATAAGGTTCAAGATAGTTTATTCATCTTAAAGTAAATGGGTACTTGTACTTCCAAAAAAGAGCAGCTAGCAAAAGCTAACTGCTCCATTACCAAAAAGGTTTCAGGCTGCAATCACTGTTAAGAAAGCAGCTTACAGATAGTATGTACAGAATTGTAATGATTATTCGGATGAATAAAAAAAGAGCACCTTCGAAAAGTGCTCTTTCATGAAGGTTATGCGGAAATACAATGACGAGATCCCCTAGTAGAAAGGAAGGCACAAAATAATATATGAACGTTTATCTAATGGGTGACAGTGAAATAAAAAGAGCAGCTAGCAAAAGCTAACTGCTTCAATCAGGGATGTAATTCTAGATGTATATATATTATTGACGGAATGTTGAGTTTTATTCAGGGGAGGAAAAGAAATGGTTCAAATTTGTCCTATGTGCAACAAGGAAACATGCGATCCAAATGATGAAGGAACCGATGTTGATTTCTGTGATAAATGCATGACAGCAGCAATTGATATGGAGGATGAGAAACAACGCAAACAAATGATAATAGGAATGGATTGGGGTAGTCCTGATGGTTCGTTTAGTGCCACTATTACTATCCCATATAAAAGAAACTCAACAAAATAATCCTTTGTGCGACACGTTTCCTCATAAGTGTGTAAACACGAAAGAGGAGGATTATCAATTTTGATAATAACAACCGATTGACTGAAAGTAGGAATGAAAGCCGTCAGGTTGAGCTGAAACTACTTATCTGATACTCCTACATGCAAGGCGTGGTAGTAGTCACAAATTGTATGAAGCTAGGTGAAGTCGGCTGAACAAAACCTAAGTGAGAAATCATATGGTAATGGATAGGTCGGGGTGCTACAAAATATCTAAGGTGAGAATGTCCTAAATAACGGACTGGCGAACTTGCGAATGTACGGGTCTAAATTATTAATACACAAGAAATGTGTATGTCGTCAATGACGATGCTATCTACCGAAAAGTAAGATTAAAGGATATGAAATTCGGAACATCTAACGATGAGGATGTAAAGATAACAGGCTTAAAGCAAGCACCTAAGGATATATGAATAGCTAGGTCAATCGGAACGTGGTAAGCAAGAAACTGTCACCAACGCCTACTAGCGGACAGGTGCATATAAGGTTCTAACGAACCGAAGTTGCTTCATTCTTGTGAAGGTGGGGACACAGTACCGATGAAGCATGTAACGGATGTGGAGGGATAGTCCCTAGTCTTGTTCTTTGAAAACTAAATCAACTGGATGTAACTCACAGGATCGAGTAAGATGATGTGACTTTTCGTAAGAAAAGGGAATGAATACGTTGGTGAGTACAACATTGTTTGTAATCTAGTTGCTTTAGTATAAAAGGATAAGATGGGGCGCTGTATGCGATGAAAGTCGCACGTACAGTGCTAAGCGGGGGAAAAGATGGAGATAACTTCAAAGTCTTACCTATCGCAACTAAAGCGAGGTTGGGAGAATGAAAGGTTTGAAGAAAAGAAAAATTAGAAAAGCAATCGCTCGTCGCGCGAAGGCAGTAGAGAAACATCAAGTCGATAACGCTTGGAGAAACATTTTTGTTCAAGCTGGAATAATAAAATAACAGTACTGGAGGAATAAAAAATGAATAGTAAACAGTTTTTCGGAATGTATTGGGCTCTTTACTTAATCATTATGTTCGTGACCTTTAGTAATTCAAAAAGCTTCATACAAGTGGGAATCATTATGGCACTTGTAATCTTTATTTCAGAGGTTGATCATCGGTATGGATTTTATAAGGGAAGTAAAAAAGCTAAATTAAAGTGAAAAACAAATACAGTCCGGCTAGAAAACTAGAGGACACCAATTCATTAGAACAGCAATTAAAGCTGTTTTAGGAATAGGTGTCCTTTTTATTTTGAAAAGGGAGATGGGGAAATGAAGGTGCTAAGAGATCAGTTACGCGAGTGGGAAAAGCAATCGAAACAAGCAAAGAAGAAAAATAAGAAAAAACAAAGAGAGAAATTAAGTACTCGTGATATTGAAGATTTAATGGGGATTCGTGGACCACGATATGAACGTAGACGTGGAGCATTAAGACAAAAGTAATTTAAAAATAAAAAGGAGTGGTCTTACATGACTAAACAATTATTTTTCTTACCAAAAATCGATAGAGTAGCGACACAAGAGGAATTAGAAGGTGTGTTGGAAAGCGTACGTATACATAGACAATTTGGGATGATGCGTAAAGAAATGAAAGTCACTCCTTCTTATGAAATACGTGAGCATTGCCCTACATGTTCAGTTGGAAAGCCGTTAGAAGATGTTGCTATATCAAATATCCAACAAAGTAAACGAGAAGAGTGGCTTGAAAGAATGTCAGTACGTATTGATCAGTTTCTAAATCGATTAGGGAACGGACGTGCAGGAAGCATTCAAAGAGATATTATTTATAAACGTTATTTAGAAGAAGAGGACGTATGTGATTACATGGTTTATAACGAAATAGGGATGTCAGAGCGTACTTATCGACGTTGGAAGTCTAAAGCATTTTATAAGCTTGCTTTTGCACTTGGATTAGAAGTTTACGAGACAGAAGAGACTGGAGGTAATGAATAATGAATTTTGTTCAGCCAATACGTGATCCAGAAGAAATACAGCAGCTAAAAGATTATTTTAAGGAGAAGAGCTTACGTAATTACATTCTCTTTATTATGGGAATCAATACAGGTCTAAGAATCTCGGACATTTTGAAATTGAAGGTAGGAGATGTCAAAGGTAGTCATATATCTATGAGAGAAAAGAAAACGGGGAAACAGAAACGAATACAAATTACTGCAGCACTAAAAAGAGAACTTAAATGGTTCATTGAAGAAAGAGAAGATAATGAGTACCTATTGCAAAGTAGACAAGGTAAAAATCGTCCAATCGGTCGTAGCATGGCATATAAGATACTAAGTGGAGCGGCAGCAGAGTTTGGGTTAGATGAAATAGGAACACATACGCTCAGAAAGACGTACGGTTATCATATGTACATGCAAACAAAAAACATAGCATTACTCATGGAGATATTTAATCATTCGTCAGAGAAGGTCACGTTACGTTATATAGGTGTAAACCAAGATGCAATGGATAAAGCAATGACTAGGTTTAAAATATAATCATTGCTTATTTCTTTTTTAGTCTAGGGGTATCGCAGCATTTTGGAAAAAAACTACGCTAAGAGTATGCAAGATTTTATACAGTTCCAGTAACAAACAAGAGCCCTAAAACCGCACTAGGATAGGAATGTATAAAAAAATGCATAGATCCATAGAACAAAAAAAGAAGGTTCCTTGGTGAGCGTACGATTTCCTCTTTTCATTGCTACCGATAATGAGACGTTATGTTAACTTGACGTGAATATGTTATACATCAAAACTCCCCATCCAGCGTTCCCACCACATGGTACAATTAGGAAAAGAAGGAGGAGTTCAAAATGATTTTAGAAGCAGTCATGTTGCAAGTAAAAGACGGTATGGAGACGGAGTATGAATCAGTATTTAAGCAAGCATCCTCAATCATCTCTTCCATGCAAGGATACATAAATCATGAATTACAACGCTGTATGGAGCAGAAAGGAAAGTATTTGCTCCTTGTGCAATGGGAAACTTTAGAAGACCACACGATAGGATTTCGTCAATCTGAACAATATCAAGAGTGGAAAGCATTATTGCATCACTTTTATGATCCATTTCCAACAGTTGAACACTTTGAGCGTGTAGATTTATCACGAAACTGAACTTGACCGTCTATTAATACTTGAAAAGTAACTACCAATAACGATAATTATGTAAATAAGCTGTCCACATGGGCAGCTTATTTTATTTTTGTGCATAGCGTAGGTTATTTTGCAAAATGTTGGTGGTATCCCTATACAGTTACTCATAATTTTCGTACTGTGTAACTCAAAAGAGAAAGTTAAATGAAACCATTGATACCAAGGGATTCAGCGAAGGGGTCAGTTACACACAATATAAGATATGGGTAACTGGTAGTATCAAGGAATTGCATGGTGTATATACATAAATATAAAATATAAGGGGGAGGTAATTGTGATTCATGTTAAATGAAGAGCTATTAGAAGCAATAATTAAATATAAAAGGAATACTGGAAGGAATCCTAATATGTTAAAGCTAAATCCAACTTATTTTAGAAGTATTTTAGAAGAATTGAATTATCCAGAATGGATTATTAAAAAGAAGATGACAGAAATGAAAAAAAGTATCTTCGGTGTACCAGTTGAATTAACGGATGAGGTTAAAGAGTTTGAAATATAAAATAAGTGGCAGAGTCGTGACCGCTTTTTGGCAGTAAATGTGCCGGTTGTTTTGGGATTTACGTGATATATTTGTAATGTGAGAAGTGGCGGAAAACATTTTTCACGTTCCTTTATAATTCAAATGGATCGTTAGGCTATGGGTGATGGTTGAGGTTTGAATGAGATGTTGATTCTTGTTTTTAATGCCAAGGTCAAAATCTGTTGTGTAAACGGGGGAGAGCTTTTGCTCTTCTTCCAGTTACTTAATATTGTTGATGCATATCAGCGGTTCATCATTAGGTGACTGGAAGAAGAATAAAACTTCACGTACCGCAATTAAAGTACAAATTAATAATCTGTAAAAAAGCATCCATTCGGGTGCTTTTTATTTTGGAGGGGGATGAAGGATGGAAGATAAAGATGTTATAAATCATAGGCTTGAAGTCTTAGAAACAACAGCACAACAAATGTATATGGAGAAAATGATCATGCAAGGAAAAATTAACACTTTGAGTGAAACTGTAGATACATTAAGGAAATATGTTGGCGATTTAGAAAAAAGGTTGCTTCAAAGGTAGATGAAGGTGACATTACAGCTATGAGTGAACAAGCATGCGAACATGAGTGGATTCAGATACCACTTGATGGTGATATTTTTGTAGGTTGTCCTAAATGTAAAACTGTTGATAAGGAAGAGACGATGAGGTTAAGTAGAGAGTTAACGGCTCAAAAGGAGGAAGAACAGAATGGCTAATAACAAATTAATTGTTGAGGTAACTGCTGATACAACTGAAGCGTTAGAAAAGATTAAAGAAGTAACAGAAGCTGCTAATGAATGTGCGGAAGCGTTGGAGAAGTTAGAAAAGGTTATGGATAAGTTTACAAATAGAAGTGATACAGTGAGAATCTATTGTGGAGGTAAATTGTTATCAAAGTCTACAGTTAATCATACAGCTGATTCAATCCAATGTCGGGTAATTAAAGGAAGTGAAATAAATGAAGCTAACTAAACAAGAACAAGCAGTTATAATCAGCACATTCATTTCGATGTTAGGAACAGATCTTGTAAATGAGCGTATCGATAAACAAAAATTAGAAAGTGTGCTTCCTATCTTTAATGAGATGGAAGATAATACAACGCCAAAGCAAAAGAGAGAAGCGATGGTTAGTTTACTTGAAAAAACGATGGATGAATTTTTAAAGCAATAGCCATAAAAAAGGAAAAGCAACTCGCATGGGGGCGAATCGCTTTTCCTGATGGCAATGTTAATTTTATTATAGCAATTTGTATTTATTTGTAAATGTATAATCGGAATATTCTTTCTAAAGGAGTGAGGTTAGATGCAAGTCTATTGTTCTAACTGTAATAAAGACTACAATATGCAACCGAAAGTAGTACAGCTACCTAATCGTATTGAGAAGTGTTACTTCACGTGTCCTCATTGTGGCCATGAACATGTTGCTGCATATGTGAACGATAAGATTCGTAAGCATCAAGCTGATATTGCAAAGTGTCATGAGCGTATTAACAAGAGGAACCTAGACATCGAGAATGAAATGAAACGGTTGAGGAAGAAGATGGAGGGAAGTAAATGATAATGATATTAGCCTATCTTATTATTGGTTTACTTTATAGTTCCATTACGATGTATCCAGTTGCGAGAGACGTTGGACAACGGAAGAAACATGATGGTGTATATATAGTGAGTACATTTATTATTTCTATTATATTTGCCATTTGTCTCGCTCCTTTCTGGATTATTCTTCTTGGGTTTAATATAGCGAAGTTGTTTTATAAATGGAAGAATAGAAACCAAATGAACTGTGAATGTTTTAATTGCGGTTATGAATCAACAATAGATATAGTAACAGGTGCTGGTAAACGTTGTTCTAAATGCAATGGTATAACGATACCTAAAGCGTCAGGTGATACACATGCCAAGTAAACCATTCAAGCCCTGCAAGTCGTTAGGTTGCAACGAACTAACACGGGATAAGTATTGTACTAAACATATCGAAAATGAAAATGAAACTGTAAGATATTACGACAAACATATTCGAAACAAAAGCTCACGTTCATTCTACAACTCAAGATTGTGGAAGGATATGCGTGAGTTTATTTATCGTAGAGATCATGGCTTATGTGTTCAATGTAGAAGCAATGACATCATTAAGATAGGTGATGTAGTCGATCATATCATACCTATTAGAGTGGATTGGTCAAAACGATTAGAGACATCTAATTTACAAACACTCTGTCATGCTTGCCACAATAAGAAAACAAAAGAAGATGAGAAGAAAAACGGAAAATGATTCGAAAGAAAAAAATTCACAAACAACCCCCCACTATGAAAAAGCAAAAGGCGACTCCCTGGAGACCGCCGCCTAGCTTTCTGTGCAAAAAGTTCGTTTTATTCCATAAAAGGGGGTTCGCTTGAAGGAGGTGGTTCTCATAGGAAGAAAAGCGAAACCGATTCATCTACATTTGTTAGAAGGAAATACAAATCGATTAACAAAAGAAGAAATCGATCAAAGATTAGCGGCTGAAAAGAAGTTGCAAGCAAAAAAGGATAAAGTAAAACCACCAATATGGTTAGATTCAGCCGCTAAGAAAGAGTTCAAACGAATTGCAGGTGAATTATTGGAATTGGATGTTATTACAAACATAGATGTAAATGCACTAGCAACCTATTGTGATGCTTTTTCTGACTATGTTGAATGCACTAAGATCATTCGAGAAGAAGGACTACTTGTTGAATATACCAATAAGGCAGCTGAAACCAATAAAGTGCCACATCCACTACTCACAAAGAAGAAGCAGTTACATGAGCAAATGAAGGCCCTGGCTGTTGAGTTTGGTCTTACACCAAGTGCAAGAGCAAAAATAGTAATTCCAAATATAAAACAAGGACCGAAAACTAACGTAGAAAAGGAGTTTGACGTATAACGTGATTAGACAATGGATGTTGGACTATTGTGATGATGTATTAAGTGGTGAGGTCGTTGCCTGTCAAAAACATAAACAAGCTTGTAAACGATTTCTAAGAGATATCGATCGTGAAGGTTCTGAAGATTTCCCTTATGTCTTCAATGAAGAAAAGGCACTTCGTTTTTTAAAATGGATGTCTTTATTTAAACATACAAAAGGGAAATTGGCTGGGAAAAGGATTGAACCACATTCTATACAAATCTTTGTATTTAGCAATATTTATGGATGGATGCATAGAAATACGGGATTACGTCGATTTAAAAAAGCTTATTGGCAAGTAGGTCGTAAAAATGCAAAGTCGCAATCTTTAGCGTGCGTTGGTTCATATGAAGCAATGGCCTTTGGTGAGAATATGTCTGAAGTATATGTTGGTGCCACAAAAACAGAGCAAAGTAAAATCGTTTGGAATGAGATTAAAGCACAGATGAATGGATGCGATGATTTAAAAGGAAAATTTAATATCGCTTATGGGAAAATTGAACATTTAAAGACAAACTCTTTTATTTCAGCATTATCAAAAGATGCCGGCAAGTCTGGTGACGGTTTAAATGTTCAATGCGGGATTATTGATGAATATCATGCTCATGCTACTTCTGAGATTTATGATGTCCTTGTATCAGGTTCAGGTGCGCGACCAAATCCTTTAATGATGATTATTACAACGGCAGGATTCAATTTGAATAATCCATGCTATCGTGTGGAATATCAATATGTTTCTAAGATTCTAGATCCGAATATTGATATTGAAAATGAAGAGTATTTTGTAATGGTCAATGAATTAGATAAAAATGATGAAATCACAAATCCAAATGTATGGGAAAAGGCAAACCCTATTTTATGTAGCTATGAAGAAGGGCGCTCTTTTTTAAAAGGGGAGCTACAATCAGCGTTAGATGTACCTGAGAAAATGCGGAATTTCCTTACTAAAAATATGAATCGATGGGTTGATATGAAGGAAAACGGCTACATGGATATGAAAAAGTGGAAAGATTGCGATGGAACGGTTGAATTATCTGAATTAAAAGGTTTGGAATGTACAGTAGGAGTCGACTTATCAGCCAAAATTGATTTAACAAGCATTTCATTTGAGTTTAAGAAAGATGATAAGTACATTGTTTTAAGTCATAGCTTTATGCCGGAAGATACATTAGCTGAGAAGAGACAAACGGATAAAGTTCCTTATGATCTGTGGGTACAACAAAAATGGATTACGACAACTCCTGGTGCGGTAGTTGATTATGAATTTATCAAAACACATATTAGAAACATGGAGAAAGAGAATAAGTTCAAAATTAAAGAAATATGTGCTGATCCATGGAATGCAACACAGTTTATGCAAGACATGGAAGCTGAAGGCTATACGATGATAGAGATACGCCAAGGAATGGCGACTTTATCAGGTCCTACAAAAGATTTTCGAGAACAAGTGTATCTAAATAAAGTTATCCATAATAACAACCCTGTATTAAATTGGGCAACTAGTAATGCTATAACAAGGCAGGATGCTAACGAAAACATTATGTTGGACAAGTCAAAAGCAACAGAAAGAATTGATCCAATTGCGGCTGTAATAAATTCACATGTTCGTTGTATGCTTAATTCTGGTGAGATGAACTTAAATTCATATATATTAAGTCAAGATTTCTCATTCTAGGAGGAATTACATGAGGTTTTTATTGTTTTTTATCAGTATTTTAGATGATATTTTATTCATTTCAGGGTTGTCCATCATTATCGGGACGACCTTTTTTATTAATCCCATTTTTGGATGGTATTTGTTAGGAGTTATTCTCACAATGTTGGGGGTGATAATGATCAGAAGATAGGAAGGAGGTGAAATTTTTGATTTTTCGGCAGTTATTTAGAAACCAGGATACAACAGATTTAAGAAATCCGGCTCCTTGGTTTAAAAGTTTGTTTGGTTATCAAGCCGCAAGCGGTGAAAAAGTAACAGTTGAGTCATCTTTAAGTGTTCCAACAGTTTACCGATGTATTAATATCCTTGCAAATAGTGTTGCAATGCTTCCATTTCAAACATTTAAAAAGACAGCAAAGGGAAGAGAACGAGATAAGATGCATCAGGTTTCCTTTGTTTTAGAAAGAAGACCAAATCCATTTCAAAGCCCATTTAAATTCAAACATTTAATCGAAACACACCGTAATACATGGGGAAATGCTTACATCAATATCCATTGGGGTGTGGATGGCAGACCAAAGGAATTATGGGGATTAAATCCGGCGGTTACAACCCCCACTGTGGACTTAAAGACGAATAAATTATGGTATTTTACGAGTTTGCCAGATGGTACACCTGTAAAAATACCTGATGATGACATAATTCATCTTACTACATTGTCCACTGATGGTTTGAAAGGGAAACCGCCTATTCAGATTGCAAGAGAGTCTATAGGTAGCTCACAAGCAGCACAAAAGTTTAAAGGTAAATTCTTTACGAATGGTGCAGCGCATAGTGGGATATTGAAAACTCAACAAGCCCTTGGAAAAGAAGCAAAGGATGTACTTCGTGATGCTTGGGAAGAGGCAAATACAGGATTAAATAACGCTCAAAGGATTGCAATTTTAGATGCTGGTTTAGAGTTTGAAAAGGTTGGAATGCCTTTGAAAGACGCTCAATTTATTGAAGGTATGAAATTTGATAAAGGCGAGATTGCAAATATCTTTAATATTCCGTTGCACATGATTAATGAGCTAGATCGTGCTACTTTCTCCAATATTGAGCAACAAGCGTTGGATTTTATTCAAAATACATTGAGTCCAATTCTTATTCAGTATGAAGAAGAGTTTTCTTATAAAGCATTTTCATTTAATGAGCAAAAACGATATTACTTAAAGTTTAATCTAACAAGTTTACTCCGTGCTGATTCTAAATCAAGAGCAGAATTCTATAAGATTATGTTAGATGCTGGTGCTTTTTCGATCAATAAAGTATTAGAGCTTGAAGACATAGATGGAATTGGAGAATACGGTGATAAACACCGTGTTGATCTAAATCATGTATCTATTGAAATTGCGGATGAATACCAATTAGCGAAAGCAAGTGGAGGTTTGTCGCTGAAAGGAGGTGAGGACAATTAAAGACGTGTTTACTATTAAAAATCAGACAAATTCTTCAGCCGATCTATTCATTTATGGCGACATCATAAATAATTCCGGATGGAAATGGGACGATTCTGATGTTATGCCTGATGATGTGAAAAACATTTTAGGACAATTAGATGATAAAAGTAACTTAAATATCTATGTAAATAGTGGTGGGGGCTCAGTATTTGCTGGTTTGGCTATTTATAATATGCTCAAGCGCAATAAAGCTCAAAAAACTGTCTATGTGGATGGTGTTGCAGCATCAATTGCTTCTGTAATCGCCCTAGCCGGTGATCGTGTTGTTGTCCCTTCTAACGCTTTCTTGATGATTCATAAACCTTGGACGTATGCAGCTGGAAATGCAATTGATTTCCGAAAGGCAGCAGAAGATTTGGATAACATTGAGTCTGGAATCATGAATGTGTACAAAGAAAATTTGAAAGAAGGCATTGCAATTGAAGAAATTCAACAATTAGTAGATGCTGAGACCTGGTTAAGTGGTGAAGAAGCTGAAAAATACTTCAATATAGAGGTTGTGGAAGCAAAAGACGTTGCAGCATGTACGAGTGATTACTTTGATAAATATCAAAAAACACCAAGTAAAGTAGTAGCAAAAGCTCTTTCTATTCCAAAGAAGGATAATAAAGAACGATTAAAAATTCAAAATGCAATAGACCTGTTAGAACTATAGGTCTATTTTTTGTGCCAATACAAGGAGGAAATACCTAATGGATAAACATGAACAAGAGTTACGTCAAAAAGTTGCTGATTTAAAAGCGAAGGCTGAAGAGTTTAACAATAGCGGTAAATATGAAGATGCAAAAGCAAAAATTGAGGAAGCGAAAAATGCAAAAAACGAACTAGATAACTATCTAGCGATGAAGCAAATTCAAGTTCCTGAACCTGTAAACTCGCAAACGGGTGCATTAGTCCCAGATTCAATTAAAAATGAAGATGCATCATATAAAGAAGTATTTATGAAAGCAATTCGCGGTCAAAATCTAACTCATGAAGAAGCAAGTATCATGCAAGAATATAAAGCGGCACTATCTGAAAATAAAGGTGAAGATGGCGGATACATCGTTCCAGAAGATATCACAACTACAATTAATCAGTTAAAACAAACAACTGATAGCTTAGAACAATATGTAAATGTACAACCAGTTTCAACAAATAAAGGTGCTCGTACATTAGAAAAACGTGCAGCATCTACACCATTTGCTCCATTATCAGAGTATGGAAATCCAAATGCGATGAAAGAAATTCCTTCTCCACAATTTGACCGTATACCTTATGCAATTGATGATTATGCTGGATTCTTACCTGTACCAAATGATTTATTAAGCGATACAGATCAAGCTTTAGAAAATTATTTACGTCAATGGATTGCTAAAAAGTCTGTTGCGACTCGAAATTATCTAATTTTACAAGAAATCAACAAACTTACAAAGGTTGATTTAAAAGATTATAACGGGCTAAAAACAACACTAAACGTTACACTTGATCCAATCTTTGCAGCATCAGCTAACATTATTACAAACCAGGATGGATTCAATTACTTAGATCAACTAGAAGATAAGAATGGTCGTCCGCTTCTACAACCGGATCCAACAAACCCAACTCGTAAATTATTTTCTGGCAAGCCTGTTGTTGTCTTATCAAATAAAACAATCGCAACAGATGGCGCAGGGAAAGCACCATTCATTGTTGGTGATTTAAAAGAAGCGATTGTACTTTGGGATAGACAACAATTGTCTATTGATATGACCAAAGAGGGCGGAAACGCTTGGAGAAGTAATACAACTGAGTTCCGAGCTATTGAGCGTGAGGACGTTACATTATGGGATGCAGAAGCGGTTGTGTATGGACAAATTATCGTTGTACCTAAAACAGGAGCTTAATAAATTAGGGGGTGTCCTTCTTGGCACTTACATTAGAAGAAGCAAAAAAGTATCTTCGTGTGGATGGTGATGAGGAGGACGAGCTCATTACATCTTTCATAGCAGCAGCTGAAATATATATTAAGAATGCCACAAGTAAAAATGTAGATTTGAAGAGCGAGCTTGCTAAATTAGCAGCTCGTATTTTAATTGCTCATTGGTATGAAAATCGGGAAGTGGTTGGAAAAGCTGAACAACTAGCATTTAGTTTGCAGTCAATATTAGTCCAATTGCAATATTGTGTAGGTGATTCCACATGAATCCAGGTAAATTAGATAAACGTCTTACGTTCCAAGTAATAGACGAGGATGCAAAGAGCCCAGATGGTGATCCGATAGAAGGATATAAAGATTCTTTTACTGTGTGGGGCTCTTTTATTTTTTTAAAAGGTAGAAAATACTTTGAAGCAGCAGCGGCTAATAGCGAAGTTCAGGGTGAAACAGAAATCCGCTTACGTTCTGATGTGAATGCTGATATGAGAATTAAGTATAAAAACACGATTTATGACATTGTTTCGGTCATTCCGACTGAAAAACACACGTTGTCAATCATGTGGAAGCGTGGTGGGATGAATGGCTGATGGTGTAGATTTTCTAGGTTTTGATCGTTTAATCACTGAATTAGAGCAAATGGGTTTACGTGGAGAAAAGATTGAAGATAAAGCTCTTGCAGCAGGTGGAGAACCTATTCGAAAAGCCATTTCTGAAATAGCTCCAAGAAGTGATAGTCCTAAAAAAGCAACGAAAAGCGAACCGTGGCGTACAGGACAACATTTGGCTGATAATATACGAGTTACAAAAGCTAAGATGGAAGGCGGCATAAAAACTATTAAAATTGGGATAGACAAAGCGGATCGTTCTCCGTATTTATATGGAAAGTTTGTAGAATGGGGAACATCTAAAATGCCAGCTCAACCATTTATAGAACCGGGTTTTAATTCTTCAAAAGAAGCAGCAATTCGTGCTATGACAGACATTTTGAAGAATGAAATGAGGTTGAATTTATGATAAATTTACGTCCCGAAATTGTACAAGCTCTTGAAAATAATCAGGAGCTTGTTTCTTTATTAGGTGGAAAACGTGTTTATTATCGTAAAGCCAAAAACGCTGAAGAGTTTCCGCGTATTACGTTTTTTGAATTAGACAATAGGCCAGATGGATTTGCAGATAATGATGAAAGCGAAAGTGAAATCACATTCCAAATCGATATTTGGTCAAAAGGTAGTACAACAGCAATTCATCAAAAGGTGAATGAAATCATGAAAAGTATTGGTTTCTCACGTTATGCAGTTGCTGATTTATATGAAGATGATACAAAAATTTTTCATTACGCGATGCGATTCGCGAAAGGAGTGGAGTTATAGATGGCTGGAGAAGTTATTAAAATTAGTTCGACTGTCGGTGTTGATAGCCTAGTTTATGCAAAAACATTAAAAGATGATTCGACAGGTGTTGACTACACTACAGTTAAAAAGATGGAAGGCGCAGTGAAGGTTAAAACGTCTAAAAAAGTAGCTACCGAGATTATGTGGAGTGACAATAAAAAATCGGAAATCGCTGAGTCTGACAGTGAGGTTGAAGTTGAAATTGAAGTTCGAGGTCTTTCGTTATCAACAAAAGCAGACATTGAGGGATTTCCAGAAGTTACAGATGGTGTATTAGATGAAAAACGAGAGGGCGAAAAACCATATTTAGCAATTGGATGGCGCTTTTTAAAGGCTAATGGAAAATATCGATATGTTTGGTTATTAAAAGGGAAACTTTCGCAGGAAGAGGAAGAAGCTGAAACTAAAAAAGATAAGCCAAACTTCCAAACAACGAAACTGAAAGGTTCATTCATAGAACGTGATTTTGATGATAGAACTAAGTTTACAGCGGATGAAGATGAACCTACGTTTACAAAAGTTATTGGAGATAATTGGTTCAAAAAGGTATACGAGAAACCTGTAGTACAACCACCAGCAGGAAAGTAAGAGGGGGCAAAAGCTCTCTCTTTTTTATTAAATTTAGGAGGAAAAAACTATGAAATTAACTTTAATAATTAATAAAGAAAAACAAATCTTTAATATGCCAGAATTTATTCCGGCCCGTCTTATCCGTCAGGCTCCTGAACTTGCTGAAATCCCAAATAATCCTGGTCCAGAAGATATGGATAAAATGGTTCAATTCGTGGTGAAAGTGTATGACGGTCAATTTACATTAGATCAGTATTGGGATGGTGTGGATGCCCGCAAATTCTTATCTACAACTTCAGATGTAATCAATGCAATTATTAGTGAAACTGTCGAAGCGGCTGGTGGTAATCCTGTATCTGGAGAAGAAGAAAACCCAAACGCGTAGAGGGAGGAGGGCTAACGTTCAGTGAATTTATGGACGAGCTTTACCTCTCTTTATTACGTCAGGGATATAAACACCATCATATCGATAACGAAATGGATATTTGGCATTATTTACGGTTGAATCAGAAAAGTCGTGAACAAGGTAATTCAAATGATGGAAGCCAAAATTCAAACGAGATTGAAGTGCCAGCCGAAAATATTATCTAGCAAGGGGGTGAGACATTGGCGAATGAAATGAATAATTTAGTAGTTAGACTTTCGCTTGATAATGTTAATTTCCGTCAAGGCATTGCAAATTCAGGACGTGCAGTAAAGACATTACAGAATGAATTGAAATCTGTAAGTACAGGTATGGGCGGTTTCGCTAGTGCTAGCCAACAAACACAAGCAAAAATGGATACTTTAAGCAGGCTCATTGACGCGCAAAAAGAGAAAGTTAAAGCGTTACGGCAAGCTTATGATCAGAATAAGGCTAAATTAGGTGAAAATGATGCAGCAACACAACGATACGCTTCACAAGTTAATAAGGCTGTTGCAGATTTAAATAGATTTGAAAATGAATTAAAGCAAGTAAATAAGCAAGCTGAACAAAAGGGAATTGATAAGTTAAACAATTCTTTAAAGTCTCTACAAGCTGAATTCCAGTCTATTACATCCGGTATGGGCGGTTTTTCTAATGCAACTGAACAAACCCGCGCTAAAGTAGATGTTTTAACTAGAATGGTAGATAAGCAAAAGGAGAAGATTAGGGAACTTCAACAGGCTTACAATCGTGCCAAAACAGAAGAAGGCGAAGCGAGTCAGTCAGCGCAACGATATGCCGAACAAATTCATCGGGCAACGGCTGAACTTAATCAATTCGAAAATGGATTACAACAGTCAAATCGAGAATTAGAGCAGCAAGGTAATCGTCTATTGAACTTTGGTAATCGTATGGAGACATTAGGTAATCATTTGCAAAATGCCGGAATGCAGATCGGCATGGTATTCGGTGGTATGACTTATGCAATTGGTCGAGGTCTGAAATCAGCTGTGGAAGAATCCATGAACTTTGAACAACAGATGGCTAACATAAAAGCAGTATCTGGTGCAACAGGACAAGAAATGAGTAAACTCTCCGAATTAGCTGTTAAATACGGAGAAGATACGAAATATTCTTCTGTAGAAGCCGGAAAAGGGATTGAAGAATTAATCAAAGCTGGGGTTAGTTTAAAGGATATTATCAATGGTGGATTAGAAGGAGCCCTAAATTTAGCAGCCGCAGGTGAATTAGAACTAGGAGAAGCAGCTGAAATTGCTTCAACCGCCTTAAATGCATTTAAAAAGGATGGTTTAAGCGTTACGGATGCAGCTAACTTACTTGCAGGTGCAGCTAACGCATCAGCGACTGATGTACATGAACTGAAATACGGTTTATCAGCAGTTGCAGCAGTTGCAGCAGGAGCAGGTATGACATTTAAAGATACATCAACAGCTTTAGCGGTATTCGCTCAAAATGGTTTAAAAGGTTCGGATGCAGGTACTTCGTTGAAAACTATGCTTATGAGGTTAAATCCATCAACTAAGGAAGCGTATAACAAAATGAAAGATTTGGGTTTAATCACATACAATGCACAAGCTGGTTTTGATTTCTTGGTTAAAAATGGCATCCAACCAGCCTCCAGAAATGTAGGGGATATAGAAGTTGCTTTAGAAAAATATGTAATGAAAACAGAAGGTGTAACGAAATGGAATGATAAATGTGATACTACATTCCGTGAGTTAGCAACTAGTTCGGCTTTCTTATCATCAAAATTTTACGATCAACAAGGGAAAATCCAAAGTTTAGAGAATATATCAGGAATTCTTCATGAATCCATGAAAGATTTAACAGATCAACAACGAAGCATGGCTTTAGAAACGTTATTCGGTTCGGATGCAGTCCGTGGTGCGACAATTTTGTTTAATGAAAGCGCACAAGGTGTAAATAAAATGTATAGTGAGATGTCTAAAGTAACTGCTTTAGAAACCGCTAATACGAAAATGAACACTTTGAAAGGTCGTATTGAACAATTGAGTGGAGCATTCGATACAATGAAAAAGACAATTGGTGACGCGCTTGCCCCTGTGGTTAGTGCTTTTGTTGCTGGATTACAGAAACTTGTGGATGGCTTTAATGCATTACCTGGTCCAGTACAAAAGGCAATTGCAATTACAGGCGGTATCGTTCTTGCTATAACGGCCATTGTAACAGCTATAGGAATATTTCTTGGAGCAGTTGGAATGGTTGTTTCAGGAATTGGCGCTTTATCTTTAGCATTGGCACCAATTGGTGGGATTGCTGGAATTGCGGCTGGATCAGTTGGATTCCTAGGAAGTGCGCTTGCCGTTTTAACAGGCCCAATCGGTCTAGTAGCAGCCGCTCTTATCGGAACTGGAGTTGTTGCATATAAAGCATATCAAAAAGCAACTGAAGACAGTATCGCTTCAGTAGATCGTTTTGCTACGAATACAGAAGGGAAAGTAAGCTCATCGACAAAGAAAGTTCTTGGCGAGTATTTCAAGTTGTCTGATGGCATTAGACAAAAGTTAACTGAAATTAGATTGAATCATGAAGTGATAACAGAAGAACAGTCACAAAAGTTAATTGGTCAATATGACAAGTTAGGTAACACGATTATAGAAAAAACAAATGCAAGACAACAAAAAGAAGTTGAAGGACTTAAAAAGTTTTTTGCGGATTCTTATGTATTAACCGCGGAAGAAGAAAATAAGCGGATTGAACAAATGAATCAACATTACGAGCAAGAAAAGCTAAAAACACAAGAAAAAGAAAACAAAATTAAAGAAATCCTACAAACGGCAGCTAGGGAAAATAGAGAATTAACAACATCCGAACGTATTTCTTTACAGGCATTACAGGATGAAATGGACAGAGTTGCTGTAGAGCATATGTCTAAAAATCAAATGGAACAAAAGGTTATTCTTGAAAATATGCGAGTGCAAGCTAGTGAGATATCAGCTAGACAAGCAGCTGAAGTTGTTCAACATAGTGCAGAAACTAGAGATAAAGTTATAGCAGATGCTAAGAAAACTCGTGACGATAAAATTGCAGAAGCAATTCGACAACGAGATGAAAATAAAACCATTAACGCTGAAGAAGCCAATGCAATTATTGCAGAAGCAAAACGTCAATATGATAGCACAGTTTCCACAGCAAGAGATAAACATCGAGAAATCGTAAGCGAAGCTCAGGCGCAAGCTGGTGAACATGCTAATCAGGTAGATTGGGAGACTGGTCAAGTAAAGTCAAAATATCAAGTTATGAAAGATGATGTTGTTCGAAAAATGAAAGAAATGGGTTCGGATATTTCCAACAAATATGACGAAATGAAAAATGCAGCCAGCAATAAAGTAGAAGAAATAAAAAATACAGTTTCAAGGAAATTTGAAGAAAAGAAAAAAGCTGTTTTAGATAAGATGTCAGAAATAAAAAGCGGTATTGAAGATAAGTGGAATACAGTTGAAAAATTCTTCAGTACAATCAATCTTTATTCAATAGGCAAGAGTATTCTGGAAGGACTTGGAAGAGGTATCGATGATGCATCTGGTGGTTTATTTAGTAAAGCGGCTGGAATTGCAAGCGAGATAAAAAACACCATTTCAGGGGCTCTTGAAATAAACAGTCCATCGAAAGTAATGATACCCGTTGGTAGTGCGGTTCCAGAAGGTGTTGGAGTTGGTATGGATAAAGGGAAACGGTTTGTTGTCGATGCAGCAAAAAATGTAGTCGGAACCGTTAAGAAGCAGATGGGGAATATGCCATCTGTTTTTGATTTTGGCTTCCAAACAAATCAATATAGTATCCCGCGTAATAACTTTGGCGATTTCAACGGATATGCACAACCGCAATTATCTTATAACAATTCACCTACAGCAAAAACAATATTCCCAAATAGACCAGATGGAGAACAAGAACTGAAGTTAACTGTAAACATGACCAATGTTTTAGATGGAAAAGAGCTTGCAAATGGTAGTTATACTTATACTACAAAGCTTCAAGATCGTGAACAAAAAAGAAAATCGGAATTTTAAGGGGGGAAAGCACGTTGGGGAAACTCAATTTTACTTTTAATAATATTAGAAAAGATTATATTCAAATGCTAGTTGGAAGAAAACGTCCTTCATGGGCTCCATTAAAAAGAAGATTAGTAAGAGTCCCTCATCGCGCAGGGGCTCTTTTACTTAATACAGAAACGGAGGAACGTCGCATTGATGTTCCTCTTGTAATTAAGGCAGCAAAAGATATGGCTGATTTGCAAAAGTTAAAAGAAGATTTAGCGGATTGGTTATATACAGAGCAACCCGCTGAACTTATTTTTGATGATGAGTTAGACAGGACTTATTTAGCATTAATTGATGGTTCTGTCGATTTGGACGAAATAGTCAATAGAGGTAGAGGTGTTATTACTTTTGTTTGTCCAATGCCGTATAAATTAGGGAAAATCAATACTCACAAATTTACGCAAGAGTGGTCTACAGAAACAACTTCTTATTTTACTAATAAAGGAAGTGTAGAAGCTCCAGCGTTAATTGAAATGACGGTGAAAAAACCAAGTACCTTTTTAGATGTATGGTTTGGAGAGTATCCGCATAATCGTGATTATTTCAGAATAGGCTACCCTCTGACTGTGGAAGAAACCACGGTACAAGAACGAGAGAGAGTCATGTGGGATGAAATGGCTACTCCTATAGGATGGACACCTGTTACTGGACAATTCGATGATATGAAAGGGACAGGTAGTTTTAAATCGAGGGGGGGTTATGCACTATATTGCGAAGATTATGGAAAAGAGGTAGGGTTCTACGGTGCTATAGCCAAGAAAAACATTCCGGGCGGCCCATTACAAGACTTTGAAATGGAGGCATGGATGACTTTAAAGTCCAAAAATATAGGTGAAATGGGTCGTGTTGAAGTTCTTCTTCTAGATGAGGCTAGTAATGTGGTATCCCGCATCAATATGAATGATCTATATGCGACTGCTGAAATTACAAGGGCACATATGAAAATTGGAAATAGCGGAACACCCAATAGTTTTCGAAAATTAGTTGATACAAGTGGATATTATTCGACTACATTTAACCAATTCCGTGGGCGTTTGCGTATCGCTAGGCGGGGTAAGGTGTGGTCTGTATATGTGGCTAAGTTTATAGATGGTACAGAAAAAGATGGCGCTTCGCTTGTAGAACGTTGGATTGATGAAACGGGAAATCCAATGACAGAACGTAAAATTGCACAAGTTATGATTGCAATTTGCAAGTGGGATAATCACCAGCCTGTTAACGAAATACAAATTGATGATTTGAAATTTTGGAAGGTAAACAAAGTTCCATCTAATGCACAACCATATATCTTTGATACTGGAGATAAAATTGTTATCGATACTGAGAAAAGTCTTGTCACAATCAACGGGAAGAATGCAATCAATATAAAAGAAATCTTTAGTAATTTTCCTGTCATAATACGTGGTGACAATCGTATCGATATTATGCCGCCAGATGTAAACGCAACAATCAGTTATAGGGAGAGATATAGATGAGAACACCAAGCGGGATTTTGCATGTTGTGGATTTTAAAACGGATCAAATCGTCGCAGCTATCCAGCCAGAGGACTATTGGGATGACAAACGGCATTGGGAACTTAAAAATAATGTTGACACGTTGGATTTCACCGCTTTTGATGGAACAGACCATGCAGTTACGTTACAACAACAGAATCTTGTTTTAAAAGAAGTTCGCGACGGAAGGATTGTCCCATATGTTATTACAGAGATTGAGAACAGTTCTGATAAACGATCTATTACCACATATGCTTCAGGAGCTTGGGTTCAAATTGCTAAATCAGGGATTATAAAACCACAACGGATAGAGAGTAAGACGGTTAATGAGTTTATTGATTTAGCACTCTTAGGTATGAAGTGGCAACGCGGAATTACTGAATATGCTGGATTTCATACAATGACCATCGATGAATATATTGACCCACTCACTTTTTTAAAGAAGATTGCATCTTTATTTAAACTGGAAATTCGATATCGTGTTGAGATTAAAGGTTCAAGAATCATCGGTTGGTATGTAGATATGATCCAAAAACGTGGGCATGATACAGGCAAAGAAATAGAGTTAGGAAAAGATTTAGTCGGTGTTACGCGTATTGAACATACACGTAATATTTGCTCTGCTTTAGTTGGATTTGTAAAAGGTGAAGGTGACAAAGTAATCACTATTGAAAGCATTAATAAAGGTCTACCCTATATCGTAGATGCAGATGCGTTTCAAAGATGGAATGAACACGGACAACATAAATTCGGTTTTTATACACCAGAAACAGAAGAATTAGACATGACTCCAAAACGTTTATTGACGCTTATGGAAATAGAATTGAAAAAACGTGTCAATTCCTCAATCTCTTATGAAGTGGAAGCACAATCGATTGGTCGTATTTTCGGCCTAGAACACGAATTAATTAACGAAGGCGATACAATTAAAATTAAAGATACAGGATTTACACCTAAATTGTACTTAGAAGCTCGTGTTATAGCTGGTGATGAATCATTTACTGATCCTACACAAGATAAATATGTATTTGGTGACTATCGTGAGATAGTTAATCAAAATGAAGAGCTACGAAAGATTTACAATCGTATCCTTAGTTCACTTGGCAATAAACAAGAAATGATAGATCAGCTAGATAAATTAGTTCAAGAAGCTAACGAAACCGCTAGTAATGCAAAGAAGGAGTCAGAAGCAGCAAAAGCACTGGCTGAAAAAGTACAAGAGAATATTAAAAATAATACCGTTGAAATTATAGAATCCAAGAATCCACCGACAACAGGACTGAAACCTTATAAAACGCTTTGGCGTGATATTAGTAACGGAAAGCCCGGTATTTTAAAAATATGGACAGGTACAGCGTGGGAATCGGTTGTACCCGATGTTGAATCTGTAAAAAAAGAAACATTAGATCAGGTTAATAAAGATATCGAAACCACAAAAACAGAGTTAAATCAAAAGGTTCAAGAAGCACAGAATCAAGCAACAGGACAGTTTAACAAAGTACAGGAAGGCTTACAAGGTGTCAGCCGTACAATTTCTAATATCGAAAATAAACAAGGTGAAATCGATAAGAAAGTAACTAAGTTTGAACAAGATTCAAGTGGATTTAAAACTTCTATTGAATCGTTAACGAAAAAAGATACTGAAATTAGTAATAAATTAAATACAGTTGAGTCTACTGTGGAGGGTACGAAAAAGACGATTTCGGATGTACAGCAAACAACAAACGATTTAAAGAAAACAACAACTGAGATCACAGAAAAAGCTGGGGAAATCAGTGAGAAGTTAGAGAGCATAGAACAGAAAAATAATGATGCTAAGGTGGCGGAGCGGAATTTAATTCCCAACTCAAATTTTTATACAGGTAATACGTCAGGATGGACAGTTTGGGATCAGCAGAGTGGCAATGGAATTGTAGAGAAAGCAGTAGATATACCAGAGTTTGAATACATGGCAAAATTAACAAGAAAAAATAACGTAGCTGACCTTTGGTTTTTGCGAGATATTAAAGTTAGCCCTGGTAAGTATATTTTATCTGCATTCTTAAAATCGAGTAATGTAACAATGGCGCTAGGAGTTCGTGATGGTAGCACTTCATCTACTTATAAGATTGTTGATTTACCGAAAAGTTTATCTGATGGGAAATGGCACCATTTTAAACTAGAAGTAGAATTTAAAACTAATGAAGCTCGTATTTATTTTGGAACTGCAAAAAAGAAAGAGAATGAAGGAGAAGTATTCATTACAGGTACGAAATTAGCTGAAGGCACTGTATTTTCTACTTGGTCACCAGCGCCAGAAGAACAAGTTTCCACTGTAGATTTCACTAAGAAAACAACCGAGATTGAAAAAAGTGTGGATGGTGTAAAAACCACTGTAACAAATGTCCAAAATAGCCAAGCTGAATTTGAAAAACGCATGAGTAATGTGGAGCAAACAGCAACTGGATTATCTTCTACCGTAAGTAATTTAAACAATGTAGTATCTGATCAAGGAAAAAAGCTTACTGAAGCAAATACAAAACTTGAACAGCAGGCAACAGCAATCGGGGCAAAAGTTGAACTTAAACAAGTAGAGGATTATGTTGCTGATTTTAAGATACCTGATTTGAAACAAACAGTTGATAAAAATAAACAAGATTTATTAAATGAATTAGCCAATAAGCTTGCAACTGAACAATTTAACCAGAAGATGACTCTGATTGATAACCGTTTCACTATCAATGAACAGGGTATCAATGCCGCAGCAAAAAAGACAGAAGTATATACGAAGACGCAAGCAGATGGGCAATTTGCTGCAGATTCCTATGTAAGAGATATGGAATCACGCCTTCAAATAACAGAAAAGGGCGTTAGCATATCTGTAAAAGAAAATGATGTAATCGCAGCTTTTAACATGAGTAAAGAAAACATTAAGTTAAATGCCGCACGAATAGATTTAGTTGGTAAAGTTAATGCTGAGTGGATTAAAGCGGGAATGCTAAGTGGTTGCCAAATTAGAA
Organism: Bacillus pretiosus; assembly: GCF_052947655.1. Taxonomy (NCBI): domain Bacteria; kingdom Bacillati; phylum Bacillota; class Bacilli; order Caryophanales; family Bacillaceae; genus Bacillus; species Bacillus pretiosus. Next base: position 4,076,589 of record NZ_CM129593.1, on the reverse strand, counting down.
CATCAAATACAGATAACTACGTAAGCTTAGATGACCAATTTATACGTCTCTATGAAAAAGGGGTTGCTAGATCATTTCTAGGACATTACAGAAGAACAGATGGTTCAGTACAACCAACTTTTATTTTAGGAACAGATGAAAAGACTAGCGCTCCAGCAGGCGCTTTATTTATGTCTCAAGCAGGTGCAGGATGGTCAGGGGCGTATGCGAGCATTGGTATTAGCGATGGCATAGTTGATGGTACAGTCCAAAAATCTGTGTACTGGGAGTTGCAAAGAAACGGACTAAGTGTTCTAAATGCTAATGATTACCATGTTTTTTATGCTGGTAATGGGAGTTGGTATTTTAGACGGGGAAAACCGGGGTTATATCAAACTTCGTTAGTCGTTGAAGATAATAGTACAGATTCTGATTTAAGACTACCTAACATCACTTTACGTAATAGCCGTGCAGCAGGATATACAGGTATCATTCAAGTCAAGTCACCTGTTACTCAGAATGGATGGGGTTCTGTTCAAGGTAATTTTATGAGCCCTTCATTACGGGAATATAAATCTAACATTCGTGATGTTTCTTTTTCCGCCCTAGAAAAAATCAGGAATGTACGAGTGAGACAATTTAACTATAAGAATGCAGTAAACGAGCTTTATAAAATGAGAGAAGAGAGAGATCCTAATGAGCCACCATTGACAACAGAAGATATTAAAACATACTACGGGGCAATTGTAGATGAATGTGATGAATCATTTATTGATGAAAGTGGTAAAGGGATTCACTTATACTCATATTCGTCACTTACAATCAAAGCTTTACAGGAATTGGAAGTTAAGCATGATGAAGAAATTAAAGCATTAGAAGAGAGACACACGACGAATATGGAGCAGATGAACCGTAGAATTGAAGTGTTAGAACAATTATTAGTTCAAAAATTAATAAATGAGAAACCAGAGCAGCAGTTATAAGCTGTTTTTTATTTTCGCAAAATACGGCTTTTATAAGAAAAGAGGGACAAATAGATGTCTCTCTTTTTATTTTGAAATGAGGTGGTCAAAGTGGAAGGGTTACAAGAAGTAAGAAGTGATGTTCAAGAAATAAAGCAAGAAATTAAGGAAATAAGGTTAGAGGTTAAAAGTTTGGAAATGCGTACAACAGGTAACGAGAAAGATATTGATAATATCAACAAGCAACTAGATAAAATCAGCGCAAATACTACCTGGATTTTACGACTTATTGTCGGTGGAATTGTAGGAGCAGCTCTCACCTTCTTCTTGAAGGGGGGTGGTATGTAATGGTTAGTTTAGCTGTAATGATTGGAATTGTTGTTGGTCTTTCACAAATCGCAAAAACAATTGGATTACAAACAAAATATGTTCCGTTATTGAATTTAACGCTTGGCATTGTGCTAGGCGTTTTATTTTTTGGTGGAAATATCAAAACAAATGTATTTCAAGGAATCATCATTGGACTATCAGCAAGTGGATTATTTGACCACACAAAAATTATGAAAAAGGATGTTGATGCTAAATGAAAAAGAAAATGAAACACGTTATCTCATTTCTTATGATTCTAGTACTTGTTGGTTCTTTTGCAACAGGTGCTTTTGCTGATAGAACGCTTATTATTCCTGATTTACCAAAACAACCATACCGTTATGGTGTTGGTGCTTATGAGGGCGTTGTGGCGCATAGTACAGCAACTCCAGAAGCTCCAGCTATTAATATTCAAAAGTATGAAACTCGTACATGGAGAAACGCATTTGTTCACTACGCAGTCGATTGGAACGAAGCAATTCAAATTGCTGATACTAAGTATATTGCTTATGGCGGTGGACCTGCTGCAAATAAACGCTTTGTACACGTAGAATTATGTGAGACATCGGATTACGCGAAATTTAAACGCTCCTATGATAAATACGTGAAGTTATTAGCTAAAATCTTACGTGATCGCGGAATTAGCGTAGAAAAGGGATTGTGGACGCATAGCGATGTAACGCATTATTTAGGCGGTACAGACCACGAAGACCCATTAGACTACTTACGTAGTCACGGTGTTTCTGAGGCGCAGTTTAGAGCGGATGTACAATGTGCCTATAATAACTCTGATATTTCAGTTCCAGAGCAACCTTCTAAACCAGCAGAAGTTCCAACTGCTGTAACAGATGGTATCACTTATATCGAGGGATACAATGTTAATTTACGTAAAGGACCAGGCACAAGTTATTCTAAGATTCGCCAATTAAACAAGCCGGAGGCGTACCAAGTATGGGGAGAAAAAGACGGATGGCTTAACTTAGGTGGAGAACAATGGATTAAAAACGATCCATCTTATGTGAAATTCGATAAGAAAAGCACAGTGGATTCATCGGTAGGTAAACGAGTTGTTTCTAAAGTGAGTAATCTTAGATTTTACAGTGTTCCATCTTGGCAGGATAAAGATGTTGCTGGTACTGTAAATACAGGTGAGGGATTTACAATTGATGAGAAGGTAAATGTAGATGGTTCATTACAATTTAGGGTACACAATAGCAAAGGGAAAACATATTATATAACGATAAATGAAGTTTATGTATATGTAAGGTAACCGTATATATTACTACAATACAGTATACCTATAGGAGGCAGTTATGTGTTTGATAGAATTGAAATACAAAAAATAAATGAGGTACTTCAAGCTAATGCATTAGATCCAAATTTAATTGGACCTACGCTTCCCTCTATTCCACCATTTACTTTACCAACAGGTTCAACGGGCGCAACAGGTCCAACAGGTTCAACAGGTTCAACGGGGATAACCGGTCCAACAGGTTCAACAGGTTCAACGGGGATAACCGGTCCAACAGGTTCAACAGGTCCAACGGGGATAACCGGTCCAACAGGTTCAACAGGTCCAACGGGCGCAACAGGTCCAACAGGTCCAACAGGTCCAACAGGTTCAACAGGTTCAACGGGGATAACCGGTCCAACGGGTTCAACCGGTCCAACGGGCGCAACAGGTTCAACAGGTTCAACAGGTTCAACGGGGATAACCGGTCCAACAGGAGAGACAGGCCCAACAGGAGCAACTGAAGGTTGTCTTTGTGATTGCTGTGTTTCACCTATGCAGAACGTTTTACAACAACTTATTGGGGAAACTGTGATTCTTGGCACAATTGCAGATACACCAAACGTACCCCCTCTTTTCTTTTTATTTACTATCACTTCCGTGAATGATTTTTTAGTTACAGTTACAGATGGCGTCACATCCTTCGTGGTCAATATTTCTGATGTAACAGGGGTAGGTTTTTTACCGCCAGGACCACCTATAACATTACTTCCACCTGCAGATTCAGGATGCGAATGTGATTGTCGTGAACGACCAATTAGACAATTACTAGATACACTTATCGGTTCTACAGTGAATCTTTTAGCAAGTAATGGTTCTATTGCAACAGATTTTAACGTGGAACAAACTGGTCTTGGTATAGTGATAGGTACTTTACCTATAAGTCCAACTACAATCGTTAGGTTTGCTATTTCAACTTGCAAAATTACAGCTGTGAATATAATATAACCCCTGCTACGAAGTAGTTCATTTTTTTAGAAGAAAATTTACTCATAAAGAAAGTGCTAACAAGTTTGCAAAGTGGATTCTTCTATTGTAGGTAAGCGTGTTGTTGGTTCTGTAGATGCAGGTTTAGGGTTTAATATTGATACGAAAGTAAGTGTGAATGGTTCACCGCAATACAAAGTGCACAATAACAAAGAAAAAGCATACTATGTAACAGCAAATGAAGCCTATGTGTATGTGAAGTGTTTTTTTGACAAAAGAATAGTTTTATGAATAAAAATTATTACCTGATTCTATATGTAGATAATTATATCTTGAATTCCGTATTTATAAATGTTAATGTAAATATACACCGGTTCTTATTTATCTATGAATAGTGTCTGTAGAACGAATAGAATAATTTGAAAAAAATCCCCTTCCGCGCCCATATGCAGAAGGGGATTTTTATTTTTATGAAATTTAAAATTTACTTTTAGATAATGCCTTTAGTATTGGATTAACAATCCTCCCGATCAAACGAAATCCTCTAAATATTGACTGGACAATCTTCATATAATAATCCCCCTTAAATTAAGTGAATCATACCAATTTATACAATATTTTAAAAGTGTGATTTGATATAGTTTTTTTGTTCCTCAATTTAATAAAAAAGAGCTGAATGTAAACTCAGCTCTTTTGCCCCTCTTTTTTAGCAATGCCCCACCTTTGCCCCGCTTTATATAAAAAGATAGAAAACATTTGAAAAAGGTCATGAGTAAAAATGCTGATATAACAAGGTATTTGCAATGGTAAAAAAGCAAAGAAAACGGGTGTATCTATTTATAGGACAAGTACAGTTAGAGTTTCGTAAAGTATCTTTTGTAGAAAAAATAGTCCCTGAAAATAAAGATAATCTTTTGCGCTTCCGTCTTCGCACTGGAGATGAAGTGACGTATGAAAAATTGAATAATCATCTTATAAGAAAAGTGAATATGCGCGGAAGAGAAGTTATATTGCAAAATGTTGAAATGGTTTCGTATGAAGTAACACCTCATTTGCTCTTTATAAATGTGAAAGATATGAGTGGGAAAATATATGAAGGTGTAGCTGTCAGGTATAGCGAAATGGAAATAAATATATGAGAAAACAAGATGGATTTACGATGCCAGGAACAATCATTTTTCTTGTATTATTAACTTCGTTCTTTGTATACGAAACGAATATGTTGCTTATAGATAAAAAATTTTATATTGAAATAGAGCAAAAGTTTGTACTGGAGGAACTACTAAATCGATCTATTACAAATATAAAAAAAGACTTACAGCAAAAAGAAAAGGAAGATACTTTTTTCTTTCAATATGAAAAGGGCGAAGCAAGTGGGAATTACGTCTTTGAAAACGATGTTATACTCGTTTCGTTGCAGTGCAAAATAAAACAAGAAGTTTTCTACAAGGTTAGTTTCCGGTATAGAAAAAAGGATGAGAAAATATTCGATTGGATAGAAGGATAGCATGTAAAATATACGGATGAAAACCATAATTTCTTATTTTAAAATAGGTTATTTTTTTATAGGAAATGGATAAATAAAACAATTGAAAGTTTAAATTTTCTCAAAAAAGAGAAAGGTAGAAAGAATATGATATATTCAAGCTATCCAAACATATTTTTTAGGGAGAATAGGGAAATGACAAATAACAATCAAATAGGTGAAAATAAGGAACAAACTATTTTTGATCATAAAGGAAATGCAATTATGACGGAAGATAGGGAAATACACATTATTTCAAAATTCGAAGAACCTCTTATTGTCGTGTTAGGAAATGTATTAAGTGATGAAGAATGCGACGAATTGATTGAATTGTCTAAAAGTAAAATGAAACGTTCTAAAGTTGGTTCATCACGTGATGTAAATGATATTCGAACGAGTAGCGGTGCATTTTTGGAAGACAATGAGCTTACTGTAAAGATTGAAAAACGAATTTCATCTATCATGAATGTTCCTGTAGCGCATGGAGAAGGATTGCACATTTTAAATTATGAAGTGGATCAACAATATAAAGCGCACTATGATTATTTTGCGGAACATAGTAGATCAGCTGCTAATAATCGTATCAGTACGCTTATCATGTACTTAAATGATGTAGAAGAAGGCGGAGAAACGTTCTTCCCGAAATTAAATCTTTCTGTGCACCCTAGAAAGGGAATGGCAGTATACTTTGAGTATTTTTATCAAGATCAATCACTAAATGAGCTTACGTTACATGGAGGGGCACCTGTAACGAAAGGTGAGAAATGGATTGCAACGCAGTGGGTGAGAAGAGGCACTTATAAGTAAAAACGTGTATGTGACGTTTTGTTCTTCATTGTACAAGGAGAACAAAACGTTTTTTTATTAAATAATGTAATCTTTCGTTATAATAACAAATAATAACGGATGATTGAGAGGAACGAACATGAAAACTATATACATAACCGGTTATATGGGAGCTGGGAAAACAACAATTGGAAAAGAATTAAGTAAAGAACTTCATATGGATGTTGTCGATACCGACCAAAAGATTGAAGAGAAGCAAGAGAAGGCAATTCGTGATATTTTTGCCGAAGAAGGGGAAATCGCTTTTCGGGAATATGAAAGTGAAATGTTACGTTCACTACCCAGTTGTAATGTAATTATTACAACTGGTGGTGGAATCATTGAGCGAGAGGAAAACCGAAAGTGGATGAAGGAAAATGGAACTGTCGTGTATTTATATTGTGATCCACATGTAATTGCAGAAAGGCTTCGTGAAGATACGACACGTCCACTATTTCAGAAGAAAGATATAGAGGCATTTGTGGCAAAATTTGAATCGCGCCGAGCTCAATATGAAGAGGCTCATATTCATATCGATACGACGAATAAATCGGTAAAACAAATCATGAATGAATTAAAAGAAAAGATTAATGAATAAAAAAGTGGACATACTAATCAAGTAGAGGTGATGATAATATGTCTACTAATGATTATGTTCGCTTTGTGACACAGCAGTTTGTGTCGTATATGGATGCTCCAAAAGAAGATCGTAAACAAAAGAAAGAACAACGCCGTGCTGAAAAAGAGCCATTTATGAATAAGTGGTTTGGTGTTATGCCGCTTAGTGCTGCTTTGTTTTATCGAAACGTAAAAAATAAAAGAAAAAAATCAAGTTAACGATTTCTTAATATGTGTAGTAAAATGAAAATCCCCTAGTAGTATGATGCTACTAGGGGATTTTCATTTACTGTACAGATTCTTTTTCTTCTGTAACAGCATGTATTTTGTTGTTTACCCAAACAAATCCAATTCCGATACAAATGGAAATGCCCCATCCAACAGCGGTCATAATCGCTCTCATTTCACCATAGCCATCTACACCGAAAACAGAGATGAAATAAATTTTTAAGAAGCTTTTTAATATGAATTGTAGCCCGAAAAATAGCGTTAAATATTTTAGTGCTGGATAGATACGACTATCACGATACAGTTCACGACTTTTATCACGGTCATGGCCTTGCAATGCGGCAATATCTGCTGCGAAATATAACATAAGTGGTTTTTTTATAAAAATGGTACATATAACGATAATACCGAGCACGATGTGATAATACGCATCGTTCCATAACATTCGTTCAGCTGATCCAGATAATAGGTCTACCGTTGTATTAGAAATGAGTGTAATTAAAATAAAGAATCCTGTTACGTTAAACTGTTTTTCTTTTTTAAAGGTATACAGTGTATAAATAATCCCCGGAACAGAGGAAAGTAACATCGCGTAATAAGGATCGATATAAGGTTTTGCAAATTTCCAAATGAGGAATGGGATTACGAGATAAAAGACAAGATCTAATATAGCTTTTTTATTTTGATTCATATAAATCCTCCTTAAGTCATACATATATTTTATAATATAATTTCTGAAAATTGTATAATGTTTAATGGGAAAAGAAAAAATATATCACTTTTTGAGGGATTAGTAGATTGAAAAAATTGCCCCTAGCGTAGTAAGTTTTTTTAGTATATAATAAAGGAAACGCTTTCATTTTTTTGGTTTGTTCACAAAATGGACGGAAAATCACATATTTACTATCGATATGTTGCTTTATAATGAAACTAATTAAATATACATGCATACAATATTGTGAAATAAATAACATAAATAATCTATATAAATGTAAACGTTATCAAAATAGAGAGGTGGAGACAATGAGTAAATTTTTCTTCAATCATAATCCAGCAACAGTAGAGGATGGAAGGCTTGTTAAGTATGCTGAAATTATTTATGGAGAAGGTGGCCGTTCTGTATTAGAAAATTTAATGGTGAAGGCATCTATCAGATTGCGTGATCGTTATCCGAATAAATCTGACGAGCAGATCTCGAACCTCGTAAATAAAGGCATCCATGATATGTTTCAAAAATATGTGAGTGAGTAAGAGTAGCCAATGGCTGCTCTTATTTTTTTGTATAAGGATTGTATCTCTAGCTGAAAATAAGGATGTATTTTGAAAGATATAAAAAGGAGTGATAAAGATGAGTAATGGAATTGGTCGTTCAAAAGAAAATCTTCCAACTGATGCTAATCATGTGAGCGCAAAGGATCGTGCGCATCAAAAACGTATGGCAAAGCAAAAACAACAAGAGCGTAATGGCGATAGAGGATAACTCAAAAAAAGCTCCTTCTAAAACAGAAGGGGCTTTTTAAGAAAGAAAATGATTCGCGGTAACATAAAAGAGTCCGCCGTTAATAATTTGTACTGTAATGCGTGGTTCATATTGCTCTTGCAAGGCTTGTTTTTCAATTTCATAGCTTTCGGGGAGTTCATCACTTTCTTCATAAAAACGATTTAAAAGATCTAAATCGTGATTCCAGCGCACTCTTGCTTCTTTCGCCCACGTATGGTCATCTTCTGCAATAATATTTTTTAAAGCATCCTCTATACGTTGTAAACCGCTTTGCGGTTTAATGATAGGCGAGAGCGTAAAGCAAAAGTCAGGTATTTTCGGTGTAAGTTTAATTTTAGCTAATGTTTCATGAAAGTTTGCAATCATTGTGCCAGAAATGAGATGAATCCCAATGGAGTGAAGGATGTCTTTTTTTCGATCACATTGATAGGAAACTTTAATATTTACACCGAGCCAAGGATGGAGTGGTGTATGTGTCGCTCCGCTATGCCGTACTTCCTCATATAAACGTATGTAAGAGCCTAATTCTTTTGTCGTTTGGAAAATTTGATGAAGACGTGGTGAACCGTAGTGAATAAGCTCACCATCGCTTTCTTCACTTTCTGGATTTGTAAGAAGAGTAAGGCGCATCGGATTCGGTACGCCTCCTGTTTTCTCAAGATAGTGCCAATAAAAAGGACGGTTCATTAATAATTTATCCATCTCAATTGTTAACTGCACATCTAATAGATGAGGGGAGCGCTTTAAAATTTCGCAGTTATTCGCCTCAAAAAAATTGTATAAGTAATTATGAATTTCATGTTGCTGCATAGCCTTGCACCTCAGCTTCATTTCGTTTCGCGAAGTCGATAATAGATGTTAAGTTTTCCATCTTAATTCGGATTTCTCCTTCGCTTTTTGATTGCGCAAATATTTCTTGAATATGTGCGTCGATGTTTTTCATATTAATTCTCGTTAAAATTTCATCAAGTTCACCGATAACACGCTCAAATAAATTGATTTTTTCATATAACAGTTTCAAAATATGTTCTTCAACAGTATGTTTTGTAGCTAAGTTATAAATATGAACATCATTCTTTTGACCAAGACGGTGAATACGTCCGATTCTTTGTTCAAGACGCATTGGATTCCACGGTAAGTCATAATTAATCATATGGCTACAAAACTGTAAGTTAATCCCTTCACCACCAGCTTCGGTTGCAATTAATACTTGTGCGTGGTTTTGGAAAAGCTCCTTCATCCAATCTTTCTTCCCACGTTTAAACCCGCCGCGGAATGGAACGGAAGAAATACCGTGTTGTTGTAAAAACCATTGTAAATACATTTGTGAAGCTCTATATTCAGTGAAAATAATGACTTTATCGTCAATTTCTTTTATAAGTTCTAGTGCTTTATTCGCTTTTGAGTTGAAAGGAATATGATTAATTTTGTCCATTAGCACATCAATATGCGGGTCTTTTATGTAATGCTCATTTTCTTTCTGCCTTTTTTCCACATGTTTTTTTAATGAATAGTAAACAGCTTCACGACTACTACACGCTTCCCGTTTTAAAGTTAACGATGAGAAAGCAGATGTGAAGGCATCTTGTCCTCGCCAATTTTCAATACCATTATACAAAGCTTGCTCTTCTTCATTAAACTCAACAAAAATTGTACGTACATGTCTCTTTGGCCAATCAATTCCGGTATTATGACGTCGATTTCGGACCATCACTTTGTTAATAAGAGATTTTAAATCTTCATCAGATTCGGCGGAACGATTTTTTGAAGCATAATATTCTTCAAAGTTGGATTGATTGCCTAAATGTCCTGGCTTTAATAAAGAAACGAGGTTGAAAATTTCATCAATCTTATTTTGAACAGGCGTAGCGGTTAATAATAAGCAAAATTTCTTTTTTAATCGTTGTGCAAATTCATAGTTTTTTGTTTTATTATTTTTAAGTTTATGTGCTTCATCGATAATAATAAGGTCATATTCTAAATTCAAAACGATATCGCGATGCGGTGAACGTTTTGCAGTATCAATTGATGATACAATCACATCGGCTTGTTCCCACGAGTAGCTTTTCTTTTGGGCTACAGCTGGAATAAAAAACTTTGTATTTAATTCGTATGCCCATTGTGATACGAGAGAGGCAGGGACGAGTATAAGTACTTTTTTCACAAGGCCGCGGACCATATATTCTTTTAAAATCAGCCCAGCTTCAATCGTTTTCCCAAGTCCCACTTCATCTGCTAGTATCGCTTTACCATTCATTTGTTCAATGACATTTTGAGCGACTTCTAATTGATGAGGAAGTGGTGTGAAATGAGATAAATGCTTCGGTGCTTGTAATCCATCGAAAGTAGGAACAAGTAACGATTTTTCTGTTTTATAAGCTAAATGATATAAATCCCAATTTGTCCAAGGACCATCTTCGTTAATTCTATTTAAAAAATTGTTTTGCCACGTTCGATCTACGGAAATATCGACATTCATTACGACTCTCCCACCTTTTATAAACTAAAGTAATTATTAAAAAAATCTTTATTATATAAGCCTTGTAATAAGGCTCTATTACACTTGCTGAAAGTTAAAGAATAGGCAAAGATAAAGGGCTAAATTTTGAAAATTGTATTTAATAAGATTAAGAATGAAAAATTCTAAATTATTTTTTATGCTAGAATATTGATGAAATATAGCGAATAATGTTAGGATAATGGTGTGAAATGTGTGGAATCTTTCGTATTTTATCCAAGAAAGTGATTTTTTATTTACGCTTTCATAAAAAAATATAATGAGATTCCGTATATCCTATCTTTTCAGAGTGAAAATGTTTAGATATGGCGAGCAACTTTTATTGATTTGTCAAAGCATAAGGGGGAGAGAGCATGATTACATTACAACGTACACCGTTATTTGATGTATACGCGAAGTATGGTGGAAAAACAATCGACTTCGGTGGTTGGGAATTACCAGTTCAATTTTCAAGCATTAAAGAAGAACATGAAGCTGTACGTACGGCTGCAGGTTTGTTCGATGTGTCTCATATGGGAGAAGTTGAGGTAAAAGGTGTAGATAGTTTAGCATTTTTACAACGTGTTGTTACAAATGACGTTTCTACCTTAAAGGTAGGAGGCGCACAATATACAGCTATGTGCTACGAAAATGGTGGTACAGTAGATGATTTATTAATCTACAAACGTGGTGAAGAAGACTATTTATTAGTAATCAATGCATCAAATATCGAGAAAGATTACGAATGGTTAGCTAGCCATGTAATTGGCGATGCGACAGTAGTCAATGTTTCTAGTGAAGTTGCACAGCTTGCAATTCAAGGTCCAAAAGCAGAAGGCATTTTACAAAAAGTTGTGTCAGAAGATTTGAAAGAAATTAAGTTCTTTAAATTTAAAAACGATATTCTTGTAGATGGAATTCCAGCACTTGTATCTCGTACAGGTTACACAGGTGAAGATGGATTTGAAATTTACTGTAAGAGTGAAGATGCTGCAAAACTTTGGGAGAAACTTCTTGAAGTTGGAGCAGAAGAAGGCTTAAAAGCATGTGGTTTAGGTGCTCGCGATACACTTCGCTTCGAAGCAACATTACCACTTTATGGTCAAGAATTATCAAAAGATATTACACCGATTGAAGCTGGCATTGGCTTTGCGGTAAAACCAAATAAAGAAGCAGACTTCTATGGAAAAGAAACGTTAAAAGAGCAAAAAGAAAACGGTGCGTCTCGTAAGTTAGTCGGCATTGAAGTAATCGAACGTGGAATTCCTCGTACACATTACCCTGTATTTATTGGAGAAGAAAAAATCGGGGAAGTAACGAGTGGTACACAATCTCCAACGTTAAAGAAAAGCATTGGTTTAGCACTAATTGATGTAAAATACGCAGCAGTTGATACAGAAGTAGAAATTGAAATTCGTAATAAACGCGTCAAAGCAGTAGTTGTTCCAACACCATTTTATAAACGTTCAAAGTAACGGGGAGAGGGGTAGATTTCATGTTGCATCGTTATCTTCCAATGACAGAAGAAGACAAAAAAGAAATGTTACAAACGATCGGCGTTCAAACGATTGATGAGTTATTCTCTGATATTCCAGAGAGTGTTCGTTTTAAAGGGGATTTAAAAATTAAAGAAGCAAAATCAGAGCCGGAGCTTTTAAAAGAGTTAACTCAAATGGCTAGTAAAAATGCTAACTTAAAAGAATACGCTTCTTTCTTAGGAGCAGGTGTATACGATCATTACGCTCCAGTAATTGTAGATCACGTTATCTCTCGCTCAGAATTTTATACAGCTTACACGCCATACCAACCAGAAATTTCACAAGGGGAATTACAAGCGATCTTTGAATTCCAAACAATGATTTGTGAATTAACAGGAATGGATGTAGCAAACTCTTCTATGTACGACGGAGGTACAGCTTTAGCTGAAGCGGCAATGCTAGCAGCTGGCCATACTCGCAAAAAGAAAATCCTTGTATCTAGTGCAGTTCATCCAGAATCAAGAGCAGTACTTGAAACGTATGCAAAAGGTCAACATCTTGAAGTTGTTGAAATTAATCATAAAGATGGTGTAACAGATTTAGACGTATTACAAAGTGAAGTAGATGATACAGTTGCTTGTGTAATCGTTCAATATCCAAACTTCTTCGGACAAGTTGAAAAATTAGCTGATATTGAAAAAATCGTTCATCAACAAAAATCATTATTTATCGTTTCTTCAAATCCATTATCATTAGGCGCATTAACACCACCAGGAAAATTTGGTGCTGATGTTGTAATCGGTGATGCACAACCATTTGGTATTCCAACGCAGTTTGGTGGACCACACTGTGGTTACTTTGCAACAACGAAAGCATTTATGCGTAAAATTCCAGGACGTCTTGTTGGACAAACTGTAGATTCAGATGGTAAACGTGGATTTGTATTAACGTTACAAGCACGTGAACAGCATATTCGCCGTGATAAAGCGACGTCTAACATTTGTTCAAACCAAGCGTTAAATGCATTAGCAGCATCAGTTGCAATGACGGCACTTGGTAAACAAGGTGTGAAAGAAATGGCACGTCAAAACATTTCTAAAGCACAATATGCAAAACGTCAATTTGAAGCGAAAGGCTTCACTGTAACATTTGCTGGACCATTCTTCAATGAGTTTGTTGTAGATTGCAAGCGTCCAGTGAAAGAAGTAAACGATGCATTATTACAAAAGAATATTATCGGCGGTTACGACCTAGGCCGTGATTATAAAGAGCATGAGAACCATATGCTTGTAGCAGTAACTGAGCTTCGTACAAAAGAGGAAATTGACACACTTGTAAACGAAATGGGGGCTATCCAATGAAGAACCAAGACCAAGCACTTATCTTTGAAGTGAGTAAAGAAGGACGCATAGGATATAGCCTACCAAAATTAGATGTAGAAGAAGTGAAACTAGAAGATGTGTTTGAGAGCGATTATATTCGAGTAGAAGATGCAGAGCTACCAGAAGTATCTGAACTTGACATTATGCGCCACTATACAGCACTTTCAAACCGTAACCACGGTGTAGATTCTGGATTCTATCCACTTGGATCTTGTACGATGAAATATAATCCGAAAATTAATGAGAATGTAGCTCGTTTCGCAGGATTTGCAAATATTCATCCATTACAAGATGAAAAGACAGTACAAGGTGCAATGGAATTAATGTACGACTTACAAGAGCACTTAATTGAGATTACAGGTATGGATACTGTTACATTGCAACCAGCAGCGGGTGCACACGGAGAATGGACAGGTTTAATGTTAATTCGTGCATACCATGAAGCAAATGGTGACTTTAACCGTACGAAAGTAATTGTTCCTGACTCTGCTCACGGAACGAATCCAGCATCTGCAACTGTAGCTGGTTTTGAAACAATTACAGTAAAATCAAATGAACATGGTCTTGTTGACTTAGAAGATTTAAAACGTGTTGTAAACGAAGAAACAGCAGCACTTATGTTAACAAATCCTAATACATTAGGTCTATTCGAAGAAAATATTTTAGAAATGGCAGAAATCGTCCATAACGCAGGCGGTAAATTATACTATGATGGTGCAAACTTAAATGCGGTATTAAGCCAAGCGCGCCCAGGAGATATGGGATTTGACGTTGTGCATTTAAACCTTCATAAAACATTTACAGGTCCTCACGGCGGCGGTGGCCCAGGTTCGGGTCCAGTAGGTGTGAAAGCTGATTTAATTCCGTACTTACCAAAACCAATTTTAGAGAAAACGGAAAATGGCTATCACTTTAATTATGATCGTCCAGAAGCAATTGGGCGCGTAAAACCATTCTATGGTAACTTCGGAATTAACGTTCGTGCATACACATACATTCGTTCTATGGGTCCAGATGGACTACGTGCAGTAACGGAGTATGCGGTATTAAATGCGAACTATATGATGAGAAGATTAGCACCATTCTATGATCTTCCGTTCGATAGACATTGTAAGCATGAGTTTGTATTATCAGGTCGTCGCCAAAAGAAACTTGGCGTACGTACATTAGATATCGCAAAGCGCCTGCTTGATTTCGGTTACCATCCACCGACAATTTACTTCCCATTAAATGTGGAAGAATGTATTATGATTGAGCCGACAGAAACAGAATCAAAAGAAACATTAGATGGTTTCATTGATAAGATGATTCAAATTGCTAAAGAAGTAGAAGAAAATCCAGAAGTTGTACAAGAAGCGCCACATACAACGGTAATTAAACGTTTGGATGAAACATTGGCTGCTCGTAAACCAGTTTTACGTTATGAAAAGCTAGCTCCTGTACAAGTTTAATTAGAATAAAAAAGGAAGAACTCGCTATATGCGGGTTCTTTTTTTGTATGGAGAATTTGTCCCGCGATTTGTGGGCGGATAATCAATGGGGATGAACAAAAATCCCCCGCTGATTAAAGTTTCACTTTATGCAGAACTAGTGAAGAAAATGTTAAAATTTTATATTTTTTGTTTCATAATGGTGTAAAGAAGTAGTTTCATAGGTGATTTTGTTGAAAAAGTCAGTTTGATAAAAGTATTTATTTTTGTTAGAATTTTATTGAAATTAAGAAGATGCAATGAGATAGGAATGACTCATTTTTATGTATATGTGAAAAAACGAGCAAGTTGGGGGTGAAAATGTGGGATATCGGTGTTATAGAATGATATACCATTTAGAAAACGGAAAAACGATTAAAGATGTAAAAGAATTTTGTTATCGAGATCAAGGAAAAGTATTAGAAAGAGTAGCACATCGTGTAATGGATAATAGAGAAGTGACGGCAATTGATAAGAAAGGAACAATCATTTCAATAGCATGTGAGGACATTGTAAAGGTGGAACTTGATTACATAACAGAAAGTTAACCTTGAGTCATATCGAATTATTCGATACAATATACTGTTGAATGGTGACGAGAGAAGAGAGGAGTTTATTATGGGTAGTACAAGACACTTTTATATGTTTATCTTAGCGTTTGTTCTTGTTGTAGCATTAACGATTTATTTAATTGTTGATAGCACTTGGTACAACACAGTTCATCCGGCGTTCCTTCTGTTTATGTATGTAGGAATTGCGGTAGTGAGTTTCGGAATGAGAGATGAGATGTTAGATCGCTTTGAAAAGTGATACATATACGAAAGACCAACAGGAAAATGTTGGTCTTTTTTTCTTGCCAAAAATAGGATGGTGTGTATATACTGTGTATATAAGGTATATACAGTATATACACACTGGAGGAAAACATGAATATTATTATTTCGAATTCTTCCCAAGACCCTATTTATGTACAAATAAGAAAACAATTAAGCCAGCTTATTTTAAATGGTGGTTTAAAGGGTGGAGACCAATTACCGTCTATTCGTAGCTTAGCGAAGGAATTACAAATTAGTGTAATTACAACGAAGCGTGCGTACGAGGAGCTTGAAAAAGAAGGATATATAGAAACTGTTGCTGGGAAGGGGACTTATGTTTCACGTAAAAATAATGAACTACTAAAAGAACAAAGGCTTCGTCTATTGGAAAGTAAAGCGGAAGAGATTGTAAATGAAAGTAAAGCGTTGCAGCTTTCACTTGAAGATTTACAGCAGATGATTGCGTGTTTATATGAGGGGGAATAAGAGATGTTAGAGCTAAAAAATGTTTGTAAAAGTTATCAAGATTTTGCAGTGAAAAATATAAGTTTTACGTTACCACGCGGATATATTATGGGATTTGTCGGACCGAATGGCGCAGGGAAAAGTACGACAATCAAAATGATTATGAATTTAATTCGAAAAGATAGCGGCGATATAAAAATTTTTGGCAAAGACAATAAGAAAGCTGAAAAGGAAATAAAACAAAATATTGGTTTTGTATATGATGAAAATCATTACTACGAAGATTTAACGTGTGAACAAATGAAACGTATTATTGCACCATTATATAAAAAGTGGGACGAAGAGCAGTATCAATCGTATATGCACAGATTACAAGTTCCGAAGTATAAAAAAATTAAAGAACTATCAAAAGGGATGAAAATGAAATTTGCGATTGCTATCGCACTTTCACATCACGCAGAGTTTATCATTATGGATGAACCGACAGCAGGATTAGATCCAGTTGTTCGAAGTGAATTACTTGATATTTTGCAAGAAATTGTAATGGAGGATGAAGTATCTGTATTATTCTCAACGCACATTACAACAGATTTAGAGCGCATCGCAGATTATATCACGTTCATCAATGATGGAGAAATTATATTTACTGGTGAGAAAGATGAACTAATGGAGAACTACGTAATCGTAAAAGGAAGTAATGATTTATTAGACCGAGAAGGAAAAGAATTATTTATTGGATTACGAAAAAATAAATTTGGTTTCGAAGGTTTAGCGAAGGATAAACAAGCAATTATCGATTGGTTTGGAAATGAGGTTGTACTAGAAAAGCCTACATTAGATGATATTATCGTTTACACCGCAAAAGGGAGAGGTGCCTGTGCGTCAGCTCATATATAAAGATTTGTTCTTTTTTAGGGTAACGTGGTTAGTGAATCTAATTATGCCTCTTGTATTATTTATGTTAGATCCAAGTGGTGAATTGTTATTTTCGATGAGTTGTCTATTTATAACCCTTTCTTCCGTTATGACGTTAACTTTTATGGATGAAAGGAATAACAGTGACATTATTATAAATAGTTTACCGGTAAGCCGAAAGGATATCATAATTGCTAGATATGTTTCCAGTGCAATATTTATTGTTGTTGGCATACTCTCTACGATGTTAGTTGTTTTTCTTGTAAGAGGCATTGTGGTCATTGGTGATATCGGTGCCTATCATCCGAATCTATACATTGAAATTCCATGGTATGAAGTAATAAATGGAGCTGTTTACGCCGTATTTTTTGTTGTAACATTCTTTCCTAGTTATTATATTACAAGGTCAAAGATAGCACGAAGTATAGTGTCAGGAGCATCAATGGCAGTTGGTGGAATTGCTTGGATATTCATAGGAGATGGATTGGATGAAACAACACCTTCATTCATTGAGTGGATTATGAATCCAGTGCATATCGGTGTACTTATAGTTGGAGGAATGATATTAGCTAGTGTCTATATCGTTTCTATGTTTCTTACAATTAAAATTTATGAAGCACGTGATTTGTAGGGGAGGAATTGTATGCAACAGTTAATTTTGAAAGAGTTTTTCTTACAAAGAAAAATGTTTCTTATCTATTTAATCTTACCAATATACGGAGCATTCCAAAACACTATAGAACCATTTCAATTAGCATATGTTTGTTTTGCTATATGTCTTTTGATGATTTCAATCTCTTTATCAAATGAGGAGAAAAATAGTACGGAAAAAGTGTTAGTAAGTCTACCTTTTACTAGGAAAGATCTTGTCATTGCGAAATACATATCGACACTATTATTTATGGCATTCAGCTTAATCATTACATTCGTTTTCTTTGTACTACCTGTATTTGTATTAAAAGAAAATATAAATATTCCTTGGTATGCAGCATTTATAGCTATTTTCTTTTCTATTCTGTATGCTGTTATGATCCTTCCCATAAAATATAGTGAGGATAAGCGAATGGTTACTATGTTGGGATTAGTTATGCTTTTTCCTATAATAGGCTTACTAGGATTTATGTGCAATATATTTACGGATGAAAGGCTTATGCTAATAATTTTTCGAACTTCCGATGTGCTATTAGTCATAAGTATTTTAAGTATAGGCGCTTGTGTAAGTTATTTAGCTTCAATGTTTGTAGCTATTGTGAGTTTTAAAAAGAAAGAGCTTTAATCCTTCTTATATAAAAATTAATAAGTGATGTTAAGGAATTGGTTTAGTGAGGTGTAATACATGATTAAGCAACTAGTTTTAAAAGATATGATGTTGCAAAGAAAGTTGGGATTTATTAGTTTTATATGTTTGTTTTTCCTTACAATTGTTGATTTTGGTAGCGAAAATCTTCTTTTGAAGCTTAGCATATCTATACCTATCCTTGGAACAATATGGTCGACGAGTTATGAGGCTAGAAGTAAGAGTGAAAAAATATTAAATAGTTTACCGTTTGATCGTAAAGACATTGTCGTAGCAAAATACATATTTGTAAGCATTTTAGTTTTTTTAGGTGTGGTTTTCTCACTTTTAGTTGGTCTAATTCAGTTGCAAAATGAACATATAAATGGATTTATGCTGTGGGGAGCGATTGTTGGCGGAATAACGGGAGGATTGGTTTATAGCACGATCGTACTTCCAATTGAATTTTCGGTAGAATATAGCAGTTCGAAACAGGCTGCTTATTTTATGGGAATTATAGTTGGTGGATTAAGTGGAGTGATTGTAAGTAACGTCTGGTTAGATGTAGAAAATGCTTGGAACACGAGTTTAGTCGTAAATATTTGTTTTATAGCAGGGCTGCTTCTTTTATATGTTATGTCCATGTTTTTCTCAATTCATTTTTATAATGAGCGTGATCTGTGAGGGGGGAATAGCATTGAAACAACTAATTTTAAAAGATTTCATCATTCAATGGAAATTTTTAATTTGGTACATACTGTATCCTGTTTTCTTTTATATGGCCTTAACAGATACGAAAAATCTGTTCATAATTATGTCAGTAATTTTTACAATTGGGGCAACAGTAAAAACATTTGAAGCAGATAGTAAAAATGAGAGTGAAGTTATAGTAAATAGCTTACCAATATGGAGAAAACAAATTGTGTATGCAAAATATATAGTAGCAATGATTATTCTTTTTATAAGCGCAACGGTCGGTTGTTTCACGATGGGAATGAAGAGTGGGGTTAACCTATTTGAATTTATTGAAACGACAATGGTTGCTAGTATTAGCTTTATTTTAATGTATTTAAGTTTTGTTTTACCAATATCGTTTTGGTTAGCGTATAAAAAAACTATTTTTATTGCGATTTTTATATTGATAGCACCTATGGCTGTTTCCTCTATTTTCTTTGGAATCAACCTAGAACAAATTCAACTATATAACAGCATGTTATTCGTTAGTTCAATATGCATGTTCATAATATCTATCTTCGTTTCAGTCAAATTGTATGAGAAAAGAGAATTTTAAAAGGTGCCTTATATAAGGCACCTTCTTCAATAACGACAATATGAAAGTAAAAGTTTATAAACAGAGAGGCTATTCGGTACAACATCTTTTGGAGTATGTAATATAAAGCTGAAAATGATAACGAGAATGAGAAAGAAGAAAAATAAAAATAGGATCTGCTTATGTATAGAATTTTGCATATTATCCACTCCTTTTTTAGGTAGTATGTCCAAAAGAAAGGAGTGTATGAAAAATGTTAGGGGGAGAATGATGAACAAAAGAAAATGGTTATATAGAATAGGGGTACTTTTATTTTCAATCGGTCTCATATTAGCAAATTTCTATTCAGATATACCATCACCAATTCCTAATTTACATAAAGGAATTGGTATAAGTATTGTCATAGTTGGTCTTCTTTGTCTTATCACATCAAACTTCTACAGAAAGTCTGAATGAATGTAAAAAAGGACAGTTACTCTTTTTCAGAAGTACTGTCCTTTTTAAATAATTTATTCCATAGTTTGGCGATACTCCATATAATGACGATTGCAATGGAGGCAATAACTGACCAAGCAATAGATGCAATTTCAAGTGCCATGCTAGGAAGGAAGGTAAGAATGGATACTATTTTATGAAACAACCATTCTATTATATGAAAACTGATTTGCAATAGAATGACACTCCCGAGTGTAATCCATGCTAACATTTGTTTTCCTTTTTCTTTCCACATGACATTCACCTCACGTTAGCTTAATAGTTTTAAGCCAACAGCGCCGCATAGAATGCAACTTAAGAAGGCAAGACGACGCCAATCCGCTGATTCGCGGAAAATAAGAATACCTAGAAGTGCACTTCCCGCAGTTCCGATTCCAGTCCAAATCGCGTAAGCAGTTCCCATCGGTAACGTGTTCATCGCAAGGGATAAGAAGAAGAAACTTACGCCGAAGTTAGCGATTAAAATAACTTTTGGTGCCCAGCCTTTCTTTTCAGTGGCTACTTTCATAAAGAGTACACCAATAATTTCACAAATACCAGCTAGAATTAAAAATACCCAAGCCATTTTATGCGGCCTCCTTCGCTTCTTTTTCTTCTGTTACTCGTTTTAGCCCAATTACTCCGAAGAAGATTAAACCGATTAATAAAACTTTTACAATAGAGAAAGGTTCTCCGAAGACGAAAATCTCTGTAAGAACGATCCCACCAGCTCCAATTCCTGTAAAGACTGCATATACAGTGCCGACAGGTAAATCTTTATAAGCTCTAAATAATAAGACGAAACTAATTGTAATTAATAACGCAACACCAGCCCATTCAAGTGGTGCCTCCGCTTTTTTAAGTCCAATAACCCAAAAGATTTCAATAATACCAGCTATGATTACATAAATCCATGCCATATGTCATTTCTCCTTCCTACCAGTCGTTAGGTAAAGGGCTTAAAAACGACGCATTGCAAAGGAGCAATCCGTCAGTTTGAAAGACCTCGCCAAAATACTTGCCAAGAGGCGTTTAAACGAGTCTCAAAGCGATTTAAACCTGCGAATAGTAGTTCCACCATAAGTCCGTCCAGTAAGCATAGAAAAGCTTCTAGAGCGTCTTTTACTTCAATGTTATGCAGTTCACTTTGCTCGTTTGCCTGTTTAAATATAGGGAATAAAAGTTTTCCGACGTTTTCAATGTGTGCATTCGCTTTTTTGATAATTTGTACGCGGAATGCATCAGGCGGAAAATAAGAAGTTCGTAACCAAAACATTGATTCTTCACTTTCACCAAATCGTTTTGCGTAGCCCTTTAGTAACTGTAAGAGCAATTCTTCAGTAGACGAATTTGAAAATTTTTCGATATCGTCTGTGAAGCTCTGTAAATCTTTTTGAAGAGCAGATTCTAAACATATAAAATATAGCTCTTCTTTTCCTTTAAAGTGTGCGTAAATCGATGGTTTTTTAATCCCAACTTCTTGAGCAATATTTGCCAATGAAGTTCCTTCGTAGCCGTAGCGTGCGAAATGAGAAAGTGCTACAGCTTTAATGCGGTTTGCTGTCATTTTCATCCCCTACCTACCGTTCGTTAGGTTCATTATATGAGATGGAAAATATAAAGTCAATAGGTGAAGAGCTGAAAAAGAGCGCTACAGGTAACGCTCTTTTTTTAGACAGTATCTCGCTCAATTAAATGGAATGAAAGCTCTTCTGCCTTCCCGGCAATTTGCTCGCTTTGGATTTGTTTATGGAATAAAGAAAAAGCATGTGAGCCCATTGCGAGACCGGGGTGTTCAATTGTGGAAATTTCTAACGCCTTTGAAATTTCATGATTATCAAATCCAAGGATAGCAAGTTCTTCAGGGACCCGAATGCCATGTTTTCGCGCCTCTGTTAATAAACCAGCTGCAACTTGATCGTTCGCTGTAAAAATAGCGGTTGGGCGATTTTTCATGTTTAAAATGCGATGAAGTATTTTTGCACCATCCTGCATCGTATAGCATTGATGAAAAATCCAATCTGGATGTACCGTTTTACCTTCGTTATGCAGCGTATCAGCAAATGCTTTTTCGCGCTCCATAGAATTTGCACTCGTTTTTCTTGCTAAACAGATTCCGATTTTTTCATGGCCTTTACTGAGTAAATAGGCAGTGCCGAGACGGAAGCCTTCATAGTGATCTACGTAGACGGATGAAATGAGGGGATGCTTTATCTTTTCACATGAAATAATAGGGGCAAATTTTGCGAAAGGTTCAATTTGTTCCCAAGAACTCGTTCGAGAGCAAATAATCATTCCGTCGAATTGTTTCATTTTCATCATTTCAAGAACACGAATCTCTTCGAGGCTATCGTAATTTGTTTGACATAAATTAATGTGATATCCAGCTGTTAACGCTTCGTTTCCGATTCCTTCAATAATTGTACTGAAGTATGGAAGATTAATGAAAGGGAGCATAACCCCGATTGTATATGTTTTTCCCTTTATTAAATGAATAGCATTTATATTTTTTGCATAGTTCAATTCTTCAACAGCATCTAGAACACGCTTACGTTTTTCTTTTTTTACGTAAGGGTGATTATTAAGGACGCGGGAAACAGTTGATATGGATACACCAGCGGTTTTTGCAATTTGTTTTATATTGGCCATATGTATCACCTCTCTCCCTTATTATAAGGGGAAAATAATAAGAATGAAAAAATCTTGACCTGAAAAGCTTTTCACAAACTATGGTATGAATAAGGCTTCTTTTTATTCGCGTAACCTTTTCACTTGGGCGTAAGAATGATAGGGGTCTTTTTGTTTGCAAAATAGTTTTGTCAAAATGTGTGAGAATAACGTGGAAAGTTTTCAAAGGTGGAGTTTGGTAGCGAAGCGAATATGAAGAGCATATAAACGCTTCGTTCGTTAAGAGGGCGGTATGAAAGGGCGGAAACAAATTGAAAAAAAGAATCATTTGTTTCGTGTTTTCTAGTTTCGTACTAAGTTCATGTTCGTTTCAGCAAACGATGCAAGAAGAAAAACACTTTGTGGGAACAACAGGAGGAACTATGGATCGTGTTACGGATCCAATTCCGCTGAAGGAGCTTCCAAAATATTTTCCAGTGAAATTTAAAGTGCCAGCGTTTTTACCGTATGACATTACGAGTGATGTGAAGGGGGAAGTCAGAACGATTGGAAAAAAGAAGGCTGTTGTCATGATTAAATATAAACAGCAGGAGCCAGGTAGACATGAATATATTGAGTTAAATGTTGCGAACTTTCCTTATAGTTTTCCAAATCTCGTGGAAGAGAAGCGAGTTCAAGAACAAATGAAATTGAATAATGGAGCACTCGCTTATTTTAAAAATAAGGATGATTCTGAGCGAGGGGACGAATTTGCCACGCTTATCTGGAAAGAGAAAGGACTTGAATATCAGATTTTGTATCGTAATGCACAAGAGAATGATAAAGATGTGATTAAGCAAAATTTATTATACATTGCGAATAATATGGAATGAAAAAACTAGCTGAATGATTCAGCTAGTTTTTGTATGTTATTATTTCTTTTTAATTTTTCCAGTCCACGTTTTGAATCCACCTTGTAATTGGTAGAAATCTTTGTAGCCTTGTTTTTTTAAGTATTGAGCTGCACGACCAGTACGGAATCCGCTTTGGCAGTATAAGTAAACTGGTTGATCTTTGCGAAGTTCTTTATGACGAAGGCGAATTTGTGATAACGGAATGTTACGTGCGCCTAAAATATGTCCTGCAGTATATTCGTCTGCTTCGCGAATATCGATAAGCTGTGCTTTACGGTAGCCAGCGCGAAACTCTTCTTCTGAAAGTGTTTTAATTAATTTTCTCTGATAGAAATACATCCATACAGTGTAGCCGATGAACGCTACGATTACGGCTAATAAAATAATCCAAGTTGTTGACACGGTTCTATCGCTCCCTTTTTTCTTATCCTACTTTCAATATTATAATGCCCGTATGTATTTATGCAACAGATTCATTTGCATATAAGAAGAAATTTCGTATTCTTTCACAAATTTTGTCGAATTTGGTAGACTAGAGAATGTGAAAAATAATTGGTTATATGAGGTGCAGGATGGGAAAAGAAAAATGGTGTTATATTAACTCTGGTCAATGTTCACCGGCATTTAATATGGCGTTAGATGAATGTTTATTAAATTGGCAAAGTGAAAAGAAAATGCCACCAACCATTCGTTTTTATGAATGGGAAGTACCAACATTAACAGTTGGGTATTTCCAGCGTGTTGAAAAAGATATTAATATGGATGTAGTTAACGAAAAGAAATATGGATTCGTTCGTCGTCAAACAGGCGGCAGGGGTGTACTACATGATAAAGAATTAACGTACAGTGTTATTGTGTCTGAAGATCATCCAAATATGCCAAAAACAGTTACAGAAGCGTATCGTATTATTTCGCAAGGTTTATTAGACGGTTTTAAGGCATTAGGATTAGAAGCATATTATGCAGTTCCAAAAACAGAAGCAGACCGTGAAAATTTAAAAAATCCACGTTCAGGAGTATGCTTTGATGCACCATCTTGGTATGAAATTGTAGTAGAGGGAAGAAAAATCGCAGGTAGTGCTCAAACACGTCAAAAAGGTGTGATTTTACAGCACGGATCGATTCCGTTAGAAATAGATTTAGATGAATTATACGATCTGTTTTTATTCCCGAATGAACGTGTAAAAGAGCGTATGAAGAGTATGTTCTCTTCTAAAGCGGTAGCAATTAATGAATTAACAGACCGTACGTTTACAATTGAACAGTTAATTAAAGCGTTTGAGGTTGGGTTTGAAAAAGGATTAGATGTAGAGCTTGTTCCGTATGAATTAACAGAAGAACAGTTACATGAAGTGCAAACATTAGCAAAAGAGAAGTATGAGAGTAAGGAATGGAATTATAAAAAATAAGAGGTGGCAATTGCCACCTCTTATTATTTTATAGTAAATTAAGTACTTTTTCTACTTTGATTCCTTTATCTTGTAAAGAACGAAGGCGATTTACAACGTCCATAATTTCTTTGTCAAATGTAACGCTAATACCTTGGCTTTGTAGTTCTTTTTTTAAGCTTTCAATAGAATCATCTATGTCGATGCCAAGCTCGTAATCTTGACAAACTTCAATTGTCTTTTTCACAAGTTTCACATAATTTTCTTGTAGTTTTGTATTTGTTTCAGTCAAAGCAGGTTGCTTCGGTTTTGCAGGAGCGACCGGTGCTGTCTCTTGCTTTGTAACTGGAGTTGGTGCTGCTTTTTTCACAGGTGCTGGAGTAGATAATTCCACAGCTGCTTCTACACTTACTGGCTTCGGTGTCGGTACCGGAGTAGGTTTAGATGCTGCAGGTGTTTCTACTCGCGTAACAGGTTTTGGAGCAGGTGTAACTGCTTTTGGAGCTTCTACAACTACTTCTTTTTTCGGAGTAGCTTCTACAACAGTTTCTTCTTGCTCAGCAGCTTCTTTATTTTCTTTGCTCCACATAACGCGTTCAACTTCTAGAGAAACATTATTTTTGTTCATCGCTGTTAATGTAACTTTACCAACCTCAGCGTTCCCAGTGAAATCAACAATTTTATAAATAACACTCTTGTTCCAATCCACGTTTCCGCTCAAAAATAATTCTTCGTTACATTTCGGCGTTAAGCCCTCGATTTTAATTTCTGCGTTTACACCGTTTTCACTATATACCATAATTAGCGAAGCATTTACATCTTCGTCTGCTAACATTAGTTCACGTACCATTTTGCCGGTGCGTACTTGCGTTTTCTTCTTAACTGACATTTAATTTCTCCTCTCAAAAATTCAGTAATAATAAAAAAATCGTATAACGAAAAATAATTGCTCACGAAGATTTATGATACCGATAATAAAAGCATCACGTCAACAATTAACTTTAATTATTTTGCATTTTTCTTATTTTCTTTATGAAATTTTTCAATTTGTAAAATTAGACAGAAGAAAAACAGCCTTTTGAAAGGCTGTTAAAAATTTGATTTTTTATATAGTAATTTATATAAAACAAAAAATAAGATAGCGATTAAGGCGTTTTGCCAAAAGGTTAGATGATAAATGAGATAAGGTTGTTTTTTAAAATAAATATTTAAGAATATAGCGGAACAAAATGGGATAGCAAATGCGAATCCAGATAGAATTCTTCTTTTCCAATTCATTTTCTGATCAAAGGAGTACCGCTTTAATAAATATAAAATGAATAGTATACCTAGTATAATTATTGAAACCGACAAAGTAGTTCCAAGGATACTAAAAGGTGGACTTATTATTTCGGTGTTCTTTTCAAAAAAGAAAATGAAAAGAGAAGCAATGGTGTCCATTCCAAACTGTATAGCGAGAAGTAAGCTAATAACAAAGCCGATTAAAGAAGTTTTTTCTGACATTGTTTGAACCGGCAAAGCCGATATGAGTTCATCACAATAAGATTGTAAGTCATCACCAAAAATGTCATAAGCATTTTTATTTTCTGTTTGTGCTTCGATGAGATGGTCTAATATTTCTAGTAATAGTTCTTCTACTTGTTGTTCTGGCACGTTAGATAAACTAACATATCGCTATAAACAACTTCATTTTCAGGTGTTAGAAGTTCGCGTTTTTTGTTGTTCAATTTAATCATGTCTTGCGCATTCATCCTCATCACTCTCCCTGTAATAAATTGTTCACCGTTGTTGAAACCATTCCCCAGCTTTGTTTAAATTCTTCAAGCTGTTCTAATCCTTTATCGGTTACGTGATAATATTTACGTTTTGGACCGAGTGAGGAGGCTTTTAATGTTCCTTCAATCAATTTTTCTTTTTGCATACGTAACAATAACGGATATATGCTTCCTTCGCTTACGAATGTAAATCCGTGTTTATTTAATTTTGTACTCAGTTCATATCCGTACACTTCTTCTTGTGAAATGATGTATAGGATGCAACCTTCGAGCACACCTTTTAACATTTGGCTGTGCATGATTTCACCACCTTTTACTCAGGTAACTTGCGTTGCAAGGTAGCTGTTATCCAAATTATAACATTCAGTAACTTGCAACGCAAGTTACTGAAGTGGAAAACTTTAATGAGTGTTAATTTTTCATCGTTTCCCATACTAACGAGAGGAGGGAAGTATATGAAACCATTTATGCCAAAACTCGTTTACTTTGAACCGAAGGCACTCGAATATCCGCTTGGAAAAGAGCTGTATGAGAAGTTTACGAAGATGGGATTAGAAATTCGTGAAACGACATCCCATAATCAAATTAGAAATTTGCCAGGTGAAAATGACTTGCAAAAGTATCGTAATGCAAAGGCAACACTTGTCGTTGGGGTGAGGAAAACATTAAAGTTTGATACGTCAAAACCGTCAGCTGAATATGCAATCCCGCTCGCAACGGGGTGTATGGGACATTGTCATTATTGCTATTTGCAAACAACACTTGGGAGTAAGCCTTACGTTCGCGTGTATGTCAATCTTGATGAAATATTTGAGAAGGCAAAGCAGTATATGGATGAAAGAGCACCAGAAATAACAAGGTTTGAAGCGGCTTGTACATCAGATATTGTTGGAATTGATCATTTAACACATGCATTAAAGCGGGCGATTGAATTCATTGGAGAAAGTGAGCATGGGCGTTTACGTTTCGTTACGAAATATTCGCACGTTGATCATTTATTAGATGCAAAACATAACGGGAAAACTCGTTTTCGATTTAGTATTAATTCACGGTATGTAATCAAAAATTTTGAGCCGGGGACATCACCTTTTGAAGAACGAATTGAAGCAGCTCGTAAAGTAGCGGGCGCGGGTTATCCACTTGGGTTTATAGTTGCGCCACTTTATATGCATGAAGGATGGGAAGAAGGATACCGTGAACTATTTGAGCGACTGTACAATGCGCTAAAAGATTTGTCGATACCGAATTTAACATTTGAATTAATTCAACATCGCTTTACAAAACCAGCAAAAAAGGTCATTCAAGAGCGTTATCCGAATACGAAGCTTGAAATGGATGAAGAGAAGCGCAAATATAAATGGGGACGATATGGCATCGGGAAATACGTATATAAAAAAGATGATGCAGAAGTATTAGAAGAAACGATTAGAGGATATATTCATCACTTTTTTCCTAACGCAGAAATTCAATATTTTACATGAAAAGAACTTGTATTGGAATGCAAGTTCTTTTTTCTTTTAAATATTTAGGCTTGTTTTCAACTTGTCACGTTATTCTTTCTGGTGTATCATTTTATTGATTGCTTCGTACGGAATGAGCAAAATGAAATTGGATGGAGGAAACCGATGCCTACCCCTAGTATGGAAGATTATATTGAACAAATTTATTTGTTGATTGATGAAAAGGGTTATGCCCGCGTATCTGATATTGCTGAAGCGCTGAGTGTACATCCATCCTCTGTAACAAAAATGGTGCAAAAATTAGACAAAGATGAATATCTAATTTATGAAAAATATAGAGGGCTTGTATTAACATCAAAAGGTAAAAAAATCGGAGAGCGTCTCGTATACCGTCATGACTTGCTAGAGCAATTTATGCGTATTATCGGTTTGGATGAAAGTAAAATTTACAATGATGTAGAAGGAATTGAACATCATTTAAGTTGGGAAGCAATTGACCGCATTGGTGATCTAGTGCAATATTTTGAACAAGATGAGATTCGAGTGGAAACACTTCGTGGCGTTCAAAAAGCAAATGAAGAGAAAAGTAATTAAGGGGGAACGTATGTCGTTTCCTTTTTTATTTCAACCGAAAAGGATGGGGAAATTATGAAAGCAATTATTTTTGATTTTGATGGATTAATTGTGGACACAGAAACAATATGGTTTCACTCTTTCAGAGACGCCGTTCGTGAGTACGGTGGGGAGTTACCTTTAGAGGAATTTGCAAAATGTATTGGAACGACAGATGATGTACTATATGCATATTTAAATGAGCAATTAAAAGAGAAGTTTAACAAGGATGCATTAAAAGAAAAAGTGAAAACTTTACATAAAGAGAAAATGAAAATACCAGAAGCTCGTGACGGGGTAAAAGAATATTTAGAGGAAGCGAAAGAAATGGGATTGAAAATCGCATTAGCTTCCAGTTCATCTAGAGAATGGGTTACTTCTTTTTTGGAAGAGCTACAAATTCGAGATTATTTTGAAGTCATTAAAACAAGAGAAGATGTTGAGAAGGTAAAACCGGATCCAGCACTTTATCGAATTGCGATAGAAGATTTAGGGATTGATCCGTCTGAAGCTGTTGTATTTGAAGACTCGTTAAACGGATTAAAAGCAGCGATTGCAGCAGGATTAAAGTGCGTTGTTGTACCTAATGATGTGACACGGAATTTACCATTTGAAAATCATCATCTTCGAATTGAAAGTATGAAAGATAAAAGTTTGAAAGAAGTACTACAAAATATAAAAAAAGACCGTATTTCCTAAAAGGAAGCACGGTCTTTCTTTTTGTTTTTTTTACCTTCAATGACAGTTAAATGAGATTGTTTTCTTTTTCGCTTCAAAGTGGAAGGAGCGCCTTTCTTACCTTTGTCATTAGAAGCGTTTGATTTCAAGAAAGAATTGCTTAGGGGTGCTACATTTTGTTTCCCATGTTTGCGGTTCGATTGTTTCGCTGCACGCTTATAAGAGCTTTGCGAATTTGCAGAACCACTAGAATTTGTAAACATCTTGTATAGCAAATAAAAGATACCGACAACAAGTAACATGTACCCAATATTTCTTAATACACCCATTGGATTTGTAATGACAGATGAGACAAGGCCGAATATTGCTAATCCGATAATAAGCATAACTATAGCGAATGTAAACGAACGACCGTTCATAAGGGACACCTCCTAAAAACATATATTAAAATTAGTATATTAACGATGAGGAAAGGAGTTGAACACCAATTTTAAATAATTATTGTTTGTTTTCTAAACGTAATAATTCTTCAAACGATGCAATGGCTACTTCCACTTGATCATCTGTTGGTTCTTTCGTTGTTAATAGTTGCAGCCATAATCCGGGATATCCAAGTATGCGTAATACTGGAATATCGCGTAATCGATTTGTAAATTGTAACACTTCAAAAGAAATGCCGAGAACGACTGGAATTAATAAAATTCGGTTTACGACTCTGGCCCAAAGTGGATCTGTAGGGACAAGGAAATAAACAAACATTCCAATAATGACTGTAAATATAATAAAGCTACTGCCACAGCGATAATGAAGGCGAGTTTGTTTTTGAACATTTTCTACAGTCATTGGAAGATTATTCTCATAGGCATTAATTACTTTATGCTCCGCACCATGGTACTGAAATACCCGCTTAATAAGTGGGGTTAAAGAAATAAAGTATATATAGCTCAATAATAGCATGAGCTTAATGACACTTTCGACAATGATTTGCCCTGTATGAGAAGGGAAAATCGGTCTCGTTAATTCAGCTAGTAGTGCAGGAACTGCTGTGAAAATGACTTTACCGAATATGAAAGATAAAACGCCAACTGCTGCAACTCCTAATACCATCGTTAATTTCGATTGTTCTTCTTTGTTATTTGCAATTTGTTCGTCTTCTTCTGGGTGGACATCAAATCGTTCTGAAGCAAAGTTTAAATGTTTTGCTCCATTCGCACTTGCATCCACAATAGCGGCAATCCCTCGTAAAAATGGAATTTTTTTCAGGATAGATAATGCTTTATTACGAACGCGTGGTAATCGATAAAATTCAATCGATTTGTCTTTACGACGAACCGCTGTAACAGTATATTCTCTACCGCCAAACATAACTCCTTCTATGACTGCTTGCCCGCCATATATTTGTTTTGACTCTTCTGCCATGTTAACACCAACCTGTATTTGTTTCTCTCTTATGTAGAAAAAGAGGCAATTGTCATACTGGGTTCTGTCATTTTGAAATAAGACAATCACCGAGTTTCCTTTATTTTATCGACAAATACAAGTATATGACAAGGAAAAACGTTACGAGAGTCGGACATTTCTTATTCTTTTTATAGACAAATTTCGCAGTATTTAAACATGGTTCAAAATAGTTTCGGGCATACTATTGAGCGGAGGTGTCGATGTGAGTCAAGAACAATTAGGAACAAGGAATTTTGTACAAATTGGTTTATTTGGTGGAATCTTTTGGGGGGGGATATGGTATTTCCTTCATATATTTTCATTTACGGAAGCAGGACCGAACTATTTACTTTTACCATTTGCCTTTGGAAGCTGGAAAGAAGGGGTATGGGGCAATGTGTCAGGAATTGTTTGTATGGGACTACTTTCGATTTTAATTGCCTTTTTGTATAAAGCGTTTTTGGCAAAGTTTGAAGGAATTATTCCAGGGATGATTTATGGGCTATTTTGGTGGGCGTTACTATTTTTCGGAATGGGATTAATAGCGCCTGCCATTAAAAGTGCACTCCATTTACCGAAAGAAACAATTGTGACGACGATATGTATTTTTATATTGTATGGTGTGTTTATAGCATACTCTGTTTCCTACGCAGTAAATACCAATAAAGCTGAGCGAGAAGGGGAAGAGAAGACAAACTATTCAAATAAGTGACTCCTATGTTAAAATGTTGTATAGATATTTAATATTAAGGAGTTTTAAACATATGAAAAAGGTACTCCTCGTAAACGGTCCTAACCTAAATCGCCTCGGTGTCAGGGAGGTAAATGTATATGGAAAGGGCACGCTAGCGACACTTGAAGCAGATATGAAGCAAGAAGCAGAAACAATGGGAGTGGAGTTAGAATGTTTCCAATCGAATCATGAAGGTGCGATTATCGATCGTATTCATGAGGCGGAAGATATATATGAAGGGATCATTTTAAATCCTGGAGCATTTACGCATTATAGCTATGCGATTCGAGATGCAATTGCGAGCATTTCGATTCCTGTTATTGAAGTACATATTTCTAACATTCACCAGCGTGAGTCGTTCCGTCACGAATCTGTGACGGCAGCTGTTTGTGCGGGACAAATTGTTGGATTTGGTTTTTATGGCTATAAGTTAGCGTTATTTGCATTAATGGAGAAATTGAGGGAGGCATAAAGTAATGGAGAAAATCGAAAGAGTAAGAAGTGCATTTGATGAGGCTGGTATTGACGGTATTTTGTTAACAAATGAACATAGTCGTAGATATATGGCTAACTTCACAGGAACAGCTGGTGTTGTACTGATTTCGAAAAATCGTGCTCAATTTATTACAGATTTCCGTTATGTAGAGCAGGCTAGTAAACAAGCGGTTGGATATGAGATTGTACAGCATGCAGGATTAATCATTGATGAAGTTGCAAAGCAAGTGAAGGAACTGGGAATTCAAAAGCTTGGCTTTGAGCAAGATACTCTTACATATAGTTCTTATTCAGCGCATAAAGAAGTAATCGATGCTGAATTTATCCCAACTTCTGGGCTTGTAGAAAAGTTACGCTTGATAAAGACTGATTCAGAGATTAAGATATTAAAGGAAGCTGCACAGATTGCAGATGCTGCCTTTGAACATATTCTATCATTCATTCGCCCGGGAGTATCTGAAATTGAAGTGTCAAATGAACTTGAATTTTTCATGAGAAAACAAGGAGCAACATCTTCTTCGTTTGATATTATCGTTGCTTCAGGTCTTCGTTCGGCATTACCGCACGGCGTGGCATCTGAAAAAGTGATAGAAACAGGAGATTTCGTTACATTAGACTTCGGCGCTTATTACAAAGGATATTGTTCTGATATTACTCGTACGATTGCAGTTGGTGAACCATCTGATAAATTGAAAGAAATTTATAATATCGTTTTAGAAGCACAATTACGTGGTGTGAACGGTATTAAAGCTGGTTTAACAGGCCGTGAAGCGGATGCGTTAACGCGCGATTACATAACGGAAAAAGGATATGGTGAATACTTTGGACACTCTACTGGTCATGGAATTGGTCTTGAAATCCATGAAGCACCAGGTTTAGCGTTCCGTTCTGATACAGTACTTGAACCAGGAATGGCTGTAACAGTAGAACCAGGTATTTATATTCCAGGTATTGGCGGCGTACGTATTGAAGATGATATCATTGTAACAAGTGAAGGTAATGAAGTAATTACGAAATCACCAAAAGAACTTATTATTTTGTAATATACAGGAGGATTTTTTTACATGATTTCAGTAAACGATTTTCGTACAGGTTTAACAATTTCAGTGGACAATGCCCTTTGGCAAGTAATGGATTTCCAACACGTAAAGCCAGGTAAAGGTGCTGCATTCGTTCGCTCTAAACTACGTAACCTTCGCACAGGATCTGTTCAAGAGAAAACATTCCGTGCAGGTGAAAAAGTAGAAAAAGCACACATCGAAAACCGTCGTATGCAATACTTATACGCGAGCGGTGAGTCTCACGTATTTATGGATAACGGAACTTACGAGCAAATCGAACTTGGTGAAAACCAAATCGAGCGCGAACTTAAATTCCTAAAAGAAAACATGGAAGTATCTATTATGACATACCAAGATGAAGTACTTGGTGTTGAACTTCCGAACACAGTTGAATTAAAAGTGTCAGAAACAGAGCCTGGTATTAAAGGCGATACAGCTTCTAACGTAACAAAACCAGCTACATTAGAAACTGGTCTTGTTGTACAAGTACCAATCTTCATTAACGAAGGCGAAATGCTTATCATCAACACTGGTGAAGGTAAATACGTTTCTCGTGCATAGTAGAAAAGCACTCGTGATCATCACGAGTGCTTTTTTTTATAGGAAATAGGGTAGATAGTAAATAGCAGTGATAATAAAACTAACTAAAATAAGTGAAAGAGTACCCGCCATATATGGAGTGAAAACAATTTGAAATGGTTTTATTTCGCCAGTCTCAACGCCAGTCAGTGTTTTACTTATTGCGTGATCCGTAATGTTGTTTCTATGAGTATTCATAATAATTAACCACATAATTGCAAATATCGCTAAACTACCAAGGAAAAAGGTCTCCATAAATGACCAACCGACCAATTTTGAAAAAAGATAAATAAGAGCTAATTCTACTACGACTGTTAAACTAATTTTTACTACCTTCATATTTTTCCTTCTCCTTTTGTAGGTCTAGCCAATTTAGAAATTTTTCACGTGACACGACATGTAGTACACAAGAAGATTTTACTTCATTCTCTAAGGCAGAATGTTCACCAGGGAATCTATCTTCCACATGCAATGAAATATAAGGCAGTTTTTCTTGTGCTTTTAACGAGCGGACATTATTCGTTTTAGCTCCAGCAAATACGTAGGAAAGTTGTAAGTCCAAAAAAGCAATTTTAAAGATTTCTTTTTTAGCAGCCTCATTATATCCTTTTCCCCAGTATGGATAGCCGAGCCAACTACCAATGTGAGATTGTTTCTTCTCATAATTAATATGTTTAAGTGTGGTGAGACCAATTATTTCGTTTTCTTCATTTACAATCATTCTCGATAAAGACCTCTTTTGGCGCTCTTCTTCTATTGCGAAAAGAAGAAATGCTTTCGTGTCTTCGATCTTTTCTACTTTTATTCCTAATGCATTTTTTATGTGTGGATCACTTGATAGCTTGAAAATCACATTTGCATAGCGTAAATCGAGTGGTACTAAAGTAACGTGTTGCATCGTCTATACCCCTTTTAAATTAAATATACCATAAAATAATAGGAATATTCAGATTTAATAAAAGTGTTAGAGAAAAGTTATGTTTTTAATTCTGAAATAGACAACCCCTGCATATGGTTGTACAAATATATTCTTTTTTGGAATGTAGCAATAGTAACCGTTATGGGAGAAGGTGGGAGAATGAAACAGTGGCTAGCGGCAATGGAAACATCCGTGCTTGTAATGGGGTTACTTCGGTTGTTTTCAGGTAGCGCGGAAATATTCGCCGCTTTGCTTATGCTTTATGTGAATGATGCGAAGAAAGCATTGTTTATAAATGGTATGTTGGCGTTTGTTGGACCGACCGTATTAATTTTAACAATGACAATAGGCATAGCGAGTGTGGCAAGTGAGATTTCTTTCTTGAAACTCTTTTTTCTAGCGCTTGGAATTGGCTGCATTTTTATCGCGTTGTTGAAATAGTAAGTCGAGTATAGTGGGGAGAAGCTGATGAAAGAAGTATTAGAAGTTTTACCGAAAACGATGAAGCAGCTAGTGGAAAGTTGTAAGCAATACGATGCTCTAGAGGAAATTCGTGTTCGAATTGGAAGACCGCTAGAGTGTATTGCTCATGGCGAAGTGTTTTTTTATGACTATATCGTTACAGCAGAGGATGCCATTTACTTATTGAATAAGTTAAGTCAATTCTCAATTTATACGATGGAAGAGGAATTAAAACGTGGGTATGTGACACTTCGAGGAGGACATAGAATCGGCTTAGCTGGAAAAGTCATTACAGAAAAAAGCGCAGTGAAAATGATTCGAGATGTCTCTTCCTTTAATATTCGTATCGCTCGTCAAAAAATAGGAATTGCTGAACCACTTTTGCCGTATTTGTATGAATCACGATGGTTAAACACGATGGTAATTGGCCCACCGCAAACGGGGAAAACAACACTTTTAAGAGATGTAGCACGTTGCATGAGTCAAGGTGTAAGTGCTTCGAAAATTCCTTCTTGTAAAGTGGGGATTGTTGATGAGCGGTCAGAAATTGCAGGCTGCGTGAAAGGTATTCCGCAATATGACTTCGGCACACGAGTAGATGTGTTAGACGCATGTCCAAAAGCTGAAGGAATGATGATGATGATTCGTTCTATGAGTCCAGATGTTTTGATTGTAGATGAAATTGGACGTAAAGAAGATAGTGAAGCAATTATGGAGGCGGTGCATGCTGGGGTTCAGCTTTTTATAAGCGCACATGGATTTTCTTATGATGATGTTGTGAAACGTCCATCACTAAAAGCGGTGCTGGAGCTCGGTATATTTGATAGGTTTGTGGAGCTATCAAAAGCAAGAGGGCCAGGAACAGTTATGCAAGTAAAAGATAAATATGGAAAATCGGTATTACCTCATAGAAAGGCTGAGGGCGTATGGTGAAAATATTTGGTGCAGTGTTAATCGTTGCGGTCAGCACCTTTTTCGGATTTTCATACGCTAAAAGATACAGTGAGAGACCAAGGCAACTTAGATTATTAAAAGCGGCACTTCAATCATTAGAGGCAGAAATTATGTATGGGCACACACCTTTGTCTGAAGCTGCCGAGCGATTAGTGAAACAAATGCCTAAGCCGTTAAATTGGATATTTCAAAGTTTTGCTAGAAGGCTAGAAGGCGGAGAACAAACAGTAAGAGAAGCTTGGATAGATAGTTTGAAAGAAAATTGGAAGCTAACAGCATTTCAACAAACTGAGTACGAAATTTTGCAGCAATTTGGCGAAACGCTCGGACAACATGATCGAGAATCACAACAAAAACATATTCGCTTATGTATTACACATTTAGAGAGAGAAGAAGAGGAAGCGAAAGCATTACAACTGCAATACGAAAAAATGATCAAGAGCTTAGGGGTACTAGCGGGTCTACTTATCGTAATTTTACTGCTATAGGAGGGAGAAAGGCGATGTCCATTGATGTTGGATTAATATTTCAAATCGCCGGAATCGGCATTGTTTTAGCTTTTATTCATACCGTACTAAAAGAATTAAAGCGAGAGGATATTGCAAATTGGGTTATCCTTGTCGGTTTTGTCGTTATTTTATTTCATGTGGCATTTTTAATTAATACGCTATTCGACAAGATTAAGAGTGTCTTTCTCTTCCAGTAAAGGAGGCGGTTCGAATCGAAATTATACAAATTGTCGGATTAGGCCTCGTTGCTACGTTTTTAGCAGCTGTATTGAATCAGCATAAATCTAGCATTACGTCGTTATTTATTGTGTTCGTAGGTAGCGTGATGTTTCTTCTTTTAATTGATCAAATTCACTCTATTTTACAAATGATTGAGAGAGTAGCGAGTGAAGCAAAAGTTAGCAACGTATATGTAGAAACGTTGCTAAAAATTATTGGAATTGCTTATATTGCTGAGTTTGGAGCACAAATTACAAAAGATGCAGGGCAGGGGGCAATCGCTTCGAAAATTGAATTAGCTGGAAAAATCTTAATTTTAGTAATGGCGATTCCTATTTTGACGGTTGTCATTGAAACTATTCTCGGATTTTTACCGACGGGATAAGGGGGAGTGAATGTTGAGGGGGTTTGGAGCTAAGCTGCTATTTGCTTGCTTCCTTTTCTTTTCTTTACCGGTTGTTGTACAAGCTTCTCCTGTAGAAACAAACGTCGTTGATCAACAATTGGATAAGCTCGGAATTGAAGATGTGAAGCAATTTTGGGACGGGCTTGTTACAAAATATGGAGGTTATTTACCAGAGAGTCAAAAAGGTAGTTTTATGGAGTTTGTAAAGGGAGAAAAAGAAATTTCTATAAAAGAGTGGATGCTAGGTTTATTAAAGTATTTATTTCACGAGCTTGTTGCAAATGGGAAGCTGCTGGGAACGCTCATTATGCTTACAATTTTTAGTGCATTGTTGCAATCACTGCAATCTGCATTTTCAAAGAGTAGTGTAAGTAAAATTGCGGATGCAGTTGTATATATGGTACTTATTATTTTCGCTTTAAATAGTTTTTATGTCGTCATGACATATGCAAGAGAAACGATACAAACAATGGTAGATTTCATATTAGCGCTATTGCCAATCTTGCTTGCACTCATAGCAACTGGAGGTGGTGTTGTATCTGTATCGTTTTTTCATCCGATTATCATCTTTTTAATGAACACGAGCGGGCTTTTGATGAATTATATCGTTCTACCACTTTTATTACTTGCAACGATATTAAGTATTGTAAGTACGATGAGTGATCAATATAAAGTTACGAAATTGTCCAAGCTTCTGCAAAATGTTAGCGTTGGGATTATCGGTATTTTTTTAACGATTTTTTTAGGGGTATTATCTGTACAAGGAACAGCGACAGCTGTTGCTGATGGAATAGCTGTGAAAACTGCTAAATTTGTAACAGGGAACTTTATTCCCGTAGTAGGAAGAATGTTTACAGAGGCGGCGGATACTGTTATTAGTGCATCGGGATTATTAAAAAACACAGTCGGAATTATCGGGCTCGTCATTCTATGCTTAATTGTTGCTTTTCCAGCGATTCAAATTTTTTGTATCGCGTTTATTTATAAATTCGCAGCAGCAGTATTACAGCCAGTTGGCAGCGGAGCAATTATTCAATGTTTAGATATTATCGGGCGAAGCATCATTTATGTATTTGCTTGCTTAGCTATCGTATCATTTATGTTCTTTTTAAGTATCACAATTATTATTGCTGCGGGGAACATTACACTTATGATGCGGTAGGAGGTGAAGGGTATGCAATTTGTTACAGAGTGGATTAGAAATATTATCGTTTTTTTACTCTTAGCGACAATGCTTCATCTTATTCTTCCAAATTCAAATTTGCAAAAGTACGTTAAATTCGTTGTAAGTCTATTATTAGTTGTTTTAATCTTAACGCCTCTTTTTAAACTACTGCAAACAGATGTGAATGAAGTAATCGCAAATTTTAATGAAGAGAAGTACGTAGCAGAAGGATCTGTAAAAAATTCAATAGATTCGAAGAAAAAAGAAATACAAGCTCTAACACGTGCATATAGTTTAGAAGAGATGGCTACCAAAATGAAAAAAGAAGTAGGAAAAGAATTCGAGAAAAAGTATGGTATGACAGTCTCTGAAATACAAATAGTCGCAGCGGAAAGTACAGCGGAAGTAAAGTCAGCAAAAGATATTCAAACTGTTGTTGTGACGTTGAAAGAAAAAGAACGTAGTAAAAATGATGCAATCGAAACAGTAAAACCAGTTGAAATTAACACGAAGGAACCTCCGAAAAAGGTAGAAGAAACGAATGTGGAAATGAAAGATTTCTTTTCAAGCAGATGGCAACTAGAGAATAAACAAATCCAAGTTCAAATGGAAGGGAGGACAGGTAGAGTAAATGGACAATAAAGATAAAAATTCGAAGTTCTCATTTTTTCGAAACTTATTGAATGGGGATGAAAAAGAAAGCAATGAGAAGGGAAAAAAGATAACACCTAAGTTTTTACTTGTCCTACTCATACTTGGGATTTTGCTTATGTTTTCTAGTAGTCTTTTTTCAAGTAAAAAAGAAGAAGTACCTGTATTTAAAGAACAAAAAACGCAAAACCAAGAAAAAGACGTACCAACTTTTGGACAAAAAAATAATGATAGTATGTCAAATGTAGAAAAGTATGAAAAAGCGTATGAACAAGAATTAAAAGCAGCTTTAGAAGAAATAGCGGGAGTAAAAAATGTAACGATTAAAGTAAATTTAGATTCATCTGAAGAAAAAATATTAGAAAAAAATACAGTGAAACGTTCACAAACAACAGGTGAAACAGATAAAACAGGCGGTCAGAGGAAAGTAGAAGATGAGTCCCTTGATGAAAAGACCGTCATTATACGTGAAGGGGATAAAGAAACTCCCGTTGTTTTACGAACAGAGAAACCGAAAGTGCGAGGTGTTCTTGTCGTAGCAAAGGGAGTGGATAATATACAAGTTAAAGCGATGGTAAAAGAAGCTGTCATACGGCTGCTAGATGTACCAGCCCATCGCGTTTCAGTTTCACCGAAAAATTGATAGGGAGGAAATAAAGTGTTAAAAAAACAAACGGTTTGGCTATTAACGATGTTAAGTTTAGTTGTTGTACTATCTGTTTATTACGTAACAACTCCTGACAAAATGAATACAGCATCGCCAGCAACAGGTGAAAAGATTGGACAAGAAAAACAAGGTACTGACAAAGCAGTAACAAATGAAGCACCTAAAGAAACGCCAAAAAAAGAAAATACAAGCAAGGAAACATCAAATAAAGAAACAGACAAAAAAGAGAATGCTAACAAAGAAACAAGTAAAAAAGATGCTAACGTAACAGTTCAATCAAGTGATGAAAATTTCACAGCGTTACGTATGCAAATGGAAGATCAGCTAAGTGAACAAAAATCAAGATTACAAGAAGTGATGAATTCAGCAAAATCTTCAGCAACAGAAAAGAGTAAAGCGAAAGATAATTTTGATGCAATTACTACAATGGAAACGAAGCAAGAATTACTTGAGACAGTGATTAAGTCTCAAGGAGGATATAAAGATGCCCTTGTAAGAGCTGATGGAACTGACATTAAAGTAACTGTGAAAGCAGCAAAGCATTCACAAAAAGAAGCGAATAAAATTATACAGCTTGTAAGAAGTGAAGGCGGATCAAAAGATGTAGGTGTGAAATTTGATCCACCAACAAAATAAAAACTAATAATCCGCGGGGGAATCCCTCGCGGATTATTAGTTTTTACGAATCGGATTGTTTGAAAATAGTTATAGAAAAAAAGCTATCATTTTCGATAGCTTTTTTCTGTTTCGTCTTTGTAGTTGTTTTTATTATGTTCAACTCGGAACGGAGAAATACGCTGTGAGTAAAAGATTAGCGGTTCATGGTAATGATGATTACTTTTTCCGGATTTGACGTGGATGAAGAGAACGAATGCCCAGACCATTACGGCAGGTAAGAAGAGAATGAGCCATATCATATGTCCACACCTCGATACGATATATTTTCTACACTTTGAACATACTATTCTTATATGAAGGAATGATGAACGGTGTGTAAACAAAAAAATAATATTTGGTAAAAATATGTTGTTGACTATAGATGAGGTGAAGAGTGGAGCGGTAATGATTTGTTTATTGTGTAGCATTGTGAAAAAAGTAAGGAATGTTTTTTTAGAAGTGGTCTTGCCAATTTTGTGTGAAACTTGGTATTATTACTAGGTAATAAATTTTTATTGGAATAATATTTTTACAGGAGTTTCGATTTATTATAAAGAAATATAAATTGGAATGTTTAAAAAATTTATCGTAAGATGGAAATAGCAATTATTTCTATTAGTAAATGAAATGCATTTTCTAATAGAGTACATCGTATTTTTACAGTCAATCTAGTTTTAGTGACGATAATCTGTAAAAACGGGACAAACAAGAGTATGGGAGTGGATTTTACATGTTTAAAATTCAAGAAGTTCGTGAATTAATTAAATTAATTGATAGCTCTAATATTGATGAATTTGAATACAAAAAAGATGGTACGACAATCAAAATGAAAAAGCGTGGTAATGAAGTTGTTGCGGTGCAAGCACCTGTAGCAAAACAAGTCGTGCAACCAGTAGCACCTGTTGAAGTTGAAACAACAGTAGCGGCAGCACAAGTGGAAGTACCAAAACAAGAAGAGCAAAAAGTGGTTCAAAATGAAAACCTACATAAAATTACATCACCGATGGTAGGTACATTCTATTCTTCATCTTCGCCTGATACACCTGCATATGTAAGTGTAGGAGACAGAGTATCAAAAGATTCTATCGTATGCATTGTTGAGGCTATGAAGTTATTTAATGAAATCGATGCAGATGTAGATGGGGAAATTGTTGAGATTCTTGTTAATAATGGACAGCTTGTTGAGTATGGACAACCGCTATTTCTTGTAAAAGCGTAATAAGGGAGTCTTTGTGATGATAAAAAAAGTATTAATAGCCAATCGTGGGGAAATTGCTGTACGAATTATTCGTGCTTGTAAAGAAATGGATATTGAAACAGTCGCAATTTATTCAGAAGCAGATAAAGAGTCACTTCACGTACAAATTGCTGATGAGGCGTATTGTGTAGGACCAACGATTTCGAAAGAAAGCTATTTAAATTTGACGAACATTATTAGTGTTGCGAAGTTAACAGGCTGCGATGCTATTCATCCAGGATACGGATTTTTAGCAGAGAATGCAGATTTTGCAGAGCTATGCCGTGAATGTAACTTGATTTTTATCGGTCCAAGTCCAGAAGCTATTTCAAAGATGGGCACAAAAGACGTTGCTCGTGATACAATGAAAGAAGCAGGGGTTCCGATTGTACCAGGTTCACAAGGGATTATTAAAAATACCGAAGAAGCGATCGAGCTTGCTAATCAAATTGGATATCCAGTTATTATTAAAGCAACTGCAGGTGGCGGCGGAAAAGGTATTCGTGTTGCACGCCATGAAGAAGAGCTTGTAAAAGGAATTCAAATTACACAGCAAGAAGCTAGTACCGCTTTTGGGAACCCTGGTGTATACTTAGAAAAGTACGTTGAAGATTTCCGCCATGTTGAGATTCAAATAATGGCAGATACACATGGAAATGCCATTCATTTAGGAGAGCGTGATTGTACAATTCAGCGCCGCTTGCAAAAACTACTAGAAGAAAGTCCATCACCTGCACTTGATGAAAATGTTCGCAAGCAGATGGGTGATGCGGCAGTTAAAGCGGCGGTAGCGGTTGATTATACAGGTGCTGGTACGGTTGAGTTTATTTATGAATATAGAACGAAAAGCTTTTATTTCATGGAGATGAATACGAGAATTCAAGTTGAGCATCCAGTTACTGAAATGGTAACAGGGATGGATTTAATTAAAGAACAAATTCGTGTTGCTTCTGGAGAAAAGTTATCGTTACAGCAAGAAGAAGTACAATTTAATGGTTGGGCAATTGAATGCCGAATTAATGCGGAAAACCCTGTCAAAAAATTTATGCCATCCCCAGGTAAAGTAGAAATGTACTTGCCACCAGGCGGATTTGGTATTCGCGTCGATTCAGCTGTATATCCGGGATATTCAATCCCACCTTTCTATGATTCGATGGTTGCTAAATTAATTGTTCACGGAAAAACACGTGAAGAGGCAATTGCAAAAATGAAGCGTGCACTCAGTGAGTTTGTCATTGAAGGCGTACATACAACAATCCCGTTCCATTTGCAATTGCTAGATCATCCTGATTTTGTAAAAGGTGAGTTTAATACGAAGTTTTTGGAAGAGCATGAACTTGTGACGCAGTGATACATTAAAGGAGGTTTTTTT
Source organism: Bacillus pretiosus (assembly GCF_052947655.1). Lineage (NCBI taxonomy): Bacteria > Bacillati > Bacillota > Bacilli > Caryophanales > Bacillaceae > Bacillus > Bacillus pretiosus. The sequence goes on along the minus strand of NZ_CM129593.1, from coordinate 4,033,363 downwards.
TCATGGCTGAACATATGTTAGATATGGGTCAAGATACAACTCTTGGTAAAGTAGAAATTGCACCAGAAGTAATTGAAGTAATCGCAGGTATTGCAGCTGCTGAAGTAGAAGGTGTAGCGGCAATGCGTGGTAATTTTGCTACAGATGTTGTTGAGAAGTTAGGTAAGAAAAATCATGGTAAAGGTGTAAAGGTTGAATTAGCAAACGAAGATATTATCGTTGACCTTTATGTTGTAATGTATTTTGGCGTAGCAATTCCAGTTGTTGCACAAAAGATTCAAGACAACATTCGCCAGGCACTCTTTACAATGACAGGGCTTGAGCCAAAAGAAGTGAATGTTCACATCGTTGGCGTAACATTCGAAACACAAAAAACAGAAATTGAACCAGTGTAAGAATGAAAAAGGTGCCTAGTAACATAGGCATCTTTTTTATCGTTTCATTTCTTCACAAATTAAAACCCTCTAATTATTATACTATTTCAAAAAATAAGAAATCAAAAAGAAGATGTTTCGTTTTTCCAAAAAACGTACATTGTGATAAGATATGGAACTTGAAGTTAATCTTTTTATTATTTTTCAGCCTTGTAACCCGTGTATGAAACGATAAATTGTGTTATTATCATTGTATTATAAGGTTGGAAAATCAATGAAAACTGTAAGAGTAAGTGAATTGACGGCTTATAAATTATAATAATATAACAAAGCATAAGGAAAGACTTGAAGCATAAAGGAGAGTTACAATGAAACGTAGGACGGCTAGAGAAAGAGCTATGCAAGCATTATACCAAATGGATATTACAGGTGAATTAGAACCGAAAGTGGCGGTGGAAAACACGCTAGATGAAGGTGAAGAAACAAATGATTTTCTAGAATCACTTGTAGTAGGTTTTGTAGAAAATAAAGAAGTAATTGATGAAGCGATTCGTCAAAACTTAAAAAAATGGAAGCTGGAGCGTATTAGTATTGTTGATCGCAGTATTTTACGTGTAGCTGTGTATGAAATGAAATACATGGAAGAAATTCCACACAACGTAACAATTAACGAAGCGATTGAAATTGCTAAAACATTTGGGGATGAGGAATCTCGTCGTTTTATTAACGGCGTTTTATCTAATATAAAAGATACACTGTAATTTCTTTAAGGGGGAATCTTAAAATGGTAGCAGTAATCATCAAAGGAAATGAAGTTGCGGAGAAAAAACGAGCACAATTAACAGAAGAAGTTGTGAAGTTGAAAGAGCAAGGGATTGTACCAGGATTAGCAGTTATTCTAGTTGGAGAAGATCCAGCATCTCGTTCTTATGTAAAAGGAAAAGAAAAGGGCTGTGAACAAGTAGGAATCTATTCAGAGCTAATTGAACTTCCTGAAACAATTACTGAGGAGCGTTTGCTTGCTGAAATCGATCGCTTAAATGGCGATGACCGTATTAATGGCATTTTAGTGCAATTACCTTTACCAAAACATATTGAAGAAAAAGCTATCATTGAAAGAATTTCACCAGAAAAAGATGTAGATGGATTTCACCCAATCAGCGTGGGACGTATGATGACGGGACAAGATACATTCCTTCCATGTACACCGCACGGTATCGTAGAATTAGTAAAAGAAACAAATCTTGATATCTCAGGAAAACATGTTGTAGTAATTGGAAGAAGTAATATTGTCGGCAAGCCAGTGGGGCAATTGTTCTTAAATGAAAATGCAACTGTCACATATTGTCATTCTAAAACGCAAAATATGAAAGAGTTAACGAAGTTAGCTGATATTTTAATCGTAGCTGTTGGACGACCTAAAATGGTAACAGCTGATTATATTAAAGAAGGAGCGGTTGTAATCGACGTTGGTGTGAACCGTTTAGAAACAGGTAAACTTTGTGGTGATGTTGACTTTGACAACGTGTTAGATGTTGCAGGTTACATTACACCTGTGCCAAAGGGTGTTGGTCCAATGACGATCACAATGCTTCTTCATAATACTGTTGAATCTGCTAAGCGTGCAGGTGTCGTTTGTAAATAATTTGAGTCGGCTATGAGGAGAGAGAAATGGAAAAACAATATTTAACCGTTACAGCGTTAACACGCTATATAAAAACAAAAATAGAATATGATCCGCATTTGCAGTCTGTTTGGTTAAAAGGTGAAATTTCCAACTTTAAAAATCATAGTCGTGGCCACATGTACTTTACATTGAAAGATGAAAATGCAAGAATCGCAGCGGTTATGTTTGCGGGTCATAATCGTAATATTAAATTCAGACCTGAAAATGGGATGAAGGTACTTGTGAAAGGGAAAATTTCCGTTTACGAGGCGAGTGGTTCTTATCAAATTTATATTCAAGACATGCAGCCTGACGGAGTCGGAAACCTGCATTTAGCTTACGAACAATTAAAGGTTCGTTTAGAGGAAGAAGGTTTGTTTTCTCAAGTTTATAAAAAAACAATTCCTCCTTACGCTAAAACAATAGGTGTGATTACGTCGCCAACAGGGGCAGCGATTCGTGATGTTATAACAACGATTAAACGTCGTTATCCAATTGGAAATGTTATTGTGTTTCCGGTACTTGTACAGGGGGAGTCAGCAGCTCCCTCAATTGTACAAGCGATTCGTACAGCGAATGAAATGGGAGAGATAGATGTCCTAATCGTTGGGCGAGGGGGAGGCTCTATTGAAGAGTTATGGGCTTTCAATGAAGAAATGGTAGCAAGGGCAATCTTTAAGAGTGAGATCCCTATTATTTCGGCAGTAGGCCATGAAACGGACTTTACAATCGCGGATTTTGTTGCCGATTTACGTGCGCCAACACCGACTGCAGCAGCTGAGCTGGCAGTGCCTAACATTATAGAGTTACAAGAAAAGGTATTACAAAGAACTCTAAGATTGCAAAGAGCAATGAGAGAGTTAGTACATAAAAAAGAAGAAAAACTACAAGTATTGCAAAAATCTTATGCGTTCCGTTATCCAAGACAAGTATATGAGCAAAAAGAAGAGCAATTAGATAGAGCGTTAGAACAGCTTGTTTTAGCGAAAGAGCGCTATATTGATAAAAAGGTAAATCAGTTAAAACAGCTTTCATTTTATTTAGAGAAGCACCACCCAGCTCAAAAAATTATGCAAACGAAGGTAGCGGTTGAAACATTGCAAAAGCAATTGCAACGTGAAATGCAAACATTACTTCAAACGAAAGAATTTGCCTTTGTAAGAGCTGCTCAAAAACTTGAAGCGTTAAGTCCGCTTAAAGTAATGATGAGAGGGTACGGGCTTGTATATGATGAAGAGAAGCAAGTGTTAAAAAGTGTGAAAGATGTCAGCCTTGGAGATGCTGTTTCAGTTCAATTACAAGATGGAATACTAGATTGTAGCGTATCAGGCATAGAGGAGCGTGAATTGAATAATGGAAAATAAATTAAGCTTTGAAGAGGCAATTTCGCAACTTGAGCACCTCGTTTCTAAGCTAGAGCAAGGTGACGTACCTTTAGAAGAAGCAATTTCTTATTTTAAAGAGGGTATGGAATTATCTAAGCTTTGTGATGAGAAATTGAAGAACGTACAAGAACAAATGGCAGTTATTCTTGGGGAAGATGGAGAGCTTGAACCGTTTACTGCTTTAGGAGATGAAGCATAGTGACTATTGCTTTTGATACTTTTTTGAAAGAAAGTAAAACTTTCGTAGAAGAGAAGCTTGTAAGCTATGCAAATGAATTACAATGTCCAAATGTACTTCGTGAAGCGATGGCATATTCTTTGGAAGCGGGTGGAAAGCGTCTCCGCCCGTTACTTTTATTTGCGACATTACAAGCGTTTGGTAAAGAAAGAAATCTTGGAATAGGTGCAGCTTGTGCTCTTGAAATGATACATACATACTCGTTAGTTCATGATGATTTACCTTGTATGGATGATGATGATTTAAGAAGAGGTAAGCCCACAAATCATAAAGTATTTGGTGAAGCGATGGCAGTTTTAGCAGGCGATGGTTTGTTGACGTATGCTTTTCAAGTTATTATGGCATATGAACAAAAGGAAATCTCTGCTGAAAAAAAAGTAAGACTTGTACTTGAGCTTGCAAAAGCGGCAGGACCAGAAGGAATGGTTGGCGGACAAGTGGCAGATATGGAAGCTGAAGGGAAACAGCTTACGATTGATGAGTTGGAGTATATTCATAAGCATAAGACTGGGAAACTACTTGAATTCGCTGTACTTGCAGGATCGATACTTTCTGATGCCACAGAAGAACAAGAAGAGAAGTTACTTGCGTTTGCAAAATATATCGGCCTAGCTTTCCAAATTCGAGATGATATTTTAGATGTGGAAGGAACCGAAGAAGAGATTGGAAAACCGATTGGTAGTGATGTTTCCAACGAAAAGAGCACATATACGACGTTATTTACTGTAGATAGAGCAAAGGATATTTTAGAAGAAACAATTGCAAAAGCAAAAGGTGCTATTGGTTCCTTGCAATTACAAGATGAATATTTACTATCTATTTGCGATTTGATTGCAAAACGTAATAACTAATATAACAGCGTTTCCATTTGTTGAGTCATTCATCATTTTATGATATAAATGTAGGAAAAGGTTTTTCTTTTCTTGTTATTGGCAAAAATATATGTAGATTACATTGCCGTTATCACTTCGTGTTAGCGGCTATTTTTTTCATCGCCTAAAGAAATATGGTTTATAATAGGATTAGGGCGCAATAGACTGGTTAATTGCAGGACAAGGTGAAAAATAAAAAAAGATAATTTCTTGTTTTGTGTAAATGTTTTTTATAATATTTGACATGTTGACAGATTATGAAATGAAAGTGAGTGATCCATGTGGATCTAACGCAAATTCAAAACCCTAGTTTTTTGAAAGATATGTCTATCGGTGAACTAGAGGGATTGAGTGAGGATATTCGTAAGTTTTTAATTGAAGAGCTCTCTCAAACAGGTGGACATATTGCACCTAATTTAGGTGTAGTAGAACTCACAATTGCTCTGCATAAATTATTTGATAGTCCGAAAGATAAATTTTTATGGGACGTAGGACATCAATCCTATGTACATAAAATTTTAACAGGACGTGCAAAGGAATTCGGTACATTAAGGCAATATCAAGGTCTATGTGGTTTCCCAAAACGTTGCGAGAGTGAGCATGATGTATGGGAAACTGGCCATAGCTCAACATCTTTATCTGCTGCAATGGGAATGGCTCTAGCACGTGATTTAAAGAAAACGAAAGAATATGTTATACCAATCATTGGAGATGGTGCTCTAACCGGCGGAATGGCTTTAGAGGCATTGAACCATATTGGACATGAAAAAACAGACATGATTGTTATTTTGAATGATAATGAAATGTCAATTGCACCAAACGTTGGTGCGCTTCATAATGTACTTGGACGTCTACGTACCGCAGGGAAATACCATTGGGTAAAAGATGAACTAGAGTATATATTAAAGAAAATCCCAGCAGTCGGTGGGAAAGTTGCTGCGACAGCAGAGAAAATAAAAGATAGTCTTAAATATTTACTAGTATCCGGTGTCTTTTTCGAAGAATTAGGCTTTACATATTTAGGTCCAGTTGATGGGCACGATTATGAAAAGTTATTCGAAACGTTGCAATATGCAAAGAAAACAAAAGGCCCAGTGCTTGTTCATGTTATTACGAAAAAAGGAAAAGGTTATAAACCAGCTGAGAGTGATGTTATTGGAACTTGGCATGGAACAGGACCTTATAAAATTGAATCAGGTGACTTCGTTAAACCGAAAGAATTTGCACCAGCATGGAGTGCTGTTGTTAGTGATACAGTACTTAAGCTAGCGAGAACGGATGAGCGTATCGTTGCAATTACACCTGCAATGCCTGTTGGATCGAAACTTGAGAAATTCCAAAAAGAATTCCCGGATCGTATGATTGATGTAGGTATTGCAGAACAGCATGCTACAACAATGGCGGCGGGTATGGCAACGCAAGGAATGAAGCCATTCTTAGCGATTTATTCAACATTTTTACAAAGAGCATATGATCAAGTTGTTCATGATATATGTCGCCAAAATTTAAACGTCTTCATCGGAATCGATCGCTCTGGTTTAGTAGGAGCAGATGGTGAAACGCATCAAGGTGTATTTGACATCTCATTCTTACGTCATTTGCCGAATATGGTACTTATGATGCCGAAAGATGAAAATGAAGGGCAACATTTAGTATATACGGCGATGCAATATGAAGATGGACCAATCGCATTACGTTATGCGCGCGGTAATGGACTTGGTGTTCATATGGATGAAGAACTAAAGGCGATTCCAATCGGTACTTGGGAAACGTTAAAAGAAGGTACACAAGCGGCTATTTTAACATTTGGTACGACAATACCAATGGCAATGGAAGCAGCTGAGCGTCTTGAAAAGGCTGGAGTTTCAGTGAAAGTAGTGAACGCTCGCTTTATTAAACCGATGGATGAAGCATATTTACATGATCTCTTAGGGAAAAATATACCGATTTTAACGATTGAAGAAGCTTGCTTAATTGGTGGTTTTGGAACGGGAGTAGTTGAATTTGCATCTGAGAACGGGTACCATAGTGCGTTAATTGAACGAATGGGTATTCCAGACCGTTTCATAGAGCACGGTAGTGTAACAAAATTATTAGAAGAAATTGGTTTAACGACAGATGCTGTTGTAGACCGTATTCATACAATGATTCCATCAAAACAAAAAAGGGCGTAACAAATGAGTGCAAAAAAAGAAAGAGTAGATGTACTATTAGTAGAGCGAGGACTTATAGAAACACGTGAGAAAGCAAAACGCGCCGTTATGGCCGGACTTGTATATGCGAATGAGATGAGACTTGATAAGCCAGGAGAGAAGATCCCACAAGATACAGAGATTACGGTGAAGGGACAAGTTATGCCGTATGTAAGCCGTGGTGGTTATAAACTTGAAAAGGCATTGGAGACATTTCACCTGGATTTACAAGATAAAGTTATGATAGATATTGGTTCATCAACTGGTGGCTTTACAGATTGTGCGCTTCAAAACGGAGCGAAATTATCTTATGCATTAGATGTAGGATACAATCAACTTGCGTGGAAATTGCGTCAAGATGAGCGTGTTGTCGTAATGGAACGGACAAACTTCCGTTACGTGACACCAGCAGACTTAGAACGTGGTTTACCGCAATTTGCTAGTATCGATGTTTCATTTATATCATTAAAGCTTATACTGCCGGTTTTAAAAACAATGCTTATGCCTAATGGGGATGTAGCAGCGTTAATTAAACCACAGTTTGAAGCTGGAAGAGAGCAAGTTGGGAAAAAAGGTATCGTTCGTGATCGAAAAGTACATGAGGCTGTCGTAGAAATGATTGTCGACTTTGCTATAAAAGAAGGATACGACGTAGAAGGTTTAACATTCTCACCAATTACGGGCGGGGATGGTAATATTGAATTTTTAATTCATCTGAAATGGCATGGTGAACGTGAGAATGGCGAAAATCATTCTCCAGTTTCTGTTGAGCAAGTAGTTACAGAGGCGCATGATGTCCTAAAGCAAAAAGGAAAAGGGGAATAACATATGTTGTTCCTCTTTTTGTTGTAATTGTATAATGATTGTAAAAACAATTGTGTACAAGCAACGAATAATAAGTTAACATAAATAAGTGAAGTATACCAATGTTTAAACTATGGTAAGAGATAGTGTGAGGTGCAAATGTATGAATAAAGGTCAGCGCCATATTAAAATCAGGGAAATTATTGCGAACAAAGAAATTGAAACACAAGATGAATTAGTTGATATTTTACGTAATGAGGGATTTAATGTAACGCAAGCAACAGTATCGCGCGATATTAAAGAACTGCACTTAGTGAAAGTGCCATTACATGATGGGCGCTATAAATATAGCTTGCCAGCAGATCAACGATTTAACCCGTTACAAAAATTAAAACGCAATCTAGTGGATTCATTTGTAAAATTAGACACGGCAGGACATATGCTTGTGCTAAAAACATTGCCTGGTAACGCTCATTCACTTGGAGCACTTATTGATCATTTAGAGTGGGATGAGATCATCGGAACCATCTGTGGTGATGATACTTGCTTAATTATTTGCCGTACACCTGAAGATACAGGTGTTGTCTCTGATCGTTTCTTAAATATGTTGTAAAAAAAAATCTTGTTTGCTTTCCTCTGTAAAGTGGAAAGTGAACAGGATTTTTTTATTGGTTAAAAATGTGAATTCTTAATTGTAATATAATATTTTCTTTGAATAAAATTAGAAAATAGGTGGATTGACCCGTAAAACGAATGTTTGGTACAATGGAGCGGTTAGAAAAGTAATTTATACATACAAACATATAGTTTGACTATTTGAATGAAGAACTGAGAAAAGCCCTTAATAGGGGATTAGTTTATAACGAGGTGAATGGGGCATTGTTATCGGAATTATCGATTAGAAACTTTGCTATTATTGAGGCATTAAATATTTCTTTTCAAAAAGGGTTAACGGTTTTAAGTGGTGAAACAGGGGCCGGAAAATCGATTATTATTGATGCGATTAGTTTACTTGTAGGTGGCCGTGGTTCAGCGGAATTTGTTCGATACGGAACAGAAAAAGCTGAGATAGAAGGGCTATTTTATGTAGAAGATGATAAGCATCCGTGTATTGAAAAGGCAGAAGAGTTGGATATAGAAATAGAAGACGGCATGATTATTTTGAAGCGTGATATCGCTGCAAACGGAAAAAGTGTATGTCGTGTAAATGGGAAACTGGTCACCCTTAGTATATTAAAGGAAATTGGAAAAACACTTGTTGATATTCATGGGCAGCACGAAACACAAGATTTAATGAATGAAGAGCGTCATATGTTTATGCTTGATCATTTTGATGGAGATCGCATTGTTAAACAATTGGGTATATATCAAAATGTATACGCTGACTATGAGAAATTAAAAAAACAGTTAAAATCGTTAAGTGAAAATGAACAACAAATGGCGCATCGCTTAGATTTAATTCAATTCCAGCATGAAGAAATCAGTAAGGCGGATTTAAAGATGGATGAAGAAATTGAATTAACTGAAGAACGATTGCAAATTTCTAATTTCGAAAAAATTTACAAAGCATTAGGCGATGCATATCGCTCATTAAGCGCTGACGGACAAGGGTTAGATAATGTACGAAGCGCAATGGGACAAATGGAGAGTATTACACATTTAGATGAAGTTTATCAAGAAAATCATGATTCAATTGCAAATAGCTACTACTTATTAGAAGAAGTTGCATATCAACTTAGAGAAAAGCTCGATATGATGGAATATGATCCGAAGCGTTTAGACGAAATTGAAACGCGTTTAAATGAAATTCGTATGCTAAAGAGAAAATATGGAAATACTGTAGAAGAGATTTTAGCGTATGCTGATAAAATTGAACAAGAAATTTTTACGATTGAAAATAAAGACGTTCATATTGAAACGACGAAGAAGCAATTAAAGGAATTAGAAAGTGTTATTCTGCAAGAAGCAACGTCGTTAAGTAATATGCGTCATGAGCTTGCAGAGCATCTTACAAATGCCATTCATCAGGAATTAAAAGAATTATATATGGAGAAAACAAAATTTGAAGTGAGAATCATGAAGAGAGAAGGAAATGCTGAAGAGCCTCTTGTTGAGGGTGCCCCGGTAAGACTTACGGCGGATGGCTACGATCATGTGGAATTTTATATTTCAACAAATCCAGGTGAGCCGCTAAAACCACTTTCAAAGGTCGCTTCTGGCGGAGAGTTATCTCGTATTATTTTAGCTTTAAAAAGCATTTTTTCTAAGCATCAAGGTGTTGCATCTGTTATTTTTGATGAAGTGGATACTGGTGTAAGTGGTCGGGTTGCACAGGCTATTGCGGAAAAAATTTATCGAGTATCAGTAAACTCGCAAGTACTTTGTATTACGCACTTACCTCAAGTAGCTTCAATGGCGGATTCACATTTATTTATTCGAAAACAAGTAGCGAATGATCGGACAATTACATCAGTTACCGTTTTAACTATGGAGGATAAAGTAACAGAAATAGCTCGAATGATTTCTGGTGTGGAAATTACAGATTTAACGACAGAACATGCGAAAGAATTACTTACGCAAGCGCATCATTTTAAACAGACAGCAGAGGCTATCCAGTAATGGATAGCTTTTTTTCTCAAATAATGATTTCTTAATTCTTCCGGTTATAAATAAAGCACTGCAAGGAGAGATTAAAAAGTGAAGCCAAGAGGCTGAATGTGGGGTAGGAGCGAGGAGAGTGAACAAATTGAGATTAGAAAGATTTCGCAAAATAATAGGTCTTTGTCTCCTTGTTTCTTTAGTTTTTATTGGGTGTTTTAAACCGCTTCGGACGTTTATTTCATCCCCGAAGCAACTTGTTGTTTTTGAAGGGCAACAATCAGAAATAGCTTCATTACCAGTTTTTCACGCTTCATCTACAGATCGTCATGTGTTTACAGTAAGTTCCAATGAACAAAAACAAGGACTTATGGTAAATCCTCATCAAAATGGTGAAGCAGATATGGTGTTTCAGCTTGCTGGTTTTCCAGTGAAAAAAGTAAATGTGAAAGTATTGAAAGATTTTAAAGTTATTCCAGGTGGACAATCAATTGGTGTGAAGTTAAATACAAAAGGGGTACTTGTTGTAGGCCATCATTTAATTCAAACTGAAAAAGGGAAAGTATCTCCTGGTGAAACAGCTGGTGTGCAAATTGGAGATATGATTACTGAAATTAATGGTAAAACAATTGAAAGAATGAGTGATGTAGCACCATTTATTCATAATAGTGGTGAAACAGGTGAACCGCTTAATCTTGTTTTGTTAAGAGATGGAAAACATATCCGCACTAAGTTAACACCACAAAAAGACAGTGGAGAATCGTCTTATCGTATTGGTTTATATATTCGTGATTCGGCAGCTGGAATCGGAACAATGACATTTGTTCATCCTGATTCTATGAAATATGGGGCACTTGGTCATGTCATTTCTGATAACGATACGAAAAAGCCGATTCAAGTCGAAGATGGACAAATTATGCGTTCGACAGTTACATCAATTGAAAGAGGTAGTCATGGGAATCCAGGAGAGAAATTAGCGAGGTTCTCACCAGATCGTGAAGTGATTGGTAATATTACAATAAATAGTCCATTTGGTATATTCGGGAAATTGAATACAAATATACCAAATGGTGTAATGGATAAAGCGATGCCTATTGCACTATCTCATCAAGTAAAAGAGGGACCGGCAAAAATATTAACAGTTATTGATAAAGATAAAGTGGAAGCGTTTGATATTGAAGTTGTAAGTACAGTACCGCAAAAGTTTCCAGCTACAAAAGGCATGGTAATAAAAGTAACAGACAAACGTTTATTAGCGAAAACGGGTGGTATCGTACAAGGCATGAGCGGAAGTCCAATTGTACAAAACGGGAAAGTAATTGGTGCTGTTACACATGTATTTGTAAATGATCCAACGTCAGGATATGGTGTTCATATTGAATGGATGTTACATGAGGCTGGAATTAACATTTATGAACAAGAAAGAAAAGCGAGCTAATTATTAATTAGCTCGCTTTTCTTTTGAAAAATTCGTTGAAATTTTGTAAAAGCTCCGCAAGAGGTGTTTTTTGTTGTAAAATAAAAGAAAAGGGTTGAACGTTTCGTTGTATTTCTATGATGGAATGTGTTGCGAAAGGGAATAAATGAACGATAAACATATTTTTTTGTGATTTTATCGGAAAGTAACAAACTTTAAAAGGGAATTTTCACACAATTGTCGAACAATTCATGTAGCCTAGAAGGATACACATGTCGGAGAATCGATTCGGTAAGGGAGGAAAAGCTGTGGAGAAAATTAAAGTCTGTCTTGTAGATGATAATAAAGAATTAGTATCAATGCTAGAGAGTTACGTAGCTGCTCAAGATGATATGGAAGTAATCGGTACTGCTTATAATGGTCAAGAGTGTTTAAATTTATTAAATGATAAGCAGCCGGATGTACTTGTTTTAGACATTATTATGCCACATTTAGATGGTTTAGCTGTACTAGAGAAAATGCGAAATATTGAAAGGCTAAGACAGCCTAGCGTAATTATGTTGACAGCATTTGGACAAGAAGATGTGACGACAAAAGCTGTTGACTTAGGTGCTTCATATTTCATATTAAAACCATTTGATATGGAGAATTTAACGAGTCATATTCGTCAAGTGAGCGGTAAGGCGAACGCTACCATTAAACGTCCACTTCCATCTTTCCGTTCAGCAACTACAATAGATGGAAAACCGAAAAACTTAGACGCGAGCATTACGAGTATCATTCATGAAATCGGTGTGCCTGCTCATATTAAAGGGTATATGTACTTAAGGGAAGCAATCTCTATGGTGTACAATGATATCGAATTACTTGGATCTATTACGAAAGTATTGTATCCAGATATCGCGAAGAAATATAATACAACAGCAAGCCGCGTCGAGCGTGCAATCCGTCACGCAATTGAAGTAGCATGGAGTCGTGGGAATATTGATTCTATTTCGTCCTTATTCGGTTATACAGTATCCATGTCAAAAGCAAAACCTACGAATTCCGAGTTCATCGCAATGGTTGCGGATAAGCTGAGACTTGAACATAAGGCTAGCTGAGAGTAAAGATAGTAAGGGATTTAAGTTTTAGTAAAGCTTAATCATTCTTTAAATTTATACTCGATATTAAATGTAAAACCAATGAACTTTTTATTTAATGACCAATGAATTTTGGAATTCGTTGGTCTTTTTATTTTATTGAGAACAAGAGATCATTTGATATCATGGAAGATAAATCCTGTTTTTAGTAATATTACATATAAGTGAGTTTTTTTATAAGATAATTAAATAGGTATAGATAGGGAGAAGGGGAATGAAAAATAAAATATTAACTTGGCTAGGAATAGTAGCAGCTATGGGAGTTCTTGCTGTTGCAGTTACATTTGGAAAGTTAGAGATATAGGAGAATGGATGAATGACTTTTAAAAAAATAGTGAATCGAGCTTACCCAATCATTGTTATGACGGTGTTTTTATCTATATTTTCAATGATAGTAAGTAAATTTTTTATCCCCAAAACAATTTTGATGAGTGGTGAATTTCCTTATCCGACTGAGGAGTACACTCCCCAAAAAGTCGGTGCTGTTCTAGCGGCGACGTTGCTTTTATTTGCGCTCTTCTTTATGTATTATAAATGGGTTATTAATAAAATGAAAAGAACGTACACAAATATTATGATTGCTTTAGGTATCGTAATCATTTTGACGACGGAAATAATGATTACTTCTATCGCATTTAACCCTGTTGTAGGAGATTATGCCATCCTTAAACAAGGAATTGTCTCTGTGTTTAATGGAGATAATCAATTTTTAGAAATGGGACAGCTTCTATTTTATCCATATAATACACATATTGTATTATTAGGAGGATATTTTGCTAAATTGGTAGGAAGCGTAGATGTGGCGATAAAAATATTACCAATAGTATGTATAACAGGTAGTATTATTTTAAATGTATTGATTGTAAGGAAAATTACAAACTTTAAAGTTGCTCACATATCGATCGTGTTATCTGTGCTAAACATTTTTATATATTGGCAGGCGCCAGTTTTCTATACGCATACATTAGTAATATTTTTTATTTCAGCAACGATGTATACATATTTATGTTTGAAAACAGCGGAAACAAAAAGGTTGAAGATTATTTTATGGATTTTATTAGGAGTTTTTGCGGCTTGTACTTATATTATAAGACCGACAGCATTGGCGTTAGCGTTAGCGATTTTAATTGAGAATATTTTTAAATTTCGTAAGAAGTATTCTGTAAAGGTGTTAAGTAGTGTTTTATTTTGTTTAATCCTTATTGTAAGTTTTAAAAGTATAACGACAAAGCTAAATCTCAGTACCGATAATGAAATTGAAAAAATTCCATTCACTCATTGGGTGAAAATGGGGTTGAACAAAGATACGTACGGTGTGTGGAATCAGGCAGATGCAGATTATATTGATGATGAAAACATAAAGAATACGAAGGATTTAAATGAACACAATAAAGGAGTTATAGTGCAGCGTTTCAGTGAATTTGGTGTAACGGGTTATGTACACCATTTAAATGAAAAAATAACTAGAGAATGGGTATCAAGTCAGTTCTCCATGTACCGTATTGGACAATGGTTTGAGCAGAAGAACGACACGATAACTAATTACGTATCGAACTATAGTACAACGAAGTATAAAATCGTTACTGTATATTCGTATGTTATCAAATTATTTGTTTATGTAGCTGTTCTGGCGGCTGTTATACTTTATAAAAAGAAAGATGAAAATGAATCGGAAGTTATACGAATTGCGATGATTAGTACGTTAGGGGTGTTTACTTTCTTATTACTATGGGAAACAGCTCCTCATTATACTTATGAAGCATTTGCATTTATGAATATTCCAGCTTCTTTAGGGTTGTATAAATTGTTTATGATTTTTAATAAAGAAAAGAAACATGCATAATTTGAGTAACTGAAATGAGTAGTAAGAAACCCCTCTTTTATTAAAAGAGGGGTTTTAATTTATTGATTATAAATGTTTGAAAAAAAGATTAAATGGAATCATAGTATATCTGTTAAAGGATTTTAGTAGGGAAGTCATCCGTGATATAATAGAAAATAATAAAAAGCCCTGCAAAACAGGACTGTATTATTCCTCGTCTTTATTTTGTTTTTCTAATTCAACTAACTTTTGAATTAGAATGTGCTGCGGCATATGCATAAGTTGTTCAAGTGGAACACCTAATGCTTTTGATAGGCGGACTGCAGTGTCTGGAGAAATTTGTAATGGTCTCATAGAAGTACCTCCTTTTTCGTATAGTATAGCATAAGATTGGGGGAGTGAGGATGACTCTTATATTTGCACATCGTGGTGCAGCGGGAACGTACCCAGAAAATACAATGATTTCATTTGAAGCAGCTGAATCTTTTAGAGCAGATGGAATTGAGCTTGATGTTCAATTAACGAAAGATGGAAAAGTTGTCGTCATTCATGATGAAACAGTGGACCGGACAACAAATGGAAAAGGTGCGGTTCGTAATTATTTATATGAGGATTTATGTAAATTAGATGCGAGCTATAAATTCGGTGATAAAGTAGGCTTTTGTAAAATACCTCTTTTAGAAGAGGTGTTAGAATGGATTGATAAAACAGAGTTGCTACTTAATATTGAACTGAAAAATAATAAAATTCCATACAGAGGTTTAGAGGAAGAAGTTATAACGCTTGTACGGAAATGTAATCTAGAAGATCGTGTTATATTTTCTTCATTTAATCACTACAGTATGAAAAGGTGTCATATGATGGCTCCTGATATTCAAACAGCGATTTTATATCGTGAAGGTTTGCATAGTCCGTGGGCGTATGCGAAAAAAATGGGCGCTACAGCAGTGCACCCTAATTATCGTTATCTTCAAGATGCTGTTGCTGAATTAACGATGGAAAGTGGTGTAGAGGTTCGGCCCTATACAATAAATGAAGAAACGCTTATGCGTAAATATTTTGATATGAATATTTCGGCGATTATTACTGATTACCCCGAAACAGCAAGAATGTTATTGCCAATAAAAAAATGAGACCGCGTGTAACGGTCTCATTTTTTATTTATAAATAGTGGGGCCTTCCTACCTTCTAAAGCGAGCTTGTACTTTATTTCGTTTACGGTCTCGGTGTAAGACGAAGCCTCCGAAGATATAAAACCCGAGCCCGAAGCAGAGAGCGCCGATTAAAAATTGTAACCATAGTATAGAGAGTGGAGGAAATAGAATCCCGAATACAGTATCTCTCATTAACTTAATGCCAAACACAGCTAATGAAATAGGGATGAGTGCTAATGATAGAGCAAGGTAACGCTGCATATAAACGCTCCTTTTCAGATTATTTTGTTTATTTCAATGATGTTATATGAAAAGGGGGTTTGTCAAGAGGGGGCTGAACGAGTAAGATAAGGGTGTGAAAAATTTTGCAGAGATACTTCGAGAGGAAGTGTAATATATGAAACAAAAAGTTTTAATTGTTGGTGCAGGTGAAGGTGGTAGTACACTGCTGAATCTGTTACAAAGTTCAAATATATTTCAAATTATAGGGATTATTGATATAAATCCGATAGCAAAGGGATTACAAATGGCTAAGGAATATGGGGTTACAATTGGAGAGAGTGTAACGCCGTTTCTTTCTATGCATATTGATGTAATGTTTGATATGACGGGTGACGATGATTTACATAAAGATTTAATAAAGAAAAAGCATAAAGATACTCTTCTTATACCAGGTGATATTGCGAAAATTGTTACGAGATTAGCACATGAGAAGGAAAGTTTAATTGGAAAATTAGAAGAACAGACGCAGCAAGGGGATTTAATTTTAAATTCTACGCATGACGGTATGATTGTGATTGATCGAGAGGGACAAGTACGCCTATTTAATAAAAGTGCAGAGCGTATTATCGGATATAAAAAAGAAGATGCGGTAGGGAAATATATTTTAGAAGTTATTCCGACTAGTAAGTTGCTTCGTATTATACGTACGAAACAAATAGAAGTAAATTATGAACTGACATTAGAGAATGAAAAGAAAATTATTACAACCCGTATTCCAATATTAAAAGAGGGAGGAGAGGTACAAGGGGCATTTGCGATTTTTAAAGATATAACAGAGGTTGTAGATCTTGCGGAAGAAGTTACAGATTTAAAGGAGATTCAAACGTTACTTGAGGCGATTATCAACTCGTCTGAGGAAGCAATTTCGGTCGTGGATGAAAAGGGAAGAGGATTAGTAATTAACCCTGCGTATACGAAATTAACAGGTTTAACAGAAGAGGACATTATTGGGAAACCGGCTACAACTGATATTGTAGAAGGTGAAAGTATGCATATGAAAGTACTTCGAACGCGTAGGGCGGTACGCGGAATACATATGAAGATTGGACAAAAGAAGCGTGATGTAATTGTAAACGTAGCGCCAGTTATAGTGGATGGGATATTGAAAGGAAGCGTTGGTGTAATTCGTGACGTATCAGAAATTCAAAAGTTAACAAATGAATTGAATAGAGCAAGGCAAATTATTCGAACGTTAGAAGCGAAATATTCATTTGATGACATTGTCGGAAATTCAGATGAAACAACGGCCGCTATTGAACAGGCGAAACTTGGAGCGAATACACCGGCAACAGTATTACTACGCGGAGAATCTGGAACGGGTAAAGAATTGTTTGCACATGCAATTCATAATGGAAGTAATCGAAAATATAATAAATTCGTCCGGGTAAACTGTGCTGCTATTTCCGAGACTTTATTAGAAAGTGAATTATTCGGTTATGAGGAAGGTGCATTTTCAGGAGCAAAAAGAGGCGGAAAACGAGGTTTTTTTGAGGAAGCGAATAACGGTAGTATCTTTTTAGATGAAATAGGAGAATTGTCTGCAAATACGCAAGCGAAACTCCTTCGCGTGTTGCAAGAAAAAGAAATTGTAAAAGTTGGTGGAACGAAAGCGATACCTATAAATGTCCGGGTAATTGCAGCGACACATGTGAATTTAGAAAAGGGCATTCTAGAAGGAGAGTTTAGAGAGGATTTATATTATCGATTAAATAAAATTCCAATTCAAATTCCGTCTCTTCGTCAGCGAAAAGGAGATATACCGGCAATTGCAGACAGATTGATTCAAAAAATTAACCAAGATTATGGTCGGAATGTAGAGGGGCTCACTGATTCGGCTATTTCATATTTACAATCATATGAATGGCCAGGAAATGTGAGGGAGCTTGAAAACATTTTAGGACGAGCTATTATCTTTATGAATTATAACGAAATATATATTGATGTCCATCATTTACCACCTTTACATACAGAGGAGCAGACTGAGGTAAAACAAAATAACTTATTACCTGAATTAGAAGAAAAGCCACTTGAACAATTAGTGACAGAGTTTGAAGGGCATATCATTCATGAATGTTTAGAGAGGTTTGATGGAAATAAAACAAAAACTGCAAGAGCATTAGGAATTTCGGTTCGAAATTTATATTACAAGCTAGAAAAGTATGAGTGTGCAAAAAATAGCATGCAATAAATTGCGTACCGTGCAATTTATTGCATGGTATACAAAAAGCGACAAAACAAGACAGAATGTTTCGTTATTTTCCAAAGTATTGATTTTACTGCATTTTGAATGCGTTTTCATTATTGGTAAGACCACTTTTGAAAGTTGGCACGGTATTTGCTTTATAAATAGACGAGGGACGACGGAAAGGGTTGATTACAAAATATGAAGTTAGAACACTTAATTGATCAAGCAGCAGGACAGCCTAAAAAAACTGTGGCTGTAGCAGTAGCTGAAGATCATGAAGTAATTGAAGCTGTAGCGAAAGCAATTAAATTACAGCTAGCTCAATTTCGTCTATATGGAAATCAAGAAAAAATAATGGGGATGCTACAAGAACATGGTTTACAAACTTCAGAACACATTGAAGTGATTGCAGCAGCGTCAAGTGCTGAGGCTGCAGAACTTTCTGTTAAAGCTGTAAGAAATGGCGAAGCAGATGTGCTTATGAAGGGAAACATCCCAACAGCAAATATTTTGAAAGCTGTATTAAATAAAGAGTGGGGACTTCGTAAAGGTAGCGCACTTTCACACGTTGCAGCATTTGAAGTTCCAAATTACGATCGTCTTATCTTTGTTACAGATGCAGCGATGAACATTGCACCTGATGTAACACAAAAAGCTGCTATTATACAGAATACTGTAGAAGTTGCCCAGGCAATAGGAATAGATTTGCCAAAGGTAGCACCAATTGCAGCAGTAGAGGTTGTGAATCCTGCGATGCAAGCGACAATTGATGCCGCGATGTTAACTCAAATGAATCGCCGCGGACAAATTAAAAATTGTGTCGTTGATGGACCACTTGCTTTAGATAATGCAGTATCACAAATTGCAGCAGAACATAAAGGCATAGTAAGTGATGTAGCAGGTAAAGCAGACATTTTACTCGTCCCAACGATTGAAGCTGGAAATGTGCTGTACAAATCACTCGTATACTTTGCGGATGCAAAAGTAGGAGCTATGATTGCTGGCGCAAAAGCACCGATTGTTTTAACATCTCGTGCTGATTCAGCAGAAACAAAAGTATATTCATTAGCATTGGCAGTTACGACTGCTTCAAAATAAACCAAACAGGGTAAAACACTAGGGGGAAACGACAATGACATTAGAAATCTTCGAATACTTAGAAAAATATGATTATGAGCAAGTAGTATTTTGTCAAGATAAAGAATCTGGTTTAAAAGCAATCATCGCAATTCATGATACAACACTTGGACCAGCTCTTGGTGGAACAAGAATGTGGACATATGATTCTGAAGAAGCGGCGATTGAAGATGCATTGCGTCTTGCAAAAGGGATGACATACAAAAACGCAGCAGCTGGCTTAAACTTAGGTGGTGCGAAAACAGTAATTATCGGTGATCCACGTAAAGATAAGAGCGAAGCGATGTTCCGTGCATTAGGACGATACATTCAAGGACTAAACGGACGTTACATTACAGCTGAAGATGTTGGTACAACAGTAGATGATATGGATATTATTCACGAAGAAACTGATTTTGTAACAGGTATTTCACCATCATTCGGTTCTTCTGGTAACCCATCTCCAGTAACTGCATACGGTGTTTATCGTGGTATGAAAGCAGCTGCGAAAGAGGCTTTCGGTACTGATAATTTAGAAGGAAAAGTAATTGCTGTTCAAGGTGTTGGTAACGTAGCGTATCACCTATGCAAACATTTACATGCTGAAGGAGCAAAATTAATCGTTACAGATATTAATAAAGAAGCTGTACAACGCGCGGTAGAAGAATTCGGTGCATCAGCAGTTGAGCCAAATGAAATTTACGGTGTTGAATGTGATATTTACGCACCATGTGCATTAGGCGCAACAGTTAATGACGAAACTATTCCACAACTTAAAGCAAAAGTAATCGCAGGTTCTGCAAATAACCAATTAAAAGAAAATCGTCACGGCGACATGATTCATGAAATGGGTATTGTATACGCACCAGACTATGTTATTAATGCTGGTGGTGTAATTAACGTAGCAGACGAATTATATGGATACAATAGAGAACGTGCACTAAAACGTGTTGAGTCTATTTATGACACAATTGCAAAAGTAATCGAAATTTCAAAACGTGATGGCATTGCAACTTATGTAGCAGCAGATCGTTTAGCTGAAGAGCGCATTGCAAGCTTGAAAAACTCTCGTAGCACATACTTACGCAACGGTCACGACATTATTAGCCGTCGCTAATCATTCATATATTACTTTTACAAAAGGTGTGGTTACCTCTTATGAGGTTTCCACCTCCTTTTGAATTTATTAGTGGAGGTAGCAACAGTGTCTTTAAATCGAATTCTTGTTATTAATCCGGGTAGTACATCCACAAAAATTGGTGTTTTTGATAATGAAAGGCCCGTTTTAGAAGAAACTATTCGTCATGACGAAGAACAAATTGGAAAATATAAGAGAATTATCGATCAATATGAGTTTCGCAAAGAAACGATTTTAGAAGTTCTACATTCTCACGGTATTAACATTTCAAAGTTAAACGCAGTTTGTGGGCGTGGGGGATTACTTCGTCCAATCGAAGGCGGAACATACACAGTAAACGATTCGATGTTAGAAGATTTGAAAAATGGGTTTAGCGGTCATCATGCTTCAAACCTTGGAGGTATTTTAGCATATGAAATCGCTTCTGGATTAAATATTCCGGCATTCATAGTAGATCCTGTCGTTGTAGATGAAATGGAGCCGGTTGCTCGTATAAGTGGTATTGCTGGTATGGAACGTAAAAGTATTTTCCATGCATTAAACCAAAAAGCAGTTGCTCGTAAAGTGGCTGAAGAATTAAATCACAAATACGAGGATTTAAATTTATTAGTTACACATATGGGTGGCGGTATTACAGTTGGTGCTCATAAAAAAGGAAAAGTTATTGATGTGAATAACGGCTTAAACGGAGAAGGCCCATTTAGTCCAGAGCGTGCGGGTACAGTACCGGTAGGGCAATTAGTGGAGATGTGTTTCTCTGGTGAGTATTACCGTGACGAAATGGTTAAAAAACTTGTTGGACAAGGTGGACTTGTAAGCCTAATCGGTACAAATGATGCGATCAAAGTAGAACAAATGGTTGAAAAAGGTGATCCGGAAGCAACTCTTATTTATAAAGCAATGGCATATCAAGTTGCAAAAGAGATTGGCGGAGCTAGCGCTGTACTTCACGGGAAAATTGATGCAATCGTTTTAACTGGTGGACTTGCGTACAGTAAAATTCTTGTTGATGAAATAAAAGAACGTGTTGACTGGATTGCAGATGTTATCGTACATCCAGGGGAAGATGAATTACAAGCATTAGCAGAAGGAGCACTTCGTGTATTACGTGAAGAAGAAGCGCCGAAAGAGTATGTTGTACGAGAAAAACAAACAGTAGCTAGGGGTTGAGATAATGGCAAGAGAATATGATTTAGTCATCGTTGGCGGCGGTACTGGTGGATATGTTGCTGCTATTCGAGCATCACAACTAGGTTTAAAAACTGCACTTGTTGAAAAAGAAAATCTTGGTGGTACTTGTTTGCACAAAGGATGTATTCCTAGTAAAGCTCTTTTACGTAGTGCGGAAGTATACGCAACTGCTAAAAAAAGCGAAGAGTTCGGAGTTATTGCAAGTAATGTAGAACTAAACTTTGCGAAAGTGCAAGAGCGTAAAGAGAAGATTGTAACGCAACTTCATAAAGGTGTTCAACACTTAATGAAACAAGGTAAAATTGATGTGTTTGAAGGTATCGGCCGTATTCTTGGCCCATCTATTTTCTCTCCAATGCCAGGGACAATTTCAGTTGAACTTGCAAGTGGAGAAGAGAATGAAATGTTAATTCCAAAAAATGTACTTGTTGCAACAGGTTCTCGTCCGAATTCGTTACCAGGTTTAGAATTAGACGGAGAGTATGTAATGTCTTCCGATCATGCCCTAAAAATGGAAACGCTTCCTAGCTCAATTATTATCGTTGGTGGCGGTGTAATCGGTATTGAGTGGGCATCTATGCTTGCTGACTTCGGTGTAGAAGTTACAGTATTAGAGTATGCGAAAACGATATTACCACTAGAAGATCAGGACGTTTCAAAAGAAATGCAACGTCTATTCAAGAAAAAAGGTATTAAAGTGGTAACTGGTGCAAAAGTATTACCAGAAACATTGGTAAAAGATAACGGAGTAACAATTCAAGCTGAACATAACGGTGAGAATAAAGAATTTAAAGCAGAAAAAATGCTTGTATCTGTAGGAAGACAAGCCAATACGCAAAATATTGGTTTAGAGAATACGGATATCGTTGTGGAAAAAGGATACATTCAAACAAATGAGTTTTATCAAACGAAAGAATCTCATATTTACGCAATCGGAGATGTAATCGGCGGCTTACAACTTGCTCACGTTGCTTCTCATGAAGGAATTGTTGCAGTGGAACATATTGCTGGTAAAGAAGTTACACCAATTGATTACTCTATGGTATCAAAATGCGTATATAGCAGTCCAGAAGTTGCTTCTGTCGGTTTAACAGAACAAGAAGCGAAAGAAAAAGGCTATAAGTTAAAAGTAGGTAAGTTCTCATTCCGTGCAATCGGAAAAGCACTTGTATACGGCGAATCAGATGGTTTCGTAAAACTTGTAGTTGATGAAGAAACAAATGACATTCTTGGTGTTCATATGATTGGACCACATGTAACAGATATGATTTCTGAAGCTGGTCTTGCAAGAGTACTTGATGCAACACCGTGGGAAGTAGCACATACAATTCATCCGCATCCATCATTATCTGAGGCGATTGGTGAAGCAGCATTAGCTGTAGATGGAAAAGCGTTACACGCATAAAAATGTGGATTTAGGAGGTTATGAAAAATGGCAGAAGTAAAAGAAAAGCGCCATGAAGAGCTTGGCTTAAGTGATGAGCAAGTATTAGAAATGTTCCGTACGATGTTACTTGCACGTAAAATCGACGAACGTATGTGGTTATTAAACCGTGCGGGTAAAATTCCATTCGTAATTTCTTGTCAAGGACAAGAGGCTGCACAAGTTGGAGCAGCATTCGCTCTTGATAGAGAGAAAGATTATGCATTACCATACTACCGTGATATGGGTGTTGTACTAGCGTTCGGTATGACAGCTAAAGAGCTTATGTTGTCTGCTTTCGCGAAAGCTGGAGATCCAAACTCTGGTGGTCGTCAAATGCCTGGTCACTTCGGTCAAAAGAAAAATCGTATTGTGACAGGATCATCTCCAGTAACAACGCAAGTACCACATGCAGTTGGTATTGCATTAGCTGGAAAAATGGAAAAGAAAGATTTAGTAACGTTTGTTACATTTGGAGAAGGTTCTTCAAACCAAGGTGACTTCCATGAAGGGGCAAACTTTGCTGGTGTACACAAACTACCTGTTATTTTCATGTGTGAAAATAATAAATACGCAATCTCTATTCCAGTTGAAAAACAATTAGCATGTAAAAACGTATCAGACCGTGCAATTGGTTACGGTATGCCTGGATATACAATAGACGGAAACGATCCACTTGCAGTATATAAAGCTGTAAAAGAGGCAGCAGACCGCGGCCGTCGTGGTGAAGGCCCAACTTTAATTGAAACAGTATCATATCGTTTAACAGCACATTCTAGTGACGACGATGATCGTGTTTATCGTGATAAAGAAGAAGTAGAAGAAGCAAAGAAAAAAGATTCAATCATAACATTTGCAGCTTATTTAAAAGAAGCTGGCGTGTTAACTGAGGAATTTGAAAAACAAATGTTAGACGAAATTATGCATATCGTAAATGAAGCAACAGAATATGCAGAAAATGCTCCGTATGCAGCACCTGAAGATGCATTGAAGCACGTATACGCAGAATAGGGGGGAACGTTTCATGGCTGTAATGTCTTATATTGATGCTATTACATTAGCAATGCGCGAAGAAATGGAACGCGATGAGAAAGTATTTGTTTTAGGTGAAGATGTTGGTAAAAAAGGTGGCGTATTTAAAGCGACACACGGATTATATGATCAATTTGGTGAAGATCGTGCGCTTGATGCACCGCTTGCAGAATCTGCAATTGCTGGGGTAGCAATTGGTGCGGCAATGTATGGTATGCGTCCAATCGCTGAAATGCAGTTTGCTGATTTCATCATGCCAGCAGTAAACCAAATTGTTTCTGAGGCAGCAAAAATTCGTTATCGTTCTAATAACGATTGGACTTGTCCAGTTACAATTCGTGCGCCATTTGGCGGCGGTGTTCACGGTGCATTGTATCATTCACAATCTGTGGAAGCGATGTTTGCGAACCAACCAGGTTTAAAAATTGTCATTCCTTCTACACCGTATGATGCAAAAGGTTTATTAAAAGCAGCAATTCGTGATGAAGATCCAGTATTATTCTTTGAGCATAAGCGTGCATATCGCTTAATTAAAGGTGAAGTGCCAGAGGATGATTACGTATTACCAATCGGAAAAGCAGATGTAAAACGCGAAGGTGATGATATTACTGTTATCACATACGGATTATGTGTTCACTTTGCTCTTCAAGCAGCTGAAAAGTTAGCGCAAGATGGCATCTCTGCACATGTTCTTGATTTACGTACTGTATATCCATTAGATAAAGAAGCAATCATTGAAGCAGCTTCTAAAACAGGTAAAGTTCTTCTTGTAACAGAGGACAATAAAGAAGGAAGTATTATAAGTGAAGTGGCAGCAATTATTGCTGAAAACTGTCTGTTTGATTTAGATGCGCCAATCGCACGTCTTGCAGGTCCAGACGTTCCAGCAATGCCATATGCACCAACAATGGAAAAATTCTTTATGGTAAATCCAGATAAAGTTGAAAAAGCAATGCGTGAACTTGCGGAATTTTAATCGGGGGGACTATACATGGCTGTAGAAAATATCACAATGCCTCAGCTCGGGGAGAGCGTTACAGAGGGTACAATTAGTAAATGGCTCGTTAATGTTGGCGATCATGTAAACAAGTATGATCCACTTGCAGAAGTAATGACTGATAAAGTAAATGCTGAAGTACCATCTTCTTTCACTGGTATTGTGAAAGAATTAATTGCTGGTGAAGGTGAGACGTTAGCTGTAGGTGAAGTAGTTTGTGTTATTCAAGTAGAAGGCGCAGATGAAGTAGCAGCGACAGCTGTTGAGGAAAAAACTAAAGAAGAACCAAAGTTAGAAGTAGCTACGTCTGAAAAAGCACCGAAAGCAAAACAATCAACTGATGGAAAACCACGTTTTTCACCAGCTGTTTTAAAACTTGCAGGTGAGCATAATGTTGATTTAGATTTAGTAGAAGGTACGGGAGCAAATGGCCGTATCACTCGTAAAGATATTTTAAAGCTAGTGGAATCTGGAAATATTCCGCAAGCAGGTGCGAAGAAAGAGGAAGCGGTAGCAGCAGTAGTAGAAGAGCGTCCAGAAGCACCAAAAGCAGCGCCAGTAGCACAAAAAGTAGAAACTGCAAAACCAGTTTCTGTACCAACAATGCCTGGCGATATCGAAATTCCAGTAACAGGTGTGCGTAAAGCAATTGCAGCGAACATGTTACGTAGTAAACACGAAGCGCCACATGCTTGGATGATGATTGAAGTAGATGTGACAAACCTTGTGTCATACCGTAATTCAATTAAAGGTGATTTCAAAAAGAGCGAAGGCTTTAATTTAACGTTCTTTGCTTTCTTCGTAAAAGCAGTAGCGCAAGCGTTAAAAGAGTATCCTCAAATCAATTCAATGTGGGCTGGCGATAAGATCGTTCAGAAGAAAGATATTAACCTTTCTATCGCTGTTGCAACAGAGGACGAACTATTTGTACCAGTAATTAAACACGCGGATGAGAAGACGATTAAAGGTATTGCTCGTGAAATTACAGAGCTTGCAGGAAAAGTACGTACGAAATCGTTAAAAGCGGACGAAATGCAAGGTGGAACATTTACAATTAATAACACAGGATCATTTGGTTCTGTTCAATCTATGGGTATTATTAATCATCCACAAGCGGCTATTTTACAAGTTGAATCAATTGTAAAACGCCCAGTAATTATGGATAATGGTATGTTCGGTGCTCGCGACATGGTTAACTTATGTTTATCACTTGATCACCGTGTACTAGATGGCTTAATTTGTGGTAAGTTCTTAGGACGTGTAAAAGAAATTTTAGAAAATACGTCAGAAAATAATACATCTGTATATTAATAAAAAGCTCGCTTATGCGAGCTTTTTATCATCTTATTTCTTCATCTACATCCTACTATATGTATAATATCTTCCCCAGTAATCTTACAATGAACGATTATGTATTAGGAATTTATGAAAATACATTGCTGATATATGGTATATGGATATAAAATAAGAAAAGAATAATTTTTTTGGCAAATCTTACTGACGAAACTGTAGTATAATATATTGTATTGTATGAAAAAGAGAGTTATTCTATATAAGTGTTTTATAGATAATGTGTAATCAGTCGTCAAAACATGAAGAATGTTGACTCCTGGTTTTTTATTTTGCTGTAACAATGTTTCAGGAGGATGTCATGAAAAGAAGTACCGAGTTTCTAAAAAGTTTAGATGTAAAATTAATATTAATTTTGTTAGCATTATGTGTTACGAGTATAGCTGCTATATATAGCAGTCAGCAAACTGGACAATATGGGGCTGAGAATTTTGCTCTGAAACAAGGTGTTAACTACATAATTGGGATTGTAATGTTACTTCTTGTTGCAAGTGTTGATTCAGATCAGCTACAAAAACTATCTTGGCCATTGTATATTGCTACATTTGCTTCGATTATTTTGTTGAAGATATTACCAGTTTCAAACTTTACACCTGAAATACTTGGGGCGAAAAGATGGTTTAGGTTTCCGGTAATTGGATCTATTCAACCGTCGGAGTTTTTCAAAATTGCACTGGTTATGTTAGTAGCAAATTTAGCAGTAAAACATAATGCACAGTATATGGTTCGAACATTTAAAACAGACCTAATATTAATAGGAAAGGTAATGTTAGTAGCTATTCCTCCTACGGCTGTTGTATATAGCCAACCGGATACAGGTATGGTGTTCTTATATGCTGCTGCAATTGCATGTATTTTATTTATGTCAGGTATTCAGAAGAAATTGATAGCGTTATGTACAATTATTCCGGTGACCATAGTATCGGCGTTAATATTTATTTACGTAAGGTATGAGGATTTCTTCTTTAATAATTTAGTTACTTTACTAAAACCTCACCAACAATCACGTATTTTAGGTTGGTTAGATCCATTTGAACATACAGATCAAGGTTATCAAACACAGCAATCGATCTTAGCTGTAGGTAGTGGCGGTATGGAAGGGAAAGGATTTGGCGAAGGGAACGTCTATATCCCTGAGAAGCATACTGACTTTATTTTTGCTACAATTGCCGAAGAAGGTGGATTTATCGTAGCAGCGTTAGTTGTATTCTTGTTCCTATTACTACTATATCGAACAATTATTATCGGTTATTCTGCTGATAATTTATTCGGTACATTATTATGTGCTGGATCAATCGGAATATTAACGGTTCAAATATTCCAAAACATCGGTATGATCGTTGGATTAATGCCTGTAAAAGGGATTGCATTACCGTTCTTATCGTATGGGGGAAGTTCCTTGTTCTCGAATATGATTATGATGGGTCTCATATTATCGGTACGGAAAACGTATAAAAAGTATATGTTTTCTGTTAAGTAAAAAAGCTGGTTCGTGTAAATACGAACCAGCTTTTTTACATATATGCTCTTAAACGTTGCAAACTAAAACAAAGTAGCAGTTTGAGACGGGTAAGGAGTGCAAAGTGATGCATATGCATATTTTTGAAGGGGCACGGCATCTTTCCAATAGTGAATGGGTTATTCGGGCTATTATAGCATACATATTTTTAATATTAGTTGCGAAAGCGATGGGACAAAGATCCATCGCGCAACTTCGTTTTTTAGATGTCGTATTAGTATTATTGCTTGGTGGAAATATTTCTAACGCATTATCTGATGAAAAAGTAGGATTACTCGGATCAATGATTACAACGTTCATACTCGTTGTACTTCACATTATAAGCTCAGTCTTAATGTTGAAATGGGATAGATGGAGACGCTTTTTAGAGCCAGCACCTATTATTCTTATACACAATGGTTCCATTGATTTTAGCAATTTGAAAAAAGCGAGAATTACGGTGGAATATTTATTTTCGGAACTTCGTATGCGAAATGTGAGTGATATTCAAAAGATTAAATTAGCATTATGGGAAGCGAACGGTGTCGTTTCTATATTTCAGTATCCAGAATATGAAGCAGTTTCGCGGCTTGATCTGAAAGTGGCGGGAAAAAAATCTCCAGTTTCATTTGTATTAGTAAAGGATGGGAGCATTCAGAAAGATGTTCTTGCTTTATTAGGGAAAACAGAAGAATGGGCGAGAGAATTTCTAGAGAAAAACGCAGAAGTTGAATCCATTATGTTAGCTACAGTAGATGAAGCACATAAAATAAATATTTTGTTAAAAAAATGAAAAATATACGCATTTTGTCGTTTCATACATATGATACAATAGTGTGGACAACGAAAAAGGAGGCGATACGATGGGATATGTAGAAGAATTACGAAAAATAGTTGGTCATCGCCCTTTAATTTTAGTTGGTGCTGTTGTACTCGTTATAAATGAAAATGGGGATGTTTTATTACAGCAAAGAACAGAGCCTTACGGAAAATGGGGATTGCCTGGCGGATTAATGGAGCTTGGCGAATCACCAGAAGAAACAGCTTGCCGTGAAGTATATGAAGAGACAGGAATAGAAGTGAAGAACTTGCGATTAATTAATGTATTTTCGGGAGCGAATTATTTTACAAAACTAGCAAATGGTGATGAATTTCAATCCGTAACGACAGCCTATTATACGGATGAATATGAAGGGGAGTTTGTTATGAATAAAGAAGAAGCGGTTCAGCTTACATTCTTCCCACTAACAGAACTACCTGACTATATTGTAGGATCGCATAAAAAAATGATTGGTGAATATATGAAGATTATGGAAAAAGAGATATAATAATAGTGAAAGAAATACAAAAACACAGTTCTGGTCGGTAGTCCAGACGCATGATTTCATGTCAGTAACCTTCCCCTCCGGGATGTCCAGTATTTCTAATTTTTTTAAAGGAGGGGCTGTCAATGGATTTGACAGTATATCACGATGGTCAATTTTTCGTAGGAATTATTACGCATAAAGAAAAAGGAAAATTGTATGGAGCAAGGTATATTTTTGGAATGGAACCTTCAGATGAAGAAGTACTTATATTTGTGAATGGTCCAATGTTAGCATATTTCCAGCATGTTGCAAAATGCGGTGTGGAAGTGGAAGAAAAACAGCGTCCAAAAAATATAAAACGTATCATACGACAAGCGGCAAAAGAAGTAAATGTAAAGCGTTTTACTAAGGCACAAGAAGCGATTAGTTTATCTTATGAATTGTATAAACAAGAAAAGAAAGTGCAGTCTAAAGAGAAGCGAGAAGCTGAAAAACAAAGAAGACGTTTAATTAAAGTACAAAAAGCAAAGCAAAAGCATCGTGGCCATTAAAAAAAAGGTGTTAGAGCAAGGGCTCTAACACCTTTTCTATGCCTAAATACAAGTAAACTTACTTGTATTTCATAAACATTAACTGGTAAGATACAAATAGATAGTTTTAGAGGAGGGAAAAGATTGATTAATTTTAACTTTTTTATGAATGATGTTGTCCGCCAAGCGCGTGAAGAGATTGTCTCTGCTGGATATACAGAATTGACGACGCCGGAAGCAGTAGAAGAAGCGTTTAAAAGAAATGGAACAACACTTGTAATGATAAACTCTGTATGTGGTTGTGCAGGTGGTATTGCTCGTCCTGCTGCTGCGCATTCCGTACATTATGATAAACGTCCTAACCATCTTGTAACGGTGTTTGCAGGTCAAGATAAAGAAGCGACAGCAAAAGCTCGTGAATATTTCGAAGGATATCCACCTTCTTCTCCATCATTCGCTTTATTAAAAGATGGAAAAATTGTAACGATGGTAGAACGTCATGAAATTGAAGGTCATGAACCAATGCAAGTTATTGCAAAACTACAATCTTATTTCGAAGAGAATTGTGAAGAACTATAAATATAAGCGAAAAGGCGGTACGTCCACAATGAAGTGGATGTACCGCCTTTTTTTATTTAGTATTAAAATTTATGGGATATGCATAGTTATGTTGATTTATGCAAAGTTTTATACATAACAAACGTTGTTTGTATTGATATTTTATTTATTTTTATTTTATATATTGCATAAAAATTAAAGTGCTGATACAATACAAACATCGAATAAATATTCTATTAAACTTTTAAATATACATCATTAGGGGGAAGAAAGATGAAGAAGTTATTATCAATATCGTTTGCACTTATTTTAATTGTAAGTATGTTCAGTGCTTGTAGTAATGGGGAAGAAAAGGCTACTGGAAAAAATAAGAAAGTACTGGTTATGGGGACTTCAGCAGATTATAAACCATATGAATACGTAGAAGCTTCAAAAAGTGATGAAATTATCGGCTTTGATGTTGATGTTGCTAAATATATCGGAAAAGAACTTGGTTATGAAGTGAAAGTGAAAGATATGGATTTTGGTGGTTTATTAGCATCCCTTAGCTCAGGAAAAGTTGATTTCGTAATGGCAGGTATGACGCCAACGGCAGAGCGTAAAAATAATGTTGACTTCACAGATATATATTTTGTTGCGAAAAACATGGTCGTTTCTAAAAAGGATTCTAATATTCAATCTGTAGAGGATTTAAAAGGGAAAAAAGTAGGGGTACAAACAGGATCTATCCAAGAAGAGAAAGCAGCAGAATTTAAAAAACAAGTAGATTTCAAAGTTGAGGGACGTGACCGTATACCAGAAATCGTACAAGAAATTAAAGCTGGTCGTTTTGACGCTGCAATTATAGAAGACACAGTTGCTAAAAATTATTTAGAAAAAATGAAAGAATTACAAGGAATTGAAATTAAAGAAGCACCAGAAGAAGTAGGAGCAGCAATTGCCCTTCCGAAAAACAGTGATAAAACAGCAGAATTTAATAAAGTAATTAAAAAAATGCAAGAAAATGGAGAAATGGATAAATTAGTGAAGAAATGGTTTGGCAGCGAAAAATAAGCTGCCTTTCACTTTTCTGTGAGGGGAATGAAAAGAATGAACTTAGATTTTTCGGCGATTACGCCTTCGATACCATATATACTAAAAGGCCTAGAAGTTACTTTAAAAATTGTAGCAGTATCAGCGTTAGTTGGGTTTATTTTAGGAACGTTATTAGCGCTTTGCAAAATTGCTAGAATACGAGCATTAAATATAGCGGCAGATTTTTATACATCAATTTTCCGTGGTACACCACTTGTATTGCAATTAATGATTATTTATTTCGGTGTCCCGCAAATAATTGGTTATGAAATACCAGCATTCGTAGCAGCTGTATTAGCATTTAGCTTAAATTCAGGTGCATATATGTCAGAGGTAATTCGTGCCGGCATTCAAGCGGTTGATAAAGGACAAACAGAAGCAGCGATGGCTTTAGGAATTCCTTACGGGAAAATGATGCGAAATATCATTTTCCCTCAAGCATTAAAAAATATATTACCAGCGCTTGTGAACGAGTTTGCGACACTTACGAAAGAATCGGCTGTAGTAACAGTAATAGGAGCGACCGATTTAATGCGCCGTGCTTACATTGTAGGCGGTGAAACGTTTAAATATCTTGAACCATTACTTTTTGTTGGACTCATTTATTATATGCTAGTCATTATTCTTACATTAGTCGGGAAGGCAATTGAAGGGAGAATGAAGAAAAGTGATTAAAATTGAAAACCTTCATAAATCATTTGGAAAAAACGAAGTATTAAAAGGGATTACAACAACGATTGAAAAAGGGGAAGTAGTAGCAATTATTGGACCGTCTGGATCAGGGAAATCAACATTTTTACGTTGTATGAAT
The DNA here is from genome assembly GCF_052947655.1 of Bacillus pretiosus. Taxonomy (NCBI): domain Bacteria; kingdom Bacillati; phylum Bacillota; class Bacilli; order Caryophanales; family Bacillaceae; genus Bacillus; species Bacillus pretiosus. Next base: position 4,001,207 of record NZ_CM129593.1, on the reverse strand, counting down.
GTGCTAGAAGCACCGACAAATGGTCACATTTGGATTGGAACGGAAGAAGTAACGAATCCGAAAACGAATATTATGCACGTTCGTGAAAATGTCGGAATGGTATTTCAGCATTTTCACCTATTTCCTCATATGACTGTATTAGAAAATATTACGTATGCTCCTATCAATGTAAAAGGAGTAACGAAACAAGAAGCTGACAAGAAAGCCGAGAAACTTTTAGAAAAGGTCGGTTTATTAGATAAAAAAGATACGTATCCGAATCGTCTTTCGGGGGGACAAAAGCAACGTGTAGCAATTGCGAGAGCGTTAGCGATGGAACCAGAAGTGATGTTATTTGATGAACCAACATCAGCACTAGATCCAGAGATGGTAAAAGAAGTGTTAGAAGTTATGAAATCATTAGTTACGACAGGAATGACAATGGTGATTGTTACACATGAAATGGGATTTGCAAAAGAAGTAGCAGATCGTGTTCTCTTTTTAGATGGTGGAAAGCTTGTAGAAGATAGCGCGCCAACAGAATTTTTTGTAGCACCGAAAAGTGAACGTGCGCAACAATTTTTACAAAAAATATTGTAATATGTAAAGGTTGCGTGAATAATAAGTAGAAAAGGATGACATTGTGTCATCCTTTTTTTATACTAACTGTAAATACGTTTATACATATAGGAGCAGTGCTATGTTCAAAATTGGATACCGTACAGTAAAAACAGCAATAGGGACAGGCGCAGCCGTTTTTATTGCGCAGTTATTAGGATTAGAATTTTATAGTTCAGCGGGCATTTTAGTTATATTATGTGTACAAAATACGAAACGTAAATCACTTCAAGTGTCGTTACATCGTTTTTTAGCTTGTGTATTATCAATGGTATTCGCTTTTTGTATTTTTGAAACAATTGGATATACACCACTTGCAATTAGTATATTATTACTTACATTTATTCCGACTGCAGTTATGCTTAAAATTCAAGAAGGTATTGTCACGAGTTCAGTTATTGTGATGCATCTATATTCATTGAAACAAATTACATGGCTTATTGTTGGGAATGAAATTGCGATATTAACGATAGGAATTAGCGTGGCTTTATTAGTGAATATGTATATGCCAAGTAGTGAAAATAAGCTAAAAGAGTATCAGGATACAATAGAAAGTAACTTTAAAACAATTTTGTTTGAAATGGTCGTGTATTTACGAAACAGAGAAAGTAGCTGGAGCGGGGCAGAACTTATTGAAACTGAAAATATGCTAAATGAAGCAAGGGATTTATCGTTTAAGAAACTTGAGAATGCATTTATGCGAGAAGATGGCTATTACTATCGTTATTTTAATATGCGCATGCAACAATTCGAAATTTTAGAACGGATGATACCATTAGCAGCTTCTTTATCATGGACATATGAACAAGCTGATATGATTGCGGATGTGGTTGAAAACATTGGAAATGCTATTAGCCCTGAGAGTACTGGGGTTATTTCCTTAAGACAGCTTCAAGAAATGAGAGAATTATTTAGAGACATGCCATTGCCCGTTACACGTGAAGAATTTGAGATACGTGCGAAGCTTGTTCAACTTGTGTATGAAATGGAACAATATTTACTCATTAAAAGCCGTTTTAAGGGAAAGGATAATATAAAAGAACTTATATAGAAGGTAGGAATTATTATGCCGTATCTTCTCTCTTTCATATTATGTCTTTCTTTATCACCTATTTGGCCTCTTGGTGATAATCCACGTGCCGGAGATCCTTTTATTATTGTAAATAAAGCGACGAATAAACTAGCTTATATTGACGATGGAAAGATCCAAAAGGTTTTTCCAGTAGCGACAGGGAAAACAAATGAATTAACTCCAGAGGGAACTTTTGATGTTGTAATGAAAGCGAAGGATCCGTATTATATTGCGAAGGATATTCCAGGTGGGTCACCGAAAAATCCACTTGGGTCAAGGTGGATTGGATTTAATGCAAGAGGAACTGATGGAAGTAAATATGGAATACATGGAACAAACCAACCTAGTTCAATTGGAAAGTATATTTCACAAGGATGTATAAGAATGAAGAAAAACGATGTGGAGTATTTATTTGATCGCATTCCAATTGGAACGAAAGTATGGATTGTGAAGTCGAAAAAATCATTTCAGCAATTGGCAAAACAAAAAGGAGCCATTGCATATGAAAAAGCCAACAAAGGTTGGCTTTTTCTATTGTAATAAGTTGTCTTGACATGTGTACATAACCATGAGTTAATGAGAGTATAGAAAGATAAAGTGAAACTTTAATCAGTGGGATGTTTTTTACCCGCGGATTATCAGCCCTCACCGATCAGGATAAAAAATTAGATAAAGGGGTTGCTCATATGTACTTGAATCCAAAAATTTCGTATATGCAATTTTTTATGGGATTTCTATTTGTTATTACATTCATATTGGCAACTTTTAATATATGTTCTTATCTTGTAGCAATTGTATGTATGGCATTACTCAATCTTACTTTTGTTATTGGAGCATTTCAGCAGAAACAATATACAAGTTTTATAACAGCACTTGTAATGTCATTCTCCTTTAGTATTGTAGCGATTGTGCTTTATATAAAATAAACCATCTCGATATCGAGATGGTTTATTTTATTATGTTATGTGTAAAAAGTAAAAAAAGGACGAACACATCGTCCTTTTTACCAAAACATACTTGCGCCAGCAAGTAATGTTGTTACAAGCATAGAAATTAGCATTACATAAATCATAACTTTTTGAGCTTTTTTATGCATCGTTAAGCCTCCTTGCAAATCAGTACAATATTATTGTAACGAGAAATGATATTGTGGACAAGGGGAGAGAAGTGACAAAATTCGAGAAGTGCGTGTAAAGTATAACAGGAAATTTGTATGTATGTAGAGAATATATAATTAATGATAGAGTATAAGTTTTTTGTTATGCAAGCTGAAGAATGGAGATACGATGATGAAAATATATGAAACAAATCGTTTACATTTAAGGGAAATTGATGAGTCGTATGCTGAAAAAGTTCTTCAATATTACGACAGAAATCGTGAATTTTTAAAAGCTTGGGAAGAGTATAGACCGGATGATTTTTTTACGTTAGATTATCAGAAGAAAAAGTTACAAAAGGATAGAAAAGAGTTTGCAGAAGGTAAAATCATCAGGCTTTGGATTTTTAAAAAGGGTGATGATACGAAAATAATTGGATGTATTTCATTTAATTTAATTGTTCGCGGAATTTATCAATCTTGTGTACTCGGCTATAAATTAGATAAGGCAGAGTTAAACAAAGGTTATACGACAGAAGCGCTTAGAAAAGCGATTCAAGTTGCTTTTGAGGAATTTCAGTTACATCGTATAGAAGCACCGATTATGCCACGAAATTTAGCATCTATACAAGTAGTGACGAAGATAGGCTTTCAATATGAGGGCGTGTCTAGGAAAATGTTAATGGTTAATGGAGTATGGGAAGATCATATGCGCTGGGTATTGTTAAATGAGTAATAGAAAGCAGATGGTTATCTAGACATATAAACCGTCTGTTTTTTGTCTTGTATTTCGAAACTTTTGCGAAATTCTGTTATAATTAATAGTGTTACATACATAATGGTAGTGCAGGAGGCGCAGTCTTATGATTAATCAAGAACGTTTAGTAAATGAATTTATGGAATTAGTACAAGTAGATTCTGAAACGAAATTTGAAGCAGAAATTTGTAAAGTATTAACAAAGAATTTTACAGATTTAGGTGTAGAAGTATTTGAAGATGACACAATGGCTGTTACTGGGCATGGTGCAGGTAATTTAATTTGTACTTTACCAGCAACAAAAGATGGTGTTGATACAATTTACTTTACTTCTCATATGGATACAGTAGTTCCTGGTAATGGAATTAAGCCTTCTATTAAAGATGGATATATCGTATCAGATGGTACTACGATTTTAGGTGCGGATGATAAAGCTGGATTAGCATCAATGTTCGAAGCAATTCGTGTTTTAAAAGAGAAAAACATCCCTCATGGTAAAATTGAATTTATTATTACAGTTGGAGAAGAATCTGGTCTTGTTGGTGCAAAAGCATTAGATCGTGAGCGCATTACAGCGAAATACGGTTACGCATTAGATAGCGATGGAAAAGTTGGTGAAATCGTTGTTGCAGCTCCAACACAAGCGAAAGTGAATGCAATTATTCGTGGGAAAACAGCTCATGCTGGTGTAGCACCAGAAAAAGGTGTATCTGCAATTACTATCGCAGCGAAAGCAATTGCGAAGATGCCACTTGGTCGTATTGATTCTGAAACAACTGCAAATATTGGACGTTTTGAAGGTGGTACACAAACAAATATCGTTTGCGATCATGTACAAATCTTTGCAGAAGCGCGTTCTTTAATCAATGAAAAAATGGAAGCACAAGTTGCGAAAATGAAAGAAGCATTTGAAACAACTGCAAAAGAAATGGGTGGTCATGCAGACGTTGAAGTAAACGTTATGTACCCAGGATTTAAATTTGCTGAGGGCGATCACGTTGTAGAAGTTGCAAAACGTGCAGCTGAAAACATTGGTCGTACACCTTCTCTTCACCAAAGTGGTGGCGGAAGTGATGCAAACGTAATTGCAGGACACGGTATTCCAACAGTTAACTTAGCGGTTGGTTATGAAGAAATTCATACAACAAACGAAAAGATTCCTGTTGAAGAATTAGCGAAAACAGCAGAATTAGTTATAGCAATTATTGAAGAAGTAGCGAAGTAATGTAATAGAAAAAGCGTGTAAATCACAATTGATTTACACGCTTTTTATTTTGATTCGATTGCTTTTACAAGGCGGATCAGCCAATACAAGAAAATCCATGGCAATATATAAGTTGTTGCTATATGTACTAGACGAGGGAAGAATCCAAATGTATTAAAGTTGAAAATAGGAAGCAGTAAATAATTAATGGCTATGATTAATATAATCACAAGGAACGTATAGTTGAGTTTATTAGTTGATTTCATCATAATCACCCCTTTTTGTAATTTGATACATTTTATGTAAATTGTATCAAATGTATGAAAGGAAAAGAACAAGTAATTATTATAACTATTATGCAAAATTTGATATAATGAAAGAACGAACGTTCTGATTAGGGAGTGAGTACTATGCGAGAAATGTATCCGAAAAATGGTCGTGTTATTTTGCATGTAGATATGAATTGTTTTTTCGCATCTGTTGAAATTGCTCATGACCCATCATTACAAGGGAAGCCGTTAGCAGTTGCTGGAAATGAAAAAGAAAGAAAAGGAATTATTATAACATGTAGTTATGAGGCAAGAGACTATGGAATACGTACAACGATGCCTCTTTGGGAAGCAAAAAGGTTATGCCCGCAATTAGTTGTAATGCGTCCTAATTTTACATTATATCGTGAAGCTTCATTTCAAATGTTTCAAATTCTTTCACGTTTTACGGAAAAAATACAACCAGTCTCTATAGATGAGGGGTATTTAGATATTACAGATTGCTACGCACTCGGTTCACCTCTTGAAATAGCAAAGATGATTCAGCAGGCGTTATTAACAGAGTTACAGCTTCCGTGTAGCATCGGAATTGCTCCTAACCTTTTCCTAGCAAAAACAGCTTCTGATATGAAAAAGCCTCTCGGTATTACCGTGCTTCGAAAACGAGATATTCCAGAAATGATTTGGCCACTTCCAGTTGAAGCAATGCATGGAATTGGAGAAAAAACAGCTGAAAAATTAAATGATATTCATATACAAACAATTGAGCAGTTAGCAAAAGGGAACGAACATATCATTCGCGCTAAAATTGGAAAGCATGGCGTTGATTTACAAAGGCGGGCAAAAGGTATGGATGATAGGGAAGTTGACCCGAGTCAAATGGGACAACATAAAAGTGTCGGTAATTCGATGACTTTTTCAAAGGATATGGATGAAGAGAAAGAATTACTTGATATGTTAGAACGGCTATCAAAATCAGTGAGTAAAAGATTACAAAAGCGAACTCTTGTCAGCTATAATATTCAAATTATGATTAAATATCATGATAGGCGGACAGTAACACGGAGTAAGCAATTGAAAAATGCGATTTGGGAAGAACGAGATATTTTTCAGGCAGCATCTCGTTTATGGAAGCAACATTGGGACGGTGATTCTGTTCGTTTACTAGGTGTTACAGCCACTGAAATAGAGTGGAAGACAGAATCGGTGAAACAATTAGATTTGTTTTCATTTGAAGAAGATGCGAAAGAAGAGCCGCTACTTGCTGTCATCGATCAAATTAATGATAAGTATGGAATGCCGATTTTACAACGAGGTAGTCAATTATTACGTAAGCAAGAAAAGTCTTTTCAGCAAAAATTAGAAAATAAGTTTATGTAGAAGGTGTCATGAAGCTGTAAATATCATGACACCTTTTATTTTTACAATTAACTATGAAATTTTTTACTATAAAGTTTTTATAGAAAATAAATTGTTTCTTTTGCACTACAAGCAAAAGAATTATTTAATAAATCAAGTGAAAGGATAAATTTAGATGAGTTTGATCAAAGTATGTATACAAATTTTTTGACGGAATATGACGATTTGCTAAATAAGTATAAATAAAAAAAGCACTGTAACCAGTGCTTTTTATTATAGATTATGAGATTGTAGCATTTTCAAAAATAACAATTTCTGAACTGTTTGTTGTTGAAACGCGTTGTGCGTAATATGTTAAAGCTGAAGAAATATATGTTGGTAATGAATCATTTGTATGTGTTGTTGTATATTCATGGATTAATTCTTTCAAAGTCGTCCATTCTAATTGTGCTGGGTGATCAGAAACGAAAGAACTTACCCAGCGATCAAATGAAGATGAAAAATCAGTTTGTAAACGAAATGCTTCTTTCATAATAAAACGCTCCCTTAAAATGTAGTATAATCATTTTAACATAAAACACGAACGATTACTAAGTTTTTTGAGTATAACGTTCGTGATATATAGTTGTCTAGATGATCGGTTATGTAAATTCGATTTGCCATTTGAAATAACATTCCGTAAGATGAAAGGTAGATTATATAAAGAGCTGGAGGAAAGAAAGTGGAATTTGTATTTTTAGGAACTGGTGCAGGTGTTCCTTCGAAAGGAAGGAACGTTTCGGCAATTGCTTTGCAATTGTTAGAAGAACGAGGACAGACTTGGTTATTTGATTGTGGCGAGGCGACGCAACATCAAATATTACATACATCAGTACGCCCACGCCGCATTGAAAAAATATTTATTACGCATTTACATGGTGATCATATTTTTGGCTTGCCTGGTTTATTAGGAAGCCGTTCATTTCAAGGAGGGACTACACCTTTAACAGTGTATGGACCAAAAGGAATTAAACAATTTATTGAAGTGGCATTATCAGTAAGTACGACACATGTAAAATACCCACTTGAAATTGTGGAGATAATAGAAGAAGGTACTGTATTTGAAGATAATGAATTTCACGTGGAAACGAAAAGATTGTCACATGGTATTGAATGTTTTGGGTATCGTATTGTAGAGAAAGATATACAAGGTGCTCTTTTAGTCGATAAATTACTGGAGATGGGTGTGAAACCTGGCCCGCTCTTTAAACGTTTAAAAGATGGAGAAGTAGTTGAATTAGAAAATGGTACGATACTAAATGGAAAAGACTTTATTGGTCCACCTCAAAAGGGAAGAATTATTACCATTTTAGGTGATACAAGATATTGTGAAGCGAGTAGAGAGCTGGCACAAGACGCTGACGTACTTGTTCATGAAGCCACTTTTGCAGCAGAGGATGAACAACAAGCATATGATTATTTTCATTCTACATCTAAGCAAGCTGCGAGTATTGCACTTCAGGCAAATGCAAAACGATTAATATTGACTCATATTAGTTCTCGTTATCAAGGAGATACATATAAGGAATTATGGAAAGAGGCAAGAGAGCTATTTTCTAATACAGAAATAGCTACGGATTTGAAATCATTTCCAGTAGATAGATAATAATGGTGTGAAAAAATGGTGACGAAAGGTTGCCATTTTTTTATTTCTAAAAAAAAATTAAAATAAAACTGTTATCATTTTATGTTTATATTGGATGAAACAGAAAGTTTTAATGATGTGAAGAAATAGGATAAAAATACATAGTACCGATTGTTTAGAGAAACTGTTATATAAGTCAGACGACATACGAGTGGTACAAATAGCAAAAACGGATCGTTATTCAGAACTTTTAAAATTTATTAAAAGTAAGCGTTTTATTAAAAACAAGATATAATGAGGGCAGATTATAATTTATTGTAGGCTACATGCGTTTTAGCCATTTGTCGTAACAAGTGGAGTTGACTAAATCGTGAGAGGGAAACATGAGAATTACAAATAAGAAGGATATTACTATTATTTGTACTAAGTCTTTTTTCATTTTTTAGCTTTAAAGCACTAAAAGGTATGAAAGCAATGGGAGTTTCACTTGTTTATGCTATGCTTGTAAGGGGTTCTGTGTTAAACTTTGGATTGCTACAAGACTTTATTGTGGATTAGCTTATATGATTAGTAAATGAAGGTAATGCTAAGTTTCTTATTTATTATGATAATTGGTATTATTTCAGGATATATTGTTTCACTGTTATTCAAAAACTATCCAATTCGTATAGTGGAACAAATTCGTCGTACAACTGGAAAAGCAACCGATTCGGTAGCTTAATAGAATAGTAAAAAATTTTTGCACAGAGGTTTAGGGGGAGTTATGATGAAGTATCGCTCAGTATTTGATATTATTGGTCCAGTTATGATTGGTCCATCAAGTTCACATACAGCAGGCGCAGCAAGAATGGGGCAAGTTGCTCGCCAGCTGTTTCGTCATGAACCAGAAAGAGTAAGCATTTCATTATATGGATCATTTGCAAAGACGTATCGTGGGCATGGTACAGATGTAGCGTTAATAGGTGGGATATTAGGGTTTGAAACAGATGACTTACGTATTCCAGAAGCGCTAGACATAGCAAAAGAGCGCAAAATCGAAGTAGAATTTATTGAAGAAGATGCAAATGCACCTCACCCAAATACAGCGAGAATTCGTTTGTATAAAGGTGAAGAAGAAATTGAAGTTGTTGCTTGCTCAATTGGTGGCGGTAAAATTGAAGTTGTAGAATTAAACGGATTCGATCTTCAATTAACAGGCACGAGTCCAGCACTACTTATTGTAAATAACGATCGCTTCGGTGCTATTGCAGCAGTAGCTTCAATCCTTGCGAAACATGAAATTAACATTAGTACAATGAGTGTTTCTCGTAAAGAAAAAGGAAGAAGAGCGCTTATGGTTATCGAAACAGATGAATTATTAGCAGATGAAGTGATTGAAGAAATAAACGCGCAACAAAATATTTGTCAAGTAACTATTATGGAATAATTGCAGGGGGGACACACCATGTTTCGGAACGCAGCGGAACTAGTGGCGCAAGCTAAAGAACAAAATGTAAAAATCGCAGAAATTATGATTCAATGTGAAATGAAAACAAGAAGTATTTCACGTGAAGAAGTAATTGCTGGTATGGAAAAGAACTTAGTCGTGATGGAGCAAGCAGTAGAACGTGGTATTCGCGGAGTGAAATCACCAACTGGTTTAACTGGCGGAGATGCTGTAAAAGTTCAGGCGTATATGAATAGCGGAAAAGGCTTATCTGGAGATACGATTTTGGACGCGGTGAGTAAAGCTGTTGCAACAAATGAAGTAAACGCAGCGATGGGAATTATTTGTGCAACACCAACAGCAGGGTCTGCTGGAACAGTGCCAGGTGTACTGTTTGCACTGCAAGAAAAATTACAGCCGACACGCGAAGAGATGATCGAATTTTTATTTACAGCAGGAGCTTTCGGTATGGTTGTTGCGAATAATGCTTGTATTTCCGGCGCGGCAGGAGGTTGCCAAGCTGAAGTAGGTTCAGCAAGTGGAATGGCAGCAGCAGCAGCAGTTGAGATGGCTGGTGGAACACAAGATCAAGCAGCTACAGCGATGGCGATTTCATTAAAGAATATGCTTGGTTTAGTATGTGATCCTGTTGCAGGGCTTGTAGAAGTACCTTGTGTAAAACGTAATGCAGCAGGAGCTGCGAATGCGATGATTTCAGCTGATTTAGCATTAGCTGGCGTAACGAGTACAATTCCATGTGATGAAGTGATTGAGGCGATGTTTAGAATCGGACAAACGATGCCAGTAGCACTTCGTGAAACAGCTGAAGGTGGACTTGCAGCAACACCAACTGGTCGCCGTCTGCAAGAAGAGATTTTTGGGAAGACTAATAACTAAACAATATATGTTAATAAAAAAATGGAGCTCAAGTAAGATTGAGCTCCATTTTTATTTTTCTTTTGTTAGTTGTTCTAATGTTTTCCCAAGATTATGTGATCGTTGTGTAGCCTGTGTAATACAAGAAATAAGTGCTTGTTGAAATTTATGTTCTTGTAATACTTCAATGCCTGCTTCGGTCGTTCCGCCAGGAGAAGTAATTTCCTTTCGCAAAACAGAAGGGTGTTTTTCACTTGCTTTTAGCATTTCAGCAGCACCAATCATCGTCTGAAGAATAAGTGACTTTGCAACATCTTCTTTTAAACCAATTGTTTTTGCGGCTTCTTCCATCGCTTCCACTACGTAATAAATATAAGCAGGCCCACTTCCAGATAATGCAGTGACAGCATGCATATCTTCTTCCTCTACAACAGAGACGAGACCGATCGTTTCAAATAAAGCTATGGCAGTCTGAATATGTTCCGCTGTTGCATGTTTTGAAGGCGAGATAGCAGTAGCTGATTTTAAAATAGCTGCAGATGTATTTGGCATCGCACGAATAATCGGAACATCTTTTTGAAGTAGGTTTCTAATCGAGTGAGTAGAAACACCTGCTAATAAGGAAATAATAAGCAGGTTATTATGTATATCTTCTTTAAAAGGAGTAAGCGCTTCTGCAACATCCTTTGGTTTCATTGCTAGAAAAAGAATAGTTGTATCAGTAAGTAGCTCTTTTTTATTATGCGTACCTTTTACGCCATATTTTTTATGTAGCTCCTGCAATCTTGTCTCGTTAGAACGATTACTTACAGTAATTTGTTCGCCTTTCACAACATTTGCATGTAACAAGCCACCAATAATAGCTTCAGCAATAGAGCCTGCACCGAGAAAGGAAATGTTTTGAATAGACATGATGTTCCTCCTTTAAATTTGGTTAGAAATTCTTATAAATGTACATACATTCGTTTTTTTACAGGAAACACCTCTTTTTATCTGAAAATAATGACAAATATATATAGAAGTTGTAAACTGAAGAAGTATTCATTTTTGAACCGGAAAGAGACAGGGGGGCTAAGCATGACGGCGATTCACCGAATGGAGATTCCTGTGCCATTTGCAGTTGAAACTGTGAATGTGTTTTTAGTTGAGGGGGAGACATTAACATTAATTGATACAGGGACGAATACAGAAGAGGCAAGAAGTGCTTTAGAAAGGCAATTAGGTACATTAGGATATGCGATAGAAGATATTAAAACAGTAGTCATTACGCATCATCATGCGGATCATTGTGGGCTTTTAAATATATTTTCTGAGAAAACGAACATTATTGGACATCCTTGGAATGAGCCTTGGATCACGCAAAATCCAGAATTTTTAAAGTGGTATCATGAGTTTTTTAGAGAGACAGCTTTGCAATTTGGTGTTCCAGCGGCATTTTTGAAAGACGAGGCGTTATTGACGACGAAGACACTTAAATATTCTTGTAATAGATCGTTAACGCATACTGTGAGAGAGGGAGATCGTATTGATTCTTTACCTGGGTTTACAGTAATCGAAACACCAGGTCATGCTTCCACTCATATTTCATTATATAGAGAATCTGATGGAATATTAATTGGCGGGGATGCTCTCATTAGCCATATTTCTTCGAATCCCATATTAGAACCACCATATGAAGGACAAACAGAAAGGGCGCGCCCGTTATTACAATATAATCAAACATTAAAGCGTTTAAGTGAAATGAATATTTCGCGCATTTTATCAGGACATGGAGAAGATGTTCTAAATGTGAAACAACTTATTGAAACGAGATTACAAAAGCAAGAAACACGTGCGTTTAAAGTGCTTGAGTTATTAAAGGAAAAACCAATGACAGCATTTGAAGTATGTGTAAAACTATTTCCGGTATTATATAAGGAGCAATTGCCGCTTACTATTTCAGAAACTGTTGGACAATTAGACTTTTTAGCATATAATCAACAAGTGATGATTGATGAATCTTCGCAACAATTGATTTATTATGCAAAGTAGGTGACAGCAATGACGGGACGTTTACAAGATAAAGTAATCGTCATTACAGGTGCTTCTAGTGGAATTGGAGAGCAAGTTGCAATGCAAGTTGCAGAGCAGGGGGCGACTCCAGTATTAATGGCTAGAACAGAAGAGAAATTAAAAGTGTTAGCAGAGAAAATTAAAGAAACTTATAATACGCCTTGCTATTATTATGTATTAGATGTAAGTGAAGAGATAGAAGTACAATCTGTTTTTTCAAAGGTATTACAAGAAGTGGGACGTATTGATATATTAGTAAACAATGCGGGATTTGGTATTTTTAAAACATTTGAAGATGCGTCAATGGATGAAGTGAAAGATATGTTCCAAGTAAATGTATTTGGATTAGTAGCTTGTACGAAAGCGGTACTACCCTATATGGTGAAAAGGAACGAAGGACATATTATTAATATTGCTTCACTTGCTGGGAAAATTGCAACTCCAAAATCGAGTGCGTATGCAGCGACGAAACATGCAGTATTAGGATTTACGAATAGTTTACGCATGGAGTTGTCTAGTACAAATATTTTCGTAACAGCGATTAATCCAGGTCCGATAGATACAAACTTTTTTGAAATAGCGGATCAATCCGGTACATATGTGAAAAATATGGGACGGTACATGTTAAAACCAACATATGTAGCAGAGCAGATCGTAAAATCGATGCAAACGAAAAAGCGTGAAGTAAACTTACCGAAGTGGATGGGCATTGGTCCGAAACTTTATGCACTATTCCCAGGTTTATTTGAGCGTGTTGCAGGTAAATCATTAAATAAAAAATAGGAGATTTCCATATGGAAATCTCCTATTTTTTATTTTCCAGTCACATAATCGTAAACGATATCCTCAACTGCCTCGTATACATCAATTTCAGTATTTGAATGAATTATCGTTTGAGTATGTTTAATAAGCATTTCCTGATCCTCATTTGACATAGGATTACATTGATATTGCTGAAAACTTTTTATAATCATTTTCTCAATTAATTTCTCATTCATGTTTTCCCCCGCCTGTATGTATACATGTATTGTTTTACCCGGCATTAACGGGCAGTAAAACCCCACCTTAAAATTCGGCTAGAGCAAAGAAGTTAGGTGGGAGATCGACTGCCCCTAAACGCCCGATTGGTGTGGGCTAATAATCAGGGAGGATGAACAAAACCCCACTGATTATAGTTTCACTTTATTGTACTTGAAGTGAAATGAAAAAACTACTATACACTATTTGTGTATAAAAATTCTATTGTGTATATTGTTTTTCTAGTAAAATTAAGTTTTTTAAGTTTGTAAAATTTATAAATATTTAATTGACTCTATAAATATACAATATTATAATCATACTTAATTTAAAGAATTGATATGAGGAGGAGCATATGAAAGTCGCGATTATTGGAGCAACTGGGTATGGAGGTATTGAGTTAATTCGGTTATTAGAGCAACATCCATATTTTTCGATAGCATCTCTTCATTCTTTTTCGCAAGTTGGCGAGTGTATAACAAATGTATATCCGCATTTTCAAAATGTTCTTGTTCATACGTTACAAGAAATTGATGCGGAAGAAATAGTGAAAGAAGCAGAAATTGTATTTTTGGCAACCCCAGCAGGAGTATCAGCAGAGCTAACTCCAAAATTATTAGCAGTAGGTTTAAAAGTAATTGACCTATCTGGAGACTTTCGTATGAAAGATCCTTTCATATATGAACAGTGGTATAAAAGGACAGCTGCAAAAGAAGCAGTTCTTAGTAAAGCTGTATATGGGTTAAGTGAATGGAAAAGGTCCGAGATTCAAAATGCAAATTTAATTGCAAACCCAGGATGCTTTGCTACAGCTGCATTATTAGCGGTATTGCCGTTAGTTCGTAGCGACATAATTGAAGAAGATTCCATTATTATTGATGCGAAATCAGGAGTATCTGGAGCAGGCAAAACGCCAACGACAATGACTCACTTTCCTGAGTTATACGATAACCTGCGTATTTATAAAGTAAATGAGCATCAACATGTTCCTGAGATTGAGCAAATGCTCGCGGAGTGGAATAGGGAAACGAAGCCAATCACGTTTAGTACACATTTAATACCGATATCACGGGGAATTATGGTTACACTTTATGCGAAAGTAAAACGAGAAATGGAAATAGGGAAACTTCAAAAATTATATGAAGAAACGTATGAACAATCGCCTTTCATTCGAATTCGTACGCAAGGAGAGTTTCCAAGTCCGAAAGAAGTGAGGGGCTCAAATTATTGTGATATGGGGATAGCTTACGATGAAAGAACCGGAAGAGTGACAGTCGTTTCTGTTATAGACAATATGATGAAAGGTGCGGCTGGGCAAGCGATTCAAAATGCAAATATAGTAGCGGGACTAGAAGAAACAACAGGTTTACAGCATATGCCGCTTTATTTATAAGGGGGACATGATGATTAAAGTAGAGTCTATTACAAAATTAGATAATGGTTCAATTGTAACGCCAAAAGGCTTTTCGGCAGTCGGTACTGCAAATGGTTTGAAAAAAGACAAAAAGGATTTAGGTGTAATCATTTGTGAAGTGCCAGCATCATGTGCTGCCGTTTATACAACGAATCAAATACAAGCAGCTCCCCTGCAAGTAACGAAAGACAGTATAACAGCTGAGGGGAAATTGCAGGCAATTATCGTCAATAGTGGAAATGCAAATGCTTGTACAGGAATGAAAGGGTTACAAGATGCTTACGAGATGCGTGCATTAGGAGCGGAACATTTTGGATTGAAAGAAAATTACGTTGCAGTAGCTTCAACAGGTGTAATTGGTGTCCCTTTACCGATGGATATAATCCGAAAGGGAATTGCAACTCTTATCCCGACGAAGGAAGAAAGTGAAGCTCATTCTTTTTCTGAAGCAATCTTAACGACGGATCTTATAACGAAAGAAACTTGCTATGAAATGATGATTGATGGGAAGAAAGTGACGATTGCTGGTGTTGCGAAAGGTTCAGGGATGATTCATCCAAATATGGCGACGATGCTAAGTTTTATTACGACAGACGCTCATATAGAGCATGACGTATTACAAACAGCATTATCACAAATAACGAATCGTACATTTAATCAAATTACGGTAGATGGAGATACTTCTACGAATGATATGGTCATCGTTATGGCAAGTGGATTATCAGAAACGAAACCAATCAATATGGAACATGCAGATTGGGAAACTTTCGTATTTGCTTTACAGAAGGTATGTGAAGATTTAGCGAAAAAAATCGCACAAGATGGTGAGGGCGCTACGAAGTTAATAGAAGTAAATGTGTTAGGAGCTCGAACGAATGAAGAGGCAAAGAAAATTGCAAAGCAAATAGTCGGTTCGAGTCTTGTGAAAACAGCAATACATGGTGAAGATCCAAACTGGGGGCGAATTATTAGCAGTATTGGACAAAGTGAAGTCACGATTAATCCAAATACAATTGATATTACTCTTCAATCTATTACGGTGCTGAAAAATAGTGAACCTCAAATGTTTTCTGAAGAGGAAATGAAAAAGAAATTAAAAGAACATGAAATTATGATTGATGTGTATTTACATTTAGGAGAAGAGACAGGATCAGCTTGGGGCTGTGACTTAAGCTATGAATATGTGAAAATAAACGCTTGTTATCGTACATAAGGAGAGGGAAGATGAGCGATTATATTGTAGTGAAATGCGGCGGTAGTATGTTGGATCAATTAAATGATGTGTTTTTTGATTGCATAAAGAAATTGCAACAGAAGTATAAAGTAGTGATTGTCCATGGTGGTGGCCCAGAAATTGATGCGCAATTAAGAGGTTGTAACATCAAAGTAGAAAAAAGAGATGGGTTACGAGTAACACCAAAAGAAGTTATGGATATTGTTCAAATGGTGCTATGCGGAAGTACGAATAAAAAATTTGTAATGAAGTTGCAAAGGCATAATTTACTTGCGGTAGGTTGTTCAGGGTGTGACGGCAATTTACTTCAAGTTCAACCTGTCAGCGAAGAAATAGGATATGTGGGAGAAGTAAGTTATGTCGAAACAACCTTACTAAAAGGATTGATAAATTTGAATTATATTCCTGTTATTGCTCCGGTCGGGATACATGATAATGAGATTTATAACATAAATGCGGATACAGCTGCAGCTGGAATTGCGGCCGCATTATCCGCAAAAGAACTCATTTTTATTACGGATGTAGATGGGATATTACATGAAGGGAAATTAGTAAAGAAAACGGATGAATCGGAAATTACTACTTTAATAGAAAAAGGAGTTATTACAGGCGGGATGATTCCGAAAGTACAGGCGGCACTAACGTCATTAAAAATGGGAGTGCAAAAGATAAGTATTGTGAACGGTACAAAAGATTTTACTGAAGTTACGGGCGAGTGTATCGGAACGACGGTAACGAAAGGAGTAAGTATCGTATGACAAGTCATCTTTTTCAAACGTATGGGAGAAGAAATATTGAGCTTGTAAAGGGAAGTGGAACGGAAGTTATTGATGAAAATGGTAAGCAATATTTAGATTTCACATCAGGAATTGGCGTATGTAATTTAGGCCATTGTCATCCTAAGGTTATGAAAGCTGTCCAAGAGCAACTTCATGATATATGGCATATATCTAACCTGTTTACAAACAGCTTACAAGAAGAAGTAGCGTCATTATTAACAGAAAATACAGCGTTAGATTCTGTTTTTTTCTGTAATAGCGGGGCAGAGGCGAATGAAGCTGCTTTGAAGCTAGCTCGTAAGCATACTGGAAAATCTCTCGTCATAACATGTCAGCAGTCTTTTCATGGTAGAACATTCGGAACGATGAGTGCGACGGGGCAAAATAAAGTGAAAGAAGGATTTGGTCCGCTCCTTCCGTCTTTTTTACATACCCCGTTTAACGATATAAAGGCATTAGAGGAAGTAATGAATGAAGAAGTAGCGGCGGTAATGGTAGAAGTTGTTCAAGGAGAGGGAGGAGTCATTCCTGCTGATTTATCTTTTTTGAAAGCAATTGAAACATTATGTAATAAGTTCGGTTCCTTATTTATTATAGACGAAGTACAAACAGGGATTGGAAGAACAGGGACATTATTTGCTTACGAACAAATGGGAATAGATCCTCATATCGTTACTGCCGCTAAGGCGCTTGGAAATGGCATTCCCGTTGGAGCGATGATTGGCCGGAAGGAACTTGGAACATCGTTTACTGCAGGATCACATGGTTCAACGTTTGGTGGGAATTATATTGCAATGGCTGCAGCGAAAGAAGTATTGCAAGTAAGTAAGAAACCATCGTTTTTAAAAGAAGTAAAGGAAAAGAGCGAATACGTATTAGAGAAGTTGCGAGAGGAATTACGACATGTTGAATGTATTCAAAATATACGTGGTAAGGGGCTTATGATTGGGATTGAGTGTAAGCATGAAGTTGCAAGTTGTATAGAACAACTAGAGAAAGAAGGACTTCTCGTATTACAAGCAGGACCTAATGTGATTAGACTATTACCACCACTTATTGTAACGAATGAAGAGTTAGAACAGGCAGTATATATGATAAAAAAAGTAGTTTGTACAAAAAACGTATCAATCATATAAGGGGGAAATTCTATGTCAACTGTACAAGTACCGAAATTAAATACGAAAGATTTTTTAACATTAGAAGAACTGACACAAGAAGAAATCATTTCTTTAATTGAGTTCGCTATCTATTTAAAAAAGAATAAGCAAGAGCCTTTATTACAAGGAAAAATATTAGGGCTTATCTTTGATAAACATTCGACTCGTACTCGCGTATCTTTTGAAGCAGGAATGGTACAGCTCGGAGGACATGGTATGTTTTTAAGTGGGAAAGAGATGCAAATTGGAAGAGGGGAGAGCGTTTCAGATACTGCGAAAGTATTATCTCATTATATTGATGGGATCATGATACGTACATTCTCACATGCCGATGTAGAAGAGCTTGCAAAAGAATCGAGCATACCTGTAATTAATGGTTTAACGGACGATCATCATCCTTGTCAAGCACTGGCGGATCTAATGACAATATATGAAGAAATAAATACATTTAAAGGAATAAAATTGGCTTATGTAGGTGATGGAAATAACGTATGTCATTCATTGTTGCTAGCAAGTGCGAAAGTTGGAATGCATATGACTGTTGCAACGCCTGTAGGATATGAACCAAATGAGGAAATTGTAAAAAAAGCGTTAACGATTGCTGAAGAAACAGGAGCGAAAATTGAAATTTTGCATAACCCTGAACTAGCGGTGAGTGAAGCAGATTTCATTTATACTGACGTTTGGATGAGCATGGGGCAAGAGGGAGAAGAAGAGAAATATACTTTATTTCAACCTTACCAAATCAATAAAGAACTTGTTATGCATGCGAAGCAAACATATCGTTTCTTACACTGTTTACCTGCCCATCGTGAAGAGGAAGTAACAGGAGAAATTATAGATGGACCACAGTCTATCGTCTTTGAGCAAGCGGGTAATCGATTGCATGCGCAAAAAGCATTATTAGTAAGTTTATTTAAAAATGTAGAAGAGCTTTCTTAAATGAAGTGCACCTCAATTGTTAGATACGAATAACAATTGGGGTGTTTTTTATGGTTAAATTCTTTTTAGAAGAGAAAGTAAATACAATAAAAAGATATTACTTTGAGTATATACTGAATGTACTTAATTATATGGGTAGAGGGGGGATATCTATTAGAGAAACAGCTACTAAATTTTTTGTATAACCTTTTGTGCCTAGTTTACTAAGAAGACTCTTTACTTCACATACACATAGGCTTCATTTGCTGTTAAGCAGGCTTTATGTTGTATAAAGATTTTTGGATGTTCTAAAATTTCTGTATTTACATTTTTTTCTTTTTATCTCATAATTTTAATTGGGAGAGGGAGGAAAAAAATGGTTCAAATTAAAGTTACACCTGAAATGCTAGAAGAAGTTGCGAATCGTGCAAGCAATACCCGAATCGCATTAGAATCTATACATAATAATTTATGTAATGAAATAGATCAATTGTGTTTTCAGTGGATTGGTGCCTCTAATCAACAGTTCATTCAAATGTTCAATGATGCGAGACTAAAAGCTTTTACATCTATTCATTCACTTGTAAAAGTAGAAGAAGATTTGAAACGAATTGCTGAAAAATTCCGCAATACAGATAATCAAGATGTTACAATGGAACAAGGAGCGATGTGTGGACCACTATCATCAGAAAAAGAGGATTTTGATGGTGAAAAACTTGCTAGGGATATAGTAGGTGAAATAAGTGGTGAGTATGATATTCGTCGTGCTTGGGATGGGATTGATCCATCTACTGGCGAAAAACTATCTACTTTGGATAGAGTATTTGCTGGAGGAATGGCAGTAGCAGGGATTACACCCTTTGGGAAGATAGCTAAAGTAGGCAAAGGAGTTAAAATGACTGCTAAGGCTACTGAGGCTGTGAATAAAGCTAAAAAAGTACCTGTGGAGAAAGTCAATGGAGTTAAGGGGGCCGGTAAAGCTGGGGGACCTGTAGAGGTCAAAGCACCTCCTGGAGCGACAGATGAACAGATAGCGCAAGTTAAGGCTTATGTTGAGGGATCTAATAAAGCCTTAGAAGCTGGTGCTTTATCACCAACAGGAAGGGTATCAACTAAAGGTAAATTAAGACAAGAAGCTTCACGTGCGGCAAGGCTAGAAGGTAAGCGAGCTGCTGATAATGGAGAAGCATACAAGGGACATGTTGGTCATGTTCCTGATACAACTTGGATGGGGAAACCGGAGCCTCATAGTTGGTTAGACCTTGATCCAAAAGTTAATATGAGCATAGGTGGACAGGCTAATAAATATCCAATTGGTTATAAACCTACAAAATTTAAGTTTGTAGAGGAGGAGTAGATGATGAATAATTGGAAAGATAAGATAGCTACAATGATTTTAGTGAAGCAGGAGCTAATGAAACAAGATGTAGAAAAAATATGGCCACACCATTTTCCAGAGGTGGGAGCAAATGAAAAATCTATTCGCATTATTGAACAAGAATTGGGATATAAGCTTGATTTAATGTATCGAGAATTTCTTCAATATGCCAATGGTTGGGCAGGCTTTTATCAAACGGTGGATTTATTTGGTACGGAGCAATTAAAGGAATCATCTATAATGGATTATGCTCAGGTATTATTAGAAGCTATAGATGATGTTGTTTTAGAAGAAAGCGGTGTTTTAAGACAGGAGCTATTACCAATAGCAGTTTCTGAATTTGATAGGGATTTATTTGTTTTATGTTTACCTAATTCTTCTAGACCAGGAGAGATAATTTGGTTTGCGGGTGAAGAAATAGATAGATTTGAGAATTTTGACGAGTACTTTTTAGCAATGATCGACTATAATAGAGAAGAGATATTAGCTTTAAAGGGGTAGTTTATGCAATCGTGTTTTTTAAGTGTATGTTAATGTGCGGCTATAAAAACATAAATACTAATACGGCTAAAGCAAAATATATTTGAAGTGAACAGAAAAGAAAATGAATATTAATCGTCAAGATATACAAGTTTTAAGGTTACGATAAAATCTAGAGCAATTTAAAAACAATATGAACTGAAAGTACTTGATTGTCGATTAAAGGCAACAAGTGCTTTTTTCGTCTTGATATAAAAATAAATGAAATGGGACAAACATTAGGAGAATAAATAAGAACAAAGCTGCTCAATTTGAACTGCACCGCAATTGTTAGACACGAATAACAATTTGAGGTGCACTTTTTATATTGAAATGTCATATGTATATTTAGTTAACCATTTTGATATCATTTATAATAAAAGAGGAAACTAAATTTGTTTTTCAGAGTGTGTAAGGGCATACTACATATAAAAATATAGTTAAAGAGATGATGAGGGATGAAGACAACTAAGAAAACATATTCGTTTTTTCAGCGGATGTGGAGAATATTAAAGTTTCAATATTATAAGTTACTTCGATCGCCAGAAGGAGCAAAGAAAGTATCATTAGGCTTTGCGATAGGTTTTGGTTTAGAGATGCTGGTCTTATATACGGCATCGCTCGTATATGTAATATTTTATCCGATCGTTCGATTGGCAAAGGGATCTTTTCCTGCGGCGGTTATTGGCAATATTATTGGGAAAATATCATTTTTACCAGTATTTTTATTTCCATTTGCATATGCGTTAGGAAAAATGATTTATCCATTTCATGTGAAAAAGATACATCATGAACCATTTACGATCTCTGACTTGTTTTCAAGCCATATTTTCACAATGTTAAAGAGCTTGTTACAGAGTGAAGTGTATGTATTAATTGGTATGACGATAATAGGAGTTGTGTTTGGGGTAATTTCATATTTTGTTGTGCATTATTTATATGAAAAGAACCGTAAGCTACGTTTGAAGAACAGAAAGAAACGAGTGAGAGAACCACTCGTGCAAATATAAAGAGTGTCACATTCATTTTCTCCTTGGAATATGTTTAAGAAAAAGGAGGAGAGAATGAATGTATTATTATTACGTACCGCAAGTATATCCATATGTAAATTATTATCCGGTAAATGATATGAGGCAGCAATTTGGAGTGTATCAGCAGCAGCAATTACCACAAATACCACAACAACAGCCTACGCAAGAACAAAAACCATATTTAACGACATGGCCATATTCAAATGTATACTATGGTAATTATTACGAATCATAAAGCTGCTTCTATGTAGAAGCAGCTTTATGCGTTTGTTTTCAAAATTAAATTTTGAATGGTTTGAAGAGAGTGAATGAGCTTTTCGCGCTCTTCCTCAGATAATGTTTGGAAATTTTCTTTTAATTTGTCTAAAATGAATTGTTGATACTGATTTACTAACAATTTCCCTTCAGCTGTTAGGGAAATTAAAATGACCCGTCGATCTTTTTCGCTATAATGACGCTCTATTAGTTCTTCTTGAATCAGTTTGTTTAATAGAGGTGTCATGTTAGGCCGTGAAATCGCTAGCCGCTTGCCGATTTCGGAAACTGCTAATGTACCATTTTCATGCAGAAGTAGCAATACTTGTGTATGTGATGGCGGCATATGTCTTTGAGAAGAAAATTCTCCAGGAAGCATAAATTTGCGATAAAAAAGAGGCACTAGCGAAAGAAGATGATCAACAATACGTTCCCACTCGCGTGATTCCATATAAAGGCCCCCTTCCACTATCATTGTAACAAAAAAGACATGTTATAAAAATAGAATTGTTTCATGGAAATTTTAATATTTGTAGGCCAACACTTTTTTTGTAAATGAATCGGCAATAATCGCGTAGCCATTATCATTTGGATGCACTTGGTCAAAGAGTAAATCTTTTTTATCATTTGATATTAATTTACGAATTGGTAAAACGATAGATGGTTGATTTGCTTTTGAAATGGAATAAACGGATTCATTCCATCCATCTAAAAACATATCTGCATAACTGGCGATGGAGTCATCGAGTTGTAACGGATTATAGAGTTCTGAGAGAATGAGTAAAGCGTTCGGATTTTGATCTCGAACTGTCTTTACAATATTTTTTATATCCGCTTCAAAATGAGCTTTTTCTTTATTTAACATTTTAATACCATCTATAACACCGACATCACGATTTAAACGGAATAAATTATTTCCTCCAATATTAATTGTAATGATATTTGCTGCTCTAATTTTTTGCTTTACATCTTCTGATTGCACTTTTTTAGCTAGACGATCTGTTGTAAGACCGTTTATCCCAAGGTTTTCTACTGTAATTGGCTTATGAATTTGTGCTTCTATTTGTCTAGAAGCTAATTCAGCAAATCCTCCTTGTGTCGATCCATATCCTTTGGCGAGTGAATCACCTAGTACGAGATGATAAAAGGAATCGTTTGTTTGCTTATCAATCCAACTTGGAGTAGATGTTTTTTCTGTGTTTTCTTCGGGTTCATTTTGTTTTGTCTCATCGTTCTTTTCAAAATAAGAATAAGAAATGATTAGAAGGAGGAGACAAACAATTGTTAAGATGACTTTTTTCATATATTCATCCTCCTTGTAATTGGTAATTGTATCATATTCAGCAGTATTAACAATGTAAGGGCATATTATATGTTTATGAAAAGTTTACAACAACTTTACAGAAAATTTGTAGAAGTATGTCAAAAAATATTGACGATATGAAAGTACATTATATATGATAATGTCAGATAAGGTGAAGTTTTAATGAGTAGGGCTTTATTTCCCACTAATTAAAGTTTCACTAATCAGGCGTTTAAGGGGACTACTCATTAGCGCAGGATGAAATGAAAATCTTGTCTCTAATAGAAGAAAAAAGGTATGTGGTTAGAGGCAAATAGAAGTTTATTTCATTATTTTTGGTAATTGTATAAGGGGGATTTTTTGTGAAAAAGTCAAAAAAAATGCTAGCTGGAGCAACTCTTGCTATAGGTGTAATAGCGCCGCAAGTATTGCCAGCAACAGCTCATGCGGATGAGAACAATGGGGAGAGTACGGTTAACTTACGAATTCTAGAAACATCAGATATTCACGTTAACTTAATGAATTACGATTATTATCAAACGAAAACAGATAATAAAGTAGGTCTCGTGCAAACGGCAACACTTGTTAATAAAGCACGTGAAGAAGCGAAGAACTCTGTCCTATTTGATGATGGGGATGCATTGCAAGGGACACCACTTGGAGATTATGTAGCGAATAAAATAAATGATCCGAAGAAGCCTGTGGATCCTAGTTATACACATCCATTATATCGTTTAATGAATTTAATGAAGTATGACGTCATCTCTCTTGGGAATCATGAATTTAACTACGGTTTAGACTATTTAAACAAAGTAATTAGTAAAACAGAGTTCCCGGTTATTAACTCCAACGTCTATAAAGATGATAAAGATACTAATGAAGAGAACGACCAAAATTACTTTAAACCATATCATGTTTTTGAAAAAGAAGTAGAAGATGAATCAGGACAAAAACAAAAAGTGAAAATTGGCGTAATGGGATTTGTTCCACCTCAAGTTATGAACTGGGATAAAGCAAATTTAGAAGGAAAAGTGAAAGCGAAAGATATAGTTGAAACAGCGAAGAAAATGGTGCCAAAAATGAAAGCAGAAGGTGCAGATGTTATCGTTGCACTAGCGCATTCGGGCGTTGATAAGAGTGGATACAACGTTGGCATGGAAAACGCTTCGTATTATTTAACAGAAGTTCCTGGTGTAGATGCAGTATTAATGGGACATTCACATACTGAAGTGAAGGATGTATTTAATGGTGTTCCAGTTGTAATGCCTGGTGTCTTTGGAAGTAACTTAGGTATTATTGATATGCAATTGAAAAAGGTAAACGGAAAATGGGAAATACAAAAAGAGCAATCGAAGCCGCAACTTCGTCCGATTGCTGATAGTAAAGGGAACCCATTAGTACAATCTGATCAAGAATTAGTTAATGAAATTAAAGATGATCATCAAGCGACAATTGATTATGTGAATACAGCTGTAGGAAAAACGACAGCGCCAATTAATAGTTATTTCTCATTAGTACAAGATGATCCTTCTGTACAACTTGTGACAAATGCACAAAAATGGTATGTAGAAAAGTTATTTGCTGAAAATGGACAGTATAGCAAATATAAAGGAATTCCAGTTTTATCTGCAGGCGCACCATTTAAAGCAGGTGGCCGAAACGGTGCTACATATTATACGGATATTCCAGCTGGAACGTTAGCGATTAAAAACGTTGCAGATTTATACGTATATCCAAATACGTTATATGCTGTAAAAGTAAATGGGGCACAAGTGAAAGAATGGCTTGAAATGTCTGCAGGTCAGTTTAACCAAATTGATCCAAAGAAAACAGAAGAACAGCCGTTAGTAAATATAAGCTATCCTACATATAACTTCGATATTTTAGATGGCTTAAAATACGAAATTGATGTAACACAACCAACGAAATACGATAAAGATGGAAAAGTTGTAAATGCAAATACGAATCGTATTATAAATATGACATATGAAGGTAAGCCAGTAGCTGACAATCAAGAGTTCATCGTCGCTACAAATAACTATCGCGGAAGTAGCCAAACGTTCCCAGGTGTAAGTAAAGGCGAAGTTGTATACCAATCACAAGATGAAACACGTCAAATCATTGTGAAGTATATGCAAGAAACACCAGTTATTAATCCAGCAGCAGATAAAAATTGGACGTTTAAACCGATTGTTGCAGATAAATTACATACAACATTCGATTCTTCACCAAATGCACAAAAGTATATAAAGAAAGATGGGAAAATATCATATGTTGGACCATCTGAAAATGAATTTGCTAAATATGCAATTGATATAACGAAGAAGAACGATGATGATAAGGAAACTGGTGGAGAGAATCCAACGACACCGCCAACAGGTGAAGGGAATAATGGAGGAAATCCAACGACACCACCAACAGGTGAAGGGAATAATGGAGGAAATCCAATGACACCACCAACAGGTGAAGGAAATAATGGAGGAAATCCAACGACACCACCAACAGATGAAGGTAGTAATGGAGAAAATCCAACGACACCACCAACAAATGAAGCAAATAATGCAGGATCTGGACAAACTACAACGGATAATCAAAACTCAAAAGAAACAACAACTGTAAGTGAAAATAAAGAAGACCGTGATTTACCGAAAACAGGTACAAGTGTTGCTTCTACAATTGGAGCAGGCTTGGCGTTTGTTGGAGCGGGATTACTTCTGTTATTTAGAAGAAAGAAAGCAAATAGATAGTGGAGAAATATAAAAAGGATTACCGATTCAGGTAATCCTTTTTAGTATATTATGAAATTGTTACTGCTTTTTCTTTCTTCCATGAAAGACCAAATCCAGTGAAACCAACAATAATTGTTAAGACTGGGCAAGCTAAACAGAAAATTGCGAATGGAAGGTAATCAAATGTCGGAACGCCAAGGACGTTCGATAAGAATACACCACTTACTCCCCATGGTACGAGAGGGTTAATAACTGTACCTGCATCTTCTAGTACTCGTGATAAATTCCGACGTTCTAAACCGACTTCATCGTATTTATTAGCAAATGCTTGTCCTGTTAAAACGATGGATAAGTACTGCTCACCAAGTAAGAAGTTTACACCAATTGCAGTTGAAGCAGTAGAAATAATTAAACGTGTGCTA
Source organism: Bacillus pretiosus (assembly GCF_052947655.1). Classification (NCBI taxonomy): domain Bacteria; kingdom Bacillati; phylum Bacillota; class Bacilli; order Caryophanales; family Bacillaceae; genus Bacillus; species Bacillus pretiosus. The sequence continues at coordinate 3,974,716 of NZ_CM129593.1, read as the reverse complement.
TTTTTTACGAAGCTAGAGATGATATTCATGAGCTGCGTAATAATACCCATTCCTTGTAATAATCCTCCCATACAAAGAGCCAGGAAAATAAGTGCAATCGACATCATCATACTTTGTAGACCACCGCGAGATAGTAAGCTATCAATGTCTTTAATACCAGTTTTAGAAACGTATCCGTCTTGCATAATTTTCATTAAATCAGCTAAAGAAGTGCTAGGTTTAAAAATAAAGAGAATAATAATTCCTACCACAATTCCTGCAAGTAATGTTGGAACTGCTGGAACTTTTTTAAATGCGAATAGGAACAGTAATAAAATTGGAATTAGTGTAACGATAGAAATCGTCGTATTTTTCTCTAAAGTGCTAATAAAGTTTGTGAAGTCAACGTCTCCGCTAGTACCGCCTCCTAAAATGAAAAATGCGATAAAAGCAATAATGAAAGCTGGAACTGTTGTCCAAAGCATGTTACGAATATGCTCAAATAAATCTACACCCGTTACAGCAGGAGCTAAGTTTGTTGTATCAGATAAAGGAGACATTTTATCTCCAAAGAATGCACCAGAAATAATTGCACCAGCGATTAGAGCTGGATCGTATCCGAGAGCACTACCCATACCCATAAAGGCAAGTCCTACAGTTGCGGCAGTTGTAAAGGCACTACCGATACTTGTTCCAACAATTGCACAAACAACAAAAACAGTTGGAACGAAAATCTTTGGAGATACAAGCTGGAAGCCGTATACCATTAAAGTTGGAATTGTTCCAGCAGCGATCCAAACACTAATTAATACGCCTACAAGCAAGAAAATAAAAATAGATGGAATACCAGCTGAAATACTACTGATCATCCCTTTTTCCATAGTAGACCAAGAGATTTTTTTCATAAATCCAAATGCTAATAAAAGAACGATACCAAATAAAATTGGGATGTGTGGTGAAACTTCTAATTGAATAACACTAAAGCCAATACAGAAAAAGATAAATAATGTTAAAAGAACAGATTCAATTTTTGAAACCATTGTTTTCCCCTCCTAAGTAATTTAAAATAGCTCTTTTTTATATAAAATTCGCCAATATTGTGTATTTCCTTCTAAAATTTAGAATTTTGTGACAAATTATCGGTAATTGTTGGTCCTTCAATATGATACGGAAATGATTGGATAAAAAAACGTCCCTGCATATAATTATGCAGGGACGAAGATATCGCGGTACCACCCTAGCTTGTGAAATGAATGTATCACAAAATAAAGGGTCGTATGATATGCGCTAATAAAATAAAAACGCCCCTGCAATATATGCAGGGACGAAAAATTCGCGGTACCACCCTAAATTGTGAAACAGTTTCGTTTCACCACTCTTTAGATATAACGGTCTATAACCGTCTTTCACTACTCCTTACGTTTCGCAAAAGAAGCTCCAGGGGGTAATTCATAATTCGCTCTGTACTGGTTCGCACCGACCACCAGCTCTCTGAAATCAGAAATCGAAATACTACTAAATCCTATCAATGCCGATTCATATGATGTTAGTTAAATTTTTATCACATTTTCATCTTATATGTCAATAAAAATGTTCAATATTTTTTTAGGGAAATAAAGGTTAAATGTTTTTAATGTTCTAAATTTGTACGTTATAATGAATTTGAAAGGGGAGGAAAGAGTGAAGAAAAAAATAATTCTTTTTACCACCTTACTAGTCATTGGCGGAAGTGCTGGAATTTACACAGCTTTTGCAGCTGAATCAGAGCAGGCGAAACAAAAGCAAATACAGCAGTTAGAAGTGAAGAAAGCGAAAGAAACGGAAGAGAAGAAGTCGATGGAAAAAGCAGCTGAGAAACTAGGAGTTTCTACTGAAGGGAAAACAAAAGAAGAGGTTACGAAAGAAGTAAATACCGCAAGATTTGAGAAGCGCCATGATTTATTAATTGAACATGCAAAACAACTTGGAATTGATACAGAAGGAAAAAAAGATGAAGAGATTATTTTAGAAATCGGAAAGGTACAACACGGAAAGTAGAACAACTTATCGTATGATAAGTTGTTCTTTTTTAAGAACTATTTGATTTAAAAATAATTGACAGTCATTTAAATTTAATGTTAACTTTATTTATAAATTAGTTAACATTAGGGGTGACAATTGTGACTGTTAATAGTAATACGACTGAAAAATCGTCTTATACATATGAAGAATTATCGGAGAAAAATAAAGCTTATGTATGGCATCCGTTTACACAAATGAAAGATTATTTAGAAGAAGACCCTGTCATTATTGAACGTGGAGAGGGAAGAAAGCTATACGATGTAAATGGAAATGAATATTGGGATGGTGTTTCATCTATTTGGTTAAATGTTCACGGACATCAAGTACCAGAATTAGATGAAGCAATTCGTGAGCAATTAAATAAAATTGCCCATTCTACTATGTTAGGACTTGCTAACGTTCCATCTATTTTATTAGCAGAAAAAATAATTGAAGTTGTGCCAGAAGGTTTGAAGAAAGTATTCTATTCAGACTCCGGTTCTAGCGCCGTTGAAATTGCAATTAAGATGGCCTTTCAATATTGGCAGCATAAAGGAAAACCGAAGAAACAAAGATTTGTTACATTAAAAGAAGCGTATCACGGTGATACAATTGGAGCTGTTTCAGTAGGAGCGATAGACTTGTTTCACCAAGTGTATAGTTCACTTTTATTTGAGGCAATTAAAATGCCGTATCCATATACATATCGTTCTCCTTATGGAAATAATAAGGAGGAAATTGTGAAAAAACATTTAGAAGAAATGGAAGAGCTGCTGAAAGAAAAGCATGAAGAAATTGCGGCGATTATTGTAGAGCCTTTAATGCAAGGTGCTGGCGGTATGATTACAATGCCAAAAGGATACTTAAGAGGGCTCCGTAATTTATGTACAAAATATAATGTTTTATTTATTACAGATGAGGTAGCGACTGGATTTGGGCGTACCGGGAAAATGTTTGCATGTGAACATGAAAATGTAACGCCGGACATTTTAACAGCCGGAAAAGGTTTAACAGGTGGATATTTACCAGTTGCAATCACCGTAACGACAGATGAAATTTATAATGCCTTTTTAGGAGACTATGAAGAACAAAAAACATTTTTCCACGGTCATAGTTATACAGGGAATCCGTTAGGGTGTGCGGTAGCCATTGCGAATCTAGAGCTATACGAGAAAACAAATTTAATAGAAGAAGTGGCAAGTAAGACAGAATATGTAGCGACGCAATTAGAATCGCTCTTTGCGTATAAACATGTAGGGGATATTCGTCAGTGCGGGTTAATGGTTGGAATTGAACTTGTGAAGAATAAAGTAACGAAAGAAGCGTTTGAATGGACAGAGAGAGTCGGTGTTCAAGTATGTAAACGTTCAAGAGAGCTGGGCATGATTTTGCGACCACTCGGTAATACGATTGTATTTATGCCTCCTCTTGCTTCTACAATTGATGAGATTGATGATATGTTACGTATTTTGTATAAAGCAATCTCGGATGTTACGGAGGGAGAATAATGGGCGGTTTTTTTGTTACAGCAACGGATACTGAAGTGGGGAAAACTGTAGTTGCGGGTGCATTAGCAGGTGTATTTAGAGAATTGGGATATAACATCGGGGTATATAAACCGTTGCAAAGTGGACATGTTGCATCAAATCCAGAGGGAGATGCAGCAAGGTTAAAAGCATTATCGGGTGTACCAACAAAAGAAGATGAAATTTGCCCTTATTCTATTGAAGAACCTCTTGCTCCGAGACTTGCCATGAAAAGAGCTGGAAGAGTAGTACATTTAAAAGACATTATGGATCATTATAATGAACTATTGAAAGAGTTTAATAGCCTATTTGTAGAAGGAGCAGGTGGACTGGCTGTTCCATATACAGAAGACGCTTTAGTAATTGATTTCGCAAAGGAATTACAGCTTCCTCTTATTATAGTCGCACGCCCTACATTAGGAACAGTAAATCATACAGTTTTAACAATTGCTTATGCAAAGGCACAGGGCTTAACAGTAGCAGGTGTAATTTTATCCGGCCGCAAAGAATGTGAAATGGAAAGAGTACAAGAAAATAAAGAAATGATTGAAGAGCTAAGTGGGGTACCGGTTTTAGGTTTATTACCATTCTTTGAAGGTGCGTTTACAAAAGAAGAAGTCTTGGAATCTGCAAAAGAGTATATAATGATTTCAAAATTAGAGGAGTTCATCCGAAATGAATCAAACGTGGCGCACACATCTTCAATCTAAATTGCAACAATTAAATGAACAAGGACAGTATCGCAATTTGCATGTAACAGAACAAGCAGAAGAGACATGGCTTATTCGAGATGAAAAAAGGATGCTAAATTTAGCGTCAAATAATTATTTAGGGTTAGCTGGAGATGAGAGGTTAAAAGAAGCTGCTATTGCATGCACAAGAAAATATGGAACTGGAGCGACAGCATCAAGGCTCGTTGTAGGAAATTATTCACTGTATGAAGAGGTTGAGAGAAGTATATGCGAATGGAAAGGCACTGAAAAAGCCTTAGTTGTAAATAGTGGATATACCGCAAATGTTGGAGTGATTTCTTCATTAGCCTGTCGTCACGATATTGTGTTTAGTGACAAATTAAATCACGCAAGCATCGTTGATGGGATTATATTAAGCGGAGCAGAGCATAAAAGGTATCGTCATAATGATTTAGATCATTTAGAGAAGCTGTTGCAAGCAGCGCCGCCCAAAAAGAAGAAATTAATCGTAACGGATACTGTTTTTAGTATGGATGGTGATACTGCGTATTTGAGAGAGTTAGTGGAGCTGAAAGAGAAATACGGGGCAATCATTATAGTCGATGAAGCACATGCGAGTGGAATATATGGAATTGATGGAGCAGGGTTGTCTCATATAGAAAAAGATATTGCTCAAAAAATTGATATACATATGGGGACGTTTAGCAAAGCTCTAGGGTGTTATGGCGCGTATTTGACAGGTGATGCAATGTATATAGAGTATTTACAAAATATGATGAGAAGCTTTATTTTTACAACAGCTTTACCACCAGGAACGTTAGGAGCAGTGCAAAAAGCAATTGAAATTGTGAAAGAAGATAATGAAAGAAGAGAGAGGCTTATAGAGAATGGAGCATATTTTAGGACACATTTGCAAGAAGCTGGTTTTGATATTGGGAATAGCTCAACTCATATTGTACCGATTGTAGTCGGTTCAAATGAAGCAGCTTTACGGTTTAGTAGAAGGCTGCAAGAGGTAGGTATTGCAGCAATTGCAATTCGTCCACCAACGGTTCCAGTTAATAGTTCACGGGTCCGTTTTGCAGTTACGTCCCAACATACAATAGCTGATTTGAAATGGGCTATTCAGCATATTATACGCATTGGTAAAGAAGAGGGGTTTTTCGTATGAAAGAGCTAAAGGTTATTTTTATTCCTGGATGGGGAATGGAAGAAGGTGTTTGGACTTTAGTTCTGCCGTATTTTAAAGGATATTCTGTTCAATGTATCAATTGGCGTAATGTGAAAGAACAAAGTGAATTTGCGGGGCGAATAATAGATGTAGCAAAAGATGAAAATGTAATTTTAGTTGGATGGTCACTAGGAGCGTTAGCAGCAGTTCAAGCTCATAAAAAGGTTAAGGCAAAAGGTATCGTACTAATTGGTGGTACTGCCAAATTTACAAATACGAGCGATTATACGAGTGGATGGAATACTCTGCATGTAGAACGGCTGAAAAAGAATTTAGCGAGAAAGAAAGAAGATACGCTCAAGCGGTTTTATGAAAATATGTTTACAAAAGATGAGCTGAAAGAGAATAAAAGGTTTGAAGATATGATAAAACGCTTTAAAGGTGATTCTATTCAGTCTTTGCAATTAGGTTTGGAGTATTTAATAGAAGCAGATATGAGAGAAGAACTGAAAGAAATTAAAGTCCCTATACTACTTATTCACGGAGAGCAGGATGTAATTTGTCCATTGTCTGCAGCGCGTAGTATGGCTGAGAATGAGACTGCCACGCTCAAGGTAGTAAGTGAGGCTGGACACGCATTATGCGTAACGAATTTCGAATATTGCGGAAATGAGATAATTCAATTTGTAGAGGGGATACGACATGATCAACAAAACGTTACTTCAAAAACGGTTTAACGCGGCATCTGTATCCTACGATCAATATGCAAATGTACAAAAAAAGATGGCACATTCATTACTTTCTACATTGAATCGGCGATATAGTGCAAATTCATCGATACGTATTTTAGAACTTGGATGCGGAACAGGATATGTTACAGAGCAATTATCAAACTTATTTCCGAAAGCACATATTACAGCCATTGATTTTGCTGAAAGTATGATTGCAGTTGCGAAAACTAGACAAAATGTGAAAAATGTAACGTTTTACTGTGAGGATATCGAAAGATTACGACTAGAAGAAACATATGATGTCATTATTTCAAATGCCACATTTCAATGGCTAAATGATTTAAAACAAGTGATAAGAAATTTATTTCATCATTTGTCTATAGATGGGATATTACTCTTTTCAACGTTTGGACATGAAACATTTCAAGAATTGCATGCTTCGTTCCAGCGGGCGAAAGAAGAAAAAAATATACAAAATGAAACATCGATTGGGCAACTTTTTTATTCGAAAAATCAGTTGCGCCATATGTGTGAAATAGAAACAGGGGATGTGCATGTTTCTGAAACATGTTACATAGAGAGATTTACAGAAGTTAGGGAGTTTCTACACTCTATTCGAAAAGTAGGAGCGACCAATAGTAATGAAGAATCATATTGTCAAAGTCCCTCACTCTTTCGTGCGATGCTTCGCATATACGAAAGAGACTTCACGGAAAATGAAGGGATAATGGCGACGTATCATGCTTTATTTATGCATATAACAAAAGAGGGGAAGAGATGAAATGAAACAAGTACAAACAAAAAGGGATTGGAAAAAACTTGCACATGACGTAGTAGAAGAGAAAATGATTACGAAAGAGGATGCAATTGCAATATTAGAAGCTGATGATACAGAAGTGTTAGAAATTATGAATGCAGCTTACATCATTCGCCATCATCACTTTGGTAAGAAAGTAAAATTGAATATGATTATTAATACGAAATCTGGATTATGTCCTGAAGATTGCGGATATTGTTCACAGTCTATTATTTCAGAGGCGCCGATTGATAAATATGCATGGCTAACGCAGGAAAAGATTGTAGAAGGAGCACACGAAGCAATTCGCCGTAAAGCGGGTACATATTGTATTGTAGCATCTGGTCGTCGCCCGACGGATAAAGAGGTGAATCACGTAATTGGAGCAGTTAAGGAGATTCGTGAAACGACAGATTTGAAGATTTGTTGTTGTTTAGGTTTCTTAAACGAAGATCAAGCAGGACGTTTAGCAGAAGCGGGTGTACATCGTTATAACCACAACTTAAATACACATGCAAATAATTACGAAAGTATTTGCTCCACTCATACGTATGACGATCGTGTTGATACAGTTCAAAAAGCGAAACAAGCAGGCATTTCACCATGCTCTGGGGCAATTTTTGGAATGGGGGAGACAATAGAAGAACGTGCTGAAATTGCATTTGAATTACAACGTATAGATGCAGATTCAATTCCATGTAATTTCCTTGTTGCTGTAAAGGGTACGCCGCTTGAAGGACAAAAAGAATTAACGCCGATAGAATGTTTAAAAGTACTGGCGATGATGCGTTTTGTAAACCCAACGAAAGAAATTCGTATTTCAGGAGGACGTGAAATCAATTTACGCTCTGTGCAGCCAATCGGTTTATTTGCAGCAAATTCTATTTTTGTTGGAGATTACTTAACGACAGCTGGACAAGAACCGACTGCAGACTGGGGTATGATTGAAGATTTAGGGTTTGAGATTGAAGAATGTGCATTATAAGATAGATAAAAAGCAAACTTGTAAAAGAGTTTGCTTTTTTTGTAAATAAAATGTAATAAATAGTTTTGAAAGCTTGATACTATTGGTTTTTGAGCGGAAAAAAGAATTTTGGTGGACGAATTTTCCAAGCCCCAATTGTACATAGTAAATATGTAATTTATATTGGGTTGGAGGATTTTACATGCACAAATATATATTAGCGATTATGACTTGTCTAATTTTACTAAAAGCAATAAGTGCTGATCCAGTTAAGGCTGCCGAAAATCCTGAACAAAAAGAAATGCAACAACGAATTGAACAACATTTTCGAACGAAAGCTGAACATTTTGGATTGAAAACAGAAGGGAAAGATTTAAAGGAAGTGCGAAAAGAAATTACTATTATAGAAGAAGCGAAGAAAAGAGAGAATGTATGGAGAACAGCACAAACGCTTCGTATACAAACAGAAGGAAAAACAATGGATGAATTAATAAAAGATGTACGGAAAAAAGTAAAAAAATAAAAAAGAGGCCGCAGCCTCTTTTTTATTTTTTATGCCCATTGTTTTGATAAATGAGCCATTTCAATCGCAGCAACGGCGGATTCATAGCCTTTATTACCTGCTTTCGTGCCCGCGCGTTCAATCGCTTGCTCGATCGTTTCAGTCGTTAATACACCGAAAATAACTGGGATGTCTGTTTGTAGTGATAAAGATGCAACTCCTTTTGCTACTTCATTACAAACGTAATCGTAATGTGTTGTAGCACCACGAATTACAGTACCTAACGTAATTACAGCATCATACTTTCCGCTATTAGCCATCTTTTTAGCGATTAAAGGAATTTCGAATGCGCCAGGAACCCAAGCAACATCGATATCAGTTTCTTCTACACCGTGACGCTTTAATCCATCTAAAGCTCCGCCGAGTAACTTACTTGTAATAAATTCATTAAAACGTCCAACAACAACCCCAACTTTTAATCCTGTACCAACTAAATGACCTTCGAATACCATAATAAACCTCTCCCTTAATTATAAGTTTAATAAATGTCCTAATTTGTTTACTTTCGTTTGTAAATACGTTTTATTCTCTTCTTTTGTTGGCATTTGCAATGGTACACGCTCGATTACTTCTAAATCGTAACCTTGTAAGCCAGCAATTTTTCGTGGATTATTCGTTAATAATCGTAAATGTTGTAAACCTAAATCTTTTAAAATTTGAGCGCCAATACCGTAATCACGCAAATCAGCTGGGAACCCAAGTTTTTCGTTTGCTTCTACAGTATCGAATCCTTCTTCTTGTAACTTATAAGCGCGAAGCTTATTAAGAAGGCCAATGCCTCGTCCTTCTTGTCTCATATAGAGAAGAACGCCTTTTCCTTCACGCTCAATTTGAGCAAGTGCAGCATGGAGTTGTGGTCCGCAATCACAGCGGCACGAGCCAAATACATCTCCTGTTAAGCACTCTGAATGAACGCGTACAAGTACAGGCTCTCCTGTTGAAATATCACCTTTTACGAGTGCGATATGTTCTTTCGTATCTAATGAATTAGAATAGCCAATTGCATGGAAAGTACCGAAATCTGTAGGCAATGTAATTTCCACTTCTCGCGTCACTAGTGTTTCATGGTGGCGGCGGTAAGCAATTAAATCTTCTATTGTAATCATTTTTATATCAAATTGTTTTGCACACTGTAGTAAATCAGGTACGCGTGCCATCGTACCGTCCTCATTAATAATCTCGCAAATGACTCCAGCTGGTTCTGCTCCGCAAAGTCTGGCTAAATCGACAGCAGCTTCTGTATGACCAGCTCGGCGTAGGACACCGCCTTCTTTCGCGATTAATGGAAAGATATGTCCAGGACGATTGAAATCAGCACCTTTTGATGCAGGGTTTAATAATTCTTGTATCGTAGTTGCCCGTTCGTGAGCGCTAATCCCTGTTGTTGTAGAAACATGATCAATACTCACTGTAAATGCAGTATGATGCGAATCTGTATTATGAGCTACCATTGGTTCTAATTGTAGACGTTCTGCGTATTCTTCCGTAATCGGTACACAAACGAGACCACGCCCATGTGTAATCATAAAGTTAATCGTTTCTGGCGTAATATACTCTGCTAAAGCGATAAAGTCGCCTTCATTTTCACGGTTTTCATCATCGCATACGATAACGACTTTTCCTTGTTTTAAATCTTCTAGAGCTTCTTCAATACGATGAAACATAATGCTTCCCCCTTATAGAAATCCGTTTTCTTGTAAAAAGCTTTCGCTCATTGAACCTGTTCGTTTTACAGGTTTAGAAATAAAGCGTTCGATATATTTACCGATCATGTCACACTCAATGTTTACGATGTCACCGGCATTCTTTGCTCCGATAACAGATTCACTTACTGTGTGCGGGATGAGTGAGATTGTGATGGAAGATTCGTCTATATCAAATATTGTTAAACTCGTTCCATCAACAGCAACGGAACCTTTATGCAAACAATAGCGCAGCAATTCATCAGAAATAGCTATTTTGTAATAGACGGCATTATAGTGCTGTTTTTTGTTTAATATCGTTCCAATGCCATCAATATGTCCTGAAACGAAATGCCCACCGAATCGTCCGTTTGCAGCTATCGCCCGCTCTAAATTTACTTTAGAGTGTTGTTTAAGCATGCGAAGTGATGTTGATTGCATCGTTTCAGGCATTGCATCCACTGTGAATGAAGCTGTTGTGAAACTCGTTACAGTTAAGCAAATACCGTTAACCGCGATACTATCACCTAAGTGAACATCTGATAAAATTTTATTCGCATGGATCGTTAACTTCATCGCTTCTCCGCTTTGTTGCATGTTTGCAATCGTTCCTAATTCTTCTACAATTCCTGTAAACATTCCGTCACCTCACTTCGGGCATTCGCAACGATTTTTATATCATCACCAATTTGTTTCATCTCTTGAATTTCCAAGGAAAGTGCATCTTGCAATGCTGCGAAACCATTTCCACCAAATAAAGTAGGGGCATCATTCCCACCAATTAATATCGGGCTTATATAAGTTATAATTTCATTGAAATGCTTTGTTTGTAAGAAGCTTGCGTGAACTGTTTGACCACCTTCAACGAATAGAGAAAGAATTTGCTTCTCTCCAAGAAAGAAAAGGAGGTCCTTGATTTCTATATGTTTTGTTTTCATTTGGAATATAGCTATATTTTCAGATTCATAAGAAGCTATTTTCTCTTTATTTACATCCTTACCGACAATAATCCATGTCGGTGCTAAACCATCTGTTATGACATGAGAAGATGGTGGCGTTCGTAAATGGGTATCTAAAATAACACGAATAGGATTTTTACCTCCGTTAGGAATTCTTGTCGTTAAATGCGGATTATCAGCTATAACTGTATTCACTCCAACGAGAATCGCATCATGTGTATGACGATATTGGTGAACATCAGCTCGTGCTTCTTCACCTGTAATCCACTTACTTTCACCCGTGACAGTTGCTGTTTTTCCATCTAAGCTCATCGCTGTTTTTATTGTTACAAATGGACGCTTCGTTTTCATGTAGTGAAAAAAGAAACGATTTAGTAAAACTGCTTCCGCTTCAAGAACACCAGTCGTTACTTCGATTCCAGCTTCTTCTAATCTCCTTTTTCCATTACCAGAAACGAGCGGATTACAATCAAGAGTAGCGATTACAACGCGCTTAACTTCTTTTTTGATGAGTAATTCACAGCAAGGTGGTGTTTTTCCAAAATGGCTACACGGTTCAAGTGTTACATACACGGTAGCTCCTTTTGCTTTTTCACCAGCCATATGAAGCGCGTGAACTTCTGCGTGTTCTTCACCAGCACGTAAATGAGCGCCAATACCGACGATGTTTCCTTCTTTTACAACAACAGCACCAACCATAGGGTTTGGACTTGTTTGTCCAGATGTCCCTTCTGCTAACTGTAGGGCAATCCTCATATATTCTTGATCTGTCATTCTCTTCACCTCTCCTGAAAAAATCAAAAAACCCCAAGGATTTTATATCCTTGGGGTTTGGGAGACGTGATTTCTAGAAATATAGTTCGAATACGAAAGTACAGGAAAGAAACCTAACGTTGATTGGTATTTTTGCATAAGGAAAAAACCTAGCAAAAATATCGAATTTTTCAAACGCTAGTCGTATCTTTTTATTTCAGTATAGAAACATAAGTATACAAAATAAAACATATATAAAGATTCAAAACGAAACTTTAAAAATATGCATACTGAAATAAAAGTGTATTCGCTATATAAAATTACTAGAAAACATATCCTTCTCCCATCCAGACTATACTGTCGGCCCTAGAGTTTCACTAGATCCACCGTTTTCGAGTTGAAAACGGGTCACGGACTTAGAAGTTTGCACTTCATCACCGCCGGTTGGGAATTTCACCCGACCCCGAAGGATGTTGTTTGCTCAAATTATAGCACAAAAAAAATAAAAGGCTAGAAAAAAATATTCGAATGTGAAGAATTGTGTGAAAATATATGTAAGTTGGAATGAGGACAAAAGTACGAGGAATGTTGTAAGGAAAAGGGGGACGAGAGTTAATGAAAAGAAAAAACATGCACAAAAAAATGTGCATGTCACATGTAAAATTATTCTGCCTCTGGTGCTCTAACGACAGACTCGAATTTCCCTTTATGCGAAGCATCACAATAAGGCATATTTTTTGATAAACCACAACGGCATAAAGAAAATGCCGGTTTTGCTGGGAATACATTCCCTTGTGAATCGACTAATTCCACGTCCCCTGTAACGCGAAAAGAGCCATTATCATTTACTTTAATTTGTACTTTCGCCAACGCTATCCCTCCTTCCCAAACGCTTAATTTCATCATATAATTAAGAGAAGTACTTGACAATATAAAATGAGCACTTTCTTTGGGAGAGAAGAGAGTGTTATAATGTTTTTTATAACTGACTAGAGTAAGGTGACGAGAGATGGATAAACAATTACATACATTACGAAACATTGCAAATGAGCGCACGTGGGCATCATTTTTGAATGATAATCATCCATATAGTTTGTTACATTGGTCCATTGCAGGTGTAGGGCAAGAGGCAAAGGATGTTTGGTTACTTCAAGATGAAGTAACATTTCAAACGACAGAATTTCCAACGTTAGATGATGCAATGCAATGGATTTCTGTAAATATGGAACAAGTTACAGACGTTTTAGCGCAATAAAAAAACAGGCTTATGCAAGCCTGTTTTTTGTTTCTTTTACATATGAGTTTAAAAATTGATCAACGGCTGCTTCATACTCTTCTTTATTTTCGTTATAAGAGCAAGCGTGTGCACCGCGTTCTGCAATATAAAGTTGTTTATTGTTTTCTTTTGCTTCATATAGTGATTTCGTCATATCAGCTAAAATATAATCATCATCTTTACTATGAATAAAGAGGACGGGATTATTAATATTTTTTATACAATCGATTGGTGAAACTTCGCGAATCGTATAACCGTCACGTACTTTTAAAAAAGCATTTGCTAAAGGTAATAAAGGCCATTTAGGTAAATGGAATTCAACCTTTAAACGGTGTTGTAATTGCCCGTAGAAATCAGAAAAAGGACAATCTGCAATATAGAAATCAGCACCATCTTCTACAAGTCCTGCGTATTGAAGAAGTGTTGCAGCTCCCATAGATTCACCATGAATACCGAGTGTTATATTTGTTCCAAAGCGACTTTTTAGCCAGTCAACTACAGATTTTAAATCATGTTTTTCATAGTATCCATAGCTTGTTGTTTTTCCACCAGTTTTACCATGACGACGATGATCATAAATAACGACATTATACCCTCTGTTTAAAAATAACCTTGCATATTTTACAGAGTTCATTTTATTTACAGTTACGCCGTGACAAAAAATCATAAACTTATTGGAATGACCAGCAGGAATGTAATATCCGTGAAGATCATATCCGAATTGCGAAGGAATATGAATTTCTTCTTTATGAAGAGCATCAAAATCCTCTAAACGAAAATGTTTTTTCGTTTCTCTTTCGAGTACTTCTTCCTCTGTTTTTTTCTTTAAGTACATCACTTTATTTGTAAAGAAAATCCCAAGGGCAGTTATCGCACCTAGTATAGTAAACAATGCTGCAAAAAAACGTTTCATACTTTACCTCATCCTCCAAATACCGTTACATGTGATACACTTACATTGTATCACAATGATAGAAAAGGGGAGAAATAGGAAATGGTGTATATACAAAAAATTACGCCAGCGATGAAAGAAACAATCCGAATGTTCATGTGTGAGAACTGGGGGAGTTCATTGATGGTTTCACGTGGTAAGGGGCATCAGTTAGAAGAGTTGCCAGGATTTGTTGCGCTCTTGGATGACAGAATAATCGGAATTATAACGTATGAAGTGACCGGAAATATTTGTGAAATTGTATCGTTAGATAGCTTTGAAGAAAGAAAAGGAATAGGGACGAAACTTGTAGATTGTGTATTACAATTTGCAGAAGAAGAACGGTGCGGGCGGGTTTGGCTCATAACAACAAATGATAATATGAATGCGTTACGTTTTTACCAAAAACGTAATTTTGTGATGACTAATTTATATGTGAATGCAGTGGAAGAGGCACGAAAAATAAAGAAAGAAATTCCGCGTATCGGATATGATAACATCCCAATTTTACATGAAATACAGTTGGAGTATCGTTTAATAAATTGATGTAACAATTTTCAGAAATATAAGTTATTAACCTTGACGAATATTGTAATTTAGGTTACCGTAAAATTGTAATCTATTACCATATTAAGGGGTGACGATGTGGCAACTATACGTGATGTTGCAAAATTGGCAGGTGTTTCAGTCGCAACCGTTTCACGAGTTATTAATGAAAAAGGATACGTTCATGAGGACACAGTAAAACAAGTAAAGGAAGCAATTGGGGAATTACGTTATAGGCCAAATAATGCAGCAAAGCCATTATTTAAAGAGAATTCAACGATAATTGCATTACTTGTAGATAATCTATATGACCTATCAAACATCCCTTTGCTACATTGTATTGAGGAAATAGCATATAAAGAAGGATATCAAATCATTGTTTGTAATATAGAGAATAAAGATAGATACATATATATGTTGAAGGAAAATAACGTTGCAGGTGTTATTTTAACAAGATCCGTTTTTAAAAGTATAGGAGAAATTCCACTTCCATTTGTTGTGATTGATGAACAAAAATCCCATGCAAATTATTATGAAAGTGGACAAAGAACGGTTTCTTTATTAAAAGAAAAAGGCTGTCAATTTCTTGCTTATTTCGATGAGGGAGAAGATAGTGAAGAAATGGAAGAGCGCATATCAGGATTTTTAGACGCTGTTTGGGAGGAAGGGATCTCTTATCGAGAAGTATGTGTACAAGGGTATACGAATAAACAGTTTATTACATTCTTACAAACTTACCCGTATATAGATGGAATTGTAACTTCAAGTGAAAAGGTTACTTTTGAGTTAATTCAAGCAGCGAAAAATTTCAATATCCGTATACCGGATAAGTTGAAAATTATTGGACCGAACGGGAGCATAGACAGTGAATGGATAGGCTCGTCACTCATGAAAATTGAAAGTTGCGCCGAAGAAAATGGGAAAATAGCTTTACAACAATTAAAAGAAAAAATAAAAAAGTAAAAGGTGCGTATAAAACGCACCTTTTATAATGTAATTGCGGCAATAAAGCCGAATATAAGTAACGGTATATTATAATGCAGAAAAGTTGGTACACATGTATCCCATATATGATGGTGTTGACCATCAGCATTTAAACCGGATGTTGGCCCAAGTGTACTATCTGATGCTGGAGATCCCGCATCGCCTAGCGCTCCAGCTGTACCGATAATTGCAATTGTGGCCATTGGACTAAATCCAAGCTGCATGCAAAGAGGCACAAAAATTGTTGTTAAAATAGGGATGGTTGAAAAGGATGAACCAATTCCCATCGTAACGAGAAGTCCAATCACAAGCATAAGAAATGCAGCGAGTGGTTTGTTATTTCCAATTATATGTGCACTCGTTTGCACAAGAGATTCAACATGTCCTGTTTTTCGAAGAACAGCGCCAAATCCAGCGGCAGCGATCATAACAAAACCGATAAAGGACATCATGCGCATTCCGCTTGTTAATATCGCATCTGCTTCTTTAAGAGGTAGACTACCACTTACTGATAAGACGATAATCCCCGCTAAAGCACCGAAAATCATTGATTCTGTTGCTAATTGAACAGTTAATGTGGCTATGATAGATAACAATCCGAAAGTAATGCTACGTTTTGTATAGGGAACGATTTCATTTGCGGTAGTATGAACTTGTTCTGTTTCATACGTACGAGGTTTCCGGTACGTAATGAATACCGCTACACATAATCCAATAATCATACCGATTGCTGGAATAGTCATTGCTTTTGGAATAAGTGCGACATCAAATGTAAGACCACTTTGCGCAGCATTTGTTTGCAATACGTCATGATAAATTTTTCCGAACCCTGCTGGAATCCACATATAAGGAGTAATCAATCCGAATGTAATAATACATGTAACAAGTCGGCGATCCACTTTCAGCTCATTTAATACTTTTAAAAGTGCTGGAATTAAGATAGGGATGAAAGCGATATGAACAGGAATCACATTTTGTGAGAAACAAGCCATCGTTAAAATGATGAATAAAATAAGTATTTTAGAATAAACTTGTTTTTTCGTGTCTTGTTCATTGCCAATCCATTTTAGTGCAGTTTGAATCATGGCATCTGGAAGTCCTGTTTTGGAAAGGGAAATAGCGAAACCGCCAAGCATTGCATAACTTAAAGCGATTGGAGCACTGTTTCCAAGGCCAGTTGTAAAAGTGTTAATAGTTTCTGAAATACCGAGTCCACCGATAATTCCGCCTGTTAAAGCTCCAACAATGATGGCGACAATGACCTGGACACGTAACAAACTAAGCAATAGCATAACTGCTACTGCGACGAGTACAGCATTCATAATAAATGTAATCTCCCTAAAATTTTATTGTGTTAAGGCAAGTAAATATGAAGCACTTTGCTAGATTTATACATAGTTGCGACATATTATTATAAATTGTTTTCTATGAAATGTAAAAGAGCCTTTTGTTACTAATGTTGAAAAGCTAGCTCTTGTTTAATTGATTGTAAAGAATTGGCGAATAATTCTGGTTCTTCTAAATCAGGAGAATGTGCTGAATTTGGGAACCAAATCATTTTTTTTATGGGGGCTTCTATCACATCACAATATTCCTGAACGAGAGCATAAGGAGTTTGATAATCATAGCGACCAGAACAAAAATAAACCGGAATAGATAAGCTTGAAATAGAAGAAAAGAAATCGATTGTCAACATTTCTTCCCATAAAACGCCAGATTTTAAATTTCCTGCGAGAAACTTGAACCAATCTAATAGCGTATATTCAGGGGAAAAGAAGCCTTTTCGTATGAAAGAAAAGGAAGATCCGTTTTGGATTGCTCCGCCGAATGTGCCAAGCCACTTTCTTTGAATAATAAGGCGTCTTGTATCTAAAAATGGTGGTTTGCCTAATTTCAAAAGGGACGCTAATGCTTTTTTATGATCATGTTTTTTTGCAGAACGAATTAAATGCTGATATAGCAATTCTTCGTTTTGTTTCATATGTACAATCTGCCCAATACCGATGTAAGCCTCGATATACTGTGGATATTGATGTGCTATGTTAAGCCCAATAATGCTTCCCCAAGAATGACCAGCGAGAAATAGTTTCTGTTTATTGAACTTTTTAAGTACATATTGAATCACTTCTTTTGCATCGGAAACGAATTGTTCGATTGTAAAATTTGCTCCGAAATCTTTCATTGAAAAGGATTTACCTGCCCCGCGCTGATCCCAATTAATAACGATGAAGTGTTTCTCCAATTCTTTTTGAAAATGACGAATAAATCCAATTTGTGCCATGCCAGGTCCGCCATGACAGCATAATAAAATTGGCTGCTCTATGTTTTGCCCGCGCATAAGGAGAGTTTGTTTTCGATTATGGATCATAACGCTTTCCATCGTAGCAATACTATTAGGAATGAGTTGTTTATTTTCATTATAAAACTGTGGGGTATAGCTACGAAAAAGCATATGGAAATCCTCCTTTTCTGAAATCGTATGAATCGCACAGGCTATTCGTTTTGCATATACTGTTAGAAAATCATTGTAACATACCATACTAGTGTCATTTCAACACGGGAGGAGGGAAATTGTGACGATTGGAGAAATTATAGATTGCTTAAATAGACGTGAATCCATCGCTATTATAGCAAAACGTCTTGAAATAAGCCCATATACATTATCAAAGAAATTAAGATTGATTGGATACGAATATGATGGAGAACAGAAGAAACGTATTTTTGTAGGAGATGGAGAAGAACCGCGTCACTTACAACTCCAAGAAGCGACAGCCCTTCAATATGCGAAAACGGATTATCAATTATTAATTTATGAGCAATTACAAAGTATTTATGATTTATTAAGAAAGAGAGAAGAAGTAATTGTGCCCATTATGAGTATAAGTACAGAGAAAAAGAAACGTACCTTTACTATTAATAAAGAAATATTAGCAAAACTAGACGTTATATCAGAAGCGAAAGGAATTCAAAAATCTAAACTTGTAGAAGAGGCGTTACAACAATTTTTACAACAATATGATTTTAACAAAACATCACATTTTGATAACTAAAGAAAAGGATACTATGTTCATTGTAAGAACGAGTATCCTTTTTAGGTTTTACTAATATTGTGGATTAAGTATAAGTGCGTATCCTTTACAATAAAAATCTGGATCGCATATGAGGGAAATACTTAATTTATCTTTTGAATTCTTCCATCAATAACTGGCTGAATTGGTTCTTTTAATTGTTTTACATAATCGACTAGCGCTTCAAAGTCGTTTGGACCAGTTTCTGAATTCTTCCCATTTTTAAATGATACGAATCCGTCACCGCCAGAAGCTAAGAAAGCATTCGCAACTACGCTATACGTTTTAGATGGAGATAACTCTTCGCCATTTGTTAAGCGTATATTCGTAACCTTTTCACCGCTTGGTTTATTTGCATCCCACGTATATTGAATACCTGAAATTTGAAGCATTCTTGTTGTTCCTTTTTGCCATTGTTGATTTAAAATGTCGCGAATATCTTGACCTGTTAAATCTACTTTAATCAATTGGTTTCCAAAAGGCTGAATGCCATATAATTCGCCCCAAGTAATATCGCCAGCATCTAAGTCATTACGAATGCCACCAGGATTCATAAGTGCGATTTGAGCTTGCATCGTTTGACGCTGTGCGTCGGCAATTACATTCCCAAGAGTAGATTCACCAGCATCATTTTGTTTACGGTCGATAGGTGCTGTAGATTTTCCTACAACTTCATTTACAAGTGGTGCGATTGTTTCTTTATATTGATCTATTTTTTGTTTTACTTGTTTATCAGGTTCCACACCTTCATGATATGTTGTAATCACTTCAGCTTTTTTCTTTACAATATCTTTTGTTTTACGATCAATTGTTACATCTACGTCTGAGAAAGCTGTTCCATAAGAGTTCGCTTGGACGATTAGTTTATTATTTACAGTACCATTTACATACGTGTGACTATGTCCACCGAAAATAACATCAACTTCCGAGTCTGTTTCATTTGCAATTCGAGTAAGGTCTCCATTTGTCACGCCAGACTCATCAGTTGTTCCGCCGACATGGGCAAGGACGACGATGGATTTAACACCGAGACGCTTTAATTGTTGCGCTGATTTATTAATTGCTTCTACTTCGTCAGTGATCTGTACATTTTTAAGCATAGTAGGCATCACGACATTTGGCGTATCGGTTGTAACAACGCCAATGAATCCTACAGGAACACCATCTACCATTTTTACAGTAAATGGTGGTAAAAATAAGCGGCCAGTTGATTTGTTATAGAAGTTAGCAGCGACATAAGGGAAGTTAGCACCTTTGAAATTACCT
The DNA here is from genome assembly GCF_052947655.1 of Bacillus pretiosus. Lineage (NCBI taxonomy): Bacteria > Bacillati > Bacillota > Bacilli > Caryophanales > Bacillaceae > Bacillus > Bacillus pretiosus. The sequence continues at coordinate 3,954,790 of NZ_CM129593.1, read as the reverse complement.
GTTTTCTCGTGATATCCACCGTAAATGAGGCGTTTCATTTCATCGATACCTTCATCAAATTCATGGTTTCCGATTGTACCAACATCGAATTTTAAGTCATTTAAAAATTCAATTGTTGGTTCATCTTGTAACAACGCTGAAACTGGTGGACTAGCTCCGACGATATCGCCAGCATGTACGAGAAGTGTATTAGGGTTTTGTTTTTTACGTTCTTTTAAATAAGTAGCTAAGTACTCAGCGCCACCAGCTTCTTTGTTATTAATTTTTTTAACAGTATCTAGTTGTCCATGGAAATCATTAATACCAAGCATTTGTACGTCTACGTAGCGGTTTTGTTCAGCTGGAGTCTGGGATGGGGGAGCGGCAAATACGCTTGAAAAAGTAATGGTGCTTAAAACGGCAACAGCAGGAATGATTTTTTTCCACATAATTTAATTCTCCTTTTTTATAATCTGACATCATACGACATAATTTTAATAGATTCATAGGATTATATCTATATAAAAATTTAGTTTTTTTTGAAAAATCAACATATTTACAAAAAGTGAATAATAGAGTAACGAACCTTTTTTATTGTCGAGTTCATTGTGTATCTACTATAATGGAGAAAAAAGTAAAAGGTGAGTAGCATGAAGAAAAAGAAACAAAGACAAATGCAAAGACAATCGCAAGTGAATAGACCAGAGAAAGAGTCGCTTACATTAGGCGATCAATTAAATGATTCACTCATGCAGCAATTAAAGAATAAGAAGAAAGAATTGCAAGTGAGAGAAGAAGAAAAAGAGGCAGCTGAACTGGAAAGAAAGCGCCGAGAACAAAAAGAACGTGAAAAAAATAAATCATTTGAAGAACTGTTAAGTGAAAGTAGCCTTACTTGGAAAGACTTTAAATAATATAAAAAATGATCAGTGCATACCGCTGATCATTTTTTTGACGAGCTTGTAAGAAAAGGGGAGTTTTAATGAGAAAAATTGTAGTCGTCCCGCATGAAAATCATTGGAATGAAAAATTTCAAATAGAGGCCGAACGATTAAAATCGGCGATGCCAGAAATGGTGAAAGTCCATCATATTGGAAGTACATCAGTGCCAGGACTGGCAGCTAAACCAATTATAGATATGATTATGGAAGTAGAGTGTATCGACAGAGTAGATCATTGGAATGAACGTTTTGAAGAGCTTGGTTATATCGTAAAAGGGGAAAATGGTATTTCAAGACGTCGTTATTTTATTCATGGAACTGAGGAGAAACGCTCGTATCACTTACACGTTTTTGAAAAAGGAAATCCTGAGATAGTAAGGCATTTAGCGTTTCGTGATTATATGATGGCTCATTGTGAAGAAGCAGAGGCATATGCAACCTTAAAGAAAGAATTAGCCGAAAAATATACATATGATGGCACGTTATATACGGAAGGAAAAAATGAGTTTGTGCGTAGTGTTGATGAAAAAGCGAAAGAATGGAGAGAAGGAAATATGAATAATTGAGTTTGCGTTTTAGTGTATAAAATTATTATGTAAACTGTACATATGTTTTGACTTTTTGGTTGAATCTTGTTGAAATAAAGTGGTAGCTTATAAAAAATGTAAGAATGAAAGGGAGACGACTGTGCACATTCCAACAACTACACTTCATAATGGCGTAAAAATGCCGATGATTGGTCTAGGTGTTTATAAAGCGAAAGAAGGCGATGAAGTAAAACAAGCAGTAAAAACAGCGTTAGAAGTTGGATATCGTTCGATTGATACAGCAACTGTATATGAAAATGAAAGCGGTGTCGGAGAAGCGGTTCGTGAATCAGGGATTCCGAGAGAAGACATATTTATTACAACAAAAGTTTGGAACGACGATCAAGGATACGAGGAAACACTTGAGGCGTTTGAAAAAAGCTTAAAGAAATTACAAATGGACTATGTAGATTTATATTTAATACATTGGCCAATAAGAGGGAAGTATGTCGATACGTACCGAGCGCTAGAAAAACTGTATGAAGAAGGTAAAGTGCGCGCAATTGGTGTTTCAAATTTTCATAAACATCATTTAGAACTGTTATTACCAAATTGTAAAGTGAAGCCGATGGTCAACCAAGTGGAACTTCATCCGATGTTAGCGCAATTTGAATTGCGTAATTTCTGTCAAGGTGAGCAAATTCAAATGGAAGCATGGAGCCCATTAATGAGAGGCGGGGAAGTATTCAAGAACCCGATTATTCAGGCCATTGCTACGAAATATGAAAAAACACCTGCGCAAGTTATATTAAGATGGGATATTCAGAGCGGGGTAGTGACGATTCCTAAATCTGTTACACCATCTCGCATTAAGGAGAATTTTTCTATCTTTGATTTTTCATTAACGGAAGAAGAGATGACTCAAATTAATACGTTAAATCGTAATTTACATGTAGGAACGAATCCGGATAAATATGATACGCTATAAAAAGACGCTACCAGTATGGTAGCGTCTTTTTAACGATGTAAAGCGTAAGTATCACATTTAGCAATTTGCTGAAGTTGTATATATTGAGCTGTTGTTAACCGTGTTTGTTTACTAGCCTGGGCATTTTCTTTCAATTGCCCAATAGAGCTTGCACCAGGTATAACAGCTGCAACAGTTTCGTTATGTAAGCAATATTGAATAGCTGTTCCTGTTAAAGAGCTTTCTCCGATTATTTCTTTTACATTCGCAAGTGTCGCATATAATTCATCGTAAGAATAAGAAAGATAATTCTTTTCTTTTACTCTTTCTATCTTTCTTGCATTATTATCAGTTAAAATTCCTTTTGCAAGTGGCCCACGAGCAATAATGCTAATTTGATGTTCACTTAGAAGTGGGAACCATTCTTCAGGGCGACGATTTAAAAGGCTATATTCCATTAGCACACTAACGATATTGGAACGTTTAGCATATTCACGGATAACATTTGGACGTATAGAAGAAATACCGTAATGACGAATAATACCTTCTTTTTTTAATTCTTCAAAGGCTTCAATTGTTTCATCTATTGGATCTTCAATCGTCCCGCCGTGAAGTTGATAAAGATCAATATAATCAGTTTGAAGTCTACGTAAACTTTCTTTCACTTCAGCCTTTATGTAACTTTTAGAAGGATCCCAAGACCACCCGTTTTTTTCTTCTGTCCATCGATTTCCAACTTTTGTTGTAAGAACAATTTGGTCTCGTTTCCCTTTTAAGGCTTTTCCAACAAATTCTTCGTTTAATCCATAATCATATAAATCCGCTGTATCAAAAAAATTGATTCCTAAATCGATTGCTTCATCGATAATACGCATAGCTTCTGTTTCAGATGTACCGAGAGACATACAGCCAAGTCCCATTTCTGTCACAAACAAATCTGAGTTTCCTAATTGACGTTTTTTCATAGGTCAACCTCCTTACCTTTATTGTACGCAAGGGAAAAGAGGTTGACAAACGTTTACTTTTTATTTGCTGTAATCCACTCTTGTACAGTTGTATACTCTTTTCCATATTGTTTTAGCTTATGGCGAATTTGCCATGCTTTTCCGACTAAAGTGACGCGATTTGGTAAAATATAAACTTTCATTTCTATCACGCTCCTTTCAATGTGGTAAAATGTATGAGGAAAGAATAGGAAATAGAACAGGGAGATGAAGTAGAATGAGTAATCTTGCAGAGAGAACAGTAAAAACTGAACCGATTTTTGATGGTAGAGTTATAAAAGTTCGTGTTGATGATGTAGTATTACCAAATGGAGCAATGAGTAAACGTGAAATTGTAAATCACCCTGGTGCAGTTGCTATTATTGCTATTACTGATGAGGGGAAAATTGTGCTTGTCGAGCAGTATCGTAAAGCGCTTGAAAAGGCGATTATAGAAATTCCGGCCGGCAAGTTAGAACCTGGTGAAAAACCTGAGGTGACAGCAGTTCGTGAATTAGAAGAGGAAACAGGATATGTATGTGAAAATATGGAGCTTATTACTTCTTTCTATACATCTCCAGGATTTGCAGATGAAATTTTATATGTATATAAAGCGACAGGTTTGACGAAAAAAGAAAATAAAGCCGAGTTAGATGAAGATGAATTCGTGGAATTGATGGAAGTATCGTTAGAAGAAGCGATTATTCTTATGAAAGATCTTCGTATTCATGATGCGAAGACGATGTTTGCAGTACAATATTTACAACTACAAAAATAAACACTCGCCAAAGGCGAGTGTTTTTTAATTGATTTTTGCGTATACGCGTGCATCACGTAAGCTACCATCTGGTGCTATGAAATCATTTTCCATTGTACCTTCTAGAATAAATTCTAAACGTTCTGCTAGGTTACATGCATTTGCATTTGTTGCATCAGTACGAATTTCAATTCTTCTAGCACTTAGCTTATCAAAGGCAAATTGGATGGCACCTTTAATGGCTTCAGTCATATAGCCTTGTTTTGTATAAGCACTATGCAGCCAGAAGTGAAGTGAAAACTTTGGAATATCCCAGTTTTCAGGCTTGAGCGTTATAGCTCCGATGAATGTACCAGATACTTTATCGTATAAGTGAAAATCAAGTGTTTCACGAAGTAAAAACTGCCCGTGAGCGTTACGAACGATTTCTTCAGCACTTTCTTCTGTTTCAGCGTTAATTGGCATCCACGGTACTAAGTCTTCTAGAGAAGCTTGGATTGCTTCATACACTTCTGCACCATCACCTGGAAATGGCTTACGAACTTGTAAGCGTTCAGTTTGAAATAATGTTGGAAAATCTAATAATAATGGTTTCAAGAGAAATCCCTCCTATTCTCTACTTTTTAGTTTAGCAAAGTAGAGCGGAATTTCAATGTTAATTCGTCATACTTTTTTCTTTCTTTCATACATTTTTAGTAAGAGTGTGAACGGAGGGAAGAAAAATGTGGAGAAAAACTTGGCAAGACCGTGTAATGTCTCACATACAGGAAAACTCTTCATTATATATATTTAACGCTGTTTTATTATTGATGGGAGTAATATTTGGGGCCATTCTTGTAAATAGTTTACAATTAAATCAAAAACAAGATTTATCATTTTATTTACAACGTTTTTTTGGACAAGTTTCTAAAGGAGAATTTGCTATTGCAAGCGAAATGTTTCGAGAAAGTTACTTTTCACAATTAAAATACATTGGATTTATTTGGATTTTAGGGATTTCAATTATTGGATTGCCACTTATTTTTATTTTATTGTTTGTAAAAGGAGTAGTTGTCGGATTTACAGTAGGTTTTTTAGTAAGTCAGCATGGATGGAATGGATTATTATTAGCATTCGTTTCTGTATTGCCGCAAAATCTCATTATCATTCCAGTATTTCTCGTTATGACAACAATTGCTGCAAGCTTTTCCTTACGAATGATTAGACATCAATTTATACGGAAAATAACCGAGCCGCTATTCCCATTATTAATTCGTTATACATGCTTCTTTCTTATCATTGGAGCGGTGCTCGCTCTCGCTTCTAGTGTAGAAGCTTATGCATCACCAGTTTTAATGAAAGAAGTCGTTGAGGCTATTAATAAACAATAAATACTTTTTGAGAATAATTATCAATTTGTTTTTATTGTTTTTCTTTTGACAGAAGCCCTTCTTCTGATATAATGGTGTAAGAGTGGCGAGGAGGGAGTAGTACCGAATGGAAGAAAGAATTGAACGAATTAAGAAGCAATTACATGCAGCGAGCTACAAATTAACACCGCAACGTGAAGCAACAGTTCGTGTGCTGCTAGAAAATGAAGAAGATCATTTAAGCGCAGAAGATGTTTACCTCCTTGTAAAAGAAAAGTCGCCAGAGATCGGATTAGCAACCGTCTATCGAACTTTAGAACTATTATCTGAGTTAAAAGTTGTCGATAAGATTAACTTCGGAGACGGTGTTTCACGCTATGACTTACGCCAAGAAGGTGCGCAGCGTTTCCACCATCATTTGATTTGTACACAATGTGGTGCTGTACAAGAAATACAAGAAGATTTACTTGGTGAAGTGGAAAGGAAAGTAGAACATGACTGGAGCTTTAAGGTGAAGGATCATCGTTTAACATTCCATGGGATTTGTAAAAATTGTCAAGAAAATGAAACGGATGAAAAATAACCTTTTCCTATTTAACTAGGAAGAGGTTTTTTATTTGAATAAGGTATAAATTGGTGAAAGCTTGGCATATGTTGTAATAACTTATATTTTGGAGGAATTTACAATGCGCCGAGCTTTAAAATTAACTTTTGATGGGATAAAAGTATTTTTATTATTTACAAGTTGTACGATTTTGTTTTATTTCGCTATACTATGGATAAATGAAGAATATGAAAGCTATCATCGTTATGAAAAGCCAAAAGAAGAGACTGTAGAAAAAGTATCAGGGAATGAAGAGCCGGCAAAGGATGCTTTCGTAAATAGAATGATGTTTTTCTATGAAAATGGGGAGTAGTGTAGATTGGAAGATCAATTAAAAGATTTTATTCATTATATGGTTGTCGAAAAAGGACTAGCGAAAAATACAGTAGTATCTTATGAACGTGATTTAAAAAGTTATGTAAAGTATTTGCAAAATGTAGAACAGGCGAAAAGCTTTCATGAAGTAACACGCTTGCACATTGTTAATTTTCTGCAGCACTTAAAAGAAAACGGAAAATCTTCGAAAACATTAGCACGTCATATTGCATCGATTCGTTCGTTTCACCAATTTTTACTTCGTGAACGGGCGGTAGAGCACGACCCATCCGTACATATTGAAACGCCGCAAGGAGAACGGAAATTACCGAAAGTACTATCAATCGATGAAGTAGAGGCGTTACTTCAGACACCGAAAATGACGAGTGCTTTTGGGGTTCGTGACAAAGCGATGCTAGAGTTATTGTATGCAACAGGACTTCGTGTTTCGGAATTAATTGCCTTAAATTTAGAAGATGTACATTTAACGATGGGATTTGTTCGTTGCATAGGGAAAGGGAATAAAGAAAGAATTATTCCACTAGGAAGTTTAGCGACGGAAGCGATTCAAAAGTATATTGAAAAGGGAAGAAGAGAATTGATGGGTAAAAAAGTAGTAGATGCACTCTTTTTAAACCATCATGGGAATCGATTATCAAGACAAGGATTTTGGAAAATTTTAAAACGATTGGCGAAAGAAGCAAATATTGAAAAAGAGCTTACACCGCATACGTTGCGCCATTCTTTTGCTACGCATTTATTAGAAAATGGAGCAGACTTGCGTGCTGTGCAAGAAATGCTTGGACATGCAGATATTTCAACGACGCAAATTTATACGCATGTTTCAAAAGCTAGATTAAAAGATGTATATAAACAGTTTCATCCGAGAGCATAGTTACTATGCTCTTTTTTCATAGATTCAAAAGGCTACAGTACTTCACAAAAACTTCACAAACATTTCGTACATTGTTTTCAGCAGAAGACTAGAATATTACAATGTATTTCCTCTATACTAAATAAGGTATGAAGGAGGAAATGATGATGAAAAAACTTATTATGACTTTATTTATCGCGATGCTAGCATTGGCTGGCTGTAATACAAACAAAGAAGAACCGAAAAAAGAACAGAAACTAGAAGCTGTAAAAGTAGCAGTTCAAACAAATCCGAAAGAAATTAAACCTGGTGAAAAAACAGAAGTACAAGCACTTGTTACACAAGGAAAAGAAAAAGTAACAGATGCTGATGATGTAAAGTTTGAAATTTGGAAAGCTGGCGACGAAAAGCACGAGATGTTAGATGGTAAGCATAAAGGAAAAGGTGTTTATGCAGTAGAGAAAACGTTCGAGACGGATGGAGTATACCATATTATCGCTCACACAAATGCACGTGAAATGCATGTTATGCCAGAAGTAAAAGTGGCTGTAGGAAATGCGAAAGTAGAAGATGCGAAAAAAGAAAATAGTCATCACGGTGCAGGGCATGGCGATCATAAAAGCGATACAATGATCCATCTTATGGCTGGTGATATAAAAGCAAATGCTGAATCGACTATGAAAGTTCATTTAAAACAAAAAGAAGAAGCGTTAACTGGTGCTGAAGTACAACTTGAGATTTGGAAAGATGGTGTTGAAAAACACGAATTTATTCCAGCGAAAGAAGGAAATAAAGGAGAGTATGAAACGAAACATACTTTCAAAGAAAATGGTTCTTACAAAGTGAAAGTTCATGTTAAAAAAGGCGAACTACATGAACATAAAGAAGAAACAGTAGAAGTAAAATAAAAAGCAGCTCTTTAGAGCTGCTTTTTATTTTTATTCCGTAAACGTCCAATTGATGAGGGCTTATAATCAGTGGAGAAGAACTAAACTCCTACTAATCAAAGTTTCACTTTATATGAAGAAATAAATCATAAAATAATTAGCACTTATTTGCATAATGGATTACAATAGAAGTGTGAAGAAAATGAGAAATTCTACGAAAATGTATTAAAAAGAAAGCGTAAACATGTTATGATATCTGTATCAGATGTCTGACATCTGACTTAGAAAAAACTAGAAATGTTTTTGAGTCGTTTCGAAGTAAACGAAATAGGTTAGAGAATCAATTAAAGAAGTACTGTTTGACAATGAGAACGAAAGAGAATTCTTATGGAGAACAGTTTCACTTTATAGCGTTTTGAACATACTACAAGAAGTAGAACTGAACTTATAGGAGGTCGCAGTTATGAATAAATATAAACGTATATTCCTAGTCGTAATGGATTCTGTTGGAATCGGTGAAGCACCAGATGCTGAGCAATTTGGTGATTTAGGATCTGACACAATTGGTCACATTGCTGAACATATGAATGGGTTACAAATGCCTAACATGGTGAAATTAGGTCTTGGTAACATTCGTGAAATGAAAGGTATCTCTAAAGTAGAAAAACCACTTGGATATTATACAAAAATGGAAGAGAAATCTACTGGTAAAGATACAATGACAGGTCACTGGGAAATTATGGGTCTTTACATTGATACACCATTCCAAGTTTTCCCTGAAGGCTTCCCGAAAGAATTACTTGATGAATTAGAAGAAAAAACAGGTCGTAAAATCATCGGTAATAAACCAGCTTCTGGAACTGAGATTCTTGATGAGCTTGGTCAAGAGCAAATGGAAACAGGATCTTTAATCGTTTACACTTCTGCTGATAGCGTATTACAAATCGCAGCACACGAAGAAGTAGTGCCGCTTGATGAGTTATATAAAATTTGTAAAATTGCACGTGAATTAACATTAGATGAGAAATACATGGTAGGTCGCGTTATCGCTCGTCCATTCGTTGGTGAGCCTGGAAACTTTACACGTACACCAAACCGTCATGATTATGCATTAAAACCATTCGGCCGTACGGTAATGAATGAATTAAAAGATAGTGACTACGATGTTATTGCTATCGGTAAAATCTCTGACATATATGATGGTGAAGGTGTAACTGAGTCACTTCGTACGAAGTCTAATATGGATGGAATGGATAAGCTTGTAGATACATTAAATATGGACTTTACAGGTCTTAGCTTCTTGAACTTAGTTGACTTTGATGCATTATTTGGACACCGCCGTGATCCACAAGGGTACGGAGAAGCTCTGCAGGAGTATGATGCTCGTCTTCCAGAAGTATTCGAAAAACTAAAAGAAGATGATTTATTATTAATTACAGCAGACCACGGTAATGATCCAGTTCACCACGGTACTGATCATACACGTGAATATGTACCGTTATTAGCATATAGCCCAAGCATGAAAGATGGCGGACAAGAATTATCAATTCGCCAAACATTTGCTGATATTGGTGCAACGGTAGCAGAAAACTTCGGCGTGAAAATGCCAGAACACGGAACAAGCTTCTTAAACGAGCTAAAGAAATAGGGGGATAAACAAATGAATCGTGAACTTATTACAAAATCAGCTTCATACTTAAAAGAGAAATTTCAAGAAACGCCACAAGTAGGACTAATCCTTGGATCTGGACTAGGTGTATTAGCAGATGAAATCGAGAACGCAGTAACAGTACCTTACAGTGAAATCCCTGAATTCCCAGTATCAACTGTAGAAGGTCATGCAGGTCAACTAGTATTCGGTACACTTCAAGGTGTAACAGTAGTAGCAATGCAAGGACGTTTCCACTTCTATGAAGGATACGACATGCAAAAAGTAACATTCCCAGTTCGTGTTATGAAAGAACTAGGTGTAGAAACAGTTGTTGTAACAAATGCAGCTGGTGGTGTAAATACATCATTTGAGCCAGGCGATCTTATGTTAATTTCAGACCACATTAACTTCATGGGTACAAATCCATTAATCGGACCGAATGATTCTGAAATGGGCGTACGTTTCCCTGATATGTCTACATCATATACGACAGAACTTCGTGAAATAGCGAAACAAGTTGCAGCGGACTTAAATATTAAAGTACAAGAAGGTGTATACGTTGGAATGACAGGTCCTGTATATGAAACACCTGCTGAAATTCGTATGCTTCGTACACTTGGCGGAGATGCAGTTGGTATGTCAACAGTACCTGAAGTAATTGTAGCGCGTCATGCTGGTATGAAAGTACTTGGTATTTCTTGTATTTCAAATATGGCAGCTGGTATTTTAGATCAGCCACTTCATCACGATGAAGTAATCGAAACGACAGAACGTGTTAAAGCTAACTTCTTAGCATTAGTAAAAGCAATCGTAAAACAAATGAAGGGGTGACCTCACAATGAGAATGGTGGACCTAATTGCAAAAAAACGTGACGGACATGCATTAACGACAGAAGAAATTAACTTTATTGTTGAAGGATATACGAATGGTGATATTCCTGATTACCAAGTAAGTTCACTTGCAATGGCAATTTTCTTCCAAGATATGAACGATCAAGAACGTGCTGATTTAACTATGGCAATGGTAAATAGCGGTGATACAATCGACTTATCAGCTATTGAAGGGGTAAAAGTAGATAAGCACTCAACAGGTGGTGTTGGTGATACAACAACACTTGTGTTAGGTCCATTAGTAGCCGCTTTAGGTGTACCGGTTGCAAAAATGTCTGGACGTGGGTTAGGACATACTGGTGGTACAATTGATAAATTAGAAGCAGTTCCAGGATTCCATGTTGAAATCGAAAATGATGAATTCATGCGACTTGTAAATGAAAACAAAATCGCAGTTATTGGTCAAAGTGGAAACTTAACACCTGCGGATAAAAAGTTATATGCACTTCGTGATGTAACGGCAACAGTAAACTCAATTCCGCTTATTGCAAGTTCGATTATGAGTAAAAAAATTGCTGCTGGTGCAGATGCAATTGTTCTTGATGTAAAAACTGGAGCAGGTGCATTTATGAAAACAGATGAAGATGCAAAACGTTTAGCAGAAGCAATGGTGCGCATTGGTAATAACGTTGGTCGTAATACGATGGCTGTTATTTCTGATATGAGTCAACCACTTGGTGAGGCGATTGGTAACGCACTTGAAGTACAAGAAGCAATTGATACATTACAAGGTAAGGGGCCGAAAGATTTAGAAGAGTTATGTTTAACACTTGGAAGTCAAATGGTATACCTTGCTGGACAAGCTTCATCTTTAGAAGATGCACGTGAGAAATTAATTGAAGTAATGAACAACGGTAAAGCGCTAGAATCATTTAAAACGTTCTTATCAGCGCAAGGCGGCGATGCTTCTGTTGTTGATGATCCTTCTAAATTACCACAAGCACAGTTTAAAATTGAAGTAGAAGCGAAGGAAGACGGTTATGTATCAGAAATCGTTGCAGATGAAATCGGAACAGCAGCAATGCTTTTAGGAGCAGGACGTGCGACGAAGGAATCTGAAATTGATTTAGCAGTTGGCTTAATGCTTCGCAAAAAAGTAGGGGACAGCGTGAAAAAAGGTGAATCCCTTGTTACAATTTACGCAAACCGTGAAAATGTGGACGATGTAAAAGCAAAAATTTATGAGAACATGAAGATTGCTAACGAACATGTAGATGCACCAACATTAGTGCACGGCATCGTTACCGAATAATAAAAAAGGGCCAAGGAGTATTTCTCCTTGGCTTTTTTTGCTATTTTTTGTTTATAATAATAATGGGTGAAATTATGATTAGAATTTGTGCAATAACAAAAACAGATGAAGTATTATATGATGTTTCGCTAGAAGAAACAACGAAAGACCATATTGTATGGTATTGGCTAGATTTATATAAGCCAACGAAAGAAGAGTATACATACATTTTGCAAGATCATTTTAAGTTCCATCCCCTTGCAATTGAAGACTGTATAGAATATGTACAGAGACCAAAAGTTGATTTTTATGATGGATATAACTTTTTAGTTCTTCATGCATTTGGTGAGGATGGATTAGAACCGCACGAGATTGATTTATTTATTAGTGATCGTTTTATTGTTTCTTTCCACTTCTCTCATAACAATGCAATCGAAAGAGTATGGAAAACACTTGGGGAAAAGAAGCGTATTAAAAATAGTCCTTTACACGTAGCGCATACAATTATCGACCAAATTGTAGATGACTATTTTGCGCCTGTATATTACATTGAGGATCATTTAAATGCAATTGATGATAATTTAACGGGTGAGACAGCAGGAAGTGTATTAGAAGAAGTATTTGATATACGTACAGATTTATCGAAGCTAAGGCGCACAATCATTCCGATGCGTGATTTATTGTATCGTATTTTAAATTCGACTCGTTTTTACGGTATAAGTGATCATGAGATTTACTTTAAAGATATACATGACCATTTGCTTAAACTGACAGAAATGATTGAAGCAAGCCGCGAGTTAACGGCAGATATTCGGGATAGCTATTTTTCATTAAACTCACATCATATGAATAACATTATGAAAACATTAACTGTATTCTCGACTATTTTCATGCCATTAACATTTATTGCGGGAGTATACGGAATGAACTTTACGCATATGCCAGAGCTTGGTGGACAATATAGTTATTTTATTTGTCTACTTCTAATGGCGCTAATTGGCGGTGGGATGATGGCTTGGTTTTATAAAAAAGGATGGTTTAAGTAAAAAAACACCGAGGAAAATTCCTCGGTGTTTTTACTTAACCAATAGCATGTAATACGAACATGGCTAAGAATAAGCATGTAACGATATACATAGACGGTGCGACTTCTTTACGCTTTCCAAGAGCAACTTTTAAGATAGGATAAGCAATAAATCCGAACGCAATGCCATCAGCGATACTATATGTGAGCGGGATCATGACGATAATTAAGAACGCTGGAAATCCTTCTGAAAAATCGTTCAGAGGAATTTGCTGAATGCTTGTAATCATCAGGCCGCCAATAATAATTAAGATTGGTGCAATGGCACTATCAGGAATTAGTTTCACAAACGGAAGTGCAAACAGTGATGCGAAGAATAACAACCCTGTAACGATAGACGTCAGACCTGTCTTTCCGCCTGCAGTAATACCTGCAGCACTCTCTACTGTTGATACGGTAGGGCTTGTGCCAAATAGACCACATGTCATTGCTGAAATTGCATTGGCTTGGTAAGCACGTGGGAATTTACGGTCATCTTCTAATAAACCGTGCAGAAGTCCCATGTTCTCAAAAATAAGCACCATGCTTAAGGAGAATGTTGCAATCCAAAACGGTAAGGAAGAAAGTTTGCCAAATGACATAGCTCCAAACACATCGCCGTAATTAGCGAATGAGAATGAACTATTTCCGATTTGACTTGTATCAACAAGACCAAATAGCCATGCAATACCAGTTCCTATTGCAATCGTCCATAAAAAGCTTCCACGTACGTTACGAATAAATAGTACAAGTGCAACGATAAGAGTAAGTAGTGTCGCAAGAACGACAGGGTTACTTAATTTACCCATTGCAACAGCAGTATTTGGATTCGAAACGACTAAACCACCTTTTTGCAATCCGATAAATGCTAAAAATAATCCGATGCCGACAGTAATAGCTTCCTTTAATGACTTTGGAATCGATACTGAAAGCAAGCGAGCGATTGGTGTAAACGCAGCAATTGCAAAAATAATACCAGAGATGAAGACAGCTGCTAATGCTTCCTGCCAAGCTAATCCGAGCGTATGCACAGCAGTGTACGTGAAGAATGCATTTACGCCCATACCAGGGACAAGAATAGCAGGTGCATTTGCCCAAAATGCCATGAGCAGACATCCGACAAATGAACTGAAAACAGTTGCTAAAATTCCAGCTTCAAGAGGAATGCCAGCATCCGATAAAATTGATGCATTTACAATCATAATATATACGATTGTGAAAAATGACGTAACTCCAGCTAAAACTTCTTGTTTTGGTGATGTTTCGTGTAAACCTAATTTAAATGTTCTTTCAAGTATTCCTTTCATGTTAAACCTTCTTTTTCATATCCCTCTCCCACCCGTGATATCTCTTTTGTAAGAGCTCACCGTCCTTTATTATATCAGAACATCATGTTTTTACAACAAGGAAAATGATAACGTTTACTTATAAAAGAAATTATTTATAAATACGTAAAAATGGCTCGTATTGTTGAAATGATTTCTAATTCTCCTGATTGAATGGGCGGAGCTGCTTGCGCATGTAAAGTAGCATAGGACGTCACTTCCCGTGGTAATTGGGCGGATTCTTCAACGAATGAGAGTGGAACTGGATTAATGTTTAAATTGTATGTACTCGCAATAGCACGAGCTTTTTCTACCGCTTGTTGCAGAGCTTGAATAAGAGCTTGCTCATAATATTTATTTGGATGAGATATTCGAAAACGTAACCCTTTTGCTAAGTTTGCTCCATTTGAAACGGCTATATCATATACTTCCCCTGCTTTTTGTACATTTAAAACGGTAATTTCATACAAATGTTCCACACGATATCCTTGTAGTAATGCTTTATCATTTACATATTCGTACTGGGGCGTAATCGTATATGAAATGGTTTCTATATTTTTTTCGGCAATACCTAGTTGTTTTAGTGCATCCAATAATTGTTTTGATTGCACTGCATTCTCTTCTTGTGCCTGTTTTACATTTTTATGATCTGTACGAATACCAATCGTTAATATAACAACATTTGGTTTTGCTTTTACAACGCCTTCACCTTGCACCGTAATGGTAGCTTCTTTACCAGTATTAGCTGTACGTACGTTGTGTAAATAAGGATTCATTCCACCTTGCATCTTCCATCACCATCCTTATTTATATGTATATGTGTGAACAAAAAAGAAATTTGTATGAAAAAGTTACATAAATGAGAATGTTAAAGAAAGAAAGCATATACAATAAGGGTATTTATAGATTATAATATGTGTAAATATGATAAAAAAGGGACGAGGCTAGTGAACGAAAAAAGAGAAACACTGATTTTAGAGTTATCCGGATCATTTCGAAAGATGATACGTTTATTACAAAATGATATTAATACACGTTTTGCAGAACATATGCCATACAATGAATTTTCTGTATTACGCGCGTTATTTTTAAAGAGTCCACAGATGGCTTCGCAAATTGCGAGTGAAGTAAACGTAACCTCTAGTCATATTACAGCTGTTACTGATCGTCTCGTACGAAAAGGGTTTGTAGAAAGAAAGCGTTCAAATTCAGACCGTCGTATCGTGTACCTAGAAATTACAGAACACGGAAGAGAAGTAACTGAAAAACTTGAAGCTGTGCGTAAAGAATATTATAAAGAGAAATTTAAAGGTTGGAGCGACCAAGAAATCGAAATGGTGTTAGAGCTATTTGGCCGCGTATTATAATAAATGAGGATAGGAAGCGAAAGCTTTCCTATCCTTTTTCTTTTGAATAAAAACATTTTGAAACTCCAATACTTTAATTAAAAAGAATCGGAGTGAAAGATTATGAAACGTATTTGTATGCTTTTCATTATGATTGGAAGTTTTTTCTGCTTTAATCAATTCGTGGACGCTGCAACGCCTCTTCAAGTCGTTCAGAAAGAATTACAACATATTTCAAATAAGCAACCTGTTTTATATTCAAAACTATGGATTCGTTCTATGCAGAATGCTATTTTATTTCATCATAGTGATAACATTCGGCATGAAGATACGATAAGCAATGTGACAAAGTCTTCTCTTATAAAAGTAAAACAACTTCCACTTCAGAAAGCATCACAGTACATCCCGAGATTATCGCAATATATTTCTAAGTTTCAAGCTGAGAATGTGCAAGTGTATTATGTTGCAGCTCGTTATGAAGTGAAAAAAGAAAATCCGTATCAGTTAAATGGCATGAATTATTTTATGCAAGTGTTTATTCAACAAGGAGGAGAATGGAGAATTGCTGAAAGCATAGTTGCTCCAACAGATCAAATCGTCGCAAATGGTGACGGGTTTGGAACGAAGCAAGAAAAAGAGTATGGGAAAAGAAGAGAGAATGTGAAATAACCTCTTTATTTAGATCGGGATATATATAATAAAAAAAGCATTGCTCTTGTGCAATGCCTTTTTTATTTAGTTCATATAAGAGTTAAATAATTCCTAACATCTTTCTTTTGTCATTGTATGACTTTTTTCGTCAGCTTCTATTAATGCCATTGTTCCGTGTTTATAGTTTCACATCTATAATGCTTTTTGAAACATGTATCCACCACCTTAATGCATATTTATTTCCCTACAAAAGCAAACTTCAATTTTAATAGACGTGTAAAAATGAAGTAACTTATGATAGCGAATAGGAAAAATCCAACATAATAAGACAGTAGTGCATCTCGTCCGCCTAATATTCTACCGCCAAGCAGTCCGAAGCATAGAACAGTGCAAATCATGAACCATTTTTGCAAGTTAGGAAACAATAGTATTTTTCCGTTTTGTTCGTTAGGTGTACGTGTGTATAGAAAGGTTGCCATTGATAAAAAGATAATGATGTAAGCAAATGGTGTTAATAGTGTCCAAGGAGAAGGTACAGAAGTATGCTCCATTGGATTGTCCTGTGGTACACTAGAAAGTTTATTGCCATAGTCATCAAATGTTTCTATTGGGTGGTAATCATAAGTAATAGAAAAAGATTCTAATGGTGAAATGATACCTATATGTTGTAAGTACTCATGAGTATGGTTCTCTATTTCTCCCATTGCATCTAAAGACCATTGTGTATGGGAATAAATGAATCCGGAAATTAACAATCCCAAACCGTATGGTAAAAATAATAGAATGATAGTTAAACTACTTTGAGAGAATATATGTCCAGTAATGGTTCCGATAAATAAGGTGAATGTATAAATAGCGATAAGTACAACCGTAGCATATAGAAAGTAACTATAGAACGGAGTAAAGATTTGATGCTCATTGTGAAACGACATGTTCTTTATTCCGTACATGCTAATCCAGCAAACAATTTGCACTGTAATAATATTCAAAACACCAAGCAACCATTTTGTTAAAAAAATATCTTTTCGTTTAAAAGGCATCGAGAATAGAAAATCAGTTGATTGATTGTTACGTTCCCATCCAATTAAAAGACAAGCAAGTGCAATAAGAGTAGCTCCTTGAAAGAAGACGGCACCATCAGATGTCTGAAAATAGTAGGAGTAGTAATATGCATAGTCACCAAACTTCATTTGTGATTGTTTTAGCTGCATTTGCGCTTCTTGATAATATTTATAAGGTAGTTGATATAAACTAATTAACCAAAATAATAGAATTATATATTTTCCTTGCTTCCATTGCCTCATCCATAAAGCTTTATGAAACATGCGAATCCTCCTCAAACGTTGTGATAAAAATATCTTCGAGCGACATGGTTAATTCCTCAATGAGCAGTGGCTGTTCTTTATAAAACTTCTCCAATGTTGCAGCCACATTTCCCTCAATTAAGATTGTAAATACTTTTCCTGTTTGATTTAATATTTTAATATTGCTTAAGTTTTCTAGTTTTTGAGGTAATGAACGTTCGTAAGCTACTTGTATTTTTGCAAATCGTGATTTGGCATCGTCTAGTGATGTAATAGACGAGATAGTATGGCCTTTTAATATAATAATTGTATCTGCAATTTGTTCCACTTCATCTAAATGGTGAGTTGAGATGAAAATGGTAATATCTTTTTCTGCCACTTCTCCAACGAGAAACTGTAAAATCTGCCTTTTAACGATAGGATCAAGTCCGTTTGTCGGTTCATCCAAAATGATATATTCTGCTTTTGTAGAAACGGCTAAAATGATGGCAAGCAATGCTTTCATCCCTTTTGAATAATTACGAATTCGTTTGTTTGGTAAGTTAAAACGTTCTAACAGTTCATAGAAATATGCTTCATCAAATGCGTTATAAACTTCTTTATAAAACTTTACAATTTCTTTTACCGTATATCCGTTCAATATGTTAGTAGAATCCGGAACATATACGATTTTTTGCTTTATTTCAGGACAATGATGAATGTTTGTATCCTCATATGTAACAGTCCCTGCATCAGGGTCTAAAATGCCGACCATCGTTCGTAATAAAGTTGTTTTGCCCGCACCGTTTCTTCCAAGTAATCCGATGATACTTCCTTTTTGTAATGTGAAAGAAACATCGTCTAAAATTGTTTGATTATCAATTGTTTTCTTGAGGCTTGTCACTTTCAGCATCCGTATTTCCTCCAATCTCTTTATAGTATGAATCTATCCAATCATGAATTTTATCTTTCGTAATACCAAGATAAGAGGCTTCTAATAGTAATTGATGAAATTGCTTTTCAACCATAGCGATTTTCCTTTCGTCTAATGTTGGGGTAATCGATTGGGATACAAATGTTCCTTTTCCTCGTAATGTTTCAATAATCCCTTGTCGCTCTAACTCTTGATACGCTTTACTCACTGTATTTGGATTTATAACGAGTAAAGAAGCGAGTTCGCGTACAGAAGGAAGTTTATCACTTGGAGCTAACATGTTTTTCAATACGAGTTCTTTTATATTTTGAACAATTTGTTCCCATATCGGAGTGTTGCTTCTTGGATCAAGTTGAATATGCAAGAGCAATGTCTCCTTTCTGACTTGTATTAAGTGTACTACTGTATGTAGTACACTTAATACAATATAGGTGATGAATATATTTGTCAACTGAAAATATTAGAAAAATATGGTATTAAAAAATAATAAATTGGAAAAAATAGGTTTGATATAGAATGGAGGGTTAGTCATGAAGCGAGTTTTTGGAATACTTGTTTGTTTCATGTTATTGCTTTCTGGTACTTCAGTTAGTTTCGCACAATCTGAGAAGACGAAGCAGGAAAAAACAGAAGAAACAACGCCGAAGTTAGCGGAACAAGCGTCATCAGCAATTGTAATTGAACAAGATACAGGTAAAGTTTTGTTTGATAAAAATCCAAATGAGAAGTTACCACCTGCTAGTATGACGAAGATTATGACAATGCTATTAATTATGGAACAAGTTGAAAAAGGAAAACTAAAACTGACCGATAAAGTTAGAGCAAGTGAGCATGCAGCTTCAATGGGTGGATCACAAATCTTTTTAGAGCCTGGAGAAGAGATGACTGTAAATGAAATGCTAAAAGGTATTGCTATTGCATCTGGAAATGATGCGTCTGTTGCAGTAGCGGAGCATATCGCGGGTTCAGAAGAAGGTTTTGTAAATATGATGAACAAAAAAGCGAAAGATTTAGGACTGAAAAATACTCATTTTCAAAATCCAACAGGTCTTCCGGCTAAAGACCATTATTCCACAGCAAATGATATGGCTATAATGGCAAAAGAATTGATGAAGTACCCACTTATTCGCAAATATACAGGTAAATACGAAGACTATTTACGAGAAGATACGGATAAGAAGTTTTGGCTCGTGAATACGAATAAGTTAGTACGTTTTTATCCTGGAGTAGATGGTGTGAAAACGGGCTTTACGACAGAAGCAAAATATTGTTTAACAGCATCGGCTGAAAAAAATGGCATGCGTGTTATTTCAGTTGTTATGGGAGCACCTACATCGAAAGAACGGAATAATCAAGTAACAAAGCTTCTTGACTATGCATTTGGACAATATATGACAAAGAAATTGTATACACGTGGGGAAAAAATTAAGACTGTACAAGTAGGAAAAGGGAAAAAAGAAAAAGTAGATTTAGTTGCGTCAGACAATGTGTCTCTTCTTATGAAGAAGGGCGAAAATATGGACAAAGTAAAGCAAGAAGTAATTGCTGAAAAGAAAGTGAAAGCGCCGATTAAAAAAGGTGACGCGCTTGGTACACTTGTTATTAAAAAAGATAAAGATGTTTTATTAAAACAAACAATTGTAGCAAAAGAAGATGTTGCTGCAGCGAGCTGGTGGGAGTTATTTAAAAGAAGTTTTGGGATGTTTTCAACATCAAAATAGCGGCAAACATTTTGCCGCTTTTCTATTCGTATGAAAGTAAATAATTGCCGAATGTTTTCACTTTATGGCGAAATAGTTCTTCTTTTGTCAGCAGGAAGGATTCTTATGTTGTATCACGAAAATCTTTATGTATGTAAATGAGTAAAGTTTGAGCATAAGGAGGAAATCGTGTGAGTCTTTCCATGCAATTAGAAGTAAAGCGTGACGTCCTATGTGTGAGACTAGCGGGTGAATTAGATCATCATACTGCTGAAGAGTTGCGAACGAAAGTAACAGATATGATTGAGACACATGGTGTTCATCATATTGTTTTGAGCCTAGAGAACTTATCGTTTATGGATAGTTCTGGTTTAGGTGTTATATTAGGCCGATATAAGCATGTAAAGGGATTAGGTGGAGAAATGGTTGTTTGTGCAATTTCACCGCCTGTTAAGCGTTTATTTGAAATGTCGGGCTTATTTAAAATTGTTCGCTTAGAAGAAAGTGAAGCGCATGCGCTCGCGACGTTGGGGGTGGCATAAATGAGAAATGAAATGAACCTTCAATTTTCAGCATTAAGTCAAAATGAATCATTCGCTCGCGTTACAGTAGCTGCTTTCATTGCGCAACTAGATCCAACGATGGAAGAACTTACGGAGATTAAAACAGTTGTGTCAGAAGCAGTTACGAATGCAATTATTCATGGATACGATGGAAATGCAGAAGGTGTTGTTTATATTTCTGTAATTTTGGAAGAAGCAATGGTGAAACTCACGATTCGAGATGAAGGGATTGGCATCTTTGATTTAGATGAAGCAAGACAACCCCTTTTTACAACTAAACCTGAATTAGAGCGTTCCGGAATGGGATTTACTATCATGGAAAATTTTATGGATGAAGTAGAAGTTATTTCAAACGAATCTTTCGGGACAACAATCCATTTGACAAAATACTTATCAAATAGTAACGCTCTATGCAATTAAGGAGAATAGCCTATGGACATAGAGGTCAAAAATGAGAAGAAGAAACCTCAGTTAAAGGACCACGAGCTAAAAGCGTTAATTCAACAAAGTCAAGATGGAGATCAACAAGCGAGAGATACAATCGTTCAAAGTAATATGCGTCTCGTATGGTCGGTTGTGCAGCGTTTTCTTAATCGAGGATACGAACCAGACGATTTATTTCAAATTGGATGTATTGGGCTCTTAAAATCGGTAGATAAATTTGATTTATCTTTCGACGTGAAATTTTCAACATATGCAGTTCCAATGATTATTGGAGAAATACAACGATTTTTACGTGATGATGGATCAGTGAAAGTAAGTAGATCTTTAAAAGAAACAGGAAATAAAATTCGAAAGATGAGAGACGAGCTTTCGAAAGAATTCGGAAGGGCACCAACGATTAACGAAGTAGCCGAAGCGTTAGAACTAACGCCAGAAGAAGTGGTTCTGGCGCAAGAAGCGAGTCGTGCTCCTTCATCCATACATGAAACGGTGTATGAAAACGATGGAGATCCAATCACTATTTTAGATCAAATTGCTGATCAATCTGAAACGAAATGGTTTGATAAAATTGCTTTAAAAGAAGCAATTAGAGAATTAGATGATCGAGAACGTTTAATTGTATATTTACGCTACTATAAAGACCAAACCCAATCAGAAGTAGCGGAGCGCATAGGTATTTCGCAAGTACAAGTTTCAAGACTTGAAAAGAAAATATTAAAACAGATGAAAGATCGAATAGATGAGTAGCTATCTATTCGATTTTTTTTATGACTTTAATTTAGTAGGGATTGTAAACTTTCGTAAAAATTAACAGAATTTATTGATAATTTAGTAAATTTAAAATATAATCCAAGTATGAACTTGTCACAAAGGGGGAAGGAAATATGGAAACGAGGCAACAATGGGGAACGAGGGCCGGATTCATTTTCGCAGCGGTCGGCTCTGCCGTTGGATTAGGAAACATATGGCGTTTTCCTTATACAGCGTATGAAAATGGGGGAGGCGCATTCTTTTTACCGTACTTATTCGCATTATTAACGACTGGTATTTCATTATTGGCGTTTGAATTTGCTCTTGGGCATCGTCATCGTGGTTCAGCGCCACTTACATTCTTCCGTATTAGTCCGCGTGCTGAATTTATCGGATGGTGGCAAATGTGTGTAACGTTTATCGTTTCAACATATTATGCAGTAATTATTGCTTGGTCTATTTCCTATACGTACTTTGCAATTACTGGAGCATGGGGGAAAGACACGCAATCATTTTTATTTAAAGAGTATTTGCATGTTGCAGATAAGCCTGGACAGTTTGGAGGGCTCGTACCGGAAGTATTAATTCCATTAGCTCTCGTTTGGATTATCGTGCTCGGTGTAGCATTTAAAGGAGTTAAAAAAGGAATCGAAGTTGTTAATCGTATTTTCATCCCTTTATTAGTTGTTATGTTCCTTATTATCGTAGTTCGTGCAGTGACGATGGAAGGTGCAATGCAAGGGTTGGATGCATTCTTCAAACCAGATTGGAGTCGTATTTTTGATGGGAAAGTATGGCTTGCTGCTTATGGTCAAATTTTCTTTAGCTTATCTTTAGCATTTGGAATTATGATTACGTATTCTAGTTATTTACCGAAAAACTCAGATACAACAAATAATGCCTTTATTACTGGCTTTGCAAACTCAGGATTTGAATTGTTAGCTGGGATTGGGGTCTTTGCAGCTCTTGGATTTATGGCAAATAATATGGGAGTACCAGTTGATAAAGTAGCAAGTGCTGGTGTAGGACTTGCGTTCGTAGTATTCCCGCAAATCATTAATGAGTTACCGATGTCACCGTTATTTGGCGTATTATTTTTCTTATCATTAACGGTTGCTGGAATTACATCCCTCATTTCACTTGCGGAAGTATGTTTTGCTGCCGTATCTGAAAAGTTCAGCTTAAGTCGCCAAAAAACAATTGGAATTATGGGGACGCTTCTCGTACTAGTTTCTCTTGTTTTTGCAACACGTGGCGGGCTTATGTTCCTAGATGTTGTTGATTATTTCGCTAATAACTTCGGATTAATTTCAATTGCATTAGCGGAAGTGGTTACGATAGGGCTCATTCTACGCCGTTTACCAGTTTACCAAAATCATGCAAACTTCGTATCTGATATTAAGTTAGGGACGTTTTGGAGAGTAAGTTTACTCGTTATTACCCCGCTTATGTTAGGGTACATGTTAATTGATGGCACAATCCAAAATATTAAAAAGAACTACGGAGATTATCCAACGGAGTTTGTCGTAACATATGGTTGGTCAATTGCAGCAGCCTTCCTTATCGTTGCACTAATCATTAGTATAAAGAAATGGAATGCACAAATACATTCAGATTCTGCTAAGCTTGAAAAAGAATGGAAAGATCGGGGTGTTTCATAATGAGCGGATCAGCGATTATGATGATGGTGATTGGTATGGTAGTCATTTGGGGAGGACTCGCATTAAGTATTGCAAATTTATTTAAGAAAAAGGCATAAACTAAAAAACATCTGTACCGAAACGGTACAGATGTTTTTTTATGAAAAAATTGTATTAGAAAAAAATTCAATAACCATACTACAACTACGAGGAAGAGTGAAGAGGTGAATAGAAATTGGAACAAACAATTTATATTAAAATGCGTAATCGATTAAAAGTTTCTCCTACGTATGAAGTGAAACTACGTGATGTCGCTCAACTTGCCGGAGATACTGAGGTAGTTGAGTCGTTACAGGATGAGGTAGTTTACAAAATAACAGCGCATGATAAGACACATGTTGTAATTGATGTTATGAAAATTATTGAGATTATTAGGCGAAAAGCGGCTCATATACAAATTAATTTACTCGGTTCTGGACAAACTCTTGTTGAAATTATATATGAAAAAAAGAAAGTACATCCGGTTTTCTTCGGACTTGTATGGTTGTTACTTTTTATTGGAGCGGCTCTTGCGATCATTTATTTCCATGAAGATGTAAGCATGCAACAAGTGCACCAGCGGTTATATTACATGATTACGGGAGAATTTAAGGCGCAGCCACTGCTATTTCAAATTCCTTATTCAGTAGGTCTTGGGTTAGGTATGGTCTTATTTTTTAATCATGTATTTCAAAAGCGAATTAATGAAGAGCCGAGTCCGTTAGAAGTGGAGATGTTCCAATATCAGCAGTCACTTGACCAATATGTAATTGTTCATGAAAACAAGGACAATATGAAACAACTTGCCGATGATTGAGTCTGGGCTTGTTATTTTAATTGGTTTAGCGGGAGGAATTGCAGTGGGTAGCGGATATGTCGCATTTTTAGCTGTACTTGGTATAATCCCCCGTCTAGCTCAATTAACGAGAAGTGGAAAGCACATTCAATATTTTGAGTGGGCAGTTATTGCAGGTACGTTAACAGGAGCTTGGTGTAGTTTGAAAAACATTACATTTCAAACGTCGCAATATTGGCTTGTTATATTAGGAATATTTTGTGGCACATTCATTGGAATGCTTGCAGCCGCATTAACAGAAGTGTTAAATGTTTTACCTATTTTAGCGAAACGAGTAGGGGTAGAAGGGAAAATCGTTGTTTTACTCGTTGCTCTTGTACTTGGCAAAGTAATAGGCTCATTGTTTCACTGGATTTATTTCGTAAAGTAGGAGGCAGTATATAAATGACAGGGCGAAAACTAAAGGATGATTACATAAATAAAGTGAAGGAGTACCATCCAAAACCAAACTATTTCCTAAATTGTGTCAAGGCATTTCTTGTAGGTGGATTCATTTGTACTGTCGGAGAAGTATTGATGAAATTTTATATACATTATTTTCATTTCAGTGAACAAGAGGCAGGAAATCCGACAGTTGCAACGCTTGTATTATTATCGGCGATTTTAACAGGTTGTGGTGTATATGATAAAATCGGTCAATTTGCTGGAGCGGGATCGGCCGTACCTGTTACGGGATTTGCGAATTCTATGGCGAGCGCTGCGCTAGAACATAAGAGTGAAGGAATCGTGCTTGGGGTTGCTACAAATATGTTTAAGCTAGCGGGAAGTGTTATCGTTTTTGGGGTCGTTGGTGCATACGTTATTGGATTAATAAGATATACTTTTAACATTTTTATGTCTTAAAGGAGGGGCTAGTATGAGGTTGACCGGAAAACAAACGTGGGTATTTCAAAATGATATTTATGTGAATGCAACCGGTACTGCTGTCGGTCCAAAAGAAGCTGAGGGCCCTCTTTGGAAGGATTTTGATATTTCATATGATGATTTACATTGCGGAGAGGAAAACTGGGAACTTGCTGAACGAAGATTAATGTCAGATTCAATTCAACAAGTCTTGCAAAAAGGAAATGTAAAAACATCACAAATTGATTTCTTTTTAGCGGGTGATTTATTAAATCAGACAGTGACAGCAAATTATGTTGCGCGTAAGTGGGGGATTCCCTTTTTAGGGATGTTTAGCGCTTGTGCAACCTCGATGGAGACTTTAGCGGTTGGATCAGCCTTTATAGATGGTGGATTCGCAAATCGTGTTTTAGCGACGGTAAGTAGTCATAATGCAACGGCTGAAAGACAGTTCCGTTATCCAACAGAGTATGGGGGACAAAAACCAGGAACAGCAAATTCCACTGTTACAGGTGCGGGATCCATATTAATTAGTAAAGAAAAAAGTGCTATTAAAATTACGGCAGCTACGATTGGAAAAGTGCAAGATTTAGGGATTGCGAATCCTTTAGATATGGGGTCGGCGATGGCACCTGCTGCTGCTCATACAATTCAACAACACTTTGAAGATTTGAAGAGAAGTGCAGCAGATTATGATTTGATTGTTACCGGTGATTTATCAGCTATTGGGACACCAATAGCAAAACAACTGTTACTGGAAGAAGGTTATGATCTTGGGCATATATATAATGATTGCGGATTAATGATTTATGATCCCGGTCAAGAAGAAGTATTTGCCGGTGGTAGTGGTTGTGCTTGTTCAGCTGTTGTCACATATGGTCATTTATTAAGCGAGATGCAAAAAGGGAATTTACAACGAATTTTTGTCGTTGCTACTGGTGCGTTATTAAGTCCGATGATGATGCAGCAGAAAGAAACCATTCCAACAATTGCACACGGTGTCGTATTTGAGAGAGTGAAGGGAGAGTGAATTGTGGATTTTATATATGCATTTCTTGTAGGAGGCGCCATTTGTGTAATTGGACAGGTATTGTTAGATTTCGCAAAGTTAACACCAGCCCATTTAATGGCTACCTTTGTAGTTATAGGAGCAGTTTTAGATGGATTCGGATTGTACGATAAGCTTATAAAGTTTGCTGGTGCTGGGGCGACAGTTCCTATTACAAGTTTTGGACATTCACTATTACATGGGGCAATGCATGCGGCAGAAAAACACGGATATATTGGGATTGGTATGGGTATGTTTAGTTTAACGTCTGCAGGCATTTCTGCAGCGATATTATTTTCATTTTTTGTAGCACTTATATGTAAACCGAAAGGATAAATCAAATGAGACGAAGGGTTGTTTTGGTCACAGATGGAGATGAATATGCAAAGCGAACAATTGAGCTTTTAACGAAGGAATTTGGGGGAAGGTGTATTTCAGCATCACAAAGTAATCCAACCAAATTGACAGGGAAGAAAGTTGTTGAGCTTATTATGCAAACGCCATATGACCCTGTATTTGTCATGTTTGATGACAGTGGATTTATTGGAGAAGGATCTGGTGAAAAGGCTTTAAAATATGTAGCCACACATAAACAAATTGATGTACTGGGGATTTTGGCAGTAGCGTCTAATACACATCATTGGGAATGGGCACGTGTAGATGTCAGTGTAGATCGAAACGGGAATTTAACCGAATACGGTGTTGATAAATTTGGACTTCCAGATGGTGAAATTGGCAGAATTAGCGGAGATACAATTTATTGTTTAGATGATCTGAATGTTCCTGTCATTGTGGGAGTTGGTGATATTGGTAAGATGTGTGGAAACGATGAATGGGAGAGAGGATCACCTATTACTAGAAAAGCGATTCAATTAATTTTGGAAAGGAGTGGTTTTTATGACGAAGCCTAAAAAAGTGGATATCCCTATTTCATCTTTCATAAGTGATAATGAAAATTACTTAAAGCAAACAGCTGGACTGGGTGTTACATACGACGTTGGCATTCGTAAATTTCAAATTTTAAATAAAGAAATTGGTGTGTTATTTGTAAACGGACTTTGTGATACAAATTATATTATCCCTATTTTAGAAGAAGCGGTGGATACAAATGAGATAAGGGATGTAGAAGAAGATACAGTGAAGCTTTTAGAGAATCGTTTAATCCATCAACAAGTAAGCAAAGTGAAAACGATGGATGAGGTAATGCTCCAAGTATTATCAGGACTTATCGTTATATTTGTGGAAGGTAAAACGGAAGCGTTCGCAATAGATGTTCGCAGCTATCCAGGACGAACACCGACAGAACCTGATACTGAAAAAGTAGTACGCGGTGCGAGGGATGGATTTGTTGAAAATATCGTTGTAAATACAGCGTTAATTCGTAGGAGAATTCGAGATCCACGTCTTCGAAATGAAATGATTCGAGTAGGAGATAGATCCCAAACTGATATTTGTATTACATATGTTCAAGATGTTGCAAATCCAGATTTAGTAAAGATTATAAAGCAAGAATTAAATAACATTGATGTCGATGGAATTACGATGGCGGATAAAACAGTGGAAGAATTTGTTGTAAAGCAAAGCTATAATCCATTCCCGCTTATTCGATATACAGAAAGACCGGATGTAGCGGCGAATCATTTATTAGAAGGACATGTGTTAGTACTAGTTGATACATCACCGAGTGCTATGATTACTCCAACAACATATTTCCACCATTTACAGCATGCGGAAGAGTTTAGACAAAATCCAGCTGTCGGTACATTTTTACGTTGGGTACGCTTTTTAGGTGTCTTATTCTCCTTATTTTTACTACCATTTTGGTTAGTGTTTGTATTTGATCCAACTCTTTTACCAGAAAAACTTGCTTTCATTGGACCGACTAAGATGACACATTTACCAATTCTATTACAGGTGTTGATGGCCGAAATCGGACTTGAGTTTTTAAGGATGGCAGCCATTCATACGCCAACGCCGTTATCTTCTGCTGCAGGGTTAATTTCCGCCATATTAATTGGTCAAATAGCAATCGATGTAGGTTTGTTTGTACCAGAAGTTATTTTGTATGTAGCAGTTTCTATGATCGGTGCATATGCAACACCGAGTTATGAATTAGGATTAGGAAATAAAGTTGGAAAATTGTTTGTTATTATTTTAACAGGTCTCTTCCATGAGATGGGATTTGTAATTGGTATGACGATATTGATTTTATTTTTAACGTCTATAAAAAGTTTACAAACGCCTTATTTATGGCCGTTTTTACCATTTGATTGGGGTGCATTAACAAAAATTCTACTTCGCCCGACGATGTCTAGTTTAAAAGTACGACCAAGTATTGTAAGACCTCAAAATGTAAAAAGACAAAAATAAACGGGATTATACACCCGTTTATTTTTTTAGCAAAAATTTATTGTTTTTTAACAAAAATCAAACATTTTTTGTGTACACTTAGAGTAGATATTGTGTATGGAAGGGGAAGAGGACATGATTAAATTATTTGTAAGTGATTTAGATGATACGCTCGTTTACAATGTGAATCATATGCAAAAAGAAGATGAACGTGCACTTTGTTGGTTAGCTGAAAAAGGGACAAATATTTGTTTTGCCTCTGGCCGCTTTACTCATCGAATTGATGAAGTCGTAAATAGGTTTGCATTCCCGTATTACACCACTAGTTTAAATGGAGCAACGATGTTACTGCCGGATGGAAAAATATTTCATGAATCAAGTTTTGAAGATGGGATTGCCCAGGAAATATATCGATATATCCATAAAAAGGGACTAGCAGATATTGTTTGTGCAAATGAGCAACGGTATACAAAAAGAAAGAATGAACATCATCATACTTTTGAAACGTATATGGGCGTGCATATTGCTGAGATAGAAGCATTAGAAGAGGAATTTGGTAAGACTGTACATCCTGCGAAATTGTTTGTTTTTGGGGAAGAAGAGACAATTGCAGCATTAGATCAAGAGTTACGAGATACATTTCAGAGCGAAGCGGAAGTTTTTATGTCTGGTAAACGCTATGTTGACATTATGCCAAGGGGAGTAAGTAAAGGGAGTGCTTTAAGGCGACTAATGGAACATTTACAAATTGAAGCAAATGAAGTTGCATGCATTGGAGATTCTTTCAATGATATTTCTATGTTTGAAGTAACTCCGCATTCATTTACTCTACATCATGCTCATCCATATGTGAAGAATAAGGCAAATCATATTGTTCGTTCGGTCGAAGAAGCTGTTATGAAATTGCCATTACTTGTATAAAAAAAGAAGCTCGTCACTGACGAGCTTCTTTTTACTTGAATAACGATTTAACAAAATCAATGATACTTGAGAAGAAATCTTTAACTTTATCTAGGAAACCTTGCCCTTCTTCAGATCCTAAAAAGGCAGAAACGTGTTCTTTTGCTTTATTTAACTGACTGCCAACTTGATTCCAATCGATATTAAGATTTTTCATTTTATCAAATAGCGCAACTAAGTTATCTAACTGTTCATCCGTTAATGTAATACCAAGTTGATCCGCAATTTTTTTAATTAATGAACGTAAATCTTCAGTCGTTTTTGGCTGTTCTTTGGCAATTTCTTCTTTAATTTTTGCAACAAGTTGAACTGCTTTTTCTTCACCAATTTTATCGCCGAGCTGGGCTGTTTGCACCATTTCTTCATTGGCTACTTTTTTTACTTCCTCAGGAATTGCTTTGTTCGATGTTGTTTCATAGGCTTTCATTAAACCGGTTAAAGCAGCAGTTCCTGAAACTTTAAATGGTGCAGTAATTTGAATTTCTGCATCTTTCACACCTGCTGTAATAAGTGCGTTTGTGTACATTGCATCTGTTATCGAATTAATGTTTTTTGAACGTACAATGAGACCAGAACCTGGCTTTGTGTATGTAATCATAGAAGAGGAAATTGCTCTCGTACCAATTTGGGCTTTTGGAACAATCCCTTCTAGAAATTTATGTTCTTCCGCATTAGACACAGTAATGATTGTAGCATCTTTTGGTGCTTTCATTTCTTTTAACAGATCTTGTTTTTGTTGTTCAGACAAGTTTTCTCCTAGTGTAACAATTGATTCTCCTTCGATGATGTCTGCAAACGAAGCTGTTGGCATCATAAATACCGTTACAGCCAATAGCAGAGCTAGTAATTTCGTTTTCACGAAAAATCGCTCCCTTTCTCTTTCTAAAATTTTCGGGCAACACAGTTATTATAGTATATATTTCTTATTTGTCACCTAGCTTTTTCCACATTTCGAAAAAGAAGTATCTAGATTGTCGGATTCTTTTTGTTTCTAGTCATGAATGTGGTAATATAGTGCTGAGATAGTTGAAAGGAGACATATACGTATGAAAACTTTAGGATACATATTAATGGAAAATGGTGAAAAAATCGAGTTAGAATTTTTCCCAGAAGAGGCACCAAAAACAGTAGAAAACTTTAAAAAACTAGCAGAGCAAGGATTTTATGATGGTGTGACATTCCACCGCGTTATTCCTGGCTTCGTAAGCCAAGGTGGAGATCCAACAGGAACAGGTGCAGGTGGCCCAGGTTACTCTATCCCATGTGAAACTGATGGAAATCCTCATAGACACCTTGTAGGTTCACTTTCTATGGCTCATGCTGGCCGTAATACAGGCGGTAGCCAATTCTTTGTTGTTCATGAGCCACAACCGCATTTAGATGGTGTACATACTGTATTCGGTAAAGCAACAAGCGGTATTGAAACAGTATTAAACATGCGTCAAGGCGATGTAATGAAAGAAGTTAAAGTTTGGGAAGAATAAGTTAATGGAAAAGAGAGCTATGGCTCTCTTTTTTGTTTTTTAATAGGAACGGGTATTTCGTTTGCAGTACATGATACAAGTAGTACTGTTATTGTAGCGAAAATATGGCGCTTATAAGAACAAAATTTTAACAAATTACATAGAATACATTAGATTTCATGTTTCAATAAATATTTTTATTACATTAATTTTGCTAGAATTCATTTGCTCTCAGGTGATGAATATTGGAGTGGTAATGAGCGGTGGATGTTTCTTTTTACTTTCATATAACAGCGTTTCTTTGTTAATCTACTTAGAAAAAATAGTACTGAAACATATATTTGACTTTCTTCTTTTTGCTTTGTATGATTATCAAGTTGTTTTAGGCCCTTCTCACTCTGTTGAAAATATTGTAAAATGAATGTGATATGAAAAGAGTGGTTGAGGGGATTAATAGTTTGTAACTTTTGTAAGAAGGGATAAGGGTTATGTTAATTCGTTTTAAAAAAAGTTATGAAAAGATTGCAATGGGGCTTCTTTCATTTATGCCAACTGAAAAAGATGTGAAAACATTACAATTGACTATGAAAGATTATGAGGCAAAGGATGATTGGCAATTGTATTTGTGGAAACAAAACGAAGATTTTGTTGGGATAATGGGGATTGTAAAAAAAGAGAATCAAGTGATGGAAATTCAGCATTTGAGTGTGAACCCGTCTCATCGTCATATGGGTATTGGAACGAAGATGGTTCAAGAGTTAAAGAGTAAATTTCTTGAGTTTACAATTTGCGGAAATGAGCAAACAGCAAGTTTTTGCAAAAAGTGTAAAGGGCTAGAACAAAATATACATTCGTAAAAGCAGAGATAAGTGGTTTATTATCTCTGCTTTCTTTTTTGTAATTGTTCGTTTCGTTCAGCGATGACCTCTGTTCGATCACGTAATGTGTGCTTATGTATTATATATTCATTAGAAGTAGCATTCACGTCTTTCCAAGGAAGGTTTTGTTTCTGACATAATTCCATGCAGTGCTTTTCTAATGCTGTATCCGATAACGGTAAAAATAACGGTGTAAAACTCTCTTCTTTCTGTATAGATTGCAATCTATCCTGGAGTAAGCATATAAGTTGTGTCTGATTTATTCCTAAACGTAGTAAAGGTGCACTGTTTTTTTCTAAAATCGTTATGGCGCTTTTCATCATCTTCTCTGAGCCATTCCAGTTAGAGCGTCTTTGATGGTATAAAGAAACTGCAATTTGAATAAGTCCGACTAAATAATTATCACGACTTCCTCTCGGTTTTGTTTTCCAATATTCTTCCAGTGTTTCGTGGCATTCAAAATAATCATAATCTCCGTGAAAATGAATTAAAAATTGTATGTATTCGGTAGGATACATTTTCTTCACCCCTGTTTAACGGTTATAAATACAAGTGTATCATAGAAATATAAACAATAAACGACTAGGGAATTGTCCCTAGTCGTTATTGTTCATATTAGCAGAAGCAAGCTGCCCCTACAATAATTAGTAAAATAAACAATACAACAAGTAATGCGAACCCACCGCTAAAACCGCAATCAACGTGACCCATAGTTTTTTGACCTCCTACATTGTTCTTACTACACTGTTATCATATGAAGCGGTGGGCATGATGATATAGGCATAGGTCTATTTTTAATTAAATTTCTTAAAAAGGTTGGATAGAACATGAGTATGCTCTATACTTATGTTGTTATAGAAAAAATGTGGTGGGATGCTTTGTGCAGTATAATTTTAAAGTAGAGGCTTTTGAAGGGCCTTTAGATTTATTGTTACATTTAATACATCGTTATGAAATTGACATATATAATATTCCTGTAGCGGAAATTACAGAGCAATATTTATCTTATGTTCATACGATGAAAGAACTACAATTAGATGTTGCAAGTGAGTATTTAGTAATGGCTGCGACTTTATTACAAATTAAAAGTAAAATGTTGTTGCCGAAACATGAAGAAGATGTACTTGATAACGGTGATGACTTTATAGATGATCCTCGTCAAGAATTGATGGAGAGGTTAATTGAATATAAGAAATATAAGCAAGTTGCTACTGAGCTAAAAGAAAGAGAACAAGAAAGAGCACAGCTATATACACGTCCGCCAATTGATTTTACATCGTTACAACAAGAAGAGGAGACAAACTTGCCTCTTGATGTTACGTTATATGATATGCTAGCGGCATTTCAAAAATTAATGCGCCGTAAAAAAGCAAAGAAACCTGTAACAACACGTATTACTCGTCAAGAAATACCAATTGAAAAGCGCATGATTGATATTTTAAAACAGTTAGAAATACAAGGTGGTCGTCAAAGTTTTTATGATTTGTTTGTTGATGATGAACGGGAGATAATGGTTGTAACATTTTTAGCGGTTCTTGAGCTTATGAAAAATCAACAAATCATAATTGAACAAGAACATAATTTTGATGAAATTTTCGTATCAAGCTCTACTAAATCTGCATAGATTTAGTATGGAAAATGGGATGGAAATAATATATCTCATGCTAGGTTTGAATGTATCGTTTGGAACAAGAGAAAAAATATTGAACCGAACGCATTGATTGTGATTCGGTTTTTTGATGTGTATTTTTATGGAGAAAATTGGAGGAAGGAGCTCGTAAAATGGATAGAAAAGAACAGAAATCAATCATTGAAGGGCTTTTATTTGTTTCTGGTGATGAAGGGATTTATCCAGAACAAATAGCGAAAGTGCTTGAAATTGAAGGAAATGAAGTAATCGATATTTTAGAAGAAATGCAAAAAGAATGTGAAGGTGCACACCGCGGTTTGCAAATTGTACAGTATGCAAAAGTATATCGTTTTGCTACAAAGAAAGAACATGCTTCGTACTATCAAAAATTAATAGATATCCCAACAGCTGCTTCACTTTCTCAGGCTGCTTTAGAAACGTTAGCGATTGTGGCATATCGTCAACCTATTACAAGGACTGAAATGGAAGAGATTAGAGGGGTGAAAACCGATAAGGCGTTACAAACGTTAGTTTCACACTTACTTATAAAAGAAATGGGAAGAGCAGAAGGGCCAGGGCGTCCTATTTTATATGGAACAACGAAAGAATTTTTGGATACATTTGGATTGAAAACATTAGATGATTTACCGGCACTTTCTGAAGAGAATGAACAAATGAATGAAGCAGATTTATTCTTTGGTTCTTTACAGGAGATATCGAAATAAAAGCTTAGCATTTTGAAGTGAACCCCGAAAACGGGACACCTATCAAAACACCTAAACCACTTGTTCCCTAAATTCTTTAGGGGATAGGTGGTTTAATTTTTCTTGAATTCGCACACAATTGTAGTAATGAATGTATTCTAGCACAATCTTTCGCACAGTTGTGTTGGATACTTTTGTTATCTATTGTGAATAGAAAGCTTCACTTTTCAAATGACCAAAGAAGCTTTCCATGACGGCATTATCATGGCAATTTCCTCTCCGGGACATGCTGGTGATAATGCCGTTTTCTTTGGCATACGCTTGAAATTCTTTTGCTGTATAAATACTTCCTTGATCCGAGTGAAGAAGGACATCTTTTACTCTTCGCCCTCTCATTGCTTGTTTCAATGTCTTCATCGCTAATGTCAGTGTTTGTGATTCGCTGATGACACAACTAATAATTTCACGATTAAAGGCATCCATGATCGTTGATAAATACAAGGTACGCTCTCCAAATAAGAGATACGTCACATCTGTAAACCACTTTTCATTTGGTCTGGATGCATCGAATTCACGCTCCAATCGATGAGGGGCTACCATTGGTTCCGCACCATTGATATATTTCTTTTTCTTTCGACGTACTTTTGAAAGAATGTGATTTCGTCTCATGATTCGTAATACTTTTTTATGATTCACACACAGCCCCATTTTCCGAAGAGTTGCGGTCACTCTTCGATATCCATATCGTAATTTATGCCGAAGACAAACATCCTTTATTTTCTCTTCTATCTCATCTCTCAGGTCCACTGTTCGTTGTAACCAACGATAAAATGTAGACCGGGGTAATTCTAATACATTACACAATTCTTTTACCGTTAGTTTTGTTTTTAAATCGGTCCATAAAGTAACTACAGTTTCTGGTTTCAGCCCCTTTCGATTTCCAGATACTTTCCCCATACAAGTAATTTTGTTTTTAGATGCTTATTTTCTAAACGTAGTTGTTCTAATTCACTGAGCTCTTTTGGTCCTTTTCCATAAGAATATTGTTTTCCTACAGGTTGTTGAAAACGATACGTTTGATCTGTACGATACCATTTCATCCATGTCTTAATTTGGGAAACATTTTTAATTCCGAGTTTCTCCATAATTGTACGATTTGAATAACCATCTTTCTTCATTTCAATTACTTTCCACTTTGTTTCTTCTGGGTAATGAACTCTTGTCGTCATACGAAAAAACACCTCCATTGAATTTGCATACTTAGTATGCGAATTCAGGAGGTGTTTTTTTCATGTACCACTATTCGGGTTCACTTCATTTTGCTAAGCTTTTTTTGTATATCAATTATATACCGTGCCATACTAATTGAAAAAAGGAGACGAGTTATGAGAAGTATGCGAGGTATTTTATTGTTAGTTTCTGTTTTGTTATGCTTTTCTTTAAATAGTGCATCGGCTAAAAGATATATGATGTCTATTCATACCGCGTCTCCTTTACATATGCAGCGGCAACATTTTGGTAAAATGAAAGTGAGTTTTTTAAAAGTTGGACAAGGTGATGCGACACTTATCACATTGCCAAATGGACAAACGATGTTAATTGACGGGGGACCTTATGAAGCCGGAGAGGTTATCATTCAAAAACTAATCGAAAAAGGGATTAACCATTTAGATGCTATCGTCAGTACGCATCCTGATATGGATCACATTGGAGGACTTATTCCGATTGTAGAGCAAATGCCGGTATCGCTTATATTAGATAGTGGAAAAACATATAGTTCTTTTACGTATCATACATACCGGAATCATATTAAAAAAAGAGGAATTCCTTTCGTTTCAGTAAAAGAGGGACAATACATACCGCTAGATCCGCATGTTTCCATACAAGTATTAAACAATGGGAAATCAAAAGATGAAAATAATGAATCTTCAATTGTGTTGAAGGTACGATACGGAAAAGCGGATTTTTTACTAATGGGTGATGCTGATGTGCGGACGGAAACTGAAATATTAAAGCAGTTTGATGTACATGCAGATGTGTTAAAGGTGGGACATCATGGCTCCTATACTTCAACAAGTGAAATGTTTATAAAAAAAGTAGAACCACAGTTTGCGATTCTTTCATATGGAAGCAGAAATCCATATGGACATCCGCATCAAAGTGTAGTGAGACGCTTAAAACAGCATGGTATAATGATATATGGAACAAATAAACGTACAGTAGAAATGGAAACAGACGGCGAGCATATTACAATAGGCTCTAGTGGATTAATGCCATTACTTAAGTGAGTAATATGATAGGGGATATTCTCCCTTTTTGGAAAACTGAATAACATATATTATAATTGCAAGAGACGTACTAAGTTTCCTTTTTGTTAAACAAAGAGGAAATTTCATTCGAATGTCTAGACAACTACTCGTGCATATATTAAGATGGAATTAGGCGAATAAGGTAATAATAACAAGTAGGTATTTCATGGGAAAGGATCGATGAAAATGAAAACGCAAGTTGTCATCAATGCCAAAATTTATACAGGTCAAGAAGTAGTGGAAAACGGATTTATTCGTTACGCAGAAACAATTAAAGAAATTGGTTTGATGGCTCAATATGTATCACAAGAAAATGAAGCGGTTTTAGATGCAGCAGGGAAGATTGTGATTCCAGGTATGATTGATGTTCATATTCATGGTGGATACGATATTGATGCGATGGATGCAAATAGCGATGGATTAGTAACTCTAGGTAAAGAAATGTTAAAAGAAGGAGTTACAACTTACTTTCCAACAACAATGACACAAGCTCCAGAAGCAATCGAAGCGGCACTACATGCTGCGAAGGAAGCAAAAGAAAAAGGAGCACATTTCGAATATATTCACTTAGAAGGACCGTATGTTTCAAAAAAACGTGCAGGTGCACAACCACTTGAACATATTGTTCCTGCGAATATTGAACAATTTAAACAATGGCAGGAAGCAAGCGGGAATCTAATTAAATTAGTAACATATGCACCTGAAGAAGAAGGTGCGTTAGAGTTTGAGCAGTATCTTGCTGAAACTGGTGTTGTTGGCACAATGGGGCATACAGATGCAATTGATGCGCAACTAAAAAATAGAAACATTACACATGCAACGCATTTATACAATCAAATGCGTGGATTACATCACCGAGAACCAGGAGTTGTTGGTCATGTGTTATTAAATCCAGATGTAATGGTTGAAGTAATTACAGATGGTATTCATATTCACCCTGATATGGTGAAATTAGCATATAAATTAAAAGGACCGAAAAAAGTAAGTGTTATTACTGACGCAATGCGTGCAAAAGGTCTTGAAGATGGATTATATGAGCTTGGCGGACAGCCAGTACATGTAAAAGATGGTAGTGCTCGATTAGAAGATGGAACGTTAGCTGGTAGTATTCTAAAAATGGATCAAGCTTTTCGAAATGTAATTGAATTTACAGGTTGTTCAATCGAAGATGCAGTACTGATGACATCAGTTAACCAAGCAGAAGAGTTTGGATTAAATCATAAAGGTGCATTAGCGGTAGGAAAAGATGCAGACTTTGTTGTGATGAATGAAGATTTACATGTATATGATACGGTTCGTTTAGGAATTCATATGAAGGAAGGGAAGTAATTAAATGAATATTCTTGTTGTAAAAACTCCAGAAGAACTAGCAGAAGCAGGATATAAATTAATTGAAGAAGTTGTAAAAACAAAAGAAAATCCAACATTAGGAATGGCTACAGGAAGCTCTCCATTAGGTATTTATGCAGAAATGCGAAAAAATAAACTTGATACAAGCCGTGTAACCACTGTAAACTTAGATGAGTACGTAAATTTACCACATGAAGATAAAAACAGCTATCACTATTTCATGCAAGAACAGTTGTTTGATCATCTTCCATTTAAACAAACTTATGTACCAAACGGGATGGCAAGTGATTTAGAGGAAGAGTGCAAACGTTACGAGGGCATTCTAGCTGCTAACCCAGTTGACCTACAGATTCTTGGAATCGGTGAAAACGGTCACATCGGATTTAACGAACCAGGAACACTGTTTAATTCTCCAACAAACATTGTTGAATTAACAGAATCTACACGCCAAGCAAACCTTCGCTTCTTCGAAAAAGAAGAAGATGTGCCAACGCATGCGATTACAATGGGAATTGGAAGCATTATGAAAGCGAAACAAATTCTACTTGTTGCTATGGGTTCTAAAAAGGCAGAAGCTGTGAAAGAATTATTGCAAGGTGAATATAGCGAAGCGTGTCCTGCTACAGTTTTACAACGTCATCCGAATGTAACCGTAATCGCTGATCAAGAAGCTCTATCTTTATGCAGTGAGGCGATTGCTGATGAACATCGACAAGTATTCACCATTTCCGATCTATTATCAGATTCAAGAGTGGGTGAAACAGCTAATTGAGGACGGCGAATGGAAGCCGGGAGATAAAATCCCATCTGAGAATGAACTTTGCGATAAGTTCGAAGTGAGTCGTATGACAATCAGACAGGCGATTAATAATTTAGTGGAACAAGGTTATTTATATCGGAAACGTGGAATCGGTACGTTTGTCCAACTTCCGAAAGTGGAACAAAAATTGCAAGGAATGACGGGATTCACAGAAGATATGATTTCTCGTGGGATGAACCCAAGTAGTCAATTACTTAGTTTCCGCCTAGTTCCAGCTACTGCGAAAATAGCAGACCGGTTGAGAATACAGGAGGGAGAGTCGGTTTATGAAGTGAGGCGTATACGTTTAGCTGATGATGAACCGATTGCTTTTGAGACGACATATTTGTCGCCAGCTCTTGTAAAAGATATTAACGAAGAAATATTGCAACAATCTTTATATGAACATTTAGAGAAAAAACTGGGCTTTAAACTTGTTAGCGCTACTCAATCAATTGAAGCTTCAATTGCAACGGATAATGAAGCTGAACATCTGCATATTCCTAAAAAGGCGCCAGTGCTTGTAATGCGTCAATGGTCATATTCAGAAGGTGAAGTACCGTTAGAGTATGTGAAATGTATTTATCGTGGGGATCGTTATAAGTTTATTACAAACATCGCACGTAACAAATAATATATTTCAGTTCGTGAAGTACAGTTAATGTCAAATTGTTTAACATGTAAAGAAAAAATACGACTCATCCTTACAAGGAGTGAGTCGTATTTTTATTATGAGTAATTACGTGGTTAACAGCATCTTTAACTGTATTTACTACATAGTGAGCGTGTTCTTTTACTGCTTCATCTGCTTGAGACATAGCAAAACTGTGAGGAGTTAAAGAAAACATCGGGATATCATTATAAGAATCCCCTATGCAAGCAACTTCCTCTGGTTGTAGTTGAAACTCTTTTAATAAAACAGAAATAGCAGCCCCTTTACTAATATTAGGTGGCATTACATCTAAACATTGTTCTGCTGAAATGAATGTACTAACTTTTCCGTGGAATTTTTCATCAATTTTTTTCTGAAGGAGTTGTAAGCTTTCCTTTGTTCCACCGACAGAGATTTTATTTGGGAAAATTGTATCATCAATTTTCTGTAATAGATGCGGTTCTTCAACAGAAGTCATCGTTACTTGTTGTTCAAGCTCTTGAATGAACGGTGTTTTCTCTTCAATGTAATAATTATGCTCATCACTTACATAACGAAAATAAGGATCTTCATTTGTCATTGCTAACAGATCAGGTAGAATACTCGAATC
Source organism: Bacillus pretiosus (assembly GCF_052947655.1). NCBI lineage: Bacteria > Bacillati > Bacillota > Bacilli > Caryophanales > Bacillaceae > Bacillus > Bacillus pretiosus. The sequence goes on along the minus strand of NZ_CM129593.1, from coordinate 3,914,645 downwards.
GAATGTTGCGGATAATAGTTGCTTGTTTTCATGTGTGTACACGAAAACACCATTTACACTAATACGATGGAAATTTGTATTTACAGCTTTCATTAAGTCTGCAATTTCATTATCCAATCGGCCAGAAGCGAAACAAAGAATAACATTTTGCTCAGCAAGACTACGAAGTGCTACAATATCTTGTTCGTCAATTAACCCTCCGTGTTGCATCATTGTACCATCGATATCACTTACAAACATTTTAATCATGTTGTTATCTCCTTTCTATGTACAGTTGCTCTTACATTATACGCATCATATATAAACATGTCTAAAAAATGAATTTTTATAAAATGGTAGATGTTTTACATTGACGACAAAGAAGAATGTTCTGTAACATAAAAGCAGGCTATTTAAGTACGAGGGTGGTGTTATATGAATAATTATCTAGAAATTAAAAAAGTTTTAAATAATAATGTCATCATTGCTAGCCATCCTGAACATGAGGAAGTAGTAGTGATTGGTAAAGGAATTGGATTTGGGAAAAAAGCGAAAGATGTATTGGAGCAAGAACAAATTGAAAAAATGTTTGTTTTAAAAAATGAACGTGATCGTGAACAATACAAACTGTTAGTGCCGCATGTGAGTGAAAAACTAATTGAATTAATGAATGATATTATGTTCTACATTCAAGAAAAAGCAAAATCACCATTGAATGAACATATTCATATCGCTTTAACAGATCATATTTCTTTTGCGATTAAGCGGTTAAAACAAGGACTTACAATTGATAATCCTTTTTTAGTTGAAACGAAAATGCTCTATCCAGAGGAATATGAAATTGCTGAAGGTGTTGTAGACCTTTTAAATTCTCGTTTACAAATTACATTGCCAGAAGGAGAAATTGGTTTTATTGCACTCCATATTTACAGTTCGCTTACAAATTCAGATTTATCTTCAGTTAATCAAAACTCCCGTCTCATTGCACAGCTCGTATCTTTAATTGAGACAAACTTACAAATTACATTAGACCAAGAAAGTATCCACTATTTACGCCTTATCCGTCATTTACAATACGCAATTGAACGGGTAAAAAAAGGGGAAAAAGTAGAGGAATCACAAAGTTTTGCTGATTTATTAAAGGCAGAATATCCTGTCTGTTATAATTTAGCTTGGAAGCTAGTTAAGGTCATGCAAAAAGAATTGCAACTTCCTGTGTATGAAGCAGAGAGCATATATTTAACGATGCACCTGCAGCGCTTAGTGAAAGCAGAGCATGTGTAAAAAGACATATATTTTTGTCTAAAATGAAAACGTTAAAAAAAATCATTGAATCGCTTACAATAGTTATGTATAATAACTATTGCAAAGTTATACAAATTTCGACAAACACATTAAGGTAAGTAACGAAAACGTTTGCCTTAATTATAGTGAACTTATACGTAAACCTATTTTTGACACGTGTTACTGATTCGATCAGGCATGAGTGGAGAAAAGCAAGGAATGTAAGCTTGAGAAAGGGATATACTACCCTTTGTATAGCTATCGTTCTATCTTTTTTTCCTCATGTCTTTTTGGCGTTTGTCGGAAGGTATCAATATAGATAAGAGAGGAAGGGTTTCCATGTTTAAGAAGATCTTTGGTGTTCTTCAAAAAGTCGGAAAAGCGTTAATGCTTCCAGTAGCGATTTTACCGGCAGCAGGTATTTTACTTGGATTTGGTAATGCATTTCAAAATCCACAGTTAACAAATGTTATTCCTGCTTTAAAAGCAGATTGGTTCGTAATGGTAGCAAAAATTATGGAACAATCTGGTGATATTATTTTCGCGAACCTTGCATTATTATTCGCAGTTGGGGTAGCAATTGGTTTAGCTGGTGGAGACGGAGTAGCTGGATTAGCAGCGTTCGTCGGCTACTTAATTATGAACAAAACGATGAGTGTGTTCTTAGAAGTAGATAAGCTAGTGAAAGTAACAAGCTCTGGAGCAGACCCAGTAAAAATTGGATTTACAGATCCAGCATATGCAAATGTATTAGGAATTCCAACGCTACAAACGGGAGTGTTTGGTGGTATTATCGTCGGTATAGTAGCGGCATATTGCTACAATAAATACTTCAACATTGAATTACCATCATACTTAGGTTTCTTCGCAGGTAAGCGTTTCGTACCGATCGCAACTGCAACATTCTCTTTAGTAGTAGGTATAATCATGTGTTTCATTTGGCCATACATTCAAGGTGGCTTAAATACGTTCTCACATCAAATGATTGATGCAAATAGAACATTAGCAGCATTCATATTCGGTTTAATTGAACGTTCATTAATTCCATTTGGATTACATCATATTTTCTATTCACCGTTCTGGTTCGAATTCGGTCAGTATACAAATGCAGCTGGCGAATTAATCCGTGGTGACCAAAAAATCTTTATGGCACAGTTAAAAGACGGTGTAGAATTAACAGCAGGTACATTTACAACTGGTAAGTATCCGTTCATGATGTTCGGTCTTCCAGCAGCAGCATTAGCAATGTACCATGAAGCACGTCCAGAAAATAAAAAATTAGCAGCTGGTATTTTAGGTTCTGCTGCATTAACATCTTTCTTAACAGGTATTACAGAACCACTTGAATTTTCATTCTTATTCGTAGCACCAGTACTATTCGGAATTCACGCAGTATTCGCTGGTCTATCATTTATGACAATGCAAATTTTAGGTGTTAAAATTGGTATGACATTCTCTGGTGGTTTAATCGACTTTATGTTATTCGGTGTACTGCCAGGCCGTACAGCATGGTGGTGGGTAATTATTGTTGGTCTTGTACTAGCAGTTATTTACTACTTCGGATTCCGCTTTGCAATCCGTAAATGGGATTTAAAAACACCTGGTCGTGAAGTAGCAAATGCAAATGACGGCGCAGGTAAAACAGAAGCAGGAGAACTTCCACGTGAAGTATTAGTAGCACTTGGTGGTAAAGAAAACATTGCTTCTTTAGACGCTTGTATTACTCGTTTACGTGTTCAAGTTAACGAACAAAAGAATGTAAACAAAGATCGCTTAAAAGAGCTTGGAGCAGCTGGTGTACTTGAAGTTGGAAATAACATTCAAGCTATTTTTGGACCGAAATCTGACACATTAAAATCACAAATTCATGATATTATGTCAGGTCGTACACCTCATGTTGAAAAAGAAGAGCCTGTAAAGGTAGAAGAAACTCCTAAACAAGTTGATGAAAACGAAACAATCGTATCACCAATTGAAGGGAAAATCTTACCGATTACAGAAGTACCTGATCAAGTATTCTCAGGAAAAATGATGGGAGACGGATTTGCAATCGAGCCAACAGAAGGAACAGTAGTTTCTCCAGTTAACGGTGAGATCGTCAACGTATTCCCTACAAAGCATGCGATTGGTATTCAATCTGAAGGCGGAAAAGAAATTTTAATCCACTTCGGTATTGATACTGTAAAATTAAATGGTGAAGGTTTTGAAGCACTTGTAGCACAAGGCGACAAAGTGAAACAAGGACAACCATTATTAAAAGTAGATCTTGCATTTGTAAAAGAAAATGCACCATCTATCATTACACCAATTGTCTTTACGAATTTACAACAAGGACAACAAGTCGAATTGAAAAAAGATGGAAATGTTAAGAAGGGCGAAAACGCTATTATTGACATTCAGTAGGAATTTGACGCAAAATGTTTATAATTATAATAGGCGATGTGGTTGACCGAACATCGCCTATTATATACAATAGATGATGTAGTACTCACGTCTATACAACTAAAAAAATACTGTAATTTAAAGGAGATAAATTATCATGGAAAAAATCTTTAAAGTAACTAGCGACTCAGGAATTCATGCTCGTCCAGCAACTCTACTTGTAAACACTGCAAGCAAATTTGGTTCTGACATTAACTTAGAGTATAACGGAAAAAACGTTAACTTAAAATCAATCATGGGCGTTATGTCTTTAGGCATTCAACAAAACGCAGAAATTAAAATCACTGCAAATGGTGATGATGCAGCTCAAGCACTAGCAGCTATCGAAGAAACTATGAAAAACGAAGGATTAGGAGAATAATGACTCTTAACATTCAAGGGATCGCTGCATCAAGTGGGATTGCTATTGCAAAGGCTTTCAGACTTGAGAATCCTGAATTTAACATCGAAAAGAAATCAATTACAAACGAAGCTGCTGAAATTGCACGCTTAGACGCTGCGCTTGAGAAAGCAAAAACTGAATTAGAAGCAATTAAGGACCATGCTTTTGCTGAGCTGGGTGCCGATAAAGCTGCGATCTTTGAAGCACATTTATTAGTGTTAAATGATCCAGAACTAGTAAACCCAGTAAAAGATAAAGTAAATAGTGAAAAAGTAAATGCTGAATTTGCAATGGATGAAGTTGCATCAATGTTTATTTCTATGTTTGAAAACATGGATAACGAATATATGAAAGAACGTGCTGCGGACATTCGTGACGTAACAAAACGCGTTCTTGCACATTTACTAGGAATTAACTTCTCAAACCCTGGTACAATTTCTGAAGAAGTAATCATCATTGCTGAAGATTTAACACCATCTGATACAGCTCAGTTAAACCGTAAGTATGCAAAAGGTTTTACAACTGATATCGGTGGACGTACATCTCACTCTGCAATTATGGCTCGTTCTATGGAAATTCCTGCAGTTGTTGGTACGAAAGTTGTTATGGAGAAAATCCAAAACGGCGATATCGTAATCATCGACGGTTTAGATGGAGAAGTAATTGTAAATCCATCAGAAGAAACTCTTCGTTCTTTTGAAGAAAAGAAAGCGAAATTTGAAGAGCAAAAAACTGAATGGGCAAAATTAAAAGACCAAGCTACTGTAACAAGTGATGGACATCACGTTGAGCTTGTTGCAAATATCGGAACACCAAATGATGTACAAGGTATTATCGATAATGGCGGAGAAGGCGTTGGTTTATACCGTACAGAATTCTTATACATGGGCCGTGACAATCTTCCAACAGAAGAAGAGCAGTTCGAAGCGTATAAAGCAGTTCTTGAAGGTGTAAAAGAAGGTCAACCTGTTGTTGTTCGTACACTTGACATCGGTGGAGATAAAGAGCTTCCATACTTACATTTACCAAAAGAAATGAACCCATTCTTAGGATACCGTGCAATTCGCTTATGTCTTGATGAGCAAGATGTGTTCCGCACACAACTTCGTGCATTACTTCGTGCTAGCGTATACGGTAACTTAAAAATTATGTTCCCAATGATTGCAACTCTTGATGAGTTCCGTCAAGCGAAAGCAATCTTATTAGAAGAGAAAGCGAAACTTGTAGAAGCGGGTACAACTGTTTCTGATTCTATTGAAGTCGGTATGATGGTTGAAATCCCAGCTTCAGCAGTATTAGCAGATCAATTCGCAAAAGAAGTTGATTTCTTCTCTATCGGAACAAATGACTTAATCCAATACACAATGGCTGCAGACCGTATGAACGAACAAGTAGCTTACTTATACCAACCATATAACCCATCTATTTTACGTCTTGTAAAAATGGTTATCGATGCGGCTCATAAAGAAGGCAAATGGGCTGGTATGTGTGGTGAGATGGCGGGAGATTCACTTGCTATCCCATTATTATTAGGATTAGGTTTAGATGAGTTCAGTATGAGTGCAACATCTATTCTTCCTGCAAGAACACAACTAAGCAAGTTGTCAAAAGCAGAAATGGAAACATTAGCAGAAAAAGCATTAATGATGTCAACTGCAGAAGAAGTTGTTGAACTAGTTAAAAGCATATAATCAATAAAAAAACCTGAGTCGATTTGAAATCGGTCTCAGGTTTTTTCTATGAGAAAAGTAAATCTTATTTTCTTACTATAGAGGATAAGGAACGGAATTAGATAGCGATAGCAACGATATCAGTTGGGCATACACGTAAAATACCAGTAAAAGTATTTCGATTTTGATTGTTCTTATCGTCTTTATTATTATCTTTATCGTCTTTGTTATTACGAGCTAAAGCAGAGAAAAGAGCAACGCCGTTAGCGAAACCTTCAAAAATTACATTGTTGAATGTTCCGTTACCTCTAATGCTTAAAAGAGAAAGTTCTGTTCCAACTGAAATGTTAGCAAGCACGTTACATACAGCAGGTCGTTGTGGTCTAACTTCCTCTCTCTCTTTCTCGCGATGGTCACGATGGTCGCACTCTCTTTCACGATGATGACAGTCTCTAAAGTTATCACAGCATCCAAATGATCCAAACATAATCCTCATCACCCCCTTCACACTTATAATCTATGTAAGTTCGGTAGTGAGTGACTGGACAGAGAGTGGAATTTTTTCTGGGGGATTTTCTCATTTTAAAAGACTAGCTGGGTGTTTAGTACGGAATGATGTTTAAAATAGGGGAAATATCACAAAAAAGTGTAAAGACCACCGAAATGAATGAAATAGGTAGGCTTTACACTTTTTTACTTTTATATAAAACGATGATATATACAGGGAGAGCTAAGAGTAGTGGTGCAATGGATCTTGCAGTATATTTTTCTGCGTCTAATTTGAACGCTTCTTCTTTTGGGAATTGTAACACTGATATGTTTGTAGCATCGCCAATAAAATATAACAGCAGTACAGTTACTATGTAACTTAAAAGTGCGATAAAGCTTCCGTATGAACTCAATGAAAATCCCTCTCTTGTTATCTATTTGTTATCATTGTATCATAATTGTAACAAAAACACACGGTTATATTTCGATACTTTAACAAAATTCGACACGAAACGCCATTTATGTGTATGGGAATAGCATGAAGTTTACTGTTTTTTTATGTATAGATGTCGAATAATACATTGTAATATTACGGATGTGTGACAGGATAAAAAAGAAACGAAGGTAATGAAATTACCTTCGTTTCTTTTTTATTCTGTATTAAAGAGCAGTAAGCCCCCCACCTCAAAATTCAGCGAAAGCAAAGAAGTTAGGCGGAGGATTAACTGTCCATAAAAACCGATTATAGTTTCACTTTATTATTTTGCCCATTCACTCACTTGTTCTACGCTCATTCGTGGTGCAGGATGACCTTTTAAAGTTGATTCACCAATTGTAATAAGCATAATTGGTACGTAACGGGATGAAACATTGAATTCTTCTGTAAGTGCTTGTGGGTTGAAACCACCAATAGCACAAGTATCCCAGCCAGTTGCTTTAGCCGCAAGCATAAGTTGCATTGCTGCTAAAGATGCATTTGAAAAGGCTGCATCTCTTGGAAATTGCTCACGAGCATATGCAGACTCAATATTTTTAGCTAAGCGTTCTTTTGCTTCTTCTTTCATAAATCCTTGTTCTACAATTGGACCATAAACTGGTTCAACGTTTTTATAAGCTTCTAAATCACCTAAAATAGCGACTACAGCAGAAGCATCAAGTATTTGTTGCTGGTTATAAGCAATTGGATGCAATCGTTTCTGTACATCTTCACCTTGGAATACAAGGAATTTCCAGTGCTGCAAGTTCCAAGCAGAAGGTGCTTGAGCAGCTCCCTTTAAAATCTCGTGTAACTCTGTAGATGAAATTTCTTTCTCTGGGTTGAATGCACGTGTAGATGTGCGTTCGTATAGAACATTAAAAAAGTTGTCGTTTGTCATTATATATCCTCCAAGTAACATATCAAATTATAAAAAAATACATGTAATATATTCTACTTACATTTTGTAAGTTGTCGAATTTAAGAATATAATATCTTTATTTTAATTGTCAAGTTTTAAAGAGGAAGCTAGGGCATTCATACAAACGATACAATTCCTATAATCATACACTAGAAAAGGAATTTATAGAGAAAAAGCGAAGAGAGCATTCTCAATTAGCTTGTTAATATGTATCCCTCACTCATTAAAGTATTTAGAGAACAGTCTTTTTATAAAATGTTTGTGAGGAATGCAGTAGAACAAGATATATGAAGTGAGTGAAGACTAGTGATGAACATACTACATTTTTTATTAGAGAATACGGTTTTCCAAAATGTATTACAAGATCTTCAGTTAAATGTCCTTTATATAGAAAATGGATGTACACATCAACAAACGATAGAAAATATTCATCCAAAATGTATGTTTATAGCAAATAGTTTTGAAGAAGGAGAATTATTGTTTCAGAGAACAAAACCACATATTGTAATTATGTATGTAACAGAGTTTTCTCAAATAAAATATATAAAGAATATGTATAATCCACAGAGTACATTTATTGTCATTTGGGATCAACAGATAACAAGCGAGTTTGCAGAGGTGCTTACGTTAGGAATACGTAATATTGTGATAGCTCCTGTGACTCCACAAATGGTGTTAGAGGAAGTGAATAAGAGTTTGTATCAGCTTTCTTTAGTGCGGCAAGTAAGTTTGCAACAAGAATTACTTCAAACGATGTTTGATTTTCAAAATGATCTATTATTTATAGTAGAAGACGATGAGATTGTTGATTGTAATACAAATTTTTTAGAGTTTTTCGGATATGAAAATTTATTTGCCTATCGTGAGCAACATTTAGTATTTGCTGAACATTTTATTAGAGAAAACGGATACTATTCAACAACTCACGATATAACATGGTTAGATGATACATTATCATATGATAGAAGAATTAAGATGTCCAATTATGAAGGGGAAGTGTCAACTTTTTTATTGCGCGCGACACCACTGCCAGAAGATTTATCAAGATTTATTGTGAAGTGTACAGAGATTACAGAATTAGATGAAATCTATCAAGAACAAGAAAGGCTTGCTATGATAGATTCGTTAACAGAGATTTATAATCGTTTGAAGTTCCAACAAATACTAGAGGCAGAATGGGATAATGCAATGCGTAACGATGAAAAAATAGCACTTATTTTATTTGACATAGATAATTTTAAAATAGTAAATGACACGTATGGCCATGATTTTGGTGACTTAGCATTAATTCAGCTTGCAGAGCTTATGAAATCTAAAGTGGAGCAGCAACATGTATTTGCAAGGTGGGGAGGAGAAGAATTTATTATATTAGTAACTAACACAGTAGAAAAAGAAGCATTTCAGGTTGCGGAATCATTACGATTTTTCATTGAAACAAAGCAGTTCTCCGGAATTTCGAAATTAACAGCGAGTTTTGGAGTTGCGTTATATGAACAAGGGATTACAAGAGAAGAATTAATGCAACGAGCGGATATTGCATTATATGAAGCGAAAAAAAATGGAAAAAATCAAGTGTGTGTATATAGAAAAGAAAAAATGTAATTTTTCGCAACAAATTGTTGCGATTTTTTTTTATTGTTTGATAATAGAATAGGGGGACAATTTTTAGCGAAGGAATTATGGAGGATTAATATGATAAAAAAAGTAATGGTCATGGCTTCACTGTCTGCTATAGTTGGCGGCGGAGTATACTATTTTCTTGTTAACCCCAATATAAAGGAAAACACTGTATTAACAACTAAAGTGAATCCTACTATTGAAACGGAAGTACAAGGGAATATAGAAGAAAAAGAAGAGCAACAAATTGATTATGTTAGCATATCTCAAAAATTAGATCAATATTTAGTCGGAAAGCAATTCAATGGAACAGTTTTGGTAACAGATAAAGAGCATGTTATATTGAATAAAGGATATGGGTATGCTGATGTTCAAAATAAAATAGAAAATACGCCTCACACAAAATATCGTATCGGTTCTATTACGAAAACAGTTGTTGCCACATCTATTTTACAGCTGCAAGAACAAGGGAAATTGAATATTCAAGATAATGTAAATAAATATATTCCTTCATTTCCGGAGAATAAAAATATTACGCTGTATCATTTATTAACGCATACCTCTGGTTTACCTGAACATGCAAAAGGCAATGTTAATGCTGCTTCCCGTTTACAGTTAATTAATTGGATTGGACGTCAAAATTTAGAATTTCCTGCAGGAACAGGTTGGAGATATACAGATTATAATTATATGGTGCTTGCTTATATAATAGAACATATATCGAAAAAACCTTTAGGAGATTACATAAAAGAAAACATATTTGTAAAAGCAGATATGTATGAATCTGGTATGGGAAATATGGTACCTGGAGATAAAAATTTTACAAAGGGTTATGTGAAAAAAAATCAAGAGCTTGTACCAGCGCAGAAGTTAGGCATGGATTGGCTATATGGTTGTGGTGAGATGTATACGACAGTTGGAGATATGAAGAAATTAGACGAAGCAATTATAAATGGAAAACTTCTTTCTGAACAAAGTATACAAGCAATGTTTTCACCTTCAGCAGAACGGAAATATGCATTTAGTTTTTATATATATCCAGATTATTTTCATAATCATGGTGTATTATCTGGTTGGAACACTTTCAATAATTTTAATAAAGAAAAAGGAACTTTTGTTATGTTATTTTCAAATGTGAAAAATAGTATGGATGATGACTTTAATAAAGAGTTCCGAAAGATGGTAAATGATTTATTAGAACAAAGGGGATGAGAAAATGGAACATAAAACTTTATCAATAGGTTTCATTGGTATTGGCGTAATGGGAAAAAGTATGGTTTATCACTTAATGCAAGATGGTCATAAAGTATATGTATATAATAGAACGAAAGCAAAAACAGATTCTTTAGTGCAAGATGGTGCACATTGGTGTGATACACCGAAAGAGTTAGTGAAGCAAGTTGATGTTGTAATGACGATGGTTGGGTATCCACATGATGTAGAAGAAGTATACTTTGGGATAGATGGAATTTTGGAGAATGCAAATGAAGGCACGATAGCAATTGATTTCACGACATCTACACCAACATTGGCAAAACGTATTAACGAAACCGGTAAAAGTAAGAATGTATATACGTTAGATGCGCCTGTATCTGGAGGAGACGTTGGTGCGAAAGAAGCAAGGCTCGCAATTATGGTCGGTGGCGAAAAAGAAATATATGAAAAATGTTTACCGTTATTTGAAAAACTAGGGACAAATATTCAGTTGCAAGGACCAGCTGGAAGTGGACAACATACAAAAATGTGCAATCAAATTGCGATTGCTTCTAACATGATTGGAGTATGTGAAGCTGTTGCTTATGCGAAAAAAGCTGGACTAGACCCAGATAAAGTATTAGAGAGTATTTCAACGGGAGCAGCAGGTAGCTGGTCATTGAGTAACTTAGCTCCCCGAATGTTAAAGGGAGATTTTGAACCAGGGTTTTATGTAAAGCATTTTATGAAAGATATGAAGATAGCTTTAGATGAGGCTGAAAAATTGCAATTGCCAGTGCCAGGTTTAAGTTTGGCGAAGGAATTGTATGAGGAGTTAATGAAAGATGGGGAAGAGAATAGCGGAACACAAGTTTTATACAAAAAATACATAAGGGGGTAAATGAGATGGATCTTCAAAAATTTGATGAGATGATTGATACTGTTCAGCGAACAACTTGTATACAAATTAGTGCAAAACAAAAAGAAGCTTTTAAACAAAAATATGATTTTGAGCCGGAATTCGAATATGGAAGAGATGAGAAGGGGCATTATGTTATTCGAGCTTCAAAAAAGATGTTAGAAGAAATGGATTTTTATTTGGCATTGAAATATGATCGAGATGGGGTTGATCTTTATATGCAAGCAGAGATTGACGGTATATGTCACGTATCTGTTAGCTATAGTGAAGATGTCCTACATTTACAAGAATTGTTTCAATTTCTAGAAGAAAATAAATAAAAGTCCTCATTTGAGGACTTTTATTTATTTAGGTATATTTAATTTTTATAATTATAAGCTAGAAGCTCGGCGGCATCGTTCAATTGGGAATGGAATAACTTGCGCGATGTGATTAGGACCAAATTGTTTTGCACGAGCATGGCGTACTATATAAAATGCACACAGAATTGAAACAGGAATAGCGCCGAATAAACCGAAAAATAAAGCGCTTACACAAGATGCGACAAAACCTAAAACACCAACTTCTAACTCTTCCATAATAGCTCCTAGAATAACAGGAAGTGCTCCACACGTAACCCCTAGTATAAGTGCGATAAGTAAACTCATGATTATCCCCCTCTGTTTGCGATATTCTTTTCCTTTTTATTTAATAGTAGTATACCATACGTAAAACAGAATTTTCAGAAAAAATTCAAAAAAAGTTCAATAAATGTTCAAAAAGTGTTCAGAAATACACTTAAAAAATAGAAGGGGGAGGTTGTTTTTTTTGAACGAAAGGAATCGTATAGTTAGGTACATAAAAAATCAGGCTTATTTCATTTTTTGAAATAAGCCTGTTCCATAGGAGGATGTATATATGTAGAGTGAATAAAAGGTTGGAAAAGGGGATCCAAGTCCTTTTATTCAACTAACTACCTTAATAAATTGGAACCCAGCCTTCAGTTGTAACAAAAATACGAATAGCTACAACTTGACGATCATCTTGCAAGGTAAAATAGTGTCTTGCATTTTCTGGAACAGATATGAGATCGCCTGGCTCAAGTTCAACGTCAAAGAATTTGCCATCTTTTCCTTCAATGGCAAAGATGCCATGTCCACTAACAATAAAGCGAACTTCATCATCGGTATGATGGTGTTCTTTTTGGAAATTAATTAATAATTCGTCAAGGTTAGGTGTGCTATTTGAAAGTGAAATTACATCATGTGCTTTATAACCTCGGCGCGCTGAAACATCAGCGATTTCTTTTGAAAACACAGCTAATATTTCAGCCTTGTTTTCATCTGTTAACGAATAATTTTCATTTAAATAAGTAGGAAGTTTAGAGATGTTCCATTTCTCATATAAAACGCCTTCCTCTTGTAGAAATTTAGATACTTCTACTTCATTTTCTATGCGAGTATTTACTTCATGAATACGAATTTGCACCATTAGAAACGCCTCCTTGAATTGATAATAGTTTTATATGAAATTGGAATAAAAACTCATAAGCTTCTAATCTTTTCTTTGCATCAAAGCTATCTCGGCCCCATACGGTAATACCGTGGTTACGAATTAATACTGCTCCCGAATCTCCTTGTATGTGCTTTCGGAAGTTTTCTCCAAGCGTTGGGATATGGGCATGGTTTTCGATAATAGGAATGTGAATTGTTGCACCTTCTTCCCAAATATCGAGAGCTTTAATAATTTCTTGATTTTGAAGGGTGACTGCATCACTATATAAATTTGTGATGACATTATTATCAGTTGTATGAACATGAAGTACGCACCCAGCATTCGTATTGTTATAAATATGTGTATGCAATATTGTTTCTGCTGAAGGGCGTAATTCAGTCTCTAATACGGGAACCCCTAGATGATCTACTAATAGAAAATCATCTGGAGTAGTTTTTGTTTTATCTTTACCACTTGCTGTAATAAGAAAAGTAAGTGGCTCATGACTAACCTTTATAGAAATATTACCACTCGTTGCTGGAAACCAATTTCGTGTTGTTAATTCTTTTTTTATCTCGCTTAAGTCATACCATTGACGAAAAAGTTGTTTCATGATTTCACCTCCAACAAATGTTTTAATTGGGTTTGAACATCGTGAAATGTTTCAAACGGTGTATAAGCAATATAATTCTCTTCACACTTTGTAATAAGGAAGTCGCGAGCGAATACTTTATCTGCTTGTTTCGCAGCTTGTAAATCAGTAATTGAATCACCAATCACAATATGGAAGTCATTCGTATCACTTAACTTACGGATTAAAGATGATTTGCATAATCCGCAATGATTTTGACAATGATGATCACAAGGATGAGGCCACTTAACTGTAATGAATTCACTTGAAAAGTCTGTTTCATTACAGTAAATTTGCTCTTTTGGAATGATTCCTTGTAAGAGTGGATAGACGAAGAAATCCATTCCACCTGATATAACGTAAAAAGAAATGTTATTTTCATTTACAAATTGTATAAATTCATGAAAACCACTACGGATTTCAGCAGTTTTTATTAAAAATTGAATCATATCATCGTGTAGACTAGTAGGTATTAATTGAAATAATTGAGAAACACCTTCTTGAATAGACAGCTCTTGTGATAAAATTCTATTCTTTACTTCTTCGGCTTCTGGTGGTGCGAATTTTTCCATAATGGACATAATGTTATCATTATTTGTAATCGTGCCATCGAAATCACAAAATATTTGAATACTCATAATTTCACCCCATGAGAGGGATTTCCCCATATTTGTAGTGCACTATGCAAATTTATGTCATCTACTTCATGGAGTGGTGTATTTTGCAAAGTAGCATTAATTGCAGTACGGAAAGCTTTACCGCCCCCTTGCGCCCCACTTGGATGTCCATGTATCCCGCCGCCAGCATTAATAACAACATCTTTACCGAAATCTCGTAGAATAAAGGGAACGAAACCAGGGTGAATACCAGCAGACGGAACAGAAAAACTCTTCTTGAAAAATGCATCGTCTTCAGTTAAATGTTTTGAGATGGCAAGAGCCTCCTCTTTTTCTAGTGCAACACTTCCGTATGGAGATGGGAATAATGAAAAGTCAGCCCCAGCATAACGTAGTAGCTTTCCTAGTAATAATGGAGAGGAAACTCCATATAACTTGGATGATGAATAAGCACCACTTACAGCAGGGTGTGCCATAATAGGAACTGGGATTTCATCATCTTCTGCAAGTGATTGTAGTACATCTAGTCCGTAAGCAAATACATTAAATAATAGAATATCTGCCCCAGCTTGCACTGCGCGTTTCGCATTTTCTTTTAAATCAAAAGTTCGTCCTGTTAAATTTACGGCATATAACGTTTTATGTCCGTATGTTTCATATACGGATTGTAAAACTTCTTTTCCAGATACAATGCGTTTCGTAAGTGGTGTTAATGTATTCTCAAATAATATTTCATCATCTTTTACTATATCTACACCACCAATTGCTTGATCGCGTAATTGCGTTTTTAAATACCCAATATTTCGTCCAATCATTCCTTTAAAAATACTCATTAAAAGGGGACGCTCATGCACTTGTAAAAGATTTCGAATACCATCTATCCCGAATTTTGGACCAGGGAAATATTGTTTTAACTCGTCTGAAAATGTTAAGTCGATTAATTTCACTTCACCATCAAGTGATAGCTTTCCGAATGTAGTTGTTAAAATTGCTGGTAAGTCCGGACTGAAGTTTAATAACGGATATTCGATTTTAATAATCCCGCGTTTAACTTTTTTACGTAAATAAGAATTGGTATGTTCTTGTTCAGCTAGTTCCTCAACATGAATGACGTTGCCTTTATGCTGTTTTAATTGTTCTTGCAATAAGTGTGGCAAATGAGTCCAAGAGCCAATTGTTAAACCGAGTGCAATTTGCTCGGCTTTTTTTTCTAAGTTATGTGAATCATCATGGATTAAATACGTTGCTATAATTCCGCTCATTGTTAAAACCTCCTAGTTAAATAAAAAAACCTCTCAGCTAAGGAGAGGTTTTTTTACAACCAGCTCCTTATCTGTCAGCATAATGCTGCGAGAATTAGCACCGTGTCTACAATTGTAGATCGGTTGCCGGGTTTCGTCGGGCTCGTCCCTCCACCTGCTCTTGATAAGAAGTATTTAGAAATGTTTAAAT
Source organism: Bacillus pretiosus (assembly GCF_052947655.1). Taxonomy (NCBI): domain Bacteria; kingdom Bacillati; phylum Bacillota; class Bacilli; order Caryophanales; family Bacillaceae; genus Bacillus; species Bacillus pretiosus. The sequence continues at coordinate 3,899,099 of NZ_CM129593.1, read as the reverse complement.
TTTTAAGATAACTGAATTTTGTCAGATATTTTTCATGTTGTCAATTACTTTTTGAAAAAATTTAATTTATCAATTCGATTAATGGCTTCTCTTAATCTATCTTCTGTATGCAAGAGACCAACACGGACATACCCTTCGCCATGTTCACCAAATCCAACACCAGGAGCAACTGCAACGTGTGCTTTTTCTAGTAAAATATTAGAAAATTGCTCAGATGTATATCCTTTCGGAACAGGAAGCCATGCAAAGAATGAGCCTGTTGGAATGTCTACATTCCAACCAATTGAGTGACAAGCTGAAACAAGAGCGTTTCTTCGAGATTCGTAACTATTTACAAGGTCTATTACGCAAGACTGTGAACTTAATAGTGCTTCGCGGGCAGCATCTTGAACTGCACCAAAAATACTAACATACATATGATCTTGTAATAAGTTAATTGTCTCAATCACACTTTCATTCCCCACAGCAAAAGCGATGCGCCATCCAGCCATATTGAAAGTTTTCGATAGAGTGTAAATTTCAATACCTGTATTTTTAGCACCGTCTGCTTGCAAGAAACTAACAGGTTTTTGACCATCGAATCCAATAGCACCGTAAGCAAAATCATGAACGACTAATATATTATGTTCATTAGCAAAATGAATGGTTTCATCAAAGAAACCTTTTGATGCAGTAGCACCGGTAGGATTATTTGGATAGTTTAAAAACATTAACTTTGCACGCTTAGCGGTAGTGGCATCAATTTTTGTATAATCTGGTAAAAAATTATTTTCTGTAATAAGCGGCATTGTTTCAAATTGTGCTTTTGCTAAAGCAACTCCTGATAAATAATCTGGATAGCCTGGATCTGGAACGAGAATAGTATCACCAGGGTTTGTAAAACAAAGTGGTAATTCTACTAATCCAGCTTTTCCACCAAACAAAATAGCAACTTCTGTTTTTGGATTTACTACTACATCATATTCGCGTTGATAGAATGTTGCCACGGCTTCTTTTAAACTTTCGTGTCCGCGAAATGGTGGGTATTTATGATGAATGGTCTTTTCAGCAGCATCTTGTAAAGCTTTTACGATATGCTGCGGTGTTGGTTGATCTGGATTACCTTGACCTAGATTAATAACATCGTGACCATCTGCAACGACTTTGTTAACTTTTGCAACAAGTGAAGCAAAAAATTGTGTAGGCAATGATGTTACTATCTCAGAAGGTTGAAATAATTTCATACTTTCCACCTCTTTTGAAAGTTGTTACAATTCTAGTGACAAATGATATAATCTTTCCAGTATTTTGTAAAGAAAAAATTAAGAATGGGGCTGACAAAATGAAAGTCGCATGTATTCAAATGGATATTGTCTTTGGAGATGTAGAAAAAAATATTGAGAATGCTAAAAATAAAATAAGCGAAGCGATGAAGGAAAGACCAGATGTGATTGTCTTACCAGAACTATGGACAACGGGATATGATTTAACGAGGCTTACTGAAATTGCAGATAGGGATGGATTGCAAACGAAAGAAAAGCTGAAAGAATGGTCGAAGCAATATGGTGTACATATTGTCGGTGGGTCTATAGCGAAGCAAACAGAGCAAGGTGTTACAAATACAATGTATGTGGTAAACAAGGAAGGAGAACTGGTCAATGAATATAGTAAAGTGCATTTATTTCAGCTTATGGATGAACATAAATATTTAATCGCTGGAAATAGTACAGGTGAATTTAAGTTAGATGATGTAGAGTGCGCCGGCACAATTTGTTATGATATTCGTTTTCCAGAGTGGATGCGCGTTCATACTGCGAAAGGTGCAAAAGTTTTATTTGTTGTAGCAGAATGGCCATTGGTTCGTTTAGCGCATTGGCGTTTGTTATTGCAAGCAAGAGCAGTTGAAAATCAGTGTTATGTTGTTGCATGTAATAGGGCAGGAAAGGATCCGAATAATGAGTTTGCCGGTCATTCTTTAATTGTCGATCCTTGGGGCGAATTTGTTGTAGAAGCGAATGAAGAAGAATCAATTTTATTTGGAGAGCTTCATTTTGAGAAAATTAAAGAAGTACGCAAAGGAATTCCAGTTTTTGCAGATCGTCGTCCAGAATTATACAAATAAAATGTTGACAAGTGATTTTTATTCTTGGTATAGTCTTCAACATAAAGTTAAAAATTCAAAAAATTATACAACTCTTATCAAGAGCAGGTGGAGGGATTTGGCCCGATGAAGCCCAGCAACCGACCGTAATACCATTGTGAAATGGGGCGTTTATTTACGCCAAAAGGCACGGTGCTAATTCCAGCAGAAAGTAAATCTTTCTGGCAGATAAGAGGGGAGAAGATAAACTTCAAACCTCTTTCTTTGTGGAAAGAGGTTTTTCTACGTCAGAAAAACCTCTGAATTAAAAAAAGGGGGAGAAGACGATGGGATATTATTCATTAACTGAAACGACAGTTATACAATATGCGAAAGAACACGGTTATTTTGAAAAGAAAGCAAATGTAGTTTGTCATGAAATTGGAGATGGAAATTTAAATTACGTGTTCAAATTAGATGATGGAGAGAAGTCTATTATAATAAAACAAGCACTGCCATATGCGAAAGTAGTTGGTGAGAGCTGGCCACTGTCTATAAAAAGAGCGACGATTGAAAGTAAAGCATTACAAATTTTTGCGAAGTATGTGCCGGAATATGTGCCGGTAGTGTACAGTCATGATGAAGAGTTAGCAGTAACAGTCATAGAAGATCTATCAAGGCTAACAATTACAAGAAAAGGATTAATAGATGGAGAGGAGTACCCGCTTTTATCCCAACATATTGGTCGCTTTCTAGCACATGTGTTGTTTTATACTTCAGATTTCGGTTTACAATCAGAAGAGAAAAGAGTGTTAGATAGTGAATTTGTTAATCCAGATCTTAGTAAAATCACGGAAGATTTAGTGTTTACAGATCCGTTTAGTCATTATGATACGAATGATTATGAACCAGAGTTACAACTAGCGGTGGATGAACTGTGGAGTGACAAAAATTTGAAATTAAAAGTAGCACAGTATAAATATAAATTTTTAACGAGAAAAGAAGCGCTTATTCATGGTGATTTACATACTGGTAGTATTTTTTCATCACCTGCTGAAACGAAAGTAATTGATCCAGAATTTGCAACATATGGTCCATTTGGATTTGATCTTGGCCAATTTATTGCAAATTTATTATTAAATGCACTATCCCGTGAAGAGGAAAAAAGAAGTGTGCTATTTTTCCATATTGAGAAAACATGGAGTTATTTTGTAGAAGCTTTTACGAAGTTATGGATTGGAGAAGGTGTAGAAGCATATACGAAAGAGAAACAATGGTTGCCAATTATTTTGCAAAATATTTTTACGGATGCCGTTGGATTTGCCGGATGTGAGCTTATCCGTAGAACAATTGGCTTAGCGCATGTAGCTGATTTAGATGGAATAGCAAATAAAGAAACGAGGATTCAAGCTAAGAAACAAGCGTTATCCTTAGGTAAAGAACTAATAAAATATGAATCTAAGAGTGCTGATATTCAACTGTTCCGAACATTATTTCAACAGACAGTTTCTGGAGGGATAAAAGCATGAGTACAATTGTTACTGTTCCGAGATCTGTCAGTTGGAAAGGTGATGCCATTGCAGTATTAAATCAAACAAAGTTGCCGCATAGTACAGAATACAAAACATTAACGACGATTGAAGAGGTATGGAAAAGTATTGTCATGCTAGAAGTACGAGGAGCACCTGCAATTGGAATTTTAGCTGCATTTAGCTTGGCACTTGCATCAAAAAAATATAATACTGTACATATGGAAGAATTTCAAAAGAAGTTTAATAGAGATTGTAATTATTTAGGAACGTCACGCCCGACAGCAGTCAATTTATTTTGGGCAATCGATCGTATGAGAGAATCCATTCGAGAAATTACTACAATAAAAGAAGCACAAAAAATATTAGAAGAAGAAGCGCTTCTCATTCAGAAAGAAGATGAAGCGGTATGCCGGAGTATTGGAGAACATGCATTAACATGCTTTAAAGACGGTGATAACATCTTAACAATTTGTAACGCTGGAAGTATTGCAACTGCTAGATATGGTACTGCATTAGCACCGTTTTATATTGGGAAAGAAAAAGGTGTACGTTTACATGCGTATGCGTGTGAAACGAGACCGGTTTTACAAGGCGGGCGTTTAACGACCTGGGAATTAAAACAGGCAAATATTGATGTAACACTTATTACCGATAATACGGCAGCTCATGCTATTCAAACGAAAGAAATAAACGCGATTATTGTAGGAGCGGACCGAATTGTCGCAAATGGAGATACAGCAAATAAAATCGGAACAATGAATTTAGCTATATTAGCAAATTATTTCGATATTCCATTTTACGTTGCAGCTCCGTTATCTACGTTTGATATTACGAAACAAACAGGTACAGAAATTGTTATTGAAGAAAGAGATGAAACCGAAGTTACGAAAATTTTTGGAAAACAAGTGGCGCCAATTGGAACTGATGTTTATAATCCTGCATTTGACGTAACACCGAATGAATTAATTACAGGTATTATTACTGAAAAAGGCATCATATACGGAGATTATAAACGGGAAATTGCATCATTATTTGAAAGACAAGCTAATACATAATAGCTTGTTTTTTTATGCCTAAATGTTTTCTTTTCTCTTATTTATATAATGGAAGGAGGCGGAAAAGATGGAAGAGTGGATCAGGATGGTAGGTAATGTAGGGTTTCCGATTGTTGTAACATTATATTTACTCCATCGTATTGAAAGTAAATTAGATGGGGTAATTGTTGCAATCGAGAAACTCCCTAAACAATTACTAAAGTAGGAAGGTCCTCGCGATAGAAAGTAAAATAAAGTTTGCTCTTCGTGAGCAAACTTTATTTTTTACCCCGCATTAATGGGCAGTAAAAGCCTTCACTTTATTGAGCAGTATAACCACCATCGATAACAACGGCTTGTCCAGTTATACCTCTTGCTTTTTCACTCGCTAAAAACATAGCATAATCAGAGATTTCTTGTACTTGCAATAAGCGTTTTTGTGGTACAAGTGGATAAATAACATCTTCTAAAACATTTTCAAGTGGTACATTTCGTGTAGTAGCTAAATCTTGTAGTTGATTACGTACAAGTGGGGTATCGACATAACCAGGACAAAGCGCATTAACGGTAATTCCGTGAGTAGCGCCTTCTAAAGCGGCAACTTTTGTTAATCCGATTACGCCATGCTTCGCGCTATTGTAGGCGGATTTTCCTGCAAATCCAACGAGGCCATTAATGGAGGCTACATTAATAATTCGGCCATACTTTTGTTTTTTCATGATTGGGAAGGCATGCTTAATTGCGATAAAAGGAGCGATTTGCATAATTTTAATAAGTAGTTCAAACTTTTCAGTTGGAAAATCTTCAATTGGTGAAACGTGCTGCATTCCTGCGTTGTTAATTAATATATGTAATGAACCGAAATGAGTAACGGTTTGAGAAATTGCAGCGGTAATTTCTTCTTCAGATGTAACATCACATTTTAAACCGATAGCTTGATAGCCTTCTTTTTGTAATTGTTCAGCAGCTTCTTTTGCACGTTCTTCAAGACGATCGGTAATGACAACTTTTGCACCTTCTTTTGCGAAAGCGTTTCCCATTTCATAACCAATACCGCTTGCAGCACCTGTTAAAAAGACAACTCGATTTGTAACCATGGTGAAAAACATCCCTTCGTAATAAAGTTCTCATATTGCTCTATTTAGAGAGTAGATAATAAAAATCCTGCAAAGATTTGGAAAAATATTGTTAGCTATCTTGTTTTGCAAAATAGCCTCTGCTATACTATTTTGTAAAGCAAGATACTTACGCTTATCTATCTTGTAAAACAAGATAGTGGGAGGATTTGAATTATGTCGACAAGTCAAATGCTGAAAGGGATTTTAGAAGGATGCTTACTTGCTATTATTTCTGAAGGTGAAATATACGGTTATGAAATGAGTGAAAAGCTAGCGAAGTATGGCTTTACTATGGCGAGTGAGGGAAGTATTTATCCGCTATTAATACGAATGCAAAAGGAAGGATTAATAACAAGTGTAATGAAGGAATCTCCATCTGGTCCAAAGCGGAAATATTATACATTAACAGAAAAAGGCGAGGAAGCACTTAATGAATTTATGGATCGCTGGGAAACGATGCAAAGTAGTGTAGAGCGTCTACTTGAGGGGAAGGGGAGAAAAAAATAATGTTATCAAGTGAAGCACGAAAGTTTTTATTAGATATGAGATTATTTTTAGTAGCAAAGGGTGTGAAAGAAAGCGATATTGAAAATTTTATAGAAGATGCAGAACTTCATTTAATCGAGGGTGAGAGTGATGGGAAAAGTGTAGAAGATATTTTCGGAAGCTCACCGAAAGAATATGCAAATGAACTTGTAAAAGTAATGGAAAGAGATAGACAGGAAACGTGGAGACAAATTGGTTTTACAGTAATGAATATCGTATCGTTTTGGATTATTGCTTCTATCCTAATAGTGAATAACGGATTATTACAGATCTCACTTATTCAGTGCGTTGGGTATAGTTTGTCATTGATTTTAGTTGTTATAGGTCCTAATTTTTTACTTCGCAAAATGACCTTCGTAACAAGCTTTACAAAAACGTGGTTTTCTATGTGGTTTTTAGTTATGGTAGCGCCAATGTTTTTAATGGGGGCTGTTACGATATTAGATGTAATCTATCCTACCAAAACGTTTACATTCACCCAAACGCAAAGTTATATATTAGCTGGAGCTATTTTTATGATCACAGTAGCGATAAATATATATTTTGAAGAATGGTTTAAAAACTTATATTTAATTATTCCACTTTCGATTATGTTACTGTTTAAAACATTTACATCAGAAGATCTCGTGCCAATGTTATTTCAAATTATATGTTTATACGGAAGTTTGTTTATTTTAATTTTCCTTGAAATTATGATGAAGACGAATAGAAGAGAAACGGTTAAATAAGGGAGGGGTTATCATGCAGATTTCTAAAGAAGGAGAAAAGTTTTTAATCGATACGAAAGTGTATTTAATAACAAAAGGAATGAAAGAAGAAGATGTGGACGCTTTTATAGAAGATGCAGAGCTTCATTTAATAGAAGGTGAGAAAGAGGGAAAGACGGTAACGGATATATTTGGTGATTCACCAAAAGAGTATGCGGAAGAATTGGCGAAAGAGATGGAGAAGGATAAAGGTGGGAGTATAAAGAGTATTCTTGCGATGATAATTGGTATTGGCGGGTATTGGATATTAACTCATATTTTATTTAATAATCCAAATCAGCAATTTACACTAACGAATATACAGTTAATTGGCTATCCTATCGTCTTAATCATTACGATTATTGGAACCATTGTTGCGTTTAGAATGTCTTCTTTTAAAAATAAATTTGTAGAGTTCGGAATTATTTACATAATAGTAATGGTTCCCATTTTATTATTAGTATTATTGATGTTTGTTGATAAATGGTACGGTACACCTATTTTGCAATTATCGACAATGCAAACATATATATTAGCAGCAAGTATCTTTTTATTACTTTTCGTTGGAGAAGTGTATGTCCTTGGTTGGATGGGTGTTTTGGTGCTAATTGTTCCTTTAGCGATTATGTTTATATTTAAAGGATTAGAAGAAAAAAATGTATTTTGGGGAATTGCAAAGATATTACTTATGTATGGAGGTATATATGGGTTAATGAGATGGTCTTTAAAAATTGAAGAGAGAAAAAGTGTAAACTAGTATTTCAAAAAAGTGGCTGCTCTGGATATACAAAAAATTATTTCCAAAGAAATACTATATTTTGATTTTTAGAGGGATTCGTTTTAGGTGTATAGTGTATCCTTTGCAGCCGGTATATCGTTTATTAATTGGAATAAATTGTTTTAAACAGTAACATGACAGTTACTGTTTTTTTCTTTGTAATAAAGAACTTTGTAAAGAGAGTGCTTTTTGTTCGTTTGTTAATAAGGATTGAATATGGACGTTTTCAGGACGAGGTACGATAGGGTACATAAGATTTGTTGGAGAAGGATGGTGCTCCGAGCCGGTTAGGGAATGAGGATCTGCGTGAGTAAGTTTTCCGTGAACACGTCTTGTAAATAAAATATGACCGACTTCGTGAGCGAGCGTATATATATTTTTCATGGGAGCAGCCGAATTTGTTAAAACGATATAACCAGTAAGTTGCTGTTGTTTGGCTAAAGAGTACGCGCAGGCAATTACGGCTGTTTCTTTGAAATAATCACTGCCAATATAACAAATGTAAAGGTCGCATTCAGGAGCTTCATTTACACATGTTTGGAAAAAGGATGCTAATTTTTCCTGACTTTGAATAGAATTTTTATAACTAATTTCACGGTCAGAAAAACGAAAAAGTTCATTTAAAATAATTACGTCTTTAATTTGAAATGTAATGGGGTGCCAAATTGATTCTGCAACTGCTAAATCTTTTGCGATACGGTCATCAGAAATATCGGCGCCTGGAGTAATGCAAATACATATATTGACGTATGGATCCATAAGGAACACCTCAACTGAAAAAATTCTTTCTATAATATATGTTGGGAAAAGACCCTATGTATGGATAAAAACCTTGTTTATTACAAGTCGAAAAAATTTCATAGTTCTATAACATGGTGTGGTCATCTTTTTGATATAGTAAAGAAAAGGGGGAGAATATATGTATACATTAAAAATCGTTTCAGACAGAGAAGCACTTTATCAATTTGCGAGTTATGTAAGAGTTGTACAAGGGGTTGAAGATGTATATGTAGAGGTGGGAGAACCTTTATATGAACATCCATTAATGAAGTTTTATGTACATATTAAGCTGGAGGAAACATATGAGCAACATAAAGCGTTACAAGAAATAGCAAGATTAGTAGAATTAGGGCGTTTTACATACGTTCATTATCGTAATGATGAAATTGAAGAAGCTTTTGAAGCTGTAAAATATGAAAGTTTTAAGAAATAAAAATGGAAAAAAGGAAGCGAAAGCTTCCTTTTTTTTCTTGGAAATTACATCAACAAAAGGAGAAGAATTTTGTTATGATAAGGGAGGGTGAGGAAAGGAGAATTTACATAATGGGGTATATTGAAGAGTTACGCAAAGTTGTTGGGACAAGACCACTTATTCTCGTTGGATCAGCAATAATTATACTAAATGATAATCAGGAAGTATTGCTTCAATATCGTTCAGATACATATGATTGGGGTGTACCTGGCGGCGCGATGGAACTAGGAGAAACGACGGAAGAAACTGCTCGCCGAGAATTATTCGAGGAGACGGGATTAACTGCAAAAATAATGCAATTTCTAGGTGTCTTATCAGGAAAGGAAGTATATTTCCGTTATCCTAATGGGGATGAAATTTTTAATGTTATTCATCTGTATCAGGGGCATCATGTGAGTGGAGAATTAAGGCTTGATCATGAGGGATTGAAGCTTCAATATTTTCCGGTAGATAAGTTACCAAAATTGAATGAAACGACAGAGAAAATTTTACAAAAATTTTTATATGCATTAACAGAATAGAAGGTTAATTCCTTCTATTTTTATTATATTAAATATTTTGATTTTTTAGTATGTTTATAGTATGATAGATGCAGACATACATCTTATGGAATTTCACCTAAAAACTGACTAGGGTACATAAGAGAGGGGCAAGTGCAAAATGCATAATGTTGTTATTACAGCTGCAGTTCGTTCGCCAATTGGAACTTTTGGAGGAGCGCTAAAAAATGTAACGCCAGTAGAATTAGCGGTTCCTGTACTTCAGGAAGCTGTAAAACGAGGCGGGGTAGAACCACACGAAGTTGATGAAGTAATTTTAGGTCATTGTATTCAAAGAACTGATGAAGCAAATACTGCAAGAACAGCTGCATTAGCGGCAGGATTTCCTGACACAGTTACGGGTTATACAATCCAACGCCAATGTTCTTCAGGTATGCAAGCAATTATGTCAGCTGCAATGCAAATTCAATTAGGTGTAAGTGATGTTGTTATTGCAGGTGGAGTAGAAGCAATGAGTTCAAGCCCTTATGCATTAAAACAGCACCGCTGGGGACAACGTCTACAGCACGGAGAAATTCGTGATACGGTGTGGGAAGTACTAGAAGATCCGATTCATCATATTATGATGGGTGAAACGGCTGAAAATTTAGTTGACCAATATGAAATTACAAGAGAGGAACAAGATGAAGTTGCGCTTCGTAGTCATACATTGGCACTGCAAGCCATCGAGTCTGGATATTTTGACGAGCAAATTGTTCCTATTACGATAAAAGAACGTAGAAAAGAAATAGTATTTTCGAAGGATGAACATCCACGTGCAGATATTACAGCGGAAAAATTAGCAGGATTAAAACCAGCTTTCCGTAAAGATGGATCTGTAACGGCAGGGAATGCATCTGGCCTTAATGATGGAAGTGCGGTTCTAGTATTAATGAGCGAAGAAAAAGCGAAAGAAAAAGGCTTACAACCGTTAGCTAGAATTGTTGGATATTCAGTAGCTGGAGTAGATCCGAAAATTATGGGTATTGGACCAGCACCAGCAATTCGTAAAGGGTTAGAAAAAGTAGATTGGTCATTAGAAGATGCTGATTTACTGGAAATTAATGAAGCTTTCGCGGCTCAATACCTAGCTGTAGAGAAAGAATTAGGTTTAGACCGTGAAAAAGTGAATGTAAACGGTAGCGGTGTAGGACTTGGACATCCAATCGGTTGTACAGGAGCTCGTATTACTGTAAGTTTAATTCATGAATTGAAGAGACGCGGTTTAGAAAAAGGAATTGCTTCTCTATGCGTCGGTGGCGGTATTGGGGTAGCATTATTTATAGAAGCACTATAAAAAAGAAGCAGCAATCGCTGCTTCTTTTTTATTAAGAATCAAATAAATGATGAAATAATCGATCACGATTTTCAAAGAAAAGTTTTGTCGTTTGGTAATGCTCGGTTTCTTCTAATGTGGATTCATGAATCCCTTCTTGTGTTAAAGAATATATAGTGGATTCAGGATAAGCCATTAAAATAGGAGAGTGCGTCGCGATAACAAATTGTGAACCTTGTTCCGCTAGTTCGTGCATTCGAATAAGCATGGAAAGTTGCCTCATTGGTGATAGAGCGGCCTCAGGCTCATCTAAAATGTATAAACCTTGTCCTGAAAAACGGTTCATAAATAAGGAAAAGAATGATTCACCATGGGATTGTTCGTGAAGTGAAACACCGCCATAAGATTTTATAGCGTCTATCTCATCAATATAAGAAGCAACGTTATAAAATGATTCAGCACGAAGAAAGAAACCGTCGTTTGGTGTATTGAAACTTTTAGAAATTCGAAGGTATTCATGTAAAGATGAATGTGAATCGTTTGTGCTAAAGCGGAAATTCTTCGTTCCACCTTCTGCATTAAATCCTAAAGCGATTGCAATTGCTTCGAGTAATGTTGATTTTCCCGTTCCGTTTTCTCCAATAATGAATGTTACATTTGGATGGAAGGCAAGTGATTGTAAAGTTCGGATAGCGGGTAGACAGTAAGGATATGCGGAAAAACTAGGGATATTTTCTTTTTTTAATGTGACATTTTTTAAAAAGGGTACGTCAATCAATATATAAACCTCAATTCATAACGGATTTTGATTCTAAAAAAGCAGCAAATACAAGGGTAAGACAGCTTGCAAATAGTATTGTATATTGAAGTGCGCCAAAGCCAAGACCTTCCCAGCCTAAAGTCATTCTCTTCCATATGAAAATAAAAAAAACGCTTATAAAACCAACGAGAGCAGGCATATATTTTATAATTTTTAAGTGCTTCCACAGAAAAAAGCCGATGTATGTAAGTACAAAGAAGATAAGCAGAATGAGAAAAAAGGCAAGTGTTAATGACACGTGAACCTCTCCTTATTTTCTGAATATTTCATGTGGATTATAACATGTAAACTATCATATTCCAATGTGAAAATAAATATTGCATCAAGATCAATTCTCTCGTTATGATAGATGGTATTCTATTGAAGATATGAAAAGGAGTTAAAACATGCCGTTTACATTTGCGCATCCAGCAGCAGTTCTTCCTTTTGTGAAAAAGCGTTCTCAATATATTTCAGTAACGGCTCTTATATTAGGCAGTATGGCGCCTGATTTTGAATATTTTTTACACTTTAGACCGTATGGTGTTATTGGGCATACATGGCTTGGATTCTTATATTTAAATTTACCACTTGTATTTCTGTTAGCATATATGTATCATTACATTTTAAAAAAGCCGTTTATAACACATTTACCTAAACCATTTGCTGGCTATTTTGCATATGCAGTAGATGAGAGGTGGGGGCTTCATACATGGAAGGATTTCTTTGTATTTTGCTATTCTGCTTTATTTGGTATGCTCACGCATGTCGTTTGGGATGCATTTACTCATAATACAGGCTATTTTGTTACGAAGATACCATTGTTACAAAGAGGATTACATAGTATCCCGGTGTATAAATATATGCAACACGGGAGTACATGTGTTGGTTTCTTATTACTATTATACGTACTATGGAAGTATAAAGATGAAACAGGGAAAGATTTTATGATAGCTTCAGAAAAAAGGAAGTATTGGGTTTCGGCAATCATTTTCGCAGCTCTAGTATTTATCGTTCACGCATTAGTAGATCCCTATTTTCATATTTTCCAAATAGGGGGTATAATAGTATCTGGACTGACAAGTTCCTTTTGTGGAATTCTCATTGTTTCTATAGTCTACAAAGCAAAGGACTAATTTATATTAATGAATGATAGTGTTAGGAGAAATTATATGATGAAAGCATGGAAAAATATTTTTGTTTTATGTAGTTTTCTTCTTATGTTAAGTGGTTGCTTCCATCAAGAAGAAAAGAAAGTTGAACCGAAGAAGAAAGAATCTATTCCTGAAACAAAAGAATATGGTGGGCGTGAGCTGAAAAAAGTAGGACAAAAAGTGAAAGAAACAGGGTGGGGTACTTTTAAGTTAGAACAGATTCAATCTGTAAATCAAACATTTGAAGTAGCACCAATGAAAATTCACATACAAGATGTAAAAGTAATCTCTTTATCGCAGATGAGTAAAGATGCAAAAAATGCATTAAAAGTATTTACGGCATTAACTCCTGAAGAAGTAAAGCGTAGATTAGGAGATAAAGTAAGTCAAGAAGATGCGGAGTTATATGCATCGATAAGTGGTACAGAGATTAGTGATACGATTCGTTACGTTGAAATTACATATAAGGTGGAAAATAGCGGGAATAAAAATATGCAATTTTTCTCTATGAATGATGTTACGATTAATGATAAGCAACATTTTAAAGTAGCAACTCAAAACTTTTTATATGATGAAGATACGCTCGTTGGTACAAAAAATGTATCAAGGGAAGACTATAAGCCTGGTGAAACAAGAGATGGTATTATCGGCTTAATACTTGATGATGGAAAAGAAAAGGTAAAGGATATTAAGTTTACAACAGATAATGTAGTCGCAGCAGATACAGAAACGCAAGATGTTGTAAAAGAGGCACAAACTTTTAATATCTCACTTTCTGAGTAGGGGATTTTTAAAAACATAAAAGAAAAAACAGTCAGCGTTAAAAATATTATGCTGACTGTTTTTTCTTTTCTTTTATGTATGAATCTACATTTTGAAAAGGTACCTTAATTTTAAATGCATCTTTTTGTTCATTAAATTGCTTTTCATTATAAGGACCAAAACGTTTATTATGCTTTACGTCAATAATCCAATAATGCTCACTTTTTTTATTTGCAATTGCTCCGTCAGGGTTATTCGGATCTGACTTTTCCTCAATTTGTTTTGCAATAATGTATTTATCATCCCAAGCTATGTCTGTAATTTTTGCAGGAATGTATTGTGTGGCATATACAGCATCTTGCGATGGGAAAAGTTCAAATGCATTTCCAGAAGTACGTATGAGTTCGTATTCATCGTTAATCGTATAAGTTATATGATTTGTATTTCCAGCACAACCGGCTAATAGGAATGCGACGAATAGGATTATCCATTTTTTCAATATGGGAACCTCCTTTACAATGCTGTTGTAACACATTGTACAAGAAAAGTAAGAGAAACGCTAGTTTACAATGTTTTTTAGAAGTGGTACGATGAGACGGGTAAAGAAGGATATGAAGGAGTCGACATAAAATGAAGTTAAAGATGCATCGTCCAGCGCTTGTAATGAATCGCATAGGTGCTTCCCTAATTGACATGTTTTTAATCTCGGTTATGTATGGTGCAGTAGTAGCTATTATGACCGGAAATTATAGTGCTATTTTTAATCGCTTTAATATTAGTTTTGGTGATTATAGATATGATCTCGCAGTAGTTTTTATATTAATGGCGATATATTTTATTTTGGTACCCTTTATTTGGAACGGTGTTACACTTGGTAAAAAGGTAACGAGAATAAAATTAATTTCATTGAAGAGTGAAAAGTTAACATTACAAACATTAATTATAAGATTTTTTGTATTGTTATTACCGAACATATTGCTACTTGGAATTCCGATATTATGTAACGTATATATGATGTTATTCCGCAAAGATAATTGTGGTTTTCAAGATTTAATTACAAAAACAAAAGTGATAAGTCTTGTATAATAAAACAGAGACCTTTTTATACATAAAATAAGAAGGTCTTTTTTAATTATATAAATATATTTTAAAGGATATATAATAAGAAAAAGTTAATCCATATCATTTTTGATTTCAATAGATTGAAAATTAAGAAAATGTTATAATGATTAAAATAATATCTTTATATAATAAGGGGGAAATTGAAATGACTAGGGGTAGCGTAATCTTTTGGGGGATTTTAATTTTCATCGGTTTAGTTTTCGATCAGCGTAATAGTAAGAAAAAAGAAGGAGTAAAAAAGTAATCGCTTACAAATTAATAAGCAACTTTTCTTGCTTGCAGACTAATCTCATAAAGGAGTATACTGAATGACGGTAAGACTTACAGAAGGGGTAATGAAAATGAAGCTTGCAGGAAAAGTTGCTATCGTAACTGGCGGTGGCATCGGTATTGGACGTAATACAGCTCTTTTGTTGGCTAAACAAGGCGCAAAAGTAATTGTGACGGACATTGATCAAGAAAGTGGACAAGCAACAGTGGAGGAAATTACGAATCTAGGCGGAGAAGCACTTTTTGTATCCTATGATATGGGAAAGCAAGGAGATTGGCAACGCGTTATCAGTATTACTTTGAATGCATTTAGTCGCATTGATATGCTTTTTCAAAATGCTGGTTTATATAAAATAGATTCTATTTTTTCTCGCCAACAAGAGAACGATTCCAATGTACTTTGTATTAATGACGTTTGGATAGAGATAAAACAATTAACGTCATCTTTTATGAAAAAGCAAGAAGAAGTGGTGCTGAGTGACTTACCGATTTTCGGTATTATTGGCACGAAAGGACAATCATTTCATACAGTAGAAGCCCTCGTATAATAATGAAAACCGCCCTCAAAGTATGTGGACGGTTTTTTTGTATGTTATACAGAGGAAAATTATTTTTTAACGAATACGTTGTTCAGTTTGATTATCAAAGAAATGTGCTTTATTCATATCAAATGCTAGTTTAATTTGATCTCCAGGTGAAAATGTATGTCTTGCATCAACACGTGCTGCAAAATCTTGATCTCCAAGTTTCATATATAAAATAGATTCAGCACCTAGTAACTCAGCAACTTCGATTTTTGTTGTGAAGGCAGTAGATTGTGAAGCTTCTAAAAATAATAGTTCATCATGAATGTCTTCAGGACGAATCCCTAAAACAATTTCCTTATTTACATAGCCTTGTTCACGTAACATCTTCATTTTTCCTTCAGTTACTTTGACTTTTAATGAATTATCTATAACGAAATCGGTTTCAGTCAATTTACCACGGAAGAAATTCATTGCTGGAGAGCCAATAAATCCACCAACGAAAATATTTTCAGGTGTTTCATATACTTCTTTTGGAGTTCCGATTTGTTGAATTTTTCCGTCTTTCATAACAACGAGACGTGAAGCCATTGTCATTGCTTCTGTTTGATCATGTGTTACGTAAATTGTTGTCGTTCCAAGACGGTGATGTAATTTAGAAATTTCTGAGCGCATTGCAACACGTAATTTAGCGTCTAAGTTGGATAAAGGCTCATCCATTAAGAATACTTTCGCGTCTCGAACAATCGCTCTCCCTAACGCAACACGTTGACGTTGTCCACCAGATAACGCTTTCGGTTTTCTATCTAAATATTGTTCCAGGCCTAAAATTTTTGCTGCATCTTTCACACGACGATCGATTTCATCTTTTGGTATTTTTCTAAGTTTTAATCCAAATGCCATATTATCATACACACTCATATGTGGATATAAAGCATAGTTTTGGAAGACCATTGCGATATCGCGATCTTTTGGAGGGACATCATTCATTAGCTTACCATCAATTGAAAACTCTCCTTTTGAAATATCTTCAAGTCCAGCCACCATTCGTAATGTTGTAGATTTTCCGCATCCAGAAGGACCGACAAATACGATAAACTCTTTATCTTGAATGTGTAAATTAAAATCTGTTACAGCTGTTACATTATTATCATATATTTTATAAATGTTTTCTAATTTCAATTCTGCCATGGTATTGCCCCCTAGAAAAAATTATGCAAACGTTTTCTTTGAGTTCATTATAAACTAATAGATTCAAAAAATAAACAAAAAAATAAAACGTTTTCATTTGTTAGAGGAATATTAGTAATTTGCGTATGTTTTCTTAGAAAAATAAGAATAAAAGTTGTAAGCGCTATTTTAAATTAAGAGAGAATCTGTTATCATTCATTAATGAAAACGTTTGCGCCTTAAAAAACAGAGAAAATCGAATTATTAATGAAATGGGGTAGCATAATGGAAAAACAGTGGTGGAAAGAAAGTGTAGTATATCAAATTTATCCTCGTAGCTTTATGGATAGTAACGGTGATGGTATTGGGGATCTTCGTGGGATTATTTCAAAGCTAGATTACTTAAAAGAATTAGGGATTGATGTCATTTGGTTATCACCGGTCTATGAATCTCCAAATGATGATAATGGTTATGATATAAGTGATTATTGTAAAATTATGAATGAGTTCGGAACAATGGAAGATTGGGATGAGCTATTACATGAAATGCATGAACGTAATATGAAACTTATGATGGACTTAGTTGTTAACCATACTTCTGATGAACATAATTGGTTTATTGAATCACGTAAATCAAAAGATAATAAATATAGAGATTACTATATATGGCGTCCTGGAAAAGAAGGAAAAGAGCCGAACAACTGGGGAGCAGCTTTTAGTGGATCTGCATGGAAGTATGATGAAATGACAGATGAATATTATTTGCATCTGTTTTCTAAAAAACAGCCGGATTTAAATTGGGATAATGAAAAGGTAAGACAAGATGTTTATGAAATGATGAAGTTTTGGTTAGAAAAAGGAATTGATGGCTTCCGTATGGATGTTATTAATTTTATTTCTAAAGAAGAGGGATTACCAGCTGTTGAAACCGAAGAAGAGGGGTATGTTTCAGGTCATAAGCATTTTATGAACGGTCCAAACATTCATAAATATTTACATGAAATGAATGAAGAAGTATTGTCTCATTATGATATTATGACGGTTGGTGAAATGCCTGGTGTAACGACAGAAGAAGCGAAAATGTATACTGGAGAAGAACGAAAAGAACTGCAGATGGTATTCCAATTTGAACATATGGATTTAGATTCGGGAGAAGGCGGAAAATGGGATGTAAAACCATGCTCACTTCTTACTTTAAAAGAGAATTTAACGAAGTGGCAAAAAGCATTAGAGCATACAGGGTGGAATAGCCTGTATTGGAATAACCATGATCAGCCACGCGTTGTATCTCGTTTTGGTAATGATGGAATGTATCGCATTGAATCTGCGAAAATGTTAGCGACGGTGCTTCATATGATGAAAGGAACACCGTATATTTATCAAGGAGAAGAAATCGGAATGACGAACGTTCGATTTGAGTCGATTGATGAATATCGAGATATTGAAACGTTAAATATGTATAAGGAAAAAGTGATAGAGTGCGGTGAAGATATAGATAAAGTGATGCAGTCTATCTATATAAAAGGCCGAGATAATGCTAGAACACCGATGCAGTGGAATGATAAAGATCATGCTGGATTCACAACAGGTGAGCCTTGGATTACGGTAAACCCTAACTACAAAGAAATCAATGTGAAACAAGCGATCCAAAATAAAGATTCAATTTTTTATTACTATAAAAAATTAATTGACCTACGCAAAAATAATGAAATAGTTGTGTACGGATCATATGATTTAATATTAGATAATAATCCTTCTATTTTTGCATATGTAAGAACATATGAAGAAGAAAAACTTCTTGTTATTGCAAACTTTACGGCGGAAGAATGTGTATTTGAATTGCCTAAGGACATTAGTTATAGTGAATCAGAGTTATTAATACACAATTACGACGTAGAGAGTGGATCGATAGACAACATTGTATTACGTCCATATGAAGCGATGGTATTTAAATTAAAATAAGAAAAATCCTTATGCCACATCTTGGCATAAGGATTTTTTATTACCATTTTAAGATTGAGAATCCGTATGGAGGAAGTGTAACTTGTAATACACTTGCTTCCGCTGAAAATTCTTCGTTTGTATAAATGTTAATAATTTTCTTTCCAGTAACATGGAGAGGGAGTGAAGCTGTAACATCACTATTAGTCGGATTTAAAACGAAAAAGATAGTTTCATCTTCATATGTTTTCGTATAAGAAATATAATTATGTTCATCATTTGCTTCGATGAATTGGAAAGTACCATGTCCTCCAAATGCTTTATATTGCTTTCGTAATGAAATTAATGTTTGTATATGTGTAAATAATAGATGATCTTGTTCTTTCGTATCCCAAACCATACATTTGCGACAATCTGGGTCCATACCACCGTCCATACCAATTTCGTCTCCATAATAAATACAAGGAGAGCCGATGAAGGAAAGATGGAATACATAAAGTAACAGTAACTTATTTTTATCTCCGTTACATGTTGTCAATATTCTTGGTGTATCATGACTGTCTAATAAATGAAACGCTGCTTCATTTACATTCATAGAGTAGGAATGTAGAGATTCTGTAATTTGTTTCATAAATTCATTTGCTTTAATGGAATCATTAGCAAAGTAAGACAGTAGAGCGTTTGTAACAGGGTAGCTCATTACAGCATCAAATTGATCTCCTTGTAGCCATGGAAGTGCATCGTGCCAAATTTCTCCTAAAATATATACTTCAGGATTTAATGCCTTTATCTCACTTCGGAATTCTCTCCAAAAGCTGTGGTCTACTTCATTTGCTACATCAAGGCGCCAACCATCTATATTGAATTCTCTTACCCAATAACGCCCTACTTCAAGTAAGTATTCTTTTACATCTGGGTGTGCTGTATTTAATTTAGGCATATACGGTGTAAACGCGAAAGTATCATAATTCGGGAGTGGCTCCGTTACAATTGGAAATTCATGAATATGGAACCACTCTTTATAAGCAGACTTCTCACCGTTTTCTAGTACGTCTTGGAATTTATCGAAAAAGTATCCACTATGATTAAACACGGCATCGAGCATTACTTTTATACCGTGTGTATGACATGCCTGAACGAGTTCTTTGAACGTTTCTTTCGTCCCGAATTGCGGATCGATTTCCATGTAGTCAATTGTGTCATATTTATGGTTTGAATGTGCTTTGAAAATAGGTGTGAAGTATATTCCCGAAATTCCAAGCTTAACAAGATAATCGAGGTTTTGAATAATACCAGCAAAATCTCCGCCGAAAAAATTAGTTGGAGTTGGCTCAGCGCTTCCCCAAGGAAGAGTGTTTTCTGGATTTAGTGCACGATCTCCATTAGCGAACCGTTCTGGGAAAATTTGATACCAAACGGTGTCTTTAATCCAAGAAGGTGCTTGAAACACATCATTTGCATGAATAAATGGCAAACAGAAAAAGTTACCAACGTCATCATTTGGAATACTGGAAAAAAATCCTCGCTCTGCATAAATAAGCGTTTCTGTATCATTTTTTAATTCGAATCCATAACGTAAGCGCTTAAATTTAGGCTCGATGGAAATGGACCAATAATCAAACAATGCAGTAGAACCAGTTTTTTTCATCGGTGTGCTTGATGTAATCCATTTCCCGTCTTTCCATTCATAAGGATCACCGTAAATAAGAGTGGCGCTTTGAACATCTTCTCTTTTAGTACGTATTCGGATATGAATCGTTTTTTCATCATAAGCGTATGCGTAATTATCTTTTGGCCTATGATAAATAGCTTCTTTAAGCATATAGAAAATCCCCCTTTAATATCTCCATGCATATTGTTCCCTTAAGTATAATAATAAAGTATATGTTGCAAACGATTGCTTTTTGCATAGCTTTAATATTGCTTATAAGAGTAGTATTCATTTCATATAAAGTCAATGTATAAGGAGTGTAGTAATAATATTTTAAAATTAATATTTGCAAAATGAATAAAAGAATGTATAATGAGAGACAAATAGCGCAAACGTTTTCATAGATTGAGATATTGTTTGTGCTTCTATTAAACCATTTAATGCAAACGTTTTCAATTAGTAAGGTACATATACAATTTAGGGAGGTTTTTGGGATGAAGAAAGCATTATCATTATTAACGGTTTCAGCATTATCAATTGGTATGTTATCTGCATGTGGGCCGAAAGATTCAGGGAAGAAAGAAGAAAGTAAAGCGAAGAAAGATTACGATCTTCTCGTTTGGGAAGATGATAAAAAAGGTGTTGGTTTAGAACCAGCAGTGAAAAGTTTTGAGGAAAAATATAAAGTAAAAGTAAAAGTCGTTGAAATGCAAATGACAGATCAAGTGAAGAAGTTACGCCTTGATGGACCAGCGGGGACGGGACCAGATGTTGTAACATTGCCACATGATCAAATTGGAAACGCAGTAACAGAAGGTTTACTTTCTGAAGTGAAAGCTGATGATGCTGTGAAGAGTAGATTTACTGAATCATCAATAGAAGCACAGACATATAACGGGAAATTATATGGTTTACCAAAAGCAATTGAGACACCAGTCTTTATTTACAATAAAAAATTAATGCCAAAGGCACCAGAAACGATGGACGAGCTGTTTAACTTCTCAAAAGAATTTACGAAGGATGGCAAGTATGGATTTTTAACACTAGGAGATAACTTCTACTTTGCTAATGCATTCATGGCAGGTATGGGTGGTTATGTGTTTGGTGAAAAAGATGGAAAGCCAAATGCAAGTGATGTTGGATTAAATAATAGTGGGGCAGTACAAGGTGCTGAATATCTTCAAAAATGGTACAAAGAAAAGTTATTCCCGAAAGGTATTATCGGTGAATCTGGTGGACCTGCTGCTGATGGACTATTTAACGAAGGAAAAGCAGCATCTATCATGAATGGTCCATGGGCGTTCCAAGCAATGGAAAAGAACGGAATTGATTATGGCGTTGCTCCAATGCCGAAATTACCAAACGGTCAACCAATGAAAACATTTGTTGGGGTTAAAGGGTGGCATGTAACAAGTTTCTCTAAACAAAATGATTTAGCTACAAAGTTCACTGAATGGGTAACAAATGAAGAGAACGCAAAAATTCGATTTGAGAAAACAAAAGAAATTCCTCCAGTAAAAGCAGTAATGGAAGATCCAATCATTAAAGATAATGAAGCTGCAAAAGCAGTTGCAACACAATCTGAAAATGGAATTCCAATGCCGAACATTCCAGAAATGCAAGAAGTATGGAAACCAGCTGGAGATGCGCTTCAATTAGTTGTTACGGAAAAAGAGGCACCAAAAGCAGCACTTGACAATGCAGTGAAGCAAATTAAAGGTAATATTGAGGCAAATCATAGTAAGAAAAAATAAGGTGAAATTCGTGCCTCTCATATGAGGGGCATGAATTCTCTCCCAGAAAAAAGGGGGAAGGAACATGCAAACATCTATGGAACCAGCAAACGGTTTAAACGGTTCAAAGCATAGGAAAATGGCAACCATGTTATCTATCATTCCAGGCGTGGGCCAAATGTATAATAAGCAATTTGTAAAAGGGCTTATTTTTCTAGTATTAACAGGTTCATTTATTGTAGCCTTTGCTGATTTATTAAATATGGGATTATGGGGAATTGTAACGCTAGGTACAGAAGTTCCACGTGATCATTCTGTCTTTCTATTAGTAGAAGGAATCTTGGCACTCATCGTCATCGTTTTTGGACTCGGAATATATGCATTTAATTTATATGATGCATACCAAAATGGGAAGAAACGTGATATAGGAACACCTTTAAACTCTGTAAAAGAGCAATACCGTAATTTACTAGATCAAGGTTTTCCATATTTAATGGTTTCACCAGGTTTTCTATTACTTATCTTTGTAGTTGTATTTCCAATCATCTTCGTAATTTTAATTGGATTTACGAATTATGATTTATACCACTCTCCTCCAGCTAAATTAGTAGATTGGGTGGGCTTCAAAAACTTTATTGATATCTTTACATTACCGATGTGGAGAGAGACATTTTTAAGCGTATTTTCTTGGACTGTCATTTGGACATTCGTTGCAACGACATTACAAGTTGCGCTTGGTATTTTCTTAGCGATTATCGTAAATCAGCCTGGTATTAAAGGGAAGGCAATTATTCGAACAATCTTCATTTTACCGTGGGCGGTTCCAGCATTCGTATCTATTCTTGTTTTCTCTGGTATGTTTAATGAGACATTTGGAGCAATTAACAATCAAGTATTAGTTTTATTTGGAATCGAAAAGATTGCTTGGATGACAGATCCATTTTGGGCAAAAATTGCTTTAATTATGATTCAAACGTGGCTTGGATTCCCGTTCGTCTTTGCAATGACAACAGGTATACTGCAATCGATTCCAGGGGAGTTATATGAAGCTGCTACAGTAGATGGAGCTACAGCTTGGCAACAGTTTCGTAAAATTACATTGCCACTTGTTCTATATGCAACAGCACCAATATTAATTACGCAATATACGTTTAACTTTAACAACTTTAGTATCATCTATCTATTTAACGGCGGAGGTCCTGCTGTAGCTGGACAAGACGCAGGTGGAACAGATATTTTAATTTCATGGATTTATAAGTTAACGATGACTTCGGCGCAGTACGGGAAAGCGGCAGCTCTTACAATGATCTTATCGTTAATCGTTATTACAGTTGCGTTATGGCAATTTAAGAGAACAAAATCATTCCAAGAAGAGGATATGATGTAAATGAATATTAAAAGACAAAAGATGTTACGTCTCTCATTAAGTTATCTCGTTATTTTCGTAATGTGTGCCATCATTTTCTATCCATTATTATGGATTATTGGCTCATCGTTTAATCCGGGTGATAGTTTATCTGGATCAAGTATTATTCCGCAAAATGCAACGTTAGATCATTATCGTAAGTTATTAGATTTAGAGAATAGTAATTATTTACTATGGTATAAAAACACATTAAAAGTAAGTGTTATAACGATGATTTTCTCAGTGTTAGCAATTAGTTTTACTGCTTATGCATTTTCAAGATACCGTTTTGTTGGAAGAAAAAATGGTTTATTAACATTTTTAATTCTGCAAATGATTCCAAACTTTGCGGCGCTAATCGCTCTATACGTATTAGCACAGTTAACAGGGTTAATCGATACGCACCTCGCATTAATTTTAATTTATGTAGGCGGAGCAATTCCAATGAATACATGGCTTATGAAAGGATATTTTGATACGATTCCGAAAGAATTGGATGAGTCAGCTCGTATGGATGGGGCAGGACATTTCCGTATTTTTTGGCAAATCATTATGCCACTTGCAAAGCCAATCGTAGCGGTTGTGGCGTTATTCACTTTCATCGGTCCATTTACAGATTTCATTTTAGCGAGTGTTATTTTGCGCACACCAGAAAATTATACGTTAGCAGTTGGGTTATATGAAATGGTAGCGAAGAAATTTGGTAATGAATTCACAACGTTCGCAGCGGGTTCAGTATTGATTGCAATCCCAATTTCAATTTTATTCCTATCACTACAAAAATACTTTATCTCTGGTTTAACTGCTGGAGGTACGAAAGGATGAAAAATGGGACATTATGTCCCATTTTTCTTTTCATCTCCCTATAAAAAGCTTTATAGGGAGATGAAAAGAGATTTGACATCACATATGAAAAGAAGTGAAATAAATAGTATATTATAGTATAGGAAAAAAGAGCTATATCCCTTACAATACATGGAGAGGGAGAATATGATAGGTATTACAAGATAGAATCAATGAAAGTTTATGATTGCTCCTATTACTTGCAACGGGTGCAAGATTAAAATATATAACAAAATGGCAGAGAAGTGAGAGGAGGGGGATTTTTATGACAGTTACAATTAAAGATGTGGCGAAGAAGGCGAATGTAGCACCATCTACCGTTTCTCGTGTAATTGCTGATAATCCAAGTATAAGTGAAAAAACAAAGCGTCGTGTTCGGAAAGTAATGAGTGAACTAGGGTATCATCCCAATTTAAACGCAAGAAACCTAGCTAACCAAACAACAAAAACACTTGGTCTTGTTATGCCAAGTTCTGCAAGTAAAGCTTTTCAAAATCCGTTTTTCCCAGAAGTTATAAGAGGGATTAGTTCATTTGCACATGTGGAAGGGTATGCGCTTTATATGTCGACAGGTGAGACGGAAGATGAAATTTTTAATGGTGTTGTAAAGATGGTACAGGGGCGCCAAATTGGTGGCATTATTCTTTTATATTCAAGAGAGAATGATCGGATTATTCAATATTTGCATAAACAAAATTTCCCGTTTGTTTTAATTGGGAAACCGTATGATCGAAAAGATGAAATTACATATGTAGATAATGACAATTATACAGCTGCAAGAGAAGTAGCAGAATATTTGATTTCATTAGGTCATAAACAAATCGCGTTCATCGGCGGTGGATCAGATTTACTTGTAACGAGAGATCGTTTGGCTGGTATGAGTGATGCTTTAAAATTAGCGGACATTGTATTACCAAAAGAGTATATTTTACATTTTGATTTTTCGAGGGAAAGTGGTCAACAAGCCGTTGAGGAGTTAATGGGACTACAGCAACCACCGACAGCAATTGTGGCAACGGATGATTTAATTGGACTTGGTGTGTTAAGTGCTCTTTCTAAAAAAGGATTCGTTGTACCAAAGGATGTTTCCATTATAAGCTTTAACAATGCTTTATTATCAGAAATTGCGAGTCCGCCACTTTCGACAGTTGATGTGAATATTTATCAACTAGGATATGAGGCAGCAAAAGCTTTAGTGGATAAAGTAGAGAATGCAGAGTCTACTGCAAAGTGTATTATTATTCCTCATAAATTACTAAAGCGCCAAACTTGCGATCATTATGCAACAAAAAGCTGAGAGTTTAACTCTTAGCTTTTTGTTGCAGAAAGGCCTCTAATCGATCACAGCCTTCTTTTAAAGTTTCAATACTATACGCATAGGACAAGCGAAGATAGCCTTCACCATATTCAGAAAATGCAGTTCCAGGAACGACAGCTAGTCCAGCTTCTTTGACAAGGTCAAGTGCAAAATCAAATGATGAAGATGTTAAATGACCAACATATGGGAATAAGTAAAATGCACCTGTTGGCTTTTCAACTGTTAAGCCCATTTGAATGAGTCGATTATATACATAATCGCGGCGTTTCTTGTATTGATGACGCATCATTTTTGGTGCATCTTTAGCAGCTGTTAATGCTTCAATTGCAGCATATTGAGCGATTGAAGTAGCACACGTTACGTTGTATTGATGAACTTTTAGTATATGTCCTGCTAAATAGCTTGGTGCGAATAATAGACCGATACGCCAGCCAGTCATAGAATGAGATTTTGATAAACCGTTAATGACGATAGTCTTTTCACGCATTTCTGGGAAATGAGCGATAGATGTATGCTTTTGTTCATATACAAGTTCGCTATAAATTTCATCAGAAAGGACGAAAATATTTTTATCTTTTAAAACAGTTACAATACCCTGTAATTCTTCTTTTGATAAAGTTACACCAGTTGGATTAGAAGGATATGGCAGTACGACGCATCTTGTTTTTTCTGTAATAGCATTTTCTAGCGCTTCGGCTGTTAAACGGAAGCCAGTTTCACGAACATCGATAAAAATAGGTGTAGCACCGCATAATCGAATAATTGGTTCGTATCCTGGATAAATAGGGGCAGGTAAAATAACTTCTGTTCCTGGCTCTAAAATCGTTCGGAATGCAATATCAATTGCTTCACTAGCACCGATTGTAACGATGGTTTCGTTTTCAGGTGAATACTGTAAATCGTAGTTATCTTTTACAAAGTTACAAGCTGCCTTGCGTAATTCTAGTAAACCAGCGTTATGTGTATAGCTTGTATAATTTTCTGTAATAGCCCGTTTTGCCGCTTCTTTTACGAGAGAAGGCGTAGGGAAATCGGGTTGTCCAATTGTTAAAGAGATAAGATTATCATAGTTTTGAATCATGTTAGAGAATTGACGGATTCCAGAAATTTGGATGTCTTTCACTCTAGGATTAATGAATTGTTCCATTGTATCTCCCTTTCTTCCGTTTGAAAATTAAGTTCATTTTAACATATTTTCTATGATTTCGCTTGCGTATATGTTATGTAGAAAGAGAGGGATAATAGAAAAAAAGCCGCTGTAAGCGACTTTTTAATATCCGTACTCCCAATCTATTTCATCTTCATTCCAAAGTACAGAGGATACTTTGCCAAGGTGAACAACTGATTCATTCACAGCACATGTGCAATTTTCTTCTCCGGTTTTATGCTGTAACTCTTCATATACTGATTTTTCAACATTTTCTAGAACGACCAAATTTTCTTCTTTTAAAACAAGCGTAGTACCCGCCATATTTATCTTCCTCCTACTAAAATAATGATCACTTATTTGTAAACATAGATAGTATGGATTATATGCTGTATTTTGCTATAGTTGTCCGTCTCATGAAGTATTTTTTATTTTCTTTGTAATCCGTATTCATTGTATACTGTCAGGCAGAAATTTGGTACAGGGTTTACATTCATTTCGAAAATCTGTAACAATTATTATGTGCTGTTAACAAAGAATTAACAAATATGTTAAGAAAAATCAAAATTTTAAAACAAATAAACCCGTAAAATGATATAATCATATCAAAATACATATAGGGGATGAGAGGCTATGGAGCTGATCCGTGATTTAATGATCCAAATTGCCATCATTATTTTGCCACTATTTTTATATGAAGCGATTCGTTTAAATCGTTATCAAGAAATGCCTCCGAAGCCGAACCGCTACTTTATTATGTTTTTATCCAGCATTACACTCATTCTCTCCATGACATACTCTATTTGTTTTGGTGACATTTGTGGGTATAATTTTCACCCAATCCCGATTGTTAGTGGTTTTTTATATGGTGGGATTGTTGGTTTAATCCCGGCCGTTATTTTTGTTGCATATGAATGGGCGCTAAAGGGAATGAGCCTTCTTCCGGTCATAGAAGTAATATTTCTATTGATAGTTCCATTATTTTTATCAAAGAAATGGTCTCTATTTTCAAGGGATAAGAAGCTAATTTTAGCATTTATGATTTCATCATTGTACGTACTTGTTTCTTTAGTGATTGGTATGATTAACGTTCTGTTAGAAACGGGGTTTACACCACACATTTCACACTTATATAGCGGATATATATTTGCTTCGCTTATTATGGTTATGACTATGGTATTTCAAGTGTACTTAACAGAATATTTAAACGAAAATGCAATATTACGTACAGAGATGCAAAAGTCAGAAAAGCTTAATATTGTAAGTGAGTTGGCAGCAAGTGTTGCACATGAGGTTCGAAATCCGCTCACTGTTGTTCGTGGTTTTATTCAATTGTTAGAAAGTACGGAAGATGTGAAGAATAAGGATTATATGCGTCTCGTATTAGCCGAATTGGATCGGGCAGAACAAATTATTTCAGATTATTTGAATTTAGCAAGGCCGCAAATTGAGAAAAAAGAACACATTTGCTTATCCGCTCAATTAATTGAAATGACAACTCTTATGTCATCATTTGCAGCGATGCAAGGTGTATATTTGCAAGTTGAGATTTCTGAAAGTCTTTATACGATCGGTGATAAGACGAAATTGAAGCAAGCTATTATGAATGTTGTTAAAAATGGTATTGAAGCAATCCAAGGAAATAAAGGATATTTAAAAGTAACGGCTATGCAAAAAGATGAAACGATAGTAATAAGAGTTAAAGATAGTGGTGTTGGAATGACGAAAGAACAGTTAGTAAGACTGGGACAACCGTATTATTCTTTAAAAGAAAAAGGGACAGGATTAGGACTTATGGTAACATTTAGTATTTTACAAGCGCATAATGGTACGCTGGAATATAAAAGCGAAAGTGGGAAAGGAACTGAAGCGATTATTATATTGCCAGCTGTAAGAAATAAGGAATAAAAGTTACCGATGGAAGGTAACTTTTTATTTTATATAGGAAAAAAATATTATTTTATTCAGATGTTTTTTCTTGTTTTGATCGGCTAAATAAACTTCTAAATGATTGAAAAAAACTTTGTTCTTTCGAAGCTGCGACTAATCTTTTTGTTTCTTGAATTTCGCGAATCACTTGCATAAGTTGTGCATCCCGATTGCTGTCTTTATTATAAATTTGATTTACGAGTTTATTCATTTTTTCCTCTTGCTTGGATTCTCGTTTATACATATGATTCATTAATAAGTCCATCTTTTCTTTTTGCAGGGCATCTGTTTGAGCGGCATGATCTACTAACTCTTGTAGCATTTTTTCTTGAGAGCCTTCTTTTACATAAACTTGTTGCATCAATTCATCTAGCTTTTCATCTTTTAAACGATTTTGGGTAATAAGGGTAGAATTTTGATGAATAATTGCTTCATTTAATTGAGCGAGCATTTCAAGTTTTAACATGAACTCCTCAAAGTTACGCCCATCTTCTTTTTCTTTCGTTTGTATTTCTTGCTTATCTTGTATAGCGGGTACAGGCGGGGCCTCTTTTTCTTTTAAAATAATAGGTATCGTTTCTGAAATATCTTCTTGCAGTTTAGCAGCTCTTTCATGTATAGATTTCAATAGTTTTAAATCATCCAGTTTATAAATACGAGCATCAGCTGTTTTTGAAATGATATAACCATGTTCCTCTAACAGTTGGCTATATTTACGGACTATATGTTTTGGGATGCCTGTTTTATTCGTGACATCTTTCGTTTTATAGATAGCTTCCATGTTATTTCCTCCCCAAAAAGTATCGTATATATCATTTCAATCTTTTATGAGGACTTCCTTTAAAAAAGAATGTCGGAAGGTTATTAGTTTTCTACAGCATTAGTGAAAAGATGAAGAAAAATGAGAGTTTTTGGCGGAATGGCGAAGAAGAGCTAAAATAATGTCTGAAAACATATACAGGAGAAGTTTGTTATAATAACTGAGGAAAAGAAACTGGTAGAAGCATGGAGGTATACATGAAGCAATTAAAAGGTATTATCATTTCAATTATTGCAATTCTTTCTATTGTAGTAGCGGTTTATGAAGTACTTGTTCCAGAGGAAACAAGTATCAAAAAAACGAATGCATATGATCAAGTTCTAGAATTTCCGAAAGAGCGATATCCAGAGACAGGGAAACATATTACGGATGCTATAAAAGAAGGACATTCAGAAGTTTGTACAATCGACCGTGGTGGTGCTGCGGATAGAAGAAAATTATCGTTAGCTCCATACCCATCAAAAAAAGGGTATGATCGTGATGAATGGCCAATGGCGATGTGTAAAGAAGGCGGAAAAGGAGCACATATTGAATATATAAGTCCAGCAGATAACCGCGGAGCAGGGTCTTGGGTAGGAAATAAGTTAGATAAATACCCAGATGGTACGCGTGTGAAATTTGACGTAAAGTAGTAGTTGCATATTTCATAATGAAGGAGAAGGGGAACGATGGAGTTAACAATTTCTTATTCGCAATTAATGTTGATGAACTATGACGGTGATCAGCCTTACGTAGACTGGACGGATGAAGATTTTGAAAGAGGTTATGCGAAGGTGGATGGAACTGTTATT
Source organism: Bacillus pretiosus (assembly GCF_052947655.1). Lineage (NCBI taxonomy): Bacteria > Bacillati > Bacillota > Bacilli > Caryophanales > Bacillaceae > Bacillus > Bacillus pretiosus. Next base: position 3,868,840 of record NZ_CM129593.1, on the reverse strand, counting down.
TTTGAAGCACTCTCTGATTATACTTGTGAAGTAAAAGTGACCCCTGGGAAACATATTGAGAAAGAAGAGGTGATTAGAACGGTTACAGTTCCTTTTACAGTTAAAAATGAATGTATCGTTGTAACAAGTATTCTTTCGAATAAATTCCAAATCCCTATTCCGAATGGTGAGTATACGGTTGTATTACAGGCAACTCCTCTTGAAGAACCAACGGATGATGAATTATATAAAATACAATACGAATTCTTTTTTGAAAGTAAAGAATAAAAAATGGGTTATCCTCAAAAAGGATAACCCATTTTTGTTATGCGTTTGTTTTTAGCAGGGAACGAGCATCTTTTGCTGCTTGCACCATGTGTTCTAAAGCCGGGATAACTTCTTTCGTTCTTCTCGTTTTTAAACCACAATCAGGATTAATCCAGAAATATTTAGGATCACATACTTCTAAAGATTGTTCTACGATTTTATACATTTCATCTTTACTCGGTACACGTGGGCTATGAATATCATATACACCTAGACCGATGCCTTTTTCGTATGTTGTATGTTTTAATGTGTCAATAAATTCACCGTGACTTCTTGATGTTTCGATAGAAATCACATCTGCATCTAATGCGCGAATCGCATCAACAATATCTTCGAAGTTACTGTAACACATATGCGTATGAATTTGTGTTTCATTTGCTACAGAAGAAGTTGCTAAAAGGAAGGATTGTACTGCCCATGTAATATAAGCATCCCAATCTTTTTCTTTTAGTGGCATTCCTTCACGAAGTGCTGGCTCATCGACTTGGATTACTCGAATTCCGGAAGATTCAAGTAGTTCAATTTCGTGACGAAGAGCTAATGCAATTTGATACGAAACTTCTTTTCTTGGAATGTCATTTCGAACGAAGGACCAATTTAAAATCGTAACAGGTCCAGTTAACATTCCTTTTACAACTTTCTCTGTTAAGCTTTGTGCATAAACTGTTTCCTTAATAGTCATTCCGTTAATAAAGGCAACATCGCCATAAATAACAGGTGGTTTTACGCAGCGAGAACCGTATGATTGTACCCAACCGTTTTTAGTGAATGAGAAACCAGCAAGGCGCTCACCAAAATATTCGACCATGTCAGTTCTTTCGAATTCACCATGTACAAGAACATCAAGACCAATTTCTTCTTGGTAACGAATCCATTTTTCTGTCTCTTTTTCAATAAATTGTTCATATTGTTCATTTGAAATAACACCGTTACGCCATTCTTTTCGAGTTTGACGAACTTCAGTTGTTTGCGGGAAGCTACCAATAGTCGTTGTTGGTAATAACGGTAACTCCAGGGCAACTTGTTGTAATTCGTATCGTTTTTCAAATGGAAGAGGACGTGAAAAATCTTCTTCTTTTAGTGCTGTTCGTGCTGCTTTAACATCTTCTCGGTTACGTGCAGCAGATGAACGAATTGTATGATGTACATTTCGGTATGTTTCCAGCTCATTACTAATGCTTTCTGTACCTTGAGTAAGAGCGGAATGAATAAGAACTAACTCTTCTAATTTTTGATTTGCAAATGCTAACGCATCGAATAGCTCAGTTGATAAGTGAGTTTCTTCTGTTTTATCAATTGGCGTATGCAATAAGCTACAAGAAGGCTGAACGATGAAATCTTTCGTTTGGACTTGTTTTTGTAACGTTGTAAATAACGTAAGAACTTCATCAAGGTCAGCTCTCCAAATGTTACGGCCATCTATACAACCGACAGCTAAAGTTTTATCAGCTGGGAATCCATATTTTGAAATAGCATTTAGATTACCTTCTTTACCATGAACGAAATCTAATCCAATACCGGATACAGGGAATGTAATAATTTCTTCATAGTTTTCTTCTACACTATCAAAATATGTTTGTAAAAGAAGATTCGCATTTGGAACTTCTTTACGAATAGCTTCATAAATTTCTTTTGCTTGTTGAACTTCTTCTTTCGTTAAAGAAGCAAAAATCGGTTCATCAACTTGAATGACTTGTGCACCAGCTGCATGTAGTTCTGAAATCAGTTGTACGTAAGGTGCAACTAACTGTTTTAAAATCGTAGCAAATTGCTCTTGTGTGTAGCCTTTAGCTAATTTTAAGAAAGTATATGGTCCTAAAATAACAGGTTTTCCATCTACTCCTAATTCTTGTTTTGCCTCTTCGTATAAGCGAAGTGGACGATTATCTTTTAAAGAGATTTGTAATCCCTCTTCATATTCAGGAACGATATAATGATAGTTTGTGTTAAACCATTTTGTCATTTCAGAAGCTACGTGATCTTTAGAGCCACGCGCCATTGCGAAATATACATCAAGGTAAGATGTAAACTCAGAAAAACGTGATGGGATAAATCCTAGCATATAAGCAGTATCCAAAACGTGATCATAATATGTAAAGTCGCCAATTGGAATGAGTTCAATCCCTTTTTCTTGCTGTACTTTTACGTGTTGAAGGCGAATTGTTTTCATCTTTGTTAAAAATTGTTCTTCATCGATTTTATTGGACCAAAAAGCTTCCAATGTCTTTTTCCACTCTCGTTGTAGTCCGATACGTGGATAACCTAAGTTACTTGTTTGAATTGCCATTTTAAATTCCTCCCTAATTGAAAGTAAGCATTTCCGTTTACTAGGAAATACCTATAACAAAAAGCATAAAGGCATAGAAAATAAGCCTTCCTTTTTGTTTTAACACCTCATCATCATCCGTGAATCTATCAGTGTTGTTAAAACAGGCAGGTCTCCTGACTTATGCTTCATATAATCTCTTTTACCTTCCCGTTTTCACAGTGGCATAGAAAAGAAATCTCAGCATTTACAGTGGCGGGACCGTGTTGGAGTTTCACCAAGCTTCCCTTTTAAACACGAAACAAAATTTTCGTGTACCTATTTTCCTTTTGAAAGGAAGTTAACAAGCGATATGATATTGAAACAAATTCTAACACAATTTTTGGAATTTTGTCTACTGTTTTAAAATAAGAAAATTCTAAAGTTTTTTATTTTTATTATTCGGATTATTCTGGTTTTTATAAGGCGAAGAAAAGTAAGAGGAATTGAAAGTAAGTACGATTAAACATACAAAAAAGTATGTACTTGTACAGAGCTAAGATGCTAGTTATGTTATTTGAAAATTAATCCATATTCTGGAATGAGGAAGGGGATTGAATGGTTCATTTTGAAATAGTAAGTTATCACAAGAAAGAAAAAGGTTTCTGTATAAAGATACATATACTAAGTTTATAGAAATGGGGAATTTCAATTGGAACAAAGTACACAAAATATTTATTCACCACCAAAACATATAGTTTCAGCAGCGACAATTGTAATTAATGAACAAAAAGAAATCTTATTAATTAAGGGACCTAGAAGAGGATGGGAAATGCCAGGTGGACAAGTTGAAGAAGGAGAGTCTTTGAAGGATGCTGCAATAAGGGAGACTAAAGAGGAGACAGGTGTTGATATTGAAGTTTTAAAATTTTGTGGAGTATTCCAAAATGTGAACCATTCAATATGTAATACGTTGTTTTTAGCTAGACCAGTTGGAGGTAAATTAACGACTACACCAGAAAGTTTGGAAGTAGGGTTCTATCCTATTGAGCAGGCGTTAGAGATGGTGAATTTTATGAATTTCAGACAAAGAATTGAATACAGTTTGGATGAAAATCAACAACCTTTTTATATAGAATTTTAAGAAATAATCTTCTATTATGGGATGCCGGTGATAAATAAATCTTTGTTATATTTTTGAGTGCAGTGAAATAAGTATCTTATAGCGAAAATAAAACAAGCATCCCCGTCCTAAATTAGAACGGGGCTATGCTTGTTTTAGGGTGTAAAAAGAAATAACTTTATTGTCTTTTTACAGTTTCTTCTTTATAAGTTTAATTTGTATCTATATCAATTTCCGACAGTCGCCCTGCAACTGCATCTGTAAGGAGGGTGTTTAACCATTGCAATTCAACTGTAATATGTTCAATAACGCTTTGTAAAATATATAGTTGTGCACGTGGAATTTGTCCTTTACTACAATCATATATAGTTTGCATTTTATGTAAATATTGAACGGTATCATTTTTCTTTTTTTCTAAAATAGGAATTAACTCTTGATCATCACCAAAATGAGCGAAAGAGAGTGCTGAATAAATTGGTTTATATATTTGATTTTTTGCCTCGAATTGTTTTAATAGTAACGTGTGAAATAACCGTTTACCTTCTTCTGTTATATGAAAGATTGTTTTATCGGGTCTATTCGTATCCCGAACAATCGTGGTAATACGAATTGCACCCTGCTTTTCTAATTGCTCGAAGGCGTAGTAAAGTGATCCTTTTGCATATTTAATATAACAATCCATTTGTCGTTCTTTCATGATGTGCTGCACTTCATATGGATGTTTATCCCCTTCGAGTAGCAAGCCGAGAATGACTAGTTTCATGCTCATGCTGTCTCAACTCCTATAAATAAAAACTTTATACATAGTATAAACGGCATATCCGTTTTCATAAAGGGATATGCCGTTTCTTTTCTCTATATTAACTTACTTGCTTTTGTTTTTGTTTCGTTTTTGGACCTGTAAAGAGGCGTTCATTTCCCATAAGTAAAATACAAATAACACTTAGTACAGCCGGGATCAGTGCCCAGAAGAATGTACTGGCAATAGAGGTAGCGAGAGCATCTTTAATACCAGTTAATATTTCAGCTGGAATCTTCTCGGTAGCACCTTGTGATAATAAGAAACTTGTGTCTCCGCCTTTTGGAGCTAATTTAGCTAGTTCTGGAGGGAACACAGTGTTTAATTTAGTAGTAAAAATATGGTTTTGAATTGTACCAAAAATCGTTACACCAAGAGTCATACCGAGTGAACGGAAGAATGAGTTTGTTGATGTAGCAGAACCACGGTCTCGCATTTCTAACTTGTGGATAGAAGACATACTTAAAACTGAGAACGAGAAACCAACTCCAAGTCCAGTGAGAACCATAAATAGCGTTACAAGTAGACGAGGTGTATCCATTGTTAAAGTGCTTAGTAAATAAATACCAATTACGAAGAAAATGCCAGATACCATCATGATGTTACGATAGCTTGTTCGAGAAGCTAACTGTCCACCTGTTTGACTTCCAATTACAGAGCCAACCATCATAGGTGTTAAAATTAATCCAGCATTGGAGGCTGAACCACCGAGAACGCCTTGAACGAAGATTGGGATATAAACTGTACAGATAATAAAAGCGGCACCATAGAAAAAGGCAACGCCTTGGCTAGCTGCGAATAAAGGTTTTTTAAATAGATGGAAAGAAATGATAGGCTCAGTTGCTTTTCGTTCTACGAAGAAGAAAATAATAAGCATAATAACAACTGTTGTAAATAAACCGATAATTACAGTGGAATTCCATGCGTATTCTTTACCACCAAGTTCTAAGGCGAACATTAAGCAAACGATACTAATAACAAGTGTAATAGCGCCAGCCCAATCAATTTTTTGTTTTCTAAATTCTAGAGATTCACTGTAGTATTTAGTAATGAAGAAGAAGGAGATAATTCCTAATGGAATATTAATATAGAAGACCCAATGCCAACTTATATAGTCTGTAATATAAGCACCTAATAAAGGGCCAAATACACTAGATGTCCCGAAAACCGCACCAAATAGCCCTGTCATTTTTCCTCGCTTTTCTGGTGGGAATATATCGTACATAATCGTGAAGGCGATAGGCATAAGAGCACCGCCACCGATCCCTTGAATTGCTCTATAAATACTTAGTTGCTCAATACTAGATGCTGTCCCGCAAAGTGCAGAACCGAATAAGAAAAGAATGAGACCACCAATATAAAAGCGTTTCCGTCCGTACATATCAGAAAGTTTTCCGAAGATAGGCATCCCTGCCATTGTTGCTACCATATATGCAGACGTGACCCAAACAAACTTGTCAAATCCTCCTAGGTCTCCAACAATCGTTGCCATTGCTGTTGCAACGATTGTATTATCCATTGCCGCCATTAAAATACCAAGTAATAAACCTGCAACAACAAATTTTGTATTGTTAGAGTCTTTTTTTGATAATTGAGATTCCAAATATAACCCTCCTTTAATAATAAGTAAACTATATGAAGTTTTGAGTGCAGCGCATAAAAATTTGAAATATAGTTTTTAAAATTAATTTACATAAGTGCACTGACAAAGCCATAAAGAATATTATAGTCAAATTTGACTAAAAGGCAAACTTTTTCTTCCGCCAAAATATTCTGTTGTATGGACAGAGAAAGAGTGAGCAATACTTAGTATTGGTTTAAAGTCAATGAAGGAAATTGTAAAAAAATATTTCAGTAAGAATACCTTCTGTTAACAGAGGAAAAATGGTTTTTTCTTTATATTGTCGAATAGGATAAAAGAAAGAGTAATAACTATATATCGTTTGTAACAAGCTTTATTAATATTGTGTGGAGAGGCAGAATAAGGTCGTATGGATATGATGCATCTGAAATGGGGTGAATATTATTATGAAAATATGGAAACGAATTTCAGATCAAGGTAGGCGTTCAATGCCGCTACAACCGGTGTTATGGATTGATGGCTCAAAAAAAGAAAACGAATGTCCTAATGTAGCAGTTACATTGCAAATCCGTAGTATGTATAAAGAAAAATTTGCATATGAACTGACCTATGATGTAAATGACATACTTATTATTCGAATTGAAGTTGAAAATAAAGGAATGGAAATGATTTCACGAGTTGTAGTAAGTCATATGATTCGAGATTATTTTGCCTATATTCCAAACTCATTAAAGGCTGATAAGGGGATGAGTGAGTTCCTGTTCCAGCTTGTAAGGTGGCGGATTGATAATTTATTACCGAATGAGAAGGTAGAACTAATTTGTAAAATAAAAGCAAATAAAGATAAAGCACTTAAAAACGCATTATTTCAGGCTACATATACATTTCAATATAAAGGAGTATCATATGGTCCACTGCAAACAAATGAAGTTGTTGTGCGGCAATGATAAAAAGGAACCTGTAAGAAAGGTTCCTTTTTTAATGAAGATTGTGTTTTTTGAGTACTTTTTTTTGCTCGATTCCTTTTTTTCCTACATAATTATTTTTATAACCAAAATATAAAATGAAAAGAAAGGAAGCAACATTTACAATAGCATCAATTTGATCGTTTGTAATAAAGTTCACTCCGAAAGAATTAAACAGTAATTTTAATGATAATAGAAAACCTGCTAGTAAACGTATAATATCTGATAGATTCTCTTTTTGTAGCATATAAGTCACCTCTTTCTAAAACGATATATAGTATATATATGAAATAGAATAGAAATGGTAGACAAGCTTAAGCGGAAATGTACACTCAATATGTACATTTTTTATTTTGTAGAAAAACATAATTGTTATAGAAACATATATTGGTATAGAAAGGAGGGGAAGTATGAAACATAAAGGGAAAATTAGTGGGTTATTACTTGGGAATACAGTGGCAGTTACAGAATGGATTGCGCTTCAGGATGTAATTACAAAACTGGATTCGCGATCATTTTATACCGTCTTTATTATTTATATATTGCAAATGATACTCAGCTATTATTTTGGACATTGGTATGATAAAAGAGCGAGTGGGCGTATGGATACGGAAGTAGGGGGAATGGCAAGTAATGATTTTGTAGTTGATTTCTTTGAGAAAGTAGCTGCTTTATCAGAACGGGATTCTCATAATATTACAGTGTACATTCTTTCTGTGAAAGAATGGAAAGAACTAAAAGAAACAGTGCAAGAAAAAAAATTGGAGGTGTTAGTACAAAAATTGGAGAGTACGATTGTAAAGACAATTCGTAAAGGAGATGTCGTTACTAGGTGGGATGAAAATAAGTATGTTATTGTGGCGATTGATAACGGACATGAAAAGTCGACAATAACAAATCGATTAATGAAAAATATTGAAAGTGAAATAGAAAATGGTTTGTTAAGTATGACGCTATTATTTGGAGCTGCTAGTTATCCAATAGGAGGAAAAACTTTTGAAGAATTGTTAAGAAAGGCACAAAATCAATTGTACCAGCATAGGGATTTGTAAGAAAATGAGTGAAACTTTGATTTAAAGAAATATGATATGAAGAAGTTTTTAATGTAACATTTTTTTGACTTTTATTACAAAAAGAACTTTTATTGTAATAAAAGTCTTTAAAAATATATGGAATAAGCATATAATTATGATGGATGTGTCAATGCATTTTGCACAATGTGTTTCATTTTAAAAGTGTAGAGGGAAGCATGCTCTACACTTTTCCTTTTTAGGGAATGACAAGAATAATTGTAAGTTGTTGCAAGTTAGCATTTAAACTGTGTAAAATGAACAAAGAAATTATTTGATAGAAAGCGGAAAGGGAATGATAGAATGATAGACGTGAGAGAACAACGAACATCTTTTATCAGGTGAATTATTACTGTTGTTCTTCAAATTATTATGGCTGTGATGAATTCCGTTGTACTTTTATGTAATACATAGTATGAACAAGTTTTAAAAAGTACCAAGTAAAAGTATATGTAAAGATGGATACGAAACTGCTATTGAGTTCAAAGACGTAAAATGTAATTTCAAGTAATACAATTTGACAAGTATAATAAATAATATCAATGATTTTCGTAAAAAAGGTGCGAGTGTGGAGTTTATAGAAGGGTATATAATTTTCATAGCTTTTTACACGATGATCGTATATAAGTAGGAGGAAAAAGATGTTGAAGTATAGTAAATTAGCAATTGTAACTGCATTATCAATGACTTTATTAGCTGGTTGTTTCGGGCCGAAACCAGAAGAGGAATTATATGTTGCGTTTGAAAATGCTGCAAAGCAAGAAAAAACAATGTTTGAAGATGCAAAGAAACTTGAAACTTTAGAGAAAGAAGGACAAGAATTATATAACCAGATTGTTCAAGAAGGAAAAGATAATAATCAAACTGTTAAGGAAAAACTGAACCAAGCAGTGAAAAATACAGATGAACGAGAAAAAGTGCTAAAAAAAGAAAAAGAATCTTTAAATAAGGCACAAGAAGAAGTGAAATCAGTAGATAAATATGTGAAGAAAATTGAAGATAAGAAATTGAAAGATCAAGCAGGTAAAGTGAAAAGCGCATATGAGAAACGACAAGATTCATTTAACAAGATGTATGATAGCTATAATAAATCGTTAAAACAAGAAAAAGAATTATATACAATGTTACAAGATAAAGGTACAAAATTAAAAGATATTAGTGAAAAGGTAAAAGTAGTAAATCAATCTTATAAGGATATTGAATCAGAAAAAGACAAGTTTAATGAATTTACGAAATCTTATAATACAGAAAAAATAGCTTTTTATAAACAAGCAAATATTAAAATTAAAGAAGAGAAAAAATAAAACAGTTTGGCCTACAATTGGCCAAACTGTTTTATTTTTTTGTATAAGTACGACTATACCATGGAACAGGTTCACTTAATTTTTTTTCTTGTTTCAATGCTTCAGGACCAATATAATCTTGAAGTGTTTTTTTTGCTACTGTTAAAGATAAGGTTGTTTTCGGATTTCGATAGGAGGATTCAAGATGACCAAGATGTGGTAGGATTCGAAAATCTTCTTTGGTAGGAGGAATATGGAAAAAATAATCACCTAAACGTATAAGAACATCAGATTGTTGTTGGCTAAAACGTGGATTTCTAGAAAAATGTAATCCTTCTTTAATAGCTTTTTTCTCAGCAATTAAGCGTTCTAAAGCCGTCTTTTTTAACCAGTATAAATACTTCGGATTAGTTGCAGCTTTAGCATGACGATTCACAACGAAAATAGATTGAGCTAGTCGATTAATAGAATGTTGGTTTTGTAATTGAGATTGTGGTTGTGAAGGCTTCATATTGAATCTCCTTTCAATTTTTCATTATTATAACATAAATAAAAGAGGTTTTTATTATATGCAAAAAGTGATTGTATATATTTTCAATATTAAAGCAATATTGTTACAAAAAACAACTATTTTGTATAATAGTAATAGAACGTGTTTTAGAAATTTGATAATGAAAGAGTGAGAAGTTTGAAAGAAATATTAAAACAGCAATATGCCATTATAGATATTGGATCTAATACAATGCGTTTAGTTATTTATGAAAAGCAAAACGGAGGTTTTTATAAGGAGATTGAAAATACGAAAGTGGTTGCTCGGCTAAGGAATTACTTAATTGATGGTGTGTTAAATGAAGAAGGAATAGAGGTATTGTTACAAACGTTATTTCAATTTCAAGAAAGTACACGATTCCACCAGTTGCATCATGTACTTTGTGTTGCAACAGCAACAATTAGACAGGCTGAGAATCAAGAGGCAATTAAAAAACTGGTTGAAGGACAAACAGACTTTACTCTTAGAGTCTTATCAGAATATGAAGAAGCACGTTACGGCTATTTAGCGGTTATGAATTCAACTTCGTTCTCTGAAGGAATTACAGTAGATATTGGTGGAGGAAGTACAGAAGTTACATATTTTCGAAATAGAGAGATTCTAGAGTACCATAGCTTTCCCTTTGGAGCACTTTCTTTAAAGCAACAATTTATTAAAGAGGATATACCTACTGAAGACGAGTTGGAAAAGATTCAAACGTACTTAGAATATCAATTTCGAACATTACCATGGTTAATTGATAAGAAATTGCCTCTTATTGCAATTGGTGGTAGTGCGAGGAACTTAGTGAAAATCCATCAAAATTTAATTTGTTATCCTATAGCAGGGGTACATTTATATAAAATGAAAGAAGAAGATATTAAAAATGTGAAAGAAGAATTGGAAGCATTGTCGTTCATAGAACTTCAAAAATTGGAAGGATTGGCAAAAGATCGAGCAGATACAATTATTCCAGCAGTCGAAGTTTTTCATACGCTTGTTAATGTTATAGAGGCACCAGCATTTGTGTTAAGTAGAAAAGGGTTACGAGAAGGTGTTTTCTATGAAGAGTTGACAAAAGATTTGGGGATTTCATATTATCCGAACGTAGTCGAAGAAAGTTTGTATTTATTATCACATGAATATGAAATGGATATGGAATTTGTAATGCAGCTTATTAAACATGGAAGACTCATTTGTCAACAACTTGAAGAAACAGGGCTGATTTCTATGTCAGTAAAAGACTGGGAAGTATTCCATCAAGCAGCGAAAGTATTTAATATAGGTAAATATATAGACGAAGAAGCGAGCCGCTTACATACGTTTTATTTATTAGCGAATAAAACAATTGATGGGATGATGCATAAAGAGCGAGTTAGATTAGCGCTTATTGCGTCTTATAAATCAAAAATGTTATTCAAACAACATTTGTCCCCATTTGAAGGATGGTTTGATAAAAATGAACAAAAAAAAATCCGCCTATTAGGGGCTGTTTTACAGTTTTCAGCAGCTCTGAATATAAGACAAAGATCGCTTGTTGAATCGATATCTATAACAGAAAGTAAAGAAGGATTAACATTTAAAATTGTATGTGAGCAATCGGCATTAGCGGAAAAAGTGCAAGCTGAAAAACAAAAAAAGCAGCTGGAAAGAGTGTTGAAAACGACTATTAATTTATCCTTCGAATCAAAACGTTAAGTTGTACGGATGTCTTTACAAAAAATTAACACCTTGGAATATTGTAATTTGCTAAAATAAAAGTAACTAAATTATAGTAAAAAAGTTTCAGGGGAAGTGTGAAGAGGATGGAAATGTTGATGGGGAATATAGTGAATTTAAATGATACAGCTTATTACAATAATCGAGAATTAAGTTGGTTAGCATTTAATGAACGTGTACTACAAGAAGCGCAGGATGAAACAAATCCGCTCTTGGAAAGGTTAAAGTTTATTAGCATTTTCGGTTCCAATTTAGATGAATTCTTTATGGTACGCGTAGCAGGATTGAAAGATCAAGTGAGTGCTGGGTTTAACCAACCAGAAAATAAGGCTGGCTTAACACCAAAAAAGCAATTAAATAAAATTGCGATAAAGGCCCATGAATTAATGACTGTACAATATGATACGTTTAAAAATTATGTGTTGCCAGCGCTGGAGTTAGAGGGGATTGAACGTTTAACATTCCACGATTTGACGAAAGAACAGAGGGAATTTATAGAAGAGTATTTTGATGAGCAGATTTTTCCAGTCTTAACACCTGTAGCTATTGATGCATATCGTCCATTTCCGATGTTATTAAATAAAAGTTTGAATTTAGCTACTCTTTTATATGATGAGAAACAAGTGGAGGAAGAAAACCGCACGAAGTTAGGAATTGTACAAGTTCCTTCATTACTTGAACGTTTCATATTTTTACCGAGTGAGGGGCAAAAGCATAAATTTATTTTATTAGAAGATGTAATTAGTGGTTTTACTCATAAATTATTTACAGGATATAAAGTATCGTCTGTTACTCGTTTCCGTATTACACGCAATGCGGATTTAACGATTCATGAAGAAGGTGCGAGGGATTTATTAAAGGTAATTGAAAAAGAATTAAAAAAGCGTAAGTGGGGAGCTGCTGTACGTTTAGAAGTTGGCAAAGAGCATATTGATGAAAGAGTATTAGCATTATTATATGAGGTGTTGGAAGTAAAAGATGAAGATGTGTATATAATGGATGGACCATTAGATTTAACATGTCTATTTTCTTTATATAAAAAACTAGCTCCTTTATATGAACATCTAGTATATCCGGCTCTTATTCCGCAACGGCCTCAAGACTTGGGGGATGCGGAAGATGTATTCGAAAAAGCAATTGAGCATGATATTTTATTACATCATCCTTTTGAATCATTTCAGCCAGTAGTTGATTTTGTCCGTGATGCGGCAGACGATCCGAATGTACTTGCAATCAAACAAACATTATATCGAGTAAGTGGGGATTCACCGATTATTCAGGCGCTAAAGGTAGCAGCTGAAAAAGGGAAGCAAGTTACGGTATTAGTTGAATTGAAGGCAAGATTTGATGAAGAAAATAATGTGCATTGGGCTAAAGAATTAGAAAAGGCAGGCTGTCACGTTATTTACGGTGTAAGTCATTTAAAAACACATAGTAAAATTACGCTAGTTGTAAGAAGAAAAAACGGAAAAATCGAAAGGTTCGTACATCTCGGGACTGGAAATTATAATGACGCAACAGCAAAGTTATATACTGATTTTGGGTATATTACATCACGAAAAGACTTTGGGGTCGATGCAACAAATTTCTTTAATTATTTGAGTGGTTATACAACCAAGCCACATTTTCATCATTTATCGGTTGCACCATTTGATATAAGAGAGCAATTTATGGATTTAATAGATGAAGAAATCCGTTATCATAGGCAATATGGAAATGGATATATTATCGCTAAGATGAATTCATTAACAGATAAACCATTAATCAAAAAAATGTATGAAGCATCACAAGCTGGAGTAAAGGTAGAGCTCATCGTTCGAGGAACTTGTTGTTTAAGGCCTGGTATTCCAAATGTAAGTGAAAATATTCGGGTAGTTAGTGTTGTCGGGAGATATTTAGAACATAGCCGAATTTATTATTTCCATCATAATGGAGAAGAGAAAATATACTTATCTTCAGCTGACTGGATGACGCGGAATATGGAGAAGAGAGTAGAAATATCTTTCCCGATATTAGATATTGAAATGAAGGCGAGAATTAAGGCGATTTTACAACTTATATTAGCTGATAATGTGAAAACACGTGAACAGAATAAATCTGGTGAGTACTACTATGTTATTAATAGTAGTACAGAAGAAATTGATAGCCAAGTGAAGTTGTTTAAGATGGCGTATCAAAACACGGATGCTGAATAATGAGAACAAAGTAAAAAAACCTCTTTTTTTAAGAGGTTTTTTTACTTTGTTCTCTACTTATTATACATTCTCTAAATAGAAGGATGCGTAGAGAGAATAGTTTTTATTGTAAGCATGTTAATGGATCAGTTAAGAGAGGGAATAACATTGGTAGGATTGTTGGAGTACATTAATAATAGAATGGTTGTTGACAAGGTCCGCCATAACAAGGATAAGGTGTTGGCGGTGGGAAAGGTGGTGGATATGGTGGGTAATACGGTCTAGGACCGAAAGCTAATGCTCCACCGAGCAGTCCACCAGCAATCCCAGCTAGAAATGGAACACCAAAAAACGGAAAGAAGCGTGAGTCGCCTACTGGACCAATAGGTGCTGAACGGACTGGGATTGGTTGATAATATGGATACATGAACAAACCTCCTTTATTGGACTCATTTTTATCATATGGTAAATGAAACGTGGATGAGCGCGTACAAGAAAGGATATGTAAGAAAATAGGCGAATTATTACGAATGTTGGAGCGTAAAAATTGTAATTTCAGGTTTTGCCATAAATCGGAATGGGACGCGTGTTCTGCCAAGACCTCGATTGACATAGAGAGCTAAATCTTGAATCGTATAGAAACCTTCAACATAGTTTTTAGCAAGTGATGGGGTAATAATAGCACCTAAAAAGGGAATTTGTACTTGTCCGCCATGGCTATGACCAGAAAGTTGTAAGTTAACTGGATATTTAGCGATTTGTGGTGCAATATCTGGCTCGTGAACAAGAACAATGTTATAAGTGTTTTGCCTCGCGTGCTGTAGTGTTTTCTCTATTTTGGGTTTGCCTAGTAGTATATCATCAAGACCGAAAATTGAAATTTCACTATTATCCAGTAGACGAATTCTCTTTTCGCTATTTAGTAGTAGTTCAAATCCAGATTCACGCATGATGTGCTCGTAGTATTCCGTTCCATATCCGCCGTGATCATGGTTACCATAAATAGAAAATTTACCGAAGGGTGCTTGTATATTTTTTAAAATAGATGGAACGAAAGGAGTGTCAGTATATGTTTGATAATTATCAATGAGATCACCAGTGAAAAGAACAATGTCAGGTTTTACAGCATTAATTTTAGAAACGATTTGAGATAAATGTTGGAGAGAGAAATAGTATCCGAGATGTAAATCGCTAAATTGAAGAATCTTCATACCATGAAAACTTTTGGGTATGAGTTGTGATTTAAGTGTATGCTCTGTAAAAGAGAGTAAATGAGGCTCAATATATTTAGCGTAATAGTATCCGATGCTAGTGGTTATAAATGAATATAGACAAGTGCGCATTCCAGCTTTAAAAAAATCTCTTCTTGTAATTTTCTTCATAAAAATATGAGTATACCTATTTAACTTATATCACATGTTTTCGTTACATTTATAGGTTACTCAAATCTCCTTTCAGTTTATTTAAAATATATTTTAAATAATAAAAAAGTAGTATAGATTACGAAAAAAACGAATAAAAAGAAACCTCTTTACGTTAAAATATCAGAAAAGTTTAAAAATATAAAGATTTCTATTAAATAAAATGATAAAATGAATGTGTATTCATTTTTGGGAGGGGATGTATGTGAAAGAAAAGGTAGTTATTATAACAGGTGGATCGAGCGGAATGGGAAAAGGAATGGCGACCCGTTTTGCAAAAGAAGGGGCACGAGTTGTTATTACAGGACGTACAAAGGAAAAACTAGAGGAAACAAAGTTGGAAATTGAACAATTTCCGGGGCAAGTATTACCCGTACAAATGGATGTAAGAAATACTGATGACATTCAGAAAATGATTGAAGAGATTGATGAGAAGTTTGGTCGAATTGATGTTTTAATAAACAATGCAGCTGGAAACTTTATTTGTCCAGCAGAAGATTTATCCGTGAATGGCTGGAATTCAGTCATTAATATTGTATTAAACGGTACATTTTACTGCAGCCATGCTGTCGGAAAATATTGGATTGAAAAAGGCATAAAAGGGAATATCATTAACATGGTAGCAACATATGCATGGGATGCAGGTCCGGGAGTTATTCATTCGGCTGCTGCGAAGGCTGGAGTATTAGCAATGACGAAGACACTCGCTGTTGAGTGGGGCCGTAAATATGGAATACGAGTTAATGCTATCGCGCCAGGACCAATTGAACGTACGGGCGGTGCTGATAAATTATGGATTTCAGAAGAAATGGCTAAGCGTACGATACAAAGTGTTCCGCTTGGAAGACTGGGCACGCCAGAAGAAATTGCAGGTCTAGCTTATTATTTATGTTCAGATGAAGCTGCGTACATAAATGGAACTTGCATGACAATGGATGGAGGACAACATTTACATCAATATCCATTTTAAAAGGGATAAGAAAATGAATGTTTGATTCATATTCTCACGGTTAAATGTGACGGAATTGTGACATGTGAAAGAAAAGTGTTTACAAGAGGTCATATATACGTTATATTTAAGACCTCTTTTTTCTTCATAGTAGAATTGCTAATTCCCCTTAGCATTTTACCCCTCTAATCCCTTCAGGAAAACTGAAGGGATTTTTTATTATTTTTCCGTAAATATCATGTTATAATTTTTGAAAAGTAAAGGGAGGGAAGTACATTGATAGATGCATTAGATGTAATGAGTAACTTGGATAAAGTCCTTCCTTATTATCAAGCTATTTTTAGTGCTGATGAGCATACTGTAATTGGATATGAGGTAGTAGGACGTATTCAAACAGAAGAGGGCATACAAAGTTTAGCTTCTTTCTTTCATGATGATTCTATTCCGAGTGAGTTTCAACTGGAAGCGGATAACATTATAGTAGAAAAAGCTTTAAATCGTTATTTAGAAAGTGATCAAAAACTATTATTATTCATACATCGGAATGCTAACGTATTAATGAACGATGATGATGAAAGTTTACTTCAACTTTTATTGATGTATGAAGAGCAAGGTTTAAATTTGAAACACATTGTTTTAGAAATTACAGAACATGAATGTAAAGAAGATATAGAGCAATTTAATCATTTGCTTATGTATTATCGTACATATGGTATTCAAATTTCGATTAATAAAGTCGGAACGGGTACAAGTAATTTAGAACGTATTAGCGTGTTAGCACCGGATATTTTAAAAGTAGATTTAACAAACTTAAGGCAAACTGCACTTTTACAATCTTATCAAGATATTTTATATTCTTTATCATTACTTGCTAGAAGAATTGGTGCAACATTGTTATATGAAGAAATAGATGCTTTTTATCAACTACAATATGCTTGGAAAAACGGTGGTAGATATTATCAAGGGAATTATTTGAAAGAGTGCTTACCTGATTTTATTGAAACGAATGTTTTGAAAGAACGACTTGGTAATGAGTGTCATCAATTTATTCAACATGAGAAGAAGAAATTACAAAAAATTTATAATTTAACAGAAATGTTACGTGATCGAATTGGTGATGTTCTAGCCAAACAGAAAAAGAATGAAGATATAAATGATTGGTTATTACAATTTAGCCAAAGTGTATCACAGTGTAGTTTCCGCATATTTATTTGTAACGAAGATGGTTTCCAACAATCAGGAAACGTTATGAAAAAAGATGGGGAATGGATTGTGATGCCTGAGTATTATATGAAGAACTGGAGTTGGCGTCCGTATTTTCTAGAAAATATTATGAAAATGCGTTTTGAGAATAAGGCAAGACTTTCAGATTTATATGCTGATATTGAAACCGGTGAGATGGTACGAACATTTTCCTTCCCAATTGATGATGAAAACTTTTTATTTATAGATTTATCGTATGAATATTTATATGAAGAAGATGTTTTATTTTAATGCACGAAGAGATTCGTGCATTTTTTGTTTGTTTTTATCATAAATTGGTAATAGTGAAAATGGTGATGAAAATGCTGTCTATCGTTGTAAAGATTTTACGAACGAAACCACCCCTGTCTTTGCATAATCATTGTTACAATGAATACTACAAAGACAAGTTTTCTTAAAAGGAAGGTGAAAAAATGAGGAAATATGGAATATGGTTAGTTCTATTTGTATGCGTTGCCTTTCTAGTTGGTTATAGTGTCACAACTGTTTTAGGAAAAGAGGAAGTGAAAGTCGATCGGGAAGAAGTGTTTACAACGATACAAAAGGGCTATGAAACCCAATTTTCAATTCGTGGGAAGCATTTGCCGATGAATAAGATGATAGAAACGTTATCACCATATTTTACAGAGAATTTCCTTCAAGTATTTACAGATGAAAATAGTAGAAGTGATAAACAAAGTGGTGAATATTTACTTCCAGCAAAAGAAGCGCCGTTTTCTTTTCATTCAGAAACGAAAATGTCATATGATGAAGAGCATAAAATTTTATATGTATATGAGCGGGCGAAAAGTGGACAATATCAAATTGTAACATTGCAAAGAGATCAAGGGAAATGGAAATTGGCCGGATATCATGAAAGCCAAGAACTTTTAACTGAAATAAAACGATTACAACAATTATAAAGTGAAACTGTAATTGGTGGGGGATGTTTATCTCTCACTGATTAATAGCTCGCACCAATCGGGCTATTACTGCCCACAAATAGTGGGATAAAAATAAGAATAGGTCTTTACCTATTCTTATTCAATATTGAGTAGCTGTTGTAATTTTTCAATTTGAAAACCAGCAACAACTTCTCCATCAATTACAACTGTTGGAGTTGAATACGAATCATAGTCGTATAAAAGACGATTGCGTGCAGCAGCGTCTTTTTTTACGTCAAATTCTTCATATACAACGTTATTATGCTTTAAAAATTCTTTCACAATGACACATGGCGGACAATCAGGTTGTGTGTAAACCTCAATTTTTCTCATTGTAATTCCTCCTTTTTTCTGTTTTTTATTATATTCTTCCAGTATAAAAATCGCAATAAAGAAGGGAAAAGATGTTCTTTCTGTTTTTTCCTTCGCATTTCGACAAATTTTTAGTTGAGTTTCTGGCCAATAACCTTTATCCTAGACTGTGGAACATTTTTTCTGTTATGACGGATAGAATGAGTATAGCTGTAAAACCTATTGGTAGGAAGATCAGAGAAAGGAGAGATTTCATGTCTCTACTCCAAGGAATTTTAACTCGACTTGTTAGTCTACAAGAACAAGCTGAAAGCGGTGAAGTAGCACAACGCTATTTTGAAGTGAACGGTGAGCGCAAATGTAGCGTGAAATTTTTCGATAAAAGTGAAATGTATGAGTTAGAAGTGTATCAACAAGGTGAAAAACCTCAAGTGTATCAATTCGATAATATCGATATGGTTGCAATTGAGATTTACGATATCATTTCTTGATACATATAAAAAAGGTGTTGCCATATGGCAACACCTTTTTTAGTTCTATTACTTTTTAGCATATATGTATAGGGAGTTTTCATTTTTCCTACAATGGTAATAAAGTGAAATTGTAATCAGTGGGGCTTCTTCGTCCTATACTGAATATTAGTCATCACCAATTGGTTGTTTACAGATAGCAAAAGCGAGATAAAAATAACGAGGAGGTGTGTTGTATGGAACGTTTACCAGTTGTGCTTTGTCCTAAATGTCACAATTCTGCTGAGATTATTCATGTATTAACAGCTCAATCGAATCAAAATGTAATTTATACGTGCCAAGTTTGCCATTATGTAATTCGAAATATTGAAACGAATAAAGGATAGGAAGTTATAATTTTTATTTTTGTCCCATACAATGAGAATACGAAAAGTCTGTCTAATTGAAAGGACGTGACTATGTGGCCGGTGAACATACATTTTATAATGTTTCAGAGAGACATTTAAATTTTGATATGGTCTTTAGCCGTATTTGTAGTTTTATTGAAAAGGATCCACGAAATTTATATCGCTTATCCATTGGGACAGACTCACAAGCACATCAAAAGGATACGAGGTTTATTACGGCAATTCATATTCATCGCGTTGGAAAAGGTGCCTGGGGGTGTTTACACCATAAATCAGTGAAAGATAAGCCAGCAACTTTACGTGAGAAAATATATTTAGAAACGCAGTTTAGCCAAGAGATCGCATGCCTATTTACTCCAAATCATATACAAACAATATGGGATTTATTGCATCCATATGCTCAAGAGGGAGCTGGATTTATAATGGAAATTCACTTGGATATCGGAAATGATGGTTTAACAAAAGAATTTATTCTAGATATGACAGCGAAAATTCAAGCGATGGGATTAACTGCAAAAATTAAGCCAGATGCTTATGCGGCGTTTAGTTATGCAAATCGATATACGAAATAAAAAACAATTTTTATATATCCTTTGCTAAAAACTGAATATTACATCTATTAAATAGGTTGGAAATTATATATAATAAGAGTAACGATGCGAGTATAAGGAGAGGGGTATATGAAAAGGGAATTTGTTTTAACAGAAGAAGAAGAGAGTTTGTTACTAGATATTCTATTTCAGCAAAATTATGCGAGTGAAATTTTAGCTGTGGAAATTACAGATATTGAGAATGGTTTAAAACAGACAGATGTGACACAATATAAAAAAATCACAAGGTTATTTTACAGATTAAAAAATAAGGGGTATTAAGCGCTACCGGGATGGTAGTCTTTTTTTTGTGTTGTATGCTAAAATAGCTGTGTAATTTTGTTTTTATTGAAATAAAGTAAGGACAAAATAATAATATGAAAACGCTGTCATAAAATATGAATAGATTCGGTGATTAAAAGTAGGAAAATGGGGGATGTAATATGATTAGTATTCCGAAAGACGAGTTTCAACAAATTTTTGTGAAAGATTTAATGATTTCATCAGAAAAAGTAGCACATGTCCAAATGGGGAATGGTTTAGAGCATGCTTTACTCGTTCTTGTGAAATCTGGATATTCGGCGATACCTGTTTTGGACCCGATGTATAAATTGCATGGGTTAATTAGTACTGCTATGATTTTAGATGGTATGTTAGGGTTAGAACGTATTGAGTTTGAAAGACTTGACGAAATGAAAGTAGAACAGGTGATGAAGGAAGACATTCCGGTTCTTAAGTTAGAAGATTCGTTTGCAAAAGCTTTAGAAATGACAATTGATCATCCTTTTATTTGCGCTGTCAATGAAGATGGGTATTTTGAGGGGATTTTAACACGTCGGGCTATTTTAAAATTGTTGAATAAAAAAGTAAGGCAACATAATCGATAATGTGAGAAAAGTGACTTCATAGAAGCGGAGAAGTCACTTTTTTTTCGTGCATATCAGTTGTGTATGTATTATATTTAAAAAGATAAAAAATATAAGAGTATATAGTTAAATTAAGGATGAAAAGCTTATTGAGATAAGGTGTATGGAAGCTAAGGAAAGAGGGAGAAAGTTGCAAATTGATGATTTTCAAATGATGGTTGTGTTAGCTCAGGAATCAAATATGAGAAAAGCGGCGGAACGTTTATTTGTTTCACAACCTGCGCTTAGTCAACGATTACAATCTATGGAGAAACAATGGGGAATGAAGTTTTTTATTCGCTCACAAAAAGGATTGACAATTACACCTGAAGGGGAAAAAGTCGCAAATTATGCAAAAGAAATGCTGCAAAAGGAAGAGGATATTAAAAGTGAGCTAGCTGTTTTTAGAACAGAAACTCACGGAACGTTAAAAATAGCTGTTGCATCAGTTATTGGTCAATATTGGCTTCCTCCTGTTTTGAAGAAGTTTGTACATAAATACCCTTCTGTGAAAATATCGCTGTTTACTGGCTGGAGTAGTGAAGTACAAAAGCAATTTTATGAAGGGGACGTTCATGTTGCTATATTGAGAGGAACACAAGAATATAAAGGTCAGAAGCAACAATTATTTGAAGATGAACTTTATTTAGTGGATAAAGAAATAAAAGATATTACGATGTTAAAAGAAACAAATAGACCATTTATTCAATTTAAAAGTGATTCGACTTATTATGGACAAATACAAAATTGGTGGTATGGTTTATTTTCTAATCCACCTAAGAGAACAATTGTGGTTGATCAAATTGAGACTTGCAAGCAACTCGTTTTAAATGGTATAGGTTATGCTCTTTTACCTTCTACTGTTTTAAAAGAAGTACAGGAAAATATGTATAAAACACCTGTTCAATTAACGAGAGAAACATGGTTATTGACGAGTGAATCGGCCAGACAATTGAAGCAAGTAAGGGCATTTTTAGAAATTATAGAAGAAATTCAAATGGAAAAATAGGATTATTATCTTGCTACTCGCTCTATCGTTTGGTAGAGTAACATTATAAATGGATTTAGGAGGCAACAAGAATGAAAATGATGGACGCTAACGAAATTATTTCGTTTATTCAAAAAAGTGAAAAGAAAACTCCTGTAAAGGTATACATAAAAGGGGATTTAAAAGAAGTAACATTCCCTGAAACGGTACAAGCATTTGTAAATAAAAAGTCTGGTGTATTATTTGGAGAATGGTCTGAAATTAAGACAATTCTTGATGAAAATAGCAAGCACATCGTTGATTACGTTGTTGAAAATGACCGTCGTAATTCTGCAATTCCAATGCTTGATTTAAAAGGTATTAAAGCTCGTATTGAGCCAGGCGCGATTATTCGTGATCACGTTGAAATCGGCGACAACGCTGTTATTATGATGAATGCAACAATTAATATCGGTGCTGTAATTGGTGAAGGTACTATGATTGACATGAACGCGGTACTTGGTGGACGTGCAACTGTTGGTAAGAACTGTCACGTAGGTGCAGGTGCAGTACTTGCAGGTGTTATTGAGCCGCCTTCAGCAAAACCAGTTATCGTTGAAGATGATGTTGTAATTGGTGCAAACGTAGTTGTGTTAGAGGGAGTTACAGTAGGTAAGGGTGCAGTTGTAGCAGCAGGAGCTGTTGTAACAGAAGATGTACCTCCATATACAGTTGTTGCCGGTACTCCAGCACGTGTAATTAAAGAGATTGATGAGAAGACAAAAGCAAAAACTGAAATTAAACAAGAGCTTCGTCAATTAAACCCAGAGAAATAAACACAAAAAAAGCGTAAGAGCATAACAGGCTCTTGCGCTTTTTATAGATAGAGGTGCAAAAATGGCAGTAAGCAAATTCGTTCAAATTCGTAGAGACTTACACAAAATACCGGAAATTGGATTTAAAGAGTGGAAAACACAACAGTATATTTTAGATTACATAGGAACGCTTTCGAATGAATATGTGGAAGTGAAAGTATGGAAAACGGGTGTCATTGTTAAAGTAAATGGAAAAAATCCAGAAAAAATTATCGGTTATCGCGCAGATATAGACGGTTTACCAATTACCGAAGAAACTGGATATGAGTTTGCTTCTATTCATGAAGGAATGATGCATGCATGTGGACACGATTTGCATACAACAATCGGTTTAGGCCTTCTAACAGCAGCTGTAACAGAAAGAATAGATGATGACCTTGTGTTTCTATTCCAACCAGCTGAAGAAGGGCCAGGAGGGGCTCTTCCTATGTTAGAGAGTGAAGAGTTAAAAGAATGGAAGCCGAATATAATTCTTGGTCTTCATATTGCACCTGAATACGCTGTAGGAACAATTGCCACAAAAGAGGGGCTATTATTTGCAAATACATCAGAGTTATATGTTGATTTGAAAGGGAAAGGTGGACATGCAGCCTACCCGCATACTGCAAATGATATGATTGTAGCGGCAAGTCACCTTGTTACACAACTTCAATCCGTTATTAGTCGTAATGTGAATCCTCTTGATAGTGCAGTGATTACAATCGGAAAAATAACAGGTGGTACAGTTCAAAATATCATAGCAGAAAAGTCTCGGTTAGAAGGAACGATTCGAACTTTATCAGTGGAATCAATGAGGCGTGTTAAAAGTAGGATTGAGGCAATTGTTGCAGGTATAGAAGCTTCCTTCCAATGTGAAGCTGTTATTGACTATGGAGCGATGTATCATCAAGTATATAACCATGAAGTATTAACGAGAGAGTTTATGCAGTTTGTAAGTGAACAAACTGATATGAATGTAATTACATGTACTGAGGCAATGACAGGGGAAGATTTTGGTTATATGCTTCAAGAGATTCCTGGATTTATGTTTTGGCTTGGGGTAAATTCAGAATATGGTTTACATCATGCAAAATTAAAACCAGATGAAGAGGTTATTGAGAAAGCTATCGCATTTTTAGATCAATATGTAAAGTGGAAAGGAACTAGAAAGTAAACTCGCTCGCCAACTTTGAAAAAACTTACAGTGGGTACTTGTTAGTTCCAAGACGAAAACATCTTTCATATTTGTTTTGGATACACATGGGCATACAAATGGATAAAGTAATGAGCAGCGGTTTTGAGCCGCTGCTCATTATTCATTATCGCTTATTGAGAAGATGATTAGTTAACTAGCTTATATATGTTTACATTTCGTGTAGAAAGTGTGTAAAATCAAGGTGAAACATAGAAAAAAGGGTGGGGAATTACGTGCAAATTAGCAGTGCAATGTTGTGTTTCGTCTTATATGCGTATGTTATTATTGCGGCGGTGTATTTTGGGATAAGTTTTTATGCCTACCGTTTAGTAGATAATCACGAATATGACGAAACATATAAATGGGTGAAAAGATATTTATCACCTGTATTAGAAATTATGAATGGGTTTGTGCTCTTTTTATTTATTGGATTAATTGCTTTCTCGACGAGTTTAGTAGGGAATAAAACGACATTATTTGTACTAGGTATCATTATTTTTATGTTGTTAGGGATACGGATTGGTAACACAGTGTTTTGGAATGAAAGAAAAGTAGATGGTTGGACTGGAATGTTAATCCCGTGTATGTTAGCGGCTATCGTGACAAACATAGAGCATGAGTATTATCAATTACATTTTTGGCTTATTATCGTTTTAACAATTCTTTCAGTTTTGTACATAAGTACGGTAGTACTCACATACATTGCACATGAAAAAGGTGATGTTAAAGGAACACGCTTCTTTAGAGGGCGAGCATTATTTTGGAGTGTGCCAACGATGGCTGTTATAGGAATTATTGCGATATTAGTAAATGGATATCAATTTACTAATTGGCAACTGTTTTTAGAAAATTGGTGGATTTTCATTATTTCGTTTATCGCTTTTTTAGGTGCAACACATTATTTATTCCATCAACATCATTATATATTGGCATTGCTATTCGCATTTACACAACTATTATTTGCTTTCTTCGGACAAGAAACGTTATTATTCGTTTTTGAAACATTTAGTTCATTTGGAAATATATTTGTATTTGGTATGTTAATTTTCAGTATCGCATTTTATTTACAACAGTATTTTTATATGCAAAAACAAAAATAAGAATGATATACAGGTTTTTGTAGCAAATCTAAAGTATGTTACAATAAAAATACATAGTATTCGATGTTATTGGAGGAATTCCTGTGGGTGAAAAAGAGAAAGAATTTGCTGTCATTGGCCTTGGACGTTTTGGTGGAAGCATTTGCCGAGAACTCGCTCAATTAGGTATGGAAGTAATGGCAATTGATTCAGATGAAGATAAAATTAATGAGTTTGCAAATATAGCTTCACATGCTGTAATTGCAGATTCAACAGATGAGATGGTATTAAAAAGTCTTGGTATTCGTAATTTTGATCATGTAGTCGTTGCTATTGGAGACAATTTAAATTCAAGTATTTTAACAACATTAATTTTAAAAGAGTTAGGTGTAAAAAATATTACTGTAAAAGCTCAAAATGATTACCATGAAAAAGTGTTAAGTAAAATAGGGGCAGATCACATTGTGCACCCCGAGCGTGATATGGGAAAAAGGATTGCTAATAATATTGCATCAAGTAATGTATTAGACTATCTTGAGCTTTCAGATGAGCATAGTATTGTAGAGATTATTGCAAATAAAAAAATTGATGGTCATTCTTTAATCGAATTAGATATTCGTGCGAAGTTTGGATTGAATATTGTAGCGATTAAACGTGGTAAAGAAGTTATTGTATCTCCTCGAGCTACGGAAAATATTCAAGCGGGAGATATATTAATTGTAATTGGTCATGACGATGAAGTAGATCGTTTTAAACACTTTTTAAGATAAGAGAAAAGGACAATACCATGAAGGTATTGTCCTTTTTCTTATATTTCCATAATGATTGGTAAAATCATTGGGCGACGTTTCGTTTTCTCATATAGGAATGGTGCTAATGTATCTGTAATTTCATTTTTAATTTCAGACCATTGTGTTGTTTTACGCTCCATTACTTTTTCTAAATGAGTTGTAATTAATGTTTGAGCATCATTAATTAAATCACTACTTTCGCGCATATACACAAAACCACGTGAGATAATATCAGGTCCTGCTGCAACTTTAAACTCTTTCATATCAATGCTTACAACTACAATAACAAGTCCTTCTTCAGAAAGAATACGACGATCGCGTAACACGATATTACCGATATCTCCAATACCATTTCCGTCAATATAGACAGATCCAGATGGTATTTTACCAGCTACGCTTGCTTCATCAGAACGAAGAGCAAGAACATCTCCATTATCCATGATGAAACAGTTTTCTTCTGGAATACCACAATCGTTTGCTAACTTCATATGCATACGTTGCATGCGGTATTCACCATGAATTGGCATGAAATACTTCGGTTTAATTAGACGAAGCATTAGTTTTTGTTCTTCTTGTCCACCGTGTCCACTCGTATGAATGTTTGACAGTTTTCCGTGGATTACATCAGCACCAGCACGATACAACATGTTAATTGTACGGCTTACACTAATTGTATTACCAGGGATTGGTGAAGAAGAGAAAACAACTGTGTCGCCAGGAATGATTTGAATTTGACGATGAGTACCGTTAGCAATACGTGAAAGTGCTGCCATTGGCTCACCTTGACTACCTGTACATAAAATAACAACTTTATTAGCCGGTAGGCGGTTTAGTTGAGCTGTATCTATGAATGTATCCTTCGGACAGCGAATATAACCAAGGTTTTGTCCGATTTCAATCGCCGCTTCCATACTGCGACCGAACACAGCCACTTTACGATTGTTTTCAACAGCCGCTTCAACAACTTGTTGTAGACGATGGATATTTGATGCAAAGGTTGCAAAGATAATACGACCTTCTACTTTGCGGAAAATATCTTGAATACTATCACCAACACGGCGCTCAGACATTGTAAAGTTTGGAACTTCACTGTTTGTACTGTCAGATAAGAGACAAAGTACGCCGTCTTTTCCGATTTCAGCCATTTTTGTTAAGTCCGCTGGTTCACCGACTGGTGTGAAATCAAATTTGAAATCGCCAGTATGAACAACTTGTCCTTGAGGTGTTTTCACAACAACTCCGTATGAATCTGGGATACTGTGAGTTGTACGGAAGAAGGAAACAGATGTCTTTTTAAATTTAATAACATCATCTTCTTGAATTTCATAAAGTTTTGCTTTACGAAGTAATCCGTGCTCTTCTAATTTGTTTTTGATTAGTGCAATTGCTAATTTTCCGCCATAAATCGGGATGTTTACTTGACGTAATAAGTAAGGAATTCCACCGATATGATCTTCGTGACCATGTGTAATGAATAATCCTTTAATTTTATCTTCGTTTCGCACAAAATAAGTGTAATCTGGTATTACATAATCGATTCCGAGGAGTTCGTCTTCTGGAAATTTAATTCCAGCATCAATAATAATAATTTCATCTTGAAATTGAACAGCATATGTATTTTTACCGATTTCACCAAGTCCACCTAAAGCAAAAACGGCAGCTTGATCATTCTTTAGAAATTTCATATGACTATACGATTTCCGCTAATATTAAATCAGCGTTTTCTTTTTCATATTCAAGATGAGCACCAGTAACAGACTGAACGAACTCGATATTATATGCGAACTTATTTAATTTCTTACGAACATCCTTTTCAGACGTAGCCTCTAAATATAAAACTTTTGTATTTTCACGTACTGGAACCTCAGTCAATTTTACTTGATAAAATACTTTAAAAATCATTTGGAAAACCTCTCCTTGTCTATGTTTTGCATTATCTGTTACTTATTATAAAGCAAACAGTCACGATTTTCATGTTTTTTCGAATGAGAATGAAGAAAAAGCCCGAAATGGGCACAATTTAAGCGATTGTCTTTTTACGGACTAGATCTTTTAAATAACGCTTGAGCTTTTTCTTCAGCTTCTTCAGCATGATTACTCCTTCCTTTCCTTATTTAAAACATGCATATTACTAGTGAAAACTCCGTCTCTGATATAAGAAAGAAGACAAAAGTGAATGTTGAATCTTGTCCTTTCGCATACAGGGAAAGTTATTCTATAGTAACGATTAGTAGCCGTTAGTTATAGGTATAGTATGAGAAAGAATAGAAAAGAAAATTCATACGAACAAGTATCCACATTTTTTACTAATATATATATGCAGGTTTCATAAATAAGGTCAGAAAGTGAACGCTTTCTTCACAGATGTTTAATATGTTATACTTTTTTTTAGAATTTGAAAAGCGATAATCAAAATAGGAATATAGAGTAACAGAAAGGATTTTGACAAATGAATGATAAAATTGTCTTTTTTGATATTGATGGAACATTATTAGATCATGATAAGAAGATTCCACAATCTACACGAGATGCAGTAAGACATTTACAAGAGAAAGGTGTGCATGTAGCAATTGCGACAGGACGTGCGCCATTTATGTTTGAAGATATTCGTGAGGAACTCAATATACATAATTATGTTAGCTTTAATGGACAGTACGTTGTATTTGAAGATGAGGTAATATTTAATAACCCGTTACATCCAGCTGCCTTACATAAGTTTACTCAGTTTGCAAAACAAGAAGGATATCCACTTGTATATCTTGATCATCAAGAAATGAGAGCATCGGTGGAATATCATGATTATGTGAAGGAAGGTTTTGGAAGCTTAAATTTTGAGCATCCGGCATATGAACCTGATTTCTATGAGAAACGTAATATTTATCAAACACTTCTTTTCTGTGAAGTGAATGAAGAAGAAAAGTTTATTAATCATTATCCAGACTTTCATTTTATTCGCTGGCATGCATATTCAATGGATATTATTCCGAATGGTGGTTCGAAGGCAAAAGGAATTGAGAAATTCATTGAAAAATTAGGATTTAACCGTGAACAAGTGTATGCATTTGGAGATGGTTTAAATGATTTAGAAATGATCGAAGCAGTTGGGACAGGTATTGTGATGGGTAATGGTCATGAAGACTTGAAAAAACTTGCAAATCACGTGACAAAGGATGTTAGTGAAGACGGCATATATCATGGATTAAAATGGGCTGGATTGCTATAAGTGAATATGGAACCCATTTCATATAAAAAAAGGCGGAAGATTAACTTCCGCCTTTTTTTATTATCGCTCTAAAGGTTTTGAATCGTCAGGAGCAGCAAATGGATTTTCTTTATTAATGTGATCATAGAACATAACACCATTTAAATGGTCAATCTCATGCTGAAATACGATTGCTGGTAAACCTTTTAAACGTAATTTTACTTCTTCGCCGTTGATAGATGTTGCTTTCACTGTAATTCTTGTGTAACGAGGGACATAACCAGGTACTTCGCGGTCTACTGATAGACAGCCTTCTCCACTTTGTAAATATGTACGTTCAACAGAATGACTAATGATTTTTGGGTTGAATAATGCATGACTATATAACGTACCGTCCGTATCAGTTACATGAACCGCAATCATTTTCTTCGAAATACCGATTTGTGGAGCCGCTAATCCGATTCCAGGGCGCAAACTATATTTTTCAGCCATTTCAGGATCTTGGCTATTTATTACAAATTCAATCATTTCTTTAAGGGTAGTTGTATCTTCTTCGCTCGCCGGCATTGATACCTCTTCTGCAACGTTTCGCAAAATAGAATCTCCTTCGCGAATTACATCTTTCATTGTAAGCATATGTAATCTCTCCTTTCTTCTTTAGTCTACCAAAGGAGGTGGAAAAAGTCATCGACAAGTAGGGAAGCACTTTGGAAAGTGTTTTACTATAGAATATTTATGTATGTAATAAAAAGAAAAGACGGCAAAGCCGTCTGTTTCTTTCCATAGTTGTTTCATTTTACATTAGCGAATGCAAGCAGCACCAACGATAATTAAAAGAATAAACAACACAACGATTAAGGCGAAGCCGCGTCCAGACCCGCCACAAGAACCGCCATAACCGTAGGATGGATTTGAACAAGTTGGATAGCAATATGAGTATCCGTACATGAGATGACCTCCTTTATCATTTCCCGCTAACACTGCGGTTACTATAATGTATGGAGGGAAGGATAGAAATGTATGGGTAATTACCTATAAAAGGAAGAAGAGTTTGTATATTTTTGCTAAGAAGAGAGAAAAACTAAAGAGAATTAAATCGTTTACATATTATTCTAAGAGAAAAAATAAGTTGAAAAGGGAATAATATAACAGTAGGTTAATGCTTACTAATACAGATGTGAAAAATAAAAACACGTTTGTGTAGAAGAAACCTGCAGATTATTTATAAAAAAACGTATCCAAAGTAATTGACATCGTAATTAGAATAGTTGTAAACTAAAAAACGTGATCAAGATTGTATTAATATGTTTCTGAAAAAACATTAGTACAGATTGTTAGGTACACAAAATTATTCTCAACCGACAGATAAATTTGTTGGTTTACATTGTTGCGTTTTCAGTCTAGCTAATAGATAGTGAAAGCGTTTCAGAATATGGTTCAAGAGAGGAAGAGGTGAACGGAATGGGTACTAAAACAAAAAAGACCCTATTTAATGTTGATGAGCAAATGAAAGCTATCGCAGCTCAATTTGAGACATTACAAATTTTAAATGAAAAAGGCGAAGTTGTGAATGAAGCGGCTATGCCTGAATTATCTGATGATCAATTAAAAGAATTAATGCGCCGTATGGTGTATACTCGCGTACTAGATCAACGTTCTATTTCTTTAAACCGTCAAGGACGTTTAGGTTTCTACGCACCAACAGCTGGACAAGAGGCTTCTCAATTAGCAAGTCATTTCGCACTTGAAGCAGAAGATTTCATCTTACCAGGATATCGTGATGTGCCACAATTAGTATGGCACGGTTTACCATTATACCAAGCATTCTTATTCTCTCGTGGACATTTCATGGGTAACCAAATGCCTGAGAATGTAAATGCACTTGCTCCACAAATCATTATCGGTGCGCAAATCATCCAAACTGCTGGTGTTGCGTTAGGTATGAAACTACGTGGGAAAAAATCTGTTGCAATTACTTACACTGGTGACGGTGGTGCTTCACAAGGTGACTTCTACGAAGGTATGAACTTTGCGGGTGCATTCAAAGCTCCAGCAATCTTCGTTGTACAAAACAACCGTTATGCAATCTCTACTCCAGTAGAAAAGCAATCTGCAGCTAAAACTGTAGCACAAAAAGCAGTAGCAGCAGGTATTTACGGAATTCAAGTAGACGGTATGGATCCATTAGCTGTATACGCAGCAACTGCTTTCGCTCGTGAGCGTGCAGT
The DNA here is from genome assembly GCF_052947655.1 of Bacillus pretiosus. NCBI lineage: Bacteria > Bacillati > Bacillota > Bacilli > Caryophanales > Bacillaceae > Bacillus > Bacillus pretiosus. The sequence continues at coordinate 3,837,489 of NZ_CM129593.1, read as the reverse complement.
AAACGGAGAAGGCCCTACTTTAATCGAGACTTTAACATTCCGTTACGGTCCACATACAATGGCTGGTGATGACCCAACTCGTTACCGTACAAAAGATATCGAGAACGAATGGGAACAAAAAGATCCAATCGTACGCTTCCGTGCATTCTTAGAAAACAAAGGCCTATGGTCTCAAGAAGTTGAAGAGAAAGTAATCGAAGAAGCAAAAGAAGATATCAAACAAGCAATTGCTAAGGCTGACCAAGCTCCAAAACAAAAAGTTACTGATTTAATGGAAATCATGTACGAAAAAATGCCTTACAACTTAGCTGAACAATATGAAATTTACAAAGAAAAGGAGTCGAAGTAAGCCATGGCTCAAATGACAATGATTCAAGCAATCACTGATGCTTTACGCGTTGAAATGAAAAATGACCCTAACGTACTTGTGTTTGGTGAAGACGTTGGTGTAAACGGCGGTGTATTCCGTGCTACTGAAGGTTTACAAGCTGAATTCGGTGAAGATCGTGTAATGGATACTCCACTTGCAGAGTCTGGTATTGGTGGACTTGCAGTTGGACTTGCATTAGAAGGCTTCCGTCCAGTTCCAGAAATCCAATTCTTCGGTTTCATTTATGAAGTAATGGATTCAGTTTCTGGTCAATTAGCTCGTATGCGTTACCGTTCTGGTGGACGTTGGACTGCTCCAGTAACAATTCGTTCTCCATTCGGTGGCGGTGTTCATACTCCTGAACTACATGCTGATAGCTTAGAAGGATTAGTGGCTCAACAACCTGGTCTAAAAGTTGTTATTCCATCTACTCCATACGATGCAAAAGGTCTTTTAATCTCTGCGATTCGTGACAACGATCCAGTTATCTACTTAGAGCATATGAAATTGTACCGTTCATTCCGTCAAGATGTACCAGAAGGCGATTACACAATTGATTTAGGTAAAGCTGATATCAAACGTGAAGGTACAGATGTATCTGTTATCGCTTACGGTGCTATGGTTCATGCTGCATTAAAAGCTGCTGAAGAACTTGAAAAAGAAGGTATCTCTTTAGAGGTAGTTGACTTACGTACAGTTCAACCATTAGATATCGAAACAATCATCGCTTCTGTTGAAAAAACAGGCCGCGTAGTTGTAGTTCAAGAAGCACAAAAACAAGCTGGTATTGCAGCTAACGTTGTAGCGGAAATTAACGACCGTGCAATCTTAAACTTAGAAGCTCCAGTTGTACGTGTTGCAGCTGCTGATACAGTATTCCCATTCTCTCAAGCTGAGAGCGTATGGTTACCAAACCATAAAGATATTGTTGAAGCTGTTAACAAAGTAATGAACTTCTAATTTTTAGCTTTTCATGTGCAAAAGAAATCAGCACATGCTGGTTTCTTTTGTACATATTCCATAATAATGAAATGAATCAGGGGGCTGAATTCCGTGGCATTTGAATTTAAACTACCAGATATCGGTGAAGGTATCCACGAAGGTGAAATCGTAAAATGGTTTATTAAACCAGGCGATGAAGTAAACGAAGACGATGTACTTCTTGAAGTACAAAATGATAAAGCAGTAGTAGAAATCCCTTCTCCTGTTAAAGGTAAAGTACTTGAAGTACTTGTAGAAGAAGGAACAGTTGCAATTGTAGGAGATACATTAATTAAATTTGATGCTCCTGGATACGAAAACCTTAAATTTAAAGGTGACGATCATGATGCAGCTCCAAAAGCTGAAGAAGCAGCAGTAGAAGCTCCAGCAGCGGAAGCTACTCCAGCAGCAACTGCAGAAGTAGTAAATGAGCGCGTAATCGCTATGCCATCTGTTCGTAAATATGCTCGTGAGAACGGCGTAGACATTCATAAAGTAGCTGGTTCTGGTAAGAACGGCCGTATCGTAAAAGCTGACATCGATGCATTTGCAAATGGTGGACAAGCAGTAGCAGCAACTGAGGCTCCAGCAGCAGTAGAAGCTACTCCAGCAGCAGCGAAAGAAGAAGCACCAAAAGCACAACCAATCCCAGCTGGTGAATATCCAGAAACTCGTGAGAAAATGAGTGGTATCCGTAAAGCGATTGCTAAAGCAATGGTTAACTCTAAGCATACAGCTCCTCACGTAACATTAATGGATGAAGTAGATGTAACAGAACTTGTTGCTCACCGTAAGAAGTTCAAAGCTGTTGCAGCTGACAAAGGTATTAAATTAACTTACCTTCCATACGTTGTTAAAGCTTTAACATCTGCATTACGTGAATACCCAATGTTAAACACTTCTTTAGATGATGCTTCTCAAGAAGTAGTTCATAAACATTACTTCAACATCGGTATCGCAGCTGATACAGACAAAGGTCTATTAGTACCAGTTGTTAAAGATACAGATCGCAAGTCTATCTTCACTATTTCTAACGAGATCAATGATCTTGCTGGTAAAGCACGTGATGGTCGTTTAGCTCCGGCTGAAATGAAAGGTGCTTCTTGCACAATCACAAACATTGGTTCTGCAGGTGGACAATGGTTCACTCCAGTTATCAATCACCCAGAAGTAGCAATCCTTGGTATCGGCCGTATCGCTGAGAAGCCAGTTGTGAAAAACGGTGAAATCGTTGCAGCTCCAGTATTAGCATTATCTCTAAGCTTTGACCATCGTTTAATTGACGGCGCAACTGCTCAAAAAGCATTAAACCAAATTAAACGTCTATTGAATGACCCACAATTATTAGTAATGGAGGCGTAATAACAATGGTAGTAGGAGATTTCCCAATTGAATTAGATACAGTCGTTGTTGGTGCAGGTCCTGGTGGATACGTTGCGGCAATTCGTGCAGCACAATTAGGTCAAAAGGTAGCAATTATCGAAAAAGCTAACCTTGGTGGCGTATGCTTAAACGTTGGATGTATTCCTTCAAAAGCGTTAATCAATGCAGGTCATCGTTATGAGAATGCAATGCATTCTGATGACATGGGTATCACTGCAGAGAACGTAAAAGTTGACTTTACAAAAGTTCAAGAATGGAAAAACGGCGTAGTTAAGAAATTAACTGGCGGTGTTGAAGGCCTTCTTAAAGGTAACAAAGTTGAAATCATTCGCGGTGAAGCTTACTTCGTAGATGCTAACACATTACGCGTAATGACTGAAGATGCAGCACAAACGTATACGTTTAAAAATGCTGTTCTTGCAACTGGTTCTACACCAATCGAAATTCCAGGATTCAAATACTCTAAACGTGTTATCAACTCTACAGGTGCTTTAAGCTTACCTGAAATTCCTAAAAAACTTGTTGTAATCGGCGGCGGTTACATCGGTATGGAATTAGGAACTGCATATGCTAACTTCGGTACAGAAGTTACTGTAGTAGAAGCTGGCGACGAAATCTTAGCTGGTTTCGAAAAAGCTATGAGCTCTGTTGTTAAACGTGCTCTTCAAAAGAAAGGTAACGTAAATATCCATACAAAAGCTATGGCTAAAGGCGTTGAAGAAACAGAAACTGGCGTAAAAGTTAGCTTTGAAGTTAAAGGTGAAATCCAAACTGTAGAAGCAGATTACGTATTAGTAACTGTAGGTCGTCGTCCAAACACTCAAGAAATTGGTCTTGAGCAAGTTGGAGTTAAAATGACTGACCGCGGCATCATCGAAATCGATGAGCAATGTCGTACAAACGTATCAAACATCTATGCAATCGGTGATATCGTTCCTGGACCACCATTAGCTCACAAAGCTTCTTACGAAGGTAAAGTAGCTGTTGAAGCAATTAGTGGCCATGCATCAGCAATCGATTATATCGGAATTCCTGCAGTATGCTTCACTGATCCTGAATTAGCATCTGTTGGTTACACTAAGAAACAAGCTGAAGAAGCAGGAATGACAGTAGCTGTATCTAAGTTCCCATTCGCTGCTAACGGTCGTGCATTATCATTAAACAGCACTGACGGTTTCCTACAACTTGTAACACGTAAAGAAGATGGTCTTCTTGTAGGTGCTCAAGTTGCAGGTGCAGGCGCTTCTGATATTATCTCTGAGATTGGTTTAGCTATCGAAGCTGGAATGACAGCAGAAGATATCGCTCAAACAATCCACGCTCACCCAACATTAGGTGAGATCACAATGGAAGCAGCTGAAGTTGCTCTTGGAATGCCAATTCACATTGTAAAATAATTATAAAAAAACGTCTTCTAAATTTAGAAGACGTTTTTTTTATTCTTTATTTTCAAATTGATACATTTTTTATTTGTACTAGTGTCATTATAAAGGAATAACACGATATCAGCATTTAGTTTTTCGAGTTCTTGTTTTACATTTTTGCTTGCCGCAAATCGTGGATCAATAAATGTTGTTTGTTCAAACTCTTGTGCAAATAAAGGATAAGTTGCATCTGCATAAGAATCTTTAATAATGACAGCATGTAGTTTGGTTTTTGCATCTGGATTTAAAATATTTATCTGTGCATAGTCTGTTTTGTAAACGGAACTATAGTCTGGTGAAAGCTTATTTTTGTCCACTGCAAAGAATTCCTTCATCGGCATTTTCATCGATTCTTCTGATTTTGGACCGAGATATACAGTGTAATTATCCCACATATTTGGGTTTTGCTTTAATTGTACATATGGGATTGTTTCAGGTGTTGCTATTAAATTATACAGTTGTTTATTCCAACTACCGATAAAGTGTCCATTCGGTTTTTCTATAGTTATTTTATAATCATCTCGATTAACAGCATTACCTTTAAATGTTTTAGATTCATTAGCAATGTGCTTCATTGTTTGCTCGTATGCATAAAATGCACCTTTCATATTCCAATGATGATCGGTCTTAAAGTATAGATCTTCTAATTGTTCATGAGTAAATTCCTTTAGTGAAATTTTTCATAGTTAGCCCTCCTTTAGAAGCGGAAGTAAATAAATGGATTGTAAGTTGCATTCGTTAAATACATCATAGTTATGATTAAGACACTCAAGTAATAAAGTGGAGATAAAATGACTACCTTTTTATTTGCTAATTGATTCTTGATCCAAGAGAAAAATGGAGCGGATGTAATAATAGCAAGTATTAAAGATTCCCCAATAATTCATCACATAGAAATAACTCGTAATGTCAGTCAACGATCTATTTAATCCGAACATTGCTTGTGAAAATTTAGAACAGTAGCTAAAATTATCAGCGCGGAAGAACATCCAACCAATAATCACTAAAAACATAACGTATACGTGTTGAATCGGCCAACATAATTTTTGTAATAATTTTTCGAAACCAGCCTTTTCTAAAGCGATTAAACATCCGTAATAAATACCCCAAATCATAAATGTCCAACTAGCTCCATGCCAAAATCCGGTTAACGCCCATACAATGAAGAGATTACGATAGATTTTCCAAGTGGATACGCGATTCCAACCTAATGGAATATAAACATAATCACGGAACCAAGAACGAAGTGAAATGTGCCAATGACACCAAAATTCAGAGATGGATTTTGAAATATATGGGTAATTGAAATTTTTTAAGAAATCAAATCCGAACATTTTTCCTAATCCGATTGTTATATCACTGTAACCTGAAAAATCGAAATAAATTTGTAATGTGTAAGCGATCGCACCAATCCAAGCGGTAGATACGCTCATTGTTGCTGGATCCATCGCAAATATTTCATCGGCAATAGCTCCTAATTGATTCGCAATTAAAACCTTCTTTCCTAATCCAATGATAAAATGACGAATTCCTTCTGAAAACTTATCAGCAGTAACTGTTCTAACATGTAATTGAAAAGCGATTGTATTATATCGAACAATGGGTCCTGCTACTAATTGTGGGAAAATAGTAAAGTATAGTGCAAGGTCAAATAGATTTCGCTGAGCTTCTACTTTTTTCTTATATATGTCAATAATATAACTCATTGCATGGAAAGTGAAAAATGAAATCCCAATTGTAAGGGGATTTTTTCTAGTACAATGTTTGTATGAAAAATGTCATTTATATTATCTACTAAGAAATTAGCGTATTTAAAATATCCGAGTATAGCAGTATTGACAACGATTGCTATAGTCAGAATAACTGTTCTATTTGTACTAGACAGTCGGTCTTTATTAAGCCATATTTCGAACCAATAGTTGATGAAAATAGAAAAAAGCATTAGGAAGACATATATTGGTTCTCCCCAAGCATAAAATAATAAACTAAATAATAGAAGAACTATGTTTTGTAATTCTTTCCGTACTGAGTAGTACACGAAAAGAATTGCAGGTGAAAAAAGGAATAAGAAAAACAAATTGCTAAATAACATGTATCATTAAATCCTTTCTATCTTTTCTCTTTAAGGAGTATGCCATGCGATGAATGAATAATCTATCTTATAGGAGATATGAGAGAATGTATTGTTAAAAACGAGGAATATTCGCATTAGAATAGTTGGAGAATTTGAAAAAGAAAAATACAACGATGAATTAGGTGGGATTTGGAAAAGTCTACCTTCAAAATGTTAAGAGGGAAGAGCTGAAGCATATAATAGGAAGAAAAAGGAGGTAACGCTATGAAAATTACACTAGCTTCATTTTTTCATCTAGTTTTATGGAGTGGATTTTCAGTAGTGTTATTATTGTCAAGTCGTGATAAACTTCATTATAAAATTTTTCTTTTTCTTATATTTTTGTACTTAGCGTATGTAATAGCGTATGTCATACTAAGTGCAAGGAGAAAAGCGATGCTTCTTACTTGCACAAATAGTATGATCTTTCTAATCATTTATTTTTGTTTTTAAATTAACGTTTATAGAAATACATTGTTCTTCCATTAAATAATTGTAATTCTCCTTCTAATTTCTTCGCTAGAAAACGGCAAAATTCATTTGCTTTTCCTTTATCACCGAATGTTGCATTAGGTGGTAAAGAAATCTGAATAAAAGATTGTTCCTTTTCTATACCAACACCAACATATATGGAGTCATATCGATCGTGAGTAGCTTGTAGTTTTAATGTTGTTGCTGATGTATCTAAAATTTCATAAGGAAAAGCGGTATTTGTATAAGCGTAATTAATTTGAACACCAGTTTTGGAAGTAACTGTTTTATAGTACTGAAAAAGTTGTTTTATATCATCTGTTGAAACAGTTTGTTGATTGGATTTAGGTACAAGCGTAATAAAGGCATGTTGCATATAAGTTCCTCCTAACTTAGTAGAATACTATCATTCTACATCCTACTGAATTTTTTGACAATTAAAAGGAGTATTCCTTTTTTTGTTTAATATACTAATGAAAGGTGATGTAGAAAGGTGGAAACCGATGTTTGAAAAATTGTATGATGAGCATGAAAGTGTGAAGGTACGATTTTTGGGGTTTATGACACATGATACTCGTTATGATTTTGGTGTTATTTATACAAATATGTTTTTTGGAAAGCTGCTCATTGTTTGTATGCAAACAGGAAGGTCTACTTTACTTGGAAGAGATGATGTAGAGAATGTGCAACATATACAGGAAGTTTTTAAATTAGGGTCAGAAGAGGAAGCAGCAGAGTTAGCTCAGTTTTTTAAATTTTTAGTCCCATCTACTTCTTTGCATGCGGAATATGAAGAATAATTAATGTAAAACAGTCGTACGTATAAATATGGCTGTTTTTTTGTTCGAATATCGCATACTAATTTAAATTAAAAATATTTAATGTGTTATACTAAAAACCTATTGACGTAAAAAGTATAACATATTAAAATAAAGACAGAAAGTTAAGCGGTTACAAAAGTTTTTGGGATTATAAACTTAGGGGGAAATGAAAAATGGGAACGATCGTATGTCAAGATTGTGAAGGTACAATTGCACACTTCGAGGATGAGAAAGTAACGGTACTTTACGGGAAATGTGGATCTTGCGGATGTGATCACACAGAGCATACAAAAGCCCAATAATTGATAGGAAATGGACAGCTAAAAGTTTTTAGGACCATAAACTTAGGGGGAAATGAAAAATGGGAACAATCGTATGCCAAGTATGTGAAGGAACAATCGGACATTTTGAAGATGAAAAAACGACAGTGCTTTACGGAAAATGTGGTACAAATTGTGACTGTGCTAATAGAGACAAGGCGAAAGCTTAATTATAAATAAGTAGATTATTATTAAAACTCAGGGGGAAATGAAAAGTGGGAACAATCGTATGCCAAGTATGTGAAGGAACAATCGGACATTTTGAAGATGAAAAATCAACAGTACTATACGGAAAATGTGGATCTCATTGCGAATGTGACCATAAAGAACATACAAAAGCTTAAATAAGAAGAAGCGCCTACATATGTAGGCGCTTTTTTTAATAAATTGTAGTTGTATGGCCAACTGTTGCAACGATTGCATCATCTCTAATCGGAATAAATCCTATCGATGTCTGTGGAGTGCTAGGAGAGGCGTAGTGGCTCATGAGACGGCTATCAATACGGGTAATAGTATCGGTCAAGAAAGCTGAAATAAAAGCGTAAGGGACTCGTCGTTCATTTAATGAGTATATAATTTCCTCTTTTGTTTTTACACCTACGCCATGTCCGTAAAAAAAGAAATTTCCTAGATAGATTGTATTTTCTCCTTGCCACTCGATCGTAGCTGGATTCACTTGTGGATTTTTAAAATAAACGAGATCACCTGGAACAAGATCGCCACCCGTTTTTGTTATGAGCTTTAAATCTTGATCGTAGTCCCACGTATAAAGTAAAAGGTTTGCAAAGAGACGGTTGAAAGTTTCTTCCTCATATAATGATAGTAAAGCTTTGTAAAAAATAATGATCATAGCGGTGGCGCATTCAGTTCCATATAGTTTTCCGTTTTTGAAAATATCTTGTATGGCAATGGAAGGGGGTATGTTTGGTAGTAGCTCGAATCCTCCAAGTGGTGTTCTTTTCCAATACTGGGGGTTGCAAAAGGATTGTTGAAATGTGCGAAACTGGAATCCACTTTGAAAAAGTTCTAATGCAGAAGTAATAATATTCACTCGCAAATTTAGATCAAAGCTGAGTTCATCAGATGTTCGGAAGGAATAAATTTCTTGATTTCCTGCCATTATCGATAAAATTTGTTGTTTCTCAGCTGCAAATGGCTCATATTCATTTGTGATATAAGGATGTACAATAGAACGGCCTATTACAATCATAATAGTATCCCCACCTATACGTTACATTACTTAATATCGTATGGGAAAAGAGAAAAAAGGTGAAAGAAAAGCCTATCAACTGATAGGCTTGTACTCTTTAATCACACGTAATGTTTGTAATGTCATATCTTCAGGACCTTGTACAGGCAAACCCGCTTCTAAGTTTTTACGAATATACTCTAAGTTATCTTGTGTAATAATTTCCCCCGGAGTAAAGATTGGAATCCCTGGCGGATAAACCATAACGAAATCAGCTATAATACGACCTGCTGCATTTTCAAACGGAATGACTTCTGTTTCCGAATAAAAAGCATCTCGAGGAGAAAGTGCTAGCACTGGTATTTCTGGAATTTCTACTTGTATTTGAACACCTTTATCGGCTTTATTTCTAAATGTTGCTGCTAAATCTTGTAATGCTGCAATAAGTGTATTTGTCTCACTTTCTGTATCCCCAAAAGTGACAAGACATAGTATGTTGTATAAATCCGAGAGTTCTACTTCAATGTTATATTGCTCTCTAAGCCATACTTCAGCCTGATGGCCTGTAATACCTAAATCTTTTACAGATACAATTATCTTTGTAGGATCGTAGTTAAAAGTAGCATCTGTACCTAGCATTTCTTTCCCAGGACAGTAAAGATCCTCAACAGCATTAATAGCATCACGAACTTGTTCCGCTAATTGAATTGTTTGTTCTATGAGTGCTGTTCCTTCTGTAGCAAGACGTTTTCTAGCAACATCTAGGGATGCTAACAAGATGTAAGAAGTTGATGTAGTCGTAAGCATGCTAATAATAGATTGAACATGTTTAACGTTCACAAGGCCTTCCTTCACGTTAAGAATAGAACTTTGCGTTAAAGATCCTCCTAATTTGTGAACACTTGTTGCTGCCATATCTGCACCGGCTTGCATCGCTGACATCGGCAATTCATCGTGAAAATGAATATGAACACCATGAGCCTCATCAACTAGTACAGGGATATCATAAGAATGGGCTAATTGGACAATCTGTTCTAAGTCCGCAGCAAAGCCAAAGTATGTTGGATTAATAACAAGTAAGCCTTTCGCATCTGAATGCTCTTCAAGTGCCTTTTTGACAGATTGAATTGTGATTCCGTGTGAAATACCAAGTTTTGGATCGATTTCAGGATGCATGAAAATCGGTTTTGCACCTGAGAAAATAATAGCTGACATTACTGATTTATGCACGTTTCGTGGCACTAGGATTTTGTCACCAGGACCGCACACGCTCATCACCATTGTCATTATTGCACCACTTGTACCTTGAATAGAAAAGAAAGTATGATCTGCACCAAATGCAGCGGCTGCTAAATCTTGTGCTTCTTTAATCATACCTTTTGGATGATGTAAATCATCGAGCGGCGCAATATTAATTAAATCAATTGCTAATGCATTATGCCCAATAAATTCGCGAAATGTAGGATCCATGCCCTGTCCTTTTTTGTGACCAGGAATATGGAATTGAATTGGATTTCGCTTACTGTGCTCAACTAAAGCGGTAAACAATGGTGTTTCGTATTGGGACAATCTATACACCCCTTCTTTTTCATAATATTTATTAGAGTTTGTTTTATATAATCTTGTTCTAAAAAAGTTAAGTGCTTTTTAGAATGAGACTTGTTTTTCTGCCAATCACAAAAGCATTTTTGAGATGGTAGGTTCACTTTATTTTCTATAAAACAAAAGCATTATATCACCAATAATTATAGATGTATAGAAAAAAATATTTTTACAGTGAGCATGTTAAATAGTTATTTCCAATTAACTTATAGAGGAAGACAATTCCATCACAATGAATAAATAGTGTATAATGCAAAGTGGCTATAGTGAAGAAGAAAAAAATCCCTTTAAGATAGCATATTGAAATAAGAAGAAATGATAAATGAGGTGCGAAATGGAATATCAATATCCGTTAGATTATAATTGGTCAAATGAGGAAATGGTTGTAATTGTGAAGTTTTATGAAGCAATTGAGAAAGCATATGAAAAAGGAATTATAAGAGAAGAATTAATGGGATTATATCGTCGTTTTAAAGAGATTGTTCCATCTAAAGCAGAAGAGAAGAAAATTGATAAAGAGTTTCAAGAAGTAAGTGGATATTCTATATACCGTGCGATTCAAAGGGCGAAAGAAACTGAAGAACAAAAGCTTGTGAAAATGTAAAAAAATTTTGAAAAATGAAAACTGAAGTGATATAATGTGATAACAACTAAAAACGGACAATATAAATTGTCCGTTTTCTACTATCGATTACAAAGTGCATATAAAGGAAGGAGTGATTGCATCGTAGATTCAATCTTAGCAAGGAATTGTTCGTTGGTCATTGCTGAAAACTCCTCTGGTGATATATGAATACCAACTAATAATTCTGCTTTTTTCACAGTAGCTAGACGTTCAATCATCTTTTGTAAGTCTTCTGTTTCAAGTGTTTTATGTAATTTTACACTTGGTTTAGTATGGTCAATGGACCAAACGAAGTCATTTGGAATATTTGTTTTTAAATCATTTAAATGTTCTAAGAAGGCGTGAGCCGTCTCCACTTTTTGTGGACACTCATAGATTAAACCAAAGTATATGAAGGCATGAGTACCCCATAATCCAATTTGGAAATGTGGCAGCATTTTATAACCGCGTTTATTTGTTGAAAAAGCAACCCAAGTATCGTTTGGTGGATTGACTTTGCGGCGTGCATGTTTTGCTACATGATAAAAAAAGTTCTCATCAGTTTGTTTGGATAAATACGTTGCAAACTGTTCCCCTAAAGCTTCAAGCTTAGGATGAATGTTCGTTTTAATTGCACTCATTCGTTCTTCGAGACCATCAACTGTAAAGACCTCAAAATCAGTTGACTTGAATGTTTGTAGTGTCATGATTGTTCCTCCAACTCCTATTTTGCTTTTATTTTAGCATAGCTTGTACTATTCATAAAAAAAACAGCACAAAAAAATTTAAATAAAAAAATATAATTTTGTTGCATAGATGATTTATCCAACATAGTATAGTATAAAACAAAAAATCAGAAAATTGAATCAATTCTAGTCCGAGGGCAGACGAATATTGGGAGGAGGCAAATAATATGAGACAGGTGATTAATGCGTTAAAGAGAACAGATGCTGAAAAGAGAATACCGGTGCTACGTTTGGAGCTAGATTATGAATTAGCAACTTTATATGATGCGATGATGGAAAATGATAAACTGAAAAAAGAAGAGTGTGTACAAAAGTTAGAAGTGTTAAGACTTGAAATGATTCGTTTAGAAGCGTAATAATAGTATATGTATAAAAAATTAGTTGGTGCGAACCTTATAAAGGGTTCGTTTTTTCTGTGAACAGTATAGATCGGAGTGTTTAAACATGCAAGAAGTATGGAAAGACATCGATGCACACGCCAAACAGTGGATTCGAGATGCAGGAGAGTTTTTAATGGCATCAATGGAAAAAGCACTTATTATAGAAACGAAATCCAATGCAGCTGATTTAGTAACAAATATGGACCGAGAAATAGAACAGTTTTTAATTGGGAAAATTAAAGAAACATTCCCGAACCATAATATTTTAGGAGAAGAAGGTTATGGAGATGAGGTAACTTCTTCTGATGGGGTTGTTTGGTTAATTGATCCAATTGATGGCACGATGAACTTTGTTCATCAAAAAAGAAATTTCGCAATTTCAATTGGAATTTATGAGAACGGTATCGGAAAGGTTGGACTCATTTATGATCCAGTTCATGATGAATTATACCATTCGGTAAAGGGAGCTGGAGCATTTTGTAATGAAGTACCAATACCTTTATTGGAAAAAGGAACTGTAGAGCAAGGTATTGTAGCTTTAAATGCGATATGGCTTACTGACAATCCAATGCTTAATAAGGAAAGTATGATGGCACTGGTTAAGAAAGCAAGAGGCACGAGATCATATGGCTGTGCAGCGTTAGAGATGGTATACGTTGCAACAGGAAGAATAGATGCATATGTAACGCCGAGATTATCACCATGGGATTTTGGTGGGGGACAGATAATTGTAGAGGAAGTTGGAGGCAAGGTGACAACTTTTTCTGGATCCCCGCTTTCTATCGTAGAGAAGAGCAGCGTATTAGTTGCAAAACCAGGAGTGTATGAAGAGTTGTTACGATTTATAGCGGAGTAACAAAAAAAGTAAGAGGCTGTATAAGCGCTTCTTACTTTTTGACGTTATTTCGATTTACGCATTTTTCTTTTTGTTACAAAACCGTATCCAACTGTAACAAATGTGCCGATAATGCAAATAATAATACCGATGGGACTATTTTCAGCAACCATAATGCCGATACCGATTAAGAAAATAACACCGATAATTGCAGTTAATAAAAAGCGATATTGAATGTGTTCCATTTCTTCACCCTCCAATCTCATTTTACTTTCACAAAAGTAAGAATACAACTATATTTTCATTCTTGATTTTATTTTGATTGCCATTGTATCCCCTTCGCTCTTATAATAGAGAAGGATTAAAAAGACATTAGGAGTTGGACATGTTGAAAAAACGACAAGATTTACGAAATATAGCAATTATTGCCCACGTTGACCATGGTAAAACAACACTTGTTGACCAGTTATTACGTCAAGCGGGGACGTTCCGTGCGAATGAACATATTGAAGAACGCGCAATGGACTCAAACGATCTAGAAAGAGAACGTGGTATTACAATTTTAGCGAAGAATACTGCGATTCACTATGAAGATAAAAGAATTAACATTTTAGATACACCTGGTCACGCTGACTTCGGTGGAGAAGTAGAACGTATCATGAAAATGGTTGATGGTGTTCTACTTGTTGTTGATGCATATGAAGGTTGTATGCCACAAACACGATTTGTTTTAAAGAAAGCTCTTGAGCAAAACTTAACTCCAATCGTTGTTGTAAACAAAATTGACCGTGACTTCGCTCGCCCTGATGAAGTAGTTGATGAAGTAGTTGACTTATTCATCGAACTTGGTGCAAACGAAGATCAATTAGAGTTCCCAGTTGTATTTGCATCAGCAATGAACGGAACAGCAAGCTTAGATTCAAATCCAGCAAATCAAGAAGAGAATATGAAATCATTGTTTGACACAATTATTGAACATATTCCAGCACCAGTTGATAACAGCGAAGAGCCACTTCAATTCCAAGTAGCACTTCTTGATTACAATGACTATGTTGGTCGTATCGGGGTTGGACGCGTATTCCGTGGTACAATGAAAGTAGGACAACAAGTTGCATTAATGAAAGTTGATGGAACTGTAAAACAATTCCGTGTAACGAAATTATTTGGTTACATTGGATTAAAACGTCAAGAAATTGAAGAAGCAAAAGCTGGAGATTTAGTAGCTGTTTCGGGTATGGAAGACATTAACGTAGGTGAAACGGTATGTCCGGTTGAGCATGAAGAGGCTTTACCATTATTACGTATTGATGAGCCAACACTACAAATGACATTCCTTGTAAATAACAGCCCATTTGCAGGTCGTGAAGGTAAATTCATTACATCTCGTAAAATTGAAGAGCGTCTTCGTTCACAATTAGAAACAGATGTAAGTTTACGTGTAGATAATACAGATTCTCCTGATGCGTGGATCGTATCTGGACGCGGGGAATTACATTTATCTATCCTAATTGAAAACATGCGTCGTGAAGGTTATGAACTACAAGTATCTAAGCCTGAAGTAATTATTAAAGAAGTTGATGGCGTAAGATGTGAGCCTGTAGAGCGCGTGCAAATCGATGTACCTGAAGAATACACTGGTTCTATTATGGAATCTATGGGTGCACGTAAAGGTGAAATGTTAGATATGGTGAATAACGGAAACGGTCAAGTTCGCCTTACTTTCATGGTTCCAGCACGTGGTTTAATTGGTTACACAACAGAATTCTTAACATTAACTCGTGGTTACGGTATTTTAAACCATACATTCGATTGCTACCAACCAGTACACGCTGGACAAGTTGGTGGACGTCGCCAAGGTGTTCTAGTTTCACTTGAAACAGGAAAAGCATCACAATACGGTATTATGCAAGTTGAAGACCGTGGTGTAATCTTCGTTGAACCAGGTACAGAAGTATATGCTGGTATGATTGTTGGAGAACATACTCGTGAGAATGACTTAACAGTTAACGTTGTAAAAATGAAACAACAAACTAATATTCGTTCTGCGACGAAAGATCAAACTTCAACAATGAAAAAACCACGCTTAATGACTTTAGAAGAGTCATTAGAGTACTTAAACGATGACGAGTTCTGTGAAGTAACTCCAGAATCAATTCGTCTACGTAAAAAGATTCTTGATAAGAGCGAGCGCGAAAGAGCTGCTAAGAAAAAGAAATCTGTAGAAGCGTAAAATAATAGAACAGCTACCTTTGAGGGGTGGCTGTTTTTTATTGTATTTATTTTTGGAATATTTACTCTTTTTTGTGGACAGTATTTTTTTTGCGGGTTACTCTTGTATTAAGTACATAAATAAAATTTGTTTCTTGTGAGAAAGGGGGATGAATGATGTTAGAAAGAATGTCGTTTTTTGCGAAATTATGTAAAGTTGATGAAAATCCGGAACTAGGGATGTGGTTGCTGTATGGCATCATTATTATATTAAGTGCACTTGTGTATAATTTAGGTTTTGCAAGAAAACTATCAATAATAAAAAATATAGTGATATATATATCGTTAGCGATTGGATGTACAGTTTTAACTTTCTTTGCAGTTTTTTTACCTGTTGGAGAGGGCCTTGTTGTAGCGGCAATTGTACTTGGGATTTATAGGTTGCGTTTACGTCAAGCGAGACAACAAAAAGCAGGGTGAGGGGGCAAATTTTTATGCGTTCAGTACAAGATGCGTTATATAATTGGTTAACAATTAAAACAGTTGCCGAAGCACGTCCAGATGATCGTGCTGCACAAGAAACGTATTTGTTATTTGAAAATATGATATATGAAGAACATAAATTAAAGAATGTGGAAGTTAAAAAGAATGAAGAAATGTATTTGATTACATATGAAATGAATGGAGAAAGAAAATCTGCAAGGTTTCCGTTAGAAGCTATTGATTGTTTTGTGGATCAAATGAATCGTGAACCTGAAAAATATAAATAAGTCCTTATCTATATGATTAAGGACTTATTTACATTTTACCAATCGTCTTCGACTTTTTTATCACGGTATAATCGGAAATTACCACTTGCATGACGTTCCATCGTACGTTCTGCAATTCGTTCCGAACATTCCATGCACATATATGTATGAATAGGGCGGTTACGTAGTTTTTTTGCCATAGGATTTTCATCATCTAACATATCTTTTTTATCACAAATCATACACTTGACTCTCATTTCGTCACCTCAATACGAATTCTATCAGTATAAGTATATCATGGAAGTGTAATATTTTTGAATAATAGCGGGAAAAAATAATATTTTCGCAATTCGAAAAATAAGTTATGATAAGGATATAGTAAGTATATTTGGAGGTGGAAATATGGCGAATGTAGTAGATCCTACATTAACAGATGATTTAGTACAAACGTTACGTAAAGAATGTATTGTTATGGTAGCAACAACAGACTTCGAAAAACAAGTTCCTAACGTAAGTGCTATTTCTTGGGTGTATGCAGTGAGTAAAACTAGTATTCGATTTGCAGTAGATCAACGTTCACGTATTGTGGAAAATATACGGCATAGTACTGGGCTAGTATTGACTATAATGGCGAATGAATCCGTATTTTCCATAAGTGGTGCAGGTGAAATTTTGACTGATAGAATGGAAGGCATTCCTCTAAAATTAACTGTAATAGAAGTAAATGTACAAGAAGTACGTGATGTTATGTTTTATGGAGCGAAGCTTGCAACTGAGCCAACCTATGAAAAAACATATGATATTCGCGCAGCGAAAAAGCTGGATAACCAAGTGTTAGTAGGAATAAAAGAATTATAAATGTGATAAATAAGAAAATAAGTTATTAACTTTTGTAATCAGTTATTGTGATTTTATGTTAATAATTATAATTAAAAGTAATATATTGAATAGAAATGAATAAAAAATAAATAAAAGGTTTCATGGTTATGAATTTCGATTCTACCTCGTTTATACGGTACATATAATTATAACAATGGTTCGTCCATATTTTATGGATGAAACCCTTGTTCTACAAATTTAAAAGTGGAGTCAGGGGGTAACAGGTTGGATAAAATTTATGTGTTAGATACGAATGTACTTTTGCAGGATCCTTTATCTATTTTTTCATTTGAAACAAATGAAGTAGTGATTCCAGCAGTTGTATTAGAAGAGGTTGATTCGAAAAAACGTTATATGGATGAAGTAGGACGAAACGCTCGTTATGTATCTAAGTTAATAGACAAATTTCGTGAAATAGGAAAGCTGCATGAAAGTATTCCGTTAGAAAACGGCGGTACATTTCGTATTGAATTAAATCATCGTTCATTTGTTCAACTACAAGATATTTTTGTAGAAAAAACAAATGATAATCGAATTTTAGCTGTAGCAAAAAATCTATCTTTAGAAGAACAAGAAAAAGAGGACGGGAAGTCTGTTATTTTAGTAAGTAAAGACGTGCTCGTAAGGGTAAAAGCTGATGCAATTGGTTTGAAGGCGGAAGATTATTTAAGTGATCGTGTAATTGAAGTAGATAATATATATTCAGGATTTTTAGAAGGGTATATATCAAAAGAGCAATTAGATTATTTTTATGAAAAAGGTGAATTGCCTTTATCCGAAATTGCAAATCACCCTTTTTATCCAAATCAGTTTGTAGTAATGAAAGATGCATTAGGGGGATCTAGTTCAGCACTTGGCATTGTGGATCATTTAGGTAAGAAGGTAAAGAAACTTATTTTTCACAATGAACAAGTATGGGGGATACGACCACGAAATGTGCAGCAAATTATGGGGTTAGAATTGTTGCTTCGTGAAGATATTCCGCTAGTAACGTTAACGGGGAAAGCTGGTACAGGAAAAACATTACTCGCGTTGGCTTCAGGACTCATGCAAACGGAAGATTTAGGACTATATAAAAAACTACTCGTTGCAAGGCCAATTGTTCCAGTCGGAAAAGATATCGGTTATTTACCAGGAGAAAAAGAAGAAAAGTTAAGACCATGGATGCAACCGATTTTTGATAATCTAGAGTACTTATTTAATACGAAAAAGCCAGGAGAGTTAGATGCTATTTTAGCTGGAATGGGTTCGATTGAAGTAGAGGCCCTTACCTATATACGTGGGAGAAGTATTCCAGATCAGTTCATTATAATTGATGAAGCACAAAATTTAACGAAGCATGAAGTGAAAACGATATTAACAAGGGTAGGAGAAAAAAGTAAAATTGTATTAATGGGGGATCCTCAGCAAATTGATCACCCGTATTTGGATGAATATAATAATGGTTTAACATATGTTGTAGAGAAGTTTAAAGAGCAACGTATTAGTGGTCATGTAAAGTTTGTTAAAGGGGAGCGGTCTAATTTAGCTCAACTTGCAGCGGATTTATTATAAAAGGAGTGAGCTGAGGCTCACTCCTTTTTCTTCCAAGTATACACTTTAAATAATTGTAAATTTACGGATGTTACGGATTGGATTTTGTCTATTAGATCCATCATTGTAATATAGATGAACAGGTCCATCCTCTTTTAATGGCTTTCCTTCTTTTGAAAAACCAAGAATAGCATTTTCTACAGTTTCTAATGGAAGTATTATTGTTTGATCTACTGTTTCAATTTCGACTTGCGTAGCGTCCTCTGAAATTTCGGCGTTAGCAAGAAATGGATGAAATGGTATACCGAACGTTCCAGTAATTAGTTGTTCTTTTTTATATTTCTTTACACTTTGTTGTATCGGTGGAAACGCAGCACCATCACGGATTTCGCGATCCCAATGCTCTGAAGTGTTTTTTAAATAAGCTTCTAGTTCTGAAGTGTTTTCTCTTGTTTCATCAAAGTAAGTTGTCAAATCTACTTTTCGATCATCAAAGATCCAAACAGTTGGATCGATAGTGATTGGAAAACGAACTTTTCCATTAATAAATAAAATTTCGCTCATTGTTGTTCCCCCATTTGTGTTATACTCCCACTTTTCAGTATAATAGCATTAGACACGGTTGTCACAAAAAATGTTTCTATTGCAATTTACTAAAACTATCGCTAATATTAATAGATAGGAGAGAGTAGGACGGAAACGGAGGGAATCAATTTGGCGTCTGAGACAGTATCAAATCATCAGGAAAAGGCACTAGCCCTTCTACAAGCGGATGCGGAGAAGATTTTAAGACTTATTAAGGTGCAAATGGACAATCTTACAATGCCGCAATGTCCATTATATGAAGAAGTGTTAGACACACAAATGTTTGGACTATCCCGCGAGGTCGATTTTGCAGTTCGCCTTGGTCTTATTGCAGAAGAACAAGGGAAAGCAATGTTAGGAGAGCTTGAACGTGAGTTATCTGCACTTCATGAAGCATTTACGAACAAACAACAATAACGGGTTCAAATAGGGGGGCTCAAACTGAAATAGTTTGGGCTTTTTATTTGTATAATAAAGCAGGAAGAATCAATGTACATATGGAATACAACAATAATTAAATTGAAACAGAAAGAGGAAATGAAATGAAAAGAGTATGGAAATCAATGGATTATTCATTATTACTTCCTCTTGTTATCTTATGTGTGTTGGGAGTTATAATGGTATATAGTTCTAGTTCCATTGTCGCGATTTCGTCGAAATATAACTGGCCAGCAGATCACTTTTTTAAAAAACAATTAGTTGCTCTTGCTATTGGAACCGTAATACTTGTGATTGCCGTTATAATCCCTTACAAATTGTGGAGGAAAAAAATAGTTCTTGCAGCGATGGGGTTAGGGAGTATTGGATTACTAACAGCAGCTTTCCTTTTCGGTAAGGTAATCAATGGTGCAAAAGGATGGATACTAGGTATACAACCAGCTGAGTTTGTAAAAATAGCAGTTATTATTACGTTAGCAAGTTTTTTTGCTAAGAAACAAGAGAGGCAAACCCCTTTTTTCCAAGGGATAATACCTCCCTTATTTGTTGTCGGTGGATCGATGGTGTTAATTTTATTACAAAATGACTTAGGAACTGACATATTAATAGGTGGAACAGTGTTAATTATGTTCTTCTGTTCAGGAGTTAATGTTAACTTGTGGATAAAAAGATTTTTATTAACATCTGTCGTGTGGATACCGGCGTTGTATTTTATTGGGGACTATAAATTAAGTAAATACCAAAAAGCTCGATTTTCAGTTTTTCTTGATCCATTTAGTGATCCTCAAAATGATGGATTTCAATTAGTTAATTCCTTTATTGGAATAGCTTCAGGTGGGTTAAATGGTAGAGGATTGGGAAATAGTATACAAAAGTATGGCTACTTACCAGAGCCGCAAACGGATTTTATTATGGCGATTATATCTGAAGAACTAGGTTTTATAGGTGTAGCTATCATTTTAATCTGTTTACTACTTATTATCATTCGTTCGTTTAGAGTAGCGCAAAAATGTAAAGATCCATTTGGAAGTTTAATTGCAATCGGAATTGCAAGTTTAATTGGGATACAAACTTTTGTTAATGTTGGTGGTATGTCTGGATTAATACCACTTACAGGAGTACCTTTACCGTTTATTAGTTATGGTGGTAGTTCTTTATTGGCTAATCTAATTGCGATGGGTATATTATTAAATGTTGCTAGTCATGTAAAACGACAAGAGAAACAACAAAATGAGATAATGAAAGAAAGAGAGCAAGATGGACCGCGTCTTGTTGTAGTAAAATAAAAAACACATTGCACTTTAGAGCGCGATGTGTTTTTTTATGTGCAAGAAACATTAAATAGGATACATTAATTGGTATATACACTAAAAAATATATCACATTAAATTAAATGTGATATACAATTAAGTTGTTAGAAAAGGAAGAGGTATGCTATACTATTTTTGTGAAACAAATTGATCAGAAAACTTATCATTTGTTAAAAAATAAGGTATGATGGATAAAAATAAAGTGAAGCTTTCTAAGTATAATATAATGTAGAAAGTGAAGAACTTCACGCTCTTTAGGGTGTGTATATATTTTATCTCTAGAGTGGTAGGAAAGTAGAGGGGGAAAATCATGACAAAGCTGCAACGTATTCAAAAAGTATTGGTAGCTAACCGTGGAGAGATTGCAATTCGTGTGTTTCGAGCTTGTTCGGAACTTGGATTAAAAACAGTTGCAATCTATTCTAAAGAGGATAGTGGTTCTTATCATCGTTATAAAGCCGATGAGTCCTATTTAGTTGGGGAAGGGAAAAAGCCAATTGATGCTTATCTAGATATTGAGGGCATTATTGAGATTGCGAAAAGTAATCATGTAGATGCAATCCACCCTGGATATGGTTTCTTGTCAGAAAATATTCAATTCGCAAAACGTTGTGAAGAAGAAGGGATTATCTTTATTGGTCCAAAGAGTAAGCATTTAGATATGTTTGGAGATAAAGTGAAAGCAAGAACACAAGCGCAGCTAGCACAAATTCCAGTTATTCCTGGTAGTGATGGGCCGGTAAATTCAGTAGAAGAAGTTGGAGAATTTGCTGAAAAGTATGATTACCCGATTATTATTAAAGCTTCCCTTGGTGGTGGCGGTCGTGGTATGCGTATTGTACGTAGTAGTGAAGAATTAAGAGAATCGTATAATCGAGCGAAGTCAGAAGCGAAAGCAGCCTTTGGTAATGATGAAGTATACGTTGAAAAATTCGTTGAAAAACCTAAACATATAGAAGTTCAAATTTTAGCAGATGAAGAGGGCAATGTTGTTCATTTATACGAGCGTGACTGTTCTGTACAACGTCGTCACCAAAAAGTGGTAGAAATCGCACCTAGTGTGTCGCTTTCAGATGATTTGCGTCAGCGTATTTGTGATGCTGCTGTGAAATTAACGAAAAATGTAAATTATTTAAACGCAGGAACAGTAGAATTTCTTGTAAAAGGTGATGAGTTTTACTTTATTGAAGTAAATCCGCGTGTTCAAGTTGAACATACAATTACAGAAATGATCACAGGGGTAGATATCGTTCAATCGCAAATTTTAATAGCTGATGGACATGCATTACATAGTAAAATGGTAGGTGTTCCGAAGCAAGAGGAAGTAGTTGTTCATGGATTTGCGATCCAATCTCGTGTAACGACTGAGGACCCACTAAATAATTTCATGCCGGATACAGGGAAAATTATGGCATACCGATCAGGCGGTGGTTTCGGTGTTCGTCTTGATACAGGTAATAGTTTCCAAGGTGCTGTTATTACACCGTACTATGATTCTTTACTCGTAAAAGTTACAACATGGGCACTTACTTTTGAACAAGCTGCTGCGAAAATGGAACGTAACTTAAAAGAATTCCGTATTCGTGGTATTAAAACAAATATTCCATTCCTAGAGAATGTAGTAAAACATAAAAACTTCTTATCAGGAGAATATGACACTTCATTTATTGATGCGTCACCTGAACTATTCCTGTTCCCGAAACGTAAAGACCGCGGAACAAAAATGTTAAATTACATTGGGTCAGTAACAGTAAATGGCTTCCCAGGAGTAGGGAAAAAAGAGAAACCAATTTTCCCGGATGCTCGTATACCGAATGTATTACACTCAGAGCCGGTTCAAAATGGAACGAAACAAATTTTGGATGAGCGTGGAGCGGACGGATTAGTAAAATGGGTACAAGATCAAAAGCGTGTACTTTTAACGGATACAACATTCCGTGATGCGCATCAGTCATTACTGGCGACGCGTATTCGTACAAAAGATTTACATCAAATTGCAGAGCCGACAGCGAGAATGTTACCGAACCTATTCTCAGCGGAAATGTGGGGTGGTGCAACGTTTGATGTTGCATATCGTTTCTTAAAGGAAGATCCATGGGAACGATTACTAGATCTTCGTGAAAAAATGCCAAACGTTTTATTCCAAATGTTACTTCGTTCTTCAAACGCAGTTGGTTATAAAAACTATCCGGATAATTTAATTCAAAAATTTGTGGAATGTTCTGCTCAAGCTGGAATTGATGTGTTCCGTATTTTTGATAGCTTAAACTGGGTAGAAGGTATGAGAGTTGCGATTGATGCTGTACGAGATACTGGTAAAATTGCAGAAGCAACAATGTGCTACACAGGAGATATTCATGATCCGTTACGTAGTAAATATGATTTAAATTACTATAAAAACTTAGCAAAAGAGTTAGAAGCATCAGGAGCACATATATTAGGAATTAAAGATATGGCAGGCTTATTAAAACCTAATGCGGCATATGATTTAGTTTCTGCATTAAAAGAGACGGTATCGATTCCGATTCACTTGCATACACACGATACGAGTGGAAATGGTATATTAACGTATACAAAGGCAATTGAAGCAGGTGTTGACATTGTCGATGTAGCAGTAAGTTCTATGGCTGGTCAAACGTCACAACCAAGTGCGAACACGCTATACTATGCATTAGGTGGAAACGAAAGACAGCCAGACGTTAATATAGATTCATTAGAAAAACTATCTCATTATTGGGAAGATGTACGTAAATACTACGCACCGTTTGAAAGTGGTATGAATGCACCTCATACAGAGGTATATATGCACGAAATGCCAGGCGGACAGTATAGTAATCTACAACAACAAGCGAAAGCGGTTGGTTTAGGAGATCGCTTCGATGAAGTGAAAGTAATGTACCGCCGTGTGAATGACATGTTTGGCGATATTGTTAAAGTAACGCCATCATCTAAAGTTGTCGGTGATATGGCATTATTTATGGTTCAAAATCACTTAACAGAACAAGATGTTTTAGAGCGTGGGCATTCTATGGACTTCCCAGGATCTGTTGTTGAAATGTTCTCAGGAGATTTAGGACAGCCATATGGTGGTTTCCCGAAAAAGTTGCAAGAAATTATTTTAAAAGGGAAAGAGCCATTAACAGTAAGACCGGGTGAATTATTAGAGCCAGTAGATTTCGACGCGTTAAAAGAAGAGCTATTCCATAAGCTTGGACGCGAAGTGACGATTTTTGATGTAGTTGCATATGCATTATATCCAAAAGTATTTATGGATTACGAAAAAGTTGCTGAGCTTTATGGAAGTGTATCTGTGCTTGATACACCGACATTCTTCTATGGTATGAGACTTGGTGAAGAAATCAATGTGGAAATCGAACAAGGTAAAACATTGATGGTTAAACTAGTATCAATCGGAGAGCCTCAGCCAGATGGAAATCGTGTTCTTTACTTGGAGTTTAACGGTCAACCACGTGAGATAGTTGTGAAAGACGAAAGTGTGAAAGCAACAGTGGCACAACGTGTGAAAGGAAACCGTGAAAACCCAAACCACATTAGTGCAACAATGCCAGGAACGGTTATTAAAGTAGTTGTTAAAGAAGGCGATGAAGTGAAAAAAGGCGATTCTATGGCAATTACAGAAGCGATGAAAATGGAAACGACAGTTCAAGCGCCGTTCAATGGTAAAGTGAAAAAAGTATATGTTAACGATGGAGATGCAATTCAAACGGGTGACTTACTGATTGAATTAGATCACTAAAAAAGAAAAAGAGCTGTGTAAATGCAGCTCTTTTTCTTTATCCCGCTATTCGCCGGGCAGTAAGACACCCGCCTCAAAATTCAGCGAAAACAAAGAAGTTAGATGGGGGATCAACTGCCCATAAAAGCCTGATTGGTGCGGGCTAATAATCAGTGGGGGATGAAGACCCCCACTGATTAAAGTTTCACTTTATTGCAAAAAATACCTTGCCAATTCAGCAAGGTATTTTAATTTAAATTTATTTTGTTTGTTTAGAAGT
This sequence comes from Bacillus pretiosus, assembly GCF_052947655.1. NCBI lineage: Bacteria > Bacillati > Bacillota > Bacilli > Caryophanales > Bacillaceae > Bacillus > Bacillus pretiosus. The sequence continues at coordinate 3,812,532 of NZ_CM129593.1, read as the reverse complement.
TGATTCAGCTTCTTTTGCATTCACTTTACTTCGTGTACCTAACATAACTAAATAGCATAGTACAGCAAACAAGCAAGAAATGAATAGTGAATGTAGTAATGCCATTACTAAATTAGCATTTGTAAATACGACTAAAATTCCTACGATAGCTTGAAGTGTAACAAGGATAAATGAAATGATCCATCCCCAGTATACGACAGGCTGCTGCTTGTAATGGCGAATAGCGAGAATCATCGCGTATAGTATCCAAGCGAAAATTAACATCGCTGCAACTCTATGTCCCATTTGAACCCATTCATGTAGTTGAGTTGGCATAGGTCTATTTTTGCTACATAAAGGAAAGTCTGGACAGGCTAAGCTAGCTCGTTCGTGACGTACTAAAGCACCTGTGTAGACGACAATATAACTGTAAATTGTTACACCATAAATATGAAATTTCATTTTTTTGTCCATAATAAGTGAACGTGCATCAAATTTCTGATCAATTTCAAAGATAAGACACGTTAATAAAATGACAGAAGCAAATGAAATTAAGGAAATACCGAAATGGATAGCAAGTACAGCTGGCATTTGTCCCCAAACAACTGCTGCCGCTCCCATTAATGCTTGCGCAACTAAAAATACGAAGGATAAAATTGCTAACGTTTTTGTTTCGCGCACATGTTTATAATATTTCCAGGACAAAATACAAAGGAGAGTGACAAGAATTCCTGCTGATCCTGATGTAAGGCGGTGACTTAGTTCAATAATAGTTTCCATTGATAAATTAGATGGAACAAATTCACCGTTACAAAGTGGCCATGATTTACCGCACCCTTGGCCAGAACCTGTTTTTGTAACTAAGGCGCCTCCTAGTAAAACTATTAATAAATCAAGACTCGTAATGACTGCTAACCATTTAATAAAGCGTTGCAATCTATTTCACCATCTTTCTGCTATGAAGTTATTGCGAAATATTTTCATTCCATTATGTATAGAATAAAAAGCGCTAGTTCCTATGATATATAAAAAATAATAAAATAGCAAAGAAATGGCGGGGGCAGACAGGGGAGAGAAAATGGGTGTGGAAATAGGATATATAAGGGAATTTTTAGGTGGAAAACAGGCTATTTTGAAAAGATATGGGGAGAATACGTGTTAAATATGACAAAAAAGTTTATTATAGAAGGTAACATCATGTTATGATAAGGACAAGTAAGAATTAAGTTTTTATATTCGACACAAAAAGTTCATGTTTTCTTCACAAAATGTTCGGGAAATATGATTTAATATATTGGAGTATGGGCGTAGATTAGTAGTAGAATGGATTAACAATATTTCTACTGTAATAATATTGCTATATAGAAGCGAAATATTTCATTCGAAATAGGCGCAAAAAGAAAGATGAAAGTTTTAAGAGGGGGTTAAAGTGATGAGCCATGCAACAAGTGAGCTGCATGATGAGTCAGCTGTTACAAGTGTACCGGAAACAACTCGGCTACAAGATTTATCAGCGCTCGTTAAAATGGGGATTGTAAACTCAAATACACTTACTGTATTTACAGGATTTTGGTTGGCATTACATTTTAATGGATTAAGTGTGATGGACAATCTGGATAAGTTATTCTTTACAATCGTTGGTTCTGGATTAATTATGGCAGGGGTATGTTGTTTAAATAACTACATTGATCGAGACATCGACCCGTTAATGGAAAGAACAAAAACCCGTCCAACAGTTACTGGGAAGTATAAACCGGGATTTGCACTTACATTTGGACTAGTTATATTACTTCTTGGATTTGTATTTTTATTATTAACAACACCAATGGCAGTATTAATGGGATTTATTGGTGCTTTCACATATGTTGTCTTATATACGTTATGGACAAAGAGAAAGTATACACTAAATACTGTTGTAGGTAGTATATCTGGAGCAGTTCCACCTTTAATTGGATGGGCAGCAATCGATCCATCTTTAGGCCATCCAATTGCTTGGATGTTATTTTTAATTATGTTTATTTGGCAAATCCCACATTTCCTCGCATTAGCGATGAAACGTGTTGATGAATATCGAAATGCAGGAATTCCAATGCTTCCTGTAGTTCATGGATTTGAAATTACGAAACGCCAAATTATGATTTGGACAGTATGTTTATTACCACTACCATTTTATATGAGTGGACTAGGGATAACATTTATGGTAATTGCAACATTGTTAAACATCGGATGGATCGTTTTAGGATTTTATGGCTTCCGTAAGCAAGATGACATCAAATGGTCCGTACAAATGTTTGTTTATTCCCTAAATTATTTAACAATCTTATTTGTATCAATGATTGTAGTTACATTCTTCTAAGACAACGACATAATTGGATTTCTTTACGTTGAGATTTACTTTACTTAACTATAAAGTACAATCTAATTCACAAGGAAAGTGGGGGTTGTTTGTATGAAGAAACAGTGGCGACTGCTTTCGTTCGTTTCACTGCTGGCTTTACTGTTAGGGGGATGCGGTAAAGCCTTTCAATCTACTTTAATTCCGCAAGGAGAAGTAGCAAAAATGCAATATGATTTGCTCTTACTAGCAACTGCGATTATGGTAGGAGTAGTACTAGTAGTTACTATTATTTTCTTATATGTAATTGTGCGTTTCCGACAAAAGAAAGGTCAGGAAGATTATATTCCAGAGCAAGTTGAAGGGAATCACAAACTAGAAATTATTTGGACAGTTATTCCGATTATTCTTTTGTTAATCTTAGCTGTTCCGACGGTTACATATACATTCAAACTTGCTGATGTAAGTGCGATGGAGAAAAAGAATATTGATAAAGATACTATCGTTGTTGATGTAACAGCGAATCTTTATTGGTGGGAATTTTCTTATAAATCAGAAAAAATAGTGACTTCTCAAGATTTAGTCATCCCCACAGGTAAGAAAGTGTATTTGAATTTGAAGGGTGCCGATATTAAACATTCGTTTTGGGTTCCATCTTTAGCTGGGAAAATGGATACAAATACAGACAATGTGAACAAAATGTGGTTAAAGGCAGATAAATCGGGCACTTATAATGGTTTTTGTACAGAATTTTGCGGCCCATCACATTCTTTAATGCAATTCAAAGTGAAAGCTTTAGATGAAAGCGAGTACAAAAAGTGGCTTGCTGATATGAAGAAGATTGATGGGAAGAAAGAAGTAGCTTCAACAAAGGCGCAAGAGGGCCAAGAAATATTTAATAAAAGCTGTATTGGTTGTCACGCAGTTGGATCTAATGATAGTAGACCACCTTCCGCTCGTATCGCACCAAACTTAGCAAACTTTGCGGATCGCGATATGGTTGCCGGTATTGCCGAAAACAATGAAGAAAACTTAAAAAAATGGCTGAAAGATCCTGAAAATATGAAACCAGGAAATAAAATGACTGGTAAATATGGCAACTTAACGGATGATCAAATTGATGCATTAAATGCATACTTACAAACGTTAAAAGTTGAAAAGTAAAGAGGGATTATTCGCGAAGGGGAGGTTGAAAACGTGAGTTCTGTAGCAAAAAAACAGGGGATGGGTGCTGTCATATGGGATTATTTAACGACAGTAGACCATAAAAAGATTGCCATTCTCTATTTAATTGCAGGTGGATTGTTTTTTATAATAGGCGGAATAGAAGCTCTATTTATTCGCCTTCAATTAGCGATTCCTAACAACGCTTTTCTTGTTGGGGATGCTTATAATCAAGTATTAACGATGCACGGTACAACAATGATTTTCCTCGCAGCTATGCCACTCGTGTTTGCATTTATGAACGCCGCTGTACCACTTCAAATTGGTGCACGTGATGTAGCGTTCCCGTTTTTGAATTCACTCGGATTTTGGTTATTTTTCTTTGGTGGAGTATTTTTAAATTTAAGTTGGTTTTTAGGTGGAGCACCTGATGCAGGCTGGACATCTTATGCATCTTTAGCTTTAGCCTCTAAAGGCCATGGTGTTGATTTTTATGTACTCGGCTTGCAAATTTCCGGTATTGGTACATTAATTGGAGGTATTAACTTCCTTGTAACCATTATTAATATGCGTGCGCCAGGAATGACGTATATGCGTATGCCGATGTTTACATGGACGACATTTGTAACATCTTCTCTAATATTATTCGCTTTTCCACCGTTAACTGTAGGATTAGGACTTTTAATGTTAGATCGTTTATTTGGAACAAGTTTCTTTAATCCAGCATTGGGCGGGAATACAATTATATGGGAGCATTTATTCTGGATTTTCGGTCATCCAGAAGTATACATTCTTATACTCCCAGCTTTCGGAATATTCTCAGAAATCTTCGCGACATTTTCGAAAAAACGATTATTTGGTTATTCGTCGATGGTGTTCGCGACAGTATTAATTGGATTCTTAGGATTTATGGTATGGGCGCATCATATGTTTACTGTTGGACTTGGTCCAGTTGCAAATGCTATTTTCTCAGTTGCAACAATGGCGATTGCAGTACCGACCGGTATTAAAATATTCAACTGGCTCTTTACGATGTGGGGAGGAAGTATTCGTTTTACGACACCGATGATGTGGGCAGTAGCTTTCATTCCATCATTCGTAATGGGTGGAGTTACAGGTGTTATGCTAGCATCTGCACCAGCGGATTATCAATTTCATGATAACTATTTCGTAGTAGCTCACTTTCATTATGTAATTGTCGGCGGTGTTGTATTTGGTTTACTTGCAGGAGCTCATTATTATTGGCCACTGATGTTTAATAAAGTATTGAATGAAACGTTAGGAAAGATAACATTTTGGCTATTCTTTATCGGTTTCCATTTAACGTTCTTCATACAGCATTTCCTTGGTTTAATTGGTATGCCACGTCGTTACTACACATATCTTGAAGGCCAAGGGCTGGAAATGGGGAATATGATTAGTTCTATTGGAGCGGTATTTATGGCTCTTGGAACGATTGTTCTTCTATTCAATGTAATTAAAACGACAGTTTCAAAAGAAAAGGCTGGTCGTGATCCATGGGATGCACGTACATTAGAATGGACAATGCCAGCACCAACACCAGAATATAACTTTAAACAATTGCCATTTGTTCGCGGGTTAGATCCGTTTTGGATTGAAAAACGTGAAGGGAATAAAGAGATGACAGCGGCGGAACCAATTGGTGATATTCATATGCCAAATCCATCGTTTTCACCATTTATCATTTCTTTAGGATTGTTTATAGCGGCATTCGGTGCAATGTATATGCAGGGTGGAAAAGATAAGTTTTGGTTATTAGTAGCAATTATCGGTTTAATCATTACATTTGGTACAATGTTCCTACGTTCAGTAATCGATGATCATGGATATCATATTCATAAGGAAGATTTAGAAGATAAGGGGGGCAAGGCATAATGCATGTAGATGAAAAATTAACGAATGAAACATTTCCAGCAGAGCCTGAAAAAGCAACCCTTGAGGGAAAAAATAAGTTTGTCGGTTTTTGGTTATTTCTTGGAGGCGAAACAGTATTGTTCGCTTCCTTGTTTGGCACATATTTAGCGTTAAAGAATTCTACAAATGGTGGACCAACATCTCAAGAGATGTTCCAAATGCCACTCGTTTTCATTATGACGATGCTTTTATTAACGAGTAGCTTAACGAGCGTATATGCGATGTATCATATGAAAAACTTTAACTTTAAGAAAATGCAACTTTGGCTATTAGTAACAGTGTTGCTAGGTTTAGGGTTTTTAGCATTTGAGATATATGAGTTTTATCATTATACGCATGAATTTAAGCATACTATGAGAAGTAGTGCATTTGGTTCCGCGTTTTATGCTCTTGTTGGTACACATGGTCTCCACGTATTGTTTGGATTATGTTGGATTTTAACATTAATCTTTAGAAATGCGAAGAGAGGTCTAAATTTATACAATGCACCGAAGTTTTATGTTGCATCGATTTATTGGCACTTTATTGACGTAGTTTGGGTGTTTATTTTCACTGTAGTATATTTGATGGGAATGGTGGGATAAACAATGGCGATAAAGCAAATGAATAATCCTAAAGTTGATCTTGTTTATCGGAAGAGAAAAAGTGCGGAGGAAATGAAGCATCAAGTTATTACATTTGCATTAATGATTTTTTTAACATTAGTTGCATTTGCAGCAGTCGCATATCCGAAAACTTTTAGTCCGACTTTCTCAGTACCATTTATTTTACTATTAGCAGTGGTACAAGTAATTTTTCAATTGTATTATTTTATGCATATGAGTCATAAAGGACATGAAGCGGCAAGTTTCTTTCTTTATTCTGGTCTGTTGATCGGGTTAATTACAATTTTAGCTTTTATGACAATTGTGTGGATTTGAAAAGTGAAGAATAAGGGAGCTTGTGTCGTCACAGCTCCCTCTTCATGTTATGTGAAAGGATAACCTTAAGAAGGTAGGTGTGACAATGAGTAACTTGTGGATATTTGGTTTTCAAGCTCTATGGAGTCCAATCTTTTTACTATTTATGCTTTCGATCCTTATCGGGTACTTTTTAATTATTGGGCCATATAGAATGCGATTTGAACATGCGAAAAAGGTAAGTAAGAAGCAAGTTTTTTATTTTACGACCGGGATTGTTCTTTTGTATTTTGTAAAGGGAGGGCCTATTGATTTAATTGGTCATATTATATTTAGTGCACATATGTTTGAAATGGCAGTTATGTATATTGCAGTTCCACCGTTATTGTTGCTTGGTATACCAGTTTGGTTATATCGTTATATTACTTCTTTTAAGTTCGTTCAAATTATATTGAAGATATTTGCTAAGCCACTTATTGCATTGTTTGTATTTAATGGCCTGTTTTCTTTTTATCATTTACCAGTTGTTTTTGATACAGTAAAACAAAGTCAAATTGCTCATCCTATTTGTCTCGCTATATTGTTCTTTACGGCAATCATGATGTGGTGGCCGATGCTAAATCCATTACCAGAATATCAAACGTTAAGTGATATAAAGAAACTGGGTTATATGTTTGCTAACGGTATATTATTAACGCCAGCTTGCGCGTTAATCATTTTTGCGACGGCGCCATTATTTGCAACGTATACGGATCCGGCTGCTTGGATGAAGGCGATGGAACTATGTGTACCAGCGGGAACTTTATCTGATTTAAATATAACTGGACCAGAATTTTTACACTGGATGCCAGTCGTACAAGATCAACAAACAGGTGGCATCATTATGAAAATTGTCCAGGAAATAGTGTACGGTACGATTATTGGTTATGTATTTTTTAGGTGGGCACGTAGAGAGCGTGAAAAAGATAAAGAGCAGTTGCAACAATTACCGCCATATTTACAGACTAAGTAAAAAAGTGTATGGGTTTCCATACACTTTTATAGTTTTAGTAAACTATAAAAGATTGAATTTTCAATTTATTCATGTTAAGTTAGTGTAGGCATGTACTAAAAGTGGATATAAGATTTACTACTAGCTTTAATACGTAATGATTCCATGTGTAGTGCAAGTTTTTTAGAGAGTTACAAATTTATATTGTTATCTTTAATAAACAAGAACTATTTTAAGGGGGAATTTAAATGGGTAGTAGTGGAAGTATGGTAAAGCCAATTAGTGGTTTTTTAACAGCATTAATACAATATCCAGTACCGGTAGTAGAGTCACGTGCAGACATTGATAAACAAATTAAACAGATCATAAAAACAATTCATTCAACTAAATCAGGGTATCCTGGATTGGAATTGATAGTGTTTCCAGAATATAGTACACAAGGGCTTAATACAAAAAAATGGACTACAGAAGAGTTTTTATGTACAGTTCCTGGGCCAGAAACAGACTTGTTTGCTGAGGCATGTAAAGAGTCTGAGGTATATGGTGTTTTTTCTATAATGGAAAGAAACCCTGATGGTGGAGAACCGTATAATACAGCAATAATTATTGATCCACAAGGTGAAATGATTTTGAAGTATCGTAAGCTAAATCCTTGGGTGCCAGTCGAACCTTGGAAAGCTGGAGATTTAGGCTTACCTGTTTGTGATGGACCTGGAGGAAGTAAATTAGCTGTTTGTATTTGTCATGATGGTATGTTTCCTGAAGTAGCTCGTGAAGCAGCTTATAAAGGTGCAAATGTCTTGATTCGTATTTCTGGATATAGCACACAAGTTAGTGAACAATGGATGTTAACTAATCGTTCGAATGCATGGCAAAACTTAATGTATACATTGTCAGTGAACTTAGCGGGTTATGATGGGGTATTTTATTACTTTGGTGAAGGACAAGTTTGTAATTTTGATGGGACTACTTTAGTGCAGGGACACCGAAATCCTTGGGAGATTGTTACTGCCGAAGTATATCCAGAGCTAGCAGATCAGGCTAGATTAGGATGGGGTCTCGAAAATAATATATATAATTTAGGTTCAAGGGGATATGTAGCGACTCCTGGAGGGGTGAAAGAAAACCCGTATACGTTTGTAAAAGATTTAGCTGAAGGTAAATATAAGGTTCCTTGGGAAGATGAGATTAAAGTAAAGGATGGAACTATTTATGGGTATCCAGTCAAAAAGACGATTCATTCTTAAGTAAGATAAATAGAAAAAGCGCATCAATATGATGCGCTTTTTCTATTTACTCAATGATTTGGAACTCTTTTAACTCTTTTTCGATATTTTGTAGGAGTTGTTCGCTTTTTTGAAGTACATTCGTTGGGAAAGTTTCACCATCACCATATTCAACGCCGTGAGGATAATAATGTTTTCCTAATAAGGGAGGAAGTAGCTTTATTTCAGCGTGTCTGCTACCAACATCACCTTCAACAGCCAAACCTTGTACGCGCAAATAATAAATATCATTTAATATTTCAAATTTATAATCGTATGTAACTCGTTCATAATCCCACTGTCCAGCAAGTACAAAATGGTTCTTTTCCATAATCTCTGTTAATAGTGTTAAATCAACGACTGCCCCATTAAATTTCGTATTTGTAAATTGCATATAATACCTCCTCTTTTCATGTTACATCATTATTTTTATAATAGTATGAATAATAAGAAAGTGCAATTCATATTGAGAGAAAAGGTAGAATCCAGACTTTTTTTGCGAAAATATGATATAGTGAAAAGAGTACGGTACACACAAAAAAGGAAAGAAAAGGATTTGTGTATATCTCAATTTTATGTTTTGTGCAGGAGGTATATCGATTGAAGAAATTATTGCGTATCGTAATGATTACATTTTTAATTTTAGCTGTTGATTTATACGGGAAATTACTCGTTTCACAATATATATTAACCCCATCTCAATCAAAGCAAGAAAATAAAATTGTGAAAAAGAAAAAACAAGTAAATGAAGACTCTTCCGATACTGTTTTAAATATGATTGGTGGGGACTCTGAAAATTTATTAGCAAAATGGGGCGAACCATCTCGAATAGAGCCATCTGCTTACGGATATGAATGGTGGGTATATAATCAAGATTTAACTAAGTATGTTCAATTTGGAGTTGCAGAACGAAAAGTTGTAACGGCGTATGTTGCTGGTGAGCAGGTTAAGGTGCCGCCTTATTATATAAATGAAAAGTATGAAGAAGTGTATAAAAAGAATCCACTCTCGCATGAGATTTCGTTAAAAAGAGGGAAAAATAGTTATCAATTTGAGTTATCTGACACGGAAGTGATGGAACAACCATTAATACCTGTAGAAGATGGCTGGGCACAATTATATTTTGATCATTTTACACATGAGCTTGTTGGTGTTCGTTATATGGATGATGAAACGTTATTACGCCAAAGACCGTATCAGCTTGTTTATTCGGGTGAATTACTAGCTGAACAACCATTGACTCCAGATAAAATGAAACAAATAGAGAATGGGAATATGCAACAAATTTTTGATTTAACAAATATTATTCGAAGTCGCCATAAGTTACCGCTGTTAGCTTGGGATCAACAAACAGCAGAGGTGGCTATAGGGCATAGTAAAGATATGAAGGATAATAATTACTTTTCACACGATTCACCTACACTAGGTACGTTAGGAGATCGTTTACAGCGCGGGAAAGTAGGGTTTCAACTTGCTGGTGAGAACATAGCGGCGCAACATAGTGATGGAATTGCGGCGGTGCAAGGTTGGTTAAATAGTGAAGGGCATAGAAAGAATGTATTAAATGAACAATTTACAGGATTAGGTGTTGGGGTATACGATAAGTTTTATACACAAAACTTTATTCGAAAATAAAGTGAAATTTTAAGTTGTGTAGGGGAAACCTCACGTTTAAGTACTTCGTATTCACTGAAGTGTAGGTCGGAATCTTACCGTATGCAAATAGCAGGATAAAAAGGTGCATGAATCGTCTAAAAATAGGCGAACCATGTGCCTTTTTTTTCTTACTATATAGTAGATATACATGAAGAGGTGAGGATTATGCCAACAACAAAAGGACCGTTACATCCATCGGTTCAACAGTTTAAAGAGTTTGTAAACCATCACCCTAAAATGGTTCATGAGGTTAGAAGTGGTCACAAAACTTGGCAACAGTTTTATGAAGAATGGTACTTACTTGGTGAAGAAGATCCGATATGGGCAACTTTTAGGCCTGATGGAGCGCCAGCTTTTTCTTCGGTAAAAGAAAATAAACAAGAAAAAGAAAAAGAAAAAGATAATCGAACTGAAGAGGAAAAAACTGCTGATGTGATGGGACAAATGCTTTCTTTCTTTAAAAAGCTAGATGTGGAACAGATGCAACACCATTTAGCTAATGTGACGAGTGCTATTGGTAGTGTGCAACAAGTTTTTCAACAATTTCAAGGGAAGCCCGCGCGGCAAGAAGAAAGTACTTCCGAAAATAATCCATTTTTCTTTCAGAAGGATTAGGGGGAAAGCGGATGAGAGCAGAAATTATGGAGTTTATAAAGGCTGATGAGGATTTATCTCGCTATATTAGGGAGCAACCGTACTGGTATAGAAAACTAACGCGAAACCCTGAAGAAAAAGAGGCATTTGAGTTAGCGGCTATGCAGCATTTCAAAAAAACGATACCAGATAAAGTTGAGAAATTTCAAAACCAATTGGCAGTTGCCTCCATTATGATCGATATGTTTCAGTATATGAAGCAGCAAAATACAACATAATTGGAAGGGAAAACTATGTCCGTCATGCAGAACTTTTGATACAATAGAAGCGGATTATTTAAAAAGGAGTTGCAGCATGAGCATGACGGAAATTTGTTTAGTACGACATGGACAAACTGATTGGAATTTTCAAGAGATTATTCAGGGACGTGAAGATATTCCACTTAATGAAGTGGGAAAGAAGCAAGCAAGTCAAAGTGCAGTTGCTTTGCAAGCGGAAGCATGGGATGTAATTATAAGTAGCCCATTAATTAGAGCGCACGAAACAGCTAAGGAAATTGCAGGGGCTGCAGGATTGCAATCGATTTTATTAGATGAGCGATTTGTTGAACGTAATTTTGGTGAAGCTTCTGGGAAGCCGGTTGCGACTGTTAGGGAGCTAATTGCAGAAGGTAAAGTAGAAGGTATGGAGCAAGATGAAGAGATTGTAACCCGTTGCTTTGCTGCTATAAAAGATGTTGCAGAAACCCATTCTGGCAAACGTATTATCATTGTAGCTCATTCACATGCGATAAAAGCAATTTTACATGCAATTGCACCGGAAGATATTTCGTTTAAGACACCATTAAAAAATGCATGTATTAGTTATGTGAAAGAAAATAGTGGGAAATGGGATGTTCTGAAATATAATATTGCGGAACATATTAATGTATAAGTATGTGCTGGGATTATACGGAAAATAGTTAGAGTGATATCTTTCTGTTTAGTGAGACACTTCAATTAGTAGTTCTATTCTAAATGTGGTATGATGAATACTCGGAGGTGTCTCTCATGATTGTAGCGACGCTGGAAAGCGTATTGATATTAGATAAGGCAGAGCAGCTTGCAAAAGCGATTATCTGTTCAGATATAGCAGAAGACTATCGTAAGTGTTATAAAGAATTGCATGAAGATATGGAAGTTCAGACGTTAATTCAGCAATTTACAGCGATGAAAGAACGATATGAAGAAGTGCAACGTTTCGGTAAATACCATCCTGATTATACTTTCGTTTCGACGAAAATGAGGGAGTTAAAGCGTTCTGTAGACTTACATGATAAGGTTGCAGCTTTTAAACGAGTAGAAACAGCTTTGCAAAAGTTGTTAGATGAAGTTAGTGTAGCAATCGGTTCTGAGGTGTCTTCTTCCATCAAAGTTCCAACAGGAAATCCATTTTTTGATGCTGGTGGCTGTGGTGGCGGTTGTGGTACCGGCGGAGGTTGTGGCTGTAAAACGGGGTAAATTACCCCGTTTTTTAGAAGATAGAAGAAAACGTATACAGAGTTTGTCCTGTAATGTCATAAATTTCTGATTGGTTTTCATAAAATATAAAATATATGTTTTTAAAAGGAGAAGATGGAGAAGATTATGTTCGGGCAACGACAAAGTATGATTGTTTATTTACATTCATTGAAACATGCCAAGATTTTAAGGAAATATGGTAACATACATTACATATCAAAACGCTTAAAATACGCAGTAGTATATTGTGATATGGAACAAATTGAGCATATGATGCAAAAGTTGAACAAACTTCCTTTTGTGAAGAAGATAGAACAGTCGTACCGCCCGTATTTAAAAACGGAATTTGAAAATTCACGTCCTGATCGGGCAAAAGAATACGATTATAGTTAATAGAAAAAATCCCCTGCTAATTTTAGTAGGGGATTTTTTTACTTGAAATAACACTTTATTTCATTGGAGGAATGAAATTATTCATTCGTAAAATACCAATTAAATGATTGAAAAACAGTTCTTTTTCTGGGAAAGTTGTGGATGGTTTTACCGTAAAGGTAGTCACTTTTCTTCCTAGTTGTTCTGCCGTTTCTTCAAATAAAATGACGCGTTTACTTTTTTTATTTTCAAGTACAGGAATGCCTTCACGACATATGTATAATGGTTGGAAATCACCAGTAGTAGTTGGTTTTAATATTACAACAAGTGAGCACACTTTTTTTTCATTTTTAATCGTTTCAAATTGTAACATATGTGTTATACGTTCTTGATTTGCTTTGGCAATTTCAAGTAATTCATATAAATCAGAGTAGCCTTCTCCGAGTTCTATAAAGCGTTGAATCATATTTTTTCCTCCTCTTTCTTTTACTTACTGTACCATCTCACTTTTTAAATGAAAAGTAGACAAAGAAAAAAAACCCTGCAAAGCAGGGCCCTTCTTATACTAGCATGTACTAGTAAGAAGGCAAAGGGAGAGGAGAAACCGGAGGAAGAACTTATGGGGAAACGTAAGTCTTCTCCGCGGTTGGCAACAACATCGAAGGTGATGTTGTTATAATTATTTATGTCCAATCTAAATGAAGATATACATCATGAAATTAAATTTTATGTTTGGCTTTTTATTTTTCTTTTTTTTATTTTATGATAGGATAAAAAAGATAAAGTGAAACGAATATACATATTGGGTTCGTGTTAGCGCATGGTGAGATGAATACATAAAAATGCAGAGCGGTTATTTTAAGCCAAAGTTCTCCTATTGTTCGTTGAGAAATGAATGGAAAATTTCATGGAATAGTATAGTTTGGTAGCGGTTACCGAATGGAGAAAGGTTTTCTATAATTGCTCGATAGATTGAAATAAAGGTAGTGACAACAGATGAGAGTAGTTTCAGGAAAATGTAAAGGGCATCCACTAAAAGCGGTGCCAGGTAATACAACACGTCCAACGACAGATAAAGTAAAAGAATCAATCTTTAATATGATAGGTCCTTATTTTGATGGTGGTATCGCTCTTGATTTATTTGGCGGTAGTGGTGGTCTTGGAATCGAGGCTATAAGTAGAGGGATTGATAAAGCAATTTTTGTTGATCGAGATAATAAAGCGATAAAAGTAATCCATCAAAATTTAGAAAGTTGTCGAATACAGGAACAAGCTGAAGTATATCGAAATGATGCAGAACGTGCGGTAAAGGCTCTTATAAAACGTGAAATATCATTCGATCTTATACTAATTGATCCTCCATATAAAGATCAAAAAATTGTATCTTTAATTAGTGTGATGGATCAACATGGATTGCTACATAGAGATGGATTAATTATGTCAGAGCATGGTAATGATGTGGTTTTACCTGATTCTATAGGGAGTCTTGTAAAAGTAAGAGCTGAAAATTATGGGATTACAGCAATATCGATTTATAAGTATGAAGGTGAGGGGACGGAATGACTAGTATAGCTATTTCTTCGGGAAGTTTTGATCCAATTACCCTTGGGCATCTGGATATTATTAAAAGGGGAGCAAAAGTATTTGATGAGGTATACGTAGTAGTTTTAAACAACTCGTCAAAAAAACCGTTCTTTTCAGTTGAAGAGCGCTTAGATTTAATTCGAGAAGCAACAAAGGATATCCCGAATGTAAAAGTAGATTCACATAGTGGACTACTAGTGGAGTATGCGAAAATGCGTAATGCAAACGCGATTTTGCGTGGGTTACGAGCGGTTTCTGATTTTGAATATGAGATGCAAATTACTTCTATGAATCGAAAATTAGATGAAAATATTGAAACCTTTTTTATTATGACAAATAACCAATATTCATTTTTAAGCTCGAGCATTGTAAAAGAAGTTGCGAGATATGGAGGAAGCGTAGTAGATCTTGTACCTCCTGTTGTAGAACGTGCTTTAAAAGAAAAGTTTCAAACCCCGTTAAAGTGAACGGGGTTTTTCTTTGTTGCTACGAAAAAATAATAAGATAACATATACATATAAACAAAATAAAGTAAAGATCGGTCCATAGTGTACAAAAGATGTCCAAATTTCTTGCAGTATAGAAGAATGATTCGATAAAAATACGGGGATATCTTTTTGCATAGGTGAAAAAGAGCTTACTTTTTCATAAAATGGTTTCCAAAATATAAAAGTAAAAATAGGAGCCAGAATACTTTGGATAATTCGTGCGAAAAAATAGGGCTTAAATCGGATGTCTGTTTCAGCTAATATGCTAGCAACTTGTGCCTGAATAGAAAGGCCGCTAAACGCTAAAATAAAGCTTGTTACCATAGCTTGCTGCAGGAGGGGTGTTTCATTTATTTGACTAATCATTTGGCTACCGAGTGTCATTTCAAAAATGCCTGATAAGATTGGAATACTAAATTCTGTAGTTAGTTGGAAGAATGATAAAATATGTTGCATAATAAAAGAAAGTGCTGCTGTAATATGAAATACAGTAATCATTTTATTTAAAACAGAGAATAAAATAATAAATCCACCAATCATAAGTAACGTTTGAATAGAAGAAACGATAGCGTCCCCAAGTAATTTTCCTAATGGTCTTTTTTCTTGCATGCGCGTCTCGTGTAGGACTGAAAAAGGGTTTTGAAAAGGACGTTTTTTAGTAGGATGTTGATCCTTCGTGGAAATATTGTTATTGCCGTAAAAACGCATCAATAACCCGACGGCAAAGTTACTTAAATAATGTGCAGCAGCTAATACGATTCCTAATTTCGGATTATTGAAAAAACCGATAGAAACAGCTCCAAAAATAAAAAGTGGATTAGATGAGTTTGTAAAAGATACGAGGCGTTCTGCTTCGATTTGTGTTAGCTGATTACTTTTACGTAGTCTAGCGCTTAATTTGGCGCCAGCAGGGAATCCAGAAGCCATTCCCATTGCCCAAACAAATCCGCCTATCCCTGGAACGCGAAAAAGTGGTCGCATGAGTGGTTCTAATATAACACCTATAAATTTTACAACACCAATACTAATTAGAAGTTCCGCAATGATGAAAAACGGTAAAAGTGAAGGGAATACAACTTCCCACCATATATTTAACCCTCGAATGGAAGCTTGCAAAGCAGCTTGGGGGTGAAGTACAAGAGAAAAGGTTAAAAATAGTGTTGATAGGGTAAGAAAAGCCGTTTTCCATTTTTCATACATGTAAGTAAATCCCCCTTTGTCCCAAAAAACGTTCATTTCAGTATACGTGGATACGTAGTGCATTTAGACCATAAGTATGAAAAAGGAATGAAAAAAATTAAAGGGTGAGAAAAATGAAAGAACCGAAAATTGGTTTAGCTCTTGGATCTGGGGGCGCAAAAGGGTTTGCGCATATTGGTGTTATAAAAGTTTTAAGAGAAAATGGTATACCGATTCATATGATTGCAGGAAGTAGTATGGGGGCTTTAGTAGGTACGTTTTATGCAGCTAGCTCAAACGTTGAAAGGTTGTATAAACTGGCAAATGTTTTTAAGAGGAAATATTATTTAGATTTTACAGTTCCGAAAATGGGATTTATTGCTGGAAAACGTGTCAAAGATATGATTAAAATGTTTACATATAATAAAAATTTAGAAGAGTTAGATATCCCGACGGCTGTTGTGGCTACTGACATCTTGAAGGGGGAAAAAGTAGTTTTTACAAGTGGTCCTGTTGCAGAGGCTGTGAGAGCTAGCATATCTGTACCTGGAGTGTTTGTACCAGAAAAGATAGATGGACGATTATTGGTGGATGGCGGAGTGATTGATCGCATTCCAGTATCGGTTGTGAAAGAGTTAGGTGCCGATATTGTTATTGCTGTTGATGTATCGCCGATTAAAGTGAATGGAGAGGTTACGTCTATTTATGATGTAATTATGCAGAGTATTGAAATTATGCAACATGAGCTGGTGATGAATCGACAAATTGCATCGGATTTAATGATGCGACCAGCTGTAGAACAATTTAGTTCACGTGCTTTTACAAACATTGAAGACATTATTCGAGTTGGAGAAGTAGAGGCGGAAAAACATGTTGCAAATATTTATTTATTAATTGAGCAGTGGAAGGAGAAACATAATGTTTAAGCGTTTTCGGTTTATATATGCAATTTTAATAGGGGTTATATTGGCGATGTTACTTGTTTACGTACGTTTACCGTATTATGTAACAAAACCAGGAATGGCGGCCAAATTAGAGCCTTACGTTCAAGTTGAGGGTGGAACGAAAGAATCCGGTGATTTTATGCTTGTTACGGTTTCAATGGGACCAGCAAATGTGGTGAATTTAATAGCGGCACAGTTTAATAAATATACACATATTTCGAAAGCGGAAGAAATATTGCAAAAAGGTGAGAGTGATGAAGAATATCAATTTCGCCAAAATTATGCGATGAAAGATTCGCAAAATGCAGCAATCTATAATGCGTATAAACGTGCAAACCGTACTGTTTCTTTTGAAAATAAAGGTGTATTGGTTGCAGGAGTAGCGAAAGGGATGCCGTCAGAAGGAAAGCTTAAGCTTGGAGATGTCATCATAGCTGTCGACGGAAAAACATTTGAAAAGACGGAGCAATTTATTGAATATATGACAGGGAAAAAAGAAGGGGAAGCAGTAAATATTGAGTACAAGAGAAATGGAAAACAGTTAAAAGAAAATTTAAATGTAAAGACCATTCCGAATGGAAATGGGCGTGTTGGTATAGGGGTTTCTATCGTTACTGAAAGAGAATTAATGGTAGATCCGAAAGTGAAAATTGATTCTCATGAAATAGGCGGACCATCGGCAGGCCTAATGTTTACATTAGAAATATATAATCAACTTGTGGAAGATGATTTAACAAGAGGGCATGAAATAGCTGGAACAGGGACGATAAATGAAAAGGGAGAAATTGGTCCGATTGGTGGTATTCAGCAAAAAGTGGTTGCTGCAAGTGATGCTGGTGCTGAAGTGTTCTTTGCGCCAAATGAAAAAGGTGCGGAGAAATCGAATTATAAAGATGCGCTTGAGGCTGCGAAAGATATTAAAACAAAAATGAAAGTTGTACCAGTTGATACGCTGGATGATGCATTGCTGTATTTGGAAAAAATGGGCGAGAAAAAATAAACCTCTCTGAAAAAGAGAGGTTTTTTATAGAAATTTTGCAGTTGTTTCATCATAACGAATTGGATGGTGTGTTGCATCTTGTTTTAGTAGTTGTGTTCGTAATGGTTCTTGCATGATGGAGAAATATACAGAATTGGCTTTTCGCTCTATATGTAAAGTAGGATGGTCAAATGTTTTTGTATGGGTAAGGATGGGAAGCTCTATTTTTTTCTTGTTTTTTGAAAGGTAAGTTTGTCCTTTTTGTGACATGCCTAGTAGACGAATGTACGGTGCATGCTGCTCTATATTTGCGCTATGTATTTCTTGTTTTGTTGTATTTGTTAAAATGTGTGTACAAGCTCTTTGTAATCTAGTCCATGTATAACGCTTCGTTTTTAATGCTTCCATGAATGAATGGAAGGAGGAACTGTTTTGTATTTTTGATAAAATACGATGCTCTAAACCTTCTTCTATTTCATATATATGTCGTAAGTCTTCTGGAGACATCGTCATGAGTTTGTATTTGAAAAATGAAAAGTATTGTTCCCAATTATGTAATATCCCGTAGTTTTGTTTGTAACTTGCTAAAAGAGAAGCAGTCGCTTTTGGGATAAAAGGCTCAATTTCTGTAAAAGAACTATTTTCGCTAAAAAGTTTTTTACGAATACTAGTTGCGCTTGCAATATGTTGGTCGCTAAATGTTTCATCATGATAATGAGATGCGAATCTTTTTATCGTTTGTGCTTGCATAGAACTATTTTGTAAGAAAATTGATTTCATGTATTGGAATCCTAATATGTTATTCGGTTGTGACATGTCTATGTTTTTTTCGGATGGTAAAATGTGTAGGAAGGCTTCAGATGTAGCTTTTGCGTAACTGTTACCTGCATTCATAAATTGCTTTACAAGACGATTAAAAGTATCTTCTTCATTTTTTTGCACAGAGATGGTGTTATGAAAATTTTCAATCTGCCCATCTTCACTACCGAAACAAATTTCAGAAACACGCAGGGCGTTTAAAATAGAAATAGCGCCATTTGCAAAGGTTTCAGCCTTTTGTGTTGAGAAGGCGTATGGAAGCTCTACAACAAGGTCTACACCGCATGATAAGGCCATTTTGGTACGATACCATTTGGATAT
Organism: Bacillus pretiosus; assembly: GCF_052947655.1. NCBI lineage: Bacteria > Bacillati > Bacillota > Bacilli > Caryophanales > Bacillaceae > Bacillus > Bacillus pretiosus. Next base: position 3,793,529 of record NZ_CM129593.1, on the reverse strand, counting down.
GAGTGCTGGCTCACCACGCTGTAAAAAAGGGCCACTCATAACAGCGATTGTAATATCGGCGTGTGTTAACTTTTTTGTTTGTTGCACATGATAATCATGACCGTTATGAAAAGGGTTATATTCAACAACAATACCACTGGCTTTTATGGTAATCTCTCCTTTCGATGTAGCATCTTTTTCAAAAACGTGATACTCTATATATTATTTACTATGATGACTTCATTATAGTGTAAAGAAAAAACATTGACAAATATAAAATGGCTAGCTATAATTTTGTTTGTTGCCTTGAGGTGATATGATATGAAATGGTCCATCCATCAATTGAATAAATTGAGAAATAAAGGATTGACATTGGATGAGATGGTAGATGTAAGTGAGCTACAAGAGGTCGAGAAAGATATTCGTGAAATTAATCCTGCTCATGTAACAGGAAGAGTTGATTTTGGCTCCGGTAAGTTTACGTTCCATCTACATATAACTGGAAGCATGGTTTTACCATGTTCTCGCTCTTTAGTAGATGTGACATTACCATTTGACATTAAAACAACTGAGGTGTTCCAAACTTCACAAGAAGAATTTGAAACTGAAGCTGAAATTCATTGTTTAGAAGGAGAAGTACTTGACTTACTGCCCGTAATCAAGGAAAATATACTTTTGGAGATTCCAATGCAAATTTTCAGTGATGATGTTTCTGGTGGAGCACCGATGCAAGGTCAAGACTGGCAAGTGATTTCGGAAGAAAACAAAGAAAAGACTGTTGATCCACGATTAGCAGGACTTGCAAAGTTTTTTGACAAATAATCGGAAGACTGGTTTAGGCCTTCATATGAAAATAACTATTTCTTTTAAGGAGGTGGGAAGAATGGCTGTACCTTTTAGAAGAACTTCTAAAACAGTAAAAAGAAAGCGTCGTACGCATTTCAAATTATCAGTACCTGGTATGGTAGAGTGCCCAAGCTGTGGTGAAGCGAAATTAGCTCACCGTGTATGTAAAGCATGCGGTACTTACAAAGGTAAAGAAGTAATCAGCAAGTAATTGCGGGAAAATAAACGTAGAAGATATCTTCTGCGTTTATTTTTTTTGTCTTATTCTTTATTTGTTGTATTCTATCTTTTCTAGTAACTGCATATGCTTAATAAAAAATGCATAGGGAGGACTAGAGAGATGGCGACAACAAGACAAGATGCTTGGACTGATGATGAAGATTTGCTTCTGGCAGAAGTAGTACTCCGGCATATTCGAGAAGGTGGAACGCAATTATCTGCCTTTAAAGAAGTGGGAAGACATTTATCTCGTACACCAGCAGCATGTGGCTTTAGATGGAATTCTTACGTTAGAAAGCAATACAAAGAACGTATTGAAGAAGCGAAGCAACTACGTAAAGTAGAAAATTATGAAGTAAAAGAGACAAAGGTAGTAGAGCCTACGTCAATTACATTGAATGATGTTATTGATTTCTTGCAAAATTATAAAGATGAAAACTCTTTAATGGTGTTGCAACAGCAAATTGAATCGTTACAAACAGAGAGAGAGAGTCTTTTGGAGCGATTATCAGTATATGAGGAAGAGTATAGAACATTGCTTGATTATATCGATCAAAAAAGAAGTGTAATGGTAGCGGAAAGAAATAGCGCTCGTTCGAATGGGAAATTAGAAAAGTTAAAGAAATAAAAAAACAGCTGCTATGTAGCTGTTTTTTTATTTTTTATGCAGACTCTTCGTTTGTAACCGTATTCAAATTTGTTTCTGGGTTCCAAACATAAAAATCACCATCAGGTACTGATACAGGCTGGAAATTTAATTTATCCCAAAAACCAGCTGAATGGATACGTGCGATCGTTTTAATTGGGAACTGTAGCCCCTTCGCATAATTTACAAGCATTTCTCCGAATCCTTGTTTTTGGAAAGTTGGTAACACTTCAAGTTTATAGAGTTCTAGGTAAGTACCTGTAATTTCGAATGGTTCTCCGCCGTTCCTTTTCATATATAGACTCATACGTGCAATTAGTGATCCGCCATAATAAATACCGTAAAATGGAGATTCACTATCGTTTTCAATAATGTTTGCCTGTAATTCTTCTAACATGGATAGTTCTTGAGCTCCGCAACCTTTAAATTTTTTAAATTCGTCTAATGTTTTATAATTGATGAGCAAGCGCTCAACTTTTGGGAATCCCATAACATCACATCCTTTTCTTGTCTCGTTGAATGCAGAAAAGTAAAAATATTTACAATAATATTATAACTCATTTTTTTATTTTTATGAAGAAGATAGTATATTTCTTTTATTATTTTTTTGAGGATTTGCTAAACTAAGAGTAGAAACATATTAATAGGTAGTATATACATATTGAAAGTAGAGGTTGCATTTGTTTGTTAAAGAGTAATGAAATTGTAAACTATGTTCATGGAATTGAGAAAGGTAAAGTGAAACTGTAATCAGTGGGATTTGTTCACCTTTAGTTAATTATGATTCCGCACCAATCAGGCGTTTGCGGGATAAAAAGGGGGAGGGAAAAGGGACTTGTGTAACGTATTTATATGAGTTCCTTGTGTGAAAATGAAAATCGGAGTTGTGGGACCAGGAGCTATCGGTCTGTTATATGCATTTTATTTACAAAAAAGTAATCAAGATGTTACGTTGTTTACAAGGACAGCTAAACAGGCTGAGGAATTGAATAGAACGGGTGTAACTTGTATGAGGGAGGAAAAACGTGAAACCGTATTCCCACCTGCTTTACCAATAGAAAGTATGCTAGACCAGAAGCTAGACTATATATTTATTGCTGTTAAGCAATATCATATAACTGACATACTACCTTTTGTGCGAGGGGAATCCTCATTAATCTTTTTGCAAAACGGAATGTCGCACCTTCATGCTATGCAGCAAATAAGAAATGAAAATATTGCGGTTGGGATTGTAGAGCATGGTGCAAAAAAAGAAGAAAGACATATCGTTTATCATACGGGGATAGGTGTAACGAAGTTTGGAATCGTGTACGGCCAGTCTATACATTTTGAAAAAATATTTAATTGCTTTCCATTTCCTCATTTTCCGATTCAAATAGAAGATGATTGGAAGGATGTCATGCACAAAAAATTAGTAGTTAATGTATGTATCAATCCATTGACAGCATTATTACAAGTCCAGAACGGAGAGTTGATTACGAACCCGTTTTTTTATCGATTGATGGAGCAAGTTTTTCAGGAAGTCGTTTTTCTTGTTAAAGAAGAAAAAGAAATGGTATGGAAAATGGTACGCCACGTATGTGAAAGAACGTCTCGTAATACATCATCTATGCTGGCAGATGTAAGGGCAAATAGACAAACGGAAATCGGTGCGATTGTTGGATATGTATTAGAAGAAGCTAAGAAACAGCAACGATCTGTTCCGACACTGCAATTTTTGTTCGATGCAATAAAAGGATTAGAAGTAAAAGAATAAGTGTAATTCTTTGCTTTTACGTGCAACATTGACTACAATGTGGATTGGTGAGAGAACAGGATACGAAAGGAAGAATTATATGGAGATAAAAGAAATCTCTGTTCCGCAACAAGGTGTTGTAGCGGACTATATGAACGGTAAAAAAGAGATACAGTCGTGTTTTGACTATATGTTAACAGAAGATGCTTTTAAACAGCGTGTACATGATTTGCGTGAGAGGGAGTTTTTCCGCCAAGGTTTAGTAGCGCATTTATTAGAATATAATACAAAATTACAAGCGGGAGAAGCTACGATTCAAAATGTAAAAGCGCTTGGAGATGAAAATACATATGTTGTTATAGCTGGACAACAAGCTGGGTTATTAACTGGACCACTTTATACAATTCATAAAATTATTTCAGTTTTACAGCTTGCGAGGGAAAAGGAAGAAAGTTTAGGTGTTAAAGTCGTTCCTGTTTTCTGGATTGCTGGTGAAGACCATGATATGGATGAAATTAATCATACTTTTGTAACGAAGAATAAAAAAATAAAAAAGACTATTTTTCATGACCGTAATCCGAAAGTGGCGAGTGCTTCAGAGTCCGAGCTTTCTTTGGAAGACTGTAGAAAGTGGATTGAAGAAATTTTCAAAACATACCCTGAAACGAATTTTACAAAGGATGTACTGCAATTTATTGATGATTCTTTGGGGAAATCGAATACGTATGTAGATTTCTTTGCCCATCTTATTATGAAAATGTTCGTTAATTCTGGTTTAATTCTTGTTGATTCGCATCATCCTGAATTAAGAAAATTAGAAGTGCCGTTTTTTAAGCAAATTATAGGTAAGTATAAAGAAGTGCAAGAGGGGCTTCATAACCAACAGGAAATAATTAAAGAATTAGGATATAAACCGATTATTGAAACAAAGTATAATGCAGTACATATATTCATGGAAATTGATAATGAGCGAGTATTACTTGAAGACGATCAAGGGAAGTTTGTAGGGAAGGATGGAGCGTATTCCTTTTCATATGAGGAATTGATGGAAGAGATGGAAAGAAGTCCAGAACGCTTTAGTAATAATGTTGTAACGCGCCCTCTTATGCAAGAGTATCTATTTCCTACGCTCGCGTTTATTGGAGGACCAGGGGAATTAGCTTACTGGAGTGAATTGCAACAAGTTTTCCATACGATTGGTTTCCAAATGCCGCCTGTCGTTCCTCGTATTACAATCACTTATGTAGAGAGGGATATAGCGACAGATTTATACGATTTGCAATTGCAAGACAGTGATCCTTTTTTAAATAACGTAGATAAGTTGCGTGAAAACTGGTTATCTAATCAAATAGAGGAACCGATAGATGATCGATTTGTAGAGGCGAAAAAAGAAATAATTGATATCCATACGTCATTACAACAGTTTGTGAAGAAAATAGATCCTGGATTAAGTGCGTTTGCAGGGAAAAATGAATTCAAAATTAATGAACAAATTGAACTGTTGGAAAGAATGTTGAAAAGAAATGTTGAGAAAAAACATGAAGTACAGCTAAATAAATTCCGTCGTATACAATTTGCACTTCGTCCATTAGGGGCGCCGCAAGAGCGTGTGTGGAATGTATGTTACTATTTAAATCAGTTTGGTTTGGATTTCGTTGATCGTGTAATGGAAAAATCGTTTTCTTGGGACGGAAAACATCATGTTATAAAACTATAGAATCTTGCTCTTAGGAGCAGGATTTTATTTTTGTCTTGTTGAATTTACTGTGAAGTGAAATTTTTCTGAATTATCAATTTTAAAAAAGTGAATATCGTAATTATGCAGGGTACTTAAATATATGACAAAATAGCACAAAATGTAAACGTATTATCATCTTTTTCGACAGTTTTTTATTTAAATTCCCGCAAAAGATGATAAAATTTAGTATATAATAAAAGAAAATAGCGATTTGTATAGTATGCTGCCTTTGTAGGCAAGTTAAATGAGTCGTTCTTTCATAGTATTTCGTTCTCTAATCGTGAAATATGCGTTTGGAGGAGGAGATGCATTCAACATAATTAATTGGAAAAAGAGTAGGTGCAACAATGTTTAAACACGTAACAGTGCTTTTGAAGGAAACAGTAGACGGCTTAGATATAAAGCCAGGTGGTACATATGTAGATTGTACACTGGGGGGAGGAGGACATAGTTCTTATTTATTATCCCAATTAACTGAAGGTGGAAGATTAATCGCGTTTGATCAAGATGAGATAGCGATTCAAAATGCGAAAGAAAGATTCTCTTCATACGGTGAGCAGTTCATAACAGTAAAAAGTAATTTCCGTTATTTATCTGAAAAACTACAGGAATTAGGTATAACAGAAGTAGATGGTATTTTATTTGATTTAGGTGTTTCATCCCCACAATTAGATACACCAGAGCGTGGCTTTAGTTATCATCATGATGCACCGTTAGATATGCGGATGGATCAAGATGCCCCATTAACAGCATATGATGTTGTAAATAGCTGGTCATATGAGCAACTTGTAAGAATTTTCTTCCAGTATGGTGAAGAGAAATTTTCAAAACAAATAGTAAGGAAAATTGAAGCGTATCGTGAGAATAAAGCTATTGAAACGACAGGAGAATTAGTAGAACTAATTAAAGAGGGTATTCCAGCTCCTGCTCGTAGAACGGGTGGACACCCTGCGAAGCGAGTGTTCCAAGCAATCCGTATTGCGGTAAATGATGAATTGAAAGTATTTGAAGAAGCGTTGGAATCTGCAATTGAGATGGTCAAGCCGGGCGGAAGAGTTAGTGTTATAACATTCCATTCTTTAGAAGACCGTATTTGTAAAACGACGTTTAAACGAAATAGCACAACGCCACAATTGCCACCAGGATTACCGATTATTCCTGATGAATTTAAGCCAAAATTAAAGCTTATTACGAGAAAACCGATTTTACCTTCTGATATAGAGTTAGAAGAAAATAATCGAGCGCGTTCTGCGAAATTGAGAATCGCTGAAAAACGATAAAAAGGGGAGAGAGGTATGAGTAACTTAGCTGTAAAGTACAAACAACAAGCGCAAGAAGAGATACAGATTCAAACGCCCCCACAGCAGATGGTTCAGCCAAAAGCTAAAGCGAAGATTACAAGAATCGAAAAACTGTTGTATGTAGCATTTATTGGCTTTTTATTGTATGCCTGTGTAGCGTTTATTGGAAATAAAGCAGGCCTTTATCAAGTTAATGTAGAAGCAGCGACGATAGAACAAAAAATTGTACAGAAGCAAAAAGAAAATCAAGAGTTACAGGCTGAAGTAGAGAAGTTAAGTCGCTATGAACGAATCGCTGAAGTTGCAAAAAAACACGGGCTAGAAATTAATGCGAATAATGTGAAGGGCCTCAAATAAGGCAATAGGTGTGAAGGGAAAATGAAGAGAAATATGACTAAATTTCATACCAATAAGGGAGCAGGGTATTTTATGATTTTATTCCTCCTGCTCTTTTTGCTATTATTAGCCCGATTTTTTTACATACAAGCAACAGGAACAGTGCATAATCAAGATTTGGATAAACTCGCTCAGCAAAAACATAGTAAAGCAGGAGTTCTCGAAGCAAATCGAGGAACGATTTATGACCAAAATGGTCATGTATTAGCGCAAGATGCAAACTCTTATAAACTTGTAGCGGAATTAAAAGGTGCGAAGCCGGTTGAGAATAAAGAGGACACTGCAAAGAAAATTGCAGGAGTACTTGGAAAAGGCGAAGAGGATATTTTAGCTGCGTTAAATAAAGATAAAAGTCAAGTGGAATTCGGGAAATTAGGTAAGGGCTTGACGAAAGAACAGAAAGATCAAATAGAAGCATTAAAATTGCCAGGTATATCTTTTATTACTGAAAATGCCAGAGTATATCCAAACGGTGATTTCGCATCTTATGTCGTAGGTCATGCGAGACCTGATGATAAGGGGATTGCTATAGGACAATTTGGTTTAGAAAAGAGTTTGGATAAGTATTTAGGAGCTTCTAACGGAGAAGTAGCTTATACAGGCGATCGTAGAGGCGTATCTCTTGACGGCGGAAAAGTGAATGTAAAGGCACCTAAAAATGGAGATAATGTATATTTAACGCTTGACCAGCGTATTCAAAGTTTTTTAGAAGACGCAATGAAAGAAGCGAGTAAACATTATGAACCAGAAAGCTTAATAGGGATTGTTGCGGATCCAAAAACAGGGAAAATATTAGGAATGTCTACTAAACCTAGTTATGATCCGAACCGAGAGGATATTAAATATTTTTATAATGACGCAATTGCAAATGCATTTGAACCTGGATCAACAATGAAAATTTTCACGCTAGCAGCAGCTATTAATGAAGGTGTGTACAAAGGACAAGATTATTATCAGTCTGGTACATATCAAGTCGGAAACCGAAAAATAAAAGATCATAACGGTGGCGCTGGATGGGGATCTATCACATTTGATGAAGGGGTAGAGCGCTCTTCCAACGTAGCGTTTGCAATTTTAGGGGATCAAAAACTTGGACCAGAACGATTCCGAAAATATATTCATAGTTTTGGATTAGATGAAAAAACGAAGATTGATTTACCTGGTGAAGGTTCAAATACAATTATATTCGATCAGCAAATACAGCAAGTAACAACAGCTTTTGGACAAGGTTCTACTGTAACACCAATTCAGCTTGTGCAAGCTGCAACTGCTATTGCAAATGACGGAAAAATGATGAAGCCTTATACAGTTGATAAAATTGTAAATCCAATAACAGGGGAAGTAAAATTAGAACATAAGCCAGAAGAAGTGGGAAAACCTGTTACAAAAGAAACAGCAGCGCAAGTAAGACAGTTATTAGAACGTGTTGTTACATCGCCGAAAGGAACAGGAACCGCTTATAAAGTCGATGGTTATTCAGTTGGTGGTAAAACAGGAACAGCCCAAATTCCGGATGGAAAAGGTGGCTATATGACAGGGAGAGAGAATTATATATTCTCGTTCTTAGGTATGGCACCTATGGATGATCCGCAACTTGTTGTATATGTAGCTGTTAAACAACCGAAATTGAAAGATGATGAGAGTGGCGCACAACCTTTAGCTGATATTTTTAAATATGTAACGAAGAATAGTTTAGAGTATTTAAAGATTAAGCCTAATGAAGTGAAAGATCCGAAGAAATATGTGAAAGAGCAGCAAACTGCTGTTCCAGATGTAACCGGAAAAACGATGGAAGAAGCGAAAAAAGCTATTGATAAAGCAAAACTTCGTCCAATCGTATTAGGTGAAGGGAAAGTACAGCAGCAAGTACCGAAAGCGACTGAACAAACATTGAAGGGTGACCGAGTCTTCTTAGTGGGAGATAAACCTACAATGCCAAATATACAAGGCTGGGCGCTTCGTGATGTTATGAATTTAGCAAAAACATTAAAGCTTAACCTAAAACCTACTGGTACCGGATACGTAACCGAACAAAGTGTGGCAGAAGGAACATTGTTACAACCTGGTACAGAGTTAGGTGTAACGCTTGTACCGCCACTTGAACCACAACAAGAAGCAGAAGAACAGTAATGGTAAAAGAGAAGAAGTTCTAATTAAATAAGTACAAGCATATATTGGAACAAGCTAGGCGTAAGGGAGGCTTGTTCCAATATGCGTGTATCAAATGTAACGGTTAGAAAACGACTTATTTTTATACTCATATCAGGTATACTTATTTTCACTATCATCGATATTCGTCTTGGATATGTGCAATTTTTTCTTGGCAATATGTTAACGGATCGTGCGAAGGATTCATGGAGTCGAAATATTACTTTTGAACCTGAACGTGGGAAAATTTTAGACCGGAATGGTGTGGAACTTGCTACGAATAAAAGTGCCCCAACTGTCTTTGTTGTACCGAGGCAAATTGAAAAACCAGCAGAGACTGCAGAGAAGTTAGCTGCAGTATTAGGTGTGGAAAAAGATGAGATTTATAAGAGAATTACAAAAAAAGAATCAATTGTAAGGTTAGATAAAGGCGGAAGGAAAATATCACATGATAAAGCGAAAGAGGTACGAGGATTAAGTTTGAAAGGTGTTTATATCGCAGAGGACTCTATCCGGTACTATCCATTTGGCAACTTTTTATCACACGTATTAGGGTTTGCAGGTAGTGATAACCAAGGTCTTATGGGACTGGAAAAATATTATGATAAAGAGCTAAATGGTGATGAAGGTCATGTGCGTTTTTTTGCAGATGCAAAAGGACAAAGGATGCCTAATGTTGGCGATGATTTCAAAAAACCAGAAGCTGGTTTGAATTTAGGTTTAACAATTGATGCACGTATTAATAGAATTATGGAAAGAGAAATGAATATTGCAGAGTCGACATATAATCCAGATGGTATGATTGCGATTGCAATGAATCCGAAAAATGGTGAAATTTTAGGTATGTCGAGTCGGCCGAGTTTTGATCCAGCAGATTTTCAAAGTGTTTCTCCAGAAGTGTATAATAGAAATTTACCAGTATGGAGTACGTATGAGCCTGGTTCAACATTTAAGATCATTACGTTAGCAGCAGCCTTGAATGAAAATTTAGTAGACTTAGAGAAAGATACGTTTTATGATGATGGAGCAGCTGAAGTGGGTGGAGCTAGATTGAAATGCTGGAAAGCGGGAGGCCATGGTAGCCAAACGTTTTTAGAAGTAGTTCAAAACTCATGTAACCCAGGATTTATTGAACTTGGTGATCGTCTTGGTAAAGACCGATTGTTTAAATACATTCGTAATTTTGGCTTTGGACAGAAAACCGGAATTGATTTGCAAGGTGAAGGTAGTGGGATTTTATTTAATTTAGATAAAGTCGGTCCAGTCGAGCAAGCAACTACTTCATTTGGTCAAGGAGTTTCTGTAACACCAATTCAACAAGTAGCAGCAGTAGCAGCGGCTGTAAATGGTGGGACATTGTATCAACCGTATATAGCTAAGGAATTTATTGATCCGAAAAATAATCAAATTGTAAGTAAAAAGACACCTGTGGAAAAAAGAAAAGTTATTTCCAAGGAAACTTCAGAAAAAGTTCGGTATGCATTAGAGAATGTTGTAGCAAAGGGATCTGGTAAAGGTGCTTTCATTGATGGGTATCGTGTAGGTGGAAAAACAGGTACGGCTCAAAAGGTGAAAGATGGTAAATATTTAGAGAATAATTATATAGTATCTTTTATCGGTTTTGCTCCAGCGGATGATCCGGAAATTGTTGTCTATGTTGCTGTTGATAATCCGAAAGGTGTAACGCAATTTGGTGGAGTAGTAGCAGCTCCAATTGTTGGGAATATTCTTCGGGATGCACTTCCTGTTATGGGAGTGAAACCGAGAAAAGAACAAGTTGAGAGAGAATATAAATGGGGCGATACACCAACTGTGGAAGTTCCGAATTTAATTGGTATGAAAAAGAAAGACTTACAGACACAACTCGTCGATTTGAAGCTTGATATAAGTGGAGACGGAGAGAAAGTAATTAAACAATCCCCAGAAGCAGGAGCTAAAGTGAAAGAAGGCTCAAAAATTAGAATTTACTTCGGGAATTAAAGGTAACCTAGTACGTTTTATGGTACAATTGGTGGAAGTGAGTTCTTTATAGAAGAGTTACTTAATTTGAGGCTGTAAGAGCCCCAATTATAAATAAGTCTATTTATTAGACACAGTAGCACTTACCTCCTATTTTACATATTTAGGAGGTAACGTGTTGCTTATTAAAAAAGAGATAAATACACAATGTAGAGAGGGTTTAGTGAAATGAAGTTGCATACACTTTTATCATGTTTGCATGATTTTCCAGTTGTTCCAAAAGAAAATCCAGAAATCACATCTATAGAAGCTGATTCACGTAAAGTGAAAGAGGGAAGCTTATTTGTATGTATGAAAGGATATACGGTTGATAGCCATGATTTTGCTAAGCAAGCAGCGGCACAAGGAGCGGCTGCTATTGTTGCGGAAAGACCAATTGATGTTGACGTTCCAGTTGTACTTGTGAAAAACACTTTTCGTTCGTTAGCGGTTTTAGCTGATTATTTTTATGGTCAACCAACACACAAGTTACATTTAATCGGAATTACAGGTACAAATGGAAAGACAACAACATCGCATATTATGGATGAGATTATGCGCGCACATGGTCATAAAACGGGGCTAATTGGAACGATTAATATGAAAATCGGTGATGAAACATTTGAGGTGAAAAATACAACACCAGATGCACTAACACTTCAACAGACATTTTTAAAAATGGTTGAGCACGGTGTAGATAGTACAGTAATGGAAGTTTCGTCACATGCTTTAGATCTTGGTCGTGTACACGGATGTGATTACGATGTAGCAGTGTTTACAAATTTAACACAAGATCATTTAGACTATCATAAAACGATGGAAGAATATAAACATGCAAAAGGGTTGCTATTTGCACAACTTGGCAATAGTTATAACCATGATCGTGAAAAGTACGCGGTACTGAATAACGATGATGCTGTAACTGCGGAATATATGAGAAGTACTGCGGCAACTGTTGTAACGTATGGAATTGATACAACAAGTGATATTATGGCCAAAGATATCGTTATGACGAGTGCTGGAACTACATTTACGCTTGTAACACCGTATGAAAGTGTAAATGTTACGATGAAATTGATTGGGAAATTTAATGTATATAACGTACTAGCGGCAACAGCGGCAGGACTTGTTTCTGGTGTAAGTTTAGAAACGGTTATTGATGTAATAAAGCAACTAGCTGGAGTTCCAGGACGTTTTGAAGTAGTTGATGGTGGACAAAATTATACAGTTATTGTTGATTATGCACATACACCAGATAGCTTAGAGAATGTATTAAAAACAGCAAAACAGTTTGCAAAAGGCGATGTATATTGCATCGTCGGTTGTGGTGGAGATAGAGATCGAACAAAGAGACCAATCATGGCAAGTGTTGCAACAAAATATGCAACTCATGCAATTTACACTTCAGATAATCCAAGAAGTGAAGAGCCAGGAGCTATTTTAGATGATATGGTGCAGGGTGCAAATGGGAATAATTATGAAGTAATTATTGATAGAAAAGAAGCAATATACCATGCAATTGCTAACGCGAAAGCTGAAGATATCATCATTATTGCTGGTAAGGGTCATGAAACGTATCAAATTATTGGTAAAGACGTTCATCATTTTGACGATCGTGAAGTCGCTAAAGAAGCAATTACAGAGCGTTTAAACAACGAAGAGTAACAACGTGAGAGGAGGACTACATGTGCTTGAGCAAGGTTTATTAGTAACGGCTGGGGTAGCATTCTTAATTTCTGTTGCCCTTTCGCCATTGTTTATTCCATTTTTAAGGAAATTAAAGTTCGGACAGAGTATTCGTGATGAGGGACCAAAGTCACATCAAAAAAAATCAGGGACACCTACAATGGGTGGTATTGTCATATATGTATCTATGATGGTAACTTCACTTATTATGGCGATTAAGTTTAATCATTTAGGTGCAGAGGTTTCGTTATTATTATTAGTGACATTTGGCTACGGATTAATTGGATTTTTAGATGACTACATAAAGGTAGTTAAGAAGAGAAATCTTGGTTTAACATCAAAACAAAAATTAGTAGGTCAGCTTGTTATTGCTATTGCGTTCTTTTTAATTGGAAAAGGGCAAGCGCTCCACACATACATCATGATTCCGGGAACAGATGTTAAGTTTGAACTAGGTTGGGCGTATTTTGTACTTGTACTATTTATGCTTATTGGTGGATCAAATGCAGTTAACTTAACTGACGGTTTAGATGGTTTATTATCGGGAACAGCAGCTATTGCATTTGGAGCTTTTAGTATTATTGCAGTAGCGCAAGAGCAATTTGGAGTAGCGATATTCTGTATGGCAGTTGTAGGAGCTGTACTTGGATTTTTAGTATTCAATGCAAATCCAGCGAAAGTGTTTATGGGAGATACAGGTTCCTTAGCTTTAGGTGGAGCCATTGCAGCTGTAGCGATTTTATTAAAACAAGAATTACTACTTGTAATCATTGGTGGAGTATTCGTAATGGAAACTTTATCTGTTATTATTCAGGTCATTTCTTTTAAAACAACAGGAAAACGTGTCTTTAAAATGAGTCCATTACACCATCATTATGAATTATGTGGTTGGTCAGAGTGGCGTGTTGTTGTGACATTTTGGTCTGTAGGATTTTTATTAGCTGTGTTAGGAATTTATATCGGGGTGTGGATGTAATTGAAAACTGTAACTGAATTTCAAAATAAAAATATTCTTGTATTAGGCATTGCAAAAAGTGGTTATGCAGCAGCTACGTTGTTACAAAAATTAGGGGCAAATGTTATTGTAAATGACGGAAAGCCTTTAGCAGATAATGTACTTGCTGCAGAATTACAAGCAAAAGGAATGGACGTTGTATGCGGTGGTCATCCTTTAGAATTGTTAGAGAGAAATATTTCTCTTGTAGTAAAAAATCCAGGAATCCCGTATTCTAATCTAATATTAGTTGCTGCGAAAGAAAAGCAAATTCCAATTGTTACGGAAGTTGAATTAGCATATCGTATTTCAGAAGCGCCATTTGTTGGGATTACGGGGTCTAACGGTAAAACGACGACGACAATGCTTGCATTTGAAATGCTAAAAGAAGGACAAAAGCATCCTATAATTGCAGGGAACATAGGAACTGTAGCGTGTGAAGTAGCACAGGATGCAAAAGAAAATGAAGTTGTAGTTACAGAGCTTTCATCGTTCCAACTGATGGGAGTAGAATTGTTCCAACCTAAAATTGCTGCGTTTTTAAATTTATTTGAGGCCCACTTAGATTATCACGGGACGAAGAAGGAATATGGTTTAGCAAAAGCAAATATTTTTAAAAACCAAACAGAAAATGATTATAGTGTAATAAATGCAGATGATGCAGATGTGATGGCTTTATCTGCTTATAGTAAAGGGCAAAAAGTACTATTCTCGACAAAGAAAGAAATTGAAGATGGTGCGTGTATAAAAGAGAATGCTCTTTGTTTTAAAGGTGAAAAAGTTGTTGAAGTAGGCGATATCGTTTTACCTGGTCAACATAATTTAGAAAATATTTTAGCAGCGATGAGTATCGCAAAATTATTGGGTGTTTCTAATGAAGCGATTACGGTGGTATTAAAACGTTTTACAGGTGTAAAACATCGTTTAGAATATGTAACAACTATTAACAATCGTAAGGTTTATAATGACTCAAAAGCAACGAATATGTTAGCGACTGAGAAAGCTTTATCTGCGTTTACACAACCGATTGTGTTATTAGCAGGTGGGCTTGATCGTGGAAATGAATTCGATGATTTAATTCCATATTTCAAAAATGTAAAAGCAATTGTAACATTTGGACAAACAGCTCCAAAACTAGTAAGAGCTGCAGAAAAAGCGGGATTAGATACAATTGAAAGTGTCGATACTTTAGATGAAGCGGTAGTGAAAGCTTATGCTCATTCTACAGATGGCGATGTAATTCTTCTTTCTCCAGCATGTGCAAGCTGGGATCAATTTAAAACATTTGAAGAAAGAGGAGACATTTTTATACAAGCTGTGCATAAACTTATATAAAGTAAATCAAAACATCAGTAGGCTAACACCTACTGATGTTTTGTTACATAGGGCAAAAGTTTCTGCCTAAAGAGGTGGTGTTTATGGGTAATGAAGAAAACGCCTGATTTTATTCTCATCATCGTTACACTTGCGTTGTTAACAATCGGAATGGTTATGGTGTATAGTGCGAGTGCGGTTTGGGCCTCTTATAAAATGGGGGACTCATTCTTTTTTGCAAAAAGGCAATTGCTATTTGCAAGTATTGGTGTAGTGGCTATGTTTTTAATTATGAAAATTGATTATTGGGTGTGGCGTACGTATTCAAAAGTAATTTTGCTAGTTTGCTTCATTCTTCTTATTCTTGTTCTTATTCCTGGGGTAGGACTTGTTCGAGGAGGGGCGCGAAGTTGGATTGGAATCGGGGCATTTTCCATTCAACCGTCAGAATTTATGAAGTTTGCGATGATTATTTTCTTAGCAAAATTTTTAGCGGAACGACAAAAATTAATTACCTCTTTTAAACGTGGTTTACTACCAGCTCTTAGTTTTGTATTTCTTGCTTTTGGGATGATTATGTTACAGCCAGATCTTGGCACAGGAACCGTAATGGTTGGGACATGTATTATTATGATATTTATCTCGGGGGCAAGGGTCTTTCACTTTGCAATGTTTGGTTTGCTTGGTGTAGCAGGATTTGTAGGGCTAATTGCATCAGCACCGTATCGAATGAAACGTATTACATCATATTTAGATCCGTGGTCAGATCCGCTTGGAAGTGGATTTCAAATTATTCAATCGTTACTCGCAATTGGACCTGGTGGATTATTCGGGCTTGGACTTGGACAAAGTAGACAAAAGTTTCTTTATTTACCTGAACCGCAAACAGACTTTATATTTGCGATCTTATCGGAGGAATTAGGTTTTATTGGTGGTTCATTTGTGTTATTATTATTTAGTCTATTATTATGGCGTGGGATTCGTATAGCTTTAGGAGCGCCAGATTTATATGGTACGTTTTTAGCAGTAGGTATTGTGGCGATGATTGCGATTCAAGTAATGATTAATGTTGGTGTTGTAACAGGATTGATGCCTGTAACAGGTATTACTTTGCCGTTTTTAAGTTATGGTGGATCAAGTTTGACATTAATGTTAATGGCAGTAGGTGTATTATTAAATATAAGTCGCCATTCTCGCTACTAAACCCTGTTTTATAAGACAGGGTTTTTCGTATGTGCGCGAAGAAACATGATGTATATAGAAATAAATACGACTGAAATAAGAAAAGAGAAGCGGAGGAGTTAGTAGTGCGTGTATTAGTAAGTGGTGGGGGCACTGGAGGTCATATTTATCCGGCTCTTGCTCTAATAAGAGAAATAAAAAAATTAAATCCGGAAGCAAGGTTTTTATATATTGGTACGGAGAGTGGATTAGAGAGCACGATCGTTCCAAAAGCAGGCATACCGTTTCAATCTATTGTTATAAGTGGATTTAAGCGTAAAATATCGTTAGATAACGTGAAAACGGTGATGCGTTTCCTAAAGGGTGTACAAGATAGTAAACGATATATTCGTCGTTTTAATCCAGATATTGTGATTGGAACGGGTGGATATGTATGTGGACCAGTTGTATATGCTGCAGCAAAATTAGGTATTCCAACCATTGTACATGAACAAAATAGTGTACCTGGTGTAACGAATAAATTTTTAAGCCGCTATGTTGATAAAGTTGCGGTTTGTTTTGAAGCGGCTGCAGAACATTTTCCACAGTCAAAAGTGGTGATGACAGGAAATCCAAGAGCATCAGAAGTAATGGATCAGAATGGAATGAAAGGAAAACGTTCAGTAGGTTTATCTCTTCCTAAAAAATCGGTACTTATTTTTGGTGGAAGTCGTGGGGCTAGACCGATTAACGATGCTTTCGTAGAGGCGATTGAACAGTTTGGAAATAAAAGTTACGAAATATTGTATGTAACAGGTGAAGTTCATTATGACAAAGTGATGGAAGCAGTGAAGCAAAAAGGGAATCCGAATAATGTTATTATTAAACCTTTCATTCATAATATGCCAGAGGTACTTACAGGTGTAGATCTTGTTGTTTCAAGAGCGGGGGCAACAACACTTGCAGAATTAACCGCGTTAGGTAAGCCAAGTGTGTTAATACCGAGTCCTTACGTAACAAATAACCATCAGGAAAAGAATGCACGTTCCGTTGTCGATAAAGGAGCAGCAAAAATGTTGCTTGAAAAAGATTTAACAGCAGAAACGCTTATTCGTGATATTGATGAGATTTTATTGGATGCACAAACATTACAAAATATGAAGCTGGCTGCGGGGCAATTAGGTATTCCAGATGCAGCAAATAAGCTGTATGAAGTAATGAATAAGCTTGTAAAAAAATAACGTTAGGTGAACGCCCTGCATACTACTGTAATAAGGATACTTAGTATGGGGGAGATTGTTTATGGAGCAATTAGTAAATGAGCTTATAGAAGCAAATGTTGGTCGCGTGTTAGTGAATGAAGCGTTAGCGCGTTATACCACTATGAAAATAGGTGGACCAGCTGATATTTTAATTGTGCCAAAGCATGTTGCCAGTATTGAAAAAACGTTGCAGTTAGTAAAAAAATATAAAACAAAGTGGACTGTAATTGGTCGAGGTTCGAACCTTCTTGTATCTGATCTAGGTATAGAAGGTGTCGTTATTCGTTTAGGAGAAGGATTAGACCACTTAGAAGTCGAAAAACATAGAGTAAGAGTTGGTGGTGGGTATCCCCTTATTAAATTATCAACTTTACTTAGTCGTCAAGGGTTATCCGGCCTGGAATTTGCCAGTGGTATTCCAGGAAGTGTTGGTGGTGCAGTGTATATGAATGCAGGAGCACATAAATCGGATATATCAAACATATTATCAAAAGCTCTTATTTTGTTTGAAAACGGAACAATTGATTGGTTAACACATGAAGAAATGGAGTTTTCCTATCGTACTTCTGTATTGCAAACGAAACGTCCTGGTATTGTTTTGGAAGCTGAGTTTCAATTGCAGGTAGGGGAGCGTGAGGGAATCGTAAGCGTCATGCAAAAGAATAAAGACTACCGTCGTGAAACACAGCCGTGGAATCATCCTTGTGCAGGAAGCATATTTCGGAATCCAATCCCATACTTTGCAGGAGACTTAATAGAAAAGGCGGGACTTCGTGGTTATCAAATAGGCGGAGCTCAAATTTCTGAAATGCATGGGAATTTTATTATTAACACTGGGGGAGCCAGTGCGCAAGATGTCTTATCTTTAATTGCATTAATAAAACAAACAATCGAGGATAAATTTGGCGTAGAAATGCATACAGAAGTAGAAATCATTGGAAGATAACGGTTATTCGTTCCGCTCATTATCATTTATGTTATAATAAGAAGATAAGAACGGCATGAGGAACATGCCGTTTTTTATGTTACGTAGGGGGATCGTACATGAAAAATAGTAAAGTGATTAAACTACAGGATCGTGTACCAAAGTTAAAAAATCAACAGAAGAAAAACAAGAAAAATGTTAATCATCGGTTGATTTTATACATATCAATTTTATTTTTATTAGTGCTCTTTTTAATTTATTTTCGGTCTCCGCTAAGCAATATCAAAAAGATAAGTGTGTTTGGAAATCATTATATGACAGATGAACAAGTGATGAAGAAATCAGGTGTGACGTATGATACAAGTTATTTCCGAGTGACAGCACATAAAGCAGAAGAAAACCTAACGAAACGAAAAGAAATTAAAGCAGTAAATGTAAAAAAACGTTTTCCAAATAAAATTGATGTTCATATTGAAGAATATTTAACGATTGGTTATATAAACAAAGATGGGAAATTACAACCGTTACTAGAGAACGGGAAAACACTTGATGTACTTCCGAACGGAAAACTTCCTGTTGCAGCACCAATTTTTGAACCTTTTAAAGAGGAAAAAATGAAGGAGTTAATTGCTGAGCTTGAAAAATTAACACCAACTATTTTAAGGTCTATTTCTGAAATTCGTTATTCACCGACGAATGCGAATGAAGATCATCTTACTTTATATATGAACGAAGGGTACGAAGTGAGCACTACGATTCAAAATTTCGCAAAGCGTATGGAAGCTTATCCGCTTATCTTAAAAACAATTGAGCCGGGTAAAAAGGTATTAATTGATTTAGAAGTAGGGGCATATACGAAAGAATTAGGAGCGGAAGAAAAAAAAGAATAGAACGATAGTTTTTACTACGTTCCTGTAGAAAAAACGAAACGAACGTTCTATTGAATGCATCTGAATTTACAAGAATGGTTCATTTGATGAAAAAGATGTAAAAATTCTTAGATTCATACTAGGATTGGTACAAGTTTCACTTTTCTATGAGTACATCTTAGTGTAGACTTATACTTGGCGGTAATCTTTACACTTGAAATAGAATTATTTCAAGATAAGCAGTTATTCACAGTTTACTGCGATATTCTTAAATGAATGTTAAATAAAAATAAGAAAAATATAGGGTTAAAAAAGGGAAACGTATAAAGACGTTGAATATTTTTCTTATAAATAGTAAAGTTGCGATTGTTGTTCCATATATTGAGTTGTATGGTATAAATAAAGAAGGAGGTGCCAAAGAATGAACAGCAATGAAATATATGTTAGTCTTGACATCGGTACATCCAATGTTAAAGTCATCATTGGTGAAATGGTTAATGACAGCTTAAACATTATTGGTGTTGGAAATGTAAAATCAAATGGTTTAAAGAAGGGATCGATAGTTGATATAGACGAGACTGTTCGATCAATTAAAAAAGCAATTGAACAAGCTGAGCGCATGGTGGGAATCCATATTGAGCAAGTTGTAGTAGGTGTCAATGCAAACCAGGTACAGCTACTTCCTTGTCACGGAGTAGTCGCTGTTTCAAATGAAGATCGTGAAATCGGGAATGAAGATGTCTTACGCGTTCTAGATGCAGCACAAGTTGTGTCAATTGCTCCAGAGCGTGAGTTTATTGATGTGGTACCTCGACAGTTCATCGTAGACGGTCTTGACGAGATTAACGATCCACGCGGGATGATCGGTGTAAGATTAGAAATGGAAGGTACACTTATAACAGGCTCGAGAACTTTACTACATAACCTACTTCGTTGTGTAGAAAAAGCAGGTCTTGAAATAGTTGATATTTGTCTTCAACCTTTAGCGGCTGCAACAGTTGCTATATCTTCAGATGAAAAAAATAGAGGAGTAGCCCTTGTTGATATGGGGGGAGGATCTACAACTTTATCTATTTTTAAAGATGGAGAGTTACAAGCGACGAGCGTATTACCGTTAGGTGGAGACCATATAACGAAGGATATTGCGATTGGGTTGAAAACTTCAACAGACAATGCAGATCAAATAAAGTTGAAATATGGACATGCTTTTTATGATACAGCATCTGAAGAAGAGATGTTTACGGTTCCTATTATGGGAAGCGATCAAACAGAACAATATTCTCAGTTGGAATTATCGGATATAATAGAGGCTCGTGTAGAGGAAATTTTAATGTTTGTTCAAGATGAAGTGCGTAAGTTAGGAGTAAAGCAAGTAGCTTCTGGCTATGTACTAACTGGTGGAATTGCTTCTATGCCGGGTGTTCTTGATCTTGCATATGATATTTTACATGAAAATGTTCGTATAGCGACTCCTGATTATATTGGTGTGCGTGAGCCCCAATATACAAGTGGAGTAGGATTAATTAAACATTCTTATCAAAAAGCTAAATTACGTGGAAAAAATGTGCAGGAAAAGCAAGAACATTTTGAACCAGTACCAGCACCAGCACCAACGCCGGTACAACAGCAACCTGCGAAACAAAAAACTCGTAATCAAAACAATAATAATCAAAATGATGAACGTATGATGTCAAAAGTAAAACGTGTATTCCGTTATTTATGGGATTAAAATTGGACACGAAAAATGAGGTTCTAGGGGGATTTCGACATGTTAGAGTTTGATACTACTCAAGATCAATTAGCGAATATAAAAGTTATCGGTGTCGGCGGTGGCGGAAACAATGCTGTAAACCGTATGATTGAACACGGTGTACAAGGTGTAGACTTTATCGCTGTGAATACTGATGCACAAGCATTAAATCTATCAAAAGCTGAAACAAAAATGCAAATTGGTGGAAAATTAACACGTGGACTTGGTGCAGGTGCAAACCCTGAAGTAGGGAAAAAAGCTGCAGAAGAAAGTAAAGAACAGATCCAAGAAGCACTTCGTGGTGCGGATATGGTCTTCGTAACTGCTGGTATGGGCGGCGGAACTGGAACTGGTGCAGCTCCAGTTGTTGCTCAAGTTGCAAAAGAATTAGGTGCATTAACAGTTGGTGTTGTGACACGTCCATTTACATTTGAAGGACGTAAACGTGCAACGCAAGCAGCATCTGGTATTGCGGCATTTAAAGAAAATGTAGATACACTTATTGTAATTCCAAACGATCGCTTATTAGAGATTGTTGATAAAAATACGCCGATGTTAGAAGCATTCCGTGAAGCAGATAACGTATTACGTCAAGGTGTTCAAGGTATTTCTGATTTAATTGCAACACCAGGTTTAATTAACTTAGACTTCGCAGACGTAAAGACAATTATGTCTAATAGAGGTTCTGCTTTAATGGGTATTGGTTCTGGTAATGGAGAAAATCGTGCTGCTGAAGCTGCGAAAAAAGCGATTTCTAGTCCATTATTAGAAACATCTATTGATGGAGCTCAAGGTGTTATCATGAACATTACGGGTGGAGCTAACTTAAGCTTATATGAAGTACAAGAAGCGGCAGACATTGTAGCTTCAGCTTCAGATCCAGAAGTAAATATGATCTTCGGTTCTGTTATTAATGAAGGATTAAAAGATGATATCGTTGTAACTGTAATTGCAACTGGTTTTGATGATAGTGCTTCGACGCAGCCACCAAAACCAATTATCCGTCCGACTGCGAATCACACGCAACAACAGCAACAGCAAGTAGCTCAACCTTCAAAACAACGTGAAGTTAAGCGTGAAATGAAACGTGAAGAGCCGGTTGTGCATGAGCGTCATACAGATTCAGATGACATCGATATTCCAGCATTCTTACGTAACCGTCGTAGACGATAAAAGAAAAGGAGCTTTTATGCTCCTTTTTTGTTTTATACAGGGAAAAGATCTGCTAAGCAGGTCTTTTTTTATTTTATATATTTCGATTTAGCCCGCTATTTGCTGGGCAGCCTGATTGGTGCGGGGTGATTAAAGTTTCACTTAATATATAAGTAAAAAGATATAGTATTCTATGAAACATATACTTTTATTTTTTACCGACAGATTTTGTCTAGAAAGCACAAAATAACAAAAAAACACCTCCGCAAATTGACACACTTTCCTATTGGATATGCATTATACTAGTCTCAACTTAAAAAAAGAGGTGAATTGTTTGGTTGTTTACGCCGACGTTGTTTGGTTGTTAAACGCCTGCATTGATTTTCTTTTACTTTTATTAACAGCAACCGTGTTAAAAAAGAAGATCAAAAGATGGAGGCTTGTGTTAGGGGCATTTATAGGTTCAACCATTGTTATTTTTGCCTTTACTCCTTTTGCTTCTATGATGACACATCCAATTATGAAACTACTGTACTCGTTACTTATTGTGTATACAGCATTTGGGTTTACAACGTTTAGAAACTATGCACAAACTGTTTTTACTTTTTACTTTGTAACCTTTATGGTTGGCGGAGGGTTAATTGGGACTCATTTCTTTTTGCAAACGAATGAAATGGTAAATGGATTGGTTCAATCTCAATCAATTTCTTACGGTGATCCAATTAGCTGGCTGTTTGTTGTTTTTGGTTTTCCAGTAATTTATTATTTTTCTAAAAAGCGTATTGAAAGCGTAGAGGTTACAAAAATACACTATGACCAAATTGTGAAATTGAAAATTCAATTAGCTGAAGAGGAACTAGAACTCGCAGGTTTAATTGATAGTGGGAACCAACTTTACGACCCGTTAACAAAAACACCCGTTATGATTATGCATATTTCATCATTAGAGCATTGCTTGCCAGCTTGGTTAACAGAACAAATTTATTCCAAAACAGAGATTCCTCAAATACCAGAAAATGATTCTGGCTGGGCGACAAAATTACGCTTAATTCCTTTCAGAGCAGTAGGAGTAGAGAATCAATTTTTATGGGCAATTAAGCCAGACAGTGTGCAAATTTATCATGAAGGTAGTTCTATTGTAGTCAGCAAAGTATTGATTGGATTAAATACACAACAGTTGTCAACCAATGGAGAGTATCAATGTATTGTGCATCCGAAAATGTTAATTTCGCAAAAAATGGTAATTGCTTAATAATGGGAGGCGGGATAATATGATGAAATTAAAATTTTATTTAGTATACCTTTGGTATAAAGTATTGTTGAAATTAGGAATTAAGACCGATGAAATTTATTATATCGGTGGAAGTGAAGCGTTGCCACCACCGTTAACGAAAGAAGAAGAGGAAGTTCTTTTGAATAAATTGCCAAAAGGAGATCAGGCAGCAAGATCGTTACTGATTGAACGCAACTTACGGTTAGTTGTATATATAGCAAGAAAGTTTGAAAATACAGGGATAAATATTGAAGATTTGATTAGTATAGGAACAATCGGCCTTATTAAAGCAGTGAATACATTTAATCCGGAAAAGAAAATAAAATTAGCGACATATGCCTCACGTTGTATAGAAAATGAAATTTTAATGCATTTGCGTCGGAATAATAAAAATCGTTCAGAAGTTTCTTTTGACGAACCGCTTAACATCGATTGGGATGGGAATGAACTTTTGTTATCAGATGTATTAGGTACAGATGATGATATTATTACAAAAGATTTAGAAGCTACTGTAGATCGTCATCTTCTAATGAAAGCATTGCATCAATTAAATGATCGTGAAAAACAAATTATGGAACTTCGGTTTGGGCTTGCTGGAGAAGAGGAAAAGACGCAAAAAGATGTGGCGGATATGCTTGGGATTTCACAGTCATACATTTCGCGTTTAGAAAAAAGAATCATAAAAAGATTACGAAAAGAATTTAATAAAATGGTGTAAAGAATAAGACCAGCCGTTATCTAGGCTGGTCTTATTCTCTTTCGTTGTATGAGAAGAGACAACGAAAATGAAAAATGAAGAGAAAACCGCATGCATAAAATCCCCTTCAAAGGAAATACTTTACACTGTACAGCAACTCCCGATAGGAGGGAACACTTTGACGAGAAACAAAGTAGAAATTTGCGGTGTTGATACAGCTAAACTTCCCGTACTAAAAAATGATGAAATGCGTAAATTATTTCGTGAAATGCAAAGTGGAGAGATAAGCGCAAGAGAGAAATTAGTGAATGGAAACTTACGTCTTGTACTGAGCGTCATCCAAAGATTTAATAACAGAGGAGAATATGTTGACGATTTATTTCAAGTTGGTTGCATCGGACTTATGAAATCCATTGATAACTTTGATTTAGGCCAAAATGTAAAATTTTCAACGTATGCTGTGCCGATGATTATTGGGGAAATACGCAGATATTTGCGTGATAATAATCCGATTCGCGTATCTCGATCATTACGAGATATTGCGTATAAAGCGTTACAAGTAAGAGAGAAATTGATTGCAGAAAATTCAAAAGAACCAACAGCAATGGATATTGCAAAAGTGCTTGAAGTGACTCATGAAGAAATTGTTTTTGCATTAGATGCGATTCAAGATCCAGTTTCATTATTTGAACCGATTTATAACGATGGGGGAGATCCTATCTTTGTTATGGATCAGTTAAGTGATGAAAAACAAAAGGACGAGCAGTGGGTTGAAGAGTTAGCACTGAAAGAAGGGATGAAGCGTTTAAATGATCGTGAGAAAATGATTATTCGAAAACGTTTCTTTCAAGGAAAGACACAAATGGAAGTTGCAGAAGAAATTGGGATTTCTCAAGCACAAGTGTCACGTTTAGAGAAATCAGCTATTAAACAAATGAATAAGACGATTCAAGGATAAGGTTTCACCATTTATGGTGAAACCTTTTTATATGTAATATAGTTTGTCTTCGCTCATAGTAGGGAAGCTGTGTTCATATAATGAAAATAATATGGGATTAGTAGAGGGTGCTTCCTGTTAATTTGAGAAACAGTGTTTTTTCAATTCGTCATATATAAGGGAGAGGATGAAAATGATAAGAATTTCGGAGTTGCAGATGAAAGAGATAATAAATGTTTCAGATGGAAAAAGGCTTGGGAATATTGGAGATATTGAAATTGATATGAACACAGGGGAGATCGGGTCTATTATTATTTCCAAACAGGCACGTATGTTAGGGATCTTTGGGAAGGATGTAGAAATTGTAATTCCTTGGGAGGAAATTATGAAAATTGGGGAAGATGTCATACTTGTTAGAGTAAATCCTGTTAATTCTGTAACAGAATCAATACAAACACCGACAATTTCATAAAGAATATTACAAATTCCTCTTTTTTTTCTGTTGGCATTATGAAAAAATAAAAGTATGGTAAAATAGACAGGAAGTACCATGCTTTTTTATGTTATTTTAATTAAAAGGAGTCACTTTATGAGACAACCATTTAAATATGTGGACGGTATACTGTATTTACAAGCGTGGAAAGAACTTGGAAACATTACTGCTGGATTTACGACAAAAGATGGTGGGGTAAGTACGGGCTCCTTTCATGCGATGAATTTAGGATTACATGTGAATGATATCGTGGAGAACGTTCATGAAAACAGACGCATTTTAGCAAATAAGTTACAAAAACCATTAGAAAACTGGATTTGCTCTGAACAAGTTCATGATCATCATGTTGAAAAAGTAGGACAACAGGAAAAAGGAAGTGGCGTCTATTCATATGAAGACGGCATTTCAAAAACAGATGGCATTTATACGACTAATAATGATGTTCTTCTAACATCATGTTACGCGGATTGTGTTCCACTCTATTTTTATGCACCATCACATGGTATGATAGGACTTGCGCATGCTGGATGGAAAGGGACTGTAAAAGAGATTGCAAAGGAAATGATTCAAAAATGGAATGCAGAAGGGATTTCAAGTGATGAAATTCATGTTGCAATTGGACCAGCAATTGGATCTTGTTGTTACGTTGTTGATGATCGAGTGTTAACAGCAGCAGAGCAAGTAGTAAACGGCTCTGTCCCTTATAAAAAAATTTCTGATGGGCAGTACGCAATTAATTTAAAAGAAATTAATCGTATATTATGTGTACAATCAGGCATAAAAGAAGAGAATATTGTAATGTCATCTCTTTGTACAAGCTGTGAAGAACAACTATTTTTCTCTCATCGTCGTGATCAAGGTAAGACAGGAAGAATGTTGAGTTTCATAGGTTTTAAGGAGGAAGAAAGCAAGTGACAGTACAAAAAAATTTAACAACTGTAAATGAAGCAATTAAACAATCTTGCGTACGAGCGGGACGTTCGTTGCAAGATATTAAACTCGTTGCGGTTACAAAAACGGTAGGAATTGAAAAAACAAACGAAGTAATTGAAGCTGGAATTATCGATTTAGGTGAAAATAGAAATGAAAGTTTCTTACAGAAGTACGAACATTTCGGTTCAAAAGTGAATTGGCATTTTATTGGATCATTACAAACGAGAAAAGTAAAAGAAATCATTAATGAAATTGATTATTTACATTCGTTAGATCGTCTTTCACTTGCAAAAGAAATTCAAAAACGTGCTGATAAGAAAGTGAAATGTTTTATTCAAGTGAAAACATCATCTGAAGAATCAAAGCAAGGATTGGCAATAGAAGAAACCGTTTCTTTTATTCAAAGTTTGCAAGAATTGGATAAGATTGAAGTGGTGGGACTAATGACAATGGCTCCGTTTACAGAAGAAGAGGAAGAAATCAGACGCTGTTTTAAGGAGTTGTGTATGCTACAAACAGAGGTGCAGGAGCTAGAATTATTACATGCGCCATGTAAAGAATTATCAATGGGAATGTCTAATGATTACACGATTGCAATTGAAGAAGGTGCTACATATATTCGTTTGGGGACGATTTTAGTAGGAAAAGCGTAAAAGGAAGGAGAATCTTATTATGAGTTGGTCAAAAGTAAAATACTTCTTTTTTGATACACCGGAAGAAAAAGAAGCAGCTCAATATAGTTATGAAAAGGAGCAAACAGACATGAAGAAGCAGCAAGATCCGCCAGAACAACAAGATGTTGCGTTTCCAAAAGCGCAACCGAAACAAAATGTTGTGAGCATTGAAACGGCAAAGCAATCTTCAAAAGTTGTTTTATTAGAACCACGCACATATTCGGAAGCACAAGGGATTTCGGACCATTTAAAAGGTAGACGAGCTGTTGTGATTAATTTACAACGAATGTCTACTGATCAAGCTGTACGTATCGTTGACTTTTTAAGTGGTACTGTATACGCTATAGGCGGGGACATTCAAAAAATAGGACCGAAAACATTTATGTGTACCCCTGAAAATGTAGATATTGTTGGTGCAATTTCAGAGTTATTCGGTGAAGAAGAAGACACAAATATAAAGAGGTGGTAATACGCCATGGTAACAGTTTTAAACGTTTTAATTACTGCTATCGAGATCTACTCGTGGGCACTTATTATTTACATTCTTCTATCATGGTTCCCTGGTGCAAAGGAATCAACTTTTGGAGAAATTCTTGCGCGTATTTGTGAACCGTATTTAGAACCATTTCGCAGATTTATTCCGCCGCTTGGTATGATTGATATCTCTCCACTCGTTGCGATTTTCACGTTAAAGCTTGCTACGAATGGTTTAATAAGTATATTCAACTATTTCTTATAGTAAGAGGTTAAATACATGAGCATCTATGAACATTTCAGACCCGATGAAGAGGTCTTTGTGGATAAGGTGTTAGAGTGGAAGCGAGCAGCGGAGTACCATCAAGTGAAGTTAACAGACTTCCTTGATCCAAGACAACAACAAATTGTCACTATGGTAATAGGACAAGGGGATGTTGCTGTACAGTTTGATGGTGCAACGCCTCATGCAGAGCGTAAGAGAGCACTCATTTATCCGGACTATCTAGTAGTGAATGAAGAGGAATTTCAAGTAGAAGTATTGGAAATTGACTATCCTTCCAAGTTTTATACGCTAGAACATAGGCAAATATTAGGTACATTTATGTCTCTTGGTCTAACGAGAGAAAAATGTGGTGATATTTTGCTTCAAGAAGATCGTGCCCAAATTGTAGTCGCGAAAGAAGTTGTATCTTATATTGAGATGAACTTACAATCTATAGGGAAAGTGAAAGTCTCCTTATCACCAGTGCAAGGAGAAAAAATTCTACAGATGCAAGAAACGTGGGGAGAGAAATCTGGAACGGTTTCTTCACTTCGTTTAGATGTTATGTTAGCTGAAATGTTACATATATCCAGACAAAAAGTACAACCTTTCATAAAAAATGGTTTAGTAAAAGTTAATTGGAAAACAGTGGAGCAAACTTCTTATGAATGTTATCCAGGAGATGTTTTTTCAGTGAGAGGATATGGACGAAGTAAATTGTTTTCTGTAGAAGGTAGAACAAAGCGCGACAAATGGAGAATTTTGTATGGTATACTAAAATGATTGGTTTTTTAGAAGGAAATCCTCCTATTTTGTCGAAGAAAAGATATAATTGAAATAGGAAATTTAGATAACTACTTGGAGGTGGCGTTGTGCCGTTAACACCATTAGATATTCATAACAAAGAATTTGGTCGCGGATTCCGTGGCTATGATGAAGATCAAGTAAATGAGTTTCTTGATCAAATTATCAAAGATTATGAATTAGTCATTCGTGAGAAAAAAGCTCTAGAAGAAAAAGTTGCGCAATTAGAAGGGAAGTTAGATCATTTCTCTAATATTGAAGATACGTTAAACAAATCTATCATCGTTGCACAAGAAGCAGCGGAAGAAGTAAAACGTAATGCGCAAAAAGAAGCAAAATTAATCGTACGTGAAGCTGAAAAGAATGCAGACCGTATTATTAACGAAGCGTTAGTAAAATCAAGAAAAGTTGCCTTTGATATTGAAGAGCTAAAGAAACAAGCGAAAGTATTCCGCACTCGTTTCCGTATGTTATTAGAAACACAGCTTGAAATGTTAAACAACGATGATTGGGATAAACTAATTGAGTTAGAAGACGAAGTAGATGAACTGTTGAAAAAAGAAGAAACAGTGTAAGCTTGACGTTTTTCTCATTATTACATATAATTTTAAACAACATATTTATTAAGAAAAACGAAGATAGGGATAAGTACCTTTTTCATACCTTATATAGCGAACTGAGGATGGTGTAAGCTCAGGATAAGGAGATAATGGGAATATCACCCTGGAGTTCCGCGCTGAACAAATAGAGTAAGCGTAGGCGTATATTCGCGTTAAGAATATAAAGAGGATTGTATACATACGTATAGGATCTACTAGGGTGGTACCGCGGGAGACTTTCTCGTCCCTTTTTGGGATGAGAAGGTCTCTTTTTTATTCCGTTTTTTAAGTGTTTCTTTTATACATGTAAGGAGGAATTGAGCATGGAGTACAAAAATACATTACTAATGCCAAAAACAGAGTTCCCAATGCGTGGGAATTTACCAAAACGTGAGCCTGCAATGCAAGAACAGTGGGCTGAAATGAATATTTATGAAAAGGTACAAGAACATACGAAAGGTCGTCCTTTATTTGTACTGCATGATGGACCTCCATATGCGAATGGTGACATTCATATGGGACATGCATTAAATAAAGTGTTAAAAGACTTTATTGTTCGTTATAAATCAATGACTGGTTACTGCGCACCATATGTACCGGGTTGGGATACACACGGTTTACCAATTGAGCAAGCTTTAACAAATAAAGGTGTAAAGCGTAAAGAAATGACAGTTGCTGAGTTCCGTAAGTTATGTGCAGAGTATGCATATGAACAAGTAGAACGTCAACGTGAACAATTTAAGCGTTTAGGTGTACGTGCAGATTGGGATAACCCATATATTACTTTAGAGCCGGCTTATGAAGCGCAACAAATTAAAGTGTTCGGTGATATGGCGAAAAAAGGTTATATCTATAAAGGGCAGAAACCAGTTTACTGGTCTCCAACGAGTGAATCAGCTTTAGCAGAAGCTGAAATTGAATACCAAGATAAAAAATCAGCATCTATTTACGTAGCATTCCCTGTAAAAGACGGAAAGAACGTATTAGAAGGTGATGAGAAATTCATTATCTGGACAACAACACCTTGGACGTTACCTGCAAACTTAGGTATTTCTGTTCACCCAGAACTTGAATACGCTATTGTAAAAGTAAATGCTGAAAAATATATTATTGCTTCTGAACTATTTGAGACAGTTGCAAAAACGTTAGAGTGGGAAAATGCTGAAGTTGTGAAAACGGTAAAAGGTAGCGAACTTGAGTATACAGTTGCAAAACATCCATTCTACGATCGTGATTCATTAGTTATGCTAGGAGATCACGTAACAACAGATGCAGGTACAGGTTGTGTTCATACAGCACCAGGACACGGGGAAGATGACTTCGTTGTTGGTAAAAAGTATGGATTAGAAGTACTTTGCCCAGTTGATGATAAAGGTGTATTAACAAATGAAGCACCTGGATTTGAAGGCTTATTCTATGATAAAGCTAACAAGCCAATTACAGAAAAATTAGAAGAAGTAGGCGCGTTACTGAAGCTAACATTCATTACGCATTCATACCCACATGATTGGAGAACGAAAAAACCAATTATTTTCCGTGCGACAGCACAGTGGTTTGCATCTATTGAAGCGTTCCGTAAAGAATTATTAGAAGCTGTTGCGGAAACAAAATGGGTACCAGCATGGGGAGAAACTCGTCTTCATAATATGGTTCGTGACCGTGGTGACTGGTGTATTTCTCGTCAGCGTGCATGGGGTGTGCCAATCCCTGTATTCTATGCAGAGAATGGTGATCCAATTATTACAGATGAAACAATTAACCATGTAGCAGATTTATTCCGTGAGCACGGTTCTAACGTATGGTTTGAGCGTGAAGCGAAAGATCTATTACCAGAAGGATTTACACATACAGGTAGCCCAAATGGTGAATTCCGTAAAGAAACAGACATCATGGATGTATGGTTCGATTCAGGTTCTTCTCACCAAGCAGTATTAGAAGAGCGCGAAGACTTACAACGTCCAGCTGATTTATATTTAGAAGGATCTGACCAGTATCGTGGTTGGTTTAACTCTTCATTATCAACAGCAGTTGCTGTAACAGGTAAAGCTCCATATAAAGGCGTACTAAGCCATGGTTTCGTATTAGATGGTGAAGGTCGTAAAATGAGTAAGTCGATTGGAAACATCGTCGTACCGAAGAAAATTATGGATCAATTAGGTGGAGATATTTTACGCTTATGGGTATCTTCTGTTGACTATCAATCTGATGTACGTATTTCAGATGATATTTTAAAACAAGTAGCAGAAGTGTATCGTAAAATCCGTAACACATTCCGTTTCTTATTAGGAAACTTAGATGACTTTAAGCCAAGTGAAAATACAGTAGCTGTAGCTGAACTTCGTGAAGTAGATCGTTACATGTTAGTGAAATTAAATGACTTAATTACAAAAGTAAAAGAAGCATATGAAACATACGACTTCGCTGCTGTGTATCATGCAATTCATAACTTCTGTACAATTGATTTAAGTTCATTCTACTTAGACTTTGCAAAAGACATTTTATACATTGAAGGTGCAAACCATGAAGATCGTCGTGCAATTCAAACTGTATTATATGATGTTCTTGTTGCATTGACGAAACTTGTAACACCAATCTTACCGCATACAGCTGATGAAGTATGGCCATACATTCCGGGTGTAACAGAAGAAAGTGTACAATTAACTAATATGCCAGAAGCTGTACAATTAGATGGTGCGGAAGCATTAAAAACAAAATGGGATGCATTTATGACGCTGCGTGATGACGTATTAAAAGCGTTAGAAGTAGCTCGTAATGAGAAAGTAATCGGTAAGTCATTAAATGCAAGTATTACGCTATATCCGACTGTAGAAATGAAAACTATGTTAGAGTCTATTAGCGAAGACTTAAAGCAATTATTCATCGTTTCTGAGTATAAACTTGGTGGTATGATGGAAGAAGCGCCAGCAGATGCGCCGAAGTATGAGCATACAGCGGTTGTTGTTGCTCAAGCAACTGGTGAAACATGTGAACGTTGTTGGGTAGTTTCAGAAACAATTGGTAAAGACGCTGAACATGAAACGTTATGTGAGCGTTGTGCAACAGTTGTTAAAGAAAACTATGTAAAATAATAAAAAAACTGACTGTGCGTAAGTACAGTCAGTTTTTTTTGTTGATGATATATTAAAATAACTTTCACTCTCTTTCCTATGAAGGAAAAATGTGTGTGAGGTAAGCATAGAAATTTCGGACACACTAATCGTACATTGCAGCTGGGAGGAATGTACACGTGAATGAAATGTATATGGAAATCAAAGAAGAATTGCAATTGATGCGAAAAGAGTTACAAGAGAGGCTAGCTAAAGAGGTCATGCACAAATATGATACAGAGTTTAGCGAAGAGCTTGGATATGAAATTAAGGAAGAGATAAAGAAAAAACTCCTATTACATGATATAAAAGAGGACTTAAAAGATGTAGAACGTGCATTATTTAAAATGGAAATAGATATGTATGGTATTTGTGAAGAAACGGGGAGAGCCATTTCGGTAAAACAAATGAAGACGATGCCGACTGCCCGTACCATTCATGAATTTTTCTATGAAAAAGTAAATGTATGAATGCGCACAACGATATTATATTACCTTTTTTTAATTTATTTTATTCTTCTATAAAGGTTCATTGTGAAAAGGTTGCAGCTATGCTAAAATTTTGAGGTACACTGTCTTTGTGGGGGAAATGAAAATGATATATTATGTAATAGCGTTATTTGTCATTGCCATCGATCAAATATCGAAATGGCTAATTGTAAAGAACATGGAATTGGGTACGAGCATTCCGATTATCGATAATGTATTATACATAACATCACATCGAAATAGAGGAGCTGCCTGGGGGATTTTAGAAAATAAAATGTGGTTTTTCTACATTATTACAGTCGTTTTTGTAGTATTTATCGTAATTTATATGCAAAAATATGCGAAAACAGACAAACTTCTAGGGATTTCATTAGGTCTAATATTAGGCGGAGCAATTGGTAATTTCATTGATCGTGTATTTAGACAAGAAGTAGTGGATTTCATTCACGTGTATATTTTCTCGTACAACTATCCAGTATTCAATATAGCTGATTCAGCATTATGTATTGGTGTTGTATTAATTATTATTCAAACATTATTAGAAGGCAAGAAAACGAAGGAGTAATTGAATGAGTGAAGTAGTACAAGTAACAGTTGCAGAAGAACAAAAAAGTGAGCGAATTGATAAATTCGTTGCAGAAATAAACAGTGAATGGTCACGTTCACAAGTACAACAATGGATTAAAGATGATGTCGTTACAGTTAATGGAAAATCGGTAAAAGTGAATTATAAAGTTAAAGAAAACGATGAAATTACAGTAACGATTCCTGATCCAGAAGAGTTAGATATCCAAGCAGAAGATATGGGCTTAGAAATTTATTATGAAGATGCAGATGTACTCGTTGTAAATAAGCCACGTGGTATGGTTGTACATCCAGCTCCAGGGCATACAAGCGGTACGCTTGTAAACGGACTTATGCACCATTGTACAGACCTGTCAGGTATTAACGGTGTAATGCGTCCTGGTATTGTGCATCGTATTGATAAAGATACATCTGGACTATTAATGGTTGCTAAAAATGATGTGGCGCATGAGTCACTTGTAAATCAACTTGTAGCAAAAACAGTAACAAGACGTTACAAAGCGATTGTACACGGTGTGATTCCGCATGATAAAGGAACGATCGATGCGCCAATTGGTCGCGATAAGAAAGAACGTCAAAGCATGACAGTTGATGAAAATGGTAAGAATGCTGTTACACACTTCCAGGTGTTAGAACGCTTTAAAGATTTTACACTTGTAGAATGTCGCTTAGAAACGGGACGTACGCACCAAATTCGTGTTCATATGAAATATATTGGCTATCCACTTGCAGGAGATCCGAAGTATGGTCCGAAGAAAACATTAGACATGAATGGACAAGCACTTCACGCAGGTATTTTAGGGTTTGACCATCCTCGTACTGGTGAATATATTCAGTTTGAGGCACCGATTCCAGAAGTGTTTGAAGACGCATTAAATATTTTACGGAAATAGTATTGACAAATCATAAGAAAACTGAGATACTGACAACAGTTAAATAATGATCCTTTAACACAGCCCCGTGAGGTTGAGAAGGTAACGGTTTGAAATATATAGGGTATGCTGTACCCTTTTTTCAAAAGTCCTCTCGCACACGCTGAGAGGACTTTTTTTATACCATTACTCTCACGCAAGAAAAAAGCTTGGAGGTGTAGAGCATGCAAGAGAAAGCTGTCGTTTTAGATGACCAAATGATTCGCCGCGCTTTAACACGAATTAGTCATGAAATCGTGGAACGAAATAAAGGTGTCGATAATTGTGTTCTTGTCGGAATTAAAACTCGTGGAATTTTTATTGCACAACGTTTGGCAGAACGAATTGGTCAAATTGAAGGAAAAGAAATGGAAGTTGGAGAGCTAGATATTACGTTATATCGTGATGATCTAACACTACAATCGAAAAATGAAGAACCACTTGTAAAAGGTTCTGATATCCCTGTAGATATTACGAAGAAAAAAGTTATCCTTGTGGATGATGTATTATATACAGGAAGAACAGTTCGAGCAGCAATGGATGCTCTTATGGATTTAGGTAGACCATCACAAATCCAACTGGCGGTTCTTGTTGATAGAGGTCATCGTGAACTACCAATTCGCGCTGATTATGTAGGAAAGAACATTCCAACATCAAGTGAAGAGCGTATCGAAGTTGATTTGCAAGAGACAGATCAACAAGATCGAGTAAGCATATACGATAAGTAAAGCCCTTTTAAATGTAGTCCTGTGAGGCTGCCAAAGGGTCTTGGCTTTCATATGTCAAATTTGGCATACGAAAGTGTAGGACTCTTTGTGCACAGGCACAAAGAGTTTTTTTATTGCAAAGATTTAAACTGAAGGAGGATGTAACAATGGAACAAAAGCCAGTGTTAGACGTTAATGAAGTACCGAAACCGGGAAAATGGTTATTTTTAAGTATACAACATTTGTTCGCGATGTTTGGATCAACAGTGCTTGTTCCGTTTTTAACAGGATTGAATCCGTCAGTAGCATTAATATCAAGTGGATTAGGAACGCTAGCGTTTCTTCTTATAACGAAAGGTCAAGTACCTGCCTATCTAGGATCATCATTCGCCTTTATCGCACCGATTATAACAGCGAAAACAGCAGGTGGACCTGGAGCAGCAATGCTTGGTGGTTTGTTTGCAGGACTTGTGTACATCTTAATCTCACTCGGAATTAAGAAGTCAGGATCAGAGTGGATTATGAAATTACTTCCGCCAATCGTAGTTGGTCCAGTCGTAATGGTAATCGGTCTAGCTTTAGCACATACAGCAGTTAACATGGCGATGAACGGTGCGGATGGCAAATATAGCTTTACACACTTTTCAGTAGCATTAGTAACATTAGCAATTACAATTATCTGCTCTATATTCGGAAGAGGGTTTTTCAGTATCATACCAGTGTTACTGGGCATTATCGGCGGATATATCTTTGCTTACTTCCAAGGGCTAGTAAACTTAAAGCCGGTAGCTGAGGCAAAATGGTTTGTTGTACCAGATTTCACAGTACCATTTGTAACATATACTCCGGAGTTTTCGTGGAAGATTGTACTCTTGATGGTACCAGTAGCATTAGTAACAATTTCAGAACATATCGGACATCAAATTGTACTAGGAAATGTTATTAAAAGAGATTTAATTGAAAAACCAGGTTTACATCGCTCAATCTTCGGTGATGGAATAGCAACATTGATTGCATCACTAATAGGTGGACCACCGAATACAACGTATGGTGAAAACATCGGTGTGTTAGCAATTACGAGAGCATACAGTGTATACTTATTCATCGGCTCAGCAGTGTTTGCAATCATGTTCGGATTTATCGGTAAGA
Organism: Bacillus pretiosus; assembly: GCF_052947655.1. NCBI lineage: Bacteria > Bacillati > Bacillota > Bacilli > Caryophanales > Bacillaceae > Bacillus > Bacillus pretiosus. The sequence goes on along the minus strand of NZ_CM129593.1, from coordinate 3,757,314 downwards.
TTTCTGCACTGATTCATTCGATCCCAACACCAGTTATGGGTGGTGTATCAATCTTACTATTCGGTGTAATTGCATCAAGCGGATTACGCATGATGGTAGATGATAAAACAGACCTAAGTGACAAACGAAACTTAATGATTGCATCAGTAATACTAGTAATCGGTATTGGTGGAGCGGTACTCCACGTAGGAGAATCGTTCCAAGTAGAAGGAATGGCACTAGCAGCAATTGTGGGTGTACTATTAAATCTACTACTACCAGAAACGAAACAAATAAAACAATCTAAGCAGATTGCTTCATAATAATAACCTTTTAATTCAGTCCTGTGAGACCGGAAAGGGTGGCTTCTTCCTTGCACCCTAGTCTCAAATGACTAGGGTATTTTTATGCAAAAGTTGTTATAAAAATACAAAAGTGGTAACATAAAAATCAGAAAGATGAGGGATGACGATGAGCCATTTGTTAACGATGAGTGAATTATCGGAAGTAGAAATTTCAGAAATCCTAAAAGACGCAGAAGATTTCGCGAATGGAAAAGAGAGCAAAACGACAGAGCAAACTTTTGTTGCGAACTTGTTCTTTGAGAATAGTACGAGAACGAGATTTAGCTTTGAAGTTGCTGAGAAGAGATTAGGACTTGAAGTTTTAAACTTTTCAGCGGATGCATCAAGCGTACAAAAAGGAGAAACTTTATACGATACGATAAGAACACTGGAATCAATCGGAACAAAAGCGGTGATCGTCCGCCATGAGCAAGATCGCTACTTCGATGAACTAAAAGAACAGGTAAATATCCCAATCTTAAACGCTGGAGATGGATGTGGAAACCATCCAACGCAGTGCCTACTCGATCTTCTTACAATTAAACAAGAGTTTGGAAGATTTGAAGGATTAAAGATTGCGATAGTAGGAGATATTCGTCATAGCCGAGTAGCACGTTCTAATGCAGAAGCATTAACGAAACTGGGTGCAACAATTTACTTTGCAAGTCCAGAAGAGTGGAAAGATGAAGACAGCACGTTTGGAACATACAAACCATTAGATGAACTTGTTCCAGAAGTGGATGTAATGATGTTACTTCGTGTACAACATGAGCGTCATGATCATTATGAAACAGACATTATGAAAGAGTATCATGAGAAACACGGATTAACAGTGGAAAGAGAAAAGCGTATGAAAGAAGGAAGCATTATTATGCATCCAGCTCCTGTAAACCGTGATGTTGAAATTGCAAGTGAACTTGTTGAGTGTGAGCGTTCACGCATATTTAAACAAATGGAAAATGGAGTTTACGTAAGAATGGCTGTACTAAAACGCGCCTTACCAAATGTATTAGGAGGAATGAAACATGAATTACTTGTTTAAAAATGGTCGTTATATGAATGAAGAAGGAAAAATCGTAGCAACAGATCTTCTCGTACAAGACGGTAAAATCGCTAAGGTAGCAGAAAATATTACGGCAGATAATGCTGAAGTAATCGATGTGAACGGAAAGTTAATCGCACCTGGATTAGTAGATGTACACGTACACCTTCGTGAACCAGGTGGTGAACATAAAGAAACAATTGAAACAGGTACACTAGCAGCGGCAAAAGGTGGATTCACTACAATTTGTGCAATGCCAAATACACGCCCAGTACCAGATTGCAGAGAACATATGGAAGACTTGCAAAATCGTATTAAAGAAAAAGCGCATGTCAACGTACTACCATACGGAGCAATTACAGTACGCCAAGCTGGTTCTGAAATGACAGATTTCGAAACATTAAAAGAACTTGGAGCATTTGCTTTCACTGATGACGGTGTAGGCGTACAAGATGCTAGCATGATGTTAGCTGCTATGAAGCGTGCAGCGAAATTAAATATGGCAGTAGTTGCGCATTGTGAAGAGAATACTCTTATTAATAAAGGTTGTGTACATGAAGGGAAGTTTTCTGAGAAACACGGATTAAACGGTATCCCATCAGTATGTGAATCTGTACATATTGCAAGGGATATACTGCTTGCTGAAGCGGCAGATTGTCACTATCACGTATGTCACGTAAGTACGAAAGGTTCTGTACGCGTAATTCGAGATGCGAAACGCGCTGGAATTAAAGTAACAGCAGAAGTAACACCTCATCACTTAGTGTTATGTGAAGATGATATCCCATCAGCTGATCCTAACTTTAAAATGAACCCGCCGCTTCGTGGAAAAGAAGATCACGCAGCACTAATTGAAGGTTTATTAGATGGAACAATTGATATGATCGCAACTGATCATGCACCGCATACAGCGGAAGAGAAAGCGCAAGGAATTGAAAGAGCACCATTCGGAATTACTGGTTTTGAAACAGCATTCCCACTTCTATACACAAACCTTGTGAAAAAAGGAATTATTACATTAGAGCAGTTAATTCAATTCTTAACAGAAAAACCAGCTGATACATTCGGCTTAGAAGCAGGTCGCCTGAAAGAAGGTAGAACAGCTGATATTACAATCATTGATTTAGAACAAGAAGAAGAGATTGACCCAACAACATTCTTATCAAAAGGAAAAAATACACCATTCGCAGGTTGGAAATGCCAAGGATGGCCGGTAATGACAATCGTTGGTGGTAAGATCGCATGGCAAAAGGAGAGTGCATTAGTATGAAAAGACAACTTATCTTAGAAGATGGAACAGTATTAATTGGAAAAGGTTTCGGAGGAGAAATCGAAAAGTCAGGTGAGGTTGTATTTACAACAGGAATGACTGGATATCAAGAAACATTATCTGATCCATCATATTGCGGTCAAATCGTAACATTCACGTACCCATTAATCGGAAACTACGGCATCAACCGTGACGATTTTGAATCAATTCACCCATCTGTAAATGGTTTAATCGTAAACGAAATTTGTGATCATCCATCAAACTTCCGTAATGAAATTTCGTTAAATGATTACTTAAAAGAAAGAAATATCCCAGGGTTAGCAGGAATTGATACAAGAAAATTAACGAGAAAAATTCGTCAATACGGTACATTACGTGGACGTCTATGTAACATGGATGCAGATGTGGAATACATCGTGAGCCAATTAAAAGCGACAGTATTTACAGATCACGTGAAACGCGTATCAACGAAAGATCCATACCCAAGCCCAGGCCGTGGACACCGAGTTGTACTTGTAGACTTTGGAATGAAACATGGTATTTTACGAGAATTAAATAAACGTGACTGTGATGTAATTGTAGTACCTTACAATACAACAGCAGAAGAAATTTTACGTCTTAGCCCAGATGGAATTATGTTAAGTAACGGACCTGGAGATCCAAAAGATGTACCAGAAGCAATTGAAATGTTAAAAGACATTATCGGTAAAGTTCCTTTATTCGGAATTTGCTTAGGACATCAACTATTCGCTCTAGCATCTGGTGCGAATACAAGTAAGTTAAAATTCGGTCACCGTGGTTTAAACCATCCGGTAAAACATCTTGCAACTGGAAAAGTAGCAATTACATCTCAAAATCATGGTTACGCAGTAGAAGAAGAATCAGTTAAAAATACAGAACTTGAAATTACACATGTTGCTTTAAATGATGGAACAGTAGAAGGTCTTCGTCATACGAAGTTCCCAGCATTTACAGTACAATACCATCCAGAAGCTTCTGCAGGACCAGAAGATGCAAACGATTTGTTCGAAGATTTCTTAGCAATGATTGAAAACTTCAAGAAAGAAGGGGAAGAGTTATGCCAAAACGCCTAGACATTAACACAATTTTAGTAATCGGATCAGGACCAATTGTAATTGGGCAAGCAGCAGAGTTTGACTACTCTGGTACACAAGCTTGTCAATCTCTTAGAGAAGAAGGTTACAAAGTAATCCTTGTTAACTCTAACCCAGCAACAATTATGACAGATACTGCAACGGCAGATAAAGTATATATAGAACCATTAACACTAGAATTCGTAAGCCGTATCATTCGTAAAGAACGTCCAGATGCAATCTTACCAACATTAGGTGGTCAAACAGGCCTGAATATGGCTGTTGAACTTGCGAAATCAGGCATACTTGAAGAGTGCGGAGTTGAAATTTTAGGAACAAAATTATCAGCAATCGAGCAAGCGGAGGATCGTGATTTATTCCGTACCTTAATGCAGGAATTAAATGAACCAATTCCATCTAGTACCATTATTCATACGCTAGAAGAAGCACATGAATTTGTAAAAGAAATTGGATATCCAGTTATTGTTCGCCCAGCATTTACAATGGGGGGAACAGGTGGCGGAATCTGTAGTAATGAAGAAGAACTAATTGAAATCGTATCAGGTGGATTAAAACATAGTCCGGTAACACAATGTTTATTAGAAAAGAGCATTGCTGGTTGTAAGGAAATTGAATATGAAGTAATGCGTGATTCAAATGATAACGCGATTGTAGTATGTAACATGGAAAATATCGATCCAGTTGGGGTTCACACAGGTGATTCTATCGTTGTAGCACCGAGCCAAACATTAAGTGACCGTGAATATCAAATGTTACGAAACACTTCATTACGAATTATTCGTGCATTAGGAATTGAAGGTGGATGTAACGTTCAGCTTGCACTTGATCCACATAGCTTCCAATATTATGTAATCGAAGTAAACCCGCGTGTAAGTCGTTCATCTGCACTAGCATCTAAAGCAACTGGATATCCAATTGCGAAGCTAGCGGCAAAAATTGCAGTCGGTTTAACATTAGATGAAATTATAAATCCAGTAACACAAAAAACATATGCTTGTTTCGAACCAGCATTAGACTATGTTGTTTCAAAAATTCCACGCTGGCCATTTGATAAGTTTGAATCAGCAAACAGAACACTGGGTACACAAATGAAGGCAACTGGTGAAGTTATGTCAATCGGACGTAACTTAGAGCAATCATTATTAAAAGCGATTCGTTCTTTAGAACTTGGTGTTTATCACTTAGAGTTAGAGCATTTAAAAGAGCTTGATAAAGAGACAATGAAAAAACGCATTATAAAAGCTGATGATGAGCGACTGTTTATTGTAGCAGAAGCAATTCGTCAAGGTGTAACGAAAGAAGAAATCAACAATTGGTGTGAAATGGACTTCTTCTTCTTACAAAAAGTTGAAAATATCGTAAACATGGAACGCGAAGTAAAAGCAAATGTAGGAAATATGGAAGTATTACAATCAGCGAAGGAAATGGGCTTCAGTGACCATTACATCGCCAATGCTTGGAACAAAACAGAGCGTGAAATTTACGATATGCGTAAAGAAAGCAACATAACTCCTGTTTATAAAATGGTAGATACTTGTGCGGCAGAGTTTGAATCTGCAACACCATACTACTACAGCACATATGGTGACGAGAATGAATCAGTTAGAACAGATCGTAAGAGTGTAGTAGTTCTAGGATCTGGTCCAATCCGTATCGGTCAAGGTGTTGAGTTTGACTATGCAACAGTTCACTCTGTATGGGCAATTAAAGAAGCGGGATATGAGGCAATCATTGTTAATAACAATCCAGAAACAGTTTCAACAGACTTCAGTATTTCTGACAAATTATACTTTGAACCATTAACAATCGAAGATGTAATGCACATTATCGATTTAGAAAAACCAGAAGGTGTTATCGTCCAATTCGGTGGACAAACGGCAATTAACTTAGCTGCTAAATTAGAGGCTCACGGTGTGAAAATCTTAGGAACATCACTTGAAGATTTAGACCGTGCAGAAGATCGTGATAAGTTTGAAGCAGCTCTAACACAACTTGGTATTCCGCAACCAGTTGGTAAAACAGCAACGACTGTAGAGCAAGCGGTAGCAATCGCTGACAAAATTGGTTACCCAGTATTAGTAAGACCATCTTACGTACTAGGTGGACGCGCGATGGAAATCGTATATCGTCAAGAAGAACTGCTGCACTACATGAAAAATGCGGTTAAAGTTCACGCAGATCACCCAGTATTAATCGATCGTTACATGGTTGGTAAAGAAATTGAAGTAGATGCAATTTCAGACGGTAAGAATGTATTCATTCCAGGTATTATGGAACATATTGAACGCGCTGGAGTTCACTCTGGTGACTCAATCGGAGTATATCCACCGCAAAGCTTATCTGCAAAACTGAAAGAACAAATTATTGAACATACAATTGCACTTGGAAAAGGTTTAAACATTGTTGGATTACTAAACATTCAGTTTGTAGTATTCAAAGATGAAGTGTATGTAATTGAAGTAAATCCACGTGCGAGTCGTACAGTACCATTCTTAAGTAAAATTACAGGCGTACCGATGGCGAATGTTGCAACGAAAGTTATTTTAGGTCAAGATCTTGTAGAACAAGGATATGGAACTGGTTATCACCCAGAAGAGAAAGAAGTGTATGTAAAAGCACCGGTATTCTCATTTGCGAAGCTACGTTCAGTTGATACAACATTAGGACCTGAAATGAAATCAACAGGGGAAGTAATGGGTAAAGACTTAACACTTGAAAAAGCATTATACAAAGGGTTAGTTGCTTCAGGAATTAACATCCCAACGCACGGATCAGTAATCATCACTGTAGCGGATAAAGATAAAGAAGAAGCAATGGAAATTGCAAAACGTTTCCACGAAATCGGCTATAACTTATTAGCAACAGCTGGAACAGCACAATCGTTAGCAGAGCAAAACATTCCAGTGCAAGTTGTAAATAAAATTGATTCTGAAGAATACAACTTACTTGATATTATCCGTCAAGGAAAAGCACAGTTTGTAATCAATACATTAACAAAAGGCAAACAACCAGCGCGTGATGGTTTCCGCATTCGCCGTGAATCAGTAGAAAATGGTGTGGCTTGCTTAACATCACTTGATACAACGAGAGCAATCTTACGAGTACTAGAATCTATGACATTCTCAGCTCATTCAATGAAAGAAATTACGCAAACGAAGCGTCACGAGGTGGTACATGCATGATGCAAAAGCAAAATATGATCGTCGTTAACCAAAAAGAAATCGCAAAAAACATTTACGAATTAGTGCTTCAAGGGGATCTAGTGCAGCAAATGAACGATCCAGGGCAGTTTGTACACATTAAGGTAGCAGAGGGCATTACGCCCCTTCTGCGCCGTCCAATTAGTATTTGTAATGTCGATCAAGACAAGAACGAATTTACAATGCTATATCGTGCGGAAGGACAAGGAACAAAAACATTAGCGAAAAGAAAACAAGGCGAACTTGTAGATGTGTTAGGACCACTTGGACATGGTTTTCCTGTAGAAGAAGCGGAAGCTGGACAAACGGCTCTATTAGTTGGAGGGGGAATTGGTGTACCACCACTATATGAATTGTCACAGCGTCTTGTAGCAAAGGGAGTACGCGTTATTCACATCTTAGGTTTCCAAACGAAAGATGTTGTCTTCTATGAAGAGAAATTCGCAGAGCTTGGTGATACGTATGTTGCAACAGTTGATGGTACGCATGGTACAGAAGGCTTTGTAACAGATGTAATTGATAGCTATGGAATTGACTTTGACATTCTATACTCATGTGGACCTTTAGCGATGCTTCGTGCATTAGAAGGACGCTATAAAGAGAGAAAAGCCTACATTTCATTAGAAGAGCGTATGGGCTGTGGCATTGGAGCATGTTTCGCATGTGTATGTCATTTACAAGCAGATCCGAGTGGACATTCTTACAAGAAGGTGTGTAGCGACGGACCAGTATTTCCAATCGGGGAGGTTGTACTATGAACAGATTGCAAGTTGAATTACCAGGGTTATCATTAAAAAATCCAATCATCCCAGCATCTGGTTGCTTCGGATTTGGTCGTGAGTATGCACAGTTCTATGATTTAAGTGTACTTGGATCAATTATGATTAAAGCGACAACAGAACAGCCTCGTTACGGAAACCCAACGCCTCGTGTTGCGGAAACACCAGGCGGAATGCTAAATGCAATCGGGCTTCAAAATCCTGGATTAGAAAAGGTAATGAATTCTGAATTACCTTTTCTCGAGCAATTTGATCTTCCGATTATTGCGAATGTTGCTGGCTCACAAGCTGAGGATTATGTAGCAGTTGCGAAAGAAATTTCAAAGGCACCTAATGTTCATGCGCTAGAATTAAATATTTCTTGTCCAAACGTAAAAACGGGTGGTATCGCTTTTGGTACGAATCCTGAAATTGCTGCTGATTTAACGAAGCGAGTAAAAGAGGTTTCTGAAGTACCGGTATATGTGAAATTGTCACCGAACGTGGCAAACATTGTGGAGATTGCAAAAGCAATTGAAAATGCGGGTGCGGACGGTTTAACGATGATTAATACATTGCTTGGTATGCGTCTAGATTTAAAAACAGCTAAACCAATTTTAGCAAACCGTACAGGCGGATTATCAGGTCCTGCGATTAAGCCAGTAGCAATTCGTATGGTACATGAAGTAAGTCAAGCGGTTAACATTCCGATTATCGGAATGGGTGGTATTGAAACTGCGGAAGATGTAATTGAATTCTTCTATGCTGGCGCAAGCGCGGTTGCAGTTGGAACAGCGAACTTTATCGATCCGTTCGTATGTCCGACAATTATTGAAGAATTACCAGCATTACTAGATGAATTAGGATTTGATCATATTTCGGAATGTCAAGGAAGGAGCTGGAAACAAACATGTCACAGTCGTTAATCGTTGCACTAGATTTTCCAGGGAAACAAGATGTAGAACAATTCTTACACCACTTTGAAGGGGAAGAGTTATTTGTCAAAGTGGGTATGGAGTTATTTTACAAAGAAGGCCCTGCGATTATTACGTACTTAAAAGAAAAAGGGCATAAGATCTTCCTAGATTTAAAACTTCATGATATTCCGAATACAGTAAAAAGCGCTATGCGTAGCCTAGCTAGTCTAGATGTTGATATGGTAAATGTTCATGCTGCTGGGGGAAGCAGTATGATGAAAGCTGCGATTGAGGGATTAGAGGAAGGTAAGCAAGAAGGAAAAGAGAGACCGATTTGTATTGCAGTTACACAACTAACAAGCACTTCGGAAGCTATGATGAAAAAAGAGATTGGCATTGAGAAAACGTTAGAAGAAGCGGTTGCTCATTATGCAAAACTAACGAAAGAAAGTGGACTTGATGGTGTTGTTTGTTCAACACTTGAAGTTCCGAAATTACGTGAAGTATGCGGAAATGAATTTGTAACAGTAACACCGGGGATTCGTCTTGCAAGCGATGATGTAAATGACCAGGTGCGCGTAGCAACACCGAAACGTGCGAGGGAACTTGGCTCAAGCTACATCGTAGTTGGACGTAGTATTACAAAAGCGGGAAATCCGCTTGAAGCGTATAAAACAGTAAAACAACAGTGGGAAGGTGTAACAGTATGAAAAAAGAAATCGCATCGCATTTATTAGAAATTGGAGCAGTATTTTTACAACCGAATGATCCATTCACTTGGTCTTCAGGTATGAAATCACCAATTTATTGTGATAATCGTTTAACTTTATCTTATCCAAAAGTACGTCAAGCGATTGCAGCTGGATTAGAAGAGTTAATTAAAGAGCACTTCCCAACTGTAGAAGTTATTGCAGGAACAGCAACTGCTGGTATTGCGCACGCTGCATGGGTAAGCGATCGTATGGATTTACCAATGTGCTACGTGCGTAGTAAAGCAAAAGGTCACGGTAAAGGGAACCAAATCGAAGGAAAAGCTGAAAAAGGTCAAAAAGTAGTAGTAGTAGAAGACTTAATTTCAACTGGCGGTAGTGCAATTACATGTGTAGAAGCACTTCGCGAAGCTGGCTGTGAAGTATTAGGAATCGTATCAATCTTCACATACGAGCTTGAGTCAGGAAAAGAGAAACTAGAAGTAGCAAACGTAGCATCATATTCTTTAAGTGATTACAGTGCATTAACTGAAGTTGCAGCAGAAAAAGGTATGATCGGACAAGCTGAAACGAAAAAATTACAAGAGTGGCGTAAAAATCCAGCTAATGAAGCTTGGATCACAGCGTAACACGAAAAAAGACGACCGCGGGGGAACGCGGTCGTCTTTTTATATTATTGTTAAAACTTCATGTAAAGAACAGATAGTAGGAACATCAAACTTGAGTTGCAAGTTATCCCGATTTAACCATATCCCATGCATTCCAGCTGCTGTACTACTAATTGCATCTGTTTCTAATCGATCGCCAATATAATAGCAATCTTTCATTTCAAGATTTGATTGTAATACAGTTCTTTGAAAAATTTTAGGGTCTGGTTTCGATATCCCAATTTCACTAGAAGTAAATATGTATTTGAAATATTGTAGAATGTTTAGAGTAGTTAACTTTTCGACTTGTTGCTCATATTCACCATTACTAATGATACCTAATGAGTGCCCTTTTTCCTGCAAGGTCTGTAATGTATAGTTTACATCTTCAAACGCGGTCCAGTTGTTCTTATATAGTTCTATATATTGATTGAATTTATGCTGAGATTCCTCGGGAGATAAGTTTACTCCATATGCTTTAAATAAATGATACATTCGCATACTTTGTTGTTCTTGAAAAGATAATTCTTTGGATAAAAATTTGTTGAAATATTCTTCTGATAATTCATGCCAGACTTTCGTTGCCTCTAATTCATTGCCTCTAATTCATTGCCTGAAAAAATAGTATTATATATTTGAAAAAAATCTATAATACCATTTCTTTCAGCGGCCTCATAATCAAGTAAAGTTCCATCAATATCAAAGAAAACCATATTCCTGTCTCCTTGCTAACAACTATTTAGCATTTTCCGCAACTTCATATCCTCTTACAAACAATAGCGTCATATAAGAAACAATAAATGAGAAAATGCTATACATGCCAACCCAAAAGAAAAATTTTGGAGTAAAGGCGATAACACCTATTATTAAAAAACTAGCAAACGTTACAATCGGCATTACGTAATACGTTTTCGTCTTGCGCGTTCCAATAACAGAAACGATAAAGATAAGTAATGGACAAATTAATAAGACGAAAATCAATTCATTCATAGTTATGTCCCCTTTTCTAATGGAAGTAATCTGTTTCTCGTAAACGTTTTGGAATAAATACTCTCTTAATATAATTTCGCTAACATATACATAACTCCTTTTGAAAGCCAGTAATTCATGATGAATTTTACAATAAAAAAACATAAGCAAGAGAACACTTGCTTATGTTATAGGATAAACATCGCAACGATTGTGGTGACAATTAAGCCAATCACAACCGGTAAAAAATTTCGTCTTGCAAGTTCAAATGGATCCACTTTACAAATGGCAGCGGCAGGAATAAGCGCCCAAGGAATTAAAGTCCCGCCTCCGGTCCAGATTGCAGCAATTTGCCCGAGTGCTGTTAATGTAGCTGTTCCATGCCCAAGTGCTGTTCCGAAAAGATTGGCAATTGAACCAGCAAGTGATATACCGGAAAAACCAGACCCATCTAAGCCTGTTATGACACCAACGATAGTTAATGTTCCCGCCGATACATATTGGTTTAAAGGAACAGTTTGAGATAAGGCGATCCCTAAGTCGTTAATGATTCCATGTGAACCTTTCGGTAAATAGTCTCCGATAATTTTTACAAAACCGCTATCTCCTAAATAAAAGAGTGCAGCAATTGGAATAACTGGGCCGAAAATTTTAAATCCAAATTGGAGCCCTTCTATAAAATAATCGGTCGTTTTATTCAGTCCATTTCCTTTGTAAGCGATGAGGGAAATAATGATAATCATAATAACAGTCGTCCCGCCGATAAGTGCAGTTGCGTCGCTTCCTTGTAGTTTAAATTGAATCATGCAAAGGATATCGATGGCATATACGATCGGAATACAAATAGCGAGCCATTTTTTTGTCCGAGGAGATAATGAAGTGAGCGTTTTAGAAGACTCAGTTGATGGGATAGATTCTTGTATAGATAAGCCTGTATGGAATTCTTTTCGTAAGAAGAAAAATGCGACGGAAGTTGTCACAATACCCATAACGATAACGAGGGGAACACTGGCAGAAACAACGCTGGAAACAGGAAAACCAGCAGCATCCGCTGTTAATTTCGGTGCACCTTGAATAACGAAGTCACCAGATAAGGCGATGCCGTGTCCGAACAAGTTCATAGCAATGGCAACTCCAATTGGTGGAAGGCCGACGCGTACAGCGACGGGTAATAAAATAGCTCCCATTAAAGCGACAGCTGGAGAAGGCCAAAAGAAGAAAGAAATTGTCATCATTAAAAGGCCGATAATCCAGTAGGCGAGGGTAGGGGTACGAATCATCTTTGTAAATGGTGAAATCATCGTATCATTTATGCCAGTATGAACGAGTAGATTGCTCATTGATACGATAATGGAGATGATTAATATAGTTGGTAATAGTTCAGTAATAGCGTAAATGAAACTTTGAAAAATACCGCTAACGGCAAGAGGGATAGAACTTGTAGCGGTTAATGCTAATAAAAAGATAAAAACGATACAAATAATCGTCGTATCTTTCCGGAGAATAAAAAAAGTAATAATAGTGAGTAAACAAAGAATATAGAGAGCATGCAACAGCGTTAATTCAACTCCCATAACATTCACATCCTTTAGGCATTCGTGTAGTTTATTGTATGAAAGCAGTAAAAGTATGTGAGTATAGGAAAAAGAAAAAAGTGAAATTTCATGTACTGTAATGGTAAGAAGTAGAAATGGATGTTACAATACAATTAATCCTAAAAATGGAATTTAAGGAGGGTTTATGCGCAAAAAAATTGGGTTTTGGGGATTCATCCTTTCTTGTAGTCTATTAATCATTTTGAATCTGTTTACAAGTAATGAATGGATCAGTATTATACCTGTTTTCGGGTTTGTATTTATACTTTTATATAACTGGGAAGATATGAAACAATATAGTAAGAAAAGTATCGGAATGATGATAGGTATCATTGTTATTTGCTCATTTTTCGTAGGGTTTATTTTAATAGAAGGGCAGAAGCAAATGGAGAAAATGTCTATTTTTCAAGAATGGATGTCTTCTGCAAAAGGTCTTTATCTTGTAATTGTCGTTGTTGTTTTTCTAAGAATTGTTATAAGCGTAGTAAGTTACATATTAAAGGAGAAGTAGAATGGGGGAGTACGAATGAGAGAGAAAATAGGTTATTATGGTGTGCTCGTTTGTTTACTATTATCAGTTGTTTCAGGGCATATGTATAGGAGTATTGATTTTTGCACCTATGTATCGCTGGAAAGAATGGAAGGCATATAGCCGAAAAAAGAAAATTGTTTTCAGCATCGAGTTTGTCATTGTAATAAGCACGATTCCATTTTTGTTATTGAAAGGAAATGAGATAATAGATGGAATTGTAATGTTTCAAGGCTGGTTATTTATTGCGAAATCGATATATTTAATATGCATTTTAATGTTGGTAGCGGTAGTCGCTAAAAAAGTAAATGAAAAGCTATTCGCTAATGAATAAAAGAAAATGCCACCTTATTCGGTGGCATTTTTTTCTATGATTTCAACAAGGGATAACAATTAGTTCCCGATTTGATTTTGTAATAACTTCATATCCGTCTTTTGTGATGACAATATCATCTTCAATTCTACAACCGCCCCAGTTTGGTATGTAAATACCAGGTTCAACGGTAACAACCATACCTTCTTCTAAAGTAGCCTTACTTTCTTGGGATAGACGAAGAGGTTCATGTATTTCTAATCCAAGACCATGACCAGTAGAGTGTCCAAAATATTGACCGTATCCATGTTCTGTAATGTAATCTCTCGTTATATCATCGATACTTTTCGCAGTTTCTCCAGGCTTAATTGCTTCAGTCCCACGTTTTAACGCTTCTCGTACAACATTGTATATCTTTTTGAATTCTTCGGATGGTTCTCCGATTGCTACAGTACGAGTTATATCGGAACAATATCCATCGTAAAGTGCACCGAAATCTAATGTAACAACGTCGCCTCGTTCGATTATTTTATTTGATGCAACTCCATGAGGAAGTGAAGAACGAACGCCAGAAGCTACAATGATTTGGAATGAAGAGGATGTAGCTCCTTTTTTTCTCATGAAAAATTCTAACTCATCTCGTACATCATTTTCACTTATTCCTGGTTTTAGAAACGTAAGGATGTGGTGAAATGCTTCGTCAGCAATATTAGCTGCGATTTTCATTGTTTCTATTTCAGGCATGTCTTTAATAATACGAATATTTTCGATGATTTCGCACACTTGAACCATTTCTACATGTACGTATTTTTGTAAGTTTTTATATTGTTGCAATGTCATGTTGTTCTCTTCAATTCCGAGTTTTTGAATGTTTAATTTTGATACTTGATTTGCAATTTCTTTTTCTAAATTTCCTTTATGCATAATAATTTCAGCATCTTTTATTTGTGATTTTGCTTGATCTACATAGCGAAAATCAGTTATAAAAACAGCTTTATCCGCAGAGATTAAGACGACGCCAGCACTACCTGTAAAGCCTGTTGCATATTGGCGATTTTCTTTTTTTGTAATAAGCAATCCGTCAATTTCATAATTTTGTAGTTGATTTTGGATTTTATTAATTTTTAAAGTCATGTTAATTCCCCCTATTCACAGTATTGAATAAAGCAAATAGCGTGCCAAAAAATATTGTTAGAGAAAAGATAACAGAAATTGCATATCTTTTAGGTAGGGAATTTATCCCGCTTTAATGGGCAGTAAGACCCACACCTCAAAATTCAGCGAAAGCAAAGGAGTTAGGTGGGGGATGAAGAAAACCCCCACTGATTAAAGTTTCACTTTATCCCGCTATTTATGGGTGGTGGGCTGCTCGTGAAATACAGATTATTTCAATTATCAGTGGGAGAATGAGAAAAATATCGATCACAATTTCAGTTTCTTTACAAGGTGTCAAAAATTTTATACAAATTCGAAAGAGCGCTGTCAATTTTTTTGACAATATGGAAGAAAAGGATAAGAGGTTTTTAGTATATATTTTGAAAGTATGTCCTTTGTTTCGTTCTGATATAAAATTTAATATATAAATAAACAACTGTTATTGATATAATAGGTAATTGTTGGATTTCTCTCGGAAATAGGGAAACGTAACGAATATGAAGGAATAAGGATTGTGAGTACATGAAGAAATTAAGTAAAGTAATATCATTTTGCTTGGCTGCTAGTATGCTAGTTGTAACAGGTTGTGAAAAAGGTGAAAACAAAGTTCAAGTAAATGAAACGATTGAACAGCTTGATGAAGCGCCAGAAGTGAAAGAAAAAGAAGCGAAAAAGATTGTAAGAAAGAGTGTAGATGCAATAGCAAATGCATTTAGTGAGATGGAAAAAGAAAATGGATGGAGCCGAAATAATCCTGGAGATTTAGCTACAGCTAAAAAAGGCGTTGAGGGGCTAGTTTCAGATAAGTTTGTGGAGAAGGAGCTTCCAGGATTGCTTGATACATTTAATAGATCAAGGGAAACAGATATGTTACCATTTCCGATTCATATTGAGCCGGACGTGAGGACAACTTATTCACAGAAAAATGATGTCTTAAAGATTGAGACGCTTACTCTTGCAAATGATATGGGTAATGAAGCGGAGATGTGGGAATTTGTCTTAGTGTATACCGATGGAAAATGGTTAATGGATAGATGGTCATCAAATACGTCAGTAGATTTAAAGTTAACTAAAGAAGAAGCTAAAGAACTTCTTAGAGTACAAGGTTTCAAGAATGTCTCTTTCGTTAGAGAAGAGAATAGTGGAAATAAAAAATATATTTTTAAAGAAAGTAACGGAGTAGTTGCTGTCGACGCAAAAAACTCGGTTATTACTCACAATGTAGATGATGAAGAGCAAGAAAAGGTAACGAAAAAAGATTTTGTTCAAGAGCAAGAAACAGTTAAGGGGAATGATTCTAGTACGTCTACTAGTTCAAAAAAAGAAACTTCGTCAGCGGTGGGGAAAACTAAGGTTTTAAATGAGTTAGCAGCTCTAGAAAACCAAGAAAAACATACAAATGTTATGTCAACAAATGACATAGTAAATGAAATAGAAGGAAATTATCAACTGTGGGATAATAAACTAAATGAAATTTACAGCACATTAAAAAATACGATGTCAGCTGATGCGTTTCAGTCGTTGAAAAAGAAACAAGTTGCATGGGTTAAAGAAAAGGAAAGTAAGGTTAAAGCAATTGCTATGGATGAAAATAATGGAACGATGAAATATATTGAAGCAGCAGATGAAAAATACAAGATGACAAAAGAAAGATGTTATGAATTAGTGAATGGGTATATGAACTAGTGTGAACGAATGTAAAAAATGCGTTGCTTATAAGCAACGCATTTTTTATTTACGCTTTTAATTTCATTACAGTATCAGCATCAGGTGTTACATATACGGTTTGCTGATTGTCGTACGTAACAAAACCAAGTTTTGCACCACTCGGTTTTTTGACATGGCGTATTTTGGTGAAATCTACAGGAACAGAACTAGAATCTTTTGCTTTACTGAAATAGGCAGCGATTTTAGCAGCTTCTAACACGGTTTCTTCGGTAGGTTCAAGAGAACGAATGACAACATGAGACCCAGGGATATCTTTCGTATGTAACCAAATTTCATCACGACGGGCAAACTTCGTTGTTAAATAATCATTTTGCTTGTTGTTTTTACCGACGAAAATTTCTGTTCCGTCACTAGCTAAATATTTGTCTAATACCGGTTTAGTTGGTTTCTTCTTAGCATTTTTTGCTTTACGATTGCGCATATAACCTTCTTCAGCTAATTCCTCGCGAATTTCTTCAATATCTTTTGAAGAAGCAGCTTCCATTTGTTGAAGTAAGCTATCAAAATAAATAATTTCTTCATTTGTTTTTTCGATTTGTTCTTCTACAACAACAACTGAATTTTTCGCTTTTTGGTACTTTTGGAAATAGCGTTGCGCATTGTCAGATGGTGTTTTTAAAGGATCTAATGTAATTTTTACAGTTCCGCCATTTTCGTCGTAATAGTTAACGACTTCAATATCTTTATCACCTTTTTTCAAAGCGTACATATTGGCTGTAAGTAGTTCTCCGAATAGTTGATATTTATCTGCTTTTCCGGCATCTTGTAATGTTTTTTCTAGTTTAATGAGTTTCTTCTCATTTTTATTTTTTTCGTTTTGCATAAAGCGCTCTAAATCATAAGCTTGTTGTTTTACACGGTCGCGCTCTGCTTTTCCGAAAAAGAAACGGTCTAGCAATTCACTAACAGATGAGAATGTCTTGTCTTCTCCTTGCAAGTGTGCAAGAGGGAAAAGATAAAAGAATTCTTTCCCATTTGAAGTAGTCATTGTTGGTGAATATGTATGAGTTAGTAATGGTTTTTGTATGGAGAAAAATGCGTCCGCTAATGCTTTTTCATTTACCATACCTGCTTTTTTCACTACTTCTTTTGCGAATAACGGCGAAATTCCCGTGAAGGTGCCGACAAGCTGTTTATCCATATTTCCAGATAGAAAGTCTAGCGGTCTAATAAATTCATCATTTGTTTCAATCTGGAGTGGGTTAATTTTATGTTGTGCTGGTGGTGCAATGTACTCCGCTCCAGCATATACAGTTCGATGTCTGTTTACCGCTAAAGAAACGTGTTTTAAGCTATCTAAAATATTGTTTGTTTTTGTGTCTACTAAAATGATGTTACTATGTCGTCCCATTATTTCAATTACTAATGTTTTTAGCGATTCGTCACCAATTTCATTTCTGCTACGAACGGTAATTTGAATAATGCGCTCTAAATCAATTTGTTCAATTTTTTCAATGAACCCACCTTCTAAATGCTTACGAAGAAGCATACAAAACATTGGCGGAAGTGCAGGTGAATCGTAATTTTGATTTGTTAAGTGTAAACGTGCATATGTCGGATGAGCGGAAAGAATTAGTTTTTGATTTTTTCCGTTTGCTCGAATATGTAATAAAATCTCGTATTTTGAAGGTTGATATATTTTGGAAATTCTTCCTGTGTAAAGAGAATTTGCAATTTCATGTGTAATTGCTCTTGTAAATAATCCATCGAATGCCATAAATGAACACTCCTTTCTAACTAAAAGTTAATTATAGCATTTTTTTGGACGAGGCTGAATAAGCTTTCAATAGAGTATGTCTGGAATCAGGAGGTCGATAGCGGGATGAACTGGTATGGAATGCGCGCACACGAAGTGGAAGAAAGAACGAATACGAATGTGAAGGTTGGGCTTACAGAGAAGGAAGCAGAAGGGCGAATAAAAAAATTTGGTACAAATGAATTAGATGAAGCCAAAAGGCCTTCTGCACTGATGGTATTTTTGGCGCAGTTTAAAGATTTTATGGTACTTGTTTTATTTGGTGCAACAATAGTTTCAGCTTTTTTAGGTGAATACATTGATTCTATTGCGATTGTTGCGATTGTTATTATCAATGGTATTCTTGGCTTTTTTCAAGAAAGAAAGGCTGAAAAGTCACTGGAAGCTTTAAAAGAGCTAGCCGCCCCGCAAGTTACTGTAATGCGGAATGGAAATTGGGTAAAAGCACCGTCTAAAGCACTTGTTTTAGGTGATATCATTAAATTTTCTAGTGGTGATCGTATTGGGGCGGATGTACGTCTTGTTGAGGCATCAAGTTTATATATCGAAGAATCAGCTTTGACAGGAGAGTCAGTACCGGTGCAGAAGAAGGTAGAAGCTCTGCAGGGGCAAGATGTTTCAATTGGTGATCAAAAAAATATGGCTTTTATGGGTACGATGATTACACGAGGAGCTGGAACAGGGGTCGTTGTAGCAACTGGTATGAATACAGCGATGGGCCAAATTGCAAATATGTTACAAAATGCAGAGCAAATGGAAACACCACTGCAAAGAAGATTAGAGCAACTCGGGAAAATATTAATTATTGTGGCTCTTATTTTGACAGCGCTTGTCGTATTAGCCGGTGTGTATCAAGGGAATGAAGTGTATCATATGTTTTTAGCAGGCGTGTCGCTAGCTGTTGCTGCTATTCCTGAAGGATTACCAGCAATTGTTACAGTAGCTTTATCGCTTGGTGTACAGCGTATGATTAAAAAGAGAGCAATTGTAAGGAAGTTACCAGCGGTAGAAACGTTAGGATGCGCTTCTGTTATATGCTCTGATAAAACAGGAACAATGACGCAAAACAAAATGATGGTAACACATATGTGGTCAGGTGGGGAATTATGGAAAGTTACGGGTCAAGGATATGAACCTAATGGCTCTTTTTTGAAAGGTGAAAAAGAATGCGATCCAGCTAAAACAAAAGCACTGTATCAACTACTAACATTTGGTTCACTTTGTAATAACGCAAATATTATTCAAAAGAAAAAGGCGTATGTATTAGATGGAGATCCAACTGAGGGAGCACTTGTAGCTGCAGCAATGAAAGCAGGGATAACGCGTGAGGCACTGAAAGGGAAATTTGAAATTATTCGTGAATTTCCATTCGATTCAACTCGAAAAATGATGAGTGTTATTGTGCGAGATAGAGAGGGGAAAAAGTTTCTTGTTACGAAGGGAGCACCAGATGTCCTCCTGCAAATGAGTCAAACGATTTTATGGGGGGATAAGCAACAACCGTTAAGTGAGTTGTATAGAAAAGAAGTACAGGCGGCTATTCATAGTTTAGGTAGTCAAGCGCTCCGAACAATTGCAGTTGCATTTAAGCCATTAAAAGTAACAGATTCTATTGAACATGAAAGAGACGTTGAAAAAGATTTTATGTTGGTCGGGATACAGGGAATGATTGATCCGCCAAGACCAGAGGTAGAACAGGCTGTAAAAGAGTGCAGAGAAGCTGGTATTCGAACAGTGATGATTACAGGAGATCATAAAGTGACAGCAATGGCAATTGCGGAACAATTAGGGGTTTTACCACCTGGTGGACGTGTTGTTGAAGGAGTAGAACTCGCGAATATGGATGTAGAGGAACTAGAAAGTGTTGTAGAAGATACGTATGTATTTGCTCGAGTATCACCTGAACATAAATTGAAGATTGTTAAGGCGTTGCAAAATAAAGGGCATATAGTAGCGATGACAGGTGATGGAGTAAACGATGCTCCGGCTATAAAAACAGCGGATATTGGGATAGCGATGGGAATTACAGGGACAGACGTTGCGAAAGAAGCTTCTTCTCTTGTTTTGCTAGATGATAATTTTGCTACGATTAAATCAGCAATTAAAGAAGGTAGAAATATATACGAGAATATACGTAAGTTTATTCGTTATTTATTAGCATCGAACGTAGGAGAAATTTTAGTCATGTTATTTGCAATGTTACTTGCATTACCGCTGCCGATGGTTCCCATTCAAATTTTATGGGTGAACTTAGTGACTGACGGATTACCGGCGATGGCATTAGGATTGGATAAGGCGGAAGGAGACGTTATGAAGAGAACGCCGCGTCATCCGAAAGAAGGGGTATTTGCTAGAGGGCTTGCCTGGAAAATTATAAGCCGTGGCTTTCTAATTGGAGCAGTGACGTTAGTGGCGTTTATTATTGCATATAATCAACATCCAAATGAACTGAAATATGCACAAACTGTGGCGTTTGCGACGTTGGTACTTGCACAACTTATTCATGTATTTGATTGCCGGAGTGAACATTCTATCTTCCACCGTAATCCGTTTGGGAACGTGTATTTAGTAGGAGCGGTTATTATTTCTTTACTGTTAATGTTAGTGGTTATATATTACCCACCGCTACAACCGATCTTTAGTACAATGCCAATACAAGCGAGAGATTGGTTGTTAATTGGAGGTTTGTCATCAATTCCGACCTTCTTGTTAGTAGGTTCTTTATTAACAGGGAAAAAGGGGAAGAAGGAAAAGCCAGTATTATATAAGAAGGGATTAAACTTGAAATAGTCAATGATATGAAAATGTGATATAATTTACAGAAGGTAGTAGAGCCTTGTCTCTATTACCTTTTTCATTGAGTTATTTCATGGCTTGGATGTGATAAAAATGATTTGTAGTATGACAGGATTTGGAAGATCGAAAGTAGAAAATGATACTTTTCAAATTACAGTAGAAATGAAATCGGTGAACCACCGTTTCCTAGAGATGAGTATTCGACTTCCGAAGCAAATGATGATATTTGAAGAAAAAATTCGTAAAATAATTGCAGAACAAGTTCGGCGTGGACGCATTGAAGTGTCTATTAGTATAACGGGTGAAGGGCTTGTTGAAAGAAAATTAAGTGTGAATTGGTCGCTTCTTGAGCAGTACCAATCGATTATGGAAGATATAAAAGGAAAATTTCAATTACAAGATTCTATTACACTTCAGCAATTAATGGAAATGCCAGAAGTAACAGCGATTGAAGAAGTAGAAAATGTAAATGAACAATTTGAGAACGGTTTATATGAGGCTGTTCGCCAAGCTGCTCATATGTTAAAAACGATGAGAGATGGCGAAGGAGAACGATTACATAAAGATATAGCGTATCGTTTACAAGAGATTCACAATTGTGTAAATGCAATTATTCCGCATGTACCGATTGTTACACAAAAATATCGTGAACGATTAGAAAATCGCTTAAAAGAATTACATAATCAAGATCTAGATGAACAAAGATTGTTAACAGAAGTCGCAATCTTTGCAGAGCGTTGTGATATTCACGAAGAGTTAGTTCGTTTGCAAAGTCATTTAGAGCAATTTCGTGAAACACTGCAGATTGAAGAGCCTGTTGGAAGGAAAATGGATTTCATCGTGCAAGAGATGCATAGAGAAATTAATACGATTGGTTCTAAGGCAAATGACTTAACAATTTCAAAATATGTTGTAGAAATGAAAAATAACCTTGAAAAAATTCGTGAACAAGTACAAAATATTGAGTAGCTTTCAAAAAATATATAAAGTTATACGTGGTGGAGAAATCGGATAGACTTACTAGGAGGCGCAAACTATGGCCATGCGGTTTTTAAATATTGGATACGGAAATATTGTATCTGCTCATCGAATTATTGCTATTGTAAGTCCGGAGTCAGCTCCTATTAAACGAACAGTACAGGAAGCACGCGAACATAATGCTTTGCTTGATGCTACGTATGGGAGAAAAACAAGGGCGGTTATTGTTATGGATGATGGGCATGTGGTATTAAGTCCAATTCAGCCAGAGACGATTGCACATCGTTTGAATAATAAAGAAGATTTAAGTGAGGAAGGGTAGGTTTTACATATTTATGAGAAGTAGAAGAGGATTGCTCATCGTTCTTTCAGGACCTTCTGGGGTTGGTAAAGGAACGGTTCGAAAAGAGCTGTTTAGTCATGAGGATACACGTTTTCAGTACTCCATTTCAGTAACGACACGTAAGCCACGTGAAGGTGAAGTAGATGGTGTGGATTATTTCTTTAAAGAGAGAGAAGAATTTGAGGAAATGATTCGTAATGAAAAATTACTTGAGTGGGCTGAGTTTGTAGGTAATTATTACGGAACACCGATTGACTATGTTGAAAAAACATTACAAGAAGGAAAAGATGTATTCTTAGAAATTGAAGTGCAAGGAGCAATTCAAGTTAAGAAAGCTTTCCCAGAAGGTGTATTTATTTTCTTAGCACCTCCAAGTTTATCTGAACTAAAGAACCGTATTGTCGGCCGTGGTACAGAAACTGAAGATGTTATTGAAAATCGTTTAACGGTAGCGAAAGAAGAAATCGAAATGATGGACGCTTACGACTATGTTGTAGAAAACGATCAAGTTGAATTAGCTTGTGAAAGAATTAAAGCAATTGTGGTTGGTGAACATTGCCGCCGCGAAAGAGTAGCAAAATATTATAAAGAAATGACGGAGGGTCTATAATTATGTTAAATCCATCAATTGATTCATTATTAACAAAAATCGATTCTAAATATACACTTGTAACAGTAGCTGCAAAACGTGCGCGTGAAATGCAACTTGCTGATAACTGTGTTATCGAGCAACCTGTTTCTCATAAATGTGTAGGTAAATCATTAGAAGAAATCGATGCAGAAGTATTAAAATATGTACCAAGCGAAGGCAAAATCATCGATTAAGACATTCTTTTCGACAAATTAAAACATAGACTTTATAATTTTCTATGTAACGGTAACAACCTATTTACAAGTAGGTTGTTATTTTTTTACGATAGGGAAGAAATATTGGTACTGATGAGCTGGGAATTCTGTTTCAGTATTATAAGTTTGAAAAAGAAAGAGGACGAGCCATATGCTAAAAGGGAAAAAGATACTTCTATGTGTAACAGGAGGCATTGCGGTCTTTAAAGCGGCTGCGTTAACTAGTAAATTGACACAAGCTGGTGCTATTGTAAAAGTAATGATGAGTGGGTCGGCAATGAAGTTTGTTACGCCTCTTACATTTCAAGCACTTTCTCGCCATGATGTATATACAGATACATTCGATGAGAAAGACTCGGCTGTTATTGCACATATCGATTTAGCAGATTGGGCAGATGTAGTACTTGTTGCACCTGCTACTGCCAATTGTATTGGGAAGTTAGCTGGTGGTATTGCAGACGATATGATTACAACTACTTTGTTAGCTACTACAGCCCCAGTGTGGATTGCACCTGCTATGAATGTGCATATGTATGAAAACAAAATTGTACAAAAAAATATGATGACGTTGAAAACGTTAGGATATACATTTATTGAGCCTGGAGAAGGTTTTTTAGCGTGTGGTTATGTTGCGAAGGGAAGACTAGAAGAACCGGAAGCAATTATTGCACGGTTAGAAGAGGCTTTTTCCGAACAAAAACCGTTGCAAGGAAAAAAAATATTAATAACTGCTGGCCCAACTCGTGAAAAGATTGATCCAGTGC
Source organism: Bacillus pretiosus (assembly GCF_052947655.1). NCBI lineage: Bacteria > Bacillati > Bacillota > Bacilli > Caryophanales > Bacillaceae > Bacillus > Bacillus pretiosus. The sequence continues at coordinate 3,733,560 of NZ_CM129593.1, read as the reverse complement.
GTTTTATGACCAATTTTTCTTCTGGGAAAATGGGATATGCAATTGCGGAAGTGGCAGCGAACTTAGGTGCTGATGTCATACTTGTTTCGGGACCGACAGCATTAAACCCACCATTACATGTAAATACGGTACAAGTGGAATCTGCACAAGATATGTTAGAAGTAGTTCTGCAACAGTATCAAAACGTAGATGTTGTCATTAAAACAGCAGCAGTTGCAGATTATCGCCCGAAATATGTTCATGATAATAAAATGAAAAAGAAAAATGGAGATGCTGTAATCGAACTCGAGAGAACAGTAGATATTTTAAAAACGTTAGGTGAGATGAAGGATCAACAGTTACTTATCGGTTTTGCGGCTGAAACGACAAAGGTAGAAGAATACGCAACAAAAAAATTACGTGAGAAAAATGCGAATATGATTGTTGCGAACGATGTAAAGGCACAAGGAGCTGGATTTGGTACAGATACAAACATTGTAACAATGTATAGAAAAGATGGAGAAGTCATCGAGTTACCACTTTTAACGAAGAAAGAGGTTGCTCGTGAAATATTAAAGCAAATTGAAATGATGTTAGAAGATGATCGTCTATGAAATTTGCAAGTGTAATTGTTGATGTACCTGCACGTCAGACAGATCGACCATTTGATTATATTATCCCTAAAAAGTGGGAAGATATTGTCCAGACAGGCATGCGTGTAGTAGTTCCATTTGGCCCAAGGAAATTGCAAGGCTTTATTATTGGGATCAAAGATTCGGCTGAAGTAGAAAGTAAGAAGCTAAAGACAATCCATGAAATATTAGATGTAACACCAGTTTTAAACGAGGAATTATTAAAGCTTGGATATTGGCTTACAAGCGAAACGTTATGTTATATGATTTCAGCCTTTCAAGTCATGCTTCCAACGGCGATAAAAGCTACGTATAAAAAGCGTCTACAACTTCGTAAACAAGAAGTAGTAGCACCTGAACTACTGTTTTTATTTCAGGACAAAGAAGCGATAGATTGGGAAGCTATTGAGACGCAGCCGCATCTATACCGCACGATTCAACAAGAAATTAAAAATGGCACGATTGAAGTTGTTTATCAGGTAAAAGATAAAGTGCAAAAGAAGAAACAAAGAGTCGTTCAACCGGAGTTGTCAGAAGATAAATTGGAATTAGCAGCATTTGAACTGAAAAGTAAAAAACAACAAGATGTACTCTATTATTTTGTGGAAAATTATAAAAGTGTGCCGTTGAAAGTGATAACAGAAGAGTTGCAAATAACAGACGCTCCGATTAAAGCACTTGTTAAAAAGGGGCTAATTTCAGAAAAGTATGTGGAAGTGTACCGAAATCCGTATGACGATGATGATTTTGAACAAACGAAACCATTCCCACTTACGGAGGAACAAAAGCAAGTTATTGCACCGATTTTATCATCAATTACAAATGAAACTTACAATCCATTTTTACTATATGGTGTTACAGGAAGCGGAAAAACAGAAGTATATTTACAATCTATAGCAGCGGTGCTCGCGAAAGGGAAAGAAGCTATTGTACTTGTTCCTGAAATTGCACTAACGCCTCAAATGGTAGATCGTTTTAAAGGCAGATTTGGCTCGCAAGTTGCGGTTCTTCATAGTGCGCTGTCTGTTGGAGAAAAATATGATGAATGGCGTAAGATTTTAAGAAAAGAAGTGAAAGTTGTAGTTGGTGCACGTTCAGCTGTATTTGCTCCTTTTGAAAATTTAGGGATTATTATTATTGATGAGGAGCATGAATCGAGCTATAAGCAAGAAGATAATCCGAGGTATCATGCAAGGGATGTAGCTGTCTGGAGGGGGCAATATCATAAATGTCCTATCGTTCTTGGTAGTGCAACACCGACACTTGAATCGTTTGCAAGAGCGAAAAAAGGTGTGTATGAATTACTAACGATGGAAAAACGTATGAATAAACAAGCGTTACCAACAGTAGAGATTGTTGATATGCGTGAGGAACTTCGTGACGGGAATCGTTCCATGTTTTCGAAGGCATTGCATGAAAAAATAGCAGATCGATTAGAAAAGAAAGAACAGATGGTGCTCTTTTTAAATAGAAGAGGTCATTCTACATTTGTTATGTGCCGTGATTGTGGGTATGTTGTACAATGTCCGCATTGTGATATCTCGCTGACATATCATAAAATGAACCATCGTTTAAAATGTCATTACTGCAGTCACGAAGAGAATATGCCGACTGCGTGTCCTGCTTGTCAAAGTACATATATTCGTTTCTTTGGTACAGGTACACAAAAGGTAGAAGAAGAAATTACAAAACTATTTCCAGAGGCACGAGTTATTCGAATGGATGTAGATACGACAAGTCGCAAAGGAATGCATGAAAAATTATTAAAGGCGTTCGGGGAAGAAAAAGCAGATATACTACTTGGAACACAAATGATTGCGAAAGGATTAGATTTTCCTAAAGTAACGCTTGTCGGGGTTTTAACTGCAGATACGATGCTTCACTTGCCTGATTTTCGAGCGAGTGAAAAGACGTATCAGTTATTGACGCAAGTAAGTGGAAGAGCAGGCAGACATGAATTGCCAGGGGAAGTTATAATTCAAACGTATACGCCAGAACATTATAGTATAGAGTTAGCAAAGAACCAACAATATGATGTGTTTTTTGATCAAGAAATGCAAATGAGACGAACAAGACAATATCCACCTTATTACTATGTTGTACTTGTAACAGTATCTCATCCAGAATTATTAAAGGCAGTGCAAGTGACGGAAAAAATTGTCGGTCATTTACGGGCGCACTGCACAGAGCAAACGATGGTGTTAGGACCGGTTGCTTCAGCAATTCCAAGGATAAAAGATAGATATCGTTATCAATGCATGATAAAATACAAACGGGAACCAAACTTAAAGAACGTGCTCAAAATGGTAAATGAACATTATCAGGCAGAAATGCAAAAAGAGCTACAAATCTCAATTGATTTTAATCCAACAATGTTAATGTAGCGGAGGGAAATATGGCAGTTTTAGAAATAGTAAAGCATCCAAATGAAGTGTTAGAAACACCATGCGAAAGAGTAATTAACTTTGATAAAAAGTTAGTGAAATTGTTGAAAGATATGCATGAAACAATGTTAATTGCGGACGGAGTCGGTTTAGCTGCGCCTCAAGTAGGTGTAAGCTTGCAAGTTGCGGTAGTTGATATCGGTGATGATACGGGGAAAATCGAGTTAATCAATCCATCGATACTAGAAAAACGTGGTGAACAAGTAGGTCCCGAAGGCTGTCTAAGCTTCCCGGGACTTTATGGTGAAGTGGAACGTGCGGATTATATTAAAGTACGTGCTCAAAATCGCCGAGGTAAAGTATTTTTACTAGAAGCAGAAGGATTTTTAGCACGTGCAATTCAACATGAAATCGATCATTTACACGGTGTGTTATTTACATCGAAAGTGACAAGATATTATGAGGAAAACGAATTAGAATAGGTATTAAAAGGAGCGGTTTTTGAATGATAAAAGTAGTATTTATGGGAACACCGGACTTTTCAGTGCCGGTGCTTCGTCGTCTTATCGAAGATGGCTATGATGTAATAGGTGTTGTGACGCAGCCTGATCGTCCGGTAGGTAGAAAAAAAGTATTAACACCTACGCCTGTTAAAGTTGAAGCAGAAAAACATGGTATTCCGGTGTTACAACCGTTAAGAATTCGTGAAAAAGACGAATATGAACAAGTCTTGGCATTAGAGCCTGATTTAATTGTAACAGCTGCTTTCGGTCAGATTGTACCAAATGAAATTTTAGAAGCACCGAAGTATGGATGTATTAACGTCCACGCGTCTTTACTACCTGAACTTCGTGGTGGTGCACCAATCCATTATGCAATTATGGAAGGTAAAGAAAAAACGGGTATTACAATTATGTATATGGTAGAGAAATTGGATGCTGGTGATATCTTAACACAAGTAGAAGTCGAGATTGAAGAGCGTGAAACGACAGGCTCTTTATTCGATAAGTTAAGTGAAGCAGGGGCACACCTTCTATCTAAAACAGTACCTTTATTAATTCAAGGTAAGTTAGAACCAATTAAACAAAACGAAGAAGAAGTAACGTTTGCATATAATATAAAACGTGAGCAAGAGAAAATTGATTGGACAAAAACAGGTGAAGAAGTATACAATCACATTCGCGGATTGAATCCATGGCCAGTCGCTTATACGACTTTGGCAGGACAAGTTATTAAAGTATGGTGGGGAGAGAAGGTCTCTATTACAGAGAAAGCTGAACCAGGTACAATAGTAGCTCTTGAAGAAGATGGATTTGTTGTTGCAACAGGGAATGAGACAGGTGTTAAAATCACTGAATTGCAACCTTCTGGTAAAAAACGTATGAGTTGTTCGCAATTTTTACGTGGCACAAAACCTGAAATTGGAACGAAGTTAGGAGAAAATGCATGAGACAAAATGTTCGTGAGTTAGCTCTTGATGGCTTAATTCAAGTAGAAAAAAGTGGTGCATACAGTAACTTACTTTTAAATAATCTAATTGAAAAAAATGCAATTGATAGAAAAGATATTGGTTTGTTAACTGAAATTGTATATGGAACGATTCAACGTCGTGACACATTAGATTATTATTTACAGCCTTTTTTAAAAAAGAAGGTTGAGGCGTGGGTAAGAGTATTACTTCGCTTATCTTTATATCAAATGATTTATTTAGACCGAGTGCCAGAAAGAGCGGCTATTCATGAAGCAGTTGAAATTGCAAAGCGTCGCGGGCATAAAGGGATTGCTGGTATGGTAAACGGGGTATTACGTTCGATTCAGAGAGAAGGGGTACCTTCTGTAGATGAAATCAAGGATCCAATAGAACGTTTGGCAATTGCAACAAGTCATCCAATGTGGCTTGTGCAAGACTGGGCTTCTGAATATGGTTTAGAGACAGCAGAGAAAATGTGTGAAGTGAACATGTTACCCCCGGTACCAACAGCGCGTGTAAATGTTGATAAAATAACAGTAGAAGAAGCAATAGAGTTGTTGGCTGGTGAAGGTATAGAAGCGAAGCGCGGCGATTTATCAGAGGATGCAATTCAAATTGAAAGAGGGAATGTAGCGCATACAGATGCGTTCAAAAAAGGTTTTCTTTCTATTCAAGATGAAAGTTCTATGCTTGTAGCACGCGCTTTAGAACCGAATGAGGGAGATGAAGTTCTTGATAGTTGTGCTGCTCCGGGCGGAAAGACAACGCACATTGCAGAGCGATTAAAAGGAACAGGTCAAGTTATGTCTCTTGATTTACATGCACACAAAGTACGTTTAATTAAACAACAAGCGGAGAGACTTGGTCTAGAAAATGTCGAAACAAAAGCACTAGATGCTAGAAAAGTGCAAGAACACTTTGCGAATGAAACATTTGATAAAATATTAGTAGATGCACCATGTTCTGGATTTGGTGTGATTAGACGTAAACCTGATATTAAGTTAGGTAAAAATAAAGGCGATAGTGAAAGATTATCGACGATTCAACTTGCAATACTAGGAAAAATAGCACCGTTATTAAAACAAGGTGGTCGCCTTGTTTATAGTACGTGCACAATAGAAAAAATAGAAAATGAACAAGTAATAAAGCAATTTTTACAAGAGCATCCTGAATTTGAATGGGATACTACGATAAAAGATCGCATGCCAGAAAAGTTAAATCCGTATATTGATGAAGGTCAAGTGCGAATTTTACCGCATTATTTTGCAACAGATGGCTTTTATATTGCTTGTTTAAGGAAGAAGGTGTAGCATCGTGGAAACGACTGTGAGAAAACAAAAGAAAAATCTAGAAACGAAGAAACCATCAATTTATTCTTTACAACTTCATGAAATGCAAGATTGGTTAAAGGAACAAGGAGAACCTAAATTCCGTGCAGGACAAATCTTTGATTGGCTATATAAAAAACGTGTAAAAAATTATGACGACATGTCGAATCTTTCTAAAGGATTACGCGATAAATTGTCGAATTCCTTTGATATTACTACTTTAAATACATTAGTAAAACAAACATCTTCTGATGGAACAATTAAATTTTTATTCCAATTATATGATGGTTATTCTATTGAAACAGTGTTAATGCGACACGAATATGGAAATTCTATTTGTGTAACAACACAGGTTGGATGCCGTATTGGTTGTACGTTCTGTGCATCTACACTTGGTGGGTTAAAACGAAACTTAGAGGCTGGAGAGATTGTAGCGCAAGTAGTAGAAGTGCAACGTGCACTTGATGAAACAGAAGAACGTGTAAGTTCGCTTGTTGTTATGGGAATTGGAGAGCCGTTTGATAATTACGACAACTTAATGTCATTCTTACGCATTGTAAACCATGAAAAAGGAATTCATATTGGTGCAAGACATATGACAGTTTCAACAAGTGGAATTGTTCCAAAAATTTATAAGTTCGCTGAAGAAGATATGCAAATTAATTTTGCGATTTCATTGCATTCTGCAAATACAGAGTTACGTTCAAAATTAATGCCGATTAACCGTGCTTATAAGCTACCAGACTTAATGGAAGCTGTTAAATACTATGTAAATAGAACAGGGCGTCGTATTACGTTTGAATATGGCTTATTTGGAGGAGAAAATGACCAAGTTGAGCAAGCTGAAGAACTTGCTGCGCTTTTAAAAGGTGTAAAATGTCATGTAAACTTAATTCCGGTAAACTACGTACCTGAACGTGATTATGTACGTACGCCACGTGAACAAATTTTCTTATTTGAAAAAACGTTAAAAGATCGTGGAGTGAATGTAACAATTCGCCGTGAACAAGGTCATGATATTGATGCAGCCTGCGGTCAGTTACGTGCGAAGGAGCGTAAAGAAGAGACGAGGTGACGAGATGAAAGCCGTGTTTCTATCAGATAAAGGAAAAGTTCGTCAACATAATGAAGATAGTGCGGGAGTTTTTCACAATTTAGATGGAAATATTTTAGCGGTAGTAGCAGATGGAATGGGAGGTCATCGAGCTGGTGATGTAGCTAGCTCGATGACCATTCAATTATTTCATGATTATTGGAAGCAAACGCATAATATGAATGAACCAAAAAAAGTAGAAGAGTGGTTACATACGAGTGTTGGGATTATTAATGAGCGTATATATGAGTACTCTAAGCAACATGTAGAATGTAATGGTATGGGAACAACACTTATAATAGCGATTTGTACGCCAAACTTTGTGACAATAGGTCATATAGGAGATAGTCGTTGTTATATGGTATCAGAGGGAGAAATCTCGCTTGTAACGGAAGATCACTCACTTGTAAATGAACTTGTAAGACATGGTGAAATTTCAAAAGAAGACGCAGAATATCACCCGAAAAAGAATGTTTTGTTAAGGGCATTAGGAACAGAAGAAAAAGTCGGATTAGATGTTAAAACATTGGTGCTTGAGGAAGATGATCAGTTACTTCTTTGCTCGGATGGGTTATCTAACAAAGTTTCTATTGCTGATATGCAACAAATTTTACAGTTAAATGAACAGCTTGAAACTAAGGGACAACGTCTCATTCAATTGGCGAATGATCGTGGCGGGGAAGATAATATCACCCTTGTTCTTATTGATTATGCGGGTTCGACAAACGAAAGTAGGTGAGTGCAACGTGCTGATTGGAAAACGCTTAAATGACCGTTATAAGCTGCTGAAAATGATTGGTGGTGGTGGAATGGCCAATGTGTATTTAGCTCATGATGATATACTTGGCCGAGATGTAGCGGTAAAAATATTAAGACTCGACTATTCAAATAATGAAGAGTTTATTAAACGTTTCCATCGAGAAGCGCAGTCTGTTACAACGTTGTCGCATCCAAATATTGTGAATATGTATGATGTCGGAGAAGAAGATGGTATATATTATCTTGTAATGGAGTATGTACCAGGACAAACATTGAAGCAATACATAATTGAGCGAGGGATGTTACCTATAGGAGAAGCTCTTGATATTATGGAGCAGTTAACATCCGCCATGGCACATGCCCATCATTTTGAAATTGTGCACCGTGATATTAAACCGCACAATATTTTAATTCGAGCTGATGGAGTAATAAAAGTAACAGATTTTGGAATTGCGACAGCTACAAGTGCAACAACAATTACACATACAAATTCGGTACTCGGTTCGGTACATTACTTATCACCAGAACAAGCACGCGGCGGGATAGCAAATAAACAATCAGATATTTATTCCCTAGGAATCGTTATGTTTGAGTTGTTAACAGGAAGACAACCGTTTTCTGGCGAATCTGCTGTTGCTATAGCTTTAAAACATTTACAAAGTGAAATTCCGTCTCCAAAGAGATGGAATGAAAATATTCCGCAAAGTGTTGAAAATATTATATTAAAGGCAACTGCGAAAGATCCGTTTCACCGATATCAATCTGCCAATGCGATGAAACGAGATATTGAAACTGCGCTATATCCAGAGAGGATAAATGAGCAGCCATTTTACATACCGGAAGATATGGAAGCGACAAAAGCGATTCCGATTATTCAACAAGAACAATTATTCGAAAATGTAACTGATGAAACAATTGTTTTAAAAGGAAGTAAAGTGGATGAACAGAAAAGAAAAGAAGAAACGGAATTATATAAGAAGGAAAAACGAAGTAATAAATGGATTAAAGTTTTAATTACTACATTTTTACTTTTAGCAATTGGAATAACGTTAGCGCTTACTGTTATTCCGGGATTCTTTATTCCAAAAGATGTAAAAGTCCCTGATGTGGCTGGTATGAAGTATACGACAGCAGTAAATACATTAGTTGAAAAGGGTTTTGAGGTTACGGAACCTAATATTGTATATACAGATGATGTTGAAACCGGTGATGTGATAAAAACAGACCCTGTGGCAGGTAGAGTCGTGAAAGAAAACTCTAAAATTACTATCTATCAATCAGGTGGAAAAAAGAAAAGTAAGATGAGTGATCTCACAGGAAAAGATTTTGAGAGTATAAGGAATGAATTAGAAGAAAAATATAAGCAAGTTACAATAAATTATATTGAAAATGATAGGCCAAAAGGTGAAATCGTAGAGCAAATTCCGACGCCTGATCAAATGGTAGTAGAGGCGGAACAAGAACTGAAAATTTGGGTAAGTAAAGGTCCTTATCAAATTAGACCAGGTGATTTTTCAGGATGGACTGAAAATAGCGTAAATGGTTATTTGAATGAGAGAAAACTAACTCCAGATATAAAACGAGAGTATTCCGATACTGTTGATAAAGGACTTGTAATTTCGCAATCTCCAAAACCAGGAACGCCGTTAAAAGAAGGAGATAAAGTGACGATTATCATCTCAGAGGGGCCTAAGCCGAAAGTAACGAAAACAGTGAAAGTGGATAATATTTCTATTCCGTATGAGTCTTCTATAATTGGTGAGAAAAAACCGCAAACAATAGAAATTTATAAAGAAGATATGCAACAAAAAATGGATAGACCAATTGAAACTAGAACAATTTCAGAGTCGGCAACTATTTCTTTAGAATTTGTAATTCAAGAAGGTACAAAAGGACACTATAAAATTGTACGAGATGGTGTAACAATTATCGACAAAGAAGTACCATACCCAACTCAATAATAATGACTTCCATTTTCTTTCTAGAGGGGATGGAATGTATTACTCTTGCCTGTTATGCTGTCTACATATAGTGGACTGTATAACAGGCAAAAATATATGATTCAAAAAGCTATAAAAGTGATACTGTTATAAATAATATTTTAAATTTGATGGTAGATTAAATATATTAACTTGTATATATGACGGGTTTTGAAATAAGTATTTAAAGAATTTTAAACCATTTAATATTAATGACAGCTTCACTTTATACAAAATAAAGGAGAATTATATGCCAGAAGGAAAAATTGTAAAAGCTCTAAGTGGATTTTATTATGTGCAGCATGAAGAAGGGATTACACAATGCCGTGGGCGTGGTGTGTTCAGAAAAAATAAAATTACGCCACTGGTAGGAGACCAAGTTGTCTTTCAAGCAGATAATCCAACTGAAGGATATGTGCTTGAAGTATTTGATCGGAAAAATGAACTTGTTAGGCCTCCTATTGCTAATGTTGATCAAGCGATTCTCGTTTTCTCTGCAGTAGAACCAGATTTTAATCCGGGACTATTAGATCGATTTTTAGTGCTGATTGAATATCATAACATTAAGCCGATTATTTGCATTAGTAAGATGGATTTAGTGGATGAAAAAATGAGAGAGACTGTTGAATCTTATGCAAATGACTATCGTGAGATGGGATATGATGTATTATTTACTTCTATAAATACATCGGAAAGTATTGATATTTTAAAACCATTCTTAGAAGGGTGTATTTCTGTCGTTGCAGGGCAATCTGGTGTTGGGAAATCTTCTATGCTTAACGTTTTACGTCCAGAGTTAGAACTGAAAACGAATGATATTTCCTCGCATTTAGGACGCGGGAAACATACGACAAGACACGTGGAATTAATTGCGGTTGGAAGCGGACTAGTTGCAGATACACCTGGTTTTAGTTCACTGGATTTCATAGATATAGAGGTAGAAGATCTTACATATTGTTTTCCAGAGTTGAAAGAAGCGAGCCAATACTGTAAATTTAGAGGGTGTACACATCTTTCTGAACCGAAATGTGCTGTGAAGACAGCAGTTGAAGAAGGGAAGATTACAGAATATCGTTATAAAAATTACAAACAATTCGTAGAAGAAATTAGAGAGAGAAAGCCGAGGTATTAGTTATGATTAAAATTGCACCATCGATCTTATCAGCAGATTTTTCAAAATTAGGGGAAGAGATTAAAGATGTAGAAAAAGGTGGAGCGGATTACATTCACGTCGATGTAATGGATGGACATTTCGTACCAAATATTACGATTGGACCATTAATTGTAGAAGCTATCCGTCCAATTACATCTTTACCATTAGATGTACATTTAATGATTGAAAATCCTGATAACTATATCCCGACTTTCGCAAAAGCGGGAGCAGATATTATTACTGTTCATGTAGAGGCGTGCCCTCATTTGCATCGTACAATTCAGCTAATTAAGTCTCATGGCATTAAAGCGGGAGTTGTATTAAATCCGCATACGCCAGTTTCGACGATTGAGCATGTATTAGAAGATATCGATATGGTATTGCTTATGACAGTAAACCCTGGATTTGGTGGACAGAAATTTATCCATTCTGTATTACCGAAAATTAAACAAGTGGCAGAAATGGTTAAAGAGCGCAATCTAGAAGTAGAAATTGAAGTTGATGGTGGTGTAAACACTGAAACAGCACGACTTTGTGCTGAAGCAGGAGCAAATGTACTTGTAGCTGGATCAGCAGTATACAATCAAAAAGACCGTGGTGAAGCAATTCGTGTCATTCGTGGATAATGAATGAACGAGTCTTTATCCTAGTGAAACTGCTAGTGTAGTAAGTTTTCACTATTTATAAAGGATAGAGAAAAAATATGTAAAAAGGCAATCTACCGAATGGCAGATTGCCTTTTTACAATAGAAGGGGAAGGAAACATGATTATTCATATTTTAGCGGGTGGACCTGCGGAATATTGTGCAGATTTTTCTCGATATGAAAATGAGAAAGTAGTGTGGGCGGCAGTTGATAGAGGAGTATATCGTCTATTAAAAGGAGGGATTACTCCAGCTGTTGCATTTGGAGATTACGATTCAGTTACTGAAGAGGAATTAGTATGGATGGGCCAGCAAACAAATGACTTACATATTGTTCCTCGTGAAAAAGATCAAACAGATTTAGAAATTGCGATTAACTGGGCGTTAGAACAAAATCCGACATTGATTCGTATTTTTGGTGCCACCGGTGGAAGGCTGGATCACGGTTTAGCAAATATACAGATGCTTTTAAGAGGGTTAGAAGTAGGGATAGAAATGTGTATTGTAGACAATAAAAATGAAATAAGCGTGAAAAAAGTGGGTACACATATAATTGAAGAAAATAAAAATTTCCCTTATGTATCTTTTGTGCCGGTTACTGAAATAGTAGAAGGGATTACATTACTTGGTTTTAAGTATCCTCTAACTAATAAAACAATAGAATGGGGATCAACACTTTGTATTAGTAATGAACTCGTTGAGGAAAAAGGTACTTTTTCATTTACTTCTGGCATATTAATGGTGATAAGAAGCACTGATTAAAGAAACAATTTTGCTCCTTACATCATATAGTGAACAAGTGGAGTAATGGGGATTAGGAGGGAAACCATGAGATTTTATACAATTAAGTTACCTAAATTTCTTGGTGGAATTGTTCGTGCCATGTTAAATACCTTCAAAAAAGATTAAAAAAAGCACCTATTACCGGTGCTTTTTCCAATGTCATAGTAAAAAAAGAGCCTAGCGGCTCTTTTTTTTATTATTAAACACGTTCGATTTTGCCAGATTTTAATGCTCTAGCAGAAACGTAAACACGTTGAACTTTTCCGTCGATGCGTACGCGAACTTTTTGAAGGTTAGCGCCCCATTTACGTTTTGTAGCGTTCATTGCGTGAGAACGAGAGTTACCAGAACGAGCTTTTCTTCCAGTGATAGCACAAACACGAGCCATTTATATTTCCCTCCCTTGATACCTTACCATACGTAATTTTTCAATGTTAGTCTTTTTTGCGATGCTAAAAACACTACTATAATTTAACACAACTAAAAAGAGAATGCAACACCGTAGAAAAAAGAAATCAAGAAAAATTACTTGACACCATATGTCGATGATGAAAAGTTGAAATCAAGAAAAATTGCTTGACATATTATAGTGGTACATGTTGTATAATAACAATGGACTATTTTGCTCATCATAAAAAATGTGATTTAAAACATAAAATATGAGAGTGAAAAGAAAGAACGATGGAATTTTCTTTAAAAAGATTATATGATAGTAACTAAAGTAGTCTAGCTCACTTTCACCATTTATGAAGGGGGAAACGAGATGTCAATTGAAATTAAAACGAAGTATGGTCAAATTGATATTAGTACAGATGTAATTGCAACAATTGCTGGAGGTGCCGCAGTAGATTGCTACGGTATCGTAGGTATGGCATCAAAAAATCAGTTAAAAGATGGTTTAACAGACATTTTACGAAAAGAAAACTTCACTAGAGGTGTTATTGTTCGTAAAGATGAAGATGAAGTACATATTGATATGTATATTATTGTGAGCTATGGTACGAAAATTTCAGAAGTAGCACATAACGTGCAGACGAAAGTGAAATATACATTAGATCAAACTGTAGGACTAGCAGTAGATTCTGTAAACATCTACGTACAAGGAGTTAAAGTAATAAACTTGTAATGTGCATTAAGGAGGAAAATCTGTGTCAATTCAAAAAATTGATGGGAAACGTTTATCACAAATGATCATGCAAGGAGCGAATAATTTAACAAATAATGTTCAGCTTGTTGATGCATTAAACGTATTTCCGGTTCCAGATGGCGATACCGGTACAAACATGAACTTATCAATGACTTCAGGCGCACGTGAAGTGAAAGCAAATCCTTCACAGCATGCTGGTAAAGTCGGCGTAAGTTTAGCCAAAGGATTATTAATGGGAGCACGTGGTAACTCTGGAGTTATTTTATCTCAGTTGTTCCGTGGTTTCTCTAAATCCATTGAACAAAAAGAAGAATTAACAACAGTTGATTTTGCTGCAGCTTTAGATGCTGGGGTAGAAGCGGCTTACAAAGCGGTTATGAAACCGATTGAAGGAACGATTTTAACGGTTGCAAGAGAAACGGGTAAATATGCAGTGACAGTTGCGAAAAAACAGCGCGACTTTGTTTTGTTTATGGAAGACGTTGTGAAAGAAGCGAATGCATCGTTAAATCGTACGCCGGATTTATTACCTGTATTAAAACAAGTTGGCGTTGTAGATAGCGGTGGTAAAGGTCTTGTTGTTGTATACGAAGGATTTTTAGCTGACTTAAAAGGAGAAACGATTTCTTCTAATGTGTCTGCCCAACCATCTATGAATGACATGGTACGCGCAGAACATCACCGTAGTGTACAAAGCCAATTGAGTACAGAAGATATTAAGTATGGATATTGTACGGAATTCATGGTGAAATTAGAGCCTGAAAAAATGAAAGAACATAATTTCTCTGAACAAAAATTCCGTGAAGATATTAGTGTGTACGGAGATTCACTACTTGTTGTATCAGATGATGAGGTTGTTAAGGTTCATATTCATGCGGAACATCCTGGAGATCCTATGAATTATGGACAACGCTATGGTAGTTTAATTAAGATTAAAGTAGAAAATATGCGTGAACAGCATACTGCTTTATTAGATGAGCCTACTATGATGCCTGAGCCAACTAGCCAGTCTAAAGAGAAACAACCGTACGGTATCGTAACTGTTGCTATGGGATCTGGTATCAAAACTTTATTTGAGAGCATTGGCGCGACGAAAGTTATCGAAGGTGGCCAAACGATGAATCCAAGTACGGAGGATATTGTGAAGGCGATTGAAGAAGCGAATGCTGAAAAAATCATTATTTTACCGAACAACGGAAATATCGTGATGGCAGCAGAACAAGCAGCGTCAGTTGTGGATCAAGAAGTGATTGTAATTCGTTCAAAAACAGTTCCTCAAGGTATGGCTGCAATGTTAGCATTTAATCCAGTTGGAACGTTAGAAGAGAACGAAGAAAACATGAAAGAAGCTTTATCTCATGTGAAAACCGGTCAAATTACGTATGCTGTACGTGATACGGAAATTGATGGTGTAGCGATTCAAAAAGATGATTTCATGTGTATTGCAGATGGAAAAATTGTATCAACAAATGCTGCAAAAGTAGGAGCTGCAAAGCAATTACTAGAAGCACTTATTGATGAAGATTCTGAAATTGTAACGATTCTACAAGGTGAAGATGCAACTGACGAAGAAGTAGCTGAGTTAGTTGCATTTGTAGAAGAGAATTTTGAAGATGCAGAAGTAGAAGTACATGCTGGAAACCAACCGGTGTATTCGTTCATCTTCTCTGTAGAATAAGAAGAAATTCGTTTTGAAAATAAATGGATTACTTACTTGCTAATGGATAAGAAGTAGTAATATGAAGTTTATTACTAGTTTTTATTCAAAAGGCTAGCATATTGAAGATAAAAAAGAGCCTTGCTGCTAATAGTGAGGCTCTTTTCTTTCGTATTGTTTATGAGGGATTTGAGTAGTTTCTCTAAGAATGCCTATGATAGAATATATAGGGTGAAAGAGAGCGATTACAGATGTCAATAGTATGAATGAATCAAAGAAAATAATGTGACGGAGCGTGAGAATCTTGAATGAAGTTGTACAAGTTCCTGTTACGGATGTAAAGGGAATCGGAGGAGAAACATCTGAATTACTACACGAGATGGGGATTTATACAGTTTCTCATCTATTAGAACATTTTCCGTACCGTTATGAAGATTATGCGATGAAAGATCTTGCTGAAGTAAAGCACGATGAACGTGTAACAGTTGAGGGAAAGGTTCATAGTGCTCCTTTACTGCAATATTATGGGAAGAAGAAGTCGCGTCTTACGGTTCGTGTCCTCGTCGGTCGTTATTTAATTACAGCTGTATGCTTTAATAGGCCGTACTATAAGCAGAAGTTAAATTTAAATGAAACAGTAACGATTACTGGTAAATGGGATCAGCACCGTCAAACTATTGCGGTATCAGAGCTTCATTTTGGACCAGTTGTACGTCAACAAGAAGTAGAGCCTGTATACTCAGTGAAAGGGAAACTTACAGTAAAACAGATGCGCCGTTTTATTGCCCAAGCGTTCAAGGAGTATGGAGAATCTATAGTTGAAGTGTTACCTGATGGATTGCTAAGTCGATATAAATTATTGCCGCGTTATGAAGCGCTTCGGGCGTTGCATTTTCCAGCAGGACAGGAAGATTTAAAACAAGCACGTCGCCGTTTTGTATATGAGGAGTTTTTCTTATTTCAGCTAAAAATGCAAACATTACGGAAAATGGAGAGGGAAAATTCGAAAGGGACGAAAAAAGAAATTCCTTCAGCAGAATTGCAAGAGTTTATTGATGCACTTCCGTTTCCATTAACTGGTGCACAGCGTCGGGTAGTAGATGAAATTATGAAAGATATGACATCTCCTTATCGGATGAATCGTCTGTTGCAAGGTGATGTAGGTTCTGGGAAAACAGTCGTTGCAGCGATTGGCCTTTATGCAGCGAAGTTAGCACATTATCAAGGTGCTTTAATGGTTCCTACAGAAATTTTAGCAGAGCAACATTATCAATCGCTTGCAGAGACGTTCTCGCACTTTGGTATGAATGTTGAATTGTTAACCAGTTCTGTTAAAGGTGTAAGGCGTCGAGAGATTTTGGCAAAATTAGAACAAGGAGAAATAGATATCCTTGTTGGAACACATGCTTTAATTCAAGATGAAGTTATCTTTCATAGGTTAGGTCTCGTTATTACTGATGAACAACATCGATTTGGTGTAGCGCAGCGACGAGTTTTAAGGGAGAAAGGTGAAAGTCCGGATGTTTTATTTATGACGGCGACGCCAATTCCGCGTACGTTAGCAATTACTGCATTTGGAGAGATGGATGTTTCTATAATCGATGAGATGCCAGCTG
Source organism: Bacillus pretiosus (assembly GCF_052947655.1). Lineage (NCBI taxonomy): Bacteria > Bacillati > Bacillota > Bacilli > Caryophanales > Bacillaceae > Bacillus > Bacillus pretiosus. The sequence continues at coordinate 3,716,935 of NZ_CM129593.1, read as the reverse complement.
GTAGAAAGGTAATTGAAACATACTGGGCAAAACATGATATGTTAGATCGAGTTCTCGGTTTTGTGGAGAAGGAGATAAAAAAAGGAAGACAAGCATATGTTATTTGTCCCCTTATTGAAGAATCTGAGAAACTTGATGTACAAAATGCGATTGACTTACATAGTATGCTGACTCATCATTATCAAGGGAAATGTCAAGTCGGATTAATGCATGGCAGACTCTCATCTCAAGAAAAAGAAGACATAATGGGACAATTTAGTGAAAATAAAGTGCAAATTCTTGTGTCGACAACAGTTGTTGAAGTAGGTGTGAACGTACCGAATGCGACTGTAATGGTTATTTATGATGCAGAGCGTTTCGGTTTATCGCAGCTCCATCAGCTCAGGGGACGTGTTGGGCGTGGTAGTGAACAATCATATTGTTTATTAATCGCGGATCCAAAATCGGAAACGGGAAAAGAGCGAATGCGTATTATGACCGAAACGAATGATGGATTTGTATTGTCAGAAAAAGATTTAGAGTTAAGAGGTCCTGGAGATTTCTTTGGAAGTAAGCAAAGTGGTTTACCAGAATTCAAGGTTGCTGATATGGTACATGATTATCGAGCGTTAGAAACAGCTAGACAAGATGCGGCGTTACTAGTAGAATCAGAAGCGTTTTGGCATAATGATCAGTATGCTTCGCTGCGTACTTATCTTGACGGGACAGGTGTGTTCCAAGGAGAGAAGCTCGATTAAAGGGAGGCAACGAAAGTTTTTGTTGCATTCTACTTTTAATGATTATATACTACTGTTAGTACCTAGTCATAAAAATGGATGGTGCGGTATGAAAAAAAGAAGAAGTAAAAAAGAAAGACAACAATTATTACAACAAACAATAGAAACGAATCCTTTTATTACGGATGAAGATTTAGCAGAAAAATTTCAAGTGAGTATACAAACCGTACGTCTTGACCGTATGGAATTATCTATTCCTGAATTAAGAGAAAGAATTAAACATGTAGCTACAAAGCAACATGAAGAGGATGTGAAATCTTTACCGTTAGAAGAGGTTGTCGGAGAAATTATCGATATAGAATTAGATAGACATGCGATTTCTATCTTTGAAGTGAAGGTAGAACACGTATTTAAAAGAAATCAGATTGCCCGTGGGCATCATTTGTTTGCACAAGCAAACTCACTAGCTGTTGCGGTTATTGATGAAGAATTAGCTTTAACTGCAAAGTCTACCATTCGATACATTCGTCCTGTAAAATTAGGAGAGCGTGTTGTTGCAAAAGCGCGCGTTGAAGATGTAGAGAATGATAAAGGACGGACCGTTGTCAAAGTGCGTAGCTTTGTTGGAGAAGAACTTGTTTTTACAGGCACTTTTGAAATGTATCGATCTAGTAATTATAGTGAGGAAGGTAACAACTTATGAAAATCGCAATAGATGCAATGGGCGGCGATCATGCTCCAAAGGCTGTCGTATTAGGAGCAATGAAAGCTATTAAGGAATATTCTGATTTACATATTACGTTAGTAGGGAAAGAAGAGGAAATTCGTCAATACTTAACGAGTGAAGAACGAATTACTATACTTCATACAGATGAAAAAATAGAATCGACAGATGAACCAGTAAGAGCCGTTCGTCGAAAAAAACAAGCCTCAATGGTACTAGCAGCGCAGCAAGTGAAAGACGGCGTAGCGGATGCTTGTATATCAGCTGGTAGTACAGGAGCTTTAATGGCGGCTGGATTGTTCGTTGTAGGTCGTATGGAAGGAATTGAGCGACCAGCTTTATCCCCTACAATGCCGACGGTTGATGGAGAAGGTTTTGTTATGTTAGATGTTGGAGCGAACGTTGATGCAAAACCAATTCATTTATATCAATATGCAGTAATGGGATCTGTATACGCTGAGAAAGTAAGAGGAATTAAAAATCCTCGCGTTGGACTTTTGAACGTTGGAACAGAGGATGGCAAAGGGAACGAGCTTTCAAAACAAGTCTTTGCAATGCTTAAGGATGCCCCAATTAATTTCGTTGGGAACGTTGAATCAAGAGATTTATTGCAAGGTGTAGCAGATGTTGTTGTATGTGATGGTTTTACAGGGAATGTAGCGCTAAAATCATTAGAAGGAACAGCACTTGCGTTATTTTCTATGTTAAAAGAGCAGTTAATGAGTTCGTTTACGAGCAAATTAGCAGCAGCGGTATTAAAGCCAAAACTTATGGTATTAAAAGATAAAATGGATTATTCGGAGTATGGAGGAGCGGCATTATTTGGATTGAAAGCTCCAGTCATTAAGGCTCACGGTTCTTCCAATGACCAATCAATATTTAGTGCGATTCGTCAAACGAGAGAAATGGTAGCGAAAGAAGTTATTCCTACTATTTCAAGCGTAATGGAGAAAGAGCCACTCCAATAAGAGGAGGATTTGAAATGGGAAAACTAGCATTTCTTTTTCCAGGCCAAGGTTCACAGGCAGTTGGAATGGGTAAACAGTTAGCGGAGAATAATAAAGAGGTTGCAAATGTGTTTGCGAAAGCAGATGAGGTGTTGCAAGATTCACTTTCAGAAGTGATTTTTGAAGGGCCGCAGGAAAAGCTTACGTTAACGACAAATGCGCAGCCGGCCTTATTAACAACGAGTTTTGCTATTTTGACAGCTTTGAAAGAGTATGATATTACACCAGACTTTGTTGCAGGGCATAGTTTAGGTGAATATAGCGCTCTTGTAGCAGCGGGTGCAATAACTTTTGAAGACGCTGTATATGCTGTAAGAAAACGTGGGGAATATATGGAAGAAGCTGTTCCTGGTGGAGAAGGTGCAATGGCGGCTATTTTAGGTGCTGATCCACATATGCTGAAACAAGTTACAGAAGAAGTAACAAGTGAAGGATATGCAGTGCAAATCGCTAATATGAATAGTACGAAGCAAATTGTGATTTCTGGAACAAAGCAAGGAGTTGAGATTGCTTCTCAAAGAGTGAAAGAAAATGGTGCAAAGAGAGCAATTCCGCTTAAGGTAAGTGGACCGTTCCACTCTTCGCTTATGAAGCCAGCAGCGGAGAAGTTCCAAAGTGTCTTAAAAGAAATTACAATTCAAGATACGAATATTCCTGTTATCGCAAATGTAACAGCAGACGTTATTACAAGTGGTGCACTTATTCAAGAAAAGCTAATTGAACAGCTCTATTCGCCTGTCTTATGGTACCCGTCCATTGAAAACATGGTGAATCAAGGGGTAGATACATTTATTGAGATTGGACCTGGGAAAGTACTTGCTGGGCTTATGAAGTCAATTGATTCATCAGTGAAAGCATATGCGATATACGATGAAGAGACATTAAAAGATACCATTTCAAATTTGAGAGGAGAAAACTGATGTTAAAAGGGAAAGTAGCATTAGTAACTGGCGCTTCACGTGGAATTGGTCGTGCGATTGCGATTGATTTAGCGAAACAAGGGGCAAATGTTGTAGTAAATTATGCTGGTAATGAGCAAAAGGCGAATGAAGTAGTTGATGAAATAAAGAAATTAGGTTCGGATGCAATTGCAGTAAGAGCAGATGTTGCAAATGCTGAAGACGTTACAAATATGGTGAAACAAACTGTAGATACATTTGGACAAGTTGATATTCTTGTAAATAATGCAGGTGTAACAAAAGATAATTTATTAATGCGTATGAAAGAAGAAGAATGGGATACAGTTATTAATACAAACCTAAAAGGTGTATTCTTATGTACGAAGGCAGTATCTCGATACATGATGCGCCAGCGTCATGGACGTATTATTAATATCGCTTCTGTTGTTGGAGTGACAGGTAATCCAGGACAAGCAAACTATGTTGCTGCTAAAGCGGGTGTAATTGGATTAACAAAAACATCAGCAAAAGAATTAGCGAGCCGTAATATTACTGTAAATGCAATTGCTCCAGGTTTTATTGCGACTGATATGACGGATATATTAGATGAAAATATAAAAGCCGAAATGTTAAAGTTAATTCCTGCAGCTCAGTTTGGTGAAGCGCAAGATATCGCAAATACTGTAACGTTTTTTGCTTCTGATCAAAGCAAATATATTACAGGGCAAACGTTAAATGTTGATGGCGGAATGGTAATGTAATAAAAGAATTGATTTCAACTAGTTTTTTTGGCCAATATTTAATATAATATTTGAGGGGAGGTGAATGGAATGGCAGATGTTTTAGAGCGTGTAACAAAAATCATCGTTGATCGTTTAGGTGTAGAAGAAACTGAAGTAGTACCAGCTGCGAGCTTTAAAGAAGATTTAGGCGCAGACTCCCTAGATGTAGTAGAACTTGTAATGCAATTGGAAGATGAATTCGAAATGGAAATTTCTGATGAAGATGCTGAAAAGATTGCTACTGTTGGCGATGCTGTGACTTACATAGAGAGTCATCTATAATGCTTAAGTGAAGTCCCGTTTTTTAGCGGGGCTTCTCGGCTTATATCTGGAGGGACTTATGCCGTACCGAAAACATAGAGAAAAAAAATACGAAACAAAATATCGTGAAGCGTTTAAAGTATTTCAAGAAGAGATAGGTATTACGTTTTCAGATGAAAAATTATTGATTCAAGCATTTACGCATTCATCGTATGTGAATGAGCATCGAAAAAAACCGCATGAAGACAATGAGCGTCTCGAATTCCTTGGAGATGCAGTATTGGAACTTACTGTGTCACAGTATCTGTTTCAAAAATATCCGACAATGAGCGAAGGAGAGTTAACGAAACTACGTGCAGCTATTGTATGTGAACCATCTCTTGTTCGTTTTGCAAACGAGTTGTCATTTGGTAGCCTTGTTTTATTAGGAAAAGGTGAGGAAATGACAGGTGGACGTGAACGACCAGCTTTATTAGCGGATGTCTTTGAAGCGTTTATTGGTGCCCTTTATCTTGATCAAGGGTTAGAAACAGTATGGGGCTTCTTAAAAGAAATTGTATACCCTAAAATTAATGAAGGTGCTTTTTCTCATGTGATGGATTATAAGAGTCAATTACAAGAGTTGATTCAGCGTGATGGTAGTGGCAATATTGAGTATCAAATTTTGCAGGAAAAAGGACCGGCCCACAATCGAGAATTTGTGTCACGTGTTACGTTAAATAACGTGGCTTTAGGTCTTGGTAGTGGCAAGTCGAAAAAAGAAGCAGAGCAACAAGCTGCTGCAGAAGCATTGAAAAAATTAAAAGAACAACTATAAGGAATCCCCCTTTGAATGAGGGGGATTCCTTATGCATAGAATGAAACTTTCTTTTTGTTTGTGAATAAAGGGAAGGGAAATCCGTATAATAGCTTGTTTTTGTATAGACAACAGTTATAACAACGGAGAATAGGAGGAAGGCCTTTCGTGTTTTTAAAAAGATTAGAAATAGCAGGGTTTAAGTCTTTTGCTGAGCGTGTATCTGTTGATTTTGTCCCAGGTGTAACTTCCGTAGTAGGACCTAATGGAAGTGGGAAAAGTAATATTACTGATGCGATTCGCTGGGTACTTGGTGAACAATCTGCAAAATCATTACGTGGTGCAAAGATGGAGGATATTATTTTTGCAGGCAGTGATACGAGAAGAGCAGTTAATGTTGCTGAAGTAACAATAACTTTAAATAATGAAGATCAACGTTTACCGATTGAATATAATGAGGTGTGTGTAACGCGTCGTGTATCTCGTTCTGGTGATAGTGATTTTTATATTAATAAACAATCATGTAGATTGAAAGATATTATCGATTTATTTATGGACTCTGGTATGGGAAGAGAAGCTTTTTCGATTATTAGCCAGGGGAAAGTTGAAGAGATTTTAAGTAGTAAATCAGAAGAACGTCGTGGTGTATTTGAAGAAGCTGCGGGAGTGCTGAAATACAAACTTCGTAAAAAGAAAGCTGAAGTGAAATTAGCAGACACACAAGAAAACTTAAATCGTGTACAAGATATCATTCACGAATTAAGTAGTCAAGTAGAACCTTTAGAAAGACAAGCTTCTATTGCGAAAGATTATCTCGAGAAAAAAGAAGAATTAGAGAAAGTAGAAGCGGCGCTTATTGTACATGAAATTGAAGAATTACATGAGAAATGGGAAGCGCTTCGAAATCAGTTTGGGCATAATAAAAACGAAGAAGCTAAAATGTCAACGCATTTACAAAAAGGTGAAGAAGAGCTTGAGGAATTACGAGGACAATTACAAGCAGTAGATGAGTCTGTAGATTCCTTACAAGAAGTGCTGCTTCTTTCTAGTAAAGAGCTAGAAAAGTTAGAAGGACAGCGTGAGTTATTAAAAGAGAGAAAACAAAATGCAACGACGCATTGTGCACAACTCGAACAGTTAATTGTTGAATTAACAGAGAAAGCTACAAGTTATGATGGTGAAATTGAATCCAGTACAGAAGTGTTGATGCAATTTGTAAATCAAGTAAAAGAGTTGGAGACGAAATTGCATGATAATGAGCTACTGCTTGCAACTTTTGCTGACAATTTAGAGGAACAAATTGAGAATTTAAAAGGTGACTATATTGAACTTTTAAATCAACAAGCTAGTCATCGTAATGAGTTATCTATGATTGAAGAACAATCTAAACAACAAAACTCAAAAAATGAACGCCTCGATGAAGAAAATGCGAAATATGTAGAAATACGCATGGAAATTACAGCGAAAAAGACGAAACTTGTGGAAAGTTATGAACAAGTAAAAGAAAAAGTAGCTGGTATCCTTTCGAATATACAAAAGACAGAAGCGGCACTTGGGAAATGCAAGACGCAGTATAGTGAAAATGAAACAAAACTGTATCAAGCGTATCAATTTGTACAACAGGCACGTTCTCGAAAAGAAATGCTAGAAGAGATGCAAGAGGATTACTCTGGTTTCTATCAAGGGGTACGTGAAGTATTAAAAGCTAGAGAAGATAGGTTGCAAGGTATCGAGGGTGCTGTTGCAGAACTGCTAACGGTACCGAAAGAATATGAAATTGCAATGGAAATTGCTCTAGGTGCAGCGATGCAGCATATTGTCGTACAAAAAGAAGAACATGCTCGTAATGCAATTACGTTTTTAAAACAAAATAAACATGGACGAGCAACGTTTTTACCACAAGCTGTTATTAAAAGTAGATCGTTATCATTTGAACAATTACGTATTGTAAATCAACACCCATCGTTTGTAGGTGTGGCGGCAGAACTTGTGCAATATAACAATAAATATGAAAATGTAGTTTCAAATTTATTAGGTACTGTTATTGTTGCGAAAGATTTACGTGGGGCGAATGAGCTGGCGAAACAATTGCAATACCGTTATCGCATTGTAACAATCGAAGGTGATGTAGTGAACCCTGGTGGTTCTATGACTGGTGGAGCGGTAAAACAGGCGAAATCTTCTTTATTAGGACGTCAACGTGAGCTAGAAGAGTGGACGAACAAGTTAACTGATATGGAAGAAAAAACGACAAAGTTAGAAAACTTTGTTAAAGCAGTAAAGCAAGAGATTCAAGAAAAAGAAGTGAAAATACGGGAACTAAGGCAAAGTGTAGAAGCAGAGCGTGTAGATGAACAGAAATTAAGAGAAGAAATTAGTCGCTTAGAATTAGAAGAACATCGTATTAATGATCGTTTATCTATTTACGATTTAGAGATTGAAGGATTCTTACAAGATCAAGTGAAAATACAAGGACGTAAAGAAGAGCTAGAAAAGATTTTAGCAACGCTTCAAGCGGAGATTACGGAATTAGATAGCAAAATTGTCGCTTTAACAAAACAAAAAAGTGAGCAGCATTCTTCGAAGGAAAAAGTGCAAAAAGAAATGACTGAGTTAAAAGTGTTGGCGGCTGAAAAGCAACAACGCTTATCTAATCAAAAAGAAAAAGTTGAACGATTGACGAAGGAAAAAGAAGAAACGGATGCAACGCTTGTCAAAACGAAAGAGGATTTAGCATTCTTAAAACAAGAAATGACATCTAATTCAAGTGGTGAAGAACAGATTACGAATATGATTGAGAAGAAAGCATATGATCGTAATCAAACTTCAGAGTTAATTCGCTCTCGTCGTGAACAACGCGTATCGTTACAAGAGAGAGTAGAACATTTAGAACGTAATCTGAAAGAAACAACAGGTAAACATAAATACATTCTTGAGATGCTGAAAAATCAAGAAGTAAAAATAAACCGACTTGATGTAGAGTTAGAAAATAGATTACAACATTTACGTGAAACATATACGATTTCATTTGAAGCAGCAAAACTGAAGTATACAATGATGATGCCTGCAGAGGATGCACGTAAAAAGGTGAAACTAATTAAATTATCCATCGAAGAGCTAGGCACAGTGAACTTAGGGGCAATTGAAGAGTATGAGCGTGTAGCAGAGCGTCATACATTCTTACTAGAGCAAAAAGATGACCTAGAAGAAGCGAAAGCGACATTGCACCAACTTATTACCGAAATGGATGAAGAAATGAAAAAACGTTTTTCTACTACGTTTGAAGGAATTCGAATGGAGTTTCAATCGGTATTCTCTGAATTATTTGGAGGCGGTAGAGCGGATTTAGTCATGACGAATCCAGAGGACTTATTAAATACTGGTATTGATATTGTAGCGCAACCGCCAGGGAAGAAACTGCAAAACTTAGGTTTACTTTCTGGTGGGGAGCGTGCTTTAACAGCAATTGCGCTGTTATTCGGTATTTTAAAAGTGCGCCCAGTCCCATTCTGTGTATTAGATGAGGTAGAGGCGGCTCTTGATGAGGCGAATGTTGCCCGTTTTGCGCAGTATTTAAAGAGATTTAGTGATGAGACACAGTTTATTGTTATTACACATAGAAAAGGTACAATGGAAGAGTCTGACGTATTGTACGGTGTAACAATGCAAGAGTCAGGGGTATCTAAACTTGTTTCGGTTCGTTTGGATGATGGAGAAGAACTAGTTGCAAGTAATTAGGAAGGATGGGACAGTATGAGTTTTTTTAAAAAATTAAAAGAAAAAATTTCAAAACAAACAGATACGGTAACAGAGAAATTTAAACATGGATTAGAAAAAACGAGAAATTCGTTTGCAGATAAAGTAAATGATTTAGTTTATCGTTATCGTAAAGTAGATGAAGATTTCTTTGAGGAATTAGAAGAAATTTTAATTGGTGCAGATGTCGGAGTTTCGACGGTAATGGAATTAATTGATCAATTGAAAGAAGAAGTGCAACGTCGTAACATCCAAGATCCAAAAGAAGTACAAGCTGTTATTTCAGAAAAGTTAGTAGGAATTTACAAAGGCGACAGTGAGTTTAGTAACGAAATTAATATGCAAGAGGATCAATTAACAGTTGTTTTATTTGTCGGTGTTAACGGCGTAGGGAAAACGACGACGATTGGTAAACTAGCACATAAATTCAAATCAGAAGGTAAGTCTGTCCTATTGGCGGCAGGAGATACATTCCGCGCAGGAGCGATTGAACAATTAGAAGTATGGGGCGATCGCGTTGGTGTAGAAGTGATTAAACAAGGGTCAGGATCTGATCCAGCGGCGGTTATGTATGACGCTGTACAAGCCGCGAAAGCACGTAAAGTAGACGTATTACTATGTGACACAGCAGGACGCTTACAAAATAAAGTAAACTTAATGAAAGAGTTAGAGAAAGTGAAGCGTGTAATTGAGCGTGAAGTACCGGGGGCTCCTCACGAAGTATTACTTGTTATTGATGCAACAACAGGACAAAACGGTTTAAGTCAAGCGAAGACATTCCGTGAAGCAACGAATGTTACTGGTATTGTTTTAACGAAGTTAGATGGAACTGCTAAAGGTGGTATTGTATTAGCGATTCGTAACGAAATGGATGTACCGGTGAAATTCGTTGGATTAGGAGAGCAAATGGATGACTTGCAGCAGTTTGATCCAGAACAATATGTGTATGGTTTATTTGCGAACTTAGTAGAAACAGAAGAAGTGTAAGTGAAAGAAGCGGTATTTTCCGCTTCTTTTTCTATAAAAATATGTGATGTTAAGAAAAAAACTTGACACTCTTTTGTACTCCATGTAAACTAATTCATGTAAAGGGAAATCACTTAACAAAGGATGATCCAACATGCTCGAGAAAACAACGAGAATGAACTATTTATTTGATTTTTATCAATCGTTGTTAACGCAAAAACAAAGAAGTTATATGTCGCTTTATTATCTAGATGATTTATCTCTTGGTGAAATTGCGGAAGAATTTGATGTAAGTCGCCAAGCCGTGTATGATAACATTAAACGGACTGAAGCGATGCTTGAAGAATATGAAGATAAATTAGTATTACTTCAAAAGTTTCAAGAGCGACAGCGACTTGTTGCAAAGCTAAAACAGCTAATCAGCGAAGAAGAGCATGTGAATGAAGAAATGAAACAAGTTGTTGAAGCTATCGAAAAATTAGATTAGGAGGGCGGCAATATGGCATTTGAAGGATTAGCCGACCGACTTCAACAGACAATGCAAAAAATCCGCGGCAAAGGAAAAGTTTCTGAAGCCGATGTGAAAGAAATGATGAGAGAAGTTCGTCTAGCTCTTTTAGAAGCGGACGTTAACTTTAAAGTAGTAAAAGATTTTGTAAAGCGTGTGTCTGAACGTGCTGTCGGACAAGATGTAATGACAAGTTTGACACCTGGACAACAAGTAATTAAAGTCGTACAGGAAGAACTTACAGAACTTATGGGCGGAGAGCAAAGCAAAATTGCTGTTGCTAATAGGCCACCGACTGTTATAATGATGGTTGGTCTGCAAGGTGCGGGTAAAACAACGACGACAGGTAAGCTTGCGAATTTGCTTCGTAAAAAGCATAATCGTAAACCAATGCTTGTTGCAGCGGATATTTACCGTCCAGCAGCGATTAAACAGCTTGAAACATTAGGGAAGCAATTGGACATGCCTGTATTCTCTTTAGGAGATCAAGTAAGTCCTGTTGAAATTGCGAAACAAGCGATTGCAAAAGCAAAAGAAGATCATCACGATTATGTTTTAATTGATACAGCAGGTCGCCTGCATATTGATGAAGAACTAATGGATGAATTAGCGAAAGTGAAAGAAGTTGCGAAACCGGATGAAATTTTCCTTGTTGTCGATGCGATGACGGGACAAGACGCGGTAAATGTTGCACAAAGTTTCCATGAACAGTTAGGTTTAACAGGTGTTGTATTAACGAAATTAGATGGTGATACGCGCGGTGGTGCGGCATTATCTATTAAGGCGGTAACAAATACACCGATTAAATTTGCTGGTATGGGTGAAAAACTAGATGCGATTGAAGCGTTCCATCCAGAGCGTATGGCATCCCGTATTTTAGGGATGGGAGACGTCTTAACATTAATTGAAAAAGCGCAAGCTACAGTTGATGAAGAGAAAGCAAAAGAACTTGAGCAAAAAATGCGTACGCTTTCGTTTACGCTTGACGATTTCCTAGAACAACTTGGACAAGTGCGTCAACTTGGACCGCTTGATGAATTGTTAGGAATGCTTCCTGGTGCAAATAAAATTAAAGGGCTGAAAAATGCGCAAGTTGATGAAAAACAAATTGGGCATATTGAGGCAATTATTCGTTCTATGACTAAATTAGAGCGAGAACAACCGGAAATAATCAATGCTAGTCGCAAAAAGCGCATTGCCAAAGGTAGCGGTACAACGGTACAAGAAATCAATCGTTTAATCAAGCAATTTGATGATATGAAAAAGATGATGAAAACGATGACGGGAATGCAAAAAGGTAAGAAAAAAGGACTAGGTGGATTGAAGTTTCCATTCATGTAAGGAAAAAAGATGGCTCTGTTAAGAAAAAATACTTTACAAAGCAATAGTCTTTTTGCTAATATAATTATCTGTGTGAAATAAATTCGGAGGTGCTTTATAAATGGCAGTTAAAATTCGTTTAAAACGTATGGGAGCTAAAAAAACTCCTTTCTATCGTGTAGTTGTTGCAGATTCTCGTTCTCCTCGTGACGGACGTTTCATTGAGGAAATCGGTACTTACAATCCGGTTGCTCAACCAGCTGAAGTTAAGATCAACGAAGAAGCAGCATTAAAATGGTTAGGAAATGGTGCTAAACCATCTGATACAGTTCGTAACTTATTCTCTAACCAAGGTATCATGGAGAAATTCCACTTATCTAAACAAGGTAAGTAATTGAGGCAATGACTATGAAGAAGTTAGTCGAGACGATTGTCAAGCCTCTTGTCGATCATCCTGAAGATGTAAAAGTTACACAGGAACTTTACAACGGAGAGATGAAGTATCGATTAACTGTACATCCTGAGGATGTTGGAAAAGTCATTGGAAAGCAAGGGAAAGTTGCGAAAGCAATTCGAATGCTCTTGTATTCAGTGGGACATCATAATGATGAAAAAGTAACACTGGAAATTCAATAAACGTAAAAAGGGCGAGGAGTTATTTCCTCTCCCTTTTTTAACATTTAAAGAGAAGTTGCATGTTCCATATGTGAAATGGAGATGCTTAATTTATATAGAAACCAGGGGTGACATACTATTTATGACAAAATGGTTTAACGTAGGGAAAATTGTAAATACTCATGGCGTAAGAGGAGAAATACGTGTTATTTCTCGTACTGATTTTCCAGAAGAGCGATATAAAGTAGGAAACACGTTATACATAAGTAATGAGAAAAGTACAGACTACCTTCCAGTGAAAGTAACTTCTCATCGTCAACATAAGACATTTGATCTATTAACATTTGAAGGATACAACAATGTAGATGAAGCAGAGAAGTTTAAAGGTTCTTTAATAAAAGTACCAGAAGAGCAGTTAGGTGAACTAGCTGAAGGCGAATACTACTACCATGAAATTATTGGTTGCAGTGTTGTAACGGAAGAAGGAGAAGCGTTAGGAACAATAAAAGAAATTTTATCTCCTGGTGCAAATGATGTTTGGGTAATTAAACGTCCAAAAGGTCAAGATCTATTAATTCCTTATATTGATGATGTTGTACTTCAAGTTAACATTGAGAATAAATTAGTAACCATTCATGTAATGGAAGGGCTATTATAATGAAAATTGACATTTTAACATTGTTTCCAGATATGTTTACGGGTGTGTTTGGATCTTCAATTTTAAAGAAAGCGCAAGAAAAAGAAGCGGTAGAGCTTCGTGTTGTCAATTTCCGCGATTATACAACGAGTAAGCATAATAGCGTAGATGATTATCCGTATGGTGGTGGCGCTGGGATGGTATTAACCCCCCAGCCTATCTTTGATGCAGTGGAAGAGTTAACGAAGGAAACAGACCGTAAACCGAGAGTTGTCCTAATGTGTCCACAAGGAGAGCGTTTTACGCAGAAGAAGGCAGAAGAACTTGCTGAAGAAGAGCATGTTATTTTTGTGTGTGGTCATTATGAAGGGTACGATGAACGAATTCGTGAGCATCTCGTAACGGATGAAATTTCTATCGGTGACTACGTATTAACCGGCGGAGAGTTAGCCTCTATGGTTATTACGGATAGTGTCGTGCGTCTCCTCCCGGGAGTGCTAGGAAATCATGCTTCACAAGTCGAGGATTCGTTTAGTACAGGTTTATTAGAACATCCTCATTATACACGTCCAGCTGATTTTCGTGGTATGAAGGTACCGGATGTACTAATGTCAGGAAATCATAAAAATATTGATGAATGGCGACACAAAGAATCACTACGTCGTACGTACACGCGTAGACCGGATTTACTGGAAGAACGAAAATTATCTAAGCAAGAAGCGAAATGGCTAGAACAAATTAAAGAAGACAAGTAAGGGCTTGATATATTTTCTATTGCAACAGTCCTAGCAATATGCTATTATAACACTTGTGCTACTGAAATCAGTGGCCGTATTAACGATGTTCCGCTGTAATTTATTAAGACTTTATAAGAGCATCTGTTTAAAGGAGAGAATTTAATATGCAACAATTAATCGCAGAAATTACTCAAGGCCAATTAAAAACTGACCTTCCTTCATTCCGTCCTGGAGACACTTTACGTGTACACGTAAAAGTAGTTGAGGGAACTCGTGAAAGAATTCAGCTTTTCGAAGGTGTTGTAATTAAACGTCGTGGTGGCGGAATCAGTGAAACATTCACAGTTCGTAAGATTTCTTACGGTGTAGGTGTTGAGCGTACATTCCCAGTTCACACGCCAAGAATCGCGAAACTTGAAGTACTTCGTCGTGGTAAAGTACGTCGTGCTAAGTTATACTACTTACGTAACCTTCGCGGTAAAAAAGCACGTATTAAAGAAATTCGATAAGACATGTATGGGAGCTTGTAAATACACAAGCTCCCTTTTTCCAATCTATATAAAATTTTGATATAATACGAGCAGCTTACATAATCGTGGAGGGGAAATGCATGAAAAAAGAAAAGAGTTCACTTTGGGAATGGATCAAAGCAATTTTGATTGCTGTTGTATTAGCGGGTGTTATTAGACAGTTTTTCTTTGCTCCAATTCTCGTAGATGGAGTATCGATGGCGTCTACTTTACATGATCGCGATCGAATGATTGTCAATAAAATTGGTTATCACATAGGAGATCCGAAACGATTTGATATTATCGTATTCCGAGCAACGGAAGATAAAGATTATATTAAGCGCATTATCGGCCTGCCAGGCGATGAAATAGAGTATCGTAATGATAAACTATATGTTAACGGAAAGGCTTATGAGGAGCCGTATTTAGACAAGCAAAAAAAACAAATTGCTGACGGACCGCTTACATATGATTTTACTCTTGAAGAAATGACAGGGAAGAAAACTGTTCCAGAAGGTCAATTATTTGTTTTAGGCGATAATCGTCGTTTTAGTAAAGATAGCCGTTCGATTGGTACAATTGCAATGGACCAAGTGATTGGAAAAGCAAATATACTATATTGGCCGTTAAAAGATGCTCGTATTGTGAAATAAAAGAAAAAGAAGGTGGCAACATGGTAATTCAATGGTTCCCGGGACATATGGCAAAGGCTAGACGCCAAGTAACAGAAAAATTAAAGTTAATTGATGTTGTAATTGAGCTTGTAGATGCTCGATTACCTTTATCTTCTCGAAATCCAATGATCGATGAGATTATTACACATAAGCCGAGGCTTGTTGTTTTAAATAAAGCGGATATGGCAGATGATCGTTTAACAAAGCAGTGGATTGCATATTTTAAAGAAAAAGGCCAAATGGCAATTTCAATTAACGCACAAGCTGGACAAGGTATGAAGGAAATTGCAGCGGCTTGTAAAGTGTTGGTGAAAGAAAAATTTGATAAAATGGTTGCAAAAGGTATTAGACCGAGAGCAATTCGTGCATTAATTGTAGGTATACCGAATGTTGGTAAATCTACGTTAATTAATAAGTTGGCGAAGAAAAATATTGCTAAAACAGGAGATCGTCCTGGTGTAACAACAGCTCAACAATGGATTAAAGTTGGGAAGGAAATGGAACTGTTAGATACACCGGGTATTTTATGGCCTAAATTTGAAGATCAATTAGTGGGTCTTCGTTTAGCGACAACAGGCGCAATTAAAGATTCAATTTTAAATTTACAAGATGTTGCTGTTTACGCTTTACGTTTTATGGAAAAACATTATCCAGAACGTTTGAAAGATCGATATAATTTAAATGAAATTCCAGAAGATATTGTGGAGTTATTCGATGCAATTGGAAAAAATAGAGGCTGTTTAATGGGCGGCGGAATGATTGATTATGATAAAACATCTGAGCTTATACTTCGTGAGCTTCGTGGTGGGAAACTTGGGAAAATGACGTTTGAAACACCAGAAGAGTTTGCGGAGCAAGTAGAAGGTGTTGAAAAAGTAGAAGAAGTATAAGACGTGCGTTTGTACGTCTTTTCTTTTTTGTATATAAAAGGAGTGTGCGTGAATGCAAAAAGTGACTATTCAAGAAGCGGAACATTTACTGCAAAAAATTATGAGTGAAGAGGACGACCGCTTTCAAATATTAATGAAAGATGAGCGAAAAGGGGTACAAAAGCTCATTTTGAAGTGGCATAAACAAAAAGAGTTAGCGCAGAAAGAAAAAGAAAAGTTTTTCGAAATGTCCAAGTATGAGATTGCATTACGTGAAAAAGGGCTCACATTTATTGCAGGTATAGATGAAGTAGGGCGTGGGCCGCTAGCTGGGCCTGTCGTGACGGCAGCTGTTGTCCTTCCGGAAGATTTTTATATTCCAGGGTTAAATGACTCGAAAAAGCTGAGTGAGGCGAAGCGAGAGCGTTTTTATGATGAAATTAAAGCACAAGCAATTGCAATTGGAGTTGGAATTGTATCACCACAAGTTATTGATGAGATAAATATTTATCAAGCGACGAAACAAGCGATGTTAGATGCTGTTGCGAATTTATCTTGTGCACCAGAACATTTATTAATTGATGCGATGAAACTTCCTACACCAATTCCGCAAACATCCATTATTAAAGGTGATGCGAAAAGTATTTCTATTTCAGCTGCATCCATTATTGCGAAAGTAACGAGAGATCGTATGATGAAAGAGCTTGGAGAAAAGTATCCTGCATATGGATTTGAACAACATATGGGATATGGCACAAAACAACATTTAGAAGCGATTGAAGCGCATGGAGTATTAGAAGAACATCGCAAATCGTTTGCACCAATTAAAGATACGATTCACAAATAAGCTGCGAATATGCAGCTTATTTTTTTATTTTGGTATATGAACATTATTATTTTTAAAAAAGAATAAAGCGATTTCAGTTTTCTGACACTTTATTGTAGACAGCGTGCCAATCATCTTATACAATGGCAATGTAATGTTTTTTAAACATTTAAAAACTTTTCGAGTAAAACAGGAAAACAGGGGAGGATGGGACCATGAATATCCATGAGTACCAAGGTAAGGCAGTCCTTAAAAGCTATGGGGTTAGCGTTCCGAACGGGAAGGTTGCATTTACAGTAGAAGAAGCTGTAGAAGCAGCGAAAGAATTAGGAACGGATGTATGTGTAGTAAAAGCACAAATTCACGCTGGTGGACGCGGCAAAGCTGGCGGAGTAAAAGTTGCAAAAAATTTAGATGAAGTTCGTACATATGCAGAGAGCATTTTAGGAACTACACTTGTGACACATCAAACAGGTCCTGAAGGTAAGGAAGTAAAACGCTTACTTATCGAAGAAGGTTGCGATATTAAAAAAGAATATTATGTTGGTCTAGTTTTAGATCGTGCAACTTCTCAAGTTGTTTTAATGGCATCTGAAGAAGGTGGAACAGAAATTGAAGAAGTAGCAGAGCAAACACCTGAAAAGATCTTTAAAGAATATATTGATCCAGCAGTAGGCTTACAAGGCTTCCAAGCGCGCCGAATCGCGTTTAACATCAATATTCCAAAAGAGCTTGTAGGACAAGCTGTGAAGTTTATGATGGGCTTATACCGTGCGTTTATCGAAAAAGATTGCTCTATCGCGGAGATCAATCCACTTGTTACAACAGGTGACGGTAAAGTTATGGCATTAGATGCGAAATTAAACTTTGATTCTAATGCTTTATATCGCAATAAAGACATTTTAGAACTTCGTGATCTTGATGAAGAAGATTCAAAAGAAATTGAAGCTTCTAAATATGACCTAAACTACATTCCTTTAGATGGAAATATCGGTTGTATGGTTAATGGTGCAGGTTTAGCGATGGCTACAATGGATATCATTAAACATTACCATGGCGATCCAGCTAACTTCTTAGATGTTGGTGGCGGTGCAACAGCTGAAAAAGTTACAGAAGCATTCAAAATTATCCTTTCTGACAAAAATGTAAAAGGTATCTTCGTTAACATTTTTGGTGGCATTATGAAGTGTGATGTTATCGCAGAAGGTGTTATTGAAGCGACGAAACAAGTAGGTCTTGAATTGCCTTTAGTTGTACGTCTTGAAGGTACAAACGTAGAGTTAGGTAAGAAAATTTTAAATGAGTCTGGCTTAAATATTGTTGCAGCAGAATCTATGGCAGACGGTGCACAAAAAATTGTTTCACTAGTGGGCTAATAGAAAGCGGGGGAGAAAAATGAGCGTATTAGTTAATAAAGATACAAAAGTTATTGTTCAAGGTATTACAGGTTCTCAAGGTTTATTCCACACAAAACAAATGATTGAATACGGTACGAAAATTGTCGGTGGTGTAACGCCAGGTAAAGGTGGCACTGATATTGAAGGTGTACCAGTATTTGATACTGTAGAAGATGCAGTGAAAGCAACAGGCGCAAACGCTTCAGTTGTATACGTTCCACCCGCTTTTGCGGCTGATGCAATTATGGAAGCAGTTGATGCAGAAATCGATTTAGTAGTATGTATTACTGAAGGTATTCCTGTATTAGATATGGTAAATGTAAAGAGATATATGGCAGGTAAACATACACGTTTACTTGGACCAAACTGTCCTGGTGTTATTACGCCTGATGAATGTAAAATTGGTATTATGCCAGGGTACATTCATAAAAAAGGCCATGTAGGTATCGTATCTCGCTCTGGTACATTAACGTATGAGGCTGTACATCAGTTAACACAAGAAGGTATTGGCCAATCTACTGCTGTAGGTATCGGCGGGGACCCAGTTAACGGTACGGACTTTATAGATGCGTTAAAAGCATTTAATGAAGATGAAGAAACACATGCTGTAATTATGATTGGTGAAATTGGTGGTACAGCGGAAGAAGAGGCGGCTGAATGGGTGAAAGCTAATATGACAAAACCTGTTGTAGGCTTCATTGGTGGCCAAACAGCGCCTGCTGGCAAACGTATGGGCCATGCTGGTGCAATCATTTCTGGTGGTAAAGGAACTGCTGCAGAAAAGATTAAAACGATGGAAGCTTGTGGTATTAAAGTAGCGGAAACTCCAGCGGTTATGGGCGAAACGCTAATCTCTGTCTTAAAAGAAAAAGGGCTATTTGAGACTTGTAAAAACTACTAATCTGTTGAAAGACACCTTCTTGCTTGAAGGTGTCTTTTTACGCAATTCTTGTTTACATAATAAAAATTATGGGTAAGGAGAATTAAGATGAAAAGAGAACGATTATTACATCTTCATTATTTTTTAGCAGATCATTGGAAGGCGATGGAAAGACTACTATATGTCGATCCTGAATTGAAGGGAATATACACTTTTAATACGAAACAAATGGAATACTACACTGGAATATCCTCGAAAAAATCTTCAGAATTAGTAAATTTTCTTCAAAGTTCAAATCTCTCGCAATATATATCTTATTTAGAGAAAAATCGAATTTTTTATATGACTATATGGGATGAAGATTATCCACAATTATTACGTGAAATACAAGATCCTCCATTTGTATTATATGGAAAAGGAGAGAAGTATTTTCTCAATAAATCGAATAAATTGGCGGTTATTGGAACGAGAGAACCGACTTTATATGGACATGAGAGTTTAAAATTTATTTTACACCCATTATTAGAAAGGGAATGGCTTATTGTCAGTGGGTTTGCAAGAGGGATAGATACAATGTCTCATGAAATTACAGTAAGACGGCATTGCCCGACTATTGCAATACTAGGACATGGATTATCGTATATGTATCCAAAAGAGAATAGACATTTATATGAAACGTGGAATGAATATATATTGTTATTAACAGAGTATCCGCCGCACTATGCACCGAAAAAATGGTATTTTCCAAAAAGGAACCGGATTATTAGTGGTATAAGTAAGGGTGTTTTAGTTGTAGAAGCGAAATCAAGAAGTGGAACACTTATTACTGCGGACCTTGCTTTAGAGCAAAATAGAGAGGTATTTGCACTTCCTGGACCTATATTTATAGATAGTGCATCAGGAACGAATCATCTGATTCAACAAGGAGCAAAACTAGTAAGAAATGCAGAAGATATCTTGGAAGAAGTTTTAAATTAACTTTATATTTTTATGTTTTTATTAAACAATTATTGACAAATGGTAGATAGGCACTGTATGGTATATTCATTCTTGATTGACAAAAACAAGAGAAATCAATAAGATTGATGAAGACTTGAATCCACCTCTTAAGGAGGCACTAGCATGTCAGATTACCTCGTAATCGTGGAGTCGCCTTCTAAGGCGAAGACCATTGAGAAATATTTAGGGAAAAAATACAAAGTTGTCGCGTCTATGGGACACGTTCGCGATTTACCTAAAAGCCAAATGGGGATAGAAGTAAAGAACAACTTCACCCCGAAGTATATTACCATTCGTGGTAAAGGTCCCGTCTTAAAAGATTTAAAATCAGCGGCCAAAAAAGCAAAGAAAGTCTATCTCGCGGCCGATCCAGACCGCGAAGGGGAAGCGATTGCTTGGCATTTAGCCAATACGTTAAATGTGGACGTTGAATCAGATTGCCGAGTTGTGTTTAATGAGATTACAAAAGATGCAATAAAAGAATCATTTAAACATCCTCGTGCGATTAATATGGATTTAGTAGATGCACAGCAAGCAAGGCGTATACTAGATCGTCTTGTTGGTTACAATATTAGTCCTTTATTATGGAAGAAAGTAAAAAAAGGATTAAGTGCAGGACGCGTACAATCTGTAGCAGTTCGTTTAATTATCGAACGTGAAAAAGAAATTCAAATCTTTGAGCCTGAAGAATTCTGGACAATTAAGACAGAATTTGTGAAAGGGAAAGACACATTTGAAGCAAGTTTTTACGGTGTAGATGGTGAAAAAGTTCAATTAACGAATGAAACGCAAGTGAATGAAATAATTGAACAGATGAAAGATAATGCGTTTTCAGTTGAAAATGTAACGCGAAAAGAGCGAAAACGTAATCCTGCATTACCGTTTACAACATCTTCCTTGCAACAAGAGGCAGCTCGTAAGTTAAACATGCGAGCAAAGAAAACAATGATGCTCGCGCAGCAATTGTATGAAGGGATAGATCTTGGAAAGCAAGGGACTGTAGGTCTTATTACGTATATGAGAACTGACTCAACACGTATCTCAGAAACAGCTCAAACAGAGGCGCGTACTTACATTACTGAGGCGTTTGGTGCGGAATACATAGGGACAGAAAAGAAGAAAGAAACGAAAAAGTCGAACGCGCAAGATGCGCATGAGGCAATTCGTCCTACTTCGGTAATGAGAAGGCCAGAGGAACTAAAGAGTTTCTTAAGTCGTGATCAACTTCGGTTGTATAAACTGATTTGGGAGCGATTTGTTGCAAGTCAAATGGCGTCTGCTATAATGGATACTGTGACAGCTAGACTCATTAATAACAATGTTCAGTTCCGTGCAAGTGGATCGGTTGTAAAGTTTCCAGGATTTATGAAAGTGTATGTAGAGTCGAAAGATGACGGGGCTGAAGAAAAGGATAAAATGTTGCCACCTTTAGAAGTAGGGGAAACGGTATTTTCGAAGGATTTAGAACCGAAGCAACACTTTACACAACCTCCGCCGCGCTATACAGAGGCTCGTCTAGTAAGAACACTTGAAGAGCTTGGAATTGGAAGACCGTCGACTTACGTACCGACACTTGAAACGATTCAAAAACGTGGATACGTAGGTTTGGATAATAAACGCTTCGTTCCAACTGAACTTGGTGAAATAGTAATTGAACTTATTTTAGAGTTTTTCCCAGAAATTATTAACATTGAATTTACTGCTAACATGGAGCAAAGTCTTGATGAAGTAGAAGAAGGAAATGCGAATTGGGTAAAAATTGTTGATGATTTCTACGTAGGCTTTGAACCGCGTTTAGAAAAAGCGGAAAAAGAAATGCGTGAAGTGGAAATTAAAGATGAACCAGCTGGGGAAGACTGTGAATTGTGTGATCACCCAATGGTCTTTAAAATGGGTAAATACGGGAAATTTATGGCTTGTTCGAATTTCCCAGATTGTCGTAATACAAAACCGATTGTGAAAGAAATCGGTGTTACTTGTCCGAAGTGTGATAAAGGTCAAATTATTGAACGCCGTAGTAATAAAAAGAAACGTCTTTTCTATGGATGCGGTACGTATCCAGAGTGTGACTTTGTATCTTGGGATAAACCAATTGGTCGTAAATGTCCGAAGTGCGAAGGTATGCTTGTAGAGAAGAAGTTGAAAAAAGGCGTGCAAGTACAATGTATTTCGTGTGATTATGAAGAAGAACAACAAATGTGAGCGTAACTGCTCACATTTTTTTCGGGAAGAAAAGGAAAGGTGATAAATATGACAACACAAGTAGTAAACGTCATTGGCGCAGGTCTTGCAGGAAGTGAAGCAGCTTACCAAATTGCAAAACGTGGTGTCCAAGTGAAATTATATGAAATGAGACCAGTAAGGCAAACGCCAGCTCATCACACAGATAAATTTGCAGAGTTAGTATGCAGTAACTCGCTTCGCGCAAACACATTAACAAACGCTGTTGGTGTTATTAAAGAAGAAATGCGTTTAATGGACTCTGTTATTATTCGTGCAGCTGATGAGTGCTCTGTACCAGCAGGAGGAGCTTTAGCTGTAGATCGTCATGAATTTGCGGCAAAGGTAACAGAGTATGTGAAAAAACATCCGAACGTAACTGTGATGAATGAAGAAATTACTGAAATTCCAGAAGGGCCTACTGTTATCGCGACAGGTCCACTTACGTCTCCTGATCTTGCTGCACAATTAAAAGAATTAACAGGTGAAGATTATTTTTATTTCTATGATGCTGCAGCACCGATTGTTGAGAAAGATAGCATTGATATGAATAAAGTATATTTAAAGTCTCGTTACGATAAAGGGGAAGCTGCATATTTAAACTGCCCAATGACGGAAGAGGAATTTGACCGTTTTTACGAGGCATTAATTGCTGCTGAAACAGTACCTTTAAAAGAATTTGAAAAAGAAATTTTCTTTGAAGGTTGTATGCCGGTAGAAGTTATGGCAAGTAGAGGAAGACAGACGCTAGTATTTGGACCGATGAAACCTGTTGGATTAGAAGATCCGAAAACAGGAAAAACGCCATATGCTGTTGTTCAGTTACGTCAAGATGATGCAGCAGGAACGTTATACAATATCGTAGGTTTCCAAACGCATTTAAAGTGGGGACCACAAAAAGAAGTGTTACAGTTGATTCCAGGACTGGAAAATGCAGAGATTGTACGTTATGGTGTAATGCATCGTAATACGTTTATTAATTCACCTAACTTGCTTCGTCCAACATATCAATATAAACAACGTGATGATTTATTCTTCGCTGGCCAAATGACTGGAGTAGAGGGATATGTTGAATCGGCGGCATCAGGATTACTAGCGGGTATTAACGCTGCTCGACTTGTGAAAGGTGAAGAGCCGGTTGTATTACCGCCTGTAACTGCAATGGGAAGTATGGCGAATTATATTACTGCGACAAACGCGAAAAACTTCCAGCCAATGAATGCAAACTTCGGTTTGTTTGCACCGTTAGAGAAGAAAATTAAGAGGAAAGCAGAACGAAATGAAGCATATGCAACACGCGCTTTAGAAACAATTCAAAATTTTGTAAATATTTAGTTAAATTTCTTGCAAAGGCTACTAAGTTGTGATACGATTTAGTAGCCTTTATTGAGGTGAATTGTGTGAATGTGAAGAAATTGTTACAATTATTCGTTGGATATTTACAAATTGAAAGAAATTATTCAAAATATACAATTGCAAGTTATCAAAATGATTTAGAACATTTTGTGCAATTTATGGAGCGAGAAGGCATATCCTCTTTTTTAGATGTTACATACGCGGATGTTCGTTTGTACTTAACGACGTTGCACGATGAAAAGTTAGCCCGTAAATCTGTCGCAAGAAAAGTATCAAGCTTACGAAGTTTATATCGTTTTTTGATGCGTGAAGGTTATCGGAAAGATAATCCGTTTGCACTTGCGTCACTCCCCAAAAAAGAATTGTCAATCCCAAAGTTTTTATATGCTGAAGAATTAGAGGAATTATTTGAAGTTGCTGATACGGAAACACCGCTAGGTCAAAGGAATCAAGCTTTATTAGAGTTGATGTATGCGACTGGAATCCGTGTGAGTGAATGTGTCAATTTACAACTTACCGATATTGACTTCGCGGTGGGAACAATTTTAGTAATGGGAAAAGGAAAAAAACAAAGGTATATTCCGTTCGGAAGCTATGCGCAAGATGCTTTAATTACTTATATAGAGAACGGGAGAAAACAGTTGGCTCACAAAACTGAAGAACACTCTCATATGGTATTTTTAAATGCGAAAGGCACGCCGCTAACAAGTCGAGGGGTACGCTATGTATTAAACGAACTCATTAAGAAGGCTTCACTGACAATGCGGATAAGTCCCCATATGTTAAGGCATACATTTGCTACACATATGTTAGATGAAGGGGCAGATTTACGTACTGTACAGGAGCTACTCGGTCATGAGAATTTGTCGACGACACAAATTTATACGCATGTCTCTAAAGAAAGATTGCGTTCGGTCTACATGAAGCATCACCCGCGGGCATAAATTGCTTTTAAAGCTATAAAAACATATAAAGGAGTTTTTTCTATGGGAAATTTCCACGCTACAACGATATTTGCAGTTCATCATAATGGAGAATGTGCAATGGCTGGAGATGGTCAGGTGACAATGGGAAATGCAGTTGTAATGAAACATACAGCTCGTAAAGTCCGTAAACTTTTCCAAGGGAAAGTTTTAGCTGGCTTTGCAGGTTCCGTTGCTGACGCATTTACTCTTTTTGAAATGTTTGAAGGGAAATTAGAAGAGTACAATGGGAACTTGCAGCGTGCTGCAGTTGAGATGGCAAAACAATGGCGTGGCGACAAAATGTTACGTCAGCTAGAAGCGATGCTCATTGTCATGGATAAAACAACTATGCTTCTTGTTTCAGGTACAGGAGAAGTGATTGAACCAGATGATGGGATTTTAGCGATTGGATCTGGTGGGAATTATGCGCTTTCTGCAGGTCGTGCTTTAAAGCAATATGCAAGTGAACATTTAACAGCGAAGCAAATTGCGAAAGCGAGTTTAGACATTGCTGGCGATATTTGTGTTTATACAAACCACAATATAATTGTGGAAGAATTGTAGAATCGTAAGGGAGGCATTTTATATGCATTTACATTTTACTCCGCGTCAAATTGTGGAAAAATTAGATCAATACATTATCGGTCAAAAAGATGCGAAGAAAGCGGTTGCTGTAGCTTTAAGAAATCGATATCGTCGAAGTAAATTAGCTGAAAATCTACGTGATGAAATTGCGCCTAAAAATATTTTAATGATTGGACCGACAGGTGTTGGTAAAACAGAGGTAGCACGACGAATGGCGAAACTCGTTGGAGCACCTTTTATTAAGGTTGAAGCTACCAAATTTACAGAAGTTGGATATGTAGGTAGAGATGTAGAATCGATGGTACGTGACCTTGTGGAAACGTCAGTTCGTATCGTGAAAGAAGAAATGGTAATTAAAGTACAAGACAAAGCAGAAGAACAAGCGAACCAACGTCTTGTTGAAATTTTAGTGCCGAGTCCGGAGAAACAATCTGGATTTAAAAACCCATTAGAAATGCTATTTGGCGGTGCTCAAAATTCGAATCAAACATCTGATGCACAGGAAGATGGTGAAATCGAAAAGAAACGTCAAGATGTGGAAAGAAAGCTTGCTGCAGGACTTCTTGAAGATGAAATTGTATCGATTGAAGTGACTGAGCAACAGTCTTCCATGTTCGATATGTTACAAGGAACTGGTATGGAACAAATGGGAATGAATTTCCAGGATGCATTAGGAAGTTTTATGCCGAAAAAAACAAAAAAACGTAAACTTTCTGTGAAAGAAGCAAGAAAACTCTTGACAAATGAGGAAGCACAGCGCTTAATTGATATGGATGAAGTTACACAAGAGGCTGTTTATCGTGCTGAACAGCTCGGGATTATTTTTATCGATGAAATTGACAAAATTGCTGGTAAGCAGTCGAATAGCGTAGATGTATCACGTGAAGGTGTGCAACGTGACATTTTACCAATTGTAGAAGGATCGAATGTTGCGACAAAATACGGATCAGTAAAAACGGATTATATTTTATTCGTTGCAGCTGGAGCGTTTCATATGTCTAAACCGTCGGATTTAATTCCGGAACTGCAAGGGAGATTTCCGATTCGAGTAGAATTAACAAAATTATCGACAGATGATTTTGTTAAAATATTAATCGAGCCTGACAATGCGTTAATTAAACAATATATGGCTTTATTAGCGACTGAAGGTATAGAAATTGAATTTTCAGACGAAGCTATTCGTAAGATTGCTGAGATTGCTTATCAAGTTAATCAGGATACAGATAATATTGGAGCAAGAAGACTTCATACGATTATGGAGAAACTCCTTGAAGATTTATCGTTTGAAGCATCTGAAATTACGTTAGAGAAAATAACGATAACACCTCAATACGTTGAGGAGAAATTAGCAACGATTGCTAAAAATAAAGATGTGAGCCAGTTTATTTTGTAATAGTGTCATCAGGTGACTCGCCCTAGTTTCCAAGTGATGAAAAAATATGTAAGTAACATGTAGGAGGAACTTTTGAAATGGAATTATTAGCAAAAACAAGAAAATTAAATGCGTTATTACAGAGCGCAGCAGGAAAGCCTGTAAACTTTAGAGAAATGTCTGACACAATGTGTGAAGTAATTGAAGCGAACGTATTCGTAGTAAGTCGTCGTGGTAAATTACTAGGTTATGCAATTCACCAACAAATTGAGAATGAGCGTATGAAACAAATGCTTGCAGAGCGTCAATTCCCGGAAGAGTACACGCAAAGCTTATTCAACATTACAGAAACGTCTTCAAACTTAGATGTAAACAGTGCTTACACAGCATTCCCAGTAGAAAATAGAGAATTATTCGGTCAAGGTTTAACTACAATCGTACCAATCGTTGGTGGTGGTGAGCGTCTAGGCACATTAGTGTTAGCTCGTCTTGGTCAAGAGTTCTTAGACGATGATTTAATCCTTGCTGAATACAGTTCAACTGTAGTAGGTATGGAAATCTTACGTGAAAAAGCAGAAGAAATCGAAGAGGAAGCACGTAGTAAAGCTGTTGTTCAAATGGCGATTAGCTCATTATCTTACAGTGAGTTAGAAGCAATCGAGCATATCTTCGAAGAATTAAATGGAACAGAAGGTTTACTTGTTGCAAGTAAAATTGCTGATCGCGTAGGAATTACTCGCTCTGTAATCGTAAATGCACTACGTAAATTAGAAAGTGCTGGTGTTATTGAGTCTCGCTCTTTAGGTATGAAAGGAACATACATTAAAGTGCTAAACGACAAGTTTCTACAGGAACTTGCTAAATTAAAAACAAACTAATTTATAAAACTCTCCTCGTTTTTTGAGGAGAGTTTTTTGTGTGTAAAAGATTAATGGTGTCTGTAAAAAGCGTCATAATCGTGTTCTTTGGAAAAGCTATGAGTTGAATTTCACTTTTTTGCTTAAAAGAAATGCAGGTTGGTAATACTAGAATTCGAGTGTGAACAAAGAAAGTTTTACATTGTTCGCATTTTCGACTTGATTGTAATATTTCAGTATGATATAGTAAGCAGTGGTGTCAGTACAAAGTACACACGTTTGCTGATTTAAGTGTTGGTGCTACGTTTGTAGTTTCGCTTAGAGATGAAGTAAACGGAGGATATCAAAAACCATTTAGGAGGAACTATATTATGTCAGTAATTTCTATGAAGCAATTGCTTGAAGCTGGTGTTCATTTCGGACATCAAACTCGTCGTTGGAACCCAAAAATGAAGCGTTACATTTTCACAGAGCGTAACGGTATCTACATCATCGACTTACAAAAAACTGTGAAAAAAGTTGAGGAAGCTTACAGAACGATGCGCGACATCGCTGCTGAAGGTGGAGACATTTTATTCGTAGGTACTAAAAAACAAGCACAAGAAGCTATTAAAGAAGAAGCAACTCGTGCTGGTATGTACTTCGTTAACCAACGTTGGTTAGGTGGAACTTTAACAAACTTCCAAACAATCCAAAAGCGTATCAAGCGTCTTAAAGACATCGAAAGAATGCAAGAAGATGGTACTTTCGAAGTACTTCCTAAGAAAGAAGTTGTTCAACTTAAAAAAGAGTTAGAGCGTCTTGAGAAATTCTTAGGCGGTATTAAAGATATGAAAGGTCTTCCAAGTGCATTATTCATAGTAGACCCTCGTAAAGAGCGTATTGCAGTTGCTGAAGCACGCAAATTACACATTCCAATCATCGGTATCGTTGATACAAACTGTGATCCAGACGAAATCGATCACGTTATCCCAGCAAACGATGATGCAATTCGTGCTGTAAAACTTCTTACATCTAAAATGGCAGACGCGATCCTTGAAGCAAAACAAGGTGAAGAAACTGTTACTGCGTAACAAATTTGGAAAGGTGATAAGGGGTTCGGCCTTTTATCACCTTTTTTAAGGTATAAACACCTTTATAAAAGGTATAAATACATATTTTAGGAGGATGAAAAATATGGCAATCACTGCACAAATGGTAAAAGAACTTCGTGAAAAAACAGGCGCAGGTATGATGGACTGCAAAAAAGCTTTAACTGAGACTAATGGCGACATGGAGAAAGCAATTGACTTCTTACGTGAAAAAGGTATTGCAAAAGCTGCTAAAAAAGCAGACCGCATCGCTGCTGAAGGCTTAACTTTCATCGAAACAAACGGTAACGAAGGTTTAATCTTAGAATTAAACTCTGAAACTGATTTCGTTGCGAAAAACGAAGGTTTCCAAGCATTAATTAAAGAATTAGCTGCACACTTATTAACTAACAAACCAGCTAACATTGAAGAAGCTATGGCTCAAACAATCGAAGGCGGCAAAACAGTAGAAGAGCACATCAACGAAGCAATCGCTAAAATTGGTGAAAAACTTACACTTCGTCGTTTCGAAATCGTATCAAAAACTGATGCTGATGCATTCGGCGCTTACCTACACATGGGTGGACGTATTGGTGTATTAACAGTTCTTGAAGGTTCTACTGACGAAGCTGCTGCTAAAGATGTAGCAATGCACATCGCAGCAGTTAACCCTAAATACATCGACCGCGATGCTGTAACAGCTGAAGAAGTTGAGCATGAGCGTCAAGTATTGACACAACAAGCTTTAAACGAAGGCAAGCCTGAAAAAATCGTTGCAAAAATGGTTGAAGGCCGTCTAGGCAAATTCTTCGAAGAAATTTGCTTACTTGACCAAGCATTCGTTAAAAACCCTGATATGAAAGTTCGCCAGTTCGTTGAGTCTAAAGGCGGAACATTAAAAGGATTCGTTCGCTACGCTGTTGGTGAAGGTATCGAAAAACGCGAAGACAACTTTGCTGAAGAAGTAATGAACCAAGTAAAAGGTAGCAACTAATAAAGATTAGGGAACACATTGTGTTCCCTTTTTTAAAATAAAGATGTAAGCAATTGGAGGTTCATTATGAGTAAACCGAAATATAATCGTGTCGTATTAAAGCTAAGCGGAGAAGCGTTAGCTGGCGAACAAGGATTTGGAATTAACCCGTCTGTTATTAAATCAGTTGCGGAACAAGTGAAAGAAATTGCAGAACTTGATGTAGAGGTTGCTGTTGTTGTTGGTGGCGGAAACATTTGGCGTGGAAAAATCGGAAGTGAAATGGGAATGGATCGTGCTGGAGCAGATTACATGGGTATGTTAGCAACAGTTATGAACTCATTAGCTCTTCAAGATAGCCTAGAGAACATTGGAATTCAAACTCGTGTTCAAACTTCAATCGAAATGCGTCAAGTAGCAGAGCCTTACATTCGTCGTAAAGCAATTCGTCATCTAGAGAAAAAACGTGTTGTGATCTTTGCAGCAGGTACAGGTAACCCATATTTCTCTACAGATACAACGGCAGCACTACGTGCAGCGGAAATCGAAGCAGACGTTATCTTAATGGCGAAAAATAATGTAGATGGCGTATATAATGCAGATCCATCTCTTGACCCAACAGCTACGAAATACGAAACACTTACTTACTTAGATGTATTAAAAGAAGGTTTAGGTGTAATGGATTCAACAGCTTCTTCTTTATGTATGGACAATGATATTCCATTAATTGTATTCTCGGTTATGGAAAAAGGTAACATTAAACGTGCCGTTTTAGGCGAAAATATCGGAACAGTTGTAAGGGGGAAATAAATATGGGACAACAAGTATTGAAGTCTTCAAATGAAAAAATGGAAAAAGCAGTTGCTGCTTACTCTCGTGAATTGGCAACAGTTCGCGCAGGTCGTGCAAGCTCGTCTGTATTAGATAAGGTACAAGTTGATTACTATGGTGCACCAACACCTGTTGTGCAATTAGCGAACATTACAGTTCCAGAAGCACGTTTACTTGTAATTCAACCTTATGATAAAACTTCTATCGGTGATATTGAAAAAGCAATCTTAAAAGCAGATTTAGGCTTAAATCCTTCTAATGATGGAACTGTAATTCGTATTGCATTCCCTGCATTAACAGAAGAGCGTCGTCGCGATCTTGTAAAAGTTGTGAAAAAATATGCTGAAGAAGCAAAAGTTGCTGTTCGTAACGTACGTCGTGACAGTAACGATGATCTTAAGAAGCTTGAAAAAGCTGGCGATATTACAGAAGATGATTTAAGAGGATATACTGAAGATATCCAAAAAGAAACAGATAAATATATTGCAAAAGTTGACGAAATCGCAAAAAACAAAGAAAAAGAAATCATGGAAGTGTAATAGCGATACCTTCGCAAATATGACCCTCTTCTTAAGGGGGTCTTTTTACACTTTTAGGCATACGTCTGCTTGCTGGAGGGTATGAATGATGTTTAAAAACTTTCCTTTTTTTAAAAGTAAAAAGGTCGCATCGTTTGATCATCTCGTTGAAAAAGTGAAAAAAGGATACATCCCAGAACATATTGCCATCATTATGGATGGTAATGGAAGATGGGCAAAGAGGAGAGCGATGCCTCGTATTGCGGGACATCATGAAGGCATGCAAGTTGTAAAGAAAATCACAAAATTTGCAAGCAAACTTAATGTGAAAGTGTTAACTCTTTATGCTTTTTCAACTGAGAACTGGAAAAGACCGAAAAAGGAAGTTGACTATTTAATGAGGCTTCCAGAAGAATTTCTAGGTACATTTTTACCAGAATTGATTGAAGAGAACGTACAAGTCCGAGTGATAGGACAACAAGATCGTCTTCCTACGCATACACGCAGAGCGATGGAAAAGGCCATGGAAGATACGAAAGAGAATACGGGATTAATTCTTAATTTCGCGTTAAACTATGGAAGTCGAGATGAGATCGTTTCTGCTGTGCAACATATGGTGAAAGATAGTGAGGAAGGAAAAATTCGTGTTGAAGATGTAAGTGAAGAAATGCTTTCTTCCTACTTAATGACGAGTTCTTTACCTGATCCAGAGTTGTTAATTCGTACGAGCGGAGAGCTACGTATTAGTAATTTCATGTTATGGCAAATTGCATATTCGGAGTTTTGGTTTACAGATGTGTATTGGCCAGATTTTACCGAGGAACATTTGCTAAATGCGATTACAGACTTTCAACATAGAGGGCGCAGATTCGGAGGCGTGTAGAAAGAGAGGGTTTGGTAGTGAAACAGAGAATTATTACTGGAGTGGTTGCTGCCGCGCTATTCATTCCCATCGTAATTTACGGTGGCGTGCCTTTTACGGTTTTAGTGTATGCACTTGCTTCTATAGGTTTATATGAATTAATTCGTATGAATAAGCTTACGCTTATTTCAATACCAACAGTTTTAGCTGCAGTATTATTATGGGTTATTTTAATTCCAAGCAGTGCATCAGAACTGTTTACTTGGATTGGATTAGGTAAATTAGAAATCACATTTGTGATTGTTTTATTACTTTTATCATATACAGTCCTTTCTAAGAATACATTTACTTTTGACCATGCTTCCTTTTTACTAATGGCAACAACATATGTTGCAATGGGATTCTTATATTTGAATGAAACGAGAATTTTAGGAATTAAATATGTGTTTTGCGCATTATTTGTTATATGGGCTACCGATTCAGGCGCATATTTCGTAGGGAAAGCATTAGGAAAAAGAAAATTATGGCCAGAAATTAGTCCGAATAAAACGATTGAAGGTTCATTAGGCGGCATCGTTTGTGGGATTGTTGTGGCACTTGTTTACAATATGTTCTTCCCAGTTGAGGCTAATGTAGGGATTTTAATTGTGTTGACAATTATCATTTCTATTTTTGGACAAATTGGTGATTTAGTACAATCTGCATTTAAACGTCATTATGGCGTAAAAGATTCAGGTACAATTTTACCTGGACATGGTGGTATATTAGATCGAACAGATAGTTGGTTATTTGTTTTACCAATTCTCTACTTCTTATTACAATACAATTAATAAATGAACGAGGGGTTGGAGTCATGAAAAACATTAGTTTATTAGGTGCAAGCGGATCAATTGGTACACAAACTTTAGATGTATTACGCTCGCACCCAGACCAATTCCGTCTCGTTGCTTTTTCTGTAGGGAAAAATATTGACTACGCAGTAAAGGTAATTCAAGAATTTTCTCCGCAAATTGTCTCTGTGCAAAGAGAGGAAGATGTTTTAAAATTACAAGCTGTCTCTGGTAATACAAAAATTGTATATGGTAGTGAAGGGCTTTTAGAAGTAGCATTACATCCAGATGCAGAGATTGTAGTAAATGCTGTTGTAGGTAGCGTAGGGTTGTTACCAACACTTCGTGCAATTGAGGCGAAAAAAACAATCGGAATTGCAAACAAAGAAACGTTAGTAACCGCAGGGCATCTTGTAATGGAAGCAGCACGAAAACATAATGTTTCGTTACTTCCAGTAGACAGTGAACATTCAGCTATTTTTCAATGCTTGAATGGTGAAAATGAAAAAAGAATTTCTCGACTAATTATTACGGCTTCTGGTGGAAGTTTCCGTGATAAAACGAGAGATGAATTGCATCATGTGACCGTAGAAGATGCGCTTCGACATCCAAACTGGTCAATGGGTTCGAAAATTACAATTGATTCTGCTACAATGATGAATAAGGGGCTAGAAGTAATTGAAGCACATTGGCTTTTTGGTATCCCTTATGAGCAAATCGATGTTGTTTTACATAAAGAAAGTATTATTCATTCTATGGTTGAATTTGAAGATCGTAGTGTGATGGCACAGCTTGGTTCACCTGATATGCGAGTACCAATTCAATACGCACTTACATATCCTGATCGATTACCTCTTTCAGACACAAAGCAGTTAAATTTATGGGAAATGGGAACATTGCATTTTGAGAAAATGAACCAAGAACGTTTCCGTTGTTTGCGTTTTGCGTATGAAGCTGGAAAAACAGGTGGAAGTATGCCAGCTGTAATGAATGCAGCGAATGAAGTAGCTGTTGAAGCGTTTTTACAAAAGAGAATTGGTTTCTTAACAGTGGAAGACCTCATTGAAAAAGCAATGAACCATCACAATGTCATTGCACGTCCGAGCTTAGAGGAAATTCTGGAAATTGATGCAACCACAAGACGGTTTGTGATGGAACAAATTTAGCAAAGGTGGTATGGAATTGAATACAGCGATTGCCTTTATATTAATTTTCGGTGCACTCGTATTTTTCCATGAGCTAGGGCATCTATATTTCGCAAAAAGAGCAGGTATTTTATGCCGTGAGTTTGCGATTGGTTTTGGTCCGAAAATATTCTCATTTGAAAAGAATGAAACGGTGTATACGATTCGATTACTGCCCCTTGGTGGCTATGTAAGAATGGCTGGCGAGGATGCAGACACAGTTGAGTTAAAGCCTGGAAAAAAGGTTGGCCTTGTATTAAATGAAAAAGACGAAGTTGCGAAATTAGTTTTTGATGGATATGAAAAGTATCCAAATGTTCGTGTCATTGAAGTCGAACAAGCTGATTTAGAGCATAATTTAACAATTTCGGGCTATGAAGAGTACGAGGAAGAGCTTCAAACATTCCGAGTGAATGAAAAGGCTCGTATTATTACTGCTGGTGAAGAAATACAAATTGCTCCGTATAATAGGCAATTCGGCTCCAAGAAATTGGGTCAACGTGCCTTAACAATCTTTGCAGGTCCTGCAATGAACTTCATTTTAGCATTTGTTATTTTTGTGATTCTTGGATTTGTACAAGGTGTTCCTGTTGACAAGCCAATGGTCGGAAAAGTAATGGAGAATAGTGCAGCCGAGCAAGCCGGATTAAAAGAAAATGATACAATTCAAGCAATCGATGGGAAAAACACAAGTACATGGAAAGATGTTGTTACCATTGTACGTGGAAACCCAAATAAAGAAATTACGTTACAAGTAAAGCGTGATAATGAACAGTTTAATGTAAAAGTAACGCCAACACTCGATAAAGAAGGAAAAGACGAAGTAGGTAGAATTGGTGTTTACTCTCCAGTAGAGAAAACAGTAATGGGTTCTATTAAATCAGGATTTGAACAAACATACCAATGGACAAAACTAATTTTTGATTCACTTGTGAAATTAGTAACTGGTCAATTCTCTATTAATGAGTTGTCAGGTCCAGTAGGAATTTATAATCTAACAGATCAAGTCGTAGATTATGGATTTACGCGTGTATTAAGTTTAGCAGC
Source organism: Bacillus pretiosus (assembly GCF_052947655.1). Taxonomy (NCBI): domain Bacteria; kingdom Bacillati; phylum Bacillota; class Bacilli; order Caryophanales; family Bacillaceae; genus Bacillus; species Bacillus pretiosus. The sequence goes on along the minus strand of NZ_CM129593.1, from coordinate 3,682,387 downwards.
AGTTTTAAGTATTAACCTTGGTTTATTTAATTTACTACCAGTCCCTGCTTTAGACGGTGGACGTTTGTTCTTCTTCTTAATTGAAGCGTTACGAGGGAAACCAATTGACCGCCAAAAAGAAGGAATGGTTCACTTTATTGGTTTTGCATTATTAATGTTACTTATGTTAGTTGTAACTTGGAATGACATTCGTAAGTTTTTCTTGTAAAATAAAGTGAAACTTATAATGAAATAGAGCTCGTAGAATAAAATCCCTCACCTAACTCGAGGTGAGGGGTTTTACTGCGTGTAAGAGTAAAATGAAGAGGTGCGAATAAATGAAACAAAGTATGGTATTCAGTCCTACATTACGTGAAGTTCCAGCTGATGCGGAGATTAAGAGTCATCAGTTATTACTTCGTGCAGGTTTTATGCGTCAAAATGCTTCTGGTATTTATAGTTTTCTACCATTTGGATTAAAAGTACTACACAAAGTAGAACGTATCGTTCGAGAAGAAATGGAGCGCGCAGGAGCTGTAGAATTATTAATGCCAGCGATGCAAGCTGCAGAATTATGGCAAGAATCAGGCCGTTGGTATTCTTACGGATCTGAATTAATGCGTATGAAAGATCGTAACGCTCGTGAATTCGCATTAGGAGCGACACATGAAGAAGTAATTACTGATCTTGTACGTGATGAAGTGAAATCATATAAAAAATTACCGTTAACATTGTACCAAATTCAAACGAAATTCCGTGATGAACAAAGACCTCGTTTCGGTTTATTACGTGGAAGAGAGTTTCTAATGAAAGATGCATACTCTTTCCATGCTACACAAGAGAGTTTAGATGAAGTATACGATCGCTTATACAAAGCATACTCTAACATTTTTGCTCGTTGTGGCTTGAATTTCCGTGCAGTTATTGCTGACTCTGGAGCAATGGGCGGAAAAGATACGCATGAATTTATGGTATTATCTGAAGTTGGTGAAGATACAATTGCATACTCTGATACATCTAATTATGCAGCAAACATCGAAATGGCTCCTGTGGTAGCTACGTATACGAAGAGTGATGAAGCAGAAAAGGCACTTGAAAAAGTAGCAACATCAGATCAAAAAGCAATTGAAGAAGTATCTGCATTCTTAAACATTGAAGCTGACAAGTGCATTAAGTCTATGGTATTTAAAGTAGATGAGAAATTAGTAGTTGTACTTGTTCGTGGTGATCATGAAGTAAACGATGTAAAAGTGAAAAATGTATACGGCGCTTCAGTTGTTGAGCTTGCTTCTCATGAAGAAGTGAAAGAGTTATTAAACTGTGAAGTTGGTTCTTTAGGACCGATTGGTGTAACAGGTGATATCGAAATTATCGCAGACCATGCTGTAGCATCAATTGTTAACGGATGTTCAGGAGCGAACGAAGAAGGGTTCCATTATGTAAATGTAAATCCAGAACGTGACTTTAAAGTAAGTCAATATACAGATTTACGCTTTATTCAAGAAGGAGACCAGTCTCCAGATGGAAATGGAACAATTCTTTTCGCACGCGGAATTGAAGTTGGCCATGTATTCAAATTAGGAACTCGTTATAGTGAAGCAATGAACGCAACATTCCTAGATGAAAACGGAAAAACACAACCACTTATTATGGGTTGTTACGGTATCGGTGTATCTCGTACAGTGGCAGCAATCGCAGAGCAGTTTAATGATGAGAACGGTTTAGTTTGGCCAAAAGCTGTTGCACCGTTCCATGTGCATGTAATTCCAGTAAATATGAAATCTGATGCGCAACGTGAAATGGGTGAAAACATCTACAACTCATTACAAGAGCAAGGGTACGAAGTATTACTAGATGATCGTGCAGAACGTGCAGGTGTTAAATTTGCAGATGCAGATTTATTCGGCCTTCCAGTTCGCGTGACAGTTGGTAAAAAAGCAGACGAAGGTATTGTAGAAGTGAAAGTACGTGCTACAGGCGAGTCTGAAGAAGTGAAAGTAGAAGAACTTCAAACATATATTGCAAATATTTTAAAATAAGAAGAGGTACCTCGTAATGAGGTACCTTCTCTTTCTTTGTAAACGTATTTTGTAAAAGAAGAAGGGAGAAATCTTTCTTTGTAGTACGTTTCAATTTATAATAGCAAATGGAAGGAGAGTGCTTATGTCTTTAACAAATGAACAACAAGAGCGATTTCAAATTTTGCTCCAGCATTTGCAAATACCAGACGACCTTATAAATCAATATTTACAAGGTGGTGGCATTGAAAGGCTCGTTATTGATAAAACGAATAAAAGTTGGCATTTTGATTTACAAGTGCCACGAATTTTGCCTACAGAATTATATGAATTGCTAGAAACAAAGCTTAAGCAATCATTTTCTCATATTGCAAGAACAACATTTGCATTAGAAACAGAGAATAAACAATTTACAGAAGAAGAAGTGAGGGCGTATTGGCCACTTTGTACGGAACGAATTACATTTTCACCTATGTTTGCTTACTTAAAAAAGCAGCTTCCGCAGGTGAATGGAGTGAAGTTGCTAATAAATGTGAATAATGAGCTGGAATCTACTGCTTTAAAGAAAAACGTTGCGAAACCAGTAGGGGATCAATACGAAACTTTTGGATTCCCGCGTTTTCAGTTAGACACACATATACAGCAAAATACAGAAGAAATGCAAAAGTTTCGTGAGCAAACGCAGCAAGAAGATCGTGAACGTGTTATACAAGCTATGGAAGAAATGGCAAAGAAGCAAGCTGAAGAAAGTAGCGTTGTGCATGAAGGACCGGTTGTACTCGGATATCTTATTAAGCCGGATGAAGAGATTACACCGATGCGAGAAATTCAAGATGAAGAAAGAAGAAAAACAGTTCAAGGGTATGTCTTCCATGTAGAAACGAAAGAGCTACGTAGTGGCCGTACGTTATTAACTTTAAAAATAACAGACTATACGGATTCAATTATGATCAAAATGTTCTCGCGTGACAAAGAAGATATTCCAATGCTGCAATCCTTGAAAAAAGGAATGTGGGTGAAAGCGCGTGGTTCTGTTCAAAATGATACATTCGTTCGAGATTTAGTAATGATTGCAAATGATATAAATGAAATAACAGGACCGTCTCGTAAAGATAAAGCGCCAGAAGGTGAAAAACGTGTAGAGCTGCATCTTCACACACCGATGAGCCAAATGGACGCTGTTACTCCTGTTTCTAGACTTGTTGCCCAAGCAGGTAAATGGGGACATGAGGCAATCGCTGTTACAGACCATGCTGTTGCGCAGTCTTTCCCAGAGGCATATTCTGCGGGTAAAAAGGCTGGGGTTAAAGTTATATATGGTGTAGAGGCGAATTTAGTTAATGATGGTGTACCGATTGCATATAACGAAGCGCATCGTTTACTTGCAGAGGAAACTTATGTTGTTTTCGACGTTGAGACGACAGGTTTATCAGCTGTATATGATACTGTTATCGAGTTAGCGGCTGTAAAAGTAAAAGGTGGCGAAATTATTGACCGCTTTGAATCTTTCGCAAATCCACATCAACCATTATCTGCGACGATTATTGAATTAACAGGTATTACAGATGATATGTTAACGGATGCACCAGAAGTGGACGAAGTGTTTAAAAAGTTTGAAGAATGGATGGGCGACCATACACTTGTTGCTCATAACGCAAGTTTTGATATGGGCTTTATTAACGTAGGTTTTAAAAAGGCTGGACTAGAAAAAACGAATAATCCTGTTATTGATACGTTAGAACTTGCAAGATTCTTATTCCCGGAAATGAAAAACCATCGATTAAATACGATGTGTAAAAAGCTTGATATTGAATTAACGCAACATCACCGTGCGATTTATGATACAGAAGCAACAGGGTACTTACTTGTGAAAATGTTAAAAGATGTGATTGAAAAGGGATTTGAATATCACGATCAATTAAATGATAGCATGGGGCAAGGGGATGCGTATAAGCGTGGACGTCCAAGTCATATGACGTTACTTGCGACATCAGATGTAGGGTTGAAAAATTTATATAAACTTGTTTCCTATTCTCACCTAAATTACTTTTACCGTGTACCACGAGTACCAAGGTCACTATTAAAAAAATATCGTGAAGGAATTTTAGTAGGAACGGCTTGTGATAAAGGTGAAGTGTTTGAGGCGATGATGCAAAAAGCTCCTGAAGAGGTAGAAGAAATTGCGCAGTTCTATGATTACATTGAAGTAATGCCTCCAGAGGTGTTACGTCATTTAGTAGAGCGTGAACTTGTTCGAGATGAGGGACAATTAAAAACAATTATTTCTAACTTAGTAAAACTAGGTGAGACGTTAGATAAACCAGTTGTTGCTACAGGAAACGTGCATTATATAGATCCAGAGGATGCAATGTATCGCAAGATTTTAGTCAGTTCGCAGGGCGGAGCCAATCCGTTAAACCGACATTCATTACCACCTGTACATTTCCGTACAACGGATGAAATGTTAGAGTGTTTTTCATTCTTAGGTGAAGACGTAGCGAAAGAAATTGTTGTAACGAATACACAAAAGATTGCATCATTAATTGGTGATGTTCATCCAGTGAAAGATGATCTATATACACCGAAAATTGAAGGTGCAGATGATGAGACGCGTGATATGAGTTATAAAATGGCGCGTAGCATTTATGGTGAAGAGTTACCTGAAATTGTAGAAGCGCGTTTAGAAAAAGAATTAAAAAGTATTATTGGGCATGGATTTGCCGTAATTTATTTAATTTCACATAAGCTTGTGAAAAAATCGTTAGTAGACGGATATTTAGTAGGTTCGCGTGGATCGGTAGGTTCATCATTCGTTGCAACGATGATGGAAATTACAGAAGTAAACCCATTACCACCACACTATGTATGTCCGAAGTGTAAGCAATCAGAATTCTTTAATGATGGTTCTGTAGGTTCTGGTTTTGACTTGCCGGATAAAGAATGTCCTGCATGTAATGTTCCATACGTGAAAGATGGACATGATATTCCGTTCGAAACGTTCCTTGGATTTAAAGGAGATAAGGTACCCGATATCGATCTGAACTTCTCCGGGGAATACCAACCACGTGCCCATAACTATACGAAAGTACTGTTCGGTGAAGATTATGTATACCGTGCGGGTACAATAGGTACAGTTGCGGAAAAAACGGCTTATGGATATGTAAAAGGTTATGCAAATGATCATAATTTAACGATTCGAAATGCAGAGATTGACCGCTTAGTAGCAGGATGTACGGGCGTAAAACGTACAACCGGACAGCATCCAGGTGGTATTATCGTTGTGCCAGATTACATGGATATCTTTGATTTCTCACCAATTCAGTTTCCGGCAGATTCAATAGGGGCTGAGTGGAGAACGACACACTTTGATTTCCACTCCATTCATGATAATTTATTGAAACTTGATATACTAGGACACGATGATCCTACTGTTATTCGTATGTTACAAGATTTAAGTGGTATTGATCCGAAAACAATCCCAACAGACGATCCGGAAGTAATGAAAATTTTCTCAGGCCCGGAATCGTTAGGGGTAACGGAAGAACAAATTAACTGTAAAACAGGTACACTTGGTATACCAGAGTTTGGTACGAAATTCGTAAGGCAGATGTTAGAAGAGACGAAACCTACGACATTCTCTGAGTTAGTCCAAATCTCTGGACTATCACATGGTACAGACGTATGGCTTGGTAATGCAAACGAGTTAATTTATAACGGTACATGTACGCTGAGTGAAGTTATCGGTTGTCGTGATGACATCATGGTATATTTAATCTATCAAGGTTTAGACCCATCATTAGCCTTCAAAATCATGGAGTCAGTTCGTAAAGGTAAAGGTGTACCGGAAGAATGGGAAGATGACATGAAAAGTAATAATGTACCAGGTTGGTATATTGATTCATGTAAGAAAATAAAGTACATGTTCCCTAAAGCCCATGCGGCTGCTTACGTACTTATGGCTGTACGTATTGCATACTTTAAAGTACATTTCGCGCTTCTATTCTATGCGGCATACTTTACAGTTCGTGCAGATGACTTTGATGTAGAGGCGATGGCGAAAGGTTCAGCATCTATACGTGTAAGAATTGATGAAATTGCGCAAAAAGGTTTGGATGCAGCGCCGAAAGAGAAAAGTTTATTAACAGTACTAGAAATGACACTTGAAATGTGTGAGCGTGGATACTCATTCCAAAAGGTTGATTTATACCGTTCACATGCAACAGAATTTATTATTGATGGGGATACTTTAATTCCTCCATTTAATGCAGTGCCTGGACTTGGTACAAATGCAGCTTTAAGTATTGTAGAAGCACGCAAAAATGGAGATTTCTTATCAAAAGAAGATTTACAGCAGCGCAGTAAGGTTTCGAAAACAATTATTGAGTATTTAGATAGTCAAGGTTGCTTAGGCGATCTACCTGATCAAAACCAGTTATCACTGTTCTAATAGGTAGGAAAATTCTTTGCAAATCAACATTTGCTATGGTATACTATTAACCGAGATAACCATGTCATGTATATTGTGTAAAAAAAAGAGTGGGGAAACCCACTCTTTCGTGTTACTATCTACGTTTTATTGATGTGGAGAGGTAAGAAATTTCTGTCGTATATACATATTTTGTTACAAGTTTTACTTCTTAAATTTGGTAATACTAAGACAGATATTCCCTGCTTAACGGCAGGGGCTTTTGTTAGCTAACGAGAAAGAATAAGATGGACCGTTTTTATGGACGGGGTCTTTTCTTGTAAATGGTACATGGCGGCAGGAAGGAGGCTGTTTATGGATAAGAAAGTCACAGAAGTTGTAGAAGCATTTGCGCAGCCAATCGTTGAAGAGTTAAATCTTGAACTTGTAGATGTAGAGTATGTGCAAGAAGGACAAGACTGGTTCTTACGCGTATTCATCGATTCTGAAAAGGGAGTCGACATTGAAGAATGCGGTGCGGTAAGTGAACGTTTAAGCGAAGCTTTAGATAAAGAGGATCCAATTCCTCATCTTTACTTTTTGGATGTATCATCTCCTGGAGCGGAACGCCCATTAAAGAAAGAGAAAGACTTCCAGCAAGCGGTAGGAAAACAAGTGGCAATTAAAACATATGAGCCGATTGATGGTGAAAAAATGTTTGAAGGAAAGCTACTTTCCTACGATGGTACTACAATTACATTATTATTAACAATTAAAACACGTAAAAAAGAAATCCAAATTTCAATGGATAAAGTTGCAAATGCGCGACTTGCTGTTACGTTTTAGTTAGAAGGGGGATCTTCATGAGCACTGAGTTGTTAGATGCCTTGCTCGTATTAGAGTCAGAAAAAGGAATTAGCAAAGATATTATTATTGATGCGATTGAAGCAGCGTTAATCTCTGCTTATAAACGCAATTTTAACCAAGCACAAAACGTTCGTGTGAGCTTTAACCCAGAAGTGGGAACAATTCAAGTTTTAGCACGTAAAGACGTTGTTGATAATGTGTTTGATCCACGTCTTGAAATTTCTGTTGAAGAAGCAAGACAAATTAATCCAAACTATCAAGATGGTGACGTACTAGAGATTGAAGTAACACCAAAAGATTTCGGTCGTATTGCAGCACAAACTGCAAAACAGGTTGTAACACAACGAGTGCGCGAAGCAGAGCGTGGTGTTATTTACTCTGAGTTTAGTGACCGTGAAGAAGATATCATGGTGGGTATCGTACAACGTCAAGATGCTCGTTTCATCTATGTAAGCTTAGGGAAAGTAGAAGCTTTATTACCTGTAAGTGAGCAAATGCCAAACGAACAGTACAAACCACATGATCGTATTCGCGTATTCATTACGAAAGTAGAAAAAACAACGAAAGGACCACAAATTTACGTATCACGTACACATCCTGGTCTTTTAAAACGTTTATTCGAAATGGAAGTTCCTGAAATTTATGATGGAACTGTTGAAATTCGTTCTGTAGCACGCGAAGCAGGCGATCGCTCTAAAATTTCTGTACATGCAGAGAACATTGATGTTGATCCAGTAGGTTCTTGTGTAGGACCGAAAGGACAACGTGTACAACGCATTGTAGACGAACTAAAAGGCGAAAAGATTGACATCGTTCGCTGGTCAAATGATCCAGTAGAATATGTTGCAAATGCTTTAAGCCCATCACAAGTTGTTAAAGTGCTTGTAGATGAAGAAGAAAAAGCAACAACAGTTGTTGTTCCAGACCACCAACTGTCATTAGCTATTGGTAAGCGTGGACAAAATGCACGTCTTGCAGCTAAATTAACAGGTTGGAAAATTGATATTAAGAGTGAGTCTGATGCGAAACAACTTGGTATTGTAACAGAAGAAGATAGCGTAATCGCATTCGGATTCGATTCAGTTGAAGACGAAATCGAATAGAGGTGATGAGTATGAGCAATCGAAAAGTTCCGTTACGAAAATGTGTTGCAACGCAAGAAATGAAATCAAAACGAGAGCTCGTTCGCATTGTTCGTTCCAAAGAGGGAGAAGTGTCCATTGATTTAACTGGAAAGAAATCAGGACGAGGTGCTTATTTATCAAAAGATAAAGAAAGTATTCTTCAAGCCCAAAAGAAAAATGTTTTGGAACATCATCTAAAAGCGAAAATCGACGGTTCTCTATACGAAGAGCTTCTTGAGCTTGTTGAGAAGGAGTCGAAATAAGTGTCCGATTGGAAATCGTTTTTAGGACTAGCAAACCGGGCTCGGAAAATTATTTCGGGTGAAGAACTTGTTTTAAAAGAAGTACGAAGTGGCAAAGCAAAACTTGTATTGCTATCTGAAGATGCGTCAGCAAATACTACAAAACGCATCACGGATAAAGCGACGTATTACAACGTACCAATGAGAAAGGTCGAAAATCGACAACAATTAGGGCATGCGATTGGGAGAGACGAGCGAGTCGTTGTAGCTGTGTTAGATGAGGGCTTTGCGAAAAAGCTGCGTAGCATGCTCGATACAAATTACCGGGGGTGAAGGTATGAGTAAAATTCGAGTGCATGAATATGCAAAACAACATAATATCTCAAGTAAAGATCTTATGACAAAACTAAAAGAAATGAATATCGAGGTTTCGAATCATATGACAATGTTAGAAGATGAAGTAGTAAATAAATTAGATAATGCGTATCAAACTGAAAAACCTTCTGTTGCAGATGAGTTTGAAGTAGAAGAAAAAGTTGTTCGTAGTAAAAAGAACAGCAATAAGAAAAAGAAAAAAGGCAAAGGAAATGAAGACAAACGTCAAGATAACTTTGCTGGAAGACAACAAACACAAACTGTAGAAACACCAGATAAAGTTACTTTCTCTGGAAGTCTTACAGTAGGTGAGCTTGCTAAAAAATTAAGCAAAGAGCCATCTGAAATTATTAAGAAGCTCTTTATGCTTGGGATTATGGCAACAATTAACCAAGACTTAGATAAAGATACAATTGAGTTAATTGCTACTGATTATGGTATTGAAGTAGAAGAAGAAGTAGTTGTAAGTGAAACTGAATTTGAAACATTCATCGATGAGCAAGATGATGAAGAGAACTTAAAAGAGCGTCCAGCTGTAGTTACAATTATGGGGCACGTTGACCATGGTAAAACAACTTTACTTGACTCTATCCGTAATTCAAAAGTAACTGCAGGCGAAGCAGGTGGAATTACTCAGCATATTGGTGCATACCAAGTTGAAGTAAATGACAAGAAGATTACATTCTTAGATACGCCTGGTCACGCGGCATTTACAACGATGCGTGCTCGTGGTGCGCAAGTAACGGATATTACAATCCTTGTTGTTGCAGCTGATGACGGTGTTATGCCACAAACAGTTGAAGCAATTAGCCATGCGAAAGCAGCTGGAGTACCAATTATTGTAGCTGTGAATAAAATGGATAAACCAGCGGCAAATCCTGATCGTGTAATGCAAGAATTAACAGAATATGAATTAGTTCCAGAAGCTTGGGGCGGAGATACAATTTTCGTACCAATTTCTGCAATTCAAGGTGAAGGAATTGACAACTTATTAGAAATGATTCTTCTTGTAAGTGAAGTAGAAGAATATAAAGCAAATCCAAACCGCTATGCAACTGGTACTGTAATCGAAGCACAGCTTGATAAAGGTAAAGGAACTATCGCGACATTACTTGTTCAAAACGGTACACTTCGAGTTGGAGATCCAATCGTTGTTGGTACTTCATTCGGACGTGTTCGTGCAATGGTAAGTGATATTGGTCGTCGTGTAAAAGTTGCTGGTCCATCAACTCCTGTTGAAATTACAGGTTTAAACGAAGTACCACAAGCGGGAGATCGTTTCATGGCATTCGCTGATGAGAAGAAAGCTCGTCAAATCGGTGAATCACGTGCACAAGAAGCGTTACTTGCTCAGCGTGGTGAAAAATCTAAATTAAGCCTTGAAGATTTATTCCAACAAATCCAAGAAGGCGATGTAAAAGAAATTAACTTAATTGTGAAAGCAGACGTACAAGGTTCTGTAGAAGCAATGGCAGCGTCACTTCGTAAAATTGATGTTGAAGGTGTTAAAGTTAAAATTATCCATACAGGCGTAGGTGCGATTACAGAATCTGATGTTATTTTAGCTTCTGCATCTAATGCAATTGTAATTGGATTTAACGTACGCCCTGATGTGAATGCGAAGCGTACAGCTGAATTAGAGAATGTTGATGTTCGTTTACACCGTATTATCTATAAAGTAATCGAAGAAATCGAATCAGCAATGCAAGGTATGCTGGATCCAGAATTCGAAGAAAAAGTAATCGGTCAAGCGGAAGTACGCCAAACATTCAAAGTAACAAAAGTTGGAACAATCGCAGGTTGTTACGTAATTGACGGTAAAATTACACGTGATAGTGGCGTGCGTATTATCCGTGATGGCGTAGTAATTTTCGAAGGACAACTTGATACGTTAAAACGTTTCAAAGATGACGTAAAAGAAGTTGCACAAAACTATGAGTGTGGTATTACAATTGAGAGATATAATGATCTTAAAGAAGGGGACATCATTGAAGCGTACATTATGGAAGAAGTGAAGCGATGATTATCGCTTCACTCTCATTCGAGTGTATGATTTACGATGTGCATTCTTTAAAAGAGAAACGAGCAATTTTGCAACGGGTGCTAACTCGTGTGAAGCAGCGTTATAATGTAGCTGTTTCAGAAGTAGGGCATCAAGATGTATGGCAACGTACAGAAATTGCAATTGTTTCTGTATCCTCTAATCGTGTTATTTGTGAAAAAGAAATGAATCGTGTACTCGAGTACATCGATTCATTTCCTGAAATTGAACGTACAATAACACAATTGGAATGGTATTGAATGAGGTGAAGAGTTATGAAATTACGTGCAAACCGTGTAGGCGAGCAAATGAAAAAAGAATTAGGCGACATCATCAGTCGTAAAATTAAAGATCCACGTGTTGGATTTGTTACAGTAACAGATGTACAAGTGAGTGGAGATTTACAAATTGCTACAGTATATATTTCTGTTTTAGGTGATGAGGAACAGAAAGAAAGTACATTAAAAGGTTTAGCGAAGGCAAAAGGTTTCATTCGTTCAGAAATTGGCCAGCGTATTCGTCTTCGTAAAACACCGGAAATTTCCTTTGAGTTTGATGAGTCTATCGGATATGGTCATCGAATTGATACACTTTTACATCAAATTAATAAAGACGGTAAACGTGAAGAATAATGGATAGACATTTGTCTATCCATTTTTTCAATGCAAAATTAATTTTGGATAATTACTATGAAAGAATTATGATGAGGTGAACATATATGGAAGGTGTAGTATTATTACATAAGCCAAAAGGCATGACATCACATGATTGTGTATTTAAATTAAGAAAGATATTGCGTGAGAAACGAATTGGTCATACAGGAACATTAGATCCAGATGTAACAGGAGTATTACCTATTTGTGTAGGACGAGCAACGAAGATTGCACAATTTTTAACAAGTGAGACGAAAACATATGAAGGTGAAGTAACACTTGGATTTTCAACGACAACTGAAGATGCTTCTGGTGAAGTTGTTGAAAGGAAAAATGTAGATCGTGTTATTACTCGTAAGGAAGTAGAAGGGGCTCTTGCTGCATTAACAGGTACGATTGAACAAATGCCTCCGATGTTTTCAGCTGTAAAAGTTAACGGAAAAAAATTATATGAATATGCAAGAGCAGGACAAGAAGTTGAACGTCCAGTTCGTACAATTACAATTCATGAATTTGTATTACTAGATGACCGTGAAGTGTTTGAGGGAGAAAATATTTCATTCCGTTTCCGTGTAACGTGTAGTAAAGGGACATATGTAAGAACGTTAGCAGTAATGATTGGTGAAAAACTTGGTTTCCCATCACATATGTCTCACCTTGTAAGAACAGCTTCTGGTGAGTTTTTATTAGAAGATTGCATATCATTTGAAGAAATTGAAGAAAACGTGCAAAATGGAACAGTAGAGTCTATCTTCATTTCAATTGATGAAGCATTAAGTAAGTTTCCGAAAATGGTTGTAGATGAAAAGCAAGCAGAGAAAATAAAGAATGGTATGTTCTTAAAAAATGAATTGCAAATAACGGCGCCATTTATAACAGTGTTTGATACAAATAATCGTTGCCTTGCAATTTATGAGCACCATCCAAAACACCCTGGTATGCTAAAGCCGATGAAAGTACTTGTGAATAATCAAGAACTAAAGCTATAATGAATTATTGGAAGGATTATTACAGAAAAAGGTGAATTCAAGCGTGAAACTTATTCATTTAACTCATCCACATGAACAAAATAAATTAGAATTACCACCTACTGTAATGGCATTAGGATTTTTTGATGGCATTCATTTAGGACATCAATGTGTGATTCGAACTGCGAAACAAATAGCTGATGAACGAGGATATAAAAGTGCAGTTATGACATTTTATCCGCACCCATCTGTTGTTTTAGGAAAAAAGGAAGCGCATGCGGAGTATATTACACCAATGTGTGATAAAGAAAAAATAGTCGAAAACTTAGGGATCGATATATTATATGTTATTAAATTTGATGAATCGTTTGCAGGCTTATTGCCACAACAATTTGTAGATGATTATATTATTGGTTTGAATGTAAAGCATGTAGTAGCAGGGTTTGATTATTCATATGGACGTTTAGGAAAAGGAAAGATGGAGACTTTACCATTTCATGCAAGAGGGGAGTTTACACAGACTGTGATTGAAAAAGTTGAATTTCAAGAAGAGAAAGTAAGTTCTACAGCATTACGAAAGTTAATTCGAAATGGCGAAATGGAACAAATTCCATCTATTTTAGGTAGAGCATATACAGTAGGGGGAACAGTTGTACACGGTGATAAGCGTGGACGTCAAATTGGTTTTCCCACAGCTAATATAGGTTTAAGTGATGAGTATCTATTACCACCTGTAGGTGTTTATGCAGTGAGATTAAAAGTTCACGATGAATGGTACGATGGTGTATGTAATATTGGATATAAACCAACTTTTAAAGAAGATGAGCGTCAATTATCTATTGAAGTGCACTTATTTGAATTTAACAAAGACATATATGATCAAAATGTTACAGTAGAGTGGCATATGCGTATAAGAGAAGAAAAGAAATTCAATGGCATCGATGAGTTAGTTGAACAAATTGCAAAAGATAAGAAAATAGCACAAGAATATTTTGCGAACGAAAAGAATATACTTGCTTTTTCAAATGAAAAGTAGTATTCTATGTTATGTACTTTATGACAACCATTGCTTGGCATTGCGACTCACCGACGCTTGCTAGGTAATTGGGGGTTTAATTAATAGGAGGTGAAATAGGATGGCTTTAACACAAGAGCGTAAAAATGAAATCATTGCACAATTTAGAACTCATGAGACTGATACTGGTTCTCCAGAGGTTCAAATTGCTGTCCTAACGGAGCAAATTAACACTCTAAACGAGCACTTACGTACTCACAAGAAAGATCATCATTCACGTCGTGGTCTATTAAAGATGGTTGGTAAACGTCGTAACTTACTAACTTACCTTCGTAATAGCGATATCACACGTTACCGTGAATTAATCACAAAGCTTGGCTTACGTCGATAGTCAAAGAAGCGGGAATATTCCCGCTTTTTTGTTAGGTAAAAATATATCTTCTACCCTTTATAGCTTACTTCATTTTCGGTAATACTAGAGGTAGAATATTGTGATATACTATCCATTTACATAGAAGAATTGAATACTTTAAATTGAGAGGGGTACTTAAATGAGTCAAGAAAAGCAAGTCTTCTCGATAGATTTAGCTGGTCGCCAGCTAACAGTTGAAACAAGTCAGCTTGCGAAGCAAGCGAACGGAGCAGTATTAGTAAGATATGGCGATACAGCGGTTCTATCTACAGCAACTGCATCAAAAGAACCAAAAAATGTAGATTTCTTCCCACTTACAGTAAATTATGAAGAGCGTTTATATGCAGTCGGAAAAATTCCTGGCGGTTTCATTAAACGTGAAGGTCGTCCGAGTGAAAAAGCAATTTTGGCAAGTCGTTTAATCGACCGTCCAATTCGTCCGCTTTTCGCAGATGGTTTCCGTAACGAAGTACAAGTTGTCAGCATAGTAATGAGTGTTGATCAAGATTGTTCTTCTGAAATGGCAGCTATGCTAGGTTCTTCATTAGCGTTATCGATTTCAGATATTCCATTTGAAGGCCCAATCGCGGGTGCAACAGTTGGTCGTATTAACGGCGAATTCGTTATTAATCCAACAGTAGAACAGCAAGAACAAAGTGATATTCACCTTGTTGTAGCTGGTACGAAAGATGCAATTAACATGGTTGAAGCAGGAGCAGATCAAGTGCCTGAAGAAACAATGTTAGAAGCAATTATGTTTGGACATGACGAAATTAAACGTCTAATTGCATTCCAAGAAGAGATTGTACAAGCTGTAGGTAAAGAGAAATCAGAAGTGAAACTTTATGAAGTTGACGCTGATCTTAATCAAGCTGTACGTGAAATGTCTGAGAAGGATATGCATTCTGCAATTCAAGTACATGAGAAACATGCACGTGAAGATGCAATTAACGAAGTGAAAAAGCGTGTAATTGAGCATTACGAAGCGCAGGAAGCTGACGCTGATACATTAGGACAAGTAAGTGAGATTTTATATAAAATTGTAAAAGAAGAAGTACGTCGTCTTATTACAGTTGAAAAAATCCGCCCAGATGGCCGTAAAGGTGACGAAATCCGTCCATTAGCATCAGAGGTTGGTATTTTATCTCGTACACACGGTTCTGGTTTATTCACACGTGGACAAACACAAGCATTAAGTATTTGTACATTAGGTGCATTAGGCGATGTACAAATTTTAGATGGTCTTGGTGTAGAAGAATCAAAACGTTTTATGCACCATTACAATTTCCCATCATTTAGTGTTGGTGAAACAAGACCGATGCGTGGACCAGGTCGTCGTGAAATTGGTCACGGTGCACTAGGAGAACGTGCTCTTGAGCCTGTAATTCCATCTGAAAAAGATTTCCCATATACAGTACGTCTTGTATCTGAAGTTTTAGAATCAAATGGTTCTACTTCACAAGCAAGTATTTGTGGTAGTACTTTAGCAATGATGGATGCTGGTGTTCCGCTTAAAGCTCCAGTTGCAGGTATTGCAATGGGTCTAGTTAAAACTGGTGAGCATTACACAATTTTATCTGATATTCAAGGTATGGAAGATCATTTAGGTGATATGGACTTTAAAGTAGCAGGTACAGCAAAAGGTGTAACTGCACTGCAAATGGACATTAAAATAGATGGTCTATCTCGTGAAATTTTAGAAGAGGCATTACAACAAGCGAAAGTTGGTCGTGTGCACATTCTAAATCATATGTTATCTGTTATTGCAGAGCCACGTACTGAATTATCAGCTTATGCTCCAAAGATTATTACAATGACAATTAACCCAGATAAAATCCGTGACGTTATTGGGCCGAGCGGTAAACAAATCAATAAAATTATTGAAGAAACTGGCGTTAAAATTGACATCGAGCAAGATGGTACAGTATTCATTTCTTCAATAAATCAAGAAATGAATGACAAAGCTAAGAAAATTATCGAAGATATCGTTCGCGAAGTACAAGTAGGTGAAATCTACGAAGGAAAAGTGAAACGTGTTGAGAAATTCGGTGCTTTCGTTGAATTATTCAGCGGTAAAGACGGATTAGTTCACATTTCTGAACTTGCACTTGAGCGTGTAGGTAAAGTAGAAGACGTTGTGAAAATCGGTGATGTAATTACAGTTAAAGTTATCGAGATTGACAAGCAAGGTCGCGTGAATCTATCTAGAAAAGTATTGCTAAAAGAAGAGCAAGAAAAAGAAGCTGCTAAAGAAGAAAACAAACAAGAGCAGCAATAAGTAAAAGCCAGTTAAACTGGCTTTTTTTGTTATATAAAAAATATGATTTACATATATTTTTATGTCAGTATAGGTATAGTTTTCATTATAACGCTCAAATTAACAAAGATAAGAAGAAAAAAGGTTTTTATATAGTTAATGGGAGGGTTTATATGAAAGCTCGTGTATTGGCATACATATGTATATTCTTTTTATATGTCAGTGTAGGCTCTTATTCCGTTTTTGCACAGGATAACTTATATGAAGAAATTCAAAAACATGCAAAACAATATGAGATTGCACCTCAAAATGCGATGATTGATAAGATATGGAAATCAACACCAGGATATAATGGAAGACAAGTTGATATCGAAGCATCCTATAATAATATGAAGAAACTAAAGAAATTTGATCAAAGAAATCTTGAATTCAAGGAAGTATCACCGAGTGTCCACTTAGAAGATTTATCACCAGCCCCAATTTATAGGGGACATCCAAATAAAAAGATGGTGGGATTAACAATAAATGTGGCGTGGGGAAACGAGTATTTGCCTCGTATATTAGAAATATTGAAAAAACATGATGTGAAAGCGACTTTCTTTTTAGAAGGACGTTGGGTGAAGGAAAATTTGCGATTTGCCAAAATGATTGTTGATGCAAATCAAGAAGTCGGAAATCATTCTTACACACACCCTAATATGAAAACGCTATCTTCTGATGAAATCCGAGATCAGTTACAAAAAACAAATCGAATGATCGAAGCAGCTACGAATCAAAAGGTAAGATGGTTTGCTCCGCCGAGTGGAAGTTTTCGGGATGAAGTCGTGAAAATTGCAGATGATTTCCAAATGGGAACGATTATGTGGACTGTAGATACAATTGATTGGAAGCGACCTGAGCCAGAGGTACTATTGCAGAGAGTGATGAGAAAAATACATCCAGGTGCTATCGTATTAATGCATCCAACGTCATCTACAGCAGAAGCATTAGATACAATGATTACAAAATTGAAGGAACAAGGATATAAAGTAGGGAATATAACAGAATTACTGGATGAAAAACGTGTGGATTAAATACATTTGCATGACATTCATCCTTAAACTTGTTATCATTAAATAATAGCACTTATTTAGAGAAACTGGCAGTAGGAGGAAAGTTTTTGATTAAAAAATATACTTGTAAAAATGGTGTAAGAATTGTTATGGAGAATATACCAACTGTAAGATCGGTTGCGATTGGTATTTGGATCCATGCGGGATCAAGAAATGAAAATGAAAAAAATAACGGGGTTTCCCACTTTTTAGAGCATATGTTCTTTAAAGGAACAGAAACACGTAGTGCACGCGAAATTGCAGAATCATTTGATAGCATTGGTGGGCAAGTGAATGCTTTTACTTCAAAAGAATACACTTGTTATTATGCAAAAGTGCTAGATGAGCATGCTAAATATGCTTTAGATGTATTAGCAGATATGTTCTTTAATTCAACATTTGATGAGGAAGAACTGAAAAAAGAGAAGAATGTCGTATGTGAAGAAATTAAAATGTACGAAGATGCTCCAGATGATATTGTGCATGATATGTTAACGAAAGCAACATATGAAACGCATCCGCTTGGATATCCTATTTTAGGAACAGAAGAAACGCTTGATACGTTTACAGGTGATACGCTACGCCAATATATCAAGGATCATTACACACCTGAAAATGTCGTTGTTTCAGTTGCAGGAAATATTGATGAAGCCTTTTTACAAACAGTAGAGCAATATTTCGGTAGTTATGAAGGAACAACAAATCGTGAACAAGTACATAGCCCAATTTTCCATTTTAATAAGGTAGCACGTAAAAAGGAAACAGAACAAGCTCATTTATGTTTAGGATATAAAGGCTTACAAATGGGACACGAAGATATTTATAACTTAATTGTATTAAATAACGTTTTAGGCGGTAGTATGAGTAGCCGTTTATTCCAAGAAGTACGTGAGCAACGCGGGTTAGCCTATTCAGTATTTTCTTACCATTCTTCTTATGAAGATACAGGTATGTTAACGCTGTATGGTGGAACAGGTAGCCAACAATTAGATACACTGTATGAAACAATGCAAGAAACATTAGAAACATTGAAAAATACAGGTATTACAGAAAAAGAGCTTATTAATAGTAAAGAGCAATTAAAAGGAAACTTAATGTTAAGTTTAGAAAGTACGAATAGCCGTATGAGCCGTAATGGTAAAAATGAATTGCTACTTCGTAAGCATCGTTCACTTGATGAGATTATTGAAAGTGTAAACACAGTAACAAAAGAAAATGTTGATGAGTTAATTCGTAACATGTTTACAGATGAATTCTCTGCAGCATTAATTAGTCCAGATGGAAAACTTCCAAAAGGAATAAAACTATAATTGCTTTATATGAAGTATGTAAAAATAACCGTATCTCTTTTAAATGAGATACGGTTATTTTTTTTGGATATACAGAATAGGTACTAATTATAGATAACTTAAATTCATAATTCGGTAGGGGGAGAGTGTATGCGATTAAGTGAATTAAGTGGCAAAGAGATTGTAAATTTAGAAAGAGCAGAAAAAATGGGAGTTTTAGGTTATGTTGATTTAGAGATTGATGAGAAGGATGGCCAAATACAGGCTCTTATCATACCGGCTGGGAAATGGGGAGGTTTTAAAAAGGAACCACAAGAAGTAAGAGTCACGTGGAGCCAAATTAAGAAAGTAGGGCACGATATGATCCTTTGTGATATTACGGATCATTCAAATTCGAAGTGAAAGGTGGCCATTTTGGTCATCTTTTTTTGTTCATTCTCCTCTGAGTAAAAGCTCACATGAATCGAGCGTTTACCGGAAATCAATTTCCCGTATAATGTCCTCTCATATGTCGAATGTTGAGATGGAAGTCTAACTGCATACAAATAGCGGGATAAATCATACGTGCTTTTGTTTTTCAATCACCTAAAACTCGTACATTACATATGATGTGGAGGAAAAAGAAAAAGTAGGCACTTTTCTTATAAATGACAGAAAAAGAAGGTGAATTAGGGAATGTTGACTGAGATGCATATTGCTGTCATAGGAGGAGATGCAAGACAGCTAGAAGTAATTCGCAAGCTAGTTGAATTGGATGCGAAACTTTCATTGATAGGGTTTGATCAGTTAGATCATGGCTTCACAGGGGCAGCAAAAGAAAGTATACAAAATTTAGATTTCACTTCTGTAGATGCAATTATTTTGCCAGTTGCAGGTACAAATGCCAAGGGAGAAGTAGATACTATTTTTTCAAACGAAAAAGTTTCTATAACGAAAGAACAAATTGAAAATACACCAGAACACTTTACTATATATTCAGGTATTGGTACGCCTTACTTGGAAAATCTCGTATCTACTACAAACCGCAAACTTGTTAAATTATTTGATCGTGATGATGTGGCAATCTACAATTCTATACCAACTGTAGAAGGTACATTAATGATGGTAATTCAACATACCGACTATACAATTCATGGTTCCAATGTAATGGTTTTAGGATTTGGTAGAACAGGGATGAGTGTTGCCAGAGCATTTCAATCATTAGGAGCCCATGTCAAAGTTGGAGCAAGACGATCGGAACATATTGCACGTATTACAGAAATGATGTTTTCTCCTTTTCATATGCAAAATATTGAGAAAGAAGTAGGAAATATCGATATTGTCATTAATACAATTCCGCATCTCGTCGTGACAGCGAATGTTATTTCGAAAATGCCGGCTCATACGTTAGTAATTGATTTAGCTTCTAAACCAGGCGGTACCGACTTTAGATATGCGGAAAAAAGAGGAGTCAAAGCGCTGTTAGCACCTGGATTACCAGGTATTGTTGCTCCAAAAACAGCAGGACAAATTTTAGCGAACGTTCTTTCTCAGTTACTAGCAGAAGACGTAATAGCAAGAAAGGAGAATGGGGAATGAATTTAAAAGGGAAAAGAATAGGGTTTGGTTTTACTGGTTCACATTGTACGTACGAAGAAGTAATGCCTCATTTAGAAAAATTAATTGCTGAGGGAGCAGAAGTACGCCCCGTTGTTTCTTACACTGTTCAATCAACAAACACGAGATTTGGAGAAGGAGCAGAGTGGATTAAAAAGATTGAAGAAGTAACAGGATTTAAAGCAATTAATTCAATCGTTGGCGCAGAACCACTAGGACCTAAAATTCCACTAGATTGTATGGTAATTGCACCACTAACAGGAAATTCTATGAGTAAATTTGCAAATGCAATGACAGACTCTCCAGTACTAATGGCAGCGAAAGCGACGTTAAGAAATGGCAAGCCTGTCGTATTGGCTGTTTCGACGAATGATGCTTTAGGGCTGAATGGAGTAAACCTCATGCGCCTAATGGCAACAAAAAACATCTACTTCGTCCCATTCGGTCAAGATGCACCAGAGAAAAAACCAAACTCAATGGTAGCTCGCATGGAGCTGCTGGAAGATACAGTATTAGAAGCGCTGCAAGGGAAGCAATTGCAGCCGGTTGTCGTAGAAAAATTCAGATATATGAATTAAAAAACGAAAAAAAACGGACAATTTTTGATGAAACCATCATTCTTACTGTAGAATATGATAAAATTAACGTTATTAAGATTAGAAGGGGTATTGTATACTCCTTCTAATTCTAAGTTATAGAAGGATTGGTATCTAGAAAGGGGCATAGTGATGGAAAAGCAAAAAACTTTTCATGTCGCTGTAGTTGGAGCAACCGGCGCAGTTGGTGAACAAATGTTAAATACTTTAGAGAAACGAGAATTTCCAATCGGGAAGTTAACGTTACTTTCATCTAAACGATCTGCAGGTAAGAAACTTGTATTTAAAGGCGAAGAATTTACAGTTCAAGAGGCAACTCCTGAAAGTTTTGAAGGAGTAGATATCGCACTATTTAGTGCTGGTGGATCTGTATCAAAACAATTAGCGCCAGAAGCAGCAAAGCGCGGTGCGATTGTTGTTGATAATACAAGTGCATTCCGTATGACAGAAAACGTGCCACTTGTTGTACCTGAAGTAAATGAAAACGACTTAAAAGAACATAATGGTATTATTGCAAATCCAAACTGTTCTACAATTCAAATGGTAGTAGCTCTTGAGCCAGTTCGTCAGCAATATGGTTTAAAACGAGTAATCGTTTCCACATATCAAGCTGTATCAGGTGCTGGTGCGGCAGCGATTGAAGAACTTCATGAACAATCACAAGCAATCTTAAATGGTGAAGAAGTGAAGGCGAATGTTTTACCTGTATCAGGTGATAAGAAACATTTCCAAATTGCTTTCAACGCGATTCCACAGATTGATAAATTCCAAGATAATGGATTTACGTTTGAAGAAATGAAAATGATTAATGAAACGAAAAAAATTATGCATATGCCTGAATTAGAAGTAGCGGCAACATGTGTACGTTTACCAGTTGTATCAGGTCACTCTGAGTCTGTTTACATCGAAGTAGAAAAAGAAGGTGTAACAGTAGAAGAATTCAAGAGCTTACTTGCAAATGCGGAAGGTATCGTTCTGCAAGATAATCCAGAAGAGCAGTTATATCCAATGCCAGCTACTGCAGTAGGTAAAAACGAAGTATTCGTTGGAAGAATCCGTAAAGATTTAAATAACGATAAAGGATTCCATCTTTGGGTCGTATCTGATAACTTATTAAAAGGCGCTGCATGGAATTCTGTTCAAATTGCAGAGCGCTTAGTAAAATTACAATTAGTGTAAACGGCTAAGAGAAGGTGCAAAATATGAAAATTATTGTTCAAAAATTTGGTGGCACATCCGTACGTGATGAAAATGGACGTAAGCATGCGCTTCATCATATAAAAAAATCGCTAGATGCGGGTTATAAAGTAGTTACTGTCGTATCTGCTATGGGCCGTAAAGGTGAACCATATGCAACTGATACTTTGTTAAGTCTTGTAAATCAAGAGGAATCTCGTATTTCTAATCGTGAGCAAGATTTATTATTATCATGCGGAGAATTAATCTCAGCAATCGTCTTCTCTAACATGTTAAATGAGAACGGTATAAAAGCAGCGGCATTAAATGGTGCACAAGCTGGTTTTGTAACAAATGATGATTTTACAAATGCTAAGATTATTGAAATGAACTGCGATCGTATACATGAAGAGCTAGAAAATCTAGATGTAATCGTCGTTACAGGATTCCAAGGACAAACGAAAAAAGGTGATACGACAACACTTGGACGCGGAGGTAGCGATACTTCAGCTTCTGCATTAGGTGTTGCGCTTCATGCTGAATTTATTGATATCTTTACAGATGTAGAAGGTGTTATGACTGCGGATCCTCGCATTGTAAAAGATGCACGTCATCTTCAAACGGTAACATACAATGAAATTTGTAACATGGCATATCAAGGTGCAAAAGTCGTTCATCCACGTGCAGTTGAAATTGCGATGCATGCCAAAGTACCACTTCGTGTACGTTCTACGTATTCTGATAGTGAAGGTACGCTTATTTCAGCATCGGACGGTGCGACAAAAGGCCGTGATGTAGAAGAACGTCCTGTTACAGGTATCGCTCATGTATCAAATGTGACGCAAATTAAAGTGCTTGCAAAAGAAACAGCATATGATTTGCAACAGCATGTGTTTAAAGAAATGGCGAATGAAGGAATCAGTGTCGATTTAATTAACATTTCACCTACTGGGGTAGCTTATACGGTGAGTGATAATGTATCAAGTCGTGCAGTTGAATTATTAAAAAACCTTGGATATGAGCCAATTGTGACAGAGCATTGTGCAAAAGTATCTATTGTAGGAGCTGGAATGGCAGGGTACCCAGGGGTTACTGCGAAAATCGTTACAGCTTTAGCGGAAAAAGGTATTCAAATTTTGCAATCGGCAGATAGTCATACGACAATTTGGGTTCTTGTAAAAGAAACTGATTTAGTGGAGGCTGTAAATGCATTACATAGTGCGTTTGAGCTTTCAAAAGAAAAGCAACTGGAACAATAAGGAGTGAGACCATGATAGATTTTGGGACAATTGCAACCGCGATGGTAACTCCGTTTGATAAAAACGGAAATATCGATTTTGCGAAGACAACGAAATTGGTAAATTATTTAATAGATAACGGTACAACAGCAATCGTGGTAGGAGGAACGACAGGAGAATCTCCTACATTAACTTCAGAAGAAAAAGTAGCGTTATATCGCCATGTCGTATCTGTTGTCGATAAAAGGGTGCCCGTAATCGCTGGAACAGGTAGTAATAATACGCATGCTTCTATTGACTTAACTAAAAAGGCAACAGAGGTTGGTGTTGATGCAGTAATGCTAGTAGCACCGTATTATAACAAACCGAGTCAAGAAGGAATGTATCAGCACTTTAAAGCAATTGCTGAAAGCACGCCGCTTCCGGTTATGCTATATAACGTTCCAGGACGATCTATTGTACAAATCTCCGTTGATACAGTTGTTCGTTTATCAGAAATAGAAAACATTGTTGCGATTAAAGATGCAGGCGGCGATGTGTTAACAATGACAGAAATCATTGAAAAAACAGCGGACGACTTTGCAGTATACAGCGGTGATGATGGTTTAACGTTACCAGCTATGGCAGTTGGAGCGAAAGGTATCGTTTCTGTAGCATCTCATGTGATTGGAAATGAAATGCAAGAAATGATTGCAGCATTCCAAGCAGGAGAATTTAAAAAGGCGCAAAAATTACATCAATTACTTGTAAGAGTAACGGATTCATTATTTATGGCGCCAAGCCCAACGCCAGTAAAAACAGCGTTACAAATGGTTGGGTTAGATGTAGGTTCTGTACGTTTACCACTTCTTCCATTAACAGAAGAAGAAAGAGTAACGTTACAATCTGTTATGCAATCTATCCCTCGTTAATAAAAAATGACCTAGTGTAGAACTAGGTCATTTTTTTATGGTATGAAAATCTTTGCCGCTCTTTTTTACCTACCATAATACTCCACGTGTTTGATCGCTTTTTCATTATGTATTGCAACATGTACAAGAAAATAATTGTACCCCTTTAAATGAATCAAAAAAACATAGTTATTATAGAATAAACATTTGTATAAACGTAATAAACTATCGATTCTGTTTTTCAGAGGAATTGCCTCAAATGTGACGTGATTCATAAAAAAGCTTCATTTTATAAGTGTTTTTGTTCGATTCTAGAAAAATAAGTCTTGAAAATCCATATAATGAAATAAATTTAGCGTATTTATGGCTATTTCTTCAAAATAATATGGAGTATAAAATCGGAGTAAATATAAAGGAAATACGTTCGATATTTTTGTTGTAATTCCGTTCTTTTACTTTCTCTTTCGCACGATTTAACTTGTGTTCTATTTCTTGTATCAGGTATAATATGGCTAAGTAGCTTAGTACGGGTATGCTTAGCAAAATTGGTAAAAATTATAATTTGATTACATTTTCATATCATATCGAATAAGATATTTGATTTATATAATGAAAGAGAGGTGAAACCTGGTTTAAAAAATAAACAAGGACATGATATCGCATAACGGTAAGGACATTCGTCTTGGACGGTGAATATATGGTGGTTGTAGAGTTTCCCCTGGTGTCTCTGCAATTTTAGTGAAATCAGTGTTTGAAAGATTTTTAAACCAGGCAACAACATGAAGAGAAAAGAGAATGAGTCTGTTAAAGTATTTGCTCTTGGTGGAGTAGGTGAAATCGGGAAAAACATGTACTGTGTTGAAATTGATTCTGAAATCTTTATTGTAGATGCAGGATTAATGTTCCCAGGAGATGAAATGTTTGGAATTGATATCGTTATTCCTGATATTACATATTTAGTGGAAAACCAAGAGCGAGTAAAAGGTTTATTTATTACTCACGGTCATGAAGATCATATTGGTGGAATTGTTTACGTACTTCGTAAATTATCAATTCCAGTGTATGCAACGAAATTAACAGTAGGACTTATACAAGAAAAACTTGGCGAAGCGGGTATGTTAGGCCGTGTAGACTTAAAAACAATCGATTCAAATTCAACAGTAGAGTTTAATACTACAACGGTGTCATTCTTTGGAACGACACATAGTATTCCAGATTCTGTTGGTGTTTGTTTCCATACATCAAAAGGTGCTATCGTATACACGGGAGACTTTAAATTCGATCAAACTCCAATTGGAAATAGTGGAGCAGACCTTGGAAAAATGGCACAAATCGGAAATGAAGGCGTACTGTGCTTATTATCTGATAGTACAAATGCTGAGCGTCCAGGCTATACAGGTTCTGAAAAAGAAGTTGGTGTAGAAATTTCTAAAGTGTTCTACGGCGCAGAAGGACGTATTATCGTTGCTTCATTTGCATCGAATGTACATCGTATTCAACAAGTATTTGATGCAGCTGCTGAAACAGGACGAAAAGTAGCGGTTGTAGGACGTAGTATGGTGAAAGTGGTAGATATCGCAAGACGTCTTGGTTATTTAGATGTTCCAGAAGGTATGGTTATTTCACTACAAGAAGTAGACAATTTCCCAGAGAAAAAGGTAGCTATTTTAACGACAGGTAGCCAAGGTGAACCGATGGCGGCCCTTTCTAGAATGGCGAAGCAAGCTCATAAACAAATTTCAATTCGTAAAGGCGATACGGTTATTATTGCGGCTTCTCCAATTCCGGGTAATGAAATATCTGTATCGAAAATTATTGACTTGTTATTTAGAGCTGGAGCTGATGTTATTTATTACGGTGAAAGAAAAGTTCACGTTTCAGGTCACGGTAGCCAAGAAGAATTAAAGTTAATGTTAAATTTAATGAAACCGAAATATTTTGTACCCGTACATGGTGAGTTCCGTATGCAAAAAGCACATGCATATTTAGCTGAAGATGTAGGTATTGCAAGAGAGAATATCTTTATCGTAGAAAAAGGTGATGTGATTGCTTTTGGTGACGATGACGCAAACTTAGCTGGCAAAGTACAAGCTGGTAATGTGTTAATTGATGGATTAGGTGTAGGTGACGTTGGTAATATCGTTCTTCGAGATAGAAAAATGTTATCTCAAGATGGAATATTAGTAGTTGTTGTAACACTTGGTAAAGATGAAAAGAAAATTATCTCTGGTCCAGAAATCATTTCACGTGGTTTTGTGTATGTTCGTGAATCAGAAGCGTTAATTGACCGCTCTACAGAGATTGTACGTATGATTGTTGAGCAATCGATTAAAGAGTATTCAATTGAATGGTCTATGTTAAAACAAAATATTCGTGAATTATTAGGGCAGTTCTTGTACGAAGAGACAAAGAGAAAACCTATGATTTTACCGATTATTATGGAAGTATAAAAAAGATCACCTTTACGGGTGATCTTTTTTTCTTTTTAAACTCTATCGAATGAAATTTATAACTTAAGAAATAATAGTTATATACGAGTGAAAGGGGATGCGATATGACAGAACGTGATCGTTATACAAATGAAGGGAAAGAGGCTGAGCCGAAAGAAACTGGGAAAGAAGCTTCGATAGTGGAAAAAATTCAACAGCTAGGGCAAACGAATGTACCACAAATGAATGAATCAAGTATTCATTGTTTAACAATCATCGGGCAGGTGGAAGGTCATGTTCAGTTGCCGCCGCAAAATAAAACAACAAAATATGAGCATATTATTCCGCAAATTGTTGCGATAGAACAAAATCCGAAAATTGAAGGTTTGCTTTTAATATTAAACACGGTCGGAGGTGACGTTGAAGCAGGGTTAGCAATTTCTGAGATGGTAGCTTCGCTTTCAAAGCCAACGGTATCACTTGTTCTGGGCGGAGGGCATTCTATCGGTGTACCAATCGCCGTCTCTACGGATTATTCATTTATTGCGGAAACTGCGACGATGACAATTCATCCCATTCGTCTAACAGGTCTTGTTATAGGTGTGCCGCAAACATTTGAGTATTTAGATAAAATGCAAGAAAGAGTCATTCGATTTGTGACGAAGCATTCGAAAGTAACCGAAGATCGTTTTAAAGAACTTATGTTTGCGAAAGGGAATTTGACGCGAGATATTGGGACGAATGTAATTGGTGGCGATGCAGTGAAATATGGTCTTATAGATGATGTCGGTGGTATTGGGAATGCGATTCGAAAACTGAATGAATTAATAGATGCTCGCATGGATAATAGTGCAGAAGGGACAATGTTACAATGATTTTATACACAATTATGCCAGAGCAACTTGTATATCCAGCTGATTATTCGCAATGTGAAAGCCAAAAAGTTGTAAATATAAACGGTGTTGAATTAATGGTTTCTGAAGAAGAACATGGGTGTTATTCTATTGTACGTGTGTTAAGTACGGATCCGCTACACTACTTAGAGTTTGAGCCTGGCCAGAAAATAACCTTTTAGCAAAAAGAAGGATTTTGTTTAGAAGCTATGGTATAATATAAAAAACAAGACGGTTGAGCAGCCATGAGAGGGCTGCTTTCTTCTGTTTATTTAACAATTTACAAGAAGTGTAAAAATAGAAGATATAAGACCTGAAAAAATAGAGAAAACAGACATATAAGTAGTGCTTTTTTAAGGAAGCCCTACTTACATGTAGAACACGAGGTGAAGAAATGGCAAAACAAAAGCAAAGAGGGACGAAGGCAAAAGCAAGACGCACGATAAAGCCAACTTTGTATTATGAAATCGTCGGTTTAACTCTTTTTGCACTTTCAATCATTACGATTTTACAGCTAGGTGTTGTAGGGAAATCGTTTGTGTTATTTTTTCGCTTCTTCTTTGGTGAGTGGTACATAATTGGTGTGTTAGGTGTAATAGCTTTATCGGTTTCGTTTGTTATCAAACGTGGATGGCCGAACCTTTTAAATAAACGGTTAATTGGTTTTTATTTAATAGTATTGGCGATATTAATGTTTAGTCATATTACATTATTTAACCTTCTTACGAAAGATGGAGCAGTGCAAAATACTTCTGTTATTGTGAGTACGAAAGATAACTTCTTTCTTGAAATGAAAAAGGGGCCAGATAGCGTTCATTTAGGCGGTGGTATGTTTGGTGCGCTTATGTTCGCGACGTGTTACTTTTTATTTGATGAAGTAGGAGCTTATATCATTGGTATTATTTTAGTGATTCTCGGCATACTTTGTATAACAAATAAGCATATTGGAGAAGTACTTGCACCTGTAGGAAGGATCCTTAGAAGTCAATTTGAAGTAATGCAAGGGGATTATAAAGATTGGAGATCCAAAAGGACGGCTGAACAAACAGAAAAGAAAAAAACAACGAGAAGCACAAGGAGCAAACGTGCTGCAGAACAAGAAGAGATTATTGAGCCGATGGAAGAAATCTCAATTGATCCTCCAATTATTTCGAATTTCACTGAGAATTATCCTGTAAATGAAGAAGAGAATAAACGAATTAGCGAAGAACAGGAAGCAGAGTTAATAACTTCACCGTCTATTGAAGAGGCTCCGTCTGTTGAAGAATCTAAGAAAAAGCGTGGAGAAAAGATTGTAGAATCTTTAGAGGCGGAAACAAGTGCCCCGCCAATGCAATTTTCAAATGTAGAAAATAAAGATTACAAGCTTCCTGCACTTGATATATTGAAATTTCCTAAGAATAAACAAGTTACAAATGAAAATGCAGAAATTTATGAGAATGCTCGTAAATTAGAACGTACATTCCAAAGTTTTGGAGTGAAAGCGAAAGTAACAAAAGTACATAGAGGTCCTGCAGTTACAAAATATGAAGTGTATCCTGATATGGGAGTAAAGGTAAGCAAAATCGTTAGTTTAAGTGATGATTTAGCACTTGCTTTAGCTGCGAAAGACATTCGTATTGAAGCACCTATTCCCGGGAAATCAGCTGTAGGGATTGAAGTTCCGAACTCAGAAGTATCTATGGTAACGCTAAGAGAAGTTCTTGATTCTAAGGCTAATAATCATCCGGAAGAGAAGTTGTTAATTGGTCTTGGACGAGATATTACAGGTGAAGCTGTATTAGCCCGTTTAAATAAAATGCCCCATTTACTGGTAGCTGGTGCGACAGGTAGCGGGAAAAGTGTATGTATTAATGGTATTATTGTTAGTATTTTAATGCGTGCAAAACCACATGAAGTAAAATTAATGATGATTGATCCGAAAATGGTAGAGTTAAATGTATATAACGGTGTTCCGCATTTATTAACACCAGTTGTAACTGATCCGAAAAAAGCATCACAAGCTTTGAAAAAAGTCGTGAGTGAAATGGAACGACGTTATGAATTATTTGCTCATAGTGGCACGCGTAACATTGAAGGATATAATGATCATATTAAAGAACATAATAGTCAATCAGAAGCGAAACAACCGGAATTACCTTATATTGTAGTAATAGTGGACGAGTTAGCCGATTTAATGATGGTTGCTTCATCAGATGTAGAGGATGCGATTATGCGTTTAGCACAAATGGCTCGTGCGGCTGGTATTCATTTAATTATTGCGACGCAGCGTCCATCGGTTGATGTTATTACGGGAGTTATTAAAGCGAATATTCCATCACGTATTGCATTCGCGGTATCTTCTCAAACGGACTCTCGTACAATTCTTGACGGTGGTGGTGCAGAGAAACTGCTAGGTCGTGGAGATATGCTGTTTATACCAATTGGTGCATCGAAGCCTGTACGTGTACAAGGTGCATTTTTATCCGATGATGAAGTTGAGAGAGTTGTAGAGTATGTTATTGGTCAGCAAAAAGCGCAATATCAAGAAGATATGATTCCACAAGATGTTCCTGATACGAAGCAGGAAGTAGAAGATGAATTATATGATGAAGCAGTTCAGCTTGTAGTGGAAATGCAAACAGCATCTGTTTCTATGTTGCAACGTAGGTTTAGAGTAGGTTATACGCGAGCTGCCCGTTTAATTGATGCAATGGAAATGAATGGTGTAGTAGGTCCGTATGAAGGTAGTAAACCACGAGAAGTACTCATTAATGATGTACAAGAAAAAAGTTCATAAAAAAAGCCTAATTGTTTTTACAATTAGGCTTTTTTATATGCTATTTTTGTTATATACTATATTCAGCGATAAAGAAAGGGCTTACATCTAAAGCGATTCTTTAGAATACGAATACTTTGATTATGTTTTTAATGAATGTTCGATATTTAATGTAGAAAAATGTTAAATTTTGTTGACACGTATGGGAGCAAGTGGTAAGATTACTTCGAAAAGAATCACTGCCTCATATAATCTTGGAGATAAGGTCCATAAGTTTCTACCCGGCAACCATGAATTGCTGGACTATGAGGGGAAAAGTGTGTAACAAAGGATGTAAGAGATCTTTGTGCCGAACTTTTTCTCGAAATGAGGAATGTTTATGGTGCGAAGTTTTTTTTATGCAGTAAAGAGTGAAAATTTCATCTTGAAAAATTATTAATATTTATTCGACAATTAAGCTTGTTTTTAGTATTTAGCAATTTTTATTATGTTGTAAGTTGAAAAAAGAGAAAAGAAGTCTTACATCAGAGGTCGAATAATTGAAATGCGGGGGAGTCTTATGTCAGTAAAATCCGATAGTCGTCACCTATATTTACGGGTGATTGATCACATCAAAGAAAAAATTAAAGATGGAGCTTACAAAGAAAGACAGAAGTTACCATCAGAGTTTGATTTAGCGAAAGAACTTGGTGTAAGTAGGGCGACTTTAAGGGAAGCACTGCGTATTTTAGAAGAAGAAAATGTTGTCATTCGTAGACATGGTGTAGGAACATTTGTAAATGCAAAGCCGTTATTTTCTTCTGGGATTGAACAACTTTCTAGTATTACAGATATGATTTCTAGTGTGGGGAAAACACCAGGAACTATCTTTTTATCATCATCTACAACAAGTTTAACAGAAGAAGAAAAAGAGAAGTTTAATAGTGAAGACGGTTTTAATGCCGTAATGATTGAGCGTGTGCGTACAGCAGATGGGGAACCTGTTGTATATTGTATCGATAAACTTGCAAAAGAAATCTTGCCAGATTTATCGGGATACAACGAAGAATCGTTACTTACAGTGATACATAACAATACGCACAAACGTATCACATACGCAGTTGCTCACATTGAGCCAATTGGCTATCATCCGAAAATCTCACCGATTTTAGAATGTGAACCGGAAACGGCACTGCTAGTTTTAAAACAAATGCACTATGATCAAAATGATGAGCCAATCTTATATTCTATCAATTACTTTAGAGCTGATAAGTTTAGCTTCCACGTATTAAGAAAACGTATGTAGGTAAGTTCCATTTTAGGGAGGTGACAGCAAGAAGTTAGGGACAGCAGCGTAAGAATAAAGAGATATATATAATTTTAGGAGGGGTTTCTAGTATGAAGAAAAAAACAGGTCTTTTATTATCATTAACATTAGCAGCAAGCGCGATTTTAGGTGCATGTGGTAACTCGGATAAGGCGAGCAGTGACAAGAAAGAAGATAAAGAATTCAAAGTTGGTATGGTAACGGATGTTGGGGGTGTTGATGATAAATCATTCAACCAATCTTCTTGGGAAGGTTTGAAAAAGTTTGGTAAAGATAATGGATTAAAGGAAAAGACAAATTATCGTTACCTACAGTCTGAAAAAGAAGCAGATTATATTCCAAACTTAAAGAAATTTTCAAAAGATAAGTATGATTTATCTTTCGGAATCGGTTATAAATTAGAAGGTGCAATTAAAGAAGTAGCAAAAGAAGCTCCAAAACAACAATTCGCAATTGTGGATACTGTTGTAGATGCACCGAACGTAACAAGTATCACATTTAAAGATCATGAAGGTTCATTCCTTGTAGGTGCGGTAGCGGCTATGTCAACAAAATCTAATAAAGTAGGATTTGTTGGTGGAATGAAGAGTGATTTAATTAGTAAATTTGAAAATGGATTTAAAGCGGGTGCAAAGGCAGTAAATCCAAATATTGAAATCGTATCTGAATATGCGGAAGCATTTGATAAACCGGAAAAAGGTACAGTTCTTGCATCAGCAATGTATGGACAGGGTGTAGATGTAATTTATCATGCTGCTGGTGGTACAGGTAACGGCGTGTTCACTGAAGCGAAAAACCGTAAGAAAAAAGGTGAAAATGTTTGGGTAATCGGTGTGGACCGTGACCAAAACCAAGAAGGTATGCCTGAAAACGTAACATTAACTTCAATGGTAAAACGTGTAGATATCGCTGTTGAAAAAGTAGCACAAGAAGCGAAAGATGGTAAATTAAAAGGCGGTAAAATAGAAGCGTTTGGCTTAAAAGATGACGGTGTTGGTATTGCAAAAACAACTGACAACGTGAAAAAAGTTAACCCTGAAATTTTAACAAAAGTAGAAGAGTTTGAAAAGAAAATTACAGATGGTGAAATTAAAGTACCAGCTACAGATAAAGAGTATAAAGAATATGAAGCTTCTCTAAAAAAATAAATAGAGAAATAGCAAAGGTTAGTTCATAGAACTAACCTTTGTATGTATAAAACTTCCAAATTGCTTAATAAGTTAATAGTGTAATAGGGGAATGTTCCCTGTTAAAAGGAGGAACGAAATGGAATACGTAATTGAGATGAATAACATTACGAAAGTATTCCCAGGCATTGTAGCGAATGATGATATTACGCTGCAAGTAAAGCAAGGAGAAATACATGCTTTACTTGGAGAAAATGGTGCAGGGAAATCCACATTGATGAATGTACTATTTGGTTTGTATCAACCAGAACAAGGTGAAATTAAAATTAAAGGAAAGTCTGTAAACATTACCAATCCGAATGTGGCAAATGACCTTGGTATTGGAATGGTTCATCAGCACTTTATGCTTGTTCATAATTTTACAGTTACAGAGAATATTATTCTCGGAAATGAACCGAAGAAAAACGGGAAAATTGCTGTTGAGGAAGCTGCTAAAGAAATTCAAAAACTGTCTGAACAATACGGATTAGCTGTAGATCCATATGCGAAAATACAGGATATTTCAGTTGGTATGCAGCAGCGTGTTGAGATTTTAAAAACACTTTACCGTGGGGCAGAAATTTTAATATTTGATGAACCGACAGCTGTGTTAACACCGCAAGAAATTCATGAGCTAATTCAAATTATGAAAAAGCTTGTACAAGAAGGAAAATCTATTGTTCTTATTACACATAAGTTGAAAGAAATTATGGAAGTTTGCGATCGTTGTACGATTATTCGTAAAGGAAAAGGGATTGGAACGGTTGACGTTGCAAATACGGATGAAAATAAACTTGCAGAATTAATGGTCGGACGTCAAGTGAATTTTAAAACAGAAAAAATAGACGCGAAGCCAAAAGAAGAGGTACTTTCAATTGCAAATCTTGTTGCTCACGATGCACGTCAACTACCTGCTGTAAAAGGCCTTGACTTAACTGTTCGTGCGGGGGAAATTGTTGGAATTGCAGGGATTGATGGAAACGGACAAAGTGAATTGATAGAAGCAATTACTGGTTTACGAAAAGTTGAGTCAGGTTCTATTGCAATTAAAGGAAAAGAAATAACAAATTGGCCTGTTAGAAGGATAACAGAAGAAGGAATTGGTCATATTCCAGAAGATCGTCATAAACACGGCCTTGTTCTTGATTTTTCTGTTAGAGATAATATAGTTCTGCAAACGTACTATAAAAATCCGTTTTCAAAGAAAGGGATTTTAAATTTTAGTAAAATTACAGAAAAAGCAAAGGCACTTATTGAACAGTTTGATGTACGTACACCTAGTGAGCAAACGTTAGCGCGCGCTTTATCTGGGGGGAATCAACAAAAAGCAATTATTGCACGTGAAGTAGACCGTGATCCAGATTTATTAATCGCGGCACAGCCAACACGTGGTTTAGATGTAGGAGCAATTGAATTTATTCATAAGAGATTAATAGAGCAAAGGGATAAAGGAAAAGGTGTATTACTTTTATCTTTAGAGTTAGATGAAATCTTAAATGTTAGTGACCGAATTGCTGTTATTTATGAAGGGAAAATTGTAGCAATTGTTGATGCGAAAGAAACGAATGAACAACAGCTTGGATTGTTAATGGCTGGAGGAACAAAGAAGGAGCAGGTGGGTACAAATGGCTAAAAAACTTTTAACAGAACGAACGATAAATATTTTAGTCCCAGTACTATCCGTTATTTTTGGCTTACTTGTCGGAGCAATTGTAATGCTAGTTAGTGGCTATGATCCAATTGTTGGTTATAGTGCACTTTGGACAGGAATGTTCGGTAGCCCAAGTGCAATAGGTGAAACGCTTCGTACAATGATCCCGCTTATTCTTGCCGGCTTATCAGTGGCGTTTGCATTTCGTACAGGTTTATTTAATATCGGGGTAGAGGGGCAATTACTAGTTGGTTGGCTTGCAGCAGTTTGGTTCGGTTATGCAGTTTCGCTACCAGCTGTTCTTCACATTCCGTTATCTATTTTATTTGCAGCATTGGTAGGTGGAATTTGGGGTTTCATCCCTGGATATTTAAAGGGGAAATTTCAAGTTAATGAAGTTATTGTAACGATTATGATGAACTACATTGCGTTATACGTAACATATGACATTATTAAGCGTTTCTTGCACGAGGGTAATGATAAAACGTACGACATCAAAGCGAGTGCGTCATTATCTTCAGACTGGCTTGCTGCCATCACTGACGGTTCGCGCCTTCACTGGGGAATTGTTGTAGCAATTTTAATCGCTATTTTAATGTGGTTCTTATTAGATCGAACAACTTTAGGGTATGAATTAAAGTCGGTAGGATTTAATCAACATGCCTCCCAATATGCTGGTATGAAAGTTTCTCGCAATGTAGTATTCTCTATGACAATTGCTGGTGCATTTGCAGGGATTGGTGGTGCGATGGAAGGGTTAGGAACATTCCAAAGTATGACAGCAATGTCTTCGTTTACAGGAGTAGGATTTGACGGGATTGCCGTAGCTTTACTTGGGGGGAATAATCCGTTTGGTATTATCCTTTCAGCTTTATTATTTGGTGGTTTGAAAAGTGCTTCCCCTCAAATGAACTTTGAGGCAGATGTACCATCAGAGCTTATTAATGTGATTATTGCATGTATCATCTTCTTTGTTGCATGTAGTTATGTGTTAAGATGGGCGCTTACACGCATGAGCAAGGAGGGGAAATAAATGAGCTTTTTAGATATATTAGCCATTCTTGTGACGGGTACGTTATATACATCAGCACCTATAATTTTTACAGCACTAGGTGGTGTATTTAGTGAACGATCAGGTGTTGTAAATATTGGATTAGAAGGACTAATGCTATTTGGTGCATTTATTGGAGTTGTTACAAACTTATTAATGGGTGATACATGGGGAACGATGACTCCGTGGATTGCGTTATTATTTGCGGCAATCGGTAGTGGGTTATTTGCATTACTTCATGCGGTAGCATCTATTACATTCCGAGCGGATCAAGTTGTAAGTGGTGTAGCGATTAACTTCTTATCTCTTGGATTAACGGTATTTGCAATTAAGAAGATTTTTGATAAAGGACAGACTGACTTTATTCAGTACCGTATTGAAAAGATTGATATTCCAGGCCTTTCGGATATTCCGGTTTTAGGGAAAATATTCTTCTCTAACGTACCGATAACGTCGTATATTGCTATTATTTTAGCATTCGTTGTTTGGTATGTTATTTATAAAACACCGTTCGGTCTTCGTCTTCGTGCGGTTGGTGAGCATCCAATGGCAGCTGATACGATGGGAATTAACGTATATAAAATGCGCTATATTGGTGTTTGTATATCAGGTGTGTTTGCTGGAATTGGTGGAGCAATTTTTGCAATGTCAATTTCTAATAACTTCTCAGGGGCAACTATTACTGGACAAGGTTTCTTAGCGTTAGCTGCCATGATCTTTGGGAAGTGGAATCCATTAGGTGCATTAGGTGCAGCGCTATTCTTTGGTTTTGCACAATCGTTAAGTGTAACAGGTGGAACAATTCCTGTATTAGATCAAATTCCGAGTGTTTTATTAACGATATTACCGTATGTATTCACAATATTAGCACTTGTTGGTTTTGTAGGTCGTTCTGAAGCTCCGAAAGCGTTAGGAACGCCGTATGAAAAAGGAAAACGATAAGTATAAAAAAGCTCGCACATTAGTGCGGGCTTTTTTACATAGAATATATGTAATACGGAATTTTACTATGTTCCTTACATATGAAAGTTTTTAGAAAGAGCCTCATGTAAGTATAGTGAGGAAGAAAAGTTGATTTTTCATTTCTAAAAACTGTATATTGAAGAGGAATATTCCTATATACGTAAAGGAGGGCTATAAATGAAACTAATGGAACAACAGTTACATGAGTTAGGTGGTTTGCGAGTACATATTATTCCGACTGATAAATATAAAACAAATACTTTTGTATTTCGTTTTAAAGCACCTTTAAATGAGGAGACGGTGACAGAGCGTGCCCTATTGCCATACGTATTGCAAAGTGCGACAGAAAAGCTTCCTTCTGTAATTCGTCTTCGTCAATATTTAGAAGAATTATACGGATCTTCTTTGGCAGTAGATGTAAGTAAAAAAGGAGAAGACCATATTATCTCTATTTATGTAGACATTGCAAATGAAGTATATTTACATGATGCACCACCGCTATTTGAAAAAGCGCTTTCTATGTTATCGGATATCGTTTTACATCCAGCAACAGAGGGGAATGGTTTTTTACCTTCTATCGTAGAAAGTGAAAAGAGAGCGCTCTTGCAACGAATTGAAGCTACGTACGATGATAAAATGCGCTATGCAAACGAGCGTTTAATTGAAGAAATGTGCAAAGTAGAACCGTATCGTTTAAGTGCACATGGGAAAAAAGAGATTGTTTCTTCTATTACAAATGAAAGTTTGTATCAATATTATCAAAAAGTGTTAGCAGAAGATGAAATGGATCTATACATTATTGGTGATATTTCAGAAAACGCAGTGGATCTTGTAAGTAAGTATTTTTCTATTTCAGCGCGTCCTGCGAGAGAAAGAAATGTACTTCTTCATAAGAGAAATAATGAAGAAAAAGAAGTTGTTGAAAAACAAGAATTAAAACAAAGTAAATTACACATTGGTTATCGTACGTTTATTACGTATAAAGACGAAGATTATTTTGCGCTACAATTGTTCAATGGATTGTTTGGAGGATTTTCTCATTCGAAGTTATTCGTTAACGTTCGTGAAAAAAATAGTTTAGCGTACTATGCGGCATCCCGCTTTGAAAGTCATAAAGGCTTATTGTTTGTCATGTCAGGGATCGAAGCGAAAAATTATGAAAAAGCTGTTGAGATTATTAAAGAACAAATGTTAGCGATGCAAAATGGTGATTTTTCTGAAGAAGAGATGCATCAAACGAAAAGTGTTATTCAAAATCAAATATTAGAGGCGATTGATACACCACGCGGATTTGTGGAGATGCTGTATCATGGTATTATTTCAGATCGTACGCGTCCGGTTGAAGAATGGCTTACAGGCATTGAAAGTGTGACGAAAGAAGAGATTGTGAAAGTTGCTAAAAATATTGAACTAGATACAATTTACTTTTTACAAGGAACGGAGGGAGAATAAATGGAGAAAATTGTTTATGAGCAATTAAAAGAGACACTCTATTATGAAAAACTTCCTAATGGATTAGATGTATATATTTTACCGAAGCAAGGATTTAATAAAACATTTGCAACGTTTACGACAAAATATGGTTCTATGGATAATACATTCGTACCACTAGGTAAAGAAGAAATGGTTCGTGTGCCTGATGGAATTGCTCATTTTCTTGAACATAAATTATTTGAAAAAGAAGATCACGATGCTTTCCAATTGTTTAGTAAACAAGGAGCATCAGCAAATGCTTTCACATCTTTCACAAGAACAGCTTACCTGTTTTCATGTACATCAAATGTAGAACAAAATTTAAATACATTGTTAAACTTCGTACAAGAGCCTTACTTCTCTGAAAAAACAGTTGAAAAAGAGAAGGGGATTATTGGGCAAGAAATTCAAATGTATCAAGATAATCCAGATTGGCGCTTATACTTTGGATTAATTGATAGCTTGTTTGTAAAGCACCCAATTAAAATTGATATTGCAGGGACAATCGAGTCTATTAGTAAAATTACGAAAGACTTATTATATGAATGTTATGAAACATTTTATCATCCGAGCAATATGTTATTGTTCGTTGTGGGGGCAATTGATCCAGAGAAAACAATGGATTTAGTACGTGAAAATCAAGCGAAAAAAGATTATAAAAACCAGCCAGAAATTGTACGTTCATTTGAAGAAGAACCAGATGAGGTAAATGAAAAGAAGAAAATTATTTCCATGCCTGTACAAACACCGAAATGTTTAGTTGGTATTAAAGCGACAAATTTAAAAGAAAAAGGGAAAGACCTTTTAAAACAAGAAATTGCGCTTACGTTACTTTTAGATTATTTATTTGGGAAAAGCTCCGTTCATTACGAATCTTTATATAATGAAGGTCTTATTGATGATTCGTTCTCGTATGATTATACGGAAGAGAATAACTTCGGTTTTGCAATGGTTGGCGGCGATACGAAGCAACCTGATGAGCTGGAAGAGCGTTTGAAAAGCATTTTACTAAATACAAATTATGATCAATTAGATGAGGTGGCATTAGAACGAGTAAAGAAAAAGAAAATAGGTGGCTTTTTACGCTCGTTGAATTCGCCGGAATATATTGCAAATCAATTTACACGATATGCGTTTAATGAATCTAGTCTGTTTGAGGCATTGACTGTATTAGAAAGTTTAACTGTTCAAGATTTACAAGAAGTAGCCAAATTATTATTATCAGAAGAGAAAATGAGTGTTTGTCAAGTTTTACCGAAAAAATAAAAGATTTCATAATAATACCCTCATCTTATCATTGATAAATTGTAAGATGAGGGTATTATTTATAAGAGAAAGATTTTGTTGAGATAAGAGAGGAATTGTATGAAAAAGTATGCATTAGTAACTGGAGGAAGCGGAGGGATTGGCTCTGCTATTTCAA
This sequence comes from Bacillus pretiosus, assembly GCF_052947655.1. Taxonomy (NCBI): domain Bacteria; kingdom Bacillati; phylum Bacillota; class Bacilli; order Caryophanales; family Bacillaceae; genus Bacillus; species Bacillus pretiosus. Next base: position 3,643,042 of record NZ_CM129593.1, on the reverse strand, counting down.
AACAATTAATTCAAGATGGATATACAGTATATGTTCATTATAATAACGGTGAAGAGAAAGTGAACGAATTGCAGAAAGAATGGGGTGAAGTGATTCCTGTTCAAGCGAATTTAGCTTCTACTGATGGGGCAGAGCAGTTGTGGGAACAAATTGAACATCCTCTTGATGTTATCGTATATGCAGCTGGGAAGAGTATCTTTGGACTCGTAACAGATGTAACGAACGATGAATTGAATTATATGGTAGAACTTCAAGTGAAGAGTATCTATAAATTATTATCAAGGGCGCTGCCATCTATGATTCAGCGGAGAAGTGGTAATATTGTACTTGTTTCTTCTATATGGGGCCAAATCGGCGCATCATGTGAAGTGCTTTACTCGATGGTAAAAGGTGCACAGAATTCATATGTGAAAGCTTTAGCGAAAGAAGTTTCATTAAGTGGATTAAGGGTTAACGCGGTGGCGCCAGGTGCAATTGAAACGGAAATGTTACAAGTATTTTCAGAAGAGGATAAGAATGAAATTGCTGAAGAGATCCCGTTAGGCAGGTTGGGACTACCAGAAGAGGTAGCGAAAACAGTGTCATTCCTAGTATCACCAGGAGCATCTTACATAACTGGACAAATTATCGGAGTAAATGGTGGTTGGCATTGCTAAAAATTTCTTACATAAAAAATGAAAAACTGTACAAATTAAGCATGATTCTATTACTAAGTAGCGAGGTGCTTACACATGTCAGTTTTAGATAATTTTGATCAATGGAAGAGCTTTTTAGGAGAACGTTTAGAACAGGCATCAGGAAAAGGTCTTGATGGTGGTGCTGTATCAGATATGGCATTTCGTGTTGGAGATTATTTAGCAAATGAAGTAGAAGCGCGCAACGATCAAGAGAAATTATTGTCTGAGCTTTGGAAAGTTGCTGATGAACAAGAGCAACATACAATCGCAAACTTAATGGTGAAGTTTGTACAGCATAAGTAAAAAATAGAGAGGAGATTCTCCTCTCTATTTTTTTTGTATAATAATTGAACGGGATAGATTATACATTTAGCTTCCCTATTAAGGTGAAATCATATAATATAGTACGTAGGTGTAAAGTAAGCAAGGGGAGTGATCTTGGATGATTGAATGGTATTTTGAATATGAAATACATAAAAACCGACCTGGCTTGCTTGGTGACGTTTCTTCGTTAATCGGTATGCTCGGCATTAATATTGTCACAATTAATGGTGTAGATAATGCACGACGTGGATTACTCCTTATGTGTGATAATCAAGAGCAAATCTCTAGACTTGAATCAATTTTAAATACGATGGATAACATAACGGTAACGAAATATCGTCCGCCAAAGCTAAGAGATAAGCTAGCGGTTAGACATGGTAGGTACATACAACGAGATGCAGATGATAAGAAGACATTTCGATTTGTACGTGATGAATTAGGGTTACTTGTAGACTTTATGGCTGAAATAATGAAAAAAGAAGGTCATAAACTAATCGGGATACGAGGAATGCCTCGTGTCGGAAAAACAGAATCCATTGTTGCCGCAAGTGTTTGTGCAAATAAAAGATGGTTATTTGTATCATCTACTCTTATTAAGCAAACTGTTCGTAGTCAATTGATTGAAGATGAGTATAGCGACGACAATATTTTTATCTTAGATGGAATCGTGTCAACAAAGCGTGCTAACGAAAGGCATTGGCAGCTTGTTCGTGAAATTATGAGATTACCTGCAACGAAAGTTGTGGAACATCCTGACGTATTTGTGAGTCAGTCAGAATACACATTGGATGATTTTGATTATATTATCGAGTTGCGTAACGATTATGATGAAGAAATTCAATATAATTTAGTAGATGAAATTGAGCAAGGTACGCAAAATAATTTCTCTATGTTTGACTTTTAAAGAAATATTGAGGTGTTAGTAGTGACAGAATTAGGACAAAAGCTGAAAGAAGCAAGAGGAACGAAGGGCTTGTCTATGGATCAGCTGCATGAGATTACAAAAATTCAAAAACGCCATTTAGTAGCGATTGAGGAAGGCAATTATGATGTATTGCCCGGAGCTTTTTATGCGCGTGCATTCATTAAACAATACGCAGATGCGGTTGGGTTAAATGGAGAGGAACTGCTTGTAGAATATCAGAGTACGATACCACAATCTGAAAAACGCGACGTTCCGCAAGTATCAACAGGACAGAAAACACAAGAAACAATGCAAAAATCTTCATCATGGCCAATTGCAGATCATATGCCGAAAGTTTTAGTTGCGCTATTAGTAATTGCATTTGGAGTGGTAATTTGGTTTGTTTTCCAAGCGTTAACTGGAAAAGGTGATGAGAAAGTTCCGAATGCTCAAAGTGAGAAAATTGAAGTTAAAAAAGCAGAAAACTCTCCGTTAGATACGAAGAAAGATGAAGTGAAAGCGGAAGAGCCGAAAAAAGAGGAACCAAAGAAAGAAGAGCCAAAGAAAGAGGAACAACCAGCACAACCAACGGGACAAGAAGAAGTAAAAGTAGTTGGTACAACTGGTAAAGTATCTACTTTGGAAATTCATAACAATAAAACATTAGAACTGGAAATATCGGGTAAAGGTGCGAGTTATGTAGATGTTAAAGATGATGCGGGGAATGTGATTCTAAACGCTACAGTACAAGAGGGCCAAATAGAAAAACGTGATGTATCAACATTAAAAGAAGTGCGACTTAATATTGGGAATGCAACGAATGTTGAAGTTAAACTGAATGGCCAAGTGGTCGCTTATCCATTGGATCCAGAAAAAGAACTTCACCAAAGATTGGTGATAAAAAACCAAGGGATAGGGCAACCTGCACAATAATAGTCATCGCCTCGATGACTTTTTTCAATGAACAAATGTTTTTGATATGATGGAGGAATAGCTGTGAATTTACCAAATAAAATTACAATATCTAGAATCTTCTTAATTCCAATTTTTATGGTAATTATGTTAGCGCCCTTTGATTGGGGTTCATACACAATTGGTGATGTTGATTTACCAATTCAACATTTAGTAGGGGCACTTATCTTTATTATTGCTTCGGCTACAGATTGGATTGATGGACATTACGCAAGAAAGTATAATCTTGTAACGAATTTAGGGAAGTTTCTTGACCCGTTAGCTGATAAATTACTTGTTTCAGCAGCGCTTATTACATTAGTTGAGATGCAATACGTACCTGCTTGGATCGTTATTGTAATTATCAGCCGTGAGTTTGCAGTAACTGGTTTACGCCTTGTACTTGCTGGAACAGGAGAAGTAGTGGCAGCAAATCAGTTAGGGAAAATTAAGACGTGGACACAAATTATTGCAATTGCGGCGTATTTATTACACGATGTACCTTTAAATTTAATCCATATCCCAGTTGCTGATATTTTCATATGGATTGCATTAATCTTTACTGTTATTTCAGGGTGGGATTATTTCTGGAAAAATAGAGCTGCTTTTGTAAACTCAAAATAGAAGTTTATGGGGGTATTGGGATGAATGCTGAAATTATTGCGGTTGGAACTGAATTATTACTTGGACAAATTGCAAATACAAATGCCCAGTTTTTATCTGAAAAGTTAGCTTCAATCGGAATTAATGTGTACTACCATACTGTAGTTGGAGATAATAACAAGCGATTACAGCAGGCGATTGAAGTTGCGGAAGAACGTGCTGACATACTTATTTTCACAGGTGGATTAGGCCCGACAAAAGATGATTTGACGAAAGAAACGATATCTTCTAGGTTGGGTGAAGAGCTTGTATATGATGAAAAGGCATTAGCATCGATAAGCGAGTACTTTAAGCGTACAGGTCGCGAGTTCACAGAGAATAATAAAAAGCAAGCGCTCGTTTTGAATGGAGCAACTGTATTTGCGAATGATCACGGCATGGCACCTGGTATGGGGCTAAATAAGAACAGGAAAGTTTATATTTTATTACCAGGACCACCGAAAGAGATGAAGCCGATGTATATAAGTTATGTAGAGCCTTTTTTACGTAACTTTACAACAGGAGAAAACATTTATTCTCGTGTGCTTCGCTTTTTCGGGATTGGGGAATCTCAATTAGAAGTGAAAGTTCAAGATTTAATTGATGGACAAACGAACCCGACAATCGCCCCCCTTGCGAATGATGGAGAAGTGACACTACGTTTAACTGCCAAACATCAAAATGCTGATGAAGCTGCGAAACGCATTCAGCATATGGAAGATTTGATTTTAGAAAGAGTAGGAAAATTTTTCTACGGGTATGATCAAGAGTTTCTGCATGATAAGGCGATAGAGTTATTGAAGAAAAAAGGATTAACTTTAGCGTGTGCAGAAAGTTTAACCGGTGGTCTCTTTGGCAATCAAGTAACAGAAAGTGCTGGTGTGTCTTCAGTATTTAAAGGCGGTATCATTTGTTATCATAATGATGTGAAGCAACATGTTTTACATGTACCTGCGGAAGTGTTGTCTACTGATGGTGCAGTTAGTAAAGAATGTGCTCGTTATCTTGCTGAAAATGTTAAGGGCTTATTAAAAGCGGATATCGGAATTAGTTTCACTGGGGTAGCAGGACCGGATGCTTCAGAACATAAAGAGCCGGGAACAGTATTCGTTGGATTGGCGATTAAGGATGAACCAACTGTAGTCTTTCCTCTTATTTTAAGTGGAAGTCGTCAACAAATTAGGGAACGTTCGGTGAAATATGGATTTTATCATTTATATAAAAAGCTAGAAGAGATATAAGTTTCTTCTAGCTTTTTTTATGGTTAAACTCATTTTTATTTAATGGAAAATAAAAAAATCGAATAAATGTTCGATTTTGTTGGCAAATTGAATTGAAAATAGGTATAATAAGATTAGCAATTGAGTTAAGGAGGAATTTTGAATGAGTGATCGTCAAGCGGCGTTAGATATGGCGTTAAAACAAATAGAGAAGCAATTCGGTAAAGGTTCAATTATGAAATTAGGAGAACAAGCGGAGCGTAGAATTTCTACAATTTCAAGTGGTTCTTTAGCACTTGATGTGGCATTAGGGGTAGGCGGATACCCACGTGGCCGTATTATCGAAATTTATGGACCAGAAAGTTCAGGTAAAACAACAGTTTCATTACACGCAATCGCGGAAGTACAGCGTCAAGGTGGACAAGCAGCGTTTATTGATGCGGAGCATGCAATGGATCCTGTATATGCACAAAAATTAGGCGTTAACATAGATGAATTACTATTATCACAACCTGATACAGGGGAGCAAGGACTAGAAATCGCAGAAGCACTTGTACGAAGTGGCGCGGTTGATATTATCGTAATTGACTCTGTAGCAGCTCTTGTACCGAAAGCTGAGATTGAAGGAGACATGGGTGACTCACACGTAGGTCTACAAGCTCGTTTAATGTCTCAAGCACTTCGTAAGCTGTCAGGTGCAATCAATAAATCAAAAACAATCGCAATCTTTATTAACCAAATTCGTGAAAAAGTTGGGGTTATGTTCGGGAACCCAGAAACAACTCCAGGTGGTCGTGCGTTGAAATTCTATTCAACAGTTCGTCTTGAAGTGCGTCGTGCGGAGCAATTAAAGCAAGGTAACGACATCGTTGGTAATAAAACAAAAGTAAAAGTAGTTAAAAATAAAGTGGCACCACCATTCCGTGTTGCTGAAGTTGATATTATGTACGGAGAAGGTATTTCAAGAGAAGGTGAAATCTTAGATATGGCTTCTGAACTTGATATCGTTCAAAAGAGTGGTGCTTGGTACTCTTATAATGAAGAGCGTTTAGGGCAAGGTCGTGAAAATTCGAAGCAATTCTTAAAAGAGAATACGGATTTAAGAGAGGAAATTGCCTTCTTTGTTCGTGACCATCACGGAATTGGTGAAGACTCTGGTGCTGAAGAAACGGAAGATTCAAATCTTCAAGATTAAAAAATAAAAGACACGGTTCCGTGTCTTTTATTTTTAATTATTATGAAAGCGTTGTATATCGTTGGAGATAAAATATTTAATTTGCCTAAAAGGCTATGTATAAAGAGGGATATATGCATGTTTTGTATGCATAAACTGGAATTCACTAAGGTTTTCCAGGATAATATGCTGTCTTCTTTTTAAATTCATATATGAATTAGAGCTGAAGGTAAAGAAAGTAAAAGTAGACAACGCTTGACAATGAAAATTGCGATAGATACAATGAGAATGTATATTTTTTCTTATATACGAAACACTCTTCTCAAGAAGAGAAGTAATATTCGGAGTAAGACTTAAATCTTGCCGAAATAATAATATGACATTTTAATTGTGAAATGAAGAAAGTCCCTTAAAAAAGCGGGACGACGGTCTTTGCTGTATGTTGGTATTCAATGTACATGCCGACAGTCTTTTTTCATTCATAGCAAGGGGAGGTGAAATCATGAGTAGTACAGTTTGGATACTCATCTCCATTTTGCTTGCAACAGTCGGTGCAGTTGTTGGCTTTTTTGTTCGAAAGTCTATTGCTGAAGCGAAGATTAATGGTGCAGCTAACGAAGCGAAACGTATTCTAGACGAAGCGAATCGTGAGGCTGAAGCACTTAAGAAAGAGGCGCTTTTAGAAGCAAAGGATGAAATTCATACACTTCGTACAGAAGCTGAATTAGAAATTCGTGACCGTAGAAGCGAATTACAAAAACAAGAAAATCGTTTAATGCAAAAAGAAGAGAACCTTGATCGTAAAGACGAAACGCTCGATAAACGCGAGCGACAGTTAGAAAAGAAAGAGGAATCTCTTGTAGCGAGACAACAACAGATTGAAGAGTTGGAAAGCAAAGTGGGAGAGTTAGTTCAAAAGCAACAAACAGAATTAGAGCGCATTTCCAATCTGACACGCGAACAAGCGAAAGCAATTATTCTTGGTAAAGTAGAAAGTGAAGTTTCTCATGAAATTGCCGTAATGGTAAAAGAAAGTGAAGTTCGTGCGAAAGAAGAAGCGGATAAGAAAGCAAAAGAGATTTTATCTCTTGCAATGCAAAGGTGTGCAGCTGATCATGTTGCTGAAACAACCGTTTCGGTTGTAAATCTTCCAAATGACGAAATGAAGGGACGTATTATCGGACGTGAAGGTCGAAATATTCGTACGTTAGAAACGTTAACAGGTATTGACCTAATTATCGATGATACACCAGAAGCGGTTATCCTTTCTGGATTCGACCCAATTCGTCGTGAAACAGCTCGTATCGCTCTTGATAAACTAGTACAGGACGGACGTATTCACCCAGCGCGTATTGAAGAGATGGTCGAAAAATCAAGACGTGAAGTGGACGAGTATATTCGCGAAGTCGGAGAGCAAACAACGTTTGAAGTGGGTGTTCACGGATTACATCCAGATTTAATTAAGATTTTAGGTCGTTTAAAATACCGTACAAGTTACGGACAAAACGTCTTAAAACACTCTATGGAAGTTGCATATTTAACTGGACTTATGGCAGCGGAGCTTGGTGAGGATGAAAAACTAGCAAGACGTGCTGGTCTATTACATGATATCGGTAAAGCAATTGATCATGAAGTAGAAGGTAGCCACGTTGAAATTGGTGTCGAACTCGCAACGAAGTATAAAGAGCATCCTGTAGTTATAAACAGTATTGCATCTCACCATGGGGACACAGAACCAACTTCTATCATTGCAGTTTTAGTTGCAGCAGCAGATGCATTATCAGCTGCAAGACCTGGAGCTCGTAGTGAAACACTTGAGAACTATATTCGTCGTCTTGAAAAGTTGGAAGAGATTTCAGAGTCTTATGAAGGCGTAGAAAAATCTTTCGCAATTCAAGCAGGACGAGAAGTTCGTATTCTGGTAAAACCAGATACAATTGATGATTTAGAAGCTCATCGTTTAGCTCGTGATATTCGAAAACGTATTGAGAATGAACTGGATTACCCAGGACATATTAAAGTAACTGTTATTCGTGAAACACGTGCAGTGGAATACGCAAAATAAAGTGGTGAAACACCACTTTATTTTTTTGTGTTGGAATTGGTTAAAATAAAGGGAATTAGTATACAAGTGAAACAAACTTATAATAAATATATTGTAAGGAAATCACTTGAAGCTATAGTAATAAAAAATGTAGTACATAGGAAGGGTAAGACATATGAGAATATTATTTGTTGGGGATGTAGTAGGATCTCCTGGTAGAGGTATGATTCAACAATACGTACCGGCATTAAAGAAGAAATATACACCTACAGTAACCATTATTAATGGAGAAAATGCAGCAGGTGGACGTGGAATTACGGAAAAAATATATCGAAACTTTTTAGAATGCGGGGCACAAGCGGTTACACTTGGAAACCACGCTTGGGATAACCGTGAAGTATTTGAATTTATTGATGACGCAAAATATCTTGCAAGACCAGCTAACTTCCCAGAAGGAACTCCAGGAAAAGGACTTATCTTTGTGAACTGCAATGGAACAGAAGTGGCAGTTATTAACTTACAAGGACGTACATTCCTTCCTCCAATTGATTGTCCATTCCGTAAAGTGGATGAATTAATTAACATTGCAAAAAAACGTACGAATATTATCTTTATTGATTTTCATGCGGAAACTACAAGTGAAAAACAAGCGTTAGGTTGGTATGTAGATGGTCGTGCTACAGCAGTAGTGGGTACACATACACATGTTCCTACAGCAGATAATCGTATTTTACCAAGCGGAACTGCATATATCACAGATGTTGGTATGACAGGTCCTTATGATGGGATTTTAGGTATGGATCGAGAAGCGGTATTGAAGAAGTTTTTAACAAACTTACCAGTACGATTTGAAGTGACAAGTGGTAGAACACAATTAAGTGCAGTGCTAGTTGATGTGGATCCTAATACAGGAAAAGCTAAGAAAATCCAGCGTATCTTAATTAATGATGATCAGCCATTTTTTGAGTAATTTCTGGGTAAGATTTAGAAAAGTTATTATTTTTTAATTTTTTAGAAAAATTACAGAAATTTAGCAGGAATACGCGTCATTCCTCGTGAATATAAGTTAAAGTGAAATAATTGCTAATACTTTTTATAGAAACGAGGAGGAAACGCGGAATGGAAATATTAAAAGTTAAAGCAACGTCGGTCCCTAATTCTGTAGCTGGTGCACTTGCAGGTGTTATTCGCGAACGCGGAACAGCAGAAATTCAAGCCATTGGTGCAGGTGCATTGAACCAAGCGGTAAAGGCAGTAGCAATTGCAAGAGGATTTGTAGCGCCTAGTGGTTTGGACCTGATTTGTATCCCAGCGTTTACGGATATTATGATTGATGGGGAAGAACGTACAGCAATAAAATTAATTGTAGAACCTCGTTAAGCTTAAACAACCTGTTTGCAGTATGCAAACAGGTTGTTTTTATAATGGAGGAATGAAAATGAAAATTTTTGATGCTCATTGTGATGTGCTTCTTCAGTTATGGAGTGCACAAGGGAAAAAGAATTTTAAACATGATCCGCAATTACATATTACATTTGAACAATTAAAGAGAAGAAAAGGAAGTATACAATGTTTTGCTATATATGTGCCAGAAACAGTGGCATATGAAAACCGATTTGAAGTAGCATTACAAATGGTAGATATTTTTTATAATGAAATTTTATCCCTACCAGGTGTGAAGTTTATTCAGACAAAAGATGATATTAACATGTTAAAACAGGACGAGATTGGAGCGATATTAACACTAGAAGGATGCGAAGCAATTGGAAGAGATGCAATGAAATTACGGTTGTTGTATCGCCTAGGGGTACGTTCTTTTGGACTAACATGGAATTATGCCAATCTATTAGCTGACGGTGCGCTAGAGACACGTGGGGCAGGTTTAACGACTTTCGGTAAAGAAGTTGTACAAGAGCTTAATACGTTACATGCATGGACTGATGTGTCTCATCTGAATGAAAGAAGTTTTTGGGATGTTGTAGAAAGTGCAAAAAATCTTATTGCTTCCCACTCAAACTGTATGAAAATTTGTCAGCATCCACGTAATTTAAACGATGAACAACTTAAAGCTCTTATAAAGCGAAATGGCATGATAGGTGTCACTTTTGTACCGCAGTTTCTAACAAATGAAAAACAAGCGAATATAGCAGATATAGTAAAACATATCGAATATATTTGTTCATTAGGTGGAGAGAACAATATAGGATTTGGTTCAGATTTTGATGGGATTTTAGAAACGGTTGTAAATGTATCAGCGTATCGAGATTATGAAAATGTAATGAATGAGCTTTGTAAACACTATGCTGCATCTACTGTAGAGCGATTTTTATATGATAATTTTGTTGAACATATAAGTTTTTGAGATTTTTGTTTTAAAAATCCAGAAAAATTAGAATGAATTCATTTGATATTATTGCTTTTTTTAAGACCTAATACTAGAATGAAAAACAAAATAGCTTTATACTAAAGATTCAGGGAAATCAGAAGAGGCATAATTTGCGTCCGTTGTAGTTTATTTATATAAAAAATGCTAAACTATTACTGTAAAAAAATACACTACAATGAATGCAGCCAAAAGGGGTGTAGGAGATGATTAGTCAACTTTCATGGAAAGTTGGAGGCCAACAAGGTGAAGGAATTGAAAGTACAGGAGAAATCTTCTGTATTGCATTAAACCGATTAGGATATTACCTATACGGTTACCGCCACTTCTCATCACGTATTAAAGGCGGCCATACAAATAATAAAATTCGTGTAAGTACAACAGAAGTACGCGCGATCTCAGATGATTTAGATATTTTAATTGCTTTTGATCAAGAAACAATTGATTTTAACTTCCACGAACTACGTCCAGGTGGAATTGTAGTTGCGGATGCGAAGTTTAATCCAACAATACCTGATAATACAGATGTAAATCTATATGTGATACCGTTTACAGATATTGCTTCAGAATTAGGCACATCATTAATGAAAAACATGGTTGCTGTTGGGGCATCAAGTGCGGTATTAGGATTAGATGAAACAGCTTATTTAAATGTTGTTGAAGAGATCTTTGGTCGTAAAGGAGAGCAAGTTGTTCAAAAGAATATGGACGCAATTAAGCGCGGCTCTCAATATATGAAAGAATTGCTAGGTGAGAAAGTAAACATGATGCAGCTTGAAAAAGCTGATGGTAAGAAACGTATGTTTATGATTGGAAACGATGCAATCGCATTTGGTGCGGTAGCTGGTGGTGCTCGCTTTATGTCTGCATATCCAATTACACCTGCATCTGAAATTATGGAATACTTAATTAAAAAATTGCCGAAAGTTGGCGGGACAGTAATCCAAACTGAGGATGAAATCGCAGCTTGTACAATGGCAATCGGTGCAAACTATGCTGGTGTTCGTACATTAACTGCATCTGCTGGTCCGGGTCTATCTTTAATGATGGAGGCGATTGGTTTAGCGGGTATTACAGAAACGCCATTAGTAATTGTTGATACACAACGTGGTGGTCCAAGTACAGGATTACCAACGAAACAAGAGCAGTCTGATTTAATGGCGATGATTTACGGTACGCACGGTGAGATTCCAAAAATCGTAATGGCGCCAAGTACAGTTGAAGAAGCGTTCTATGATATTGTAGAAGCATTTAACCTAGCTGAAGAATATCAAGTTCCTGTTATTTTCTTAACAGATTTACAGCTTTCTTTAGGAAAACAAACGGTAGAACCGCTTACGTTAGATAAAGTGGAGATTCGTCGCGGTAAGCTTGATTTAGAAGCGGAATTACCAGAACGTGAAAATAAAGCATACTTCAAGCGTTATGAAGTAACAGAAGATGGCGTTTCACCACGTGTTTTACCTGGTATGAAAAATGGTGTTCACCATGTTACAGGTGTAGAACATGATGAAACTGGTAAGCCATCTGAATCAGCAATAAACCGTAAAGATCAAATGGACAAACGTTTCCGTAAAATGGAGAACTTGAAGTTTAATACCCCTGTTTATAAAAATGTTAAGCATGAAGAAGCAGACGTATTACTTGTTGGATTTAACTCAACTCGCGGTGCGATCGAAGAAGCAATGGAGCGCTTAGAACAAGAGGGTATGAAAGTAAACCATGCTCATGTGCGTTTAATTCACCCATTCCCAACAGCTGAAATCGATCCACTTGTGAAAAATGCGAAGCGTGTTGTAGTGGTAGAAAACAACGCAACAGGTCAGCTTGCTAACATTATGAAAATGAATCTTGGTAACGGTGAGAAAATTTCTAGTCTTTTAAAATATGATGGGAACCCATTCTTGCCGAAAGAGATTTACAACGAATGTAAAAAAGGGGTTGTATTAAATGGCAACATTTAAGGACTTTCGTAACAGTGTAAAACCAAACTGGTGCCCAGGTTGCGGAGACTTCTCGGTGCAAGCTGCAATTCAACGTGCGGCAGCTAACGTTGGCTTAAATCCAGATGAACTTGCTGTTATTTCTGGTATCGGCTGTTCAGGTCGTATTTCAGGTTATATTAATTCATATGGTGTGCATAGTATTCATGGTCGTGCCCTTCCAATTGCACAAGGTGTAAAAATGGCAAATCGTGATTTAACAGTTATCGCATCAGGTGGTGACGGTGATGGATTTGCGATTGGTATGGGACATACAATCCATTCTATTCGTCGTAACATCGACATTACGTACATCGTAATGGATAACCAAATTTACGGATTAACAAAAGGGCAAACTTCACCACGTAGTGAAGCTGGATTTAAAACGAAGAGCACACCACAAGGTTCAATTGAGCCATCACTAAATGTTATGGAAATGGCTTTAACAGCTGGTGCGACATTTGTGGCGCAAAGCTTTTCAAGTGATTTAAAAGAATTAACACAAATTATTGAAGCTGGTATTAACCATAAAGGATTTTCATTAATTAACGTATACAGCCCATGTGTTACTTACAATAAAGTAAATACTTACGATTGGTTTAAAGAGAATTTAACAAAACTAAGTACAGTAGAGGGATATGATCCGTCTAATCGCATGATGGCTATGCAAACGTTAATGGAAAATAACGGATTAGTAACAGGTTTAATTTATCAAAATACAGCGCAACCTTCATACCAAGAACTTGTAAAAGGCTATAGTGAGAAACCTTTAGTGCAATCTGATTTAAATATGGATCAGAAAATGTTTGATGAACTTGTTGCTGAATTTATGTAATATAAGAAGAGGAGGTTGCCATGTGGCAACCTTTTTTTATGAGAAAATATAGGATAGTCTTATTTACTTAGAAAATTCAGAATGGTAAAATAATATATAAATCGTTGTATGAAAATGGTGAGTTCATTGCATATGAAATGTAAGATCCAAACAGAGCCTCTTTCTTGTTAAAATTGGCGAAACGCTTCATACTATGGTAATGTTTATAAGGATAAAGCAATATGCTTTTGGGTAGGACAAAAAGAAGTATGAAAAGGGAATGTCTATTTGTGTGTGGGGAAGACTTCATTCTTATGAATGATTAGATTGATTACTCAAGTTTCAAAGGACAAGTTATCTCTCAAGCTATCTAACCATTTTTGAGGTGAGTCAAAGCGCATTAAAATGGACTATAGAGTGTGTATAGTTAAGGGTGAAAGGAGATTACCGATGAACGAGCAACAACGATTAGCAAGTCAACAAGCAAATTCCTCTACGAAAAAAGAAGAGAAAGATTATAGTAAATACTTTGAAAGTGTATACCAACCACCTTCCTTAAAAGACGCGAAAAAACGAGGGAAAGAAGAAGTTAAAATTGAACGGGATTTTGGCTTACCTGAAGAGTTTCGCAATTTTGGTACAGGAAGAAAGTTCTATATTCGTACATATGGTTGTCAAATGAATGAGCATGATACAGAAGTAATGGCGGGTATTTTCACCGCACTTGGGTATGAACCAACCTTTTCAACTGAAGATGCAGATGTAGTATTATTAAATACTTGTGCCATTCGTGAAAATGCTGAAAATAAAGTGTTCGGTGAACTAGGTCATTTAAAGTCATTAAAACGAAGAAATCCGGACCTTTTAATTGGTGTATGTGGTTGTATGTCGCAAGAAGAATCTGTTGTAAATAAAATTATGCAAAAAAATCAGCATGTAGATATGGTGTTTGGAACGCATAATATTCATAGATTACCGTACATTCTAAAGGATGCAATGTTCTCGAAGGAGACGGTAGTTGAAGTTTGGTCAAAAGAAGGGGATGTAATTGAAAACCTTCCGAAAGTACGCCGTGGCGATATTAAAGCTTGGGTAAATATTATGTATGGCTGTGACAAGTTCTGTACATATTGTATCGTACCGTATACACGTGGAAAAGAGCGAAGCAGACGTCCAGAAGACATTATCCAAGAAATCCGTCATTTAGCTGCGAATGGTTATAAAGAAATTACGTTACTTGGACAGAACGTAAATGCATATGGTAAAGACTTTGAAGATTTTGAATACGGACTTGGCGATTTAATGGACGAACTCCGTAAAGTTGATATTGCCCGTATTCGTTTTACAACGAGTCATCCACGTGATTTCGATGATCACCTAATTGAAGTGCTTGGAAAAGGTGGAAACTTAGTAGAACATATTCACTTACCGGTGCAATCTGGAAGCACAGAGATGTTAAAAATTATGGCGCGTAAATATTCACGTGAGCATTATTTAGAACTTGTAAGAAAAATTAAAGAAGCAATTCCAAATGCAGTATTCACAACTGATATTATCGTTGGTTTCCCAAATGAAACAAATGAGCAATTTGAAGAAACGATGTCGTTATATCGTGAAGTAGGATTTGATACTGCCTTTACCTTTATTTATTCACCGCGCGAAGGTACACCAGCTGCAAAAATGAAAGATAATGTACCGATGGAAGTGAAAAAAGAACGTCTTCAACGCTTAAATACACTAGTAAATACGTTGGCAATTGAAAAGAATAATCGTTACAAAGGTCAAATTGTAGAAGTGTTAGTTGATGGGGAAAGTAAAAATAATCCAGAAGTACTCGCAGGTTATACTCGTACGAATAAACTTGTAAACTTCGTCGCTTCAAAATCTTTAATTGGTCAGCTTGTGAAAGTAAAAGTAACGGAAGCAAAAACTTGGTCTCTTAACGGGGAATTAGTTGAAGAGCCGATTGAGGTGGAATAATAGATGAAAGTATATTCGAAAGATGAAATTGTTGAACAAGCGAAAGAATTAGCAAAAATGATTTCTGAAACAGAAGAAGTTGATTTCTTTAAGAAAGCAGAGGCGCAAATTCATAAAAATGAAAATGTAAAGCGTGCAATTGATGAAATTAAAGCACTGCAAAAACAAGCAGTAAACTTGCAGCATTACGGGAAATGGGAAGCTTTGAAAAAAGTAGAAGCTGACATTGATGCATTGCAAGATAAGTTGGATAGTATCCCAGTTGTGCAAGAATTTAAATCTTCACAAACATATGTAAATGACTTACTCCAGCTAGTTGCAAGTACGATTTCTAACAACGTAACAGATGAAATATTAATTTCAACTAATGGCGATGTATTGAAGGGTGAAACGGGCGCAGCGGTAGAAAGTAAAAAAGGAAATTGTGGTTGTTAAAGAGATGTCGAATTGACATCTCTTTTTTTTATGGGTTAAACGTAAGTTCTTCTCGAAAAAAGAATGACACATTCCGCTATTGTCACGCATATGATTAAGTGAATAGTGATTGAGGAGGGTTACGAATGTCCGAATTTAGAGAGATTATTACAAAAGCAGTGGTTGGAAAAGGACGTAAGTATACAAAGTCAACGCATACATGTGAATCGAATAATGAGCCAACAAGTATTTTAGGGTGCTGGGTAATTAACCACTCGTACGAAGCAAGAAAGAATGGAAAGCATGTGGAAATTGAAGGTTTCTATGATGTGAACACTTGGTATTCATTTGATGGTAATACAAAGACAGAAGTTGTAACAGAACGTGTGAACTACACTGATGAAGTGAGTATTGGGTATCGTGATAAAAACTTTTCTGGTGATGATTTAGAAATTATTGCTCGTGTCATTCAGCCACCAAATTGTTTAGAAGCTCTTGTATCACCAAATGGTAATAAAATTGTTGTAACTGTAGAACGTGAATTTGTAACAGAAGTAGTTGGGGAAACGAAAATTTGTGTAAGTGTAAATCCTGAAGGTTGCGTAGAATCAGACGAGGATTTCCAAGTCGATGATGATGAGTTTGAAGAATTAGATCCGAACTTTATCGTCGATGCAGAAGAAGAGTAATAGAAAGCTAGGGAGAAGTTCTTCCTAGCTTTTTACTTTACATAAGTGATGCTTGAATGAACATGATTCCTTATGAAATGTGCTATAATGAGGAAAGACTCCTGAAATAGGAGATATGGATGTCCGTGAAGTGTGACATATATGAAAATCGATTACTATGTAAGAATTATGGAGGAAAAGTATGACTCAATATACCCCTATGATACAGCAATATTTAAAGGTTAAGGCAGACTATCAAGATGCCTTTTTATTTTTCCGATTAGGTGATTTTTATGAAATGTTCTTTGAAGATGCGATTAAAGCAGCTCATGAACTTGAAATTACATTAACGAGCCGAGATGGTGGTAGTAGTGATCGTATACCGATGTGCGGTGTACCACATCATGCAGCTAAAAATTATATTGAACAACTTGTTGAAAAAGGATATAAAGTAGCTGTTTGTGAGCAAGTGGAAGATCCAAAAACAGCTAAAGGTGTAGTACGCCGTGAAGTAGTACAACTAATTACGCCAGGAACGATGATGGAAGGGCGTACTATTGATGAGAAAGAAAATAACTTCTTAGCAGCATTAACACATTTTGAAGATGGATCGTATGCTTTAGCTTGTAATGATTTAACGACTGGACAAAATACAGTAACGTTGTTAACAGGTTCAGTAGAAGATATTTTATTAGAAGTGTATGCAACTGGTTCAAAAGAAATTGTTGTAGATTCTACATTTTCAAAAGATGAATTAAATAAATTAACTGCAACATTAAAAATGACGATTTCGTATGAAGATGCAACAACGATTCCGGAAGGGTTAGAACATCTTGTGAAAAACGTTTCGCAAGCAAAGTTAATTAAAGCAGTTGGACGTTTATTTAACTATGTAATAAGAACGCAAAAACGTTCGTTAGACCATTTACAACCAGTGGAAATTTATTATACGAATCAATTTATGAAAATTGATGTGCATTCAAAGCGAAATTTAGAGCTGACAGAAACACTTCGAACGAAAGAAAAAACAGGATCATTATTATGGCTATTAGATAAAACGAAAACAGCTATGGGTGGTCGTATGTTAAAACAGTGGATGGAACGTCCGCTGATCCAGAAAGAAAAAGTAGAAGAGCGTTTAGAAATGGTTGAAACATTTGTAAATGATTACTTCTTACGTGAAGATTTAAAAGAAAAATTAAAAGAAGTATATGATTTAGAACGTTTAGCAGGGAAAGTTGCATTTGGTAATGTGAATGCACGGGACTTATTACAGTTAAGACGATCTTTACTTCAAGTACCGGCTATTTTAGAAGCGATTAGTCTGTTAGATAATGCTTATGCAGCAAGGTTAATTCAAGGTGCGGATCCATGTGAGAGCTTAACTGAATTACTAGGAAGAAGTATTCAAGAAAACCCACCGCTTTCTATTAAAGATGGAGATATTATTAAAGACGGTTATAATGATAAGCTTGATCAATATCGTTACGTTAGTAAAAACGGGAAAACGTGGATCGCTGAGCTTGAAAAACGAGAGCGTGATATTACAGGAGTTAAATCGTTAAAAATCGGGTACAACCGTATTTTCGGCTACTACATTGAAGTGACGAAGGCGAATCTTGCAGCGCTTCCAGAAGGCCGCTATGAGCGTAAACAAACGCTTGCTAATGCGGAACGTTTCATTACAGATGAATTGAAAGAAAAAGAAACATTAATCTTAGAAGCAGAAGAGAAAATTGTACAATTAGAATACGATTTATTTACAGCGCTTCGTGAAGAAGTAAAAGTATTTATTCCGAAATTACAACATTTAGCGAAAGTAATTAGTGAATTAGACGTACTGCAAAGTTTCGCGACAGTTAGTGAAGAAGAACAGTTTGTAAAACCTGTTTTAACAACTAAGCGCGAAATCTTTATTAAAGATGGTCGTCATCCTGTCGTTGAAAAAGTATTGAACGGGAAATTGTATGTACCGAATGATTGTATTATGCCGGAGAAAATGGATGTCTTTTTAATTACAGGACCGAACATGTCTGGTAAAAGTACGTATATGAGACAATTAGCACTTGTAACTGTTATGTCACAGATTGGTTGTTTCGTACCAGCAACAGAAGCGGTATTACCTGTATTCGATCAAATCTTTACGAGAATTGGTGCAGCGGATGATTTAATTTCGGGTCAAAGTACATTTATGGTCGAAATGTTAGAAGCGAAAAATGCAATTGCAAATGCATCAGAAAGAAGTTTAATTTTATTCGATGAAATTGGACGCGGTACATCTACGTATGATGGTATGGCACTTGCACAAGCAATCATTGAACATATTCATGACCAAATTGGTGCGAAAACGTTATTCTCTACGCATTATCATGAATTGACGGTGCTAGAAGAAAGTTTAGGACAATTGAAGAATGTACACGTTTCAGCTATTGAAGAGAATGGAAAAGTAGTATTCCTTCATAAAATCCAAGATGGAGCAGCTGATAAAAGTTACGGAATTCACGTTGCGCAACTTGCGGAGCTTCCAGATAGCTTAATCGCTCGTGCGAAAGAAGTGTTAGCGCAACTAGAAGGACAAGAAGAAATTATTATTCCAAAGCGTACAGAAGTGAAAGTACAAGAAGTGGCTCCAGAACCAGCTGTTGTAAAAGAAGAACCAGCAGAAATACAAGAGACGAAAGTAGAGACTGAGGAAGAATCGCAATTATCATTCTTTGGTGGAGAACAGTCTTCGAAAAAACAAGACAAGTCAGTTCTAGATGCAAAAGAAACGGCAGTACTTGCGCAAATTAAAAAAATTGATTTACTTGATATGACACCTTTAGAGGCGATGAACGAACTGTATCGCTTGCAGAAAAAGTTAAAGAAAGGATGAGTAAGTAGATGGGGAAAATTCGCAAACTCGATGACCAACTCTCTAACTTAATTGCGGCAGGGGAAGTAGTAGAGCGCCCTGCCTCAGTCGTAAAAGAACTTGTGGAAAATTCTATCGATGCGAATAGTACATCTATTGAAATCCACTTAGAAGAAGCTGGTTTATCAAAAATTCGCATCATTGATAATGGGGACGGCATTGCAGAAGAAGATTGTATTGTCGCTTTTGAACGACATGCGACGAGCAAAATTAAAGATGAAAACGATCTGTTTCGTATTAGAACACTCGGTTTCCGTGGTGAGGCGTTGCCGAGTATTGCTTCAGTTAGTGAATTAGAGTTAATTACTAGCACAGGTGATGCACCTGGTACACACCTTATGATTAAAGGTGGAGACATTATAAAGCAGGAGAAAACAGCGAGCCGAAAAGGAACAGATATTACAGTACAAAACTTATTCTTTAATACACCAGCGCGTCTTAAATATATGAAAACCATTCATACAGAGCTTGGGAATATTACAGATATCGTGTATCGTATTGCAATGTCACATCCAGAAGTATCATTAAAGCTGTTTCATAATGAAAAGAAATTGCTTCATACATCAGGAAATGGTGATGTAAGACAAGTACTTGCATCAATTTATAGCATTCAAGTTGCGAAGAAGCTTGTTCCAATTGAAGCTGAATCTTTAGATTTTACAATTAAAGGCTATGTCACATTACCAGAAGTAACGAGAGCATCTCGAAATTATATGTCAACGATCGTAAATGGTCGTTACGTTCGAAATTTCGTATTAATGAAAGCCATTCAGCAAGGATACCATACATTACTGCCAGTCGGACGATATCCAATCGGCTTCTTATCGATTGAAATGGATCCAATGCTTGTTGACGTTAACGTACATCCAGCGAAATTAGAAGTTCGTTTTAGTAAAGAACAAGAATTACTAAAGCTTATCGAAGAAACATTGCAATCGGCATTCAAAAAAATACAGCTCATTCCAGATGCAGGTGTAACAACGAAGAAAAAAGAAAAAGATGAAAGTGTGCAAGAACAGTTCCAGTTTGAGCATGCGAAGCCGAAAGAGCCATCTATGCCAGACATTGTTTTACCGACTGGCATGGATGAAAAACAAGAAGAACAACTGACTGTGAAACAGCCAGCACAACTGTGGCAACCGCCGAAACAAGAATGGCAACCACCACAGTCGCTCGTAAGGGAAGAACAAAGTTGGCAGCCATCTACTAAACCGATAATGGAAGAACCAATTCAAAAAGAGAAATCGTGGAACAGTAACGATGAAGACTTTGAATTAGAGGAATTGGAAGAAGAAGTTCAGGAAATAGAAGAGATTGAAATGAACGGTAATGACTTACCACCGCTTTATCCAATTGGACAAATGCACGGAACATATATTTTCGCTCAAAATGATAAAGGCTTATATATGATTGACCAACATGCCGCGCAGGAACGTATTAATTATGAATACTTCCGGGATAAGGTAGGAAGGGTAGCGCAAGAAGTACAAGAACTACTTGTACCATACCGTATTGACCTATCTCTTACTGAATTTTTACGTGTCGAAGAGCAACTAGAAGAACTGAAAAAAGTTGGACTATTCTTGGAGCAATTCGGCCATCAATCCTTTATCGTCCGCTCGCATCCAACGTGGTTCCCAAAAGGTCAAGAAACAGAAATTATCGACGAAATGATGGAACAAGTTGTCAAACTAAAAAAAGTGGATATTAAAAAGTTACGTGAAGAAGCAGCCATCATGATGAGCTGTAAAGCATCCATTAAAGCAAATCAATATTTAACGAACGATCAAATATTTGCTTTACTGGAAGAACTACGTACAACAACAAACCCATACACATGCCCGCACGGAAGACCGATTCTTGTGCATCATTCTACTTATGAGTTGGAGAAGATGTTTAAGAGGGTTATGTAGGGATACTGTTCATAGAGAAAAAATGGTTTCTTGTTATTTTAATAAAATATAGAGTGAAATAAAAAGGAGCGATAGTAATAAGTCGCTCCTTTTTAATATAATTCTTTTCCAACTATATTTTTAAAAAACATTTATAAACTAGAGATAACCAGATAAGCTCAACCTATTTGTACTTTATATGTGCTTTCTCATTTTTTGTAAGGGAAGAGTTTTTAATTTACAGACTTATCGGAATTATGTAAAGTGTAGATAAAACCATAAAATGGGGTGTTCTTTATGTGTACGAGTTTGACATTACAGACAAAAAACGGTCAGCACCTTTTTGCAAGAACGATGGACTTCACATTAGATATGAATCAAGAAGTAATAATTATTCCTCGACATTACCAGTGGAATAATATAACTGGTGAAATTATTAATACGAAACATGCTACGGTTGGAATGGGTATTAATCATCAAGGAAGGATCATTATGGCGGACGGAGTAAATGAAGCAGGTATGACATGTGCAACACTCTATTTTCCAGGATTCGCTACTTATAGTCAAAGCATAGATGACAACAATACAAATTTGGCTCCATTTGATTTTGTGACTTGGAGTCTGACACAATTCAATTCTGTCAAAGAGTTAAAGAAATCTGTAGATAGCCTTACCTTTTTGGATATACCATTACCGGATTTAGGACTTACGCCACCGCTACATTGGATTTTAGCGGATAAATGGGGAGATTGCATTGTACTGGAGCCGACAAATGAAGGGTTAAAAATGTATGATAACCCACTAGGAGTGATGACGAATAGTCCGGAGTTTAATTGGCATTTGCAAAATTTAAGACAATATATTGGCCTTAAATCGCAGCCATTCGCGCCAACTGAGTGGAGTAACTTACCATTAAGTGCTTTTGGTCAGGGCTCAGGTTCAATGGGACTTCCAGGGGATTTCACCCCGCCATCAAGGTTTGTGCGAGCAGCATATGGCAAACAAAACATTCAAGGTATAGATAGTGAAGAAGAGGGAGTATCGGCCCTATTTCATATTTTATCAAATTGCGAGGTTCCTAAAGGCGGAGTAATAACAGAAGAAGGTGCATTAGATAATACCATATATACAAGCGTAATGTGTATGGAGTCCGGAACATATTATTATCATACCTACGATTGTAGACAAATTATAGCCATTCATTTATTTCATGAAAATTTAGATACAGATGAGATTAAAGCTTATCCGTTCCAACGGAAACAAAAAATATTTTATGAAAACTAAGTAGCTTTGAAACAACTTTTAGTAAATTTTTAAATATATATAATAGAGCAATAATGGCCAATATAATTGTTGGGTGCTTCTTTAACTTTGTGATTTATCATAAATTTACTCCTTTCTTCAATTACGCCAACGATTAAATTTATGCTGGTAGGAGCATTGGCTAAGAAATTTATTTTTAATTAAACTAGTTTTTATTTTTTCTAGAGGGGCCATTAAAGTGCTACTAGGTAAAATAAATATGGGCGTACTTTATTTATAAATAGTAAAGAACAAAAAGGGTATGGAAACTATCCATACCCTTTTTTGTTCTTTTATTATCTATGTATAAAAAAGCGCTGTATATCAGCACTTTTTAAAAGTACATGAGTTGTATAAGAAAAATTTATTTATTACCTATAACTATGCAAGGTCTAATATAGATTCTTATATATTTAGTGCTATAAGGGCCTATAAGGTTATTTGTTTTTATTATTATTAATTTTTTCCGTATATAACACCTGTTCTTTATAGTGTTTTTTAATTGGGAAAGTATGTGTACCAGAGCCGTTTTTGAAAGTTTTATTGATGGGGTTTTTTAGCGGGATTGTTGTAGTTTCAGTAAATTCATATGGGTAGTTTATTTTAGATTTATCTTCAAACATGAAAATGCCTCCTTTTAGGATTTCCTGAATTCTTTACTATAACATGATATGCATATAGATTTTTTTGGGACTAGTTATTTATAGAGGTTAATGGAATTAAATTACGTAACTACTGAAATATTTCAAAGGAAAACAATGTGAGAAATATATGATAATGCTTCTTTTATTTATTAGGGAAGGGAATAATGCATATATATTCGTTATAAATTGTTTTTATAATATGGGTTTATATAGACTTTTCCTGATAATATAATGCGGGAGATTATAGTGTTATTAGGTTATTAGGAACATTTAATGCTGTTTCATAACTGAAAGGAAATTGAAAAAAAACTGAAACTTTTCTCATAAAAATTCAATCTAACTTGAAAAATGAAAGGAAAATGAAATTTCCCAAAAGATATTCTTTGTTAAGATAAAAAGCATACATACAAAAAGTATTGACATATCTTAAAAATGTATTTTCAAGATATAGTGGGGGAAAAGATGAGAGTAGAAAAACAATTAATAAAAAAGATGTATTATGAAACATTCCTAATGGAGAATGAAACAAAACCACCTATTGATGTACTTGGAGAAGCTTATGTAAACGAAGAAAGAAATGAGATTTCTGATGGATCTTACATTCGTTTTGCACAAGGTGAATTTTATTATCGCCATCAAGATTTTGAAGCGGCTATTTTTAAATGGAAAAAAGTTAGTAATGAATTAGCACCATGGGCACAAAAAAATATTGCCGATGCTTATTTCGAGCTTAATCAATTACCAGTTGCTGAAAATGTTTATACGTCCATTACTACTGATAATATAATATTGATGACGGAGATTAGATTACAATTACTTTCTCTTTACATAGAGCAAAATAATTTTGACTCTGCTTTCGCTGTTATTAAAGAAGCAGTTTCTTTAAATCCAGATTATCCAAATGTCACAAAAATTGCCCGTTCCTTTTATGAGGAGCAGCAAGATTTTGATAGTGCAGTAGAGCTTGCTGTGAATGAGTTAATTCGAACAGAATCTTATCCGTGGTTTGAGGTTTTAAAAGGATATATCGATAAAAGATTTACTAAACATATTTCACCAGATTATTTTTATGAAGTATTAGTTACGTTAAATAATGTAGATCAAGTACAATTTACGCAAATGGTTTCATCACTTTGGAATAGTTATAAAAACGAACAAAATTACTTATCATGGCTTAACACAATAAATGAATTTTTCTTACATATTGAAATACATTCGTCCGATATATGGGACAAAATTTCTTCTCTTTACGAAGGAACGTACTTTGAATTAATTCAAGGTCAATATATCCTTAAACAATTGCACGATATCATTCCAAACTTGTTAACAAATTGGTTAAAGGTTGTTAATCCATCTTATGCTGTATTTCCATCTGCAGCTGTATTGGCATGGGATGAGATTTTCCCTTCCGAAATAGATTCAGCAAATATAAAACATGCTGAAAACCTGTTGTTATATTCTATTAATCATGTGGATGGCTTAGAGTATAGTTTGCATCTTTTTGAATCTATTACAGAGTGGGCACAAAAACATAATATAGAAATGGGTCACCGATTTAGATGGTTAGTTGGCGAGCTCGCAGATTTAAGTACAAATCGCATTTTAGTAACGGGAACTTCAGGAAACGGAAAAACTACATTTATTAACTCTATAATAGGAGAAAATATATTAGAAAAATCAATTTCAAATGTAGTAGTTTTAAAAAATGATGCGCATACAGAAATTAACGCCATAACAGACTTAGCAATTACAACAACTGAAGATGTCTCGGATTACCATAATATGATGTCTCAGCACCATCAAACATATAGAGATAGAGCATGTGTTGAATTTAAATTACCATGCAGATTTTTAAGTGAAAATAAACTTACATTTGTAGTTACACCTGGATTTAATAGGAATAACGATACTAGAGATGAGGTATTCGAATATTTAAATTCTGTAGACGAATTACTATTCGTATTGAATGCGGATTCACCTTTTACTGACAAAGAACGTGATATTCTATTAAGCATTCAAGAACATACACCAAATTTACAAATTCATTTCTTATTAAATAAAATCGATAACATTTACAGTGATGCAGAAGTGAAAAGAGTATTACATGATACGCAAGCGAGAATAAACACATATTTCCCGCATGCGAGAATTTTCCCTTACTCTTCGTTATATACAAGTAGTCAACAATTAAATGATTTAACTGAGTTTATTCATTTTAACTTTAATCATAAAAATGTCGATGCAGAACGTACGGAAAAGCTATTGTTTTTCATTCGAAAAACAATTACATATCTATTGGATAAACGCGTTGAGAAAGAAAACAATTTAGTGGATTCTATTCATTGGAATGAAGATATGCTAGTGAAACTAAATGGTAGCAGTAATAATCTTACTACTTTTGAGAAGGAAAAAATTCATTTCATTACACAGTCATATCGTACAATGAAAACGGAAATTACGAATGAACTTACTGAAAATATTCCGAAGATATTACAGAGTTGTTCAGATTTAATTAGTGAAGAAAGCGATTTCGGGCACATTGATACGGAACTAAATAAAGCGATGAATGAAAGAGTACATAAATATTTAGAACAAACTGTATTACCTAATTTTGCTCTTTCTATGAAAAATTGGATTGCGATTTCTAATAATGAGCTCCTTCAAAGTCAATCGTACTTAGAAGAACTTAGTGAAGGACTTAATTCTTTATTTGGAGAAAATCGAATACAGTTAGAATGTGATTTTAAAGTGCTTGATGACTGGCGCAGAGATACTGACAGAATGACGACTAGAATACAAATGGATGAAGTAAATATTTTACGTCGCTTTACGCCAGCACAATTTTTACTGAAAAGTGCCGGTAAATTATTTGGAGTTCTTCCTAAAAACAAAGGTATGCTATATAACAAATACAAACAGTATGTAGAAAATGAAGATTATACTGAGGTAACGGCTTCTATTATGAAGAAATTTTTCTTGCAATTTGAGCTATTTGAAAACACGCAAGAGCGGGATATTAACATATTCTTTAGGAATCCATTTAACTCCTTGAAACAAGCTGTAGAAAATACTCATTTAGAAATACAAGAAAAACAAGAGATGTTACATAAGATGAAATCACAACCTGAAGTTTATCATGATTCTATCATGCTCTTTGAATTGAGATTACGTCAATGTGAAGTAATTTTAAATATAGGTGATGATCATACCTATACAGATGTAACTTTAGAAACAAGCGTAGAATAAAAGTAAAATATACGAGGTTTTTATATGACATTGCATCATATGTTATACGATAGTAAAAGGGAGCAACTTATTACAGTTGCTCCCTTTCATATTTAGATTATTTTTCAGTCTCTTTAATTTTAGTTTGTACTTCGCCAGTTTTAATTTTATTACTTTCTGAGAAACGTAATAAATCGCCTTCAATAATTTTGTCAGACATTCGTAATTCATTTTGTGCACGGTTAATGAGTGCTCGTGCTTCTTTTTTTGGTAAATCTACAATTTCACCTGTTATGCGGTCATAGAAAGTGTTGTTTGTGTATGCATACTTGTTTGTAATAAAGCTACCATCACGTAAAACAACAAAACCGGTATATTCATCTGAAAACATATCATGACCAAAACGAATATCGTTCGTAGTATCAATCCCAAGTAAGTTTAGAATAGTAGGTTTTATATCGATTTGTCCCGTAGGTTTTGAAATCGTTTGACCTTCTGTTTGGCCAGGCATATGAATATATAAAGGTGTGCGTTGTAAATTTAAAGTATCAAATTCTGTTATTTGATCTTTTTCTAAAAACTGTGCCATTGCACGATTGTGTTTTTCAGAAATACCATAATGATCACCATACAACACAATAATAGAATCATCATACATTCCCTCGGCTTTTAAACGCTCAATAAATTTTTTAATTGATTCGTCTAAGTAACGTGCTGTTACGATATAACGATCAAATACACCATTACCAGAGTTGTATGGTTCAATGAATTTTGTATCTTCATCATAAGTAAATGGATAATGGTTCGTTAAAGTAAGGAAACGAGCGTAAAATGGTTGGTCAACAGTTTTTAATATATCTACTGATTGATCAAAGTATTCGATATCTTTTAATCCCCAATTTAAATTTGTTTCGGGCGTAATTTTGTAATCAAGTTCATTATAGTAACGATCATAACCGAGAGCAGAGTACATAATGTTACGATTCCAAAATGTTGCGTTATTCGCATGGAATACAGAAGTGAAATAACCTTGCTGACGTAAAATCTCTGGAGTCGCAGTATAATCATTGTTACCGTGCGTGAAAAATACAGCTCCTCGATTTAATGGATACAGCGACGTATCGATTAGAAATTCAGAATCGGACGTTTTTCCTTGCCCAGTTTGGTGGAAAAAGTTATCGAAGTAATAGCTTTCATTGATGAATTCATTCAAGAATGGTGTAACTTCTTGACCGTTAACTGATGCGCCTATTAAAAAGGTTTGCAGGGATTCAAGAGTGACAACAATTACGTTTTTTCCTTTCGCTGCACCAAACATGTTAGGGTTTGGCTCACTTTGGTTTGCCTTTACGTAGTTTTCAGTTTCTTGTAATTTACTACTATCAGCAAGTGCTTTTTGTGATCCTGCTTTTACTTGCAGTGTTAAATCATATATTTGATGAGTGTATAGTCCTAAATTTTTAACAAGCATGACTCGGTCGAATGATCTCGTTAATAGTTCAGGGCGCTCTTTTTCTGCAAGGTGTAGATTCGCAAAAAATACACCAATCGTTAAGAGAAAATATACGAAGCGTGCCGGATGAGTTACACGTCCGGTTTGGAAGACTAGTGCCTTCTTCTTTAACAAAATAAAGAAGAAAATAATGTCTACGAATGCGAGAATAATTTTGTAGTTCAATATTTCTATAATACTGCCGCCTACTTGGCCAAAGTTTGATGTTTGTCCAAGTACTGGTAACGTAACGAAATCACTATAAAAATCATAGAACATTACATTCCCAACAAGTACGATTGTTAATAAGAGATTAATACATAGAGCTATATAATTTCGCTTTTCACCGGTTGCAAATAATGCTAATCCGACAAAAGCTAATGATGCAGCGAGAGGGCTAATAAACAAAATAAGCTCTTGTGTAGAAGACTCAATTTTTAAATCAAAACTGAATCTTGTAATAAGATATGTTTTTAACCATACTACTAACGCAATTATTAAAACAAAGCTTATATTTTGCATTTGTAAATTAATTTTATTTTTCATTTTTACACCTTCTTTATACGATTTATTTAACTTGTGTTATATATTATATTTTCATAACTATTAGAGTGTAATGAACCATTTAATGGTTTCTAAAGGTAACAATATGAAGTATTCATATACGTACAATAGGGAATTTTAAAGCGCAAATCTATTTTTGGAAATAGAACAGAAATAGTCATAGTTGTAGTAAAAAATACTTATAGACATCCTAACATATTAAACACTATGATGATGTTACAAAATATCGAACAAATGAAAGTGGAAATGAATAGAGGCTTTTAAAACTGTTGACATTCAATTTGTTAGAATTGAATGTCGATAGTTTTACCATACATAGTTATGTTAAATATGTATCTCGTAAAATCCCGATTTTTGGTGGGATAATCATTAGCGGGGGAAGGACAAGGTACATAAATAAAGCGTTATGGAAGTTAAAATATTTGATTGCTATCTTCATGAAAGAAATTAAATATGAGATAAATATTTTCCAACATACAACCCACTTGCAGCAGCTTGAGATAATGAATGAGTGACGCCTGAACAATCTCCAACTAAAAATAGTCCATGCACACTTGTTTCAAAATGGTTATTGATTTTTATCGTAGGAGCATAGAATTTTCCGTCAATTCCATATAATAAAGTATCTTTATCGATCGGTTCTTGGATGAATTGTTCTAAACGTAATAAAAATTCTTTAAGCCCTTCAATATATAATGGAGGAATTTCTGTATGCAAATCGCCATAATCTCCTTGTAGTGTAGGCTGTATACGGTTATGTTTCATGCCTTTCTCTGTTGTAGGTTGTTTATTTAGTAAGTCCTCTAAGCGCTGTATAACAATTCGATCTCGTCCTTGGTTAATGCTTTTAATAATTGAACTTGCGTATACATTTGCTTCTTTGAGAGTTGAAAAATAGCGTGGGATAAATAAAGTGAAATTTAAGTTAGGTGTGCCAGTTCCTTCCTCTCGAAAATTTTGACCGTCAGGCATAACTAAACCTTCTTCGTACTTTCTAATGATGCGTCCTTTCGGATTCATACAGTACGTAGTTGCTGTGAATTGTTCATGCTCATAAGAAAGTTTTGTCTCAAATGTATCTTTTAATATAGAACGTAATTGGTGTTCATTCATCTCTACTCTAATACCTAAATCTACACGAGTTTGTTCCTGAGAAATATTTAGAGAAGTGCACATTTCTTTTAACCAATCCGCTCCGGAACGCCCAGTTGCAAACACTAGTTGCTTAGATTGAACTATTCCTTCATTTGTCTCTATTGTAAAATGATCTTTCTGTTTCATAATATGTTGTACATCTATATGAAATTGAATATTTATTTTCGTAAGTAAAAATTCATAGAGCTGCTGAAAAATGTCACTTGAAAGGGTAGTACCAAGATGTCTTACTTCTGTTGTTAGCATTTGTAAACCACACGTTTCAGCTCTCTTATTGAGATTTGGATTTTCTGTAGAGTATTTTGAAACAGAACTTCCTCCGAACTGACATAGAATTTCATCTACTTCAGCCATGAGTTGAATAAAGCTTTCTTTACCGACTTTTTGCTCAAGTTCTCCGCCAAATCCGTTTGTATAATTAAATTTCCCTTCAGATTTTCCTAAACCACCAAATCCGAAATATTTATCACATGTAGTACAAGTACACACTTTTCCTTCGTCTAAAGGACAATGGCGATCTTCTAGCGTTTTACCTTTATCAAGAATTAAAACCTTTTTGTTACTTTTAGTCAGTGAATAAGCCATAAAAATGCTACTTACTCCAGCACCGATAATTGTAACATCATACATATTTTTTCACCTGCTAACGAATAGTTTGTTTTTATTTTTCTAGTGTATAACAATTTTATGAAGTTAAGAAATAGCTTTTATTAATAAAAAGGGAGTTTTTGAACTCGATGCTTCTTTAATTTTTCGGAGTGATGAAGTAAATATAAATGTCTTTATTTAAAAGAAGAAATAGTTTTCAAAGATCACTATGTCATATGATAAATAAATTCTTACATATAAAAAAACAGACCTTTTAAGTGAGAAGGTCTGTTTTTTATATGTTATTTAGCGAAGACGTGGTTACCAATTACTGCTACTGTTTGACGTGTCGTAATCCATTTGTCTGTTGATGTTTTTGGATTGTAAAAATAAAGCCAATCAGAATGTATGCCATTTGTGGAGATAGCTTCTTCTACTGCCATCTTTGCTTCTGGGCTTGCATGCTGGTTAATTCTTCCATCTGTAACGGGAGTAAAGGCATATCCGTATTTAATAGGTTCATAAATAACGCCTGTTATTGTATTTGGAAAACCTTTTGCATTTACACGATTTAGTATAACTTTTGCTACAGCTACTTTACCTTTATAAGATTCGCCACCTGCTTCAGCGGTAACTAAGCGTGCCATTAAGTCTTTTTCTTTTTCTGAAATGCTTGAGTTAATTTTTAAATGTTGTCCTGTATAAAGCTTGTTTCCGGCTGTATTGTTAATTTGTTTTATAGATTGAACGGTAACGTTGTAACGCTTTGCTATCGTTTCTAATGAATCTCCCTGTTGTACTTGATAAATAATTTGTCTAGAAATGTTCGCAGGTTTGGGTTTGGCATTTTGACGAACGGTGATTTCATTTGAATTCATGGACCCTGGAATATTTAACTGCTCACCAATAAAGGTTTGATCGTTTCCTTTATTGTTAGCCTGTTTAATGGATTGTATTGAAACCCCATATTGTTTACTAATGCCCCAAAGTGTATCATTCTTTTTTACTGTATGAATGGTAGATGCTTCAGCTGTACTTTGATGACATACGAATGTAATTGCAGCTGCAGATATAGGGATTATATGTTTTATTTTTAATAATTTCATTGTAAATCCTCCTAGCAAAAATAAGGTGAAATTGTTAAGTAATATAGTTCAGAATGTCTATACATAATATTTTGATATAAGTATATTAGCACGTATAAAATAAATAATCATCATAAGTTTCTTATTTATGTAGTGTAGAGTCCGAATATGAAATATTGCATATGAAAATACATTGAAGTTCATATTGCTGATTACTATAATCTATTTAGTAGAAAGGGAATATGTTATATAATTAAAATCATTATAGATTAATATAATGATTACATATTATTAATAGGAGGAGTGATGTAATGAATATATTTAAAAGAATATCTGTTTCAGCTGTAATTATTTCAATATTTTTAGGAATAGGGGAAGGGGACACGGTCAATAGTGTAAAGGCTGATTCTGTAGAACAGCAGAGTAAATTAGGGATAGAACAAGAAACAGATAAGCAAATCATTGTAAAATTCAGAGCGGATTTGAAATTGCCATATGAAGATGGTATTGAAAAACAAATACAATCTCAAACGAACGATAAAGTACTAGAAGATTTTTTTGCAGAATATCCAGATGTAACATTTAATCGTTTATTCACATCTGTAAGCCCGGAACAAATACAAAACCTTGAAGTGAAAGCACCCAATAATATATCTACAAGTTTATTAAACTACTATATTCTTCAAACTCAAAATGGTGAGCAGGAAGAAGAACTAGTAGATAAGTTAAAGACATCTTCTTTAATAGAAGATGTGTATGTGAAGAAACAAGAAAAAATAACGCCACCGGAAGTACAACCATTAAGTGTATCTTTTAATCCTAATAACAATCCTAGATATAAAAAACAAGGTTACCTTGATGCGGCACCATACGGTATTAATGCGCCCTTCGCCTGGGGAGTTCAAGGCGGTAATGGAAATGGTATAACTTTTGTTGATATGGAATATGGATGGCTATTAAATCATGAGGATTTAGTACATCAAAATATTAAATTAATGTCTGGAAGAAATATAGATCAGCATGTTGGACATGGAACGTCAGTACTAGGAATTGTATCCTCTGAAGATAATGCAGTGGGGAATATTGGGATTGCGCCAAAAGCGAAAGCGAAAGTGATTTCTCAAATAAGAGATAACGGGCAGTATAATACAGCTGATGCAATATTAAGTGCTGTAAATCAGTTAGAAGCTGGGGATGTTTTATTATTAGAGGCACAAGCTTCCTTTGATGGATATGGTGATAAATATTTACCTGTTGAAATACAACCAGATATCTTTGATGCGATTCGTGCTGGTACAGATAAAGGTGTTGTCATTATAGAAGCTGGAGCAAATGGATGGAATGATTTAGATCAATTTAAAGATAGAAATGGTAAACAAGTCTTAAATCGTAATAGTAAAGATTTTAAAGATTCAGGTGCAATTATGGTAGGAGCGGGCTCTTCATCTTTCCCTCATGAGCGTATGTGGTTTTCAAATTATGGAAGTCGGATTGATGTGTACGGGTGGGGAGAAAATGTAGATACAACTACAGCCGAGCAAAGTCGAAGTGCTGTAAATCTTTATACTTCAAGCTTTAGTGGAACATCTAGTGCTTCACCCATTATCGCAGGAGCAGCGACTTTAGTACAAAGTATTGCTAAAGAAAATTTAGGACAACCGTATAGACCAAGTGAATTAAGAACGATATTAAGTAACCGTAACACTGGAACGAAATCTAAAGATCCATCTTCAGATAAAATTGGTGTTTTACCAGATTTGAAGTCTATACTAGTAGATTTAGGGTATGAACGAAGAGAACTGAACGGTGGGAATGAGTTACAAGTAACAGAAAATGAACCAAATAATGAACGTAGACAGGCAAATAAAGTTAACTTTCATACACCAATAAAAGGAACACTACATAATCGTGATAAGGTAGATGTATTTACTTTCCAAATTGACTCACCAGAAAATATTAATATTTCTCTACTAAATGAACAAAACATTGGAATGACATGGGTACTTCATCATGAATCAGATTTAAACAACTATGTAGCATATGGTGAAAATGAAGGGAATGTAGTTAAAGGAACTTATAATGCAAAGCCAGGTAAATATTATTTATATGTTTATAAGTATGAGAATAAAGATGGTTCATATATATTGAATATAAAATAAACGAAAGGAACTTCAGATGAAGTTCCTTTAAATTTTTCTAATTCAGTATATGTGAATGATTTTTTAACTTTACTTCTATGCAATATTTCATATTGATGAAATGTTATTTATTTTTTACTCACCAGATTATATTATATTCAATAAGTTTGATATAAAACAGAAAAGGGAGGAATAATAATGAGCAATAAGAAGTTTATTTTGAAATTATTCATATGTAGTATGATATTTATCACATCTGTATTTGCTTTACACGATAAGCAAGTCGTTGCAGCTAGCTCTGTTATTGAACTTGAAAATTGGTCAAAATGGATGCAACCTATACCTGATAACATCCCGTTAGCACGAATTTCAATTCCAGGAACACATGATAGTGGTACGTTTAAATTACAAAATCCAATAAAGCAAGTATGGGGAATGACGCAAGAGTATGATTTTCGTTATCAAATGGATCATGGAGCTCGCATTTTTGATATAAGAGGCCGTTTAACAGATGATAATACGATAGTTCTTCATCATGGGCCATTATATCTTTATGTAACACTGCATGAATTCATAAACGAAGCGAAACAATTTTTAAAAGATAACCCAAGTGAAACAATTATTATGTCTTTAAAAAAAGAGTATGAGGATATGAAAGGGGCAGAAGGTTCATTTAGTAATACGTTTGAAAAAAATTATTTTGTTGATCCTATCTTTTTAAAAACAGAAGGAAATATAAAACTTGGAGATGCTCGAGGGAAAATTGTACTACTAAAAAGATATAGTGGTAGTAATGAATCTGGAGGATATAATAATTTTTATTGGCCAGATAATGAGACGTTTACGACAACTGTAAATCAAAATGTAAATGTAACAGTACAAGATAAATATAAAGTGAGTTATGATGTGAAAGTAAAATCTATTAAAGATACGATCAAGGAAACGATGAACAATAGTGAGGATTTAAATCATCTATATGTTAATTTTACAAGCTTGTCTTCTGGTGGTACAGCATGGAATAGCCCATATTATTATGCCTCTTATATAAATCCCGAAATTGCGGCATATATTAAACAAGAGAATCCAAAAAGAGTTGGTTGGGTGATCCAAGATTATGTTAGTGATAAGTGGTCACCGATTCTCTATCAAGAAGTTATAAGAACTAATAAGTCACTTTAATTTTCACCATAATTTCATAGAAACAATGTAACGCTATTAAAAGTCTTGTGGAATTCCCATAAGACTTTTTAGTATTGGATATTATGAGAATCAAAGTTCTTTGAATAGGTTTATATAGTTAATATAATAATTTAATGCAGTTATAAAATCGACACAAAAAATGTCGATAAATGTCGAATATTATTGTAATATAAAACATATAAGTATAATATACAGATGAGGTGGAATTGTTGTCTTTTATTAAAAATAGTAAAATTGGAACGAAATTAAATGTGTTAGTCATTATATCGAGTTTGGCTTGTATCATGTTATCTTCTCTAGGGTTTTTAGGGCTTCAAAAAGGTGAAAATACATCTTCTAGTATGTATGACGAAAGGCTATTACCAATTGAATGGATAGGAACTGTAGAATCAAATTTTTACCATGTTAATATGAATTTTATGGAGATTATGATATCGAAAGATGAAAAAAGAATGAAAGAACTAATAACAGAAATGGATAAGACTAGGAAAGAAAATGATGAGTTATTAAAACAATTTGAAACTAGAATTAGTTCTCATAAAGAAAAGGGCTTGTATAATGCATTTCAAAGTCAATTCAAAGATTTAAGAATACAAATGAAGAAAGCACAGGATTTGGGACTGACTAATAATGAAGAAGCTTATAGCTATTATTTAAAAGAAATTGAGCCTAATATGGGAAAAACAATTCAGTCTATCCGTGAACTTATTTTATATAATAATACCGCGGCTGAACAACTACAAAAAGAGAATATCAATAGTGTGAAAAATACAATAATAACATTTGTAATTATTTCATGTGTTGGAATCATAATAATTATTTTTATTGGTTTTATAATAAAAAATACTATAAAAAAACCAATTGTATTATTACAAAAAGATATGGAACGAGTATCTGCTGGAGATTTAACAATTCGAACTTCTTATAAATCCGAGAACGAATTAGGCCATATTGTACAATCCTTTAATAGTATGTTAGATAACTTGCAACAATTAGTCGGTCAGGTGAAGGTTACAGCAAAAGAAGTGATTATTTCAACTGAAAATATGTTACAAGAGACAAAAACGGCAGCACATATATCAAACGAGGTTGTTCGAACTACTTCTGAAATAAATAAAGAAATAGAGGGACAGGTGACTAGTATTCAAGAAAGTTCAACTGCGATGGAAGAAATTGCAACTGGAGTTCAAACAGTAGCTGAATCTTCAGCGATGGTTGCTGAAGTTGCTGTTGCAACAATAGACCAAGCAAATTCTGGTAGTGAAGTTATAAAACAATCTATTCGTCAAATGAATAGTGTGAATGAAGTTGTCGAAGAAACTTCTAAGGTCATTGATAGACTTGTTACACGTACACAACAAATTGAAGAAGCGCTAGATATTATTACTAATATTGCAGAACAAACGAATTTACTGGCCTTAAATGCTGCAATTGAGGCGGCACGCGCCGGAGAAAATGGAAAAGGATTTGCAGTAGTTGCAGCTGAAGTAAGAGGTCTGGCTGAGAAATCTAAAACGTCTGTAAATGATATAAATAATTTATT
Organism: Bacillus pretiosus; assembly: GCF_052947655.1. Lineage (NCBI taxonomy): Bacteria > Bacillati > Bacillota > Bacilli > Caryophanales > Bacillaceae > Bacillus > Bacillus pretiosus. The sequence goes on along the minus strand of NZ_CM129593.1, from coordinate 3,607,123 downwards.
ACATTTTATACATCAAGATACACAGGATACAGTTCATGTAATGAAAAAAGGTCAACAACAGGCTAGTGGTGGTAAAGAAGCAGCATATAAGGCAGAACTCGCATTTTCATCTATTATGCAAGATATTAATAGAATAACGTCCCAAATTCAAGAAGTGTCTGCTGCCACAGAAGAAATGTCTGCTGGGACAGAAGAAGTGAATGCCTCTTTATCAATAGTCTCTGAAACTGCAACACAAGTCTCGCAAGAAACGAATCGAACGGTACAATCAATTCAAGCACAAGCCACATTGATTCAAGAAATAACGACGAAATCTAATGAAATGAAAAAGAAAGTCGAAAATTTAGAAATGCTAATTTCACAATTCATTATTGAAGAATAAGTTTGTTAACATTTATCAGTAGTATAAACTTTAAGATACTCAATATAGTGCTGCGTTGCACAATTTGAAAAAGGACCTTTATAGGTTCTTTTTTTGTAAATGGTGTGAATGCTATGTTTAATTATAGTGAAAAACAGAAATTTGTTATATAATAATCATTTAAATTTGTACCTACAAATTTTATATGTAATAATGAATTTGATTTATTCTAATGAAATGGAGGTATATACTATGAAGTTTCCACATGATTTTTTATTCGGAGCTGCTTCAGCTTCTTATCAAGTAGAAGGTGCATGGAATGAGGATGGAAAAGGTGTTACGAATTGGGATGAGTTTTCAAAAATTCCTGGCAAAACATACAATGGAACAAATGGTGATGTAGCGGTTGATCATTATCATCGATATAAGGAAGATGTTCGTTTAATGGCTGAGATGGGATTGGAATCGTATCGTTTTTCGATTTCTTGGGCGAGAATATTGCCGAATGGAGATGGAGAGGTAAATGAAAAAGGCATTAAATTTTATAACAATTTAATTGATGAATGTTTAAAGTACGGGATTGTACCGTTTGTCACTTTATATCATTGGGATCTACCATTACCGTTAGAAAAGGATGGTGGGTGGACGAATAAACGAACAGCAGATGCTTTTGTAAAGTATGCCGAAATTTGCTTTAAAGCATTTGGTGATAGAGTGAAACATTGGATTACTTTTAATGAAACAGTAATGTTTTGTGGATTAGGCTATTTAAAAGGTGCACATCCACCAGGGATAAAAAATGATGTTCCAAAGTATTTTCAAGCGACTCATTATGTATTTTATGCACATGCGAAAACAGTTGCGGTGTACAAGCAGCTGAAACAATATGGGGAGATTGGGATTACACATGTTTTCTTACCTGCTTATAGTGTGGATGATGAAAAAGAAAATATACTAGCAGCAAATCATGCGAATGAATATGAAACGTATTGGTATTATGATCCAGTTTTAAAAGGTGAGTATCCACCTTATGTTGTTCAACAATTAAAGGAAAAAGGGTGGACTCCTAATTGGACGGTTGAAGAATTAGAAATCATTAAACAAAATGCCGAAAAGAATGATTTTATTGGCTTGAATTATTATCAACCAATACGAGTAGAAAGATACGATATGGATATAAAGAGCGATGAGCATTCTCGAGAAAACTCAACACTTGCTCCAGGTAATCCTTCTTTTGATGGTTTTTATCGCACAGTAAAAATGGATGATAAAACATATACAAAATGGGGATGGGAAATATCTCCCGAAGGTTTCTTAGATGGATTGCATATGTTGAAAGAGCGTTACGGTGACATAAAGATGTATGTAACGGAAAATGGACTTGGTGATGAAGATCCAATCATTGAAGGAGAAGTTGTAGATGTTCCGAGAATTAAATTTATTGAAGAGCATTTAAAAGTAATAAAGCGTGCAATTGAAGAGGGAATCAATTTAAAAGGTTATTATGCATGGTCAGTGATTGATTTATTAAGTTGGTTAAATGGGTATAAAAAGCAATATGGCTTTATTTTTGTCGATCATAATGATAACTTAAAACGTAAGAAAAAACTTTCGTTTCATTGGTATAAACATGTGATCGAAACGAGAGGAGAAGAGTTATAACAGATAAAAGAGTATTTTAGGAGAAAGTGTATGAGTGCAAAGTATAAACAAATTGCAGATGTGTTAGAGCAAAACATTAGAGATGGGCTTTTTAATGAAACGAAAAAACTACCTACAGAAGAAGCTTTGATGAATCGGTTTGAAGTAAGCCGTAATACGATACGTAAAGTAATTAGTCAGCTTGTAAATAGAGGTTATATTTTTCAAGTGCAAGGTAGTGGTATGTTTTTACGTGAAACTTCTGTAACAGATTACATTAATTTAGGAAGTTTACGTGGATTAACGAAAAATCTCGTTTCGCAAAATATTGAAACGAAAGTGTTAGAGCTTGAAGTAATAGATGCGGACGAAGATATAGCAAAGCGGATGCAATGCGAAGCTGGAACTAGGATATATTTTTTGAAGCGTTTAAGAATTGTAGATGGTAAACCATTCTCTATTGAAGTAAGTTATTTCAAAAAGGATATTATTCCATATTTGAATAAAGAAATAGCATTAAGCTCTGTATACAGTTATTTCATTGAAGATTTACGATTAAATATTGGCTTTGCCGATAAATTTATTAGTTGTGAAAAAGTAAATAAAGAAAACGCGCAGCTGTTAGAATTAAATGAAGGTGATCCGGCGCTTCTTATTGAAAATACAGTATGTCTTGTAAACGGGACAATTTTCGAGTTATCTCAATCGATGTTTCATTATGAAAAGACTAAACTTTTAAATCGAATTAATTTCAAATAAAAATAGAAAATAATTTATCGTGTGAAAAGCAACTGAGTCCAAAGTGATCAGTTGCTTTTTATTTTTTAAAGTGGATGAGCAAAAAAACACAAAAGTGGTTGGTCCGTTTTTTGTAAACATCTATTATGATAAGAGAAGAAAGGTAGTATGTTATTAAAGTTTTAAAGAGGAAGTTCTTTATTAAAATAGATTGTCTTTAGAGAGGTGAAAATACAATGATTTTTGCAATTTCACTAGTGGTTATTATTGTAATTGGATCCCTGTTTGGGACCGTGTTAGTTGCACGAAATGTGGAGGAGAATTACGGCAAGTCTACAAAGAGAAATGTGAAAAACTTATCAACTATTTATATTCTTCTTCTTTTCGTACTACTTGTTGGGGTAACGTGGTATGCGGTAGTGATTTAATAGTTTTGAAAGAAAAAAGTTAATATTGTATATGATGGAGGAGTATGATTTTGATAAAAAATGAACGCCACGTTTTAATTGTTTTTCCGCATCCAGATGATGAGTCATATTGCGTGGCAGGTACAATTTTAGCTTATGCGCAGCGAAATGTTCCTCTTACTTATGTTTGCTTAACGTTAGGTGAAATGGGGAGAACGATGGGGAATCCTCCTTTTGCAACACGTGAATCATTAAATGTTATAAGAGAGACGGAACTAAAGAGGGCTACAAATATTTTAGGGATTAAAGATTTACGTATGATGGGATATCGTGATAAAACTCTTGAATTTGAAACTCCCGGAGAGTTAAGACGTGTATTACAAAAATGTGTAGAAGAAGTGAATCCTTCGCTAGTTATTTCTTTTTATCCGGGATATGCGGTTCATCCAGATCATGATGCAACAGGAGAAGCGGTAGCAGAGGCGTTAGCTAATATTCCGGAATATAAAAGGCCAACATTTTATGCGGTAGCTTTTTCGAAGAATCATGAAGCGGAAATAGGTCCTCCGCATTTTAAAAACGAAGTGAAAGAATATGTTCCCAAAAAATTAGAGGCATTGCAAGCACATGCATCACAATTTGCGACGAAAGTAACGGAACTAAAAAGAGAGTATGAAGAAGGTGTACCGGAAACAGTAGAGTGGTTAGAAAAGGAACCATTTTGGATATATTCATTCAAAGATAAGAGTAAGTGACGTTATAGCTGAAGGTGATGAATATGTATTTTGAATATAAGAATCGGAAAATTTCTTACAATATAGAAGGATCGGGCCCTGTTATATTGTTATTACACGGTCTTGGTGGGAACGCAAACAATTGGTTATATCAAAGGCAATATTTCAAAGAGAATTGGACGGTGATTTCTCTTGATTTACCGGGGCATGGGAAATCGGAAGGGCTGGAAATTCTTTTTAAAGAATATGCAAATGTATTGTATGAGTTATGCAGTTATTTAAAGATACAAAAAGTAGTTATGTGTGGTCTTTCAAAAGGAGCTAGAGTCGGTATCGATTTTGCTATTCAATATCCAGGCTTTGTTTCTAGTTTAATTGTTGTAAATGCATTTCCCTATTTGGAGCCTGAAGATCGAAAAGAACGAATTGAAGTATATGATTTACTTAGCTTACACGATAATGGAAAAACATGGGCGGATACATTATTGAAGGCGATGGGAGTAGCAGATAATGAAGTAATTGTTAGGGGATTTTATCAATCTTTACAGTCTATTAATTCGGTGCATATTCAAAGATTATTTGCTGAATTAGTAGATTATGATCAAAGACTGTTTCTTTCAAATATTTCATGTCCTACTTTAATTATAAGAGGGGAAAATGATGATTTCGTTCCCGAGAAATATGTAAGAGAGTTTGAAAGACGTTTGAAAAATACAACTTTTATTGAGTTTAAAAATAGTGGACACTTACCTTATTTAGAACAGCCGACTAGCTTTAATATGACGGTAGAAAGATTTTTAAATCATGTAATTAATTAATACTATTATTAAAGTTAATACTGTTATTAGGGAATCAAGGATAGTTCGTTTTGAGAGGGGGCAACAAGGTGGAATGGAAACCAAATCGTGCAGATAAGACGCCTGTATATAAACAAATAGCGGATTATATGGAAAGGGGTATTTCTTCAGGTGAGTTTCCTTCTGACAGCAAGTTACCTTCTGAGCGTACGTTAGCGAAAGAATTACAGGTGAACCGGAGTACAATAGTAGCTGCGTATGAAGAATTAAAATCACTTGGAGTAGTAGAACGGCAAAAGGGAAGCGGAACAAGGGTCAATACAGATATATGGGGTGTCTCACATAAACGAATACCGAACTGGGGTAGGTACGTGGAGGATGGATCGTTCTTACCTAACGTACCACTCGTTCAACAAATTAGAACGGAAACACAAAAAGACGACTTAATTAATTTAGCGAGTGGTGAATTGTCACCAGAATTGATTCCGAGCGATAGATTCCGAACGATTTTGTCGGAGAAAACATTTATGGAAAACCTCGGTTATGACCATCCGCTTGGAAATGAAATGTTGAGAAAAACAATTGCAGCACATGTTCAGCAATATAAACAAATTGAAGCAGATTCGAATTCTATCCTTATTACATCTGGCGCACAACAGGCACTTAACCTTATCGTGCAATGCTTATTAAAACCAGGAGACGCGATTGCAATTGAAGATCCGTCGTATTGTTTTTCATTGCCGATGTTTAAATCTGCTGGCTTAAAAATATTCCATCTACCTGTTGATCAGCATGGAATGAATCCAGATGACTTAATTGATTTGCATAAAAAGCATCGTATTCGCATGGTATTTTTGAATCCAGATTATCAAAATCCAACGGGAACTGTGTTGTCATTAGCAAGGCGTAAAAAGGTTTTAGAGCTGTCTTCTGAATTTGGTATACCGATTGTAGAAGATGATCCGTATAGTTTAACTTCATTTAATGGAGAAGTGAATCCTACATTAAAGTCAATGGATCAAAACGGGAATGTTCTTTATATAAGTTCATTATCAAAAATTGTTGCATCAGGATTACGTATTGGCTGGGTAATTGGCCCTACGCGTGTAATAGAACGTTTAGCGGATGCAAAACAGCAAGTTGATTTTGGCCATAGTGTATTTACGCAGTGGGTGGCAAATCAATTTTTAGAATCAGAAGATTTTCATGCACATATTACAATGCTTCGTGAGCAATTGAAAGACAGAAGAGATGTGTTAATTAGAAAGCTTGAAGAAATATTAGGGGACCAGGTTGAATTTTTTGTTCCAGAGGGTGGAATACATTTATGGTGCAAAGTGCAAGGAACATTTGATGAATATCATTTATTAGGCGAATCTATACGAAATGGTGTAGCGTTTGTCCCGGGAAGTGTTTTAGGTACTAAAAATGAATATATTCGTTTTACTTTTGGGAGAGTAGATGTCGAACAAATTCAACTGGGAATTACGAGGTTTGCGGAAACGTTAAATGAGATCTCATAATAGTGATGCGTAATATTGAAATGAGGGAAAGAAATGAAGTACGTGGCGCTTTTACTGCAAGTAGGCGTGCTATATGTATTTAGCTTAGTTGGTACGTGGATTCAGGAAGTATTCCATTTATCAATGCCAGGAAGTTTAATTGGGATGTTAATGCTGTTTCTGCTCCTTTCTACTCGTATTTTACCATTAAAGTGGTTTGAGGAAGGTGCGGAAAAGTTACTCGTATTTTTACCGTTATTTCTAATTCCTTCGACAACAGGGCTGATGGAATTCGGGTCTTTTCTTTTCGGTAAGGGGAGTATTATATTCCTGTTAGTAGTTGCAAGTACGGTAGTAACTTTAATTGTTTCAGGATATATAAGTCAATTATTAGTAACATCAAAAAAATAAAATCGACAAGGTGCACGATGCAAATGGTCTTAATTATTATTACTGTAGTAATGTATGTATTGGCGACAAAGTTATATAAAAAAATTCCGTTTCCATTTACGTTACCGGTGTTAACAGTTACAGCGAGTATGATTTGCTTATTTTTAATTTTTGATATTTCTCATCATGAATATAGGGAAAATGGGGGAGATATTCTTTCCGGCTTATTAAGTCCTGCAATTGTAGCGTTAGCGATACCTTTATTTAAAGAGCGAAACATACTTATGAAAAACTTTTTGTCGATACTTATCGGTGTAGCGGTAGGTATAGTGGTTTTAACGAGTATGAATGTAGTGATTGGCGGGATGTTAAATATAGATAAGGAACTCATATTAACAACACTGCCGCAATTAGCGACGATGCCTATTGCTATTTCATTAGCGGATCAAATTGGCGGTATTCCATCTATGACTTCTAGTTTTGTAGTTGTTGCAGGGATAACAGGTGCTATTATCGGACCAACAGTACTTAAGTTTTTCCGAATAACAAGTACGATTGGAAAAGGAGTGGGGATGGGCTGCGCATCACATATTATCGGTGTGAGCCGTCTCGTGAAGGAAGGCGAAAAAGAAGCGACAATCGGTTCGGTAACGATGATTGTAACGGGAATACTCATTAGTATATTCATACCGTATGGAACGAAATTTATATTTTAAAATGTAATGGAGATGAGAAAATGACAACATGGTTTATAGTTACTTTATTTATTTTTGGCGCTGTTAAAGTGCTAGTTTCTAGTATGCCAACTTCTGTTGTAGAATCAATTATTAGTAGATTTGAATTGCATCAAAAACTTGAGGAAGAGAATACCTCTATATCGATAGATGGAAAGAATATAGAGGGAGAAATGAAACGACAAGTTATTCATGAATTTAATGAAGCTTTATTTTTAGATAAACATTATTTCCCGCCACATGGAGAAGGAACACCACTTGTTATTGATACGAAGAAAGGGAATAAAGAGATTAGATTTTCTCTATATAGCCATGAGGAACATGTTGATGTAATCAAGCAATATAAGAAGAAAATCGTTGCTTATCGTTTACGTTCAAAAAGTCTTCAAACTCTTGCACCATTAGCAATAACCGAAGATTATGCTTAAGAAGAGATCGATTATGGTCTCTTCATTTTTGTATGAAATGATATACTTTCCAAATAAAAGAAAAGAAAATCATATAGCCAAATAAAGAATATGTATGATTCCAATCCAAGCTATGAATAAAGAAACCGAATCTTTCAGCAACTTGTTCAAAAATGCTGGCAAAAATACCTATTGAAATAATAAGTAGAATTCTAGAAATTGTAGATAATGTTTTGGAAATTTGTATAAAAACAGCTGTTAAAATCGGTAGTACAAACAAAGTAAAGCCAATGTTAACTGAAAATATGGATGAGAATGGTCTAACGGGAAAGGAATACATTTGGTTCGCAACAAAGAAAGCATCTAAGCAAGTTCCGATAATAGAAGAGAGTAAGATTGTAACTGCTAATGCTAGAAAATCATTCTTCTTCTCGAAGGAGGACGTTTTTCTTTGCAAGAATTGCCAACTCAATTGTTTCGAGTGTTTTACAGTAGTCTTCTGTAATTTGTCCATTTATATTTTCCTCCTTATCTACTAAGTAATTTACAACTTGCCAGTCCGTAAACCAATCTTCATTGTCAACTTCTTCATGCTTCATATCTCGCCATGCATAGATGAGTGCAGGACTGTATATACGATAAGCGCCACTACGCAACTGGCATTTCTTTATTCGACGCTTATAAAACTCACGGGAAAAAGATTCATTGACACTTGAAAATAAATGAGGCCAGTAATCTTTCCTTGATCCTGTATGCGGATGGTGCTGGGCCCAGCTTATTATTTGAGATAAAACATGTGTGTCTCGAAATAATAATGAATACAACCTTTTTCCAATTAAGATTCGTTCGTGTAAGGAAGTGAAATGTTTCATTGTATCACCAAATAGTAATACTTTGAGTTTCTTATCATTTTCGTAGAATGGGAAAAGAATATGATTAAATTGAAAGAAATCAAAGAGTTTAAATCCAATACTATTAAGTACAGTCTTTTTAAATTGTATATTTTGAATCACTCTTTTTTCTAAGTAGTGTTGCTCATTAATAATAGTTGCAATGGCTAATGTTTTTTTGTTACCTGTTTTCCAAAAATCGTTCCACATCGTTTCCATAAATGTAGAAACATTTAGGTGAGGGAGAAGGTGAAATAGCTTTTGTGCTCTTTTCACACTTTGTTCATAAAGCAGAAATTGAGGATATACATCTTGGAAAATAAGCCAATTCCCTCTTTCTAAAAAAGAAAAAAATGTGATTTGATCTTTCTCTGATAAAATTTTCGTATATAAATCGCCCTTTAAATCAGTCATATTCCAACCGCCGTTACGTGATACCATATGCCCAAGTAGTGCCCAATGTATTTCTGGATATTGAGTGTAAAATTGGTAGTATGCTCGTGTTCTTGTCACATTATTTTTATTTAGCTGTTCAGTTTGTATTTTTATGTTGTTGATGATGAGTTGCTCTTCTTTCGTTAATTTATACATCGAGCCAGAATGTATGAGTTTGCTTTTTTGTTTTAATTCATTTTTTACATCAAATAGGGAGAGAGGCAGTGCTTTGGAAGGTCCGTTATATGTATGATTTGAATTGCTTCGGTACATTCCGTTACCTCCATTTTTCATAAATTTAAACATGATTATTGGCTATGAATCGTTCTATTTATTTTATTACGAGTATAAGAAATAAATGAGCGGTGTTTTTTATAAGGGTTTAGTTATCATGCAAAAAGTATAAAAAATCTTACTGTTGTGAGGTGAAATAAAAAACAGAAACTATTTTTAATAGTTTCTGTTTTTTTATTTTGTCAATTAAATGTAACAAACGACAATTATGATTTAAATCAATTGAAAATAATTCAATAAATTTTATAAATACAATTTTAATTGAAATGTGTGGTAGGAGGAAAAGAAATGCTAAATAAAATAATTTTAATTACTGGTGGTACAGGTTCGTGGGGACAGGAACTTATAAAACAATTATTAGAAAAATCACCGAAAGAAATTAGAGTTTTTTCAAGAAATGAAACGGTTCAGTTTGAAATGCAGCAACAGTTTATAAATGATGATAGATTAAAATTTATTATTGGAGATATTCGTGATAAAGATCAACTAGTCTATGCATGCCAAGGTGTCCATTATGTATTCCATCTTGCAGCTTTAAAACATGTTCCAGTATGTGAGTATTATCCTTATGAAGCTATAAAAACAAATATACATGGTACACAAAATGTAATTGAAGCATCTATACAGATGCAAGTTGAGAAAGTTATATATGTTTCAACGGATAAAGCGGCCGATCCATCAAATACGTATGGGATGACAAAAGCAATTGGTGAGAAGTTAATGGTGCATGCGAATATGCAAACGAAGAAAACAAAATTCATTTGTGTTCGTGGTGGAAATGTTTTGGGGACGAGCGGAAGTGTGGTACCACTCTTTAAAAAACAAATTAAAAAATCTTTACAAGTAGGGATTACCGATGCAAATATGACTAGATTTTTCTTAACGATTGAAGATGCTGTTGGATTGTTATTTAAAGCCGTATATCAAGGTAGAGGTGGGGAAATCTTTGTTATGAAAATGCCGGCATGTAAAATAACAGATTTAGCAGAAGTGTTAATTGAAGATTCGAAAAAGGAAAACGTGAAGGTAAAAGAAGTAGGGATAAGACCGGGTGAAAAATTAAGTGAAATGCTTTTATCTGAGGTAGAGAGTAAAACAAGTATAAGTTTTGATCAAAATTATTTTGTGGTACTACCGACTATTCCTATAGAAGGACTGCAAGAATATTATGCTAGCTATCCGCTTGTGGATGTGAAGAGTTTTAGTTCTCAACAAGACTTACTTACAAAACACGAGGTGAAACAAATGTTATTAAAAGGAGGGTTTTTACGATGAAAAAAAATGCGAGTCTTTTAATAACTGGTGCAAATGGTTTCACAGGACGCCATGCTTGCCAATATTTTTTAGAGCAGGGCTTTCATGTAATTCCTATGTTTCAAAATCGTGCACATAGAGAAATAATTGGGAATGGTATTACTTGTAATTTAACTAATAAGAGCGAAGTAATGAAGGTAATGAAACAAATAAAGCCAGATTATGTATTGCATTTAGCAGGAAAGAATTCGGTCATAGAGTCTTGGACAGCTGCTCTTGAATATGTAGAGGTTAATGTAATAGGGACGTTATATTTATTAGAAGCAATTAAGCAAGAAGTACCTCACTGTAGAACATTGGTTATAGGATCTGCTTTGCAAGCAGATAGTATGAGCAATATAAAAATTTCAAATCCATATAGTTTAAGTAAAACGATGCAAGTCATTATTGCAGAGGCGTGGAGTGAATTAATGAATTCAAATATTATCATTGCAAAGCCCTCGAATTTAATTGGTCCAGGAGTATCGAATGGTATTTGTTCTATTCTTGCAAAAAAAATGATAACTATAGAGTCGAATAAAAGTGAAGCAATTATTGAAGTAAACAGTTTGAAAGATAGTAGGGATTTTCTAGATGTACGTGATGCGGTTAAAGCGTATCATGTGTTATTGCGCGATGGAATAAATGGAAAACAATATAATATTGGATCAGGGATAAAACGGTCTTTATTAGATGTAATAGAACAATACAAAGAATTAACACAGCTGAGTTTTTCCATAAAAGAAGCAGAGCATAGTGGAAGCGAATCAAATGAGAGTTTAGTAATAGAGGATATAAAAAGGTTAGGTTGGGTCCCAGAAATTCAATTCCATCAATCATTAAAAGATGTACTCGAGTATGCGAAGTGTAGTGAAATCTGCATTCAATGAAAAATGAAAAGGGTGTAAGAAATATATGAATGGCTATAAAACAATGGATAATCAAAATACGCTATTTCTTTTAATTGTTGATACGCTGGACTGGAAAGATGAGGAAGAGCATGTTTTGTGTATCTATGAGGCGATAAATAAATGTCAAGCCTATGTGGAAGGTAAAAAGGGTGATAGGAAAAATCCAGTAATAGGTACAGGAACTAGGCCTGTAATTCAAGTCTTTGCTCAGTATGAATGTAGTGAGTATGGAAATGATTTTTATGATCTTATTAAAGATTTTTTGCAAGATATAGGGTTTGAGCTAAATGTTTATATAAATAATAGTAAGTTTACTTACATTTAATAGATTAGTATAAAACAAGATTTTTAATGATAAAGGTGGATATAAATTATGAATAAAAAGATTCTCTTTACTGGGGGCGGTACAGCCGGACACGTAATGATTAATATGGTATTGATTCCTAAATTTATGGAAAAAGGATGGGGAATTGAGTATATTGGATCTCAAAATGGAATTGAAAAACTATTAGTTCAAAATGTGAAATACAATAGTATTTCAACGGGGAAGCTTAGGAGATATTGGGATTGGGAGAACTTTAAAGATCCTTTTAAAATAATAAAAGGTTGCATACAAAGTTATAAATTGATGAAACGAATAAAACCAGATGTTGTTTTTTCGGCAGGAGGATTTGTGTCCGTTCCTGTAGTAATAGGAGCGTGGATGAATAAAGTACCTGTAATAATACGTGAACCAGATAGTACGTTAGGATTAGCAAATAAAATAGCATTACCTTTTACTACAAAACTATGCACAACATTTCCTCAGACAGGAGAAAATGTAAGTAATGAGAAGAAGGTTTATGTAGGACCAATTGTAAGGGAAGAAATTGAGAGGGGCAATGTATTGCGGGGAAGAAGCTATTGTAAATTTCAGCAAGATAAACCAGTATTGTTAATTATGGGTGGGAGTCAAGGTGCTCAATGGATAAATGATATGGTAAGGGGAAGTTTGGAAAAATTACTATTAAATTTTAATATTGTTCATATGTGCGGTAAAGGGAAGGTGGATTCATCTATTGGTATGGAAGGTTATATGCAATTTGAGTATATAGGGGACGAGTTGCCGCATATACTAAATATGGCGAGTGTTGTAGTTTCTAGAGCAGGTTCTACTGCTATTTCTGAATTGCTATTTTTGAAGAAACCGATGTTGCTTATCCCGTTAACTAACAGTTCTAGTAGGGGAGATCAAGTTTTAAATGCTGAATATTTTTCTCGGCAAGGATATGCGGAAGTTATAATCCAGGACAGAATAAGTACGAATGTATTCATACATGCAGTAAATAAGTTGTATACAAATAAGGAGAGATATATTCAAAACATGAATGGATATAAGAAAACAAATGATGAGGGGATTCATCAATTAATAAATATAATAAATGAAGTGGTGAAGGAATAGAAATTTAAATAAAAAAACAAAAGGAAAGAAGATATCTTCTTTCCTTTTTACTATAGTTGTTCAAATTCATTATTACTTATCCATATTAGCAATATACTATAGGTGAATACCGATTTCTAATAGCTCAGTAAATGCATGAGTATGGATAGGTTTACTATAATAGTAACCTTGAATAAACTGACATTTATTTTTTTGAAGGAAATTCACATGTTCTTTCGTTTCTACACCTTCTGCAATGACAGACATTTCTAATGTATGTGCTAATGTGATAATCGTTTTAATAATTTCCATTCCATCTTCACACGTTTCAGACATTGTAATAAATTCTCTTGGGATTTTTAACGTATCTATTGGATATAAAGGTAAATACGCTAGTGAAGAATAACCTGTACCAAAGTCGTCGATTGAAATGTGAACTCCTAAACCCTTTAGTGTGCGGAGCTTTATCAATGTTTCTCGCTCATCCATCATTGCAATGCGCTCTGTTAATTCAAGGTCGAGAGAACTTGCCGGTAAGCCTGTAGTTGCTAATGTAGAAGAAATAGACTTTACAAAATCTTCTTGTTCAAATTCTTTAGCAGATAAGTTTACACCAATTTTTAAATGAGAATATCCGAGTGTGTGCCAACGTTTCATTTGCTCACAAGCCTGCTGCAATGTCCATTTTCCTATTGGAATAATTTGTAGTGTTTCTTCAGCAATCGGAATAAATTCATATGGAGAAATAACGCCTAATTCAGGATGATTCCACCTGATTAGAGCTTCTGCACCGATAATTTTATTAGATTCACTATCAACTTGAGGTTGATACAAAAGGAACAATTCTTCATTTTGTATTGCGTTTGGTAAATCTTTTTCTAATCGTAATCGTCTTTCAATTTTTTTAGCGATTACATCGTCATAAATAGAGACAGAGTTAAGCTCTTTTGCCTTTGCATCATACATTGCAACATTAGCGTTTTTCAAAAGTGTAGCGGTATCGATTCCGGAATGTGGATAAATAGCGATGCCGATACTAAGTGATAAAGTTAATGTATGCTCATGTATGACAAACGGTTTTTCCATGCATTCAAATAACTGGTTGCATAAATCGAATAAGGAATCTTCGTCAGTATAGTTTTCAATTAAGATTGTAAATTCATCGCCACCGATTCTTGACAGATGAGTATGTGATGGAAGACATGATTGGAATCGCTTCGCTACTTCTTCTAATATGTGATCTCCTGCCGAATGTCCAAGTGTATCGTTAATTGCTTTAAAGCGATCTAAATCTAAGTATAATAATGCGAACTCACTGTCTGTTGTTTTAGCATTTTTTATAACTCTTTTTAATTTCTTATGGAAAAAGGCACGGTTCCCAATTTTCGTTACCGTATCATGGAATGCTAAATACTTTATTTCTTCTTGTTGCTTTTTTAGTGCGGTAATATCTTTTACCATAATATAACTTCCTGAAATTTGTCCGTCTATTATAATAGGGACGATGGTAACGTATAAAAAATAAGTAAAACCATCTTTATATTTAGAACTTAGTTGTAAGTATGCCGATTCTTGTTGTTTCACCTTTTCTAATGCAGATGTTAGTTTATGTTTGTCTTCATCTAAAATAATCGAAAAACAAGTTTCACCGAGTAACTCATCTGTTGGTGCTCCAAGTAGTATACTTCCGGCTTGATTTACATTTAAGAATACGCCATGTAAATCAATTGTAAAAATAGGATCAGGGTGATATTCATATAACGATTTAAACTTTTGTTGTTTTTGAGATAGAGCCTCTGATTTATGAACTAAATCAGAAGTCCGTAAAGTCACCTTTTCTTCTAGTTGTGCATTGAATGCCTGTAAACGTTTTGTTAGGGAATTGTTTTGCATACGTACAATAGAATGACGAATGAGTACGAAAATAAAAGTAATACAATTTCCTGTAATGAGAGTTGAGGATGATGTTTGTTCTTTTAATGTAAACCCGATTAGTATTGCAACAGCAAGATAGGGAAATACAACTAAAGCCTTTTTTCCTATTATAGGGTTAACAATGAAATAATTTTTATGGCTATTACGATCTGCTGAAATAGATCCAGCTATTGCAATAAATAATATAGGTATTCTATATAAAAGACGTAATAATGTTATCGTTTCAGTTGCTAAATGGTTATTTAAGTAAAAATAAATATAGTTAAAAGTTGCAGAACTTATCAATACAAAAATAAAGATATAAATCTTCCGTTTAGAATTAAAAATTGTCGGACGGAAAAAGAGACTAACGCCTAGTAGAAGAAACAATAAATCTGCAATTGGATATAGAAATGAAAGGAAAACATCGCCTAGTGAAAGAGAGAATATATTTAAATTTGGTTGATTAAATAAATACCACTCTAATGTGAATATGGAAGTAAGTACTATACATATATCACAAATAAAGAACGTTTTTTCCCATTTATCGCATTCTTTTAAAATTTTATAACTGAAAGCGATAAGACAAAAGAGTAGAAAAAACATGTAAAATACATCAGAAATAGTAAAACGATGTATTGGAATTTCGAAGAAACTATCTTGATATGTATATACTATTTTACCTAATAAAAAACTCCCAATTGCTATCGTGATACATATCCAAAACGGATTTGAACTGACTTTTTTAGAATATATAGAATAAATTAGTGATACAAATGTAATGGCTTCAACAATAAGTGAAGCGAAGCGTACATCCGAATTTGAAAAATGAGTAGGGAACAGATAAAAAAATATAAAATAGATTGAATAGCATATTAATGTTCCGATTAATATACATAGTTGTAAATTTTTATTTAATTTCAATAAAATCACCTTCTTTAATTATGCACTATATTCGTAATATCTATACATAATAATATTACTTAAAAATTGTATCAGATTTCCTTGTAAAAATCTTGTTTATAAGGAAAGTATTGAAGAGTTTAATACTTCTTAAAATTAAAAAAACATTGCGTTTGATAGTATGTATTGCATCAAGATTTTAAATAGAAATTGTATATTTAGTCATCCTTTGAATTGTAAAGGTTTTTTAGTGATTTGCAAGCGGAGATGCAAAATTGCATATAAAATGATGAGAATCCTCTTTCTAGCTGATCTTTTGATTGTTATAGGCTATTTTAAGTAAGATTTTCATTTTTAATCTGAAAATTAACATTTGTAAAAATGTTACAAAAGGATATAAAATAAGAACGTGTATTCTTACAGAGTGGATAGTATTTTCACTAAATAGGGAGGACTTTTTATGTTATGGCGAATTAAAGATGCGGAAATATACTATGAAATTGTTGGAGAGGGTAAGCCAGTCATTATTATACATGGCTGTGCGCCGGATCATAGGTTAATGATGAAATGTATGGAATCAGTATTTCAAAAATATGAAGGTTATCAACGAATATATATTGATTTACCTGGAATGGGAAAGTCGAACGCTCCAGATTGGGTAAATAGTTCAGATCATATATTAGAAGTGTTAACTATATTTATTGAAGAAATCATTCCAAAGAAAGATTTTTTACTAGTAGGAGAGTCTTTCGGCGGATATTTAGCTAGAGGGATACTTTCAAAAATGTTTGAGAGAGTCAATGGATTATTATTAATATGTCCTGTGGTTGTTGCACTGCAAAAAGAAAGACGTTTACCGGATAAACAGATAATTGTACAAGATAAGGAGTTTTTAAATACGTTAACTTCTACCGAAAGAAAAGAATTTAGCGAGTTAGCAGTGGTAGCAAATGAATATACATATAAGCGATTTAAAGAAGAAATTAAGCCGGGGTTAGATGTTGCTAATTATGAATTTATTGAAAGATTGCAAAAAAAATATTCTCTTACTATGGAGTTTCACCGAAAGAAATATGAGAAACCCGTTCTTTTATTAGCAGGAAGACAAGATATATCGGTAGGTTATCGAGATATTATAGAAATTATTGAAGATTATCCAAGAGCAACATTAGCGGTGCTTGATATGGCGGGACATAATTTGCAAATTGAACAGCCTGAACTATTCGAGAGTTTAGTAGGAGAATGGATTACACGAACAAAACAACAAAATTTATAAAAAACGAATGAATATTTTCAAGGAGGAAGTATGAATACATATATTTATATGGTTAGGCACGGTGAATCATCAAAATTAGAAGGGAGTGAAAGAACACGTGGTTTAACTGAAAAGGGAAGTTTAGACGCTCATAGAATAACAGACATATTAAAAACAGAGGGAATCGATACTTTCATTTCAAGTCCATATAAGAGGGCTGTGTTAACGATAGAAAAAACAGCCAATTTCTATGAAAAAGAAATATTAATATATGAAAACCTTAAAGAGTGTATGTTTTCCAGTGGGGATCAAGTTATATTAGATAAAGAGGTATATCCGCTTGTAAAGAAGATGTTCTCTGATCCGGATTTTGCACTAACAGAAGGAGAGTCATATAAGGATTGTCAGAGACGGGTAGTGAAAGTGTTAAAGGAAATATTAATGGATTTTCAAGGACAAAAAATTGTAATTGGCACACATGGGCTTGTAATGACACTCATGATGAATTATTTTGATAAGCAATACGGGTTTGAATTTCTAATACATACATCAAAGCCTGACATATATAAGCTGGAATTTAATGATGAACAATTATTGAATGTAAAAAAATTATGGATAGGAGAATGAAACTGAATATATGGAGTGTGTTTTAATTCGTACTTATAAAATATACTTTTTTTATAGAAAGCATTTTTATCAACTATTTTTAGAATCTTAAATCAATAAGTAATTATTCAATTTCTGAATAATATAAATGGAAGTTGGGTTAAGGAAACAATTTAAAATGTGACAAAACTCCAAACGTTGGATTTCTATTCAATTGGAAAAAAAGATGTAGAATTTTGTCTTACGGTCCCCGTTTACTTTTCATTTCATTACATATAGGCTTTGTGGTGTAAAGGGGAAAATCACCTTTATACAAAATTTATAAGGAGGACAATGTGATGAAAAAGATTAAAAAGTTTGCGGGAGTAGCTTTAGCAGGTACGGTTGGATTAAGTGGACTACTGTTTTTAGAACCAAGTGTAAGCGCTGCGGAAACAAAGCAGGTGAAAGAAGGAAATTTCAATGCGATTGATGTAACGATGAATCAAAGTGAATTTTATGTATTGAGTGGTAGAAGTATTGATATTCTTTCTGGAGATAAAGAAGCAATTCAGTTAAATAATTACACAATTCGTTTTAGTAAACCAGGGAAGTATGTAATTAAAGTAAATGGTTGTATTTATGACGATGTATATACTTTTATTGTAAATGAGTAGTATATATTCTGAAATTGTGAGATGAAAAAAGAAACACCCTATTTGCGGTGAGAATCGTAAATAGGGTGAATACTTTGTATTAAGTTGTAGTTTAAATATGTTCATTAACTTTCTCTTTGTTATGTAAAGTATGTAAGAGGGTTTGAAACATCTTAAATGATTGCTGAAAGATTGGACTTTGAATAAAGGTGTAAAGAAAAGTTACGATGAAAACAGGACCTCCTAGCATAAATCCAATAACTAGTACAACACATTCTACTATGATTCTAGCACGGCTAATAGATAGCCCTGTTTTGTCGGAAATAGTAAGCATGAATCCATCTCGAGGGCCAGCACCAATCCCAGCCGCAACATACATCCCTCCCCCAATACCTGTAATTGCAATCCCAGCAAATAAAATGAGTAAGTTTATCCATAAATAATCACTAGCGTTTGGAAGAATGTTTGATTGTAAGAAAAAGTCCATAATGGGACCGATAAGTAGTGCATTTAAAAATGTGCCCACATTTATATATTTTCGATCTACTAATAAAGAAATGAGAACGAGACATAATCCACATATGACACTCCACGTACCAATGGTCCATCCAAATCTTTGGTAGAGAGCCATATTTAAAACTTCCCAAGGATGTAAACCGAGAAATTTCACTTTGACTGCAAGAGCATTTCCAAGGCCAAAAAAAATTAACCCTAAGAAAAAAAGAAAATAGCGAAAGAGAGTTAGCCTCATCTTTAATACCTCCTATATTTTATAATTATGTATATTACATGTAAGATTTTTAATGTACAAATATTAAGACTTTTTAGTTGTTATTTAAAATTGCTAAAATACAAATGAAATATATATTCGCAGTCAAAAAAGTTAAAATATTTCGTTTTAAGGATTATAATAGAGGGAGAAACATAAAAGGGAGTGAATGAGTTTGCAACAAGAACTTATTGAAAGATTTACGAGATATGTAAAGATTGATACACAATCGAATGAAGAAAGTCATACAGTACCAACAACATCTGGACAAATTGAGTTTGGTAAGTTATTAGTGGAAGAGTTAAAAGAGATTGGCTTAACAGAAGTAACAATGGATGATAATGGGTATGTAATGGCAACACTTCCTGCTAATACGAATAAGGATGTTCCAGTAATCGGCTTTTTAGCACATTTAGATACGGCAACAGACTTTACAGGGAAAAACGTAAAACCACAAATTCATGAAAATTTTGATGGCAATGCAATTACGTTAAATGAAGAGCTAAATGTTGTGTTAACGCCAGAACAGTTTCCAGAATTACCATCATATAAAGGACATACGATTATTACAACGGATGGTACGACACTTCTAGGAGCAGATGATAAAGCTGGTCTAACTGAAATTATGGTTGCAATGAACTATTTAATACATAATCCGCAAATTAAACATGGGAAAATAAGAGTAGCATTTACGCCGGATGAAGAAATTGGTCGTGGGCCAGCGCATTTTGATGTAGAAGCATTTGGTGCATCATGTGCTTATACGATGGATGGAGGTCCATTAGGTGGTTTAGAGTATGAAAGCTTTAATGCTGCAGGTGCTAAGTTAACGTTTAACGGAACGAATACACATCCCGGAACAGCGAAAAATAAAATGCGTAATGCAACTAAACTTGCTATGGAGTTTAATGGGCACTTACCAGTAGAAGAGGCACCAGAATATACAGAAGGCTATGAAGGATTCTATCATTTACTTTCATTAAATGGTGATGTTGAGCAAAGTAAAGCGTATTATATTATTCGAGATTTTGATCGTGAAAATTTTGAGGCGCGTAAACATAACGTTGAAAATATTGTGAAGCAAATGCAAGAGAAGTATGGACAAAATGCAGTCGTTTTAGAAATGAATGATCAATACTATAACATGCTTGAAAAAATCGAACCAGTGAGAGAAATTGTTGATATTGCATATGAAGCGATGAAAAGTTTAAATATCGAACCAAACATTCACCCGATTCGTGGTGGAACAGATGGATCACAATTATCGTATATGGGATTACCAACGCCGAATATTTTCACAGGTGGTGAAAACTATCACGGTAAATTTGAATATGTTTCGGTGGATACGATGGAAAAAGCTGTTCAAGTTATTGTGGAAATCGCAAGACGCTTCGAAGAACAAGCTTAAAAAAAACCAAGTAGTGCGGATGCGCTACTTGGTTTTTTAGTATAATACTCGCCACAAATAAAAAGTTGCGTAAGACTCCCAGTTGGTCCAATTTGCCGCAAAATCTTTTATTTCCTGTTTAGTCGGTTTACTTTCAGAACCTGTTATATATTTAATTGCATTGTGCAAGCCAACATCGTCAATGGGAAAAGCGGAAGGAAATCGTAAGCAGCGCATTAAAACATAGTTGGCAGTCCACGGTCCTATACCATGTATAGCAGTTAATTGTTTTTCAGCTTGTTGCACATCTTGTATTTGCAGTAAAGATTCTTTTGATAATTTTCCTTCTGTAATAAGCTTTGCAATACCTATTACATATTCGCATTTTCTAGTCGTCATTTTTAAGTTTTTGAGATCCTCTACATGTAAATTGGCAATCGTTTCAGGAGAAGGGAATATCCAATGTTTACTATCGTTCCATTCTACATAATTTCCAAAGTGTTCGACTAATCTTCTTTTTAGTGTATAAGCATATGTGAGATTAATTTGCTGACCGATAATTCCCCAGGAAAGTGCTTCAAATAAGTCTGGAATACCTAAAGTACGAAGCCCATAATATTGTTCAATTGGTCCTTGAAGGAGTACATCATGTTTAGCTAATGTATAAAAGGGAGCTAAATCAGTAGTTAAATCAAACCACTCTTTTACATAGTGAGCTACAGCTTCGCATATCGATTCTTCAGACGTATATGATTCTTCTAAAAAACGTATTTGAATATTATCATCCGAGTTCATACTAATTTCAACTAAAGGATGTACATCCTGAACAGGGATAACTTTATAAATTTTGTTATCTTCAATGTGGAACATACATTCATTGTTAGAACGTGATAGATAGCGTAAATTTTCTTGGAAACTAAATTCTGTTGGAACTGCTAAAGTTAATGTGCTAGTATATTTTGCTGTCATATGCATTCTACCGGAGACTTTTCTAATGTAAGCAACACTTTCTTCATTTCTAATCCACCTCTAAAACCGGTTAGTTTACCATTCTTTCCAATAACACGATGGCAAGGAATTGTAATGAGAAGAGGGTTGGCAGCAATAGCAGTAGCAACGGCACGCACAGCAGTAGGTTTTTGCATTCTTTCGGCAATTTCTGAATAAGAATATGTCTCCCCATAAGGAATTTCACGTACCGTATTCCAAACAGATAATTGAAAATCAGTTCCGTAAGCATCGATAGGGAATGTAAAAGTTTCTCGTTTACTTTCTAAATACTCGATAACTTCTTTCGTATATGATTGTAGGTAATCTGGATTACATGCCAATATATGTTGTGGCAATTTCTTTCTAGCCCATATATTTAGTTCTTCAAATTTTTCATCTTGTGATCCAATGAAGCATAGTCCATTTTCAGTTGCAGCAATATGAAACTGCCAATTTTCATGTGTAAGTAGCGTCCAATATATAAATTTATTTTTGGAGGAATTCATTATTTTATCCTTCTTTCATTTCGTTCTTTTTTCGATATTCAGTAGGAGTGAATCCGGTTTTCTTTTTAAATAAAGTTGCGAAATACTCTGGGTTTTCTATCCCGACAGCAGTACTAATTTCTTTAATGGATTGATTTGTGTGTAAAAGGTGTTCTGCCGCTTTAACAATCCTAAACTGCTGTATATATTCTATTGGACTTATTCCTGTTACTTTTTTGAAAGTGCGTTGCAAATGAAATGGGCTACCATGACATATTTCAGCAAGTATGTTGAGAGTTAATAATTCGTCAAAGTGCTTTTTGATATAATCTTTAATTTGTTCTACCCACTCTTCATTAGGTAAAGTGAGCCCATTTGGTTTACAACGTTTGCAAGGGCGGAATTTTTCGCTTAATGCTTGCTCTGCATGATGAAAAATTCGTACATTGTTTCTATTCGGTATTCTTAATTTGCATGACGGTCGGCAAAAGATTCCGGTTGATTTCACAGCATAAAAGAATTTACTATCATAGGAAGAATCATTATGAATAATTGCTTGCCAATGCTCATTTGTTAACGTAATCCCTTCATTGTGCAAAGAACATCACCTCTGAAATTAGTATAACCTGAATAAAGTGCGTATGTATGTATTCACAAATGTAAGAGCAAGATTACAAAGGTGAAAATATGATTGTTTTTCTATTTTGTGATAGCATGAAATTTGAAAGTGAACATCAAGAGGAGGACTATAGGTGAAGTTAATTTCGTGGAATGTAAATGGTTTGCGAGCAGTTATCGCAAAAGGTGGATTTTTAGAATATCTTGAGGAATCAAATGCTGATATATTTTGTTTACAAGAGATTAAATTACAAGATGGGCAAATTGATTTGAATCCAGAGGGATATTATACATACTGGAATTATGCTGTGAAAAAAGGTTATTCAGGAACGGCTATTTTTTCGAAAAAAGAACCGCTATCTGTAACATACGGTTTAGGAATTGAAGAGCATGATCAAGAAGGACGAGTTATTACTTTAGAATTCGAAGATTTTTACATGATAACGTTATATACACCAAACTCAAAACGAGGATTAGAACGATTAGATTACAGAATGAAATGGGAAGATGATTTCAGGGCTTATATTAAGCAATTAGATGAAAAAAAGCCCGTTGTTTTTTGCGGTGATTTAAACGTTGCTCACAAAGAAATCGATTTAAAAAATCCAAAAAGTAATCGTAAAAACCCTGGATTCTCTGATGAGGAACGAGAGAAATTCACATGTATTTTAGAAGAAGGATTTATTGATACGTATCGTTATCTGTATCCTGATCAGGAAGGTGCATATTCGTGGTGGTCGTATCGTATGGGAGCGAGAGCAAAAAATATTGGATGGCGTTTAGATTATTTTGTTGTTTCGGAAAGAATGAAAGACAAAATAACAGAGGCGAAAATTAATAGTGAAGTGATGGGATCAGACCATTGCCCAGTTGAATTACATATAAATTTCTAAAAAAAGAAGTATCTTCCTAAGATTAGGCGGATACTTCTTTTTTATTCAGTTTGTTAAAATTTTTCAAATCTTTCTTGAAATAATTGCATATTAAATATATACTTAGTAACGATAATCATTATCAATGAAAAGTGTTATCAATAGATGAGGTGTAAAAGAATTATAGTTTAGGGGAAGTGAACGAGAATGAGTTCTGGATAGAATTATTAATCTAATGAAATATATATGTGAGACAAGTTTCATATAGTTAAATTTTATTGAGAATATAGTTTGAGAATTCGAGAGGAGTTATATAAAGATGAACAAGAAGTTATTTACTTTAGGGATGGTTACAGTTTTAAGTGTAGGACTAGCAGCATGCAATAGTACGGATAAAACTTCAGGAGAACAAAAGCAACAGACAAAAGCTACGGAAACGAAAAAAGACGAAAAAAGAAAAATTACATATTTAGGTAAAGAATATACAGTACCAGCAAAAGTAGATAAAATTGCGACAGCTAGTTTAGAGTCAATGGAAGATGCAGCGGTACTTGGTATTAAGCCAGTAGGTGCCATTACTGTTGGTGGTAAATTACCGAAGTATCTTGAGAAAGATTTAGAGGGTGCGAAATCTGTTGGCGAGAAAATGCAACCAAATTTTGAAACATTACTACAATTAAAGCCAGACGTTATTACATCAAGTACGAAATTCCCAGCAGAAACAGCTGAAAAGTTTACGAAAGTAGCTCCTACATTCCCGGTATCACACGTTTCAACAAATTGGGAAGATAACTTAAAGTTAATGGGAGAATTAACTGGTAAAAAAGATAAAGCAGAAAAAATTATTAAAGATTACAATTCAGACGCTGAAAAGGCAAAAGCAAAACTAGGAGATAAGTTAAAAGACAAAAAAGTACTTGTCATTAGACTAAGAGCAAACGAATTATTCCTATATCCAGAAGGAGTATACTTCAACCCTGTCATTTATAAAGATCTTGGATTAACTGCTCCAGAACAATTGAAAACTGTAAAAGCACAAGAGAAAATTTCATTTGAAAAACTTGCTGAACTTAATCCGGATTATATTTTCTTACAATATGAGACAACTGAAAATAAAAATCCGAAAGTGCTAGAAGAAATTGAAAGTAATCCAATTTGGCAAAGTATGAATGCTGCGAAGGAAAAGAAAGTATTTGTAAACGTTGTAGACCCAATGGCACAAGGTGGTACTGCTTGGAGTAAAACAGCATTCTTAAAAGAAGCAGTGAAAAATTTATCTAAATAATACAATAAGTAAGGTGCGTTGAATGATATGCAGAAAACAAATGCAGTACCAGTGACTATATTATGTATAGCACCCATACTCATCTTATTTACAGTTATATTTTCTATTTTGTATGGGGCGAAGAGTATTGATGCTGAAATAGTGTGGAACGCATTATTTCATTTTGATTCAAGCGATGTAAATCATAATATTATTATTACTTCACGTTTACCAAGGGTAGTTGCAGCTCTTTTAGTTGGAGCATTTCTAGCCATATCAGGAGCACTTATGCAGGGGATGACAAGAAACTATCTTGCATCCCCTTCTATTATGGGTGTGACGGATGGGGCAGCCTTTGTTATTACACTTTGTATGATTTTTCTTCCGGGAATGTCATCAATTGGTATGGTTTTATGTTCAATGATTGGTTCTGCACTAGGAGCCGGTATCGTGTTTGGTTTTGGCTCGCTCCTTCAAAATGGCTTATCACCAGTTAGGTTAGCGATTATCGGAACAGTTATTGGAACATTTTTAAGTAGTGTATCGGCCGCGATGGCATCATATTTCCAAATCTCTCAAAATGTTAGTTTTTGGTTTAATGCAAAGTTAGACCAAGTGGATCCTAATATCATTAAAATCACGATACCGTTTGGGATAATCGGAATAATTTTAGCGTTGTTAATATCAAAATCTATTACCATTCTTTCTTTAGGAGAAGAAGTTTCTATTAATCTAGGGCAGCGTACAAAACTAGTTAAAGCGATGGCAATTTTATCAGTTATCTTTTTAACAGGAACAGCAGTTGCTTTAGTAGGAAAAGTTGGTTTTGTAGGTTTAATTATTCCGCACATTACTCGCTTTATAATTGGGGTAGATTATAAGTGGATTTTGCCATGTGCAGGCGTTATTGGTGGAGTTTTCTTAGCGTTATGTGATGTTTTAAGTAGATTTGTAAACTATCCATTTGAAACACCTATTGGGGTCGTTACCTCCTTAATTGGAATTCCTTTCTTCCTTTATTTAATTCGTACAAGAGGAGGAGAGAGACATGCTTAAAAGTTCAAGTCAACGTTTTGGAATGACGATGGGGATTATTATATTTTTAATACTATGTGCTATTTATATTAGTTTAACGAATGGTACGTTTGATATTACAATTACAGATGTATTTAAAACACTCTTTAGAATAGATCCAGTACCAGACCATGATTTAGTTATTTTTGAGTTTCGTCTTCCTCGTATCGTAATTGCTGGGCTAGTAGGATTAGGCCTAGGCGTTGCAGGTGCTGTTATTCAAGGGATTACGAGAAATGGATTGGCAGACCCAGGTATTTTAGGAGTGAATGCTGGGGCCGGCACAGCAATCGTTATTTTTATGTTTTTCTTTCAAGGGCAATTAAAGAGCACAGACTGGATGTCTATTATGATGATGCCAATGTTTGGTTTAGTCGGCGGATTAGGTGCAGCTATCATCATTTATCTGTTTTCATGGAAAAACGGTAAGCTAGACTCCCAACGTCTTTTATTAACAGGGATTGCGATTGGGTCAGGATTTGGAGCATTTTCTATGTACTTATCACTCAAAATGAAGTCAACTGATTTCGAGATGGCTGCAGTTTGGGTGTCAGGAAGTATATATAGTGCAAACTGGAAGTATATTATTGCTATGTTGCCGTGGCTTATCATATTAATTCCGCTTATACAAAAGAAAGCTTATTTATTAGATTTATTTCAATTGGAAGAAACGAGTATTACAAGTTTAGGTGTTTCAGTAGAAAGAGAGAAATCTATTTTACTATTAAGTAGTATCGGACTTGTAAGTGCATGTGTTGCAGTTTCAGGAAGTATTGGTTTCATTGGATTAATGGCACCGCATATAGCAAAAAGGCTTGTCGGTATTCAGCATAAGCATATCATTCCTACGTGCGGAGTAATCGGAATGTTCCTTGTAATAGCTTCAGACTTTATTGCAAAAACAGTTTTCACCCCTGTAGAGTTACCTGTTGGAATCGTTATTTCTATTGTCGGTGTACCGTATTTCTTATATTTACTTTATAAGGCGAAAGCGTAAGAGGAGGAATAAAAGTGAGTATTTTAAGTGCAAAAAATTTAGAAACGAGTTATGAAAAGCTTACAGTGTTTCGCGATTTAAATGTGGAAATACAAGAAGGAAAAGTAACGACAATTATAGGGCCAAACGGGTGCGGGAAATCAACACTGTTAAAAACAATGGGAAGAATTTTAAAGCAAAAGAGCGGTAAAGTATATTTGCAAGGACAGGATTTAAATACGATTCCAACAAAAGAAATTGCGAAGCAGTTAGCTTTACTCCCGCAAACTCCAATTGCACCAGGAGAACTTAAAGTGGAAGAATTAATTTCCTATGGACGCTATCCACATCGAAATAATGTAAATAAGTTAACTTCAAAAGATAAAGAGATGATTGATTGGGCATTAGATATAACGAAAACTTCTGAATTTCGAACGAGACAAATTGCAAATTTATCAGGCGGTCAAAGACAAAAGGTATGGCTAGCGATGGCTTTAGCACAAGAGACAGAAGTGTTACTACTAGATGAACCAACTACATATCTCGATATGTCTCATCAATTAGATGTATTACAAATTGTGGAGAAGTTAAATAAAGAACATAATTGTACGGTTGTTATGGTACTACATGATATTAACCATGCAGCAAGGTTTTCAGATGAAATTATTGCGATGAAGGAAGGGGAAATCGTTACAACTGGTAGCCCAGAAGAAATCATTACAAATGAAGTGTTAAAAGAAGTATTTCATATTGATGCGCGTGTCATGATTGATCCGTATAATGGGTCTCCTGTTTGTTTTGGATACGATAGCGTTGCACTTCAAGAAGAGAAAGTAGAGATATATGTAACGAGTTAAGAAGGGGGGAATATAAGATGAATACTACTATTGAAAAACAGCAGATTATTACATCTAATACAGAACAGTGGAAACTGTATTCAAAATTAGACTGTAAGGAATATCAAATTCATATTTCAAAGCCGAGGCGGCCAGCACCAGAGTCAGGATATCCTGTTATATACGTATTAGATGGCAATGCCTTTTTTCAAACATTCCATGAAGCGGTTAAAATACAATCAGTTAGAGCGGAAAAAACAGGTGTTTCACCAGCCATTATAATAGGTATTGGTTATCCAATTGAAGAGGCATTTTCAGGAGAAGAAAGATGTTATGATTTTACGCCAAGTGTAATTTCAAAAGATGCGCCTTTAAAACCAGATGGCAAACCGTGGCCTAAAACAGGAGGAGCACATAACTTCTTTACTTTTATGGAAGAAGAACTGAAACCTCAAATTGAAAATAATTATAAGATTGATAAAGGAAAGCAAACATTATTTGGGCATTCGTTAGGTGGCTTATTTGCTTTACATATATTATTTACAAACGTAAATGCCTTTCAAAATTATTTTATTAGTAGTCCATCAATCTGGTGGAATAACCAATCTGTGCTTGAAAAAGAAGCGAATCTTATAAATGAATTAAACAGTGCCAAGTTTCAAACGGGAGTGTTCCTTACAGTTGGGTCACTAGAACGGGAGCATATGGTTATAGGGGCAAATGAATTATCAGAGCGCCTTCTCCGAGTAGAACACGGTCAGTTTCGATTTACGTTTTATGAAGCTGAAGGGGAGAATCACGCATCTGTTGTGCCGACTTCTTTAAGTAAAGGGTTAAGGTTTATTAGTTACGTATAAATTGAAATGAATATCTAATAAAATGCAAACAAAAGGCTATGGTAAATTTTCCATAGCCTTTTGTTTGTGCAAGTAGAATTGTCCTTTTTGAACGTTTTGTTTCAACTTTTCGTCTAAAGAGACAAAAAGTTGTCACAATTCGGTCACAATTAGCATAAACATAAAATAGACGAAATGAACTTATTTCCAAAAAGGCTTGATTCATTCCATTCATGATTAGAAGAGCTGAAACAGCATGGATTAAAAGTTCACTATATTCTCAAGGAGGTAGATCGTATGAAAACTATTCTTGCTATCGCTGGGCTTATTTGGGTTTTATCACATGGCATTCCAATTTATGAAGGAGAACAAATTCGCAGTGCTCTGAATAAAAATTTTAATGAATATCACGTTATTGATCGGCAAGATAATGTCGTGACAGTTCGTGTAAATGATTGTTTTCATACGGTAACCGTTGAAGGAACTTCAGTAGTGAATGATACAAAAGTATGTGATCAGCAATAATTATATATAGGAAGAAAAAAGTCTCAATTTAAACGTGTGAAAATTGAGACTTTTATATTTGTGGATGAATAATAAGCGGGGATGGATAATCCCTGCTTATTATTGTTTTTTGAAAAAAAGGCAAGGGTATCATAATAATTGAGTCTGAGAAGCTAATAAGTTGTTAAGAATAAGCATAGAGCGGAAATATACTCATATGGGGTATCATACGTAGATAATTAATGCTATAATTGGTATACTCGTAAAAGCAATTGTTTTATTGGATGAAGAGAAACTTTAAGAAGGTGATAATTATGGATCATAAAGAGCATGAAGCGGTAACACATAGATCAGAAAAAGAAAAAGAGCAGATTATAAATAGATTAAAGAGAATTGAAGGACAGGTCCGCGGTATTCAAAATATGATTGAAAATGATCGTTATTGCGTGGATATTTTAGTGCAAATTTCAGCGATTAATGCAGCGATGAAAAAAGTAGGAATGGGTGTATTAAAAAACCATACAAGTCATTGTGTTTCAGGTGCTATTAAAGATGGCAATGGTGACGAAGCAATTGAAGAATTAATGACTGTATTTGAACGTTTTTCAAAAGCGTAAAAACAAGCTAGTATGTAACTGGCTTGTTTTTTGTTTACCTTCATATAAGATTTCGGGGTATTGATGTGAAAAAGTGTATGTAAAATAAACTTTTAGAAAATAATTGAAAAATCATGATACAAAACCATTGATTACCTTAGGGGGGTATGGTAAGATGTAATTGTGATTAACAAACAATGAAGAAACAAGAGGAGGATTTTAAATGGAACAGTTAACATTAAAAGTTGAAGGTATGTCTTGTGGACATTGTGTAAATTCTATTGAAAGCAGTGTGAAAGAACTAAACGGTGTTGAACAAGTGAAGGTTCAATTAGCAGAAGGAACTGTTGAAGTTACTATCGACTCGTCTGCTGTAACACTAAAAGATATCGTTGCTGTAATTGAAGATCAAGGATACGATGTTCAATAATTATTTTTAGATATGGAAATAAATCGTACTTTATAGGAAGTACGATTTATTTTGTTAATAATTATACCTTATGAGGGTATATAGAGGTGAGAGACATGAATGAACAGAAAGAGGCTAATCTTCAAATATCAGGAATGACATGTGCGGCATGTGCGAATAGAATTGAAAAAGGTCTGAAAAAAGTAGAAGGTGTTCATGATGCAAATGTAAATTTTGCACTTGAAAAAACAAAAATAATGTATGATCCCCAAAAAACAAATCCGCAACAGTTTAAGGAAAAAGTTGAATCGTTAGGATATGGAATTGTAAGTGATAAAGCTGAGTTTACTGTTTCAGGGATGACATGCGCAGCATGTGCGAATAGAGTAGAAAAGCGTTTAAATAAGTTAGAAGGTGTGAACGGAGCGACAGTAAATTTCGCTTTGGAATCAGCTACAGTAGATTTTAACCCTGATGAAATTAATGTAAATGAAATGAAGAGTGCAATTACGAAATTAGGATATAAATTGGAAGTGAAATCAGATGAGCAAGATGGGTCAACTGATCATCGCTTACAAGAAATTGAGCGACAAAAGAAGAAATTTATCATTTCATTTATTTTATCATTCCCGTTACTGTGGGCAATGGTAAGTCATTTCTCATTTACATCGTTTATTTATTTACCTGATATGCTTATGAACCCTTGGGTGCAGCTAGCTCTTGCAACTCCAGTTCAGTTTATCATTGGTGGGCAGTTTTATGTTGGAGCTTATAAAGCGTTACGAAATAAAAGTGCCAATATGGATGTTCTCGTGGCACTTGGAACGTCGGCAGCGTATTTTTACAGTGTGTATTTAAGTATTAGGTCGATTGGTTCTTCGGAACATATGACAGACTTGTATTTTGAAACGAGTGCAGTACTTATTACATTAATTATTTTAGGTAAATTATTTGAAGCAAAGGCAAAGGGACGCTCGTCAGAAGCAATTAAAAAATTAATGGGATTACAGGCGAAAACCGCTACTGTTCTACGAGACGGAACAGAAATGAAAATTTTAATCGAAGAAGTAGTAGCTGGTGATATCGTTTATGTAAAACCTGGTGAAAAAATCCCGGTAGATGGAGAAATTGTAGAAGGAAAATCAGCAATAGATGAATCGATGTTAACAGGTGAGAGTATTCCAGTTGATAAAACAATTGGGGATGTAGTAATCGGTTCTACAATGAATAAAAATGGATTTTTAAAAGTGAAAGCAACTAAGGTAGGAAGAGATACTGCATTAGCTCAAATTATTAAAGTAGTAGAAGAGGCGCAAGGGTCAAAAGCTCCTATTCAAAGAGTAGCTGATCAAATTTCAGGTATTTTCGTACCCGTTGTAGTTGTGATTGCTATTATCACATTTGCAGTGTGGATGCTATTTGTTACACCTGGTGATTTTGGCGGAGCACTTGAGAAAATGATAGCCGTACTTGTTATCGCTTGTCCATGTGCATTAGGTCTTGCGACACCTACATCTATTATGGCTGGATCAGGAAGATCAGCTGAGTATGGTATTTTATTTAAAGGTGGAGAGCATTTAGAAGCAACGCACCGATTAGATACAGTTATTCTAGATAAAACAGGTACTGTGACAAACGGAAAGCCTGTTTTAACAGATGTAATTGTAGCAGATGGATTCCATGAAGAAGAAATACTACGTTTAGTCGCTGCGGCAGAAAAAAATTCTGAACATCCACTTGCAGAAGCGATTGTAGAAGGAATTAAAGAAAAGAAAATTGATATCCCAAGTTCAGAAACGTTTGAAGCGATTCCAGGATTCGGTATCGAATCAGTTGTAGAAGGGAAACAATTATTAATTGGTACACGTCGATTAATGAAGAAATTCGATATTGATATTGAAGAAGTTTCTAAATCGATGGAAGAGCTAGAACGAGAAGGAAAAACAGCAATGCTTATTGCGATCAATAAAGAATATGCTGGTATAGTGGCCGTTGCAGATACTGTAAAAGATACTTCAAAAGCAGCTATCGCAAGACTTAAGAAAATGGGTCTAGACGTTGTTATGATTACAGGAGATAACACACAAACTGCTCAGGCAATCGCTAAGCAAGTTGGTATTGATCACGTAATTGCAGAAGTATTACCAGAAGGAAAAGCAGAAGAAGTGAAAAAACTCCAAGCACAAGGTAAGAAAGTAGCAATGGTTGGAGATGGAATAAATGATGCTCCTGCTCTTGCTACGGCGGATATCGGTATGGCAATTGGAACAGGAACGGATGTAGCGATGGAAGCGGCAGATATTACGTTAATCCGTGGGGATTTAAATAGTATTGCTGATGCAATCTTTATGAGTAAGATGACGATAAGAAATATTAAGCAAAATTTATTCTGGGCACTAGCTTATAACGGATTAGGAATCCCGATTGCAGCGTTCGGTTTCTTAGCACCTTGGGTTGCAGGAGCGGCTATGGCATTTAGTTCTGTATCCGTTGTATTAAATGCATTACGCTTACAAAGAGTGAAATTAAAAAAATAAAAATCTAGAGAGTAATTGCATATGCTTTTAAACGAAAAATAATACTTTGAAATAAGTATTGTTTTTTGTTTATATAGAAAGAAAAAAGATATAATAAAGCAGAAATATTGAATACTAGATGGTAGACAAGTTAAATGATAGTTTAGTAAGGAGGTTCATATATGTTAAAAGATACGATCATTAGAATATTCCATAAGGAGGATTTAGAACAAGTATTACAGTTGTTCTATGAAACAGTTCATACAATTAATGCAAAAGATTATAACGTGTTACAGCTACAGGCATGGGCACCAGATCAACTAGATAGGGAAAGTTGGTTACAGTCTTTAGAGAAGAATATTAGTTATGTAGCGGATCATAACGGTATGATAGTGGGATTTGGGGATTATAATGATGATCATTACGTAGATCGCTTATTTACGCATAAAGATTATCAAGGGAAAAGGATAGCCTCATACATACTAAAGAAGCTAGAAAAAGAAGCAGTGAACTTGGGGCATAGGGAGATTTATACAGAAGCAAGTATTACAGCAAAACCTTTCTTTGAAAGTAAAGGCTTTATTTGCATAAAGGAACAAAAGAAACAGCATAATGGTCAGATTTTTATTAATTATGTAATGAAAAAAATAGCCCTCTCGTAAACGAGAAGGCTATTTTTTCATTATTTTACAGCTTCTTTAAGTTCTTTACCAGCTTTGAAAGCAGGTACTTTAGAAGCTGCGATTTGCATTTCTTCACCAGTTTGTGGGTTACGGCCTGTACGAGCAGCTCTTTCGCGTACTTCGAATGTACCGAATCCGATAAGTTGTACTTTTTCACCAGCAGCTAAAGTGTTAGTGATTGATTCTACTACAGTTTGTACAACTACAGTAGCTTCTTTTTGAGAAATCTCAGCATTTTGTGCTACGTTTTTAATTAATTCTGTTTTGTTCATGTTTTTCACCTCATATGTAAATAATGCTATTTAAGTTGTTATTATAACTTATAAAACATTCGAGAACAAGTGTACGCACATATATTCGTAAAAAAAATGAAATTTGTAATATTTTTTAGAGCCACTGTATAGACTTTCAATTTAAGCGGATACAGATTTTTTCTTTAATGCAGTTTGCTCTTTATTGGAAGGGAGTTCCTTATTATAGGATATGAAATAAGGTAATGCTACAAATAACATACCTCCTACTAAGTTTCCGAAGAAAACAAAAATGAAGTTTGGAAAATATTCAATCCAAGTTAAATGACCGGCAAAAATTGCAGCTGGGATGACAAACATATTGGCTACAACGTGTTGAAATCCAATCGCAACAAAAGTCATAACTGGGAACCAAATACCGATAATCTTCCCGATAAATTCTTTACTTCCCATACTGAGCCAAACAGCTAAACAAACGAGCCAATTACATCCGATTGCAGAAATGAAGGCTTGTAGTGGTGTATCTTGTAGTTTAGCTTGCGCAATAGAAACTGTTTTCGCTAAAAAAGCTCCCTCTGTTAATCCGACGATATGACCGAAAAAATAAGCAACGAATACAGCACCTATGAAGTTGCTAAACGTAACAATAACTAAATTTCGAATGAAGTGAAATAATTCGATTTTTTTGTGAAGCCACGCCATTGAAACGGTCATCATATTGCCAGTTACTAACTCACCGCCTGCAAGAATAACGAGTATAAGACCGATAGGGAATACAGCGGCACCTAGAAAACTAGTAAATGATCCCCAAGACTTTGGCATTGTTCCAATAACATGAATATCGAGTAAATACCCTAATGCTATGAAAGCACCACCAAAAAAACCGAGAATTAGCATAGGGAGTAATGATAAATGAGCTTTTTTTCTTCCGGAATTCGCAGCAAGTTCCGTAATTTCTTCTGGTGTAAATACAGACATGAATAATCTCTCCTTAATAAAATGATAGAATGAATAGAAGGAACATTTTTAAGAATCTATGTATTATAAAAATATGTTATGACTTCTGTATAAATTTGTCAAAGTGAATGAGGATAGAATTGGATATAGCTAACATTGTTCATGTTGTCACATTAATGTAACAATAAGGCTTTAAAGTACTTCTAGAGGTGAGAACATGAATACGAATCATGTAAAAAAAGAACAAAAAAAATCAATCGTCAAGATATGTATAATCAGTTTCATAAGTATAGTAATGATTTCAATAAGTTTGTATTTCTATGCGACAGAAATAGAACGAAAACTAGTAACAGTTACGTGGAATGAAATAGAAGCTTCTACAATTCCTAAAGAGTTTAATAACAAAAAGATATTACAATTCTCAGATGTGCATTTAGGGCCAGAATTTACATTGAAACAACTAGAAAATTTGGTAGAGAAGATGAATACGTTACATCCAGATATAGTAGTTTTTACAGGGGATTTAATAGATAAGTTTGGATCGTATAAGGCAGAAAGAGAAGAAGCGCAAAGCATTTTGCAGAAAATACATGCGCCCTTAGGGAAATATGTAGTGTTTGGGAATCATGATAGGGGCGGGGGAGGTAGTTTATTTTATAAAAAGTATATGGAGGAAGCTGGTTTCTCTGTGTTAGTAAATGAAGTGCATAAAATTAATGCGGAAAATGGCAAATATATTACAATATCAGGTTTGGATGATTTTTTATTAGGGAAGCCGCAAATAGACGCGACTTTAAAACAAGTAAGGCAACAAGATTTTAATATGCTCTTAGTACATGAGCCGGATGTTGTAGACAAAGTAGCTCGTTACCCAGTTGATTTTCAAATGTCAGGACATAGTCACGGAGGACAAGTTCAAATTCCTTTTATAGGTCCATTAATTACTACAAAATTAGCTGAGAGTCATGTTGAAGGTATGTATGAATTAGAAGGGAAGAATAAGCCGTTACATTTATACGTAAATCGTGGTATTGGGACAACCCGAATGCCTGTTAGATTTTGGAGTGTACCTGAACTTTCAGTATTTGTGTTAAAGCAAAATAGCAACTAGACTATTTTAGAGTAGTAACAGGACTTTCAGAGAAAGTTCTCTTTTTTTATTGGATAAATACAGAATGTTATGTGATTTTTATTTAAAGTGTTAAAAAGGAAAGGGGAATTTCTATGGTAGAAACATGGCATAAAGAATTGGAAAGTTTATATAACGAAATGGTTTCGTGGCAAATTACTTTTAAGTATTGTAAATAGTTATGTAGAGATGGAAAAGAATCTTTTCATCATGTAGAAGTGAAAAAGTAATTTACATAAATAAAAAACAACAATAGGTTATGTAACCTATTGTTGTTTTTTATTATTTTTCCAAGGGAATAGCATCAAAATATGTTCTATAGTTATTAGAGAATTCAAAGTTGTTTTTTGCATCCCAATTAATAGACCAAGACATTAGGCCGCGGAATGCAGGGTAGCCACTCTGATTTGAAAGTTTATACTTTCCTCCGAAAGGAATTCCTTTAATGATATAATCTAAAGCTTTTTTCATTTCAGTTGGAGAAATATATCCGCCACTTGGAGCGGCCGCTGGTGCTGCAGGAAGTCCAATCATGACTTGATCCGAACGAAGAGCTGGGAAAATGTTAGTTGCATTACCACCTACAGGAAAACCATGTAAGAGCATATCTGCCATAGCGACTTCGTAGTCTGCAGTGCCTTGATTGTAGTTATTACCGTCCATTCCAATCCCGCTACCAGCGTTGTAGTGTTGAACGTGAATGTATGTTAGTTTGTCTTTTACTCCGTAAATAATCGGTAAATAAGCACCCCAGATGCTTCCGTATGCGCTATAACCACCTTGAACATAAGCTGTTTCAGGAGCCATGCTTAATAGAAAATCTGGACCGTAATGATCTGAGATTGTTCGAATAGCTGAGATAAGATTTACGATTTGAGGAGTAGTTGGGTTTTTAAAATTAGTGTCATTTCCGTTTAAGTAAATACCTGATTCAAGGTCAATATCTATTCCATCAAAACCGTATTTATCGATCAGAGATTGTAGGGAATTAATAAAACGTTGCTTAGCCGCATTGTCAGGAAGTAAAACGACCCCATTTTGTCCACCTATTGAAAGAACTATTTTCTTACCTTTACTTTTTAAATAAGAAATATCTGATTTAAACTCTGCATCTGTACCATACACAGGAGAAAATTCAACAGTGGAACGATCACCACCAGTTTCACCGAAAGATACATTGATTACATCCCATTTTGGTGAAACGTCCCTTAATTTAATAATACCAGTACCGTTATCGAAGTTATGCCAGTATCCAACGAGTAATTTTGATCCTAAATTGTTTGCAGCTTGTGCTTGGAAGGGAGCTAGCGGTAGCAGTAAGAAAATTACTAAAGTACAACAAATAAATTTGAACTTGTTTAACATATCAACACTCCTATACAAAAAGTTGTCTAGATGTATAATCTTGTTTATTTCATGATATCTGAAAATTTGAACTTTTGTAAGGTGACTATAATTTTCTCAACAATTGTGTATGGAAAATTATTAAACCTAATGTAATAATTTTTGGAGGAGGTCGAATTACGATTGTTAAATTCAGAATATTTTGATATGTTTTAAAGTATAGGACAAGATTTTTCGCATAATACTCTTACATAAAGTGAAACTTTAATCAGTGGGGCTTTGTTCATCCCCCGCTGATTATCAGCCCTCACCAATCGGGCTTTTACGGGCAGTAGATTCCCACCTAACTTCTTTGCTTCCGCTGAATTTTGAGGTGGGGGTCTTACTGCCCGTTAATGCGGGGGAAATTTCAAAATTAAGTTTGGAAGGGGATGTACAAGAGTTGGATAAAAATCTTAAGAAAGACCTCAAAATACGCCACATTACAATGATTTCCATTGGTGGCGTAATAGGAGCTGGTTTGTTTGTTGGAAGCGGTGCGGTTGTGCATTCAGCAGGGCCAGGTTCTATCGTTTCATATGCATTAGCAGGACTTCTAGTCATTTTCGTTATGAGAATGCTAGGGGAAATGGCAGCTATTAACCCGACAAGTGGTTCATTTGCAACATATGCAAGAGAAGCAATTGGTCCATGGGCGGGTTATACAATTGGGTGGCTATATTGGTTTTTCTGGGTAATTGTTATTGCGATAGAAGCTACAGCAGGTGCTGGTATTATTCAATATTGGATTCCAGAAATCCCGCTCTGGTTATTAAGCTTAATATTAACGATTTTATTAACATTGACGAATGTTTTTTCGGTGAAATCATTTGGAGAGTTTGAATATTGGTTTTCATTTATTAAAGTAATAAGTATCGTTTTGTTCCTTTGTCTTGGACTCGCTGTTATTTTAGGATTTGTACCAGGAACGGAAGCACCTGGCACTTCGAATTTAGTAGGGCAAGGAGGATTTATGCCAAATGGTATAAGTTCGGTGCTACTTGGAATTACCGTCGTTATATTTTCATTTATGGGATCAGAGATTGTCGCAGTAGCCGCTGGAGAGTCTGCCGAACCTGTAAAAGCAGTAAAAACAGCAACAAATAGTGTAATTTGGCGTATTCTCGTATTTTTCATTGGATCGATTGCTGTAGTTGTTACACTCCTTCCGTGGAATTCAGCGAACATACTAAAAAGCCCGTTTGTGGCGGTGCTGGAACATATAGGGATACCAGCGGCAGCACAAATTATGAACTTTATCGTT
Source organism: Bacillus pretiosus (assembly GCF_052947655.1). Lineage (NCBI taxonomy): Bacteria > Bacillati > Bacillota > Bacilli > Caryophanales > Bacillaceae > Bacillus > Bacillus pretiosus. Next base: position 3,569,057 of record NZ_CM129593.1, on the reverse strand, counting down.
TTAACAGCTGTACTTTCTTGTTTAAATTCGGGTTTATATACGAACTCAAGAATGCTTTTTTCAATGGCAGAAAGAGGAGACGCGCCAAAGGCATTTTTGAAATTGAATAGTAGTGGTGTTCCAGTTCGGGCGGTTTTATTTGGAACTTTCTTTGCTTACATTGGAGTTGTTTTTAGTTACATATCTCCAGATAAAGTATTTTTATTTTTAGTGAATGCATCTGGCGGGATTGCGTTACTCGTTTATCTCGTTATAGCAGTTTCACATTTCAAGATACGTAAAAAAATGGGGAAAGCGGAACAACAAAATTTGAAAGTCAAAATGTGGCTTTTTCCATATGTAACATATGTTACAATTACTGCGATTATAGCAGTTTTAGTTGCCATGCTCGCAATTGAATCTTTACGTTCACAAGCGCTTTTAACAATGCTTGTTACTGTTCTTATAATAATTTCTTATTTTATTTTTAATAGAAATAAAAATAGTACATTGTTGAATCCTAAAAGCAAGAATGAGGAATCTGTTCGATTCTAATTTCTTGTTTTAGAAGAGAGTTACACCCAATCATTGCTATAAAAGAATCATATATAATCATAGAAACAAGTAATTACTATTGTCATAGTGAATATAAACTTTTTTCTTGACTTTTTATATGAAGGCGAGCAAAATGGTAAAAAAGGAAGGGGGGATGACGATGGAAGAGTACGTACTAGAGCTGTATAACTTGTTATATACGACAGAATGGCAAGATATTGTTTCATTTTTAGGAATAATGTTTTGTATGAAAATTGTAATTGTATATATGGAAGAGCAAGGTATGTTCTATTCCTTCTCATCTCCGTTCGATGTGCAGCGCGAGCCGTTGCCAAACTATGCCAAGGTAAATTACGAACAATTTCCTTTTGTGATTTTCTTTATGATTCGATTTATAACAGCAATTGTAAAGAAAAAGGAAAGTGACGATGAAGAGTGCCATTCAACTTGTAATATAGCGACTGCTTTTTAAGCTAAATACAAGGAGGAGATTTATATGTGGTTTCGATTTCTTATGATTGGTTTCTTTTCATTAACAGCAATTTCTTTAATGGGATATCAAGTGTCTGAAATTTATCAAGCATATAGCAATACATTTTTTAACAAAAACTAATTACATTGCTATTTAAATAATAAAGCGATAAAATCCTTCTTAAGAAGTTTTATTAAGAAGGATTTTTTTCTTTGCGCTGTCTTACTGTGTCAAACTATTGTCACATTTACACTGTGAATAATATGTTAAAATAGTGAGGTTACGTATACATATTTGAAGGAAGAGGAGTGACCATTTTGGTGGATCAATCAACTAATCAGAAAAGCTATGCTCCTATTGTGATAACGCTTTCTGTAATTGTAAATGCGATTATTTTATTTTTGTTCTTTGGACCTGTTGGCTATGAAGGAGAAGTACATTTTGATGTAACAATTTTACCAATGTTAAATGCAATTTTTAATAGCTTTACGTTCGTATTCTTATTAGCAGCTTTATACTCTATTATTAAGAAGAATGTGAAAATGCACCGTGGTTTCATCTTAGCAGCATTTACAACGACGTTGCTATTTTGTGTTTCTTATTTATCGTATCATTACTTGGCGCCAGCAACACATTTTGGCGGAGAAGGATTCATTAAATATGTGTATTTCATCATTTTAATTACACATATTATCCTGGCAGCAATTATTGTACCACTTGCATTGTTTGCACTTGTATTTGGTTTTACAAATCAATTAACACGTCATCGTAAAATTGTACGTTGGACGATGCCAATTTGGTTATATGTAAGTTTATCTGGTGTTATTGTTTACTTAATGATCTCACCTTATTATCAATAAAAAATCTCAGCCTTTAGGCTGGGATTTTTTTTGTTAGGCAAATATTTTTGTGAAATGAAAAAAATATGGTATACAAAAGTATAGTTGCTTTTCATATAGAAGGGATGGTAAAGGGATATGCAAAATTTTGTATTTCGTAATCCAACGAAACTTATTTTCGGTAAAGGTCAATTGGAACAGTTAAAAACTGAAATTCCACAGTTCGGTAAAAAAGTTCTTCTCGTATACGGGGGAGGCAGCATTAAAAGAAACGGTATTTATGATAATGTAATTTCTATTTTAAAAGATATAAATGCGGAAATATTTGAATTGACAGGTGTTGAACCGAATCCTCGTGTATCAACTGTAAAGAAAGGGATTCAAATTTGTAAAGATAATGGTGTCGAATTCATATTAGCGGTTGGCGGAGGAAGTGTAATCGACTGTACGAAAGCAATTGCTGCTGGTAGCAAATATGATGGAGATGTATGGGATATTGTAACGAAAAAAGCATTTGCTAGTGAGGCGTTACCATTTGGTACGGTACTTACGCTTGCGGCAACAGGATCTGAAATGAATGCTGGTTCTGTAATTACAAACTGGGAAACGAATGAAAAATATGGCTGGGGTAGCCCAGTTACTTTCCCGCAGTTTTCGATTTTAGATCCAGTTCATACTGCGTCTGTGCCGAGGGATCAAACAATTTACGGTATGGTAGATATTATGTCACATGTATTAGAGCAATATTTCCATCATGGAACAAATACAGAATTACAAGATCGTTATTGTGAATCTGTTTTAAAAACAGTAATTGAAACTGCTCCTAAGCTTTTAAGTGATTTAGAAAATTATGAGCATAGAGAAACCATTTTATATTGCGGTACTATGGCGTTAAACGGTATTTTAGCGATGGGAGTAAAAGGAGATTGGGCGACTCATAATATTGAACATGCAGTTTCTGCAGTTCATGATATACCACACGGGGGTGGCCTTGCGATTTTATTCCCGAACTGGATGAAGCGTGTTGTAGATGAAAATGTAAGTCGTTTTAAACAGTTCGCTATTCGCGTATTCGATGTAGAAACAGATGAAAAGACTGATCGAGAAATTGCGTTAGAAGGAATTGAGGCGTTACGTCAATTTTGGACTTCAATTGAGGCACCAGTAACGTTAGCGGATTACGGTATTGGGGAAAATGAAATTGATTTAATGGCTGATAAAGCGATGGCTTATGGTGAATTTGGTAACTTTAAAAAATTAAATAAAGACGATGTTTTAAGTATATATAAAGCTTCTTTATAAGTGAATCGAAAAAAGAAACCCATTTGATATAACAATCAAATGGGTTTCTTTTTTGTTGTTTATAACTGTTTATAACTGTTTGTGACTGTTTCTGGTTATTTGTGAATGTTTATGGTTGATTTTTGTGATCGTTTTCATTATACTGTAATCAAAGAAGAGGTGAATAAAATGTTAACTCCTGAACGTCATCAAATGATATTGCAACTTGTAAAAGAGCAGAAGGTTGTTAAATTACAGCAATTAGTGGAAAGGACAGAAAGCTCTGAATCAACAATTCGTCGTGATTTAGCGCAATTGGAAAAGCAAAGGTTATTAAAAAGAGTTCATGGTGGTGCTGCTGTTTTAACAGGAAAAGGACAAGAGCCAACGATGGTTGAAAAATCATCCAAAAACATTCAAATAAAACAACAAATTGCTAACTATGCGGCTAGCATTGTTGAACAAGGTGATTGCATTTATTTAGATGCAGGAAGTACAACATTTGAAATGATTCCATTTTTAATAAATAAAGATGTTACTGTCGTTACGAATGGACTTATGCATATTGAAGCTTTAGTTGAAAATAATATTCGTGCGTATTTACTAGGCGGAATGATGAAAAGTAGGACGAAAGCTTTAATTGGTGCTATGGCACAGGAAAGCATGCAGAAGTACCGTTTTGATAAATGTTTCTTAGGAGCGAATGGTGTGCATGAACAGCTTGGTTTTACAACTCCAGATCCAGAAGAGGCACTTTTAAAACAAATGGCATTAACATTAGCAAACGAAGGATATTTCTTAATTGATGAAAGTAAGTTTTCAGAAGTTGCGTTTGCGAAAATTGCCAATGTTGAAGAAGCAAATATTATTACAAACTATTTAGAAATTGATTTAGAAAAATATAAAAGACAAACCAATGTAATTGAGGCTGATAAACAATGATCTATACAGTTACTTTAAACCCATCTATTGATTATGTAGTACAAGTTAATTCCTTCGATTTAGGAGCAGTAAATCGAGCAGAGAAAGATATGAAATTTCCTGGAGGGAAAGGCATTAACGTTTCTCGTGTTCTTCATCGTTTAGGTGTTGAAAATGTAGCGCTTGGATTTACTGGTGGATTTACCGGTCGATTTATTAAAGATGTATTACAGGCGGAAGGTGTAACAACAAACTTCGTCCAAGTAGACGGTGATTCCCGAATTAATGTGAAAATAAAAGGGCAAGAAGAGACAGAATTAAATGGGCAAGGTCCTAATGTGACAAATGAACAATTTGAACAATTAATGAAACAAATTGAAAGTATGAGGCAGGGAGATTGTGTTGTACTAGCTGGAAGTGTACCGGCGTCTATCTCAACTACTTTTTATGAATCAATCGCAGCGCTCGGAGCTGAGAAAGGTATTCGCGTAGTAGTTGATGCAAGTGGAAGTGCGCTGCAGCATGTAATTAAAAATAAACCATTTTTACTAAAGCCTAATCATCATGAACTTGGTGAGTTATTCGGAGTAGAGATTTCAACAGTAGAAGATGTTTTACCGTTTGGAAGAAAATTAGTTGAACAAGGTGTAGAGCACGTTATCGTATCAATGGCTGGAGATGGGGCTTTATTATTTACGGCAGAAGGTATATATGAAGCAACTGTTCCAAAAGGTGTTGTAATTAATTCGGTCGGGGCCGGAGATTCTCTCGTTGCAGGATTTGTAGGTAAATATGAACAGACAAAAGATATTGAAAAGGCATTTCAATATGGCGTTGCAACAGGGAGTGCAACAGCATTTTCAGCTGATTTATGTGAAAAAGAAAAAGTAGAAGAATTATTGTCGCAAGTAATTGTAACTAAGCGATAGGGGGAAGTAACATATGAAAATTACAGAACTATTAAAAAGGGATACAGTTATTATGAACTTGACAGCTTCAAATAAAGAAGCTGTCATAGATGAATTAGTTGAGAAATTAGACGGAGCAAATCGTTTAAATAGTAAAGCTGAATTTAAAGAAGCTATTTTAAAGCGAGAGTCACAAAGTACGACTGGTATAGGGGAAGGGATTGCAATACCTCATGCGAAAACAAAAGCTGTTAAGCAACCAGCGATTTGTTTTGGTAGAAGTGTAAGCGGTATCAACTATGAATCGCTTGATGGGCAGCCTGCACATTTATTCTTTATGATTGCTGCGAGCGAAGGGGCGAATAATACTCATTTAGAAACGTTATCGCGCCTATCTACATTATTAATGGATGAAGGATTTCGTAAGCAATTGTTAGAAGCGAAGGATGAAGAGGAACTTCTTCGTTTATTTGATGAAAAAGAGAATGAAAAAGAAGAAGAAGACATTGAAGTTGCAAAACCAGAAGGAAATGAACCATACGTACTAGCAGTTACGGCTTGCCCAACTGGAATCGCTCACACCTATATGGCAGCGGATAGCTTGAAAGCAAAAGCAGCAGAGCTAGGAATAGCGATTAAAGTTGAAACGAATGGATCAACAGGTATAAAAAACGCTTTAACGAAAGAGGACATTGAACGAGCAACAGCTATTATCGTTGCCGCAGATAAACAAGTAGAAATGAACCGTTTTGCTGGGAAGCATGTTATTCAAGTGCCAGTCGCTGATGGGATTAGAAAAACGGAAACACTTCTTAATCGAGCTGTAAAACAAGACGCGCCAATCTTTAATGGAATAAAGGAAGATGGGAAGACAGAAAGTACAGAGAAAGAAAAAGGTTTAGGAATTTATAAGCACTTAATGAACGGTGTAAGTAATATGCTTCCATTCGTTGTGGGTGGAGGAATTTTAATTGCACTAGCATTTTGGATTGGTGGTATAAAAGCAGAAGGACCATTGGCTGAATTGTTAATGTCTATTGGTGGAGGCAAAACAGGTGCGTTTTTATTCCTCGTACCAATTTTAGCTGGATTTATTGCGAGTTCTATTGCTGATCGTCCAGGATTTATGCCTGGTGTTGTCGGTGGATTTTTAGCAGCACATGCGAATGCTGGATTTTTAGGGGGATTAATTGCTGGTTTCTTAGCTGGGTATGTTGTTTTAGGATTGAAAAGATTATTTTCAGGATTACCAGCACAGTTAGAAGGAATTAAACCTGTATTGTTATATCCGGTCTTTGGATTGTTGATTACAGGAGTTGTTATGCAAAAAGTAGTAATTCCGCCTGTAGTAGCATTGAATGAAATGTTAACAGGATGGTTAAATGGTTTGAACGGTACAAATGCTATATTACTAGGTCTTATATTAGGTGGTATGATGGCAATTGATATGGGTGGTCCAATTAATAAAGCTGCATTTACATTTGGTATTGCTGCAATAGAAGCGCAGAACTTTGGCGTACACTCTGCTGTTATGGCCGGTGGTATGGTACCACCATTAGCGATTGCATTCGCAACTACTTTCTTTAAATCAAAATTTACTGAAGCAGAGCGTAAATCTGGTTTAACAAATTATATTATGGGAGCATCGTTTATTACAGAAGGTGCGATTCCATTTGCAGCTGCAGATCCGATTCGAGTAATAGTAAGTTGTGTTGTTGGTTCAAGTATTGCGGGTGCATTATCTATGTTATTCCAAATTACATTACCAGCACCGCATGGTGGATTGTTTGTTATCGCATTAGTAAATAAACCGGTGCTATATATTTTCTCGATATTCATAGGGACAGTTATTTCAGCTCTTATGATGGGGATTTGGAAAAAGAAAGTTAAATAACACATGAAAAAGGAGTAGCTTTTATTAGCTGCTCTTTTTTATTACAAAAAAGGAGTTAATAATTGGAGAATGATGAATTTTGGTAAAAGATGTAATGAAATATGGTTTTTTTGTAACAAAAAAGTAATACTGTAATTTTTTTTGGAAAAAAATTCTGGGCTAGTATGTGGAAAATATATGAAAACTATTGGGGATTCTATTAGAAATGGAATTCATTAATATGGAAATTTATGTTACAACTCATTAATCGTGTATTACGAATGGTTTGTAATTGTGTGATTTCTAAAAATCCTAAAAATCTGTTGCTATAATGAAAATACGAAAACAAAGCAAATGGAGGCTATTCATGAAAAAATTATTAGGTATAGCAACGGCGGCAGTTTTTGGTCTTGGGATTTTTGCAGGTTCTGCGAAAGCAGAAACGATTGTAACAACAGACGTATTAAATGTTAGAGAAAACCCAACTGTAGAGTCAAAGCTTGTAGGTAAAATGTTAAGTGGAAATAAATTAGATGTTATAAATACAGAAAACGGATGGGCAAAAATTAAATTAAATGGTAAAGAAGCGTTTGTAAGTGCTGAATTTACAAAAAGTACATATTATGTAACGCCGGGCGTGTTAAATGTTCGTGCTGGAGCGAATACTGACTCTGAAATTCTTGGTAAACTGAATAAAGATGATGTAATTGAAACGACAAATCAAGTTCAAAATGAATGGTTACAATTTGACTATAATGGAAAAACGGGATATGTTCACATGCCATTTTTAACAGGGACGGCACCTGTAATTGAAAAGAAAGAAGTTGTAACGCAAGAAGAGGCGCCAGTAAGAGTAAATACGCCAGTTAAAAATAATAAAGTAGTTAAGAGCAAAGAGTCTGTTAAAAATGTAGAATCAAGTAAACCTGTAGCAAAACAGCAGTCAACTACGAAACAAGTTACGAAATCTACTGAAACAAGTGCACCTGCTGGTGGACGTGAAATAACAGTAGAAGCGACAGCGTATACAGCACATCCAAGTGAGAATGGTACGTATGGTGGTCGTGTATTAACTGCAATGGGGCATGATTTAACAGCAAATCCGAATATGAAAGTAATTGCTGTTGATCCTAAAGTAATTCCGCTTGGATCAAAAGTATGGGTAGAAGGATATGGAGAAGCGATTGCTGGAGATACTGGCGGTGCGATTAAAGGGAATCGTATTGATGTATTAGTCGGTTCAGATGGTAGTGCCGATAGCTGGGGGCGCAAATCTGTAAAAGTAAAAGTTATAGAGTAGTGTATATGTATTAATATAAAAGGCGGTTGCTTGAACGTGTGTAAGCAACCGCCTTTTATGGATCATTGAAAAGGATAAATAGTTTTACCTGTAATAATTTTATATGCACTGCAAAATTGATTTTGTATATACTCTGTATTTTTATTTTCTGGATGTAATGTTGTTTCTTGGAGAGTAGAATGAAAAGAACGTAGCAAACAATTTAAGGCGAAATATAATTCTTCTTGTGAACAATTTTGTTCTTTTGTAGCAGTAGCTAAAATAAGGTCTTTTGTTAAAGATGAAAAATTGATGGTGGATTGTTTCATAGTCAACTCATCCTCTCGAAGGTATTTTTAATCATGTATATGCGGAATTGGACAAACTATGTTCTTTTTTATTTATAATTTCATGTACCGAAATGAAAGAACTTGCAATCATGCCGTTAAAATTGGTAAGATTGGATATAATCAATAGATGGAGTACATTACATAAAGAGAGTTGAATGATATGGGAGAAGTGCAACGTGAAAAAGTTGCTGTCATCATTGGACCAACTGCTGTTGGAAAGACGAAGTTAAGTATTGATCTTGCCAAAGCGTTGAATGGTGAAATTATAAGTGGAGATTCCATGCAGATTTATCGTACGATGGATATTGGAACTGCAAAGGTGACAAAAGAAGAGATGGATGGAATTCCGCATTATATGGTCGATATAAAAAATCCGGAAGACTCATTTTCTGTTGCCGAATTTCAAGAACGTGTTCATAAGCATATTCGAGAGATTACAGAGCGTGGTAAATTGCCAATTATCGTTGGTGGAACTGGTCTGTATATACAATCTGTTTTATTCGATTATCAGTTTACGGATGATGCTGGCGATACTATATACCGAGAACAAATGGAAAAGTTAGCATTAGAACGTGGTGTGGAATATGTACATAAGAAATTACAAGAAGTAGACCCAGAAAGTGCTGAGCGTATTCATGCAAATAATGTACGTCGTGTCATTAGAGCGTTAGAAATTTTCCACACGACGGGTGAAAAGATGAGTGATCAACTTGAAAAACAAGAAAACGAGTTATTATACGATGTTTCCTTGATTGGCTTGACAATGGATCGAGAAATGCTATACGATCGCATTAACTTACGAGTTGATATAATGATGGACCAAGGGTTATTAGAAGAAGTAGAAGGATTGTATAATAGAGGGATACGAGATTGTCAATCTATTCAAGCGATTGGGTATAAAGAGATATATGATTATTTTGAGGATCGTGTCTCTTTAGAAGAAGCGGTATCACAATTAAAGACGAATTCACGTCGTTATGCAAAGCGTCAATTAACGTGGTTCCGTAATAAGATGGATGTCACGTGGTTTGATGTTACAGGCGGTGAAAAAACGTCAGAAATTTTACGATACATAGAAGGAAAGTTACAACTAAAGTCGAATAATAGTAAGTAGAGAAAAAGAGGAGGATTCGACATGAAGCAATCAATCAATATTCAAGATCAGTTTTTAAATCAACTCCGTAAAGAAAATACGTTTGTTACGCTGTACTTATTAAATGGTTTCCAGCTTCGTGGATTAATTAAAGGATTTGATAATTTTACAGTCCTACTGGAAACAGAAGGTAAGCAACAGCTTATTTATAAACATGCAATTTCTACATTTGTACCACAAAAAAATGTTTCAATTGAATTAGAGTAGTAATGAATTATTGTACATAACAAAAAAAGAGCGAATTTCTCGCTCTTTTTTTATTTGCCATAAACGATACATAGTGAAATTTAAGCGATTCTAAATACAGTAAGGCGAATGTTAGTGTTTCCTGTTTCAGGAATTGTAATTTCGCTAAGGGTAGGTTTGACGGAAATGTTTGCGCCGGCAGCTAATGTTTCGATCGTAGTGAATGAAAGTGAGTCGCCTATTAGATTTGAAGAGAAGTTGTCAGTTGCGACTGCTCCATTTATTGAAATTCCTACTCCAAGTGGGGCGCATCCTGGTGCAGTTGTAGAGATGGATACGCTAATGACATAAATACCAGCGTTGATAACAGTAACTGTATCTGTGCCATTGAAGATAATGTTGTTTACGTTGATTGCAGTATTAAAAATGAAGTTGTTAAATTGGAGTACTGTTTGTTGAATGTTGTTTGTAACAACAATTGTTGCTACAGGGAAGCTAGGTCCAGTAGGCCCGGTTGGTCCAGTAGGTCCACCAGAAGGTCCAGTAGGTCCAGTAGCTCCTATACCAGTGGCGCCAGTAGCACCTGTTGGTCCTTGAACGCCTTGAGGTCCCGTGGCACCGGTAGCGCCCGTGTTACCTTGAACGCCTTGAGGTCCGGTAGCACCCGTGTTACCTTGAACGCCTTGAGGTCCGGTAGCACCCGTGTTACCTTGAACGCCTTGAGGTCCAGTAGCACCCGTGTTACCTTGGGCCCCTTGAGGTCCCGTGGCACCAGTAGCACCCGTGTTACCTTGAACGCCTTGAGGTCCAGTAGCACCCGTGTTACCTTGAACGCCTTGAGGTCCCGTGGCACCAGTAGCACCCGTGTTACCTTGAACACCTTGAGGACCAGTGGCACCAGTGGTACCAGTGGCACCAGTAGCACCTGTATTACCTTGAACACCTTGAGGTCCAGTAGCACCAGTAGCGCCTGTGTTACCTTGAACACCTTGAGGTCCAGTAGCACCAGTGTTACCTTGAACACCTTGAGGTCCAGTAGCACCAGTAGCGCCTGTGTTACCTTGAACGCCTTGAGGTCCAGTAGCACCCGTAGCACCAGTGTTACCTTGAACACCTTGAGGTCCCGTGGCACCGGTAGCGCCTGTGTTACCTTGAACGCCTTGAGGTCCAGTAGCACCAGTGGCACCAGTGTTACCTTGAACACCTTGAGGTCCCGTGGCACCAGTAGCACCCGTGTTACCTTGAGTACCTTGAGGACCAGTGGCACCAGTAGCACCCGTGTTACCTTGAGTACCTTGAGGACCAGTGGCACCAGTAGCACCCGTGTTACCTTGAACGCCTTGAGGTCCAGTAGCACCCGTGTTACCTTGAACACCTTGAGGTCCAGTAGCACCAGTGGCACCAGTGTTACCTTGAACGCCTTGAGGTCCAGTAGCACCCGTGTTACCTTGAACACCCTGAGGACCAGTGGCACCAGTGTTACCTTGAACACCTTGAGGACCAGTGGCACCAGTAGCACCTGTATTACCTTGAACACCTTGAGGTCCAGTAGCACCAGTAGCGCCTGTGTTACCTTGAACGCCTTGAGGTCCAGTAGCACCAGTAGCACCAGTGTTACCTTGAACACCTTGAGGTCCAGTGGCACCGGTAGCGCCTGTGTTACCTTGAACGCCTTGAGGTCCAGTAGCACCAGTGGCACCCGTGTTACCTTGAACACCTTGAGGACCAGTGGCACCAGTAGCACCCGTGTTACCTTGAGTACCTTGAGGACCAGTGGCACCAGTAGCACCAGTGTTACCTTGAACGCCTTGAGGTCCAGTAGCACCAGTGGCACCCGTGTTACCTTGAACACCTTGAGGTCCAGTAGCACCAGTGGCACCCGTGTTACCTTGAGCCCCTTGAGGTCCAGTAGCACCAGTAGCGCCTGTGTTACCTTGAACGCCTTGAGGTCCAGTAGCACCAGTAGCGCCTGTGTTACCTTGAACACCTTGAGGACCAGTGGCACCAGTAGCACCCGTGTTACCTTGAGTACCTTGAGGACCAGTGGCACCAGTAGCACCCGTGTTACCTTGAACACCTTGAGGTCCAGTAGCACCAGTAGCGCCCGTGTTACCTTGAACGCCTTGAGGTCCAGTAGCACCAGTGGCACCCGTGTTACCTTGAACACCTTGAGGTCCAGTAGCGCCAGTAGCGCCCGTGTTACCTTGAACACCTTGAGGTCCAGTAGCACCAGTGGCGCCCGTGTTACCTTGAACACCTTGAGGTCCAGTAGCACCAGTAGCGCCCGTGTTACCTTGAGGTCCTTGAGGACCAGTAGGTCCAGGAGGCCCACCAGAAGGTCCGGTAGGTCCGGTAACTCCTATACCAGTGGCACCGGTAGCACCAGTGTTACCTTGAGGCCCAGTAGCACCCGTGTTACCTTGAATACCTTGAGGTCCCGTGGCACCAGTAGCGCCTGTGTTACCTTGAACGCCTTGAGGTCCCGTGGCACCGGTAGCACCAGTAGCACCTGTGTTACCTTGAACGCCTTGAGGCCCAGTGGCACCCGTAGCACCTGTGTTACCTTGAGGTCCCGTGGCACCCGTAGCACCCGTGTTACCTCGAGGCCCAGTGGCACCCGTAGCACCCGTGTTACCTTGAGGTCCCGTGGCACCCGTAGCACCCGTGTTACCTCGAGGTCCCGTGGCACCCGTAGCACCCGTGTTACCCTGAGGCCCAGTGGCACCAGTAGCGCCTGTGTTCCCTCGAGGCCCAGTGGCACCAGTAGCGCCCGTGTTACCTTGAACGCCTTGAGGTCCCGTGGCACCAGTAGCGCCCGTGTTACCTTGAGGCCCAGTGGCACCGGTAGCACCGGTAGCACCCGTAGCACCCGTGTTACCTCGAGGTCCCGTGGCACCAGTAGCGCCCGTGTTACCTTGAGGCCCAGTGGCACCGGTAGCACCCGTGTTCCCTCGAGGCCCAGTGGCACCCGTAGCACCCGTGTTACCTTGAGGACCGGTAGCACCAGTAGCGCCCGTGTTACCTCGAGGACCGGTAGCACCAGTAGCGCCTGTGTTACCTCGAGGCCCAGTGGCACCAGTAGCGCCCGTGTTACCTTGAGGCCCAGTGGCACCGGTAGCACCTGTGTTACCTTGAACGCCTTGAGGCCCAGTGGCACCAGTAGCGCCCGTGTTACCTTGAGGTCCGGTAGCACCAGTAGCGCCCGTGTTACCTCGAGGACCGGTAGCACCAGTAGCGCCCGTGTTACCTCGAGGACCGGTAGCACCAGTAGCGCCCGTATTACCTCGAGGTCCGGTAGCGCCAGTAGCGCCTGCTGGCCCAGTAGGCCCGGTAGGTCCTTTAATGAATGAAGCAGAATTAACTAGAGCGGTTTGTAATGCTGCTATTAATTTAAGAAGCTCTTGAAGTGTGCAAGGGTCGATTCGGAATAGTTTTGTAATGTATAGTAAATAATTAATTAGATTTTGAAGCTCGATAAATACAGCGCTTGCTACGAAGGTTGGATTTTTTAATATAGTTATTAAGTTTTTAATAATAGCTAACCCTTGTGCTTTCAGGGAGGAAGTAGCGTCTAGTGAACAAATAAATTTACTTAGTAGGTTCAATGTATCGATTAGATCTTCAATGTTTTGAGGAGATGGATTTGCGAAAAGTTTTGGGATTATTTTTGTTAAATCAATAATGATTGCACGGAATGTTCTAAGTTGTACCTTAGTAACTGGGATTGATGGGGTATTTGGGATTCGTCCGGCGCTACTTGGAAAGCATGGTTTGGAGAATTTGTTCTGACTGTCGTTAAAATGAGACATTAAATCTCTCCTTTCTCATGAGGATATGAACGAAACTCATCATAGTAGATGCAAAAATTAGTTAAATGGTCATAGTAAAATCGTTTGTTTAAAGAAAAAATAGAAAAAACGCCTTATCATAAGGCGTTTTTTCTATTTTCTGCGTATTGATAATATCGTTTTAGTGAAACTTTTGATTTGAATCCAGCTAGTTTTATAATTTCTGACTCCGGAGTTTCTTTTTTTATTAAGTTTAAAATATAGGTGTTACGAAAGTGTTGTCCTGAGATTCCTTTGCGTAAATTAGCTCTAGATACTTCAAGGCGAATCATTTTTTGGATAGCGATTTCTGTTAATCCCTTCGGTGCATCATTTTCGTATACCCATCTGTATGTTCCACGATTAAAATCAAATGCGATAAATAATGGGTCATGGCTATGATATTTTGGACGAACGGGTTCAGGGATGCTTTTGTAATAAGCATATAGTTGTTTTTTGTCTTCGTTAGTTAATGTAATTGTTCTTTCTACCCCTGCGGTTGCTGGGATAGATAATGTGTTAGTTTCAAAGTGGACGTGATGCAGAGTTAATGCTGTAAGTTCCTGTAAGGATAATCCATAGTCGATTAATAAGTTTAAAATAACGATATTACGATCTATCAATAAAGGGCGCACAGGACGTTGTTTTTCTGAAAGTCCTTCCAATGAAGAGACTATATGTTTTAATCTTTTTTCCTCATCAGATGAAATGAAATCTTCATCGCGAAGCCTGCGGTCTGGTTGGATAGAAATTTCCATATTCTTTAATGGATTAGGGATGTTTAGAAAGTGATGCATTCTATTTAATACAATAAATACACGGTGCATCGTTTTCTCTGAGTAATGTCGATTCTTTTTTAAGTCGAAAAAATAATCTTCATAGTCTTTTGTACAAAGTGTAGCCCATATATTACTGGAAGGGAGCTTTTTGTTTTTTTTTAACCAATGTCCGAAATCTTCAATGTCATAAACATAACGTTTAATGGTTGAAGGTTTTCGGCCTTTATTCAATAAAAAAATAGAAAAGGCTTGTATTGTATCATGGAATTCCGTTGTCTCCATAGTCCCACCACCTTCATTATTTCTTATATTATAGCAAACTTTTCTGAAAATAGTCATTTGCAAGGGAGACAGGAATAATAATATTTGGTGAGTGGATAAAGCGAAATTTTAATCAGTGGGATTTTGTTAATCCATCGCTGATCATTAGCCTGCACCAATCGGGCATTTACGGGCAATTATCTGCCGCCTAACTTCCTAATATTTGCTGAATTTTGAGGTGGGAGTCTTACTGCTCGCAAATAGCGGGATAAAATGAGGTGATTGTATGGAACAATCGATGCGAAAGAAAAATAATAATCAAATTAATATTGTGTTAAATCATCGAAAGAAAATTTCTTTACCAGCCGCAGAAAATAAAACAGTAATTTCAAATGAAACTACTACGAAACATGAGATGCTGCAAAGAATTGAAGAAGAAATGGGAAAGCTTATTGGGATGGATGATATAAAAAAGATAATAAAAGAAATATATGCTTGGATTTATGTAAATAAAAAAAGACAAGAAATAGGGTTAAAGTCTGAGAAGCAAGTACTCCATATGTTGTTTAAAGGGAATCCAGGTACAGGGAAGACAACTGTTGCTAGAATGATAGGGAAATTGTTGTTTGAGATGAATATTCTATCAAAAGGGCACTTAGTTGAAGCTGAACGTGCGGATCTTGTAGGAGAGTACATCGGTCATACAGCTCAAAAAACAAGAGATTTAATAAAAAAAGCAATGGGAGGTATTTTGTTTATTGATGAGGCGTATTCATTAGCCCGAGGGGGAGAAAAAGATTTTGGGAAAGAAGCAATTGATACACTCGTAAAGCATATGGAAGATAAACAACACGGTTTTGTATTGATATTAGCCGGATATTCAAGAGAAATGAATCACTTTCTTTCATTAAATCCAGGTCTGCAATCACGTTTTCCGTTTATAATTGAATTTGCGGATTACTCAGTAAATCAGCTGTTAGAAATAGGGAAGAGGATGTATGAAGAACGTGAATACCAGTTATCGAAAGAGGCTGAATGGAAATTTAGAGATCATTTACATGCCGTAAAGTACTCATCGCAAATTACATCGTTTAGTAATGGAAGATATGTACGGAATATTGTTGAAAAATCGATTCGTACACAGGCTATGCGGTTGTTGCAAGAGGATACGTATGATAAATATGATTTAATTGGGATATCAAGTTGTGATTTGATGCTTGAAGAGGAGACGCACAGTACGTAAACTGTGCGTCTGTTTTTTGTATAAGTGCTTTTACTCTTTTTTTGCTTTTTCTTGATAAGATTTATGGAAGTGTTCCATTTTAGCGCTTTTTTCGTGTGCAGAATTAGGATCGTGTCCAATTTGACCTACTGAGCTTTTTTGAGCGCCTTTATTAACATGGTTTGTCATTTGTATTCACCTCGCTTTGAGGATTAGTATAAACATTATGTAAAGAAAAACTCATTAGAAAAGAAAAACCTCTTTACGATATGTAAAGAGGTTAGATTGCTATTTATGCATTGAACGTTCTTTTGTATCGATACGTCTATGCGGTAAATGCCATTTGTAATGAATAGAAACCATGCGGAAGCAAACAATTAAAATGAATAAGGTATATAGAGCCCAATCGCTAACAATAATTTGAGCGCCGATTAAGAAACCTGCTAGAATCGTCCAAAAGGCATATACTTCAGCTCGAAGGACGAGAGGTTTTCTGCGGGCTAAAAGATCGCGGATGATACCACCGCCAATACCAGTTAAAACAGCTGCTACGATTGTAGCGCTAATTGGTAAATTTAATTTTTGAGCATATAATGCTCCTTGTACGGCGAATGCTGATAAGCCAATAGCATCAGTGATATTTTCCCACTTTTTCCAATGTCTAATTAATTTATTAGGAAAAAGAAAAATAATCGTCATTGATAGTAGTGCGATTTGGAATAACATGTCTTGTTGCCAAAACGCGACAATCGGATAACCGATTAATAAATTACGAAGGGCACCTCCCCCAAATGCGGTTGCCATTCCTAAAATATACACCCCGAAAATATCATAATCCTCTTCCATTGCAACAATGGCTCCGCTTAGTGCGAAAGCGATTGTGCCTATGATGCTAAAAATCTCCCATGCCATGAATTTTCTCCCCCGCTAACTAGATGAAATGTGCTTCCTCTGCTATTATATTAGAAGGTTTAAATTTCGAAAAGGATGAGTGAACATATTTGATGGAAGAAAAAGAAAAAGTCATATTAGTAGGCTGTCAATTGCCACAAGATGATGATGAAAAGTTTATGTATTCCATGAAAGAGCTTGCATCGCTAGCGAAGACTGCACGAGCAGAATTGTTAGTGTCTACAACGCAAAAACGACCGAAGTTTCATCCGGCGACCTATATAGGTAAAGGTAAATTAGAAGAGCTTACAATGTTAACGGAAGAATTAGAACCGGATGTTATCGTATTTAATAACGAATTAACGCCGAGTCAAATTCGGAATTTATCCTCAGTATTAGATGCGAGGGTGATTGATCGAACGCAACTAATATTAGATATTTTTGCGCAACGTGCGAAGTCGAGGGAAGGTAAGCTTCAAGTAGAATTAGCTCAGTTGCAATATACAATGCCACGTCTTATGGGGCAAGGATTGTCTTTATCACGTCTTGGTGGTGGTATTGGAACGAGAGGGCCGGGTGAGACGAAACTTGAGACGGATCGTCGTCATATTCGATCACGCGTTGATGAAATAAAGAAACAACTTGCAGTTGTTGTGGAGCATCGAAAAAGATATCGTGAGAGAAGAAAAGATAATAAAGTATTTCAAGTTTCATTAATAGGGTATACGAATGCGGGAAAATCTACACTGTTTAATAGATTGACGGAAGCAGATACGTTTGAAGAAAACTTGTTGTTTGCAACGCTAGACCCGACGACAAGGAAGATGCCGTTACCTTCAGGTTATACAGTATTACTAACTGATACGGTGGGCTTTATACAAGATTTACCTACGTCATTAATTGCTGCTTTTCGTTCGACATTAGAAGAAGCTGGTGAAGCGGATGTTATTTTACATGTAGTTGATTCAGCGGATCCTAATTATGTAGGGCATGAGAAAACAGTAAAACAATTATTGTCAGAACTTGAAATTAATCATATTCCTATTATTACGTTATATAATAAAAAAGATGAATTACATCAAAACTTTATTCCGTTTCCGAAAAGTGACTTCTTAATGACTAGTGCCTTTGAACAAAGTGATTTATTGCATATAAAAGAAGCGATAGAAACGAAAATGAAGGAAGAAATGAATCGTTATCAAGTGGAAATTCCACCGAGTGAAGGTAAGTTGTTAACGCTATTAAAGACGGAGACGCTATTAACAAAGATGGAGTTTCTGGAAGATAAATTTGTATATAATTGCGTGGGGTATATTTTTGCTCATTCATCGCTTAATGTGCAATTAAAGAGATTTTTAGTGGAAGAAGGAGAAAATAAAAATGTTTGATCGTTTGAAAAATGGAGAAAAAATTGCTCCAATCGTAAAAGAAGTAGAGAGCCAGATTACAGAAGTACATAAACGCGCGGATGAAGTAATTGAAAGCAATCAGTTTCGAGTGTTAGAAAGTTTCCGTAAACATAAAATTAGTGACTCGCATTTTATTCCGACGACAGGTTACGGTTATGATGATATTGGCCGTGATACGTTAGAAAAAGTGTATGCGGATGTATTTGGAGCGGAAGCGGGTCTTGTTCGTCCGCAAATTATTTCAGGTACTCATGCTATTTCTACAGCGTTATTCGGTGTTTTACGTCCGGGAGATGAGTTATTGTACATCACTGGCAAACCGTATGATACATTAGAAGAAATCGTTGGTGTACGCGGAAAAGGTGTAGGTTCATTTAAAGAATATAATATTGGTTATAATGCAGTTCCGCTTACTGAAGAGGGGCTTGTTGATTTTGGAGCTGTTGCGACTGCAATTCATAGTAATACGAAGATGATTGGGATTCAGCGCTCAAAAGGTTATGCTACTCGTCCATCGTTTACTATTTCTCAAATTAAAGAGATGATAGCATTCGTTAAAGAAATTAAACCTGATGTTGTTGTGTTTGTAGATAACTGTTATGGTGAGTTTATTGAAGAGCAAGAACCATGTCATGTAGGTGCAGATTTAATGGCAGGTTCGCTTATTAAAAACCCTGGTGGTGGAATTGTTAAAACTGGTGGTTACATTGTTGGTAAAGAACAGTATGTTGAAGCGTGTGCATATCGTTTAACATCTCCGGGAATCGGTGCGGAAGCAGGGGCATCTTTATACAGTCTGCAAGAAATGTATCAAGGTTTCTTCTTAGCGCCGCATGTAGCGGGACAAGCGCTAAAAGGTGCGATTTTTACAGCTGCATTTTTAGAGAAGTTAGGAATGAATACATCACCAGCATGGAATGCACCAAGAACAGATTTAATTCAGTCTGTTCAATTTGATGATAAAGATCGTATGATTGCATTCTGCCAAGCGATTCAATATGCATCTCCAATTAATTCTCACTTCACTCCATATGCCAACTATATGCCGGGTTATGAAGATGATGTAATTATGGCTGCGGGAACGTTTATTCAAGGTGCAAGTATTGAATTGTCAGCTGATGGTCCAATTCGTCCGCCTTATGTTGCTTACGTGCAAGGTGGATTAACTTATTCACATGTGAAGATTGCGATTTGTTCTGCAATTGATGCGTTAATTGAAAAAGAATTATTAACAATTTCTTAAGGGGAAGCTGTCGATTTCGACAGCTTTTTTCGTGTGAAAGTAATGATTAATCTCATTAGAAAAAAGAATGAAAAAATTTATAAAAAAATCATGTAAGAAAAGCTAACATCTATTGACACTAAACATAACATGGTATAAAATGAGAAGCAGTTAAGGCGAAGGAGGAACTGAAACAATGAAAGAAGATAGACGTTCTGCCCCGCTGTTTCCTATTGGTATTGTTATGGATTTAACACAATTATCTGCACGTCAAATTCGCTACTATGAAGAGCATAATCTTGTTTCTCCAACCCGTACAAAGGGGAATCGTAGATTATTTTCATTTAACGATGTAGATAAGTTGTTAGAGATTAAAGATTTATTAGATCAAGGCTTGAATATGGCTGGTATTAAACAAGTGTTACTAATGAAAGTAAATCAAACAGAAACAGTGAAAGTAAAAGAAGAAACGAAAGAAATTTCAAAAACTGAGCTTCGCAAAATACTTCGAGATGAACTACAACATACAGGTAGATTTAATCGGACTTCATTGCGACAAGGTGACATTTCAAGGTTTTTTCACTAAAGATAACTGATTCTGAAGGTGTTTAGAGGGACTAAGGAGGAATTTATAATGGCTAGGTACACAAGAGAAGATATTTTCCGTTTGGCGAAAGAAGAGAATGTAAAGTATATCCGCTTACAATTTACGGACCTTTTAGGAGTAATTAAAAACGTAGAAATTCCAGTGAGCCAATTAACAAAAGCTCTTGATAACAAAATGATGTTTGATGGATCTTCTATTGAAGGTTTCGTACGTATTGAAGAATCTGATATGTACTTATATCCAGATTTAGATACTTGGGTAATTTTCCCTTGGACAGCTGAAAAAGGAAAAGTAGCTCGATTAATCTGTGATATTTACAATGCAGATGGCACTCCGTTTGATGGCGATCCACGTAACAACTTAAAGCGTGTATTAAAAGAAATGGAAGCATTGGGATTCTCAGATTTCAATCTTGGACCAGAGCCAGAATTCTTCCTATTTAAAGTAGATGAAAAAGGAAATCCAACATTAGAATTAAACGATAACGGTGGATACTTCGACCTTGCGCCGATGGATCTAGGGGAAAACTGTCGTCGTGATATCGTTCTTGAACTTGAAGAAATGGGCTTTGAAATTGAAGCGTCTCACCATGAGGTTGCTCCAGGGCAACACGAAATTGACTTTAAATATGCAAATGCAATTCGCTCATGTGATGACATTCAAACATTCAAACTTGTTGTAAAAACAATTGCTCGTAAACACGGTTTACACGCAACATTTATGCCAAAACCATTATATGGTGTGAACGGTTCAGGTATGCACTGTAACTTATCACTATTCAAAAATGGTGAGAACGTATTCTTCGATCAAAACGGTGACTTACAATTAAGTGATGATGCTCGTCACTTCATCGCAGGTATTTTAAAACATGCACCAGCATTTACAGCGGTAGCAAATCCAACTGTAAACTCTTACAAGCGTTTAGTACCTGGATACGAAGCTCCTTGTTACGTAGCATGGTCTGCACAAAACCGTAGCCCATTAGTACGTATCCCTGCATCTCGTGGTATTAGTACACGCGTAGAAGTACGTAGTGTTGACCCAGCTGCAAACCCGTATTTAGTAATGGCTACATTATTAGCAGCAGGTCTTGATGGAATTAAAAACAAATTAACTCCACCAGCTGCAGTAGACCGTAACATCTATGTAATGACAAAAGAAGAGCGCGAAGAAGCAGGTATCGTTGACTTACCAGCAACATTAGCGCAAGCATTAGTTACATTACAATCTAATGAAGTAGTATGCGGTGCACTAGGAGAACATTTACTTGAGCACTTCATCGAAGCAAAAGAGATTGAGTGGGACATCTTCCGCACGCAAGTTCACCAATGGGAACGCGATCAATATATGTCTCTATACTAAGAGAGAAAAAAGCCTTGATACTACGGTATCAGGGCTTTTTTTTATTTGTGGGCAAATATAAAGGCTTGTGAAATGAATTAGATGGGTGCCCGCAAAGTGCTCGAAAAAAGTCATGTGGATTATTTAAAATGCGTGCTAGCTATGAATGAAAATGTGGAAGTTGAAATATGGTGTGGATGTATTTAATTCGAAAATTAAGTATTGAAAAATATAGTACCTTGCAATGAATAATACTAAGTGGTATATTATGGATATAACGGGTACCGTGTATTGAATAGTACTGAAATGAGAAAGGGGGATTGACCTTGAACGTTCAGTTTAAAAAAGGCGTGTTAGAACTGTGTGTTTTAGCACTTGTGAAACGTAAAGATTGTTACGGCTATGAACTTGTTCAGCAAATCTCAAATAAATTTTTAATATCGGAAGGGTCAGTGTATCCTTTATTACGTCGTTTAACGAAAGAAGGATATTTTCAAACGTATTTAAAAGAATCTACAGAGGGACCGCCTCGTAAATATTATCAACTAACTGAGCAAGGGGAAACGCAACTGAATTTGTTAGTAACGGAGTGGCGTGATTTTGCAAAAGGCGTACAAGAAATTATTGAAGGGGTGGAATGGGATGAGTAAAGAACAGTTTCTTAAAGAATTATCAAGTCATCTTAGAAAGTTACCGGAAGAAGAGAGGAAAGATATTTTATTTGATTATGAAGAGCATTTTCAGTTTGGAATAGAAAAAGGAAAAACTGAATCGGAAATAATAAAGGGCCTTGGCTCTCCGAAAGTAATTGCAAAAGACTTACTTGCTTTGTATCGCTTTGACGAAATGAAAAAGGACCCATCAACTACCAATATAACAAGGGCTGTTATGGCAGCGATTGGACTTAGTTTGTTTAATTTTATTATTGTGTTAGGCCCGTTAGTTGCAATTATTGCTTTTATATTTTCCTTCTGGCTCGGTGGAATTGCTAGTGTAGTGACACCATTTTTCGTTATTGGAAAAGTATTTATGGGTACTTTTATATGGTTGGATTTATTCGTTAGTATAACGTTTGTTGGAGTAGGTTTGTTGTTATGTATTATCGCTTATTATAGTACGAAGTGGTTTAAAAAGTTATGCGTACGTTATGTAATATGGAACTTCAAAATGATAAAAGGGGAGTAGATGATGAAGAAAATATTGTTAGTAGCTATCGCTTGTATCATTATTGGAGTAATAGGGATTTCACAAACATATGAAAAAGCAGTGCAAACTGCAGAAGAAGGAAATAAAGAAGACGTAATTAAAAACGAAACACTAAAAAATATAGAAGTTAAGTTAGATGCTGGGGATATTGTTGTCCAAAAATCTCCCGACTCTTCTTTTTATGTAAAGCAATCAGGAGATGTACGTAAACACGAGGTTCGTATTGCCGAAGATGGTGACACATTAAAAATTATTGGGGAAAGAGAAAAAGGTGCTTCATTTGATTTTTCTTTTTACGATTTTAGATTTCAAACGTCTACAATAACTCTCCTTGTGCCTGAACGTTCATACCAAGAGATAAAAATAAATTCATCAGCTGGACAAATAGAAATAAGTGATGTGAAAAGTGATTGTGTAAGTGTTGGGACACTCGCTGGAGAAGTAGATTTGAAAAATGTCACAGCAAAAAGTGTGGAAGGATCTTCAAAAGCTGGTGAGGTGAGCTTTAAGAAGGTAATAGGAAAAGTAACTGCGAAGTCGGCTAGCGGGGAAGTGCATATTATGGATCATGATCCTAAATATGATGTAGAGGCAAGTTCAACCGCTGGGGATGTAGATATTACTTTATTAGAAAAACCACAAGATGCAGTTATAACTGGGCAAAGTGCTGCTGGCGAAGTAATGATTTTTAATGAAGAAAATAAAAATATAACAATTGGCAATGGTAGTAAAAAGATTAGTGGTAAAACAGCTGCTGGCGATGTGACGATTGAAACTCGTTCATAAGAAATAAAATGTATGAAAATCTATCAAAATACAAAAAAAGAAGATAATTACCGTATATAAATAAGGTAATTATCTTCTTTTATTATTCTTAATGTAAATCACGATATACGCCAATTACTTTTCCAATAACTGACACTTGTTTTAAAATGATAGGTTCTAATGAAGAGTTTTCCGGTTGTAGACGGAAATGGTCTTTTTCTTTATAGAAACGTTTTACAGTTGCTTCGTTATCTTCTGTTAAAGCGACTACAATTTCACCGTTGTATGCAGACTGTTGTTGGCGAACAACAACTAAATCTCCATCGAAAATACCAGCTTCAATCATACTATCTCCGGAAATACGTAACATAAATACTTGGTCTGCTCCAGCAACAATGCTAGCTGGAAGTGGGAAATGATCTTCTACACTTTCAACTGCTGTAATAGGTAATCCAGCAGTAACTTTTCCGACAATTGGAACTTGAATAACAGATTGTGTCTCTGTATCCATTCGGTTGTCACCTAAAATTTCAATTGCTCGTGGTTTTGTTGGATCGCGTCGAATATATCCTTTTTCTTCTAGTCGTGATAAATGTCCGTGCACTGTAGAACTAGAAGCGAGGCCGACTGCTTGACCGATTTCACGTACGGAAGGTGGATATCCTTTTTCTTGTACTTTTAGCTTAATAAAGTCGAGAATGTCTTGCTGGCGTTTCGTTAACTTTTCCATGTTTTCTAACACCTCGTTTTCTTTCATTTTTCTTATTAATAAGTATAACATGCGAAAAAACATTCTACAAACATAAGTTCGAACGAAAGACGAATTTATGATACACTATAAGGAAAATATAGTGAGAAAGAAGGGTTCAATATGAATGCAATTATTTATGCACGTGTGAGCACAACAAAAGAAGAACAGGAAACATCATTATTGCGTCAAAAAGATGAATTATTGCATTTAGCTGAGCGCTATCAAATGAATGTTGTAAAGGTGATTGAGGAGCAGGCTAGTGGTTATACAATTGAACGTGATGGCATATTAGAAGTGCTAGATACAATTCGCGATGAACAAGTTGATGTACTTCTCATACAAGATGAAACGCGCCTTGGTAGAGGGAATGCAAAGATTGCATTAATGCACTGTTTACATAAAGAGGGAATAAAAGTATATACGCATACGCATAATGGAGAATTAGAACTCTCTGACTCTGATTCGATGGTACTAGATATAATTGGGATTGTTGAAGAGTATCAAAGAAAGATCCACAATTTAAAAATTAAACGTGGCATGCAAAGAGCGGTAGAGAAAGGATTTCGTCCAGAGAATAATTTGAAAAATCGTCATTTAAGTATAGGACGTGAGAAAAAAGAAGTGCCAATTGAGGAAATTGTACGTTTACGCCGGAATGAATTAACTTTTGAAGAAATTGCAGCAACACTTCGTGGTTTTGGTCATGATGTTTCAAAAGCAACTGTACATCGAAGATATGTAGAATATACAAAGCAATTGCTTGATAAAGAGGACTAACTATTGTATGATAATAATCAGTTTTGAGTAAAAGGGGGATTCGAGATGCAAAGTCACGAACTCATTGAACGCATTAACTTCTTAGCGAAAAAAGCAAAAGCTGAAGGTTTAACTGAAGAAGAACAACGTGAGCGCCAATCGCTACGTGAACAATATTTAAAAGGATTTCGTCAAAATATGTTAAACGAACTTAAAGGAATTAAAGTTGTTAACGAAGAAGGTACTGATGTTACACCGGCGAAATTAAAAGCTTTAAAAAAGCAAGATAATGCAAAATTAAACTAAAAGATGGGCGAAGCCCATCTTTTTTATTTATTATATCCGTTATTTAATAACTTTCCAGTTGTTATTGACTGTTGCTTCTATCTTTTTGTGCTTCAATATATAGTTAGCGATAAGTTCAGACATATCTGTTGGTATGTCTTTTATTACGGGCTTATTTTGAAACATAAAGAAGTTCCCTCCGCCACTTGCGCGATAATTATTCATAACGACGTCATATTCTTCATTCATATGAAGTGGAGCGCCTTTATACTGTAAGGATTCTACTCTCTCGCCAATTGGTTTGGAAATGTTTAATACGTACGAAATTCCTTCCCACATATCGTAATTATAGTGTTGCGGCTTTGGTTCTATGTAGGTGGGGTTTACGATGATAGTTCCATCTGCTTTTAATATGAAATAAGAAGCAGAGAGTTCAAGGGCATCTTTTATATCCGCTCCAGTTATTCTAATTACTTTTAATGTATTTGGATAAATATAATTAGAAACGATGTCACGCATTGTTACATATTTCGGGAAACCTGGAGATGTATTATGGAATAAGCTTGTACAAGAAATGGAAACATTAGCTATATCCATCTGTATTTTATTTATGAATTCAATAAAAGGATGGTCTTGCAAACGAGTTTGCATAGCATCTGAAATTTGCATGTTCCCATAGATTACTCCAATAGGTTGATCGAGCCAATTTTGTGTTTTTTCTTCATAATCGGCAACCAAGGAAAGAATATGTTGGTCAGCCTCAATTCCTTGTACGGGCAATAATTGTGAATCACTCTCTTTTTTTACCCATTTTTTTTCTGTTTTTTCGAATGTTACTGTTACTTTTCCAACGGAGTGTCCATTGCATCCAGTCTGTAAAATTGTTACACCATTCATTACGGTGTGAGCGATTTCCCGGTGTTGGTGGCCTGTTAGTAAAATGTCTATGCCTTCAATTTCATGGCACATTGCATATCCTTGGTTTTCACCTGTTAAAACTTCAGTCGGTACCCCAGTTTGTAAATCGCGTTCAAATCCCCCATGGTAGGCTACGACTAATAAATCGGGTTTCTCGTGTTCGCGAATGTAAGAAACCCATCTTTTTGTTGTTTCTAATGCATCTTCAAATTGTAAATCTTGAATGTGATGGGGTTGTTCCCAATTGGGAATGTAATGCGTTGTCATCCCTAAAATAGCAATTTTTATATTTGATTCAATATGTTTTATTATATATGGTTTCCCGAAATAAGGTTCTTTTCTGTTTTTATCTAAAATATTTGCTGATAGATACGGAAAGTTTGCAGTAGAAATAGCATTATTTAATATGTCCATTCCATAATTAAATTCATGATTCCCAATAACTGCAGCATCATAACGTAAATAGTTCGCTAATAAAGACATTGGATTTTTCTTATCTTCTTCATATGTAGCGTAATGATAAGTAAAGGGTGTTCCTTGTATGAAGTCACCGTTATCAATTAAAAGAACGTTTCTATTTTGGGAACGTTCTTTTTTTATAAGAGTAGAAATTTTGGCTAAACCAATTTCAGCTTGGGAGTTATCTTGGTAGTGAATTGGATAAACAGTGCCATGTATATCACTTGTTAATAAAATGTTTAAAGTTACAATTTGATTTGGATTCAATATCATTCACCTTTTCTATTGTTATCTACTAATTAAGCATATCAAATATATGAAGAGAATTTTAATGAGAATGTATAGAATGTGTAAAGATTCTGTAAATA
The DNA here is from genome assembly GCF_052947655.1 of Bacillus pretiosus. Taxonomy (NCBI): domain Bacteria; kingdom Bacillati; phylum Bacillota; class Bacilli; order Caryophanales; family Bacillaceae; genus Bacillus; species Bacillus pretiosus. Next base: position 3,542,194 of record NZ_CM129593.1, on the reverse strand, counting down.
AGAAAATATACGTGAAAATGTGTGATATATTTCTTCATGTTTACGGAAGGCAATTTTATAACAACAAAATTGGAGGCATTAATATGTTGAAAAAAGTTTTTGCAATGAGTACGACAGTTGTACTAGCGGCGGGATTATTAAGTGGTTGTGGAACGAAAGAATCAAGTGCAAGTAAAACTGAAGATACGAAAAAAGGTTATGTACCGAAGACTTTAAATGTTCAATTTGTTCCTTCTCAAAATGCAGATACGTTAGAGGCAAAGGCAAAACCATTGGAAAAGTTATTAAGTGATAAATTAAATGTTCCGGTAAAAGTTAGTATTTCAACGAATTACAATACAATTGTAGAAGCGATGGCGTCTAAGCAAGTAGATGTAGGGTTTTTACCTCCAACAGCGTATGTGCTAGCGCATGAGAAAAAGGCTGCAAACGTAATTTTACAAGCACAACGTTTTGGAGTAGATGATGAAACGGGAGCTCCTACAAAGGATTTAGTAGACTTTTATAAATCTGAGTTTGTAGTTAAGAAAGATTCAAATATTAACAGTGTAAAAGATTTAAAAGGTAAAAAAATTGGTTATCAAGATGTAACGTCATCAGCGGGGTATGTATGGCCTGCGGCTGTATTGTTAAAAGAGGGAATTGATCCGCTAAAGGATGTGAAACCTGTTACATTAAAAGGTCACGATCAGTCGCTGATTGCTCTTTTAAATGGTGATGTAGATGTATCTGTTGTATTCCAAGATGCTCGTAATATTGTGAAAAAAGATTATCCGAATATATTCGATCAAACGAAAATAGTGAAATTTACGGAAAAAATTCCTAACGATACGATTTCGGTACGTTCTGATTTAGATGCAGAGTGGAGTAAGAAATTACAGGACGCTTTCATTGAAATAGGAAAGAATGAGGAAGGTCACAAAATCATTAAAGAAGTATATTCACATGAAGGATATGTTAAATCTGATGATAGTAAATTTGATATCGTTCGTGAATATGGAAAGAAAGTAAAAACGCAATAATACATATGGAAATGGCAGCTAACTGGAAGGTGTATGTTTCCAGTTAGTTTGCCATTTTGAATACATAGAAGGTAGGTAAGATGTGTGATAGAATTTCGAAATGTTTCCAAAATGTATCCGAATGGTACAAAAGGATTAAATAATATAAACTTGAACATTCAAAAAGGTGAGTTTGTTGTAATGGTAGGGCTGTCGGGGGCTGGAAAGTCTACACTTCTTAGATCGGTAAATCGCCTTCATGAGATTACAGAAGGAGAAATCTTGATTGAAGGTGAGTCTATTACTGCTGCGAAAGGAAAAGAATTACGACGCATGCGCCGGGATATTGGTATGATTTTTCAAAGTTTTAACCTTGTAAAACGATCAACAGTTTTGAAGAATGTATTAGCTGGGCGTGTTGGATACCATTCGACTTTTCGTACAACGTTAGGTCTATTTCCAAAAGAAGATTTGGAGCTTGCCTTTCAATCGTTAAAAAGGGTGAATATTTTAGAAAAAACATATGCGCGAGCTGATGAATTATCAGGAGGACAACAGCAACGTGTATCGATTGCTAGAGCGTTGGCACAAGAAGCAAAAATCATATTGGCAGATGAACCTGTTGCGTCGTTAGATCCGCTAACAACAAAGCAAGTATTAGATGATTTGAAAAAAATTAATGAAGATTTTGGGATTACAACAATTGTAAACTTACATTCTATTGATTTAGCTAGGCAATATGCGACACGCATTATTGGATTACATGCAGGCGAAATTGTTTTTGATGGTTCAGTAGAAGAGGCAACGGATGAAAAATTTGCTGAAATTTATGGAGACGTAGCGCAGAAAAGTGAATTATTAGAGGTGGCAGTTAAATGAATGACGCGACGATATATTCGAAATCGATACCGAAGCCGCCGAGTAAGTTGAAACATATGTTAACGGCTATTCTAGTCATTTTACTGTTGTGGGGAAGTAGTGTACAGGTTGACGCATCATTTTCAAAACTAGTAGTTGGTTTTCCCAATATGATTGATTTGTTAAAAGAGATGGTGCCGCCTGATTGGAGTTATTTTCAAGTTATTACAACAGCGATGTTAGATACAATACGTATGGCGATTATTGGGACGACTTTAGGAGCGATTTTAGCTATTCCACTGGCACTATTTGCGGCAAGTAATGTGTTTACTAGTACATTTTTGTACGGTCCAGCTCGATTGGTTTTAAATTTTATCCGAACGATACCAGATTTATTATTAGCAGCAATTTTCGTAGCTATTTTTGGAATAGGACCACTTCCAGGTATTTTAGCTCTTACTTTTTTCTCAATTGGGCTCGTGGCGAAATTGTTGTATGAGTCAATGGAATCGATTGATCCAGGTCCATTAGAGGCGATGACAGCAGTAGGAGCAAATAAAGTGCAATGGATTGTGTATGGGGTAATTCCGCAAGTGAAAGCACATTTTGTCTCCTATGTTCTTTATACATTTGAGGTGAATGTACGTGCAGCAGCTGTTTTAGGTTTAGTAGGAGCGGGTGGTATTGGGTTGTATTATGACCGTACACTTGGATTTTTACAATATCAACAAACTGCATCTATTATTATTTATACTCTTGTTGTTGTATTGTTAATTGATTATGTAAGTACATTGTTGCGGGAGAAATTATAATGAGTAAAACGACGATAATTGTACCAAAACCGAAGAAACCGAGTGTGTATCGCTGGTTTATTTTTATAGCACTTGCATTTGTTTATGTATGGGCTTTTTCAGGAGTCCCGCTAGAGGGAATAAAGGATACGGCAGGAGAAATTACAAAAGCAATTATGACAGGTGTATTGAATCCAGATTGGTCGTATGTATCTTTGCCAGATGGTGAAGATTTATTACATGGCTTAATTGATACGTTGGCAATTGCGATATTAGGTACATTTATTTCTGCCTTTTTATCTGTTCCATTCGCTTTTTGGGCGGCAACGAATATGAGCAGTGGAAAATTAACGGCAGGAACTGGGAAATTTGTACTTAGTTTTGTTCGTACATTTCCTGAATTAGTTATGGCTCTTTTATTTATAAAAGCTGTTGGACCAGGATCCTTTGCCGGAGTTCTAGCTTTAGGATTACACTCTATCGGAATGTTAGGGAAATTATATTCAGAAGGAATTGAAAATATAGATAAAGGACCGACGGAAGCGTTAATGGCTACAGGTGCGAATCGCTTTCAAATACTTTGGTATGCAGTATTGCCACAAGTATTACCGGATTTTCTATCTTATACGTTATACAGGTTCGAAATTAATGTACGATCCGCTGCCATTTTAGGTGTTATTGGAGCAGGTGGGATTGGTACGCCTCTAATTTTTGCACTGAGTTCACGCAATTGGTCTCGTGTGGGGATTATTTTATTGGGTATTATTTTAATGGTAATTATTATTGATTTTATTTCAAGTTCGATACGGAAGAAAATTGTATAATTTATTTTAAGCACCTATAAAAGGTGCTTTTTTATATAATAAGAATAATAAATGTGAGCAATAGGGGGGATAATTTGGCTTTACAGCACGAGTTTGTATTTGTTTCGAATGAAAAAAAAGGGTTGGATTTTATAGGTATAGATTGGATTGAACTTTGTTTTCTATATAAAGAAGAGGCAACGATAGATGAGTGTGTTGTATTAAGTGATGAGCTAATCGTATATCTATTAGATTTTACCCATTGGATTCCGACCTATTATCCAGCGAAAAGAGCAGAAGGATTTGGAATTCACTATTATGGTATTACGAAAATAGAACAGCAAGGGGCAGTGATAGCAGAACAGTTATTTTGTTCGCTAGTTAACATGTTTTCTCTAGCGCCAGAAACAATCGAACTGACAGGGCAGTTTCAATGGGAAAATGATAATAATACTGATGGAGAATATGAAAGATACGTATTTGATCGAGATAAATTATGCCAAGATTTAAATTCTTTTATTCGTTTGCTTTGCAGAGTGAAAAATGGGGAAGGATATATTTTGCATTATGGAATTTGAAAATGATGAATAAATATACAGATAATTCCCTTTCTTTTTAAAATAAAAATAATGAAAAAGTATGTCATATTGAATACCCATACATTCCCGAAATCATTGATTTTTTTATGAAAAACCAAAAAAATATCAACATATTTGTCGATACATGTTGTATAATCTTGCGTGGGAAGCTATCATATAAATGTATAAAACGTTTACTAATATAAGCGAAGGGAAGAATAGCATGTCACATTCAATCGAACAACTTTCTATCAACACGATTCGCACATTATCCATCGATGCGATTGAAAAAGCAAACTCTGGTCACCCAGGAATGCCAATGGGTGCAGCACCAATGGCTTATACATTATGGACTCAATTTATGAAACACAATCCAAATAACCCAACGTGGTTTAACCGTGATCGTTTCGTATTATCTGCAGGTCATGGTTCAATGTTACTATACAGCCTACTTCACCTATCTGGTTATGATGTAACAATGGATGACTTAAAGAACTTCCGTCAATGGGGAAGCAAAACTCCAGGACATCCTGAGTACGGTCATACAGCAGGTGTAGACGCAACTACTGGTCCACTTGGACAAGGTATTGCAACTGCTGTAGGTATGGCAATGGCTGAAAGACATTTAGCGGCTAAATATAACCGTGATGCGTATAATGTAGTAGATCATCATACATACGCTATTTGTGGTGATGGAGATTTAATGGAAGGCGTTTCTGCTGAAGCATCTTCATTAGCTGCTCATTTACAATTAGGTCGTCTTGTTGTGCTTTATGATTCAAACGATATTTCATTAGATGGCGATTTAAATCGTTCATTCTCTGAAAGTGTAGAAGATCGTTACAAAGCATACGGATGGCAAGTAATCCGTGTTGAGGATGGAAACGATATTGAAGCTATCGCGAAAGCAATCGAAGAAGCGAAAGCTGACGAAAAACGCCCAACGCTAATTGAAGTAAGAACGACAATTGGTTTCGGTTCTCCAAACAAATCAGGAAAATCAGCTTCACATGGTTCTCCACTTGGTGTAGACGAAACAAAATTAACGAAAGAAGCATATGCTTGGACTGCTGAGCAAGACTTCCATGTAGCAGAAGAAGTATATGACAACTTCCGTAAAACTGTACAAGATGTTGGTGAAACTGCGCAAGCAGCGTGGAACACTATGCTAGGTGAATATGCACAAGCATACCCAGAATTAGCAAACGAATTACAAGCGGCAATGAATGGTCTTCTTCCAGAAGGTTGGGAGCAAAACTTACCAACTTATGAATTAGGATCAAAAGCAGCAACTCGTAATTCTTCAGGTGCTGTAATTAATGCAATTGCAGAGTCTGTACCATCATTCTTCGGTGGATCTGCTGACCTTGCTGGTTCTAACAAAACATACATGAATAACGAAAAAGACTTTACAAGAGATGATTACAGCGGAAAAAACATTTGGTACGGTGTACGTGAGTTCGCAATGGGTGCAGCAATGAACGGTATTGCACTACATGGCGGTTTAAAAACTTACGGTGGTACGTTCTTCGTATTCTCTGACTACTTACGTCCAGCAATTCGTCTTGCAGCATTAATGCAATTGCCAGTAACGTATGTATTCACACACGACAGTATCGCTGTTGGTGAAGATGGTCCAACACATGAACCAATCGAGCAATTAGCAGCGCTACGTGCAATGCCAAATGTATCTGTTATTCGTCCAGCTGATGGTAACGAATCTGTTGCAGCTTGGAGACTAGCTCTAGAATCTACAAACAAACCAACTGCTTTAGTATTAACTCGTCAAGACCTTCCAACATTAGAAGGTGCAAAAGAAGATACGTATGAAAAAGTAGCAAAAGGTGCATATGTAGTTTCTGCAAGCAAGAAAGAAACAGCTGATGTAATCTTACTTGCATCTGGATCTGAAGTAAGTCTAGCTGTTGAAGCGCAAAAAGCGTTAGCAGTAGACGGCGTTGACGCAGCTGTTGTCAGCATGCCATCTATGGATCGCTTTGAAGCTCAAACAGCTGAGTACAAAGAATCTGTATTACCAAAAGCAGTAACAAAACGTTTCGCAATCGAAATGGGTGCTACATTCGGATGGCACCGTTACGTAGGTCTTGACGGAGATGTGTTAGGTATCGATACATTCGGTGCTTCTGCTCCTGGTGAGAAGATTATGGAAGAGTATGGATTTACTGTAGAGAACGTTGTTCGTAAAGTAAAAGAAATGCTTTAATGATTTTAGAAAAATCTCTCCGGCATGGAGAGATTTTTCTATGTAAATGAGTTTTTTCGACAGAAAAAGTTTTTTATCTCTCCGCAGTCAGACAATCATTGCAAAATTTCTTCTATATAATGAAGGGAAAAGGTTGTCCAGATTGGGAGGCGAAAGATGAAAACGTATGAATTGTATTTAATTCAAGAGGATATTGCGAAAGCTTACTTTGGTCGTGAATATTTGTTTTTTGATTTATTTGCTAGATTTTCAGAATCTGGGTCCCTTTCGGAGAGAAAAGTGTTATATAAACAAATGATGTATATAACGATGCCATTACAAGTAATGAAAATTCACCATAAATTAGAACAAGCTTTGCGCGTTCTTGGTAAATATGATCGAACACATCATACACATACACTTTATACAGGAGCGGAATACGGCGAAATAATGGTGAAACCGCACTATATTCGCATGAATACCTCTGGAAACGTTTCTATGGAAACGACTTTCTTTGAGGTGTTAAGAAAGTGTGAATTAACATTTTTAGCTATGGATTATGAAAATACAAAGTACGGATGGCTGAATCCTCTAAAACAAGTACGAACATATGTGTAAAAAATGTCGAATTGTATCTTGTCTTATTGAAAAGGTTTTAGTACACTGTAAGGTAGACAACATGAAGGAGGAAAATATATGCCAATTTGGTTAGGTATTCTAGTGGGCGTAGTAGCACTAGTAGCAGGCGTGGCGTTAGGATTTTTCATTGCCCGCAAATACATGATGAACTACTTAGAAAAAAATCCACCAATTAATGAACAAATGTTAAAAATGATGATGATGCAAATGGGACAAAAACCTTCCCAAAAGAAAATCAATCAAATGATGAGCGCGATGAATAAGCAACAAACGAAATAAGCACTAAAAGACACTCGCTAAGAGTGTCTTTTCTTTTTGTTAGTTATGTAGTTTAAAACTTTTAAAAATTCAGTATTTTTGGTAAACTGAAAACATCGCTCATTTTAAGGGAGGAGGATAAAAATGAAGGTATTTATTAATTTAGCGTGGTTTTTTAAACAAGAAAAACGAGCGTACATAATCGGAATTATTATGTTATTTGGTGTCGCGCTTCTTGAACTTGTAGCTCCGAAAGTACTAGGTATTGTAGTAGATGAAATTAATAATGGAACATTAACATCTGAAAAATTGTTGAAGTGGGTTATTCTGTTAGTAGTTGTAGGGATTACTATGTACATATTACGTTATTTATGGCGTATTATGATTTTTGGATCTTCGTTAAAACTAGCCCGTCAATTACGAAAGAATTTATATGAACATTTTACAAGGATGAGCCCATCTTTCTATCAATCACGTCGTACGGGTGATTTGATGGCGCATGCGACTAATGATATTCAGGCGATTCAACAAACTGCTGGATCGGGCGTTTTAACACTTGTTGACTCATTAGCGGTTGGGGGATGTGTACTCGTAGCGATGGGTTTTACAATTAGTTGGAAGTTAACATTGTTAAGCTTAATTCCAATGCCGATTGTAGCGATTTCGACAAATTATTATGGAACGTTATTACATAAAAGGTTTCATAAAGCGCAGCAATCGTTTTCAGAAATCAATGATAAAGTGCAAGAGAGTATGAGTGGGATGAAGGTAATTCGATCACTTGGACAAGAGAAAGAAGATTTACAAGCATTTCGAAAAAAATCAGAAGATGTTGTACATAAAAATATGTTAGTCGCACGTATTGATTCGTTGTTTGATCCAACAATCTCTCTTATCGTTGGATTTTCTTTTTTAATTGCAGTGTGTTACGGGTCAGTATTAGTTGTGAGGGGTGAATTAACTGTAGGTGATCTCGTTACATTTACAACGTATTTAGGTACCCTCGTTTGGCCAATGTTAGCCTTTGGATGGTTGTTTAATATTATGGAGCGTGGGCGTGCTTCGTATGACCGTGTAGAAAAAATTCTCTCGCAAAAATCAGATGTAGTAAATAGAGAAGATGCTGTACATAAAGTAGCAAGCGGTGATGTTACATTTGCGGTCGATTCATTTTCATATAAGAAAAATGAACTGTTACAGCTAATAGATGTTCACTTTGATTTGAAGAAGGGTGAAACACTAGGAGTTGTCGGACGTACAGGAGCAGGGAAAACGACTTTATTAAAATGTTTAATCCGTGAGTATGATCATTTTAGTGGTGAATTAAAAGTTGGGGAGCGGGATATTCGCGATGTAACACTTTACGGTGTCCGTTCTGCCATTTCATACGTGCCGCAAGATCATTTTTTATTTTCAGCGAGTATTGGGGAGAATATTGCCTTCGGAAAGGCGGATGCTACATATAATGAAATAACCCGCGCTGCAGAGATTGCTTGTATTCATAATGACATCCTCCAATTTTCAGAAGGGTATGAAACGGTAGTAGGAGAAAGAGGCGTTTCGTTATCTGGAGGTCAAAAACAGAGAATCTCTATTGCACGTGCTTTATTAACGAATGCGGAAATTTTAATTTTAGATGATTGTTTATCAGCGGTAGATGCAAAAACAGAAGAAACGATTTTAAATGCATTAAAGAGGGAAAGAGCAGGAAAAACAACGATTATTACTGCTCATCGTTTAAGTGCAATTCAACATGCCAATCTTATACTTGTTGTGGATGAAGGCAGAATTGTGCAACGAGGTACACATGAACAATTAATGAAAGAAAACGGTTGGTATAAAGAAATGTACGAGAGCCAGCAGTTAGAAGCATTAGTCGAGAAAGGAGGCGTATGATGACCGGGAAGAAGCGGAGTGATTTAAGTAGATTACTTTCTTATATGAAGCCATATAAAAGGTTACTATCTTTAGCATTTATCTTTTTAGTTGGTGCAACTGTAACTGAAATGATGGGTCCTTTTTTAATTAAACAATTTCTTGATGAACATTTAGTACCACGTAACTTTGATCAATCAGCACTTGTTACTCTATTTGTAGTGTATCTTATTGCTCACTTATTAAAAGTATTATTTACTTATTTAGACTTATTGTATTTTCAAAATATCGCTTTTAAAATTGTTCAAGATATGCGTGTTGAAGTATATAATCATGTTCAAAAGTTGTCATTAAGTTTCTTTGATCGTACGCCGATTGGTACGCTTGTATCGCGCATAACGAATGATACGGAAGCAATTAAAGATTTTTATGTCAGTGTATTATCCACATTTGTCAAAAATGTAGTCTTTTTAATAGGTATTTTAGTAGCAATGTTTTTATTAAATGTAAAACTAGCTCTATTTTCTCTCGTATTAATTCCGATAATGTTTGCAATTATGGTGCTATATCGCCGGAAGAGTGCAGCCTTTTATTTAGAAGTACGTAATCAATTAAGCGTGTTAAATGCAAAGTTGAATGAGTCCATTCAAGGAATGAATATTGTTCAAGTGTTCAGGCAAGAAAAGCGTATGAGAAAAGAGTTTGAAGAAGTGAATAATAAACATTATAGTGCAGGGCGACGGACGTTAAAGTTAGACGCGTTACTTTTACGTCCAGCAACTGATTTAGTTCATATTGTGGCTATTGCGTTAGTACTTGGTTTATTTGGAATTGATGCTTTGAAGAGTCCTGTTGAAGTAGGTGTCTTATATGCGTTTGTTAACTATATACATCGTTTCTTCCAGCCTGTAAATGAGATGATGATGAAATTATCATTTTTCCAACAGGCACTTGTTTCATCATCACGGGTATTTCATTTAATGGATGAGAAAGATTTAGCTCCAGTTCAAAAAGGGGATGGAAATCCTCAAGTTGTTAATGGAGAAATTGAATTTAAAAATGTTACTTTTTCGTATGATGGAAAACGTGATGTTTTAAAAAATGTATCTTTTCACGTGAAACAAGGGCAAACAGTTGCTTTCGTTGGGCACACTGGTAGCGGAAAAAGTACTATTATGAATTTGTTAATGCGATTTTATAATATTAAGTCCGGAAATATTGTAATAGATGGTGTAGATTTAGAGAGATTTGAAGAAAGAGAAATTAGAAAGAAAATAGGACTCGTATTGCAAGATGCATTTTTATTTGCGGGAAATGTAAAACAAAATATTCGTATGTACAATGAAGAAATTACGGATGAAGAAGTAAAAGAAGCGGCACAATTTGTGCAAGCGAATACGTTTATTGAAAAATTACCAGAGCAGTATGAAACAGAAGTAGTAGAAAGAGGAGCTGCATTTTCTAGTGGTCAACGACAATTAATTGCTTTTGCTAGAACGATAGCAACGAATCCGAAAGTATTAGTATTAGATGAAGCAACAGCTAATATTGATACAGAAACAGAAGATGCGATCCAAACAGCATTACAGCAAATGCGAAAAGGGAGAACGACTATAGCAATTGCACACAGATTATCTACAATTCAAGATGCAGATCAAATTTTTGTTATGCATGATGGAGAAATAGTAGAAAGAGGAACACATCAAGAATTACTGAGTGAGCAAGGGTTGTATTATAATATGTATTTACTACAAAATAAAGGGATTTTACAAAAGGCCTTGTAATTATAAGGCCTTTTTACTTTGTTTATAAAATATGTTTGCTCTCAATTTCTATAGTATAAACGTCGTGACCCTTTATTAAAGTTGTACATATTGTATGTATACGAAATGAAAAAAATTGATAGGAGCTTTTATATGCAAGATAGATCTAGTTCAAATATTACGTTTATCGATGTGTCTCATTGGGAAGGGAACATTGATTGGAATGCAGTGAAGGGATCGGGTATTTCAGCGGCGTATGCAAAAGCGACAGAAGGTGTGAATAATCTTGATCCTACTTTGGTTCAAAATGTACAAGCAGCACGAAATGCGAATGTATTAATCGGTGCATACCATTTTGCACATCCAGAACTAAATGATGCAATTTCAGAAGCGAAACATTTTGTGAATATATTACAAAGCAATCAGACAGACTTAATGCCAGTTTTAGATTTAGAATCACCGATAGATCCGAGTAATAGTAATTTAACTGGTACTGCTATATCTAATTGGGCAAGAAGTTTCATAAATTATGTGAAACAGGCTACTGGAAAAGATGTCATGTTATATACAGGAGTTTGGTATATTAATGAGTTTGGAATTAACGGATTAAGCGATATTCCACTTTGGATTTCTAAATACTCTAGTACGCCGCCTGCTGATGCTGGTGGATGGACAGAGTGGACAGCATGGCAATACACAGATTCTGGTCAAATTTCAGGTGTAGTAGGAAATTGTGACGTATCAGCAGCGGTTTCATTAGAAGCTTTGCAAGGAAATGGAACAAATGGTGGTGGAAATGTTTCTCCACCTAGTACTGCTACTGCAGTCTACGGCGTTGCTGTAATTAAAGGCGATAATGTAAATTTACGGAGTGGACCATCTTTACAATCTAGTGTAATTCGCCAGCTAAATAGAGGAGAATCATATGAAGTTTTGAATGAACAAGATGGTTGGCTTGCTTTAGGTGGAAACGAATGGATATACTATGATCCAAGTTACATTCAGTATAAACATTATGTGGCGACTATTACTGGTGATAATGTGAATCTGCGGGATGCTCCATCATTAAATGGAAATGTTATAAGACAGTTACATCGCGGTGAGGCTTATAGAGTATGGTGTAAGCAAGATGGCTGGCTTGGTTTAGGTGGAAATGGCTGGATATACTATGATTCAAGTTATATTCAGTATGGTGTACAATAAAATGCACGTAAAAGGTATCTCGCCTGAGATTCCTTTTATTCTGCTATTTGCGAGCAACCTGAAACAATCAGTAGGGAATGAGAAAAATCGCTTATTAAAGTCTCTCTTCATTAAAAATATGTGATTTTTACAAAGTGTATATTGAAAGCATAGTATAATATAATGGATGTTTATAAAAATAAATGAAAATGGAATAAAGGAGTAAAGATATGGATTATGTGCTAATAGGTGTGATTTTATTATTATTAGCTGTAGTATTCGTGCTGTTCTATAAAAATAAACAGCTAGAATCAGAGAGTCAGCAAGTAGAATTTGAAAAGAAACAAGCAATTGAAACGTATGAAACTGAAATTGCAGCTACGGTTACAGAGCATAAAGAACAACAAAATACATTGAAAAATATGGAACAGAAGAAATACAATGATTTACAAATAAGTGCAGCTAGAGAACTTGAAAATATGCGTATGATGAAAAATCAATTAGCTATGCAACATAGTAAAGAACGAAGTGAAATACAAGAAAAACATAGTAACGAAATACACATGTTTCAAAAGTTAATTGCAAATTTGCGAGAGTATACGAAAAATGGAGCTGAAGTGAATACACACGAAACATTACATTATATGAAGCGTGGCTTCGTAGAGCAAGGCATAATACTAGACACTGAATTGCATATTATGCCAAATGTTTTTATTAGAAATCAGCATGGAGGAAATGATTGTCGCATTCATCATCTTGTCTTAAGTAAAACGGGTATGTATCTACTTGAGACGAAAGAATGGACAGGGAAATTAATTCATGGCTTAACGAAAGAAAATGCTAGTATATATTCATTTATGATTGATGAAATTGGCAAGTATCAACAAGAAGTAGAGAAAGAAGAGACATTTGAATGCGTTACAGGTGAAGATTCATTAACGATACAAGTGAAAAATGAAGGGAATCCAGTATATAGAGCGAAGAAATTATCTCATATTCTATACAATTGTTTAAAAGAAATACAAGTTGATATTGTAAAGGAAAAAGTAAAACCGATTGTATATTTTTATAATGAGAGTGGGAAAGAAGTGCTAGATCTGTCTGAAGAAAAAACGCCGAGATTAAAAGATAGAGAGCAAATTGTAACGTTCTTCAGAAATGAGATCTTAACAGGGAAAGTAATATATACAGATCAAGAGTTAGAAAAACTTCGAGAAATCATTAGCCGGATGAATTATAAAATAAATTAAAAAGAGGTGGGCTTTTTGAGTGCTATATTAAGGGGTATTTTGTATGTTTATGTTTGTTTGTATATACTAATGTATCTTGCGTTTATGTTTGTTATTGATGTGGTTCATATGTCAGTAAGTGTAAAAAGTATGTTTGTAGTAGTCATGCCATTTGCTATATTAGTCGTAATTCAAAAGTTCGTCTTACGTACTTCTGTAAATCATAATACAGAAAAAAAGCAAATGCTAGGTGTAATGATAGTAGGTTGTATTCTATTGATAGTGTGCACTGCGCAATTAAGTATGAATACATACACCTCTAAGTTTAATCAAGATCGGTGGTTACATGCTGAAGAGAAACGGGTACATATGGTAGATGATCTAATGCAAAAATATAAATTAACAGGGAAGTCAAATGAAGAAATCACAAAATTATTAGGAACGCCTACTGAAACGAGAAATGGAGAAGAAGGGATTACCACTTCGTACTATCTTGGAAATGAACGTGGCTTTATTTCAATAGATAGTGAACAGCTTGTTTTACAATTTGATAGAGATGGTAGAGTTATGGAATATAAGGTGCATAGAGGTTAAAGAAATGTAGAGGGAAGCTATATATTATAGCTTCTTTTTATATTCCAATATAGTAAATGTAGGCAAATAGTAGTCATTCCTATCTATACGAATCGGAATGAGTCTGTTATATTGTAAATGGTTATGTAGTTTAATAGTTTACTAGATGTCCTATATTTTGGTTGAGGAGGGGGAAATTAACACGAATTTAATTATGGCGTGTTAAGTATTATGATGAAAAAAAGATTTTATAATGTTTTAGCTGCATCGATTGTATTTAGCGTGGTAACGATTCCGAATTATTCCTATGCTAATGAGTTGGAAAAAACTGTAGCGGTTTCACCTGATGAACAAGCTTTAAAAAGTATTGAAAACCATATGAAAGAGGAAGATGGTCGAGGAGAAGATAAAGGAGTAAAAAATGAAGTGCAAGGCGAATTTCTTGTACAAATAGTGAAAGAAGTACCTTTATATGATTCTAGTAATTTTCAAAAAGAGACAGGGGTTCACATTTCGAATCAAGTTGTAAAAGCTGAGAAGAGAAAAGGAAACGCTTACTATGTTCGGACTTCATCTGGAACTGGATGGATAGAAAATAGTGAGGGGAATGTAGAGGTTAAAGAATTTCACCCTTTATTAAGTGAAAAGTTGGTTATTAATGAAGTAACCTCTACTTACTCTGAACCATTTACTTCATACAAAGAAGAAAATGTATTGGAGCCACAAAATATTCAAGCAATTGGACAGGCCGGAGAATGGTTCCAAGTAAAAATAAATGATGAGATAAAATGGATTTATTCACCTTCAGCAAAATTTGAAGGAACAAAAGCTTCAATTATTCAAGAGGCAACACCAGCACGTACAAAACGTGCAGCAGTTATGTATGCTGCACCAATAGAAGAGAAAACAACGGATATTTATGGTGTAACTTTAAAAGAAATGATTGTACCGAAAGGAAATGAAAATATCCGTCCCGGTTATGCGATGAAGCCGAAGTATATTACGATTCATGAGACAGATAATTACAGTGTTGGGGCAAATGCTAAAAACCATGCAATATATTTATATAACCAAGCAACGGGAACGGAAGATCGTTCAGCGTCATGGCACTTTACGGTAGACGATAAAGAAATTTACCAACATCTTCCATTAAACGAAAATGCTTGGCATGCAGGAGATGGAGCAGAAGGAACTGGAAATCGAGAATCAATTGCGATTGAAATTGCTGTAAACGAAGATGGTGATTATAATAAAGCTGTTGAAAATGCTCGTAAATTAACAGCTTACTTAATGGGAGAATTACATATTCCTTTAGAAAATGTGAAGAAACATCAATTCTGGAGTGGAAAGAATTGTCCGGCTATTATGATTAAAAATAATGCGTGGGAACCATTCTTACAAGGAACAAAGGTTTATTATGATGCGAACCATAAAGATGATATAACAGGTGGTTGGTACGAAGCAGACATTCGTGAATTAGATAAACGAGGCATTATGATTGGGGATGGGAAAGGTTCTTATTGGCCAGAGCGTCTTGTCACACGTGGCGAATTTGCGAATTTAATTTCAAGATCATTACAGTTACCTGAAGGATCATCGAATTTTAATGATTTAAATACAGCACATCCATCGCTAATAGATGGTATTAATCGTGCAGCAACTGCCGGGATAATAAGTGGTAGAGGAAATGGGACGTTTGCTCCAAATGATACGATTAAACGAGATGAAGCTGTTATCATGATTGATCGTGCACTGCAATATAAAAAAATTAAAGGTAACTTAGTTCCGTTACCATTCTCGGATCAAGATTTAGCATATGATAAACAAGCTGTACAACGTGTTTATGGATTAGGTATTGTAAAAGGAAATGAAAATAATGAATTTATGCCGAAAGGTTCTGCAACGCGTGGAGAATCGGCAGCATTTATTAATAGAATGTTAAAAGTAATAGAAAGTAAAAAATAAAAAAGCACTCGCTTTTGCGAGTGCTTTTTTATTTTTCAATATATTACGGAAGGGAGAGAAGGATTTTGAGTGGAATAAGGAATGAAAGCGGAGGTGATGCATATATATGGATGCATTGGGTTGTTTTTATCTCGCTATTTGCGGGCAATAAGACTCCCACTTCAAAGTTTCACTTTATCATATTGTATAAATGAAAAGGAGGTAAGACGGTGAAAGCAATCCCGACTGATGTCCTGAGTAAAGAATTAATGGAAAGAGAAGGAGTTATATCTATTACAGTAAAGGAATTTGAAAAGATAGAAGTAGCTGGAGTAGTAGTCGCTGGTCCGGCAGTTATTTTGATTAATCAAGATTAAGTACATATTATTGAAATAAAAAGCATCCATCTAGGATGCTTTTTATTTGTATACAAGGAAGAATATGATGGATAATTGCTTTACTGGAGGGAAAGTCTGTGGCAATTATTATAACGATGTTAGTAATGGGAGTTTTATTAGGATTTGTTGGAGCAGGGGGAGCTGGTTTTATTATCGCAATACTCACTTTAGTATTCCACATTCCTATTCATGTTGCGCTTGCAACGTCTTTAACTGCAATGGCATTTACGACATTATCTGGGGTTATAAGTCATTATCGTGAAGGAAATGTTGTAGTTACTATAGGAGGGATTGTTGGTGGATGTGGAGCACTTGGTTCTTATATTGGTGCAAAGCTTGGTTCACTTATACCACCGCATCTTCTTCATTGGTTTACAGCTGGGATGTTATTTTTATCTGCAATTTTTATGTTTGTTAAATTAATTAAGTTTCAAAATAGGGAAGAACTACTTTTAGCAGAAATTAAAGATTTTTCGAAAGACAATATAATGAAATGTATATGTCTCGGATTAGTCACTGGAATGATGGCTGGTTCATTTGGGATTGGTTCTGCACCATTTATTCAACTTGGATTAATGGCTCTATTAGGATTAACAATCCAGCAATCTGTAGGAACAACAATGCTTGTCATATTGCCGATTGCGATTGGAGGTGGGCTAGGATATAGTTCAGAAGGCTACCTAGATTATATACTGTTATTGCAAGTATTAATGGGCACGATGTTAGGAGCGTATATCGGGGCGAAGTTTACAAATTATGCACCACGTATGCTTTTGAAGCTTTCAATGATTATGACACCAGTTGTAGCTGGATGTATGTTATTGATGGAATAAAAATAATATAGCAAACTAATATGTTTTACGAATGAATTATGTAAGTAATTCATATTTCCCATATAAAAGGATTTACTTTAATATAATGAGTGTAAAGTTCGAGTATTCGAAGTACTACTTGAATTATATCCCTATCCCTTTTCTAAAAATGCGAACAAGTTTTGCCCTATTCTATTCAATAATTAATTGCATAGAAATATATTGTTCGATGACCATTATGGAACGTACATAATGGGAAAATCCCGATCCTTAAAGAGGATGCCCCTAATCTTCATGTGAAAATATGATCGGATAAGAAAGCTGACCAATTTATGGTCGGCTTTCTTTTTGTTCAAAAGTTATTTCTTCTTTAATTTCTGTTTGCAATAATAAAGCTTTTCCGAAACGACGTTTACATTCCGCACGCACTTTTTCAATGGCTAGTAGCTGAGTAGTGGCGGGAACTGTTACGATAGCTTGGCGTGGTTTTCGATTTTCTTCACAAAAGACACATTCCACAACATATTTAGAAATCATATTTTCATCCTTCCGTTTTTAATTTCTAAGAAGGGATTGTCTATGAAGTTAATGTGATTTTTCGTCATTAGTTTACTTTTTTCCTCTTTTTTCAAGGAGAAAATGATAAAAAAGGTGAATTTTTGTAGGGGAGGGATGTATATGGAAAGATGGATAGGTTGTGCAGCAGTATGTATAAATGAAAAAAATGAAGTTTTAATGGTGTTGCAAGGGCAAAAGGGTGAAGAAAAAAGGTGGTCTGTTCCAAGTGGAGGGCTTGAAAAGGGAGAGACACTAGAAGAATGTTGTATTCGAGAAGTTTGGGAAGAAACAGGTTACAATGTGGAAGTTGTAAAGAAAATATACGAAAAAGAAGGTATTACATACGGGGTTCCTGTATACATTCATTATTATGTCGTTAAAAAAATAGGCGGTAGTATGAAAATCCAAGATCCTGATGAGTTAATACATGAAATTGCTTGGAAGAGGATAGATGAAATGAAGGAATTAACGCTATCTTTCCCGGAGGATTATGAGGTTTTAAATAAATATATAAATAAAAAAGCGAGTGTTTAAACACTTGCTTTTTCAATGTATCCACGACAAGAAAAGCGGAACGATAACTAAACTAGCTCCTGCTGTTAAAAGCATAGATAAACTTGCAATGGTTCCTTCTACAGGGCCGATTTCGAATGCTTTTGATGTACCGGTTCCATTTGCGCTAGTGCCTAACATAATGCCTTTTGCGAGCGCTGTTTTAATACGGCATATACGTATGAGAGCAGGTCCGAGCAATGCTCCTGTTAACGCAGTTAAAACAACAAATACAGCTGTTAATTGTGACATACCACCGATCATTTCTGAAATGGCCATTGCAATTGGTGTCGTTACAATATGAGGCGCTAAACTATGTTCTAACGATGAATCAATTTGAAAATAATTAGCTAGTAGTGCTGAAGTAATAACTGATAAAAATGAGCCGACAATGACATTAAGTAAAATAGCTATTCCATGTTTCTTGAGTAAATCAAAGTATTTATAGATTGGCCATGCGAAAGCAACTGTTGCAGGCTTTAATAATTCTGTTAACCATTGACCACCTGTTTCATATGTTTCATAAGTTGTGTCTAGTCCGAGTAATAAAGCAATTAAAATAATAGGGCAGACGAGAAGAGGAGAAAGTAAGCTCCAATTCCAGCGTTGATACATTTTCTTCGATATCCAATATGTGAATAGTGTTAATAGTAAACAAAGAAAGCCGATCATTGTGTTGATCCTTTCCGCTTTAGTAGCAATTCTGTTAGGAGTCCTGTAGCGAGAGTGACACAAAGTGTACTAATCATAATAATTAAAATGAGATCGATTCCATATTGTGATAGTGTATCTTTGTAGCGTATGACAGCGACTGCAGAAGGAATGAAAAATAAAATAAGTTCTTTTAATAAAAAGTCTGCTCCGTCCTGTACCCACTCTTTTTTCACTAGGTTAAATTTTAATGAAATTAACAATAAAAAAATACCGAGTATACTTCCTGGAACTGGGAGGTGTGCCTGTTTTGCAATCCATTCACCTGTCCAAGCGAAACAAAATAATAATAAAATTTGTCCGCTTAATTTCCACCATTTCATACAGTACCCACCTCTTTCTTTTTTTACATAAAAATTGTAAAAAAGAATTAACAATTTCTACTATACGTTCATTCGAAAAATTTGTCTAATATATAAATTATATGTTATTAATATATTAGATGTATTAATTGAAAGTGAAAAGGGTGTCCAAAATGGAATTACGGCATTTGCAATATTTTGTTGTAGTGGCAGAGGAGTTACACTTTGGACGAGCAGCTGCTCGTTTACAAATGACACAACCACCGCTTAGTCAACAAATTCAGCAATTAGAAAAAGAAATGGGAGTTATGTTATTTTCAAGAACGAAGAGAAAAGTTGAATTAACAGAAGCTGGAGAAATGTTTTTAAAAGAAGTAAAAAAAGCGTTCGAACAAATTGATAAAGCAGTAGAAGTTGCACAAAGTGCCCAAAGGGGAGAAGTGGGATCACTTTCAATTGGTTTTGTAGGTGCAGCGATATATGATATTTTACCATCTATCGTAAGGGAGTATAGAAAGAAATTTCCGAGAGTGTCTGTTGCATTACATGAACTGTCAACACCGGATCAGGTGCATGCACTTCACGATAACCGTATTGATATTGGCTTTTTGCGTCCGCCAATTCCAACACAATTACTAGAGTTAGAACCAATTCAAAAGCTTTCTTGTACGTTATGTTTACCGAAGGCACATCCACTTGCTGAAAAGGATGAAATACATATTGAAGATTTAAGAGACGAACCGTTCGTATTTATTACGAGACCGGTATGGCCAGCGTTATACGATACAATTTTATCACTTTGCCGCGACGTAGGATTTAGTCCACACATTGTACAAGAAGCAACGGAATATCAAACAGTTATGGGACTTGTAGCGGCAGGAATCGGAATTACGGTAATACCTGTATCGGCGAATAAATTGTATAAAACCGAAGTCGTATATAAAGAGTTATGTGATTCTAATTTTGTTGCAGAAATGTCAGTAGCGTACAAAAAAATGAATACTAATCCAGAACTTTTAGAGTTTTTGAAAATTGCAAGAGAGAAGAAAAGAATAGAAGTTGAGGATGAGATTAATTAATTTGTTAAAAAGTACACCTCGTTAAACACTAAAGCGGAAATGCAATATAATTGCATTTCCGCTTTAGTGTTCTTTTTTTAGTTCTATACTAAAGAGATAAACATGTTCGTTTTCTTGTAATAGTTGGTCAATAGCAGTTTTTTCCTCAAGCATTGGAATTCTTACGGTTTCTTTATTCGTTTTTATTATAGCCGCTAAAGTCGTCTTTTGATTGTATGTTAAGTTTATAGCAGATTGAAGAGTAGTAGAGGTAGAGCTATTTATGATTGGAGGTGCTTCTTCAGGAGCGAGCATGGAACTACCTTCAATATTAACATACCAATGTTTTTGCACTTGTACATCTTTATCGAGTTGGGATTGAGGTGGTAAAAAAGAAAGCTTTACTTTCTTTTTTTGAAAATGGGAGGTAGCTATATTCGCAATTACGTTTGTTTTTTTACCATTTTGATAATAATCAATTGTAGCATGTATTTCATCTTTTTCATTTTTTAGGGTAACGTTATAAAACATGCTGTCTCCTTCTTGAAAAGGAGTCATTTGTAAAATAGAAGATTGCTCTTCTGTTAATTTGTATGGCTCAACAATGGCGATCTCATTGTTTTTAAGTGAGCTACAACTTGTGAGAAATAATAAAAATAAGATTGATATTAATTTTATGCGCATGCAACCCCCTCCTTTTTACGATTATATTCTGAATATAATTTATTTTCAGCTTTATTTTCTAGGACTAAAGACTTAGAAAAAATTCAGATTGTAGTGCGATGTTTAAAATGTCATATTTTTATACACTAGTAGTATAGAATGAGTATGGTATGAAGTAAGGTAGGGGAAGAACATATGTCTTTATGTCAGTTAGTGAGAAAAAATATAAGAACATTTGCTGCCAAAAGGATGAAGCAATTCATGTGGGTTGCTATGAGTACTATGATTTTATTTTTTATGATATCGCTCCAATTTAATGAAGGAGCTATTGGGAAATTAGAGACTACACTTTTATTTCAAATGAGCTTTTACATGCTGTTTATTGTATTCATTTTTATTTGTATTTTTACTACATATAAAATAACGTTTTCTCTTCTGCAAGTGAGGAAAGAGGAAATTAAATCTTATGTAGCAGAGAGTAGGAAGAGAAATGGCGTACTATGTTTATTATGTCAGGAGCAATTATTTATTTATGGAGCAGCGTTTGTTTTTGGATTAGTGAATGGGATGTTATTTTTGAAATTATTTACGATTATCTTTATGAAAATAGCAGGAATACAAGGGATAAATAGTGCACCGATTACAATATATGCAATAGTAGTTGTTAGTATAATTATGATTGTGGTCGTCCTATTATCGATGATGCAATGTTTTCGATTTGTTCAAAGTTTACAAGATGAAAATTCGTTTTAATTTAAGGAAAAGGCATGAGAAATCATGCCTTTTCTTATTTTACACATAAAAATAATCATGTTACAGTGTAAAGACCTGACAAAGAATGGGAAGGAAAGGTTGTATAGTATGACAAATGAACAATCAATTGTAAAGGTTGAGCGGTTAACGAAGCGAATCGGTTCAAAGACACTTGTAGAAAATATTAGTTTCGAAGTTAAAAAGGGTGAAGTAGTTGGCTTGCTCGGACCAAATGGTGCTGGAAAAACGACTTTAATGAGAATGATGGTCGGCATGATTCGTATGACAGAGGGTGAAGTTTGGATTGACGGTCAATCTGTAAAACAGCAATTTGAAAGTACTGCTGCGAAAATTGGAGCAGTAATTGAGACACCGGAATTTTATCCTTTTTTGAGCGGCTATGAAAATTTAACATATTTCGGACGAATGAATGGTAACGTGACGGAAGAACGTATCGATGAAGTAGTGAAATTGTTAGGGATGGGACAAGTAATTGACCGAAAAGTAAAAGCATATTCACTCGGCATGAGACAACGTTTAGGAATTGCTCAAGCGCTTATTCACGATCCAGATGTATTAATATTAGATGAACCAACGAATGGATTAGATCCTAGTGGAATACATGAAATGAGAATGTACATAAAGAAAATTGCACATGAACAAGGGAAAGCGGTACTTGTATCTAGTCACTTACTTTCAGAAGTTGAATTAATGTGTGATAGAGTTATCATTATTCAGCATGGAGAATATGTGGCGACGCAAAATATTCAGCATAATCAAAGAGAAGAGATGGAGACAATCCGTATACGTGTAGATGATGCGAATAAAGCAGCAGAAATGTTAGACCAAGATGTTTTAATAAAAGGTAATGATCTACTTATTCATGTAAAAGATGAAGAAATCCCAAATGTTATTCGTATATTGCTTGAGAAAAATATTCAAGTGTATCGTGTATATGAAGAAAGAAAAACGTTAGAAGAGCAATTTTTAGAATTAACAGGGGGAAAAGATATTGTTTAATTTAGTGTATAACGAACTGTATAAAATATTTAAGCGAAAGCGAACGATTATTCCCTTTGCAGTTATTGCAGTATTAATAATGGGATTAGGGTGGGTTACGGTAAAGTATTTAGAACCGGAAACAAAAGGATGGAAAGCCGATTATACAGAACGAACTGTAGAAATAGAGAAAAAGCTAGGTATGAAAAAAGAAGCTATATTAGCAGAACGATCTGGGGACGAGCTTGTAAAGGAATATCAGCTTAAGATGAAGCATTTAGATACAGATACAGCACCGGCAAGCAGTTCTCCGCTTTCTTTCATGAGAGATACAGGTTTTATCGTATTTCCAATATTGCTCCCATTTATCCTCGTGTATGCAAGTACAATTTTTGCGAATGAATATAGCTGGGGAACATATAAATTTTTAACGATACGACCAGCGAGTCGATTTAAAATTTTGACATCTAAATTTTTAGCAATTGTGATATTTGCAGCGTTATTGTTTATATTTAATATGATTTTCTCCACTTTATGTGGACTTGTTATTTATAAATTCCAACAGCCTGCATGGAGCGAGCTTATTTTCCAAGATGGAAATATTATAAAACAAAATATTTTTGTGGAAGCTAGTAAGTATTATATTTTATCGTGGTTGCCGACGATTGTGTACGCAGCGTTTGCATTTATGATTTCTGTATTAACAAGATCTAGTGGAGGTGCGATTGGTATTTCACTATTTCTTGCTTTATCAGGAAATATTGCATTATTAGCAGCGACTAGATATGATTGGGCGAAATATTTATTGCCAGCAAACACAGATTTATACAGTATTTCAAAGAATGGAAGTTTTATTGATGGAGTAACATTCCCGTTTGCTTCATGTATGTTATTACTATATTTATTTGTATTTTTAAGCATTTCCTATACAGTATTTTTAAAACGCGATTTAACTTAAAAAAAGGAGCCGTTAAGTATTTCTTAACGGCTCCTTTTTTATGCAAATTGTTTAAGTGCTTTTTCAGCTAACAAAGCGAAGTATTCTGCACTTATAGGTAATGCTTGCTCATCTACTGTAAAAGCTGGATGATGCCATTCATGTGTACCACTCGTTCCCATAAAAACGAATGAACCAGGTATTTCTTGTTGATAAAAAGAAAAATCTTCTCCGGCCATTGACGGGGTAGGAGAGATGATATTTAAATTCATTTTTTCAGCAACTTGAGAGGATAAGTTTGTTAAAGATGTATCGTTATGAACAGCAGGAGGACCTGCATAAAAACGAAATTCTGTTTTTACACCTAATGCATCAGAAACCCCTTGAATAATACGTTTCATTAGTGCAGGAATCTTTTCACGTGTTTCAGTTTGGAATGTACGTACAGTTCCTTCCAGCGTTGCTTTTTCAGGAATTACGTTCCACGTATTTCCTGAATGGATGTTTGTGACACTGACGACGGCATTATGTGAAGAGCTTATATTTCGGCTTACAATTGTTTGGAGTGCCATCACGATTTGAGAGGACGCGACAATAGGGTCTACCCCAGCATCTGGTACAGCTGCATGTGTACCAACTCCGTGAATTTCAATTTCAAATCGATCGACCCCGGCCATCAGTGGACCATCTTTAATACCGATTGTACCTACTGGTAAATCAGGTTTATTATGCATACCGAAAATAGCTTGCACGCCATGTAAATGCCCGGCTTCAATTACTTTGCGAGCACCATTGCTACTTTCTTCAGCTGGTTGGAATATAAAGCGTACAGTTCCGCTAAGAGAAGATTCTTTTTCTTTTAATAAATAAGCGGCACCTATAATAGCAGCTGTATGAAAATCATGCCCACAAGCATGCATTTTACCGGGACTTTTTGAAGCGTACGGTAAATGTGTTTCTTCTTGAATAGGAAGGGCATCAATATCAGCACGGATTGCTATAATTGGTCCGCTATTATTCCCTGAAATTTCAGCAATAACGCCTGTTTCTAAACTAGAATTTATAATCGTAATGTTTTTCTCTTCTAACCAATTTTTTATAGTCTTCGTCGTTTCAAATTCTTCGTATGATAATTCTGGATGCTCATGTAAATTTCGACGAATAGAAATTAGCATCTCAGTTAATTGCTCTAGATTTGCTGCCACGTATAATGCCTTCTTTCTTAATTAATGTATTTACATTAATTATACAATAAGAAAAGAGAGGATTCTCAAATGAAAATCCTCTCTCGTTTTATGCTGCCAATTTTTTGTGTGTATGATGTTTATGATAACGTCCACGCATTGCATAGGCAATTTGCGGGATTGCAATACCGATTAAAATAAGTGATACACCGATCCATTGTGAAGATAGCACCGCTTCTTTTAAAACGAATACAGACATAATTGTTGTAACTGGTAGTTCTGCTGCACCAAGAATAGTCGCTAAGCCAGAACCGATCTTTGGAATACCGATTGTAAAGGCGATAGAAGGAATGACGATACTAAATGTTCCTAATCCTAAACCGTATTTCCAAAGTCCTTCAGAAATTGCACCGCTAAAAATAAATGTTGGCGGGAATACGATCATTACTAAAGTTAAAGCGCCAGTCATTAAGAGAACACCGCGCGGTAATGAAGGTACTTCAACAGCAACTTTTCCGCTCACGAAAATGTATGTTGCGAATGTAACAGCAGATAATAAACCTAGTATGATTCCAGTCATATCGAAATCACCTGCTGATTTTTCTAGTAAACCACTTGATAAAAATGTACCTGCAAGTAAGAAAATAACGGAAATAACCTTTTCTCTTGAAGGTAATGTTTTTGTTGCGACTGCTTCAATAATAATTCCGACCCAAACGAATTGGAATAAAAGTATAATTGCAATAGATGCTGGTACAGTTTTTAATGAAGCATAATAAAAAATTCCAGTAAAACTTGCAGATGTACCTGCAACGAATAAAATTAACGCTTGTTTTAATGGAACACGATGTCTAGAAAATAGAAGAGTAATAGCAAGCAAAATAATCCAACCGAACAAATATTGGCTGCCAATTACCTCTCCAAGTGAAAATCCTTCTGCATAGGCAAGTTTAACGAAAATAGCTAAAATCCCATAACTACACGCTCCTAATAAAACTAAAAGAGAATAACGAAGCATGAAAAATTCCTCCCATCTATATGAAATTGTTCCTAACGGACATATATAACTAGAGGGAAGTATACAAAATTAAAAATAAAGGGTCAAATAAAAGAAAAGTGTGACATTTTATAGAATAATAATAAAAGTATGATATTTATGCATAATCTTGAAATTAGTAATAATAAAAGTATTGTAAAATCAGCTTCGTATTGTATAAAGACAGCATTTGAAAAAAATATTTTTTAGGGATATAGAAGGGTAGTCCATTATAGTGTGCTAATCATTTGAGAAACTATGTTACCTTTGTTATGTTAATAACAATTAGAGAAGTTTCTTAGTCCAATTAAGATTGTTCTATATAATAGAAGGAAATGAAAACGTTTTATTAGAAACTGTTTGTAAGGGTAGTTTTTCTTATTATCACGTTGTTAAAGTGAGTTCACGAATTGTTCATAGTATTTTTATGTGTTTTTGCTACAATATGTAAGGAGAGGAGTGGAATCATGCAAGATATTAGTATTTTTTTAGCGTTTGGCGCTGGATTTTTATCATTTATTTCCCCATGTTGCTTACCGCTTTATCCGGCATTTTTATCGTACATAACAGGTATGTCGGTTTCTGAGTTGAAAGAAGAAAATGCAATGCTTCGCAAAAGAAGTATGATACATACAGCGTTTTTCTTACTTGGATTTTCAATTATATTTATTGCAATTGGATTTGGTACAAGTTTTATTGGAGGCATCTTTACAAATTATAAAGATTTAATTAGACAGTTAGGTGGTATATTTATCATCGTGTTCGGTCTTATTATTGTCGGTGTGTTTAAGCCAAAGTTTTTAATGCAAGACCGTAAATTTACGTTTAAAAATCGTCCGAGTGGCTATTTGGGATCCGTTCTAATTGGGTTGGCCTTTGCTGCAGGGTGGACACCATGTACTGGACCTATTTTAGTGTCTGTAATTGGATTAGCTGCAACAAATCCAGAATCAGCAATGATTTATATGATAGCATACATACTTGGGTTTGCTATCCCATTTTTCGTACTATCATTCTTTATTACGAAAATGTCTTGGATTAAAAGAAATAGTATGAAATTCATGAAGATTGGAGGATATGTTATGATTGTCATGGGTATCTTCCTATATTTCAACTGGATGACGAAAATTATCGTATATTTCTCAAGTTTATTTGGTGGTTTTACCGGTTTTTAGTATTATTCTGTGAAAATGTTGGAAATACTAACGGAAAAGCATATAATGAAAGTATATTTTGCATATAGCCACAAAAAAGGATGAGAAAATATGAACATAGTTGTTTTATCCAGTATCGTTGCTGTTTGTATGGCTGTTGGTGCGATGTTTATTCGTTTAAAAGCAGCTAAGAAACCGGCAACATTGAAAAAAATTATACTTCCACCATTTTTTATGAGCACGGGAGCGTTGATGTTTGTTTTTCCTGAATTTCGATTAACTCCAGCAGAAATGTTAGAAGCAATTGGCGTCGGTTTGTTTTTCTCTATTTTTCTTATTAAAACATCTAAATTTGAAATTAGAGGACAAGAGATTTATTTGAAGCGTTCAAAAGCATTTGTTTTTATATTAATTGGATTACTTGTCGTGCGGATTGTATTTAAAACATACTTAAGTCAATCTCTTGATTTAGGACAACTTAGTGGCATGTTCTTCTTACTGGCGTTCGCGATGATTGTGTCATGGAGAATTGCTATGTACCGTTCCTTTACGAAATTACAGAAGGAAATGGAAAAAGAAGATGGTTTTTATAATGAAAAAGATATGAAATTAACTTAAAAACTGTATATGTATAAAATAAAAAGACAGCGTCAAAGGCGCTGTCTTTTTTATTGAAAATAATGTGAAGTTATTTTGCGAGTAAAGACTTATAGTTTGAATAATCAATCTCTTTTTCTTGTAGTTTTTTTACTAAAAATTTATGATCACGCTTCGGTGTAGCAATAATATATCCTTTGATAATTAAATCTTGTGTAATTTGAGAGGCTTTTTCTTGTAATGCCAGTTCTCCGATTTTGCCAGCAATTTTTGATTTAGCAACATCGCGAAATAGTTCTGGAACAGGACTTACGAGCTCTTCTAACAATTGTTTTTGTTCTTCATCCCATAAATGTCTAGTTTTATTAATATAGTGCTCTTCCCAATCTAAAATGGACATACCATCTTCTTTAGGTAATCGTTTTAGGAATTTTCTGAACATAAAGTATCCACCGATAGACATAAGTCCTAATAAAATAACAGTCCATAGCACTATGAACCAACTGAACCATCCTTCGAGCAAGCTTATCCCCCCTTAATGATTGCGGTTTTCTTTTATTCATATTATAAACAGTGATATTCATAGAAAGCAAGAACGCCTGGTCAATTTGACCAAGCGTTATCATTTAAACAAAGTATAGTTGTTCAACACATAAATTATTATTATCATCTTCTACATATTCAATGATTAATGTGCCAACTTTACGATCTTTATCTTCAGTTGTGAAAATAGAGTAAGAAGTAAAACGTGCTGTTGATAGGCCGCTTATATGTGTAGGTAAAGAAATGTAGTCGTTATCGCGGAAGAATTCCATCAGTTCAATATCTTCAAATTCTTTTCGATCAACTTGTTTGTTTGTATAGCGGCGTTGAAGTTGTTTTAAAGACTCATTCCAAGAAATTGCTTTTGTATCGTATACCATTGTTCTATCTCCTTACTGTATGTAATCATTAAGAACATACGTTCTAAATTAGTATACTCTTTTTATTAGAAAAGGGAAAGCAAAAAATAATGTAAGCTTGGATTTCCAAGCTTACATTATTGATGCGTCCGTCATAATCTCTATTTTTATTATAAGTTAGATAAGATTAAGAAACAAGGTGATATATATTCTGTTTATAGTTTTCAAAATTCTGTATATTATAGGTGTACTAAAGTGCAAGGGAATGAGAGGAATGGCATATGTAATTTCACTCCAAGGACCGATGGCAAGTGGGAAAACAACATTGGCTATAAGGTTAGAGCGATGTGGATTTTCAATTATATATGAAAATCCATATCCAATTGTAGAAAAGAGAAAACAATTAAATTTGGATATGAATTCAAAAGAAGGGTTTATTATAAATCAAAAAATGTTCATGGAAGCAAAAATAAAGGAGTTTCAAAATGTGAAAGATTCAGTCGTGATTTTTGATCGCGGACCAGAAGATATTGAATTTTATACACTCTTTTATCCGAAAATGATAGGGAAAGAGTGGGATATAGAAACAGAATTAAAAGATGAATTGTATAAATTAAGAGAATGCTGTTCGGATGCAATTTTTTATTTAGATGTTACGAAAAAGAATGTATATGATAGAAAAAATAATGATAGGACAAGAAACCGCAGTACATTTGAAGAACTATTTAAATTAGTAGAAACTGAAAAAGAATGGTATAAACAATTTCCTGTAACTTATGTGGACACGAATACATTAACAGTGGATGAGTTAGAAGCATATTTTATGGGCTGGTTAAAGGAGAAAGGACTATGAAAAAAATATTATTATTCGTATACCCAACATTTGCGGAGTTTGAAATTACAGTAGCAACAGCATTGTTGAAAAAGAAATATGAAATCATTACTGCGGGCTTAACAAAAGAGTTGATTATAAGTGAAACAGGATTGCAAGTACAACCGCATATAGAATTAAGTGAAGTGCGTGTAGATGAATATGAGGGGATTATGATTCCAGGGGGAGACGCAGTACATATGAAAGACGCAGATATTCTCTTTTCAGTCATTCGCCAATTTTCTGAAAAAGTAAAATTAGTAGCTGCGATTTGTGCTGGACCGTATGCGATAGCAAAAGCAGGCTTATTCAAAGACATCTCGTATACAGTGACTATGGATTATAAAAAATTAGATTGTTTTCCAGTAGAAAATTTTGTGTATGAAGAAGTTGTGCGACACTCAAATATTATTACAGCACAGGGGCATGCTTTCGTACCATT
This sequence comes from Bacillus pretiosus, assembly GCF_052947655.1. Lineage (NCBI taxonomy): Bacteria > Bacillati > Bacillota > Bacilli > Caryophanales > Bacillaceae > Bacillus > Bacillus pretiosus. Next base: position 3,512,568 of record NZ_CM129593.1, on the reverse strand, counting down.
CGGAATAGCAGTTGCTTCTTATTTTGGAGTAGCGAACGAACATAATATAAATTTTTATGGCGGAAAGGGCAATATGATGATGGACAAACTTTTACATGAGAATGTATAAAAGCTAGCTAATGCTAGCTTTTTTCTTTTTGACATCGATAAATGGCTAACGTTTTCGGATCGCGCCATATACCGTTATGAAGTGACAATTCATTTTCTACTTCTTCTATTAGCCATTCCTTCATTTCCTCGTGAAGAAGTGTATTATCAGGTATATTTAGCGACGGAAACATGCTAGAAATATAGCTTGCAATCGGAGTAGCATGATGAAAAACGAGAGCATTATGAATAACTGTTTCTTCAACAGTTGGAAAAACAGACTGTAATATCTCTTTACCATTTTCTAAACAAAATGGAGTGACTGATGATGTTGTTTTCGGTAAATCAAATGCGTCTAACATGCGGTTACACATTTCAACTATATGAGGTAATGTAACGTTAGAATTTGTTGTAGCTAAAAGTGAGCCTCCGGGACGAATTACTTTATGGAATCCTTGCACTGTTTTTTCGACATCTTTCATGTGATATAACATATGTCTTGCGATGACCCAGTCATAGCAATTAGCTTCAAAAGGGAGTTTACCAGCATCACCTAGTTTCCATTCAATTATGCTATTCTTTATTGCAGCTTCAGAAAGCATCGTTTTTGATTGATCAAAACCGGTTAGTTGGCCTTTATGACCGTTAGTTTGTAAAAGGGAAAGAAAATTTCCATTAGCACACCCAACCTCTAATATTTTTTCTTCTCCTTGAAGTTGTAAATGTTCCATGACGAGTTCATCTAAATTTACTTGTTTTTCTTCGTAATGTTTATGCGTATCGATACGTGTTTGTAAATGGTTGCTTACGTTGTATTGGCGTTTTACATCATTCATCTTTTCGCATTCCACTTTCGTACAAAATTGCTGAATCGCGTGTGTTAATACGTCGGTTTTCTTTAAACCTTCGTAATGGAGTGCAGATTCAAACCTTTCAAGTAATTTTTCTTCAATTCGAAAATGAATATCTTTTCGCTTCGTCATTGAAATATCGCCCCTTTGCATCTGTTAGTGAGACTATAGCACGCCTGAAAAATTCGTGTAAATCATTTGTGTACACAAATGGAGGGGATGAAAAAATTGTTCGAATGTGAGTTTAAACTATTGACGATTTAACCGTTTTCATATATTCTTAAATTAAGAAATATTCAAATAATTAAAAGAAATGAGAGAGTCACATGCTTCTTCAAGGAACACATCGAATTGGTCGTATGGCCATGTTGTTGGCACTTGCGGATGAGAATGAAAGCCCTGTATTATCTATTCCAAAAGGTTGGAAGTATTGTACGGGGAAAGTGGGTTCGATGAATTCGCAAAAAGTTGTAGCAGCAATGGAAACAGCGGCTAAGAGCACCCAAGTTATTGAAACAGATGTTTACAGAGAAACACATGCACTTTATCATGCAATTATGGAAGCTTTGTACGGAGTGACGAGAGGTCAAATTCAGTTAGCAGACGTTCTTCGTACAGTAGGACTTCGCTTTGCAATTGTGCGCGGTAGACCATACGACGGAAAAAAAGAAGGCGAATGGGTTGCTGTTGCATTATATGGAACGATTGGTGCACCTGTAAAAGGATCTGAGCATGAGGCGATTGGTTTAGGAATTAATCACATATGATTTGCCCATAGTCTATTAGTTAGAAGGGGGCCTTACTTTTTTAGGACAGAAGTCTGTCTTAAAAAGATAAGGTCCCCTTTTGCCTTTTTAAGGAGGAAAAAGAATGATTACGTTAACAGGACACACATTGACAATTGAAGAAATGAAGAGGTTGTTACTTGAAGGGGAAGGTGTAACAGCTTGTCCAAATAGTATGCAAAAGGTGGCGGAGTGCCGCGAAGTTGTTGAGAAAATTGTAGAGGACGGAAAAGTCGTTTACGGTATTACAACTGGATTTGGAAAGTTCAGTGATGTGCTTATTCAAAAAGATGATGTAAAGGCACTTCAACACAATTTAATTCAGTCACATGCATGCGGTATAGGTGATCCATTCCCTGAAGAAGTATCACGCGGTATGTTAATTTTACGAGCGAACACAATGCTTAAAGGAGTATCTGGTGTTAGACCACTTGTTGTAAATATGCTTCTTGAGTTTGTAAATCGTAAAATTCACCCAGTCGTTCCGCAACAAGGGTCACTTGGTGCGAGTGGCGATTTAGCACCTTTATCTCATCTTGCGCTTGTATTATTAGGCGAAGGTGAAGTGTTCTATAAGGGGAAACGCGTTCATGCGATGGTTGCTCTTACAGAAGAAGGGCTTGAACCGATTGAACTTGAAGCGAAAGAAGGGCTTGCATTAATCAATGGTACGCAGGCGATGACAGCGCAAGGAGTTCTTTCTTATATAGAAGCAGAAGCAATGGCGTATCAAGCTGAATTCATTGCTTCGATGACAATTGAAGGATTACAAGGCATTATTGATGCATTTGATGAAAATGTTCATAAGGCACGTGGTTATAAAGAGCAAGTGGAAGTAGCGAGCAGAATTCGTGACATCCTTCATGATAGTAAATTAACAACAAAACAAGGAGAACTACGAGTACAGGATGCATATTCACTTCGTTGTATCCCGCAAGTACACGGTGCTTCTTGGCAAGTTTTAAATTATGTGAAAGAAAAATTAGAAATTGAAATGAATGCAGCAACAGATAATCCGCTAATCTTTGATGGCGGAGAAAAAGTAATTTCGGGTGGGAATTTCCATGGTCAACCGATTGCGTTTGCGATGGACTTCTTAAAAGTAGGAATGGCGGAACTTGCAAATATTTCAGAGCGTCGTATCGAGCGTTTAGTAAATCCGCAATTAAATGATTTACCTCCATTTTTAAGTCCAGAACCAGGACTTCAGTCTGGTGCAATGATTATGCAATACGCTGCAGCGTCACTTGTTTCTGAAAATAAAACGTTAGCACATCCAGCGAGTGTTGATTCAATCCCGTCATCAGCTAACCAAGAAGATCACGTAAGTATGGGAACAATCGCTTCACGCCATGCACATCAAATTATTCAAAATGTAAGACGTGTTCTTTCAATTGAGATGATTTGTGCGATGCAAGCAGCAGAATATCGCGGTATTGAAAACATGAGTACAGTGACGAAGAGCTTCTACCATCAAGGCCGTCAACAAGTACCTTCTATTACAAATGATCGCATATTCTCAACGGATATTGAAAATATTACGCACTGGTTAAAAACGAATTATTCGATAAAAGAAAGATTAGATGTAAACGCGGCACTATAAAATGAGAAAAGGGAGAGATTGAAATGGAAAAAGTTAAACAAACAATTCGCGCGCCAAGAGGTACTGAATTACAAACGAAAGGGTGGGTTCAAGAAGCTGCACTTCGTATGTTAATGAACAATTTAGATCCTGAAGTTGCTGAAAAACCAGAAGAATTAGTTGTATATGGCGGAATTGGCCGTGCAGCTCGTAACTGGGAAAGCTACCATGCGATTGTAGATTCATTAAAAACGTTAGAAAGCGATGAAACATTACTTGTTCAATCAGGAAAACCAGTTGCAATTTTTAAATCGCATGAAGATGCACCTCGCGTTCTTTTAGCGAACTCAAACTTAGTACCAAAATGGGCGAACTGGGATCACTTCCGTGAACTAGAGAAAAAAGGTCTTATGATGTACGGACAAATGACAGCAGGTAGCTGGATTTACATTGGAACACAAGGTATTTTACAAGGAACATATGAAACGTTTGGCGAAGCGGCACGTCAACATTTCGATGGTTCATTAAAAGGTACATTAACACTTACTGCCGGCTTAGGTGGTATGGGTGGTGCACAACCTCTTGCTGTAACGATGAACGGCGGTGTTGTCATTGCTATTGATGTTGATAAGCGCAGCATCGATCGTCGTATTGAAAAGAGATACTGTGATATGTATACAGAATCATTAGAAGAAGCATTAACGGTTGCGAACGAGTATAAAGAGAAGAAAGAACCAATTTCAATTGGTTTATTAGGAAATGCGGCAGAGATTTTACCAGAACTAGTGAAGCGCAATATTACGCCAGATTTAGTTACGGATCAAACATCTGCTCATGATCCATTAAACGGTTATATTCCAGTAGGTTTCACATTAGAAGAAGCAGCGAAACTTCGTGAAGAAGATCCAGAACGTTACGTACAATTATCAAAAGAAAGCATGACAAAACATGTAGAAGCAATGCTTGCTATGCAAGAAAAAGGCGCAATTACATTTGATTACGGAAATAACATTCGCCAAGTTGCTTTCGATGAAGGTTTGAAAAATGCATTCGATTTCCCAGGATTCGTTCCAGCATTTATCCGTCCATTATTCTGCGAAGGAAAAGGACCATTCCGCTGGGTAGCACTTTCTGGTGATCCAGAAGATATTTATAAAACAGACGAAGTAATATTACGTGAGTTTGCGGATAATGAGCATTTATGTAACTGGATTCGTATGGCTCGTCAGCAAGTTGAGTTCCAAGGTCTTCCATCTCGTATTTGTTGGTTAGGTTACGGTGAGCGCGCGAAATTTGGTCGCATTATTAATGAAATGGTGGCAAATGGTGAATTATCAGCACCAATCGTTATCGGTCGTGACCATTTAGATTGCGGATCAGTAGCATCTCCAAACCGTGAAACAGAAGCGATGAAAGACGGTAGTGATGCAGTAGCAGACTGGCCAATTTTAAATGCATTAATTAATAGTGTAAACGGTGCGAGCTGGGTATCTGTTCACCACGGTGGTGGCGTTGGTATGGGTTATTCACTTCACGCTGGAATGGTTATCGTTGCAGATGGAACAGAAGCAGCAGCAAAACGTATTGAGCGCGTATTAACTTCTGACCCTGGTATGGGTGTTGTTCGTCACGTTGATGCAGGGTATGACTTAGCTGTAGAAACTGCGAAAGAAAAAGGCGTTAACATTCCGATGATGAAATAAGGAGGAGAAAACATGCTGGACACTTTACTAATAAATATCGGTCAATTACTAACAATGGATCAAGAAGATGGTTTGTTAAGACGGGAAGCGATGAACACGCTTCCTGTTATCGAAAATGGTGTGGTTGGAATTGAAAACGGCGTAATTACTTTCGTTGGAACAGTGGAAGAAGCTAAAGGATTACAAGCGAAAGAAGTTATTGATTGCGGCGGGAAAATGGTTTCTCCTGGTCTTGTTGATCCGCATACTCACCTTGTATTTGGTGGATCTCGTGAAAATGAAATCGCACTAAAATTACAAGGAGTTCCGTACTTAGAAATTTTAGAAAAAGGCGGAGGTATTCTTTCAACTGTAAATGCAACGAAAAAGGCGTCGAAAGAAGAACTTGTTCAAAAAGCGAAATTCCATTTAGACCGTATGCTATCTTTCGGAGTTACAACTGTAGAAGCGAAGAGTGGTTACGGATTAGATGATGAGACGGAATGGAAACAATTAGAGGCAACTGCACAATTACAAAAAGAGCACTCGATTGATTTAGTTTCCACATTTTTAGGTGCTCATGCAGTTCCGAAAGAGTATAAAGGTAGATCAAAAGAATTTTTACAATGGATGTTAGACCTACTGCCAGAAATGAAAGAGAAGCAATTAGCTGAATTCGTTGATATTTTCTGTGAAACAGGTGTGTTCTCTGTTGAAGAGTCAAAAGAGTTTTTATTAAAAGCGAAAGAGCTTGGGTTTGATGTGAAAATTCATGCAGATGAAATTGACCCTCTTGGTGGCGCGGAAGCAGCGGCTGAAATTGGTGCAGCATCAGCGGACCATTTAGTTGGCGCTTCTGATAAAGGAATTGAAATGCTTGCAAACTCTAATACAGTAGCGACTTTATTACCAGGAACAACTTTCTATTTAAATAAAGAAAGCTTTGCTCGTGGACGTAAAATGATTGATGAAGGTGTTGCAGTTGCTTTGGCTACAGACTTTAACCCAGGTAGTTGTCCAACTGAGAACATTCAGCTTATTATGAGCATTGCAATGCTCAAGCTGAAAATGACACCAGAAGAAGTTTGGAATGCAGTAACAGTTAACTCTTCTTACGCAATTAATCGTGGCGATGTAGCTGGGAAAATTAGAGTTGGTCGCAAGGCAGATTTAGTTCTATGGGATGCTTACAATTATGCTTACGTACCGTATCATTACGGCGTAAGTCATGTAAATACAGTATGGAAAAATGGTAATATCGCATATACAAGAGGTGAACAATCGTGGAGCACGGCCACTATTTAAAGAAAAATGCAAAGTTTATCGATCGTGAAGTGACAAAATGGAGTGAGATGATTAAAGATTGGGAGGAAGGCTTGGAAATATTCGGTGCTGCCTTAATTGGAGCACCCCTTTCTAAACCATCTATTAGTCATTCAGGAGCAAGTTTTGCACCAAAAACAATTCGTGCAATGTTAGATGCATATAGCACGTACGCAATTACAGAAGAACATGATATGAAAGAAAGTGTCTTATATGATTGCGGCGATATTACGATGCATGTGACGGATATAAAAGAAAGTCATAAGCGAATTGCGAAAACAGTTGGTCATGTAACGAAAGTAAATCCGAACATGATACCAATCGTTCTTGGTGGTGACCATTCGATTAGTTTTCCGAGTATAACAGGGTTTGCAAATAGTAAAGGGAAGGTCGGCGTTATTCAATTTGATGCCCATCATGATTTACGTAATTTAGATGATGGTGGCCCATCAAATGGGACACCGTTCCGTAGTTTACTAGAAAATGATGTCATTACAGGAAAACAACTCGTTCAAATCGGAATTCGTAATTTTTCAAATGCACGAGCGTACCATGAATATGCAAAAGAACATGGCGTGACAGTGTATACAATGAAAGATGTACGAGAGCGACAAATCAAAGATATTATCACAGAAAGTATTGAAGTATTAAGAAAGCAAGGCGTGACTTCTATTTACATTTCTCTTGATATGGATGTACTAGATCAAGCATTTGCACCAGGTTGTCCAGCAATTGGTCCTGGCGGTATGGATAGTACGACTTTACTTGATGCGATTGAATTTCTTGGTAAAGAACCGCTCGTTCAAGGGATGGATATAGTAGAAATTGATCCAACCCTTGATTTCAGAGATATGACGAGTCGAGTAGCTGCACAAGTGATTATGAGTTTTCTTTTAGCGAGAGAGACAGTACGTAAGCAGGTAAGTGTATAGGCGTGAAATTAATAGGGAATGTTTAACGATTCCGTATAAAAAACACATTACTATTTATATGTAGTAATGTGTTTTTATGTAAAAAGAGAAGGTGAAATTAGAATGTATATATGTGAGGAAAAGTTAATAAGATTGCGGGTTTTTAATGATATTTTACGAAATTATTTTCTTAGTTCGAAAGGATTGACATTAAAAATAATTTTATGATAAAATAAAAATTTTGCTAAAAAATTGATTGTGTGTTAAGATTGAGAAGGTTACCATATATGGAGGTGGATTATTTGTTTCAAATTGGCGATAACATTGTTTATCCAATGCAGGGAGCAGGTATAATTAAAGCCATAGAAGAGAAGGAAATCACAGGAGAAAAACAACAATATTATGTTATAAAAATGTCGGGTAGTAATATGGAAGTAATGATTCCGGCAGGGAGAATATTGAGCTCAAATATACGACCAGTCACGGATATAACGGCAATAGCACACATATTGGATATTTTTCAACATGGAGAATCTGATAGATTACTTACGTGGAAACAAAGGTATAAATTGAACACTGATAAAATAAAGACGGGTAAAATACAAGAAGGTGCTGAAGTTGTACGTGATTTATTACGTATGCAGAAAGAAAAAGCACTTAATGCAAGCGAAAAGAAAATGTTAGATAACGCACACGAATTTTTGATTAGTGAACTGGGATTAATTGAAGGTATCACAGAAAGTCAAATAAAAAGCTTTTGTTAAGATTCATTACAAATAATGTATTAGATCCCAAAAAAGGTTTTGAATTTTTTGGGAACATAATTATAGAGAATTAATCATTTCAAAGACATTCAATTCTTTCAAACCACTTTTAGAGCATTAACCTCTTTTGTTATTACTACAATCAAATCCATTTTTATTTTTTAAATTCTTTACGAATATTCGAAGTTTAATTAAACACTTCGATAGAATAGTTACTTGATTTTTGCAATCCTGATTCACACTGGCACGGACGAGGAGCCGTAAGGATGAAAGAGAGGTAGGGCTTTCATTGTTTTAGGTTTATAAGTTATTATTTTTAGAAGAATACTGAACCATTCTCACTTCTACTGCTAAGGAATTTTTTATATGTGAAGAGATAATAATTGTTTATATTCTTTATATTAAAGAGATAAATGAATTTTTAGCCATATACGGTCAACTAAAAAGGAGTGTCATATAGTCGATAATTCGACTATGTGACAGCTCCTTTTTTCATGGGGATGAACGGATAAATAGAAAAAACAATGTGTTAGATATGCAATTATTATCGTAATGCTTGTTGTTTGCATGTTGGAAACGAATTTGTTCCCTATCTTCTTTAGAGCAATGACAGAGATGGAGACTAGGCGATGTGGACTAAGAAATCAATCGCGAAAGAATATAAATGGCGAGGCTGATGTACGTATATGGGGAAAAACCCGTGCTTTTGCACGGCTTTTTTTATGTTAGTTATCAAGAGAAAGCAAACAGATGTTACTCCATTACGATAATCGGCTTAATCGTTTTCACTGTTTTAGAATCTTCAAATGCTTGAGCGATTTCTTCAAAAGAATAGAATTGTACAAATGTATCGAATGGGAATAATCCTTTTTGATAGAAATTAATTAATTTTGGAATGAATAGTTGTGGCACTGCATCACCTTCAACTACTCCTTTAATTGTAATAGCTTTTACGACAATTTCATTTGTTACGTTTATAGTTAAATCTTTTTTACCGACAGCAACAGTTGCCATAGTCCCTTTTACTCGTAAACATTGAATGGATTGAAGTGTAACAGTATTTACGCCAGTTGTTTCAAATGAGTAATGAGCTCCACCGTTTGTAATTTCTTTAATTTTGGCAACTGGATCTTCGATTAAGCTATTAATCGTGTGTGTAGCCCCTAATTCTTTTGCTAATTCTAAACGACTATCATGAATATCAACGGCAATGATTGTGGTACATCCAGCAATTTTAGCTGTCATTAAGCCACTAAGACCAACAGCGCCAGTTCCAAATACAACTAGGCTACTACCTGGTTTTGCTTGTAGTGAATGTAAGATTGTACCGCTACCAGTCATAATTCCGCAACCAAGTGGACCTAACAAACGTATATCAACATCTTTTGTTACTTTTACAACATTATTTTCATCAACTACGGCATGGTATGCGAATGAAGATTGGCCGAAGAATTGAGAAATATCATTATTGCTAAGATCGTGTATAGGTGTTACATGGCGTTTGTTTTTTCCAGAGAAGTTTAACTCAATCATATTTTCGCAAGCAGCAGCATTACCATCTAAGCAACTTTCACAATGACCACAGTAAGAGAATCCGAGTACTACATGGTCACCAGGTGTAACGGATGTTACATTACTTCCCACTTTTTCCACAATACCAGAACCTTCATGTCCTAAAACAACTGGTTTTGGTGTGGGCATTGTCCCATCTAAAACTGTTGCATCTGTATGACATATACCAGAAGCGATAATTTTTACTAGTACTTCATCGTCTTTAATCTCGTCTAAGTATACTTCTTGCATATTAAAATCTTTTTCGGGTTTAGAAACGATAGCTTTTGTTTTCATTGTTATCCTTCTTACTAAAAGTTAAATAAGAAAAAATACGTTCAACTATGTAGGAGTCTTTTATTCGTTCCTAAAATTTTGTTTGTACAATAAAAAACAAATGAATGATTGAAGCCTCGTTACTGTAAGTTTGAATATAGTACAATGGAAATCGTTTTTTTAGTAAATAGTTTGAAAAACAATTACCAATATATTCTATAGTAATAAAACTAGAAGAAAAGAAAACATCCACTTAACAAGTATTTTCCTCATCCACTTACTGAACATAAAAATAGACAGTAGTGTCTTGAATACCAGAACCCTTAAAGTTAAAAAACAGTTAGTTTTATTATGCGAATATTTCTACATAAGAGCGTATAAATTGACGTTACTATCTAAAAGTAAGTATGATGCGATTATAGTAAGAATTTTTTAGGGGGAAGAAAAATGACAAGTTCAAATAATAAAGCAGCAAGTATTTATGAAGGAACAAATATAAATGATTGGGGTTCTTTTGAAAATATTGAAGAAACGAAGTTATTTGACTCGATTCAAATTGGATCTTGGTCTCTTCGTAATCGCATAGCAATGGCACCGATGACGAGATGTTTCGCGAATCATGAAACAGGAATCGTTGGTACTGATGTAGTCGAGTACTATAGAAAACGTGCAGCTGATGGAGTTGGCTTAATTATTACAGAGGGAATCGTCATTAGCCCAAGAGCAAAAGGAAATCCAGGAGTACCAGGGATTTATACACAAGAGCAAATCGATTCGTGGAAGCCTGTTACAGAGGCAGTACATAAAGAAGGTGGAACGATTATTGCTCAAATATGGCATGTTGGCCGTATGAGCCATCACGAGATAATTGGTGGGCAAATGCCACAAGCACCGTCTGCTATCGCTGCAGAGGGAAATGTTCCGCGTTTTCGTAAACCGTTCGACACGCCAGAAGCAATGACGTTAGAAGAAATACAAGAGGTGATTGGTCAATACGCACAAGCTGCGAAAAACGCGATCGAAGCTGGATTTGATGGAGTAGAAATACACGGTGCACACGGATATTTAATCGATCAATTTACTTATGAGTTCGCAAATAAGCGTACTGATAAATACGGCGGAGATTTAAAGCAAAGGCTAACGTTTATGAAAGAAGTAACAAAGGCTGTAATAGAAGCTGTTGGGGCTGATAAAACACTTCTTCGTTTCTCTGCTTTCAAAGGTGATAATCCAACTTATATGTGGGAAAACCCTGAGCTTGCAATTGAAACGTTTGTAAATATGTTCAACGAAGTTGGATTAACGATGATTCACCCTTCAACGATGAATTATACAGCAGTTATTGCTGACGGAAAGAATTTTCATCAATTAGTAAGAAAATATTGGGAGGGTACGATTGTAGGAGTAGGGAATTTAAATCGGAAAGAGGCTGAAGAAGCGTTGCAAGAAGGAACAATTGATGTAGTGGCATTCGGAAGACCTTTAATAGCTAATCCAGATTTTGTTCATCGAATTAAAAATGCTGAAAGTTTAGTTGAATATGATGCGAAAGAGCATCTTGCTACGTTAATTTGAATAAAGATAAAAGGAGAACACATCAGGTGTTCTCCTTTTATTATGGATTTTCATAGGAGGAAGCGGGATGAGTGAAACGCTACTCGTTATTATTAGTATATTGCTCTTATTGATGTTACTATTAATCATTTTTTTTATTATTACATTTTTTATTAAAAAACGGACGCATCATTCTATATTAAAGCTGCATCCATACTTAGGAAGGATGCGTTATTTACTTGAAAAGATAGGACCGGAATTTAGGCAATATTGGTTTGATCATGATACGGATGGAAAGCCCTTTTCACGTTATGATTTTCAAAGTGTAATGTTTCTAGCGAAATACCGTTCAGAAATACTCGGTTTTGGATCAAAACGAGATTTTGATGCATCTGGATATTATATTGCTAATACATTATTTCCGATATTAACAGATGAATTAAGTGTGAATGTAACGCAAGAACGTGAAGGGAAAAAGTATGTGATTCATAAAGAAGGGTTATTTTCACGAAGAGAAAAATTGACAGCGGATACAACGAATCTTTGGTTATATGAAGAAGACGATGCAATTATCGTCGGTGAAAACCGCAAATATCCGTGGAAACTACATGGCATGTTTGGGGCATCTGCGACTTCTTACGGTGCGATTGGCGAAAATTATATTTTAGCGAGCGGATTTGGTGCGAAGATGGCTGGCGGATCGTGGATTAATACTGGCGAAGGTGGCGTTATTCCAGAACATTTACATACAGGTGCGAATATCGTTGCGCAAATTGGTCCGGGTTTATTTGGGTACCGTGATGAGGGTGGTAATTTTTCAATGGAGAAATTTATGGAGAAAGCAAAAGAAAGCAATATTAAAGCATTTGAATTGAAATTTGGGCAAGGTGCGAAAATACGTGGTGGTCATCTAGAGGGACAAAAAGTAAATGAGAAAATTGCTTCTGTTCGGAATGTGCGAAAAGGAGAAACGATTAATTCACCGAATCGATTTCCACTTTTAAAGAATGCAGCAGATACACTTTATTTTATTCAACGTTTGCAAGAAAACGGCGGTAAACCAGTCGGGATGAAGATTGTAATTGGACAGCAGGAGCCGTTGGAAGATTTATTCAAAAGGATGAAAGAGTTAAGCATCTATCCAGATTTCATTACAATTGATGGTTCAGAAGGTGGATCAGGAGCAACGTATAAATCGATGGCAGATAGTATGGGGATGCCGCTTATTCCAGCGTTACTGACATGTATTGATACAGCGAATCATTATGATGTTCGGGACAAATTCAAAGTGTTTGCCTCGGGGAAATTAATTACACCAGATAAAGTGGCAATTGCTTTAGCTATTGGTGCAGATGCTGTAAATTCAGCACGCGGATTTATGATGGCGAGTGGCTGCATAATGGCACTTCAATGTAATTCCGGACAATGTCCATCTGGAGTTGCCACGACGAATCCGCACTATCAAAAAGCGCTAGATCCGTATGAGAAGAAATGGCGAGTAATGAATTATGTTGTTAGCATGAGATATAGTTTGTTCTCACTTGCGGCCGCAGCGGGAGTAAAGAGCCCGCGTCATTTAACGAGAGAGCATATTGTGTTTAAAGATGAGGTAGGGCGGATAGTTCCTCTTTCAGAATTGTTTCCTACTAGTAAATAGAAGATAAGCTATGTTTAATAGATTAAAAGTCATATATTCGTATGGCTTTTTTCTTTTAAAATTTGTCTGATAAGTGAATGAAAATAAGGTGTGAAAAACGGTATTATATTTTCTGAATATTTTTACTTTAATTTATTTTAAAACCGGGGTAATCCACTGGGATAAAGGCGTTTATAAAGGTTTTCACATGTAGTGAAAAGGGCTTGTTCACTTGAAAGAACAAAAAATGTTTGTTAAGGTAGGGAACCATAAGCGAAAACAAGAAAATAGAAAAAGTCATTTTTCGAAATTTTGAATGGCTTATGTAACTAAGGGAGAGATTTGGTGAAGATTGAGATTATGGTTTCGCTTGCTATTTATATGGCAGGTATGTTGTATATCGGTTATTGGTCTTATAAGAAGACATCCGATTTATCAGATTATATGTTAGGAGGAAGGGGACTCGGTCCAGCAGTTACAGCTTTATCAGCGGGTGCTTCTGACATGAGTGGTTGGATGCTAATGGGATTACCTGGTGCGATGTACGCAACAGGATTATCTAGTGTATGGATTGCGATAGGGTTATTAATAGGTGCTTATGCAAACTATTTAATTCTTGCCCCGCGTTTGCGAACGTATACAGAAGTGGCAAATGATTCAATTACGATTCCAGACTTTTTAGAGAATCGATTTAAAGATCGTACGAAAATACTTCGTTTTGTCTCCGCTATCGTCATTTTAGTATTTTTCACATTTTATGCGTCGGCTGGTTTAGTATCAGGTGGGCGTTTGTTTGAAAACTCTTTCAACCTTGATTACAAAATTGGTTTATTTGTAACTGTCGGTGTCGTAGTTGCTTATACACTATTCGGTGGCTTTTTAGCAGTAAGTTGGACCGACTTTGTGCAAGGATGTATTATGTTTATTGCGCTTGTATTAGTACCAATTGTTGCTTTTACAGATGTGGGCGGTGTAACAGAAACATTCAATACAATTAAGCAAGTTGATGCATCGCGTTTAGATATGTTTAAAGGGACTACAATTCTTGGTATTATTTCATTTTTAGCATGGGGTCTTGGGTATTTTGGGCAACCGCATATTATTGTTCGCTTTATGGCAATTACCTCTATTAAAGATTTAAAAACTTCTCGTAGAATCGGTATCGGTTGGATGACGATTTCAATTATAGGTGCAATGCTTACTGGTCTAATTGGTATTGCTTATTACGCTAAAAATAATGAGACATTACAAGACCCGGAAATGGTCTTTGTAACATTCTCAAATATTTTATTCCATCCGTACATTACTGGGTTTTTACTATCAGCTATTTTGGCTTCGATTATGAGTAGTATTTCCTCGCAATTACTTGTTATTTCAAGTGCAGTAACGGAAGATTTCTATAAAACATTTTTCCGTCGGGACGCTAGTGATAAAGAACTTGTATTTATCGGTAGACTGTCAGTATTAGTAGTAGCTATGATTGCAGTTGTTTTAGCATATCATCCAAGTGATACAATTTTAACACTTGTCGGTTATGCTTGGGCAGGATTTGGTTCAGCATTCGGACCCGCTATTTTATTAAGTTTATATTGGAAGAGAACGAACAAATGGGGCGTTCTTGCTGGGATGATTGTAGGTGCAGTAGTTGTTATTACTTGGGTACAAATTCCAAGTTTAAAAGCCACTATGTATGAAATGGTACCTGGATTCTTCTGTAGCTTATTAGCTGTTATTGTTGTAAGTTTATTAACGAAAGAACCAGTGAAAGCAATTCATCGTGAATTTAATGAGATGGAAGCAGTGTTGGAAGAGGAAACGAAATAATTAGCGAAGAGAGTAAATGATAACTAGCATTTACTCTCTTTTGATTTAAAATGAAAATAAGCACCTTGTTGACAACCAAAAGTAAGTAACTTATAATAAATATTAAGTTCGAGATAATTTATTTCCGAATAAAGATTTCAGATGGAGTAAATATTTTTTGGGGATTATCTCGAATTCGAGATGAATTCAGTGATATAGAAGATAATGCGTAATTTCACAGCTTATATCTCGAATTAAAGATAAAATCATAACGATGGATTTTACTTTGCAGTATGGACAAAATGAATAATGAATTTTAATGTATACAAGTTTTTAAAATGAAATAAAAAGGGGCGGAGAAAATGGAAAAGAAAACGATGGGAATTCATCACATTACAGCAATCGTAGGACACCCACAAGAAAATGTAGATTTTTATGCTGGTGTGTTAGGTTTACGTTTAGTGAAACAAACAGTGAATTTTGATGATCCAGGCACGTACCATCTTTATTTTGGTAATGAAGGAGGAAAGCCTGGAACAATTATTACGTTTTTCCCATGGGCAGGTGCTCGTCAAGGAATTATTGGTGACGGTCAAGTAGGCATTACGTCTTATGTCGTACCAAAGGGCGCAATGGAGTTTTGGGAAAATAGATTAGAAAAATTTGATATTTCGTATACAAAAATGACTCGATTTGGAGAGCAGTATTTAGAATTTGATGATCCACATGGTTTGCATATAGAATTAGTAGAAAGAGAAGAAGGCGAATTAAATAATTGGACTTTTGGAGAAGTTACGCCAGAAGTAGCAATTAAAGGATTTGGCGGTGCTGTTCTTTTATCTGCACAACCTCAAAAAACAGCTGAATTGTTAGAGCATGTTATGGGTCTTGAGAAAATTGGAGAAGAAGGTGAATTCGTTCGATTCCGTTCTTCTGCTGATATTGGGAATATTATTGACTTGAGGCTATCGACAATCGGGCGTGGCCAAATGGGTGTTGGTACAGTCCACCATATTGCTTGGAGAGCGACTAACGATGATGATCAACTAGACTGGAAAGAGCATGTGTCTCGTTTTGGATATCACGTAACTCCTGTACAAGATCGAAATTATTTTAACGCAATTTATTTTAGAGAACACGGGGAAATCTTATTCGAAATTGCAACAGACCCTCCTGGTTTCGCTCATGACGAATCGTTAGAGACGATGGGTGAGGAATTAAAGTTACCGGAGCAATATGAACCACATAGAAAACAAATTGAACAAACACTTTTACCATTTGAAGTGAGAAATTTAGACGAAAAGTGATTGAAAGGGGAAAAGGATTATGATGAAACATATTTTTCAAAAAGGAAAAGATACGTCAAAACCAGTGTTGTTATTACTTCATGGTACAGGAGGTAATGAATTAGATTTATTACCACTTGCAGAAATAATTGATCGGGAAGCATCTGTATTAAGTGTTAGGGGGAATGTATTAGAAAATGGCATGCCACGTTTCTTCCGCCGATTGGCAGAAGGCATTTTTGATGAAGAGGATTTAATTTTCCGTACGAAGGAATTAAATGAATTTTTAGATGAAGCTGCAAAAACATATGAATTTGATAGAAATAACATTGTAGCTATCGGTTATTCAAATGGAGCAAACATTGCTGCAAGCTTATTATTCCATTACGAAAATGCATTAAAAGGTGCTGTGCTTCATCACCCAATGGTGCCTAGAAGAGGAACACAATTGCCTAATTTAGCAGGGAAATCCGTGTTTATCGCTGCTGGGACAAATGACCCGATTTGTTCATCAGGAGAGTCAGAGGAATTAAAGGTACTATTAGAAAATGCAAACGCTAATGTAACAATGCATTGGGAAAATAGAGGGCATCAATTAACAATGAGTGAAGTAGAAAAAGCAAAAGAATGGTATGACAAAGCATTTTAAAAAAGAAGCATCTGCTAACAACTAGTAGATGCTTCTTTTTTTATTTACGGCTGAATTGCAAGATGAGACGAAGAAAGTGGTAGCTGAATATCAACGATCGTACCTTTATTTAATTCGCTTGAAATGTGTAATTTACCATGATGTTCTTCAATTATTTTGTAACACATCATTAATCCTAGTCCTGTTCCCTTTTCTTTTAAACTATAAAATGGTTCACCTAAACGAGAGATACGATCTTCTGGGATACCGCAACCTTCATCGATAATACGTATTAAGATGAAAGTATCCTCTAATGGCTTTGTTTGGATGTAAATATTTCCGCCATTTGGCATTGCTTCTATCGCATTTTTTAATATATTTATAAAAACTTGTTTTAATTGGTTACCATCACATTGAATATCATGTTTGTAATCAAAATGATCCATAATGATATGAACACTATGCATAATAGCAGTTGGTAAAATAAATGTAACTACCTCTTCAATTAAAGCTTGTATGTTACAAGTTTGGATAGATAATACTTGTGGTTTAGACATCGCCATAAATTGGCTCGTGATAGATTCCATCTGTGAAATCTCACTTAACATAACATCGATATACCATTTCTGCTCCTCATTTATTTCAGGGAGTAGCAATGTTAGAAAACCTTTTAGAGAAGTGAGTGGATTTCGAATTTCATGTGCAATTCCAGCTGTCAGTTGTCCGACTACTGCGAGCTTTTCTGATTTTCGTAATAACTTTTCCGTTTCTTTTAGCTCGGTAACATCTCTTCCCATTACGATAAGACCTTTACGGGAGCCGTCAGAATGATAAAGTGGAACTTTCGATATACTTAAGATTAGATCGAAATCATCTCTATGAATAATAAATTCCTCGCCATGAAGAATTTGTCTTTGTTGCCATGCTAGTTCGTCGACTTCTTCACAATGTAAAAAAGCCTCTCGGTACGCTTCGTTATATTGAATGAGTTCACTATCTTTTTTCCCGTGGTAAGGTACATGATGGAAATTGAAACAAGAAAGTGCGTAGTCATTTGCCTCAAGCCAGCGCCCCTCATGATCCTTAAATATAACAAACGCAGGCATGGAGTTCACTAATGTACGTAACCTCTTCTCACTTTCTTTTAGCATATTCTCAATTCTTTCTGATTTTTCAAGAGGCTTCATAAT
Organism: Bacillus pretiosus; assembly: GCF_052947655.1. Classification (NCBI taxonomy): domain Bacteria; kingdom Bacillati; phylum Bacillota; class Bacilli; order Caryophanales; family Bacillaceae; genus Bacillus; species Bacillus pretiosus. The sequence continues at coordinate 3,494,659 of NZ_CM129593.1, read as the reverse complement.
GGCATATACGCCAGTTAGACGATTTTGGACAAAAATAGGAACTAGTTTTGTCACGACGTCTAATAAGAATCCATTTTTATGATAAATTGATAAGATATACTCTTGTTGATTATCCGCTCCAGTATTCTTTATATTTTGTAATACTTGCTCAGAAATACGAGCTTCTAAAATAGAGGTAATATTTTTCTGTTCTAATTCTAAAGAAGTGTAACCTAATATTTTTTCGGCAGAAGGATTTATATGTAGTATAACTCCCTCTAAATTTAATGAAATAATACTATCAGGATTGTGTTCGAACAGAGATGCGTACATTTCTGTTAATGAACGATTTTGTATATGGTTTCGCAAACGTCTAGAAATGTTCGGATGACGTTTTCTTTGAGTTGATGAATATTTTTTACGACTCATAATAGTTCCTCCGTACAAATAGCATCTAAAAAGATTTGTCTATTCATAACTATAATATAGATGTAATGTGTATTTCTATAAAAAATGGAAGTTATATAATAAATTTTGTTTTCTTTATTTTTTGCAAAGTGAGTACAAGGTGGTAATAAGGGGAGCTTATATTGTTTTATAACTCTTTTGTAAGTTACAAAAGTAGGTTTTCTTTATAACATTAGGGTAGAAGAGGGGGGAGAGAAAATGAGAAATTATATTCAAGGTATCGATCATGTGCAAGTAGCTGCGCCTGTAGGATGTGAAGAAGAAGCAAGAGAGTTTTACGGTAATAAAATAGGTATGGAGGAAATACCGAAGCCGGAGGAATTAAAGAAGCGTGGTGGGAGCTGGTTTAAGTGTGGAAATCAAGAGATTCATATCGGAGTTGAGAAAAACTTCAATCCAGCTAAAAAGGCGCATCCAGCTTTTTATGTTTTAAAAATTGATGAATTTAAACAAGAGTTAATAAAGCAAGGCATTGAAGTAATAGATGATCATGCACGGCCAGATGTAATTAGATTTTATGTGTCAGATCCGTTCGGAAATCGAATTGAATTTATGGAAAATAAAAACTAGGTGGAAATCCACCTAGTTTTTTAACCTTTTCTAAACAATCCTAATACTTCAACCGTTTCGGTAATGTTAACGAATGCATGAGGGTCAATTTCGGAAATTGTTAATTTCATACTTGCTAATTCTTCACGAGAAACGACGGTCATAAGTACACGTTTTTTTTCGCTGGAATAAGCACCTTCGCCATCAAGTAATGTAATTCCACGTACAACAGTTGAAAGGAGTTGTTTTTTCATTTTTTCTGCTTCATTTGTTACAATCATAAGTGTAACCTTTCGATGTTTCGTATGAATAGCATCGATCACTTTACCAGTTACATAAATTGAAAGTAAGCTTGTAAGAGCAACATCCCAAGTGAAGAAGAATCCTGCAATTATTACAACGACTGCATTTAAAATAATAAGGAATCCACCAAGTTTAATGTCTCTTTTTCGAGACAATAGCATACCGATAATATCAAATCCACCAGTTGATCCATTACAGTTAAAAACAAGGCCGATACCAGCTCCGGCAATGACACCACCAAAGATAGATGATAAAAGTGGGTCTGTTGCTACGACTTTTACTGGAACGTAGTATAATGCAACAGATAATACAATAACAGAGATAACAGTGTTAAAAATCACTTTTTTTCCAAGACCTATGTAACCTAAAATAAGGATAGGTAAGTTTAATACAAAGTTAATAATACCCGTGTTTACAGGAGTTACAATCCCTAAAATAATAGCAATTCCGCCAATTCCACTACTTAAAATTTTGTGGGGGATAAGGAAAAGATTAAATGCAATCGCAATAATAATAGAACCGATAATAACACCAAGAAATCTGACCATTTCTTTCCCGTCCTTCACTAAAAAATTCATATTATTTCAAGATTATATATGATATTGAAAGTTTTGGGTAAAAACAGTTTATTTCGGAAAATTAGATTAATCAAAAGAATTCGAGTATTTTCTCATTTGAAAGGGGATACAGATATGAGGATAAAAACGTATCAACAGAAAAGCCCGTTGAAGCAAGAATGTGAGGATTCTTATTTTTGTAATGAAGAAAAAAAGATGTATGGTGTATGTGATGGTGCAACACCGCTCGTCCCGTTTCGTGATGAAAAGGGACATAATGGAGCATACATCGCTTCGCATTTATTTGCAAGTTATTTTGCTTCATTACGTGAAAATCATAGTTTGCAAGTTGCCGTTGCAAAAGCAAATGAAGCATTGCAAAGCAAAATGTTAGAGTATGAAGTAGATACGAGAAAGAAAGAGCATTTGTGGTGTACATGTATTGCGGCAGTTCAAATAGATGGTGAGAAAATTGAATACGCACAGTTAGGGGACTGTATGATTGTCGCAATACTTCAAAATGGAACGATGCAAGTATTAACGCAAGACACGGTTGAAGGAATTAGTAAACGAGCAAAAAAAAAGAGGGAAGAAGACCGTAATAAAGGGTTAACTGTACCAGAAGAACATGTTTTTCAAGATGTGCGAGAACAGTTAAAATATAATCGTTATCTTGCAAATATGCAGGACGGGTATTCTGTTGCAAATGGAATGAAAGAAGCGATACATTATTTACAACATGGTGAACTACATATAGATGAAGTGAGTGGGATTTTTATTTGTTCAGACGGATTATTCCACCCAGATTGGCCACTTGAACAAACTGTTGCATATATAAGAAAGAATAGTATAAGTGAATATGTAGCAATCATTGAAGAGCTAGAAGGGGAAAAGAGAATAAGACCAGATGATAAAACAATTATGATCATTGATTTTTAAGGGGAGGATGTTCAAATGGAAATTAAATGTGTTAATTTAACATTTCAAGATGAATTAGTTCCTTTAGAGAAAGTTAATAAACTGATTATCCACCATACATCCGAAGATGGATGGGATGTGTATAAAACACATGAATTTCATCAAAAAGTAAGAGGGTGGAGCGGGATCGGTTACAATTATTTTATTGAAGAAGATGGAACTGTAGTCGAAGGGCGAGGTTTACATATTGGAGCACATGCGAAAGATAATAATAGGGATACAATTGGAATATGTATGACGGGTAATTTTGATAAATATGATCCAACTACCGCACAAATGAATGCATTATATTCTTTATGTAAAATGTTTATGAAGCAGTTTGCTATAAAGAAAGAAAATATACTTGGTCATAGGGAGCTAGAAGGCGTTACAAAAAGTTGTCCTGGAAAGCATTTTTCTATGGTAGAGTTAAGAAACGGACTAACTTAAATATAGAGGAGTAACAAATGATGATGAATATAAAAATACCTAATGATAAAAAAGAAGAGCTTGTGGCACAAATTCAGCAATTTTTCGTTGAAGAAGATTTAGATGAAATTGGACGTTTCCAAGCAGAGCGATTAATAGAAGAAATGATTAAATTAGTAGGACCGTTTGCATACAATCAAGCAATTGGAGATGCTAGAAAGCTTGTAACAGAGAAACTATCTAATATTGAAGAAGATTTGTATGTGTTAGAGAAGAATGAAGGGAAGTAAAAAGAGCCATTTTGGCCGTATTCCGTCAATTATAAAATAAGTATTATGCCACGGCTTTTTCCGATGTTCTGTTTGGAAAAGGCCGTGAAGTTGTTTTTGGGCATATAAAATAAAGTTTCATTTCTTTTGTCAAAAAGAACCCTAGAACTAAAAACGTTATTCTTTCTTAACAAGCTAGATGAGAAAGAATAACGTTTTTTAGATTGAGATTAAAAATATATTATCTTAATTTTATCTTTTTTTAATAATTTATTTATAGGCAATTTATAGTTGCTATTTATAATTCCTATATATAGCAGCTATGGATACTACAAAGAAGAAATTTGGATGTGTAACCCTTTGTATCCAATTAGCTGTAATCAAAATTTAAAACATGAATTGCTCACATAGAATCTTCTTTTGGAAGATAAGTGGTGTAATTCTTTGTTAAATGAAGGAAGGGATTGGGAAGCTATGAATAAAACAATTTTAAAAACATGTATCATATCAACAGTTTTAGGTGGAAGTTTATTAAGTGAAACGAGTGGAGAGGTGAAAGCAGAAGAGGTTACACCAAACACGAATCATACTGGTGTATTCAAAGATGTTCCAAAGGGGCACTGGGCATATGAGGCGATTCAGCAATTAGCAGGTGAGAAAATCATTTTTGGCTATGATGATGGAAGATTTGGTTTTGGAGATAACGTAACACGTGAACAAGTTGCAGCTTTAATGTATCGTTATTTTAATATGGAAGAAAACAAAAATTATCAAAACCCATACGGTGACGTAAGTGAAGATTCAACAAGCTATATAAAGGAAATTTTATCTTTAACAGAAATGGGTGTTTTTAAGGGGGATGAGCATGGAAACTTTAGACCGAAGGCATCCTTAACACGCGCAGAAATGGCACAGGTTCTTACAAATGCTTTTCATTTAAAGGCAAAGAGTGATCATACTTTTAATGACGTTGCAACGAACTCATGGGCAAGAAATGCAATTAGTGCTGTTCAAACAAATAATATTGCAAAAGGAGTAGGAGGAGGGAAATTTGCTCCAAGTATGGATGTGACGCGTGAACAGTACGCACAATTTTTATACAATGCAATACAAGAAACCGAGCAAATTCAACAAACGAAAGGGCAACTACTAGCTAGCATACTTGGTGAAACAAACTGGAAAGGGACAAAAGTCTATGACAAAGATCATAATGATGTAACGAAAGAAAATCAAAATTTCATCGGGCTTGCAAAATATGATGCTAAAACTGCAAGGTATGAATTTTTTAATGCAAGTACAGGAGAGAGTCGTAATGATAGCGGTACCTTTTTTATAACGAATGATGGAAAGAAAAGGGTGTTAATTTCTGAAACGCAAAATTATCAAGCAGTTGTTGAATTAACGCAATTAGACAAGGAGAAATTTACATATAAAAGAATGGGAAAAGATGCAAAAGGGAACGATGTAGAAGTGTTTGTTGAACATGTTCCTTACCATGGAAAAGAACTTTCTTTCACGCGACCTGATAAAAAGTTGGAAAGCTCGACGGGGAAAATAGTTACAGACGTTGATGGAGATGAAATTTTATCTAGTACACTATGGAATGGAACGGTGGTATTAGACGAACAGGGTAATGATGTAACAAAATACAACTCAAACTTAATCAGTCTAGCAAAATACGATAAAAATACAAATAAATACGAGTTTTTCAATGCGAATACAGGAGAAAGTCGTGGAGACTATGGTTTCTTTGATGTTGTACATGGTAATAAAATAAGGGCTCACGTTTCGTTAGGAAATAATAAATATGGTGCGGTCCTTGAACTGACTGAGCTAAATAAAGAGAAATTTACGTATACAAGAATCGGGAAAGATGCGAATGGAAAAGATATAAAAATCTTTGTTGAGCATGAACCGTATACAGGTGACCTAAAACCAAATTTCACAAAGTAATCTTTTACTCTAGCAAATGCACTATGTTAGTAAGAGAAAGCCTGAGCTATTAGGTAATTATACAGTAGAAGTAAAATAGTTATTTAAAGACAAATAGATGCCTTGAGGCATCTATTTGTCTTTAAAATGATTTTATGGGTAAATATAAAATACAAATTCTTTTTTCTAGGATCTAGTAACTCCCTACTTGCACAACCATATATCCTAGTTCTTTTTTATTTATTCTCTTTATGCTCTTTATATTCATGTACTTTCTCTTTTACATTACCAACCGTATCTTTAGCAGTGCCTTTCACTTTATCCCATTTTCCTTCAGCTTGTAATTTCTTATTGTCAGTTACTTCCCCGACAACTTCTTTTACTTCACCTTTTACTTTATCAATGGCACCTTCTACTTTTTCCTTTAAACCATGATCATTCTTAGTCATACATTTCTCCTCCTTGTAGTTTGATTAGAATTCTCTTTTCATGTTGCAAGTTGAATGATGTATCTAGTAATAGCGTAACAAATCTAGTTTGAATATTCAAATGATTAATAGGATAGAAAAGGAATTGTCATGAAATGTATAAAATTGTAATGAGAAGAGAAAGCATGTAAATTACATGTCTTTTGCAGTCCATATTGATTTTGTATAAGCAATTTTCATATGGGCACGTTCCATATTATTTTGACTTCCGGTACCGAACCTTGCTTGTCCGACTATTAAATGACAGTTTTTCGCTAGGGCTTTTTCTATTCGTTTTTGAATTAAGGCAGTATGACAGCCTTTACGCTGAAATTCTGGCAAAGTAGCAGAAGCAGCTAATGAAGCAATCCCATTATTTATATACAGGACACCAATGCCTGCAGGAGTATTTTGAACTTCGGCTATGAAAAAATGCCAGCCAGGTTTATTGTAGAGAATTTCGTTATTTTGGCGTACGCCATCTTTTGTAAAGGGTGGCATGTTAAATCCACGTACATATATGTCTGCAAAAATATGAAATTCATTTTCTTTTAGTTGGCGTACTGAAATGTTAGAAGTAAGTAGGGATGGATCTTCTCTCGGTATACTATATAAAGCGGTATGGAAGCTGGATTGGTAAAATCCTTTTTGAGACAAGTATTGAAATAATTCAGCTGTACCTTGAGCGGGTGTAATTTCAAAACGACAAGGGATTTGTAGCGATTGATAATAAGAGATGATTTCATCTATCTCATCTGTATTTGTAAAGGTAACGCCTTTTACTGTGTTAAAAGCAGGACCAAAAATTATTTTTGATGAAAAGGCAGTGGCATTCCCGAACTTTTTCATTTGTATTTGCATTGGATTTTCAGCTAACGCTTGTATTGCTTGTAGTCTAGAAGAGAGCATATGTATTTCTGCGTTTTCAATTTCTTGAGCTGCATTGAGTGTCATAATTGTACTCATAATATTCCTCCGTCAATAAATATATTTCATAGTACATATACGATGTTCGTTCGGAGATTCCTGTTGAAATGTAAGAGAATAAGAGGTTTTTTGGAAGGGAAATGGAAGTAAACTGTCGAAGGGAGTGGAAACAGATTAAAGGTGGTGCTCTCATGAAACAGGAAGACGTGCAGACATGCTCTAATTGTGGTTCTCATAACATAGGAGAAGGGGAGTTTGTCGGTTATGCACAAATACGGAAAAAGGAGACGATGTTCACATCTTCACCAGTAGATGCTTATATTTGTACAGATTGTGGGAATATCCTTTTATTAAAAGTACGACATTATGAAAAGTTTAAGCAGAAGCCGTTATGATTATGGAGAAGTGTTTTTATTAGGGAAGTTAGAGGAGTAATATTTTACATATATATATGAGTATGTCTTTATATAAAGAGATGACAACATATACTGTGTGGGATGCTTATTAATCGTTGCACGACATACAAAAATGTATAGAAGAAATTGTGAATCAATATGGGGAAGACAAATTAACCCTTATTGGAATACTTCATATCGAAAACTCCTTTAAATGAATAAGGGAGTTTTTGGTTTTTTGTTACAGTAATTACCTTTAATTGTTATAATTGGTTATTGGGAGAGGGTATTTTATTAACGCCATAATCATAGAAGAAAACTAGCTAAATCGTATAGAAAACGGCTATATAACACAATCGCAACCATAAGTTTGATAAACGTGTTACCGAGGTAGAGAAGACAGCAAATGGAATCACTCAAAATGTTTCTAGATTACAAGAGACACAAACGCAGCAAGGGAAAACATTAACTCAAGCTACTACAACGTTAGAGCAACATTCTGAGGCACTGAATCTAACAATGAAAAAGAAAGATGTTGAGGATTATGTTGGCGGTCTTGGATCTATTAACGAGATTAGAAACGCTGGTCTTGATCCTAAGAAAATGAATTTTTGGGGATTAGCGGCAGGAACTGTACTTCAAACTAATTCTATTTACAGGGGTTATCCTACTTTTTGGAGTGACTATTCAGGAAATACAGAATCTAAATGGCAAGGCGTTATGTCAGGATTTATCAAAGTTACAAATGTTGAGGATTTAGTGGCAAGTGGTTATTTCGCTACCGATAACATAGCTTCACTTGATAGCAAAGCTTGGTTGGAAGTTGAGTTCTTTAACGCTAGTCAAATTCGCGTAAGAACACAACGTGTAGAAATAACTTGGGCAAAACAAGGCGATTGGAATAGAGTGACTTTAGTAGCTAAAGTTCAAGCGAATGAAGAGTCCATGAGATGGCGTTATTATGTTGAAAAAAACGGTCGTTTACGTGCCACTATGCCTATGTTACAACGCGGTAAAGTAGCTACAGAATTTTGGTTACATCCTAAAGACGTAACTGACTATGATCAGTTAATGGGTGATATCGCTAATAGAGTAGCAACTGAGCAATACAATCAGAAAATGACTCAAATCGATAACCGTTTTAGTGTTAATGAGAAAGGCATTGATTTAGCAGCAAAAAAGACGGAAGTATATACGAAGATACAAGCGGATGGACAATTTGCTAAGGATTCCTATGTAAGGGATTTAGAAGGACGTATCCAAATTACTGAGAGAAATATTCTTAGTACCGTTAAAAAAGGCGACATCATTTCATCTATCAATCAAACAGCGGAAGCAGTGAAAATTAATGCGGGTAGAATAGAGTTAGATGGAACAACTATAGCAAAGTATTTAGAAGCGCAGGAGCTTAAGGGGACTACAATACGAACAGATAATGGTGTTAATTATGTCCATATTCAAAAGCAATTTATCCGTTTAATGGAGTCAAATATAAGCAGAGTTTACCTTGGATACTATAACGACAGCACAGGTCAAATCCAATCAACAGCTGTATTGGGAGGGGGATTCTAATTTCCAAGACGGTTCTGTTGTCTTAAGTAAACAACCAACGCAAGGATTCTTAGGAATAATTAACGGGAAAGATTCTAACGGAGACCCTTATTTTGTAAGCTCAGTTATGTTTAGAAGATCAGGTGATTTGATTCTAAAGGGGGGCATGAATAGGACTGTAAGTGTTAACTCAGGTAAAGGTATAAATCATTACGCAAATGGTGGATCGTATTGGGTAGAAGCTACTGATGGCATCGGATTAAAAGGTGGAAATAAAAACGTATCGATAGACAGTCGGACCGCTATTGTTTTCAGTTTAAAAGATAAAAATATGCTCGATGTGGTGGACAGTAATGGAGAAACGGACTTACGGTTCCAAACATTAACGCTTAGAAATGGAACAGCATCTGGATATGCGGGTAAATTACAGGTTAAATCTGGTTCAGGCACTTCTTATTCTCCTGTAGTGGCAAGTAATTTTGAAACATCATCGCAACGTAAGTATAAAACAAACATTCGAGATGTACAGTTTAGCGCTTTAGAAAAAATTATGGCGTTCAGCGTTTGTTCATTATGCAGTCGATTGGGACGAAACAATCCAAATTGCTGATACAAAATACATTGCTTATGGTGGCGGTCCTGCTGCTAATAAACGTTTTGTACATGTAGAGTTATGCGAAACAGCGGACTATACAAAATTCAAACGCAGCTATGACAAATACGTTAAGTTACTAGCTAAAATCTTACGTGACCGTGGATTATCAGTAGAAAAAGGATTATGGACTCACTACGATGTAACGAAATACCTTGGTGGAACAGATCATGAAGATCCACTTGATTACTTAAAGTCTCATGGCATTTCAGAAGCTCAATTTAGAACGGATGTACAACGAGCATACAATAATTCTAGTGTTGAAGTTTCTGTTCCTGAGAAGCCATCTAAACCAGCGGAGGTTCCAACAGCTGTAACAGACGGTATTGCTTATATTGAAGGCTACAACGTTAATTTACGTAAAGGACCAGATACAAGCTATTCTAAGATGCGTCAACTAAATAAACCGGAATCTTATGTTGTATGGGCTGAAAAGGATGGTTGGTTAAATCTTGGTGGAGAACAATGGATTAAGAACGATCCGTCTTATGTGAAGTTTAATAAGAAAAGTACAGTAGATTCTTCTATTGTAGGAAAACGCGTTGTATCTAAAGTTAACAATCTACGTTTCTATGATGCTCCATCTTGGCAGGATAAAGATGTTGTTGGGTCTGTAGATGCAGGTTTAGGATTTACGATTGATGCGAAAGTAAGTGTCAATGGTTCATCACAATATAAAGTACATAATAGCAAAGGGAAAACATACTATGTAACAACAAATGAAGCTTATGTATATGTAAAGTAATATGAAAAGCCGGTCCCTATTAAAGGAGCCGGCCTTATTTACTTTCGTATTTTAAACTGTTGTTATTCCCCACATACTAAATTCATAATGATACTCTGTTCTTTCAACACATAATCCGAATTCTAAATCGTCACCAACTAATACAAAGTCGCCATTTCCATTTAGAAATCCTGATTCGATTGATAAATTTTCTAGGTTATCAAACACTTCGTTGATATTCAGTTTAATTGCCTCAAGGTCATATTCCGTAAAGAAAAATAATCTTCCTTGGTTAACCGGGAAATCAATATTTTTAACGGTTTCCTTCAACAGTTCTATTGATAGAGTGATATTTTGTTCATAATTTGAATCACCAAATATTTTTTTGTCCGAAACCTTTTCTAACTTACTAAATAATTCTTTACAAAATAAATCATTTGATTCTGCGTCCATAAATGATTCTTTAGAAATAGTAACAAGATTAGAAAGTTCATTTATAAGTCCTTTTCTTCGATTGTTCCTTTTAAGAATCTCCATGCGATTTTTATCTAGAGTACTCAAAATTTTTAACTCCTTTAATCACTTATTTTTTACCTGACTTGTTGTATCCCTCGAGATTTTCAGGATAATGTCCTTTAAGTTGATCATATCTTCCTTTTTCTAGTGGATTTCCTTTTTTATCAGTTGCAAGGTGGAAATGAGGACCCCTACCCATTTTATCTTCCCGGTGCTCAATGATAAATCTTTTTTGGCCCTTAAAATTAGTATATTCCTCTACCAATCTATTTTCACTTGTTCCATCAAACACATGAATAGGTTTTTGGTGTGGAGTGGAGTTAGGAATTCCAGCGTCCCGTCTTGCCTTTCGATATGCACCGTTACGAGTTAATAATTTGTCTTGTCTCTCCAGGTGAGCTTTATAATTTTCAGTGGCCTTAGCAGCTTTAGCGGCCTCAGCGCTTTCAACAGCCTTAGCTGTCATCTTAACACCTTTACCAACTTTAGCGAGTTTTCCGACTGGTGTAAGGCCAGCTACAGCCATGACACCTGCCCCAGTACGTTCCCACCACGAAAGTTTTTCGCCAGTAGATGGATCAATACCATCCCAAACACGACGAACATCATATTCACCACTTATTTCACCAGCAATATCTCTAGCTAATTTTTTACCATCAAAGCCATTCTCTTCAGAAGAAGGTTTACCACACATTGCACCTTCTTCTATTGTAACATCTTGATTATCTGTGTTACGGAATTTTTCAGCGATTCGTTTCAAATCTTCTTCTACTTGTACAAGTGAATTGATAGATGTAAAAGCTTTTGGTCGCGCATCATTGAACATTCGAATGAACTGTTGATTAGAGGCACCAATCCATTGAAAACACAAATGATCAATTTCATTACATAAATTATTATGTATAGATTCTAATGCGATTCTGGTATTATTTGCACGATTAGCAACTTCTTCTAGCATTTCAGGTGTTACTTTGATTTGAACCATTTCTTTCCTCCCTTTCCCCAATTAAAATTATGAGATAAAAAGAAAAAAAGTAAATACAGAAACTTTAGATTAGTATAATAATATTATGTAATATAAAATCTGCTTAATTGTAAATAAAGACTATGTATATGTTAAATGTTTTCTTACAAAAGAATAGTTTTATGAACAAAAATAAGAGCCGTCTTTTGACGGCTTTTTTATTTCTATGTAATTAAAATTTACTTTTAGATAATGCTTTTAATATAGGATTAATGATTTTGCTTAATAAACGAAATGCGTTGAAGATTGAACGAGTGACCTTCATAAAGTTAGAGTTCTTTTTCATTCGATATGTACCGTCCTTTACATCTGATTATAGATCAGATATCTTCTTAACTTCTTTTTCTTTGGCTTTAAAGTCTTTTTTATATTGTTTAAAGTCCTTACGATCCACTCTAAACTTCTCACCAGTAGCTACATTAACTACTTCACTTTCTTAGCTTTTAATATGTTTTCTTTTACATCCTCCATTTGAAAAACGTCATTTTTAAATGACTGTATAGTGTACTCTATACTAGAGTTAAGAGTGTCTTTATCCTCTTCCTTACCATCTTGCACATATTTATCAATTGCAAGATTAAGCTTTTTAGTGTCTGAATCGTATGTCCATTTTCCTTTTATATAGTTTTTCTTATGGTCTTTTGTGTCTCTACTTTCATATATAGTGTATGAACCGTCTTTCTTCATGTCTAAACCTAAAGAAAATCTGTTATAACTATAAATACCCCAGTAACCTACTAACTCTTTACCGTTTGGAGATAACTCAATAACTCCATCAGTAAGGTCTGTAAAGTATGAGTCTGAAAGAAAACCTTCGATGTTATCATCGTTTGACTCACTTACTTCTGACTCAGATACTTCTATTTCTACTTCATCTTTACTCTCTTCTTTTTCAGAATTTATATTTGCTAATGCACCTCTTAGTTGTCTTTCAATTTCTTCATCACTATAGTGCATTTGCTTCATGTGTTCTACCATTTCATCTGCTTTAAACTCTTTATCCACCTGTCTATACTCTGATTGAGTAAGTCCGTATGTTTCTAGCGTACAACCTGCTAATAACATAACAGGTAAAGCTAACGTTAGTAGTTTCTTTGCTTTCATTATGTATACTCCTTTTTGAAATAATTGTAATTAATATATGGGAAATATAACATAAATTACGTAAATAAGATATACGAATATTTCATCCTTAAGAGGGGTTTTGAGCGTTTTAACAATATGGAAACATGTATTACGGTTGGAGAGAATCCCGCTCCGTATGCTTTTTGAAAAATTCCCCTTATTGGTTTCTTAGCGTTTTGGAGTTTTTTATGCTCCCATAAACTCTTTATCAAAGTAGAACTTGTCCATTAAGTTATTTACAATCCCATTGAAATAAGGGAATTTAACCTTATTCATTTTTGCCCCTCTTTTTCTTAGTAACGCCCCACCTTTGCCCCGCTTTTTAGAACAGAATAGAAAACAACTGAAAAAGCGTATCACTAAAAACCTTGATATAATAAGAAATCTGAAAGGACAGAAAAACAAATAAAAGGGGTGTACCTATTTATAGGACAAGGGCAATAGAAGAAATAAAAAAGTGCTAACAAGTTTGCAAACGAACTTGCTAACACCTATACAAACTAGACATAAATTATCGCTGATATGTCATTAATAAAAATAAACATAACCAAGTAGATAGTACTAATATGAAATACTCATAAAAATAACAATGATATTATCCGTACTGTGTTGTACTTATTGCGATTGGAGTCTATCTTTTTGTTCGTGTTGTAGGAGTGTGGGAGATATATCGAATTTTAGTAGAGAATAAAGAATATAGCAATCGTATTATTTTTAAAATGAAAAAGAAAGTAAGAAAAAAGGTAGATAGTTTATAAAAAATAAAAAACATGTTTCGAATCAATGTATTCAAAACATGTTTTTTATCGTTCTGAATTATTTCCAAAGAAATAATTCAGAAAATACGGAAAAATGTCGTAATCACTTGTAGAAGTCTGTTATAATGAACGAAATGAAAACGCTTTAAAGGGGGATATAACCAATATGATGATGAATGTACCGTTAACAATTAGTTCTATGATGGAAAGAGCAGAAAAACTGTTTTCAAAGAAAGAAATTGTTTCACGGACACATGATACAGTTACGACGTTAACGTATAAGCAGTTAGGTGAAAGGACGAGAAGGCTTTCTAGTGCGTTACAAAAGCTTGGGATTAAAGAAGGCGAGCGTATAGGAACGTTAGCGTGGAATCATCATCGACATGTGGAAGCGTATTTTGCTATTCCTGGTATTGCTTCCGTTTTACACACAATTAATATTCGTTTATCTCCTCAACATATTTCATACATTATTCAGCACGCAGAAGATCGAATTCTACTTATAGATGAAGATCTCGTACCACTTGTTGAAAATATTCAATCACAATTATCAACTGTACAAGCCTACATTATTATGACTGATAAAGATGAACTTCCCAATACTACGCTAGAACCTGTATATCATTATGAAAAGCTATTAGAAGAAGGCGATCCAACTTTCCAATTTGTAAAAGATATTGATGAAAATACACCTGCTGGTATGTGTTATACGTCAGCGACTACAGGAAACCCAAAAGGTGTTGTATATACGCATCGTAGTACTGTATTGCATTGTATGGCACTCGGTTTAGCGGATACAGCTGCTTTATCGGAAAGTGATGCGGCGATGGCAATTGTACCGATGTTCCATGTGAACGCTTGGGGGCTTCCTTTTGCAGCTACTTGGTTTGGAACTAAACAAGTACTGCCAGGACCAATGTTTACTCCAAAAATTTTATTAGAGATGATTCAAGCTGAAAAAGTAACGATAGCAGCAGGTGTGCCGACAATTTGGCTCGGTGTATTACAAGAGTTAGAAAATAATAGTTACGATTTATCTAGTGTAACGAGAATATTATGCGGTGGTGCTGCTGCACCGAAAAGCGTTATTAAAGCATTTGAGCAAAAATATAATGTTCCTTTCGTACATGCATATGGTATGACTGAAACAAGCCCACTCGTAACACTTGCACGTTTAAAAAGTTATGAAACAGAATTATCATATGAAGAGCAATTAGAAATCCGCTCAAAACAAGGGTATCTTGTCCCTGGTGTAGAGATGAAAGTAGTCGGTACAAATAGTGAAGTGAAGTGGGATGGTACGGAAATGGGAGAACTATGTTTACGAGCACCATGGATCGCTGAAAGTTATTATAACGATGAACGTACTGTCGAAGGTTTTCGTGATGGTTGGTTATATACAGGAGATGTCGTTACGGTTGACGAGGAAGGCTGCGTGAAAATTGTTGACCGTACGAAAGATGTTATTAAAAGCGGAGGTGAGTGGATTTCTTCAGTTGACCTTGAAAATGCATTAATGGCACATGATGCTATATTTGAAGCAGCTGTCGTTGCCGTTCCTCATCCGCAGTGGCAAGAGCGACCAATTGCCTGCGTCGTTCAAAAGAAAAATAGTACAGTAACAAAAGAAGAAATATATGAGTTTTTAAAACCACAGTTTGCGAAGTGGTGGTTACCAGATGATATTGTATTTATGGAAGAAATACCGAAAACATCTGTTGGGAAGTTTTTAAAACAGGCGCTTCGTAAAGAACTTGAGCATTTGCATAAAGAGAAATAATTGAAAAAATATTTGTAAACCTATATTTAAAACAAGTTGACAAAGACTAAATAGAAAGATAATATAACTCCTATAATATGTTATCTGAAAATCATTTTAAGTTTACAAATAGGAGAAGCAAATATGAATACAAAAAACTTAGTTTTCGTCGCTTTATTTAGTTCTATTATGGGAGTGTTAGGGTTAATACCTCCAATTGCTCTTGCTATTACACCAGTTCCGATTACATTACAATCACTCGGTGTTATGCTTGCTGGTGGATTGTTAGGATCACGTCTTGGTGCGTTAAGTCAGCTTATTTTCTTACTTATAGTTGGAGTTGGAGCACCATTACTTGCTGGTGGACGCGGTGGTCCAGGCGTATTTGTTGGGCCAAGTGCAGGATATTTACTTGGTTATATCGTTGGAGCGTTTGTCATTGGTTATTTAATTGAGCGTTTACGTGAAGTTTCTATAATAAAGGTATTATGTATTAATATAATTGGTGGTATTTTCGTAGTTTATGTATTTGGTATTATTGTACAAGCTTTCTTTATGGATGTTTCTATATGGCAGACGATGAAAGTAAGTGCCGTATTTTTACCAGGTGATTGCATAAAAGCGATTATAGCAGCAATTCTTGTAACGAAATTACATCGTTCATTGAAACATATTATTACGCCTGCTCTCAAGAGTGGGAAATATACAAATGCGGGATAAGAAAGAGAAGAAACACGTTCATTGCGTGTTTCTTTTTATTATTTTGTAAAGAAAGGACGTCTCAAATGGGGATTACAAAAGAATATAAAAAGTATGCCTCTTTACAAACAAATAAAATAGCAATAAAGGAAAATGATCGAGTATTAACATTTAAAGAATGGTTTGAGTCAGTATGTAAAGTAGCAAACTGGTTGAATGAAAAAGAATCGCAGAATAAAACAATAGCAATTCTATTAGAAAATAGTATGGAGTTTTTACAACTATTTGCTGGTGCTGCTATGGCCGGATGGGTTTGTGTGCCGTTAGATATAAAGTGGAAACAGGATGAGCTCAAAGAAAGAATTGCGATCAGTAATCCGGCTATGATTGTGACAGAGCGATATAAGGTAAAGGATTTACTGGATGAAGAAGGAAGAGTAATTGAAATTGATGAGTGGAAAAGAATGATAGAGAACTCTCTGCCTGCATATGCCCCTGTAAAAGATGTACAACATGCTCCGTTTTATATGGGATTTACATCAGGATCGACTGGGAAGGCAAAAGCATTTTTACGTGCACAACAATCGTGGGTTCATAGTTTTGATTGCAATATACATGACTTTCATATGAAAAAAGAAGATTCTATTTTAATAGCTGGGACGCTCGTTCATTCTCTTTTTTTATACGGCGCAATAAGTGCATTATATGTAGGGCAAACGGTGCATATTATGAGAAAGTTTATTCCAGATCAAGTACTGGAAAAGTTAGAAACAGAAAATATTTCGGTCATGTATACAGTTCCGACAATGCTAGAATCTTTATATAAAGAAAATAGAGTAATAGAAAATGGGATGAAAATTATTTCGTCAGGAGCGAAATGGGAAGCTGAAGCGAAAGAAAAAATAAAGAGTATATTTCCTTATGCACAAAAATATGAATTTTACGGTGCATCGGAACTAAGTTTTGTAACAGCACTTGTTGATGAAGAGAGCGATAGAAGGCCAAATTCAGTAGGAAAACCTTGTCACAATGTTCAAGTTCGAATATGTAACGAAGCAGGAGAAGGAGTACAGAAAGGCGAGATAGGAACTGTTTATGTGAAAAGTGATCAGTTTTTTATGGGCTACATATTGGATAAGGTTTTAGTTCCAGAGTTGACTACGGATGGCTGGATGACAGTGCGAGATGTAGGTTATGAAGATGAAGAAGGCTTTATATACATAGTGGGTAGAGAGAAGAACATGATTTTATTTGGAGGAATTAATATTTTTCCAGAAGAAATAGAAAGTGTATTACATGAACACCCAGCTGTTGATGAAATAGTTGTAATTGGTGTGAAAGATAGTTACTGGGGTGAAAAACCTGTCGCCATTGTAAAAGGAAGTGCTACGAGGCAACAATTAAAAAGTTTTTGCTTACAACGATTATCCTCGTTTAAAATACCGAAAGAATGGCATTTTGTAGATGAAATACCGTATACAGATAGTGGGAAAATCGCTCGTATTGCAGCAAAAAATATGATTGAAAACCGGGAGAAGATATATGAATAGAGCGGTTATTGTAGAAGCGAAAAGGACACCTATTGGTAAGAAAAATGGGATGTTGAAAGATTATGAAGTTCAGCAATTAGTAACGCCGCTTCTTACGTTTTTAAGTAAAGGGATTGAGAGAGAAATAGCCGATGTCATATTAGGGAATATTGTGGGGCCGGGAGGGAATGTTGCAAGATTATCTGCTTTAGCGGCAGGACTTGGTTATCATATTCCTGGTGTAACGATTGATCGGCAATGTGGTGCCGGATTGGAAGCGATTCGCACCGCATGTCATTTCATTCAAGGCGGCGCAGGTAATTGTTATATTGCAGGAGGAGTAGAGAGTACAAGTACATCAACTTTTCAAAATAGAGCACGATTTTCACCAGAAACAATTGGTGATCCTAATATGGGAGTGGCGGCTGAATATGTTGCAGAGCGTTATAATGTAACGAGAGAAATGCAAGACGAGTATGCTTGCCTTAGTTATAAACGGACACTGCAAGCATTAGAAAATGGATATTTACAAGATGAAATACTTTCTTTTAATGGACCTTTAGATGAGGCTATAAAACGAGAAATGAATTATGAAAGAATGATTAAAAGAACTAAGCCCGCATTTTTACAAAATGGTACAGTAACGGCAGGTAATTCGTGCGGTGTAAATGACGGAGCATGTGCTGTTCTTGTAATGGAAGAGGGGCAAGCCCGAAAACTAGGATACAAGCCTGTTCTTCGTTTCGTCCGCAGTGCTGTAGTTGGAGTGGATCCAAATCTTCCGGGGACTGGTCCGATATTTGCGGTGAACAAATTATTAAACGAAATGAATATGAAAGTAGAGGACATTGATTATTTTGAAATAAATGAAGCATTTGCTTCAAAGGTTGTTGCTTGTGCAAAGGAGTTACAAATTCCTTTCGAAAAGTTAAATGTAAATGGTGGTGCAATTGCGCTCGGTCATCCGTACGGTGCATCTGGAGCTATGCTTGTGACACGTTTGTTTTATCAAGCGAAAAGAGAGCATATGAAATATGGAATTGCGACGTTAGGAATTGGTGGTGGAATAGGGCTTGCGCTATTATTTGAGAAAGTAGAAAACTAGAAAGGGACTAGTTTTCTACTTTTTGAGGAACATAAGCATTGCTACCAGGTTTTGCTTTTATTTCATTCCAAGCAGCGATAGCATCAGCTTTTGATTTCCCTTTGTTATTTGGATCTTCGAAAAAGTCGCGAGTGAAACGATTGTATTCAAACTGCGCGCTAATAGTTGTTTTGTATGTAGGATCTTTTTTTCGTTCGTTTTCTTCATACCAAAACGTTAGCGCGTCTTCATATGTTTTTCCGACATTCTCTTTAAAAAACTTTTGAAGAGCTACTGTAAAGCGGAAGTTTGCTCCGATTTTTTCTTTGAAAAAAGCACGAACTTCTTCGCTGCAGCGGTGATTGTTAGTAATAATCGTTTGAAGAGAAAGTTCTTTATAAGAGAGGGAAGCTTTACTCACCTTTTGACGAGAGTTGTTTTTTAATATTTTACCAGTATGTAAATAATGTGAGATACGCTCGGTTATTTCAATCTTAGAGCCACTAGCTGGCAAACCATGCTCACGACAAAATGTTTGGAGTTCTGCTTTTAACCAATAAAAGTTTTGGAAATCTTCAAGTGATATAGACTTTGTTAAAGGTGGACGCATAGATGTAACAACTTCTTTCTTCCATAATTTTCTTTAATTATAAAACGTATGTTCTTTTTGTGGAAGGATTAATTTGTAAATATAACGGGAAGAGGAGATTACATATGGAAAGTGTAATGCAAGTTCGTGTTACGGGAATTTTAATTGAAGATGAAAAAGTATTGCTAGTAAAGCAAAAAGTTGCTAATCGCAATTGGTCTTTACCTGGGGGAAGGGTAGAGAATGGTGAAACGTTAGAAGAAGCGATGATTCGAGAAATGAGAGAAGAAACAGGATTAGAAGTTAAAATTAAGAAGCTACTCTATGTTTGTGATAAACCAGATGCTAGTCCATCTTTATTACATATTACGTTTCTGCTTGAAAGGATTGAAGGTGAAATTACGCTACCTTCTAATGAGTTTGATCATAATCCAATTCAAGATGTGCAAATGGTACCGATTAAAGATTTAAGTCAATATGGTTTTTCGGAAACTTTTATAACTCTTATAAGTGAAGGTTTTGCAAGTGCAGGGAGTTATCAAGGCTTGAAACAAAATATAG
Source organism: Bacillus pretiosus (assembly GCF_052947655.1). Classification (NCBI taxonomy): domain Bacteria; kingdom Bacillati; phylum Bacillota; class Bacilli; order Caryophanales; family Bacillaceae; genus Bacillus; species Bacillus pretiosus. The sequence continues at coordinate 3,474,856 of NZ_CM129593.1, read as the reverse complement.
GCTTGTAAATATAGTTGAAGGATAGCAGTTAGCTATCCTTCATAAACATGTTTTACACTTCTGACTGTAAAGAAGAAACAAGTTGATTTAAAAATTCGTCCCCGGTCATAACCGCTTTTCCGCCGCCGCGAGCACTCTTTTTATTTCCGCCACCTTTTCCTTCAATTGTAGGAAGTGCCTCTTTTAAAAGAGCATTCATATCGAGCGTGACTGTTTTTCCACAAGCGAGGATGCATTGTAGTTTGTCCTCATTTTCAATAACGAAATATGTAATGGCATGCTCTTGTTGTTCTGTAATAATGGCAGAAAGCTTTGCGATTTCTTGCATAGAACGATTTGTAAATACTTTAGAAATAAGTATGCCGGCATGTATTTCCGTAGGCTGTTGAACTAGTTCATTTGCCTCTGCAAATAATAATTTTTCATTCATTGTTTGTATTGCTTTTTCATTTTCTTTTTGAGAAGTAAGAAGTTGTGCTACTTTTGCTGGGATATCACTCTCGCTACTGTTTAATTGTTTAGAAACATCTTTCATAATTTGTAGTTGTTGGCCCATTAAATTTAGTGTGCGCCAACCAGCGATAAACGTTAATCGTATGCCACCTTTATTGCGCTCCCACCCTAGTACTTGAATAGGACCTACTTCACCTGTACGTTTCGGATGCGTTCCGCCACAGCCGTTGTAGTCGAAGTTCTCAATTATAACAACACGTATATTTTCTGTTATAGTCGGTTCTTTACGAAGAGGTAACGTTTTCGCTTCTTCTAAATTCATCCACAGGGTACGGATTGGATGGTTTTCAAAAACAATTTTGTTTGCAATTTGTATTGCCTTTTCAACTATCTCTGCATGAAGATTTTCTGTTTCTAAATCAATTGTTACCGTTTCTTTACCAAGGTGGAATCCAATCGTAGGTATGTTAAAATGGTCCCAAAAAGCAGCAGATAAAATGTGTTGAGCCGCATGTTGCTGCATATGATCAAAACGGCGCTCCCAATCAATTTTACCTTCTACTTCTTCTGTATGTAATTGTTCGGTAATGAAGTGGCGGATTTCGTCATTGACTTCTTTAACATCGAGTACAGCAATTCCATTTAAAGTTCCAGTATCATGGGGCTGCCCGCCACCTGTCGGATAAAATGCTGTTTCATTTAAAACAACGTATAAGTTACCGTCTTTATCATAATCTTGCTTTATGACTTTCGTAGTAAAGTCTTTTTTATAAGCGTCAGTGTAATATAATTTTTGCTCCAATTTTCTTTCCCCTTTCGTGTTCACTAGTTTCATTGTAAAGCAATCGAAATTAGTTTCCTAATATTTCAGAAGAAAGAAACTATTTTTAGAATTTTCTTGCTATAATAAGAAGAAAATGCGGGGGTGGAATGAATATGTTATATGAAAACGGCGTAGATAAACTGCTTAGTTTAAGCAAAAATATTTCTGAATTGTATCGAGAATTAAATGAAATGACCCGGATTTTAACGGATTGTAATCGAGAAAGTGTGAAGTTTGATCGGTTATATGTAAAAGAGGTACTGTGGAAGAAAGAAGATGTAATAGAGAAATATGATCAGCTGCTTGTGCAACTTTGTATAAATGAATGCTTTGATTTAAAAAGTGTCATTACAGGGGAGTATAAGTATACATATGAAGAAGTAGAAAATATCGTTTTACAATTTAATGAGAAGTATAATGTTGCAATTTTAATTAAAGATGTTTGTAAAGAATTACAGTTTACATATGGCATAGATATGGATATAACGAGAACAGCTCGGGTATCAACAGCTCAAGTATAAAAAGGGAAAAGAAAGCAGATCCTTTGCTTTCTTTTTTTTGTAAGAACAGGGAGAGTAGGTTTAACGATGAAAGGGAAGTTACAAAATATTCATCCGTTAGGAATGACAATTATAATAGGGACTTTATTTGCGAGGTTCGCCACGTCAATGAGTATTCCTTTTTTAGCAATTTATTTAACGACTGTTAAAGGTGTATCAGCTGGAATGACGGGTGCTATTATCGGAACGAGTGCACTTGTTGGAGTGTTTGCTAGTTTTATCGGAGGGAATTTATCGGATCGATTCGGCCGAAACATGATTATAATATGGTCCATGATCGTTTGGGTGTTTGTATTTATAGGTTTTTCATTTGCAAATCATGTTTTAAGTTTCTTTTTATTAAATGCTTTGAATGGATTATGTCGGTCTTTTTTTGAGCCGACGTCAAGAGCATTATTATCAGAGTAAACGAAACCAGAGTATCGTTTACTCGTATATAATTTGCGTTACGGTGCAATAAATGTTGGAGTAGCGATTGGCCCACTTGTCGGATTACAGATTGGAAGTGCAAAATCTACAATTCCTTTTTTAGTAGCAGCTGGAGTATATATTCTATATACAGCTATATTAGCATTCCAATTTAAGAAGTATCCAATTGAAAAAAAGAAAGTAAATACAGAAAAGCCTGTCACAATGTTAAATGCAGTTCGTATATTGCGAAAGGATGTCGTATTTTTAGTTGCTTTAGTCGGTATTATTTTGAGTAATTGTGGCTTTTCACACTTAACGACAACAGTATCTCAATATTTTGCGAATTCACATATATTTCAGGATGGAGTGACATTGTTTTCGTATATGTTAGCTTTAAATGCGATTGTTGTAGTCGTAATTCAATACCCTGTTATTCAAATATGTAAAAAGTATACACCGTTAACATCAATTATGGTTGGAACTTTATTTGTGAGCGGGGGGTTGTTTGGATTTGGAATAGCAGAATCTATGCTAGGTGCTGCTATTTGTACAATTATTTTTACAGTTGGAGAAGTTTTAATGTTTTCCATGACGGATGTATTTATTGATGATATAGCTGTTTCACATTTAAAAGGAACATATTTTGGAGCAATGGGATTTTCAGGGATTGGAGCAGTAATTGGTCCATGGTTTGGAGGAGTGCTTCTCGATTACTACGGGTATCAAAATGGGTTTGTAGTATTTTCAGCACTAGCTATATTTTCAACTGTAGCATTTCCTGTACTTGTAGTTACAAAAGGTTTATTGAAAAAAAGATATGATAGAAATTGTAATTTAGAATTAGATGCGAAATAAAATAAGCCCCAGCAGATGACTGGGGCTTATTTTTGTATTTATCCCGCTATTTGCGGGCAGTAAGAACCCATTGATTAAAGCTTTACTTTATTTTAATTCTCAATTTGAAAAAGAACTTTTTCTTCATGTTTATTAGCAACTTCATTTTTGGAAATATGAATGGCTAAATATCCATTCTCTAAGCAGGCTAGCATCTTTTTATAAATAATAGTAGCGGGTAAAGGGATGATCCGCTGCAAAGAAATATTTTTATGAAGTATGCAAATATTTAGGCCTGTCTCCATCTTTTTAATAACTACATTTTGTTCGGATACATTTGGTACATCTGTTTCCAAAATGTATTCTTGTTCAGTTTCACAAAGGTCAATATGAATTTGATTTGGGAAACTAAAGTTACTACAAGAATCAGAACAAAATTGATCCATCCATTCTTCGAAACCATCAACATGAAAAAGACAATCCTTCTTTTTCTTGCCCATGTAAGACACCCTCCGTAAAATCTCAATTCATACTATGTTATGCATGAATGAAGTAGGGGTGAAGAATAAATGGAAAAATATAAACATTGTATGTGGCAAAGGTAGCTAGTGTGAGCCTTTTGTTTTACATATCATGATGTGCATGATTTTTTTGGCGTGAATGGTTACGGTTTTTTACTTTATGAGATCCGCTTAATGGTTCAGGTTGTCCCTTTTTTTCTTTCGCTTCACGATTGTTTTTTCCCATTGTATGTGACACCTCCTCTTTCTCTTTAGAATGAGAGAAGTTTGCAAATTTATACGAGAATGTTTTTAGAAAAAAAGGTAAAGATAAATGGGACTAACTATTATGGAAAGGGGATTATATAATGCCATATCATAAAGATAAACAACAAGCTTTTCAAGCAGCGCAGCAAGGAGTTACACAAGCAGAAAACGCATTTAATAACATTGTAAAAAATGATCCAAACTACGGTCATGATTTAAAAGAGTTACGCCAAGAGGTTCAGGAAGCGTATGAACAAATTCAAAATGCGTTAGAGGTAGCTTCAGAAACACAACGCCCACAACTTGAGCAATACGAAAATAATCTCCAAAACATTATGCGAAATGTAGATCAATTAGAAAAGTAAATGAGATTGTTGTGTATTCGACAACCTTATTACTTTGACGAACGTTATGCTAAAACAGAAGATTTTTCTATTCGTTTTTTGTTTATTATGCGCATTACATATATTTCAAGTTGAAAAAGTGGAAGCGAAAATGTTGCTCAGAAAAGAGCTAGAACCAACTGGCTATGTAACGTGGGAAGTACCTAATAATGAAAAGATTATTGCCATTACATTTGATGATGGCCCAGATCCAACTTATACACCGCAAGTTTTACATTTATTACGTCAATATAAAGCAGAAGCAACATTTTTTATGATTGGATTTCGAGTTCAGCGTAATCCATATTTAGTGAAACAAGTGTTAAAAGAGGGACATGAAATTGGAAATCATACGATGAATCATTTATATGCGAGTAATTCATCGGATGAAAAATTAGAAAATGATATTTTAGATGGAAAGAAATTTTTCGAAAAATGGGTGAAAGAACCTTTACTATTCCGTCCACCTGGCGGATATATTAACGATGTTGTATTTAAAACAGCGAAAGAAGCAGGTTATCAAACTGTTCTATGGTCGTGGCATCAAGACCCGCGTGATTGGGCAAATCCAGGGGTTGAATCCATTGTAAATCATGTAGTAAAAAATGCTAAAAGTGGAGATATCGTATTGTTACATGATGGAGGAAATGATCGTAGTCAAACAGTAGCAGCATTAGCAAAAATTTTACCTGAGCTGAAAAAACAAGGATATCGATTTGTAACGGTTTCAGAATTACTACGTTATAAACATTAGAAAAAATCCCAAAAGGAAATGGACCTTTTGGGATTTTTCGTTACTGGTTCTTTTTACGTTTTTTATTATTTTGTCGCTCTGCTGGAGTTAAAGGCTCGTTTGCAAATTCTTCATTATAACCAGCACCTTGTCCTTGTGCAGATGCCGCATTCATTCCTGAAATAGTATGATTTGCTTTTCTTTTACCCATTTTATTTCACCTCTATAACTTTTTTTGTATGTTGAATGATGAGCAGTTCATAGTATGTATGAACTGTAAGTAAAGCACTAATAGAGCACTTTACTTTATGGTAATAGTATTCATAAGGAGCGTGAACACTATTCAAATTTAGAAACATAAAGAAAACTTATGATAATCTATAAGTTTCTTATTATTTACTTATTTAGAAAGTTGTAATAAGATATTATCGTAAGGTATTGAAAAGTTTGTCTACATTTTATATTCAGACAACTTAGTCACGTTTAACAGGGGGGAAACATAATGGTCAAACATAATCCATTTCAATCACGTGCAACTTTTGAATTAGATGGAAAAACGTATCATTATTATGATTTGAAAGCGCTTGAAAACGCAGGGGTTGGCAACGTATCTCAATTACCATATTCCGTGAAAGTTTTACTTGAATCAGTACTTCGTCAAGTAGACGGACGTGTAATTACAGAAGAGCATGTTACAAATTTAGCGAAATGGGGAACGAAAGATGTGCAAGATATCGATGTTCCATTTAAACCATCTCGTGTAATTTTACAAGATTTCACTGGTGTACCAGCTGTTGTAGATTTGGCTTCGCTTCGTAAAGCAATGGCAGATATGGGCGGGGATCCTGATAAAATTAATCCAGAAATTACTGTAGACCTTGTAATTGACCACTCTGTACAGGTTGATAGAGCGGGTACGGCAGACGCGCTTGCATTCAACATGGACTTAGAGTTTAAACGTAATGAAGAACGTTATAAATTTTTAAGCTGGGCACAAAAATCATTTGATAACTATCGCGCAGTGCCACCAGCTACAGGTATTGTACACCAAGTAAACCTTGAATATTTAGCACCAGTTGTTCATGCTGTGAAAAATGCTGAAGGTGACTTAGTTGCATACCCAGATTCATTAGTTGGAACAGACTCACATACAACAATGATTAACGGTATCGGGGTTCTTGGATGGGGCGTTGGTGGTATAGAAGCGGAAGCAGGAATGCTTGGACAGCCTTCATACTTCCCAGTACCTGAAGTAATCGGTGTGAAATTAACTGGTACACTTCCAAGTGGTACTACAGCAACTGACGTTGCATTAAAAGTAACACAAGTATTACGTCAAAAAGGTGTAGTTGGTAAATTCGTTGAGTTCTTCGGTAATGGACTAAAGAGCATGCCTTTAGCTGACCGTGCAACAATTTCAAACATGGCACCAGAATACGGTGCAACTTGTGGATTCTTCCCAATTGACGATATTTCATTAGAATACTTACGTTTAACAGGTAGAGATGAAGAGCAAATTCGCATTGTTGAAGAATACTGTAAAGCAAATGGTTTATTCTATACAGCAGACAGCAAAGATCCAATTTACACTGATCTTGTTGAAATTGATTTAAATACAATCGAATCTAACCTTTCTGGACCGAAACGCCCACAAGATTTAATTCCACTTTCAGATATGAAAGATGCGTTCCATAAAGCTGTTGTAGCACCAGTTGGAACACAAGGACTTGGATTTAATGAGCAAGAGTTCGATAAAGAAGTGAAGGTTACATTAGAAGATAAAGAAGTAACGATGAAAACAGGTGCAATTGCAATCGCTGCAATTACAAGCTGTACAAATACATCCAACCCATACGTATTAATTGGGGCAGGTCTAGTTGCGAAGAAAGCAATTGAAAAAGGGCTTGTAGTACCTGAGTACGTAAAAACATCATTAGCACCAGGATCTAAAGTTGTTACTGAATACTTAGATAAATCAGGTTTAACAACATATTTAGATCAATTAGGTTTCCAAACAGTTGGTTACGGTTGTACGACTTGTATCGGTAACTCTGGTCCGTTAGCAGAGGAATTAGAAGAAGCAATCGCAGCAAACGATTTATTAGTAACATCTGTTTTATCTGGTAACCGTAACTTTGAAGGTCGTATTCATCCACTTGTAAAAGCAAACTACTTAGCATCACCACCACTTGTTGTGGCATATGCACTTGCAGGTACTGTTGATATTGACCTGAAAAATGATGCAATCGGTAAAGATGCAAATGGCAATGCTGTTTACTTCAACGACATTTGGCCATCAGCTAAAGAAATTGAAGATGTAGTTCAAAACGTTGTTACATCTGAACTGTTCAAGAAAGAATATGCACAAGTATTTAACAGCAATGAGCGCTGGAATGAAATCCAAACTTCAAATGAAGCTTTATATACTTGGGATAATGATTCAACTTATATTCAAAACCCACCGTTCTTTGAAGGATTATCTAAAGAGCCAGGTGAAGTTGAAACGTTATCAGATTTACGCATAGTTGGTAAATTTGGAGACTCTGTAACGACAGACCATATTTCACCAGCAGGTTCAATTGGTAAGCATACACCAGCAGGACGCTACTTATTAGAAAACGGCGTACAACCTGTTGACTTTAACTCTTACGGTTCTCGTCGTGGTAACCACGAAGTTATGATGCGTGGTACATTCGCGAACATCCGTATTAAAAACCAAATCGCACCAGGAACAGAAGGCGGATACACAACATATTGGCCAACTGGTGAAGTAACATCAATCTATGATGCTGCTATGAAATATAAAGAAGATGGCACAGGCCTTCTAGTTATTGCTGGTAAAGATTACGGTATGGGAAGTTCTCGTGACTGGGCTGCGAAAGGTACAAACTTATTAGGTATTAAAGCGGTAATCGCAGAAAGCTTCGAACGTATTCACCGTAGTAACTTAGTATTAATGGGTGTATTACCACTTCAATTTAAAGATGGCGAAAGCGCTGAAACGTTAGGTCTTGTTGGTAACGAGTCATTTGAAATTCAAATTGACAAAACAGTTAGACCACGCGATCTTGTAAAAGTAGTTGCAACTGATGCAGATGGCAACGAAAAACAATTTGAAGTAGTAGCTCGTTTCGATAGTGAAGTAGAAATTGACTACTACCGTCACGGTGGTATTCTGCAAATGGTTCTTCGTGAGAAAATTGAAGAGTCTAAAGTGTCGAACTAAAAGATTCAACGATACTTGTTGAATGTATATATTAAAAAGGGATGAGAGTTTCTCATCCCTTTTTAATATGAAAAAATAACGGCATATTTAAAGACCTTCGAGTGGAAAAGTTATTGCTAGTTAATGTGAGATAGACGAAAGTGTTTTGTGAAATTAAGGGAGAATTAAAGTTACATATCTCATGTTGATGGTAAAATTAAATAGAAGGAATATTCAGGTGATAAGATGTTTTTTAAATAAAAAAAGAAATTAAAAATAATAGTTGCTGCAAAAGAGGTGGGATATGAACAAAAGGTATTGGGGATTCATAATTACTTACATATTGCTTTACTTGTCCATTTATTTATTCGAACCGATATTTATAAATTTATTTAATTTAACAATGGAAGCGGCCGATGCTTATGGTAGGATCTTAGGTTATTTTTTAGCTTGTATTGTAATATTAATATTGATGAAACCTGATATTAAAAGAGTTTCTTCTAATGCTTATCCCCCTAAAAAAACGATATTATGGTGTATCTACGGTGTTCTTATTTATTTTTTAGTCCAGGCTATTTATGGAATAATAACTATTGCTGTATTTAATATGAATCCTAACTCAGAACACTCAGAAGTGATAAAAACTAAATTTATATCATTTCCATTTCTAATAGTGAACATTGCAATCTTCGCTCCAATAATGGAAGAGATTTTAACCAAAAAAATCATTCTTGATACGTTACGAAAACGAACAAATGTCTACATTGCTTGCTTAATTACATCTCTTGTATTTGCATTGCTTCATATGGAGCTAGCAAGTGTTATTCCCTATACTTTAGCAGGGTTGGTATATGCTTTTTTATATGTGAAAACGGATAGATTAATTGTTCCTATTGTTGTTCATATGACAATAAATACACTTGCGATTTTAATGAAAATTATATAAGAAAAGAAATGAAAATCGGCATTTAATAGATCATTTGTAGAAGCATTACAGATAAAATTTTAAAAATTAATAGGAGCAAACAAAAAGGAAAGGGATGAAACCATTTGGTTTCATCCCTTTCCTTTTCTTTTCTTATAAAAAAATTGGAGGAATAACAATGAATGAGTATAGAAGAATCATGTTGCCGTTATTAAAAGAAAAGCTATTGCTAATTAGTGCGATTTGTAGCGGGATAGTCGCTGCTATTTTGAATTTATCTAGACCGCTTTTAATGGGATTAATTGTAGATAACCTTATTCAACGAGAGTTAAAGGAGGTGTATCTTTACATTACTTTGTTTGCAGCTAGCCGCTTGTTGATGTGGGTGAACAATCTTTCATTTGATTATGTAAGTTCAAAAGCTAGTCAGCGAATATTACGAGAGAAGCGTATAGATGTATTGCGTCATTTCTTCTCATTACCGTTTGAAGAGAGTGAGAAGATTAAGGGAGGAGAGTTAGAGACATTAGTTGTGTCTGATATTCCGAACTGGGTCAGATTATATGGATCTATATTAATAGAATATATACATGCTATTGCCCAATTTATTGGCGCAATCATAGCACTACAACATATAGATATAAAGTTCATATTGTGGGTAGCTCCGTTTTTATTTTTAAGTGCAACGGTTCCGATGTTGATGGGGAAAAAGGTAAGAAATATCGCCAGCATTGCTCAAAGAAATCAATCAAGTGTTGTAGAGATGGTGTCACAGTTTGTAAAAGGAGCACAAGATTTACGTAGTTTGCAAAAAGAAAAATGGGCCATTCGCTTATTTAAGGGAGTAGCGGCACAATCTTATAAAACAGAAGTAAAGAAGACGATGATGCAACATTGCATTGGAGTAGTTGGAACCGTGATTGAAACAGGGGCATATATCGTTGTTCTCATTATAGGCGTGCAGAAAATAATGAAGGGGGAAATGGAAGTTGGTTCAATTGTTGCCGTGTTAGCCACAATTGAAATGCTCTTTTTTCCAGTCCGCTACGTTGGCGATTTATTAATGATGACACAAGTTGCAGTTGCTTCGGCAAATAGAGTTTTTTCCTTTTTAGATAAACGAGTGGCAAATAGTAAGGTGGAAAAAGCGATGGGGATAACGGTAACAAATGTTTCATTTCAGGAGAGTAATGAAGAGAAATGCAGAATTCATAATATTGATTTGCAAATTAATCCTGGTGAACTCGTTATGATTGTAGGAGAAAGTGGTGCAGGAAAGACGACACTTTTAAAATTAATGATAGGGTTGTATAAACCATCTAACGGTAACATTGTTTATTATGGTAATGTGGCTCGTATGACGACAGTGTGGCAAGAACCTCGTTTCTTTCGGACGACAGTAAAAGAGAATATGTATTTCGGGGGAAAGTATCTAGAAAATCAGTTAGAAAAAAATATGGAACTTGTAAATGTGAAACCGATTATTAGTGATTTACCTAGGGGGATTGAAACTGTACTACATAAAAGCGGGGAAGAGTTTTCTGGAGGGGAAAGAAAACGTCTTGCATTATTACGCGCTATTGGTTCAAATCCGAATCTTATTATTTTAGATGAACCGACTGCGGGATTAGATCCGGGCAATCAAGAAACTGTTTGGAATATGATAGAAGGATTAGGAAGAGGGGTCACGAGAATTGTGGCAACACATGATGTAGAGAAAGCGATACTAGCAGATCGTGTTGTTATAATGAGAGAAGGAAGTATTGTTGCATGTGGAAGTCCTGAAAAATTAATAAATAGTCATTCGTTTTTACAGAGATATGAATAAAGATAAGAGCACTGCTCTTATCTTTATTCAGCATCATTTATTTGATACTCGATAGATTCGGAGTGATTCAGATCAACGTTAAAAGTAGCAGTCATAAGGAAAGTTGCAATTCCGAGAATTAAGAAAAGGACGAATGAGACTAGAGAGACGTAGAGACAAATACGCCCTACTTTCTTTTTTTCAAGATCTTTACTAAAGAGTGAAATGATCCATGTAATAATGCCGATTGGGTATAAAAGAAAACTAAGAATATATAATGTTGTTTTTTCGAATGAATTCATAAACAATCCCCCTTTTGTTGAAGGTTATATAACTACGAGAGTAAATAGGTAAGTGGGTCAATAAGAAGATAAAACACCTCATCTGTTTTTCTAATTATATGATAAAAAGGAAAAAAACTTCACTTTAAATAAGAATATTCTAATTATTTTGACTGTGAATATTTCCAAGCTTGTCCGTATAAGCTAAAATAAGGTATATAGTATTTGGGTAATTAGGTTAATAAGAAGATAAATACGTTAGGGTGATATAAAATGTGGCGGAAGCTTACGATTATTGTAGTGTTACTTTGTTTAGCGGGATATGCAGCTTATGAACAGTTTGGTAAAAAAGACCAGGCGGTACAAGGGGAGCAAGAAAAAAGTGAAGCTGCTATGAAAGAGATGATTGCAAGTAATGGTATTGAAATAGGGAAGAGTGCGCCAAACTTTGAATTAACGAAGTTAGATGGAACGAATGTAAAGTTATCAGATTTGAAAGGAAAGAAAGTGATTTTAAACTTTTGGGCAACTTGGTGTGGACCTTGCCAGCAAGAAATGCCGGATATGGAGGCTTTCTATAAAGAACATAAAGAAAATGTAGAAATTTTAGCAATAAATTATACGCCTTCAGAAAAGGGCGGGGGAGTAGAAAAGGTAAGCAATTTTGCAAAAGAAAAAGGAATTACTTTTCCTATTTTATTGGACAAGAACATTGATGTGACAACAGCGTATAAAGTAATTACGATTCCAACTTCGTATTTTATAGATACGAAAGGTGTCATTCAAGATAAGTTTATTGGACCGATGACGCAAAAAGAGATGGAGAAACGGATTGCTAAATTAAAATAATGGTGAAAAGGTAGAGGTGGAAAGTTACCATTTCTGCCTTTTCTTTTTCACGTAGTGATAGCAGCATGTTATGATAAAAGAAATATAAACGTTTAGAGGTAAAGGAGTGTTTGGAGTGGGGAATATATCCTTACCGTTAGATTATGTTGTAATTGATTTTGAAACAACAGGATTTAACCCTTATAATGATAAAATTATTCAAGTAGCAGCAGTGAAATATCGTAATCATGAACTAGTAGATCAATTTGTTTCCTATGTGAATCCAGAGCGTTCAATTCCGGACCGAATAACGAGTTTAACAGGTATTACAAATTATCGTGTTTCAGATGCACCGACGATTGAAGAAGTATTACCTTTATTTTTAGCATTTTTACATACAAATGTTATTGTCGCTCATAATGCATCTTTTGATATGCGTTTTTTAAAAAGTAATGTAAATATGCTTGGGCTGTCTGAACCTCAAAATAAAGTAATTGATACTGTGTTTTTAGCGAAGAAATATATGAAGCACGCACCTAATCATAAACTTGAAACGTTAAAGCGAATGCTTGGCATTCGTTTAAGTTCTCATAATGCATTTGATGATTGTATTACTTGTGCAGCTGTTTACCAAAAATGTGCATCTATTGAAGAAGAAACAAACAGGAAATCGAATACAGAAGTACTTGATGAAACAGTAGTATATGAAGCAGTAAAAAAGATACTTGTACGAAATAAACGTGATATCGAATGGATTCGTTGTATGAATGTAGGAAGCTATTTAGATATAAAAGCTTTTTATCCAGTTATGAGAGTAAAAGTAAAAGGGCGAAAGAAATACGTATTAACAGAGATATTAGAAGATGATGTGAAAGAAATATGTACGAGTTTAAATTGTGAACCCGCGTTAAAAAGTGAAGTTGGTAATACGAGAATTATGCTTAATAGCTTAGAGGATGTCCTGAAATTAGAAAGTTATATTTTAGGACATTATGATTTCGTACTGCAAGCGCTAAGTGAGTATAAACAAAGTGAAATGAATGCAGATGAAAAGCTAAAAGAATATTTAAATATAATGGTATAAAAAACTCCGTGTACAAGAAGTTGTGCACGGAGTTTTTTTAGGAGTACTAAAACATAAAATTTTCTTACAAATCTGATTAAAGAGTTTTTCATTTGCTCATACTATGTATAGTAAGAATGCGAAGGAGAGAGGGTGAACAGCATGAGAAGAAGTCGCCGTAAATCATTTGACGAACTTGTGAAAGAAAATAAACAACAATTATTAAGTGATCGTGATGCAATCGATCGCATTGAAGAGCGTATTGAAAAACGTTATGAAATGCAACTTTTTAAGCAAGCTGAATAATTCTTAACACTAGTACGATACTAGTGTTAAGGAGGCGATAGTAATGGGTAATCCGAAAAAGAATTCAAAAGACTTTGCACCGAATCATATTGGAACACAATCAAAAAAAGCTGGTGGCAATAAAGGAAAGCAAATGCAAGACCAAACAGGCAAACAACCGATTGTTGATAACGGTTAAAAAAGAGAGAATGTTGTCATTCTTCTTTTTGTGACGGCTTTTTAATAGTCAAAAAGGGCTGACTTATGTCAGCCCTTTTTCGTAATCGTAAAATTTTCAACGAGTAAACGCCAATTTTGCGGGAATGGTAAGCCAATCTTCCAGTAACTAATACCGCCTATACCTTGTTCTTTCATTAAATTGAATTTGCTTTGAACAGACCGTGAATCTTCAAACCAAACTTCGTGTTGAACACCATTTGCATCAAAATAATTAAAATGAGGAGCTTGAGCTGTGAAATCATAGCGGATGGGGACATTGTATTTACGAGCTAGTGCGACAGCTGCGACAGAGCTAATTGCTTTTGCAGGCGGATTGCCTTGTTTGAACGGAAGTTTCCAATCGAATCCGTATAAGTTTTGCCCCATCATAATTTTTTGGGGAGGCATTTGAGATTTTGCATATTGAAGTACTTCTTTTACAGGACCGATAGGAGAAATAGCCATCGGTGGCCCGCCTTGCCAACCCCAGTCATATGTCATAATGACGACGAAATCAACAATTTGCCCTTGTGCTTTATAATCGTGAGCTTCGAAAAATTTTCCCTTTTGATTTGAACTTGTTTTCGGTACAAGCGTTGTACTCAATGTGTATCCGTTAGGTAAGCGTGTTTTTACATTTCGTAAAAAACGATTATACGCTTCGCGATCTTCAGGTGCTATACTCTCGAAATCAAAATGAATGTCTCGCATACCGTACTTCTCAGCTGTTTGTAAAATGTTAGTAATAAATTTGTTTTGAATCGATGCATCGCGTAAAATAACCGATGTTAGATCGGCACTGAAATTTCCATTTTCAATATTTGTAATAACGAGCATCGGGATGGTTTTGCCTTGCGTTGCAATATTAGCGATTTTAGCTGTTTCAGTTGGTTCTTTTAACGTACCATCTCTTTTTGCCTCGAAACTGAAGTAAGCCAAATATGTTAAAAATGGATTAATGGCACGCGTAGCGTTAACCAAACTTTCTTTTATTGGTATTGTTGAAGGTTGTAAATAAGCGATGGATTCTACTGCGCGTTTTGTCCCTTTTGGTATATATAATTGCTGTCCAACATGGAGAATGGATTTTAAAGATAAGTTATTAACCTTAGCTAAACTAGCGAGAGGTACGTTATATGTTTGAGAGATGCGATATAGGCTATCGCCAGGCTGTACATAATAATTATTCCCTTTCGTATTAACGATTAGTGCCTGACCTACAACGAGTGTTTCAGCTGGATTTAGTCCATTGTCCTTTACTATTTCGTCAGGTGTTGATCCGTACTTTGATGCCAAGCTATATACGCTATCACCGCTACGAACAGTTACAATTTGAATCATATGCTTGCTCCTTTCAGTAAAAGATTCACTGTTTTTATTTTATTTTTGATGTCACTGTATTATGATTAAATGTATGCAAGGTAGCAGAAGTGAAAGAAGGCGAATACATATGTTTGTAGCAGAACATGAAGTTGAAATCCGTTATGCGGAAACAGATCAAATGGGTGTTGTTTACCATTCAAACTATTTGGTGTGGCTTGAACTAGGTCGCACGAAACTTATACAAGATTTAGGATTTTCATATGTTGAAATGGAGAAAGAGGGAATTATTTCTCCTGTGTTAGATTTGCAAATTTCATATCGTAAAGCGATGCGTTACGGAGAAAAAGCAATTGTGAAAACGTGGATTGATACTGTTAGTCCGCTTCGCGTTGTATATGGTTATGAAATATATAACGGTGAAGGTGAACTTTGCATTACTGCAAGCACGACGAATATTTGCGTGAAAAAAGAAGGGTTCAGGCCTGTATCATTTAAAAAGTTATATCCAGAGTGGTATGCGAAATATGAGGAAATTAAGAAAAAATAAAAAAGCGTGGCAGAAGCCACGCTTTTTTATTTTTCATAATTAAATTGCGGGAAATCATCACCGTCGTTAAATGTAACAGCTAAATTATGTCCATCGAAGAACCACTCATCATCGCCTTCAATAAAGAAGTTAATACCTTCTTCTTGAGTTTGAACAGCAGGATGTGCAGGATCATCTTTACGAATACCTAAAGAAAGTCCTTTTTGCACAGTACTGCAACCGCCGTATTGTACGAAAAGGCGTAGTGTTTCACCCGATTGTAAGTTTAATTCGTTTTTATACCATTGTGCTGCTTCTTTTGTTACGGAAAGATTCATGTATAGTTCCTCCAAATTATGTTGCTTTTTCTTTAGTATAAAAAATAACGCAAAAAGACGCTATTAATATGCTTCACGTTTTCTTTTTGCGTTATGTGGGTTACGATCTTATTTTTGCTTTTTTGAAAAGTTTGCTTTCGGTTCAGTTTTATTTATAATTCGTCCGATATTTGCACGGTGTTTATAAATAACCATACCTGCTAATAAACACATCGCAATAATGAAGATTTTATCCCCGCTAACAATGGATGCAATAACAGCAACGATGGCTGTTACCATAGAAGAAAGTGATACGTATCTTGTTGTAAATAAAAGGCTGAAAAAGACAACAGCTAATATTGCAAAAACAACTGGAGAGTAGCATAATAGCACGCCAGCAGAAGTTGCAACAGCTTTACCACCACGGAATTTCGCGAAAATCGGATAAACATGTCCAAGAACAGCTGCTAATCCGAACCATAGTGGGTGAACATCTAAACCGAAAATAATCGGTAGACTTGTTGCTAATGTACCTTTTAAAATGTCAGCAATTGTAACGATAAAACCTGCTTTTTTCCCTAGTGTGCGGAATGTATTTGTTCCGCCTAGATTACCGCTTCCGTGCTCACGAATATCGATTCCGTAGCCGATTTTTCCAACGACTAGTGCGAATGGAATCGAGCCAAGTAAGTAGGCAACGATAAATAAAAGATATGTAATAACCATAAGTTCAGTCTCCTTTATTCAAATGTGTTGATAAAGGGTAAAAAGAGTTTTTCCCGTATATTGTACCATACATTTGTAAAGAGCACATTTCTTTTTTGTAAATGAAAAATTCATTATTTCGTGAAAAAAATTTCACAGGAATGTTACATTTCTCACAGAAACACCAAGACTATATGTAGTAACATTTTAATCAAAAGACAACAACATATTGGTGGAGGGTTATAAATGTTACAACGAAATGTACGTGGAGAAGAATTAATGAGAGTGTTTGAGACGATTGTCCACGGTAGTGAGCAAGATTTAATGCAAGAAAATGCAAATGTAGATGGTCGCTCTCCAATGGGAGTAATGGGAACGTTCGCATCAGAGAGTGCGAAATATTATGCAGTTGAAAATTTATTGTCAGATCAAGTGAAAAAAGCGATAAATCAAAATATATTATATCCACATGACTTAGATTTTTATGCGACAGGAACGACGACTTGTTCGCAAATTCCGTTAGCGCAAATGCTTGCGGACGGTTTTCATACCGGACATGGGCATATGAGACAACCGCAGGATATTAAAAGTGCATTGGCTCTTTCGTCTATTATTTTTCAGGCGAATCAAAATATGCAGCACGGTGGTCAATCATTTGCACTCTTTGATATTGATTTAGCTCCATATGTGAGAAAAACAGTAGCGAGACATAAGAAACGATTACAGTCATATCCGCTTACGAAAGAACAAATAGAAGAATTTGCATGGAAAGAAACAGAAAATGATACGTATCAGGCGTGTGAAGCTTTCGTTCATAATTCAAATAGTATGCACAGTAGGGGCGGGGGACAAGTACCGTTTATTTCTATTAATTATGGAACAGACACATCAAAAGAGGGACGGTTATTAGTTAGACAACTTTTAAAAGCGACACAAGCTGGTCTTGGTAAAGGAGAAACACCAATTTTTCCGATTCAAATTTTTAAAATGAAAAAAGGTGTGAACTTTGAAGAATGTGATCCGAACTATGATTTATTTGAATTAGCGTTAGAGACAACGGCTGAACGATTATTCCCTAACTTTTCATTTTTAGATGCGCCATTTAATGCAGTGCATTATGACGGACGACCGGAAAGTGAAGTATGTTATATGGGATGTCGTACCCGTGTCATGTCTAACATACATGGAGAAGAAACAGCGATTGGAAGAGGCAATTTATCATTTACGTCTATCAACTTAGTGAAATTAGCGTTAATTAGTGGTTCAAAAGAAGCATTTTTTGAAGCGTTAAATTATTACTTAGATTTAGGGATTAAGCAATTATTAGAGAGATTTGAGTATCAATGTACGAAGCGAGCAAGAGATTTTCGATTTTTATATTCACAAGGTGTATGGCGCGGTGGAGAGAAGTTACAGCCTGAAGATTCTGTAGCATCCATTTTAAAGCAAGGGACGTTAAGTCTTGGTTTTATCGGTCTTGCGGAGTGTTTAGTAGCTTTAACAGGAAAGCATCATGGAGAAGATGAAGAATCATGGAAACTCGGATATGAAATCATTTCCTTTATGAGAGATAGAATGGATAAAGCAACGGAAGAACATGAACTGAATTTCTCAGTAATTGCAACTCCTGCAGAAGGGTTATCAGGGAAGTTTGTGAAAAAAGATAGAGAAGAATTTGGTGTGATTAGCGGTATAACGAACCATAATTATTATACGAATTCATTCCATATCCCAGTTTACTATAGCATTCAAGCGATAAATAAAATTCGTTTAGAAGGACCTTTCCATGCTCTATGTAACGGGGGACATATTACGTATATTGAGCTAGACGGAGCAGCTATGCATAACAAACAGGCGTTAAAACAAATTGTACGAGCGATGGCAAATCATGGCGTTGGATACGGTTCAATTAATCATCCTGTTGACCGTTGTAAGTGCTGCAGTTATCACGGAGTTATTGGAAATGAATGCCCAAGTTGCGGAAATGAAGACGAAGCTAATATAGAAAGAATTCGCCGTATAACAGGTTATCTTGTAGGAGATATGTCGAAGTGGAATAGTGCGAAACGTAGTGAAGAGATGGATCGGGTGAAGCATAAATGAAAGTGATGAACATCATTCATGATAGTGTAGTAGATGGGGAAGGGTTGCGGACAGTCGTGTTTTTTGCGGGCTGTCCGCATCGTTGTTTCGGTTGCCATAATCCAAAATCGTGGAATATTTGTAATGGAACTGAAATGACAGTAGAAGAAATTGTGAACGAGATTGCAAGTAATTCATTAACTGATGTAACATTTTCAGGTGGAGATCCATTCTTCCAAGCTGCTGAAGTGAAAAAGGTAGCAAAAGCTGTGAAAGACTTGAAAAAAAATCTATGGATGTATACAGGTTATACGTTAGAAGAGATACAGAGTTCTCAAAATAATGATATGATAGAGTTGTTACATTATGGGGATGTTTTAGTCGATGGAAGGTTTGAAATCGAGAAAAAAGATTTAACACTTCCATTTCGCGGAAGCTCCAATCAACGTATTATTCGATTGAAAGAGTAAAAAGGCGGGATAGATTATATGAATAAAACAGTATTACTTGTTGAAGATGAAAGAAGATTACGTGAAATCGTTAGTGATTATTTTCGTAATGAAGGCTTTGAAGTAATCGAAGCAGAAGACGGAAAAATAGCGTTAGAATTATTTGCAGAGCATGAAATTGATTTAATTATGTTAGATATTATGTTACCAGAAATAGATGGATGGTCTGTTTGTAGACGAATTAGAAAAGAATCAGCAGTACCGATCATTATGTTGACAGCACGTTCAGATGAGGATGATACCCTACTAGGGTTCGAATTAGGTGCAGATGAGTATGTAACGAAACCTTTCAGCCCGAAAGTGTTAGTAGCTCGTGCGAAGACGTTATTAAAACGCGCGGATGGTGTGGTAGGAGTAGCGGAAGAAAATGCTATGTCTTTAGCTGGAATAGAAGTGAATCGTCTATCTAGAACCGTTTTAGTAGATGGAGAAGAAATTATATTGACACATAAGGAATTTGAACTTCTTGTCTATTTAATGGAGAACAAAGGAATTGTGTTGTCACGTCAACATTTATTAGATCAGTTATGGGGATATGATTACTACGGTGATGACCGAACGGTTGATACTCATATTAAAAAACTACGAAATAAGCTAGGAGATAAAGCGAAGCATATCGGTACTGTTATTCGAGTGGGTTACAAATTTGAAGAATAACCTTTAAATTACTATGCGCTTTGGCTTTGGGATATAGCAAATTTATACTCTCTTTTGTAGGTGGAATGTACAAAAAATACTTTTCTTGTCTACAATGTTAGATAAGAGTATTTTTTTAATTGGATTTCACGATGAGTTCACAAGAAGGACACAAAACGTGACTATACTGAAAATACGAATTCACCAGAGAGGGGAAGTAAACATGGGATATTACGACGGACCAAATTTAAATGAAGAGCATAGTGAAACGAGAGAAGTGAGAAAATCAGGTAGTAAAAAAGGTTATTTTTTCACAGGTTTAGTCGGAGCTGTAGTTGGGGCTGTCACAATTAGTTTTGCGGCACCATATATGCCATGGGCTCAAAATAATGGAGCGGCTGTATCATCATTCAGTTCGGATTCAAAAGTTGAAGGTACTGTAGTTCCTGTTGTCAATAAAGCAAAAAATGAAACTGATTTACCTGGTATGATTGAAGGCGCGAAAGATGTTGTTGTAGGTGTTATTAATATGCAACAAAGTGTTGATCCATTTGCAATGCAACCGACAGGCCAAGAGCAACAAGCTGGCTCAGGATCAGGTGTTATTTATAAAAAAGCAGGAAATAAAGCGTATATTGTAACGAACAACCATGTAGTAGATGGAGCGAATAAACTTGCTGTAAAACTAAGTGATGGTAAAAAGGTAGATGCAAAACTTGTAGGGAAAGACCCTTGGTTAGATTTAGCGGTTGTAGAAATTGATGGATCTAATGTAAATAAAGTTGCCACTTTAGGTGATTCAAGTAAACTTCGTGCGGGTGAAAAAGCGATTGCAATTGGTAACCCACTAGGGTTTGATGGAAGTGTAACGGAAGGTATTATTAGTAGCAAAGAACGTGAAATTCCAGTAGATATCGATGGCGATAAGCGTGCAGATTGGAATGCTCAAGTTATTCAAACAGATGCAGCAATTAACCCAGGTAATAGTGGTGGTGCGTTGTTTAACCAAAATGGTGAAATAATTGGGATTAATTCAAGTAAAATTGCACAACAAGAAGTTGAAGGAATTGGATTTGCTATTCCAATTAATATTGCAAAGCCAGTTATTGAATCACTTGAAAAAGACGGAGTAGTGAAACGTCCAGCTCTTGGAGTAGGTGTCGTTTCATTAGAAGATGTGCAAGCTTATGCAGTAAATCAATTGAAAGTACCGAAAGAAGTAACAAACGGCGTTGTATTAGGTAAAATTTACCCAATATCACCTGCAGAAAAAGCTGGTTTAGAGCAATATGATATTGTAGTATCATTAGATGATCAAAAAGTAGAAAATTCACTTCAATTCCGTAAATATTTATATGAAAAGAAAAAAGTAGGCGAGAAAGTAGAAGTTACATTCTATCGTAACGGTCAAAAAATGACGAAAACAGCTACTTTAGCAGATAATTCAGCTACAAAGAATCAATAATTGAAATAAAAGAAAGTCTCTTTCATATTGAAAGAGACTTTCTTTATCGGCTATACTAAAGGAATAGGAGGGATAAATTATGACAATTGAAAACCCAACTCGTACGGAAATTGGTGAAGTATTAAAGAAAAGCAAAACGATTGCAGTTGTTGGATTATCGGATAAGCCAGAACGTACATCGTATATGGTTTCAAAAGCAATGCAAGATGCTGGGTATCGCATTATTCCAGTAAACCCAACAGTAGATGAGGTGCTTGGAGAAAAAGCAGTTTCTTCACTAAAGGATATTAAGGAACATGTTGATATTGTAAATGTATTCCGTCGTTCAGAATTTTTAATGGATGTTGCGAAAGAGTTTGTAGAGATTGATGCAGATGTTTTTTGGGCACAATTAGGAGTACAAGATGAAGATACATATAAACTTTTGCAAGAAAAAGGCTATACTGTAATAATGGATCGTTGCATTAAAGTAGAACATGCGATGACAAAATAGTATAGGTTTTAAAGAGAGAAAGATTGATTCAGCCCTCTTTATAAATAAGTAGGGCCGATGAACGAGGTGTTCATCATGAGATTTTTTAAAGGCTGTTTTTGGGGATTGTTACTTGTTATCCCATTTTGGATATTGATCATTTGGATCATGATAAAGGTTTGGAATGTATAATCTTGGCATACATATCCATTTCTCGTTGACAAACGATTATTTTTCTGAAATAGTAGCCTAGAGGAATCCTTGTGAAAAAACAAGGATTTTTCTATTGAAAATGGTATATAAAAGAGATAAGATAACTTGCCAAAACTATAGTCGAGGCGTTATTCTATAATAGAAACATATGTTCTGATTTGATTAGGAAAGGGGCAAGGAGTTTGGCAAAGCATCAGTTCCAATATAATGAAGATGCAATTCAAGTGCTAGAAGGACTTGAAGCCGTTCGAAAACGCCCGGGTATGTATATCGGGAGTACGGATAGCCGTGGATTGCATCATTTAGTATATGAAATAGTAGATAACTCCGTTGATGAAGCGTTAGCGGGATTTGGCGACGAAATTTCTGTCGTAATACATAAAGATAATAGTATTAGCGTTATTGATAAAGGGCGAGGAATGCCTACGGGAATGCATAAACTTGGGAAACCTACACCTGAAGTTATTTTAACTGTACTTCATGCCGGTGGTAAGTTTGGTCAAGGTGGCTATAAAACAAGTGGTGGTTTACACGGTGTTGGGGCATCAGTTGTAAATGCCTTGTCAGAATGGTTAGTAGTGACGATTAAACGTGACGGAAATATTTATGAACAACGCTTTGAAAATGGTGGTATTCCTGCAACGACACTGGAAAAGATCGGGAAGACGAAAGAGTCTGGTACGACAATACATTTTAAACCAGATACAACGATTTTCAGCACAACAAATTACAATTACGAAACATTATGTGAAAGATTACGTGAATCTGCATTCTTATTAAAAGGGATGAAAATCTCAATAAAAGATGAGAGAAATGATTTAGAAGATGTCTTTCATTATGAAACAGGAATCGAAGCTTTCGTTTCATACTTAAATGAAGAAAAAGATTCAATCCATCCGGTTGTATATTTTACTGGTGAACAAAATGGAATTGAGGCAGAGCTAGCTTTTCAATTTAACGATGGCTACTCAGAAAATATTCTTTCGTTTGTAAATAATGTACGTACAAAAGATGGTGGAACACACGAAGCTGGGTTTAAGACAGCAATGACTCGTGTGTTCAATGAGTATGCTCGTAAAGTATCGTTATTAAAAGAAAAAGATAAAAACTTAGAAGGTACAGATATTCGTGAAGGTGTAGCGGCTATCGTTTCTGTACGTGTACCAGAAGAAGTACTTCAGTTTGAAGGGCAAACGAAAGGGAAACTTGGTACAAGTGAAGCTCGTTCTTCAATTGATGCAATTGTATCTGAGCATTTAGCTTACTTTTTAGAAGAAAACCCGGATGTTGCTACACTTCTTGTGAGAAAGGCAGTTAAAGCAGCGCAGGCACGTGAGGCTGCTCGTAAAGCGAGAGAAGAAGCGCGTACTGGTAAAAAGAAAAAGAAATCAGAAGGTACATTAAGTGGTAAGTTAACACCAGCACAATCACGTAACCCGCAAAAAAATGAACTGTACCTAGTAGAGGGTGACTCTGCGGGTGGTTCCGCGAAACAAGGTCGAGACCGACGTTTCCAAGCGGTATTACCGTTACGTGGTAAAGTAATCAATACAGAAAAAGCAAAACTTGCTGATATCTTTAAAAATGAAGAGATTAATACAATTATTTACGCTATTGGCGGTGGTGTAGGGAATGAATTCGCTGTTGAAGATATTAACTACGATAAAATTGTAATTATGACCGATGCTGATACAGATGGTGCGCACATTCAAGTATTGTTACTAACGTTCTTCTACAGATATATGAAACCACTTATCGAAGCTGGCAAAGTATTTATTGCACTTCCTCCTTTATACAAAGTAAGTAAAGGAAAAGGTAAGAGTGAAGTGATTGAGTATGCATGGTCTGATGAAGAATTAGATGGTGTAACAAAAAAGGTCGGTAAAGGCTACATGCTGCAGCGCTATAAAGGACTTGGCGAAATGAATGCAGACCAATTATGGGAGACGACGATGAATCCTGAAACACGTACGTTGATTCGTGTGAAAATTGACGATGCATCAAGAGCGGAGCGCCGAGTTACGACATTGATGGGTGATAAAGTAGAACCTCGCCGTAAATGGATCGAACGAAATGTACAATTTGGTATGCAAGAAGAAGGAAACATTTTAGAAAATGAAATGATTATGGAGACGGAGGTGGAATAACATGCAGGCAGAGAAGTTTCATGACCTCCCGCTTGAAGACGTGTTAGGTGACCGCTTTGCACGTTATAGTAAATATATTATTCAAGATCGCGCGCTTCCAGATGCGCGTGACGGTTTAAAACCGGTACAAAGACGTATTTTATATTCTATGTATGTAGAAGGAAATGTACATGATAAAGCATTTCGTAAATCAGCTAAAACAGTTGGTAATGTTATCGGTAACTACCATCCACACGGTGATTCCTCTGTATATGAGGCGATGGTACGTTTAAGTCAAACTTGGAAAGTACGTAATGTTTTAGTTGAAATGCATGGTAATAATGGTAGTGTGGATGGCGATCCAGCAGCGGCAATGCGTTATACGGAAGCACGATTATCACCAATCGCATCTGAGTTATTGCGTGATCTCGATAAAGAAACAGTAGAATTCGTGTCAAATTTCGATGATACGAGTGAAGAACCTGTTGTACTTCCAGCGATGTTCCCGAACTTATTAGTGAACGGATCGACAGGAATTTCAGCTGGTTATGCAACAGAAATTCCTCCGCATCACCTTGGGGAAGTAATTGATGCGACGATGATGCGTATTGATAAGCCGAATAGTACTGTTGATGATTTATTAACAGTTATGAAAGGACCAGATTTCCCGACAGGTGGTATTATTCAGGGGATTGATGGTATCAAAAAAGCGTATGAAACAGGAAAAGGTAAAATTATTATTCGCGGAAAAGCTGAAGTTGAAACGATCCGTGGTGGGAAGCAACAAATCGTTATTACAGAAATTCCGTATGAAGTAAATAAAGCGAACCTTGTTAAAAAAATGGATGAATTACGTCTAGATAAAAAACTAGATGGAATTGCTGAAGTACGTGATGAGACAGATCGTACAGGTCTTCGCATCGTTGTAGAGTTAAAAAAAGAAGTAAATGCTGAAGGTATTTTAAATTATTTATATAAGAACACAGATTTACAAATTCCATATAACTTTAATATGGTAGCGATAAATAATCGTCGTCCGACACTTATGACATTACCTAAGATTTTGGATGCGTATATTGGGCATCAAAAAGAAGTTGTTACGAGACGCTCACAATATGAATTAAGAAAAGCAGAAAACCGTCAACATATTGTAGAAGGTTTAAAGAAAGCATTATCGATTTTAGATGAAGTGATTGAAACAATCCGTGCTTCTAAGGATAAACGTAATGCAAAAGATAATTTAAGTACGAAATTTGGATTTACAGAAGCGCAATCAGAAGCAATTGTTTCGCTGCAACTATATCGTTTAACGAATACAGATATTACGGCGCTAGAACAAGAAGCAGACGAGCTTAATAAGAAGATTATAGAGTTACAGTCAATTTTACAAAGTGAAAAAAGACTTCTTCAAGTTATTAAAACAGATTTGAAGAGAGTCAAGAAAACATATAGTGATGATCGCCGTGCTATTATTGAAGAACAAATTGAGGAAATTAAAATCGATGTGGAAGTTATGATTCCGCAGGAAGATGTCATCGTTACTGTAACGAAAGAAGGATATGTGAAACGAACAGGTTGGCGTTCACATAATGCATCGAACGGAAAAGACTTCGGTATGAAAGAGGGTGACATCTTACTGGAGCGATTCGATACGAATACGACAGAGACAGTCCTCTTATTTACGAATAAAGGAAACTATATATATCTGCCAGTATATGAAATGCCAGAAATTCGTTGGAAAGATTTAGGTCAACACGTTGCGAATCTCGTTTCACTCGAGCGGGATGAAATGATTATTTGGGCGACCGTCGTACCGAATTTTGAAGAAGAAAAACGATTTATCGTATTTGTTACACGAAATGGTATGATTAAGAAAACAGAATTAAACCAATATAAAGTTCAGCGTTATTCAAGAGCGTTCGTCGCTGTGAATTTGAAAAAAGATGATTATGTTGTAGATATATTTGCAACAGATGGAACGAGTGATATTGTTCTTGCAACCTATGGTGCATATGCACTTATTTTCCATGAAGATGAAGTAAGTCCAGTCGGTGTAAGGGCCGCTGGTGTAAAAGCAATTAACTTAAAAGAAGATGATTATGTCGCTTCGGGTAAACCGTTACATGGTGACAAAGATCAACTTATTCTTGTTACGCAGCGAGGTGCTGTAAAACGTCTAAAAGCATCAGAAATTGAGAAATCAACGAGAGCGAAGCGAGGTCTGGTTATTTTTAAAGAGTTAAAACGTAATCCATACCGTATTGTCGGTATTGAAATTGTTCGAGATGATGAACTAGTATATATGAAGACTGAGAGACATATTGTAGAAGAAATTGATCCGAAAGCGTATCGAAATAAAGACCGGTATAGTAACGGTAGTTTAGTACTAGATGTTAATGATACTGGTGAAGTTATTGAAACGTGGACAAAAAAACGACCGGAGTAAAAAAGCATCTTGCTATGAATAATGGCAAGATGCTTTTTTCTAGGCAAATTATTATGTAAATAAATAATAATCTTGTTATAATAACTGAATGAAATCGTTCTCATAAAGTGGAACTTTAATCAATCGGACTTTTACGAGCAGTTGATTCCTCAACTAATTTCTTTGCTTTCGCTGAATTTTGAGGTAGGAATCTTACTGTCCGTTAAAGCGGGACAGATGGAGGGGCAACATGGAAAAAATAGGTGTAGGCATTGTAGGATTTGGATTTTCTAGTACAACATTTCACATCCCATTATTACAAACGATAGAAGAATATGATATTCGTGCTATTTTATCTTCAAAAGAAGAACTAGTGAAGCAAGCATTACCAAATGCTGAAGTTGTTGGCACAATTGAGGAATTAGTAAATCGTGCTGATATTGACTTAGTGGTCATTACTTCACCGAATACAACTCATTTTCCATATGTAAAAGAAGCAATTTTACATGGTAAGCATGTAGTTGTGGAGAAGCCATTCGTTGTTTCAATTGAAGAAGGCGAAGAACTAATTTCATTAGCAAAACAGCATAATGTGGTGTTAAGCGTGTATCATAATCGCCGTTTTGATAATGATTTCTTAACGATAAAGAAATTGTTAGAAGAAAATAGAGTAGGGAATCTATACGCATATGAAGCGCATTTCGATCGTTTTCGCCCGAATGTACGTGATCGCTGGAGAGAAAAGAATTTACCAGGATCAGGTATACTGTATGATTTAGGATCGCATTTAATTGACCAAGCATTATCATTATTTGGGAAACCAGATGCGATAAGTGCAGATGTAATCAAACAACGACCAGGTGCAGAAATTGATGATTACTTCCATGTTATACTTCACTACGGTGTTAAACGTGTCACTTTACATAGTAGCAGTTACGTAAAGCAAGAAGGTCCACACTTTACACTGCATGGAGATAAAGGTTCTATCGTGAAATACGGTATGGATTCACAGGAAGAACAATTAAAAAATGGAATGAAGCCAGGCGATAACGGTTATGGATTAGATGCTGAAGAGAATTTTGCTACTTTACATACGGAAGAAAAGCTAGAGCGTATTCCAACAGAAGTTGGCTGTTATGACATGTATTATAAAGGTGTAAGAGATAGTATAGTAAATGGTGAGAAACCACCTGTAACAGCACAAGAAGGCTTAGAAGTTATTCGACTTATTCAATTAGCGATTGAAAGTAGTGAAACCGGTAGAGTCATCACTATAAAGTAAAAAAGACACGAATTTCGTGTCTTTTTTATTAGGAATATGTGAATATGGATAATTATTTAGTTTAATCGTTTGTCATACATTAACTGGATTTGTATGCCGTAAGGATCTTCAATAATCCCATATGCTTCACTAAATATATTTTTTTCTAGCGGAGAGATTATCTTCACATGCTTATCGGAAATTAAATTATTATAAAACCTTTGTATTTCTTCTAAATTAGCGCTTTGAATGCAAAGTGACATGTTATTTCCAACGTTATAACGTTCATTAGGTTTCATTGTATCTTCTGCTATCATTAGCTTTGTATTCCCAATTTGTAAAACAGAGTGAGCAATATGATCTTTATTTTCACTTGTAATTTTAAAAGAACTATCTCTTTTGGCCAGTTCTCCATACGTAACAATCATTAACTGCGTAGCTTCTAAATTACGTGTGTAAAAATTAATTGCCTCCTTTGCTTGCCCATTCATTGAAAGAAAAATAGCTATTTCTAATGTCATAAATATATAACTCCTTTATTAGTTAATAATTATAATATAGACTAAAAAGGTTCCAATACATGACACCTTTTTGGGAGGGAAATATGAAAAAAACGGAACGAATAAATGATATGCTTATTTTCTTAAATAATAAAAGATATTTTAATTTAAAAGATTTAATGGCTAGATATGATATTTCTAAAAGTACCGCGTTGCGAGATATTCAATCATTGGAAGAAATAGGTGTACCAATATATTCTGAACTGGGTAGAAATGGAAGTTATAAAATTATAGAAAATAGTGTGTTATCGCCAATTTATTTTAGTGTGGATGAAATGTATGCGTTATACTTTTCGATTCTTACGCTAAATGGATACAAGACAAAACCATTTAATGTAGAAAGTATTGCGCTTGAAAATAAATTTAAACATGTATTACCTGATAATGTGAGTGAAAATATTTCAATCATGGAAAGAACGCTTTCTTTTGAAGTAACAAATCATAGTAATTTTAGTCCGTTCTTAAAAGAAATTTTACAGGGGATTTTTGCTGAGCGAGTTTATCATTTAACATATTTAAAAAAAGATGAGGAAAAAGTATTGGTCGCCCAATTTATTCGAATAGAATCTAAATTTGGCCAGTGGTATGCTAAAATCTTTAATTTTGAGACAAATAATGTTCAAATAATTAGATGTGATAAAATTCTTTCTATTGAGGAAACAAGCAATACGAATCCAAAAAATCTTGAAGAGTTGTTAAGTTATCTTACAACTTTTCACAGAAAGCCGGATGCAATTGATTTTCGTGTCATTGTTAATCAAAAAGGAAAAGATATTTTTGATAAAGAGAATTATCCTTCCATGAGGATACAAAAAGAAAATGAAAATTATAGTATAACAGGCTATTTTAACAAACAAGAAGTTGAGTTTATTTCAAGTTACTTTCTGAATTTCGGTGAAACAATTATCTCAATTCAGCCAGTTATGCTAAAAGAGTTAATCTATAATAAGGTATTATCTATAAAGCAGCATTTAACTGCTTTAAGATAAAGTTAGTTTTAATCATTTTATTGACATGAAAAAGCCCTTGAGATTTAAATATCCAAAGGGCTTTTTTGTGATGGTATTTGTTCTTTAGAAACATTATTTTTCTGGGACGGACAGTCCATAAAAGAACATCGTAACGATATCTTGTATATGTTTTTCGCGATCTCCTTCAAGAAGCTGAGCCCCGAAATCATCACCTAGTTTAGTGAACATTTGAATGTATAGTAACATCATTTCTTTAGTAAGGTGAGGGTTAATTTCATTTTTTTGCTGTGCTTGTTCTAGTATTTCTAAATACCAAGGCAGGATTTTTTCGTTTTGATAACTATAAATAAACTCTCGGAGCTCTTCATCTCTTTGCATCATTTGTAGTAACATATCCGGCTGAAATAACCCACCAGTATTCATTTTTCTTACAATCATTTTTTGCATCATCTCATGAAAAGGTAATTTTTCCTCTGCAAGATCTTTATAATATTGAAATTCAGATATGATAAAGTCTTGTATAAGCTCTCTAAATAATGCATCTTTACTTCCGAAATGATTATAAATGGTAACTTGAGAAACATTTGCTTTTTTTGCAATATGTTCTATTTTCACTTCATTAAATCCACGTTCTGAAAATAATAAGAAAGCCGCCTCTTTAATAGCGTGTTTTTTCTTTTCTTTCACTCTTTCAAAGCCGTTCAATGCAATCACCTCAATTAAAATATACAAGAAAAAATAATGGAAAACAATAATTTTGAAATATGGACATATAAATATTTCAAAAAGTTGTTGCGAATATGAAAGATGAGGAGTACAATAATTTTGAAATATCACATATTAAATATTTCAAAAAATGAGGTGGAATTATGATTTCAGTTCAAAATGTCACAAAACAGTTTTCAAATGGAAAAGGTTTGTTTCATATTACATTTGATGTAAAAGAAGGGGAAGTATTCGGTTACTTAGGACCAAATGGTGCTGGGAAATCCACAACAATTCGCAATTTAATGGGATTTATAAAACCGACAGCTGGTAAAGCGACAATTTTTGGATTAGATTGTTGGAATGAAGCGGCGAAAATCCAAAGGAAAGTTGGGTATCTGCCAGGTGAAATTTCTTTTATTGAAGGAATGAACGGATTAGATTTTTTAAAGTTAATGCAAGGAATGCGCGGGTTAAAGGATACGAAAAGACGAGATGAATTAATAGAACGTCTACAATTTGATGTGAAAACACCGATTCGAAAAATGTCTAAAGGAATGAAGCAAAAAGTAGGAATTGTTGCTGCTTTTATGCATGATCCGGAAGTGTTAATTTTAGATGAACCAACATCAGGACTCGATCCACTTATGCAGCAAGTGTTTATCGATTTAATATTAGAAGAAAAGCAAAGAGGGAAAACAATCCTTATGTCATCGCACATTTTTACTGAGATTGAGAGAACTTGTGACAGAGTGGCTATAATTAAAGATGGTCGCCTTGTAACGGTTGAAAATATTCATGATTTACAAAGCTTGAGACGACAGGTAATAGATGTAACCGTATCATCGCAAGAAGAGATTGAATCTCTTACACAATGTAATTTGCAATTTGAAGCGGTGAAAGGTAGAGAAGCATCGATTATTGTGCAAGGAAACTATCAAACTGTTTTACAAACACTTTCAAACTATAATGTAACGGCGCTTCAAACGAGAGCAATGGATTTAGAACATTTATTTATGCATTATTACGATAAGAAAGAAGGGGTAAAGCATGAATAAGCAATTGTTTTTAGCTAGTTTGAAAGAAACACAAAAAAGTATTTTGAGTTATGCAACTGGTGCAGCTCTATATTTATGGTTATTAATTTGGATCTTCCCTTCAATGGTATCAGCGAAAGGGTTAAATGAATTAATAAGTGCTATGCCTGATAGTGTGAAAAAAATTGTTGGAATGGAAAGTCCGATTCAAAACGTAATGGATTTTTTAGCTGGCGAATATTATAGTCTATTGTTTATTATCATATTAACAATTTTTTGTGTAACAGTTGCAACGCATTTAATTGCTCGTCATGTAGATAAAGGAGCGATGGCATACTTGCTAACAACACCTGTATCTAGAGTGCAAATTGCAATCACGCAAGCGGCTATTCTCGTATTAGGGCTACTAATCATAGTAACTGTTACGTATGTAGCGGGTATAGTAGGTGCAGAGTGGTTTCTACAAGATAATAACTTAAATAAAGAATTATTCCTGAAGATAAATATAGTCGGTGGGTTAATATTTTTAGTCGTTAGTGCGTATTCATTTTTCTTTTCTTGTATATGTAATGACGAAAGAAAGGCACTTAGCTACTCAGCAAGTTTAACTATTTTATTTTTCGTAACGGACATGGTAGGTAAATTAAGCGATAAGTTAGAGTGGATGAGAAATATATCATTATTTACGCTATTTCGTCCGAAAGAAATTGCTGAGGAAACATATAATATATGGCCAGTGAGTATAGGTTTAACTGCTGGAGCACTTTGTATTTTCATAGTAGCAATTGTAGTGTTTAGGAAAAGGGATTTACCGTTGTAAAGTAGAAAGTCCACGGATAGAGTGGGCTTTTTTTGATGAGGAGGAAATGAATGAATCATTTGTTCCGGGTTAAACTATATGTAAATGATATTGAGAAGTCATTATTGTTTTATGAAGAAGTAATTGGTTTACAGTTGTATAAAAGAAGTATGCATGCAGCACGCTTTAATCACGATCAGTTTTTTCTGTTACTAGCTACTGATTCAACATTGAGTGAAAATCACTATTTTTACAATCGAAAAGACATGAAGGGGAATGGCTTTGAACTAATTATTGTTGTCAATCGGATTGAAGAAGTATATGAACGTTGTAAAGAGAAGCGATGCACAATACAAGAAGAAATTCAAACTTATCCGTGGGAGATGCGGGGATTTAAAGTTGTCGATCCAAATGGATATGTCCTCAGAGTTACGTATAAAAAAGGTAAACATGAAGAATGTTTACCTTTTTTATGGAAATATTCAAAAAAATGAACCTTTTTCTAGGCTCATCCGTCTAATACATGTAAAGTTAAATTTGAAGTGAGGATGAAACAGGAGGAGCAATTGTGAAAGTAATCCCTTTATATAAAATGATTGTAAAAGAAGAAACCGATGTTTCCTTAGCGAAAAAAGGTGATCATGAAGCGTTTATGGCGCTTATACATACAGAAAAAATGAAGATGTATCGTATTGCAAAGGCTATGTTACGTGATGAGACAAATATAGAGGATGCGATACAGGCAACAATTTTAAAAGCCTATGAAAATATAAAAAAATTAAAAAAAGAAGAGTTTTTTCAAACTTGGTTAATTCGAATTTTAATGAATGAGTGTAACAATATTATTAGAGCGTATAAAAAGGTAATTGTGACAGAAGAGAATGATTACAATATGAGTGCTTGTGATCAGTATGAAGATATAGATTTGTGTAATGCGATTCAATCGTTACATGAAGAATTAAGAGCTGTTACGGTTCTTTATTATTATGAAGATATGAATCAAGAGAGTATAGCAAAGCTTTTAGAAATACCAAAAGGAACAGTGAAATCGAGATTGTCACGTGCGAGGGAACAACTGCAAAAACGATTAAAGATGGAATAGGAGGTGTAAAGAGTGGATAATGAAAAATTATTTGATGAGAAATTAAAAAAGAGAATAAAAGACGAGAATGTTATAGTACCGCCAGAGTTAAATGAAAAGATTAATCGTACACTACATAATCTTCCGGTAAAAAAGAAAGGTTACAAAGTTTATATGATGGCTATAAGTGCTGCGGTTCTAACACTGTCCATTGTGTCTATGTCGGAGTTTTCTGATCAAATTTTTGCTCAAAATGGTGGGGTATTTGAATATGTAAAGAAAAAGGCGTTTTCTGATTATGAAAATGAAGAAGAAATAAAATCGAACGTAAATTATCCAGATAAAGAAAAGATTCATGAAAAGATGTTGGATTCTATTGATCATTTTAAAAATATTTCAGGACAATTTGAGGAATATTCTAGTTCGTCAAGAATCGCTACAACATACAAATATGCGATTGATACGGAGCAACAAAGAGGTATCTCTTCGAAAGAAGATAAGCTAACGAAAAAACGAACAATTATATATAACGAGGGCAAGAAAAAAGAATTTGATGATGAGAAGTATACATATAGAGAGAAGAAATGGAGCCCGAAGGAAAGAAACTATGAACTATTAAAATTAAATCCTACGGAAAGATTATTGAGAAAATCAGGTGAAAAGAAACGATATGATGACGAATATGTGGGATTTGCGAAGTATAGTATGCAATCAGAATTTGCTGAGCTATTAATCCGATATAAAGATTGGAATTATAAAGAAACGAAGTATCTTGGACTTGATTGCTACAAAATAGAAGGGACAATAAACATAGAAATGCCTGTAAGTACATCTGAAGATTTAAGAGGGAAATTTGAAATGGTTGTAGAGAAAAATACGGGGATTATGCTAAAGTTCCTTAGTTTCCACGAAGGTATGATTCAATATTCGATTACAACTGAATGGATACAAATAAACAAAGGGTTGAAAGAGAATGTATTTCAAAAGGATAGTACTAATTATGAAAAATTGAAAAATATATTAGATGAATAGAAAACGGAGGGAACGATATGGAGAATACCTCTTCTTCAAGAGAAAAGAAAAATAAAAGAAAATATAACAAGACAACGATAATAAGTGTCTTGTTAGTAGTATTACTATTTGGCGGAGTTGGATATGGTACTTATGTATATATGAAAACTTCTAATCTCGTACAAAAGTCTAGTTTAAATTTAGCGCGTGGTGAAAAATCACATTTACGTGAGGAAACTGTAAAGCCAATTGCAAACAATGTTTCACTTTTAATTATGGGAATTGATGAAAATCAAGAACGACAAAAGGAGTATAATGGTGCTTTCCATACAGATGCACTACTGTTAGCTACTTTTAATAAAGATGATAAGACAGTGAAATTAACGAGCATACCACGTGATACATATACATATGTTCCAGTTGAAAAGAAAAAAGATAAAATAACGCATGCATATGGAAGTGGTTTCGTTAAAAATGGTAAAGATGGAGGACCGCAAGCTTCAGTGGAAGCAGTAGAAAAGTTGTTACAAGTGCCTGTTGATTATTTTGTGAAGTTTAATTTTAATTCATTTACTAAAATTGTTGATGGATTAGATGGAATTGAAGTAAATGTCCCAGTTGAATTTACGGAGCAAAATAGTAAAGATGAACCTGACGCAATCCATTTGAAAAAAGGACTACAAAAATTAACAGGGGAAGAAGCACTTGCACTGGCAAGAACGCGTCATATTGATAGTGATGCAATGAGAGGTCAGCGCCAACAACTTGTTATTGAAGCGATGTTAAGTAAATTAAAAAGTGTAGGCTCGATTACGAAGCTAGAAAAAATAGTTGAGGCGATTGACGGCGATTTTAAAACAAATTTAGTAATGGATGATATTTTATCTTTTTATAAATACGGTTTAAATGGTTCAGTTGAAAAGATTCAATTAGGCGGAGATGATTTATATTTACCTAACGGTCCAAATGGGCAACGTGTATATTATTATAACCCTAATAAAAAAGATCTACAGAGTTTGAGTAATACGCTTAGAACACATCTAGGATTAAGTGAAAAGCAGATTGAGGAGAATTAAAGCAGGCATAATGTCTGCTTTTTTATTACGTTTAATAGTATGACATTTAAAATCAAATATTATATACTATTTTAAAATTATTGATAATAGTGTAACATAATGATGTGGTTTAAGTTAAATAGCAGGGGGGCTATTACATAAAATACATCATTAGCAATTATTGAAATCGTATGGGAGAAATGAACGAAACAGGGGAGTATTAAAAATGAGAATTGTAAAGAATTTAACATTCCAAGTTATTGTGGCAATTATTTGTGGTATTGCAGTAGGGGCAATTTGGCCTAGTGTTGGACAAGAGATGAAGCCAATTGGTGAAACATTCATCAATATGATTAAAATGGTTATTGCACCGATAATCTTTTTAACGATTGTGCTTGGTATTGCAAGTATGGGAAGTATGAAAAAGGTAGGTCGTGTTGGTGGGAAGGCACTATTATATTTTGAAATCGTTACAACAGCGGCTTTACTTATTGGTATCATCGTAGCGAATGTTGTACGTCCCGGAGATGGATTAGATCCTTCGAAACTAAAGGGTGGAGATGTTTCACAATATGTACAAAGCGGGCAAGAAATGCAGTGGATGGATTTCTTTTTACATATTGTGCCGTCTAACATGTTTGAAGCATTTGCAAAAGGTGATATTTTACAAGTTCTGTTCTTCTCCATTTTATTCGGTGCAGGGTTAACGATGCTCGGGAAAAATGGACAACCTGTTATCGACTTTTTTGAAAGATTATCGAAAGTATTTTTTAATATTTTATCTATTGTTATGAAGTTAGCGCCAGTTGGAGCATTCGGTGGAATGTCGTTTACAATTGGTAAATATGGTTTAAGTACGTTAATACCACTTGGTAAACTAATGATTTGTGTATATACGACAATGGCATTATTTGTTTTTATTGTTTTAAATTTTATTTGTAAACTGTACAAATTTAGTTTGTGGAAATATTTAGCACATATTAAAGAAGAATTACTTATTGTTCTAGGGACATCATCATCAGAATCAGTACTGCCGCGAATGATGACAAAGATGGAAGACTTCGGGTGTTCTAAGCCAGTAGTAGGTTTAGTCATTCCGACAGGTTACTCTTTTAATTTAGATGGAACGACGATTTATTTATCGATGGCAACTATATTTTTAGCTCAAGTTTTTCACGTCGATCTTTCACTAGGTCAACAATTAACTATAATAGCTATTTTATTAGTTACATCTAAAGGGGCAGCAGCAGTAACAGGTGGAGGTTTTATAGTACTAGCATCTACTTTATCTGCAATGAATGTTATCCCGTTAGAAGGGTTAGCGCTATTACTTGGTGTAGATCGTTTCATGTCAGAAGCACGTGCTATCGTGAATTTAATTGGTAACGGTATTGCGACTGTAGTTGTTGCAAAAAGTGAAAATGAATTTGATGAAGAGAAGTATACGAGAGTAATAGAGGAAATGAAAAAAAAGAAAATGGCCGGATAAAAAAGTCAGCAAAGCTGACTTTTTTATTTTTGTAGAAAAGAGGTTTGTTACGATATACATTATTTATTAACAATAATTTACAAGTGTTTTATAGCGAAGGGATATAAAGACTATTAAATCAATACATAGAATTCAATGAGGTATAGTGTTTTAAAAGATTATGGAATTTTTATGAATATTACTGTAAAAAAATAATTTTTTAAAAATTTTCAATAATAACACTTTACAAAACTCAAAAAATTAGTAGAATAATAGTTAATAAGAATCTTCTGATAAGTATATAAAGAAAAACAGAATTATCAGAAAATTCTTAAACGAGAGCGTTTAGAATTAGGGAGGGTACAGAAAGTGAAAAAGAAAAAAATGAAAAAACTAACAGCAGTTGTAGCACCAGTTTTAGCAATGAGTATGGCATTAACAGCATGTTCTACATCAGGTGGAGATAAGAAGACAAGCACAAATTCTAGCTCTGGCGGGGATAGCAAATCAGAAGAAAAATTAGCAGCGAAACAAGTATTAAATCGTACTGAAACAAATGAAATTCCAACGATGGATACTTCTAAAAATACAGATACATTAGGTTCTCAAATTTTGGGGAACACAATGGAAGGTTTATACCGTTTAGATAAAGATAACAAACCAATCCCAGCTGCGGCAGAATCAAGCACGAAGAGTGAGGATGGTAAAAAATATACATTCAAATTACGTAAAGATGCAAAATGGTCAAATGGTGATCCAGTAACAGCAAAAGATTTCGTATTTGCATGGCAACGTTTATTAGATCCAAAAACAGCTGCTGAGTATGCATTTATTGCATTCCCAGTCAAAAATGCAGAAGCGGTTAATAAAGGTGAAAAACCTGTAACGGAACTAGGAGTAAAAGCAGTAGATGACCTTACTTTAGAAGTTGAATTAGAACAAGCAGTACCATACTTCTTAAACTTAGTAGCATTTCCATCGTACTATCCATTAAATGAGAAGTTCGTGAAGGAAAAAGGAGATAAATACGGTTTAGAGTCTGATACAACAGTCTATAATGGACCGTTCGTTCTTACTGATTGGAAGCATGAGCAAGGATGGAAACTAAAGAAAAATGATCAATATTGGGATAAAAAGACTGTAAAACTAGATGAAATCAACTATAGTGTAGTAAAAGAAGTAGCTACAAAAGTAAATTTATATGATACAAATGCAATTGATTTTGCACTTCTATCAGGTGAATTCGTTGATAAGTATAGAAACAATAAAGAAGAGTTTGGGACTTATTCACAAGTAAGTACTTACTTTATTCGTATGAACCAAAAACGTGGTGGACAAGATACACCATTAAAGAGTCAAAAATTACGTGAAGCAATTGCCTACTCTATTGATAAGAAAAATTTAGCAAATGTTATTTTAAATGATGGATCTAAACCTGCGGACTTCTTAGTGCCGAAAGGATTAGCAACTGGACCAGACGGTAAAGATTTCCAAGAAACATTTAAAAACGGTATTAAACCAGATGCGAAAAAAGCAGCTGCTGCATGGGAAGCAGCGAAAAAAGAACTTGGAAAAGATCAAGTTACAATTGAGCTATTAAACTATGATACTGGTAATGCGAAAAAAGTTGGAGAATATGTTAAAGATCAAATCGAGAAGAATTTAAAAGGTGTAACAGTTAATATTAAACTTCAGCCGTTCAAGCAAAAACTAAAATTAGAAACAGAGCAAGATTATGATATTTCATATGGCGGTTGGAATCCAGATTATGCGGATCCAATGACATTCTTAGATATGTTTGAGTCTAAGCATTCTCATAACCAAATGAGCTTCTCTGATCAGAAGTATGATGAAATGATTAAAAAAGCTGGCGGAGAATTAATGGGCGATGCGAAGAAACGTTGGGAAGAGCTAGGACAAGCTGAGAAATTGCTTCTTGAGAAAGATGTAGCAATTGTACCTTTATACCAACGTGGTGATGCATATGTTCAAAAACCAAATGCAAAAGGTATTGTTCACCATAACATTAGCCCAGAGTATAGCTTCAAGTGGGCATATATGACTGAAAAGGATGGAAAATAATTTTAAACAGTAATACTATCTTTAAGTGGATGTATACAAGTTTCTTAGCTTATTTTGTAGTGAGAATCTCAATGTCCACAATAGAAAGATAAAATGATAGAGCATTCCAAAGGTAGATTCTTTACTTTTGGAATGCTTTTTATTATGAGATTAAATGTAAAAAATAATGGATATAAGGTTTCTATTGTGAAAGGAATAATTTTTAGAATATTTTAAAAATAACTTTACAAAACCAGAAAAAATAGTAGAATATTAATTAATAAGAATTTTCTGATAACTAATTATTAGGAAATTACTCAAATCTAGTTTCGTACATATAATTGGGGAGGGTACAAAAATGAAGAAAAAGATGAAAAAGTTCACGGCGGTTGTAGCGCCAGTTTTAGCGATGAGTATGGCGTTGACAGCGTGTTCTGGATCAGGTGGGGAGAAGAAAACAACTACGACGTCTAATGGTGGTGGGGAAGAGAACAAATCCGAAATTAAATACGCAGCAAAACAAGTATTAAATCGTACAGAGAATCAAGAAATTCCGACGATGGATACGTCTAAATCTACTGATACGTTAGGGTCACAAATTTTAGGGAACACGATGGAAGGATTATATCGTCTTGATAAAGATAATAAGCCAATCCCAGCTGCTGCAGAATCTAGTACGAAAAGCGAGGATGGCAAAAAATATACATTTAAATTACGGAAAGATGCAAAATGGTCGAATGGTGATCCTGTAACAGCGAAAGATTTCGTATTTGCATGGCAGCGCTTACTCGATAAAAATACAGCGTCAGAATACGCATTTATTGCTTACTATATTAAAAACGCAGAAGCAATTAATAAGGGTGAAAAACCTCTAACAGATTTGGGGGCAAAAGCGGTAGATGATTATACACTAGAAGTAGAATTAGAAAAGCCAGTACCATATTTCTTGAATTTACTAGCATTCCCGTCATACTATCCGTTAAATGAAAAATTCGTAAAAGAAAAAGGCGATAAGTACGGTTTAGAAGCAGATACAACTGTGTATAACGGGCCGTTCGTGATGTCTTCATGGAAACATGAACAAGGATGGCAGCTAAAGAAAAATGATAAGTATTGGGATAAGAAGACTGTGAAATTGGAAGAAATTAACTATAGTGTAGTAAAAGAAGTTGCGACGAAAGTAAACTTATATGATACAGGATCAATTGATTTTACATTACTATCAGGAGAATTTGTAGATAAATATAAATCGAACAAAGATGAGTACGGTGAGTATTCAGAAGCAAGTACATTCTTCTTACGTTTAAATCAAAAGCGTAACGGACAAGATACACCGTTAAAGAGCAAAAAGCTTCGTGAAGCAATCGCATTATCGGTTGATAAAAAAGGGCTGGCAAACGTTATTTTAAATAATGGTTCAAAAGCAACGGATCAATTGGTTCCAAAAGGGCTGGCGACAGGACCAGACGGTAAAGATTTCCAAGATACATTTAAAAATGGTCTGAAATATGATCCGAAAAAAGGTGCAGCAGCATGGGAAGCAGCGAAAAAAGAACTTGGAAAAGATCAAGTTACAATTGAATTACTAAGTTATGATGATGGAACTGCGAAAAAGATTGCTGATTATGTAAAAGATCAAATTGAGAAAAATTTAAAAGGTGTAACGATTAATACAAAAATTCAGCCGTTCAAACAAAAACTAAAATTAGAGACTGCACAAGATTATGAAATTTCTTATGCAGGTTGGAGTCCAGACTATGCGGATCCAATGACATTTATTGATATGTTTGAATCGAAGAGCCCATATAACCAAATGAGTTATTCAAATGCAAAATACGACGAAATGGTACAAAAATCAGGGAATGAATTAATGAGTGATGCGAAGAAACGTTGGGAGACGTTAGGGAAAGCAGAAAAATTATTCCTTGAAGAAGATGCAGGGTTAGTTCCTTTATATCAAACAGGAAGAGCGTATGTAATGAAACCGAATGTAAAAGGAATTGTGAAACATAACATTAGTCCAGAATATAGCTTTAAGTGGGCTTATGTAACGGAAGGGAAATAGGAAAAAAGAGCGTTAAAAAAATATATTATTTATTTTTTTAACGCTCTTTTACTATTCAATTAAATTTAAATAAATAGAGAAGAATAAGAAAAGTGGTACTTACATATAGTAGATGGGGGAGAATTCGTATAGTAGTAATAGATTGTTATTGATTTAAATAAATTAATTATTATGAATATTCTTTAAAAATACTTTACAAATCGCGAAAAATTAGTAGAATGATAATTAGTAATAATTTTCTGATAATTTAAATTTGAAATCTCTCAAAGTTAGTTTCGTACATATAAATTGGGGAGGGTACAAGAATGAAGAAAAAGATGAAAAAGTTTACGGCGGTTGTAGTGCCAGTTTTAGCGATGAGTATGGCGTTAACAGCGTGTTCTGGATCTTCTGGTGGGGAGAAGAAAACGACAACGACATCTAATAATGGTGGAGAAGAGAAGAAATCTGATATTAAATATGCGGCAAAGCAAGTGTTAAATCGTACAGAAACGAATGAAATTCCGACGATGGACACTTCAAAAAGTACGGATACACTTGGGGCACAAATTTTAGGGAATACAATGGAAGGTTTATATCGCCTTGATAAAGATAATAAGCCAATCCCTGCTGTGGCAGAATCTAGCACAAAAAGCGAGGATGGTAAAAAATATACATTTAAATTACGGAAAGATGCAAAATGGTCGAACGGTGATCCTGTAACAGCGAAAGATTTCGTATTTGCATGGCAACGTCTAGTAGATCCAAAAACAGCTGCTGAGTATGCATTTATTGCTTACTATCTTAAAAATGCAGAAACAATTAATCAAGGAAAAGCAGAAGTAGCTACATTAGGTGTAAAAGCGGTAGATGATCATACGCTTGAAGTTGAACTAGAAAGACCAGTACCATATTTCTTGAATTTAATGGCATTTGCGTCATACTATCCATTAAATGAAAAATTCGTAAAAGAAAAAGGAAATAAATTCGGTTTAGAGTCTGATACAACAGTATATAACGGACCTTTTGTTCTTACTGATTGGAAGCATGAGCAAGGTTGGAAATTGAAGAAGAATGAGCAGTATTGGGATAAAAAGACTGTAAAACTAGATGAAATTAACTATAGTGTAGTAAAAGAACCAGCTACTAGAGTGAATTTATATGATACAGGTGCAATTGATTTCGCAATTTTATCAGGAGAATTTGTTGATAAGTATAGAAATAATAAAGAGGAATTTGGAGCATATTCAGAAACAAGTACGTTTTACTTGCGTCTAAATCAAAAGCGTGGTGGGCAAGATACACCGTTAAAGAGCAAAAAGCTACGTGAAGCAATCGCATTATCCATTGATAAGAAAGCTTTAACGAATGTTATTTTAAATGATGGTTCAAAACCAGTGGATTACTTAGTACCAAAAGGTTTAGCGAGTGGACCAGACGGTAAAGATTTCGCAGAAACGTTCAAGAATGGTTTAAAACAAGATTCTAAAAAGGCAGCAGCAGCATGGGAAGAAGCGAAAAAAGAGCTTGGAAAAGATCAAGTAACAATTGAATTGTTAAATTATGATACTGGTAATGCAAAAAAAGTTGGGGAGTATGTAAAAGATCAAGTTGAAAAGAATTTAAAAGGCGTGACAGTAAATATTAAACTGCAACCATTTAAGCAAAAACTAAAATTAGAATCAGACCAAGATTATGATTTTTCATATGGTGGCTGGAATCCAGATTATGCGGATCCAATGACGTACCTTGATATGTTTGAAACGAAAAATTCTCAAAACCAGATGAGCTACTCAAATTCAACATATGATGATATTATTACTAAAGGTAAGACAGAATGGATGGCTGATGCAAAAAAACGTTGGACAGAGCTAGGGAAGGCAGAGAAATTGTTACTTGAGGAAGATGTAGCACTTGTACCTTTATATCAAAGTGCTAAATCATATGTTATGAAACCGAATGTAAAGGGAATTGTGAAACATAATATTAGTCCGGAATATAGTTTCAAATGGGCGTATGTAGAAGAGAAATAAAAAAGAGAAGAGCATTTTCAAGTTGCGGTATAGCACTTGGAAATGCTTTTTTTATGTGCACGATTTATTGATAGGTGAATATATGTATTATAGAAAATTTAAAGGAGAATTCTATGAAACGAAATACTTACATCGATTTCCTAGCTTATTACGGAATAGGAAGTGCTCATCCTGGTGGTTTTACGTTAACGAAACAATTGTTAGCACAATTGCCTTTTAGATATGGAGCAAATGTCCTTGAGATAGGCTGTGGTACGGGGAAAACAGCGGCATATATGAAGAAAGAATATGGTTATAAAGTAACGGCGGTTGAAAAGAATGAGATTATGATTCAAAAGGCGAAAGATAGATGGTCGTTTGAAGGAATAGACATTCAATTAATTGAAGGAAATGTAGAGCAATTACCTTGTTTGCATGACTCATTTGAGTTCGTACTCGGAGAATCGATACTCGCTTTTACAGAGAAAGAAAGGGTTATCCCGGAGTGCTATCGTGTACTACAGAAAGACGGTAAACTTGTTGTCATTGAAATGATTATTGATAGGCACATTGAGAAGAGTGAGGAAGGAAAAATTGCCCGACTATACGGGATGAAAGAACTATTAACTGAGAGTGAATGGGTACAATTATTTCAGAAAGCAAATTTTAAAAGAATTACAATTGCTGGCGGTGGTACAATTGCAGAAACAATCTCGGGCTATATAGAAGAGCCAGAATGGAATGTATCCTCGCATATTCCAAATGAATTATATGAGGCATGGGTACAGCATGAAAATGTACGACTTATGTACCAACATATTTTAGGACATCGTATTTTTATATGTGAAAAATAAAGAA
Source organism: Bacillus pretiosus (assembly GCF_052947655.1). Taxonomy (NCBI): domain Bacteria; kingdom Bacillati; phylum Bacillota; class Bacilli; order Caryophanales; family Bacillaceae; genus Bacillus; species Bacillus pretiosus. The sequence continues at coordinate 3,431,557 of NZ_CM129593.1, read as the reverse complement.
AGAGAGTTGACTAAAGCTAGTCAACTCTTTACTATGTTAAATGAAAAATAATGCAGCTAATGTAATTCCGAAGATGAAACCAAATCCGAGTTCAACGCCCCAGCCGCCGCCACCCCAGCCACCACAACTACCGCAACCACGACCGCCACATCCACAGCCGCTGAATCCACCACCACAACCAAATCCGCAACTATCACATCTGCTAAGGCCCCCACAAAGGTCACAGCCACCGTTTGCATATGCGTCATAGTATCCAAATCCTGTATCAAAAGATGAGCGCTGTTGCACTGGTTCAATCCATACAGAGCTGTTTGTCACATCAATTATTTTTCCTAAATGAATGCGACCATCACGATCTTCAATTCGAACGACTTTACCGAAATAACGTTGGCACGTATCGTAACATTTTTGTCTATGCATGTTCTTTCCTCCTTCCCCATTACAGTAATACGATATGTAATGGGGACAAGTGCGGCTTGTACGAATGCCCTATCTATCATAATTGTTATAGGAAAGGGGAAATATAGGAAGAGGATATATAAGGAGGCAAAAGGCATGAAATCTACAGATCAGTTTCAGACATACGAAGTACCGTGGGAAGAATTTATTGAAGCATTGCGAGAGGAAATGAAGAAGCAAGTAGGGGCAGATATAATTGATACAGTAGTTTGCAATTTAGAAGATGGCTTTGAAGTGTATACATATGTGCAGGGGGATTTGGAGTTTGAATACAAGGAAGCACTTGAAAGAAAATACGGAAGCGATGCAAAAACTCCTAATGTGCTAACGATTATGTTATTAGCTAGTATTTATAGTACAAGTGAAGAGAATTTACGCTTGCATGCGGATCATAAAGATAATCCAATTGTTGAAGTGTATGTGAAGAAATGAAACACGCTGTGAAAGGCGTGTTTTTTAATTGTCCCGCTATTTGTGGGCAGTAAGACCCTCACCTCAAAATTCAGCGGAAGCAAAGAAGTTAGGTAGAGGATTAACTGCCCGTAAAAGCCCGATTGGTGAGGGCTAATAATCAGTGGGAAATGAACAAAACTCCCACTGATTCAAGTTTCACTTTATATGATAAAATATTAGAAAATTGAGAAAGAAGGTGAAGGTTTGAAAATTAAACATCTTAATTTAACAGTTTCAGATGTAGCAGCTACTAGAGAGTTTTTAGAAAAATATTTTGGTTTAACTTGTAGTGGGGCAAGGGGAAATGGCTTTGCGGTTATGCGTGATAACGATGGGTTTATATTAACGTTAATGAAAGGGAAAGACGTACATTATCCGAAAACATTTCATGTAGGGTTTCCTCAAGAAAGTGAAGACCAAGTAAATAAGATGAATCAAAGGTTGAAGGAGGATGGATTTTTGGTCGAACCTCCTAAGCATGCACATGCGTATACGTTTTATGTGCAAGCACCTGGTGGATTTACAATTGAAGTGATGTGTTAATTTAAAATCAAACTTTTTGATGCTTGTTTTCAATATAAAAAGTAGGAAAAGTCTGTTTTAAGTGTAGAGCTTAAACAGGCTTTTTTACTTATAGTATCGGATAGAAAACGCTAGAAGGAATAATATTCAGTTTTTATAACTGTTTACATAATAAAGTTATGATGCGCTAGTTGTCCTAAAATACAAGTCATATATCTTGTATCCTCTCATAAATTTAAACATAGGAATTTGTCTACAAAGGTGGCGAAGCCTCATCATGAAAATTCGAATTTGTGCCACATTCATGTTGTTTCTATTTATATGGTTACATCCTTTTTGGACTTTTGCAAAAGGAGAGGAGGCAAAGGAAAGGGTCGTTTCACTTGTATATGATGATTCGGGCAGCATGAGAAATAACGATCGCTGGAAATATGCCAATTACGCTTTGCAAAGTTTAGTTGCGCTATTAGATGAAAAAGATAAATTTTCTTACGTTCCAATGAGCAAGCCGAATGATCCATTAAACATTTCGTTAACGAAGGATAAGAGACAAACAGAAATTGAGGGAATTGGAGCATGGAAAACGTATTTAAATACTCCGTTTAGCGCAGTAGAGACGGCGATGCAATCTATAAAAAAGGAAGCAGATATAGATGGAAAACGTGAATTTTGGCTTATTGTCTTAACTGACGGGGCATTTAATGATTTAGAGAAAGATAAGGTTGGCGGAAAAGAACAGATTACACAGAAGCTAGCGCAGTTTAAGAAAGAAATGGATGCAAAAAAGATATCGTTACATCCAATTTTAATTACGATGGAAGAGGATTTAGGGCAGCAAGAAAAGGCACAACTAAATACGTTTAAAGAAATATGGAAGAAAGAGATAAATGGCGTTACGATGCCATCTAGTGGAGAGGATGGTATTGTAAAAAGCGTCAATCAAGTGGCAGCATTAGTTGCAAATCGTGATCCGTTCTCCTCGGTTGAATCGATTGTAAAAACGAAAGTAGTAGGAAAGAAAGTAGAGATTACAACACCATTCCCGTTAAAGCGTATGACGCTTGTACGGCAATCGCCTTCTTTGTCTAATTATCAGGTCACACAAATTTCTAAACCATTACAATTACAATCTTCTTATTCCATACATGCACCAGGAGAAGCGAAATTATTCGGAAATATAGTTCATATAAGTACGGAAAATCACGAGGTTATTAAACCAGGAACGTATACGATAGAAGTGGATCGAGATATTGAGAAAGAAGGATTACAAGTACTAGTTGAACCGGCGCTTAACTATACTGTTTCTACTTATGACAAAGACGATAGTAGTCAAAAAAATGTGGAGAAAATGTACGAAGGTGTTACTGCTGTTATTGAAGCGAAGCCTACGGAATTACCAATTCAGTCTTCATATTTTCAGTCAGAAGTAGAAATAGACGGAAAACAGTACCCGATGAAGTGGGACGATAAAAAACATGTATTTTACTACGAAACGAAGATTGATAAAGGGTTAGTGCGCGGGAAAGTTCATATGAACATAAAGGGGTTTTACAGACAGACGAAGGAATTTAAAATCGAAGTAACTGAAAAACCAAAATTATCATTGCAAACTATTACGAAAGATTATGAGGAAAAAGTAACGAATTTAGAGAATAGTAAACCGTTTATTATACAACCACAGTTAGATGGTAAGCCGATGACAGAAGAAGCTGTAAAGAAACTATTAAAATCTACTGGTGTCACATCTAAACAATCAATCAACTATGAAATAAAACAACAGGATAATCAAATTTATATTTATCCTCGCCCTCATTACTCCGACACATTCAATTTTACAGATACCGGCACCGTAGAAGCTACCATCGTAGTGCAAGATTCAAAATTACAAGAAGTAAAGAAAAATATATCACTTCATATTCAAAATGCACCGTTCTATGAAAAATATGCGCTTATTTTTAAGTTTGTTATTCCTATTACTTTATTATTGTTAGTAGTAGGAATAATTGTTTTAGGATGGATTGTTCGTCCAAGATTTCACCGAAAAGCACTATTGTATTACGAATGGGATCAAGAGGTAGCGAAAGATTGGTTATATCAATCTGAGCCAGAATTACTTAAAAATAAATGGTGGAAGCACTATTTTGGTATTCCATTCCGAGCAGAAAGAAAGACTGTGCAATCCGTTACGTTTATAGCAAAGAAAGGATCGAAATCAATATTTGTAGCGAAAGAGTCACAAGTAGTAGGAATGATTATTGATGGGATGTTTATAACAGAAGATGAGGTTGGAATGGAACATAAGACGTTATATCCAAATGAACTTTTAGTAATTGATAGAGGGTATGGTAAAGAAATTTACAAATATGAGTGTGAATAGTAGATAGGGAAAAGGAGGGAGTCTTATCTTTCTCCCCTCTTTTCAAACAAGCAAGAATAGGAAGGTGGTTCACATGACGTTACAAGTTCCAACGATATTAATTGGTTTAGGTGGAATCGGTAGTACTGTGACACATCAAATATATGAAAGGCTACCTGAGGAGCGCCGAAAAAAGGTAGCAATGCACGTATTTGATACAGATGTGAATACATTGAGTAAATTTGATCATATTCGAAAGTTTAAGACGCAAACGAGTTCTAGTAAAACGCCAAGAGAGTATATTGCAGGAGATCCAACGATTCCAGAGTGGTTTCCGATGGACCCGACTATACTTGATAAACCACTGACAGAAGGGGCAGGACAGTTACGCGTCATTTCCCGTTTAGCGTTACTTGCTGCGATGAAAGAAGATAAATTGACTTCCTTTTGGCAAGAAATCGAGAAAATTTTTCCGGTTACAAGCGATCAAACGGAATATGGAGTGCGTGTCATTATCGTAACATCACTAGCGGGCGGAACAGGTTCAGGGATGTTTCTACAAATTGCATTATATTTACGTGAAATGCTTCGGAAAAAACTGCAGCATCACAACATTTTAATACGTGGTGCGTTTTTAATGCCGGATGTTTTAGTTAAGACGAGAACGGTCAGTGCGAAAGAGTTTGAAACGGTGCAAGCAAACGGCTATGCTTCGTTAAAAGAATTACATGCCATTACACTCGGTTCTACTGGAGAATTATCAAAACGCGGTGGTGTTACAATTGAATTAGAATATCGACCTGATCAAGTAGATGAAGACGGAAGAACGAATCATACGATTAAACAACATCATTTACCGTACAATTATTGTTTCTTATACGATTACGAAAATCTACATGGACACCATCTGCACAATTTATCAGATTATATGGAGCAAATGGCAAATACGATTTATTTACAGTTATTTAGTCCGATGTCTGCCAATCATTTTGCACAGGAAGATAATCAAATTCAGCAATTAGCAGAATCAAGTGGGAAAGGACGATATTGCGGGGCAGGAACGGCAAAGATTATTTATCCGTATGAGCACGTGTTAAAATATTGTGCTTTAAAATGGGCTGTGCAAGGTTTAGATGAGTCTTGGCTGCATTTAGATCAACTGTTTCAAGAGAAGAAGCAAAGATATGACCAAGACGTCAAACGCGGGATGCAACGTGAAAAGCCAGAGCGTGGGAAAAGTTATTTAGAAGACTTAGAACATCTTGCTACCCGTCCAGAACAGGCTCATATTTTTTATAGACAAATGTACAATGAAACGCGTGAAGGAGCAGAGGGCGGTAAGGTCGGTGTTGCGAAATCTAAACTGTTTTTAGAGGCTGTAGAAAGTTATGTACAGCGTACGGTGCAAAAAGATGAGGAATTAAACCGACTGCAGCACGAGTGTAAAATTTCGGCTGCGAAACTGAAAATGATGGAGCAAATGAAAGGTGAAGTAGCAAGGGTGGATCATGCGGTTCGTTTATATGCGTATGCGATTCCGAGCCGCGTACATGAGCATGTAACGACACTATTGTATGACATGATTGAATCAGACCGTTTTTCACCAAGTGGTTCTGAAGGGCAGTCCTATCAATTAAATACATGGTTTTTAAAGAAAACGGATCCTGTTCATCCAGTATCAGCTCGTTTTATGTTGTATGAAATTCGAAAGCAGTTAGTCGAGAAAATGAATCGACTACATGAAAATAATGAACAAAAGCGTAATTTAATTCAAAACTACGATAAGAAATTTAATGTAAGTAATATTGATGGAACGGTAACAGCTGTTCGCCGAGTAGAAATCGCGCAGCAACAAGGCTGGTTTGGAAAAATGATTAATAATCAGCAGCGTTTGTTTAAAAAAGAATTTGAAGATATTGTAACGCAGTATGTACACAAATTAAACGAGTATCGCAAAGAAATGCTATTAGAACTCGTTTATCAATCGCTTTATCAAGCAGTTAATAAAATGATTCAATATTGGGAAAGGTTTTTTGATAATTTACACGAAACGCGTGAAAATTTATTGTTTGAAATTCAAAAGCGAAGCAAGGAATTTGAAGGGAAAACAAACCCAACGAATGTATACGTATTAGCTGAAGAGAAGTTGCAAGAAAAGATATGGCAAGATATGCAGCAACATTTAAATTTGGGAGTATTACCGAAAGATATATCTGCGGAAATTTATATGAGTTTATACGGGGAATATTGCCGGGATGCAAAAACGGAAGAGATTCAATCGAAAAAAGTAGAAGATTTTTATCGTGAGCACATACTAAGTTATTGCTACGATGAATTACAAATACGCTATCGTGATAAATTAGAGCTGAATATCGTTGAGGCGTTACGAAAAGAGGCGGATTATAAGAAGCGTGATCGTGATGAATACGTCCGTGAAAAAATTGAAGACTTGTTCCATTTAGCAAGTCCATTCGTTCCGAAAGTTTCCCATCATAGGGAATTACAATATTGGGGTATACATCCATCTTTAAAGAAAGAATTGCAAGAAGAATTAATTCAAGAAATGTTTAAAGAAAAAGATACAGTACATGAAGCTTTTTCGCCATTTGAAGTCATTTGTTATCGTGCGCATTATGGTTTATCATTACAAGACTTTCCTAAGCTGTCGTCTGGACATATTGCAAATGGATTTATGAATGATAAAGGTGATTATTTTCAGTCATACTATCGCCGTGTGAACAAGTTGAATAGTAAAAAATCTAGTTTAACGCCGCATTTAGATAAGTATTGGCACTTACCAGCATTCATGCCAGACTTAAATGCAACGCAAACGAAACTGGATTACGATAAATGTAATCGCGCTCTTCTATACGCGTATATGTATCGCTGGATTAGTTTAGTTGCTGTTGATGGTCAGTTCGTGTATCAATATAACGGTGTTGGACGTAGCTTCTTAATTCAGTCGATGGGAAAAAATATTTCAAGTGAAAGTTATAAATTACACAGAGCATTGCTTCATAATCCGTTTATTTATGAAAACATCTTGTCCAGATTTGAAGAAGAACAAGAAAAAGCTATGATACAGGGCGGACATTTATATACACATCCGTTCGTATTAGGTGCTCAAGATATTAGATGGCTTCGTAAAGAGCATGTCCATAATATTTTAGATATGATTTTAATGTATGACCGTGAAGCAAAATATGATCCAACGTTAGAAGAAACTTCTGATGAATTATTAAGATTATTCCTTGACGAAATTGAGTTATATTTCCAAAACTATTACGGTACAGGTGCCGATATGGTTGCAAAGAAAGAGAAAGAAATGTTTATTAAACAATTGTGGGATCGTTCGTACGCGAAAGGTTATGTAGATCCAAATAGTGCTCCTTATAAAAAGTGGCAAAATTTATTAAGCGTTCATGATGAAGAAGAAACGCCAAAAACGAATGTATAATGAATGAAAAGGGAATCCTTAAAAGTGGCAATACAACTTTAGAAAAGAGGGATTCCGATGCCGTTTTTAGGAAGTGTATATCAAATATTTGGATTGTATCCAGAAATTTATTATGGAATGATTTCAGCCGAACTTGCGGAGCAGCAAAGATTGGAACAGGCGGAAAACGAAGAACCAGAAACAGAAGCGTAACTGTATAGGAAGCTTCAAAATAAAAATGATAACACGCTACTTACTCTTTACACGTATAAGAGCAAGTAGCGTGTTTTTTTTATTTAATAATCCCGTTCTCTAAAATTTTAATAGTAGGTGCTACTTTCACATTAGACTTTGAAAAGGCACTCGGCCAATCGTCTTCAACCGTTTTCCATTCTTTATATTGAAATGCTCTCGCATAATCACCAAACCCGAATGGATCAAGTTGCTGTTTTTGAATTTTGTGGATTAAATCGTTTAAATCTTTGTTTAGTTGTTTTGTAATAAGTGAAGTTAATTTCTTTCTACCTTTGTCTATATCCATGTTGAATGTAAGTTCAGATACGGAAACTTTAAAATTCATTGCAATATTAAATTTGAAGTGGTTATCGTTATAGCCTGTGTGAATGTCACGATTCATGCTAAGAACATTTATTGTTACGAAGTCGTCGCCGTCTGTATCTTTTAGATGACTATTACTTTCAACTGAATGAGAAGGGATTTTCAGTGTAAGTGAAACGGGTATATTCGCTTTCTTTTGTAATAGAAGAAGAAGGGCACTTTCATATCGATTTAAAGACATTTTATAGATTCCGCGAGAAGTTAATAATGCAGAGCCGGTAACGAGAATATCTTTTTTACCTTTTTTTATTTCTGAGATAGCAGGTGTTATACCTTTATTAAAAGTTTGCCTATGGAATTCATGGAATGTCGTAAACGCGGTTCGATTGTATAGTTTGTTCGTATTAATTAAATCTGTTAAATATTCAGGAAGTGCAGGCTTATCTTTAAAATTATTATATATAACTGAAGAGATTGGACCGTCTACTGCAACCATGCGCATATTTCCAGTATTTTTAGGGTCGCGATACCAAACATCAAGGTAAGGCATAGCTCCTTCTTGTTTTAAAAATTTCGTACTAAATAAAATGAGTTGTAACTTTTCTGTAGATACTACACCGCTACTTGAACTATTAAATGTTGCTTTTGCTTCTCGAGGAGTATGTACTGTCGCTTCATGAGTTTCGTATTTTTTCTCCACATCTTCATTAAAAATAGGGTTTACGTGGTATACAATTAATTTTCCTTTTGCTTTTGCATCAAACCAGTAAATTAATGAAATGGATTGTTTTTCTAAGTCGAGCCGATCTCCTCCACATCCTGTTAAAAAGGTTATGAGAAAGCAAAATATAGTGAAAATAAAGCGTCTCATTTAAATTTTTCTCCTTTTCCAATGCTGATAAAGTGTCATGTATAAGAGAAATACGACTGGGAATAGAAAAACGATAAAATAACTTGCAGTTCCCCAAAATTCCCGCAATGCACTTATTTGATACGAGGATGGGATATAAAAAAATAAAACGAAAACACACCCGAATAATAAAAACCAAATAGGTAATGAACTCCCTTTTTTGTTAAGTAACTGATTGATTCCATCTGAGGCAGTAAAAATATAAGGAATGCAAGAATCAAAAATAATGAAGAGATAAAATGACAAAAAGATAATTTCAAACCGTTCCAGAAATGAAAAGTGAAATGGTGTAACAAGAGAAAGAGTGGGCCATAAAAACTTAGTTATACCATCTGGGCTAAAATAAACGAAAGAAACGAACGTAACTTGCAGGTAAACGAATAAAGTAATCATATTTGCAATAACGATTCCTTTTTTTGCAGATGATTTATTACTGAGATAAGGATAAAGGACAAATGCAAACTCAAATCCGAGAAAGGCAATAATAGTTGATTTTACTGTGTTGAAAACTGGTAGCCATCCCTCTTTAAGGAGAGGAAGAAGATAAACCCAATGCCCGTCTTTAAGTGGGATAAATAATAGCAATGGCATCCAGAGTGTAAATAAGACAGTAAAAACAGCATAGCGGCTAATAATAAGAACACCTTTACATGCGAGCATAACCATTGGGATAGATAATAACATCATGATTAAAAACATTGGAGATCTAGGTAAAATCCAAATGTGAATAACGTATAAGAGGGAAAAAATTAAGGATACAGCTGCAAGAACAGCATATAAAATCCAAAAAATCATTCCTACTCTTCCTAGCCACTTCCCAAGATAACGAGTTAGCACATCAAGTAAAGTATACCCGGGATGTTTTTCCATAATTTTTACAATACATAGACTGACTAAAGTAGTGATAGCGCATCCTATTATAATAGACATCCAGCCATCTGTATTCGCCCCTTGCGCAACTTCACGTGGCAGTGTAAGTACACCGAACCCTACTTGAACACCACTAATCGTTAAAATGTATTGAAATAAACTAATCTCCCTCTTTGCACGCTTTGTCACTTATCTTCCTCCGTTTCTTCTATATCGCGTTGTCGATTCTCTTGTTTTAAGTTAAGGGATAGTGGTCGTTTCTTCATTAGTTTCCATGGTAAACGTACAAGAATGTCTTTTAAATCTGAAGCAAATGACGGAGAAAAAGGACTACCATAAGGAATACCAAGTGATTCCATAGAAAGAATATGGATGATGATAACTGCCATCCCGACCATAATTCCAATGACCCCAAACAAAGAAGCGGTTATCATCATTGGAAAGCGAAGAAGCCGAATTCCTGCTGACATTTCCATGTTAGGGATGATAAAAGAAGCGACTGCAGTAATAGATACGACGATAACCATAACATTACTTACTATTCCTGCTTGGACAGCAGCTTGTCCAATGACAATCCCTCCTACGACTCCAATCGTTTGTCCAACGGGACCAGGAAGGCGAACCGCAGCTTCGCGGAGCATTTCAAGTACTAGTTCCATCAAAAGTGCTTCTAATATAGGGGGGAAAGGAATTTTAGCTCGAGATTCTCCAATTGTTAACAATAATTTAAGTGGAATCACTTCATAATGAAAGGAAATCATAGCAATATAAAGAGCTGGAGCAAATATTGCAATAAATAGTCCGGTAAAACGAAGTAGTCGTATGAAAGATGGAATCATTGGCCGGAAGCTGTAATCATCTATCGTCTGAAAAAAAGATGAAAAGGTCATAGGTCCAATTAATACGCCGGGTGAGCGGTCTACAACAACAGCAATTCGTCCATCCAAAATGTGATGGGCCGTTGTATCAGGGCGTTCGGTTATTGATAATTGCGGAAAGAGAGTATAGGAATTATCTTCAACAAACCCTTCTAATTCTCCAGTAGTAATAATGGCATCCACTTTGATTGATTCGATACGGCATGCCATTTCTTGTACAACGTCTTCGTTTGCAACGTCTGCTAAGTACAGCAAAAAAACCTTTGAAGTAGCTCGTTCACCAACAGTGAATTCCTTCACTTTCAATTCGCGATTTGGAATATATCGACGAATAAGTGCAAGACTGTCGCTCGCTACTTCATTAAATCCTTCGTGGGAGCTTTTTATAGCAGTTTCTGTTGTAGGTTCTTCAATACTTCTTTTTGGCGCCGATTGCGTATCTAGTTCTAATGCTGTAAGTTGTCCATTTATAAATAAAATGCTTTTACCATGTAAAAGGGAATGTTCAATGTCGGACCACTGCTGAACTTTCTTTATATTCCCGACTGTAACTGAGGATTCCCAACAATCAACTTCATTCCACTCTTTAAATAGGAGAGGTCGAAGAATATCAATGTTAATAACGGTTTTGTCTACAAGTCCTTCCATATATATAATTGTAGCTACTTTTCCGTTTTTTAACGGAAAAGTACGTGTAATTAATTCTGGAATACCGCTAAAAAGTTTGGACAAGTGCTTTAGATTAAGGGAAAGAGAGGAAGAGATAGATTTATTTAAAAGGTGATCAGCTTGTTCTTGTGCAGAGAAAGATTTTTCACCACGTATCCATTTATTAAAAGACCCCATTTGTTCGCTTACTCCTTGTTATGTTTTATATGGGTTATTATGGATAGTTCCGTGCTGACATATGCGTAGTTTAAATTTTATATTGTATATTTCCATCTTTAACGCTATAATTATAGTGTTAAAGATGGAATCGTGATATGACCTGTTATGAATCTATCGTTTTATTTATGAATAAATGGATTGGTATTTTAGCAAGATGTGCTAATAAACTACTCCACCATGATAATAACGTGCCGAAATGTGGTGCGTATATTTTCGTGGTGGAGTTTTTTTATTCTCAAAAAGGGGGAAAGACCATGAATAACAACATGGTTCATATTACAATTGACGGAAAAAAGTATACAGCGGAGCCTGGTTCAACGATATTGGGTGTTATTAATGAGAACGGGATTGAACATCCGCAAATTTGTTACGTGCCAGAAGTAGATCCTATTCAAACATGTGACACTTGTATTGTAGAGGTTGACGGAAAGTTAGTGCGCTCTTGTTCGGCAGTAGTGACAGAAGGTATGAACATTGAACGTAATTCTGCTCATGCCAAAGAAGCACAAACAGAGGCAATGGATAGGTTACTAGAAAATCATTTATTATACTGTACAGTATGTGACAACAACAATGGGAACTGTAAACTGCATAATACAGCAGAATTAATGGAGATTGAACATCAAAAATATCCTTATGAACCAAAAGTAGATGCAAGTGAAGTTGATATGACGCATCCGTTTTATCGCTACGATCCTAATCAATGTATTGCATGCGGTCAATGTGTTGAGGTTTGTCAAAACTTACAAGTAAATGAAACGTTATCAATAGACTGGGAAGCGGAACGTCCACGAGTTATTTGGGATGAAGGAGTAAATATTAATGATTCTTCATGCGTGAGCTGTGGTCAATGTGTAACCATTTGTCCTTGTAATGCTTTAATGGAGAAAACGATGCTCGGTGAAGCTGGATTTATGACGGGATTAAAACCAGATATTCTTGAACCGATGGTAGATTTAATTAAAGAAGTTGAGCCTGGATATAGCGGCATTTTTGCGGTATCAGAAGTGGAAGCGGCTATGCGTGATACTCGTACGAAGAAAACGAAAACAGTATGTACATTTTGTGGTGTAGGTTGTTCATTTGAAGTGTGGACGAAAGGGCGTAAAATCCTTAAAGTACAACCTTCTTCTGATGCGCCAGTTAACGCAATTTCTACTTGTGTAAAAGGAAAATTCGGTTGGGATTTCGTAAATTCTAAAGAAAGAATTACGAAACCTTTAATTCGTAAAAATGGAACGTTTGTTGAATCTACATGGGAAGAAGCACTAAATGTAGTTGCAAGTAAATTAGGATCTATTAAAGAAGAATACGGTAAAGATGCTGTCGGCTTTATTTCTTCATCTAAAATTACGAATGAAGACAATTATGTAATTCAGAAATTAGCTCGACAAGTATTTGAAACGAATAATATTGATAACTGCTCACGTTATTGTCAATCGCCAGCGACAGACGGATTATTCCGTACAATTGGTATGGGCGGAGATGCTGGAACGATTAAAGATATCGCAAAATCCGGTCTTGTTATTATTGTAGGTTGTAATCCGACAGAAGGTCATCCTGTTTTAGCTACACGTATTAAACGTGCGCATAAATTACACGGACAAAAATTAATTGTGGCTGATCTTCGTAAAACAGAAATGGCAGAGCGTTCAGACGTTTTTATTAGTCCAAAACAAGGAACAGATCAAGTATGGTTAATGGCTGTTACGAAATATATGATTGACCAAGGCTGGCACGATCAACGATTTATTGATGAGAATGTAAACTTCTTTGAAGATTTTAAAGAGAGTCTTACAGAATATACACTTGATTATGCAGAAGAAATGACTGGTATTTCAAAAGAAATACTTATTCAAATGGCTGAAATGATTCGTGATGCAGATGGTACATGTATCCTTTGGGGTATGGGAGTAACGCAAAATACAGGTGGATCGGATACTTCCGCTGCGATTTCAAACTTACTGCTTGCAACAGGTAATTATCGTCGTCCAGGTGCTGGTGCATATCCACTTCGAGGTCATAATAACGTACAAGGTGCTTGTGATATGGGTACTTTACCAGGATGGCTTCCTGGATATCAGCACGTTACTAACGATATGGAACGTGCGAAATTTGAAATGGCTTACGGAGTGAAAATTAATAGTGAACCAGGTCTTAATAATATTGAAATGCTTCACGCAATTGATGAAGGGAAAATGAAAGCTATGTATCTTGTCGGAGAGGATATGGCTCTTGTAGACTCTAATGCGAACCACGTACATGAAGTGTTATCAAGCCTTGATTTCTTCGTTGTACAAGACGTTTTCTTATCTAAAACTGCTCAATATGCAGATGTTGTATTACCGGCAGCACCGTCTCTTGAGAAAGAAGGTACTTTCACAAATACAGAGCGTCGTGTACAAAGATTGTATCAAGTTCTTCCTACGCTTGGAGATGCGAAGCCAGATTGGTGGATTGTGCAGGAGATTGCGAATAAATTAGGTGCAAACTGGAATTATAGCCATCCAAGTGAAATTTTTGCTGAAATGGCAAGTTTATCACCACTATTCTCACAAGCAAACTATGAAGTACTTGAAGGGTGGAATAGTTTCCATTGGGGAAGTTTTGATGGAACGAATACACCACTTCTGTTCCAAGATGGATTTAACTTCCCAGATAAAAGAGCTCGTTTTGCGATTGCTGACTGGGTACGTCCAGCTGAATTCCCAGCGGAGTTCGATCTTCACATTAATAACGGTCGTATGCTTGAGCATTTCCATGAAGGGAATATGACAAATAAATCAACAGGTATTCAAACGAAAGTACCTGGTGTGTTTGTAGAAGTTTCTCCAGCACTTGCAAAAGAACGTGGAGTGAAAACAGGTTCATTAGTTCGTCTTGTTTCTCCTTTTGGAGCATTAAAATTACGTGCACTTGTAACAGACCGTGTAAAAGAAAATGAGTTATATTTACCGATGAACTCTACAGATAATGAAACAGCAATTAATTTCTTAACAGGTCCTGCTGTGGACGTACGTACGAACACACCTGCTTATAAACAGACGAAAGTGCGTATGGAAGTGCTAGAAGTTGATGGCGCAAATCCGATGCCAAAAGCGAACCCGCGTAACAAAAAACGTCATCCTCAAGCTGGTATTGAGGTAAATCGTAAGTGGGCACGTCCAGGGTATGTGCATTTAACGGATAAGTAGGAGGAGAAAAATATGGCTGCACCTATAAAAGTGATTCAAAAACAAGAATTAACTGAGGAAGAAATAAAACAGCAAAAATTAGATGATTTAAAAGAGCTTCTAGCTAATAATGAAGAGGCTTTAAATCAAATGTTTAATATTGTTGGGGAATTAAATGACATCGGAATGCTAGAAGCTGCAAATTCTATGTTAAAGGCGAAAGAACCGATCGCAAAGATTGTACTTGGCCAAGTGACTCGTGAGCCTGTTACGAATTTAATTAATAATATGATGGGTGCTGCGGGTGCTTTAACAGAACTTGATCCAGAACTTACGAAAAAGCTAATAGGTAGCTTATTAGTAGGGTTAGAAGAAGGTAATGAACATCTAGAGAGTAATAAAAAAGTAGGGGTATTTGACCTTATGAAAGTATTGAAAGACCCAGATATTAACCGTGCTATAGGGTTTGGGCTTCATTTCTTAAAAGGTATGGGTAAAGGGTTAAAAGACGAATAATCTTCATGAAGTGAATCTTTTCGCCCAAATGTTTGTACGAAATATTTTGGGCGGAAGGGTCATTTTGGTAAAATATATAATAAAGTAAAATGAGGATTTTTGGGAGGTATAATTGTATGTCAAAAAAAGTACATGAATTTAATGATATGATACGAAAACTTCGAAAGGAACTTTTCGGAAAAGGACCAGAACGAATTCATACTGTTTTTGCTGAAAATATGGCGATTGCGACCCTTTACGGAAACTTAACACCTACTGAAAAATTCATTTCAAGTACGATGGACGGTGCGGAAATGGTTCATATGGCTAGAACGAAAATGATTCAAGAAGTGTATGCTGCGAATTCCCGTGAACATTTGGAGGAACTTGTTGGAGCGAAATTAGTGAATTTATTTTCAGATATGAAAGTAGAAGAAGATATTGCAGTTTCGGTATTTGTTTTTGATAAAAATATAACGTGAGAGAAGGATACTGATCGTGAAACCGATACAGGTAGAAAGAGAAATCTTTCGTTATGAACAAGGGGCGTTTAAACATATAGAGGACAGTATTGTAACAGAGTTTCCTGTCACGATTAAAATGAACGGACAGGAGTTTGTTACAATGGTTAGTACTCCAGAATATATAGAAGATATGGTAATAGGCTTTTTAGCATCTGAAGGAATCATTCGGAAGTATGAAGATATTGATGACATATGGGTACAAGAGAAAGAAGGATTTGTGCATGTCACAACGAAAAAAGTGAATCCGTATTACGAACAAATGCAAAATAAACGTTATATTACTTCATGCTGTGGTATGAGTAGACAAGGGTTTGTTTTTGCAAATGATGCACTAAGCGCTAAAAAAATGAATGGTGTCCATGTACAGGTTGCTGCAGAAGACTGCTTTCGATTAATGAAAGAAATGCAGCAATCTGCGGAGACGTTTCAACATACAGGTGGCGTTCATAATGCATCTTTGTGTGATGTGAATGGCATTATTTTAAGCCGAATGGATATCGGTAGACATAATGCATTAGATAAAATTTACGGTTATTGCTTAAAAAATAATATTTCTATAAAAGATAAAGTCATTGTATTTAGTGGTCGTATTTCTTCGGAAATATTATTGAAAGTTGCAAAAATCGGTTGTGAAATTATATTGTCAAAATCAGCTCCAACCGAATTGGCTTTGCAGCTAGCAGAAGAATTAGGTATTACTACGATAGGGTTTATTCGGAATCAATCCTTAAATGTATATACGCATCCAGAGCGTGTTATAAATATAAAATAAGTAAAAGTGAGGCAATAAATATGAAATCTGTCACATTAGACAAACTACAACGTCCTTTAAAGGATTTACGTATTTCTGTTACTGATCGCTGTAATTTCCGCTGTCGTTATTGTATGCCAGAAGAAATATTTGGTCCTGATTATTCGTTTTTGTCTAATGATAAAATTTTATCTTTTGATGAGATTGAAAGGATAACACGTATTTTTGTTTCTTTAGGTGTAAGAAAGTTACGAATTACGGGCGGAGAACCGTTACTTCGAAGAGGTCTTCCGCAGCTTATTGAGCGCCTTAATAAAATAGATGGTGTGGAGGATATCGGTTTAACAACCAATGGATCACTACTGAAAAAGTTTGCTCCTGATTTATATAAGGCGGGTTTATCACGTGTGACAGTTAGTTTAGATTCCTTAGAAGAAGATCGGTTTTTCTATTTGAATGGTAATAGAAGCAAAGTGCAAAGGGTCCTGGAAGGCATACAGGCTGCAGCTGAAGTTGGTATGAAAATTAAAATTAACATGGTCGTTCAAAAAGGGAAAAATGAACAAGATATTTTGCAGATGGCGCAATACTTTAAGGAAAATAAGCATATTCTTCGTTTTATTGAGTATATGGACGTTGGAAATTATAACGGTTGGGAATTAAGAGAGGTCGTCTCGAAACAAGAGATAGTAGATGCCATTCATCAAGTTATGCCATTAGAACGGATAGAAGCAAATTATGCAGGTGAAGTTGCGACTCGCTATCGTTATATTGGAAATGAAGAAGAGATAGGTATTATTTCATCAGTAACAGATTCCTTCTGTTCATCATGTACGAGAGCACGTATTTCTGCAGAAGGAAAATTATATACTTGTTTGTTCGCTTCTAAAGGAAATGACTTGAGGGAACTACTTCGATCTGGATACAGTGACGAGGAAATAACAGATATCGTACGTGATATATGGAACAACCGAGAAGATCGTTATTCAGATGAACGCTTAAGTCATACAAGTAAAAAAAGATCGCCTAAAATTGAAATGTCACATATTGGTGGTTGATATATAAGAGTGACGCTTTGAGGAAGTATATACAAAATGGAAAGTATGCAACGTTTGTAGATTTTCTATTTTATAGTAAAAGTGATGATTGATATCTCTGTAAAAGATGTGCAGAGAAATTAAGCAGCATTCAAAAACCTTTATTTTGAGGAGGTTTTTTGAAGCTGCTTTTTTATTTGGAGAAAATGGAGGAATTAGTAATGGCATTTCATAAACCGGAACAAATTGCTGAGCTTGTAATTGAGGCCGGTGTTCAAAAAGTAAGTCAGACGTTGCCAGCAATGCTTATTCTCGGTTTTTTAGGAGGAGCGTTTATTTCGTTAGGTTTTTTGCTTAATATTCGTGTTTTAGGTAATTTACCTGAGCGCTGGGGTAGTTTAGTCAATGTTTTAGGAGGAGCGGTTTTCCCTGTTGGATTAATGCTCGTCGTATTAGCAGGAGGAGAATTAATTACCGGAAATATGATGTCACTTTCTATGGCGCTTTATGCAAAGAAAATTACATTGGTAAGTGTACTAAATAATTGGGTTTGGATTACTTTCATGAATTTCGTGGGAGCTATTTTTGTTGCGTATTGTTTCGGTCATCTTGGCGGATTAACAGAGGGAGATTATTTAAATAAAACGGTAGCGATAGCGGAAGGGAAATTACATGAATCATTTGGGAGAACTTTAATTTTAGCAATTGGTTGTAATTGGCTCGTTTGTCTTGCGCTTTGGCTCGCTTATGGGACGAGTGATTTTGTCGGGAAAATAATCGGAATTTGGATTCCGATTATGGCATTTGTAGTGATTGGATTTCAGCAAGTGGTAGCAAATATGTTTGTTATTTCAGCAGTTATTTTTGCAGGTCATCTGACGTGGATGGATCTTGCTAGAAATTTTGTTCCTGTTTTTATCGGAAATGTAATTGGGGGAGCTGGATTTGTTGGATTTGCTTATTTTGCTTGTTATCAAAAACAACATTCTAATATGAAATAGAGTTCGTGAGAGGAAGGATATGTAATGGATGAGCGGTATTCACGACAACAGTTGTTCAAACCAATTGGGAGTAGAGGGCAAGAAAAAATTCGGAATAAACATGTGTTAATTGTAGGAGCAGGCGCATTAGGAAGTGCAAGTGCCGAAAGTTTCGTACGTGCAGGTATTGGCAAATTGACGATTATTGATCGTGATTACGTTGAATGGAGTAATTTACAAAGGCAACAACTGTACTCTGAACAAGATGTGAGAGAGAAAATGCCGAAAGCAATCGCTGCTAAAAATCGGCTAGAACAAATTAATTCGGAAGTACAAATACATGCTTTCGTAATGGATGCAGTTGCAGAAAATATGGAGGACCTATTAAAAAATGTAGATGTAATAATTGATGCAACAGATAATTTTGATATTCGATTTATAATAAATGACTTATCACAAAAACATAATATCCCGTGGGTATATGGTTCTTGCGTTGGATCGTACGGTATGAGTTATACGGTTATTCCGCAAGAAACACCGTGTTTACATTGTGTGCTGAAGAACGTTCCTGTTACAGGTGTGACATGTGATACCGCTGGAATTATTAGCCCGACTGTTCAAATCGTCGCAGCATATCAAGTGGCGGAAGCACTCAAAATTTTAGTCGGAGATTTCTCAGCAATTAGAAAAACATTTTTCATGTTTGATATATGGAGTAATCAAAACCATTTTATAAGACTAGGGAAAATCAAAACAGAAGATTGCCCCTCGTGCGGTTTGAATCGAACTTATCCTTATTTATCATACGAAAACCAAACGAAGGTGGCTGTTTTATGCGGAAGAAATACAGTGCAAATTAGGCCGGTAGAAAATAGGAAGTACGATTTTGACGATATAGAAAAAGTATTAAAAAAATTGGGGGAAGTAGATCGGAATCCGTATTTACTATCTTGCCAACTAGATGATTACCGCGTCGTTATTTTTCGAGATGGTCGTGTTTTCATTCATGGTACAAATGATATTTCGAAAGCGAAACAATTATATTATCGCGTATTCGGTTAATAGAAAGGGTTGTCAATAATGGAAAGAAGAGTGCCAATTACGGTTGAAGAAGCTGTTCGTAAAGTAATGGGATTTGCTAATGAGGGATTAAAGGAGTTACTACCTATTGAATTAGCTTACGGACGTATATTAGCGGAGGATTTAATAGCTGACCATGACGTACCTTCATTCAATCGTTCACCGTATGATGGATTTGCTATTAGAGCAGAAGATACGAATGTAGCAAGTTATGAAACACCAATTGTGTTTGAAGTAATTGGTGAAATTGATGCGGGATCAATATTTCACGAGAAAGTAGGGCCGTTTCAAGCGGTTCGAATTATGACGGGAGCGCAAATTCCGAATGGGTGTGATGCGGTTGTTATGTTAGAGCTGACTCGTCAATATGAGGAAGCTGGCAACAATTATATGGAAGTGAAGCGATCATTCAAAACGGGTGACAATATTTCTTTTCAAGGTGAAGATGCTCGTAAAGGAACGGTTCTTGCAAAAAAAGGATCATACATTCATCCAGGTATTTCAGCTCTTCTTGCTACGTTTGGATATAGTGAGGTACCAGTGGCAAGAAAGCCTGTAATTGGATTGTTAGCGACTGGTAGTGAATTACTGGATGTAAATGATTCATTACAGCCAGGGAAAATCCGAAATAGTAATACGTATATGATATTGTCTCAAATTCGAAGAGCGGGCGGAAGAGTAAAATATTTTGGGAAGTTTAGCGATGAGTTTCATACATGCTTCACAGCTGTAAAAGAAGCGTTAAGCCAAGTGGATATGCTCATTACAACAGGTGGTGTATCAGTAGGGGATTACGATTATTTACCAGCTATTTACGAAAAGTTAGGTGCATCGGTTCTTTTCAATAAAGTTGCAATGCGGCCAGGTAGTGTTACGACTGTAGCACAATTAAATGGCAAGTTATTATTTGGTTTATCAGGAAATCCATCTGCTTGTTACGTAGGATTTGAATTATTTGTAAGACCTTGTATTCGGACGTATATGTTTAGTGAAAAAGCACATGTAAAAAGAGAAAAAGCGTTATTAGGAGAAGATTTTCTAAAACCAAATCCATTTACCAGATTTGTGCGAGCAAAACTGACATATAACGAAGGGCAATTAATCGCTTATCCGTCAGGGTTTGATAAATCTAGCTCGGTTTCTTCTCTAGCAGAGACAAATATATTTATTGTACTTCCAGGTGGTACGAGAGGTTATAAAAAAGATATGTTCGTAGATGTTCTTTTGCTGGAAGATAACGAAGGTAGTGAATGGCCTTGGGCATTTTATAAAGTGAGAGGTGTTTCTAATGGGACAAGCGCTATTTGAGATTGTAGATATACCGATTGTAGTTGAAGAAGTAACGAATAAAGTCGCAAGAAGAGAAGCAGGTGCAATTACAACATTTATTGGTACGGTGAGAGAATTAACAAAAGGAAAACGAACGTTACATTTAGAGTATGAAGCATATAAACCGATGGCAGTAAAACAACTTACAAAAATTGGTGAAGAAATTAACGGAAAATGGCCGGACGCAAAAGTAGCAATTAAGCACCGTGTAGGGCGGCTAGAAATCATGGATATTGCGGTCGTTATTGCAGTTTCATCACCGCATCGTAAAGTAGCGTATGAAGCGAATGAATACGCGATTGAACGTATAAAACAAATCGTCCCAATTTGGAAAAAAGAATTTTGGGAAGATGGGACGATGTGGATTGGAGATCAACTTGAAAATACGGCATATCCAGAAGGAAAACCGAAGAAGGAAGAATGAGAAGATGATTACAATTTTATTGTTCGCAAATTTGCGTGAGGAAATCGGATCGGATCAATTAATAATTTCAGAAAAACAAGAAATGACAGTGCAGCAATTAAAAGAATGGCTCAAAGCAAGCTATTGCTTACAATCGCTTGATAGAGTGATGGTGGCTGTTAATGAAGAATTTGTAACGGATGAAGAGATGATAAAAGCTGGAGATATAGTCGCATTAATCCCGCCCGTTAGTGGGGGATAATAAGCTTTTTCGCCAAGAAGATGTTGTATATAAATTCGAATACGAGAAGGGATGAGTTCTATGATTACTCAAGAACAAATAATGAACGCATTAAAACATGTAGAGGATCCGGAGTTACACAAAAGTATTGTAGAATTAAATATGGTTAGAAATATACAAATGAATGGAACAGAGGTTAAACTTGAAGTAGTGCTAACGATTCAAGGTTGTCCATTAAAGGCAAAAATTCAACAAGATGTGGAAGAGTCTCTTCAGGCAATTGGTGCATCTAAAGTAGATTTGACATTTGGTTCTATGACACAAGAAGAACGAGCTGCGCTAACAGAGAAGTTAAAGAAAAATAGTAGAACAGAAACTGGAATGCCGAGCATGCTTCGCCTTGATTCAGGGGTACGATTTATTACTGTAACGAGCGGTAAAGGTGGAGTTGGAAAATCAACAGTGACAATTAACCTTGCAACTGCTTTAGCTCGTATGGGAAAAAAAGTGGGGATATTAGATGCAGATATATATGGTTTTAGCATTCCGGCTATGATGGAAACGAATCAAAAACCGACGATGATTGATCAAACGGCAATTCCGGTTGTAAGTCACGGTGTTAAAATTATGTCGATGGGATTTTTTGCAGAAGGAAATAACCCGGTTATGTGGCGCGGACCGATGTTAAATAAATGGATTCAAAATTTCCTTGCGAATACGCACTGGGGAGAATTAGATTATTTACTTCTTGATTTACCACCTGGCACAGGAGATGTAGCTATTGATGTTGCAGCAATGATCCCGCAGGCGCAAGAAATTATCGTTACAACACCACACAACGTAGCTTCATTCGTAGCATCTAGAGTAGGTGTTATGGCAAAACATACGAAACACGAGATTTTAGGAATTGTAGAAAATATGGCTTATTATGAAGAACAAGATGGATCGAAAAATTATCTCTTCGGAAAAGGAGGCGGCGAAATGCTTGCAGAACAATTGCAAACAGAAGTGATTGCACAAATACCTTTTGCAAGACGAGAAGAAAATAACGGTTCATCTGTATATGATGAAGAGTCTCTTGTAGGAGAAGTGTTTACATCGTTAGCGGAGGATATTATTTATAGAGGATAGAGGGGGAAGTTTAGTATGGCGTGTAATATCGATCATTCTATGGAAGATGTAATGAGTAAACTTGAAAGTCAAAAGAGTTTTTTACCGGAAGTGATTTTTAAAGAGTTAAAGGTATTTTCGCGAGGGAATCATTCACAGGAAATATTAAATGATATCTTTCATCTTTTAAAAAAGTATGATTTGGTTAGTGAAGAAGAACGAGAGATGAGAAATACTCAATTATTGCTGATTATAAAATAAATACGCTTTGGCTTTTGTTTTTTTGCAGAAGGGGTGAATGTAATGAATATGAAAAAGATGATTGAAACGATAGAAGCAACTAAAGTGACTAACGAAGAATTATCGATTTCTACTTTACATCAAAAGCTTGTGAAGTTGTATAGTCAAAAAGATAGTGCGGAGTATAAGGAGATATTAAAATATATTTTATCATTATCCGTGCAGCTGAACCTACATTTCGTATTGAAATATTTTGGTGTGCGCCCGGTTGTTGTTGCAGATGAACGTATGCAATTTCAAGAGATATTTAAATGTTTAGCTAAGAAAGATGATAATGGGGAATGGTTTCTAAATTTCGTTTCTTTATATGTAGGACTAATTGTAGTTCTTCATTTCGATGAAAAAGAGATTGAGAGAAGTTTTTTCGATGATATGGTAGTGGATGAAGGGAATGCAATATAAGATTCTGCTCATAATATCTTTCTATTTAATTGCTGTAACTGCGATTTTAGTTGGTTATTTAAATATAAAGGTAACTAATTAATAAAAAGTGTTCTTCAGTTGTTTCCATCGTTTTTTCATGTTACCATTAAGCGAATTTTTCATAGGGAGAGAAAGCGATGAAATGGATTTATTTTATTATTATTAACGTTATAGCTTTTAGCCTTATGGGGCTTGATAAACGAAAAGCGAAGAAGAAACAGTGGAGAACGCCAGAAAGTACGTTGTTTTTATCAGCGGTAGCTGGAGGCGCAGTTGGTGCTTGGATTGGTATGTATATGTTTCACCATAAAACACATAAAAAGAAATTTGTTTTCGGTATACCGTTACTTGTCGTTATAACAGTATGTTTACTTTTTGCTGTATGAGAAATGTCGAAAGAATTGCAGATTGATTATTGGTAAAGTGAGCATGCGGGACCGTATAATGGAGAAAAATGAGAAGAGGAGAAAAGGGAAGATGGGGAGTCAATCAGCACAGCAAAAAAAAGGAATTATATATGCGGCTGGTGCTTATACGATGTGGGGAATCCTACCAATCTATTGGAAATGGGTTGAGGAAGTTCCAGCAGATGAAATATTAGCACACCGCATCGTTTGGGCGTTCGTTTTTATGTTACTTGTGTTAGGTGTTACGAAGAGGTTTCGTCAGTTTATTGGGGAGTTCGTGAATCTTTTTAAACGACCTAAATTATTAATGTCATTAACAATAGCTTCAGTCTTGATTAGCGGAAACTGGTTTGTCTACATATGGGCCGTTAATCATAATCATGTCATTGAAGCAAGTCTTGGATATTATATTAATCCGCTTATTAGTATTTTACTTGGTACAGTCGTTTTAAAGGAAAAGTTAAACTTTTGGCAATATGTTGCAGTTGGTTTAGCTGGAATAGGGGTTATCATTTTAACAGTCCGTTTCGGATCTATTCCGTGGGTTTCTTTATCACTTGCCTTTTCATTTGGATTATACGGATTAACAAAAAAATTGTTAAACTATGATGCGACAATTGGTCTTACGATGGAAACGATGTTAGTGACGCCGTTTGCGATTATCTATCTCGTTATGACAGGAGCGCATGGATTCGGTTCATTTGGATCTATTTCCATGTCATCGACGTTACTATTAATAGGAGCGGGCATTGTTACAGCTTTACCACTTTTTTATTTTGCAAAAGGAGCACAACTTATTCCGCTTTATATGGTAGGATTTTTACAATATATTGCACCAACGATTAGTTTAATTTTAGGTGTATTCGTATTTGGTGAACATTTCACATCTACTCATATGATGGCATTTTTCTGTATATGGGTTGCATTATTTGTGTTTTCAATAGCGAAAACAAAGTTTTTAGTGCAGAAACAACCGAAATTTATAAAAAATAAATCAGCAAAAGTATCATAATGCGTAGTATTTTCTACGCATTTTTCTTTATACTGATACTATATAGATTTCCATTATAGTCAGTAGGGAGCTGAGAACGTGGAAACAATTTTACATAATGATCCGCTTATGGCCGCTGTAATTTCATGGTTTCTAGCACAATTAACGAAAGTAGTCTTTAAATTATTCAAAACGGGTGAATTTGATTTTGCAAAGTTTTTCGCTTCAGGTGGGATGCCGAGTTCTCATGCTTCAACTGTTACAGCACTTGCGACAGGTGTTGGCGTTGTAGAAGGTGTGGAAAGTACCTTATTTGCTATTGCTGCTATCTTTGCAATAATTGTTATGTATGATGCTTCAGGAGTAAGACTTGCAGTTAGTAAACAAGCGAAAATATTGAATGAGTTCTTTCACGGTAGACAAACAGAATATAAGAAGTTAAATGAACTTGTCGGGCATACACCGTATGAAGTAGTAGTCGGTGCTTTAGTAGGGATTATTGTCGGAGTGGGATATTGCTTATGAGCAGAACATTTTATATGTTCTGTTTTTCTTTGTTTTCATACATATTTAGCTACCTTTTTGAATATCGTTATACGGATTTCGAAAGGGTGGGTGAGTAACTTGTTATTATATGAAAAAGTGCATGAAGAAATAGCGAGAAGAACAACTGCACTTCAAACGATGCAACGGCAAGATGGTACGTGGCAGTTTTGCTTTGAAGGAGCACCATTAACAGATTGCCATATGATTTTTTTATTAAAATTATTAGGTAGAGATAAAGAGATAGAACCGTTTGTAAAAAGATTAGCATCACTTCAAACAAATGAAGGAACATGGAAATTGTATGAAGATGAAGTGGGTGGCAATTTATCTGCTACAATTCAATCTTATGCTGCCTTACTAGCTTCAAAAAAATATACAAAAGAAGATGCGAATATGAGGCGAGCC
Organism: Bacillus pretiosus; assembly: GCF_052947655.1. Lineage (NCBI taxonomy): Bacteria > Bacillati > Bacillota > Bacilli > Caryophanales > Bacillaceae > Bacillus > Bacillus pretiosus. The sequence continues at coordinate 3,406,032 of NZ_CM129593.1, read as the reverse complement.
GAAATGTTTATTAAGGAACGTGGAGGCGTGGCGCGTGCTCATTTTATGACGAAGTTTTTATTAGCAATTCATGGAGAATATGAATACCCTTCGCTCTTTCATTTGCCAACACCGATTATGTTTCTGCAAAATGATTCACCCCTCAGTATATTTGAATTGAGTAGCTCAGCGCGTATCCATTTAATTCCGATGATGGTGTGTTTAAATAAAAGATTTCGAGTAGGAAAAAAGTTACTGCCAAATTTAAATCATATCGCAGGCGGGGGCGGGAAATGGTTTCGGGAGGAGCGGTCTCCGTTGTTTCAAACGTTATTAAGTGATGTAAAACAAATCATATCGTATCCACTTTCTTTACACCATAAAGGATATGAGGAAGTCGAACGTTTTATGAAAGAGCGTATCGATGAAAATGGAACGTTATATAGTTACGCAACTGCCTCATTTTATATGATTTATGCTTTACTCGCGTTAGGACATTCTCTTCAATCATCAATGATTCAAAAAGCTATAGCAGGGATAACATCTTATATATGGAAGATGGAAAGAGGGAATCATTTGCAAAATTCTCCTTCAACTGTATGGGATACGGCTTTACTCAGCTATACGTTACAAGAGGCCCACGCTTCGAAAGATAATAAGATGATTCAACATGCAGCAGCGTATGTATTAAAAAAACAGCATACAAAAAAAGCTGATTGGAGCGTACATGCTCCGGCGCTGACTCCAGGCGGTTGGGGTTTTTCGGATGTGAATACGACAATTCCAGATGTCGATGATACAACAGCTGTGCTAAGAGCGTTGGCAAGAAGTAGAGGGAACGAAAATGTAGAGAATGCTTGGAAGAAAGGGGTCAATTGGGTTAAAGGATTACAAAATAATGATGGTGGCTGGGGAGCGTTTGAAAAAGGTGTGACGAGCAATTTATTAGCAAATTTACCAATCGAAAATGCAAGCGATATGATTACAGATCCTTCCACACCAGATATTACAGGAAGAGTGTTAGAGCTTTTCGGGACATACGCGCAAAATGAATTGCCTGAGAAACAAAAACAAAGTGCGATAAATTGGTTAATGAATGTGCAAGAGGAAAATGGATCATGGTATGGGAAATGGGGGATTTGTTATATATATGGTACGTGGGCTGTTATGACTGGTTTACGGTCACTCGGAATTCCATCTAGCAATCCATCAATGAAAAGAGCAGCTTTATGGCTGGAACATATACAGCATGAAGATGGTGGGTGGGGGGAATCGTGCCACAGTAGCGTGGAAAAAAGGTTCGTTACTTTACCATTTAGTACACCATCCCAAACAGCATGGGCGTTAGATGCTCTCATTTCTTACCATGATGAAGAAACACCAGCTATTCGAAAAGGTATTTCATATTTGCTTGCGAATCCTGATGATAATGAACACTATCCTACCGGAACAGGTTTACCAGGTGGGTTTTATATTCGTTATCATAGCTATGCATATATATATCCGCTACTTACTTTGGCACATTATATAAAAAAATATAGAAAATAAACCGAGAGGATATCTCTCGGTTTATTTTATTGGGTAGTAGGTCCCTGTTGAAAAGAATAAGGTTGTGCGTTCCTTATTTCTCTATTGACTGGCGTTTTTGACGTGCATCAGCGGCATTTGCACGTGCGTTCGCTTCTAAGTCATTGTGGTCAGCGAGTTCACGAGAGAACTCAACATCAATGCCATCAGCAGCTTTGTTTTGCTTGAAATTTTTTTTGTTCATTCGACACAATCTCCTTGTGTTTTATGCGACGTTGCAAAGTTAGTTTGACACAAATAGACTTTTTTATACAAAGAGGAATTGGGAAGCAAAGAGCCGAAATATACAGTATAAGTAATAGAAATGGGGGATAGGGATGGAGTTTTTAAATGGGAAAACAGCTGTAGTAACAGGAGCTGCACAGGGAATTGGAAAAGAGATTGCAAGGGTTTATGCAAAACTAGGGGCTAAAGTATTAATTAGCGATGTAAATGAAGAGAAGCTACAAAAAACGACACGTGAGTTATCAGATGAAGGATATGAAGTGAAGCAGTATCGTTGTGATGTGAGTAATCAAAATGATGCGAAGTCCTTAATTGAATACGCTGTCCAAACATTTGGTACACTGCACATTTTAGTAAATAATGCAGGAATTACGCGAGATGCTATGTTACATAAAATGGAGAAACCGGAATGGGAACAAGTACTGCAAGTAAATTTAACAGGTGTTTTTTATTGTATGCAGCCAGCACTTCTTTACATGAGACAACAAGGGTATGGACGCATTATTAATATATCTTCAATTAGTAGAGAAGGAAACATAGGTCAAGCGAATTATGCGGCTACGAAGGCAGGCGTTGTAGGTTTAACGAAAACGGCAGCGAAAGAAGTTGGAAGTTTCGGCATTACGTGTAACGCGATTTGCCCAGGATTTATGGATACAGATATGACAAAAACGATACCAGATAAAGTGAAAGAAAAGATGGTTGGCGCGATTCCGGTTGGTAGAATTGGAACGCCAGAAGATATTGCGAACGCAGCGGCCTTTTTAGCATCAGAGTACGCATCCTATATTACAGGAGAAGTATTAAATGTGAGCGGGGGATTGCAAGTTTAAATGAATACATAATGAAAAGAACCTGACCGGATAGGCCAGGTTCTTTTTTCGTTAATTTAAGTTGAGCCAAACACTCTTCACTTCTGTATAGTTATTTAATGCGTAAGATCCCATTTCACGACCAAGACCAGATTGTTTAAATCCTCCGAATGGAGATGCTGCATCAAAGACGTTATAACAGTTTACCCATACTGTACCAGCACGTACTTTACTTGCAACATAATGTGCTGTTTTAACATTTTCTGTCCACACACCAGCCGCTAAGCCGAATTGTGATTTATTTGCACGTTCAATTACTTCATCAATATCGTTAAAAGGTATTGCAGAAATAACTGGACCGAAAATTTCTTCTTTTGCGATGGTCATTTCGTCATTTACGTCAGCGAATACTGTAGGAGAAACGAAGTAGCCTTGATCGAATGGATTGCCTCCTCCGCAAAGTACTTCAGCGCCTTCTTCAATCCCTTTTTCAATGTAGCCCATTACACGTTTTTGTTGTTCTTCGGAAACGAGAGGACCGATTGTTGTTTCAGGGTTAAGACCGACACCTTGATTTAGTTTTTTAGAATAGAGGACGAGATCAGCCATGACATTATCATACATTTTCTTCGGAACAAATAAGCGTGATCCAGCAGAGCATACTTGTCCTTGGTTAAACATAACACCAGAAAGTGCACCAGGAATCGCGCGAGATAAATCAGCATCTGGCAAGATGATATTTGGTGATTTACCGCCTAACTCAAGTGTAACGCGTTTTAATGATTCAGATGCTTGTCGCATAATTTGTTTACCGACTGGAGTAGAACCAGTAAATGCAATTTTATCAACGAGTGGATGATTAACGAGAGCTTGTCCAGCTGATTCACCGAATCCAGGAACGATATTAATAACACCTTTCGGGAATCCAGCTTCTTCAATTAATTCAGCTAAGTATAGAGCGGATAGTGGAGTTTGCTCTGCAGGTTTTAAAACGATTGTACATCCTGTAGCAAGCGCTGCTCCCATTTTCCACATTGCCATAAGAAGTGGGAAGTTCCAAGGAATAATTTGACCGACGACACCAACAGCCTCATGGCGTGTATAGTTAAAGTAATTACCAGAAACAGGAATTGTTTGACCAACGATTTTCGTAGCCCAGCCAGCATAATAGCGCATATGTTCAATTGCAAGTGGTATGTCTGCTGCCATTGTTTCACGGATTGGCTTTCCGTTATCTAATGTTTCGAGCTGTGCAAGCTCTTCTTTATGTTCTTCCATTAAATCAGCTAACTTGTACATAAGACGGCTTCGCTCAGCAGTGCTCATGCGAGACCAAGGACCTTCGTCGAAAGCCATGCGAGCTGCAACGACAGCTTTATGAATATCTTCTCGACCAGCCTCAGAAACGACGGCAAGTGTTTCGCTGGTTGCTGGGTTAGGTGTTTTAAATGTTTTTCCGGAAGCGCTTTCAATGAAAGATCCATTCACATATAACTTTTTTGTACCTTGAAGAAACTTTTCTACCTTTTCATGAAGATTTACAGCTAGTTGACTCATTGTATAACCCCCTTGAAAATATAATGTAAACGCAGTACGAGACGGCGTTTATTCCGAAATCAAGGATGTGGGAACTAGATGGAAAGCCTCTAATTTTAATCATAATTAACAAATACTGAAAATTCAAATTTCATTTGTGTTACAATTGTAAAAAATATGTAATGTAAGAGAAGCTTCTATATGATTATAAAAAATCCTGCTTGTTTTTGCTTTCTAGTAGGAAAAACTAGAAGAACAATGGTACAATAATACATCGTGAGAGGAGGGAGAAAATGAAGAATTATCATGATGATCCACGCTTTCGAATTGCCCATAGAGAAGCGTTAATTGGTCTTGGACTTGCTATTATCAATTTTATAATATGGTACGGATTTGCTTATGGGCTTGGTAGTAAAAATCCAAGTGAATATACATATGTATTCGGTTTTCCAGCATGGTTTTTTTATAGCTGTATCGTTGGATTTATCGTTATGGTTATTTTACTTAGTTTAGTTGTTCGTTTTGTATTTCAAGATATTTCACTCGATGAGGAAGAAAAAAGTGAGGAATAATAGATGAATTGGTATGTAATCATTCCAATGATAATTTCGTTTATCGTTGTATTTTTAATTGGTGTATATGCTTCAAGACGCGTACAAGCGACTGCTAATAATAAATTTTTACAAGAATATTTTCTTGGTGGGCGTGAACTTGGCGGTTTATTATTAGCGATGACAATGATTGCTACGTACGGTAGTGCTAGTAGCTTTATTGGTGGTCCAGGTATTGCGTACAATATGGGCCTCGGATGGGTATTATTATCTGCGATTCAAGTTGTAACAGGGTATATCGTTTTAACGGTTATCGGTAAAAAGTTTGCAATTATCGCTAGGAAGATGGAAGCCATTACTCTTATCGATTATTTAAAGGGAAGATACAATAATAAAGCAGTTGTTATACTTTCTGCGTTATGTATTATTATCTTCTTATTTTCAGCAACAGTAGCTCAATGGGTCGGTGGTGGCCGATTAATTGAATCACTAACGGGTCTATCTTATACAACAGCACTATTTTTATTTACTTTTTCTGTACTTGTGTACGTATTAATTGGTGGATTTCGTGCAGTTGCTTTATCAGATACGTTATTAGGAATCATTATGTTAGTTGGAACGACAATCATTTTAATTGCTACTGTCATTGCTGGTGGTGGAATTGAAAAGATTATGCAGGAGCTTATTCAAATCAATCCAAATTTAATTACACCATTCGGAGCGGATGGTAGTTTAACGAAATCATATGTGACATCATTTTGGATTTTAATTGGAATTGGTGTTGTTGGGTTACCGCAAATTAGCGTGCGTGCCATGTCTTATAAAAATTCAAAAGCTATGCACCAAGCGTTAATAATTGGAACGGTTGTTGTAGGTACAATTATGATTGGTATGCATTTAACAGGTGTATTTGCGCGAGTCGTACTTCCGGGTATAACGGTACCGGATAAAGTCATGCCGCTACTCGCGATGGAAGTGTTGCCACCTTGGCTAGCTGGAGTTTTCTTAGCTGCGCCAATGGCAGCAATTATGTCTACAGTAAACTCGTTATTGTTACTTGTAAGTTCATCAATTATTAAAGACATATACGTAAATTACATAAATAAAGATGCAGCAGACAGTACGATTAGAAAAGGAAGTTTGTGGATTACTGGTATCGTAGGGCTGCTCGTTTATGCAGCAGCAATTAAACCACCAGATTTTTTAATATGGTTAAATTTATTTTCTTTCGGTGGGTTAGAAGCAGCATTCATTTGGCCAATCGTATTAGGGTTATATTGGAGAAAAGGAAATGCAACAGGAGCGCTTGCCTCTATTTTAGTTGGGGTAGGCTCATATATGTGTATTCATCTTTTCTATCCAAATCCGTTCGGTATACATACAGTTGTCTTCCCAATTTGTTTTGCGTTTATAGCTTATATCATTGGAAGTATGAGTGCTGTGAAGAAAAACAGTATAGGTTAGAGGAAGAACGTAGTCCTTATAGAGGACTACGTTTTTTTGTGTGAATTTATTCTTTTTTATTCTGTATATGTAAGGTTATTCATAAATTAATAACAATTGAGGGGATGGAGTTGAGGTCGATGAAAAAAGTATTATTTTTGGGAGACCCAGGAATTGATGACTCTTTAGCCATCATGTACGGAATTATGCATCCTGATATTGATATTGTTGGTGTTGTAACCGGATATGGAAATGTAACACAAGAAAAGGCGACAAGTAATGCAGCATATTTGCTACAAATGGCAGGACGGGAAGATATACCTGTTATTAATGGTGCGAAAATTCCTTTATCCGGAGATGTTACAACGTATTATCCAGAAATTCATGGGGCAGACGGTTTAGGGCCAATTAAACCTCCAAAAGCTTTTTCACCAAATATAAAACCTTTTTGTGCTTTTTTTGATATTCTTGAAAAATATAAAGGAGAATTAATCATTGTCGATGCAGGCAGGTCAACGACACTAGCGACAGCATTTATTTTAGAAAAGCCGATGATGAAGTATGTGAAAGAATATTATATAATGGGTGGTTCTTTCTTAATGCCTGGAAATGTTACACCAGTTGCAGAGGCGAATTTTCATGGTGATCCGATTGCGTCACAATTAGTTATGCAAAACGCCAAGAATGTGACATTAGTGCCACTTAACGTTACATCTGAAGCAATTATTACGCCAGAGATGGTGAATTACATTACGAAACATTCTAAAACGAATTTTAATAAATTAATTGAACCGATTTTTACGTATTATTATAAAGCTTATAGAAAGCTAAATCCGAAAATAAAAGGAAGTCCAGTGCATGACGTTGTCACAATGATGGTTGCGGCAAATCCGTCTATTTTGGACTATGTATACCGCCGTGTCGATGTAGATACAGTAGGGATTGCAAAAGGAGAAAGTATTGCTGATTTTCGTCCTCAACCTGATGCAAAATCCTTAAAGAATTGGGTGCGAATTGGTTGGTCATTACATTATAAAAAATTTCTCGAAGACTTCGTGAAAATTATGACGTAGACATAATAGGAGAATACAAGTTAAAATAATGGAGATGATTACTAAAATAATCATCTCCATTATTTTGTTTGAAAGAGATAGATAGAGAAGAGTTATACAATAGGAGAGGAATTTTACTTGAAAAAAACTATAGTATGCGCAGTGATTGTGGGTATTTTCGTTTTGCTAATATCGGGTAATTTTTTAGTGAAAAAAGTGTGGAGTTCAAATAATGATGATGCACAGTATATCGCATCCTTTATTGAAGAACATAAAGATGAAAAAAATAGTGCCCTTCTCGTGAAGAGAAATGATAAAGTTGTTTATTCTGTAAATCCAAATGTTGTATTGCCAGTTGCTAGTACGATGAAGTTAATTGTGGCGCTTGAATATACGAAACAAGTTACGGAAGGGAAAATTGATCCGTCTAGTTTCGTTTCCATTAATGATATAAATCGTTATTATGTGCCGAATACAGATGGCGGTGCACAAGATAGATGGCAAAGGTATTTGCAAAAGACAGAAAAGATAACAGAAGGGGCAGTTTCTTTAGAAGAAGTGGCAAAAGGAATGGTTAAGTTTAGTTCGAATGCGAATGCTGAATATTTGATGGAAGTGTTAGGATTAGATAATATTAATCGTAATTTACAAAGTTTATCGCTTCCAGCACATCAGCCGCTATTTCCGATTGTTTCATCTTTATACATCCCTGGATATTTGCATAAAGAATTACATGTTCCGAAATATAAAATAGAGAAAAAGTTAAAAGAGATGTCTCAAGAGCAATATCGTGAATATGCGATGATTATACATGAACGCTTAAAGAAGAAGGGGCCATTATTACAGAAGGAAATTCCTCTTTATTTAGAGGAACGTTACGATAAAATTTGGTCAGATCGATTACCAGCAGCTTCTGCAAACGATTATATGGTACTGCTTCAAAAGGCAAATCATAAAGGTGGCCTAACAGAAGCCGAAGAAAAAGTGTGGGCGAATATCGTTGAAACAGATATGAGTGCTAAAAAATATCGTAAAACATTTAGACATGCAGGGCAAAAAAATGGCTATACGCCATGGACAGTTACAAAAGCAGTTTATGCGATGGATAAACGCGGGAATTGTACAGAAATAGTGTTTTTAGCAAATAATTTAAATGAGGACGACAGTGCAGAAATACGGAAACATTTAGCGAACTTACATTTCCAAGTGCTGCAAAGTGATAAGTATGATGCGACTTTTATTAAGTAAACTCGGTGCAGAGAGCACCGAGTTTATTTTTATCCCGCTTTAATGGGCAGTAAGACCCCCACCTCAAAATTCAGCGAAAGCAAAGAAGTTAGGTGGGGGATCAACTGCCCCTAAAAGTCCGATTGGTTCAACTAATAATCAGTGGGGGATGAAGAAAACCCCCACTGATTAAAGTTTCACTTTATGTACAAGCACTTTTTTCCTATCTCTGGGTATGATGGGTAGTAATACTTAGGTGAGAGGGGAAAAGGTGATGAAACAAAGTAAAGAAGAGTTTATAAAGAGTGAAGGCGCTGATTTCCCTGGAAAAACATATGTAGATTGCGTATTACAACATGTATTTCATTTTCAGCGAAATTACTTATTGAAAGATATGTTTCAAGTGCATAAAGCGCATATCACGATGCTGACTGAAGAAAATTTAATGAAAAAGGAAGAAGCTAAAGTTATACTACACGCATTAAAAAAGGTAGAGGGAATTCCAGAAGAGCAATTGCTCTATACAGAGCGGCATGAAGATCTCTTTTTTTTAGTGGAACATTTAATTTCTCAAGAAGCGAAAAGCGATTTTGTAAGTAATATGCATATTGGTAGAAGTAGAAATGATATGGGTGTAACGATGTATCGCATGAGTTTAAGAAGATATGTATTACGATTAATGGAACATCATTTATTATTGCAAGAAAGTATATTACAACTTGCCGATGATCATAAGGAAACGATTATGCCAGCTTATACACATACACAACCAGCACAGCCCACAACATTTGGTCATTATACGTTAGCGATTTATGATACGATGCAAAGAGATTTAGAACGAATGAAACGAACGTACAAACTTTTAAACCAATCTCCAATGGGAGCTGCCGCTCTTTCTACAACAAGTTTCCCAATTAAACGAGAGCGAGTTGCCAATTTACTTGGGTTTACAAATGTAATTGAGAACTCATATGATGCTGTTGCTGGAGCGGATTATTTATTAGAAGTTAGCTCGTTACTTATGGTAATTATGACGAATACGAGTAGATGGATCCATGATTTCTTACTATTAGCGACGAAAGAATATGATGGTATTACTGTCGCAAAGCCATATGTACAAATAAGTAGCATTATGCCGCAAAAGCGAAATCCAGTTTCCATTGAACACGCCCGTGCGATTACGAGTAGTGCTTTAGGAGAAGCATTTACAGTATTTCAAATGATTCATAATACTCCATTTGGTGATATTGTCGATACGGAAGATGACCTGCAGCCGTATTTATATAAAGGGATTGAAAAGACCATTCGTGTTTTTTGTATTATGAATGCAGTTATTCGAACGATGAAAGTAGAAGAAGAAACGTTGAAGAGTCGTTCTTATAAACATGCAATTACGATAACTGATTTCGCAGATGTTTTAACAAAAAACTATAGCATTCCATTTCGGCATGCGCATCATGCAGCGAGTGTTATTGCGAATATGTCATTGGAGCAAAAAAAAGAGCTGCATGAATTACATGTAAAAGATGTAAATATATACTTACAAGAAAAATTTAAAATAAAATTATTAGAAAAAGAGTGGGAAGAAATTGTATCACCAGAAGCTTTTATACAAAAAAGAAATGTATACGGTGGACCGAGTAAAAAAGAAATGGAGCGCATGATTAACAATCGAAAAGAGTCATTTCAAAAAGAAGAAGAGGTATTTGAAAAGGAAAAACAGAGAATTTTACAAGCGGAAAATGATTTAAATACGTTAGTTTCGAATATTATTGAATCGTAAAAGAGGAATTTAATGAATTAATCGCCAATACTTAATGAAACTATAAATAGAGAGAAGAGATTGTCGATGATTCAATTACATGTATATGAAGAGATTCTTACTTTTAAAAAAGAGGTTACACCATTTTTAGAAAAGAATGAGCAGGAAAATAATCTCATATTAGGTGTATTACAAATGGTTCAACAACCGATATTTATGGGAGTAGCAAAACAAAGAGAAGAAATTAAAGTTGTATTTCTTCAAACAGAAGAGAAGAAACAAATCATTGTTGCTACGTCTGAAATGATGGAAGAGGAAATTGTGGAACTTGCAAAAAGATTAGCAGAAGTATATCCAAATGTTCCTGGATTGATTGGTAATAAGAAAATGGTACAGAGATTAGCGGAAGAGATTGCAGTGTTAGAAAATAAGAAAACTACTGTTGCAATGGAGCAAGGTATATATGAATTAAAACAAGTGAAGAAAAAGTGGAACGGAGATGGAGTATTTCGAGAAGTAAGTAGTGATGAGCTACCATTAATAGAACAGTGGATATATCAATTTTGCGAAGATGTGAATTTGCCTACTACGAAAGAAGAAGCGACCCAAACCGCTCATACATTAATTACGAACCGTCGTCTATTTGGTTTAGAAGTAGATGGGAAGCTTGTATCTGTAGCTGCAAAAACGAGACCGACTACAAACAATATAACAGTTAATTTCGTATATACGCCGAAAGAAGAACGGAAAAAAGGATATGCATCTAGTTGTGTCGGTGCACTTAGTCAACGTATGTTAGATGAAGGGTATAAGACGACTACGTTATATACTGATCTAGCGAATCCTACGTCTAATAAAATTTATCAAGAAATTGGTTATGAACAAATTGCGGAGTCTATACTTATATTTTTAGAGAAATAAAATGAAAAGGCACGCTATTAGAGCATGCCTTTTTGTTATTCATCAATTCGAATGACTTCACCTTGCGGGAAATTCTCAGTTTCTAGTAAGTTACGAATTGCTTTCGCAACGTATTCAGGTGACAATAGTTTTCCTTCTTCTTTTAGTGCGATGAAGCGGTCTAAATTTATGAAATCTTCTTTATTTGTTTCACGAATTTGTGCTTGCATACTTGTGTCAACAACACCAGGTGCAAAAGAGACGATTTTTACTGGATATTCTTTTTCTGCTTCTTCGGTTGCTACGCACTGTGTAAACATATTTACACCAGCTTTCGTCGTGCAATAAGCGCCCCATCCGAAATAAGGATTTTTCCCTGCACCAGATGAAATGTTTATAACACGTTTATCTACTTTCCAGTCTTTCGTATGTTTCATGAAAGTGGAGGTAAGGATCATCGGTGCAAGTAAATTAATTTGAACATTCGTAATGAGTAGTTCGCTTTCAGCTTTTTCTATTGGTCTCATTGGTGCGAGTGTACCAGCGTTATTAATTAAATGAATAGATGATACAGTGTCTTCTTGAATGGATGAAATGATTTCGTTAAAGTTCGTTTCTAAATTATGTACATCTTGAAGATCTAAGGAGTGGAAAACACAATTGCTGTTATATTGCTGTGCAAGTTTCGTAAGCTCTTTATTTTCTCTTCTAGAAATAGAGATGATACTCGTGTTTTCTTCTAACAATTGTGCGGCAATTGCCTCACCTAAACCTTGTGAAGTTCCTGTTACGATAACATAGCGCATAGTGTAGTAAGCTCCTCTCGTATGTGCGGAATTTTGTTGGACAAAGTACATTGCATAGTTTGTCTACATTTTATAGTATAGAGCACTTTTTACTATAATTGAAATGAGATGATTGTGTGCCTTTTATAAATCGTTTTACAACAACAGTACCTGGTGCCGTCACGTTCACTGGGAATACGTTAGGGCTTAGCCCTACATCACCTGCACCAGGTAATATTTTTGGTACACTTGCTGTGTTTACGACAGTAAATACAGCGCTACAAGTACCAGGATTCCCGGTAGGGACAACAGATGAATGGCAATTGAATTCTTCAAGTGCAATTTTAAATCTTCCAGCGGGAAGTAGTGTGTTATATGCAGAATTAGTTTGGGCTGGTACTTTCCGGACTGATACGGAAGATGTTTTACCGTTTTTAAATGATAATATTACATTTACAACACCGGCTGGGACTTTTTCTGTTACGCCAGATCCTGCTACTGCGCAGCAAGGTTCAGTAGGGAATCAGTTTTATTATGCGCGCTCTGCCAATGTAACGAATCTTGTTAGTGCGGGTGGGGCAGGCACATATACAACCGGGGCTGTGCCAGCTGCAAGAACTTCATCTGATCCAACTATTAGTCGTTCGGCTGGATGGACGATTGAGGTTGTGTATCAAAATGCTAGTTTGCCACTTCGGAATTTATCAGTTTATGCAGGTCAAGAAATTATCGATGCTTCATCACCACCAGTGGATGCTACTATTTCAGGATTTGCTACTCCAGCCACAGGAGCTGTAACAGGACGGGTGCTCGTAACTGCTCAAGAAGGTGATTCTAACATTGTTGGAGATCAACTTCGTTTTGGACCGAATGCAAATACTACAGTTGCATTATCCGGCCCGAGAAACCCCGCAAATAATTTTTTTCAGTCACAAATTTGTAACGATATTGGAGAGTTAGATACAACTGGAACGTTTGGAGATTTGAATCAGCCTTTAGGGATAGCTTTAGCCGTCCGAAGACAAGGGTGGGATATTACAAATGTAAATGCCTCTGCATCATTAGTAAATAATCAAACGTCAGCAACGGTTCGATTCGTTACTAATGGAGATGGATATGCTGCAGCTGGTTTTGGGGTTCAAATTGATGCAACGGGGCCAATTATTAATCCTGTTAAATCGGTCAATAGAACAGTTGCAGGAGTTGGAGATATTCTTACCTACACAATTACAGTTCCTAATACAGGTACGGGAAGTGCAGAAAATGTTATATTACAAGATAGTATTCCGAACGGAACGACGTTTGTTACAGGTAGTGTAACGGTAGGTGGAGTAACACAGCCGAATGCGAACCCTGCTAATGGAATTAATTTAGGCACAATCCCAACTAACGCGCAAAGAGTTGTTACATTTCAAGTGCGAATAACATCGTTTCCGAACCCAAATCCTATTCCGAATCGCGCAATGGTGTCATATCAATTCCGTCCTTTCGTCGGTAGTCCACCAATTACAAGTATGTCTTCTTCAAATTCAGTACAAACGACAGTGAATCAAGCAACTATAAGTATGCAAAAATCTGTAGATTTACAGACAGCAACCCTTAATGATGTATTAACATACACAGTTAATGTGACGAATAATGGAAATGTCACTGCAAATAATGTTGTTTTTGTTGATAGTATCCCTGGTGGCACAACATTTGTTCCAAATAGTGTCACGGTAAATGGGGTAGCACGTCCAGGAGCAAATCCAGCAAGTAGTATTAATCTAGGAAGTATTAATGCTTCGCAAACGACGGTAGTGCGTTTTCAAGTTCGAGTAACATCTAATCCGCTTGTAAATCCAATTCCAAATCGTGCGAGTGTAACATTTAACTTTACTCCAGTACCTGGTCAACAACCAATTTCAGGACAGGCGACAAGTAACACTGTATTTACTACAATTAATGTAGCTGATATAAGAACGAGAAAAGCAGTGGATAGAGCTTTTGCGACAGTGAATGACGTTCTTACGTACACTATTACAATTGAGAATGCCGGAAATGTACTTGCGACAAATGTTATTTTTCAAGATCCAATTCCAATTGGAACAACTTTTATCGCAAATAGTGTAACTGTAGATGGGGTTTCACAACCAGGAGCAAATCCTTCGACTGGGTTTGCGGTAGCAAATATTTCTCCAGGTGGAAGTAGGACAGTGCGTTTTCAAGTCCGAGTGACATCTACGCCATCAGGAGGTACGATTGCGAATCGTGGAAATGTATCTGCTAATTTCGTCGTTATTCCGAATCAACCACCAGTGACGATTAATAGACAAACGAATACAGTTGTGACACAAGTTAATACAGGCGGTTTAAATGTAATAAAAGAAGTGAATACAACGCAAGCGGCAGTAGGGGATACTTTAACATACACAATTGCCGTTCAAAATACAGGAAACGTTCCGTTAACAAATGTATTTTTCCAAGACATTATCTCTTCAGCGGTTTCTTTCGTTGCAAATTCTGTAACCGTTAATGGAGTATCGCAAAGTGGTTTGAATCCGAATACAGGATTCTCTCTTCCGAATATTCCTGCGGCTCAAACAGTTGTAGTCACATTTGACGTATTAATTGTACAGGATCCAGAAAATGAAGATATTTTAAATCAAGCAAATGTAACAGCGAGTTTTCAAGTGAACCCGAGTGAACCACCAGTAACAATCAATGTTCCGAGTAACATTGTGAATACAACAGTACAATCAGGGAACTTTGAAGTTGTGAAATCAGTGAATACGAATGTTGCAACGGTAGGGGATGTTTTAGTATATACAATTGAAATCATAAATGCAGGTAGTGTACCAGCTACAAATGTATTTTTTCAAGATTCAATTCCACAAGGGACATTATTTATTGAAAACAGTGTAGTTGTTAATGGTGTTTTACAAGAAGGGGCAGATCCAGAACTTGGATTCTTATTAAATAATTTGCCTACTGGCGCGAGTGTAATTGTTACGTTTGAAGTATTAATTGATGAAATTCCTCAAGGAAATAATGTTGTAAATAATGCGAATGTAACTGGAGATTTTCTTGTAAATCCAACAGAGCCACCAATTACTGTAACGGTGCCAAGTAATACTGTTAATACAGTGGTGAATTCTTCAGGGCTAAATGTAATAAAAAGTGTAAGTGCTACTGAAGCAGGTGTAGGAGATACGCTAACGTATACAATTCGTATACAAAATAGTGGAACAGTAGCAGCGACAAATGTATCATTCGTTGATCCAATTCCATCTGGAACAACGTTTGTAGCAAATAGTGTAACGATAAATGGAACGCCTCAACCAGGTTTAAGCCCAATAATTGGATTTCCACTTGCTAACATTCCGGTAGGAGGGATGGTAACAGTTACTTTTCAAGTGACGATTACGAGTGTACCACCAAATAGAGTTCTTCCGAATAATGCGAATGTAACTGCTGATTTCCAAGTAAGTCCTCTCCAGCCACCAGTTACAATTGTAACGATTAGTAACATTGTTGTGACGCGAGTGAATGTAGGATCACTTAATGTAATGAAGAGTGTAAATACACCACAAGCAGGAGTAGGAGATACGTTAACGTATACGATTCTTATTCAAAATACAGGAACTGTTCCTGCAACGAATATTATTTTTCAAGATCCAATTCCGTCTGGTACTGCGTTTGTAGCAAATAGTGTGACGATAAATGGAGTTGTTCAGCAAGGCGCGAATCCTATGGTAGGTTTCCCAGTACCAAATATTCCGGTCGGGCAAACATCTACGATTACGTTTCAAGTTACAGTGACGAGTGTTCCGAGCGGTGGAAATATAAGAAACCAATCGAACGTTACTGCAAGTTTTCTTATAAATCCAGCAAACCCTCCAATAACGACTGTTACGAATAGTAATTTCGTTGTGACGCAAGTAAACACTGCTCGATTAAATATACAAAAATCTTCATCTGTACAACAAGCTGCACTTGGAGAGACTTACACGTATTCTGTAGTCATTCGAAATAACGGCACAGTAACAGCAACGAATGTTTCCTTCATTGATTCAATTGCTCCAGAAACAACATTTGTAGCAAATAGCGTAACGATAAATGGAACGCCTCAACCTGGATTTGATCCAAATATAGGTTTTACGCTTCCTAATATTGCTGCTGGAACATCATTGACTGTAACGTTCCAAGTAACAGTAGTTGCGCCATCCACGCGCGGAGCCGTATTAAACACGGCATCTGCAACAGCTACTTTTTTATTAAATCCTTTACAGCCCCCTGTAACAACAACCAATTCAAGTAATACGACAGTAGTTACGATACCGTTACCTCCTCCTGGTGAAGTAACAGCAACAAAAACAGTTGATGTTGCTGCTGGAGCGGTTGGGGATGTATTAACGTATACTGTGCTAATTTCAAACGTAGGAATTATACCAGTTACAGATGTGTTCTTTCAAGATGTCATACCAGAAGGAACGATATTTGTAGCAAATAGTGTAACGATAGGTGGGGCGCAGCAACTTGGCTTAAATCCAGAAACAGGATTTCCAGTTAGTCCGTTATTAAATGCAGGTGCAAATATTGCTGTGACGTTCCAAGTGACGATTACGGAGATTCCAGATAATGAAGTCATATTAAATGATGCAGATGTTACATTTACTTCACAACCAAATCCGCAGGAACCACCAATTACGGAAACGATATTAACGAATTTAGTCGTTACGACAATTAATATAGCGTCTATATTTCCATTAAAACTAGTCGATAAAGAGGTAGCGACGGTTGGAGAAATATTAACGTATGATGTATTAATCTTTAATTTCGGTACAGTGGCAGCAACGAATGTTAAATTTATAGATACAACTTCCGCCGGTGTAGCATTTGTACCGGGAAGTGTGAGCATAAATGGGGTGCCGGCACCAGGATTAGATCCTTTCATTGGCTTTACAGTTCCAGATATCCCTGTAGATGATTTTGTACTTGTCACATATCAGGAAGTGGTTACGAGCATACCTGAGGGGGGAACGATTGTTAACTTTGTAGACGTTACAGCTACATTTGCTGTAAGTGAAACAGAGCCGCCTATTACAGAAACAACAACAAGTAATACGACATTAACAGAAATTAATGAACCCGGTTTAAATGTTTTAAAATCAGTAAGTCAGCCGGTTGTTGCAGTAGGTGATACAATCACATATACAACAATAGTTCAAAATACAGGTACAGTGGTAGCGACAAATGTTCAATATAGTGATGTATTACCGTCCTCGATCACATTTATACCAGATAGTGTAACGATAGATGGTGTGCTACAACCTGGATTCAATCCTAATAATGGATTCCCGCTTCCAGATATAAGCCCAGGTGAAAGTGTAGAAGTTACGTTCCAAGTAACAGTTGTCAGTGTTCCATCAAACGGAACAATTGCTAATACTGCAAATATTACGGGAAGCTTTATATTAGTACCAGGAGAACCACCAGTTGTAGTAAACCAACCGAGCAATACAACACTTACAACTGTAAATAGAGGACGATTTAATGTTATTAAACAAGTAAATAGGGCTGCTACTCTCGTTGGAGATGTATTAACGTATACAGTTCAAATAACGAATACAGGAACAGTAACAGCTAATGATGTTCAGTTTATTGATACGATTTCAGCAGGAGCGTCATTTGTACCAAGTAGTGTAACGATAAATGGAGCCCCGCAACCAAACTTAAATCCGATTACTGGCTTTGGAGTTGGAGATATACCAGTTGGAGAAACAGTTATCGTGACGTTTCAAGCGACAGTTACAAACATCCCGTCATCAGGAACCATTACGAACGTTGCAAATATAACAGGAAGCTTTACTTTAGTACCAGGAGAGCCGCCGGTTGTAGTAACTGAACCGAGTAATACGACAATAACAAGGGTAAATAGAGGGAGATTTAATGTTATAAAAACCGTAAATAAGCAAGCAACACGATTAGGGGATACGTTAACTTATAGTGTGCAAGTTACAAATACGGGAACGGTATTAGCGACGAATGTTCAGTTTATCGATGTTCCGTCACCTAGTTTAGAATTCATTCCTGGAAGTGTACAAATAAATGGAATTTCGCAAGTAGGTTTAGATCCATTTGTAGGCTTTTCATTACCAGATCTTGCAGTAGGGGACAGTATATTAATTACATTTGAAGTAAATGTAATCGCAATTCCGCCTTCTAGTAGCATTATGAATACAGCGAGAGTAACTGGTGATTTCGAATTGATTCCAGGAGAACCACCGTTTACAATTACGAACTCAAGTAATACGACAGTCACACCAGTAAATCGAGGTAGTTTAGATATGCTGAAAGAAGTAGATCATCCGATTGTTGGAGTGGGAGAAACGGTAACGTATACTGTTCGTATATTAAATACTGGTACGGCTGATGCGATGAATGTTCAATTTATAGACGTGTTATCTCAGGAAGCTGAGTTTGTTCCAAATAGTGTAACGATAAATGGAGTTCCGCAACCAGGGTTAAATCCACAGGCTGGATTTACGATACCAGACATCCCAGTGGGTGAGACGGCACTTGTAACATATGAAGCTACGATTACAAGTTTTCCAGATGGTGGTACAGTAGTGAACCTTGCTGGGGCGTTAGCAGAATATATTTTAGTACCAGGAGAACCGCCAGTTACAGTGATGGATACGAGCAATACAGTTATAGTGACGGTAAATACGGCAATCTTATTTGTTGCAAAAGGAGCGGATTTTGAAGTAGCGATGGTAGGAGATGTTGTCACTTACGGAATTGCTGTTATAAATGATAGTACAGTTCCTGTGACGAATATTGTTTTAACAGATATCATTGATCCGAATACGTTATTTATAAATGGCTCGGTAACGGTAAATGATGTACCTTTTCCATTTGCCAACCCGAATACAGGTATTCCGTTAGGTAATTTTCAGCCAAATGATGCAGCAATTATTAATTTCCAAGTTGTAATAACAGGAGGGCAAATAAATAACTTAGTTACAAATACAGCTACGGCGAGTGGGCTTGCAATTGTGAATCCAAATGAACCGGCTGTAGTAGTTGAAGGCGATAGCAATACAGTTGTTATCCCGTTTATTCCTCAAAATGTCTCAACGACTGTTGTAAAAGTGGCAGACCATCAAACAGCAACAATAGGAGATGTTATTACGTTTACGACAGTTATTACAAATACGGGAGATACAGCGATACAAAATATTCGTTTTCAAGATATGTTAGATAGTAGTGTTCAATTTGTCCTTGGAAGTGTAACGGTTGATAATACGCCAGTGCCAAATGTAAACCCAATATCAGGATTTCTTATAGGAAGTTTAAATCCAGGTGAAGCACGCACAGTCTCGTTCCAAGTAGTAGTTCAGAGCGCGCCAAGTGGTTCAGGAAATTATATAAATCAAGCGAGTATTCGCTTCGAACATCAAGTAGGTACAGTGTTACCGCCTGTTACACAAATAATAGAAAGTAATATTGTGGTCATACCGTTCGTCCCAACGATCGAACAAATTTGTGAAACAAACTTTAATTGCTTAGATAAAATTCCATTTCAATGTTCTCCGTGTAATCATTTGCACGAACATAAGAAATAAAAACAAAAAGAGCATCCTGAAAGAATAGGATGCTCTTTTTGTATTAATCACATAGATTCATTTTCCGGTGAGGTAAAAAACTCGTTGATTTTGTTGGAAAGTAGAAATGGAATGGCTCCTTTTATAACAGAAATATCCCAATCCCACCATGCGAGTTTTTCTAGCTTGTCAATCGTTTCTTGCGGGAAACGATATCGAACAAATTTTGCAGGATTACCAGCTACAATTGCATATGGAGGTACGTCTTTTGTAACAACACTCTTTGCCCCAATAATGGCTCCGTTACCAATTGTAACACCAGATAAAATGCAGGATTGATAACCAATCCATACATCGTTGCCGACTACGATGTCACCTTTTGAAGAAGGATGACCAGTAATATGTGCTCCTTCATTAAAAAATGCATTAAATGGGTATGTCGTTATCCAGTCTGCGCGATGTTCACCGCCAAGTATAAAAACGACTTCTTCTCCTAATGAACAAAACTTACCTATTTTTAATTTTGTTTCATCATTCCAAGAAAAAATGGTTGGACCTACTTTACTATAAGTATAATCACCAATATCATATTTATTATATTCAGGTTTTTGATTTAAAAATAACATAACAAATTTAGCATCCTCTCTAAAGCAAGTAATGGATATGGAACATTATATGCAACTTGGAATAAGTCGAACTGTGTTGTATGAATTGGTAATGCACAAAAATAGTAGTAGGCGTAATGCATAAAAAAGGAGTGGAATGAATGATATACGAAATGGGATTATATAATAAACCTTTTCAATCAATTCAATTAGGAAAAAAAGTATATGAAGTACGTTTATACGATGCAAAACGTCAACTTATAAAACAAGGCGATCATATTGTATTTACGCACCTTACGACAGAGGAAACGATGACTGCCAAAGTAACGGAAATAAAACGATACGAAAGCTTTAAAGCGATGTACGAACAAATTGATCACAAATTATTGGATTGTGAAAATGATAGTTTAGAGGAAATGCTAGAAAGTACATACAAAATATATACGAAAGAACAAGAAGAAAAGTGGGGAACAGTTGCGATTCGTATTGAGGTAATAAAATGATAAGAAATCGCGGCGCGGCTATCATTGTGCAGGAAGGGAAAATCGTACTTATAAAACGTATCCGAGAAGGAGAAATATATTATGTTTTTCCGGGAGGAGGAATTGAAGAAGGAGAAACACCTGAAGAGGCAACGAAGCGAGAGGCTTATGAAGAGTTAGGGGTACATATAAAAGTGGAGCATCTCATTGCAAAGGTGGAGTATAAGGGAACGGAGTATTATTTTAATGCCCATATTGTAGGTGGAGTTTTCGGAAGTGGTAAAGCTGAAGAATTCGAAATGAAAGATAGAGGGAGTTATATTCCATTATGGTTGCCGATACACGAGTTGGAGAAAGTGAATATAAAACCGTATGAAGTGGTCGGAAGTATATGTAATCATTATAAAAAGTAAGGTCTGACAACATACAAAAAAAACCATTGACATAGCCTTCTGATTTAAGTATTGTATTCGAGTATGTTTATAATCAGGAGGTTTATATGAGCAATCAAACAACTACACATCATGTGAAAATGACAACAGCAGATCCATCTGGAATTGGTCTATTTGGATTAGCGATGGTAACACTTGTAGCATCATCTCAAAAGTTAGGCTTAACAGATGGCGTTTCACTTGTATTACCGTGGGCAATCTTTTTAGGAGGATTTGCACAAATCTTTGCGTGCATTCACGATGCAAAGCATAACAATACGTTCGGTACAACAGCATTCGGTGCATACGGCCTATTTTGGTTAGGTGTTGGAATGACTTGGTTAATTCAACTTGGAGTATTTGGCGAAAAATTAGCACAAGCTGCAGATTCAAAACAGCTGGGTGTAGCCTTTATTGGATATTTGATTTTCACAATCTTTATGACAATTGGTGCAATGGAAACACATAAAGTATTATTTATGATTTTCGTCCTTATTGATTTCTTATTTATTGGTCTTTCATTAAGTACTTTAGGTGTTATGCCACATGCAATGCATAATTTAGCAGCGTATTCTGAACTATGTATTTCATTATTATCTTTCTATGGTTCAGCAGCAGCAGTGTTAAATACACACTTCGGTAAAGTTGTATTACCAGTTGGAAAGCCGTTTGGTATTTTTAAAAAGTAATAAAAAAGCACAGGTGATTGTATAGTCATCTGTGCTTTTTTATATGGAATAAATAAAAATGAAAAATACAATTGAAATTGATTATCATTATTAATATAATGAGAATGAGAATCATTTATTATGAGAGGGGGATGCCGAAGTGGCAAAAATTTTAATAGCTTATGCAAGTATGTCAGGAAATACAGAGAGTATTGCTGATTTAATAAAAGTTAGTTTAGATGCTTTTGATCATGAAGTAGTATTGCAAGAAATGGAAGGCATGGATGCTGAAGAATTATTAGCCTATGATGGAATCATTTTAGGATCTTATACGTGGGGCGATGGTGAATTACCGTTTGAGGCGGAAGATTTCCATGAGGACTTAGAAAATATAGATTTATCAGGAAAGAAAGTAGCGGTATTCGGATCAGGTGATACGGCGTATGAACTATTTTGTGAAGCGGTAACGATATTTGAAGAAAGACTTGTAGAACGCGGTGCAGAGCTTGTACAAGAAGGATTGAAAATCGAACTAGCTCCAGAAGATGAAGAGGATGTTGAAAAATGCAGTAATTTTGCAATTGCATTTGCTGAGAAGTTCTAAGAATGGGAGTGTCAACGTGGAGACAATGTTAAGTGCGACCGCTATTACAAAGTTAAGAGATGGAAAACTTATGTTAGCTACTACATATAATGGCTTATTTATTGAACGAGACGGAGAATGGAAACAAATATTAAAAGGTTTTCAAAAACGAATTAGGGATTTACATAGCGAAGATAATGTAGTGTATGGTGTAGGTGACGAAGGGATTTTTATTCGTAGTATGAATGGTGGAGAGAACTGGACGGTTCAGCGTTTTCCAACAAAAGCAACGAGTTGGAATGTGTGTAGTAATGTACAAGGAACAGTCATTGCTCATGGAGATAAAACGTTGTATCGTTCTAATGATTTTGGTTCGACATGGGAAACCATTCATCCATTTCTTGAGTATGGTGGCGGGGCACCATCTATTCGATCGTTATTTTTATATAAACATTACTTATTTATCGGTACGAAAATACATGCTAAATATGGTGGGGTTTGGCTCTTTAATTTGGAGACACGTAAATTAAAGAGGATTAAAATCGTGATGAATCAGATGATCTCAGCGTTGACTGTACACAATTCTTATATAGTAGCAGCGAGTGGATCGTGCAAGGGGATTAGCGGGAATATTTCTTTTTGTAAAATAGATGAAAGTATTGAGAGTGAAAAAACATATTGGCACACATGTCAAAGTGAGCAGAAAGCAAGTAGCTATTTAGCCTTGAGTGTAGATCAACATGTGCTATATACAACGTCAACGCAAAATAAGGCGGGGATTAGTACGGTTTGTCGTGTACTTTTAGAAGAAGGACTTGTTACAGTATGTGACTCAGTTAAAGGGCATGGCTGGCGCATCGTTAACCAAAAAGAGGGTTATGTTGTAGCTGGATCAGGTGAATCAAAAGCGATGCAGTGGAAGAAAAAAATTATATAGCAAAAAAAACTTTACTTTTATTATATTGATATGATATAGTTACTTTAAACCATTTTACTTTTAATAATATAGAGATTTAAATGAGCTGTAACTTCCGAGGAGGATAGCAATGTTAAATCTCCTCTGGGGTTGCAGTTTTTTAATGTTTGAAGTATTATTGTAAAGTGGTTGAAAATGAATATGTACATATAGGTACATTGTAGGAGGATTTTTTAAATGCAAAACGGTAAAGTAAAATGGTTTAACGCAGAAAAAGGTTTCGGTTTCATCGAGGTTGAAGGCGGAGAAGACGTATTCGTTCATTTCTCAGCTATCCAAGGCGACGGCTTCAAATCTTTAGAAGAAGGTCAAGAAGTTACTTTCGAAGTAGAACAAGGTAACCGTGGACCTCAAGCTACAAACGTTAACAAGAAGTAATTACGGAAAAAAGAAGGGCTTGCCCTTCTTTTTTTTGCATTTTTATTGAATAACCTCCTATGTACATATAATAATGAGATTAAATTTTCGTTTATTAGACGAAGTATTTCATGCATAAAGTGTATGAATAAATAAATACTGAAAATAGAGTATGTGTGTGAAAAGGAATTTAGAAAGAGGTAAATAAATTGGAAAACGCTACACATTTTATTGTGTTCGATATAGAGAGAAATTTCAGGCCGTATAAATCAGAAGATCCGTCAGAGATAGTTGATATCGGAGCTGTAAAAATAGAAGCAAGTACAATGAAGGTAATTGGAGAATTTTCGGAGTTAGTAAAGCCGAGTGCACGACTCACTCGTCATACGACAAAATTAACGGGAATTACAAAGGAAGATTTAATTGGTGTGGAGAAATTTCCGCAAATTATAGAGAAATTTATTCAATTTATCGGAGAAGACTCTGTATTTGTTTCATGGGGAAGAGAAGATTATCGTTTTTTATCTCATGATTGTACGTTACACGGTGTAGAATGCCCATGTATGGAAAAAGAGAGCAAATTTGATTTGCAGAAGTTTGTTTTCCAAGCGTATGAAGAGTTATTTGAGCATACACCAAGTTTACAATTTGCAGTAGAACAGCTCGGTTTAACGTGGGAAGGGAAGCAGCACCGAGCTTTAGCGGATGCTGAGAATACAGTGAATATACTTCTTAAAGTATATAGCGAGAGAGACATTCATAAACGGTACAAAAGACATGGTGAGCTTGAACTTGTAGAGAACGGAAAACTAACAGAAAAAGCGAAAAAAAAGATGCGAAAATGGGTATTTAAAGAAATGAGAAAAAATACAGAGCGTCCTTTCGTTTGGAGTGCATTTGAAAATAGTGACACGTGGGAAAGTATAACGGAAAGATATTATATAAGTGAAGCTACAATAGCACTTCTGAAAAAGCATTTTCCTACGGCGGTGAGAAAAGCGGAAAGGCAGATTAGGTATTTGGCTGAGATGGAGGAGAATGTAGAGGTTAAATGACATTCTCCTCTATTTCTAGCTACATAAATTTAACGTCATTGTACTGATGGATGAATAAAGTATTCATATTAAATAGGAATTGATTTGTTGTGATTGGGCCATTATAATTGCTTTGAAAATTAAGGTGTGGTAAGAATTTTTAAATACATTCATAAAATTAGAGCCCATAGAAATGAAAGAGGGTAGAGTTAAATGGAAGCAATCTTTAACATTGTAACAGTTTTAGTTTTTGGGATAATATTTACCACGCTATTAGCAGTAATTACACTTCCTTTCATAGCAAAGAAGAAAAATTGGAAAACGCTTAATATATCTTTAAATCATGGTGTATTAAAGGTTAAAATCGAAGAGTAAAATATGAGTTTTATACAAGGGAGGTGTGATGGTGATAGACTTGGATATTAAAGACGTCGCCGTAAAGATGGAATTAAACGGAGTCTTTTGGAATGAGGATGGGATTGCTGAAATGACCGTGACTACAAAAGAAGAGCATTCTCTTCTTCTTCGTCTAGTAGTTGACTTAGAAAGTAAAACTATTAGGGCGAAGAGTGCCGAAATAGTGAATGGCTTCTGCCCTCTGTGCAAACAGAAAAGGGACGAATGTAGTGAACTTAATGACTTACAAAACAAAATGGATATTTTAGAAGAAGCTTACGATTGGGTGAGAGAGCATCCAGAATATCGTTTTCAATTATCTTTTTACGAGTACAATAAATTTGAGGTAGTGAAGTGAAATTTTCATTTTACCAATATACATAGTGACTACTCTAATGGAACTACACTTGTACAACAAGGAAGGAATCTACTGGATTCTGCAACAATTGTTATCTTGGATTAAAAATAAGCATATTTTGTTTTAAAGCAGAAAAACCGATTCTTAGAAGAATCGGTTTTTTTATATAACTGTCAATTATGTCCCAAATAAAAGAGCGTTTGTTAACAGCGCTCAGTAAAAATAGTTATATGGAAGGATTTATCCCGCATTAACGGGCAGTAAGACCCCCCACCTTAAAATTCAGCTGAAGCAACGAAGTTAGGTGGGGGATCAACTGCCCGTAAAAGCCCGATTGGTGAGGGCTGATAATCAGTGGGGATGAACAAAACCCCCACTGATTAAAGTTTCACTTTATTCAATCCCGTTCGGATCGTAAGAATACTGTTGCTTATTCTCAATCCGCTCAATCACATCTTGCAATTCATCTGGCTTCAGAAATTCAATCGGAGAGAAGCCTTTCTCAAACGTAAGTGTATCAGCTTCAATCATTAATACGTATCGGTCATTTACCTTTGCGATATGTATTTGATCCCCGAAATCAGCAAGCAGGGCCTTTACGGAGATGTGGTCTGCTTTTAGCTTTAATTCCACTTCAGGAGCGTGCTCGACGATTTGAGCGGTAGCTTCCATTACTTCTTCGGTTGAAAATTGTTCCATAATTTCGCGTTTCGGACTGGCAGCCCATACTTCCATTGCTTGGTCGAATTGTTCGCGTTCTTCCGTACCTTCTTCAAATACATCTTCAATTTGGTCGTATACCATGTCCATTACTTGTGTTTTCATAATTTCAGGCATAGAGCGTTCGTACTCGACGAATTTTAAGAAGTCCTCAAAATAACGGGCGTGAGATGCTTGATGAATTTTTAGTTCGCCTACTTCGACCATACCTTCTTCAGGCATGTACGGATATTGGATAGATTTCATGTTTTTTGTTGTGATGGCCATTTCAACGTTACGAATCAGTGTGGATTCATCTGAAATAGAAGCGACTTTCGGTTCGAAGTCACATTTCATAACGAAAACGAATGGATCATCAAAGTATTTGCGTAGTTTTGCTTGCGCAATTAAAAATACACCACCGCGTACAGCGCTTGTGTCCAGATATGTATAAACGAGAGGTTCACTCATATCTTTGAAGTTTTCTTTTGTTTCCGCAAAGCGAATGCGATTAAAGAGGTTGTAATGGGGGTTTGAATCAAGTTCGTGCCCTTCTTCTACAATGAAGCGACCGATCTTTGTCGGAGCTTGTTCTGTTTTCGCATGACGTTCTACTTTTCGCTTTGAAATTTTTAATAATTCACCATTCAAAAATTCTTTTAAGGAGCTATCTTCATACTCTTCAGCGTCTAACGTTTGAAAATGTTTGTAGCGTTTATCAACAGCTTCACCTTTTCCTTCTACTTGTACAACATAAAAGGAAAGATAATTTATTTCAAAATCCATATTTATCACCTTGTTTCATTTCATTAACTCTTATCAGTATAGAGATGGAAAAAACTTTCGTCAATTTATATAAAGGAAGGGGGAGCCCCTTCCTTTATATATTTTTTACTTTCGAAATTAAAATCCGTCTTCTAATGCTGAAAATGGAATGTTTAGTCTGTTTTCTATTGTACGTAAACGCTGGTTTAATCGGTTTAATCTACGTGTATGACGCTCAACCGTGTTTTCTAATTGACGTACTCTTTGTTCAAGCTCATTTACTCGTCTTTCTAGTTGACGGTTTCCAGTACCAGGAAAAGAGATGGGAAGTTGGAATTGTCGATTTTGATCATATGGATTAACTTGTTCTGCTGGATCTATATATTGTTGGTATTGTGCTTGTAAATCATATTGAGGTTGATAACCATTTTGGTTATATGGATCGTATGGATTGTAGGGGTACATAAAAACATCCTCCATTTCTTTAAAATAGGTTAATTCACCATAATGTATGTGTAAAAGCGGAGTGTGGCACGGCAAATACCTATTTATGTTCACAAGGTGTTCCTTTATAAATAAGAATATGGAGTTTTACATTTGTATTTCTTTTGTTTTATGGTATATACTGGATAAAAAGGTGAGGTTACATAAAGGTTACAATTCTATCGGACTCAAACTTTTATATAAATATGTATAGACATTTAGAAAAGAAAAGAGTAATTTATATAGAGTAAAAAATAACTTGTAACATTTTATAAATATATTGTAAAATGATTGTAACAAAACATACATAAAAATGAAATAATACATAAAAGTAATATTGGGAAAAAGGGGAGAGTATATTGTTCCGTAAAGTAAAGGGTATATTAGTTGGGGTGTTATGTGTAGCTATAGTGAGTGGTTGTGGTGCAAAAGTAAGTGATGTTGCATTAGTAAGTGACATTGGTGGCCACACGGTAGAGGCTAAAGCAGAGGTACAGGATTCTATTAGTTTAGTAGATGGTCGTACTGGTACGGAAGTGAAAAAGCTAGATTTATCGAGTCTAGGTTATTTTGAAGACGAAGCAAAATTTAAAAAATCGGTAACGAAGGTTGCTAGCGAGGTTGGAAAAAGCGTTGACAAAAAGATGGTCCCTTCACGTGTAGCACCTGATGGAAGTTGGCAAGAAGGAAAACCTTCTTATGAATTAATGGAAAAAGAATTAGTAGATAAATTATTAAACGTTGGCATGTGGGATTCTTCATATCAATTACCTATTGTTGAGAAAAAGCCTATCGCAACATTAAGTGATGCGCAAGGAAGTGGTACGGTAATTGGTAGATATGAAACGAATTTAGGTGGCTCAGCAGGTGGCCGTATTGAGAATATTCGCTTGTCAGCAGCGAGCATAAATGGAGTTGTATTAGCAAAGGGAGACAGTTTCTCTTTCAATGCATTAATTGGTGATACAACGCCAGATAAAGGATATCAACTAGGAAAAGAAATTGTAGATGGTAAATTAGTAGATGGATACGGCGGTGGTGTTTGTCAAACATCATCAACATTATACAATGCAGCAGATCAAGCTGGTTTGAAAATGGTAGAGAGAACGACACATTCTAAAACGGTAGGTTATGTTCCACAAGGAAGAGATGCTACAATTGCATATCCATACTTAGACTTAGTGTTTGAAAACACGAATGATGCACCTGTGAAACTTTATATGGGCATTCAGGGTGGAAAGTTAGTTGCCGAAGTACATAAAATGAAATAAGAGTTACAGCATACTGTTTTTGTAAAGTCACCTTTTCTGAAAGTTAGAAGAGGTGACTTTTTTATTATGAAAATAAAAATGTGTGTAAATTCTGACTTTTCATATTTACATAGGATGATTTTAGTTGTATCCTTCATAGTAACGGTTATATGAAATAGGAAAATATCGGGATAAGGAGATGGAGTAATTCATGGTACAAATTCATCCGAAAACACGTATTGGTCATGTTGAATTTAAAGTGCAAGATTTAGAGCGCCAAATTGTATTTTATGAGAATGTAGTAGGCTTAGAAGTAATTAAGCAAGAGGAGAATAAAGCATATTTATCAGGAAAAGGTGGAAAGAACACGTTACTTGTTCTTGAAAAATTAGAGGACGGGGTACTGCAAGAACCGCGTACGACTGGTATATATCATGTAGCCTTTTTAGTTCCGACTCGTGAGGCTTTTGCTTCGGCATTATTTGGTGTAATTCGTAATAAGAATGTAATTGATAGTCCGGCTGAGCAAGAAGGACGTTATACATATTCAAATGAAATTTTACCGATCTCAAGGTTTAATAGTGCAAGTGATCATACATATAGCGAAGCGTTTTATTTACAAGATTTAGAGGGGAATGGCATAGAAATTTATGCAGACCGCCCGCGTGATCAATGGAGAGAAGGACCAGGAGGAAGTACGCCGCTAGATTTAAAAGAACTGGCAACGCTCGTTGATTATGAGGTTGATGGATTACCTGCTAATACTGTCGTTGGGCACGTACATTTACGAATAGCAGATGTAGAGAAGTCACACGAGTTTTATGTAGAGACAGTAGGATTTGAAGTGCAACAGCGTGAAGATGACTGCTTATTCATTTCTGCAGGAGGATATCATCACCATATAGGTGCAAATACGTGGAACGGAGTAAATAATCCACACCCACCCGCACATGCAACTGGACTTAAAGTGTATACAATTGTATTACCACATAAAGAAGCGTTAGATGAAGTGAAAGAAAGATTAATAGAAAAACAACATAAAGTAAACGAAGGTACAAACGGATTTACAGTAGTAGATCCTAGTGGTATTACAGTGCAGTTTGAAATAGAGAAAGCATAAAAGAAGTCGGAAGGTGTATAATCACTTTCCGACTTCTTTTTGGTACGTAATCCAAGTAGCACAAGGGTTAAAAGGAAAGGATTTTAATAATTCCATTGCATATATACTCGTTGAATCGAATTCACCTTGAATGAAAGAATAACCGTGTTTACTTGCATACATAGCTTGTTTGAAAACGAGAAGTTTCAGTAAGGATAAATTTTCTGTAGTGTGAGTCCCACACCATCCTAGTTCTACCGTATTATCCTTTTCTGATGTATGGAGGAAAGAGTACGCAATAATTTTATTCTCTTCATCTATCATTACAAAGCTCCCATCTAGTAACACATCATCAGTTAAGATCTGTTCTTTCCAAGTTTCGAGCGGGTATGAGGCAACGGGATTTGCTAAGTGAGTATCCTCATAATTCGTTTTTACTAAGTGAGCTAGCTTTTCAAAGGAGCTATTATTGGATAGGATGATTGATAAGCTTTGTACATCATAATTTGAATGAAGCTTTGTATCGATAGCTATGATTTTGCGTACTTCTAATATCGGCATATATGTTCTTCGGATTTCCATAAAATTATGTTCTTCATAATAGGCTTTTAAATGAGCCGATGTTCCCCATATAGAGGTTTGTAATGGTAGTTTGAAGTTTTCTCGTTTTTGAATCTCGTTTAATAAAAATTGTTCAATGTGTACCTCTGAATAGAACGGATTTGTATACATTCGAAAGTATGTGCAGTATGGATGGAAGTTACTGTTCCACGTGAAAAAGACGCCTACTACATCTTTTTTATAGTAGGCAATATACACACATTTTGTTTTATTATCTCGTAATAAGTTAAATAGATAAGAGTCTTCATTGTATAAATCAATAAGTTGTTTTACTTTTAGCTCATTACTTCTACTATATTTCTCTATAACAAGATTATTTTCATCGGATGACTTCTTCATAGCTCAATCCAAAATCTTCTTACTACATTTCCATCTTCCTCAATGAAATCATCATCACGAAGCCCGCCGTTATGTAAAATTGTTTTTTCTGAAGCTGTATTCACTTCGTCGCAAACGACAAGTGCTTTCGTAATGTTTAATTCCTTCGTTTTTTCTAGCGATAATTCTAATAACTTCGTAGCATAACCTTTTCTTCTTTCAGAAGGGCGAATGCCATAACCGATATGACCTCCAGCGTTAAATAAATGCTCGGTTAAACTATGACGTATATTAACAGCTCCTACAATTTTATTTTCATCTGTAACGAGCCAATACGTAGAGTCTGGTACCCAAGATTCAGGGAGGTTTATTCCGTTATGCGCATCGAGCAATTCTTGAATCATAGCCGAAAAGTTAGAAGGGTCCTTTGAAATAACCCACGGAATCATCGTTTCACCGCTATCTTTCCATTCGTTATAAAAATCTAAGTATTCTTCTTGTAAATCGATAGTAGGTGTAAGTAAAGAGACGTTCATTGTTAGTAAGCTCCTTTATTTATTTAGTATGTATAAAAAAATACGGTATAAAATGTAAGCGTTTTCTTAACTTTCTCAACCTCGTTTCATGTAATCCACCTTTGTTTTTTAAGAAAATTAGTGGAGTTTTAAAATTAGAAGTTATTTATTTTATGTTAATATTTAAAATATTAACATAAAACGGTCGGAGTATTAAGTGTATTTTAGCAAAATTCCTTCATATCGATAAAAGGATGTGTGTGATAATTTTTGTTTTATCTATCTATAATGAATGAAAGGGGGAAGGGCTCGTGAGTGTAAATTTTGATTTGATTATACGAATCGGTGTTGCGGGTTTGTTAGGAGCAATAATCGGTATTGAAAGGGAAATTCGATCAAAAGAAGCGGGATTAAAAACACATTTCCTAGTAGCGGTAGGAAGTGCATTAATAATGGTCGTTTCGAAATATGCTTTTTCAGATATTATGAATGAGGAACATATGGCTCTTGATCCGAGCCGTATTGCAGCACAAGTTGTAAGTGGAGTAGGGTTTTTAGGTGCAGGTACAATTATTATTCAAAAACAGGCAGTGAAAGGATTAACGACAGCGGCTGGTTTATGGGCTACAGCAGGAATTGGATTAGCAATTGGGGCTGGCATGTATGTAGTAGGCATTGGAGCGACGATTCTAGTTTTAATTGGTTTAGAGATTGTGAGTCGTATTTTTAAGGTGCAATTTTTATTTCCGCAAAATATAACAGTGCAAATGTGTATAAATAAACATGAGGCGGTACAACAAATAGTAGAAACGCTACAAGTGAAAGGTATTCCAATACTGTCATATGAAGTGGAAGCTTTGCAGCGAGGTACAGAAATAGTTTATAAGGTAGGGATGCAGCTGAAAAATATATCGTCAGAAGAAAAGAATGAATTTATTCAGCATATGCAAGCATTACCGGAAGTTACGTTTATAAAGTTAAAATCATAGCGTTGAAAACGAGGATAGATATAGCAGGAATTTCGCTATTATCTATCTTTTTTGATATAAAATTCACATAAAGTCAAGTGTTAATTTTGCGCGGTATGAATACATATGTGAACGTTCCCTTATTTTTTCTCAATACAGAATAAAAAGTAAGAATAGTAAAATAATGGTGCGGGACACTAAAAAATGTAAGGTAGGGGAGAGCATGAGAGGCTATTCAAAAAAAGTGTTAGTAGGGGTAAGTTTTGCTAGTTTAATGTTAGGGAGTTTTCAAGGGAGCACATTGGCAGAAAGTAAAAAGGGAGAGCAAGTTTCTTATCGGAATGTGCTCAAAATGGAGCCAGTTGGTGTACAACTGCCAATGCAAGAATTAGCTCATCCATCAAAAGTGCTTGAAAATAAGTCTTTTGAGAAAAGGCTACAATTTGCTGATTTGTCGCAAAGGCCACCTGAAGTAAAAAAAGAAAGTAAGCAATTAGCTGCAGCGAAAACTTATACAATTGCTGAATTAAATCAATTAAACAATCAGCAATTAGTAGATCTACTCGTAACAATTGATTGGGAGCAAATTACGGGTCTATTTCAATTTAATAAGGATAGCCTTGCATTCTATCAAAATGATAGTAGAATGCAGGCAATTATTGATAAATTGAAGCAGCAAGGACAAGCTTATACGAAAGATGATTCCAAAGGGATTGAGACTTTAGTAGAGGTATTACGCTCAGGATTTTATTTAGGATTTTATCATGCGGAATTAAGTAAACTAAATGAGCGGAGCTATCATGATAAATGCTTACCTGCATTACAAACGATTGCGAATAACCCGAATTTCAAACTCGGTACGTTAGAACAAAATAGAGTAGTATCATCATACGGAAAATTAATAGGAAATGCTTCGAGTGATGTGGAAACGATAACATCAGCTGCAAAGATTTTTAAACAATATAACGATAATTTTTCTACATTGGTAGACAATCTTTCAGCTGGAAATGCGATTTACGATATTATGCAAGGTGTTGATTACGACATTCAATCGTATTTGTACGATACGAGAAAAGCACCGAAAGATACAGTATGGTACCAAAAAATTGATAGCTATATTAATGAATTAAGTCGTTTTGCTTTAATTGGAACGGTGACAGAGAAGAATGGTTGGTTAATTAATAATGGTATTTATTATACAGGTAGACTTGGTACGTTCCATAGTACAGGAACGAAAGGATTGCAAGTTGTAACGGACGCAATGAAAATGTATCCGTATTTAGGAGAGCAATATTTCGTAGCGGCTGAGCAAATTGCGACGAACTATGGCGGGAAAGATGCAAATGGAAATGTTGTGAATTTAGATCAAATACGAGAAGACGGGAAGAAAAAGTATTTGCCGAAAACGTATACGTTTGATGATGGGGCAATTGTTTTAAAGGCTGGAGATAAAGTGACAGAAGAAAAAGTAAAACGTCTATATTGGGCGGCAAAAGAAGTGAAGGCACAATTCCATCGTACAGTTGAAAGTGATCAACCTTTAGAAAAAGGAAATCCTGATGATGTATTAACGATGGTTATTTATAATAGTCCAGCTGAATATCAATTTAATCGTCAATTGTACGGATATGAAACGAATAACGGTGGCCTTTATATAGAAGGAACAGGTACGTTCTTTACTTATGAACGTACGCCAGAAGAAAGTATTTATAGTTTAGAAGAATTGTTCCGACATGAGTTTACTCATTACTTACAAGGTAGATATGAAGTACCAGGGCTTTGGGGACAAGGTAAGATGTATGAGAATGAGAGATTATCTTGGTTTGAAGAAGGGAATGCGGAGTTTTTTGCGGGGGCAACGAGAACGGATAATGTTGTACCGAGAAAGAGCATTATAGGAGGAATATCTTCAAATCCAGCAGAACGTTATACGGCAGAGCGAACGTTAAATGCAAAGTATGGAACGTGGGATTTCTATAATTATTCATTCGCTTTACAATCGTATATGTACAATAAGAGATATGATATGTTTGACAAAGTTCATGATCTTATTAGAAAAAATGATGTAACAGCATATGATGCATACCGCTCTGCATTAAGTAAAGATGCGAATTTAAATAAAGAGTATCAAGACTATATGCAAATGTTAGTCGATAACCGAGAGAAATATAATGTTCCATTAGTATCAGATGATTATTTAGCAACTCACGCACCAAAACCAGTTTCAGATATTGCGGCAGAAATTACAGCAGAAGCAAAATTAAGTAATGTATCAGTTAAGAAAAATAAATCACAGTTCTTTAATACATTTACACTGCAAGGAACGTATACAGGTACTACTGCAAAAGGGGAATATGAAGACTGGAAAACAATTACACAAAACGTAAATGATACGTTAAAACGTTTAAGTGCAAAAGAATGGACAGGCTATAAAACAGTAACAGCTTACTTTGTAAATTATCGTGTGAATGCATCAGGACAATTTGAATATGATGTTGTATTCCATGGTATGAATACAGAAGAAGGTGCTGTGAATAAAGCACCAGTTGCGGTTATAAATGGTCCATATAACGGAAATTTAAATGAAATAATTTCGTTTAAAAGCGATGGATCAAAAGATGAAGATGGAAAAATTGTTGCTTATAAATGGGAGTTTGGTGATGGTACTGTAAGCAATGAACAAAATCCAACTCACGTGTATACAAAAGAAGGAACGTACACGGCAAAATTGACAGTAACAGACGACAAAGGATTAACGAATACTGTTACAACGAATGTAACGGTTCAAAAGAAAGAAGATAACAGTGTAGAAAAAGAGCCAAATAATTCATTCCAAACAGCAAATAAACTGCAATTAAATCAAGTTTTACGTGCTAGTTTAGGAAATGGTGATACGAGTGATTACTTTGAAATAAATGTGGAAACTGCGAAAAACCTACAAATTAATGTAACGAAGGAAAATAATATCGGAGTAAACTGGGTTCTTTATTCAGAAGCGGATTTAAATAATTATGTTACGTATGCCCAGCAAGAAGGGAATAAGTTAGTAGGAAGTTACTACACATATCCAGGAAAATATTATTTACATGTGTATCAGTATGGCGGGGGAACAGGGAATTATACAGTAGAAGTGAAATAGCAAAAGAGAAATTGTCTTTCAATGAATGGAAATTAATTTAAGTCTATATCAAGTAATACAGGTTACAATATCAGTTATGAAGATAAAAATTGGTATCTTTATGAATGTTAAAAATTTAATATTTAAAATAAAAAAATAACTATAGGTAATGTATCTAATGATATTAAGAAATCAAGTATCAAGAGATCTTATCTTGAAGTTAAGTAGACCTAATCAGTAAATGAGATACAATCGATGAATTATGATTTCATAGAGATGTGAGCAAAGTAATAAAATTCAAGTATATTTGATTTAATTAAAGGACTAGAGTATATCCGTAAAAACAGATATACTCTAGTCCTTATTACGTTTAATTTATTCACGAAATCAAGATGATTAATGAGTTAAGTAGCGGCATTTTTGAAATTTATTTTATAAGTTAAATAGAAAAAATTTTATTTGAATAATTCCTTCATATTAGCAAGGGATACTAATGGAAAATCGTGTACCTTGGCCTAATTTACTCTCTATTTCTATATCACCGTTTAATTCTTTAATAATACTATAAGCAATCATAGTACCAAGCCCAGTTCCTTTTTCTGTTGTTGAATAGAATGGTAAAGCAATCCGCTTTATTTGTTGAGAGGACATTCCAACCCCTGAATCAATAATATCGATTATAATATTACCTTTAATTTTCTGTATATTTATTTGTAATACTCCACCATTTATCATGGCCTCAATTCCGTTTTGTATGATGTTGTTTAGACAGATCCTGAATTTTTCGGGGTCTCCATTTATATAAAAGGAATTTGTACTATTTTGTATTATTTCAACTTTGTATGATAGAGCGAGTGGTGAAATAGTGTCTTTCACTTGATTTAAAATATGATTAATATCTATTTTCTCTTTTAGGGTGTTCTGTGGTTTTGTTAAAGATAAATAGTTATTAATAGTAGATTGTATATGTTGCATTTCAATTAACATGATTTCTAAGTACTGATTCTGAGGTAGCTTAGAGGCATGTTTTTCATTTAACAATTGAGTGAATCCATGTACTGTGGTTAGTGGATTGTGGATTTCGTGTGCAATGGACGCGGCTAGTTCGCTAGCTATATAAAATTTTTCAGCCCGTTGCAGCTTTTCTTTCATTTTATATTTCTCAATCATTCCCTCAATTAAATACACTGATAATAATACTGTAAATATATTAATGATTATATAATTTAATAAAAATTCTATGAGAGTAGAGTCAATTTTACCACCTGTATTTATTTGAGTTACAATACCGCAGATAGAAAGTGAAGTTGTACATACTAAAATAAGAAGCAAGCTTAATAATATCTTTTTTTCTTTAACATACATTGGTAATAAGTAACGAAAGAGCATTGTTATAACAGAAATAATAGTAAAGATAATAAATGATGGAAGAACTCCATTTCCGCCTAAGAAAAATCGATAAGAAAGATATAAAATTCCTATAAAAACAATGTTTTTTGTATTTCCATATAGAAAAACTAATATGATAGGAATAAAACGTAAATCATAAATAAATCCAGCATGTAAATGAAAAGGAAAAGTCATGCAAAAAATAATAGCAATGGAGGAAAGGATAGAAATCAATATATTATTACATGTTTTTTTTTCTTTAAATTCTAGCCAAAATACGTGGTAGCTAAGGATACAAATTATTATTATAAAGGTATTTAATAAAAGAGTAGATATTCCCATAGGTTTGCATCTCCGATAGTTTGTATATTGGATTATGTATGAGTTAAACTTAGATGTTTAGTTATCAGTAGACTTTCTATCTAAAAAAGGAAGAGCGCTTGAAAAAGTACTATAATATTACTTTTATCCCGCATTAACGGGCAGTAAGACCCCCACCTCAAAATTAAGCGGAAGCAAAGAAGTTAGGTAGGGGATCAACTGCCTGTAAAAGCCCGATTGGTTCAACTAATAATCAGTGGGGGATGAACAAAACCCCACTGATTAAAGTTTCGCTTTATTAGAATTGATAAGGACGTTAGGAAAAATAATAGATAAAAAAATCTACTTAGATATTTATACATATGAAACTAGAAATTGACTTTTGTATAAGGAAAACTAGGATTGAGTTACTAATAAAATAATAGGATTTTAAGTATGAATATTCTATGAAAAAATATATTTTGTGGATTCTATTTGTAGCCTTCGTTATATTAACATGGAATATACCAAATTATAAAGTGTAAATTTCAAAATTTTTCATTAGTATATTTTATCTAAAATGGAAACGCTATTTATTTGAGTGCTTGGTACTTAATTGTATGAATTCTCGTTAAAAAGATTTTGAAATTTACATGTTTTTTATGAATCATAATACTGTAGCTTTATCAATGTGAGTTTTTCAGTAACTATTAAGGTGTAAAGTTAAAATATATAGGTTTAAAGATATGAATTATTACATAAAAACGCACCTGAAAAAGAATGTATGATGGTAATAGATTACAAACATCAAGGGGGAACTTAAAATGAAGTTAAATAAACTAGTGCTTAGTTGTGGAGTAATTTCAGCATTAACACTTGGTGTGTTAGGAAATAATACTTATGCTGAAGAAATACACAAAACGAATGATACAATTCATATAGTCGAACATGTTCCTGTAGACTTATTATTAACTCAAACAATGGATTATAGTGGAGAGGCTGTAACTTCTTTTGTATATAATGGGAGTGGAAATTTAAGCTTCTTTATGAAAAATAATGGCCAAAATACAATGGGATATAGTGTGAAAGGTCCAAATATGGAGCTAATTGTTGGTGGTTATATAAAACCTGGAGAACAAAAAATTAATGTTACAAATGTACGGAATGCTTTATCTCCATTACCAATTGGAACATATAAAATTTACGTTTCAAATGATGGTTCTAAGGGACAATTCCAAGTTGCAGTAAGATCTATGAATTAAATTTAAAACGCTTTGTTTATAAGTTAATTTAGTTTTTACTTACTAGAAAGTAACTATATTAAATCGAGAATTACACATAAAAATAAAAACGAGCACCTTATGTAATTACGAGAGGGTGCTCGCTTTTTACTATTAAACAGAAGAGAATTGTTTTCAACAATTTATAAATACATTTTGATATTTTTATAGCTAAATTACATAGGAAGCTAGAAAAAACCCCTTATATAAGTGGTTTTTTCTAGCTTTAGGCTATACATTTAAAATTAGGCTAAGTTAAAGTAATAAGCATTTTATTTGTTTTGATTATTTTGGTTCTGGATAATGATTGTAGTACGAAATTCTAATAAATTCTTGGTATACATTTGTTAATTTAGCAGCTCTAAGGGCATCATTGAATTTTTGCATACGGACACTACCTTGAGCATAGCCTCCACCAGGAACATAAGGGTTTCTAGCTTCAAAGTCATCCATAAAGTCTTTTAATTTTTTATAGTCCTGAGATTGATAAAAAGCAGCAGCTTCTTCGGGAGTGACATCAAAGTAAGAAGCTGCTTGAGCAGTAGGTGTTTCTAGCATAGTTGCAGCCCCACCCAACATAGTAAGCGCCATAGAAGATACAATAATTTTTTTAAACATAATAAAACCTCCACGTAGAGTATTTGGATTAATAGTAATCCTGTAACCATTATAGTTACAACGAAAACGATTATCAAATGCAATATTGCATAATTCATTATTTGAACGAGAAGTCTCCTTTATCTCTACATGGAGAAGTCTAGTAGGAGATTAATAGATTAAAAGAAGTTTACATAGCATTGAGGTTAAACAGAAAATGAAATAAAAAGGATATTTTAATTGAGGAAAGTTAAAAGGATCTGTTATTAAAGACAGTGATTTTTTAAAAAGGTATGACAGTTACCAGCTAGAGAGACCATTATAGGGGAGCTAGCTACGTTTATTGGTGTTGAGAAATACATAATATATGCTGTCTGTATAAGATAAAATGAAGAAACATTTCTTTTGGATTTTACAATATGTGTAAGGGGAATCAAGATTTTGATTTGTACTTAAACAAGGGAGAAAAGTATTACTATTTAAGTAACAAAGAATGTTAAGTCTCATTCAAAATCATGTAATAGACTATAAAATAATCCTTTTAAAACAAAATATAGTTTGGCTAAAAATTAGAGGGCATCAATTCATTGGAACAGTAAAAGCTGTTTATTGGATTGGTGTCTTTTTTTGTTTAAGAACGAGAATACATTTTCTCAACAGGACAAATGGTAAATATCTATAAGTACTACTTATAAGGATAATTGGAAAATAGAAATTAATAATAAAGGGGAATGCGAAATGACAACATTAATATCTAATAGAGATCTAGCTAAAATCCGAGAGGAAGATGTAGATGTATTAAAGGTAATGGCACATCCCGTTCGATTAAAAATTGTAAATGAATTAATGCACCATAAACTGTGTAATGTTACACAGTTGACAGAAATATTAGGACTCCCACAATCCACTGTTTCACAGCATCTATCAAAATTAAGGGGAACTGTGCTCCGTGTAGAAAGACGAGGATTAGAGATGCATTATTATATTGATAATGTTAAGGCTCGCCGGATTGTAGGAATTCTAGGTTTGTAGCTTCATAATTCTTAAAAAGAGCACTTTTCAAAAGTGCTCTTTTTAAGATGGACATTAGGAATTGAAAGAGGCATCAATGATAATTTAGAAGGAGTGTGCTTTTTCTTAAAATAAAAGATAATTATTTACATTGTTTAATAATTACTTGATATATTATTAATTTGGTTACCTTACAAAAATGTAAGATTGTTTTAATTGACACTCATATATATAAGTAACTATACTAGTTACACAATGTTGGTGAATATATGTAATAGTCTCAATCTATAAGTGTATGCCGAAGGGTTCTTTTCGGAATGATAATTCTATACTAGATTCTTTATCTTATAATAGTGATGACGCCAACTTAATCTATACTTTATTCGAATTCATATTATTTAAAGATTAACTATATTTTACATAATTTACCGACTTGTAATAATTTTTTAGAGGTGCTAAATTTTGAAGAACAAATTAATTGCTACAGGAATTCTTGCTGGAAGTTTACTATCTTATTCTACTAGTATTTTTGCAGATACTCACAAATTTCCAGATGTTCCTGCATGGGCTGACAAATCCGTTAATTATTTAGTTGATAAACAAGTATTGAGTGGTTATCCAGATGGAACTTTTGGTTCAAGTGATACACTAGATAGAGCTTCTGCAGCAACCATTATGACAAGGGCTCTTGGTATACACATTGATTTAAATGCAAAACCATCTTTTAAAGATTCACAAAACCACTGGGGAACCCCTTATATCGCCGCAGCTGAAAAGGCAGGAATAATTAAAGGTGAAGGAAATGGAATATTTAATCCTTCTGGAAAAGTTACTCGTGCTGCTATGGCTACTATGCTAGTGAATGCATATAAACTACAAAATAAAAACACTAGCAATGGACAAAGTAAATTTGAAGATTTAAAGGGACATTGGGGTGAAAAGTTCGCAAATACTTTAATTGATTTAAAAATTTCAGTTGGTACAGATAATGGTTGGCAACCAAATAGGTTCATAACACGCGCTGAAGCTGCACAACTAACCGCAAAAACAGATATGCTTCAATATAGTCAAAGTAATCCTTTAGAAAATAAGACAATAATTATTGATCCCGGACATGGTGGCGCAGATCCTGGAAAAGACACAAAGGGATTACCTGAAAGTAAGATTGTACTTGACACTTCTTTACGTCTACAACAATTGCTTGAAAAACATACACCATTTACAGTTTTACTAACTCGTGAATCTGATACTAGACCTGGACATGATCAAAAAAGCTCTTTACAGGAACGTGTTAAATTTGCTAAACAAAATCAGGGGGATATCTTTATAAGTGTTCATGCAAATGCTTATAATGGTAATGCAAAAGGGACAGAAACATACTACTATAAATCTTCTAAATCTGAAAAAACAAATCCTCATGTGGAAGAAAGTCGTGTTTTAGCTGAAAAAATTCAAACCCGATTAGTAGACGCTCTTCAAACACGTGATAGAGGCGTTAAACATGGCGATCTTCATGTTATAAGAGAAAATGAAATGCCAGCTGTGTTAACGGAACTTGCTTTTATAGATAATGGTATTGATTACAGTAAGTTATCTACAGAAAACGGAAGGCAGGTTGCAGCAGAAGCCATTTATGAGGGGATTTTAGATTATTATGAATGGAAAGGGAATAATGTATCTGAATATAGGTTGCAATAAGTAAATGAAAATATAGTAATTCTCGAAATAAAGAATTCTATAATTTTTTTGCATTTTTTTAAACAACAATTTTAAATATTTATTTAAAATTGTTGTTTAAATCGTTATTATGTGTTTTAATAATATTGATAATAGTTATCAGTAAAAAAAGAGATGGAAATTAGAAAAACAAGTGTTGATAGTTATTGTCATAAAGATTAATAAATTTCTACATTGTAAAGTTATGAACCTATCTCTAGTATTGAGAGCTAAAAGTAATATGTTTATACCTTTTAAATGTTTAAGAAGGAGAGGCTGTCTGTATGAAAAAAACAAATGGAATAGCTAAAAGTGTTGCGGTAGCGTCCGTTATTATGTCTGGATCACTTGGTTTACAAGCAACATCTGTATTTGCAGATTCTAAAGGAACTGTAGAAAATCTTCAAAATGGTGGAAAAGTCTATAATAGTTTTAAAACTACTTATGACATGAAGCAAAATATTAAAAATTCAATAAAGGTTTCTTTTATTGAGGATCCTTACGCAGATAAAAAGATTGCAATTGTTACTACTGATGGTAGTAATATAGATGCTAAATATACAATTAATGGCGGATACTATAACGCAGGTTTAAAGTGGCCATCGGCTTATCATACTGAAGCAGAAATAACAAGTGGTGATAGCGCTCAATTCCATAAAGCTGCCCCAGTTAATACAATGACTTCAGCAAAGGTTACTTCTGAAGTAGGGTATACACTTGGCGGAAGTGTTAAAGTTGGGGTAAATGATAAAGGCCCAAATGCTGATGCAAGTATTACAGGTAGCTTTGCTTGGAAAGAAAGTGTATCTTATGATCAAGTAGACTATAAAACGGTATTAGAGACTCACACAGATAAAAAATTAAATTGGAAAGTAGGATTCCAATCATTTAATTACCCGGAGTGGGGAATTTATAATCGTGATTCATTTAATACTTTCTACGGTAATCAACTATTTATGAAATCACGTAGTTACAATGAAGGAACGAATAATTTTGTTTCAAAAGATACAGTACCAGCTTTAACAGGATATGGTTTTTCTCCTAATGTAGTAGCAGTTATTACTGCAGATAAAACAGAATCTACATCTGATTTAAAAATAACAAATCGTAGAATATCAGATCAGTACAATATCGAATGGGTAAGTTCGAAATGGTGGGGAACAAATAATAAAGATACATATAATGAGTTCTTTACAAACAACTATAAGTTAGACTGGAAAAACCATCAAGTTACTCTTGATAACCAAAAAGCCCTTGAAGAACAAATGAGTAGTATCAACAATGTGAATAACCAACTTAACAAAGGCAAAGGGAAATTATCTTTTTCAATGAATGGAAATCAGCTCAAAGCGACATCTAGCAATGCTGGTTATGGTATTAGTTACGAGGATAAAAATTGGGGTATCTTTGTGAATGGTGAAAAGATCTATACGTTTAATGAAAAAACAACTGTAGGTAATATTTCGAATGACATTAACAAATTAAACATCAAAGGACCTTATATTGAGATTAAACAAATCTAATCAGTAAATGAATTGCAAATGAAAGGGCCAGAGTTTATCTGTAAAGATAGATAAACTCTGGCCCTTATTATTTTTTTCATTCTTATACGCAATTAGAAAAGAACGTGAGGTATTTGAAAGCTATTCATGCCACGCAGGGAGATATTGTTTTAAGTAGGGTGTTTATTTTTATTTCATTTTTAAATGAATTCTTTGTATGATCACATAGGGTAGGCGATGTTCAGGAGATGTTTCTTTTTGAGGAGTATGTTGTGTGGCGAATAGTTTAAAGTAAGCAAGTCTTCATCGGTTGTTAAGTTATTACTTTAAATATATAATTAAACTTCATTAAAAAGATACTCTATTCAAAGTCCTTAGTGGATTTTTGAAGTGAAATATATATTATTTGAGGTGTGTGAAATGGGGAAATCTCGAGAGCAGACGATGGAAAATATTTTGAAGGCTGCTAAGAAAAAATTTGGAGAGCGTGGTTATGAAGGTACGAGCATACAAGAAATTGCAAAAGAAGCGAAAGTGAATGTTGCTATGGCTTCTTACTATTTTAATGGGAAAGAAAACCTATATTATGAGGTGTTTAAGAAATATGGTCTTGCTAATGAGTTACCTAATTTTCTTGAGAAGAATCAATTTAATCCTATTAATGCTCTAAGAGAATATTTAACAGTCTTTATTACACATATAAAAGAAAATCCTGAAATTGGCACATTGGCATATGAGGAGATTATTAAGGAAAGTGCAAGATTAGAAAAGATTAAACCGTATTTTGTAGGTAGTTTTGAACAGTTAAAAGAAATATTGCAGGAGGGGGAGAAACAAGGAGTATTTCATTTCTTCTCTATAAATCATACGATACATTGGATCACTTCTATTGTTTTATTTCCAAAGTTTAAAAAGTTCATTGATTCTTTAGGACCAAATGAATCGAATGATACAAATTATGAATGGATGCCAGAAGATTTGGTGAGCAGAATTATTTCTGCTTTAACAGATAAGCCCAATATGTAAATTACTCATTGTTTATGAATCCTAATTTTCCTGTTAAAAAGCCTAATTTCTCAATGGATTGTAGAGAAATTAGGCTTTTTTGGACACTTCATTCAAATACTTTATAGACTAATGGCTTGATTTATTAATGATTCGAGTGGAGTTACATAGATATAGTTTTCGTTGCAAC
This sequence comes from Bacillus pretiosus, assembly GCF_052947655.1. Taxonomy (NCBI): domain Bacteria; kingdom Bacillati; phylum Bacillota; class Bacilli; order Caryophanales; family Bacillaceae; genus Bacillus; species Bacillus pretiosus. The sequence goes on along the minus strand of NZ_CM129593.1, from coordinate 3,361,868 downwards.
GGTTTGTTGAAATGCCTTATCATGCTCAACAATAATCATTGTGGGATTAAATTGTTGAATCAGCTCTTCAATTTGCATACGTGAATAAATATCTATAAAGTTTAATGGTTCATCCCATATATACATATGGGCTTTTTCACATAAACTTTTAGCGATATGCAGTTTTTTCTTTTGTCCACCAGAATAATGAAATATATCTTTCTCAAATTGAATTCGGTCAAAATCCATCTTTCGTAGGATGGATTTAAATAATGTCTCATCAATCTTGTGCTCTTCAATAAAATTTGATAGCGATCCTTTCAAATGAGAAGTATCTTGTTGGACATAGGAGATGGTGAGTCCTGTACCTAAAGTAACTGAACCTGTATGCTGTATCGGATACCCTAGAATTAGTTTTAGGATACTGCTTTTCCCGCTCCCATTTTTGCCATCAAGCACAATTCGGTCACCTTGTTCAACTACGAAGTTAATTGGCTCATTCACGACTTGTTCATCGTACGTAACAGACACGTCAGCCAAAGTAACTAATTCATTTGACTTGAACTTTAATGCTTCTAATTTTAATGACTCAGTTTTCTCCACATTTTTTAGTAATTTTGACTTTTCTTCAATAGCTTTTTGTTGCCTTGATTCTAGGTTTTTTGCCCTTTTCATCATCTTGGCTGCTTTATGTCCTACAAATCCCTTATCCAACTTAGAACCTGAATTTCTTGTTCCATTTTTTGAAGCTTCTACATCATGAGACCAACTTGCTGAACGCTTGGAAGACTGTTTTAATCTTCCTATGTCTTTTTGTAGACGATCATTTGTAGCCTCTTCGTGCTCTTGCTGTCTATCGAAATTTAATTTCCAAGAAGAATAGTTCCCGCTTTGAACTTCAATATTTGCTCTATTTATAGATAAGATATGGTCAACGCATCCATCTAAAAAGACTCTGTCATGTGAAATTAAAATAAACCCTTTTTTCTTCCTTAGATAATCAGAGACTATTTTTCGTGCATCCGTGTCTAGGTGGTTTGTTGGTTCGTCAATTAATAGGAATTGGCCCTCATTTAAAAACAGTGCAGCAAGCAACACCTTTGTTTGTTCTCCATTTGATAAAGTTTTAAACGGTCTGTACATGACCTCGGCATCAACATTTAAATAGGATATTTCACGTAGAAATTCCCAATCTTCTGCTTGGGGACAAATTTCTTCAAGGATTTCATGAGTGAATTTGTTCTTATCTGCAACAGTGTAGGGGAAGTAATTGAATTCTACCGAAGCAAGGATTTTTCCACTATACTCGTAATTTCCTAATAATAAATTAAAGAATGTCGTTTTACCTCGTCCGTTTCTACCGATAAATCCTAGTTTCCAATCCGTATCTATTTGAAAGTTTACATCTTCAAAAATATTATCAAAGCTACCTGGGTATGAAAAAGTTAAGTCTTGAACTTTTATCATTGACATAATAATTCCTCCTTTATATATCGAAACGTTTCATATAAAGTCGGAACATCCATCCATTTTTTAATTTCTCTATATAAGTTTGATGGATATTAACGACTTATATAGAGCATTACATGTGTAACAATAGTATCTGAATTAGCCATTTTTTTCGCTCCTTTATTTGTTAGGTAAATTTAGCGATTAATAAATTTTAACTTACATAAAAGGGAATAAAAAAATCCCCCGATTTTTAATCGGAAGGATTAGTCTGTCGCTTAAGTAAGTACTTATTAATCATTTGAATCATGACAAATAAAGTATGAAATGAATTATAAAAATGGATAGACTAACCCTATATTTTGTAGTTTGAAGTTATAAAATTCAACTTAAAATATAAATTAGTTAATCATTATTCATCCATCATTCCTTTCATCATTCTATTTTTAGAGTAACATTCTTTTTTGGGAGATGCAATATCATCTTCACTTAATGCTAGATCATTTATATTTCTTTGGTTAGGTCGATATAACATTACATCTTTCTTATAAACATCTTATTTTTGTTCAAAATGTCACGTCTTTTGTCCATTAAAAGGGGAGGTATTTGAAATTGACAGCACCCTTCACTGTAACTATAATAGTTACAGTGAGTTCGGTCATTTAATTCGAATTTCTAAATTAATGATAGTATATTACCCTTCTTTCTAAGTGTGACAATAAGCGAATAACTATGTTGCTATGGAAGTTTAGATTCTATCTCATATTCAAAGAACAGCTAAGTTGTATTATTCAAATTTACGATGAGTAAATACCGAAAAATAACATTTTCCATCGTATTCTTTTTGGAATGCTTAGTTAAAAAAGAAGAAATATCTGCAGAAAGTAAATCAGGCTGTGGTATGTAGAAAGAAATCCTATAAAAAGTTCATAATATGGAATAATAAGTAAGTTCATTTTGATGAATACGAGCAGTGCAGCATCAGGTCATTTTTAATAAAAATCTAGAAAAAATTAAGAAGGTGAGTCCGTTGCGTAAACATTCACATGTGCAATTTTATGTATTGATATTAGCTCTACTAGCTTATTTAAGCTTTTGTTTTATATTTTTATTTGTTTTTCCGAATCATTATTTTGTATCAGATTTTAATATACGACTATCATCCTTAGTTGTTGAAACTACTGTATTTATCTCATTACTTTACTCTATGGTATCAAGAAAAATTAAACTAGGAGTCTTTTGGGTTTGTATTACTATTGCAATAGGGTGTTTCTTGATAGGGAATTTTATATCTGCTTTTCAAGTACTTAATGTAGAATTACCAATAGAAAATTTTAATATCTCTGATGTATTTTTGTTGTTTTTCTTATTCTTCTTTCTCCTTGCGTTCTTTTATAAAATCATTATGGAATGTAACAAGTGGGAAAAAGCGTATTTAATTTGTGATTTATGTATTGTTGTTACTGCTATTTTTACCTTAGAATGGTACCTATTTAATAAACCTTCTGCAAATATCTTATTCTTATCAATTGGAGATGTTTTTCTTTCATTTATTTTCCCAATTATAGATCTATTGCTTCTATTACTAGGAGTTAGCCTTATTTTTCGACCAGCAATTTTTAATGCGAAAAGTAAATTATTTATTTTTATCTTAGTATTAACTGGCTTGTCTATTACGGACTATTTATATTTCTATTTACAAGATGATTTATCACATCGTTCACTTATATTATTAAGGTGTTTGTATAGAGTTTTTCTATTATTTATTGCTATTGCTGCTACTATTCCAAGGAGTACATCTTCTAGAAGAGATTACTTTATTATTAATCCGACATTTGGAAAGAAACTTCTTGTCATATTTCCTTATCTTTCAGTTGCAATTTTAATTGGTTTTACTTTCAAAGAGCAAACTTCTTCCTCTACACTGATTACGGGAAATTGTATTGCCTTTGTATTTGTACTGATTCGTCATACAATTGTACGAATGCAAAACAAAGATTTAACCGAAACATTAAAAGTGTTTAATAATCAATTAGAGCAAAAAGTATCTAAAAGAACAGCAGATTTAATAAAAAAATCTAATGATTTGGTGAAAAATCAAGAGAGGTTTAAGTCTTTATATGAGTACCATCCAGATCCTATATTAACAATTGATTCAAATGGTACCGTATTAAATATAAACCAGTCTGGAAGTATGTTATTAGGAAAAGACAGTGCAGCATTAATAGGAAAAGAGTGCTTTTCTATTTTTTTAGATGAAGATAAACCTGAATTGGAAGTAGCTCTAAAGATGGGGAAACGATGTAGTTCGTCTGCGTTACAGTTACGTGTGAAAAATAATAATGAGAAGGATATACATTTTTGGTACGTTACTATTGTTCCTATCATGATAGAAGGACAAACTTTTGGGAGTTATATAATGGTAAAAGACATAACGAGGATGAAGCAACAACAGGATGAGATAAACTATCTAGCATTTCATGATACAGTGACGGGGATTGGAAATCGAATATTCTTCCAACAAGAATTAGACAGATCTATTGAGCGTGTACAAAAAACACAGGATAAGTTTGGACTTCTGTATATAGATTTAAACCGCTTTAAGACCATTAATGATACACTGGGGCATGCAATTGGTGACAGTGTTTTAAAAGAAGTTGCCAAACGTTTTAGGACATGTCTGTCACCAGCTATTCCTTTAGCAAGAATAGGGGGAGATGAGTTTGCAATCATTGTCCATAACAAAACAGAGCAACAGCTATTAGATTTGTGCGAAATATTATTTCGTATAACTGAAGAACCATTTGTAATAAATCAACACAGCTTTTATTTATCCCTTAGTATAGGAATAGCGTTGTATCCATTTGGAGGAACAAATGCCACAACACTTTTACAACATGCTGATATTGCTATGTATAGTGCAAAGGAAGAAGGTAGCAATGCTGTTTGTATATACGACGAGACATTATCTCTAAAAATAACAAGACGATTACAATTAGAGCAAGATTTACCGAATGCAATTGAAAATAATGAGTTGTTTTTATTGTACCAACCACAAGTTGATAGTAAGGCAGGAAAGGTTATTGGTGCAGAGGCATTAATACGTTGGCAACATCCAGAGCTGGGGCTAATTTCACCTTTTGAGTTTATACCTATCGCGGAAGAAACATCACAGATTATTACAATTGGGAAATGGACGCTACAGCAAGCGTGTTCACAACTGAAAGAATGGCATTCTGCAGGTTATACAAATCTAAAAATGGGGATAAATTTATCAGCTATAGAGTTTGAACAGAAAGATTTTGTTCAAACGATTATATCTACCATAGAAGAAATAAGAGTACCAGCTAATTTGATTGATTTGGAATTAACAGAGCGAATTGCCATGGTAGATGAAAAAGAAACTTTATTGAAGTTAAAAGCATTAAAATCATATGGTGTACATTTATCAATTGATGATTTTGGTACAGGATATTCTTCATTAGCATATCTACCTTTATATCCAATTGATACTTTGAAAATTCCAAGAGAATTTGTGAATAGGATTGGAACTTCGAATGATGGAGATGAAATTATACAAACTATTATTTCGCTAGCTCATACTTTAAATATGAAAGTGATTGCGGAAGGAGTAGAAACGAAGAAACAATTAACAGTGTTACAACAAAATGCATGCTATTTAATTCAAGGCTATTATTACAGTAAACCTGTAAATGAAGATGAGTTTCTCAAGTTTTTAAGCAGGGAATAAGTGAGAACTATGTACTTGTGAAGTAAAGGGAAAAGAAGTTCTACCTATATTAAGTAGAACTTCTTTTTTAGTTAACTAGCAGTTAGGTTTCCAAAATATTTTGCATTAAGATGTATCATTACTCAAGCTGTTATCTTGTTCTTAAGTGATTCCTTTTTCATGACTTGTCTTCTCGTCAAGAAATTTGAAGGGATCGTATTAAAGGTGCAGGTCATACTGTCTAAAGTTATTTTATTATTTATCGTTTATTACATTTGAAATGACTTTTAAGGTGTATATAAGCATGTGATAAGTAAATTAAATAAACAAAAGGCCCTGTAAAAAATACAGGGCCGGATACAGGGTTAAGGGAACGCATAGTTTCTTATTAATATATTAGCATAAACTTTTCATGTAGCTACATAAGAGTTTTGACAACTTTAAGAACAAAATAGAGTGTTTGTAAGAATAAATACACTAATTTAAATTAGAATTGTGATTTAAATTAGTGTGGTTATAATGTGAAAAAACAGATGAGTATTTTAATCATAATAACTTTTAGGAATGTATATGTAAGAAATATTTTTTGATTAGATTAAAAGTGAACTCTGACTAGTTATTATATGTTATACCCAAATAACTTTAAGTTTTCTCCAGAGTCTGAAATTATCTCTTCGAACTGAAATCCTACTTTTTCTAAAAGATTTCCTGAATTGATGTTATCAATAGTAGTAATTGCTACAATTCGTTTCAGCGCGAGCTTTTGTACACCGTAGTCGATTACAGCAGAAGCTGATTCAAAGCCATACCCCTTCGAACGGAATTTCTCTAAAAAGGCAAAACCGATATCGACATCTTCTAATGAATCTCTTTTAATAAGTCCGCACATACCAAGTGGAGTGAAATCTTCTTTTCGTTCAACTAAGTAAAGACCAAATCCCATTTTATTATACATATCAACTGGTCCGTTTAAGATGTATTTTTTTGCATCTTCTAAGTTTTTAATCCTTTTATCACCAATAAACTGAATCCAGGCAGGATCGTTTACTAATTCAAGAATAAATGGAGCGTCTTTTATATGAAACCAGCGAAGAACGAGTCGTTCAGTTTCAAGAACTATCAAGCTATTGCACCACCTTTAACATTTATAATAATTAGTATGGAGTGTATAATACGAAATCGCAACATATTTTAAAATAGTCCTGCTTGTTCACATAAAGTTCGTTTGTTTTGTATAAAGGGATATCCTATAATTGAAATTGATTGTAAAGAGTGAGATGCTTATACAATGACTCCTAGGTGACTAGGAGTTTTTACTATATAACTATCATTATTACTAAATATGACACACTACACATTCTACTCAAGGAGGTACATAATGAAGAAATTATATAATGCATCGTTTACGTATTTGATTATCGGTTTATTATCAGGAATTTTCGCCAGGGAGTATGGAAAGTATAAGGGGATTTTAGGTTCTACTTTGTTAAATTTATTGCATACACATACACTTGTACTTGGCTTTTTCTTCTTTTTAATTGCTTTAGGATTAGCAAAAGTATTCGCGTTTCATGAAGCGAGAAGTTTTAATAAGTGGTTTGTTGTACATAATATCGCATTAATTTTAATGTTAGGTTCATTGGCCGCAAGAGGGCTTCTTCAGTTAAATGGAGCGGACTTTAAAGGATTAACTTATATTGTTGGGTTTTCTCATTCGCTGATGGCAGGTACTTTAATTTGGTTTATGTTGTTAATAAAGAAGTCATTTAAAATGTAGTTTTATAGTAAAGAACTTGCGATAGGTATTGCAAGTTCTTTTTGTTTATTCGACAGTATGAAACTTGCATATGTATAAAACTTGAATTATTTAATTTTTCGGATTATTATGTATAAAATAGTTAACATATTTTGTAATTCAAATTTATAGAAAGTAGGAGAGTGTACGATGGAAATAACGGTAGAGCGTTTAGTAAATGAATTAAAGGGTGTACTTCCCGAAGATCGAGTAGTTGTAAATACGACAGTAAGAGAGTTACATAGTAAAGATGAATCTTATCATACTAGTAGTTTACCTGATGTAGTAGTTTTTCCAAAAACGACTGAAGAGGTTAGTAAATTAATGAAAGTAGCGAGTGAGCATAAAAAACCTGTCGTTCCTTTCGGTGTAGGCTCTAGCTTAGAAGGCCACGTTATTCCATATGAAAAAGGAATTACAATGGACTTTTCGCTCATGAATAAAATACTCGAAATAAGAGAGAAAGATTTCCTTGTAAGAGTACAGCCGGGAGTGACTCGCTCTCAGCTTAATAAAGAATTGAAAAAGTATGGATTGTTTTTTAGTGTGGATCCAGGAGCAGATGCAACGTTAGGTGGAATGGCTGCTACAAATGCGAGCGGAACGACAGCAGTTAAGTATGGGGTAATGCGTGATCAAGTTCGTGATTTAGAAGTCGTTCTTGCTGATGGGGAAGTAATACATACTGGAAATTTAGCGGCGAAGTCATCATCAGGTTACCATTTAAATGGTGTTTTCGTAGGATCAGAAGGTACGCTTGGATGCTTTACAGAGTTAACGTTAAAAGTATACGGCATACCAGAACATGTTATGGCTGCGAGAGCATCGTTTCCAACTATAAATAATGCAGTAGAAGCTGTTATTAATATACTACAAGCGGGTATTCCAATTGCAAGAATTGAACTTGTAGATGAATTGTCTATGAAACAAGTAAATCATTATAATGAAACAAGTTACAGAGAAGAACCTACACTGTTTTTAGAGTTTCACGGTAATGAAGCAGGGCTAAAGCAAGATATTGAATTCACGAAGGAAATTGTTTTTGATCATAAATGTAAAGAAGTTGCTTTTGAAACGGAAACTGCGGCGAGAAATAAATTATGGGATGCGCGGCATAATCTAGCATATTCTTACGTTCATAGCTATCCTGGTAAAAAGCTTATGAGTACAGACGTATGTGTACCAATTTCAGAATTAGCTGGTGCAATCCAACATGCGAAAGAGACATTAGATAAAGTAGGTCTTATCGGTGGTATTCTTGGGCATGTGGGAGACGGGAATTTCCACGTGCTCTTAATGGTTGATCCAAACGATAAAGAAGAAGTGGAAAAGGCGGACGAAATAAATGAAAGTATCGTTTTATATGCTCTTAAACGAGGTGGAACGTGTACGGGAGAACATGGCGTTGGAATCGGAAAACGAAAGTATCAAGAAGAAGAACATGGGGCGGCATTACTCGTAATGGAAAAAATAAAGAAAGCTCTTGACCCACAAAACATTTTGAATCCGAATAAAGTTTTTCAGTTGAAGGATAGGGGATGATTGGGTGAAAGTACTAGAAGCGATAAGTAATATAGCTGGAAAGTATTTTGCATTTTGGGTTATTTGTATGGCAGCTATTGCATATTTCATTCCTGGACCATTTCTCGGGTTAACTAGTTATATAACAATTTTACTCGGGATTGTAATGTTTGGGATGGGATTAACATTAAAGGCTGTTGATTTTAAAATCATTGCTACAAAACCATTGCCAGTTATTATCGGTGTATGTGCTCAGTTTATTATTATGCCACTTGTCGCATACGTACTAGCCTACGTTATGAAGTTACCAGCCGAATTAGCAGCTGGATTAGTGTTGCTCGGTTCAGTACCGGGTGGCACTGCATCAAATGTTATGGTTTATTTAGCAAAAGGGAACTTAGCGTTGTCTATTGCAATGACTTCATTATCAACGTTACTAGCACCAATTGCTACACCTCTTATTTTATTATTACTTGCGGGACAATGGATGCCAGTAAATGCTATGTCTATGTTTCTTTCTATCGTACAAGTCATTATCCTACCTATTATTTTAGGATTAGTAGTGAAGAAGTTTTTCCCTACAACTGTTACGAAAGGAATGACTGTTATTCCTTTAATATCAGTTGTAGCAATTATTATTATTGTTTCTGCAGTTGTTTCAGCGAATGTAAGTAGCATTACTTCTTCAGGCCTGCTTATCTTTATTGCAGTAATGCTTCATAATGCATTTGGTTTTTTACTCGGATATATAACAGCGTTCGTACTTGGACTAGACGAAGGAACAAGAAGGGCTATTTCAATAGAAGTAGGAATGCAAAATTCAGGCTTAGGTGTTGCGCTGGCAACAGCACATTTTGGAGCAGCAGCTGCACTTCCAAGTGTATTAGCAGCAGTATGGCATAATATTGCAGGGCCGATATTAGCAACCATCTGGTCAAAAAATGCAAAGAATACTTTTAGTGATGAAAATTTATCGGTAAATATAGAAAAATAGGAATGATAAAGAATGCAAAAACGTATTGTACATTTTGAAGGACTGGTTGTTTTCGTAGCCACGATTTATGCGTATTCAATATATGAATTTAGTTGGATTATATTTTGGGTATTCCTTTTAGCACCGGATTTATCAATGTTAGCGTACGGTATAAATAATCGTGTTGGTGCTAAAATTTATAATATATGTCACACATATATTATATCTATATTAATAGTTATCATAGGTGTCTATTTTAAGATAGATACCGTTATAATGATTGGGCTAATATGGACAGCACATATTGGGATGGATCGAATGTTTGGATATGGATTGAAATATGAGACGGATTTTAAAGATACTCATATTCAGAGGTTATAAAAGGGGGGTGTAATGTGAACAAATAATTAATTGAGGAATTGAATTTCAAACAATTGTTGAGAAATATATATAAATATGGATATAGATAATTGAATTGTGTTACTTTTAGAATACTTAAATAGATGAGGAGGGGTTTCAATGAATATACAAATCACGGGCAATAAATTAATTACTAAGATGCTGAATGATTGGTACCAAAACATCAGAGCACAACGAGTAAGTGAAGCCAATAAATTAAAGGAAGAGATTGATAAAAAGCTACATATTATCGAAGGAGATATAAATGTTTTATTTCACTATTATCTTTTAGATTTTCGATATAAAGTGCTAATTGATGGTATAGGCATTTCAAAAAATTCTTTTGATAAACTAGATTCGCTGCCTAAACCGAAGGATGAATTTTTAGAATATTATTATTATTTTTTCAAATCTATACATTCTACAATTCTCTCAAATTATAGTGAAGCGAGTAACTATTTTGATAAAGCGGAAAGTTTACTAAAGAATATTCCAGATGAAGTTGAACAAGCAGAGTTTAACTACAGAGTTTCTACATTAAAATATCAAATGTATCAAGCGTATTCAGCTATTGAATATGCTTCGAAAGCAAGGGATATCTTTGCAAAACATGCAGGGCATGAAATGAATGTAGCACTATGTGAAAATGTTTTGGGGTTATCTTTTTCAAAATTAAAACAGCATGAAAGAGCAGAGGAGTATATTGTTTCAGCGTTAAATACTTTGCAAAAAAATGATGCTGAAACACTAGTTTTAAGAATAAGACATAATTTAGGATTATTGTATGCAAGTCAAAACCTTTCGGTCTTGGCTATTAGACACTTATCAGAGGTTTCTAAAAAAATGCCGAATCATTATAAAGCTATTTTTATAGAGGCAGGAGAATATTATAAAATAGGAGAAATAGAAAAGGCAAAAGAATTAATTGAAATTGGATTGGAAGTTTGCAAAGAATTAAAAAATGATGAATATAAGTATCATTTTTTAATTCTAAATGAATTTTGTCAATGTTTGAAAGCAGAAAACGTAGAAAAAATTATGCTCGAAAGTTTTTCTTACTTTGAAAGAGAAAATTTAACCGAATATATCTGCGAATATGCTGAAAAGCTGGCGATAGAGTTTCATAAAGAAGGCAATATAGAACAGGCTGAAAAGTATTTTTATAAGGCTTATGAAACGAGAAAAAGAATATTTGACAAAGGAGCGTTGAAATAATGAGAAAAATTGGATTAACTATTATGGGGTTAACGGCTGCTGGTGTTGTATTTTTGAGTATTGGTGGCATTTTAGCTGAACCAAAACAAGCGACACAAGAAAATTTTTCGGTATTAAATTTTGATACTAAACAATATGCTGCTCATGGAGATACGCCTGCACCTGCAAAACCAGATTTTTTAGTAGTAGAACGTGGATAAATATAGAATGAAGTACTTTTGATTTGAAGTCGGCATTTTTAGTTGATTTTAAAAATGGACATTAAATAAGTTAACTTAAAAGGTGTTTTCAATATTGAAAACACCTTTTAAGTTTGTTGTTAACAGTTAATATAACTAGAAACATTCTTTAAATTGCAATCAAGTCCCACAAAAAGTACGATAAGGACGATTCGTCGGTGCAGGCGGAACGCAGTATTCTTCTTGATCTGTAGAATACGCATAAGGGTTTGATAAGGCTTCAAGAAGTTTCTCCATTACACTATAGTCGTCATTTGTAACAGCTGCTTCTAGTGCTTCTTCTACACGGTGGTTCCTAGGGATGATTGATGGGTTATTATTTTTCATCATTTCGTAGGCGTTTTCTTTCGATTCTTCTTGTTTTTCTAATCGAGATTGCCATAGTTTGTACCATTCGTTAAATTCAGGACTTTCAAATAGAGCTGTATTTTCGAGCGTATTAAGAGTTAATGAACGGAATGTATTTGTATAATCGGCTTTATGTTTCTCCATCATTTTTAAAAGTTGCTCAATAAGTGATTGATCTTGTTCCTCGTTGCTAAATAGTCCTAATTTCTTTTTCATTCCAAGGAACCAATTGTTTTCATATTGTACGCTAAATTTTGAAATTTCGTCTTGAGCAATCTTTAATGCTTCTTCTTCATCTTCATGTAGGATGGGTATTAAAGATTCTGCTAGTCGCGCGAGGTCCCACGCGGCCATATATGGCTGATTTCCATATGAGTAGCGACCTTGTGTATCAATAGAGCTAAATACGGTTCCTTGATCGTAATTGTCCATAAATGCACAAGGGCCGTAATCAATCGTTTCTCCACTAATCGTTATATTGTCAGTATTCATTACACCATGTATAAATCCAACAAGTTGCCATTTAGCGATGAGACTTGCTTGTTTCTTTATGACTTCTTGTAGTAATGCAGTATATCGGTTTTCATGAGCTTCAATTTCTGGATAATGTCTTTTTATCGTATAGTCAGCTAGTGATTGAAGATCCTCGATAGAACCACGAGCTGCAGCATATTGAAATGTGCCGACACGTATATGACTGCTAGCGACTCTAGTTAAAATTGCTCCAGGTAACTTTGTTTCACGATATGTTGGTTCGCCAGTTGTAACAACTGCTAAACTACGAGTAGTTGGAATATCAAGAGCGTACATTGCTTCACTAATAATATACTCGCGTAGCATCGGACCGAGTGCAGCGCGACCATCACCACGGCGTGAATACGGAGTAGGGCCAGAACCTTTCAGTTGAATGTCAAAACGTTTACCTGAAGGAGTAATTTGTTCACCTATTAAAAGCGCACGACCGTCGCCTAACATATTAAAATGTCCGAATTGATGACCGGCATACGCTTGTGCTAAGGGGTGAGCTCCTTCTGGGAGTGCATTACCAGCAAAAACAGCAATTTCAACTTCTTTTTTCAATTCTTCAGGATTAAAGCCAAGAGATATTGCGAGTGAATGATTTAGTTTAACTAGCTCCGGTGAACTTACGGGAGTAGGGGGGATTTCTGTATAAAATGATTGTGGTAAAGTTGTATAACTATGATCTAAATTCCAACCAGCTTCATTATTTTTAGTCATTTTATCTCCTCCTTGTTTATTTTTTTATAATGTATTTGTACGTATGTATTCTTTGTAAAATTAGCTGAAAGTATAATATGATATTTCCCCTTGCAATCTATTGTAAGGACTTCACTGCACTATGTCTATTTAACAGTAAATATAAAAACTCCATTTTTTTAATGGAGTTTTTATGATTACTTAATTTTTACAATTATTTTTCCTTTTGCTCTTCCAGCCTCTGAATATTCCATTGCTTTTTGAGCATCTTCAAAAGGGAAAACTCGATCGATTACCGGTTTGATTTCACCAGCTTCAATATATTTTGCGATAGTACGTAATTGATCTCCGCTTGGCTTCATAAATAAAAATGAATATTGCGCATTATGCTTCTTTTCAAGTGCAGTAAGTTTTCTACTTGCTAATGAAAATAAGAGCGTTTTAAAAAATCCGGAACCAAATTCTTTACCGAAACGAGCATTTGGCATTCCTGAAACGGAAACAATGTTGCCGCCGCTTTTTATAATATCAAATGATTTTTCAAGTGTTGTACCGCCGATTGTATCAAATACTGCATCATAATCTTTTAGTATTTCTTCAAATTTTTCTGTTTTGTAATCAATAATCTCATCTGCGCCAAGAGACTTTACTAAATCGGAACCAGCTTCACTAGCAGTTGTTGTAACGGTAGCGCCCATTATTTTTGCTAACTGAATTGCGAAAGTACCAACACCACCAGACCCAGCGTGAATTAATATTTTTTGTCCTTTTTGTAAATGCATAATGTCATGTAGTGCTTGATAGGATGTTAAGCCAACGAGTGGAATCGACGCCGCTTCCTCGAAACTTAAATTTTTTGGTTTTAAAGCTATATCATCTTCATGAACGGCTATATATTCCGCGAAAGTACCGATCTTATTTTTTCTTGGACGTGCATATATTTCATCGCCGACTTCAAAACGAGTCACTTTTGATCCAACCTTTACAATAACACCGGAAAAATCATTACCAAGGATTAGGGGCATTTCATATTTAAGTAACATCTTTACTTTTCCATCGCGTATTTTAAAGTCAATGGGGTTAATACTAGCTGCATGAATTTCTGCGAGCACTTCATACTCGTTTATTTCAGGAGTAGGTACCTCTGCCATACGCATTGGAACTTTCCCGTACTTATCAATTATCATTGCTTTCATTTCTTATACCTCCAAATCTCAATAAAAGTTGTGCAATAGCTTTTCAATATCTAATACAAGATTTTTTAATAAGCCTAATTTTGTACGTATATCAATATAATAAAAGTTTTTTGTACCTTCTTTTCGCATTAAAATAATACCGGCTTCTCGTAAAATCCTTAGGTGATGTGATACCGCTGGACGAGAAAGGTGTGTTTGTTTCGTAATTTCTCCTACACGTAATCCGGTTTGACATTCCGTTTCCATGAGAACTAACAAAATAGCTTGACGTGTTTCATCGCCAATTGCCAATAATACTTTTTGGGAATCAATAAAATCTTTTTTTATAACATTTAATTGTTCTTGTTTATTCATTTCAATCACTTTACCTCCTGGTAATTAGTCGAAAGGTTTAAAATGATGAACCATTACATCAATACGGTAATGCTACATCATTGTTGAATGAGCTGCAATATTGGGAAAGAAAATCGAGACGAATGGAATTTTATGAGTTGAAAATGGTAGGGGATAGAAAAGGCTTTAATGATATGTTGTTTACAGATGAGAAAGGATAAGGATTTAAAAAAAATAAGCGGTCGTACCCTGAATAACTTATAGGGTTACGACCGCTTATCATGTTTTTATTATGTTAGTGTCTACTAAAGTGAAATGTTTCGTTGTACTCTTTCATACCTGCATAATTCAAGCAGATTATAGATGTATGAAAAAGTAAAAGTAATTTGGGGCGTAATCTATCTATATGATAATTCAAAATGAAATATAAGTCTATATCTTTGTTGTTTTTTTGATTATATTTATATCACTGAGCTCAGAACAATGATGGGAGGGTAAATATATGAAATCGAATTACGTACCAGTTTTAATTATTGGAGGAGGATTATCAGGGTTAGCATCTGCGCTATTCCTTGCAAAACATAACGTTGATTATTCGCTGGTTGAAAGGCACCCGTCTACTGCAATTCATCCAAAAGCAGGTGGAATCACTTTTCGTACGATGGAGTTATTTCGAGAATTGGGTTTAGAACAAAGAATTAGATCGGCGGGTAAAGCATTAGAAAATTGCCGAGGAAGAATAGCAGTTCATACAATAGCTGAGGCGAATAAGGAAGAATTGGCACAAATGCGGGCGACTCAGTATGGAAATGATGAAAAGTTACTTCAAAAAATAGAAGAGATTAGTCCATCAAAACAAACGGCTTGTTATCAAATTATTTTAGAAGAGATCATGTTACAAGAAGCGAGAACACTAGGCGGAGAATTATCTTTTTATCATGAATTAGTTTCTTATGAACAAAATGAGCATGGAGTAATCGCAACGATTCGGAATCGTGAAACGGAAGAAGAAAGTATTATTCATTGTGATTATGTAATTGCAGCAGATGGAGCGAAAAGTAAAATACGTGAGCAGCTAGGGATACGTACCGAGGGAAGAGGTACAATCGGTGGCTATTATATGAATATTTATTTTGAAGCGGATTTAAGTGAGTTTATACAGGGAGATGCATTTGGTTTTACTATGGTACTTCATTCGGAAGTTCTTGGTGCGCTTATTCCAGTTGATAACGAAAGAAGATGGATTTACCATGTATCCTACGATCCATTAAAAGGAGAGCGACCAGAGGATTTCACTATAGGACGTTGTAAACAAATTATGCAAACTGCAATTGGAAGCACAAATGTTGAACCAGAAATAGTAAGTGTTTTACCGTGGGAAGCGACTGAAAGTACTGCTACAAAATTTCAAGATAATCGCATTTTTTTAGTTGGTGATTCTGCACATATTATGCCACCAACTGGAGGATTTGGTTCAAATACAGGCATACAAGATGCGCATAACTTAGCTTGGAAATTAGCGGCTGTTATAAAAGGGAAAGCAGATCCAAAATTGTTAGAAACATATCATAAAGAGAGATATCCTGTTGCAAAATTAACGACAGAGTATGCGAGTAGTTTATTGTTCCGTGCTGCAAGTAGAGAAGAAGGCAGTTTGAATAATATGGATGGATTAGCTGTAACTGTTGGGTATCACTATTGTTCAGAGGCGATAGTAGATGACTCAGCTACTCCACATAGAATGGATATCGTAGAGTTGAACGGAAGACCTGGAACGCGAGCACCACATTTTTTTGGAATGTATGAAGGGGAGAAGGTTTCTATATTAGACTTATTCGGTAACAATTTTGTATTACTTACTGAAGTAGAAAATAGTTCTTGGGCTGAAGCTGTATTTGATGTTTCATCTAAATTAGGAATAATTATTAAAATGTATCGAGTAGGGGTAAACGGAGACTTTATTGCTCAAGAAAATGTTTTTCGTGAATTATATGGGATAGAGAATGAAGGAGTTGTACTAATTAGACCAGATGGATTTATTGGATGGCGTTCGGAAAAAGCGGTGGTAAATCCAGCTGTAATGCTGGAGGAGGTAATGAATAAATTATTATGTGATTTTTAAGTAACTGCGGAAGTATTGTCTTATATGCTTCATTTTACTGAAAAAATAATATTCACAAATTTTAATAGGTTTGGTATGATTAATTTCGACAAGTTAATCGAGGCCGGAGATATTTGAGATAAGCCATAAATTTATTTAGGGATACAATAGTGTCCTCTAAATAATTTATGGCTTTTTTTTATTGGTGAACTGTAATCAATAGGAAGTTCCATGTGAATAGGAGGGATATAGAAAATAAATAGTATAGTAATAACATAGGGGAATTGTATTTGTAAGATTGGAATTTTCATATAAGCTTATAAAAATAATGAAAGTATATCTTCTATATCGTGTAAATCTCATTAACTTGTTGAAATTTGCAACGTAGGAAGGGTTAGAAGGATGAGAAAAATTATTAGCGCGTTCGTTATTTTCTTTATGACGGGAAGTATCTTTGCTGGGGGAGCTGTTCATGCGAAATCAGAAGGGAAGTATGAATGGAATACGAATAAATTTTTAAACATTGCACATCGTGGAGCAAGTGGACATGCACCTGAGCATACTTTTGCTTCTTATGATCTTGTGAAAAAAATGAAAGCGGATTATTTGGAATTAGATATTCAGTTAACTAAGGACGGCCAGTTGATTGCAATGCATGATACAGCAGTTGACCGCACTACAAATGGTACAGGTGAAGTACGAGATAAAACATTAAGTGAAATAAAGAGCTTAGATGCAGGATCTTGGTTCAATAAAGCTTATCCAGAAAAGGCTAAGCAAGAGTATGTTGGTCAAAAAGTTCCGACTCTTGAAGAAATCTTCCAAAAGTATGGAAGAAGCATGAAGTATTACATTGAAACAAAATCACCAGATGTGTATCCAGGAATGGAAGAGAAGTTATTAGCTTTATTAAAAAAATATAATTTAGTAGGTCAAAACATGTCTTCTAGCCGTGTTATGATTCAATCATTTAGTAAAGATAGTTTAACAAAGATTCATAGTATGAATAAAAATATTCCGTTAGTTCAACTGCTTTGGTATTATCCAAATGAAAACAATGAGATTGTTGAATGGTCTGGCATTACACATGAACCGAAAAGTGTAACAAATGAAGATTTTCAAGAAATCAAAAAGTATGCAGTTGGTATTGGACCGAACTTACGTAATGATGACGGAGAACTAATTATTGATGAGTCATATATGAAAATGGCTAGGAAAAATGGACTGCTAATTCATCCTTATACAATTAATGAAAAACCAGATATGAGATTGTTAATGAAATGGGGTGCTACAGGAATGTTTACAAATTATCCTGATCGATTACATAGTGTGTTAAAAGAAAAATAAAGTGAAACTTTAATCAGCGGGGGTTTTCTTCATCCCCCACTGATTATTAGTTGAACCAATCGGACTTTAATGGGCAGCCCGACCCCCACCTAACTTCTTTGCTTTCGCTGAATTTTGAGGTGTGGGTCTTACTGCCCATTAAATCGGGATAAATAGGAGAAAAGGTATACCGAAGTTTTGGTATACCTTTTCTATTATGCTAGATGATAGAAGTAAAGTTCCCCTTTTAAGATAATTCTCCAACAAACCAAATCTCTTTTTCATCGATTGTATCCTCATCATAAATGACTTCTTGAAAGTGCAATGTTTGGACAGTAGGACAAATTGAAATTCCCCATGTCTTCCAAAAATCAGATTCATTTGAAAGAGGAATCCATTTTTGAAATTCACTATTTCTATTAAAGAAATTATGAAAGTACCCCTCATTTTTAAATATAATAATTTGCGAATCCCACAAACTTTCTATAGAAATCAAAACAACAACTCGATATGTATGTGTATCGCTCGGTTTTATTTTTATTAAATGGTTTGCTTGATTTAATAAGGTTTGTATACACGATCGTTTTACTTTTCTAGGTGTTTTATACGAATCGATAAAAGCTTGGGAAACTGGTAAAGGCATATAACAATATTCATCGTTATAGAAAGCAGAAGGGAACGTTTTTGTATGTTCTTCAATTCGCTTTATCATCGTGTTTGTTTTACGCTTCACCCCACGTATTTTCTTTTCACGCATTGTTAAATCATCTCCATAAATTTTTGTAATGCAGCTGAGTGATATATATCTTTTCTAGTAATAAAAGTAGTAGGAACCTTTTTGAATCTATTTGGTAAAGGGTTGAATGATAAGTTATGTGCATGACCATTTAAAATAGATTTCATCATAATTGCTACGCCCATATTTGATTTTACACAGGCGAGTATTGCTTCAATTGTTCCGAACTCTAATATTCGTTTAGGCGAGATGCCTTCTTCTTGAAGCCAGTCTTCTAATAAACTTCTATAATAGCAACCTTGACTAAAAGCGAGTAAATTCATATCTTCTATGTCTGTAAGAGAGGGTAAAGGTTTTTTACTAATGAGAACTAATTCTTCTTCACGAAATACACTTGTATGAAGTTCAGCGTGCTGAGTAGAGCCAGCTATAAACGCTCCGTCTAGTTTTCTTTCTAACACTAGCCTGATTAGTTGTTCGGTCGTATTTGTTTCTAAAATCAATTCGACTTTTGGGTGTTTCTCATAGTAGGCCGTTAATATTGAGGGAAGCCTTACCGCAGTTGTAGATTCTGTACATCCGATTTTCAACGTGCCCTTTGGCTCAGTTCCATTACTTTGAACCGCTTTTATAGATTGATCCATTAAGTGGATAATTTGTTTAGCGTATGTTAATAAAATCTCACCGTTAGAAGTTAAAGTTACACCTTTTCCGTTACGGTAAAATAAAGGCACACCTAATTCATTTTCTAGTTGTTTCATACGCATTGTTACGCCTGATTGTACATAGTTCAAATTTTTAGCTGCGTGAGAAATATTATGTTCCTTCGCAACTTCGTAAAATACAGTTAAATCTTTTATGTCCACGTATCATCCCTCCGAAAAGGTATCAATTTTTTTGATGGATTATATGATGAATATTTATTTTATATGATATCAGAACTTTCATACAATGGAAGGGGGGGGAGGGATGATTATGTTAATCGAAGAAAGGATGAAAAGTACTTATAAGTGGATGATGTTAATTGTTGCGACGATTGCTCAAACAACAGCGACGCTTATAACGTATGGTGTTGGAGTTTTGGCGTTATTTTGGAAAGAAGAATATGCGCTTACGAATATGGAGAGTGGATTGTTAGTAAGTTTTGTAAATGTTGGACCATTATTTTGTATGCTTTTTGTTGGGCGGCTACTTGATCAATATGATGAAAAGTTGTTAATTTCTATAAGTTCATTTTTGCTAGGAGGTTCGCTTTTACTAACTAATATAGTAAATGGATTTAATGGACTGTTATTTGTACTTTTATTAGTAGGAATGTTTTATAGTGTTTCCCAGCCAGGAGGAAGTAAAGTGATTTTAAAATGGTTTCCAAAAGAAAATCGTGGATTAGCGATGGGAATAAGGCAAGCTGGTATACCGATTGGTGGCGCGTTAGCGGGAGTTTTAATCCCGTTTCTTACAATACAATATAATGTGACTTATGCGATAAATAGTATGGCATGCATTTGTATAATTGGAGGTTTATTATTTTTTATGTTTTATAAAGAGCCATATGTCCAAGAGGATGTAAGGAAAGAATATATTAAAAATTCTTTATGGATGCAGCTAAAAGTAGTGATATGTAAAAAAGAGTTGTATCCAATTTATATAACAGGTATTTGCATGATTTCATTACAAATGGTGTTAGTTGGACACTTTATGAAATTTTTAGTAAGGGAACAATCCATTACATCTATTGTAGCCGGAACAGTATTTTCAGTTATGTTCTTTTCTGGAATGATTGGCCGTGTTACATTAGCAGCTATTAGTGATGTGTTTTATAAGGGGAATCGGCGCATACCTTTATTTATAACTGTCTGTGCTTCTATCGGTTTGATTCTATTGTTAGTAATGAGCATACATACAGTAACGAGTGGAGTATTGTATGGTGTCAGCGCATTGTTAGGCTTCTTTTCAATTGGTTGGTTTAGTCTTTTTATCGTCGAAGTTGCTGAATTGGCAAGTGAAGAATCTGTTGGAATAACAGTTAGTTTGGCGCTGACATTCAATCAAATTGCTATTATTGTTGCACCTGTTTTATTTGGGTATATTGTCGATGAGAAAGGGTATACGTGTGCGTGGTTGTGTATAGTGGTATTACTAAGTATTTCGGCAGTGAGTTTATATAGTAAAAGCAAAAATAAAAGAAAGTTAGTAATGTAAATTTTATATGAAGAAATTCTAAAGAAATGCCGAATGTGCGACATTTCTATTTTATATGTTGTATAATCAAAAAATAAATGAGATTCGTTTTCAATGACGTTCATTGCCTCTTTTGAAATTACCTGTTACTTTAGCCATAATGAGTTGTTTTTCTGTATCGTTATGTTATGTGCATGATTTATTTTGTTTAAAAATTTTTCAGCATCATTTCCTTTTAATATTTTAATTTATTTTCCGTAATATTCAATTAAAAATATGTTATTTTTTGTTACTCTGTAATGGAACATCATATCATTTAAACGATTGTGTTTATCGGTATTTTTCATCGTAACAACTCCATTTCTTATTATGTGTAACAAATGTTACATAAGCTGTTGAAATTATAGTAGGGTGTATCCGATTGTAAGGTGGAAATTTTGCAAGAAAGAAATACAATAGAGAGTAGCCAAAAACTGAATATGAGAAAAAGGAATCTAGTTTAAATAGGTGAATAATAGATAGATAATATTATGAAATATTTGAAAATTAAAAGATATAGAATAGAATGGATGCATGTTAAGTGAAACTAGATAAAAGAGGGTTCCTATTATGCTAAAGAAATGGTTAATTGTTTTCTTTATTTTTGCTATTTTTTGTGGGAGTGTCGTTACACTAATACATGCAAATAAAGGTAAGAAATATGATATAAAGGCATTTTCTAATGTAAATAGTAAGAAAAAGGGCGATATGCAAGAAGTTGATGCGAATGAGAAAAAGCGCTATGAAGTTGCAGCTGGAAAACTAGATCAATATTTAAAAGATAAAGGATTTAATGGGAGTGTTCTTGTAGCTAGTAAAGATCATGTAATTTTACGCAAAGGTTATGGGTATGCGAATGTGAAAGATAAAGTAGTAACAACGCCAAGAACGAAATATCGCATTGGTTCTATTACGAAAACAGTCGTTGCAATATCTATTATGCAGCTAAAAGAAAAAGGGAAATTAAATATTGAAGACAATGTAAATAAGTATATTCCATCATTTCCGGCAGATAAAAACATTACGTTACGAAATTTGTTAACCCATACGTCTGGGTTGCCAGATCAGGGACAAGGTAGGGTTGATGCGGCGTCACGATTAAAGTTAGTAACGTGGATTGGTGCACAAAAATTGCAATTTCCTGCAGGGACTGGTTGGAAATATACAGATTATAATTATATGGTGCTTGCGTATATTGTAGAAAAGATATCGAATAAACCGCTCGCTGAATATGTGAAAGAAAATATTTTTACGCCTGTTGAAATGCATGAATCTGGAATGGGTGCAACTCTCCCTGAAGATATTTTTTTAGCAGAAGGTTATACGAAAAAAGATAACGAGTTAATAGCTGCGCCTCGGTTAAAAATGAATTGGCTGTATGGGTGTGGTGAAATGTATACGACTATTGAAGATATGAAAAGATTAGATGAGGCTATTATGGATGGAAAGTTGATTTCTAAACAAAGTGTATCAGATATGTTTACTGCATCATCTGTAAGAAAATATGGGTTTAGTTTCTATACTAATCCAGATTATTATCATAATCATGGTGTATTAGCTGGTTGGAATACATTTAATAATTTTAACCGGGATAAACGAACGTTTGTAATATTATTCTCTAACGTACAAAATGGTATGAATGATTCGTTTAATCAGGAGTTTAGGAAAATGGCGAATGATTTAATAGAAGGAAAATAATAATTTTAAAAGTCGGTATTGATATGTAATTATCAATACCGATTTTTTTTATTTAGTCATGTTCTATTTGCTGACTAAGTAGGTGAGAAAGGTGGTTGATATTTGAATAAATCTATATAGGTAGTTAAATGATATGAATGTAAAGGATAATTGGTAATTTTTACATTGATGAAAAAGCTTGAGCTTCACACTATGTGAAGCTTTACATTATTGGAGGTAAGAACAGGAGGATGAAAAGGTGAAAAAAGTAGTAAAGTTTTGTTTAATAGCTGCATTATCTACAACGATTATTAGTGGTTGTTCTTTTGAAGGTGGTAAAGAAAATGTAAAAGGGAAAGAGAATGGAAAAGTAGAGGTACAGAAAAAAGTTGGGAAATATACGATGCCAGATGAAAAAGATAAGCATGAAGGTACATGGTTGCAATGGCCTCATGAATACACATATGGTCAAGAATATAAGCAGGAAGTTGAACCGATTTGGGTTAAGATGGCAAGCGCTTTAACTGAGGGTGAAAAAGTTCATATTGTTGCATACGATGAGGAAGAGAAAGAGCGCATCAATAATCTTTTAATAGATAAAGGACTGAATATGGATAAAATTGATTTCTTTATCGCTCCTACTGATGATGTATGGGCAAGAGATAGTGGACCGATTTTTGTTTATGACAATAATAAAAATCTCAAAATATTAGATCCAGCATTTAATGGTTGGGGAAAGAAAACACCTTATAAAAATGATGCTCGTATACGTGAAAATGTTAGTAAACAATTAGGGGTTGAAAGGATTGATTGGGGGAACTTTGTCCTTGAAGGCGGCGCAATTGAATTAGACAGTAATGGGACTGCTTTATTAACTCGAAGTGCAGTAACAAATAAAAATAGAAATCCAAATTTATCAGAAAAGGAAATTGAAAAATATATAAGTGACCTAGGAGTATCAAACTTTATTTGGTTAGATGGAGTACCTAATTTAGATATTACTGATTTTCATATCGATGGATTTGCTAAATTCCATGGTAAATCTACCATTGTAACGATGAAAGAAGATGACCTAGCCGAATGGGGGTTGTCAAACAAGGATATGGATACATTGTTAGATGCAAAAAATGCTTCAGGACAGAAGTATAAGTATGAATACTTACCCCTTAGTAAAGATAAAGTTACTTTAGAAAATGGAAAAGCTCTCGATAAAGGCTCGTATATCAATTATTATATTGGGAATGCTGTGGTATTGGTTCCTAATTATAATGATCCGAATGATAAAATCGCAAACGATACGATTCAGAAGTTATATCCAGATCGTAAAGTAGTTGGTATTGATGTGAGAGAGCTTTATAAAAATGGCGGCATGATTCATTGTGTTACACAGCAACAACCGATTCAATTGAAAGAATCGATTGAAATTCAGCAACCTACCGACAAAATAGGTACATTGTTACCTTTATCTATTTTGTCATGTTTTATTTTTCGCAAAAAGGAGCAAGGGCATTGAAAGGAATAATATTAACTAGTTTCCTAATGATAGGGCTTATGATTCTATTATTAAATTTCATACTTTCATATAAATTTTTATTATTGTATTTTAAAACCCTGTCAAGAGTCAATTTTTCGCTCAACCACGGCTATATATTTTTTATATAAATATATAATATTTCTCCGTGCTATAATCCATTCATGAAATGTGCACGTTTCGAACATTGTTATGAAAAGAGAAATAGTTGGCATAGTGAAATTAGTTATTCAACCATTATTAAAAAGCGAGGTAAATAATATGGAACAAAAACATAATGGAATTATTTTTACTGCAATACCAGATAAATCAAATGCATATTATCGTCCATTTTATGAAGACCTGATTTATTTTAATGAATACGTAAATGAAAATAAATCATTTACTGATCAACTAGTTTCTTTATCCATTGAAGAGCAAGACTTTCATACAAGCTTTTTTGAGTATGATGATATTTGGCTAAGAGATGTTGCACCAGTTGTTACAAATCATTTAGTTAAATTTAAATATCAACCAAATTACTTACCGAAAGATCAATGGAGATATTTAGATCAACAATTTAATAAATGGTTAAAAAAGAACGATTTTGAATATGTGAAGTCTCCATTGATATTAGACGGTGGAAATCTTATTTGGAATAAAAAAGATACTGTTATATTAACGGAACGCATATTTGATGATAATGATGATTGGACGGAAGAAGAAATTATAGAGCAACTGGAATGGGATTTGGATGTGAGCCGCGTTATTATTATTCCTGTTGAAGAAGGGGACGTACTTGCACATGCAGACGGAATGGTTAAATTTATTGATGAACATACGATGTTTATTAGTGATTTTTTAGGGGATCATGAATTTAGATATAATGTTCAAGAAATTATTCAAGAGCAAATGCCAGAAGCTGAATTTATAGTTGTTCCATCATCATATACAGAAAAAGGACAATATGATCAAGAAATAGCATCGGCAAAAGGGTTGTATATAAATATGTTAGAAACATGTGATGCGATTTACGTTCCTAAGTTTGGACTACCTAAAGATCGGGAAGTTTTACAATATATTCAACAACATACGGAGAAACAAGCTATTCAAATTCATGTAGGAGAAATATCAACAATGGGAGGCGCAATAAATTGTTTAACGTGGTATTGTCCTGATCATTTGTTACCTTCAAAAATGAAAAGATTGCACAATCAGAATGAAGAATTTTCAGTTAGGGAGATTTTTGATTGGTTTTAAAATAAGCGTATAAGAAAATGTATTCAAGGGGTAAGTATATGTATACAATTACTGAGTTTTCGCGGATTTGTAAAATGAGTACACGGATGCTAAGGCATTATGACAAAGAGGATATATTAAAACCAACATATGTGAACCCTGAAAATGGGTATAGATATTATGAGCAAGGGCAGTTAGAAATAGCGTTGAAAATAAAAAAGTTAAGGGAGTATAAGTTCCCGCTACCGAAAATTAAAATTATTCTTCAGTCGTCAGATCAAGATTCATTTATTAAACACATGCAAGCACAAATTATAGAGTTATCTCATGAGGTAAAACAAAATTTACAGGTTATTTCAGAAATGAATGAAATGGTAAATATGAATCATGCTTTAAATACTGCTTGTCATAGAAATTACGATATATTTATTGGAATGAGAAATGAAATAACAGTAATTGCTCAAAGACTGCAAATAAATATAGATGATATGGATGATTATTTTTATGACTTATATGAAAAAGTACAAAAGCATAACTTACCAATAGTTGGTTCGCCCTCTACGGTCTTTTATGATGAAGAGTATATCCCAAATGAAAGTGATGTTGAATTAAGGATTCCGGTCATTCATGAGAACAATAAAGATGTAGTACAAGAATATGAAATAAAAAAATTAAATCCACATCAAGTCGTTACTACTATGCATTATGGAAGTTATGACTATATAGGCTACGCTTATATTGCGTTAGAAAAATGGATTGAAAGAAATGGTTATGTAATAGATGGTTCACCATATGAGGTCTACATAAAGGGACCTGAATGTGATTGTTTAGTAGAGGAGTATGTGACACAAATTTGTTTTTTAGTTATGAAAATAGACTGAGGATAAAGTATCCGAAATGAAAAAAGCATGCAGAGTATATACTCTGCATGCTTTTTATAATGCTGAAAACTCTTCAACAAGTGAGCTAAAACGATTTAGTGCACTTTCAATCGGTTCTGGCGTAGTTAAATCAACTCCAGCTTTCTTCAGTAAGTTTAATGGATAGTCAGAACTTCCGCCTTTAAGGAATTCAATATAATGTTTTTGAGTATTTGGATCGCCGCTCAATAACTTATCAGCAATTTGGATTGCAGAAGCAAAACAAGTTGCGTATTTGTACACGTAAAATGGACGATAGAAATGCGGTATTCTAGCCCAGCCGTATTTTACTTCTTCGTCAAATACGAGGGAGTCGCCATTATACGCTCTAAACAAGTTTTCATAAACTTCGCTAAAGACTTGGGCATTTAATGGTTTACCTTGCTGCGCCATTTCATGTGTGATTTTTTCAAACTCAGCGAACATAATTTGTGTAAAGAAAGTGCCTTTAAATTTGTCGATGAAATGATTTACTAAATGGTTACGTACATTAGCATCTTTTGCTTCTTTTAATAAATGATGAATTAATAGCACTTCATTTACTGTAGAAGCGACTTCTGCAACAAAAATAGTATAGTGTGCAGAAATTCTTGGTTGGTATCCGTGTGAGTAGTGCGTATGCATACCGTGTCCACATTCATGAGTGAGAGTGAAAAGGCTATTTAAATCATCGTGATGATTTAAAAGAATGAAAGGATGAACACCGTATACACCAAAATTATAAGCGCCGGAACGTTTTCCTGGCGTTTCTCTCACGTCAATATAACGTTTATCTTTAAAGCTTTTTAATGTTTCAATATATTCTTCACCTAATGGAGCTAGTGATTCGATCATGATGTCAAACGCTTTGTCATATGGAATGTCTTGTTTTACACCCGCTACTAAATCAACGCTCAAGTCATACTGGCGTAGTTCATCTACATGTAATTTTTCTTTTCGAAGTTCATTATAAGTATGTAGTGATTGAATGTTTTTTTTCGTCGTATCAATTAAATTTTCATATACTTCTTTCGGAACCATGTCGCCAAATAATGATTTTTCTAAAGCAGATGGATAGTTTCTTAGCTTTGAAACAGTAACATTATTTTTAATAGCAGCAGATAAAGTAGAAGCGATAGAATTTTTTAATTGAACGTATGGTTTGTAATAAGCTTTATAGGCTTCTTTACGTTTCTCGCGATTTTCATCTTCTATTAACTTTGCATACATTCCGCGCGTTAAAGTAACTTTTTCTCCCTCATCAGTAGTCACTTCACCAAATAGTATATCTGCATTATTTAACATGCCGTATGTATGCTGCGGGGAGGAAAGTGCTTCACCCATTTGTGATAAAATCTCTTCTTGGTCTTTATTCAATACGTGTTTTTTATAACGGTATAATTCAAATAAGTCTTCTTTATAATATTGTAAACCTTCTGCTTCTTCTATGTAAGAATGTAATGTGTTTTCATCTACGCTAAGTAAGAATGGGGAAAAGAAAGATTTAGCCGCACTTACTTTCACGTGTAATTGTGATACTTTATCGACAAGAGATTGAGCGTCAGTATCGCGCGTATCAAGATCAGATTGTAATCGTGCATAAGCGAACATTAAAGATATTATGCTAGAAATTTCTTCGCTCTTTGTTAAATAGGCTAATAAACTATTGCCATCGTGAATATGTCCATTAAACTCATGTAATTCTTTCGTTAATACTTCAATTTTATGAAAATCGCTTTCCCAATCTTCAATTGTATGATAAATATCCGTTAAATCCCATTTCTCTTTATCATCTACTTGTAGTCGATCTTTAAGTTCTGTCATAATCATTTCCTTTCTAAATATGTAGTTATATTCCTATATAACTATGAAATACAACAAATTGCAAAAAATCCCTGCTGGAAAATGAAAAGCCTTGCTAAAATGGCAAGGCTTAAAAAATTATAATGTAATTCCGAATTTTGAATGTAAAAGATTTTTATATTGCGCATTTGTAACATTTTTTTTCGTTTTTTTACCGTTTTTCGCTATTGTGAGACTATCCTTTGTTAAAGATGCATGCCCATCTTCAGTTAGTTTTACAATAAGAGGTACTTTATTAAATGGTGAGCCCTCATGTTCAACGATAATTTCTTGTGCTGCATTTGCTTTTTCTTCATCCACTTCTTCTATATAAAATGCATAGCCTAACGTCCAATCATCAGCAGAAGATTGATCCAAAAACTCATTGTTTTTACGCATCTCTAACATGTAATTTCCCTTTTCAGTCATTTCTTTACGAATACGATAATCTCCTGTAATGGAGTGAATGACTTCACCTGAGAAAGGAATAGGTGTAAGAGGTAAGTATGATCCGAATCCTACTTCAATTAAATAAAGTTCATTATGATGTGCTAAAACAGTTGCGATGTGTCCAGAATCAACAGCCCATATAGAATTTGCAGCATTGTACACTGTTCCTGAAACGAGATGAACATCAAATCCAGCGTCTTTAAGGAAGTAGTACATAGTAGGATTGAGTTCATAACAAAGACCGCCACGGTTGTTTACTAAAATTTTTTCTTTTAGATTTTCTTTTGATATTTCTGTAAAGTTGTTTTCGAGTATATTTAAGTTTTCAAAAGGGACAGTTTGTGCCATCGCGTACATAATGTTAGGTAAATCTTCAAATGAAACTTTTTGTTTTTCTTCTATATGTAATCGTGCGAAAAATTGTTTTTGAAAGTCGGTCATAGAAATCCCTCCGTCATGCTTTTATAGATAAATTGTAAACAATCTTGAATAAGATGTGAAATGAAAACTACTTTGAAGTATTTGTTGAATATGTGAAGTTAGACTAAAAAATAATGTGGGAGAGTGAGAGATTGCTACTTTACTAATTGTAGAACGAATATTATAATAATTTCGATAAACTATGCAAACGTTTTCTTGAAAGGGGATGATGTAAATATGTTGAAAAGAATAACAGTAGTCAGCTTGTCGGTTGTTTTGTATTTACCTAGTATATATGGGGGGAGTAAAGTTTATGCAGATACGGTTAACAATGGAACGTTAATGCAGTATTTTGAGTGGTATGCTCCGAATGATGGGAATCATTGGAATCGTTTGCGTTCGGATGCTGGAAATTTAGCTCAGAAAGGAATTACATCTGTCTGGATACCGCCTGCATATAAAGGAACTACGCAAAATGACGTAGGATATGGAGCGTATGATTTATATGATTTGGGAGAATTCAATCAAAAAGGAACGGTGCGGACGAAATATGGGACAAAAGCACAGCTGAAATCTGCAATTGAAGCTTTACATAAGCAAAACATTGATGTATATGGTGATGTAGTTATGAATCACAAAGGTGGAGCGGATTATACTGAAACTGTAACAGCTGTTGAGGTAGACCGTAACAATCGAAATATTGAAGTATCAGGTGATTATGAAATTAATGCATGGACAGGGTTTAACTTTCCAGGGCGTGGAGATGCTTATTCTAATTTCAAATGGAAATGGTATCATTTTGACGGAACGGATTGGGATGAAGGAAGGAAATTAAATCGAATTTATAAATTTAGGGGGATAGGTAAAGCATGGGACTGGGAAGTGTCTAGCGAGAATGGAAATTATGATTATTTGATGTATGCAGATCTTGATTTTGATCATCCAGATGTTGCGAATGAGATGAAAAATTGGGGAAAGTGGTATGCGAATGAATTAAATTTAGATGGCTTTCGTTTAGATGCTGTTAAACATATTGATCATGAATATTTACGCGATTGGGTAAATCATGTCAGACAGCAAACGGGGAAAGAAATGTTTACAGTAGCTGAATATTGGCAAAATGATATTCGAACTTTAAATAATTATTTAGCGAAGGTCAATTATAATCAATCTGTATTTGATGCACCACTGCATTACAATTTTCATTATGCTTCAAAAGGAAATGGGAATTATGATATGAGAAATATTTTAAATGGAACAGTAATGCAAAATCACCCTGCACTTGCAGTTACTCTCGTTGAGAATCATGATTCTCAGCCTGGACAGTCATTAGAATCTGTAGTAAGTCCGTGGTTTAAACCGTTGGCATATGCATTTATTTTAACTCGTGCAGAGGGCTATCCTTCAGTTTTCTATGGTGATTACTATGGGACAAACGGAAATAGTAGTTATGAAATTCCAGCATTAAAAGATAAAATTGATCCGATTTTGACGGC
Source organism: Bacillus pretiosus (assembly GCF_052947655.1). Taxonomy (NCBI): domain Bacteria; kingdom Bacillati; phylum Bacillota; class Bacilli; order Caryophanales; family Bacillaceae; genus Bacillus; species Bacillus pretiosus. The sequence goes on along the minus strand of NZ_CM129593.1, from coordinate 3,331,557 downwards.
ACGAAAAAACTTTGCATATGGTACGCAGCGTGATTATTTAGACCATCCAGATGTGATTGGATGGACAAGAGAAGGTGATAGTGTACATGCTAATTCTGGTTTAGCGACATTAATCTCTGATGGAACGGGAGGATCAAAGTGGATGGATGTTGGAAAGAATAATGCAGGGGAAGTATGGCACGATATGACGGGTAATCAAACAAATACTGTAACAATTAATAAGGATGGATGGGGGCAGTTCCATGTAAGTGGAGGATCAGTTTCCATATATGTTCAGCAGTGAATTGTTAATAGAAAAGAAGAGGTAGACTGAAATATAAGTTTTCCTCTTCTTTTTATATTATTATCATTCCTAAATCTTTATTTTAATAAATGAACTAGTCGACTTTTGAGACAACAAGAGATGCGTTGGAATAAATAATGTCACCTGTGGCTTCTCTTATTCGTACTCGAAGAATATCTCCTTACTGTGATTGCTATAGAACTAAATATTAGTATGTTTTTAACGTGATTTTAATAGATATTATATTTGCTTTACGGTAAAATGAACATAGTGTAAAATTACACAATAAGTGTAAAGTGATAATAAATGGGTGTTTTTACACTTGTGACTATTGAAAGAAGTTCTTTATATAAATCGTAATTTAAAATCGATAAGGACATTTCTATATAGGTAGTAGTAGCAAAAGGAGAGGCAATATGAAAAGAACAATAATGAAATATAGCATAATGTTTAGTTTATTCCTATTAACATCATGTGATATATCGGATAAAGAAATTGAACAAAAAGCACAAAGTTATACAAAATTGGAGCATGGTATTTCTGTGAAACTAGATCGAATTGAAATACCCGAACAAGGTAAGGATTTTTTAGGCCCAAACAAACGGACAGCTTATGTACAGCAAGTAGATGAACCATATTTACAATTTCAAATAGGGTTCGATGGACGAACCTCTCCAAAGGTAAATAATGATAACTATAAAATAAAAAAAGAAGCGAATGATTTACGAGAAAGATTCAATACATATTATGAAGAAAAAGGGACTAATACTATACTTACTTTCGAGAAAATGCAAACAGGGGACGCTGTTTTCGGTAAGAATGAAGAGAAAAAAGTAGCGAAGCAACATCCGAAGCATTATGTTACTGCGGTTTTCAAAAGTAATATCTTTTTAGATGTAAACAACCGTGCGCATATGGAGACATTAGCGGAGGTTGCGAGAAGTATTCAGGAATTTAATAAAACGATTGAAGATAGTAAGAGTAGTGTGGATGATATAACAATTCAGTTGCCAAATGATAATAAGGATGTATTACTACATATTGCGATAGATTATATAGTAACGGCTGAAGATGCGAAAAAGACCCTTGAGAAAAAGGTTGATTATATGAAAGCTTTACAATCTGCAAGGGAATAGTCTGACACCTTTACTTCTCACAAAACATATAGTATGATGATTTCAGTAAATTAGATTTCAATGACTATAATATAAATTAATGAGAGGTGCTTTTTTGTGAGTGCGGTAGGTACTAAATAGGAAAAATTTAATGAAATAAATCGGATAAGACCAGGGGATTTTTATGTATATCATACCCCTAATTTGGTCATGGATTTATTTCGATACCTATGAAGATACCTACAATACTTTATAAAGCGTGTAATAAGGGGAGTGCCATCCGTTTTTTATGGCTTATTTCCTCATATGTTATTACACATGCCTTGTAAATGTAAAAGCTGCGGTATCCCCGCAGCTTTTTTGTATATTTTTTTAATGTATAAAAATGGTAAATGAATCATGTAGAACTCATTGGAATCTAATGAGTAGGTATCTTCATTTATGATAAAAATCAATCATAGTGAGGAGAAACAAAATGAATACGATGACTTTTGAAAAGTTACAATATAATGAATTGAAGGATATAGTGAAATCTTATTGTGTAAGTGGGTTAGGTAAAGAATTATTAAATAAATTAGAGCCGAGTACGAGTATAAAAGTAGTGAGGAATCGTTTGAATGAAACGACAGAAGCACGAGCTATAGTAGATGCAGAGGGGCATGTTCCTTTCTTTGGCATTTCAAATATTGCTAGTACAATTCAAAAATTAGAAAAAGGGATGATTTTAGATCCTGAAGAGTTAGTAAGTGTTTCTGACTTTTTACGCGGCTGTAGAAAGATTAAAAAATTTATGTTAGATAAAGAATTTTTTGCGCCAGTATTAGCTTCTTATGCGAATTCAATGACTGAATATAAAAGTATTGAAGAGGAAATCAACTTTTCCATTAAAGGTAATAGTATTGATGCAGCTGCGAGTAAGGAATTAAAACGAATTCGCAATAACATTGATTCGGTAGACGGAAAAATAAAAGAGCGCTTAACGAAGTTTTTAAATAGTAGTGCAAATAAGAAGTATATTCAAGAGTTCTTTATTAGTAAGAAGGATGATAGGTATACGATTCCAATTAAATCTTCTTATAAAAATCAAGTTGCGGGAAGTATAGTTGAAGCGTCCGCTAAAGGTTCTACTGTATTTGTAGAACCGCATACGGTTACAAAGTTAAACGTGGAACTCACAAGTTTGAAAGCAGAAGAAGCGATGGAAGAGTATCAAATTTTAGCGACTTTATCAGGCATGGTAGTAGAAAATATTTATCATATAAAAATTAACATGGAATTGATTAGTCAATATGATATGGTATTTGCGAAAGCGAAGTTTAGTAAATCGATCGATGGAATAGAGCCGAAGTTAAATGATCATGGCTACATTCATTTAGTGAATTGTAAGCATCCGCTTTTAAGTGGAAAAGTAGTACCGTTACACTTTGAAATCGGTCAAAGTTACCGTAGTTTAATTATTACAGGACCGAATGCGGGCGGGAAGACAATTGTATTAAAAACAATTGGACTACTAACATTAGCGACAATGTCAGGCCTGCACATCGCTGGAGATAAAGAAACAGAAATTGCTATTTTCGAAAATGTATTTGTAGATATTGGTGATAATCAAAGTATTGAAAATGCACTAAGTACATTTTCATCTCATATGAAAAATCTATCTGAAATTATGAGGATGTCAAATAATAATACGCTACTATTATTTGATGAGATAGGAAGCGGGACTGAACCGAATGAAGGGGCAGCACTTGCAATTTCTATTTTAGAGGAGTTTTATCTTGCGGGATGTATTACAGTTGCGAGTACTCATTATGGTGAAATTAAACGATTCTCAGAAATGCATGATGATTTTATGAATGCAGCGATGCAATTTAATAGTGAGACACTAGAACCACTTTATAAATTAGTAATCGGAAAATCAGGTGAAAGTAATGCACTTTGGATTGCAAATAAAATGAACGTAAGAGAACATGTACTGAAAAGAGCGAAAGAGTACATGGAAAATAAAGAATATCGTTTTGAAAAACTGAATGAAAGCAAAATTAGAAAACCGAAATTTGTGCAAGAAAAAAGAGAAAATCATTACGAGTACAAAATCGGCGATCGTGTAAATGTATTAGATTATGATGATTTTGGTATCATCTATAAGGAAATAGATAATTTCTATAACGTCGTTGTATATTATAACGGTGAATTCGTTGAAGTGAATGTAAAACGTATTACGTTAGAGGTAGCAGCAAAAGAATTATACCCAGAGGGATACGATTTAAATACACTATTTGTCGATTATAAAGAAAGAAAAATGCAACATGATATTGAGCGTGGATCGAAAAAAGCGCTTCGTAAAATCCAAAAAGAAATAAGAAAGAATAGAGAATAAGTTAAAATGGTAACGATTAGACAAGAACAACAAAGTGATTATAAAAAAACAGAAGAAGTTGTACAACAAGCATTTTTAAAAGAAGAATTCAGTGATAAAACAGAACGTGAACTTGTGAGTCGTATTAGAAAATGTGACGCGTTTATTCCTGAATTATCAATCGTTGCGGTAAATGAAGAAATTGTTGGGCACATTCTGTTATCAAAAATAAAGATAGAACAAGGTGCAACTTCTGTAGAATCATTAGCACTTGCACCGGTTTCAGTTGCTAGGGGCTATCAGAAAAAAGGAATTGGTGGAAAACTTATTGGAGCTGCGTTAGAAAAAGCGAAAGAACTTGGATACGGGTCAGTTGTAGTATTAGGACACTCAGAATACTATCCGAAATTTGGCTTTAAGAAAGCAAGGGAGTGGAATATAAAAGCACCATTTGAAGTGCCAGATGAAGTATTTATGGTGATGGAGTTAAGTGAGAACGCTCTGCAAGGTGTAGAAGGAATTGTACAGTATTCGAGTGCTTTTGCTGAGTAGGAATATCAGTTAAGAAATGTAATCATAAAAGATGCTATCTTTTTGTAGAGATATACAGAAAGATAGCTTTTTTTATTGAGCAAATTCACTTACGTATATTTTGCTCAATGAATAATTAAGATGGTAAAATTGATATAGAAATGTAAAGGGAGAGAAAAGAATGAAGAATCGAGATACAGATAGCAATGAGAATGTAGTTACGTTATATGTTACAAGACACGGTAAAACAATATTAAATACGAATCATCGCGCGCAAGGTTGGGCAGACTCTCCATTAGTAGAGAAAGGGGTGGAAGTTGCCTCTAATTTAGGAACGGGATTAAAAGATGTTCATTTTATGAGTGCATATAGTAGTGATAGTGGACGAGCGATTGAAACTGCTAATTTAGTATTAAAATATAGTGAGCAATCAAAGTTAAAACTTGAGAAAAGAAAAAAATTACGAGAATTAAATTTTGGTATTTTTGAAGGTGAAAAACTTGAAAATATGTGGGATGTAGTTGGAAAAGCTGCAGGTGTTGCATCACCAGAAGAACTTATGAAGTTTTCTATTCAAGAAGTGATTAATCTTATTAGAGCAGCAGACCCTACGAAACAGGCGGAAGATTGGGAACTATTTTCTACTCGTATAAAAGAAGAGATTGATAAAATTAGTGAAGAATCTGCTGCAAATGGTGGCGGTAACGTTTTAGTTGTTGTTCATGGGCTTTTGATTACTACATTAATCGAAATGTTAGACAGTAGTAAAACAAAACTTGGAGTGGAAAATGCTAGTGTGACGAAGATTGTATATCAAGACGGAACATACACAGTCGAGTCGGTTGGAGATATGAGCTATGTTGCAAAAGGGAAAGAAAGTGTGGAAATATAAAAATAAGAAAAGGAAGATAGAGAAATCTAGCTTCCTTTTTATTTTTCAGTATATCATTCATTAATTTTTAAACGGAATATTCTGTTAAAAACAAACTGTGAAAATTATTGTAATGGTATAATTAGAGAGTAGGAACAACAAATTAGTTTGCAGTGTATTGGAGGGACATTAGTCTAGCCTTACATTTCATCTCGGAATGTAAAGTAAGTATACGAGAAATAAAACAAAGTAAGGAATGTGTGAATATGGGTGGTACATGGTATGTGATGTATGTTCAGTTATAAGAAGAAAAGAATATTAACAATTATATGGAGAAGTGATTATGTTGATTAAATTCGTTCATTTGTTATTTGGAAAACCGTGTGAAAAAGGTGATTCGTTCCAAACTAAGTTTCCACGTTTTATTTATTGGAGTGCAGTTGTATTTTATTTTTTTGGAATGCTATTATTTGGGGTTTTTTCTTTTATTGATACTGTATTTATTGGATCGTTGATATCAGGAGGTTTGTTCTTTCCTTTAATATTTAGATTCGTTTATTATATAAACTTAAAAATGAGGGGCCTAGAAAGAGAAGCCTAGACAGAAAAAATATAAATAACAGGGTTATTGAAAAGAAGCGAAATTGAACATAAATGACATTTAAAAAGGAAGCAAAGAAATACATTCTAGCTTCCTTTTTTATTGGAACGATTATGGGATTAATAAAATCTTCCCTGTACTTTTTCTGCTCTCTAATAATTCATGAGCACGGGCACCATCTTGTAAGGGGAATGTAGTAGGGCTCGTAATGTTTAATTTGCCAGTAGCGATCCAATCAAATAATTGAGTAGATCGCTTTTTACGTTCTTCATACGTAGTAAGTACATTCCAAAGATCTCCGCCAGTTAAAGTTTTTGAAGTATCCATAAGCATACGCGGATCAACGGGCGCAGGATTACCACCGGCCATTCCGTAAAATACGACAGTACCACCAGTTTTAGTTGCGCTAAAACTTTCCTCTAATGTAGAACCTACTGATTCATATACAACATTTACTCCATCACCGTTTGTTGTTTCAAGTACTTTCGCAGGCCATGCTTCAGTATATAAAAATACGTGATCAGCACCAGCTAATGTAGCTATCTGTGCTTTTCCTTTTGATGACGTTAGGCCGATCACTTTTCCGCCTAGTAGTTTAATGATTTGAATAAGTAGTTGCCCAACACCACCAGCTGCAGCGTGTACTAAAGCTATATCACCTTGTTTTATTTGATAGCTATCTTTCGTTAAATAATGTGCCGTTAGACCTTGCAATAAGACAGAAGCGGCTGTTTCAAAAGAGATAGAATCTGGAAGGTTAATTGCTTTCTCCGATGGAACGGCAACTAGTTCTGCATTTGCAAATGGAACGTCAGCAAATGAAATACGATCTCCAGGATTAATATTAGTAACGTCAGCTCCTACTTTTTCAACAATACCAGCGCCTTCATAACCTAATATATAAGGCGGATTGCCAGCGAGATGATAATCACCGCGGCGTCTATAAATATCGGCGAAATTTAATCCGATTGCTTTCGTACGGACAAGAATTTCATTTGGATTTATGATTGGATCATGTATTTCTTTATATTGTAGTACATCCGGACTTCCAAATTGTTCGAAACAAAGTACTTTCATATGGAATACCTCCATTTTTATTGTTTGTCGATGCTCTTTATCATACAATACAAATATCGATAGACAAAGAGGATTATTTCGATGAAATCAATCGGAAATATCGATTTAAAAGAGGGACGATAAATGGAGATAAAACAATTAATTACATTTAAAGTGGCGGCAGATAGTTTGAACTTTACACAAACTGCGAAGAAATTAAACTTTGCTCAATCGAGCGTAACGGCGCAAATTAAAACGTTAGAAGCTGAGCTAGGTACGCCGTTATTTGAAAGATTAGGAAAACGTCTTTTTTTAACTGAAGCAGGTAGGAAGTTTCAACTATATGCGGACAAGATGATTGCACTCAGCAACGAAGCGAAAATGGCTGTGAAAGATGATGAGGAAATAGCAGGTACGTTAATAATCGGAGCGCAAGAGAGTCAATGTACATATAGGCTCCCATCTATATTAAAGAGGTTTAAAGCACAATTTCCTCAAATAAAGCTTATATTTAAACCTGCGCATTCCAATAAAGATGCGAAGGAACAATTGATGGAAGGGAAAGTCGATCTTGCATTTATTTTGGACGAATGTAAAACAGAAGATGCTTTACATGTGGAGCCGCTTATGAAAGAAGAATTAAAAATAGTAGCTGCTTCAGGGCATCGTTTACTTGAACAACGTTTCATTACTACAAAAGATTTAGAAAGTGAGACACTTTTACTAACGGAGCTTGGTTGCTCGTATCGAACTTTATTTGAAGAGCTATTTCGTACAGAAGAGGTGTATCCAGCAAATAAGATTGAGTTCGTTAGTGTAGAGGCAATTAAACAATGTGTTATTGCAGATTTAGGAATAGCCGTTTTACCAGCGATAGTAGTAGAAAAAGATATAAGAGAAGGGACGATAAAAGAGTTACATGTAGAAAATGCAATCTCAGCGATTTATACACAAATTGCTTGGCATAAAGATAAATGGATGACAGCGCCGCTGCAGCAATTTATTGATGTGACGAGGGAGTTTTTTACGACGGATTAAGTGGAGAAATATTTGATTTATATAAAAGAAAAAATGACAATTTTGTATAAAGAACCGATGCTTGAGTGAAATAAGTATCGGTTCTTTTATGTTTTAAATAGGGATGCAATAAAATGTGTATTTCTCAACTTTTTTTCTTAGACGGATAAGTAAATTTCTTCGTATATTCCAATAACTATAAGGGAATTTACAACGTTTATTCGTTTCTGTAAGATGCCTCTAGGAAGCATGAAAGGAGGGCTTACATAGGGGATAGATTGTCTTTATGATACGTACTTATTTTGAAGGAGGAGATTTACAATGTTTAAAAAGTTAATGAAAGTATGTGTATTAAGTGTGGCAAGTATAGGTGTATTATTTAGTTTTCAAGGAAGTACATTTGCAGCTACTGATTTAAGTAGTTACTATGACGGAAAAAATCCGGCTACAACAAAAGTATACGGAGGCAGTACAACATGTGATGCAGATGGATTTAATGCAAAGTCTACAGCGGTGTATGAGGGTAGTAAAAAAGTAGGGACAGTGTATTTACGTTACAGTAATAAATGTCACGCAGCATGGTCTAAGCTTGTTTTAGATCAACCAGCACCTTCCGTTTCTGGAGGGATATATGCTTACGCTGTTATTAATAAATATAAAAACGGTGTATTCCAAAAATCAGTAGATTCTAATAATGGTAATGGAGCAATTAAAACAGGTCAAACGAGTACGTATACAGGAATGGTATTTGATTTAACTGCGGATTTTGGTTATACAGCTGATGCTGAAGCCGTTACAATTAATAACGGTTACGGGAAAACTGGACGCTATTAAAAAGGAGTGGAGTGCTATGAAACTTTTAAAAAAGCTGAGCGCATGTTTTTACCTATCTTTTCTCGTTTTAACTAGTGTGTTTAGTACGACGAATAATGATAAAGCATATGCAGAAGATCATTCGTATGATGGGAAAAGTCCGTATTACAATAGTTGTGATCAATCAGCAGTAACGAAAGAAAAGAAGTGGATTGATTCCAATTCTTATGTGGAATTAAAATTTAGCACAACGTGTAAGACAGCATGGGCAAAAGTTACAGTAACTCGTGCAGCAGTATATAATAACGAAGCTGATGCAAGGATTGTTAGAAAAACAGATGGAAAGGCATACACTTGCGGGAGTGCTGGAGGAAATGGTGTTGTGAATAAAGGGCAAACATCATGCTATACGCCAATGGTATATGATTTAGATCCAAGGAAGGCACAAGCGCAAGGGAAACATGCCATTCCGAATAGTGATGCATATAATTATGCGGAGACAATTTGGTATTAATATAACACATGAGTTAAGAGTTGTTATTTGATATAAAAATGAAAGAGCCTTACTGCATTTTATTGTGGTAAGGTTCTTTCAAGTTGTTAATAGTTTAAGAACAGTTATTTACAATGACATATCTTTATAATCACTTTCAAGTATTGCCATAATAATTTCATCCGAGTATGTATCGTTATAAAATAAAGATTGACGTAGGGTTCCTTCTTTTACAAAACCAACCTTTGCATAAGCTCTAATCCCGCGTAAATTATGACTAAATACTTCTAACTGTAAACGATTTAATATGAGTTGTTCAAAAACAAATCTTAAAACGATTTTAATAGCTTCAGTTCCATATCCTTGTCCTGTTAACGCTATTGAAAGCAATGATATTCGGAACCCTGCTCTTTTGTTCTCCTCATCGATATCTAAAATCGACAACTCTCCAATCATTTCGTCAGTGCTTTTTAAACAAATAGCGAAATCATAGCGACTTGAATCATTATTTATATGATCTATGTGTGTCTTAATTTGCTCCAATGAAAAAGTAGACTTGGTTCCAGTCATATATCTTATTTCATCATCCATTGTACTTTCTAATATAATAGGCGCATCTAGCTGACAAAGAGGCCTTAAATAAATTCTTTCACTCTCTAATCTCATTATAAATTTCTCCTTAAGGTTGATGATAGAGTATATAAATATTTTCGATCTACATGGAAGAAGAGTTTTGTTTTTTGTATTGTTTGAAAAGTATGAGTCTTAATTTTATGTTACATGAATTTTATAATGATATGGTATACCTAAAACAAATGATAAAAGTTTTATACACAACAAAATATATCAACAAGTTTTTTTATAATCGAATTAACTAAGGTCTGTATCAGGAGGATTGTATCCAAGGTGACGAGCCATTGATACAATTTGTCCTTTATGATGAAACTCATGTGTCTCTGTATGAGTTAAAAGCCATAGCGGAGTTGTACTCCAAGGTTCTTTTTGCCATTTTACTTCATTTGCTATATTTTCGAGCCAGCGGTCATTGTATTCATCTAAAAAACGTTGTACAGTCTCGTCTACTAACTTAAATCTAGCACGGACTTTTGCGATATCTGCATGCTCAATTTCATAATCACTAGCAAATGAAAAATCTGCTCGCTTTTGCTTGAATGCGAATGATCCAAGCCAGTATCGATAGCAATCGGCTACATGAATATGCGTCTTTATAATGCTACCGCTCCCGAAATTTGGAACAGTACTATGTAATTTTTCTAGTGGGATTTCTTCCAAAAACGAAAATAGAGTTTCTCTTGTAGAGCTAATAAGATTATATTGTTGTTTTAAAACATGTAACATGTAATTGACACTCCTCTATTATTTACTAAACTAACTTTGTAGTAAGTAATTCTATATTTATTAGGGGTGAACCTTTTAAATATTTTGACTAAGCATATTAGATGTTTTTCTTAATCGTTTCTGATAGATTAAACAAGGTAAAACTTTAATGTGTTGAACATTCTTAGTTCATAATAAATGGTACATGAAGAAGGGGAACGATCAAATGAATAGACTAGTTGGCTTAAAACAATTTGAAATAACGCGTGGGGAATTGCTTAAATTTATGGAGACGCTAGACGATAAAACTGTGGATACGCAGCCAGAAGGTTTTAACAATACAATTCGCTGGCATATCGGTCATGTGTTAACGGCAGCAGAAGTTTTCATGTTTGGAAAAGAATTCAAACAATTACCAACTGAATATCCAGGTATGTTTGGGTATGGATCAAGACCGTCTAAATGGAAAACAGAAGGACCATCGTTAGAAGTGTTAACGGCTCAATTAAAAGAACAAGCAAAACGTATTAACGAAATTCCAGCAGAAGCATTTGAAAATAAACTGCCAGAGCCATTCCTAGGATTGGAAACAGTAGGGGAGCTTTACGGTATGATGCTTTATCATGAAGCTGATCATATTGGACAAATAAAGGCGATGGAACGTATTATTAAGGCTCTTTAGTTGTAATTGCATGTAAAAAACGAAATTACACCTGTATTGTGAAATAATATAACGACAAAAAGGATAGATAATTTATTATCTATCCTTTTTGTCGTTGAGCTTAAAGAATTATGAACGCTTGCCATCGTGATACTGATAAAGTAGGTATAGTTATTATATTTGTTTTACATAATAGAAAAATATTGAAGGAAATACAGAATTAAGGTTGCAAAAGCCGTATGAAATATAAGTATAATAATAGAGAAGAAATAGAAGTAGGGGTGAATACTATGATTACATTAGAACAAAAGTTGGAGCAATACACACATACATATGGACAATTAAAGGGAGAGCTAAAATGGAAAACGAGTGATTCTCGAACAGGAATGATGATTGCAGCTATGTATGCAGGTAGTGATAAATTGTTTGATCTTGGACGTTTTTTAGAAATTAGTAGTTATATTAAGAATCAGGTAGGGATGTTTTCATACTTGAAGTCTTATCATCGCTTTGTGGTGGCCGCAACTTTAGATATTCACTTTACAGATTATAAGAAAGCTTTTCAGAAGTTTTTAGATTTATATGAACAATTGGTTGCTGGTGGTTTTAGCCGAAGTATATTTACTTATCTCGCAGCAGCCGTGCTTTTAACAGAAGAAAATGAACAGCCTAGCATGCACATTCAGCGTTCGATGCAAGTATATAAACGTATGAAAGAGGATCACCTTTTTCTTACAAGTACAAATGATTATCCACTTGCAGTTTTACTAGCAGGACAATCAGAGAATGTAGAAACACTTATGGACCGTGTAGAACGTCTGTATCAGAAACTAGCGAAAGCTGGTTTGCGTAAAGGGAATGATCTTCAGTTTTTAAGTCATATCCTCTCACTAAAGAAGGATGTTCGTGAAGAAATGTTAGTTGCAACATGTACAAACATATGGAATTCGTTAAAAAAAGAAAAGGTAAAAGTGAAACAGATGCATTACCCAGCCATAGGGCTACTAGCGTTACTTGAGGATGGAGAAAAAGAGATTCATTCTATTAAAGCATTGATTGAAAAATTGCAGGGGGAGAAATTATTCCGTTGGCATACAGATGCGAATATTCTTATTGCTATTCAACTGTTCGTAAGTCAGAAAGGTGAGGAAAGTAAAACTACCAACACAGGTTTACAAACAATGATAGAAGTCCTCATACAGGCACAACAGGCAGCTATGATGGCAACGATTGCTGCTTCATCTGCAGCAACATCTTCTGCTAGTAGTAGCTCATAATGTGTAACTCCTTTAATAAGGAAGGTAAAAAAGCCCATCACTCTCTAATGAGTGATGGGCTAACTATTTTTTACATAATCAGCATTATCTTTTTGACTCCTTCAAATGTTTGAGTTGTGTAACAATTATAATGCTAATAACAACGAGTAAAAACCACGAGCTAATTTTACTTAAGTGAACGAGATTCCATGCTTCCCGTTGATTTGGATATTGCCATGCTCCGAAAAATGTTGCGATGTTCTCTGCAATCCAAATAAAGAAACCAATAAGGAAAAAGGAGAGAACGAGTGGTATTTTATATGTAACGCCTCGTAATGAAAATTCTACAAATGTCCGAAAGAAAACGATGAATAAAAGTACAGTTAATACCCATCTAAAGTCATATAGAAAATGATGTGTAAAAAAATTAAAGTAAATCATTGCTCCTAGAGGTATTGCAAAAATAGCTTTTGGCCAATGATGCATTTGCAAATGTAATCTTCTCCACGCCTGGCATATGTAACTGGCAACACTTGCATACATAAAGCCACTGTAAAGCGGAACTCCAAAAACTTTTGAATATGCCTCTTCCGGATAACTCCATGAACCGAAATGTACTTTATATATTTCTAGTAGAAGGCCGATGAGGTGGAAGACAGTAATTACTTTTAATTCATCTTTCGTCTCAAGTCCAGTCTTGTACATGATCCACTGCATAAGAAGACATACGATGAGTATGAAATCGTAGCGGTATAACCCTGGGATAGAAATGATTTTTGATAGGGCTAGCGTTAAGAAAATAACGACTGGGAATAAACAAGATAATGCTTGCTCGTAAGTGAAGTGTAGTAGTTGTTTTATATAGAACATTGTGTCACCTTCAATGTTTTTGTTGGAAAACTCAAAATAATGACTAAGTATACTACAATTTAAAAAATAAGCCAGTAGTTTATTTTTCATGTATTTGTAAGTTTTAGAAAGGAATTGTAATAAGTATTTTAATATTTAACGAAGTAAAAAAATAGTTTGCTATTTAAAAAAAGTGGGGATATAATATCTAAATGAAAATGATAATTATTATCAGTAATGATTATAAATTAAAAATAATTATAAAAAACAACTGCATATAAAGGATGAAATGAAACATGTTACATAAGTTTGCTGTACATGCTGGCAATAATCGCTGGATACATATTAAGTTCATATGTTTCATGAGCTTAACAATTTTATGTTTAATCGGATCTATATTTTTAGCTATTGCATTCGGTGCAAAGGATATCCATTTGCAAACCGTATGGGCAGCGGTTTTTGATTATAATCCGAAATTAACGCAGCACCAAATTATTTATGAATTAAGGCTCCCAAGGGTAATTGGCGCAGCAGTTGTAGGAGCAGCTTTTGCAGTCGCTGGTGCTGTAATGCAAGGGGTAACACGAAATCCTTTAGCTGATGCAGGTGTGCTTGGTATAAATGCAGGTGCGATGTTTGTAGTAGCACTTAGTTTTGCCTTTTTCCCGCATATGCCGTATTCCTATTTAATGATTGTTTCCTTTATTGGAGCGGTTTTAAGTACAGTACTCATTTTTATTATCGGATCAGCAACATCAGGTGGATTAACACCAATGAGGTTAACGATTGCAGGGGCAGTTATGGCCGCGCTATTGCATTCGTTGAGTTCAGGTATCGCGATTTATTATGACTTAAGTCAAGATTTAGCGTTTTGGTACGCTGGTGGTGTTGCAGGGGTTAAGTGGGAACATTTGAAGTTTTTAGTTCCGATTATTCTTATAACGGTTCTTTTTGCGATAGTGATAGGGCGATCTATTTCACTCATATCAATGGGGGATGACGTCGCTACGAATTTAGGAGTAAAAACGAACCGAACGAGAATACTAGGGATGATTATAGTAGTCATTCTTGCAGGTGTATCTGTTTCAGCTGTTGGTTCTATCGGATTTGTAGGACTCGTTATTCCGCATATTGCTAGAAAATTAGTTGGTGTGAATTATCGACTCATTATTCCTATGTCAGCGTTATTAGGAGCTATGTTATTAGTTTTAGCTGACTTAGGGGCAAGAACAGTAAACCCTCCTAAAGAACTCGCGATAGGAATTATGGTAGCTCTTGTTGGAGTTCCGTTCTTCCTCTATATAGCACGTAAAGTTGGGAGGGAGCTATAAGTGAAGGATCTTTTGAACACAGATAAAAAGAGAGCTATTACTGTAACTACAATTTTTGGTTGTATTAGTATCGCTGTCATTTTAATTAGTTTAAATACAGGGACACTGAGCCTAGCGCCACTTAAAGTAATTCAAACACTTTTCGGTTATGGTGATTTTGAGAGCGCAACAGTGCTATACGATTATCGTATGCCAAGAATTATTATTACAATGTTAGCTGGTATTGGCCTTGGGATTTCCGGTGCGATTTTGCAAGGGTTATCACGTAATGCACTTGCAGACCCTGGTATTTTAGGATTACATGCAGGTGCATCTTTCGGGCTAATTATATTTGTTACTTTCTTTCATTCTATTAATGAGAATGCATCGATTTTAATACCGTTATTTACATTTGGTGGGGGAATACTAGCTGCATTTTTAATTATTATACTTGCGAGTGATCGATCAAAAGGTTTACTTCCTATTAGACTTATTCTCGTTGGTATTGCTGTTTCAGCTGGATTTAGTGCAATTTCGTTATTTTTCTCTCTCAAGTTAAATGATGAGACATATACATTCGCTTCTAGATGGTTAGTTGGTAACGTGTGGGGAAGGGATTGGATTCATGTCCTTGCATTATTACCTTGGATTTTCATACTAACCCCGTATGCATGGCTAAAATCTAAAACGTTAAATGCATTGTCACTAGGTGATAGTGTGGCAGCAGGACTTGGTGTTTCTGTTCAAAAAGAACGGTTACTCCTTTTAGCTACAGCGGTTGGATTATCTTGCGCGAGTGTATCGATGGCAGGAGGGATTGGTTTTATCGGTTTAGTTGCTCCGCATATTGCAAGAAAGTTAGTAGGTACTACGTATCAACATTTCCTTCCACTAGCTGGCATTATCGGAATGATTGTTTTAGTACTAGCAGATACGATAGGTCGTTCTATATTCGAGCCAAATTCTATTCCAGCTGGTGTAGTAGTGGCAGCTTTAGGAGCACCGTATTTTCTTTATTTACTTACAAAAACAAAATAAATACTTCAAAGAGGAGAACATATGAAAAAGAAACTTACTATTTTATTTAGCATGATGTGTATTTTAGTATTAGCAGCATGTGGTCAAACGAAATCTAATGAAGAGGCAACGAAAAAAACGGAAAAAAGTAATGAGCCGAAAATCGCTTCTATGTCCATTCATTTAACGAATAATTTACTGGCATTAGGAATTACACCTGTAGGCTCCGTTATTGGTGGAGATTTAAAAGATTTCTTACCGCATGCAAAAGAGCAGTTGAAAGATACGAAGAAACTTGGTGTTGTAACGGATCCGAATATGGAAGCATTACTTCAATTGAAGCCAACTGACATTTATGTGGATGAAAAATACGCGGGCAAAGATTTAGCGAAATACGAAAAAATTGCAAAAACACATTCTTTCAATTTAGATGAAGGTACGTGGAGAGATCAGTTAAAACAGGTTGGTAAACTTGTAAACCGTGAGAAAGAAGCGGATACATATATTCAAGATTACGAAGAGCAATCAAAACGAGTAAAAAGTTTAATAGATAAAGAATTAGGTAATAACGAAAAAGTAATGGCAATTCGTGTTACTGCAAAAGAATTACGTGTATTTAGTACGAAAAGACCGATGGGACCAATTTTATTCCAAGACTTAGGATTACAACCTGCAAATGGTGTAGAGAAAATTGATGGAAATCGTCCTTTCGAAGTCATTTCACAAGAAGTATTACCTGACTTTGATGCAGATGCTATTTTCGTTGTTGTAAATAGAGACGATAAGGCAAAAGCTGCATTTAAACAACTTCAAGAAACACCAATTTGGAAAGACTTAAAAGCTGTTAAAGGAAAGCACGTATACATTATTAATGACCAACCATGGCTTGACTATTCTGCTTTAGGTAACAAGATGGCAATGGATGAAGCAGAGAAAATGTTTACGAAATAATATCGATTCGTCGTTAGGAAGATCCTCTAAATTTTGAGGGTCTTTTATTATTGTTAGAATAAATGAAAAATTATACAATGAATGTAATTTAATGTAGAGGAGATGTGCCAATGTCAGCGCTTATTGTAAGTATCCCGTGTATAAAGCAGTTTATAGAATAAGGGGATAAATAGGCTAAAATAAGTATCCCCGTTATTAAAAAAGTGGGAGTTTGAAATGACAATGAATCTTTTTCAAAATAAAACGATTAAATTATCAGTTATGAGAGAAAACGACGCTGAAGTAATGGCTAAATGGCAAGAAGATAGTGAGTATTTAAGAAACGTCGATACAGATATAGCATTTCCGCAATCGTTACATGAAATAGCGAGTGATGGGCTATTAAAGGGACGAAGATCGAATAGTGTTTCTTTTATGGTAAGGACAGTTCAAGATGATCGCTTAATTGGTTTTGTTGCAATTCATGGCATAGAGTGGAATAACAGAATGGGTTTATTAGCCATTGGTATAGGAGATGCAAATGATAGAGGGAAGGGATATGGAAGAGAAGCGATCCATCTTATCTTAAAATATGCTTTCTATGAATTGAATTTGCACCGCGTTGGTCTTGATGTTATTTCTTATAACAAAGCTGCTATTGAGTTGTATAAAAAGATGGGGTTTCAGATGGAAGGTTGTATGAGAGAAGCGGTTCAAAGAGATGGGAAGTGTTTTGATCGTATCATTATGGGGATATTAAGGGATGAATGGATGGAGCTGCAAGGTTAGAAAGTACATTCGAAATTATATATGTAGTATGCAGGAGATATAATGATAATTGGCGAAAATTTACAGTGTGTTGATTGAATTTATAAGGAGTATGAAAAATGAATTTAGAAAAAAGTAAACCAGTAAATGAAGAGGTCGCTGAATTGAAGGAACTAATTAAAGAATTACACGGAAGTGTACATCAACTTCAAAGTGAAGTGCAGCAACTAAGGCACGAAAGACCAGTTGTTGAAGTGCGAAAGGGTGTTCAACTATCACCAACAATCGTTGGACAAATTGGTGGTATGATTTTAGGTGGTTTAGCAATTATCGGTATATTTTGGTGATGAAAAAAAGGTTTGAAGCATAGTGCTGCAAACCTTTTTTATTTGACGATATAATTTCATGCAATACAACTTTTACATTAAATAACGTAAATATATGTAAGCATGCAATACAACTTTTACATTAAATAACGTAAATATATGTAAGCATGTGATAACAATAGCGCAATGATTGTTAACGGTAAACCAATTTTTAAGAAGTCCATATACGAGAAAGCATGTCCTTCACGTTTTGCAATACCAGCAACGACTACGTTTGCGGATGCTCCGATTAATGTTCCGTTTCCTCCTAAGCAAGCTCCAAGTGATAACGCCCACCAGAGTACTTCAATTTGCGGAGAATCAACAGATAATCCGAGTCCTGTAGCTAAGTCTTGAATAAGCGGGATCATCGTTGCGACAAAGGGGATATTGTCAATTGTCGCAGATGCGATGCCTGATACCCACAAGATAAGTATCGCAGCGAAACCGATATCGCCATTTGTTACGTCGAGTACTTCTTTTGCTAGTGAAGAAATAAGTCCGATATCAATTAACCCGCCAACGAGAACGAATAGTCCAGCGAAGAAGAAAATGGTTACCCATTCAACGTGGGCAAATACATCTTCAATATCGTGTTCTTTTACTCCAATTAGCATAAGAAGTGTAGCGCCTGTCATCGCGATAACCGCAGCGTCTACATGAATAATCGAATGAAGTACAAAGCCTAAAATAGTTAGTCCTAAAATTGAAATGGATTTTAAAAGGAGGCTTTGATCTTTAATATAATCTTTTTCGTTCAATGCCATTAATATTTTAATTTGCTCAGGTGTTGTTTTTAGTTTGTTGCGATACATGAAGTAAATAATACCAAGTGTAACGATAGAGATAATGATTACGATTGGAGCTAAGTTTAGTAAAAAGGCATTAAAGTCTAAATGCTTATTTGCTGATCCGATCATAATGTTCGGTGGGTCACCGATTAATGTTGCTGTTCCACCTATATTTGAAAATAGTACTTCTGAAATCAAATAAGGAACAGGGTTTACTTTTAAAATACGTGTAATGGACAGTGTAACAGGAACGATTAGTAGAACGGTCGTTACGTTGTCCAAAAAGGCAGAACCGACAGCAGTTAATAGGGATAGTAATAATAAAATGCGGATTGGTTTTCCACCAGCTGCCTTCGCTGCTTTAATGGCCACAAATTCAAATACGCCTGATTGACTCGTAATATGTACGAGAATCATCATCCCAATTAAAAGGGTAATCGTTTCCCATTGAATATGTGATGTGAAAGCAGTATGTAAATCTACAACTCCAAAAATAATCATAATAGCAGCGCCGAATAGTGCGATTACAGCACGATTCAATTTCTCAGAAATAATAAATCCGTACGTGATTAAAAATACGGCAATTGCAAAATAATATTGCCAATTTGCTACTTCATGTGCTGATTGTTCCAATCATGTCACCTTCTTTAAAGTATATATTCAATTGTCAAAATGTATCTCGCTGCATAAATACGGGATAAAATATATTGTAGCAAATTCAAAAAAGAAAGAAAACTATTTAACAAAGTGAAGGAAAAAATATATTTTTTACATATCATATAAAAAATATAAAAAACACAGTGCAAATTATTAGGAAAAGTGGGCGTTGTCCTCTAATATAGAGATAGCAATTTACATTATTTTTGCGTAAAATGGTTTAAAGAGGTGAATTCCGATGGAAATAGTAAAAGATAGTTCTCTTATTCAAAATGAAATTGAACGTTTTGTAAATAAAGATGTATATATTCATTTAGAAACAACGAACGGAGCGTATGCGTCACACTTTAACGAAAAGATGATGACAGTTGGAGCATTCATTCGAAATGCAATTATTCGCTTTGAACGTGGGAAGATTACTGGAACAAATCCATACCGAGTTGGTTTGAAAATGGATCATGGCTGGGTATATGCAGAAGGTATTACGCACTGGGAAGTAGACGATAAAGAGCGTTTATTACTTGCAGGGCATGATAACCAAGGCCGCTTAGCAGTTGCACTTGAGTTAAGCTTAACGCCATTTAAGTAAGAAGGAGGGAAACTTATGGAGAGACATGTACTTGTTGTATTTCCGCATCCAGATGACGAAGCATTTGCTGCTGGAGGAACAATTCGCTTATTAACAGATCAAGGAGTACCTGTAACGTATGCATGTGGTACTTTAGGACAAATGGGACGTAACATGGGGAAAAACGTATTCGCTAACCGTGAAACGATTCCAAATATCCGTGAAAAAGAATTAAAAGATGCATGTGAAGCGATGGGAATTCAAGATTTAAGAATGCTTGGTTTCCATGATAAAACGTTAGAATTTGAAGATGTTGATTTCGTTGCAGATAAAATTGAAGCAATCATTCAAGAAGTAAATCCATCTCGAATTATTACATTTTATCCAGAGCACGGCGTACATCCAGATCATGATGCATTTGGCCGCGCAGTTGTTCGCGCTGTATCACGTATGCAAAAAGAAGAGCGTCCAGTCATTCATGCCGTTGCGATTACGAGAAATCGCGAAGCTGTATTAGGTGAGCCGGATGTTGTAAATAATATTAGTGAAGTATTCGAGCATAAATTAGCTGCACTAGGTGCGCATCGTTCACAAACAGAAGCGATGTTAGAAGAAACACACGTAAAAATCAAAAACAAAGATGCAGCAACATTAAAATGGCTGCAACTGGAACAATTTTGGACTTATAAATGGGAGTAGGCTAGAAGGGGACCTTCTAGTAGCTCTTACATAGAAAAAGCACCGTCATTTGGACGGTGCTTTTTTAGTGAATAACTTTTAATTTCCGCTATTTGCGAGCAGATTTCACTTTATCCCGCATTAACGGGCAGTAAGCCTACCACCTGGAAATTCAGAAAAAGCAAAGAAGGTAGGTGGAGGCGGACTGCCCGTAAAAGCCCGATTGGTTCAACTAATAATCAGTGGGGATGAACAAAACCCACACTGATTAAAGTTTCACTTTATCTTGTACTCCATTCTTTTGTAAATTCATCATGGTATGCTTCGCTCCAATGGTATGGCTGCAACTCTTTTAACGGTTTGAAAATGATATCTTGTTTAGAATTTGTAATGGCGCATAGTACTTCTGGTCCCCAATAAAATAAACGTTCTTGGCATACACCACAAGGTGATAATACTTTTAATTCAGAATGCTCATTTTCCCTTGCAAGACAAATAGAATGTGTAACTTTCTTATGAAATTTATGTGCTTCTAAAATTGCACCTGTTTCCATACAAAGTTCTGTTGAAGCGTTTATTACGTCAGGGGCCACACTTGTATAAATGGATCTATCTTCTACACGGATTGCTGCAGCTCCGCCCCAATTATGTGGATATCTTTGGTCAATTAAATTTTTCACTGCATCATATAATTGTTGTTCAATGCTCAATTGTATGTCCTCATTTCTGTTTAATTTTCGATTCAATGACTGTTATTTTTTTAGTAATACCGTTAAAAAAGAATAGTCACTCAATTTTAAACTATAAATGCAAGAATTACTTTTCATCTGCATACTTTTCCTCTAAGGCAATTAATAGAGGAATTGATATAGTTACAAGAATGATTAAAGTGGTTATAAAAGATTTAGAAAGAGCAAAAGAACCTTCGATTAAAGGTGATAAAAACTTGAATGAAAGTATACTTGTTATTAAGGAAACTACTAAAAAGCTAAAAAGAGACACATTTTTATTTTTGATAGATGTTTCTATAAAATCTTTAAGACAGCTTATGACGACAAATATAGTTAATATAATAAGAGAAATAAAATAATGTGTTAAATTTGTCATACTAATAGTAGGACCGTCTATTATGTAAGCAAGTAACTTAGATACTAACATACCTCCAAATAATAAAATAATAAAAGCAAGTAATCCTTCCGATGTATAAGTGCTGAAATTATCTTTCTTGTTAAAGAGTTTATAATTCAGAGTAGATTGGCTTATTTGCATTAGGAATAGGATAATAATCCACACATAATATACAATTGGTAATTCTCCTGAGAATAGAGCGATCAGGAAATTTATTACTGTCCTTAAAATTTCAATCATTACGAAAGGCCTCCTGTTTGCAAGCTTTACGACATTAAAAATGCTGGTCTATCGCTTGATAATTAGAACTATTAATTCAAACTATTTCTAATTATTCCATAAAAAGGTGGTAGCTTCAAGTTATCTTTTTAACAAAGCTTCCAAGGCTCAACACTAGAAAAAGAAACGCAATATGTAATATAATTGAAAAAGTATATATTAAAATTAATGTTAATATTACCCTCCTATAAGTATTAACATACGTAATTGAGGTGTTTTCTTTGTTGTTTTATGATCGAATTTCTATAATGGCCCCTCCTGTTCCGTAGCTAAGGAAAGTCTTTTTATTTCTGAGATTTTCAAAGTTATAGGAGGGTATGAAAAATGAAAAAAGTCTCAGTACCATCACTTTTGTTAATGATCATTCTTGTCGCATTTCCGCAAATTAGTGAAACGATTTACACACCGTCTTTACCTGACATTTCAAAGGAGTTACACGTAAGTAATAATGAGGTACAGTTAACACTTAGTGTGTATTTTGCTGGATTTGCTTTAGGTGTATTTTTTATTGGATGGTTATCAGATATAATTGGCCGTCGCCCGGCAATGTTATTTGGAATTGTCGTATATGGCGTTGGGAGTTTCTTATGCTTTATTGCAAATTCCATTGAAGTTTTATTGCTAAGTCGTTTTATTCAAGCGTTTGGAGCAAGTGCTGGCTCTGTTGTTACACAAACGATTCTTCGTGAAAGTGTAGAAGGGCATAAGAGGCATGTTATGTTTGCTCAAATCTCGGCAGTCATTGCTTTTACACCAGCGATAGGGCCGTTAATTGGTGGTTTTCTTGATCAAATGTTTGGATTTAAAACCGTATTTTTAAGTTTAGTAGTTATGAGTATCGGGATTTTTCTGTATACGTTTGTTTCCCTTCCCGAAACAAAAACGGACTCAGTAACGAATAAAATAAATGTATTTTCTGTTTTAAAACGGTTAATTACAAATCCGAAAGTAGTAACATATGGGTTATTAATTGGAGGAGCGAATGGTGTTTTATTTAGCTATTATGCAGAAGCGCCGTTTATCTTTATTGAATACTTTCAGTTATCGCCTAGTATGTATGGACTTCTAGGAATTGTTGTTGCTTCCGCTTCTATTATTGGAGCCAAAGTTTCTAAACGATTGCTTGCCACGTATAAACCAGAGAAAATTATATATATCGGTTGTCTTGTAATGACAGGAGGAGCTATCCTTTTATCTGTTATTACGTTTGTTGGATCAAATCCGAATGTAATATATATGATTGTATTTTTAGTAGCGATGTTTATATTGCTATTAGGAATTGGGATAGCGTTACCTAACTGTTTAAGTTTAGCGTTAGTAGATTTTCAAGATGTCATTGGTACAGCCGGAGCTTTGTTTAGCTTAGGGTACTATGTAATTGTAACGATGACAGTTTGGGGAATGAGTCAACTTCATACGGGCTCGTTACTGGTGTTGCCACTTTATTTTCTGGCTATTGTAGTTATCATGATGGTGTTTACTAAAGTGTTTATTTTAGGTAAACAAACTTCAAAAATGATTTAAATATGAAATGGTAAAAGAGTCTCGTTTTTTAATGAGACTCTTTTATATTTTATCCTGCTGTTTTGAGGCAGTAAGATTCCTACCTCAAAATTGGGCTGGACTAAAGAAATCAGTAGTTTATTAATATATTAAATTTCTGGTTAGTATATGAATCGGACGTGTGGGAAATTACGTTATCAACTATAAAGATTGAAGTACATGAGATGTGAAACCTAGGAAGAAATACTCTCCTCGGTTATTTATACTGTAATAATATTCATGCCGGAATCATATTGAATAGATGTATTTTATTGTTAATTTAGTTAAAAATTAATCAGACTTATGTATAATAATTTATTGAAAAAATAATTGAACTTTTCAGATAAATGAATTAATATAAGGTAAGTAATTTTAAGATTTATAGAATATTGGAAGATGAAAGGTTTTGAGAATTTTGCAAGAGGCAAAAAACGATTTTAGGATAGCTTTAAAGCTAGTGTAAAATGACGTTTGCTTCATCATTTTCAGGGCCGAAAGGAATTAGGGGAAAGCATCTTGTTTTAAAATGCGGCTATGAATCATCTAAGAGGGGGAAGTGAAGTGGCAAACAAGGAATTGAAAAGGGGCTTAGAAGCACGTCATATTCAAATGATCGCTTTAGGCGGAACGATTGGTGTTGGTTTGTTTATGGGGTCGGCCAGCACGATTAAATGGACAGGTCCGTCAGTAATGCTTGCTTATGCAATTGCAGGTATTTTTATTTTCTTCATTATGCGTGCAATGGGTGAAATGTTGTATATGGAGCCGAGTACAGGTTCATTTGCGACGTTCGGTCATAAGTATATTCATCCGTTAGCTGGTTATATGACAGCGTGGAGTAACTGGTTCCAGTGGGTTATCGTTGGGATGTCAGAAATTATTGCGGTTGGGGCATATATGCAATATTGGTTCCCGGACTTACCAGCTTGGATACCAGGTGTAATCGCAATGGTTATTCTTGGCGCAGCTAACTTAATTTCTGTTAAGTCATTTGGCGAATTTGAATTTTGGTTTGCGATGATTAAAATCGTTACGATTCTATTAATGATTATTGCGGGATTTGGACTTATTTTCTTTGGAATTGGTAACGGCGGAGAAGCAATTGGTATATCAAATCTTTGGTCAA
This sequence comes from Bacillus pretiosus, assembly GCF_052947655.1. NCBI lineage: Bacteria > Bacillati > Bacillota > Bacilli > Caryophanales > Bacillaceae > Bacillus > Bacillus pretiosus. Next base: position 3,307,158 of record NZ_CM129593.1, on the reverse strand, counting down.
ATGGTGGTTTCTTTACAGGTGGTTTTTCAGGGTTCTTCTTTGCATTATCACTTGTAGTTGGTGCATACCAAGGTGTGGAATTAATCGGTATTACTGCTGGTGAAGCGAAGGATCCGAAGAAGACACTTACAAGAGCAATTCAAAGTACAATTTGGCGTATTTTAATTTTCTATATTGGTGCTATTTTCGTTATTGTAACTGTGTATCCGTGGGATCAATTAAGTACAATTGGTAGTCCGTTCGTAGCAACTTTTGCGAAGGTTGGTATTACGGCAGCAGCTGGACTTATTAACTTCGTTGTTATTACAGCGGCAATGTCGGGTTGTAATAGTGGTATTTATAGTGCGGGCCGTATGCTTTATACGTTAGGTGTAAATGGACAAGCGCCGAAATATTTCACGAAACTTTCTGGAAATGGTGTACCTTTATTCGGTACAGTTGGGGTAATTATCGGTTTAGCGGTTGGTGTTGTTTTAAGTTATATCGCACCGAAAAACTTATTCGTATATGTATATAGTGCGAGCGTACTTCCTGGTATGGTACCATGGTTCGTCATTTTAATTAGTCAAATTAATTTTAGAAAAGAAAAGGGAGCAGAGATGAAAGATCATCCGTTCAAAATGCCATTTGCTCCTGTTACAAACTATTTGACAATTGCCTTTTTAATTATGGTATTAATCGGAATGTGGTTTAACGATGATACACGTATTTCATTAGTTGTAGGTATTGTTTTCTTAGCTATCGTCACAATTAGTTTCTATGCTTTCGGAATAGGGAAACGACGTCCGTTAGATGTTCCAAATGATCAGGAGATTTCAAGTAAATAAAGATAGTAAAAAGTCCGATTTCTTATATGGAAATCGGACTTTTTATTATTAAAATTTCTCTAAAACGATTTTCCCAATTGTACTTCCGCTTTCAAGCAGTGCATGTGCTTTCTTTACGTTTTCAGCGTTAATTGGTGCGAATGTTTCATTTAGAGTAGTCTTTAAAATGCCTTCATCTAATAGTTCGCTTACTTTATTTAATAGTTCGTGCTGCGTGATCATATCGCCAGTTTCGTACATCGCTTTTGTAAACATAAACTCCCAAACGAATGTAGCACTTTTACTTTTTAAAATACCCATCTCAAGAGGGTGTTCATTTTCTACGATAGAGCAAATTTTTCCTTGTGGTTTAATGAGGTCACAAATTGCTTGCCAATGTTCATCTGTATTGTTTAAGCAGAAAATATAATCTACATCTTTTAGCCCAAACTCTAATATTTGATCTTGTAAAGGTTGGTGATGGTTAATGATATAATCGGCACCAAATTTTTCAACCCAGTGTATCGTTTCATTACGGGATGCAGTTGTGATTACATTCAGTCCAGCCCATTTCGCCAGTTGAATGGCAATTGAACCTACACCACCAGCTCCGCCGATAATTAAAATGTTTTTGAATGTATTCTCATCTTTCTTATTATAATCAATGCTTAAACGTTCAAATAAACCTTCCCATGCTGTAATAGCTGTTAAAGGAAGTGCTGCAGCTTCAGCATCATTTAACGTTTTAGGTTTCTTGCCAACGATTCTTTCATCAACTAGGTGGTATTCACTATATGTACCTTGTCTCGTAATACTTCCAGCGTAAAATACTTCGTCGCCTTCTTTAAATAACGTACAACCTTCGCCCGTTTGTACGACGACACCACTAGCATCCCAGCCAAGTATTTTCGCTACATCTTCTTTTTTATCTTTCGGAGAGCGAACTTTTGTATCAACTGGATTAACGGAAATAGCGTTAATTTTAACAAGTATATCTCTTCCTGTAGCAACAGGTCTTTCAACTTCAATATCAATTAAACTGTTTTCTTCTTCAATAGGTAAGTATTCATGTAAACCAATTGCTTTCATTTCTATTCCCTCCATTAAAGTAAGAGTTTTTCTCTTTTATTATAGTAGGTAAAGCGTCATTATGTAAAAAAGTTGAGTTCTTTCCATTTTGTAAAAGAGCTGTTTCAACTTCATTTAGAACTTTGTAACTGGCGAGCAACATCCATCACTCTGATTTTATAAGCGTCGGATGAGAGGTATACTTATTTTTCCAGTGTACCTTGCAATGAACAATACCAAGTGTTATATTATACTTGTAGTTATTAGTTATAAAACAGTACTAAATAATAAACAGTAGTGGATATCAATTAGAATAGGGTGAATGAATATTGAATGTACAATTTAAAAAAGGAGTTTTAGAACTTTGTGTTCTTGTCTTACTGGATAAGCAAGACCGTTATGGATATGAATTAGTTCGAAATATTTCCAATCGAATTGAAATATCAGAAGGGTCTGTTTATCCTCTTCTTCGAAGGCTAACTAAGGAAGAATATTTTACAACGTATTTACAGGAGTCTTCAGAAGGCCCTTCAAGAAAGTATTATACACTGACGGATAAAGGTAGAACGTATTTGTATCAACTTTTGGAGGAATGGAATGAGTTTTCACAAGGTGTCAATCAATTAATTAAAGAAGGTGTAGGTAATGACGAAAGATAAATTTTTACAACAATTAAATGTATCTCTAAAAAGGTTATCTGATAAAGAGCGTGCAGATATTTTAAAAGATTATGAAGAACATTTTACTTTCGGATTAGAGGAAGGGAAAAGTGAAGAAGAAATTGCAACTTCATTAGGCTCTCCAGCTCAAATCGCCAAAGAGTTATTAGCAGATTATCATATTGAGAAAGTAACAGCAAGTGCAACAACAGGAAATGTTTTTCGGGCAATTTGGGCAGTAATTGGATTAGGTTTTTTTAATTTGTTAATCGTGCTTGGACCTGCAATTACATTAGTGGCATTAATTTTTTCAGGATGGGTTCTAGGTATCTCATTTTTAGGCGCACCATTACTTGTTTTAGTTGATACGATTATACATCCAAATACATTCTTGCTATTTAATCTTTTTGTTTCTTTAGCGCTTTGTGGACTTGGATATTTCATTGTTATTGCTATGTTATTTTTAACGAAGCTAGCAAAGAATGGATTTGTTCGTTATTTAAAGTTCAATATAGCATTAGTAAAAGGTGGTTTAAAGCATGATAAATAAAAAGAGTCTTTCAATCATTGCAGGTATTATTTTCATTATTGGTATTATCGGAAGTTTATTCACTTATCGTTCAATTGCTGCAGTACCAATTTCAGAAGAAAAGGTCGTTAATAATAATAATAATAATGTGTCAAGCGTCATTATTGATACAAATAACGTTCGTGTTAATATCAATCCTACAAAAGATAGTAACGTGAAAGTAAAATTAGATGGCGAGGTTAATCCAAACGTAAAAAGAACATTAGCTACGGATGAGGAAGATTCAACGCTTCTCATTTCTTATAAAGAAAAACAACAGAGCTGGTTCAACTTTAATATTCCTGAAGTATTGGCTCCATTAACATTAAATGTGTATCTACCCGAAAAACAATATGATTCATTAAAAGTTTCCAATAATAATGGCTACGTTTCTGCTAAAAAACTAAACGCAACACATTTTAATATAAATACAAGCAATGGACATGTTGAATTAAGAGAAATCAATTCGCCAAAAATTATCGCAGAAGCAAACAATGGAATTATGGATTTCAAAGATGTATTGGCACAAAATATTCATGTGAAATCGAACAACGGACGAATAATGCTAGACCATGTTGAAGGTGAAATAGAGGGGCAAACTAAAAATGGAAGTCTTACTCTTAAAACGAATGAACTGGATCGAAATCTCAATTTTATGACTCATAATGGGAAAATTAATATTGAAACCGAAAAAGAACCAACTAATGTTCAATTTAATGTTTCTGTCGACAACGGCAGCGCGAATATCCTGAATAAATATAACGGGAATACGGTTATTGGAAAGGGAGAAAATATAATTAAATTAAACACACATAACGGAAATATTACAGTGAAAAACCAATAGCATATTACCTTTTATAATCTCAGCTCGTCGCACATAAAGAGCAATAATAAATAAAAAAGAACCGACTCCTTTTTTCAACATATGGGTAGTCGGTTTTTTTTTATGTAACCTTCGTTTAAGTGTGTATCCTTTTCGTATTTCAAAATACAAACAGTTGATTTATTACCCTGGATTCTTAGAAAAATAACGAATAATAATTAATAGTGTAAGGAGAATTTGTGAATGACTCAAAAATAATAGCTGAAACAATGAAAAGTGAGAAGGAGTTTATTTCTAGCAAGAGGAATTCTTTACTGTATTGTTTTATTCAAAACTAAATTTAAAGGTGGATACATAATGACAGTAAAGAAGCTTTATTTCGTCCCAGCAGGTCGTTGTATGTTGGATCATTCGTCTGTTAATAGTACATTAACACCAGGAGAATTATTAGACTTACCGGTTTGGTGTTATCTTTTGGAGACTGAAGAAGGACCTATTTTAGTAGATACAGGTATGCCAGAAAGTGCAGTTAATAATGAAGGTCTTTTTAACGGTACATTTGTCGAAGGGCAGGTTTTACCGAAAATGACTGAAGAAGATAGAATCGTGAATATTTTAAAACGGGTTGGTTATGAGCCGGAAGACCTTCTTTATATTATTAGTTCTCACTTGCATTTTGATCATGCAGGAGGAAATGGCGCTTTTATAAATACACCAATCATTGTACAGCGTGCTGAATATGAGGCGGCACAGCATAGCGAAGAATATTTGAAAGAATGTATATTGCCGAATTTAAACTACAAAATCATTGAAGGTGATTATGAAGTCGTACCAGGAGTTCAATTATTGCATACACCAGGCCATACTCCAGGGCATCAATCGCTATTAATTGAGACAGAAAAATCCGGTCCTGTATTATTAACGATTGATGCATCGTATACGAAAGAGAATTTTGAAAATGAAGTGCCATTTGCGGGATTTGATTCAGAATTAGCTTTATCTTCAATTAAACGTTTAAAAGAAGTGGTGATGAAAGAGAAGCCGATTGTTTTCTTTGGACATGATATAGAACAGGAAAGGGGATGTAAAGTGTTCCCAGAATATATATAGTACAAAAAGTCATGAGCTTATTCGCTCATGACTTTTTCGTTTAAATGATTTTTTTAAATAAGTTATAAACTTTTTTAGAACTATCTTCATTTAATTGATAGTACGTAAGGTTTACATCATTAGGAGTATCTTGTTGAGCAATCATCACTTCGTTACTGTGATGGTCAACTACCCATATGAAATATTTTTTATAAGTCCCATCCTCGAAAGTAATCCACATATCACAGTCTATTAAATCTGATCCTTCTTCATCTAATGTTAATTTTCCTTTTTTGGCGGTATCCATACTGTTAATGAATGTTTTTAATTCATCTGTTTTTGTGAGAAAGATATCTTTTTTTGTTTTAATTGACTCGACATGTATATCTTTTATTTCCTGTTTCCCTAAAAAGACAGGGGGCCCATTTGGATCTCTTTGAGTTGAAATGATAGTAGCTTTCTTCTTTGGTTTATTTGCTGTATAGAAATCTTGAATAGATTTCCCAGAGTTGAAAAACCATGCGATTCCAAAAATAATCAATGCACTACCTAGCAGTAAAATGATTTTTTTAATAGAATATTCTCCTCTCTATCACTTCGTATGAAGAGCTTTTCTATTAATATATGATAGGGAAGCGTAAAGTATTATAATTGAACTTGGTTATTCTGCACAGTTTTAACAGGGCGATCTACGAGTAAATTGTAAGTGAGTCCGATTAGTACGAAAATGCCACCGACAACCTTTCCTATAGAGAGTTCGTGTGACAAGATGAAATCAATGATAGTCCCCGCAAATAATTGTCCGATAAAGATGAGTAACGTTAAATAAAATGCTGATATTTTAGGTGTAATATAGTTCGATAACGAGATGACGATAACGCCTACTAATCCGCCTAAGTAAACAGCGATAGGAATAGATTGCAACGTATGACTAGGAATGTACATTGAATCTGAACTGAAAATTAAAAATAACATAGAGAAAAATAATCCAGTAATATAATTAAAAAACGTACCTTCCCAATTACCGATTTTCGCTGCTAAATTTGCGTTAATAATTCTAGCAACAACGATAGAAACACCAGCTAAAATAGCGATAGTAATATATAACATTTTCTTGCCCCCATTAATAAATTGTCATGATTATAATTCCGGAAGAGATGAAACATAATCCAATTAGTTTTTTCTTTTCAAACTTTGCAACTTTCATTCCTAATAAGCCGAAATGATCAATAACGATGGAAGCAATGGATTGACCAAGTAAACTTAATGCGATCGTAATAGAAGCACCAAGGACGGAGAAACTTATATTATTAAAAAGGACAGTGAATACCCCAATCGCTCCAGCGCTATATAAAAAAAGTGGAATGCTTTTATCAAAATAAATTTTATTTTTGTTTATGATTAAAACGAAAATAACTGCAATTAAACCGACAAGGTGAATGACAACGCTTGCTGTATACTTGCCAATTAATTCAGATAAAATCCCATTCAATGGAAGCATAACGGCGATGAGCACACCAATAAAGACAGAAAGAAAGTTGTACAATGTAATATCCCCTTTAATTTTCATATTTGTAATGACTGTATCATGCTGAAATTGTGAATTACTATGACATATGTCATAGTGGAAGGGGGAAATTTTGATTACAATGGGGAGTAGTTGTAAAGGCGGGGGAACTATGAAGAAAATATGTAATTCTATTAAATTAACAAATTATATGAAAGAAAATAATATTGACTCCTTTTTTAGTAATGATATGAAACCATATATGGAACTAATATTTTTTAAAAAGAATGAGTTTATTTGTAGAGAGAATGAAGAGATAGATTATTTATTTTTCTTCGTTGAAGGAAAAGCGAAAGCGTTTAATACATTAAGTAACGGGAAATCTGTATTGTTATGCTTTTATGATAGCTTGCAGCTGTTAGGAGATGTGGAGTTAATTCATTCTCAAAAGACAGCTTCAAACGTACAAGTGATGGCAGATTCATATTGTGTTGGTTTGCCTTTAGGGAAAGTGAGAAATCAACTATTTCATGATGCGAAATTTTTACGATGTATTTGCGGATCGTTAGCACATAAGTTAAATCGGCTTTCAAAAAATAGTACAATTAATTTACTATATCCACTTGAAAATAGACTTGCGAGTTACATGTTAGCAGCAGGGGAACGAGCGGTGCAGCATGGAAATAGAATTGTATTTAGTGGGAATTTAACGGAAACAGCGGAATTGTTAGGAACGAGTTATCGTCATCTATTACGTACATTAAATATTTTTTGTGATAAAGAGATAATAAAAAAGAACAATGGTTGCTTCGAAGTAGTAAATGTGGATGTTCTGAGGGAATTGGCAGCAGATGTTTATAAATAATATATTAAAGTGGGGATTTAGATGAAAATAGCAATTATTTCAGATGTTCATGGAAATAGTCACGCTTTGAAATCCGTATTAGAAGATATTGAACGTCGCAAGGTCGAAATGATAATTAATTTAGGTGATAGCGTCTATGGGCCGTTAGATCCTTTAGGTACAATTGAAATATTAATGAATAACGAGATGATACATATTAAGGGAAACTGTGATCGCATGCTTTGGGAACCTATACAAGAGCAGTCTGCTACACTAACTTTTGTCCGAAATCAATTAGCAGAAAATCATATAGATTGGTTAAAACAACATCCTTTCCAATTCATTGTTGACGATATTTTATTTTGTCATGGTACACTAACTTCAGATGAGGTGTATTTACTAGAAGAAATGGACGAAAATGGTGCAGTATTAAAGAGTGAAAAAAATATAATGGATCAACTCAAAAATATAGAACAAAAAATAATAGTATGTGGTCATACACATATTCCTAGAGTTGTTTATTTAGCGAACGGAAAAATCATAATAAATCCAGGGAGTATAGGGCTTCCAGCGTACAAAGATGAATTACCCATTGTGCATAAAATGGAATCAGGAACTCCGCATGCAAAATATGTAGTGATAGAAAAGGTTTTGGGAGAATGGGTAATTGAACAAATTTCAGTTCCTTATAATTGGGAGGAAGCTGCTGAGTTAGCTGTTCAACAGGAAAGACATGACTGGGCACAGGCACTAAAGACTGGGAAGATAGAATGAAAGGGAGTTTACCCCTTTTTTTATTTTGAGTAAATATTGAATGATGTAAAAATAAAATGTTATGATTATGGAAACGTATGAATATATGAACAAGTATTCATACGTTTAGTGGAAGGAGGGATTAGAATGAAAGACTTAATTATTATTGGAGCTGGTCAAGCTGGATTAGCAATGGGATATTACTTGAAGCAAGAAGGATATAATTTTTTATTACTTGAGGCAGGAAACCGAATTGGGGATTCATGGAGAAACAGATATAATTTTTTACAGCTCTTCACACCGAGAGAATATAGTAGTTTACCAGGTATGGTAGTAAAAGGAGAAGGAAATGGATTTCCATGTAAAGATGAAATGGCAACATATTTAGAAGAATATGCAAGGCACTTTACATTACCGGTCCAATTGCAAACTGAAGTTTTTAAAATAAAGAAAGAAAAAGATATATTCGAATTACATACTCCTACAGAAATTTTACAATCAAAAAAGGTTGTTATCGCAACAGGTGGTTTTCAGCAACCGTACATCCCTTCATTTTCACAACATCTTTCATCGCATGTTTTTCAAATACATTCATCACAATATAAATCACCATCACAAATTCCTGAGGGGAAAGTATTAGTAGTAGGTGGCGGGAATTCAGGAATGCAAATTGCAGTAGAACTTGCAAAAACTCATGGAGTTACAATGTCTATTAGTCATCCTCTAACATTTTTACCGTTACGTCTTTTTAGAAAAAGCATTTTTAGTTGGTTAGAAAAATTGGGTTTACTGTATGCTGAATTAAATACAAAGAGGGGAAAGTGGTTTCAGAAGAGAAAGGATCCTATGTTTGGTTTTGAAGGCAAAGAACTTATTCGTAGTGGGGCAATTAAACTAGAGGGAAAAGTGGTTCATGCATCAGAAAATAGCATTATGTTTCAAAATGGTGGCACGTATAGTGCAGAAAGCATTATATGGTCAACTGGTTTTATTCAAAACTATAAATGGATTGAAATAGAAAAGGCAGTGAATGAGAAAGGATTTCCTAATCATGTAAAGGGAATAAGTCCCGTGAGAGGATTATATTATATCGGTTTGCCGTGGCAATCTCAAAGAGGCTCTGCACTTATTTGTGGTGTAGGAAAGGATGCATCATATTTACTTTCTGAGATCAAAAAAATAGATCAGTAGCAGCGACTACTGATCATCCATATGTACATGAATTAGGAGAGGTCAAACATTTATTAACTTTATTATAATTGATTTTCATAAGAATAAAAACTGAAAATTCTAATTTTATGTTGAGAAAGTTTTTTGTATCGAAATATATAAAAGAATAGGGGTTTTTAGTAAAAAGAAATATGATATTTATATTTTAATAAATTGTGATATAGTTTATAAAGAACAGATTACATAAAATGTTATTTTATTACATATAAAGTAAGGGGGAATGGTTGTGAAGTTTGATGATCAACGCCTACTAGGAGTACGATTAGGTTCTATACTTGTAACAGAGGAAAATCAATATTTAGTAATTAAGAAAAAAGATCATTATGCACTTTTAAATATACATAATTTAGAATGCACACATGTTGAAGTGCAGCTAGAACATATTGAAGAAATGTTGCAGGAAGATTTCCAAGAAAGTATAACGGAGATTATCGCACCAGAACATATAAAAATTGTTGCGAAAAATATAATATAAGTAAAGAAGCTGGAAGGAACAGCTTCTTTCTTTTCATTATAAGGATAACGTTTTTAACACTTCACCAATAATCCCTTCCATTTGATGAACACCTAAGTCAGCGTTAGTCATTATAACAGCACCATTACCTCGGTATGGATAGCATATCATCATACATTGAAATCCCACGCCCCATCCAAGTGAATGCATTTGTAAGTCTTCGTTAGAATCATCTAGAAAGATACCTAATCCAGTCCATTTTGAGCAACCTTGAGGAGAAAGCATATCTTGTACTAATTTTTGAGAAAGTTTTAGTTTGCCCTTTCCTTGTAAGGAATGAATGATTTCGATAACTAAAGCTGATAAGTCTGTTGGTGTTGTCCAAATACCTGAAGCGGCTGCGAATGGATAAAATGGATACTTCTCATTTGTAACGGTGCCATCTTTATTATGCCCACAAGCAAAGGCCTCCATTTTATTTATATCTTCAGGAGGGAATAGCATACTATTTTTCAGTTGCAGTGGCTGAAAGATATATTCTTCAAGTAAAAGGTTAAATGGTTTTCCAGTTATATCTTCAAGTAGTAATTCGATAATACAAAAGTTTGCATCAGAGTAGTGAAATTCACTTTCTGGTTTATAAGTTATTTCTATCGGTACTGAACAATATGATGTTTTACCAGCAAGGATTTCGGACATGTTTGGTCGCCCTTGTGCAAGTGTATAATGCTCAAAACTATTAGGAGGATCAATAATTCCAGATTGGTGACTTAATAAATTTCGCAGGGTGACTTTTTTCTGTGAGGTAAATAGACTGGTAGGTATGTTCCAAGATGTGAGTCTATCATTTACGTCTTCATCTAAATGCACGATCTTTTGATCTGATAACGTTAGTACGAGCATTGTAGTGAAGAATTTACTAATAGAACAAGAATTGAATATGGAATTCGTAGTGACAGTTTTAGTTGTTCCAGATTCAAGTGTTCCGCAGGCAGTTGCTTCATCTAGTTTACCATCACGTATAACAGCAAGGCTTAAACCTGCAACGGAATATTGGTTCATTTTCTCGTATATAGTGTTACTTTTTAAGTTCATAGTGACTCCTTTCTTATGAAAGACAGAATATTAGTTCTATTATACAGTAGTTAATAGAGAGAATGAGAGAAAAAGAAAAAACTTCATCTTTTATCGATGAAGTTCTTTTAGTTAATTCGAAGTGAATGCTTTAAAAAATTTATCTCGGTACATGTACATTAGCCATGAGGTTGTTAGTAAAGAAATAATGATTTGTTTGTTTTGAATTGGCGCATTGAAAACAAGCCAGCCAACGATATCAAATAATAAATGTAGTGCAATTGAAAGAACTACAAATTGTAGTAACGTCTTAAAAAATCTTTTCATAAAGTATCCCCCTAAAATAAAAGGTTTTATCAACAGTGTTGTATATTACTATTATACATTAAATGTGTTTCATGGTAAAATTTACATAAGTTAGTGAAATAAAACAAATGAAAGCTAATGAGGAGGAATAGTCATGGAATTTTGGATGATCATACCGATAGCGGTCTTTGGGTTTATTTATATTGCTGAAAAATTAAATAGAATCGAAAAGAAAACGGATGCACGTTTAAAGAGGATGGAAGATAGATTACAGCTAATTACGAAAGAAATGGGAATTATAGATAGAGAACCTGAAATTAATAAAGAGTTACGCCAGCTTATGGAAGAAGGAAAAACAGTTACAGCAGTTAAGAGAGTAAGAGAGGCTTTTGGGTTTTCTTTACTAGAAGCGAAGCAATATGTTGATAAATTATAAAAAAGATCATCCATTTGGTTGATCTTTTTTCAATGCACCATGCGTGTATTTACATAAGCAGCGATTATAACGTGGCCAATTATAATGATAGGAAATAAGATTTTGACATTAGGAGTAGTGAAGACACTACCAATTGTGGCAATAGCACCGGCAGTTAAATTATAAAGACCAACTATTTTTGATAACTTACCTTTATCTGGCACACGGCGTTCATTGAATCCTGATAAGAGCCAAGTGTATTGTTTAACTCCGATGAAATAGGCTAGTGCAAATGAAATAATTGCTAGTATGAATAATGATGGGGAAGCGAAGAGAGTCATTGAAAACACCTCCGTTAAAGGGTTATAAATAAATTATAGTATGAATGTTATAATTTAACAAAATATAAGTGTAATAGAAAACGGAGTATTTATCATGAAGGGAGATTAAGTATGAATATTGTGGAATTCCAGAGATATGTATTAAATTTCAGTAAAGAAAAAGGATTTCAAGAGACAACGATTGAAGAGCGAACGATGTATGCGATGGCGGAATTGGGTGAATTAGCGGAAGCTATATTAAAACGTGAATGGTAAGTGGAATATTAATGTGTAAAGATGGGGGATACGAATGAAAAAGAAGCTTATTATAGGAGGAGTCTTTACCTTAATTAGTGTAATGAGTGTTTTCGCTTATTTAGTCTTTCAAGGCATATTTATTCCGAATCAAATAAGTGCGGATAAGTATGAAATAAAAGGTGTAGATGTTGCGTCATACCAAGGAGATATAGATTGGAGAGAGTTGGAAAAGCAAAATATGAAGTTTGCGTTTATAAAGGCTACTGAAGGAAGCTCGTTTGTAGATAAGTACTTTTCGGAAAATTGGACGAATGCGAATAAGACAGGTATGCGCGTCGGAGCGTATCATTTTTTTAGTTTTGATAGTAAGGGTGAAACACAAGCAGAGCAATATATACGAACTGTTCCAAAGTATAAACAAGCATTGCCACCCGTAATTGATGTTGAGTTTTATGCTAACAAAAAAGATAATCCCCCTAAGCGTGAAGATGTTGTGAAAGAGTTGTCGGTCATGATAAAAATGCTAGAAAAACATTACGGTAAGAAAGTAATATTGTATGCAACTCAAGAGGCATATGATTTGTATATAAAGAATGCGTATCCTCAATGTGATATATGGATTCGTAGTGTCTTTACAAAACCGAGTTTATCTGACGAGAGAAAATGGACGTTTTGGCAATACACGAACCGTGGGAGATTAAATGGTTATAATGGAAAAGAGAAGTATATTGATTTGAATGTATTTTATGGTAACGAGGAAGAGTTTGAGAATTATGGAATAAAAGGTTAAGTTTTAAAGCGTACAAAATTTTGTACGCTTTTTTGTTACTTACATAAAAATATACAAGTAAAGATGGAACAAACATTTAAGATGAATTGTCTATTATAGGTAATAACTATTCCATTTGAAAGAAAGGGTGGAGAAAATGAAAAATACATTATTAAAAGTAGGGGTATGTGTTAGTTTATTAGGAACAATGCAATTTGTTAGTACAATTTTTTCTGTGAAAGCGGAACAAAAGCTAGAGCAAAAAGTAATAAAAAATGAGACAGGAACTATTTCAATTTCTCAGTTAAATAAAAATGTATGGGTTCATACGGAGTTAGGTTACTTTAACGGAGAAGCAGTTCCTTCGAACGGGCTAGTTCTTACTACTTCTAAAGGGCTAGTACTTGTCGATTCTTCTTGGGATGATAAGTTAACGAAGGAATTAATAGAGATGGTAGAAAAGAAATTTAAGAAGCGAGTAACGGATGTCATCATTACACATGCGCACGCTGATCGAATTGGCGGAATAAAAACGTTGAAAGAAAGAGGCATTAAGGCGCATAGTACAGCACTAACTGCAGAACTAGCAAAGAAAAGTGGATATGAAGAACCGCTTGGAGACTTACAATCCATTACAAATTTGAGTTTTGGAAATATGAAAGTAGAAACATTTTACCCAGGGAAAGGACATACAGAAGATAATATCGTCGTATGGTTACCGCAATACAACATTTTAGCTGGAGGCTGTTTAGTGAAATCTGCGGAAGCTAAAGATTTAGGGAACGTTGCTGATGCCTATGTAAATGAATGGTCCGCATCGATTGAGAATGTGCTGAAGCGATATGGAAACATCAATTCAGTAGTGCCTGGTCATGGGGAAGTAGGGGACAAAGGATTGCTTTTACATACATTGGATTTGTTGAAATAAGAAACTGTGGGAATATAAAAGCGAGGAGAAACAATTTTCTCCTCGCTTTCTTCTAGCTATATTTAAATGCGAAGCCATCAATTATGCCTGCATACGTTACTGAGATTTTAATTCCAAGTATACAAATACCAGTACCGTCATAATTGCTATAACAACATAAGTAATATCGAGCATTATAAGTGTTTTTAAAGTTTCAGTCATCCTAATTCACCCCTGGTATGAAAATATAACATAATCTCTTATCAATCAGATTAGAGATTATAGAGATAACAATGTATATGAAATTTATTAAGTAGTGTCTATATAAATATATCATATAAATAATGTAAGTAATGTTAAGGTAGTGTAAATGTATTGTAAATAAAGTGATTTTTCATAAAATATTTAATCAAAAAATTGATAGTTCTTCAAAATGAAAAGAAGCTATTCTTTCTGTTGCATAATAAAAAGAAAGAATAGCGTTTTTGTATGTCTATTTCTGTTTGCTTAAGAGATTTATAGTACGAAATTGTTCTTTCGTACTATGAACTAGAAAGTTAAATATGTGATTCAGCAATAGTCTAGCTATTTGAAAACTTGAACAACAGGGGTATGTAATGTTTTTTTTGTGTCAATAAAAATATTATGTAAACAATATAAGTTGTCACAAATTTATACATATTATTGTGATTGATATCACATCTCTTTTCCTCAATGGGTATTATGCTTAGGTTGTAAGGAATGATTGGGAGAGGGTGGGATGATCATGTTTTGTTATCAATGTGAACAAACGCCAACAGGTGGATGTAAAGTGATGGGTGTTTGCGGTAAAAATGAAACAATTGCAAGTTTACAAGATACGATTGTGTTTGGGCTAAAAGGAATTGCAGCTTATCGTACGCATGCTGCTCAGCTAGGGTATACTGATGCATTTGTAGATGCTACGACGCAAGAAGCACTGTATATGACATTAACAAATTCCAACTTTAATGAACAAGAACATATTGATATGGCTATGAAAGTAGGAAAATCGGCTTTACGAGTAATGGAGTTATTAGATGAGGCGCATACGAATCACTTTGGTGTTCCAGAGCCTGTTCAAATTACGCAAAACCATGTAGAAGGTAAGGCAATTGTAGTTACTGGACATAACTTATTTGCGTTAGAAGAATTATTAAAACAAACAGAAGGAAAAGAAATTAATATTTATACGCATTCTGAAATGTTACCAGCACACGGTTATCCGCAGCTGAAAAAATATAAACATTTAAAAGGAAACATCGGTAAGGCATGGTATGATCAACGACGTCTTTTTGAAAAATTTACAGGTGCTATATTAGCGACAACGAACTGTGTTATGCCAATTAAAGGGTCGTACTCTGATCGATTCTTTTCATATGATATTGCAGGTTTAGAAGGTGTACAAAAAATTGAAAATGATGATTTTGCACCATTGATTCAAAAAGCGCTAGAACTTCCAGAAGTACATATGGAGTCGGATGAACAGTTAGTAACAGGGTTCCATCATAATACAGTATTATCATTAGCTCCTGAAATTATTGAGGCAGTAAAAGAAGGAAAGATTAAGCGTTTCTTTGTCATCGCAGGTTGTGATGCACCAGGAAAAGGCGGAGAATATTATCGTGAATTAGCAACGTCACTTCCGCCAGAAACAGTTATTTTAACGACTTCGTGCGGGAAATTCCGCTTTAATGATGTGGATTACGGTGTTGTACCTGGTACAGAGATTCCGCGTTATATTGACTTAGGACAATGTAATAATTCAATTTCTACTGTAAAAATAGCAGCCGCTTTAGCAGATGCTTTCCAATGCGAAGTGAACGAATTGCCAGTTAGTATTGTCCTATCATGGTTTGAACAAAAAGCGGTTGCCATTTTACTTGGGCTATTTAGTCTTGGTATTCAAGATATTCGTATAGGTCCAAAGGCGCCTGAATTTATTTCACCTGGCGTACTTGATGTATTAAAAGAAACATTCGGTTTAAAACTGATTACAACTGCAGCAGAAGATATGGAAATGATTTTATCGTAACAAAAGGATGATCTGTCTTATTAAGAAGAAGAGCTAGCCAATAATGCCTCAAAACAAAAATGTAGAATTTTTGTTTTGGGGTATTTTCTTTTCTTGGCGGGATAGGTAATAGTTGATTTTAGAAAAATATAAAAATCGAGTTGACATTTACAACTACTCAGTCATACAATGTAGTTGTAATAGGTGATACAGAGTAGTGTTATTTCTCGAAATATTTTTAGTAAACAATAGGTAATAGCGAATTTTAGAAAAGTTTTGAAAATCAGTTGACATTCATAACTACTTAGTCATACAATGTAGTTGTAATAAGTAATACTGAATAGTATGGTTTTACTCAAAAGCTATTCAGTAAAAATTCGCCTTAGTACTCTGTGATACTGAATATAAGTCAGACAGAATAGGGGGTAAAGGAGGATCATAACATGGAAAATTTAACTGAAATGCTGAAAGGTTCACTGGAAGGGTGTGTGCTGGAAATCATTAGTCGCCGTGAAACGTATGGCTATGAGATTACCCGCCACCTGAATGATCTTGGGTTTACTGAAGTTGTGGAAGGGACAGTTTATACTATCCTCGTACGATTAGAAAAGAAAAAGCTTGTGAATATTGAAAAGAAACCATCAGATATGGGACCGCCTCGTAAGTTTTATTCATTAAATGAGGATGGTCGTCAGGAGCTTGAATTGTTTTGGAAAAAATGGGATTTTGTATCTTCAAAAATTAACGTCTTGAAGTCAAACTAGCCTCATAATATAAAATGTTCCGGCTCATATTTGGAGAGTTTCTTGTTCTGCTTTATAAAAAAGGAGGAAAATAAGATGTTGGAAATGTTTAAAAAATTAATTGGTGATAAAAAAGAGTACAAAATGATGATGGCACGTGTTGGAGCACTACCGGAAGATTATCAGTTTGTGTTTAAGAAAATTCAAAACTACATGTGGAATTTTTCGGCCGGCAACGGGATGGATATGCTGCACATACAGTATGAATTAATCGATTTGTTTGAAGCTGGTGCAGCGGAAGGGAGACAAGTGCTTGACATTACTGGGGAGGACGTGGCATCCTTTGCTGACGAACTAGTGGCAAACGCTAAAACGTATGTCTCCAAGTATCGTGAAGATTTGAATGAAAGCATCATGAAGAAATTGAGAAAAAAATAAATGCAATTAGTAATACCGACTGATTAGCTGGTTACCAACGTGAACTGCCGCCATCGCTATTCAGTTATATTTTTAAACTGGTACTAAGTAATACAGATTATCAGTGATACTAAATAGAGGGTGTATGTAATCTAATTTTATAAGGGGGAAAAAGTATGAGCAATGCAGCGATTTCTATAAAAGGGTTAAAAAAATCTTTTAAAGATAAAGAAGTCTTAAAGGGAGTGGATTTTGAGGTGCAGCGTGGTGAAATTTTCGCGCTGCTAGGCTCAAATGGAGCTGGAAAGACGACAACGGTCAATATTCTTTCGACGTTAATGAAACAAGATGATGGTGAAGTGAGTATTTGCGGTTTTGACGTCCAGCGACAACCAGATCATGTTCGTCAAAGCATCAGTTTGACAGGACAGTTCGCAGCTTTAGACGGCATGCTTACTGGAAGGGAAAACTTGATAATGATCGCTAAGTTACGTGGTGTTTCCAATCCGGCACAAGTTGCTGATAATCTACTTGCAAGATTTAGCCTGACTGATGCGGCCAACCAGAGGGCAGACCAGTATTCAGGCGGGATGAAGCGCCGACTTGATATCGCGATGAGTTTGATTGGGGCGCCAGCAGTTATTTTTCTAGACGAACCAACGACTGGACTTGATCCGGAAGCACGGATCGAAGTGTGGGATACAGTCAAGGAACTTGCCGGCAGCGGCACAACGATTTTGCTCACGACTCAGTACTTGGAGGAAGCAGAACAACTGGCGGACCGTATCGCTATTTTGCATGGCGGAAAAATTATTACGACAGGTACTCTTACTGAACTGAAAGAGATGTTCCCGCCAGCAAAAGTAGAGTATATCGAGAAGCAGCCGACGTTGGAAGAAATTTTCCTTGCGATTATCGGTAAAAAGGAGGAGATGTAAATGAAAAGCAAAACAGGGGTATTACTAGGGCGCTTAATGCGTAATATTATGCGTAGTCCGGATACAATTATTACAGTAACGATTACACCGATTATGATGATGCTATTATTTGTTTACGTATTTGGCGGGGCTATAAAGACAGGAACGGATAACTACGTTAATTATTTATTGCCGGGAATTTTGTTAATGGCTATCGCATCCGGTGTAGCGTATACTTCTGTACGATTATTTACGGATGTAAAGAGTGGGCTGATGGCACGTTTCATTACGATGCCTATTAAGCGCTCATCAATATTGTGGGCTCACGTTTTAACTTCTCTTGTTGCTAATGTACTTACTATCGTGGTGGTTATTCTTGTTGCGCTCTTAATGGGATTCCGTTCCAGTGCTAATATGTTAGAATGGCTTGCAGTAGCTGGGGTTCTAGGAACGTTTACGCTAGCGCTAACATGGCTAGCTATCATTCCAGGACTGAAAGCGAAGTCAATGGAAGGGGCGACAGCGTACTCGTATCCACTAATTTTCCTTCCATTTATTAGTTCAGCTTTTGTACCTACCGAAACGATGCCAAAAATTGTCCGTGCATTTGCAGAGAATCAGCCTGTAACTTCAATCGTGAATGCGATTCGTGCCCTTTTATATGAAGGAACTGTTGGCAACGATATTTGGATTGCACTCGCTTGGTGCGTAGGTATCATGATCATCTCTTACTTTTTCGCAAGTAAAACATTTAAACGTCAGTTAGGGTAAGTGAATTTAGTCATCCGAAATTATATATATTTTTGAAAAAGCACGGAAGGTTTTCTGTGCTTTTATTATTTATTGTGCTCTCATGGTAAAAAATATAGGAAACTGGTAACGAATAAACCTCAATATTTTGAGGTTTAACCGATCACTGCTTATGGAGAATATAAACATAACCGCTCTTGTAAATCGTTTAATATTTCTTCAGGCATTTCCTTGATTGTAATATCTTTCCCTAGGAAAAGTAGCCAATTTGTTATCTCTGTCACTTCATCGGAATTGTTAACATCGATAAATGTTTTTAAAATGGCTGTAGATTGGTAAGGGTTTGTATAAGAAATTGAAATTTTTAAAGGATGGTATTTTTTGTACTGGGCAATCGCTTTTGGACCAAGTTCAAGTACAAGGTTAATTTCTTCGTCCTTCTTATTGAGTTTTTCTAAAATCTGTTTCGTATTTAACCTCTTTTTCGTCGTGTACGGTTCGATATTGACGAGGTCATCGACAGGAAACAGCAGTTTCTTTTCTTCTTTTAAGTCAAACCCTTCAATGATCCAACGGCTTTTTTCTTGATAAAGGTGTAATAGATAAATTGGGTAAGACTTGATTTCCTCTTCTTCTTTGACGGTAATCAATAAATGTCTATCCAAAAGAAGGATTTGGATGAGTTTTTCTAACATAGGGTGGGGGAGGTCAGAAAGCTCAAGTAGATCGGGATTATAAGGGTTAGTCCCTTCAAAAAGCAAGAGTTGATTTAAAAGAACGAGGTCATCTTGCTGGGTTTCTGAGATGAGTCCTAGTAGTTTTTCAGCTAAAGACTGGCGACTTTTTAGATAGGGAAGTTGTTGATTGCTTGTAGCCATAAAGGCAATAAAAAGAGCTTTGACTTCATTATCAGTAAAGCGAACAACGGGCAGGATAGAATTATGCATGACAAAATATCCACCAGTTCTCCCAACTTCAGCGACAAGTGGCATGCCCATAGCTTCAATTTCTCTAATGTCTCTAATAGCTGTCGATCGTGATACGTTAAATTCTCGTATGATTTCAGTAATTGTAAAGTGGGAGCGATTGTTGATATACCGCATAATTGTATTAATCCGTTCAACTTTTTTCATTGGAATCTCCTAAACAGTATCATTTTTTGACATGATTTAAAGATATTATAAACGTATCAGATGAAAAGTTAAATCGTTTGATTCATTTTAAAAAAGGAAGGTTTTGAATATGAAAAATTATACTATAGAAGAAAAAGATAGCTTTATTGTGTTAGGTATTGGAACTGAAATTAAGAGTGACTATACAGACTTTGCTGGAATCAATAAAGAAAAGGAAGACTTTTGGTCGGCTGTTAAAGAAGATGGAAGGTTGGATACTTTAAAAGCTTTAGCTACAAACGAATATATTTTTTCTGTGAGCGAAGCGGTGAATAACAAGATGATGTATTATGCTGGTGTCATGACAGAAGCACAAATAGAAGAAGAATCTAGAGTGATCCAGTTTCCGAAGGGAGAATACTTAGTAGTGGAAGGGGAAGACAAAACGGCTGAAGAGCTAAGTAATAAACTGACTGGCATCGCCTTCGGTCAAGCTTTACCAGAAGCAACAGATTTTGCTTATGTTGGTGGACCGAATACAACGGTTGAGATGGGACAGAGAGACGGCTTAGTATTTGGTGAAATGTGGATTCCAGTTGTAAGGAAGTAAAGTGATAAAAGGTACGAATATGGAAAGTAGAGGCTAACGATCTTGAATTGTTAGCTTTTGCAATTGTTTCACTTAGCATGGTTTGTTCACCGGGGCCTAATATGATTTATCTCATTTCTCGTTCCATTACGCAAGGGCGTATGACAGGATTTATTTCTCTCTTAGGCATTATGCTCGGAATTGAAGATTTTTTAATGATACGGTAGGAATACCGTCTTTTTTTATTTTAAGGGAATTTTGACTTGTTATCTTGATAGTCATGTGGCAAAAGCCCTATTACGTCTAAACTAAAATATGGTCATATTGTTTTCGGTACTTTTTTTATAATATAACCATATTATAAAAAGGAGGGGGAGATGAATGCCTAAAATAGTTGATCAAATACAAAGGAAGAATGAGATAGCCACCGCTACTTGGCGTGTAATATTAGAAAAAGGTATCGATAAAGCTTCCATACAGCAAATCGCTGATGAAGCAAACATGTCAGTTGGCCTTGTTCAGCATCATTTTTCGTCTAAAAATGCATTGATTTACTATGCAATGAATTTAGTATTGAATCGAATGGAAGGACGGGCGAAAACTCGTACAAGTGATTTTAAGGGAACGAAAGAAGAAGCGCTTAGAAGATTAATGAAATTTATTATTCCTATTAATAAGGAAGAAATGTTGGAAGGGAAGGTTTGGATTACATTCTTAGGAATCTCTTTTAGTTCCCCAGAGCTTATTGAACTTCGGAAGAAAATGGATGAGCATACGAGGTACCTAATGGGAATGATCCTAGATTTAATGGAGGAGTTAGGATACTTTACATCAGGATACAATAGAGAGTGTGAATTGGAGATACTGTACGGATTTATCGATGGGCTAGTAATTCATGTCCTTCAAACACCAGAATCATATCCAAAAGAAAAAGTGAATCAACTTATTGAGTATTATTTAGTAGAAAAAAAGAGGGATTGATCGCATGAATAAAGTTTTCATTATTATTCTTGTAGTTGTTATCGTATTGATCATTAGGCAGCTTATCCCTAAGAAAGTAGATAGTTTTGATCTTCTTGGTATACCCATCATGGCTATAATTAGAACTTATATCGGTCTTCCAAATAAATTGGACTTTATTATTACAATTGAATTAATTAGCTTGCTTATATTAGGAGCAATAGTTGGTTATTGGCAAGCTAAGAGGGTGAAAGTTTTTCATCATAACAATCAATTATGTAGTGTTGGGGGCTATTCGTATATTATCGGATGGATTATTATGCTTTTGGGAAGGCTGGTTATTTTATTGTTGTTCAACCTTACTTCTCTCATATCAGCATTTCATGCGGGACAGGAACAGTTTACGAGTGAAGTAATTAAAGTTCTTTCGCATACTGGAGATTGGTTAATATGGTCTACTATTCTTGCATCTTCCATCATGTATACTGTTACCTTATATAAGAATCACCCGGATATCAAAAAAATTATACATGCTCGTTTTAAAGAAATAAAACAGCGGATAAAATATTAATTTAACTAATACGAATTGTAAAAGCATGTATTTGTTATAGAGCTGCCGACTATACCTATCAACTTAATAAATAAATATTTTATAAAAAAATATTTTTTGACCCCCATAAAATTATATATTCCTCCGAATATGTATATTGAAGAAAATAAATAGAAGAAAAATGGTCATGAAAGAACATTGAAGTGTTAATAAAATTACTAGATTAAGTGTGGAATCCGAAATCAAAGGATGAAATTACCAATGGTAAAGAGAAGAGTTATTCAAGGATTGCAGATAAAATAGAAAAAGAGCAAGCAAAACAAGCGGAAGAAAACAAGAAAGTACATTAAAATACAAACTTAACTTTAGTGACGAGACAAAAGGAAATTCGTTAAGAAAACAGTGGGAAAAAGTTAGTCTCAAAAAATATAAGTAACAGCAAGAGGACAAACCAAAGGGAAAACACTTACAAAATATGGTTAAATGGTCACTTCTTTAGTGGCCTTTTTGCTATTTGAAGGAGGCTGGAAGATTACTAGTGTTGAGTTTAGTAATGAAGATCCTAAGAAAACCGAAAATAGAAGATATCGTATATAACATACAAAACAACGGAGGAGATAGGGAAGTATTTATCGTACAGTATCAGCCTTTTATTAGAAAATCCATATCGTCTGTCTGTCGCCGATATATTACAGAACAGGATGATGAATATAGTATTGGACTGTTTGCGTTTAACGAAGCAATTGAACAGTATTCATATAAAAAAGGGAAATCTTTTCTAGCGTTTGCTGATCTTCTTATAAAAAGAGATGTAATTGACTATATACGCAAGGAGTCTAAGCATAACTTTGTCTTTTTAAAAGAAGATGAGCAAGAGAAAATGTTAGAAATGCAAGTATCGCTTACGGAGTATATGAAAGAGATCGAAAATAGTAACCGTAAGGAGGAAATTCTTCATTTTCAAAGTGTGTTAGCTGAGTTTAAAATCACATTTTCAGAGCTTGCTAAAGAATCTCCTAAACATCGTGATACGCGTGAACATCTAATAGAAATTGTGAAGATTATTATAAAAGAAGAGGAAATGATGGAAGAGTTGTTCCGAAAGAAAAAATTACCACTAAAACATATTGAACCACGTGTTAGGGTAAGTCGTAAAACGTTGGAACGACATAGAAAATACATTATTGCAATGTGCATTATTTTTGCAAACAACTATACATATATTCTTGATTACATAAGAGGGGAAAAGCATGATGAATAAAGGAATTGTGATGGATATAAAAAAGCATAACGTAGTTGTTTTAACTCCAAATGGAGAGTTTATTACATTTAAAAGAAAAGCGCACCCATACATGATAGGAGAGGAAATCTCGTTTAACAAACAGGAACAAAGAGCGCCGCGTTTTTCCATACCACCTTTCTTAAAGCCTACAACAGTAATTGTTGCTGGTTTTCTATGCGTATTGCTGTTTTTTTACAATCAACCAGAAGAAAAAGTGTTTGCTTATGTCTCAGTTGATATAAATCCAAGTTTAGAGGCGAGCGTAACGGAGGATCTTCGTGTTATAGATTTGCGGGCTTGTAATGATGACGGAAGGCGTATTTTAAAAGAAATGAAAGGGTGGGAAAATAAGCATCTGCAAGACGTAATACGTACGATTATAAAGCAGAGTCAAGAGGATAAGTACTTAACAAATGATAAGAAAGTTATGCTAACGGCTGTTGCAAAGGATAAATCGTTAGAACCACAGTTGGAAAAGGCTTTGCAGGAATTAAAGAAAGAGTATGAGATAAAACATATTACAGTTGAATATCAAAGCAGTACGATGGAAATACGGGAGGATGCCAAGAAAGCAGGAGTTGGAACGGGCGTTTATATAAAACAAGAGAATGAGAAGAAAAAATCGCTCACTCCATCTCATCAAGAGCAACCAAAGTCGCCATCTGACATATCACCAGATGCAACTCATGTAAATGAAGAAAGATATGAGAAAAAAGAGTATATAGAACAAAAGCAATCTAAGCAAATAAAAGAAAATCATGGGAACCAGCAAGAGAACAATGGTAGAGGATCCCAAGGGAATAGTGGAAATCAGGAAGGGAACAACGGAAGAGGATCCCAAGGAAATAATGGGCGCCAGCAAGAGAACAACGGAAGAGGGTCGCAAGGGAATAATGGAAATCAGGAAGGGAAAAATGGCAGAGGGTCCCAAGGAAATAGTGGACATCAACAAGAGAACAACGGAAGAGGGTCCCAAGGAAATAATGGGAACCAGCAAGAGAACAACGGAAGAGGGTCCCAAGGAAATAATGGAAATCAGCAAGGGAACAACGGAAGAGGGTCCCAAGGAAATAATGGGAACCAGCAAGAGAACAACGGAAGAGGGTCCCAAGGAAATAATGGAAATCAGCAAGGGAACAACGGAAGAGGGTCCCAAGGAAATAATGGGAATCAGCAAGGAAACAATGGAAGAGAATCGCAAGGAAATAATGGGAATGGTCAAGGAAACAACGGAAGAGGGTCGCAAGGGAATAATGGGAACCAGCAAGAGAACAATGGTAGAGGTTCCCAAGGGAATAATGGAAATCAGGAAGGGAAAAATGGCAGAGGGTCTCAGTAAGGAAAGCTCCTACCACATAATATTTAGTGGAAGAAAAATCTATAGAATATTGAACGGAGGGGAGATTCCTTCCATCTGAAGATATTTTTTAACATTTTTTTAAAATGACGGACATAAAATCGTATATCCTTTCGAATTATATATATGGATATCATTAATGTTTATATAAAAGGGGAGAAAAAATATGAAAGAAATGTATGAAGAAATCACTGAAGTATTGAAGGTATTAGCACATCCTGTCCGTTTATCATTAGTAAAAATAATGCTTGCAAAAGGCCCAATTAACGTAACGACAATGTATGAAACGTTACAAATGCCTCAAAGTACAATTAGTCAACATTTATCTAAACTAAAAGCTACGAAAGTCGTTACAGGTACTCGGAAAGGGTTAGAAATTTATTATGAGGTAACGGACCATCGCACAAAATCAATATTAGCATGTTTAGTTTAAATACTGATTGTCTAGACATTAAGAAGAGGATGCTAAAGTAATTGTGTGACTACAATTTTTAAGATTTTATACAAAAGTAATATGTATAAGTGTATGTGATTTTCTTACTTACATAAGTTGTATGTAGACTGGTTATTAATTTGTTATACATCTTAGTTAGATTATTTTATTTATTTAATAATATTGTATGATCTTCACCTTGTTAAATTTAACAAAGTGAAGGATTATTTATGTACACATGAAATATTTTATAAAGAGTACGACTTTACTCCAAAGTTACATTTTTAGTTTTTTATCTATAGATCTAATACTAAAGGGAAAATAACTGAAATATAAATGTAATTGAAAGGAGTGGAGTAACAATGGAGGTAAGCCTTTTTTTAGGATTTTTTTGGGGGTGGATAACGGTTATCATCTCAGGAATACTTTTTGTGCGACCATCTATACTACGTGAACTGAAAAAATTAGTGGTAGAAGACAGAGGATTTGGAATTATGTATGGCTTTCTATCAATTTTCCTAGGATTAGGTACTGTTATTCTACATAATGTTTGGGAACTTAATTGGCAGGGACTCATTACACTTATTGCATGGCTCGCACTATTAAAAGGGATTTATGTAATTGCATATCCTGAACCATCCAAGAAAACCGATTTCGAAGTAAGGGTACTATCTACTCGTATAGTGCTTGCTATCCTTGGTGCTTTATCTTTATGGATGCTTATCATACTTTATATGAAATAGAGACAAATATTTTTGATCATGGGAGTATGTAGGTGGGGAGTTTTGGGTAGTCCTTTGGAACGGGATTTTATAGTTAACTGTAAATGTAGTGTTTCTTCCGTTGTAGATATGTTTTTATAAATAGTGAGATGGGCAAAACGAAGAGAGTCCTAAATAAATAGGATTCTTTTCGTTTTATAAAAGTGAATTTATCTTGTATCACTAATACAATTGATAATCATTTTTCTAGACTATTCGTAGTTATTTACCTTGTTATACTCAATGTCGGCTATGTGACCATCCGGTCGAATCAAAACGGTATCTATATTTTTTAACTTGGAATCTTGTATTTCTCCTATTATCACTTTTATGTGTGAATCAATATTTATTTTATTTATCTTATCTATATAAGAAGGGTGTATTAATAAGATAAATTTACCATCCTGCATTAATTCAAAGAGTTTATAACTTTTCTTATTTAGAGAAGAAATAGTGAGATTTGTACATCTTTTTCCTATCAATGGATGCCTTTCTGTATCGTGCATCGATGAATACATTATTCCTAAGCCACTTACTCTTTCAGATAAATCGTGATTTATCTCGGGGTATGTAAGTAGGTGCGAAAATAAACCCCTTAATTCCATTCCTGCGTTTGAAAAGTTTATCATTAATTGTTCTTGCGCTTGTACTTCCTTGAAAAATTGTTTTCCCACAGCATGTCTTTCAATATGATAACTTTCTAATAGGCGTTCATATTTTTTTTGTTTTATTGCGAGTCCTAATTTCCAGCCTATATTAAAAGCATCTTGTAGACCTACATTCAAACCTTGTCCTCCAGCAGGGAAATGAATATGTGCTGCATCCCCTGCTAAGAATACACGCTTATGTTGATAAGTATTTGCTAGTTTGGTTGCATTGCCAAAACGAGAAAGCCATATTGTGCTCTTAATTTGAAGATGTTCACCTGTAATACTATAAATACTATCTATAAACTCTTTTTCTGTAACAGCAACATGAACAGGTATTGTCTGATTCTTAGGATCAACAATTGCAAAACGAAATACATCAGTTGTAATAGGTACCATCATTAATATCCCATTTATATTAGAAGTAGATAAAAATGGAGTATCTGGTATATCTTCTAAAATAACATCACCTAATATAGCAGTAGTTGTTGTGTTTGTTCCATTAAACGGTATATTTGATAACTCACGAACTATACTTCTTGCTCCATCAGCTCCTATTACATATGGAACTTCTATTTTATATATTGTTTCTCTTTGTTCTATTTCTAGTTGTACAAATGTTTCATATTGTTTTAAGTCTTTCACAGTATGCCCGCGTTTAATGACTACACCTAATTCTAATGCACGTTCTTCTAATATTTCTTCTGTAATAGATTGGGGAATAAAAAGTGTATACGGAAAATCAGTATTTAAATTTTTAAAGTTTAATCTTGTATCTAAGGCAGCAAAATGACTTGTATTTAATTTCTTTCCTCTAGCTAAAAATCGATCTGCAATACCTCTCATAGCCATCAATTCTAAGGAGCGGGGGTGTAGTGTGAGTGCTCTAGAATTTCGTACCCGGTCTAATCTTCTCTCTAAAACAACAACTTTTACGCCTTGGATAGCTAATTCACATGCTGCCATAAGTCCAACTGGACCACCACCAACTACCGCTACATCATAATAATTGTCCATATCATGCCCTCCATTTATTTAATTGTTTAAGAGCTAATGTGAAAAATTGTAAATAGATTTATAAATGTTATCTATTGTACATATATAATTATACTTCATTTTGGTTTCCTGGGAAACTAAAATGAAGTTCCTAGGAGAAGTTTACTTAGTAAGTGTGTAGTTAAAGCTATATAGCGTGTCTGCAGCTTCTTCTGCTTGTGATATTTTTGCTAAAAATGCTACTACTGTAGTTCCATATGGGAGTTGTAAAGGTCTTTCTGCTATTCGCAGTTTTAATGAAGAAGTAGTGGTTGTAACTCGACTTCAAATAATTCGCTTTCAATTTCATTAAGTGCATACATTGATACAGGATGTGGAGAGGTATTAGATAAGACTTGTGATGAAAGAAGTTCTCCTGATGATGAGTAAAATGTAACAAACACTTGAGAAAATGGAGGGACCATAATGATTACACGGTCAGTTTTTTGTAACGTATTAACCAACTCCAAAATAATATAGTTTTATAAAAATCAAAAAACAATAGATAAATATAAAGATATTATTATGGGTACTTTTCCGATAGTGAATTAAGCAAATTAATAAACTCTTTATTTTATTGTAAATAGTTTAAGAGCACACAAATATGCGTGCTCTTAGAATAGAAAGGTAGTTTTCTATGAGTAGGGAGTCCCCATACAATAAAATATGCTTGTCCAATTTAAATGTGAGAAGTTTTTTATAAAAATTCTATTTGGTAAGTCTATGTGAAAAATCACCTTGTACAGGAACTCTTTGCAAAGTATTTTGTCTGCAGTCATGATTATTAAAGTTGATGAGAGCTGTTATCCGAATAATAAAACCACATCTCAAATTGTTGACTATATGTCTAACAACTAGGATGCGGTTCAATGAATAAAAAGTGTCCGAATAAAATATAAGGTAAAAAGTATAGGATACTTTTGTTATAAAGAGTATTTGTAGATGAATGTTATTGTTTTTTACTTTTGAAAGATTTGGGCTTCTAAATTACGAGTTGTTGGAGTACCTCTAATATAAAATTTCAGTAGAAATATTGAACTACTAATATGAATGTAGAAGATTTAATAAAGACGATAATGTTCTTTTAGTCATGTAATCTTTTCATTTGATGATCTTTTCCCCATTCACATAGTTCATCCATAATTTGCATTAAAGATTTCCCGTATTCGCTTATTGTGTACTCAACCTTTGGTGGTACTTCTTGATATACAGTACGATGGATAATCCTATCAGCTTCAAGTTGGCGAAGTTGTTGAGTTAGAACTTTTTGCGTAATGTTTGGGATTTCTCGTCGGATTTCGTTTGTTCGCATTTTTCCATCCATCAACACACATAAAATATGAACTTTCCATTTTCCGCCGATTACATCGAGTGTCGTTGCAATTGGGCAGTCTTCATTTTGATTCATATAACACCTCCACAGGTACTTTAAGGTTCCTATAGCACTTTAAAGTACGTACTTTTCAATTATATGTGACTCACTCATACTAATACGTAAAGGATTGAATAATTTAAAAAGGGGATGGAAGATGATGAGAACACTTGTAATTGTAGCACACCCTGATATTGAAAAATCAAAAATTAATAAAAGATGGATCGAAGAACTTGAGAAACATTCGGATGAAATAACGGTGCATGAATTATATAAAGCGGCACCGAATTGGGAGTTTAATATTGAGGAAGAGCAAAAGCTATTAGTAGAACATGACAGATATATATTTCAATTTCCGCTTTATTGGTACAGTTCACCACCATTATTAAAAAAATGGTTTGACGATGTATTAACATATGGATTTGCGTACGGATCAAAAGGAGATAAAGTGAAAGGGAAAGAATTTGGTCTAGCTATTTCTATAGGTGGATTAGAAAAAGACTATAAAAATAGCGGAATTACAATGGATGAGTTAACGAAACCATTTCAAGCTACGTGCTTATATACAGACATGAAATTTATACCTTCATTTTATTTATATGGTGCCGAATATAAATTAAGTGATGAAGAGATTAATAAAAGTGCACCGGAGTATGTGCGCTATGTGATGAATAAGGAGTATTCTAATATATAAGAGGAAATAGCCATTTACTTGTTAAGTAGATGGCTATTTTTATTGATTTTATATTCACTAAGTGTAATCTTTAGTAAATTAATAGTTAATCTGGTAAAATAAAAAACCTAACATATATAAAGGGGAGTTTTACTTGAGAACGATGCAAAAATTATTACAAAAAAGAGCAATGCAATCACCAAATTTGGAAGCGCTTGTAGGGGGAGAGAAAAGGTATTCGTTTCAGCAGTATAATGAACGAGTAAATCAGCTTGCACACTATTTGCTACATAACGGTGTACAAAGAGGGGATCGTATTGGAATACTATGCAAAAATAATCATCCGTTTCCAAGCGTTATGATGGCAAGTTTAAAAATTGGAGCTGTATGTATTCCGCTAAATCATCAGCTTACCGCTTTTGAATTAGAAACGATTGTAAAAGAAGCAAAATTAAAAGTGTTAGTTATTGATGAAGAATTTCATGAAGCTTTAAAGATTGATGCTGTTAAAGAAATTCCTTATGTAATTAAAACGACTGAAGAAGGATTTGGTTCATTTGAATTAACATTACAAGAACAGCCAATGACAGAACCGAATGTAGAAGTTCATGAAGAGGATGATGCGATTTACTTATTTACTTCAGGAACGACCGGACAGGCGAAAGCATGCGTAATTGGACATAAAAACTTACATCATTATTTTGCTGAGATTGCGGGCCAAAGAGAAATTCCTGCAGGTGAGCGCTTTTTATCCGTACATCCATTATTTCATATGAGTGGAGTGCTTTCTATTTTAAATTGTATTTATCATGGTGTTACGATGATCTTTTTAGCTGATTCGAATCCTGCTCTTATTTGGGATAAGATTGAAGAAGAGAAAATTACTACGATGCTTGCGTTCCCAGCTGTTTATAGCTACATGCTTGAGGAGCTAAATAAAAAAGAACGTAACATTTCAACTTTTAAAGTAGCACAAAGTGGTGGTACAAAAGTGCCAGAAACACTTATTCAAAAATATATGGAAAAAGGAATATATATGGTGCAAGGATATGGGAGTACAGAAGGTTGGGTTGTAACTTCATGGCATCCAATGATGGGAAAAGAAAAGATGTCTTCTGTAGGGAAAACTTTGAAACATGTAGAGTTAAAAATTGTTCATCCAGAAACAGGTGATGAACTAACAACAAATGAAGTTGGCGAGATTCATGTAAGAAGTCCATACATGTTTAAAGGGTATTGGAATAATGAAAAGGCGACAAAAAAGGTAGTAAAAGATAATTGGTTTAACATGGGCGATGCTGGCATGATAGATGATGACGGATTCCTGCATATTATGGGAAGATATAAAGACGTTATTATACGCGGTGGTGACAACGTATATCCAGATCAAGTAGAAGATGTTATTCATGAAATACATGGTGTTTTAGAAGTTGCAGTAGTTGGAGTTCCAGATGACTTTTGGGGAGAGATTCCGACAGCGTATATTGTAAAAGATATGCAAACGTCTTTAACCGAAGAAGAAATTATACGGCATTGTAAAGAGAAACTAGCAAGTTATAAAATACCATACGTTGTATTTATGGACAAATTACCGAAAAATGCTTTAGGGAAAGTGTTGAAGAGGGAATTAAGAGAAGGTGTACTTGTAAAATAAAAAACGATTAGATGATGAGGAATCCAGTTATGTACAAAGCATAACTGGATTTTTGTTTGTAAAGAACATAATAATTTACTAGATTTTGTATTTTGTGTAAGATAATAAAGAATATTCAATCATTAATAAAAGGAAGAGATATAAATGAAGCTACCGTTATTACAAGTAGAGACAGGGAGGCTCATAATCCGTCCGTTCCAAAATGATGATTATGAAAGTTGGTTAGATGGATTTCATAAGAGGCTACCATCGCAGTATAAATATGACGATGGCCATCAAGTTATGGCATCATCAACAAAAGAATGGTTCACGGAATGGATAAGAGGTTTTGATGAAGCAGCAAATCGAGATGAGATGTATGTATTAGGTATTTTTCGTAAAGAAGATGGGGCTAATATTGGGAAGCTAGAGCTTATAAAAATTTTACGTATGGACTATCAATGGGCGATGATGGGGTATTCCATACATAATCAATACTGGAAAAATGGATATGGTATTGAAAGTGTGAAAGCTGCGTTATCGTTATTTTTTAATAGTCTTCATTTCCATAGAATTGAATTACATATACATGTTGATAATGAGCCATCCGTTCGTCTTGCGGAAAGAACAGGTTTTTCACTTGAATGCAAGAGAGAGGCATTTTCTTTAGAGAATGGTAAATGGATGGACTTTCTTATTTATTTTAAAAATAAGGAGATGGATATATGAGAGTTCTAATTACAGGGGGAAATCGCGGGTTAGGGTTACAGTTAGTAAAAGTATTTCATGAAAATGGGCATATCGTTTATCCGTTAGTTAGAACTGAGGTTGCGGTAACGCAATTGAAGCAAATGTTTAGTTGTAGATGTTTTCCTATATTGGCAGACTTATCACTTGATGATAGTACGGAGCAGATTAAGAACCAGCTCGAGGGATATACAGAGTATATGGATCTAGTTATAAATAACGCTGGAATTACTGGAAAGGAGACTGAGATTTTACATACAAATTCAGAAGAGTTAACGGACTTATTTAATATTCACTGCTTAGGCGTAATTCGAGCTGTAAAAGGTACATATGTGGCTTTAGCTAAATCGGATCAGCCGAGAATAATAAATATGTCCTCTCGGTTAGGATCACTACATAAAATGGCGAACAAAGAATTTCCGCAAGGTCAGTTCTCATATTCCTATCGAATTGCTAAAGCTGCGCAAAATATGCTAACACTTTGTTTACAACAAGAGTTTGAGAATAAAGGAATTCGTGTAACGGCAATTCACCCAGGAAAATTAAAGACTGATATTGGTGCCTTTGATGCGAATATGACTCCGGCTGAAGGAGCGCAAAATATATATGATTGGGTAATTGATTCAAATGAGGACGTTTCAGGGAAGTTTATTGAGCCAGGTGTGGGGGAATTGAAGTGGTGATATGCGATCTTACAATCATTCAGAATTTATTTGGCCCTTCTAAAAAAGTATTAAATGGCTTGCCAAATGCAGTAACGATTGAAGAGATAGAAGAAGATTTCTTTTATAACGTACAAACATATAAAGAAAAGATAAGTAGATTTGAAGAGATTTGTTTTGACTGGGAGTTAAAAAGAGCGAGTATTGTATTAAATAAAAGGTTTAGTAGTTATAACTCAAGTGTGAGGGTGTTACTTGATGCGGATTTTTCTTTACATGCAGCAAAGATAGAAGTGTGTAGAGAGTTAGACGATGTAGAGGCACTTGAAAAACAATTTACATACCGTTCAATAGAAGAAACTTTATCGGCAAAAGATTTTAAATCCATTTGGGAGCAATGTATGTTGAACTCAGGAAACCAAACTTCAATTTTAAATATTGATGAGCATTTTTATTCAGTGCAAACAGAGTTAGGTAAAGGCTGGGAGAAGTCATGCATTGTTTTTTATGATAAAAATGATCCGATTGGTTTGTCCATACCGCATATAGAGTCTGGAACGGAAAATGAAGGACGATTATTTTACTTTGGGGTAATGCCTCATTATCGCGGGAAAGGAATCTCTTCCCAAATGCATCTTCAATCGTTACATATGTTAAAGGAAATGGGTGCTACTTATTACATCGGAAGTACACATACTTCAAATGAAAAGATGCAGAGGGTATTTTGGAGAAATCGTTGTTCGGTGAAAACGGAGATAGAGCTTTATTATAAAATTTTTAAAGAAGGTTAGGAGAAAAGAAAATGAAGACTATAAAGGTATTTCATTACGAGGCATTTACGAATAAACCAAATATGGGGAATCCAGCAGGTGTTGTATTAGAGGCGGATGGATTAACAGCAGGGGAAATGCAGCGTATTGCTGAAAAAGTTGGATTTAACGAAACGTCTTTCGTTCTTTCTTCAAAAGTAGCAGATTTAAAGGTTCGCTATTTTACCCCTCGTTTTGAAATGGATTTATGTGGTCATGGAACAGTTGGAACAATATTTGCCTTGTGTGAAAGAGGTTTATTAGAAGAGAAAACAAGTTTTACGATTGAAACGAAGGCAGGGGTTTTAGCAATACAAATAGATGTAAATGAAAAGGGAGAAACCTTTATTAAAATGAGGCAGGCTACACCTCAGTTTAAAGAATTTGCATGTTCAAAAGAAGAATTAGCTCATAGCATTGGTTTGGACGTAAATGATTTAGATGTAAGTTTACCGATTGTATATGGAAGTACAGGAAACTGGACTGTAATTGTACCGGTTAAAAATCTAGATATATGTGAGAGAATGAAGCCTAACAATGAGATGTTTCCATCGGTATTAAAAGAAATACCTAACGCTTCTATTCATCCAGTTTGCTTAGAAACTTATGATGAACAGGCACAAATGCATGGGCGTCATTTCTCATCGGCTTATGCTGGAACGATTGAAGATCCAGTGACAGGAACAGCTTCAGGTGTAATGGGAGCGTACTATGCGATGTATTTGGAGAAAGGTTTTGACCATAAAATGGAATTAATCGTTGAACAAGGACAGGAAATGAATAAAGATGGCCGTGTAACGGTATATGTAACGAAAGATGTAGAAAATGAGAAATTACAAATAGATATTGCTGGAACAGCGGTGTATGTGAAAGAGTTTAAAGTTTCAATATAAAGTGAAACTTTAATCAGTGGGGGTCTTACTGCCCGTTAATGTGGGATAAAAAAAGAAAGCCCGGAATACATCCAGACTTTCATTATCTGTTCAACACTTCAATATACGAAGCATCTCCAGTTGTTCTTAAAGCAGAGCGGAAATTGTTGTTTTCTAACGTTTTAGCGACTTGTTGTAATTGCTGTGCATCATCATGATGGATAAGTAAGCTGTCAGCACCGCTTTCTTCTATATGAATGTGTTCGACACTTCCAATGGCATCATGTACTGCTTTTAAAAATTCAGGTTTCATATTGTCCTCCTAATATGTATGTAACGTTGTTGTTAGTATTTCCTTATTTTTGAAATATAAAAGTAAATGAATTTTTGTTATATTAAGATTTTGGAAGGGGTTTCCTATTCGTTTGTCAAATAATAGTAAAGTTGTCTTTTGAATTGGGGGGATCTTCGAAATTAAAGGGTGAGAGAATGGACATTTCAATAATTGCTGCACAACTAGTTAAAGAGAAAGTTATTTCACATGCTCCAAATAGCGTAAAAGCGTTGAACGGAGGAACGACAAGTACTGTATATTTGTTGGACGAAAAATATGTAGTAAAGCTGAATGAAGCGGAAGTAATACGTGAAGAAGCTAATTTTCTTTCTTTTTATGAGGGGAATACTTTATTTTCAAAGCTTTTGTATAAGGAACCTTTACATACATATTTCGTGTATTCTTTCCTGGAAGGTAATACTTCGTGTAAACAAGGATATAAACGAAGTACGCTTCGTACACTTGTAAAAGAAGTTATCAATAAGTATAAAATGGTTCCAGAGGCAGAAGGCTGGGGATGGAAAGAAGGTCCGGTTCAATCTTGGAATGAATTTTTAACTGCAAATGTGATGGAAGCTTATGAAAATGTAAGATGTTACATAAGTGAAGAAGAATATAGAACGGTTCTTAAACTAGCAAATAGGGAAGCCGGAGTAAATCAACCCTTTTTATTACATGGTGATTTCGGATTTCATAATTTTATATTCCGGCAGAATAAGTTACATGGAGTAATTGATCCGTTACCAGTCCTTGGAGATCCTTTATATGACTTAATTTACGCATTCTGTTCAACTCCGGAAGATTTAACGAAAGAAACGATTGATTATGCGATGAAGCAATGTGTATTCCTTAAAAAAGATCGAGATTTATACGAGGAAATAGTCATAGGATTATATTTGCGTATAGACACATGTTTAAGACACCACCCCAAAGATTTAGAAGATTATTTACTAGCTTGGCGTTATTGGATAGGCAAAATTAAGCCGGCTTTATAGTACAAATAGTTTGGGGAGATAGTGAAATGAACATAGCAGAAGCAAAACGAGATTTAGCACAAAGAACGAAAAGAGGATTTCCAGTTATAATAGCTGGTATTTTATTTTGGATTGTAGCAAGTGTAACGGGTGTTCTTCTTTCAGAAAAGCAAGTTGTGTGGGTGTATTTAATTGGTATGGGTTGTGTATTTCCTTTTGGCTTAATGATAGCTGCTATATTGAAAATTGATATGTTTGCGAAAGGAAATCCGCTAGGAACTTTAGCTGGATTAATTGGCGGGATAAATGTATTAAATATTCCGTTTGTATTACTTGCCTATTTTCAATTTCTAGAGTGGCTACCTTTTGTAGTAGCGATGTTAATAGGGGTTCATTTTGTACCGTACGTATGGATTTATGAAAGTAAAAGTTATGGTGTATTGTCAGTAGGGACTGTGCTCGTAACGTCAGTTTGCGGGATTCTTTTTGCAGACAATGGATTTACTGCCATTCCATTGGCAGTTACAGTTGTCTACTTACTGACTCTAATCGGTTTATTAATTGAAAATAAAAAATTAGATCATTATCAACAAAAATCAGCTTCATAAAAATATAGGGATAGGGGGAATTATTATGAAAAATTTCGTTTGTACAACGTGCGGCGTACAGTATGCAGCGAGTGTCGAAGAACCGGTAAGTTGTGTTATTTGTGATGAGGAGAGACAATATGTGAATCCGAAAGGACAGTCTTGGACGACTTTAGAAAACTTGCAATCGAGTGGTACATATAAAAATGAAATGATAGAAGAAGAAAATGGGCTTTATAGTATTACGACAAAACCGACATTTGCAATTGGTCAAACAGGATATGTAGTAAAAACGGAAGCGTATCGATTACTATGGGATTGTATTACTTATTTAGATGAAACGACAATTGAGAAGATAAAGGAGTGGGGCGGGTTAGATGCGATAGCACTATCTCATCCTCATTATTATTCAACGCAAGTAGAATGGGCAGAAACGTTTGATGTACCAATCTATATACATGAAGACGATAAAGAGTGGGTAGTACGCCCGAGTAGTCGTATTATTTATTGGTCTGGCGAGTCTTTACAATTAGCGGACGGAATTACTATTCATCGTCTCGGAGGACATTTTAGCGGCGGTTCTGTATTACATTGGGAAGAAGGAAATGGTGGGAAAGGTATTTTATTAACAGGTGATATTATTCAAGTCGTAGCGGATCAGCAATGGGTGAGCTTCATGTACAGCTATCCAAACTTAATTCCATTACCGGCGAGAAAAGTGGAGGAAATGGCGAATCGAGTGAAGCCGTTACAATTTAATCGTTTATATAATGCTTTTCACCGAGTAGTGAAAGAGAATGCAAATGAGGCAGTGGAACGTTCTGCTGAAAGATATATAAAGGCGGTAGAAGGAAAGTTATTTCATACGTAAAAGGAGATTTAGTTTTTATTAATACGTTAGTATGCTTTGGTGATAGTATTACAGCTGATGAAACGTTTTTTGATGAAACGCCGAGGTTAACACCGCGTTTGCGGGAGATGTTTCCAAAATGGAAGGTGGTAAATGCGGGGGTTCCGGGTGATAATACGTTCGATGCGTTACATAGGATTGAAGATGATGTACTATCACATAAACCAGACTTCGTAACAGTTTTTCTTGGTACGAATGATTCGGTATTATTTGATCCAGTACCATTGCAAGTATACAAAGACAATTTAGCGAAAATTGTAAGTATGATTTCACCGGAAAAAGTATTACTTATTAGTCCTGCACCAGTTGATGAAGAACGCCAGCATAATAGAACAAATAAAGTACTTGGTCAGTATGCAGACGTAGTAGAGGAAGTGGCGAAGGAAACAGGAAGTTATTTTCTAAATTTATATGCTGAAATGATTCAAGAGCCTCATTATAAAAGATTAGTAGAAGATGATGAAAAAGACGGTTTACATTTTGGCCGACAAGGTTATGAATATGTAGCGGAGTTAATTGGTAAAAAGTTAAAAGGGATTTTGTAAGAAGCAAAGTGTACGCGCTTTGCTTTTTTTGTCCGCGTATTTCTTCCTACAATGCTGCTGTGCTCAATGCAGTAGCTTTTATTATGCTAAACATGTCGGGAAGAAATGAATAAAGTGGAATATAAT
Source organism: Bacillus pretiosus (assembly GCF_052947655.1). Taxonomy (NCBI): domain Bacteria; kingdom Bacillati; phylum Bacillota; class Bacilli; order Caryophanales; family Bacillaceae; genus Bacillus; species Bacillus pretiosus. The sequence continues at coordinate 3,269,479 of NZ_CM129593.1, read as the reverse complement.
TTATTTCGCTAATGGAATGCATCCAAGACTTAACAGTTGATTAATAGAACTGTAAAGTTTAAAATTACAGTATAGTTTTTAGAAGTGAGTTGCTATTGTTTGTAAAAAACAGATAAATTAAATATTCTCGAATAAAAAATATAACGTGTATTTCATTCTAAACTGTAATTTTTTTTAATACATTTCAATAATCTATATAATAATTTAAAAAGTAAAGGAGTGTGTGTAAAATATGGTGATTTTATATACGACAGCAAGCTGTAGTTCGTGCCGAAAAGCAAAAGCATGGCTTGAAGAACATCAAATTGATTATACCGAAAAAAATATCGTATCAAATTCGCTTACAGTTGATGAACTTAAATCCATTCTTCGTTTAACTGAAGATGGTGCTACCGAAATTATTTCAACTAGATCTAAAACTTTTCAGGAATTAAATATAAATATTGAGGCGCTTTCGCTTAATGAGTTTTATAAATTAATAATTGAGTATCCTCAAATGTTACGTCGTCCAATTATGCTGGACGAAAAAAGATTACAGGTTGGTTTTAACGAGGAAGAAATTCGCAAATTTTTACCGCGTAGCGTTCGAACATTTTTGAATATTGAATTGCAAAAAATGGCTAATTAATAAGTAATATTTTGAAAGGAGGAAATAGAAGTGATTGAAGTATGTGTTACAGTTAATTATAAAGATAGAAACTATCACACAAATGTTATTGTGAGTAAAGATACGATTTGGACAAAAATTAAACAATTGGCAGAAGAACAAGTTAAGAAACAGTGGACTGTTTAAATTTATTTGCAACTTAAAAAGCTACATGAAGTTAGGAGATATAGGGGAGTTCTGATAGAATATAAAGGGATTTATTTTTTCATGCTAAGCATGATTCTTATATATTTTAACGTTTGACTAACCTATCTGTAATATTTATGGTTACAGTATGTTACTAAGCGAGAAATCATATTTTTTATCGTAGGAGGACAACGATGAACAGCGACTTTACCTTGGCCATTCACAGTTTAACTTATTTAGCTTTACAGCCAGATCGGATGTCAACAAGTAATGCTATTTCAGAAAGTGCAGGTGTTCATCCAGTACGCATTCGCAAAGTGCTAAGTTTGTTAAAAAAACATAAGTTTATACAATCAAAAGAGGGAACTGGTGGAGGTTTTATTTTTGCCCGTGATTTAAGTGAAATTAATCTTTGGAATATGTATCAAATAACCTCTGAAGGTGCATTGCAGCCGAAGTGTCCAGAATCAAATGATCAGTGTATTGTAGGTTCGAACATGCGGAAAGTTCTTTTTGCTATTTTCTTAGGTGCGGAAGAACATCTAGGTGAATATTTAAAGAATTATACAATGAAAGAAGTTGTTGACCTTATTAATCAAGAACGTTAAGCGGCTTAATTATTATGTAGCCGTGAGTTCTTAAAAAACAACTGTAATAAAAAGAATTACAGTTAAAGTTAGTTTTTATATCTTTTTTATCGTTACAAAAAATATTTATAAGAAGGTGAAAAGTATGATGTCAAATAATAATCATGTTTTAAAAGTGGGAGATTGGGTTCGTGGAATATCAAATGAGGGTGAATTCATAGTTGGTTACATTGTATCACTTGATGAAGTGGAAGATGTAGTTACAGTTAGCATTGTGAAACGTGACGACAAGTACACAATGAACGAAGCGATTTTACTCTTTAGTAAACACGTTAACAAACTCCCTGAATCAAAAGTAATAAATAAGGAGCAAATCCTTTATCTTATAGACCTTGCATTATTAACAGGGGATGAAGAATGGTTTATTGAGCTCTCTGCAAAATTAAACTTGATAAAAGAGCTAGTTAATGAGGGGTTTTAAAGATTACATTATTCGTATTTAATAGGTTTAATGGTGTAATAATCAATAATATCATCTCTTTTGTTGCATTTTAATAAAAGAGGTGATTGATGGTATGAAAATAAAAATAATTAGCATCATATATCTTCTGAGTTTTTTATTACCCTGTATTTCTGCTCAAGCAATTGGAAAAAGTGAAAATGAAATCAACGAATATTTTGACATAGATTTAACTGGTTATGAACTTTATTCGTTTGGTGACTTTAATCAAATAGGTTATAAGATAACGCCGCTTACTCAACTGTTTTTAGGTATAGTTCAAACAGAAGGTGAATGGATTGATGAACCACGATTATATATTAAGGGGACTAAAGGTTATTTTCATCTTTGGAAAGAGGATGGTACGAATGTTCTTTATACCGTTGAACAGAAAAGTGGTTTTTGGAAAATTATAAATGTAAATAGAAAAAGGATTAACAGAATACCTGTACCAAAAAAAATTTAAAAGAAGTAGTAATTAATCTTTTATTAGAACCAATAAGTAAAGAAGTTGAAAAATATTATAAGGAACCGAAGCTTTGGTACCGAGGTTCTGAAAAAATTGTTGAAATAACAAAAGACGAAGCAAATTATATTTTCTATGTAACTGTGCAAATTCAAACTTTTGAAGGGGCACACAATCCGCCTTATGGAGAGGACACAATTACTTTTCGTATAAAAGGAAATGAAATAAAACCCATTCAATACAAACATAGAAATATCCCTGAAGAAGATTTGAAAAAACTAAAATTAAGATGACATTGAAGTGATTCGTTTGCCTACACCTAACAATGATAATGATGTAAATAAGCTGTCCATATATGGGCAGCTTATTTTATTTTTTCGTTTAGCGAAGATTTTTGCGAAATGTTAGCGGTTCTCTTATTGTCATCAAGTTAAAATATGTATTTTCCTAAAAATGTATATGAATGCAATATTGATAATATATAACCTAAAAATTGGTTTATGCATTTAAAAAGAAATTTCTTTTTAACCACGTTAATTATTTATTAGAATATCTTTTTTAAATCAAAATAAAATTTTTAGATAAAGAAGAATATAAAAATTTTTAAAATGAGTATCTTGAATAAACAATATTTTACTGTGTTTTTTGCTGATTAATTCCGTTATAAGCGATAGGAACAAGGGTTGCATGCTAACTGTAAATTATTATCCATGTAAAATTATATCCATTGAATATTTCTGAAAATATAAAAATATTAATTTTATAAATATACACGTTATAATGAGGGCGTCGAGAGAAATTTTATGATCTCTGGAGAAAATATAAAAAATGCGATTAATAGAAAGAAAGGCGTGTGATTAGAGGCGAAATGTATGTAAAGTGCTTCAGTGGCTTGTGTAATCAATACCATAAATGCTGCCGAAGTTATGAAAGTGATGTATAGAATTGAGAAAGAAATGCCTCATAAATGAAGAGAGGCCGGTTTATCTAAAATTACTGTTACAAGTAAGTAAGAGAAACCATTAAAGTAACACACTGTTATTAGAAATGTTGCAACGTATTTATGAAGTCTATTCAATATTGTTCTCTTAAGCGGTCTTTATATAAAGAGCGGATAGTACGAGTAAACTTTTTTGTGAACGCTAACATTTATGTTAGGACGCTAACTAGCGAATGTTTCAATTTGGATTCATTATGATGAAGGACATACAATGTGGGGCAACTTGTAAGGAATTTATTTTCCGAAAAAAGGGAATGTTCGTTAGCTATAAAGAGATACGCAAGAATAGGATACAAGGGGGAGTTATTATATGAACGGGAATACTGCAAAGAAAATAGAAGTTCAAGCTGAAAATATCGCACTAGAAAATGAGCAATATGCAGATCCGAAAAAGTGGCATAAGCAGGATACTACATGGGCATTGAGCCTATTTGGAACTGCAATTGGAGCAGGGGTGCTCTTTTTACCGATTAATGCAGGTTCAGGTGGTTTATTATCATTACTACTAATTACATTGCTTGCATATCCAGTTATGTATTACTCACATAGGGCACTTGCTAAAATGATATACGCTTCTAATTCTGCTGATGAGGGGATCACAGGTACAATTAGAGAGTATTTCGGAAATAAAGCAAGTATCATTTTTAACATCGTATATTTCGGTTCAATTTATACAATCGTGCTAATGTATTCGGTTGCGCTTACAAATACTGCAAGTAGTTTTATCGTGCATCAATTGCACATGCCAGAGCCTCCAAGGGCTATTTTATCACTTGTATTAGTTCTTGGTCTTATCGCTATACTGAATTTTGGTCAAGATATTACTGTAAAGATCATGAGTATGCTAGTGTATCCTTTCATAGCTTCTCTACTGTTTATCGCAATATCTTTAATTCCACAGTGGAATACGTCAATGCTTAGCTTTTCAGCTGTTTCTACTGCTTCAACAGGAACAGGATATTTTGGAACGATACTGTTGATTCTACCAATCATCGTATTCTCATTTAACCATTCACCTATGATTTCATCATTTGTTGTGAAACAGAGAGCTACGTATGGAATAGAAGCTACTGATGCTAAATGTGCGCAAATACAAAAAGTTTGTTATATCATGACATTCGCTGTAGTTATGTTCTTCGTTTGGAGTAGTACATTAAGCTTGACTCCAGAGGATTTAAAAATGGCAAAAGAGCAAAACTTATCAATCCTTTCATATCTTGCTAATGAGCTTAATTCACCTGTAATTACGATTGCAGCTCCAATCATTGCTTTTGTGGCTATTACAAAATCTTTCCTTGGCCATTATATCGGAGCATTTGAAGTAATGCGTGACATGATTATTAAGTTCGGTAAATCACGTGGAAAAGTTATTGAAGAAAAAACAATTAAAACAATCGTCCTTACTTTTGTTGTATTATCATGCTGGTTTGTTGCTTATACAAATCCAAGTATTCTTGGACTTATTGATTCTCTAAGCGGTCCATTAGTTGCTGCTATCTTATGTCTATTACCGATGTATGCGATTCAAAAAGTACCAGTACTAGCTAAATACAAAGGGAAAATGAGTAACGTATTTGTTATTATTGTAGGTGTACTTACTGTTTTAGCAAGTATTAAATCATTATTCTAATTCACGATTGTTAGTTCTAATGCAAAATAGAACGATTTTGGGACAGGTTTCTCCGTTTGGAGAGTCTGTCCCTTTTTAATGCGTTACAGTTTGATCTTATTGATTTTATGAGGGATTCACGCATAATTGTAACTAAGGGAGATGATTTCAGATTGAGTAAACTGAATATTAGTACAACGGTTTCCGGAGATATAATTGTTACTCGTCTTATAGGCAAGATTAAAACAGATGATGTTTATGAATGGTTTAATGGCTTCGAGCGAGTTTGTCAGCAATTCATTTCCGAAGGGCGGAAATACAAATTGTTGATCGATAGAAAAGGATACATACCAGATCACTTTTCTGTTCAAAAAGCATGGAAAGAGAAGTTTTTCAATGAAACGATTTTGAAACACAGTAAGGCAATGGCTTTTCTTCTTGAAGAAGGAGAGATACTGAATTATTTACAACAATCTAATACAAAAAAATCTGTAAAATTTTTCGATGATTATGAACAAGCATTCCTTTGGTTGAATGAATATCCTAGATAAAACTTTTAGTGAACCAGTTGCTTAAGCAACTGGTTTTTTTATGCTTGTAAGTAGTAGCTGGAAGAAAACTTCTATACGAAATGTTTAGCGCTAGAGGACATACATTTTTAGTGCGTTAAATATAATTCATAATAGCAACAAGAAGAAAAGAATACGCTTTACGTTATTAGTTATATGGAAAGTCCGTACGGTAGGGTCGCATAATTTTAAAAATAGCAATGTGGCATAAAGTGAGTAAGGGGGATAAACATATGAGTACTTCAAATTTGAATGAAATAAGTAAACAAATTTTAATAGAGGAGGAAACACTTCAATTTTCCTCTTTTACAAATGAAGATGCACTGCAGATAGGTTTATTTATCGTTGAAACAGCGAAAAAGGAAGGGAAATTGATTGCTGTTGATATAGCGAAAAATGGTGTGCAATTATTTCATTTCAAGATGACGGGGACAACTGAGGAAAATACGAAATGGATTGAGCGTAAAAAACGAGTTGTTTCTTTGCACAATCATAGCTCGTATTATATGCAAATACAAAGTGAAATAACGGGTGTTCCATATAATGAAAAGTATCTTTTAGATAGGTCGGATTATGGTGCGTTTGGTGGTTGCGTTCCTGTGCAAATAAAAGATGTAGGAGTTATTGGAATGATAACAGTTTCAGGGTTACCACCAGAAGAAGATCATGAATTAGTTATAAGGGCAGTTAAAAATCATTTAAAGCAATAATAAAAAGGAAAAACCGAACAAGAATATGTTCGGTTTTTCCTTTTTATTATTCAGTTCATGAACATATTTTTAATAAGATGTTACGAAATGAAAAATCTTTAATTCAAGACACTTTCCTTGACGATAATAATCTATGTAGTTAATATGATAGACATAAAATAACTTAATTACTTTTTGTAATCTAGTTATTTTATGTAAGTATAACTGAGTAAGTAGGATGTGGGGAAAATGCTTTGAATTGCCACTATTAATATTGGGGACAATTAGAAAGCGACAAATATAAAAAATTAGAAGTTAAGAAGTAAGATTGGATCAACAATAATAGTAGCTTCTGTACAATGCATTCTTACTATATTGGCAATGACTATACATCACGAGGAGGACTGAAATTGGAATCGATGACCTTTGTTTTATTTGGAGCGACAGGGGATTTAGCGAAAAGGAAAATTTACCCCGCGCTATATAACTTATATAGAGATCAAAAGCTTCCAAAGCCAATATCTGTTATCGGGCTTGGAAGACGTGAAGTATCTCATTTAGATTTTCAAAAAAGAGTAAAAGAATCCATAGAAACTTTTTCTCGTCGCAGAGAAGAAGGTACTCCGAAAATAGAAGATTTTTTAGAGTATTTTCGTTATTGTCCGTTAGATGTGAATAAGCCAGAAGATTATAAAAGGTTATTACAAGTAGTTCATGAAAGGGAAGAAGAACAAAATATACAAGGGAATAGAATGTTCTACCTTTCAGTTACTCCTGACTTCTTTGAGACCATTGCTTTAAATATTAAAGAAAGTGGACTTGATAAAACAGATGGATGGAAGCGTCTAATGATTGAGAAACCGTTTGGTCATGATCTTACATCTGCCCGAGAGCTGAATGATAAGCTTAGTCGAACGTTTGAAGAAGACGAAATATACCGTATTGATCATTATTTAGGTAAACCGATGGTTCAAAATATTGAAGCACTTGAATTTGCAAATCCTGTTCTTCAATCGATTTGGAATAAAGAACATATAGCGAATGTACAAATAACAGCTAGTGAAACGGTTGGGGTAGAAGAAAGGGCAGCATATTATGATCATGCAGGAGCCATTCGCGATATGGTTCAAAATCATATGCTGCAAATATTAATGATGACTGCTATGAATCTGCCGGAAAAGATTAATGCATGTGAAATTCGTGAGGAAAAACGAAAAGTGATGGAGACTCTTCGTAAAGTGAAAAAAGAAGACGTTCAGAACCATATCATTCGCGGACAATATGCTTCAGGGGAGATAAAAGGACAACAAGTTGTGGCGTATAGAGAGGAGCCAGGAGTAAATCCTTCTTCTCAAACAGATACATTTGTTGCGGCTCGCTTATGGATTGATAACCCATTTTGGACTGATGTTCCTTTTTACATACGAACAGGAAAAAGAATGAAAGAAAAGTCTACTCGTATTGTAATTGAGTTTAAAAATACATTAAAACAGCAGTATCAAGATAGTAATCCAAATGCAGCGCCTAATTTGTTAATCATTGAAATTAGCCCAAATGAAAATGTTTCACTCCAATTAAATAGTAAAAATCCATTGAACAATGGAGAGCTTGAACCGATCCGTATTCATTTTACTTGTGAGCAAACAGGTGTGGGAATACCTGAAGCTTACGAAAGGCTTATCTATGATGCTGTATGTGGAGATTCTACATTCTTTGCACACTGGAGAGAAGTTGAATTGTCATGGGAATGGGTGCAGCCAATACTTGAAGCATTCGAAGAAAACTTGTTACCACTTCATGAATATAAGTCGGGTTCGTATGGTCCAGATGCTGCGAATGCTCTATTACAAGAAAGTGAGTTTAAATGGTGGTTAGATGAGGAATTGAAAAAATAAGTACATTCTTACATGAAGGTATTTCATACGTTTCTTTATATGTAAAACAATATGACAAAAAGATATTCATCATTTTATTAACATGTATTTATGATGAAAGGTAATTCAAGGAGGAATTATATTATGAGAGTAGGATTAATTGGTTTAGGTAAAATGGGATTAAATTTAGGGAAGAATTTAATGGATCATAAACATGAAGTAGCTGCATTCGATTTAAATACGAGTGCGGTGGAAGAAATGAAAGAGTATGGTGCTACAGGTACGTCTAGTTTAAACGAACTTGTGCAATCATTGGAATCACCAAGAATTCTTTGGGTAATGGTTCCGCACGCTGTTGTTGATTCTGTTATTAATGAGATCACTCCGCTTTTATCAAAAGGAGATATTTTAATTGAAGCTGGTAATTCACATTATAAAGAGTCTATTCGCCGATATGAGCAACTAAAGAAAGATGGCATTCACTTTATGGATGCAGGAACTTCTGGCGGAATGGAAGGTGCGCGTAATGGAGCTTGTTACATGATCGGAGGAGATCAAGAAGCTTGGGACATCGTTGAACCTATCTTCCGTGATACAGCTGTAGAAAATGGATTCTTATATGCAGGAAAAGCTGGTAGCGGTCACTTCTTAAAAATGATTCATAACGGAATTGAATACGGAATGATGGCTGCTATTGGTGAAGGGTTTGAGGTTTTAGAGAAGAGTGAATTTGATTACGATTATGAAAAAGTATCAAGAGTATGGAACAACGGTTCAGTCATTCGTTCATGGTTAATGGAATTGACTGAAAACGCATTTTCTAAAGATGCAAAATTGGATGAAATTAAGGGCGTTATGCATTCTTCTGGTGAAGGAAAATGGACAGTAGAAACAGCATTAGACCTTCAAACAGCAACTCCTGTTATCGCAATGTCTCTATTAATGCGCTACCGCTCATTAGACAATGATACATTTACAGGAAAAGTTGTAGCAGCACTGCGTAATGAGTTTGGTGGACATGCAGTAGAAAAGAAATAAACATTTTAAAAGTATAACTCGTTAATGTTTAAAAAATGGAGGGAATGAATTATGAAGTTTTTTATTGATACTGCAAATCTTGAGGACATAAAAAAAGCATATAAACTTGGAGTTTTAGCCGGCGTTACAACGAATCCTTCTTTAGTAGCGAAAGAGGGCATTAAGTTTGAAGACCGTATTGCAGAAATTTGTCAGGCAGTGCCTAAAGTTGAATCTGTTTCGGCAGAAGTAACTCCAGATGTTGTAGAAGCTGAAGAAATGATCTCTCAAGCAGAAGAACTGATTAAAATTAACGGTGGTGATAAAAACATCACGATAAAACTTCCAATGACGCTAGCAGGATTAGAAGCTTGTCGCTACCTTACTGAAAAAGGTGTGAAAACGAACGTTACACTTATTTTCACTGTGAACCAAGCCCTTTTAGCTGCTAGAGCAGGTGCAACGTATGTTTCACCATTTTTAGGTCGCCTAGATGATATTTCTGAAGATGGCGTACTATTAGTTGCTAAAATAGCTGAATTGTTCGATATTCATCAATTAGATACACAAATTATTGCGGCTTCTGTTAGACATCCAGACCATGTCACTCGTGTAGCAATGGCAGGTGCTCACATTGCAACAATTCCTTATAAAGTAATTGAACAACTTGCTATGCACCCATTAACAGACCAAGGTATTGAGAAGTTTGCTGCGGATTGGGCGAAGGCGCCTAAGTTATAAGGAAGTAAAGTTTACACAAATTGCTTTTTCACGAGAGGACCAATCTCTATGTAACTTCATCCTTTAAAATAAATCTCGAGTTTGGTACCTTATTACGTAAAAGCAGCGATATGAAAAGACACCATGCATTTTCAAAACAGCACAATGGTTATAAAAAGGATCCCCTTATGAGAGTGAAGTTTATGAAAACGTAGCTCTCATAAGGGAGCGTCTTTTTGTAGACACCATGGTGCTCTTTTGTTATAGGAATGATTTGAAAGGGGTTACATAGTGAGTTCGAAATATATGATTGGTGTAGATATTGGGACAACTAGTACAAAAGCAGTTTTGTTTTCGATCGATGGATCTGTAATTGCAAGCTATGGGATTGAATATCCTTTATATTCGCCCGCACCAGAAATAGCAGAACAAGATCCAGAAGAGATTTTTCAAGCAGTCATACATACGATTAAAGAGACTATACAATCAAGTAATGTACAGCCAGTTGATATTCTTTGTGTTTCTTTTAGTTCGGCAATGCATAGTGTCATTGTTGTAGACGAAGCAGGGAAGCCGTTAACGAGATGCATTACTTGGGCAGATAATAGAAGTGCAAGTTGGGCAGAAAAAATAAAGAATGATATGAATGGTCATGAAATTTACCTTCGTACTGGAACACCAACCCATCCTATGTCACCACTTTCGAAATTAGTTTGGCTTAAAAATGAACATGCTGATTTATTTGCAAATAGCTATAAATTCATTTCTATTAAAGAATATGTTTTCTATAAGTTATTTAAGGAATATGTAATTGATTATTCTATAGCATCAGCAACAGGAATGTTCAATTTGAAATCTTTAAAATGGGATGAAGAAGCTCTTCGTGTTGCAGGAATTTCGGAGGGAAAGCTTTCTAAACTCGTTCCAACTACGCACACCTTAATAGGATTAGATGAAGAATTTGCAAGAGAGATGAATGTACTTGTTACTACTCCTTTTATAATAGGAGCGAGTGATGGAGTACTATCGAATTTAGGTGTGAATGCAATAAAACCTGGAGTAGTTGCTATTACAATTGGTACGAGCGGTGCAGTGCGAGTTGTCACAAATCATCCTGTAACGGATCCGAAGGGTAGGACTTTTTGTTATGCGTTAACTGAGGACCTTTGGGTAATTGGTGGACCGGTGAATAATGGTGGTATGATTTTTAGGTGGGTTCGTGACCAATTATGTGCGTTAGAAGTTGAGCATGGGAAGCGCTTAGGAAAAGATCCTTATGAATTGCTTACTGAAATAGCAGCAAAAGTTAATCCTGGATCTGATGGTTTATTATTTCATCCGTATTTAGCAGGAGAAAGAGCTCCTTTATGGAATGCGAATGCGCGGGGGTCTTTCTTTGGGCTTGGACTACATCATAAGAAAGAGCATCTTATCCGTGCTGTTTTAGAGGGAATCATTTATAACTTGTATACAGTTCTTCTTGCTTTAAAAGAGCTAATTGGCGAACCGAAAAAAATTCAAGCGACAGGTGGCTTTGCAAGATCGGAACTTTGGAGACAGATGATGGCAGATATTTTTCATCAAGACGTATATGTTCCTGAAAGTTTCGAAAGCTCTTGTCTAGGAGCAGCTATCCTTGGTTTATATAGTTTAGGTGAAATAAATACATTACATGTAGTTTCTAATATGGTAGGTGCCAATTTTTATCATGAGCCAAACATGGAAAGTGTGGAGAAATATAAAGAATTAATACCGATCTATATTCGTTTGGCCCGTCACTTGGAAGAAGAATATGAAAGTATAGCAGCTTTTCAGAAAAAATGGGTTTAGAGGTTATTTGGCAGAAAAATATGGTAACTTATAAAGAGGTACTCCGATTTTTTAGGATATTCTTTCAATCAAAAATAGTTTTATGAACTTGGTAAGAAGTATGATGAACAAAAACTATAGGGAGAGGGTTATGAAAATGACGGATAACAAAGAGTTTATTGGATATGTTGGAACGTACACGAAAGAAAATAGTGAAGGGATATATACTTTTACTTTAAATACAGAAGCACAAAAAGTTAGTAATGTAACGCTTGCGGCTAAGCTGGATAACCCTACATATGTAACGATTAGCAAAAATAATCAATATCTCTATTCTGTTGTTAAGGAAGGCGAAGCTGGTGGTGTAGCTGCTTATTCGATTAACAGTTATACAGGAGAGCTAACGGAACAAAACAGACAAGTAGTAGAAGGGGCTTCTCCTTGTCATATTAGTGTGGATAGTGAAAACGGTACGGTAGTTACAGCAAATTACCATAAAGGAACAATTGAGTCTTTCGTAGTTAATGAAGAAGATGGAACTGTAAATCCTGTTACATCGATTATGGCAAATGAAGGTTCTGGTCCAAATAAAGAAAGACAAGAAAAACCACATGCGCATTACGCGGGATATACTCCTGATGAAAAATATGTGGTAGGCGTTGATTTAGGAATTGATAAAATCATTACGTATGAAATAAAAGATAGTAAGTTAAAGGAAGTGAATAGCTTGTCTGTGAACCCAGGAAGTGGTCCTAGACATATTACTTTTCACCCGAACGGAAAGTATGCGTATGTAATGACTGAACTTAGTTCGGAAGTTATTGCATTATCATATAATCCGGAAGAAGGGTCCTTTACAGAGTTGCAGTATATTTCTACCGTTCCAAAAGAATTTGATGACAATAGTCAAGGAAGTGCGATTCATATTTCTTCTGACGGCCGTTTTGTGTATGCGGCGAATCGCGGTCATAATAGTATTGCTGTTTTCAGTATGGATCAAAATTCAGGCCAGCTTACATTTGTTGCACATACATCTACAGAAGGAAATTGGCCGAGGGACTTTGTATTAGACCCGACTGAAAAGTTTCTTATTGCTACAAATGAAAAGTCACATAACCTTGTGCTATTTTCAAGAAATGAAACGACAGGAAAATTAACACTGCTACAGTCTGATGTTGTTGTACCAGAGCCTGTTTGTGTGAAGTTTTTGAACGTTTAATTTGTGATTGGTAGAATTTCTATATATCCCAAAAACAGTAAAAAAGCAAAGCGATATCGCTTTGCTTTTTATTGTTTCTTTTTCGGTCTACGTACTAATTCGCCGCCGCAGTTTGGGCAAACGTTGTGTCTTTCTTCTGTACACGGTGCACAAAATGTACATTCATACACGCAAATGTAGGCTTCGGAATTTGATTCGAGAGATTGATCGCAAATTTGACAGTTTGTTTTCATTTCGAGTGCCATAGTAAGTCTCCTTTTAGTTTGAATATTTATAATTTAATTATAATTCATTAGATAGAAGCTGTCTTTTTCAATTGAAAGGAAATCGAATGATAAAGTTATGATTTGAAATGAAAGAAGCTCATTTATTTTTAAATTGATTATTTAATAAGGTTGGAATATTATGAAATAGTCAAAAGACAACAGGGGGTATATATTTTGACTAATCATAACGATCATTTAAAAGCAGACTGCGAAAAATGCTTCGGTTTATGTTGCGTGGCGTTACCGTTCGCAGCATCGGTAGATTTTGCGGTGAATAAAGATGGCGGGAAGCCATGTTCTAACTTACAAACAGATTTTAAATGTAGCATACATAAAAATCTTAGAGGAAAAGGTTATAAAGGTTGTACAGTGTTTGAGTGTTTTGGTGCTGGGCAGAAGATTTCGCAAGTTACGTTTAACGGGATTGATTGGCGGAAAGATGCTAAGCATGCGAGAAAAATGTACGATGCTTTTCCAGTTATGCATCAGCTTCATGAAATACTGTGGTATTTGAATGAGGCGATTCTTTTACAGGCGACACAATCGATTCATAAAGAACTAAGTAAAGCAATTGGAGAGACAGAGCGCTTATCAAATTTAAATGCGGACGAGTTAATGAAAGTAAATATTCCATTACACCGTGCGGAAGTAAATGTGTTACTTTTAGAAACGAGTGAGCTAGTTTGGAAGGAAATGAATGCCGCGCGTAAGAAACGAATTAGTCACCGCGGAGCAGACCTTATGGGAGCAAATTTGAAGAATAAAGATTTACAAGGAGCGAATTTAAGAGGAGCTTATTTAATTGCGGCTAACTTAAATGGAGCAGATTTAAGAGGAGCAGATCTTATCGGAGCAGATTTGCGAGATGCAGATATTCGCGGGGCGGATTTCACAAATAGTATTTTTCTGACGCAAGTTCAAATTAATGCAGCGAAAGGGGATAAACATACGAAATTACCGAAAGTGTTGTCCCGTCCATCGCATTGGAGTGCGTAAAGAATGTGGAACAGGCAGAGATTAAGAATCTCTGCCTGTTTTTTCATTTCTTTTCAAAAGTAGTAATGAAAACACTACATATAATAAGAATACCACCAATAAAAAAGTTAATATTTAATGTCTCATTTAAGAGTAACCAACCAAGCAATGATCCGACGATAGGTTGGAAGAAGAAAAATAAGGAACCGATGCTTGCGTCCATTAATTCTAACCCTTTATTCCAAAGGAAAAAGGCACCTGCCGTTGAGACGACTCCTAAATATACTACGCCTAATATTACGTACGTGTTTACTGTTTCGATAGAGGTTGATTGTAGTTCCCATATCATAAAAGGTGTAATGAAAAAGAGTGAAAAGAATATGGCGTACGTTGTGATAACTAAGGATGAAAATCGAGTTGAAGCAATCTTCACATAAATGGATAGTAAAGCCCACGTAATAGCGGCCCCAACTAAAATGATTGTACCGATAAAATAGGAGCCAATTTCAATATCCCATCCAATGACGATAATTACACCGATTGTCGCTATGATAGTAGATAGCAGTCTACGAGCGGTTAGTTTTTCTTTTAAAATGATCGCTGCAAATATAACCATAAATGCAGGTGTAGCTGATGTTACTAAAGAGCCTGTATGAGCGTCAGATAATTTTGTTCCGATAAATTGACAAGTAATCGAAATGAAATAGCCGATAAATCCAATCCAGGCGAAGAGTAGCCAATCTTTTTTGTGAATGGTTACTTTTTTCTTTTGCTTTTTCTCAGCTATTTTCAAAATGAAATATAAAACAACGAAAGCGATAATAAAGCGTAGCCAAACGAGTGTCAGTGGTGGGATAAAGTCGAGTACATATTTGCTAACAACATACATACCGCCCCATATACTAGCTGCTAGTGATAAACATATAGCTCCTAAAATTGTTTGTTTCATGTAAAGTACCTCCGTCTATTTTTAGGGTTTTATGAGTTCCCTAAGACGAGGCATAGTGTTAAGTGTTATATGAATGCCCGCCTTAGTTTATAGACGGCTTACAGGTTGATCGTTTTCGAATGAAGTGTTGTAGTACATGAGTGCATTCCTCCTTCATAATTTAATAAAGATATTATAACTTAATTTTCAGTTTATTGGGATGTTTCTTTAGAAAATGGTGGTTGTCTAAGAAAGCATAGTATATGGTAGAAAAACATATTTTAAAAATAAAAGAAACCAATTACATAACTGATAAGTATAGTAAGAGTAGGATGAAAAAGTAGATTAATAGAGAACGAGGAGGAGATTGTTATAACTACAACCGTTATTTCTCATTTTTACAATGAAGAGTATTTATTACCGTGGTGGCTTGCTCATCATACGAAACTGTTTGATCATGGCATTTTAATTAATAAAGGTTCAACAGATCGTTCGGTTGAAATTTGTAAAAAATTCGCACCACACTGGGAAGTACGAGATTCTGCAAATCCAGAATTTGATGCATTAGCGACAGATCATGAAGTGATGAGGATAGAACAAGAAGTAAAAGGATGGAAAATAATTTTAAATACGACCGAGTTTCTTTGTGTGCAAGATAAAAATCAGTTTTGGAAATCCCTGAATGAATTGGGAGGGAGGATGTATTGGCTGGAAGGGCTTATTATGGTCGATGATCTTAACTATAATTATCCGGACCTTAACTTTGGAATACCTTTAATGAAACAGCGATTTCATGGTTATTTACCAGAAGATTGGGCGTTATGGAGAAGAGGTAGATTTATTCATAATCATGAACACGGAAGTTATACGGTTGGGAGACATTTATCTGCACATGAATCTATGATTTATCCGCCACTTGCGTGTATTGCATGGTTTGGTTTCAGCCCTTGGAACGATGCGATGAGAAAGAGGAAATTACAAATTGGCCCGACTCTTTCTGAAGCTAGTAAGCATGGGGGAATGGGAACACATCATATTATTACACCTGAAAAATTAGAAGAATGGTATAAGGATTTAGCGAGAGGGACGAAGGATTTGCGTTTTAGTGGTGCGTATCGTTATGTTTTTTTATAAATGATTCCCACCATAAAATTGTTTCTTCGATCCCAGTATTTAGATCGTATGTTGGTTTCCAATTTACTTCAGTTTTTAAACGCTCTACATTAACGCCGACGAATAAAGGTTCATCTTTAGAGAAAGGAATCGTACCTAGTTTAATTAAATGTTCTTTTCCTAACTTTTTAGCAATGATAGAAGCTAATTCTTTAATTTGTACAGATTGACCAGAAGCGATATTGATTGTGCCTGTAACGCCATGTTCTAATACTGTTACGAGAGCATCAGCGACGTCGCTCACATGGAGGAAATCTCTTGATTGTTTTCCATGTGTACATAGTGCTTCCTCATTTTTTAATAAGGAAGTGATAATGTTAGAAACGAGCCGATTCCCTTGTTCGTGAGGGCCATACATATGAAAGATGCGGCCCCAACACATGCTGAGGCCGGTTTGCTCAGCGTACGTTTGTAGCCAAGAGTGTAGTGCGTTTTTACATAATGCATACGGTGTTTTATAGGAAAGAAGCGGTGAATCTTCAAATAGTACGCCGTTAAACCATTCGTACTCTGCGCCGGTGCCGGCAACAACGACTCGCTTTCCGCCGCATGTTGTGAAGTGCTGAATCAATGAGATGCTGGATGTAAGCCAATAGTAATTATTAATAGATACATAACAAGCTGGCGGCACTGCTTCCCAAGCTAAATGAATGAGATGACTAGGCTTCATGTCGTAAATGAGTTTTTTTACTTCTTCATCACAAAGTAAGTTTACTTTATGCCAGTGGCAAGGGATGTGAGAAGGCTTCTTTGTATGATAAGTGGCGTGCACCTCATAGCCCCTTTGTATAAGAGAATTTACAACATATTTACCAATCCATCCACTACCGCCTGTTACAAGAATTTTTTTCATGGCTCAATTACCTCAACTTCTGGAATGGTTACTAAAAATTTGCCGCCCCATTCACGAATGAAAGAGCATTCTTTCATAATTTCATCTTTCAAATTCCAAGGGAGTATGAGAATGTAATCAGGTTTTGTACGCTTAATTTCTTCTGGAGATTTTATTGGAATGCGTGTTCCTGGTAGTAGGAGATTTTGTTTGTGAGGGTTTTTATCTACTGTATAAGCTAAAAATTCTTTTCCTATTCCGCAATAATTTAAAAGGGTGTTTCCTTTAGCTGGTGCACCGTAACCAATAATTTGTTTGTTTAAAGCTTTTGCTTCGATAAAAAACTTTAAAATATTTATTTTCAATTGCTCGATGCGTTTAGAAAAAAGGAGATAACAATCTAATGTATTTAGCCCGTGATCTACTTCTTTTTCGATTAATTTTGTAACACTGGAATGGATAGTGGATTTGTCGCTATGATGTTTTACAAAAATACGTAAGGAACCACCGTGCGTTGCAAGCTCTTCTACATCGACAATTTGTAAATGATGATGAGCTAAAACTTTTTGAAGACTTATAAGTGAGAAATAGGAGAAGTGCTCATGGTAGATCGTATCAAACTGTTTAAAGGATATGAGATTTAATAAGTGCGGGAATTCAATTGTTATTGTTCCGTCTTGTTTTAATAACGTTTTTAAACCAGCGACAAAATCATGTAAGTTCGGGACGTGTGCCAATACGTTATTTGCGATGATTAAATCAGCTTTTGGTAATTTTTTTGCAAAGTCATTGCTGAAAAAATTCACTTCAGTAGGAATTCCTTTTTGGATAGCGATTTCTGCTACATTTTTTGCTGGTTCAATTCCTAACGTTTCGATATTTTCTTTTTGAAAGTATTGTAATAAGTACCCGTCGTTACTCGCGATTTCAATCACTTTCGAATGATTGGTTAAGTTGAAACGCTTAATCGCCATTTCTACATATTGCTTAGCGTGTAGTAGCCAGCTTGATGAGTAAGAACTGAAGTATAAATAGTCATGAAAAATATTGTGAGGAGATTCAAATTCATCTAATTGTACGAGTAAACAAGAGGGACAGACAAACGTGTGCAGTGGATAGAATGGTTCCATTTTATATGAGTGTTCTGGATCTACAAATGAGTTAGCGAGAGGGGAAACACCTAAATCTAGAAAAGTATTTGTTAGTAATGAGTGGCAAAAACGGCATTTTTTCAGTTCCATTTTATAGCCCCCTTATAAATTTTTGAATGCATCGATTTGTTGGCGCGTGAAAGATTCCATATTTTCACCAGATGCATATTTCTTGTACCAATCAACAGTCCAAGCGATAGAGTGATCTGTTGATAACTTAGGAGTCCAACCGAGTTTATTTACTGCTTTTGTACTATCGAGTGTTAAAATAGGTGATTCATAAGGAGTGTTTGTATGAGGAGAAAGGATTGTTAGTGGTTTATTCCATAATTTCATTATAGATTGAATGACATTATGAACGGTTCTGTTAGGTTCATTTATCGGGCCGAAATTCCACGCCGCTGCAAATTCGGCGTCTTTCCAAAGTTTTTCAGCTAAAAGGATATAGCCATGTAAAGGATCTAATACGTGTTGCCACGGGCGGATAGCGTGTTTGTTTCTAATATTTAACGTAGCATCTTGTAAATATGCACGAATGACATCTGGGAATAATCGGTCTTTTGCCCAATCACCGCCGCCGATAACGTTACCTGCTCTTACTGAGGCAAGATTCTGAGTGTTAGTGCGGAAGAATGAGGTTTGATAGGAAGTTGCCACTAGTTCAGCACAAGCTTTACTAGCACTATAAGGATCGAAACCTCCTAATCGGTCACTTTCCACGAATGCACGGTTACCGCTCCCATCATTTTCATAGCATTTATCACTTGTAACATTAATGATGCCGCGTATACTTTCTATATGTTTTGCCGCTTCCAATACGTGAACAGTACCTAAAACATTCGTTTTAAATGTTTCGATAGGATTTTTGTATGAAGTGGTGACGATTGGCTGGGCAGCTAAATGAAATAGTATGTCAGGGTTATGATGTTTTAGGGCATGTAATAAAGAATCGTAATCTGTAATGTCGCCTTTAATTGTTATGCACTCTTTTGCTACGTTACATTGTTCAAAAAGGTTTGGAATGGATGGTGGATGAGAAGAATAGCCAATTACTTCTGCGCCTAAAGAAGTTAAAAAAAGGGTGAGCCATGAGCCTTTAAAGCCAGTATGTCCTGTAATAAATACTTTTTTCTTATTCCAAAAAGATGAAGAAGCCATATTACCAAACCTTCCACGGAGCGTTATTACTTTCCCATAGCTCGACTAATTTATTTTTATCGCGCAATGTATCCATCGGATGCCAAAAACCAGAATGTTGATATGCGGCTAGTTCATTTTTGTTTACTAACTGAACTAAAGTGTCTGTTTCAAAAACAGATTTATCTCCGCTAATGTAATTGAAAACATCAGGGTTTAAAACGAAAAATCCACCGTTAACCCATCCGCCATCCCCGAGTGGCTTCTCTTGAAAGGATGTGACAGACTGTTTATCTAATACGAGAGAACCGAATCTACCAGGAGGTTGTACGGCTGTAACAGTCGCCATTTTACCGTGTTTTTTATGAAATGCAATGAGTTCTTTTATATTTACATTACTTAATCCATCGCCATAAGTGAGGCAGAAAGGTTCATCCCCGACGTAATTTTGTATTTTTTTAACTCGTCCACCTGTTTCGGTATTTAGACCAGTATCAATTAATGTAACTTTCCATGGTTCAATGCGATGAGAATGGTTAGTAATCGTATTGTCGTTTAAATGTATCGTGAAATCGGACATGTGTAAGTTGTAATTTAGAAAAAATTCTTTAATTGCATATCCTTTATAGCCTAAGCAAATAATAAACTCAGTAATCCCGTAATGACTATACAAACTCATAATGTGCCATAAAATAGGCTTTGTTCCAATTTCAATCATAGGTTTTGGTTTTAAATGAGTTTCTTCCCCAATCCTTGTTCCATATCCACCTGCAAGAATAACAGCTTTCATTTTTTCCTCCTAAAATAAAAATTTATAATATATACAGTATTCATATGAAATACAAATGGTATGGTTTTTAGCTAAGTGCGTAAAAATGTGTGGAACATGATAGGGTGAGAAATGTTAAGGTTTGAATTTAGGGAATAATTGTTGATACTCAGGGTGATTACGTAGATCTTGTGTTATGTTACTAAGCTCTAAAAATCGAGTTTCGAGTTCCTCAGAGGACTGACCATAATGAGTTTGAAGGCCCATTTGAACACCCGTTTTTGAAAGAGTAGGTGTAATTTGTAATTTTCTTGCCTTTGTATGTTCGTTCCAAGGGCTAAAATAAAATTTTAAAATGAATGAAGGGGAGTTATAAACGATAGGTTGGTGCTGCGTAAAATGTCTGCCTGGTAAATATGCGCCGTTAAGATGGTTGTGTATAAATCTCCAGGCACAGCCGATTTCTGGTTTATAAGGAAAGAGCCCGTGATATCGTTGCTCTACTAACGGAATAGAATATCTTAGTTTTGAATAATTGTAATTATGCTTATCAATCATGACAATCATTCTAATTGCATACATATTTTGGCCTAACGTATGAAGTGATGAGAAAAACTCTTCTACATTGTTACAACAAAGAAATTCCGTAGTATTTAATACCATTTTCCAACCTGAA
Organism: Bacillus pretiosus; assembly: GCF_052947655.1. Lineage (NCBI taxonomy): Bacteria > Bacillati > Bacillota > Bacilli > Caryophanales > Bacillaceae > Bacillus > Bacillus pretiosus. The sequence goes on along the minus strand of NZ_CM129593.1, from coordinate 3,248,721 downwards.
ACCTCTCTTTCAATTTCCATCACCTCAATATCAGTATTAGTGGGATCGAAATCAAGGAATCTTGAATTTCGTACTTCCCAGTTGGGAGCAAATAATTTACAAATTTCAACAGAACGATCTGTAGAACCTCTATTAATTAATATGCCGTGATCAAATATTTTTGTATGATGCATAAGCCACCATGGTAATAAATACTCCTCGTTATAAAAGTGAGAGATAATTGTCCTAGTGATTTTAATCTCCTCCAGTTGCATAAATAATGATTTTATTTCAATATTATTATCATATGTTTTGAATTAAGGAAGGTTGAAAGGAATGTGTGATTCCATTTTTATATTTTGGTATCGGCATATCGAAAAAACAGTAATCTAACTATATGGATAGAGTTATAGAGTGTGAATATACTACATACTTAGATGGCATGTGAAATTTTGTATAAATTATGAATAATAAACCGTCACGTTTGACTGTACAGTTTATGTATTGTATGATGTTAGTAATATAAACAAGGGGGGAAGATCGTTGGGAAGGTGTATCGAATCGGACAGTTGGCTCTCATGGCTCACGTGTCGAAACGCACGATTGATTATTATACGAATCTAGGAATCTTAAAAGCGGAGCGATCTCAATCTAATTATCGCTATTACGATGAAACAGCATTTGAGACATTACAATTTATTGAGAAGTGCAAAGAAATGCATATGCCGCTTTGTGAGATTAAAGAGAAAATCGAGGAGAAGAAGAAGCTGCTCGGTATCAATGAACACGTTTCGAAACAAGTGAATGAAGTGACAGACCATATTCATCGATTAGAAGCAGAGTTAACGGAGTTAAAGCCGCTTTTAGATGGATTGACTGATTCACAACGTGAAAAAATATCGAAATCTTTATCTGGTCAAACGACAGCTTTAATACAGACACTTGTTCTATTATTATAGAAAAAAGTGAAATCCGACCTCTTTAATTTTTGTATCGGGCTATGTTTTCTAATGAACAAATAAGAAAACATTATAGTATACAGGAGGTGGACACCTTAGTTTTTTAAACTAAGGGGATTCATTGGAAATATTTAATTTAGTCATGGTTGCGATTTTAATCGCATTTACTGGATTTTTCGTAGCAGCAGAGTTTGCGATTGTAAAGGTACGTTCAAGTCGTATTGATCAGCTTGTTGCGGAAGGGAAACGCGGTGCTTTAGCAGCGAAAAAGGTAACAACAAATTTAGATGAATATTTATCTGCTTGTCAATTAGGTATTACAGTTACAGCTATGGGATTAGGTTGGTTAGGTGAACCGACAATTGAAAAGTTACTACACCCGTTATTTGAGAAATGGAACATAAATCCTTCTATCTCATCAGTATTAACATTTGGTCTTGCTTTTATGCTAATGACGTATTTACACGTTGTAGTAGGGGAATTAGCTCCGAAAACGATGGCAATTCAAAAGGCTGAACAAGTAACATTGTTATTGGCAGGTCCGTTAATGATGTTTTATAAAGTCATGTATCCATTTATTTGGGTATTAAACGGTTCAGCTCGTGTTGTAACTGGCTTATTCGGTTTAAAACCAGCTTCAGAACATGAAGTTGCTCATACAGAGGAAGAATTACGCCTTATCCTTTCAGATAGCTATGAAAGTGGCGAAATTAATCAGGCTGAATACAAGTATGTAAATAACATTTTTGAATTTGATAATCGTATTGCAAAAGAGATTATGGTACCGCGAACAGAAATCATTGGTTTCTACCTGGAAGATTCAGTAGAAGAACACATGAAAGTAATCCAAAATGAACGATACACACGTTATCCGATTTTTGGAGAAGATAAAGATGATATTATCGGTATGGTCAATGTAAAAGATTTCTTTATTCGATATATGAACAACGATAAAGAAGATTTATCATCGATTCGCACGTATATGCGTCCGATTATTGAAGTGATGGAAACAACTCCAATTCACGATTTATTACTTCAAATGCAGAAGAAGCGAATTCCGATGGCTGTTTTATATGATGAGTACGGAGGAACAGCAGGAATTGTAACGCTTGAAGATATCTTGGAGGAAATCGTCGGCGAAATTCGTGACGAATATGATGAAGATGAAGCACCACCAATTCAGCATGTGAATGAGCACCATAAAATCGTTGATGGAAAAGTGCTTATCTCCGAAGTGAAAGATTTATTTGGATTACACATTGAAGAAGATGATGTGGATACAATTGGTGGCTGGATTATGATGCAAAATCATGAAATTGAAGAAGGGCAACACGTTGAGGCGGAAGGTTATGAATTTAAAGTGTTAGAAAAAGATGCTTACCAAATTAAACGTGTTGAAATTCGTAAGATGGAGCAAGAGCAAGAAGAAGAGAAAGCAGCAACTGTGTAAGTTGCTGCTTTTCTTCTAAAGTATAAAAAATGTGAAATTAGGAGCGGATATTTTGATTCAAGCAGCCTTACGTGTATATCGATTACAATTGTATGCGATCTTTAGTGGTTTACTACTTATGTGGACGATTACTCCGTTTGGAAAACAAGTAACAGGGTTTGGTATCGGATTAGCTGTAAGTGCATATTGCCTTTGGTTATTGGCTCGCAGAGTGGAGAAACTCGGGAAAAGTATCGTAATGAAAGAAAAGGCTCCTGGATTAGGAGTTTTAAACCGATTTGCAGCAGCCATTTTAGGAGCTATTATTATGTATGAAATTGAGCATGAAATGGAAATGTGGGCATTCGGTACAGGCATTTTAGGTGGTCACTTTTTAATGATTGCGAATTTAGCTTATGCAAATGTGCAGTTAGTGAAAGAAGAAGAGAAGCAAAGAGAACAGGCTTCGAAAAACATAGAGCTATGATGAAAGGGGCCTAATGGGGTTCCTTTTTGTGTTTAAAGCGAGCTAATGAAAGGAATCAAATTTACGACAAATATAATACGCTTCTTTTTTACGTTTTTCAATAGTATGAAAAATAATGTAAAAAAATTTAAAAACCCATCGATTTCTAAAGGTTATGTATGTTATTATGACAAAAGACTTTTTGAAAGAGGTGGATACCAATGTTACAAGCGTTACTTATTTTTGTGCTTCAAATTATTTACGTTCCAATTTTGACAATCCGTACGATTTTGCTTGTAAAGAATCAAACAAGATCCGCTGCTGGTGTTGGATTGTTAGAAGGAGCTATTTACATTGTCAGTTTAGGTATTGTGTTTCAAGATTTATCAAATTGGATGAACATTATTGCCTATGTCATTGGCTTTAGTACGGGACTATTATTAGGCGGTTATATAGAGAATAAATTAGCAATTGGTTATATTACGTATCAAGTTAGTTTGCTAGACCGTTGTAATGAATTAGTAGATGAATTACGTCACTCAGGATTTGGCGTTACAGTATTTGAAGGCGAAGGTATTAATTCTATACGTTATCGCTTAGATATCGTTGCAAAGCGTTCTAGAGAAAAAGAACTGTTAGAAATTATTAATGAAATTGCACCAAAAGCGTTTATGTCTTCTTATGAAATCCGTTCATTTAAAGGCGGATATTTAACGAAGGCGATGAAGAAAAGAGCGTTAATGAAGAAGAAAGATGAACATGCATCGTAAAGAGAAGGGAGTTGTGCAGCTTTAAAAGTGCAGTATAAGCCCCATAGAAAAAAGAGAGGAATCTATATTGAAAAAGATTCCTCTCTTTTTTCTGCGTTATTTTTTTCTGCTTTTTCTCAGATTAACAAGTAACCATACAACTTGAATAATTAGTGGTAATATAAATGCAATTAATAAAACGATAAAGGCTATTAATTTCAGCTCAGGTGTTTGAGTAACACCAGTCCCATCAACCTCTCTTAGCCAAATGATAGCTGCCAATATCCCGAAAGTTATAATCCAAAATATGTTACCAATCCACCAATAAATCCATCTTCTTTTCATGCTAGCACCCCTTACATTTACCCTCTGTTAAAAGTGAATTTTCGTTCGTTACATTTATAATGAAATACCTATAAAATTAATTTTTTTTAACTGTATATCTAACTTGTTTAAACGTTACAATCTCTCCATTTTTATGATCATCTTGCGTTTGCAAAAGTTGAACTTTTGGTTTGTAATCTGTCCTATGAGCGTGCTCGATATCTTTAATGTTAACTTTGTAGGATTCGCCATTATTAATTTTTTGTTCCAATACTTTTTTATTGGCGACATAAATAAACGTCACTTTATTTTCATCAATGCCTTCAGTCTTAAATTCTAATTCGTTATCTTTTGTTGTAATCGTCGGTGTTAATAATTCAATACTGCCTTTTCCAGTTTCTAAAGAATTTTCTGCTATAGTTGAACATCCGGATAATATGATTCCAATGAATAGAAGAGCACTTAATTTCTTTCTCATAACATCCCCCAATTTCAAATGATTTTTGATTTTGGCATTGCTAGACTGCTAGTGTGGAACGTAACTGTTTAGCTAGCACTCTTTTTAATTGTACCATAATATGTAAATTTAAATAGGCTGTATATCCAATTTAAGGGGTTTGAAAAGTGTACTTATTGTTTTAAATCAGTATCTTTCCAGTAGGTATATATTTTCTGTAGAAAGCAGTGTTGTCAAAATCATTATGAATTGGCTATCCAACTATATGATGACATGTAGACAGGCGAAAGAACTTATTTTTATGGAAATTACAATTTTTTCATATTAAAATAACGATGTGGAATAGATGAATTCATTCACTTCGGAGGTAGTTACTTGAACATTAACGAGAAGGCAATTGAAATGTTTGAACAAAATGAATATGAGGAAGCAATGGAACTGTTTCAACGAGCTGTACATGAATCTAGAGGTGTACAATCTCTCAATAATCTTGCTTGGATGTACTTTTATGAGGAAGAGAATGATGCTAAAGCTCTTGAATTAATAAAAGAAGTTGTTAAGTTGAATCCTTCCTCATACTTTCCTTATAACATCTTAGGGGAAATTTACACGAAACAAGAAAAGTGGGAAGAAGCGAAAGAAGTATTACAAAAGTCTATTTCGATGCAACCATCCAATGAAGCATTTCACAATGTAGCTGTAGCGCATTATAACCTTGGAGAGTTAGAAAAAGCTTCGGAATTTTTCTTGCGAGTTGCGGGGGATTCGGACTATATCATGTATAGCTATGTAAAATGTTTAATTGATTTAGGGCGAGCGATAGAAGCGAAAGAGAAGTTAGATGCTTTTAACAGGAAATCTGATGATTTTGTAGGAGAAATTCATGTAGCAGATTTATATGTTGAGTTGAATTGCTATAAAGAAGCCATTCAATGGTTCGAAAAGGGATATAAAGAAGTTTGGAAAAGCCCCAATTGGATTGGTAGATTTGTTTATGCTCTATATAAAGCTAATAATTTCACCCGTATAAATGAAGTTATACGGGAATCTATCGAAGCGAAAACAGCAGAAATAGAAGATGTTCAAAATGAAGAAGTAGAAGAAAACTGGACAGAAAAAGATAAGAAAGAGTTAATTGAGGAATATACAGAAGAGAATCATTGTTATAAAAAAATGATAGAACGTATCAAATCTGGATATGTTCCAGGGTTAGAATTTGAAACTTATCATATAGGGGCTTGCTATTTGTTTGGTTGTAAAAGACATAATCATCTTGAATATGAAGAATAAAAAAATTCGACTGTCACATATGATGGTCGAATTTTTTATTATAGGCTGCTTGTCTAAAGGTACCATCTCAATTGTAATGTGTTAAAGATGTTTCGTCTCATTACATAGGTATATATCTTCTTTAGAGCTCTCTTTTTTTATATTTAAAATATGGAGTGAAATAAAACCAATAAGTCCTATTCCACCGAAAATAAGCCATGGTGTATACATTCCGCTTAAGTTGGATGTAAAAGATGTACCGGTATAATTACCGATGATAAAACCAAATGCGAGTGATAGTTGATAAAATCCGAAGTAAGTAGCTGTATATGATTCGTTACTGTAATTTGCAATAGCAATATCAGCGTTAGGTAATACGAGTGTTTCGCCAATTGTAAATAAAATTACACAAATAAATAGCCAATATGGGTGTGGAAATAAAGGAATGAGTAAAAAAGAAAAACTCATTAATAAAACACCGTATTTAATAATCGAAAGTGTATTGTATTTATGAAATAGTTTACGAAATAATACCATAAATATGACGCCTGTCATTGCATTTATCGTAATAACGAGTGTAGCAAGCTGATTGCTATTACTAATGTTTTTCATATGAAGTGGAAGTGCGACAGTAAGCTGAGTAAACATAATATAGAAGAAAATCATGATAAATGAAAACAGAAGAAAAGGCTTGTTTTGTAAGATAGCCTGTATTCCAAATGTAATAGACGTGTTTTCAGTAGTGACTTGAAAGTGATTTTTAAGTAAGTAAAAGATAAAAGCGAATAACAGCATAAGTGATCCTGTTAGAGAGAAAGCGTAGATGGGATTGAGTAAGAGTAAGAACCCTCCTGCAATTGGTCCGATTATTGCACCGCAATTAAAACTAAGGTTTAAATATGTAAATAAATTTTTTCTCATATGAGCTGGTTGTGAGCCGAATATGGCGCGCGCAGCAGGTTCGTAAAATGCAGTTCCGAAGCCAATAAGTGCAGAAGAAATAGAAATTGTATAGAAATCAGAGCATATTCCTAAAGTGATAAATCCGATTCCTCTTAAAAATAATCCGGCTATCATCATAATGATATAGCCTATTTTGTCAGCAATTAATCCTGAGAATAAAGGGATAACTCTTGATGTGATTGTCATAACTGTCAACACTGTTCCTACTTGGACAGCAGAAAAATGAAGAAAGCTTAATAGATAAATAGCTAAAAATGCGTATACTGCAAAATAGCCAAAAGACATAAAGAATGAAGAAATAAGCATGAAACGTATCGGTATTGAGAAACTTTTCATAGAACTCCTCCTAATGTTGTAACCAGTAAAATTATTTAATGGTTAACTAATTTATATTATAATTATACATAAAGTCAGAAAAAAGTAAATTTTAAGAAGAAGGTGGATGGAATTGAATCAAAATGCACCAAATGAATTAGAATATATTCGGGGATTTTTAAATACATGGAAAATACCAAACGATACGAGAGAGCCAATTGACATGCTGCAAACAGAAGAGGATATAAAGCTCTTTATGAAAGAATATTTTCATGAAGAGGTTCCATTCCATACGATAGAGGAATTAAAAAGTTTTCGAGAAGATATTCGGGTGGCAATTGAAGGCGGAAAATCATTGCAAAAATGGTTAGAGAAATACCCATTTCATGTACATGTAAAGGAAGATATGAAAGGTATTACATATGAGCCTGTGCACGAAGAGAATGTATATACAAAAGTATTAAGCGTGGTTTTAATGGCGATTCAAGAAAATTTGTGGGGAAGGTTAAAAGCATGCCCAGATTGCCGCTGGGTATTTTATGATCATTCGCGAAATGGAAGTAAAAGATGGTGCGGTATGTATGCTGGAGAAGCAGGAGGAAGAGCGTGCGGTACGATTGCGAAAGTGAAAAATTATCGGGCGAAGAGAAAAGGGAGATCGGGTTATAATGTGTAATTTATATTAGGGGAAGAAAATTGGATGGGGGAATGTAGAATATGAAAGGGACACAAATGTTAGCTTTAAATAAAAAGTGTTGGGATACAGTTGCACCATATTTCTTTCAAGTGGATTGTTTACCGAAATATGGTCCGTATACGGCGTCTGAAGATGAGATTCATATGTTCGATTCAATTAGAAATAAAAAGGTTCTTGATATTGGATGTGGAAGTGGGCATTCGCTGCAATATATGGGAGAGCATGGTGCGGAAGAGTTATGGGGGCTTGATCTTTCAAGTGAACAAATTAAAACAGCGAATGAAACTTTAAAGTGTTGGAATCCAAAGTTAATATGCGGAGCAATGGAAGAAGAATCGGATATTCCAAAAGGATATCGAATTTACGAAAAACGTTGGAACTGATTTATTCATATGTAAAGCCAGGAGGAAGTTTTATCTTTAGTTGGGAGCATCCAATATATTCAAATTTACAGTATGGTACAGAAGAAATTGCTTTAAAGTCTTCTTACCATGAGGAAACACCTATTACGTTTGAAACATTTAAAGGGGAAAATGTGCAAGCGACATTATATAAGAGAAAAATAAGTACATACATAAATGAGTTAAATAGAGCGGGATTTACAATGGAGAGAATAGAAGAGCCTGAACCATCAAGCTCGTTTGATGGAGAGTTAGCTGCGCCGTCTACGAAATATTATTCTTTATGTAAAGCTAGGATGGTGCCGACTACCTTTATTATTAAGGCGAGAAAGTAAAGTGCTTTATAAAAAGAAGCCTATCATTTTAAATAAATGAAATGATAGGCTTCTTTATTTTTTGAAAAATGAGTTCAGAGGTGTACTTTTCTTATAAAAATGCATTTCATATAAAAGGTGTAATTATTTTGGGGAAGGGGGATTGTTGTGCGTCATCATAGAAAGTGCAAAAAATTTGGAGTGGCACTGCCTCTTCCGCTTATAGGAGCAACGGGTCCTACTGGTAATAGTGGTCCAACTGGTCCAACTGGAGGGCATGAAGGTCCTGTTGGGCCTCCGGGAATCACTGGGCCTTTAGGAGCAACGGGTCCACAAGGCTCTCAAGGTATTCAAGGTATACAAGGTTCGCGAGGAACAACAGGAGCTCAAGGAATACAAGGTGCCATTGGTGATACTGGAGAGCAAGGAATTACAGGTCCAGTCGGCTTACAAGGTCCTCAAGGATTAATTGGAGAGCAAGGTCCTGTTGGCGATATTGGATTACAAGGACTAGAAGGAATACAAGGAATTACAGGCCCTGCTGGTAGTCAAGGTATACAAGGCACCCAAGGAATACAAGGAGAAATAGGCGAACGAGGACAAACGGGAGCACAAGGAATGCAAGGTGTGGTAGGTGAAGCTGGTATTACAGGTGTAACAGGTCCACAAGGTCCCCAAGGAGTGCAAGGAATTCAAGGGGAGGACGGAACTACAGGTATACAAGGAGAAGAAGGTCCACAAGGAATACAAGGAATTACTGGAGAGCAAGGGCACCAAGGTGATCAAGGGATACAAGGTGTAACTGGCCCTACAGGTTCTACTGGAATACAAGGACCTCAAGGTATAAGTGGAATAAAGGGGATAACAGGTGTAATAGGTCCTCAAGGTCCACAAGGAATACAAGGGATACAAGGAGTAAGGGGATCCACAGGTTTTCAAGGACCAAAAGGAATACGAGGAATAACAGGAGCAACTGGGTCTACTGGTACACAAGGTGCAGAAGGTCCACCTGGAGGACCAACAGGAATAACCGGTCCAATTGGTCCCTCTAGTGGAGTGACTGGTCCATCTGGCCCGCCCGGTCCACCTGGGGGACCAACAGGTCCAACGGGTGAAACTGGTGAACGTGGTGTAACAGGGGGAACTGGTGCAATAGGAGCGCAAGGTTTACAAGGTATAACGGGTCCCACTGGTGCTCAGGGTGCAAGGGGAGCACAAGGTTCTCAAGGGATAATTGGTGTAGCTGGCGTACAAGGTGCACAAGGAATACAAGGAGTTCAAGGAATAACAGGAGCAACTGGCGCAGAAGGTCCCCAAGGAACTCAAGGTCCACAGGGAGAAATCGGTCCAACTGGTGCAGAAGGTCCTAAAGGTGTGCAAGGAATACAAGGGATAACAGGTCCAACAGGAGCACAAGGAATACAAGGGTTACAAGGAATAATCGGTCCCACAGGCACAACAGGAGCGGCTGGAGCCCAAGGTCCCCAAGGAATACGAGGGGAAACAGGAGCAGCTGGAGCACAAGGGATACAAGGTCCCCAAGGAATACGAGGGGAAACAGGAGCAGCTGGCGTTCAAGGAATACAAGGACCTCAAGGAATACAAGGGGAAATTGGATTAACTGGTGGTCAAGGTGCTCAAGGTCTTCAAGGAGTCCAAGGAATAATCGGTCCAACTGGTGCCATCGGTCTCCAAGGTCCTCAAGGAACACAAGGTATAGTAGGCCCAACAGGAGCGCAAGGTTCTCAAGGTATGCAAGGGATACAAGGAATAACAGGCCCGACAGGTGCACAAGGAATTAGAGGCCTTCAAGGGAATATAGGAGAAAGCGGGATAACAGGCCCACAAGGAGTGCAAGGAGCGCAAGGTATCGAGGGACCCGAAGGACCACAAGGAAATGTTGGGATTACGGGTGTAACTGGAGAAACAGGAGCGACCGGAGCAACAGGGGCGACCGGAGTACAAGGGATACAAGGCGTTCAAGGGATTATAGGGATACAAGGAAGTACAGGAAGTACAGGACCTACCGGAGCAACCGGAGTAACTGGAATACAAGGTACTCAAGGTATTCAAGGTTTGCAAGGCCCAACTGGAGTAAGTGGAATGACAGGCGTTAGTGGTAGTCAAGGGCCAGCCGGAGCGCAAGGTAGTCAAGGGCCGATTGGAGCTGTGGGACCTACTGGAGCAACTGGTAGTCAAGGGCCTATAGGTTTTTTAGGAATTGTAGGTGCAACAGGAGCGACTGGCTTACCTAGCGGTGGCGGTTATTTCTTTTCTACTTCAACGAGTGCAATTGCAGCGAATGCGTTAATACCAATCAATTCTGGATCTACAACTTTTGGTTCCGGTGTCAGTTTAACAAATGCAACAACTGTAACGTTAAGTACGCCGGGAATATATTTAGTAAGCTATTATTTTCAAGGTGATCCAAATGGGGGGAATGAAACGATTTCTGTGAGTCTTACTTTAAATGGAACGCAAGTCGCAGGGAGTTTTATTTTTTATGTTACAGGAGGTACTTTTGTATTAGAACCAGCGGTTTCGAATACGATGGTCATTAATGTTACTTCTTCAAATGCTACTTTATCTTTGCAAAATGGTCCATTAGCTATTGGGCATGTAACGACATTATCTGGAGTGATAACAGCTAGTTTAAATGTATTAAAAATAGTTTGACACGTTAGTTATAACGGGGGAGATGCTTGTGAGGGATCAAGATAAGTGTAGTAAGTTTCAAGCACCTATTCCTTTTCCGGCGTCAGGTATTACGGGGCCAACAGGTCCAACGGGTCCGACAGGTTCTTTAGGTGGACCGACTGGCCCGCAAGGAATACAAGGCGTACAAGGACCAATTGGTCCAACAGGTCCGACAGGAATTCAAGGAGTGCAAGGGGTGCAGGGAGAAATTGGCCCAACTGGTCCAACTGGCTTAACAGGACCACAAGGTGCTCAAGGTAGTCAAGGTCCGATGGGGGAACAAGGTCCACGGGGAATTCAAGGTGTTCAAGGTATACAAGGCGAAAGGGGTCCGACTGGTCCAACAGGTATTCAAGGGATACAAGGAATACCTGGACCAATGGGAGAAACAGGTCCAACCGGAATACAAGGTATACAAGGAGTGCAAGGAGAAATTGGTCTAACCGGCCCAACCGGAATACAAGGTATACAAGGAGTGCAAGGAGAAATCGGTCCAACTGGTCCAACTGGAAATACGGGTATACAAGGTGTTCAAGGTAATTTAGGGAGTAGTGGTTTACAAGGGGTAACAGGAATACAAGGCATTCAAGGGCCGATTGGTCCAACAGGTCCAACAGGTTCTCAAGGAATACAAGGTCCACAAGGGCCGATGGGACCAACAGGAGCAACTGGCATTCAAGGTTTACAAGGTCCACAAGGTGAGATGGGTCTAACCGGTCCAACCGGCTCTCAAGGAATTCAAGGGGTGCAAGGTGTAATAGGCCCAACAGGGGCAACTGGCTTGCAAGGAGATCCAGGTCCAACCGGCTCGACAGGTCAGGCGGGAGTAACAGGTCCAACTGGATCTGCAACAGGTCCAACAGGAGCAACGGGTCCAACAGGTCCACCAGGAGGCCCAACAGGTCCAACGGGTCCAGCAGGATCACCGGGAGGTCCAACAGGTCCGACTGGAGCAACAGGGGCAACAGGGGCGACCGGAGCAACAGGAGCGACTGGAATTCAAGGAGTGCAAGGAATACAGGGACCGACAGGGGCAACCGGTTTAACAGGTTTGCAAGGAGTACAGGGACCGATGGGGGTAACCGGTCCAACGGGTGATCAAGGTATTCAAGGTCCACAAGGAGTAATGGGAGCAACAGGTCCAACGGGTTTACAAGGTCTACAAGGAGTACAGGGACCGATAGGAGCAACAGGCCCAACCGGTCAACAAGGAGTGCAAGGGGCACAAGGTCCAATTGGGCAGGCAGGCCCGCAAGGAATACAAGGAATACAAGGTGAGCAAGGAGTAATGGGAGCAACTGGACCAACAGGCTTACAAGGTCTGCAAGGAATCCAAGGTCCACTCGGTCCAACCGGTCCTCAAGGTTTACAAGGAGTGCAAGGGATAAGTGGTATAACAGGTCCAACTGGTCCTCAAGGAATCCAAGGAATTCAAGGTCCACAAGGGGATATAGGTCCAACCGGTGCGACTGGAATACAAGGAGTGCAAGGTCCAGAGGGTCCAACTGGTCCAACGGGTGCAACAGGCCCGCAAGGAATTCAGGGAATACAAGGAATCCAGGGTCCAGCCGGTCCACAGGGAATTCAAGGTCTGCAAGGAATTCAAGGTCCTATTGGTCCAACAGGCCCAACTGGACCTCAAGGCATACAAGGTATAACTGGCTCGACGGGTCCAAGCGGAGCAACCGGAGCAACAGGTCCGACGGGAGTAACGGGCCCTCAAGGTCCTCAAGGAATCCAAGGCCCACAAGGAGTAACGGGGCAGGCGGGAGCGACTGGATCGACGGGAGTAACGGGTCCACAAGGAATCCAAGGAATCCAAGGCCCACAGGGGATAACGGGTCCGACGGGAGCAACCGGAGTGACTGGAATAACAGGCCCACAAGGAATCCAAGGAATTCAAGGCCCACAAGGTGTGACGGGAGCAACCGGAGCAACCGGAGCGACTGGATCGACTGGTGCAACAGGACCGACAGGAATCCAAGGAATCCAAGGAATAACAGGAGCAACAGGGGGAACGGGAATAACAGGCCCAACAGGTGCTACGGGCCCAACCGGCTTAACCGGAGCAACTGGATCGTCTGCTATATCAACAGGTGGCGGCTATTTCTTCTCTACCTCAACAAGTACAATTGCAGCAAATGCCAACATCCCAATTAATTCTGGATCCACTGTATATGGAACTGGTGTATCTTTAACTAGTGCTACAACTGTCACAGTATCCACACCAGGAATATATTTAGTAAGCTACTATTTCCAAGGGGACGCGACTGGTGGGAATGAGACAGTATCTGTTAGGTTGCTATTAAATGGAACACAAGTAACAGGGAGTTTCATACAAAATGTGACGACATCAACGGTAGTAATCGAACCTGCCATTTCAAATACGCTTCTTGTGAATGTAACGAGTGCTAATTCAACATTAATATTACAAAATGGCCCGTTAGGTGTAGGGCATGTGACGACTATAGCAGGTGCGATTACGGCAAGTTTAAATGTAGTGAGAATACTATAAGGAATATAAAAAACACAAGGAATGTCTGTATAGACACACCTTGTGTTTTTTTCTTTATCTTTTCGGTTGAAAAATATGTTGAAAGAAGTATTTGTGATGTAAGTTATCTACAACTTTATTAGCTTGATATGTGCGATGTTGTTCGAGTCGAAGTCTTTGCTCCATCATTTTTATTGCGTGATCAGATAAACGTAACATTATACATGTCTCCTTTTCTATAAATATAGGTGTCTATTGGTATCGATCCCATATTTATAATTAAGGAGGTACACTGTGTAACATAGGCAAAAAGCACCTTCCTCTCCCATTACGCTTACGAGGTTAGCTGTCGGACTCGGGAAGTGAGAGTTTCCCTACTTAAATAAGATTCGCCCCAAGTAGCATGGCTACAAAAATGGTTCCCCCGCTCCAAAATTTGGACTCAGCAAAAGGATTTATAAAGTAAAGGATAACATAAATAAATTGATGAGTCAAACTATTTTATGTTTTCTGATTTTTTGAGTGAGGTTAAAACCACTCCATCGGGTAATATAATATCATTTATTTTAATAAATCCATGTTTTTTATATAAAGACAGAGCAGGTGTATTTTCTTTCCCTGTTTGTACAATATATGTTTGTGAAGGGGAGAACATGTCAAATACATAAAGTAGTAGTTTTGTGGCGATTCCTTTATGAAAATGATCGGGGGATACTACTAAACGATGAATATCAACTTCCTCTTCATCCATTTTAAAAGAAATAAACCCAGCAAGTGTATCTTCATAAAAATAGCCGTAAAAAATTTCATCACATAATTGAATATCGGCTACAGTATCATAAAGACGAGGAATAGCCGTACTATTTATATATTTTGCTTCAATTTCATAAGCGGGTATTTGAATGTTTAAAATAGAAGTAGCGGTGTTGTGAGAAGTTGTTACTAATTTTTGAATCATAGGGTAAAACCTCCTTATAGACTTTATTTTCATAGATTTGACAAGATTTTTCTTTATTGGATATAATAATTATAATAGTTACATAACAATTTAGTATGAAAAAGAAATACACCATAATAGAAATGGAGGGCTAAAGATGGGATGGATTATCACATTAATAGTTGGTGCTATTATAGGTGCAATTGCAGGTTCTATAACGGGTAAAAATTTTCCGGGTGGTATGTTTGGAAATATTATCGCAGGTTTGTTAGGTGCTTCATTAGGTGGTAGACTATTTGGATCTTTTGGGCCATCATTTGGTGGGATTCATGTCGTGCCAGCATTATTAGGTGCAATCGTATTAATTCTTATTGTATCATTTGTAGTGAAAGCTGCAAGAAAATAAAGATATAGATCATGATGAAAAGCCCTGAATAAGGGCTTTTCATCATTCGAAGAGGTGGTTTCATTGGAGAAATTAAATATTAGAAAAAGAGATAAGTTGAAAAAGTTTTTTAGAGAACAAAATTATTTAGCGGTGTTACTCGGCTTTGCGTTATTGTTTATTAACATATTACTGCTAACGAAAATTTCTTTTGTTTTTACTCCGTTTATCGTCTTTTTAAAAACAATTTTCTTCCCCGTATTATTAGCGGGAGTGCTATTTTATATTTTGCATCCATTCGTTTCGCTTTTAGAAAAGAAAGGTGTTTCAAGAATCGTATCAATCGCTTCTATATATATAATAGTACTAGGATTATTTGTATTTTTAGTTGTAACAGTAATCCCGATTATTAAAGATCAAATTGATGCATTAATAGATAACTTACCGTATTTCGGTCATGAAATTGAACGAGCAGCACGTAGATTCGGGGAAAGTAATTTACTAGGCAAAATTCAAGAGAATTTAAATATTGATGTAGCGAGTATGGTAAAAGACTACACAGTTGATTTTACGAAGTCGCTATCATCAGTAACTGGAAATGTAACTGGATTTTTAAGTACTGTTACAGAGGTCGTTTTAACGTTTGTAATGGTTCCGTTTATATTGTTCTATCTTTTAAAAGATGGTGAACAATTACCAAACCACTTTTTAAAGTTTATTTCAGAGCAAAGACAACCAGCAGCGATGAGAATACTAGATGATATGCATTATGCGATTAGCTCGTATATTAGAGGACAAATTATCGTTAGCTTGTTTATCGGTATTATGCTATTAATCGGTTACCTTATTATTGGTATTAAATATGCGGTATTACTCGCTATTTTAGCAATGATTGTAAATATCGTTCCGTACGTAGGACCAATCATTGCAATTACACCAGCATTAATTATCGCATTTATTGACTCGCCAGCAATGGTGTTAAAAGTAATTATTGTAATGATGGTCGTACAATTAGCAGAAGGTAAATTTATTTCTCCGCAAGTTATGGGAAAAAAGCTAGACATTCACCCAATTACTATCATTTTTATTATTTTAACTGCCGGAAATTTATTTGGAATTATGGGGATTATTTTAGCAATTCCAGGATATGCGATATTAAAAGTGTTAGTAACGCATAGTTATAGATTTGTTAAGTTGAATACGTAAAAAAGAGCTAAAACAGATAAAACTGTTTTAGCCCTTTTTTTATTTATACTCTTGTTGAAGTAAACAAATAAACCTTATGCGTAGGCTTTTAATTCAATGATAGGTAGATTGCTTTCCTTTAGTTTGTAATCAAAAATTAAATCGTCCATGCGAAAATTAGCATCTACTTCAAGAGAAATGAAGGTACCCCCGATTTCTACTTGATTTCCGTTCTCATTTTCAAAAGTGAGCGCACCGTCAAATGTTTCTATGTACTCATCGCAGGTGTATAAATATATTGCGATAGGTGTGAAATGTATAATTACCCCTAAAGTATCATCGTGACTATTATCATCGTTCTTAAATACATCAATCTTAAACGTATCATTCTTTTTAGTAAACCAACCCATGACATCACCTCGTTTTTGTATTACAAATCAATTCTATATATATTGATTATATATCGTTCGGAATAAATTGGTAATAACTATTGTTAAAACTTAATAAAAATAGAAAATTCAGTTTTGAGAGAACGAGAAATGTGATAAACTGTAAAAAAATAACGAAAAGCAATGAAAGAGAAGAGTACATATTCAAAACTTTGCAGAGAGCTGATATGTGGTGGAAATCAGTAAGGGATGAATATGGAATGGGCTCCGGAGCTTCTAGCTGAAATGAGTAGGCAAAGACGGTTACTTCACGTTACGAAGTTGAAGTGAGCTATGAATGATAGCTAATGAAGGTGGTACCGCGGGAGTCTCTCGTCCTTTTTATAGGATGAGGGGCTCTTTTTATTTTAAGGAAGGAGGAGTTAGGGTGAGCGAAAAAATAATGTTAACAGGAATTAAGCCGACAGGTTATCCTCATTTAGGAAATTATATTGGTGCGATTAAACCTGCATTACAAATGTCAAAGAAGAATGAAGGAAAAGCATTGTATTTTATAGCGGATTATCATGCGTTAAATGCTGTTCATGATCCAAGTCAGTTTAGTAGTTATACGAAAGAGGTAGCAGCTACTTGGTTATCACTTGGACTTGGAGAAGATGTTATTTTCTACCGACAAACAGAAGTGCCGGAGATTCTAGAATTAGCTTGGATATTAGCTTGCCTAACTCCGAAAGGGATTATGAACCGTGCCCATGCGTATAAAGCGAAGGTGGAGCAAAATAAAGAATTGGGTTTAGAGGTAGATGCAGGCGTGAATATGGGATTATATACGTATCCGATTTTAATGGCAGCTGACATCTTACTATTTCAAGCTACTCATGTGCCGGTAGGGAAAGACCAAATTCAGCATATTGAAATCGCGCGTGATATTGCGACGTATTTTAATCATACATTTGGTATGACATTTACGCTTCCGGAGTATGTCATACAAGAAGAAGGTGCCATTTTACCTGGTCTTGATGGAAGGAAGATGAGTAAAAGTTATGGAAATGTGATCCCATTATTTACAGAGCAAGAAAAACTACGAAAATTAATATTTAAAATTAAAACAGACTCCTCACTTCCGAATGAACCGAAAGAACTAGAAACGTTATTTATGATATATAAAGAATTTGCGACAGAAGATGAAATACAGTCGATGCGCGAAAAGTATGAAACTGGAATCGGATGGGGCGATGTGAAAAAAGAGTTGTTTCGCGTTGTAGACCGTGAATTAGCTGGACCTCGTGAAAAGTACGCTCTGTATATGAATGAGCCAAGTTTATTATATGAAGCGTTAGAAAAAGGTGCTGAGCGGGCGCGTACTATTGCGAAGGTAAATTTAGCAGAAATTAAAAAACGGATTGGGTTTGAGAGGGAACGCTGAGCGTTCCCTTGTTTTTTTTATAAAAAAATCGAACGAAATTTAAATTTGTTACCAATATAGAGTGAGGGAGGGATAGAAATGGTTACAATTCTCCAATTAAAAATGTTGCTAGTTCAAATAGGAACAGAAATTGTACCACCTAGTAATTTAAAAGAAAAAATTTTAATTCAAGTTAATCTGATGGAGGAAGTAACATTTAATCATGTTGAGGTGAATAAAGATGAGTGAAATTGTGTTAGCAGTTCAAGGTTTAAGTAAGACTTATGAGAGTGTAGATACAAATGTTAGAGCTTTACAAAATGTATCTTTGGAGTTAAATAAAGGAGAACTCCTTGCTGTAATGGGAACGAGTGGGTCTGGGAAGAGTACATTGCTTAACATACTTGGTGCTTTAGACAAACCTGATGAGGGAGTCGTATATGTAAATGGTGAAGTCCCTAAAAATATGTTTGTTGAACCATATGCAACGGAGTACAGGCGGGATAACATAGGATTTATATTTCAGTCATTTCATTTATTAAAGGATTTATCTGTAGAAGAAAATATTGCGTTACCCCTCATATTATCAACTGATTCAGAAGAGGAGATACGAGAAAAAACAAATAAAATATTAGATGTTCTTGGTTTAGTAAATTGGAGAAATCATCGACCAGTTCAGCTTTCTGGGGGACAACAACAGCGTGTTGCAATTGGTAGGGCATTAATAACATCTCCTCCAATTGTTCTTGCAGATGAACCTACTGGAAATTTAGATTTCAATACGTCTAATGATATTTTACGAGTACTAGTCGATATGAAACAAAAATTTAATCAAAGTATGATTCTTGTTACTCATGATCCTCACATTGCTACGTATGCAGATCGGGTTCTCTTCTTTCATAATGGAGAAGTTGTTGATGATTATACGTGTTCTCATGGAGTAAATGATATGAATATTATTTTAGATAAATTTAAAAAATTAATGGAGAAATCAAAATGATAAAATCAGTACGAGGATTAGGTTTACGCTTTTTTAAGATGAATAAATTTACTGCTATTTCCTCTATAGTTAGCGTTATGTTGGCTGTTTCTCTAATTGTTACGATGATTGTATTTTCGAGTCATGCCAAACAGTCTGTTATAAATGAAGTTAAAAATTTATATGGAGATATGGATTTATCTGTTGGATATAACCCTGATCAAAATAAATTGATGGATAAATCTTTACTACAAAATATTAAGGAACAAGGAAATATTGAATACATGTCAAAAGTATTGGTAAATCATTTTCAAGTGAATAAATTGAATACAACTATTTATACAGTAGGTGTTCAAAATGATTCGTTATCTAAAAGTCGATATCACTTCTCTAAAAATCTATCAAATGAAGAAGTAACATTAAATGATGGATTAGCGGAAACTTTACAAGTAAAAGTTGGGGAAAAGGTTGAAATAGAAAATAAATTCTATGTAGTAAAAGAAATTTTACCTGATATAGAAGCTGGAGGTTCAGCTCCAGACATACTCGTTTTATCGGAAGGTGCGGTGAAACAGCACGTATATGAAAAAACGGGTAAACACAATGAGGCTACTTATGTGTTGATAAAAGCAAAAGAGAATGCAGATGTACTAGCATTGTCTAGTCAAATTCATAAAATAGACAAAGAATTAAGAATCGATATTGCGGAGGAAGACGAGTTTTTAAAAAGTAACTTAGTGTCATTACATATTTTTATAGTTATTGTATCTGTATTAATACTTATTATTACATCGTTATTATTAATGTCTAATTTTGAAGTGTTTTTATATAAATATAAAAGTCAATTTGCTATTATGCGATCAATGGGAGCAACAACGAAACAAATGTTTAAAGTTATATTTATTCAATGTAGTGTAATTAATTTCTTTGGTGGAATATTTGGTTTGTTACTAGCTGTAATAAGTAACCGTTTTTTACAAAGTTGGCTAGAGCATGTATTTGCTTTTCAAATTAATACAATGAGTTTCGACTATGAAATAGCAATTGTAACAATGATTTGTAGTATCTTTTTTATTGAATTGTTTATGTTATATCCTTCATACAGAAGTTCGAAAATATTGCCAGTAAAGCTTATGCGCGAAAATGAGGAATCCGACTTTTCTAATAAAAAAACACGCAGTATGATGGGGAAGTTCCTTTTAATTAGTAGCATATTTTTAACTGTTTTAGGTGGATTTGTAGCAAATACGGGAGATACGCAGGCGATAGTGATATTAATAGGGTCTATATTTCTTGTTTTAGGGGTGTATATATTATTTCCTATTTATCTTTCTTCGATATTAATAGCATGTCTACCTATAATGAAAAAAATATTTGGAAGGAATACATTTGTTGCTATTAAAAATGTAATTCCGCAAGTAAGGAAAAATACATTTGTTATCTTAATGATAAGTACAATGATGGTGATAGTTGTCTTCGGATCCACTATATTTAAAACGATGCAAAAAAATAATGAAAGATATTTAAAACGAGAATTTCCAACACATATTGTTGTAGAAAATCGTTTGAATAATGATTCAACAATTTCCTCACCTCATATACAAAATATATTTAAAGAAATAAGTAGTGTAAAAGGAGCTAGTACAATTAGTACGAACTCACTTGCAGAATTAAAGCAAGGTGAAAAATATATTACTTTTGACTATAATTTAGGTGATTTGAAAGAAATGGAAAAGCAAGGATTACTGCCAGAAGTACCTGCGAATTTGGAGAATAGTATAATTATTACCGAAGAGTTAGCAGAGCGGTATAAACTTCATGTAGGTGATATCGTTCAATTGGGTCTATTTTCAGAACAGGAACAAAAAGTTAGACCGACTAGTAAGGTGGAAATTGGGTTAATTGTTAATGAGCTACCGAATTCTCCTGCGGTACTTATGGATTGGAGTAATGTAACATATAAACAAGATTATACAGTTTTTGAGCGTGCATTTATTAGTTCAAATAATGAGAGAGAGACGTTGGAGCAATTAAAGGAATTAAAAGGTCAATATCCACAATTAAAAATAAGTAGTTATACCCAATCGTTAAAACAATCTAATTTAATGTTTCAGCAAAGATGGTCCATCTTCATTGTTGTTATTATAGTAATTTTGTTAAGTGTAACATTAGGGGTATGTAATACACTTATAAATAATATTCAATCTAAAAGAAAAGAGTTTGCCATTTTACGAGCAATAATAGTTAAGAAAAAGGGGATTGTACAAGTTATTTTGACGCAAGTTAAATTATATGTACTTATTGGAATAGTGCTAGGCGTTGTGATAGGAACATTATTAACCTATATGGTAAGTATAATAGATCGTACACCTTTATTTTTTAATTTCAAACTTATCGTAACGGTAATAGCGGGGATGTTTGGAATAGTCCTTATTATTTTTCTACCTTTTGCTAATAGAATAGGAAAAAGGGATATTGTACAAGAGTTAAATAAGGATAATAAATAAAAATATAGTCAAGGTGAATCTCATCTTGACTATATTAATAGTTCAATTCGAATTCTGAAAGTCAGTAACAATCCTCTCAATAACAGAAGGAAGATTACTAGGTAACTCATCTAGCGGAAAGAAGCGCAGTTCTTTCGATTCCGTTTGGTCGCATACAAGTTCGCCATTGAATTCGCGGCAAATATAAACAACGAGTACACCGTGTACTTGATCGCCGTTTGGATAGATTTGAAAGAAATCTGGTCCTGAGTATGTACGGAATAGTTCTGGATTTTTAATAATAAGTCCAGTTTCCTCATACACTTCTCGCTTTAAAGCGTCTTCTAACGTTTCGTTATATTCTAAGGCCCCGTCAATAATGCCCCAGCGGTTAAAATCTGTACGTAGCTGCAGTAATATTTCATTTTTCTCATTTAATATAATGGCGTGTGAACCTATTAAAATAAGTGGATGATTTCCTACTAAATTTCTCATGTCTTCAATATAACCCATGTTATTTCTCCTTGCTTTTAATAATAGTTAGGAAGTTCTTTTAACATTCTTTCTGTTTTACGTGCTGTATAGGCTAAGTTATGATCATCTTTCGTTCTGAAAAATAATGTGCGTAAAAAGGTTTTAATGTTGGCACATAATATACAATACTCATTAAGCGAAAGGCGTTTTCTAATTTGAGGAAGCCTTTTTATTTTTTTATAAATAATTGAAATTAACTCATCTTGCGGAAAATCATGATATAGCATCGATAGTAACGGTGTAACAATTCGTTCATCTTCATTATTATGAAAAAGGTCAGATGGAATGAAGATTTTATTCAATAAACAATGAATTAATTCTTCATACCACTCAAAAGTCGTATAGGAATTGTGAACAATTTCAGTAAAGGCATCAGATACGTGGGCAAGACAATGAGCCCATCCTTTATTTTCAATATAGCCTCGGAAATCTGTTTCTAAGTTTGTGTATGTAATGAGTTTGTTTTTTATGTCTTCAATATCCTCTTCTGTAAAAAAGTAGTGCGAGTTAGCGAATTGGAGTATTAACGCAAGTAACGAAACAGTATAAGAACGTGTGAAAACCCCATCTGTATGCGGGGAGTAAATGTCACAATATAAATACTCATCACTTAAACAAGTTTGTAAAAGTAATTTCAGCTGATCATCCATAAGGAATTCATGATGAATGAAATGTGCAAAACATTTATATATAAGTTGGTAACGAACGTAACTATCAGTCGTTCCGATATACTGAAGCATGTTGAGTGTTAACTCATTTATATCTATATGTTGCAGTTGCGTATAGTCATTTTGTTGTATAAGCTCTAACTGTTGTTGTAACGTTGTAATATCCAATGGAGAACCTCCTCCGCACTTTAAAGATGCGATGTTTTCTAGTATTCTATATATTCAAGGACAATCCTGCTCATGCAAGGAGAACAAGTAGAAATTCGAGTATGACATAGATGAGGGAAGTATATGATGACTATAGAACAGTTAGAAAAACATTTTAAAATAAGAAGAAATGCTTCTTCTATTATGATAAAAGAAAATAATGCAGAGCTTTTTACAGAAGAGCAATTAGAAGAAATAGTGCAGTATTGCATTGCTGAGGCTGAAAAAGAGGGAATAGAAAACTTACATTTTGAAATTTCTTCAAAAAGCCCAAATTATGATGTATATAAGAAATCTTTCGAAACGTATTCATTTGAATATGCTACTGAAAACATGATTGTATTTAAGGATATATATGAAGTAGAAGGTGTAGAAAGTGAGATTGATTTTAAGCTTATTGAAGAGATAGGCGAAGACGCTTTTTATTCACTGTGGAATGAAGTGACGGGAGAACAAATTGATTATGATCACTTTGTAA
Organism: Bacillus pretiosus; assembly: GCF_052947655.1. Taxonomy (NCBI): domain Bacteria; kingdom Bacillati; phylum Bacillota; class Bacilli; order Caryophanales; family Bacillaceae; genus Bacillus; species Bacillus pretiosus. The sequence goes on along the minus strand of NZ_CM129593.1, from coordinate 3,225,555 downwards.
ATATGATGCTACAAGAAATTGGTGAGCAATGGAAAGAGCATTGTTTAACAGCGAGTGTCGATGAAGAGCCGGTAGGAATTGTAATCCCGCATATTGAGAGTGGTACGTTAGAAGAAGGAAAACTAATGTATTTCGCAGTTGCTCCAAATATGCGAAATAAAGGGTATGAAGCAGCGTTCTTTACAGGGGCAATGTTTGTCTTAAAAGAAATAGGCGCATCTTATTATATTGGCGAGACAAATGTACAAAATGAGTGGATGAAGGATGTTTTTGAAAAGAATGGATGTCAGTTGTTAAGTTGTACTGAGCGATATGTGAGAAGGTTTTAGGAGGGGGAAAAGGTTCTTGAACTTGTTTAACGGGAATCCGTGTACAAATTTTGAACAAGTAAAAGAACTTCTAGCCTGTTTGTAAGATAAAAAGAAAAATGAGAACGACAAAATAGATATTCCTATAATACAATAGAGAAAGATTCGATTATACGAGAAAGTGTTGGTGAAAGAATGGAGCAGCAAAGAAATTGGTTACAAGCAACTGTAGAAAGAAATGAAGACAATACGTTATATATAAAGTGGGAAAATAATATAGAAGAAGTTCGCATTTACTGGAGTACTTCACCAGAGCATATTGAAGAAACGGGAGAATTACTTGCAACGGTAAATGGAGAATCATCATGTACAGTTCAAAACCCGAGTGAAACTGAACGTCCATATTTTAGACTAGTAGGAAGTAATGGACAAGCAGTGACAGTAGCTGAGCGTAGATTGCCATTACAAGGCGCGTTTAACTTCCGTGATATGGGAGGATATGAAACGACTGAAGGCCGTAAAGTAAAATGGGGCAAGTTGTACCGTTCTGAAGAATTAGCAGGACTAACAGAGTGGGATATCGACTATTTACAAAAGTCTGGCTTAAAATTAATTTGTGACTACCGTACAGATTTTGAAGTGAAGCATAAGCCGAATCCAGAGATTACGGGTGCTCGTCAAGTGTGCTTACCAGTTATGCAAGACTTGGCAAAAGACTTGAACATAAATGAATTTTTCCAAGTTGGTGACCTTTCTATGTTAGGGAAACCAGGCGAGTATCTTGTGAAAATGAATCAAGATTTCGTAAGTGGTAATGAAGCATTCGTGAGCTTCTTAAACTTAGCACAAAACCCAGAAAACTTACCGTTAGTAAACCACTGTACAGCTGGAAAAGACCGTACTGGATTCGGATCAGCACTATTATTACTTTTACTAGGTGTACCGGAAAAAACAGTAATGGAAGACTATTTACTAAGTAACGGCTTCCGTGAAAAATTAAATGAAAAAATGATGACTTTTTTAGGTGCAAAACTACAAAACGATGAAAGTAGAGCAATATTAGGCGCAATGTTTGAAGCGCGCGCTGAATATTTACAAGCTGCGATTGATGAAGTGAAAAAGCAATACGGTTCAGTTGAAGTGTATGCTGAAAAAGCACTTGGCTATACGAAAGAGTCGTTAGAAGACATGAAAGTGTTATTGCTAGAGGATAAATAATGAGGAGGGAGGCTAATTGGATTAGCCTCCTGTTTCTATTATGAAATTTTTCGTTGTCTTATTATTCCTATGACAATTGGAATAACTGTCCCAATTAACAATATCGGTAAAAATAATTTTCCGAAACCGCCGCTCCAATATAAAGCTATTGAAATTGTTTCAAATTGGATGAAAGCAAAAATAAGTAAACAGACATTTTTTAATTGATTAAGCATTTTTCTGCTATTTAAATAAAACAGCGGAGCATTCGATTCATGCAGTCTTTGTGGGTAGTTATGAACTTCTGGAAACTTTTCTAAAGTTTGCATTAAAAGGAGTATGAATGCCCCAATTCCTGGTAGAAGCAAAAGTTGCCACTTTGATCCCCAGCGATCTACAGCCCCATATGCGTTATAATGTGTGGGTACTTCCTCGGGTAATCTTCCCCAAATGATAATCAAAAAAATGATTGATCCAAAGAATAATGAATATCCAATGATATCTCCAATCCATTCACTTTTTGTTTTTGGGATTTGTATTTTAGGTCTTCCCCATGAATTTACTATGTCTTTCCGCCCCTTTCTATTCCTGTATTCCCTTTTTTAAAATTGGATTCATTATCCAAATTATCTCAAATTTATAGTATTTTCACAATTAATTATTTTTGAATAACATGATTCGTGTGTCTGAAACAACTTTAAGATTGCTGTACAGCTATTATTCGTAAAGGGAAAAAGTTCGACTTAAGAGACGATTAATGAGAAAATACAAGTTGTAAATAACGTACTAGTTGAGGAGAGCATAATGAAATACAAAGTTATATTATTCGACGTAGATGATACATTATTAGATTTTCCTGAGACGGAAAGAAACGCATTACATAACGCGTTTGTACAGTTTGGCATGCCTACAGGGTATGATGATTATCTTGCAAGTTATAAAGAGATTAGTAATGGATTATGGAGAGATTTAGAAAATAAAATGATTACACTAAGTGAATTAGCGGTAGATCGATTTAGACAATTATTTGCACTGCATAATATAGAAGTAGATGCGCAGCAATTTAATGATGTATACCTTGAAAACTTAGGGAAAGAAGTACATCTTATAGAAGGTGCAGTACAATTATGTGAGAAACTACAAGATTGCAAGTTAGGTATTATTACGAATGGATATACGAAGGTGCAACAATCGAGAATTGGAAATTCGCCTTTATGTAACTTCTTTGATCATATTATTATTTCAGAAGAGGTTGGTCATCAAAAACCAGCGCGTGAGATTTTTGATTATGCATTTGAGAAGTTTGGGATTACTGATAAATCAAGTGTACTAATGGTCGGAGATTCGCTAACTTCTGATATGAAAGGCGGAGAAGATTACGGCATTGATACGTGTTGGTATAATCCAAGTTTGAAAGAAAATAAGACAGATGTTAAGCCGACTTATGAAGTGGAGAGCCTGCTACAAATTTTAGAAATTGTGGAAGTGGCGGAAGAAAAGGTAGTTTCATTTTAATCGTGTCGATATAATTTGAGTTGCGTTCAATTTATAGGTACGATCGGTGTAATAACTAGAGGTGAGTGAAAGATGTTAACGTTTTTATTTGAGTTAGACAAAAGTATTCCGCAGAAAGATGAGCCACGGTATGCTGCTTATGCAAATGGCTTTATTGAAGGGGATTTAACGATTCATGTGGGTGACAGAGTACTTTTTCAAAAGTCATGTATGAAGGTCGCAGAGCTCGGCATTTATTTAGGACAGTGGATGGAACAAGTGCAACATGGGAAGAACGAACAGTTGAATTATGAAACGAGTAACCGTGAGGAAGTAATTCTCGGATTCTTATATGAAGAGGAAGATCAGTGGAGAGTTGCTTCTAGTTGGCAGCAATTTGAACTTCAGGAGCGTATATCCACTACAGTATTAGTAGAAAGCGTTGGGCGTTATTTGAATGAGCTCAATAAGGAGCTGCGCGCGATAGAATATCCTGTGACGTTTGATCAGTACTTAAGAGGAGAGCGAATGATGCAGCTTTCTTATAAACGACTGTGTGATAGTAAAGCGGATACGACTTCAATAGAGGTTTACAATGGAAGCGAAGGAGTAGGCGTAGTACGGGGCTATTATAAAAATGCGTTGATGAAAGTGCTAGACTTCATTCCGAAAGTCGGTAGTAATATCATTTATGAAATAAAGGATAGTAAGGACAATATTCGTGTCATTGCAAAGGATGTAAGTAGGCAGCGTCAAAGAAGAATTTTAGTAACGTACATCGATAATAATGATGCAGAGCATGAAATACTTGTATGTGACGGAAAGTTATTAGATGCAAATTTCTTATTTACTTTTACATATAAGGGAGAAGAATATGTTGTTCACAAAACTTCAATTGGGCTTGGAAAGTTATTACGAAACGGCTATGTAATCGCAGATTGGAATATTCGTCCTGAGGAAGATATGTATTATATCGAGATGGATGTATATGATGAAGATTATATAGAAGATCAATACTTACTGTTAGGCGTATTTCATGCTGTTTTGTATGGTTGATAAATGAGAAATACCGGCATTCTTCATGGGAAGGATGCCGGTATTTTTATGTGATTTTGTGTCCTTAATTAATCCTCAAAAATAAAAATCTCATCAATCGTACTATGAAGTGCCTTCGCTATATCGTGAGCGAGTTGTAAGGAAGGGTTATATTTTCCTTTTTCGAGATGGCTTATCGTTTCACGACGTACACCAACAGTTTTCGCTAAATCTTCTTGTGTCATGTTCGATTTGGCGCGGTATTCTTTTATTCTCGTTACGAACGCCATGGCGCATCTTCCATTTCATCAACAGGTTTATCATAAAAGAACATAGAGAAGCCGAACGTAAGAATGAGTGTGCTGAAAATAAGAGCGATATCAATCTCTTGTAGCGCCGGGTTTGGAAATAACATTTCAATAAACATAATGATAGCGGTCGTTAGTAATGTAACGATAAATGCATTGCGGCACGATTTATTGACGATTTGTTCAAATAGTTCATCGTGTTGAACCGTTCTATACGTTGTGAAAAAGGAGAAGAAACAAAACATAGTAAACAATCCTTTTTCATAAAAAAAGCCGAGGAAACCGAAGAAACCGAGAAATCCTAAATATTTTATCCAAGTTGTTTTCACGATAGATTCTCCTTTCAGTGTTAGAAATAAATCACGTTATGTTATAAATATATCACATATAAAAATGTATAGTAATAATAGTTTTCCAATTCTTTTCATAATAATAGTAAAAAGAGGAAATATACTGCGAAATAAAGAGGATAATATTGTAAAATGGTTGTAAGGAGGGGGGAGGAAGGAATGTTAACTTGGATCATGATCGTTGTATTACTTGTAGTCATTACTGTAGTGGCGACGGTGTTAATTGGGCGAAATGGTGATGCGAATTATAGTAAAGCGACAAAAGGGAATATTAAACGGCTGACGATGATTTATATTATACTAGCTATCGTTTTAATCGTTGGATTAGGTTTGTATATTTATTTTAAAGGTTAAAAAACTGAAAAATAAAAAAATAGAAGTATGCTATAATGTTAATATAGTTATTTGGTAATTAAGGAAGGGATTGGATGGAATGATTGAAATTACGAATGTGTCAAAAAGTTATAATGGGTCTACCTATGCAGTAAAAGATTTAAGTTTATCTGTGCCTAGCGGAGAAATTTTTGGATTTCTAGGGCCGAATGGTGCGGGTAAATCAACGACAATTAAAATGATTACTGGTATTCATGGGGTGGACAAAGGGACGATTACGATTAACGGTATAGATATTATGAAAAATCCGATGGAAGCGAAGAAGACGTTTGGTTATGTGCCAGATAGCCCAGATATGTTTTTACGTTTAAAGGGAATTGAATATTTAAACTTTATGGCAGATATGTATGAAGTGCCGAAAGAAGTGCGACAAGAACGAATTGAGTTTTTAGCGAAGAAATTTGATCTTTACAATGCGTTATCGGATCAAATTCAAAGTTACTCGCATGGTATGAGACAAAAAATCGTTATTATTGGTGTGCTCGTGCATGAGCCAGATGTATGGATTTTAGATGAACCGTTAACGGGGCTTGATCCGAAATCTGCATATATTTTAAAAGAAATGATGAGAGAACATGCGGATAAAGGAAAGATTGTATTTTTCTCTACACACGTATTAGAAGTAGCGGAAAAAATATGTGACCGCGTTGCGATTATTAATAAGGGAAATCTTCAGTTTAAAGGGAATTTAGATGAAATGAGAGATCATTTTAAATCCAATGAATCACTTGAAAAAATGTTCTTGGAGATGACGGGCAATGAGTAAAATTTGGACGTTAACGAAAGTATTATTGAAATTAAATTATGCAGATTTCATAACAGATAAGAAGAAGCGATGGGCGTATGTATTTTCATTTGCAGCCATTTTATTTGTTGGCTTTTTAATATTTGGTTCGATGACGCACGGAATGTATGAGGGTATGAAACATTTAGGGCAAGACCCAGGAATGATTATCGCAATGGGACTTGCGATTGCGAGTATATGGGTATTTTTAATGAGTATAACGAACATTTTAACTGTATTTTACTACAGTAATGACATTGAAATGTTATTGCCATTACCATTAAAACCAGCACAAATTATTTCGGCAAAATTTTTAACGGTATTACTTACACAATACGTAATGAGTTCATTTATTTTATTACCAATCTTTATTACGTACGGGTTAAAAAGTAGCGCATTTATTACATATTATATATACATGATTTTTATTTACTTACTCTTCCCGATTGTGCCGTTAGTATTAGCTTCATTACTGATGACAGTTATTATGAGGTATACAAATATAGCGAAAAACAAAGATCGAGGCAATATATTTATTGGAATCGTAAGTATACTATTTATTGTAGGAATTAATGTATTTTTACAGTGGAAAAATAAAAGCTCGTTTTCTGAAGATGCGCTTACGAATTATCTTGCGAACAACCAATCTTCTCTTTTAGTACAAATGACAAATTATTTTCCAACTACATATTTTGGAGCAGTGGCGTTAGTAGAAAATGCAAATTGGAAGGGACCTTTATACGTAATAATCTTTGCACTTATTTCATTTGTATTTTTTGTGTTGTTTTATTACATTGCAGAGCGTACATATTTAAAAGGGGTTATTGGACTTTCAACGAGTACAGCAAAAAAAGAGGTCATTTCAGCAGAAGGTTTACAAAAATCAACGGTACAAAGTTCACATTTAAAAGCGTATGTGAAAAAAGAATTTAAAACGTTATTCCGTACACCGCAATTTTTCTTAAATTGTATCGTACAAACTTTCGTTATGCCGATTATGTTATTCTTTGTTTTATTCGTGCAAGATGGGAATTTAAAATGGATTACAGGGTATATTGATAACCCAAAATCAGCAGGATTGGCGATTGGTGTAGGACTTTGTGCATCGTTATTTTTAATGGGAAGTAACGTTATCGCAACAACATCATTTTCACGTGATGGAAGCTCTTGGTTTGTGAATCGTTATTTACCTGTAAAAGCTTCGGATATCTTTTTTGCGAAAGCGATTACTGCTTGGTTAATTAATGTGATTATTTTAGCAGTATTCGGTATTACGATGGCAGTTGTAGCTGGGATTTCTCCTGTATTCATGTTACTGTGGTTTTTACTAAGTGCGAACGGTTTACTGTTAATTAATTTAATTGGTACACGCTGGGATGCACAAACTGCAGATATACATTGGGATACAGAGCAGAAATTATTTAAGAGCCGATATACAACTTTGTGGAACTTTTTAGCTAATATTTTTATAGCTTTAGTTATTGTAGCGGGAGTAAGTCTATTATACTTCTTCCTTCAAGTAGGACTGTGGGTTATGTTTATCGTTTTATTTGTAATGTTTACGATTGTAAATTATATCTTCATTAAAATTTTAAAATTAGGTGCAGAACGCATATTATCAAATATTGAATAAAAAGATAGATCCTCTGTATTCGTGCAGGGGATTTATCCATAGATGGAGGAGAAAAGGTGAAGAAAATAGCAATTGTAACAGGGGCAACTCGTCTGAATGGAATTGGTGCAGCTGTATGCAAGGTGCTTGCTCAAAAAGGGATAGACATTTTTTTCACGTACTGGTCTCAGTATGATAAAGCGATGCCGTGGGGAATGCATGACAAAGAGCCCTTTTTGTTGAAAGAGGAGATTGAAAGTTTAGGTGTTCGATGTGAAATGGCAGAAATCAATTTATCACAGTCGTATTCGCCAAATCGTTTGTTTTATATGGTTTCAGAACGTTTAGGTGATCCATCTATTTTAATTAATAATGCAGCGTATTCTAAACATACGAGAATTGAAGAATTAAATGTAGAACAGCTAGATAAACATTATACAGTAAATGCCCGCGCTACTATGTTATTAAGTTCATTATTTATAAAACATTATGCACTGAAAACGAATGGAAGTATTATTAACCTTACTTCAGGACAGTCACTAGGGCCAATGCCTGATGAACTAGCATACGCAGCAACGAAAGGAGCAATTGAAGCATTTACAAAATCAGTAGCACCAGTTGCGATGGAGAAGGGGATTACAGTGAATGCTGTTGATCCAGGACCGACGAATACAGGATGGATTACAGAGGAGCTGAAGCATCATTTAGTATGGAAGTTCCCACAAGGTAAAGTAGGAGAACCGTCAGATGCAGCACGCTTAATTTCTTTTTTAGTAAGTGAAGAAGCAAAATGGATTACGGGGCAAGTCATTCATTCGAACGGTGGTTACTCATAAATATATTATGTTAACAATTGTTGAGAAACAAAAAAATAAAAGAAAATTTTATTTTTTTGTTTGAATAAAATGTCAAGAAAGATAAAAATTTGATAGGAGAGTATATCGTCATATGAAGATAGTAATTCTTCATTTGACAATATACTCTTTTTCTTTTACTACAGAGAAGAAAAATGAAGTAGAAGAAACTCGAATATTCAAATGGGTTTATCAGTTTTTGTACGTATTATTATGAAGATTACTGTCGGAAAGATGGTGATTCATGTGAAAAGGGATTTTTTAAGGGGAAATCGAATCGTAAAGGGGAGGATAAATAAAGTAAACATAGGGGGATTTATATGAAAATGAAAAAGGTCGCTATCGCATCGATAACAATTGGTACAATGCTTACTATGGCAGCTTGTAGTCCTTCAGCAGATAAAGAGACAGAAAAGAAAGAGCAAGTAACAGCGCAAAATGAAGGAGAATCAAAAACGACAAGTGCAGATGAGACGTCAAAAACAACGAAAGATACTGAAAAAGATACAAATACTTCTTCAAATGAAAAAACAGATAAGGATGCAAAAAATACGAAAGAATCATCAGGAACAGAGAGTAACGGTAAAACGTCATCTCAAAATGAGAATGTGAAAACAAAAGAAAAAGAGACGACAGGAAAAACGAATGACGAAACGACTAGCGGAAAAACAACAGATCAAAGTACAAGTACAAACTCAAACGGAAAAACAACGAAAGATCCGAAGAAAAGCGTAGCTGTGAAAACAAATGTAAAAGAAGTTGCTGCATTAGTTGATAGTTTAGACAAGCAATTAGCTGCAAATCCGAAATTAGAAACAGTAAATAAACTTGGAAAACAAATTAATGAAAAGTGGGATGTAATCGAGAAAGAGTTAGAAGCATCTCACCCAGCTGAATATAAAACAATCGGACAAAGTATGTATCCGTTAATTGTAGGAGCGGAGAAAGAAAAGATAGATATTAATAAAATGAAATCATTAACGACGAAAACGAAAAAAGATTTAACTCAGTTATTAACGAAACTTTCGTAGTTTGAAAAGCCTACTGTGGAAGTAGGCTTTTTTGTGTTGAGAGTGTAAGTAAAGTTTATGGGAAACCTAACGAAAAAGGATGGTGATAAAAATGACAATAGATCGAGTTTGTACAATTGGGCCAGCAAGCCATAATAAAGAAACGTTAGCGCAGTTAATAAACAATGGTATGAAAATAGTGCGCTTGAATTTATCACATGGCACGCATGAAAGTCATAAAGGCATCATTCGTTTAGTCAAATCGTTAGACGATTCTATTAAAATTTTAGGCGATGTACAAGGTCCTAAAATAAGGTTAGGTGAAGTAAAAGGAGAACAAATTACACTTCAGGCGGGAGATTCTTTTATTTTACATACGCAACCAGTTACAGGGAGCAATAGAGAAGCAAATGTTGATTATGAAGGAATCGCGAATGATGTGAAAGTGGGAAGTAGAATTTTAATTAATGATGGCGAAGTTGAGTTAATCGTTGAAAAGATAAGTACGGAAAAAATAGAAACAAAGGTGAAAACAGGTGGTAATATCTCATCTCATAAAGGGGTGAATTTACCAGGGGCAATCGTTAGTTTACCAGCTATTACAGAGAAAGATAAAAAAGACATTCAGTTTCTTCTAGAAGAGGATGTTGATTTTATCGCATGTTCTTTCGTACGGAAACCTAGTCATATAAAAGAAATACGAGATTATATACAACAGTACAAAGAAACGTCACCTAATGTAATTGCCAAAATAGAAACAATGGAAGCGATCGGGAATTTTCAAGATATATGTAAAGAAGCAGACGGAATTATGATTGCAAGGGGTGATTTAGGAGTAGAGTTACCGTATCAATTTATTCCGCTCTTGCAGAAAATGATGATTCAGGAATGTAATCGAACGAATACATATGTTATTACAGCAACACAAATGCTTCAATCTATGGTAGATCATTCTATTCCAACAAGAGCTGAAGTGACTGATGTGTTTCAAGCTGTACTCGACGGAACGAACGCTGTTATGCTTTCTGCCGAAAGTGCGTCAGGCGAGCATCCGATTGAAAGTGTAAAAACATTACGTCTCGTTTCGGAATTCGCTGAGCATGTGAAAAAAGACGGTCCTTTTGTGATGAAAGATGTACTGGAATTGTTGCATAAGTCTTTGGATGAGTGATAAATAAAAAGAGGGCGGATATGCATCCACCCTCGTGTTTTTCATTCTTATTATTCTTGCTCTTGCTCGTCCAAAATTTTATCAAAAGCAGCAGATACTTTATCAAACTCTTCATCATTTTCAATGTATGAAAACTCATTATCTTCTTCTACTTTTAAAAAGAAAATATCAATGTCTTCCTCAGATTCTGTTTGAATGTCTTCTACGAAGGCAACTGCAATATATTCTGCGCCTTCGACATCCATCGCTCCGAGTACTTCTACTTCCTGATCCTCATTATTCTCATCACTGAGAGTAAACACTTCGCCAACTTCAATATCAGACATATCCATTCTCCTCCTGTTCGACTCTAAAAAATAGAGCGCTCAAACTGTATACATACTAACATATCTTTCCATGAAAAATCAATTTCATACATTAGAAAAACAACTGATTCTTCAATAGAATAAGTATTTAGCTAGAAGGAGTTTTATTTGTGAGTGCTATATTACTTAATCCATTCAACAATTGTATCCATAGTTTGTCTTGTTTTATCACGCTTTGGCTCTTCTTTACGGTAACCAAAGGCAACCATAACAGATACTTCAAGATTATCGTCTTTTATAATGCCTTCTTGACGAAGTAAAGAATCTATTTTCTCTTTATCAAATCCTTCTATTGGACAAGAATCAATGCCGATTTGAGCTGCACTCGTCATCATATTACCTAAAGCAATATAAGTTTGCTTAGATGCCCAATCAAATACAGCACGATCGGATTGTAATAAGTTAAAATCTGTTTCCTGGAACTTTTTGAAGAATTCATATCTAATTTTTTGAGTGTCTTCAGGTAATCCAATAATATCGTTCATCATATGTTTAATATACTCTGCATCATAATGCATATCTTTAATATTTCTTGAAAGAACAATGACAAAGTGACTAGCTGTTGCAAGTTGCCCACCAGCGCCCCATGAATACGGTTGTAGTTTTTCTCTTAATTCTTTATTTTGTACGACAATAAATTTCCAAGGTTCATAACCAAAAGAAGAAGGAGATATTCTGCCTGTTTCTAAAATGAAATGAAAATCCTCTTCTGAAATTTTGTGCATAGGATCGAACTCTTTACATGCATGTCTGAAATGGAAAGCCTCCATAATTTTCTCTTTTGTAATTTGTTTTGTATTTGTCATAAAAGTTCCTCTTTTCATTAATTTATTTTTGTAAGTAAATTATATTTTTAAAGTAACATAGATACAAGTACGCACATTAATGTGTTATAGTATCAAAAAAGATACTATTGGTAAGGGAAGGGACTTATGATGGATTGTTCAAACGAAAATAATATAAATTACCCATTTTTAAATAAATATTCTTGTCCAGTGGAAGCTATGGTTGAGGTTATTGGCGGAAAATGGAAAGGGGTTATTTTGTATCATTTATTAGATGGTACAAAGAGATTTAATGAATTAAAAAGATTAAAACCTAATATCACACAAAGAATGTTAACACTGCAGCTGAGAGAACTTGAAGCAGATGGCATTATACATCGTGAAGTATACCGTGAAGTGCCGCCAAAAGTAGAATATTCGTTAACGGAGCTTGGTGAATCACTACGTCCAATGATTCTATTAATGATGGAATGGGCAACTCATAATATGGAGAAAGTTTTGGAGAGTAGAAATACGAAAAATAATAGTTAAGAGTTGTAGAAATAAAAGGTGTTTTCCATATGTGAAGAAACCTTTTATTTTTTACTTTCTTAAATTTTGGTTGTAATTAAAATGCATGTGAATCTATTCTGGGGATGTGCTGTTGATTTTGCTATGAATTAAAAACTTCCTTTTTAGTAGTAGAAGCTGCATCTAATAAAAGGAAAACAGCTGCTATAATATGTAGAACGACGTCTATATAAGGAAAGAAGGCAACTAGAGTAACGATAATACCTATATAATGAGCGTACGTATTCATGCCTGCTTTGTTAGCTAATAAAATAGTAGTAATATGTAAAGCAATCAATAGTAGTAAAGGTATCCTGTCTAGGTTAATAAAACTTGGAGATAAATAATAACAAGGAAGTAATAATAGGTGAGAGATCCCTGTAGTCCACTTTAGTGCTTGTATGTAAGTTTTCAAAGTAAATCCTCCTAAAATAATTAATATCTATATATTACCAAAAATAATAGGTAATTGGATATTAAATACTTGTGATTTTTAGTAGAATATAATTGTTTTATGTTAACTAATGGTTTCGTTATCTATAAAATAGAAAAACCACCCAAACGAGGGTGGTTCGTATTATAAATAACTATTTAAAGAAGAAAGGGGAACCTTCACCTCACTACCTTCCTTCATATTCCGCAGCATAACGGTTTCTGTACTAAGTTCTTCTTCCCCAATAATAAGCACATAAGGGATGTTTTCCTTATTGGCATAATTAAGGGCCCGTTTTAATTTGCGTCCTGCTAGTTCGAGTTCGACTTTTAAGGAAGTTGTAGAACGTAATTGCTGGGCAATTTGTAAACATTGTCATTCTGTCCCGAGTGGGATGATAAATACATCCGCTGTAGATGATATTGTTTCTTTCTGAGATAGTGCTGTGTAAATAACGTCTAAACCGAATGAAATACCGACTGTTGGATAGTTCATATTATCACCACGGAATGCTCCGATAATATTATCGTATCGACCACCGCTACCGATGCTGGATGTAATCGAGCCATCTTTTAAAAAGATTTCATACACGGTACCTGTATACATTGTAAGTCCTCGTGCTAAAAATGGATTGAATATAGCATTTTCATTTATTCCAAGGGCAATTAAGTATTGCTGTAATTGTTGTAGTTTGTTTACTCCATCGGCAACGAGTGGAGTATTGAAAGCGTCTTTAAAGTCAGCAATTGAAAGCTTTAGACAAGATAAAACGGTATTACATATCGTATCAGCCATTTCTTCAGAAATTCCGCGTTCTAATACATCTTTTCGTACACCATCAATCCCAATCTTTTCGATTTTGTCTAATGATAAAATGACGTCACTCGTTCGTTCAGTAGGGATGTTAATGGACTCGAAAATACCATTTAACAATTTTCGGTTATTATATTGGATCGTTACTTCTAAGTTTAGCGTTCGGAACAGTTCAAACGCCATACTCATAAGTTCCGCCTCTGCCATGACTGATTCTACACCGACTATATCAACGTCACATTGAATGAACTCACGAAATCTTCCTTGTTTAATGGGCCCATCTCGAAAGACTTTTCCAATTTCATACCGCTTAAAAGGGAGGCGGATGTTCGGATTCATTGCCACGAATTTTGCGAATGGAATGGTTAAATCGTAGCGTAAGGCAAGGTCACGTTTTCCTTGATCCCTAAGCGTATATATTTCTTTTAAAATTTCATCGCCACCGCCGTACTTGTAAGACATAAGCTCATATATATTTAACGTTGGTGTTTCTAACGGTTTACATCCGTATCGTTCGAACGTGTCTTCACAAGCTCTTTTAATTTTATTTCGCAACACTTGTTCCTCTGGTAAATAGTCTTTCGTTCCTTTTACATTTTTCATTTCCATTATAATCACTCCTTTTTAAATTAAAAAAAGCTATGCAGGTATAAAAATACCCACATAGCTTTATGGACGCTTCGTGGGTCAACAGGAAAAGCCCTGTACCCACGAAGAAAAATTTTTCTTCGGATACACGGCGTTACGTATGATGATGAAGTTGGAAAGAAGTATTTAAATTTCGCATGACAAATCTCTCCTTAACATAAGTTTTTCCAAATTATATCAGATGATTTTTGAATTATCAATATTTTTAGTTTTGAAATATACGTGAAGTTATGTAGAAGAAATGGAAAAGAGTGTATAATAAAACTTAATAATATGAAATAACCTTTTAAGGAGCTCACTATGAAAAAAGATAAAACAAATGCGATGCGAATATTAGATAAAGAAAAAATCGAATATTCGATGATGTCATATGATCCAGACGATGGAAAAATTGATGGCGTATCAGTAGCTGAGAAAATTGGACGAGAAGTGAGAGAAGTATATAAAACGTTAATTGCTCAAGGGAATAGTAAAAATTATCATGTGTTTATCATTCCGGTAGATGAAGAACTGAACTTGAAAGCAGCAGCAAAATCAGTTGGTGAAAAGAAGATTGAAATGATTCCCGTAAAAGATATTACGAAAGTATCAGGATATATTCGCGGTGGTTGTTCACCAGTAGGAATGAAAAAGTTATTTTCTACATGCATTGATGAGAGTGCTCAATCGCTTGAAACAATCATAGTGAGCGGCGGGAAGATTGGTATACAAATTGAGCTGAAAGTGGATGACTTAGCGAAAGTGACGAGAGCGCAGTTTGGTGAAATAATGAAATAATGATACATAGGAAAAGAAGTTCTAGTTTTATTGAGTTTAGATAATAATTTATAGGGTAGCTAGTCCGTTTTGTCTTAGAAAGGTGTAGATTTTTTGAATACGAAATTAATCATAGTAGAAGGGCTTCCTGGCTTTGGGAAATCCACCACTGCAAGCTTGCTTTACGATATTCTAATTGAAAAAAGTATTGACGCTGAGTTATTTCTTGAAGGGAATCCGGACCACCCTGCGGATTATGATGGGGTATCTTGTTTTGATAAAAGTGAATTCGAAAGTTTGTTAGTGAATAGTGGTAATTTTAAGGAAGTAATTAGTGATAGAGTCACGGAGCGAGAAAACAATTATTTATTGCCATATAAAAAAATTAAAAATGAATACAGCTCTAATTTTCCTGAAAATTTATTAAATACCATTTTCAAAAATGATATATATGAATTACCGCTAGAGAGGAATATTGAATTAATAACTGAAAAATGGAGGGATTTTGTTGAAATAGCCAACAACGAAAATAAAATTTATATTTTTGAATGTTGCTTCATACAAAATCCATTAACAATCGGGATGGTTAAATATGGTGAAAAAAAAGAGAAAGTTATAAGTTATATTAATGCATTAGCGAAAATCATAGAAAAATTAGATCCAGTATTGTTATATATAGAACAAGATGATTTGGAATTCTCATTCAGAAAGGTATTTAATGAAAGAGCAAAAGAATGGTCTGCTGGATTTATTGAGTATTATACAAATCAAGGGTATGGGAAAATGAAAGGCTATCACGGTTTAGACGGAACAATTAAAGTTTTAGAAGCAAGAAGAGATATTGAAAGAGAAATATTTGATATGTTAAATATAAAAAAGACAAAAATTGATAATTCACAGTATGAAGCTATCAAATATAAGTCAATGATAATTGGAAAATTGAAATCACTTGAATTTCTAGATTAATGTAGTGCTTTAAGTGAGCAAGAAACTAAGGGTTTTTAACTTCAGCTTTCGAAAATTATACAAATAATCTGTTCACTGGATTCTCATAGAAAACTGTAGTGAGATGAAATATTTGATGTTGAAGCATGTCAAAATCTTAACTAGATGGTTAGTATCGGTACCCACAATAAAAAGGCAGGAACATATCAAATATGTTCCTGCCTTTCATTTTAGAGAGATGTTTCCTAGCAGTTGATTTTGTTAACGAAAGTCGACTTTAAATCCATATTTTGTATAGAATAAAGTACATATAATAAAAGTATGAGGTGATACAGTGAGAGAGATTCATATTCATAAAATAATTGCGGATAAGAGAAAAGAAACGGGAATTACGCAGGAAGAGTTAGCAGCGTATATCGGTATTACGAAGGCGTCTGTTTCCAAATGGGAGACAGGGCAGAGTTATCCGGATATTACATTTTTACCACTGTTAGCATCGTACTTTAATATAAGTATAGATGAACTAATCTGTTATACACCACAAATGGAACAGGGAGATATTAGGGATTTATATCATAGACTAGCGGAAGCTTTTAGTGAAGAACCGTTTGATGAAGTAATGATGGAGTGCAGGGGAATAATTAAAAAATATTATTCTTGTTTTCCATTATTACTTCAAATGGGACTACTTTTTATTAACCACCATATGTTAACAAAGGATACGGATAAAAGAATTGGAATTTTAGAAGAGGCAATGTCTCTTTTTAGCAGGGTGCAGGAAGAGAGTGATGATGTTTCTCTTGTGAAAGAGGCGGTATCGTTTCAAGCAACTTGCTATCTTATATTCAATAGACCAAATGAGGTGCTTCAATTACTTGGTGAAACGATACGTCCTAATTTTCCAGAAGAGGATTTAATCGCACAAGCGTATCAAATGCTTGGAAATGCTGAAAAGGCGAATGAAATGATGCAAATTAGTATGTACCAACATTTAATACACCTCGTTGCGACGATACCGAATTATGTAGTAGTAAATGCTTCAAACACTGAAAAGGTAGAGGTAATTTTAAATAGAGCTTTCCTGTTAATAGATATATATGAAATAGAAACATTACATCCCAATATGACTTTAAAAGTATACTATGCTGCTGCACAAGTATATTGTATGCAAGGGAATTTTGAAAGAGCATTAGAAATGTTACGGAAATATGCAGCGGTTTGTGCGTCTAGCTTTACAATAAATAGTCTGCATTTACACGGCGATTCATATTTTGATGCGATTGATGGATGGTTTGCAGAATTTCCGCTTGGCGCTAAAACGGTTAGAAATGAGGATATTATAAAGCGAAGCATGCTACAAGGTATTGCAGAGAACCCCATTTTCGCATCGATGAAAGATGTAAAAGAGTACAAAAATATAATAGCGAGTTTGAAATTTAAATTGGATATAACAGATTAGAGGGAGGACAAATATGATGACCTTTGACGAATATGAAGTAGCGATAAATAGTGAATTTACTTTGCAAGGTACGATTACTAAACCGAAAGCTGACGGGAAGTATGCTGCTGTTGTCATTATCGCTGGTTCTGGAGAAGTTGATCGTGATGGAATGATTGTACCGTTAAAGCTTGCGTCGAATATTTACAAAGATTTAGCACATGTAATAGCGAGACTTGGAGTAGTAACGCTCCGCTTTGATAAGCGCGGGGTAGGAAAGAGTGAAGGGGAATTTCAGAAGACTGGAATGTGGGATTTAGTTAATGACATAGAGGCTATGATTACGTATGTAAAAGAACAGCCATTTGTTGATTCGGAAAATATCATTTTAGTTGGTCATAGTGAAGGGTGTATGTTAGCAAGTGTAATAAACGCAAGAACACCAGTTAATGGACTCATACTTCTTACAGGAGCTGCGGAATCATTAGAAGAAGCTACGAAAAGACAAAGAGAAATTGCTTATAAAGAATTAAAAGAACAAAAGGGAATAAAGGGAAAACTAATGCGCCTTCTCAATGTGGAGAAACGTGGAGAGAAGCAGATGGGAAAAATAAAAGAGAAAATGATGAATACAGAAAAAGATACAATTAAAGTTGGTTTTAAACCGATGAACGCAAAATGGTATAGAGAGCATTTTCAGCATGATATTTATAAAGATTTACAACAAGTAACATGTCCAGTACTAGCAATTGCTGGTGATAAAGATTTTCAGGCGAATCCTGAAAAAGCGAAGAGAATTGGTGATTATGTACAAGGTGATTCTGAAGTATACGTAATAAAAAATATGGATCATACCTTAAAGTATTTTGAAGGAGATTTTAAAGCGTTACAATTTAAAAAGATTTATACGGAAAGTGCAGATAAGCCGCTTCATCCAGAGTTGGAAGGAATAATTGTAAATTGGATGGATGCGCGTTTTATCTCGCATAAGATCCCTGCATCAACATTAAGTGAATATGAGGGAGATGGAAAGGAGAGTAACTGTCTGTAAAAGACGGATTGGTTTAGATTAATAATAGGTATAAGTTCTTTAGTAGTTTCAAGCATATCTCCCTGACCGTACATTCTATAGTAAGATAATAAGCTTTTGTTATTAGATTGCTATAGTAAATCCTCTTAATCAATTCAATATACTACTAAATTCTGTATAGGGGTGTTTATATAAGGTTCGAAGTATAAATTCATATTCCGCTTCAAAACTTTTATCTAAATCAATATAGGTGTAGGCTCAAAGTAAAGTTAGAACAATTATATAACCCCCTATAAATAATCCAGGCTATTTAATATTAGGAGGAAGCCAACTATACACATAATCCATGACAGAGCTGATCCTGAATGATTAGCGATTTTCATTCGAAGCCTCTCGAGAGATTTTTGCATCCATCGACCAAATAGGAGATAGAGGAGAAACAGCAAGAGAGAGGGCAATACCATGATAAAGTTGTATCCAGCTAAAATAGAAGACCATTCTATCCATGATAGATTAGAAGTAGTTAATATGCCGATTGCTGCAAAATAAGGGAATGCAGTTCCCACTTCAATTAATGTAGTAGTGAATCCGAGCGCAATTATTGAAAGAATGCTATTTGATTTTGGTGAAGGGAGCTTTGAACTTTTCTTTGGTGGAATATAAAAGCTTGCGATGAATAATAGGGCTCCAATAATAAAGAACGTCCAGCTTACGATTTGGTTTTGAAATACGCCAGAAATAATCTCAAACAAAAAATCTAATCCTAGCATGAGTGAAACTCCAACAACAAAATAACATCCAGCTACCGTCAATAAATAAACGAATAAACGTTTCGTGAGACGCTCTTTATCTGTTAAAAGTAGATATATTGTTACTCCTATTGTAGTAGGGCTTAGCGTGTCCAATATAGCTAATCCGCCTATTAGGAGAAGGTGTTCTGTACCCATCGTGCTTTCCCCCTTATTTCGGCTCAGGATTATTTTTTTCAGTCATAAAAATGGCATATGCCTCGTTCATAAACTGAAGCACATCTTGATCAATTGGATATAAACTAAGTTTCTCTGATTGTTTGGGAGACATCCTTATCTCCCAAAGCTTATTTAGAAATTCATCCTCACCTTCAAATTCTTCTAAGCGTTTTTCCTCCATTCTTCTTATGATATTTTGAACTTTTGTTGCTTTTGGACCGTCCTTCATATAACGCTTTAACTGGCCGATGAGAGCAATCCATTCAAGTGAATCAGAACAGTCACTTGCCATTTTGGGAACCTTTTCCAATAGTTTTATTTCTTTTTCTTTAAATACAGATTCGCGATAATACTGTTGTATATCTTTATCTTTGCTGGATAATTGCATAATCTTCTGAATCGCAATCCAGCTTTCTTCTCCTTCTATCGCAATTCCATTTATCAATTCCCGTAAGGATAATTCTATTTTCTTTAAATGTTCCTGCTCTTTTATGACATAAGATAATTGACTCTGTAAACTATCCGACCAATTCCACTCATTGAAGTCGAGCATATTTTTAATCTCTTGTAACGGAAATCCAACCTTTTTTAAAAATTGAACTTGCTGTAATTTTTTTATTTCTTCATTTGTATATAAACGATGGCCACCCTCTGTTTTGGATGCTGGTTTTAATAATCCGATTTTATCGTAATAACGCAGTGTCCTTACTGTAACGCCTGTCAGTTCTCCAACTTTATTAATGTGTATCAACGGATAAACCTACCTTTCTGTACGTTAAGATTTTATCGTTAACGATTATTTTCTTCAAACCACATCTATTTTTCTTTACTAAAAATGTTTTTAAGTAAGTATCCTGCTCCTAGCCCAATTAGTACACCAGGAAAGGCATGATCCAATGTCATTCCGATCCCTGCACCTATAATGACGCATCCATAAATAATAATATCGCCTTGCTTCATCTAAAAACCTCCTATTTTTTTAATTTCTTTTATGAAATTGCTAAATAGTAGCTACTTAACAGTATATAAAATGACCCAACGTCAACTTCAAGTGTTTTTGATTTTTATTAATAAATTTATATAACTCTTTAACAGAAGGCTTAGTTTCGAAATGTTTTTATGGACTTATCGTTCCGAAAAATTTATACTAAATTATATAATAGGGGGTGTTGTTAAATGGGTAGAAAGATTAGTTTTAACAAAGAACATGCTTTAAATAAAGCGATGCATTTATTTTGGGAGAAAGGTTATGATGCTACGTATATTTCAGAGCTTATTGAGACAATGGGTATAAGTCGCTCTACTCTGTACGATAGTTTTGGAGATAAGGATGCACTATTTAAACTAGTTTTGGAACATTATAAAAATTATGGCTCTCAAAAGAGAAATTTACTTTTTAGTGGTATAAACACAAAAGCATCACTTCAATCCTTTTTTTATCAACATATTGAAAAATGTTATTCAGATGAAATTCCAAAAGGTTGTATTATAACAAATTCTTCACTGCTTATTGGACAAATTGATCCTTCCATAGAAGAGATACTCATAAATGATTTTAATGAACTTGAAAAAGTATTTAAGCAAGTTATCGAAGAAGGAAAAAAGAAAGGCGAAATTTCACAAGAGGCTGATACTGAATTAGTTGCATATTCTTTATTAAGTTTAAACCACAGCTTGAATATAATGTCCAAATATAAAAAAGAAAAAAATTTAGCCTATCGCCTAGTGGATAAGACTATTGCAGACCTATAGTCTTTCTTTTTTTAATGATTTAGGAATGAACGTTCCAAAAAAAGAAAGGAATGGTAAAGTTGAATAACAAGACAAATTTTCTAATATTTATTTTAGCGATTAGTTGTGGCTCACTTGCTGCAAATATTTATTATGCGCAACCAATTGTACAATTCATTGCAAAGGACTTGAATATCTCCTCTGATTTATCTGGATTGCTCACTACTTTTACGCAAATTGGTTATGGATTGGGATTGTTTTTTATCGTACCAATGGCAGATTTATTTAAAAGTAAGAAAATAATAGGGGGTCTTATCGGGCTTACTATTCTTTCATTAATTGGTGCGTTAATTTCGACACATGGAATTGTTTTTTTACTATTAACAACTATAATTGGCATTGGAGCCTGTGCTGCTCAAATGTTAGTTCCGCTAACAATGAGGATTGTGCCTATTGAAGAGACGGGGAAATATGTCGGTAAAGTAATGAGTGGTTTATTGATTGGGATTATGATTGCTCGCCCATTATCGATCGGAATAGCTGAATGGTTTGGCTGGAGAATGGTATTTCTTTTTTCATTAATAGTCTTAGTTGCTGTCTTACTGTTAATTATAAAATTTTTACCCAACTATGAAGTGGTATCGACTAGTAACATGTTATATCCAAATTTAATAGCTTCTATGGTAAAACTACTCATACATACTTCTCCGTTACAACAACGAGCTTTTTATCATGCATGCTTATTCGCAACATTTAGCCTTTATTGGACAGTTATTCCCATTTTATTAAGGTCGGAGCCATTACATTTCTCAAATAATGAAATTGCATTGTTTGGATTTGTTGCAATAGCTGGAGCTGTATTAACTCCTACTATTGGTAAAATAGCAGATAAAGGTTATATGTTTACAATGACTAATCTATCAATGGTGCTCGTACTATTATCTGTTGTACTACTATTTTTTGTTCAAGATCATTCACTGTTTAGTGTGATTTTAATACTTATTTCAGGCATTAGCATCGATATTGGTGTAGCAGGAAATTTATTATTAGGTCAAAAAGTTATCTTTAGTTTGAATCCCGAGATAAGAAACAGACTGAATGGATTATATATGACCATCTTCTTTTTGGGGGGAGCCTTTGGTTCATGGGTTGGAAGTTATACGTACTATAAATTTAATAGTGAAGTAACTTTACTCATTGGAGCAGCTTTTCCTTTAATCGCCTTAGTTGTTCATTTCATAAAGAATAATACAAAAAAATTATCGAAAACCAAAAGTGAGTTCATATCATGACTATAGTTTAGTGTTTTTGATTGTAAGTTTTTTTGTGGTATTATCCACTGAAAAATGAATAACATCATCTTTTTTTGTGTAAAAACGAACATTTTAATTATTTTTAGTTAAAATGTTCATATTTAGATTACATGCACACTAAAAGTTTGATATATTACCAATATAATAATTTTACACATCATCACTCGTATATACTCGGTAATATGGTCCGAGCGTTTCTACCTAGTTCCCAATGAAAGAACTGGACTACGGGTTAAAGTATTCGGCCGTGCTATGTAATGTACGCTACCGATTTATAATTTTGCATGTGCTTAATTAACTTTGACTACCGTAGTTCTAGAAAGTAGAGATTCTTCTACAATTTCTAGAACTTTTTTGTTTGGACTAAAAGCATCGAGTATAGAAAACAACAAGAGAAAGAGGAGATTATTTATGAAGAAGAATACGTTGAAAAAATGTGCTGCCCTAGTAACTACTGTTGCATTGTCATTCTCAATACTTGCGGGATGTAATGTGACTCCAAAACAAGTTGAGGCAAAAAGTAATCAACAACCTATTTTAATTCAAGGGCCAATGCCGATAGAGGCTGAGAAGTTTGCAAAAAGGTTAAAAAATGTGAAAGAAGAAAAGTCTGGAACTTTCGTATTTTATAAAGGCACTGTCGACAATTATCCTGTAATCGTAGCGAAAACAGGTAAAGGAATGGAAAATACAGCAGCTGCTACAGCAGTGGCTATTGAAAAATATAAGCCTAAGGCGATTATTAACCAAGGAACATCAGGTGGACACGATCCAAATTTAAACGTATTTGATATTGTTTTAGGAAAACAAGTAGCAAACATAGGTTCATTAAAAACAACAAATATGGATGAGAATCAAGGGATTGAACCGACAAAGTGGATTTCAATGGACTTAATGGCTTCTGAAGGAAGTGCAGGAGAAGATCCAAATGCTGAGAAAATCCGATACTACGAGGGGGATAAGGATTTACTTGCAGCAGCTAATGCGGTAAAAGATAAATATACAAAAGGTAAAGTGGTTGAAGGGACTATAGGTTCAGCAGATGTTTGGAATAATGAAGTTGATAGAATTAAATGGTTCCATACAAAATACGGTACATCTGTTGAAGAAATGGAAGGTGCTGCCGCAGCGCAAATCGCAAAAGCTTATGACGTACCATTTTTAGGGATTCGAGTATTATCTAACAATAAAACAAACGGCGGAAAATACAATCCAAATACAGCGGCGGCAAATCAAGAATATGTATATGAAGTAGTTAAAAAGTATATAGATTCGATACCAAATAAATAGTAGTAGTTCTGTCTCAATATAAAAATGTTATCATTACTGCGCAATGTGTTGTGAACTCAGAATTACCAAAGTTTCTTTAATTAAAATAGATTGGTGCCTTACATGGTATCCAATCTATTTTTGTACTTATTTTTCAGAGGAAGAAGGGTTTTACACCAAAAAATAAAGACAATTATAGAAAAAGGAAAAGTCGAACGATTTATCAAATATGCATAATTGCATGAAAAAATTGAAATTTATAAGTTAACATTAAACTACTTTTTAATTGTAAAGAATATTTTAATAATCTTTACTAGAGAAGGATATTCCTTGAGAAGTAGATAAACCAAAAGTGTGGAAATAATACAGACTCAATAGAGTTTTGTATTAAATAAAAAGAAAAGGATGGGTATGGCTTTCTAAAAGTTTTTGGGGGTTAGAAAGCATTTTTTAGTTAATGGCTTCAAATTATATGTTAAAGGGGAAATGGGTATATGAAGTTTCGAAATACAAAGCTTGCTATGGTTACACTATCTTCATTTTTTATTTTAAGTACTGCATCTCTATCATTCACAGATATCATACACGGTGAAGTAGCTTCTGCATCACCACAAGAGATTACTGTAAAAAGCTATGATGATACATATTATAATAATGCAATAGGAAAAACGGGTTTAGAGTTAAAGAAGGAACTTCATAATATTATTGATGATCATACAAAGTTATCATACAGTGCGGTTTGGGAAGCACTAAGAGATACTGATGAAGATCCAAATAATAAAAACAATGTGATACTCTTATATACTGGGCGTTCGCAAGGGAAACTTACGAATGGTTCGGGAGTTGATAATTGGAACCGAGAGCATGTTTGGGCAAAATCTCACGGTGATTTTGGAACGACTGCAGGAGCTGGAACAGATTTGCATCATTTAAGAGCGACGGATGTATCTGTAAATAGTTCACGTGGAAATCTGGATTTTGATAATGGTGGTGTGAATCATTCGGAAGCGACAGAATGTAAATATGATAGTGATTCTTGGGAACCTCGTGATAGTGTAAAAGGAGATATCGCTAGAATGCTATTTTACATGGCTGTTCGTTATGAAGGAGACAACGGCGAAATAGACTTAGAATTAAATGAAAAGGTGAATAACAATAAAGATCCATACATGGGCAAACTATCCGTTTTACTAAAATGGAATGAACAAGACCCTGTAGATGATTTAGAGCGAAAGCGTAATGAAGTGATTTTTACGAAATATCAACATAATCGTAATCCTTTTATTGATCATCCGGAATGGGTAAATAAAATTTGGAACTAACATACTTAAAGGTATTTTACTTTGAGAGAAGGGATTGATCACTATGATCAATCCCTGTTTATATCTATACTAGAATAAGTGATTTTTATAGGATTGGAGAATAGAATCGATATTTTATTAAGTAAAGTATAATATGAGTCTTTTAATACGGTCCCCACTCAATATTCACACCAACAATAAGAAAAATAAGTCCAATGATAAACCAAATGAATGCAAGTGGAGCCATAAATCGAATCCATTTTCCGTAAGAAATGCCGCTCGCTGCGAGTACGCCCATTAAAACACCGGAAGTTGGGTTGAGGCAGTTCACTACACCTTCTCCAAGCATAACAGCTTGTACTGTAACTTGGCGTGTAATGTGCATGAAATCAGCTAATGGAGCTAATATCGGAATAAAAATAACAGATTCTCCTGTCCCGGATGAAATGAGGAAATGTAATGCGGCACTACTTACATACATGCCGATAACGCCAAATACAGGGCTTTGTCCTTCGAGAGACTGTGCGAGTTGGTTAACGATTGTATCAAGTAATTTGCCTTGTTCTAAAATGACTGAAATACAACGAGCCATTCCGACGATCAAAGCACCGTATATGAGATTTTGGCAGCCTGCTAGAAAAGTAGAAGCGATATCGTTCGCTTTCATACCACCTATTATTCCAGCTGTAATTGCTATGAAAATAAAAGTAGCGGTCATTTCTGCGTCAGTCCAATGTAGACGAAAAGCGCCTATTAAAAATACAATTAATGATAAAGCTGAAACGAGTAAAATTAATTTGTGACGTATTGTCCAAGGAACTTCAGTTTTCTCTAGTTCTTTCTCACTTGAAAGCGCATTACTTGGAAACCAGTTATCTCCGAGTATGCTTCCTTTATTCGATTTCTTCAAACGTTTTACGTACCAATTAATATATAAAATGGTAGCAATTAAAAAAGAGATATAAATTGCCGTGCGTAAACCAATCCCCGAAAACATCGGAAGTTCTGCAATTTTTTGTGAAATACCTAAAGGTGAGGGAGATAAAATAGTAGCATTAAAACCAGCATAAGTGCCTAAATAAATAATTGCTACACCAACGATAGCGTCCCATTTTAATGTGCGTGCAACGATGATACCGATGGGGATAAAGCCGATAACTGAGTTAACGATAATACCAGTCGTTCCGAGAATAGAAAAGAGTGCAGCGACAATACAAATGAAAAGTAATTGCTGATTGCGAAATTTATTAATAACATGATAGATTAAACCGTCAAGAGCGCCTGTTTTTTCAAGAATGGCGATGGCTCCACCTGTAAATAAAATTAAAAAGATGATTGGAGCAGCAAGTGTCATTCCTTTTTCAATAGCGGTAAAAAAAGAAACAAATCCTACCGGCGATTGTGGAACAGAATGATAACTTCCTGGTATTGTCGTTGTAACAGTACCGTTTGTAACTCTTTTAAACTCCCCAGCAGGAACGAAATATGTAGCAATGGCACAAAGTAAGGCAATAAAAAATAGTAGTACGTACGCGTCAGGCATTTTAAACTTTCGTTTACTCGGCTGCTTTTTTACCTCGGTATGTAATTGCATAAAACCCCTCCTTTTTCACTTAGTTAATTTTTAAATATTCTGAAATTTATCTGTGAAATAGATTATAATAAAGGTGGCTTCTTAAGGCAATAGTTTTTCTATCCTTTTTCTGCACATACAAATTCTTGCAACATTAGACAGGGAAACGAAAATAATCCAAGAATATGTTATATAGAAAGAATAAGGAAAAGAGGGGAAAAAAGATGTGGAAAACTACGGATCTATGTGATGAGTTTGAAAAGGAATTACAAATATGTCGCCAGTCATTTCGGTCTTTTGGGAAGAAAGAACAATTTCACGGGAAAATTGCAACGGTGAAAGTGAAGGATGATAATGTACTAGTGAAGGAAGGATTGCAAACATTACCAGAAGGAACGGTATTAGTTGTTGATGGCGGAGCGTCTACGAATTGTGCGTTACTTGGTGATAATTTGGCAGCTATTGCGGAGGAAAGAAAGCTGGCAGGAATTATTGTAAATGGATATGTTCGTGATTCTAGTGAACTAAAGAATATTAATATTGGTATTTTAGCGTTAGGGACGATGCCAAATAGAAGTATAAAAGAAGGAAAAGGAGAGCGGAATATTTCGTTGCAATTTGGACAAGTAGAATGGAAGCCGAATGAATATGTTTATGCGGATGAAGATGGCGTCATTATTAGTGAAAAGAGTTTGCATCGTTAAAGGATAGTAAACTACTATTCTTAGAAAATAAATCCGATAAAGCATGGACAAAATTCTTTGTCAATAGTAAAATAATACAGAAATTTATAATTAACAGAATGTATAGGTTTATCGTTTTACGATAACTTGAATGGAAGTCAGTTTTGCCTAGAAAAGTGAATGTTATCACAATGATACGTTCATAAACAAAATTATTTTTCCTATACAAATATAGCCGCGAATGATGCGGGTAGGAGGTGTTGCACAGTTTGTTCGACACTTACAAAAAAAGAGTGTCAATTGCACGCCCTTGAAGGGCCTTTTTTTGTGTAAATAGTAGTAAGGGAGGAAATTTTGGGATGGCAATGTTGAAAAAATGGCTGCTTACGTCGTTAATGGCAGTTACACTCGTATTTGTTTCTTTTGCGAATACAGTACATATTACGTTTGCTGAAGGAAATACAGCAAAACTTGCAATTATTGGTGAATCACAAAAGGGCATTATGTTATGCCCGAAAGAAGAGCAAATTACAGATGGGGAAACAGCTTTAAGTTTGCTGCAAAAAGTCATGGGGGACAAAGTAACAGCAGAGACGATGTCGTTTGGAACGTATGTTAAAGGCATTGACGGCTTAATGGCTGGGGACACAAGCGGCTGGTTGTATGATGTAAATGATAAATCTGCAGAAGTTGGAGCAGATAGTTATAAATTAAAGTCTGGAGATGTTGTTGTCTTTCGTTTTGTTGCAGACTGGAGCAATATGAGCCAGGAAACATTACAGCAAACATTAGATAAATTTGGTACTTGTAAAACTGTAGAAGAACCAAAGACAGATGACCCAAAACAAGAAAAACTAGAAGAACCAAAAACAGATGATCCAAAACAAGAAAAACCAGAAGAACCAAAAACGGATGATCCAAAACAAGAAAAACCAGAAGAACCAAAAACGGATGATCCAAAACAAGAAAAACCAGAAGAACCAAAGACAGATGATCCAAAACAAGAAAAACCAGAAGAACCAAAAACAAATGATGAAAAGGTAGAACAACCAAAGCAAGAGAACATTCAAGTTCCAGTAGCGCAAGTAAATGAAGCGATTTTTAAGACATCTGAAAAGATGTTACAAGATGGAATTGAAAGTGATTGGGTAGCTTTAGGCCTTTCTCGTTCTGGAAAGAATGTTCCAATTGAGGCGAAATTAAATTATGTTAAGTCAGTAACTGAAAAAGTAGAAAAGCGCATTAACCGTTTTTCAGCGACAGATTTAGCTAGAACGATTATTATGATGAATGCAATGCAAGCAGACCCTACAAAGGTTGGCGAACATAATTTAGTTCAAAAATTGTACGAATCAGATAAAGTGAATTCTGTTACAGGTTATACATTTGCTTTACTTGCATTTGATACGAAGAAATATGAAGTGCCAGTGAATTCAAAATGGAATCGAGTTGCTTTAGTAGATGCGCTTTTAAACTCACAGCATACAGATGGTGGCTGGACTTACGATAGCGCAAGCAGTAAAGACAGTGCTAGTAGCGTTGATGTAACAGGTATGGTTTTATCAGCATTAGCTCCTTATCAAGAACGAGAAGATGTGAAACCCGCTGTGCAAAAGGCTGTTGCCTATTTATATAACGAACAGCTAGAAAACGGTGGTTTTTCTGCTGATGG
This sequence comes from Bacillus pretiosus, assembly GCF_052947655.1. Lineage (NCBI taxonomy): Bacteria > Bacillati > Bacillota > Bacilli > Caryophanales > Bacillaceae > Bacillus > Bacillus pretiosus. Next base: position 3,196,767 of record NZ_CM129593.1, on the reverse strand, counting down.
ACAAGAAAATTCTAATAGTGTTGCACAAGCAATTATTGGATTATCTCTTGTACAAGATGTAGATCAAAATCGTCTACATAAGGCAATGCAAAATCTACTGTCATACCAACTTCCAAATGGTGAATTCAAATGGTTACCAAGTGATCAAAACGGTAGCGGAATGGCTACAGAGCAAGCATTCTTAGCTTTACTTCAGTTTAAAGATCTTGGGAAATCGATTTATGACTGGTCAACTGTATCTGTTCCTGAAATTGATACGAAACCAAATGTGGATGCAGAAAATATTGTAGTAGAAAAAGAAGTTACTGAGCAACCAGAAGAACAAAAACAAGTACAACAAGAAACGAAAGATGACACGCTAAAAGTTGTTGTCGATAACGAACCGGTTAAAAGCAAAAAGTCAGGAAACGGTAGCACGTTACCAAAAACAGGAGCATCTTCTCATAGTGCAGCTACAGAAGTAGGTATGGGTGTATTATGTATTGCTTCTGCATATGTATTATGGAGACGTAAAGCAGCTTAACAAAAATTAGGAGCAATCATTTGCTCCTAATTTTTAATATGAAAGGTGAGAGACAACATGAGTAAGATGAAATGGTTTATTTCTTTAATGCTTTCACTTGGGCTACTTGCCGGGTGTGAAGAGGCAGCTGTAAAGCCTGAGAAGAAAGTAGAACCAAAGCAAGAAGAGGTAGCAAAACAAGAAGAGAAAAAAGATGAAGCGAAACCGGAAGAAAAACCGGAGGAAAAACAAGCTGAACAAGAGCAAAAGCAGCAAGAAGAGCAGAAAGAGAAACAAGAGCAAAAAGTAGAAGAGAAGCCGAAAGAAGAAAAGGCACAGGCACAACCGGAAGTAAAGAAAGAAGAGAAACCTCAGGAACAGCCTGCTACTAAGCAACCAGAACAGCAAAAAGCACAAGAAGAGAAACAACCGAAAGCGCAAGAAATAAAAGAAGAAGCGAAGGTTGTGAATCAGCCGAAAGAAACACCGAAGCAGGAGCAGAAGGTTGATCCGAATAAAGAGCAACAAGCAACTGTACCAACGCCACCAACACCGGTACCAGATCCAGTACCGCCAGTGCCAGTGCCAGATCCAGTAATACCAAAACCAAAACAAGTCACTATCTCAGTAAAAGGTGATAAAGGGTACTTATTAGGTGCGAAAAAAATGGATGTACAAGAAGGCGATACTGTTTATAAAGTATTGCAGCGTACAGGTTTAGATGTGGATGCAATGGGCTCTAAAGGTGATATTTATGTAAAAGGTATTAATGATTTATATGAAAAAGATATTACAGATACTAGTGGATGGAAATATCGTGTGAACGGTGCATTTCCAAACCATAGTGCAGGTGTAGTAACAGTTAAACCAGGAGATACAATTGAGTGGGTGTATGTATTAAAATAAGAAAGGCATTCGGTAAAGGACTATGAAAATAAGTTTTTCTTCTTTACATCCTTTTGTGAATTTTTTCTATTATATCGGGGTGATGATACTATGTATGATGTGTCTTCATCCTCTTTTTTTAATTGGAGCAATACTATTAATCGTCATAATCAATATAATGCAAGGGAATAGTGAAAAGATAAGAAAGATGTTACCGAGCACAATCGTTTTCTTTTTTATGGTCATTTTATTTAATTCGTTATTAACACATAGAGGGCGAACTACGTTATTTTGGTTAGGTGATAGCCGTATTAAGCTTGAGGCGATTATGTTTGGAGTAGTAATGGGATTATTATTAGTTGCGATTATGTTTACGTTTGCTTCGTATAATGATATTATTTCGAGTCATAAATTTTTATATTTGTTTTCTAGAATTTCACCGAAGGTAGCATTGTTAACGATGATTACGGTGAGGTTTGTTCCTTTGTTTATGAGGCGATTACAGAAAATAACACTCGTTCAAAAAACGAAAGGTGTACAAGTAGACGCAGGTTCCATTGTAGAACGGGTGAAAAATGGTATGCAATTGCTGCAAGTATTATTAATTTGTTCATTAGAAGATGCGCTGCAAACAGCAGATTCTATGCAAGCTCGTGGATTTGGTGTAACGAAGCGTACGACATATATTCGGTATAGAATGGAAAGACGAGATTGGTATACGCTCAGTTATTTAAGTATTCTACTTATCATTGCTATTATATGTAATACGTATGGCGGGGGAAAGCTAATCATTTATCCGAAAGTCGAATCTATTCTATTTCAGCAATACGATGGAGTGATGTTCGGAGTATTTATGATGTTTATTAGTCTACCAATTATAATGGAAGGAAAGGAATGGATATGGTGGCGCATGCAGAAATAAACAATTTATCATTTGTATATGCTGATGAAAACGAATATGCGTTACAGCATATTTCTCTTTCTATTCAAAAAGGAGAGTTTATTGCACTTGCTGGAGGGTCAGGCTCTGGAAAGACGACTTTATTGAAACATTTTAAAAAGGAATTACTTCCAATCGGTACACGTTCAGGAGAAATTTTTTATGATGACGTTTTATTAGAGGAAGTACCTGATTTATTATCTGCACAAGAAATTGGTATGGTATTTCAAAATCCAGAAAATCAGCTCGTAATGGATACGGTCATTCAAGAATTAGCATTTTCTTTAGAAAATATCGGGTTACCATCACAGATTATTCAAAAACGAATAGCAGAGCTTATTAGCTTCTTAGGATTTCAAGATTTATTGCATCAATCTGTTCATACGTTATCTGGTGGACAAAAACAACTTGTCAATTTGGCTGCGGTACTAGTTATGCAGCCAAAACTATTATTATTAGATGAACCGACGGCGCAGTTAGATCCCATTGCTGCGAAAGAGTTTTTAGGATTGTTAAAACGTATTAACGAAGAACTTGGTATTACGATTGTGTTAAGTGAACATCGTTTAGATGAAGTGATCCCACTTGCTACGCGCGTTATTTGTATGAATAATGGTCAAATCGTGTATGATGGAAATCCTAAAACGGTTATCGCGAACATGTGGGAAGTAGAAAAATTCCGTCCATTTATTCCGCAAATTCCAAGATTGTTTTTAGAATGGAATGCGGAAGATATTCCGTTTACAGTGCGAGAAGCGCAAATGAAACTGAATCATTTTTCAGCGATATCATATGTGAATGAGCCAATAGCACAAAGTGAAAAGCGAGAAGTCATTTTAAGTGCAGAGCATATTTCGTTCCAATATGAAAAAAATAGTCCACTTATTTTACGAGACTTAACCGTATCGATTGAAAAAGGAAAATGGGTAGCTCTCGTTGGAAAAAATGGTACAGGTAAGTCTACACTGTTAACGATTTTAGCTGGATTACAAAAAGCGAGAAGAGGGAAAGTAAAGTGGAATGGGAAAGTGATACATAAAATTGATTCGAAAGAACGATTTAAAAGGATCGGGTATGTATCGCAGCATCCGTATTATCATTTTACATTTGATACAGTGTGGGAAGAAGTGTATGAACGTGCACGAGAGTTATACGGAAAACAAGGAAAAGAAATAGCAGAAGATATGTTGAAGAAGTTTTGGTTGTATTCGCTTAAAGAACGCCATCCGCATGATTGTAGCGGGGGAGAGCAACAACTACTTGCGTTATGTACAACGTTATTATCAAAGCCGACTTTATTGTTACTTGATGAACCGACAAAGGGATTAGATCCGTGGAAAAAAGAAAGAGTAGGAGAGCTATTTAGAAAGCTGCAAAAAGAAGGTACAACAATTGTAATGGCAACGCATGATATTGAGTTTGCAGCGAAATACGTTGATCAATGTATGATGTTATTTGACGGAGCAGTCATTATGAATGACACACCGAAAGAATTTTTTAGTGGCAACTTCTTTTATACAACCTCTATTAATCGATTTATTCGAAAAGAGTTACCATATGCATTAACGTGGGAGGATGTGTACGAAGCGTGTCCAAACGATATGTTGCATTCATAATATGTATTTTTGCAGTAATAATAGGCACACTACTCTTTACTACACTTATCATGGATGGTTATTACATGTTAAGTAGTTTGTTTTTATTAGTTGTTATTATGTTACCGTTTTATATCCGTTTTGAAAGAAAGGCTTTTGTTTCACGTGAAATTGTGCTCGTTGCTGTGTTAGCGGCAATTGCAGCAGTTAGCCGTGTACCATTTTCTATTTTACCAAGTGTACAACCGACTTCATTTGTCATTATCGTTTCTGCAATTGTGTTTGGGAGTGAAACTGGTTTTATGATCGGTGCAACAGCGGCTATCGTATCTAACATCTTTTTAGGACAAGGTCCGTGGACGCCGTGGCAAATGTTTTCTTGGGGCATGATTGGTTTTATAGCTGGATTATTACGTAATACATTTTTAATGAAAAAGCTGTGGGGAAGGCTTCTATACGGATTGTTTGTTGGATTTTTATTTGGCTGGATTATGAACTTATGGGGGCTTCTCGGTTTCATACGTGAGGCAACGTGGGAAGCAGTCGTTTCGTATTATATTGCAAGTTTTTATTTCGATTTGAGTCATGCAATTTCGAATGTTATTTTCTTACTACTATTTAGTACGTCTTGGATTATGATTCTTACGAGATTTAAAAAGAAATACGGCATATTAGATAAGCATAACATGGCATAGAAAAGCATACTCATATAAGGTAGGGTCGCGACTTACATATTCGTTTGCCTCTTTCATGCTTCTTACACATTGTAAGGAGCATTTTTTAATGTCAAGAAATAGTCCAATATATATACGTTACTATATAAAATTATTTGTATAATAGTAGGTGAGAACTGCTTTCAAAAGGGAGGTGTATAGTTAATGAAGTTAGTTATTCCGAAGCAACACGGTGCATGGGCCATGCTCGTTATACCATTTCTATTAAGTGTCATGCTTGGGAAACCTACTATGTATCATATTCCATTGTTTTTAGCTTGGTTCTTTATCTATTTAGCTACGTATCCATTTCTTACGTACATAAAGCAAAAACGAAAAAAAGAGTTTTTACATGCTGCAATTGTATATTTTATCATCGCTTTCGTATTTGGGATGATCTCTCTATTATATGAATGGCGCATTCTTTTATTCATAGCAGTAATGATTCCGTTATTTATAGTAAATATGTATTACGCTCGTCAAAAGAATGAAAGAGCGTTACTAAATGACATTAGTGCGATTATTGTTTTCTGTATTGGTGGTTTAGTTAGTTATTATTTTTCAATGAAACTTATAGATAAAACAGCATTATTTATTGCGCTTATTTCATTTTTATATTTTTTAGGAAGTACATTTTATGTAAAAACGATGATTCGCGAGAAAAATAACCCGAAGTATCGTCTTATATCATGGGGGTATCATATTGTATTAACAGTCATTGTCTTTGCTATCAATCCGTGGTGTTCTCTTATTTTTATACCGAGTGTCATTCGAGCAATTATGTTATATGGCAAAAAAATTTCTATTATAAAAGTAGGGGTTTTAGAAATTGCTAATTCTGTATATTTTTTAATTATAACGGTAATAATTATGAAGTATGCCATTTGAAAAAACTTCCCACCTTATGATGGGAAGTTTTTTCAATCTTGTTCTAAAATATGAACCGTGTAATCACAGCGTTGAATAGCTTGTTCGATCGCATAAAGTGATTGTTCAATACGAGCGCGATTAAAATCTTTTTCAACAGTCTGTAGCGCTTCTTCTAAACAATGTTTTGCTTCTTGTAATGATTGAAAAGAATTTTGGACATATCCGCGAGCATTTTCGTGCATTTCATAATCCTCCTTGCATATTCATATATGTATAGTATGAACAGTAAGGAACAAAATATAATTTGTTATATTTGTTTGACAATTAGAATGAAATTACGTATAGTAAGAATTAAGTGAATATTTTCTTATCCAGAGAGGTGGAGGGACTGGCCCGATGAAACCCAGCAACCGCGATGCAGGTGCTAATTCCAGCAGAACATATTTGTTCTGGGAGATAAGACGAAGATATATACGTAACTTCTTCTTATCGGAGAGGTTTTTTTGTTGCAAAAAAACCGATTACGAAAATTTATATTAAGAAGAAAGGGGTTGCGAAGTACTGTGACACTCGAAAAATACGTAAAACTGCGTAGTACAGTTTATGAATATATGATAGAGCAAGATAAGCCAATATCATTGTTAGATATTCAAGAACATATCGTTTCGCATCATGAAGGAAAATTCACGAAAAAGATGTTACATCAATTTTATTTATCAAGACTATTAGATGAACTGAAACTGGATGGGAAAATTACATTAGCTGATGAATATCTCTATACTGAAAAAGGGGTATTTTATAAGGCGGGAAAAGGGAGCTAAGCTCTCTTTTTTTTGGAGTATGTAGCGTAAAAGACTGCTTAAGCAGCCTGATACAAGGGAATGGTGTTGAGTGTGTAGTGTCAAAGATTGAATGTGCCTGAAAGAGGCACTTCATATCGGCTGCAAATGAAAAGAGACACCTCCGCCGAATAGGTGTCAGTCGTTTTGTCATATAGACTTGCTATTTGACAGTTATTAGAATAACATGCAGGGTTTTGGAAGTCAAAAGGGAATTAAAGGAAGAGGTGTTGTTATGTACGCTTACTTACTAAATGATATAACGAAATGGATTCCTAAGTACATTATGGATAAAGGTTATGAATATTATGAAGAAGGACATGTAGAAGATGTTGAAATACAAGAAAAGAAAATATTTGCTTTTGTTACTGGAAATGCAGGAAACTATGAAGTAATGATTGATCTTGAAAATTTTACAGAAAGTAGCTGCGAGTGTCCATATGAGAATTATTGTAAGCATATGGCGGCAGTTGTTTATGATATTCAAAGTGCTGGTGAGAGTACGGTGAAAGAGAAACTGAAAGATTTAGAAAAGGAAGAGTTACTTACATTATTAAATCGTTTATTACAAAGTTCGAAAAACGTGCAAATTGTAGAGAAGATGTTAAAGAAGGGGAAACTTTAACTTATAGAGGGAGTTGTTATGTAGTGAATGTACTAATTGTATACGCTCATCCTAGTCCTTCCAGTTTTAATGCGGGGATATTAAAGCATGTGCAAAAAGGATTACAAGAAACAAATCATTCGGTTACGGTACTTGATTTATATAAGGAACAATTTGATCCCGTCCTTGTATTTAATGAGGAGAAGAAAAGACGTGATTTAGTAAATGAAGAAGAGACAGCTCGGTACAGAACGTTAGTGGAAGAAGCGGATACTCTTCTCTTCATTTATCCAATATGGTGGTGGGGGATGCCAGCTATTTTAAAAGGGTTTATTGATCGCATTTTCGTAGCTGGTTTTGCTTATAAATATGAAGGTGCCCTGCCGAAAGGCTTATTGAAAGGTAAGAAGGCATGGGTAATTAATACGTTAGACTCACCGTTATGGTACGTCGCACTACTATATCGATCAGCAGATTGGATTATGATGAAGAGAGGTGTTTTACGTTTTTGCGGCATTCGCGATGTAAAACGATCTTTTTTTCAATCTGTGAAAACGAGTAAACGAGAGAAGCGGGAAAAGTGGTTATTACAAATAGAAGAAAAGGCTCGTACGTTATGAATGAAATGGAACGTATTATAAATTGTTGTCAGTATGATAACGAACTTTTTCGTACATATATTAATTGCTTAATCCAATTGAAGAAATGTAGTGAAACGTTTCAACAAATACAGATTCAATTAAGAAATGATTATTTAATAAGAGGAATTTGTGAAAGAGAAGTGGATGAGGTAGTAAGAGGAAGTAAAGAGTATGAAACGTATTTTCTTCCTAAAGCGTTACAGTGGAATTTCTTGAGGGAAAATCCACATCTGATTGAAAAAGTATGTGAAGATTTTTTTGCATTTGAGGCATTACAGCTTACGGATATAGAGTGGAAGATCGTGATAAATTGCGTGGGAAATAAGTGATTTATTATATAAAAAAGCTAGTATAAAACTAGCTTTTCGTTTAAATAAATAAGAAACATAGACTAATGATAAATCCTGCATATAGTAAGTTAACAACGCAAAATCCCATAATATCACGAGCACCTAAACCAGCTATCGCTAATGCCGGTAATGCCCAGAATGGTTGAATCAAATTCGTCCAAGCATCGCCCCACGCAATTGCCATTGCTGTTTTTGCGGCAGGTACACCAAGTTCAGCGCCAGCTGGAATCATAATTGGTGCTTGCACAGCCCATTGCCCCCCACCAGATGGAACGAAAATATTAACGATTCCAGCACTTAAAAAAGTAAAGAGCGGGAAAGTCGTTTCGTTTGAAATGCTAATAAAGTAATTCGAAATAGCCCCTCCAAGTGAAAGTCCTTCACTATTCGCTCCAATCATCATCCCCATAATTCCTGCGTAAAACGGAAATTGAAGTAAAATGCCAGAAGCACTTTTCGTAGAGTCTGAAAAAGCGCGAATATATTGAATCGGAGTACGGTGGAAAATAAGTCCAGCAATTAATAACATAAAAATAACGATGTCTAGCGTAAGGTTAAAGCCTTTCGTATAAAAATAATTGAAAATATAAATGAGACCTAACAATCCAACGCAAAGTGTAATAATGATGCTATTTTCCATTTTTTCGGCGAATGTATTGTTTCCTACTTCTTGCGCGGCAGCTTCTTCATGGAATACGCTAGGATCTACCGTTATCGTATGTTTTTCATCTGGATGCATCGCTTTATTAATGAGAGGCATCGTAACGAGAAAAATAATAACTGGTACAAGTGCGTATGGTGAGAATAACGTTTCTGTTATTGGAATCGCTTCTTTAATACTTCCAGCTGTCGTTTTAATTAACGTTTCGCCGCCTGTTGCTAACGTAAGAGGAATAGAAGCAGAAAGCCCCGCATGCCAAATGAGAAATCCAGAGTAAGAAGAGGCAATGGCTAGTCTATAGTCTAATCCTTCAAGCTGCCGTGCTACTTCTTTTGCATATAAAACAGATACAACAATACCAAATCCCCAGTTTATGTATGCCCCTAGTAAACTTACGATTGAAATGGCAATAATACCTTGTCCATTCGTTTTCGGTAGTTTTGCCGCTTTCGTTAATCCTTTTTTAATGAGAGGCGCGTTTGCTAAAGCAGATCCTGTCACGAGTACAAGTGCCATTTGCATAGAAAAGGCGAGTAGTCCCCAAATGCCATTACCCCAGTGATTAATCATTTCCACAGGTGTTTGGTGAGTCGCAAACATGCCGAAGAAAATAACGAAAACAGTTAATAAACATGATAAAATAAACGGCTCTGGCAAGAAACGTTGCACTAAGGCGACGCAACCATTTGTAAAAGAACGAAACAAAATAGATCAACCTCCTTATGTATATGTATTACAATTATTCGAGGTTGATTCGTTCATAACCTTTTAGAATTAGAAAATTCTGATATTTTTGGAGGGATTGAAATATTGTCAAGAAGAGTAGTACCACCATCACCCTGACAGAAAAAGTTGCTTTTCCTCAATATGAAATATTGCATATAAAAATGAATTGATGCAAATGCAAAAGCTTATTATAATGAAAGCATAAATATACAACGCATCTTAATACAGCAAAGAGGAGGAAGTAATATGGAAATCGCAATGGCAGTTTTAAAATTTTTAGGTGGAGTAATTCCTTTAGTTCAAGAACTTTTAAAAGCGTTTATGTAAGGTTATTAGTTAGCTATCATATATCAATCATTATTATATCTTACTAAAAAAGAACGGGGTGATTTTTCTGAATAATAAGAAAAGTACCAAGAGAAGAAAGTTCCTTGCATGTTTATTAGTTAGTTTATGCACTCTTAATTATTCATCTATTTCTTTCGCAGAAACACAAGCCGGTAATGCAACTGATATAACTAAAAATGCTAGTAGTATTGATACTGGTATAGGAAATCTTAAATACAATAATCAAGAGGTTTTAGCTGTAAATGGTGATAAAGTAGAGAGTTTTGTTCCGAAAGAAAGTATCAATTCAAATGGTAAATTTGTAGTAGTGGAACGCGAGAAAAAATCACTTACAACGTCACCAGTCGATATTTCGATTATTGATTCTGTAGTAAATCGTACGTATCCAGGAGCTGTACAACTTGCCAATAAAGCATTTGCAGACAATCAACCGAGTTTATTAGTGGCTAAGAGAAAGCCTTTGAATATTAGTATAGACTTACCTGGTATGAGAAAAGAAAATACAATCACTGTTCAAAATCCGACATATGGTAATGTGGCTGGAGCAGTAGACGATTTAGTATCTACTTGGAATGAAAAGTATTCTACAACACATACGTTACCTGCAAGAATGCAATATACAGAATCTATGGTTTATAGTAAATCACAAATCGCAAGTGCTCTTAATGTTAACGCTAAATATCTTGATAACAGTCTAAATATTGACTTTAATGCGGTAGCAAATGGAGAAAAGAAAGTGATGGTGGCCGCATATAAACAAATATTTTATACTGTAAGTGCTGAACTACCAAACAATCCATCTGATCTCTTTGATAATAGTGTTACTTTTGGTGAGTTAACTCGTAAAGGAGTAAGTAATGCGGCTCCACCTGTTATGGTTTCAAATGTAGCTTATGGTAGAACGGTTTATGTAAAATTAGAAACCACATCTAAGAGTAAAGATGTACAAGCTGCTTTTAAAGCTTTACTTAAGAATAACAGCGTCGAAACGAGTGGACAGTATAAAGATATTTTTGAAGAAAGTACCTTTACTGCTGTCGTATTAGGCGGAGATGCGAAAGAGCATAACAAGGTTGTTACAAAAGATTTCAATGAAATCCGAAATATCATTAAAGATAATGCTGAATTAAGTTTTAAAAATCCAGCATACCCAATTTCATATACAAGCACTTTCTTAAAAGATAATGCAACTGCTGCTGTTCATAACAATACAGATTATATCGAGACGACAACTACAGAATATTCAAGTGCTAAAATGACACTTGATCATTACGGTGCTTACGTTGCTCAATTTGATGTATCTTGGGATGAATTCACATTTGATCAAAATGGGAAAGAAGTATTAACACATAAAACATGGGAAGGTAGTGGCAAAGACAAAACGGCTCATTACTCTACAGTTATCCCTCTTCCACCAAATTCAAAAAATATAAAAATTGTAGCAAGAGAATGTACAGGTCTTGCATGGGAATGGTGGAGAACAATTATTAATGAACAAAACGTTCCGTTAACAAATGAAATAAAGGTTTCAATTGGAGGAACAACATTATATCCAACTGCTACTATTAGTCATTAGGTTGGAGTAAAGCGCCCTGGTTATAGGGCGCTTTTTTACTTGTTTGAAAGAATATCGGTGTTTTTAGATGTATCATAATCAATTCGCAAATCTTGTAATCATATTTTTTTATGGCTGTATCAATGTTATTAATGATTGCATTTCCCATTATTAAATCCCCATAAATGTAGCCTATCTTAGGTTGATAGTGATGCATGGTGCCTCAATGTATATAAATGCATTTTGTCGAAATTATTAAAAAGGGGAATTTTTCTATTTGAAGAACTAATAATTGATTGTCAATATGTATTAGAAATCTCAATCTAAACTAAAGGAGAACAAAATGGGACAAAACAATAAGGGCTTTTCTGAAACAGGATTGCGCAAAATGCGCAATATATTGGCGCGGCATGTTGATTCTGGAAAGATTCCTGGGCTCGTCGCCTTAGTCAGCCGAAACGGCGAGACGTATGTCGAAGCGCTTGGAACAATGAGGCATGATGGTGGTGCACCAATGCGTCGGGACACGATTTTTCGATTGGCGTCCACTAGCAAGCCAATCGCAGTTTCACCAGTAATGGTTCTGCTCGATGAGTGCAAACTGCATTTAGACGACCCAGTAGACAAATGGCTACCGGAACTCGCCGACCGACAAGTGTTGAAACAGCCCGATGGCCCGCTAGAAGAGACCGTCCCAGCACGACGTCCTATCACTGTACGAGACTTGTTGACCTCCACATTCGGGCTCGGAGTGGATCTCACGTTGATGGGTTCTCCAATCATGAACGCGTTCTTCGAGAGTGGGATATTCGACACGCCAGGTCAGGATATGCCCGATCCAGATGAGTTTATGCGTCGCCTAGGTGCACTTCCGCTAAGCTATCAGCCCGGAGAGCGGTGGCAGTATCATATCAGTATAGAAGTAATCGGCGTTCTTGTTGCCAGGGTCACGGGTCAGACGTTCGAGTCGTTCTTGCGCGAACGCATATTCGATCCGCTAGGAATGAAGGACACTGGATTCTACGTACCTCAGCTCAAGATTGATCGGCTTCCACCAGCCTTCAACCCCAATCCGCAGACAGGTGAATTCATCGTTTGGGATGAGGGGGCGGGTGGACGTTACAGCAAACCTCCAGCATTCCAAGCAGGCGGTGGTGGACTGCTTGGAACCGTCGACGATTATCACGCGTATTTGCAGATGCTTTTGAATAAAGGGGTGCACGGTACTAAACGGATCTTGTCTAGGCCCGCAGTCCAGCTGATGACCACCAACCGTCTTACTCCGGAACAACAAGTATACCGAGACGATTTGGCCAAAAATAACGTCCATTTGTCGTTCGGACAAGGGATCCAAGGTGGCTGGGGCTTTGGGATGGCGGTGCGTACCTATCTTGGAGACTACGCGTCTATTGGTCAATTCGGCTGGGATGGTGGAACCGGTACTTCAGCTTACGCTGATCCAGATAAACAGTTTATTGGAATTCTGTTCACCCAGGTTGGGATGTCCACTCCGGCCCCATCGCATCTTATCCAAGACTTCTGGACCACGACCTATCAAGCGATCGAAGACTAGGGTATCGTTTAAAGGAAAACGCCAAGACGGATAGATAATCATAGGCTTGATGGCCACGATCAACACCATGGTTAAAAGTTAGGATAGGACCGTGTTGGAAGTACTGCGGTAATAGTTGGGCATTATTAATAATAGCACAACAAAAAATCCCCTTGGATGCAAGAGGATTTTTTTATTGGGAATAGTAAGGACGAGAGGAGGTGCATTACATATGGGAAAAGGTAGAAGTAATAATGCTGGTAAAAAGCAACCGAATTTCGATGATTCATCTAATTTCGCTAAACAAAGCCAACCGACAGAAAAGAAGAAGAAGTAAAAAAAGGATCTCTCTTGATAAAGAGAGATCCTTTTTTAATATATTGACGTTTCGGCACAACATATCGATTGCTCAACCAAATAGTCATTATAGTCATTCAGGCAAGGCTTAAACTCCTTCGAATGGAAGTTAATTTAATATTATTGCCCTGCTTTTTATAATGCTTCTTCACGTTTACCTTATTTAAAAAGCCAATAAAAAAAAGGCACGTTTCCTAAATAAACGAGCTCTTAATGGAGTATTATCTTTATTTTGAGCATTTAATAAAATTCTCCAATTTATATTTTACTCTAATAGTCTATGAAATTTAATTAATTAAATGTAAAATTTATATAGTAAGTTATAAAAATTTATGAAGAACTTTAAATATATTATTCTACAATTAGGCCAAATTATAGATTGCAAGTTCTACTAGGCTTAAAACTATTGAGAAACATGAGGAGAGGATTACATTGACTATTTATGAGCAATTTATAGAGGCTCTTAAAGAAAAGATAGGCGATACTGTAATATCTGCAGAGATAAAGGACAGATTAATAACAAAATTTAATACAAAACCGGGGAGTATTAATCCTGCTGATTATTGTTATAACCGTTATAACAAAGGGAGAGCTGTTAATAAAAATCTGTTTATATATATAAATAAAAAAACTTTTAGATATGTAGGTGAAAATTATCCTTATACAGGATTAGTTTTTCACAAACCTAAAGGGACAGATTGTGAATCTGTTGTAGGTGAGTGGGATAATGGGAAACTTCTTGTCTATGGGGATAAGGATAAAATAGGAATCTCACAAATTAAAAAGTTATATGAGGCATATTTTGAAATGTTACGATTTGAAATGAATGTTCTTGGTTGTAAGGCGACTGAATTAAGGCATCTTATAGGTCGTCTAGGTGAATTTTTTTGTGTTCTTTATACGAATGGTGAGCTATCCAAAGTGACGAATCAGCATGGATATGATGTCATTAAAGATGGACGAAGAATAAGTGTTAAAACAACTGCCCAAGAAAAAGGGTTTATCACGATCAATCAAAACACATTTGACCAATTTGATGACTTCTTTGTAGTTCAGTATAAAGATGATGAGTTGAAAGTATTATTTTATGGGCCAAAGGAAGAACTTTCGGCGCTTAGACCATATGGGAATAATTATGAGGTCGATATAAATTCTTTAAAGAGAATAGAAAAGACACTATGATAAGAGTGTCTTTTCTAATAGTTTTTTAGCAGAAGCAAGCAGCTCCAACGATGATTAATAAAATAAACAATACAACTAATAAAGTAAAACCTTCAGCAAAATCGCGACTACCACCAAATCCCATAATAGTTCCTCCTTTAATAAGAGGGAACAACAGGGGTATGCTCATGTAATTACATTCTAAACAAAAACATATTTGGAGCCACTTGGCGTTCTTATCATTAATTTTAACTTTTTGTTCAGGAATACAAGCTCTAGCATTTTGGACAATCCGTTTAGATTTCGATATTTCTTGGTGGATTCCTAATTTATATTTATTAGTTTACCCATGCTTCTTTTTACAAAGTGTTTGGAGAGAGTGTGGATGGTATGACAGTAGCATGAGAAAAGAAAGAAAAGAATTCATTTAATAAAAGAAAGACAGGGGCTTTAAGCACATTCGAATTCTAGATCAGTTTTTTCGCTAGCCTTACAGCAGAAGTTAAAACAGAAGCTAAACAATTTTTGAAATGAAAATAGCCGATGTTTCCTTAACATAGGAAACATCGGCTTGTATTATTTATATTGAGTTAGTTTACGTTTCTGGAATAATTGTAATAGCGATGGTCCGAACAGGAGCCTCTTTTTCGTCACCTTTACTTTGGGTATGGTAGTATTTATTCATTAATTCATTAAGTTCGTTTTGAAAGTTCATAAAGTGTTCTTCATCTAGCTTTAATTCCACTACAGAAAAAGTAGCATTATCTTCTTGACTGTTTTGTTCCTCTAATTTTTTAAGGTAACTTTGATATTGTGTCATAAGTGATAATTGGTAATAGGAAATGTAATTTAACTTTTCCTCATCACATAATCCTTTCCACTCACTTCCTTCAATTTTTGCATCTTCTTCATTGATTGCGTAATATTTTTCAGAAACAGATTTTACCTTTTTTTCGTTAATTACATGGACGATATCAGAATCAACCATAGTTTGTAGATGTCTATATAGAGTTGCTTGTGGTACATTTTTAATGATTTTTACCATTTCTAATGGTGTTAGTCCATCTTCTTTATTTCTCATTAATACTTGGCAAATTTTCATTCTTACTGGATGCATTAAGATTTCAACTTTATTACTCACTATATATCACCTTATTCATTATTTATTCTCATTATAAATAATGAGAATAATGTTTGCAATGCATCTGCTCTTGATTTATCATTATTATTATCAATAATGATAATGAGTTTAGGAAGGAATGATAAAAATGCAACTACATTATGGATGGAATGATCTTAAAGACATGGATATTATGGCGTTTCTCCCGATCATATTGCCAGTTATTGCAGTCGGGGTACTTTTAGTTTTCATTGCACTAATTGATTTATACCGACATAGAAAAACAAGAAAAAATGTACTTGTATGGGCGCTAATTATTCTTTTTGTTAACGTATTGGGACCTATTCTATACTTTGTTATAGGGAGAAAGGACGGTGAGAAATTATGAAATTAGAGATTAGAAATGTAACAAAATCATTTAAAGGGAAAATTGCTGTCAATACTTTCTCGATGGAACTGCAATCAGGGGAATGTGTAGGGTTAATCGGACCAAATGGAGCAGGGAAATCTACATTAATAAAAGTGATTTCGGATATTATTAATCCAGATGTGGGTGAAGTGTTATTGAATGGGATAAAAATATCAAAAATGAAAAGGGAAATTGGCTACTTACCACAATACCCTAATTTTTTTCATTGGATGACAGCGCGAGAAACCCTTATGTTTATGGGGCAACTTTCAGGGATGAAAAAAGAAGCATTGTCAAAGTCGATATCAAAAATTTTGGAGAAAGTTGGATTAAGTGGGGAAGAAGATTCGAAGGTGAGTACCTTTTCTGGTGGAATGAAACAAAGACTCGGTATTGCACAAGCATTACTGCATAAACCGGCGCTTATTGTCATGGATGAGCCAGTATCCGCATTAGATCCAATAGGTAGAAGGGAAGTATTAAATCTCATTGAAGAAATAAAAAAAGATACGACTATTTTATTATCAACCCATATATTGAGTGATGCAGAAGAAATCTGTGAACGATTTGTCATGATTAAAGATGGAACAAAGATAGAAGATACAACAATTACTGAGCTTTTACACCGTAATAGCGAAAATAAATTAATCATTGAAATTACAGCTAAAGATCGAGAGTGGATTGACGTTGTAAAAAATTTGCCTTATGTGAAGGATGTAGAAGTGATTGGACTTAAAGTCAAAGTGAAGGTTGAAAGTATCAAAATAAATAAAAATATGTTACTGCAAAATGCACTCGAACATAAAGTGGACATCGTTAAGTTTGAAATAAACAACGATACTTTAGAAGAAATTTTCTTGAAATTGGTGGTGCAAAAATGAATAACTCAATGATATTGATAAAAAAAGAATGTGTTCAAATGTTACGTGATTTTAAGATCATTTGGCTACCAATTGTTTTTATATTTTTAGGGGCAACACAGCCAATAGTAACGCATTACTTACCATCCATTTTAGGAGCATTAGGTGGAGGGCAGGGAATTACCATCGATCCAAGTATGACATCACAAAAAGGAGGCGAAGTATTAGCGAGTACTTTGGGGTCTCAGTTTGATCAGCTCGGACTTATGATTCTAGTGATTTCTATGATGGGTGCTATTCAAACAGATAAAGCTAACGGTATGTTGGCCTTTATTTTAACGAGACCTGTTACGGTTACTTCATATATAGTGGGGAAAATAGTATCAAATTATGTAATAGTAGCGCTTAGTGTAATGATTGGATACTTTACCTCTTATCTATATACAAACTATCTTTTTACTGTTGTTCCGTTTTCGCACATGATTACTGGATTACTATTTTATTTAATTTGGGTTCTTTTTATCGTATCTTTCACAACAATGATAAGTGCTATTTTTCACAGTCAAGGTATTATTGCACTAATTTCAATTGTTGTTCTTTTAGCTTGTAGAATAATCGTCGGTTTGAGTCCAATAATAGATCAAGTTAATCCAGCCAGTATGAGTAAACACGCAATGGAAACGTTAGTCACAGGGGGAGTGAATGCAACTGCAATGGTCAATGTACTACTAACGATTATTTGGATCTTATTGACACTCTTCGTGACAAATTATTGGATTGCTAATAAAAAATTCACGTATGAATAAGAAAAGAATAATCGTGATGAGGGGATTTATTAAAATAAATACCCCAATAAGAAGAAGCTTCCACTACTGTGGAAGCTTCTCTAAATGATGTGCAATATCAATATACATATTTGAGTAGACTGAATGTATTTCATTACTTGGCGTAGCGTTAGAAGAGAAGTGGACAATGACCATATTTGCTTTCGGATCGATGTAAAGTGTTTGTCCGTAACTACCTAACACTTCAAAAGCACCTTGTTCATTGTGCGGAATCCACCATTGATTATGATAAGAAATGGAAGCTCCAGGGCCAACTGCAAGTTCACCTTCTTGGACATTTTTTATATCTTTAGTAATAGAAGAAGGGAGAATTTGTTTTCCATTATATTCCCCGTTGTTTAATAGTAATTGCCCGAATCTAGCCATATCTCTAGCAGTTGCATTTAAACCAGCGCTAGCTTGTTCAACTTTTGTTTCATCGGTGACATAATAAGCATTTTCTTCCATACCAATTTGAGACCATATGCGTTCGCTAACATTTTCAGCTAATGATTTACCCGTGATAGTTCGAATAACCCAAGCGAGTGTTTCGGCTGATCCGTTATCGTAAGAAAAATCGGAACCAGGCGTTGCAGTTTCTTCTGCTTCTCGTAACATATCATAAATTTTCATCGGACCGTCGTAGTTTTTACCTCTAGGTAAAATATTGCTCGCTAAATATAGTTGTGCATCTTGATTTTCTAACGCTGGATGTTCGTATCCGTGAGTAGGGTATTCTACAGAAACTTGCATGTCCATTAATTGCTGAAGTGTGGCATTACCGAACGGTGTATTTTTTAATTCTTTTATATATGCGTCAGCTGTTTTTTCTAAGTCAATACGATTTTCTTCAGCGAGAGATTGTATAATTGCACCGGTAAAAACCTTTGCTAATGACGCCATGCCATGAGGTTCACTCTCGTTATACCCGTTGAAATATCGTTCATAAACAAGTTGTCCATTGTGTACAACGACAAAAGCATCCGTTTTGTTATCGTCTAAAAGTTTTTTTAGAGGAGTTGTATTTCCAAATCTACGCTCCACAGCAAAATCGTCTAAGTTTTGTGATGCGGTAGAGAAGTGGGAAACGTGATCCGGGTTATTATTTACCTCGTTAATTAAAGTGAATTCTTTCATATGTGTGTACGACCAACGTAAGTAAGGATCATCTAACCAATTTTTTTTCGTCACGTTATTTTTTGATGGGATTGTTTTATTATGTTTGAAGTATGTAAAACCGAGCCCTGTAATTACAAATATGAATGTGATTATGAGTAAGAGTAGGGGAGATTTTTTAAGTTTCATATCGGTCCCTCCTTTTTTATTTCTATTATAAGTATACGCTTCTATTAAAAGAAATACAAAATAAGGAAAGTAAACGGGGAAGTTTACTTTCCTTATTCATGTTAAGCGGAAACTTTTCCATCTGTATGTTGTTTCTTGAATTTTTGTTTTCGTCCGTGTAATCCATAATATAGAAGTAAAGTGAAGGCAACGATAATAGCTGCGATAAAATACATATTATGGTAACTGGATTTCGCTGCGACGATACCTAAAATGAAAGAACCAAAGCCAATACCACTATCAAAGAATGAGAAGTAAGTAGCTGTCGCAGAACCACGTCGGTGGTTTGGAGCGGCAGAAATCGCAATCGTTTGGAAGCTAGGAATTAATGTCCCGTAGCCTAAACCGATTAGCATACCTGCGCCAAGGAACCAAAATGAAGTTTGTGCTTGGCTTAAAATAAACATCCCAATTGTGAAAATAATGATAGCAGGGTAAACAAGTACATTTTCACCGAAGCGATCAAAAATCTTTCCTGTAAATGGACGAGAAATTACAACAACAAGTGCGTATACAATAAAGAAGTAACTAGCAACTTCTCCTAAACCGATCTCTTTCGCATAAATAGGAATAAAGGATAAAATGCCACTATAAGAAAAGGCTAAAACAAATCCTGTCAGAGCGATCGGAATAGAGGATGGTTCAATTAAGTCCTTCCATTTCATTTTTTCTCGTTTTTGTTTGTTCACTGGTGCTTCATGCGGAATATTTACAAGTAGTCCTAATAAAAATGCAAGCAATGAAAATACGGAACAAACGATAAATAGTACAGTAAATGAAAAATGAGAAATAATTGTTAAACCTAAAAAAGGACCAATTACCATCGGCAGACTCATGAATACGCCGAAATAGGCAAGTGCTTCGCCTCGTCTATGAGCTGGCGCAACATCTGTGACAATCGTACCAGTTGCTGTCGTTGCCATACCGAACCCAATACCATGTAAGAAGCGAAGGGCAAGTAATAAAAATAAACTTTGCGCACCGAAATACATAACAGTAGCAGCTAAAAATAATGAAAGTGAAATAAATAATATTTTCTTTCTTCCTAAATCATCGAGCCATTTACCTGTAAATGGTCTACATAAAACAGATGAAATAAGAAAAACAGTTGCAACTAAACCAATTTCCTCAGGTTTTCCTTTTAGGCCGTCTATTACATAGACAGGCAGAGTAGTCATAAGCATGTAAAATGTTAAGAAGAGAAATAGACTACTAAAACAAGTTCCGAGGAAATCCTTCGTCCAAAGTTTCTCACTTTGCATCGTCATCCCTCCAATTTAATCTAAATTTTTAATAATTTGTTGTAACACTTCAAATGCTTGATGTAAATCATCTTCGTTAATATCTTCTAGTGTTTTTTCTTCGAAAGTATCAACTTCTTCTTGCCATACCGGAATCATTTTTATCGCTGTCTCTGATAAAGAAATGAGCTTCTCACGACGATCTTTTCCTTCTGTACGAATAATCCAGCCCATCGTTTCCATACGTGTTAACGTACGAGTCATCGTTGGTGATTCAACATTTAAGTACTGGCACAATTCTGTTTGCGTACAAGAACCGGTTTGATTAATGCGGAAAATAACAGCCCATTGCGCACTGAATAGCCCAGTTGGAGATACGCGTTCATTAAATTTCTTTGTGAATTTTCGAGAAGTCTGGCTGACAATGTGAAAAAAATGTTGTTTTTCGTCCATGTATTTTGATCCTTTCAAATTAGTTACCTAGCTAACTATATACTTTTTCATTATAATTGTCTAGTAATAGACATGTTGATTTATGTAAAAATTTCGTATAGGTTTTATGTTGCGAACGTATATTCTGCATGCTATTCTTTAAGTAAGTAAAGAATTTTCTTTCTATTAAAAAGAATGGGGGAACTTGTGATGATTAAGCCTGCAACAATGGAGTTTGTTTCACTATCGAACGGAGAAACGATTGCGTATCAGGAAGTTGGAAGGCAAAATGCAGAAATTCTTGTACTCATTCACGGAAACATGACATCGTCACAACATTGGGATTTAGTAATTGAAAAGCTGCAAGACCGATACCATATTTACGCTCTTGATTTAAGAGGATTTGGACAATCAACATATAATCAATCGATAGATTCATTACAAGACTTTGCAAGAGATGTAAAACTATTTATTGATCAATTAAAACTAGAGAAATTTTCATTAATGGGCTGGTCAATGGGTGGTGGTGTTGCGATGCAATTTACAGCGAATCATCCAACTTTTGTTGAAAAGTTAATTTTAGTAGAATCAGTAGGCATGAAGGGATATCCAATTTTTAAAAAAGATATTAACGGGCAACCGATCGTATCAAGTTTAGTAAAGACGAAAGAAGAAATCGCGCAAGATCCCGTACAAATTGCTCCAGTGCTAGATGCGATAAAAAATATGAATAAATTATATTACCGTACAGTATGGAATCTATTAATATATACACATAATCAACCGGAACCGGATCGTTACGAAAAGTATTTAGACGATATGTTAACGCAACGTAATTTCGTAGATGTGAATTATGCACTCATTACATTTAACATTTCGGATGAACATAACGGGGTTGTAGAGGGAAATAAGCAAATTCATCATATTAAAGCTCCAACACTCGTCATACAAGGTGACAGAGATTATGTCGTACCGCAAGTAGTCGGTGAGGAATTAGCAAAACATTTGCCGAATGCAGAGTTGAAAGTGTTAGAGGATTGCGGTCATTCGCCGTTTATTGATTGTTTAGATGTATTTATAAAACATGTAGAGGATTGGTTAGAAGAGAAATAATCCCCGAAATGATAAGTATTGCATATACTATAACATTGTAGGTAAAAGGGGAGATTATCCATGCATCAGCCGTTCTTAATTGCGCATTCGCCATATAATCATCACTTATATACAAAAATAATGATAGCTCCGATGTATATGCAAGTTTCACCAGCTGTAGTTCCTTTACAAATGCAATACCCGCAGCCACCAATTGCTCATGCACAGCAATACGTGTATGAAACTGCTTTTTATAAACATCCGTATTTCAAGCAATTCCATAACAATGTGAAAGCGCAAGTATGGGAAGGATAAGAAGCTAAAGGATTCATTCTTTTAGCTTCTTTTTTATTCATAATATTCGTACACGCATTTGGAGAAACAGTTTATAATGAAAAGTGGAAAGCGTGAGAAGGAGAGGGAAAAGGATGTCGATGCGTTTTACTTTTTGGATTATGGTTGGAATTGTAGCAATCTCGGGTTTGTCACAAGGGATGCTTTTACCGGCCATTGCAATGATTTTTGAACAAGAAGGGGTAAGTTCAAGTATTAACGGTATTCATGCGACGGCATTATACATTGGGATATTAGTTATTTCACCGTTTCTTGAAAAACCGATGCAAAAGTTTGGAATGAAGCCAATTATCGTTATTGGTGGGTTTCTCGTTATTATTTCATTATTCTTTTTTACACAAACTTTTTCATTTTGGGTATGGTTTATTCTTAGATTTCTAGTTGGAGTCGGAGATCATATGCTTCATGTCGGAACACAAACATGGATTACGACAACATCAGACCCGAGTAAAATAGGGAGACAAGTATCGATATACGGTGTATTCTTCGGAATTGGTTTTGCCGTTGGTCCGTATTTAGCAAGCACTGTGCAGTACGGTCTTGCAACGCCATTTATTATATCTACTATACTTTGCTTAATAGGTTGGCTATTATTACTTCCAACGAAAAATGCATTCCCGGCGCAAGATGAAAGAGAAGTGAAGAGTGAATCATCATTTTCTCGTTATAAACAAGTTGTTGGATTAGGGTGGATTGCATTACTAGGACCACTTGCATATGGCGTACTAGAAGCAATGTTAAATAGTAACTTACCAGTATACGCGCTTCGTAAAGGATGGTCTGTATCAGATGTATCCTTCTTATTACCAGCGTTCGCAGTTGGGGGCATTATTACACAAATTCCACTCGGTATATTAAGTGATAAATACGGAAGAGATCGTATTTTAACGTGGACGTTCAGCGTAAGTACGGGCATTTTCCTACTTGCAGCAGTATTTGATCACTATTACTGGATCGTCTTTGCCTGTATGCTGTTAGCGGGTATGGTCATTGGATCATGCTTCTCACTAGGTCTTGGATTTATGACAGATTTATTACCGAGACATTTACTACCAGCAGGTAATATATTATCTGGAATCGCCTTTAGTTTAGGAAGTATTATGGGACCTGTATTAGGAGGCGTATTTATAGAAAAAATACAGTATACAAGCTTTTTTATTGCGGTTATGATTATAATGGGAATTCTCGCAATGGTATATATGGTCTACATGAAGAATCAATTCGCATCAAGAAAAATAGAAAGTAGGTTAGGGCATGACAAAACAACCTAATAAAAAGAAATTTGAAGTACTCGAAAACGAAACAATTACAGACTGCTTAGCACGTATGGAACAAGAAGGCTATGCACCGTCTCGTCGTATGGAAGAACCAATCTTTCATGAAGTGAAGAAAAACGGCAAAACAGAAGTTGAACCGTGCGGTAGAAAGATTGTCTTTGAGGGGAAATTGAAGTAATACGTTATATAAAAAGAATTTGCTTTTGGGTACAAACAAGATAAAACATAAAGTCACATAAGAAAACGCTATTGATTCCAATATCAATAGCGTTTTTATTTTTAACAAATATATAGATCAAAATGAATTTCTGCTTGAATGGAACTAACAAAATCAATAATGTTTTTTTGTAAATACATCGCGGGTGATTCGTTATTCTCCACTTGCATTACTACCATAAAAAGAAACTCTAAACTATACTTCTTCTTGAGATGTTTTAATTGCTCTGTTTTTCCTTCAAGGGATTTTAGAATAACTTGCAACTGATTATTTATATCGTATGATTCTTGATAGCCGGTGCTGAAAGTCCAATTAGTTTCTTTTCTATATAGGGTTTTGGTGGATACAAGATTCGGATTATCACGTTTTGCAACAACATCACCTTTTTTATAAGTTCTTGTAGGCTCGATACTTAGGGCGTCGGTAATTGCTTCAACAGGGAATATATTACCCGTTGCACTAAAATAAGCCATAACTTTTGTTTTATCCAGAATGGCTCCTCCTCTATTATTAAGATGTTAATCTTATTACATTATAAAAATTTATGAATGTAAATAGAATTTTTATCCTGCTATTTGTGGGCAGCAAAGCTTCTAATGGGAGAAAAGTAGGTGAGAGCCAATTTTTCATAAAAGCTCACTAGTTCCATTGTATTGAATTCCGGCGTTGAGGCATTAGTTAAAGATGGATACCTATACATTTGTAGGACAGAACAATTATACAAAAGTAGGATGCTTAAAAATATAAATATTTGTATGATAAAAACAAAATATATTTTAAAAATCAGAATGTAGAGGAGAGGGAAATATATAATGATACAAAGCATATATGAAACTCATTTACATGTAAGAAATTTAGAAAAGGCGATAGATTTCTATCAAAATAAGTTAGGCTTAACAGTAGCAAAAAACTATCGAAAAGACGAGTTGCGTTCTTTTGGATAGGCGAAAATAAAGAGCAAATGCTCGGATTATGGGAAGTACATACGAATGAAGAGTTTGAGACGAAACACTTCGCTTTTCGTGTAGATTTAGAGTTTTTAAAGATTTCTAAATTATGGCTAGAGAAGCGTGGAATAGAGGTAGTAGGGAGTCAAGGGAAAGGAAATCGAGAACCAATTGTCCAAAGGTGGATGCCAGCTGCAAGTGTATATTTTCTAGATTGTGATGGAAATAAATTAGAGTTTATTTCTATGTTACATGATGATCCAGATGAATTAGAATATGCAACGTATTTAAGTGAATGGGATGCGGAGCATCAAGAAAAATAAAGTTTAAACAGTAGGAGTTATATAGTTTTGGATTATATTAAATAGATAGAGACAAATAAAATCCCTCAAGAAAAAGCACGTTCTTGAAGGATTTTTTATGCTTTATATATTTTATATTGCTTGTAACTTATTAATTGAATTTATTTTTAGATATTTCAGCGCGTTGAATATAACCATCAGAGAAGCTGAAATAAAGAGAATAGCTTCCTCGATTATATATAAAGCCTTCACTAGTCATATCCTCTCCGATTCCATCTGGCTCACCAAACCACTCTTTTAATTCATTAATAGTGATATCCATTTTCACTGAAATATATCTAGCGTCCGAAGGGTACATGTCAATATTATAATCGCCGTATACCGCTATATTAGGTGCATCACATTCTGTACATGATGCTTGCTTCCAAACATCAGGCGCTCCAAATTCTTTTTTCACTTCAGATATATCTTTACCTAGTGCATCTAATTTAAATGGACCAAACGTCCCATTCTGTAAAGCTGTTGTTAACATTTGTTTCATTTCTTCTTTTGTATTGATGTTGAAATTATAAGATCGGTTCTTGGCTATTGCATTATAGAAAAATTGTGCATATTGCTCACGCTTCACAATCATGTTGCCATTAAAATTACCTGATTCGTCACCTTGTGCTATACGGTTACTACGCACTGCATTTACAGATTCATAGGCCCAATGACCTTTTGGTACATCTTTAAAGCTCCCTTGTCCTTTTGATTCTAAATGAAATGCTTTTTGTAACACTACTGCCATTTCATATCGAGTTAATACATCATCTGGACGAAATGTACCTGATCCATCACCTGTCATAATTCCAGCTTGCGCAATGGCTTTAATATCCTTTTCAAACATATGATTTGTAATGTCACTAAACATATTCGCCTGTTTATCATCTGCTATTAAACCTAAATGTCGATTGACTAAAGAAGCTACCTGTCCTCTAGTAACATTGTCCCCAAAACCAAATTTCCCATTTCCGTATCCTTTATAAATTCCTGCTGACGCTAAGTAATCGATAGCATCTTTTGACCAGTGGTCCTTTGGTACATCTGTAAATACAACGTTCGCATTGCTAGCTACCTTATAGCTATTTTCATTACCGCTTGTTTTCGTAGTTGTTTCTGCATTTACTGTACCTACCATCGTTGTAGTTGCTAATGCTGCAGTGATTATGAAACCGAAAAATTTTTTAGCTTTGCTTGTTTTCTTGCCCATTTGCGCAAGCCTCCCCAGTTTAATTTAACTTTATTAAATATACGTATTACACATTTAATATAACTAAATGCATGCATCGTAATTATAACATGTAAATTATAATTATTTGTCATTTATTTCCGCAATATGGATAAATTTTTGATAATATAACTGAAAATGTAATATTTGGATAATGGATATTCAGCTCTATTTAATAATGGTATATACAGTAAAACATTCTGCTTTCCAATCTGTAATAGAAAACAGAACGTATATTTGGTATAATCGAAACATACTATATGAAACGATGTACATGAGTTTGACATTTACGTAATAAGGTAAGTACTACATAATAATAACTACGCTATAGAATTCAGTTCATGTTATACAAATCAATCGTTAGAAAGGAAAAGAAGTAATGAATCAAATTTCATTTGAAGATTTATTTGAAGAAGAAAACAAACCAGAAAAGGTGGAGGTAGCTGATATACCAGTACCTTTATCGCCATTGCAAAAAGATATATTGGAATTAGTGGATTCTGAAGAAATAAGTACACTTGAGCTATGTGAACAATTAATACGATCCGGCAAAATATCAGATGAAAGATTCACAACGAATAAGCCGAAAGCATATGGACAAGTATGCTTAGTATTAGAAGATTTTGTTAAAGAAGGAAAGCTTATTTTTGTCAAAAGCGATGAGAAAAGAGATAGGGTTTATAAGTTAAAAGAAGAAGTTTCTAACATATAAGTTGTCCAGAGGTAAATGAATGTTTTCTAAGAAGAGAGTTCAGTAGTCAAAGAAAAAGGTGGTATCAATCAAGAAAGATTGATACCACCTTTTTCTTTTTTAACATCTTACATACTTACGTTTGAAACCAAGTCTGCCTCTATCAAGTTCTTTCTGAATACTTTCGGAAGCATTTAGCAAACTGCTTTTTTTATTATCACGTTTTACTTCAACTATACCAACTTCTTTTGCAATCTCGACTGCCTTTTCGTGTAGTGGCACATATGAAATTGCTACAGTGTTTAGAAAATTATTCATAGCGGATTTTGTTCGTTCTGGTGAATCATGGATCGTATTTTTTACCATTTCAAGCATAGTGGAAATTTTGCTTTCAGAAAACTCATTGTCTTTGCGATTTCCTAAAAGCCAGCAGTAGCAACTCCAGCCCGCTGACATTCGTAGCTCGTCTCCACTTGCAATCCATTTATCAGCAACATCTTGTGCAATATTTGATTCTGATAAAGTTACTGCCACCACATAATCGGACAACATATAAAAATATGCTCCGTCTATCCAGCGATCAAAATCAGACTCACTCATAGCTTTCGGGTCTGCAATAATGCCTGCAAAATACATAGCATCGTAGTTGCCTGTCGCATACAGTTCTTCAGCTAACTCTTGGTTTAATTTTATTTTTTTAGCGATTGGTTTCATAGCGCCTGTAGCTACGCCGAAAACTGGCTCGTGCGCACCGTTAGATATGTATATTTTTTTCGTTCTTTCCTTACCGAGGGATTCAAGCTCTTGCATAACTGTTTTTAAATCCATAGCTGTGCACTTCCTTCCTTCATATAAAAATCATTTTAATTGCGATCATCTAGTTTAAATTTTTTATCATGTCTTCCATACTTCCTAATTTTAAATCTTATGTGAGTAGGATGTCTACTTTCTGTAATTTATCGATAATTCAGTTATTGATTTTGAAATTCTAGCTATCTATAATTGTAAGGGTACTATATGAAAGTAGACGGGAAGGAAATACAGAAGTATAGCTTTTTACATAGATTGTTGGGATGAAAATAATATTTTACCTTTGGCTCTTTCTCGGTATTATCATGTTATTATTTGGAAAGGGGATAAATGGAATTTAAAGTTAAACATGTGAGGTTGGTTATAAGTGATAAAGAAATTTACTAGAGTAGTATTAACTGCAATTATGCCAATTGGTATAATTGCGGGTTGTGGAAATACTGAAAAAACTGAAGCAAAAGAGCCGAAAGCGGTACAATCGGAGAAAAAGGATTATACGGATTACTCGTATGGAAGCAAAGGTATAGTAGTAAGCGGCAAAGCGAAAGAACGTCAACAATACGAGGTTGGATATATGGATGACAATAAGTTAATTGGAATTGATGAAAATATTGAGGATTGTATTATTTTAGATAATAAAGATGAAGCAGGTCTCGTTTGGAAACAAATAGAGCGTGGGTCTATTATTGAAGTGCAATATGGTAAAGACCGCAATGATATTGTAGGCGTACAATTAGTAGGAGATCGTGAGCCATACGAAATTAGTGATAAGTTTGATCGGAATACGATAAACGAGATTGTCGAAAACGTTAAAGGGAATTTGTAATAGATGTACTTCGCTAGTATAGGATTTATTATTATAAAATGATGAATCGCATATGTGAAAATTTAGAATCAACGGCATTTTTTATATGAAAATGCCGTTGATTTGTGTTAAAAAGTAAATGCTATTCTATAGTCTTGTAGAAAAACACGTATGAAACATAAATGAATTATTCTTCTTTTAGCTGTTATGATCGCCGTAAGGTTATTATCCAAAATAAAAGAGCACAAGCACTAACAGATACACCTAATATGCATACTCCATCCCAACCATATTTTGCATACGTATTTGTTGAAAGAATTGCACCTGTTGCACTACCGATAGAGTAAAAAATCATGTAACTGGCAGTGAGTCGACTTCTCGCTTCAGGACGCACTGTGAAAAGCATACTTTGATTGGTGACATGTACAGCTTGCACCGCTAAATCTAAAAGGATAATTCCGAAAATTAGTAATAATAGAGAATGGTTAATAGATTTAATTAGGAGCCATGAAAGTACTAATAATGATAAGGCTATGCCAGTTGTTCTTTGTCCGAATCCTTTATCAGCTAATTGTCCAGCTTTAGTAGCAGCTAATGCACCTGCAACTCCAGCAAGGCCGAATGCGCCAATAGCTGTATGAGATAGATTATGTGGTGTAGCACTTAGAGGTAATACTAAAGAAGTCCATAAAATACTGAATGAAGTAAAAATGAGAAATGCTAGTATTCCGCGAACGCGTAAAAGTCGTTCTTCTACAAATAATAAGAGAACAGAGTGTATTAATTTTCGGTAAGACATAGTTGTCACTTTTTTAAGTTTAAGAGTTGGTAAGTTCCGGTGTAACAAAACAGTTACGAAGAGTAAAAGAATAGCGGAGGTGAGATAAACGGATCGCCATCCAGCTAAATCTGTTAATGTGCCTGCAAATGTACGAGCAAGGAGAATACCTATTACAACACCACTTGTAACGAAACCTACTATGCGTCCACGTTCTGCTGGATTAGCTAAAATTGATGCATATGCGACGAGTGTTTGCGTAACCGTTGCAAGAATACCTACTAAGGCCATACCTATAAAAAGTACGGTGCTTGAGGAAGCGCACCCGATTATAATTAAAGCGAAAACAGATAAAAGCATTTGGAGAATTATTATTTTCTTTTGGTTTAATAAATCACCAAGTGGAACTAATAAAAGTAAACCGAGTGCATAACAAACTTGAGTAATAGTAATCACAATACCGATAGTTGAATGACTAATCTTAAATTCATTTGACAATGAATCAAGTAGTGGATGAGCGAAGTATATATTTGCTACAGCCATCCCACAAGCGATTGCGAATAATAGAGTCATATAGCGAGACATGGTTGCATGAACAGGTGGATGTATCTGAGTGTGAGTATGTTTTAGAATGGGCATCATTTTTTCTTTACTATTCATAAAAACAGCTCCTTTTTGCATTACTTACAAATAATGTACCGAACGGTATGTTATTTGTAAGTAAAATATAATCTCGAAGAAACATATATGTCAAGTTTATTTTGAGTTAATTATAATTTTTTTGACATGTCGTTTATAATCTAATACGATATATAACATACTGATTGGTACATAAATGACGATGTGTAATCTTAATAACTAGATATAGAAAGGATATGGTTTTAAATGGCACGACTACGCGAATTTGATGAAGAAAAAGCTTTGGATGCTGCTATGCAACTTTTTTGGGAGAAGGGATACGCAGCTACTTCATTAAGCGATTTAACTGCAAAAATGGAAATACAAAAGCCGAGTTTATATTCAGCCTTTGGTGATAAAGAGGGTTTATTTGAAGCGGCATTAAGGAGATACACAAATTTACATGCGGCTAATATACGAACAAAACTTCAAAACGAACAATCTGTAAAAGGAGCAATTCGGACGTTTTTTGAAAATATGGTGGAAGAGGAATATAAAAAAGAGTTCAGTAAAGGTTGTTTTTGTATTAACACAATGGTTGAACTTGCTCCTCATAATGAAAAATTTGAAGTACTGACTAGAGAACATCAAATGTATCTTGCAGTTATTTTTCAAGAATTAATTACGAAGGGAATACGATCAGGTGAACTGCAAAGTGATTTGAACGCTAAAGCATTAGCGCAAACATTAGTCACGTCCTTAATTGGATTAACAGTGTTAATGAAATCACGTCCAGAACGTTCCGTTATAGAAAATTCGATATCGATAATAGTATCGTTAGTAAAATGATCTTTGGGCGAGGTGTTAATCAGCAAATTAGATATTAAGAAAGTCGATTCCTTATTAAAATAAGAAATCGACTTATTATAATTATTTATTTTGTAAGTTGTCTTTCCAAAAATTATAGCTATTATCAATAACGTTTTTTAATTTGAAATAGTTTTCCCAAGTATCTTGCACATGGTAGAGAGTTTCGCCTTCGTCTATAAAAACATCACTGTAATCATTTATATATTTCCAGTCCTCGTCATGGTTAAAGTAGTACTTTGCGAATTGGTTGCCCTCATCATTTAACATGTCGTCTGCTAAAACGCCATCCCAGTTCATATAAATTTCTGTGCCAGTCATTTGTTTAAGTTTAAACTGATTAATTTCGTCTTGAGACTCTTCTTCAAATTCTTCACTAAATAAATTATGTTCAAGTATCCATCCTAAAAACATACCAGTATGTACAAAAGCTTGATCAATTGGTAAGTCCTCAGGGAAATCACCTTGATAATGGTACTTCGCTTTATCATAAACGATCGTATTTAACAATTAGGTCATCCCCTTTAATGTATAATCTAATAAACTTGTATGGTTTGTTTTAATATTTCAACTATGTTTTCAAGCCATTCTACCGGTGTGATTTCTAGCCCTTCAAAATATATCCCATCTGCTGAATATCGAATGTACGCTTGTTTTTCTTCAATGCTATAATCATTTTTTAGAAATTTAGATAGAAAAACAATAGAGTCTTGTAAATATTCCTTGTGTGCCTCTTCTAATAATTCTTTAAGTGCTTCTTCGTAGAAAGTATCTTGATGGAAAGTGCCAGCTAGAAATTGGAAAACTTCATCATCTTCC
Source organism: Bacillus pretiosus (assembly GCF_052947655.1). Classification (NCBI taxonomy): domain Bacteria; kingdom Bacillati; phylum Bacillota; class Bacilli; order Caryophanales; family Bacillaceae; genus Bacillus; species Bacillus pretiosus. The sequence goes on along the minus strand of NZ_CM129593.1, from coordinate 3,165,391 downwards.
ATATTTTCTATTCGTAGCATACTCATACTCATCCTCCTTGTTTCGTATGTAGTGATATTTCACAATTAATTAATCTAGAATAATTAATTGTGAAAATAAACTTTCTATGTCTTTAGCATCTTTCTTGAAAAATTTAAGTATGCGTGCCATAACGTAGTAATTTTCCCCGCCACGCTCTGATACTAGAACATTCTTTTCGTTTTCTTTTGTCACTTCATTTTCTAATACAGAGTAGATGTGTTTGAAATCGCCTTTTTCAAATACTACACAACATGTTAATAATGCTATGCTGTAGTAATAGCCAATAACATCATACATAGCAAATTGATTGTTTGGCATTAAATCTAATTGGTAAGAGTGTACTGTATTGGCAACGAGTCTAGTTATTCCTTCAGATTCAATAAAAGGTTTCATACGTAAGCAGTGATTTTTATTTAGTGGTGCATGAGCAAAAGATTTTAACTTATTAACTAGTTTCTTTACAATTTTTTGGTCTTCTTCATTTAATGTATCAATATTAGTGAGTAAAATATGAGCAATTTCTTCCATATAAAAACTCCTTTCAATGTAAAAAGATGACAACTATATTATAACGAAAAATTGAAAAGCTTAGTATTTTCAAATAGGGAAATTACATTAAATCAGGATCTAATTAATAGATACATAGTATTTATGAAAAAACGTAAAGGTCCTTCTTGGTGAAGAAAATCAGTAAAAGGTATCCTAATCTATTTTTTGAGAAGTAGTAGTGTGTAAGGGGATAAGTGTTTTTGACGGCAATTGCAATTGGTTATAAAATAATGTCTGTTAAGGGATTTTATAGAAACTATCATTCACCTGCTGGGGATAAAATGAAAGCATGTATAAAAGGATGAATATACATAGGTGATGAAAAAGTTTTGTTACAAGTACATAGTAGATTCATAGTCTTTCACGAGTGAGAATAGAAAGGGAGGTTGAAGTATTTACACGAACAATGTAGATATCGATTACAGCAATGAATAAAATTATAAAAAAAAGAGTAATTGCACTATCAACAAGTTTAGTAATGTTAGGGAGTGCACCTTTAGCGATATCAGCAGAAGAGAGCAAAAACCTTCAAACGGATCAACTTCGTATCGCACAAGGGGAAGGTGGAACGAGCGGATTAAGTTATTCGAATTTCAATCTAGAAACTCCTGATCACATGCAAATTAACGAAGCAGAAGTATCAGAAAACGAGAAAATACTTCTAGAAGAATATAAGCATAAACATGATGAAACAGAAGAACTAAATAAAATGAAGGAAGCTAAAAAAGGTCAAGTAGCAGAAGATGAAGCTATTTCAAACATTGAAAAGGCATTTGAACATGTAGACGGTAAAAATGATGGCTCTACTCGTGAAATGAAGCCGGTTGAAAAGCCAAGAGCCATTCAGTATAGTGCATCGATGACTACAAAGAAATATGGAACACTTGCAGGTACTCCATTTGTAGAGTGGATTGTTCCAGCAGGAAACCCTGATATTCGCCCTGCTAATCCGATGAAAGCACGCTACATTACAATTCATGAGACTGCAAACACAGCCCGTGGTGCGAATGCTGAAAATCATGCGAAATATTTGTATAAACAAGCAACGGAAGGTACGTTCCGAACAGCTTCATGGCATTTTACTGTAGACGACAAACAAATTTATCAGCACTTACCAACAAATGAAAATGGATGGCATGCAGGAGATGGCGATGGCTCAGGAAATAGAGAGTCTATCGGTATCGAAATTTCAGTTAACCAAGATGGAGATTACAATAAAGCATTAGAGAATGCAAAGAGACTTGCAGGTTATTTAATGAACAAAGAAGGTATTAGTGCGGATCACATTTACAGGCATCAACAATGGAGCGGAAAAAACTGTCCTGATATTTTAATTTCTCGTGGGAATTGGACTGGCTTCGTACAAGGTATTCAATGGTATGCAAATGTTAATGCGCAAATTGACTCGCCTTTACAAGAAAGAGATGAGCTATTTGATTCAAATGAATATAATCCAGCTGAACCTAATATGGAGCTTGTAGTGAATGGTGACGGTATAAACGTACGTAGTGGCGTAGGACTTGAGCATCATATTGTTCGTAAAGCTTCAAACGGAGATCGTTACAAAGTGTTAGCAGTTAAAAATGGTTGGTATAAAATAGGTAATGATGAGTGGATTTTCTATAACCCAAGTTGGATTAAGATAAACTATAATGTGCCAAATAAAGAAGTGCAAAAACCAAAAGATGATATTACAGGTGGATGGTTTGAAGGGCATATTCGTAAGCTGAACAGCCTAGGAATTATGCACGGTGAAGGAAATGGTGTATTTGCGCCTTATCGTAATGTAACGAGAGCTGAGTTTGCGACATTAATCTCAAATGCTCTAAAGCTACCAGAAGGAAATAAGTCATTTGTAGATATTAACAAAGCGCATCCATCACTTCATAGCGGTATTAAACGTAGTGCAAGTGCAGGAATTATTAACGGTCGTGGCGGAGGGATTTTTGATCCTAACGCATCTATCACACGTGAAGAAGCATCTATCATGATTGACAACGCATTACAGTATAAAGGTGTTACAGGTAAATTAGTCGTATTACCATTTACAGATCAACATTTGATTACATACAAACAGCCAGTTCAGCGGTTATATAGCTTAAAGGTAGTTACAGGTGTTGGAAATAATGAGTTTAATCCTAAAGGGACAACAACTCGTGGTGAAGCAGCTGCCTTTTTAGTGAAGATGTTAGACTCTATGCAGAAATAAATGAATTGTATGTAGTAGTTTGTACTGGTACAAGAAAAAGTAATAAGGATTTTAAAGGAGCTATTCAAATGGAACAGCTCCTTTTTATATTAGCCACTATTAAGCCACTTCCAAGCCCCTCATAAGCACCTACCAAGTAATAAATCACTAAGAAAAAACAAAACAAAAACAACTACAAGAACAAAAAAGCGGGAAAAAATAAAACCGGCGTTGTAGTAGTTAAAAAAATTTGGAATTCAAATGCAAAAACAAAGCCCTCATTCCTATATGTATATTGAAGGGGTGAATTCTGCCTTTTTATGAATAAAAGGAGGAGGGAAATATATGGCGGTGTACCGTAATGTGCAGGTGAACTTTTGGCAAAATGAATTCATATTAGATTTAACGCCAGAGGAGCGTTATTTTTATATATATTTGTTAACTGGTACGAAAACAAAGCAATGTGGAATTTACGTATTACCGAAGCGTGTGGCAGAACTGGAAACAGGCTACAGTATGGAAACTGTTGAGAAGCTGTTAAATAGATTTGTTGAATACGGAAAGATTTTATACGATGCGGAAACGAAAGAGTTATACATACTAAATTGGCTACACTATAACCCTATTTTAAATACAAATGTAGAGAAGTGTGTGTTACGTGAGTTAAAGACTGTAAAAAATAAAGAGTTCATACATATGTTTTTACGTAAATGTCTTGAAGAAGAATGGAAGATTCCATTGTTATTGCAGCATTTTGGTATGCTGAAAGAAGAGGATAATAGTAGTTTACAAGAAGTTGTTGAGGAGAAGGAAGAAGAGATAGAAGAGACAGAAGAGGATACGTCGCATAGTGAAGTTTATAAGTTTTACAAACAAAATATAAGTAGTCTATCTCCATATATCGTGAAGGAATTAAAAGAGTGGATACAAAAAGCTTCAGGAGAGACAGTACTAAAGGCACTTAAAGTTGCGTTTGAACATAATAAGCGAACGTTTGCTTATGTGAAGGGGATTTTGAGGAATTGGTGTAAGAAAGGGCGGGGAGATTTCAGTGGAAGAAAGGAAGGAGAAGTCTGTTTACATGATCCATAGCATAAGAAAAGATGGATTTTTCCTATTCAAAAAGGTTCTTTCAAAATAGAAGCGAATAGTTTGAGAAAGGAGGGGTTATATGGAAGTCGTCATAAAGAAGAAACGAACTAGAGGGAAGAAAATTTTTATTTGGTCTAGTAGTATCGTTCTTTTGGTAGTTATTTGTACAGTGATTTTTTTGAACATATATACGCTTAGTTCTGTGCCAAAGATAGATGGGACGATAAAGCTAGAGGATTTACAACATGCTGTTCAAGTAAAGCGAGATAGTAAAGGGGTACCTCATATTAAAGCGGAAAATGTACATGATTTATATTTTTCGCAAGGGTATGTACAAGCGCAAGATCGTTTGTTTCAAATGGATTTAAGTAGAAGGCAAGCTTCTGGGATGTTGAGTGAAGTTGTAGGGGAAGCAGCTGTTGATCGAGATAAGTTGTTTCGAACGCTCGGTTTACGGCGAGCAGCCGAAGCATCTGTTAGTCAATATGACGGGGAAGCGAAATATGCCTTGCAGTCATTTGCTGATGGAGTGAACGCTTTTATACGTGAGGCAAAAGAAGAAAAGAAATCGCCAGTTGAGTTTACTATATTAGGCTATGAGCCTGCTGAATGGTCTATTGTTGATACGTTAACGATTGGAAAGTATATGGCGTTTGATTTAGGTGGACATTGGCACGGACAGGCGTTTCGATATTGGGCGCTGAAAAATTTGCCGAAAGAGCAAGCAAATGAGCTATTTCCTACATATCCGAAAGATGCGCCTAGATTGTTAGCTGAACTGAAAAATACAAATGTGGACGTAGCACAAAGTTTTGCAAAAACGATTATTCCGCCAGAGTTTAATGGTAGTAATAATTGGGTCATAAGCGGTGAGAAAAGTGCGTCTGGTAAGCCAATCTTAGCGGATGATCCTCATTTATCTCTTGCGACGCCTTCAATTTGGTATCAATCGCAACTCGAAATGAAAGATTTACATGTGAGTGGTGTTATTTTCGCTGGAGTACCGGGTGTTATATTAGGTCACAATGACAAAATAGCATGGGGCGTTACGAATACAGGTCCTGATGTGCAAGATTTATATATTGAGAAGCGAAATCCTAATAATGAAAATGAATTTTTGTATAACGATAAGTGGGAAAAAGCTACAGTTGTTGATGAATCTATTAAAGTAAAAGGCGGGAAAACAATTCCGTATAATGTGACGGTTACGAGGCATGGTCCAGTTATTTCAGAGTTTGCGGATAAAGTAAAAGAGAAAACAAGAACAGTATTCGCTTTGAAATGGACTGCTTTGGAGCCTTCTGCTGAATTAAAGGCTGTATTAAATATGAATAAAGCGAAAGATTGGAATGAGTTTGAAACGGCACTTCAAGATTTTCATACACCAACTCAAAACTTTGTATTTGCATCAAATGACGGCACAATTGCGTATAAAGCGAATGGAAATATACCAGTGCGTAAAAAAGGTGATGGAAGTTTGCCAGTGCCAGGGTGGACAGATGAATATGAATGGGAAGGGTATATCCCATATGATCAACTTCCAAAAGTAATAAATCCAAAACAAGGGTTTATTTCAACTGCGAATAATAAAATTGTGGATGATAATTATCCGTACCATATTAGTAATACGTGGGCACAGCCATATAGGCAAATGCGTATTCAAGAATTTTTACAAGAGAAAGAAAAGTATACGGTGAAAGATTTAGAAGAGTTACAGATGGATCAAAAAAATTTATACGGGAAAGAATTTGCCCTTATATTTTTAAAAGAGTTAAATAAAGCATCTTTAAATGAAGTAGAGAAAGAAGGCGTAAAACAATTAACAAAGTGGAATTTTTACGATAGTAAAGATGAAGCGGCACCATTAATATTCCATTTGTTAATGAAAGAGATTTCGAATACGTTATTTTCAAAAGAAATACCGAAAGATGTGATGGAGTTATTTGAAGGGAAGTCACAAGTTGTTGATGAATTGATTCGAAAAGAAGTAGCGGGAGAAAACGGCGCTTGGTTTACGAAGTACGGAGGCTTCACAAAAGTTGTGCATACATCGTACGAAAATGTAATGAAGAAACTGCAGAAGGAATATGGCCCTGATGTTGCGGAGTGGAAGTGGGGCGATTACCATCAACTGGCGTTCACACATCCAATTTCAAAATCATCTAGTATGCTAGCACTACTTGCATTTAATCGTGAAAAACCAATTCCAATCGGCGGAAGCCAAGTTACCGTTCAAGCAGCGAGTTACGGAGAAAATGGTATTGTAAATCACGGAGCTTCTTGGAGATTTGTTATTGATACAAAAGATATGTCAAACGGTTATCATATTGTAGGACCGGGACAATCGGGACATTTTAGAAGCGATTGGTACCATGATCAAATAGATGATTGGGTAAATGGAACGTATCATACGACTACATTGAATACGGAGGGGATAGAGGGGAAAGTGTTAACTTTAGAGCCGAAGTGATAATATTTCCACTGATTAAAAATTATAAATTAGAATATAACCCAGTTCTTAAATGATTTTAAAAGCCTACTATCAGTTAAGTGGATAGTAGGCTATTTTATAGGATAAGATTCAATAATTTTATTATGACAAAACAGTAAGTGTTTTAACATTTACTTATACGATAACGGGCCTTATTTACTCTGTTACAGTTGCTCATTTTTATACACCGCGAAACATTTTGTTATTCAATAATTCCAATTTCTAGAGCCTTTTGAACAGCTTCTTCTTTGTTACGGACTCCTAGCTTTGTATAAGCTGTGGAAGCATAATTTCTGACCGTACCACTCGATAAATATAACCTTGATGCTATGGTAGTGTATCGAAGGCCTTTTGCTACTAGCTGCAATATTTCTATCTCCCTAGCTGTTAGCTCATAAGCGGTTGCTTTTGATTGTGGTGTCTCTTTTTGCACATCAAACTTCTCAAATATTTTGTGAGACATTCCCTGATCAATTAGTGTCCCACCTTTGTGAATAAGACGTATCGTATTAGCTAGCTCCAACGTTTCAATAGATTTAAGTAAGAAACCATCCGCACCGTTGCGAAGCGATTCTAACGCCTGTTCGGTATCCTGAAACGTTGTAAAGATCAATACGCGGATATGTGGCCATTGTTGCTTAATCTTTTTGGTTGCTTCGACTCCATCCATGTGCTGCATATCTAAATCCATAAGTATAACATGGGGTTGAAGGCGCCCACACAAATCGATGGCTTGATTGCCATCCTCAGCCAAACCGACTACATTTAAATCTTCATATCTATCGAGTAGTGTCCTCAAACTTTCTCGAACAAATGGCTGATCGTCTACAATTAATAAACGAATAAGTCCATCTTTTATTTCAGTTTGTCGTGGTATGGTACATGTAACAAGCATTCCTTCCTCTGGCTTTGTATATACAGACAATTGACCTTGCAAGTTCATTGCCCGTTCTTTCATCGCATTCATACCGAAGCCTTCCTGCCATTCTACATTTCCTTTTCCATTATCTTGAACTTCTAATCTCGTATATTGTTGTTCAAACTGCAATGAAACTATAATTTCAGTTCCCTGTCCATGACGTACTGCATTCGTAAGGGACTCTTGTAAGCAACGAATGAAGGCTATCTTCGCTTGCCGAGACAATTCATATTCCTCTCCGAATATCCTAAAACTTACATTTACCTGAGCGTGCTCCTGAAATTCGGCTCCAAGATTTTGTAGAGATTGAATTAAGGAAGGCGATTGACACGGAGAATCCATTTGATGTAGGTAACCTCTCACGTCCTCGATGCTTTTCCGTCCCATTTCAAGCAGAGAATCTAGCCTCTGTATACCCATTTCAGTAGCAAGTTCGGTACGCAATGTTTCCATCCCCATAATAATAGAAGTATAAGCGTGACCAACTGTATCATGAAGCTCACTCGACAGTCTGTTCCGTTCTTCTGCCAGTGTAATGCGTTCAATCTGAGACATATATTGCTCAAGTACCGCGTTTTGTTTACGAATCGCTTCATTTTGCTTATGATTGACGATTAATAAATGGAAAGCGAAGCCCATTACATAAGCAAGTCCATAGTTGGTAACCATAATCCAATAGCTATTACTTGGCGCAACCGCATAGAAAATTCCAGTTGTTATAAAAACTGTTGTTGGAGCTGTCCAATAATAGGACAAATGCTGACTATTCGCAGCAATCAGAAAAACCGATATAAGAAATGTAACGTTAGCTCCCGGAAATAAAGAAGTTAAATATATACACAGTCCACCATATAGCAGTATTTCTGTGAACAAATAATATTTATAATTGAATAGTAAGGCTACCCATGGAACAGAGAAGGCAATAATTTCCCAAAGAATAATAATCCAAATTGGCAATGTTAAACTATCCTGAAAATCTAATGTGGCTATGGCGATAGAGACACTAACAAGTATACGGACTCCTAACATAATCCAATCGTACCAAAACCAATACTTAACCATATCTAACAAGTCATTTACCCCCTAAGTAGCCTACCTTTTTACTTCCTATATTATAAATTAATCCTTCATACATTGTTATACTTTTTAATTTTACACTGCAATTCTTTTACAGAAGGCAAACTTCTATTGATTTAGTTGCCGGATCATGCTACGTGTATAGCCCCCGATTTTCTTTGTTAAACCATCTACTATTCTAATACTTATGGCGGTAAATACTATACCCATAAACATTACAAAGAGTGACTTGGCAAACGTATCTATCTGTATGAATATGATATTCATTTCAATGTAGCGATACAGTAGTGGTGCTAACAGGAACATAAGTGGCATTACATAAAAAATGGTTGCACTAATGAGACTAAAAATGCCAATCGCAAATTTCTGCATTAACCAATAGACAGCAGACCAAGTGCGACGATCAGTAAGCACTAATTTCACCTGAGTCCAGTTCGATGTATCTATTGTTATACTTTTATCATAAGAGTCTGTTGAAATATCTGTATAAATTTTCGTCTGTATGCGCTCGAATTGGATAAAAGGTGTAGTAGTCTGTAGTACACGTATAACTAGTGGAATCCCAATTACCGTAAATGAAAGGGTGAAACTGAATAGCAGTGCTATTAGATAAAAACAAAAATAAAACAATCCTGTAACGAAAGTTAGCAATAAAAAATAACCATTCTGGATGAATCTTGATTTCATAAAGTTCATCGCTCCTATCTATGTAATAACCGAATTGTACTGCTTTTTTTGTCATTCTCACTAGTGTAAAAGTGTCATATGACATTTCTAAATGATGCTAAAAAGGGGAGAGTAACCTACTTCTGGTTAAAAAAGATGCTTATATTAATCTCCATAAAACAATCCCGTTCTTGCAGATGCAAGAAGGGATTGTTTTGTACTTTTATCCCGCTTTAATGGGCAGTAAGACCCCCACCTGAAAATGCAGCAAAAGCAAAGAATTTAGGTGGGGGATCAACTGCCCATAAAAGTCCGATTGGTTCAACTAATAATCAGTGGGGGATGAAGAAAATCCCCACTGATTAAAGTTTCACTTTATTTAATATGAGATGGACTTGTTTTTCGAATGTGAAAAATAATATCAAATTGCTCAAGCAATGACTTATCAAAGTATGCCAATTGGTTCGGTAAGAGTCGTGCCCCTATACTTAGTAATGGTCTTTTTGCTTTAACCCATTTCTCTGCCGGTCCTTTAAGGTGACGGTTATCCAATAAAAACATTTTATATGGTACTTTTCCGAGGGTATAATTGAAACTATTTACATCTTGTGGAATCGGATCTGTTATAATCTTATCTCCGGTGTCGTTGTATAAGGTGAAATTCCCTTCCGTAGTTGTACTGCCAATTGTGACATAATTATTGTCTAAACGTTCCTTCAAATTCTGCCCTGCAGCATAAGGGTATAATTCCTCATCGATAATTCCTTTAGCTATATGAATATTGTGTCCCCATACCATCGTTTTACCACCCAATGTCTCTTGTGCCCACATTGCATGATCGGCCAAGTATTGCTCATGTAGCTTTAACATACTTGGATAGTCGTTAGGAATTAGCATTGTTGTATATTTCTCTATTGCACTTGCCGTTGCTTTCGCCCAGATGTACTCGGGTGAAGCCATTTCTGTGTTGGCTTGCCCATTCTCATCTTTTAGTAATTGGGCTACTCTCTCAGCGTTTGCTTTGAACTTTTCTTTTATTTCAGGAGCGAGGTCCATATATTCCTTTGTACTTCCATTAAAAGCCGACAATTCTTTATAATTTTCTTCTACTTCTGCCAGCAAATCTGGTCGATGCAGCCTTACATAATCAATTACTTTATTAAAGCAACCTTGGTCCATCTCCTTTAAGTCAAGCCCAATAAATTGTATCTTTTTTTTATTGGATGGATTAGCATTATAATCTTTCATCCACTCAATCATGGCTATAATTTCATCAGTAGGATATAAATAATTTAAAAATTCCCTAGGGTTTCCTTTTCCTGTTTGGATATATTCATTTAGTTTTAAGCCGTTTCCCCAATCTTCTTCCATTGTGAAATTTGTAAAACCCATCTCAGTAACCAAATATTTCACAAGGCGAAACTTCATAGTGAAAATTTCAGAGCTTCCATGAGTAGTCTCTCCTAATCCTACATATTGTGCGCTCCCAATCATTTTCTTAAGTGGTTTTAAATCCTCAAATTTTTTTGACGGCTCTATCGTTTTTAATGGGTAAGCCTGTGATTGTATGGATTTAACTATATTTTTTTGGATTGATTGATCTGAATTTTCGACTGCTACTGTTTGAGCCTTTCCTACTTCTACACATCCTGTGACTAATAAAGCTGTACTAACCATTGCAATTATTCTTTTCTTATTCATTTTTTCCACCTCAATTGAATTATTTGTAAAAGCAAGATTGATTCATGTACTTGCACGAATCAATTGCCTTAATTCAATTGTTATCTATCCCATATCATATTTTCTAGTTACATATTGTCATAAGGTTAATTGACACAGGTCATAGACTAATCATTACACTTTTGTACTATCGGCTATGACAACTTATAAATAATAATTACATTGATGAGTCGTAAGTAAGACTAGATTATAAATTGGGGAGGGATTTTAAAGATGAATGAATTTGTATACAAAAATATTTTTATTCTAAGTTGTGTCTGTGGAAATGACAAGAAGTATATTCGATAAACAAGTGAATTATAGGGGAAGGGCGGATTACAATGATATTACACGCAAAATCGTTCCACAATAAAGATAAAATCCAACGTGCTAAAGTAGGACTTCAACTTTTTCTGAGTATCTTAATCATTACTTCAATTATCCTAAATGTAGTAGTAATAATTACGAAAAGTATGCCGCTTATTGTGGTATATATGTTTACCCCGGCAATTTCTTCTATTTTGACTCGCATAATACTGAAAGAAGGGTTTAAAGATGTATCTTTTAGTCTCGGTAACTTAAAGATATGGAAGGGGATTGGTTTTGCTCTGCTAATCCCTATGATTATTTGTGGAATTACTTATTCTATCGCCTGGTTGAGCGGAATTGCGGGGTTTCAGCATCCCGAAGGTGGTATGTTAGAACCGATCTACAATTTACTTGGGCTTCAGTATGTAACGGCACCATTCAGTTTCATTTATCTAGTAGTATTGAGCGGCATTTTCGGAAGTTTGCTTAACTTAATCCCAGTTTTGGGAGAAGAAATGGGTTGGCGAGGTTATATGCTCACAAGGCTAGTCGATGCAGAGTTTTCACGGCCTATCCTTATTAGTGGATTGATTTGGGCAACGTGGCATGTTCCAATAGTTATTGCTGGTCTATATGTAGAGGGACCATCTGTCGTTCTTTCAGTACTTGGTATCTATCTTTGTATTGTACCATTTGGTTATATTACAGCTTATTTACGACTTATCACAGGTAGCGTTTGGCCTTCGGTTATCATCCATACTACTTGGAATGCCATTATTCAAGGACCTTTCGCACGTGCAAGTACAGGGTATCAAACTGAGATTTGGATTGGAGAATCTGGCTTGATAACCGCTATTATTATCTTGATTACGGCAATAATTGTGTCTCGGATAATAAGATTTACTAAATATTGATTTTTCACATAAATTTTTAAAAAATGATTGTTAATCAGAAAAAACGGACTCTCAGATTGCTTTTTAAGGGTTTTTAGCGGTCGTGTGAATGTCATATGTATCGATAAGGATTAAATTTCACACGATTGAAAACAGGGTGTTTAAACGTTATTTTGTTTTTATTCGTAATTTTAAATCTGAAATACTGAAGCCAATGTAATACAATTTCATTGGCTTCAGTATTTTGATTCTTAACTAAAAATAGAGTGGAAAATTAAGGGTGTCATATATATTAATTAAAAGTAGCATACAAAGAATGCTTAAGTGACATTTCTTTTGTTATAGAATAAACAAATCCTGATATTGCAGTAACTATTATTTTGAGGTCAATTTACTGTGAAATAAGTGTCTAATGTCTACTATTAATTTGGATCTATGTGACTGCACCTCTTAATTAGAGGTGTTGTTTTTGTTAAGTAATAGCCATTGTACTTAGAAAATAAATAATATGTTTATGTGATGGAGTAATAAAGCTAGGTAGCATAAAGATTGATACTACAAAGATTAACAACATATAAAAAAAATATTTATATGTTGTGTCACCGCTGCTATCCCTAATAATTTTTGAATCTATTTATTTCTTCCGCTTTTGCGGAAACTAAAACTAATGTTGCGACCAGTAATATAGTGCCAATTAGATAAAAATAGTTGGCACTATATCGTCAGTATTTTTAATATTCCATTCGCTTTTTGTGTTTTCTATTTTTATTTTTGTACTGATGATAAGACCTTTCCCTCAATTAGATCTTTAAATAACGTAGACCTATTTGGTGCTTGAATTTCTTCCAACGTGAATTTTCCGAAGTACAGTGGTTCAGAAATAGCTTTATCATTTTCATCTGCTGTTAAATTTTCGACTTCTTTATTATCTTTGTCAAAAATTTGGAATACAGCAGTTTATCAGTTTTATATTCGAATTTGCAGCATCCACTTTTTTAATCTCAGTTTGTCCAAGTGATTGAATTTTTGGCTGTTAGTTCTTACGGTGATACAGTATCTCCTTGGACTTTCACTGTATTTTTAATCTTTTTTCCAGCTTGTCCCTCGCATGGAGTACCATTGTATGCCACTCTGTATGTGTCACATCCCAAAATTCTTCGTTTTCTTTTCCTACATTAAATTTACTTTTGTCTGTATCGAATTGTATCTGTCACTGTTTAGCCTACTATTTGTAATGTACCTGGGGCATATTCTAGTTCGTCTGGCAATGTATCCGCAAAGGCTAGATTTTTCGCAGGATTAGCAAGAAGCTATTACTTACTAGAGTTGTATACTCCAATCATCCCTTGTTTCTGTATTTTGTAGGTTCTTCACTGTTTTCCCAAGTTCTATGATTAGATCTTGGAGAATTAAGAAACGACCTCAGCTCATTTCATTGTCGTTTAGAAAATTATAAGAAAAGAATCTATTTCTTTCACACTTTTCCTAACTACTCTGATATTTAGATGCTACTTACAAATAAATAATATATGATTTTCATAAAAAAAATATAGTAATATTTTGTCGTGAATTGTACTAATTTGATATTTTATAGTAATATTTTGTCGTGAGTTATACCTGACGGAAAATAATTTATGAACCTATACAGGAACGATGTAAAAATTTATCAGTAATCTAATTAAGAGGAGAAGGTAATGAATAATTCAATCGATATACAACACTTGTGTGATCTCGCACATAAAGCCTTTAATGTACCTGTTCACATTTTATCCACAGACAAAAAAATCTTATATCATTCTAATTCTGAGGATATTTGTAGTCCTTTTTATTCTTCTAAAGAAGAATATCTTAGTGACATTTATCAAGAAAATGATCCCTATAATTTGCCCCTTTTCAGATGTAACAGTTATCTTGAAAATTTCATCCTAATTCATATAGAAAATCATGATTATATAAAAGGGACTATAATAATTGGCCCCACTATACATCCAAAGGGATCGGATGATGTAACCTTTAAACTTCGAAAAGAATTTAACTCAAATGATAATATTCAAGAAAGACTAACCTATTTTCAATCCCTACCTGAGGTTAAAAAAACTTCTTTAATTGATATGGGAATTTTATTGCATTACATGATTTTCAATGAAAAGTTAGATGTTGATATTGTGGTAGAAAAAAATAAAGTGTTAGAGGAAGTTCCCTATAAAATTGTGAAACCTGATCTATATATTTTAAAACGTCAACAAAATAAACCAAAAACTCACAACATGGCATTAGTACATAATTATTTTTCAGCAATCAAAGAGGGAAATAAAAAGAAGTTGTTGCAATATATGTATGCAGTTTCGCAGGAAGATACGGAATTAATTTTAACAGCGGATCCACTCAGAAACCAAAAAAACCATGGGATTATTGCGATTACTTTAGCAACTCGATATGCGATAGAAGGTAATCTCCCACCAGACATTGCTTTTGCTCTTAGTATTTTGTATATCCAAACCATGGAACAACTAGAGAACGTGGACTCTGTAAGGCGATTGTCAGGAGATGCCTTACGTACTTTTGCAGATCGAGTGAAAGAATTCAATGCGCAAAAATTTTCAAATGCGGTTACTACATGTATGAACCATATTAGTAAAAATGTTTACGATGGAATATCTCTCAATGAACTCGCTAATCATTTGGATATTACGCCTACTTATTTATCTAAATTATTTAAAAAAGAAGTGGGAATTCCTTTAAGTGAATTTATTCAAAGGGAACGAGTGGAAGAAGCAAAAAAATTATTAACACTCACTACATATCCACTATCAGATATTTGTGCTTGGCTTAATTTTAACGACCAAAGTTATTTTACAAGGGTTTTTAAAAAATCAACTAACATGACACCTAGACAGTATCGTGAAAAATATACCGTAATATAAGCTTAGTATCAGTTTCTTGTGAAAAAACTTTAATATACGCGCAAGTAACTCTAAAACTTGAGCATACTGTTTCTTTTACTCTAGAAAGGGTATGTGATTGATCTAGAAAAGGAATATGTATTCAAATAGATCTTGAAGAGTCCATGAAACATTTAGTGAAGCCAAAGGACAAGGGTAAGATTTATAACATGTTGTTAATTTTAAAGAGTACACTATCCATTATTTTTCTAAGGAGATAAAAAAACAGAAGGCTGCAAAGGTTCTTCTCGAGAAAGCTTTGCGGCTTTTTTTATATTTTAAAACCCATAGTTATAACGAGGAATAAGTTTATAGATTAATATCTTCATGTTAAGTATTTAATAATAGTGATATTAGGGACTATTACATAAAGTTTAATAATATAACATATATCACTTGATATATCTATATTATATGCAATTATACATAACCAAATAAAAGGAAAAAAGTATAAAAAAACCTATTAAATTATTCTATAAGTATTTTTTTTAAAATAAAATTGCTTGGTTGAGCTAAAATGGTTATTTACTAACCGTATACACTTTAATTTGTAATCATTACAATTACAGAGCTGTAATTCCTAATTAATTATATTGGTATAATTAATTAGACTCGTATTTTTACTTAATAGTTAAATTATCGAGCTCAATCGACAAAATTTTGCTATTTACGCATTGGAAATTTAATGTTTTAATGAACAACATAACTGGTATGACCACACAGAAGGGAGAAGAGCAAGCTAATAGAGATAGAGGTTATTAAATTTGCAAGTAACATTATGTTGTGGATAATTTTCTTAATAATCAGTTTATTTTTAAGGTATTTAGAATCTCAAAAGTAGTATTTTTGTAAAAATGGGTTTTAAGTTTCTACATAGCAAAAGTGAATTTATTCCGCAATAAAAGTATAAGCAATGTACAGTATAATTTCATCTTTTGTAGTCTTGTAAGGCTATTGCTGACAAAACTAAAAACCATATTATGAAATTGATATTAAAAAAAGGTCATGACAGGATTAACTCTAGAAGCAATGGTTATCTATCTTCACGGATCTGTAAGTTAAACAGCAGCTCTAAGGGGGAAATAATATTTTACTACTCATTGGGCAGCTAATTCAAATATAGCTGATGAATTTTTATCGTTTACTATTTGAAAAATAGAGTATCTAAATGAGAGGGAAGTAAAATCCTTAGATCCTCTTAGAAGTAAATAATAACGATAACACCCTATCCGAAAGACTTCCCATTCCCCATGCGTGTGCAAGGAGAGAGCCTAGCGCTAGGGCGTACAAGTTATATGAATCAAGTTATAAAAAACAATGGTAAAGGAGTGTACGGAATGAAAAATAAAATAATGACAGGATTTTTAATAACATCCATTGTAACGGGAGCAACTATTCCTATCAATACTCTCGCAGCACCAATCGTTCAAGCAGAAAATCAACAGGAAAGCATGGATATTTCTTCATCATTACGAAAATTAGGTGCGCAATCTAAATTAATCCAAACGTATATTGATCAATCTTTAATGAGTCCTAATGTACAGCTAGAGGAAGTCCCAGCTTTAAATAACAATCAATTCCTAATCAAACAAGATATGAAGGAATGGTCATCGGAACTCTATCCACAGTTAATTCTATTAAATTCAAAAAGTAAAGGATTTGTAACGAAATTTAATAGCTATTACCCGACATTAAAATCGTATGTAGACAATAAAGAAGATAGAGAAGGGTTTTCGGATAGACTTGAAGTTCTTCAAGAAATGGCTATGACGAATCAAGAAAATGCGCAACGACAAATTAATGAATTAACAGATCTTAAATTACAGCTTGATAAAAAATTAAAAGATTTCGATACTAATGTGACAACTGCGCAAGGCATATTAGGTACAGATGGAACAGGAAAAATAGATCAGTTAAAAAATGAAATATTAAATACCAAAAAAGCAATTCAAAATGATTTACAACAAATTGCATTAATACCAGGAGCTTTAAATGAGCAGGGATTTGCTATATTCAAAGAAGTTTATAGTCTTTCAAAAGAAATTATTGAACCGGCTGCTCAAGCAGGGATGGCAGCGTATAACAAAGGAAAAGAAATTAACAACTCTATTCTAGAAGCGGAGAAAAAAGCGGCGCAAGAAGCGACAGAGCAAGGTAAAACTGCTCTAGAGATTGAATCGGCCAAAAAAGCAGCTCGTGAAGCAATTGAGAAAAGCAAACAAGGTGAAATAGCTGCAGCTGCAGCCGCAAAAACGCAAGAATATGACCTGATGAAAGCCATTGATACTGAAAAGATTAAGAAAACATTTGGTGTCTTCGCAGAAGTAAATAAACTAACAGCAGAGCAGCGAGCATATTTAGATGACTTAGAGAAACAAAACCAAAAAATATATGATTTAACAACGAAACTATCAATAGCAGATTTACAAAAATCAATGCTTCTTATTTCACAAAATGATTTGCATACGTTTGCAAATCAAGTAGATGTAGAACTTGACCTACTAAAGCGCTATAAAGAAGATTTGGATCTAATAAAAAATAACATTACAAAATTATCTACTAATGTTGATGCAACTAACGAGCAGTCTCAAAAAGATACATTAAGACAATTAAAAAATGTAATAAGTTACCTTGAAGAACAGGTATATAAATTTTGATATTACGTTTTTGAAAAAACTATAAAGATTATAAGAATCTAGCGAAAGAAGGAGAATAGTTATGAAAAAATTCCCATTCAAAGTGCTAACTTTAGCCACTCTGGCAACGGTTATAACTGCTACTACTGGTAACACTATTCATGCATTTGCACAAGAAACGACCGCTCAAGAACAAAAAGTAGGCAATTATGCTTTAGGTCCCGAGGGACTGAAGAAAGCATTGGCTGAAACAGGGTCTCATATTCTTGTAATGGATTTGTACGCAAAAACAATGATTAAGCAACCGAATGTAAATTTATCTAATATCGATTTAGAATCAGAAGGAGGGGAGTTGCTCAAAAATATTCACCTTAATCAAGAACTGTCACGAATCAATGCGAATTATTGGTTAGATAAAGCGAAGCCACAGATTCAAAAAACAGCTCGTAATATTGTAAATTACGATGAACAATTTCAAAATTATTACGACACTTTAGTAGATACTGTACAAAAGAAAGATAAGGCAGGTCTAAAAGAGGGCATAAGTGATTTAATTACTACAATTAATACAAATTCAAAAGAGGTTACAGATGTAATTAAGATGCTACAAGACTTCAAAGGGAAACTATATCAAAATTCTACAGATTTTAAAAATAATGTTGGTGGTCCAGATGGCAAAGGTGGATTAACTGCAATATTAGCAGGTCAACAGGCAACGATTCCGCAACTTCAAGCTGAAATTGAGCAACTTCGTTCTACTCAGAAAAAACATTTTGATGATGTATTAGCATGGTCAATTGGTGGTGGATTGGGAGCAGCTATTTTAGTTATTGCAGCTATTGGAGGAGCAGTTGTAATTGTTGTAACTGGTGGTACAGCAACACCAGCTGTTGTTGGTGGACTTTCAGCTCTTGGAGCAGCTGGTATCGGTCTAGGAACTGCGGCGGGTGTCACGGCATCTAAGCATATGGACTCCTATAACGAAATTTCTAACAAAATCGGAGAATTAAGTATGAAAGCAGATCGTGCTAATCAAGCAGTTCTTTCGCTTACTAACGCGAAAGAAACATTGGCATATCTATATCAGACTGTAGATCAAGCGATCTTGTCTCTAACAAATATTCAAAAGCAATGGAATACAATGGGCGCAAATTATACAGATTTACTGGATAATATCGATTCTATGCAAGACCACAAATTCTCTTTAATACCGGATGATTTAAAAGCTGCTAAAGAAAGTTGGAATGATATTCATAAAGATGCAGAATTCATTTCAAAAGATATTGCTTTTAAACAGGAATAGAACTGAAAATTAAAACCTAAATTGGAGGAAAATGAAATGATAAAAAAAATCCCTTACAAATTACTCGCTGTATCGACGTTATTAACTATTACAACCGCTAATGTAGTTTCACCAGTAACAACTTTTGCAAGTGAAATTGAACAAACGAACAATGGAGATACGGCTCTTTCTGCAAATGAAGCGAGAATGAAAGAGACCTTGCAAAAGGCCGGTTTATTTGCAAAATCTATGAATGCCTATTCTTATATGTTAATTAAAAATCCAGATGTGAACTTTGAAGGAATTACTATTAATGGATATGTGGATTTACCTGGTAGAATTGTACAAGATCAAAAGAATGCAAGAGCACATGCTGTTACTTGGGATACAAAAGTAAAAAAACAGCTTTTAGATACATTGACTGGTATTGTTGAATATGATACAACATTTGATAATTATTATGAAACAATGGTAGAGGCGATTAATACAGGGGATGGAGAAACTTTAAAAGAAGGGATTACAGATTTACGAGGTGAAATTCAACAAAATCAAAAGGTTGCACAACAACTAATAGAAGAATTAACTAAATTAAGAGACTCTATTGGACAAGATGTTAGAGCATTTGGAAGCAATAAAGATCTCTTGCAGTCGATTTTAAAAAACCAAGGTGCAGATGTTGAAGCCGATCAAAAGCGTCTAGAAGAAGTATTAGGATCAGTAAACTATTATAAACAATTAGAATCTGATGGGTTTAATGTAATGAAGGGTGCTATTTTGGGTCTACCGATAATTGGCGGTATTATAGTGGGAGTAGCAAGAGATAATTTAGGTAAGTTAGAGCCTTTATTAGCAGAATTACGTCAGACCGTGGATTATAAAGTAACATTAAATCGCGTAGTTGGAGTTGCTTATAGTAATATTAATGAAATGCACAAGGCACTAGATGATGCTATTAACGCTCTTACTTATATGTCCACGCAGTGGCATGATTTAGATTCTCAATATTCGGGCGTTCTAGGGCATATTGAGAATGCAGCTCAAAAAGCGGATCAAAATAAATTTAAATTCTTAAAACCTAATTTAAATGCAGCGAAAGACAGTTGGAAAACATTAAGAACAGATGCTGTTACATTAAAAGAAGGGATAAAGGAATTAAAAGTGGAAACTGTTACTCCACAAAAATAGGGAAATATTAATTCTGTTGCAAAGTGAACCATAACATAGAGAGTCTATGATTACACTGTTAAACAGTAAAGCGATAATTAATAAATCCTTATATATTAAAAAGGCGGAGTCTCATTAAAGACTTCGCCTTTCACTTATATATAAGTTTTATCCAAATAAAAAGATAGCCATGTAGTTTACTTGTTTTTAAAAATTTGTAACAGAATCGATTAATAGGGGACAGTTTATATAGATTCGCTTAATAATATCGAATCTATGCAACTACATCGTCTTTTAATAAGAATAGGACTTGAAATCATACTCTATACAGGAGGAATAAGAAAAGATGAAAAAAAAAACTTATAAAATACTGGCTGTATCAGCATTTTTAATTATGACAACTACCTATGCAGTCACACCAGTAGCAACCTTTGCAATTGAAACTGAACAAACGAACACTGGAGATATGTCTCTTTCAGCAAATGAAGAAAAGATGAAAAAAACTGTACAAGATGCTGGGTTATTTGCAAAAGCTATGAATGAATATTCTTATTTGCTAATTAATAATCCGGATGTGAGTTTTGAAGGAATTTCTATTAATGGGTATGCAGATTTACCTAGTAAAATTGTACAGGATCAAAAGAATGCAAGAGCACATGCTGTTACATGGAATACAAAAGTAAAAAAACAGCTTTTAGATACATTGACCGGCATTATTGAATACGATACAAAGTTTGAAAATTATTATGAAACATTAGTAGAGGCGATCAACAATGGAAATGGGGATACTTTAAAAAAGGGGATTACTGATTTAAGGGGGGGAATTCAACGAAACCAGAAGTCTGCAAAAGCATTAATAGAAGAATTAACTAAATTTAAAAACGCTATTGGAGAAGATGTTAGAGTATTTGGAAGCCATAAAGAGACCTTGCAATCGATTTTAAAAAACCAAGGAGCTGATGTGGAGACTGATCAAAAGCGTTTAGATGAAGTTTTAGGACAAGTAAACTATTATAAGAAATTAGAATCTGATGGATTAATAATGGTGAAAATACCTTTTATCCCCACGCTTATTTCTGGTGGCATAATGATAGGTACTGCTAGAGATAATTTAGGTCGATTAGAGCCTGCTTTAGCAGAATTACGTAAAACTGTTGATTATAAAATTACATTAAATCGTGTAGTCGGAGTTGCATTTCATAATATTAGTGATATGCATAGTACGATTGATAGTGCTATTACTGCTCTTACTTATATGTCCACACAATGGGATGATTTAGACTCTCAATATTCGGGCGTACTGGGGCATATTGATAAAGCTGATGAAAAAGCTGATCAAAATAGATATAAATTTTTAAAGCCTAACTTGAATTCAGCTAAAGATAGTTGGAAAACATTAAGAACAGATGTTGTCACATTACTAGAAGGCATAAAAATTGCAGAGAAGAAAGAACAGGATTTTATGAATCTACTTCGTCCATCAAACGTTTTTTACTTTTATAAAAAAATCCATAACGCATACACTTTTGAAATAAAGACTGGAACAAATGCACCAAATGCGTCTTATAAAGTTATGAATTTAACTAAAAACACTGTTCATCATATGTGGAGTGGAGGTGCTAATACAAGCATGTGGGCTGACTGGCTTTCATTCAATCCAAATGATGAATTTGCGGTGGTAGCAGTAGTGGATGGGAAAGAATATGTTGTGTATAAAGACAAAGTAGAAAATATAATGAACTGAACCCAAAAAATGCATTAATTGGGGATGGTACACATCGCTATCAAGCTAAGAAAAACAAATACCCCCAGAACGAAATTTTGTGCTAACTTTTAACAGAAAAGCTCATTTTTTCGTTTTGGGGTGAATCTATTTTCTTAAGTTGATGGGCATGGGGGGTATCTCAAAATCTTAGCTTGATGGGCATGTGGCGGTACCCCACATCCATCAACTTAAGGATTTACACTATTCTTGAAGTTAAAAGCAGGTTACTATTTTCTTATGTTAATGAGAATTGCAACCTGCCTTTATGAAATATGCACCAAAAACTTTATAGTAATAAGTCTGGCGTTATCTCTCTAATTATTAGGATATTTTTTCTTCATATATGCATACTAAACATACTATAGAAGGTGCATAGAAGGTGAGGAAGCCATGACTAAATTTCTGAAATGGTTAAAATATAGAGAAAATCCTAAATCATGTTCAATACGAGACGATACTCCTGTTCCCAAAAAAAATATAGAAGACTCTCTCTTAGAAGCTAGTTTATCGAAGAATATAGCTGAGCTTCAGAATGTATTTCATCAATCACCTGATCTAGTGATTCGACGGTTTCAAATGACAGGAGCTGGACTAGAAGCCGCTTTAGTATATTTGTCTGGATTAACAGATAAAGAATTGATTCAAAATCATGTTCTAAGTCCTTTGATGAATAGTGATTTTGATACCAATACAGAACTTCCCATTACATTAGGACAAATTAAAATTATTAATACGTGGAGTCAGAGTGAAAATGCTATTTTAGAAGGGGATAGTGTTTTATTAATTCACGGTCGAACTACAGCGTATCAATTGGACACAAAAGGATGGCCGCAAAGAAGTATTGAAGATGCTCATAACGAAATATCTCTAAAAGGTGGGCATCAAGGATTTGTAGAAACCGGAGCTCAAAATATCACAATGATTCGAAGGTATATTCCACATCGCCAATTAATGATAAAAGAGATAACAATTGGTTTACGAAGCAAAACAAAGATTTCTATTTTATATTTAAAAGATGTAACTTCTGAGGATGTGCTAAAGGAATTAGAAACACGGATTCAAAGTATAACAGTTGATGCTGTTACTAGTACAGGTGAACTTATTGAATTCATTGAAGATAACCCGTACTCACCATTTCCACAATTTATGTTAACAGAAAGACCTGATTTAGCCGTATCGCACATTCTACAGGGCAGATTTGTGACTGTAGTGGATCATTCGCCAAATGTATTAATTGCTCCAACAAATTTCATCTCTTTTTTTCAAGGGGTGGATGATTACGGTACAAGATGGCTAGTTGCTTCGTTTATTCGTATACTTCGTTTTATCGCCTTTTTGGTTGCTCTATTTTTGCCAGCGAGTTATGTTGCGTTTATTTCCTTTAATTTCGAAGTTATTCCTGTAGAGCTTTATTTATCTATTGCAGAGTCAAGAACAAGCGTACCTTTTGCTCCAGTAATGGAAGCATTACTTATGGAAATAACGCTGGAAATGATGAGAGAAGGGGCCTTACGCCTGCCTACCCCGATTGGTCAGACAGTTGGAATGGTAGGAGGTATTATCATTGGACAAGCAGCTGTTCAGGCCGGAATTGTAAGTAACATTATGATTATTGTTGTTGCTGTTACAGCCATCTCTTCTTTTATTATCCCTAACTATGATATGGGATCTGCAGTTAGACTTTTACGATTCCCCATGATGATCTTAGCTGCATTATTTGGAATTGTAGGACTGGTTATCGGGTGGATGACATTAATTGGACATCTTATCAGTCTTGAATCGCTAGGAACTCCTTATGGAACACCGTTAGCACCGTTTCGCTTTGCAGATATGAAAGATACTTTTATACGCTTTCCTTTATGGGCAATCAGAAGGCGTCCTAAGGGTACAGGAGCTATTCAATCTATTCGACAAGGTAAGAATCATAACAAAAGGTGAAATTATGAAAAAATATGCCTATAATGACATCACTCTTATGCAGTATATTGTTTTAATCAATGGAATGCAGGTCGGCACTGGCGTTCTATCTCTTCCACGTGTGCTTGCAGAAAAAGCTGGAACAGATGGATGGATAGCTATATTGATTGGCTGGATATTCTCCACAATATCAGGTGTTTTTATTGTGAAAACAGCTGCAAAATATCCCGAGGACACACTTTACGAAATTCTTATACGATTTTTCGGGAAAATAATAGGGAAAACACTTGTTGTTATTTACATGATGTACTTCGCTTTTTATTCTTGTACTGTTCTTGTGAACGCTATGCTTTATCTTAAGGGATGGCTTCTTCCAAAAACGCCTGATTATCTAGTTATCTTTTTGTTTTCGATTCCTACCTTTCTTGTCGCACGTAACGGCCCTCGTATTATAGGGCGGTACTCCGAACTTACTTTTTATATGTTGCTTTGGATTCCGTTATTTTTTTTGGTACCTCTTAAAGAGAACGGAAGTTGGATGCCATTCTTTCCGCTCTTAAAAGAGGGGTGGAAGCCTATATTAACGGCTGTGCCGACCACTATCTATGCTTATTTAGGATTTGACATTGCGTTCTTTTTATATCCCTTTTTACGAAAAAAACAGTATGCAGTCCATGGAATGGTTATTGCAAACACTTTAACGATGTTATTTTATTTATTCGCTACTATTGTTTGCTTTGCCTATTTTAGCCCTGATAGCATTACGCAATTTAACCAACCGGTACTAAATTTACTTAAAGTAATTGAATTTCGGTTTTTAGAACGTTTTGACATGATTTTATTGGCTACTTACTTGCCCGTTGTTTCTACATGCTGGATTCCTGCAATATTCTGTTCTGTATTTTGTTCAAGCCGATTACTTGGGAAACAAGATCACAGCTCTCATGTAGTTATTCTCTTATTACTCATTATCGGCTTCGTATTCTGGATTAGTCCTAGTTGGAATCAAGCCGAAACGGGACTACAGGTGTTATCGAATGCTGGGATTGGGTTAACCTATATATTACCTATCATTTTATGGATGTATGGCTGGCTATATGAGAAGTCTCATTGGGGGAAGATACATTGAAAAGAAAAGTACTATGTTGTATTTTGTTATCGGTGTTCATGATGACTGGATGCTTTGATCAAACAAATATTGAAGATGTTTCCCTTACTCTTGTACTTGGTATCGATTTAGATCGTAATAATAATCTATTGGTGTACATGTCAAGTCCTGTTTTTAATAAAGAAGCCAAGGTAAAAGAAGAAGTTACGGGTGTGAAATCTGCTACGATTCGAAATTCTAGAGACAAATTTGATGCTACTGTTATGGCACTTACCTCGGGAAGTAAAACACAGGTGATTTTAGTTGGAAAACGGCTATTGAAACAAAAAAATTGGATGAAATATCTCGATCCATTTCAACGAGACCCCAAAAATACAGTTACTACAAGGGTTGTTGCTGTTGATGGACCTGTTTC
Source organism: Bacillus pretiosus (assembly GCF_052947655.1). Classification (NCBI taxonomy): domain Bacteria; kingdom Bacillati; phylum Bacillota; class Bacilli; order Caryophanales; family Bacillaceae; genus Bacillus; species Bacillus pretiosus. The sequence goes on along the minus strand of NZ_CM129593.1, from coordinate 3,140,238 downwards.
GGACGTCATCTTTTATAACCCAAAAGATAAGCCGCGTCTTCCTCTATATTTAACAAAACTAGTTGATACAGCCTCTTTAAGAAATATCACAGTAAAAACAAATCTTCAAGAACTACATGAACAAATGGCAGACAAAGGGGTAACAGCGAATATTACTGAAATGAAAAAAACGAATAAAATATTTGTGGCAGGTACAGCTTTGTTAGATGAAAAAGGAAGGCATAAATTAACGCTAAAACCTGATGAAAACAAACTATTACGCATTTTGCAACAAGGAACTACAGGTGATTTTTCATTTACAATCCCAATTAAACTAAAGTCGGATAGCCAGGATAAAGATTGGATAAGCTTTGCTGCCTATAACATTAAAGTAAAGACAAAGGCAAGATATGATAATAAATTTATATTTAATACAGATATAAAGATGAAGGTCGGCATTACAGAACAGCTTTTTTCGTTCAATACAAGAAAGGATGGAGTAAAATTACAAAAGGCGATTGAAACTAAGCTGGAAGCTGATTTCAAGCAATTAATAAAGAAAATACAAACTGCCAATATTGATCCTATTGGGCTTGGGAGATATGCAAGAACTTACACATATCCAGAATGGAAAAAAGTCCAAAATAAATGGAATAATGAATTAGCAAAGGGCGATGTAAACGTCAAGGTAAATGTGAAAATTGGTGGGATGGGGACAATTAAGTAACAGGAGTTCAACTGAGATTCGTACTAAATTTACAAGTATCTTCAATTTTAGAATGGGAATTTTCTTTAATAGGAGTACCCCCCGTACCCATCAACTTAAGGATTTAGACTATTCTTAAACTTAAAAGCACGTTACTATTCTCTTATGTTAATGAGAAAGGGTGACGTGCTTTTTATGAATATGCATCAAAAACAAGAGCGATTAGAATGCCACCTTTATGGACAACTCATTAGTATCCTATTATGTTCTTCTACTATGTTTAAAATGAGAGAACTCCTGTTACGTAAGAAACAAAAAGAACTAAGTGAATATAAAGCGATGTACATAATTAAAGATTATTTCTTACTTTTTCATCAAGCACTACATAAAAACACCCTAAGCAAAAAATACAATAGGCTGCCCATATGGACAGCTCATTTACATAATTCTCGTTATTAATAGACAACAATGGATAGAATTTTCGTTTTGGGGTGAATCTATTTTCTTAAGTTGATGGGCATGGGGATGGTACACTAAACTAGACACCAAGTTAAGTGAAAAATTGAACGGCATAAGGCTCCTTATTTCCTAGAACACCTAGCTAAAGCAAAAGAATTTGTACAGCAAAAAAGTGAATATTGAATCAAGGTGCTGGTTGCTTTATGTGTATGGCTTAACCAAAAGATTGCAAATACATTAAAAGAGTAACTTGTAATAAAGATATTGCAATATTTTTAAAGCGAAAAGCCGAAATTGAGGGATTTGAAGAATTGTAATAGTGAAGGAATTGATTAATTTATAAAAAACATTTAAATAAAAAGAGAGAATAAATACCTTATTTTTGGGGTGTTTGAAGGTTCAAATGGAAGATTCTCTGGTTTTCGATTTGAATCAAAATGATACTATTTACATGTACTGTCATGTAGGGAATTATATTTTTTACACCTGAACTGTTTGTACTATTTGTAGGATTTTCAGTTTTTTTGTCGAATATATCTTTAATGCAAGGAGGGACATTACATGATTATTAAAGACTATTTTATCAATCTTTCTATTTTTTCTTTATTAGTTAGCGCAGCGATATTTATTCAAGTGTTTTTGATTCATTCCAGGCGATATTTCGAAAAATTCTATGGAGGGATTATTGCAGTTACTTTGATGCTCTTTTCTTTTCCATACATGGGATTTTCCTACGATCTTCGAGTTGTTCCTCTTATTCTATCTTTTATTTACTTTGGTCGCATTGCTGGTTGGATTACATTAATTAGCATTATTATAATGCGTATCTTTTACATTGGAGGTTACTGGGAACCTCCTGTGATTGCTTATTTAGGTTTGGGTATCCTATTTGTTACTTTTAAAACATATTTTAAAAACCTTCATCCTTTTAAAAGTGCATCTTTATATTTTTTTGTTTTTGTCGGAATAAAATGGTTAGTTGGTGTATTCTTTAATACTAAGTTACTTTACACTGGAGGCTTATTATATATAGCTTTAGGGCTTTTAATTGGGCTATTTCTTATGGAAGCCTACCAGAGATTATATTATTTAACACAGGACTTATCTAAAATGAATCGGGAATTAAAAAAATCCAAGCAAGAACTCACAGATACCGTACATGAGCTTCAAGGAGGGATTTTTAAATTTAAAAAAGTGGGTAAGCACTTTATACACACTTTATGTGATGGACAGTTTTATTATCAAAAAGGATTTTATTCTGAACAGGTGGTAGGGAAAAGCTTACGGACTATTGATGCTTCTATTGTTCCACCACATTTAGTTCCACAATTGATGAAGTATTATCTTCAGGCATGGGAAGGGAAAGAAATTATATTCGAATTACCCTGGCCAGATGATAAAACGATTATTCTTATTGCACTTAGGCCGATTAAACGAAATGGACAAGTTATGGAAGTTGTTGGTTCTATAGTCGATATAACCGAAAGGAAAAAGGTAGAATCAGAATTAAGGGCTACCAAAGAATTACTAGAATCATTTATAAAGCATAATGTAGATGCTATTACCATTTCTGATCGAGAAGGGCATATTTTACAAGCAAATAAAGCTTATGAAAAGATATTTGGATGGTCATTACAAGAAATCATAGGTAAGAGATTACCCTGTGTACCAGATTTCTTAATGGAAGAATCACTTAAAAATATTCAGAAAATTCTAACGGGTGAATCCGTAGTTACCAGATTAGAAACTGTTAGACGACGTAACGATGGAAGTCTTCTTGATGTCAGTCTGACAGTTTCTCCTATACTAGACGTAAGAGGAAATGTGATAGCTTTATCTGCAATATGTAGAGACATCTCTGAAAGAAAACAAGCAGAAAGAGAACGACAGCGATTACACCAACAATTAAAAGATAGTGAAATGAAGTACCGTGCACTAATCGAACAAGCAACTGATGCAGTATATGTAGTAGAGCTGAATGAAAATCATGTTCCAAGTCGATTCATTGAGGTAAACCCTGTTGGTTGTAAAAGATTTGGATATAGTAGAGAAGAGCTGCTCTCGTTACCATTTCCAAATGTAGTACCACAAGATTCTAAAATGATTGTAAGGTTGTTAGAAAAAATTAGAGAGGGACAAACTTCCTTCACTTTGCAAGATGAATATGTTTTTCCAACAGGAAAAATAATAACAACTGAGTTTAGTGTCCGTGTTTTTAACTTAAATGGTAAAAAAGTTTTCCTAAGTATTTCTCGTGATATCACTGAACGGCTAAAAACAGAAGAATTACTACGGAAATCTGAAAAACTTGCTGTCGTAGGACAATTAGCGACTGCAATGGCTCATGAAATTAATAATCCATTAACCGCAATGAAAGGGTTTATGCAATTACTAAAATCAACGGAAACTGAGAATAATCGGGGTTATATAAATATAGTATCATCAGAGATTGAGCGTATAGAAAGTATTACTAATGAATTTATGGCGGTAGCCAAACCACAGGTGGTAAAGATACAACCTAATGATATTAGTGTGCTAATGGATCAAGTGTTAATGCTACTGCAACCTCAAGCAATGATGAATAATATAAAAATTAGAATTGATTTTACACCTGGTATTCCACTGATTCCATGTGAAGGAAATCAATTAAAACAAGTATTTGTTAATATTATAAAAAATGCAATTGAATCCATGCCAACAGGAGGAGAAATTTTGATTCAATTTGATAAACTTGATAATAATCAAATAAGGATTCGCTTTATCGATCAAGGATGTGGGATTCCAAAAGAACGTATACCATATTTAGGAGAACCTTTTTACAGTATTAAGGAAGAGGGAATCGGCTTAGGATTAATGGTCTGTTATAAAATTATTGAAACACACCAGGGGAAGGTATTTATTGAGAGTGAAGTGAATAAGGGGACTATAGTTGAAGTCACTCTCCCAATTTGCACACTTCAAAATTAATACATTCTTTTACTGAAATTTTGTAAGTTAGTGAGCAGTTAGCTTTGGCTAGCTGCTTTTTTGTATATATTGTAATCGATTCTTCATATTACGGCTTTTTGATGTTTCATATATAGATTTTATGGCTTTTAAAAACTCTGTAAGTGTTTTGTAATATTTACGAGAGACTTTTTTAACAGTTATGAGAGAGAAAAGAAAGATTTGTTATATATGATGAAATTAATCTTACTAGTAGGTGTTCTAATGGATCTAGAAACAAAGGAGGAAAAATAACAATGAAACAATTGAAGCCAGCAATTAGTGTATTAGGTAGTGTATCGATGGCACTGACTTTAGCATCTCCTGCTTTAGCAGATGTAAAACAACCGAATCCAGGAGGTACAGTTGAAATATTCAAAGAGAATGCAGATGTAAAAAAAGAAGATAAGAATTTCACGCTCGGATCTGATGGAGAAATAGGTTCACTCATTACACAAAACATTGAAATGGCAAACAACGATTGGGATAAAGATGGTATTTCCAACGACTTAGAGATTAATGGATATAAAATTGAATTCAATTCACAAACTGGAAAAAATGAAGCGAAAGCATGGGATCCCGAGAAGGATAAAGGGAAACCAAAATTTATATCGAATCCTATGAATGCAAATACGGATGGTGATCCTTTTACTGATATGTATGAGGTTGAGAATTATAACAACGATTCTGATACTAATTTCAATCCGATAGTTGCCAACATGCCGAATTTGCAAATTGGTGTCAAACGAATTGAAGTAATTCCTATTGCAACCATTACGGATAATAATGGTGGATCAGTTAGTAGAGGATGGGAAAAAAGTGTATCTACACAACATTCATTTAATGTAGGTTTAAGTGGTTCAGGTGGTGTAGAAGGCTCAGCAGCCGGTCCTGTTCCTTCCGGAAGTGTTTCAGCAAATGTGGGATACGGATATTCAAAAACAACTACGGAAACGGAGAGTTATACAAATAATTTTGATTGGTCTACTGCAACAACTGTGGATACAGCGAACGCAGCAAAATTACGTGTACATTTGGAATATAAGAATGTAGGAACAGCATCCGCTGAAAATGTTTCGCCTCATTTTAATATTCGTTTAGGAAACAAAATTATTAATACTGTAAAGGCAACACAAGATCGTTATAAAGCAAACTATTTAAGTACAGAAAAAGGTGGACGGAATAAAACAGAAGTAGTAATTGACAGTTTAGAAGGACAAGCAGATGCGAATATTGTCTTATCTTTGGATGAATTGAAAGCTGTTGAACAAGGGGAACTTCTTTCGATTGAAGTTTTACCTACAAGTACAATGGATTTATCTATTGAAAAAGGTGAAGAAATTATGCATTTGGGGGATTCAGGGAGATATGAGTCTAGAGTAAATGCAGCTACTGAACAATTAGAAACAGATATAGGAAATATACCAAAGTTTAGGGTATATACTCCTAAAGACAAATCTCTTGCTGATAAGCCAGTTTTATCCTATAACGAAGTTTTTCAACAGGTAAATATAGATACGAAAAAAGTAAATCATATTGTAAACAAGGCTAAAAGTACTAATAACGTATCAGTGGTTTCAGCTAATAATGGAACTGATGCATTGAACGATTTAAAAGCGGGACAGGGAGATCGCGGTTATTTACATAAAGACTCTGTACACGGAGCTTTTGCAAAACTACAGCACCCAACATTAGTAGAAGGTAGTTATGATTCTGTGACGCAAAAGATTAGGGCAACAATTTTACCTGGTTTATTTGGAGTGAGTAAAGATATTCCTACTACTTATAGTAAGAAATGGAATGCTCCGTCACAAACAGTAACACTGGTTAAACGTGAAAATGGATTTACATATGAGTCTAGAGAAAATATACACCCTATTAAATCTGAAATTGCTGCGCACAGAAAAGTTACATTTGAAATCAATGACGCACACAATCTAACGCCTACACAAAAGATTGATACTGAAATTAAAGCTAATAAAGAATTTGAAGATTATGTAGTAGATAATTCAGGTGAATTTGTTACAGAAGGAGTTCCTTATACCGTGGCTTCATATGGAAATACAGCTTATTTGGGAAGTCATCATGCAGGGAATAAATGGGAGTATCTTTGGGCTGAAAAATCTAGCGATGAAAAAGTGAATGTAATTATTGAAAGAGTAGGTCAACCTAAACCTGGAAAACCAATTAAAAAGGATGAAGAGGTATTAATTAAATTTCAAAATCCTATTTATTCAGATTATGCATATTTAAAACTTCAAGATAGTTATATCCATTTAGATCAAAAACAGAACGCAAGTACTTTTAAATTTAATCATGCATATCCAAAGAATTTCACTGGACACCATAAGCAATGGAACATACTATCTAATGGTAATAAGTTAAAGGTAGGATATTTAATCGATTATATGAAATATGGTAATGGAGAGAATGGGACTGATACTATAGCATGGAATCTATCAAGAGTTCAGTAATAGGTAACAGTTCTGTTGCTAAGTTTGAAAAGAGAACCGGAAATGAATTGTATCTGAAAAGTTAGATGCAAAAATTTAGGTTACTATTAAGGAATGAGTTCGATGTTGAATCGGACTCATTCCTTTTAATTTATATATGATTTAGAAACTACTATTTTAAATACTTATCTAGTCATATAAGTAATCAAATGTTAAGATTACTATCTGTATTACATGATTTATTTTCCGAATTTTCATTCGTTTCGAGGGTGAAATGTGGAATTCTGATTTATTTATGTGATTAGTTTTTATATCTTTACCTATAAAGATATTTTTATTGGATAATAGAAAAAATTTTTTGTTATTGGTGAAAAAGAAGTGAGGATAGTATATGAAGAAAAGAATTTTAATCGTAGAAGATGAAGAAAATATTCGAGAAGTATGCAAACGGTATTTAGAAAGAGAAGAATATGAAGTTTATACCGCTGTAAATGGTAAAGAAGGTTGGGATTTATTTCTTACACATCAACCAGATTTAATTATATTAGATTTGATGATGCCAAAAAAAGATGGATGGGAATTATGCGAGGAAATTCGTCAACAATCAAATGTCCCTATTATTATGTTAACTGCTAAGGGAGAGGAAAGGGATCGAATTTTAGGCTTAACAATGGGGGCAGATGATTATTTAACAAAACCATTTTCCCCTCGTGAATTAGTATTAAGGGTTCAAATTATACTAAGAAGAGGAAGCCATGTACAAATACAAGCGAAAGAATCCTTATTGGAAGTGATAGAGTTTCCAGATTTAAAAATATATCCAAAGACAAGATATGTACTTGTTTGTAATAAGGAAGTGGAGTTAACGGTGAAAGAGTTTGAGGTACTTTATCTCATGGCAAAGCATCCAAAACAAGTATTTTCTCGCTCACAGCTTCTTGAATTAATTTGGGATTTTGGACATGAAGGGGCATCAAACACAGTTACTGTGTTAGTGAGTCGTTTACGTGAAAAGCTCGAGAAGCATACGATAAAGAATCGTTGGATTCATACGGTTTGGGGTATAGGATATCGCTTTGAGCCAAATGGAGGAAATGAAACATGAGATTACGTATTCAATTGTTACTCATGAATCTATTAAGTACTAGTATTATGGTAATTGCTATATGGTATAGTGATACGAAAATGTTACTTGAACCGGAACAAACGCGGTTATTAACAGTAATTGCATTTGTGGCATTCATTATTTCAACGTTTATTTATTGGTTAATGACACGTCCTATCATGAGATCTATACAAAATTTAATAAAATTGACGAAACAATTTAGTGATAGACACTTTGAAACGATGTATATAATTGGGCAAGAACCACGTGAGTTTAAAGAATTGGCAACAGCCTTTCAACAGATGGCAAAAAAATTAGAAGAAGGGTTTACTAAGTTAGAGGAACAGGAAAACTCTCGTAAGGAGCTAATTACCAATATCTCACACGACTTACGAACACCTATGACTAGCATGCAAATGATGATAGAAGCATTACAAGATAACCTGATTGAAGATCCTGAAATGAAAAAGCAATACTTAGCAACGGTTTTAAAAGAAATAGAAAGATTAAATGGATTAATTAACGACTTATTTGATCTTTCAAAGTTAGAGTTTGAGCAAGTAGATTTTCACCCAAGTTTCACACATTTAGATAAAGTTCTATTAGATGTATTAGAGTCACATTCTGTCTTATTAGGAGACAAACAAATCCATGTGCAATTGGATGTCCCTGATACATTACCTCGACTTTTGATTATGCCTTGTAAAATAGAAAGGGTCATAGGTAATTTATTACATAATGCAATTCGATATTCTCCTATCTCTGGAACAATTGAATTGACTGTAGTGGAAAATAAACCAACTCAACAGGTCCAATTCACTTTGCGGGATGAAGGAATGGGAATTTCTCCAAATGATCAATTACGCGTATTTGAACGTTTTTTTAGAACAGATCGATCAAGAAGTTCACAATCTGGAGGTTCCGGACTTGGATTAGCTATTGCAAAATCATTGATTGAAATGCACAAAGGGGAAATTGGTGTAAGGAATCGCACAGATGGTAAGCAGGGAAGTGAATTTTGGTTCACTCTTCCCATCACATCAGTAAAAAAATAAGACGGCTGAAAGACTTTTGTAACATTTACGTTAGAAAAATGAAAGACCTTCTTGTTAACATACTACTACACAGTATGTTACAGGAGGTTTTTTACTTTATGAAAAGAAAATATGTATGGCTTATAGGTGGTTTGATAATTGTATTGGGGATTTTATGGTCATTGTTCCGACCAGAGAAATTATTTATTGATAAGCACGTAAATGAATCATTGCCACAAGCAGAGATACAATCAACTGAAGTAAGGCAACAAAGTGATCGAGTAATAAGGGAAGGTCAGTTTCAAAACGGTGTCCATGAAACAACTGGAACGGCAAAAATTTACCAATTAGCGGATGGAAAACGTGTTTTACGACTTTCTGATTTTGCAACATCTAATGGGCCAGATGTACGAGTTGTATTAGTTCCTACAAATCGTTTGAAAAATAATGAAGACGTGAAAAACTATCAGTATATTGAATTAGGAAAATTAAAGGGAAATAAAGGAGACCAAAACTACGAAATTCCTGAAGGGATAGATGTAAGTGAATATGGTTCGGTTTCTGTTTGGTGTAAAAGATTTAATGAAAACTTTGGTGCGGTTTATTTTAATAATTAAATATGAACTTAAAATTTCCTCTTACAGGCGAAATTCATCGGGGTAATGATAATAGTTGCAGCGGACTTAGTTGCTAAGAAGGGCACTCATAAGAGTGTTTTTTTCATATTCTTCAATTTTTGTATATTTTAGAGCTATTGGACGTTTACGGAGAGATTTTATTTAGTGTGGAAGCGTACTGTCTGTGAATAGAAGGATGAATAATATGTTACAGGAAAACATTACTCTTTTATAACTTAATTTTGAAGGAACATATACTTTTTTCATTTATCGGCTTGTAAAGAAGTATGGAAATTAAAGTTTATAATTTAAAAGTCAGCTTAAAGATGCAATAAGCAATTTGAATAGTAATCTTAAGTAAATAAAAAAGAGAGAGGAGCATCGATGAGCTCTTCTCTCTTTTTAAATCTAATTAGGGTTTCCATAACTGTAAAGGGGATGGTGTAAATTGTTGGATATTACCAAAATATCACTTTAAGTTAAGATTATAAAAAAGAAGTTCTTTTTTTCTGACAATGAATATTAATACAAAATTAATGATTAATATTCAAAAATGATTTTATAGTTCATTAATTTATTACTTGCTATCTATATTAATCATTTATTACAACAGCTTTCATGTCCAAAATTAAATGTTTCAACAAAGGATAATATAAGTATCATTATAATGATTTTCCAATATAATCAATGTGTTAATGAAAGGAACTCTGTGTTATTTTTGCTTTTCTACTAACTAATACAGCTTCAAACAAAGGACACAATTGCTACATGCTAAGTGTAATCTATTACCCATTCAAGATTCTGTTTATTCAATCTTTCTAAAAATAAAAAAATATTGTACTCATAAATATACAAGCTATAATGAGGGCGTCGAGAAAGAATTTATTACCTCTAGAGAAAGTATCAAACCTAGTTTTTTTGCAAAAATCCTAATGACATTGTAAGTAACCTTTTAAATTTGGACATACTCACATGATTACTCTAAGAAAGGTATGTGATCAAAAGGAAAAGTGTATTTGACACGAGAATGAAAGCGCATTCAATTAGATCTTGTTTTGAATCAGTCATTTTAATAACTTAGATTCAACTGTAATTAAAAATAATAAATTATGGGGGTGCTTATATGAACATGAATGTAGCATCTATTAAAGAAAAAAAGGTTGTTAAATACAAAAGTTGTTTTGATGTGATTGGGCCCATAATGATAGGTCCTTCAAGTTCACATACTGCAGGTGCTTTGGCTATTGGAACGGTAGCCAATAAATTATTTCAAGGTCTTCCAAAAAAAGTCGTGGTAAGGTATTATGAATCATTTGCTGAAACCCATAAAGGTCACGGAACTGATTTTGCAATTATTGCTGGGATATTAGGATTTGCTGCCGATGACAGCAAAGTGCCAGATGCTATTGAAATAGCAGAATCTAAAGGAATTGAAATTACCTTTATTGAAGAAGCAGGTGATAGTCCTGCTGGCCATCCAAATACGGCAGATGTATATTTAGAGGATGAAAATCGAAGTATTAGAACGATGGGGATTTCGGTTGGCGGTGGATTAATTGAAATCAAACATGTTGAAATTGACGGATTTAGTTTAGATCTGCAGGGGCCATTGCCAGTTATTATTGCGATTTCTGAAAGAGCTGACTTTGAATTTGTCTTACGCAGGATCTTTAAACAATATGATGTGGAAATAAACAACTTTCATAGTTTAGAAGAAAACAGGAAATATTTATATGCATTCGCTTTGGATACGCTATTGCCTGGTAATGTCCAGGAGGAATTAGGAAATTTAAGCAATATAGTTAAGCTCATTATTCTTTAGTTACATTAAGGAGTGAAAAAATATGTATATGGCCATAAAAGAAATTGTGGATGCAGCTAATAAAAGCCAAAAGACAATTTATGAATTAGCAATTGAACAGGAAATTGAACAAACTAAATCTACTTATGAAGAAGTTTGGAGTAAAATGGAACGAAATTTAGCGACTATGCAAAATGCTATAAATAAAAGTATCGAGGGCGACGGTGTATTTTCTCCAACTGGTTTAACCGGAGGTGATGCTGTTAAAATTAAAAACTATCGAGAAAATAGGAAAACCCTTTCTGGAGATTTGATGGTGTTAGGGATTCAAAGTGCTATCGGTGTTAATGAAGTAAATGCTGCATTAGGAGCTATTTGTGCAACTCCAACAGCAGGTGCGAGTGGGACGATTCCGGGAGTCCTTTTTAGTATTAAAGATACATTGCAGTTAAGTCATGAAGATATGATTCATTTTCTATTTACTTCAGCGTTATTTGGAACCATAGTCGCAAACAACGCTTGTATTTCAGGAGCGTACGGAGGATGTCAAGCTGAAGTAGGCAGTGCCTCAGCGATGGCGGCTGCAGCTGCGGTTGAAGCTGCAGGTGGAACGCCACATCAATCTTCTGTAGCTTTTTCGATTGCATTACAAAATTTACTCGGTTTAGTTTGTGATCCGGTCGCTGGTTTAGTAGAAATTCCTTGTGTAAAGAGAAACGCCATTGGAACGGCAAATGCTTTAGCAGCAGCGGACATCGCATTAGCCGGCGTAAACAATATCATCAATGCTGACGAAGTTATTGAAGCGATGTATAGAGTTGGAAGACAGATGCCTCGCGAATTAAGAGAGACAGGTTTAGGTGGAATTGCAGCTACACCTACAGGGATTGCCATTAAAAATAAAATCTTTGGAGAGAAATAATCAAATCAATGAACAATTACCGGATATATTGTGAAAAAGTTAACAATCTATTCTCTATTGTTCGCCTAAGGATGTCTGTATATTGGGGGAATTACTAATAAAATATACCACTATATAATTGGGATATTTTGTAATTTGTAACAACCCCGTCAGGTTGATGCTTCGCCAATTTTTTGATTTTGATTAACTTAGAAGAAGGATATACGATGTGGCGCACTTTATAAGCAATTCATTTTTCAAGAACGGTCTATATTCCGATGCCTTAAATAGAGAAGTAAGAATAGAAAACTAGGAGGAATTATTATATGAATGGGAATACTGCAAAAAACATAGAATTTCAAGTTGATAATACTGCAGTAAAAAATGAGAAATATCTAGACCCTAAAAAGTGGCATAAACAGGATACTACCTGGGCATTGAGTCTATTTGGAACAGCAATTGGAGCAGGAGTACTCTTCTTACCTATTAATGCAGGTTCAGGTGGTTTATTATCATTGCTGTTAATTACCATACTTGCATATCCTGTTATGTATTACTCACATAGGGCACTTGCTAAAATGATATATGCTTCTAATTCTGCCGATGAGGGGATTACAGGTACAATAAGAGAGTATTTCGGAAATAAGGCAAGTATCATTTTTAACATTGTATATTTCGTTTCAATTTATACGATCGTGCTGATGTATTCGGTTGCACTTACAAATACTGCAAGTAGTTTTATTGTGCATCAATTGCACATGCCGGAGCCTCCAAGGGCCATTTTATCGCTTGTATTAGTACTCGGTCTTATCACTATACTAAATTTTGGTCAAGATATTACTGTAAAGATAATGAGCATGCTAGTATATCCTTTCATTGTTTCTCTACTTTTTATCGCAATATCTTTAATTCCACAGTGGAATACGTCAATGCTAAGTTTTTCAAGTGTTTCTACTGCTTCAACTGGAACAGGATATTTTGGAACAATATGGATGATACTACCAATCATCGTATTCTCGTTTAATCATTCTCCTATGATTTCGTCATTCGTTATGAAACAGAGAGCTACGTATGGAATAGATGCTACTGATGCCAAGTGTGCTCAAATACAAAAAGTTTGTTATATCATGACATTCGTTGTTGTTATGTTCTTTGTTTGGAGCAGTACTTTAAGTTTGACTCCAGATGATCTTAAGGTGGCAAAAGAACAGAACTTGTCAATCCTATCATATCTTGCTAATGAGCTTAATTCGCCAGTAATTACTATTGCGGCTCCTATCATTGCGTTTGTGGCTATTACAAAGTCTTTCCTTGGCCATTATATAGGAGCGTATGAGGTAATGCGTGACATGATTATTAAGTCCGGTAAAAAACGTGGGAAAGATTTAGGAGAGAAAACAGTTAAGACAATGATTCTTACTTTTGTCGTATTAACATGCTGGTATGTTGCTTATACAAATCCAAGTATTCTTGGAATCATTGATGCCCTTAGCGGTCCGTTAGTTGCTGCTATCTTATGTCTATTACCGATGTATGCAATCAATAAAGTACCAGTACTGGCTAAATACAAAGGGAAAATGAGTAATGTATTTGTAATTGTTATAGGAATACTTACTGTTCTAGCAAGTATTAAGTCATTATTCTAATTCTCTATTGTTCGTTCGGATGCAAAAATAGTAGGATATGAAAAGAGAATAAAAGACTTTTAGCGGAACTGAATTATATATTGTTAAACCATAGAGTTTATGGTTTTGGACAAACTATTCACCTTGGATAGTTTGTCCTTTTTTGATTATATGTATAACTTCTATTGCAGCATTTTTTTTAAGCTGTTTGTAATGATTTTAATCCAAGCATTTGAGGGCGCCTAACCATGTGCATCAAGCTAATATTTTAAAGTATCTCACATCTGTTTTCTTAGGTTAATGGGAATGGGCCGGTACCCCATGTATGGCGAACAACTAAACTGGCTTCCTTATATCCTATGTCCGAAGCCAGTTCATCTCTCACATACTCACTTCGCGTTCCTTGAGGAAGGAATCTTCTTGGCTAGATTTATAAACTTAACTTATTGAGCTTAGGGTGATACTCCCGTTACAATTTTGATAGTTCATTGACCACACTTTCTAAAAATTGCTCTACCTTTTCTTTTGTAGTATCTGGCGAATGATAACCAATTGTAAATGTAAGTCTCCCATTATAAGAGCTTGCCCCCATTGTAAAGAATGGTGCATACATAATTGGTGATGTTATATACCCGTCCTGAGCTTGAACTTCACCAAACTTAATAGGTTCATCAGCTATCGATCCGAAATTAGTAAGTAACGGTAAAGCCATTCCCATTTGTAAAGCCCATTCATATTGCTGTTTATACATTTCCTTAACTTCAGATAGCTTTTTACTTGCCAGTAACTCCATTCCTGCGGCTGAAGAAAGACCTGGATTTTGAGATTTTATTGTATCCATTGATTCTTTGACTCGAACTAGAGTTTGATTAAATGAGTCATCATTTTCCATTTTAATCACTGGCATTTCCATCCCGGATAAGTTGCAAATTGAACCAGTTGTATGATTAGGGAGATATCGGCGTAAATCAATTGTTAAACCAACCATTTTTTCTGCGGTACGAGGTTCTGCATACACAGCGAAATGTGATAAAGAGCGGAAGTATGCAGTCAGGATTGCATCATTTAAGGTAGCTTGTTGTGCCTTTGTCCATAGGGTTAAACGTAGAGTTTGCTCACGGCTTAACCGTCGCACGGCCATTTTTGGATAAGTATTTTTGTTAGGTTGAGATGGAAAAGACCATAATGCTGCTTGTTGTTCTTGGCTGGGACGATACGCACTTTTTATGTCTGTTATTCCAGTATATTTGAATACAGGTGATTGATCGCGAAAACCCTCATTTTTTGCATTAAATCTCTTTATAATTTCATCCTTAGACTGTCCCAGAGAAAGGTGAGTATAAATTGCTCCCAGCAAATTAATATATTCCTTGACTCCAGCACCATCTGAACAAAGATGAGATAATTTAACAACTAATATATTTGTTGAAGTGCCTCGTAATAATTTTGTCTGAACCATAGGCCCTTGAATAGGATCTCCAGATTCCTTTATAAAATCTATTGCCATCACTTCAAGATTTTGATCATCTCCTTCTGCAAAAAAACAAATTGGTGAGTTAGTACTAGATGAATGTTCCTCCCAGTAAGGCATATCACTTTCTACAAAACGGCTGTTTAAAACGGGCTGTAATTGTAACGTTATTCTTACTGATTGTTCAAGTACTTTTTTTGATATACCTATAGGAAAATAAAGAACGGCATTAATTTGTTGATTTGCGGAATAAAGACCAAGTATATAATTCATTCGATCTTGAGGTGTTACTGAATATTTCCTTTGTTCCATAATTTTCTCCCTCTTTTCAAGCTATTTTTGGTTACAATCTTGTTTTTCATAGGGTTGTAACTTTTTTAAAGGATCCATATTGTTTTATTTTCACTTTTTTAGTATTTCACTTATGAAAGTATGATTTCTGTATTGGCTCATGTTGTTATTGGTATTAATAATATTCATCAATTTTGTTTGGTTTTTGTATAAAAAGTAGATGAATTGTATTTTCGTTTGATTATATATAAACATTTTACATAAATGTTTGTGTATAATCTACAAAAAATAATCGAGTCATTTTTATCTTTTTTCGACAGTATCTCCCATCTATTTACTAACGCTATCCCAACATCAAACAAATTAAGGAGGGGGTCTTCTGACATAAAATATACACGTTGTAACTTCTAATCTTACAATATTGTAAGATTAGAAGTTAGATAGTTAGATAGAAGTCATTAACTTATGAAAAAATCACATCTATAATCCAGATATAAATCATTAATTAAAGGAGTATTCTAGTGAAAAAAATTATAAGTTATGTGGTGGTTATTGCTATTTTTATAGGAGTAGGATTAGGAGTAAAACGTTATGTGCAAGGTCCAGGACAACCAGTCGATGGGATTCTAGTTAGTGGTACTGCAGCTGATATAGAAAAAGTCAAACAAGAATTTAAAGATGATATTAAACAATCTAATGAAGTAAATATAAAAGTAATACAAACAAAAAGCGAATATAGATAAAAATTTATTTATATAAAAAATTAGATGTGGTTAGGTTATCAGAAAAAATCCAATAACTTCAATTTTAAAAAGATAAAAAAGGAGCGGAAATACGCTCCTTTTTTATTTATCTTACTATTTTTAGGAGGTTAGTATGAATAAGATATGGATAAAGGGTGAATAGCATTTTTATTGATGAAATTTCACTAAATATTCTTGTGGAATATATGTGAAACATTGTATAGAATAAGCAAGAATGCCAAAAATTATAGGGGGAAAGTTGTGAAGAAAAATAAGAGTTTAATAAGTTTTTTAGGAGTGTTTATTATGTTGTTTTCTTTTTGTTTTCAAGGAAATGTACAGGCTGATGTAAATACTGTTCAATCTGGAAAAATCAAATCAGGAAATGTAACGGTATGGGAAGTTGGAAATGTGGCGAAAGTGTTAGCTGATGTAGAGCGCTTAAATTTAAATACAGTAAATGTACCGATTCAGGTAGATATTCCGAATGTGACTTCTACGAACATGGTAATTAATCAAGCGCAAAAGCAACAGGCTATTCTTTTAATTCAAGAATTATTAAAGCGTAATATTCAAGTTATTGTGGAACCGTTCCCATATATTCAGCAAGGAAATGTTGGGGAAACGGAATGGAATCCGAGTAATATTAATGATTTCTTCTGGAATTGGAAAACGGTTATTCTACAAGATATTTCTAATTCGATTACAAGTAAATACAATGTGTACGGGCTCAAGATTGCCTCTAATTTCGTGAATATGGAATATGCAGAAGGATATTGGAGCGATACGATTGATTTCGTCCGTCAGCAATATAAAGGAAATGTTTTGTATCAAATGAATTGGTGGTTAACAGCAAGCTTTGATCCATCTTATGAAGCAAAGTTTATAGAAAAAATAAATCGTCCATATTTAAAAAAGGTGGATATTGTTAGTATTGATAGTTGGTTTGAAGTTTCAGGAAAAAGAAATCCATCATACGAAGAAGTGAAGCAAAGTTTATTTGCCACAACAGTATATAATCGTGGGCAAAATGTTGTGCAGCAGTTAGAACAATTACATAATGCAACAGGAAAACCGGTTTATTTTGGTGGATTTAACGTTCCAGCACGTGAACTTGGACTACAAAATCCGTGGAATCCAGATGTATCTAATGTGTTTTCAAAGGACGTACAATTAAACGGATGGCGTGCTTACCGAGATATATTAGAAACGAAACCGTATTTTAAAGGTTTTTCAATTTGGTTTATTGGCTCTCATAATAGTACGCATGCGTATCAAATACATAGTAAAGAAGCAGAGGCAGTTATTAACGGCTGGTACCGAAAATAATTTTTATTAAATAGGTAAGTTTTGAATTTTACCACATATATTTCTAGTGAAAGGCCTTTCACCATCTTATCACCTAGGGGGCAATCATAATGAAATTTTTGTCTTACCTTACAGTAATTTTGGTGATTCTTGGCGGTTTGAATTGGTTGTTTGTAGCGTTAGATTACAATGTAGTTGAGAAATGGTTTGGTTCTATGCCGGCGCTTGTGGACACTATTTATTGGCTCATTGGTCTTTCTGCTATTTATCAAATTTTTGATCGGTTCTTCACGGACAATTAGCAATTATACTTTATTACTAGAGTGTTAAGTACGATTATGTACTTAACACTTTTTTGTATGTTTATAAAAAGTAGTTTGCACATGCAAGCGATTCCATTGCGTCTTACGCCGTAATAATAGAAAACAAATTGACCACGTATTATATTTCAGGTTATAATTCAGAAAGTTTAAAAATTAATAAAAATAAGAAATAGGGAGGTTATCAGGGTGATGGAGAGAGTATATAATTTTTCAGCTGGACCATCAATACTCCCTTTGCCAGTTTTAGAGAAAGTGCAAAAGGAGCTTGTAAATTATAACGGGACAGGCATGTCTATTATGGAAATGAGTCATCGATCTTCTTATTTTCAAAGTATTATAGATGAAGCAAGTAGCCTAATTCGTGAATTAATGAACATTCCTGATGAGTATGAAGTACTGTTTTTACAAGGCGGTGCGTCATTACAATTCTCTATGATACCGTTAAATGTAATGAATACGTACAAAAAAGCAGGGTACGTATTAACTGGCTCATGGTCTAAAAAGGCGATGCAAGAAGCTGAAAAAATAGGGGAAGTACAAGTGCTTGCTTCTTCTGAAAAAGAGAAGTTTACTACAATTCCTAAACTGGATGGTTTACCAAATGATGAAAAACTAGATTATGTACATATTACAACGAACAATACAATTGAGGGTACGAAATATGTGGACATTCCACGTTTAGATAGAGTACCGCTCGTTGCAGATATGTCCTCAAATATTTTATCAGAACAATATGATGTTACGAAGTTCGGCCTTATATATGCGGGAGCGCAAAAGAATTTAGGACCAGCGGGCTTAACGATTGCAATTATAAAAAGAGATTTAATTGGGGGAGCAGATCGCTCTTGTCCTACAATGTTAAACTATGAAACTTACAGCAAAAATAACTCCTTATATAATACACCGCCATCCTTTAGTATTTACGTAACGAAACTTGTACTAGAGTGGTTGAAAGAGCAAGGCGGGGTATCTGCGATTGAAGAACAGAATAGAATGAAATCTTCACTTCTTTACAATTTCTTAGATGAATCAAAATTGTTTACTTCACCAGTTGATCCTACGTATCGATCACTTATGAACATTCCGTTTACAACACCGTCAGAAGAGCTGAACAATGAGTTTTTACAAAAAGCGAAAGAACGCGGCCTTGTTACGTTAAAAGGGCATCGCTCAGTCGGTGGTATGCGTGCAAGTATTTACAATGCGATGCCAGTACACGGTGTACAGCAATTAGTAAATTATATGAAGGAATTTGAGCTTGAGAATAGATAGGGAGATGGGGATATGTTTCGTGTTCAAACGTTAAATCAAATTGCGGAAAAGGGTTTGCAAGTACTTAGCGGAGAGCGTTATGAAGTAGGGGATAGAATGGACCACCCAGATGGTATTTTACTTCGCAGCTATTCTTTACACCAAGAAGAATTTTCAAAAGACTTAAAGGCGATTGCAAGAGCTGGTGCTGGTGTAAATAATATTCCTGTCGAGCGATGTACAGAAAAAGGGATTGTAGTATTTAATACACCAGGAGCGAATGCCAATGCAGTAAAGGAACTTATTATCGCCAGCCTTATTATGTCTTCACGTAACATTATTAACGGTGTAAGCTGGACGAAAAATTTAGAGGGTGAAGAAGTACCGCAGCTTGTTGAATCAGGAAAAAAACAATTCGTTGGATCAGAAATTGCAGGGAAACGTCTAGGTGTAATTGGCCTCGGCGCAATCGGTGCTTTAGTTGCGAACGATGCGTTAGCTTTAGGGATGGACGTTGTCGGATATGATCCTTACATTTCAGTTGAAACAGCATGGCGCCTTTCTACACATGTACAAAGAGCATTTAGTTTAGATGAAATTTTCGCAACATGTGATTATATTACACTTCATATTCCTCTTACGAATCAAACGAAGGGGATTATTGGTGAACACGCTGTAGAGAAGATGAAAAAAGGTATGCGTTTATTCAATTTCTCTAGAGGAGAACTTGTAGATGAAAATGTTCTTCAAAAAGCGTTAGAAGAAGATGTTATTACGCATTACGTAACAGACTTCCCGAATGAAAATGTGATAAAGATGAAAAATGTAACAGCGACGCCTCACCTTGGTGCATCTACATCTGAATCAGAAGAAAATTGTGCAATCATGGCAGCGCGCCAATTACGTGAATATTTAGAGACAGGAAATATTCGTAATTCAGTAAACTATCCAAACGTCGAACTCCCTTATATCGGAAAGAAACGTATTACAATCATGCATCAAAACGTTCCGAACATGGTAGGACAAATTACAGGATGTTTAGCAGAACATCATATTAATATTGCGGATATGATTAATCGTAGTAAACATTCTTGGGCGTATACAATGATTGATATTGATAACGGAATTGATGATATAATAAAAGAGAACATTGTGGAAAATATAAGCAAAATTACAGGTGTTGTAGCCGTTCGAATGATTGTGTAAAGGAGAGAGGAAAACTTGGCAAAAATCCGACCGTTTCGGGCCATTCGTCCAGTAGAAGAAAAAGCAGCGGAAGTTGCAGCTTTACCGTATGACGTATTAAATAGTAAAGAGGCAAGAGAGGTTGTAAAAGGGAATCCGTATTCTTTCTTACACGTTGATAAAGCAGAAATTGATTTAGACCCGGCACTTTCACCGTACGATGATCGTGTATATGAAAAAGCGGGTGAAAATTTAAATCGATTTATACGAGAAGAAGTATTCATACAAGATGAAGAGCCATCACTGTACATTTATGAACTGACGATGGAAGGAAGAACGCAGTCAGGTCTTGTCGTTTGTACATCTATTGATGAGTATGAAGATGATACAATTAAAAAACATGAAAGAACGCGTCACGAAAAAGAATTAGATCGTATTCGCCATGTAGATGTGTGTGATGCAAATACGGGGCCTATCTTTTTAACGTATCGTACGAAAGAAGATGTGAAACGTATCATTGCAAGCTGGAAAGAAGAGCATGCGCCAATCTATACATTTACAGCAGAAGATGGCGTGGAGCATGTTGCCTGGAAAATAGTTGATGAGGATGTAATTGCTACTTTAGTAAACTTATTTGAAGATATTTCTAATCTTTATATTGCAGATGGGCATCATCGCTCAGCATCAGCAGCAAAAGTAGGGCTCATGCGAAGAGAACAATATCCGAATTACACAGGAGAAGAAGAGTTTAATTTCTTCCTATCTGTATTATTCCCTCACGATGAATTATCCATTTGGGACTATAACCGAGTTGTGAAAGATTTAAACGGCTTATCAGAAGAACAGTTTTTAAAGCAAATTGCACAATACTTTTATGTAGAAGAAGCAGCTGTTTCTCCGTATAAACCAAATGAGCCAAAAACATTTGGTATGTATGTAAACGAGAAATGGTATAGACTCACAGTGAAAGAGGAAACGTTTGATGCGAATGATCTCGTTAAAGGTTTAGATGTATCTATTCTGCAAGATCATTTATTAAGCCAAGTACTTGAAATACACGACCCGCGATCTGATTCACGCATTGACTTTGTCGGAGGAATCCGCGGATTAGAAGAACTAGAACGCCTTGTAAATAGCGGTGAATATAAAGCAGCGTTTTCATTATATCCGACATCAATGGAAGCTTTACTATCAATCGCAGACGCTGGAGAAATTATGCCGCCGAAGTCAACGTGGTTTGAACCGAAACTGCGTAGTGGGTTGTTTGTACATTCTTTAAAGTAAATATAGACTTCTTTAGATTGAAAAACCGAAATGATTATAGTTTCGGTTTTTCTTATTTATAAAGTGTTTTTGAGGAGGGGTATAGATGAAATTGCAAGTAGGGGAAAAAATCACCTTTGAGCGAACTTTTACGAAAGAGGATGTTGTTTTATTTACGGAAGTATCGAAAGATGAAGGTGTTCATCATGTTACACCAGATGAGCAGGGGAGATTTGTTGTACAAGGACTGTTAACATCAACGTTGCCTACAAAAATTGGCGGTGATTATAACGTACTAGCTCGCAAGATGGATTTTGAATTTGTACGTCCTGTTTTTAGCGGTGATACGATTCGTTGTGACGTAACTATTGAACAATTTGAGCTCGATGAAAAAAATCGTACAAAAATTATTGCGATGTTTATATGTAGGAATCAACTTGAAAAAGAAGTTATGCAGGGGAGTTTTTCTGGGATTATTCTTTAGTTAGTAGGAAAAGTAATGAATAGGTGGGGGCACATGCCTCTCGGGCTTAGATTTTTAATTCCCCCCATAACGAAAATTTTATGCATTGCTGGATACTGATAATAAGACGTTATGTAATATACTCTGTTCTTTTCTTAACTAATAGAAGAATAGTTGAATAAGCTTGTCAATAAAAAGGACATTCCTAGTATTACAAGAAATGTCCTTTCCACTAAATTATAGGATATTTTGCTGGAATTCAAACTCTAAAATTAGTTTACTGGTTTGACCTGTAAACTGATAATTATAGGACCCTCTTAGTTTTTCTAAGTTACCGGTAGCTTTAATAATTGTTCCTGGGGAATCTAGATTTCCTTTATCAAATATTCCTTGCTCTATAGCTGTAAATGTCCCTTGTTGCCCCTTATAAATTCCTTCGAAGTGTAAAAATCCAGAAATTTTAGCAGTAGCCAAGTGACCATCATTTATATTTGAGTCTAAATAATATAATAAGTATTCAACAAAAGCTTTTCCTTTTAATTCACCATCAATATCATATTCAACATGGGCAATATTAATAGGGAAATCTTTTCTAGTATCATCAATTAGTTTTTCATCCCATTTACTTACTGTAAATGTTGCTTCCATACACGTAAATCCCCCTTTATCATTAGATAAGTAATCTCCCTAAAATGAAAAAATACGCTATTCTTCCTGTAGGATCAGGAAAACATAATTATAAAACTTATGGCTATACTTATTTAAAGTTTTCCTTTATTCCACGCCACTCTCTAAAATAGAGAAAGACCCATTTTCACAATCAATTTCTGCCATCGCACCGTAAGGTAAAATAAACTTCGGCTCGGTATGACCAAAATTTAAATTATAAAGAATCGGCAAATCTTCTAAGTTATGTTCTTTCATAACTTGCAGTATTTCATGTTTATATTCTTCATAATACATTTCGTCTTTTGGTTTACCAAAGATGATACCCTTCGCTTTTTGGAGAATGCCTTGCGCTGCGTAATTTCGTAACCAATACTTTATATAGCTTGGTTCTGGATGGTCTTCAGAAGTTTCAAAGAAAAGGATACTATTTTCCCAATGTTTTTTCTCAGGCCAAAGCTCCGTTCCTTTTGCAAATTCCAAGACTTCTATACAACCACCAATTAAGCGTCCTTGTACGGTAGTAGAGCCTTGAAGTAGTTCATAGCCATTGTTTTGTTGCATCGTACGCCTTGTATCTTTATTTACCTCTATCCATTCTAAATGCTCACTCGTCCATTCATGAGCTGGTTGAATCTCGCCAATTGTCTCATTTGAAAAGAGAGTCCGATTTACCATTTCAACTGTATATGGATCCATCTCTACATTTTCGGCAAAATCAGTTAAAATTGCTGGACCGTAAAAAGAGGAAACTCCTGCTTTATGACAAAACAAGTGTGAAACGGTAACGTCAGAGTACCCCATAAAAATTTTCGGATTTTCACGTATTACATTAAAATCTATATAAGGAAGTAAGCGGATGCTATCTTCACCGCCAATATTCGCAATAATTGCTTTCACGCGCGTATCCTTAAAAGCTGTCATTAAATCTTCCGCACGAGCCTGTGGATTGTTATAAATGAATTCGCTACCTTTTAAACTATTTGGCATTGGGATAACCGTAAGACTGAAAACTTCTTCTAATCTCTTTACCCCTTGTTCATAACGCCATCTTATCTCAGAATCACCTGCGCCTCCCCATGAAGGACTTACTGTTGCTACGATATCACCTGGCTGTAATCTGTTTGGTTTCTTTAACATATTAACTCCGCTCCTACATAATGTAATGGACTACGATTATACAAACTGTAGTATTGAAAAAATATGATGCATCACATTAGTTTCTTCATCATCAATCCGTTTCCCTGCTGTGATTCAAGAATTTAGCACTCGTGTTGAATATAGGAATAATCGATTCATATTTAAAAGTTACAGTATGCAACATTGCATAAGAAAGCTGGTTGCTATTTTATACAACCTGTAACTATAATAGTTACAGGTTGGTCGTATCCAATCAAAAAATATAATCATCATGAATGGAGAGGTTACATATGGGTATGAAAAAATTAATTTTAGCAGGTGCTTTAGGGATCGCAGCATTATCAGGAACGAATTTACCAGGATTAGAACTATCAAAAGCGAGTGCAGCTTCTATTGAATCGAATTTCTCGACGTTAGAAGGACGAGTAGTAGAAGTAGATAACGGTGTAATTGTCGTAAAATCTAAGCAATATGAGGAGCCTGTAAGTGTATATATAGATTCTCTTTCAAATGTGAAAGTAGGAGATGAAGTAAAAGCTACTGGATCTATGATGCGTAATTTTACTGAATATATGGTTGCAAATACAGTTGAAAATACGTCAAATAAATTAGGTATGCACATGAAAGAAGATGGTTCTCCTGATTATGTGATTGGGGAAGTATCAAAAGTAGGAACGAGGGAAGAGGAAGGAGAAGGTTCTACTAAATATGTCGTAGTTGAGTATCCATCACTAAATGGGAAGAAAGTTATTATTGATGTTTTCTTAACGAAGGGACAAGTATTTAATACGGGCGAGAAAGTAAAAATTGATATGAAGTATGTAGGCTGGGGTGGAAGTTCTATTAACTGGAACACAACGGATCATATCGAAAAAGTGTATGAGGTAAAGAGCAACGTTGAAAATAATGATGATGTTTGGATTTGGTCTTAATTAGAATTCTGTAATTAACAAATATATCCCTTAGTACCCAGCAAATTGTCATACACATGATCATTTGCTGGGTACTTTTTGTTTATTTTTACATCATTGTATCTATAATAATTTTTAAAATGCGGGTATACAGTTGAATCGAATAAACCCATATAGACAAGTGTTTTATCCTATTGCTTATGCATTGATTTTATTCAAAATTGAGACTCTATTGGTCGTAAATAATAGATAATTTTGTTTTACTGTTCTGATTAAAATCCGGTCTGTTGTAGCGTATGCTGTTCCAATTCGGATTACGTTTTCTTCTTCTACACCAGCATAGGTTTCATCTTCTGTAACTTCAATAATTTCACTTAATGGAATTTGAATCTTAGCTAGTTGCCATGAAATAATTAATTCTCCATCTGTTTTTTTGATATCGATACCTAGCATGTTACCAAAACCTTTCTGTATTAAAATATGGCTATTAATTTTATTATACAGATTTAAAGGGTTTATTTCTATTGTGAAATTTGATTTTTCAATTTTTTCACAAGGTATCGTACTACGAACAAAAAAGGGTATCCACCAGCACCTGCAATCTTCCTGAAATGAAGACGATCTTTTTTATTTTGTGAATTTTTGAGAATAAGAGATTTTTGATTAGAATATGATGTTTAAATCGGAGCGAATTTAAAAAATACAATAATGAAAGAGGTGTTTATATATGGAGCAAGATGAGAATTATTTACGAGCTAAAAAAAGGGTGGAGAATTTAAAAGCGTTTTACATTCATTTAACGGTGTATATACTAGTGAACTTAATGCTTTTTATTATAAATATAATCTCTGATTCCAGTAAATTGTGGTTTTTATATCCACTTGCAGGTTGGGGAATCGGTATCGTTATACATGGTTTGACAACTTTTCCAGTTGGGATATTCGGAAAAGAGTGGGAAGAACGAAAGATTAAAGAATATATGGAGAAGGATAAGTAAATTTATTTCTGGAAATTATGAATATAAAATCTCATATGAATCTCTATGATCACACGCTTGATGCGAAGTTTATTCTATAGCTTCGCCTATTTGTTTTGTATTTGAAGTTTGTGCGAGTGAGAGTGTTGATATACATTTTTTAGGGTGAATTGCATGTGAAATCAAAACTTTATTTGTCGTACATAATAAATACAGTTGTTTTACTTTTTAATTACATGTGGATATAGGATGAAGTTGATTTATTACCCTATATTAAAATAAAAATAAACCACTGTTCGATTTGAATATTCCACGATATAATGGTGAGAGTTTATGACAGAATAAATATTTACATAAGAAGTGAGGTACTGTATGAAAAAAAGAACGACAGACATTATTTTTATTATTATTGGTGCATTTCTTTTTGCGTTAGGTGTCAATTTGTTTGTTATCCCGAACGAGTTTGGTGAGGGTGGAGTAACTGGTATCACGATTATTACGTATTATTTATTTGAATGGTCACCAGGCTTAGTTAACTTAATTTTAAATGCGATTTTGTTAATAGCTGGTTATAAATTTTTAAATAAGATTACAACAATTTATACGATTATCGCTGTAGTTACGAACTCGCTATTCCTTCATTTGACAGAAGGTTGGACGATTGCTTCGGATGAAATGCTCGTAAATGCCATTTTCGGAGGAATATTTATTGGGTGCGGGATTGGTCTTATTATTCGTGTTGGCGGAACAACAGCAGGTACTACCATCTTAGCAAGGATGACGCATAAATATTTAGGATGGAGCATTAGCTATGGTTTACTGTTCTTCGATTTAATCGTTGCGTTTTCGTCTTATTTCATCATTGGTGCAGAAAAACTGATGATAACAATTATTATGCTATATGTAGCAACGAAAGTGATGGAATTTGTAATTGAAGGTTTAAATCCGAAGAAAGCCATTACGATTATTTCTGATAACCCGAATGAAATTGCCGGAAAGGTAACTACATTAATGGGCAGAGGGGTTACTGTGTACTCAGGTCATGGCTATTACACGAAAACGCCGAAGGAAATTCTTTATGTTGTTATTAATAAGCAAGAAGTAGTCAAGCTAAAACGGATTGTTCAAACTACAGATCCGGCTGCGTTCATTGCTATACACGATGTTCGTGACGTATTTGGAGAAGGATTCGTTGATATTTCTAAAGCATAGAAATTACTTTTCATTAAAATAATCTTAATACTAAAACGTAAGAATCTATTTTGAATAATCTTTTTTCAAAATAGATTCTTTTTATTTATCTTAAAATGTTGGTTTGTTTTTCTTTTTCTTGCAAAAAATCCAATTGTTTCTTAAGGTAAGGATGTAGAAGGATGAACAAGAGAGGGTTTAATGAAGATGATACATATTTTATTAGCTGATGATGATAAGCATATTAGAGAATTGTTACATTACCATTTGCAAAAAGAGGGGTTTAAAGTTTTTGAAGCGGAAGATGGAAAGGTAGCGCAAGGCGTATTAGAGAAAGAAAATATTCATCTTGCGATAGTAGACATTATGATGCCGTTTGTTGATGGCTATACGTTATGTGAAGAAATCCGGAAGTATCATGATATACCGGTTATTTTATTAACTGCGAAAGATCAGCTAGTCGATAAAGAAAAAGGATTCATTTCTGGTACGGACGATTATATTGTAAAACCATTTGAACCAGCTGAAGTAATTTTCCGTATGAAAGCTCTATTGCGCCGTTATCAAATGCTTAGTGCTGATATTATTACATTACACGGAACGATAATTGACCGAAAAGGGTTTGAAGTGAAGTGTAACGGTCAGACGATTTTGCTTCCATTAAAGGAATTTGAATTATTATCACAACTTGCTAGTTATCCTGGAAGAACCTTTTCAAGAGAAGAATTAATTGAATTAGTATGGGGAATGGATTTTGAAGGAGATGAACGAACAGTTGACGTTCATGTGAAGCGACTGAGAGATCGTTTTTCAAAACGAACAGATGATTTTCAAATTACGACAGTACGCGGACTCGGTTATAAGTTGGAGTTGAAATAAAATGAAATCACTATACTCTAGATTTGTTTTTATGACGGTTGGAATCATGCTACTTAGCAGTATTATCGGTTTTTTATTAACAAATGTGTACTATCAAGTGAAGTTAAAACCGTACAATAGTGAAAAGATTTTAATGTATGCGGAAGAAGTAAAATCGTTATATGAAAAGCAAAGTGAAGAAAATCAAGAGGCATACTTACAGTCTATTGCGAAGTTAGGATATGAAATTTATATTGTCGATGATAAAAAGAATGGAAAACGTATCGGCAACGCGTTTCGTAAGACAACAATAAGTGATGATACCGTTCATAAAGTATTGAATGGCGAAACGTTTAATGGTGTTTCTACGTATCCAACACGTCTCTTTATTACAGGTTTTTTCGATAATGAATTAATAAATAGTGTCGGTGTACCAGTGCAACACGGTGATAAACAGTACGCTTTATTTATTCGTCCTGACATTCAGAACCAATTTGGCGAGATGCGAATTTTCTTAGCGGTATTACTTGGGTTTATCGTACTATTAAGTATTATCTTTATAGCGATTGCAGCAGGTTATATCGTTCGTCCCATTCGAACATTTACGAAAGCGACTCAAAAGATTGCAAGTGGTGAATATGATATCGAATTAGATGAAAATCGAAAAGATGAAATTGGTACATTAGCAACTAATTTTCAAAAGATGACGAAAAGTATAAAAGAATTAGATGAGATGAGACAAGAATTCGTTTCAAATGTTTCTCATGAATTTCAATCGCCGCTTTCTTCCATACAAGGGTTCTCAAAAACGTTACAGTCAGAAGAGATGAGTGCGGAAGAAAGAAACCATTACTTACAAATTATTGAGGGCGAAAGTAAGCGAATGTCTAGTTTATGTAAACAGTTACTTACGCTAGCTTCACTAGATAAAGAAGAAAAAGTATTACAAATAAAAGAATTCAATTTGCAGAAGCAAATTAAAGACGTTATTTTTATGCTCGAATGGAAATGGCGTGAAAAAGATATCGCCGTTGAATTTGATGTGCCGGATATTACAATACAAGGTGATGAAAACTTACTTCATCAAGTATGGAGTAATATTTTTACGAATAGCATTAAGTTTTCAAACGACGGCGGAACGATTGAATTTGTTGTAGAAGAATTAGAGTCGAGCGTGATGATCTCTATATCAGACAACGGAATCGGTATGGAAAAAGAAGAAATGGATCGTATATTTGATCGTTTTTACAAAGTAGATACTGCAAGGGCAAGAAACGTAGAAGGTAGTGGTTTAGGATTATCGATTGTGCAGAAAATTGTTGAACTGCATAACGGAAACGTTTCAGTATATAGTACGAAAGTGGAAGGGACTACTGTTCAGGTGGAGCTTCCGAAATAGATGGAAGAGGCTGCTTGGGAACAGCCTCTTCTTTTTGTCATTTTTTGTCGATAAATCGATATAATCGGAAAATCGCTGATATAATTTGAGTTGCGCCGATATATTATGAAAATCGCCGATATAATCCGAGTTGCGCTGATATATTTGAAAAATCGCCGATATAAATTTCACGTACTGCCACTTCTGCTATAAAGCTGTACTTTTCCCGCGCTCTTCTTTAAACCGAACTTCAAAAGTATCCGCTGTAATTTCATCAGCTTTCGGCAAAGCCCGTAACTTTGGATGAAGTAGCCATACGAAAGAAATAAATAAAATCCCGATGCTAGCGAACGCGAAAATGAGTTGGCTACTAAATACATTTGCAGCATATCCACCAATTAAAGAACCGAACGGCATAGCAATTGTGCCCATACTTCGCATGACTGAGTTTATGCGTCCAATATACTGATTTGGAATTACAATTTGACTAATTGTCGCAAATAATATGTTGGTTGCACCAATTGGAATCCAGGCTAGACCGAATAAGAGAATAGACAACCACTGAAACGGTACGATCGTGGAGAGAAACCAAAAGATAGCACCAGTCGCAAAGCCAATAATAGAGACACGGCCAAC
The DNA here is from genome assembly GCF_052947655.1 of Bacillus pretiosus. NCBI lineage: Bacteria > Bacillati > Bacillota > Bacilli > Caryophanales > Bacillaceae > Bacillus > Bacillus pretiosus. The sequence continues at coordinate 3,110,519 of NZ_CM129593.1, read as the reverse complement.
ATTACGTTTACCAACCCATGAACTGAATAATGCTCCAATTAAACTGCCGGCTGATATAGCGGCTAAGAAGAAGCCATATGATTTCACGCCTCCTAAAGAATCAGCGAAAGAAGGGAGTATCGCCATCGTCATACCGATTGAAAAATTAGCGACTACTGAACCGATTAAGAATACGCCCATTAATGAACGGAAGACGATCGAAAAACCTTCTTTTAAATCAGTGAAATATTGTTTAGTTGAAAGTGATGTATTGGTTTCTGCTTGCTTTGGCATTTTCAATGAAAAGAACAAAAGGGCAGTAATCGCGAATGTAATAGAGTCAATTACATATAAAGTGATTGCGCCAAGTAGTGCTACTAATATGCCAGAAAGCGTCGTGCAAATTAAATCAATGCCTTGATACGCAAATGAAAAGAGTGAATTTCCTTTTAATAGTTGTGTTTTATGAAGTAGAAGTGGTAAAGCTTTTGATTGTGCGGGATAGGCGAATTGTTCGATAAAGGCTACGATGGGCATGATGATGAGTAGTAGTTGAACTGTTAATAGATCGAAGTAGTGTGTAATAGGAATGATTAAAATAAGCATGCATTGCAAAACTTGTGTAATGACGAGGGTGTTTTTTATTGCCCATCTATCAACGAATGGGCCGGTAAGGAATTGTAATGCAGAAGGTAATAATGTAAGGAAACCAGCCAATCCAGAATAAAAAGGATTACCACTCAGCTTATATACGAGCCACATCGCAGCTACATAATATAAGCTATCTCCTATGTTTGTAAAAATTCTTCCTAAAAAAAGTAAGAGGAAATTTCGGTTTTTTAATATGTCCATTTAAACTACTCCTTTATAAAAAAATTATTCGGTAAAATAAATTTGACCGTCTATGTAAAAAAAATCGTATTACGATTTTTCTTCTTTTTTCACAAAGCGCTGCATTGCTTTTTCATCGATTTGTAGTGCAGTAGTAGAAATGTAATAAGATTTACTATTTGGATCTTTATCTGCGTCTTTTGCGATATCATTTAATTCAGCCATTAATTCATGAAATTTTTTCACCCACACTTGAAATTGTTCTGGCGTGGCATCAAACTCCCAGCAAGATGAAACGTAATTCCACTCTGCTGGGTCTTCGCTTACTTTTCGTAATGTAAAAGCTTCTTCTGGTGCAGCGAGAATATGGCTTTTCGTTCTTTCTGTCATTTGTAAAAAGATTTGGCGACCTGATTCGCTTAATATTTCTAAATGAGGTAATAGGTACGCGGCAGGGGTGAAGCCTCTAGCGACAGATTGATAAAACTTTTGAATGATGCCATTCTTTTCTTCTGTATAAACAATTTCTATAAAACCATTCTTTTCTAATTCTTTTAAATGATAATGAATTTTAGCCCTTGGAATGCCGAATTTATCAGATAGTAGTTGTCCTGTATAAGGACGTTCGCATAGACGCATCATCATTTCGACACGAAGTGGATCGCTTATTGCTTTTAGTTGGCTATAAGTAGTTAGTGTTAACATGGGCTTCAACAAGATCAACTCCTCAAATAAAATTACTCGGTCAAGATTATTTGACTGAATTGTATCAAGGATTCTGATTATTTTCAATGCTTTCCGAAAATTAAATCTTCTCCTCTGTAATCTTCTGTTCATATTCCGTTCATATTTCTTTTTTATGATAAGTGCATAGAAAGAAAGAGGAAGGAGCGAGCGAAATGTTTTTAGCTCTGCGTGAATTAAAACAATCAAAATTAAGATACGGATTAATCGGACTGATTATGGTGTTATTATCATTTTTAGTTCTTGTTATTTCAGGATTAGCAAATGGATTATCATATGATAATGCTTCATCGATTCAAAATATGGAGGCAAATAAGTTCGTTTTAGCAGATGATGCGGAAAATAAATTACTTCGTTCACAAATTAAGAAAGAAGATGTAGATAACGTAGTCAATCAAGTAGGCGACAAAGAGGCCGTTCCGTTTCGTGTGAAAGTTTCAACGTATGAAAAGAAAGATAGTTCGAAAAAAGTGGATGTTGCTATTTTCTCAAGTGAACGTGATTCATTTTTAGAACCGAACATTGTAAAAGGTGAGAAATTAGGCACAGCAAATAACGAAATGGTTGCTGATGAATCTATTAAAGAAAAAGGAATCGATATTGGGGATACAATTATTGATCCTGTTTCAAAGAAAGAATTTACAATCGTTGGATTTACGAAAGATCAAATGTTTAGCCATACACCAGTCGTTTATGTAAATGAAGACGTATGGGGATCTATTTCACAACCAAACCAAAAAGATTATAGTGCAATTGCACTGAATACAGATAAAGAAATTAAAAATGCACATGTTATCGACAAAAAAGAAGTACTGCAAAGCATTCCAGGATTTAAAGAAGAGCAAGGAACATTAACAATGATCATTGCATTCTTACTTGTTATCGCTGCGTTACTAATCGGTGTATTCTTCTACGTCATTACATTGCAAAAAACACAGCAATTAGGTGTATTAAAAGCAATCGGTACAAAGAACTCTTATTTAGCAAATAGCTTAGTCGTGCAGGCGTTATTCTTATCAGTCGTTGCGATGGTAATCAGTATTGTTCTTGTACAAGGATTAGAACAAATTTTACCAGCGGGTATGCCGTTCTTATTAACAACACCGATGATTGCACAATATGCAGCAATCTTCATCGTAATTAGTATTTTAGGAACACTTATTTCGTTATACCAAGTATTAAAAGTTGATGCATTAGAAGCAATTGGAGGCGGGATGTAATGACTTCATTATTAAAATTAGACAAAGTAAGTAAAGTGTACGGAGAAGGGAATACGGAAGTAACAGCCCTTCATCCGATGTCGCTTGATGTGAAAGCTGGAGAATTTATCGGAATCGTCGGTCCTTCTGGATCAGGGAAAAGTACGTTATTATCAATCGCGGGTGCGTTATTATCACCATCAAAAGGGGATATTTACATTCGTGAGCAAAATATTACGAAGCTATCAGAAAAGGAAATGACAGACATTCGTTTGAAAAAAATCGGCTTCATTTTCCAGTTTGCAAATCTTGTTCCATATCTAAATGTAAAAGAACAATTGCTTTACATTGCAAAGCTTAAAAAAGAAAACAAACAAGACTCAGAAAAGCGTGCGGATCATTTATTAGCGGCAGTTGGATTAGGAGAAAGAAAAAGTCATTATCCAAATCAACTATCTGGCGGGGAAAAACAAAGGGTAGCAATCGCTCGCGCGTTCATGAACAACCCAGATTTAATATTAGCGGATGAACCAACAGCAAGCTTAGATTCAAAACGCGCACGTGAAGTTGTAGAAATGATGAAACGTGAAGTGAAAGAGAGCCAAAAAGCAGCAATTATGATTACGCATGATGAAAGAATGCTTGATGTATGTGATCGTATATTGACGCTAAGAGATGGGAAGTTAATATAAAGAAAAAAGACAATCGCACAAGTGTGCGGTTGTCTTTTGTATAATTGCTTTATTTTGAGAATAACGCTTTAATTTTATTTCGTGTAATTAATAAAACGCCGCCTAATACAGATAACATACCTAAAGCCATATTGTTTGATTGCTCACTACCAGCGTTAGGAAGTTCTCTAGCGTTATTGTTTGTGTTTGTAGTACCAGTCTTTGTTTCTGTTTGTTTTGATTGAGATACTTCATTAATTTTGTTATCTACATTTTGCTTCGTTGTATGTACCTCAGCTAATTTGTCCTCAATTTTTTTCTCAGTATGCTTAAAGTCGTTAATTTTAATATCTAAGTCTTGTTTTTTCTTTGTTAAATCATCTGAAACAGTTTGTTTCGCTTGTTTAATTTCGTTAATTTTATTTAGTAAATCTTCTCTAGCTTTTTGTAATTCAGCTAGTTTGTTTTTTACATCTTGTTTCGCTAGTTCTAAGTTAGCGGAAAGACTATCTAAATTGCCTTTAATTTTCTTAAGTTCCTCTAACGTATTTCCAGTATGCGGCTTATTTTCTTTTAACTCAGCAAGTTTGTCCTCAGCAGTTTGTTTTGCTTTCTTTAACTCAGCTAATTTTTCATCTACCTGTTTTTTTACTTCCTTAAGTTCATTAACCTTTTGATCGATGTTCTCTTTATGTTGCTTCATTTCATTCACTTTTTCATCGACAGTTTGTTTATGTTCTTTAATCTCATTCACTTTATTATCGATATTTTGCTTATGTTCTTTCACTTCAGCAACTTTTTCTTCTACTTGTTTTTTATGCTCTTTTATTTCAGCGATTTTATCTTCGGCGATTTGCTTGTCTTGCTGAAGTTTTGCATCTAGCTCTTCTTTACGTTGTTTTATTTCGTTAATTTTTTCATCAGCAACTTGTTTACGCTCATGTAGTTCATTAACCTTCGTGTCAACATTTTCCTTAACTTGGTTAAGTTCATTCAACTTTTGATCCACGTTTTCTTTGTGCTGCTGTAATTTCGCATCTAATTCTTGTCTATGTTGCTTAATTTCAGCTAATCGATCTCCTGTACTTTGCTGAGGAGTAGCATCAGTTACTTCCGCATGAGCAGAATTTGCGCCAGCAATCATTGCTAAAGCTAGTGTAGACGCAGCGATTGTTTGTTTTGTTTTCATATTTTTGTACCTCTTTTCTTTCATATGCATGAGTTGTTTTGTGTAGAATTGAGCATATAGAAGTAGATTATCTTATCATTATATACCATGTAGGATGTCTAGAGGAAGTATTTGCATAATAATCTATCATTATGTAATGCTTATAGTCTATTATTTTTGGGTAGGGGAGAGATCTTTAGCTAGATGAACAATTTCTTCTATAGTAGAGTTTACATCCTTACGATTACGAATAACAAACAAATAATCAGCCTCGTTTTCTATAGGATTTACCACATCTTCGTGAAGTGATTCAGACTGTTGTCGATCGAGTACTTCTTTGAAACTACAATAATCACCTCTAAAAATATTGGTACTTCGCGTGCTTCGAGCTACTCTTTCGTAAAGTACATCATTTGGAATGTCAAAATGAACGAGTATACGTACATATTCCTCTTTCTGAAACAATTCATTTAGCAAATACATCCGGCCGTTTCGGCTTCTATTTGAGTTGCAAATAATAAGATGTAAACTTGTATGTTCTTTTGCATAATCAACAATGAATTTCGAAAGACCGTGTTTAAATGTATTTGGGCCTTCGCCCGGCTGTAATTTTTCATAATGCGTGTTAATGAATTCAGCTTGGTTATCTTGATCCATAACGAAAGCGTGGGGTAACTCTTTTTCTAGTTCTTTAGCAAATGTAGTTTTTCCGCTGTGTGTTTTTCCTACTGTAATGATCACTAATCGTTTCATATTGGCCTCCATATGTATTGTTATCATTTGGGACATTCGATGTGAATTGACAATTTTCCTGCTAGAGAATATACAAAATGTCGGAGTAGTAGCAGGCTGAAAACTTGACAAAAAAACTTATTTATGCTATAATTTACCAATATAAAAATAAAGTGTATAATAGGGTTCTCCTGGCCAGGGGAACCCTATTTTTGTTGTGAAAATGAAGGAGTGTATGTGCGTGAAAAAAGGTGAAGCGAGTGTAACGTCGCTAGTATCAGCTTTCGGAAGGGCGTACCATAGTGAATTTGATAGTCCTAAAATCTTTGATGATTATGTAGCTAAAGATTTCATTTCAAAAAAAGAACGTAACGATATTGAAACAAATATGGTCCAAGGAATCCATTTTTTCAATACAGACATTGCACAAAAGTTTCAAGACAATCCACAAGAAATATTAAAATGGATTACACAAGTTCAATTATCACCAACACCTTTGGCACGTGCGGCATATTGTGAAAGAGTATTGCTACATGAAATTACATTAGGCGCAAAACAATACGTCATACTCGGTGCAGGCTTAGATACGTTCAGCTTTAGACACCGAGAATTAGAGAATGAAATAGAAATATTTGAAGTAGATCATCCTTCTACACAAAGGTTTAAGAGGGAGAGAATAAAAGAAGCAGCACTTGAAACTCCAAACAACCTTCATTTTGTTTCGATGGATTTTACTAAAGATTTCTTGAAGCAAAAATTAGTAAATGAAGGATTTGAAAATAAAAAGACTTTCTTTAGCCTATTAGGTGTTACGTACTATTTAACGAAAGAGGAGCTTTCTAGTTTAATAGAAAATTTATTCGAGATGGTTCCAGTGGGGAGCTCTATCGTATTCGATTATCCGGATGAAAACTTATTTACGGAAAAAGGATTGTCCAATCGAGTGGAAAATATGGTAAAAATGGCTGCAGTAGGCGGAGAACCGATGAAATCGTGTTTTTCTTACGCTGAAATGGAAGCACTATTAGAGAAGGTGGGCTTACTCATTTATGAGCAATTATCGCCAGAAGACATAAATACATTATATTTTGAAGGACGAAACGATTATTTAAAAGCTTTTGAGACGGTGCATTATGTGCATGCGGTGAAGAATTAGGAATTAGTAGGCATGGGGAGAAATCTCTGTGTCTTTTTTTATGAAAAAAGGAGATGGGGTGTAGTGGTGGAAAGTATTAAATACATTGCTATTGGAAGGCGGGGAATGATGAAAAATTATATAGGGGTAGCCGCTGCTATAAGTATTTTTATCCTTACAATTGTTTTTCTATATTTCAACCCATATAGCAATCAAGAGCTTGATAAGGAAGTATATATCACTGTATTTTTCATGTTCTTACTTCCTTCTTTTCTAGCAGTAATTGCGGTAGTTGCTAGGAAAAAGACTTTTATGATCGTTTGCTGCATTTGGATGTTGCCAGGAACTCTTTATTTAGGTGTAGTGGCGATACCTAGTTTATGGAATACATACGTTATATTTTTCATAATGTATTGTTTAGCTATTGTTTGGACGGGGAGGAGAAATGCTTAAAGAAAGTAGTTCTCTTTTTTATTCATGTATTGAAATGGTAGTGAAGGGACGAAGGTGTAATGAAGCGAAAACTATCGAAATTAGCAGATATACTAGTCAATCATTCTACAAAAGTACAGCCTGGTGATCAAGTGTTGATCCAAAGTGTTACAGAAATAGATCCCGCAGTCGTTCGTGAAATTATTAAGTCCGTAGAAAAAGCAGGTGGATATGCGCATGTATCAATGCGCGATGTGTCTGTAACGAGGCAATTAATTTTTTCGGGATCTGAAGAACAATTTAAGTTGTTAGCAGATTGGGAGTGTTACCGATTAAGTAAGATGCAAGTGTATATTAATCTCCGAAGCCCTAGAAATGCATATGAATTAGCAGATGTACCAGCAGAAAAAATGAAATTATATCAAAAGGTATTTGGAAAAGCGCATAGTGAAGCAGTGTATAAAACGAGATGGGTGACAACGCGAATTCCGAATGCAGCATCTGCACAAGAAGCGAATATGAGTACTGAGGCTTATGAAAAATTTTATTTTGATGTATGTACGCTAGATTATAATAAAATGTCCAAAGCAATGGAGCCATTAAAAGAATTAATGGAAAAGACAAAACGAGTGAGGATTATTGGAGAAGGAACGGATTTGGAGTTTTCCATTGAAGGAATAGGCGTTTTAAAGGGGGATGGCATGGATAACATTCCGGATGGCGAAATATATACAGCACCTGCCAAAGGTTCTGTAAATGGAGTAATAACATTTAACACAGTATCTGTTCAACAAGGTTATGCATTTCGAAATATAAAGTTACATATGAAGCATGGGAAAATAATAGAGGCATATGCAAATGATACAGAACGAATAAATCGAATTCTTGATACGGATGAGGGAGCAAGATATATTGGAGAATTTGCACTGGCGTTTAATCCCTATATATTACACCCGATGAATAATACGTTATTTGATGAAAAAATAAACGGTAGTTATCATATAGCAATTGGAGATTCGCTATAAGGTGCAGACAACGGAAATAAATCAGCGATACATTGGGATTTAGTAAACATTCAAAGGCCAGAGTATGGCGGCGGTGAAATTTGGTTTGATGATGTACTGATAAGAAAAGATGGACGGTTTATTTTACAAGAGTTGTTCGGATTAAATGAAGAAAATTTGAAAAGATAAAAACTACGTTTATTTAAGTAGGCTACATAAAATAATCAATCTTTTTCATAAAAATTTAAGGAAGCCAAAAGAACCCCACACATTTTAATCAAAATGTGTGGGGTTCTTCTTTTTATAGAATAAATATTTGCAGCAATACTTTGGTCAAATTCTAATTAAAACTAAAATCCACCTTTTCTATTATAAATTTTTGTAGTTTGGAATATATCTATTTGATTAACCAAACTAGTATTTTAGGGGCCTTAACTGAAACAATAGATATAACTTCATATCAATCTTGTTAATGAATTTCATTGCCCTCAGATAAAGGACAATAGTAGATCTTTGATTTTTATTACAATTTTGTAAGGTTAAGTAATAAAAATCGATAGAACAGGATATTAGAATGGGATACTCTGATTGATGGATAGAATATTCTGAAAAAAGGTGGAGCAAATGAAGAATAGACAAAAAGCATCGATAATATGCAAAAGTATTTTATGTTTAATGATTTACATATTTATTACGAATGAAGCATGGTTTACAAATGTGGTGAGGGCAGAATCGGGCACGTTGACTGATAGGAGTATAGAGGATTTCAAAAAAAAGCTGGATGAACAGGTACCAAAATGGCAAGAGAATTATGAGGTACCAGGGGTTGCAATAGGGATTGTACATGAGGGGCGTATTGCTTATACACTTAACTACGGTTATGTAGACAAAAAGACAAAAAAAGCGGTGAGTGACGATACATTGTTTCAAGCTGGTTCCATATCTAAAAACCTTACAGCGTGGGGAATCCTACATCTTGTAGATGAAGGGCATTTATCACTAGATGATCCCGTTGGAAAATATCTGACCAAATGGAAATTACCTAATTCAGAGTTTAATAATAATGAAGTCACAATAAGAAGATTGTTAAGCCATACAGCAGGGCTGTCTGCACATAAAGGATACCTCGGGGTTACACCAGGGAAACATCTTGACTCTATTGAGGAGTCTCTGTCTGGAAAAGGATGGCTTAATGAACCAGTGGAGGTTACCAATAAACCAGGTTCAGAAACAATTTACTCTGGTGGCGGATATACAATTTTACAACTTGTAATTGAAGAGGTTACCGGAATACCGTTTGATCGTTATATGGAAGAACAAATTATGAAACCTTTAGGAATGAAATCTAGTTCATTCTTACAACGTCCTGAAAACCATAACCTTTCGAAAGCTTATGGATATTTTGGAGAGGAGCTCCCTAGTTACCAATTTACCGAACAGGCTGCTGCAGGTCTTAAGACAAATGTTACCGATATGATGACATTGATACTTGCAAGCATGGATGCACATAATAAAGGGAATGGTGTCATCAAAAGTGAACGTGTTACGGAAATGCAAAAGCCGGTATTAGGGGAGAATGGTTTAGGTATATTTGAAAAAAAACTATCTAATCAATGGAAATTAATTTATCATTCTGGTGATAATCGAGGGTGGCATTCTTTTTATGGTTTCATTCCTAATACAAAGGATGGATTGGTAATCCTCACGAATAGTGAAGGTGGTATAGACTTACGACAGGATATTTACCACGCATGGATTGAATATGAAACTGGAAAATTACCTGAAAGTTACTTCTCTCTAGCTGAGCAGAGAAAAAACAACTCTATTACATCAATTGTTATTGGAGCCACACTTGGTTTATATTTGCTGCTATTTGTGATTAGATTGTACAAAGGTAGAAGAACTTTCATTTTTAAGCAAGAGAAGAGATCCTACATCGGATTAGTAGTTAGGACATTTTTACTTATTAGTACTGCTATCCTCGTTTTTTGTGCTGCCTATTTTTGGAGAGTTTTCAGCTTGAATTCCGGTAATACAATAAATTTTATTCTAATAATGGTATGGATTATAACATTATTAATTAGTGGATTTTTCCCGAAAATTAGAAGTAATAAAAAACAACGTATGAAACGAAAAGATTTAACATCAAAATTTACATGTATGTAATGTTAAAAGCTAGAAAGCTAGATTGACGTAAATCGCTAATTGTGGTTTGCAAAAAACGACAAAATCTCTTAAAAAACACTTAACTTTTAACGTCATCTATCTTTACAATCCCTCCCTATAATGTGAATTGGACAAGCATCTAAGAGAAAGCAGAACATGGCAGTTTGTACATTCTATTATTAGGGGGAGAATTTGTATGAAAAAGACAGTTGCTTCGTTAGCAGTTATGGCGGCATTATTGCCGACGTTTTCAGTGTATGCAGAAGGGAAAGAGCAAGTTCGAAAATCAGCTACAACTTTTAATGTTATTAGTGACATTCAAGGGGATTTAGGAGACTTTGATCATGTGTTAAAAGATATGAACAAAGTGACGCCACTTTCTAGAGCGCTTATTATGAATGGGGATATAACGCCAACTGGACAACAGTCACAATACGATGATGTGAAGCGTGTGTTAAACAAAAATAAGCATCCAGAGAATGTATGGTCAACTGTTGGGAATCATGAGTTTTATGCTGGTAAATGACAGCTGATGGAAAGCTCTCTCAAAGTACATGGCCAAATGGTGTAACGGAAGAACCGCTATTTAACCGCTACTTACAATTTAGCGGGCAAGAAAAGGTATATCATAAAAAAGAATTAGACGGTTATCCGCTTTTATTTTTAGGAACTGAAAAATATATGAAATACCACGATTCAAAAATGTGGGATGAAGTATTTATGAGTGATGAGCAATTAGGTTGGTTAAAACAAAATTTAGAAGAATATAGCCAAAAAGATAAAAATAAGCCCATTTTCATTTTCTCTCATCACGTTTTACCGGATACAGTATCTGGATCAAGACAATCACCGTATTTAAATGACTATTTAAACGTGGATAAATTGTACGATATATTAAAAGATTACCCGCAAGTTGTTTTCTTCACGAGTCACACGCATTGGGATTTAAACTTACCGGACTGGGCTGGAAAAAAGAAAATTGCAGGCGGAGATGAAAAAGGATTTACAGTTGTAAATACGGGCGGTATTGAAACTGGATGGATGTCGGCTGGACCAAATGGCGGAGAGAAGACTGCTCCTGATGGCTATTCATTTAAACAAGGATTACAAGTGAAAGCATATGGTAACGATGTAATGGTAACAGCTTACGATTATAAACGTGATAAGGATATAAAGAAGCTATTAATTAGTGATGCGAAAGTCGCACAAATGGCACCAAATGTAACAGCTGACGATAGTAAAAATGTAATTGTCGGTGCAACGGAGTATATGGAGTACTCTGTAGAAGGAACGAACGAATGGTTGACGTATAATCCAGGGAATGCTCCGAAATTTGATGGGAACAAGGTTGTACACGTACGTCATAAAGGCGAAATGAATTTAGAGCCAGGATTAACACAGCTTCTTCGATTTTCGGCAAATAAGTGATTAGTAAGGGCCTACTTTTTAATAAGTGGGCTCTTTTGTGTTGTCGTTTTTTATCGGTAAGTCGATATATTTCAAGTTATGGACGATATATTTGAAAAAATCGTTCATATAAACTTCATGTACCGAAATAAAGTGAAAGTTATTAATGTAATTTCACGTACCGTATTGGAGTTAAAATTATTAATACAATTCCATTCACAAAAACCGAATTCCAACACATTTTTCACCCAGAAAGATGACTTCATCATTTTTACATGTAATAATAGTATCGTTACATACATTGTGAAAGAAGTACAAAAGGAGCGTTATTAATGAATTTAGCTAAATTCCCGAGAAAAAAATATACAGAGTCATATACTCCAATTGAAAAATTAAACAATTTTTCTGAAGCACTTGGTGGGCCGACTATTTATTTTAAACGAGATGATTTACTTGGTTTAACAGCTGGTGGTAATAAGACGAGAAAGTTAGAGTTTCTAGTTGCAGATGCACAGGCAAAAGGTGCAGATACGTTAATTACAGCTGGTGGTATTCAGTCAAATCATTGCCGTCTAACACTGGCAGCTGCGGTAAAAGAAAAAATGAAATGTATCCTTGTATTAGAAGAAGGGCTTGAGCCAGAAGAGAAGCCAGACTTTAACGGAAACTATTTCTTATATCATTTACTAGGTGCTGAAAATGTAATTGTTGTACCAAACGGAGCAGATCTTATGGAAGAGATGCATAAAGTAGCGAAAGAAGTAAGTGAAAAAGGTAATACACCATATGTAATACCAGTTGGTGGATCAAATCCTACTGGTGCAATGGGATACGTTGCTTGTGCGCAAGAAATTATGGCACAATCATTTGACCAAGGAATTGATTTCAGTACAGTTGTTTGCGTAAGTGGTAGTGCTGGTATGCACGCTGGTTTAATTACTGGTTTTGCTGGAACACAAAGTCACATTCCTGTAATCGGAATCAACGTAAGTAGAGGAAAAGCAGAACAAGAAGAGAAAGTAGCAAAACTTGTAGAGGAAACGTCAGCTCACGTTGGTATTCCGAACTTTATCCCGCGCGAAACTGTTACATGCTTTGATGAATATGTAGGACCAGGTTACGCGTTACCAACACCAGAAATGGTGGAAGCTGTTCAATTACTTGCGAAAACTGAAGGTATTTTACTCGATCCAGTATATACAGGTAAAGCAGTAGCGGGACTAATCGACTTAATTAAAAAAGGTACATTTAATAAAGAAGACAACATTTTATTCGTACATTCAGGTGGTTCACCAGCGTTATATGCGAATACGTCTTTATTTGCGTAAGTGTGAAAAGCATTGGGTATCCAATGCTTTTTTGTTATATAATGGAATTATTATGAAGTGAGAAGGGGGAGTATATGAGTACAAATGCAAAATGGACCATATATACGGTACTTAGCATTTCTATGTTACTAATTTTATTTGTGGCTTATGGAGTTTATTTATATTTCAATTAAGTGAAATGGTAACCAAACCAAAGGAAAAATAAAATAATTACTGTGTTAAATAGAGTAAAACATAAACCGATAATGGCTAAAATTTTCTTCTCAGATCGGCTACAAAAAGAGATAACTGCTAATATTATTACTATAACAGCAGAAGCTAATATGAAATAGGCGAAAGGTACAACATATTCTACTCCAACTCTGTCTAAAATAGGTGAGAAGAGAAAGAGATTAATAGTAACGAATATACTTACAATGAGAAACGTATAACTTTTCCAAGTGTATGTTTGTAACTGCATGGAACGATACTCCTTTCTCTTTATTATGTATATTTTTAAGTTTAAATTAATTACCTTTATTTTACAAATTAAAATATTTTGTATTGAAAAGAGGGTATGAATATGAAAATTAGAAATTGGTCTCTAGTCTTTATTGCGATCTGTATACTCATAATAACCGGCTGTTCAAATATATCAGGCAATGAAGATCAAAGAATCCAAGTGCAAAAACATATTGGTGATAATGAATATGAAGATCTTAAGGTAGTGAAAGATAATAATGAAGTGTTGCAAGTAAAGAAAATATTAAATGATATTACTTTTGAAAATAAAAAAGTGGAAATGTCTCGTCCAGCTGATTATCACTTTATTTTTCAATTTAAAAATCCGAAAATAGAGGCGAAAGCTGTGTCGTATCAAATTTGGGTAAGCCCTAATAAGGATAAAATAGAAATCAAGACGGGGGAAAATCGGTACGCTCAATTAGAAGGGAAACATGCAGCCACTTTGTTTCAGATTGTTACAGGGGAGAAACTAGTTGAATAAACGTATATAGGGTTATAGGAACTCAGCTCGTATTGTTCATTTTGGAGATAATTAGTATTCAACAAAAATAGCTATCTTTTTATATTGGAATAAATATTGAGAATCGGATAAAATGGAAATTGGACATTGACTTGATGAGCATGAGGTTCTCCGCTTATAAGCAGATTAATGAACATTAAGGTGTCCATTAATCCGCCATTGAATAATAATGCTAGGAAATATATTGTTTTTACAAAGATTCGATGTTATGTTTAATTTTCTCAATATAATATTTTCCTTATATAGGAGTGGCTATTTGAAGAAGTTAATATTATTAGTTTTATTGGCTACATGCTGTCTCACCATTGCAGGATGTTCTAATAATAGGATTACACCAAAGAATGAGTCTAAAACTTCAACATCTGTAAAGATTAAACGTATCAACAAAGCGTGGTACAAACATATTTAATAGTTTTAAGAAACTTGAAATTGTTGATGATAAAGGTCATAAGGTGAAATTCGTTAGACTGATAGTAGAGGTTGTGAAACCTGGTGAAAAGCGGGAAGCATAGTTTGCATTTGAATTTATAAAAAATGCGACATTAAAATATTCACAAAAAAGAGTCTACATGTAGTCCTTTTTTTGTGGATATTTTTCATAAATAATAGACATTCTATGGTGCCTTCCTCTGATTTGAACCATCCGGAAATTATTTTACCAAGTTAAGTAGTGTCGCCCTTCAAAATTCGGCGAATGCGAGGGACCCGTAGTAGCTCGATTGATATGGTCCTTTTTTCACTTTATCTATCATCTTAATGTATCTGTCTATTAAAAAATCTAACTTTAATCGATTAAATGAGATGAAATCTGTTAAAAATAATGAAATTTCAGGAAAAATAAGGTACACTATTCAATGGTTTTGGTTTAAAATCGATTGACGTTAATGTATACGGGGGAAAGATTAATGAACAACAATACAGTAAATGAATCTGTTGAAGAAGTTGAGAAAAAACGGGTAAGATCAAAAAAACGCTTTACAAATTGGAAGCTTATCGCAGCGGGTGGCGGTTTAATTGCACTTCTTATTGGAGGAATGAGTTATTATCAAACAACTCACTTCAATTCGAATGTTACGATTAACGATACAAAAGTCGGTGGTTTGAGCGCTGATCAGGCAATACAGAAATTAAAAACGTCTGGGCTAGCAAATAAAGTCTATATTGATCAACAAGAAATTTTAGATGAACAAGATACAAAAACGGAACTGACGGAAAAAGATTTGCCACAAGTTAAGAAACTATTAAAAAGTCAGTGGACATTTTTCCCTTCTGCAAAGGAAAAAGATTATTCATTGCTACCGGAAAAAGCGGATCAGTATCGTAGTGAAACGATGAAAAAACTTGTAGAAGAAAAGCTCGTTTCTATGAATGAAAAATTAAAAGCTCCTCAAGATGCTATGGCGAAGCTTGAACAAGGGAAAGTTGTAATTTCGAAGAGCGTTGATGGAAAACAGTATGACGTTACAAATCTACTAAAAGATTACGACAAGCAGAAGCATAAAAGCGAAATTCATCTGAAGTCTGCATACATACAGCCTATTAAAGAAGACGATCCAATCATCAAAAAAGAAGAGAAAGCATTACAAAATCTTCTTACGCAGTCTGTTGATTATAAAGTGCAGGATGAAGTGTATTCATTAAAAGCGAAAGATCTAATTCAAAATGCTACTATGTCAAAGGATATGAAAGTAAAAATCGATGCGAGCGACATTAAGAATAAGGTTGCTGAAATTAATAAGGCTAAATCTACATTACATAAAGACTTTGCTTTTAAAACACATTCTGGCTCGGTTATTTCAGTAAAGGGACAAGGATACGGCTGGGCACTAGATGTGGAAAAAGAAACAAAACAAGTTCAACAAGCCTTTGAGAAAGGCGAGAAATCGCTTTCTGCTTCTAATATTCACGGGAATGGTTGGGAGAAGGAAGGGATCGGCTATAAAACAACATCGAATAATGGCATTGGAGACACATATGCAGAAGTTTCTATTGCAGATCAACAAATTTGGATTTATAAAGATGGGAAATTAGTTGTCACAACCAATGTAGTAACGGGTAAACATAGCACGAGTGAAGATACATCACCAGGTGTTTGGTACGTTCTATATAAACGAACACCATACACGCTTAAAGGAAGCGCAGTAGGTAAAGCTGATTATGCAGTGAAAGTAGATTACTGGGTTCCATTCACAAATAGCGGTCAAGGATTCCATGATGCAGGCTGGCGAAAAGACTGGGGAAATAATGCTTATTTAACAGGAGGATCAGGCGGGTGTGTAAACCTTCTTCCTAACGTTGCAAAAACTGTATATGATAGTTTGAACACGTATGATCCAGTTATTGTGTACTAGAAAATAGTTACATATTAAGAAATAAATAAAGCGGGAAATCTTACTTGATGGTATATGAAAAAACACCTCTTGAATTCGCATGCGAATTCAAGAGGTGTTTTTTGTTTGAAAACAAGAGTTCATTGCTTCTAAGAAACAAAGTAGAAAGAGATTAAGATGAAGAAACAGGTATTCAAATAGTCAATAAAATTGACATTGAATATCATTTTCACTTATTATAGAATCATTGCATTTAATTAGACATGACTTTTTTATTAATATAATAGATTTTTAATAAGGTGTCCCATTAAAGAATTTAAACGTAGGAAAGGGTAATATAAAAATGAACTGGAAAAAAGGCGGATTATGGATCATTATTTTTTTCATTGTAAAAGGTACGATTTCTACACTGTTAATCGTTACAGGTGCTAAATATTTTAATTTATCATTTATGCAACTTTTCGCACTAGTACTGATCTTATTACTGATTTCTCTCATAAGCCGAAAATTGCTGTATAAACATAAACAAAACAAAAAGCAAAAAGAGCTAAATATATAATGAAGCCCCAGAGACCTTTGGATTTCTGGGGTTTTATTTCTATAGTTTTTTCTACATGTATATCAACTTAACAGAAAAGGTTGTCCAAAATGATAAAATCGATGTTGTTTAAAATGTGTCAATTATTTTTACATAAGGATTGAAGAGAGCTTTTGAATCAATCTTTATTTGGAAGCTACAGATGCGCATAAATTATGCTTGTTTTTCCATTGGTAGTTTAAATGTAAACGTACTGCCTTCTCCTAATTTACTTTCAACTGTAATTTCTCCTCCGTGTAGTTCGACAATCCATTTTACCATCGACAATCCTAAACCTGTGTTTCCGGTGCTTGAAGATGTTCGTGCTGCGTCAACTCGATAGAAGCGATCCCATATTTTCGTAATATGTTGCTCGCTGATGCCTATGCCATTATCGGAGACTTTACCTATTATGTTGGTTTCATCACGGAACAGTTGCATATGCACAGTGCCGTTCGCTTTGCTATAAGCAATCGCATTCGTTAGTAAATTCATTAATAAACGCATCATCAATGTTTGATCTGCTTTCATAAACAGGTTTTCCTCTATATGAGTTGTTATATCAATCGAAGCTTCTTGAACCATTAATGAAAGCTCTTCTACAACGATTTCCGTTAATTCACTCATATTGATACATTCAAATTGGAAAGTATTATGGTTTTCTTGGTCAGCTCTTGCTAATAATAAGAGTTGTGAGATTAGCGCGGACATTTTACGTGATTGCTTTAAAATTACTTCTAACGATTCTTCCATTTCTTTCGGATTATTCCTCAGTGATAAAGCGTATTCGCATTGCGAAATAATAACAGATGTTGGTGTTCTTAATTCATGAGATGCGTCAGATGTAAATTGTTTTTCACTTTCGAATGATGTCTCCAATCGCTCAAACATTTTGTCAAAGGTTTGTGCTAAATGATACATTTCGTCTTTCGGTGAACCTTGTAAATGAATTCTCTTGGAAAGGTCTTTACCATCACCAATTTTACTAGCTGAATCACTCATTTGTTGCACAGGTCGAAACGCTCTTTGTGTAATAAAATACCCTCCCACTGCGGCAATGAGAATAAGTAATGGGAATGAGATGAGTGTTATCACGATAAGCGTATTCATCGTTGATGATAATTGGCTCATAGTCATTATTCCACGAATCCAGACTTGCTCATCGCCGCCTGCATTATGGAGAAAATCATATACAATCCATTCTTTATTACCGTCTTTAATGGTTTGTATTTCATCGGATTTAAGCGATATCTTTTTATTAAAGCTTGTTGGACTATTTCCTGCCAGCAGCTCACCTTGTTTATTATAAATAATGATATTTACTCCATCTTCTAAGGGTTCAAAATCATCGTCCATCTTTAATTGTCTATGCTTATATTCAATATCTTCCATGCTTTCTTTTACTGTGCTCTTCAATTGATCTTTCATATTAAAAAGCAAAACTTTATCTGAAGAAGTTAAAATAAAAGCTAACACGAGTGCCATAATAATTACAATTAGCCCTGTATACCACAGGGTTACTTTCATTTTAATTGATAGTCTTTTCATGATTCTACTCGCAATACATAACCAGTTCCTCGTATTGTATGAATTAACTTCGTTTCAAACTGGCTATCAATTTTTTTACGAAGATAGCGGACGTAAACATCAATAATATTCGAGCCACCTTCATAGTCGTAATTCCACACATGTTGTTCAATTTTATCTCGTGTCAGCACAACGTCTTTATTACGAATCATATATTCTAAAATAGCAAATTCTTTACTGGAAAGAGTGATAACTTGGCCTCCTCTTGTTACTTTATGCATATTGCAGTCTACCACTAGGTCAGCGATTTCAAACACATTAGATGTGCTTCCTGTATTTCTTCGCATTAACACTCGAATTCTTGCTAGCAGTTCGTCAAAAGCAAACGGCTTTACTAAATAATCGTCCGCACCTAAGTCGAGTCCTGTTACGCGATCATCAATTGTATCTTTAGCTGTAAGAAGCAAGACAGGGGTTGTATGATTGTCCGCGCGTAATCTTTGTAATACTTGTAAACCATCTATTCCGGGAATCATAATGTCAAGCACAATCAAATCGTAGGTAGCCATGTTTATATAATCCAAGGCATCTTCGCCATTCCCACATGCATCGACACTATAATGTTCTGCATTTAATCGTTTTACTAATATATTTTGTAAGTCTTGTTCATCTTCGACAATAAGAACTCGCATTACCATTCTCCTTTTCTTCTTATTAATATGTATCAGTATAATTCCAAAACATTAAAGAAAGATTAGAAACTATTTAATTATATCATTTTATTTTTTTGTATATTAATCTTCCTTTAATGTTTGTTCAGTAATATAAAGGCAAGGATAAGATGCACATGTAAAGGGAGGAAAAAAGAATGAGAAAGTGGATGGTGATTGGAGCAATGTCTTGTTTATTCTTAACAGCTTGTTCTACTCAAGCTGATAACAATACAGAAGTACAACAACTGAAAGTGGAAAATGATACATTGCAAAAAGAAAGTGCTCAACTACAACAAGAACCACACAAAACAGGGCCTGCTGCGAATGATACGAAGCAAATACAAGATTTTAAAAATGAAGTCACATCTATCGTTGAAAAGGCAAATAATACGAAACCAGTTGGAGCAAAAGAAGAAAACTTAAATACGTACTTAGCAGCAAAAAAAGAAATTGATCAATTAGATGACAAAATAGATCTATCTGATAATCAGCTTGAAGCAGATTATCGTGCTGGAACGATAACTGTTGAACAATATGAAACGCAAGAAAGAGAACACGATATACTAGAAGATCAATTAGAGCAAGCAGAAAATGCACTTGAAGCAAGATTCGGAATAGATGATTAATCATGAAGGAGTGGATGAAAATGTTAAAACATAAAAAGAAAATAATGATAAGTATAATTGCTATTTTAGTAAGTGGTATTGCTATTGTTGGGGGATATTATGGTATGGGTTACAATTATGCAAAAAAGAATGAAAACTACACAGAGAAACAAGTTCGTGAAATTTCTTTATCTCATACAAAAGGAGAAATTATTAATGTGAAAAAAGAATTCGAATTAGAAGATGACAACTTAACACAATCTACATTTGAATATGAAGTGGAAATCAAAACACCTGATAATCTGTTAAATAGTTTAAAAGTTAGTGCTAGAACAGGTACAATAGAAATCAATAGTGAAGATTAAAAAAATATCGCATATTTGAAAAAACTCCTAACAAAATTTGTTAGGAGTTTTTTCATGTTTTGTGTTTGGATATTCGCTTTTCTTAGCTTGATAGCAATGTGGCTCTACCCCTTATAAACCGTACAAAAACCTTTCAAATAGCTCTAACTTGCACAATGCTTCCCGTTAATATAATACGCCGATTCTGTGAAAACCGTAAATACAACCTCTACTTCTGGAAGTCCAAAATCCATTACATATGTAGTAATGGCCTTGGCAAATCGATCACGAATTTCCTGTCCGCGCTCGAACCATTTCACTTCAATAAGAGGAAACGCTTCTATTTCTTCTCCATTGAATACAAACGTAGAACTTGGTAGTTCCAACGTAAAATTATCCGTACCACACTCACAAATCTCTGCGAGCTCTTCTACTAATGGCTTGCTTATGCGTTTTAATTGTTCAATAGTAATTCCACGAAATACAACATGCGGCATATGAATCCCTCCGTTAAATAGCTTTATATTTGCTCACATCATAACACAATTTATTTTACTGCACTAATATCTATTGGTACATTTCAATGACATTCTTAAGAATGATCATATGTTATTGAAGCAATACATGTATTATAACTATTTAAAACATTTGAGAGCTCGGTAATTGGGTAAATAAAAAAAGCCTTATCATTCTCCCTGTAAGGAAGCATGAGGGGAGGCCTCTGTTAGGAAAGGGATAGTACGCTTATATATTTTAAAAAGAAAAGACACCTTAAGGTGCCTTCCTCCGACTTGATAACCACTTTAATTTTAATAACATTGGATTCGCATCCGAATACTATTTTACTATGTTAAGTAATGTTGGTCATTGAGAAAGTCAAATACGTAGTGTTCATATATAGTGACACCTAGGAGGATGCAAGATGTAATACAGTTTTTTATTTATACAACAACAAAAAAGAATCCTAAAACCGTGCCGGGATAGGAATGTATAAAAAAATGCATAGATCGATAGAACAAAGAAAGGGGGTTCCCTTGTAAGGGGAAGATGCCTCCTTGTCCTTGCTACCGATAATAATGCGTTATGTAGACAATATTTGTATAGATAGGATATATAGTCCATACCCATCAACTTAAGAATTTAGAACTCCCCCAAAAAATTATGAGTTTTTTGTTACAAGTTATCACAAAATTTTCGTTTTTTGGGTAGTTTTATTTTCTTAGCTTGATTGCGATGAGCGGTACTCCATAAAGGCCCCTGATACATAATTGATGTTCTGCCATTTGTAGAAAACAATCCACTTATACCATTTTAACAAGAATAAATATCTCGTCCATGTTGTAATATTGGCTTACGTTAAGCTTGTGAAAAAAACATATTCATGTATAATACAATTGATGTATGATACATTAGTTGTAGGAGGGTGACCTATTTGAAAAGAGAAGATGCCTTAAAACTAAGAACAGATATTAAGAAAATGATTATAATAACTGGGGTTTTTGAATCTCAAAATTTGCCCAATGGACCATTTGAAAAACCTTTACCAACTTCTCAAATGATGGCGTTAGAGGAACTAGAGGTGGAAAAATTAACTGTTTGGCAACTATCCAATAAACTTAGATTAGAGACTTCAACTGTAAGTAGATTGGTAGATAAGTTAGTAAAAAAGGGGCTTATTTATCGTGAAGTAAATGAAAAAAATAGAAGAGAACTTTTTCTGCACCTCACAGAAAAAGGTCACATAACTGTTAATTGCTTAAGAGAGCAATCCATTACATTTTATCAAAGTATTCTCAATAATTTATCAGAATCAGAACAAAAAATAGTTGTGGATGGTTTTGAATTATTTATTGATTCTATTTCTAAGCCTTTTGATTAGAGTGAGGTAAATCATAACATTTGGAGGGTAAAATGAGTTTGGATTTTGAACGTCCTATTATTGAATTAAAAGAGAAATTTGATGAATTAAAGAAAATTATGAAAGAAAATAATGTAGATTTATCGCCAGAAATTCATGTATTAGAAAAACGTTTAAATAAAATGCAAGATAAAATTTATTCTAATATTACACCTTTTCAACGAGTTCAAATTGCAAGGCTACGTAACCGGCCCACGACATTGGACTATATACCTTTATTGTTTACAAACTTTCTCGAACTTCATGGTGATCGATTATATGGTGATGATAAAGCAATGATAGGTGGTATTGCAAAATTTAAAGGGATGCCCGTTACGGTTATTGGTCATCAAAGAGGTAGAAATACAAAGGAAAATATAGAAAGAAATTTTGGAATGGCACATCCAGAAGGTTATAGAAAAGCGCTAAGACTTATGAAACAAGCTGATAAATTTAATCGCCCTATTATTACATTTATTGATACAATAGGCGCCTATCCAGGGAAAGGGTCTGAAGAACGTGGAATTTCTGAAGCGATAGCTCGAAATCTATTTGAAATGGCTACACTTAAAGTGCCAATTGTTTGTATTGTAATTGGAGAGGCATCAAGTGGTGGAGCTCTTGGCATTAGTGTCGGTAACCATATCCATATGTTAGAGTATTCATGGTACTCGGTAATTTCGCCAGAAGGAGCAGCATCTATCCTATGGAAGGACGCTAAGTATGCTCCAGAAGCTGCCGAACATATGAAAATTTCAGCAAAAGATTTAAAACATTTAGGAGTTATTGATGAAATCATTCCTGAAATTAAAGGTGGAGCACAAAATGATATAAAATCACAGGCAAAAGTGATTGAATCTGTAATCGAATCATCTCTAAAAAAATTGATACTATTATCCTCGGAAGAGCTTATACAACAGCGGTATGAAAAGTATAGACAAATAGAGAATTATAAATGAAAATATTTAAAGTCCGTATTAAATTTTGGAGGATTATCGCAAAAAATTCTAAATATTTTGCAAGTAACCTCTTAAACTGGGATATGCTGATACTATTACACTACAAAAGGTGTATGATCGGTATGGAAAAGGAAAATTTGTTCAAATGGAAGCATTATCACATACCCATCAACTTAAGAAATGGATTGTTCCCCAAAACGAAAAAATGAGCTGAATTCTCATAAATAACTGTAAAAAGGTGGAAATTTCGGTATGGGGGTATCTCAAAGGCTTAGGTTGATGGCAATGGGGTGGGCCCCCTTTTAGCAAAACCGGAGTGGAAATGATGAGTATAAACAGTTTTGTGGGATTGATAAAGGACGAATTATTAAAAGAGGTAAGCATTAGAAGTGAGGATGAATTCGAGCCTGTAGTAGTTAAAGATATTCCTAGACTTTGGAAGTGTTTAGGGATGGGTAATTATGCCGCAGTATTTATGCATCAAGAATACAAAGATTGGGTAGTGAAAGTTTACGCGCGAGAAGGAGAAGGAATTGAAAAAGAGTCAGAAGTATACCGAAGAATTGGAAACCATCCTTCTTATTCGAAGCTTATATATAAAGGAGAAAATTTCATAGTATTGAAACGTTTAAAAGAAATTACCTTATACGATGCTATTCATAAGGGCATTAAAATTCCTAAGCAGGTGATCTTTGATATCAATGAAGCTTTAGAGTATGCAAGAGAACAAGGATTAACTCCTTGTGACGTTCACGGGAAAAATGTGATGATGGAAAACGGAAGGGGATATGTAGTCGATGTATCTGACTTCTTAAAAACAAAAGAAGATAGTAAGTGGAGAGACCTAGAAAAGGCATATTTTATATTTTATTTGCCTTTCATTTATAAATTTCCTTTCCCTGTTAAAGTACCGTATTTTATGTTAAACATTGTTAGACGTTCGTATAGAAAATATAAGAAGCTTAAAAAGAAATTCAAATTGTAAAAGGACCACATACTTATCTTTAGGTTAGATAGGTGAACCACTAGTAAACAAAAGGACCGTACATTTTAGATATGTCTAATATGTACGGTCCTTTTTTTATGAATTTATGAAGTAATCAGTAAGCTGTACCTTTCCTTTTTCACGCAATTACTTATTTTCTTCCTCAAAGCCTTTATTCTTTTTCTTGTTTATTTCGCAAGAATTGATGCGTTCTTTGAGTTCTGTTTGGTTATACAGTGTGGTTTTACTAATCAGGATTCTTTTTGTCATACTCGTGAAGTTAATTATATTTTTCTACGTACTAAATAAAAAGATAAGGCCCCCATAATAACAGGTGCAACGAAATCAAAGAAATGGGAAAAATTAAAAAGAAAAAGAAATGGTATAAGTGTATAGATAACTGCTAGTCCTATAAATACAGGAATTCCAAATTGAAATTCTCTACATCGTTTGATTTTCCTGTATAACACTTCCCCAATTAGACAGGCTACAAGAGCCGGTATACTACCATAAGTGACGATCGTTTTAATGAATCCTAATACAACGTTCGGGTGAATAAAGCTAGGATGAGAAATATATGAAATCAAGAACCATCCAAAAATAAAAGCAAACAGATTTGCAGCATAACTAATTACAAATTTTATCAACGTAATCATCCTCACAGTTTTCTAATATTAACTCCATTGTATGACATAACGTCTCATTAACAGTAGTCAATGATGCATATAATTTTCATTTTTGTGGGATTCGCTTTTCTTAACTTGATAACGAGGGTTGAGTCATAAATTGTGGGAAATCTCTATACTGCTATTAACTCATTAGTTGAAGAAGAATTTGTTCTACAACTAATGAGTTATTATAATATGAAAAATGAAATTCTCCTTCTATAATTTATTCAAATGACTCAATCTCCGCATCTTTTGAATGCCCTGAAAGTGCTAAACATAAGCAAAATAATTAACTATCTCATGCAAGAAAGTTAGGCTAGTTAATTGCATATGTTTTATTGAAAGGGTGTGATGGAACTATGGAACGGCCGAATTGGGGAATTGGAGGATTAGTATTCGTTGGCTGCATGTTTCTTGGCGGAGGAGTGGGATCTATGTTAGGTAATGCCCAAACTGGATGGTTAATAGGAATGGGAGCTGGATTTCTTGGGATGGCTTTAACAAGACTGATTAGAAAGTGAGATAACGGGATTCTGCTTCCAGTAAATAAGGAAATATGTATGTAATACATGGCATAATAGCTTTATAAATTATAGTTAGAACCTTCTATTTTCTAAATTTTTCCATACATAGATATGATTCTCGAGTTGGAGTATGGCACCTTAGGGTGTTTTTTTTATGCTTTTTAAAAATGCCTTACCATATAATAGACTTCGTTAGATTCCGATAATCTTTTTTGTAATAGTATAGATTCATTACCGTTTCAGACTTAAGTATTCATTCATAACCTAACAGTAAAAGGGGGGATGATTCAAGATATGGCGTTTAATGATGAATTAATTTGTCAACAGTTTGCAAGAATTATCGGTGGTCAAGAAGGATTCGCCGGTGGGAAATGTGTGGCAACAATAAATCGGGATGAAATACATGCAACTATTTTAGGAAAACGTTTTAGAGTAACAACTTCTTTCTCGTTTGAATCACGAGATAATAAAACTGGACGAGCATTATGTCTAGGACGTGTAGCGCTCTTGCAGAAGGAAGTCAATGGATTTGTTGCTACAATTATTAAACAAGGAATAATCGTTTCGTCTATACACAATGAGTGGTTATGTGATGATCCAAATTTGATTTACGTTAATATTGAAGATGTTGATGATCCGCTAAGTTTCGCAAGGAAAGTTAGACGAGCGTTATGCAGTTAACCGATTTTTTTAGTTAAATGTGCAATAGAAAAGGATCTTCAATCGAAAGATCCTTTTATGCATAAGATGAAGGTTTTTCCCTTTGTTTCATTAATTAAGTCTAATTGACTAGCAAACGAACGTAATTTCTGTGTACGAATCGATATAATAATAATCTTCGCTTTTATTATAGAGTCAGTCTTTTAGTAGAAAATGAAAATATACGACAAATTTTGACAAATAAAGGCTTATATTTTTGTTATGCTATGAAAGTTATTGATTTGTAATGTATATATAGGAGGATTTTTTAATGTTAAAGAAATTGTTATTTTTTGTAATTTTGAGTTTGTGTGTAATGTCTTTAAGTGCTTGTAAAGGTGATGAAGAAAAATTAAAAGTGGCATCAGATGAGCAAAAAATAGATGAAGATAAAAAAGTAGCGGAGGAAGAAAAACGTAAGCAAGAAGAGCAACAAAGAGTAGAAGAAGAGAAGCGTAAACAAGAAGAGCAGCAAAGAGTAGAGGAAGAAAAACGTAAACAAGAAGAGCAACAAAAAGCAGAGGAAGAAAAACGTAAACAAGAAGAGCAGCAAAGAGTAGAAGAAGAGAAGCGTAAACAAGAAGAGCAGAAGACTCAGCAACAACAGTCTATACAACAAGAGAGAACACAAAAACAAGAAAAAACAATACAAGCAACAGGTGGGAAACCAACAAGATCACAAATTTCAGTTGGTTCACATGTAGTTATTCAATTAGATAATGACTATAGTAAAACTGTAAGTGGTGTTGTGAAAGACATCTTAACACATAGTGAAACACATACATACGGCATTAAAGTTCGATTACAAGATGGACAAATTGGCCGTGTTCAAAGTGTTAATTAGTGAAAAAAGATTTGACTACTTTTCAAAGAAATAAAAACTACAAAAAACCGGTTCTTTCGTAAAGGAATTGGTTTTTTGTAGCGTTTTGCTTAGCGTACGAAATTTGCGTTTTGTTGATGTCACCACATCTCTATCAAGTTATCACATACAAAGTAATAGATGTTTTTTATGATTTGAAAGGAGAGGAAGCGAACTTGGAGGGAGTATGTTTGAGAAGATTAAAGGAAATGTTTTTTTGTTCTGGATTATGGACTTATTCGCCTGTTCTAATGAACTAAAAGAAGAACTTTCCCATACCGATTAGACTACTAAGCATTCCGATTCCATTCATGGTGCCTTTTCCTACTGTCAGTAAGTTTCCAAGCATTCCTGGCTGACCGTTATTTCCCCATCCCATAGGACTTACCTGTCCTCCCCATCCTGGAGGGTTTCCAAAAATACCCCAGTTATTATTGGTATTAAAATTAAAAGCTTTAGCTGGTGGCGATAGTAAAGCGGCGAGATGACCTTGTGCGAACATCCCTGCATGATTGAATGGTTGGGCCCAGGGTAAGGGAGGTTTTTGGAGATTACCTACATGGCCTTGTAATGGCGTCCAATTAGCGGGATGTCCTTGTGGCATCATCCCTGCATAATGGATTGGCTGACCTAAAGAGAAGGGAGGAGTTTGAGGATTGAAACCCGTATAATAGGCTGGCGAATCCCAACCAAATGGATAGCCTCGACAACTCCAATTCTCAGGAATCTTCAAATCATTCATTCCCTCAGCCTTAGTGATTTGGGGCTGTAAATATAATGATGACATTGCAATTTGGTTCGTATATTGCTCACCGTTGCCCTCTGAATTCAAATACCAATATTGGTACATAAGTTTATTCCCCTCACTTTAAAAATGTAATGTTAGACTTAGCCTATGTAATATTCCTTTTTATGGATGGTTACATAACTAGATTTACAAGCCTGTATTTAAAGGAATAGGTGTATGGTCTTGTTGATTTATCCTACTATTTGTGGGCAATAAGACAACTCCACCTCAAAATGTAACCTAATTTAATTTCGGTTAACAAACGCGTTTATGAACGTTTGATCAATAAAAAAGATTTTCAGATATTATGTTGGGCAAGTAGAATTGTTAAAAAGAGAATATCCATTCGAAGAGTTTGGCAAAATACTGCAAGGGCAATGTATTCTTGTGCAGATTTGCAAACGGCTTAAACGAATTAATGGAATTTATAATGAAGGGGTAAATGAATATATGAGTGAAACATTACATAAAAGAAAACCACCATATTTAATGCTTGTAATCCTTTTTATTGGGGCCTTTGTTTCATTTCTAAATAACTCGCTTTTAAATGTAGCCTTGCCATCGATAATGAAGGATTTAGACATTAAAGATTATTCAACGATTCAGTGGCTTTCTACAGGGTATATGCTTGTAAGTGGTATATTAATTCCGGCATCAGCATTTTTAATAACCCGCTTCTCCAATAGGAGCTTATTTATTACATCTATGTTGATTTTTATTCTTGGTACGGGCTTAGCGGCTTTAGCGCCGAACTTTAGTTTATTACTGACTGGGCGGATGGTTCAAGCAGCAGGTTCTTCAGTCATGGGGCCTTTGTTAATGAATATTATGCTAGTAAGCTTTCCAAGAGAAAAAAGGGGAACAGCGATGGGGATTTTTGGGTTAGTTATGATTACAGCTCCAGCAATTGGACCGACACTATCGGGTTATATTGTAGAGTATTATGACTGGCGTTTGCTTTTTGAGATGATTTTACCGTTAGCAATCATTAGCTTACTGTTAGGGGTTTGGAAATCGGAGAATGTCATGAGACAAAACAAAAATGCAAAACTTGATTATCTCTCATTACTATTATCTTCTGTCGGTTTTGGCGGTTTGTTATATGGATTCAGTTCTGCAAGCTCCGACGGTTGGACGAATAAAGTTGTTTTAACAACCTTAATCATAGGCGCTATTGCCCTAATTACTTTCATTATCCGTCAATTAAAAATGAATGAACCGTTATTGGATTTACGTGTTTACAAGTACCCAATGTTCGCACTTGCGTCTGTAATTGCGATTGTTAATGCAGTGGCCATGTTTTCGGGTATGATTTTAACCCCAGCTTATGTACAAAACGTCCGCGGTATTTCACCGCTAAGCTCTGGGCTGATGATGCTTCCAGGTGCGGTAATAATGGGGATTATGTCACCAATTACAGGTAAACTATTTGATAAATATGGCCCTCGTATTCTTGGTATAGTAGGACTTTCCATTACAGCCGTTTCAACTTATATGCTAGCAAACCTGCAACTCGACTCTAGTCACACGCATATTATTCTTATTTACACACTGCGGATGTTTGGGATGGCGATGGTGATGATGCCACTTATGACAAATGGCCTTAATCAATTGCCAACTCGCTTAAATCCGCATGGTACAGCTGTTAATAATACAGCTCAACAAGTATCCGGTTCAATTGGTACTGCTATCCTTGTTACGATTATGAATTCGGTAACAAAAACAAAAGCTGAAAGTCTAATGGCTGATGTAGATCCAACAACCTTCACAGAAGCTACGAAGGCAATGTTAACTCAGAAGGCTTTATTATCTGGAATTCAATATTCATTCTATGTAGCGCTTGGCATGAATATTGTTGCACTACTATTAGTTTTTTTCGTTAAACGTGTAGATACAAGCGCGGAAGCTGTCGAGAGGTTAAATCGGTAGAGTAAAATAAAACCTTAGATCATGACTCCTATAAGTTTTTACTGTTTAGTTAGACTATGAAGAAATGCAAATTTCTGCTGCTAAGGCGCTGGTATTTAAATCTGGAAAAGAACCAGTGAAATAATTATATATAGTAAAAAGGATCTGATATTCATATCAGATCCTTTTTTCATTAGCAACACAGTATACTTACTTATCGTATTTGTTTGAATTGACATTAGAAACTACTGGTTTTCCCAATACTACAATCTTTAGCTCTCAATTTCTGATAAACATTATCATAATACGCTTCATTTTTATTTAGTATTTTTTCTGCAAGTTATACATGTAATAGCAACAAACAACTTAGATTAACAACCTTATAAGCAATATCATAATCGTGAATAGTTAGGGAAAAGATAAAATAAGGTAATCAATTACATATCTTTATCCCAGGCGATTCATTGCTATCTTCTTTTTATTGAATGGGATATTTTATTACATGTTTTTTTGAAAGGGTGTTTTTAATGGATAAAAAAGTATCTGCCATTCCTCAACCGAAAACATATGGATTGCTGGGGAATCTCCCATTAATCGATAAAGATAAACCGACCCTATCCTTTATCAAGATAGCGGAAGAGTATGGTCCCATTTTTCAAATTCAAACTTTAAGTGATACCATCATTGTCGTTTCTGGGCATGAACTGGTAGCAGAAGTCTGTGACGAAACAAGATTTGATAAAAGTATAGAGGGTGCTTTAGCGAAAGTTCGCGCCTTTGCTGGAGACGGATTATTTACAAGCGAGACTCATGAGCCTAACTGGAAAAAAGCTCATAATATTTTGATGCCTACATTCAGCCAACGAGCAATGAAAGATTATCATGCTATGATGGTCGATCTTGCCGTACAACTCGTTCAAAAATGGGCACGGCTTAATCCGAATGAAAGCGTAGATGTACCGGAGGATATGACTCGCCTTACATTGGATACAATTGGTCTATGTGGTTTTAATTATCGATTTAATAGCTTTTATCGTGAGACCCCTCATCCTTTTATTACTAGCATGAGCCGTGCTCTAGATGAGGCGATGCACCAATTACAGCGGCTGGATATAGAAGACAAACTCATGTGGAGAACGAAACGTCAATTTCAGCATGATATTCAATCTATGTTTTCTTTAGTGGATAATATTATTGCTGAACGTAAAAGTAGTGGAAATCAGGAAGAAAATGATTTACTTTCCCGTATGTTAAATGTGCAGGATCCGGAAACTGGTGAAAAATTAGATGATGAAAATATTCGTTTCCAAATTATCACTTTTTTAATAGCTGGGCATGAAACAACAAGTGGATTATTATCTTTTGCAATCTATTTTTTATTAAAGAATCCGGATAAATTGAAAAAAGCCTATGAAGAAGTAGATCGGGTTTTGACAGATCCTACTCCAACATACCAACAAGTTATGAAACTTAAGTATATACGGATGATTTTAAATGAATCGCTACGTCTATGGCCTACTGCTCCAGCATTCAGTCTCTATGCAAAAGAAGATACAGTGATTGGTGGGAAATATCCAATTAAGAAAGGAGAAGATCGTATTTCTGTTCTTATTCCACAGTTACATAGGGATAAAGACGCGTGGGGAGACAATGTGGAAGAATTCCAACCTGAACGATTTGAAGATCTGGATAAGGTTCCTCATCATGCTTATAAGCCATTTGGAAATGGTCAACGGGCATGTATCGGTATGCAGTTTGCACTTCATGAAGCTACACTTGTAATGGGAATGCTTCTTCAACATTTTGAATTCATTGATTATCAAGACTATCAGCTGGATGTAAAACAAACATTAACGTTAAAGCCTGGTGATTTTAAAATTAGGATTCTACCCCGAAATCAAACTATTAGCCATACTACTGTTCTTGCGCCTATAGAGGAGAAACTGAAAAACCATGAAACCAAGCAGCAAGTTCAGAAGACTCCTTCTATTATTGGGGCCGATAATCTTTCGCTTCTTGTTCTATATGGATCGGATACAGGGGTAGCAGAAGGTATTGCCAGAGAACTAGCAGATACAGCTAGTTTAGAAGGTGTTCAAACGGAAGTGGTAGCTCTTAACGATCGAATTGGAAGTCTGCCAAAAGAAGGGGCGGTTCTTATTGTAACTTCTTCTTATAATGGAAAACCACCAAGTAATGCAGGGCAGTTTGTGCAATGGTTGGAAGAATTAAAACCGGATGAGCTAAAAGGTGTTCAATACGCAGTTTTTGGTTGTGGAGATCATAATTGGGCTAGTACTTATCAGCGAATTCCAAGATACATTGATGAGCAAATGGCTCAAAAAGGAGCAACAAGATTTTCTACACGTGGAGAAGCGGATGCAAGTGGTGATTTCGAGGAACAGCTCGAGCAATGGAAACAAAGTATGTGGTCTGATGCGATGAAGGCATTTGGATTGGAACTTAACAAAAACATTGAGAGAGAACGCAGTACATTAAGTTTACAATTTGTTAGTCGTCTTGGAGGATCTCCTCTGGCGCGAACATATGAAGCAGTTTATGCGTCTATACTAGAAAATCGTGAACTTCAATCATCTAGCAGTGAAAGAAGCACGCGACATATTGAGATATCCTTGCCAGAAGGCGCTACGTATCAAGAAGGTGACCACCTTGGTGTGCTGCCAATTAATAGTGAGAAAAATGTCAACCGAATTTTAAAACGCTTTAGATTAAACGGAAAGGATCAAGTCATATTGAGCGCAAGTGGGCGCAGTGTAAATCACATACCTTTAGACAGTCCTGTTAGTTTATATGACCTTCTTAGTTATAGTGTTGAAGTGCAGGAAGCAGCCACTCGAGCACAAATACGAGAAATGGTGACATTCACAGCATGCCCTCCTCATAAAAAGGAATTGGAATCATTATTGGAAGAGGGAGTTTATCATGAACAAATATTAAAGAAACGTATGTCAATGTTGGATCTTCTTGAAAAGTATGAGGCTTGTGAAATCCGATTTGAACGCTTTTTAGAACTTCTTCCTGCGCTCAAACCGCGTTACTATTCTATTTCAAGCTCTCCACTCGTTGCACAGGATCGTCTGAGCATTACGGTTGGGGTTGTTAATGCACCTGCATGGAGTGGGGTAGGGACATATGAAGGAGTCGCTTCTAATTATTTAGCTCAGCGTCATAATAAAGATGAGATTATCTGTTTCATTCGAACGCCACAATCGAACTTTCAATTACCTGAAAATCCAGAAACGCCAATTATCATGGTTGGACCAGGTACTGGAATTGCACCATTCCGTGGATTCTTGCAAGCGCGTCGTGTTCAAAAGCAAAAAGGTATTAACTTAGGACAAGCACATCTATATTTTGGTTGTCGTCATCCTGAAAAGGATTATCTCTATCGTACAGAACTAGAAAATGATGAAAGAGATGGATTAATCTCGTTACACACAGCTTTTTCTCGCTTAGAAGGACATCCTAAAACATATGTACAGCATTTAATAAAACAAGATAGAATCAATTTAATTTCGTTATTAGATAATGGGGCGCATCTTTATATATGTGGTGATGGAAGTAAAATGGCTCCTGACGTAGAAGACACCCTTTGTCAAGCATATCAAAAAATTCATGAAGTCAGTGAACAAGAAGCAAGGAATTGGCTGGATCGTGTGCAAGATGAAGGGCGATATGGAAAAGATGTTTGGGCTGGAATCTAAATTCTTCTTAATTAGATAAGTACTATTTCATTCACGAACTTCTTTCGACTAAGTATAATTTTAAACAAAATAAACTGATTTATAAAAACCCTGTATTTTTTATTGAATATGGGGTTTTCTTATTTTTAAATAAAAGGGATGTATATGTTGATTCAAAATCCAATAATCTTTATGCTTTATATACACAACATGGTAGATTTGACTTAATAAAAAGGGGAACCATCAGGGAGAAGTAGACTTTAATTTAAACTCAACAAAATCTTCACACAAATCTGGGGGATATGATTTGAAAATGGGTTAAGAAAGGATTCATTTATGAATGAGTAAGTAAGAAAAGCAATCCAACATTTTTATGTAAATGGGGCTGTAAATGAATATTTACTTAGGTGTGAAAATGAAATTGAATTACCTAAAGAATTAACTGTATTTATTCATAATGCAGACATTCAAACAATGCCTGTCAACATTGATGATATTTGGCCAGCAGAAAAATATGTATTCGATTTTAAACCATATAAGAATGAAGTTAATAGTAAACGAAATTAAGAATAGTTAAGAAAAAGCTATTTCCACTCTTAATTGACGCAATTTTCTGAAATATACAAATGTTAATATTTGTTATATGATATATTTGTCAAAGTACTGTTCCTGTAGTTTCTATAATGAATCTGTAAGATAGTTTGTTTGTCTCATATATTCACCTTAAACTAAAAAGAACTTGCAGAGATTCCTACAAGTTCTTTTTAGTTTAAGGGTTGAATGTGGATTTGAAATAAAGAGACGATTTTTTGAGAGGAGAAAAGTAAATGTTTATAAGAGCAGAAAGATTATTAATACGAAATTTTGAGTTCAAAGATTGGCAAGCTGTCCATGAGTATACATCAGATAGCAATGTTATGAAATACATACCCGAAGGAGTTTTTACTGAAGAAGATACAAGAAACTTTGTAAATAGAAATATGGGTGAAAATGCAGAGAACTTTCCTGTGATACTGGTAGATGAAAATATTCTGATTGGTCATATTGTTTTTCATAAATATTTTGGTGAGCATACTTATGAGATTGGGTGGGTATTCAATCCTAAATATTTCAATAAAGGATATGCTTCTGAAGCAGCACAAGCTACATTAAAATATGGGTTTAAGGAAATGAAATTACATAGAATTATAGCTACATGTCAGCCACAAAATACCCCGTCATATCGAGTGATGGAGAAAATTGGAATGAGAAGAGAAGGATATTTCAGGAAGTGTATACCCCATGGAAATGAATGGTGGGATGAATATTATTACGCTATTTTAGAAGAAGAGTAGTGTCTCAGAACGCATTGTTCAAATCCCGTTTCATAAACTGATTGCAGCGATTGAGAATAAATGTATAAAAGAAGGTATACGATTTTTAAAACAAGAAGAAAGCTATACTTCAAAAGCTAGTTTTCTTGATAAAGATCCGGTTCCAGTTTGGACTAAGGATGATAAGACGTATTATCACTTTAGTGGCAAACGAATGACTCGTGGTCTGTACCAAAGTAAAGCAGGAACATGTATCCATGCTGATATTAATGGTGCGCTGAATACATTGCAAAAATCAAGAGTTGTAGAATTGGATGACAATCTCACAGTGAAAACGCCGATTCTATTAGAAGTGCAAAAACGTAAGGCTGTTGCTTCGCGCATAGCTTAGTGGGTGCGTCAACCATCCATGTGTACTCGACTTGTCGGGGCTTGTAGCACACGCCGGATTCATCTGAGTGGTGGCTTCTTCCATAAGGAAGAATTGCTCTTTTTCGAAAGGGTGGTGCAAGTGGGAAAACAATAGTTCGTTGCCAGTACCAACCAAAAACATACTTGGGGGTGCTACCATAAGGTGGCATGAATGCTAGAGCGTCAACTGTCTAGCGATAGATGAAAAGACCTAGCGTTCTAACTCAAGCCCCCACTGAAACGTGTCACCTCAGTGGAGGTAGTTGACCATAGAACTGTTGCCACATTAATAAATACTTTAATTGAACATGGGCTTTCGCTGGATAAAATAATCGAACCACAATCAAATTTGGCAGGGATAGAGAAAATGCCAGATTTAATAAACGAATCGCGAAGTCCATCTTTTATTATAATCAAGTCAAAAAAAATAATATTTAAAAATATATACCGCAATCTGGGAGCTTTTATTGAATTATGAAAACAGCCGTTAAACTGTATGCATTCGAATTGAAAATATTGAACTTAGGAGTGAGTGAAAATGGCATATTTATTACAAGTTGATTTCCCGTTTGAAGGTCCTTTTGGTGAAGAAATGGAAAAAGCATTTTGGGATTTAGCAAAAAGTATTAATGAAGAAGAAGGATTCCATTGGAAAATATGGACGGAGAATCAAGAAACGAAAGAAGCTGGAGGCATTTATGTATTTGAAAAAAAACAAGATGCTGAAAAATATGGAGAAATGCACAAAAACAGACTTCAAACATTTGGTGTTAAAGATATTAGAGTAAGAATTTTTACCATCAATGAAAAGTTAACGAAACTGAATCGTGGTTATAGTAAATAATAAGGGGAATTCAAAAAAAAGAAGGGGATAATCTCTTCTTTTTTTGAATTCTTCTTTACTAGGATTTCTAGAAATTTGAACTGTTGTTGTGAATGAATTTAAAGCTGCTGAAACAAAATAGACCCACTTGAGCAAAAAAACTTGCAAAACTAAAAAAAGAGATGTATATTAATTGACGCATCAATCATTGATATATCAACTGTTTTCAGTTAGAAAGAATTGGTGAGAAGTTTGAAGAATGCGTTGGTATTAGTCAATCTCGATTGGAATTGCTCGCTATGTACCAACTATGCTTCTATCTATCGATCAAGCAGCCGACGAAGGGAATCGTTTCCTAGTTGATAGAATTCACAGTTGAAATAATATAGAACTGATATTAAGGAGAGAGGGGGTAGAATGGTATGGAAATAATCGCAGCTATTTTAGTCGGGATTGTAGCATTAGAACATTTGTTTATCATGATCCTCGAAATGTTTTTTATTAATTCAAAAGTAGCGAAACGTGCTTTCAAATTACCGAAGCATTTAGAAGGAGATAAAAACGTAGCTGTTATGTTTGCAAACCAAGGGTTATATAATGGATTTTTAGCCGCTGGTCTCATTTGGGGACTTATAATTGGGTTTAACCCAATTGGTTATATGGTTCAATTATTTTTCGTGATTTGTGTGGTGATCGCAGCTATTTTTGGAGGTTTCACATCTAATAAATCAATTATTGTGAAACAAGGACTTCCAGCTATTTTAGCATTGGTCGCTCTTTTATCTATGATGTAGAAACAAAGTTTTTCAATAAAAGAAACAATCTTTCCTAAAAATGACTTTGCATACTCTTAACTTTCTAGGTATGTGGCGCTACCTCAGTAAGAAAAGAAATAGGAAAAACACCCTATTACATTTTATTAATATAATAAAATGTAATGACTAGATCCAAAATAATGATAATAATGAGAAGTAACAAGTGTATAAATGCATCAGTTTTACTGTGTAATAAAGACTTTATAAAGAAATCCCATTCTGTTTCATAGGGGGGACTCTATCCAATTCCGTTGCAGACCTAACACCATTCCATTTATGAAATAGACAATACTTAATAGAATTCTTCCAACAAATACGGCAACTACTTTTAAATTCCAATGCTTTATCTTGATTATATAAAGGATTGGAAAGAGTATAAGGATCCAAAAAATAATAATATAGATTGTATTAATCATTCTCTGCTCCTAACAAAATGATTGTTTTTTAATATAGGTGAGTTTTCGGATTGAAGATATGTTTCCTTGTTACTATTTAAAAACAAGGGCCGGAATTCCGGCTCTTTTTCTATCCTAAAGTCCCACTTTACCTCTCCGTTTCAAAAAACTCAATCCATTCTCCATCAGGACCAGCGAAGAATATGTAACGTGTTCCATCTGGTAATGTTTCAATTTCTTCTCCTAGTAAAAAGGTTACTTTGTGTTTCTTTAGTCTTTCGATTTCATCTTCTAATGAATCCACTTTAAAGCAAATGTGATGTACTTTTCCTTCTGCCGGAAGAGAAGAGTTGTAGCCTTCAATTAATTCAAGTATCGTTTCCTTCGATTCTTCCACACCTAAAAAAGCGAGTTTTAAGTCGGGATTCGGGTGACCCATACGTTTAATGAGCTGTAAGCCAACTACTTCTTCATAAAATGAAATAGATGCTTCTAAGTTTGCGACCATAAGACCGACGTGTTCAATTCTTCTAACTGGCATGTAGATCCCTTCTTTCTGAAAAATATATACAATATGTTATTGAAAATTAAGAAAATAAGCAAGATAAAAACCTTACAAATTTTAGCTTGTTATATGGTATAGTGAGAAAGTATGTTTGGGGAGAAGGAAGGAGATTATACGATGAATACACCTACTCAAACTCCTTCATTATCGGCAACGATGAAAGAGTGGCATTATGCATTAGCGTATGAAATTAAACATTGGAAAACGATAGGTGGTAGTAAAATTTCTATCATGAACGGTCGTTTTTTATATACAGATTATGAAAGTACAGTATACGTATTTCAGCTCATATCGGAAGTAAGCTTACCGGAAGGTTCACCAATTCGAATTGAGTTTGATGGTGAGGAAGCGACAGGAGAAGTATTATCTGTACATGGATTAGAAATAGAACTGAAATTAAATGATTATATACAAGGTGAAATACGAGAAGCTGTTTTATACAGTGAACCGTGGCAATTGTTAGAGCAACTACAAGAGCGATTGAAAGAGGCACATAAAGATAAGCTAAAACGTAATCGTATAAAGCGTCTTGTTGATGGGACGAGCAGTCCGAAACATATTGAGAAGATGAAAAATCCGAAAAATGAATTGGCATATCGTTCATTTTACAATCCGACAACGTATGTGTGGGGACCCCCTGGAACAGGGAAGTCTTACAATTTATCACGTATTATTTCGGCGCATTATCAAAAAGGAAAATCGGTACTTGTATTAGCTCATAGTAATGCGGCAGTAGACGTATTAATGAGTGAAGTAACGAAGCAAATTGAGAAGAAAAAGAAATGGAAACCTGGTGAAATTGTTCGTTACGGTTATAGTCAACATGAACATATAAGAAATCATGAAACATTACTTACGTCGAAGTTAGTTGAAACGACGAACGGATCATGGGGAGAGGAAAGACTCTATTTAGAAGAAACACGACAAGATCTTCGTGAAAAGATTTTATCATATAAAGCGACTTCTGCTGATAAGAAGCGTATACAAGAGATTGAAAGTGATCTTCGAAAGCAAAAAGCGAAAATTAAAGAAGTAGAAAAAGAATATATTGAAAATGCAAAAGTAATCGGCGCAACTTTATCGAAATGTGCCATTGATTCACTTATTTATGAGCGTACATTTGATTTAGTTGTCGTAGATGAAGTGAGTATGGCATATGTTCCGCAAATTGCATTAGCAGCTTCACTTGGAAAACGTATCGTCGTTTGTGGGGACTTTTTACAGTTACCTCCAATTGCGATGGCGAACCATGAACTCGTTCGAAAATGGCTTGGGGAAGATATGTTTTACCATGCTGGGATTGTTGATTCTGTCAATAAATCAGAAGCACATCCGAACCTATTTATGTTGCAGGAACAAAGGCGTATGCATGCGGATATATCGAAGTTTACAAACTCATTTATTTATAAAAATAGAGTATACGACCATCCGTCTGTTTCAGAGCGTAAAGAACTTGCGCGATTGCAACCGTTCGCAAATGAGGCAAGTGTTTTATTTGATACGAGCTTAATGGGAGCCTTTTCGTTAAAGGACGCTGCTTCTGGTTCTCGATTTAACATTATGTCTGGTTTAGTAGCGATGCAAATGATGTTAATCGGACTGTTAGATGGTGTTCAATCGATCGGTGTTGTTACACCTTACAGGGCACAATCCCGCTTTTTATCAACGTGTATTAGAG
The DNA here is from genome assembly GCF_052947655.1 of Bacillus pretiosus. Lineage (NCBI taxonomy): Bacteria > Bacillati > Bacillota > Bacilli > Caryophanales > Bacillaceae > Bacillus > Bacillus pretiosus. Next base: position 3,071,610 of record NZ_CM129593.1, on the reverse strand, counting down.
AAATGTTGCAGAGAACGAAATATCAAAACATACCAGTTTTAGCGGCGACGGTTCATAAGTTTCAAGGTTCTGAAAGAGATATGATGATATTTGATACGGTTGATAGTTATCCGCAAGAACGACCTGGCGTGTTATTCTTTGACCATAAAAATCATCGCCTCGTCAACGTTGCAGTGACAAGGGCAAGAGGGAAGTTCATTCAATTATCAGATTGTCATTATATGCGTAAAAACCTTTCGAGAAAACAAGCGTTATCACAATTAACAGCTCATATAGAACGTCACGGAGATGTGTATGATCGTACGACATCAAGACAATTGTGGGAGCGGAAAATTTCGAAACGTTTACGCTGGTTTATGGAAATGAATCTTGAAGAGCCGAAAGGGTTATTGAAAGATATTTTAGCCGCAAAACGAAAAATTATTATTTCACTTCCAAGTACAAAGCAAGTGGATAAGCGAGTCTGGCAAGCGTTAATGCGTACAAATGCGCAAATAACAGTGTATAGTGATGGACCAGTTCCGTTAAAAAATGTAAAGTTACAAAGACAAAATAAAGCATTCCCGTTTATCGTAATCGATGATGAAATCTTTTGGGCAGGAGCACCGCTCACATCTCAAATGATGTTTGAAGGTAGTATGGAATTTCCGTACGTATGTGCAAGATTACAAGCACCGGAAACAATTGGTGTGTTAAAAGGATTTTTAGATATTCGGTAAATTCGGATAGGAATTCCTTGACTTTTAATTGGAATGAACATAGAATGAATATAATTTAATATAATCTTATGAAAATTCTTATCACGAGAGGTTGAGGGACTGGCCCTATGACACCTCGGCAGCGGATTCTTTTATGAATACTGTGCCAATTCCAGCAAGGTAACTTGAAAGATAAGAAAGAAGCTCATTTTGACTGTAAATGCAGAAGCCTCTTTCTATCTTTTAGAAAGAGGCTTTTTTATGTGAAAATATAAGGGGGAAGAGAAATGGGAGCGACTGGAGTAACGTCACAAAGAAAAACAATTGAAGAGAGTATAGAAAGAAATAAGGAAAAGTACATAGAAACAAGTCACGATATTCATGCGAATCCGGAGATTGGTAACCAAGAGTTTTACGCATCAAGAACGTTAAGTTTATTACTAGGTAGTGCAGGGTTTCAGCTGCAGCACAATATAGCTGGACATGAAACAGGATTTATCGCGCGAAAAAGTTCAGGAAAACAAGGGCCAGTTATCGCATTTTTAGCTGAGTATGACGCTTTACCAGGACTTGGTCATGCGTGTGGTCACAATTTAATTGGCACAATTAGCGTTGCGGCCGCGATCGCATTATCAGAAACGCTTGAAGAAATTGGCGGAGAAGTTGTCGTGTTTGGTACTCCAGCCGAAGAAGGAGGACCAAATGGTAGTGCGAAAGCGAGTTATGTAAAAGCGGGGTTATTTAAAGATATTGATGCGGCACTTATGATTCATCCGAGCGGAAAAACAGCGCCAACGAGCCCTTCACTAGCAGTCGATCCACTTGATTTTCATTTTTACGGAAAAACAGCTCACGCCGCAGCTTCACCTGAAGAAGGGATTAACGCATTAGATGCGATAATTCAACTTTATAACGGTATTAACGCACTTCGCCAACAACTTCCATCAGATGTGAAAATTCATGGCGTTATTACCGAGGGGGGAAAAGCACCTAATATTATTCCTGACTACGCATCAGCAAGGTTCTTCATCCGTGCAGCAACGCGAAAAAGATGTGCAGAAGTAACAGAAAAAGTAAAAAATATCGCACAAGGAGCAGCGTTAGCAACAGGCGCAAAAGTGAAAATCCATCAATTCCAAAACGAAATCGATGAACTACTCGTAACAAAAACATATAATGACGTCGTAGCCGAAGAACTAGAATTACAAGGTGAAGACGTAAATCGGAAAGAAAGATTTGGCATCGGCTCAACAGACGCAGGAAACGTAAGTCAAGTCGTACCAACAATTCATCCGTACATTAAAATCGGTCCAGATGACTTAATTGCGCATACGAATGAATTTAGAGAAGCAGCACGTTCAGAACTTGGAGATAAAGCGTTAATTACATCCGCAAAAGCACTAGCAAATACAGCGTATCGATTAATTACGGAAGAAGGGCTGTTAGAGAAGGTGAAGGAGGAGTTTAGAGAGGCGCAGAGAAATCAGGGGTAGGTGAGAAGGAGACGTATCTCTGGATTTTCTAGTAGGAAATTGAATGAAAAAAGAACCAGCCTATGGCTGGTTCTTTTTATATTATATAAGAATTTTCCCACATACACTCGGTATCTTTATCTTAGTACCCTCTTATCAGAACGACAATTTCTCCTCAAACTCACTCTTTAAAACAATTAAAGGAGACGATAATCCAAATTGCATTAAGGAGTCTAAAAATGTAGCGAGAGAATCCATCGAATCGCTCATGACCTTCATCATATAATTAAACTCCCCGCTAATTCGATATAAATCAGTTACTTCGGGAGCGGCATTACAAAATTGGATGAAATCAGAGTATTGACTCGTTTTAAACATGATGAATGCTTGAATGTTTTTATTAATTTTAGAAGGCTCAAATTTTGTTCGGCAAGCCGCTATAACTCCTTGATCTTCAAGTTTATTAATACGCTCTTTTACAGCAGGTTGCGTCATGGATATGATCCGTCCTATTTATGAAACGGAAATTCTCGCATTTTCATATAACAAGTTTTTCTACATGAAGCTACACTCTAGAAAACAGGATTTAGGGGAATCGGACATGAGATATTTTAAAGGAAAACAATTCAAGTAAGATGTTATTTTAGTAGTTGTCGGCTACTACTGCCGTTTTTCTTTCGGTTATCGTGATGTATCTGAAATCCTGAAAGAACGTGGTATTTCAGTGAAAACAACAACCATCATGCGATGGAGTCATAAATATGGCAATCCCATCTATTGAATTTGGAAAGTAAAAAGTAAATCTGCACGCTTATGAAACCTTTCATACCCTATATAAACAAAGGCGAAGTCTTCAAAGAGACTCCGCCTTTTCAACGTACAATGAACTTCAACAATTACTAGCTACTTCCTAAACATTGTTCTGCATTTACCAACCTGTTTATGCTTTTTTCAAACTTTGCAACAGAACCAGTTTAACCATCATCATGCACATGGAACTTTAGGTTATTTAAGTTCAGTTGAGTTCAGAAAACGAGCCCTTAAAAAAGCAGTCTGAATTTGTGTTGACAATCACACCTCCATCAATACTATCAAAAGAACCTTTATACTGTTACAGCTTGAGAAATCCATTGAGCAGTTAGTTCAGGAGATTCAACAGGAAACTGATGACCGTACTGAATACGTGTAATATCCAAGTGTTCAAACTGCTTTGGGACATGATGATCCTTGTCCAAAGCTCCCCATAGTATCTTAATTTTCCTCTTATCCCATGTCTCGGGATTTAACTGGATGGATTTTGATATAGTTAAGCAAGACATGACCGTAGCGTTAGTTTTGCGTATACGGGGGGATTTTAAATCACGGACCACAGAATGAGCGTAATTACTCAATAATTGACTCGATGTTCTGAAGCTATTGGTTTGAATTAGCTCTTTTTCCAAACGGGCGGGCTCCATATATTTTAGAACGAAACTTGTAATACGTCGAAATCTATATTTAGGTTGGATAGGATGCAGTACTGGCTGCAATAAAATGAGTTGTTTGATCAGTGAGGGCAGCCGTTCCATCACTTGAGCCGCAATCAATCCGCCAAATGAATGCCCCACTAATATAACGGGTCTGTTCAACTCAGTGATCATAGTGGAAATGCTCTCTACATAGCCTTCTATCACAGAAGGATTATGGTGATAAGGGGTACGCCCAAATCCAGGTAAATCTACGAACCAAGTATTTAAACCGCTTAAAAATTGTGAGAGGGGCAAAAGGGCATCGGCATTGCTGAACGTCCCATGAAGAAAAATAATAGGTGTTTCATTCCTATCTTTCTCTAGCGAAACTAAGTTAGCCCTTCTTCGTTGACTAAAATCTTTCTGCTCATTTTGATTCAGGCCTAAATGATTTAACCGATAATCCAAATCACTAATGATAAAAGGGAGCGTGGACGGAACTACGAATGAATTTCTGCCGTTCCTTTGTTCTATTTCTAATTTACTGTAAACAGGGAATTCCGACTTAACAAGAAAACTCATGGATTCTTTAGGAATACCAAGCATCTTATCAGCACCCATTCTAAGCACAGTTTTCAATAACGGAAGCGGTATAGTTCCTAACGGCTTTGTTGTCTGTAATTCGTGTGCCATGAGTTTGATGAAAGTTCGGATCGACGGACTTTCTTGCTTAGAATCTAAAAGATAGTAGGTATTGCTTGATAACCCTTCTGTGTTAACAAGTTTTGAAATAAACGAAGCCACATGGTCAATATGAACCATTGGTAACCAATAATCGTCGCCGCCTGGAACAAGCGGCATAAGATTTCGCCTTACGGCATCGACTAAGATACTAAGGCCTCCAATCTGTTCTGTTTTCCCTGAGAAGGAGTCTCCGACGATTACACTAGGATTAACAGTAGATAAGGGAATGCTCATGTTATGAAGAGATTTTCGTATATAAGAGTCGGCTAAAAACTTCATTTTTTCATAAGGCGGTTGATTGTCCAGCAAATGATCTAGATCCAACAATGCATTTTGTTCATGATAGGGACTCATAAAGCCTGCGACATGGATAAAATGCTTTAATTCTTTTTCAGCGTGGATATCCTGTGCTAGCCGAACAAGGGATTTTGCAGGGGTGAGGAAAGACTGTTCAGCTTCAATGAGGTTCAACTCAATATTCATTGGACCTCCTGCGTGAATAATTAGATCAGTTGCAAGTAATTGTTTGTAGCTGTCATCACTTAAACCTAATCGAGGCTGCGTTAGATCACCGATAACAGGAACAATGTTGTTCTGTTGATCGGGTGCCAGTTGATTGATGATGGTAAGAAGACGATTTTTTTGACGTACAAGTACATAAATCTGATGCTGAGAAGCTAACTCAGCGATTAAATGACGTCCAATATAACCAGTTCCGCCAGTCATGAAGATATTCATAATAAAAACACTCCTTTATTATTTTATAGTACTAATTAGTACTAATGCATCTAAAAATATTACTTTAGCATGGAAGCTAAAGTAGGAAATAAATTTTTGATCATATCTTGGTTGTTAGAAGCTTGAGCCAAGAAGAGAGCACCCTCAATAGAGGAGACAATCAACATAGCTGTTTGTTTAACGGGTAGCTCTTTCTTTAGTTCTTGTCGTGCAATCCCTTGGGCTAAAATCAATTCAACACCATGCAGCTGTTTTTCAAAAAAACTCTTGATTCTATCTCTAATTTCAACCGCGTCAATAGGCGTCTGTGTATACAGAGTCAGGAAAGGACAACCGCCAAGGTAGTTATTTTGTTCAATAGTATCGCTTAAAATGTGGAGTACCGCTTCTAATTTCTCTTGAACGGTGGGCTCAGTTTGAGACACAATATAATTAATTCGCTGCTCGTAATGTTCTATCAACTGATTAACAATAGCGAGCAGCAGCTCCTCCTTGCTCTTAAAATAATAATAAATGTTCGTTTTTGAAACTTTGCTATGTGCGACTATGTCGTCCATGCTTGTTGCTAGAAAACCTTTAGTAAGAAACAATGTAAAAGCGGATTGCAGAGCAATATCTTTATTAGTAAGTGTATTTTTTTTCATATTAGTACTATACAGTACTATAAATGGAGAGTCAAGGGAATGATTGATGAAATGCATAGGGGTTCGACCGCACATCCATCAACTTAAGAAAAGTAAACATCCCAAAAACAAAAAATGAGCTACCTTCTCAAAGTAACTACCTGTAGAGAAAGAAAAAGTTCATTTAGTGGGTACTTCAAAACCTTAGCTTGATTGCGATGGGGTCACCATATCAAAAAAAAGAAAATTGTGCGTTTAGACATATTTTTCAACCGCTTCCTGTACGTTAAGGGACTCGTTATTTTTTTTACAGTTTTTATTATGAAATTCTAAATAACTAATTATAATAGGTGAAAAAAACGATCAATAGTTGGGGGACGGAAAGGATTCGAATTTACATTCTTTCTCAATACATATTATGGATAAATAAAGTAAAATATGGGTTGGGGTTATGTCTCATGTTGTGTTAATCCTAACAATAACTAAGGGTACATAATATGCTTTCATACCTTTGAATGATTTTGTTATAGGAGGGATGGAGATTTAAATGGCTCAAATTGTTGGTATTGATAGATATCTTTGTACTGGGGCTTTAATCTATATGCGTGAGGGCCTTTCCCTAAGTCTTGTCAGGAAGTAAGGAACAGTAAACAAACACTGATATAATATGAATAGAGAAGAGGAATGCCTTATGAAAATACGTAGTCAAATTACATGTGCAAGTCTGGCCCTTTTAATAGCTGGAAGTTCCCTGTTATATACAACACCAACCTCAATTGTAAAAGCAGAGCCCACTCAAAATGTATCTAGTTCGTTACAAACAAATACGCAACGAGATCGTACTTCCGTCAAGCAAGCAATGCGGGATACATTGCAACTTGGATACCCGGGGATACTTGCTAAAACTTCTGAGGGTGGAAAAACGTGGGGGTATGCCGCTGGGATAGCGGATCTGAGAACCAAGAAACCAATGAAAACAGATTTTCGCTTTCGCATTGGGAGTGTGACGAAGACGTTCACCGCAACAGTTGTACTTCAATTAGCTGGAGAGAATCGCCTGAATCTAGACGACTACATCGAAGACTGGTTGCCTGGTGTCATTCAAGGAAATGGATATGATGGTAACAAGATTACTATCCGGCATATATTGAACCATACAAGTGGTATCGCTGAATACTCAAGGTCAAAAGACGCTGATTTTACGGATACAAAAAAATCGTATACGGCTAAAGAGTTAGTGAAGATGGGGGTTTCTTTGCCCCCAGACTTTGACCCAGGAGAGGGCTGGTCTTATTCAAACACAGGATACGTATTACTGGGCATTCTTATTGAAAAAGTAACCAGAAACAGCTATGCGGAAGAGATTGAAAATCGGATTATTGAACCACTTGAATTGTCGAATACATTCCTACCAGGCAATTCAAGCGTTATTCCAGGCACTAACCATGCCCGTGGATATGACCAACCAGACGGAGCAAGTGAGCTAAAAGACGTTACTTATTATAACCCAAGTGCAGGTAGCTCGGCTGGAGATATGATTTCTACTGCTGACGACTTAAACAAATTCTTCTCTTACTTGCTCGGTGGCAAATTACTGAAAGAACAACAACTAAAACAAATGCTTACTACAGTTCCTACAGGAAGAGAAGGAATCGATGGATATGGTCTTGGAATCTATGAAACTAAGCTTCCAAGCGGTGTCTCGATATGGGGACACACAGGTGGCATTCTAGGGTTTACTACTCTTGTTGGAGGTACACTTGGAGGTAAGCATACGTTGGTTGTCAATTGGAATAGTTTGGGTAGAACTGACAGTCCTAATCCTTTTAAAAATATTTTACTTGCTGAATTTAGCAAGTAGAGAAAAAAGGAAAAATTTACCGTAGTTTTCATAGTTAAAAATATACTTTTCTGGTTCAAAAGCCCCACCTTATTTTCGAGAAAAATTTGGGGCTTTTTTTGTTTTGGTGGCGTTTATTCTCCTTAAGTTGATGGATGTGGGGTAGCCCCACATTACTATCAAGCTAAGGTTTTAATATATCTCCTAAATGAACATTTTCTTTTTCTACAGGTAGTTACTTTGAGAAGGTAGCTTATTTTTTCGTTTTGAGGGCGTTTATTTTTCTTAAGCTGATGGATATGGAGTATCCGCCCTAAGTTAAATAAATTTTGACTTAAAAACAAGTGATTTTAACAACGTTAGGAGTGTTTCATGCAGCACAATGTCATTTGTGTTGTATTGCAAGAAAAAAATTACATTAGAAAAGAGCCAGAATTCATCCTGTTAAGGGTAAATCGACTCTTAATATTTAAAAGGATGGTAAAAAGAAACACAGAAGTAAAAAAACTGTGTTTCTTTTTGATTAATATATTTACTGAACTTTACGGCACAGATGCTCCTTCTATCCTATTATAAAAGCGATTTTGAAAGTAAGTAATTTGTAAGAAATGGGTAAGAAAAAAGAAATTTTCATTGTGTATGATAAAAATATAAAGAAGCGTGAAAGGCGGAACAGATATGATTTATATATGAAAAACAGACCAGTAACAAGACTGTTTCAAGGAAAAGAAGTAATTTATGTGGTTAACATATACGTGGAAAAAGAGGGATTTACCCAGGACAGAATGGCGTTTGTAAAAATAATAAATATGAAGATGATTACGAATTCAATGTTGACCTTTTTTCATTGGTGGAGATGGTAGTTGTGTGGTTAATACGAAATAGCAAGAAACCACCTATACAATATGAATAGAGGAGAGGGATGCCCTATGAAAACACGTAGTCAAATTACATGTGCAAGTCTGGCCCTTTTAATAGCTGGAAGTTCTCTGTTATACACAACGCCAACCTTAATTGTAAAAGCAGAACCTACTCAAAGTGTATCTAGTTCGGTACAAACAAGTACTCAACGAGATCGTAATTCTGTCAAGCAAGCAGTGCGGGATACATTGCAACTTGGATTCCCGGGGATACTTGCTAAAACTTCTGAGGGTGGAAAAACATGGAGTTATGCCGCTGGGGTAGCGAATCTGAGCAGCAAGAAACCAATGAAAACAGATTTTCGCTTTCGCATTGGTAGCGTGACGAAGACGTTCACGGCAACAGTTGTACTTCAATTAGCCGAAGAGAACCGCTTGAATCTAGACGACTCTATTGAAAAATGGTTGCCTGGTGTCATTCAAGGAAACGGATATGATGATAAACAGTTTACTATCCGGCAAGTATTGAACCACACAAGTGGTATCGCTGAATACACAAGGTCAAAAAGTTTTAATCTTATGGATACAAAAAAATCGTATAGGGCTGAAGAATTAGTAAAGATGGGGATTTCGATGCCCCCAGATTTTGCTCCAGGAAAGAGCTGGTCTTATTCAAATACAGGATACGTATTACTAGGGATCCTTATTGAAACAGTAACCGGGAACAGCTATGCGGAAGAGATTGAAAATCGGATTATTGAACCGCTTGAATTATCGAATACATTCTTACCTGGCAATTCAAGCGTGATTCCAGGAACCAAGCATGCCCGTGGATATATCCAACTAGACGGAGCAAGTGAGCCAAAAGATGTTACGTATTATAACCCAAGTATGGGGAGCTCGGCTGGAGATATGATTTCTACTGCTGATGATTTAAACAAATTCTTCTCTTACTTACTTGGAGGTAAATTAATAAAAGAACAGCAACTAAAACAAATGCTTACTACAGTTCCAACAGGAGAAGTTGCACTTGGCAGATATGGTCTTGGAATCTATGAAACTAAGCTTCCAAACGGTGTCTCAATATGGGGACACGGAGGTAGCATTCCAGGGTTTGTTACTTTTGCTGGAGGTACACTTGGAGGCAAGCATACATTAGCTGTCAATTTGAACAGCCTTAATGCTGATAGTCCTGATCCTTTTAAAAATATTTTACTTGCTGAATTTAGCAAGTAGGCCAAAAGGAAGAACGGATAAATTTTATCATATTTTCATAGTTAAACAAACAAATGATGAAATTGATCACTTATCTAAGGAGGCAATTCCCTCATGAAAAATAAACTAACTGGTGTATTAGCCGCTACATTAGCGCTAACTATGATTCTACCAACAGGGGCGAAAGCATTTTCTGATAGTAAGACTACAGTTGTATCTAACGTAGAAGTAGCTAGCCAAGAGCTGAAGAAGATTGCAGCAGAGAAGGCTGCGCTACTCACGAAGTCCCATGGGACGACTAGCGTGCAGTATGCGCTAATTGATAATGGCAAGCTTACTTTGTCGGGGCAGGCTGGAAAGAACGATATGGAAGGGGAACAGCCACTAACCAAAGATACTCTATACGGGATTGGTTCAGTCAGTAAAATGTATGCAACAGCGGCTGTAATGAAATTGGTCGACGAAGGAAAAGTCGATTTGGATGCTCCTGTGGTTAACTATGTTCCTGATTTTAAGATGAAAGATGGGCGGTACAAACGCATTACCCCGCGTATGTTGTTGAATCACTCCTCCGGCTTGCAAGGTTCCACGTTAAGTAATGCATTTTTATTTAACGATAATGATACCTATTCCCATGATTTCTTGTTGCAGCAATTGTCCAACCAGAGCCTGAAAGCAGACCCTGGCGCGTTCTCGGTATACTGCAACGATGGTTTTACGCTGGCCGAAATTTTGGTGGAAAGAGTCAGCGGTATGAGCTTTACCGAATTTCTACATCAACGGTTTACAGAACCCTTAAAGATGAATCATACAAAAACGCCGCAGGACAAATGGAGAGACGAAAAGCGGGCTGGACTTTATTTTCCGGCGTACCAAGGGCAGCTTCCAATTGAATCGGTGAATGTGATTGGTACGGGAGGGGTCTCTTCCACGGCAGAAGATATGGTACGATTCTCACAATTATTTATGGGACAGGGAAAAGGGATTCTCTCTGATAAGGTAGTCAAGGCGATGGAGCAAGAGGAATATAAAAAAGGAATGTGGCCGGGGGATGGAGATAATATTTTTAACTATGGTCTTGGCTGGGATAGTGTGAAACTATACCCATTCAGTGAATATGGGATAAAAGGCTTGGCTAAGGGCGGCGACACGGCACTGCAACATGCTATACTGGTCGTGCTTCCGGAACAGAAAATGGCAGCGGCTGTGTTGTCATCCGGTGGACGAAGCTCTACAAATCAACTGCTGGCAACTGAATTGCTGCTCGCCGTGCTTAAAGAGAAGGGGACAATTAAGAACATCAAGCCGAACAAATCTTTTGGCAAGCCGGTCAAGGTCAAGATGCCTCAAGACGTGGCAAAGAAAGCGGGCTTTTATGGCAATAGCGAAACTCATTTCAAAATTGAAATTACGAAGAATGGAGAACTGTTCTTACCATCTAATCGAGAAGAAAAATATGTATATACTGTGGATGGAAGCTTTATTAATGAGAAGGGTACTTCTAAGCTCAACTTTGTCACCGAGAAGAATGGAAGAACTTATTTGAGGGAGAGCACATATAAATCGACACCAGACTTAGGGCAAGGTGCGATGACTCACTATTTAGCCGAGAAACTAGAAGACAATGTGCTATCGAAGAAAACCGCTGCCGCATGGGCGAAGCGGGAAGGTGTCAAGTTCTATCTCGTGAATGAGAAATTTAGTTCTATTGAATATCTCGTACAACCGAAACTTATTACCACACAAATTATTCGTAAGGAAGGCCTGGCGGGCTATTGGGAGGGCAGAAAAATTACAGGTCCGAACACCGCGGCGCATCAGCTCCAGATCCCCGTGATGAATGGCCGTGATACGACGGAAACGCATTTCTATACAGAAGGCGGCAATGAATATATGGAAATGGCCGGGTTGTTATACGTAAGTGGAAACAACGTAAAACCACTTGATGCTGGCCAATCATCCAAAGTTACTCTGCAAGCAAATGGGCATGCTAAATGGTTTACGATCCCGCAAGCGGCAGCAGGAAAAAGGATGACCGTGACATTGCCATCGAAGGGTGCGTTCGCGGTGTATGATGAGAATGGAGTATGTGTCAACTTTACCATCGTGAGCGGCAATAACAAAGTAAAACTGCCGAAGAATGGAACGGTTGTAATTGCTGGGGCACCGAACTCAGAATTTGCAATTACGTTGAACTAGCTACAATTCAAAATGGACTTCAACAAAACCAGTACGACATAGGAACGTTGTTTTGCTGGTTTTGTTTGTATTTACGTATTATCTTTAAGAAGAGAATTTCAAAGAATAATATCACGCTCAAACTTTGCAAAAACAGCTATCAAACCAATTTAGGGCAATCATCATTTGCTCCATTAATCTTCTTGATGTAAATACGTTCGCAGCCGGTATTGTGATGTACAAGCCCTATACGATACAGGAATTATCCGAGGTGTTTCAGCTACTAAGTTTACGCCATATGGCACACTCACACGTCAACAGGCAGCACTTATGTTAGAACGAACTCTAGAATATCTAGGTGTAGAAAAAGAGTCAAATATAGGGCCCTACCACATCGCTATCAAGCTAAGAAAAGCATAAATCCCCAAATAATAAAATTGAGATCCCCAGAGTAAAAATCATTGTTTTTGGGTAGCATAAAACCTTAGTATGTTAGCGATGTGATGCTAACCCAAATTTGAACCCTATTCCTCAATGAATCAAACAATTTAACATGGTAAAAGTATATTTGGATGAGAGTCCAATACTTACTATTGAAATTGTGATGGTTCACATTGAAAGAAGGCACTTTAGGGTGTCTTTTCTTTATGAAAAAAATTCCCGCACAATGTACAGGGATAAAAAATTATAAGTCATGGTGGGACAGTTCCTGTTTTAGTTAATCAGGTAGTTTCTATTAAAGGTAAAAACAAAATGTAATGCTTTGAAAAAAACCATGTACTAGAACTGGTACTCTGTCGGTAAGCCATGAAAGAGGTACTTATATTATTTGTTTTGTAAATTATCTTGAATTTGTTGTTCCATATTTACTAGTGATGTTTTTAGGGAATTACTAAGCTTTTTAACAAATTTAAGAACAAGAAGTCAGTTTTTAATAATAGAATTCTAAAAGCGTTAGGGTAGAAATTTATTGTTTTTGTTAAAAAAGAATTGACTTCTACTATAGTTGTAACTAATATGGTTACATAAGGTTGTAATTGAGTTAGTTACAACTTATGGATATTTAAAGTGAAAATAAGGTTTATATATTTAATTAAGGATGGTAGTCCACATGTTATCGCCCGGTGTAGAAAGTTACTAACATATTTAAATCAAGATATATTCCGAATTTTAGTATCTTCTATTTTGGAGCAATGATGTGCAGCGCTATCTTTCATTAGAAATCTTATCTAATCTTTTTGGGAAAGGTTAGTTTTGAAAAATATAGTAAGGTAACTCAAAAAAGAACAAGATATAAAAAAGATGTACTTATATAAACCAAAAAGTTAGCTGAGAATTTTAAGTGATAGCTGGACTGGTTAATAAAAATAAAGGTAGGGGATTTAAATGAAGACGAAACAAGATAATCTTATATACGTATGGGACGCATATTGTGGATGGTGCTATGGATTTTCAGAAAGTATTAAAGGATTTTACAAAGAACACACTGAAATGCCGTTAACGGTTTTATGTGGAGGATTATTTTTAGATGATTTACCAATAAAAAATTTCTCATATATAGAAGAGGGGAATAAAAGAATTAATCAACTTACAGGTGCAGAATTTGGTCCTTCATATCAAAAATTGGTGGAAGAAGGGACTTTTAAAATGAATTCGAAAGATGCTGCAATTGGCTTTTCAGCTTTACGCTCATTAGCACCAGACCGTTTGTTAGAATTCACTGCGGCTATGCAAAAAGCGTTTTATTATGAGGGCCAAAGTCTGAGTGATCCTGAAACATATCGTAAGATTGCAATCGAGCATGGTTTGGACCCTGAACAAGTATTAGAACGTTTAAACGCTCAAGAAACAATAATAGATGTCCAAAACGATTTCAATAAAGTGCGACAGCTTGGTGTTAATAGTTATCCTTCATTACTTTTACAAAAGGATAATCAAATTATCCCTATTGGTGGTGGGGTAATGACGCCGGATAAAATTGAAGCGCGTTTTAAAAATTTATATTAATGAATTTTAAGTTACAGTATATAACATTTAACGTTTTAAAAAAGGCTAGAAGTGGATGGACTTAAACCTTTTTATAACAGTCATAGTTTCAACTTATTTTTAAAAAGAGTCCAATTTTAATGTTTCTATTGACTATAGTAGCAAACATGTTAGCTTACACCAACCGACATTCATCTCTCGCCTATTTGCTGGTGCTATCACACTTTCAGGTAAATTGAAGAGGGAGCTTCTGTCGGAACAAGATAAAAATATGTTAACTAGAAAATAAATTTAACAAAAGGAGAATAACATTCTATGTTTAAAACAATTGATACAAATCAAAAAGATGTGAAATTGACGGTGTTTAGTTCAGACGAAAAAAGTTTTATGGTCACTGCAACCTTAGTTGAGAAAGCGGGACATGCATTTTTAATAAACTCAAAATTTACTCAATCTGATTCGAAAGAAATTGTTGAGTATCTGAAAAAAAACGACTTATCTTTAGATAAAATCTTTATTATTCATGGGGATCCTGATTACTACTTTGGATTAGAAGTTATTAAGGCTGCTTACCCAGAAGCTATAGCGTATGCTACAGAGTCTACTGTTGAACATATTGTTCATTCTGTCTTAGGTAAATTAAAAGTTTGGAAAGGTGCCCTAGGAGAAAACGCACCAAGCAACGTAGTATTACCTCAAGTGTTTAAAGAAAAAACGATTGATTTTCAGGGGTTAACATTTGAACTAGTAGGCTTAGATCATTACAGAACTAGCTTATTTAATAAAGAGCTAAAAGTATTAATTGGTGGTATTGATGTATTTAACGAAATACATGTATTCTTAGCGGATACTAGCTCAAAAGCGGCTATGGAGGCATGGATTGAGAACTTGAAAGTATTACAAGCATTAAATGCTGACATAATTGTACCTAGCCATGGATCAATTGAAAAATCCTTAGATAATCAAGCGATTATTGCAACTATGGATTACCTAAGAACTGCGGTTCAAGCTTCTGAGGAAAGTAAAACTTCAAAAGATTTTGTAGCGAAACTTGAAGCAGCATATCCAGACTATGCAAATAAAGGTGTATTAGAATTAAGTGCAAAAGTTGTAACAAAAGAAATGCCTTGGGGTTAATGCTATGAATAAATATCAAAAACTATTACATGAAACGTATGTGTTAACTGGCGAGGGGAAAATGGATGCTTTCAAAACGTATTTAAGTGAAAATGTATCTTGGACAGAAGCTGCTGGGTTTCCATATGCGGGCACTTATACAGGTCCTGATGCAGTAGTGAAAAATGTACATGAACGTCTTGGCACGGAATGGGATAACTATAACGCTAAAGATGAAATTTATGCTTTTAATAACGATACTGTTATCGTGTATGGAAAATATAGTGGAACATATAAAGTAACAGGGAAATCATTCATAGCAGATTTCTGTCATCTTTATGAGTTTGATGAGAACGATAAGGTTAAGAAGTTTATTCAAATTGTGGACAGTGCAACTGTTAATGAGGTATTAAGTTAGAGTTATTAGTTTCTAACATGCCTTGTATAAGGGGGAGTGTAATTTCCTAACATTCCCCCTCACATTACATTTTTGGGAAGGTTTCTACTTCTCAAGCGTGTTATGGAAGATAACTTATACGATTAGAAGAGGTAGGCATAAATGAAATTAGAGAAAAATTTAATAGTAATAATTATTTCTGTGTTTATTTTAGGAATTGTGTCGACTTTGATATTTCAAGCTTCAACTGGTAATACCAAAGGTCACTCAATAAAGAGTGAGAATGTTGCATCGGTATCGAAAGAAGCGACAGAAAATGAAAAGAATAAAAAGATGGTAGTTGATTTCTATAATGAAGTTTTTAACAAACATGATATCGATATTATCCCTAAATATGTAAGTGAAGATTATAAGCAACATAATCCTTTTGTTGCTGACGGACGAAAAGCCTTCATGGATTTCTTTAAGGAGGACTTTGTTAAAAATCCTAATTCTTCTGCAGAGATTAAACGAGTAGTAGTAGAAGGAGATACAGTTGCTCTTCATGTACATTCTCGTACTAATTCTCAAGATAAGGGAGTTGCTATAGTCGATATATTTCGTATAAAGAATGGTAAGATTGTTGAACACTGGGATGTAATTCAAGAGATTCCAAATGAGGCAGCTAATGATAATACTATGTTTTAGACAGAAGGTATATTCAATTGTTAGTGATGTATAGAATCTAGAAATTATAAAATGAAGGGGATGTCCTAGGTATACTACTAGGACATATCTTTTTGTTTTAACGAGATTTAATATATTATCATTTGTAGAGTGCTTACTTCATATGTTTTCTGATAACTTACCCCTGAAACTGCACCATGTTAATATTAAATTATCGTATTAATTTGTAAGAAAGCTATTTTATATTGAGCAAGAAAAAGTATTCAAGTATAGATTTTGAAGAGGAAGTTTTTTTGATAAATCAAAAAAAATTGATTAATAAGTTGCATAAAGAACTCAACAGCGTATATACTATAAATATCAAAAAAAATTGATGAAGGGAGAGTGACTACAGTGGCACAAGATTTTCAGCTCTATGAGAAAAAATTCAAAGCATTAGCGGATCAGAAGCGTTTAGAGATTATGTATGAACTTTGCCAGCGAGGCCAGACTTGTGTATGTGATTTAACAGAGATTTTTGAAATGACGCAATCTAAGTTGTCATATCATTTAAAGATCTTATTAGATGCAGGTTTAATTGTAAAAGAAACAAAAGGTACGTGGAGTTATTATGATTTAAATGATGCGGAAGTAAATAATTTATTATCAGAAGAATTATGCTGTATCTTTAGAAAAACAGGCAAAGGTAGTTGCTGTTAAAATTTTGCGCCATTAATCAAAAAAAATTGATTAATGAAATATAAAGAGGAGGAATTAGCTATGAGATATGTTCACGTTGGTATAAATGTTACGGATTTAGAGAAGTCTATTGAATTTTACGAAAAGGTATTTGGTGTGTCACCAGTTAAGGTGAAAGTGGATTATGCAAAATTTTTATTAGAGACGCCAGGACTTAATTTCACACTGAATGTAAGAGATGAAGTGAAGGGAAATCAGGTAAATCATTTCGGTTTCCAAGTGGATACAGCTGAAGAAATTACATTACATAAAGAAAGGTTAGAAAAAGAAGGTTTCTTTGCGCGTGATGAGATGGATACGACTTGTTGCTATGCAGTTCAAGATAAGTTTTGGGTAACAGATCCTGATGGGAACGAGTGGGAATTCTTTTATACGAAAGCACATAGTGATGTTCATAAAATTGAAGAGCCTTCTTGTTGCACGACTTCTAACGTAGTAGAAAAAAATTCTTGTTGTTAATAGGAGATGGAAAATAAAATGAAACGTTTATCTTTTCTAGATCGATATTTAACGCTATGGATTTTTCTAGCTATGGCTGTTGGGATTGGTTTAGGGTTTGTGTTTCCTAGTGTAGTAGACGGACTAAATAAATTACAAGTTGGAACGACGTCTATTCCACTCGCTGTCGGTTTAATTGTCATGATGTATCCACCATTAGCGAAAGTTCGTTACGAGGAAATGGGCCGTGTATTTAAAGATGTAAAAGTATTGGTTTTATCTTTAGTACAAAACTGGATTATCGGACCTGTACTTATGTTTGTTTTAGCAATTATTTTTCTTTCTGATAAGCCAGAATACATGGTCGGGCTCATTATGATTGGTTTAGCACGCTGTATTGCAATGGTAATTGTTTGGAACGACCTTGCAGATGGGGATAAAGAGTATGCTGCAGGTTTAGTAGCTTTTAACTCAGTATTTCAAATGTTATTCTTCTCCGTTTATGCATACGTGTTTGTAACAGTCATTCCAGAATGGTTAGGGATTGAAGGGGCTATTGTTGATATTACAATGATAGAAGTAGCGAAATCCGTATTTATCTATTTGGGAATTCCTTTTATAGCAGGTATGTTGACACGCTTTGTACTCGTTAAGTTAAAAGGAAGACAGTGGTATGAAAAGGTGTTTATACCGAAGATTAGTCCACTTACATTGCTGGCACTACTATTTACAATCATCATTATGTTCTCTTTAAAAGGGGAAATGATTGTTAGCGTACCATTAGATGTAGTAAGAATAGCAATTCCGTTATTAATCTATTTTATTGTCATGTTTTTTGTTTCTTTCTTTATGGGAAGAAAAATTGGTGCAAACTATCCGGTGACTACAACGTTAGCATTTACAGCAGGTAGTAATAACTTTGAGTTAGCAATTGCTGTAGCAGTTGGTGTGTTTGGTATTCATTCAGGCGCAGCATTTGCAGCTGTTATTGGTCCGTTAGTGGAAGTACCTGTAATGATTGCACTTGTAAATGTCGCTTTTTGGTTTAAGCGTAAATATTTTAATGATCAACCAGTATAATTTAAAAACAAAGGCGGAAAACAACATGGAAAACAAAAAGACAGTCTATTTCTTATGCACAGGAAATTCATGCCGAAGCCAAATGGCAGAAGCATGGGGCAAACAATATGTAGGTGATAAGTGGAATGTATATTCTGCAGGAATTGAAGCACACGGAGTAAATCCAAATGCTATTAAAGCAATGAATGAAGTAAATATTGATATAACGAATCAAACATCGGATATAATCGATTCAAATATTTTAAATAACGCTGATTTAGTTGTTACCCTTTGTAGTCATGCAGATTCTGTTTGTCCTTCCACACCTCCGCACGTTAATCGTGTACACTGGGGATTCGATGATCCAGCAGGAAAAGAGTGGTCTGAATTTCAACGTGTTCGCGATGAAATTGGAGAACGTATAAAACGATTTTCTGAAACAGGGGAGTAAATAAAGGAAAGAGCCAATCTTCTATTGTATAGGGGATTGGCTCTTTTTTCTATAGATAGTCACCACTACATTGGTTTACAACAACTATCTCAACAAATGTAGAATATTATGTAAGGATGATATAGTTAGAATAGTCATCCCCTTTTATTAAATTTATACATATAAAACACTATTGATAGTTAATAATAAATAAAATTTGGTTTTTATAATAATCGAGATAGTGGTTATAAAAAGTAGTTTGTAATAAAAAATTTTCACATGAAAGGAAAAAAGGATGAAACATATAATTAAAGATGTATTAATGAACTATTTTAAAGAAATCCGTACATTAATAGTTGAAGAAGAACTACATACGAACAGTTGGCATACCGATCTACACTATAAAATCATCGTAAATGGAGATCGGTACTCAGCACGGTTTATAAATAGCGATCGAACAATCAATCCGGCCTTTGGGACGTTATCAAATGAACAATTGAAAGAGCAAGTGCGGTTTACGTATTATTTACGAGAGCATGGAATTCCATTTATGCAGATTAAGGAGAATAGGGCGGGAGAGTCCTTTACATTACTCACTTGGAATGAGGAACAGTACCGGTTTGTATTGTCTACTTGGATGGAAGGGGAACATGTCACTTATTGTACAGAAACGATGGCAGAAGTCTTTGGAAAGGAAGCAAGAAAGATACATGATATTTCTAGTACGTTTCAAAGCCCGATTTTTCAAAAGAAATCTCATTTAGATGGATATGGTGAGTTTATAAGATTATTAGAAAATAAGGGTGGTACACGCAAGGAATTGCAGAGATATATGGATTTAGCTAAGTATCATATAGAATGCGCACATACGAATGATCTAGAGTATATAGTACAAACTGATTTAAATCCTTTAAATGTCATATGGGATTCGAATCAATGTGTAAAAGGGATTGTAGATTTTGAATCGATTGGATATGTAGATCGTATTGAAGGTTTAGCCTTTTTAATAAAATGGTATTCCCGGACAGAAGGAATAGAGTCGCATGAAGTATGTTCGAAAGTTGCTAGAGCATTTTTAGAAGGGTATAAGGCCCATAATATTTTAACATCAAATGATTATAAAAGGCTTTCTTCATTATTATGGTTATCCGGTAGTTTAAATTGGAACTTTGTGAAGAAAACGCTACTTGTAATAAGTGATGAGAGGGAATTGGAAAAACATTTGGAAGTTTATAGAGTGAGAGGAGAAAGACAATCTTCATTGTTAATTTGTAGATAACATTTATTCTCTTAATTTTGGATGCGAAAAAGAAAGCATATGAGGTGTTCAAAAAATGAAAATACAAATTGTATTGTTTGACGGTTTCGGAGAACTTGTCTCCTTTGCACCTTTTGAAGTACTGAAAAGAGCGATAGAAGAAGGGGCTCCATTTACGGTTGAACTCGTATCAAGTGAACGAAAACAAGAAGTTACTACTTCGTTCGGAGTTACGATCAAACTACATGATTTTTTACGAATGGATAATCGTCCAGATTTATTAATTGTGCCTGGTGGTGGCTGGAATCATAAAGCTGAACATGGGGCGCGAAAGGAAGCTGAGCTTGGTACTTTGACTAAAATAATTAGAGAGATGCACAATGAAGGAACGATCGTTGCTGGAGTTTGTACTGGAGGTATGTTACTAGCTGCATCCGGTATATTGAATGATAAAAAGGCGACAATGCATCATTTGGCGCAGAATGAAATGAGTGAATATGGAGCAGAACTGCTTCCTTACAGAATTGTGGATCAAGGGAATGTTATTAACGCAAGAGGAGTTACTTCAGGAGTTGATTTAGGACTTTGGATCACGGAAAGATTCGCAAGTTCTAAAATTGCAGCTGCTGTTGAATATAGAATGGAATATGAGCGGCGAGGTGTTGTTTGGAAGTAATTTGACCGTAATCATAGTTTTTTTGCTGTATAGCGTATTAGATATTGTAAAAGAGAAAGAGCCAACTTATACGAGCAGGCTCTTTTTTTTTTATGTATTCATTCTCTATGTTTAATAATTGGGCTGAATATAACCTAATTTTATTCCTTTCGTGACAGCTTCTAAAATGAGGGAAGTGCAACATAATGGACATAAACGTTGCTTATACATGTAAAGTAAGATGTCATAAAATGAATAAAGACTGCTAATTTTCGTGCACTTTGATTATGTAGAAATAGGGGGGATGACATGAAAGACAATACGCCTAAGAAAATTTTATTTATTCAATCAGGAATTCCTTTTTATTACCCAATGATCGAAGCAGCAATTTTGAATAGTTTACAAAAGGTAAACAGTAATACAATTATGGTGAACCCAGAAAGAGCGATAGAAACCGCATTAAAAATGAAACCGGATTTTATTTTGGTACTCGGTGGTTTAAACGAGGGAATTATTAGTGTCATGCCAGTACTAAAGAGTGCGGGTTTTACTACTGGACTTTGGCTGACAGATGATCCGTATTATACGGATGTAACACAACATCTTGTGCCGTATTATGATTACATATTTACGCAAGATTTAAATTGTATCAAGTTTTATAGAGGGTTAGGATGTAAGAATGTGTTTCATCTTCCGTTAGCAGCAAATCAAGATGTGTTTAAACCTTCTCAGAAAGAAGATACATATAAGTATGATCTTAGTTTTATAGGCACAGCATTTGAAAATAGACTTACCTTTGTTGATTCTATTTCAGAGTATTTAGCAGAAAAAAATATAAAAATTGTGGGGTTCGGTTGGGAGAAGTTAAAGAATTATGAAAGATTAAAGGATAAAATACAACTATTGCCACTTGCGAAGTATGAGGATGCATTGCAATTTTACGTATCGACTAAAATCAATATAAATTTACACCGTTCACCAAATGATAAAGAATTGAATTGTAATGCCGCAAACATCCAAGCATATTCAGTAAATAATAGGACTTTTGAAATCAATGCTGTAGGTTCTTTTCAATTAACTGATATACGACCAGATGTAGCAAAGCATTACATACCAGGTGTTGAAATAGAAACTTTTAATAGTGCACGGGAGTTTATACAAAAAGCGGAGTATTATTTGGAACATGTACAAGAAAGAAAACAAATAGCAAAAAATGGACTGGATAAAACTTTGAAAAATCACACTTACGATAGACGTATAGTACAATTATTAAACTATATTAATTTCATAGGCGTGAAGATGTAGTCTAACCATTAACTGAAATGATAAGCATTTGGTGCTTTCTAACTCTCGTATTCTATAAAAATTATTTACGAAAAATGGATTTGGATAATTTTGTTGAATTTATTTATTATGAAAAAACAATTTTACATTCAAACTAATTTATATCTAACAATTAGAGGAGATTAAAAATGAATCACTTTTTTGTAGAATTTGGTGAATATGAAGCAAGTGTTTGTGAATGGGGAGATAAAAGTAATCCTCAAATCATTTGTTTTCATGGTCTAGGAAGTACAAAATTAAGTTTTATAGAAATAGCGGAACTTTTAAAAGATAAATTTCATATTGTATCGTTTGATCTACCTGGACATGGGAAAACACCAAGTTTCGGGAAGGATGAAGATTACGGTGCATCTCATTTAACAAAATGGGTAGTAGCATTACTTGAGCAGCTAGGAAAAGAAACATTTCATATAGTAGCACATTCATGGGGAGCAAGCGTTGCGCTTCACTATGCAGCAGAATGTCCAGAAAAAGTGAATAAAATGGTATTGTTAGATGGTGGTTATCATCATGGCAAAATGAATGCAGATTATTTTGCGAAGCTATATAAAGGTGCGAAAGAAGGAGAGTGTCCACCGCGATCATTAGAAGAAGAAATCACCCATTACGAAAAAGATTTTGATGAATACATTTTTGACAGTAAAGAAGCATTCATCCAATCAGAAAAAATGGTTTACAGCAGGTGGTCACCATTAATAGAATGTGCGGTTTATGACTTAATGCGAGAAGAAGATAATAAAGTGAAATGGCATGCTACTGGCGATACCGCTAGAAGTGTAATTAAGTTTCAATATACGGTGTATAAAACGTTGAAACCGCATGAAATTAAAAATGATATTTTATTATTGTATTGTGATCTCCCACATAATTATTTAGAAATAAGGGAATTGCAAATTGCAGAATTTAGGAAGCATATTGATATTACGACTAAGCTCTATAGAGATACAGGGCACTTAATGCATTGGGATAGACCGGAAGAGATTGCTGAGGATGTTTTACATTGGTTCATATAAAGAAGGTCCGTTGTTCGCATTTGAGCAACGGATTTTCTTGATACGTTACCTGAAAAAGAAACAAGTATCTCTAAACTAGAGGAAAGTAAAAAATAAAGAAAAGAGGTTGCCAAAAAGTAACTATTCAGCGACTTTTTGGGACAACCTCTTCTTTTTGTTGTATATTTTCAAGAAAATTTAGAATAAAATAAAAATAATAGCCACCTACCTATTATTCACTAATGAAAAGAGGCTAGCGAAATGCAACTGAAGTATGGGAAGCACATTAATATATTATCTATTGTTCTAACTTTGTTCTCTTTTTCTGTAATTGTAAGTTTCTCTACCTGGTTGAGTGGATATTCAATTCCCAACCTTTCTACAATGCTTAAGGTAACAATGTTGAGTGCATTTATTCTTGGAATTATAGGGTTTAGACAAGAGAAAAGCGCACTAGCGATTATAATTATGGGAATATGTGCCTTTGCTCTAGTCGTTCTATATACTTATGCGATTATAAGTTTTCTTGAGCATTAAGCACGATAAAAAAGAAACGAACATATATGTTCGTTTCTTTTTTGGGGATGATTATTATAAAATAGCCTCTTCTAATGATTGGGTGCTGAATCCAAGAATTAATTTTTGAATGTTATTTTCATGATCTTTTACAATGATATATGGAACGCCCTGTACGTTAAAGGATTCAAACTCTTCTTTTTCTTCTGGGGTATTAGGGGTACCACCTCATATTAGAAAAAATGATATTTAGATGCAAAGTTATCGTGCAAGCAAGAGCATTAAAGTTCTATCGCCAATTCTTTTTTTGATATAATAGATGTGAAGCAGAAAATAGATAGAAAGATACTGCTAGTAATTTATACTTAAAATGTAGGGAGATTGAACAGATTTATGGGGACAGAAAAAGAAATTAGTTCCGCTAAATTAATATGGAAGATGACGCGCCCGCATACATTAACGGCGACGTTTTCTCCTGTAATTTTAGGAACAGTAGCATCACTTTATGTTACAGACATTCATTGGCTTTTATTTATTGCGATGATGGTTGCATGTTTAGCATTGCAAATCGCAACGAACTTATTTAATGAGTACTATGATTTCAAACGTGGATTAGATACCGCTGATTCTGTTGGCATCGGTGGTGGAATTGTCCGTCACGGATTGAAACCAAAAAATGTGTTAACAGTTGCGCTTTTATTGTATGTAGTAGCAGCAATTATTGGAGTTTATATTTGTATGAATAGCAGTTGGTGGTTAGTCGTCATTGGTTTAATTGGGATGGCGGTTGGCTATTTATATACAGGTGGTCCATTACCAATTGCGTACACTCCATTTGGAGAATTAGTTTCTGGATTGTTAATGGGGACATGTTTTGTACTCATCGCTTTCTTTATTCAAACGAATACGATAACAATTGAAAGTGTATTGATTTCCATTCCAATTGGAATTTTAGTCGGTGCAATCAACATGTCGAATAACATCCGAGATATCGAAGAGGATATTAAAGGTGGAAGAAAGACATTAGTAATCCTCCTCGGTAGAGAAAAAGCAATAGTAACACTAGCTGTAGCCTTTTTCATTGCTTATTTATGGATCGCGGTGATTGTATTGATGGGTTATATAAGCCCTTGGGCATTAGTTATGTTCCTAGGTTTGAGAAAACCAATCTCTGCAATTCAAAGTTTCCAAAAAGGAGCAAAGGATCCTGGGTATATGCGCATCGCAATGAAATCAACAGCGATGACAAATACGATTTTTGGCTTCTTATTATCGGCAGGATTATTAATTAGTTATCTGTTTTAAATAAAAACTATTGTTTCGTGACTAAACCCCGATTTCTCGATTTTAATATAGAGATATTGGGGTTTTATTTTTATAGTGTATATTTTCCCTTTTAATCAAAAGCAAAATTTAAAAACAAATAAAAATATCAAGCATGTGAGCATCAAGAACGGAAGTGCATGGAATATACATCTTTAGCTTGATGGGTATGTGGCGGTACCCCATCGCTATCAAGCTAAGCCCGTGTTACGTCAATGATAAGCAAGATTGTTTCTTTTTTTCTCTTACAACTTGATCTTGTAATCGTTTTTTTTGTTGTTCTTTTGTTAGTCGATGAACAATCACACGAGTTGGGACTTTATCAAAGGATCAGCTATTTCCCATGTTTTTCCTGGTTGAAGGGAGCTCATTAACGTCTCCATATCTATCTGTATATACTCTGTACCTTTCTTAATTCTTCCGTCTTGAAAATAATCAGGATTAGGATTTTTTTGATAAATACGTGTATTCGACTTGATACGAGAGATATAGTAGGCCTCTTTATCTGGTATATATTGAAGGTCTTTTAAATGAAAATAACCTAAATTTCGGATACATAAATCATTCGCTGTCACAGTTGGGGCACACAGAGAGCCGTAAGTGCAATCATGTTGTTTACCTGGACCTGTATGAATATGTAGAAACTGTCCACTTAACAAATCATACTCAAGTTGAATTTTTATCCCAGCTGTATGGCTGTATCCTCCTGCACCTGGATAAACCGATGAAAATATATCCGGGAGTTGAAATGCAGTTGAATCTAAAATACGAATACGCTTGAAAACAGAAGTGTATGGAGAAGAAATCTGCATAGATGCGGCCAATTTTTTGCTTAGTAGTTCGGCTAGTAGGTGTTGTAAAAGTTGGACGGCCGCCTTATTAAACCGTTGATTCAGTCCCTCAGGACTGATGAGTACTTCTGTTGATGCTTCTAAACAGCTAGATAACTGAGTTAAAGAAGTCATAGCTATATTTTGGCTCAACCATACACATAAAGCTACTAAATCTTTTGCTTGGTACTTACTGGTTCGTTGTACAAAGCCAACATCTTTTGCAAGATCCCGTAAGGTATTTGGAGATAAAAAACTTTGAATCTCTTGAGCAAATAGTTGTAATTCGTCATACACAGAAACAGACATAAAAAACGCCATCCTTTCCTATGATTCTACAGAAAGAATAGCGTATTTTTTCTACTTAGGGCTATTAAAGTCGCTTAATTTGATAGGCATGTTGTGAAATACCCACAAGAACAGGCTTCATTAAAATTCTATATACCTCTTTCGAATGGGTGCACTCTTTGCGCCAGAACCAAATTTACTATTAATACACAAATACTATCATTGGATCATCACAAAACACACAATAGTAAAGATATAGCATATTATATGGTGATAAATAAATTTTATGAAGGCTAATTGTATATATTCCTATAATAAAGTATATCTGTAGGAGGTAGTTACATGTTTGATAAAAACAAAATACTTCAAGCTAATGCATTTAATTCAAATTTAATTGGTCCTACACTTCCACCAATTCCACCATTTACTCTACCAACAGGCCCAACGGGAGGGACAGGCCCTACAGGCCCTACAGGAGCAACAGGGGCAACAGGAGTAACAGGAGCAACAGGAGTAACAGGAGCAACAGGAGTAACAGGTTCAACAGGTCCAACAGGAGCAACAGGTCCAACAGGAGTAACAGGAGTAACAGGAGTAACAGGTTCAACAGGTCCAACAGGAGCAACAGGTCCAACAGGAGTAACAGGAGTAACAGGTCCAACAGGTCCAACAGGTTCAACAGGAGTAACAGGTTTAACAGGTCCAACAGGTCCAACAGGAGTAACAGGTTTAACAGGTCCAACAGGAGCAACTGAAGGTTGCCTTTGTGATTGCTGTGTTTTACCTATGCAGAATGTTTTACAACAACTTATTGGGGAAACAGTGCTTCTTGGCACTATTGCAGATGCACCAAACGCTCCACCACTTTTCTTTTTATTTACTATTACTTCTGTAAATGATTTTTTAGTTACAGTTACAGATGGTTCCACATCCTTTGTAGTCAATATTTCTGATGTAACAGGGGTAGGTTTTTTACCGCCGGGGCCATCTATAACATTACTTCCACCTGTAGACTTAGGATGTGAATGTGATTGTCGCGAACGACCAATTAGGGAATTACTAGATACGCTTATTGGTTCTACAGTGAATCTTTTAGCAAGTACTGGTTCTACTGCAGTAGATTTTAACGTGGAACAAACAGGTCTTGGTATAGTTCTAGGTACTTTACCTATAAATCCAACTACAATCGTTAGGTTTGCTATTTCAACCTGCAAAATTACAGCTGTAAACATTCTCTAAAATTTAGAGATGCATAATAAAAAATAGTATCAAATGCCCATCAACCCAACATTTTGAAGTACCCCAAAAACAAAAAAATGTACATTTTCACCTGAGGATGCCAATTTTTTCGTTTTGGGGTAATTTTGAATTCTTAAATTGATGGCAATATGGTGAGACCCTTTAATCGTAATTAGCATTATGATAATCGTTATTTAAGCTGGGCACTCTTCCATGGGACGATATTCTATGTGAAAGGTATTATGTTATTACTTGTACTGAGGCTCTTCATGTTCAATTTGTTGAAGACGAGGATTTAAAGATTCAATAATTTCTTGAGCTTGTTGTGCTGCACCTTTATATAATTGTTTTGCTTGCTTGTTATCAGTATCAAGAACAAATCCTTCTAGGCATGCTTGAGCACTCTTTAATCCAGCGATAGTTTGTTTAAGTTTAGTACTTACTGTCATGTAGTATTCCTCCTTGTAAATGTACTTCAAAATATAGAGTGCCTATTTTGTTATCGTCGTACGAATTCCAATTTTAGGGTTATGCGAATGAGAAATTTTATAGTTAATCATTCAAAGAAGGATTTTTTTAGCTAATAGATGCATGGAATAGTTTTGTCCCAATAACAAAAACTAACAGAAATAAAACGATAATATATAAAGGAGATTAAATATGCTGAAAAAGATAGGAAGAATTTTCCGAGTATTCCTCTTTTTATTTATCGGTGGATGTTTAGTTCTGTTTGTTTGGGGTGAAATTGACAGAACGATAGCCGAAAAAAATGAGGTATTTAGCCAGAATTCTAGTCAATACCCTATGCGTCAAAGTGATATTACTTTGTATACAGATGGGAAACAGTTAAACAATCAACTATTCTCAGATATAGAGAAAGCAAAGCATTACGTGCATGTTAACTTTTTTTCTATTGCTGATGATAAAGTAAGCCATCAGTTTCTAGAGTTATTGCGGAAAAAAAGTCAAGAAGGTGTAGAAGTATACTATGCTTTGGACAGGTTAGGTGGAATTTTACTAAAGAAAAAGGAAAGAGAATTATTAGTTAAAAAAGGAGTTCATTTTACATATTACAATAAACCTGCTTTCCCTTATCTTTTTTCTTCTTTGGATCATCGGAATCATCGTCGTATTTCAGTTATTGATGGAAAGGTTGGTTACATTGGTGGATTCAACATCGGAAAGAAGTATTTGGGGGAAAAAGAAAAACTTGGTTATTGGAGAGATTATCATCTTCAAATACGAGGAGAAGGAGTTCAAGATTTAGAACAACAATTTGTATTAGACTGGAAGAGAAACTCAGAGAAACCGATTCCGATACACAATGCGGTAAAGGAAAAGGGAGCAACCTCGCAACGATTTACTGCATATTATAGTGGAGAAAAACTTGGGCAAGATTATAAAATGCTGTTTCAACAAGCAAAAGAATCCATTATTATATTAACACCTTATTTTATACCAAAAGACAGAACTATTTGGAACGCATTAGTAGATGCAAGAAAGAGGGGAGTCCGTGTCAAAATTCTATTCTCACCTCATTCGGATGCACTATTAGTTAAAGAAGCAGCATATCCATATATCCGAAAAGCATTAAAACAGGGGATGGAAGTATATGGTTACAAAAATGGGGTGTTACACGGTAAAGTATTTTTGATTGATGAAAAAGTATTGATGGTTGGGACCGTGAATTTTGATTCACGCTCGTTTCATTTAAATGAAGAAATGAACTGTTATATTCATGACCCTATCTATATTTCGAGAATAAAACCAGTGATTAATGCAGACTTACAAAATTCAAAGCAAGTAACATCCTCTGACGTCAACCAATTATCTATAAAAGAAAAAATAAAAGAAAAGGTTGCAAAAATGTTTGAGTATTATTTGTAAAGACAATGTATTTGTATACTTGGATAACAGGGGCTATATGCTTAGTGATTTTACATATTTTCCATGGAATCAGCTGGGCAGTTGCTACAAGTTCGATAGAAAAGGCTGTGATTGATGTATTCCACGATCTCTTCGTGGAGAAGCAATGACATGGCTTTAGGACCAGTATTAGATCTTTGGGTAATAAAATCATTTTCATTCTATTATCTATTTCTTCTATGTTCAGGATTAGCACTTGTTGCATTCATACTTGTACTTGGTACAAAAATACCATCAATTCAACATGCATCAAAAAAACGCTAAGCAAAAATACAATAAGCTGCCCATATGGACAGCTTATTTACATAATTTTCGTTACAGGTAGTTCATTATTTATAAGTTAAACTCATTTATTTTTTACTCTCTTTACTTGACTTTGTTATGGAAGAAAAAGTATAAATCACAAGGGCTAACCAAATAAAGGTAAAAGTTATAAAATGAGCTTTTGTTAACGTTTCGTTATAAAGAAAAACACCGGCTATTAGTGACAGAGTTGGTGAAATATATTGGAGAATACCAAGCATAGATAATGAAACTTTTTTAGCACTGTTTGTAAATAATAAAAGTGGTAGAGCTGTTACTATGCCACTCCCTATTAATAATAAACTGGTTGAAACAGAATTGAAAAATTGTATTTGAGATTGAAACATCAAGTAAGTCAAATATACTAACGCAATAGGCGAAATTACCATCGTTTCAAGTGTTAATCCAATGACTGAATCTGTTTTAATCATTTTTTTGGCTAAACCATAAAATCCAAAGGTAAGCGCCAAACTAAGAGAAATCCAAGGAATCACACCATAATGGAACGTTAGTGTTAATACACCAATGCCTGCTAATATAAATGCAAGAATTTGAGAACCACTTAACTTTTCTTTTAATGCGATTACACCGATTAACATACTTGTTAAAGGATTAATGTATTGACCAAGACTTGCTTCTAATATTTTTCCATTAAGCACTGCCCACATAAAGATACCCCAGTTTGAACTAATCAGTACAGAAGCAATAATAAGTGACCAAACTAATTTTGGATTTTTAACAATTTCTTTCATGAATTCAACATATGTAGACCATTTCTTCATGAAAAATAAAAGTACAAGCATAAAAATAAAGGACCAAAAGACTCGTTGTGCTAGAATTTCTCCTGAAGATACGTGTTGAATAAGCTTCCAGTAAATTGGAGTAATACCCCACATAATATAAGAAAGTACTGCAAACACAATGCCATCTTTTTCATTATTTAATTTCATTCTGAGCCTTCTTCCTAAATATTTAAGTGTTAAATTACCTGGTTTGTTTTAAATAACTATTAGTAGTAGGGTAGTAGGGTAGTAGGGAAAGTACTGGTGTAATCCATTTTATTACAAATCACGATTTTAACATCAATGATTGGTAAAGTAAAATGTTTTATTATCTTATGTTTTTAGTAGAAAAATACATATTGTATACATGTGGGGTTAACATAATGTCCTATTATTAGTAGCAAGAAAAAAGCGAATCCACACTCTCAAAAGAAATCCACTTTTTCTTTTTCGATAACTCTATTCATTTTTTATACATTCCTATCCTGGTATGGTTTTTGGGTTACTGGATTAGCAGAAAAACTGTATAAAATCTAGTATACTCCTTAGCATGTTGTTTTCTTAGGTTGCTGGCGGTACCCCATCGCTATCAAGCTAAGGTTATGTAAAATTAATTTCAGGTGAGAAAATCCCTATGTTCTAATGACTAATTGTATATTATTTAAAGAATTGCATACGAAATAAACCCTAATGGGTTTTGCTTTTTTAAAATTAAGCTGCATGAGTATGAGACATGGAATAATTGTATACGATGCCTAAAATATCAAAGACTGTTTTTTTCTCATACCTATGGGATTTTCGCCCGTTTTGCTGTAGGAGATTGAACAAGCGAATTAGAATACTTCATTCCTTTCTTTTTTTCTCTTACAGTTTGATCTTGTAATCGTTTTTGTTGTTGTTCTTTTGTTAGTCGATGAACAATCACACGAGTTGGGACTTTATCAGTCATTCCTACATAAGCGTTGGATATTTCACATGTTTGTCCTGGTTGAAGAGAGTTCATTACAACCTCCACATCTATCTGGATATACTCTGTACCTTTCTTGATTCTGCCATCTTGAAAATAATCAGGATTAGGATTTTTTTGATAAATACGTGTATTCGATTTGATACGTGAGAGATAATAAGCCTTCTTATCTTGTATGTGTTGAAGATTTTTCAAATGAAAATACCCTAAATCTCGGATACATAAATCATTCGCTGTCACAGTTGGAACACACAGGGAACCGTAGGTTCGATCATGTTGTTTCCCTGGACCTGTATGAATATGAAGAAACTGTCCACTTAATAAATCATACTCAAGCTGAATCTTTACTCCCGCTGTATGACTGCATCCTCCTGCACCTGGATAAACGGATGAAAAAGGATCTGGAAGTTGAAATGCAGTTGAATCTAAAATACGAATACGCTTGAAAACAGAAGTATATGGTGAAGAAATGGGCATAGATGAGGTCAATTTTTTGTTTAATAGTTCGGCTAGTAGGTGTTGTAAAAGTTGGACGGCCGCCTTATTAAATCGTTGATTCAGTCCCTCAGGACTGATAAGTACTGCTGTTGATGCTTCTAAACAGCTAGATAATTGAGTTAAAGAAGTCATAGCTACATTTTGGCTCACCCATACACATAAAGCTATTAAATCTTTTGCTTGGTACTTACTGGTTCGTTGTACGAAACCAACATCTCTAGCAAGATTCCGTAAGGTATTTGGAGATAAAAAAACTTTGAATCTCTTGAGCAAATAGTTGTAATTCATCAGACACAGAAACAGACATAAAAAACGCCATCCTTTTCTATGATTCTACAAAAAGAATAGCATTTTTTTTTGCTTTACGGATACACTTTTTTAGCTTGATACCGATGTTTTATGTCTCTCAATCAATTGAAGAACCTCAGCCATTTGTTTAAATAATTAATATCCCAAAATATCTACTTCAGCTGCTGAAGCAAATCCATTTTGTCCATTTGTTACTTCTACTTTTACATATTTTGCAGTAACAGGATTAAATGTTGCATGTTTCTTATTACTATTATTTTCCCATGTTCCTGATGATATTTTGTCATACTTAACGCCATCTACACTCGTATAAATATTGTAAGTTAAAATACGGCCATTTTCTGACCCATCTTGCCTTGGAAGATATGCCAATTGTGAAATGGTACGTGTATCGCCAAGTTCTAGTGTCAAATTGTAAGGATATTGATTTGGTGTCCAACTACAATGCCAAAATGTATCTGTTTTTCCATCTATCGCCTTACTAGCTGAACCCGTTGATTCCTCACTATTTGCACTTGCCTTCATTATTTTTTTAGACAATACAGCAAGTGGTTTAACAGGTTTAGCATCCGTTGCTTCCCATATAGGTGCAATTAATGTTGGGTTATTTAAAGCTTCTACTTTTTGTCTCGTTTCTTGGGTCGCCTTTAATCCCCACTGATCAAAAAATGGAAGTAAGTTTTGTTTTGCTACCTTTGATGTATTGTAAATAAATGCTTGTATTTTATCTTCGTCTGTTTTTGGAAGTTGATCTTCTGGTATCTCACGATATAATTTGTGAAGGTTTGGATAAAACTCATCCCCATATGCCAAATGAAGCTGCCAAAGCATAACAAGTTTTACAAACAGGTCGTCTATATTTTTATATTCTTTATTCGTTTGTTTCAAATAAGCAAAGGCTCTATTATAATCTCCCTCTGATTCTAAACGTGTTGGTTTATTTGGATATAATTTCTTGTCTGCAGCTAAAGAATATAGATTAACAGTTACTTCACCCATACCTCTTAAATCATTCCAAGTCCATGGATATTGTTGTCGTGCATGTCCCGCTTCATGCATTTGTCCCCATCCAAACTCATTGACATTTAAAGTACTTTTGATTGCTTCACCAGCAGTCGTAAAGACGGCTCCATCCCAACTTGCATACATGCCCCAACTTTGTGCGTTAGGGTTTTCTACAAAGGCCCAAATACGACGAGTTGAACGATGTAAAGGATTAGGATCTGTTTCAGATAACCCCGATATCCGATCTTGTGCCCGAATCATTTCATCATATTTATTTAAGAGAGGAACAGGATCTTGATTTACAATATATTTATTGGCACTATCACGAGTTACAGTTAGTACTGCTCGTTCTGATTTCAATTGTACCGCATGTGCATCTGGATATTTGTTCATCATGGCAATCCAGTCATCTTTCGTGTGTTTCCCTAATTCAAAAAATGGAATAGGACTACCGCCTTGTGTTACCTGCACCTTAACTGTTCCTGTACCTTGATAATTATCAAACCCTAATACGCCGCCGTTTGGAGAAGAGATGGTATTAGAGCCAGGAGAAAGATCAATTTCTTTTCCCCATTCTTTATCATATTGATGTGTCCCAATAATGGCTCTAATCTTTTGCGTTCCTGATACTGTAATAGTAACCTGTTCGTTAGGTTTTATATAAATTCCAGTTGGCATATAATTTTTTTGCTCACCTCTTTTTTCTCTTTTTGCTTCATCCCAAAAACTACCTGTACCTGGCAAGTCAAACTCTCTTTGTTCATATTGAGTTGCAGTTTGTGCAGTTTCAGCATGTACATCTAAATTGTTTGTCATAATAGGTGCAAATAACGTGGTTGCTAAAATAGCGGATGTCGCAAACACCTTTATTGACTTTTGTAACCTGCCGCTCTTTTTTTTATTCATATAAATCAATCCTTTCTCATTCCCGTTTTTTTAAATAAATATTTTAGATGAATTAAGATATCATCTGTATAAAATATACATTTTTTAGCAAAAAATAGGTATTGAGAAAAAATTTATTTTAAGGGCTTTTTAATGGAGGAATAATTTGATTTTGACTATGAACTGTAAAGAAAAAACGTTTTCTATTCTAATAATCTAGTTTGTTTAAAAGTAATAATGATTTTTACTTTTAGAGGGAGTTAGTATTCTTAAGTTGGTAGATATGGGGTACCGTCATATAATCATCAAATTGAGATATCAGTTGTTTCAAAAAGAGCCGAACTTACATAAATAACTATCAATAGATAGAGATTTCATTTTGGGGGTACTGCAAAATATTAGCTTGATGGGCATGTAGCGCTACCTCATCGCTATCAAGCTAAAAAATAGGTTACCCCCAAAACGAAAAAAATATGTTAAATTCCCATAGATAACTATCTTATATTAATTACATAACCTAGTGTGTGATATAATAATATAAAGATATTGTGTTTAAAGGGGGGATTCAAATTGGTTAAAAACTTACCTTTACTAATAGTGATTTTAATACTAGGTGTAAGTTCTTCCACATTAAGTACGAACGGATACTTTTCTCCAGTTATAGAATGGTCTTTAATGATTATAAGTATTATTTTAAACATTACTGCAGTGATAGGTTTATCACTACACGTCCTTGTATATCAACCTATGAAAAGATTTGAAAAAAATTTAAAAGAGACCTTCAAATAAAATAATTATATTTGAGGTAACACCACATCGCCATCGAGCTAAAAAAATGTATCCATAAAAAGAACAAATACGCTATTCTTTCTGTAGAATCATAGGAAAGGATGGCGTTTTTTTAATTTTATAGATACTTTGTGGTAACCTCAAGTAGGAGGATTTAGCACAGTCAAATAATAATATCTTTTGTCTAGAAAGGAGAATGTTTTTTGAAATACACATTAAGAAAAAAATTAAGAGTGTTTTTTATAGGATTATTAGTACTAGTAATAATCGCTTCTATTTTCGTTTATTATAAGTTTTTAACACCTTCAGCAGATATTCAACAATACAAGGCGTATTATGCTCCAAAAACAACACAAAAAGTATTGAATCAGGGCGAGGTAAAGGTCACATTTTTAGGAACATCATCTTTACTATTTGATGATGGAAATACACAATT
Source organism: Bacillus pretiosus (assembly GCF_052947655.1). NCBI lineage: Bacteria > Bacillati > Bacillota > Bacilli > Caryophanales > Bacillaceae > Bacillus > Bacillus pretiosus. The sequence continues at coordinate 3,036,619 of NZ_CM129593.1, read as the reverse complement.
AATGATTGATGGTTTTATCTCTAGGCCATCCTTACTAAAAATGTTGTTCAGCAATATAAAAACAGATGAAGATACTGTGGATAAAGTTTTTAATCAAATAGGGGCAGATAATAATAAACTTAAGGGATTATTTATTGCACATACACATTATGATCATGCGTTTGATTTAGCTTATATAGCTAAACGAACTGGAACACATGTATATGGTTCAGAATCAGCAATTAACATAGGTATTGTTGGTGATATAAATAAGAACCAGATGTCTGTATATGAAGTAAATAAGGCTATGAAGTTTGGTGATTTTACTGTTACTGTCCTTCCATCAAAACATTCACCAACCTTTGATGAAGGAGAAAAAATAAAAAAGCCACTTAAACAACCAGCTAAAGCCCTAGATTATCATGAAGACTCTTCATATGATTACTTGATTATGTATAATAATAAAACTTTCCTTGTTAAACCAAGTGCTAACTATATAGAAGGGGTATTAGATGATATTCGAGCTGATGTCTTGTTTTTAGGAATAGGGGTATTAGGAAAGCAGGAAAGTACTTTCCAAAATACGTATTACGAGCAAACTGTACGAAAAGTACAACCGAAGCTTGTTATTCCAATACATTGGGACGATTTCAACAAACCGTTGACAGATACTCTTGAAGCAATGCCTAAATATGCGGACAATACCAAAAATGGATTAGATTTTATAATTCAAAGGACAAAAGCAGATAAAATTGATTTTCAAATACTTCAAGGTTTTAGAAGTATTTACTTCTAAAAAAAGGGATCCACCACACCTCTATCAAGTTAAGAAACATAAAAAACGATAATAATGAACTTCCGCGCTAAAAAAGCCACAAAATTTTCGTTTAGGGGGCAATCTGTTCTGTTAGCTTGATAGCGATGGGGCGGTACCCCTGGTTTTAAGTTAAAAAACCCCCCGGAAATAAACCTTTTATAAATATGATTATTTTATTTCGAGGGGCTCCTTATAAATCTTAGCTATATATTTTACGAAATCAATGACGGGATAATGTATGAGTGAACGGTGCTGCGTAAAACGGATCCCTTCTTTTTCCATTTTCGAAATGAGTTGTTCAATTTCCAACTCTTTTTGTTGTATCCTATTATAATTTTGATATACAATGTTTTTCCATTGATAGGAAGAACCGTGAAAAAAATTCTCTCCTTTTACCCTGTGACTAAATATAATTTCTATTTTTTCTCTACGTTGTTTTTCCTTCATATGCGCTTCCGTTGACTGCATGTTTATCGCCTCTTCCCTTTTTTTGTATACTGTTTCACAAAATTTGGTCGAACTCATCATAGCCAATGTGCATTAAGCTTGTTGGGAATTGTCGTTTAAGGCTATCTCATCAACTATATTTTTTTCAAGCGCTTAATCTAATATATTGAATTATAATCTTACGTCTAAATAAGTTGATAGTGTATATAAAACACTATCAATCTTTATTATAAAACGATTCTTTATAGGCATGCACCTTTTTACACTCACCAAAATTTACAACATGACGATTATCTTTATCCATGAATGTTATTCTGTATTTACTGAGGTTAGTTTTTATTTTGACTAACTAACATATTGTTTGCCTCAATATCTATTTTATAAAAAAGAAAATAGGTGTAACGGTCCCTCTTTTGATAAAAAAATCCTATGAAAATATAGCGCTCTTAAAGAGTTTTGTTACAAGTTTGTTATGTTTGATTTAAAAAAAGGAAAGTAATATTTATTTGTAGAAAATTTTTAGAGATAAAAATAAGCTGAATATTCATGGTAAGAAAAGGGGGCACTTATATGCTAACAAATGATTTAGATTTCCGATTAGAACCACGTTTAAAAGAACTGTATGAACAACATAAAATAAGAGCGCAGAAGATAGACTGGGGTTATCATGAGTTTTTACCATGGGATAAGGGAATGGACTTTAAAAGAGTTCCTTGGGATGAAAGTCAAGTTACTCTCCCTTCTGGTGTAATTACCGCCATTGAAACAGCTTTATTAACAGAAGTGAATTTACCATGGTTTACAACGTATTTATCTGCGACTTTTAAAGGTTCCCTTTCTGTTATTACAGACTTTATTCATACTTGGACCTCAGAAGAGGATCAACATTCGAATTTATTAGAGACATATTTACTACTCACTCGAAGTGTAAACCCTAAACGTATACATGAATTAAGAAAATCAGTCGTTGAGTGTGGATTTGAGCCTGATTTTCATACACCAATCGAAGCCATGACGTATACGACGCTACAAGAACTTGCAACAATGGTGTTTTACAATAATGTAGCTAAGGTGGCAAGTAAGCATGATCCAGATCTTGCTACATTATTACGCCGTCTTGCAAAAGATGAAACACTTCATTATGCGTTTTATCGAGACGTTATTCGAACACATTTAGAATTGGAACCAAATTATTGCTACCATATTGCCAATGTGATTAGGAATTTTAAAATGCCAGGTGCCGTCATGCCTGATTTTGAAAATAGAATGGCTGTGATTGCAAAAGAAGCAAACTATGGGCCACTACAATATTTTGATCAAGTACTTGATGTAGTGGTTGAGTATTGGGGGTTAAAAGACTTACGACCAATGGCCCCTCTAGCAGAAAAAGCAAGAATTGAGATTTTGGAGTATCATATAAGATTGAAAAAAATACGGGATCGATTTGGCCGTTTTCAAGGAAAAACTGATCTACGTTAATGAGTAGAGATTTCAGAATATACGCGTGGGAATTCCCTTTTCTTTTATTTGAAATCTAGAACGCTCTCTATTATTTTGCGGCTGTTTTCCTTAATTTAACTTCCGAAGAAAAAAGTGATTGACACTAAAAATAAACTCATGATATTATTGAATATTTGATAAAAAATAACATATGTGTTAAGCTTGAGAAGGTTACCACATATGGAGGTGGGTTATATGTTTCAAATTGGCGATAACATTGTTTATCCAATGCACGGAGCAGGTATAATTGAAGCCATAGAAGAAAAAGAGTTCTCAGGGAAAAAGCAACTTTATTATGTCATAAAAATGTCCCTTAGTAATATGCAAATCATGATTCCTAAGGGCAAAATATTGAGTTCGAATATACGCCCAGTTATTGATATACTTACATTAACGCGCATTATACACATTTTTCAGCATGGAGAATCAGGCGAATTAATGCCTTGGAAACAAAGGTATAAAGTAAACACAGATAAAATAAAAACGGGTGAAATACAAGAAGGTGCTGAAGTTATACGTGATTTAATCCGTATAAAGAAGGAAAAAGCACTGAATACAAGCGAAAAAAAATTGTTGGATGATGCATATAAATTTTTGGTCAGTGAGCTAGAATTAATTAAAGGAATCACTGAAAAACAAATAAAAAGTTTCTGTTGAGATTTATTATAAATACTGTATGACATCCCTCGGAAATATCCTGAATTTTCTGGGTATATGATGATTATTAAAAGGAAAGTATTTCAAAGATATTCAATTTCTTCAACTCACTTTTAGAGTAGATACCTCTTTTGTTATTACTTCAATCTAATCCATTTTTATTTTTAAATTTCTTTTACGAACGTTTGAAGTTTCATCAAATAACTCGATTAAATAGTCACTTGATTTTTACAATCCTGATTCACACTGGCACGGACAAGGAGCCGTAAGGATGAAAGAGAGGTAGGGCTTTCAGTGTTTTAGGTAATATACTATCTAAGTCATTATTTCTAGAAGAAAAAACAATCAATCTCACCACTATCTGTAAGAGTCCTTATATCTACTGAGACGGTGAATAGTAATTGTTTATCTTCTTTACGTAAAATTGATAAACGAACTGGTAACACCATATGGTCAACTACAAAAAATTGGTTTCCAGACCAGGAAACCAATTTAAATTTTATTTACATACCAATAGTAAATTAAGCAGTAAGAAGGAGTACACACATGAAAAAAATGTTAACAAAAGAATTAAGTAATGAATTAAAGAAGCGAGAAGGGATCATCTCTATTACAGTTGAGTCTTATGAAAAAATCGAAGTTGGTGGAATTCGTGTAGATGGACCAGCTATTATTCTAATTAATCAAGAATAGGTAAAAATAGTTGCATACAAGGAGAAAAGGATCGGCCTTTAAGAGAAGGGGGATCCTTTTTGCTTGTTGCAGTTAATATGGGATATACATAACTTTTATCTGATTTGTTGGGATTAAAAGGAAGGAGAGGGTCGGGATTATCATGGTGGAGAGCTTAATATTGGTAGGATTTCTTTTTACGTTATATAAATTAGTTGATAAAAAACAAACTAATTATTTAAAACGATAGATTGTTTCCTTTTTAAGGGCTAGATTTATTTGAGAGTGAAATGGATTATTTAAAGGAGGAATTTAGATGGATGCAAGGAAAGAACGCATAAAATACGAGAAGATGTCAAAGAATTATGATCGTATTTATTTAGTTTCGTTTATCCTATTAATTGTACTTGTTTGTAGTAGTGTGATTATCATAGGAGCTACAGGGGGAAAATATGGAGTATTTTTATTGTTAGCAATTTTACTTAACGCACGTATTACGAAAGAATCTCAAAAAAAGTATGAGTACTATTCTAATAAAGGGCGTATTTAAAATGATACATATCCTGAAAGGAACAACCTAGATGTACATTCAAAATATCCCTATATCATCACCTATTAACTAGTAAAAGTAACTTTATATAAATAATTTTTTAGCAATGTAGAAATAGAAACCGTATCTTATTAAAATGTTATTTCCGTTCATATAATGAATTATCCTTCTAGCATATTTATAAGATTTACATCATATATTAGGAGAAAGAATGCGAGTTAGAAAGGAGTCTTATAGAATGAGTTATTTGGAGGGAAATGACTTTAGTAAACAAAATATGGTAAGTGTGCCTAATCCCTATGTATATCAGACATTACAATCAGTAATTGGTAAACATGTGGTTATTGAAACTGTAAGAGGAAATATAAGAGGTAAATTAAAGGATGTGAAACCCGATCATTTGCTCATTGAAGATACAGTGCCATATATTGTACGCATTCAACAAATTGTATGGATTATGCCAAAACAATAATCAAATTAGCGTCATAGAGCATCAAATAAAAACACAGGGTTTTATCTCTGTGTTTCTTCAAATTTTCGTTTTTGGATATATGCTTGAGCATGGATAATTTCTTTCTGAAGTTCTTTTAATTCTTTCGTAGATCCAGATTCAATCCTCATGTACGTAGTAACTAGACTAATCATCATATCCATCTTCTCTACTATATTTTGAATGACCTGTTCAGATTGCTCTTTTTTAGGGTGTTGTATTGCTATTAAAGCATTTTCTATATAATTGTTTTTTCGTTGCTGGATATCATAAATAAACTGTTTTGTGTTTGAGTTCATTTGTTATTCCTCCGTTTTGGATATACTTCTATTCTATCATATTTGAATGGAAAATATTAGATTACCCTAAATTCACACCTGTCTCGTACATCTCCTCAAATATACAACCTAATCTCTTAACGTACAGGGGTCCTGTCCCATCGCTATCAAGCTAAGAAAATACAACTCCCCCACAATGACCTTTTTAGAAAACTATGCAACAGAGCCTTTATAGTAAGAGTATCTTGTTGGGAATGATGAAAAAATCTATATTGTAATATAAAAAATCACTATGATATGAAAGGATACCTTACAACAATCCCAATAAATTCTTCTCAATAATTGAAAATAAAATCAATCCAGATTATTATATTGTTATTGTAAATTTATTTTATTGAAGGAGGATACATAGATGAAAAGCTCAAAAGGCTCTATTGAATCAGAGATAAGCAAAGCAATTACTCATTGGGAAAAGGACTACTTAGGACGCGGGTCTATATCAGTTAAGACAGATATATTACGGGATATGATTATCGTAAATTTACAAGGTATTTTAACGCCGGCTGAATATACTGTTTGCGAAACAAAAGACGGTATGTTAACGATAAAGAAAAATCGTTCGGAGCTAGTTGAATCTGGAATTGATGATTTGAAAGAGATTATACTAGAATTAACTGGAGAGAAAGTGAAAAGTTTTCATACGGATATAAGCTCCCGTACAGGCGAACGAGTAATGATTTTTAAATTGCTTCATAATCTTGAGGAAAAATTTTAAAAATAAAAAATACCTTAAGGTTAGTGGGAGGATTAAGAAACCTACAAGTTTTGCACTTTATTTAACTTTATTAACATGCTAATAATTAAAAACTTGAAGTTATTTAGGTATAATAAATCGTAATTCAAATAACTCTTAAAAAACTGATAAAGAAATTGACAAACTGCTTAATATGGTTTATCTTATAATTGTTTTAAAAAATTGATAGATGCTCATTTTAACAGTTTGCTATAATTAAGGCTTTAGCATTTTTTTATATGTAATATTGACTAAATGAAAAAGTTTCTTAATGAAAATATAGCACATAACATAAATTGATATATTGATTGCATAATCTAGGAGATCAGAAATATACTTTTCTTTTTAACAGGAGTAATACATACATTATTATCCTCTATAAAATGGGAGCTCTTCAAAAAACTTTATTGAAGTTAGTTGAAGTGAAACCGACAATCTCCATAATTCAATGATGATATAAAATCATTGAATTATGGAAGTTGTCGGTTTTTTTTATGGGAAAAAACGATGCACTGAAAAGAGTGAATGGAAATTGAAATTAAAAAACTGTCTTAAAAGAAATTTTTATAGGTTATTTTCGTTTAGAAGGGGGTATTGTACATGTTAATTTCGCTGAGTTCATCAACACTGTTAACATTATTTTTTATGGCGCTTAGCGCTTCTTGGCTAAGTGGATTATTGTTTTTACATGCAAGGATGCCTTTACGTTTTGTTCATATCCATATTGGTATCGCTGCTTTGCCTTCATTGGTTTCTTTACTCGCACTTGTTAATCACAATGGAGAGAGAGTTGTTGGGCCTTGGCATTTAGATACTTTAGCTTGGTTCATGGCTTTCTTTGTTCTTACAATTGGTTTAGTCATTCAGCGTTTTTCTATACGTTACTTACTGGGAGATCGCTCATATCGAAAATACTTTGCACTTTTTACATTTACTACAGGTGTATCTTCGGTTGCATGGTTAAGTGATGATCTTCGTTTCATGATTATTTGTTGGGGAGCAACTCTTATAGGATTGGTTCTACTCATAGGGCTAAATAAAGGGTGGAAAGTAGTTAGTGAAGCAACAAAAATTTCTAGTTATTTATTTACAATAAGCTGGATTGCCTTGCTAGCAGCTAGCATTTGGCTTTTTCAAATTACTGGACAGTGGCAGTTAACATCAGTTTTAACGAATGAAAATGTAGCTCAATTTGGAACGTTGGAAAAAACGGGGGTCAACTTATTGATTATAGTAGCTGTGATGATTCCAGCAGCACAATGGCCTTTTCAAAGGTGGTTAATTGAGTCAGCTGTTGCTCCAACGCCTGTTTCTGCTGTTATGCATGCGGGGTTAGTAAATGCTGGCGGTATCATGTTAACTAGATTTTCACCTCTTTTTCATGATGATATGGCACAAATCATTTTACTAATTTTCTCTAGTATTTCTGTCTTAATCGGAACAGGAATTAGCCTAGTTCAGGTTGATTATAAACGTCAGCTAGTGGGGTCAACTATTGCACAAATGGGGTTTATGCTTATTCAATGCGCATTAGGAGCTTATTTGGCGGCTGTTATTCATTTAATTTTACATGGTTTGTTTAAAGCTACATTGTTTTTACAAGCTGGTTCTTCCGTACAACGTTTTGGGGCAGTGAAGCAGTCTAATGAAAAGATATCTGATTTATGGATTATGGTCGGACGTGTTTTCGGATTATTTATAGCGATTGCTTTTTGGTTTACGACTTCTGGAGAAGGGTATGAATTAGTTAGTGCGTTCATCTTAGGGTGGTCATTATACTTTTCATGGAAACAACTTGTTGTTTTTGGAGAGGGAAGAATGGGACGAATTGTTGGCGTATTTATTTTAGTTGGATTTTCTCTCATTTACTTTACCGTTCATAATTCTCTTTATAAATGGTTGCATACTGACATGTATCAAAATGTTCAACCTTCAGTTTCAGCCGTTATTTTTGTTATATGTCTCTTATTATTTGGTAGTGCTATTAGTACTCTCGTTACTCGTAATCAATCCTCTACAATATTTGCTGTAATGTATCTTTGGTTCGTTCGAGTAGGTGAGGCGAGACAAAAGTCAGTAGAAAGTCATCCGAGCTATCTTAAACATTATGTATCAAAGGGAGGTAATCAGTGATGAGCATACCGTCAATCGTAACGAAAGAAACTTTAAAAAAGAAAGAGACAAACATTGAAGTACAAGAAAATAATATGAATGATTTAGTTGAATCTGCTAGCCGAGTGATTGCACCACTTTGGCCGATTGCTACATTTGCAGCTCATCACCCTTGGATGGGACTTGAAAAACAATCATTTGAACAAGTTGCAGATTGGTTAAAAGAAATTCGTAATGTGGATATATATCCTAGTGCTGCTATGATTCATTGGGCAAAGGCGAAAGGGGAGATTAAGGAATCATTTTTACAAAGTGGCTTGTCTCATTGGCTTGATTCACAATCTTTTCATATCCCGCGAAAGAAAGCGGAGCAGTTTTGCCAAGCAGCTTTAAAGTTAGAGAAATTACCTTCTAGCTTATTATCATCGCCACAATTAAATAAACTGGCAGAAGAAATGAGTTATATAAATACAGGAAGTATGAAAGACTCTCCTATGCAACCTGTAAGTTCACTTATAGAGAATCAAAAGGGTGAAAACCTATCTGATATTCTTAATTATCATATCATTAAATGGTGTAAATTATATTTGGATGACTCCGGATCAAGTTGGACGATGCCAAATCGAGAGAAAGGTTTGTATCGTGCATGGCATCACCTTATTAAATTTGATCCAGCGCTCAGTAAAAATGAGCGTAGCATTTTAAAAGATTGGCCAGAGGATGCCGAGGTAGCTTTAACAAGAGCTTTATCTGAATTAGGAATTTCTGAATCTAACAAGCAAGCTTACCTTGAAGGGCACTTGCTTGCTTTGCCTGGGTGGGCAGGAATGATACTATGGCGTTCCCAACAATCAATTCAGGAACAGGAACTTATGATTGAATATTTAGCAGTTCGAATTTCTATGGAGCTGGCCATTGTCAAACCTTATTTACCTACAAAAAATCAAAAGGCTGAGAAGAAAGTTGCGATTGTCCCACTTATAGCTTCTTGGATCTATTGGGGGAATATTTCAACCCTGGAATGGTCACAAATGTCTGCAGCTGAACAAAGCGAATTATTAGCATTTGCATATCGTTTTGATGAAAATATTCGCAGGAAACTTTGGCTAGAAGCTTGGGAACAGACGCATGCAGAGCAATTAAGGGAAAAGATTGTTTCTAAGCAACGTGCAACTAATGATAAAAAACGTGTATTAGCTCAATTAGCATTTTGTATTGATGTACGTTCAGAACTGTTTCGTCGCCACCTAGAAAAATTAGGTCCGTTCGAAACGTTTGGAATAGCTGGTTTCTTTGGGTTACCAATTGCGACTAGTGAACTAGGTAGTAATGACAGTCATCCTTCTTTGCCAGTTATATTAAAACCGAAACATCAAATAAAAGAGCTCACGGATGAAAATGAATATAAATCTTATCAACAACGTAAGAAGATAGACAGCTCAGTAAGTTATACGTTTAAAACGATGAAACAAAATGTACTTACAAGTATGTTACTACCTGAGATAAGTGGCCCTTTACTTGGTCTACAAATGATGACAAGAAGTTTTGTGCCAAGAAGAGTAGGTAGTTTCATTCGTAACCTTCGCAAAACAATGTTACAAAAACCTGATACGACATTCTCACTTAATCATGTTCATGATACAAAATGTGAGCTGCCTATCGGTTTTACTAAAGAAGAAAAAGTGAACTATGTGCGTCAAGCTTTAAAAATGGTGGGATTAACAGAAAAATTCGCGCCTTTAGTTGTAATGTGCGGACATAGTAGTCAAAGTACGAACAACCCTTATGATGCAGCGCTTGAGTGTGGTGCTTGTGGCGGAGCAGCAGGGGGATTCAATGCAAGAGTTTTTGCTACTTTATGTAATCTTCCAGAAGTCAGAGAGGCTTTGTCTGCTGAAGGCATTAAAATTCCGGAGGACACCATTTTTGCAGCAGCTGAACATAAAACAACAGTGGATGAATTGGAATGGATTTACGTCCCAGAACTTTCGGAAACTGCGCAAGAAGCATTTGATAGTATTGAGTCGGTTATGCCAAGTGTGAGCCAACATGCAAATAGAGAGCGTTTAACACAATTACCTAATTTTAAAACGAAAATAAAAAATCCGAGTAAAGAGGCACATCGATTTGCAGAAGATTGGAGTGAAATACGTCCGGAATGGGGATTAGCCCGTAATGCATCTTTTATTATCGGAAAACGAGAATTAACTCAGGATTGTGACTTGGAAGGAAGGGCTTTCCTTCATAATTATGATTGGAAACAGGATGGAAGTGGAGATATATTAGCTAGCATCATTGCAGGGCCAGGAACAGTAGCTCAGTGGATAAATTTACAATATTACGCTTCAACTGTAGCTCCTCATTATTATGGTAGTGGAAACAAAACAACCCAAACCGTAACGGCAGGTCTCGGTGTTATGCAAGGAAATGCAAGTGACTTGTTGCCAGGCTTACCTTGGCAATCCGTTATGCAGTCAGATAGTGAGACGTATCATTCACCACTTCGTTTACTAATTGTAATTCAAGCGCCTATTGAATATATAGAACGTTTGCTAAATAATGATTTCACATTTCGAGAAAAATTTCAAAATGGATGGGTCAGACTTGCAAGTATTGATCCAGAAGGACAATGGAAAAACTGGTAACAATCATGTAATGAATAATCAACTATCGTTACTAGTTTAAAAGTTTCATAAATACAATAATGAAGAAGGAGTGCTCCATATGAATTCAAAGAATAAAAAAGTATTATTATTAACAGACATTGAACACGGAATAGAGCCGATTATCCAACAAGTAACTAACATTCAACAAGAAAACGTGTTGACTATACACAGCTATGATTCTGTAATTGTACATCCTTATGGAGATATAATGAGATCTGTTATTATTGCTATTTATCAAGAAAAAGTTGAAGAAATTATTGTTGTCGGAATAGAGGATAAAGAAACTGATATAGTTAATCTACAAATTCAACGTGATTCCATAAAAAATAACAGAGAAATAGACTATCTCTTTAAAAATTGCATGCCTGAATTTTCAAGTGGTAGCCTGAATGCATGGCTAAGTGGACAAGAAAATGTTAGTGAAAATATTGAGAAGAGTATAGATATGATTCGTCATCATCCGTTAGTACCTTCTGATATTAAAGTTCATGGTTTCATGATTGATAGAACAGGTGAAAAAGAAACGGTTGTTAAAATTGCTACTAATAAAATAGTTGAAAAAGTTAATTAATCTATTAAAGACAAATAAATTCTTATGTATAAATTACTGTTATATAATAAAATTTAATATGTTTTAAGAATTAGAAGGGATAGTTATGCAAAAAAAAATTATTGTTATGTTTCAAAAAGATTTTCGTTTATATGATAACCCAGCTCTATTTGAGGCTGTTCAGTCTGGTGAGGTTCTTCCGGTATATGTACAAGATGAAACTTTTTCAATAGGAAGTGCATCAAAGTGGTGGTTACACCATGCTATAATAGATGTCCAAAAGCAACTTGAGGCATTGGGATCTACTTTAATAATTCGCAAAGGAAATACACTGGAAGAAATACTTTCTCTCATAGAACAATTAGGTATAACGGCTGTATATTGGAATATTTGTTATGATCCGGACAGATTACAATCTAATCAAAAAATGAAAATAATGTTAGAAGGTAAAGGTATTATCTGTAAGGAATTTAATTCGCATTTATTATTAGAACCGTGGATTATTAAAAAGAAAGATAACACTGAATATAAGGTGTTTACGCCTTTTTACAATGCATTTCAAAAGCAGGAAATACCTAAGCCTATTAGTAAAGTGCAGCGTATAAAGGGAGGAAACTCTTTACCAGCAAGCTTATCTGTTTCAGAATTACATTTGCTGCCGACTATACGGTGGACATCTCATATTGAATCAATATGGGAGCCTACAGAAGAAGGGGCATACAAAGCATGTAAGAAATTTTTCTCTAGCAAATTAGCCTCTTATAGTGAAGGAAGAGACTTTCCAAATGAAAATGCTCATTCGATGTTGGCACCATATCTTTCATTTGGCCAAATATCAGTGAGGTGGATGTATCATTACTTAATCAATAAAAGTACCGAAAGACAATGTAGTCTTTTTGAAAAACAAGTGAATAGTTTTATCCGTCAATTGATTTGGCGAGAGTTTTCTTATTATTTGCTATATCATTATCCATTTACAGTATATAAACCTCTTAATAAGAGCTTTGAACATTTTCCATGGAATAATGAAGAGGAGTTATTAACAGTATGGCAGAAGGGTGAAACTGGTTATCCGTTTATTGATGCGGGAATGCGGGAACTATGGCAAACAGGTTTTATGCATAATCGAGCAAGAATGGCTGTAGCTTCTTTTCTTGTAAAGCATTTGTTAATTCCGTGGCAAGAAGGAGCAAAATGGTTTATGGATACACTACTAGATGCTGATATTGCAAATAATACAATGGGATGGCAATGGGTTGCTGGAAGTGGGGCAGATGCATCACCGTACTTTCGTATTTTTAATCCCATCACACAAGGAGAAAAGTTTGATAAAAATGGAGAGTATATAAGAAGATGGGTACCAGAATTAAGAGATGTGCCTAATAAATATATACATAAACCTTGGGATGCACCTGAGCATATTTTACAAAAGGCCAATATAAAGCTTGGTCATACATATCCTTTACCAATTGTTGATCATAAGGCAGCACGTGAGAGAGCACTTTTTGCATATAAAAGTATGAAAGAGTTCGTATAAAATAGATTAAACAATATGTATTTGAAATTTAAATATTAGAAATTTATCCAATACGAGGACATACTAATCATATAAAGTTTCTATAATCTTCTAGTAAAAAGGAGAATGTTTATGAAAAAATCTAGTATTATAGTATTTTTACTAACATATGGTTTGTTTTATGTTTCTAGTATTTTCTTTCCTATTGATCGTATGTGGTACGATGCACTAGAAAAGCCGTCTTGGACACCTTCTGGTATGACAATTGGAATAGTTTGGGCTGTATTATATGGACTTATTGCATTGTCGATTACAATTATTTACAACAAATATGGTCGTAAGCCAAAAACATTTTGGTTTGTATTCCTTTTAAATTACATGTGCAATCAAGCGTTCAGCTACTTTCAATTCAGTCAAAAAAATTTATTTTTAGCAACAGTAGATTGTTTACTAGTCGCTATTACTACGTTACTTCTCATAGTGGTTTCTTCCAAATTATCTAAAGTATCGACATGGTTGCTAATTCTATATTTTTTATGGTCTGCATTTGCTACATATTTATCTTGGACCATTTATAGTATAAATTAAAGAAGTAAATGAAAACTTGAGCATAATAAAAATGCTCGAGTTTTTATGTTTACTAATGAAAATCTAAAATATAGAATATATACATCTTAGGGAGGTCATCTTTGTGAAGAAATGGATAAAAATTACGCTGTACTCTTTACTAGGTATTTTACTTATAGGAAGTATTAGTTTTTTTGTTTGGTCTCAGTTTACTTATAAACCGACGAAAGAGGCTTTATCGTTAGTAGAGGATAAAAAAGATGAAGAGAATATAGTTTTTGGAGAGAAAGATGGTAAAATAGGGGTTATTTTTTATCAAGGAGCTAAAGTAGAAGCTGAGGCTTATAGTTACTTAGGGGAAGCTCTCGCAAAAGATGGACATTTTGTAGTGATGCCTAAGTTGCCATTAAATTTAGCGATATTTGGAATCAATGCAGTAGACAGTGTAATGGAACAGTATCCTGAAGTTCAGAAGTGGTATGTTGCGGGGCATTCAATGGGGGGAGCTATGATTTCTAAGTATGCTTTTCAACATGAAGACAAGATAGACGGGATCATTTTCTTAGGTTCGTATCCTGCAGATGACTTCTCTACGAAATCGATTCCGATGTTATCAATTTATGGGGAAGTAGATGCTTTAGCAACAGTAGAAAAAATAGAGAACAATAAAAGGTTCATGTCAAAGAATACAACTATGCACATGATAAAGGGCGGAAATCATGCTCATTTTGGCATGTACGGTGAGCAAAAAGGTGATAATGCAAGCTTAATTACGCCAAAAGCACAACAAGATGAAACAGTGAAAGTAATTGAAGAATGGTTGTTAAAACAATGATAACAAACTTAATAAATCGATCGAAAAAGACTCTTACTATATAAGAGTCTTTTTTGAGTCTGATTGGAAAATATATAAATAACTAGTAGAAAAAATCAATTTTTCATTAAGCTGCCATTTAAACTTCTGTTTTTTGTAATGCTCGTTTTAATGCACTGATATATTCTTTCTCAGCTCTTTGGCTAATTTCAGCATTAGGAACTATTAATTCAAATCCGTGGTAGCCACCAGGATAAACATGAAATTCTGTTGGTACTCCTGCCTGAAGTAGTCTATTCGCGTATTCGATTGTTTCGTCACGGAATGGGTCCAATTCACCAACACATGTATAAGTTGGTGGAAGTCCTGTAAGGTCACTTGCACGAGCTGATGCAGCGTATGGAGATACCTCTTCACCGTAAGCTGAACCTAAGTACATTTTCCAGCCAGAAATATTAGCTTCTCTGTTCCATACTTTTTGATCTGTTATCTCAAAAGTAGAAGGTGTAATATTACGATCATCAATCATTGGGCATAGCGGCATTTGGAATATGATTGAAGGTCCCTTTCTATCTCTTGCTAAAAGAGCAAGGGCTGCTGTAAGTCCACCTCCTGCACTCATTCCGGCAATTGCAATTCGAGAAGAATCGATACCAAGATCTTCCGAATTATTAGAAACCCACTGTAAAGCTGCATAGCAGTCTTCAAGTGGTGCAGGGAATGGATTTTCCGGTGCTAATCGATAATCAACTGAAACCACTACACAGTCGGCTTCCAATACAAATTTTTCACAAAGTCTATCATCCATTTCGGGTAATCCTACTGTATATCCACCACCGTGAATCCAGAGAACTCCAGGTAAATCTTTTGTGTTTTTAGTTGGTTCATAAATGCGAATTCTAACTTCTGGTGCTCCTTCAGGTCCAGGTATTAATCGATTGGATACCATAATTTTATCATTCGACGTTAAATCAGTTGCAGCAAAAGTTTCATTAGCCCACGTTCTATATTGTTGGAAATTTTCTGGACTATTATCTATTGCTGGTAATACAGAAAATATTTCTTTTAATTCTGGATGTACTCTATTTTTCATAAAAGCCTCTCCTTTAGTTTTAAAAAATTTATACAGAAATGAATTCTCTCCTTCAGTTATTTTTTTGCCAAACCAGTCTTAACTGCTCGTACATAATCATTCCAAGCGTGAATAGTTATATCAGCATCTGAAGGTAGCATTTCAAACCCATGATAAGCTCCAGGGTATAAATGGAATTCAACATCAACACCAGCTTCTGCAAGTTTCGTTACATAGGTTAATGTTTCACTACGGAATGGATCTAATTGACCAACACATGTGTAGGTACGTGGAAGATTACGATAATCTTCTGCTCGAGCAGCGGCTGCATACGCAGGAATATGATCCGTTCCATGTAATTCTCCTAAATACATTTTCCATCCAGCTTCATTTGTCTTTTGATTCCAAGTAAATCCTTCTTTAATTTCATTCGCAGAAGGTGTAATATTACGATCATCAATCATTGGATAAAGTGGCATTTGGAAACAAATAGAAGGGTATTGTCGATCACGAGCTAATAATGTTAATGCTGCTGTTAGTCCACCACCAGCGCTCGCTCCTGCAACCCCAATTCGATTTGAATCAATGTTTAAAGCTTCTGCGTTATCAGCCATCCATTTTAGTGCTGCATAACAATCTTCAATTGGAGCTGGATAAGGATGTTCAGGAGCTAAACGGTAATCTACATTAACGACCATACAGTTTGCTTCTTTTGCAAATCTCACACAAAGGATATCATTCTCATCTGCAGACCCTAAGATATAACCGCCACCATGTATCCATAACAGGGCAGGTAAGGATTGATCATTTGATTTTGGACGATAAATTTTTAATCGCAATGGATTCGCATCAGGCCCCTCAATGATTTCCTCTGTTATCGAAAGTGATTCATCACCAATAATATCTGGTAAGATTAGTGCGGCTTGTTCTCTCATTGCTGGCAAGTTCTCTGGACGTAACTCAAAATCTGGAATCATTTCTAACGCTGGTAATAACTTTGGATGTACTCGATTCTTCATTTTAAAAGCTCCTTTTTATAGTGTTTTGTCTGAAAGGTGAAATATTATTTTTAAGCTAGCTATGTTTAGTAATTTACCATAGGCATTAGAGGAAAACGATAATCAAAAATGTGTATATGTTTCAAAATGAGACAAAAATCCCAAATTGGCTCATTTCTTAATAAACTTCTAACGGTATGTAGAAAATATATACAGTACAAAAATCAGTAATCAAATTTATTTATGAATCGTGTCTTTACACACGTATTTTATCCTGTATTTCCTTCTTCGAGCTTAGGGATTAAGGGGCTGGAAATGGATTGATGTGTGATTTATATGTTGTATTATAAAAAAGAAAAAGCATCAGCCTTCTTTCTTGTAGTAGAAAGAAGGCTGATGCTTTTTCTTTTAGTTTAGCTGCTTTAACATCAAACAGACTTAAATAAAAACAATGGGGTAAGAAAGCATAGAGCTTGGATGAAATTTATGGTTTTAAAGACTTTAATGCTAATTTCATATAAGTATCCATTCTCTGCTCTAAAGAGTATGCTCCCTCTAAAATACACCAATCTAATATAAGCCCTCTAGCGAATGTAAAAAGATACGTTGTTATTTCTTCTACACTCATATCATTTGTTAATTCCTTTTCGAGTTGTCCTTTATAAACAAAACTATTTAGAGCTTTGTAAATTAATGAAGGCTCATATATAAATGATCTTTTGTTTAAATCATTAAGAAGATTTATATGTAACTCTAATTTAGTTGTATATTCAGCTATGCATTGGAAGAAATTTAAAATAGTCGTTTGCACTGTTGTATGTTGATCAATATTTCCTAATTCAACATGTAGGTTTTCGTCAATTTGTTGAAATATTTTTTTGTAAATATCCTCTTTGGAAGAGAAATAATGATAAAAAGTTCCTACTGAGACATTTGCTTTTTTACAAATATCTTCAATTGTTATATTCTCAAATTTTTTTTCTTTCGTTAAATTCAAAAACACATGAGATATATTGCTCTGTGTTAGTAGAGCTTGTTGTTTTCTTTTGGTCAGATTTTTTTTACACAAAGTTTATTCCTCCTTGATTATATATTAACTGATATCTTAAAAATGAAAAAGTAGTTTGAAAATATGTTTTATTGTTATATAATCTTCATTAAACCGAATGATATTCGGTGAATTATATTCGGTTTAATGTAAATAATTTTTTGAGGGGAGATTGTATATATGAAAACACCTTATGAATCAATTATTATGATTCATACAAATAAGCTGATAGGAAAAAAGGCCTTGGAAGATCTATATGATCCATTTGCATGGTATAAAGTAATGCGACAGGAAGAACCTATTTGTTTTAATCCTCAGGCTGACATGTGGAATGTTTTTTTGTACGACGATGTAAAAAGAGTTTTAGAGGATAAAGAGTATTTTTCTAATATTATGCCCGAAAAGAAGAAGCCTCCATTGCCCCAAAGTATCCTTGGAATGGATCAACCAAAGCATACGCAAATTCGGTCTATTGTAAATCGTTCTTTCACTCCTAAAGCATTAGAGGTATGGGAGCCTAGAATCCAAGAAATCACAGAAGATATCCTTACTCAATTATCTAATCGCGAAAATTTTGATATTGTCCAGGAGTTATTTTATCCTTTACCGGTTATAGTAATTGCGGAGATGTTAGGTGTTTCTACTAATGATATGGGCAGATTCAAGAATTGGTCTGACATTATCGTAAGTTCACCCAGTCATGATGATCCGGATTATTTAACAGAATTTTTTCATACACGTTTACAAGCAGAAAATGAATTAGGGAATTTTTTTGAAGAAATTATAAAACTTAATCGAGGAAAAGCCCAAAAGGATTCAAATGATATTATTTCATTATTAGTTCAAAGTGAAGCAGATAAAAATATTTCGGGTGAGGAATTAGTGGCGTTTTGTAAATTATTATTAGTAGCAGGAAATGAAACAACAACCAACTTGCTCGGCAACTTATTATATTGTTTAATTGAACATCCAGATGTTTATAAACAAATACAGCAGGATACAGCTCTTATTCCAAAATCAATTGAAGAAGTATTGCGTTATCGTTCACCGGCTCAAAGAGTTGTACGCAGAGTAAAAAAAGGAATGCAATTAAATGGCCAAACTTTACAAGTAGATCAAATCATCTCAGCTTGGGTGGGATCAGCTAATCGAGATTCTAATTATTTCAAAGATGCTGATAGTTTCAATATACACCGTAAGCGCAATCCCCATCTTGCATTTGGTCATGGAATCCACTTTTGCTTAGGGGCTCGACTAGCTAGGTTAGAAGCTAGAATTGTCTTGATGGAATTAACTAAAAAATATAAATCATTTTCGTTCATTGATACTAACCTTCCCATCCCTATCTCAAATAGTAGTTCTGTATACGGATTGAAATCTTTTCCGGTGAAAAGTGAAATGATCCAAAGAAAATAAATAGTTTAGCCCTGGTGCAGGTGCATCAGGGCTTTAATTCAAATGTACATCCTAAAATAAAAATGTATCTTTCTATAATTAGTTGAATCATTTTTTGGATTTGGGTAAAACATTATTTTTAGCTTGATGGTGATGTAGAACACCCCGTATGACTGCTACGAAATAAAGCAGGCTATTCAATTAGTGTGAATGAATCGAAAAGCTTCCTGAGTTGTGCAAATATTAATGGGGAAAAATAATCCTTATCAATGGAGAAACTAAAACATTACGAAGCTTTAGAGGCATGCAAGCTCGCAATTATTGTATTTCGGTGGTCAACTCAAGGTTTAGTGCATTCATATATCGGTAAAAATTCACCTTTAATCAAAAGTGTATGAATTACTAACGGATATAGGGAATGGGGACTATATAAATAAAATGACTATAATTTTAATCATTATTAAGAGTTTAATATAGGAGGTTACTTAAATTGAGCAATTTTACACGATTACGCACACAAAACATAATAAAAGATGCGTTCATGGAATTATTAAAAGAAAAAACATTTTCATCCATCACAATTAATCATATATGTGAAAAAGCAATGATTCATAGAAGCACATTTTACCGTCATTACGAAGATAAATATGAGCTATTTAGTGATGTGTCAAATTTCATCGCAATAAACCTCTTTGAACAAACAAAGCAGGCTTCCGATTTAGAACGTACATTGTTTGAGGAAATAATCGAATACATAGATGTTAATCGTACATTGTTTTTTAATATTACCAGTAAAAATAATAGTCTTGAGTTATACAAGAAATTGATTCAGTTTGGTGCAGAAAATTCAATGGAATATAATGATCCACTTTCCAAACGAATCCAAACCTCTGATTACCCAATGGTACTATGTGATTTCTACTGTAGTGGTTTTTTTGAGATTATAAAAAAATGGCTAAACAATGAATATTCATATACAAAAGAAGAATTAATTCAGATTTCTAAAAACTTATAGACAAATGAACCACTTCATAACATATGTCTCACTTTGAGATATATGTTATTTTTTGATCATCGAATTCCTCCAAAACCTATGATAGATTAATGAACATAGCAAAGGAGGAAAGGAATTAGGAGGAAGATTAAAGAGGAAAAGAAACTTGCTTTCATGCTTTGAAAAATGAATTACAATCTAATGTTAAATGAAAAATTATATATAATATTTGAATGATTTAAAGGAGGATTTTTTATGAAGGCTGCAGTGTGGTATGGCGAAAGAGATATCCGTATCGAGGAAAGAGAAGTGAAAGAATTACAACCTAATGATGTAAAAGTTAAAGTAGCATGGGCTGGTATTTGTGGGTCTGATTTACACGCATATTTGCATCCAGATTCAGTACCAATGAATAAGAATATGATAATTGGACATGAATTTTCTGGTGAAATTGCAGAGGTTGGTTCTCATGTGAAAAAATTTAAAGAAGGTGACAGAGTGTGTATCTATCCAATGATGCTTAAAGATCCTTCAAATGCTGAAACGGAACGTTTCATCACTTTAGATGCAGTTGGTGCACATACTGATGGAGGGTTTGCTGAATACGTGACACTTCCACAAAAAACGATTTTTAAAATTCCAGATAATTTACCACTAGAAGTAGCAGCAATGGTTGAACCCGCAGCTGTATCTTTCCAATCAATTAAGGATTCAAATGTAAAAGAAGGAGATACTGTTGTTGTCTATGGAGCGGGTCCAATTGGGTTATTTGCTGTTTTAGGCGCAAAAGCTGCAGGCGCTTCGAATATTATTGTTATCGATTTATTTGATAGTCGACTCGATAAAGCAACTGAAATGGGTGCAACACATGTCTTTAATGCTAAAGAAGTGAATCCTGTTGAAGAAATTCGTAAATTATTCCCAGATGGAGCAGATGTTACAGTTGAAGCTGCAGGTGTTGATTCAACATTTAATCAAGCTATTCAATCAACTAAAGTTCGTGGCACAATGATGGTTATCAGCTTCCATACGCAAAATATCCAGTTTAATGCTCCTGCTTCACTAATTTTTAGTGGTGTAAAATTAATGGGGTCTGTAGGATACAGTAATGAAACTTACAATGAGGTCATTGAATTACTTGCTAACGGAGGGTTGCCAGCGCAATCAATTATTACAAGTAAAGTTGATATAGATAATATCGCTGAACAAGGCTTTGAAGCGTTAATTCATGATAAGTCTCAAGCAAAAATTCTAGTTAAATTAAGTGGCGCACATTAATAATATTGCAGATAAATGAACTTGCGACGCGTAACAAATGAATTAGAGCTAAACAGTAATGATAAGTCGTATCCATAAAATAAAAGAGCCAGCTCATACGAGTAGGCTCTTTTATTTAACTTTTATCTCCAATTTTCCTCTTATTTTCTCCGGAATATCTTTTTCAGAAATAATATCGTAAGAAAAGACATATCTTCCTTTTACATGAATTTTTAAGTAAGTTTTTTTTATAAAATCATTAGGGGTGCTAGTTCCTACTGTATATTCTTTCTCATTCTTTGATTCATCAACACCTTTTATGGTGTACATAGCTCGTCCTTTATGATGATAATCGGGAACACCATATCCTTTCGCAATGGCGTATACATTTTTTTCTTCAGCAATCGGATTAAATCTATCCAAATCCCCCCGTAATATGAAAGGTAGTAAGTATATAGGTAGGCCTATTCCTAGTATGCAAAGTACAAATTTCTTCATGATCATTTCTCCTCTTGTTCATTTACAGGATTCAGTATAGAAAAAAATTCTTATAAATATAGAGGGAAATTCCTTAAGGTTTTCTTAATAAAGTTTAACCGTGTGAAAAAGATTAAATTGAGTATTAAGCTTACGGGATGAATAGCCAAATCCCCTGTTTTCTTTATTTTTTGATGGTAGGTTATTTGGTTTTATATTGGTATGAGTGAATTAAGAAATAAGTGAGAGTTAGGAACTAGAATAAATGTATCGTACAGTAATAAGAGAATTATCTAAATAAATTATAGTGAGAACAATTAAAGAAAGCATCTAGTAGGGTGCTTTTTTCTTTTGAAACAGAGAATCTCATGGGTCGGTTACATGTAATTTCGTGCTGTACTTCTAGGTCATTGGAAAATCCAACAATAAAAAAAGAGGGGGAAGGCGTTTTTTATTGAAGTTTGTTAATGATAGATTTTTAACTTGGGAGGGGGATTGTAAAATAGATTATTAATCTCTTTGGTAATTTTTATTTTCCTTATAGTTGGCATATTGTATTAGAAATTTTAAATTTTGAAGGGAGAATCAATAAGTATGGGTAAGAAAAGAAGAATAAGTAATAAGTTATTACTTATCAGTGCAATTTTTACAATAGCAATTCCCTCAGTCTCATATGCGGAGGAAGTAATTTCACCTGAAAATTTTAAGAGCTCTTCAAATTTGTATAAGGGACGGAATACGGAAATTTTGAAAACAAATTTATATCCTAATACATATAATAATCCATTTAACCACCAATTTATTTCAAAATTAAAGGAAGTAAACACAAATATAAAAAAAATAGACAATAGTGATGATGAAAATCCTATTATATCTACTACTCTTTCATTTATTCGCCATATGAATAGTGAAGATTATAAATCTGCATTTGATTTAACCTCAAGGTCATTACAGAAAATAATATCCGAAGAATGGTTGAAGAGCTATTGGGAGGGACTTCCAGTTCAATTACAAGCAGGTTCTTTTATAGAAATTGGAGAGGTTACACAAAAAGAGACAAATCCTGTTCATACAAATGTGGAGATTCAATTAGTTTTTGAAAAAATGACTGTACCTTTACTAATTAAACTAGATCCATCTGGAAAAATAGACGATTTTCAACTAAGCATGTCGTTTAGTCCTGTTGCTGAGCGTCCATCATATAGTAAGCCTGAATCATTTGTTGATAAAGAAGTAGTAGTTGGAAGTGGTGCATTTCCATTACCAGGAACATTGTCGGTTCCAAAAGGAAATGGTCCTTTTCCAGCGGTTATTCTTGTTCAAGGATCAGGAGCAACTGATCAGGATGAAACAGCGTTTGCTTTAAAACCATTTCGCGATTTAGCTGAAGGTCTTGCATCGAAGGGAATTGCTGTCCTTCGCTATAATAAACGAACGTATGAACATGGGTTGAAAACACAATTCAGTCCCTTCTATACAGTTGATAAAGAGACAACAGATGATGCTCTTCTTGTAACTCAATTTCTTAAAAATGAGCCTCTAATAAATAAGAATCAAATATATATTCTTGGTCATAGTCAAGGTGGAATGATGCTTCCGAAAATGATTGAAAAAGACCAAAATCAAAATATTGCTGGGGCAATTGTAATGGGTGGGCCAGCTCGTACGATTCAAGACGTTGTTTTAGATCAATTTGAGTATCTTTTTTCTATTGGAGCAATGAACCAGGAGCAATATAAATTCTACAAATCGCAATTTGAATTATTAAAGGATCCAAATTTCTCTGGTCAGAATCCTTCAAAAGATTTTTACTTAGGATCAGCAGTATTTTGGGATTCTATTCGGAAAATTAAAGCAGCAGAAATGTCAAAAGAACAAAAGACACCGCTTCTTATTATTCAAGGGGAAAGAGACTATCAAGTTCAATCAAAAATCGAAATTCCTCTTTGGAAAGAACAATTAAAAGAACGAGATAACGTTGATTATCAGCTATATCCAAAGTTAAATCATTTCTTTACAGAAGGGGATGGAGAAATAAGTAAACCGGATGAATATTATAGTCCTGCTAATATTCCTGAGTATGTTATAAATGATATTGCTGCTTGGGTGCAAGGAAGATCGCAATTAAATTAGCAACTATATGTTTTAATAAAGACTTTCTTTCTGTAATCAAACTAGAAACATTATTAGGTTATATGTTTTTTAGCACTCTTTTAAAAAGAGTGTTTTTTTATTTTCCTTTGATTTAATTAACGAAAAAAAATATCTTATACTCCTTTTGTAACTTTTTTAAATAGAAATTTTCTATAAAATAATGGACTTGTCTTCCAAACAAAGCGTTATTTGTAACCCTGTTATCAAAGCAAAGTGCTCGTGACATTTCTTTGATATTCAAAAACAGTAATAACCTATTGTGTGAAGTTTTTTGAAAATTTAGGTTTAACATCTTTAAAATAGGTGTATTACATATTACATAACAACTAAATAAGAAAATAAAAAATCTAAGGGAGGAAAAATACAATGCATAAGAATGAAAGAAAACCGGTGGTTCATGAATATGAAAATGAACAGGAAGTAGTTATGAAAGTAAAAGAGCTAGAATTGCAAGGGATTCGCCAAGATGACATTTACGTTTTAACACATGAAACACATCTAACAAAAAAGATTGCGGATGATACAAACACAAATACGATTGGAGTAAAAGAACAAGGATTGGGTACAAGTATTATCAACTTTTTCTCCAAAAAAGGGGACGAACTCCGAAATCAAATGGAGGAAATGGGGTTGTCGAAGGAGGAAGCTAATTTATATGAAGAAAAATTAGATCAAGGGAGAATTTTACTTCTAGTAACAGCTGAAACACCAACGGCGAGTGATAGACAGCCGCAAAACTATCATTCTCTCTAATAGATTGCAACATCTGATAAATAGGTAAGTTAATTATTTTAGGTTGTAGTATGGAAGAAAATAAAAGTAGAGAAGGGTGAGAAAAATGAAACATACAATATTTAAATATGCTGTGATTGGGATTACGACCGGAGTCATGGTCTCCCTATTAAAAAAAGAAAATCGGAAAGCTATACAAACAAAAGGAAAAAGCGTAAAAGACAAACTACAAGAAGGAAACATAAAGGAAACATTAGAGAAGGTAACTGAGACAAGTAAACAATTCTCTGTAACTGCAGCTAATGTTGCAAAACAAACATTACCACAACTGCTTACAGCCACACCGGTTGTCATTTCTACTATTAAAGATTTAACAGAAAACGAAAATAACAAAAAGAAAAAAGATGAAAAGGATAACGAAATAAATCAAAATAGTAAGGACATAGACGGAGAAAAAACGAAAAATGAAAAGAAATATATGAAAGAAGGGAAAGAAGAGAGTGCTTAGATTTAATTCTAAAAAGAGAAAGTGAGGAAAAAAGTATGAAATCTCTGTATGCAATTGATGTAGGAATTGGTTTTACTAAGCGGGCATATCGACAGGATGTAGATTCTGAGGTGACGATTAAGAGTGAAGCTTCGACACTAGCCCCTGTACCTAATCATGCTGAAAGTGAAGATTTAACAAAGGTAAGTTTTATAGACTTAGACTTTGCATACTACATGGGAAATGAAGCACATCAATCTGACGCTTCATTTCTTCCTCCATTTGAAGAAGAAATAGAAAATTATTATGAAAGCGAACAGTTTAAACAACAAATATTTGGTTGCATTGCAAAGGATTATAAAGAAAATGTCGTGTTACCTTTAGTTGTGACCGGGCTTCCCGTTACTTATTTTGGTAGTCAGCATGAGCAATTACAAAATGTATTAAAAAAAGAAACTTCCGTGCAAATTGATGGGAAATTTATTAATATTACGGTGGAAAATGTTTTGATTCTTCAGCAACCGGTTGCTTTACATGCCTATTTCTTAAAAGAGGGAATCATTCAGGAACAAGATCGTATCTTAATTATTGATGGTGGATTTCGTACATTAGAAATGACAGATATGAAACAGAATGTCATTTTAAATCATTATGAGACGGAACTAGGATGTAGCAAGCCTTTGAAAAATATTAAGAATATCCTGCAGAATCATGCAGGGGAAAGTGATGACTTGCATATTAACGACATGCCAAAAATATTAGAAAAAGGATATGGAGGTCGAGAAGAAAATCATCAGACAAGTCAGGTTAATACTTTGATTCAAGAAGAGTTGGATACACACTTCCAAGACGTTATGCGTGTATTACAAGAACAATTTAAGTTAGACCAGTATGACACTATTATTTGGACAGGAGGAATAGTAGACATCCACAAAAAACGAATTGAAAAAATGCAAGGTGAAATTTCTTCTTTCCGTATGGTAGACGCTTCGAAAGAGGCAGCACTTCATGGATACTATATGATTGGAAGTCAAGTATTTGATGACATCACCAATCAATCTGCATATGAATCCAAATTATAATAACGACCGAAATGGAGTTCGTTGAATAGACGTGCCAAATTATGTGGCTTCTTTTCCACATATAAATAAGAAAAGATACAAAGTGCTTGTATAGAGGAAAAGTTTAAAATTTAGAATGAAAATAACTAATATATAGGAGGTCTTCCTTGTAACAGAAGAAGACCTCCTATGCCATTTAGTTTGTAATTTAGAGGATCTAAAAACTTTTCCTCCAAGACATGAATACCTACATATAAATTTCATATTACGGATATTATTCGATGAAACATAAAACTATTCAGAAAGGAAGAATAATATGGAATGCATAAAAATGCCGAAATGGGATTGGTATCATGTGAAAACTAGTGAACTTGAAAAACTTTCTTCTATAATCCCTCGTGATGTAACATCTTATTTCTCTCAATTTGTAAAAAAAATAAGTTCTCCTTGTGAAAATGGATTATATGTTTATACGTTATCACCAAGTCAAACTTGTGTATATGGTTCGTTTTTATATGATCAAGATAAAAAGGACGCCAAAATTCAAAAATTTCTTCATTATTTCGTAGCTCATGGAATACTGATAACGGTCCAGGAAAAAGAGGAAGAGGATTTCCAAAAATTAATACATAATTTCCCTATGGGTATAAAAAAATGTAATAGTTCCGCTGAAGGATTATGTGCTATCTTATCAATATTTATATCTCACTATTTACGAAAGGTTGACTATTTTGAAAACAATTTCAGAAATGTGTTATGGGATTTTTATCATCATAATAACATAGCAGTTTTAGAAAGAATTTATCATATTCGTCATGAATTATTTATGAACACACATGTGTTTCGCTTAATACAAGAAGTGTTGCAAGGCTTGGAGGAAGCTTGGTTAGAAAACCTAACAAACACCCTTTGTTATAAACAAACACACGTAAAATTAGAGCGTGGATTACAACTTGTTAAAGAGTACCAAGAAGAATTAGACACGATGATTCATTTACAAGAAGTTGTTTCTTCTCATCGTGGGAATGAAATTATGAAAGCTCTTACTGTATTAACTGCTGTAAGTACGCCTTTGACGGCCTTAGGAGCATTGTGGGGGATGAATTTTAAATACATGCCTGAACTGGAATGGAAATATAGCTATTTAATCGTTCTCTTATTTATCATTTTCACAACAGGGGGGATGTATTTGTATATGCGAGTCAAAGGATGGACAGGTGATTTATTACGAGTAAAGAAAAAGAAATCTTTTTTTAAATCTAATTAATCCTGTTTATAAAAAATATGATAGATATTAACCTAGATATATGGTTAGTAATATTTATTAATGGGGGTAGTGCCATATCCCCATCAAGTTAAAATTTTGATGTCCCCGCAATGATAAAAATGGTGAATATTTATATGAAAGATTAGAGCTCTCCTACACGAAGGAGGGCTCTAATCTTTGTTTAAAAACTATATTATATAAATGGGCAGACACATCATCTGAAATTTGTCCGGATTCAATTTAGAATATGACAAAAGAGAACTTGCGTTAGAAAACAAGCTCTCTTTAAAAGAAATAACGCAATTGAGATACTTATATAGTAACAATTGTTTTCTTCTAATTCTATATGTCTTATGTTGAGAAATAAATTATAAGTGGCTTGATAAAGCTAAAACGAATTATTGACATAATATTTTGACGATAATATAATAAATCTCGAATTCAAGATAACTTGTAAAGGATTGGTAATTAGGAACGTGAGTAACGATGAGAGCTTATCTTTAAAGTTATTTGTTATATTATCAAGGGCAGTACAGTCAATCACTAAGCGTATTGAAGAGGATATAAAAAGTTATAGACTTAATCCAACTGAATTTGCAGTGCTTGAGCTACTATACAGTAAAGGCGATCAGCCTATAAAAAATTGGAGACAAAATATTATTTGCAAGTAGTAGTATCACGTATACGTCAATTACTTCAGAAGGTATTGAATTGATGGATACTATTTTTCCACAGCATAAAGAGGGGATTCGGCAAATATTTGATAGTTTGGACTATATGGAGAAGAAATGATAATTAAAGAGTTGAAAAAGTTAGGATGTTACACACGGAAATTGTAAGTTTTTAGAGGTTATTTCTGTTTAGTAATATCCTAATTAAATATAAATTAAATAAATAGGAGGAAAAATTAATAAATAGTAGTAAATTTGTTGTAATACAAAATAAAAAAATTATGTAATTGCAATTAGTGTAGTAGGTAATAAAGTTGTTATGTTAACGTATACATATTGTCCTTTTCATTATAAATCTTTCATAAAGCGGAGAGTGGGTATCAAGAATGGAATTACGTCATTTAGAGTATTTTATTCAAGTTTGTAATAATAATAGTTTTACTAAAGCTGCGGAAGTTCTAGGTATTTCACAGCCGACTTTAAGTCAGCAAATACGTGTGTTAGAAGGTGAACTTGATACACCCTTGTTTCATCGAGTTGGAAGAGGTATCAAAATGACAGAAGCGGGTAAGCTGCTATTTGATAAAGGAAAATTTATCATGCAACAATTTGATGACGTTTATAATGAAATTTTTGAATTAAAGGGTGTAAAAAGAGGTGTGATTACTATAGGAGGTTTATTAGAGGACCTCACTTATTTAACACCTTATATTATGAAGTTTCAACAACATTATCCCAACATTATAGTGAAAATTATAGAATCCGAAGTTGCTGTAAATCAAATCGTTGACAAAAATATTGATTTAGGGATCACACGTAGTGCTCAAATTCCAGACACATTAACAAGCACCCTTTTGTATAGCGAAGAGCTCGTCCTTGTAATTCCAAAAAAACATCCTTTGAATGAAAAATCATTTGTTTCTTTTCGAGAATTAGCAGGGCTGAGTAGAATAATGGTTTCATGTAGTTGTCGTGAATCTATTAAGATATATTCTGAGAGTTTAGGGTTATCTTTATCTGAAGCAAATATAGAAACAAAATCTTCTATTTCTCTATTGAGCCTTGTATATAATGGACATGGCGTTGCCATAATACCTCTTTCACTAGTTGACTTTGTTAATAATGATAATTTGAGTATAGTTCGTATTATTGATCCGACACCAAGTCAAGATATTAATCTTATTCACTTTGATGATAAATTTTTAAGTTTTGCAGCACGTATCTTTATGCAAAAGTTAAATGATCCTGAAAAAGTATCAGTATAATAGAAATAATAATGATTCTAGTGTAAAATTTGAAAAAATCTATAAGTCTTGAGGTGAAACCTATATTAAAGTCAAAGGGCAGTGGCTTTATATGTGTGGTGTGATCGATTCAAATGGGAATCCCATTGATTTTTACTTAAGGGAAAAGGACAGACTTTGCCTGGAGAGTAGGCTGTAAAAAACAAGTCAAGTTAATCTATCAACTCTTCGGTCTTCTCGCATAGTAATAGATTCAATTAGGGATATACAATGCTACTTCAAATCTACATATCCTTATTGTAGAAAGAAACCCACCGGCATTATACCGGTGGGTTTGACTTAGAAAGCAAAACAAGTACAACCAATACCCCATTTAGTTCCATCTTTTCCTATTACAGTATGAGTGTGTTGATGGAGAGGGTTACTGCAACTATGTAACTTGTGATCATGGGCATCGTGAGAAAGTATAGTGTGGGCTAGGTTAGCACCACCATAACCATAAACTCCCGTCGGTGACCAATCAGGTGATGCTGGCGGCAATTCAGGTGATAAATTTTTAAATTCATCATTTCCATAAACAACCTGCCCACCCATAATGGTGAGTAATGATTCAAGGTCTTTGATTTCTTCTTCTGGCACAGTAAAGTAGTCAGAAGACAATACAGCAATATCAGCAAACTGACCTACTGTAAGGGTTCCCTTTTTACCTTCATCACCAGAGAACCACGCACTTCCTTTTGAATATAATTCCAGGGCTATTTTTCTATCAAGTTTATTTTTTTCATCGTATATCGAAAGACCACCAATGGTTTTTCCGGCAACCATCCAGTAAAGAGCGACCCAAGGGTTATAGCTGGAAACCCTAGTTGCATCACTACCAGCGCCAACAGGTATACCTAGGTCTAACATACGATAAATTGGAGGAGTACGCTTTGCAGCTTCCTTTCCGTATAAATCAACAAAGTATTCACCTTGAAAAGCCATGCGGTCTTGGATGGCAATACCGCCATTTAAAGCCTTAACACGTTCCATACTACGATCTGAGATTGTTTCTGCATGGTCAAACCACCATCGTAGACCATTAAAAGGAATTTCTTTGTTGACTTCCTCAAATACATTTAAGAAACGTGTGATTGACTCGTCATAAGTTGCATGTAAACGGAATGGCCAACGGTTTTCCACCAATAAAGAAATTACTTTCTTTAAGTCAGCTTCCATCATCGTAGCTAGTTCAGGCCGTGGCATTTGAAATTTTTCAAAATCAGCTGCCGAGAATACTAACATTTCTCCGGCACCATTCATTTTATACTTATCAGTTCCTTGACCGGGAGAAACAATTTTTGCCCATGAAGCAAAGTCTTCATATTCATGATTAGGATTTTGCGTAAATAGATTATAAGCAATGCGCAAAGTTAATTGTTCTTTCTCGGCTAAATGTTCAACAACTTTGTAGTCATCAGGGTAATTTTGGAAACCACCACCTGCGTCAATGGCACTTGTAATACCTAATCTATTTAATTCGCGCATAAAATGGCGAGTTGAATTAATCTGGTCGTCAAAATTAAGTATTGGAGCTTTACCCAGACTTGAATAAAGAATAGAAGCGTTAGGATTTGCAATTAAAAGGCCCGTTGGATTACCTCGTTTATCCCGCTCAATTAAGCAGCCTGGAGGGTCTGGGGTATCTTTTGTGTATCCCAGTGCACGCAGCCCAGCACGATTTACAAGTGCTCTATCGTAAAGATGTAGCACAAAGACAGGTGTGTCTTCAGAAACAGCATTAATCTCTTCCAAAGTTGGCAACCGTCTCTCTTTAAATTGAAATTCAGACCAACCTCCAACTACTCTTACCCACTGAGGAGCAGGTGTACGCCTTGCCTGTTCTTTGAGCATTTCGAGAGCAATGGCAAGTGAAGGCACACCTTCCCATCGTAATTCCATATTATAATGAAGACCGCCACGAATAACGTGTATATGAGAGTCATTCAGGCCCGGAATAGCTCTCTTTCTTTTAAGGTCTATTTTTTTTGTTTTTTCTGTGGCACTATCAAGAAGCTCATCTCCACCTACTGCAGTTATTAAACCATCAGTTATGGCGATAGCAGACACCTCAGGTTGAGAGGGATCAAGGGTAGTAATTTTTCCGTTATATAAGATCATATCCGGTAAATTCATATTCACACCTCGTCTACTTCCTATTATTTTGTAACCATGGATGAAATAATTTACCGAAAATCGGCATAACTACCCATGATAGCAAGGACACTATACATACAGAAACGAAAAAAGCGGACATAATAGGATTCATATGTTTTATAATAGGTCCTATCAATTTAGGAACTAACATGCTAAGAGGCCATACACCCAGAAGGGTAACGATAGACATTTTCCATTTTGGCGGTGGAACTGGCGTTTTCGGAGTAACAAACCAATAGGCCAAACTGCTTTCAGTTTTGTAACTCGGATTAGTAACTTGAAATTGTTCTGCCGTTTTTAACAAATCTCGGCGAACATCTGATTCTTGCCAAGCACGTAGATGCTCATACGTATCAAAGCGAAAAATAACAGTATACTCTCTGGATGCATTATTAGGGACTATTAGATTTACACCTAAATGCCCTGGGAATTTAGTAGCGGCAGCTTCGATTTCATGTCTCCATGTTTCAAACTGTTTTTCTTTACCTTGTTGAATTTTCCATGTAACAATCGTTGTTACTGGATCAGCAGCATCCATCGTGTTCTCTGTATAAGTCTCCTCGACAGCTACTCCTTCTTGTTTCATATTTTCCTGCTTGGAAGCGCACCATGCACCATAGTATATGCGTATTCTACGCCTTGACCATAAGCACCAGTGTGTTCTTTTACAATCTCCATTACCGCATCATAAGTGTCTTTGTGTGCCCAGTCACGTTGATATTCAAGTAAAACTTGAATTGCTGTTACTGGAATTGCACCAGCTTGTTCTACACGACGCATAGCAGCGTTATGTGCTGTCAAACTAGTACCACCTGAAGCATCATCAACTGCATACACCTCATAGCCAGCTTTAATTGCTTCAAGCACAGGGAATGCAAGGCAAACTTCAGTCCAAAGTGCTGCAAATATTAATTTCTTTCTACCTGTTGCTTTAACTGCTTCAACAAATTTTGGATCTTCCCAAGAGTTCATTGAACTGCGTTCTATAATTTCATGGTTTGGGAATATGTCAAGAATTTGCGGCCAAAAATAACCAGAAAAGCTGCGTGTCTCAACTGTAGTAAGAATAGTAGGTACGTTAAAAGTTTTTGCTGATTTAGCAAGTAGCATAACGTTATTAATCAATGTTTGTCTATCAATACTTGCAACTCCAAAAGTCATTTGAGGCTGAAAATCAATCAAGATTAAAGCGCTGTTCTCCGGATTTAATAATTCTAAATTACTCATAATAAAACGCTCCTTTTTTATTATTTAAGATTAAATTTAGAAAGTAATGTATTTTCTGTCAATATAAGCTGTAATCGTAAAAATAAAAGCTTTACTATACTTTTTAATTTAAAAGAGAGTGCTGACTTAATCAGCACTAAATTTATACTATCCATTTTTTTGAAAGTGATTTAAAGCTATTTCTTTGAAATACATTTATGCATTTTGTTTACTAAGGTCTCGTTGAGCTCCTAAATAGCTTCCAATTATATTTTGATAGCCGGGAAGATTACTAGCAAGTAAATTGCCAAAACCTTCAACATCGTTTCGCCAATCGCGTTGTAATTCGCAAGCTACGCTAAACCAGTTCATAAGTTGTACGCCATTATGTGCCATACGCGTATTGGCAGCATCTGCAACTTGTTTGCTGAAAGTTCCTGAAGCATCAGTAACAGCAAATACTTCATATCCAGCTTTTATAGCAGAAAGTGCCGGGAAAGCAACACAAACGTCCGTAACTACGCCCGCGATGATAAGTTGTTTTTTTCCAGTTTCTTCGATTGCTTTTACAAAATCATCATTATCCCATGCGTTAATTTGTCCAGGTCGAGCTATTTTTTGTGCGTGAGGAAAGAGATCAACCAATTCTTGCATTAAAGGTCCATTAGGTCCGTTTTCAAAGCTAGTTGTTAAAATAACTGGTAAATCAAAAAACTTAGCAGTGTGAGCAAGAGCTAAAACATTGTTCTTAAATTCATCAACACCATAGTCACGTACTAGTCCGGACATAAGACCAGTTTGATGATCTACTAAAAGCACGACAGCATCATCTTTGTTAATACGAGAATAGAGATCAGTCATTATGTATTCCTCCTAAAAATTAAGTAATCGAAGAAAGTTTAAATAGTCAAATATTATCATGATTTTCTTCGTTTGTTACGATTAGTTTGTAACTAAGCTGAACGATAATATTAGTTATAACAGCATTCACAGAATATGAAGCGCTATACAAATTTATAGTATTTGAAAACCGATTCATTAATCAATTCTAAATTATCTATAATTCGGATAGATGGTAACTATAGTTATTTTCACCATAAAATTGATTGGTTTTACCTATACATTCTATAGATAGAACGATATTGATAGTTACCTATTTTTGTTATTAGAATTGAATAGGAGGAATGTTCAGCAATTATTTCATGCTGAAAAAACTATTAAATGGGGAATTGTTCCATGCTTAGAGTTAACAACATAAACACGCATAAATAGGTTACGAGATTCATCCGGATTATTGAAGAAAAGGATATATATTAAAATATTTTTTGGAGGTAGAAGAATGGCAAAGATTACTGTAGGAACCGAAAATCAAGCACCAATTGAGATATATTATGAGGATCATGGCATAGGAAAACCAGTTGTACTAATTCATGGTTGGCCGCTAAGTGGTCGATCTTGGGAATACCAAGTTCCCGCTCTTGTTGAGGCTGGATACAGAGTTATAACATATGATCGTCGAGGTTTTGGAAAATCATCTCAGCCGTGGGAAGGGTATGAATATGATACCTTTACTTCTGATTTACATCAACTATTAGAACAGTTAGAGCTTCAAAATGTCACACTTGTTGGTTTTTCTATGGGTGGAGGCGAGGTAGCCCGGTATATTGGAAAATATGGAACCAATAGAGTAGAGAAGGCTGTATTTGCAGGAGCTGTACCACCATTTCTTTATAAGTCAGCTGATCATCCTGAGGGTGTATTAGATGATGTAGCAATTCAAGGATTTGGAAATGGAGTAAAAAGTGATCGCCTAGCATTCCTTGATGAGTTTACGAAAGGATTTTTTGCTGCTGGAGATCGAACTGACTTAGTTAGTGAACCATTTCGACTTTACAATAGGGATATCGCTGCGGGTGCATCACCTAAAGGGACACTAGATTGTATCGCTGCTTTCAGCAAAACAGACTTCAGAGGTGATTTAGCCAAGGTTAATATACCTACCCTTGTTATTCATGGTGATTCAGATGCAACTGTACCATTTGAATATAGTGGGAAGTTAACACATGAAGCAATTCCTAATTCTAAAGTAGCGTTAATAAAGGGTGGTCCACATGGGCTAAATGCAACGCATGCCAAAGAATTTAATGAAGCACTCCTATCATTTTTAAAGGACTGATTACAACTATATAATTGTTAATTGATAAATTATAAACAAGTAAAAATAAAGCTTTATAAAAGATGCTCTTGGATAAATCCAGGAGCATCTTTTTAAATTAGAAGTAGTGCACCACGGAAATCTTCCATTATGAAATTTCTATTCATTTTTAAATGGTGATATTGAGATGTTATCTTGAAAAATACTCATTAATTTCGAATTGAATAATCTTCTTAACAGCTAAAATGTAATGGTTAGAGTTTTTTTAGACCTCTTAGATGTATTGCTATATTACTATCAAGATAATATTTTGAATAATCCTCAAAATAAAGATTTTTTTGTCAGAAAACAATAAAATCTTATTAATTTTTATAATTAGTTGAATTTTTATAGAAATAATCCTCTTAATATATTAAAATAACATCGTATTATGTCTGATTTTAATTAGGGGAGAGAAATTTTATGTTGAAAAAAATCATTCCAGTTGCTTTAGCAATAAGTACAGTTACTTTTACTAGTGTATTTGCTGCGCCTTCAGCACAAGCAAGTACAGAACCAAACCGCTACATAGATGTGCAAATGCTCGGTATTAACGATTTTCATGGGCAGGTAGACACTGTAAAAAAAATTAACAATAAAGATGCAGGGGGAATTGAGTACTTAGGGGCTTATTTACGTGATCGTGAAAAACAAAATCCGAATACATTAAAGGTACATGCTGGCGATGTTGTTGGAGCAAGTACTCCTGTTTCAGCATTATTACAAGACGAACCTACGATTGAATTTCTAAATGATTTGAAATTCGATGTTGGAACTATAGGAAATCATGAATTTGATGAAGGTGTTGCGGAAATGAACCGCCTTATTTATGGTGGATACCATGAGAAAACAGGGAATTTTAAAGGAGCAAAATTCCCATATGTTGCTGCAAATTTATATAATAAATCCACCGGTCGTTTATTTTTACCACCATTCACTATAAAAAAGGTACAAGGAGTTCCTGTTGGATTTATCGGAGTCGTAACAACGGATGTTCCTAACCTTGTTATGCCTACTATGCTAAAGAATGTAGAAATTACAGATGAAGTTGAAGCTATTAACAAATCCGTAAAGCAATTAAAAAAACTAGGCGTTAAATCTATCGTTGTTCTTGCGCATAACGGAGGTACAACAGATGGGAACGGCGTAACAAATGGTGATATCGTCCGATTAGCAAATGAGACTGATCCAGAAGTCGATGTTATTTTTGGTGGGCATAGCCACACTTATGTAAATGGAACTGTTAATAATAAACTTGTCGTACAAGCAAATTCTTATGGTATGGCTTTTGCTGATGTTGATGTAAAGATTGATCGTAAGACACAAGATATTGTTGAGAAAAAAGCAGAAATTGTTACAACTTACCATGAAGGCATGGAGCCTGATAAAAAAATAAAGAAGAAGATGGAGAAATATCAAGCAAAAATCGCACCTCTTGTTAATGAAGTTGTAGGCAAGTCTATTGCTCCACTAGATCGCAAACTAAATACGGCTGGTGAATCTACTCTCGGAAATTTAGTTGCTGATGCCCAGCGTGCAACAATGCAATCCCAAATTGCTCTTATGAATCCTGGTGGTATTCGTAATGACTTAGATGCTGGTGATATTACATGGGGAGAGATATATGGTATTCAACCATTCGGAAATCAATTAATAAAAGTAAATTTAACAGGCCAAGACATTCGTGATATTTTAAATCAACAATGGCAAAAAGACATAACAAGAATGCTTCAAATTTCAGGGATCCAATACACTTGGGATGCGAACAAGCCTAATGGAGAAAAAGTAACAAGTATCCGCTTAACAGATGGAGAAGAAATTATTCCTTCTAAAACTTACAGCGTAGTTGCGAATGCATTTCTAGCTTCAGGTGGAGATGGATTTGTATCCTTTAAAAACGGTAAAGATGCTGAAACAGGACCAACTGATTTTGAAGCATTAGTAGATTATATAAAAAAATCAAAAGAACCAATTCAGTCTATTATTGATGGAAGAATTCAAAAAATAAATTAGGTTTTTATTAATCTCAAAAACAACTAGATTACCTGTGCGCTAAACCTTTTAGTGTGCAGGTAATCTATTTTTTGTGGGTTTGAAATAAAGTCTTACTGTGGACAAGGGGTATACCGTCTAGATGCAGAGTGCAGGGTTTATCATTCGTTGTCCAAAGGAAAAGGAAAATATAACTGGTTATGCGTATGAGCCTTAGCGTATTCGCTGTGTAGGAGATATTGCAAAAAATATATAAGGAAAAATTAACTTTAGAGGAATATATGAGGTAAGAAAGCCAAAGTGAATTGCAAATCTGTATTTTTGTTTAGGGAATAGTATTTTATAAAATAGTAGGGTACTTTATTTTAATAGATTCAAAAACTGCCTATCTAAAAATTTGATAGGCAGTTTTTTTCTTTTGGGCACAAAGTGAAATAATTTTATGATGTTCGCACATGTAGAAAATGTAATGTGTAAATATATCCGAAACACCAATCATTGCCCCTCATTATTAGCGATAGGATAGCTACTTAAGGACAAAAAAGAATGGGCTAACTTTTGTGCAAAATGTAATGGAGGCTCTACCGACTGGATATGAATATACATAATTAAGGGATTCATGTACAGCCAGTGATTATGTAAAGCACTTACAATGATTCCTTGTTGTACAATTGATTTCATAAATGCAGGAATTTCTTCTTGTAGAACAGCGATTTCGCCTAAATTTAATGCATTACCATTTGGATCCAACGATTCAAAACTTACTCCGACGGGCACTACAGAAGTACTCGGTTTTGCTTGAACAAGCACCCTAAAATCGCGGTGAAAAGACACTGAACAACCACCTTGATTTCTTTTACCTTTCCCTTTAAGTATTGTAGCAAATTGTTCACAAAGGAAATTAAAATTTTGCATAAATTCAATTCCTTTCTTGTACAAAATTATATAATTAGGGATTCGATTGAGGAGATACAGATAAACAATCTTTCTTTAGCATTCAAAAAACAGGCTGTGATTTTAATGTATCCAATGTTTATTTTAAAAGAAATACAC
This sequence comes from Bacillus pretiosus, assembly GCF_052947655.1. Classification (NCBI taxonomy): domain Bacteria; kingdom Bacillati; phylum Bacillota; class Bacilli; order Caryophanales; family Bacillaceae; genus Bacillus; species Bacillus pretiosus. The sequence goes on along the minus strand of NZ_CM129593.1, from coordinate 2,998,713 downwards.
GCGATATTACTTGGATATTCAGGATTTCATTGAAGATGATTCGTGTATCCGGGTTAATAAATTTATGATTCATGATAGTCCGTTCGAGATATTGTTATAAAAAATCGATAAAGTATGCAATTATACGCTATTAGTTTATGTAGGTTAGATAAATATGTGTCTAAATTTGAATGATAAAACTAGAAAACAACGTTGAGAAAATAACCAATAATAATTTATTTTCTATAAACAAGCACTGCTAAATAGTACTCTTTTTCGAAATAAGTCTTTCTTATATAAGTATATTGCTTTTAAATACAGGATTAAGTTTGAATACTAAAAAACGGGTTCTAAAATACCGTATCTATTCACGAAGAATCTAGTTGTTTCTTCTTGTATCTATTTACATTTTTCAGTATAGAAAAAATATAGAGGTGAATTCCTTGATTTTTTCTTGAAAAATGTTCATGTACGGTTATATTAACCAAAATTTTCATGAAAATACCTTTAAAAAGAACGTTAGTTCGTATATAATAAGAACGAATGTTCTTTTTGTTAGGAGTGATAACCTTGTATGATTATTCTCTTTTACCGAATCGTATTATTCTTTGTGTAGATCTTCGTAGCTTTTATGCAAGTGTGTCATGTATTAAAAAAGGACTTGATCCACGATATACGAAATTGGCTGTCGTAGGGGATGTAAACCGGAGTGGATCAATTGTATTAGCAGCAACACCGCCATTAAAAGCGTTAGGAATAAAGAAGATGGCTAGAATGTACGAAATACCGAAGCGGTCAGATATTATTATTGTGAATCCGATTATGCATACATATATGAAGTGTTCAACTTACATAACCGGTTTAGCTTTACAGTATGTTGCGCCGGAAGATTTCCATCAATATAGTATTGATGAGTTTTTTATGGACATGACCGCAAGTATTCATTTGTTTGCGAGTAATCCGTGCGAGTTCGCATTAAAGTTTAAGCGAGAAATATATGAACGTACACGGATTGAAAGTACGATTGGTATTGGACCCAATTTATTATTGAGTAAAGTAGCACTGGATGTGGAAGCGAAAAAGAATAACGATGGAATAGCGCAGTGGACGTATGACGATATACCCGAGAAGTTATGGAGTATTAGACCACTCAGTAAATTTTGGGGTATATCGTATAAAACGGAAATGAAATTAAATCGAAAAGGTATACATACGATTGGAGATTTAGCGCAGTACCCATTGAAGTATTTAAAACAATCATTTGGTGTAATAGGGGAAGAATTACACTTGCATAGTAACGGGATTGATTTCAGCAGAATAGCAGAGGAATATGTTCCAGCGACAACATCTATAGCAAAAAGCCAAATATTATTTCGTGATTATTCAATAGAAGAGTTCATCGTTATTTTATTAGAGCATACAGAAGAAGTTTGTTACAGATTGAGAAGCGAAAAGAAATACGCACAAACGATTCATTTTTCAGTCGGATATAGTAAGGAATATGGAGGAGGAATAAAAAAAGCACATACGTTAAATAGAGCAACAAATTTAACGATGGATATTTACAATGTTTGTACATATTTTTTATACGAGCGGCATACAGGAGAGCCGATTCGATCGATAAGTCTTTCCTTAACAAATTTAATACATGAAGGAGAAGAGCAAATTTCGCTTTTCGATAACATTATACAAAGAGAAAAAGAAATGAGATTAACGAAGGTTATGGACGAAATTCGAACACGATTTGGTAAGAACAGTATATTACGTGGAATTTCCTACACAAGCGTCGCAACAGCAAGATATAGAAACACATTATTAGGAGGGCACAAATCGTGAAGAATGCTAATATGCCAAAAGGAAGAGGCATGGTAAAATGGCAACCGTTTGCTAGTATGCCAGAGCAGTTTATCTGTATTAAAGACATGATACAGGAGCAAACAAAAATCTCACGTCCAATCTTAACGCAAGATGCAAAAGAAAGGATTGAAAATAAGCTGTTAATTTCATATTTAGGTGAAGAAGAGGTTTTACTTACATATTATAAAGATGGCTATCTATATAAAAATTACATAACAGTAGCTGATATAAATCCATTAAATAAGACGATTACTTGTACCGATGCTTTTCGTAATCAAAGAATGTTTAAGTTTGGTGATGTAATGGAAGTGGACTAAAGTGTAACTGGAATCCATATAAAGGTTTATGGCCAACCATGAATAAATAGTTGGCCATAATGATCTTAAAGATCCATATCTTTTAATCCGGGACTATGCTTATTTGACATTTGTTACTTAATACTTTAATGATTTTTTTACCAATTGATTGCTACCTTAAAATACAATTTTTTTGGAAATAACTATTTTTGATATGAGATGAAAATGGGGGTAATAGCTACTTAGAATTTAATAAAAAATTGTATCTTCAAGGTTTCAAAATGACTTTTATACAATCATCTTCACGATTATTAAAAATTTGATAACCGTAGCTCGCTTCTTCAAGGGGAATTTTGTGTGTAATAATCTCCTTTGGATCGAATTCTTTGTTTGTTATTTTTTCAAATAGTTCTGGCATAAAATGAATAACAGGTGCTTGTCCCATTTTAAGATTAATATTTCTAACCCAAAATGCCCCGAGTGGAAAAGCATTATAATTGCCGCCATAAACACCCGTCATTTGAACCGTTTCGTATTTTCTTACGGCTTTCGTAGCAATTTGAATAGGCCCGAGAGTTCCACCTTGTAATTTCAATTTTTGTTCCAGGAATTCTAGTGGCGATTTCTTCCCATCCATGCCCACGCAATCAATGACTACATCGGCACCGCCATGTGTGATTTCCTTTAAATGTTCTCCCATATCAGGAAATTTTGTAAACTCAAATACCTCAACATTGTTAATCTTTTTTGCATAATGTATCCGATAATCTAAGTAATCGACTGCGATTACGCGCTTAGCTCCTTGCATCCAAGCGAATTTTTGTGTCATTAATCCAACAGGGCCACAACCTAGGACGATAACAGTATCACCTGGCTTAACACCTGCGTTTATTACACTCCAATAGGCTGTTGGCAAAACATCGGATAAAAACAGTAGAGATTCATCTTCAAGCTCGCATGATTCTGGTATAACAAATGGAGTGAAATTTCCAAAAGGAACTTTTAAATATTCTGCTTGTCCGCCTGGATGGTTACCAAATTTCTCTGTATAACCAAAGTATCCACCAGAATCATAATGAGGATTGGAGTTATCACATTGGCTTTCCATTTCATGTTGGCAATAAAAACAATTTCCACAAGCAACGTTAAAGGGGATAACAACACGATCTCCTTTTTTTACTTTTGTAACATCTGGCCCAACTTCTTCAACAATGCCCATTGGCTCATGACCGATAATATACCCTTCAGGTAACGGCATGTTCCCTTGATATAAATGTAAATCAGAACCGCAAATAGCGGTTGAAGTAATTTTTACAATAATATCATCTTTTTTCTCTAACTTTGCATCATCCACTTGTTTAACTTGTACTTGGTTTGGTCCTTGATAGGTTACAGCTTTCATCACATATCTCCTTAGGAATCATTTTTCATAATTTATATGTATCTCTTGGCAAAACAGAAATCTTTAGTAAAGAGAAATCTATACATAGTGTTGTTATGAAAGTACGTTATAGCAACTCTTCTTTCTTATATCTTTTGCCCTATTTTAAGAAGAAACTCAATATTTATTCATAATCTAATTCCCACAAAAAGGATAATTATTATTTCATAATTTGTAGCATATTAAAAAAATCGGAGGTGAAACGATATGACAAACAATAATAGTGGAAGTCGTAATGAATTGTTAGTTCGAGGTGCTGAACAGGCTCTTGATCAAATGAAATATGAAATTGCACAAGAGTTTGGTGTACAACTTGGTGCAGATACAACAGCTCGTTCAAACGGATCTGTTGGTGGTGAAATTACAAAACGTTTAGTATCAATGGCTGAACAACAACTTGGTGGTAGAGCTAACCGCTAAGTAAATTGAAATACAATGTAGCACATATGTAAATCAATTTCTTTTGTATATGTATAAAAATAAAAACCCTTATAGTAAATGGATTCTCACTCAAAGATTATTGATAATCTTCTTTCATAATCTTTGAGTATTTTATTTGTAAACTACTTTCCTAAACAATAAACACGCGGTGTCGGAAAGGTGTTTTCCATGCATAGTAGAAAATCTTTTGCAGGAAAAAGCATACTTAAAAATTTGATTTCAATATTGAAATCAATATTTATTATGATATTTTCGAAAGCGAGGAATTTAAAAATGGGTATATTAAGTGGAAATCCTCAAAATGAACCGTTACATTACGGAGAAGTATTTGATATTTGGAGTTATCTTCTCGTTGCACAAGGTGCACTTGCAAGCCATCAAGTATTTATGAATCACACAGGTGACGAAGATTTGAAGAAGTTTTTAGAAAGCTTAATTGAAAATGATATGAACTCGGAAATAGAAGAGTTAAAAACTCTTTTAAAGGTTAATGGCGTAGCTTTACCTCCTGCTCCTCCAGAACGACCAGTTGCATCTATCGAAGATATTCCTCCAGGAGCGCGTATTAATGATGCTGAAATAGCAGCAGCTGTTGCTACAGGATTAGCAGCTGGACTTGTGACATGTAGTCAAGTGATGGGGAAATGTCTTCGAGAAGATGTAGGGATGCTATTCGGCCAATTTCATATGAAAAAAGCGCAAGCAGGTGTAACTTTGCTGCGTTTAAGTAAGAAAAAAGGGTGGGTAGTTCCACCTCCGTTATATGTAAGAAATTCTGATCAAGCTTAAGAAACAAAAATAAAAAAAGTGGCATTGGCCACTTTTTTATTTTTTAGATGTATCCTCAACTTTGGATTTATTTATTGTAGAAGAATCCATATATTCATCTGACATTTCCATAGCATATTTATCATGATGAATATGATTGTGATTTCTTAATTCATCGTCGTTACGCAGTACTAATCTCTTCATATAAATATGAAAGAAAACCTCTATTCCGCCAATAATTAATGCGGCAATAAATGAAGACAGGCCAATATTACGAGTAGCATCTAAATTCGTAAATAAGGATGTTAGTAGCCAAATGCCGAAGAAGCTTAAGCCGAAATCTGCCATTGTAGCAATCATATTTCCGTATTTAGGTAAAATGAAGAGATCGCCGATTAAATAGGCAGCTCCTGTTAGGAAAAGAGAAATGAGTAATACTCTAGGAATTGAAATGCCTTGAAAGATACCGAGTACCATTAGTAATACTGCAGTTATCACTGTGTATTTAATTAATAAAGCAACAATATGTTTCATCATTTTCCTCCATTGTTTAAACGTATATGGAATAAAATATTTCATAAAAAACGGGTTATGCTATATAGCGTAACCCGTTTTAATCACCCTTTAATGGTAAGAAGTACAACCTGGGTAAAAAGCAGGCTTATACTACGTATAGTATTTGCGGAGTATCAAGTTTTATTCACAAGGTGTAGTTCCATTCTTATAATAGAGATGTTGCCTAAGTACAGTGTTTTTATATTAAACTTAATAACTTTTTCTGTTTTGATTTTGTTTCTTAAATATAAGAAGAAAAAGTATTTTTATGTTTAATGTATCTTTTTGTCTACATATTTTCCATAATTGGGTACAGCGATTTTATCAAATTCTTGAACGAGTGTTTTGAGGCTTGTTGATAGCAATTCACCGGACATTGGTATCCCATGTCCAGTAATAGCGACCAGAGGCTTTACTTCTTCTAATTTAATGACTGATTCTTTAGCGGCTTTCCAGTCTGTTGTTAAATAACGAGGGGGGCCGCTTATTTCCTGTTCCTGAGTAAATACTTTATATAGATATTCCTGTTTCACTGTAACAAAAGCATCCCCAGCAATTAAAGTTCGGTCTTTTTCTCGGAATAATGAAATATGCCCAGGAGTATGCCCTGGTGTATGAATCCATCTAAACTCTGGCATATGTGGAACAGTTCCATCGGTAGGTAGTACTTTTACGCTATTTCCTAAATCAATCGGTTCATTAGGGAACAGGGGAGACATTTTGGCTACCATACCACCTTCAACTGTTGGATCTGGTTCAGGATAGCTTTGTTGTCCAGTCAAGAACGGTATCTCCAGTTGATGGGCATAGACTGGAACATCCCAATACTTAATGAGTTCAATTATTCCTCCAACATGATCAAAATGCCCATGAGTTAAAATAATTGCTTTTGGGCGGCTATTTGTACCAAATCGCTTCTCAGTAACGGAGATAATTTCATTTGCACATTTAGGCATTCCAGCATCAACCAAAACAAAATCATTGGTATGCGGATTTCCAACAAAACATATGTTGACGATTTGAATCGTGTAACAAAATAAATCAGGCAATACTTCAAGGCCATGACCACTTTCAATTGAAGTTGCTGGAATAAACTTGTAATCACTTCCATAATTCATTTCCTTGTTCACCTTTTATCCCCCTTAATATGTTTCAATACGACATTATAGTTCCCTAATTTCTCGAATCCATTTTGGGACATTTGAAAAAAGAATTAGTGGGGGATTACAAAAAAAAATTAAGTCCTAGAATTAAGGTGGAGACATATGAATTTATATAATAGTTTCTACAATTTTTTTGAGGAGGGTGATGAGTTAATAAAATATTCATCTTAATATTTTAATGTGCATTTATATAAAAATTACATAACAGTAGCTGATATAAATCCATTAAATAAGACGATTACTTGTACCGATGCTTTTCATAATCAAAGGATGTTTAAGTTTGGTGATGTAGTTGAAGTGAATTAGAGGGGGGAATATCTCTTCCTAACTTAATTATATCATGTAAATCAAGTTCGAAATAGACTGTTTATTCGTATTTACTACTGCTACAATCAAGAACACATGCATAGTAAGGAGAGATGGTAAATGAGTTCTTTCGTTCTCGATTTTCAGGAAATAGAAAACACGCAGCTTGCACTCGTTGGTGGAAAAGGATTGAATTTAGGGGAGTTATCAAGCGTTCAAGGGATACAAGTGCCAGAAGGATTTTGTGTTACAACGGTAGGATATGAAAAGGCCATCGAGCAAAATGAGGAGCTTCAAACTTTGTTGCAGCAACTAACAAAGTTGAAAAAGGAAGAGCGAGCCCAAATTGGTGAAATGAGTAAGAAGATTAGAGAAGTCATTATGGCAGTAAAAATCCCTTCTGAAGTAGTGGAAGCGGTAGCTCATTATCTCTCACGTTTTGGAAATGAACATGCGTATGCCGTGCGCTCTAGTGCGACGGCTGAAGATTTACCGTATGCCTCGTTTGCTGGTCAACAAGATACGTATTTAAATATTATCGGTAAAGAAGCGATTTTGCAGCATGTAAGAAAGTGCTGGGCTTCTTTATTTACAGAGCGAGCAGTAATGTACCGCATGCAAAATGATTTTGAACATAATCAAGTTTCTATATGTGTTGTCGTTCAAAAAATGGTTTTCCCTGAGGCTTCGGGAATTTTATTTACTGCTGATCCGGTTACTTCTAACCGAAAGGTAGTATCAATTGATGCCAGTTTTGGACTTGGTGAGGCATTAGTATCAGGACTGGTCTCTGCCGATAATTATAAAGTAAAAGAAGGCGAAATTACCGGAAAGATGATAGCAACTAAAAAATTAGCTATTTATGCTTTAAAAGAGGGCGGAACGGAGACGAAACAGATTGATCCGGCTCAGCAAAAAATTCAAACATTGTCTGAACAACAAATTTTACAACTAGCACAGATTGGAAGACAGATTGAAGCTTATTTTGGTTGTCCGCAAGATATTGAATGGTGTTTAGTGGATGATACATTTTATATTGTCCAAAGTCGCCCCATTACGACTTTATATCCAATTCCTGAAGAAAATGATGGGGGAAATCATGTGTATATATCAGTTGGCCATCAACAAATGATGACCGATGCGATGAAACCGCTTGGGTTATCTTTTTTCCTGTTAACGACTAATGCTCCTATGCGTAAAGCGGGAGGACGGCTGTTTGTGGATGCTACGCAACAATTAGCTTCACCTGCTAGCAGAGATTATTTAATAAACACTTTAGGAAAATCAGATCCACTCGTAAGAGATGCATTAACAACTATAATCGAGCGAGATAATTTTATTACATTGTTGCCGGATGATGAAAAAGAAAAGAGTGTTAGTAAAAGTAAGCAACCTGCAAATTCGCAACCAGAAATCGAAAATGATCCGGCAATCGTTACGAATTTAATACAGAATAGTGAAGCATCAATCGAAGAGTTAAAACGAAACATGCACATGAAATCAGGGGTGGATGTACTTAATTTTATTTTGGAAGACATCCAGCAATTAAAGAAAGTATTATTTAATCCGCAAAGTATCGCTGTCATTATGGCTGGTATGAATGCTTCAACATGGATGAATGAAAAGATGGAGCACTGGCTAGGCGAAAAGAATGCAGCAGACACACTTTCTCAATCGGTACAAAACAATATTACGTCTGAAATGGGGCTAGCATTACTGGACGTTGCTGATGTGATTCGGCCGTACCAAGAAGTTATTACGTATTTACAACATGTAGAAAACGATAACTTTTTAGATGAAATAGTTCAGTTTAAAGGTGGAGAAGAAGCCCGAGATGCCATTCTAACTTTTCTAAATAAATACGGAATGAGATGTAGTGGAGAAATTGACATTACGAAAACACGCTGGAGTGAAAAGCCAACTACAATTATCCCGATGATTTTAAATAATATAAGAGACTTTGAAGCGGGTGCTAGTAAACGGAAGTTTGAAGAAGGGCTGCAAGAAGCTTTGAAAAAAGAAGAAGAGTTAGTAAATCGATTGCAGCACTTGCCGAACGGAAAGCAAAAAGTAGAAGAGATGAAGCGGATGGTTCGTAATATCCGTAATTTTATCGGTTATCGTGAATATCCAAAATACGGCATGATTAATCGTTATTTCATATATAAGCAGGCATTATTGAAAGAAGCTGAGCAACTTGTGCAGAGCGGCGTCATTCGTGAGGTCGATGATATATACTATTTAACTTTCGAAGAACTTCACGAAGTTGTTCGCACGAATAAACTAGATTACGAGCTGATACAAAAACAAAAAAATGATTACAAATTATATGAAAAACTAACGCCTCCTCGTATCATGACGTCTGATGGAGAAATCATTACAGGCAAATATAAACGAGAAAACCTCCCAGCTGATGCGATTGTAGGCCTGCCTGTTTCTTCAGGCGTGATTGAGGGAAGAGCTCGCGTTATTTTAAACATGGAAGAAGCGAATTTAGAAGAAGGAGATATATTAGTTACTGCTTTTACTGACCCTGGCTGGACACCATTGTTTGTGTCTATAAAAGGGTTAGTCACTGAAGTTGGCGGACTTATGACTCACGGGGCAGTGATTGCACGTGAATATGGATTACCAGCAGTCGTCGGGGTAGAGAATGCTACGAAACGAATAAAAGATGGGCAACGAATTCGGGTACATGGGACTGAAGGGTATATTGAAGTGTTGTAATGAAATAAAAGATCATCCGCTATTATAGTGGATGATCTTTTATTATATAGCTGACTTATTTTTTTAAGCCAGCCGCATAAAAAGGTCCATGAACTGCGATTGTTGATAAAATACGAGCAATTTCCTCAGGTGTTTCTTTTTGCCCGTTATTTAACCATTGCTGAATGACACCTATATGAGCAGATGCCATATATGAAGTTAAGTATTGGCTTGGGACAAGTAAATTCTCCTTATTAATGAGAGCACCATTCGTATCTTCAAATAGTGTTTTCCACATAAAGTCTTTCAGTTTTGTTTGGAAAGATAAATCTCCTTTTGGGCTTAATACTGCTTTCATAAAATCACTATTTTCATTTAGAAATTCAAGAATAGAAGTAATAAGTATAAACGGCATTGTTGGGGAAGGGTTTGACCCAAGATCAGCAATAACTTCAGGCAATCTCTGTTTGGCAATGCTAGAAAACTCATACATAATTTCTTCTTGGCATTTCGTCATTAAATCAAATTTATCTTGATAATGTGCATAGAAAGTACCGCGATTTATGTTTGCTTTCGTTGTAATATCTTTCACTGTAATGGCGTCAAAACCTTTTTCCTCAATTAACTCAACCAATGCGTTTCGTATGGCAGTTTTCGTACGAATAACACGTAAATCTAAATTACTATCGCGCAAAGCATGTCCCTCCTTAATTTTTCTCAACACTTTTCAAGAATGTGTCTTATAACCGACACATTCACGATTTTTGATTATTGTATAAGGTTCAACTCGAACATATAATTCAAAATATAAATAAACAACACGTTGTTGGTTATTATAAATCAAACTATAGGAGGAGAAAAGAAAATGTTTAAAAATAAACTTTTATATGTATCACCAGTTATTGCACTACTTGTTGTTTTTATTTTTTCATTAACGTTATTTCCAACCGTTCAACCACAGCCGAAAAATTTGCCAATCGCAATTGTAAATGAGGATCAAGGAGTAGAAATTCCGAATCAACCGAAGATGAATATGGGGCAAACGATTGTTGATAATATGAAAAAGACATCAAAATCAGATGAAGAACCTGCGGTGAAGTGGGTAGAAGTGAAAAATAAAGAAGCAGTTCAAAAAGGCTTAAATAATCAAGAATATTACGCAGCATTAGTTATTCCAAAAGACTTTAGCACAAAACAAGCATCATTACGAACACCACAGCCATCTTCGCCAGAGGTAGAAATATTCATAAATCAAGGAATGAATACAGCAGCTTCAACTATGGCGGGGCAAATGTTAAATGTGATCGTTGATAATATGAACAATACTGTTCGTACACAACTATTAGAAGGATTGAAAGCAAAAGGAGCTACATTAACAGCAGACCAAGTTTCAAATGTAATAACACCTATTGCAAAGAAAGTGAAAAATGTGAATGAAATCGGCAAAAATAGTGCGAACGGTAACTCGCCGATGTCTTTATTCCAGCCGTTATGGATTGCAAGTTTAGCGAGCGCAGCAATTATTTTTATTGCGATAAGTAAAATGCGAGTAGGTACAAGAAAAGAAAACTTCGTATTAAAACTAAAACAAATAATAACAGGGGCTGTCGTGGCACTTGTAATTGGATTTGGCCTCACATGGATCGCGGATGGTATGGTAGGTTTAAATATTTCGAATTTCACGGATACGGCACTGTTTTTATCAATTACGTCCTTTAGCTTCTTCTTAATGATATCAGCGGTACTTTCATTAGTTGGACTAAAAGGAATTGGTGTATTCGCACTCTTACTTTTCTTTGGGGCACCGTTATTATCGTTAGCACCTGAAATGTTGTCGCCATTTTATCAAGACTGGGTGTACGCATGGTTGCCAATGCGATTTATGATTGAAGGACTTAGAGAAATATTCTTCTTTGGAAAAGGGTTAAGCTGGAGTACACCCCTTACTGTGCTCGTTTGGATTGGCGTAGTAAGTATGGTTATTATTTTAGCGACTGCTTTCAAACGTAGTGTAGTAAAGGGACAAAAAACGGAATTAAACGCATAAAAGCAAAAAACGTTTCACTAGGAGTGAAGCGTTTTTTGCTTTTTATTAACTTATCGGGAAATCAAGAAGGATAGGTTTTTCTATATTTTAAAGGGAATAGAAGAGTTCGGATTTGCAGTTCCTTTTTGTATACATGCTCCTGCTATTTCAAATTGCATAAAATGTTATGTGAAATAATGGAGGGGATACGATGTATAATTCGAATGATTATGATTGGTATAGGCAAAATGATAAGTTGATTCGTGATATTGAGAAAGCAATTAATGGAGAGTTTAGTGCTATAAATTGCTATGCGAAATTAGCCAACATGGCTCCAAATGCGGCGGAACGAAATCAAATTCTTGAAATTCGTAACGATGAAATAAAGCATTTTCATCATTTTGTACAAATCTATACAAATTTAAGTGGTCAGCAGCCGAAACCACAAATTACAGAAGAATGTCCAAATACGTACTTACAAGGATTAGAATTCGCAATACAAGATGAACAGAAGACAGTAGATTTTTACTTGGAAATTTCAGATGAAGCATCGGATGCACATATGAAAGAGTTATTGCGCAGAATAGCTGCCGATGAACAAAATCATGCAGTGTGGTTTTTATATTATTTTGTGAAGACGAAGTGAGCATTAAGAATGAATGGCTGATGTGATGAATATATTAGAAATTATTTTAAAGCGCATTGCAACAATTGCATGAAAAACTTAAATATAAGCAGAAAGAAACCGTTTCATAAGTAGTGGGACGGTTTTTTTCGCGGTGAAATACAAGTTACATAGATATCGACAAAATATAGTAATTGAATTTGGTATATAATGTATGAAATGAAAACGAAAATAAATAAGCTAGGAGCAAATAAATGAAAAGAGGAATTACAGTAGATATTCCAAATGAATATGATAATTTACTTTGGAAAGTGTTAAAGCCGATTGATATTTCTTCATATGATTGGTGGGTAGGTAGTGAGGAGTCATACTTAATAGCACGTGGTGGATTGGATGAGGCATTATTTCCAGAAGAACCAAGTATAGTGGAAGGATCAGATTTGAAAACATTATTTAAAGACAATATATATTATGTTATTTTTGCAGATTTAAAAGCGTATTCAAAAGGAGAGGAAGTAGTAGCTATTGAAACATATGAAGAATTTAAAGAGAGTAAGTGTGAATTAGTTTTACTAGTTGCGGATTGTACATACGTCACAATTTACGCTAAAGATCAAAAAAAGATTGAATTGATGTATGAAAACGCAAGGAATCAAGGTTATTATGTTGAATACGTTACAGATGAAAATGACGGTAGAACGCGATTATCAGTAGGGTAGTCATTTGAAAGGGGAACGGCAATATGGAGAGAAATACAGTTAAAGAATATACAATTCGAACTGCTATTGAAGAGGAAAGCGATAGCATTATTACTCTATTAAGAGAAGTAGCAGAGTGGTTACAACATAAAGAAGTAGATCAATGGCAGTATCTGTTAGGTGGAGAGGCTACGGCTGAAATACTAGAAGGGATAAGAGAGAAATATACATATGTGGTTATGAAAGAAGATGAAATAATCGGTACAGTTACAGTATCTCCTAAACAAAATGAATGGGACGAGCGTATTTTTGGTAAAGAGAATGTTTCCGATTCTTTATATATTCATAGATTTGCAGTGAAACGAAAGTATAAGGGGAATGGAATCGGAGAGTGGATTTTACAATGGATAGACGAGAATGTGCACTGTGACAAAGAGTTTTTGAAGCTAGATTGTGTGGGACATAATCGTACGTTGAATGATTTTTATAAGAGAAATGGTTTTGAATATGTTGGGAGTACAGAAGGACTTAGTAAGTTTCAAAAGAGGAGGGGATAAGTGGATGAATCAAATTCCTACTGATTTAGTTAAAAGGTTGATAGGAGAACAGTTTCCTAAATTGGCACATTTAGAAGTGAGACCTGTAAAGTTTAGTGGGCATGATAATAGAACGTTTCACTTAGGGGATGAGATGAGTGTAAGGTTGCCAAGTGATGCGGCATATGCACCACAAGTAGAGAAAGAAAATAAGTGGTTACCGATATTAAGTAAGGAGCTTTCTTTACCGATTTCTACACCAGTTGCGAAAGGTAATCCGTCTGAATCGTATCCATGGCCTTGGTCTATTAATAAATGGATAGAGGGCGAAACAGTTACGAAACAAAATATTCGTGACTTAAATGAATTTGCGGCGGACTTAGGTGCATTTTTAGTAGAATTGCAATCCATTGATGCGAGTAATGGACCGATAGCTGGAGCACATAATTTTTACCGAGGCGGGCTTATATCTGTATATGATGAAGAAGCGAGAGGTGCTATCGAGAATAATAAGGACGTTTTTGATGAAACAGTATTAAAGCATCTTTGGGATTTAGCACTTCAGTCAACATGGAAGCGTAAGCCAGTTTGGATTCATGGGGATGTTGCACCAGGAAATTTACTCGTTAAGGACGGAAAGCTTTGCGCCGTAATTGATTTTGGGATTTTAGGAGTAGGCGATCCTTCTTGTGATGCAGCGATGGCATGGACATTTTTTGATAAAAGTAGCAGAAACGTATTTAAAGGAGTATTGTGCATAGATGAAGAAACGTGGAATAGAGCGAGAGGATGGGCACTTTGGAAGGCGTTGATTACATATGATGCGAATAAGACTAGTAATAAAATAGTGGCAGAAGAATCGCATCGTGTTATTCAAGTAATTGTGGATGATTATGAGAGATAGTAGAAAAAGCCTATTTTAAAATAGGCTTTTTTTATATAATTAAATATTAGAAACTGAAAGAAGGAATCTAACATAATTATACAGAATATTTAGATAATAGGAGGTGTCGAATTTTGAGTGAAATTGAATTAAAAAGGAATGTAATTAAGACTGGGAGTGAGAAGGGGGTTATTCTCCGGTTTATACTCGCTAGTCTAGTTGGGGTGTTTATGTTTTTCGTACCAGTTACGATAAACGGTGCTTCGTCCATTATGATTGATCATATCGTATCATGGATCAGGACTTCGGTTCCGAGCGTCGTACCTTATTATGCACTACTCGTTATGATAATAGGTGCGATTTATCCGTTTTATACGAAAAAGTGGAATGCATCTATCGTAGACATTTGTTTTTCGATTTTAAAAGTAGTTGGTGTTGTCTTTGGTGTATTATATTGCTTGAAAGTAGGGCCAGCTTGGTTCTTTGCACCAGATGTAGGGCCGTTTTTGTATGAAAAACTAGTCATATCGGTAAGTTTACTCGTGCCAATTGGTTCGGCTTTTTTAGCGTTATTAGTCGGGTACGGATTACTTGAATTTATCGGTACGTTTTGCCGTCCCATTATGAGACCGTTATGGAATACACCAGGACGATCAGCAATTGATGCGGTTGCATCCTTTGTTGGGAGTTATTCGTTAGCTTTATTAATTACAAATCGCGTGTATAAAGAAGGAAAGTATACGACAAAAGAAGCAGCGATCATCGCTACAGGCTTTTCTACAGTATCCGCAACATTTATGATCATCATCGCAAAAACATTAGACATTATGCATTTATGGAATGTTTATTTTTGGACTACTCTTGTTGTAACATTCATCGTAACTGCTATCACCGTAAGAATCCCACCACTTAGTAGAAAACCAGATACATATGTAACAGAAGAAGGGTTCCCAGAGCCCGTTTATAAAGAGAAAATGCTAGAACGCGCTTGGGAAGATGCGCTAGAAGTATCGAAATCTGCACCAAGTATTATGAAAAATATCGCAGTAAATTTAAAAGACGGATTTATCATGACAATGGGCATTTTACCATCCATTATGTCAGTCGGATTAATTGGTATCGTCTTAGCGAAATTCACACCAATATTTGATTGGATTAGTTATATTTTCTATCCGTTTACATGGCTATTACAATTACCAGAAGCAGAACTAGCTGCTAAAGCCGCATCCGTTGGTATCGCAGAAATGTTTTTACCTTCTCTTTTAGTTGTAAGTGCACCACTTGTGACAAAGTTTGTCATTGCGGTTGTTTCGGTATCATCTATATTGTTCTTCTCAGCTTCCATTCCTTGTATTTTATCGACAGACATTCCATTAAAAGTCTCAGAACTTATTATTCTCTATGTACAAAGAACGATTTTAACGTTACTTATTATTACGCCGATTGCTTATTTGTTGCTTTAAAGTTTTAAAAAGATAAATCTCTAACAAAAAAAGCCTTCTGTAAAAGGAAGGCTTCTTTTGTTTAAAATCGGGGTATTTCCACATCACTATCATGCTAAGAAAATCAAATATCCTAAAACGTGAAAATATACTATTTTCTGTTTTTGTGATGTTTTTATTTATTTTTTGAATATGACGTCATGCTTCTTAAGAAGATTCCTAGTCCTGCAAAAAAGAAACCTAAGCATAATAAGCTGCCTGGTGTTCCCCAAGTAATTTGATCTAGCATGTTCATCCCCTCCCATTTATCATTATATAGCATTTATTGGGAATTATCAAAATTTTCCTTTTTAAAGGTTAGTGATGAGCTTTCCCGCCTTATACGAGAAGAATATATTTGAAAAGGAATTGTTTTAAATACATTCTGTTATTCTTATAAAACGTTTTCTTTTCATATGATATAGTAACAACAAAGGGGGCTTTCAAATGGAAATAATTCACGAAAGAGCAAAGTTACGGATAATAGATAGTGATGATGTCGAAACTTTGTTTTCGATTGTAGAAGGAAATCGGGATATTTGGGCGTATTTAATTTCTAAAATGGATAGTGCGCAAGATATGCAACAATACGTTCAAAAAGCGATACAGGGTTATGGAAAGGGTACTCAAATGCCTTTCGTTGTAGTGGATCAACAGACGAATACGATTGTAGGAAGTACACGTCTATATAATATTTCAGTAGAAGATAAAACAGTCGAGTTAGGGCAGACTTGGTATCATCCAAGTGTGCAACGTACGAGTATAAATACAGAGTGTAAGTATATACTTCTTCACTATGCTTTTGAAAAATTGCATATGCTGAGAGTACAAATTAAGACGGATGCAAGAAATGAAAAAGCACAACGAGCAATTGAACGTTTAGGAGCAGTTAAAGAAGGTGTGCTTAGAAATGAAAGAAAATTACCAAGTGGTCATGTGAGAGATGCAGTTGTGTATAGTATTATTGCAAGCGAATGGCCAATAGTGAAAGCTCGTTTATTGGAAAAATTAGAATTGTATAAAGAAAAGTTATAATTCGTGTTTTGAAAGGTATATTGTTCGTAATACATGAAAAATATACCTTTTTTCTTACAAAATGCTACTTTATTTTAATTCCTTTTGTTTCATCGTTCCCTTCTGAGAAAAAATTCGTTACAATGTAGTTGTATGGTAATAAACTTATGAATTTAAAACATGTAATGAAAACCGCAAATGAAAATGAATTGATAATCCTCAATTTTAAATGAAAACCCTTTTATATATAAATAACAAGTAAAGTTCCTTCTTTTAAATAAACTCAAACAAAACGATTTGATATAAATGTTTTTTATAGAAGTATGGATGATGTACGGAGGCAATTACAAATGAAAGAAAATAAGAAAAGTAAGAAAAGACGAATCTTTCAAGTATTTTTACTAATGACTTGTTCTGCTATTTTATATGTAAGTTATGCAGCTTACGATATTTGGAGCTATCGTTTTAAAACAGATGATAGTATGAAAACGGATGCTGGTATCGTACTAGGAGCGGCTTCTTGGAATGGAAAACCATCCCCTGTATTTAAAGAAAGAATTAATCATGCGATTTCTTTATATAAGAACGGAAACATTAAAAAGATTATTTTTACGGGTGGTACAAAGTTCGAGGCAGAACTTGAGGAAGCGCGTACTGCAAGAGTATATGCAATGAAACAAGGTGTAAAAGAGGAAGATATTTTAATTGAAACAAAATCCCTTTTCACAGAAGAAAACTTAAAGAATGCGAAGGAAGTTGGAATAGAGAACGGAATACGCACATACACGATTGTAAGTGATCCACTTCATATGAAACGCGCAATGAGAATCGCAAAACATATTAATATTGAAGCGTATGCTTCACCAACGCCGACATCAGCATATAAAACGTTAGACACAGAAATACCATTCTTCTTTAAAGAATTATTCTCGTACATTGGATATGTAACCTCTTTGCCGTTAAAGGCATTGAAGGGAGACTAATATAAGAAAAGAACCTATTTTAAATGGGAACTTTTCTTATTGGTCAAAAACATTGTATTTTTATCGGAATAGTGAAACAATAGAGAGGTAGCTTCATATAATCATAATGAAAAAGTGAGCGGTTGATGAATCGAACATAAAGGAGATTATAGTATGGCACTCTCATTTGTTGAAACAGAAGAACAATCTTTCATTATTGAACAAATAAATAAATTGATTCCGAAGTTCATGGAAAGAGAGCATCAACTAAGTGAATTAGGATCATTTCCGTATGAAAATATAAGTGATTTGAAAGATATCGGATATACGAAATTAACGTTACCGAAGGAATTTGGTGGTAGTGCGATTTCTTTATATGACTTTGTTTTATTTCAAGAGAAAATCGCGGAAGGCTGCGGAGCTACTGCGTTATCGATTGGCTGGCATATTGGCATTGTGAAAGAGCTAGCGGAAAATCACTCTTGGAATGATGAGATGTTTAAATGGTTTTGCGAAGAAGTACGTAACGGTGCACTCTTTAATCGGGCAGCAACAGAACCAAAAACAGGGAGTCCGACGCGTGGTGGTAAGCCAGAAACAATAGCGGTTCAACAAGGCGAGAAGTGGATTATAAATGGAAGAAAAACTTTTACAACGATGGCGCCAATACTTGATTATTTTATTATTTCAGCGAGTATTGAAGGGCGAGAAGAAGTTGGAGAGTTTGTCATTCCGAGAAATACGCTCGGTTTATCCATTGAAGAAACGTGGGATAGCGTTGCGATGCGAGGGACTGCTAGTCATGACCTTGTCTTACAAAATGTAGAGATAGAAAGTCGCTTTTTTACAGATGTAAAGGGCGGGAAAGTGAAACAAAAGGGTATTGGCTGGTTGCTACATATACCAGCATGTTATTTAGGAATTGCACAATCAGCAAGAAATTATGCAGTTCAGTTTGCGGGATCATACAAGCCAAATAGTTTAAATCATTCTATTAGTTTATTGCCGAATGTTAGAAGATTAGTTGGAGAATTAGAACTTGAGCTTATGCAAGCTCGCGTCTTTTTATATCAAATTGCGAAAAAGTACGATGAGACAGAGGATAAACTATCATTGCAAGCCGAACTAGCAGCAGTGAAATATGCTGTAACAAATGCGGCAATATCTATTGTAGATAAAGCAATGCGCATCGTAGGAGCAAAAAGTTTATCAGAAAAAAATCCGCTTCATCGTTACTATTTAAACGTCAGAGCAGGATTGCACAATCCGCCGATGGATGATGCAACACTATCTATGTTAGCGGATGCGGCGTTTCGGTCGTAGTTTTTTTAACTTACATTTTATTGTTTATGGACAATATAGTTGTTTTGAAAGCACGTGTTTGATTAGTAATCGAACACGTGCTTTTTATGTGTACGACGTACCAAATTGAGATGTAGATTTTTAGTATAAATGGTTATCATGATTTTGGATTGTTATTGGCTGAAAGAATATTTATTGCAATGTTAGTTTGGAAACTTTTAATCCCAAATTAAAGGTCTTTCCAAGTTTATCATTCGTAAATATTGTAAAAATTGACCGGCATGGACCGCATCATGATAGGCAATTCGTAATAGCATGTCGCCTAAATATCTTTGATAGCCAACATCGCTTCGATCAATAAGGGTTGAATCTAGCTCAGCTATGCTTATGGATTGAACATATTCTATAAAGTCAGTAAAGTACGATTGTGCCAATTCAATTTCTTTTTTTACACAAGTAATTGGCTCGTCATCATACGGGAAATGTATATCATTTATTGAGCCGTTGTTTTTTAAAATCATATGATAATAAAAAGTTGAGCTCCATACATGACGAATCATCTCACCAAAGGACATAGCCTCATGATCAGGCTTCCAATTAAGAAAATTATCGGGAAGAGAATTCCATAATTTTTCTGAGCGTCTTCTCGTTTCTTTCAAATTTAATATACTAAGATCAATTGCATTCATAATACATTCTCCTTTACTATTAAACTTAAAATAATTGTATCAGTTTAATAGTTAGGGTATCATCGAAATATGAATGTATATCCGAATATCTCATATATAGCTAAACTAATTGCTGAACCTACAAGAGCAATTATCTTAGATTGTCTAATGAATAATCAGGCACTACCTGCTAGCGAATTGGCTTATATGGCAAAGGTGTCACATCCAACGATTAGTTCTCATCTTTCTAAATTAGTAGAGGGGAATCTACTTACAGTTGAACAACATGGTAGACATCGTTACTATCGACTTGCTAATCAAGAGGTAGCAGAAGTTCTTGAAAAGTTAGGAACAATTGCACCATCAGTCCAAGTTCGGTCTTTAAAACAATCGGATCAATTAAAACAAATTCGTTATGCTCGAACTTGCTATGATCATCTTGCAGGCAGACTCGGTGTAGAGATAACTGAAAAATTACTACATAGGGAATTTATAATTTTAAAGGAAGGAGAATACATTGTAACGGAACAAGGTAAGCAATGGTTTCTGAATTTTGGAATAAATATTGAAACGGCAGCTATAAAGAGAAGGGTATTTGCAAAACCTTGTCTTGATTGGAGTGAACGACGCTACCATATTTCTGGTTGGTTAGGATCTGCGATAGCAAAACTATTTTTTGAACAGGAATGGATTACAAAAACGGATAAGAATAGAGCCGTCCATCTTACAAAAAAAGGTATGAAGTTATTGAAAGACCAATTAGGCATTGACATGGAAAATAAAAAAGTCCATCAAAATGCAGTGCCTCCTATCGAGTAAACAGTATTAAATAACCTGAGTTCTATATTTATATAGACTCAGGTTATTTGATTTGTTTTAAAATCTTTGATGATATTTGCATATGGCAACTTTAACCTCATTTGCTTTACGGAAAGAGGTTAAATGAAAACATAGTAGTTTGAGGCAGTTCTATTAAATTATTAATCATATTCATTGAAAATTAAGCGTAAGAATATAGTAAATGAAGGGAGATATAAAATGAATAAAGTGAAACTGAAAGTATTAAATGCAAGGTATGTAGTGATATGTATTTTATTCACTATTATATGTATCCTCACTTCATTCTTCATTTCTAGTAATTCCAGCGTATTTAAATCATTTTATATGAATCAGTTATTAGGAACGAATTCTACTAAAGGTCTTATGTATATGATAGGAAGTGAAAATCGTTATTTTGCAGAAGAATTTCATAAAGAAAAAGGACGAGCGTCTTTGGAATCTTTTTTACTGTCACTTTCTACAAACATTAATGTAAATGATCTCCGAAGTTTATTAACTAGAGAACTTCCTAATATGAATCAATTTTATTCGGAAATATTAATTGCTGGGGAAGGAACAGATTATACGAACATTCCTGAAGAATCCAGTATTCCTTTAGATAACATTAAAGATAAAGGTACTGCTATTAAACACCCAAAGAGTGGGAAAGAAAACAATTCTACTGGTGAAAATTCAAATACACAAAATAACGGTGAAAATAAAGTTTTTATTTATCATACACATAGTTGGGAAGCGTTTATTCCTCTCATTCCAGGTGCTACGATACCCGATGATGCTTCCAGTACAAATAATGAAGTGAATATTACGTTTGTTGGAAACTATTTAAAACAAAAGTTAGAAGAAAAAGGAATAGGTGTTTCACATGATACGACAAATATGAGGGATTTTCTGCGAAATAAAAATTTAAATTGGGCCCAATCTTACAAAGGATCCCGTCAAATATTACAAGATAAATTAGCACAAGATAAAAATATTATGTTTCCAATGGACCTTCATAGAGACGATGCACGAAAAAATATTACAACAAAAAATATTAACGGAAAGAATTATGCTCGGCTCTATTTTATTTTAGGACGAGAAAATCCTAACTATGAAAAAAATAAAAAAATAGTAACGGCAATAAATTCATATTTAGATGAGAAGTATTACGGTTTAAGCCGAGGGATTTTTATTAAAGATCGTAAAAGCGGGAACGGAGTATATAATCAAGACCTTTCTCCCAATGCATTACTTATTGAAATGGGAGGGGTAGATAATACACCAGAAGAATTGTATGCGTCAGTTGACGCATTAGTAGAAGCATTTAGCCACTATTATAATGAAGTAACTAAGAAAAATAACTAAATGTATAGGGGAAACCTAGTATTTTTGTAAAATAAAAAGGAGTGACACCTAGTCAGAAGTTCTAGGGGTTACTCCTTTTTTAGTAGAATATAATATTAACAATGAAGGCAATCAATAAAAAAAATCTTTCTTTTCATTCTTCTTTTTACAGTTTTATAGGAGAATGCTATGTTTCTTATTTCAGCTACTGTATAATAAGAAAAAAGCACGAAAAGAGGTCATCTCATGCTAGAGGTTATTGCAACATGTTTAGAAGATGTGAAACGAATTGAACGAGCTGGCGGGAAGCGAATTGAATTAATTACATCTTATACAGAAGGCGGTTTAACGCCGAGTTATGCATTTATTAAAAAAGCGGTAGAAGCAGTACATATACCGATTCACGTTATGATTCGTCCGCATGCGAAGTCTTTTACATATACGGAAGAAGAAATTGAAATGATGAAGGAAGATATTATCATTGCGCAGAAGTTAGGTGCAGCTGGTGTTGTATTAGGTGTATTAAACGAACGAAATGAAGTGGATGAAGAGAAATTAGCGAATTTACTATCTGTTGTAGATGGAATAAATGTAACGTATCACCGAGCGATAGATGATATAGAGAATCCAGTAGAAGCGATGAAAACTTTAAAGAAGTTTCATAAAGTGACTCACGTTTTAACTTCAGGTGGACAAGGAAATATAGTAGAGAATATTCCGGTGCTTGCAGAAATGCAAAAGGTAAGCGATGGTCAAATTCAACTTGTTGCTGGAGCTGGCGTGACGAAAGAAAATATAAAGCGATTGCTAGATGAAACTGGAATTTCGCAAGCTCATGTCGGTACAGCGGTAAGAGAAGGGAAATCATGTTTTTCTGAAATTGATCTTAATTTAGTACAAGAATTAGTTCAAATCATACAATAAACAGTTAAGAAAGAGGAGAAACGATGAAGGAAAATACGAAGAAAGAATTATTCTCATGGGCTAAAACGATAGGATTTACTCTTGTATTAATTGCTATTATTCGCGGTGTTTTATTTACACCTTCATTAGTACAAGGTGAATCGATGATGCCTACTTTAGAAAATAACGAACGAGTTCTTGTGAATAAGATTGGTTATAGTATAAGTGGATTAGATCGCTTTGATATTATCGTCTTCCACGGAAAAGAAGGATACGATTTAGTAAAACGAGTGATTGGTTTACCAGGCGATACAGTGGAATATAAAAACGATGTTTTATATGTAAACGGAACAGCGATGGAAGAACCATATTTAAAAGAGTTTAAAGAAAAAGCAGCAGGCCGTGTATTAACTCCAGACTTTACGTTAGAACAAATCACTGGAAAAACGAAAGTGCCAGAAGGCCAAGTGTTTGTTTTAGGAGATAATCGTGAAGTTTCGAAAGACGGTCGAATGTTCGGATTTATTTCAGAAGATGAAATTGTCGGAAAAGGCCAAGCTGTTTTCTGGCCGTTGAAACAAGTAAGAGCGCTATAAAGAAGTATGAAATATAATACCCTATAGAATAGACACCCGAAAAAAATCTATTTTATAGGGTGTTTTTTGTATAATAAATCAATTGAAAATAAAAGACTATTAAGAAGCAAGCAAGAAAAGGTTTGTCGCCTTGATGATATATATTACGAGTAGGTGATTTTGTGGAAAAAGAAAGGAAATATGCTATTATGGCAGATGGCAGTCAAATTTATTACGAGAAAAGCGGACGAGGTCTTCCACTATTTTTATTACATGGGAATAGTGGCAGCGGGAAATATTTCTCTAAGCAGATGCCTGAATTGGAAAAGTATTTTCAAATATTCTTAGTCGATAGCCGTGGGCATGGGCGTTCGACTAACGTCTCCAAAAATTTAAACTTCCCACTAATGGTCGATGATTTGAAAACAATAATGCTTTTAGAAAACATTCGGAAAGCAGACTTTCTCGGGTTTAGCGATGGAGCCAACTTAGCAATGATGTTTACTACTTCGTATCCCGAATACGTTCATCGACTCGTTTTAAATGCAGGAAACACAAAAACAAGTGGAGTTCGTTTTTTAGTGTTAGCAGCTATTTATGCATTGTATAGTTTTGTTTTCATTCCTTCCTTATTTAGTAAGAAAATACAGCAGAAACTATCCATTCTCAGTTTGTTACTCCATGATATTGGTGTCTCAGAATTAGATTTAAAACAAATAAGTTGCCCGACTTTAATATTGGTTGGGGAGCATGACATTATAAAACGCAAACATTCCATATACTTAGCAAAGACAATTCCAAATGCTTCATTTGTCTCAGTTTCTGGACAGGGACATACATTTGCACGAAAAAATCCCCAACAATTCAACCAAGAAATTTTAAAGTTTTTGAAAGAAAAGTCAAGTTGAGGACTGAAAAATGTACTCAGACGTTAACTATATATAAAGTTGAAAAGATACTTAAAGATGGTCAGTACAAGCCTAGATTTATTCTAGAATATTTGTAAATAAACTAGAGGTAACAGATCTTGTCATGAAAGAAGCGAAAAAGTATACTGACAAATTAAATGGAATTTAAAAAAGATGACTTCTGGGAATACAGAAATCATCTTTTTTTGTCCTACTTATTTAAATGTTAGGTTTTGCTATAACTTGAACTTTTGAAAGAGAACCATCATTATTTCTAAATTTTATTTTGTATTCACCTTCAGGAAGCCAATCACTCCAATTTATATTAAATTCATTGATTGCTTGTTCCCCAGGTTTTAAAGTTCCGTCAATCATCCAAGCGCCTTTAGTGTTATACAAAGTGTAACTAAAAGGAGAATCCCCTATATTTTTTACAAGAAGGCTTAATTCATCCCCGTGAGAATAGTTAAAGCTAGAGATACTTGATCCGAAATAATGAATTTCTTCGTTCGCTATTTTATGATTTTGTCCAACTTTAGCGGTTGAATAAGTATCTTCATTTGTGGCAAATGTCACATTATAACCTATACAAAAAGATAACATAATAGCAGGAATTACTAGCAGATTTTTCAAAAGAAACACTCCTTATATTTTATTTTAAACATATTATGATAATTAAAATGTATTGGCAATGTAATAGTTTGGTGTAAAAATTTACAAATGCATTTAATTTATTTATGTTTTTTAAATTACTGACAAAATATATCGGGTCATGTACTTAAAAAAATATTGATAGAATTGAAAGAATATTTTATAATTTTAAATTATATGTTTGTTTCGAAAAACGGAATTTAAGTTCCGAAATTCGGAACAAGAGGGAGATAGAATGAGTATAAATAAAACGGCAGTTAAGACAATGGATATTTTAGAGTTGTTTTATGAGCATGAAGAGCTAAGTTTAACAGAGATGGTTCAGCTTACGAGTATGCCGAAAACATCTGTTTATCGTTTAATTGGCTCGTTAGAAGAAATGGAGTTTTTACAAAAAAATGAGAAGGGGAAGTATCGTCTAGGAGTCGTTTTTTTACGGTTCGGTCAACTTGTTTCACAAAGATTATCCGTAAGAAATATTGCGATTCCATATATGAAAGAGCTTAGAAATAGTTTAGGACAGGCAGTTAATTTAATTATTCAAGATGGTAATGACGCGATTTATGTGGAAAAGATGGAAGGTGTTCAGCCTGTACGCGTGTATACAGCTGTTGGAAGAAGAGCACCGCTTTATGCTGGCGCATGTCCGAGAATTTTACTTTCGTATTTCTCTGAGGAAGAGAAACGGAAATACGTAGAGGAAACGGATTTAAAACAGTGTGCAGATGGAACAATCGTGGATAAGAAACAATTGCTAGAAGTGTTACAAGTGGCGAAAAAGGAAGGACATACAATTAGCTACTCTGAGTTAGAAAATCATACAGCGGCTATAGCAGCGCCCATTTTCGCAAGCGATGGAACGGTTGTAGCAGGTATTAGTATTTCGGGATTAGCAATTGAGTATAACGAAAGTAACATTGCATATTTTATTGCGAAGGTGAAAGAAACAGCACATCGAATTTCGAAAGAACTCGGCTTTTTGGCATAGAAAGAGGGAGTAGGATGAAATTTTCTGCGTTAGGGGATCAAGCAATTATTGTTACATTTAGTGAAGAAATTGGGATGGAGACATACGAAAAAGTGCAGCGATTATTTCAAGCGTTGAGACGGCATCCGTTTACAGGAATGGTTGAGTGTGTACCATCTTTCACTTCATTAGCGGTCTACTACAATGTATACGAAGTATGGAAGCGAAATGGGAGAAGTGAAGGATCATATCATTACGTTTGCCGGTATATACAGGAGCTTTGTAATTCGTATCAAGAAGAATTAAATCAGGATATGGAACATATTTCTATACCTGTTTGCTACGGTGGAGAATATGGACCTGATTTAGAAGAGGTCGCACATTATAGAGGATTACGAGCGGAGGATGTCATTCGCATACATAGTGAAACAACATATTTTGTATATATGTTAGGCTTTACACCAGGATTCCCGTATTTAGGAGGACTATCAAAAGAACTAGAAACACCTAGAAAAGAAATACCACGGTTACAAATACCTACTGGTTCAGTAGGGATTGGAGGAAATCAAACAGGTATATATCCGCTTGAAACACCGGGTGGATGGAATATTATTGGCCGAACACCAATCTCCTTATTTAATCCAGAAGAAGAAACACCAACATATATTCAAAGCGGTATGTATTTACGATTTATCCCAATAACGAAGGAAGAGTACGTATCACTTGAGGGGGCTAAAGAATGGATGTAGAAGTTTTGCATGCGGGGATGTTTACAACAGTCCAAGATTTAGGGCGATCTCATTATCAACAATACGGTGTACCAGTTGGCGGGGCTATGGATCAAAGTGCACTTCGGATGATCAATATGTTGGTCGGTAATAAAGAGAATGAAGCAGGACTTGAAATGACAATTATGGGGCCTAAATTGTTAATAAAGAAAACGACTTTACTTGCGATTGGCGGAGCAAATATGGAGCCGTTACTGAATGGGAAGCGTATTCCATTATGGCGTCCCATTTTAGCGGAAGAAGGTAGTATGCTTTGTTTTGGGAAAGTGAAAAGCGGTTGCAGAGCGTATGTGACTTTTGCAGGTGGTATACAGATTGATCGCATAATGGGAAGCAAAAGTACTTACATACGTGCTGCAATTGGTGGTATTGAAGGAAGAATGCTGAAAAAGGGAGATTATTTTCAAATTGGAACGCACACAGAAATGGCGAGTCATTGCATTCAAAACTTACAAAACGATGAGCGAAACAAAACGAAATGGGCAATTAGCAGCAGCGTACTGCCAAAGTATAAAAAGTATCCTAAGCTGCGTGTCATAACTAACTTTGAATATGATCAATTCACAGAAGAAAGTATAAAGGCATTTTTTACGAAAGAGTATAAAGTATCTAATTACGCTGACCGTATGGGTTATAGAGTTGAAGGAGAAGTTTTAAATAGAGTGGAAGAAAAAGAGATTTTATCGAGCCCCGTTACATTCGGAACGATTCAAGTGCCAAACGGTGGACAGCCGATTATATTAATGGCAGATAGGCAAACGACAGGTGGCTATCCGAGAATGGGAAATATCATTTCAGTAGATTTACCTCTTCTTGCTCAGCTAAAACCGGGGGACTATGTTTCATTTGAGAAAATTACGCTTGAAGAAGCGGAACAATTGTACATAGAACAAGAAGTAAATATGAGTCTATTAAAGAGATTCATCGCTTTACGAAGCTGACATTGGGAGGGAAAACATCGTGACGACAATCGATTTAAACTGTGATTTAGGAGAAAGTTTTGGAGCTTATAAAATGGGGAATGATGATGAAATTCTTCCGTTCGTTTCCTCTATAAACGTTGCTTGTGGTTTTCATGCGGGTGATCCGACTGTAATGAGGAAAACGGTCGAAAAGGCACTGCAGCATAACGTAGCAATTGGCGCGCATCCTGGTTTTCCTGATTTAATTGGATTTGGAAGAAGAAACATGAATGTTTCAGCAAGTGAAGTATACGATTACGTTTTATATCAAATCGGCGCATTAGATGCTTTTGTGAAAGCGGCAGGCGGGAAAATGCATCATGTAAAACCGCACGGTGCCCTATATAATATGGCGGCGACAAATCCGGAAATTGCAGATGCAATCACGAAGGCAATTTATCATAGTAATCCCAATCTATTACTTTACGGATTAGCAAATAGCGAGGCGTTTATACAGGCTGCGGAAAAATATAATGTAACTCTCGTACAAGAAGCTTTTGCAGATCGTACGTATAAGCAAGATGGAACGTTAACGAGCCGGACAGAAGAAAATGCGCTCATAAAAAATGAAGACGAAGCGATAAAGCAAGTGCTTCAAATGGTGAAAGAAGGGTATGTAAACGCGGTGAGCGGAGAGAAAGTAGCGGTTCACGCACAAACAATTTGTTTACATGGTGATGGAGAGAAAGCAGTCCAATTTGCGGGGGAAATATACAGAACATTCGAACTTAATGGTATTTCTATTTGTGCACCGAAATAAAAAAATGAGGGGAAGTGTTGGAATTGGTGAAATTAATCGGGATATTACTTGTTGCGGTGGGCTTTTTATTTAGATTGAATACACTTTTAGTAGTTATGGTTGCAGGTATTGTTACGGGTATGGTTTCGGGATTAAGCTTTTATGATGTGATCAGCATGTTCGGTAAGTTTTTCATAGAAAATAGATATATGTCTATGCCAATTATATTAACTTTACCGGTAATCGGAATTTTAGAGCGTTACGGTTTAAAAGAAAGAGCAGAAGCACTTATAACGAAATCAAAAGGCGCAACAACTGGAAGAGTATTAATGTCATATTTTACGATAAGAGAATCATCAGCAGCGCTTGGACTGAACATTGGTGGTCATGCACAAACAGTAAGACCGCTCGTTGCGCCAATGGCAGAGGGAGCTGCGCAAGGAAGATATGGTAAACTTCCTGAAAAGTTGAGAGAAAAGATTAAAGCAAATGCAGCAGCTGCGGAAAATACAGCATGGTTTTTCGGAGAGGATATATTTATCGCGACTGGAGCTATTTTATTAATGAAAGGATTCTTCGATTCAGTAGGTATGCATGTCGGTGTATGGGATATGGCGCTTTGGGGCATTCCAACTGCAATATCAGCACTTATTGTAAGCTGGATCAGATTTAGAAGATTTGATAAATATATAGCGAAAACGATGGCATCAAAAGAAAAAGAAGAGAAGGAGGCAATATAAAATGAACATCATCACAATGGATACAATTTATTACGTATTAGGAATAATCGTTGCTTTTATCGCCGTTCGTATTGCCTTTGATCGTGAACATCCAAATCGATTTGGTTCTAGCTCATTTTGGGCGTTATTTGCAGTTACCTTTTTATTCGGAAATGTAATCCCTTCGTTTTATGTTGGCTGTATCGTACTTGCTATGGTCGTATTAGCTTCATTAAATAAAGTAACAAAGTCAGAGGAGAAAGAAGTACCAGTACAAGAACGTGTGAAACATGCGGAGAAATTAAAAAATAAAATTTTTATGCCTGCACTATTAATTCCTATTTTTACAATTATCGGTACGTTAACGTTAGGGAAAATCAAATGGGGAAATGTTTCTCTTGTTGATCCGGATAAAGTCACATTAGTTGCATTAGCACTTGGGGCATTACTTGCATTCATTGCCGCGATGCGTATTACAAAATCGAAAATAACAACGCCTGTTCAAGAAGGAAGCAGACTATTACAAGCTGTCGGCTGGGCTGTCATTTTACCACAAATGTTAGCAGCACTTGGCGGTATTTTCGCGAAATCTGGCGTTGGACAAGTCGTTTCTGATTTAGTCGGTCAAGTATTACCGACAGAGTATCCGTTCGTTGCTGTTATGGCATATTGTTTAGGAATGATGCTCTTTACAGTCGTAATGGGAAATGCATTTGCAGCGTTTGCCGTTATTACTGGCGGAATTGGCTTACCTTTAATTGTTCAAATGCACGGAGGAAACCCGGCAATTATGGCAGCACTCGGTATGTTTGCTGGATATTGCGGAACGCTACTTACTCCAATGGCAGCAAACTTTAATATCGTTCCGGCAATGCTTTTAGAGCTAAAAGATAAAAATGCAGTTATTAAAGCGCAAGTACCAATTGCTCTTTCAATCTTTATTATAAATATGTTTATTATGTACGGTCTTGTATATCGTTTCTAATTAGGAGGGAAAACTATGAAAACAGTATTACTAACAGGGTTCGACCCGTTCGGCGGAGAAAGCATTAATCCAGCTTGGGAAGTCGCAAAAAGTTTGCATGAAAAGACAATCGGAGAATACAAGATTATTAGTAAACAAGTACCAACTGTATTTCATAAATCAATACAAGTTTTAAAAGAATATATAGAAGAACTAAACCCTGAAATGATTATATGTATCGGACAAGCTGGAGGTAGACCAGATATTACGATAGAGCGTGTCGCAATTAACGTTGATGATGCAAGAATTGCTGATAATGAAGGGAATCAGCCGATAGATGTACCGGTTGTGGAAGAAGGACCAGCTGCCTATTGGTCTACACTTCCGATAAAAGCAATTGTAAAAAGACTTCAAGAAGAAGGCATACCAGCTTCCGTTTCACAAACAGCAGGTACATTCGTTTGTAATCATTTATTCTACGGTCTCATGCATGAATTAGAGAAGCGTGATAAGAAAATAAAAGGCGGATTTATTCATATTCCGTTCTTACCAGAACAAGCGAGTAACTATCCAGGCCAACCGAGTATGTCACTGTCTACTATTGGTAAAGGGATAGAACTGGCGGTTGAGGTAACGACGACAGTTGAGGTGGATATTGTTGAAATTGGGGGCACCACGCATTAAATAAAATGAATCATGCAACACCTCCTGTAAACAACTGGTATAATAAGTATAGGAAAATACATAGAGGTGATTTTTGTGCAACAATTTGAAGAAGTACGTTCAATTTTAGAAAAAGCGAAGAAAATTACAGTGTTAACAGGCGCTGGTGCAAGTACGGAAAGTGGTATCCCCGATTTCCGTTCAGCAGATGGATTGTATGCTGATGCGAATGTGGAGATGTATTTATCAAGAGGATATTATAATAGAAGCCCGAAAGAGTTTTGGAAGCATTATAAAGAAATCTTTCAAATTAATACGTTTCATCAATATAAACCAAATCGTGGCCATCACTTTTTAGCTCAATTAGAAGAACAAGGGAAAGATATTACGATTTTAACGCAAAATATTGACGGTTTACATCAATTAGGTGGTAGTAAACATGTCATTGATCTACATGGAACACTTCAAACAGCACATTGTCCGAAGTGTAAAGCGGGATATGATTTACAGTATATGATTGATCATGAAGTACCTCGCTGCGAGAAGTGTAATTTCATTTTAAATCCAGACGTTGTTTTATACGGAGATACATTGCCGCAATATCAAAATGCGATAACACGTTTATATGAAACAGATGTACTTATCGTTATGGGAACGTCGTTAAAAGTACAACCTGTCGCTTCATTCCCACAAATCGCAAAGAGGGAAATAGGGGCAACGACAATTTTAGTAAATGAAGAGTTAACAGGGCAAGAATATAACTTTGATTTTGTTTTTCAAAATAAGATTGGTGAGTTTGTTGAAGGGTTATCTTCAATGAAATAAGTTATCAAAAAAACTGAGGTATTCACCTCAGTTTTTTATTTGAATAATTACTGTTTTAAGCCACATGAAAACAGGTCGATAATGTAGTAACCACATCTCTATAATTTATAAAAAAGTGTTTCGTAGGTAAAACAGCAGAGTAAGAAGTAATATTATCTTTAGCGAATACACAATCGTCATAAAGTAAGCTAATGTGTAGCGGTTGTAAAGGTTCAATTTCGTTTTGTTTTAAGTATAAAACTAAGTCGTTATAAAGTTGCGTACTATACTCACTTACAGACCATTCTAATGAATGCTGACCTACTATGCTAGTCCACCATACTTTAAAACTATACAGCATTTCTTTAAAGGATTCCTCATTACAGAATTGAGTGTCAAAAAGCTTCTCGTAAAAGATATTATTTTCCTCATAAAAAAATTGTAAATCATATCGGTCGTTAGCAATTTGTTTACGAAGTATATGCCATAATTCTTTGAAATGATCTTCAAAGTCAGTAGAGAAATTTAATTGTCTTGCTATGTAAGGAAAACGCAAATTTTCTCTATTCTCTTGTTGGTTGAGATAAATGTTTTGAATATAAATCATAAAGTTTAAACAATATGCCGTATTAGTATGTATTGTGAATGGATCTGTCATTTCATGTTTTCCTTAGTAATGTCTTTTATCGTTAGTATACAGAGAAATGTAAATGAATGGTATAAAAAAACAATTGTATACACTCTTTCTGTTAGAAGAAAATTCATGTTATGCCGAATTAAGGGAATGGTAATAAATAGGATGTAAAATTAAAATACTGAAAATTAAATCTTTTATTTCTTTTGTAATTAATATAAAATTCTATATATATCATATAAATAAATTTGATACATAATGGTTCTATGTAGAAATGTTAATAGAATGAAGCGAGGGAGCGAAATGAGACAGAAAAAGGAGCAGAAGAAACAATCGAAAAAGAAAAAGACTCATATACCATTTCGATTAAATGTACTATTTTTTATCGTCTTTCTTTTATTTTCAGCTATTATAATTCAATTAGGTAAAGTACAAATCATTGATGGAGAAACGTATAGAAATGAAGTGAACAAAAAGGAAGATGTAACGGTAAGCACTCCTGTTCCTAGAGGGAAAATGTTTGATCGGCAAGGTCAAGTCATTGTAAATAATAAACCACTACGAACCGTTACATATACGAAAATGAAAGGGGTAGATTCGAAAGAAGTTTTACAAGTAGCAAGAAATTTAGCCCAACTTATTGAAATGTCGCCAGAAGATATCAATAAGTTGACAGAAACCGATAAAAAAGATTTTTGGATGCAGCTAAATGAAAAACGAGCAGCAGAAAAAGTAACGAAAGAAGATGAGAGTGCATTTAGGAAGCAAGAGATTGAGGGGAAAGAATTAGATAAAAAAGTTGAAGAGTTGCGCCGTGAAAGAATTACGCCAGAAGAATTAAGCGAACTTTCAAAAGAGGATCTAGAAGTACTAGCAATTAAAAGTAGGATGAATGCGGGATATAAAATGACGCCGCAAATTGTTAAAAAAGATGTAAGTCAAAATGAATATGCAATCGTAAGTGAAAGATTGGCAAGTTTACCAGGAGTGGATACGACAGTCGATTGGGAACGTGAATACCCAAATGATAAAATACTTCGTTCCATACTTGGTAGCGTTTCTACTGAAAATGAGGGCTTGCCAAGAGAACAGTTAGATTATTATTTAGTGCGTGATTATAACCGAAATGATCGCATTGGTAAGAGCTATATCGAGAAACAGTACGAAGATGCATTACATGGAACGAAAGAACAGTCTAAAAATATTACGGATAAAGCGGGGAATATTATTCGGACGGAAAAAGTGACTGAAGGAAAAAGCGGAAATAATTTAATGTTAACTGTTGATATGGAGTTACAGAAAAAAGTAGAGGAAAGTCTTGAAAAGAATTTACGAGCATTTCATTCTGCAGAGCCAATGATGGATCGTGCATTCGTCGTAATGATGAACCCGAAAAACGGGCAAATTTTATCAATGGGTGGAAAGAAAATTGTAAATAAAGATGGTGGCATGCAAATAGAAGACTTCGCTTTAGGAACGATGACAAGTTCTTATGAGTTAGGGTCAACTGTGAAAGGGGCTACGTTATTAGCCGGATATCAAACTGAAGCAATTAAGCCGTATACGCACTTCTTTGATGCACCAATGTATTTTAAAGGAAGTTCTAAACCAAAGAAATCGTGGAAAGACTTTGGTGATATTGATGATTTAAGAGCTTTACAAGTTTCATCGAATGTTTACATGTTTAATACAGCATTAAAAATGGCAGGTATAAATTATGTACCAAACAATCCGTTAGACATTAAACTAGAGACATTTAATAAAATGCGCTACTATTTTAGACAGTTCGGATTAGGTGTACCGACTGGAATTGACTTGCCGAATGAATCGATTGGTCAAATGGGTAGAACGGATAACATACCTGGTTTTTTACTTGATTATGCGATTGGACAGTACGATACATATACACCGCTGCAACTTGCTCAGTATATTTCAACAATTGCAAACGGCGGTTACCGAATGAAACCACAAATTGTACAAGAAGTGAGAGAGCAACCACATAGACCAGAGGATGTTGGAAAAGTTGTTCGGTCTATTGAACCAGTTATTTTAAATCGAGTGGATATGGACACTTCATACATTAATCATGTAAAAGAAGGATTTAGAAGAGTTTTTCAAGAAACTGACGGAACAGGTACTGCAACGTTTAAAGGATTACCGTATAAACCAGCTGGAAAAACAGGAACAGCTGAAACTGTATACGGTGGAGAAAGTGATATTGGAAGAGATGAAAACAATAACCGAAAAAAATGTTATAATTTAACTCTTGCCGGTTATGCACCATATGATGCTGATCCGGAAGTTGCTTTTTCAGTTGTTGTACCTTGGGTGAATGATGACAAATCAGGAATTAATTCCGCGATTGGTAAAGAGATTTTGGATTCATATTTTGAATTGAAAGCGAAAAGAGCGGGTGGAAATCCAGTCCCAGTAGAACAGCCGAACAAGGCACAGTAAAAATAGTATCACTGCATGGAGATATATTGTGCAGTGATATATTTTTTGAGTGACTAAGCGTTTAAATAAGGTGGGAATGGAAATGAAACAGGAGATTAAAAGAGGCTGGGGGAAATACATACTCTTCGTTTTTGTTTTGGTAGTAGCCTATCATTCTTTTACTTTATGTAAAGTGGAAGGGAAATCGATGCAACCGACTTTATATGAAGAAGACTACGTATTTGTAAATAAAGCAGCAGTACATTTTTCAAATTTAGAGCACGGAGAAATTGTCATTATAAAGGAAGAGGATGAGTCGAAATATTATGTAAAACGAGTAATAGGACTTCCTGGTGACGTAATTAACATAACGAATGGATCAGTATATGTGAATGATAAAAAGCAAGAAGAACCGTATACAAATAAAGATTTATTTAATAATACGCAAGTGTTTTCTAACTTTCAAAAGACAAAAATCCCGCCAAATAAATTATTTGTAATGGGAGATAACCGTGAACTTAGTAGAGATAGTCGAAATGGCTTAGGATATATTGAAGAAGATAATATAATAGGCAAAGTGGAATTTGTATATTATCCTTTTTCAAAAATGAAGGTCATAGAATAAGTGGGGTTATGTATAACCCCACTTATTAAAGTTTCACTTTATCTTCTTTAAAAAACCTTTTGGATTAAATGATATGAAAAACTTATGTTTAGATTCATCGATTATGAAGTTGTTATTTTTAGCTAAAAACTCTTCAACAGCTTCCATCGGTCCAGGGCCCCAATCGGGAGAAACAGGATTTCCATTAATAGATGTATCCTCTACAATAATATAACTACCAGTAGTAACGATAGATTTATAAAGTAAAAGTTCTTTTGATACATGCTCTTTACTATGGTCTGAATCTAAAATAACTAAAATCACATCATCAGGCTTGCGCATATTTAATATAGTTTGAACGGCATGTACAGAAACAGAAGAAGCTGTTACATACGTAATTCGGTCATGGGATGGACGATTTGGTTGAGGGAATATATCAATAGTAACAACGTGCCCCTTTCCAATTAAATCTAATATAGAAGCTAAATACAATGCGCTACCACCATAACAAGTGCCACATTCAATAATTAAATCGGGTTTTAATTCGTAAATAATTTCTTGATACAAAAAAAGATCAGAGGGAAGTTTGAAAATGGGGACCCCGAGCCAATGTGTATCATGTAACCAAACGTTGCTGTCGTAATAAAGTTTTAGAAATTCATTGCTTATAGTATCGATGTTAATTCTCCTTTCTAAAAAGGATTCTTTCGCTTTACGTAAAGTGCTTACGTATGAAAGTTGTACTATATATTATGTAGTAAGGAATTGTAAGGCGAGTGTTTTTACTTAAAAATAAGCTAAATAACTCATGTGTAAATGAAAGGAAATGGATGTATGTATAAGTACACAATTTTCTTCATTAGAAAAGGAAATGAAAATGATGTGAAGGAGATAACTTAAATTATGGCATTCAAAAGTGAGGAAGAACTAAATGAAGCTATCGAAGAAGCTAAAGCAAGTCTAGCAATAGAGGGTATGATTATTACAAAAGAAATGGAAAAAATTATTAAAGCGAAGGTAACAGGAAAGATAACGCATGAGCAATTCATCGCATTAGCTGATGCGATTGCAAGGCGTGAACTTACTTAACAATCTAGAAGGCACCACAAACTTTTGTTAAATAGACGGGAAAAAAGAGATGGTAGATCCAACTCTCAGACTGTAGACAAACTATGTTTGGAGAGTTCAGATGCTAAAAAATAGTTTTTCTCTAGCTTTATGATGAATTTATCCAACAATATATATACGTAGTACGTTATATGCTACAATTTACTATAAGTGAGGAAGGAAGGTGTCTTATGAAAATATCTGTTTATGTTGCAAGTGCATTTAGCAAGGATCATAAAGGCGGAAATAAAGCAGGAGTGGTATTTATGGAGAATACATTGACCACTACTCAAAAAATGGCAATAGCCAAACAACTGGGCTATGCGGAAACCGCATTTATATCAGAGTCCGAAATTGCTGATTATAAAATTGAGTATTTTACACCAAAAGAGGAAGTTGATTTATGTGGTCATGCCACAATTGGCTCTTTCGCGATACTGATGCATGTAAATAAACTTTTCAAGAATCGCTATACGATTGAAACGAACAGCGGTGTTCTTACTATTACCATAAAAGATGACATCATATTCATGGAACAAAACGAACCGATATTCTATGATGTTATATCTCCAAATGAGTTTATCGACTGCTTTGACATTAAAGATATAGACAATACATACCCAATTCAAATTGTCTCCACGGGCTTAAAAGATATTTTAATTCCTATAAAAAGCGAAACACAATTACATACAATGCAACCTAATTTTGAAAAAATTAAAGAAATCAGCAAGTATTATAATGTTGTCGGGATGCATCTATATACTTTTAATGACAATCGAATTATATGCAGAAACTTTGCTCCGCTATACGACATCAATGAAGAAGCAGCGACTGGAACTTCAAACGGTGCATTAGCTTGCTACCTTTATGAACAGCGCTACTTACAAAAAGAAGTCTATGTATTTGAACAAGGTTATTCTTTACACTCGCCTTCCGAAATATTAGTTAAATTAGCAACCGATAGCGAGAATAAAATAGAAAAAGTTTATGTTGGTGGCAAAGGCTATTACTGTGAAACGAAGTGTTTAAATATAGAAAATATTGAGTGAAAATAAAAAAAGAGATGGTAGATCCATCTCTTTTTCATATGCTCCAGGATTAACCGCGAATCGCTTTAATCATAAAACGATGTTGCTTCACATCAAAATAACCTTTTTGTAAGATGATTTCATGTATACGATATAATTCCTCATTGTAACCTTCGACAGTAAAATCAGGAATTTGCCACGGAATCGCTTTTAAATAATAGACGATAGCGCCAATGTCGTAAAAGCGTTGAAAAGGGAACTCTTCTTTTTCTTCTAAAATAGTAAATCCATTTTCCTTTAACTCACAACATGCCGCTTCAAGCGACCAACTTGCAAATTCGCTATTTAGCGGTGTGTTAAACTGCTCATTCAGTTCCGCGCAATCGAGACCACCAACTTGTTGGGTAAAAAATATTCCATTAGGAGAAAGTATTCTTTTTACTTCAGAAGCAGCATATGATTCATGTTGATTTATGATTAAATTAAACTGACCATCTTGAAATGGTAAAGCAGTATCATCTGTTACCTCTATAACTGTAACCCCTAAAGGTTCTAATTTCTTCCGAGCAATCGGCACGTTTGGAGCATAGCCCTCAGTCGCAAAAATAGTTGATGGGAACGGTTGTAACATAGATAAAAACTCTCCGCCGCCAGTGCCCATATCTACCATTGATTCTGCATGCTGCATAAGTTGGAAAGCTGTACTGCCATATGACCACGATAAAGGCTCGCTCTTCATTCGACCCGTTTCTGAAATAAAAGAAAAATCCCAACCGCTAAAATTTGTATTAGCACTTTCTAATAAAGTTAAAAATAATAAATCACGTTTCATAATTGTATCCTCCTATTTTGTAAGTAAATGATATGATGAGAAAAGAAAAAAGGAGGACCTCTTATTAAAGGGGAACGGTTTTACGTTTCGTGTTCAAATAGATTCATATAAATTAGCTCCTTGTTAGAGTGGTTATTTGTATATTCGGGATAATTGAGTGGAAATCCTTTGAAGTTAGTAGGGAAGGTAGTTGTTTAAACGAAATAAGCCAAAAATGTTTCAAAATATTTTAAGACAAGGGTAATGTTTGAAAGAGAAAACCGCTTATACTTCAAAAATGAAGTATAAGCGGTTTTGTATAAAGTACTTAAAAAGAAAAATCTTTTGGCAAATTACCACTTTTTATCACCGTTCTTAACCCATGTTTTATAATCCAAGGATTAACCGGATGCTGTTTATCACGTAACTGCTGCAACCATTGAAAAACGAGTTCTTTATCTTCTTTCGTAATATCGTTAATATGATTGGCTACTGATTTTTGGACATATTTAGACGGGTCATTCATTAATGGTTCAAGAAGTTGTAAATTGTTCTTAAAGTCACCTTTCAGAGCTCCCATTTTTTTAGCCCAAGGAAGTCTTGGTCTTGTACCTTCGGAAACTAATCTCCTAATGTGGCTGTTTTCGTCATGAATCCACTGTTGTAATATGTCTAGTGTGCCATCATGGTATGTTTCAAGAAAAGGACGAATAGCATATTCAGCAGTATTTCTTTTTGTTATTTCATACATGGCGTTAAATGAGGGTTCAAAATCGTTAAGCCCATATTTTTCAACGTATTTTGCAATAGGCATGTACATATATCCGTTTGTAAATGTACCTACTTCTGTTGTATTTTCTGGTCCCAATGTTTTCAGTAAAATATGTATTGCTTCATTAAAATCTTTTTGTAATACATTGTGTAATTCATCTGCTATTACTTCTATACGTTGCTTTAACTCTAAATTTTCAACTTTACATGTTACGGAAGATACGAAGTTTCTTTTAGAGAAATTAGGATCGTGTTTACAAATAGAATCAGCCATTATTTCTGCTAATTCTTCATTAAATAAAAATTTTAACGGAACATAATTACCCATTTTTTCACCTCATTGATCAGCTGAAAATAATTTTTATTTTTTAATCGACAACCCATAAACTAAAGTCTCACTCGGAGTCGTAATACTAAAACCTGTCGTTTTATAATCAAGTGTCACCGTATCACCAGTGTAGTCTTTCGTAAATGAATCCATTTGTACGATAAACTCAGCATCTTCATATACAACATAATCTGCATCATATGTATCCCAAATTAAATCAACATCAACGAAAATACTGCAAGAGTTTGTCATTGTTCCTCTAATGCGAATGATTTTTTTGTCTTCACGTTCTAATCTATGTATAGCTGCTTTTGCTTCATCAGTAATGCGAATGTTCATGGTATCCCAACCTTTATGTATATTTCCTTTATTATTGCAAAAACAGGAGGAATAGGGAAGGGAGAAGCATTGGAATAAAAAACGAGCAAACATATTTGTTTGCTCGTTTCACTTTATTTCAATTCACATTTATCAAGTGGAATCACTTTCGTTTTCTTCGTAAATTTATATCCTAACCATAGTACTAAGAAGAGTGGTAAACCGATGTAAGAAACGAGTACACCGTTCCAATCGATTGCTTCGCCCATGAATGCGCCGTAGTTTTGTCCTAAAATTACGATGACACAAAGTGCAAATGCGAAGATTGGACCGAACGGGAACCATTTTGCTCTATATGGTAAGTCTTTTAAATCTTTACCTTGAGCGATATATGCTTTACGGAAACGGTAATGACTAATTGCGATTCCGACCCATGCGATAAAGCCAGACATTCCAGATGCGTTTAATAACCAAATGTATACAACACCGTCACCGAATAAGGAAGCAATGAAAGCGATACTACCAACAATTGACGTTACGATTAATGCGTTAACAGGTACACCGCGGCTATCTAATTTACCAAGAAACTTCGGTGCTTTACCTTGGCGAGCTAAGTCCCAAAGCATACGAGTTGATGCGTACATTCCAGAGTTACCAGCAGATAGTACTGCCGTTAAAATAACAGCGTTCATAACAGAAGCAGCAAAGGCAACGCCTGCTTTTTCAAAAATAAGTGTAAATGGACTTACTGTAACATCACTTGCGGCAAGGCTTTCAGTTGTATAAGGAATTAATAAACCGATAACGAGAATCGCAAGGATATAGAATAAAAGAATACGCCAAAAGATCGAGCGAATTGCTTTCGGAATGTTACGCTCTGGATCAGCAGTTTCACCAGCAGCAACTCCTAATAATTCAGTTCCTTGGAAGGAGAACCCAGCAGCCATAAATACACCGATAATTGCCATAATGCCGCCATTAAATGGCGCATCTGCAACAGTGAAGTTTTTAAAGCCAACAGATTCGCCGCCCATAATCCCGAAAATCATCATGAAGCCGACAATTAAAAAGATAATAATAGTAACTACTTTAATAAGTGCGAACCAATATTCAGATTCACCAAACCCTTTAACAGATAAATAGTTTAAAAGGAAAATAATAGCTAAACATAATCCACTCCAAATAAGAGAAGGGGTATCTGGGAACCAAAATTTCATAATTAATGTTACAGCAGCGAGTTCAGCAGCAATTGTAATGGCCCAGTTATACCAATAGTTCCATCCAAGTGCAAAGCCAAGGGACGGATCAACAAATTTTGTTGCATAAGTACTAAAAGATCCAGTAACAGGCATGTAAGCTGCGAGTTCAGCTAAGCTTGTCATTAAAAAGTAAACCATAATCCCGATTGCGGCGTATGCAATTAATGCGCCACCAGGTCCAGCTGAATGGATGACACCACCGCTGGCAAGAAATAGTCCGGTACCGATTGTACCACCGAGAGAAATCATCGTAAGGTGACGAGATTTTAATCCGCGTTTTAATTCACCTTGTCCTTGTGTAGTTTGCGTTTTAGAGGTAGCTTGATTCGTTGCGCTATTCATGTTCAACACTCCTTTTCTTGTAAGATAGGAAGGAACGGGGGAGAAAAATACAAAAAACCGCCAAAGGAATTTGGCGGAACGTTTCACAAATAACCACCCCATCATACCCTTCCGTTAAGATAGCACCCCACGTTTACACGGTAATTTTGTAAACGTGACAGTTCTGTTCCTTTCGGAGACAGACCCAGCTCATAATTCCAGAGAAGAAATATAAACTTCGGCAACTTTTCCTTTCAAACGGAGTCGGTGACATTCTCTGTGTCTCGTCCGTTTTACTCATAAAAGTCGCAACCTCTACCTCATCGGATTGATGAGGATTTGATATATTGCTAAGATTTTTAATATATGGCAATTGTAATGACTTTCTGAATATATTGCAAGATATTTTGTTAGGAAAAGTCAAAAAATATCGGTTATTGTATAGGAAACGCTCGCAAAACTCCACCCGAACCAACTGTTATGTAAAAAAATAAAGAAAGAAATTGTTATACAAATGTTTCGCAAAAAATATTGAAAAACCCTCTAAAATTAAAAGAAAATTCAGAAAATATAATTCGACATAACTATCAAAAGAGGATTATTCCTTAAATTCGTTTCAAAGAATAAGTATAAATCTGATAAGTAGAATGAATATTCTTTTTATTTCTGGTAAAATTGAAGTATTGTTTAATTGAAAAGGGGAAATCAACATGAAATTAGAAACAGAAAGGCTCTATATAGTACCGTGTACAGAAGAGAGGATGCACGTTGCGAGCAAGCAAGGATATGATAGTGGTCCACATATTGTAGGACATGTAGAAACTGTAAAAAAAGATAAGGAAGTATTACCTTGGGGCGCGTGGTATGTCATTCGAAAAGAAGATGACATCGTTCTAGGTGATATAGGGTTTAAAGGGAAACCAAATGAGGAACATATAGTAGAAATTGGTTACGGATTTATTGAGAAATATTGGAATAAAGGGTATGCGACAGAAGCTGTAAGAGAGCTAATAAATTGGGCTTTTCAAACAGAAGAGGTAGAAACGATTATTGCAGAGACACTTCTTGAAAATATTAGCTCGATTCGTGTATTAGAGAAACTACATATGAAGAGAATTGGCACTACAGAAACGATGATTAATTGGAAAATAGAACAATAAAAAATACCGCTCGAAGTATATCGGGCGGTATTTTTATCGTTATGGTAGCATTTGTTTTTGATCATTCGGATATCCAGCTGTCGATGCGTTAGAACGCTTGGAATGATTGCGAACAGCA
Organism: Bacillus pretiosus; assembly: GCF_052947655.1. Taxonomy (NCBI): domain Bacteria; kingdom Bacillati; phylum Bacillota; class Bacilli; order Caryophanales; family Bacillaceae; genus Bacillus; species Bacillus pretiosus. The sequence goes on along the minus strand of NZ_CM129593.1, from coordinate 2,956,305 downwards.
ATGAAAATAGAAATAATAACGACAAGACCAACTGCCACGTAAGAAAGTGAAATAATAGTTGGATCAACTTTAAATGTAGTAAGCAGTGTACGAATGTTTGTAAAGATAATAAGGCCGCCAACTAATACGCCAAGTAAATGAGAAGGAACGATGCGCACTAACCATGCAGCGATCGGTGCCGCAACGATACCACCGAGCATAAGAGAAAATACCCAAACCCAGCTTACTTGTTCCCAGCCAAGAGAAATGAAAAAGCCGATTGTTGCAGCGAGTGAAACAGGAAATTCGCTCGTATCTACAGATCCGATAACTTTTCTAGCTTCATTTCCTCTTGCCAAAAGCACAGGTGTCGTAATCGGACCCCAGCCACCACCACCAGTTGAATCAACGAATCCAGCAAATAAGCCAAGCGGAACAAGCTGTTTAGCAGACATACGCTTATTTGAAGTAACAATTTGTTTTTGAATGAGGAATCGTAATAAAATATAAACCCCCAAAGTAAATAAAAATACGGAAATGTACGGTTTAATTACATCGCCAGGTAAATTACTTAAAAAACATGCTCCAATAAATGCGCCAATTGCTCCTGGCAATGTAAGCCTGGAAACGGTATATTTATCAACGTTTCCAAATTTGAGGTGAGATGCACCAGAAGCGGCGGTTGTAACCACCTCAGCTAAATGAACAGATGCGGAAGCTACAGCCGGTGCGATACCAAACATTAATAATAGTGAGGTAGATGTTACCCCGTACGCCATTCCAAGCGCCCCATCAATCAATTGAGCGAAAAATCCAATAATAGCAAAGACAATTAATTTCTGCATAAATAATCCCCCTGTAATAATAAATGAAAAAGGCACTTTTCCCGTATGAGAAAAGTGCCTTTGGTTTTTCCAATCAGCAATAATTAAATTTGTTTCATTATAATACATATTAATCGTATAAATCAACTAGGTTTTAAAGTTTTTTGAATTGAATGAAAGAAAAATAAAATATACAATAAAAGGATGGAGAGAAAGGGGAGAAAGACATGTTACGATTTGATCATCTCGTACACGCAGTACATGGTACACCGGAGGAATCGGCGAAACAAATGCAGGAGCGTGGATTTCATACTGCACTAGGCGGAGAGCATACGACCTGGGGTACTTGGAATAGTTTATGTTATTTTGATTTATCCTATATAGAATTTTTAGCAATTCAGCATGAAGAAAAAGCGAAGAAAGCAGACAATCCATTAGTACAAGAAACAGTAGTGAAATTACAAGACGGAGAAGGAATGCTACAAATCGCAATTCGAGCAGATGCCATTGAAGACCTAGCAGTTAAGTTTAGTAAGCAAGGTTTACATACGATAGGACCATTTGAAGGGAAACGTATGAGAAAAGATGGCCGCCTTTTAGAATGGAAAATGTTATTTGTAAAGCAAGAGGAAAACGGACCGAAATTACCATTCTTTATACAATGGAATGAAACGGATGAAGAAAGAAGAAACGATTTACGTAACATAGGGACGATCACTGAACATAAAAACAAAGTACAACAAATTGAAACGATTCATTACGCAGTGAAAAATGTTCGAGAAACAGTACGGAAATGGAAAGAAGTAATGGGGCTAACTGCAAGCCAGGTCGTTAAAAATGAAGAATGGAATGCAGAGTGTCAAAGCGTATCATTTGGTGATGTTCATGTGCAGTTTTGTGAACCAAAAGGAGAAGGGTTAGTACTAGAACGTTTGAATCATCATGGCGAATATCCATTTGCAGTGGAGTGTAATGGGGAAAATAAACGAGAGCATGAAGTGTTAGGTAGTTTGTACATATATTGATAGAGGTGTGAACATAGTGGAAGAAATACTTAGAGAGATAGAGAGAAAACTAGAATGGCCTCGTATTACAAAGTGTACAGCTATTTCAAAAGGTTTTTCACATGAAGAGAAATATAAAATAGAATTAGAAAATAGAGTGACATATTTTGTGAAAATATGTGATGCTGTTCATTTTGAACGTAAACAAGAAGAATATACGTATATGAAACAATTAGAGTTATTACATATTCCTACGCCTAAGTTCATTCATTTTATAAAGCTGGAGGATTTAAATAAATGTATTCAAGTATTTGAATGGATCCAAGGTGTAAATGGTGAAGAAGGTTTAGGGAAACTATCGGTGGAAGAACAGTATTATGCAGGAAGAAAAGCAGGAGAAGTATTAAAGAGAATCCACTCAATTGAAAGAGAAAGTGCAAGTAATAAATGGGAAACGGTTCGATGGAATAAATACGAAAGATACGTAGAAGCGTTAGCAAACTATGAAATAGACTTCCTTGATTTGAAGCCAGTATTAAGTTTTGTAGGGGAGCATAAACAATTATTGAAAAATCGCCCAATCACATTTTTACACGATGACTTCCATCCAGCAAATAGTATGATTCATAATAAAGAGTTTATCGTTATCGATTTTGGTGGATATGATTTTGGCGATCCAATACATGATTTTTATAACGTAGCGATCTTTACTACAAGAATAAGTAAACCATTTGCGGTTGGACAAGTTCACGGTTATTGTGGAGGCGAACCGTCACTTCACTTTTGGCAGCTGTACTCATTATATGCAGCAATGACATTCCCAGCTGATATCGTATGGACAAACCGAAGCACGCCACATTTAGTAGATGATATGAAGGAAAGATTGAACGGAATTTTAGAAGATCATAACAATTTTTCATCCTATATTCCAAAATGGTATCAATCACAACATGAGGATATAATAAACAATAAGTAATGGAGGGATTCATATGGATAAAATAGCGGTAATTTCAGATATTCACGGTAATATTCCAGCTTTAGAATCTGTGCTGCAAGATATTAAATTAAGAGGAATTGAGCGCATCATTTGTCTTGGAGATTTAGTCGGAAAAGGCCCTCATTCTAGCGAAGTGATTGAAATCATTCGTAAAGAATGTGATGGAGTTGTAATGGGAAATTGGGATGATTTCATTACAAAACCGACTGAATTTGAGGCATTAAAATGGCATCAAAAACAACTATCGGAAGAACAAAATGACTATTTAAGAAGCTTACCGTTTTCAATCGAATTTTTTATGAGCGGCAAACTGATTCGTATGTTCCACGCTTCACCGAGAAGTTTATATGAAAGAATTCAACCACATGCCTCAAGAGAAGACCGTATTAGTATGTTCGAAAATAGTGAGCTCACAGAGAATATAGAAGGGGAAAGAAAACCCGATGTCATTTGCTACGGTGACGTTCACCAAGCATTCGTTCAAAACTTCAGAGGGAAAACGTTATGTAATGCTGGTAGTGTAGGTAATCCTCTTGAAATTACACAAGCTTCCTATTTAATATTTGAAGGAACTTATAATGAAAAAGAAGCAGCGAGCTTTTCTATTCAACTCGTACGTGTACCATATGATATTGAACTAGCCATCAGGCTAGCAGAAGAATTCGATATGCCAGAAATTGAAGAATACAAACAAGAATTACGGACTGCTTTATATCGAGGGTTTAAGGGAAAGTAAGCCAATCATAATATATCAACGATTTTTTCGATATATCGACTTACCGACAAATAATGACATGAATTGTTACCTGTAATTACGTTATGTAAACTAATTGCGGGAGGAAATATCATGAACCGAATACAACGCATGAAAGAAATTGCAGATCATATTTTAAAATTAAATTTAACACATCCAATAAAAGTTGGAGTAAGTGGTATTACAGCTTCAGGAAAAACAACATTTGCAAACGAACTAGCCTAATCCGAAAGAGTGTGCGGATGTTGTATTTTGGAATAGTAATTTTGATGATCTGGTAATTGTATTTAAAGGAATCTAAAATCGTGAAAGGGGAGGCTTTGGATGGATAAGAAAGATAATCCGAACGATTGGCCTGTATGGGCGAATGAGTCAGTAGAGATAGTTAATGCAAATCCTGATTGGCAAGATAAAGGCCGATGTGAAGAGCAGCAATTATATGAACTGCTTGCTCCTCTAGGTATAAGCAAAGTAATACATATAGGAAGTACATCCATACCTGGTTTACCTGCAAAACCTATCATTGATCTAATGGCTGAAATAGACTCATTTGAAAGAGTACTAGATATTTCAGCTACATTGGCCATATATAATTGGCATTATGTAAGCCCAGAATTAGATGAAAGACCTTGGAGAAGGTTCTTTGTGAAAGTTAAGAATAATAGGCGTGTAGCACACCTGCATTTAATGGTTAAAGGAACTGAGCGATGGGACCATCAACTTTTATTTCGTAACCGCTTACGAGAAAATCCACAATTAGTTTATGATTATTCAAATCTGAAACAAGATTTAGCTAAAAGATATAACCAAGATAGAGAAGCATACACAAAAGCTAAAACAGAGTTTATTAAACAAGTTCTAAAATGATGCAACCTTTTATTGTAACTACGTTTGAATATAAAAGAAAAAACATACTGTATTTTATAACTTAAACTGACATGAAATGCATGTAAACAAAGTGAGAGACTGCGATGTTCTAATGTATTTCCTTTTATTTATCAGGATAAATTTTATATAATTGAATCAAGTTCATATAAGGATAGGCAATTACAGGGGATAAGGCGAAAATATGTTAATAAAGTAAAAAGGGGACAGGAAATATAATGAATGAAGTACTAGAACTAAAAGAAGAACTACTACAAATTAAAAATAATAATTATGCTGTACCAGAAGACGTAGATGCATATCCATATGCGCAGTGGATGTTAGATTATATCGGTTCACCTGATGCTGAATTACGTGATGATTTAATTTATAGTACGCTTCACACATGGATTACGAATGATGTATTTAGACAAAAAGAATTACGAGGGTTAATGTTACATGCGATTAGTCCTGATTATTTATTTTATAAAATTGGTGAAAAGGGAACAGACTCTGTATTTAAACGTGCATTCTCCGTATTAATTCCACCACTTATTTTATCTGTTCATGAAAGAGAACCATTGTTATCTGAAGAACAATTGTACAGTGTGGCAGAACAAGTGTTGGAATATGTATATTTAGAAGAAGATGTAAGAGGTTACGTAGAAGGAAAAGGTTGGGCACATTCTACAGCACACGCTGCTGATGCACTCGATGCGTTAGCACGTACTATACAAAATCGTGAGTTTTCATATGCAATATTAGCTGCTGTTCGTCAGAAGGTTCGATTAAGTGATTACGTGTATGTGCACTTTGAAGATGAGAGATTAGTAAAGCCAATTATGTCGTTACGTAACCAAAATCTTTTAACTGAAGAAGAGTGGAGCAACTGGTTACATAGTATAGCAACTGTTGAAGACATTCGACATCCGCAGCATGCTATTTTAGTACAAAATATTAGAACTTTCCTAAGAAGTTTTTATTTCAGAGTTTTAGAGGCAGAAGGTAGTACAGCCTTTACAGATGATATATTGGAGACTTTGAAGGGTTTGCGTAGGTATTAAAAAATCACTAGATGCCATTATAAATGAGTTTGTAAGAAAAGAATAAGATTAAAAAACCGATTATACATGTAGGCTCTCTACAAAAATAATCGGTTTTTTAGTTGAATTGAAATTTTAGACTTAACTATACATGTACTTGTATGTAATAAGAAATGTATTAAATATGTAATTGTGGATGTTCTTCATATAAACTATTCACATACTGTTTTAAATTTTTCATGAACAATAAAATATTTTGACTAGCCATTCTAGCATGTTGAAGATGAAATATATTTCTTTTTCCAATTTCAAATTCATCTGAAGTCAAAGTAATAGGAATCTTTTTAAAGACATGCCATGGGAAATATAAGTGTACAAAGGTTTCTCTAAAATATATACCTGATTCACAAATTAATACTCCATCAGATCCTTTCCCCATATTCCCAAGAACAGTTGTATCTAAAAAAGCAATGATTTGTTCTTCTTTTGGAACGATAAATCGTGCCTCAATTGCTTTTAACTTTTTGTCTGAAATATGAGTGTCTACAAATAATCCATTATCAGGCTCTAGTAATTCATTGTACGTTTCAAATAATGAGCAAATTGATTTTATCTCATTAATTTTTATAGCTGGATGTAAATCATATTGTTTTGAATTTTGGAATGAATTCGTAAGAGCTATAAGTAATTCTTTAAATAACAGTGGGGGATAATCACTCCCGTTAATATTGAAGCTTGTTTGTGCATCAAAAGATAAGAAACCATCTTTATCAATTTCAATTTGTTGCACTTCAATTAATTGATCCCATTTCAAATTTCCTTTACCTAATAACCAATTTTTCCAGTATAAACCCGAACTCGTAATGTAAACACCATACTTGCCTGATCCAAATAAATTACAACTTAAAAAAGCGATAATTTGATCATCCGTTGGTATAGAAAAACGTTTTTGGGCAATTGATAAGAAATCTTTAGGGATTCTAGTAACATAAAATCTAGATTGCTGATACTCTAAACAAATATCAGTTAAACGATTAATATCTATATTCATCTTAACCATTCTCCATTTCAAATTTCGTTTCGATATAATAAATTATAAAGTTATCAGGAAAATATTAACACTTAAATTTAGCTTAAATTAAGAAGGTAAGGAACTATAAATAGATTTGTATTAGGCTACAAAAAATGACCTGTATTTTTTATTTGGAGTAATATATTTTGTTAAGTTAATAAAAAAGTACATAAAACCAACATCTCCCAACCATACTAATAAAATGTGTTGGAGGTGTATGTTATGGACAAGAAAGACTTTGAAAAAGTTTATAATGATTACTTACATCAAGGAGAAGGGCAAGCTCAATTTGAAGTAGACCATGAAGTCAATTCAGGAGCAGAACAAATTGTTGCCGTCCGTAAAAATAATGATGGTGATTTAATAGCGTTTAAAACAAGTAGCGGAAGAGAGTTAGATTATATGGCTGCACTTAGTGAAGCGAAATCAGGGAAGTTAGCTCATGTGGACGTATTTCATAAGTATGGTAGAGATATTATACGTAGTGAACCTGATGGAATAAAGGAAAATAACTTAGATAATTTACCTTCATTTTAAAAGGGTAAACCTCAAGAAGAGAATGTTCATTTCGATATTCTCTTCTTTGTTTTGCGAAGTTTTCCTTGCAAATAGACGGTTCATTTTTAAAGTGCAATCATACTTTTAAAGAGCGCTCTAAATTTCTCTTTATCTTCTGCTGTAAATGGTTTTGGTCCCTTTGTACGCTTACCGCTTTTTCGAACCATTGCACTTAAATACCGTGTTTGTAACAATTGTTCAATGTTATCATTCGTATACTTATAGCCTTTATGGTGTAGCACGATACAGCCTTTTGCTAAAGCGAGCGAAGCAAGACCGTAATCTTGTGTTACGATTAAATCTTCTTTTTGAGCTAATTGCATAATTCGGTAATCTGCAGCATCTGCTCCGGAATCAACATAAATTGTTTCCACACCTTTAGGCTGCTGAGCATTAGAATAATGAGAAAAGCTAGTAACGAGGGTTACAGGGATTTCTGCATTCGTAGCTTCAAAAATAATTACATCTTTTACAGGACAAGCATCTGCATCAACGTAAATGTTCATTTTTATCACTCCTATAAAGTGAAACTTTAATCAGTGGGGGGATTCATCCTCCACTGATTATTAGTTGAACCAATCGGGCATTTACGGGCAGTTGATCTCCCACCTAACTTCTTTGTTACAGCTGAATTTTGAGCTGGGAGTTTTATTGCCCGTTAATGCGGGGTAACTAGGTTCGTGTTGATAATAATGGTAGATTTTTCTTTTGTCAAACGATAAAGCTTTATGTAAAGTCATTTTCCACAAATTAAAATAGCCTCTCGCAAACGAGAAATACCTTCCTCAATTTGATCAATATCCACTTTTCCATAAGATAAACGAATATAACCATCTTTCGCGCCGAAAATACTACCAGGCATAAATGCAATTTCTTGTTTTAAACTTTGCATAATAAGTTGTTTTTCGTTTATCGGTTCTTTTAATTTTCCCCATATGTATATACCGCCGGTCGGGTTTGAAAAAGAGATTTTATCGTGAAGTTGCTCATTTAAGGCGCGAACGATAACGTCTCTTTTTTCTGCTAATTGTTTTCGTAACGGTACGATATGAGATTGAAATGGTACTGTTTCGAAAAATTGTTGCATAAGCCACTGTGGGAAAATACTCATACCTAATTCCATTTGGTGTCTTGCGTCGGATAACCTTTCTACTACAGACTGCGGGGCGACAAGCCAGCCGACTCGTAAACCTGGTGCAATCATTTTAGATAAGGAATGTACATAAATGACAGTTCCGTTTTCATCAATAGATTTCAAAGTAGGGCAAGGTTGTTTTTTTTCTAGCGCAAGTAAACTGGACGGATCATCTTCAACAATTGCAATTCGTAAGTCTGCGCAAAGTGATAACAGTTTTTTTCTACGGTTTGGATGCAGCATTGTTCCTGTAGGATTTTGGAAATTTGGATTTAAAAAGATCATTTTAATACGGTGTTTTCTATATAACTCTTGCACATCATCTGGATTAATACCGTGTTCATCGACAGGTAACGGGAAAATACGAATACCTGCTGATTGGAATAACGGTAAGGAATAACAGTGTGAAGGACTTTCGAAAGCAACTGCATCACCGGGATTTAATAAACATTGAACGATAAGGTGAAGTGCTTGCTGTGCGCCAGATGTAATCATAATGGATTGTTCAGTCGCTTCAACTTTTAAATATTCCTTCATATATTTTACGACCGCTTGTCTTAGCGGAAGATAGCCTTGCGGATGATCGTAACTTAATGAATGCGTTAACGGTTGTTCTCGTAAAATCGTTTGTAGTTGATCGTGAGGATAGAGGTTACAACCGAGCTCTCCATTTGCAAAATCTATAATGTTTTCATTTTGTTGTACTTCCGCCCGAATATGGCGAAGTAACGGCAAGTTTGGTAAAAAAGTGCCACCTTCTACGAAATTTCTCCAATTCGGCGTTAATGTTGGAGAAACGCCCCACATATGTGTACTTACACGTGTCCCTTTACCAGTCGTACTTTCCACAATCCCCATAGCACGTAGTTCATTATAAGCAGTCGTTACCGTACTTCGGTTTACATTTAACTGCATAGCTAATTTCCGTTCAGAAGGGAGGAAGCTACCAGGTGGAAGTTCTCCGTATGTAATACGCTTTTCAATAAAGTCAACAACTTGCTGATAAATAGGGATTTTACTGTCGTTATCTAGCTTCCATTCCATACAAACGCCTCCGTATCTCTTAACTACATCAAGTATAACAAATTGGCTGGGTAAAAAAACAGCCAATTGGACGGTGTTATATCCAGCCAATTTTACTATGCTAAATATGGAAGGGGAGATTCGGATGAAACGATGGCAAATGGAATGGCTCCTAGTATCAGTAGCATTAGTATGGGGAGCAAATTATACAATTGGAAAATATGGCGTGGCATATATGTCATCCATTCAATTTAATAGTTTACGATTTTTAGTAGCATCTCCGGTATTATTACTTATTACATTTATGATGGAACGTTCATTACGTATTGAAAGAAAAGATTGGTTACGATTAGTAGCAGTCGGTATTGTTGGTACGGCGATGTATCAAACGATGTTTATGCTATCTGTGAAATATACTTCAGCAACGAACGCCTCATTATTAATTGCGATGTCACCTATATTTACAGGGATATTAGCAGTATTACACAAACAAGAACGTTTTTCGATGAAAGTACAAATTGGGTCAATAATAGCGTTTATTGGTGCAGCATTCGTTTTATTAACAGGACATACAGGAGGAGCTACTTATGAATATGCGTGGCTCGGAAATGTAATTGGATTAGTCGCAGCAATTGCGTGGGGATGGTATCCAATATTAGCGCAACCTCTTATTACAAAATACTCCGCAATGAGAGTCACATCATGGTCTACTTTAATTGGGATAGTACCACTTGTTATATACTGTTTATTCAACGTAAATTCTTTAACGTGGCCAGTAGATACGCCAAGCTGGGGATCACTAGCATATTCAATCATCTTTGCAACCATCTTCGGACTAGCAATGTGGTATGTCGGTATTAGTCAAATAGGTTCAACAAAAGTAATGGTTTATATGTATCTCGTACCATTATTCGCAGTTATCTTTGCAGCAGTAACAATTGGAGAGCAAATTAATATGATGCAACTCGTTGGCGGACTTATTATCTTTGTGGGTCTATATGTTGTAAAAAAAGGCGGAATGAAAAAGCCAGCTCTCAATTTGAAAAAAGTAAGTTAACAGTAAAAAGGATCTCTTTCATATAGAAGGAGATCCTTTTTGTTTTCGTAATAAAAGGGTTTGTTTAACGGCCCATTTTTGATGATCGTGAAGGAGAAGTTCGACAGCAAGTAAAGGAGACATCCACCTTAGAACATGATCATCCTCACAGTTTTCAGTTTGTTTCTGCACCATGTTCGCAATATAAAAGAACCCGTCATTTAAATAATATATATCTTCCTTTTCTGCATAAAAATATCGAGCCGCATTACCAATATATTGATCAATTTCAATTGCCCATCCTAATTCCTCTAGTAGTTCACGGTGCAAACACTCTTCTTTTGTTTCATTACCTTCCATACCACCACCAGGTAAAAAGTAACGGTCTCCTTTTTGGATAACAGCAATCATTGAAGAAGATGAATGGAAAATAATCGCATAACAACTAGGTCTTAATACATAATGAGCTGTAGATTTTTTCAAGCCGAACGTAAGTTTTGAAATCATAAAATACGACCTTTCTCTATAAAATACATAAAAGGAATATTAAGGTAAATGCAGAATGGTATAAGTATAATCTTAATAGATTGGAGTGGTAACAACATGATAAATTGAAAATGTTCAAGGTGTAAAGAGATAACAGGTACGCTGCACGGTGGTAAAAAAATTAAGGAAGAATTTTTATGTGAAGATTGTCTTCAAAAAGGAATTGAGAGCGGGGAAATCGAATTATCACAAGTGGAGCAAGAAAAAACTTCGTATCTTTCTATAAAAATATTAAAAATAATGAGTGTTATTTATTTAATAGGATCAATTTTAATGGCTTTTTCTGCTGGATCGCTTATACATGATCCGGGATTTGGGGAAGTATCAATTTCAGGATCAGGTGCAGTTGGTGTTATTATTATTGGATCCATATTCCAGTCTGTTCTTGTATTTTGCGGGATATGGGTATTCATCCTATTAGTAGAAACAGTCATTAAAATATATGAAAAAATGAAGTGAGTGAGAGGGAGAAACATATGCGAGTTAGAAACATCCAAGGGGAAGATTATGTAAAGATTCAATCTGTTTTAAATGATTGGTGGGGCGGGAGAGATATGTCTGCTATGTTGCCAAAACTGTTTTTTGTTCACTTTCAAGAAACGAGTTTTATCATTGAAGAAGATGGCGAGACGTTAGGTTTTTTATGTGGATTCTTTTCACAAACATATAAAGATGAAGCGTATGTTCATTTTATCGGTGTAAATCCGAAGTATAGAAGAAGAGGAATCGCATCGACATTGTATTCTTACTTCTTTGATGCCGCTCGTGCAAATAATCGTAAAGTTGTAAAAGCAATTACGTCACCAATTAATAAAAAGTCGATACAGTTTCATCAAGAAATCGGTTTTCGAATCGAGGCTGGGGATGATGAGGTAGAGGGTGTATCGGTACATACAAATTATGATGGAAACGGCGGTAGTAGAGTTTTGTTTTTAAAAAAGGTATAAAAATAGGCTAGCTTAACGTTAGCCTTTTTGTTATGAGGAGATAAAAATATGGAGAGTAAACAAAGTAGAAATGAGTACTTACGACGCATTCATAAAGTACAAGATTATATAGAATCACACATAGATGATCCACTTTCAATTGAAGAGTTAGCGGATGTAGCAGGATTTTCAAAGTTTCATTTTCATCGGATTTTTAAGGGGATAGTAGACGAGCCATTATCACGGTATGTAAACCGATTGAAGTTAGAAAGGGCAACAAATCTACTTACATATCGCACAGATATGACAATTACACATATTGCGTATCACTTCGGATTCACAGATTCCGCAGTTTTCTCCCGTACATTTAAAAATTATTACGGAGTAAGTCCGTCGCAATATCGAAACGATAATAGCAAGAATTGCAAAGACGTAAGGAGAGCTTCTCAATACAATGAGTGTAAGAAGGTTCGAGGAAATGTTGAAATTGTAACAGCGGATAATATAAACGTCGCATACATAAGACATATCGGTACATATGAAGAGTTAACGATAGCTTTTCCAAAAATGATAGCGAAATTATTTCATTACGCAGCGGAGGAAAACTATTATGTATTTGAGGATACGAAAGTATTAACCATTTACCACGATCATCATGAATTTACTGAGGACAATCATTTAAGAACTAGTTTATGCATAGCAATTCCGAATGAGTCCGCAGTAGAAACGAGCGACATTGGAATAATGGTAATACCTTCTGGAAAGTATGCGGTAGGTCATTTTGAAATATTCCTAGATGAATATAAAGGAGCATGGGATTTCTTATACGGTGAATGGCTCCCAAATAGTGGATATAAACCGAGAGATTCATATCCTTTTGAAATGTATAAAAATGACCCAAGACAGCATCCGGAAAATAAACATATAGTTGATATATATGTACCTATCGAACCTTTTTAATCATGGGTTAAAGGGGAATGAATAATGAAAACTGCTGAAAAGTTAGATCAGATTATAAAAGAAGAATATGAAAATACTAATGGTATGTTAGTAGTACAGAAAGGTAATGTTATTTTTGAAAACTATTATAACGGTCACGGTCCAAATGATGCATTTCATATAGCGTCAGTTACAAAAACGATAATCTCTGCGTTAATTGGGATATGTATAGATAAGGGCTATATAAAAAACGTTGATCAAAAAATAATAGAATTTTTCCCAGACTATAATTGTAATTCATCTGAAATAACAGTGCGGCATCTACTTACTATGACAGCTCCATACCCTTATGCAGATTGGCAGGAACCGCTAGAAGAATTATGTACGCAAGAGGATTGGGTACAGTATACACTTAATAGAATGGGGAATGGCGGAGAAATCGGATCTTTTAAATACTCATCTGCAGGAGCTCATGTACTATCAGCAATTATTACGAGCGCAACAGGAAAAGGTGCCCGTGAATTTGCGAATGAATACTTATTTCAGCCACTCGGCATGAGAGAAATTCCAAACTACAATATGAAAGCATTTGGATTTGATGACTTATTTGGAAAAGATGTAAAGGGATGGGTTCATGATCCAAATGGTATTTCGACAGGCGGCTGGGGACTAACGTTAACGGTTAAAGATATGGCTAAGTTTGGACAGCTGTATTTGAATGAAGGTATTCATAATGGAAAACAAATACTATCAAAATCATGGATAAAAGAATCGACAACAATGAACCAAAATCAATACGGTTACTTATGGTGGTTACGAGAAGAGGATGGAATCTTTTCATACTGTGCAATGGGCGATGGTGGGAATGTGATTTGCTGCGTACCAGAGAAGGAGCTCGTGGTGGCGATCGCTTCTGAAGTCATACCGAATGCAGGGGATAGATGGAAGTTAATTAAAGAGTCCATATTTCCTTATTTCAAAGATTAATATGGTTATTTTTATAAAAACAAGAATGAAAGGTTTAGTTAAACTTGTTTTGTTCTTCATAATAGAAAAAAGTGTTGTATTAACTAAGTTGAGCAACTAAGATTAGAAAACTTCAACACCTATACGATTATTGAATAGGTGTTGAAGTACTTTATAATTTGTTTAGGTACTTTTAATTTTTCGATGTATTAGGTATATCATGCCAAACACAATTACCAGCAAGATAAATTTAATTAATTCCATTAGGCTAATATCCCATTTTGTTTCTACTCCATCTGTTAAATAAAATACATTGAACATGCCATGTAAAATTGCAGGTGTTATCACAGAATGGCTATACTCTCTTGTATACGTCAAAATTATAGATAATATAAATAAAAACGAGAGATAGCTTAATATTCCTACAAACCATAATTCATAGTTTTTATAAAAGATTGATACTGGCAAATGCCATAAAGACCAAAGCGATGCAGTAATGATTGCTGTTTGTTTTAATGAATATTTTTTTCGTAAATGGTAATGGAAATTTCCACGCCATATGATTTCTTCTAAAAATGCAGACAAAGCAGCAATTGTAAGACCAATGAGTAGGAGAAATCCTAATTCATTACAATAATTAAATAAGAATTTTATATTATAAATATAAAAATAGAAATGCAGACATAGCCCTAGAAGTATTGGGAATAAAATGGAGAAAATCAAAGTTCTTATTTTTGGACGTGAAATTCCAAATGTATGAACTATTTTTTGTTTCTTATATAATTTCTGATATAAAATAGCAGCTAAAAGCGGAATAACCATCGTAAACCCTAAGTAATTACGACCATTTTCTATGTTCAGTAAGATTATATATACAAGCGATGTAAGGCAATACATACATAATGTTGAATGATAAACTATGTTTCTATTTATATTTTTCACCTACTTACATGTATAAGTGATTAATCAAATATCCGATATTTTAATTATATATGAAATGGAAATTACATATGTTGAACTTGTAGAAAAAGTTAGACTAACCCCGTAACTTTTATGAGCAAAAAATCGTTTAACAAAAGAAAGGATTTTCAATCACGAATGGGGGAGAACAATGAAGATTCTAATTCTAGGTGGTACACGATTTTTAGGAAGAGCTTTTGTAGAAGAGGCTTTAAAAAGAGGGCATGAAGTTACATTGTTTAATCGCGGAACGAATAAAGAAATTTTTCCTGAAGTAGAGCAGTTAATTGGTGACAGAAATGATGATGTTTCAAGTTTAGAAAATCGAAAATGGGACGTTGTCGTAGATACGTGTGGATTTTCTCCGCATCACATTAGAAATGTTGGAGAAGCCTTACGGGATAATATAAAGCATTATATATTTATTTCAAGTCTTTCCGTATATAAAGATTGGATTCCGCCTCATATAAAAGAAGATTATATATTACAACCCGAACCAACGGGTGATCAAATAAAGACTGTGGAGAATGGTGAAGTTTCTCCTTATGAGTATTACGGTGCGCTGAAAGTATTGTGTGAAAAAGAAGCAGAGAAGTATTGGCCAGGGCGTGTTTTACACGTAAGAGCAGGACTTCTTTCAGGGATGTTTGATTATACAGATCGGCTTCCATACTGGATTGGGCGTGTAGCAAAGGGAGGAGAAGTGTTAGTTCCAGGAAGAAAAGACCGTCCAGTGCAGATAGTTGATATAAAAGACGTGGCAAACTGGGGAATAAACATGGCAGAAAACAATAAAGCAGGTACATTCAATGTAACAGGTCCAAGTTATGAATTGACGATGGAAGAGCTATTAAATACTTGTAAAAAGGTTACGAATAGTGATGCTGCATTCGTTTGGGTAGATGAATCGTTTTTGAATGAATATAAGGTGCAGCCTTGGACAGAGATGCCACTATGGCTTCCTGAAACATTTTCATTAGAAGGTGAGACGAAGCCGTGGAAAGGTGGTTTTTCTATTAGTATTGAAAGTGCTGTTAAAGAAGGACTTACTTTTAGAAGGTTAGAACATACAGTTACAGATGTGTATGAGTGGATAAAGAGTGTGGATGAATGGGAATTAAAAGCAGGTATTTCAGGAGAGAGGGAGAAAGAGTTGCTAGAAAAGTGGTATCAATCAATTTAGGGAATCCTTTTTGTATGTAATTGATTGAACATAAGCGATGGAAGGATAAAAAGCTATGTGGAAAAACACAATTCACAGTATCTCACAAAACTTAAGTTTCAATAATCCAGCTAAAAAGGATGAACTCGCTGAAGTTCACAAAAATTTGCAGGTGGAATTACCGAATGATTTATATCAATTATTACAGGAAACAAACGGTGTAGAAGGTGAATACGGGGATTTTATATGGTCTACTTCAAAAATTAAAACTGAAAATATGAATATGAGAAATATAGTTGATTTCAAGGGTTTATATATGCCTTTTGACTGTTTATTATTTATTGCTGATGGCGGAAATGGTGATTTGTTTGGTTATTCCATTTTGAATGGAATCGTGCAAAGAGATGATATATATGTATGGAATCATGAAAATGATAGTAGAACTTGGGTTGCTCCTTCGTTAGAAACGTTTATGAAGTGGTGGGAAAGTGGGAAGATAAAAATTTAAATATAGTATCATGAAAAACGCCTTGTTACGAAAGAAACAAGGCGTTTTTGACAATCAACTAATCTACCAGTTCTTCCCCGTACATGTCCCATAACTTAGGAAACATCTTTTTTAATCCTTCTTTGTCATCTTCATCCCAGTCTAACTTGATATCAACTTCCTCAGATTGTTCTTCTGTTTCAAACTCTTTTGCTTTCACACTACCAGCTGTGCCAATTTCTCCGTAAAACACAACGTAGTCTTTATACCGCATTAGATAGCAGTAAGACCTCCACCTCAAAATCGAGCAAATACGAGGAAGCCCCGTATAAATAAGTTGTATGAATTACATGTATTATTAGATTGTGTTTGTGACTATATTTTGGAAATTTTCTGTTGATTTACAATGTACGATAGTATATATTGTATATAAAGTATATATACAATATTTTTAAAAAGAGGTATTTGCATGCAAATCGTTATTACGAACACTTCAAAGGAACCTATTTATGAACAAATTGGTGTCCAAATAAAAAAACTTATTTTACTAGGTGATTTAAAGCAAGGAGATGCTCTTCCTTCAATGCGTCAGTTAGCAAAAGATTTAAGAGTAAGTATTATTACAACGAAAAGAGCATATGAAGAACTGGAAAAAGACGGTTTTATTTATTCGATTGTCGGAAGGGGGTCCTTTGTAGCAGAACAAAACATTGAAACTATGAAAGAAAAAAAATTAAAGACAGTTGAAGAAAAGTTGTGTGAAGCGATTCAAAATGCTAAACAAATGGATGTTCCTTTAAATGATCTAAAAGAAATGCTTACAATTTTATACGAGGAGGAAAACTCTTGGAAAACGTAATAGAACTTCAAAATGTCAGTAAATCTTTTAAAGGATTTCAAATTAAAAATTTTTCGATGGAAGTAAAAAAAGGATTTGTTACGGGTTTTATTGGGGGAAATGGATCAGGTAAATCTACAACGATTAAAATGATTATGAATCTAATGAACCCGGATAGTGGAAATGTCTCCTTATTTGGCATGAACTATTCGACTGATGCGAAGCGAATTAAAGAAAGAATTGGTTTCGTTTATGACGATAATGTGTTTTATGATGAACTCACATTAAAGGAAATTACTAAAATTATTGCGCCTGCTTATAAAAAATGGGATTTTAACCAATTTACATATTATAAAGATCTGTTCGAATTACCATTAAATAAAAAAATGAAAACATTCTCCAAAGGAATGAAAATGAAAGCCTCTCTTGCAATTGCCCTTTCACATCATGCTGAACTAATTATTATGGATGAGCCTACTTCCGGACTCGACCCGGTATTTAGAAGAGAATTATTGGATGTTTTACAAAATATTATGCAGGATGGTGAGAAAACTATCTTTTTCTCATCTCATATTACAACGGATTTAGACCGCATTGCTGATTATATTACATTTATTCAAAATGGGAAGCATATTTTTACAAAAGATATTTATGCCATTGCAGAAGATTATATTTTGGTCAAAGGACCACTAGATATGTTAGATTTTGATACTGAGCGTGAATTTATATCTGTATGTAAAGCAAATACAGGTTTCGAGGGATTGATTGAAAATGTAAATTCAATCGAAACTTTATTTAATAAAGAAGTGGTGATTGAAAAACCAAGTTTAGAGGATATTATGTATTTCATGAAAAAGGGGGAGTCAAGATGCTTAATTTAATTAAAAAGGATTTGATTTTACAAAAAACTTTTTTACCTGCTTATCTCTTATTTCTAGTTACCTATTTGTGGGCCGGCATGGATGTAGCATATGTCATAATCATTTGTAGTGCCGTTTTTGTAATTAACACTTATCAATCTGATGATAAAGATAATGCTAATATTTTAGTAAACTCATTACCGTATACTAGGAAGGAAATTATAAGTTCAAAATACGTTGGAACCTTATTTTTTACAATAGTAATCATCCCCTTTTGTTTAGTTGGAAAATATTTCATTTTAGACAGCATGGAATTTCAACTTTCCTTAGAAAGTTACATCCTAGGCTTCTTGGCAGTCATGCTGATTACTGCATTTTACATCCCATTTTTTGTTGCATTTAAAGTGAAAACACTTGTACCAGTTTTTATATTTTTATCTATTGGAGTTATATATTTAATGCGAAATACTCCATATTTATTAAATAAATATGCTAATGGCGTACTGACCTTTTTAAAAGAGATTTCAGATTTGAAAATATTTCTTATATTTGCTGTCATAGCAGTGGGGTGCTATGGGGTTTCATGGATATTATCTATTCGTATCTATCAGAACAAGGCTCTTTAATAGCAAGTTCTAAAAGGAGGGTCATTTAAATGACATCAAAAAAAGGGCGTCCTATTCGAATACGAAATTGGCTGAAAACTCTTGGAGCATTTTTCGTTATGCAACTAATTTTTATCATCCTTGATATGAATTCGTGGATACCGAACTTCAAGGAAGGAGGAGTTGGGGAGCGTCTCGTTAATGCAGAGCTCTTTACGGAATGGTTCGCTCCTTATAAAACAAAGCAATTTAACGTATTAACGGTAGTTATGGCTATTTTATTATTCCTAAATGTATTAACAATTGCAATAAAAGACGCTTTTTCTAGAAAAAGAATTAATTAGCACATAAGTTGACCTTGCGTCTTTTTTAATAATGTCTTAACAATATTTAAAAACAACAGGGGAAAGATAAAAACTCCATTTATTGAAGTTTTACTTTATCTTTTATAATGATGCCTTAAAAATTATTTGATTTTTCAGTTTTGTATATTGACAATGTTTCCATTCGTCCCCCATAATGCTTCTTTAGTGTGTGCAGTGATTGTGACATATGTATTTATACTTGTGATGACAAATGATGCGTATTGTTTTTGAAAAGTTAAAAAATTATTGAATGGAATAGAAAAATTTAGTAATCTTATTTGTACTGCGCATAAATAATAGTTTTGTAATGATACATTGGAGGGGGTTATTGTGGATCTTACGTTTAAAGTAGAGGAAACATGTTTTAATTACCGAGTCGGAGCAATTTGCAAACAGGATAATAAAATACTCATTTTGCAAGGTGACGGTGAAGATTTTTGGTATGTACCGGGCGGACGAGTGAAAATGCTAGAAAATAGTGAAGATGCATTAAAACGAGAGCTTGCGGAAGAAGTGGGTGTTCCTATTAAAGTGAAGAGATTAATATGGTCAGTAGAAAATTTCTTCACCCTTTCTGAGCGAAAGTTTCATGAAATTAGTTTTTACTATGAAGTAGAGCTGAAACAATTACCTGCAAATGGGGCGGATCAATATATTCTGAATGAAGAGGGTAGAACATATATGTTTAAGTGGGTACCGATAGAAGAATTAGATACATATAACTTACAGCCAGCGTTTATAAAAGATAAAGTAAAGGATGTATCAGTTCATACAGAACATATCGTTTTACAAAAGTAAACGTGTTTGGAGGGGGAAACGGTGAAGGGAACTAAAAAGGAAATACATATAGACGACAAAGTCATTCGTTACACACATATCGAAAAAGGTTCTAATACAATCTGTTTTATGTTTTCAGGTTCCGGTTACAATTATGATAAACCATTATTCTATTATGCAACGATGCTTATGCTTGAAAATAAAATAGATGTAGTACATATTCATTATTCTTATGACGAACAAGTAATGAATAAACTGATGGAAGAAGTAACAAAAATAGTGATGGATGATATTAATCCTGTAATGAAGGAAGTATTAAAAGGTGAGCAATACAATCATACGATATTTTTAGGGAAGTCACTCGGAACCATTCCGATTGCAAATGATTTAATGAAGAGAGAAGATTTTTTACAGTCAAAAATGATACTACTTACACCTTTACTAACTTTTGATTCCATTTTTGAGTCGATTTTACATAGTCGTCACGAAGGGCTATTAGTAATTGGAGATAAAGATCACCAATATAATGCAGATCAAATCGATCAGTTACATAAGACGAATTTACAAATTGAAGTTGTCAAAAATGCAAATCATTCTGTAAATGTTGGAGAATATGAAACCGAGAATTCAATCGAAGCAATAGCAAAAATAATAGAAAAGCTTAAAGAAGTTGTTAGGACAAACTAACTTATCAATACATGCAAAAAGAGGTGCAATTTGCACCTCTTTTTTACTTAATAAGCCTTAAGCACATGAAGCAAATAATCCTTACGATTCAGCGGATTATAATCAACACGTTTTCGAGTAGGGAAGGGAGCCTTCAGTTCTTTGTAACCAGATGGCTTCGTTGTAAAAATGCCTTCTCCTTCAGTGAATGAATGAAGCATTCGCTTAAAATTCTCTGTTTTCGCAACAGGTAATGAACCTGTTAACTCGTAAGAATCATTATTGAATATAGGATCTGCAAAAGCTGCTGGAATGGCAGCTAATTTATACATTGCGGTACTAATTGCACGTTCTGGTACAGTTAATTCAAATGCGTTTACTGGTTCAAATACACATGTTTCAGCTTGCTTTAAAGCATCCATTAAAACGAGTGGTGTTAAATTTCTAAAGTCACTCGCTGTTGTAACAGGGCTTGCATAACCAGTATGTGTTAACGTGACGATAATGTCCGTAACTTCCCATCCGTAAAAACCTTGTTTTAACGTTTGAAATACTGTATCTTCAATTGCTTTATGAAATGCTAAAGGCAGCGATCCAAGTTCAACGCCTAACTTATATATTATGCCAGAATTCAGCTCACCACGTTCGATTTTAAAGCCAATTGTTGCGTAAAATGGATTCGTTTTTTCACCCATTACTTCAACGCTATTACCTACGCCAATTGGCTTCTCAATACATACAACCCGCGTATTTGAGAAAGTCACCTGCAAATTATATTTCTCAAAAAGTGTTGTTTCAATTACTTCTTTTTGTACTTCCCCGAAAAGGCGAATATATAGTTCATTATGAATATCATCTTTCCACACTTTAATGAGCGGATCTTCTTCACATAGATCCATAAGTGCAGCGTATAGATCATGAATTCGTTCTTTTGGTACTGCTTCAATAGCAGCTTCCATTTGTGGTTCGGCAAAGTGAATGTCTTTTATATAATTCGTCCGTTCACCGATAATATCACCAATTTTAATATCATTCAGTCCCCACACTTTGCAAAATTCTCCGCTAGGAACGATAGAAGATTGAACAACATTCCCCTTATGAAATAGGCATATTTTCTTAATCTTTTCTTTATGCCCCAGAACGTCCCCGCGCTGTATATCAACATATTTTCTTACGTGTAAACGACCAGAAAAAACTCTTACATAAGCAATCTTTTCTCCAGAAGGTTCACGTTCAATTTTAAACACAACACCGGATAATGTTTCGTTTTCTGCCGACTTATTAGCTGGAAATAAGGTTGAAATATTTTCGAGCAGTTCAGTTACACCTATACCTGTCATGGCTGAACCGAAAAAGATTGGGTACACATTTGCTTGCTGTATTTGTTTTTCGAGTTCTTCTCTTAATAATACGCCCGGTACGATTTCATCATTTACATATGACGCAAGTAACGATTCATTATATGGTGCTAACAGTTCCATACAATCGTCATATGATTTGTATGCAATAATCCGGGCTTCTTTCGTTCCTTCGTTTTGGGCAGAGTAGAAAGGGAATGCTTCATTTGAAAGAATCTCTTTTATTTGTTTCATAACTTTTTCAGTATTTGCGCCACTACGATCAATTTTATTAACGAATAAAATAGTCGGTATGTTTAGTTTCTGTAATGTTCGCATTAAAATTTTTGTTTGCGCTTGCACACCTTCAACGGCAGAAATAACTAAAATTGCACCGTCTAGAACACGGAATGATCGCTCCACTTCAGCTATAAAATCAGCGTGTCCAGGTGTATCAATGACATTTACTTTTAAGTCATTGATACAGAAAGAGACGACAGATGCTTTAATCGTAATTCCACGTTGTCTTTCTAATTCCATTGAGTCAGTTTGCGTATTACCACTATCTACTCGGCCAATTTCTTTAATCACATTCGTTTCATAAAGAATACGCTCAGTCAAACTCGTCTTGCCAGCGTCTACGTGCGCGACAATCCCTATATTTATTGTTGTCATATGTGAATATCCTCATTTCATTTTCCAGTTTTAATTCCTCATTTCTATTTGTGTATTGCCGCATTACAATCACTCTCCAGTCATTTAAATTAGTACTATTATAGTGCAATTAACATTATTTGTAACGCGACAAAGCGCCTTAATTTGGAAAAATATAAATGAAAACAAAATGCTTGCATTCTAAATCAATATAGATTATATTAATTGACATATCAACTATTGATGCATCAAACGTTTTTTGTTTTGCATGTAAAGGAGGGATAGTTTGACAAGTTCATGCTCAAAAGAAGCGATTATTTTATATAAATTACACTTTCTAAATAAAGAAGTAAGTTCGAAGTTTGAAGGGTGTACGGGTATGAGCCAGTCTCGATTAGAGCTTATACTTCAATTATATGAAGTAGGTGAAATTAGCCAAAAAGCACTTCAACAAGAAGTGAATATTGATAATGCTGCGATAACGAGGCATTTAAAGCAGCTTGAGGCAAATGAAATGATTACAAGACGTAAAAATCCAGATGATAATAGAATTACATTGGTTTCTCTAACTGAGGAGGGACGAAATAAAATTCAGGCGTTTCAAGAGGAAAAAGAACGTTTTGCAGCTTCAGCATTTAAAGGGTTAAGTGAAGAACAGCGCGATAATCTTTTAACTATGTTAAATCACATTCAAGAAAATATAAAAGAACTATAAAAAAGGGAGAATTCAACTATGACTAACTCAGTAAAAACAAATAATTTTAACGAAATTTTAACAGGACGCCGTTCAATTCGTAAGTACGATCCTTCAGTGAAAATTAGCAAAGAAGAAATGACAGAAATTCTTACAGAAGCAACACTTGCACCATCTTCTGTAAACATGCAACCATGGAGATTTTTAGTGATTGAAAGTGACGAAGCGAAAGCGACACTTGCACCACTTGCGAAATTCAATCAATCTCAAGTAGAAACATCTTCAGCAATGATCGCTTTATTTGGTGATTTAAACAACTTTGATAACGCAGAAGAAATTTACGGTACAGCAGTAGAGCGTGGTTTAATGCCAGCTGAAGTAAAAGAAGATCAAATGAAAAAACTTTCAGGTTACTTCTCAATGGTTACACCAGAAGTAATGAAAGATACTGTTTTAATTGACGGTGGACTTGTAGCAATGCAATTTATGCTAGCAGCTCGTGCGCACGGTTATGACACTTGTCCAATTGGCGGATTTGAAAAAGACCAAATCGCAGAAGTATTCGGATTAGATAAAGAACGTTACGTACCAGTTATGTTAATTTCAATCGGAAAAGCTGCTGACAGTGGTTACCAATCAGTACGTCTTCCAGTTGAAAAAGTTGCTGAGTGGAAGTAATTTTATAAATACAGAAATAAGTGAGATATGAGAGGGGAAACACCATGATTATTATTCACGCAATATTTCAAGTAGATCCAGCAAAACAACAATCATTTTTAGAAGAAATTCGTCCGCTGATTCATAGTTCAAGAGAAGAAAGTGGAAATGTATCTTATGACTTATATAAAGATACAGAAAATGAAAATGTATATACGATGGTAGAAGTATGGAAAGATGAAAAGGCAGTTGCGAGTCATAATACGAGTGAACACTTTACATCTTTCGTTAGTAAAGCAGCACAGTTTTTAACTGCTCCACTTAATATAAAAGCTTATAATGGAGAGTTAGTGAAATAATAAGGTAGAAAAAGATGACTTTAGCGTATAGCTAAGGTCATCTTTTTTATTTTGATAGGAACATATTTACTTCTATAGTAATGTGTTATAATTTGGAAATGGATAATTCTTAATTTTCAGAAAAAATAAGGTTAGGAGATAAATATATGAATACATTAAAGAAAATTATTAACAATATTTCGAAGGTTATTATAGGAAAAGATGAATCGATTGAACTTGCAGCTATAGCTCTCATAGCAAGAGGCCATATTTTATTAGAGGATGTACCTGGGACGGGAAAAACAACATTAGCGAAAAGTTTGGCTAAAAGTGTAGACGCTAAATTTCAAAGGATTCAATTCACAGCGGATACTTTGCCTGGAGATGTTATTGGTCTCGAATATTTTGATGTGAAGGAATCAGAATTTAATACGAGGTTAGGTCCTATTTTTGCAAATATAGTACTAGTGGATGAAATTAATCGTGCTGTACCGAGAACACAATCTTCGTTATTGGAAGTGATGGAAGAACGTACTGTTACGATTGCCAAACAGACACATTCATTACCAGAACCTTTTTTAGTTATTGCAACGCAAAATCCTCTTGAATCGGCCGGAACATTTCCTTTACCTGATGCTCAGCTAGACCGTTTTTTACTTACTATACGTCAAGGGTATCCTACGAGAGAAGCAGAAAAGGAGATGATGAATCGTTTTCAAACGAATGATCCGTTAGCAACGTTACATTCAATTATTTCAACTGAAGAAATTATTACAGTGCAAAAACGTGCAAAAGAAGTTTTAGTAGGAAATGATGTGCAAGATTATCTTCTTGAAATCATTGAGGCAACGTGAAAGCATGAGCTAATTGAAATTGGTGTAAGCCCGCGGGGGACGTTGGCATTTATGAGAGCGATTCAAGCACGGGCAATATTAAATGAAAGAGATTGTTGTACGCCAGATGATATTAAGACACTCGCAGCATCCATATGCGCTCATCGTTTAACGTTAACGATTGAAGGGGAGATGAAAACGACGAAAGCACAAATCATGAAAGAAATTCTTCATATGATTAGTGTGCCCGTGGAGAATGTACGATGAATCAACAACTTGTGTATACACCTTTAGCGGAGCCTTTCGTAATAGGAGTTATGTCAGTTGTAGCCGTTATTTTATGTGTATTTTCAAGTAATCTACTTATATTATCTCTCGTATTTTTGTATGTAATTTTAATAGGTGCGATGCATGTGTACATACGTAAAGTGTCTCGTGTTGAATGGGAATACAGTCAAGGGAATTCAAACATTTTTATAGGTGAAGCGAATATGTGCAAAATGAAAATTTCAAACAAGTCGTTATTCCCTATTTTCAATATCGTATTTCGATTTAAATGTGAAAATACGTTAACTTGGAATCATGATGAAATAAACAAAAATACGAATACAGGTTCAAATTATTATATGAATTTACATTTAAAAGGAAGAGAGTCAGTTTCATTTGATTTGCAAGCTGTAGCTATAAAAAGAGGAATTGCGAAATGGGAAGAAGTTGAAATTGTCATTACGGATCCCTTTGGATTCATAACGAACCATATAACATATAAACAAGTTGAAACGCCGTCTTATTTAGTTTTACCAGCTGTTCCGAAAATGCAAGTTCCTGAATTACAAGAATGGTCACAAGGATTTCGAAAAGCGATGTCATCACCCTTATATGATGAAACGAAAGTAATGGGAGTGAAGTCGTATGAAAATGAAGATTTTCGTTCCATCCACTGGAGTGCGACAGCGAAAACAGGGACGATAACTGCGAAAAAGTACGAGCGAACACAATCAGATAAATATGCGATTTATCTCAACTTGCAAAATAAAAGCGGTATTTCTTTGCGAAAGGATACAGAGGAACTAATTGAATTAACAGCAGGCATATGTAAACAACTGCTCATGCAAAACTGTTCATTTGAAGTATGGATCAATAGCGTAAAGGATAATGGGTTATTGCATATAAAGAACGGTCATAACCGGAAACATTTGCAAAATGTATTAAAAGTACTTGCCGCAATATCGGACCAAGATACGCCTGTATCTTCTACTTATTTTTACACAGCAGGCTTTCGTCGTAAAGAATTGGATGCAGTTCCTTTAATTCTTGGTACTTCCCCAAGGAAATACAGCAGAACGAATAAATGGGTTGTAATTAAAGAATAAGAAGGGGTTTATGTCATGGCTAATAAAGAGCGACATATGAAAGTGAAGATTTGGAGTGTTAGAGTTTTCATGATACTTTTCTTTACGGTTAGTGCGATAACGTTATCACAAGGTGTTGTGCATGTACAAGACATAGTAAAAGGGCTTTTTTCTAGCAAGACGAAGACAATATCGGAAAGAAATTATGATTTTACTAGTTTAGACGAACAGTTTGATGAACCTGAAAGAATTATAGATGAAGAAACAGGAGTTGTAGATACAAGAACAAAAATAGATAGGGAAATTCCACTTTTTGTACGAAAAAATTCATGGACTGATGTGTTTTCTGTTCTTTCAAATTCATGGATTAGTGTCGTTTTTTATGTAATTATTGCAGTGGTCATTCTATATGCTTTTTATAAATTAATGAGGAAAAAGGTAACGAAATCAGAAATAGAACAGGATAAACAATCGATAACAAAGGAAAATACGGATAGAACCGAAAAGAACAAGAAAGTGATGCGTCAGTTTGAACAGTCGTTACCTAAAGATACGATAAGGAAAACGTTAGTTGAATGGGAAAGAACTTTACCATTTCACGAACAGAGAAGATCCTATGAAACGATGCAACAATGGTTAAAGAGAATTTGTAGAACGAGAGATATTATTCCGATATATGAGTCTGTTCGTTATGGTGAAAAGACGTATACGGAGTTAGATATAGAGAAGACTGTACGATGGATAGAGCGAGACGGGAAAGGGTGACGTTAATATAAGTAAATAAAATTAACTGTAAATTAATTTTATTTACTTATATTTAATTATATGGTAATGCATACTTACTTTTTTATATCGCTAACAATGGAAAAAGGTTGCCTTAGTAGAGTATTGCTCGTTGAATTTTTTGTGAGGTTATCTTCATTACATCAATATAGGATGAAAAAGAGATAAATAAATTACGGGTAGTATGTAAATAAAAATTATAATTTATTTTTAAATTTTTGTAAGGGTGTGAAAATAGAATGAAACCGGTATTGAAAAACATACTCCTTTCCTTTATTTTTTCTGCAGCAGGGATGTGTTGGTTTCTGTTTATGTTAGTTAGAGGAGGCGGAGACTGGTTATTGTATTGGGTAGGTGTATTAATGGCCTTTTTATCTTTATACACATTAATAGATTTATATTGTAAGTATACATACGATAAAACATTAAGTAAATTGTTTATCAAAGCAACAGTTACTACCTTTAGTTTTGCCGTATTAGGAATCACCTTTGGTATTGTACACGAGCTATTACAGCCATGGAGTCTCAGTTTAATGGTTTGGTATTGGTTGTTAGTGTTACTTTTATATGTAACGACCATAATATTATTAGTTTTTGTAGTATTTGTTAATCGTAAAAATCATAATATCCTTGGAAGATATAGAATACTTATACTGCTTAATCTATTTCTTACGTTAGTACCAGTGCTGTGGCCATTACTATTTACTATTATCGGAAATGGCATGAACGCTAGTGCAGGATGGTAAAAGTGAATGAACTAAAAAGTTGATATAGGGTTTTAAGTATGTAAGAGAACGTGTTTTCATAAATTGAAAACACGTTCTTTTTTATTTTCATACATTGCTTTTTCCATTGGGTCATTAAATTTTGAACGTAAGTATTTCGTAAGGAATGGATAAGAAAAAAGAGAGGTTTATCATATAGGATGAAAGTATAGCTTGAATCAATACGATATGAATAGAGGAGAGAAAGCCTTATGAAAAAAAGTTATTCAATTAAGTTAGCGAGTTTGGCAGTTTTATTAGCGGGTACTACTTTATTCACACCAGGTTTTACTGTGAAAGCAGAATCTACTCAAAATATTTCTAATTCGTCAGAAGCACATGATCAAAAGAATCTGAATGGTTGGAAACGAGTCATGCAGGAAACAATCCAAATTGGAGCGCCAGGGGTATTAGCTAAGACGTATAATAACGGAAAAATTAGTAGTTATAATGCTGGCCTCGCGGATTTAAGTACAAAGAAATCGATGAAATCGGACTATCGCTTTCGGATTGGTAGTGTGACGAAAACTTTTACTGCTACGACTGTTCTTCAATTAGTAGGAGAAAATCGCGTGCAACTTGACGATTCTATTGAAAAGTGGCTACCTGGCCTCATTCAAGGAAATGGATATGATGGCAATCAAATTACGATACGTCAACTTTTGAACCATACGAGTGGTATAGCTGAATATTTAAAGTCAAAAGAAGCTGACATTATGAATTCGAAAAAAACGTATACAGCAGAAGAAATAGTGAAAATAGGACTTGCTCTACCTCCAGATTTTTCGCCAGGTAAAGGTTGGTCGTATTCAAACACAGGATACGTAATACTAGGAATGCTTATTGAAAAAATAACTGGTAATAGTTATGCGGAAGAAATTGAAAAACGAATTATTGAACCTTTGGACTTGGCAAATACGTTTTTACCAGGTAATTCACCAGTCATCCCAGGAAAGAATCATGCTCGAGGGTATATGAAAATTGACGAAACAAGTGAATTGAAAGACATGACGTATTATAATCCGAGTTTAGCTAATTCAGCGGGAGATATGATTTCAGATGCAGACGATTTAAATAAGTTCTTTTCATCTTTGCTCGGTGGTAAGTTATTGAAAGAACGCGAGCTAAAAGAAATGCTTACTACAGTTCCAATAGAAGGAAAAGTTCTTGGTGATGGATATGGCCTTGGGATATATGAGACGAAACTTCCAAACGGTGTTTCAGTTTGGGGTCACGGAGGAGCAATTCCTGGGTATATGACTTTTGCTGGTGGAGTAATTGGAGGCAAGCATACATTTGCTGTCAATGTTAACTCTTTAGGTCCGGTTGATATTCTTACACAGTTTAATAAAATGATGCAAATTGAATTTAAGAAATAATAGATGAAAAGAGTTCTACTATAGAGGTATATAAGGACTTGTATGCGATTTAATTATTATTAAAATATAGTCTTAAAAAACCCCGAATCATGAGCAATTTACTTCCCATGATTCGGGGTTTTTACGTGCTGTTACAAGAAAAGTAATGATGTATTTAAATTTTTTTATTTTACTATAAATCTATTATATTTATTTGATATTTCTTATTTATAGTGACTTTTACATTTTTAAAATATTGGAACATACAAAGGTAAGTAGTTCTAGATTTTGGAGTTAATAATAAGTAAATTCTGATTTTTGTTGAAAAATATTCGAATGTATTTCCTTAATTTACATAATAATGTACTTTTATCGTATGAATTAATATCTTAAAGCGTATTAATGTTGACGCATTTCCGAAGGATAAAACAAAACATTTTTGGAAGATGAAAAATAGAACACATATACAAGTCCTTTTTCAAAAGAAACAATATGTATGAATTAATAACAAATAGAATTAAGTATACAAAAATAGATAATTATGATTTGTGTCTAAATGATTGACTATTATGAAATTAATGATTAATATAGGTTTTATATTTTAATTCCATTTTTATTACAAATATGTATTTTATTTCAATTTAAATTGTGTTTTAAACTATAATTGAATATATTGTGAAAAAGAATAGGGAGCGGGAACAGCAATAGAAAAGGCTATATTTTCAAATTGTGTAATGAAATCAAAGGGAGGATAAATATGTATAAACAAGTAGTAGAACTGTTAGAAGAAGCGGCTATATCGTATAAACAATATACACATGAACCAATATTAGATTATGAAACAGATAGAAAAATTAGAGAAAGGTTTAAATTAGAAGGTGTACCCAGTAAAAGTTTATTTTTAAAAGATAAATCAAATAACTATTACATATTTGTAACTGTTGAAGGAGAAAAATTAGATTCAAAACTTATGAAAGAGTTGGTTGGAAAAAGGATTTCTATTTGTTCAGCCGAGGAGTTAATAGAAAAAACTTCTTGTGTTCCAGGATGCGTATCTCCATTTGGCTATTCAGATGAAATCACACTTATTATAGATCGAAAAATTTATAACTATAATAAATTTTTATTATCTCCCGGTATACCTGAGATAACAATTGAAATACCTACAAAAAGTATAAATGAAATTTTAAATATTGTTGAGAATAATATTTTACTATATGAGAAAAAATCATAAATATATTAGGGGGGCTTTTAGTAATGCCAACTACAAAAATGTATTTATACGATCAAAAGAGAATAATTGAAGAACAAAATAAAGGGATTTTAGATGAGTGGAAAACTGTATCTTTCAATAATTTTCACGATAGCATTTTAGATCAATCTAAACCATTTCCGTGTTATTTTGCAGTGGATTCTGAGAAACATGGTTGGTCTAGATATATATTTTCCGAATCGGCTTATGATGAAAATGAATTGTTCAAACTAAGAGATGGGATTTATGAATATATTAAAACATATCAACAAATTGCAAAGAGAACTACTTTAGTAATATTTTTTAAACCATCTAATAAACAATTACTGGCTGAAGAATACAAAAAACAATTTTGGAATGTATTACAATTTTTAATGAGAAATGATCCGGAGCCATGGAATGCAGAAATACCAATAGATCCTTATAACGCTAAATGGGAATTTTGTTTTGGTGGTGAACCTATATTTGTCGTTTGTAGGGCTCCAATATATTCTGAGAGAAAAAGTAGATATACAGGAACCGGCCTTGAAATTACGTTACAACCTCGAGGTACTTTGGATGATATTACAGGTGATACAAAACAAGGGAAACAAGTGCGGAAAGTGATTAGAAAACGTTTGTTAGCATATGATGATATTCCAATGCATCCAGATATAGGGGATTACGGAATAAAAGAAACCTTTGAATGGAAACAATATATGTTACCAGAAACAAATGAAGAAAGTGTAATGAGATGTCCTATTACGGGGTTGAAGAAAAATGATTAGCATGATATTCAGTTATATATTATTAGGGATTTCATTGTCTGCACCAGTCGGTCCGATTAATGTTGCTCAAATAAATAAAGGAATAAAAAATGGTTTTTTGAGTGCATGGTTAGTGGGAGTCGGGGCAATGTCAGCAGATGTTGTAATGATGTTTTTAATTTACTTTGGTATTTCGACTTATTTAACAACTCCAGTTGCTCAACTTTGCATTTGGATTTTTGGTTTTGTAACGATGATTTATTTGGGTTATGAAAGTATGAAAGAAGCTACTAAACAAGTTCAATATATTTCATCAGGTGAAAAAGAACATCCTTTAAAATCTTTTCTATCGGGGTTTGCTATCGCAATTTCTAATCCATTAAATATTATTTTTTGGATAGGGATATATGGATCAGTTCTAACTAGTGCCATGAATACTATTGGAAAAGAACAAGCTTTATGGTATAGTGCAGCCATTTTTGCTGGGATTATGCTTTGGGATATATTTATGGCTACATCTATTCATTTTGGTAGAAGATTTATTAATCATACAGTAATGAAATGGATTTCTATAGTAGCAGGCATTGTTTTAATTCTGTTTGGAATATATTTTGGCTACGAGGCAGTAAAAGGAACTGCTCAACTATTGTGAACTTTTTGATGATTAGAGAGAATAGTGATTTATTAGAAATTTATTCATCGCGAATCTTTTGGTTTTTGAATTTGTTAATCGATGGGTATAGGTTAATTCCTTATAGTAAAAGACTTATAGAATCATTCTATAAGTCTTTTTATTGCGGTATAGCAAAATATATAGGTACATTCTCTTCTCACAAGGAGAAATAAAATTCTTAACAAGAGCGATAAAATAAATATATAAGCAGTAAAGCAAATTTCAATCAAAGTAGCTTGTTTGCATTTCAAAAATCTAGAATATTTTTAATTGCTATGAATGACTTTCACACCTTTTGCCGGCACCCCTGCAACGACGGTGTTTGCAGGTACATCTTTTGTAATAACTGAACCTGCAGCAACAATTGAATTGTTCCCAATTGTAACACCAGGAAGTATTGTTGCGCTAGAACCAATCCATACATTTTCACCAATTGTAACAGGGGAAGCGTATGTCGTATTTCTTGTTTCTAAAGTTAGCCCGTGATTAAGTGTGGCAATTGTAACATTCATACCGATCATACAATTGTCTCCTATATGAATTCCGCCTCTATCTTGAAAAGAACATCCAGTGTTAAAAAATACGTTTTTTCCAATTGTAATATTTTTACCGAAGTCTGTATGAAACGGTGGAAAACACATAAAAGATGGATCAATGTTGTTACCTGTTAATTCACTAAATATCGCTACAATCTCTTCTTTAGAATGATAAGATGTATTTAATTTCATTGTTATCTTCTGGGCTTCATAGCTACATTGAACTAGTAGATCATGTAATTCTTTATCCTCGCCTGAAATAGGCTTGCCGGCCTTACAAAAATTTATAAAATCTTTCATATCCATTGTTATACTCCCCTCTAAAACGCTAATCTTTTCAATACAATCATAAAATGATACGATTCCAATATCAAATACCTATATTAAATACATTCATATGCTTATTAGCTATATGTAAAAGGAGACTATCGTGGAAATTCGAGTGTTACGCTATTTTATTGCTGTAGCAAATGAAGAAAGTATTTCAGCAGCTGCAAAACAATTACATTTGTCACAGCCAACATTATCAAGGCAACTGAAAGATTTAGAAATGGAATTAGGAATAAATTTATTTATAAGAGGAAATAGGAAAATATCATTAACAGAAGAGGGGAAATACTTATTTAAAAAGGCGAAGGAGATTGTTGATTTAGCAGATAAAACGGAAGCGAACTTAAAAGATTCAAAAGAAATGATAAGCGGGGAAGTTTACATTGGTGCCGGTGAAACTGAAGCGATGCATATTATTGCGAAAACATTAAAAGTATTAATAAAAGACTATCCAAATATTCGATTTCATTTGTACAGCGGAAATGCTGATGACATTAAGAGTAAATTAGATAGTGGATTATTAGATTTTGGTGTCGTTATAGAGCCAACTGATAAACAAAAATATGAATATGCACAATTGCCAGTTAAAGACACTTGGGGTGTATTAATGTGTAAAGATAGTCCTTTATCGGATAAACAAGTTATTAGCTCAGTGGATTTAATAGAGAAACCATTATTCATTTCACGACAATCTACTGTTAGTAATGAATTAACAGGATGGTTTGGACAAAGTATAGATAATTTAAACATCGTCGCAACCTATAATTTGCTTTATAATGCAGCACTTATGGTTGAAGAAGGTATTGGATATGCATTATGTATAGATAAGATAATTAACACTTCAGGAAATAGTAAACTTTGCTTTAAACCATTACAACCTAAATTAGAAGCGAACTTAAATATTATTTGGAAAAAGAATCAAGTTTTTTCAAATGCAGCCCATGCCTTTATAAATCAGCTCCGAAATAGTATGAACTAATCATAATTTGAAATGCAAAGTAAAAAACGTGCCATCGTATTAAGGTGACACGTTTTTTACTTTACGAAATAGTCGTTATTCTTTCGAAGATTTCAGTAAAACAACTGCACAGAAATGTTTATGTTCAAAAGGAGAAGTAGTGAACAATAAAAACGATATCGATTCTGAAAATTGTTATTTTTATGATTATTAAATATAATAGGGGTACGTATTTAGTGGGCTTGTATGAAAAATAGTTTATTTAATTAATTATTTTTCATCTTAACTAATATAGCATTGGAGTTGAATACAGTGGAACAAAAGGATTTCAGGTGGAGTAACAAGCAATTAAGAGAACATGTTGAAATAATAGATGGCAAAAGAAGTCCGCACATTTTATTTAAGAATGCAACTTATTTAAATTCCTATATGCACGAGTGGATGCAAGCAAATATTTGGATCTATGATGATCGCATTATTTATGTAGGAGAAAAACTGCCAGCGCAACTACATAAATGTGAAGTCATTGATTGTGATGGAAAGTATATAGTTCCAAGTTACATAGAACCGCATGCACATCCATATCAATTATATAATCCAGAAACGTTAGCAAATTATGCGATGCAGTTTGGGACGACGACTTTTATTAATGATAATTTAACTTTATTTTTCACATTACAACGTGAAGAAGCATTTCGTTTATTAGATGAATTTGAAAAGATTCCAGCAAGTATGTATTGGTGGTGTCGTTTTGATGGACAAACTGAATTGCAAAACGGAGAATCTTTATTTAATCGTGAAGAAATAATAGAGTGGCTTAAGCATAAAGCAGTTCTTCAAGGTGGCGAGCTAACAGCGTGGCCAAAGTTATTACATGGCGATGATGAAATGTTACATTGGTTGCAGGAAACGAAACGATTACATAAAAAAGTGGAAGGACATTTTCCAGGAGCATCTGAAACGACTTTAGCGAAGTTAAAACTGTTAGGTACAGATTGTGATCATGAAGCGATGACAGGACAGGAAGCTTTCACTCGTCTTATGCAAGGTTACACGGTTTCCCTAAGAAATTCTTCAATACGCCCAGATTTAGAAGTGTTACTCAAAGAATTGTTGGAACTAGGAGTAAAGCAGTTTGATAGATTTATTCTTACTACAGACGGCTCACATCCTTCGTTTTATGAAAATGGAATGACAAACGTAATGATAGCTACCGCGATAAAACAAGGAGTGCCAATAATAGATGCTTATCATATGGCAAGTTATAATATCGCTCGTTATTATAATATGGAACATCTACATGGTTCAATTGCGACAGGTAGAATTGCTAATATTAATATTTTGGAAAGTAAAGAAAATCCGGTTCCAATAAGCGTACTTGCAAAAGGGAAATGGGGGAAGCGTGACGGAATAAACAAAAATGAATCATTACAAATAGACTGGAGTAAATTCAAAGTAACTCCAGTATTATTAAACTGGTCCATAGAAAAAGAGGATATGATTTTTTCTCATAAAATGGGTATACATTTATTGAATAACGTTATAACTAAACCATACACGAGTGAAATTGATTTAAACTGTGATGAACTTTCTCTAGATCATGATGAGTGTTTTCTTATGATGATTGCTCGTGACGGTACGTGGCGAGTGAATACAGTTGTGAAAGGTTTTGCGAAAGAACTAGGTGGTCTTGCTAGCTCTTATTCTGGTACCGGCGACATCATTCTTATTGGGAAGAATAAAGAAGATATGCTTACAGCTTTTCATAGAGTAAAAGAGCTTGGCGGGGGAATGGTAATAGCTGAAAAGAATGAAGTATTACACGAAATCGCATTACCATTGCTCGGGATTATGTCTAATTTAAAAATGAGTGAATTAATACAGGAAGAGAAACAGTTGGTGAAATTATTGCAAGAGCGTGGCTACAGGTATGACGATCCGGCATTTACCATTTTATTCTTTTCTGCGACGCACTTGCCTTTTATACGGGTAACGCCTATAGGACTATATGATGTGAAAAATAGTAAGGTAATGGCTTCACCGGTAAATTTAATAAAGCAATGTTAATATGAAAGGCTCTATAAAAGTCCAATTTATAGGGCCTTTCACATTGTTAGCATAAGAATATTGTAAGACTCAAATGATATAGTATATAAATCATTTGAGGTGATATGTAAATATGAAAAAAATATTTTACATTTTAAGCGTATTTATTTTGTGTGTATCGATACAACACGTTGTACATTCCCAATCAGATGCACCAAGGTTATCTTCTGATTGTCTTGAAAAAAGGAAAATTCGAGATGAGAAGTATGTGAAAAACATTATGAGGGACATTAAATCTACGTTTGATTTAAATATTGATGCACACAGTTTTTGGGAAGTAAGTAAAAGAGATCTGGAGGCTGCCCATTTGATGTATGGTGGAAAGGAAAATGATTCTTATTATAATTCGCTAACTAAAATTTATGATAGTGGTGGATTTAGCGAGCAGCCCAGCTTATTTGTGAGGGCGCAAGAAGCATTTTTACTTTATAAAGAAAAAGATAATATTAATGTAATGAAACGCCTTAAACTAGACGTTGAAAAAGGGGAATGGCTCGTTATAAAAACGAAAAAGAAGAAAGGGAAAAAAGTGAAATTCAAACCGTTACAATGTGAAAAAGATTATCTGAAAAAGAGAAATGAGTACCATAATGTAAAATGAAATAACGGAAATTTTGAAGGGGAAAAATTCCGTTAAGAATTGTAAATGAAGCGGTAGAAATTACTAATAATTTCACCATAAAAAAACGTCATTTTTTATTTTTAAAATGACGTTTTTTTATATACTTAAAGCTTTTGCATTGCACTTTCAATCCTCTTTACCAAATCAGCAGACACTTTATGAAAATACCCCAAAACAACCTTTCGAATATCATCAGAAATAACTTTCATATCACTAGCTAAGTTTTTAGCAAGATGTTCTTTTTCTATCGGTTTTAACTTCGCATAAAATTCACTAGGCTGCGTAAAGTCATCCTGTTTCGTAATAGAAGTTCTTTCAAGTTTACCTTCAACGTATCTTCCGTCACCGCTCGTTATTTGATTAGCAGGCGTCCAATTTTGCTGTTTGTTAATCGCCAATTTGCGAAATTCGGAACCAATTCTTCTTCTTTGAGAATCACTGTAAATGTTAGCACGCCCTTGCAGCATTTTATCATCTGATAGTTCTGCACCGTCTAGTAAATTAGAAGGGGAGAAGGCGACTTTTTCTACTTGCTCCATATAATTTTCAGGATTTTTATTTAATACCATTTTGCCTACTGGTATAAGAGGATACTTCTTTTCATCCCATACTTTTGTATCATCTAAAGGGTCATAAGAAAGATGTGCTTCATCTTTCGGATCCATGAGCTGGACATATAAACCGTATTCTACTGGTTTACCATTTGCAATTGCATCACATAAATCTTTCCCGCTATAATCAGAGTTTTCAGCAGCCAGTTTATTCGCTTCCTCACTAGTAATGTATTGTACACCTTCAAAGGGGTACCAATGATACTTTACATACTTTCGATTACCTTCTGCATTTCTCCATACATATGTATTAACACTATGTCCTGGGATGTGGCGAAGACTTTTGGCCGTACCAGCATCAGAATATAAATGGACAACGAAATGAATGGATTCAGGCGCTCTAGCGACAAAGCTCCAAAATCTATTAGGGTCTATTAAGTTATTTATAGGTGAAGGTAACAACGCTTGAATCGTTTCAGGGAAACGCATCGGATCACGAACGGAAAAGACAGGGATGTGATTACATAAAAGATCGAAAATGCCTTCTTCTGTATAAAACTTTGTAGAAAAACCGCGTACATTTCTAGAAGTGTCAGGTGTTCCTTTCGTACTAACGGCTAATGAAAATCGCACCATAACAGGAACTCTCGCATTAGAATTTTGTAAAAAACGTAGTTTAGTATGTTCAGACATTGGATAGATCGTTTGAAAATAACCGAACGCACCAAAGCCTTTTACATGAACAGGTCTTTCTAAAATTTTTTCGTGAATAAATTCTTGTAGCGTCTCGTGAAGTACACTATCTTGCTTTAGAACAGGTCCACGTGAACCAACTGTTTGTGAGTGAAGTATAGCTTGTTCATTACGTTCTCTATTTTCATTAAAGTCATTCCCTAGTAAAGATTGCCCCTGTTTATCATAGTTTTCATCCATCTATATAGCCTCCAAATCTTTTTTGTCCATTGTTACTAAATATGATTTCATAGCCTTGATTATGTATGACACGCAAAGTCCAAAATGGTAACAGACCGCTAGATGAAAAAAATGCACATGTAGTGGACCTGTTGAAATAGAAGAAATTATGGAAAAATGAATATCGGGAAGAAAATTACTATGAAAATTTCAATCTAAAAAATGAATTTATACATGATTTTATAGAGAATGAACATAAATAAACAGGGAAAATAACTAGGAGGAATTTAAAATGTCGGATTGGTTTCAATTAGATAAAGAATATATGATGTCTACGTATTGTCGTACGAAGGTTGCGATAGAAAGAGGAGAAGGTTGCAAACTATATGATGTGGATGGTAAAGAATATGTAGATTTATTTTCTGGTGTCGGAGTGAATGTATTAGGATACAATCACCCGAAAATCGTGCAAATGACAATGGAACAAGTTACGAAATCGTTGCATCTTCCATTTCATTTTTTAAATCCAGTTGCGATTGAGTATGCAAAGAAATTAGTTGACTGCTCTTTAAAAAACGGAAAGGTCTTTTTTACAAACTCTGGTACGGAAGCGACAGAAACGACATTAAAATTAATTGATAAATATAGAGCTAATACGGGAGAGGAACGTGAAGGAATCGTAGTGCTGAAGAATAGTTTCCATGGGCGTACGTTAGGAGCACTTCATTTTACGAGACAAGAAAGTGTATATCAAAATTTCCCTAAAACATCGATTCCGGTATATGAAGTAGAGCGTGAGAATATAGAGCAATTAGAAGAAACAATCGTTAAAGAAAATCCAATTGCGATTATGCTAGAGCCTGTATTAGGCAGCGGGGGGATATACCCTTTATCAAGTGAATATTTACATGGTGTTCAAAACTTATGTGATAAATATAATGTTATTCTTATCGTTGATGAAGTTCAAAGTGGTATGGGGAGAACTGGTAAACTATTTGCTTATCAAAATTTCAATATTACTCCGGATATTATTCAAATTGGTAAGGGAGCAGGAGGCGGGATACCGCTAGGTGGAATCATTGTAGGTGAAAAGTTATGTGATGTATTTGCACCAGGAGATCACGGCACAACGTTTGCTCATTCTTCAATGGGAACCGCTTTAGGGTTAACGGTATTAAACACATTGATTGACGATGGTTTAATGCAAGAAGCGTATGAAACGTCACACTATCTAAATGATAAATTGCAAGAAATTCAGAAAGAAAATTCTTATTATATTCAGGAAGTACGCCATGCTGGTATGATGTTTGGAATTAGTTTGAATGATACGAATGGAAATGTAAAGAAATTACAGGTAGAGCTAATGGAGAAAGGGATGTTAGTTGATGTTACACAAGGGAACATCATCCGTTTACTTCCTCCATATATAATTAAAAAAGAAGAAATTGATGCATTTATTACTCAATTTATTTCTTGTATGGATAAAGTTGCTGCTGTAGTAAGTGCTTAAAAGTTAAAAGCTAAATTTTATATAAAGTGCACTCTAATTGTTAAAAATAGTTTTACAATTGGGGTGCATTTTTTATAGTTGAATTTTGTGAAATACAGTTGTTGGTAAATGATAACGAAAAAAATAGAAGGGATTTCATTATATTTGATACATGATTGAATGATATTTTACTGTTGAAGAAAAGAGAAAGTAAATATAAAGATAGTAGATAAAACGAGTGGTACTAACAACGAGTGATAGAACGTTTTGAAAATAATAGCATACGAATATATAAATAATAAGAATGAGGTGATATATTGGAAAATAATGATATTCAATTTACTTCTTTACAAATGAGAACGGATAAATATGGTTGGGCTGGTATTCAATATGCAAATAAAAAGCAAGCCATCTTATATACTCGAAACGGAGGAGTAGAATGGGATGTTGTTAATCCTCTAAATTCAATTGTATTATTTGCATATCCAATAAACGCTCGAAGCTCTTGGGCATATGGTTTAACAAAAACGAATGACGATCTATTGCCAGCTATATTTTATACAGTTAATAGAGGGGAAAGATGGAGTGAGTTTATTTTACCGGTTGAAGAAGATTGGGAGAAATCGACTGATGTTCAAGTGCAATTGCATGCTACGAATATGGATAGTATATGGATTGTATTATCTAGAAAGCTTGCATCAAATAAATTTGAACATAATTTATACTATTTGAAAACGAAAGGGAAAGCTTGGAAAGTAATAAAAAATATAAGTATTAGTGATAGTATTTCAGGGATAACATTTATAAACGATTTAGTCGGATTTATTTCATTACAAAAACATTATGAAACATCAACGGTATTTAAAACAATAAATGGTGGGGAAAGTTGGCAAGCTATAAAAGATATTCCAAGTCTTGAAGGAATTAATACTGGGACTGCTATGGCTTATAAAGCAATCTACAAAAATAACCTATTAGTAATACCAACTAAAATGAATGATGATAAATTTTT
The DNA here is from genome assembly GCF_052947655.1 of Bacillus pretiosus. NCBI lineage: Bacteria > Bacillati > Bacillota > Bacilli > Caryophanales > Bacillaceae > Bacillus > Bacillus pretiosus. Next base: position 2,915,962 of record NZ_CM129593.1, on the reverse strand, counting down.
AATGAACTACTCATTTGATAAGGGGAATTCGTGGCATATTTCAAATAAAATAATAAATACTAGTAAAGTGGCTGTTTCTTTTTTTAGTTCCTATTATGGCTGGGTTATAAATAGTGAAAATGGAAGTGTATATCAAATAATAAAAAAAGGATCAAAATGGATAAAAGTATCAAGTAATCCATTGTTAAAAAATGTATTTTGTTTGCATTTTTTTAATCGGCGTAAAGGTTGGGCGTGTAATAAAAAAGAAATATTTACTACAACAGATCGCGGTATAACATGGAAAAAGGTGGTATATAAAATTAATAATATTGATAAATTTGTTTAATAGAGTCCTAAAGAAATTAGGACTTTTTTTGTTTTTAAATGGTGAGAGTTGTAACAAACAATGATAAGAGGAAGGAGGTAAGTGCAGAACTTATATTTTCAAAAATAGACGGTTGTTTTTACACAGTATAATTCACTTTTGAATATGTTAATAAAGTAGCAAATTCATAGGAAATGGTAATACTTAATATTTTATGTCACATGATGTGTAAAGGGGGCGTGTAATGAAATCGTTAACGGTTATTATTTTGTATAGTGAAAGAGCACAAATATTAGAAGAGTCAATTCAATCTATATGGAAGCTAAATCCTCTTGAAATTATAATTTTCGTTCCTAACGATAGAAGTAATTTGTATGAAATAGCAAAGAAACATAAATGCCATATTGTTTTGATGGATAAATATAGTACGTATTATGATGGGTATGAAGCTTCTGTAAAGGCAGCTAAAGGAGATGTATTGTTATTTGTAGATAGTAATTTTTTATTATCTTCAAATGAAATGAAGAATTTTATTGAGCCAGTTGTTACAAATCAGGCTGATGTAGTATTAAACAAAATAGATAAATTTATAGAAGTTGGTAAATGTCCAAATACGGATATTGTTTGGAGAAAAATGTTAAATGAAATTTTAAGTCGACCAGATTTAAAAAGCAATTCAATACTTTCATTACCATATGCACTTACGAAAGAAGTAGTGGTAAATATCGGCTTTGATTATATAAAAGATATCGTTCTAGCTCATATGAACATAGTTAATCAAGGCTGGCGGATTAACGATCAATATGCAATAAAAACGTTATCTAGAGATGAAACGTTAGAAGAGGAAGGTTATTTAGTTAAAAAAGAATTGTCAGAAAACGAAAGGGAAAAAGTGGGAAAATATTTAATCGGTATTTCTAAATGGATAGAGAAAAAGGGAAAAAGAGTAGGGTTTACTGATGCAGGAAAAAGAAGAGATATTATTCAAAGATTAGGTGAAAGCAAGCAGTATCCTTCGTATCATCGAGGTTGGGGAATGCATTCTTCAATTTATGACGGGAAACAACTATCTGTCATTATACCAGTGCAAAATGAAGAAGAGACTATAGAACAAGTAATACTTGAGGCAAGAAAAATAGAACCGCTAGAAATAATTGTCGTTGTAAATGGTTCGACAGATCAAACGGCCAATATTGCTAAAAGACTTGGTGCTACTATTATTGAATATAACGAACGACTTGGTCATAATGTTGGACGTGCTATTGGAGCGCTTGAAGCTACAGGAGATATCCTTTTATTTATTGATGGTGATTTTAGTGTTTCAGGAAGTAATTTGCATCACTTTACAAAAGCAGTTTCAGCTGGTGTAGACATAGCATTAAATGATTTGAATCCGATGTTACATCCTCCGTTTTATGTTGTAGACGTCGTAAAGTATATGCTTAATTTAGCATATAATCGTCCAGAATTAAGTAATGGCTCATTAGTAGCAATTCCACATGCTATGAGTAGATCATGTTTAGATGCAATAGGCTGGGAAAGTTTACTATGCCCTAGTCTTGCACAAGTAAAAGCTATATTACAAGGGTATAGAGTAGAATGTGTACATTACGTTGATGTTGTAAAACCGAATAGAATTCGTTTAATGGAGAATGTAAGTCATAATGGACATCCTCCAGCGGTATTAAGAATAATTGGTGATCACGTTGAAGCTCTCTCTTACTTAATAGAACACCTTGAAATAGATGGAAAGGGTGATTAAACTGTTAGACCAGTACAAAAAAATTAACATTTCATATGAAGAATTATGGCAAATGGATTTTCAAACTACAGAACCATTTATACTCAAGGTTGATTGGGGTAAAGTAACGTATGAATTTTTAATTCGTATTAAGCCGGGTGCTTCTAACACTATTGTTTTTGGATCCGGAGCAGGTGGATTTCAAGAACAGCCAATCGGTCCACCTATTTTTCATAGACATTCTTGGATGGAAGAGTTTGAAGATACTGTTATATATTATAATGATCCTACATTATATCTTGGAAAATTATCTTTAGGTTGGGGACAAGGGGAGTTAGATAGATTTTACTTACAAGATATAGCAAATATTTTAGAAATATTATTTACAAAGTTAAAAATTGATTCGAAAAATGTGTTGTTTTATGGCAGTTCCGGGGGAGGGTTTATGTCTTTAATTTTAGCTGGATTCGTTAAGGGCTCCACAGTTTTAATTAATAATCCTCAAACAAATTTATTAAAATGGATACCTGTACCAATAAATCTAGTTTTTGATTTGTCTTATCCAGGTTTATCAAGAGAAGAAGTTGAGGAGAAATTTGGCGAAAGAATTAATGTTGTGAAATTTTTTAATCACATTAAATATGTACCGAATATTTATTTTTTGCAAAATTTCGCGTGTGAATTTGATGTGCAAAATCATTTAATACCATTCATTTCTGAATTAGAACAACTGGATAAAGATACAGAAGTAAATCAAATTGTAATAGACTTATATTTCGATAAAAAAGCAGGGCATGCAGCGGTAGGTAAGAGTGAAACAATTGAATATATAAAAAAAGTAAAGCCTAATCAGACTGTAAAAAAAGAACAAAAAGAAGTGGCACTGTCAGTCGTTATAGTTTTAGGAGAAGAAAAATCAAAATTGAATCAAATTTTAAACAAAGTGCACCATATAAAACCATTAGAAATTATCATTGTAGCTGATGATAGAATGAGTGCGATACAATCCATACCTACATTTGTTGAGAGTAACGTTGTTGTTATTGAAGAGAAAAATAAATGGAAAGCACCAGTTTATGGGGCGAAAATCGCTAATGGAGATGTAATTTTATTTTTAAATGGAGAAGATGTTATTTTTTCGGTAGAATTAGAACGATTTATAGAACCACTACTAAAAAAGGAACAGGATGTAATCTTGAATAACATAGACTCTGTATGTTTTGAAAAGATGAGAGTAGAATGGCCAAGCATTGCTATGGTGTATAGAAAAATAGTAAACGATGTATTGGGGCGTATGGATTTAAAATATGATTCGATGTTATCTATGCCATATGTTATTACTAAAAAAGCAATTGAAGACATTGGATATGATATCTTGCAGAACCCTATTCTGTCCCAAGTAACTCTTATTGAGAAAGGGTGGCGACTACAATCCTCGTCAGCTATCACTAACACCTCCTTGAATAATATACCCGCAAACAAAACCTCTTTCTATAAAAATGAATTAACTAAATTAGAAGTATGTGAGATTAAAGAGAATGTAAAAGCTTTGGAAAGTTGGTTACAACGAAAAGATGATAGAGGTAACTATACAGATGGAGGAAGAAAAAGAGAAATTATAGAGCAACTAAAAAAACAAAAGAATTATTCAAGTTTTCATAAAGGATGGGGTATGAATTCATCGATTTATAATGGGAAACAGTTATCAATTATTATACCGGCACAAAATGAAGAAGCGACGATTAAAGAAGTTATTCTTGAGGCAAGAAAAGTTGAACCGAAAGAAATAATTGTTGTCATTAATGGGTCAACAGATCGGACAGAAGTAATTGCAAAACAATTAGGAGCAACCGTAATTGTTTATCAAGAAGCATTAGGGCATGATGTAGGACGGGCAATTGGTGCACAAGAAGCCACAGGGGATATACTTCTCTTTATTGATGCTGATTTTGCTATTCCAGCAAAAGATCTTCATCCGTTAACGCAGGCTGTTGCGGATGGTGTTGATATGGTTTTAAATGATTTAAATTTAAATCTTAGATTTCCTCTATATATTGTAAGTTTATATAAATATATGTTGAATATTGCTTGTAATCGTAAAGATTTAGGTGTGGGATCCACAATTGCTGTTCCCCACGCTATTAGTCGAAAATGTTTAGAGGGAATTGGCTGGGATACTCTTCATACAGCGTGTGTTGCGCAAGTAAAGGCAATATTAGCAGGATATAAAGTTGAATGTGTCCATTTTGTAGATGTAATGAAACCAAATCGTATTCGTCCAAATGAGCACTTTGCAACAGTAGGACATCCACCAGCTGTATTGAGAATTACCGGTGATCATGTAGAAGGGCTTTCATATTTACTAAAGAATAGGGATTTTAAAGATTTATTTTAATTTGGAAGATACTTTACTAATAAGCGTAGAATAGCAACGGATAGAGTATAAGTTGAGTATTGGAATGAAAACAAAATTTAAAAAAGTGACCATTTTGGTTCAGGTGTAAGTGAAAAGTAAAAACTTCTTAAAATACATGAAGAGGTTTTTACTTTTTTATTTTAACTTATTTTAAGTATATCAAGTAAAAAATAAATAAAGAAGTAACGATAAGTTCTATATAACTTAATATCAGATGCAAGTAAGGAGGGAATACCTTTTCTTACATCAATAAAAGGTGTTTTAATATGTATTTAGAAATTAAGGTCTATCCAAATGTTGGGGCAGAAATATCTCTAAGGTGCAATTATGAATTTTCATCTGATTTTAATGTAATACCATTTACCGCATGTATTTCTATTTCAGTAAAAGATGATCTGAATTTGTTAATTAATTTATCTAGTTTAATAATAAATTAAACATATATAAAACTGATAAGAAAATAGCAGCTAATTTATAAAATTTAGTAGGAGAGTCGTGTCTAAATTCGATAAACTGCATATATTGTTAAGAGAAAGGAGGGAGAGTTATGGCATGTACTACGAATAATGTTTGTTTAGATGTGTGTCTTAAAATTACAATTACCCCTGGTAGTGGAATTGATGCAGAAGTGGATTGTGGGGGCACATGTGGGACAAGTCCTACAATTGTAATTAGTCCTAGTGGATCAATTGTTATTACTTTACCATTAGTTGCATGTTTCTCAATTGCACTAAAAGATGATTTAAGTGTTGAATCTTCATTAACAAGCCTCTCTTTTCAAACTTCTTAAGAAAATAAGAAAAGAAAAGCCTGCCTTCTACTTTTCTTTTGAGCTGATGTAAAAATAAAAAAGATGGTTACAAACCATCTTTTTTATTCTGTCATATATTAAAAATGAGATAATATATTATTTAGTAGGCAGGATGTATAATTAAAAGTACTCTTTTTGTTCGATCAGGTAAGAAATTGCTTCTATATGATCACCAATGATTTGTTGTGTTGCTAATGAAAGGCAACCTTGCTCAGAGAAGTGTTTTTCAGGTCGAACACGATTCATTTTATCGACGTCGACAGAATGGACATTTTGCACATGAAAGCCTGCTAAAATTGTTTTAACTTGACTTAAGGTTGGTGAAAGAAGTGAATTAAACCCAATTGTATGAATGCATTTTCGACTAAAAGCATGAGGGACAGCAATTGTGGATCCCATACCTAAATCTTTTCGATTACATGCTAAGTTAATAGCATATTTACATGCGGTGACGATAGAATAGGGGAGACGATACATATAGTAGTAATCTAGTTTATTTAAAGCTAAGTCCGTGCCATTTTGAATAGATTGTACAAATGGTAATAAATCACAACTAGAAATTAAGAAATCTCCATCTATAAATAATAATATGTCACCTTTGGCAAAATAGGCACCAACAGCACGTCCCGTATCATTTCCAAGTGCTTCTTCGTAACTAATAACTGTTGCATCGCAATCCTTCGCCAATTCCTCTGTTTTATCTGTTGATCCATTAACAATAACGATAATTTCAAAAGGTTTTAATTTCTGCACCTCAAAAATGACAGATTCTATCGTTTTTTCTTCATTTTGAACAGGGATGATAACTGATAATTGTTTATCTCCATAAGTATTCGAATAAAACTCTTTACCTGTAATTATTTTTGGAGTGGATTTTTGTTCCCCGTTGTGAAGCCCTAAAATAATATCCCGCTTTCGATTATTATCGGTATAATTTCCCCTTTGATCTCGCACTAGATTGATCCAATTTGCAATGGCTGCAAGATGATAATGAATGAGTTGAGTTGAAGGAAAAAAGGGAACTTGAGGGATAGAAATGTTTAATTGATCGCAAATCCGAAATTTATGTTCAATAATTTTCATTTGTGCCAATATTGGATTTGATAAACTATCTGAAGTAATTACCTCAAGTACTTCTTTTGTCATTGCATAGGGAGGAAATAATAAGGAGTTAACATTTAAATCTGGGCGATGAAAAAAATGATTCGTAACTTGCTGCCAAATCATTGCTATATTTGGCTGTTGTTTTTGATAGAAAAAATTATCTAAATTATTTAATACGACGTCAGCCGATTGTTTTAGTAATGGTTGAAGAAATTGTATAAGTGAGGGGGAGTGAATAATGTAATTTTCATCTAAAAATAAGAGGTACTCTCCCTTTGCTTTTTTTGCACCAATTACATAACAATTAGTAGATTCTATCGGCTCTTTTAGTGTAATAATTTCACAATTGTAAGATCGCGCAATATCAATAGAATCATCGACACTACTGATAATAGTAAGGATAATTTCAAAAGGTTGTAGTTGTTCACATGCTTTCAAAATTTTAGGTAAATTTTTTATTTTATGTTGTATGGGGATAATAATAGAAATTGAATTTTTACACATAAGCAGTCTCCTTTTTAATCAGAGGTAGTTGTTAATAAGATTAGATAAAAGAGGAGATATATTTTCTTCTTGTTATAAGCATAACAATCATTTAGTTTTATCAGACTCACAATTTTCTTTACTTGTATTAGAACCTTTATTTATTCCAGAAGCGAGTAAATTATTGAGAACGCTAAGGTCTAATTGCAGAGGGATGGAGTTTTCGGATGGAGTTTTCTCATTTTCTTTTTTTGTAGTTAATATAGTCTTTATATTTTTAATTTCTTTATATTGTTTTAAGGTAATGAAAAATCCAGAAATAATTAAGAGAAAAGAAACAGTAGTAAGTGAAAGTATTATTTCCAACATAAAATAGCCTCCTTTAAAACTATAATAATATTATAGTTGAATGTAATAAAACAGAATTCGAGCTAATGAGTTCACTTTTTAAATATATGCAAATCTTTAGTAAAAGTTACTGGTTTCTAAGTTATAGGAAACAATTATAGAAACGTTATAAATATAAATAAATGAAAGGTTCATTTGTAGTGTAAAGGTATATATTATATAGCCTAAACTTCATTTTATAAAAAGTTCAATAGGGTGTAAATTTATACAAAAAGAGCATTTAATTGGACAAATAATTAATTATGTGAAATAATAATGACAGACAAGGAGACGTTGATTTTCCTTAAGTGCTTCGAATTAATTTTATTCAATAAGAGAAGGTGTGCTTAAAGAAGTTAAATTAAAAAAGGAGCTGATTTATTATATGCAACAAAATAATGATTTAAATTTTGAACCTCAAGACGTTAATATTGTCAATCCTAAACAAGCCAGGAAAGCAGTAGTTGCTACTGGTATAGGGAATGCAATGGAGTGGTTTGACTTCGGATTATACGCGTATTTAGCGGTTATCTTAAGTCAATTATTCTTCTCAGGTGTTGATAATAGTGGATTGCAACTTGTACTTACATTCGGTACATTTGCAGCAGCCTTTCTCGTTCGACCAATCGGAGGTGTATTCTTTGGTAGAATAGGAGATAAGTACGGCCGAAAAATCGTGTTAAGTACTACTATTATTTTAATGGCACTTTCTACATTATTCATCGCATTACTACCAACCTATGAACAAATTGGTGTATGGGCACCAATACTACTTTTAGTTGCGCGAATGATTCAAGGCTTCTCTACAGGCGGCGAATATTCAGGAGCAATGGTTTATATCGCAGAATCTTCTCCAGATAAAAAGCGTGGTATACTCGGTAGTGGTCTTGAAATTGGAACACTCTCAGGTTACATTGCTGCATCGGTAATTGTTACCATTTTGACGTTATTGTTAACAGATGAGCAAATGCTCAGCTGGGGCTGGCGTATTCCTTTCTTAATAGCTGCACCAATTGGTTTGGTCGGTTTATATTTACGCCGTCATTTAGATGAATCTCCCATCTTTGAAGAGATGGAAAAAGCACAAGAGGAATCTGAAGACAACGAACAATTTTCATTTATGGATATATTAAAATATCACAAAAAAGACTTCTTATTAAGCACAGTAATTGTCGCCTTCTTTAATATTACGAATTATATGATTCTTTCGTATATTCCTTCTTATCTAACTCAAGTACTTAAAGTCAAAGAAACAACTGGCTTATTAATTATTTCAATTACGATGGCACTTATGATTCCACTGGCATTATATTTCGGTAAATTAAGTGATAAAATTGGTAATAAACGCGTCGTGCAAATTGGTTTACTTGGTTTAACTGTATTTGCAATTCCAGCATTTATATTAATAGGTAACGGACATATTGCTGCTATATTTGCAGGTATTTTCATTTTAGGATTCTTCCTAAGTGTATATGAAGGAACGCTACCTTCATTATTACCATCACTATTTTTCACTGATGTACGTTATCGAGCACTTTCGATCTCATTTAATATTTCTGTATCAATATTCGGTGGAACAACACCGCTCGTATGTTCATACTTAGTTCATGCTACTGGTAACCCGCTTGCACCAGCATTTTATTTAGCAGGTGTAAGTATTATTGGATTAGTCGCATTTAGTGTATTATTCGTTACAACTTCAGGACGTGCGCTAAAAGGCTCATATCCTACAGTAGAAACGAAAAAAGAAGCACACCAAATCGCTAAAGAAGACCCTGAAGAAACACTTTGGTGGCATGAAGAGTCGTTAGAAATTGAAGCAGGGAAGAATGCTTCAATTTAACAAGTAACGTGGAAGTATAAAAAGACTCCTATGAAAAAATAGGAGTCTTTTTGTTGTGTTATTTCTTTCTTTTCTTCAAACGCTTCTGATATGCATAGAGTTTTTGAATCTCTTCCTTAAATTCATGTAACAGTACGGTGTTTTCCTCATTTGAATAACGCACTGTATTATAAGCATCTATAACAATATGACTCTCAATATTTACATCTTCTTCACTATTTATTCGTCCTAACCATGCTTCAACAGTTTCTCCTCGTTTTCTATTTAAAGGAGGAGTTAACTTACTTTCAAGTTTGAAAATTTCTTTTCGAATTTCGTTATGTGGCGGTTTGTTTTGTTTCAAACGTTTTTGGCTCATACCTTCTTTATCAGTATTGATAGTAGATTCGAAGGCAGGCATATTTGGTAAACTGAATTGTTTTCGTTTTTTTATTATTTTCCAAACGACGTAAATAGCAATGGTTGTACAGACTATTATTGTAATGCTATTTATAAGTGTTGGATCAAAAGCACGATGTCCAAATTCATCTTTAATTTGAGGATCTTTTAAATTCCCTTTATTCGACCAAAAATCGTCAGTTTCTTTTGATTCAGCTGCCGAAAATAACGGATTAATGGCGTATCCAAATCCTAAAGCAACTACTTGTACGACATAAGAAAAAAGAAGCCGAATGTATGGGAAAATAGGAATAAGGAAAGCACTAATTATTCCAATCGTAATAAGAGAAGCGAAACGTAATAATTGTTGATTACGGTTTATCCCGGTTAACCAAAATGTAATCATAATGTGTAAAACTAAAAGTAATAGTTTCCACAAAGGTGGAAAGGGCGCATAAAATATGGCTGAAATACTAAACCATACAATACCACCTAATGACTTTTGAACTGGATATCCGGGTCCAACTACATGTACGATAAAGAAGAAAAGCGGTAACATAATTGTGCCAAACAGAGAGAAAGGGAGAAAGATAGAACAACCAATTATTTGAGTCATTAACAGTATGACAAAACCTGTTGTTTTTTTCTTCATTAGTTTATGGATAAGAAATACTCCAATATAGCCTGTTGCTAAAAATATAACAATGCCGATGAGTTCATCTCTTTCCGTTAATAACGAAAGGAGGAGCAGCAGAATAAAGTCATTAACGTGATAAAGCCAAGTTTTCAAGCTTTTCCACCATCCCTTCGTTATTAATGAGAAACGTAGGCTGAGAGAGAAGAGGGAGTTCATTTCTCTGTAAACCAATGTATATCATTGTAGACGATCGTTCTCTTTTTCTCGTTACATAATGAAGAAATCCTTGTTTCGGAAGTAACGTACTATCATCTGAAATACGCGCTAATTCCTCTAAAGATATTCCGTAATGTGTTTGCCCTTCGTTTAATGGTAAGTGCAGAGGACCACCTTCAGCTAATACACTAATAAATAGTTCAAACGGTATTTGATGCTTCGTTGCGTATTGACAAATGTATGTTGCAAATGAAATAAGGTCTTCTATATTATCTTTCCAACCAAACCCGCGATCAGCAGCTAATGAAAGACAAATCGTCCAACTATAATTTTTTACAGGTTCATATTGCTTCGCCTGTAATTCTTGCATTTTAGCAGATGCTTTCCAATGAATAGAACGGAAAGACTCACGTTCATATCGTTTAACACCGATAATAGATGTTTCATCATTGTAAAAAGAAAAATTCGTTCGATAAGATCCGGTTAAAAGTTGCTGTAGTTCTTGTAAGCCTGCTACTTCTTTAGGAGAAGGGTACACAATAATTTCAGTCCTCAATTTATCAGAAATGGGCAAATGTACAGTTAAAAGATGAAAAGGATCTTTCAAGACACATTCGAACTGTTCAATTTGAAACACACCACGTTTCGTTGCGGTTAATGTTAAATCCCACTTTTGCGCCGAATGAGCAGGTTGTGAAAACGGGAAAGAGAATAGTGTTTTTGATATTTGTTCAATTCCTTGATCTTTTTGTGGTAGTAGTGACGGATTTAAATGAAAATAACAAACACCGTTAACGAGCGGTATATTTGCTCCATTTTTTAAATGAATAAAAAACTGCCCAGATTCATTAGGAAAAAGCCGATTAGTTTGTTTCTCATTTACGACTTCAAATGTTTTCTCTATGTAAGCGACATATTTATAAATGAAAATCGCAAATAAATAATAGAAGAAAAAGAGAAACATAATGATTCGTTGTGGCATGAAAAATGTAAATAGTATAGCGCCTGGGACAGTTAGTTGAATAATATGGAGTTGGAAAAATAAAGGTACAGTTACAACACGCTGTCCATTCATGTTTGTTCAATCTCCACTGGTACGTCAACTTCTTTTAGAATCCTTTGTATAATTCCATTTTTTGTCGTGCGTAATGCCCCTTCCATTGATAAGACGATACGATGATTCCAAACAGAAGGAACTAAAAATTGTATATCTTCAGGAGTGCAATATTCTCTGTCGCGTAAAAAGGCTAGTGCTTGAACTGCGCGTACTAAAGCTAATGTGGCACGCGGGCTTACACCATTAGCGATGTAATCATGATTTCTTGTAGCGTGAGCAAGTTTAATAATGTAATGTTCTAACGGTTCTGATACGAAAATTTCTTTTACTCGTTTCTGTGCTTCTAAAATATCATCTAAAGAAATAACAGATGTGACACTTTCTAGTGGTACATCGCTACGGAAACGACGCATCATTTTTAACTCATCTTCAGGATCCGGATAACCAATTGAAATTGTCATTAAAAAACGATCAAGCTGTGCATCTGGTAGAGGAAACGTTCCTTGTGATTCAATTGGATTTTGCGTCGCAATAACAAAGAACGGTTTCGGAAGAGGAGTAGATTGCTTTTCAAGCGTTACTTGTCGTTCTTCCATCGATTCTAATAAACTAGACTGTGTTCTAGGCATAGCGCGGTTAATTTCATCCGCAAGCAAAATATTAGTCATAACGGGCCCAAGTCTTAATTCGAATTCACTCGTTTTCCGATTGAAATATTCAATACCTGTTACATCACTCGGAAGTACATCCGGTGTAAATTGGACACGAGAAAAATTACCACCAATACTTTTAGAAAGTGTTTTCGCAAGTAACGTTTTCCCCGTACCAGGCACATCCTCAAGCAGTACATGTCCATCAGCAAGCAATGAAACGAGTAATAGATCAATAACATTTCCTTTACCTACAAAAACCGATCCTATGTTTTCTTTCAATTTATTTATCATATGTATCATTCCTTTCAAAATATAAACGGATATTTCTATATTTTAACAATTTATTCAGAAAATTGATACTATTTTTAAATTCAAAGAAATAAATATATAATTATTAAATTATACTTGCATATTTTAGAATGTAGTTATACAATATCGTTACCTGATATATCGTAAGTCGATATATCAAGTAACGATGTATCGGAGGTAGTTATAATGAATGCGAAAGCGCAAAAATATATTCCATTAACTGAAGCGACATATTACATATTGTTGTCACTAGTAAAGCCAATGCACGGGTACGGAATTATGCAAATGGTAGAAGAGATGACAAATGGAGAAGTAAAACTCGGTCCTGGTACTTTATACGGGAATACGACGAAGTTACTAAAAGAGAAGTTAATAGTTGAAGTTGCCTCTACAGATAGAAAGAAGTGTTATGAGTTGACGTCCTTTGGGAGAGAAGTGTTGGAACTAGAGTACAACAGGTTGCAGAGATCTGTAAGGAATGGAATTAGTATATTAGGGGAGTGAATAGAAGATGAAGACAAAGAAGGTATTGAAATTTTTCGCGGCATGGAGTTTAGAAAAAGAAGAAGCTTTTTTACGGAAAATGCATCAAAAAGGATGGGCGCTACAAAATTATAATATGATGTATACGTTTAAGAAAACTGAGCCGAAAGATATAATCTATAAAGCCGATTTTAGAATGGATTATAGAGATTCAAAGGAAAAACAAAAAGAATATATTGAATTATATGAAATGTGTGGTTGGAAACATGTAACTAGTTTCACCAAATGGCACTACTTTTGCAAAGAAGTAGGTGATGATAACGAGTTGCCAGATATATATTCGGAAAAAGAGACGAAAATTGCAAAGTTTAAAGACTTATTTACATTTCTTGTATTTGTTTTTTCATTTGCAATGCTATGCATGACTCCTAGTTTCCTAAGTTCTTCGGAAGTTAGGATTCCACTTTTGATAAAAGGTATAATTGGATTTTTAGGTTGTATGTATGTGTATATATTTGTAAGGTTATTTTGGAAGATAAAAAAATTAAAAAAAGAAATCCTTTAAAAATATAGAAAGGGGGATTAACATGATTATTTTGACTATGTTATTTATATATTTGACCTTAGGTGAAGGGGTTCTTGGCAAGCGGCTGTACAATAAGTTGAAAGAAGATATACAAACAAATAAAAATGCAAGAGTTTCCTTTTATATAAGAACAATGAGTTTACTGTGGGCGTTAGCCATCATTATGTTAATAACATCATACTCAATCAATATCCCATTTGAGGAGTATGGACTTAAACTACCATCTGCTAATCATATGGTAAGTAAGTATTTTAAAAATATGAATATATCATTGTGGATAGGTGTATGCATTGGGTTTATAGTGCCGTTGATTATGTTAAAGAAAAGTGAAATTTTTCAAAAGTATACAGAGAAACAAATGAGTGATGTTTCAGAAATGCTCCCTAATAATTACCGAGAAACAATACTATGGATTTTTATTTGCATTACAGCAGGTGTAACAGAAGAGCTATTATTTCGTTCTTTCATGATGAATTACTTATCACAGCTTTTCCCAGCGCTATCGATAATAGGGGTACTAGTTATCTCGTCAATCATTTTTGGTTTAGCGCATTTTTATCAAGGGTGGAAAGGTATAGTAGGGACAACGATTTTAGGTTTTATGTTAGGAAGAGTATATGTTGCAACTGGATCAATTTATCCATCTATAATTATACATATGTTAATAGATTTACTTGTACTAATCCGCTTATTTATATTGAAAGGAAAAGTAATATTACAGAGAGTCTAAAGTAAATGTAGAATGAGAATAAAAAAGTTGCTTGAAACACAAGCAACTTTTTTATTAGAAAGACTGATTTTGTGCAGGTTTAATAAATTGTTCTGGATTTTCAACAAGCCCACATACAGCACATTGGACGCGGTAAGTAGGTCCTTGATAGGCCATATGAAAAGCATTCATATTTTCATTTGTGTATTCCTCTTCTACTTGACCAGTTTGTGGATTTAACTTGACTGGTTTTACTTGTTGCTCAAGAATATTAAAGCGAGTACGGTTCGTTTTACAGCTTGGACATAGCATTGGTTCCATATGTATACACCTCCATTTGTAGCATTTCTTACTTGATATGATTTTATGCAAGCAAAAAAACTTTCTCAATATAAATGGGTATTTAAAGTATTCAAAATTCAGAAAAAATAAAATATAATAAAGGTACGAACTGGTTATGTCCAAACCAAATCTCCTGTTTTATGCCAATAAGCTGGGGGGCCGAGAAATCGGCCTCATTTTTTTGTGCTCGTTGCTATAAGGAACAAGGTTTTTATGAGACATTTGTCGAAATTTTAGGGATGGATATAAAGGAGGATGTAAAATGAATTTAAAAATGAAGTACATCATTTTATATGTAGAAAAGTTTGAAGAATGTTTAAGATTTTATAAAGATATTTTACAGTTACCTATAAAAGCAGAGCATGGTACATATATTGAATTTAATACTGGTTCTACAATTTTAGCGATGAACACAAGGCAAGATGTGAAAGAATTAACAGGACTACCACTTACAGAAGGTGAGTTACAATCTTCTCATTTTGAATTGGGATTCGTTGTTGATCATGTACAAGAAACAATCGAACAATTTAGAGAGCAAGGTATTAAAATCTTAGTTGAACCAATTGTGAAACCGTGGGGACAAACAATTGCATACATTGCCGATCCAGATGGGAATTATATTGAAATTTGCAGTTCATTAGAATAGAAGGAGAAAAAGAGATGGGGTTTCCGAAACTAGAAACAGAACGTTTACAATTAAGAGAACTAACACTGTTAGATGCAGAAATGATGTTCCGTTATTTTTCAAAAGAATCTGTTATACGTTATTTTGGAATGGATTCTTTCGAAAATATTGAGCAAGCGAAAACGACTATTCAAACGTTTAAAAATCGTTATGAAGAAGGAACTGTATTTCGCTGGGGAATTGAGAAAAAGGGTACGGGCCAATTAATCGGAACGTGCGGATTTCATTTAATAAACAAGCATCATAAGCGAGCTGAAATTGGTTATGAACTAGATGATACATATTGGGGACAAGGGTATGCAACGGAAGCGTTACAGGCGATTTTAACTTACGGGTTTGAAACGTTACAACTTATAAGAATTGCAGCTGTTGTATATGTAGAAAATAAAGCTTCTCAAAAATTATTAAGTAAAGCAGGGTTTCAAGAAGAAGGATTACTTCGAAAACATATGATTCAAAATGGAGTTGCTCATGATACAATTTTATACTCGTTATTAAAAGAAGAGTGGAAGAAGTAATGCGTACAAATGAGCTTATAAATGTTATGAAGAAGCATAAAGAAAATAGGTTCATTTTAGGTATTGATGGACTAAGTCGATCGGGTAAAACAACATTTGTAACAAACTTAAAAGAAAATATGAAACAAGAAAGTATTCCGTTCCATATTTTTCATATTGATGATCATATAGTAGAACGTAATAAACGGTATCATACTGGCTATGAAGAATGGTATGAGTATTATTATTTACAATGGGATATTGAATGGCTTCGGCAGAAGTTTTTTCAGAAGTTACAAAATGACACAAAACTGAAATTACCGTTCTATAATAATGAGACAGACTCAAGTGAGATGAAAAAAGTACAGATCCCCATAGTAGGCGTAATTGTAATAGAAGGTGTTTTTCTACAGAGAAAAGAATGGAGAGATTTCTTTCATTATATGGTGTATTTAGATTGTCCAAGAGAGACACGGTTTCTACGTGAGAGTGAAGAAACGCAGAAAAACCTTTCAAAGTTTGAAAATAGGTATTGGAAAGCAGAGGATTATTATTTAGAAAGTGAAACACCACAGAAGGGAGCGAACTTAGTTATATAATGATTAGAAAATAGAAAGGTGAACAGAATGAATATTTTATGGGATTTTGATGGGACGTTATTTGATACGTATCCAGTTTATACAAAAATTCTTTCTCAAGTATTAGGGGAGGAAATAAGGGAAGAAGAAATCTATAAAAATTTAAAGGTTTCATTTTCACACGCAATTGACTATTATGAAATATCAAAAAAACAATTAAGTGAAATTGATGTATTAGAGAGTCGCATTATGATAGAAGATATAAAACCATTTGAAAAAGTGGAAGAGGTTTTAAAGTTTGCCGATAAAAATGTAATTATGACTCACAAAGATAGAGCGGGGGTATTATCTATATTGAATCATTACGGCTGGGAAAAATACTTCGTAGACATGGTTACAATTGACGATGGTTTCCCCCGAAAACCGAACGCTTTATCTTATGATCATTTGCATAAAAAGCACAATATTGATTTAGCTATTGGTGATAGAGAATTAGATTTATTACCTGCAAAAGAATTAAGTATTTCAACATGTATGTTTCAAGGGAACTGTGATGTAGCGGATTATTCTTTAGCACATTACTCGGAATTTTTTAAGGTAGTGATTGATAGAGAGGTTATTTTATAAATAATTTAAATAAAACCTCTACTTTTTGCTTGAAAGTAGAGGTTATTTTCTATGCTTTATAAAAATTAATACTATCTAGTACATAGAAGGAGATTAGTATAACAATTTGAATTATATAGTTATAGATAAATCTATAGATAAAAAGATTTCAATAAAGCGAGTGATCCCATGAGTATTTTTATTTTAGAAGATGATGTCATACAAGCGCAGCAAATGAAACGGCTAGTTGAAGAGATTTGTGAGAAATATATGTTGCCTTTTGATTTTATCGAGGTGAGTAGTAAAAGTGAAAACATCATTACTAACATTCCTAAGGCGAAGTATATCCCAATCTATTTTTTAGATATAGAGATAAAAAGAGAAGAACGTAAAGGGTTACAAGTGGCACAAGAGATACGAAAGTATGATACGCAAGGAATTATTGTGTTTGTAACGACGCATTCTGAATTTGCACCTATTTCATATCAATACATGGTATCAGCTTTAACTTTTATTGATAAAGGGTTGCCATACGAGGAGAGGCGTAACGTTTTTGAACAATGTTTACTCAAATATGAAGCGCGTAATAAGCATATTATTCCGTCCGATGACTTTATCGTTGAAAATAGTAATGCAACTGTGCGGGTTCCGTTTCATGAAGTTGAATATGTTATGACCGATGAACCGCACCGTTTAGCATTAGTGACGTTAGATCGAATTGTTTATTTTTATGGGACTTTAAAAGAAATTGAATTAGTAGATGAACGTTTATTTCGTTGTCATCAATCATATATCGTGAATACGAAGCAACTGTCTTCTTACGATGCGAAGCAAAAAATGATAGTTTTAAAAAGCGGGAAACGCATTCCAGTATCACGGCGCTTAGTGAGTAAAGTACGTAACATATTAAAGGGTGAGATGTAATGTATATTTATGATTTATTTGCAATACTGCTTACTAGTATGAGCCATATGTTTTTATATATTCAATTAATCCGGTACAATAGATTATCAGTTAGAATGTTAATAGCTTTAAGTGCAGTATTCATTATTTTACTTGCTATTGTCGTAACAGTAACGAGATATCCAGAATTGAATAGTACCATTGTGTTATTTCTAATAAGTTTAGGATTAATGCAAAATGAATTAAAACTTAAGCATAATGTATATTTTGCACTAGTGAGCATGGTGATTATAACGTTAGTAAAAATGTTGCTTTTCGATTTAGGAATGAAAATCTTTATGTTAACGCCATTCAATTTATATTTATGGACAGGAAGCATGATTCACCTTACCGTATCGACATTTACTTTTATCGGTATTTTTGTAGCCCGTAAAAGAATCCAAAAAATTGCTCAATATATAGTAGGTAGTCCGCTATACTATGTAACTTATATATTATTAATTGCCGGATTTATTATTGAACTAATCTTAACTCAGCCATCTTCTGCGTTATTAGCACAATTAAATCAACAATACAGTGATGTAAGTTATATTTCAGCGATTATTGTATTTTTATTATTAGTCATCATAGTACTTATAAGTTCACATTTATCGAGAGCAAAGTTACAAGAAGAGCATGAAAAACGTTTGGATAAAGAGTTATTAGATTATGTGGAGAAATTAGAGGATATGCATGATGAGCTTGCTAGTTTCCGTCACGATTATATGAATGTATTACTATCGTTAGAAGAGGGAATACGTACGAAAAATGTGAAAGAAATTGAGCAAGTGTACTATGACGTTATAGCTCCTACGTTAAAAACAATAAATGATCATGAACTTGATATTGCGAAATTATCTCGCGTACATATCCCTGAAGTGAGAAGTGTATTAAGGGCGAAAGTTAGCACTGCCCAGCACCAACAAATAAAAATAATGCTCGATATACCAGAGAATATTGAAAGTGTTTCGATGACGGTTATTTCATTTATTCGCATCATTTCAGTTTTAGTAGACAATGCAATTGAAGAAGCAGTACATAGTGAGGAAAAGATATTGCAAATCGCATTCTTTGAAATGGATTCACGACAATATTTTATCGTGCGTAATAGTTCAAAGAGTGAAGCGATTGATTTGCAAAAAATTTATGAGAAAAACCATTCAAGTAAAGAGGGGGCTAGAGGATACGGGTTATTCTCATTAAAACGTATCATGAATAAAACAAATAATGCAACGTTAGAAACAACTTATGTAAGTCCTTATTTCACGCAAACATTCATATTAAAAGAGATAAAATGACCATCTATGATGAAAATGAAACCGAATAGGAAAGAACTACATACTTTCTTCACTCGTTTTTATACACTTCAAGTAAGAGGTGAAGCGAGATGAATGGACTTATTTTTACAACAATGATTTGCTTTGGTTTACCGCTTGTAGCACTTTTATATGCTGTTTGGAAGAAACGCTATATTCCATATATGTTAGGTGTATTGGCTTTTGTTGTATCGCAAATATTGATCCGCATACCAATACTGAATTATGTAAATGGAACTAGCACAGATTTTCAAATGTTTTCAATAATGCAGCCTGTATTATTTGTACTTTTGCTTAGTTTATCAGCTGGAATTTTTGAAGAGATAGCTCGTTTTATCGCAATGCGTTATTTTATGAAGCAACGAGATTGGCAGTCTGGTTTTTTATTTGGAGCAGGGCATGGTGGTATTGAAGCGGTGTTGATAGTTGGTATCCCGGTAATATCCCTATTATTGTCACAAACAGTCATTCAAAATGGTGACAGTTATTATTTGGGCGGTATTGAGCGCATCTTCGCGATGGTATTGCATATTGGACTTTCCTTCATTATATTACAAGCTGTCGCCCAAAAGAAATTTCGTTATGTTTTCTATGCAATTCTCATCCATGGAACTGCAAATGCATTAGCTGGCATTATATCGCTATATGTACCAGGGAAAAGCGGGATCATTATGTCAGAAGTTTCAATAGCAATTTGTGCTTTACTCGTTTTTAGTTATAGTTTCACTTTAAAAAGAAAGGGTGTATGAAAATGAGAAGAATGTTACTTATTATTATAAGTGCTATCGCGGCGTTCGCGCTTGCAGCATGTACCGGTAATAAAGTAGATGAAAGTACGTCAAAAAAGTTTATTCCAAAGGCGGAAGAAATTGTATCATTACTAAATGAGGCGAAGTATAAAGACGTACACGAAAAATTTGATAGTAAAATGAAATCAGCCTTATCAGAAGAGCAAATGAAAGAACTTACGCCTATAATTGAAAAAGCTGGTACATTCGAAAAAATTGAGAAAAAATCGATTGAAGAAAAAGATGGTTTATATACTGTTATTCTTGTAGCAAAGTATAGTAAAGAACAACGTACCTTTATCGTAACTTATAACGATAAAGAAGAAATAGCTGGGTTAGTAATTAGGTAGAAATGTAATGGCAGATAAAGTGGTTGTGTCCACTTTATCTGTTTTTTTGTTTTAACCAAATTATGGGTATTCATGCTAATATAAACACATAGCTATAGAGAAAGGGTGGGTTAGTATGAAAACTGAAATAGTTCCTAAAAAGAAGTACAGTATAATAAGCTACATATCTTTACTCATCGGTGTTTTATGTTTTCTGTTCGTTTTTATTACACCGACAAGGATAGCCAATGTGGGTAATGTAGTGGGAGATTATATTACAGTTGCCCTCACAGTTGCAGGTATTATACTTTCTAGCATTACGATAACGAAACAAACAGAGAAGAAGGGGATTGCTATTATTTCAATAATACTGTCCTTATCATTATTTATATTTTGGATCATCGCAATTATTTTATTGTTTACTGGTCAAATTAGTTTTGCGCCGTAATATGTAATAAAAAGAGTCCTTCTCGTATGAAGGACTCTTTTTATTCGGTATCTTCCGGTTGATATTCTAAAATATCCCCTGGTTGGCATTCTAACGCTTTACAAATAGCATCTAAAGTTGTAATTCTAATTGCTTTTGCTTTTCCATTTTTTAATATAGAAAGGTTAGCCATTGTAATTCCAACCTTCTCTGAAAGTTCAGTTACACTCATTTTTCTTTTTGCTAACATTACATCAATATTAATTATTATTGCCATGTTATTCACCTCAGACCGTTAAATCATTTTCTGATTTTATATCTATCGCATCTTTTAAAAGTCTTTGGAGAACGGCAGCAAAGACTGCGATAACCATTGAAGAAAAGATAAGGATCATGCCAATTATTATAATACCTGGTGCATCATCTCTCTCTGCTACAAGATAGAAAAGCGGCATACCTACTACATATAATACACTAATTGTAATAGCACATTGTTTTATCTTTTTTAAAGCTCTAACAGATAATTTCGAGAAGGCGTTCCCCTTATCAATGTAGCTTACAAGTTTAAAGGCTTGATATAGAGCAAAATAAAAAGGTATCACCGTTGCATATAGATTGATTAAAACAAGATATTTTATATATGCAATATCCGGGTATAAGTCCGCTGTATAATTCCCAATATTAGGAATTAAAAATATACACAAAGCAAAAACAGGAATACCGATAAGGATAATTGCTGTCTTTAAAAAGAGTGTTGATCCTTGGTTCATATAAAGCACCTCATTTTTAAATTATCATTTTAATTTAACATAAATTTTATCGTTTAACAATAAATTCTTATTTATTTCAATCGGATTTTTATTGAGAAACAAATTTTAGTGAAGAGAATGATAAGACGTTTTTATAAAAAAGTGTGGTCTCTATTTATTTGAACATAAAAAGCTATGATATGTATCGTTCGTTGCTTTACTAATAAAAGAAAATGAAGGTAATGATTGTTAGCTTCATGAAAATTGGGGACTAATAAAACATATATAGGTTGTGGAAATCTTTTTGTATATAAATGAATGTGAAACATACGGAGGAACAACAATGTCGAATTTGGGTTTATTGATGAAAAGGTTACTGTTAGTAGGAACAATCACACTAAGTATGTTATGTACGGAAAGCATGATGAATTATCATACGGTGGAAGCTAAGGTGAAACAAGTAGAACGGCAACCGAAAAATGTAATCATAATGGTTATGGACGGAACGAGTTCTTCAGCAACGACATTAGCTCGCTTGTATAAAGGGAAACCACTTGCACTAGATGAAATTGTAACAGGAGGAGTTCGTACCTATTCGGCGGAATCAGCTATAACAGACTCAGCCCCAGCAGCTACAGCTTTAGCGACGGGGAATAAATCGAATTCAGGATATGTAGGTATATTACCTTCTATTGTAAGTTCACCTGGCTTAAAATCAATCAAAGAAGAGGACAAGTTACGTCCAGTTGCCAATGTTTTAGAAGGTGCCAAACGCACTGGTCGCGCAACTGGAATAGTTGCTACAGCTGAAATTCAGCATGCTACTCCCGCTGGATTTTCTGCTCACCATATTAACCGTAAGCGTTTTGACGTAATTGCGGAGCAGCAAGTGTATCAAAATATAGATGTCGTATTAGGTGGGGGAAAAGAGGCACTGCTACCTATAAAAAGAAAAGATGGTGAAGATTTAGTAAAGGTGATTCAAAACAAAGGATACGACTTTGTTGAAACGAAAGATGCATTATTGAACTCTAAATCTAAGAAAATTTGGGGCTCTTTCTCACATAATGCTCTTGCGTTTGATATGGATCGCGAAGCAACAAATCCGGAGCAACCAACACTTTCTCAAATGACGGAAAAAGCAATTCAAACACTATCAAAAGATAAAGATGGTTTCTTTTTATTTGTAGAGGGAAGTAAGCCAGACTGGGCAGCTCATGTGAACGATCCAATAGGGATGATTAGTGATGTATTAGCATTTGATAACGCAGTTGCAGAAGCATTGGAATTTGCAAAAAAAGATGGTAATACGATGTTAATAGCTGTAACTGATCATGGTAACAGCGGTATTTCTATTGGGAATGCGAATACGACAAAAGGCTATAATATTACGCCGGTCTCTGCATACATTGGTCCATTAAAAAAATCGAAAATGACACTTGAAGGTGCTACAAATAAACTAAAATCTGATTTATCAAATGTAGAAGATGTAGCTAAATTATACGGTTTGGACAATTTAACTTATGATGAAAAAGAAAGAGTAAAAGCAGCAAAAAAGAAATCGGATGTAGGTCCAATACTTACTACATTATTGGCCAATCATGCGAACATAGGCTTCACAACAGGAGGCCATACAGGTGAGGATGTGTTTTTATATTCTTACGGTCCTCAAAAGCCAAAAGGTTTGATCCAAAACATAGACATTGCGAAGACGATGGCGAAAGCAATGGACTTTAACTTAGAAGAAGTAACAAACAAATTATTTGTAGAGAGTGAATTAGCCTTTAAACGAAAAGGTGCAACAGTAGCAATAGATAATACTGATGCAGAAAACCCGGTGCTCATAGTAAAACGTAATAATGTAAAAGCTCAATTATTTGTAAATAAAAATATAATTCGTATTAAGAATAAAGAATATGAATTAGGTAGTGTCGTTGTAGAAAGCAATGGCAAGTTCTATATACCAGAAGAAGCAATCCATTTATTCATAAAATATTCTCATTAAAAAAAAGCCAATTCCTTAGCTAGTACTTAGGAATTGGCTTTTTTGTGTAGATGAAATTTCATTCGAAAACAAGAGTAAAGAGAATCACAAATTCTAAAATGGACTTCTTGTAAATTTATTTATCATATGTTTTTCACCCTAAAAAATATTTCTCAACATTTTAGCCTTTTAAAAAAATTGAATATTCGTATTATAACGAATATTATGTTCCTATCGGCAAAAAAAACGATAATTTGCAGACACTGGGGAGGAAAAGCATTGAAAAAGAATAAGAAGTTAAAACCATTATCAGTTTTAGCAACAGCGGCAGTGTTAAGTAGTACGTTTGCTTTTGGAAGTCATGCAGCGTATGCTGATACGCCACCATCTCTACCAATTGATGAGCATTTAATACCAGATGAGCGTTTGGCAGAAGCGCTGAAACAAAGGGGAGTAATTGATCAATCTGCATCACAAGCTGAGATATCAAAGGCTGTCGAAAATTATGTTGAGAAAAAGAAAGGGGAAAACCCTGGGAAAGAAATCTTGACAGGAGATAGTCTTACGCAAGAAGCTTCTGATTTTATGAAAAAAGTAAAAGATACAAAAATGAAGGAAAATGAACAGGCGCAGCAACCTGAAGTAGGACCAGTGGCTGGACAAGATGCAGGATTGAATTCTAGAAAACTAAATGGAAAAGTACCTACTACACCAGCGAAGCAAGAAGAGTACAATGGAGCTGTTCGAAAAGATAAAGTGCTTGTTTTACTCGTAGAATTTAGCGATTTTAAGCATAATAATATTGATCAAGAACCGGGTTACATGTATTCTAAGGACTTTAATCGTGAACATTATCAAAAAATGTTATTTGGTGATGAGCAATTTACGTTATTTGATGGATCGAAGATTAACACTTTTAAACAATATTATGAAGAGCAATCTGGCGGAAGCTACACAGTTGATGGCACTGTAACCGAATGGCTTACTGTTCCAGGAAAAGCTTCAGATTATGGTGCGGATGCGGGAACTGGTCATGATAATAAAGGTCCTTTAGGGCCACGCGATTTTGTGAAAGAAGCATTAAAAGCAGCTGTAGCAAAAGGCATTAATTTAGCTGATTATGATCAATTTGATCAATACGATCAAGATGGTGATGGAAATAAAAACGAGCCAGATGGAATTATTGACCACCTAATGGTTGTACATGCGGGCGTAGGTCAAGAAGCTGGCGGTGGTAAATTGAAAGATGATGCGATTTGGTCCCATCGTTCAAAACTAGGATCAAAGCCATATGCGATTGATGGTACAAAATCTACTGTATCAAACTGGGGCGGAAAGATGGCTGCATATGATTATACAATCGAGCCTGAAGACGGTGCAGTTGGTGTGTTTGCGCATGAGTATGGTCATGATTTAGGCTTACCAGATGAATATGATACAAAGTATTCTGGACAAGGTGAACCTGTTGAATCATGGTCCCTTATGAGCGGCGGTAGCTGGGCTGGAAAAATTGCGGGAACAGAGCCAACAAGTTTCTCACCGCAAAATAAAGAGTTTTTCCAAAAGAATATGAAGGGGAACTGGGCGAATATCGTCGAAGTAGATTATGATAAACTTCGCACGGGAATTGGTACTGCAACATATTTAGATCAAAGTGTTACAAAATCAAAACGACCAGGAATCGTTCGTGTTAACTTGCCAGACAAAGATATAAAAAATATCGAATCAGCATTTGGTAAGAAGTTTTATTACAGCACAAAAGGAAATGACATTCATACAACACTTGAGACACCAGTATTTGACTTAACGACTGCAACGGATGCTAAATTTGATTATAAGGCATTTTATGAATTGGAAGCGAAGTATGATTTCCTTGACGTAAATGCGATTGCAGAAGATGGAACGAAGACACGTATTGATAGAATGGGCGAAAAAGATGTAAAAGGCGTGGTAGATACAACAGATGGTAAGTGGGTTGATAAATCATACGATTTAAGCCAATTTAAAGGAAAGAAATTAAAACTGCAATTTGAGTATGTAACAGATATTGCAGTAGCTTATAAAGGATTTGCATTAGACAATGCAGCATTAACTGTAGATGGAAAAGTGGTTTTCTCTGATGATGCAGAAGGCCAGCCAGCAATGACGCTAAAAGGATTTACTGTGTCTAACGGATTTGAACAGAAAAAACATAACTACTATATTGAGTGGCGAAATTACGCTGGGTCTGACACGGCGCTACAACATGCACGTGGTCCAGTATTTAATACAGGAATGGTTGTATGGTATGCGGATCAAAGCTTTACAGATAACTGGGTAGGCGTTCATCCAGGCGAAGGATTCCTTGGGGTAGTAGATTCTCATCCAGAGGCAATCGTAGGAACATTAAATGGACAACCAACTGTGAAGAGCAGTACGCGTTATCAAATTGCCGATGCGGCATTCTCATTTGATCAAACGCCAGCATGGAAAGTAAATTCGCCAACTCGCGGTATCTTTGATTATAAAGGATTGCCAGGCGTTGCGAAATTTGATGATTCTAAGCAATACATCAACAGTGTTATTCCAGATGCCGGACGTAAGTTGCCGAAACTTGGATTGAAGTTTGAAGTAGTAGGTCAAGCTGAAGACAAGTCTGCAGGTGCAGTTTGGATCCATCGCTAAAATAAAATGAAAAGGAGCTGCCATAAGTCGGTGAAACCTGACTTATGGCAGCTCTTTTCTTCTTGTGAAAAAGAGATTATTATATAAATACAAATGAAAAAATCTCTTTGCTATTTATAAGAAGAAAAAAGATACATAGAAGTGAAAAAGCTTTCTGTTTATATATATTTATTGGGGAGGGAATAGAAGTTTCTTTAACAAATAAAATGCTCCATCTGTCCGATTATATAAGCTTTTTTGACCGTAAGTAATTTGTAAGTAATGAGTAAGAAAAAAGAAATTTTTATATTATATAATATTTATTACAGCTACTTTTAACACCTGATACTAATAGTATGCTATAATGTGAATTAGCAACATAAAGGAAAGGAATTAGACCAATGACATTAGAAAATACTAAAAATTTAAAAAAACAAGTTGCTCCTTATGAAAAATCAACGATTAAAAAAAGTGTGTGGCAACTTATTAACACAATCGTGCCATTCATTATTTTATGGTACCTTGCTTATAAAAGTTTGTCCGTTTCTTATTGGTTATCGGTAGTTCCATCTCTGTTAGCCGCGGGTTTTATGACACGGATTTTCATTATTTTTCATGATTGTACCCATTATTCATTCTTTAAAAGTCGACCTGCAAATAGAATCGTAGGGACATGTATGGGTGTGTTAACTTTATTCCCGTTTGATCAATGGGGACATGAGCATTCTATTCATCACGCTACAAGTGGTAATTTGGATAAGAGAGGTACAGGAGATATTTGGACGCTTACAGTGGATGAATATTTAGCTGCGCCATTTAGACTTCGTTTAGCATATCGCTTATATCGCAATCCATTCGTTATGTTTGGATTAGGTCCGATTTATGTTTTCTTATTTAAAAATAGATTTAACCGAAAAGGTGCTAGACAGAAAGAACGTATGAATACGTATTTGACGAATATTATAATCGTTGCTTTAATAGCTATACTTTGCTGGGCAATTGGGTGGCAATCGTTTCTGTTAGTGCATGGTACGATATTCTTAATAGCGGGTTCAGTAGGAATTTGGCTGTTTTACGTACAGCACACATTCGAAGATTCTTATTTTGAAGAGGATAAAGATTGGGAATATGTGAAAGCGGCAGTGGAAGGAAGTTCATTTTATAAACTTCCAAAAATCTTGCAATTTCTAACTGGTAATATTGGATTCCATCATGTTCACCATTTAAGTCCAAGAGTACCTAACTATAAACTAGAAGAGGCACACAATAATACGCTTCCGTTAAAAAATGTACCAACGATTACACTTGCTACAAGCTTACGATCACTCCGTTTTCGTCTTTGGGATGAGAAAAGTAACAATTTTGTTACCTTTAAAGAATTCAAAAAAATAATTAAAAACAATGTTTCTGTTCGAGTGAAATCTGAACTATAATTTCATCGTAAATAAAAAACTCTCCTTAATCATTTTCGATTTAAGGGGAGTTTTTATTTAATTATTATATGATCGATATTTAGGAGGAGTAATGCTTATGTGTAGGTATAAATATAAAGAGATAGTAATTATATTATGTAAACAAAATGAATCATTATAATTTTTTTATAGTGAAAGATATAGTACATATATATTGGAAAGCAGAAGGTGGATGATAGTAATTATAAGAACACATACAACGTAATAAAATAATTCTTTCAAAAGGAAGGGGACATGAAAGATGTTGAAATTACAAGGAAAATACAATGAAGCAAAAGTATTTACGAATAACGTTGATGAGACTGCAACTGGGCAGATTATTGATCTTTGTAACCAAGAATTCGTAAAGGATAGTCAAATTCGTATTATGCCAGATACACATGCAGGAGCAGGTTGCACGATTGGGACAACAATGACAATACAAGATAAAATATTTGGTAAAGGTAATCCAGACTGGAACTTTTCTGGTCCGCATGGGGCAGGACGTATCATGAGTCTTAAGAAGGCTAAAGAATTATTGAGTCTAGAGGACTTCCAAAATACGATGAAAGAGGTTTGGACTACATCGGTAGTAGAGAGCACAATTGATGAGGCACCAATGGTATACAAGCCAATGGATGAAATTATAGAAAATACAAAAGAAACAATAGATATAAAGCACATTATTAAGCCATTATATAATTTTAAAGCGAATTAGAAGGGATAAATAAGCA
Source organism: Bacillus pretiosus (assembly GCF_052947655.1). NCBI lineage: Bacteria > Bacillati > Bacillota > Bacilli > Caryophanales > Bacillaceae > Bacillus > Bacillus pretiosus. The sequence goes on along the minus strand of NZ_CM129593.1, from coordinate 2,887,771 downwards.
GCCAGAAAAAACTATTTTTCGTATCTTTTGTTCGAAAACAATCTAATCAAGGGAAGTAGTTCCATTTTATTGCGATGGGATAGAAGAAGTCGATTTCCTGTGGAGTTAAGGAATCGACTTTTTTATTTATTTTGTTGAATGAAAGCAACCGTTAGCTTAATAGCAAAGGATTATAACCGTCTATTTCTCCCAAAGCTCAATTAGACGACCTTCAGGATCTTTAATCCAAATAAACTTTCCGAACTCACTAATTTCTTCTTTCTTTTCAAGAGGTACACCAATATGTTCAAGATGATGAATAGTCTCATTTAAATTATGTACTTCAAAATTTAACATCACTTGCTGTTCTATTGGAAAATAATTATCATTTTCGGTAAAGAAAGAAAAAATAGTCTCATTTCCTAATTGGGGTTTAATCACAGTCCCATTCCAATCTTCTATTTCAATTTTCAACACTTCACTGTACCATTTTTTTATAACATCAAGATTTTTAGTTCTCCAAAATATTCCCCCGAAACCTTTTATCATTGTAGATAACTCCTGTCTTTTTTTAAATTTTTAAGCAATATATATTCAATATATCAAAACAGTAAAGAAAATCAATAACGTATTAAAAGTGAAAAAATCCAATTACTAGTATTGTAGTATTTACCGCATTATGGAAATTGGTATCGCTTTTCAAAGAACTTGCAATCCAAGTAAAGGTATATAGTAACACTGAATCGTATGAGGTAATGAATGAAAAGGGAATAGAACAAATGCCAATGATAAAAGACCGCATATGAAATGAAAGCCATGTGCGGTCTTTTATATATAAGTATAGTATTACATAGTCTCGCTAATTTTACTTTCACTATGAGTGTTAGTAGCAATTCTTTTCTTAACTTTAAAGTGATAGTAGGTATAGCAAAAAACGATAAACGGTACAGTGCAATAGATTCCAAGTCGTTGTTCTGGGATAAAAATAAGACTGATTAATATAATGCCATACAATCCAAAACCAAGAATTGGTACAAGTGGATAAAGTGGAGTTTTAAATTTTAAGTCTTCTAATTTTCCACCGTCTGCTAAATAATGTTTACGGAAAAAGAATTGAGAGACACAAATTGACATCCAAACAATGATTGTAATGACGCCAGAAATGGAAATTAACCATAAGTAAACTGTTTCAGCAGCTACAACGCTTGTTAAAAGAGAAAAAGCAGAAATAGAAATTGTCAAAATTAAAGCGTTTAAAGGTATTCCTCGTGAAGATAATTTTTTTAAAAAGGCCGGAGCCATTTCATTTTTTGATAATGACCAAAGCATGCGAGTTGCGGCGTACAGTCCAGAGTTTGCGACAGAAAGAACAGCAGTAAGAATAACAAAATTCATAATATCAGCTGCATATGGAATACCGATATTATCAAATACAGCAACGAATGGGCTCTTTGTTAATCCTGCTTCTTCCCAAGGAATTAAAGCAACAAGAACAAAGATTGCTAAGACGAAGAAAAACATCGTGCGCCATATAATATTTCTAATAGAACGAGGTAAAGTTTTTGCTGGATCTTCACTTTCACCTGCTGCGATTCCGACAAGTTCTGTACCTTGGAAGGAATAATTGACTGTAACCATTGTTAATAGAATAGCTGCAAGTCCATTTGGGAATAAACCGCCATGATTTACGAAATTTGATAATAACGGGGCTGGTTCGTCGCCTTTTAAGTCAATAAAACCGAACATAGCGGCACCGCCAAGGATAATAAAAGCTATAATGGCAGATACTTTTATACTTGAAAACCAAAATTCTGTTTCTGCATAACTACGAGCAGATAATGCGTTAATAGTGAAGATAGTAACGCCAAATATTAAACACCAAACCCAAACAGGAATATCAGGAAACCAGCGCTGCATTGTAATGCCGGCAGTTGTAAATTCAAGACCGGTCGTATTCGCCCAGCTTAACCAATACAACCATCCGATTGTAAAGCCAGTTGCAGGATTGATGAACTTAGTTGCATATTCCTGAAAAGAACCTGAAACAGGCATGGCTACAGCAAGTTCACCAAGACAAAGCATAACGAAATACATTAATAATCCACCAGCCATAAAGGCAAGTACGGATCCACCAGGTCCAGCTTGACTTATAATAAAACCAGATCCGTTAAATAATCCCGTTCCAATCACACCACCGAGTGCAATCATGAATAAGTGTCTACTTTTCATCGTACGTTTTAATTCATTGTTTGTATTACTTACTTGCGTCATTGTTTTCCTCACTTTCGTAGTTGATAGAATGAAGTTTGATGTTTTTCCGTATTGTGGAATGTATTCCGTGATGTGAAATCTTGTTATAATTTTCAGATAATTAAAAAGAAAAGTCAATATTTTTTTGTTCGCGCTTACAAATTGTTATCAGTGGTATATTTTTATTTTTAGAAAATTGAATAAATAGATTGATTTCATTTTAAATTTTTGTTAAATTGATAGGTAATTGAGCGAACTAGCATATTACAAGTCAAGCTGAGGTGAGTTATTATGGTGCAGTCCATTGATAGAGCGATAAGTATTATAAAGTTGTTAAATTCTACTAATGAAAAAGAGTATTGGGCAATTTCTGATATAGCGGACAGAACACATCTCCCAGTTAGTACAGTACATAGATTACTTAACTCTTTAATCGAGCATGGGTTAGTTACGCAAATTTCAGAAACGAAACAGTACAAAATTGGGCCAATGTGGATGGAAATAGGATTACGTCAATTGGAGAAGGTAGACTACAGATCAGTTGCAAGAGAAGTGATGAAGCGGTTAGCCTCTGAAGTGGAAGAGAGTGTTTATTTGAACATTCCAAATGGAACACATTCTATTATCATTGAAAGAATGGATAGCCCTTTAAAAATTCGAGTTATTGATAACTTAGGGGAACAAATTCCACTTTCAATTGGTGCTGCAAATAAAACGATGCTTGCCAATATGAAAACGAATGAAATGGAACATATTGTAGAACATTTACTTTCTTCATTACCAGAACAAAAGCACATTCTTTTAGATCAAATAAAGCAAATAAAAACTGAAGGATATGCGGTAAGTTATGGTGAAAAAACAGAAGGGACAGCTTCAGTAGCTGCACCTATTATCGGATTTAATCATAAAGTAGTAGGAGCATTAAGTGTTGGGTTAATTAGTCACCGCATTAATGATGATCGACTATCTTTTCTGATTAGTAAGGTAAAACAAGCAGCTCATGAAATATCAATAAAAATCGGCAGTACATCAGAGCTATAATTTTGATAACTGTCGTCATTTTTTATTCATATACTGGAATTCATTTTCATAATGCGGAAAAAATAGGGGGATTTATATGTCAAAGTGGCAATCAAAAGAACAATTGATTCAATTATTAAGCAGTCTTGTTGAAATTCCTAGTATTACAGGTACAGAAGCTGAAGTGATATTGCCAGACTTTGTTGTGGAACAATTATCTGATTTACAGTACTTCAAAGAAAACCCACATCATTTGCAAAAAAATCCGACGGGGGACGGACGATATTTTGTTACAGCCCTAGTAAAGAAAAGCGATAGTACAAAAAATACCGTAATTCTAGTTAGTCACTTTGATGTTGTAGATGTGCAAGATTACGGAGTTTGGAAAGAAGATGCATTTAATCCTAAAAAGTTAACATCTATGTTTTATTCTCATAAAGATGAATTACCAGACCATGTACGTGAAGATATAGAACAAGGAGATTGGCTGTTTGGCAGAGGAACAATGGATATGAAATGCGGCCTCACATTACAAATGGCAATGATTGAGCAAGCCTGTGAAGGAAGATTTGACGGGAATGTTCTTTTATTAGCTGTTCCAGATGAAGAAGTAAACTCTGTAGGGATGAGGGCTGCTGTTCCAAGACTACTAGAGTTAGCAAGAGAACATAACTTGGATTATAAAACGGTATTAAATTCAGAGCCTATGTTTTCACGACATCCTGGTGACCAAAATAAGTATATTTATACTGGTTCTATTGGTAAAGTGTTACCTGGATTTCTTTGCTATGGTAAAGAAACACATGTGGGTGAACCATTTGCAGGCTTAAATGGGAGTTATATGGCTGCTTTATTAACGGCTGAATTAGAATTGAATACGGACCTTTGTGATGTTGTAGAAGGAGAAGCGAGTCCTCCCCCAACTAACTTACTTCAACGTGATTTAAAGGAGGATTATTCTGTACAAATTCCGCATCGTGCAGTCACATTATTCAATTTGTTTTTACTGGAAAAAACGATGACAGACGTTGTTTCAATGTTACGTCAAAAAGTAACGAAAGTAGCAGAGAAAATAGAAGAATCATACGAGAAGCAAGCATATCGTTTTTCTAAATATAATCCGTTTATACCGCCTAATATGAAAGTAAATGTATTAACGTATGAAGAGCTTATCGCTTATGCAATTGAACAACATGGGCAAGAGAAAATAGATGATATTCAATCTAATATAATAAAAAATAGAGAAGATAAAGATGATCGTGCGGTAACAATTGATTTAGTAGATAAACTATCTATTTTATGTAAAGAAAAGGCGCCGATGATTGTACTTTTCTTTGCTCCACCATATTATCCAGCTGTAAGTTCACGCAACAATCCGTTAATTAAAGATGTAGTTGCAGAAATGGAAAAGTATGCTCACTACAATCATAACATTACATTTGAAAACCAAAACTATTTTGGGGGAATTTCAGATTTGAGCTATGTGGGCTTACAGAATCCACTAGATTCAATGAGTTCACTTGTAGACAATATGCCATTATGGGATAAAGGTTATTCGATTCCACTTAAGGATCTAGAAGAGTTTGACGTTCCGGTATTAAATATGGGGCCGGTAGGAAAAGATGCACATCAATGGACAGAACGTTTAGATGTAAATTACGCATTTGAAACGCTATTAGATATGTTACCGAAATGCATTGAAAAATTATTAGTTTCTAATAAAATTACACAATCATAGTAGAGAATAAGGAAGGGATAAAACTGAAATTTCAAAAGAAGATACAAATGAAATTATTGTAGTATAATCAAAAAAACGGACAAACTCAAGTATCTATGAGTTTGTCCGTTTATCATTTAGTGCAAGCGAGAGAGTATGTAATCCACCGTTTTCTAACTAAATTCAAAGCTAACGTGATCTCTTTTATAGTTTTACTTTTTCGTTTGCCCAGATAGTTCAACAGACTTTTGTGTACAGCGCTGCATTGCTGAAATAATTGCAGTTCGTAATCCTTTTTCCTCTAATGTTGCTACAGCTTCTATCGTTGTTCCGCCAGGAGAACAAACCATATCTTTCAATTCACCTGGATGTATGCCTGTTTCTAGTACCATTTTTGCAGAGCCTAACACAGCTTGAGCAGCGAATTTATATGCTTGATTGCGTGGCATACCATCAAGTACAGCGGCGTCTGCCATCGCTTCTATAATCATATATACGTATGCTGGTGAAGAACCGCTTACAGATGTTACAACGTTCATTAATTTTTCGCTTACGATCTCTGTTTGACCAAAGCTATTGAAAATGTTTAGCACATCTTCTAAATCTTTTTCTGTCACCATTTCATTAGGGCATAATGCAGACATTCCTTCTCCAACAAGAGCAGGGGTGTTAGGCATTACTCTTACAACCTTTAATTTTTTAGCAAAAGCTTCTTCAGTACTTTTAATGCTTTTCCCGGCAGCGATCGTTACGATGATAACATCGTTTTTGATTACTTCTTTTATTTCGTTAATGATTGATGTGTATAGGTCTGGTTTAATTGATAAAATTAAAATATCAGCATTTTTAGCTACTTCATTGTTGTCAGTAGTTGTAGTTAGCCCATATTTTTCACTAGCATTTTTTAAATTCGTAGTGTTTAAATCCGAACAAATAATATTATTTGCAGACACTATATTTTTGTGTAGCATCCCACCAATCATAGCCATTCCCATATTTCCGCAACCGATAAATCCAATTTGTTTATCCATAATAACTCAATCTTGCTCCTTTTATAATAAATTATATCATTTCGAAATTGCTATCTTAAAATAACAATAACATCTTTATGTAATATAAAGAAACATTCTAAGAGAATATATTCCTTTTTGCAACACCAAAAGATAAAAATCAATTATATTCGACATTATGTAAATATATACACTTTAATTTTAGGTTTTATGTTGATGAATATGAGTTAAACTTATATCGATTTGTATTTTCATTCAGTACGGTAATAATTTCATACAAGTAACTTACCGCTCTATTTATTTTTAAAAATACTTCTTGACACCAAATCAAATTATATCGCATAATATAAAAAATTAAACCGAAAATCGTTGAAGGGAAATAGTACATATGTCTTCTTGCGAAAGAGAGTGGAATTCACCGGCTGAAAGATTCCTCGTATAGAATATATCGAACCTATCCCTGAGTCTTAAATGAAAGTTTAGGCGTTCGCCTGCGTTATAGGCGCCAAGTGGATATCTATGTATATCAATTAAGGTGGTACCGCGGAACAATGACCGTTTCGTCCTTTTTATTTTATTAAGGGCGAAGCGGTCATTTTTATTTTGCTCTTAAATAGGCTAGGCGCAGCATTGAAAAGAATAGAATCGCTGCAAGCTATATGAATAGAAGTGTAATTTATAAAAAACTTTGATTTTAGACTTGGGGGATAAAAAAATGAAAAAACAACGAATTGTTGTAAAGATTGGGAGTAGTTCCTTGGCAGATAGTCACGGAGGCATTTCTAAAGAACAACTTTCAGATCACGTTGCCGCATTGGCTCGATTGAAAGAGGAAGGGCATGAAGTTTTGTTAATTACATCTGGGGCTGTCGCTGCAGGTTTTTCGGCTCTAGGATATCCTACCAGACCTGTGACAATTAAAGGAAAACAGGCTGCTGCGGCTGTTGGACAAAGTTTGTTAATGCAGGCGTACACGGAGGAATTTCGTAAATATGGCATCGTTACAGCGCAACTATTGCTGACGAGAAGTGATTTTTCTAGAAAAGAACAATATAGTAATGCTTACGCTACTTTAGGAGAGTTACTAAACCGTTCTGCTCTACCAATCATTAATGAAAATGATTCCATCTCATTAGAGGAGCTAACGTTCGGTGATAATGATATGCTGTCAGCTTTAGTAAGCGGACTTGTTTCGGCAGATATGCTTATGATTTTTACGGATGTGAACGGTTTATATGACAAAAATCCACAGAAAAATGCGGATGCGAAAAAATATTATTTCCTTCCTGAAGTTACGGAAGAGATTGCTTCTCTTGCAGGAGATGCTGGGTCCAAACTTGGGACTGGCGGTATGAAATCAAAAATTGATGCTGCGAAGACAGCACTTTCTCTTGGCGTGAGTGTATTTATCGGAACAGGACGTGGACAAGAGAAGTTTGTAGATGTTTTGAAGGGCAAAGGTGATGGTACGTATGTCGGAAATGCCCCTCAAAAAGAGATGAAGATGAACAAGCAATGGATCGCGTTGCATTCGCTTGTTAGCGGACAAATTGAAGTAGACGCTGGAGCAGCTACTGCTATCATTCAGCATGGTAAGAGTCTTCTTCCTGCTGGCGTTACAAATGTTTCAGGATTTTTCCAAGTTGGCGATGTCGTAGAAGTAATGACGCAACAAGGGCGTGTAATTGGAAAAGGACAATGCACATATAGCGCAGAGGAATTAAGAGAGATAAAAGGTATGCAAAGTCAACATATTCAAGCAAGAGGCGAAAGGCATAATTATGAAGTCATTCATAGAGATTATTGGGTGTCACTTTAAGAATAGTGATATTAAAAAGGAGGAAATGAAGATGAATGAAGTGTTGGCAAAGGGAAAAAAAGCGAAAGAAATTGCTAGAGAACTTGTACTAAAATCTACAAGTCAAAAAAATGAAGCACTTGCTGCAATTGCTGAAAGGCTAATAGTAGAAACAGCCTATATTTTAAAGGAAAACAAACGGGATATTGAAGAAGGTAAGGCGAAAGGATTTTCCGATTCTCTCATTGATCGACTTATGCTGACTGAGCAGCGTATTATTGATATGGCAGAGGGGATTAAGCAGTTAATTGAATTACGCGATCCTATTGGAGAATGTGTAAGCGAATGGGAGCGACCAAATGGATTATCTATTCAGGAGATGCGTGTACCACTTGGTGTTGTTGGCATGATTTACGAGGCAAGGCCGAATGTAACGGTAGATGCTGCTACAATTTGTTTGAAAACAGGAAACGCAGTTATATTACGTGGTAGTTCTTCTGCTATCAATTCTAATAAAGCCATCGTTTCCGTTATTCATCGGGCGCTCAAAGAAACAAGCTTGCCTCCAGAAAGTGTACAGCTTATAGAAGATACAACGCGAGATAGTGCAAAGCAGTTGTTTACAATGAATGATTACCTGGACGTTCTTATTCCAAGAGGAGGCAAACAATTAATTGATACGGTAGTGAGAGAAGCGTCTGTTCCGGTACTTGAAACAGGTGCAGGAAATTGTCATATTTTCATTGATGAAATAGCGAATAAACAAATGGCAATTGATATTATTATTAATGCAAAAACGCAGCGTCCATCTGTATGTAATGCCATTGAAACGATTGTACTTCATGAGAAGTGGGCGCAGCAATTTGGTAGCGAGCTGTTTTCAACTTTGAAGGAAAAAGGCGTGGAGCTACGTGGTGATCAGAAAGCATTGGCAATCGATTCGTCAATTGTACTTGCTTCAGAAGAAGATTGGGAAACAGAATTTTTATCACTCACGTTGGCAGTGAAAGTAGTTTCTTCTATAGAAGAAGCGATTCATCACATAAATACGTATGGTTCTATGCATTCCGAAGCGATTATTTCAGAAAACGAGGAAAACGTCAGCAAATTCTTCACAGCTGTAGATGCGGCTGCACTGTATCATAATGCATCCACTCGTTTTACTGATGGATCTGAATTCGGATTCGGCGCTGAAATTGGCATCAGTACACAAAAGCTACACGTAAGGGGGCCAATGGGACTTCCTGCATTAACTTCTACAAAATATGTGATTCGTGGAAATGGTCAGATTCGAAAATAAAAATAAAAGACACTCAATTCGTTTGAGTGTCTTTTATTTTAAATATTATTCACCATACAAATAGCCCAACAAGCATAGCGCTTAATAAGGAAACTGCCATTCCGCTAACGAGAAGCTTCCACACATTTTTACCGATTATAGCTGATTTTTCTCCGCCAAATAATGAATTGTAAGTTCCGTAAATCATACCTACTGTACTAAAGTTAGCAAAAGAAGCTAGAAATGTTGTTGCAACCGCAATCGTATGTGGCTGTAACGACTTTAAATTCGATTTTAAATCCATCATTGCAACAAATTCATTCGTTGTTATTTTAATCCCCATTAATTCAGCTACATACATAGCATCGCTGCCCGATAAACCGAGTAAAAAAGCAAAGGGACTAAAGATAATGGAGAAGATTTTTTGAATTGTTAAACCTGTTACGAAAAAACTTAAAATCCCGTTTAAACATGCAGTTAATGCTACATAACCAATTACCATAGCTAAAATAACGATAACCATATTCATCCCGACTAACATACTGTTTGAAATAGTAGAAAAGAAATCTTTTTTTTCATCTTTTGAAGGTGTATATATGACGTCTTCTTCTTTCGTAATTTCTACAGGATTTAAAACATTGGCTAAAATTAATGCGTTAATACAGTTTAAAGGGATTGCGCTGAAAATATATGTTGCTGGAACCATAGATAAATAAGCGCCAAGAATGGAGCCGCTAACGCTACTCATACTCATAATTCCAAAAGTTAATAAACGATTATCTTTTAAAACGGATAATTGATCACGAACAACCGCAAGTGCTTCGGTGTTTCCTAAAAACATCATTTGAATCGAAAAGAAGCTTTCTAACTTTGGTAAACGAGAAATCTTTGAAATAACTGCACCTACTTTATCAATAATCCAAGTTAAGATTCCAAAATAAGAAAGAATATCAAAGAAGGTGATAACGAAAATGATAGGAAGTAATGCGCTAAAGAAGAAATCAATTGTTTGATTTTCCATAGCGGAAGGAAAGGCAAACCGAATACCTTCATTCGCGCATGACAGTAGCCAACTGAAAAATGACGCAATTTTATTAATGATAATACTACCGAGCTTCGTACCTAACATAAACCACGTAATAAAGAGCTCTAATATGATTAGAATAACGATTGGTCTCCATTTTATATGTTTTTTATTAGGCGAACATAGGAAAACGATTAATATGACAACGAAAATCCCTAACATATTTAATATAAAATACATGTCAACAACTCCTTGAAAGTTATTATTTGTATATAAAAAAGCTCCTATTCTTCTTAATTTAGAATGAATGTATTTCAACTTAAATTTCATTAATTCTAAAAATGTAGAAGGTATAATTTGATAAAAATAGAATTTAATATATAGTAAACAGGGAGGGGATAAAATGGAGGTCTATCACATAACGAGTAGAAAGAGGGAAACTTACCATGTTCAAGTGAAGTATTCGATACTTTTCGAATGCGCACTTGGCATTGCGGCAATCACTCATAAAAGGTTAATCGATACCCTTGAAAAGAGTCAAAATGAATGGGAAGAAATTAAGGAATCATTAACAGAAGAAATGAGAGAGCACTTACAGTTTGTAGAAGAACATAATACGTGGAAAGCGTTACTTCAGTTGTTGTATAAAGAGGATTTTCAGGACTTAGCACAGTTTCATGCTAAAATCGATTCGCTTTCAGAAGTAGATTTGAAATATATATGCTTACCGTTTTTAGGCGAGAAGTATGAAAAGAAAAGACATTTAGCAGCAAGTGGAGACGTAACTGCAATACATGAACTAATGGAACTGACACATGATCATCAGTTTTTCTCCACGTATATTCATTTTATATGTGATGTTCATGTACAAGTGCTGAAATCCCATTTAATCGCTGTTATGACAGGGTGGTATGAGAGTGTTATTCAGAAAGAGGAGGAGCAAATACTTTCCATATTACAAAGAGATTATGAAGCGAAAAATGAAATGAATAAAAAGATGAAACCAGAAGAGTTTGTCGAGTGGGCGACTGGCGGTGTGAACTATATGCCAGAACCAAGTGTTCATTATGTACTTCTTATCCCACAAATGACGTACAGACCGTGGAACATTGAGGCGGATATTGAAGATACGAAAGTATTTCATTACCCAGTCGCAAATGAAAGCATCCATCCTGAAGATCTATATGAACCGAATTATTTTTTAGTTCAAAAACATAAGGCACTTGGGGATGAAGCGAGGTTACGCATTGTAAAAATGTTGTTCGAACAAGAACGGACTTTGCAGGAAATTACAGAAAGACTGCAACTCGGTAAATCGACTGTACACCATCATTTGAAATTGTTACGTGCAGCGAAGTTAGTAGATATACATGACGGGAAATATGTATTGAGAAAGAAAGCAGTACAGTCGTTAGCGAAAGAATTAGATGCGTTTTTAAATAGATAATATGCAACTAGAATGCACATAGAGGGAGGAATCTAGTAGAAAAGTTGGTGTGTGAAATTGAAAAATGTATTGAAAAACCGTTCGTTCTTTTATATGTGGATTGGCAGTGCAATTTCAGAGTTAGGCGGGGCTTTCGGAACGTTATGTAATTCGATTCTTGTTTACGAATTAACAGGATCAAAAACAGCATTAAGTAGTATGTGGCTACTATACTTTATCCCATCTCTTTTACTACAACTAATAAGTGGCCCATTTATTGATAAATGGAGCCGGAAGTGGATTATGATTTTTTCGCAATGGATGCGGGCTTCGGTTTTCTTACTGCCGTTAGTCATGTTACTTACTAACAGTATAGAAGTATGGCATGTGTATGTCGTACAAATAATAATCGGGCTTATTACGCCGCTGTATACACCTGCAAGTCAAGCAATTACACCGAGTATTGTAAGTAAAGAACAGCTTCAAGACGCAAATGCGTATATTGATGGAATGGCTCGTCTTATGATGTTTCTTGCGCCCGTATTAGCCGGAGTAATCATTCATTTGATTGGAACAGAACTTACATTATCTTTCGTATGTATTTGTCTATTTGTTAGTGGCGCATTACTACTTAATATAAAAGAAAAGAGAACAAAACAATCTATTCGGAAAACGTGGTTAGAACAGTTTCTTCACGGTTTTACATATTTTTTCACAAAACCAGTTATCGTTTGGCTCGGTATTTTTCTTACTTTCGTGCAATTTGGAGTTGGGGTTACGCTAGTTACAAATCTTCCTTATATAAAAGACGAGCTGTCAGCCGGGTATGCGGAATTTGGTTATTTTATGGCCGGATTCCCATTTGGCTATGTAGTTGGATCTATACTAGTCGGAAAAGTAACATATAAAAGCCGGCGTATACTTATGCTTGGTGGATTGTTTATAGGAGGACTCACATATATTTCTCTAGCATTCAATCATAGTATAGTAATTGCAGTGTTCATTGAAGTTGTTGCAGGCATTTGCATTGCCTTTTTCAATGTTCATAACACGACAATAAGCCAACAAACAGTACCAAACAATATGATAGGGCAAGTATTTTCAGTGCGGTTATTTTTCATACGATCCGCTATGCCGTTAGGTGTGTTATTAGGAGGCATACTGAGTGAAATGTGGGGAGTGAGAGCACTATACTTTATCATCGGTGCGATTATATGTACCACTTCTTTAATAGGAATATTACTTCCGTATTTCAAATTTTTAGATGAGGCGATAGAAGAGAAATCAGCATAATTCAAATAATTATAACTTTTTAATTGAAAATAATTATCATAATCAACTATAATAGAAGAATACTAGTATTCGTATTACAAAGAGGGAGTGGGATTATATGTTTATCGAAACGAAAACATTTACAGTAAAAGAAGGTACATCAAATATAGTTGTAGAACGTTTCACTGGAGAAGGTATTATTGAAAAATTTGAAGGCTTCATCGACTTAAGCGTTCTTGTGAAAAAAGTAAGACGCGGCGACGAAGAAGTTGTCGTTATGATTCGCTGGGAATCTGAAGAAGCATGGAAAAACTGGGAAACAAGTGAAGAACATCTAGCAGGACATAGAGCGAGTCGTGGTAAACCAAAACCAGATCATATCATTAAAGTGGATCACGCAGTTTATTATGTAAAATCATCGAAAGCGGCTTATCAGCAGTCGTAAAATATAATTAAAGGTAGAGGATATTTGTTTATTAATAAACAAATATCCTCTTTTTTTGACTTATAGTAAAATATGGATGTGATATATGTTTTATTGTTTCGTTATAAATGGAGGTAAATGAAGTGAAAAAAATGTTTGGAGGTTACAAATGTTAGAAGCACAAATATCTGTTAAACATGAACAACATAAAAAATTAGTGCAAACCATAGTAGCTGAAATCTTATCTATAAATAAGATAACTGGATGTATGCTTATCGGATCTGTCGCAAGAGGTGATGCATATCCTGATTCGGATTTAGACTTCTATGTTCTTTTAGAAGACGGACAAAATAAGAAATTTCATTCTGAAACGAGAGAAGAAATTTTAGTTGAATATAAGTATGCAGACGTTAATCAAATACTAGAAAACTTCAAAAACAATCCGATGGAATTATACTCATTTTTAGAAGGGGAAATTTTATTTGATAAAAGCGGCGAGTTGAAAAAGTTAAAGGAAATAGTTACATATGAATTTGAAAACTATCGTGTTTCTAGTGACAAAGTGAAAGGCATTTCTCATTGGTTGCATAGTTCGCTCATTAAAATTCAGTCTGCTTTAAAAGCTTCATACATTGTTCATACGTCAACTTGGACATTGTTAGAAGGGATATGGGCTATTAATAACAAGCCTACACCGCCAGCGGGATCTGTTTTAAGGTATATACAAGTGTTGCCTAATAAACCAATTCATTTGGAGGCATTACTTCATAAACTATTTGTAGGGGATACAATAGAACGTACCTCTTCAGCAATTTTCTTGATTGAGTGGATTTTACACAATTTGAAAAGTAAATAATTTGACCATTTTATATAGGTAAATTAAAATTTCATGTCGAATGATTCATGTAATTGCATGCATTAAAAAAGCGTTCTAAGCTATAGAGAAAAGTATTAGACTATAAAGCATAGTCTTAGACGGAACGCTTGAATATCTTGCTTTACATATTTAGGTGTTATGGATATGAGTCTATATAACTTCTGTTTAATAGGAGATGAGTAAATGAAGTTAAATCATTTGAATCTATGTGTTGATGATTTATCAGAAGCGAGACATTTCTTTGAAACATTTTTTGATTTTCAATTTTTGGAGCAAAAGGGGAAGGCACTAGTAGTGATGAGTGATGAGAGTGGATTTATACTTGTGCTAAGCGATCCAAAAGCATTTAAGGGAAATAAGGAAGTTATGTACCCTGAAGCTTTTCATATTGGTTTTTTAGTGGATACTTCAAGTGAAGTTGATCAAACATATAATCGTTTAGTAGCTGGTGGCATTGAAATAGACAAGGAACCGTATGCAATGAGAGGTAGTAGTTACGGTTTTTATTTTTCAATGTTTAATGGATTGTTAATTGAAGTGTCCTGCCTTGACTATAAAGATGGTAAGAAAATTTAATAACAAATTTACAATAGTAATTGCATGAAGATGTAACTATACCCCTTATCCAGTTTGGAAAGGGGCTTAATTATTTTAAGGGACATAAAAGTAAAAATAAACGAATTTTAGTCAGGAAAAGGGTTTGTGAGACAGCCTTTTTATTAATCTATCTGAATCTCAAATTCAATCACAGCTTGATCTTTCCTAAACGGTATATTAAGTTCTTTAAATCGTAATCTAATTCCAGACGAATTATCAGGAAGGGCAGGAGATACAACGAAATGATGACTCAAATGTCCATCAGTACCGCCACCACCTTCAGGCCAGCAGTCATATGTATCATCTATTGATAATTGGAAGAAACTATGAGGCTTATTTTCATTAAAAACTTTATCAGTGGAATCCCAATCGCTATATAAATAAACTACACTAGCATTTGCATATTGCCGAATAAAAGTTACGGTATACATGATACCATCATGTTCATAAGATTTAAAAACAGGTAAATGTTTTTTGAATGTAGTTGGTTCGACGCGAGGTTTAAATTCACCTTCGTCCATCATGGAAGAGAATAGTGAATTTAAATAGTCTGGATAGAATCCGTATTGCTTTGCCCATTTATAAATGGCTTCATCATGTGGAAAACCTGGATCACCATCTGAAAGTTCTTTTCGTTCTTTTAATAGGGCACAAATTTTTTCATCGATAGTATATAACCTTTCATCGTAATAATCAGTAGGCCGTTCAAAACCCATTCGTTTCATAATCATTCCTCCTTTTCTTTATTTTAACAAAAAAGAAAGTGCGATACATTTTTAAATGTAAATTTAAACTCATTCATAAATCAAATATTGTAGACTTAAAATGAAGTTTGATAACAAGGTCTATTTAGCAGAGGAATTGCTTATGCATAAAATAATAATAATGTATGAATCAAGCAGGTTTCCCATATGGTAAAGTACGAAACTATTATAAGTAGTACAGTGAAATCAATAGGAGGTTACCGCTATGACAGCTGTTTTTAAAGATATGGCGTTCCAGTTAAAAACGGAACGACTCGATCTGAATATGTGGGAGGAATCTGATGCAGTCTGGCTGAGACAATTAATTGGTGAACGTGGTGTGGACATGCCAACCATTGAATCTGTTCGTAGCTCTCTTATCGAAATGCGCAAGAAAGCAACTGAAAATGGTATTTCTCTTCTTACTATACGTAGGCGAGAAGAAGGGGATTTCATCGGATACTGTGGTTTAATCATCGGTCGTTCCACGCTTGAAGAGCCAGAGATTGCATATGAGTTGTTCCAAAGTGCTCATCGAAAAGGTTATGCGACAGAGGCAGCATCAGCAGTGCTTGAGGCCGCGATCGCTACGGGGCGCCAAAGACTTTGGTCAACTGTAGGTGCTTGGAATACAGCGTCTTTCCGGGTATTAGAAAAGATAGGGTTTCATCGGCATCACAGTACGTGGGGGGAGCGCGGTGAGATTGTTTGGAACGTACGCGATCTGTAGAAATCTGACTAAATCCGGAACAAAAAAATGTAAAAGAAAACCTCTATGCTAGGTTACTTAGTAATCTAACATAGAGGTTTTTCTTTATAGTAAATATTAATTTTGTATATATTTAAGAGTAATAGTCTGTCGTTTATTTTAATTTTTTACATCGTCGAATAATTGGAGTGCCTCTTTCACATTCAATCTATTCTTCACAATGCCATGAATCGCTTGAATCATCGCAGCAGGATGTTCAGATTGCCATATGTTTCGCCCCATATCTACGCCGATTGCGCCTTCTTGCAGTGCATTGTACGTAATGTTTAATGCGTCTTCAATTGAATCGAGTTTTGGACCACCAGCGATTACAACTGGGGCAGGGCAAGTGCTGGTGATTTTTTCGAATCCTTCGCAGTAATACGTTTTAATAATGTCAGCACCCATTTCAACACATACGCGGGAAGCGAGTGCTAGAAAGCGTGCTTCACGTTTTTGTAATTCTTTCGCAACAGCGGTAATACCGAGTACTGGTAGACCGTAATCGTGAGCTTCTGAAACTACATTTGCGAGATTTGAAACAGTTTGTGTTTCATAGTCTGATCCGACGAAAACAGAAACACCGACGCCAATTGCGTTTTGTTTTACTGCTTCTTTTACTGGTGTAACAATTGTTTCATTCGCTAAATCTTTACCGACGACAGTAGCTCCACCTGAAACACGCATAACCATCGGTGTGCTGCAGTTTTCAGGAATACAGGAGCTAAGTACACCTCGAGTTAAAAAGAGGGAATCTGTGTAAGGAAGTAAGTTTTTAACTGTTTCAAGTGGCTGTTCTAGCCCGTGAATGGGTCCTAAAAAGTAGCCGTGATCTATCGCTAACATAACCGCTCTTCCATCAGGAAAAATTGTATTTAATCGATTTTTAAATCCCCAAGTCATTAGAAATCACTCCTTCGTTAATGTTGGATTTTCCGTTTGTACCGTATCTTTATTTGGTAAATGTGGTGACTTAATAAAAACTGCTTTAAAAGGTTTGTCAGAATGGTTAATAAGATAGTGAGATTCATGAGGGCGAACTTGCAATACATCGCCTTGTTTAATCGGAACTTTTTCGTTATTCACATAGAAATCAATTTCACCTTCTAATGCATAAAAGACTTCCTCGCACGTCGTATGGTAGTGATTTTGAAACTCTTGCCCAGGCTGAATGACAACAAGGCCAAGATCAATATTCGGACCTTGTATTAAATATTTCGGCCCATTATCACCGAAGCGATAGGAGAAGTCATTTTCATTCGCTTTTAACATACTTTTTCACTCCTTTATGTAATGTGTTACAGAGCACCAGGCGCAATCCACATATGTGAGGTGAGCCCTTTATCAGCTAAAGCGAGTTGACTGTTATACACAGTTTTCCATGTTTCATAGAATTCTTTATATAGTTCATGATTTTCAGTAACTGGTTCAAATGTGTGCTCCCACTGTACAAACTGTTCAGCAGTTTCTTCCATAGCTGAATATATGCCAGCGCCAACTCCAGCAGCAATCGCAGTTCCTAAAGCAGCTGCTTCTTTCACAACAGGTACTTTTACAGGAATACCAAGGACGTCCGATAAAATTTGTGGCCATAGTTTTCCTTTAGCAGCACCGCCAGCAAAAATGACTTCAGAAGGGAATGTCCCTGTTAGATTTTCTATTAATTTTAAGTTGCCAAGTGTAACGAAGGCAGCATTTTCTTCAATAGCACGGAACAGTTCTTTTTTTCCGCATTTGTCTGCATCTAAACTTAAATTTAAAAAAGAAGGTGCGGCATGACGCCAAGAAATGTAGTTCATAACATTTGAAAAGGTAGGGATAATGCCATGTGAACCAACAGGTACGTCTTTCGCTTGTTCTTCTAATAATGTATAAGCATCTACACCGAGTTTGTCAGCAAGTTTCTTTTCCTCATGGCAAAAAGCGTCTCGAAACCAGCGCATAACAAGGCCTGGGAAAAAGGCAATCGTTTCATATTGCCAAAGGTTAGGTACGACGTGACAATTTACCCGAATGGAAGCATGTGGATCTGTTTTTGGTTCTGTAACATTGACTTCTTGTTGCCAAAAACTACCTCCGCATATTAACGTTTGATTAGGTTTCACGACTCCTGTTCCAAGTGAGGCCATTTGTGCATCTCCGCCCCCGGCGGCGACAGGAATTCCTTCACATAATCCAGTTAATGCTGCACACTCTTTTGTGACGTTGCCAATTACTGTACCCGCTTCATTTACTGTTGTTGAAAATGGTAACGTTAAACCGCACTCGATAGCGACATCGTTATCCCATACTCTATTTTGCAGGTCAAAAATACCGGACGTACATCCATTTGATGGATCGATTTGCAGCACGCCGCTTAATTTATATAAAATCCAATCGTTTAACATCGTAAAAGAGTGAATAGCATTATAGACGTCTGGTTCATGTTTTTTAATCCAAAGTAGGCGGGGTAAAGCACCTAATGAAAAAGTTTGACCAGATCTTGTATATAATTCTTCTTCAAGATGTGACCGAATTTCTTTTAGTTCACTAACTTCGGCGGATGCGCGCCCATCAACATTTGCACAAGCCCAAATTTCTTGCCCATCTTTATCATATAAAACAAAACCTTCTCGCATACTAGTAGCGCTAATAGCTTGAATAGAAGAGGGCGAGACATTACTTCTTTGTAAAACTTCTTTCGTGCATTGTTGTACAAGTTGCCAGTTTTCTTTTACATCAAAATTCATAGAGCCTGGATAACAAGGATCCGTTTTATGAACCCATTCTTTTTGACTGACCGCAATTTGATTACCTAGTAAATCAAAAAGAACAGCTCGAATGCTTCCTGTACCAGCATCAAAAGCTAATAAATGAGACATTAACAATCACCATCCTTTCGTAATAAGGAGAGGGCCGTTTCCTCATCGGTAATTAATGTATGAATGAACTTTCCTTTTAAGGCACCATAAATTGCATCTATCTTTTCTATACCTCCAGCAACACCAACGACATGTTTCATTTTGCGCAGAATCGAGAGCGGCGTACCAATTAGTCGATTATGATGTGGGAGCTTTAATAAATCACCATTCGTATTATAAAACTGCCCTAAAATATCGCCAGCACCGTTTTGACTACGAATATATGTCATCTCACGTAGTGTTAATTTTTCTTCTTTTACAATAGTTGCGTCTTGGGATAGCCCGCCAATGCCAACAACTGCTGTATGAGCAAGTGAAGCGACATGAAGCATATCTTTTACACTCGGTTCTGATAGAATACTTTGTGCCATTTCGGTTGTAGATGCTAGAAACGGCGTAGGGATAATGTGAAAATCGCCTTGCATGTAGTGAAAATAGTTTTGTTTTCTCGGGAGATAGTGATTTACTCCGCCTGTTAGCGTTACAATTGAAAGATTAATAGAAGTTTCAAAATGAATGTTTTCTAGCATTTTGCTAATCGTTTCACCCCAGCCAATGCCGAGTAAATTGCCTTGTTGGAGCTGAGTTTCTAAATACTGTGCAGCAGCTTTTCCGAGAGAAGCGTGATAATTGTTTATTGGAGTAGGGATAATGAAAGCATCTTTTAAATGGAATTTTTTCATTAGGTCACGCTCAATACTTAAACAGTGTAAACCAGTCCCTTTTACGTGAAATGTAACGATACCTTCACTGCGCGCCTTATCTAATAATCGGACAACTTTATTTCTTGAAATGTGAAGAAGTGAAGCAATTTCCTGTTGTGTTAATTGGTCTTTATAATAGTACCAAGCTACTTTAGTTAATAAATTCTCTTCAAAGTTCAGCTGTGTCATACGCGTCATCCCTTTCAACAATTGACCACTGCTTAAACATATGTGCCATGTATTTTGTTTATTCCAGTTGAAACGATTAATTGTCTGATGAAAAAAGTGTTCTAGATATGAAAAAAGAAATATACAATGCTACAAAACAAGTAGAACAAATAATCATTTTCTCAAAAAATGTTCTGGATGAAGGCAGGTGACATCATGTGGAGAACGTACCTTTATTACATGTAAAGAAAATGAGTAAGGCGTTTTCAAATCAACATGTGTTAAAAGAGGTGAACTTACAAGTAGAGCGTGGCGATATATACGCTTTAGTTGGAGGAAATGGTGCTGGAAAATCAACATTAATGAAAATATTAACGGGGTTATATTCGTATGATAGTGGAGAAATGTATGTAAAAGGAATGAGGAAACAGTTTGTAAATCCGGAAAAAGCACACCGAGAAGGGATTTACTTAATACCACAAGAACCACTCATTTTTCCGCATATGACCATTGAAGAAAATATATGTATCGGACTAAAAGGGAAGAAAAAGGAATTAAAAGTAAAGATTCAGCAATTGATTGACAGTTTAAGATGGGATATTGACCTTAAAGAATTAGGAGGATCACTATCCATTGCGCAGCAACAGTTAGTAGAAATCGTTAGAGGATTAATACGGCAAGCCGAGATTCTTATTTTAGATGAGCCAACATCGACATTAACAACTCACGAAATAAAGAGTCTTTTTGTGCTGATGAAAAGTTTACAAGAAAAAGGAATTGGAATGATATATATTACGCATCGCTTTCCAGAAATCTTTGAAATTGCCAACAAAGTAGCGATATTACGTGATGGAATGATTGTAAGCCAAGGTGATGTATGTGACTATACATATGACATGCTAATGGAGGGGTTATTGCCGAAAGGGTATAAACAAGAAGAGAAAAGAGAAATAGTGCAAGAGACAAAAGAAACGAAAAAAATATTAGAAGTAATTGATATAACGAGTCACGCATTCGAAAATATATCATTTACTGTACATGCTGGAGAGATTGTAGGAATTGCTGGCATTGTTGGATCAGGCAGAACGGAATTAGCAGAAACCATATTTGGATTGAAGTCTATAAAATCAGGTTCTATTTTATTAGAAGGAAAATCAATTGATTCATGCTCTTTGCATAAAAGACTTAGCGAGGGATTAGTTTATGTGCCAGAGGATAGAGCAAGAAATGGTATTTTCTCAATTGCATCGGTTAAAGAAAATATGACTGCAGCAAGTTTACATCAGAATAGTCGATTTTTCATTAACCAAGAAAGAGAAAGCGCTTTATTGAAGGCGTATATAGAACAGTTTCGAATTGTTGTACGAAGCATGGATGAAGTTCTAGCATCTTTATCGGGAGGTAATCAGCAAAAAGTCGTGCTTGCAAAATATCTTGCGTGTAATCCAAAAATTATTATTCTTGATGAACCGACTCGCGGAATTGATGCGAAAGCAAGGATTGAAGTATATGAGACGATAGAAAAAATGAAAAGGGAAGGACTCGCAATATTATTAATCTCTTCCGATGTTGAAGAAATCGTTCAATTAGTAAATCGTGTATATGTAATGCGAAATGGACAATTTGTTTCTCATTTAGAGAAACAAAATATGACTGTAGATGAAGTTACACGTCTTGCATACGGAGGTGTAACGGAATGAAACGTATGTATAAAATGCACGAAACATCTATCATACTATTATTACTCATTTACATTGCCATTGTCGGAATGATAAATCCAAGTTTCGTTCAGCTTAACTCGTTATCTTTAATGATGAAATCAAGCGTTATTTTAGTTGTGCTAGCAATTGGCCAATCGTTCGTCTTATTTACGAAAAATATAGACGTATCAGTCGGTTCAATTATGGGATTAAGCGCAGCTGTTTGCGGGATGTTGTTAACGGATGGATATCATGCATTTTTGTCCATACTTGCTGCTATTTTACTTGGCGCTATTCTCGGTTTTATAAATGGGATTGGCGTTGCGAAGTTTCGGGTACCAGCTATTATTATGACATTAGGTATGTTAGGGATCATTAGAGGTGCGATGTTAATTTTCACAGGCGGAAAGTGGATTGAAGACATACCAAACAATTTTAAGCAACTGTCATCGATCGTCATATTTGGTTTGCCGATAATTGTATGGGTTGTTCTTATTATTTTACTACTACTATACTTCTTTTTAAGGAAAGTGCCATTCGGAAGATACTTCTATGCGGTAGGTGATAATGAAGATGGCGCGAGACTCATTGGTATACCAGTTAATAAAGTGAAGATATATGCGTTTATTATATCTGGCATAAGCGCTGCTCTCGCTGGTTGCATATTTGTCATGAATATCGGGTTCGTACCAAATCAAACAGGTACCGGGATAGAACTACAGGTTATCGCAGCTGCTGTACTAGGGGGAATTCATTTAAAAGGAGGAACGGGTTCTATAGTTGGAGCTGCATTAGGAGCAGTATTTTTAGAGGCGATTAGTAGTTCACTTGTCTTTTTAAAAATACCTGCGTTTTGGAATAATGCTATTTCAGGGTTTTTATTATTAGTAATCGTTATATTAGATAGTGTTATGAAAAAGTGGAAGGCGGAAAGGAGGATGAATCTATGAAGTATTTGTACAGATGGAAAGGTGTTCTAATTGTATTACTTTTTATAGAATTCATTCTCTTTAGTTTTATAAGTAGTGATTTCTTAAATATTAGTAATCTCCTTTTTAGTACAAATGATTTTCTATTTATAGCAATCGCAGCGATACCAATGACTTTCGTTATTGTAACAGGAGGAATTGACGTTTCTGTAGGATCTATTATGGGGTTAACTTCGATTATAATTGGTGTACTTTGGATGAATGGAATACCTATTTTGCTAGCGGTCATATTAGCTCTTTTAATCAGCTGTTTAGCAGGAGCTTTAAACGGATTCATTATAAAAATGACAGACGTAGAGCCACTTGTCGTTACACTCGGAACAATGTTTTTATACGGCGGAATTGCACTCGTCATTTCAGGAGGGGCAGGTGCTTCTGGATATGAAGGGATAGGTGGTTTGCCTGACGCATTTGTACAACTGGCAAACGGTAGTTTTATAGGGATACCGAATTTATTATGGTTATTGATTATATTAACGATTTTATGTACTGTATTGTTTCACCGTACTATTTATGGGCGCCACGTCAAATTAACTGGTGCAAACGAAAATGCAGCAAAATACACTGGGATCAAAACGAAAAAAGTAGTCATCATCGCTTACATACTTTCCGGGTTAGGAGGTGGATTAGGAGGCGCTTTCTTAACTGCATATTTCAGCTCCGCACGTGCTGATATGGGAAGTGAAACGATTTTACCAATCATTACAGCAGTCGTATTAGGCGGGACACTTATTACAGGGGGAAAAGGAAGTATTATCGGTACTGTACTGGCGAGTATTTTTATTGGGTTAATGCAGTATGGCTTGCAAATGACGGGTTTAACAAATGAACAATCTAACGTAGTTATTGGTATTATTCTTATTCTTTCAGTTATTATGAGACATTTCAAATTACATCAATTCACACCGTGGAAAAGAAAGAACTTGCATAAGGGGGAAATGTCATGAAGAGAAAACTGGGGATTGTATTCATTGTATGCATTTGTTTAATCGGTTTAATCGCTTGCTCTAGTCAAACGGCAGATAAGAAAAGGGCAGATGATGTGAAATTTGCATTCATTCCGAAATTAACTGGAGTTGGCTTCTTTACATCGGGCGGTGAAGGAGCAAAAGAGATGGGAGATAAGTTAGGCGTACATGTGAAATATGATGGACCGTCTGAAGCAAGCGTATCAGGGCAAGTGAAATATATAAACAACTTTATTAATCAAAACTATGATGCACTTATGGTCTCATCTACTTCAGTAGATGGTCTATCGCAATCATTGCAACGAGCTAAGAAAAAAGGAATGACTGTTTTAACGTGGGATTCTGATGTGAATCCGAAAGACCGATCATTTTATATAAGCCAAGGAACACCAGATCAACTTGCTAATTTATTAATTGAAATGACTTCCAAACAAATTGGAGATAAAGGAAAAGTAGCTTTCTTTTATTCTAGCCCAACAGTAACGGATCAAAACCAATGGGTAACGAAAGCGAAAGAAATTATTAAAAAGAAATATCCAAGCTGGGAAATTGTAACGACGCAGTATGGTGAAAATAATGCGCAAAAATCTTTATCTGTAGGAGAGAACATTTTAAAAACATATCCAGATATTAATGCAGTCATTTGCCCGGATGCAACGGCACTACCAGCGATGGCACAAGCAGCTGAAAACTTAAAAATGGATAAAAAAGTAGTCGTAACTGGTTTTTCCACACCAAACGTTATGCGTGATTACGTAAAACGTGGAACAGTACAACAATTTGGATTATGGGATGTAAAACAACAAGGTGCACTCGCAACGTATGTAGCAAATGAAATAGTAGTAAAAGGGAAGAAGTTAAAAGTAGGGGATAGTTTCGAAGTAAAAGGAATCGGAAAAGTGAAAGTAGAGCCAAACTCCATCCAAGGTTATGATTATGAAGCAGAAGGAAATGGAATTATAGTATTACCAGAGCGGGTTGTATTTACGAAAGAGAATATTGATAAATATAATTTTTAGTAACAAAAAAACGTCCGAATAAATCGGACGTTTTTTAATAACTTCTTTAATTATGAACCGTTTCTTTTTCATTTAATCCAAGCGTACGACCTGTAGAAGTGTGAAGGTCTTGGAACAATCTTGGATTTTCAGTTAGTGAAATGCCATAAGAAGGAATCATTTCTTTTATTTTTTCTTCCCATTCTACCATGCGGCTCGGGAAACATTTTTCTAATACTTCAAGCATGACGTGAACGGCAGTAGAGGCACCTGGTGAAGCACCTAGTAATGCAGCGATTGAGCCGTCAGCTGCACTAACAACTTCAGTACCGAATTGAAGTGTACCTTTACCGCCAGCATCAGTATCTTTAATTACTTGTACACGTTGCCCAGCAACTACAATATCCCAATCTTCACTTTTCGCGTTCGGAATGAATTCGCGTAATTCTTCCATACGTTTTTCGTGAGATAACATAACTTGCTGAATTAAGTATTTTGTTAATCCCATTTCTTTTACACCAGCAGCTAACATCGTTAAGACGTTATTTGGTTTTACAGAACCAATTAAGTCAAGGTTTGAGCCAGTTTTTAAGAACTTAGGAGAGAACCCTGCGAACGGTCCAAATAGTAAAGCTTTTTTATTGTCTATATATCTCGTATCAAGGTGAGGTACAGACATTGGCGGAGCGCCAACTTTAGCTTTACCATATACTTTCGCATGATGTTGCTCGACAACTTTTTGGTTTTTACATACCATAAATAGTCCACTTACAGGGAATCCACCAATATGTTTTGATTCAGGGATACCAGTCTTTTGTAGTAGAGGTAGACTACCGCCACCGCCGCCGATAAAGACGAATTTTGCAGTGTGATGCTCAATTTTACCACTATTCATATCGTGTACTTTTACTTCCCACAAACCATTCTTTGTGCGTTTAATATTTTCGACACTATGTTTGTAGTTTAGCTCGACATTTTTCGTTTGTAAGTAATCAAACAACATACGTGTTAATGCACCGAAGTTAACATCTGTTCCAGAATCAATCTTCGTTGCAGCCATTGGTTCGTTAGGTGTACGTCCTTCCATAATGAGTGGAAGCCATTTTTTTAATGTTTCAGGAGCATCGGAAAATTCCATACCTTGAAACAGTGGATTTTTTGAAAGCGCTTCAAAACGGTTTTTTAGAAACTCAACATTTTTTTCACCTTGTACTAAACTCATATGAGGTAGAGGCATAATGAAATCTTGTGGATTACGAATTAATTTACTTTTTACAAGATATGCCCAAAATTGTCTTGAAAGCTGGAATTGCTCATTCACTTTTACAGCCTTACTAATATCTATAGATCCGTCAGATTTTTCGGAAGTATAGTTCAGTTCGCATAGCGCAGAATGCCCTGTACCTGCATTATTCCATTCATTAGAGCTTTCTTCCCCGGCACTTGCGAGTTTTTCAAAAACTTTAATTTCCCATTCAGGTGCTAATTCTTTTAGTAATGAGCCTAACGTTGCACTCATAATTCCTGCACCAATTAAGATAACGTCTGTTTTTTGCTGCATGTTGCTCATGATAATCTCTCCATCCCCTATATTGGCAAAAAAGAGTAGGTGTTTTCTATGTCTAAGCCGTAAAAGAGAAACACCGCCTAGGCCCCACCTAGGTATTTACCTTTTTTGTCTCAATTGTATAACCATCTCATACTCTATTATAATAATTAATAGACTAAAATATCTAGTGTTATCTGATAATTTTAAACTATTTAACGTTTTATTCGCCAAAAATCTTATTTAACAAGCTCTTTTAAGGTGATAAATAGAAAAAAATTACAGTTTGAAATTATCCCGAAAAAGCTTACGTATCGTAGAATGGGTAGAAAAGATACCTTTTTATGGAATTTTACCTCTGATAATAGTATGGTTATTCTGTAAAATGAAAAGGAGGGATACCAATGCGTACACAAGAACAAATCGCAAACTTATTTCGAAATTTTTCAATAAAGGAATGTAAAGGGTCAAGTGATTTATATGAATACTTATCAATAAAAATTGCTGAAGATGAGGAAGTACTTACACTATCTTCCTACGCTCAAGTAGGCCAACCAATTCCAAACTTATTATTAGGTGCTGTACATTATTTATTACTATCAGGGAAAGAACATCATTTAAAAATGTATTACAGTAGCTTAGTTGAAAATGCTAATACGGATTTAAATCAAGCTTTTGATTATTTTAAAGATTTCTGTAAAACGTATCGAGAAGAAATCATTACCTTATTACAAACGAAACTCGTTCAAACGAATGAAGTAAGGCGATGTGCGTACTTATACCCAAGTTTTTGTTACATATTTAATAAAGTGAAAAAACAATTAGCGTTAATTGAAATTGGGACAAGTTCTGGATTACAACTGTTCTGGGATCAATATAGCTATTCGTATGGAACAGATGTAACATACGGAAATATAAACTCGAATGTGCATGTAACTTCTGAAATAAGAGGAGAGAATGTGCCTCATTTTCTAAAAGAAAGTCCATCTGTCGCAGAAAGAATAGGACTAGATTTACATGTAAATGATTTACATAGTAATGAAGATTATTTGTGGCTACGTGCACTCATTTGGCCAGAGCATAAAGAAAGACTTGAAATGTTTGACCAAGCAGCATCTTTAGTGAAAACTGAATCTGTTCAATTAATAGAAGGAGACGGTGTGGAGCTATTGCCATCTATCATCGAACAAATAAGTAAAGATGCTATAATCTGTATTTTCCATACACACGTCGCAAATCAAATACCTGAACAAGTAAAACGTAAGTTAGAAAAACAAATACAAGAAATCGGTGCAAAACGTGATGTATTCCACCTATATAACAACATGTGGGACCGGGACCTTCATATTGATTATTATATTAACGGAAACGAATATCGTGAAACGGTTGGAGAAACCGAAGGGCATGGGAGATGGTTTAGCTGGAAAATTGGAGACCGAACTTTATGCTAAAGGAAACCTAACAATTATGGGTTTCGTCACCAATATTCGTAATAAAAACAGTTGACAGAAGGTAATCAGTCAACTGTTTTTGCTTTTTATTAAACTTGTTCTATGCATCCAATGTAAGTGTTAAACATGTCCCTACAGCATGTTGAAAATGGCCCATGAGATAAGCATCTTCCAAAAGAAGCTATAGAAAGTGGATTATAAAACCGTTGCTAGTACAAAAAAAAGAAGGCGCTGGTTAATGAGTTATATTACTAGTTTAAGAATTTATGACATCAAAAGGAAAAACCAAAGGAAAGTAAATATTTAAAATGAATATATAATACATGGGAGAATGAGCACAATTGGATAGGGGGCTTTCAAATAAATGCGTATGGACGAACGAATGAATTTGCAGGTAACTAGTCAGGCTCTTCAGGTAATGAATAACGGAATTGCTGTTATAAATCATGATGGAATCATCACATATAGCAACAAACTATTCTGTAGCATGTTACATAAAAAAGAAAATGAAATAATAGGTGAGCATATATCAACGATTATTCCTAATCGTAAAAAGTTAGTAGTAAATCAAAATGATAGTTTGTTCAGGTATGAATGTAGGAGTGGCAACCAAGTTTTAATTGCGAATGAATCCCGTGTATATCAGAATGAGACAGAATACGGATCAATTGTCATTATGGAGATAAAAGGGAAAAGTATACAGTCTTTGGAAAGTATCATAAGTCGATATGAAAGTGCCCTAAATTTACTATCTGAGTGCATTCTAGGGGTAAATGAACAAGGAATTGTCAATTTTTTAAGTGGTTCTTATGCACAATTTTTAGGGATTGATGATCCGAAAGAAGCGATTGGAAAGCATTGTACGGAGGTTGTTGAGAATACGAGAATGCATATTATCGTAAAGACGGGACAGATGGAAATTGGACATATCCAGCGCATAAGTAATCGGAATATAATTGCAACGCGTATACCCATCATAAAGGAAGGCAAGATTATTGGAGCAATTGGTAAAATTATGTTTCATGATATACAGCAGTTTAAAGCTTTGGGAGATCAAATTAGTGAAATGGAATCAAAATTATCTTACTATCAAACTGAATTACAGCGGCTGCAAGAAGGGCGACTTTCCTTTCAAAGCATTATAGGAGAAAGTGCAAAAATGAAAGAAGTCAAAATGATGGCTTTAAAGGTCTCTAAAAGTCGGTCTACCGTTTTGATAAGAGGAGAAAGTGGTACAGGAAAAGAGCTCTTTGCACATGCGGTACATCGTGCAAGTCCACGTGCTAATGGCACATTTATTCGTTTGAATTGTGCTGCGATTCCAAGGGAGCTTTTGGAGGCTGAATTGTTTGGATATGAAGAAGGGGCTTTTACAGGAGCGAAAAAAGGTGGTAAGCCTGGAAAGATTGAATTGGCCGATAAGGGAACGTTGTTTTTAGATGAAATTGGTGATATGTCTTTGGATATGCAGGTGAAGTTGCTTCGTGTATTGCAAGAGAAAGAGATTGAAAGAATTGGAGGTACGAAAATTCAAAAGGTTGATGTCCGTTTCATTGCGGCAACACATCGGAATCTCCGCGAAATGGTACAAAGAGGGGAGTTTAGGGAGGATTTATATTATAGGTTGAATGTGTTTGAGATTGATATTCCTCCGTTGCGAGAGAGAAAAGAAGATATGATACATATAACAGAATTTTTAATTAAGAAATTGAATGGTGAGCTAGGTAGTAACGTTCTTTCATTGGATAAGAGAGTAAGAGATATATTCATGGAGCATGATTGGCCAGGGAATATTAGAGAGCTAGAGAATGTGTTAGAACGAGCGATGAATGTTATAGAAGAAATGATTATTCAAGTGCATCATCTTCCTGCCTATTTACGGAAAAAAGATTTAGTAGAAGAGTTAAACCATGAAATATTTACGATGGACCAAGATAAGCATGAGGTGAGTTATTTACTGCAGGCGGAAGTGGAAGCAGCTGAAAAACGTGCGATTACGAGAGCCTTGGAAAAAACAGCTGGAAATATAAAAGGGGCAGCCGAGATTTTGGGGATTCATCGGGCCAGTTTATATAGAAAAATAGAAAAATACGAAATGTCATGAAGGAAAGTAAAGGGCAAACAGGCCCTTTTTTGTTTGTGGTAATAAACATTGTCTCTCTTTTGCGACATTTTCTTATATATGCGACATGGTTGCAAATATTTGTAGCGCAAATGCGACATGTGAAGTTAGACAAGTAAGGGAGAGTACGAAGGAATAAGGGAATAGGGAATGAGTCGATTTTTGGCATGTTTCTTGCTATATAAATAAAAAGGATTTTAGCAGGAAGGGGATGGAATTCAATGCTGGAAAATCATAGTTTACCGCATTTTATTATGCAAAGTATCGAAAAAACACCTAGTAAAGTGTATTTACAATTTGAAGAACAAAGGATTACATATGAGGAGCTTTATCATCGAATTGCAAGTGCCGTAGCGGGATTTTGTGAGCTGAGTATTCAAAAAGGAGACAAGGTTTGTATTATGCTTCATAACACCCCTGAATATCTGGATGCATGGTTTGCTTTATCTTTTATGGGAGCAATTGCTGTGCCTCTGAATGTGCATTTAAGAGGAGAAGGTTTGCAATATATTGTATCTCACTCTGATTGTAAGTTAATTATCGTTGATAAGGAATTTATTCCTCAAATTGCCTCTTGTTTGGCATATATACATAGGGACATTCAAATTGTTGCTTACGGAAAAAATGAAAGCGCGGTCATTGCGAGTGATGGTAAAAATCAATCAGTAATTGATTTGAAAGATGTACTAAATACAAATAATCATCACCTTCCAAATACATTTGTTTCCTCCACTTCTATTAACAGTATCCTTTATACCTCTGGAACGACTGGCTTACCTAAAGGGGTCATGTTAAGTCATTCTGCTTATGTAAATTCTGCACAGTCATTTGCCAATTATATGGTTGGCGCAAGTTCAAAAGATGTCTTATTTACAGCGCTTCCGTTATTTCATATAAACGCTCAGGCCCATACAGTACTTGGATCCATTTCCTCCAATGCGACGATTGCTCTTGGTAAGCGGTTTAGTGCTTCTAGGTTTTGGGATGAAATTCGCAGTAATGGTGCAACCATTTTTAATTCTTTAGGATCTATGATTCCTATTCTCTGCAAGCAGCCAGAAAAGGAAGACGATAATGACAACTTAGTAAGGGTGACGGCTTGCGCCGCTACGCCTAAGGAGTTTTGGAAGCCATTTGAGGAACGGTTTGGCGTACGGATTGTGGAAGGTTACGGATTAACGGAAACGACGGGTTTTTGTGTAACAAATCCATTGCATGCCAATAAGCCACCTTCTATAGGAAAACCATATTCTTACGTAGAGACGAAAATTGTCAATGAAGATGGAAATGAAGCACGGACTGGTGAAATTGGAGAGATTTTTATTCGTTCCTTACAGGGACAAGCGTTCATGGAAGGCTATTATAAAATGCTTGATAAAACAGAGGAGGCGATGATGGAGGGATGGTTCCATACGGGAGATCGAGGTTACTTAGATGAGGAAGGTTACTTATATTTTTGTGATCGAATCAAACAGTGTATCAGGAGGCGTGGTGAAAATATCTCCTCTTGGGAAATCGAAAAAGTTGTGAATAATCACCCAAAAGTAATGGAATCAGCGGCCATCGGTGTCCCATCAGAAGTGGGAGAAGAGGATGTTAAATTATATGTGATTATAAAGAAAGGAGAAACGATGTCCTATGAAGAGATTATAGATTGGTGTCAAGAACGCATGGCTTACTTCATGGTACCTCGATATGTTCAGTTCAGTGAAACTTTTCCAAAAACCGCGACGGAACGGATTCAAAAGTTCAAGCTGAAGGAGGAAGGAATCGGCGGCGCTTGGGATCGCGAACAGGTCGGTTATGTAATTAAAAGAACAATTTGATGTACTAATTTTACCATATTACATATTGGAAAGAAGGGATTGGATTGGAAAATAAGCGGGTTGTTACATGGTCCAAAGAAGATGGAATCGCAACGATTATCATTGATAATCTTCCTGTGAATGTACTGAGCGTTGCTGTGGTAGAGCAACTGACGATAGCGGTCGATGAAATTGAACGGGATGATGAAGTAATTGTTGTACTTCTAACTGGCGCTGGAGAAAAGGCCTTTGTTGCAGGAGGGGACATTAAGTCGTTTCCGGAATGGATTGGGAAAGGGAATGAATATGCGGAGGGAAAATCATTATGGCTTCAGAATCCGTTAAATAAAATAGAAAGATTGCCGAAGCCTGTAATTGCTGCAATTAACGGATTAGCGCTTGGGGGCGGGTGTGAATTAGCTTTATCATGTGATTTACGGATTATAGAAGAACACGCCCAAATCGGGCTTCCAGAAGTGAAGTTAGGTTTGTTTCCAGGTGCGGGAGGAACGCAACGTTTACCGCGATTAATAGGAACTGCAAGTGCAAAGGAAATGATGTTTACTGGTGAACCGCTCACTGCTGAATTAGCTTGGCGGGTTGGTTTGGTGAATCATGTTGTTCCGCGTGGCGAATCGCTGAATAAGGCGAAGGAACTAGCTGTGAAAATGGCTCGGTTTTCTCTTCCTGCTTTATCCTTGATGAAGCAATCTATCAATAAGGGATTATCTGCTTCTCTTGAGGAGGGATTAAAAATAGAAGCTGAAAATTTCGGACATGTGTTTCAAACAAGTGATGTAAGGGAGGGAGTGAAGGCCTTTATAGAAAAGAGGGCACCAACTTTTCATCATAAATAAAAAGCTATAACTATAATATGCAAAAGAATAATTCCTGCCAAAGGCAGGGATTACTAAAATATATACAAACAGAAAAGGATGCAAAGTTAAAAAATCCATATAATTTAGGGGGATTGGGGTTATGGATTTATTGATTGTATTGTTATCGCTTGGCTTGCTTATTTTTGTGGCTTACCGAGGATTCTCAGTCATTTTATTCGCTCCGTTATGTGCGTTGCTCGCTGTGTTTTTAACAGAACCGGCGAATGTTTTACCATTCTTTTCTAATGTTTTTATGGCGAAGATGGTCGGATTTATAAAGTTATATTTCCCTGTATTTTTGCTTGGAGCGATATTCGGTAAAGTGGTAGAAATCACTGGAATAGCAGAAAAAATCGCGAAAATTATTATCCGTTTTATAGGTGTGAAAAGAGCAATTCTTTCCATCGTATTAATGGGAGCGATTCTTACATATAGCGGTGTTAGTTTATTTGTCGCAGTATTTGCGATTTATCCATTTGCGGCACAATTATTTCGTGAGGCGGATATTCCAAAACGTCTCATTCCTGCAACAATCGCATTTAGCGCATTTACGTTTTCGATGGATTCACTTCCTGGATCACCTCAAATCCAGAACGTTATTCCAACTACGTTCTTTAAAACAGATATTTATGCCGCTCCTACATTAGGAATTATAGGAGCATTGTTTATCTTCATATGTGGTATGTTGTATTTGGAAAGATGTAGGAAGAAGGCTGCTGCTAAGGGAGAGGGGTACTTTGGAAAAGGCGGTGCTACTTCTGAGATGGCTGCTACAACTAGCACGCAATTGGTGCAAAATCCGATTGCTTCCAGCGATGTAATTCCAGTTAGTTACTGGATAGCATTTCTTCCGCTTGTACTGGTTGGAGTGATGAATAAAGTCTTTACAGAATTCATTCCTGTTTGGTATACAAAGGGATTTGATTTTGCATCCATAGGTTTGAAGGAGTACGGAACAATTGATATGGGACAAGTCGTGGGGATTTGGTCAGTGGAAATGGCACTTCTTATCGGAATATTGTCTGCTATATTATTAAACTTCCAAGCGGTAAAAGAGCATTTTCAATCTATTACAAGTGTGGGAGTAAGTGGTTCAATCTTAGCAGCTATGAACACTGCAGCCGAATATGGATTTGGTGCCGTTATAGCAGCTTTACCTGGATTTGTCATGATTCAAAACTATTTAACGGGAACTTTCTCAAATCCTTTAATTAGTGGAGCGGTCATGACAAATATATTATGCGGACTGACAGGATCAGGATCAGGTGGAATGAGTATTACATTAGGTTTAATGGCAGAAAAATATATTGAAGCGGCAGCGAACTTTGATATTCCGCTAGATGTGCTACATCGTATAATTGCAATGGCGGCAGGAGGTATGGATACTTTACCTCATAATGGAGCGGTTATAACTTTACTTGCAGTTACCGGATTAACGCACCGGGAAGCTTATAAAGAGATTTTTGGAATTACGATAATTAAGACATTAGCCGTATTCTTCGTAGTTGGAGTGTATATGATGTTTTCTATTGTATAATAGGAAGAAGGATTGTCTGCTATAAATAACGCAGACTTCAATTTGAAATTAGAATAGTGGTAAATAGAAAAAGCCACCATTCCATGAGATTATGGCTAAGAGGAAGAAGAGATACTACTAGTAGTATCTCTTTTTATTTAGTTAAATTTATGTACATAATATCTCCCCAGGCAATCCATCAAACTCACAAACTTTCTCCGTTATAAAACCTACATGTATTAAACTTTTGCGAGAAGAGATATTGTTCGGATCAATAATTGCTTTTAGTACGTTTATGTCTGTCTGCTTCGCTATATTCATTAGTTCCTTTACAATCCTGCTACTATATCTTTTTCCCAGTGCTCTGGCAAAATCATATAACCAATTTCAGCCTCTTTAACATTATCCTCGTGTATCGTAACATGTCCAAGATCTATATACTCATTTGTAATAGAATTATGTACATTATAACAGTCGGAAATTTGATGATTTTCATGGAAACAGTCTAGTAAAGTCATCTTTTGCTTCATCTAACGGAATAACACGTTCGATAATTTGCGGCATTATTTTTTATTGGATACGAGTTGGAAATATAAATTAAAATCTGTTTCTTCAAATTTAGCTTTTGTATAATATTCCTCCAAACTAATTTTCATTTGTTCTTCAGAAAAAAGATAAATTAAATCGTAATTTCAATTTGATTACCTTCAGGATCACTTATCACACTTTCGTAATAGCCATCTCCAGTGAAACGTGGTCCATTTAATAAAGGATAACCATCATTTTTTAATGTTGTAGTTAATTCATTTACGCATTCTTCACTACCAACAGAGAAAGCCATATGAGCATAGCCAGTTATGTTGAGGTTAGGCTCGTTTTCTATACCTTTTTTACGCATAATTTCAAGTCTTGCTCCAGATTCGAACGTAATAAAATAAGATTCAAATTGTTTCACTTCATTATGATATAAAGAGTTTGATTTACCATTAAAGTACTTCGTATAGAAAGAACGCATTAATTCTAAATCATTTACCCAAATTGCAATATGTTCTATTTTCATAGTTTTCACCAATCCTAACTTAACTAATTAGGCTTTCACTTTATAAAAATTGTTTTTGCATTGCAAGAACTTTGATTGGGCGTTGAAGGTGGTATTAATTTTTGGTTATTTATGAGCATACAATGTGTAATTAAGTAAAGGAGCAACATAGTAATTAAAGAAAAAGGTGAATGTAGCATATGAATCCATTTGAGCAAATGATATACGTTGGTGTCATTATGTCTATTGTATTATCCGTAATGATTTTAGGATCTTTATATTATAATCCTCGTCTTTCGTTAACTGAGTATCCAAAAGATATTCAAAAGGTAGTGTTTCCAAAATCGATTCATGAAAAAAAGCAAACGATTTACTTTAACATTGCATATAATGCTATTCTTTTCGGTACTCCTTTCGTTTCTACATATATATTACATAAACATGAAAAATTATTATATATTGATGCCTATTTACATGCTTTTGGTATTTTAATGATTTTTAATGTAGTAGATTTGTTTATACTGGATTGGCTAATCTTTTGCTGGATTACTCCAAGATTTGTTGTTATTCCTACTACAGAAGGCATGAAGGGATACAAAGATTATAAGTTTCATTTAAGAGGGGCTATAGTCGGTACAAAATTTTTAGCGATCGTAAGTTTGTTTGTGGCAGGAATCGTGATAACTATGTAGCATAAAAAGTATTGTTTCATTTTGTTTTGATAGTAGAATTCTAGGTAACTTTAATCAAACTAGTATTAGTATATTTTAAATTTTTATAATACAACCTCATAAATATTAATATGTGTTATATAGAGCGGAAATTCATTTTATAAAAAGGGGTGTGTCATGAAAGAAACGAATGAATCTTCTGGAAACGATTTAAAGAAAGATATAAAGTTTTCTATTATAATCCCTGCGCATAATGAAGAAAAGTACATTGGAAAATGTTTAGATTCCGTTTCAAAGGCAGCGGAAGCATATAAAAATCAAACTGAAGTCATAGTGGTTTTAAATCGTTGTACAGATAAAACAGAACAAATAGCAAAGGGGTATAACTGTATTACATTAAAAAATGACGATAAAAATTTATCAAAAATCCGAAATGCAGGAGCCGCGATAGCTACTGGAGAAATAATCATTACTATAGATGCTGATACGCAAATGACAGAGTCTTTTTTGTCTAACGTAGACAAATATTTAATTTCAGGTAAATATATTGGCGGCGGGGTAACTGGTAAGTTTGAAAGAATATCTTTAGGAATATTTGTTTCCGCATTGTTAATAATAATTCCATTATTTTTTAAGTACGGGACTATATCTGTCGGTATTTTTTGGTGCTATAGAAAAGATTTTATGGAGATTAATGGATTTAATGAAAATATGCTTATGGCAGAAGATGCAGATTTTGCAAAACGTTTAAAAGAATGGGGAAAACAACAAAATAAGAAGTTCGGTACAATAAAAAATGGAATGATAACTTCGTGCAGAAGATTTGATACATATGGAGATTGGACTTTAGTTAAAAATCCAAAAATAATCTTAGCGTATTTAAAAGGAAATGATAAAAAATATGCAGATAAAACATATTATGATAATCAAGAAAGATAACTGTAGAAATTCTTAGACAAATAGACTTTTGCTCACCTCATTTTATCACGCTTTAATGGGCAGTAAGACCCCCACCTCAAAATTCAGCGAAAGCAAAGAAGTTAGGTGGGGGATGAACAAAACCCCCACTGATTAAAGTTTCACTTTATAATATATAGAATTAAAAATAAGAATTTGATAGTATTGGAGTAAGGAGTTTTAATAGCAGTATATTAAGTCGTATTAATATACTGTTGCAAATGCTTTCCTAATTTTATGGAGCATTTGATAGAATTCAAAAAAATAATGGAGGCTAATATGAAAAAAATAATTGGCGCAGCTACAGCAACAGTTTTTGGGATGGGGGCTTTTACCACAGTTTCTACTGCAGAAACAATCGTAACA
Source organism: Bacillus pretiosus (assembly GCF_052947655.1). NCBI lineage: Bacteria > Bacillati > Bacillota > Bacilli > Caryophanales > Bacillaceae > Bacillus > Bacillus pretiosus. Next base: position 2,850,829 of record NZ_CM129593.1, on the reverse strand, counting down.
GCAGATGTACTCAACGTACGTGAAAAACCGACTACGGAATCAAAAGTTGTCAAAAAAGTAAAAGAAGGAGAAAAGTTAAAGGTTATACATACGGAAGAAGGATGGTCCAAAATTGATTTAAATGGTAAAGAAGTCTTTGTAAGTGCGGAGTTTACAAAAGATGTGTATTATGTAACAGCGAATTTGTTAAATGTCCGTTCTGATGCAAGTACAGAATCAAAAATACTTGGCAGATTAAAAACAGATGATGTAATTGAATCAACGCATCAAGTAGAAGACGGTTGGTTACAATTTGAGTATAAAGGAAAAACAGCTTATGTTAATGTTTCTTTCCTATCAAGTACAGCACCAGTTGAAAAAACAGCTAAAGAGAAAACGAAGCAAGTAGCGAAAGTACAAAAAGTAGTAAAGTCTAAGGAAGAAGCGAAAGTACAAAAAGTAACAAAGCCTAAGGAAGAAGCGAAAGTACAAGAAGTAGTAAAGCCTAAGGAAGAAGCGAAAGTACAAGAAGTAGTAAAGCCTAAGGAAGAAGCGAAAGTACAAGAAGTAGTAAAGCCTAAGGAAGAAGCGAAAGTACAAGAAGTAGTAAAGCCTAAGGAAGAAGCGAAAGTACAAGAAGTAGTAAAGCCTAAGGAAGAAGTGAAAGTACAAGAAGTAGTAAAGCCTAAGGAAGAAGTGAAAGTACAAGAAGTAGTAAAGCCTAAGGAAGAAGTGAAAGTACAAGAAGTAGTAAAGCTTAAGGAAGAAGTGAAAGTACAAGAAGTAGTAAAGCCTAAGGAAGAAGTAAAAGTACAAGAAGTAACAAAGCCTGAGGAAGAAGTAAAAGTACAAGAAGTAACAAAGCCTGAGGAAGAAACAAAAGTACAAGAAGTAACAAAGCCTGAGGAAGAAACAAAAGTACAAGAAGTAGTAAAGCCTAAAGAAGACGTGAAAGCCCAAGAAGAAGCAAAAGGTAAGGAAGAAGCCGAAGCAAGAGAGATAGCAAAGGCTAAGGAAGAAGAGAAAGCCCAGGAAATAGTAAAAGCTAAGGAAGAGGCCAAAGCAAGAGAAATAGCAAAGGTTAAAGAAGAAGAAAAAGCAAGAGAAATAGCAAAGGCTAAAGAAGAAGAGAAAGCAAGAGAGATAGCAAAAGTTAAGGAAGAGGCCAAAGCAAGAGAAATAGCAAAGGCTAAAGAAGAAGAGAAAGCAAGAGAGATAGCAAAAGCTAAGGAAGAAGCAAAAGTAAAAGAAGAGTCTAAAAATAACATACAGTCTTCTAAACGTGAATTAACGGTAGTAGCAACAGCATATACTGCTGATCCAAGTGAAAATGGTACTTATGGTGGACGTGTTTTAACTGCGATGGGGCATGATTTAACGGCTAATCCGAATATGAGAATTATCGCGGTTGATCCGAAAGTAATCCCATTAGGATCTAAAGTTTGGGTAGAAGGTTATGGAGAAGCTATCGCTGGTGATACGGGAAGCGCTATTAAAGGAAATCGTATTGATGTTTTAATGGGTTCAAAAAGTAAAGCTATGAATTGGGGAAGACAAACTGTTAAAGTTAAAATTCTTTAATAAATAGAGTTAACTAGATAGAAGTCAGTTCTCTTTATTGAGGCTGGCTTTTATTTTTGAGTTAATATGATTGATTCATGGAAAGAAAAAGTAAATATATTATATATCAAATCATTTACTATGTACTTTCACTCGTAATAGTGTAAGTAAGTTTAAAGTATTGGTGTATTCTAGTGTTATTTTTTTATAATGAAGTGGATCAGATTTATATAAAGCGAGGATGGAATATGACAATGGAATTATATGGGGAACAGTACAATGACATGAAAGGGTATAGAGTAATAGAAGGATCAGATTCCTATAATCATTACTTTGGTGGTGAAGATTGCAATTTGCCAGTATGTAAGTTATGCAGTGAGAAGATGCATCAAATTCTATGTTTTGATTTAAAAGATAGGAAACTTGCCGAGCTTAAAAGTAATGAACTAAATATGTTACCACTCGTTTCCTGCTTAAACTGCGCAATGGTGTGGGAACCGCAATATTTTCAGTTAAGTGATGGAGGTAAAACGGTTCAAATCATACAGCAGCAAAATGCAGAAGAATGGATAATGGAAGAGGAATATAAGTTACCAGTTTCATTACCAAAAACAACGGTAAAGCTTATAAATATGAAAAATGATGACATACCTATAGATGAAGATAGTTACTGGGAAGCTTTTGATTTGTTCGGTTCTGAATATGTATGTAGATTATTAGGGGCACCATTATATGATGACCTTCCAGAGAATTTGGCTTGTCCAAGTTGTTCTAAAGAGATGAAGTATGTTGCTACAATTACACAAGATATCGAGGAACGTGGACTGATTTCGGTAGTTGATTTCCAGTTTGGGGAAATGAATATATATTATTATTTATGTAAAGATTGTTCAATTATAAAAACTGAAATACAAAGTACATAAAGAAAATAAGACCGACATATTCTGTCGGTCTTATTTTTGTATCGCAACATCAGTAAGAATCGCATCAAATATATCTTTTTGCGTGAAGGTATCTGTAAAAATAGTTTCTCTAGCAACTTCAATTGTATCGTGCGGATTATACCATTTTTGTAGGGAATCCTCACCAAATTCATGCCGTTTTTCCCTTGTGTTATGTCGTCGAATCGTTTCTTTTAATGATAAATCAAAGTAATATGTGTAGGCGTTTCCTTCAAAAAAATGTATTAATTCTGTCAGCATATCACCGTATCTACGACTGTTTAAAATGCCTTCTAAAATAACAAACTCACATTTTCCTTTTCCATACTTTGTAATTTCAAATAGTAAATCATGTGATAAATTTCCCATCGTATCATGTACGCTAAGCATATCTCTACGTACAACATCTTGTGATACTAAAAGTGTACCTTGTCCGAAATGTTCTTGTAGTTGCTTTGCGATTGTTGTTTTACCACTTGCGGAGTTTCCTCTAAGAATGATTAAAGTTGATTTAAGTATAGAATTAGACATAATGTATTCCTCCAACACGAATGATTATATAGAAAATTTTAACAAATCAAGTAAAGAAAGTGTATACTCAATATGATGGATATTTAAAGGAGGGGGCTAGATGGAAGATACATTAAAGAATACACACCCTATATAGAAACGGACATGGTTTCGTTATTTAGGGGCATTTATAATTGTTCAATTACTATTTATTATGTTTGAGAGTACAGGATGTGCACCAAACTTTAAACCTAGTGGGAAAATTTCAAATAGAATTTTACATTCCCAATTTTTCACGGAATGGTTCACTCCATATGAAATCCCTCATTTTAATGTGTTTACAGCTCTTTTTGCGATTACATTGTTACCATACGCACTAATAGGTGTAATGAAAGATTTCACAACAAGAAAAAATATAAATAATTAAAAAGAGGTATTATATGCTATTTCAAAAAGATAATATATCGATTAGATACGTAAAAGAAGAGGATGCACCAATCATTTCAAAATGGCTAACAGACCCAGAAGTCTTGCGGTATTACGAAGGACGCGATAATCCGCAATCTGTAGAAATGGTACTGAATCATTTTATACATAATCCAAATAGTCATGAAAAAAGATGTTTAATAGAGTTTGATGCTGTTCCAATTGGTTACATACAAATGTACCCAATTGATTCTGAGTGGAAAACATTATATGGCTATGAAGAATCACAAAATGTATGGGGAATGGATCAATTTATCGGAGAGCCGACTTATTGGGGAAAAGGAATTGGAACGAAACTCGTTCAGGCAGCAATTACATATATTATGGAGAACACGAGAGCAGAAGCAATCGCAATGGATCCGAAAGTAAATAATGAACGTGCGATAAAATGTTATGAAAAATGCGGCTTTAAAAAAGTGAAGATATTAAAGGAACATGAGCTGCATGAGCGGAAATTAGAAGATTGTTGGATGATAGAATACAAACAAAGGGAGCTGCGCGAAATGAAAAAAGCTTTATTAGTAATTGATGTGCAAGCAGGTATGTATACAGCGGGAATGCCAGTACATAACGGGGAAAAGTTTTTAGAAATATTGCAAGAGCTTATTGGGGAATGTCGTTCTAATGATATTCCAGTTATTTATGTACAACATAACGGACCAAAAGATCATCCGTTAGAAAAAGGTACAGAGGGCTGGAAAGTGCATGAGGCGATTGCTCCGCAAAAAGGGGATCGTATCGTTGAAAAGACGACGCCAGATTCTTTCCATAAGACAAACTTAAACGAAGTATTACAAGAAAAAGGCATTGAACACGTTATTATTTCAGGAATGCAAACAGAGTACTGTGTGGATACGACAACGCGAAGAGCGTTTAGTGAAGGTTATAAAGTAACGTTAGTGAGTGATGCACATAGTACGTTTCATACAGACGTGTTACGTGCGGAAGACATTGTAAAGCATCATAATGTAGTGTTTGGAGCGTTTGCTAATGTTGTTGCGTTAAAAGATTTGAAAGTGACTGCCTCTAAATAAGAGGCAGTTTTTTATTATAAGATATATTAAAAAAATTGTTCGTATAATTTCACATACCATAATGAAAATACACAAAAGGAGCACCACATAATTAAAAGAGGCGCTCCTGCATCAAAATGTTACTTCTTCTTATCTTTATCCAACACATTCTGCTCTTCAGCAAATTCCGTACCATATGCAAAGCGGCGATTAATATGAATGTTATCATTGTTGTGCCTTGTGTGTGAGTGAGAGAAGCGATGAACGATTACTTCAGATAATGTAAAGACAGTAGCGGAAAGGAAACTCCCCCATGCAATTTGCATGTAATTGTCTAATAAAATATTACCGAAAATCCATACGCTTAAATACGTTAGTAAGAAATCCGACATAATGGCACCGGTATTACCTATTCGGTTTAATATGATTTTATCGACGAACATATAGGAAACGATTGTAACAAAGAGACTAAATGAAATAATTTGGACGAACGTTGCAGGGAAAAATAAAGCGAGTCCAATACTAAATGCGATAATGCACGATATAAATTTGATAAGTACTACAGTAAAACCATTCAATATTTACACCTCCGATTTATACATAGTTTTACAATAAATTTAGGAGTTCATACATTGTAACGAATATATTTACATAAAACTTTTTCATGTTCGTTTTTTGTCTAAATATTAAAAAAACAAAGAAAAAATGTTATAGTAAAATGAGAGTATATGACATTTTTAGGTAAGGGGGAATCCATGATGTGGATTACTTCAGAAGTAGAAATTCCAGAGGAGTTAATTGATCATCTTGAACAAGGAAAGTTAGTACTATTTGTTGGAGCGGGAGTTTCTATGAAAGGGAAATCAAACTTACCGAATTTTGATGATCTAGTTGATGAGATTGCGAAAACGTTATATGTAGAAACGCGTGAAATAACAGAACCTCATGATTATTATCTTGGTAAAATTGCGAAAACAAAAGATATACATCAAGTTGCAAGAGATTTAGTTCATATTGAAAAATCAAAGCCGAATCCGCTTCATTATGCGATTCCGAGGTTGTTTCCTTTAGATACGGAAGTCCGCATTGTCACGACAAATTTTGATCGGCATTTTACAACTGCGATGAAAGAAATGAATAGAGAATTAAACGTATATTACGCACCTGCGTTACCTACAGGTAGAGCGTTTAAAGGACTCGCTTACATACATGGCAATATAGAACAAGAGAAAGAAGCTTTAATTTTAACAGATGGTGATTTTGGAAGGGCTTACTTGACCGAAGGCTGGGCAAGAAGGTTTTTAGTTGATTTATTCTCGAATTATACTGTTTTATTCGTTGGATATAGCCATAATGACCCAGTAATGAAATATTTGGCTACTGGTTTACCGCCAAGTACAAGGCGTTATGCATTTGTTGCACAAGGGGAAAATACGTACCATTGGGAGCATTTAGGAATACGGCCGATTGTATACCCGAATAAAGGTAATAATCATCAATCTCTTGTTAAAGCAGTGAAGCGATGGGCAGAATTAATGGGAGATAATTATATTACAAAACGAATGCGAATTCGTGACATAGTAACAGTTCCACCGTCAGTAGAGCAGGAACAATTATCATACATAAAACAATCCATAAAAAAAATTGAAACAGTCCGCTACTTTGTTGAATTTGCTCATGATTATGAATGGGTGGAATGGCTTGAAGCAGAAGGGAAATTACAAAATTTATTTTTAGTTACATCAAACGATAATGAGGTAGATGAATTACTTGCAGAATGGTTGGTGGAACAATTTCTTTTTAGTCATCAAAAAGAATTATTTCAATTAATTTTTAAAAATCATTCTAAAATATCTCCGTTATTATGGAGAACAATTTGTAGCTACTTAAACGAAACGAAAATTAAAATGGACCCGTTGTTGTTTGCAAGATGGACACTTCTTTTATTAGAAACAGCTGAAAAAGATAGTAAATCTATTGAAAAAATTTCTTGCTTACTGCAAAAATGTTCTTTTCCTGAGCATAAAGAAATTGCTTTATTATTACTAACGTTTATTTTGGACGGAAAACTGAAATTGAAGCGGGAAAGAAAATGGGGAAATGATACGCAAGAATCAATAGAACTTGAGGAATCGAGTCGTTTACCAGTGTCTACATTTTCTTATGTGGAGCAAATTTGGAATGAGAAGATGAAACCTCATATTTCCTATTACGCCGTACCAATTATGATGATGGGAATAGAGAAGATGCGAATGTTATCACTACGACAAACGGCACTGAAAAAAAAGGATAAGGAAAATGTTGAAAAAGAGTTTCAGCAAAATGATCTTGCATTTTTAATTCAAATTGTAAAAGAGTGTTTAGCTTATTTGTGTGAAAATAATGAAAAAAAAGCAAATTATTATATTACAGAAATGATAGAAGCAAACAGCATGCTTCAGAACCGAATTGCAATTGATGCGATGAATAAAAATAGATTCGTTAGCGCTGATGCCAAAATGAAATGGTTGTTACAGGAAGGACTTTTTTTAGATATCACGTATAAACACGAAGTTTTTCAACTTATAAAAAATCATTTCGCACTCTCTTTGGAAAAAACAAAGGAAGAGGTTATTCAAATTGTATTGAAGGACCTTGCAGAGGAGAGAGCATTTGATGCTTGTTTAGTTTTAGATTTATTATTCACTTGTGATTCGAATAGTCCATCTACAGCAAAAGGTTATGAGTTAATGAAGAAAAAACATCCTCACTTTCATTCTGATCGATATAGTGTACAAAAGAAAGAGACGGCAGATCAAAGTATTACTTGTAATGTAACTGCTGATGGATTATTGCAGTTGAAAAACGATGAAATTATGAAGCAAGTTCGTCAATTTTCTCAAGATGGTGTTTTTGAACAACGCCATTTTTTAGAGATGTTATCGAAAGCATGTAAGTTGAATACAGAATGGAGTATTTCATTTGCCTATCAATTAGTTGGTATGCACGAAATAAGTAATGAAGTATGGTTTGTTTGTATTAGAGAGTGGCGAAATAATCGAGGATTGACAAATGAACAAATCCAAAAAGTAATTCCGCTATTACAGAAATTTGTTAGAAATACTTCTTTTCATTGGTTAATTAGTAGCTTTCTATATGAAATTAGTAATCGATTAGAAGAGTTAGAGGAAAATAGTATACGCAGTGTGAAACGTTTTGCTTTTTCGGTATTCCCTCAAGTAATGAAAAGTGATACAGATTTTAAGCTTGGAAAACAAGACTTTTACAATGAATCGATCCAACATCCTGTTGGGAAAATGACAGCTGTATTATTAAAACTGTTATCATATGATCATTTATACGATCGTAATGTATATGAATATTTATTTTTATTTGAAGAACAAGTAAGAGTTAGTAAAGTACGGACAAATTTTATGTTAGCTCGTTTAGTAGCAGATGTTACATTTCTTTATCATATTGAGAAGCAATGGTGCCGAAAATATTTGTTGCCATGCTTAGATTTAAAGAAAGAAAATGAGATTACGAAATATGCATGGGCAGGCTTATGTTACACGCAAATCAATTTACCTTTATTTACAGAAATGAAACGATTTATTAAGTATGCAGTAGAACATTTGGAAGTATTACATCCGCATACGAGGGAAGCTTTCTTGAAATGGCTCAGTTTTGTATTTATTAAATGTGTACTGTATTGGGAGCAAAAAACAGATTGGTTATACCCGTTACTTATACAAGAAAATGAAGAAAATAAAATTAAATTTATGCAGTTTTTATGCTATTACGTCAAAACGTTAAGTGCAAAAGAACAACAAAAATTTTGGGCATCTTGGCTCAGTGTATTTTTGCGAGAGCGACCGAAAATGGGTGAAATCACAGCTAGAGAATATGTAATGCTTTTGCGTATTATTTTATTTATGGATGAAATAGTAGAAAGAGGATTATCTATAATAAAAACATTTTCAGGTTTGGTTGGAAAAGGGAATCAAACGGAGTTAAAACAGTTGTTTAATGAAATACTTGAAAAGACAGAAAGTATAAAAATGTATAAAGAATTGTATGCAAATGTATTTTTCACTTTACTACAAACGCTTCAAGAAGCCGATTTACTTGAAAATGAAATCATTCAAATAAAAGAAATATTAATCCAGTATGGAGTAGAAAAATATGTATTAAATGCAATAGATAATGAGATAATTCGCATCGGAATTGTTATGGAGAATTTACAAGAAGAAATGTAGGGCGGAAGTGGAATTTTAAAAAAAATATAAAAAGTTGTTGACAGTGTTTTGAAAAGCGTTCTATAATACGAATCATACTTATTCAATTTCAAAAACATTTGAATAAACAAAGTGCAATGAAGAGATCACAGTAGTGGTTAGTCTTACTGTAACAGAGAACTGGTGGTTGGTGTGAACCAGTACAGGGATAATCATGAATTACAGTCTTGGAGCATCTTTTTCGGAGTAAAGATAGTATTGTCTTTATGAAGAAAAAGCGGTCAATTGATCGTTAACAGTGAAGAGAGGTAGACGGAAAGTTAGTCTACAACTAGGGTGGTACCGCGATAAATATCGTCCCTACTGATTTATTCAGTAGGGACTTTTTGTATTTTAGTGGTCTAACTTGAAAATTAAATATATATGCGTTGAAAGGAAAAGCAGTAGTTGTTGTTTCCCTGTAACAGAGAGCTGGTGGTTGGTGCAAACCAGTACAAAAACAAGAGCGAATTACAGTCCTAGAGCATCTTTTTCGTAGTAAAGATAGTATTGTCTTTATGAAGGGAAAGACGGTCAGATGATCGTTAACAATGAAGAGAGGTAGACGAAATAAGTCTACAACTAGGGTGGTACCGCGATAAATATCGTCCCTACTGATTGGATCAGTAGGGATTTTTTGTACAAAAAAGTGGGTTTTGATTGAGTTGGTAGTGTCCTTATAGTAAGTATTCGTTTAAAATAAGAAGAGGTATCGATTCCACTTAAATTTTGTATAATTTATCAGTTCAGAAAATAGAGAATTTTTCATTCTCTTACTATACTTTTAAAACATTAGAGGAGGATTTCCAAATGGCAAATCATGAATTAGATCAATTACGTAAACAGGTAGATGAAATTAACTTACAACTATTACACCTTTTAAACAAACGTGGTGAAATCGTTCAAAAAATTGGGGAGCAAAAGCAAGTACAAGGTACGAAACGTTTTGATCCAGTACGTGAGCGTGAAGTACTTGATATGATCGCAGAGCATAACGAAGGACCATTCGAAACGTCAACAGTTCAACACATTTTCAAAACAATCTTCAAAGCTAGCTTAGAATTACAAGAAGATGATAACCGTAAAGCATTACTAGTATCACGTAAAAAGAAACAAGAAAATACAATCGTTAATGTAAAAGGTGAATTGATTGGAAACGGAACACAAACGTTCATCATGGGACCTTGTGCGGTAGAAAGCTTAGAGCAAGTTCGCCAAGTAGGGCAAGCGATGAAAGACCAAGGTCTAAAATTAATGCGCGGTGGTGCTTTCAAACCAAGAACATCTCCATACGATTTCCAAGGTTTAGGAGTAGAAGGATTACAAATTTTACGCCAAGTAGCAGATGAGTTCGACTTAGCGATCATTAGTGAAATCTTAAATCCGAACGATGTTGAAATGGCGCTAGACTACGTTGATGTAATTCAAGTCGGTGCACGTAACATGCAAAACTTCGATTTATTACGAGCTGTAGGTAAAGTTAACAAGCCAGTATTATTAAAACGTGGATTAGCAGCAACAATTGATGAGTTCATTAACGCAGCTGAGTACATCATTGCACAAGGTAACGACCAAATTATTCTATGTGAGCGTGGTATCCGCACATACGAAAGAGCGACACGTAACACATTAGACATTTCAGCAGTACCGATTTTAAAGAAAGAAACACATTTACCAGTAATCGTTGACGTAACGCATTCAACTGGACGCAGAGATTTATTATTACCAACAGCGAAAGCAGCACTTGCAATTGGTGCAGATGCAGTAATGGCTGAAGTACACCCAGACCCAGCGGTTGCATTATCAGATTCTGCACAACAAATGGATATTCCAGAATTCCATAGATTCATGGATGAGTTAAAAGGTTTCAAAAATAAATTATCTTAATTCCATATCATATATGCGCTGAAGAGGAAACAGTAGTGCTTATCTCACTGTTAAAGAGAGCTGATGGTCGGTGTGAATCAGTACAAAGATAAGCATGAATTACAGCCTTGGAGCATCTTTTCCGCCAACTTTTGGAGGGAAAGACGGTCAAACGATCGTTACAGAAGAAGAGAGGTAGACGATAGTTGTCTACAACTAGGGTGGTACCGCGATAAACATCGTCCCTACTGAGCGCTCAGTAGGGACTTTTTTGTACAAAAAAATAGTAAAGGGGCAAGAGAAATGAGATACATTACAGCTGGAGAATCACATGGACCGCAGTTAACAGTTATTTTAGAAGGTGTACCAGCAGGTTTAACATTAACATCGGAACATATTAATAAAGAATTATTAAGAAGACAAAAAGGGCACGGACGCGGAAGACGCATGCAAATAGAAACTGATACAGTTGAAATTGTAAGTGGTGTTCGTCATGGGATGACACTTGGCTCACCAATAACGTTAATCGTTAAAAATGATGATTTCAAACATTGGACGAAAGTAATGGGTGCAGAGCCAATTTCGGAAAAAGAAAGTAAAGATATGAAACGTACAATTACAAAACCACGTCCAGGACATGCAGATTTAAACGGTGCAATTAAATATGGACATCGTGATATAAGAAACGTATTAGAGCGCTCATCTGCAAGAGAAACGACAGTTCGTGTAGCTGCTGGTGCAGTTGCGAAACAAATTTTGAAAGAATTAGGCGTAGAAATTGCAGGGCATGTTCTTGAAATTGGTGGGGTACAAGCGAAACGAATTTCAAACTTACCAATAGAAGAAATTCAAACGATTACTGAAAATTCACCAGTTCGATGTTTAGATAAAGAAGTAGAACAAGAGATGATGGATGCGATAGATAACGCTAAAAGTAGTGGGGATTCAATCGGTGGTATTGTTGAAGTCATTGCAGAAGGTATGCCAATTGGTGTTGGTAGTTACGTTCATTACGATCGTAAATTAGATGCAAAACTTGCTGGTGCAATTATGAGTATTAATGCATTTAAAGGTGCTGAAATTGGCGTTGGTTTTGAAGCAGCAAGACAGCCAGGAAGTAAAGTACACGATGAAATATTATGGGATGAAGAAAATGGATACACGAGAAAAACGAATAATGCCGGCGGTTTAGAAGGCGGTATGACAACAGGAATGCCAATTGTCGTAAGAGGTGTTATGAAGCCAATACCTACATTATACAAACCGTTAGCAAGCGTTGATATTGATACGAAAGAAGCATTCCAAGCGAGTATTGAAAGATCTGATAGTTGTGCAGTACCAGCAGCAGGTGTAGTAGCTGAATCTGTTATAGCATGGGAACTTGCACATGCACTAGTCGAACAATTCGGAAAAGATCGTATGGATTTAATTCAGCAAAACATTACGCAACATAATAAATACGCAAAAGAATTTTAATAAAAAGGTGGTTTTAACATGCAAGTAAAAGATCAACTATCATCATTACAACCATATAAACCAGGTAAATCACCTGAACAAATGAAAGAAGTGTACGGAGATCATTCATTTGTGAAATTAGCATCAAATGAAAATCCATTCGGCTGCTCACCACGTGTTTTAGATGAGTTGCAAAAATCGTGGTTGGAACATGCTTTATATCCTGACGGAGGTGCTATAGCGCTTCGTCAAACAATTGCAAATAAGTTACATGTTCAAATGGAACAAATACTTTGCGGTAGTGGTTTAGATGAAGTCATTCAAATAATAAGCCGTGCAGTACTTAGAGCAGGAGATAACATCGTAACGGCTGGTGCAACATTCCCGCAGTACCGTCATCATGCAATTATTGAAGGTTGTGAAGTGAAAGAAATCCCTTTAAATAACGGTGTATACGATTTAGACGAAATTTCGTCAGCAATAAATAATAATACGAAAATCGTATGGATTTGTAATCCGAACAACCCGACAGGCACATATGTGAATGATCGAAAATTGACTCAATTTATTGAAGGTATTAGTGAAAATACGTTAGTTGTCATTGATGAAGCGTACTATGAATACGTAACAGCAAAGGATTTCCCAGAGACATTACCGCTTTTAGAAAAACATAAAAACATTCTTGTACTTAGAACATTTTCTAAAGCGTACGGATTAGCTTCTTTCCGCGTTGGATATGCAATTGGACAGGAAGAGCTAATCGAGAAATTAAATGTCGTACGTTTGCCATTTAACGTATCTTCATTAGCGCAAAAAGCAGCAACGATTGCTTTTGGTGATGACGAGTTTATTGAGGAAATAGTTCGTGTGAATACAGAGGGATTACAACAATACGAAAGCTTTTGTAAGGAAAATGAAATTTCGTTTTATCCATCGCAAACAAATTTCATCTTCTTGCCAGTTGAGAATGCTGGGGAGATTTATGAAGCTTGTGCACACGCAGGATTTATTATTCGTCCGTTCCCAAATGGTGTCCGTATTACAGTCGGAACAAGGGAGCAAAATGAAGGAGTGATTTCAGTGTTAAAACAACACTTTGAAAATAAAAAAAGAAAGTCTCGAGATGAGGAAAATGCGTAAAAAGGTAGTTTTAATTGGAACTGGTTTAATCGGAGGCTCTCTCGCATTAGCAATTAAGAAAGAGCACGATGTAACGATAACAGGTTATGATATATTTCAAGAACAAGTAGAGCGTGCAAAAGAATTACATGTAGTAGATGAAGTAGCAGTAGATTTACAGCATGCATGTGAAGAGGCGCATTTAATTGTGTTTGCTTCTCCAGTTGAAGAAACGAAGAAGTTATTACACAAATTAGCGTCATTTCATTTACGAGAAGATGTTATTGTAACAGATGTTGGTAGTACAAAAGGGACGATCATGAATGAAGCGGAAGCTTTATTTTCAAAGGAAGTTTCTTTTATTGGTGGACATCCGATGGCAGGTTCTCATAAAACGGGAGTTGAAAGTGCAAAAGCACATTTATTTGAAAATGCATTTTATATTTTAACGCCGATGAATCATGTGCCAAATGAACATGTGGAAGAACTAAAGCGTTGGTTACAAGGAACAGGGTCTCATTTTCTCGTTCTAAATACGGAGGAACATGATTATGTAACAGGGATCGTTAGTCATTTTCCGCATCTTATCGCAGCTGGATTAGTAAAGCAAGTGGAGAAACATGCAGGAGATAATCCGCTCATTCATCAATTAGCTGCCGGAGGGTTTAAAGACATTACACGTATCGCATCTAGTAGCCCAAAAATGTGGAGTGATATTGTTAAGCAAAATCGCGAGCATTTAATGGTATTATTAAAAGAGTGGATCTCTGAAATGGAAGATTTATATGATACAGTTTCTACCGGAGATGCAGGCGAGATTCAAAACTATTTTGCAGACGCGAAAGAATACCGTGACTCTTTACCAGTACGAAAGAGAGGGGCAATTCCTGCCTATCACGACTTATACGTCGATGTTTTAGATAAAGTAGGGGCATTGGCTCATATTACGAGTATTTTGGCACGTGAAGAAATTAGTATTACGAACTTGCAAATATTAGAAGCACGTGAAGGGTTGCTTGGGGTATTACGTATTAGCTTCCAAAGAGAAGAAGATCGTATGAAAGCAAAGCTAGCGCTTAGAGAAGAAAAATACCAAACTTATGAAACAATTTAAATGAGAAGGTGAAAACATGAAGGAAAGAACAATAGAACCTGTTAATAACGGATTAAATGGTATTATTACAATTCCAGGAGATAAATCCATTTCACACCGCGCTGTCATGTTCGGCGCGATTGCAGAAGGAAAAACAACAATTAAAGGTTTCTTGCCCGGTGCAGACTGTTTAAGTACAATTTCTTGCTTTAAAGAAATGGGAGTAGAAATCGTGCAAAATGGTGATGAAGTCACTGTAGTTGGTAAAGGATTAGAAGGCTTACAAGAACCGAAAGCTGTATTAGATGTTGGTAATTCTGGTACAACAATACGTTTAATGTCAGGAATTTTGGCAAATACACCATTTTTCTCTTGCGTACAAGGTGATGCATCTATCGCAAAAAGACCGATGAAACGTGTTACAAATCCATTAAAACAAATGGGTGCAAACATTGATGGCCGCGAAGAAGGGACGTTTACACCGTTAACAATACGTGGTGGAGATTTAAAAGCAATTGAATACACTTCACCTGTAGCAAGTGCGCAAGTAAAGTCAGCTATTTTACTTGCAGGTCTTCGTGCAGAAGGTGTAACAGCTGTTACAGAACCACATATTTCGCGTGATCATACGGAAAGAATGCTTGAAGCATTTGGTGTTAACGTAACTCGCGAGGGAAAAACAGTGAAACTTGCAGGTGGACAGAAGTTAACAGCGACAGACGTTCAAGTACCAGGTGACGTATCATCAGCAGCATTTTTCTTAGTAGCAGGTGCAATTATTCCAAATAGTAAACTAGTATTACAAAATGTAGGAATGAACCCAACTCGTACAGGTATTATTGATGTTTTAGAGAAAATGGGTGCTACTTTTACTGTAGAGCCAATTAACGAAGGAGCATCAGAACCAGCTGCAAATATTACAATTGAAACATCTTCATTAAAAGGAATCGAAATTGGCGGAGATATTATCCCAAGATTAATCGATGAAATTCCTGTTATCGCCTTAGCGGCAACGCAAGCAGAAGGAATTACAGTTATTAAAGACGCACACGAATTAAAAGTAAAAGAAACGAACCGTATTGATACAGTTGTTGCGGAGTTAACGAAACTAGGAGCTCGCATAGAAGCAACTGATGACGGGATGATTATTTACGGAAAATCAGCACTAAAAGGCAATACAGTAAATAGTTACGGTGATCACCGCATCGGAATGATGCTTGCAATTGCCGGCTGTCTAGCAGAAGGAAAAACAACAATTGAAGACGCAGAAGCAGTAGGCGTATCATATCCTACATTCTTCGAAGAACTTCAAAAGTTAGCCAAATAAAGTAATAAAAAGCAGATACGGGATGTATCTGCTTTTTATATTGGATTCGTGTCGTTAAGTCCATATAATTTCATTCACCGCACTGGAATATTGAGAATTATGGTACAATTCAAACAAGGAATGGAGGAGAAATATATGAACGTTATACGATTAAAAGAAGATAGCTTTAGAGAAGCATTACGCTTATCGGAATACGCTTTTCAATATAAAGTTGATGAGGAACGATTGCAACAACAACTTACAAGGATGAAAGAAAGTCATGAAATATACGGTATTATGGAAGGGAAAGATGTAGCAGCAAAACTGCATCTTATTCCGTTTCATATATACATAGGCAAAGAAAAATTTAAAATGGGAGGCGTTGCAGGGGTAGCGACGTATCCAGAGTATAGAAGAAGCGGGTATGTAAAAGAATTGCTTCAACATTCACTTCAAACCATGAAAAATGACGGATATACAGTATCAATGCTACATCCATTTGCTGTTTCATTTTACCGTAAATACGGCTGGGAACTTTGTGCGAATCTCTTTGTATGTCATATGACAAAGAGTGATTTAGTTATGAAAAAACAAGTAAATGGTACTGTAAAACGTTTCAATAAAGAAAATCACCCAGAAGAGGTCGAAAAGATTTATGAAACATTTGCAGAACGTTTTTCCGGTATGCTAGTTCGCGATGAAAAATGGTGGTTACAAGCTGTTTATGATGATTTAACATTAGCGATTTATTACGATAAAAATAAAACGGCAGCTGGCTACATGCTATATAAAATAGAAAACTATAAAATGACAGTAGAAGAATTTGTTCCACTGCATAATGAAGCGCGAAATGGTCTGTGGAACTTTATTTGTCAGCATGATTCTATGATTAAAGAATTTGAAATGACAGTAAGTGAAAATGAACCGTTATTATATACACTAAAAGAGCCACGCGTGAAAGCAGAAATAAAACCATATTTTATGGGCAGAATTGTAGATGTGGAGCAGTTCTTAAAACAATATGAGTTGAATTGGAACGATGCACAGCAAGAAGTGATTTTACATATTATAGATTCATTTGCACCGTGGAATAACGTTACAGTGAGGCTTGCAAATCATGAAATAACAATTATAGAAGAAGAAATAAAGGATAAAGGAATTAGGCTAGATATAAATGCATTATCTACTATAATGTTTGGATACAAACGTCCGTTAGAACTTAATGAACTAGAATTAATTAGAGGAAGTGAAGAGGAAATACGAGCGTTTGAGAATATAGTTCCGGTACGTAAAGCATTTATTTATGATTTCTTTTAAAAAATAGGGCTGTCCAAAATCAAATTTTGGGACAGCTTTCTCTTTGGTTGTCGGTTTTTGTCGGTAAGTCGATATATTTTGAAAAACGCTGATATAATTGGAGATGCGCCGATATATCCTGAGAATCGCTGATATAATTAGATTTGCGCTGATATATTCTAATAATCGTTGATATAATTTTTTCACTAAAACGCAACCATACTTTGTCACGCACTTGACTTTTATTCCCTGTAATTTATAATTAAAAACGGAATGAATTTTCATTCCTGGAAATAGAGGTGGAAAAAATGGCTAAAAACAAACAAGAGGATATTTTTGATGCTGCGATGCAACTTTTCGCAGAGCGTGGTTACGATGGCACGACAATTCCAATGATCGCTGAAAAGGCAAAAGTCGGTGCGGGTACTATTTATCGCTATTTTGAAAATAAAGAGGCACTTGTTAACTCATTATTTTCAAAAAGTATGTTAGAGCTTTCTGAAATGATAAAAACGGATTTTCCTGTTGAAGCAAATATTCGTGAACAGTTTAGTCATACGTACAACCGTTTATTTGAATTTGCGAGAAACAATGTGGATGCTTTTTTATTTACAAATTCTCACTGTGATAGTTATTTTCTTGATGAACAGAGTAAGAAAATATTTGATGATTTTATAGGCTTCTTTATGAATATCATTGAAGATGGAATCGCAAAAGGTTTTCTTCGTCCATTGCCTCCAGTTGCTTTAATTATTATTGTATATCAACCGTTAGAACAATTAACGAAAGTAATTGCAACAGGGCAATTAGAATACTCGAAAGAGTTAGTAAAAGAACTGGAAGAAAGCTCTTGGAATGCTATTAGAATCATCTGATTCTATAGCTTATAAGTATAGGAATGAATATTCATTCCTGAATATATTTAAAACATGTGAGTAGGAGAGGATATTTGTGTAACAATAGGAATGAACATTCATTCCGGTAAAGGTAGTTTAATAGAGTTTAAAAAATAATGTAATAGAATGATAGGAATGAACGTTCATTCCTAAAAAGTATTTTTAAAAGGATAGGAATGAATATTCATTCCCTTTAAATTTTCAAAACGGGAGATGATTAAAATGAGTAAGCTGAAAAATTGGAGAAGTTTATCTTTTCTATTATGGATAGTTATTACTATTACAATGATCGTAACGATGCCTAATATGGATAAATTAGTGAAAGAAAAAGGGCACATTACGATTCCTAATACAGAACAAAGTAGTATTGCTGACAAGATGATAAAAGAGATGGATAAAGACGGGACTGAAAAGTATGAAATTATAGCTGTTTTTAATAGTGGAAGTAAAACAGCTTTAACAACTGAGCAAAAAGAGGAGATAATAAAAACAATCAATGCTTTACAAAATGAAAAAGTGAAATTAGGAATTAAGGAAGTTGTTTCACATTTAGATAATAAAGATTTGGAAAAACAATTGATATCTAAAGACAATACGACCATTTTAACGCAAATCTCTGTGGATAAAAAAAATGGTGAAATATCAAAAGTTGCAAATGGGCTTCATAAAAAAGTGCAAACGAAAGGGGTAAAAACGTACTTAACAGGAAGTGATTTAATAGCGGGTGATTTTCTTACTTCCTCTCAAGAGGGAGTGAAGAAGACAGAAGTTATTTCTATCATTTTCATTCTAGTTGTATTAATCATTGTATTTCGTTCACCAATTGTTCCAATTGTATCTCTTCTTACAGTGGGTGTATCATATTTAGTTTCAATGGGGATTATTGCACATCTAGTAGATCAATTTAATTTTCCGTTTTCTAACTTTACACAAGTGTTTGTAGTTGTTGTCCTGTTTGGAGTTGGAACAGACTATAACATTTTATTATATACAAGATTTAAAGAAGAATTAAGTAAACAAGAAAATGCATTTTTGGCTACGAAAGAAACGTTTAAATCAGCAGGGAAAACCGTTTTATATAGCGGGATAGCAGTACTAATCGGTTTTGCATCTCTTGCTTTAGCAAGTTTTAAATTATATCAATCTACTTCAGCAGTAGCAATTGGTGTCGCAGTATTATTACTCGTATTAACTACGTTAAATCCATTTTTCATGGTGCTTTTAGGAAAAGGAATGTTTTATCCAGTTAAAACATTTAAAGGTCATGAGGATAGTCGATTATGGGGATTTCTTGCGAAAAACTCAGTAGCAAGACCATTTGTCGCTTTAATCATTGTATTTGTGATATCGATTCCTTTCGTAATGAAATACTCTAACACACTAAATTACAATGATTTATTTGAAGTAGATAATAAATATGAATCGAAAATGGGGATTAACGTAATAGAAGAGCATTTTCCACCAGGTTTTTCTTCACCAAGTACGTTAGTCATTCAATCAGATAACAAGTTAGATGAGGCGAGTTCGCTTCAAACTTTAGACGAACTAACTGATAAGATTTTGAAAGTGAAAGGTGTTTCAGAAGTATATTCACCGACGCGTCCAACCGGTGAAAGGATAAAAGAACTATATATAAATAAACAAGCGGGAGAACTAAATACAGGATTAGGAGATGCCAATGGTGGTATAAAGGAAATTAATGATGGATTAACTACTGCGAAAGATAAAATGGGTAGTAAAGATTCAAATAGTCTTGCAAACGTTCAAAAATTAATTGATGGAACAACGGAAGCGAAAAATGGTGTAACAGCATTAGGAACAGCTTTAGATCAACTTTCAAATGGCATAAATGACGGAGCACAAGGTGCGCAGCAAATTGAGAGTGGGTTAACTTCAGTAAATGAAAATATTAGTGTATTATCTAATGCAACTTCACAACTTCATGCTGGTTATTCGCAGTTAGAAAAAGGTTTAAGTTCTTACGATCAATACTTCGGAAGTATTTCTCAAGCGATTGATGGTGCGAAAAAAGGCTATGAACAAATTGAAATGTTAATGACGAATTTCATTCAAACGAAACCAGAATTAGCAAATGATCCGAACATACTGCAAACGATAGGGATCGCTAAAGAGGCTCAAAAGCAATTAGGTGAGCTTTCAAATGAATTAAATAAATTAGCAACGCAACATAAAGCGGCAATGGGTTCATTTAAAGAAGCGAATCAAGCGTTATCGAAAGTGGATAACGGCTTAAAAGGCATGAGCGATGGAGTTACTAAGTTACAAAAAGGAGCAGCTGATCTTAAAAATGGATTAAATGAAGGTGCTACAGGTTCAAAACAAATTGCGAACAAGTCATCTGAGTTACAAACCGGATTAACAAAAATAAACGACGGGCAAGGTCAGCTATTAACCGGGCTGAAAGACTTGCAAGAACAGATGGGGCAATTACAATCAGGATTATCTAAAAGTACAGAAGGGCTTGAAAAGGTAAGTAACGGCCTAGGAGATGCTCAAAAATATTTAGGGGAACTAAATGAATCAAAAAGCTCTGAGAAATTTTATATCCCAAAAGAAGTGTTAGAGGGAGAAGATTTCCAAAAAGCATTGAATACGTACATGTCACATGATAGAAAGACTGCTAAAATGACAATCATTTTAGACGTAAATCCATATTCAAAAGAAGCGATGCCAATCATTGAAGAAATTAATAAAACGATAGACGGTACGTTAAATGGTACAGAATTAAAATCGGCGAAAAAAGCAATCGGCGGCACAACAGCTAGAAACGTTGATTTAAAAGAAGTAACAGGCCAAGATTTCTTACGTACAGCTACAATTATGTTAATTGGAATTGCGATTGTATTAATCATTATTACACGGTCATTTTTAAATACAATCTTTATTATTGGATCTTTAATATTAGCTTATTTTGCATCACTTGGCATAAGTGAACAAATTAGTACACACGTATTAAACGTAGAGTCATTAAGCTGGAATGTGCCATTCTTTAGTTTTATTATGATTGTCGCTTTAGGTGTGGATTATAGCATTTTCGTAATGATGCGATACAATGAGTTAGAAGGGGATCCCGCAACGAAAATTGTAAATGCATCTCGTCACATAGGAGGAGTTGTATTATCGGCGGCACTTATTTTAGGCGGTACATTTGCTGCATTAGTCCCTTCAGGTGTATTGACGCTTATACAAGTAGCATCTGTTGTTGGTGTTGCACTGTTACTACTAGCTATCATTGTGATGCCAATATTACTACCTGCTTTAATAGGATTAACGAGTAAAATGAAGAATTATACGAAGAAATTAAGTAAAAGAAAATAAGAAGAATCCCCTTTTAAAAGGGGATTCTTCTTATTTAATAAACTTTTCCATCACGTCTTTATATTTTGCAAACTTTTCATCTTTCATTTCGCCATTTATTTGTATAGGAAGTGAGCGATAAACATTATGCTCCAATTATAAATATTTTGTTCAAAATAACTCCTCTTTAAATTGTGAAATTTGCTTCTATATAATATTGTTTCGTTAAAAAACAAACATTTTATTCAAGGTAGAAAAGGGATGAATAGCAATCAACCGTTGCTATTCATCCATCTTCTACTATATAATAGCTATAGTCTACAATAATTGAGTCGTAATATGCGATTTTTTAAGACAATCGGTGAGAAAACGCTGAAATAAGCGGTATTAGTAGGAGGACACAAATGATTACAGTAAGTAACGTTAGTTTGCGTTTCGCGGATCGCAAATTGTTTGAAGATGTTAACATAAAATTCACGCCAGGTAACTGCTACGGTTTAATCGGAGCAAACGGTGCGGGTAAATCAACATTTCTAAAGATTTTATCTGGAGAAATCGAACAATCAACAGGTGATATACATATTACGCCAGGTGAGCGTCTAGCAGTATTAAAACAGAACCACTTCGAATATGAAGAGTTCCCAGTATTAGAAACAGTAATTATGGGTCACACGCAACTTTATAAAGTAATGCAAGAGAAAAATGCCATTTACATGAAAGAAGATTTTAGTGATGAAGATGGTATGCGTGCTGCTGAACTTGAAGGTGAGTTCGCTGAGCTTAACGGTTGGGAAGCAGAATCAGAAGCTGCAATCCTTCTTAAAGGTTTAGGTATTGGTGAAGATGTTCATGATAAGAAATTGTCAGAATTAACTGGGGCAGAGAAAGTAAAAGTATTACTTGCTCAAGCATTATTCGGTAAACCTGACATTCTATTACTAGATGAGCCTACCAACCACTTGGACTTAAAAGCGATTCAATGGTTAGAAAACTTCTTAATGAACTTTGAAAATACAGTAATCGTTGTATCCCATGACCGTCACTTCTTAAATAAAGTTTGTACGCACATGGCTGATCTTGATTTCGGTAAAATTCAACTTTATGTTGGTAACTATGACTTCTGGTATGAGTCAAGCCAATTAGCTTTAAAATTAACACAAGATGCTAATAAGAAAAAAGAAGAGAAAGTAAAAGAGTTACAAAACTTCATTGCACGCTTTAGCTCAAACGCATCTAAAGCGAAACAAGCAACTTCTCGTAAAAAATTATTAGATAAAATTACATTAGATGATATTAGACCATCATCACGTCGTTACCCATTTGTTGGCTTTACACCTGAGCGTGAAATAGGAAATGACTTATTAACTGTTGAAGGTCTTTCTAAAACAATTGATGGTGAAAAAGTGTTAGATAATGTGTACTTCACTTTAAATAAAGGTGATAAAGTTGCATTTATCGGTCGTAACGATATTGCGATGACAACATTATTTAAAATCCTTATGGGTGAAATGGAGCCAGATAGCGGTTCATTCAAATGGGGCGTTACAACATCTCAATCTTACTTCCCAAGAGATAACTCTAAATACTTTGAGAACAGTGACTCCAACTTAGTTGATTGGTTACGCCAATTCTCTCCACAAGATGAGTCAGAAAGCTTCTTACGTGGTTTCTTAGGCCGTATGTTATTCTCAGGTGAAGAAGTTAAGAAGAAAGTTTCTGTATTATCTGGAGGCGAAAAAGTTCGTTGTATGCTATCTAAAATGATGTTAAGTGGTGCGAACGTAATCACACTTGACGATCCAACGAACCACTTAGACCTTGAGTCTATCACTGCATTAAACAACGGTTTAATCGCATTTAAAGGTACAATGTTATTCACATCTCATGACCATCAGTTCGTACAAACAATTGCAAACCGCATTATCGAAGTAACGCCAAACGGTGTAATCGATAAAGAGGCTACTTACGATGAGTTCTTAGAAAATGAAGAACTTCAAAAACAAGTAGAAGCAATGTACAAAGGTCAATAATAAATGATGAAAAACCTCGCTCTCTTTATGAGAGCGAGTTTTTTTATAATCTTTTATTTTATGAATTGTGAATAATTATACAGAAATAACTTTAGAGAAGAAAAGACCTTTTGATGTTACATATAGA
Source organism: Bacillus pretiosus (assembly GCF_052947655.1). Lineage (NCBI taxonomy): Bacteria > Bacillati > Bacillota > Bacilli > Caryophanales > Bacillaceae > Bacillus > Bacillus pretiosus. Next base: position 2,827,578 of record NZ_CM129593.1, on the reverse strand, counting down.
GAAAGGACTGTAATTAAGAATAAACTTGAAATATATGAAGGAATTTAATATACACCGAAAAAAACAAATACTATCTATTGTGAATTTCACTATATTACATTAATGTTCCAGAACTGGAGAAATATTTATTTGCGAAGCAGTAAATAAAGGTTTATAGTATGTGGAGTCATAATTAGTGGATGAGACTTGGGAGAAAACAGAAAATGTTACAAATTTATTTTATTAAATAGAAACCAAGGTCAAAATGTCTAGAAAGAAATAGTTGAATAAATACTAGCTTCAAATTATAATTACTAATATTCTTCATTTAGTTAAACAAACAAAATCTATTTGAAGATAAAAAATTGAATAGAGACAGACTTATAAAAAAATAAGCCTTGGATGATCAAAAGAGGTGGAGAGATGAAGCAATTACTATTAAAGAGTAAGCGAGTGTTAAGCAATCACTTTGGATTTTTCGTGTTTGCCATTATTTTATTCTGGTTAAAAACATACGCAGCATATGTGACAGAATTTAATTTAGGGATATCCAACACAATCCAAAAGTTTTTACTGTTTTTCAACCCGTTAAGCTCAGCAGTTTTATTTTTAGGGCTCGCATTATTTGCAAAGGGGAAACGTGCTTACATTTGGTTAATTGTTATTAATTTGTTAATGTCTATACTGTTATACGCAAACGTAGTATATTATCGCTTTTTCAGTGACTTTATTACGTTCCCGACATTAACACAAACGAATAACTTTGGAGATTTAGGTGGTAGTATTTTTGCATTGCTACACGCATATGATCCACTATATTTCCTAGATACAATCATTTTAATTGTTTTAGTTGCAACAAAATTTGCAAATCCAAAACCAATTCGTGTTGCGAAACATAAATTATCACTAGTATTTGTAGCAGGTATTTTATTATTCAGCATTAACTTAGGTCTTGCAGAATCTGATCGTCCTGAATTATTAACAAGAACATTTGACCGTAATTATATTGTGAAATATTTAGGGGCATACAACTATACGATTTATGATGGCATTCAAAGTGCGAAAGCATCAACAGAACGAGCGTTAGCTGATGGAGATAATATGACAGAGGTTAGAAATTATCTTGCATCAACATATGCAAGTCCAAATCCTGAGTACTTTGGTAAAGGAAAAGGAATGAACGTAATTTATATTCATTTAGAATCATTCCAAAACTTTTTAATTGATTATAAATTAAATGGGCAAGAAGTTACACCGTTCTTAAACTCATTTACAAAAGATGCGAATACGCTATACTTTGATAACTTCTTCCATCAAACAGGACAAGGTAAAACATCTGATGCTGAGTTCATGCTAGAAAACTCAATGTATGGGTTACCGCAAGGATCTGTTTTTACAAATAAAGCTCATAACACGTATCAATCAGCACCAGCTATTTTAGGTCAACAAGGATACACATCAGCTGTATTCCATGGTAATTACAAAACGTTCTGGAACCGTGATGATATTTATAAATCATTTGGTTTCAATAAATTTTTTGATGCGTCGTACTATGATATGAATGAAAAAGATGTAGTAAACTATGGATTAAAAGATAAACCGTTCTTTAACGAATCAATTCCGTTATTACAAACATTGAAACAACCGTTCTATACGAAGTTCATTACGTTATCGAACCATTTCCCTTATCCAATTGATAAAGCGGAAGCAACAATTGAACCAGCGACTACAGGTGATTCATCAGTAGATACGTACTTCCAAACAGCACGTTATTTAGATGAGTCTGTAAAAGGATTTTTGGATTACTTGAAACAATCTGGTTTATACGATAACTCAATTATCGTTATGTACGGTGATCATTACGGTATTTCAGATAACCATGGCGCAGCAATGTCTCAAGTAATGGGTAAAGAAATGAACTCATTTGAAAATGCACAACTGCAACGTGTGCCATTAATCATTCGTGTCCCAGGAATGAAGGGCGGCGTACAACATCAATACGGCGGAGAAATTGATGTTCTGCCGACACTATTACACTTACTAGGTACAGATACGAAAAATTATGTCCAGTTCGGATCAGATTTATTATCACCAGAGCATAAACAAGTCGTTCCATTCCGTAACGGTAACTACGTAAGTCCAACAGTGACTGCACTAAACGGCAAATACTATGATACAGCGACTGGTAACGCTGTTGAATTAACAGACGAAATAAAACAAAATGAACAAATGGTTCAAAAATCACTAAAATACTCTGACCAAGTCGTAAACGGAGACTTATTACGATTCTACACACCGGAAGGTTTTACACCAGTAGATCGTTCGAAGTACAACTATAACCATCGTGATAAAAATAAAACGAAGGTAAAGACGACTGAAGACGGGGAAACGAAATAAATATTAAAGAGCGCTACTCATTTGAGTAGCGCTTTTGTTTGTACATATAACGTTGTCATTATATAGAATTATCTTTCGTTTTTTGTTTTTTGTTTCATCTTTCCAAAGAATACTACACCGGCAATGATAATAATGATAAATGCCCATTTTATGAAAGGATTACTTTCGAAAAATCCAGCGAACCATTTCTCATCTACAATCATTTTCGCAGCAGTATAAGCTAAAACAGCTGCTCCAATCGTAATGATGACAGGGAATCTATCGACCCATTTTAAAATTAAGGTACTGCCCCATACTACTACTGGAATAGATACTAATAGTCCAATGATTACTAAAGAAAAATTACCATGCGCAGCTCCTGCAACAGCGAGAACATTATCAATTCCCATTAATGCATCAGCTATAATAATGGTTTTAATAGCAGACCAAAATCCTTCTTCTGCCTTAATATCATGATCTTTACCTTCAGCAATTAATTTGTAAGCGATCCATATAAGGAGTACACCACCAATTAGAAGTAGCCCTGGTATTTTTAATAACCAAACGACAACTAAAGTAGCGAGGGCTCTAATCGCGATTGCCCCGATAGTTCCCCAAATAATAACTTTCTTTTGCTGATCTTTCGGTAATCGCCTTGCTGCTAACCCAATTACAATGGCATTATCACCGGCTAACACTAAATCAATTACAATGATGGCAAGTAAGGCAGACAAATATTCGGTTGAAAGAAAATCCATATACACATCACTCCTTAAGAGTAATATGTGCTAAAGTGTTGATAATATAAAAAATAGGATTGAATTTGTATACTCAATCCATAATTTCTTACTGTATTTTGATATATATGTTTTAATGCCGTATAATTCGCTTTTGCAATTTTTTTTGCTTGTCGTTTCTTTTTCTTAATTTTCGATTCATCTTTTTGATACGATTTTCTTTTCTATTATCCCAGTTATCACTTCTGATTTCATTAATAGATTTATCTTCCTTAGCACGAAAACGTCTGACTTTTTTTACAAAGGAAAGGGGGATTTTGCCGATAACACCTTGTTTTTCTAATGAGGCCTCTTTACCTTTATACCAATCAGGATGAGATAATAAATAGTCGAAGTCGAATATTAATCTGTACTCTTCATCCATAAAAGTAAACCAGTCTTTTAATGTTCGTTTATTTGTTTGATGAAAATACATAGAGCTAGCAGTCATGGCACAACACCAGTAACTAATATCACTCCATAGTACCCATTCATTCGGCACATCAAGTGTTAAAATTACCATTTTTGAATTTTCTCTACCCCAGGCTTTAGTATTTCGATCTGGATAATTATTTGCTTCCCAGACCCAAATAGGATAGTTACCTTCGTAGTGGGGTAATCTTTTTTTAGCTACACGTACCATCCAATCGTATGAATATATAAAATCGGGATCGATGTTTTCTTTACTTCCTTCTAAATAACCAAGTTTTTTAAATTGTTTCCATGCTGTTTCAGTTTGAACTGTATATACTATCATATGACACCTACTCATTTAAATTAGCCTATAGTATAACATGACATGTTTTTAAGTTAAATTAATGTGATTCTTAATTTCTATTCATATAAGGGAAGTAGGGAGTTGAATTGAATATACGAGAAGTAATACCCAATGCGATAAAAAAAGACTCAATAACCTACTAGAGGAAATCAAGTCTTTTTCATTACATACGATTATCGTGCCAGAAGTTTAATGGGAAGTGTTCGTTCTCACTATAACTTTCTAATTCATATCCTTTTTCTTTCAGCCCCTTAATAATTCCAGGTACTGCTTTAACGGATTGTGGATGAATGTCGTGCATAAGAATAACTTCTGTCGGTTTGTTAGCACCATTTAGAACGTTTTCGACAATTTTAGCTGATGCAGCATCAACAGGCATTTTGTTATATTTCCAGTCTAAAGAATCAATTGTCCAATCCCAAACTTTCAAGCCATTTTCAACAACTTTGTTACGAAGAGCTTCGTTTAATCCTGGCATTGAACCGTAAGATGGACGAGTTAATACTGGTGATTTACCTAGAACGCCAGCGATTAAGCCTTGGTCTTCCTTCATTTCATCTACGTAATGACCTTCTGTGTAAAGTTTCTTGTAGTTATGAGTCATACTGTGCATCCCAACGTAGTGGCCTTCAGCATCTTCACGTTTTACAAGATCAGGGAATGCTTTTACGTTTGAACCAATTAGGAAAAATGTTGCTTTTGCATTTTCTCTCTTTAACATATCTAAAAGCTCAGCTGTGTATTTTCCAGGACCATCATCAAATGTTAAATAAGCGACTTTTCTAACTTGCCCATTATATTGTTTTGGAGCTTCTTTCGGTGCAAGAGATGATTGAATTTCACTTACAAGTTGAACAGATTTTGCTTCATCCTCTGTACTTGCTAGAGCAATATGTGCTGATCCTAAAGCTGCTTCGTATGTAAATAATACCCCCGCGCAAATCAACATAGCCCTTTTTACTAAAGTTGTCATTCGAATTCCATTGTGCATAATTTTCCTTCTCTCTATAAAAGTTCTACTCTACTATATTAGCAATTATAGGGAGGTAATTGCAAAAAAACTTTTTTACAAGTGCAAAAAAGTTTGTTCAAAAATATGCAAGATTTTGTATCAATTGCAGTCTTGAAAAAACAGGGTGATTTTAATGTTTATTATGAAAATTTTCAGGAATTAAATTTGGTTCTTCTAATAATGATGTAGGTGGTTTTTAGGAGAATCGATATCAAAATGAAAGGGGACTAATCATACTTTCGTAGCATTTCATTTTCATTCCAATTATTGATTCGAATATTTTTGTTTTCTATTAAAATATTGGTATAGAAAAAATTAAATTTTAGTCTGGGGAACATTTGATATTATCGGAAGAACTATTTATTTCATCTCAATATTTACATAACTACTTTTATATGAATTTAATACTAAAGTCCTACTATTTATAAACTAATAGGTCTTTCAACTTAGGTAGTTCTCACACTAATGAGGGATATGAAAGGAAATATATGTAACTTATAATAATTACTATAAAGCTTTGGAAAATGAAAAGGAGGAGATTTGCATGAAGAATTGGGTTCAATTTAGAATGGCAAGACCAACAGATAAATTTAAAGAAGTTATAAGTTTTTATGAGACGGGGTTAGGATTAAAGCGTATAGGAGAATTTCACAATCATGAAGGATATGATGGAGTTATGTTTGGATTACCGGATGCCGAGTATCATTTGGAGTTTACAACGCATGTTAATGGAAGTCCATGTCCGGCACCGACAAAAGATAATTTACTAGTTTTTTATATGCCTAATAAAAATGAAATTGAAAAAATAGTGAATCGATTAAGTAATATGGGCTATCATGAGGTAGAACCAGAAAATCCGTATTGGATAGAGAAAGGGACCACAATAGAGGATCCAGATGGTTGGAGAATTGTACTTATGAACGCATTTGAATAAAGAAGCTCTTTTTGTATGAAATAGCACGTTTTTATAATGAAACTGGTATGAAAATAGGGACGTCTGCGGCAGCGAATTTATTAGCTGCTAAACAAATTGGAAAAGAAAAAGGTGCGAATTTTAATGTAGTTACAGTTTTTCCGGACGCAGTGTCTATAGAAGAGTGGTCAGATGTAAAGAGCTTACAACAAATATAGAGAAAATCGAATAAATAAAAGTTCTTTCATATTCTATTTCTTATACTTTGGAAAATTGATGAAATGAAAACCTGTATATGTAAAAGGTACAGGTTTTTCGTGGTTGTGTTAGTTATCTGTAGAAACTTTAAAATTTCACATACCGTATTTAAAGAAATAAATATAGGAAAACCAAAAAGTAATGTAGAATATATCGTACATACATATATGAAGTCAACATAAAAGATAAAGAGGTGGGCATATGTTACTTGAAGAAGTAATGCAGCAACTAGAGAAATATGGAACAGAACAAAATCGTAAAACGTATAAAAACCACGGAGCGAAAGAGCCACTATTCGGAGTTAGTTTTGCCAATTTAAAATTGTTAAAAAAGAAGATAAAAAAAGATCATGATTTAGCAATTTCATTATGGAAAACAAAAAATATGGATGCAATGACTTTAGCAACAATGATTTTAGAACCAAAGCAAGTTACGACAGAACAGCTAAACAAATGGGTACAGGAAGTTGATTATTATTGTTTAATGGACGTTTTGATGACGGCTATTTGTACGTCGCCAATCGCGATAGAAAGAATGGAAGAATGGACAAAGTCTGATGATGAATGGATTGGAAGAGCAGGATGGTCTCTATTAGCAAATATAGCGATTAAAAATAAAACGTTACATGATGAATTCTTCACTCCGTATCTAGAAGAGATTAAAGCAAATATACATAATGAAAAAAATAGAAAAAAAGAAGCGATGAATAGTGCTTTAATCGCGATAGGAATTCGTAATGAAGACTTTGAGAGAAAAGCGATTGAAATTGCACGTGAAATTGGGAAAGTACAAGTTGATCACGGGGCAACGTCATGCAAAACACCAGACGCAGAACCGTATATACAAAAGGCGAGAGAAAGAGCTGAAAAAAAGAAAGTGAAATAAGAAAAGGGGAACGGTTATGAAACCAATGAAAGCAGCACAAAGCATAATTACATCACAATTTCCGAATTGTGATGTAGCTTTACTGGGAGGAAGCGTTGTAAGAGGAGAAGCGACAAAAACATCTGATCTGGACATTGTTATAGTTGATCAAAATTTACCGTCTTGTTATAGAGAATCTTTCTATAGTAATGGATGGCCTGTTGAAGTGTTTGTACATAATTTTGAAACGTGTAAAACCTTTTTTAAAATGGATTGTGACCGAGGGAGACCTTCGTTACCACAATTAGTTTCAGAGGGTATTGTATTAAAAGGAGAAAATGAAATTGTTGAGAAATTAAAAAGAGAAGCAAATGATTTACTAAATAAAGGGCCAGCTAAATGGACTGAAGCAATGATGAAGCAGAAACGGTATTTTATTACGGATACTTTGGACGATTTTATTGGTGCATCAAAAAGAGAAGAAGAATTGTTTATCGCGAATTTATTAGCTGATTTATTACATGAATATATATTAAGAGTAAATGGGAAATGGCTTGGAAGTTCAAAATGGTTTATAAGGGTACTTAGAAAATATGATGAACATTACGCAGATCAATTTGTAGAGGCGTTCGATCATTTTTATACAACGGGTGAGAAAAGAAACTTAATTACTTTTGTAGAAAAAACGCTAGAACAGTATGGAGGAAGAATGTTCGAAGGGTTTTCTATAGGAAAATAAAAAGGGGATAGCATAATGAATGTACCAATCGTTCAATTAAGAGAACTGACACTAGATGATGTAGAAGAGCGATATCAATGGTCATTAGATAAAGAAGTGACAAATCATTTAGTTGTACCGGATCAATATCCACCGTTCACTCGTGAAGATACGAAAAAGTGGATTGAAGCATGTATAAATCGAAAAAATGGTTATGAACAAAGAGCTATCACTACAGAAAACGGCATACATATTGGGTGGGTAGATCTTAAAAACTTTGATAAAACAAATAAAAATGCAGAACTGGGAATCGTAATTGGTAATAAAGAGTATTGGGGTAAAGGATATGGATTAGCAGCCCTATATAGAATGTTACATGTGGGATTCTTTGAATTTGAATTAGAAAAAGTTTGGCTACGTGTAGATGAAGATAATTTTCAAGCTAGAAAGAGTTATGAAAAGGCTGGTTTTGTTTGTGAAGGATTAATGAGAAATGATCGATTACGTCAAGGAAAGTTCATTCATCGTTATCGTTATAGTATGTTAAGAGAAGAATACGAATCTATAAATAGTAGTTTATAAAAATATTATGTTAACTTAAAGGAGCTGGAGATATATGATTCGATTACTTACGAAAGAAGATGCAAAACAATATTGGGAGTTACGTTTACAGGCATTACAAGTAAATCCAGAGGCATTTGTAACAACTTATGAAGAGGCGATTCGTCAAGAAAATCCTATTAAGCGAGTGGAAAATAATTTAACAGCTACTACTAGCTGTACATTCGGTGCTTTTAATGAAAAGAATCAATTAGTTGGAGTGGTTACTTTACTAACAGAAGAGAAAGAGGCGTATAAACATAAAGGTCATATCGTTGCGATGTATGTAGATGCAAGTAATCGAAGAAGTGGTCTTGCACGTGAGTTAATACGTAAGGCAATTGAAAGAACAAGAGAAATGAGCTTAGAACAATTGAACTTAGGTGTTGTATCTACAAACGAATCAGCAAAAAAATTGTATGAATCAATGGGCTTTAAAACGTATGGGATTGAAAAGAGAGCTATAAAGATGAATGGTGTGTATAGTGATGATGAACATATGGTCTTGTTCTTTTAATAGAGGGAGTTTAGTATGAAAGATCTCCATTTAGAAAAAAATATGAACCCGCAAGTAGCGATTTTGTATGCGACGGTTACTGATACATTTAAACGACTGCAAAAGTTAGTAGAAGGTACTGATGAGAAAGAACTGTCCTTCAAAGGGGCAAAAAATAATGAAAATAGCATCGGACAACTACTTCAACATTTGGCAGTGGTTGATTTGAACTGGGTGTACCGTTTAAAAGGAGAGGAAGTTCCACCGACACTTGAAAATAAATATGGACCAATGTTGAATGAAATGGGAGGATTGCCTAGTTTAAGAAAGTATAAATTACAAGAATTAATGCAAGATTATGAAGCGGTGCAACATATGTTTTATGAGGAGTGTATGAAACTAACAGAAAATGATTTAACAAGGGAAGTTTTTTATGAGAAGGGAGAAACTGCGACTATAAGGTGGGGAATATGGCATATAGCCGATCATAATCGGTACCATCAAGCTCATATTAGTCAGTTAAGAAAACTATATAGAGCTAGAATAGATGCGAGATAAAGATTTCGAATTTTAATTATATTTAATTTGTTGTATAGTATAAGAAGAAACTAAACAAGGGGTTTTATAATGAAAGCTATTGCAGTAGGGATATTGGCATCATTTTTCTTTGCCTTTACCTTTGTTTTAAACCGGGCGATGGACTTAGAAGGTGGAAGCTGGATTTGGAGTGCTTCATTACGGTACTACTTTATGGTTCCAATGCTTTTACTTATTGTCATGTATAGAGGGAACTTAAAGCAACTCTTTCAATATATGAAAAATAATCCGAAAGAATGGTTAGTGTGGAGTATCGTTGGATTTGGTCTCTTCTATGCACCACTTAGTTTTGCCGGAGCTTTTGGACCTGGTTGGCTTGTTGCATCAACTTGGCAAATTACGATTGTCGCAGGAATTTTGTTAACACCATTTTTTGCAGTAGATCCATTACATAAAAAACTTCCAATGAAGGAATTAGTTATGTCTGGGGTTATTTTATGCGGTGTTGTACTCATGCAAGTAGAACATGCTTCTTCATTAGGAATTCGAGAAACCGTTTTATGTGTAGTTCCTGTACTTATTGCAGCGTTTGCGTATCCTCTTGGAAATCGAAAAATGATGCAAGTTTGTAAAGGCGAATTAGATGTATTCCAGCGAGTTCTCGGTATGACATTAGCAAGTTTACCATTTTGGTTTTTACTATCTGGTTATGAAGTATCAACAGGCGGATTACCGTCAAGTAGCCAAGTTTTCCAATGTTTTATTGTAGCAGTTAGTTCTGGTTTAATCGCGACAGTACTATTCTTCTTTGCGACAGATCTTGTAAAAGATGATCCACAAAAACTAGCAACAGTAGAAGCAACACAGTCCGGTGAAGTTTTATTTGCGCTAGTAGGAGAGCTTATCTTACTATCTGCGCCAATTCCGTCATCTTTATCTTGGATCGGAATGAGTCTTGTTATTGTCGGAATGATACTACATAGTTATGTAGCGGTCGTTGTGAAAAAAGAAGAAAAAATAACAGCGTAATGAGATTAGCTCTTTATAGAAAGAGCTAATCTTTTTTCATGGAAAGGAATGTAGAAATGAATTTGCAACGCGTGGAACAAATTGTGAAAGATCCAATTTTAAATGTGTTACAGTATGCAGTCGGGCCAAGTGAAACTAGCTTAAAGAAAGCAGTTTTATATTATGAGAGTAATAAAGGGACTTTGTACAGATATGAAGAAGAGGCTTGTATAGGTATTGAAATAATCGGAGCAAATAAAGCGAGAATATGTCACATAGCAGTCGCTCCACAATATCGTAATAAAGGAATTGCGTTGCAAATGATAAAAGAAGTAGTAAAAATGCTTCAATTAACTTATATAGAAGCAGAGACAGACAATGAGGCAGTAGAATTTTATGAAAAAATTGGTTTTCAGGTTAAAAGTTTAGGAGAAAGATATCCGGGGATTGAAAGATTTCATGTGTATTTTAAAAATAAAACATATTAAAATCATCTTAGAATATAATATCCGGAATAGGATTTGAAGAAATAGTTCGTTTTATATGTATCCTGCTATTTGTGGACAGTAAAACTCCCACCTCAAAATTTGGCTGGAGTAAGGAAGCTAGGTGGAAGCCCTGAAGCTCGTAAAAGCCCGATTGGTACGGAATAATAATTAGTGGGTGATGAACGAAACCGCCACTGCTTAAAGTTTCACTTTATTTGTTTTAATTTTAATAGCAACTAGTTATTAGTTTTTGACAAAAATGTAAGAAAGGTCGGAATGGTTAGTTGATGCTAAGGAAGGAAGTAAAATATGAGTAAATCAATAAATAATGTAACAATTGAGAAGAAGCGTGCAGTCTCATTAGATTTAGCAAGAGGTACTATGTTACTATTAATCGTACTTGCCCATGCACCGCTTTACTTGTATGCTGCAGATCCTGGAATTATGCATAGGGTGGAAAGCGGAAGTTTCTTTGATCAAATTGTAAACCTTTTTGGTATATTCATAATTGATAACCGTGCAAGAGCGATGTTTGCCGTATTATTAGGCTACGGTTTGGTTCTAGCACTCGAAGGGCAAATATCAAAAGGGAAAAATGAAAATCATGCTGTAAAAATAGTAAGAAGACGCTCTTGGTATTTAATACTGTTTGGGGTTGTGTTAGCAGTATTAATTGGAGGACAAGATATTCTTATGGCCTATGGTATAGCCGGGCTTCTTGTTAGCCCGCTATTAAAGTGTAAAATGAAAACATTAATTCGAACATTTACGATTATCACTATATTGTATATCATTTTTATCCCAATAATATGGGGATTTAATATGCAAGCAATAGGCGATTACGGTTTTTCACCAGATGTTTCAGCAAAAGATACGTATCTAAGTACTACAATGTTACGATTACTTTTCTTTCCTGTTATACCTGTTCTCATCCATTTTATGTTCCCAATTCTTCCTTCGGTAATTCTTGGTTTGTGGATTGCTAGATATCAGTTATTAATAAAACCAGAGCAAAATTTGAAAAAATTATATTATATAACAATTATAGGATTAGCAATTTCCTTAATAGGTGCTTTGCCTCTATCTTTTATAGGGACTTTATGGTATCCAAGTGTATTTACAGCTGGAATGATAAATGGAATCCATATTTTAACTGGAATTGTTGGAGGATTAGCATATGCAACGGGTTTCGGTATAATAGGGAGTAAATTGAAAAATCTAGGGTACTTTAGCCTTTCATTAATTGCTTTGGGAAAGCGCTCATTAACATTTTTTGTTTTGAATGAGGCACTGCTTGTTATACTTTTATCACCTGTAGCATTTGATTTAGGAGGGCATGTAAGTAACGCTCTTGCTGCATTGATAGCTATAAGTATTTGGATATTGTCTGTCATATTAGCTACAATAATGGAGAAAAACAATCTGAATGGACCATTAGAGATTTTATTGAGACGTTTAATATATAAAAATAAAACAATTGAAAGACGACCCAGGTATTAGGTCGTCTTTCAATTTATTATAGTCTATAAATAAAATTATAATCTAATGATAGTTTGTTTTTATTCATGGAATAAAAAGCATAAAATATGCAAATGTACATCTAAGGTATAGTTTGAAAAAAGTAAGATTTACATTATATAATAAAGGTATCTGGAAAAATATAGATAAAAGAAATTAGGTGTATAACACATGAGAATGGATAAAAGTAAATTTATAAAAATTGCTACTTCAATAGGGGTATCATCTTTTTTATTAACTGGATGTGGCGATTATGAAGAAGATACTGCTCAACAAGAAAGTACTGCTGTTAAAACGGATGGTGGAAAACAAGGAAATGAACAAGAAACTTTACATTGTGATGATAAAACTCCTACCAATGAAAATGTAGAAAATGATGAGTTATGCAAGGAAATTAATCCATCGTTTTCATCGTATAATGAAAACTCACATTTACCGATACTGCCATTCGTAGCGGGATATTTATTAGCAAGCAGAACTTCAAATATGAATTATTCAGCAAAACCCAATGTAATGAAAAAACCGTATGCAAATAATATTATTCCATATCGTGAAAAAGACCAAAGTAGAACTGGTGGCAGCGGTGGTGGAGGATACTACGGTGGAACTAACAGTAACAACAATAATTCTTCCAATAAAGTAGATTTAAACAAACAACAGCCCAATTCCTCAAATAAAGTGACGCCAGATACAAATACGCCGAAATCATCTACTACTCAAACGCCGAAAGTGAATTCTGGTTCAAGTGGAATTGGAAACGCAAAAGCGCCAGCCGGATCATAACACGAAAGGATAATAGGATCATGTATACAGAACAAGAGCAGAAAGAGTATATGAAAGTATGGTTTTCACTTGCGGAAGAGGCTGGTCGGAATGGTTTTACATGGCCGAGTCTATTAGAAAATGAAGAATGGAATCAATATATGGCAACAGGTATGTATCGTATGCCAGTAAAAACTTATACTGCTATTTCAAAAGCGACAGAGGAAGTTATGTACGTGTTATATAGAACGTATCAATATATTGTCAATACAACAGAAGATTTTCAAAAACTAGGATTTCCAGCTGAAACGTGGGAAATTGCGAGAATGAAACATATTGGTTTGTTTTCATATTTTACAAGGTTTGACTTTATCGTAAATGGTGAAGATATAAAGTTAATAGAAGTAAATTGTGACACACCAACAGGTTATTTAGAGCCGTCTGTCGCAAATGAAGTGTTATGCCGTTATCACGACGTGAATCACCCAAATCATATAGAAGAGCATATTGTGCAGGCGTGGGAACAAATTAAACATGACTATAATATAGGTCCTGAAGAGACGATATATTTTACTAGTTATGATTGGCACGATGAAGATCATCAAACAGTTCAATTTTTAAGAAGCTATTGCTTAGATCAATCAACAGACTATATAGGAATACAAGATATCGTCGTTACAGATGATGGTATATATACGCCAAGTGGCGAACGAATCCATTATTTATATAGACTATATCCAATTGAATATTTAGTTTCAGATACCGATAAAAATGGGAAAAGAATTGGACTTCAGCTTTTAGATCATATAGCGCAAGGAAGAGTGAAAATTATTAATCCACCTGCTTCTTTTCTTATGCAAAATAAAAGTGTACTCGCATTAATTTGGCAACTGTTCGAAGAGGGAGTTTTCTTTGAGAAAGAAGAGCGAGAAATCATTCAGAACTACTTCTTGCCAACATATTTTACAAATAAACCGTTTATAGAAAGAAATGAATCATATGTTTCTAAACCTTTATACGGCCGTGAAGGCGGAGGAGTATCTATATACGAAAATGATGAACTATTGGCTGAAGATAAAACGAAGTATTACTTTGAGCAACGGAAAATATATCAGCAATACATAGAAATGCCTGACTATACAATTGACACATGGGATGGTCCGTATACTGGTAAACTATTAATTGGTTCACACTGTATTAGCGGGAGAGCCGCAGGGTTATTTTTACGTGTAGGCGAGAAAATAACGGGAAACTTATCGATGTTTACAGGGGTTACAATTGAAGGGTAAATGAAACGGAAGAGCTTATCAGTTGTGATGGGCTCTTTCGTTTATATATAGTGTTTGTATTGTTTTGACGTATCACTTTTATTTTTCTTCATACTGAAAAAACGTATGTAATTAAGCAAATTATTTCAAATAGTAGAAAAGAGAATAAAGTTTTTTTATTTATCTGCTATTGTTATTTGAGATCGATATATTGTCATTTGATTATTATGCATGTGAATTTATAACCTTTTTTTGAAGTGACAGAAATGATTAAGTTAAAAATTAAGAAAAATATGATAATATATGTATGTATTAGTTTTAAAAAATGGAGGAACAATCGTGAAAATGAATGACATAGTGGCAAGTACACAATTGCCAAATACAATCAAAACAATTACAAATGATTTAAGAGAATTAGGGTTAGAAAAAGGAATGACGGTTATTGTGCATTCTTCGCTCAGTTCTATTGGCTGGGTATCTGGCGGAGCCGTTGCGGTAGTAGAGGCGTTAATGAAAGTTATTACGGAAGAGGGAACAATTATTATGCCAACTCAATCTTCGGATTTATCTGATCCGAAACATTGGTCAAGACCACCTGTACCTGAAGAATGGTGGCAAATTATTCGAGATAACGTCCCGGCGTTTGAGCCACATATAACACCAACAAGGGCAATGGGAAAAGTAGTTGAATGTTTTCGTACATATCCGAATGTAGTACGTAGCAACCATCCATTAGGAAGTTTTGCTGCATGGGGAAAACATGCGGAAGAAATAACGATGAATCAGTCGCTATCAATGAGTTTAGGAGAGGAATCTCCATTAAGAAAAATATACGATTTAGATGGATACATATTATTAATTGGTGTTGGATATGATTCCAATACGTCTGTACATTTATCTGAAGTACGTACTGGTGCATGTGAGTTAATAAAAGTAGGGGCACCAATTATAGAGAATGGTGCAAGAGTATGGAAAGAGTTTGTTGATATGGATTACGATTCTGATAAGTTTGTAGAAATCGGTGTAGAGTTTGAGCGAAAAGGAACTGTAACAAATGGAAAAATAGGAAATGCAACGTGCCGTCTTATGAAGCAACGAGATATAGTTGACTTTGGAACAGAATGGTTTCGTAAGAAAAATCAGTAAGGGATGGTTACAATGAAGGGGAAAAAGGTATTAATTACGAGTGGTGGTTGTTTAGAAAAATGGGACCAAGTGCGTGGTCATACGAATATGGCAAAAGGAACAATTGGTAGAATAATCGCTGAAGAGTTTATAAGTAAAGGAGCACATGTTATATATTTACACGGTTATTTCGCTGAGAAACCGAACGATGTAAACAATCAATTAGAATTACACCCATTTGAAGGAATTGTTGATTTACAAGATAAAATGAAAAGTATAATTACACATGAAAAAGTCGATGCGGTCATTATGGCAGCGGCTGGATCAGATTGGGTTGTAGACAAAATTTGTGATCAAGATGGTAATGTTCTTAATATGAATGGGAAAATTTCAAGTGATATAGCGCCAATTATTCATTTTCAAAAGGCTCCAAAAGTATTAAAGCAAATAAAAGAGTGGGATCCAGAAACCGTACTCGTTGGCTTTAAACTTGAAAGTGATGTAAATGAAGAAGAATTGTTTGAAAGAGCGAAAAATAGAATGAAAGAATCTAAGGCAAATGTAATGATTGCAAATTCACCACATTCTTTATATTCACGTGGAGCGGTGCACTACGTAATTGGACAGGACGGTAAAGGGAAGTTATGTAATGGGAAAGATGAAACGGCGAAAGAAATTGTCAAAAGGTTAGAGGTACTATGTAATCACATTACTGCTTTATAATTTTAAGTATTTGGATAAGAGTGAATCCGCATAGTATATATAGGTAAGCGAAACTTTAATTTATGGGAATTTTACTTTTACACAAACGTTAACCATTCAAGATGGATACATAAAATAATTGGTGAGGAGTGGATTCTATGGAACATTTATTAAAGCAAGCGATTAAACTAAGAAATGAAAAGAAATATGCGCAATCTAGAGAGATACTAATGGGGTTAACCAATTTTACGCGGGATGCAGAAGTGCTTTTTCAATGTGCCTGGATACATGATGTAATGGGACTTGAAACAGACGCTGTGCCGTATTATGAACAGGCAATTGCAAATGGTCTTGATGGTGAGTCACTTTGCGGTGCATATATCGGTCTTGGAAGTACATATCGTTGTATAGGTGAGTATGACAAAGCAATTACAGTTTTAGAAACAGGTTTGCAGCAGTTTCCGGATAATGACGTGATAAAAGTATTTTTATCATTAGCAAAATATAACGTTAACGATCATGAATCCGCGATGAAATTATTACTTGAAACGGTTATAAAAGTAGACGAAGTTAAAGAATTTGAACGTGCGATTACATTTTATAAAGATCATTTAAACGAGGTTTTTAAATAGAGGAGTGAACGTATGAATGCCACACTATCACGAAGGCGAAAAGGCATTTGGATTGGACTCGTATCTTTCATCTTGTTATCAAACTATTTATTGTATGCCCTTCCGATTGTACCAGCCGCTCCGAAAGAAGTAGTGCTTGGTTCTTTGTTAGATTGTATGTTTGTAATTCCGATTATTACATATTTCTTTATTATTCAAAAAAGATACTCGCTAACGTATATATTTCCTGTCGTAATAGCTGGATATATATTTGTGAGATTTATTATTCCAAGTGACTATTTACAAGCTTTTTCAAACGTTTCTTATATTATAGTTGCGGGAGAAATTGCTTTTGTAGGTCTAGAACTATTCCTGTTGTATAAAATCGTTAAAGTGCTTCCTAATACAATCAAAAGATATAAAGAATATAGAAGAGAATATTCTTCATTTTCTTATGCGATTGATGCAGCGTTTGATGCTACTATGAAAAGAAATAAATTAGTAGATATCATTGTAACAGAGTGTAAGTTAATCTATTATGCATTTTTATCGTGGCATATAAAAGTACCGGAAGGTGAATCCGTATACTCATATCACAAAAAGACCGGTGCAATAGGTGTATATATCATGATCATTCATGCGACCATAATAGAAAGTATTGGTTTTCATTATTTACTTCATCAATGGAATCCAGTAGTAGCATGGATTTTACTTATTTTAAACGCATACGCAATGTTTTATTTTTTAGCTGAAATACAAGCAATGCGTAAAAATCCAATTATTGTTACAGAAGAACGAGTAATCATTCAAATCGGATTAGGAAAGAAAATTGTTATACCATTTACACAAATTGATAAAATTGCATTTTATAAAGGCGAACCTTTAAAGAAAGAAAAAGAAGTTCTTGACGCAACTGTGATGGAATTTATAAAGGAACCTCCAACATTTGAAATAACGCTAAAAGAGCCAGTGAAAGCACAATTGTTATATGGATTTTCTAAAACAGTAAGTCGTGTTCACTTAAATGTTGATGAGGAACGGAAGTTTTATGATGCGGTTATAGAGAAGTTGAAGCATGAATAATGCTACTAATTTTCATCGTGCGTTTGGTGTGTATGGCATTTGTATCGAAAACAATAATTTATTAGTAATTGATAAAATTAAAGGTCCATATAGAAATCGTAATGATCTACCTGGTGGTAGTTTAGAAGATGGAGAATCATTATTAGCTGGACTTCATAGAGAGATTAAAGAAGAGACGGGGCTAAATGTAACGGTAGTAAAACAAGTATGTACAATTGATTTTCAATTTCCATCAAAATTTAATGAGTACACACATGTACATCATATCGCAGTTTTTTACTTTGTAGAAAGGTGCGGAGGTGAATTCAAAGTACCGGAACAATTTGAAGAGCAAGATTCATTAGGAGCTAGATGGATTCCAATAGAAAGTATTACTGAAGATAATTCATCTCCTCTTGTGTGTAGTGCTGTAGAGTGGTTAAAAGAATCTAAGTTTAGTTTAGAAGTAAAGGCTTACAAATCATGGGTTATAAAATAATAATAATACTGGAGTTCCTTCTAATTTAGAAGGGGCTTTTTTGTGAAGTAGAAAATGAGATTATATAAATATTAACTTAAAAAAATGAATGAATTGACTGGACGCTTTCTTAATGGAAATATAAAGGGATATAATGAAAGAACTAAAATAAAAGGGGAAATAAAAAATGAGTTGCTTACGTACGTCAGACATTGAAATTATTGAAAGAAAAATCCGATATGATGGTACAACCATAGATCATGCTTGTTTACTAATAGAAGCGCAGCAGGACAAAATTATTTTATATCATGAAGTACAGTATTCTTTTACAATGGCAGCAAACGATAAGAAGTTAACAATCCCGAAAGGAAGTTATACAGTTGCATATTACTGGGGAAATCTTCCATATAATTTATACGTTTGGAGAGATCAGGATGGGGGGTATCTAGGTTCGTATTTTAATATTGTAAAGAATACATGTATAACGGATGAAGTGGTATCCTTTGAAGATTTAATCCTTGATATTATGATACTTCCAAGTGGAGAATTTTTTATATTGGATGAGGATGAATTACCTGAGTCGTTAGAACAATTTGAAGACGGGTATGTAGAAAAGGCTCTTCATACAGTCAAAAACACAATTCAAGAGTCACTTCCAAAAATCATTTCAGAAACTGCTACTCTTTATAAAAAAATAAATATCGTTCATTAAAACCTAGTTGACTTATCGGAAATATTTGTATAATATGTAGTTAATTCTATAACGTATTGCTGATTGGAGAAACCAAAGGCATTTTATCTATTGATAAAATGCCTTTGGTTTTTTTATTATACAAATGCTGAATCTATTCATTTAAATGAATCATTTCAAGGAGGGGAAGAAGTGACTGTTTCAATTGATGGGGTATCAAAATATTTTTCGAAACAAACTGGTACGGTTCAAGTATTAGAAGATATTAATTTTCAATTAGAGAAAGGTGATTTTGTCACTGTAATCGGACCGAGTGGTTGTGGGAAAAGTACGCTTTTGAAAATTGTTGCGGGGTTAGATAACGAATTTGAAGGTGAAGTTATCATCGATGGAGAGCAAATTGTAAAACCGAGTAAAAAACAAGGTTTTATTTTTCAAGAACATCGTTTATTTCCGTGGTTAACAGTTGAAGAAAATGTTGCTGCAGATCTGTCGTTAAAAGATAAGTATGTAAAAGACAAGGTAAAGGAATGGGTTGAAATCGTTCGATTGGATGGTTTTGAAAAATCATATCCGAAAGAAATTTCAGGCGGAATGTCACAACGTGTTGCGATTGCGAGGGCTTTATTAAGAGATCCGAATGTATTATTACTTGATGAACCATTTGGGGCACTGGATGCTTTTACTCGAAGTCATTTGCAAGAAGTGCTGCTGAACATTTGGGAACAAAAGAAAACGACAATGATATTTGTTACTCATGATATAGACGAGGCGATATATCTTTCAAACCGAATTATCATCATGAGTACAAAGCCTGGGAAAATACATAAAGTTATTGAAAATAGTTTGCCTTATCCGCGAAATAAAACTTCTCAATCGTTCCAACAACTTCGAACGAAGGTGCTACATCAGTTTGAACACGGGGGACTGATTCAAACAAGTATATAGGAAAAGGGTGGATTATATATGTATAAAAAATGTAAGGTTCTTTCTTTTGCATTAGTTATATCTTTACTTTTATTAGGATGTGAAAAAAACACTGCAAGTAGTAAGAAAGAAGAGGTAACAATACAAATTGGTATACAGCAAGGATTAAGCCCGCTCTTACTGGCACAGAAAAAAGGGTGGTTTGAAGAGGAGTTAAAAAAAGAAGGAGTTAAGGTGAAATGGACAGAGTTTCAAAGCGGACCTCCTTATTTTGAGGCAATCGCATCAAATCGGTTGGATTTTGGTGAAGTGGGGAACTCCCCAGTTATTTCAGCGCAAGCTGCAGGTATTGAATTTACTGAAATTGCTAATACAAGTTATGCGAGAAAAGGAACAGGGATTCTTGTACAAAAAGATAGCAAGATTACGAGTGTAAAAGATTTAAAAGGTAAAAAAATTGCAGTAGCAAAAGGAAGTAGCGCATTTAATTTATTATATCGAGCATTAGAAAAAGAAGGTATAAATGCGAAAGATGTAAATGTCATTCAACTGCAACCAGATGAAGCGCAGCCGGCATTTGAATCCGGATCAGTAGATGCATGGGCCATTTGGGATCCATTCATTTCACTACATACGTTAAATAAAGGGGCAAAGGTTATTGCAGATGGTGAACTATTAAATGTTTCTTCACCAGAGTTTTTAATTGCGAGAACAAAATTTGCGAAGGAACATCCAGAATTAGTTGAGAAATTCCTTAAAGTTTATGAAAAAGCACGTGTATGGCAAGAGTCAAACTTAGATGAAGCGATAAAAATATATACTTCTGCAAAGAAGATAGATGAAGAAATTGTAAAAGAAGTGTTTGATCACGACAAACCAATTTTAGTTCCGGTAACGAAAGAAATAATAGCCGAACAGCAAAAGACAGCGGATTTTCAATATAAGCTCGGCTCTATAAAGAAAGAAATCAAAACAGATAAAGTTGTAGATAATTCTTTCGTAGAAAAAGCATTAAAGGCGAAATGAAAAGAGGTTTTGTAAATTGGAGAATACGAAAGCTGTTATGAAAAGGGCGAGTATAACGATTGGCAAAAACAATGTAAAGAAAGTGCGAAAGACGAATGTAAAAGTGCTAGTAAGAGCGATTACTATACCGATTATCGTATTAATTATTTGGCAGTTAGCCGGCGTATTCGATTTAGTTTCTAAAACAGTTTTACCAACGCCATTAGATATATTACTAGCTTTTCAAGAACTTATTAAAACAGGAGAGTTATTCGGTCATTTAAGTATCAGTGTATTTAGGGCTGCGGCTGGTTTCTTTATCGGCGGGAGTTTAGGAATTATTTTAGGAACGATTGTTGGATTTTCAACGAGAAGTGAGCAATATTTAGATCCATCTGTACAAATGTTAAGAACTGTACCTCATTTAGCTGTTGCGCCACTTTTCGTATTATGGTTCGGTTTTGGAGAAACATCGAAAGTATTATTAATTGCGGACGGTGCATTTTTTCCTCTATACGTAAACGCGTTTTTAGGGATACGAGGTGTAGATTCAAAGTTATTCGATGTTGCCAGAGTGTTAGAGTTTAGTAAAAGAAAATTAATTACAAAATTAATTTTACCAGCAGCATTGCCGAACCTATTACTCGGAGCAAGATTATCATTAGGAGTTGCATGGGTGAGTTTAGTAGTAGCAGAACTTATGGGGTCTACAGAAGGTATCGGCTATATGATTATGGATGCAAGGCAATTTTCAAATACAGATATCGTATTTGTCGGCATTATTATTTTTGCATTCGTTGGAAAGTTTTCTGATTCACTCGTACGTTTACTAGAAGTGAAGTTTTTAAGATGGCGAGATAATTTTAAAGGAGAGACAGGGAATTAACATATAAAGTGAAACTTTAATCAGTAGGGGACATCCCCCACTGATTATCAGCCCTCACCAATCGGGATCTTACTGCCCGCAAATAGCGGGGTAAATTATTAGGGGTAATTTATATAGAGTATGTTAGTATACGTTTCAAAATAAATAAGGGGTGTGTAAAGATATGGAATTATTATGGTTTATTCCGGCTTATGGAGATGGTCGATATTTAGGAACGACAAAAAGAGGAAGAGCAGCTGAATATGGTTATTATAAGCAAGTTGCACAGGCAGCTGATTATTTAGGATATACTGGTGTATTACTTCCAACTGGTCAAGGTTGTGAAGATCCATGGGTGTTAGCATCAGCTCTTGCGGCTGAGACAGAGAAATTAAAATTTTTAGTAGCAGTTAGACCAGGGTTAATGTCACCGACAGTTGCAGCGAGGATGGCATCTACATTTGATAGAATTTCAGATGGGAGATTACTTATTAATGTAGTAGCTGGAGGAGATCCTGTTGAATTGCAAGGTGATGGATTGTATCTTGAACATGATGAAAGATATGAAGTTGCAGATGAATTTTTAAAGGTTTGGAAGTCAGTATTACAAGGTGAAACGATCTCTTTAGAAGGAAAACATATTAAAGTTATGGAGAGTAAAGTTGTATTTCCTCCGGTTCAAACACCGTATCCACCAATTTATTTTGGCGGATCGTCCGCTGCAGGTAAAGAAGTTGCGGCTGAACATAGTGATGTATATTTAACTTGGGGAGAGCCACCAGAGCAAGTGAAAGAGAAAATAGATGAAGTAAAAAAACTTGCGGAAGAGAAGGGGCGTAACGTACGATTTGGTATTAGACTACACGTAATTGTAAGAGAGACAGAAGAAGAAGCATGGGAAGAGGCTGAAAGGTTAATTCAATATGTAGATAATGAAACAATTGAGCTCGCTCAAAAAACATTTGCAAGATATGATTCAGTTGGACAAAAACGAATGACACATTTAAATAAAGGAACGAGAGAGTCGTTAGAGATAAGTCCTAACTTATGGGCTGGAATTGGGCTTGTAAGAGGTGGTGCTGGCACTGCGCTTGTTGGAGATCCGCATACAGTAGCAGAAAGAATAAAAGAATATGAAGCGTTAGGAATTGATACGTTTGTATTATCAGGATACCCCCATTTAGAAGAGGCATATGAAGTGGCAGAACTGTTATTTCCTTTATTGAAAGACGAGAAGGAACAAGAAAATAAAATTGTTGGTGAAATGATAGCTGATGCATATGCATTAAAAAAATAGTGAGAAATAAAGTTGAACCAATCGGCTATTAACAGGCAGTTTCACCTATGTTTTGCTTCATTTTGTTTACTGCCTGTTAATACGGGATAAAAAAACTCGCAAGTATTTCACTTGCGGGTTTTCGTCGTAAACTATTAGAAAATATGGTAAAATTAAATAGTAACTTAAGGTACGGTTGGTTGTTCAATTATCACTTCTCCAAATAGGAGGGGGGTGATAATACGTGAGTGAAATAGCGTTGCTACTGCAGGGTGGACTGTTTCTCGTTGCATTGTTAACGTTCGTCGTCGTTTTAATAGACAAGCTCAAAAAATAACAACCCACCTATGCCAATAGAATGTGGGTTGTTTTGTTTGTAAGAAACAAATAGGATAAATGAACAATCCAATCTGCTAAGTTACGTGGACTAGTGTGTAGCCGCACACTGGTCTTTTTTATTTATTTACAATTAATAATCGGTTTATGTGATTGTATTGTTCTTTTCATACTTATTATAACACAGTGTCTTTTCATCAAGAAAGGAGACCGTATGTTCTGATTTCGATTAAATAGTAGGTTTTTTTTCTTTAAATAGCCCATCCATATACTGTTTTAAAGTTTGGACATAAAATTCCTGCCTATTTACATCATTTATGCCGACAATTGGAGATGAAAGTTCATATCTCTTTTCTGATAAATGAACGACAACGTCAAATATATCAAATAGACGAATGAAACAGAACAGGCCATCTTTATCACTTAATAAAATAAAGTAATGGTTCTCGCTATTTGTATTTAATGTATTCCATAAAGAACTTTTACTTAAATCGCGAACTATACTTTTTTCTTTTAATTCCATAAAATCGGCATTTGATAGAATGTTAGAAATAACAATCGCATCTGGATCTTCAAAATAGCCATCAACAGCTTGGACAGCGAAAGTATAAGCTGTTTTTAATACACTCATTTTGTATTTACGGTTATCTAAAAGTAATTCACGTTGAATAGAGCTAGCTACTTTCGTTACACGTTCTTCTTTCCAAATTTCATTATGTAGCGAAATATCGTGCTTTTTACATAGTTTCATAATTAATGCATTGGAATAAAGTATTTCATCACTTACTTCAACAACATCTGTCTCAGCAGCCGCAAGTTCCTCACCATGTTCATTCGTATAGAGCGGGGAATCAATTTGTTTTTTCATTTGCTCAATCTTAAATTGACTTAATTTATGCCGAATTAAGGGGCGATCAATATTTGCTGTCATTTGTTCATGGCAAGTATCACAAATTGAGTTTGTGAAATAATATCCACATAATATTTCGGGGATGACATATTGTTCACTAAGTTCTTTCGTATCTTTTCTGCATATGATGCATTGTGTCATTTTTATCACCTTTACCTGCAAATTTGTATGTAATCTCATTGTAGTGTATTTATTGGTATTTTGGAATATTGTAAAGGAAAATATTATGTGAAATTCTTGCTTATTTTGGTACAATGAAGAGAAGTGCTAGTTTAAAGGAGGACGTTTTTTTGAAATCGAAAGTGCACTTTTGGACATTAGAAGTGCTAATGGTTGTAGCGATCATATTTATTTGCACAAAAATATCGTTTCTATTTCAACCGATTGGTATCTTCATATCAACGTTGTTTTTCCCAATCTTAATCGCGTTATTTTTATACTTCATATTTAACCCATTGTTAGTCTTTTTGGAGAATAAAAAAGTACCTAGAAATTTAGCGATTTTACTGTTATATCTTTTTATTATAACATTAACTGCAGTTGGAGTTGGGGTAGTTGTTCCAACGATCTCGCAACAGTTAATGGATTTAGTAAAAAATATGCCCGGTTATATTAAAGAGGGAAAACTATACATACAAGATTTATCCCATCATAGATTGTTTGAATGGTTATCTACACAAAACTATGTTTCCATTGAAACAATTGAAAAAAATGCAATTGAATACTTAAAAGATATACCAAACACAATTACGTCGAGTGCAACGGCTTTATTTGGTATTATAACGAACGTCGCATTAGTTATCTTTACAGTACCGTTTATTTTATTTTATATGTTTAAAGATGGACATGCGTTTCCAGGGAAAGCAGTTAGTCTATTACCTGAGTCTTACCGTGAAGAAGGACTTCGTATCATTAAGGAAACGAACGAAACATTATCTGCATATATTCAAGGACAAGCGCTCGTTTGTATATTTGTAGGTGCTTTTACTTTTATCGGTTATTTAATTATCGATTTACCGTACGCTTTCGTTTTAGGAATTATAGCAGCATTTACAAATATCATTCCTAACCTAGGTCCATTTATCGGTGCAGCACCAGCTGTTATTGTAGGTCTGTTCGTATCTCCGATGCAAGCGTTGTACGTAATTATTATCGTAACAATTGTACAACAGTTTGAAAGTAACATCATTTCACCGCGTATTATGAGTTCAAAATTAAATATCCATCCGTTAACAATTATTATTTTAATTTTAGGGGTAGGTAACTTTGCGGGAATTATCGGAATGATTTTGGCAGTACCAGTTTATGCAGTAACAAAAACAGTTGTATCGAACTTAGTGAGATTGTTTAAGACGAAACGAAGTAATCGAAAATAGTATAAGTTGAGAAAGATACACCGCTTTTTAAGTGGTGTATCTTTTGTTTGTTAATCAATGTAAAAAAGTGTATGCATATACTTTTATTATATATTTATTACATATCAAATATAACGATAAACTTGTATGATATAGCCCCAATAAAACTATGTGGAATCCCTCTGAACTATCCAAATCATTTCCTTACAGCGTGCTAGCAACATCATAATCGACCCCTTTCAAATTTTATATTTTTAAAAGATTATAGATGAGAGTAGTACTTGCTTCTACGATCTCGAATTTCGTCTATAACCTGTTTATATTGTTGTTCTTGTTTTAATTCCGCATCAGAATAGTTTTTTTTCTGAATTGTAATTGTTAAAAAGAAAAGGTGAAACTTCATGATACATTCCTCCTTTCGAAAGGAATTATAGATGGCTACAGTAGTGACTTTGACGTTCTTTTACATCCTCCATAGCTTTATTAATTTGATGGTCATGCAATATCTCACTGTCTGAGAACTTAGTTTTGTGAATGGTGATCGTTAAAAAGAATACTTTAAATTTCATTTGTTTTTTCCCCTTTAAAAGTTATTTAGAAAAGACGGCTGTAATAAGAAGCTTGGTGCTCTTTCACTTCGTCCATAATAGTTTGAATGTGTTGCTCACGCAAAATCTCACTTTGAGAAAGCTTACGTTTTTGAATGGTGATTGTTAAAAAGAATGCTTTGAATTTCATGAAGGTATTGCTCCTTTAAAATATATTTTTAATACATTTGCGTATAGTATGAACTTTTAATGTCAGTCATTTTATCAGTCAGTTGTTTTAATTGTTGTTTACGAATGATTTCATCTTCAGATAAAGTGTTTTTCTGAAGTACAGTTGTAAAAAAGAAAATATGAAAAGTCATAAATGAATTCCTCCTTTCGAAAAGGAATTACAGGTGATCACAATAAAGCGCTTGGCGCTCCTTAACATCATTCATAGCTTTTTCAATTTGCTCATTATGAAAAATTTCATCTTTGGAAATTGTATTTCTTTGAATCGTAATACTTAAAAACAATACGCTAATGGTCATCGAATGTTGCTCCTTTCTTTAAAAAATAATATAAGAGGCTAAAAAATCGCACAAAAAAGCCACAGGAAGATATAGTTCTCCTATGGCTGGGCGTCAAAAGGCCACAGGAAAGTATACGACCTCCTGTGGCGAATTTATGAATTAATAGAAATAAAGTGCGATTTTCAATTCTCCATTAGGGTGGTCGAATTCATATTTAATTGTCCGAAAAACAAAGGTGCAGTTAACGCTAAAGTTAAAGCATGTAATTGTAATTTCATCATTTCCTTCGACCTCCTTTTAGAATTTTTTCTTACGTTAGTAAGTATATACAATTAATGGATAATTGTAAACATAAAAATTGAAAATTTTTAATTTTGATTAAAATGCATATATTTTAAAGGGTTTTGGAAAGAAGTATTGTAATGAACGAAATATCGATAAAATGGGGGATGCTAAATGAAATATATGCATCGTAATGTAGTTGTTATGCTAACAATTTTTTTATGTATTACTGCTTGTTCTAGCGGAGAAAGAATAAAAGAAATATCTGATGTTGAACCTAGTGACTTTAAGAAATATGCTGGGACATACGTTGGTAATAACTCAGATGTAGTTGCAATTGTTAATCATTTACCCGGTGGTGATACATTTCAAAGTATTAGTTTGGAGAATGAAAGTATAAAGGTAAACTATGGTGCAAATGGAACTCTGACAGAAGACATGGTTGAGACGTATTGGTTTGATGGCAAGGACACAATGGAGAAGAATTTTCTCTTTAACGTTATTTATCTAGCGATTTTAGTACCAAATGCGAAAAGTTACGAGTTTCAAGTAGAAAATAAAAATTTCACGATAAAAAGAGAAGATATACTATCAATCTTGTATGAAAAATTTGATGATTTTCCAAAAGAAAATGATATATGGGATAAAAAGAAAGTAGTAAAGTTCCTTAACGATAATAGCGAAAAAATTACAATGTTTATAAATGAGAAAGAGTTTCGGAAATCTATATTTGTTAAATATCCAGTGCAGTAGTTGAAATGATAGGAGGAGAATAGGTGGAGTTAGTATACAAAATTACTTATCATCGAATGCAAGATCATTATTTACCTAAGTTATTACAGGCAATTAGCCTCGTTAGTGAAGAAGATTTGTGGAAACAAAGGGACTCTATTAATTCAATTGGTGGAATCGTACTGCATATTAGTGAACATATACAGAGAAATACTAGTCGTTATAAAAATCCAAATATAGTTTTTGAAAAGGGAATCGAGGAGTATTTTCCAGTAAAGCGACAACGTACTGAAGTTTTGCTACAGTACGTTGAAGAAGTATTTGATGAATGGAGAAAAGCATATTTACAAGCATGCGAAGAAAAAAAGCATATGGATCTTCATAGCTTATTACATTTAGCGGAGCATACAAGTTATCATTTAGGGCAAGTAGTAGATCGTACAAAGTCCATAACGGAACAACAATTTAACTTTTGTCAAAATGGAATAAATGAAAAGAATTTGAGAACAAGAGTTGAAACTTCAACATTTTAGAAAGAGAGCCATTCTTAAACGAATGACTCTCTTTTTTTGTAAAAGAAATTTATGGAAATAAATAATTTAATGTGATATGGTTAATTACATAAGTAATGAACCTAAGAACCTAAGGTGGTGAAATTGTGAAACCTACTCTGGAGCAAAATAAATTAATATACTTACAAATTGCAGAAACGATTGAATCTGATATTTTAAAAGACATATTACTTGAAGAAGAACAAGTTCCATCAACAAATCAATTTGCGAAGATGTTACAAATAAATCCAGCTACTGCAGCTAAAGGGGTAAATGTATTAGTGGATGAAGGGATTCTATATAAAAAGAGAGGGATTGGGATGTTTGTTGCAAAGGGAGCGAAAGAAGTCGTACTTAAAAAAAGACAAAATACTTTTATGACTGAATATTTACCTAAAGTGTGGGAAGAAGCAAAAGTACTAGAAATATCCAAAGATGAATTGATGGATATGATTCAAAAAATTACGAAGGAAGGGAAATAGGGATGATTGCACTTGAAACAAAAGCCGTAACGAAAAAATATAAAAAGAAAATAGCAGTAAATGAAGTAACGATTTCATTGGAAGAGCATAAAATATATGGTTTGCTCGGTAGAAACGGGGCAGGAAAAACGACACTATTAAATTTACTTGCAGGCCAAATTACTTCAAGTAGTGGAAGTATATCAATATTTGGCGAACATGTTTTTGAAAATAGTAAAGCGATGCAAAATATTTGTTTTATTAAAGTGAAAGAAGCTGCGTATCTAAATAATAAAATTAAAGAAATTTTTAATTTATGTAACATGTTTTATAAAAACTGGGATCAAGAGTTTGCTGAAGAACTTGCCAAGAAATTTCAACTTAATTTGAAAGAAAAATACCATAAACTATCACATGGAATGCAAACTGTTGTAGGAATTATTCAAGGATTAGCAAGTAGGGCGCCAATTACCATTTTTGATGAACCAACTACAGGTTTAGACGCAGCACATCGCGAGTTGTTTTATAGTTTACTACTAGAAGATTACGGTGAGTATCCACGAACAATTATATTATCAACACATTTAGTAGAAGAAGTAACCCATGTTATTGAAGATGTAATCATCATAAAAGCAGGCGCACTTGTTGTTCAATCATCGGTGGAAGATTTATTGCAACAAGCTCATATTATTTCAGGAAAAAAAGATAAAGTAGATGAGTTTTCGATAAATAAAAAAATAATAAATCGAGAAGTTTATGGAAATAAGGGGATTGCTGTTATATGGGAAGAACTTTCTAATGAAGATTATTACTCTCTTGAAAAAGAAGGGTTACTGATTGATAGAATTACATTACAAAAACTATTTATACACATAACTGGTGGTGAAGTGAAATGACGATGTTAATGAAGCAAATGCTGCTCATTTAAATGGAGCGAACATTGGTTATTTACCTGAAATTATAAATAACCCTTCAATAGCAATTATGTTATTTATAGTAGGGAGTGTTTTCATCATACAAGATGAGCTATTTCGTTTAGCAGTTTCATTCGGTGTAACGAGAATACAATATTTTATCGGAGCAATTTGTTACATTGTACTTCAATCTGCATTATTTTCATTTCTTCAAGTTATGCTTTTACAAGATTTAAAATATAACTTAGTAAATGTTAATTTTGGACAGCAATCGGTACAACAATTTATTTTGCAATTTTTATTTTATGTTACAACAGCATGTTTCTTTCAAGTGGTAGTAGTTTTTAAGCAACGATTTAAGTGGATTGGTCTTATGATTGGTGGAACACTTTTCTTATCAACAAATAGTGTGCTTTATGGGGAAGCAGGAGTAACCAGTTTATTATTTACGAGTGATGTATCCTCAGTAGATATTCCATATTTTACTGTTATTTCAATTGGATTAACTGTTCTTTATATCATAACTAGTAGTATATTTATTCGAAAAGTATCATTCGAAAAAACGATTTAAAATAGTATTAGATTACTATAGAGAGAAGGGTAGCAAATGGGAGACACATCTTCACTCATTACATTTTTTTTATGCATTGCACTAATAATATTCTGGCGTCGTTATCGATCTATGTATAAACCTATAAAGGGAACTGGGCTACGTATTTTGTGGCCATTATTATTTTTAACACCGGGTGTTTTATGGTTTTTTGGTCCCGTACATCCAGCTATAGTACAAGTAGTTATAGCAGTATCGATTGGAATTCTTCTCGCCGTACCACTTATAGTTTTAACAAATTATGAACGAAGAGATGATGGGAATATTTATACGAAAAAAAGTGCAGCTTTTTTAATTACTTTTATTGCACTTGTCTTTTTAAGATATGGTTCAAGACAATATATTGTTGACTTAGATCAACAAACAATTGGTTTATTATTTTATGTTGTTGCTGTCTCGTATATTATTCCTTGGAGAATTGCTTGTTATATAAAGTTTAGGAAAGTTTGGCGGGAAAATAATAATCATGCTTTATAAGAAAAAACTTTTCTTTTGAGAAGTTTTTTCTTTTTATATGTAATTGAAATCATTTGTTGAAGTGCAAGCTACCATACAATATGATGAATATAAAAAGAGAAAGTAGGGGATATAAAAATGCGTACAATTTTACTTTTTCTAAACGACATGTCTATTAATGAAATAGAGAACATTAGGAAAAAACATGATCCTTTATTTGGTTTAATCCCACCGCATATTACAATTGTATTCCCATTTGAAAGCTCGATTTCAAATGATGAGCTGAAATTACATATTTTAAAATTATCAAAAGGGATACAAGAGATAGAAATAGAATTTGCGAATCAAATTTCGGGTGAAGGGGAATATTTATTTTTACGAGTTGAAAAGGGGCAAAAACAAATAGAAGAACTACATGACTTGCTATATACAGGAGCCTTATTACAATTTTTGAAAGAAGATATTCCGTATATACCGCATGTAACAGTCGGGAGAAAAGAACGTACTGAGTTAGCTGCTGAAGTAGCTAAGGATATTCATAATTTCCCTGAAAAGTTACAATGTATAGTTGATAGAGTTAGTGTAGAGCGAATTGGAGAGAATGGGGAATCAATTATAGAATTTGAAGTACCGTTGCAAAAAAGCTGACAAGTGTCAGCTTTTTTTATCCGTAATATGAAGTAAAGCACCAATCGCACCGCTATTACCACCATCTCGTAAAAAGATTGGTGTTTTCTTTTGATATTTTGTGTAGTTACTAATAATATTTTGAAGGTGTACGTTATTACATAGAGTGGAACCAATATAAATAATATGGTCAATGTTTTTTGTTTCGGCGAATTGAAGGCTTAATGCAGTAACAACTTCACCGACAAGTCCTTGCACAGTTGCTAGTATATCAGCACTACTAAAATTTGAATCTGTTTTGGTAGCTTTACCAAAATTGCTTGCAGTTAAGCTATTATCAATAGGAGAGAGAATGCCACCATAAATATCACCGACCGTAATATCTAGTTCTTTTCTAGAACCTAATTTTGTTAAAGGAATCACATCTTCAAAATGATCTATATTTGTTAACAATTTTGAAAGCCCCATAATAGTACCACCGCCAACACCCGTTCCACCAGCTCGAGTATATTTTTCATTATAAACGTAATGAATGGAAGTACCTGTACCTATATTTGTTAAAATAAAGTTGTTTATATCATATTGCTCTTCTTTTAATATGTATCGGACACCTACAAGAGTAGCTTCAAATTCGTTTAGTTCTACTATATTATATGAGTCTGAAAGTAGTTGCTGTAATTGTTTTGCTTTACCACCTGTTATACATATTTGTTTTATACGAGTGCTTTTCTTAAGCCAATCTATTATTTTATCTTGTTCATTTGAATAAAATTTTTCAAAAGCTAATTGCTTTTGTTCGTTCAAATAAGCAATTTTCGTTAATGTTCCTCCAGCATCGATACCGATAGTACTTTCCATTTTCCTGCTCCTAACCAAGTAATTTGTTTACTCTGTTCATGTTGGCGAGACGAATTTGTAGGAGGGAGATATCCTGACGAATTACATCGTCTCTATTCTGCTTGATATATTAATAGCTTTTCTATAGTTACAATCGGCTGATCGTTAATAGTTGCAGTACCTTTACCGAGAATAAAACCTCGACGATTGCGAGTAAGCTTATAATGTAAATCAAGTTTATCACCGGGATATGCGTTTCCGTGGAATTCAACCCCATCCAACGAAGAGAGGAAGCCTAGCCCTTCAGAGTCACTTGTATTTACAAATGCACTAAGCTGAGCAAGTGCTTCTACAATTAACATATGAGGCATATGTTTTTGATTATCATTTATAAACCACTCATTATTTGAAATCAGTTTATATCCCGTAACGGATTCACCATGTTTTACATTTGTTACTTTATCAATCATTAAAAAAGGATAACGATGAGGAAGAGTGTCTTGAATATGCATATGAAAGTACCTCCAATAAATAATACCCCTGCTACAGTTAAGCAGGGGAGTTATCATTAATTTTTAACTAATTCATTTACTTTTTCAAGAGAAAAAATACCGCTATTTCTAATGTTTTCAACAACTTGTTGTAACACTTCTTTATCTTGAACAAGTGCAATACGTACAAAGCCTTCTCCATGAGGTCCAAATGCATGACCTGGTGTAACAACGACATTCGCACGATCCATTAATGCATAAGCGAAATCTATCGAAGTCCAGCCTTTCGGAATTTCGGCCCAGACGAACATACTACCAGCTGGTTTATCAACATTCCAACCAAATGTTCGGAATCCATCAACTAAAGTATCTCTACGTTCTTGATAAATACCGCGATTTTTCTCACAAAACGCAGCGCCATTTCTTAGTGCCGCTGATGCCGCTTTTTGAATTGGTAAAAACACACCATAATCTGTATTTGATTTAAATTGAGTAAGTGCACGAACAATTTCTTCGTTTCCAATCATATATCCAATACGGCTACCTGCTAAACTATAACTTTTTGATAAAGAGTTGATTTCTACTCCAACTTCTTTAGCACCAGGTACAGAGAGGAAGCTAATTGGTTTATTACCATCAAAATAAAATTCAGCATAAGCAAAATCATGGACAACAATAATGTTATGCTTTTTCGCAAATGCAATTACCTCTTTAAAGAAATCTGCATGAGCCATTGCTGGAACCGGATTCCCTGGGAAGTTTAAAATCATCATCTTCGCTTGATCGGCAATTTCTTCAGGAATTAGCTCTAAGTTAGGTAAGAAATCATTTTCTTTCTTTAATGGCATGTAGTAAGATGTTGCACCAGCCATTTGAATTCCAGTTTCATAAGCTGTATATCCTGGATCCGGAACTAATATAATATCTCCCGGATTTGCATAAACCATAGGTAAATGAACGAGTCCGTCTTGTGAACCCATTAATAATAAAACTTCTTTATCGGCATTTAATTTAACGTTATGAGTGTTGTTGTAATATTCAGTTACAGCTTCGTGAAATTCTTGAATACCACTTAATGTGTATCCATAGCTTTCTTTTTCACTTGCTGTATGTACCATTTCTTCTCTTACGAAGTCAGCAGGCGGCATATCAGGATTCCCGATACTTAAATCAATCATTTTGTGACCTGCTGCAATTTTTTCTTTTTTATAAGCCCCTAATTCACTAAATATAGAAGATTGGAATGCTTTCATTCTAGTTGCTAACGTGTAAGTCATCAAAACCCCTCCTAAAAACAGTGTTTTCTTTCTGCGTTTTTAATTATTCTGAAAACACATGTTTACATTTTATCATTTTTTTATGAAAATTAAAACGATTGACAAATTTAGAGGGAGGATAATAAGGAGAAACATAAAAAACGCAGAAAATATTTTCTGCGTCTTATATGAAGTGTAATCATTTCTTTTTATATGTACATAACTTTTCTACTGCATAAAAGTATACATTTAATTTGCCATCGACAACTTTTAAAGTTTGATCCGATGTAAATGAGTTACCATAATCAATGTGATATACATTAGAATTCTTTACAAATGAGCCTTTGTATAAATCTTCTTTTTCCTTTGATGTTTGCATCTCCACTAAATATTGAACAATTTTTTCTTTCTTTTCTTCTTTTACAACTGTTTCAAATTTATAAGATGCAGGGCAAAGACCATTTTTGTTGTCAACGACTTCCCAAGAACCGTATATATCATTATTGCTACATCCGCTAAGTAGAACGATGAATATTGGAATAATTAATAGAACCTTTTTCATTTTGTACTCCTTTCTTTTCATTTTTAATAAACGTGCGAATACGATACGAATATTGTAATAAATAAAGTTTAAATTTTTATAAAGAATTATTTAATTTCACATAAAAATTTAGGCGGAATTGAAAAAGCATGAATCTAGTGTAAAGTCAGATCCATGCCGAGTACAGTAGCCTATGTTATGTCTCTTTTGAGGAAATATAAAGAGGAAAATAGGATTACTATCCCATTTAAAATATATATAATTGCAACAATGAAGGCTAGCCCACCTGCGCCAAATCCAGCTTTATCAAATATAGAAGCGAATGCTACGGTAGCAAAAAAAACAATAGGAGTTAGTAGTAAAAAAATGAAACCTGCGATAATTCTTCTTTTAAGGTTATGTCCAGATAAGGAAATTGCTAAAAAGTTTATGATGCTAAACAGAGCTAATACAAAAATAAAGATACTAAATAACTGCATACCATCAGACAATTTCGCACCTCCTGTATATATCATGTTAGTATACTGTATTCGAAAGTGAAAGAGGGTACTCCTTTAAATAATTATAATAAGCGTAATAAATAAGGCTTTATATAACAAAGACGCATGGATTAATCTAATATGGTCCATGCGTCTTTATTTATGCTATAAATTCGCAGATTGCGAAGGTTGTTTTTCATATTGTTTCTGTTTAGATAATGAAATGAAAATAATTAATAATGAAATCACACCGAAAATGAGAACCATATATTGCAATCCAATCGTATCTAAGAAGAAGCCTGTGCCGAGTAAGACAATTTGGAACATAACTCTCTCAAACATATTACGGAATGAGAAGAGACGACCATGATAGCTTTTTTCCACTTTCGTTTGGAAAATTGTCGACATAATAGGGAAGAAGCAACCAACACTAAAACCAAATAAACCAAATGATGTAAGAGACATCCATTTTATATCGCTAAAGAACAAGGAAAGGTGTGCAAAAGCGGTACAAACAGCGAAGAAATATAATAATTTTTCAGGTTTGAAATGGTCAGATAAACGTTTAATAACGAAGGCCCCTAACATAAATGCGACACCTTCAATGGTATATATAAAGCCTTTAATCGTTGGATCATGTTGTATTTCACTAATGTTGATTACCATTAAATTAAATCCGGCTATAAATAATAGAGGGATAATACTTAATATAAGTGCTGTAAAAGCAATAGGAATTCCTTTTAAAATACGAAATACTTCCATAAAGCTATTATCTTTCGCAGCTTGTTTACTTGGTGTTGTTGATTTCTTATCTTCGAATTGTAGGAAGAAAGTTGAGAGGAATAATAAAGCGTATGCTGCCATTGAGAAGGCATACATATACTGTAAACTCATTACAACTAAAAGAATTCCACCTAGTGAAGTACCTGCAATACGAGCGATTGTACCTACATTCATATGTACACCGTTCATCTGTAATAACTCATGCTCACGTACGATGAGTGGAATTACAGATTGTAATGCAGGGAAGTAAAATGCTGCAGAAATTTGAAGAGCAACCATAAATGCAATCATGAAGGCAATGCTTTCAAATTGGATAGCGAAAAACATAAAAATAACACTAATAACGCGACCGAACCCAGCATAAAGAAGAACTTTTTTCTTTTCATACTGATCGATAATACGACCAGCCATAGGACCAACTAGTACACCAGCTAATAGTCCGATAAATAATATAACTGATTTCATGAAATCAGAAGGAACATATTTTTGCATAAATTCAAGGTTGCCAAGAATACCAAGCCATAGCCCTAGACCAGCAATAAACTCCCCAATTAACACAATCCAAACATTTTTATTACGCCACATAATGTAAAACCTCTCCGTCTTTTAAAATGAAAAACTCGTATATAAAACCTCCTTATTTTATGTATTATTTTCAACGAACTTTTTTAGAGTCAGAGTCTATATTACGTGTTTCATGAGTGGATTTCAATCTTTTTGATTTGTCAAAAATTTGATTTGTTAGTTGCTAAAATAAGCAATGAAAATGTAAAAATTTTATGATGAAGTGTCTTTTAAAAATAAGGATAAATATAAAGAAATTAAAAAAGCAAGAACGCATATACTACGTCTTGCTTTTCTCAAGTACAAAATTAAATATTAGATTGGCTTAGCAGCATTTACGTTCTTGTCCAATAGCTAAAGCGCTAAAAGATAGAGGACCAATAACTTCTGCACTTGCACCACTAGTTAGGTTTTCTACAGTTAATGAGTATTCGTGTGTTCCACTACTAACATTTTGATCTATAGCTTGAAATGTTTGAGCATAGAATTGTTCAGAATCTGTAGATTCAATACCTACTTGTGTATTAAAAATTTCAATGTTATCACGGAAAATTCGGAATAAAATTTGTGAAATCTCAGTTATACCTTCTACACCAACTGTAGCTATTAATTCTACTCGATTATTACGTGAATCTCTACTTGAAATTCTTAATTTCAAATTTGCTAGAATTGCTTTATTTGGAGAAGTTGGGATTGCAAAAGTTGTTTCACCAGTTTTACTTATAGGTTGAGTAGCTTGGTAATCAATGATATGAGTCATATTTGTCACCTCCTCATATACTAAAATATGAAATTTACGATAAAATAGCTTGGACAAATAATAGAATGTTTTAAGAGAATTGAGCAAAATTGATCAAAAGAGGGAGATTACATGAGGGCATCAAGAAATATATCACAATTACGTGATATATTTCTTGATGCTTTTTTTAATTAAGCAGAATATTCTTCTTTACGTACTTCGAAAAATTCATTACGACGTAAGTAATTATAAACTTTCTCGGAAACCTTTTCTTCTTCAGACATTAAGAAACGATGATCAAAAGCATAGAATGATTGACCTTTAATTAATTTTACGTAGTATATTTTACACGCCTCCTCTAGCATAATTGGAGCTTAATTAATATTATGATGGCCTATATGCTTGTTAATCATACTTGGAGTTTCAAAGGATAGAAGCTACGTAAATTGAAAAAGCTTACAAAACTGTAATGTTGTTGTCACGTTTTCCGATAGTTAAAAATAACCAACCTCTCCTATACTAGAAATATGTAACATAAAATAAGGGGGGAAAAAGATGGATGAAGTAATTGGAGAAGTTGTAGCAGGTATGTGTGAATTTGTAGTTGAAGTAACGGCAGATGCTATTGGAAATTTAGTTTCTAGAAATAATGAGGAAAAAGAAACGATATAAAAATATAAAGGCTGATTTCTAAAGGGAAATCAGCCTTTATATTTTTACATTATATTAATATTATTTAAATATTTGTTTGTTAGGATGGAGATGAAACCAATATTGGAGGTGATTAAAATAAATATGCCGAGTTTGGGATTAGATTTATCTAATTCTCGTTTAATTATGGCGAATATAGACGAAAGGGAATATCATTTTATTATACGTGAACATCCGATTTTAGGGAAAATTATATCGCTACTTGAAAATGGAAAAGAATACGGCTTAATGGATAAACAAATCGCTAATAAAGATAAATTTATAAAATCGGAGCTTATTAAATTAGATTATTTTAACATAGATGTTCTACAGCATACACCTGAATGGATATGGATTGGTATGGATCAATTTGGTTTACATGCTCGTGAGGCTACTTATAACGAAGTAGACGTTATTATGAAGTTAAAAGAGGATTTATATTATATAGATGTATATGAAAAAGTAAAAATGTAATAAATATTTAGTCAGGTTAGGGGACAAGTTTCCGTAGCCTTTTTTGTTTAGGAATAAAACGTAAAATTTATATTATATTGATGATAGGAAAGCATGATAAGAAGTAAGCTGAAAAGAGGATTTGAAAATACATAAAGAGAACTTTAATTATTATATGAATCCTATATGTAAATAACAATAGAAAGCAGATGATAAAATGAGTAAAGAAGAGCTTGTGAAACAACAGTTTGGTAATAATGCTGAAAAATATGTAAAAAGTAAAATTCATGCTAATGGACCAGACTTACAATATGTAGTTCAACAAGTTGAGTCTCGTCATAATAATCGTCTTCTTGATATTGCTACTGGCGGTGGACATGTTGCGAATATATTAGCTCCATTGTTTAAAGAAGTAGTTGCCTTAGACTTAACAGAAAAAATGTTAGAGAATGCGAAAAATTTTATTATCAGTAATGGACATGAAAATGTATCTTTTATTGCTGGAAACGCTGAAAGTTTACCGTTTGCTGATGGTTTTTTTGATACAATTACGTGCCGAATTGCAGCACATCATTTTACGAATCCACCTCAGTTTATATATGAAGTAAATCGTACGTTAGAACATAATGGATTGTTTATTTTAATAGATAATGTTTCACCGGAAAATAATGAATACGATACATTTTATAATTTTATAGAAAAAAAGCGGGATCCGAGTCATGAACGAGCGCTGAAAAAAACAGAATGGATTACCTTGTTAGAAAAAAACGGTTTGCAAATGCAGTCATGTCTTACTTTTGACAAGAGATTTGAATTTGACTGGTGGTGCGATATGATGAATGTACCTTTGCAGAAACGTATGAAATTAACAGAGTGTATGATGAAAACACCAGTTGAAATGCAAGAATTCTTTAATATTCAAATTGAAAATAATAAAATAAATTCGTTTTATACTGAAATGGCATTGTTTGTATGTAAAAAAAGCGCGACATTAAAAAGATAAATTTCTTGCAGTCTTTTCAAAGTACGTTATACTTAGTACAGAGAAAATGAGAATTGAGGAAAAGTAATAATGATTCGCGTACGTATTGAAGGAACTGAAGAAGAAATGCTTGAATTTATGGAGAAAATGCCGGACATTCCTGGATTTGAAAAAACACATATGAGAGAACCGAGAAAAGGGAATAATCCAAAATACGATTCAAGTAAGAATGTATTAGCATATTTATCATATAAAAGGATTGAAGTCGCCAATAAATAGGCGGCTTTTTTAGTTTGCACTGTTTCACAGCCTTGTCTTTTTTACATAATAATAGTAGTAGATTATGTTGAAGAGGGGTGAGGATAGTTAAAAAGAAAATCATCTTTTTTGGAGACTTTGGTATTGACGATGCTGTGGCGTTAATTTATGCAAATAAAACATGTAAATTAGATATCATAGGTATTGTTGCTGAATATGGGAATGTATCGCGAGAAATCGTAACAGAAAATGTGTATTTTTTAGAAAGATACTATGCTACAGAAGTGAAAATCATTGAGGGTGCAGCTAGACCAATGACAGCGGAAGAACCATTTTTCTTTCCCGAAATTCATGGGGATCACGGTTTGGGGCCGATTATTCCACCTGATATGAGGATTTGTAAACGGGAAAATTTTTGTGAGTTAATTAAATTAATCGAGCCTTGTCCAGAAGATATTATTATCGTAGCGACTGGACGATTAACAACATTGGCAACGTTATTTTTATTATATCCAAATGTAATGGATAAGGTATGTTCATATTATATTATGGGCGGTGCGTTTTTATTTCCTGGTAACGTTACTCCTGTATCAGAAGCTAATTTTTATGGAGATCCAATCGCCGCAAATATTGTGATGAAGTACGCAAAGAATGCGACTATTTATCCGTTAAATGTAACGCAAGCGGCCCTCATTACTCCTGAAATGGTGGATATTATTAATAAAGAAGGAACAGGACAGGCGAAACTTATTAAACCGATGATCGATTTTTATTATGAGAACTTTTATAAAAAAGAATACCCGGGTATTGCTGGAAGTCCGATTCACGATTTACTTCCGTTCATTTCCTTTATTAATGATGATATTTTTGAATATAAAAAGTCAGCAGTTTGGATCAGTACGACAAATGACGTAACAAGAGGACAAAGTGTGGCAGACTTTAGAAAAATAGCCGAGCCAACAACATTTGATAATAGACCAATTCAAAAAATTGCAGTTGGTTTTAACTATCCTGCATTTAAAGAAGAGTTTATGCGGACAATATTAAAGCCTGACTGTCCTTAATATGTGTATTACGAATAACATCAACCTCGAGTCGAAAAACTGGCCTTTCATTATTTTGAAATAATCTAATAGTTGATCTGTATGAATAACTATTGAAAAATGTAACATAACTAATGGTAAGCAATTGTTTCTAATTATATTTTGATTGGTAAAATATAAAGGAGGTTATCATATGATTTGGTCTTTAATCGTCGGTGGTATATTAGGATGGCTTGCGAGCTTAATTACTGGAAAGGACGTACCTGGTGGTGTAATTGGTAATATTATTGCTGGTATTATCGGTTCATGGATTGGTTCGAAATTACTTGGTAGTTTTGGTCCAGTCATTGGTGGATATGCAATTATTCCAGCTTTAATCGGTGCGATCGTTTTAATTTTCATCGTAAGCTTCTTATTACGAGCAATGCGAAAATGAATGTAAGGACTGTTTACATTTGTAAGCAGTCCTTTTTATATGTTATGCTAGTATTATACAATCAGGAGGTGTCAGCATTGAAAACATTTACAGTAAATTTCCATCAAGAAGATAATGCTAAAGCGACAACAGTACATAAATTAAGTGAAGAGGACTTCAACAAAGCAACAGAAAAAGGCACTCGTCATCTATTTGATTTAGATACAAACGTTGGATTCTTCGTATTCTTTGACGCAGAAGATGCAGAAGGAAACGATCAATACTTAATGTTACAATACGAAGGTGATCATGAAGAGCCAACTGCGTGCTACGGATTTGATTTAAAACTATACTATCAATTTTTAGCACTGTACTTAAATGATCTTGAGTTCCAAGGTGAAACAGATGAAGAAGAGGAAGAGTATGGCCCAATTCATCATTTAGCTCACTTACTTTATCATATTGTTGAAGATGGTAAGTCAATCGAAGTGTAAAAATACATATGTAAAGCTGTCCTTTTTGGATAGCTTTTTTTTATTATTATGATGAATGTTATGGTTTGCATTATGGTAAATGGATTTCTGATGGTGATAAATGGTTTGATTAAACAGAAAAAGCAACAAAGAAGACTCATCTTTCTTTGTTGCTTTTTCTACGTTTCAGGAAGGATTGCAGTGTAAATGGCGAGAAGGGATATATAAGGAGATGGAAAAAATGATAAATAATACAATTCCAAGTTTTTTAAAATTATGGGAAAGTAACGATGTAGAATTAGCAGTCCTCAACCAATACTTTACTTCGCATCCAGAGATATTTGAAGAATACTTTAAGTATCATTGTCCATATACGAGAGAACGAGTTTCTAATGCCATTAAACGATATCCCGCAAAAATAGAAGATATTCATATCATTGCAGAAACATTACCGATTATTATTCAAGAGATAACGAATGAATATCATAATAATTATAACTTTGATGTAAATATGAAGTTTCATTTATTTGTTGGAGCTTTTGGCTCTAATGCATTTGTAGAAAGGGAAATTATTGGAGACATCTTTTTTGCGGCAGAAAAATTATCTCCAGATGTAAATCACCTTCGTGTTATTGTCGCTCACGAAATAGGACATATATATCATAATGTTATGTTACAAAATGATGGAATGGATTGGACAAAAGCTGAGTGGACTGACGCGGCAGTTACTTTGTATCGTGAAGGTGTTGCAACATATTTATCAAAGCAAATTATAAAAGGTGTAAATGAATCAGTGTACTACTCATATAACAATGATGGTGAACGTTGGTTACAATGCTATATAGAAAATGAAAAACAAATAAAGAATCGTTTTTTGGAAGATTATATAGAAGGATGGACGTTCGAAAAAGAGAAAGAGTGGTTCCGGTTATCTGGCGGACAATACTTTGGATACAACCGAATGGGTTATTTTTTAGGAACAGCTTTTGTAGAGGATGTTGTACAAGCACTAGGAGAAAGTGAAGCATTTATTTTTTGGAACAAATATAATTTGAAAAGTAGCGTAATGGATTGGTTATCGAAAGGAATAAGATTATAATAGGGGGCTGAAATGTATGAAAGTGTATGTAAAGATAGCTATGTTATTTCTCGCTTTTACATGCCTATTGGCATTAGTAGCATGTAAAGGGACAGACGAAAAAAAGGAAACAAATCCAACTTCGGAAAATAGTAAAAACGAACAAAATAATTCTTCTGAAGAAAAGAAAGAGCCTGAAGCAAAATCAAATAATGAAGGATCAACAAAATCAGGTACAAATTCACGCTCGAAAGATACAGTAATCAATCAAAAATCAATTAACCATGTGAAAGAATTGTTTGAACTAGCGAAAGAAGGAAAAGTACCTAATGTTCCGTTCGCAGCTCATACAGGAGATATTGAAGAAATAGAAAAAGCGTGGGGAAAAGCAGATAAAACGGAACAAGCAGAAAACGGAATGTACGCTACCTTTATAAATAAAAATGTTTCCTTCGGTTTTAATAAAGGATCACAAGTTTTTGATGTACGCTCCTATCATGCAGAGCTAAAATCAATTACATTAAAAGAAATAGAGAAAGTATTAGGAAAATCATCTTCAGTTAAAGTGAATGGGGAAGATAAAATATATGTATATAAAGTGAACAATCAGTTTGAGTTGAAATTCATTATTCCAAAATCGACAGGTAAAGTTAATCATATTTCTGTATTTTCACCAGAGGATAGTATTAATAAAATGGCAGGGTGATGAAAAAGGATGTCACAAAGTCTTAAAACTTTGTGACATCCTTCTTTTTACTGTTAAAAGGAAAAGGAAAGCAGCTTATAAAATATGAGGGGTATGCTCCGAAATGTCTTTTTTTATTTTATTACGTTCTACACTTTGAACAAACAGCGCTTGCATAATGCCTCCAGCTATTAAGAAACAAGTACAAATATAAAATAGTATACTACCGTTAAGTTTACTTAATAAAACCGCACCAATAACAGGACCGCACGTACGAGATATATCCCAATGTAACCCGTAAATTGAAAAATACAATCCACGCTTATCTGTAGGAGCGATTTCTGAAACGAATCGAAGTAAATGGTTTAAGGCGATACTTTCCCCAATGACTAAAAAGAGTAATGTGAAGAATAGTGACGTGATTGTTGTTGAAATCCCGTAGCCAATTGCAGCTATTGTATAGCAGGTGTAAGAAATAAGAATAATTTTCGCCATAGAAAATCGTTCAGACCATTTCACAAGGAAAACTTGCAGGAAGATTTCCATTGTAGCCTTGCATGTTGAAATAAAAGCGAGCATGAATACGAAATCTGGAAATATATCTTTAGCGAAAATGCGATAATTTGTCTCAGTTTGAGCATAAAAAAAGCTAATAGGGAGTGTAGTAATCATAAGTCCTAAAACGGCGTAATGTTTGCTTACAAATTGTTTTGAAGATGATACTTCAACTTTTTGCTTTGGCTTTGTAAATACTGGAGCGGTTTCTGGAAGCTGCGTCCATACAACTACTGCATATACCATAAGTGTAATGCTTTGCATTATAAATAAATATTCAGGGTGAGTATGATAAAATATAGCACCAATTATTGGACCGATTACGGAACCAATTGCAGCAATCGTATGCAAAAGAGCAAAAATTTCTGCT
Source organism: Bacillus pretiosus (assembly GCF_052947655.1). NCBI lineage: Bacteria > Bacillati > Bacillota > Bacilli > Caryophanales > Bacillaceae > Bacillus > Bacillus pretiosus. The sequence continues at coordinate 2,783,499 of NZ_CM129593.1, read as the reverse complement.
TGTTGTTTTTGTTTTGTTAAATCAGCAATTTGTGCACGTTGAGCGGGAATATATAAGGAACGGCCAACCCCATTTATGACGTAAAGCAAAGCAAATATAAAAACAGACTGAGCAAAGATGAAGCTACCGATTGCAACGCCTTGTAGCAATAAGCCGATTAACATAATTTTCTTTCGCCCATATTTATCAGTCACCCCTCCAGCAATAAGTGTAAATACAATGTCTGAGAGAGGTTGTAGTCCGAAAATGAGCATAGTTATTATTATATTACCGTTTAACATTTTATTAACGTAAATAATCATAATGAGAGCTAACATAGATTCAGTCGTTCGGGTTAATAATTCGCCGCACAGTCTAATAATAATGGGTTTATTATAACGTAGTATGAGATTGTTCAATATTAATTCCTCCTTTCTATATTGAAATGATAAGATGAAAGGAGGAGTGGAAAAAGGGTAGAAACAAAAGGGGTTATTTTTCACCTTTTAGGGGGATTATGATGTTTATTTTAAATCAATATATTGAACTATGGTGTGCCTATGGTAAAGGTAGACAAGAAGGAGAACAATTAGAAGTTACCGTACAAATGATAGCAGAAACTTTATTTTGTACGGAGCGTAATAGTAAATTAATAATAAAAAAATTAGAAGAGTTAAATTGGATCGCTTGGTTTCCAGGGCGGGGGAGAGGGAATCGCTCTAAATTAATATTTCAAAAGCAACCGATGATATTAATTTTAGACAGAGGAAAAGAACTAACGAAAAAAGGGGATGTGAAAAGTGGAATCTCATTTGTGGAACGCTACAGCTCACAATTTCCATTAGTAAAGAAAGAGTATGAAGCTTGGATAGATTCCATATTTGGTCATAAAATAGAAAGGACACCAGAAGGAAGAAAAGATGTACTTCGGTTGCAAGTACAAATGAATCTAGACATCGCTTTGGATCCGGTTTACGCTACGATGCGCTCAGAATGTCATATGGTTAAACATATTTTTGATACACTCGTATATGTGAATGAGGAAACAAATTGTATAGAGCCAAGACTTGCTTTTCACTGGCAATATAATGACGCTGAAAAGGTTTGGACATTTTATTTAAGAAAAGGTATTCATCTTCATAATAGAAAACGACTTACCGCACATGATGTTATACATTCATTGAATCGATTTATGAAAGCGGAAAACAACCCACACGCATGGATGTTGCAACATGTTGAAAATGTCCGTGCAGTGGATGAATTTGTTGTTGAAATTCAATTACATACGGAAAATAGGATGTTTTTACATATGCTAAGTGCAGAACAGTGTTCTATCGTAAATGAAGATGAAGCAGGAAACTTTATTGGTACAGGACCTTTTATATTACGCGAGAAAAATGCACAATTATTTGTTTTAGAAGTGCATGATTTATATTATCGTGAAAGACCTTTTCTTGACCGAATTGAACTAATGAATGTAGAGCAAAATGTAAATACGTATGACGTGTTAGTAAAGGCGCAATATAAAGATAAAGAAAAGCCTAATAAAGAGTTGTCTCGGCTTGAATCGAACGTGACATATGTAACGTGCAATCTTGTAAAAGAAGGACCAATGCAAGATGAGCTGTTTCGAAAGGCACTACATAAAATCATTCATGGCGATAGGATTGTTCAAGAACTCGGCGGAGAACGTGGAGAAGTGGCTAAGAAACTAATATTAGCAAATGAAAGAAAAGTAGAGATTAAGGAAGAGATAGAATGTTTAGTGAAAAAGAGTATGTATCATCATGAAGTGCTACAACTCTACACATTTACAGGACAAGATCATGTAGAAGATGCACAATGGATTCAGAAAGAGTGTGCGAAGTATGGGATTCGTGTAGAAACTAATTTTCTTGAAGTTGAAGAGTTATTGGAAATCAGTACGATACAAAAGGCTGATATGATGCATGATAGTGCAACGATTAGCGAACGAATAGAAGATAGTCTGCTATATATGTTTCTTACAAAAAATAGTTTTATTCATGGGCAAAGCAGCATGGACTTTCATAAAAAGCTCTTCCCTTATTTTAAAGAAGAAGATTTAGAGAATAGAGTTACATTGTTACGCGATATTGAGGACACTTTGTTACGTCACATTCATATTATTCCTTTATATCGTAACAAACAACAAGTAACTTCTCACGAAAAAGTACAAAATATAATGATTAATTCACAAGGGTGGATTGATTTTTATGAAATATGGTTTACATGTTGATAAATAAGGGCTTTTACGCATTTTACATGATGTGTAAGAGCCTTTTTTTCGTGTGTGAAACAGGGTTGTTTTACACATTGTTACGCTACTTACGATAAAAGTCTATTTACAGCGTAACAGTGTTATGTTACATTGTTGTCAGGAAGGAGTGTTATACAGTTGAGTACAGATTTAATTTCAAAAAAAGATTTATTAGAACTAACTGGTATTTCATACGGACAGTTATATAGGTGGAAAAGAAAAAATTTAATACCGGAAGATTGGTTTGTACGAAAGTCAACATTCACGGGTCAAGAGACATTTTTTCCGAAAGAAAAGATATTAGAGCGTATTGATAAAATCCAAACGATGAAAGAAGATTTATCACTTGATGAACTAGCAAATATGTTTTCACCGAGTGTTAGAGAAATTCTTTTAACAAAAGAAGACGTCTTACGTAAAGGAATTGCATCAGAGCCAGTTTTACAATTCTTCATAGAACAAACGAATAAAACAACAGAGTTTCAATTTGTAGATATTCTTTATGTGTATATGTTAGAAGAGTTACTACAATCGGGAGAGATTAGTTTAGAAGAAGGAAAAATGGTCTTGCAAGTTTTACGTGAAAATTATGAAGCAATTAAGCATAAAACTTGTGACTTAATCATCGTCCGAAAGTTAGGGATTTCTACATGTTTCTTAGTTTCAAACGTGGACGATTTAATTTTTGAAAAAGGTACCAAAATTGTTTTACGCGAAGCGATTATGAAATATACCGAAGCATTAAAAACGAAACTGTTGTAGTGGAGGAGAAAGTATGCGTACAGATAATTTGATTATAAATGGTTACGGTTCATCGAATGGCGGCGAGTTTCATAAAGTGCAATTAAATGGAAAAGGGACTGTTAATGGAAATATTGAATGTGACCAATTTGAATGTAACGGATATGGTGCTGTTACTGGAAATTTGAAAAGTAGCAATGCGAGAATTAGTGGATCGGGTAAAGTCGATGGCACAGTACACGCGGAAACGATGCGCATTGATGGAAAAGCAACAATTACGCAAGATGTGAAGGCGAACAGTTTGAAAATTGCAGGAAAAGGTACGATAGGTGGAAATGTAACTGGTGAAGAGTTTAAAGTCAATGGTCAAGCGACGATTGATGGTAATTGTGAAGTGGATACTTTTTCTTCAGAAGGCCAATTTACAATTGGTGGATTATTAAGTGCCGATGAAATAAATATTAATATTCACGGTACATGTCGAGCGAAAGAAATTGGTGGTCAAACGATTAAAGTAAAACATAGACTAAGTACTTTTAGTAGACTGTTTAAATCAGTATTTGGTATGCAGTTAGAGGCTGAACTATTAGAAGGTGACAATATTGATATTGATTATGCTCACATAAAAACGGTAAGAGGAAACAATGTGACAGTAGGAGCGAACTGTGAGATTGAACTCATTGAATATACGGGTGTTCTTACTGTCGATAAAAGCGCAAATGTAAAAGAAATGAAGCAGGTTTAATGGGAGGGAGAAAGTAATATGGAACATCAACATAGTCTTACTGTCAATGGCTCTGGTAGTTCAGCAGGTGGGGATTATAACAAAGTGAATATTCGCGGTGAAGGAACGATTTCTAATGATATGAGCTGTAATGAATTTAAAACGTACGGCACGAGTGAAGTGCGCGGTAATATGAAAGTGAAAAATTATGTCGTGTATGGAGATAGTGAAGTACAAGGAAATGTAGATGCGGAATATGTAAAAGTATACGGAAATACACAAATGAATAGTGATGCCCATATTGAAAAAACGAAAGTAAGAGGTATGATAGAAGTTAAAGGGAAGTTTACTGGTGATTTCGTAGATGTGAAAGGCGCTTTAAATGTGAAAGGAGATATTGAAGTTGAAGAACTATCACTAACTGGTGGCCTTGAAAGTGATGGATTACTTAATGCTGAAAATATTGAAATTTCACTTCGTTATGAAGGCAGCAAAGTGAGAGAAATCGGCGGTAAAAAGATTACCGTTCGTAAAAAAGCGAGATTTATTCCATTTACAAGTCATGCTGGAAGCCTCCAAACGTCTATCATTGAAGGAGATGAAATTTATTTAGAGCATACGATTGCTGAAGTAGTACGAGGAAATAACGTTACCATTGGTCCAGGATGTGAAATTAGTGTTGTAGAATATCATACTAGTTTTAATCAAAAAGGTAATGCAGTTGTAAAAGAACATAAACAAATATAAGTAGTACGAGGGAGAGCAAGGTTATGGTTGAGAAGAATAATAAGCTCGGCTTTGTTGTGGCGGGCTTATTGCTAGGTATTTTAATGGCATCAATGGACAATACCATTGTCGTAACAGCGATGGGAACGATTGTTGGTGACTTAGGAGGCCTTGAAAACTTTGTATGGGTCGTTTCTGCCTATATGGTCGCAGAAATGGCAGGTATGCCGATATTCGGAAAACTATCAGATATGTATGGTAGAAAGAGATTCTTTATTTTCGGTTTAATCGTCTTTATGATTGGTTCGGCACTTTGTGGTACTGCTGAAAATATTACACAGTTAGGTATTTATCGTGCCATTCAAGGTATTGGTGGCGGGGCATTAGTGCCGATCGCGTTTACTATCGTTTTTGATATTTTCCCTCCTGAAAAGCGCGGGAAAATGGGTGGATTATTCGGAGCAGTATTTGGTTTATCAAGTATTTTTGGCCCGCTGCTTGGTGCGTATATTACAGATTACATAAGCTGGCACTGGGTATTTTACATTAACTTACCGCTTGGCGTTTTAGCACTTATTTTTATTACATTCTTTTATAAAGAATCACGAGTTCATAGAAAGCAAAAAATTGATTGGTTTGGCGCAATTACTTTAGTTGGTGCAGTAGTTTCGCTAATGTTTGCTTTAGAACTAGGTGGACAAAAGTATGAGTGGGATTCTAACTTTATTTTAAGTTTATTTGGCGGATTCGCTATTTTAATTATTGCATTTATTTTTATTGAACGTAAAGTAGAAGAACCGATCATTTCATTTGAAATGTTTAAACAACGTTTATTCGGAATGAGTACCATTATTGCATTATGTTACGGTGCTGCGTTCATGTCAGCAACTGTATACATACCGTTATTCATTCAAGGTGTATACGGTGGTAGCGCAACAAACTCAGGATTATTACTTTTACCGATGATGTTAGGATCAGTCGTAACAGCGCAGTTAGGTGGATTTTTAACGACGAAGCTTAGCTACCGAAACATTATGATTATTTCTGCTGTTATTATGCTAATTGGACTATTCTTATTAAGCACATTAACGCCAGAAACAAGTCGTATATTATTAACGGTTTATATGATTATTATTGGATTTGGAGTAGGTTTCTCATTCTCTGTACTAAGTATGGCAGCTATTCACAACTTCGGTATGGAACAGCGTGGATCTGCAACTTCAACGAGTAATTTCATTCGTTCATTAGGAATGACACTTGGTATTACAATCTTCGGAATGATTCAAAGAACAGGTTTCCAAGATCAATTAGAAGAAGCTTTTAAAGGTATGAGCGGAGGAATGAATACAAACGCTTTAGGAGATTCAAGAGCTATTCTATCAGAATCGGCAAGATCTCAAATCCCGCCGCACATATTAGATAAAATTATTGACGCTCTTTCTAGCTCCATTGTTCAAACATTTATGTGGGCATTAGTACCAGCAGGTCTAGCATTCATATTTATTTTCTTTATGGGAAATGAGCGTATGGTAATTAAGAAACAGCAAACGAATAAAAAGAGTGAAACATCAAAAGCGTAATGAAAAAGCTCCTTTCCAATTGGAAAGGAGCTTTTTCGTATGTACGGATTTAGATTAGCCTTCGATAATTTCGTATTCTTCGTCTGCTAATAATAAAATTTGTGTTTTCTTACCTTTGTTTTGAACTTCGATTACATCGTATGCACCTAAGTCTCTTAGTTTGTTTTGAGAAGCGTTAACCATAACTTCCATAGAATCAATTAAGATATCTTCTTCAATGTATGATTCAGGCAATGCCATATCTTCTGTTTCTAATACACATGCATATAGATTTTGTAAGTTTTCAGTAGTTGGGTTTTGTTCCTCAACATCAATGATGTTCTTTACTGCATCCATATTTTCTTCTTTTGCTTGGTATACTTTAATTTTAGCCATTGTTTTATTCTCCTTTATAACGTAATCGTAGAGGCTACACCTTATTATAACGTTTTTTTCATGAAAGATGAAATTGTTATATGTATTTATAGGGAAATTTATGTGCTATTACTCATTATTGGCGTAATTTCATTATTAATGTGATAAGTAAGTACCTATATTCCTGAGTTAAAGTTATATTGTCCAAGCTTTTTTATACTCCGTTCATAGTATATGTATTAGATAAAACATATAGGGAAGAGATGGAGTGTAAGTGGATTGTGAGCCGAAACGAAATTATCAATGCTGCCAAAATAGTATTTGTGAATTTTTGCGAAGTCTAGAGCCTTTTACAAAAGTTGAGAGTATTGTAATCGCCGGAAACGAAATTGTAGTATCTTATTTTCTTTCATTTAATAAGAGGAATGGTATCGTATCCTTCGTACAAGAGGACAATGAGGTTATCTTTGTAGATTGCTCTAGGATTGATGCAATTCGAATAGGAAAAGTTTGTAGTTGTAAAACGAAAGTTAAATTTATTGAAGAGGATTTTAGTTTACTTGGAAATGTTTGTCCACAATGTTTAACAGAGGGTAGTACACTCTTTTTTGACTTTTACAATCCAGAATTGAATTTATCACTACAAGCAAAAACAATTGATGCACCTAGTTGTACTGAATTTATAGATGAGATGGGGAATGTCGTAAAGCAAATTACTATAATAGGTGAAGCGATTGTTTCTAAAGATTTTGTTCAAGTGCCGGAACTATTAAACTTTCTATTAGTTTTATCTGATACGACTACGAATCCTTTAAAGTTTGGAATACTGTTCATTAATTTCCCTGATCTTACGTTTATTATTCTTTTCGCATCGAGTGGATACCTCAACATTTCGAACTGTTTGAAAATCGAGAGTGGAACTGGTAATGCTGAAATAGAAGATATGAAAAAGATGGTGACGAATGACAATAATACGTACAAGTCAGTTGTTAAATTGACTAAAGTATATAAAAATGGAGGAACAGAATCATATATTTATAAGAATGAGTTATAACATACGTATTTAAATGAACCCTCAAACGAGTATTGAGGGCTATTACATAATAAAAGATGATAATCGGTTACATGTAGATTGCAAATTATTATTAAGTATATTTACTGTTAACCTTTATACAGGACAGTCGCTTACTATTTATTAGATGTTATAATAATTTTATATTTACGAATATTTTACGATTATATATAGTTTAATAAACTTTTGTTTATATATGAAAAGTAGAGTTAAACTGATTCCAAAGAAAGCGGGAATGTAAATGATATATGAAGCGAGTATACATACGAGAGAAAAATTAGTTACTATGTTCGAGGATTTCAATAACGTTGTTTTACTTTCTTATTTACAAGGACATATGGGTACTGCTTGGGTAAATGATCTTGAAAACCCAACAGTAGCGCAAGTTACGGTAGGGATTTTCACATTTTATGCTGGGGATCCAAATAGGAAAGAAACAGAAGAATTACTACGTAACATTCCTGATAGAATGTTAGTAATCGTAAATAGTGAAGAGTGGAAAAAGCGTTTAGAAACATTTTACGAAAGAAAAATAGATAAGTTTTTACGCTATAAATTCAAACGTAATGCGGAAGTTTTTAATCGTTCAAAATTACAATCTTTTATATCAGCGCTTCCAAAAGGATACGAGTTACGAAGAATAGATGAACATATCGTAAATATCCCTACACTACATAAGGTCTCTGAAGATTTTACAAGTCAATTTCAATCAGTAGAAGATTATTTAAAACGAGGTATAGGGTATAGTATTTTGTACCAAGGTGAAGTTGTATGCGGTGCATCATCGTATAGCATTTATGATAATGGGATTGAAATTGAAGTGGCGACTGATCACAATCATAGAAGAAAAGGGTTGGCGACTATAGTTAGTGCAGCGCTAATCTTGGCCTGCTTAGAAAAAGAGATATATCCAAACTGGGATGCTGCGAATACTACGTCTGCTAAACTGGCAGAAAAACTAGGATATGTTTTTGATAAGGCATATGATACGTATTTTGTGGATAATAGATGAAATCATTTTTAAATAAAAGAGCAGCTAGCAAAAGCTAACTGCTCCTCTCCAAAGCAGAATGGAGAAATACAATCATGTTACTTACATTATTGACAGAACAGTAATTTTTAATCCAATAACTATAAAAGTTTAGATAAAATATCTTTGATTAAACCTGAGGCACCGATAAAGAGTACTGATAAAAAAACGATTGAGTATATACTTTTTTTAGGTTTTTTAAATTCTAGGTAAATGTTAAAAATAGCACCAATTGCAACTACAATAAAGATAACGAGTCTTATTACATCTATCATGAATAACGCTCCTTTTAATTACTTAATTGTATTATATAGGAATTCACCTTCAGATTAGTTTATTGGAATACGAATTAAGGTAATTTTAAACAAAATAATCTTTTATACAAAAGTAAGGTTAGTGGAAAAAGGAAACGTATGTAGTAATTGTATAACTTGTAGAAGCTGATGGTGACCAAATAAAGTACGGTTATTATTTGAGTGGTCTAGTAATTTATATTTTTGTATACGCTCTCTTTAGGCATACTTACAACTTAAATAATAAAACATGCTTATCATAATGATCTAAACACCAATTATATTTTTTTAGAATAATTGGATGAACTACTTCTTTCGTAGTATCAACCTCAGTATAGCCATATTTCTTATAAAAGTTTTGTAATTCCTTAAAAGGAAGACAGTATACATGTTGTACTTGTAATTTCTTCGCAGTTTCTACTAAAAATGAAACAAGTTCCCCAGCTAATTGTAGGCCTCTAAATTTAGTGAGAATAAAAATCCCGCCCATTTCTATCGTATCTTCATCTATTTGGACTAATCGGCCAACACCTGCATACTCGTTGTTGTAAGTAATAATTGCAACTTTATCCCTTTTTAAATCACTTCTTACAAAACCTATTGAGTCATATTGATTATTAATCCATTCTAAATCATTAGATGTGGCTAGTTGAATACTCATATACACCCTCCTTCAGAATACTAGCTCTATCTTCAGTATATAGAACGTAAGATGCTATATCAAAAAAAACTAGCTATAGCACATTTGTTTAAGTTATTAGTTGAAGGTGTGGGTTTGTTGGTATTGAAATGATAGCTTCACCAAACAGAGGATAATAACCTTGTGAATTTAGTGTTACATAGTCAAAATGAAAATTAGTTCATGCGTTCGGTAACGCATTATTGTTTAAGCGTATAGAGTTTATAGGGTTAGTAGCTACTGTATTAATTGAAACTATTAAGGAAAAGTGGTAATCATCAGTCTGAGTGATAAAAATCCTCCAGAAAAAAAAAGGGATATAAATATAAGAGCACTTCGAAAAGTGCCCTTCAGTAACGACTACTCATTCTAAAAAGAAAGGATGCAATATATCATATGAAGTTAAGTGTATTTAATTATGGGCCTTTATATAAAAGTTTTATTTTATTTTAAATAAATAGGCGGTTGTTTCCTCAACTACCTTTCAGTAAAACAAAGCACTTTTTCTGAAATAAATTATGGATGGTTCCTCAAAAAGGCTATAGGATATACTCATATTTTTATAACTAAAGTGACGAGCTTAGGTTATAAGAAAGGAAAAATTATATTGTATGAAATCTATTCTAGAATAGTCACAAACAAAGCTGTCTTCCTATTAGAAGGCAGCTTTTTGTTATTAGAAAAAAGAATTAGAAATAAAATAAAAATTCAAGTTACTTGTCCAAACAATATTTTTTAAAATACATAAAATGCTAGTAGTTAGCCAATATTGTCATATTGCTAATTTTTTAGACTACAAGGGGTGATTTTATGTGTGATTGTGAAGTTTGTAGAAGAAAGAAAAACCGAGATCCATTAAATCGGGAGTTTGAGCCGAAAAAACGAGTTTCTGAGCCAATAAAACAGGATTGCGAACCAAAAAAAGGGGATTCTGAGCCAATAAAACAGGATTGCGAACCAAAAAAAGGGGATTCTGCACTAATAAAACAGGATTGCGAACCAAAAAAAGGGGACTCTGAATTAATAAGACAGGATTCCGAAATATTAAATTCTTATTCATTTAGTAAAAATTCAAATTTTTTAGAAGAAGCTATACAAGCAGATGAAATCGATCAAGTTTCTGAGGAATATATTGAAATAGTTGATTCAGCAGATGTACAAGTTACTACTACAGATACAAAAGCTGCGCTATCTATTCAAGCGGCATTACAAGCAGCTATTGTGGTTGTAGTAAGTATTTCTATAGCAGATAGTGAAAAGGCAGATAAAATAACACAAGAATTATTTCAAAAATCATCTATTAAACAAATTAATAGACAAAAAACATTTATTAAAAATTCCAGAAACGTAACCGTAACAACTACTGATACAGATATTGCAGTGAATGTTCAAATTCTCCTTCAAATTTTATTAGCTTTATTAGTTAAACTAAACATTTTATAATGTTTCTAATCTGTTTATATTTAGCTATAAGGGTTCACTCTAAGTAAATATTTTTTGTTGTAATATGTGGTACAAGCTTGGAATTCTTATTATGACTGAATTAATATTCAATATTAATGGGAAAGTAAGTGTGGAAAACTGCAAAATAGTAAAATTTAAATACATTATTTAACAGTAAATGAAACTTATGTTTATGTGAAGGAAAGCTGTCTTCTTATTAGAAGCCAGCTTTTTGATTTTATTAGTAAAAATAAGTGGAAATAGAAGATTGAGTTACTTGTCCAAGCAATTTTTATTAAATTACATATAATGCTGGTAGTTATTTAAAAATTTTATAGAAAATTGATTGGAGTGAATATTGTAAATGGATGATTTAAACAAATTTTCTTCCTTTAAGTTTGATAAGGATCAAAAGAATATAATCATAGACCTTTTACTCTCAGATATTTTTAATAGGCATGGGATAAATGAAGAAAGGTTAAAAAATTTATCGCCAGAAAAAAAACAGCAAATTAAAAGTATTGTTTCTGAAATACAATCACAGGTTAATAATTATTTAGATTGAAAGGGGGTGAACTTATGGACAAAGCATGCCATACAGATGAAAATAAAAAGTGGAGTGCATTAGATTCTTCAAATCCTCATCCATCTTTTAAAAATGCCAATGTTTCAGAAGCAGCTGCACAAGAAAGCAAAACTTATCAAATTTCTGAAGAGTCTATTACAATTGTTGATTCAGCAGATGTAGAAGTTACTACTACAGATACAAAAGCTGCGTTATCTATTCAAGCAGCATTACAAGCAGCTATCGTGGTTATAATAAGTATTTCTATAGCAGATAGTGAAAAAGCTGACCGTGTAGCACAAGAATTGTTTCAAAAATCATCTGTTAAACAAGTTAATAAACAAGAAACTGTCATTAGAAATTCTAGAAATGTTACAGTTACGACTACGGATACAGACATAGCAGTAAATGTTCAAATTCTTCTCCAAATTTTATTAGCTTTACTAGTAAAATTAAATATTCTATAAAATATTTGACCTGTTTTTTAAATATGGTGCTTCTTAGGGATAAGTATTCACTTTTTTAATTATAGTACAGGCTAAAATATTAATCATAATTGGACTAATATTTAACATTGCATGAATAATAAGGTTAACAAACAATGTGATGGAAAATAAAGTTTGGTTATTTTTTAAAAAATTAAAAAGCCGTTTCCTTTATTGGATTTGGCTTTTTAATTTTAAACAGTATAAATTTGAAAAGACCACATTAAATTAAGTAATTTAAATATAATAATGAAAAATCCCTAAAATTATTCGTGGTATAGAAAAAATAACAATAAACAATTGGTTAAATTGGAATGATTTTTATTAACAGTTCAACATTTGAAGAATAGTGCATACAATATAAAGTCTTTTCCTTTCTTCATTTAAGTTTTACGTATATAATTTAAAAGTACTATTTTTATTTTATATTTTTTATATTTATAACAGAATAGAGGTTTAAAAATGGGTGTTAAAATCATTACGGATAGTGCGGCGGATTTACCGGTAGAATTGCTGCAAGCATATGATATTGATTTAATTCCACTCCGTGTTTATGATGAAGCAGAAACAGAGTATTTAGATGGAGTTACATTAGAGTCAGTTACATTATTGCAAAACATGAGAGAAGGCGCTGTTTATAGAACGTCATTGCCTTCACTTGAAACTTTCCAAGAAAAATTTGTTTCTTATGCAAAAGAAGGTAATCCTTGTATATATTTAGCTTTTTCATCTGAACTGTCTGGTACATATCAATCGTCAGTTGTTATTAAAGAAGAAGTGAAAGAAACATATGCTGATTTAGATTTAGAAATTATTGATACGAAATGTGCTTCGCTTGGTCAAGGGCTTGTCGTATTAGAAGCTGCTAAAATGGCGAAAGACGGCGCATCAAAAGAAGATATTTTAAAACGTGTTGATTTTCTAATGAACCATATAGAACATATCTTCACAGTAGCTGACTTGCAGTACTTAGTGAGAGGTGGGCGTTTAAGTAAAGTAGCTGGTTTTATCGGTGGTTTACTAAACATTAAACCGATCTTAAACGTGCAAGAAGGAAAACTTGTACCACTTGAAAAGGTAAGAGGGAAAAAGAAAGTACTAAGCCGAATTGTAGATATTATGGAAGAGCGTGGAAAAGACCTTAAAGGTCAAACAATCGCTATGACTCATGGTGATGACATAGAAACAGCTGAAGCTTTAAAAGCATTAATTACAGAGAGATTTGGCTGTGAAGTATTTATCGTAAATACAATTGGAGCTGCAATCGGAGCGCATACAGGACCTGGTGCGTTAACATTGTTCTTCTTAAATGAAGTAGAGTAAAGGATTGATCTTTTGATCAATCCTTTTTTAATCTCATTTATATGTAATTATTTATTCACTTTCTCTTTAAAAGGTAAGAAGGTAGATAGGAAAGTGATAATAGCTAGTCCAAAGCTAAATCTTTCAGTTTGATCAATTACTAAGTCATTTTTCCACTGATAAAGGAAAGAAGCGATTATTAAAAGTAAAACAGCGCCTCCAACATATCTTACTATTTTTCGTGAGGATTCATCTTTAAATTTTACAATCATGTTTATCATCCTTTCGTTTTTATTGAATAATTCGACAAACTAATTTCTAGGATTTGATATTAATAATTCATCTATTAAATTTATTTGGTTTACAATAGATATTTTCTATGTATTAGGTAAATGTAATGAACTATAACTATTTAAATGAAGAATGATAGCTTACATGTAGTTAAATCCTTTTCATTAAGTTTATCGTAATGTAAGTATATGATTCTGTGTTTGTTAATAACAAGTAGTAAAATCACATGAAAAAAATGGACGAAAAATCTAAATTTTAACCATTAAATTTAACAAAGTATCTAGAAATAATCATAGTATGAATGTAAAATTAAAATATATGATACATTTTTTTACATTTGTAAAGTTATGTATTTTCTTAGTATGAAAGATTATGCAATACATAATGGCTTATTTAGTAAAAAGTATGAAATGGTTAAGCAGGGAGAGTAGAAAGATGGAAATAGGGGAACGTATTCGCCATGTTCGGATGCATAAAGGATTAACACAGGGGGAACTCGTATCAGGAATATGTTCAATAACATATTTAAGTAGAATAGAAAGTGGAAAAATAAAACCGTCATCTTCTTTTATAAAAAAGGTTTCTAAGAAGTTAGAAGTTAAGAGCGATTATCTTATAAATGGAAATTACGAGGAGATAAAGCTTACTATTTTTAAAATATGTAATAAATATAAAAAAGATAAAACTATTACAGAAGCTGACTTATCTTTGTTAGAATTATATGTTCGTGAAGTGGATTCAATCCCTTTATTACTAAAGGTATATGGTGTACTGATATACTACCACGCTCGACAAAAAAACGTGCCATATGTGAAGTTACTTATAGATCAAGCTTCGCAAATGATACCAAGTCAAGTCGAAATGCAAGATCCTGAAGATTATATTTATTATTTAAAAGCTCGAGGTTTATATTTTTATAATAAACAAGACTACATTGCTGCTCATGATATTTATGTACAGGCTGAGAGTTTACTTGGTGCAGAAGAAACTGAACAACATGGCCATATATACTATAATTTATGTCATGTATATAAGGAGCTTTATAAAGATAAAAGTATTAGTCGTTTGTATGCCCTAAAAGCTTACAACATATACAGAAAAAATGGTATGCAGAAAAACGTAATAAATACACTTTTAATGCTTGCAATATTGTATATTATGGATGAGTTATATGAAAAGGCACTTGAAATTTTACAGAAAGTAGAAAATAGTTTGGCTACTAATGATGATTCAAAGTATTTACCTATCATTTCATATGATTACGGTAAAATTTATCAAGGTTTGAAAGACTATACGAATGCCATTAAATACTACGAAAAAACTTTGGAATTAAGTGAATTTTTATCACAGAAAGATCAAAAAGTATATGCGTTACGAAACATGTTGGAGATATACATAGAACTTAAAGATTGGAAAAATGTTAATAAGGCTATGAATGAAGCATTTCATTTTTTATCGATTTATGATGTGCCAATTGCATTTGTCCAACTATATGGTTTGAAAGCTAAAGTATTCAAAATACGTGGGGATTATTATGAATATGAGAAAAATATGCAAAAAGCAATTGAAGTGGGATTAGAAAAAAAACAACATCGCTTAGTTGCTGAACTATCCTATGAACTAGGTAACTTTTATAATGAAAATCGCTCTTATAAATTATCTGCGAAATTTTATAAAATATCAGTTGAAAATAAAATGGATTTATAAAGAAGTTTAGTAAAAATTCTTATAAATTGTAAAGGGTTATCCAAAAGAGTAGGGTATTTTATACCTTTTGGATAGCCTCTTTTTTATTACTATTCTATAATTACTGGTCGATAAGGTATCGGTGAAGATAAAATCATCGAAGTTTTTACTGTACCAAATGGTATAACGATATCAATTAATTCCTCTAATTCTTTCATTGAGTGAACCGCTACTCTTAAGTAATAGCTACTTTCACCTGTCACCCGATGACATTCAAGTATTCTATATTCTGTGTATATTTTCTCCTCAAATTTTTTGCATGGAATCTTTAAATTTTCGATTCTTAAAAATGCTTGAATTGATTTTCCAACTGCATCTAATGATATCCGAGCCGTATATTTCTCAAGTATTCCAGTATCTTGTAATCTCTTTAGTCTTTCTGTAACACTAGGGCGGCTGAGGTGTAAGTGTTCGGTCATTTCTGTAATTGTCATTCTGGCATCTTCTTGTAGTAATAACGTAATTTTCTTGTCAATTTCATCCATGAATTATGCTCCTTTACAAAATTGAAAGTAAATTTCTGAAATAAATACATAATATAAAATCTCATGTTAAATTACATGCACTTTTGTATATTGAATAGATTGATAACTTTCTATAATTAAAATATAAATGGAGGTGCATGTAATGTCTAATCATTTTGATGAAACAATTTCTATTAAAAAGGGAACAGCCTTATATGTCGGAGCGGTTTTAGGATCAGGAATTCTTATATTACCTGGTATGACAGCGAGTGTTGCAGAAGGGAATGCGATTGTTTCTTGGCTTATTATGATATTACTTAGTATTCCACTTGCATTCACATTCGCTTTTTTATCGATTGAGTACCCAAGTGCAGGTGGAATTGCCACGTTTGCAGAAAAAGCTTTCGGTAAAAATATAGGTGCTATTATAGGATGGTGTTTTTTTATTGCAGGTAGCGTTGGGCAAATTGTTGTCTCAATGACTGGTGGAATGTATATCGTGAAAGTGTTTGCTTTATCACCGTATTTCTCTTACGTAATAGCGTTTATTATTTTAAGTATTTCAATAGTTTTCAATTTATGTGGATTAAAAATGAGTGGATTGTTTCAAGTATGTATTGGTTTATTAACTTTCTTTATTTTGCTAATAACAATTATTAGTTCACTACCTTATATTGAAATAAAAAATATAAATGTACATATTTCTATGCAAGAAATAAATCCGATTTTAGAGGCATCATTATTAATTTTTTGGTCGTTTTTTGGGTGGGAAGCTATTGCAAGTTTAGCTCCTGAATTTAAATCACCTAGAAAAAGAAATATTATTTTATCTACGGGATTTGCAATTGTTATTATTGGAGTTTTATATATAGGTATTGCATTATCAGTAATTGGAACGAAATCCTATCATATAAATGCTGATAATACTACAGCTCTTGTGCTTGTAATGAAGCAAGCATTAGGCGACCAACTTGCATGGATAATTGGATTTGTAGCTTTTATCATTTGTTTAGGGACGACAAATGCATTTATCGCAAGTATCGGGCGCTTAGGTTATTCACTAGGAAAAGAAGAAGTTGCACCGTGTTATTTAGCGCAGATTAATAAAAAAAGAGAAACACCAACAAATGCAGTAAAAGTTGTAAGTTTTATTGCAATAATAGGTTTGTTAATAAGTTTCGTTTTCCATATTAGCATAGATAAAATTGTTTTAATACCGAATTCGTTGGGGATTGTTACATACATAGTCGGTACTGCAGCTGGAATGAAATTAATAAAGAATAGGTTAGGTAAAATTTTTTCTATAGTAGCTTTTACATGTTGTGTGGTTGTTTATCCTTTTATTGGAGGAGTAATACTGATTCCAGTAGCTGTATCGTTTATCTGTTTATGCTATGTACGTTGCAGTAGCAGAAGAAAAGAATATAAATAAGAATGCGTTTGTAGAAATCTAAATATTTAAAGATATTAAATTTTTTACATTTCGTTTATAATTGTGAGGGTAAATATCTGTAACTATTTGTAAAAATAGGAGGCGGCTATAAAAATGCATGAAATTACTAGGTGGGATTTAGATCGATTGTATCCAATTGAGGATATTGTAACTCCAATATTGAGGTTGAAAGAACAATATTATGCGACAAAAGATGTAGAGATTCTTTCAAAACTTATACAATCTATTGAAAAAGCAGAATACTATTTGTATTGCCGATCTGCTGAAGAAAGTATTTCATCTGACCTTACTATATCGACTATGACAGTAAAAGATTTGAAAAAAGAAGTACAGCAAGTAATACAGAAAAGTGAAATGGAAACTTCCAATAATATTAATACTAATTTAATAAAAGATGAACTTGGTGCATGGGAAAATATGTACATACAATTAAGAAATAAGATAGAAATAGAGCACAATAATAAGCAAATATCATTTGGACAAGCAAATAATATTGCAATGAATAGTGATAATGAAAAGGAAAGAGTAGAAGTATTCGAGTTATTAACAAATGCCTTACATAAGGAAAAAGAAATTTTTGCTACTGTATTAAATCAAATAGGGAGATTACGTAATACAAAGAGTAATGAATTAGAAGATAGAGAGATTTTAACGCAATCTCTACATGCTAATGGTATTACTGAAACTGTATTATTACAAATGTGGAATGCGACAGAAGAAAATCTTGATACATTAGTAAGTGTTTTAAACGTGTATAAGAAGGGGGAAGCTTCGATTACATGGCATGAACTTATGACCGTAAAGGAAAATAATGAGATTCATATCCCTTTTTCAGTAGCAGTTCAAAACATATACGATGCGTTTGAAAATATAGATAAAGAATTAGCAGAATTTGCACGGAATGCAATAGAGAGTGGATGGGTGGATGCGGAACCGAGAGATAATAAACCACCTGGTGGATTTTGTGCTCCTTTTTTCAGTGAAAAAGAATCACGAATCTCTATGCGTTATGACGGAAGCATCGATAGTGTAAGAGTACTTGCGCACGAACTAGGACATGCTTGGCATTTTTATAATATGAGTTTTGAGCAATCTACTTCTTTTTTAGATGATTATTTGCCAATGAGTACGGCTGAATCGGCGTCTATTTGCTTTGAAACGGTACTCTTAAACTATCTAATTCAAACAACAGATAGTATAGATATGAAAAAGTCATTGCTTAGTTGGAAAATAAGAAACTGTTTTAATTATGTAATGGCAATTCGAGCATCATTTGAATTTGAGAAGAATTTTTATGAAAAGTGTAAAGAAGGTCCATTAAGTGCTGATGAAATCGAGAAATTATCTATTATATCGCAAGAAAAAGCATATGGGCATGCGTTATCAGAATATCAGCCGTTTGTTTGGATGAAATACATTCAATTTTATATTGCAGATGTTCCTTTTTATAATTATCCATACACATTTGGGTATTTAGCTAGTTTTAGTTTATTAGAGATGGCTCAAGAAAGTAAAAGTACTTTTCATCCGAAATATAAGGAGTTTTTACGAGAAACAGGAAAAGCTCCAGTGGAAGAACTTATGAAAAAACATTTTGAAATCGATATAACAAGCTATGTATTCTGGTATAAAGCTTTTAGACAAATTTCGAAAGATGTTGATGAATATTTGAGGCTTATGTAAGGAGAGAGTATAGTGGATCACCAACTTATAAAGGGAATACCTTTTTCAACTTTAGAATATGAAAAAGCTATAAGTTTATTAAAAGGTTGGCTACATGAACAACAAGAGAAACCAAGGTTTGTAGTAACTGCAAATCCTGAAATTGTTATGTCTGCAAAGGAAAGCACGGCTAAATCAAAGCAGTTTAAAAAGATGTTACTTTCTGCAGATTTAATAACAGCGGATGGGATTGGCGTCATAATAGGCTCGAAAATATTAAAAGGAACTTTGAAAGAACGTGTTACTGGGGCAGATATCACTCACGATTTAATAAAATATTGTAATGACAATGAATATCGTGTCTTTCTTTTTGGAGCTGCGCCAGAAAGTAATAAAAAGGCACTAAAAAAATTAAATGAGCAGTTCCCAGGAGCACAGTTTAAAGGACAGCATGGATTTGTAAATGGCGAAGAAATAGAAGAAGTAAAAATGAAAATTAAGCAATTCAAGCCGCACTTACTACTAGTAGGACTAGGTTCACCAAAACAAGAAGAATTCATCTATGAAAACATACAAACATTAAACGTGCCGCTATCTATTGGTATAGGAGGCATGATTGATATAATATCTGGTACTGTAAAAAGAGCACCAAAAATTATGAGGGATACAGGAACTGAATGGCTGTATAGGTTACTTTCGCAGCCGAAACGGTTAAAGAGACAACTCGTACTTCCGAAATTTTTAATTTCAGTTATGGTAGAGAGGATGAAAGGAACACCAAGTTAAGAAAGGATAAACAAGATGATAGAGCCGTTATCTAATGAAAAAGCTAAAGAAATTTTTCGAGAGCTGAAAGTAGAATGTGAATATTTATTTGAATTTAAAATTCAAAAAGCAATACCTATTCATCGTGGTTGGCTAAATTTGAAGTGGAAACTCGAAACGGATGCAGGATCTTTTGTATTAAAGCAATATAATAAAAAACGGTACAAAATGTATAACCCAGAACTTTTAATACAAGCATTACATCACCAGCAAAGACTACATAATAATGGTGTATGTTGTCCGAAGCTTCTAACTTATAAAAATAATGTAATGCATACATCAAAAAATAATGAAAGATTTATAGTTTTAGAACATAAAGAAGGTAATCTAATTTCACCAGGAAAAGTGAATGAAAAGGAAATCTACTCTCTTGGTAAGACAATAGGTCAAATGCATAATTTGTTAAATGATGGCTCTTTAATAGAAGGAGAAAACCCTAAATTTGTTCCGCCTACTAAAGAGGAAAGGTTGAAACATTGGGAAGATAAAAGGAGAGAAGCAGAACAGTTAGGAAAAGAACATATTCTCTCCCATATAAAATTGCAGCAAGAAGCAACACAATTAGTAAATATAGATCAATTTTATAGTAGTAAAAAAGGATGGGTGCACCGTGATCTATGGGTAGATAATTTCTTATTCCATAATGATGAAGTCTCAGCAATTCTAGATTTTGATCGTATGGATTATGATTATGTAGAGTTGGATATTGGGCGTGCGGTTATATCTTGTGCCTTACATGATGGAGTATTAAATAAGAGTCTTGTTGCATCATTTTTAGCCGGATACCGTAATAAATTAGACTTTCCAATAGGGAGTATTGTTCGGGCAATTCAAATGCTTTGGTATATGGAGAGTACATGGTGGATTCATACTAATATGGATCAGAATAGTGTACCACCTTCACGTTTTGCAGATGAAATGAATTGGATAGCTGAAAATTATAGTGCATTACATAATATATTGGCAGACTTATAAGAAAAAAGGAGATAACATTCATGAACAGAATCGGCATTATCGGAGCAATGCAAATCGAAATAGACTTACTTTTAGAAAAACTAGCTATACAAGAAGAACAGACGATTGCGGGAATGCCTTTTTACATTGGCGAATTCATGGGAACAAAAGTAATTATTACACGTTCTGGTGTAGGGAAAGTAAATGCAGCCGCATGTACGCAAACATTAATTCATAAATTTCATGTAGATGCTATCATCAATACAGGTGTTGCTGGAGGGTTACACCGAGATGTAAAAGTTGGTGATATCGTTATTTCAACGAATGTTACCCACCATGATGTAAGTAAAACTCAAATGAAAAACTTATTCCCGTTCCAAGAAGAATTTGTCGCAAGTATGGAATTAGTTGAGTTAGCACGTACAGCATGCAATAGTAGTAGTTTACATATGGAGGTTCATGAAGGAAGAATCGTCAGTGGTGAATGTTTTGTTGAAGATTCAAAACTAAAAGCGAGATTAATAGACGAATATGCGCCGCATTGTACTGAAATGGAAGGTGCAGCAATTGGCCATGTTGCTTACATAAATGAAGTACCATTTCTCGTTATAAGATGTATTTCTGACAGTGCAGATGATGAAGCGCAAATTTCTTATGACGACTTCGCGAAAACTGCCGCAAATTATTGTTCAGAAATTATCGTTGAGATGCTGAAAAATATATCGAGTAAAACTTATAGTTCAAAAGGGGAGAATGACATGTTACAAGCATTAATTTTTGATATGGACGGAACGTTATTTCAAACTGATAAAATTTTAGAATTATCGTTAGATGATACTTTTGATTACTTAAGATCACTACAATTATGGGATACGGTAACACCTATTGAAAAATACCGTGAAATTATGGGTGTGCCTTTGCCGAAAGTCTGGGAAGCTTTATTACCGAATCATTCTATTGAAGTAAGAGAACAAACAGATGCATATTTTTTAGAAAGATTAATTGAAAACATTAAGAGCGGAAAAGGTGCTTTATACCCGAACGTAAAAGAAGTTTTTACATACATAAAAGAAAATAATTGTTCAATATATATTGCTAGTAATGGTTTAACTAAATATTTACGAGCAATCGTATCTTATTATGATTTAGACCAATGGGTTACTGAAACATTTAGTATTGAGCAAATAAACTCACTTAATAAAAGCGACTTAGTAAAAAGTATTTTAAACAAATATGATATAAAAGAAGCAGCTGTAGTTGGGGACCGGTTATCTGATATACGTGCAGCGAAAGATAATGGCTTGATTGCGATTGGATGCAACTTTGATTTTGCACAAGAAGATGAACTTGCGCAGGCGGATTTAGTAATAGATGATTTACTTGAGTTGAAGGGAATATTGCCTACTGTGCAGAGATTATAAATTCATTTAAAAAATCATATAATATTTTAAAAATCCTTCTTCCACGAATGGAGTAGAATTCATTTGTGATAAATTAGTAATAGTTTGATTTTAAAAAAAACTGAGTAGAGGATTATAAAGTGTGTGCAGTTTTTTGCCAATTCCTATATATCTTATTCCACGGAGGAAATATGCTTAAAGATAATTTTAACATTAGTAATATTCCCGCGGTTTTGTGGGGAGATAAAAGTGAAAAAGTTTTTATTGCAGTACATGGAAATAGGTCAAATAAGGAAGATACAGTTATTCAAATATTAGCTGAAGAAGCTAATCAAAAAGGTTATCAAGTATTAAGCTTTGATTTACCTGAGCATGGAGACAGAAAAAATGATAATACTCCTTGCAAAGTACAGTTTTGTGTTAGTGAATTATCGATAAATATGAATTACGCAAAAGAACATTGGAAAAAAGTAAGCGTGTTTGCATGTAGTATAGGAGCTTATTTTAGCCTTTTAGCTTATCAAAATGATGTGATAGAAAAGGCATTATTTTTATCACCAGTAGTTAATATGGAACGAATTATCGAAAATATGATGAAATGGTTTAATGTAACACCAGAGCTTTTGCAAAAAGAAATGACTATAGAGACACCGATTGGTCAAAAGTTATATTGGGATTATTTATGTTATGTAAAAGAACATCCTATTAATACATGGAATACAGATACATATATTATGTACGGATCCAAGGATGAACTGTGCGAATTTGAAACTATTAACTATTTTACAAAAAAACATCGTTGTAAATTAGAAGTCATGGAGACAGGTGAACATTATTTTCATACTGAAGAACAGTTCAAGATATTTGAACAGTGGTTACACAAACGTATCGATTAACAAATTATAATTTATCTTGAACCTGTTAGAGAAGAATAGTGAATATATAAACTAATATTATATTTGAAAGATATTATAAATGTAAAAGTATTCACTTAAACAAACAATTGCCTTAGTTCAATAAGAATTAAACAACTTTATTAATGATTTTTGAGTACAAATATCTTTATATGTATAGAAATTAAACAACTTTAAAGAGCTTTACCACACACTAGAGTGTAGCAAGGCTCTTATATTTTCATAATAAAATAAAACAACTATATTATCGATTTACATCTGAAGTGAAGAATACGCACACTACGAATTAAATAAAAGAACAACCATAAAAATGCTCAGAATAAATAATTCTTGAGCATTTTTACGTATTTTTATATTAAGGGGGAATTTACTTGAAAGATATACATATTCAACAAATTGAAGATTTAATGAAATACGAGCACGATTATCTTGTTCAAGAAAGCAAAGAAGAAGGATTTAATTTCTTAATAAAACTAATAAGTGAATATGAAAATAAAATAAACATATTTAATAAAACTGGAGAATGTTTATATGGTATTTTTCAAGGGGAAAAGTTAATTGGAATAGGAGGGTTAAATGAGGACCCATATACAGAAAACAATAGGATTGGTAGGATAAGGAGATTTTATATTGCAAAAGAATACCGAAGGAAAGGATTAGGGAGGTTACTGTTAGTGCGAATTTTAGGCGAAGCGAAAAAATATTTTAATATTGTTGTCTTACATACAGATACAGAACAGGGTGACAAATTTTATACTTCGAGTGGATTTTTGAAAGGGATAAAATTTGTGGGAGCAAGCCATTATTTGAACTTACATAAAAGGATGTAGTGAATTAATATTTATCTCTCTAATAGAACTTTTGTTCGTTTTTGTATAGATTGATGGTATAATTTATTAGAATCTATTATTAGAATGGGGAATTAGATAATGGGAGAGAATAAAATTATTAATGATTTTAATGAATATTCAATTTGGTTAAATACATTGAAAGGTATGAAAGAGGAATTGTGGGTGGCTCCAATATCAGAGGGGAAATGGACTATTAGCGAGATCATATCACATATTATGAACTGGGATGACTATCTTTTATGTGAGACATTATTATCAGTGAGAAATGGACAGGGAATGGAGTTCCCTGATTTTGATACATATAATAAACTAGCATCTAATTATGCTAAATCAGGTATATCTAAGGTGAAACTTCTTGAAGAAGCAAAAGCTAAAAGAGAATTACTCGTAAAAGAACTTAGATTACTGCCTGATGAAAATCTAAAGACACCTTTAACAGCCAATGGGGTATCACATTGTCCTCATACTGGAACGCCGTATTCTCTTATATATATTATTAAAGAATTTATAGATCATGATAATCATCATAAAAGACAGGTTATTCATTTTTTAAATGAAAATGTAGTTGCTAACTGATAAATAAAAGATCCCGCAAATGATATTTGTGGGATCTTTCTTACATTATAATTTAACATTCATTTGTTTCAATAATCCCTTCGGATCACCTTTCACATAATAAAAATGCGGATTGTTTTCATCATCGTAAAGCATAATATAAGGTTTTTGATTAAGCGGGAGGAGAATAAGTACTTCATCAATTGTTGTATGTAACCATTGATTTGTAATAGAAATTGGTTTAGATAATGGGATTTTTATCATGTGACCATCTTTTGGAACGACGTTTAAGTTTTTGAACGGGCCAGTAATGGATTTGGCGTATTGAACAGCTTCTTTTTGAATAGCTGGATCTAAAGATTGTTTTTGAACGACCATTTCTTTTTGACAATCAAACACTTCAATTTGTTGATTTGTATTTGCGAACACATTTGTTGATAATAAGAAACAAAGAAGAGTAATAACCCCGATTTTTTTAATCATAATACAACACCTCGTTTTTACTATACCCTTAAAACGTTCAAATATTTTTCTGTCACATTGATGTAACAAAGAAGTTGTATAATACAATTGGTTTTTGTTTAATAGCAATGGAGGATAATGTATGAGAGTATTAATAGCAGATGATGAACAAGATATGTTAAGGATTTTAAAGGCTTATTTCGAGAAAGAAGGCTTCGAAGTTTTATTAGCAAAAGATGGAGAAGAAGCACTTCAAATATTTTATGATGAAAAAGTTGATTTAGCTGTTTTAGATTGGATGATGCCGAAACATAGTGGTATTACTGTCTGTCAGGAAATAAAAAAGAATTCAAGCGTAAAAGTGTTAATGCTTACAGCGAAAAGTGAAAGTGAAGATGAATTAGCAGCACTTCAAAGTGGCGCAGATGAATATGTAAAAAAACCATTTCATCCAGGCGTATTAATAACTAGAGCGAAAAAACTTATACAGCATGATGATGTCATTCAAGTTCAAGATTTGAAAATAGATTTCACTAAAAATAAAGTTTATAAAAATGACAAAGAGTTAGATATTACAAAAACAGAGTTAGAATTGATAAAGTGTTTTTTAAATCATAAAGGCATGATTTTAACTCGAAAAAAATTGTTAGATATCGTATGGGGATTTGACTATTTCGGAGAAGAGCGAACTGTTGATACACATGTAAGAAGATTACGTAAAAAAGTAGGAGAAAATATTATAAAGACGCATCGTGGTTTAGGATATAGTTTGGAGGAGCAGAGTGAATAAACTTGGAAAAAAGCTATTTCTCAGCATTTCTATAACTGTTATTCTTATTTTTACAATCTCTTTATTATTAATTAACTATCTTTTACCGAAATATAATATTTACAAAACGCGAGAAAGTTTAGAAGGTATTACAGCACAAATACAGTCCATACCGAGCAAACAACTGGATGAAGCAATTACTAGCATTGAAAATAAAGGAAATGTTACGATTGCGTATACATCAATTAACAATTCGGAAGATCGAATTAATGATGAGTTACGTATGCAACTTACAAGGAAAAGGGTTGCCCTTAATAAACTTTGGATTACAAAAGAAGAAGTAATGAAAGTAAAGAACTTCGGGCAAGCGAATAAAATATATGATCAAGAAAAGATTAAATCTAGTTTTTTTGTGAAATACATTGCGAAAGACGATATGTTAATTTTAGTAGGAGTTTCGATCGCACATTCTAATGAAATAATAAAAGTGTTAAATTCATTTTATTTTTACATTTTTGGCATTACGATTTTTCTCATTATCGTACTTGTATGGATACTTTCAACGACAATCACCAGACCATTGAAAGAATTAAGTAATGTTGCAGAAGATATTTCAAATTTGAAATTTGAACGAGCGAAAGTGAAAACAAATGATGAAATAGGGGACTTAGCTAATAGTATTAATATCATGAGTGAAAAACTAAATGAAGCGCATGAAGATTTAACAGATCGAAATGAACATTTAAAACGATTTATGGGTGATGTGACGCATGAATTAAAGACTCCAATCGCATTAGTGAAAGCATATTCTATGGGAATAAAAGATGGTTTAGATGATGGTACATACATAGATACAATCATTAAACAAACTGATCATATTTCAAACCTAATTGAAGAGTTATTACGATTTTCTAAACTAGAAAGAGATGTTTTAGAAAAAGAAGAATTCGATATTAAATCACTAGTCCAAAGTATATTAGATAAGCATAAGATTGAACTGGAATCGAAAGAAATCAATTTGCAAGTGAACTATAATGTTAGCGATGCAGTTGTTAATGCTGATGTAAATAAAATGAAAATGGTCTTTCAAAATTTAATATCTAATGCGATAAAATATACAGCAAATCAAAATATAAAAATTACTTTAGAAGATAGAAATGAAAATATATATTTTCAAATTCAAAATGGTATGAATGCTGAACAAATGAAAGATATCGATAAAATTTGGGAACCTTTTTACGTCTTAGAATCTTCTCGTAGTAAAGACCATTCTGGTACAGGACTAGGTTTAGCGATAGTGCAAAGTATTTTAGAAAGACATGGTTTTGATTATGGAGTCTCTACAATAGAGCGAGATATAAGATTTTATATTAATATGAAGAATGACTAATTCGAAACTATAAAAAGCATCGTCTATTATTAGGCGATGTTTTTTTTGATTATATGAGAGTAGTAAATCAGAATGTATAACCTCGAAAGCTCGTTTGAAGAGTGTTCTACAAATTTTTCAAGTTGTTGCATGAAATATAAACTGAATTTTCTGTTATTTCGTTGTATAGTAAAAGGAGACATATATGGGGAGGAAAAAGTATGGGGAAAAAGAAAATAGCAATTACATTATCAACAATCTTATCTTTATCAGTCACATCAGGAGTTTCTAGTATGACTGCGTATGCAGACAATAAAGAAACAAACTACATAAATGAGAATGACGTGAAGTTAAATGTGAAAGTTTCAGAAGGAGTACAATCAAATACGAAGATCGAATTAGAAAATGGGATGACAAAACCGATTTACTCGCTTGATGAAGCAATTATCGAAAATCTATTTGTAGAGACGGAAGTTGATAGTGATCGAGATGGAAAAAAGGATCGTGTATCAGTAAAAGTTATGCGTCCAAAAACTAATTCGAATGTGAAAGTTCCCGTTATTTATGAAATGAGTCCATATCGATCTGGCTTAAAAGATGTTCCTGTATATAATGTAGATGAAGAATTGTATGCGTATGAAGGGAAACCGTATGGAGCTGTTAATCTTGGTTCATACGGAAATTATTATGTGCCAAGAGGCTATGCAGTCATTTTAGGTGAAAGTATAGGAACTGGAAAATCAGACGGATGTCCAACTACTGGGGATGAGCAAGAAATATTAGGGACGAAATCTGTCATTGATTGGGTAAATGGGCGTGCGAAAGCATATACAGAAAATGGTGAGGAAGTTAAGGCTGATTGGTCAACAGGAAATGTAGGTATGACAGGCGTTTCTTATAATGGTACGTTACCAAATGCAGTTGCGACGACTGGCGTGGAAGGGTTAAAAACAATTATTCCAATCGCAGCGATTAGTAGTTGGTATGATTATTATCGTGCAAACGGTGCAGTCATTGCGCCTGGTGGATACCAAGGAGAAGATACAGATAACATGGCAGAAGCAGTTCTAACAAGAGAAAATCCTGAAGTTTGCGGACAAGTAATAAAAGAGCTAACAGCTGGACAGGACCGGAAAACTGGTAATTATAATGATTTTTGGGATAAACGTAATTATGTAAAAGATGCTAAAAATGTAAAAGCAAGTGTATTTGTTGTTCATGGTTTAAATGATTGGAATGTAAAGACGAAGCAGTTTGCGCAGTGGTGGGAAGCACTTGGAGAAAATGATGTCCCTCGTAAAATGTGGTTACATCAAGGTGGACACGGTGGAACATCAACAAATGATTGGCAAAGAACACAAAATAAATGGTTCGATTACTGGTTGTATGGAATTGAAAATGGGATTATGAATGAACCGATGGTGGATGTACAACGTGAAAATAAAACTTGGGATAAAATAAAAAATTGGCCGGATCCAGCAGCTGTACCGTCAAAAGTTCGTATGTATTTAAGTAACAAAGCAGTTAATTTGCCATTAAGTATGGGCTCTGCAAATAAAGTTTTCTCATTCGTGGATGATGCAAAAATGAAATCAAATCAATTAATAGAAAACCCAGAATTAGAAGTAGCCAATCGATTAGTGTATACAATGCCTGTACTTCAAAAAGATACGCGTATAAGCGGTACACCAAAGATTTCAATTACAGGAAATATTGATCGATCTGTATCAAATTTAACTGCTTTACTTGTTGATTATGGTGGAGCAAAGCCGGAAATTGTAACGAGAGGCTGGATGGATCCACAAAACTTAAAGAGTATAGAAAATTCAACAGCGATTCAACCGGGCAAAGATTATACATTCACATGGGATATGCAGCCTGATGATTATGTATTTAAAGCGGGGCATCAAATAGGGGGCATTTTAATCGCTAGTGACTATGATTATACGATTAGACCGAAAGCAGGCACGAAGCTTACAGTAAAATTAAGTGAAGTAATATTGCCGATTGTGAAATAAATAGTTATGAATAAAGAGCTTACTGCATAGTAAGCTCTTTAAACTTTGAAATGGGGAGTTTAATGTGAATGTTTATTAGTAGATACAAAAATGCTTACAACAAATAAAAAAATTGCATTCACGATCAATAGACCACTAAAGGTAAGCCCAGCAAAACCTCCAGCGAATCCATCTCCTACTTTTTCATCAATTACGTGCAAGGTGGCGAAGAAAGTATGAAAATACCACTGGCTATTTTTCATATTCGTTGATATTTCTTTGCTATAAAGAAAATGAGTGTATTAAAAGTGATAAGAAGAAAAATAAATCCAATTAATGAATTCATCATATCCTCCTTTCAATATAATTCTGAATTTTCATATGTTCATTTTGAATGGAATATTATACAATATAATTATATTGTATGGAAAGCGAGTGATATAATATGACAGTCAGCTCTTTCGAATTTTTATTAAAAATAAAGGTACAGGAAGATTAATTGAATGAAAATCTTCCGTACGTATAAAACGGAGGAGAAAATAAATGTTTAGTTTTTATAGTACACTTTGCACGGAACTTTATGATTTCACTAAGCCTGTCGGTTATTCTTTAAATGGTGATATTGAGTATTACGAGGAACGTTTAAAAAATTGTAGGGGAAGAATTCTCGAAGCAGCGGTAGGATCAGGGCGTGTCATTATCCCGCTTCTTGAAGCTGGTTTTACAGTAGATGGGATAGATTATTCACCTGAAATGCTAGAATCGTGCCGCGTGCGATGTAAAGAGAGAAACTTACATCCTAATTTATATGAAGGAAGCTTACAACAATTTTCACTGCCACATAAATACGAGGCAATTATCATTCCAACTGGATCTTTTTGTTTAATTGAAAATCGTACAGATTCTATAAACGCATTGAAATGTTTTTATGAACATCTTAATCCAGGCGGGCGATTAATCGTAGATATTATGCTTCCGCATGACTGGAAAACAGGAGAGATTCATACATCGACTTTTTCTTTGCCGAGTGGAGACGGAATTACATTAGAAAATAAATCAATTGAAATAGATTGGCTGAACCAAGTTACTCTATCATATTTAAAATATGAAAAATGGAGTAAAGGGCAGTTAGTACAAACAGAACTACAACGCTTTGCGATACGCTGGTATGGAATAGAAGAGTTTAAACTTCTGCTAGAAAGTATAGGTTTCTCTAACATTACTTACTCCGCTGACTATGTTTATGAAAAAGAACCGTCAAATGCAAGTCAAATGTTTACTTTTGAAGCTGTGCGAAACGAAAAATAAAGAACTATGTATGAAAATAAGGCAATCGATATAATATCGGCTGCCTTATTTCAATTGTATATTACTTACATGGTATTACGTTCCGGTTGTCCAAGCATTCTTCTACTAACTACATATACTACTTATATTAAAGGCAGTTACTATTTCAAATAGAAATGTTATTTTTCTATAAATGATATTTTAGAGAAGTAGGGGATAAATTTGGAAAACGTAGAACAAGACAGAATTGAAAATCAAGTGTATTCCAATCGTGTAGTAAGATCAGAATTTGATGCGAATTGGGAAACATGTATATCAAAAAGTGGCTATGTAATTTATGTAGCAACAAGTAATAATGCTGAAGTAATAGTACTTCTTGCAGATGGTTCAAGTAAACTATTAATTTTTGAAAAAGGCGGTAAAGTAGTAGTAGGCGGTGGTGGTACAAGTCATTACAGTAAGCCGCATATTGCAAGAAATATTTAAGGTAGTACATGTATTTGAGAAGAAGCTGGAAAACGGTTATTCATTCATGTTTAGAGTATGATAGACTAACCGTTTTTATTTGTTTATATTATTTTAGAAGAACTCGATTGATTACAAATACATCGGTATGACCAGCAAAAATTAGGAGGAAATTGTACGGATAAGAATTCGAAATATAATGTAAGTTTGGAAGAAACATATAAGCAATTTTAAAAAGTATTTCCTATTTCGGGAAATGCTTTTTCTATGTTATAGTATAATAGTGTTTCGAAACGATGTTATTTTAATATACTTCAAATCTTGTTGTGTATTATTTTTATATTAAATTAGTTGTGCAAGTATTTTTTTATATAAGGAGTAACAATTAGAGAAATGAAAAATATAGACTTTATACTAGAAAGTGATGAGGCATTAAAACCGTCGGAACGATTAGTACTATTATTATTAGAGAAGCATAGAATGTTATATACGAACGATCTATTAGCGTTATCTAATTTATCATATAAAACATTAACAGATTCATTAACAGCGCTTGTTTTAAAATCATATGTGTTAAAGGAAACAGGTAAGGGAAGAAGACAGAATTGTTATAGATTAGTATGATAAGACTGCTTATTTTAGAGAATTTATATTGATATTTTTCGAATGTAAGGAGAAAAAGGATTTTA
This sequence comes from Bacillus pretiosus, assembly GCF_052947655.1. Taxonomy (NCBI): domain Bacteria; kingdom Bacillati; phylum Bacillota; class Bacilli; order Caryophanales; family Bacillaceae; genus Bacillus; species Bacillus pretiosus. Next base: position 2,752,095 of record NZ_CM129593.1, on the reverse strand, counting down.
ATTTTCAAATGAAAAACGAACCGCAATACGTACTTGAATATTTGAATTTCATTTTTGTTAATGATAATTTTATAATTATCGAAAATAGAAAAAAATAAACTGCATAAAAAAGAAATAAAAAAACAATCCGTTTTTAAAATGGATTGTTTTTTATTGGAATAATATTATTTGATGAATGGAAAACAGGAATGATTATTCTACTTCACTTGTGTACTTTTCAGGTAATAATTCCATTACGTTACATTTTACAAGTTCACCATTATAAGAAAGTATAACGTTCGTATTTATTCCGTAATCACTTATTAATTCTCGACACATACCACATGGAGCAACAACCCAACATTTTTCTATATCTTCATGAGGGTGTGGGTGAGCAACTGCGACAATGGTATCAAATTCATGATCACCTTCTGAAATAGATTTTCCGATCGCCATAGCTTCACCGCATACTGTTATTCTTCCAACATTCGCTTCAACATGCACTGCTGCATAAATATTACCTGCTTTAGTTCTTACAGCTGAACCGATATGATGACGACCGTATTTATAGTTTTTTTCGATTACTTTTTCAGCAGCTTTAATTAAATCATAGTCTTCACTATTTAAAGGCATTACTTGTAACATAATCTCTCCTCCATATTAAACATGATTAGTGTTATTTTAACGAAAAAATTTAATATTTAAAATAACAGATAATTATTGGAGAGATAATATTATTATGTAAACTGTAGTTTTAACAGGAAAATATCATAATCAATAGAACATATAGAAGAAGGGGAAACTTAAATATTTTGAAAGATGGGAGAACAGCATATTATATTGCATTAGAAAAAGAACATGATCACCTTTTACATCATTTAAAACAGGAAGTGAACGTATGATAAATAAATGGAGTGTGGGCATATTTTTATTTAACGAGGTAGAAGTGTTAGACTTTGCTGGGCCATTTGAAGTTTTTTCTGTAACCGAAGCGGATGAAGAAAAACCATTTACTGTGTATACAGTTAGCCAAAATGGAGAAATGATTACAGCAAGAAACGGATTAAAGGTAAAACCGGATTATAGTATTGAAGATTTCCCACCAGTTGATATTTTAATCATTCCCGGTGGTAAAGGCGTTCGGGAAAATGAAGTGAAAAATGATATTATAATAAATTGGGTTTGTCAGCAAATGAAAGAAGTAAAGCTAATGACATCAGTTTGTACGGGAGCGCTATTACTTGCGAAAGCCGGTTTACTAGAAGGCTTAAAAGCAACAACGCATTGGGCTAGTATTCAAACTTTCAAAAAAGATTATCCGAATGTAGAAGTAATGGAGAATGTGAAATTTGTAGATGAAGGACACATTATTACATCTGCAGGTATTTCAGCTGGTATTAACATGTCATTTCATATTGTAAAAAATTTGTTAGGTGTGGAGATTGCTGAGGAAACAGCTAAAAGTATGGAATATGATATTGATTTACAAAATTAAAAAGCCCAGGCCGGGCTTTTTTATATTGATTGAATATAGCTAATCTCCTCATCACTCAAAATAGGGCGAACAGACGCATTTGCATTTTCTTGTGCTTGTTTTTCTGTTTTTGCACCTGGGATTACAACACTCACTGCTGGATGAGTGAGTATATAGCGAAGTGCAAGTTGCCCTAAGGTCTGATTTTTATTTGAGAGCAACCGAAGTTTCTCTACCTTTTGTAAGTCTTCTTGAAACCAATTTTCATTTGGCCAATCTTTGCGTAAATCTCCATTTGGAAAAGTTGTTTTATTTGTGAATTTTCCAGTTAAAATACCCATTTTTAACGGCCCACGAATAACAGCTCCTAGATTTTTTTCTTGTAAGAATGGCAAAATATCATTTTCTGGTTTTCGATTCAATATATTGTAATCAAGTTGTACGATGTCAATTTCATTGTTTTTATTGAAATGACGAATGTATTGTAAATCATGTGTCGAAACACCGACTGCTCTTACTTTTCCATCACGTTTTAATACTTCAAATGCACGTAAAAATGCTTCTGTTTCTCTACGGTTATGCCACCAAATATGACAAAAATAAAGATCAATGTAATCTGTTTGAAGACGTTGTAAACTTGTTTCAAATACGGCGATGATTTTTTCGGGAGTATCATATACAGGTTCTCCATTCGGATCGTAGTGATGTCCGATTAAACCGCCTTTCGTTGATAGGATAATATCATTACGATATCCTTTAATTGCGGTAGACACTAACTTTTCACTATGTCCTAAACCATACACATCTGCAGTATCAATAAAATTCACACCACACTCAATTGCTTTTTTTATAGCGGTTATAGATTGTTTATCGTTAACAGGTCCCCATTCATCACCACCGATTGCCCATGCCCCAAAACCTATTTCAGAGACAGTTATTCCAGTTTTACCTAATGTACGGTAATGCATATTTTTCCTCCTTGTAAGCATGTTATAACATCGATATGTAGGGAAGGTATTTTGTGTGTAAAAAAACTCTTCTACAATAATAGAAAAAGAATAACAGAAACTACTATTTTATGGCAGCATACATAAAAAAATTCAAAGTAAATATGGAAATGTCGTCGAATGCTATCTTTAATTGGTTGATTTGTAAGATATTTTTGTGAAGGAGCTTATTTTATAAGAATAGAATTATAGTTAGTAAGGGATTATGCCGAGGGTAGTGAAAATATATGTGTTAGGGGGATTTCATAATGAGGAAACTCAAGCGAATAAATGTTCCTAATATAGAAGAGCAACTATCACAGCCTAATGAGAAGCGAGCAATTAATAAGAAAAAACTAAGACGATTTATATTCATGTTTATATTTATTGCGGCGGCTACTTTGTACCTTCAATTTATTTTAACGAAACAACAAGAAATAATCGTAGAAAAAAAAGATACAATAACGAATCAAAAAAAACAATTGGTCTCTTTAAAGAAAGACCAGGATTCTTTAAAGACTAACATAGAAAATTTAACAGACGATGAGGAAGAAATTTTGAAGTTTGCGAGAAAAGAATATCAATTTTCTAAGTCAAATGAAACTATATTTGTGTTGCCGAAGTAGTGTAATAGAACAGTTAGCGATTGCTAGCTGTTTTTTTATGTATGAATGGCATGGTACAAGTAACAATCACATATTGTAAAAATGAAGAGTTTGAGCTGTTTTTATACTTATGGAATATACACTGAAATAAATGTTGTTAAAATTCTGTCAATTGTATTATAATACAAGGTAAGCGGATACATTTCTTAATCAACGTTGAGTTTATCACTCATACGACTATTAAGAAAACCGTTATCCCGTATTAGAAAGGAAGATAGCTGTGTACGCTTCAAATACAATTTATATCGTAGGGGATGCGAAAGCACCTCAAAATAATCCTATTACCGAAAAGTTCAAAAGTTATTTTGTAGCGTTTGTACTTGTTAAGGAGACAGGGGAAATTGTAGATGCAGATTGCTCAGCGACAATTGCATTAACATCTCAATTCGTTAAATATTTGTTTCTACATAAAAATATTAATGATCCACTATTGGTAACAGAAATAAAAAATAGATACTTCGGTTCGTCTCAAAAGGCACTACTTGTAGCGTTAAAAGATGCGCAGAAAAAATATAATCAAATTGCTGCTTTGTCTACCTATTCCTAGACAAAATCCAGCCATAAGAATCTTCTTATGGCTGGATTTTTTTTATTTCACATTAATCTCCTATATGAAAAGTAAGCGAAAGAGGAGATTAATTGTCCGTAAAAAACTAATTTATTTTGTGGATTAAGGTTCCACTTTGTCAGACAATGAAAGGATGAACAATATGAAAATTACGGATGTAAAAGTAAAGCGTAGACGTGTAAATCTTCATACACCGTTTAAAACGGCGCTTCGTACCGTAACTGAAATAGAAAGTATAGATGTATATATTCATACAGACGAAGGAGTTATTGGCAAGGGGGCTGCAGCCGCAACACCAGTTATTACGGGTGATTTCGCTAACGGGATTGAAGAAGCAATTTTAGGACCGATGCGTTCCTGTTTAATTGGTCAAGATATCATTCAATTTCAGCAGTTACTGCAGCACATTCAAATGAGTTGTATTGGAAACCCAAGTGCGAAAGCCGCGGTAGATATTGCTTTATATGATGTGTATTGTCAACACCAAAACGTTCCACTTTACGCATTATTAGGCGGGAAGAAAGAAATTCATACAGATATTACGGTGAGTGTAGATGAGCCTTTTATTATGGCGAAAGAGGCAAAGCAACATGTAGAAAAAGGATTTCAAACTTTAAAAATTAAAGTGGGAAAATCTGCTCATTTAGATTTAGAACGTATTGAAGCAATTCGAAATAGTGTACCAAAATTTACGACGTTACGATTAGATGCAAATCAAGGGTGGAATCCAAAAGAAGCGGTTACGATCATTAAAGAGATGGAAAATCGCAATTTAAACATCGAATTTATTGAACAACCTGTTCATGCGAAAGATTGGGATGGGTTAAAGTATGTCAAAGATCATGTACAAACGCCCATTATGGCAGATGAAAGCATATTTTCAGCGAGTGATGCATTGAAAATTGTTCAAGGAGGATATGCAGACTTAATTAATATTAAATTAATGAAATGTGGCGGCATACGTGAAGCGTGGCGTATTGCCGATATTGCCGAAACAGCTGGTGTAAAATGTATGGTCGGAAGTATGATGGAATCTTCACTTTCTGTTAGCGCTGTAGCCCATTTAGCTGCTGCACATCCTAATATTCATTACTTCGATCTGGATGCACCGCTTTGGTTAATGGAAGAACCGGAAGGAATGACTTATTCTGGATCAAAGGTAAACCTTCAAACGACAGTGAATAGTAAATCTTAGGAGAAGAGACTAGTAAACTATCTTTTAAGGGGGATATTTATGAAAAAAGTAGGAACTGCATTTTTAACAACTTTATTTATATTTTCATCGTTTACATCAGCAAATGCTGAAGAGAAGAAAGATAGTAAAGCGTTTATCGATGTATCTGCCGCAACACTTTGGACTGCGCCTGATTCATTACGGCCAATTGATGTACCGAGCGCTACAAACCCAGTTGATTTGTGGAAGTGGACGAAATCAATGACGCTTGATGAGAAACTTTGGTTAACAAATGCAAATAAATTAGAAACGCAAGCGTTATTAGGTCAAGAAGTAACGGTTGTTGATAAAAAAGGGGACTGGGTTAAAGTGTTAGTCCATGGTCAGCCAACACCTCGAAATGAAGAGGGCTACCCAGGGTGGATGCCCGAAAAACAGTTAACATATAATCAAGAATTTGCTGATAAAACAAATGAACCTTTCGTATTAGTAACAAAACCGACAGCCATTTTATATATAAATCCTTCTGAACAACATAAATCACTTGAAGTGAGCTATAATACGCGACTGCCACTACTTAGTGAAGATACGATTTCGTACCGCGTGTTGTTACCAAACGGACAGAAAGCTTGGCTACGAAAAAATGATGGGACAGTTTACCGTTCGCAAAATGATATTCCAACTCCGACAGCTGATGATTTAATAAACACTGGAAAAATGTTTTTAGGATTACCGTATATATGGGCAGGTACAAGTGGCTTTGGATTTGATTGCTCTGGATTTACACATACGATTTATAAATCACACGGTATTACAATTCCGCGGGATTCAGGTCCGCAATCGAGAAATGGAGTTGCAGTTGATAAAGAAAATTTACAAAAAGGAGATTTAATCTTCTTTGCACATGATCAAGGAAAAGGTAGTGTTCATCATGTTGCTATGTATATTGGTGATGGAAATATGATTCACTCACCGAGAGCTGAAAGGTCAGTAGAGATTATACCGCTAAATACACCAGGATATATAGAAGAATACGCTGGTGCTCGTCGTTACTTACCTTAAAAAATAGAGGGGGTTTTCAAATGAAAAAAGTTGTTCGTTACTCATTAGTTAGTACACTATTAGTTTCTTCATTTTTAGTAGGATGCGCAAAAGAAAAAACAACGACAAAGCCCAAAGATGAGAAGAAAGTATTACAGTTACTAGAAACGGGTGAAATTCCGTCATTAAATTCAGGGAAAGTAACAGATGCGGTATCGTTTAACGTTTTAAATAACGTAATGGAAGGATTATTCCGTTTATCGAAAAATGATGAAGTGATTGAGGCTGGAGCACAAAAATATGAAGTAAGTAAAGATGGAAAAACATATACATTCCACTTGCGTGAAGCGAAATGGTCTAACGGAGATCCAGTAACAGCACAAGATTACGTATACGCTTGGAAGCAGCTGATTAATCCGGATACTGCTTCTCAATATGCATACATTGCTTACGATGTGAAAAATGCGGAGAAAATAAATAAGAAACAATTAGGTTTAGATGAATTAGGAGTAAAAGCGACGGATGATAAAACATTCGTTGTAGAACTAGAACATCCAGTGCCGTATTTTACGAAATTACTTATTTTACCGTCCTTCTACCCAATTAACGAAAAATATGCGAAAGAGCAGGGCGATAAGTACGGATTAGAAGCAAATAAAGCGGTGTATAACGGGCCATTTACATTATCAGAGTGGAAGCATGAAGCTAGTTTTACACTGAAAAAAAACGATAAGTATTGGGATAAGAAAGAAGTGAAGCTAGATGAAGTAAACTATCAAATTGTTAAAGAAATTTCAACTGCGGTAAATTTATATGAAACAGATAAAGTTGATAGAGCTGTCATTTCTACAGAATTCGTCGATAAATATAAAAGTAATAAAGAGCTAAAACAATATACAGATCCGGTTATGTACTTCTTCCGATTCAATGAAAATGTACCGATTCTTAAAAATAAAAACGCAAGGCTTGCGCTAAGTACAGTGTTTGATAAGAAAGGACTTGCGACTTCATTTTTAAATGATGGTTCGGTTGCTGCTAACTATTATGTACCAAAAGGATTTTTAAAAGGTCCAGATAAAAAAGATTTTCGAAGTACAGCAGGTGAGTTTAATAAAACTGATGTAAAACAGGCGAAAGAATATTGGGAAAAGGCGAAGCAAGAGACCGGTACAAATGAAGTGACGCTTGAATTATTAAACTATGACTTAGAAAACTTCAAAAAAGTAGGAGAATACATTAAAGAAGAGCTAGAGAAAAACTTACCAGGCTTAAAGGTAAATGTAAAATTACAACCACACACGCAAAAACTAGCGTTAGAGAAGAAGAAAGAATATGAAATGTCATTATCACGCTGGTTACCTGATTATCCAGATCCAATGACTTACTTAGAAGTATTCCTTTCTGGAAGCAGTGTGAACAATACAGAATATGCAAACCCAGAATATGATGCGTTAATTAAGAAGATTAAAACAGAATTAGGTAATGATGAAAAAGCTCGTTGGAAAGCAATGCAAGATGCTGAGAAAATGTTACTGGATGATGCAGTAATTGCACCGGTATTCCAGCGCGGATTATCATACTTACAAAAGCCGCATGTGAAAGATTTATATGTACATCAATTCGGTCCAGCTACAAGTTTAAAATGGGCAGATGTACAAAAATAAAAGTATGGAGAAACAGACTTCACATGTGTGATAGTCTGTTTTTCTTATTTAAAGTTAGAGAAATAGTCCGTGGTATAATTTACTGGTCTGTATAAAATGTTTGGATGGGAATGATGTTTATGTTTGAAGAAAAGGAAGTAATATGTACAAAAAGATTGTTCATGAGGAAACCAAGTATAGAATATGTTGATCAATTTTATAACATATTAAAGAAAGAAGCTGTTGGCAAATGGCTTGCTAAATCAAGAGGAATGTCAAAAGAAGAAGCAAATGATTATATCAGGAATCTTATATTACATTGGGAACAGTATAATTTTGGTGTATGGTTGTTATTTAATAGTGAAACAGGAAAGCTTTTAGGACATTGTGGTTTAAGAAAAGTGGATGAAACTGATGAAATAGAGATTATGTATCTACTTGATCCAGACTATTGGGGAAATGGATATGCATCAGAAGCAGCAGGGGCTTCTATTCAATATGTAAAAGAGACGATGGGTGTAAAAAGAATAATTGCTAGGGTGAAAATAGCAAATGGCAATTCGAAAAATCTTTTACGAAAGTTAGGTTTTACATATACTCATGATATTGATTATAGTGGACGTATCTTATCTTATTTTGAATTTAATATAGCTCCTGATGAATTATAGACATTTTATATATTTTTTCATGTCTTAAAAATAAAATTATTAGTAAAATTCCAGTGTGAAATTTATGTAGAATCTTGTATAATTAACGTGTTTCTATGGAAACATTTTCTTGCGATATTTGTATAGAACTTAATAGAACAAGGAAAGAAATACATACATGTATATAATAGATAAATAGAATGGAACATGTATAGAGAAAAAGGAGAGAAATGATGGCGTGTCAAAAACAAGGGTTACAATTTAATAGCGATAGAAAGAGGAAGAGACGATGAAAATGAAGCATGCTTTTGGTCCCATAATTTTAGCGTGTGTGCTTTTTTTCATTATCATATTAATCCCATCGAAAAGTTTAGTATCACTTATTAGTGATAAGAAGGTAGAAGATGCGGCAACTTCCTTACAAAAAGAAAAACTACAAAGTGTTTTCTTACAGCAAAAAATGTTAGAGAATTCGCAGTATTTACCGATGTATGGTTCATCTGAATTTTTACGAATGGATGCATATCATCCGTCTAATTACTTTAAAGTAAATCCTGCAGGTTTTACACCATATTTAATGGGGATTGGCGGTACACAAAGTTTAGCTCATATATTAAATATGACGTCTACAATGGATGAGTTAGAAGGTAAAAAAGTAGTCTTTGTTCTATCACCACAATGGTTTACTAAAACGGGTGTATCACAAGGGGATTTTACTAACAATTTCTCCAAACAACAAGCCTATCATTTTATTTTTAATGATACAATAAATGTTGAAATGAAGAAGCAAATTGCGAAACGATTATTAGACTATAAAGTTGTTCAAAAAGATGATATATTAAAAAATTCATTAGAAGGTATTGTATATAATGATACGAAACATAACATAAAAGCAGGTTTAGTTAAACCACTTGCTTATATGCATCGAAATATTTTAGATCATAGAGATGTATTTAACTCCTTATTTAAGATTGAACCGATGAAAGAAAAAACAAATATGGGACTACGTTCAATTTCTTGGGTAGATGCACGTAAACATGCGGAGGAAGAAGGAAAAACGGAATCTACTACAAACACATTCGGAATTGAAAATCCGTATTACTATAAACATAATTTAAAGAAAAAATTAAAAGGTTTAAAAAACTTTAGAGCAAATGAATCATATGAAGAATCACCAGAATATGATGACTTACAAATTGTTTTAAATATATTTAAAGAGAAAAATGTTAAGCCACTATTCATTTCTGTACCTGTAAACGGACCGTGGTATGATTACGCTGGTTTCCCTAAAGAACGCCGTGAAGTGTATTATAAAAAAGTTCGGGAACAAGTTGAGAAAGCAGGATACCCAGTAGTTGATTTTTCTGGCCATGAATATGATAAGTATTTCTTAAAAGATACAATTCATTTAGGTTGGAAAGGCTGGATTTACTTTGATGAAGCAGTACAAAACTTTTATACTGAAAAATAAGAGTGGAGAAGAAGGAACGGCTATAAGCTGTTCCTTTTTTAGTATAGAGTATTTTGATGTGGGCAATTCGGAAAGGCATGTATATCTTGAATTTGTCTAAAATCATAATGCTTCATTGCGAACTGCGCTTGATAAAGGTATTCATACACATATAATTGACCATCATGTGCTGAACATAATACACCAGAAGTTCCCTGCCCATTTATGAAGGAAATACCGATAGGGCGTCCGATTAAGTATTGTATTTTTTGTTGCCAATGCATAGGGAAATCACTCCTTTTAGAGTTAATATACGAAATGGACGAATGAATTGTTGCTTATCCACATAATTATGGAGGCTTTTTATACAATTTCTAGAAGATATTAATATGAATGAATTACAAGTGCGAGAAAGGAATGCATAATGAAGAAAGAAAATATTTTAGAAGAAAAGTTAAATATAATAGAATGGTGTCAAACATTGAAGGAAGTACCTGATGATATATGGTTTCAATCATTTAAAAATGGTTCGTGGGGGATTGCAGATGTGATTTCACATTTTATTATTTGGGATGATTTTGTAATGAAGTATCGAATTCCTTATTTTCTTAGTACTCAATCAGTGCCTCATTTTCCAACAGATGTAGAGGAAATGAATAAGAGTGCAATTATATATGCAAGATCAGGTATTTCAAGAGAAGAGCTTATCAATCAGTTTAGCTATACTCGTAAACAATTAGTAGACGAAATTGAGCGAATTCCTGCCGATAATTTTTATAATGACTTTCAAATTGGTACTAAAAAAGTCATGCTGAATCATTATTTTTCATCACTCATTCAGCATGACTTAAAGCATAAGGAAGAAATAATCCAATTTTTAATACATAATCAAGTCTAATATAAAAACCGCTAACATTCGTAATGAATGTATAGCGGTTTTTATATTATCTTAAGCAAGATTTTTACGTTTTTTTGTCCATTTTTTAAGGATGAAGTATAGTAGGATAAGTATGACGCCGCCAATTGCGAAAGACTTCACATACGGTCCCGCAATATCGTTTATATTCTCCCAATTTTGACCTAGTTTTTCACCTAAATAAATGAAAATGATAGACCAAGGGATGATTGCAAGTGCTGTTAATGTAGTGAAACGTAATAATGGCATTTTTGTAATACCAGCAGGAATTGAAATCGCATGACGTACTACTGGAATAAAGCGTGCAGTGAAAATTACACCAGTCCCGTAACGGTTAAACCAATCTTCAGCTGCATCTATATGTTTTTTATGAATGAAAATATATTTTCCGTATCGTTCTAATATAGGTCGTCCACCGTATCGTCCAAGCCAATAAATAAAGATTTGAGCAATAACGCCGCCAATTGTACCGAATACAACGGCGCCTACAAATGAGATACTACCATTGAATACTAAGAATCCCGCATAAGCAAGGACGATTTCACTTGGAATAATCTCAATCATTAGACCAAGCATAATGCCCCAATAACCTAATCCTTCAAAAAACGTTAATACTGAATGAATAAAACTACTTACCATTGTTGCACCTTCTAGTTTATGTATTTTTGAATAGGTGAACCTTATACTTAATAACATAAAAGATTCACTATGTGTAGATTATACCTTATTTGTATAGGGGATTGCTATTTCAATTCTTTTATGTCTCTCATAAGTAGTATAGTACAGGATATGAGCTTAGTTTTCATGAAGAGAAAATGAAAAGATTATTAAAAATTTCTCATAAAAAAATAGAAGCATTTCTGCTCCTATTTTTTACGGTTTCACTTCTAAATTTTGTAAAAATAAAGTTGCTGTTACGTAACGTTTCGCTAACATTTGTACATAAGCGGTATGTACAGAAAGGGTCGCAATAATAATAGCGTTACGAATTGCTTCACGTTGTTCGTTGTTAACCTGATCGAACTTGCTTGCAATTTTATCAGCTCTTTCTTTCACGATATTTTCAATTGTATGGATTGTATCTGTTGCATTTAGTTGTAAGCAGTTCCCTTGATTGAGTTCTTCAAATAGAGAAGAGTATGCCCCATATAAATGAACAGGATTGATTAAGTCATCACTTCGATCGGCTGGGTCATTTACAATAAGGCGTAATAGCTTACGAATGGATTCAAAATCAAGTGCTGTTTTTAAATCTTCAACAATGAATAGTAAGGCTGCTTGTTCAATTGAATATTTTTTTCCTTTTTGAGGAGAGCCAATCATTTCTTTTATATCTCGTTTCACCCAGTTTTGCATGGCTGTTACTGAGAAACTTGTATTTTCAATCTGATTTCCAAGCGCAACTATTTCATTTAATGAAAAACCGACGTCTGTATCATCAATTTTAATCAGTTTTTCAAAAATAGGTGAAAGTGCGGTAGTAATAAAAGCAGTTACGCTTTGTCCGCTTTCAATATCTTTTTTATGTGACTTTGCCCAAGCTTCTTGTAAAATACCGAGAGGCTTTTTCGTATTCCATCCTCTTAATGATAGAAGAAGGGTAGCCATTTCGTTTCGTGTGAGATGAAATGTTTCCATCTTTTCACCTCCAAAATAATAAAAAGTTCTTATGAACTTATAATATGTTTTGTTTCATTTAAAGTCAATTCTGTTTTGCTTAATTTTTCCTTTGTCACCAAACTGTCGGAAGTAAATAATACTTGCATATTTCGACAAAAGTTCATATAATAAGTTCATAAGAACCTTTAAAATGTGTTTAAAAACAAATCTATCATTCTGAATTTACTAGAAAGGTAGATTTCACATATATCTATATAAAAGGAGAATGGATATAATATGATGAAAAAACTTGTAGCAGTCATGACAGCATTCATGGTTATTTTTGGAGCTAGTAGCTTCATGTTTGTAGATCACGCAGCAGCGAAGGGTTACAAATCTGGTAAAAAATCATACACACCAAGTTCTGGTCAAAAGTCAAAAGTTGATTTGAACAAAAAAGATAATAACGTGAATTCACAAAAAACAACAACAGATTCAAAAACAAAAGCAACAAACACAGCACCAAAAAGTAATAAAGGAAGCTTTATGAAAGGTTTATTACTAGGTGGTCTTGGTGGTTTACTAATGGGTAGCTTATTTGCAAATATGGGAGCTCTTGGTTCTATATTAGCGTTTATGGTAAATATGTTAGTAATGGCTGGTATCGTAATGTTAGCAGTTCGTGCTTTTAAATACTTCAAAGATCAACGTAAGAAAAAGGAAGATGAAGTAGCATGGAAACAATAAAAATTTCTGAACAAGAATTAATAAATGCGCTTTGCGTATATATCGCTGAAAAAAGACAAGTTGGTCCAGAAGAAGTTTTAGTTGAACTAATGTATGATGATGACTACGGTTTCTCTGCTGAAGTAGAGGTAAATGGTCGCCAGCAAATTTTAATTCAAGCGAACTTAATCGAAGCACTACGCTTATTGCTTGACAGAGAATATAATGTCAATTCATTTGCAGCAAGATTACAACTTGAATTAGACGATGAAGAAGGCATTTACGCATTAGCGAAATTTAATAACTCGGAAGAGTAGAAAAAAGAGCTGTTGAGAGTAATCTCAGCAGCTCTTTTTAGTATGTGCATATGCCAGGGAATAATCACACCAAATTTCATTCATTTTCCGTCTACCAACATCAATCATCGGGTTAAATTGAATGGCAGCTTGTTGTCGTACGGTATGTACATGTTGAATCGCCTGTTGTAAGTGTTGTTCAACCGAATGAGATTTTGGATTTACTTGTTTTACGATTGAATATCCAGCAACTGTTCCTTGCGCCATCGCAATCTTTCCGCTTTCAATCCCAGTGATATTTCCAGCTACAAATAAACCGGGAAGAGGGGTTTCCATCGTTTCGGAATGGAGAGGAACGTGCCCGCCTAATTCCTGAATGTAACGGAAAGGACAGCCAGCTACAGCAGCCAGTTCAGCAAGAGGGTATAAGCCACCTGCAATACAAACGAAGTCTGCCTCATATATTTGTTCCGATCCAGTTATGATGTTTCCTTTCGTATCAATATTAGCAACGCGTACACCTTCAACTTGATCTGTACCGATAATTTCAAGAGCTGCTTTTCGAAGGTGAAGTGGTGTGCCATTTATTTTCATACCGTTATTTGGATAGAAGTTTAATCCAGCTTGTTTCGCCCAATTATATTTCATCAATCGACTACCTATACGTAATAAAGGTGACGGGGCAAGGTGGGCAGCATGTAATAGAGAGTTTAAAACTTCTTCTGGTTCACCAGCCCTTTGACTTAATTCACTTTTTTCAGGAAGTACGATATGTTCCACTTTAATTCCCGCTAATTGTAATTCATTTAAAATAGCGAATGACAAAATGTTAGCACCAATAATTATTCCTTTTCGCCCAACTTGAACACGATGTACATTTGTCATTACTTGGGCTGCCCCGATTGACATAACTCCTGGAAGTGTCCAACCAGGGAAGGGGATAGAGTACTCAGCAGCTCCAGTAGCAAGTAGAACGAACGGTGCTTCTAACGTACCGATATTCGTATGTACGAACCAAGAACTTTCATCCTTATCTAAATTATAGACGGAAATGCCGCATCGAATATCAACTGAAAGTGATTTTGCTTCTTCGTGAAGGCGTTTTGACTCTTCTATACCATTCCACCATTCTCCAGTAGGTTCTTGATGTAATTGTCCAAGCAACCTTCCGCCAGGTTTCATAAATTCATCAATAACAAGTACATTTAGTCCAAAACGAGCACAAGAGATGGAGGCTGATAAACCTGCGGGTCCAGCTCCAATAATAATGACATCGTTCATCGCTTTTTCACCATCTCTCTGACGATATTTGGATGCTGTTTGCCGCTATTAACTACCATATCTTTTTCAACAACAGTTAAGCATGCTCGTACGTTCGTTTGATTGTTTACTTTCACGCGGCATTCAGAACAATGCCCGATATTACAGTAAATACCTCGCGGCGTCCCGCTATCTTCATGCACTCTTAAAGTTCTTATTCCGTTTGCAAGTAAAGCGGCCGCAATCGTTTCATGTTCATATGCTTCATATTGTTGCCCGTTAAATTGGAAAGTGATGCGATTACTACTATTTAAACTCCCTAAAACAGGGTGATGGGTAATTCTATTCATTTATTTTCACCTACCGCTCCAAAGGTAACTGCGCGCACTGGTGGTTGATATTTTAATGGAATTTCATTAGTAGTTACTTCAGGATTTGCACTTTCAATCATTCGATCTATCATCATTCTACATGTGCGGCCACCGCAAAATCCCATGCCAGCACGTGTTCTTAGTTTTAATTCTCTCGCCGAGCAATTATATTCAGCAATTGTCGATTGAAGTTGACCGTATGTAACTTCTTCACATCGACAAACAATTACATGATCTTTATTCGTCATATGTATTCCTCCTCTAGTTCGGTTTGCACAAATTATATAATGCAAAAACTATGCCAATATAGAGGAGGGAAACGGTTATTGTAAACCAAGTTTTTTTAAACGGTTATATAAAGTGGCTCTCGTAACACCGAGTTGTTTCGCGCACTCTAATTTATTCCCATTTAAAATGCGTAAAGCCCTCTCAATAACTTTCTTCTCATGTTCATCCATTTCTTCTTGTAATGAAAGGATTGTATGATTGTTGCTGAGTAATAGGGAATGAGCCGTATGATTCTCTAACGTTTCAGTTGTATGAAATGGTAAATATTCTTGTTTTATAATACCGTCAGTCGCAAATACGACAAGTCTTTCAACAACGTTACGAAGTTCGCGAATATTACCTGGCCAATTGTAATGAAGTAACTCATGCATAATGCTGGAAGGTAAGTCACGAATTGGTCTGTTATAGTTGATTGAAAAATCGTTTAAAAAAGAATAGGTTAATTCAATAATATCCTCGCGTCTTTCGCGCAGCGGTGGAATATGCAAGCTAACTACATTTAGGCGATAGTATAAATCTTCTCGGAACGTGCCTTTTCTCATTTCCTCTTGTAAATCACGATTTGTAGCAGCGATAATGCGGAAATTAATATGAATCTCTTTTTCTCCACCAACTCGGTAATATTTTCGTTCTTGTAGTACACGTAAAAGCTTTACTTGCATATCGAGCGGCATTTCTCCTATTTCATCTAGGAATAATGTACCGCCTTGCGCGAGCTCTATTTTACCCTTTTTCCCTTTACTATTTGCACCAGAAAACGCCCCGCGCTCATACCCGAATAATTCACTTTCAAATAACGCTTCTGGAATGGCGCCGCAGTTAATTGAAATGAAAGGTGCTTTAGTTGCTTCACTTGCTTCATGGATTGCTTTCGCAAATACTTCTTTTCCAACACCACTTTCTCCGAGTATTAAAACTGTTGATTTCACCGAACACACCTTTCTAGCTAATTGTATCGTTCTTTGTATAACAGGGCTCTTTCCATTCATCGCAAGGAAAGGGTCTAATTCATCTTTATATTTTGCGACCTCTTGTTCTAATCGGTGCATTTCATGTGACATATTAAATAGTTTTTCATTTAAAGCAACTTGATTCGTAACATCAGTTTCTGAAACGACTGCTCCAATAATTTCATCGTTACAATACACTGGGTTTGAGTTAATTAATACAAATAAATCTGGACGAGGCTGATGGAACTGAGCAATTATGCTTTTTCCGTCATGTAATGATTGTAAAATTTCCAAATCTTTATAGTCAAAAAAGCGAGTGATAGGTTGTCCAATAATTTCAGTATGGTTGACTGAAAAAATCTTTTCGGCGCCATCTGTCCAAGTACGAACACATTCTTTATCATCGATAACTGTAACAGAAGAATCAGTTGTTTGTATTACGGTGTTATAGAAAGATTGTAGTTCATTGTAAGACTTAACAAGAAACGGAATGATTTGCTGAGCCGTTATACAGCATATAGGCTCTTTATTTTCGTTTATTACGATAACGGTCATTTCATGAGAAAACGCGTCAATTAAAGTGTTGAATGAATCATCTTCATCTATAACTGCACAGTTGTATTTTTCTGTAGTAGAAGGGCTGTAATAAAACTTTTCGTTAACTTGCTCAATATGTTGCAAATTGTTTGTGTGATCAATTAATAAAGTTTTTAGAAATTCTTGTATTGTGGGAAATGAGAATGCCATATTGTCCTCCTATTATGTATAAAAATTTTGACAGTGATAAAAAAATAATACACCTATTTATGATAAATTCAAAATATTTTTACAAATAAAAATATTATTTGTAAAAAGTGTATATATGTAGAGTTGGCACGTCAATTGCATAAAAGAAAGTGAGGGATTAAAAAGAAGGGAGGGGTGCTACGTGAGGCACTGTGACGTTTTAATAATAGGTGGTGGAATTATAGGATGTTCAATCGCTTATTACACTTCAAAATACGGAAGAGACGTAACAATCATTGAAAAAGGAGAATTTGTCAGTGGGACGTCTTCACGGTGTGACGGGAATATTTTGGCTATTGATAAAGACCCAGGGTTTGATAGTCAAATGTCGTTAGTAAGTCAAAAGTTAGTAACTGATTTAAGTGAAGAGTTAGAGCACTCATTTGAATATAGAGCACCAGGAAGTATTCTCGTATGTGAGTCGGACGAAGAAATGGAAGCAGCCCAGCAATGGGTGAATCGTCAAAAGGAAGCTGGTTTACCGTTTCGAATGCTTGATAGACAAGATATAAGAGAAGAATCGCCATTTTTTGCAGAAGATTTATTAGGCGGGTTAGAATGCGCAACGGATTCGACTGTAAATCCATATCTCCTTGCTTTTTCACTTCTTACAGAATCGAAGAAATTTGGTACGAAAGCTTTTAATCATACGGAAGTAAAAGAAATGAAAAGAGATATAGACGGTTCCTTTATTGTAGAAACGACTAACGGGACGTTTACTGCGAAACAAGTGGTAAACGCAGCCGGTGTGTGGGCTCCGAAAATCGGAGAAATGTTGGATGTAAATATCCCAATTGAACCGAGAAAAGGGCATATTATTGTAGCTTCAAGGCAACAACACGTTGGTTGCCGTAAAGTAATGGAATTTGGCTATTTAATTTCTAAATTTGGCGGAAAACGAAAAGTGGATGCTTTAACTGAGAAATATGGGGTAGCTCTTGTGTTTGAGCCGACAGAAAGCCAAAATTTTTTAATTGGTAGTAGTAGAGAGTTTGTAGGTTTTCATACGAAGATAAACAACGAGGTTATTAAATGTATTGCAAACAGAGCAATTCGTTTTTATCCGAAAATGGCGGATATGATGGTGATTCGTTCATATGCTGGATTACGCCCGTGGACAGAAGATCATTTGCCAATCATTTCACGCGTGCAACATATCCCGAACTACTTTATCGCAGCGGGGCATGAAGGGGATGGCATTAGCCTTGCAGCGGTTACTGGAAAAGTAATTGAAGAGTTATTAAATGAAAAAGAAACAATCATTCCTATTGAACCACTTCGTTTGAGTCGTTTTACAGAAAGGGTGTTAAATGGATGAGGTCACAAAGAGTCTTTACGACGATTGATACACATACGGGCGGGAATCCGACGAGGACATTGATAAGCGGACTTCCAAAGTTAATTGGAGAGACGATGGCAGAGAAGATGTTACATATGAAAAAGGAGTATGACTGGATTCGCAAATTGTTAATGAATGAACCGCGTGGTCATGATGTAATGTCAGGAGCACTATTAACAGATCCGTGTCATCCTGAAGCAGATATTGGTGTTATATACATAGAGACAGGTGGATATTTACCGATGTGTGGTCACGATACAATTGGTGTATGTACAGCTTTAATTGAATCAGGTTTAATTCCTGTAGTTGAACCGATTACTTCGTTAAAGTTAGACACGCCAGCCGGCTTAGTTGAAGTGGATATCTTTGTTCAAGATGGAAAAGCGAAAGAAGTCTCTTTCTGTAACATACCAGCTTTTTTATTGAAACATATTACTGTACAAGTTGAAGGGATTGGAACTGTAGAAGCAGATATTGCGTATGGAGGAAATTTCTATGCCATTATTGATGCGAAGTCAGTAGGTTTAGAGTTAGTACCGGAACATGCATCTACAATCATCGATAAGGCAATTCATATTAGAAATATCATTAATGAGGAATTTGAAATCATTCATCCGCAGTATTCATTTATTAGAGGGTTAACCCATATTGAATTTTATACAGATCCTACTCATGAAAGTGCTCATGTGAAAAATACAGTTGTCGTTCCGCCAGGAGGAATTGATCGTTCTCCATGTGGTACAGGAACATCAGCGAAGTTAGCTGTATTATACGCAAATCAAAAAATTGAAGTGGATGAAGAGTTTATTCATGAGAGTATCGTTGGCTCTTTATTTAAAGGGTGCGTCATAAATACAACATCTGTAGAAAATATTGAAGCTGTCGTAACGAAAATTACAGGTTCAGCTTGGCTTATGGGGATGCATAGATTTTTTTATAATGAAAAGGACCCACTTAAAGAAGGCTTTTTGCTAATTCCGCCGATGGAACATGAAACGGAGGATGTAAAATGAACATTCAAAAAATGTATACAGCAGTAGACGTACATGTAAATGGTGAAGCATTTCGTGTAATGAAAGATGTACCATGCAAATACTACTACAGTTTAGAGCAATTAAACGAACAATTTTCAGGTGAATTAGCAGAAGAAATGAAGCTTGTATTAAATGAACCACGTGGTTTTATCGGATTAAATGGATGTATTGTCGTTCCTTCTATTCATATGGAAGTCGATGCAGCTGTATTATTTTTTAATCATGAAGGATCCATTCCGCTTCATTATGGGGGGATTGTCGCAGTCATAACGATGTTACTAGAAAGCGGGTATTTAAAAAAGAGAGAGACGAACCAATACAAAATTGAAACGCTATCTGGTATATTTTCAATCCATGCGTATGTAGAGAATGATGAAGTTGTATCTGTTTCGTTTGAAAGTAAACTATGTTATATGATTGAGAAAAATTTACAAGTTGGTAATATAAGTTACTCTCTCATTCAGGCAGATAAAGTATATGCAGTTGTAGAAAAGGATGCATATTCACCAGAAATCAGTATTGAAAATATCTCTAAATTAAAAAAATGGAGTGAAGTTACACTTCAAGCTATACAAAAACAGTCATTAATAAAAAGACTTATTTTAGTAGAATCTATGCAAACAGAAAAGAACCATATAAAGTCGATTACATTTCATGAAGATAACTTTATCGTACGTTCGCCTGGTTTTGTTTCTACTATTGTATCTTATGTTCATACATTATTTAAAAATGATTATATAGCGGATAAACCTTTTAAAAATGAAAGTATATTTAATAGCTTTATAACAGTGGAACAAGTGAAGAAAGAAGAACAAGGATACATTTTTCGCTTTGAAAGTAGAGGATTTATTACAGGGATGCAGACGTTTCTATTAGACTCTACAGATCCGTTTCCGACAGGATTTTTATTAAAATAGTAAAGGGAGAGATAAATATGAAAAAAATTAAAGGGGCATTTCCAGTATTGATCACACCGATGGATGAGTTTCAAGAAATTAATTGGAACGGTGTAAAACAAAACGTAAACTATTTTATCGATCAAAAGGTATCTGGCATTATTATTAATGGAAGTACAGGTGAGTTTGTTAGTTTATCAAAAGAAGAACGATTTAAAATGGTAGAAACAGTATTAAAAGAAGTTGATGGCCGTATTCCAGTTATTGTAGGAACTGCAGCAGAAACGACGAAAGAAACGATTGAATATACGAAACATGCAGAAGCACACGGAGCGGATTGCGCATTAATTATTAACTCGTACTATTGTAAGCCGAAAGAAGAGGAAATTTATTTTCATTTTAAAGAAATCTCAAACGCTGTAAATATACCAATTATGTTATACAATAATCCGTTTACATCTGGTGTTGATATGAGTACAGAGCTCATGCTACGTATTGGAAAAGAATGTGAAAATGTTACACATATTAAAGAATCTAGCGGAGATATTCGTAAAGCAAGAGATTTAGTACGACAAGGCGAAGGTGCTTTTCAAGTCTTCTGTGGATCTGAAGATTTAGTTATGGAATCTTATTTAGTAGGTGCAACGGGATGGGTTTCAGTAGCAGGAAATATCGTGCCGGGACTTGTTACGAAAATGTATGAGCATTTCCAAAATGGTGAATTAGAAAAAGCTTGGGAAATAAACGATGCTATTTTACCTCTTTGCGAGTTTCTTGAAGGATCAGGAAAATATGTACAAATCGTTAAACGCTCAATGGAATTACACGGGCAAGCAGGGGGACCTTCTCGTTATCCGAGACTCGGATTAACTGAAGAAGAAGATCAAAAACTTCAAACGATTATTTCAAAAATTGCAGCTCATGCAGCTGTTTAAATAAGGAGGAGAGCATATATGTTAACGACAAACATTGAGCTGAGACCAAAAGTGAAAGCGTTTTTAAATGAAGAAATTAAATTGTTTATTAATGGTGAATTTGTACCTTCCATTAGCGGGAAGACATTTGAGACATACAATCCAGCAACAGAAGATGTTTTAGCTGTCGTATGCGAAGCGCGAGAAGAGGATATTGATGTAGCGGTAAAAGCTGCAAGATCTGCATTTGAATCAGGACCTTGGGTAGAAATGACTACCGCTGAAAGAGCGCACCTTATTTATAAATTAGCAGACTTAATTGAAGAGCATGGAGAAGAATTAGCGCAGTTAGAAGCTTTAGATAATGGAAAACCATGTCAAGTAGCACTGGATGATGATATTGCAGCGACTGTAGAAAATTATCGTTATTATGCGGGATGGGCTACGAAAATTATCGGGCAAACAATTCCGATTTCAAAAGATTACTTAAATTACACACGCCATGAACCTGTTGGCGTTGTAGGTCAAATTATTCCTTGGAATTTTCCACTCGTTATGTCTTCTTGGAAAATGGGAGCTGCACTAGCAACAGGTTGTACAATCGTATTAAAACCAGCAGAGCAAACGCCTTTATCGTTATTATATACAGCGAAGCTCTTTAAAGAAGCAGGTTTTCCAAACGGTGTTGTAAACTTTGTTCCAGGTTTTGGCCCTGAAGCAGGAGCTGCAATCGTAAACCATCATGATATTGATAAAGTAGCCTTCACAGGTTCAACAGTTACAGGGAAATATATTATGCGTCAATCTGCAGAAACAATTAAACATGTAACGTTAGAACTTGGTGGTAAATCACCAAATATCATTTTAGAAGACGCTGATTTAGAAGAAGCGATTAACGGCGCATTCCAAGGTATTATGTATAATCACGGCCAAAATTGTAGTGCTGGATCTCGCGTATTCGTTCACCGAAAACATTACGAAACAGTCGTAGCTGAATTAGTAAAAATGGCGAACAACGTAAAACTTGGAGCAGGTATGGAGAAGGAAACGGAAATGGGGCCACTCGTATCTAAAAAGCAACAAGAACGTGTGCTACATTACATTGAACAAGGAAAAGCAGAAGGTGCTACTGTTGCTGCTGGTGGTAAACGGGCATTTGAAAAAGGATATTTTGTACAGCCAACAGTTTTCACAAATGTTACTGATGATATGACAATTGTGAAGGAAGAAATTTTTGGACCCGTTGTCGTTGTACTTCCATTTGATTCAACAGAAGAGGTTATCGAAAGAGCAAATCGCTCTTCATACGGACTCGCTGCGGGCGTATGGACACAAAATATTAAAACAGGACATCAAGTTGCCAATAAATTAAAGGCAGGAACAGTATGGATTAATGATTATAACTTAGAAAATGCAGCTGCACCATTTGGTGGCTTTAAACAATCTGGAATCGGTCGTGAGTTAGGTTCATATGCGCTTGATAACTATACAGAAGTGAAAAGCGTTTGGGTAAATATAAAGTAATAGAGAATCTAACTGTTAATAAATAGAGGGATGAAATAATGAGAGATACGGACAACTGTAAGGTTTAATAATAGTTGTCCGTTTTCTTATATATAAAATAGTTTTCAAAAGAATGTTAAGGGGGATTTGGATGGAGCAATTAGTAGAGTGGTTAGTAGGGCAAGTATGGAGTATTGGGTTAGTTGTTTTTGCATTAGGGGCAGGTGTGTATTTTACAATTGCCACTCGTTTTCTGCAAATTCGTTATTTTAAAGAGATGATTAAACTATTATTTGAAGGGAAGAGCTCGGAGACGGGAATTTCATCCTTTCAAGCATTTTGTTTAGCCTTATCAGGTAGGGTTGGAATAGGTAATATCGCAGGGGTCGCGACAGCTATCGCTTTTGGTGGACCAGGAGCTGTGTTTTGGATGTGGGTAATGGCTCTTTTAGGAGCAGCGAGTGCATTTGTTGAATCAACATTATCTCAAGTGTATAAAAGTAAAGTTGGGAATGAATACCGAGGTGGTACACCATATTTCATTGAAAAAGGCCTGAAAATGAAATGGTTTGCAGTCATTGTAGCGGTTGTTGTAACACTTTCATATGGCGTTTTATTACCAGGTATTCAGTCTAGTAGTATCGCAGTTGGATTTGAAAACTCTAATGGCATTAGCAAATATATAACTGGAATATTATTAGTTATATTATTAGCATCAATCATTTTTGGTGGCGTAAAGAGAATTGCGGGCGTTTCGCAAATGCTTGTTCCATTTATGGCAATAGGTTATGTAATTGTTACATGTATCGTATTAATTGCGAATGTAACAGAAATTCCAAGTATGTTCGCTTTAATTTTCTCTAGTGCTTTTGGTGTAAATGAAATGTTTGGCGGAATCGTCGGTGCAGCGATCGCATGGGGCGTAAAGCGTGCTGTATTTTCAAATGTTGCTGGTGTTGGAGAAGCGACGTATAGCTCCGCTGCTGCTGAAGTATCCCATCCTGCAAAACAAGGTTTAGTTCAAGCGTTTTCTGTATATATCGATACAATTGTTGTATGTACAGCGACAGCTCTTATGATTTTAATAACAGGTATGTATAATGTTATACCTGAAGGGAAAAGCGCTATAGTAAAGAATATAGGGAATGTTGATGCAGGTCCAATCTATACACAACAAGCAGTTGAAACTGTTATGACAGGGTTTGGTCCATTATTTATTTCAATCGCAATATTTTTCTTCGCATTTACAACTTTACTCGCATACTACTATATCGCTGAAACAACACTTACTTATTTAGATCGTGAGCTTAAACATAGCTGGTTAAAACCAGTTTTAAAAATTGGATTTTTAATTATGGTTTACATCGGTAGCGTAGAATCAGCGTCGCTTTTATGGAATCTTGGAGATTTAGGAATCGGTAGCATGGCATGGTTAAACTTAATTGCGATTCTACTATTAAGTAAAATCGCATTAAAAGTGTTAAAAGATTATGAAGTACAGAAAAAGGAAGGGAAAGATCCAGTATTTGATCCTAAAAATGTGGGGATTGAAGGTTTAACGTTTTGGGAAGAAAGAAGTAAAGAAATTGAAAGGAAAAACTATAAAGAACAAACGGTAGAGGATGATAGTCTGAAATTTTAGTTATAATAAACTGAATATTCATTCTATTATACGAGGTATATTACCTTCTTTTCATCACATACTACAATAGGTACACATAATTTGAATGGGGGTAATAATAAGATGGAACACGAACAACATAGTTCAGTAAATGACGTTCTACATCATTATAAAGAAGGTATCGGTAGTTTTACAAACCAAATTCCTGAAATTGCAGAAACATATAATGCATTCACGCAAGCTTGTTTTCAAGAGGGCGCTTTAACAAAAAGGGAAAAACAACTTATCGCATTAGGAATTAGTCTAGCAACGCAAGATGAATATTGTACCATTTATCATACAAAAGGTTGTCTTGATCAAGGATGTTCAGATAAAGAGATTCTGGAAGCATGTGGTGTATCAGCAGCATTTGCTGGCGGAGCTGCAATGAGTCAAGCGGTAACATTAGTACAAGAGTGTTTAAGTGAACTGAAAAATCAGAAGCATTGAATGTAAAAGAACGTTTTAAACTTTATGTTTAAAACGTTCTTTTACGTGAGATTAAATTTGAGTATAAAAATTATCTGGTATGTGATGTATTAAAGTAAGAATTTTAAATTTAGTCGGAATGAGAAATAACAACTATTTATTTAGTATTAAGATTTTCTAAAAAGTTTCAATTGTTTCATATAATCAATAGCTTTTGTTTTGTTCTTTTGTTTACATACATATTCGAATTCATTCTTATCTCGATAATAACAATTCATTATTTCTTCTGTAAGAAATCCATCGGAAATAGCTTTTTTAATTGCGCAATGTGGTTCATTTGTATGAGTGCAGTTAGAGAATTTACAGCTCATAGATATCTCTTCGATATCTTCATAGCCAAGATTAAAGTTGTCCTCATGTTTTATTAAGTCAAAACCTGTTTTACTAATGGTTAATCCCTCCACTTGCCATACATTATATAAGTATGTTTTATCTAAATATATATTTCCTTTTAGTAACCTGTTATTCCTTCCTTAAAACTTGGTACAATGAAACAAAAGGGGGATTAGTAATGCAAAATTTAGTAATTGAAGAGATTAAGCAAATAAATGATGATATGGAAGAGCTTTCTAAACTTTTGAAAACGGTTGTAGATGATGGGGCGTCAATTGGTTTTTTACCTCCACTGGAACAAATAGAATCAACAAAGTATTGGGAAACTGTTTTAGCACCAGAAGTGATCTTGTATGTTGCTAAAATAAATAATGAAGTGGCAGGGAGTATTCAATTACATTTAGTTACAAAGCCTAATGGGATTCATAGAGCTGAAATTTGCAAGTTAATGACTCACCCGAACTTTAGACGTAACGGTATTGGACGTTCGCTTATGCAAAAAGCAGAGGAAAGAGCAAAGCAAGAAAATAGGTCTCTTATAGTGCTAGATACGAGAGAAGGAGACCCTTCTAATAGATTGTATAAATCATTAGACTATAAAGAAGTTGGAAAAATACCAGAATACGCAATATCTCCAAATGGTAATTTAGATGCAACGGTTATTTATTATAAAATGATTTAGTATTTTTATTTGAAAAGAGGGATATTTTTAAACGGAAAATCTGTTATTAGGTCTGAGTATTGATTTGTAAAAAGATTGATAACCCCCTGTATAATAGGGGGTTTCTTTTCATTCATTAACTTCATATTGAATGTTCAATTTGAGGGCCAATTTGTATAAGGTTTTAACAGTTGTATAAGAGGTATTACTTAAATAGGAATTTTGAAGTCTTTTGGTGAATATTAAATGTTAATCTAAAAGATGGAGGTTGCTGTGATGTTGAAACTGTTTCAATATAACTGGCAAGTTCGTGATGATTGGTTTACATGGTGCGAAGACATATCGGCCGAAGAACTGGTAAAGAAACGGGTCGGTGGATTCGGCAGTATACTACATACCCTATTTCATATAGTAGATGTGGAATATATGTGGATCTTAGGGTTGCGTGGTGAATCAGTGCCTGAGGAGCCATTGTTTGAAGAGTATGCCAGCTTACAAAAAGTGAAAAATCTTTCAGCTCAATACCACGGGAAAGTGAAGCCATTTGTGACCTCTTGGACAAATGAAATGGATTCTCGGAAACTTTCAAAAGCTGACTTCAATGAAGAGCCGATTAGCTCAAGAGACGCACCAATTAGGCGCCGAGTCATTGAATGTACACACGGAGAGTTAATACGTCATGTCATTGTCCACGAAATCCATCATATCGGCCAGTTATCTATATGGGCACGTGAAATCGGAAAGGAGCCAGTTTCCGCAAATCTGAGAGGGAGAGGGCTATTTGATAACTAGACTAACTTTGCCAATTTCGTAATTTATTTATAAACGAATAGTTTAATTGAGTATATTTAACACCGTCTATATTTCTCTAGCGGTGTTATTTGAATGTATCAATAAAATTTATATAATGTACTAAATGAATTTGAGAAAGTTTTTAGAGGGTTCTTTTCGTTATACTCCTTGACTTATAATGGATGTAGAGAAGATGACTAGCCGACTATAGTTATTTTCGCTTTATTATGGGAAAGGGGATGACGGGATGAGAACGAAAGGTTTACAGAAGGTGAAGAAAGTTATATTAAGTGGTGGTATATTACTTACGGGATTGTTAACTTTCGGTTTTTCAGAAAAAGCTTCAGCTCATGGATATGTTGAATCACCAGCGAGCCGTTCTTATTTATGTAAGCAAGGGGTAAATGTAAATTGCGGACCGATTCAATACGAGCCGCAAAGTGTAGAAGGAATAGGTGGATTCCCGCAATTAGGACCTTCTGATGGACAAATCGCAGGAGCAGGCCATTTTCCTGCTTTAGACGTTCAATCAGTTGATAGGTGGAAGAAAGTTACGTTAAACGGCGGGACGAATACATTCAAGTGGAAACTAACCGCACCTCATAGTACGAAAGAATGGAAATACTATATTACGAAAAAAGATTGGAATCCAAATAAGCCGTTAACAAGGTCTGATTTAGATTTAGTGCCATTCTATGTGAAAAATGATGGGGGAACAAGACCAGGAACTTCAGTAACTCATGAAGCGAATGTACCTACTGATAGAAATGGATATCACCTTATTTTAGCTGTTTGGGAAATTGCAGATACTGGGAATGCATTTTATCAAGTTATAGATGTTAACCTTGTAAATAACGGTTTAGCATCAAATTTTCCGCTAAATCATGTAGTGCAAGCTCCTAGCTTATTTTAAATAAAATATACATTTTGATCATCTAATTCATTTTAGATGATCTTTTTTTACGAAAAACGATGAAAAATATAGAAGAAAGTGCAATTATTTATAAAAAATTATGCTTTAAATATTGTCATATTTGCTTCTTTAAGATATCCTTTTCATGAAGAGGTGGAAAACATGGAAAAAGTACTAGTTTTCGGGCATAAAAACCCAGATACAGATGCAATTTGTTCTGCAATTGCTTATGCAGAATTGAAAAAAGAATTAGGAATGAATGCTGAGCCTGTACGTTTAGGCGAAATCAACGGTGAAACTCAATTTGCGTTAGACCATTTTAAAGTAGAAGGACCGCGTTTTGTTGAGACAGTTGCAAGCGAAGTGGACAACGTTATTTTAGTTGATCATAACGAGCGTCAACAAAGTGCTAACGATATCGAGTCTGTTCGTGTGTTAGAAGTTATTGACCATCACCGTATTGCTAACTTTGAAACAAGCGATCCTATTTACTATCGTTGTGAGCCAGTTGGTTGTACAGCTACAATCTTAAACAAAATGTACAAAGAAAATGGCGTTACAATTCGTAAAGAAGTTGCAGGTTTAATGTTATCTGCAATCATTTCAGATTCTTTACTATTCAAATCTCCAACTTGCACAGAGCAAGACGTAGCAGCAGCTCGTGAATTAGCGGAAATCGCTGGTGTAGATGCTGATAACTACGGCTTAGAAATGTTAAAAGCTGGTGCTGACTTAAGCGGAAAAACAATGGAGCAATTAATCTCTCTTGACGCTAAAGAATTCCAAATGGGTAATGCGAAAGTTGAAATCGCACAAGTAAACGCTGTTGATACAAACGACGTTCTTGTACACCAAGCGGAACTTGAAAAAGTTATCTCTGCAGTAGTAGAAGAAAAAGGTTTAGACCTATTCTTATTCGTTGTAACTGATATCTTAACTAACGATTCTGTCGGTCTTGCGATCGGTAAAGCAGCAAACGTTGTTGAGAAAGCATACAACGTATCTCTAGAAAACAACACTGCTACTTTAAAAGGTGTTGTATCTCGTAAAAAACAAATCGTACCAGTATTAACAGAAGCATTCCAAGCTTAATTTTATTGAGTACAGATACACAGCAAGGACAAGTAGTCGGATTGGCTACTTGTCCTTTTCTATCTCTAAAAAACAGAAAATTAAAATTTTAAAACAGGAGGATTGTGTATGCTTAATGATTTGGAGAGTAAATTACAGTCACTTTTAGAGCGAAATATTACTTCTGTTTCAGAATTAGAGAGTTGGCTTTTGGATGAACTGCGTGTAACCGCTGAAATAGAAGAGGAGATAACAAGTAGTTTAATTGCCACGTATAGAGATACAAATGACAGAAATAAACGTAATTTACATATGTATAATCAAAATACAATTCAACCACTTTTAAAAAGATACAATGCGAAATTTGACCAGAAATTTAGAAAGTCTCCGTTTTCCGACTTATTAAATGAGCAGAAATACGGTTTTATGAAAAAAGCAAGATTGGTAAAAAGTAAAATGTTTAATGACAAGAATATTGCTCTTTCCATTAAAGAGCAAAAGCTTATTACGAAATATAGAGAAATAATGTCTAACATATCTATTAATTGGGAAGGAGAGCAAAAGACGTATGCATACGTAAAAGCAAAACTAGATAACCCCAATAGAGCTATTCGCGAAAAAGCTTGGTTCGCTTTATGTGAAGCAAGAAGTATAGTGAAAATAGAAATAGATTGTATTATGAATGAACTCATACAATTGCGGAATGAGATCGCTTTAAATGCAGGATTTAATAATTATAGTGAGTATGCTTTTAAACAAAAAAATAGAGATTATAGTATTAAAGAGTGTTATAAGCTTCATGAATCTATAGAAAAGTATGTTGTACCAATATGGGAACAGTTGGGGATTCTTTCTAAAAACAATCTCGGTGTAAAAAAATATTGCCCTTGGGACCTTACTCCATGTAAATTACCAAAAGCTCCATTCCAAAATGCTATTGATTTATTGAATGGGGTGGAAGAAATATTTCGGAAGACAGATTTATATTTTTATGAGAAATTTATTCATATACGAAAAACGGGATTAATTGACGTAGAAGAGCGTGAAAATAAAGCACCGGGAGCTGCTTGTTTTACCTTTCCTCATAGTAAAGAGGTTTTTGTGTATTCTAATTTTAGTCCATCATTTTATACAATTAACGCGCTAATACATGAAGTGGGGCATGCATTTCATTTTTATAAACAATTTAACAATGATAGTAGCATGCAAGAAAGGTATCTTCGTGAAGAGGTAGCTGAGCTTTATTCCCTAGGTCTTGAGTTGCTAGTAATGGATAAGCTCAATATCTTTTATAAGCAAGAGGATGAATATAAAGAAGTGCAGCGCGTACAATTATATCGTGCTTTGTCTTTATTAATGTCGTCAATTGCAGGAGATGTATTCCAGCACTGGATCTATACAAATCCAAACCATACATCAGAAGAACGTGATAAGAAATACGCTGAAGTATGTAAAAGGTATCAATATTCACCAGTCAATATTGTAGGATTAGAAGATGAAATCGGTGCAAGCTGGTTAGAGTCATTTCATTATGTTCAGTTTCCTTTCTATAAAATTGAATACGCAATTGCGCAAATAGGAGCAATGCAATTGTTTCAAATTTATCGAGAGGATCCAAAAAAAGCGATTGCTTTCTTTAAAGAGGGAGCGAATGCAGATTGGAATTTATCTATACAAGAAATATATGAAAAAACAGGTGTTACGTTTGACTTTTCGGAAGAAAGGATAGAAAGTACTGCAAGTGTAATTTTTGATCTAATAAATGAATTAAAATAAGGATAGCATTTGCTATCCTTATAACTGTTTGTTCGTAGATTTTTTCTTGTTTATATAAAATGTAATAATTGCAGTAATGAGGAAAATAGGTATAGCATATGCTTGCCCAACAAACAATTTCCAGCCAACATGATTATAGCCTTCAGATGCTGGAGCAATCATAGCGATTACGCAAACGATAATATAGAGTACTAGCGCAGGGATTATATTTTTCATTTGTTCACCTCCTTTTCATAAAATCATCACATGTATATTTGTATAATACATTATGGTTTGAGAAAAGATATATGTTTTTCTAACATTTATGTAAATAAAAGGGTTGTTATTAAGTGGAATAGAATAGGTGTATGTAGAATGATATAGGGGTGTTACATATAATGAACAATATATTAAATCGAATAAAGAAAGATGTAAGTATAGAATTATTGAATACGCTTTGGCCTGGTTTTAATAGGGCTGCATTTGCATTATATAATGATGAGCATGTGTATGTATTTCATCATCCATTATTTTTGAAAGATGATGGTGAGTATGCCGTTTTAAAGCGAGATGACCAATTTAAGGCTGATACATGTATCTTATTAAAAGATTATCCAACTGCCATCGTGAATATGAATAGGCATAAAGATTATGAAAGTTTACTTGCGATTGTGGTGCATGAACTTTTTCATTGCTATCAATATTTGAATAAAGAAAGTAGATTTCCAAATGAATCTCTAGGATTTCTATATCCTATATTAGAAGAAAATATAGGATATAGAAATAATGAACGAATGTGTTTATATGATGCTGTGCATTGTAAGTCACAAGCTGAGAAATATAATTATATTAAGCAATTTATTGAACTAAGAGAGCAAAGAACTAGTTTTATGAAAGAAGAGTTTATAACATATGAGTGTATGGTTGAAAGTATAGAGGGGCCTGCTTGGTATGTAGAAATGAACGCTTACAATGCAATATGTGAAAAGGATGAAAGCGAAACATTACGAAAATATAGCGGATTTATTTTAGATGCATATGAAGCTAATTATAACATTAGGAAGAGCTGCTATAGCTCAGGAATGCTTTTATGTTTATTATTAGATGAAATCCTTCCTAACTGGAAAACGAGCTTCTTTAATAGTGATAAATCGTTATATGCCTTTTTAAAACAAAATATAAATGTGGATTTGAGTTTTAATAATGAAATTGCAATAAGTAAAGAAACGAAGCAAATCCTTCATTTTGTTCAAAACGAAAGAGACAAGGATTTTAAACAATTCTATAAAGAAAAAGGGTATCATCTGTATATTGTAGGTAATATGAAATTAAACATGTTTAATCCAATGAATGTAAATTTAAACGGAAATAAAGCATTACATAAAACCTTTTTAAGTGTGAGTATACATAATAAAACATATATGATAGATCAACCTGTTTTAGCATCTTTTGAAGAAGATTTTAAAAATATGAAACAAGTTCATATTATAATGAATGAAAAACCGATAGAAACAAATAATGGATGGAACGTAGTGGGGATTGGAGATATAGAAGGTGAGTATGAAGAAGTAGAGAATTCTATATTTTTATATTTAAAAAGTTAGAAGAGAGGTAAGAAATTTAAATGAAAAGGTTATGCATAATTCCATGCGGGAAAAAGAAGATTTGTGATAAGTATCCAGATTACGGATCGATGGAGGCAAAAGATGTATATATTAGTCCATTCGGAAAAGCATGTCAGGCATATGCAACTATGTTTTTCGAGAATTGGGTTATCTTATCGGCGAAGCATGGATTTTTAAGACCAAATGATATTGTTCTAGAAAACTATGACCTTGCCTTTGATTCAAAGAGCGATGAGATTATTAGCGTGGAACAATTAAAACAACAGATGATTGAAAAAGACTTACATCAGTTTGATGAAATCGTTTTACTTGCAGGCAAGAAGCATAAGAAAGTAGTGACACAATTATATGCAGAAGAAATTATTACGTATCCGTTAGCAGGATGTAAAGGGATTGGGTATATGTTGCAGAGGTTGAAAGGGGTTGTTGGGGAAGGGAAGGAACTATAGTAGAAAAGTAATTGGTGTTTCAATGGTAAATAATAAAATCGACTCAAAAAAGAGTCGATTTTATTATTTAAAACTTAATTTTATAGTTAAATGGTTCAAGAGTTATATCATAATTTTCACTCGAACCTTCTAGTATTAATTGCAATTCACCTTGCTCAATTGGGAGTTTAGGGAATGTTAAAACAGCATCACTAGTTACGCCAGGCATCATGCCTTGTGGGATTTTAGGATATTTTGCTTCATAGTTGTCTTGGTATTCTAGTTGTTGACCATTTACGATTAATTTGGAGTTAAAATCGTAGAAATTAAACGCTGCAGTTGCATCATTTTTAGCCGTGAAATATACTCGTGTTTCTTTATCAGCAATTTCAATTTTTTTAACAATCATTTTATAACCATTATGGTCTTGCTCTTGATTTACTTCAATAAGAGGGGGATTTTGGTATAACAATGAAAGTAGATAATAATCTTGTAGTGTTCAGGTTGTGTGATCACCGTCATAGCTTATGGAATATGAAGCGGAAAATGAGGTGAATGGATATGCCAAAGCAGAATAAGGCGTATAAATTTCGTCTGTATCCGACAGAAGAACAAGCACGTCTCATACGAAAAACCTTCGGGTGTGTACGTTTTGTGTATAACAAAATGCTGGCTGAACGAATAGAAGTATATGAAAAATATAAAGAGAACAAGGAAGAACTGAAGAAACAAAAATTCCCTACTCCTGCGAAATACAAGGCGCAGTATGAATGGTTGAAAGAAGTCGATTCCTTAGCTTTGGCCAACGCGCAATTAAACTTGCAAACTGCGTATAAGAATTTTTTTAGTGGTCAAAGTGATTTTCCTACATTCAAAAGTAAAAAGAGTAGAAAATCCTATACAACGAATCGAGTAAACGGAAATATTATGTTATTTCATGGTTATATCAAATTACCAAAGTTGAAAATGGTGAAACTGAAGCAACATAGAGAAATCCCGCCAAAACATATCATCAAATCGTGTACGATTTCGATGACACCTACTGGTAAATACTATGTGTCCATCTTGACTGAATATGAAAAAGAGATTGTACAAAAAGAAGTACAAACTGTAGTTGGATTAGACTTCGCAATGGCTGAATTGTATGTGAGTAGCGAAGATGAGAAAGCCAATTATCCTCGCTTTTATCGTCAGATGTTAGAGAAATTAGCGAAGGCACAACGAGTATTAGCAAGACGTGTGAAAGGTTCAGAGCGCTGGAATAAACAACGCATTCGTGTAGCGAAATTGCATGAAAAGATCGCCAATCAACGTAAAAATTTTCTTCATCATAAGTCTAAAGAATTAGCTACGAGTTTTGACGTTGTAGCAATCGAAGACTTACATATGAAAGGAATGTCACGAGCACTTAGATTTGGTAAGAGTGTAGCGGACAACGGTTGGAGGATGTTCACGACATTTTTAGCATATAAGCTACAAGAACAAGGAAAACAGCTTGTAAAAATAGATAAATGGTTTCCTTCTACAAAGATGTGTAGTAATTGTGGAAATAAAAAAGAAATGCCATTATGTGAACGCACCTATGCGTGTTCGTGTGGACTCACAATCAGTCGTGACTATAACGCAGCGATCAATATCAAAAAAGAAGCCATCCGCTTATTAGTGTTGGCATAAATAGTGACAAAATAACCTTTGGAACAAGGGAGTTAGCTCGGCTGTTCTAGGACAAATTCGTTAGCTATCAAAAGTAGCGATGAACCGAGAAGCCCCTACTTCAAGTAAGCTCGTAAGAGGTACTAAGTGGTGGGTAGTTCACTGTTCGGAAGATGTGGATGTAAATGCAGGAATTGTCACGAATGTCGTTGCAAAGAGAAACCAAACTGCGATTGTGATCAGTGTTGCTGTAAGGAAAAACCGAAGTGTGATTGTGAAAAATGTAATTGTAAAGAGAAACCGAAATGTCATTGTAAACATGAAGAGTATTAATAATAAAAAAGAGTACGTTACGTACTCTTTAACTTTCTAATGTTATATTCCGTCTTGAACAGATTTTTTTACGATTTCCCACGAGTCTTGTTTTTTGATTTTTAAAGCAACATTAGTTCCGGTAGACTCCTTATAAAAGATATATCCATCGTTTGAGTTTACATATGCCAATGGTTCACCTATGCAATCTCGTGAACAAGATGTATTGATAATCTCAATTAAAGATAGTTCGCTCGGATCGGTTTTACTTGCATCTATAATAGTATCAACGTCTGTTTTACGGTAACCTTGTAAGTTTACATGGAAACTTTGTTCAATTTCACCTGTAATACTAGTATTCATTACTTCAACTGAAAGTTTCTTTTCTTGAAGAAATCCGTTTTCATAAAGTAATTTTGTATATCCAAGCCATCCAATTAAAACTAGCATAATAAATATACTAGATATTTTAAGTGTTCGAAGCCGTTTACTAACAATCGTTTCTGAGTATTTCATTTAGTTTAATCCTCCAATGTTTTTAATTAAAAGTATGCCTAGATACATACTTTTAGAAGAAGGATAGAAGTTAATGAGTTCTGGATTCAAAAAAGAAAGCATCCGAAGTTAGATGCTTTCTTTTTTTAGTATTTTTTGCTATCTGTTCGTTACTTGTTTCATAAGTGGCCTAATTTCTTTAACGGGTGGTTTTTTATCATAGGCATCAACGTAAGAGAAATAGTAATTTAAGTTTCTGAGAAGACCTTTTCCTATTTTAGCGCTCAAGAACGGAAATACTTGTCCAGTATAATCATCGAGAGATTTACAGTAATATTTTTCATCTAGATAAATACTGTATTTACATGTTAGTTCTACTAGTGAGTTCCCTTCATCATCAATTACTTCTTTAGAATCAATAATGTCTATTAATGCGAATTTTTCATTCAGATAAACTTTCTTCTTTTTCTCGTGTTTATTTGTGAGGATAAATACGAGACCAATGGCGTTAATCAAAAGATTTCCTCCTATAAAAAACGGATATTAATAAAATATATCGATATACGTTAAATGTAAAGAGGAGAGGTGAAATTTCATTGGTAGAAAGTTTTATAAGCCGATTTGTTTTTTCAAATCGGCTTATTATTATTGAAACACTTGTGGGAATTGTTTTACGATTGCATTTGTTAGCATATCAGCCATTTCTAATGCTTCTTTTTCAATTTTATCGTATAGTTTTACGCTTGCTTCAAAATCTTTATTTAGGAAGGCAAGCGCTTCTGCTTTCGTAAGTGCTAAATGTTCATAAAACATTTTTCTGAATTCTTCTTTTTCTATATATGGGTTGATGCTAGTAAGAAACGCCACAATTTGATCACCATTAGCGTACCATTTTTTCTCTATAGCGGCAGCTGCATTTTGATCACCTGCTTTTGCGGCTTTAACTAGATCCGCTGCAATGACTAAGTGATCTTTAATTAGTGCACTATATTTTTTTACAGCATCTTCACCATAGAATGGTTCAAGTGACAGTCCCATATGTGTTGCATTTTGAAGAAGTCGCCCAACTGTAACGTTTACGTCTGGTAAATTAAAGACAATACTAATAATAGCTAATCTCGTCCAAGCGACATGTTGTTCCCATAAAGAACGCATATAACCTTTTAAAAAGTTCTCGTTTTTACTAATTCGGTAATTACGTACAGATGTATCAAAGTGTACATAAGGGTTATGATAGGGGGAGTAATACGATTGCCAATAAGAATACATAAACGGTAACACTCCTTTGAACATGTATAACTCAAAGTATGATTGGAATTTATTTTTAGTTACGTGTCCTAAATTAATTTCAGAAATTGATATG
This sequence comes from Bacillus pretiosus, assembly GCF_052947655.1. Lineage (NCBI taxonomy): Bacteria > Bacillati > Bacillota > Bacilli > Caryophanales > Bacillaceae > Bacillus > Bacillus pretiosus. The sequence goes on along the minus strand of NZ_CM129593.1, from coordinate 2,716,040 downwards.
GAAAAAGATGCAGAATTTTATTGTGGTATATACAAATAAAATGAATATAAAAATAAACAAGGCTCTGCAAGGGAAGTTGCAGAGCCTCAAAAGGGTATTGCCGAGATGTCGGACTCGACTAAGTAATGTTATCATAAAATTCTATTTAAAAAACCTGGTAAATGTGTCCAAATGAAAGTGGATCTTTAATAAAGTCAATGGGATCAGCTTCCCGCAGCAGATCCCGTTAACTAGATAATGTTGATGAGCAAAAACTCATCTGGAGTACTTTTATAGTAATAAGTGAAATTCGTTTTGTGTATTGAGAAAAAAAGAATTACTTCAATAAATGTTAAGAACTTATATTTTACATCTCGTTACTATTATCATTTGTTGTGAGTGGAGTATGGTTATAAAATTGAGAAAAGATATACAAGTGTATCTAAAAGTGTACTGAAATGTATAATAATCAAAAAAGACCTGCTTTTATAAGCAGGTCAACTTAAGGGGTTTATCCAACAGAATATTTCATATGATAACAGCTGTATTATAGTGAGTCTATAAGATATATATTGAGAAAATTATTATGGATAATATATCACATACACATTAACGTTTAAAAAGTTGAGAAAGAAGATGGAAAAGCTTTCTATAAGAAAATAATGGCTGGTATTTATAATACGATTCATATTTCCACGCATCATGATTCGAAAATTGGAGTTGGTTCGGTACTGTTTTCTGCTTGATGGAACTAATATTCTGCTGCTTCATATAGTAACCTCCTGGATTCATATGTATAAGATTAGTAGTATTCAAGGAAGGGTAATAAAATGTATATTTATTTTGTAATTCATTTTATATGTGCTTTATTTATGTTTTAAAATTTATAAACATAAATAGCCATTAAAACACCGTTGCTAAACAACCTTTAAAACGTAGAAAAGCATAAAAAATGAAAAAGCAAGTTGTTAGTCATGTATTCATCACTTTCATGACGCATAAGTGATGATATAATAGGAATAGATGAAAGATATAGAAAAGCAGGTGACTCTTTTTTGTTTACAAAAGCACAAGAACTTTTAGCGTCTTATTTCGGTTATTCGTCATTCCGAAGAGGACAAGATGAAACAATTAAAAATGTATTAGATGGGAAAGATACGGTTTGTATTATGCCTACGGGTGGTGGTAAGTCAATTTGTTATCAAATTCCCGCATTAGTATTCGAAGGAACGACATTAGTTATTTCACCTTTGATTTCACTTATGAAAGACCAAGTAGATACATTAGTACAAAACGGTATTTCAGCTACTTATATTAATAGTTCTATTTCAATTACAGAAGCGAATCAACGCATTCAATTAGCGAAACAAGGACATTATAAGTTACTTTATGTAGCGCCTGAGCGTCTTGATTCAATGGAGTTTGTTGACCAACTTATCGATATGAAAATCCCGATGATTGCAATTGATGAGGCGCACTGTATTTCGCAGTGGGGACATGATTTCCGTCCAAGTTATTTACATATACATCGCATATTAGATTATCTTCCAGAAAAGCCGCTTGTATTAGCTTTAACTGCGACGGCAACACCACAAGTTCGTGAAGATATTTGCAACACGCTTGGAATTAATCAAGAAAATACGATTATGACAACGTTTGAGCGCGAGAATTTATCATTTTCTGTTATTAAAGGACAAGATCGTAATGCATATTTAGCGGATTATATTCGTCAAAATCAAAAGGAATCTGGGATTATATATGCAGCTACTAGAAAAGTAGTTGATCAGTTGTATGAAGATTTAATGAAAGCGGGAGTTTCGGTATCAAAATACCATGCTGGTATGAGTGATACCGATCGAAATGAGCAGCAAGAACTCTTTTTACGTGATGAAGTGAGTGTAATGGTAGCGACATCTGCATTCGGGATGGGGATTGATAAATCGAATATTCGTTACGTTATCCATTATCAACTGCCAAAAAACATGGAAAGTTATTACCAAGAAGCAGGACGTGCTGGACGTGACGGATTAGATAGTGCGTGTATATTGCTATATTCTTCTCAGGATGTGCAAGTACAGCGCTTTTTAATTGATCAATCGACAGGTGAATCTCGATTTTCAAATGAACTTGAAAAACTGCAAAATATGACTGATTATTGTCATACAGAACAATGTTTACAATCATTTATTTTGCAATACTTTGGAGAAGAACCGAAAGAAGATTGTGGCCGCTGCGGAAATTGTACGGACGACCGGGAAAGTATCGATGTGACGAGAGAATCACAAATGGTTCTATCTTGCATGATTAGAACGAACCAACGATTTGGAAAACAAATGATTGCACAAGTTTTAACTGGTTCGAAAAATAAGAAAGTTATTGAATTTAATTTTCATACTTTACCAACATACGGGTTACTATCAAATCGTAGTGTAAAAGAAGTTAGTGAATTTATTGAGTTTCTAATTTCAGATGAGTTAATTGCAGTAGAACATGGTACGTATCCGACATTAAAAGTTACGGAAAAAGGGAAAGAAGTATTATTAGGTAAAGAGAATGTTTTACGTAAAGAACGAGTAGAGACAAGACAAATTGTTCAAGATCATCCTTTATTTGAAGTACTTCGCGAAGTACGTAAAGAAATTGCGCAAGGAGAAGGTGTACCTCCATTCGTTATTTTCTCTGATCAAACGTTGAAGGATATGTGTGCAAAAATGCCACAAAGTGACTCTGAACTTTTAACTGTGAAAGGGATCGGCGAACATAAACTTGTGAAGTATGGTTCTCACTTCTTACAAGCAGTTCAGCACTTTATTAAGGACAATCCAAACTATGCTGAAACAGTTAAAACAGAAGTGGTGACAGAGCGGAAAAAGTCAGGGAAAGCTTCAGCAAATTCTCATTTAGAAACGTATGAAATGTATAAACAAGGCATTGATCTAGATGAAATTGCGAAAGAACGTGGCTTATCAAGACAAACAATTGAAAATCATTTAATTCGCTCTTTTGAAGATGGAATGGAAATAGACTGGAACAGTTTTGTTCCTGCAGAATATGAATCACTGATTGAAACTGCCGTGCAAAATGCAGAAGGTGGTCTGAAATCAATTAAGGAACAACTTCCAAATGAAGTGAGTTACTTTATGATTCGTGCATATTTACAATTTAGAAAGTAGAGATATATAAAGGGGATAGGGGATATATGCATCACGTTTTCGTGTATGGCACATTAAGAAAAGAGCAAACGAATGCTCATTTTATGCAAGGTGCAATATGCATCGCAGACGGAGCATGGACGTATGGTAAATTATTTGATACAAACGAGGGGTATCCGGCAATGATTTGTTCAAATGAGGACAAAGTATACGGAGAAGTTTATGAAGTAAATGAGGTTGTTCTGCAAAAATTAGATGAACTTGAAGAATATACAGGTAATGCAGAAAGTGATTTATATGACCGAATCACCGAAACGATTTATTTAGGAGATAGAATAATACGTGCATTTGTGTATGTCGCTCAAGATAAAGAGATGTTAAAGAAAGTTATCATTTCTGGTGATTGGGTAGAGTATCAACAAGAAAAATAATAGCAGCCATAGAGCAGATAGTGGGATCATTCATTATCTGCTTTTTATATTGTTACTTTAAAAATTCTTATTATTTTGATAAAATTGTAAATATAGAGAATAATAACCTTTTTTCATGGGTGTCAGAAATTTAGTTTCTCACCTGTAGAAGAAAAATCTATTGCAGGAGGAGAATAATAATGAATGAATTAGATGTGAGAGAATTTTACGAAAAACAATTCGAACTATCCAATTACGATATTAATACAGAAAGCTGGTTAGAACAGGTTGCGAAAGAAGTTCAAGAACAAATTGGACATCCATTTCAGTCAATGTTAGAACTAGGAGCAGGAAATGGTGGATTTGCAAGGGCGATGTCTAAGTTACAAGTAAAAATGACTACTGTTGAGCTTGTACCAGAGTTAGTTATGTTTGCAAAAGAACATTCTACTAATGATATAGATATTCATCGCGCTGATTTTTATAAAATTAATTTTGAAGAAAAGTTTGATGTTGTTAGTTATTTAGACGGATTTGGTGTAGGATCAGATGATGAGCAATTGATTCTATTAAAACGGATTAAAAACTGGATGAAGGATGATGGATGTGCACTTATTGATATTTATCAACCACTTTATTGGAAAAAGGTAAGTGGACAAGAAATGACCTTAAGTGCAGCTATGCGAAAATACGAATATGATAGTATAAATGAAAGAATGTTAGATCATTGGTGGCATCCTAATAATCCAAATGATATAGTTACACAGTCTTTACGTTGTTATACGGTAGATGAGATTAGCAATCTATGTGCTGAAGCTGGATTAAGTATTGTAGGGTTCTTCCCAGGCGGAGCATATGATTTTGAAAAACGAAAATATAAAGAATTAGCAACTTTAAATGAATGTTTGGCGTACCGAATTAAAATAAAGAAGAGTAGAGATTAATCTCTACTCTTCTTTATTTTAGAAAATTCTTACTAAAACTATTGACTTTATAAATGGATTTTTAATACAATTGTATTTCGACTGAAAAATTAGAACGGACAGGAGGGAATCATCAAATGAACAACATTTTTGAAGAAGAGTTACAAAGGATGAAAGATACATTACGTACGATGGATGATCAATTAGAACAGCTCGAAAACATTCCGGTTTATTATGGAGATGATTTTAAAGAACAAATTCTAGAAAGTATGAGAGAATCTAATAGGCAAAATTTACGTATCGGTGTACAAGAACCGTACTTTGGAAGATTAGATTTTCAAGAGGATGGCAAGGAAGATGTTATGCCGATCTACATCGGTAAAGTAGGTGTTTCACATAAAGACACAATGAAACCAATTGTAATAGATTGGCGGGCACCTGTTGCAAGTATGTTTTATTCATTTACCGGTGGAGATGAATTAGCATTTTATCAATCGCCAGACGGATTAGTAGAAGGTGATGTGTATTTAAAGCGAAACATCTCTATTCGAAAAAGAGAACTAGAACGTGTTGTTGATACATATGTAAAAGGAAATGAAGATGTCTCACATGCCGATGATTTTCTTCTATATCGATTAGGTGAGAATAAAGATAATAAACTAAAGGATATTGTTTCGACAATACAATCGGAGCAAAACGATATTATTCGTGCGGAAAGAAACTTACCATTATTAATTCAAGGGGTTGCAGGAAGCGGAAAAACAACGATCGCTTTACATCGCCTTGCTTTTTTAATTTATGAATATCGTGAACAATTAGAAGCTGAGAGAATGATTGTATTCGCTCCGAATAGTCTGTTTTTAGACTATATTTCGAGTGTGCTTCCTGAATTAGGTGTAGGGAATATTAGTCAAACAACATTTCCAGATTGGGCATTACGTACGTTAGATGATTCTGTGAAACTAAAGCAAACAGAAGAAAAGTTGAAAGAAGCCTTTTCTATTAATCGTGATGAAGAAAAGGTTATGCTCGGTAAATTGAAAGGCACGCTGGAATTTAAGTCCTTTATTGAAGAGAGAATGGTTCAATTTGAAAAAGAATTAATACCAACAAGTGATTTTGAGGCATGGGACAAAGCTATTATTCCAGTAGAAGACATAAAAAAATGGATGCAAGTTGAATATAAACATTATCCATTAAAGAAAAGAAGAGAAAGATTAGTCGGCCGAATGAAGCGCTGGATTGAAATTGAACTGAAAAAGTATGGAGAAACAAACGAGAAGAAATTATTAAAAAAAGAAGCGACAAAGAGATTGAACACATATATGAAGTTTTGGCCGAAAATGAGCCCACTTTCACTTTATAGTTCAATATTGAAAAGTAAAGAAATACTCGAAGTATTGCCTGAAGAACTTGTGAAAGAAACTGAAAAGAGTTGTCGTAAAAAAGAAGTGTATGTAGAAGATTTACCAGCTTTAATTTACTTACATCACCGCATAACAGGTATTGAAATCGGACAGAAATTCCATCACGTCGTTATTGATGAAGCGCAAGATTTCTCACCATTCCAAGTGTATGTATTAAAAGAAATTACACTAGGTAATTCTTTCACCATATTAGGTGATTTATCTCAAGCAATTTATGATTATCAAGGGATTGAAGATTGGGGTGCTTTTAAGGAAGTATTCCAAGAAACAGGTTATTATGAACTGACGAGAAGTTATCGTTCTACAAAAGAAATTATAGAATTTGCGAACGAAATAATTAAAAACGCAGAGATTCCAGTTGGGCTCGCAACACCAGTTTTTCGCAGTGGTGAAAATGTTAAGGTAATCCATGCAGAAGATCAATTTAATGAGATTATGAAGACGTTAAAACATCTACAAAACGAAGATGTGAAAACAATTGCGGTAATAGGAAGAACAGAAGATGAATGTCGCGATATATATGAGAAATTAACAAAAGCAGGATTGGCCGTAAACGTCATTGAAGCAGATCAAAGTAAATATGAAGGTGGTATTTCAGTAGTACCTGTATACTTGGCAAAAGGGCTAGAATTTGATGCGGTTCTATTAATCGATGTTGATGAAGAACATTATAAAAATATGAAACATGATGCGAAGTTACTATATGTCGGATGTACAAGGTCACTTCATGATTTATGGATTTTCCATAGCGGGGAAGCATCGCCTTTAATTAAAGGAATAAAATAAATATGAAAAACAAGAGGCGTTTCTAGTAACAAAAAGAAGAACCTCTTGTTTTTCTATATAAAGACATGGAGAGAAAATAACAATGATCACAAAAGTAATAACAAAAAGAAATTGGGAAATCGCAAAGATAAATGGAGAAATTAATGAAACTTCACTAAAAGAAGAAGGATTTATTCATTGTTCATTTTTAAAACAAGCTTTAGAAGTTGCTGAAAAACATTTTAGTCATGAAGAAGATGTTTTATTACTGACAATTGATCGATCCTTAATAAAAGCAGAAATAAAATATGAACTTGCTTCTAACGGTCAAGAATATCCGCATGTATATGGAGTAATTCATATTGAATCAGTTGTAAATGTTACCCCATTTATTAAAGAAAAAGGAGAGTTTATATTACAAGAGGTACAAAATTAAAATTGTTATAAGCATTTAAATTAGCCAGAAAAGCACAAAATATATAGTTTGCGCTTTTTTATTTTCTATTTTTTGTAAATACGTATTGTTTTTATCACATTAATACTGTACGATACATAGTATAAAACACATACTGTATGACATATAGTAATGAAAATGAGGTGAGTGAATGGATGCTTTATTAAATTCGTTAATTACTGAACTAAGAAGAGGTACATTAACATTAGCGGTTTTAAGCCAGTTAAGAACACCGCAGTATGGGTATTCACTTGTCCAATTATTGGAGCAATCAGGGATTACAATCGATCAAAGTACGTTATATCCACTACTTCGCCGATTAGAAAAGCAGGAGCTAGTGACGAGTAGTTGGGATAAAACGGAGAGTAGACCGCGTAAGTATTATATTTTAAGTGAATACGGATTAGAGATATTTTTGCAGTTGAAAAAGGAATGGATAAAGGATTCGAAAGAACTTTATAAATTATTAAAGGAGGAGGACAAGAATGAATTTGATTGATATTTACGTCGAGGAAGTAGCGAAGAGATTACCTGAAAAAAATCGTGAAGATATTATTCTTGAACTACGGTCAACAATCGAGGATATGTTACCTGATGATTATAATGAAGATGATGAAAAAAGAGTTCTTGAAAAATTGGGGAGTCCAGTTTCATTGGCAAATGGGTACTTAGATAGGACGATGTATTTAATTGGACCACGTTATTTTGATGTATATACGACATTATTAAAAATGATCATACCGATTGCAGCTGTTATCGCACTCATTGCAATGGTTGCAGAAAATTTTGTAGGATATGATGGTGAGCAAGCGGTATTAAATGTTATTTTAAATCTGATAGGTAAAGGAATTGGGGAAATTATCGAAGTAGGCCTCCATGTATTTTTCTGGTTGACACTTGTATTTGCAATTTTAGAAAGAACAGATAAAGACAAAGGTACTCAACCGTTGACGACAAGTTTAAAAAAGTGGACGCCTGATGATTTGAAAAATACTTCGTATATTCCAAAGAAAAAGTCGATCTCAAAGTTCGAAGTATTTGGGGGGTTAATGTGGACGGCAATATGGGCAACACTTTATTTTTATGCGAACCATCTTGTAGGTGTATATCATGGTACAGAAAGCGGATTGAAGTTTGTCGCGGCAACTTTTAATCAAGAGGTGTTACTTCAGTATTGGCCAATCGTTGTAATTGTGATTGTGTTTGAAATAGGTATATCTCTTTATAAGTTAGTACAAGGACAATGGACGAAAAAGCTGGCAATCGGGAATGCTATTCTTCAAATAGTTGGAACAATAGTATTCATTGTAATTATAGTAAATCCGCACTTATTTAATGAAGGATTTATTACGTATGTGGCAAATGTGTTTACTACTTCTCCAGAGGAAGTTAAAAAGTGGTTAATTGGTGGAGGTATTATCATTTACATTTTGTCTGCTGCGTTAAATATATTTGATGGTTTCCGAAAAGCTCGTATTCGTATATAGGAGTGAAATTAGAGGAAAGGAAGAAAGTGATGATAAGGGAAGCAAGGAAACAAGATGTCACATACATTTTAGATATTTATAATGATGCTATATTGAATACAACAGCCGTCTATACGTATAAACCTGTAACCCTTGAAAATAGAATAGATTGGTATGAACAAAAAAAGGCTAACGGCTATCCGATTTTAGTATGTGAATTAGATAATAAAATAGTAGGATTTGCGACATTTGGCCCGTTTAGAGCTTGGCCTGCCTATAAATATTCAATTGAGCATTCTGTGTACGTTCATAAGGAATATAGAAAAAATGGGATAGGAACTTCATTAATGCAAGCATTGATCACAGTTGCAAAAGAAAGGGAATATATGACCTTAATTGCTGGAATTGATGCAGAAAATGAGAAAAGCATTGCCTTACATGAAAACTATGGATTTGTTCATGCGGGGACAATTAAGAAGGCTGGTTATAAGTTTAATAGGTGGTTAGATTTAGCTTTTTATCAATTGAAGCTTAATGGTCCTAAAAAGCCTACGGAAGAGTAAATGTTTGCGTTATGCGAATTATGTATTTTAGAAAGGTAGCATGGGGAAATTTCATGCTATCTTTTTTATTGTATGCATAAATATCATGTAACAAAAAAGGTTTTTAATATTCTATATCGAAATTTAAGAATGTGATAAAACAATATAAAAAGAGGTATGAAAATTGAAACGAAACTTAAAAACTTCAACAATCATCATATTAATTTTAACGATTATCGCTATTGAAGTTGGAATTGCGATTTATGATCATAATCTGTCATTAGATACGATTTACTTTGCAGCAATCCTCATTTGTATAGTATTGCTTTTTGGCACACGTATTTCTAAAGAGAAAGAAAGTACATCGAAACAGAGAGGAAGCAAAACAGCTCTTATATTTTGGCCATCTATTTTATTGTCTATCGCTAGTTTTGCAATTATAAGTTATATAAGAATAGGCTATGTTTCAGTGCCAGGGATAATTGGTTTTTCATGCTTTGTTACTTATGGTGGATTCGTGTTTATTACTATTTTAAAGAGAAAAAGTAAAAATTAAAGATAGCTTACTAAGTTGAAATGGAGAAATATATGAAACACATAGAGAATGGTACTCGCACTGAAGGAGAGTACATAAAAAATAAAGTAATTCAATATAACATGTCGATTTTAAGGGATGAAGCAAAACAGCCGATGGAGCAAGTAAGTTTTGTAGTAAAAGATGAGGATGGAAAAATATTTGGTGGGGTAACAGGAACGATGTATTTTTATCATCTTCATATAGATTTTTTATGGGTTGATGAAACAGTTCGTCATGATGGTTATGGCAGTCAACTGTTACATAAAATCGAAGACATCGCGAAGGAAAAAGGGTGTAGATTAATATTATTAGATTCATTTAGTTTTCAAGCGCCAGATTTTTATAAAAAGCACGGCTACCGAGAATATGGTGTTGTTGAAGATCATCCTAAAGGACATAGCCAAAACTTTTTAGAGAAGCGGCTATAGTAATAGTATTCGTGCTCTAGAAGAAAAATTGATTTTAAAAGCATCACCAAACAAGGTGATGCTATTTTTAATTTATAGCAACTACTCAAGCTGATGTAATTATGAGAACAAATAGTACGATTCGTATAACTATGATTTTCTTTTTTATTGGAAATGAGTTACTGTTTTTGTAGAAGACACTTGTAGTATAGGTTTTTCTAACAAATGTTGTTGAATTTTTAAGAGCAGAAGAGCAATAAGACGAGCTCTGAATATAATACTAATAAAGGAGGTGTTAAGCAATGGGTTATATTGTAGATATTTCGAAATGGAACGGTAACATTAACTGGGATGTAGCAGCTCCACAACTAGATTTCGTAATCGCTAGGGTACAAGATGGTTCGAATTACGTAGACCCTTTATATAAAAATTACGCTCAAGCATTGAAAATAAGAAATATTCCTTTCGGTAATTATGCATTTTGCCGATTTATTTCAATTGCTGATGCGAAGAAGGAAGCGCAAGATTTTTGGAATCGCGGTGATAAGAGCGCTACAGTTTGGGCGGCTGATGTAGAAGTGAAGACAATGGATGACATTAGAGCAGGTACACAAGCTTTTATCGATGAATTACGCCGACTAGGTGCTAAAAAAGTTGGTTTATATGTTGGCCATCATGTATATGAGCCTTTCGGAATAGCGAACGTAAAAAGTGATTTTGTATGGATTCCTCGATATGGCGGCAATAAACCAGCATATCCTTGTGATATTTGGCAATACACGGAGACAGGTAATGTACCAGGTATTGGCAAATGTGATTTAAATCAATTAATAGGTAATAAACCACTTTCCTGGTTTACTGAATCAGTACCGAAACAAGAAAATATACAAGGACAAGCTTCTAAACAAAATATCATTCAATCTGGAGCCTTTTCACCTGATGAAACTCCAGATGTTATGGGAGCGTTAACTTCTTTAAAAATGACTGCTACCTTCATTTTACAATCGGATGGTTTAACGTATTTTGTTACTGAACCAACTAGTGATACGCAATTAAATGCTATGAAAGGCTGGCTCGATCGAAAAGGTTGGTGGTATGAAGTTAAATAATAAAAATTTACTAGTTACTATTTGAATAGCAAAAAAGAGCCCTCCAACAGGATGGCTCTTTTTTTGCTATTCAAATAGCTTATTCATTAAATCTTGGATTTCACGTCTTCTTTTATCTGTTTCGTCTTTATCAATTGTATACGTATCATCCTCGATTATAAGAATATCACCTTCTTTTGCAGTAGAAGGGAGTTTGGATTTAGGTACATCAATTGTTACGTTATTCAATTCAATAATTGCTAGTTCGCCTTCAAAACGGTCAATAATACCTCTTTTCATAATTATCTCTCCGTTCTTACAGAAATGTTAGAGCCATCACTATTTATAATTACAGTTCCATTTAAATCAGTTCTATATACATTAACAGACATTGAATGTAACTTTGCTAAAGTTTCCTGTGTAGGATGGCCATAACGGTTACCTGCACCTGCACTAATTACAGCGATACTTGGTTTCACTGCATCTAAAAATGGCTGAGAAGAAGATGTCTTACTTCCATGATGACCAGGTTTTAATACGTCAGATTTTAGGTTAGAACCATGTGCTAGAACCATATCTTTTTCACTTTTAGATTCAGCATCACCAGTAAATAAGAAAGATTTGCTACCGTGTGTTACTTTTAATACCGCACTCCACTCATTTAGATCGTTATCGTATTCTTTCACGGGAGCTAAAAATTGTGAGTTTAAACCGTTGATTGGTAAAGTTACTCCAGAATTCGCTTCTTTAATTGTTAATCCTTTGTTAGCTACAGCAGTTAGGAAGTCTTTGAACGTTTGTGTCGTATGACTTACTTTAGGGGCGTAAATGTTTTTTACATTCATAGCATAAAGCACTTCATCTAATCCGCCTACATGATCAGCATCAGGATGAGTGGCAATCATATAATCAATAGTTTGGAATCCTAATCCTTTTAAATAATTCGCTACTACTTTACCTTTGCCATTGTTACCAGCGTCAATAAGGATCGTTTCTCCACTTGGAGATTTAATAAAAGTAGCATCACCTTGTCCGACATCAATATAATGTACCTCTAAGTTACCTTTAGGCTTAGGAAGAGCTGGACGGAAATTTGGTTCTAATACACGAGCCAAAAATGCAGCGAATTGCTCACGAGTTACTTTTACACCTGGACCAAATGTACCATCAGGCAATCCAGTAGTAATATTATTTTGTGCTAAAATTTTGACATAATTGTAACCCCAGTGATTAGATGGAACATCAGGGAAATTGACGTCTGCACCTGTAGGCTTCAAATTAAAAGTTTTAACTAAAACTACTGCCATTTCTGCACGAGTTAATGAGCGGTCAGGGAAATAGTTTGTTTCACGTTGTACAATGTTATTATGTGCTAACTTATGTACAGAATCATAGTAATAGATACCTTTGGCTACATCGGAAAAAATATGATTATAGCTAGATGGTTTTTCTAATTTTAAGGATAAATCTAGCATTAAGGCCATTTGTCCACGAGTTACATCATCACTCGGTTTAAAAGTTCCTTCTGGCGTACCTTTAATGATACCTTTATCCGATAAATAGTTAATTTCTTTAATTGCCCAATGATTAGATTGGACATCAGGGAAAGATTTAGCACTTGTAAAATTAGGGATGAATAATGATAAAATTATGACAAATGCTGTTAGTAATAAACTAAACTTTTTCAAAAAATCGCCTCACTTTGTATATTTTTTACCTAATTAACTTTACCATTTATTGCAAGAAATTCAAGTTTTAATAGTTAAAAATAATATGAGAAATGCTTTTGGTATTATATTCATTAGTTTTCTCTTATTCTGTATATTTGATATACGTAATATGAAAGGATGAGAGTAACGATTGCAATTGTAAAATTGATATTATAAATTTATTTTATGAAGTTTTTTTGTAACAGGTTGGATTCTATAGTTTTATATTGAAAGAAGTAAAGTAAGACAAAATAAATATAATGAGTAATTTGATGGGAGAAAGAAAATGTACACGTATAAATTGCAACATGAACAACCAATCTGCGTAGGCAAAATAAAAAAACTTTATGACTCTGTCGGTTGGTGGCCAGAAAGAAAAGAAATTGATATTCAAAAAATGTTAAAGCATAGTATAGCAATTGGAGTATGGGAAGAAAATGAATTAATCGGATTTGCTAGAGTTGTTTCTGATGGTGTTTTTCGAGCGTACATAGAAGATGTTGTTGTGCATGAGATTGTAAGAAATAAAGGGATTGGGGAGAAGATGCTTACAATGTTACTTCAAGAAATATCTCATGTTCATATTGTTAGTCTATTTTGTGGAGAGAAGTTAATAAAGTTTTATGGTGAACACCAATTTCAAGCGACGAAACAAATTGTAATGCATCGTAATCAAATAGTGAAAGAATAAGAGGTGCCAAGGAAAATGAATGCAACAAGAACATATTGTTTATCAAAAAGAAAAGCGACTGAAGATTCTCCTGATGGTTGGAATGCAACATGTATGAGGCTTAATAATAAAATATTTGCGATAATAAACCATGAAGAAGGAGAAAAAGCTGCGATTACATTAAAATGTGATCCAGAACTTGCATTAAGATTAAGAGAAGAGTATCCAGAAGCAATCATTCCCGGGTATCATATGAATAAAAAACATTGGAATACAGTGTATATACATAAAGATGTAGAGCAAGAGCAAATTAATAAGATGATTGATTGGTCATATGATTTAGTTCTACAATCATTTTCAAAGAAAAAGCAGCAAGAGTTATTAGATTAATATGTATAAGGGGTGGAAGTAATGAAAGACACGATCAAAGATACATATGATAAATTAGCCAGTACATATAAAGAAAATCTAGACTTGGCAAATCCATATAACAGTTATTATGAAAGACCAGCGATGATGGAGATGATTCCAAAGAATTTAGAAGGGAAGAGTATATTAGATGCTGGATGTGCAGCTGGATGGTATACTACTCAATTTGTAGAAAGGGGAGCAAATGTTACTGCAATTGACGTAAGTTCTGAAATGGTAAAAGCTGCAAAGGAAAGTACGGGTAATAAAGCAACGTTTCTTTGTCATGATTTGCAAGAAGTATTACCATTTGAAGATAATACTTTTGATGTTATTGTAAGTTCGTTAACGCTTCATTACTTAGAAAATTGGGATAAAGTATTTCAGGAGTTTCATCGAGTATTGAAGTCAGGTGGCGAATTTATATACTCCATTCATCATCCTTTTATGGATTTTACAAAGTTTACTAGTGAAAATTATTTCGAAAAACAATTATTAGTAGATACTTGGGTTAAACCAAATATTACAATAGAAGTTAGCTTTTTTAGAAGATCACTCCAAGACATAATTAATGAAACAACAAATTATTTTGTGTTAGATAAAATGGTGGAACCGAGGCCGGTTGAAAAAATGAGAGAAGTAAATGAAACATCATATCATTATCTAAATACAAATCCACATTTTCTTATTATGAAAGCCATTAAAAAATAGGTAGTAAAATAATTATATTTTACTACCTATTTACAGTTTTTAATTACATATTAGGAGATTTTGAGATGAATAAGAAACGAAATAGATTATTATATGCGCTATTTACTATAGTTATAATTATTTTAGGTCTTAGCTCAAGAAAATTAGCTTTTGCGTTACCTCATCTATTAAACGCGTACTTAGGTGATGCTTTATGGGCACTCATGATTTTTACAGGGTTCGGATTTTTATTTCCTAAAATAGACACGAAGAAAGTGGCTTTTATTAGTTTGTTATTTTGCTACGGGATTGAAGTGAGCCAATTATACCATGCTGAATGGATAGATAGCATTCGTACTACGACTTTAGGTGGACTCGTATTAGGTTACGGATTTTTGTGGAGTGATTTAGTTGCTTATACAATTGGTGTTGGGATTGGAATGTTTTGTGAGTTTATGTTACAGAAGAAATAATAGATTTAAAAAGGGGTATGTATGAAAAAAATAATATTAATAGGTTCTGGTGGTTCAGGAAAATCTACATTAGCAAGGCAGTTAGGTAATAAATTAAATATTAGAGTACATCATCTTGATGCGTTATTTTGGAAACCGAATTGGGAAGGTGTACCGAAAGAGGAGCAAAGAAAGGTTCAAAATGAATTAGTTAAAGAAGATGAGTGGATTATTGATGGGAATTATGGCGGGACAATGGAAATAAGAATTAACGCTGCTGATACAATTATCTTTCTTGATATTCATAGAACAATATGTGTTTATCGTGCTTTTAAAAGGGTTGTACAATATCGGAATAAAACAAGACCGGATATGGGTGCTGGATGTGAAGAAAGGTTTGATTTGCAATTTTTTAAATGGATATGGCAATATCCTAAAACGAAACGACCCTCAATTTTAAAAAGGCTAAATCAATTGAGTAAGGAAAAAGAGGTTATTATTTTAAAATCTTCAAATGAAGTAAGACTATTTTTAGAGAAATACGATACCATAGATAGTTAGACTATAAAAGGAAGTAACATGGGGGGATAGGATTGAATAGATTCATTAGCCCGGTTGATTCTAATATGGTGAAAATTCCAGCAGGAAAAGTAGAATTAAGAGATGATCGAATAAAAAAACAATGGCAAGTTCAAGTTAAACCGTTTCTTCTTGCAAAGTATGTTGTAACAGTGGAATTATATTATGCTATTATGAATCGTGCACTAAATGGTAATGAAAATAGTAACAAACCAGTTGTAAATATTTCATGGAATGATGCCATTATATTTTGTAATTTACTTTCAAAAAAAGCGGGATTAAAAGAATGTTATTCTATTAATGATGGTGGTCAAATTGTTAGTTGTAATTTAGATTCAAATGGGTACCGATTACCTTTTGAAGCAGAGTGGCAATATGCGTGTAAGGCAGGAACTACCGGATACATATATGGAGAACTGAAAGAGATTGCTTGGTACAATGAAAATTCTAGTGGACATATTCATGAGGTCGGAAAAAAAGAACCGAATGCATGGGGACTTTACGATATGTTAGGAAACGTTTGGGAATGGTGCTATGATTTATATGATGAACAAGTGTACGGATCATACCGAATTTTCCGCGGCGGTAGCTGGGCTGAAGCAGCTAGAGGTTGCGGTGCGACTTGTCGTCGCCGTAGCCATCCTACATTTCATATAGATGACCTTGGATTTAGGCTTGCTAGGTCCATTTAGAAGAATAAGACAAAATACCTGTAATACTAATGACAACATAGAAAAGATTTTAATGAAGGAGTGTTTTAAGTGGCACGTGTTTTATTCATTAATACTGGATCAGAAGGACATATAAATCCTACATTGCAAGTTGTAGAAGAATTAGTCTCACGCGGGGAAGAGGTAGTTTATTTTTCAATAGAATCTTTTAGAGAACGTATTGAGAAGACGGGTGCTATTGTACGAACAATTGACGATCAAAAATTTATAAATGCTTTTCTTTCCGGTGGTCGAAATTATTTACCAGAGAGAATAAATGGTCTTTTACATACGGCAGATGTTATTATACCAAATGTTCTTGAACAAATTGAAGGGGAACAGTTTGATTACATCATTCATGATTCAATGTTTGGCTGTGGCCGTTTAATTGCTCAAATTCTAAATCTTCCAGCAATAAATTCTTGTACATCTTTTGCACAGAATGAAAAATCATTTGAACAAATGTTGGATTACTTGTCTAAAAGTATCCCAATGGAAGTTCAGGATAGGATACATAATGATTTTGAAAGATTAACTAAGGGGATTGCGGAAAAATATAGTGTTGAAATAAACTCACCATATGAAGTTTTCTGTAATCCAGCGCCACTTACTATTGTGTATACAATAAAAGAGTTCCAACCTTTTGGAGATATGTTTAATGAAACATTTAAATTTGTAGGTCCATCCATCCCTGCACAAGTAAAAGATGAAGAGTTTGATTTTACTACAATTGAAGAAAAAAGCCCGATTTACATTTCACTAGGCACTGTTTTTAATGAATCGCTTGATTTTTATAAACTTTGTATGAAGGCGTTCGAGAATAGTGATCATACTATTGTTATGTCTATTGGTAATAAAACAAAAATAAGTGATTTAGGTAACATTCCTAAAAACTTCATTGTAAAAAACTATGTACCACAAACTAAACTACTTGCATATACAAAGTTGTTTATTACACATGGCGGAATGAACAGTACACATGAAGGATTAAATAACGGGATTCCACTCATTGTAATTCCTCAAAGTGCAGATCAGCCAGTAATCGCAAAGCAAGTAGAGAATCTAGGAGCTGGGATTAAGTTATCTATAAATGAATTAACTGTGGAACAACTACGTGAAAGTGTAGAATTTGTATTAAATAATCCATCATATAAAGAAGCTGCATTGAATTTGAAGGAGTCTTTCCGAAAATCTGGTGGCTATAAGAAAGCTGCTGATGAGATTTTTACATTTATAGGTCAGTAATAAATGTAAGATTATACATGAGAAGAGTGTCTATATGAAATGGTATAGACACTCTTCTTTTATATGAAGCGGAGAATTCGTTGTTTTGAAAGGTTAAATATTCTGTTTTATAAATTCGGACCATAGTTTTACGTGTTACTAATGCTTTCATCATTTCTGCACAACTTCTGCACATACTTTGATGATTTTTATGTCATGATATATTCATCAAGTGAAATGTTTCACAAGAAATGAAATATATTTTCACTGCGGTGTATGCATAATTAACACATACATCGATACAAAATTGTCTCTTGTTATTCTTTTACATCGAAGCCCACATTACACTACAAAGTATAACAAGAAGGGGACAGGAACATGAATAATCGATTATTAAAACAACTACAAAACATGAAAATGAACAAAAAAAGTCTAGGAGCTGTTGCATTAACAGCTGGAATTATTGGCACGACACTTATTCCTCAAAACGCATACGCGCACGGTTTTGTTGAAAAGCCTAGCAGCCGATCTGCTTTATGTAGTCCAACCTATGGTGCACTAAATGCAAACTGTGGAAGTGTTATGTATGAACCACAAAGTTTGGAAGCTCCAAAAGGGTTCCCGCAAGCTGGCCCAGTTGATGGCCAAATCGCTTCTGCAGGTGGTAAATTTGGTGGTGTTTTAGATCAACAAACAGCTGATCGTTGGTTTAAAAATACAATCACAGGCGGGGAAAATACTTTTACTTGGAAATATACAGCGCCTCACTTAACAAGTAAATGGCATTACTATATTACAAAAAAAGAATGGAACCCAAATAAAGCGCTCACAAGAGCAGATTTAGAACCAATTGGAACTGTACAACATGATGGTTCTGCAGCCTCAAATCATTTAACTCACAAAATCAATGTGCCTACTGATCGTAGTGGATATCATGTGATTTTAGCAGTATGGGATGTAGCTGATACAGCAA
The DNA here is from genome assembly GCF_052947655.1 of Bacillus pretiosus. Taxonomy (NCBI): domain Bacteria; kingdom Bacillati; phylum Bacillota; class Bacilli; order Caryophanales; family Bacillaceae; genus Bacillus; species Bacillus pretiosus. The sequence goes on along the minus strand of NZ_CM129593.1, from coordinate 2,697,435 downwards.
ATGCATTTTATAATGTAATTGATGTTAATCTTATTAATGATGTGAAACCGGACATAGAAGCTCCAAGTAGTCCAAATGGAATTCAGACACAAAACGTAACAGCGAATAGTATAGAACTAACGTGGAACGCTTCTACGGATAATGTAGGGGTAAAAGGGTATCAAATCTTCCGTAACGGAGAGATGATTGATACAGTACCAGGAACTCATTTTATTGATAAAAAATTACAACCAAGTACAGAATACTCTTATACTGTAAAAGCAATTGACTCAGCTGGAAATGTATCGAAAGAAAGTGCAGCGCTTACAGTAAAAACAACAGTTGAGGCGCCTGATACAGAAGTACCAACACAACCAAAAGGATTACATAGTATGGGAACGACAGCGTCAAGTGTGGATCTAATGTGGAGTCCCTCTGACGATAATATTGGTGTAGACCATTACGATATTTATAGAGAAACAGAAGGATCATTGAAAAAAATTGCAACATCCACTACGACTTCTTATATGGATAAAAATTTACTTCCTAATACTACTTATAAATATGTAGTGAAAGCTGTTGATGTAGCTGGAAATGAATCTGTACAGAGTGATATATTCACAATTACTACAAAAACTGAAAGCGCTTCATATGAAGAGTGGAATGCAAAGAAAGCATATGAAAAGGGAGATAGAGTTCTACACGAGGGAAAAGTATATGAAGCTGTCCAGAGTTATCAAGGAAATGGGGATCCAAACTGGATTTATGCCTTATCATTATGGAAAACAGTGTAAGCTTTACCTAGATATGAACTAAGAGATGATGGGCTTTGATGCAAAAGAAAATCTTGAGAATTCACTTTTCTATTTATAAAAAAGGGTAGTATATAAATTCATATACTACCCTTTTTATTATGATAGTACTTTCGTCATAATAACGTGCGGAATACCATCTTCAATAAATACATCAGAAGAAGTTTGATAATCTAATTTTTTATAAAATCCTTCAGCTTGTGTTTGACCGTGTAGTTTTACTTTTGTAGCTTCTTTGTCACGAGCAATTTCTTCTAGCGCTTTGATTATTACTTTTCCTAATCCGTATTTACGATAGTCTTTTAAAATACAGATGCGTTCTAATTTTCCTGCACCGTCAACAAATCGTATACGACCTGTACCTACAGGAAGATCGTTATAATAAACTAAAATATGTTTGCATTTCTCACCAATTTTATCGAATGTATCGAATTCATCTTCAAGAGGGACATTTTGTTCTTTTACAAATACTTCTTTTCGAATATGAAAGGCAGTTTCTAAATCTGTAAGTTCTGTTATGATTTTGGAGTGCAAATTGTTCAGCCCTTTCTAGAGTGATGTTCTTTTGTTTTCATAGTATATCATACTTCAACATTATTTTATTTTTTGTGCTTGAACAATAAAAAAGATGGAAGTTAAATTTTTCATAAAATAAATGATTTTGAGTTTCTGACGTCAAAAAGAATATATTATGAACTAACGCCTGCAATCAATATGGAAAAGGAGAGGCTGTATAATGTCATTATTAATAACTACATTATTTCTTATTTTCCTTTCTAATTTCATTATTCATATTCTGTTAAAAAGCAAAATAAATAAAATTACCCTCAATTTTGTTAGTGGTGTAGTAATGTTACCTGGTATACCTATATTTTGGTTCATTATATATAGCCGTAAAACAACATCTAATGATTTTTACTTTCCGTTAATTGTTACAGTAATTTTTATTATAATGTTTGTAATTCATACAATTAGATTCGTTACTAATGACATGAAAAAAGGATGAGGAAGCACCTCATCTTTTTAACTACACGGAATAAAGCGGATTTATAATTCCTCTATTCCGTTTTCAGTTCCAATAATCGCCTTGCTAGTCATATTAACAAACAACCCTGTTTCAACTACACCTGTAATCATTTTTAATTGAGTGTGTAAATTGGCTGGATTAGATATGTTATGAGGGAATATACAATCGATAATCATGTTTTTGTTATCGGTAATAAACGTTTCGTTATTTTTTAAACGTAACGTTGTTTGACAACCTAAAGATTGAATTTTCCTTTCGGTTTGTTTCCATGAAAAAGGTATAATTTCAACAGGTACTGGGAAAGTACCTAAATGTGTTACAAGTTTCGATTCGTCAGCAATAATAATTAGTTCTTTGGAGGAAGTGGCAACAATTTTCTCGCGAAGTAATGCGCCACCACCACCTTTTATAAGTTGTAAATTAGCATCAATTTCATCCGCTCCATCAATTGTAAGATCAAGGCTTTGTACGTCGTTTAACGAAATTAGAGAGATATTTAGTTGTTTAGCTAATACTTCCGTTTCTTTTGACGTTGGTACAGCTTGAAATGCTAAGCCTTCTTTTACACGCTCACCTAATTTTTGTATCGTCCAATATACAGTAGAACCTGTGCCAAGTCCAACTTTCATCCCATATTTTACAAAGTTTGCAGCATATTCACCAGCGAGCTGTTTTAAATTCAGCATATTATTCTGCTGGACGTGGGCCTGCATCTAGACCTGAATTTTCCACTGTAAGTATAGGACGAACGACTATATCTTTATGTACGTGCATTTGGCATGATAAACGTAAGTGATCTTCAATTCCTTTTTCCGTAATTGCATTTTTTTCATTAGAACTTGCTTCACAAAACTCACCTGCTATAATTTCTACTCTACAAGTTGTGCAGCGTGCTTTCCCACCGCAGCGATGGAGAATGTGTACACCGTTATCTTCGATCGCTAATACTAACTTTGTGCCTTCTTTTACATCAAAAGTTCCCGCACCTTCAATTGTTAATTTTGGCAAATTTGTTCCTCCTCACGTAAAATTGTACATAACATATTTATGACCGCGAATTATTGAACATAAACATAATTTTTTTATATGCCCCGTAACTTTTTTATTTGTTTAATCGTTAATTAAGTAAGCGCTGAAAAGGAGTGGTTATTTTGTGCACAAAAGTAACTCATATTTTAAAGAATCATATCGATATGAATCATTCAAATATAAACTTTTTAATTGAGCAATATGGAGAATTGAAAAGGTACTGTACATTTTTAACGAAAAACAAATGGGACGGCGAAGATCTTGCTCAAGAAACAGTTTGTAAAGTTCTTCAAAAATATAGTAATAAAGATATTTGTATGACGCTTGTATATAAAATAGCTAGAAATCGCTGGATAGACCAGATGAAATCAAAATCAGTCCATGAAAAAATAAAGGAACAAATTATTTTTGATGCCCCACAAGAGAACATTGCAGATTTGCATGAAATGGTAGGGAAAGTATTATCGTCATTAAATGTACAACAATCCACAATTTTATTATTAAAAGATGTTTTTCAATATAGTATCGCTGATATTGCTAAAGTATGTTCCGTATCAGAAGGTGCAGTAAAAGCCTCTTTATTTCGGAGTAGAAATAGGCTGAAAACTGTAAGCGAAGAAGGGATAGAGATTGTCGAATTCACAGATGATATTGAAGTTGTAGTAACGTCTATTCGTGAGGAGAGACCAGAATTATTAACGAAACTCCTTCCGACAATAGATTTTACTAAGTTACCATCTATACAGCCAGTCTTATTGTTTTATGCGAAAAACCCTTCTTCCTACAGTTGTATGCTTTGCGTTGCATAACAATTATTGGAGGGATTTAAAATGAATGCAATTCCATATGTAGTAGAACAAACGAAATTAGGAGAACGTTCCTATGATATATATTCAAGGTTATTAAAAGATCGTATTATTATTATCGGTTCAGAAATAAATGATCAAGTAGCGAGTAGTGTCGTAGCTCAATTATTATTTTTAGAAGCGGAAGATGCAGAGAAAGATATATATTTATACATCAATAGCCCAGGTGGTTCAACAACAGCGGGTTTTGCCATATTAGATACGATGAATCTCATTAAACCAGATGTACAAACGCTATGCATGGGATTTGCAGCATCATTTGGTGCATTGTTATTATTATCAGGTGCAAAAGGAAAACGGTTTGCGCTCCCTAACAGTGAAATTATGATTCATCAGCCACTTGGTGGTGCGCAAGGCCAGGCAACAGAAATTGAAATAACAGCGAAAAGAATACTAAAGTTAAAGCGTGATATTAATAAAATGATTGCAGAAAAAACGGGGCAATCGATTGAAAGAGTAGCACATGATACAGAAAGAGATTATTTTATGACTGCTGAAGAAGCGAAAGAATATGGGATTGTAGATGATGTTGTTACGAAAAAATAAGATAAAACAGGCTAGAGGAATAGCATATCCTCTAGCCTGTTTTATTAATCTTTTACCCATTCATCAACTAGCGCTTGATTCTTTTCAATCCATTTGCGCGCCGCTTCTTCAGGGTCTTTCGTTTTATTTAACATGACCATTAATGTACCAAGTTGTTCATCGTTCATTTTCCATTTGTCAAAGTATTTCACGATATCTGGATAATCTTTTTCGAAACCTTTACGAACAGAGTAATAAATATCATCTTTTTCACCATATACTTTCTTAGGGTCTTTTAAATATTTTAAGTCAAATTCTGAAAAGCCCCAATGCGGATTCCAAAGCGTAACAGCGATTGGTTTCTTTTTCGTATATGCTTTCTTTAATTCACTCATCATCGCAGCTTCAGAAGATTGGACAAGTTTTAGTTTAATATCATATTCCTTCATCGCTTTATTTGTTAAATTCATAAGACTACTACCGGGTTCGATACCGACAATTTTGTTATCTAGTTCATCTTTATGAGCATTTAAATCCTCAATACTGTTAATGTTTTTCATATAAGAAGGGACGACAAGGCCAAGTCCAGTACCTTCATACCATTTTGATTTTAAGACTATATCATCTTTATAACGAGCATTTAGCGGTTTATCCGTAACAGGTAGCCATACTTCTAAATTAGCATCAACATCACCGCGAGCAACGCCAGTCCAAATTGCAGCTTTTTCTAAGTACATGAGCTCAACTTTGTAACCTTTTTGTTCTAATAAAACTTTCCACATGTTTGCCGTTGCAATGTTTTCTTTCCAACTTGTTACACCAAGTTTAATTTTTCCTTTCGAATTTGCATTTGTTGCATTACATGAAGAGAATATCATAGTAATAAATAATGCAAGGCATATAAGCCATATTTTCTTTTTCATCGAAACCCTCCTAAGAAATGTTTGCCTTTTTAAATAAATGTATAAGTAAGCATTCTTATTATGAACGGAAACGCGAATTTTAAAGAAATCTCATGAATGTCATTTTTATGTAATATTTCTTTGTAAAATCGCAACACTATATGAATAGATGGGTAGAAAAGGAGTAGTGACATGGATAATACAAAGGTGCGTGTTGAAAACGTAACAAAAGTATTTGGGAAACACCCGCAAAGAGCGCTGTCTTTATTAAAAGAAGGAAAAAGCAAATCGGAAATTTTGAAAGAGACAGGAATGAACGTTGGTGTAAAAAAGGCAACCTTTGAAGTATATACTGGAGAGATTTTCGTTATTATGGGTTTGTCTGGTAGCGGGAAATCTACGTTAGTTCGGATGTTAAACCAATTAATTAAACCAACAGCGGGGCATATATACATAGATGGTGAAGATATCGCAACGATGGGAAAAGAAGAGTTGCGAAGAGTGAGAAGAACGAAGATGAGTATGGTGTTTCAAAAGTTCGCTTTATTTCCACATCGTACAGTGATACAAAATGTTGCGTACGGGTTAGAAATTCAAGGAGTTCCAGTAGAGGAACGAGAGAATAAAGCGTTAGAATCGCTACAGTTAGTAGGACTTGATCATCATAAAGATAATTATCCAAGTCAACTTAGTGGCGGTATGCAGCAACGTGTTGGAATCGCAAGGGCATTAACAAATAATCCAGATGTATTGTTAATGGATGAGTCATTTAGTGCATTAGACCCACTGATTCGAAAAGAAATGCAAGATGAGCTGTTAGAATTACAAGATAAAATGGAGAAAACAATTATTTTTATTACACATGATTTAGATGAAGCTCTTCGAATTGGAGATCGTATCGCATTAATGAAAGATGGAGAGATTGTCCAAATTGGAACACCGGAAGAAATTATGATGAGTCCTGCCAATGAATTTGTAGAGAAATTCGTAGCGGATGTAAATTTAGGAAAAGTAATCACGGCGGAATCTATATTAAAACGACCGGAGACTTTATTAATTGATCGTGGACCGCGTGTAGCACTTCAAATTATGAGGAACGCTGGCGTTTCTACTGTGTATGTTGTTAACAAAAAGTATGAGTTTTTAGGGATATTAACGGCAGATGATGCGAGTAAAGCCGTTCAAAAACAGTGGCCAATTGCTGATTTATTACTTACCGATATCCCGCATGTGTATTTAGATACTTTACTTGAAGAAACGTATGCGAAAATGGCGGAGATGAAATATCCGTTACCAGTAATTGATGAGAAGAAAAGGCTTAGAGGAATTATTAAACGCGAAAGTGTCATTCAAGCTCTTGCAGGTAATATTGAGGAAGAGGTGAAAGACGATGAGTAGTATACCACGTATTCCATTAGGGGAATGGGTCGATTCATTTGTTGCAAGTTTATATGAGCACCTTGAAGGCTTATTCCGAGGATTCTCTTATATTATCGGTGGATTCGTTGATTTACTCACTAATTTTTTAACAATAATACCGGCCATATTGATGATTATTATCCTTTGTTTCCTCATTTGGTACACAACGAGAAAGGTATCTTTAATTATTTTTACACTGATCGGTTTATTATTTATTTTAAATATTAACTACTGGGCACAGACGATGCAAACATTAGCACTTGTACTTACGTCTGTTATTATTTCAATTATTGTAGGAATCCCAATCGGAATTTTAGCTTCTCAAAATGAACGATTCTCAAAATTTTTAAAACCGACATTAGACTTTATGCAAACAATGCCGGCTTTCGTATATCTTATTCCTGCAATTACATTTTTCGGAGTAGGTGTAGTGCCTGGGATTATCGCATCCGTAATCTTTGCAATGCCACCGACAATTCGTTTTACTGACTTAGGAATTAGACAAGTTCCAGAAGATTTAATTGAAGCAGCGAATGCGTTTGGCTCTACCGCATCACAAAAATTATTTAAAGTACAATTACCACTCGCAACTGGAACAATCATGGCTGGTGTGAACCAAAGTATAATGCTTTCTTTATCGATGGTAGTAACAGCATCTCTTGTAGGAGCACCAGGTCTTGGAGTTGATGTATACCGTTCTGTAACACAAGTTAATATTGGAATGGGATTTGAAGCCGGACTAGCTATTGTTGTCATTGCGATTATATTAGACCGCATTACACAAGGATTTCATCAAAAAAGAAGATAAAAGGAAAACACACTTTATTATACAAAGTGTGTTTTTTTGTTCAAAAAATTACATACGAACGATAACAGAACCGCCAGCTGGTGTGCAAACTTGGTTTTGTTGTTGTTCCATTGATTTAATTAATTGATTATTTTCGTCGATTAATGAGATTAGTTTCGCTAATTGACTTTCAAGACTTGCAATACGCTGCATCATATATTCTGAATCTTGATGCAATGTATTCCTTACAGGATGGGGGGGAATGTACATATTGTTGATTTATATTTGGATTCCAATGAGGATGCATTTGAATCGTTCCTCCTTAAATAACTTACTGATATTTCTTATAGTAAATGCCTATATATATTTAATGGTTACTTGAAATTTTTTCATTATAAAGGAGTATGCACAGAAAATGGAAAATATTATATGTGAAGTTATAGTTCATTTTTTGGAAATATTCAAGTGAGATAGTGAATATATTAATACATTCAAGTAAATGTATGTTATTTAGGGAGAAATGATGGGAGGAGATGCAATTTTGGCTAAAAATAATAAAAGGAATGATGCCTTGGCAATAGGTGTCGGTATAGGGGTTGTAATCGGTGTATTTCAAGGTTTTTTTACTAATAATTTAGTAATCGGAATTGTGATTGGAATCGTAATTGGGATTGCGTTTTTGAAGAAATAATAAGGTGCAAATTTATTTCAAAAATTGCCGAATTGAAAGAATGAATTTTTGGAATATAAATCCTATTTTTCCTTTTTTTATGATATTATTAATAAAAAGGATGGTGATGGATATGTCAACAAATAATCAAGTAGAACGAAAATGCTTTATTTGCGAGAAACATAAAGGAAATATTACAGTTCCAGGTGGAGCTATTTATGAAGATGAACTCGTTTATGTTGGACATGTCCACTGGGATAGTGAAGAAACATACCTTGGTTATGTAATGATAGATATAAAAAGACATATACCTGGTCTTGCTGAACTAACAGATGAGGAAGCGAAAACGTTCGGACTTATAACAAGTAGAGTAAGTAAAGCGTTAAAAGAAAGCGAAGGTGCAGAGCATATTTACACTTTTGTTTCAGGAAATGGTGTACCACATATGCACATGCACATCATACCGCGTTATCCAAATACACCCAAAGAATTTTGGTCACCAACTGAAGTAGCGAAATGGACTGATGCGCCATATGGTGACGAAGAGAAAATTAAAAAAATATGTGAAAGAATACGAAAGTATATGGTAAATGAGTATGCATACAACAAATAATAGACAATATTCATGGGTTGGAAATACAGAAATGTGTTTAGGAGAAATTTCAGTTAAACAATATGGTGACATTGTACTTGGAAAATACGGCGGGAATATAAGCGCCGGAGCAAAAAAGAACGAAGATGGTGCGTTAGTTTGGTCAAATGGTGATTGGGAATTAGCAGCTATTTTAGATGGACATAATAGTGCGGAAAGTGTTGATTTAGTAGTAAATACAATCCAAAAAGAATATGAAAATATAAAAGTAATGATGAATGAATCAATTGATACAGTATTTCGATCTGTTGAAAATCATCTACTTACAATCTTTCAATCCCTCTCATTTAAAGAAAAGTGCAAAAGAGTAAAAGGGGAAACAGCGTGCTTAATATGTGTAAGAAAAGAAAACTACATATGGTGGTTATCTATTGGTGATTGTTTAGTTTATGTATTTCATGAAGAGTTACATAAGTTAGGACAATATGCATTAAATCAACGTCATTTTTACGAATGGATTGGAAATATAAACACATTTAATTTACCAGTCCCTTGCTATTCAACAGGAATTCGTGAATTACGTGCTGGAAAGAATCGAATTGTAATAGTCACAGATGGGGTATTAGAATGCGGGGAACGTCATTATGAAACACCATTGAATCTGTATAATGATATGAACGAAAGTAATGTAGAACTAAAAGAAAATGTTCATAATGTTTTAGAACACGTTCATCAGCAATTAGGGAGAGATAGTGCGACTATTATTAGTTGGGACGTAGAGAACAAAATGAGTACTACGTATCCGAGTGATCAGCCGGAGAAAATCCAGACGATAAGATAAAGGAGGTGATCTCTCTAATGCATGTGAAAGTAATTGTATTAGTTTTATGGATCATATTCTTATTTGTTTTAGAAAATATAGTGAGAAAAAGGCTAAATATACCGAAACAAAAAGGATGGAATAATAAATATGTAAATAAGCTGCATAAATGGGGAAACAGGATTATTATTTTTTCGTATATAGTAGTTATAATTATATGTTCTTCTCTTTCGAACCCTCTATACATGGGCTTCCTACCCTTTCTGTTTTTAATTACGTTGTATAGTTTCGAATCATATATGGAATGGAAATATGATAGAGAATCAAGGGAGTTTTTGATGTCCTTAGGCGGAGTTGTATCACTATTGATAACGGGGATAATTCTATATTTCCTTATTTAATACGTATTGATTAAGACACTATGGCAATATCACAAAATGAGCAATTATAGGGAGAGAAGAAATGAAAAGTCCTCGATTACGTGCTGAAGTAATGATTTTAAATGAAGATCATTCTAACGTACTTGTACAATGTGATTTAAGAGAAACATTTTATCGTTTTCCAGGAGGTTACATTGAATTTGGTGAAACAGCAAAAGAAGCAATAGTAAGAGAATTAATAGAAGAATACAATTTGAAGATTGATGTTCAAGAATTGGCCGTAGTAAATGAACATATTTTCGAGTGGGACAACGAAAAAGGACATCATTGTACATTGATACATAGGGGAATTGTTAAAGACCGGGGAATAAATGAAATTAGACATAAAGAATATGAGGATATTATATTAATTTGGAAAAATATAAATGAATTAAAGGAGAGGTCCACATATCCTGAAGGAATTGTAAGTTATTTAGAAGAGAATAAACGTAATATAGTCCACTCTATTTCTAAAAATAAATAAAGTAATAATAGGGGGGATAACAATGGGTATTTCTACAATCTTGATTATTATTATTGGACTGGCTATAGGTGGTTACTTTTTAGAACAGTGTTTAAGAATAAAATTAAATATGGAGAAAAGAGGCTTCTTCGGATATAAGCATGTGAATAGTTTACATGTAAAAATAGAAATAGGACTTATTATTATTTATATAATAGGTAGTTGTTATTATATGTTTAAATTTGAAAACTCTAAAATGGCTTATGTCATGTTCATTTATTTAGGGATATCATCGACTTTAAGAGCATGGATGGAATGGAAGTATGATAGAGAATCAAAAGAATATATACTCTCGATAACGGGAATGGTTGCATTTATATTGATGCTCTCAATACTAGTTTATTTCGTTCCACCTGCTGCATAATAAGGTGATTATTGATGGTACAAATCAAGAGTTAACTAATAAATAAGAAACCATTGAGTAGTAAATGGTTTCTTATTTAAATTTATCATTTATTTTAGCTATAATAGATGTAACGAAATTTGTTTTATCCTCAGCATATTTATGTTTATCATTAGGATTAGCTTGTGAAAGTTGAATCTTTAACTGTTCATACTGTATACGAGAAGTTTTATTGTCTATTAAGTAATCTCTGAATTGTAATTGTTCTATTAAATATGTATTTCCTTGTTCATACATATGAATTTGATGAGTTCGTGGTTCTCCTTTATTAAAATAATATCGTTCAGGTAGTACATCTTTTCTGTATTTATAGTTTAGCAGTTCTAACTTTTTAATACATGTTAAACCGTCCGTATAATCTTCTAATTCGATTGCAATATCAATAATTGGCTTTGCACTTAAATGTGGAATAGAGGTACTACCAATATGGTGTATTGCTAAAATATGTTCGCCAATTTGTTCCTCAATGAATTGTTTCTCTTTCATAAATTCAATTTCCCATTGTTCAGTCCACGGAACTAAAAACACTTTTCCATACGGTAAACCTAACATTTAATTAGCACCTCTTTCACAATGTTTATCAAAAAAGTTAACTACATTTTCTTAAAGGTTCTCAATACAAGGTATTCCCACAATCTCCAAGGAAGAATCCTCTTCGCAAAGATCATAAATTTTACACCTTTTCCAATTGGATATCGTAAATTCGTACGCTTAGATTCAGCAATTTCTACAATTTTATTAGAAACATCTATCGGATTACCAAATGTATCGCTGCCGCTATTAATATGTTTTTGTATTTTATCCATATATTCTTTGTAAGGAGAAGTAGTTTCAGATTGGTTTGTAGCTAGTTGTTTACCCACTTCCCATATATTCGTGTTATAAGAACCTGGTTCCACTAATATAACATCTATTCCGAACGGTTTTACTTCTAAATGAAGTGATTCACTCCAGCCTTCTAACGCATATTTTGAAGAAACGTAAGGAGATAGACCAGGGAATCCAACTTGACCACTAATGCTGCTTATATTTATGATTTTTCCACTTTTTTGTTCTCTCATATAAGGTAATACAAGTTGAGTAATTGATATAGCTCCAAAAAGGTTCGTTTCAAATTGTTTACGGTATTCCTCTACTGGAATTTCTTCTACAAAGCCCCCATGTGCATATCCTGCATTATTAATGAGAAGATCTACTCTATTTATTTCTTTTAAAAATAATTGAAAGTTATGTATAGAGTTTTGATCGGTTACATCTAATGGTTGAATTTTGATGTTTTGTTGTAAGTTCAGTTTAGTAGCTTGAGATATTAAATCTTCTTGTTTATTAAGGTTTCGCATTGTAGCTATGACTAAATAGTCTTTTTTCGCAAGCTCAAGTGTTGTTAAAAGACCGAAACCACTTGAAGCCCCGGTTATAACTGCGATTTTTTTATCCATTTTCCGCCAGCTTTCTTTTTCTTTTATCATAACGAGTTATGATAAGAAAATCTATTATTCTTACATTCGTTTTGAGAGCAATACCCGTTAATTCTATATTCTATGAGATTTTTAAAAAAGGGAATTATAAAGACTCAGCGTATATAGAGAAGTGAGTATGAATATGTTAATGAAATGAGGGGAAAAAATGGCCCATGTGAAAGATGTTTTAGCAGATCAATTATTAGCGAATGCAAACGATCCTAGTTGGTATATTCCATTTTCAGATGCAGTGAAAGATCTACCTGAGAGAGAAGCTTTCTGGAAACCGAATGAAGAGAGTAATAGTATAGCTGAAATTGTACAACATTTACTGTATTGGAATTCAACGTGGCAAACTAGGTACAAAGAATCGAATGTGGATGCCGTGCCCGCTATTGGTGATAATAACAAAAGTTTTATGCTTTCAAATAATCAAACCTTCGATGAGTTAAGAGAAAAACTACTAGAGAAATTGTTACAATGGCAAAAGCTTATAAATGAAGAGAAGGTTGAAAGTGATGTAGTTGGATTTCCTGTTTCTGCAAAGTGGTGGGAAATATTAGCAAATGTAACAACTCATAACGCTTATCATATTGGTCAAATTATTTACATCCGGAAGTTACAGAAGAGTTTTGATAATGAATAAGATAATCATTCTAACATTAAGTGAACAAAAGTGGACAAAACGAGACATATGTCTCATTTTGTCCACTTTTTTATTTCTAAAGGAAAGAGAAAACCGATGAAATCAATGATTAGAATTTGGCACAGTACTTGCAATATAAAAGATGAACAAGAAAATAGGAGGGCTGGACATGTTAAAAACAACTGAAAGTAAAGGGAATGAAATTACGAAAGAACAAGCTCGTTGGATGTATGAAAAAATGTTAGAGATTCGTAAGTTTGAAGATAAGGTGCATGAATTATTCGCCCAAGGCGTTCTGCCAGGTTTCGTTCATTTATACGCAGGTGAAGAAGCGGTAGCAGTTGGTGTATGTGCCCACTTAACGGATCGTGACAGTATTACAAGTACGCATAGAGGACATGGACATTGTATCGCAAAAGGCTGTGATTTAAACGGGATGATGGCTGAACTTTTTGGGAAAGTGACAGGGTTATGTAAAGGTAAAGGCGGTTCCATGCATATTGCCGATTTAAATAAAGGAATGCTTGGTGCAAATGGGATTGTAGGCGGAGGTTTTCCACTTGCTTGCGGCTCAGCATTAACAGCTAAATATAAAGGAACGAAAGATGTGAGTGTTTGCTTCTTCGGTGACGGAGCAAATAATGAAGGGACATTTCACGAAGGGGTTAACTTAGCAGCGATTTGGAAGTTACCAGTTATTTTTATCGCCGAAAATAACGGTTACGGTGAAGCAACGACATTTGAATATGCGTCAAGTTGTGATTCCATTGCAGATCGAGCAAAAGCTTACAATATTCCAGGTGTTCAAGTGGATGGAAAAGATTTACTTGCAGTATATAAAGCCGCGGAAGAAGCAGTAGAACGTGCGCGTAATGGTGGTGGTCCAACAATAATTGAATGTATGACATATCGCAATTACGGTCATTTCGAAGGTGAAGCACAAACGTATAAAACTTCAGAAGAAAAAGAAGAACATTTAAATGAAAAAGATGCGATTGTGAATTTCCGTAAGCATTTAATTCATGAAGCGCTATTAACTGAATCTGAACTTGTCGATATGGAAAAGGCAGTAGATGAAGCAGTGCAAAGATCAATTGAATTTAGTGAAAATAGTCCATATCCAGAGGATGAAGAATTATTAAAAGATGTATACGTTTCTTACAAATAAGAGGAGGGTGAAAAATAATGACTAGAACAGTAAGTATGTCAACTGCAATTAATGAAGCGATGAAAATATCAATGCGTCGTGATGAAAATGTAATTTTAATCGGAGAAGATGTTGCAGGCGGTGCACAAGTTGATCACTTGCAAGACGATGAAGCATGGGGCGGTGTGCTTGGTGTTACGAAAGGCCTTGTACAAGAATTTGGTCGAAATCGTATTTTAGATACACCTATTTCAGAAGCGGGTTATATGGGAGCGGCGATGGCAGCTGCTGCAACAGGATTACGTCCGATTGCTGAATTAATGTTTAATGATTTTATCGGTAGTTGTCTTGATCAAGTATTAAACCAAGGCGCAAAGTTCCGCTACATGTTCGGTGGTAAAGCGAAAGTGCCAGTTACAGTACGTACGATGCATGGTGCTGGTTTTAGCGCAGCGGCACAGCATTCACAAAGTTTATATGCGTTATTTACGAGCATTCCAGGTATAAAAGTTGTCGTTCCTTCTACTCCGTATGACGCAAAAGGCTTATTATTAGCAGCAATTGAAGATGACGATCCAGTTATCTTCTTTGAAGATAAAACACTTTACAATATGAAAGGCGAAGTACCAGAAGAATACTATACAATTCCATTAGGGAAAGCAGATATTAAACGTGAAGGTTCTGATGTAACAATCGTCGCAATTGGAAAACAAGTTCATACAGCACTTGCAGCTGCTGAGCAATTATCGAAAAAGGGACTTGAAGTAGAAGTAATTGATCCACGTTCTTTATCACCACTGGATGAAGATACGATTTTAGCATCTGTTGAAAAAACGAATCGCCTAATTGTTATTGACGAAGCAAATCCAAGATGTAGTATCGCAACGGATATTGCAGCAATTGTAGCGGATAAAGGATTCGATTTGTTAGATGCACCTATTAAACGAATTACAGCACCACATACACCAGTTCCGTTCTCTCCACCACTTGAAAAGTTATACTTACCAACGCCGGAAAAAGTAATTGAAACCGTATCAGAAATGATCGGAGACCAATCTTTATTACATGTGTAATGAAACGATGAGAAGGGAGAGAGAAACATGGCTGTTGAAGTTGTAATGCCAAAGTTAGGTATGGCGATGAAAGAAGGTATTATTACGAGCTGGAATATTAAAGCAGGTGATAATGTAGAAAAAGGTGAACTAATTGCTAGCATTAACTCGGAAAAAATCGAAACTGAAATAGAAGCACCAGCGGATGGAACTGTCCTTGATATAGCTGTAAGTGAAGATGAGGGAGTGCCGCCGGGTACTGTAATTTGCTATATCGGTAAGCCGAACGAAAAAGTAGAAGTCTATGAAAATACAAATGTTGTAGAAGAAAAAACACCTAATGCAGAACCTAAAAATATACAACATACAGAACCATATGCGAAAGAAGTAGCAAAGCAAAGAATCAAAATATCTCCGGTTGCGAAAAAGATTGCAAAAACTGAAAATCTTGATATTAGATCATTAATTGGTACAGGACCTGGAGGAAGAATAACAAAGGTAGATGTTTTAAAGGCACTTGAGGAAAGAGTTGCAATTCCAGAAGTACTTGAACAAGAAGAAAGTAAAGTCATTCCTGTGACTGGTATGAGGAAAGCAATCGCAAACCGTATGCATGCAAGCCTACAAAATAGTGCGCAATTAACATTAACGATGAAAGTAGATGTGACAGATTTAGTAGCTTTACATAAAGACATAGCGGAAGTTGTACAAAAACGATACGATAACAAACTAACCATTACGGATTTCGTTTCTCGCGCTGTTGTATTAGCACTTGCGGAGCATAAAGAAATGAACAGCGCTTATATAGATGATGCAATTCATCAATTTGAACATGTTCATTTAGGCATGGCAGTCGCGTTAGAAAAAGGATTAGTCGTTCCGTCTATTCGCTTTGCTAATAATTTATCTTTAGTAGAGTTATCTAAAGAAATTAAAATTGTGGCACAAAAAGCAAGAGAAGGTAATTTAAGTAGTGACGATATGCAAGGGACAACCTTTACAATTAGTAATTTAGGTAGCTTTGGGATTGAATATTTCACACCAGTATTAAATACACCTGAAACTGGTATTTTAGGTGTTGGTGCAATTGAACATGTTCCTGTATATAAAGGGAAAAAATTAAGAAAAGGAAGTATGTTACCTTTAAGTTTAACATTCGATCATCGTGTATTAGACGGCGCACCAGCAGCTGCATTTTTACGCACAATTAAACGTTATTTAGAAGAACCTGTAACAATTCTTTTATAAAGAGAAGGTGAGAGAATGAGTAAATTAGTCGTTATTGGAGGCGGACCTGCTGGCTATGTAGCGGCAATTACCGCGGCTCAAAATGGGAAAGATGTCACTCTTATTGATGAAGCTGATCTTGGCGGGACTTGTTTAAATGTTGGTTGCATGCCTACAAAATCATTGTTAGAAAGTGCGGAAGTGCATGACATTGTGAGAAAAGCGAATAATTACGGAGTTACGCTTAACAAAGGAAGTATATCAATTGATTGGAAGCAAATACAGGCGAGGAAATCACAGATCGTAACGCAGCTTGTCCAAGGAATTCAATATTTAATGAAGAAAAATAAAATAAAAGTTATACAAGGTAAAGCGAAATTTGAAACGGATCACCGTGTACGAGTTACACACGGTGATAAAGTAGATGGAGACCAGTTCATTATAGCAACAGGTTCAGAACCGACTGAATTACCTTTTGCTCCATTTGATGGGAAGTGGATTTTAAATAGTAGCCATGCAATGTCCCTAGAAAATATACCGAAATCATTATTAATCGTTGGCGGTGGTGTAATAGGTTGCGAGTTTGCAAGTATTTATAGTCGTCTTGGAACAAAAGTTACGATTGTTGAAATGGCACCGCAATTATTACATGGTGAAGATGAAGATATCGCACATATTTTAAGAGATAAACTAGAAAATGATGGCGTAGAAATATTTACAGGAGCTGCTTTAAAAGGATTAAATAATTATAAGAAGCAAGCTTCATTTGAATATGAAGGAAGTATCCAAGAAGCCAATCCGGAATATGTTCTCGTTTCTGTCGGCCGAAAACCACGTGTACAAAAATTAGATTTAGAAAAAGCAGGTGTTCAATTTTCAAATAAAGGAATTTCTGTGAATGAACATATGCAAACAAATGTATCACATATTTACGCAGCAGGTGATGTGATTGGTGGAATACAACTTGCTCACGTTGCTTTCCATGAAGGAACGACAGCAGCGTTACATATGAGTGGAGAAGATGTGAAAGTTAACTATCATGCAGTACCTCGATGTATATACACATCCCCAGAAATCGCAAGTGTTGGTTTAAACGAAAAAGATGCAAGAGAACAATACGGTGATATTCTTATAGGAGAATTTCCTTTTACAGCGAACGGAAAGGCGCTTATTATTGGAGAACAAACGGGTAAAGTAAAAGTTATCGTGGAACCTAAATATCAAGAAATTGTTGGGATTTCTATTATCGGTCCTCGTGCAACCGAACTAATCGGACAAGGAACTGTAATGATTCATACAGAAGTTACCGCTGATATTATGAGAGATTATATTGCAGCGCATCCAACTTTATCTGAAGCGATTCATGAAGCGTTATTACAAGCTGTAGGGCATGCTGTACATGCTTAAATAGAAAATTAATAAACCACTATTCTCTAAATGAATAAGAGAATAGTGGTTTGAATTTTTACAGGGAAAATTGAATATCTTATTATTTTTTTACGTCAATCGCTGAAGTAATATCGTTCCAATCAGCAGCTAAATTAGCAGTTTTACCGTACCAATCAGCATGTTTGAATACAACACCTTTTCCATAGCCTTGTGTTGAAGTATGCTCCCAAAGTGTCGTTGAATAACTTGCTGAAGGCGATGCTGTACTTACAGAAGAAATTCTGTCATTCCAGCTAGAAGGTAAGTTTTTAAAACCGCTGCTCCAGTAAATATATTGGCCACCTTTATCTTTATGTTCATAAAAATCAGTACTACCAGCACCGCTACCTAAAGGATTAATTTTATTTTTAAGTACTTTTTTATCCTTTTCAATATAAGCATCTAATGTTTCGCGGCTAGTAAAACCGTAAGCTAACCAATCTCCATTTTCATTTTGCTCTGGTAATACCATAGTAATTTGGATATCTTTCTTGTCCTGATCACTTAATTTTGTAAGTGAATTAACATTCTGTTCATCCACTTTTAAATAATCAAAAGACTTAATTGTGTTAGCTTTTTCTTCAGCACTTGCTACTCCAAGTCCTCCAGTGAATGCAAATCCCGCTACTAGTGTACCTGCTACTAATTTCTTCAACATATAACCATCCCTTTTTGTTTAGATTTTGTACAGGTGAAACTTTGTACTAGTAAAATGTATTCTAATTATCAACTATTGTAAATATTCTGAAGTTTTAGAAATAAAAGGCGGAATATTTATAGTTTTGCATTTTTTCTTTAGAAAAAATAGTTATTGGAATGATATAATAAATAGATATATTGCTTTTGTTGGATGTTAAAATGTTTTAGGAGGAAAGCCTTTGAAGTATTTCAATAAAGATTGGTATAAAGAAATGCAAGTGTCTGGATTTTTAATTTTCCCAGAAACAGTAGAAGAATGGGAAGAGATGTTACGAGAGAGCGAAAAGGTAGGAATAGATTATAAGCAAAGTTTAAGAGAAGACGTGGAAGAAAAGAAAGAAGATTTATTAAAGTTTCTCCCTAAGTCATTACATCCATATATTCATGACAATACAATTAATTCAGAATACCCATCGGAAAAGTTAAAGAAACTTATGCTTGAGTGGACTGAAGATTATGAGAAAAGAATGAATGATTTAGAACAAGCTTGTATAGATAATTATAATATTATAAAAGAAAAGCTCGCGCAGAACGTCGTTAAACTACATGAATACTCACTACATGACAGTGTAGTCAAATCAGTAGAGAGATTATCAAAAGATACGCTAATTATTACTTTGGATTGCAGCGGCACGTTCAGTGAATTTGATAAACTGCAAGTAACTTTTATAGGGGTAACGAAATGTTCTATTCCGGAAGATTTTGAAGGTGCATGGTGGTTATGTCATGAAATAGATCTTACGAATGAAGGGTTCGAATTGGGTGTTTTATTCGATTGTCCATTTGAAGAAGTGACGATTTGTGCAAAAGACGTACTGCTTGAGATAAGTAACTAGTAAACTTTATAAATAAAAAAACAGTCTTATATGACTGTTTTTTATTAAGATGCTAAATTATCAAGTTTCCAATATGTATCTGTTAACGGCGCAGCTTTACTATCTATGAATAAATACATATTATTTAAATCTTTTGGAGAAGATTTCATATTAAATACAATGTCGGTAGTTAAAGAAAACTCAGAAGGAACCTTTTTAGCATTTTCATTTTGTATAACTTCACCTTCGTATTTTTCACCCGTTTTTTCATCTTTTATGAAATATTTTATTTCTGAAAGATCTATCGTTTGTCCGTCAGTACGAGCATTATTTATAGTAACTCGAGCTGTGAGACGCCACTCTTGGTCTATTTTTTCGAATTTAGCATTTTCAACAGTTGCTCTATAGTATTCATTTTTAACTATTTCCCCATAGTGCATTGCATCCTTTTCAAGAGCGCTCTTTTCTTGTTTCGGTGCAGTATTCCCATTACATCCTGCCATTAGTCCTGTAAATAATAATGCTGTACAAGTTACTTTAATTATAGATTTCATAATAATTCCTTTCTGTGTTAAAAAGTAAAACATAGGAATAATTTTACATCAATAGGAAGTTAAATGGAAGTATGTTTGTGGAATATACAAATATACATTTATTTCGTTCTGAAGTTAACGGAATAGAAAGAGGGGAAAAGCTGAATAAAACGGAGTGAATAAGAATTGAAAATATTGTAAAACGGAAGAGACATGCATATAATTAAAATAAGGATGAGATTTCAGAATCTTCAATAACGGCGGTGGGTATATGTTTACTGAAGAGCGTAGAGAGAAAATTTTGGAGTTACTTAAGAAAGATGGAAGGGTAATTGCTAAAGATCTTGCGGAAAGTTTCGATATGTCTATTGATTCGATAAGAAGAGATTTATCTATTATGGAGAAGGATGGCTTGTTAAAAAGAACGCACGGAGGTGCAATCGAACTGACGCGAGTGAGAAACTTAGCTGCCGAACCAACGAAACGTTATCGTGATATTTCAATAGAGGAAGATGCGATTGCGAAAGTTGCTGTATCCTACATACAAGAAGGTGATTCCGTTTTTATTGGTGGGGCTTCTATTCATTATGCCATGTTAAAATACTTACCTGAAATGTCATTTACAGTGATTACGAATGCTTTAGAAATTGCTAGTACCTTACGGGAATATAAGAACATTGATACATACTTAATTGGTGGAAAGGTGAAACCATCAGGGAATATGACAGATACACTTGCCACTGAAATGATAAGTAGATTATCTATTGATCTCTATTTCTCTACAGGTGGTGGCATTTCATTGAACGGTATAAGTACTGCAACTCCGGAAGTTGCTTATTTTGGAAAAAGAGTAAGTAAAATTGCTAGAAGAAATATTTGTTTAGCTCCTCATAAGAAACTTGGAAGAGACTGCTTTATAAAAGGAGAGTCACTGATAGAAATTGACCTTATAATAACAGATGAAGAAGCTAGTAAAGAAACGATTCAACAATTTGAGAAACAGGGTAAAGAAATTATAATCGCATCAATAGACTGCATTTAAAAGGAGTTTGTAATGATTATAAAAGGACAAGAGTTTCATATAAATGGATTAACTTATACAATTCGTTCTGCATCTGAAACGGATGCTGAGCAGTTATCAGAAATTAGAGTTCAGATCGATGGCGAAACTGAAAATATGGATAGAGAAGCTGGAGAGGGATTTATAAATAAGATAGGGTTTCAAAAAATAATAAAAACAGATAGTGAAGAGATAAAGAATCTGTTTTTAGTTGCAGAAGTGCACAACCAAATCGTAGGATTTTCAAGATGTGAAGGATCAAATTTGAAGAGATTATCCCATAAGGTAGAATTTGGTGTTTGTATTTTAAGAGAGTTTTGGGGATATAGAATCGGTAAGAGTCTCTTGCAACAATCTATTCAGTGGGCTGATGAAAATGAAGTGAAAAAGATATCATTACAAGTGCTAGAGACAAATGAAAAAGCTATTCAACTTTATAAAAAATTAGGTTTTGAAGTAGAAGGTATTTTGAAAAATGACAAAAAGCTGTCGGATGGGAAGTATTATAATACGGTTGTAATGGGAAGATTCATAAAAGAGGTGTAGTGGGATGTTTTACAGAAGAAAGTACTATATAGTAAAAAATGAATTTGTAGAAATATTTAATGAGCATTTTACTAACACAAACTTACCTAACCAGTTAAAGCATGGTTCCAGGCTAATAGGACGCTGGATGAAAGATAATAATGATGGTACAACAGAAATATTCGCCATATGGGAATATGACAGTTATGAACAGTATAAAGACATTGAATCAAAAATTAGAAGTGACGAGATGCATGTTAAAAGAATACAGGATTGGTATGAAAAACATGGCGGAAGAGAATATGTTTTACAGAAGTACATATTAGAGTTAAAAAATGAAGAGTTAATATGTACTGTAAAGTGATAGAGGAGTGAGGGATAGTGGGAATTAAAACAAAATTATATTTTAGTTTAGCATCCACTACTTTATTTGCAATAGCGTTGATAGTTTTCTTTATAAACGGCAATCCACAAAAGTGGTTTTGGTTATGTATTTTCTTTGCGTCTATTATACAAAATATAGTTTTACTAAAAAAGAATAAAGAAGCGCATTAAGATATTCAAATTATTAACATATTTGTGTCGTCTTTCTAGTTTTATTGAAAACGCTTTTATTCGGTTTTATAATAAAAGTATGTTTTTACAGATCTCCAAAATAATGAATAGGGAGATGATACAATGTTAGCTTCACCGTTTTACTTACATACATGGAAAAAGTTTATTGATGAAGGAGTCCTTGATTCGAACCGTATGAACGAAAGAATTTCAGAGTCATGGCATCGATGTAAACAAGCAAATGTGAATCCTCATATGAATAAAGGTCAGAAAATTTTGTCTTCTAATATTTTTCAAGATCAAAAGAAAAAGAGTGAAATCTTCCTTGATATAGCAATACCTCAATTACAAAATATGAGGAAAACCATTGATGAACTGCAAATGATGGCATTATTAATTGATCCAGACGGTTACGTTCTATCGTTAAGCGGAAATCAACAAACGTTAAAACGAGCAAAACATATTAACTTCATTGAGGGTGTGAAATGGACGGAAGCAGCTGTTGGTACAAATGCGATAGGAACCGCGTTACAGATTGAAGAGGCTATTATGATAAGTGGTACAGAGCATTATTCTGTCGCATCTCATAGCTGGAGTTGTGCGGCCGCTCCGATTCATAACGATGATGGGAAATTAATTGGTGTTCTAGATTTCTCCTGTCCAATTGAATTTTCACATCCGTATATGCTCGGGATGGTAACTTCAATTGCACATGCGATTGAACGTGAATGTAGTATTCGAGTGCATCAAAATGAACTACATTTAATCCATCGTTTTTTAGATGTAATTGACAGTGATGAACAAGTTGTCATTTGTAATCATCGTGATGTTATCGTTTCCGCAAGCAAAAAGGTTCGAGAACGTGTTTCTAATTGGTCACGAATGAAACTTGAAGATTTAATGCAACATGGATTGAAGCCTAAATTAGAAGTACCAGTATATAGTAATGATAGAATGATCGGGAAATGTATTTATGTACAGGAAAATAAACAAGGAAATTTATTTTCAGCTTCCCCATTTATAAACGGAATTACTTTCCCAGGAGTTATAGGGACAAGCAATGCATTTCAACATACTTTAGAAGAAATTAAGCTTGTATCTCCAACTGACGCTAGTGTATATGTTTGTGGTGAAACAGGTGTAGGGAAAGAATATGTAGCGAGAGCGATTCATGAAAATAGTCCAAGAAAAAATGGCCCTTTTATAGCTGTTAATTGTGGTTCGTTGCCGAAAGAATTAATGGAAAGTGAATTATTCGGTTATGCTGAAGGTGCGTTTACAGGTGCGCGGCGCCAAGGATATAAAGGGAAATTCGAACAAGCAGACGGTGGAACAATATTTTTAGATGAAATTGGTGAAGTGCCGCCGGAGATGCAAGTAGCATTATTGCGTGTTTTACAAGAACGAACAGTAACCCCGATTGGCAGTTCAAAAGAAGTACCAGTAAATATTCGTATTATTACAGCGACACATAAAGATTTACTGCGATTAGTAGAAGAAGGGAAATTCCGTCAAGATTTATATTATCGGTTACATGTTTATCCGCTATATGTTCCATCGTTAATAGAAAGAAAAGAGGATATTCCGTACTTCATACAAGATTTTTGTGAACGAAAGAATTGGAATGTTGTATTCCCAAAGAGTATTTGTAATCAATTTTCACAGCATACATGGCCCGGAAATATTCGGGAATTATTAAATGTATTAGAACGGATTTACATTTTGTCGCAAGGTCGCGAAATATGCGAAAAACAAATCTCTTTTTTATTACAAACAATGATGGGAAATCAACATCAACTTGCATTGCAAACAGAAAATAAAACAGAACATACATTAAATTTTCGTGAAAAAATACAGCGTGATAGTATGATTGAAGCGTTAGAAAAGACGAATGGAAATGTTTCATTAGCTGCAAAACTTTTAGATGTACCTCGAAGTACATTCTATAAGCGAATGCAAAAATATAAGCTATAAAGTAGATTTTTGTAATCTACTTTTTCTTTGTGAGCTCATGTTCTGTCGGAATGTGCGCTTACCGGGGAAATAATTGAATAGTTGAAAATTAATTTCCGAAAGGGGAACTTATGTGAAGTATATTGAAATTGGCATCGGAAATAGGTGGTTCGTTCGAACAGAAACTGAAAATAAAGATGGAACTGAATTTGAGGAAAGAGGAATTATAAAACCTATTTACTTTGAGTCTTTATATGTACGGATTTGGTTTCGGAAAACGTGTTTTATTTTTGATACGAAAGAAGGGTTTAAGAAAGTAAGAAAAAGTAGAGATGAGTATAAGTTTATTGTTGGGATTGTAAGTAGGTTAACACAATAGAATCAAATAGGGGGTGTTTTTATAATTAGAATTACCACATTTATACTCGCTATTATTGTAATGGGCTATTCTATTTACAGTTGGAATGATGATTCGAAGCAAAGTATGCTTATTTTGCAATTATTGTTAAGTTTTATGCTAGCTGGTATGGGGATACAAAACGTTAAGAAGGGGGAAAAAGGGAATAAGGATATGGGGCTGTTACTTTTACTTACATCGCTATTTTGTATTGCTGTATCGTTAATGAAATATTTAAAATAAGCTGTTACTTAACATGTTGAGTAACAGCTTATTTTTTGAAGTTTTCTCATTAAAAATAGTAGTTGCTGTTTGGTACATTTCTTTATCAATACAAAATCTTTCTGTTATCCAATAAGTAAGTTCAGAAGAGGTAAGGTTATGTTCTCTTTTCTTACCTTGGAAATATCGTTTTAAAACATTATCATTAATAGAAGTTGGAATACCATCGATATAACCGAATGTTTGAATCTTATTTAAAATAGGAGATGTACGCCAATTATTAGACTTAGTAATAAGTTCTTTCATACTTTCTAAATGTATTGGCTCTGTATGTAAGATTTTTGATGGACCTGGATCTCTAGTAATTTCAATACTATTATTTGAGACTTCATAAGTAAAAATTTCTCTTACATTACTTACTTGAAATGATTCATAAAATGCGTAAGCCTGAAATAAAGGCGCACAGTAACCAACATCGACATAATAAGGTTTGTCTAAGTTAACTCGTAAGCATAAATGTCCGGGGTCCATATACATATAATGAACATCAAAACCAAGATTTGATAATAGCCAATGGAATCCAATCGAGTGCGTCCAACAAGTACCGCCCAGACCTTTTGTTGTAATACGGTTTATGTATGTCTCAATGGAAGGAAAATAATGACCTGTTTCATTACCTTTTTCCCAGTAAATTATTTTAGTAAGAGTTTCCCACTTTACTTTTTCTTGATGAGCTTTAATAAGCTCATTCAAAAACTTTAAGCTAGTAGGCTGTTTTGTAGTATCTAAAAATGATAGAAATTCATTTACTAGTTTTTCTGACGACATTTTCTTCCCCTTTCTATATAGAAGTTAGTATTAAGAGTATTATACAATAAATATCAGAAAATAAAGTTATTAATGTAATGGGGGAGAATTATATGTCGATGTCGCTATATTATAATAAAATCCGGGAGCAATTAGGCCATAAACTAATTTTTGTGCCGAGTGTAGCTGCTGTTATAAAAAATGGGCAAGGAGATATTTTGTTTCAATATCCTGGCGGGGAATACTGGAGTTTGCCAGCTGGAGCAATTGAACTTGGGGAAACTCCAGAAGAAGCAGTAGTTCGGGAAGTTTGGGAAGAAACAGGATTGAAAGTGCAAGTAAAAAAACAAAAAGGAGTATTTGGAGGAGAAGAGTACCGCTATACATATCCGAATGGTGATGAAGTAGAATATATTGTTGTTGTGTTTGAGTGTGAAGTTACTAGTGGCAAGTTAAGATCAATAGATGGTGAATCTTTAAAACTACAATATTTCTCTTTATCTGAAAAGCCACCTTTAGCGTTACCATACCCAGATAAAATATTTTTATAAATGTAAAATAGCACACCTTATTTATTGAAGGTGTGCTATTTATATAACCCCGTCGTATACATTTCCGTCAATGTATGTACTATCTCTTCTAACTCTAATTTTTTATCATTTTTTACAATCGTCCAAAGAAACATCTCATTCATTGCGAACCAAGCACGTGCTACAATTTCTTTATTTAATTCAGGCGGTGCTAATCCACCTTCTTGAGAGTATGTAATATCCTGCGTAATACTGTTTATAAAGCGTTCCCGTATCTCGTCCCATTTTTGACGTATCTCTTTTGATAATCCAATTGCTTCCTGCACAACTTGTAATATAGCTCGTTCTTTTTCTGCTAGTTGTAGGAATGCTCTAACTTGATTTTGAATCATTTTATGTGCTTCTTCTTTCGTTTGAGGGGAAAAGGAGCGCTCAGCAATATCATAAAATTGATTCATGACATCTTCCATTAAAACGATAAGGAGATCATCTTTGTTTTTAAAGTATACATATGCCGTTCCATAACCAGTTTCTGCATGTTTAATAATTTGTGTAATAGTCGTTTTTTGAAATCCGTTACGTATAAAAATAGTGTAACCAGCGTGTAATAGTTTCTTCTTTGTTTCTAAGGAGCGGTGTTTTCTTGATGAAAGAGTACTGTTTTTCAAAGAACCACCTCTTTATACTGAAATATCTGAAAATATAACTGTATTGTAAAAGGAATTCATATATAAAGTCAACTGACATAATATCATTGACGTTATATCAACTAAGGTGATATATTTCAATTAGTTAGAATAAAAAGAAAATTAAAAGAAGGTGACACCATGTATAAAGAACCATTTCAACCGAATTATGAATATGCGCTTGAATGTGATAAACATGATGAACTGAAAGATTTTCAAACTGAATTCTATAAAAAAGAAGGAACGATATATTTAGATGGAAACTCATTAGGGCTACTTTCAAAAAGAGCAGAGAAATCATTACTTACGTTGCTCGATTCATGGAAGGAGTATGGAATTGACGGCTGGACTGAAGGAGAGTATCCGTGGTTTTTCCTTTCGGAGAAATTAGGTGAATTGACTGCGCCTCTTATTGGAGCTTTACCGGAAGAAACAATTGTAACCGGTTCCACAACGACGAATATTCACCAAGTAATTGCGACGTTTTATGAGCCGAAAGGAATACGTACAAAAATTCTTGCTGATGAATTAACATTTCCGTCAGATATATATGCACTTCAAAGTCAAATTCGTTTAAAGGGTCTAGATCCAGATGAGCATTTAGTAAGAGTGAAGAGCCGAGACGGTAGAACACTTTCTGAAGATGATATTATTCAAGCAATGACAGATGATATCGCGTTAATTTTATTGCCTTCTGTACTATATAGAAGTGGACAAATTCTTGATATGAAACGTTTAACAGCGGAAGCTCATGAGCGTGGTATTCATATTGGATTTGATTTATGTCATTCAATCGGTTCTATTCCGCATCATTTCAAAGAATGGGATGTTGATTTCGCCATTTGGTGTAATTATAAATATTTAAATGCAGGACCTGGTGGAGTTGCGGGCCTTTATGTAAATAAAAAGCATTTTAATAGACTTCCAGGATTATCAGGTTGGTTTAGTTCTAGAAAAGATAAGCAGTTTGATATGGAACATACATTAACAGCTGCTGATCATGCAGGTGCTTATCAAATTGGTACACCGCACGTATTAAGTACTGCACCTTTAATTGGTTCTCTTGAAATATTTAAAGATGCTGGTATAGAACGTTTACGTGAAAAATCGCTACATATTACAAGATACATGCTGGATTTAATTGATTATGAATTAAAAGATTACGGATTTACAATTGGAAATCCATTAGAGGATGAAAAACGAGGCGGGCACATTTATTTAGAACATGCAGAAGCAGCACGCATATGTAAAGCGTTAAAAGCAAATGGAGTTATCCCTGATTTCCGTGCACCTAATGGAGTAAGACTTGCGCCGGTCGCTTTATATAACACATACGAAGAAGTGTGGAAATCTGTACAAATATTAAAGAAAATTATGAAAGATGAAGAGTATAAGCAGTTTGAAAATAAGCGAGAGGTTGTGGCATAAGTATGAAAGCTTCAGAGTGGATTGATATTTCACAACCGCTAAATAATGATATTGCTACTTGGCCAGGTGATACACCGTTCTCGTATGAAGTTTCATGGTCAAAAGAAGAGAGTGGCTCAGTAAATGTCGGAAAGTTAACGATGAGTATTCATACAGGTACTCATATTGACGCACCGTTTCATTTTGATAATGATGGAAAGAAAGTAATAGATTTAGATGTTCAAGTTTATGTCGGTCCAGCGCGGATCATTGATGTTTCTAATCTTGAAAGCATTGGGAAAAAGGAATTAGAAACCTTTCATTTAGAAGGTATAGAACGCTTGTTGTTACGCACATCTTCACATGGTAAAGCGAATGAATTCCCGAATGTAATTCCGCATTTACGTGCTGATATCGCACCATTTCTTTCTGAAAAGGGAATTCGTTTAATTGGGGTAGATGTACCATCAGTAGATCCATTAGACGATAAAGAATTGGCAGCGCATCACCAATTGTTTAAACATGGTATACACATTTTAGAAAATGTCGTACTAGATCATGTAGCAGACGGCGATTATGAATTAATCGCATTACCACTTGCCTTAACAGATGCAGATGGAAGTCCAGTTCGAGCAGTTATTAGACCAATATAAGTAGAATTACATAAAAGGGGCGTTTGGCTAATATGAAAGAAAACGAAAAGGTAATTATGGAAAAAGGAATTCATACGGATTTTAAAGAGAATATGACGTACGGGGAGTATTTACAATTAGATAGTTTACTATCTTCTCAAAAGAGATTATCAGATCATCATGATGAAATGTTATTCATCGTGATTCACCAAGCAAGTGAACTTTGGATGAAGCTTATTTTACATGAGTTAAACGCAGCGATTGAATCTATTAAACAAGATAAATTACAACCAGCTTTTAAAATGTTAGCACGTGTATCAAAAATTCAGTCGCAAATTATTCAATCTTGGGATATTCTTGCGACATTAACACCATCAGAGTACATTGAGTTTCGTGACTCACTCGGTCAAGCTTCAGGTTTTCAATCGTATCAATATCGTATGATTGAGTATGCGCTTGGCTATAAAACGCCGCACGCATTAAAAATTTATGAAAAAGATCCAGAATTACACGCTCGACTTCATACAGCACTACACGCACCAAGTTTGTATGATGTGGCAATTCAAGCACTTGTAAAAGAAGGATTCCCTATTCATAAAGATGTGTTAAATCGTGATATTACGCAGCCTTATGAAGAAGACGCAACAGTAGAAGCAGCATGGATAGAAGTGTATGCCGATGTGAAAAAATATTGGAACTTATATCAGCTTGCTGAAAAATTAATTGATATCGAAGATTGGCTACAACAATGGCGTTTCCGTCATATGAAAACGGTAGAACGTATTATTGGTCATAAAATGGGAACAGGCGGATCTTCTGGTGTATCGTATTTAAAACGAGTACTTGATCAATGTTTCTTCCCAGAGCTTTGGAATGTTCGTACGAAATTATAAAAAACAAACCTGTCAGTTTATTACTGGCAGGTTTGTTTTTTATTTGAACACATTTATGTTTTAATTAAAGCTACAAGATATAATAAATAAGGTAATGATTTAATTGGAGGTAAAGTTTTGGATTTCAAGCAACTAGAAAATAAATTTGAAAAGAAAAAAGTAAATACATTTCTCGTTTATCAAAAAGGTGAGCTAACCAATGAATATTATAAAACGATAGAATGTGCAAGTAATTTATATAAAATAAACTCGATTACAAAAAGCATTGTATCTATATTAATTGGTATTGCAATTGATAAAGGATATATAAATGATATACATACACCGATTATAGAGTGGATTGAAAATGTATCTAATGAAAAGCGGGATTTGACTCTTTATCATTTATTAACGATGACTACAGGTGAGGATTGGAAAGAGTTCGGAAATGGAGTAGTGTTCCCAAATGATTTTGTAGAATCGGAAAACTGGGTGCAGTATATATTAGAAAAACCAATAATGGAAGAACCAGCTACAAAAATGAATTATAACTCAGGGTCTTCTCACTTGCTTAGCTATATTGTTCAAGAAGTTACCGGAATGTCGACAGAGCAGTTTGCGAAAAGATATTTATTTGATCCATTAGAAATTACCGAATATGAGTGGCAACAAGATCCGCAAGGCATACATGTCGGCGGTTTCGGTATGAAAATGAAATCTAAAGATTTATTAAAGCTCGGAATATTATGTTTGCAGAATGGATATTGGCAAGGGAATGAAATTGTATCATCGAAATGGTTAGAAGAATCTAGTAAAGCTCTATTTGAAACGTATGAACATGTGGGGGCTTATGGATATCACTGGTGGGTTTTGAATAACGAAAGATTTCACATACCGTATTGTATGTATTTTGCTATGGGATATGGCGGACAATACATCATTATCATTCCACAGTTAGAACTTGTTGCTGTAATAAGTAGTCATATGCCAAAACGTGGACTTGTTCCATTGAAATTGTTTATTGAGCATGTACAGGAGCATTATAAGTTTATATAAGAAGAGAGAATGTTTGAAAGGTGTAAATTTAGGAATGGATTATAGAAATGAAAGAACCCGCACTGTTTAAAATATAAACAGTACGGGTTCTTTCATTTTATCTACTCGTCTTCTGAAATGTCATCTTTATAAATTTATCTGTCTTCGTTTCAAATTCTACATCAACAAAAACACCATATTCTTTTCCATCTTCACGTAGCCACAATTTAAATTTTTCAACCGTTATTTGAACGGTTTTCGGTTTTCTACCTATATGAAGGTAATCAATAATCTCCGCTTTTGGGTATTGTTCTTTCGTCTTTTCTACAGCAAGTTTCCCCCATTTGGCATACGGAGGCTGCGCATGAACAATTGATGGGACAGTATATATATTTGAACATGTAGTTATGAACAAAATGACGAGTGCGATACGCTTTAACAATTTTTTCATGATGAACTCCTTTTATATTTTTTTATATTGTTTACATATTTTTTCAACGATATGAGTTTGGATTTTTTTGTCTTCTTTACATAAAAGCGAGGCTTTTACAAAACATAACCAAGAAATCATTTCCGTAATTAAGGAGGGAAAATCATGCGTCAAAAAGCTATTTTTAAAATAGCAATTTTACTTGCATTCATAGGACTATCTTTGATGGTAAGTAGTATACAACTAAAAAATGTTGAAGCTTTTTCTAATCAAGTCATTCAAAGAGGAGCATCTGGCGAAGATGTCATTGAACTGCAATCTCGTTTGAAATATAACGGATTTTATACGGGAAAAGTGGATGGTGTTTTCGGATGGGGTACATACTGGGCACTTCGAAATTTTCAAGAGAAATTCGGATTACCTGTTGATGGTTTAGCTGGAGCTAAAACGAAGCAAATGCTAGTAAAAGCAACGAAGTATGACAAGTCAACAGCTAATAAAGGAACGACAACGAATAAAGGAAATAGTGGTGGTACTGCACAAGAAAATAAACCATCTCAAAATAAAGGGACAAATGTTCCAAATGGTTATTCTCAAAATGACATTCAGCTTATGGCAAACGCAGTATATGGAGAATCTCGTGGTGAACCATACTTAGGGCAAGTTGCAGTAGCTGCGGTTATTTTGAATCGAGTTACAAGTGCATCATTCCCAAATACCGTTTCGGGTGTAATCTTTGAGCCAAGAGCATTTACAGCGGTAGCAGACGGACAAATATATTTAACGCCAAATGAAACAGCGAAAAAAGCTGTATTAGATGCAGTTAATGGATGGGATCCAACAGGAAATGCATTGTACTATTTCAATCCAGATACCGCAACAAGTAAATGGATTTGGACTCGTCCACAAATTAAAAAGATCGGGAAACATATTTTCTGTAAATAGAGCGGAGGTGGAACTATGTTACGAGGTATTATAATCGTATTATTAACAGTCGGTGTAGTTGGAACAGGATATTGGGGCTACAAAGAACATCAAGAGAAGAATGCAGTATTAATTCGAGCAGAAAATAGCTATCAACGTGCGTTTCATGATTTAGCATATGAGGTTGATTTATTGCACGACAAAATTGGAACAACGCTCGCGATGAATTCACGTGCATCTTTATCACCTGCATTAGCAGACGTATGGAGAATAACATCTGTAGCTCGTTCGGATGTAGGACAACTGCCTTTAACATTAATGCCTTTTAATAAAACGGAAGAATTTTTAGCAAATATCGGTGATTTTAGTTACCGTGCAGCCATTCGTGATTTAGAAAAAGAGCCGTTAAATGATCAAGAATACAAAACGTTGGAAACTTTATATTCAAATGCAGGCAATATACAAGATGAACTAAGAAAAGTACAACATCTTGTTTTGAAAAATAATTTACGCTGGATGGATGTTGAGATGGCACTCGCATCAAATCATGATCCTGCAGACAATACAATTATTGATGGATTAAAAACAGTAGAGAAAAACGTAACATCGTATTCGTCTACAAACTTCGGACCGACCTTTACTAGTGCGCAAAAAAATAAAAAAGGCGGATTTGAAGCAGAAGGAAAAGCAATTTCTAAAGATGAAGCGGCGAAAATCGCAAAATCATTTTTGAATTTAAAAGGAAATGAAAAAGTAGATGTTGAGAAAAGCGGAAAAGGTGCGAAAGAATCTTTCTATAGTGTGAAAATTAAAGATCCAGCAACGAATAATGAGTTTTATATGGATATTACCGGAAAAGGCGGATATCCAATTTGGGTTATGAATAACCGAGAAATTAAAGAACAGAAAATTAGTTTAAACGATGCAGGAAGTAAAGGTTTGAAATTTTTAAAGGACCACAAGTTTAATAATATGGAGCTTTTTGATAGCTCACAATATGATAACGTTGGTGTATTTACGTATGTAGTAAATGAGAATGGCGTACGAATTTATCCAGAAGCAATTCAAATGAAAATTGCTTTAGATGATGGTTCTATCGTTGGTTTTTCTGCAAAAGAATATTTAGCATCACACCAAAAACGAACAGTTCCCTCAGCAAAGCTAACTGCAGCAGAAGCAAGAAAGAAAATTAATCCAGATGTTAAAGTTATGGAAGAACGTAAAGCCGTAGTTGTAAATGATTTGCATAATGAAGTACTTTGCTATGAATTTGTAGGTACTTTAGGGAAAGATACGTACCAAATTTTCATTAATGCAAATAGCGGAGCAGAGGAAAAAGTGAAGAAAATGCAAGCTGTTGAAAAAATTTATGATTAAACTTTAATAGTAAAGTGGTGAGAATAATGAAGATCTTAATATATATGTTGATGCTTTGCTTTTTTATAACAGGATGCAGTATTGGAAAAAAGGACAATCCAAACGAAAAACCAGAGCAAAAAAATGTTTCGACGAAAAATGTTAATTATACAAACAAACCAAATAAGCCAAATGAAAAAGCGGCGGACCATTTAGCATCTTTAGCCGCAAGTGTGCCAGGTGTGAATGATGCAACAGCGGTAGTTGTGGGGAAATATGCTATTGTAGGTATTGATGTAAAAGCGAAACTCGATCGAACTCGCGTGGAGTCCATTAAATACTCTGTAGCAGAAAGTTTAAAAAACGATCCGGATGGTGCTAATGCAGTCGTTGTAGCGGATGTTGATACGTATGAACGACTCAAACAAATTGGAAAGCAAATTAAAAAAGGAAAAACAGGTGAAGGTATACTTGATGAGTTAGCAGCAATTGTTGGCCGAGTAATGCCACAAGTTCCAAATGACATGATTGAAAATCGAGAAACGAATCCAATTAAAGATAATGATAAACAATTACCAAAAGATGAAGAACAAGAACTAAGAAAAGAACAGAATGACCAATCAAATAATCATTTGAATAAATAAAGTTAACCCCGTACTTAATTGTACGGGGATTTTTCAATATAATATTTAATATTCAGTTTATTTTTAAGGGAATATATGGTTTAATTATGGTGGGAGGGACAACTGTTATGATGAAAAAAAGCGCATTAATAGTATGTAGTTTATGCTTAGGTTTCAGTATGACAGCGTGTGAACAGAAGAAAGAAGTAAAAAAACAAACAGCGACTTCTTCTACTGTGTTGGAAAGTGAGAAGAAAGAGTCTATCAATATAAATCATTTCTCGAATATAAATGAAGGAATGACTTATATTGAAGTGAAAGATGTAATTGGTTTTGATGGTAATTTACTTATAGAAGAAGGTGTAGAAGATTCTACACAAATTAAACAAATTTTTTCATGGAAGGGAAGCGATCCAACTTCATTAGTTGAAATTACCTTTTTAGATGGAAAAGTGCATTCAAAAGCGCAGCAAGGTTTAAGTTAATAAGTTGAAAAATGGGAGAGTTTAGCATGAACATACATACAGGGGAAATTCGATTAGTTCCGTATAAGGAGAAGTATAAAGAAGTTATACAAACATTTACTTTACCAAGTGAACAAGTTCAATTCACATCAGATCCAGGTGAATTATTGGAGAAAGCAAAAAGTGATCGAACAAAAAATGTGATTGTTATTTTAGATTACAATGGGGTACCTGTTGGTCTTTTCGCACTGCAAACAGGGGATAGAGTACAGGAGTTCACAGACAATCAAGATGCTTTACTTTTAACTTCGTTTTCTATAAATCACAATAGACAAAGAAAAGGATATGCTAAAAAATCATTGGCATTATTACAAGAGTTTGTAAAACGTTATTTCCCGATAAAAAATGAGGTTGTACTTGCTGTGAATGAAAAAAATATTCCTGCACAAAATTTATATGAAAAAGTCGGCTTCCAAGATAAAGGCTTTAGAAGAATGGGACCAATTGGTCAACAAATTATAATGCATTTACCTATCATGAAATAACGAGAAGAAAAACTTACTCTTGCATAACAAAGTAGTAAGTTTTTTATTTAGTACGATATATAATGTAGAATATATATATAAATGAAATAGAAATGAAGGAAATACAAAATGAATCAAGTTAGAAAATGGAATATTGTTGGAGGAAGGGTGATAAAAACCGGAATAGCAGTTTTTCTTACAGTTCTAGTTTGTGAATTTTTCAATATACCCACTATTTTTGCTGTCATCACGGCTATTGTAACGATTGAGCCAACTGCAACGGATTCTATAAAAAAAGGGCTAATTCGTTTTCCAGCTTCAACAATTGGATCGGCGTATGCAATGACTTTCACATTTTCCCTAGGTCATCAGGCTCTTTCTTATGCGTTAGCAGCGATGTTTACAATCGTTACATGTCAAAAACTAAAGTTACATGCGGGAACGTTAGTCGCAACATTAACTGCTGTTGCAATGATCCCTATTACGGCAGATCATTATTTCACTGCATTTTTAATTCGATTAGCTACTACATCTACTGGTATTATAGTATCTACTTTAGTGAATTTTTTCATTTTGCCACCACACTACCTTAAAACCATTTCGGGATGTACAGAGGAGCTATTTGTTAAAACAGCAAATATTATGGAGGAATGGCTTAATGCATTAATTGAAGGGAAAGTTATAAAGAAAGAGACAACTCATAATCTATCTAGTTTAAATTTATCATTACATAAAGCGGTACAATTTGTTCAATATGAGCAAAAAGATTGGAAATATCATCGACATACAAAGAAGGAAATGAGAAGCTTTTTAGCCATGCAGAAGCAACTCCATATATTGCAGCAAATTATTTACCATATAGATAATTTAGCTCGAGCACCAATTGAAACATGGGACTGGTCACAAAATAAAAAAGAGATATTACAGCGAACGGTTCATTCTGTAATTTCTATATTAAGAAATAATTGTAATGAAATAGATGAAGAACATTTTAAACTGATTGATGAATTAGACAAAAAATTTTGGGATTATAAAAATGATTTAGGACATTGTAAACCAAATCAATATCATCATCACTTTTCAAGCGAATCTATCATTTTGTTTGAGGTATTATCTATACATGATATGTTAGAGGAATTAAAACAAATATCCGAGAAATATGAGAGTGAAAATCAACTCAATTGTTCGGCTCATTTAAATGGGGAGGATTGATATGACAATTTATATTACATTACTAAGAGGAATCAATGTAGGCGGGCATAAGGTAATCAAAATGGCGGATTTAAAACAAATGTTTGAATCAATAGAGTTAAAACAAGTAAAAACATATATTCAAAGCGGTAATATCGTGTTCGAATCTGAAAATGATGTTGATTTTTTAAATAAACGAATACAATCGGAAATTAAAAACGTTTTTGGTTTTGATGTTCCAGTCATGTTAAGAACACATGAGGAATTTATAAATATGATAAAAAGATGCCCCTATGAAGCCGATTCATTGCTAGAAGGTGAAAGTATACATGTTGCTTTCTTAGCAAACGAACTTTCTGAAAAAGAAAAAGATCAGCTGCTTATGCAAAAAAATGAGACTGAAGATTGCTATATTCATGAAAAAGTTGTGTATTTATTTTTCAAAAATAGCATTCGAAATTCTAAATTAATGAACCAGTTTCAGAAGTTACATACACCAGCTACAGTAAGAAATTGGCGGACTGTGAATAAATTAAAAGCGATAGTTGAGGGTATATAAATATAAAAAGGTGAGATTTTCTGTATATAGAAAATCTCACCTTTTTATTTATATTGTTTTGCGACTATAAGTTCGACGATAGGATAAATAAAGTATGAAGAACAAAGGGCGATAAAAAGAGGAAGATTCTTTATTTCATCGAGTAATAGGAATGCAAATCCTTCTGATAATAGTAAAACAAAAAACATAAGACATATAAGTACAAAATAAGCAATTTTAAAACTTTTATATTGTATTTGCTGTCCCTTTTCATCTTGGCTTTCTTCCGATACTCCGTTTGGATCTCCCCACGTAATATGATTGATGAGGTAGCTAATTATTATTGCACTTGCGAAGATTGTTCCACCTAAAATCGCACCTTCAGAGATGTATTTATAGACTCCATGTATAAGTACTCCAAGTAACGATAAAACGATTGTTAGTAAAATGTAATTTTTGCGATTCATATTAGAAATGACACCTCCATAGTTGTAAAAAACTCTTTACATCTATAGTATAAAATTGGAAAAATTTTATGTCAAATACTTTTTACACAAATGGTGCAAGAACATGATATTTTGTTTTTATGATTAATAAAAAATTACATTACATTTGAATGTAAAAGAATGGGCTCGCATATATTTGGAAGGGATGTCAGATTAATTTAGGGGGTAGTTATGTCTATTCTATTAAAAGCTGGTGCTGATGCAGGAAATAACGGTTTGAAGTTAATGGTGAAAGGGCAAGACCCTATTTTTATTCCGAGTATATATTCTTTATATATAGGAGAGCCTACAGGATTGTTAGATGAGAGTGATGTTTCATTATCTGAATTAGAAAATCACATTGACGTGACCATTAGTTCTCCATCGCTAATGTTAAATAACGTGCGGTATATCGTTGGGGAAAAAGTCATTCAAGATCAATTAAAAGGCACTGAGGTTGAGAAGAAATCAAATAAGTCAACTGATGAGTTAATGGTTATTACAATTCTATCTGGTTTAGCAGTAAGTGCTATGCGTCAAAGTCCAACTTCTAGTCATATTAATATTCGTTATGATTTATCTGTTGCTCTTCCTATGCAGCTTATTACACAAGAAATAGCTGCGGAAAATGCGAAACGTTATATGGGCAATCATAAGGTTGTGTTCCATTATCCAAACGGACGTGATGTGACAATTAATATTTCAATCGAATATTGTAAATGCCTACCTGAGGGCGCTTCTGGTACGTGGGGCATTGTATATGATGAAGAAGGAAATGTAGTGAAACATAAAATAGAATGTGAACAAAATCAAGTTTCAGAAATTGATTTTGTTGATAAAACTTTATTGTCTTTTGATATTGGTGCAGGGACGACAGAAGAAGTAGTTTCACTAGGTGTGAACTTTAGACCACAACTAAGTAAGGGCTTATCATACGGTGTGAAAGAAACGTTACTACAAATTATTACAAGATGGAATCGGAAGTATCCAACAAAGACGATTGATAGTATTACAGAGTTTAACCAAATTTATTTAAATGAAAAGCACCCAAGAAATGCGTTACTAGTTGAAGAATCACAACCAGCATTATTAGGTTTAGCAGCGCGTGTCGCAACAGATATCATAAACAAAATTGATGACATGAAAGACGATCCATACGTATTTATTTATGGCGGGGGCGCAGTAATTATTAAAAACAGTTTAAAAATGATTTTAAAACAAAAAGGACGACTAACAAATGTAATCTTTGTAGATAATCCATTATTTACAAATGCACGTGGATTATTAGTCTACACTTGTTCGCCAAAATATAGAGAGCATAAGCAAAAAGAGTTAGGATTTACAAACTTAACGATAAGTTAGTTGGTGGAAGTATGCGATCTAGGCGATATAAACGTGGTGATCGAGTAAAAATCAATATTCATAAATCAGTATCACCTGAAATGATTGCATGGCTGAATAAACAATCAAACCCAACCAATTTCTTTTTCTTTGCAGCGCAGCAACTCTTTAAACAAGTAGGAGATATTGATGTGTCAAAAGCTATACCAAGTAGCCATGTTTTCTCATTATACGTGGAGCCATCATCTTTATTAAAGGTCGAAGTAAATCCCTTTAAAAACGTGCCACTAGAAGCTAATAAATCCACCGATAATATAAAAAAAAAATCATGGGAATCTGTTGATCAATTAGATTGTCCGTTTTTTTAAACATAGAAAAAATAAGTATTGCCCATCACTATACATACGGATACAGTGATGGGCTTTTTTACATGTAACGAATAGAAGGGGCACAAATTATGGTGTGCCCCTTCTATTCGTTATTTATCTATATTTTAGATGTATGTTCAATAACTGCATGAATGATGTCTTCCCAGTCATCAGGATGATTTTCATGTCCTGCGCCTTCAAGGGTTAGTAGGACTGAGTTAGGAATTTCATCAATAAGTGCGAGACCATGTTCAAAAGGGAGTGCAGTATCGTCTGTTCCGTGAATAACTAATGTAGGTGCTTGTATGGAGTGAAGCACACCTTCATAAGCATCATCACCTTGAAGTAAAGCGTGATTAAACATACTTAATAGATTGTTTGCGCGTTCTATTTCTTGTTTTACTTGATTATAGACTCTTTTTTCATCAAATGTTCGTTTGGACCCACATAATAGGCGAGATCCGGAAACTAAATATTTTGCTACAACATTTTTATTTGTCCAATCTAAATGCGTGCCATTTGCGTGATGTGTTAAAATTCTTTCGTCCATCGGAGGTAAATCGCGCGTGTTATCGTCAGAGCCTATCACACTTGTAGCCAGTAATGTTAACGTTAAAATTCTTTCGGGATGTTTTACAGCAGCAATTTGAGCGATCATTCCACCTAATGACATACCGAATAGATGTGCTTTATCAATATGATAAGCATCGAGGACCCCAATTGCATCTTCAGCCATATCTGTAACTGTATAATTGGAAGTTCCAGGCTCATATGTAACAGAGCATCCCACATCACGGTTATCAAAACGAATAACAAATTTCCCCGTGTTAGCTAACTGTTCACAAAACTCTTCATCCCAATAAACCATTGAACACGTAGCACCCATAATTAATAAAATAGCTGGGTTTTTAGGGTTCCCAAAGCTTTCTGTACATATATCAATCCCGTTTATTTTAAATATCTTTTCAGTCATAGAGTTCTCCCCATTTCTTTTGAATGTAATTGAAAATACAGTTTTGAGTGATTCTAAGGTGAGTGTACGTTTTCTTACGGAATTCATAACGCTTCTTACGTAATTACCCCCAAAAATAAGTTTATGATAATTCAAGGCAAAAAATTTTGAGAAATATTTGTATGTTATTAAAATAAATAGCAAGGAGGAATGGAAATGAAAGCAATTATTATAGATCAATATGGTAATGTTGAAGAATTAAAAGAAAGAGAAGTTATAAAACCAATTGTTAAAGGTAACGAGGTATTGATACGTATTCTCGCGACATCTGTTAATCCTGTTGATTGGAAAATAAGAAAAGGAGACTTACAAGAACAGTTGCGATTTTCATTTCCGATTATTTTAGGGTTGGATGTAGCTGGGGTTATTGAAGAAGTTGGGGAAGAGGTAGAGTGCTTCAAAGTAGGAGATAAAGTATTTACGAAACCTGAAAATATAGGGAAGGGCTCTTATGCTGAATTCATTACAGTAAAATCGGATTTAGTATCTTATATGCCTACTAATCTAAGTTTCGAAGAGGCAGCTTCTATTCCTCTTGCAGGACTTACAGCGTGGCAAAGTCTTGTAGATTACGCAAAAATAAAAGAACATGACCGAGTACTCATTCATGCTGGAGCTGGTGGAGTTGGAAGTTTGGCAATCCAAATCGCAAAATCATTTGGAGCTTTTGTTGCGACAACTGCAAGTAGTAAGAATGAAGAGTTTTTAAAGTCTTTAGGAGCAGATCTCGTTATTGATTATAAAAAAGATAAATTTGAAGAGTTACTATCAGATTTCGATATTGTATTAGATACAATAGGTGGCGAAGTACAAGAAAAAAGCTTTCAAATTATAAAATCTGGTGGTGTGTTAGTTTCGATTGTTCATGAGCCAATTCAAAAAGTAAAAGGGATAAAATCAGGGTTTTTATGGCTAAAACCAAACGGAAAGCAATTAGAAGCATTATCAAAATTAATTGTACACGGAAAAATAAAACCAATTATAAGTAAAGTTGTGCCGTTTAATGAAGAGGGGGTTAGAGAAGCTCATATTTTGAGTGAAGGTCAACATATTAGAGGTAAAATTGTAATGAAAGTCGGAGGATAATGAAAATAGTGGCTTGTAGAGAAAGTGAAGTTGAACTACAAAAAACGCAGAAAAAAATACTATCCAAAAAGTCACATTTTCATTTTGGATAGTATTTCTTATTGGATATGTAATGTTATTTCTATAATATACAGTTTCGTATTGTATCATGTAATTTCTCTAAACCAATCAACATATCTTTTTCACTTAACATCGAGTAGCTAATCCGTAATTGGTTATTACTTATATCTGTATTTAATAGACAAGCTGTTCCTGGTAAAAAAGAGACATCTACTTCATTTGCTTTTTGTAATAAGGTAAAGGGATCTATCGAATCAGGAAGTGTAATCCATAAATTAAAGCCACCATTTGGTATTTCAAATCGTAATTCTTTAAGTGGTGATAACATATCAATAGTTATATCACGTCTAATTTGTAAAGCCGTACGTAATTTTTCTAAATGATTTTTCATACGTTCTGCACGTAAAAAAGGAAGGAGTGCTTTTTGCGTTAATAAAGGACTACCGATATCCATTGAACCTTTTACAGCATATAACCATTCAAAAATAGGCCCATCGGCAATAAGAGATGCGATACGCAATCCTGGTGCTAACGTTTTACTAAATCCTTTTATATATATTACATGACCATTCGTATCAAAATTTTTGATAGGAGAGGAAATAGTAGCACCCTCAAAATATATTTCTCCGAAAGAATCATCTTCAATTATAAAAAACTCATATAGCTCTGCTAGTTCTATAAGTTCCATTCGCCGTTCATTACTCATTACTGTACCTGTCGGGTTCTGGAAAGTTGGATTCGTATACAATAATACGGGATTTTTACTTTGACAAATATCATCGATTAAGTCGGAGCGAACTCCATGATTATCAAGAGAAACTGGTATAATTTTAGCACCTTTATTGATGAAAATATCAAGCGCAGCACTGTAACAAGGACTTTCCACTAATACAATATCACCAGGTTTTAATAATGTTTGAGCAATTAAATCAATTCCTTGTTGTGCTCCGCTTGTAATTAATAATTTAGATGGATCGGTCACTAAATTCTGGTGTTCACTTAAGTAATTTGCTATTTCAACTCGCAGTTCATAATCACCCTGTACTGGCCCATAAGTTGCTAGGATCATCTGGTCTTTATGAAGTATTTTATGCATTTCGTCTGCTAAGAATGGATTTGGCAATAAACGAGGATACAAAATCGCTTGTGAAAAATCGTAATATTTTCGGTGCTGATTCATTGCATATTGAGATCGCATAACATTAATCGTTTTCGTTTGTTGCCATTTGTACGGAATTGGTTTGAAATCTTTCTTTACATGTTTATGTATATAAGCACCTTTTCCTTGCTCAATGCGTATATATTCTTTCTTTTCTAATTGCTTGTATGCTTTACGAACAGTTAATAGGCTAATCTGCAAATCTTCGGCCATAGAGCGTAAAGATGGAAGGAGGTCACCATGCGCAAGCATGCCACTTTGTACTCTTTCAACGATTTGCATATATATTTGTTGGTAATACGGTATGTTGGATTCTTTACGAAGGACAATCTTCATGGTTTCACCTTTTTCGTTTTTATTTTATTAAAGCGAAAAATATAAAGAGAATCAACTACAATTTTAAGTAACTGTTATATACATAGATACACTGTTATACACCATACCTTCTATACTCATGTTAAGAGTAAAAAGGAGGAAGAAAAATGGTCATTTTCAATTATATTTTAGTATGTATTATTTTCGGAACAACATTTTTAACGATAAAAATCGGAATTGAAGCAGGAGCGCCCCCATTATTTTCAGCAGGAATTCGTTTCTTTTTAGCAGGCGTCATTCTGATGATTATATTTAAGTTAAAGCGAAAGGAAATTATGCCACATGTATTTTCAAAACGTATTATATATGCTGGTTTTTGCTTAACGTTTATGACATTTGCTACATTGTACTGGGCGGAACAATATATTTCTTCAGGATTAGCTGCTGTACTTTCTGCTACGGGGCCGATGATGATTTTATTATTACAGGCAAAGAGAAATAAGGAAAAATTACAAAAAGAGCAACTTTTTGCTTTAATTATCGCACTAATAGGTGTTGTTTTTGTTTCTTTACCAGGAACGCACCAAGAAGTAAGTCTCATATGGAGTATCGCTTGTTTTGTTTTAATAATAGGAGAGTTATTTTACGGAATAGGCTCTATTCGCTCAAAAGAAATACTTTCGGATTTACAAAGTGTATCACCATTTCTCATTAATGGTATTCAAATGTTTTACGGAGGGGTATTATTACTAATCGCATCCGTCATAGTAGAACAACCGAATGTATCTGTATTAGCTTCATGGAGTGTACAGTGGCCTATTTTATATCTTATCTTTATCGGATCAATTGGTGGGCACGGATTATATTATTGGCTCTTATCAAAAACAAATCCTGTATTCCCGTCAACGTGGTTATATGTATCACCGTTAATTGCTATTATTGTAGGATATATCATATTAGGAGAACCTTTAAACCCTACAATGGGAATAGGTGCTTGTTTTATTTTGGTTGGTGTATTTTTAGCTAATCGATCCACACTCCGAA
This sequence comes from Bacillus pretiosus, assembly GCF_052947655.1. NCBI lineage: Bacteria > Bacillati > Bacillota > Bacilli > Caryophanales > Bacillaceae > Bacillus > Bacillus pretiosus. The sequence goes on along the minus strand of NZ_CM129593.1, from coordinate 2,654,054 downwards.
GCTATTTCAAACAAGGGAAATTATTTGAGAAGGAAATGTAGTTGTATAAAGAAGCAGCCCTGTATATAACAGGGCTGCTTGAATTTTATTCATGATACGGATTGACTTTATTTATTGGAAAGGCGTAATATTATTAAGCTATATGAAAGAGAACTATAAAAAGAGGGGAGTTATTATGAAAATGAATTGGACTGAAGTAAAGGAAAAAATTCGACCGCAAATTTCAAAACCATCATATGAAACTTGGTTTACTAATACTACTGTTTATTTAGAGGATGATATATTAACAATTTATTGTCCAAATGAATTTGCTCGTGACTGGTTAGAATCTCACTACAAAGAATTAGTATTTCATACATTAAGAGAAATGTTTAATACGACGTTTGAAATTCAGTTTGATCTATGTAATGACGAACCATCAAAGTTGAAAGATGTTCCAAAAGAAAGGCTAAATAGCTGGGATGAAGTAAAGAAAGCGTTAAGGCCAAAATTAGCAGAGAAAACATTTATAACCTGGGTTAGAAATACAAATGCTACTATAGAAGATAATACATTAATAATCTTTTGTGAGGATGCGTTTCATCGTGATTTGCTTGAAGGTGAGTATAAAAATATAATTTCAAGTACCGTACAGAAACTTACTAATGAAGAATATCAAATTTGGTTCGAAATAGAATCAAAAACCACTCCTATCACACATATTCATCATATGCAAAATAATCCACTCACTTCCGGACAAGAAGAACCCAATACAATTTGGAATGAAATAAAAGGTAAAATGCAATTAATAATTTCAAGACCTTCATATGAAACATGGGTTAAAGAAACGACAGCCAGAATAAATGAAAATTCATTAATCATTTATTTTGAAAACGAATTCCAACAAGGATGGGTTGAAAAGTCTTATAAAGATTTAATTGCGGAAATAGCTAAAGAGTTAACTGGAAATACATATGAACTTCAATTTGAATTAGAATCAAATAAAGATGCAACCAGTAGTGGTGAAAAATCAAAATCACCTACTGAAAATACTATTTTTGAATTATGGGAGCAGTTCAAATCTTCCAATGATGAGTTAAAATATAATAATGTAGAGGATAGCGAAAAACGCATCCAAGCATTAGATGAAAAAATTGTGAACTTAGAAAAAGTGATTGATACATTAGAGGTAAAATTAGAGGTAGTAGAATCAAAAACACAGTTGGAAAAATAACCAACTGTGTTTTTTACTTAATTTACTTTTTTTATAAACCCTTTATAATGACGTTTCACAAGCTGACTTTCTAACGTCTTCATTGTTTCAAGTGCTACACCGACGATGATAAGTAAGCTTGTACCACCAATTTGTGCAGAAGGTGGTAATGTAGCAATTTTTGTGAATACGAGCGGTAAAATTGAAATGGCACCTAAGAAAATTGCACCGATAAATGTTAAACGGTATAAAATTTTCGTTACATATTGTTCTGTTGATTTACCAGGACGAATACCAGGCACATAGCCATTTTGTTTTTTCAAATTCTCAGCCATTTGTTCAGGGTTTACTTGAATAAATGCGTAGAAGTATGTGAAAGCAACGATCAGACCGACATAAAGCGTCATTCCAAGTGGATGTGCGAAATCAAGATTTGCAACTAACCATTGCGATACGCTTGAATCAGGGAAGAGCTGCGCAATTGTACGCGGCGTCATTAAAAATGCGGAAGCAAAGATAACTGGAATTACACCAGCACTATTTACTTTAAGAGGTAAATGAGTGTTTTTTGCTCCTTGATATTGATTGTTTCCTGAAACAGCTTTTGCATATTGAATCGGTATTTTACGCACAGCTTGTTGAATGTAAATAACACCAACAACTATCGCTAAAATTACGAGACCAATTAAGACCATCTTTATGATGTGCATGAATAATTGATCGCCTGCATTTTGAAATTGTTGCAAATAAATTTGATTCGCAACATTTGGAATCGCCGCAACAAGTCCTGCGAAGATAATCATCGAAATACCGTTACCAACGCCATTAGCGGTAATTTGTTCACCTAACCAAAGTAAAAATGCAGTACCTGCAGTTAAAACTGTCGCAATAAATAAGTATGTAGTCCAGCTTTGATCTGTAATTAATTGTCCACCTGCTATATTATTAAAACCATAAGACATCCCAATGGCTTGTATGAATGCGAGAATGATTGTAAAGTATCGAGTGAATTGAGCTGATTTCTTTCGGCCCATTTCTCCTTGCTTTGCCCATTCCGAAAATTTAGGTATAACGTCCATTTGTAGTAATTGTACTATGATGGAAGCTGTAATATATGGTGTAATACCTACAGCAAAGATTGAGAAGTGTTGCAGTGCTCCTCCGCCAAATACGTTTAGCATACCTAAAACGTTAGCTTGATCTTGTACTTTTAATACCTCTGCGTTAGTATGAGGAACTGGAATAAACGTGCCAATTCGAAAAACAATTAGCATTGCTAGTGTAAAAAGAATTTTGTTTCTTATCTCAGCTACTCTCATGAAATTTGAAATCGTACGAAACATTATGTCGCCTCCTATATTTTTATCAGTTCAAAACTGATGATTATATCCCGATGAAGTAACCACAAACCTCCTTCCGCATTAAATTCATTTGACAAATGGAATTTTATACATTTTGTAGTTTTCTCGGATATAAAAATATAAGGTGTTTTTTAGCGACCAATAAGCTTTTCGTAATCATTCAATACACATAATATATCGAATAAATTAACAAATGTACATACATACGCATGAAAAATGAATGAATAGGGGCATTTTTTACATTTATTTAATGCTAGATTGATAATTAGGAACGTTTTATGTAGTTGTATTGAAAGGATTCGGTGGAAAGTATTATGGTGTAGCTGCAGCACATGATAACCTCAAGGAAACCTTCAAGGATGTTGAGAAAACTCATATATTTAGTCGTGAATTAGAGAAAAAGTAGTGAAGGAAAATCTTTCTTCTATAGAGAATATTTCTAACGCAGGAATCTAAGTATATAGGTTCTAATGAAAGGAGAATTCACATGAATACATTTGTAAAGGACAAGTTTTATGAAACGAGAAATCAATTATTTGAGGAAATTACTTTGTTAAGTGATACTCAATTTAATAGAAAACCAGATAAGGATAAATGGAGTATAGCACAAGTTTGTCATCACTTAGTTTTATTAGATGAGAGAGTTATAACGGTTATTTCGTCAGGATTAAAAAAGATGGATAGTTTCCAAAATGAGCGTAAAGAAATTCATACTATTGTATTAGATAGATCAATAAAATTTATAGCACCAGAAATGATTGAACCAAGTATAGAACCATTTGAAGTGCTGCAAATGGTTGATTTGTTAAACGACTCTAGAAAAGCATTGATGCGTTTTCTGAGTACAATAGAAGATGAATCTAAATTGGCAAAAAAATCAGTGATGCATCCAGCTCTTGGAGAATTACTTCTTGATCAGTGGATAGAATTAATCTATTTGCATGAACAACGTCATATAGAACAAATCAAAGAGGTAAAATTGCTTTGTGAAGTTGAAAAGTAAAAATTATTATCTATTTATTGAGCGATTTAGGAAAGCATCAAGGGTTCGAGTGATAAAATATAAGTCCTGATAAGCAGAAGAAAATACGAAACTAGCAGATCTTACTCTTGAATAGGAAACGAATATTCGAAAAAAAACTGAATCCGAATTGTTGTATAAGTGGAACCCCGTCTTAAATGAAGAACGGGGTTATTATTTTTGGAAGTGATCTCAGCATTTTCATTTAGAAGGAAATAAATTAGCAATGAAATCCGAAAATGTAATCAGCATTACACACTATATCTTTAAGTTATAATGATTTCCGGAAATGAGTTATATGTCCATAATTTTGACAGTACATATACATCTACCGTTGGTTTAGCGCTCTTCACACGTTGGAGGAAGAAGTAAATGCTATTCTGCTAGGGGGTATATGCATTTTATTCTCTATATTTTCACAGCAGAACCACCTCCAAAATTTTCTTTTGCAGTTGAAGTTTTCCGAATAATAAGTTACATTTTTAAAGTTCAAGCAACTTTATGAAAGTACAAAAAGGGGAGAAATATTGTTATTATGCAAAAAATGAAATGGAAGAACTATTTATGTTATTTTGTTATTTTTATACTTCTTGGAACAGCAGTAACAGTCAAACCATCTATCTCAAAAGCTGAGGAATCTGATGTTAATATTACACTGTTAGGTACTGCCGATATTCATGGTAGATTTATGCCTTGGGATTATGCGCTTGATGGTGCAAATACGAGTGGAAGTTTAACGCAGCTTTATACGGTTATAAAGAAGGTGCGTCAAGAAAATCCCAATACCATATTAGTAGATGCTGGGGATACAATTCAAGGAAATTCAGTAGAGTTATTCAATGATCAGCCACAATCGCCAATGATGGTAGCGATGAATGCAATGGAATATGACGCCTGGGCATTTGGAAATCATGAATTTAACTTTGGATTAGACACATTGAAAAAAGTTAGTGAGCAATATAAGGGCAAGACACTAGCAGGAAATATTTATAAGGAAAATGGAGAGCGTTTTCTTCCTGCATATACAATTGTTGAAAAAGGTGGAATTAAAGTCGGGATTATTGGTATGAATACACCAATGATTAGTGATTTTGAAAAAGGGACAGATCATTTGGATGGTTTAGTTGTGAAAAATCCAGTAGAAGAGACAAAAAAGGCAATTAAAGAATTAGAAGGTAAAGTAGATGTAATGGTAGGCGTTATGCATATGGGACTAGAAAATGAGAATGGAATCCCTGGTACTGGTGTTCAAGATATTGCGAATGCTTGTCCGGAACTAAGTGCTATTTTTGCAGCTCATATGCATAAACTTGTTAAAAAAGAAGTTGTAAATGGCGTTATTATTACAGAACCAGATAAATATGGAACACATATCTCACGTATTGACCTTACTTTTACAAAGCAAGATGGAAAGCTGGTTTTAAAAGATAAAACTGCTACAGCTATACCTGTAAAAAATACTGATGGAACAACAATAGTATCTGATCCTACACTTGAAGACACACTGACACCTTTTCACGAGTATGCGAGAGGAGATGCAAATGTTGTTGTCGCTCAATTAAAGGGTAGAAACCTTGTTCCTGAAAATGAAATAAAGGGTATTCCAAGTGTGCAGATTCAAGAGACACCTTTATCAGATTTCTTTCATGAAGTCATGCTCTACTACAGCAAAGCAGATGTAGTCGCCCATCAAATTGATAACGATAATGCCCGTTTGGATGTAGGTCCTATTAAGAAGAAAGATATTGCGTATAACTATCAATATGCTTTGGGAGAAATTACAGTATATAAGGTAACTGGGAAAGACTTAAAAGACTATATGGAATGGGCGGCAGGGTACTTTAACTCATCTCGTGCCGGAGATGTAACAGTTAGCTTTGATAAAACCCGTCGTGCTTCTAAATACAGTACGAACGATTTCTTTGGAGGCGTAAAATACGAAATTGACTTAACAAAACCCTATGGAAGTAGAATTACAAATTTACGCTCTATTCGTACAAATAAACCAATCAAAACGAAAGATGTTATGACGCTGGGAATGAATGCTTATAGAATGGAGGCTCTTCAGGCGAAAGGTGGAGCTTTAGAGGGGCGTAAGTTTGAACAAATATGGTCATCTAAACAAGAGAATGCATTTGGGGAAACTGGTGGCACCATTCGTAACCTTGCTATTACATATTTAAAAGAGGTAAAGAATGGTATATACACACCAAAAGTTATGCATAATTGGAAAATTACTGGGGTGAATACACATTCTTCAGAGCACAAGGCTGTAGTGGATCTTGTGAATAAAGGGATTTTAGAAATTCCAAAAACAGAAGATGGAAAATATACAAATATAGCATCTATAAATACTAAAGATTCAATTACAAAAGAAGAGATTGTAGCACTCTCACAAAAAGTTAATATTAATCCAAATCAGTTTAATCATGTAAAAAGAAAAGGTGAATTTTACAAAAAACTTAGTAGGATAATTAAACAAATATAAAATAGATAGCTCTCGTGCAAAGAACTATTAAACTTGGACATACCATTATCCTAAAAAAGTCTGTGATCGGTATGGAAATATAAAGAATCAACAATAAAAAGTCCCCTGGATCATTAAACAAATCCGGGGGATTTTTTATTTGAATAATTATGGTTTTATTTCTTACTATGCATATTTATAATATGCTTTAAAAGAACATACCTTGAGCTAATAACATGCAATAGATGTGTCCTTTACTATATTTAAATGGGAGACAAATTAAAGATATTTTTGACAAAATAAAAAAGCCTGAAACTCATATGAGACTTCAGCTATCTCATAACGTTACAATCCATCTTTGCAGCTATAGACATACATAACAACATTATATTAAAAAATCTAAATTGTAGATGCGCTGCTTCACTACAGTATTTATATACTATATACATCATAAAACAAAACACGCACTTTCTTTTTCTTGTTTATCAAGGTCATTAGTATTCATTTGATCCATCTTTATCCTAAATCAACTTCATGTCCGAAATATAAGTTTAAATAAGTAATATAAATTATAAGATGTCCTATAACAATTTTTATTTTAATAGCATTAAACCTACTCTTAAAATAGTAAAGAGTGGGTTTTTATGTTGTTATTTAGATGTAAGGGCACTTTGATTAGAATGAATATAGATAATTAACAACTAACCAATTGGATGAGCGCCTAAAAGAGCTCTTTTTTATTGAAATTAATATACATATATGTGTCGTTCTTTATTTATATCATCGACCACATATATGTAATTTTGCATAATGTTACATAAATTGTGTATTTTCCCTTTTTTTCGACAGAAACAGGAAGTATACTTTGTACAAGCTTTCTATTTCAAAAATTATACGAGGTGAACAAAATGAAAAACAAAAAGACATTAACTAAGGTAGCATTAACAACAGGTTTAGCTTTAACGGCTGTTGCACCATACGGAGTAGGTTATGCAGAGGAAACAGATCAACTTCAAGTTCAAATTCAGGAAGAATCGTTCCGTTCGGGTGAACTTACACAACCGTCACAAAAGGCACCAGAGAATGTAGTAAAAGATGCTCTTAAGGAGAAAACAGAACAAGCTCTTTCTTCAAAGCAAGTCAATGGAGAAACAGGAGTAGATTATAAAGTTCTTCAAAAACGTGGTTCATATGATGGGACTACACTTGTACGTATTCAGCAAACATACGAAGGAAAAGAAGTATACGGCCATCAATTAACTGCACACGTAGATAATAACGGTGTTATTAAAAGTATTTCAGGTGATAGTGCGCAAAATTTAAAACAAGAAGAATTGAAAAAAACTATTAATCTATCAAAAGATGAAGCAAAACAATATATTTATACGAAGTACGGGAACGATATCAATTTTATTTCTGAGCCCGAAGTTAAAGAAGTTATTTTTGTTGATGAAAATAATGGACAAGCTAGCAATGCATATCAAGTTACATTTGAAGCTGCAACACCAAAATATGTTTCCGGAACTTATTTAGTAAATGCACAAAATGGTGATATGTTAAAAAATATGGTACAAGAATCTAACTTAAAAGCAAGTGAAAAACTAGTTGGAGCATTAAAGAAAAGTAAAAAAAGCAATCTTACATCATTAACTGGAACAGGAAAAGATGATTTAGGTATATCACGTACATTTGGAATCTCTCAACAAAGTAATGGCAAATATGCCCTTGCTGATTATACAAGAGGGCAAGGAATTGAAACATATGATGTGAATTATAGAGACATTACTAAAGAAGAAAGCTATTATCCTGGTACATTAGCAACTAGTACTTCGACAACATTTAACGATCCAAAAGCAGTAAGTGCTCATTACTTAGCAACAAAAGTATTTGATTTTTATAAAGATAAATACAAGCGTAATAGCTTTGATAATAAGGGACAAAAGGTAGTTTCAGTTGTACACGCTTGGGATTCTGGAGATACGAATGATCCGAAAAATTGGCAGAATGCATTAAGTGCGAATAATGGAAGTATGCTTGTATACGGAGATCCTATCGTCAAGGCATACGACGTAGCTGGCCATGAATTTACACATGCAGTTACTTCTAGCGAATCTAATCTTGAATATTACGGTGAATCTGGTGCGATTAATGAGGCGCTATCTGATATTATGGGAACATCTATTGAGAAATACGTAAACAATGGAAGTTTTAACTGGACTATGGGAGAACAAACTGGATCTGTTTTCCGTGATATGGAAAACCCGGCTTCTGTTCCATCTTCACTTGGAGTACCTTATCCAGATGATTACAGTGAATTTAACGATTTTAATGGATGGGATCAAGGTGGCGTTCATTTTAATTCAAGTATTATCAATAAAGTTGCGTATCTCATTGCAAAAGGTGGAACTCATAACGGTGTAACTGTTAAAGGGATTGGTGAAGATAAAATGTTTGATATCTTCTATTATGCCAATACAGATGAGTTAAACATGACTTCTAATTTCAAAGAGTTGAGATCAGCATGTATTCGAGTGGCAACGAATAAATATGGAGCAAATACTGCTGAAGTTCAAGCAGTTCAAAAGGCATTTGATGCAGCAAAAATTAAGTAAGTTAGAAATATAGTTTTCATTCATATATTATTACATTATGAAAAACAGCTACTGTCATTTTAAAGATAGTAGCTGTTTTTTTATACAGCAATGTATGATTGAAAATACAATTAATAAGCAATAATTAGGTTGTCTATCTTTATGAAGTTACGACACATATATAAGGTTTAAAGTGTATAAAAACAGAAAATTAATAATATATTGACCTCTTAATAGAAAGTGCTATAAAATGAAAGCGATAACAAACGATTGCTTTAAAATGATTTCCTTGATCTTTTAGTATTTACAAATATATGCAGACATAAATAAATCTATTTTTTTAAACATTAATGCAAACGTTTTCGTATTAAAAGATCATTGAAATACATATGTGAAAATAGCCAATTTGGGGGTGAAGTAAAAGAGAGTTCTAGATTAATTTAAGTAGTGTAATTTAGTACGAGCATAATAAATTGTACGTACTATTTAAAGAAAGGGTGTATGTGGTGCAAATGATAAAAAGATTAATTAACAAATCAGTTTTATTACTTACTATAATCGTTATGTTATCATCTGTTTTCTCTTTTCAAAGTGTAAAGGCAGTTTCAAATTCGAAAACAACTGAAGTTATCATTCATTACAAAGAACAGTCTGGAAATACAAAGGATTGGAACCTTTGGTTATGGGGAGAAAATGCGAATGGTAAATCATATGAATTTACTGGTGAAGATGAATTTGGAAAGTACGCTAAGATTAATATAGATGGTGACTATGATCGTGTAGGATTTATCATTCGTACGAATGAGTGGGAAAAAGATGGTGGCGATCGTTGGATTGAAAATATAAAGGACGGTCGTGCTGAAGTATGGATTCTTTCTGGTGATGATAAAGTATATACTTCTAAGCCTTCTTCGGATCTATCAATTCAAAAAGCAACTATTGATAGTTTCAATGAAATTACTGTAACGACTAATGTGCCGTTTCATATTAAGGAACGGAAAATTGAAATTGAAGGCATTAAAATTAAGGATATTAGTCCTTATGATAGAAACATTGGGAATGTTACGAATAAGTTTAAAATAATTACGGAGCAGAAAATTGATTTAAAACAATCATACAAAGTTAAAATCGAAAACGTAGCTGATACGTATACCGAAATCGGTAAAGTCATTCGTAGTGCGGAGTTTGATCATTCATTTTATTATGGTGGTAACGATTTAGGTAATATATATACACCACAACATACAAAGTTTCGTGTATGGGCTCCTACTGCGAGTGAAGCGAAGTTAGTTACATATAAAAAATGGAACGATAAAATAGGTGCTGAAATAAACATGCAACAAAGTGAAAAAGGCACTTGGAAAGCAGAACTTAAAGGGAACCAAAAAGGTCTCTTTTATACGTATAAGGTGAAAATTGGTGATAAGTGGACAGAAGCAGTTGATCCGTATGTGCGTGCTGCTTCTGTAAATGGAGATAAAGGTGCAGTTGTTGATTTAGAAGAAACAAATCCTAAAAAATGGAAAACAAACAAAAAGCCAAAATTTAAAAATCCGGAAGACGCAATTATTTATGAATTGCATGTACGTGATCTTTCTATTCAGCCCGAAAGTGGTATAAAACATAAAGGAAAATATTTAGGTGTAACTGAAAAAGGAACAAGAGGGCCTAAAGATGTGAAAACAGGACTTGATCATATGAAAGATCTTGGTGTTACGCACGTACAGCTTTTACCGATATTTGATTATGCTTCAGTAAATGAAGAGAATTTAAACGAACCACAATATAACTGGGGATATGACCCGAAAAACTTCAACGTTCCAGAGGGATCCTATTCTACAAATCCATATGAGCCAACTGTTCGAATAACTGAATTAAAGCAAATGATTCAAACACTGCATGATAATAATCTTCGTGTTGTGATGGATGTAGTATATAACCATATGTATAACGCTGCTGAATCTAATTTTCATAAGTTAGTTCCAGGTTATTATTACCGTTACAATGAAGATGGAACATTTGCAAATGGAACTGGAGTAGGAAATGATACAGCTTCAGAACGAAAAATGATGAGAAAATTTATGGTGGATTCGGTCACATACTGGGCAAAAGAATACAATTTAGACGGATTCCGTTTTGATTTAATGGGTATTCATGATTATGAAACAATGAATGAAATACGTAAAGCTGTTAATCAAATTGACCCTTCTATTATACTGCATGGGGAAGGTTGGGATTTAAATACACCTCTTGCAGCTGAATTGAAAGCAAATCAAAAAAATGCAGTGAAAATGAAAGGGATTGCTCATTTTAACGATAATATACGTGATGGATTAAAAGGTAGTGTATTTGAGGAGAAGGAAAATGGATTTGTAAATGGAAAGGAAAACATGGAAGACCGTATTAAAAAAGGGATTACGGCAGGCATTGACTACGATATAAATTCGTCTACTTATCAAGATCCAGAGCAGGTGCTCACTTATGTGGAAGCGCATGATAATCATACATTATGGGACAAACTTGAGTTAACTAATCCAGGTGACAGTGAAGAAGTGCGAAAACAAATGCACAAATTGTCTTCTTCGATTTTATTAACATCACAAGGTATTCCATTCTTACATGCAGGACAAGAGTTTATGCGCACGAAATATGGTGATCATAACAGTTACAAATCTCCTGATTCAATTAACCAGATGGACTGGTTGCGCCGTGCAGCATTTAATAATGAGGTAGAATATATGAAGGGCTTAATAGAATTACGCAAAAAGTACTCAGCTTTTCGAATGACATCTCCAGAACAAATAAAAAAACATATAGCTTTTATGGATACTCCCAAAAATGTTGTGGCTTATTCAATAAAGGGAAATGGGAATAAAAATGAATACTTTATGGTGACTCACAACGCAAATAAGGAAGCCGTTGACATAACACTTCCATCGAAAGGTCCGTGGAAAGTACTAGTAGACGGAAAACAGGCAGGTAGTAAAACACTTTACGTTGTCCATGATAATAAAATTAAAGTTCCTGCATTAAGTTCACTAGTTTTAAAAACGGAGAAACCAATTAAATAAAAGCAAATAATGTGGAAGTATATATAGAATTGAGTAATTTAAATACGGATTATAAATGCAAAAAGCGAAGTGACGGTTATTTTCACTTCGCTTTTAAAGTTCATGTAATATAATTTCACATACTGTAATTATATTACAAATTAATAAAAGAGATAGGCAAGGAAACATTGCTATTATGATAGGAGGAGGCGAAGATACCTTGATGTTTATCATTAAAATTATCTAAAATACATTCTTAATTTATATAATTTTTATTACATATTCGAACATATAACGGGCTAGATGTTCGAGTTGTATTAATTTCTACAAATCGTTTAAAGATAAAAAAGGCTTAAAAAGTATATGGCATAAAAAAGAGAAAAGACACCTTAAATGGTGTCTTTTCTCTTTTTTAAATACGATATGTTAGTAACTTACTTGTATGTAATGGTACGTTACATTGTTAAACTAACTTCAAAAGAAAAATTTTAAATTTTTTTCTTAATCTATATGTAATAAATATCACGAGAAAATTTTATCGATATAACAAATAAAACTTTCTCAATATTAATATGTTTAATAACTATACCCATCTGCTTTCCAATCCATTACAATAATTTCACATTGCAAATGCGTCAATGTTCTTAATATTCTAAATGGTTTATACCTTATAGGATTACTATGGGAAAGGATGTGAAATATCTAATAAAAAAACACTTTTTATGATGAAATAAAAAAAATTAATGAAGAAAAAGTTATTTCATTATTTTCAAATTTCGTTGAAGTGCATGTATTTATAATCACTATGAGACAAGGATCAGAATCTAAAAAATATTTTTTGTAGATTAGAAAATTGCATTTCAAAAATAAGTTAAAAGTTTATGGAGGGTTATATGAACGAGAAAATTTATTACTGGTCTCCTATTAAGCATTGGGAAAAGTTGCATAATGAAGTTTTGATAGGGGAAATGAGATTTACAGGCATTCTGTCTGAGTGGTTTCCTGAGTTTTATTTTATGGCTCAAAAAGGTGTAAAAATTAGTAAACTAGTAGAGCGCTTTTCTTTAGGAAATATAGAAGAGACACAAAAAACAATAGAGCTTATGATAAAAAATCGTGTGTTAGTAAGTAACATATTACACCCAAGAGAAGTATTTTCCACACAAGAAAAGATTTTTCCGAATCCATATAGCAACCAGATTCGCTTTTCTAAAGAAGAGTTAGATACGTATATGCGTGAACAATTTAATCGAACGCACGTTGCTGCGCGATCAACCGAAATTCAACTTGAAACAACAAATGAGCTACCCACTATAATCAAGGAACGTAGGTCTTGTCGCCAATTTGATATGAAAAAACATATTAATTTTTTAGAATTTTCCCATTTCATATCAACTCTAAAACAGGTTAGGGAAGAAAAAATATACTATCATTACGCAAGTGCAGGCGGACTCTACCCTATTGATATCTTTGTTTATATAAAACCAAAACGTATAGAAGGTATAAAAGCTGGGTTTTATTATTATAACCCATCAAAAAATAGTCTTGTGATTGTAAACAACATTGATCAAGTAATCAAAAGTGATCATGAGTTAATTAACCAGGATTTATTTACTCAATCTGCTTTCTCAGTTTATTTGGTTTATAATGCGAACGCTTCCATCCCGAAATACGGTTCAGATGGATATTTATTTGCTTGTATTGAGTCAGGCATTATCACTGCTACCTTAAATATGGTTGCTGAGACATTAAATTTAGGCGTTTGTTCAGTTGGTCATATGAAATTTGAAGAGATTCAGCAATTTTTATGTTTGGATAACCATCAAGTATTTCTCCATGGGCTTGAAGTTGGCCTGAAAATTAACGAATAGAAGAAATGAATATTAGGGGGATAAAGATAAACATGCACATTAAAGATCGAAGTTCTATTCATGGAAATAAAGGGGTAGAAGCGTTTTGGAAGGAGCAATTATCTTCCGAGGTTCTTGATTTTTCTATATTTAATAGTGATTACCAACTAAATAAAGAAAATCCTTGTGAGCACGTTCAAATCATAATGAATGTAGAGTTGAGTAAAAGTATACAAAAAGAAAGTAAGTCTCAAGATTTATTATTATTTAGCTGGTTACAGGCCGCGTTAAGGATTTGTTTGGCACACTATACAGATCAAGAAAGAATTACTATTGGTATTCCTGTAATCGAAAAAAATCTTGAAAAAAGCGAGAATCTTAATAAATTGATTCCTTTAGGAAGTGAAATCCATCCGCATCATAGCTTTAAACAAGTAGTGAATCAGATTGAAGAAACGACTTTATTCGGGTATGACAATCAGGGGTATCCACTCTCTGAATTATTAGTGGAACATCCTTTAACTCCTTTTCAAATTATTATTGGGATGGAAGGGTTACATAATAAAAATTCGATAGAAGAATATGCAGAGAATAATTTAGCGGTTTGGATACAAAGAAAATGGAATGAAATACATAATGAATTTGAATTTCAAATTTCTTTCAAATCTCATTCGTTTTCTTCTTTGCAACAGTTTGCAAATTCGTATCTTTATATTTTAAAGCAAGTATTAAAAAATCCGAATTTGGCAGTGAAAGATACGTGTATTATTGCAGAAGAAGAGAAAGAGTTGTTAGAAGGATGGAATAACAGTCATACAAACATAGACTTGTCTCTAACATTTCAAGATTTGTTTGAAGAACAAGTGTTAAAAACCCCAGATCAAATCGCTGTTGTTTGTAATGATCAATATTTAACATATAAAGAATTGAATAAGAAAGCAAATCAATTGGCTTTTATTCTTCAAAGTAAAGGTGTATCCAAGGAAAGTATTATTGGGGTTATGGTAGACCGGTCATTAGAAATGATCATTGGCATGATGGGAATTTTTAAAGCAGGTGCAGCATATTTACCAATCGATCCTAACTATCCAAATGAACGAATTGAATATATGTTACAAGATAGTCAAGCAAAATGTTTATTGAGCAAGCGAACGGAAGTAGAGTTACCGCAATTTGCTGGTGAAGTGCTGTATCTTGATGAGGAACATCTCTTCCAAGGTGAAGAAAGTAATTTAATTCGGGAAGGCGCTCCTAATGATTTAGCTTATGTCATTTACACATCAGGATCAACAGGAAATCCAAAAGGAGTAATGGTGGAACAGAAATCTCTTGTTCATTTTTTAAGTGCAATGAGAGAAAAAGTAAAAGATAATCAATCATTCTTGTTTCTTGCTAGTGTTTCTTTTGATATTTCCTTGTTAGAAATATGTCTTCCTTTAACACAAGGCTCGAAAGTAGTCATTGCTACAGAGGACCAGTTTGCAACAAAAGAATTGGCTCATTTGGTCAAAGTACATAAGGTAGATTTATGGGAATCAACGCCATCGCGAATGGAAGTGATTTTAAGTGATCCAGAAGGGGTAAATTTTCTGAAAGATTTAAAATCTATTTTGTTAGCAGGAGAAGCATTTTCCATTGATTTGGTTGAAAAAATTCGATGCATCAGTGAAGCGACAATTTTAAATATTTATGGTCCTACAGAAACAACCATTTGTGCAACAGTAAAGGATTTGAGCTCCGCCAAAGAAGTTACGATTGGAAGTCCCAATCCGAATTATCATTCCTATATATTGAATAAGTATGGTCAATTAAAACCATTTGGAATTCCGGGTGAACTCTGTATTGGTGGCGTGGCGGTAGCACGAGGGTATCTTGGGAAATCTAAACTGACAGATGAAAAATTTGTACCGAGTCCTTTTACTGCAGGAGAAATGATGTATCATACGGGTGATCTCGTTCGTTGGTTGCCTAGTGGAGAACTTGAATATCTAGGTCGAATGGATCATCAAGTAAAAATTCGGGGATATCGGATTGAATTAAGAGAAATCGAAAGCCAGTTAAGGGAATATCCACAAATAAAGCAAGCTATCGTTGTTGATCAAGTATATGGAAATAGGAAATTATTAGCTGCGTACTATGTATCCGATAATAAGGTCTCTTTTGATGAAATCAGAAAATATTTAAGTGATAAATTACCTGAGTTTATGATTCCTGAAAAAATGATTCAGGTGGAAGAGATTCCGCTGAATCCAAATGGGAAAGTAGATAGGAAAAGATTATTAGATATAACACAAACGGATTATATATCAATTCCATACGTTGCACCGCGCAATGAAATTGAACAAACATTGGTGCATGCATGGGAAAAAGTTATGGAGATTGAGGGCATCGGTATTCATGATAATTTTTTTGCTTTAAAAGGAGAATCGATTAAAGCACTTCAGGTAATTAATTTATTAAGAAAAGACTGCTTAAAAATAAGTACAACAGATTTTTTTAAGCATCCTACGATTGCTCAACTTAGTTCTTGTGTAGAGGTAGAGCATAAAGGGGAAAACTTTGAAAATAGACCAACTCATGTTAAAGATTTGTCTAAGTCATTTCCATTAACAGAGGTTCAGACAGCGTACATGTTAGGGAGGAATTCACAGTTTGAATTAAGTGGTATTTCACCTCAAACATATTTTGAATATGAAACAAAATTGGATATTAATCGTCTTTCAAAAAGCTTTCAAAAGGTAATTCATCGTCATCCAATGTTGCGAGCTGTAATTTTACCAGAGGGAGAACAGCAAATATTACAAAGCGTTCCTGATTACGAGATTGAAATAGTTAGTCTCATAGATTTAGATGATAGGAATCAAAATGCTCGCTTACAAGAAGAACGTTCTCGAATGACTAACCATGTATTCCCTTTGGGGAAATGGCCTTTGTTTGAATTAAAAGCCTTTCTTTTAAAAGAAGACACGTATTTATTATGTTTTCGATACGATGCTTTATTAATGGACGGAGCAAGCATGAACATAGTTGGACAGGATTTGTTGCATTATTATTATAAACCAAATCAAAAATTAGAATCTCTATCTTTTGATTTTCAAGATTACATGTTTATCTATGATGAAATGGAACAAAGTGAAGAATATAAAACAGCAAAAGATTATTGGACAAGTAAGCTTCCTGACTTTCCATTTGCACCTTCTTTGCTGTTAAAAAAGGATCCGGCAGAGATTGCTACTCCTAAATTCCAATCACTTACTAAGATCCTGGACAATGAAAAGTGGACAAAGCTACGAAAGTTAGCACAAGAGAAAGAAGTAACTCCTTCCGCTCTGCTTTGTACAATATATGGTGATGTGTTGGCATATTGGAGTAATCAACGTAAATTTGCAATTAATTTGACTGTATTTAACCGTTATCCTGTTCATGAAGAAGTAGAACAGATTGTGGGAGATTTCACATCGCTTATTTTGTTGGATGTTGATGTAAAACCAGAGCAATCTTTCTTTACTAGAGTAAAAGAAACGCAATCTACTTTATTGGATGGCCTTGAACATCGTCATTACGATGGAGTTAACTTTATTCGAGATTTTACTCGATACCACCAAATGACGCCAAAAGCAGTTATGCCAATTGTTTTCACCTCGATGCTAGCAGGTGCGGGTGCGTTTGCTTGGGAACAGCTTGGTTCTCTTCGCCATATTCATGCTCGGACTCCACAAGTGTATTTGGATAATGTAGTAATTGAAAAAAATGGAGAGTTATTAATTAGCTGGAACTATGTTGAAGAGTTGTTTGATGTTGATGTAATAGAAGCAATGTTTTCCCAATTTGTTGACTTATTGGAACAATTAGTGAAACAAAGCGACATAACATCTTTGCAGATGAAAGAATCGGATCAAACTTTAATTGAGCAATATAATAAAACAACTGAAAAAATACCTTTAACTACTCTGTATCAATTATTTACAGACCAAGTAAAACGTACACCGGATGAAGTAGCAGTGGTATTTGAGCAAGAATGGTTAACATACTCGGAACTTCATAAACGCTCCAATCAAATTGCGCATTTCTTAAAAGAGCAAGACATTGGTCTAGGTGACAAAGTGGGTCTTTTAGCAAAAAGACAAGTTGACACAATTGCTAATATGATAGGTATTTTAAAAGCAGGTGCCGCTTATGTTCCGATTGATCCCGATCATCCTTTAGATCGCCAAACATATATTTTAAAAAATAGCTCATGCAAACTTTTATTAGAACCTAGTCTTTATGAAGAAAAACATTTGTCATTATATACAACAGAAGATATGCCCGCTATTGCTGGTCCAGAAGATCTTGCCTATATCATATACACTTCAGGAAGTACAGGGAAACCAAAAGGAGTAATTATTACTCATCAAGCGGTTGCAAATACCATTCAAGACATTAATCGAAAATATCAGATAAATGAAGATGATCGTATTATTGGTATCTCTTCCATCTGTTTTGACCTATCTGTATACGATATTTTCGGAACGTTAAGCACAGGTGCAATGTTGGTAATGATTCGTGATCCAAGAAACATGCAAGAATTAATCCGTACCGTCGAGCGTAGAGGAATTACAATTTGGAATACAGTGCCTGCAATCATGGATTTGGCATTGGATCAAGTAGGTTCTCATTTTGAACAATCTTCTTTGCGTTTAGTTTTACATAGTGGAGACTGGATTCCACTTTCTTTGCCAGGAAAAATAAAACGGCATTTTCCAATTGCAGAAGTAGTTTCACTAGGAGGAGCAACAGAAGCATCGATTTGGTCAATTTATTATCCGGTCAAACAGGTGGAATCACATTGGAATAGTATTCCATATGGGATGCCTTTGGCGAATCAAACGTATTATGTGTTGAACTATGAAAAGAAAATGTGCCCTGTTGGTGTAATTGGGGATTTATATATCGGGGGAGTGGGCCTTGCTAAAGGATATTTAAATGACGAACAGAAAACGAATGACGCATTTGTATCACATCCTGATTTTGGTCTTTTATACAAGACAGGAGATTGTGGAAAAATGCATCCTGAGGGATATATTGAATTTTTAGGCCGCCAAGATTATCAAGTGAAAATTCAAGGATATCGAGTAGAGTTAGAAGAAATTGCCCATTGTCTTCTAACTTACAAACAAATCGAACATGCTGTCGTAATTGATCAAACAGATGAGAATGGAATAAAATTTTTAGTTGCATATGTGGTAAATGAGCAAAATATTAGTACAACAGAACTACGAAAGCATTTGCGAGATCACTTGCCGGATTACATGATTCCTTCTTATTTTGTTTACTTGGAACAATTACCCTTGACTCCAAACGGGAAATTAGATAGAAAAGCGCTCCCTACTCCAGAGAAACAAAAAAATGAAGTATTTATTGCTCCAAAAACTGAAATGGAAAAAATATTAACTAGTGTTTGGCAAGAAGTACTCAAAGTAGATCGAGTTGGGGTAAATGATCATTTCTTTGCCTTAGGTGGAGATTCGATAAAAGCAATTCAAGTGTCCGTCAGACTATATAGACAAGGATTTGAGCTAGAGCCAAAAAATCTATTTTCATTTCCTATATTAGGGGACATGGTTCAATTTGTTAAAAAGCTAGACCATCTTTCAAGTTCACAAACAAATGATGTAAACAATATGAACGATAATAAAGCTACATTACTAAATGTTAAAGATAAACAACTTAATCAACATATACTTACCAAAATACAAGAAAAAATGCCGGATATAAATATAGAACGTATTTATCCATTAGTACCTTTCCAGAAAGTTATTTATGAACATGCTGCGACTGAACCGGATACAAATGCATATTTTGAACAAATAATTTGGTCACTTGAGGGGGAACTGGATATTGATCTCTTTATTCAGTGTTTCCAACAATTAATTAATCGTCATGATTCTTTAAGAACAATAATTGTGCAAGATGAACAAGCACAACCTTGGCAAGCTGTTCTACATGATGTTCAAATGATTTCAGAGATAAAAAAATTGGTTGATATGACGAAACAAGAACAGCAACAATTCCTAGACCAGTGGATGAATGAAAATTTAAGTCGAGGATTTAAAAATGATGAACTCATGAACCGTCTCTGTATATTCCAATTAGGTAATAAGGAGCATAAGGTGGTTTGGAGTTCCCATCATCTGTTATGTGATGGTTGGAGCGTTAGCATTTTAATAGACGAATTATTCCAACTCTATGAAACAAAAAATGCCGGAACTATGGCGGATTTACCTATTGTAAAACCTTTTGAAACATTCATAAATTGGACTGTAGCACAAGATCATGAGAGAGCACGTCATTTTTGGCGCGATTATTTATCAGGGTACAATTGGAAAATTAGTATTCCTAAAAAGAAAGTAATAACTCAAAGTGAAGGGTTAAACTTCACATTTATGGATTTAACATTAAATAAGGATTTGACTAGTCAGTTACAGGCATTTGTAACTAAAAACAATATAACTATGAATACGGCATTACTAGCTGTATGGGGAATATTGCTTGGCAAATACAATGGAACAAGAGAAATAGTATTACCTAATCTCGTATCAATCAGACCTCCCGAAGTAGAAGGAATTGAAAATATGTTTGGTCTGTTCACAAATGTTTTGCCTATCCGACTAGCATGGACAGAAACGCAAACTTTTGTAGATTTCCTGCAAAAAGTACAACTAGAAACATTGAAGTGTAATGAGTATGCATATTATTCATTTGTTGATATACAAAAGCAAAGTGAATTAAAAACCGAGTTGACTGACCATCTTTGGGTTTTTGAAAACTATCCAACTAACCAAGCTATCTTCTCTTCAAATGAAAACAGAAATTTTGCTATCACAGATTACGAAGTTGTTGATGAGCCGCATGTAAAGTATGGAATTATGTGCTTCCCTGAAGAGACACTTACAATAAAGTTTGGATATAATCAAACCGTATATGAAGCAGCAACAATACAAGAAATATTGAATCACATCCATCAGTTAATCAACATGATTCTTCAAAATCCAATACAGGCAATCGGTGAATACAAATTATAAAAAATAAAAAGGCGAGAAAGAACTCGCCTTTTTAAATAGAATAGGGGTAAACCAAATGACAAAAAACCTGCAGTTATCAGCCGAAGAGATGCGTCAGTTAGGATATCAAGCGGTTGACTTAATTGTTGATCATATGAATCATTTAAAAAGTAAACCAGTTTCGGAAACGATTGATAGTAATATTTTTAGAGACAAGCTAATTGAAACGATTCCGGAAAACGGATCCAATCCAAAAGAGTTACTTCATTTCCTTAATAACAATGTGTTTAATCAAATTACTCATGTGGATCATCCTCATTTTATGGCTTTTGTGCCCGGTCCTAATAATTATGTTGGTGTAGTAGCAGATTTTTTAGCAAGTGGATTTAATGTATTTCCTACAGCTTGGATAGTAGGTGCAGGTGCTGAACAAATTGAATTAACGACAATCAACTGGTTAAAATCAATGCTAGGATTCCCTGATTCAGCAGAAGGACTATTTGTCAGTGGCGGTTCCATGGCTAATTTGACTGCACTTACTGTAGCGAGACAGGTCAAGTTGAATAATGACATAGAAAATGCGGTTGTGTATTTCTCTAACCAAACTCATTTTTCTGTAGATCGAGCACTTAAAGTATTAGGGTTTAAACATCATCAAATTTGCCGAATTGAAACAGATGAAGAGCTAAGAATTTCAGTTAGTACTTTAAAAAAGCAAATAAAAGAAGATCGATTAAAAGGGAAAAAACCATTCTGTGTTATTGCCAATGCAGGGACAACGAATTGCGGAGCGGTGGACTCTCTCGATGAATTGGCTGATCTATGTGGTGATGAAGATGTATGGCTACACGCGGATGGGGCTTATGGGGCTGCAGCAATTCTCAGTGAAAAAGGGAGGGAGTTGTTAAGAGGAATTCATCGTGCTGATTCTTTGACGTTAGACCCGCATAAATGGCTTTTTCAGCCTTATGATGTTGGTTGTGTACTCATTCGAAATAGCCAATATTTAAGTAAAACGTTCCGTATGATCCCAGAGTATATTAAGGATACGGAAACTAATTTAGAAGAAAAAGTGAATTTTGGGGAGCGCGGAATTGAACTTTCTCGTAGATTTAGAGCATTAAAGGTATGGCTTTCTTTTAAAGCATTTGGAATCACAGCTTTTCGTGAGGCAATAGATCATGGTATTATGTTGGCTGAACAAGTTGAAGAGTTTTTAAGGAAAGAAAAAGATTGGGAAGTAGTAACACCTGCTCAATTAGGAATTGTTACTTTTCGTTACATTCCTTGTGGTCTAACGTCTACAGATACAATTCATGAAATAAACAAAAAACTGGTGGAAGAAATTAATCAAAGAGGATTTTCTATGCTAAGTACGACTAGATTGAAAGAAAAAATAGTAATTCGACTTTGCTCTATCAATCCAAGGACAACAATAGAAGAAATGCTTCAAATCATGATGAGCATAAAAGCAGTGGCAGAGGAAATAAACACTTCGTCTAAACATCTTATATCTGTTTCTCAGACTTGATATATTAGGTAAGTTTTACGTAATAATAGCCGATTTAAAAAAATCGGCTATTATATTTAAATAAATACTCACCAATGCAAACTATTCATGAATGTTTCTCTTGTAAAGGGATTAAGCTTCAACTTTAGATACTCTTTTGAAACCAGTTTTTATTGCTCGTACTATTTCGTTCACAGCGTAAATAGATACCTCGGCATTTGGATTCAATCCTTCAAACCAGTGATAGGCATTTGGATATAAATGAAATTCGACATCAACACCAGCTTGCGCTAGATTGCTTACATAGGTTAATGTTTCACTGCGGAATGGATCCAATTGACCAACAAATGTGTAGGTATATGGTAAGCCACTATAATCCTCAGCTCGAAAAGGTGCTGCATAGGCAGGGATTTGATCCGTTCCATACATTTCTCCTAAATACATTTTCCAACCAGCTTCATTTGCCTTTTGATTCCAAACAAATCCCTCTTTAATTTCATTGGCCGAAGGTGTATTATTTCGGTCATCAATCATTGGATAGAGTGGCATTTGTAAACAAATCGAAGGGTATTTTCGATCTCGGGCTAATAATGATAATGCTGCTGTTAGTCCACCTCCAGCGCTTACTCCTGCAACCCCAATTCGATTCGAATCAATGTTTAATAACTCTGCATTATCAGCAATCCATTTTAAAGCTGCATAACAATCTTCAATTGGTGCTGGGTAAGGATGTTCAGGTGCTAAGCGATAGTCTACAGATACGACCACACAGCGAGCTTCTTTTGCAAACCTCATACAAGTATCATCGTTATCATCTATAGAACCTAAGATATATCCACCACCATGTATCCATAATAAGACAGGTAAAGATTTATGATTTGATTTTGGACGATAAATTCTTAATGGTAAAGGATTAGCATCTGGTCCAACAATGACTTCATCTGTTAACGAAAGGGAGTCATCAACAAAGGTAGGTGGTCTCATTTGAGCTATTCCTTCTCTAATTGATTGCAAGTTTTCCGGGCGTAAATCGAGATCTGGAAACATCTCTAACCCTTGTAATAATTCTGGATTTACTCTATTTTTCATTTGAGCACCTCTATTTGTAATTATTTTCAAATAAATGAAGTGTATTCTAAGTAGTTTAATTGTGAAAGAACACCATAATTAAATTGTAAATTGGATATGTTATAACAGTCAACAGAATATTCAGAAACAAAAACCTTTCTCAAGAAGGAGTTTCACGCAACCAATAATACAAGTAGTGGATTTAGGAACAAAGTGTTTTCATGTCGTTGTATTTATGTACACTTAGTTTTCTAACTAAACCAAGTGATGATCTTTTTTATTTTAATGACATATTGCAAATGATACCTGTTCGAATTCATACATTTGTATTCCTTAAATGAAGGTTGATTAATTTTGGAATTGTATAAGAGTTATGTCTTACTTTATTAGTAGCCTCTTTAATAACTGTATGAAGTTCATCCGCTGAACCATCTTTATTTCCAGCTACATGTTTAATTGCATTCTCTCCGCAATATGCTTTCACAATTTCCTCATCAGTATTGATGATACAAAACTTTGCAATTGGACTTTAACTAACTACACATAAACTCCTTATATCTCTAGATAAACTACCGATTAGCTCCATATAGACTCTAGATAACATATATAGAATACAAGTTATCAAGGAGGTAAGAGAAAATGAATTTTATGAAACGCGCAATTCTCAGTATGAAAAAAAGGATAGGAACATCATTAATTTTGATGGCAGTATTTCTGATTGTTACAAATTTGGTTCTTTCAGGGTTCACAATCCAAAATGCATCAAAAAAAGCAGCGGATGCTGCAAGAAAAAAACTGGGCGCAGATGTTACTTTAGGTCTTGATTTTGACAAATTAGGTCAACAAGCTAGTGAAACTGGAGAAATGCCTAATCTGCCGAAGCTTAACACAAAAGAAGCAGATCAATTAGCGGAGTCAAAATATGTAAAAGACTATAATTACATAGGCAACACTTTTGGAATTTCTGATGGACTTAAGCAAGTAGGAGCTTCAGAAGGAGAAGACGAAGGGAAAGGTAAAGCGGGGATGGTGGCTGTACGAGGCGGTTCAAGTTCCGGTACAGAAATAGATATGAATGCTTCTTTTATGATTGAGGGGGTCCGCAAGACTGCATTACAAGAAAGCTTTAAAAACGGAAAAAGTAAAATCATTGATGGAAAACCAATTACAGAGCAAATGAAGGGTCAGAATGTAGCTTTAATGGAAAAACGATTAGCAGAATTAAACAATTTGAAAGTAGGAGACAAAGTTAAAGTGCAATCAGGGGATAAGAAGGAAACTCTTGAGGTTGAAATTATCGGTATTTACGAAACAAATGAGCAAGCAATGGGTCAACAGGCTCCTCCTATTATGGATCCAGCTAATAAACTATATATGCCGCATTCAACTATGAAAAAATTAGAAGTAGACCAAGGTATAAGTAGTGTTCAAGTCGTGTATTTCTTGAATGATCCACAATATATTGATGCATTTAAAAAAGAAGCAAAAAAATCTAATATTGATTTTAATTATTATAAATTAGATGCGCATGATTCATTGTACAAGCAAATGATTGGCCCTATCGAAAATATCTCTTCGACTTCTCAAATAATTATTTATATTGTTTCAATTGCAGGTGCGATTATATTAGGGTTAATCATTATGCTATCAATTAAAGGACGTCGTAAGGAAATGGGAATTCTGTTATCTATTGGAGAGAAAAAATGGAAACTGATGGCGCAGTTCGTAGTAGAAGTAGTATGTGTCGCTATTTTAGCATTTGGATTATCCATAACAACAGGAGCTAAGGTTTCTCAATATATCGGGGATAATTTACTTTCGAGTGAAATTGCTATTGCAAGCGAAGAAACGGACACCACGCGAAATAGTACTGTAATGATGTCTGGACCTGGTGGTACTCTACAAAATCAAAAAGAAGATCCAATTGATAAAATTGATGTAAGTGTAACACGAGAAGATGTAGGGAAAATGGGGGGGATTGGACTAGCTATTGCTATAATAGCAACGCTTCTTCCGGCATTATCTATTCTACGTTTAAATCCAAAACAAATTCTTTTAAAAGATGAATAAGGAGGCTTAACATGGAAACGATTTTACAATTTAAAAATTTGGATTATTATTATGAAAGTAATGGGAAAAATGTAGCAATACTAGACAATGTTAACTTTTCTTTTCAAAAAGGGCATTTCTACACGATTTTAGGACCATCTGGATCTGGTAAAACTACAACTCTAAGCTTAGGTTGTGGACTGGATGTCCCTAAAAATGGTTATGTACTGTATAATGGCAAAGATATTCGAAAAATTGGTTTGGATCGATATCGTAATCAAAATGTATCTGTAATTTTCCAATCTTATAATTTGATTACTTATATGACTGCTCTTCAAAATGTCCTAACAGCGATGGAAATTACAGGTGTTAAAGTGAAAAATAAGACGGCAAGGGCATTAGAGTTATTAGAGAAAGTAGGACTCACTGAAGTAGAAGCGAAACGTAACGTCTTGCAACTAAGTGGTGGGCAACAACAACGTGTAGCAATTGCTCGAGCATTATCTTGTAATGTTGATTTACTTATTGCAGATGAGCCGACAGGAAACCTCGACGAAGAAACAGCGATGGATATTATAGAACTGTTTCAAGAACTTGCACATAAAGAGAATAAATGTATTATTGTTGTAACGCATTCACAGGAAGTTGCTAAAAAATCTGATCGTGCAGTGTATTTAAGTAAGAAGAAGTTGGTCGTAAACCAAATCTAATACAAATATCTTAGCTTTTTAATTCACATAATTCTCAAAAACCATCCATTTCAAAAGCTTATACTTGATATATAATAAAATCAAGCCATAATCAAAATGGTCTCCCTGTACTGAATGTTAAAATAGTTTGTTGTTTCCTTTTTAACAATACTTGAAAAAGAACTTGTAGGATATTCTACAAGTTCTTTTTATTATAATTGGTTACCTATATCATGGGATAATCACACATGAAAAACGGGACATTACCTAGATATATAATCTAAATGCTGTCCCGTTTAACTGTGTATTTGTATAGTTATTGCAGAATTAAACCTATAATCATAATTAAACTAAATACTATTACCCAACCAAACGCACAATAGCCGAAGATTCTAATCCATTTAGGTAATTGATTCATGTTAACTTTATTTGTGGGAACTCCTTGCATAGAAAACACCATTTTTTGATCTCTATCCCTATTATTTTGTTGTTCATACATAACATCATCACCTTTCTAGAATAGTTGTATGTATAATATATCAGTCTGGAGAAAACTAAGTACCGAATATTAGATGAAATAAAAGTGATTCGACAAATATAGTGGATGGTTCGCTTTTCCAATACTGTATACTATATTTCAAAAAACGAAAATTTGATTACTCAAAAACTATATATACTAAAGTATTTGCTCATTTAAAATATAGTAAACCTTTATCAAGAGATACTTATTATTCGATATTGATTAATTCGGATAAATTCACTAATACTTCTTAAAAGTAGGAGTAATTATTAATTCGTTATTTTTAAAGCGTTTAACACTATTTTAGTTGCGTCTGCAATAAGTTTATCATCGTATTTCGCATCCTCTTTAGCATGATTAGAAAGTATCGCAAGAACAATTGGCTTTTTATTTGGTGGCCAAATAATTGCGATATCATTCCTTGTTCCATAAGCCCCAGAACCAGTCTTATCGGCTACTTCCCATTCTTCTGGAACTCCAGCACGAATTAAGTTGTCTCCCGTAGTATTTCTTTTCATCAAATCTATTAAAAAGTTCCGTTTCTCAATTGGAAGGATATCACTTAGCGCGTAAGTTTGAAGACTAGTAGCTAATGCCATTGCGGTACTAGTATCACGAGTGTCACCTGGCTGCACTTCATTTAATTCTGGTTCAAAACGTTTAGGATTTGTAACAGAATCTCCTATTTCTCTTAGTGATTTTTTGAATTCACTTGGCCCACCTAATTGTTTAAGAATAAGATTTTGTGCAGTATTATCACTATATCGAATGGAAGCATCTGCAAGCTCCTTCAGAGTCATACCTGTTCCTACATATTTTTCTGTAATTGGATTGTAGTTCACAAGATCTTTGCTGGTATACTTAATTTTTTGATCTAAATCTTTTATTGATTTCTTTTGTAACAGTGCTCCAACAGCAAGGGCTTTGTGGGTAGATGCGTATGCAAAGCGTTCATCTGAACGATAAGTAACAGTTTGATTCGTACCTGTGTCCAATGCATAAATACCAAGTTTAGCATCATATTCTTTTTCAAGCTTTACAAAAGAATGCCTACTTGTATTTTCTTGTTTGGTTTGTTTCGATGGTTCGGATTGAATATTACTATTGGAACAGCCTATAAGCGTTACACATGAAAGTAATACTACAGGTAGCATCTTTTTATAATGTGCAATGTGAAAAACCTTCTTTGAAACTATCATACATTTTCAACCTCTTTCAAGAATATATGGATTTTGTATAAGTATTTTACATACCTATACAATTAACAAATGCACTGGATAGCACTCCTCTTGTACAAAATGAGAAGACTACCAAGAACACCTTTTTTATACGTAATAGACAATCTAAGTAACACATTTGTTCCATTTATGATTAAGCTTTTTAACATATCTATTAACTTTGTTTTTAGCATCGCAAACTCCATTTTTTTGAACTCTACTTAATTTAATATGGATTTAGATTGAGTTTTTCTTGTAACGGGAATTTCAATTGGATATCGCATATATAACAACTACTGATTTCATTTTAAAGTTGGATGGTAGAAATAAAGAGCTTAAAAAACGAAAAGTCCCCCTTATTGATATACTTGCTACAAAAACAAACAAACTCGTCCTACTAAGAGGGGAGTTTGTTTGTTTGTTGTTTAGATAAAGGAATGTTCATGCAAAATTGCACACTATGTTCCATATTTTTTATAGAATACTTTATATTTAGCGTTTCAAGAATTTGTTTAACAATATATAGCCCCAAACCACTTCCGCCAGTATTTCGATTCCTTGATTTTTCAATTCGATAAAATGGTTTGAAAATTTGTTGTATATCTTCATCTTTAATATTGATACCTGTATTTATAATTTGCATTTTAATTTGATCTTGTTTAGAATCCTTACTTAACTTTATATAGACTTTTTCATTATGTGGTGAATACATAACTGCATTATGGATAATATTTTTACATGCTTTTTCAAAAAGTACACGATCTGTATAAACAGAAAGGTCAGAGTCAATTTCTTTTATTATTTGGATGCTTTTTTGAGAAGCGAAAAATTCGAGATCTTTTGTGATTGTACCTATTAACTTTGAAAGATTAACTTCTTCTATTTTTAGTTTAAATGTGTGTTGTTCTAACTTTGACATACTTAAAATTTCACGAACTAATTGTTCCATACTTTCAATAATTTGATGATTTTTCTTTAAATATTGATCACGATTTTGATAAGGGCCAATATTGTATATCATCCCTTCTAAGTATCCTTTCATTACAGTAAGAGGGGACTTTAATTCATGTGCTACAATCGCAAAAAACTCTCTGCGTTTTGTTTCTATTTCTCTTTCTTTTTCAATATCATTTTTTAATTGTTCATTTGCTTTTTTTAAATCAAACATAGCTTGTTGTAAGTTAATAGACATGTCATTCAAACTATTAGATAATTCTCCTAACTCATCTGTAGAGCGAACCTCAATTTTTTCGGAGAAATCTAAATTTGCCATATTTTGTGCACCCTCATTAATATAAATAAGTGGCTTTGTAATAAACCTGGAATAGAAATAAGCACTCCCTATACCAATTACGATCACAATGATACTAATATAGGGGAGAAAGCGCACTAATACTTGCGAAGCTTCATCAATCGGTTGAAATGTTGCGAACACTACAAGCGTTAAACTACCATCTTGGAATTGAATTGGTTCCGTAACATTATATGAATTGCTAATGGTACCTGCATTCTCAAATCTTGCTGCTTTAGTAACTACTGTTGTTTGTGTACCACTTTGAATAAAAGAAAATGAAGGCGAGTAAATAATTATTCCTTCTTTATTTTGAAGCGAAAGCATCGCGTTATTTTTTTTTGCGTATTCATCAAAAAGTGGTATCGCATCTTGAAACGTAAGATTTTTGGACTTATCAATTATTTCTTTTATCCCTGTTTGAAGTTGATCTGTTTTGTATTGCTCATAAAACGTAGGGAGAAAGAAATATAAAGTTAAATAAATTAACACTGCAAAGGATAACAAAATGAGAGATGTAGTCATAAAGAGTTTATAAGTAATTTGCTTCATCTTCATGACTTTTAAAATTTTATTCATCAATTTTATAACCAATACCCTTTATTGTTTTAATATAGGGGATAGCTAGTTTTTTACGTAGATTTTTAATATGTGTATCTATTATTCGTGTTTCTCCAAAATAATCGTATCCCCAAACTTTTTCTACGATATTTTCTCTTGTAAGTACTTTTCTCTCATTTTGAAATAGTAGTTGTAGAATTTCGAACTCTTTTGTCGTTAACAAAATTTCAACATCATTTACATATACTCTATATGCATCAACATCTATGCGCACTTCTTTGAATACTAAATGATTATTTACATTTTTATCATAACTTCTTCTAAGTACAGCTTCGACTCGTCTAATCAAAACATGAAACGAAAAGGGTTTTGTTATATAATCATCAATCCCAAGATCGAACCCTTTCATTTGATCTTCCTCTTCTTCTAACGCAGTTAGCATAATAATTGGTATGTTTGACTGACTTCGAATCATTTTAGCAACTTCAAATCCATTAAGATTGGGCATCATTACATCTAGAAGAACTAAATCAAAGGATTGCTTATTAAATTGTGTCATACCCTCTAGTCCATCAGAAGCAACTACCACTGTATACTGTTGTGTCATTAAAAATTGTTTAATTAATTCCTGAATTTCTTGATCGTCCTCAACCACGAGGATATGATAGTTTTTCATAATATCACCTCTGGTAGTCATTATAGCCGTACTATCTGTAGTTTATGTGGAGATACAGTAGGAAACTTCATAGGACGTTTAACCTATTAACTCCATTTTCAAGATTCTGTATTCTCCATAAAAAAGTATTATTACCCATATTCCTTTTTTATGGAGAAATATTTGTGTGCTTGAAAAAACTTATTATATAAAAAGCTAAACGATTAATATTTACAAAAAACTAATGTATAATAATGTAAATTGCATGTAGTTTTTTAAACTGTTTGAAAATACACTTTCGATACTTTACTTGAAGGGGAAAGGGAGATGAATTTAAATATAAAAGAAGCCAGCGAAATTTTAGAGCGTACGCCACAAACTTTTTATTTTTTTTTGCTAATTTAGTAAAGGCCTAAGGTGCGAACAAGGGATTATTTAAATCATGTGAGAAAGGTTGTGAAATTATTTGATGGGTTATAAAGCGATGCTGTTTGATTTAGATGATACGTTAATTGATAGGGATAAGGCAGTAGATAACTTGTTTTTATTAGTTTTAGAAAAATGTTATGAGGATGTTAGTGATACAGTCAAAAACAATATGTTACAGAAATTCAAAGAATACGATAAAAGGGAATACGGCATTAGTGATAAAACGATAGTTTTAGAATCATTATTTGATGAATTCGCGCCGAAATATAGATTGCCACGCGATTATATCCAAGATTTTTGGAATTTAAATTTCCCTAAATGTTTTTCGATAGACCAAAATACTATTCATTTCTTAAATCATATAAAGAGTCACTTTAAAATTGGAATTATAACAAACGGCTCAACGCATAGACAAAAAGCTAAAATAATTAACACGAATTTAAACAATTACTTTGATACGATTATTATTTCTGAAGAAGTAGGATTGAGTAAACCTGATAAACGTATATTCGAACTAGCATTAAATAAGCTTAATGTGCAACCAGAAGATGTATTATTTATTGGAGATGACTTAGAAAAGGATATTGCTGGTCCTCAAAATGCAAATATAAAAGGTGTGTGGTTTAACCCTCAGAAAATCAAGAATACTACCCAAATACAACCATATGCCGAGATTAACACTTTGGATAGTTTGTTAAGTTATGTTAATCCACAATATTTTTATAACAAGTAAAAGCAATTTCATATATATATTCAAAAATATAAAAAGAGAAACTATCATTAATTTCATTGACCGTATTAGTAATAAAAAATAGTGGCGATTTTAATAGTTGCGGCTAATTTAATCTATGGTTAATCCGAAGTTTTTTAAAATAATTTTACTCATACTGTGTAAATTATAAAGGGGTGGGACTATGGAAATAAAGAAATTAGTTATCGATGGAATAAATATTGCGGTCATAAAAAATGATAAAGTACTAATTTCCGATGTTCAAACGGCATTAGATCTTATGGCAACAGTTCAATATGAGGTAGATGCTAAACATATTATTATCGACAAATCATTAATAACTGAAAGTTTCTTTGACTTAAAAACACGCCTTGCTGGTGATATCCTTCAAAAGTTTATAAATTACAGAGTAAAGATTGCTATTATTGGAGATTTCTCAATGTATACGAGTAAAAGCTTAAAGGATTTTATTTATGAATGTAATAAAGGGAAAGACATTTTTTACTTAGCAACTGAACAACAAGCAATTGAAAAACTAAGTACATTGAAGTATTAATAATACCATAGTAAAATCTCCTTCTTTTTCACGTCGTTTATTATTTACAATATATAAGAACTGATGTTTGTGATAAACTAAGGGGTGAATAAAGGGGAGATTTTCTTGAACAAATTTAATGATGTAATCCGAAATTTAAACAATATAATTTACAAACCTAACGAATTCATAATCACGAATCTAAAAGAAGAACAGCAAAACGCTGAATATGCGGGATGTTTATTTAATTTAAATCATAAAAGCATTCGTTTTAGAATATCAAAAATTACCCCTAATAAAATTGGGCAATTTGTTTCTTTTTGGGAGAAAGATGACAATATGCATAATCAAGCATTTTCTTATGACGCTGCTCCTAATCTTTTAGTTATCACTTGTATAGATGAAAATAAATTAGGACAATTTATTTTCCCTAAAGAAATTCTTCTTAAAGAAAAAATATTAAAAACACAAAGTCAAAAAGGGAAGATGGCTATGAGAGTGTATCCTATTTGGGATACTCCTGTTAGCAACCAAGCTAAAAAGAGCCAAATGTGGCAACTTCAATATTTTGTTGATATAAGCGATCATAATAATTTACCTATAGATAAACTATTACATTTGTATTTGTAGCTTCTTTTCTTAAGTAATCTTGTGAATTAGACTTTTTGTACCGGTACAGTTAAACGAAATGTACATTGTTTCAGTACCCCATCAAATTTACAATCAGCATATACTATTTTAACTTATAAATGTTAAGGGGTGCTGAATATGACAAGTCTACAATACAAACTGTTTACAAGATTGAATCTTACAAACCGTACTGAAGTGAAGTTTGAAGAATTAAATACAATTCTCTTTGCATTTGCACACACTATACCATTTGAGAATTTAGATGTTATAGCACGTAATGCGAATACAATTACTATGGAAAATTTACAGAATAAAATTTTAACTACATCCCGCGGCGGACTTTGTTATGAATTAAATACTCTTTTTTACTACTTTTTAAAAGATTGTGGTTATGATGTACAACTTGCACTTGGAACCGTATATAAAAATGAAATCAATGCATGGGCACTTGAAGATGGACATATAACGATTATTTTAAAGTATGCTAACGAACGATACTTAATTGATGTAGGTATTGCTTCCTTAGTACCTTTAATCCCTGTACCTTTTACTGAAGAGCCTGTTTCCTCTAAAAATGGTTCGTATCGAGTGAGAAAACGAGACACAAGTAAAGGAAATTACGTTCTAGAAAGAAAAGATACGAACGGAGAGTGGAAAGTTTGTCATGCCTTTTATAATCGTATCATTGATGAGACAGTAGTGAACGATGTTCAAAAAAGAGTAATAGAAGATGAGAAATCTATTTTTAATAAGGGACCAATTGCAGTGAAATTAACGGACTATGGCCATGTCTCTTTAACGAATACGAGTTTAACCGAAATAATTCATGGAGAAAAAACAAAACGGGTAATTACAGAAGATCAATATAGAGAGCTATTAAATACTTTATTTGCTATTGAGTTGAGATGAAACGAATAGCTAGCCGGTTCTTACTCAGAATCGGCTATTTTATTAACTTTAATTTAAAATAACTATTAAAGTTTAATTTTATTAATAGATATAATACACTAGAACAGTATGTACAATGAATTTTGAATGTAAAGGAAGATTTTTATGTCAATTATTGATAAATTGAAACTTAATAAGTATACAAATATGGTTGTAATGAATGAACCTAGTGATTATGACATTTTCACAGGAAAAGAAACTGCATTTTCAAAAGAACACGATGCCATTTTTATTTTTGTAGAAACACTTGATGAAATGGTGAAACAAACGAATTATATTATTAGTAATGAAGAATTACTAATTGAAAAAGGCTACATATTCTTTGCGTATCCGAAAAAAGGTAATTCTCGTTACAGTACGTTTATTCACCGTGATGAGATGTTTCCTGCATTAAGCGTTGGCGAAGATGGGTATGTAGGACAGAGTGATATTAAATTTGCACGAATGGTAAGTATGGACGACGTCTTTACTGTTGTAGGCTTAAAGCGTGAAAAGAAAAAAGAGAAGAAAACGCCTGCTATGAGTCAATGTGTTGCCGATTATGCAGATCGTATTAAAGATGTTGAAGCATTATTAGTTAATCATCCAAATGAACTTAAATTTTATCAAAGTTTAACACCTGGATATCAAAAAGATTGGGCACGTAATTTATTTTCTGTAAAACAAGAAAAAACACGTGACAAACGTCTTGAGAAAATGATTGAAATTCTTTCGCAAGGCTATAAAACAATTGAATTATTCCGCAAGAAGAAAAAATAATGGTTAGGAAAATCACAATGATGCAACAATTAATTACGCTTAGCACATTGAAAAAAGGATTCCTTTCAGTATACTAAAGTAAGTTCTTATATTTAAATAATTAGTAAAAGAGAAAAGGTGTTTGAAATGAAATCGTATATTGTAGTTGGAGCTGGTATTTTAGGAGCGTCTACTGCTTATCATCTTGCTAAAGCAGGTGCGAATGTTACTATCGTTGATCGACAACAATTAGGGCAAGCAACTGATGCAGCAGCTGGTATTGTATGTCCTTGGCTTTCACAGCGTCGTAATAAAGCGTGGTATAAAATTGCTAAAGGCGGTGCACGTTACTATTCTTCTTTAATTCAGCAATTAGAAGCAGACGGTGAAACTGATACAGGATACAAACGTGTAGGTGCAATTAGTTTACATACTGATGAGAAAAAGTTAGATAAAATGGAAGAGCGCGCTTATAAACGACGTGAAGATGCACCAGAGATTGGTGAAATCACTCGCTTATCAGCTGAAGAAACGAAAAAATTATTCCCAGCATTATCTGAAGAATACAGTTCTGTTCATATTAGTGGCGCTGCACGAGTAAACGGAAGATCATTACGTAACGCATTAATAAGTGCTGCAAAAAAACATGGCGCAACTTTTATAAAAGGAGACGCAGTATTAGTCCGTGAAGGTAATCATATTACTGGAGTTAAAGTAAATGACGAAACAATGGTAGCAGAAAAGGTAATTGTAACCGCAGGCGCATGGGCGAATGAAATATTGAATCCATTAGGAATCAATTTCTTAGTTACATTCCAAAAAGGACAAATTGTTCATTTACAAACGGAAAATACAGCAACAGAAAATATGCCAGTTGTTATGCCGCCAAATGATCAATACATTTTAACGTTTGACAATGGTCATGTCGTAATTGGTGCTACTCATGAAAACGAAACTGGCTTCGATCATCGTGTAACAGCAGGTGGTTTACATGAAGTATTCCATAAAGCATTAACAGTTGCACCTGGTTTAGAAGATGGTACTATGCTTGAAACGAGAGTTGGGTTTAGACCATTTACACCAGGATTCTTACCTGTTATCGGACCACTTCCTAACTTCGAAGGTATTCTTGTTGCAAACGGATTAGGAGCTTCAGGTTTAACAGCTGGTCCATATTTAGGTTCAGAACTTGCTAAATTAGCACTCGGACAAACAATTGAATTAGATTTAAACGATTATGACGTTGCTGGTGCAATTGAATAACAAAAAAAGATTAGGATTCGCTCCTAATCTTTTTTATTTATAACTAATTCTTTAACTGCTTTGATAACCTTTTGTTTAATTCCCACAACGCTGTTTTATTACTATCCCATTTCAACAGCATTACTGCTTCCTCAAAGCATAACCATTTATAATTGGAGTGTTCTTTAGATAATGAAATATTTTTTGTAGAAACTTTAACTCCAAAAGAAAATTCTTTTATTACATAAACATCTTCTCCCCAAAGAAATCCTCCGACTACATCCTCTACAGGTAGTGAAGATACAGATTCTAATTGTATATAGGGATATTCTTTTAAAATACCAGCCTCTTCAAATGATTCTCGTTTTGCTGATTCAATAGGAGTTTCACCATCTTCTCCACCACCAGCTATTCCTTGCCAATAACCATAATCACTTCGGTTAAAAATAGCGTATTGAATAGAATCTTCAATTATTATATAAGGAAATATTAATACTTGATATGGTGCTCTCATTGCATAACCTCTTTCTGAAAGCTTTAAATAAACATGAATAATTGTTAATTATTATATGGAGTGGGGGTTCTTTTGAATAAAAACACCACTGATAAAATAAAGATTACAGCCTTCAAACTACCCCAATATGGATAAACAGTATGATCAGTTAAACTAGCATATTGAAAGATATTCTCTAAACCGAAAATCCCAATAACGACTGCTAAGAGAAAAGCAGCTTTTCCAATAGTACTATTACGATAGAGGGTAAATAAGTATATTGCACATATAAGTGGTACGATGATTTGTAGTAAGATTGCCATGAATTGTCCCCCTAATTTATATTTTATACTTATATTATATCAAAAATGTAATAAAAAGGAATGTAAGTTAATTGATGCTAAGTAGAAAACAGACTTGTACGAACAGGGATATCACACTTTTACGTCTATAGTTTTGATACTAATTTAACTACTCTCATCATATTCTTCTATTAAAAAGAATAACAAGGAGTGTAAAGTTAATTGACAAAAGTTAAGGTTCGTTTACGGCCCATCGTTCATAACATAAATTTACCGACTGTCATAAAAACAGCAATACTTCCAGGTGAATCAGTTGAAAGACTATTTATCGCAACCCAATTAGGAGAGGTTTTTTACATAGGAGACGGAGATATAAAGACATTTTTAAATATTCGTCACCGAATTATTAAATTAGGCACATTTGAAGAAGGTGTTGCTAGTAGCGGTTATGATGAACGCGGCTTACTAGGACTAGCGTTCCATCCACAATTTAATCATAACGGCTTATTTTACCTTCATTATTCAATGGCTGGAACTCAAGGACCAGGTTCGCTTTCAGAACAATTTAAACCGAATCCTTGTGACCCGAAAACTTTAAATTTAAAGTGGACAAATAGAGATACTCAATATGATCATATTGATACAGTTGAAGAATGGGTTTTACAATCAAATGGCCAACCTCAAAAGCGAAGAACATTACTTAATATAAAACGGCCATTTTTTAATCATAACGGCGTAAATAGCTTAAACTTTTCACCTGAGACTGGAAAACTTGTTTTTACTAATGGAGATGGTGGTTCTGGCTATGATCCGTTTAATTTAAGCCAGGATGATTTAGAAATAGCGGGTAAAATAATTGAAATCGATGTAAGTAAAAATACGTCCATAAATAATCCTCCAGTAGTTACACGTTTTAATGAACTTCCTCTATCTATTCAAGAAACTCTTACATTAATTGCAAAAGGTGTACGTAATATAACAGGTATTTCATTTCAAAGGTTGCATAATCAATATATCAAATATGCCGGTAACGTCGGACAAGATATTGTAGAGTCTATTTTTTCTTTTGTTCTATATAAATCAATACCAGTTACCGAAATCGTTCAAACCCATTTAATGAGAGATACTCCTGATCAATATGGATTTATTAATTTTGGGTGGAGAGGATGGGAAGGGGAATTACCTACTTCTTTTATAAGGCACTGTTCTGAGAATCCTACTTTGGATGAGAGGATAACGGTTTATTATGATGAAACAATAGTAACATCAGTAAATCGTATTCAACCTCTAATAAGTTATTATCATAAAGATTCCAGACCGGATAAGTTTGGAGGAACTTCACTTACAGGAGTTCAACCATATATGGGGACTGCAATCCCAAATTTAACAGGTAGCGTCGTATTTACTGACCTTGCTAAGAAAGAAGAATCTCAGTCTCCAGTAAAGGGTGCGTTAGCTTATTCTAGAGCTGGTACGCATGGTAAACATACTGACTTTCATGTTATTGAAACCCATTATGATTTCGGTGAGCAGGCAGCTTATTTTATGAGTTTAGGAACAAATTTGGATCAAACTAGATTATATTTAGGAGTTTACGGTTCTATGAAAGTAACTGATTTGAACAAAGGTACTATTTTTGAAATCGTTCCTTAATATGATAGACACTCTCGGAATTATTCATTATATAATCGTCCACTGTATAATTAGATATCTTTAGGGGGATTTTGATGAATCACTTTAGAAACTATTGGTATCAACCGATGATCGCGCATGATGCGAATTTTGTTCATAAAAGAAAGATGACGCCAGCAAAGAGGTTAGTGATTACAGCGTTACTCGGTTCACTTGCTGCTATTTTTCAATCTGCCGGGAACCTAATCCCTGGTATAGGCTTATTTATTAGTCCTTTTGCGACGCTGCCTATATTTTTCGCTATTTGTTATTCTACTCGCACGGGAATACTTTCTTACATTCTTACTATTCTCCTATTATTTATTATTGAGCCAAGCGAACTAATTGTCTTTCCTTTTACTACAGGTTTATTAGGTATAGCGTTAGGAGTATCCTTTATACAATTCAAGAGAAGGATTTTGATTGTTTCCTTTTCAGCAATATGTCTACTTCTAGGTATTATAATTGTACTTGATATCTTTCGATTTCCTGTATTAGGTCCTACTGTTCATACAACTTTGGATATAAAAATTATTCTATTAATATTTATTCTGAGCTTTCTATACTGCTGGATCTATGCAGGCATTTGTAGAATAATGTTGAATAGAGTATATAAAGTATGGTCTTAACAATTTCTCATATATTTTTAAAGATTGGAGATTCAAGTCGTGTATAACGTTAAAATTAGAAGACCTAATTCGGATGATGTAGATGAACTGAATATGTTTTTTCGTCTTGTTATTACTGATACATTTAAAAATGAAGGGTTATCACAATTATTAGATGACATAGAAAATGAAATTAACACGAAAAAACAATATTTGAAAAATGATTTGGAGAGTAATGGAGAAAGTCGTTACTTTTTATTAGCAATTGATACAAGTAACGATAAAATCATTGGAACAATTGAAATCGGCCCAGCAAGTACATTGATTAATAGTTGTACAGGTGGTGTGTTTAAAGATTTATATGAAATAGGAACTGTATTTGTACTACCTGAATATCAACGAAATGGCATAGGCAATTTATTACTACATGCAATGTATATTACGTTACTTAGCAGAGGAATAACAGAATACTGTTTAGATAGTGGATACAAAAAAGCACAAAGTATATGGACGAAGAAGTTTGGAGAACCTAGTTATGTACTGAAGGAGTATTGGGGAGAATCAAGCGATCATATGATTTGGAAGAAGAGTTTACATGATACACCTATAATATTTGAATTATAAAATGAAATATGCCTCTGAACGTAGCTTTTCTTACATATGTATGCTATTATTTATCTTTATAATAAAAGAGGACGTGAATGAACTTGATTAAAATTAATATTCCTGAAGCTGATGTTTCAATTACTGAACGTAAACAAGTTATTAAAGGAGACGAGCCAATAATTACTCCAATTAATGGATTTATCGATTTCCACTTGTTCCCTAGAGATAAAGGCGGCATTTTTATGTTTTACAATATTAATGACGAACTTCTTTTCGTAGGTAAAGCTCGTAAAATTAGACAACGTATTAAGAAGCATTTTGAAGACAATGTTTCACCAATTAAAAATCACCGTGATGAAGTATACCGCATCGATGCATGTATCGTAGAGGATCCAACAGAAAGAGAAATTTACGAAACTTACATTATTAATGAATATAAAGCAAAATATAACGTTGATAAAGTATTCTATAAATAAGTAATAAAAAAACAATCCTAGCGCATATACTGGGATTGTTTTTTTATTTAAATTTAGTCCTCATATTTTTCTCCTTTTTTTAAATGATTAGCAACAATAAAACAGCATACACCTATACATATAAGTACAATTCCAATCGATTTATGTTTTCCCTCAAAAAAAGGAATATCAGAAATAACATTTGTCATACATAACCCTATAAACACAAGGATAGGTCCTGCCCACAGTAATACATTGCCGAATTTCGTATGTTGCCACATAGTAACCCTCCTTACCTCTTTTTACATATATATCTATAAAATAAAAGTAAATTCATAGAGAAATATAGTTTTTTTCATATCGAAAATTTAACCTTCATATATTGGTACAAGCAAACGAGAAAGGGGACCATCATGAATTGGTTAGAAGCTTTTATATTAGGGATTATACAAGGTTTAACAGAGTTTTTACCGATAAGTAGTACGGGTCATCTTTATTTAGGAAGGCATTTGTTTCAATTAGATGAAGCAGGATTGTTTTTAGATACGATGCTGCACATTGGAACTTTGCTTGCAGTATTTATTTATTACAAAAAAGAATTTATATATTTAATTAAAAATCCATTTTCCAAACTAATGCTACTACTTATTGTCGGGACGATACCCGCAGTTGTAATCGGATTGTTATTTAAAGACTTTTTTGAGGATATTTCAAAAACAGGCATTACGATTGGATGGGAGTTTTTAGTAACAGGTTTCTTTCTATATATGGCTGATAAACAAAAAAATGGTCGTAAAAAAATGGATGACATTACATATAAAGATGCATTTATTATCGGTTCATTTCAAGCTGCTGCTATTTTCCCAGCAATTTCTCGTTCTGGTATGACAATCGTTGCTGCATTATGGAGAAAGTTAGATCGCGAAACTGCTGCTTACTTTTCTTTTTTATTATCAACGCCAGCCATTGTCGGAGCTATCATTTTGCAATTAGCAGATGTTTATCAAGGGAAAGCAGAATCTATTTCTAGTACATCTTTAATCGTCGGCACATTATCAGCAGCGTTTTTCGGTTATATAGCCGTTTCATGGATGATTCAATATTTAAAACGTCACTCCTTAAAAGTATTCGCGTATTACGTATGGGGATTAGGCATTTTAATTTTAACGTTACAATTTACTCATGTGTTTTAATGTAGTAACTATTCGTTTAGATCCTGTTTCATTCATACAAGGCAGGGTCTTCTTTCATTAAGGGGGAAAATATGTTTAATAAGGCTATCGTTATTGGCGGAAGTATCGCAGGAAAACTCGCAGCAAAAGCATTATCATCTACTTTTAAAGAAGTAATCATTATAGAAGCTGGTGAAAGATGGGATGGAAAGTCTTCGAGAAAAAGAGTTCCACAAAGTAATCATCCTCATGTGTTATTAAAAGGTGGAGAAAAAGCGATTGAGGAATTGTTTCCTACTATCACTAATGAATTAATTGAAACAGGTAGTATCGTAAATAACTTTACTCGTGATATAAAATGGCATCAATTTGGTTTATGGAAACAGCAATTCATAGGTAAAGTACATATGATTCAACAAAGTAGGTTTTTGCTTGAATGGCATATTCAAAAACGAATTAATGATATTTCAAATGTTACCACTAAATTTGGAACATTAGTTGATGGTTTATTAGTAGATGGAAAGCTTAACAAAGTAAGTGGAGTAAAAGCTAAATGCTTAGAGACGGGCACGCAAGAAGAAATTCAAGCAGATATTGTTGTTGATGCAAGCGGATTCGGTTCAAAAAGTATAGCGTGGTTACGTGAATACAATATTGAAGTGCAAGAAGAGAAAGTGCGCATTGATTTGTTTTACGCAACTAGAATGTTTAAACTCAATGAAAATGAGAAATTAGACTGTTGTAATATGCTAATGTCTCCAAGTTTCCCTGACAATCCGTATGGTGTTCTTATTCAAACGATTGAGGATAATCGCTATTTTGTTACTTTCAGCGGATATGCAAATGAGAAAGCACCACAAACAGATGATGAGTTTTATGATTTTGCTGAAAACCTATCAATTTCTAATGTGACAGATTTTCTAAATAAAGCTGAGGCAATTTCAAATATCAAAACGTACAAAATTCCTTATCAAGTACGTCGGCGATTTGATTTAGTTAATCATTTACCAGAAGGATTGTTAGTAGTTGGGGATGCACATTGTCGTTTTGATCCTGTTTTTGGGCAAGGTGTTTCAGTTGCAGCTATGGAAGCTCACCAATTGCAGTTACTTTTGCAAAAGAGACAAAAGCTTGATAAAACATTTACACAGCGATTTTATAAAAAGACCGCTAATATCATACAAACTCCTTGGGAAATGACTACAACGGAAATATCACGTCATCCTCAGCTAACAAGAAAATTATCGATGAAGCAAAAATTTCAGCTATGGTATACGAAACAAATATATGAACTATCTGCAACTGACTCTGATGTTTATATTCGATTAGTAAGAGTTATGAATTTAATTCGTAGTCCATTGCACCTATTTCATCCGAAAGTACTACTTGCTGTATTACTGAAGCGAAAGAAATAGCAGGAAAATAATCGATTAAAAAGAATATATAACAGTTAGTATATATAGAAGGAGTGAGCGAGATGAAAATATACATAGAACAATTAAAGAAACACGATGCTAAAGATTTATTTACGTTTGAACTTACGAATAAATCTTTTTTTGAAACAATGGTACCAAATCGTGGCTCACAATATTTTAATTTTGAATATTTCCGAAAGCTACTAGACGATTTATTAATAGAACAAGCGGATGGAGATTCTTATTTTTATTTAATTCGTAATGAAGAAAAAGAAATTGTAGGACGAATAAATTTAGTAGATATTGATACAGAAACTCGAAGCAGTTCATTAGGGTATCGAGTCGGAGAAAAGTTTACTAAAAAAGGGGTTGCAACAGCAGCTGTAAAATTAGTTTTAGACGTAGCGAAAAATAATAAAATTAATGAGATTCATGCTAAAACAACTACTAATAATCTCGCATCACAAAGTGTATTAGAAAAAAGCGGGTTTTCTTCCTATCATAACGAAGCAGATACAACATCTGTAGAATTAAATGGAGAACATGTGAATTTTGTACATTATATATGGAGAAATACTTCGCGCTTATATTAAGGGGGACTTATACATGAATGATTTACGTTATCCAATTGGGCAATTTACATCCAAACGTCCTATAACTGAAGAAATGATTGATACATGGATTCAAGAAATTGAAGATTTACCTAATGAACTAGCAAAAGCAATTAAAGATTTAGATCAGAAGCAGTTAGACACACCATATCGAGTTGGTGGATGG
The DNA here is from genome assembly GCF_052947655.1 of Bacillus pretiosus. Lineage (NCBI taxonomy): Bacteria > Bacillati > Bacillota > Bacilli > Caryophanales > Bacillaceae > Bacillus > Bacillus pretiosus. The sequence goes on along the minus strand of NZ_CM129593.1, from coordinate 2,611,168 downwards.
ACGGTTCGTCAAGTAGTTCATCACGTTGTTGATAGCCATATGAATAGCTACATACGCTTTAAATTAGCACTAACAGAAAAGAATCCTACTATTAAACCATATAAAGAAGAGAAGTGGGCAGAACTACCTGATTCTAAATTACCAGTAGACGTTTCACTAGTAATGTTAGAATCGTTACATAAAAGATGGGTTAACCTTTTATATTCTCTAGAACTAGAAGATCTAGAAAAGACATTTAATCATCCAGAAACTGGTGAAACAAAACTTGCTGCTGCAATTGGACTATATGCATGGCATGGACGTCATCATACAGCGCATATAACTTCATTAAGAAAGCGACTAAATTGGTAACATGGAGATTGGATTAGAGAAGGCAACAGAAAATGATGCAGCAGTTTTATTTCAAATGCAAATAGACTCATTTAGCCCTTTATTAAATAAATATAAAGACTATGAAACAAATCCAGCAAATGAAACTATTGAAAAAACTATTTTAAGGATAAATAATCCAAGCAACAACTTTTATAAGATGATAATAGATTCGAACCTTGTTGGAGCGATATGTATATCCCAAAAAGAACTACCTTATAAATTTTGGATCAGTCCAATGTTCATTCATCCAATCTATCAAGGGAAAGGAATCGCTCAAAAGGTACTTATTTTAATTGAAAAGATGTTTCCAAAAGCAAGGAGTTTTGAACTTGCTACGATTTTAGAAGAAGAAAGAAATTGTTTTCTATACGAAAAAACGGGGTATAAAAGAACAGAAGTAATAAAGAAATTAAATGATAAAACTACACTCATTTATTACAAAAAAGAAAGGTAAAGCATTTGAAATACGCTTTACCTTTTTCTGTTACTTAAGATTAAATATACAAAAACGATGCATATTCTTCCAAAATACTCGAGTTAGTAATTTTGGAACTGAATAAATATACATAAAAGCGTTATTTCGTCGTATATGTTACTAACGCTTTTTGAATGCTTAAAACACTATCGTCACCTTTAAATTCTTTCGTAATTGGTGTACTCAAACTAGATACCCAAATTTTAAGCTCAGCGTCTAAATCAAAATGCCCAGCTGTTTCAATGCTAAATTGTGTAATGCTTTTATAAGGAATAGAATGATACTCTGTTTTTTTACCTGATATCCCTTGTTTATCTACTAAAATAAGACGACGATTTGTAAATACGATTAAATCACGAATTAATTTATAAGCATGTTCAACTTTCTCATCGTCTAACATAATCTTCTCTAAATCACGTTCTACACTTTCTGTACTCGCATTTGATGCATTTCCTAAAATACCGCTAAATAAACCCATATGAAATTCCTCCTCGGTTAATTGTGGAATGTATTACTTATATTGTACCATGCTATTTACTAAGAAATTATGACATTACTTTAGTAGTTTCTGGTTATTATTGCAATTCGTTTATATAACCTCGTCTTAAAATCTTGTGTTAACATGTAAGTAAGAAAAAAGAAGCAGAGGGATATAGCATGAAAAATATAGGTTTAGTATTAGAGGGCGGAGGAATGAAAGGTCTATATACTGCAGGAGTACTCGAATATTTTATGGAAAAGAACTTATTCTTTCCGTATGTAGTTGGCGTATCCGCTGGTGCATGTATGGGCGCAACTTATTTATCACGTCAAAAAGGAAGGAATAAAAAAGTAAATACAGAGCTAGTGTCAGATCACCGATATATATCTTATCGAAATTTGATTCGAAAACGTGAATTATTTGGAATGGACTTTTTATTTGATGAAGTCCCTAATAAAGTTGTTCCATTTGATTTTCAAACTTTCTTAAATTCCAATGAACAATTTGTTATAGGAACGACTGATTGTGATTCAGGAAAAGCAGTTTATTACAATAAAATAGAACACGGAAATGATATTTTAAAAATCATTCGCGCATCAAGTTCTGTACCGTTTATAGCGCCTGCTGTAGAATATGATAATCTAAAATTGCTAGATGGAGGGATTATAGATCCTATACCGGTTCTAAAAGCACAAACTGATGGTTATCAAAAGAACGTCGTGATTATGACAAAGCCAGAAGGATATGAGAAGCAGCGGAATAAATTTTCTGGTCTGGCTAAAATTTTATATAGTAAATATCCGAAAATCGCAGAACATTTAGTAGAACATTATCGTTATTATAATGAAACCGTAACTTATATGAATGGCAACGAACAGAAAGATAATTTTTATGTAATTCAGCCTAGCTCACAACTTCCTATAAGCGGAATAGAAAGAAATAAAGAAAAGCTAGTTAATTTATATAATCTTGGCTATACAGATGCTCAATATCATTATGAAAAATTATTAAGTTGGATAGAGAAATAAAGGGGTGGAAAGTTGCTATTAGGTAAAATGGTTATTTTTAATGAATTGCAGAAAATGCATAGTCTGCTGCATAAACCGTTTCCGTATCGTGCTACAGGAAAATTGCAACGAGACTTAAAAAGTAAATTTACAGATGATGACTGTATAAACGCTGATTTTAATCATTATTGGATGCATACAGCAGGTACTTTAAGTTCTGTACTAAATGGAAACGAACAGAACATTACGTTTCAGCAAATAAAGTGGTTAAGGAAATCGTTTTTTGAATGGTTTCCGCAATATCGTTCTATAGAAACAGAAATTGTGAAGTATCCCGTTTTGTATAGAGATTTCATGAATTATGAGAAAGCGCGAAAACTATTACTATATTATCTTACTGAATAAAAATTAAAACGTACAAGTTATGCTGCTTGTGCGTATTTTGTTCATAAAAAAGACAATATTTATACCTTGCTTATATAGGAATTTTAATGTGCAGAAAGAAGTAATTATAGAATGAAGTAAGGGAGGAGAGGCGTTTAGCGATTGTTTTCCTTTAATGGATTGTCCAACTCGAATATCGTTAGTTATTTATGATAAAATATTTCGAGTGAAATCAAGTACTTATTATATCCAGTATTAAATAAGTTAAGCCAGGAGGAACAACAGTAAAATGGAAAACGTATCAAATATAGATAAATCGGAATCAAGAAAATCTTTACAATCGACTATTCGTAAACTTGAAAATGCATTATTACAGATGACTCAAAAAGGTGCAAATACTACATTAGTGAAAAAACGACTTAAAGCCGTTTGTGTAGGGTTAGCAGTACTAGAAAACGTTTGGAATCAAGAAAGTCACCAGTATAGTCAAGAAGAGTTAGCAGAAGCTCGTAATGTCCTTGTTGGTTTACTTCCATCAATTGAGAGAGCCTATGATAAGTCTAAAGTAGGTAGTCCGCAAAGAACTCTTTTAACAAGACGAATCAAAGCGTTGGAACTTTCTATTCAGGCAATTGATAAACTTTCTAATAAATAACTCATCTAAATACAATATCATCCTAATCCTAATTTTTATAAAAGCAATCTAGTGAAAAGAAATACAAAGGAGGAAGATGGGTGACTTCAATAATTAGTCCTAAATTAGAGGAGCTTAATAATCAATTAAAAAATGGAAACGAGAAAGCTTTTTATACTTTTTTGCATGAAATAAAGTCAAATCATACGCCACTAATAGAACAATGTCCTGTAAATAATCAGTATAAGCTTATAACGTATATATGGTTAGGGGACCAAAAAACTGAAAATGTTTATGTATTCGGTAGTTTTCCTGGTTGGGATCTGTCTGTAAATCAATTAAAACGATTGTTACAGACAGATATTTGGTATGAAACGTTTAGGACGGATAAGAGTTTTATTTCAACTTACTATTTTTCAGTAAACGATTTTTTCGAAAATGATTGGATAAAGCGTAGTGAACAGTACGAACTAGACCGATTTAATGGAAATACATTTGGAGAAGGTGCTAATAAAGCATCAGTGTTAAGTATAGGGATGGAAGTGCAGTATAGCAGTCGTTTCCCTTCAGATCATTATCCATCTGGAAAAATTGAAACATATTCTTTTCATAGTACGATTTTAAATAACACACGTAACATTCATATTTATACGCCTCATGACTATTCTCACACTTCACACCTTCAAGAACTTCTCATTGCATTTGATGGGAATTCATTCATTAATAACCTTTCAATCGCAAGAACACTCAATTATTTAATATACGAAAAAGAAATCCCATCTTGTATTGCTGTTGCAATAGATCCTGTTGATCGACTAGAAGAGCTAACTTATAACGATAAAATGAATGCATTTTTAACGGAGGAATTACTTTCGTGGATTCATGCTAAGTATCGTGTGCATCAAGAAGCGAAACATACAACAATTGCCGGTTTCAGTCTTGGTGGCTTAGCAGCTTTTTATGCAGCACTTCAAAATCCACATGTTTTCGGAAACGTGTTGTCAATGTCTGGATCCGTGCATTGGAAAAAGGATGGTTATGAAAATCAAATTCCTTGGATTGAAAATCAAATTTCATCTATAGATTCCGATACGAGTCAACCTCATTTTTACATAGCAGCAGGAGAACTTGAAAACAAACCTCTTTTAACGGCTAATAGACGCCTGTATAAAGCTTTAAAAGAAAAAGGGTACCAAATTACTTATGAAGAGTTTCAAGGCGGACATGACGGTGTTTGGTGGGTTGAAAGCATTAAAACTTACAAAAACAACACTCTAAATTAAAAAGGAGAGAGAGTCTATGAATCAAGAAGAACTAGATAAAAAACTAAAAAAGCAAGAGATATTAGTAAAAGATGAGAAAGTTTGGTCTTATACGTATGAGGATCATATTAGTTCTATCGTTAAAGAAGCAGAAAAGAAAGGGTCTTTTGATAATTTGCCAGGTAAAGGGAAACCTCTTAATCTTGATAAAGACCTTTCATACAATCCTGAAAAGCAACTTTATAGAACGTTAAAGAATAATCATGTTTTACCTAGGTGGATTGAGCTTTCAAAGGAAATTGATGATTTAAAAGAAAAGCTAAAAGAAAATACAAATACTACAGAAGCAGCGGATTTAATTCGAACTATTAATAAAAAGGTTTTAGAACATAATCTACTTTGTCCACCAAGTGCACAAAAAACGAGGGTGAAAACGGATTTTTAACAATTTTCAATGAAGCTATCTTTTGCTATATAATTAAGTAAGGCATTTTCAATTCATTATTAAAGGGAGGCAAATGTAATGAAGAATACGTATCAGCTTCAAATTCCGAAAGAACTAGAGCAGTATCGTAGTATTTTAGAAGAAAGTGTGAAACCTTATATTAAAGTGTCTGGAACATTAGCAGAGACAACGCTTTTTGAAAGTAAATTTGGTGGTTATCCGTATTTACCTATAGATCAAGAGCATCCTAAAGATTCAAATGGACAACCTATGATGTTACTAGCGCAGCTAAACTTTGAAGAAATGCCGCATGTTGAATATATGCCTCAAAAGGGTATGCTACAGTTTTTCGTAAGTGCTGAAGATGAACTTTACGGAGCAGATTTTGATCATCCAACAATCCAAAAAGACTTTCGAATTATTTATCATTCTACAATTATAGAAGATTTAAATAAGGTAATTACTGATTTTAGTTATTTAAACACTTCAGAATTAGAGAACTTTATCATTCCTGAAGCAGCGAAATTAAAGCTTGAATTAGGTTATCAACCAGTAACATCAAGGGATTATCGATTTGAAAAGATGTTTAGTGAGGAAATTGATTGGGAAGAAATTGTTGATGAAGAAAATAATACTGAATTAGGCGAACTGTATGATGATTTATGTAAAGATCAAGGGCATAAAATTGGTGGTTATCCATTTTTCACACAGACAGATCCAAGGGAATGGGAAGAAAAATACCAGCAACATGACATGTTATTGTTGCAAATTGATACAGATGATTCATTAAATATTATGTGGGGAGATTCTGGTGTTGCTAATTTCTTTATAAAGAAAGACGATTTATTAAATCTAGATTTTTCCAATGTTATTTACAATTGGGATTGTTATTAAAAACATATAACTGAAATACTAGCAAGCTAAAAAATCTTCCTAAAGGTGAGGAAGATTTTTTTATGTTAAAAATAAACGTTATGTTAACTAGAATAAAGAACGGTAAGTACAATAAAAGTCAAGTGTAACTGACAGAAATAACAACAAATAACCTAAAGTTATAAAACGTGTGTAAATAGCAATATAAATTTATTAAGTAAAACATAAAATGTATTTAATAATTTATATTTTGTATAGAAATAATTTTTCTGTATAAAAATTTCTTGTCGATCAAAAATGTTTTTGATTCGATAATTCTTAATGGATTATTGATTTGAATTTGCTGTGATGGATTTATAACAAAAAGAATGATAAAAACTGTAGAAATTCGTTTAGATACGATTTTATGTAAATCTCACTAAAAATCTCCGCTCCGTCTCATTAAGTATAGTTTACTTGGTTTTTGATACCTGATATCGCTTTTTTCTACAACTGCCTATAATATATATTATGTTAACTAACTTAGAATAATAAACTTATTAAATGTTAGCGCTGGTGATTAGCCTCCCCTTGTTCTTTTTAATCATTCTGTGTGATGGATTGTTTAGTTGTTTGTTTTTTTGTTGTTTTATAAGTTGTTGATAAAAATGTCTCCAGATATAAATTATATTTAAGACAATAAAAAATGCAATTCGTTTTAAATGAACGCATTAAACGAATTGCATTGATATGATTACGAATAAGTTTTTAAAATTAGTTTGCTACAGCAATTGCTTCGATTTCAATTAATAAGTTATCGTTAATTAACTTTCTAACTTCTACAGCCGAACTTGCTGGTGGATTCTTAGTATCAATGTATTGATCTCGAATATCTCTAACAATGGCCATTTGAGAAATATCTGTTAAGAAAAACGTTAATTTTACTACATCATTAAATTGTAATTCCGAAGTTTCTAATGCACTTTTAATGTTTTCGAATACTTGTCGTGTTTGTGTAGCTAAATCACCAACGCCAACTATTTGACCATCAGTATTGATTGCTACTTGTCCAGATATGTAAATTGTTCGTTTAGCGTTACTAACTTCGACAACATGCGAATATCCAAAAGTTGGTGGCATCGTTTCTGGATTGATAAATTTCTTTTGCAGGGTGTCCCTCTCCTTTTTTAGCAAATTAATTATAAAATCTATGTATTTGTTATGTTCTATAAATAAAACTAAGAATCCTTTAATGATTTCAAATTAAAAACCTTAGTATTGCTATCTTCATACCTATAATAAGGTTTTCTAGAGTTTTATATTTAGTTATCGCTAGTGGAACTTGTCAAACTAATCTTTTCATACTCTGTTTTAAATTGATTATCATTTTTTAACCAACGTTTAAAAGTCGATTCGCTTATTTCTAAATTTGAACAAGTTGTAGCATTACACTTATCTTTCATGTATGCTTTAAGGAAATTTTGTTTTCTTTGTTTAACGGCGGTTTGAGTTTGTTTTAGTTTTCGATCTTGTAATTGGTCTAAACTTAGACTTTCTTTCTAAAATACTTCATATTTTCTATGCAAATAAATATCTTTGTCTTTATAAATCCAATTTGAAAATAGTGGTATTGATTTTCTTCCAGATAAAATAACGCGATAATGTTTGTTTTGATTTAGTAAATCGGCTCGTAAATTGTGATTTTGAAGAATTTGATGTAAAGAATTCATAAATCTATATGATCCTCCTACAAAGCTTACTATATAATTTTCATACTTGACGTAACCATCCCCATCAAAATATCCACGAACAAAATGATGTAAATATTCTTCAGGCACGAATGGGAATTTGATATTTAATGATTTACATGGCATGATTCCATGTATATTCATAAGGTCGTCTTTTATTGTTTTACTATTAATGTTTAGCATATATACGCCTGTTTTTTTATTTTGATATAGTGGCTGATTGGTGTGTAGTTCTTGTTTTATATCTTCTAAAATGTAACTTTCTTTTTGAGATATACTGACACATTGATTTTCTTTCTGTATAACACCATCTGCTGCTATAAATCCTAAAATATAAGCCATGTTATTTGACCATGTTTTAAAATAATCTTCTGATATGTCATACTTCCTTTTCCAACTCCCTATAGCACGCCTTGGAACGTTATTGTCTGTTAAAACTATACGAATATATCTAGCAGACACATTGGCAAGCGTAGCTATTTCTGAGGTACTCTTCCCTTCTGCATATAGCTGAGTTATTTGAGATTTTGATAGTTTACATTTTGATTTCTTTTTTCTCTCTATTTGCACTTACATCCTCTCCTTCCTTTTAATAATTAGAGACGTATTTTCTTCTACAACATATAACAAAACGTATGTTCTTTGTTGTTTATAAGAAAGTATTTACCAAATTAAAACAATTTACATTTACTTTATATTTGTTTTATCTGCTGCCTGATTTATTTTTTATATATAAGAATAATGAATTTGACAAATTTATGAAATGTACTGAATTTAAGATGAAAGGTAAATTAATTTCGTTTAAACTACAAATAGCTACAATAACAACATACGTATATTGTTAAACGTAAAAAGGAGAACGAATGAAAAAGAAATATATGAATCAAATTCATACTGATGTAAGTTTTAAACCGAAAGATATAATCGGTTTAATGACTGATTACTTTAAAATGAAATCAAAGCTGCGTCCTTTAAAGAATTTACCTATTGTTTTATCGGATAAAAATAATGAGTCTTTAGAGAGTGTGACATGGTTTGGGCACTCTGCTTCTCTTTTGAAAATAGAAGGTAAAACATTGTTATTAGACCCAATGTTTGGAGATGCCTCTTCCCCATTTCCTCTGTTTAATAGTAAACGTTATAGTGGTATTTTTTCTTTAGAACGTGAAGACCTTCGAGAAATTGATGCGATTATCATTTCACATAATCACTATGACCATTTGAATTACAAGAGTATTATGCAGTTAAAAGATCGTGTGAAGCATTTTTATGTTCCAACTGGAGTTGCGCAATATTTAATTAAATGGGGTGTTTCACCTAGCAAAATTAGTGAACATAATTGGTGGGACGAAATTACGTTTGATAATATAAAATTAGTTTGCGCACCTGCAAGGCATTTCTCAGGACGAAGTATGACAGATAGAGATTGTTCGTTATGGTGTTCATGGCTTATTCTTGGTCAAGAGACTAAAGTTTTCTTTAGTGGTGATAGCGGGTATGCTCCTCACTTTAAGGATATTGGTGATAAATACGGTCCATTCGATCTTACGTTAATGGAATGCGGGCAATATGATCCAAGGTGGTCTGCTATTCATATGTTACCAGAAGAGACAGTGCAAGCTCATATTGACGTGAAAGGAGAATTACTTCTTCCGATTCATTGGGGTGCTTTTACATTATCATTACATGAATGGAGTGATCCTATTGAACGTGTGACAAAAGAAGCAAAGCGTTTAGGAGTTAATATTGCAACGCCACAAATTGGTGAATCTATCACGTTAAAATCTACAGACTATCCTTCATCAACTTGGTGGAGAGAAATTTAACTATAAATAAAAAAGAGCGATCTCTATTATAAGGAATTCGCTCTTTTTCTGTATTTAACCTTATTTCACTATATTTGCTTTACCGCTATCTAAAACTCTATTTGTTTGTACAGAGGTAATATTAATAACCGTATTCATACTTTTATCAGTTAGTTCAATAAGTTCGTTTTCGTGATTGATTTTCTGTAAATCCCACACCATTCCATTGAACTCGTTATGTTGTCCACTTACTCTTAATATATTTTTCGTTTTACTTGATGGCTGTAATTGTAGATTTGTAAATTGATTACCGCTAATTTCATTTGGTGTAGTTACATTACTATCCATATAAATCATATTTACACAATCTTCAAGTGAGAAGTTTATAAAACGGTTGGCATTTATCCAAGCATAACCAGATTGCGGTTTCTTTGCTACTAATTTCAGCCCAGTTTCCATTCCTACAACTTTTATATTTTCAAAGTTAATAAATGAAATTTCATTTTCTTTCCCACCAGAATACAAAGAAATTCCAGTACCTTTATTTGTTTCTGTCCAATTAATAATATTTATATCTTTTATTTGTGTTTTGTGCCAAGTGTTATAATACTTATTTTTGCCGTCTAAATATATAACTTCAGAATTAAATGTAGGATCGTTTACAGCTATATAGGCTCCTTCAATAGAAGCGTTTTTTTCTAATTCTAGAACTCTGAAATTACCTTCAACAACAAACTGTGTTCCATAACCGAATAATAATTTTACACCTTTTTTCACTACGATTGGTGACGTGATTTTATACTTCTTATCCTCAAGCAATACTGTTTTAATTGTACTTGATTCTGCTTTATTAATAGCAGATTGTATTTTGTTTGAATCATTTTTACCTTTAAAGTCTTCTACATACACTTTATCATTTTTAGCTACGCTATCTTTTTTGTTGTATTGATAAAAAGCAAAAGTAATTAAAACTACAGCTATGAGTAAAATAATTATTTTCTTCATTACACTCATCCTCATATAAGTTTTCTCCTTAGCTACTCTTCGAATAATCTATGGCTTTTATATTTAGGTTATAATGATTGTGCTGCGTATTATAGATTACAATTCCTGCTTTTTATAATTGAACTATATTATCTATAGAACTATCCTGCTTAATCAATTCCGCATTCCTATAATCTATTAATTTATGATTAGATAAAACAAAATTGTGCTCTAATATTAATTCATTGTGGAATAAATCCGGTAAAAATTTAGGTATCATCTCTCCTACGCCGTAATTATAGTCACTTAGAATCCAAGAAATCTCTTTCCAATCTAAAATTCCTTCTGATACTTTTTTTGGAGTGTGATATGTAAATTCATTATGTAGCTCTACTAAATAAACATACATACCACCAGAGTAAGATGAGTCCTCCCACTTAATAATACCTTTAAACTGAATTTGTTCATGCGTAACTTCTATATTAGTCTCTTCTTTTATTTCACGAATCGCATTTTCTAAAGGTGTTTCTCCCTTTTCTATCTTTCCACCTACCCCGTTCCATAATCCTTTTACAGGGTCATATTCTCTATTTAACATAAGTATCTCTTCATTTCTCTTTATAAAACATAAAGTGTGCTTGTACATAATGTGATTCCTTCCTTTGTTATTAGTAAGCTCTTACTGGAGATATAAGATGTACTGCTGCAGATGGTGTCCCTGCTTCAATTAATATCGGTCTCATAGAACCGCTGAAACTTAAAGTAACCGTTTCTTCTTTTATCGCCTTTAAAGCATCCATCATAAATCGTCCATCGAAAGATATATTTAATTGTTTTTCACCTTGAATCTCATCTATCTGTTGTGTCTCGGATATTTTTCCAATCTGAGAAGCGTTAGAAGAAATTTTAATTGTGGATTCGTCTATGATTTCTAAGTTAACATTGTTATTTGCCCATTCACTTGATAATAAGCTGGATCGATCTACACCTTGTAAAATCCTTTTTCTATCTACGTTAATGACTGTTTGAAATTCATTTGGAATTAAACTAGATATATTAGGATATTTTCCTTCAATTAATCTTGAATATAATGTAGTTGTACCGAATGTAAAAATAATGTGACTTTCTGAAAGATAGATGTATACGAATTCTGAATTACTATTCATTAATTTTAGCAGTTCACTAATAGTTGCACTTGGTACGATACAACTTGCTTTCACCTCTGTAGAAATTATCGTTTCGCGTATAGCAAGTCTATGTGAATCAGTTGCAGCACAAATTAATTTGTTGTGTTCTAATTCGATATGTACTCCCGTAAGAACGGGTCTAGATTCATTTTTAGCTACTGCAAAGACAGTTTGTTTAAATACTTCAATCAATTGTTCTGTTTCTGCTTGTATTTTTGCATGATCGTCTATAAGTGGTACATTCGGAAACTCATATGCTGGAAGTCCATTTAAGTTTAATGTGATTTCTTCTGACTGTATCGTAATGATTTGCTCATTCGTACTTTTTATTGATACATCGCTTGGCATTTTTTTTATAATTTCAATGAAATATTTTGCAGGTACTACAATAGTTCCTGCTTTTACTATAGTTGTAATTTGGTCGCCTTCAGTGGAACTAGGGATGAATTTTTCGATGAAAATATTTGAATCACTTGCGATTAAAGTAATTCCCGATTGATCTACAGTTATTTTTATGCCAGATAATATAGGGATTATAGCTTTGGTAGATATAGCTTTATTTACTTCTGAAAGTGCTTGAGTGAAATGTTTATGATTAACGATAAACTCCATTTTTTCCCCGCCTTACATGAATTGATAATGTTATGAAGATTGATGAACGATTGATGAACGATTGTCCCGTTAAAAAAGTAAGGCACTGTTTCTTTCCTTTGTAATATATTAAGTAAGTGTTCTGGTATACGTAAATGCGGTGCTGCTTCATGTAATTCCATCCAAGTAATCTCTTCAATTTCTTTTGGCCTTGTTATATTTGCCTGCCCGTCAATTATTTCACCTAAAAAATTAAAGAAAATTGCATGGTGTCCTCTCTCTTCGAAAAAAGCTTCGCTAATGTAACAAATACCGTTTACAGTTATATGTAGCCCGGTTTCTTCTTTCACTTCCCGAGTTACTGCCTCTTCTAACGTTTCTCCCAATTTAACTGCGCCACCTGGTAGCGAGTAATAAGAACCGTTCTTTCCTTTGTTTTTTACCATTAAGATCTTTTCGTTTGTATTATCGTATAAAAGTGCATATGTAACATTTACTTTTTTCATACGTACCTCCTCTGTTTTTACTAAAAGGAATTTTCTATCTATTTATCATTCTATCATTTCCTATTTTGAGACGAGGTTAAACTTATATAACAAACAGCAAATTAACGTTTCTTTAGATCAATTTTAAAAGTATACAAATGAGACCCGTATTTTTTGTTAATAGCCAAAGATTTTTTACTTCCCAATTTCACAAAGTAGTTTTATCTCTTTGATTTGTTCTATATGACGCTGTTCATGCAAATAGATCAGTTCTATCCACTGATCAAGATGTAATTCTCCAAGAGCTGGATGCATCACTGATTTAATCGTTAATATAGATTCATCTTCTATTGTACTTAGGAAACGCATTAATTCTTTTCTCGATTCGTTTAACATATCGATTATTTTTTGCACTTCAAATGGTTCTAAACTTGGTTCAATCATTCCTGGAGCTATAAATTTTAGCGATCTATCTTGTAATATAGAGCGGATTTCTCGACGCTCTTTTAGGGTACTATCAATCTTTTTTAAGCCAGATGAAATAACCTTTATGACCACTTTATCCAATTAAACTAAGTGATGACATACTTGTGCTATACTCCATTTATTCATGTCTGGCTTACTATTGAATTGAGCATCATCCAATATCATAATTTCCTCGAATAGATATTTTCTCGTTTCATCAAACCTATCATTTACAAATGAATTCATAACATTTCCCCCCTTCATCTGAATGCATATATTTAGATGCCTATTTTAGGTATATTCGCTATAAAATAATTAGTTTCCCGTAACTAATATTCCACTTCGATCTTTTTTTGCTTTAGAAGTGCCTCTAAATATGCATTCACTCAAGATTCTCCTTTAAATGCATAATCCAAAAGGATAAATTTGTATTCAAAATACTAATGTTAATTCAATATACACTTTATAAACGTTTTTCTAAATAGTAATGATTATGTCCTTTCGGATGATCTTCACTTACTCCAATCACTTTATATCCATGCTTTTTATAAAACGCAGGTGCCTGAAAGCTAAAAGTATCTAAATTGATTAGCCTACACTCTTGTTCAATTGCAAATTCTTCAATAAGCTTTATTAATTGGCTTCCGTAGCCTTCGTGTCTATACTCTTCAGAAACCCAAAGGAAATCGACATGTACGTGGTGCCAAAATGTAATTGCAGTTATTCCGCCTACAATTTCTTCCTTTTCATTTCTCACTATAAAACTAATTTTTTCTGAAGGCTTTTTCTCTTCATCCGAAATATGTTTTTGGTTATATTCAATTACTTTTTCTCTTATGTAATCACTATCTTCTTGGACCCATTGTTTTACTATTTTCATTTTAAGTAGCACACTCCTTTTAAAGTATCTATTCAATTTAATAATCGTAATATCCTGTCTAACTTAATAGTCGTAGAGCACTGTTTCATTTCACTAAAATAAAGAAAAGCCGTACTACATTTTATCTGTAGTACGGCTTTTTATGGCGTCTGATTCTTTTTAATCTAAGTTTCAACATATTAGTACAATAATTCAATTGTATTACTGCGGATAAGAATGAACATTCCTAAACCAATTAGAACGACTGGAACGATAATATGACAATTTCTCTCAAGTACTTTAGCTAAAATAGGAGCTCTTATCAATTTGTAGCTAATAAAACACCATATTGCTATCATGCAATAAAAGATTACTAATGTAACAATATTGGCATTAAGATTTTGACTAGCAAACATTGGTATATAAATCGAAATATTATCAGCTCCATTAGCTAATGTAATTGAAGCTACTTTAAATATTGAACTAGAAGCGTTAGCAATGACTTCGTTACTTTTATAAGAACGAAGTGACAATAGTCCTTTCACTCCCATATAAATTGGCACGAATCCTAATAATCCGATCCACGAAACAGGAATGAAAAAAGAGCTTAAAGAACCGATGATACTTAGAAAAATAATTAAACTAAACCCAAAATATTGTCCAATAACAATATAAAGTTCTTTCATTTTAGTTTTCCCTCGGACAGTACTACCTTCTTTCTTAATTACTCCTGTCCTTACTTGCGAAAATAAAACAAGAAGTATAAAAATGTCATCAATATTTGTTGAAGTGAATGCGATAAAAGAAGAAATTATAGTTGTAACCAATATAAGCCAACTACCTTTATAATAAAATAATGGTGTACAAATGAATTGCATATCTAATAACAAAGGTGGTTAATGTAGGTTTATAACATGATTTCAATGCCTTTATAAAACAATATGAATATTTTACCAATCTGCTACTTAGTTGCTAAAGAAATAAATTACTTTATTACCTTTCAAATCATTTTCACTTATTTTGTAATATAAAAAGAGCCCTATACAAGGACTCTTTTTATAATTAAGCTACTTTCCGATATAAATGTCGTGTTTCTTTTTTGTTTTCTGCTTTTGGTGGACGAATTAATATCGAAATAATGAAGGAAATAACGCTTAAAACACCGATTATAATAAAGGTCGGTTGAAATCCACCCAGTAATGCTCCAATGAACGCTCCTGCAAGTGCACCAAACCCGAAACCTTGATATACAATCCCGTAATTTGTACTATGGTTTTTTAATCCGAAGAAATCTCCAACAATTGCTGGGAAGATTGTGATATTACCACCAAAGCAAAAGGCAACACTTGCTACACAAGCGAAATAAATACTGTAATTTAGTGGAATGAAACTTAAAGTAAAGACTGACAATCCAATAATAATAAACGTTGCAGAGACAATTTTCATTCGGCTAATTTTATCTGATAACGTTCCAAGAACGATTCTACCTACCGTATTAAAAATTGCAATCATTGCAACGGCGTTAGCGGCGGTTGCTGCACTAAGTCCAACGAGCTGTACACCAATATCTTTTACCATACCGATTAAATATAGACCGCCCATACACGATGTGAATAGCATAAAAAACAAAAGATATACTTGTTTCGTTCGCATCATTTCACGAGGCGTATAATCATTGTGTAATGTCTCAGTTACAGTATTACTCACTATTGCTTCACGTAAGAAGAACGATCCGGTTAATACTAAAAGTAAAACGATGATACCCCAATATAAAAATGCTTGTGATACACCAAGACTATCGATAAGACTACCGTTTATATATCTAAAGATTAAGCTGCCCATTCCATATGCCGAAACAGATATGCCAGAAATAAGTCCTTTTCGATTTGGAAACCATTTAATTAAATTAGATAGTGATGTAATATAAGCAGTTCCATCTGCATAACCAACAACGACACCAGCTAATAAATATAGTAATGGTAAGGAAGAAACTTGTGAACTAAGTATTAAACCGAGTCCCAAAACAATCCCTGCAGTAGCGATGAGTTTACGAAGTCCTAATTTTTGCTGCAACTTTCCTGCAAATAAAGTTGAGAATGATAATGAAAAACTTGTTATGGAGAAAGTTATCGCTACGGAATTGAGGTTCCATCCAAACTTACTAACAAGGGGTTGATTAAATAAACTCCATGTATAAATTGTCCCAAGGCCAATTTGAACAATGATTGTACCTAGAACAATTAGTAACAGATTTATAGAAGTTTGTTTCATACTAACTGTCCCCTTCTTTTATCATGACATGAATTTTCACAGTTAGTATAACCATCATAAGAAGCAAGATACTGCATGAAAAATGGAAATTGAATTCATGTACACAAAAAGACACTCCATAATGAAGTGTCTTTCTGCAGGTTATATTAGATCTATTTAAAGAAAGCTTTGTTAAGATAAGACATTTTCAAATGCTTATGTATATAGAATACCAAAAGATTTCAATCATGTGATGGGACTTAAGATGTATTTTTCATTCATCATATAGTCGGATGAACGAAAAATTAATATTCAATTTCATCAAAATCCTTCGGCTGCGGTACCGTTTGCATATTAGCCGCATCTTTTGGATCGCTATAAATCGCATTTTGTTCTGTATTTACATCTTTAAGGTTTTGCTTTTGATTTTTATTCATTTTATCTTTCACTTTCTCTCACTCCTTTTCATTATAGGAGTAATTATGCCCCATTACCGTTACGAAATGTATCAGCGACTAAATTGCTAAATTCACGTAAATAATATAAATAATTATCACCGCCGTAGTTATATCTTTTATTATACATTTTCGCAACAACTACATTATATTCAGGTATTACTAAAAGAGTCGGTCCTGTAATTCCTAATATTTGATACGATCCTTTTGGAACTCGTTCACCAAGTTCACTTAAAAGCGTAGGTTCATTTTGAACGAACCAAAATAACCCATTTTGTGGTAGTTCTTTGTTTGCAAATGTTGGACTTTGCAAACTCGTAGCAATTTTTATAACTTCTTTTGGAACAATTTGTTTACCGTTTATCATACCTTGATTTAAATGAAGATTGCCCCAATAAGCAAATTCTCTAGCTGAGACAAATAGATTTTTTTCAGTACCATCATTTACCGTACCAATTTCACTAATCGCGTCTTCACTTGGATTATTAACAACTTTAACTAAGTTTTCATCTTCCTGAATTCTCCAACCTGTTTCTTTGAAGTTAGCTAGATCAAATACACGCTCCTTTAACAATTCAGGAAAACTTTTGCTATATAGCTGATAAATAAGACGTGTTATCATTCTGACATTAACATCTCTATACGCCCATGCTTGTCCAGGTTCAAATTCACGAAAAATTGTCCCATCATGCGTTTCTCCTAAACCGTGCGAATGGGTTACTAAATGTCTTATTGTTGTTTTACCAAGTAATACAGGATCAAAGTCTTTAAGATACTGTATCGCTTCATCATCAATAGAGTTTATTTTCCCCTCGTAAAGCGCAAATGCTACCATTAAACCTAAATAACTTTTTCTCGCAGAAGCAACGTTGAATTGTGAAGATGCGGTTACTTTTTTACTTATAGATGTATTTGAATGATGGCCACTATAATGCTCTAGTACGATTTTGTTATCTTTTATTATACACAGTGCTGTAGCAGAACTATAATTTTCTTCTTTTATATTTTCTACCCAAGAAATTAACTTATCGTATGTATACAAATAAATCCCCCTTAACACGAATAAAAAATTACAACATGAAAGAAAAGTATAAAATAGTATTTACACCTTTCTTTCATGTACACCATTGTTAGTTTTCTATACTTAAATGATCCACCAGTTCCAGCAGTTAAAACAACCGAAACATCCAGCGCAGCCTACACAACGACCACCACATCCTCCACATCTTCCGCCGCCACATCCACCACAGCGACCACCACAACCTCCGCATCCGCCGCAACGACGTGCATCGTCTTGAATGTAATAGTATGGATATTGATTTTGTTGTAGTTGATCCCAATACACAACATTACCAGATTGATAATCATTAAGGTTTAATGATTGTAGTTCTTGTTGAAACTGATTCATTACGAAACCCTCCATTTATAAAAATAAATTCCGTCCCAATGTTAAAGTTTATATATTTTTGCAAACAAAGTAGAAATAAGGCTATAGACTAAATGCGTACATCAACAAAATATGAACTTACACTAGGTGATGTACCTTGTTTTTCAGCCTATTTTCTTAATCTCCTTTCAGGGACGTATTTACTATTAATAGAGGTGTTTAAAAATTGCTAATCCAACAGTTTAGTCGTTCATCGCTTAATTTCCTTTCTAGTAACTCTTTAACTGAAGGTACTGGCATGATTTTATACGTATGTAAAGCCTCTTGATTATAATCTATCCAGTGAAACGCTAAATGAGATTCTTTAGATTTTGGTATGAAATCAATATGTAACTCTTGCGAATCTACTTCAAAAATATGATTAATTTCATGATGAAGAACTTCATGGTCTTGCCATTGGTTTTCTATGACGCCTAAAAATTGTTTTATACTACAATTTACTCCGAGTTCTTCTCGTAGTTCTCTTATTAATGCATTCTCAGCTGACTCGCCAACTTCAACATGACCACCTGGTAAAAAATAATGATGGCCAATATATTCAGCCAATAATAATTTATTATCCTTTAACATAACAGCTCGTACAATATGATGAAATTTATTTTTCAATTGCTATTCCTCCCAGTCATTTAATGGCATCTTTCATTTCACATCTTTACTTCGTAATACTTAAACGAACAAACGATATACTTGCTCACCATCATATTCATGTCCCAATGGTTGAAAACCGTAACGTTCATATAGTTTCTTCGCAAAGACATTATCTTTATGTACTGTTAATCTTATTTCTTTACACGCCTTACATGTATTTTTTATTAAAGAAACACTTTCTTGTAATGCCGCTTTTCCATAACCATTCCCTTGCTGCTTTTGATCGATAATAAATCCATTTATCCAATACATATCAGTTGTTTCTCTTACAACAGCATGCATAATAAAACCAACCATTAGATTGCCGTCGTATATCGCAAATGGTATGTACTCCACATTGTCTCCATCTGGTTTTATATATACTTTAGCAAGTGAAACTGCTACAGATGGAACAAATTTCGTCTGATTTTCTTTAACTTGTAGCTTTAAGGCATCTTCCCAATTCTCTCTCGTAACAACCTTTAACTGGACATTCAATATTTTAGGCTCCTTTATAAATAGGTTGTATTTTTATATTCAACAGAGTGACATATTCTCCTTTTTCCGACAACAACCTACAACATGATCTTATTAAATTTTTCTTTATTTAAGTGTAAAGCTGTATTGTTTCACGAAATATTAAAAAGGAACTAGCATAGTGCTAATTCCTTTTACTAAAAAGAAAACCTTGTTATTTATCGTATCCTTTTTGAGTTTCATCATTTATTAGGTTTTCTATTTTCTTATCATCAGGTATTGGTTTCCACCAATTACCTGTAATAAATAGCATGGTTAATAAATTATAACTATCACTAAAGTAGCTTTCTTTCTTATTCTTCATCCAATCCCATCCACTATTTACCCACTTTTGATTATCGCTTTTCGTTGTACTTGCAGCAATAAACGGTGAAACAAATACAGCAGTTGGATAACTACCAATATTGGATCCGTTTAATTGATAACCATCCACAATTTTAGAAGGATTTCCATTCGTTTTATTTTGAATCCATGAAGAGACTTTATCAGAAATGACTTTACTTCTTTTCTCGCCGTACATCGCATAGTCCATTACAATTCTCAATGGTACCCGACTAGCATTGTAATAATATGCATTTGTATATTCTGACTCATCTAAGAAGTCTTTAGGTGCGGGTTGTGGTGGAGTTTTTACAACGAAATCTGAAATAAGTCCTGTATTTTGAGAGTATTTATTACTAAATTGCGTATAAACATCGTACAAATTATTAATAACAGTAAGCCAAGTTTTATCACCTGTAAATTCATAAAATGCTCTAAGGTGTGACATCATCCAATCAGATGGTCTCGTATCAAGTGAATTTTTAGAATCCCAATCTCCCAAATTTAGTCGGTTATTATTTGTAACATTACTAGCTTTAATACCTTTTGTAATCATGTCTTGTGCTTCTTTCAAATAATTAACCGTTCCATTTGATCCCCACTGCTTATGAGCAAGAAGAAGAGAATACGCAATATCTAAATCCCCATCAGTAGCAGAATCAAAATGACCTTGTGCTTTTTTACTATCTGCGACAACCCATCCCATTAAATTAGGATTTTGAGAGCTTTTAAAAGTTCTTGCTGTTTTAAATAAACCATCATAGATTTTTTGAGCATTCGAATCATAACCAGCCATTAATACTGTAATTATCATCCCATACCCTTGACCTTCTGAAGTTCCAAGTGGCTTAAACCCATCAGCATCACCCGTAATCTCTCCTTTTACGTAATAACCACCAGGTAAAGAAGATAAATCATTTTTCAAATATTTCTTTTTCCAATTATCGTAGTAACTTCTTACAGAAGCATTTAAACTTTCCTGTGTAACATGATTTGGTTTTATAACACCTGCATAATTAACTTGCTGGGGAAATGGTTTCATTTCTTTTACAGCAGCTACTTGTTGATTAACTATGGGAATAGAAGTTTGTACTGAATTGTCCGTTCCATTTGCTGCGAAACTAGAATTAGAAAAACTAGCTAGTCCGATTCCTATGATAGAAATACATGTGAAAATTTTTCTTTTTCCATTCATTATGTTGTCATCTCCTTTTAAAATGCTTACTACATAAAATGTAACATACAATATTTAACTGAAATACAAAATATTATATTTATCAACAAAAGAAAGTATAATAAAGTGGTTATGGAATGAGTTTATATTGATTTATTATTTACTAGAGTTGTATATTTTTCTTTTTTTGATAGTGATATATGAGTAATTAAAACTCCAAGTATAGTAATTCCCCCGCCAATTATTGAAACAAAAGTCGGTACTTCACCTAACCATACCCAAGCAATAAAACATGCAGTTACTGGAGTTAAATATAGAGAACTTGTTGCCTCAGCAGCACCAGAATGGGATATGATATATGCCAATGCGATATATGGGAGTACTGTTGGAAATAAACCTAAATATATAACACTCATATTCACTTCAAGAGGAGCTGCTAGTATTTCTGTATACACTCCCGGCGAGAAAATAAGCATACATACAGTGCTAGATAAAATTGTATATATAGTAAATGGCAAGAAGCCATACTTTCTCAAGTAAGAAGTTTGGAAAACAAAAAATAAGCTTTCTGAAATCGCTGCTAATAAAATAAATAATCCTCCACTATTCAATTGAATAGCATCTCCTTGACTAAATGATATGAAAGCAATTCCTATAAAACTAATTACACCACCGATCCAACCATTTAATTTCATTTTTTCATTCAAAAAAACAGATGCAAAAATAGCCGTTACTATAGGTGTGACTGAAACGATTAAACTTGCAGATCCAGCATTTACTGTTTTTTCGCCGTAGTTTAATGCAATGTGATAAACAGTAAATCCTAAAGCACCAAATATAAAAATTGCTGGGATATCCTTTAAGTCCGGCAGTCGTAACTTGTATATAAAAGAAAACAACAGAAGAATAAATGAAGCAATTAATAAACGTAGTAAAGTAAGGTGCTCAGGTGTATAAGATTCGAGCCCCATACGAATTGCTGGAAAGGCAGTCCCCCATATTAAAATCGTAAAAGCATGAGCACAAATAATCCGAAAGTCCCATTTTTTATAATTCATGTTTTTTCTCCCCCTTCAAACCAACCACTTTATAATTATCAATTATTTCTTTTCATCATATTTAATAGTTGTTACAATGTCTTCAACCAGTTATTTATCGTAAAAACCAACCACTTGGCATTTATAAAGTGAACGAGGGAGTTTTTTTATGACAACTAATAAAAAACTGCCTAAGTATCGGCAGATAGTAAACTTTATGAAAGAAAAAATTGAAAATGGAGAATGGCCTATTGGAAGTAAGATTCCTAGTCAACGGCAGTTAGCCAAATTATTTCATGTAAATCGAAGTACTGTAATAACTGCGCTAGATGAACTTATGGCAGATGGATTGATTCAAGGGAAAATTGGAGCAGGAACAATTGTAACAAATAATACATGGTCATTATTAGCGACGAATCCCCCGCCTGATTGGAGTGACTATGTAAAAGCTGGTATTCACAAACCTAGCAAGTTAATGGTACGAGAAATCAATGAAGCAGAAGCAAATAAAGAACTTATCCATCTTAGTAAAGGTGAACTTGCGCCTCAAATTTTCCCGCTAGAAACTATGCAGTCCATTATGAAAAGCGTAAGTGACGAAATAGATTATTTTGGATACGAAGAACAAAAAGGTTTTTTGCCGTTACGTGAAGCAATTAGTAAATACGTAAAATCATTCGGAATACATACTTCAGCCAGTTCTATATTAATCGTCTCTGGTGCATTACAAGCACTCCAATTAATATCAATTGGTCTTTTGCATAGAGAATCAACCGTTTTACTTGAACAACCTTCTTACTTATATTCACTTCATGTATTTCAATCAGCAAATATAAATCTATCTGGTATATGTATGGATAATCACGGTATTTTACCTAACGAATTATTAAAACGTATTAAATACAGTCAAAAGAAAAACATTTTATATTCTATCCCTAGTTTTCAAAACCCAACAGGGGCATTAATGTCTCAAGAACGAAGAAAAGAAATAATAAAAATATGTGAAAAGGAACAGTTACCTATAATTGAAGATGATATTTACCGAGAGTTATGGATTGATGAACCATCTCCACCTCCTTTAAAGTCGATAGATAAACATGGACATGTATTATATGTTGGTAGTCTTTCTAAAACACTTAGCCCAGGACTTAGAATTGGATGGATCATTGGACCCGAACCAGTTATTGATAGATTGTCAGATATAAAAATGCAAACAGACTATGGATCGAGCTCTTTATCTCAAAGAGTTGCTGCTGAATGGATAAATAAAGGTTTTTATGAAGAACATGTTGCAAACGTAAGAATTCAATTAAAAGAACGAAGACAATTCATGATACGAGCTTTAAATAAATACTGCGCAGATGTTGCATCGTGGGATATTCCTAGTGGTGGATTATTTATATGGCTAAAGATTTTACCTAACATTCCGATGAAGAAATTATTTTCAGAGGCGCTATCAAAAGGAATTCTTTTAAACCCAGGACGTATATATGAAGAAGAATCAGATCGGTACATTCGTTTATCATATGGATATGTTTCTCCAGAGCAAATAACTAGCGGAATTAAATTGTTGAGTGAATTAATCCGTAAGCTCATGGCATAACAAAAACTCCTCTTTTAACTATAGAGGAGTTTTTGTGTATCGTATTTACCACAATCTCATTTCCTGTCCCAATAAAATAAGTTCGTCATAAGGATCTCCGTCAATATTTAATACTTGAGCAAAAGCAGGTTCTGTTTTTAAACCGTTCTCTTTTAAGCGAAGAATTTCTTCCCTTATATGGGGATGCTGTATTAATAGCATGTGCTCTACTATCATATGTCTATATGCATTTTGGTTACGTACTGGCTTAGGCTGAGCAAATAATTCAAATTTAAAACCTTCAAATTCAAAATTTACCTTTATCGATTCTGTAGTTTTAATTTTTTTCTTTTTTATTTTGAATCCTTTATAAGAACCGTATAAAGATCTCATTTCCTGTTCAAAAACATCAAAGTTATGTACTTCCATTACTATATCTAAGTCAGATTGAAGAGTATCAATTCTAATAGGAATTGTCCCGCAAAGAACCGGACTATACAAAATTAAATCCTCCATAATGTTAAGTTTATTCAAAACATCATACACTTTTTGTTGCTTCTCATTCCCAGATTGTAAATATGTAATAGATGTAAACATGGAAGTCTCTCCTTCTTTTCACGTAATACGTGTCTCCGCTAAGTTCAAGAAAAATTTGTCTGTTTATATTTGTGCTAGGAGTACATTTATTTCAAAATATTAAGGTGAATAAACAATGCGTTTCAACTTTCCTCCTATACTGCAATACTATAAAAATAAAAAAGGAGGAATTATTATGAGCATTTTTCACATTCTTTTAACCATCCACATATTATTTGGAACAATATGCTTAATCACCGGTATTGTAGCGATGGTTGCTCAAAAGAAGAAAGGAAAACATACGGAATGGGGTGAAATATATCATGCATCCTATGTTGTCATCACCCTTACTGCAATTATATTATCCATTATAAGCTGGGATAAAATCGCATATTTATTTTATGTAGCAATTTTCTCTTATTCATTTGCGATATATGGATACCTCGCACGAAAAAAACGTTGGAAAAATTGGCTCCATCACCATATTAGAGGTATGTTAGGTTCTTATATTGGTGCCGTTACCGCACTTTTAGTAAACGTCGGTATTCATATTCCCATAATTAATTTATTACCGCCTATATGGTTTTGGTTTTTACCTACATTAATCGGTATTCCTCTCGTAGTCAGTGTATCAAAAAAATATAAAAAGCGTAGTTAAAATTCATTACAATTTCGTTACTTTCTAATGATAATTACAAAAAATCATACTCAATGTAATATTTTATTAACAAATTCAAATTCAAATTGCTTTAAGTTCGTCACTTGGAGCTAAATAAAAAGAATCCAATAAAAATATTGGATTCTTTTTCGGATTTCATTTCAATATCGGCTCTATGTATTCAATAATGTTACCATTTGGACCACAAACTATCTTTGTATACTTGTGGGTACTTGTTGTATTGATTCAGTGATAATTACACCATTATAATTGAAGATTGTAATAACGAATGTAAACGATCCGGGTAATTCGTAAACATCCCGTCAACTCCCCATAGAAGTAACTTTTTCATATCTTTTTCATTATCTACAGTAAATGGATGAACTTCTAATCCGTGTTTCTTTATTCTCTTTACATAAGCTGAATCAATATATTTATAGTTCATCCCAATACCGATACAGTATGTTTTGTACTTTTTTATCTCTAATTCAGTTAATTGAACTGCCTTTTTGTAAGGTAGTAATTGTACTAGAGGTATATGAACATCTAAACTATGAATTTTTTGCAAACTTACTTTACTAAATGATTGAATAATAACTTTATCACTTATTTCGTAGTACTGTATAATTTCTAATAACTTTTCTTCCATACCGGGATATTCATCTGGCGATTTTGTTTCAATGTAATAATTAGTACTATTCCTGAACGTTTCAATAATTTCCTCTAGTGTTGGAACTGTAGCATCCTCAAATTCTTTCTTTGCTAAAGCTGGATGCTTTTCATTGAAAAAAGAACCTACATTTAGTTGCTTTATTTCTTCTAATGTATGTTCCTTAACTAGCCCCTTACCATTTGTAGTGCGGTTTACTGTTTCATCATGCATAGCTACTAAATGTCCATCTTTTGTCATTTGAAGATCAATTTCTATATAATCTCCTTTTAATTGTTGTCCTAGTTTATAAGCTTGTATTGTATGTTCCGGCGCATACGCAGAAGCTCCTCTATGTGCAATGTTTTTTATATGATTTGATTGATTAATAGCTTTTGTGTACTTAAGTTCATTTACTTTATGAAAAGCAAAAGTGACTATTACTATAAAGGTGAAAATGATTGTAACGATATATATTTTTTTCATAATGATGTATTAACTCCTACATGAAAGCAATTTAGATTGAATAATTTATTCAATTAAACGTCTATTTTCAAATACAGTCATTTGTCCAACAGATTGAAAACCAGCCTTTTTATAAATATTAATCCCATCAGGTGAAGCTTGTAATACGCATTGAGAAACGTTTAATTCCTTTGCTTCTTGTAGCAAGTAATTAAACATAGTAGAGCCAAATCCTTGCCCTCTCATTTCTTCTTTCGTTGCTATATCATAAATACCAATACTATCTTTTGTACATACTAATGAACCAACAGATACGACTTCATTTTTAAAAATCCCTAAATATAGTTTCATATTCTCACTATTCCATAAATCGAAAGAAGCAGTTTCATTGTAGAATGCTTGTACATGTGTACCTTCCTCTGAAGTACCAAATAGATTAGCTAACGTTTCCCCAAAATTTTTAATTTGTCCTGACGAAGATGCTTTTTGTATCGTAAAACCTTCTGGCATGTTTATTGTTGGATGAATTGTTTTTAAGTCTGCTATCATCGCGATATTTTGTTCTGTTTCTTTTAAGCCAAGTTTTATTAATTCGCTTTTTATAGTCTGCTCATGCCTATCATCCCAAAACCAAACACTCATTGGAAATTTCTTTTGATTATAGTTGTTTACCACTTTATATAGTTTCTCAATACCTTCCGTTAAATTATTGTTTAGTATAGTAATGATATTAAATGTATCTGCCGGTAAACCACAGTCGACAGCAATGTAATCCTTCGTTTCTTTTACATTCATTCCATGTAACTGCCGCGCAATATATGAGGTTTTATATGTGAAGTTATCTATTAGTAACTGTTTATAATTCATTCATTTTGCTCCTTTCATAAAAATTCGTTTTCGAATTCTTCAGTATTAAATATATCACATAAGAAATGTATCTATTTCTATAAAAATATCTCTATACATTACTCTTTTTGCCCTAAAAGAATTAAAAATGATATAACGTTGTCGGAATGAAAAAAGTGGTATATAATAAATAGTAACATTACTAGTAATTATTTTAGGTATTCCTAGAATAAAGGAGCGATACATATGAAAATTACTATTTATTTCGGAAGTCATGAAGATCAAGATGTTCGTACTATGGACTGTCATTTAGATGTAGAAGATGCAGAAGAGATCGTTTCTGTATCATAATATAAATAGTTGGGATGAACCCTCTTCCCTACAGCGTTTAAGGCACCTTTTACAGGTGTCTTTTTGTTGTTTTTTTCGTCAAAAACCCTTTACTTTATAGCGTTTTAATAGTAAAATAAAAATATACGAACAAACGTTCTTTTTATTTTAATTGTACATGAAGGGATGATTTTTACAATGGCTCAAGCAAAGCGCAGAGGAAGAAAAAAGCAAACACCTATCATTTCAAATACAGGCTTTATCGGCTCTGTCTTTATTGATACATTGGAGTTACAAAAGAAATCCTATTATTTCGCTCGTAAAAAACTTCAAATTGTTCATCACGTACTTGATGGCCTCTCTGGGGCAACAAGTTCTCTATTTAAAGAACATAACATTTCAGCATACATGTCATGTGTGTATTTACATAAACAAAAGAAAATCGGCTTTGTTCTTTCAACGAAACCATTTGAACAAAGTGACGGTGTTGCTTACTTTATAAATTATTTAATCGAAAAGAATTTTTACGGTAATGACGAAGATGTAGAATATCAAGAAGTATTTAATACAGGTTTTATCGGTGTAGTATTCGCTGATTTATGTAGCATAGATCGCTTTAATTTCGAGTTTGAAATGGGTATGTTAACGAAATTAATGAAAGATATGATTATTCCGGTTAAAGAACTCTTTTTACGCCACAATGTACCGGCCTACATCTCCACTTCTCATTTAGAGGAACAAAACAAATTAGGTTTCGTTCTATCTGTAAAACCATATGATGAACGTGCAGAAGCAGATTTATATTTTGAGGCGTATTTAAAAGAACGCGGGTTATTTAATGGTGATGAAGAAGATGATATTGATAAGATTGTTATTAGAAAAACAGCTGAATTACGATAGAAAAGCGCAGGATGATGATCCTGCGCTTTTTATAATTTATGAAACTGATTTACCAAATAAACGGTATTAGTTTTTTTGTTTTCTGTTTATACACTGTAAATTGTTCACCGTACTTATTCTGTAAGTAATCATCAGATTGCGGAATATAGTCAAAAACAAATACAAAGAATAGGCCTATAGGAATTAACAAACTATAAATTTCGTTTTATAGTATTTGCTTTTCTTAGCTTGAAAGAGGTAGCAGTATCCATTCTATAAATAATCTAAGAATCTACTAAGCGCTATAATCTTTCGAATGAACCTCTAATATGAAACGATTTGATGAAACTTTAATTACTATGAAATATAAGAATCCCCCTACAATTGGAATGGTGTACGCTGGGATATAATTTAATAATAGACCGGATAGTGCCATTGCTATAGGGAGCATCATTTTACCTATACTTAATCCAATGCTGAGAACCCTTCCCCTGTATTCATCGGGAATCTCATTTTGCATGAAATAAATTAAAGGAATATCAATTAACGCTATAATAAATCCTAAAAAGATCATAACAACACAATACGTAATAACGAGTACTAAATCATTCACTTCAAAACTTTTGAATAAAACTGGAATTCCTAAAATAATCATAAAAACTGACAACATAGAACTTAGTTTTTTCAAAAGATAAGAGTAAGAAAAACGATCAGTTATCTTTTTTACTACAATTGCACCAATTATCATCCCTACTGGAAAAGTCCCTTGAATGATACCAAATTGCTTAGACCCAAGATTGAGTACTGTGTTAATAATGTATGGCAATGGAACAGTTACAGCAAAGCCTAAGAAGAAATTAAACGAAATTAAAATATGAAACGTATTCTTTAAGCTTTCCTTTTCAAGTAAGTAAGAAAACCCCTCTTTTATATCTTTAATAAAATTAACTCCTCTTTTTGAATTTCCCTCATTTATGTTGTACTCGAACAGTCTAAAATGAATAAATAGTAATGCTATCCCTGAAAGAATAAAAGAAATACCGTTTATAATTATAAAGGTCTTAATATTAAATACTGAAAAAACGATGCCACCTAACATAGGGCCGAGAATTAAAGATACAGAATCGATAATTTTACTTATAGAATTAATACTCATAAGCTTCTCTTTAGAGACGATATTTGGTTTTGCAGCCTCTAATCCTATTCCAAAAAAGGTTGTAAACACTGTCATAAGAAAGGTTGTAGTATAAATGATGAATAAGTTTAATCCATAATAGCTGCTTAATATATAAACAGCTATTAATAAGCATCCACTTAGTAAATCCATACAAATAACTAGTTTCTTTTTATCAACCTTATCAGCAATTACACCAGCAAAGGGATTCAAAACAATCATTGGAATCGTTCCTAATATGAGCGTAATCGCGAAATTTAACGCAGATCCAGTTATTTGTAAAACATATAATCCTAATGCGAAACTATACATAGCGGTACCGAATATTGATACTGTTTTTGCGATTGAATATAAACAAATATTTCTTAGTTCCTGGTTTCTTTTTTTATTTTCTATATGTAATCGTAAACTTCCCATAACAATTCCCCCCACTTTTCTTTGTATTACATTAAGTGTAAGTTATTGGGTTAACCCAATATCAATACATTGTGTTTAAAAATTAATACAAAGAAATAAAAAAAGATGGGGTTAACCCCATGCCCATTAAACTAATCTCATCTACCGTCAATGATTTGAAGATAAATAGTTTAGAATTGCTTAAGCAAATAGTTGTAATTGATTAGATACAAAAATATACATATAAAAAACGCCACCCTTTTCTATAATTAATTCTACAGAAAGGATGTCGCTTTTTTACTTTATATAGCCGTTTAATACTTACGTTTGTTATTTATATAATCTTCATTAGTGAAAGTTAGCAATAGTTAAATTATTTAGATCGCACTTCCATCGAAAGGTAAAATTATTAGAGTTTCAGAAAGCCCATTTTATCTCTTTCATATGGGTACACGTATACAAATGCAAATTTTTTTTATTGAAATGTAAAAAGTAATATGGTATCTTCTATTACATTGATTAATTACATATGAGAATCATGTATAACTCCAAGAATATGGCTTGGGGGTCTCTACCAGGAACCAATAACTCCTGACTACAAAACGCGTCTTTTAGCGTTTGTGGTCAGGAGTTTTTTTGTTCTAAGGTAAATAATGATGAGAAGGGAATACAAAAAATGAATTTCAAAGTATTTATATTAGCTTTAGCAACAATAGCAGTAGGGCTTGTAGAGCTTATTGTTGGAGGAATATTGCCAGACATCGCTAAAGATTTTAATGTTTCATTAAGTTCCGCTGGTCAATTAATTACAATTTTCGCCTTTACTTATGCTATAGCAGGTCCTGTATTATTGATTTTCACAAGTAAAGTGGAACGAAAAAAATTGTATATTATTTCACTTTACACTTTTCTAATTGGAAATATACTTACTTATTTTAGTCCGAACTTTACTTTTATGATGATAGCACGAATATTAACTGCTATGAGTACAGCATTAGTTGTCGTACTTTCCCTTACAATTGCAGCAAAGATTGTAAATCCCTCTTACCGAGCAAAAGCATTAGGATTAATTTATATGGGTATTAGCTCTTCACTTGTTTTAGGAGTACCACTAGGCATATTAATTTCAAACACATTTGGCTGGAGAGTTATTTTTCTTTGTATAGCTATTTTATCATTGGGATCTATTATCTTAATTTCAGTATTTTTAGAGAAAATACCTGGTGAGGAAAACCGAACTCCTTTATCTATCCAATTAAAGGCCGTGTGTAGTCCAAAACTAGGTGCTGCTCATCTAGCTACCATGTTTATGTTAGCAGGACACTATACTTTATATGCTTATTTTACTCCTTTCTTAGAAGAAAAGTTTCACCTAAGCCCTTATTGGATAAGCATATTTTATTTAGTATTTGGTATAGCTGCAGTAAGTGGCGGAGCGTTCGGCGGTATATTATCAGATAAAATAGGGGCTCCAAAAAGTATTGTGATAGTTATTACTTTATTTGCTCTAATCTTATTTATATTACCGTTCACGACAGTTTCTATTGGTCTATTTATTCCTGTTATGATAGTTTGGGCTGCATTAAGTTGGGGACTTGCACCACCTCAACAAAGTTATTTAATCCAAACCGCCCCAGATACGTCAGATATACAACAAAGTTTTAATAATTCAGCTCTACAAATAGGAATCTCACTCGGTTCCGCAGTTGGAGGTATAGCTTTAAAACAAGTAGAGAATGTTGCCTACATGGCCTGGGTTGGTGGATCTCTAGTTCTATTGTCTTTAGTTTTGGCTATCTTTTCTCTTACTAGACATACACCGATAAGAGAGTGTCATGTGAGTGCTAAACATGTAGATTAACATCCTCTTTGTCTTTTAATCGCAAAGAGTATAAATATAAATCATCAAAAAAAGTCCAGTTATAAAACCGGACTTTTTTTGACGGGATTGCCCTTATCTTTTTCCGAAAAATGAATATGTATAAATTTCTTCTCCTTGAACAAAGAAATCCTCGTACTTTCCTCCTCGTGTCAAATAATTTGAAGTACTTTCATCAATGGATTGAAAGTGTAGATTTTGGATTTCTTTCGTTACTTTTGAAAGTGTAAAATTTTCTCGAAAGTTATTTGTAATTTGGCTATTTGAGCTGAAATTTTTAAATAAAATAAATAAACTTACTAAATAACAATCCGTTTTAAAAAGTGGATTTAATTCGTGAAGTAAAAAATCCTCATGCTCAAAACTATAATTGCTCGTACCAGAATGATCAATTACTACATCAACTGACTGATTCTGAATAGGGATATTCAAAAAATCAGCACAGATAAAGAGAATGTTTCTTTTCGGATTTCTTCTCGCTAATACATCTTTTAAAAATAAAAGTTTATTTAAATCTCGATCCACTGCAATGTATAGGCAATTTTCGGGCAGTTCTTCATAAATGTTTCTCAAAAAGAATCCAAGTCCCGATCCTAAATCCAGTATTAATTTGTTATTTAAATTTAAATGTACTAGTTTCTTTTTCGCCCATTCCCCTTCCCTATGCATATTTTCCAAATACGCATTATCAGTTTCATGAATATAATCCGAAATAGTATCTTCAAGTGACGTTTGCTCATTTACTTTAAACAATTTACCCGCAGTTATAATTCCTGAAGTAATAATATATTCTTCACCACAATTACAAATTAGCTTCCCCTCAGTAATTTGATTGTTAGTAATAATTCCATTTTGAAGAATTAGTTTTTCGCTACACTTAGAACATGTAAGTAAATGAAGTACGCTTAAATCTATCCCTATAATTGAATTTGAAGTTTCATTTGTTAATAATAAATCTTGTAACACTTCCTTTAATTTATCCCGCCTCTTCCCCAAAAGCTCTATTTCCTGTTCCATCTTGTCATATTTCAATTTAAATAAAGATTGGTAAAAAGTATCATTTTCGTAATTCATAGATTTCGCTAAATTTTTATAAAAAAATAGTTCTTTAATTTCATTCAAGCTAAATCCTAGATCTTTGTAATGTAATATAAGTTCTAAATCTATTTGACAATACTCATCAAAAAAATAATGCCCTCCCCTTTTTTCAGGAATAATGAGACCCAGGTCCATATAATGTCTAATTGTATCAATACTTATGTTATTTAATTCTCCAAATTTACCTATTTTCATAGCATCACTACCATTTATATATTTTTTTATATAGATTTCTATTTTTATATTTAAAAACCCTTTAAACTTTCGAAACAACATTATTTACGTTATGTATGGGATATTTGAATGCCACATATTTTATAGGTGTATAATCCTTTTATTTAATTAAATTTCCATCGCATAGAATATACAGGAATTTATAACTTAATATAGAACATAAAAAGGAGCAGTTTATATTCTAAATTAGGGGACATACATACGGAATGAGGGATTAGAAAATGAAAATTGCAATAGTCTGTTTTGATAACTTTACTGATATAGATGTTTTTCTACCATGGGATTTATTAAATCGTGTACGTTTAGTTGGCGGTATTTCTGATTGGGACGTTCAACTATTAGGAACGGGAAAAACTCATATATCCATGTCTGGCTTACGTATTCCCATGACAGGAAGCATATCTGATATTCCGTCTGCTGACGCTGTAATATTTGCAAGTGGTAAGGGTGTACAAAATTTATATACAAATCAAGAGTATCTTAATAGCATTCATGTAGATCCTCAAAGACAATTAATAGGATCTATGTGTTCTGGTTCATTACTACTAGGAGCTAAAAAATTACTAACAGGTAAGAAAGCCACTACATATCCGTCCGTAGTAGAACAGCTTAAAGAATTTGATGTAGACGTTATTGAACAAAGTTTCGTAAACGAAGGAAATATCTCGACTGCTGCAGGCTGTTTTGCTGCTCAAGATCTCTCAGCCTGGATTATAAGAACCCTAATCAATGAAGAAATGGTCGATACTGTTCTAGAAACTGTTCAGCCAGTAGGCAAAGGTTTATATTTTTAATTTCAAATCAAGTTGAGGGATTGGTTGCTCCTCAAAACAATAAAATGAGCCTTTTTGTTTGATGGCGACGTGATATGCCTCCAATTTCAATTCAATTAAATAAAAAACCCGTGAATTATTCACGGGTTTTCCTCTTAATAACTAATTGCTATTGTACCTTCACCTGCATGAACCGCAAATGAAATTGGTAATGGATATAGTTTAAAGTCCATTTCAGGGAATGCTTTTCTAATATCTGAAATCCATTCCTCAGCTCCATCTTTATCGTTAGCATGGAACATATGAAGTACTTTTGGTAATTCTTTTTCGAGTTCATTTTTAATGTATTCTCGACATTTTTGGATTTTGCGAACTTTCTTTTCAAGTAAAAGCTCTCCACCTTTTACTTCTAATATTAAGTTGACACTTAATAAACTTCCAAGTAAAAATTGAACTCCCTTTACACGTCCACTTGCGTAAAGGCCTTTTAAACTTTTCGGGAATACGTGGAAAGGTCTTCTTTTTTCATCTACTAATGTTTTGTGTATATCTTGTAACGTCATACCATCATTGTATAACGATTTCGCTTTTCTAATTAGTTCATCCATTGGATAACTTGTTGTTTCACTATCCAATACCGTTAATGGGAAACCTGCCATGTCTGCAGCTAACTTCATGTTTTGATAAGTTCCACTTACTTTTCCGCTAATAGCAACTGCAAATCCCTCTTCATATTCTTCTTTGCATTTCGAAAATAACTCTACCATTTCCCCTATGTTAGGTTGTGATGTAGTGACAGTTTTACCTTCGTTTAACGCATTATAGACGCGCTCACGCACACCTTCTTCACAATCTTTGTACGACACACCATCAATAATAACTTCAATTGGGATAACAAAGTTATCTCCTTCTGTTGTAAAACTCGCAGTTGTACTATCAGTAATCCAAGCAACACGCTTCATGTTGTTCCTCCCTTAATTCAATTCCTCTTTTTTGACTTTTCTATATATTTATGTTACGAAAAGAGAATATCCCTGTAATAGTAACAGGACTTTATTGTTTTGGCTATAGTAGATGGATATTAAATGTGAATATTTTTTGTCATTTTCACGAAAAAAAGAAGAAAACCGAAGTATTTGCCCGATTTTCTTCTTTTTATACATTATTTAAAGGTTTCATTATCTAAAATTACAACATAATCATTTGTCAATCGACCAGCTTCTTTCGTATAACTAACAAGTCTTTGTACGTTATCACAGCAAAGTTTCGCTCCCCATACGAGTAACGGTACGCCGATGAAGTCGATGTGAAATCTTCTAGAAAACAGACCACCGAAAGTCATTGGTAAAGGCACTGTTGGTGATGTATTAGAAAAAATAATCTTTTCATGACTTTGATAATGTTTTTGCAAAATCTCTCCTAAATGTTTCATCGCAGGTACAACGACTTTTGATGCACCACATCCAATTGTATAAACCGGATTACCATTTTCGTCTATTCCATGAAAAATGATTTTGCCCATATCCTCTGTTTTCAATTTATTAAAGTAATCTACATTCAAAATTTCTTCTTTCGTTAACTTACGATCCGTTGGTAATTTATTTAAATGATAAGCTGCAGCAAGTGAAGTTGAATGTGTTCCGCCAAAATCTGTATAAATGAATATCATATTATCATCCCTTGTTGTAAAAGTTCAATGTTATTTAGTATTACCGTTCACGGCGCTGTTAAACAATGGATGAATACTTTCATGTTTTTTGTATTAATTCATTATATTTTTTCCAAATATAATATCGTTTACTAATTACAGTACCTAATGTGATACATAAAAAGGTATTTGTTACAACCATTAATGTATAGTGAGTACTGCTAGAAAACATACTTTGTTTAATCAAAACCTTCGTACCTAGAATGGCAAGTAGAATAATTGTACTTAACCAATTTCCTTTGCGTAATACATGACCTGTTTCACTATCTAATCGAAATGTTAAAACTTTTCCCCTAATCATTCCAAGGCCCAATCCAATCCCCAGCATTACAACGAATAGTAATACTTTCAATATAGTTAATTGTCCCATATGAATAATAGACTGGATTGTCGCAAAGCACAGCAAAGTCGGAATGAACCAAATACGATTAATATTCACTTTATATTCTTTACCTTGCATTAATATCATTATAAAAACAACAAGTAGAATAACAAATAGAATATCCATTTAGAGTCCTCCTATTTACTTGTTTACATTTGAAAATTATATTCGCTTCTTTTCATTCCATACTTTAAATAAACTAGCTAATAAAAATTATAAAATATAGAATGTGATTTCCCATCAGTTTTAAGCATTGTTTATGCAAAAAAGACGTACAAATAAATAGTACGTCTTTTTTGCATTTATTAATGCGTTCATAAACTCTTTTAACCTTATGAAAAAGAGTTTTCTAATTCTTTCATTATCTTTTCAGGACCCGCTCCTTTATTTGACGGAATAACTACTGTAATACCTAATCCTGGATATACGGCTGAGCGAAAACTGACTCCTGGATCATATCCCATTACATGATATTTGAATATCTTGTTTTCTCTTGTTTCAATCCATATTCCATAGCCGTAAGACTGATTATTATTTACTTGAATATGAGGAGTTAAAAGCATGTTTGTATATTCTCGGCTTATGATTTCATAGTTAAATAACGCTTCCCAGAACTTCAGCATGTCTGGCGCAGTAATAAAAGCACCACCATCAGAACCACCTTTTATTGGTATAGAGTAGGTGTTTGTTCTCCAATTTTGGTTAATTTCGTCTTTTATATATCCTAAAGCTGTGTGTCTTGGTAAACTATCTAAAGAAAAATAGCCAGAATCATTCATACCAATTGGATTGAATATGTTTTTTTCTATATATTCCGTAAATTCAAATCCTGTCTGTTCTTCGATTATTAATCCCAGTATGATAAAACCTGCATTGTTGTAATGAAACTTACTTCCAGGTGCAAACATCATATTTCTGTTTTGGAATAATGGTAAGAAGTCTTTTAAATTTTTTAATAGATACATAGGAGTTTGTTCCCAAAGATCTTCGAAATTATCCATAATACTTTCATCAAAATAATCTGGAATACCCGAACTATGCGTCAGAAGGTGATGTATTGTAATATCTTCATTGAAGTTTGGACAGTTTATGCGTAAACAATCTTTTAACTTTGTTTGAAAAGTAATTATCCCCTTCTCAACAAGTTGACAGATACCGATAGCAGTGAATATTTTACAACCGGAGGCAATTCCGAACCTTGTTTGTAGCGTATTATTTATACATTCATTGCGATTTGCGTAACCAAACGCCTCTTCATAGACTAAGCCTTTTTCTTCTTTTACTAAAATTACCCCAGAGAAATCTATATGCTGATGCATTTCTTTTACAATACTGTCTATTTGATCTTTTGTTTTCATTACAAAAACCACCCTCATTTATCAATATTGTTCACCCTTCTTATATTTCCATATATAGGAGGGTAAACCCTCCTATTGAATACCGTAAATCAAAACCAAGATTACTATTTTGAATTGATTGACTCAGAGGAATGCACTTTAGAATGTGAGGGCAATAAAGTAAATACACACAATATGATAGTTATAAGCAGCATTACCAATGAGCCTACAATAACCACAAGTTGTATAGAAATAAATTGAGTTGCAACTCCGAACAAAATCGTAATTAAAATGGTGATGCCCGCAATCACAAGCCCATATATACTCCCAATCCGTCCCATGATATGGACAGGGACATTATTTTGATAAAAGGTATAAAATCCTGTGTTTGCATACGCCATAGAGAAAGATAAAATAAAGAATCCAATAGCAGCTATTAAAAATTCATTTGAAAAAGCATAAATTAAATAACCGATTGCTATGAATAATGATCCTATTCCAATTAAAAATGAAGGCGCTATTTTTTTGGATAAAATTGTATTTGTTATAGCTCCTAAAATAAACCCGGCTCCAGCAATACTAACTAAAAAGCCATATTCACTATCTGTTAACAATAAAACTTCTTTCGCAAATGACAATTCAAGTGAATCAGTTGCGGCAACTAAAACCATCATCCCTTGAAATAAGAAATACACAAAAACGATATATAAAGATTTTTTACTGAAATTTAAAACGATGTTCCAATCTTTTTTTAGTACAGCTAAAGATAACTTATCATTTGACGTAGTAATATTGGATTTTTTATCAAGATTAGGTAACAGCAATGTAATTACTCCTGATAAGAGAAATGCTATAGCATTTATATATATAGCAAACTCCGGTGTACTTGCTATTAACAATACTCCCGCTATCGCTGGACCAATTAATGATGCACCAGATCCTATTAAACTACGTAATGAGTTGAAACGTTGTCTTTTCTCTACTGGTATTAATTTCGTCATATATGTCATAGCAGTTGGCTCATAAATTGCACTGGCCATACTGATAAAGAATACGAATACATAAACAATCCAAAGTGATGGAAGTAGAGGTAAAATAGCGATAAATACCGCACGATATATATCGAGGTGAATCATTAACTTCCGTTTATTTAAACGATCAATCATACTTCCTGACCATGCGTTTGTAAATAAGGCGGCTAATGGTTTAATTACATATAAAGTAGCAACAGCTAAGGCTGAGCCTCCCATATTATAGACAAGTACATTCAGTGCTATTAAGTAAATCCATGCCCCTAAATTCGCAATACCAACTCCAGACAGTAGTAATAAAGGATATTTCCAATCTTTAAGTAAGTTTTTCATTTTAGGCCCCCGCTTTCCAAATTGTTTTGAAACAATAAAAAAATCCCACCCCCAAGACTTTTAGTCTTAGGGACGAGATTTATCATCGCGGTGCCACCCTAGTTTGTTAATATGTCGCCATATTAACCTTATCAGGTACTGCATTGTAAATCATGCTTATACCATAGCTCTATAACGGGAGCTCCCGTCACACCACCCCCTAATAAAAGGTTCCGATGTGCTGCTCAGAGGCTTGGTTCAATAAAGAATTTTTACTCCTTTTCAGCTAAATGGAGCTCTCTGTGAAAAATTCATTTTATTTACTCTTCTCTTCACTGCATTTGATTTTTTCCATATTATCACAGAAATATTTAACTGTAAATAAAAAATAATCAGATATTTAATAACGTGTTTCTGTTAATTCTTTTATTTATTATTTTTTCTAAAAATTACGGTGCGTGAAATTACTTAAATCTATAAAATAAAGAGCCTATTGTATATAGACCCTTCACTTTGTCCGAATTAATTTGTATTCGCCTCTACTAACGGTTGTAAAGGTGGTTCTAAGTTTAGTTCTAATGCATCGCCTTCTTGTATATCTTGTCCCTTTTCAATGCTTTGACTCGTTACATAGCCCGTACCTGTAGTCTTTAATTCTAATTTTAATAGTTTAGAGAAATACATAACATCACGCATGGACCAACCTTGTAAATTTGGCATTATTGCGTTCTTCCCTAATAAAAATATACGATCCCCTTCACTCATTACTTCACCAGATTGCGGATATTGTTTTATTATTTTTCCTTCGCCTAAAATTATCGGTTGGAGCTTCTCTTTTTTCACACTATTCTCTACTGTATCCATTGATTGATTGACATAGTTTTGTACTTTTAATTGGGATCGTTTCGTTGCATCTGCCATTTGTTTTTCTGTATATGGTTTCACTTTTAAATATTCAAGGCTATTTTTCATAACTGGTTTAAATATTTCAGCGAGCGGCTGAGCTCCATACTCATCTCCCTTTAACTTTGGCTGCTTAATAGCTAAGTATACAATTAACTCTGGGTCATCAATCGGAGCCATTCCTAAAAATGAAAAAATATAGTTTTCTTTTCCTTCCATATATCGTCCATTTTCAGGATTCGGAATTTGCGCTGTTCCTGTCTTACCTCCTATTGGATAACCATCCACTTTATACATTGTACCAGTACCTTTTGAAGACGTAATAACACGCTCCATTAAGTCTCTTACCTTGTCCGCTGTCTCTTTTTTTATTGGATTCCCAATTTCTTTCGGTTGATTTTCCATAATAACTTGTTTATTTATTGGATTTACAACTTTGTCAACGATATATGGTTGCATCATTTTTCCGTCATTTGCTATAGCAGTAGCTGCTTGGATTAATTGAATGGGAGTTACTGTAGAACCTTGTCCGAAAGAAGTTGTGACTTGTTGAATTTGTGTATTTAATAATAATGTGTTTTTACTTTCGCCAGGTAAATCTATTCCGGTTTTTTGGTTGAATCCAAATTTATTCATATATTGCTTAAATTTATCCGGTTTCAATAACTGATCTTCTAAAATAGAAAAAGCTACGTTGGATGATCTTTCGAAGCCTTCATCAAATGTAATAGATCCCCATCCAAACCCACCGTTATGATCTTTTATATCAGATGAACCAACTGAATATTTTCCAGATTGGAAATATTCTTTCCCGTTATATACCCCTTCATTTATTGCAGCAGCTAACGTAAATATTTTCATTGTTGAACCTGGTTCGTATGCATTTGCGATTGGATCATTTAAAAAATATTCGATATCGCCTTTATTAGGATTAAAACTAGGTTTACTAGACATTGCTAAAATTTCCCCTGTCTTTGGATCCGCTATGATTCCTACTAACATAGAAGGATCATAGTGCTCTTGCGCTTTATTCATCGCTTCTTCTAAAAAACTATTAATTTGTTTATCGAGCGTAAGGTATACGTTATTCCCATTTTTAGCTGGTTCTATTTTCCCTATATCATTTGTAAGCGGGATCCCTCTTGGTGCTCCCACATATTCTATATTCCCGTTTGTAGAGCGCAAATATTTATTCAGGCTCTTTTCAAGTCCAAATTTTCCTTCTGTATTTCCTTTATCGTCAGGTCTCGCAAAACCAAGTATATAGGATGCAAAATCTTCATTTGGATATACTCTTGCTTTTTCTGACATAAAAGATACCCCTGGAATTTTTAATTTTCCAATTCTTTCTTTTACTTCTCTAGATAAATTCCGGCCAACTTTTCCAATTTCAACTTGCGTGCGTCCATCATGAAAATTTTTTAATACGTCCTCTTTATCAATTTCAAGCGCATCAGCTAATCGCTCTGCAGTTTCATCTTTATTTTTCACTTTATTTGTTCCTTTTAAATTCACAACAACACGATATGTTGTGGAATCTTGGACTAACACTTTTCCAGCTTGATCATATATTGTGCCACGATTCGCTTCCAAAACACCATTTTTATTATGTTGTTCAATTGCTAGATCTTTTACATCTACATTATGTACGACACCTACTGCCTGAATATAGAAAAACCGCAAAAGCATAATAAGAAACAAAACAATAAAAGCAACCATAAAATACCGCGCACCTTTATTCGTTTCAAGTTTATGCATATTTATCTCCTTTCTTTCACAATTAATTGCTACGATGGTGTGCTTTAAATTATGTAGTTTTTTGCTTTCAATACTATATGTTTCGAACTTTACCTTTTAATTCCTTTAAATCGTTCTGAAAGTAGTTATTGTTTCTGTATTTATTTTATTTTTCTATTTATAGTACGGTGCGTGAAATTTATGAATATTCCGTAACGTGATGATTAATTTATAATAAACTACAAATTTAATAGGTGCTAACCTACTTGTTCTTTCGCCACTCTTTTAATGCAAATACCCTTTTCTTATGCACAATAAAAAAGTTCGCCTCTGGATTTCCAAAGGCGAACTTTTAAACAAACTTACAAATAGTTATTTATAAAAATTAAGCTATATGATTATATTTCGCTAGAAAAGGAATTCGTTTCGCTACCAATGCGTACATTTTAAATACAAATCTCGCTATTGGTTCACACATACGTGTACTTTGCATTACTAAGCCGCTCGTAATAAATGTTAAGAAAGCAGCACCAAGTATATCTAGAGGATAATGAACACCTACGTACATACGTGATACACCGACTAATACTGCCCAAATAAGAGCGACATATTTAAGTTTTTCTCCTCTAAGTAAAAATACAAATGCAATGGAAAATACAAGTACTGAATGATCACTAACAAATGATGAGTCTGCTGCATGTGGTACTAATTGATGTACATCATGTGATACAAACGGACGTGGATGGTAATATACTGCATGTATCACCACATTTACTAGTAATGCGATAATGACTGAAAGTGTCGTATATAACACTGTGTATTGTTTTTTAATGGCATTGACTTTCTTTCCATTATTAAACCATAAGACAAACATAAACAAAATCGCTACATATACAGCACTATTTGTAATAGCAATCATTAGCGTATCTAATAGTTTGGACGATCCTGCAAAATTATTAAACCATTGAAATACTGTGTAATTCATAATACTCTCTCCTTACATAAAAGCGTTCGTGATTTACACAGTATACAACATCTATATGAAAATGGACTTAAACTTTTCTCATCTAATTCTCATTTTACTAGTAGTTATTTGACAATATTAAGACTATTTATAATGGCTAATTATGTATAAAGCTGAAAAACCTTTAAAACAATACGAATCATATGCTTTTTATATATAGAATACATAACATAGTCATTTGAATATACTAGTTGCAAAATCATATTTGTATTATATCCGAAGTGCAATGTTACCAAATTGTTCTCCCTGTTCCATACGTTTTAATGCTTGAATCGCTTCTTCTAACGAATATACTTTATCAATAATTGGTTTAATTTTATGTTTCTCAATAAACTTAACCATTTCATTAAATTCCTCACGGCTACCCATAGATGTCCCCATAATATCGATTTGGTTATAAAATAATGCACGTAATGGCAATTCAATTTTATCTCCTGAGCTTGCACCAAAATTAACAATTCTCCCATTTGGTTTTAATACATCAAAATATTGTAAGAATGTTGCTGGTCCTATACTATCAATTATTAGATCTACTTTCTCTTTGCCTAAACTCTCTTCCCAATTTCCAGAACTATTAAAAGAAAAGTCTGCACCATATGTTTCGGCAAACTTTCTTTTACTTTCTACCCTTGAAGTAACACTTACTTTTGCACCAATTGCTTTCGCAAATAACATGGCAAATGTCGCTACACCGCCGCCTATGCCTGGAATTAAAACATGTTCTCCACACTTTAATCTACCCTTTGTAAAAAGCGCTCTATATGCAGTTAGTGTCGATAAAGATAGAACCCCAGACTCTTCCCAAGTAAGATATGACGGTTTTTCCACTACATTTTCAGCTGGCACAATGACATATTCAGCAAACGTTCCATCTTTCGGTCCACCTAACACCTCTGGTAACTCAGGTATTTCTGCAATATTATCCCATCCAATACTAGGATTAATAATAACCTCGGTTTTCAATAAAGCACCTGAAACCCCTTCTCCAATTTCCGTAACAATACCTGCACCATCTGACCCTAGAACTAATGGTAATTGCATTTCTTTTCTGTTATTCATTATAAATAAATCACGATGATTTAAGCCGGCTGATTTTAATTTCACTTTCACTTCTCCAGCATTAGGTGTTATCTCTGGTAATACTTTATATTCTACCCCTTCAAATCCAGCTTTATATTGATGTACGATAGCTTTCATTTTTATTCCCCCTTTATATTTCTAATGTACTAGAAAGTTCGAAATAAACAAAATAATTTGACCGTAAAAAAGAAGGAATGCACAAAACATCCCTTCTTTTTGAATTATTAAAGTGAAACGGTAGGCAGTGTAATCGTAACGATTGTTCCTTCGTCTTCTTTACTCTCTATTTGAATCGTTCCGTTGTATTTCTCTACAAGTCGTTTTGCAATAGACAAACCTAGACCGTTTCCACCCTGTTTTCGACTTCTTGCTTTGTCCACACGATAAAAGCGGTTAAGAACAAAAGGTAAATCAGCTTCGGGTATTCCCGCTCCACGATCTATGATACAAATTTTAACTTTCCCTGATTGTACACTAGATTCAATACAAATATATTTATTAACTTCTTTTGTATATTTCACTGCGTTATCCATTACGATAATAATAATTTGTTCTAAGTAAGATGAAGGTATTGAGACATATGCCACATCTTCACCCAGTTTCATATCAAATTGAAATTCAGTTTGAAGTACGGCAAAATTTTGTGAGACTTGTTTTAATATGCTATTTACATGGACTGGATCAGCTGCGATTGGATGCATCTGTTCTGATTCAGCTCTTGATAGTTCTAGCAATTCTAAAACTAACTTATTTAAACGATCAACTTCCTTTAAACTGGATTGAAGCGATTTATTTAAAACTGCTGGATCATCTTTCCCCCACCGATTTAACATAGACAAATGTCCTTGAATAATTGTTAGTGGTGTTCTCAGTTCATGGGATGCGTCTTCTACAAACTGCTTCTGTTGTGTAAAAGAAGTTTCTACCTCATCCATCATTTCGTTAAAAAGAAACGATAATTTTGCAAGTTCATCATTATTTTCACGTACTGGAACCCGTTCATTTAGTCCATTTTTCTTTATACGTTTCATCGTATCCGTTATATTTTGAACG
This sequence comes from Bacillus pretiosus, assembly GCF_052947655.1. Classification (NCBI taxonomy): domain Bacteria; kingdom Bacillati; phylum Bacillota; class Bacilli; order Caryophanales; family Bacillaceae; genus Bacillus; species Bacillus pretiosus. The sequence continues at coordinate 2,567,178 of NZ_CM129593.1, read as the reverse complement.
CTTGATAATAGTTTTTTCGTGATTAGTAGCCCACCTAAAAAACTAAAGATTAATCCACATATTCCGGCAATAACCATTACCACTAGAATAATTTTTAATAAATGATCGAAAGCCTCTAAGTTTTTCGTAAGTTCAATGGTACCAGTGAACTCTTTTGTTTGAATTGGTATACGCTTAACTAATATGCGATCTTCTACATGTCTTTTTATAAATAATTCCTCATGTGTAACTTGTTTTGGTTTTATCCACGATTCATTAAACTCTCGAGAAACAGAAACAATTGTTTTCCCGTCCATACCGATAATACGAATCATTTGATGTTTATCAATCATATTGTTTAAGAAATCTTTACTGTTTTCAAACGTCTTACTCGAAAGGCTATCATTTTTATCTTGGAAATAGGCCGCTATTTCTGTCACTTGTCTATTTATTTGTTTCTGTTCATAGTCTATTGTCCACTTATTAATTACAATAAACTGCAGAGCACTATATAAAATGAATAAAATAAATACTAGAGTAGTGGACCAAAGTGTTAATTTCCACTTTATAGGTAGATTTCGAATTCGATGCACACTATTTTTGATCATTTCATTATATATCCAGCACCGCGGACCGTTTGGATATATTCCTCCTTATCTACACTATGTAACTTGTTACGTAAATAACGAACGTATACATCAACGATATTTGTCTCAACCATCGCGTCATATCCCCATACTTGATCCAATAAAACATCACGGGTAAGTACTCTATTAATATTTTTCATAAACATCAGTAATAGTTCAAATTCTTTATTTGTTAGTTCGATTTCTTCATTTCCTTTCGTAATCGTTCGCGATTCAATCTGGAGCTGTAAATCTTTGAATGTAAGAGATGAAACATGTTTATTTTCTATATGTTCTTCTCGTCTAAATATAACTCTCATTCGCGCTAACAGCTCTTCAATTGCAAATGGTTTCGGAAGATAATCATCGGCTCCGCTATCTAATCCTGTCACGCGGTCCATAATACTATCGCGTGCAGTCAACATAATAATAGGTGTATTTTTAGTTGCCCTTAATCTACGACACACTTCTAGTCCATTTAACCCAGGCAGCATTAAATCAAGTAAAATAAGATCATAATTTGTTTCAAGTGCGGCTTCTAATCCCTTCCTTCCATCAAACTGAATGTCTACCTTATATCCTTCATACTTTAATTCTAATTCTAAAAAATCAGCTAAACTTTCCTCATCCTCAATAATTAATATGTGTTGCAACAGTAATTCCTCCTATACAGTTAAATGAATGAATAATCCTATCCCAAATATAATTGCAATGATTTGATGTGCTTTTCTATACAATATCAAGTTTGTTTTTTTATTATGTTTCTGTAAGAAAAATCCAACGATTCCTAGTATGATTAAAATGAAAAGAGAGAATATACCACTATAAAATATAAGCAGGTGCCGACTTCCTTTTAATAAAAAATAAATGCCGTGAGTAATTGATACAGCTAATACAGTATATCCAATTAATACGTGAAACTTTTTAATAAAAAGATATACATCCTTTATCAATTTAAACCCAATTATATTTTTCTTTTTTAAAAATAACCATATATGACGTAAAATCCATAACGATGCAGCTAAAATTGCCCCGTATTCACCGAAAGAACCTAATTTCTTATTTAACCATTTCATATTTAATGCGTTGCCGTATATTACATTAATAAATAACAATGCTATACTACAAAAAATAATAGTAATGCCTATAATTTTAACATACAAATGAAAATATTTATTTCTTAGTAGCTTCTCCAATTCATTCAAGCTCCTTCCTTATAAACCTTCTGTAACAAGCAGAATATCAAATTAAAAAGAAAGGAACATGAGAGAAAGATTAAAATAAAATGAGAATTTGAAGATCACTTAATTTTATTTAGCGATCTTTTTAGCTTCCTGTATTATTTTTTGAATAAACGGTGCCTTTTCCTTTGTATATGAAACACGATCAAAAGGATATGTAGTTGCAAGTTCCTCTTTTAATTCTCTATATTCTTTCTGTGCCCATTTATGTTCTATAAGAAAATCACGAAATAAAATGTTATTCTTCCACTCCTCACTATTATAAATATAAACATGCAAATGATGGGTACCAGCTCTCCATTTTCCCTTTCTAAAAAAACGTCGATTGGGTGTTGCTTTTGGAACATACTCATATCCAATTTTTAATAACGCTTCAATCCACTTTTCCGTAATTTTCAAATCAGTTACACCAATCATCATATCAATTAGAGGTTTCGCTCCTAATCCTTGTACAGATGTGCTCCCTATGTGTTCAATAGCAATACAATCTCCTCCGAATAAAGAAATAAATTTCTCTTTTTCTATTACATACTCTTTATGCCATTCTTTTTCATATGGCTTAATAACGATTTGTTGTTCCATTTTATCCACCCTCTTATAATCTTTTATTATTATATTTATAAAATTTCATGTGATTAACATAGGATTTTCACAAAATATGTCGAATACTGAAATATACAACTTTATTATAATAAATGCGAGGTATAATATGAAAGATATTCCAGTTGAAATTCAATTGAATCAAGTTACATTCCAGTTAAAAGAACATCATAATTTTGATTGGCTATTGAAATTAGGAAACGTATTTGCGGTTTTTGACCAGCAAGATTCAGGCAATCTATCTTTTGGTGTAGAAAAAGATGGGCGTAAGAAATTTATTAAATATGCAGGGGCACAAACACTTGCATATGAAGGAACTGTGAAAGACGCTATTGAAAGGTTAAAAAAATCGGTTTTCCTATATGAGGAATTAAAGCATGACTCGCTTATAAAACTAATTGAACACTTTCCAGTTCACTCTGGATATGTATTAATTTTCGATTGGTTTGATGGTGAATGTCTCCATTCGCATTGGAGTTTTCCGCCTCCTGAAAAATATACTAATCCAAGCTCTCCATTTTATAAATTTAAACATTTATCAGTTATGGAACGAATTCAATCATTACATTCCATCTTTTCTTTCCATACATATGTCGAAAAGAAAAACTATGTAGCATTAGATTTTTATGACGGTAGTATTTTATATAATTTTCATACAAATGAGACGAAGATTTGTGATATTGATTTATATTCTAAAAAACCATATGTGAATAAAATGGGAAGATTATGGGGCTCCTCGCGTTTTATGTCTCCTGAAGAATTTGAGCTAAACGCTATGATTGATGCAAGAACAAATGTATTTAATATGGGGGCGATGGCTTTCGAAATTTTAGGAGATGGAAAAGATCGTTCCTTTACAAAATGGGAAGCAAGTAGGAATTTATATGAAATAGCGTATCGTGCTGTAAATGAAAGCCGAGCTGAACGATATGAATCAGTTAAAGTATTTTATGAAGAGTGGATAAACGTGGCAAATGCTGAAAAGATATAACCTATATTATTAAAAACATAAAGTTTCTACTATAATCATGTATAATACATATAAAATGGAAATTCAAAATAACGAGGAAAATATTATGAACTTTGTTTATATTAATCAAAACGTATTAAATAATCTTCTTTACATTTTAAGTAGTATATTTATTTTTTATTTTATATATGATAGCGGACGCTATTTAAAGAAATATAAAAAATTACTTATTATCCTTTGTACGAGTATCCCTCTTATTTTATGTATGCGCTATCCAATCTATATGGATGAAAATTGTATTCATGATTTAAGACAAATACCAGTTATAATAGGCACACTTTATGGTGGCTTCCCTGTTGGTATCATTTTGTTTGCTATTTTATTAATTACAAGATTTTCATTTTATGGATTTAGTATGTTAACAATACTAGTTTATGGAACAATGTTTATCGTTACAGCATTCGCATCCGCAAAATTTAATAAGTATAATAGAAAAATTAAAGTAGCTTATGGAATGTTTTTAACATTTTTTCTAGCAATATTTACAACTGTAATTGTATTAACTTTATCAGATTTTGAAGTGAATAATTTGTACATTATTTATTTTATAATATTACCAACCATTTTGATGTTGTTTGGCATTTATTTTAATGAAGTTTTAAAAGATGCAGTATGTATGCGATCGAAGATGATTAAAATGGAAAAAATGGAGATTGTTAGCCAACTTGCTGCTAGTATATCGCACGAAGTAAGAAACCCCTTAACTGTCGTAAAAGGATTTACTCAACTTTTAAAAACACCTAATTTAACTCCAGAATCAAGAGATGAGTATATTGAACATATACTTGAAGAGTTACATCGTGCACAAGGAATTATTGATGATTATTTAACGTTTGCCAAACCTGCTTCAGAAAAATCAGATCATATTTCAGTAGAACAAGAGTTGAACCGAGTTATTAATATGATCTTACCATTATGCAATATGAATACAATACATATTACAAAAGATTTTTCCACAGCAACAATTGTAGGCAATAAACAGCACTTTCAACAATGTTTTTTAAACTTAATAAAAAATGGGATTGAAGCAATGCCTAATGGTGGTACTTTACATATCTCCTCATCTATTAGTAATAATAAAGTTATTATTCGAATTGAGGATAGCGGAATTGGTATGTCACAAGAGCAAGTAAATCGATTTGGTGAACCATATTTTAGTACAAAAACAAAAGGTACAGGTTTAGGTACAATGGTTGCTGTTAAAATCATTGAAACGATGCAAGGTAGTTTGAAAATCCGAAGCGTTATTAATAAAGGTACAACTTTGACAATTACATTGCCAAAATGTAATATGAACTCATCTGAAAACAAATAAAAAAGGAGCATAATTGCTCCTTTTTTATTTGTTTCGATACATAAGTATCTTCTATGTTTTTTAAGTTTACATTTGTGGAGACTAATTAGAAATTAGTACCCTCCGCCCCAGCAGCTGCATCCAACGATAATTAATAAAATAAATAACACAACTAATAACGCGAAACCTCCACCAAAACCACAAGAACCACCGTAACTCATATTTTCTCCTCCTTTTGGTTTGAAAACTAATAGGTAGTTGATCATTTTAACTGGTTCGTATTATACATTATGTAAATATCCCTTTTTTGAGCATGTCCACATAAAAATAAGTAAAAGCACTCATTTGAGAGTGTTTTAAAATGGATACCAAAAGTTTTGAAATACATGTAACTTTAAATACACTGCAACAATTAAAATAAAAATACCTACAAATAAAGCAATGAAATCCCCGCTTTTCGCTTTATTTGTATAAAACCAAGTTCGTGTATTCTTCTTTCCAAATCCTCTTAAATCCATTGCATTTGAAACTGTATCGATTCTATCTAGTGAATGAATAATTAAAGGCCAAAAAATTAAGACACGGTTTTTCATACGAATCCATAAACTTGCTTCTCCTTTTTCAAAAGCTACTCCTCTCGCCTCTTGTGCATGTTTAATAACTTTATATTCGGACTGAATATCAGGTATATAACGTAATGCAATATTTATTGCATATGTAATCTTATAATGAATTCGAAATTTACTTAAGCTACTCACAAATTTGCTTGGATCAGTCGTGTATATATAAATAAGTGTAAATGGTAATAACGTAAAATATTTTAATGAAAGTGTAGCTGCATAAAATAATGTTTCATATGTAATTGTTGCATATCTGATATGTAAAAACGAAGTATATGATTCGGTTAATTCAGATCCATGAGTTGGTGTAATAAATAAAATCATGACAGAATTTAATAAACTAAATGTAAATATAACAGTAAAAACAATAAAAATTTTACGAAATGGAATTTTAGCAACTAGAAGTCCGATACATCCAATCATAAATACAAATAGCAATACGCGAAAATCAAAAAATAAAAAAGTAAGCGTCATGCAAAAAATAAATAACAACAATTTCACTGCTCCATCCATACGATGAAAATATGTATTATACACCTTCCTCCCTCCTCATAACATCAAAATAAAGTTCTATAAATCTTTCAGGTTTTGCAATACCACTTAATTTAACGAGTTTGAATAAAGAACTCTCCCCTAAGTGCGCTCTATGTAAAGTTTCTGAATTCCCTAATACAGTAGATGCAGTATTATTCGCAATAATTTCTCCTTCATGTAGAACTATCGCTCTGTCTGCATATTCTAATGTGAGATTCATATCGTGTGTAATAAAAATAAAAGATATTCCCTTTGCAGCTAGTTTTCTTATAAACGTCATAAACTGTTTATAATGATAATGATCTTGTCCCGCTGTCGGTTCATCTAAAATAATAAGTTTCGGATTGGTTGTTAGTACAGATGCAATCGTTACTCTCTTTTTTTGTCCGTAACTTAATGCCTGGATTGGCCAATTTCGAAATGGATACAAGCCACAAATTTTTAACGTTTCCTCCGCTCTATGCTTAATTTCTTCCTTTGAAACCTTTTTTAATTTTAATGAAAATGAAACTTCTTCTATAACAGTAGGTTGTGTAATCATATGATTTGGATTTTGCATTACATAAGATATGACTTCACCACGTTTACGAATAGACCAAGAATTGATATTTACTTCATCAAATACAATCCTATCATTTTTTGTTTTGTTTATGCCTATAAGACTATGAGCTAATGTAGATTTTCCAGCACCATTATGACCCAAAAGTGCAACAATTTCCCCTTCTTTAATGGAGAAATTTACATTGTCTAATACTTTTTGTTTATTAGAATAGGAGAACGACAAATTTTCTACTTTCAATATTTCTTTGTTTTTAGGAGTATTTTTACAAAAAACTTGCTTCTCCATCCACTCATTTATTGCGCTACGAACACTTTCTCTTTGAAGATTTTCAAGTGGGTATATTACCTCATTATTACTATCAAACTGTAATCTCTTTAATCCTTCAATGTACATAGGTTCCCTTAAGCCAATAGATGGTAATATATTTGAGGCCAAAATCTCTTCTGGTGTTCCTATCTCAACGATTTCCCCTTCATCCATTAAAATAATTTTATCTAAATCCAGATTGAACATTTCTTCTATTCGATGTTCAATAAGTACAATTGTTTTATTATATTGTTTATGTATATCTTTAATAAGTTCTATCGTATGTAAGCTACTTACTGGATCTAAATTCGCTAACGGTTCATCAAACAATAAAATATTAGCATTTGTCGTTAACAGACCGGCTAAAGAAACAGTTTGTTTTTGCCCTCCTGATAATTCATGCGGACTTTGTTTATGAAAAGTATGCATCTTTACCTTTTTTAATGATTCTGAAACAATCTTTTTCATATCATCTTGATTTACACATTCATTTTCTAAATAAAAAGCTACATCTTCTTCTACTGTAAGACAAATAAATTGTGCATCTTGATCTTGCAAAATTGTTCCTACCTGTTTACTCTGTTCAAAAATACTCCCTTTCCTCGGATCTTTTCCCGCAATAGAAATAGTTCCAGTACTACTCCCTTCATAAGAAAATGGGATTAGCCCATTAATACAATGAGCTAATGTTGATTTTCCTGAACCACTACGTCCAGCAATTAGTACTTTTTCTCCAGGGTATATATGAAATGTAATGTCTTTTACAGTAGGTTGCGCAGCATGTTCATATTGAAAGCTGAATTGTTCAAAAGAAATGATTGGTTGCATGTTAACATCCCTACTTTTCAATTTTTAAATGTGTATGTTTCTTATTAGATTTAGCTAAACCTATTGTAATTGGCAATCCAAGAACTAAAAATACAATAACATCAGCAATTGTTGCTCCTAATACTTGTATAACAATTTTGTCAAATGGTTCTCCCATCACAATAACATCGAATGCCCCAGCAAATATAATAGCAATGACAATACCAATTAACCCAGTAATGGCTAAATAAGAAATATCCCGCTTATTATACGTCCCGTTTTTCACACTAAAGCTAACTCTTTTTTGAATGAGTCCCATTGCAAAGCCGATAATGCCTGAACTAATAACCCACCCCCACCAAATACCCCATCCAGCGATTGTATCTGTTACGGTATGACCGATAAGTCCTATTAAAAGTCCTGCCACTGGACCAAATAACGCTCCAAAAACGGTTAAAATAGCTAATGCAGGTTTAATAAATGTATTGGGTGCAATAGAAAATCCCCAAAGTCCTAATATCCCGTATAATGCTGCTCCAATTCCGATTGCTACTACTAACTTTGTTGATAATTTGTTCATTACAATTCCCCTCCCGTATTAGTCAACTTTTATTACTCTATATTTATTTTGAAAATGAATTATGCATCGACACTCCCTTTCTATACAACAAAAAATGACCCCTTACATAAGAGGTCATTTTCTTCACGTTCAAGAATCCTCTTATCTTCCAAAAAACACATCGTGTCCTCTGCGGAATTAGCACCTTCCTATAAATTTATATAGGGGTTGCTGAGGTTTCATAGGGCCGTTCCCTCCACCTCTCTGGATAAGTATTAATTTGTAATTCGTATTATGGCACTAATAAGCATAAATTTCAACACTTTTCTAATTATTTTTATTTTTCGTTTAACAGCACATTTAAATCATTGTATTCTTATCGGAATTATGAAATAATGAATTCAAAATAGTTACGGGAGGAATGTACGATGAAAGTAATCGGTTTAATTGGTGGACTAAGTTGGGAATCTACATCGTTATACTATAAACATATTAATAAACTTACACTCTCTCAATACGATCAAAATGCGAAGCTTGTTTTATATAGCATGGACTTTGGTGAAGTAACTACTTTATTACAAAATCATCAATACGAAGAAGTGAAAAACGAATTAGTCACAGTTGCAAAAAAGGTTGAAAAGTCCGGGGCTGAATGTTTATTAATGTGTTCCAATACGGTCCATTTATTTGCTGAAGAAGTAGAACAGGCAATATCTATTCCACTTCTTCACATTGGTGATGTAAGTGCTAAAAAAATGGTAGAGCAGAATATAAAACGGATCGGACTATTAGGTACGAAACAAACGATGGAACAAGACTTCTATAAATCACGTCTAGCGAACTATAACATTGAGACAATTATTCCAAATAAAGAGGAAAGAAATTTTATTCATCATGTTATTTTAAATGAATTAAGTAAAGGAATTATTTCAGAAACATCAAAAGAAAAGCTATTACAAATTACAAACTCATTAATTCAAAATGGCGCAGAAGGTATATTGCTAGGCTGCACTGAAATACCATTGCTCATTTCCCAAAACGACCTTACTGTACCTGTTTTTGATACCGCTTTTTTACATGCAAATACTGCTGTGCAGTTTGCAGTATAATAATATAAAAGCATAAAGGTAGTGCCTCTATGCTTTTATCTTGTCTAAACTATTTATTTAAAAGAGATGTAATCACTGCAATTGCTTCTTTAGTACCACCACATTCTAAAAAACTATCATTCAGTTTTCGTATACCATGTTTATACTTTTCATTTGAAAGAACGTCTGTTACCGCTTCATTTAAAGTTTGCACATTAACATTCTCTTTCAATAACCGATGTGCTGCTTCAAGTTCAGTTAATCTTTGCGCTATCATTGGCTGGTCTTTATCGTGTGGAATTATAACAAATGGGACATTAAAATAAATGGCATCGTGTACGCTATTCATACCACCATGTGTAATGAAAACATCTGCTTCACTTAATATTTCTGATTGGGGTACGTATGAAGCAATTATAAAATTGTCTGGCGCTTTCTTAATTTTCGAACAATCATTTCTATCACCAATTGCCATTACAACTATTCCATCAAAATCCGAGAAAGTATCAATGCAAGTATTAAAGAATGGTTCGAGTCCTTCAAGCAGTGTCCCCATTGAAATATAAATAACTTTCTTATCTTTAAGTAATTCAAATGGAAACTGTACATTTGTTTTACGCTTTGAAATACTCGGTCCAATAAAAATGTTATTTCTTCCAAATAAATCGCTATTAGGTTGAAAATAGCGACTTGTGTACACAAGAGTAATATCTCCCTTGTTATGCATAAATTGAAGATTATTTTTAGGTGTTACTCCAAATTCATGTTCCATTTGATATAGTAACTGTTCAGAAATTTTATCAGGTTGGAATGGTATTTCTGCATTTGGATGAAAAGGTAATGTTTCCAAAAAATTTGGAGGAATTAAAAATATAGGAGAAGAAACTATGCCTGGAATTTGTAAATACTCCTTTACTAACTCTCCAGCGCCAAATATATCATAAATTACGAAATCAAAATGTATGTTTTCACATAATTGTTTCGTAATTTCTAATATATATAAAGAAGTTTGAACATGTACACGAAAGAAAGAATTCAGCCCATCTGGAGTTTCAGAATCAATAGAAATCTCCTTTAATAAATCTGGATGTGTATATACAGTAGCTCCCAAATCTTCAATTCTGCCTTTAAATTGTTCTGTCGTAATATAATGTACGTGATCACCTCATTCAGTATAGGCTTTGACTAAACTTAATGTAGGATTTACATGTCCCTCTGCTGGAAAATTAACCACTAAAATATTTAGCACTTATTTCTCACTCCTTACATTTCAATTCGCTTATTAAGCATACTGTAATTATTACCGTCAATCTTCACCTAATAGTCCTAATATGCTTGCTACTTTAGGTTGATAAATAATTGTTAGTGATTAAATTAAAAAAGGCATCTACATAAGTAGATGCCAAACCGTGATAAGGAGTGTTCTGTGAGGTTAGAATAAGCTTTTCAGCTTGTCCTATGCTATCAATATATGATTTATTTTATAAAATGTGAATAATTGATAGAATGATTTTACCTCCCTATCACCCATTTTGAACCTATTTCTAAATAAGTCGACTCTAGTTTCTGTACTATTTCATATGTTTTAACCTTCTTGAGAGCTATCTATTTTTATAGTTTCTCCAGTCAATCTCTTATTTTTCAGTTCAAAATAAGCATCTAAAACTTCTTTTCCAATATCAGAGTTAATACCAGATTTATCATTAATAACCCACGGCACAACTACAGAGAATGCTACTTCAGGATTATCATACGGCGCATATCCTGCTAACGTTAAATTATAACATTCTCTTCGCTCACCTTTTTCATTTCTTCCAATATCACGTTCTCCACCGTATACTGTCTGTGCTGTCCCTGTTTTACCTGCTGGCTTATAAGATGCTTTTTGGAACGCCCTTACTCCTGTTCCATCACCTTCTTGGAATACCTTTCTAAATCCTTCTTTTACTTGATTTATATATTCCTCTTTCATATCTATCTTATTTAAAACGATTGGTTCTACTGCATGTACCACTTTACCAATTTCATCTTTTTGCGACGTTTGCTCTCTTACCTCTTGAACAATTTGTGGCTTCATTCGATATCCACCGTTTGCGATTGTTGAAATATACTGTACAAGTTGAAGTGGCGTATAGGTGTCATACTGGCCAATTGAGTAGTCTAGTAAGAAACCAGGTTGATTATCTTTTTTACCAATTTGTCCAGCTGTTTCATTTGGTAAATCAATACCCGTTGGAACACCTAATCCAAATTGCCTGAAATAATACCTCATTTTATCAAAGTACTCCTGTTTAATATTTAATGAACTATTTTTCACATAATCTACACCTGCAATTTTTAATGCTGTATGAAACATATAAACGTTTGAAGAGACTTGTAACGCTCTTAAATCATCAATATTTCCAAACTCTTTCCAAGACTTTTTTTCCTTTGTTCCTTTAAACTTCATAGGTGCATCATAAAAATAAGTACCTGGTGTTATAGCTTTCGTTTCAAATCCAGTTAAAACTGTCGCACCTTTCACTGTTGATCCAAGCTCATAAGAACTAGTCATTGTGCCTAATGCATAGTCTTCAACTTCTGTTTTTCCGTCTTTTTCTACAAGTCTTTTCCCGGCCATGGATAATACTTGTCCGTTTTTCGGATTCATCATCACAACGAAAGCACGGTCCAACATGGATTCTGACCCTTTATATGTCTTTAATATTTTTTCAATACTTTCTTCTACTTTCTTCTGTAATTCCATATCTATTGTTAAAGTTAAATTCTTACCGCTCTTTCCCTCAGAAACGATTTCCGTTCTAATTGTATTACCTTGTTTATCTGCAACGCTTCTTACTTCTTTTTTTGTACCATGAAGTACATCTTCGTATTGCTGCTCAATATAACTTTTTCCAACCCTATCATTTCGGCTATAATCACGTACCAAGTAGTAATCTAATCGTTCACTTGGTAATCCTTCATCGGAATTAGAAACATTTCCAAGAACAGATCGGAATAATCCATCATTTACATACACTCTCTCCCAATCAACCGATACGTCTACACCTGGGAGATTCGCTAAACCTTCACTAATTATAGTAAATTCCTTTTCACTAACATCTTTTTTAATAATTTGAGGAGCCATTTGATAACCAGAAGTCATCTTACTTTTAATAGCTAACACTTTTATATCTTTCTCTGTTAATTCCTGAAGATTTTTATCTGTAACCCGTTTTCTTTTTAACTCTTCTATTTTTTTATCTAGCTTCTTGCCGCTAATATCCTTTTCTCTAAATGTATCTATTTCTTTTTTCGATACTAGATTTTCAGCCAGTTTCGGATTTAATTGCATCCAAAAATCTTTCTTATCTGTCTCAGTTAACTTAGCTATATCTTCTTGCGGCATTTCAATTATGTCTGCAAGTTGTCTTGCAGTTTTTAATATATCTTCTGATTTTACACCTTTCATCTTTGTATATGTAATTGTACGTAAAGATTTATTATCAACTACTGGATTGCCTTCTCTATCAAATATTTTTCCGCGTGGGACAGATAGGCTCACAGTTGCATTTTCTCTCTTTTCTACTTCATTTTTATAAGTCTCTCCATCGAAAATTTGCACTTTACCTAACTGTATAATCATTGCAGAAAATAATAAAAATACACAAAGAAATAAAATATTTAACCGCGTCGGTATTGCTCTACCACTTTTTTTCTCATGCTTTTTCACCTTGTCATAATCTCCTCCTTACCGAATTCCTGCTAATAATTGAATCTATATATTAAAAGTAATGCACATTTTCTATACAGTACTTTGCACAAATATTAATATACTGATAAAAACTTAATAGAAATTAAAACAAAGGTTAAGAAAAGGTAAAGTTTACTAAATTAAATATAAAAATCCCCAATAACCAAAAGTTAAGCTTTTGGTTATTGGGGATTTAGTAATTTAAGAGTTAATAATTGGACGTATTGATTCGAATCTATCATCATAATTTGATAGAGATTTTTCGCTCTGAGCTTTCGGCAAGTAAATCGTTACTGTTGTCCCGACTCCAACTTCACTCATAATACTTATATTTCCTTGATGACTTTCAATGATTTTATAACTTAACATTAATCCGATACCGGTACCTTTTTCTTTCGTACTATAAAAAGGCTCACCTAATCTCTTAATTCTATCTTCAGGTATCCCTATTCCTTCATCAATTACATGAATAATGACACCTTCATCGTTTATCTCTTTAATATGAATTGTAATTTTCCCGCCATCTGGCATAGCTTCGATTGAATTTTGCAAAATATTAATAAACACTTGTTTCAATTGATTTTCTGAGCATTCAATGCTTATGTCTTTGTTGTCTGCATATAGTTCCACTTGAATATTCGTCATAATTGCTTTTGTATTCATTAACGATACGACATTATTATAAATTTGATAAATATTTCTTTGTTCTGTATTTATCTCATCTGTTTTAGCAATTGATAAAAACTCTTGAAGAATCGCTTCTATTCTTTCAATTTCAGAAAGCATTAAATCAAAATATTTTTCTTGATCTTCTTTATTAATTTGAAATAACTGTATAAACCCTTTAATGACAGTTAATGGGTTCCTCACTTCATGAGCCACACCAGCTGCTAATTGACCAATTGCTGCAAGTGTATCTGATTTATTTAGCAATTCTTCTGTCTTTTTCCGTTCTGTAATATCGCGTACAATGATCATAATTTTATCATGTAATAATGGTAAGCATCTAGCTTCAAAGAAATCGACACTCCCATTAATTGTAAGTGGATATTCAACAATTACATTCGTCCCTTTTTCCTTCACTTGATGAATTGCTTCCTGAAACTGCTGTGCTACTGGAGATGGTAATACTTCGAAAAACTTTTTTCCCATAAAAGCTTGTGCCGGTACGTAAAATTTCGAAGGGGATCCTGCTTTATAATCTATAATTGTGCCATCATCTTCTGTTAAGAAACATAAATCTGGTAAAGCCTTAAAAATTAATTCCAATTCAGACGTTTGTTGTTTTAACTGGTCTTCTATCGCTTTTAAATGTGTAATATCTACTCCGACAGCCCAGTAGCTATATCCTGTTACAGGAAACTGTTCTGATATATTGGACCACATGATTGTTTTGATTTCACCATTTTTACATGTTAAGTGCATTTCCCAATCCCTGAAATTTTTTCCACAAGTTAAAAATTTCGTTTGTATTTGGTGACGATAATTATGATCTGGGTACAATAATTGTAGGGCATTTGGATTTCCTATTATTTCTTCAGCTGTATAACCTGTTACAATTTCACACTCCCGATTCCACAAAACAAAATCTCCATTATAATCAAGCGCATCAACCATAACAGGCATGTTTTGTAAAATCGTATGCAGTTCCTCCTCTTTTCGAGAAAGCAACGTTGTATTTTTACTTTGAAATACCTTTGTTGCTCCATCTATAATTAGATTTGAAAGCATTTCAAAGTATTTTTGACAATTGAAAATGTCACTTTTGTTTGACCATACTACAAAAGATCCTAAATGTTGATTGTATAAAAAAATGGGGATTTCAATTTTGGGAAGTTTACATATTTTCATCTCATTTATTCCAAAAGAAAATATACATTCTTTTTCAGCATCAAGAAGTTGATGTGATATGTTGGTTAATTTATAAAACTGTTCTGCCATGGTTTCTATTGTACTCACATCAATAAGTTCCATTAGCCGCGCATTCATTCCTTTTTCACCTCAATATGTAAAATTAATACAAATTCAAAATTTATACTTCTCCATTATACGTAGAATGTGCCTTTAGGTATATAGCTGCAGAATAATTATTCGAATAAATTTTATTTTTCAATTAAAATAGAGAAGAATTTGCGTATAAAATGAATCCTTAATCAGTACGTATTTTGTTCATCACATATTAATTCTGAATGTACGACCAACCTAAAACGGGTACTCATGCAGAAACCGGATTTTAATATCAGAGTCATACACATCGATTTTAGTAGTATAAAAACACAAAAAATATAAAGTTCATAAAATTTTCACAATTAATATGAAAAATATAAACATTTATTCCAATATATTCTATATAATAAAAAGTAATAAGGCTTCTATGAATATCATAGAATACCTTACCCCTAATAAAAAGAAAAAAAGAATCCATTTGGATTCTTTTTTTCTTTTTATATTACATTACATATTTATATAAAGCATGTGCAACACCGTGTTCTTCATTTGATAAAGTTTCGTATTTACACATTGCTTTTATTTCTTCGACTCCGTTCCCCATTGCAATTGATATGTTTGCTTTTTCCATCATGGATACATCGTTTAGCCCATCACCTATCGCTACAGTATTTTCAACTGGAATATTTAGATGTTCTGCTAAAGTATATAATCCATTTCCTTTTTGAGCATCTCGATGATTAATTTCTAAATTATGCCAATATGAAGATGTAATTGCTAAATCAGTATTATGCAGAAACGCTGCTTTTAACTTTTTTAATTTTTCTATGTCATAAGAAAATGGTAAAAGCTTATGCACATGTATATCAGTTTCTACAATCGGTTTACAACTTTCTGCACTATGAAACGCTGTATGCTCAAGGTATAAAGCTGCGATCGTTTCTAATTCTTTCAAGTCGAAATTTTCTTTTGAATTCTTCACATACTCAATTTCATTACGTACACTCTCTACTCCATAATCCGGTACATACACACCTTTATTAGTATAAAGCTGATAATATAAGCCATTCTCTTCAAGATATTCTACAATCTCAAGTGCTTGCATATTTTGAATTGGATATCTCTTCATCATTTTTTTATCTTTATATATAAGCGCACCATTTTCCGCAATAATTGGACACTCTAAATTAACTTCTAACAACAATCTTTCAATGTCGACGATAGAACGTCCTGTACAAATTGCTACAACATGACCCGCTTCCTGACATTTTTGAATTGCTTCTGCATTCTCTTTACTAATCATTTTATTCCCTGAAAGAAGAGTTCCATCTAAATCAATTGCGATTAATTTCATTATTTCTTCACCACTTTCTATAAATACACGAGTTCATTATAAACAAAAGGTATCGTTTTCATACTGATCTCGTGAAGTACTCCTTATTTATAATTTATGAAAAGCGTTTCAGGTCAAGAAATAATTAATAATAAAATCAAAAACTTTTCTTTTTAAAGAAAAGTTTTTGATTTTATACTATGAACTATAACTAATATATTTCGTCTCACACATGTACACATTCTTTTCTTCAGTTGGGACATATACTTTAAACTTTTCTAAACGTTTTCCGTAAATATGAATAGTGACAACGCTTTCATATTTAGCTATTTCAAGAATATGACAATCAGCTGGTGGAATGACTTTATCTGTTTCTCCTTCTCCCAAATAAAGATTTCCTGTATGTGTTAAATAAACAAGTGAATTTTCAAACTGCTTCGTTTGTATAAAGTTTTGCACCATTATCCTCCCTGTAAAAACGCCTTCTACTCCCCATGTACCATCATGATCATGTAAAGGTGTAGATTGTCCATCTTTCCATACAAGAGCTAATACTTCAAAACGATTAAAAGGATCTTCATATAACAAATGTCGTGCGTATTGAGCCGAATTCGCCTTCTGTTTTTCTAACGGAAGCCATGTTTTCTTTTCTAAAAGTTCTTCTAGTAATTTTTCAATCGCACAAACAATTTGATCTTCTAATAAATTACTATCCATTAAATCCGTTACAGCTTTAATAAATGTTTGAAACGTTTTACTTCCATTACACGTTAACATAAGCGTCCTCCTCCATTCTTTTTCACACACCTCCATACTAAATAACTAACTAAAATTTTACAATTGAGAAATAAAGTGAAACTTTAATCAGTGGGGGTTTTGTTCATCTCCCACTGATTATTAGTTGAAACAATCGGACGTTTACTGTCCGTTAACGCGGGATAAAAAAACAAGGTACAGTAAATTTGTACCTTGCTGATCGATTTACCTATTATTCAAAAGAATAGGTAAGTAATTTAACGTTTGTTCATTTTCCAATAGACATTTTTCTAAATTGAACAATGGAGATAACTCTATTTTTTCAAAAGCATTTATGAAAGTTCTTAATGCAATCTCAGCTTCTAAACGTGCAAGTGGTGCTCCTAAGCAAAAGTGTGCACCTTTACCAAATGTTAAATGCTTTTCATTTCCTATTCGGTGTATATTAAATTTAGAGGCTTGCGAAAACTTTTTCTCATCTAAATTTGCTGCACTTACCCACGCAACAATCATTTGATCCTTTTTCATAAAAGGCCCAAATATATTTGTATCCTCTGTAATCCTCCTAGCTAATGTAACGGGAAAGCGATAGCGCAATACTTCCTCAATTGCCTTTGAAATTAATTTAGGTTCTTCTCTTAATTCTTTATATGTTCCAGGTGAATCCACTAAAAAGCAATAAAAGCTATTAATAATTAAATTAGTAGTTGTTTCATTGCCTGCCGCTAATAAACCTAAAGAAAAAGTAACAATTTCTTCATCTGTTAATCTTTCGCCTTCATATTCAGCTCGTATTAAATCCGAAATAATATCATCGGTTAAATGGTACCTCTTTCCCTGAACAATCGGTAGAAGATATGCTTTAAATTCATTTAGTGCTATACCCTTTTCCGCATCCAGATCACTAAACTTTTCTTTACTATACGGCATAAATAAAATATCAGACCATGCTTTAATTTTTTTACGGTCCGTTGTTGGCACTCCTAATAAATCGGATATGACGGTAACAGGTAAAGGTGCAGCAAACTCTTCAACAATATTAACCTCACTATATTTTTCGATATGTTCTATAAGTTCATTTGCGATTGCCTGTATTCGGGGTTTCCATTGTTCTAAACTTCTTGGAGTAAATGCTTTAGAAACGATAGAACGTACATTGCGATGTTCTGGTGGATCCGTAGAGTTTATATTTATCCTAGTTTCTAAAGGAGGGATTGCGAATTGTCTTCGCTCCCTTCTACTTGAAAATAAGCGATAATCCGATAAAACTCGATTTACATCATCGTATAAAAAAACATTCCATACATCTTGCTCTTCATCGTAATGTACAGGGTGATTATCCCTCATAAATTGATACCACTCATACGGATTCCACAATTCTTCTTTTGTTTTCAGCTTTGAAATTTCATGAACTAAAATCACATTTTCCGGCGAAGCCATAGTTCTTTCCTCCCTTTTCTTTTACAATAAAAGTGATAGGTCGGTAGTTCAAAGTTGTATAATCTAACATATGTTATTTTAACATATACTAAAGGAGATTTTTTATTGGAGAACTTGAGAAATATATAAGGGGGATTTTTATGTACGTTGACATTTTACTATTAGCAGAATTAACAACTGGACCAAAACATGGATATGAAATAAAGAAAAATGTTCAAAACCGGTTAGGTGAGAATTTCGAATTAAATCATAACACACTTTATCCCGCTCTTCGGCGCTTCGAAAATATGGGTGCTATAACGAAAAAAATACATAAACAAGTCGGAAAGCCAAACCGAAATATGTACGATATAACTGAAACAGGTGAAGAAATTTTTTCAGAGATGTTAAGAGAGTTTCCTGAAAAAATTGCGACAAATAACGCTGAGTTCCTTGTACGTATCGCTCTATTTGAAAAACTTGATTACGAAGGTAGAAAAGAAATTTTAACAATACGCCAAGACGTACTACATAAACAGCTTACTGCTATTCAATCTTTAGATGTTAGCTCATCTTTTATTACAGAAGTTATTGAATTTAGTAAATCACGTATAGAACACGAATTACTCTGGATTACATCACTTATGAAGAAAATATAAAAATTAACAAGAAAAGTTAAAAATAATGAATGAAAATGAGATTTATTATCAATACTATAATTAATAAAAGGGCAACCACGATTTGGCTACCCTTCAAAAAATTTATACTTCTGGATCGAAAGTTTTGCAATCTGTTTCTTCCGTAGTTGATGCATGTTTCCCTTTATGACTTACTACATAAATTGCATCTGCACTACATTTATTGCCGTTAGCCCAAAATTTACAGTTGTTTACTTCACATAAAACGTCTTGTGCCATAGTATCACACCTCCTTGTTCTATTATCATTAACAAAATTCGGAGGTATGATACTCTTTGTCATGCATTTTTTATTACCTTTTTAGCTTTCTTAATGGTTCAATATTTCCTTGTACAATAGCATCTATATTTTCTGTTATTTTTTCAATGTCAAAATGCCACCATTGAATTTGCAATAACTCTTCTACTATTGTATTTGTAAATCGTTCCTTTATTTTATTTGCAGGGTTTCCGCCAACAATTGTATATGGTGCGACGTCTCTAGTCACAACAGATTTAGCTGCAATGATTGCACCATCTCCTATTTTTATTCCAGGCATAATCGTTGCATCCATACCAATCCATACATCATTTCCTATAACTGTATCCCCTTTGTAAGGTAAATCAGACAAATTAGGTGTATACTTCTCCCACCCATTTCCAAATATATTAAATGGATATGCCGAAAATCCATCCATCCGATGATTCGCTCCGTTCATAATAAAGGTAACTCCATTTGCAATACAACAAAACTTTCCAATAGTAAGATGATCTCCAAGAAATTCATAATGATGTAATACTCGATCTTCAAATGTTTCTCCATCTTTCGCATCATAATAAGAATAGTCACCAACAAGTATATTAGCTTTCGTTATTGTATTTTTTATAAAATGGACATTTTGATTTCCTTCAATAGGATATTTAACATTTGGATTAGGATTCATGTTGTACAGCACTTCCCTTACCATTTATTTCACTTTCTACCGCTATTACTGGCTTTAAATTGTATATAGGTAAAATAAATAATAATCCAATTATAAATAGTAAAGCTGTTCCCTCATACATCGTACTTAATGAGAACACCTCTTTTAATGAACCGGCTACACTCATTGTTACTACCATTGAACCGGTAAATAGTGGACTTAAAATGCCATTTACACGACCGATAAAATCAGTATCGCTATTTTGAATAATGAGCGTATTAATACCTATTTGGATACATGGAAGAGCTAACCCACTAAAAAGTTGTGCTGTAAGTGTCACCCATAAATTCGTTGAATAACCTATAATACCAATGCCGATCGCCTGACCGAGCATCCCTACAATTAACATCTTTTGCGGAGCTACGTTTTTCGCAAATACCATCGCTAAAGCTCCGCCAACAATCATACCCGCGCCATTTACTGTTAGTAACCATTGCAAACTCTCTTTTGATAACCCTAACTGCTCAGTCACAATAAATATACCTAATGGCTGAATCAATCCTATACCTAGTCCTGCTGCCATAAAACAAAGCCCAAGCAAAGTTAATGCTTTTTTCTTTTTCACATATTTAATACCATCCAGCATCTCCTGTAGTAGCGTGATTTCTTTCTTCTCATTATCATTCTCAAGATCTTTCGGAAGAAATAACAACACAGCAGCTGCCAGTAAAAAAGCGATACCTGTTATGATAATTGAAATATAAATTCCAAAACTATGAAAGATAAATGTTCCAAGAATCGGTCCTAACACCATAAAAATCGCAAATATTGTTTGATATATAGACATCGCTAATTGAATTTGTTCCGTTGATAAATGCTGTTTAAACAATTTCATCCCTGATGGTTGAGAAAACTGCGAAAGGATTGCAGAAATAAGCGTGACAAAAAACACGATTTTCCACGTTCCAAACATTAGTGTAATTAATACAGCGAATACTGAAATAGAACTTAACGTCTCACACCATATCATTGTCCTCTTCGGCTTCCACCTATCAGCAAAAGTTCCACCAATGAATGAGAAAATAAAAATGGGCGCAAATTCAGCAACTGAAATCATTGAAATAGCAAAAGCATCACCTTTCGTCATTTCCATTACATACAGTAATACGGCAAAGTTTCGAACCCATATTCCAATTTGTAAAAATAATGCTGAAGCTAAAATTCCCTGTACAAATCTATTTTTCAATACTTGTGATACCCCATTATTTTGTTTCGTTACTACATTTGTCGACATAAAAAGGCCTCCTATTTCGTGTTCTGAACAGGAGGCAGCACAAATCATATAAAAAGACTATATATTCGCAGAGCGAAATACATCCCTTTTCTATAAATGTACAGACTAACCCTATTCAGAAGAATATTTCGTTTTTTAACGAAGATCTCTTACAAATAGAATTAGTTGATCATTGGGATGTGTTCACCCTTCCGTTTCGAATTTAAATAACACATACATACTCTATGTAAAGCATTTTCGATGTATGCATGTCTTAAAATAAATATTCTAGAATGTTAATGGT
Organism: Bacillus pretiosus; assembly: GCF_052947655.1. Taxonomy (NCBI): domain Bacteria; kingdom Bacillati; phylum Bacillota; class Bacilli; order Caryophanales; family Bacillaceae; genus Bacillus; species Bacillus pretiosus. The sequence continues at coordinate 2,545,568 of NZ_CM129593.1, read as the reverse complement.
AATTCCTCTAAAGAACGCATTAAATAATTACCTTGCCATTTAATATCTTCACGATTTCCTTTTAATTGCAAAGCAGGCATTCGATTAAACAAAGTAGTAATAGCAATCTTTGCTTCCAACCTAGCAAGCGGAGCGCCTAAGCAGAAATGGCTACCATGCCCAAATGCAATATGACGATTATTCTCCCGAGTAATATCGAATACATCTGGGTTTTCAAATATTGTTTCATCGCGGTTTGCCGAAGCTAATGCAATGACAACCATATCCCCTTTTTGGATTGTTTGTTCGTGAATTTGAAAAGGCTCAGCTGCCCATCTTGCAGTTGTAACCTCAACTGGAGAATAATAACGCAATCCTTCTTCAATTGCAGAATCAATTAATTTTGGATTACCTTTTAATAACTGTAATTGATTTGGATTTTCAAGAAGTGCTAATACCGTATTCGTAATTAAATTCACTGTTGTCTCATGCCCTGCTACGATTAATAGCATTATCATTGAATATAGCTCTGGAGCACTAAGTTTATGCCCTTCATTTTCTGCAAGTATTAGCGCACTAACCAAATCTTCTTTTGGATCTTTTCGTTTTATATCAACTATATATTGAAGATATGTAATAAACTCAGATAGTTGTTTTTCGGTTTCCTTTATTTCTTCAGGTGTTTCTGGCGATGCAATGACAGCATGAGACCAAATTCTAAATTTCGCTTGATCTTCTTTTGGAATACCAAGCATCTCACTAATCACAATGATTGGTAAGGGGAATGAATAATCATCCACTAGATTTAATGTACCTTTTCGCTCTATCTCTCTTATTAAATCATCCGCTATTCTCTGAATTCTTCCGTCTAATTGTGTAATCATCTTCGGTGTAAAAGCTTTTTGAACTAAAGATCGTAAACGACTGTGATTAGGTGGATCTGAATTTAACATGTGCGTTGTTAAATGATCACTATTGTCAACGGAAAGATACATGTTCGTTGTATCTTGAGGAAACACATTTGCCGCATCTTTTTTTAAGCGATTATCTTTTAGAAGTGGCAATGCATCTTCATATCTTGTAATGAGCCATTCTTTACCGATTTCAACTTCATTTACAAATAATATAGGTTGCATTTTTCGCGATTCTTTATAAATTTCATATGCATCTTCTTTAAACTGCGCTGAAGCCAAATTAATGCCATCTTCTATTCTTTGCCCAACTTTATTTTTCATTGACATTGTATTCCCTCACTCTCATTTGTTTTTAAAAACCAACCAACATATGCATTATACTCTAATAAAAACGTGAAAATTGTAAATTTTTAATCAAAATCTTACTTCATATATTGAAAAATAAAAAAGTGAGAGAGTAAGATCTTTCTACTCTCTCACTTTTCTTTATGCGAAGCACATGAAATTACTAATTTGTTGATAGCGATAACTTACTTTACGACGACGACCACCTTGCCAAGTGTAACCTGATACTCCGTTTCTTCTCACTTCAGTCGGAAAGAACCATAAGTCTCTCCCGAAAGGTCCTGGACGATGTAAACGTAAAAATCCCCATCTTCCTAGACAGTTACACATCCATGATTTCATATTTCCTGGTTGTGCTGGCGAAGCAAATGTGGATGGTAACGATGGAGCTTGAGATGGTGGTGGTGACGTTGGAGCATCTTCCGCATCATCTGGTCTATAATCTTCTTGTTCCATATCTCTCACTTCATTTACAGATTCATACCCGTAGTTTTGTGGATTATAATACACCCCTTGATCATATGGATAATTTTGCTGGTTATACATATTAACAAATCACCTACTTTTCATTCAGTACCTTTAACATTCATATGTGATTTGCCTCCTATAGGAAGCTTATGTATAGCCTAAATTCAACAAAAAAATAAAGCTCGTATTTTAAAAATACGAGCTTCTTCATAATCGGAATAGATGTATTATTTTCTTAATTTCACACTATAAAAACGCATTTCATCTAACGAACCTTCAAATTCAAATACTTCTTGTTTAATTAATTCCTTTAAGCGATATTCTAAAAACGTATCGCCAACTAACTGCTCTACATGACCAAGTGCTTCACCAATTACCCTAGGGGCTTTTAGGAATTCTCGATCAGCACCAATACTTTTCGCACATTCAATAATAAATTGATCAAAATAATCTTCTTGTACAGAACGCACTTCATTGTCTGTCCAAACTCTTAAAAATTCCGTACTTTTCGATAGACTATCCCACTCATGTTCAAACTGCATACGTTTCTCTACAGTTAAATATGGCAATTCTACAAAACTTTTTTGAATTAGAGCTAAACTTTCAGGTGCTAACTCTCCAGTTCCACGAATAGCATACTCTTTTTTTAATATTTCTTTACTTGCTTCAGACGTATTAATAACGCGAATGTTTTTCTTATCTTTTAATTGCGCCATTACAAAACATAGACCTACATGTTCATGTGCGTTATTAGCTTTCCAAATTGTAATAGGTGTTTCAATAGGAATAGTGTGTAGTTCTTCCATAGTTTCTAAAAACCTTGGTAAATACTCTTCTTCAAAATAATTATCATAAGCAGTTAAATTGTTTACTAACCATTTCTGTCTTGCAAGTTGTCCCTCATTCATATGTAGCTTGTTTATCGGCCCAATTGAAAAGAATTCAGAAAAAGCGACAACCCTCCCTTCCAATTGTTCTTCTTGACTAAACATATATTTTAAACATCCAGCTGTTGAATCATCAAACGCAATATGTACGTGTGAGCTTTCTTTTACATTTCTTATATATGATGTATTACTCGTTAGTTGCTTAGGAATATCCATCAAATTTTTAATTGCATCTTCACTATAGTTTTCTTCTAATAAATTCAACTGAATAAGAATACTTTGAAGTAAATGTTTTGCTTCATCTTCGTACATATCCTCTACAACATTTTTGATTTTATCTATCATACAAATCCCTCTATTCATTTCATAAATAACGTATATTATAGTGTATCATTTTAGTATCATTCTTTTAAAGTTTTTTTAAAGTAAAAGCATTTATTATTCAGATTGCTACAGCTATCCACATTTTCAAAAAAAATCTCTCCTACAATTCTTAATTACTAAATATTCTTTTGTAAATCCCTTTATTTAAATGTATACTTATATAGAAAATAAAAAATATAGGAGCTATATGTATGGAGAAAGCGATTACTACTTATAAACATTATTTGAAAAATTGGAGATTTATATTTATTTGTATATTACCTACTATCGCCTTATTATATGTTTTCGATGTCATCTTTGAATTACTATTTCATCAAGATTTCTATTTATCTAACTTAATTTTTGCTATTATTTTATTTTTAATATTTATGAGCATCAAAGATATGTTTAAAATTGAAAGTTAAAGAGCCGGATAAAAAAAGAGCACCCTGCAATCGGATGCTCTCATGTGATAGAGGTTTTTTCTGAGTATTAAGTAGGACACGAAGGTCTTGTCCTACAATATAATATATGCTTGTACTTATTTTATTGTGCATCTATTAAACATCAAATGTATACGTATTGCTAAAAATTCTGCTCATTTATTAATTGTATAATTATTATATTTACACATAAAAAACATCCCTATGGATGTTTTTTATGTACCGATTTTTAAGCTTCCATAAACTTAGCCGGTACACCAATTTTTTCAACTACAGAAGATATATTAGTAGGATTAATCATTACATTTTCAATACTAACTAATTTATTTTCTAATAGTCCATTCTCTGTAGTAATAAGTTCTTCAAACCGATCTAAAGTCATCGAGAATTTGTGTTCACTTCCGCCATTCATACAGACTTTAACATACTTCATAGTGTCACCGCCTTTCATAATAATCTATATTTCGATAAGAAGACGCTTACATCCTTTTTATTTACTACTAGATTTCTCACTTTTACTCCTTGCCAATTCACGTTTATTTATTTTAGAAAAAGCAGTTACTATTTTATGTTCACGTTATAATTGCTAGTAAGAATGCTAAAGATAAAAATGCACAAAGTGGTATATATAAAACAGTATCCATTTTAGCAAAATACGTATCTTTTTTTCGCTTAAAGATGCCAAAATAATGAAACTCACCAATTACTCTTATAAAAAAAACAATCATACAAATCCAGGAGCCCAATTGAACGATAATATTAGGAACTTCGAAATGAACAACATTTGTTTGTTGTAATAAAATTATTGCCGCCATACTTAATAATAAAGCAATGAACAATGTCATTCCTACACCTGGTATAAACGCCTTTTCTCCAGATTTTGTTGGAATGACACTATTTGTCGCCCACTTACCTCCGAAAGCCCAGTAAACATGTAAAAAGCTAACTAAAAATAATATACAGACAGAAATATATGTAATAATAAGCATTTTGTCCTCCCATTATTTTATTTAAGTCCTTAACTTTAGGGTATGCTATAAATTCCTCATTAGCAATCTATATAATTACATAAAAAAACCCTTCAATGATAAATCATTAAAGGGTTACTCAAATATCTTATGCATTATACCTATTTCTACGACGTTCCATCCTCGTTTGTCCTTGAGCAATACCTTCTTTATATGGATCTATTTGCTCTGTCATTTCATATGTTGCAGCTTGAGCTGGTTCTTCGTAATTATGCTCACGTATTTTTTCTGGCGTATTTCGTTTTGATACTTTTCCACCAAACTTAAATAATTTGATCTTTAATTTCGGTAATCTAGGAAGTGGAATCTTAAATGATAATTTTTTGCGCTTCTTTTTTTGTTGAAATAGATTTATATTTTCTTTATTATCATCCTGCTCTTTACGATGTAATAACATCGCAAGTAATCCACCTAATATAAGTCCTCCAACTAACAGTAGAAGATATAAGTAATGACTTGTCATTAAACTCGACATACGTTCAAGTATGACTAACGACTGTACTTCTTTAATATCCCAAAGTAAAGCGGCCCATAATGAGAATAAACCGAAAGTAAGTCCATATGTACGAAAACGGAATAAACATGGAATTAAAGCGATACAAGCGGCGATTTTCGCATTCCCTATTATTGAACTTGTTGAAATATCTTGATGCCAAATGACTAACAGCAGTGCTATAAATGGCGCATACGCTATCCAACTACATATACGTGAATATATTTTTTTCGCAAAATAGCTACCGAAACTAGTAAAAAATAAAAGGCCTCCGATATATAAAGATTGTTCTAGTGGGATTTGCTTCATAATTCCTGCAACTGGAAAGAGGCCGCTTAATAGCATTAATAACACATCTAATTTCTTCACAATTCCTCATTCCTTTCAAATTTCTTTTGAATCAATTCATATTGCTTTTCCATATGATGTAGATTTTGTATTTCTAAAAAATATCTTAATCCTGTATGTAAATAAAGTAAATACATAAAAGAAAAGATACATGACAAAGGATATCCTTATTTACATGAAAAAATGACAAATCCTGATCAATATAACGAGCAGGATTTGTCTACTATTATTTAAAGCAAAATAATTGAATCTTTCTTTTCTATTTTCATTATATCTACATCCAATTCATCATCAAACTCTTTAAACTCTCTTGCATCTATATCAGTCATATAGCTCTTTATTACTTTCGCCATATGCATAGAATACGGCATATGTATATTTTTTTCCTGAAGCATACTTGAATTACAGCACATATAGTGTACCATTTTAGCGATATAATTCCTTTCTACAGGTTTTACACCTAGCGTTAATATTTCAAGTATGTATCGCTGCAATGTTTCACTACCATTTAGCGTATATTCGCCAGTGCTATAATACATCCCTTTTTGATCTACATATAAACTTGTACCTTTAGGAGCATCATCACGTTCTATCACACCGTATTTTGGTGTATCAAAAGATGTATTTATTCTTATAATGTTTAAATTAGGGACCTTTAGCGCATCAGGAACAATCTCCGGTAAAATATCTATATCAATTTTTTTATTTTGTAACTCTTTTATCCAATATTTTCTTAAATTCGCATCAATAATAAAATATACTTGCTCATTTTCCTCTTTTGCATGTTGTAAAATTTCTGTTAATGTTTCAGAAACAAATTGTTTAAATTGAATTCCCATATCATTTCTTTTTGAAGGTTGTGGTAAAAAGGTGTTGTGTTTATTTACATTTAATAACAAATGATCAATCGTTTGCCAATCTGTATTCCCGTATAGTTTATATGAAATTTCTTTTCCTTTTATTTGTGAAAAAATAGGTAAGAAATCAAATTTCGAGATTCGCTCAATTGATAAATTAACATATGTACAAGGTAAATTTATTTTATTCCAACTACGTTTCAAAAATCCTTTTTGTTCTAATAAACTAAGGATACAATTAATAATTGTTGTACGAGATACACTTTGGCCAATAAATAAATTAATAAATGCTGAAATACGGTTAGTTCGTGCAAACCCTTCTCTAACGATTTGCTTTGGATCAATTTTTTCACGCCCATCACAATTTTCCATTGCGATTAACGCCAATGTCGCATCATTGCGCTCACCTGCAGTAGCATAAACCGCTTTCATAACATCCTCTACTAAATTTGTTTTGTATTTCTGGCAATATTGCATTTTATATGGATTTTGTAATACTTTTTCAATATTATATCTTACTATTTTTAACAATACTGGAGAATCTGCATTTAATACATATAACGACTCACCGATTTGAGCTAACAAAATTTCACTTTCAAATAACGCTTGTTCAACTTCCAACGATATTTTTTCAGACCATATTTCTAACGTTATAGTCTCTAATCCTTTTGGTGCAATTAAAGGGAATAATTCATTTTCATTATTTGTTGCTAGTTTCTTACATTCTGGTAGTAATGTGAAATCAGTGAATTTTTGCTGAAACCCTTTAAATAAATACTCTCTTTCCTTTACTTTTATACCAGGTTTTATTTTAGTACCTTGAACTTTATATATTCTCTCATTGTATGGAAGTAACACCCTAAGATTTTCTCCTAGCATATAATCTTTCGGATATTGAAGGATATGCTCTAATTCAACTTCTCCTCCTATATGAAAATCATCTTTTAAATTTCTAAATATCTTTATCCACTTTATACCGTTTGTAGCTTGCTGTACTTTTAGTTTTACAAACCGAACTTTTTTATTATTCGATGCAAATTCTGGAGTAGAAATTAAAATCATGCCTCGTTTTCTTCTCAAAAGCAAAGGAATATCTGGATGGTTATATTCTTGATATTAAGAATGATTTTATGAGCATTTCGTATAAGTGCGATTTCATTAATTAATGCTATTTTCAAAGAAGACATACCAGCGATAATTTATGTCTATTCTATATAGGTGTTAGCAAGTTCGTTTGCAAACTTGTTAGCACTTTTTTATATTTCTTCTATTACATAAACCTTCACGAAAACATCATATTTAGTTGCTAACTCTTCTAATTTCCTTTCCCTATATTTTGTCACTGTAAAAAAATGAATGACTGGCACTTTCCCGTTATATTTCTGTTTATATATTTTTGTGAACTCTTCGTATTTTTTATTTTCTCTTCATTCACTTTCATCTTTTGCGAACGATCTACCCTAATGGCATGAAGTACTCCTTCCTCATCTCGATATCTCACATCCGGAATAGTCTTTTTCTTCTATTTATTTTTTATATAGCGGCACTCCCATTAAAACAGCATAAAAAATACTCCTCTTGAATCGAGGAGTATTTTTCTTTGTTATTGATCAGTGCCCTGATTCTTACCAACAGCTTGTGATTTTTTCGCTGCTGATTGGGCATTTTGTTGTTTTACTTGATTTACATTTGTTTCAGTTGCAAACTCTGTACCATAGCCAGCATTTGCATTTTGAACGCCAGCACTAGCAGCTTGTGATTTTTTCGCTGCTGATTGAGCATTTTGTTGTTTTACTTGATTTACATTTGTTTCAGTTGCAAACTCTGTACCATAGCCAGCATTTTGTTGTTTTGCACTTTGAATACTAGCACCGGAAATTGTTTTATTATGACCTTGTTGATTTTTATCCATTATTTGTCACCTCCACAACCGTTAATATAACCAACCTATCAAGAAGATATCCATACAGATTTTTTTAAATTGACACATATATCTCTTGCAGCAATAATCCTTTATTTAAATGCACAAGATATCCATCCATGGAGCTAATCTTTGCCATAGAATATGTAAGTCAATTACGTTCTTACACGGCAGATTTTTCTTATAAATTTTCTATTCAAGTTAATATAACACCACTTAACGGTATTCCATGTATCTATTGGTTAAAAAAATCCTCCTTCAAATAATTAACTGTAAAATTTCTTATTCACATACCTCTAATTTAGGGTTATCATTTCTGATAACCCTAAAATTGGAAATCGTACTATGATTACAAAATAGGCATTCTATATTTTGAAGTGCATTTACAAGGAGGAAAAACTACATGACAGTAAGCACTAAACTTAAACAAGCTATTGCTGGATTATAGGGTGCTCAAGCATGCCTATAAGGATTTGTTCTTGATACTGATAACCAGCAAGCAAAACAATTATATAAAGGTGCAGCACAACAAACTCAAGAAATTATTGAATCTTTAAATCCTCGTCTTGAGCAAATTGAACAAGAAGACCCTGAGTATAAGTAATAACGTAATACCTTTCACATAGAATATCGACCAAATGGAAGAGTGCTCAGCTTAGATAACGATTATCAAAATGCAATTATTACACGTAATATGTAAAAATCTCTAAATTAAGAAATAAACAGCCTTATTTGAAATGTAAAAATAACAATTCTATATAAAGGCTGTTATTTTTTGTTACACTCTTATATACTCGGAATCACATAGACATTCACATATATATCATATTTTGCTGCTAACTCTTCCAATTTCTTTTCTCTGTATTTCGTTACCGTAAAGAAATGAATCACCGGCATTTTTCCATTATGCTTTTGTTTATAAATCTGCGTAAGCTCTTCATACTTTTTTAACTTCTCTTCATTCACTTTCATTTTCTGTGAACAATCTACCTCGACTGCATGAAGTATCCCTTCTTCATCACGAAACTTTACATCAGGAATTATTTTCTTTTTCTCCTTATTCTTTATATAACGTATATCCGTTTCAATCTGCCACTCATCCGGACAAAATAAATGCAACCATGCTTCATTACGTAACAGTGCATGAGCTAACTTCCCTCTTGAAACAACCTTACCGTCATCGCCAAACAAGGCATGCCCTTCCTTATTGAGATAATACACGTATTCTTTTCCTTGCATTGTTTTACTTAAATACGGTTTCAAATCGCCCATAATTCTGTTTGCATTTCGTATACCACCTATATCATGCACACTCATTACATGTCGTCTTGTGGCAAACTGCAACTTCCTAATCGTCGCAAGTATCGCCATCTGACGGTTGATCTTCATGTGACTCTGGATGTTCATGTTTTTCCACCTCATATTCTTTTAGATGTTCCCACATCATTTCATCGCTAATATAAGGAACTTGAATTTCGGTGAGTCGATCTGATTTATAAATCGCTCTACCAGGTAAAGATGGTAATGTTTCTAATCCAGATTCATCAAGAACCACCTCAGATGCCACTCTTGTTGGTAATCGAAATCCTAATTTTGCATCAGACATTTGTTTTACTACCGATGGAATTGATGTAACCGTTGGGTACTGTGTAGCCAAAATTAAACGAAACCCTAATCCGCCCGATACAGTTGCGATATAACTAAGCATGTACTGACACTCTTCTCGGATCTTATTAACGTGACGCGGCAACCCTTTTACCGGGGCAAGTACAGCACCTTCATCAACAATGATGAAAAAACGGTCTTTTTCTTTTGTCTCAACTATATTTTTATAACCATTTTCCTTCATGAGTTTCCCGCGCTCTTCAATTTTCTCCATGATTTTTTCGAGTACACGATGTGCCTTTTCGACTGAATCAGCTACCTCAACCACTTGTTTTAAATTACTAAACTCGCTAAATTCCAGTCCTTTTTCCTTTAAATCAATTAAATATACGTGAGCATTTTCAGGGTTCGCTTCAATCAAGGTGGTAAGTAGCACTTTCAAAAACACTGTTTTCCCCATTCGTGTAAGACCACCTAATACCATATGGGGAGTTTTATCGAAATCATGATAAATCAACCTCTCTAGACTTTGCCCCATTGGAACGCGCCATTTCCCTTTCTTCACTAATCCGATTGACCAATTCCACTCCTCTGGTATATCTCTGTGGAATACGCGAATGTTCAATTTATAATTATCGTATTGAATACGCACTGGTTTATTTAATCCTTCCGATACAACATCTTCTACCTTTTGGATGATTTTACTCGGCATGCCTAACGGTAAGGTATATACATAAGTCGTACTACGATCATCATCAATTTGTTTTTGGAACTTTGGATATTGCAATTTTTCTTCATTATTTCTTTTGATCGCAATACCAGCTACCTCAAAAAACACTTGTATCTTTCGCTTATCATCATTTTTACTTTTGAACTTTTCACCGAATAATGCCACTGTTAAACCTGCAGCTGGAACGAGTAATAATTCAATCATTTTCTCCACTCCCCATATACCCTTTATTAGGGTATATATCCCTTATTTTTGGAAGACTCCCGTACATGTTCTATATCAATGACCAGTAAATGTCCTACAATTCCACGTTGATATTCCCTTATAGAAACGCAAAGAGAACATAACGTAGAAGATATAAGAATGAGCCTGTAAGTGTTGTGTACATGGTCATACGTGGAAGCCAATGTGGAACACTCTGGCCCATTTTTTCTGCAACTTTCATCGTAATCACTGACAAACCAGTTGCCGTCCATACTACTACTGCTTCACCAACGATTGTCATTTGAATCCCTCTTTTCTAATAAGTTGGAATCCCTTCGAAGTCATTACCGGCTGATACTCGTTGATGACATCTCCCCACTCCAACACTTCATCCTCATCTTCATATAAATCCTCCATAATATCGTTTGATAAACGGTAATATCTTTTATATTCTCGATTATTAAAAACCTCATGTCTTTCCATGTGATCCACGATTGCATTCGTTTCTTTTTTACCACTTGAACCTTTATACATATCTCTTAATTCCTTTGATGGATACAGGTAAGGCGTTTCGTTTAAATGTGAATATTGCCAACGCATATGCGCCCTCTCCCTTCTTGATGTCCTCGATTCCACTTGGTATTCCTCGTGGTCTTGATTTAGGTATATGACCTAGAAAGAAGGATTTTGCCTGTCCAAGCGAAAAAATAAAAGAAAGGCCTAGTACTTTTTTATTAGGAGGGAAAAATATAATGCGAAGTCGTTTGAAAGAAATTTTAGATAGCAAAGGTATAAAGTACAGCTTCGTCGCAAAATTAGCATCAATTTCAAATTCAACTATGACAAACTTAATTAAAGGCGCTACGCCTACATTGCCTGTTGCATATCGTATTGCAAAAGTTCTCAAATTGCATATAGAGGATATTTGGTATGAAGAGATAGAATAGTGCTCAGCTGGTTATACTCATACTGAGGTGAATTGTATGATTTGGGCTATTCTTTCATTAGTCGTCGTTTTTGGATTAGGAATTATCCTTAAAGCACCACATGTCTCAGAAGAGGAAATTCGTATGAACCATTTGAGAGAGCAGGCTAATCGTGAATATCTAGAGAAAATGGACACACGAAAATTTGAATACTTAATCGCTGATTTGTTTAATTCTCTTGGGTATCGAGCACAAGTTACACCTGGCTCTAATGATGGCGGAAAAGACATTATCCTTTGGAAAGACGATGAAGTGAAATTTGTTGAAGTGAAAAGATATACAAAGGGATCTATCGGAAGGCCGTACATTCAAAAATTACATAGTGCTATTATTGATGGTGATGCAGCTGGAGGATACTTTGTTACACTTAGTCATTTCAATAAGAATGCACGGCAATATGCTGCGAATAAGAATATTGAGTTAATTGATGGCAACTCACTTATCGACATGCTAAATTCATAAAAATATAAAGCTCCTTACTTTTGAACGGTGGTTTTTCGTTACAAATTCACGCTTTAAACAGAACTTATGTACACTTACCGTTCACAAGTATGTCGGAATAGTTCGCAGGAATTTGCGAAATACTAAACGATTTAAATAAAACTCCGAAGCCAACAGTTACAGAAGATATACAAAAACAACTTAAATGAGAACTTATACATTCAATGCAAACTCAAGAAGAAGTATTAATTTCATCTTATCACGATAGCTGTATATCAATATGGATACATAAATATTATCCATATTGATATACAAATTTATCTTAGCTTGAGAGAGGAGTTCCTGCATCACCAATCGCTTGAATCATTTCAATTTTTATGTTAATTCTGTTTGGTGATTCTATAATGTTATCAGCTGAATTACTTTCTACTTTTAAGTTTGGTCCAATAATAGTAACTAGCTCTTCGCTAATATGCAGTATAAAGCCTTTGATATGAATACCTTCTAAAAATAATACGATGTATAAATTAGTTAATTGATAATCATATAGTAGTTTTTTAATTTCAATTGTTATTTTTTCAATATTATTAGATGTATCTATTTGGTAATAAGATTCTTTTCGATTAAATAATAATTGCGAATTATCTTGCGATATTATAAATTTTTTGAAGGTTAGTGGCGTATCAAAAGTATCGCTTAATTTTAATAAAACTCGAGAAGATTTTTGGATTTTTGATGATTTTGCAGAAGTACCAGAGTTTTCTTTTGATCTTGATGTTTTTTTTGAAGCACAGAGTGATTCTTGAGGTCTTATTGTTTCTGTTGAAACATGGGGTGATTCTTGGGGTCTTATTGTTTCTGTTGAAACATGGAGTGATTCTTGGGGTCTTATTGTTTCTGTTGAAGCATGGGGTGATTCTTGGGGTCTTATTGTTTCTGTTGAAGCATGGGGTGATTCTTGAGGTCTTATTGTTTCTGTTGAAGCATGGGATGATTCTTGAGGTCTTATTGTTTCTGTTGAAGCATGGGATGATTCTTGAGGTCTTATTGTTTCTGTTGAAGCATGGGATGATCCAACAGAATCCGATGAATATGCAAAAGATTTTGATGGAATAAAAAACGGAATAGGTTTTATATCGAATAATCTGAATTTAAATTTGGTATTGTCTTGCTTTGAACAGAACTTACACACATAATCCCCTCCTATAAAGGTTTGTATTATATTGTAAACATGACTTGTATAAAAGTGATAGTACAATTACCTAAAATATAGATATAACTTATATTTTTCAAACTTTTTTATAAATTATGATAAGAGTCCCATCAATAGGCTTGTATGTAATTAATTTCAAATTTCATATTTGATACCTTTTTTATTTGTTTGAATTTTATATAACATTAAAAAATGCACTAGGATTACAAATACCTAGTGCATTTTTCACCTTGCTAATTACGCTCCTCGATCATCACTAACTGATAAAATATCACTAATTTTGACACTAATTTGGTTAGGATTTTCAAGTGCATTTCCATTATCATTACTTTCAACTTCTACGCCTTCTCCATTACCACGACGAAGTGTAACAAAAGTTTCTCCGATTCGAGTAATAAAACCTTCTACGTGAAATGAAGGCAAAAATAATACAACTCTCGCTCCTACTAATTGAAATGCGCGTAACAAAGTACGGATTTCATCTTCACGATGTTCTGCCATTTATATCATCCTTTCCTTTGAAATTTATAAAGTAGTGAAGAAGTCTTTTGGAATCAAACCTACTTACTATAAAAAAAGAAAACTAGTAAAGTAAATTTTATCTTATTTTAGTACTGCCTCACTACTTTATAAGATAGATTATGTTTATTCTTGCAATTTGCTTAGACTTGCTCACTAATAATATAAAATCCAAACGTTTCCCTATTTTTTCAGAAAATTCAAATAATATATTCAGAGGCATTCTCTGTGAAAACCTCGATACTTTACTTACCAAAGATTACGATAACTTTTTATTTATTAAATTAGATAATAGAATTGAAAATAATAACGTTCTTCCTTAATAAAAGTGAATTTCTCTTTTCTTGACAGTAACTAACTTTGAGCTTGCTATAATATAAAACATTTGATCTTTGCTATTGTGTACTTCATATTGTGCCCAGCCATTTATTTTTGCATCAATTGTGAATTCTAATCTTACATCATAGAAACTTTGTATTATACAGGTGCCTTTGAATTAAATACAGAATTTAGATTCAACAAATTAGTGAATATCAATTAAAAGGAGGTTCGTAATTTTTAGTACATGCTATTATTACGACCGTTCAAATAAGCGCTACCGGAAGAAACGTAAAAAATGCGACTTTGATTGCCATTGTGAACCTCGTTACCAAACGTATACATCAGGCCCTTTATTCCGTAATGCAGACACAGATTTCATTCAGGTTTCTGCACTCAATCAAACTGACGAACCGCAAACTGTAACAATAGCGGTACAGAATTATCAAGATACTTGTGATGGTGATGTATATCCTTCTTATGGATATCTTTGTGGAGAGTTAATTAACAATGATAACGGTGGGTCGGATGATGAAGTAAGTAATCGAAATGGCAACGGAGGGTGTATCTATTGCGAGCCTGAAGGCGTAAATCCGTTTGTTGGTCCAGTAACATTTACGATTCCACCACGGCAACTGTTTAGCATGCGGGTGTTTATTCCACAAGAGCCGATTATTCCGCAAGACCCTATTTACGTAGTTCGTGTGACGTTACCACAAGACCCTTTCACTCCACAAGAACCTGTCCGACCAGTTACCATAAACACATGGGGCATCAACTTTGCAGGTGTAATTCAGCAAGGGAATACGGTGTTGAACGGGCAGTTTACGCCAACAGAAGCATTCATGCCAGTTGATCCCATTTAATACGTTATAAACTTAAAAAAGCCACCCAACAGGACGGCTTCTTTTTACTTCACATACACATAAGCTTCATTTGCATTTATATAGTATGTTTTTCCTTCGCTATTGTGAAATATACACCTAAAAAGCGTATCCCAAGAGAAGATATTATTTAATACGAGAATATTTTTCTTCAACTAGTATTTATTGATTAATGCCACAACTAGTAGTTCTCTCCACTATCTCTTAAAAATTAGTATAGTTTGTATGAATTATGTATCTAGTAGAATCTCTCTATCAAAGAAAAGTAAAATAGTAGGTTAATAAACAAGCATTCTTTTTACTAAAACATAGAATAATATGAACCCTAATCGAAGGGAGGTATAAAAAATGTCCTGGAATAATGATTGCTGGAGTTCTAAGAAAAATCATTGTTGTGATGATTGGTGGAAATCTAAAGATAAGCATCATTGTGATGACGATTGGTGGAAATCTAAAGATAAGCACAATTGCGATGACGATTGGAAGTTTAAGCGAAATAAGTGTCGTTGTAAATGTTTCTTTATTTGTTGTCATTGTAAAAAGAAACATTGTTAAGTTTTTGAGTGCCAGCTTAAAGACAAAGAACATGTCTTTGGGACTGATAAATACTAGGTTATAGTAATTAAGAAGACCGTCTCTAAATGGGACGGTCTTTTCTATTTCTGTCTTAAATAACTATACTCTATTGTCCAAGCTTCCCTCCTACTCTTCGCATAGCATGTACTAAAAAAGAGGTGCGTGATTAATATGTCAAACTATTATTATGACCGTTCACATAAGGTCCTTTATTCCGTAATGCGGACACGTACTTCATTCAAGTTTCTGTACTGAATCAAACAAACGAACCGCAAACTGTTACTATAGTGGTACAGAATTATCAAGATACTTGTGATGGTGATGTATATCCTTCTTATGGATATCTTTGTGGGGAGCTAATTAACGAGGACGACGGAAATGGCAACGGCGGTTCAGATGTTGCTACACGAAACGGTGGTTGTATCTATTGTGAGCCTGAAGGAGTAACTCCGTTTGTTGGACCCGTTACATTTACGATTCCACCACGGCAACTGTTTAGCCTAAGGGTGTTTAGACCTCAAGAGCCGACTATTCCACAAGATCCGCATCAACCAGGCGACCCTGTTTAAATATGAAATAAATATTATTATACTAATCTAAAATTTCCATATTTACATTTTTTTCTTTTTATCACATAATTTAAATTGGGAAAGGGAGGAAAAAAATGGTTCAAATCAAAGTAACACCTGAAATGCTAGAAGAAGTGGCTAATCGTGCAAATAATACCAGAATCGCATTAGAATCTATACATAATAATTTATGTAATGAAATAGATCAATTGTGTTCTCAATGGATTGGTGCCTCTAATCAACAGTTCATTCAAATGTTCAATGATGCGAGACCAAAAGCTTTTACATCTATCAATTCACTTATACAGGTAGAAGAAGATTTGAAACGAATTGCCGAAAAATTTCGTAATACAGATAATCAAGATGTTACAATGGAAGAAGGTGCAATGTGTGGTAAACCTTCCTCTGAAGAAAAAGGTTTTGATGGCGGTAAACTAGCTCGAGATATAGCTGGTGAAATAAGTGGTGAGTATGATATTAAAAGAGCGTGGGATGGTGTTGATCCATCTACTGGTGAAAAACTATCAACCTGGGATAGAATCTTTGCGGGTGGAATGGCAGTAGCTGGTCTTACACCAGTTGGGAAACTTGCTAAAGTGGGTAAAGGGGTAAAAATGACCACTGAGGCCGTTGAGGCTACTAAAGCTGTAACCAGCGCAAAACCAAATTTTGTATTATTTAATAAAACACATCGTGATTCAATGCCTAAGCCTAAGGGTCGAGGACCAAATGGCGGTAATTTACAATCTCATCATGGCTTACAGCAACAATGGGCAAAAGAAAATTTAGGTAAGTATGGATATGATCCAAAGCTCGCACCAACAGTGACTATTGAAACCGGAAAAGGATTACCTCACACCATTATTTCTAATGCACAGAATCTAAGGCGTGATGAGCGTTTAAGTTCAGGCAATGGAAAATGGAGCTCTACTTTACAAGATGAATTAAAAAATCTAGTATCTGATTTTGAACACGCCGGATTCTCTAAAGAAAACATTTCAGAAACTTTAGAACAGCAATATAAAATGCTTGATAAATTAAAGGTAAAGTATGAAAGGATTGATCATTAATGAATATTCTAGAAAAATTAAACGAGGCCTTCACTTTAGAAGCTCAGGAATCGCCAGCGAGTAAAGAGGCCATTCAAGAATTACAAAAGTTCTCATCAATAGATGTACCATTAGATTATTTAGAAGTAATCCAAAATTGTACAAACGCAGAGATTAATGTACAAAATGAACTTTACATACGTATTTGGGGCCCTACTGATTGCATAGAGATGAATGAAGCACATGATATTCAAAAATATATACCAAATTCACTGGCAATCGGTGATGATGAAGGCGGAAAAGCATTATTATATGTAGATGGAAAAGAAGGATTCGGATTATATACAGTGGATTTTGGAGATTTAGATATTGAAGAAGCGATTAAACTAGCTCCTTCATTAAAAGCATTGTTAATAGATGGTGTCGGAGTAGAGGAATTATTGTCATAGTTAAAAAAATAACAGCCGAATCATTTATATCGAGTCGGCTGTTATTTTTGATTAAGCTATCCTTTTGTTTTACTTCAAATACTCATACCACCAATCTCTACGATCAAGGTACTCCTTCATCGCATTTAATTGAGCATCTGAAGTTGGATCAGAAATAAAATATGCTAATCCATCAAGTTGTAAAATGAACTTAGCTGTCATTTTTAACGATGTCAATGCTCCCATAACATCTTCAATATACTCTCTTGAAAATGCTCCTGATTGGATGATATTTAGTTTAGTTGTTTGAACTTGCTCTTGCACTGCTCCAGTAAACCAAGACAATGACTTGCTCCCAACAAGCGAATTCAGGTCACACTTACCGATACCTGGTACATTTCCTGTTTCCGTGTACTGCCAAATATCGCAAGGATATGCTGGCTTATTACCGCCATAACGCGGAATCCATACAAAATCACTTTTTACGTTCGCCATACCACAATGTGCATACATATGATGACCGACATATAAACCAACTTTCTTAGCACCTAAACGGTATAACTCATCGATAAAAACTTGTGTCCCCACTCTCATATCATCCATTGTTTTCACTTCTACATCTGCAACCCAAACAGTAGCACCCTTGTCACCGCGGCTCCAGAAGTCTTGTGCTTCCTTCTTCGCATCAGCAATTGAAACAAATCGGCAAAATGCATAGTTACCAAAAGGAATGTTATGCTGCTTCATCGCTTGTACATAGCCTTTATATAATGGATCTACATAGTTTGAGCCATCTTGCACACGAGCAATTACAAAATCCAAGTACTGTTTTGCTACAGACCAGTTAATATTACCGTTCCATTTTGAAATATCTACGATCTGTCCCATTATTGATCCGCTCCTTTTTTATCTTCTTGTTTCTGTTTACCACCCAAAATCTCCACGGCATTTGTTAATGCTTGTGGAAGTGGAATTCCCATTCGTCCTGCATTTTCTAAAAGAGACAGCAACTCATTTCCGATGAAAAAGAAAATCGTCGCTTCACGAATTGCACTGTTTGTTCCCATAACTGCATCAGCTTGAGTAGCAGCTGCAACCAAAAGAAAAAGCACCACCTTTTTGGCGATGCCTTTAAAACCAACCTTGCTTTTTAGCTCTCCATTAATTCCTGCTGCCAATACCCCAGTGATATAGTCGATGGCTGCCATGATAACGAGAACTTTCAATGTTGTATCCCACCCTCCTAAAAAGTATCCACAGAGGCCACCAAATGTAGCGATAAATGCCTTTATTAATACATCAATACGATCCATCTTTCCATCTCCTTATTTATAATAAAAAAGAGAGACGCGTGTCCCTCTTTTCTCAAAAACCATTTAATTGCATTAACCCAATTAATTTTATTTATCTGTTTTATCAAGATCATCCGATAACTTCTTTAAAATATCACGTGCTTCCGACTTCTCTTCATCTGTTAATTTAGCATTCTTACTTTTTGCTTCCAGCGATTTAAGCACTTCCATGTATGCACTCTCTTTAGTACATACAGTGTCTGTATAAGAGTCACCAATAGCGACTAATGAATAATACGTTCCACTAGGACCGTTGTTATTTGTGTTTGGCACATATCCTGCAAGATATAAAGTTCCATCTTTATCAATGCTTATAGAATTATTTGAAGAACCCTTATGAAATGCTGAAAATGGCATCTTCCATTTTAGTGTTCCATCTGGGTTTACTGCGAATAATGCTTGTCTTGCCTTAACATAGACTACACCATTTTTATCTATTACAGGTGAGTGCTCAACCCCTTGACCCGTCGAGTATTCCCACTTTAATGTGTAGTCTCGATTATACGCAGTTACCCCGCCACTTGTAGCTATATAAATTGTCCCATCCTTCGAAGAGATTGTAGGAGCATATCTCGCGGCTATCTCACTTTGCTTCCACTGCTTTATTAGATTTCCATCTTTATCAAAAACATAAAAAACAGATCCACCATTTATAAATAATTCATTATTTAATCCTAAAGAAAAACCGGGGTTACCGTCATTCCCCCGAACCCTTTTATTCCATAATTCCTTACCATTTTTATCATGGGCATAGAGAAAATAGTTTTCGCCACTTGAAAGTAAAGTATAAAGTGTTCCATCTTTTGACATGAGCATAGAATTCTTACTACTAGTAGCTCCTTTAAACATCTGACTTGATTCCCATTTTTTTGATCCATTCGAATTATACGCAGTTATTGATTTTGAATTATGTACATAAACTGTACCTTCACTGTCTATAATAGGACTGCTAGAAGTACTTGCGTCTTTGACTTGCCATTTAATTGAACCATCAGGATTTAAAGCTGTTAGTTTCTCGCTTGTAACATAAATAGTTCCATCTTCTGCTATAACCGGTGTACTAGATGAATTTGCTACACCATCTTTAATCCATTTAATTGAACCATCTTTATTAAACGCATACAATTTTCTAGTGGAGTTTCCAATATAAATCGTCCCATCACTCCCAATTGCTGGTTGATACTCAAAAGTTTTATTTGGGACAGCACTATCTTTATAAAGCTTGTATTCCCATTTCACTTTACCTGTTTCTGGTCCAGCATAAGGTGAGTTCTTGTTCCAGTTCTGTCCAAATGGAAATTCAGCTTGCAGATCATACTTTCCTTGTTCGAATTGTTCACCTTGTGTACTTGTGGTTTCTGCTTTTGTCATTGAATTAGGATTTAATCCTACCATCAATGCAAACAGAAGCATCATTAACATAAACTTCTTTTTCATAATATACCTCCTAAATGTGATATTAAATTGGATACATAACACTAACTATTATATCACTGTTACTTTATATTATGATTGAATAATTTTAAAACATTTAACAAAAAAAGAAATCCTGTCATCTACTTGTTATAAATCACTATATCTTCCTCCTTTAATTACCATTTCCCATAAAGAATCTACTAGATTAGATATAAAATACAATAGATAAAAGAAAAGCATTCCTTCGAGTGCCTATAAAAGCCGTATTTTGTGCAAAATAAAAAACAGCTTATGGCTGCTCTGGTTTCTTATTTATTAATTGTTGTAGTAATAATTCTTCTAATCGGGCTATCCGATCTTCCTGACTAGCTACTTGTGATTTTAGATTTGTAATTTCAATCTCCTGTTCCTGTACTGTTGTATCAACTTCCTGTAAAGCTTTAATTGCAATAGATGCGTATGAATACAAGTGAATTCCTTTCCCACTTTCATCCACAAATGCTTCATCACATTCATCTACAATTGCTCCGTAGTATGTTTTAATATCTTCTGTTGTCAATGGTGAATCACTAGAATCTTTCTCTGCTCTCATTTTGTAAAGCTCGTTTACCGCATTCTTATAGTTAAATTGTCTTACTCGTACATTCCTGATTTTTTCTAAGGCTGAAAAAGAAACATCACGAATGTTAGATTTATATTCCCGTAATGAAGGGCTCATGAAATTACCTTGAACAGACCCCCATCCATTCTGAGTAACAGGTGACTTGACTTGAATGATACCTGTATATCCTGCTGCACGGCTATTACGTAAAGTGATATTAGGTAATCTTAAATCAGAATCTGCACCATTATCTTCAAGGACTAACGAAGTTTGATATAACCCAGTTTTTCCTCGTCTAAAATACCAACTCCCATTCCCAGCATAAAAAACATGGTAATCATTAGCGTTTAGAACACTTAGCCCGTTTCTTTGCAATTCCCAATACACGGATTTTTTGATTTCACCATTTTCTATGCCATCGCCAATACCAATGTTTGCATAAGCACCAGACCATCCTGCACCTGCTTGAGACATAAATAAAGCGCCTGCTGGAGCGCTAGTCTTTTCATCTGATCCTAAGATAAAAGTTGGTTGTACTGAACCGTCTGTTCTTCTGTAATGTCCTAGAAATGATCTAGCAACCCCTTTTTCATAGAGACGTATAAATTGGTCATCTAAGCTTACGTAGTTATCTGTATTTGATGTTCGAACTTGGCAACCGGTCAGCAATCCAGATTTAATCCACTCAGCATTAACTTTACCAATTAAATCTATTCGTGCAGCATTTAACTTAATGTTTTCTTTACTCATGTTAATGGCTGCGATTACATCGTTTTCTTTTACAGATATACTAACACCTTTTTCTGTTAGCTGAAGTCGTGACTCCATATCTCTTACATAAGAATCTTTTGCAAATTGTCCATCCGATTGCGACTTCGTATATACCTCTGTCTTTTTTGCTGCTGCATTAATCCCCTGTTCATTGATAGTAAAGCGGTTATCAATTAGAGTCATTTTTTGATTAAATTGCTCAGTTGCAAGCTTGTTGGCTAATTCATCTAATAAATCTTGTTTATTCTGATTAACTGTTTGTTTCAATTCAGGTATCTTAAACCCAGCAACATAATCTTCTACTTGTTTAAGCTCAACTTTTGCTCCAATTGCTGTTGCTTGTTGTTCTAGTTTTGTATTTGCTTCAGTAAGCTTCTTTCCTTGATCTGATACTACATTTTTTAAATTACTAACTGTAGAAGACAATCCGCTTGCTGTTTGTTCTATTGATGTAACTTTTTTATCAATGGTACCCTGATCGTTTTTCAAATCAACAATGGTACGTGAAAAGCCTTGAAGAGTTTCGTTCACTTCATTAAATTGACCAGAAACCTCATGCTTTACTGATTCAATATCAGGTACAACAGGGTCCCAAATACTATCTTTCCAGAGTTTTAAAATACCAGGCTTACCATTTGAAATATCTAACCATAATGTTTTTCTGTCTATAAGTCCTGTTGTCGGTGGGTACTTCGATTCAATGATTTCGACAGTATTGTTTTTAATATTCTCCTGTACTTTTTCAGCAAGTGTTTTCGCTGCTTCTGATTCTTTTTTTGCATTACTCGCGGTTTCGTTAGCTTCTTGAACTAATTTGTCTAGCTGATCTATCATTTCTTGTTTGTTGCCTAGCGAACTAAGAATACGATTGTAAATCTTTCTTAATTCTTCATTTGGGTCAACAATTTCACGATAATCACCAAACACATATTTATCTTGTGTAGGATCAGTAAATGATTCATCACCAGCTATAACACGAGCTTCTAAGTACAATTCAGGTGTAAATCCTGTATCTTTAATTCGAATCGTATCACCCTCATTAATTAACTCATGAGCTAATCCAAACACACGTCCAATTGATTGTGCTTCAACTACATAAGATACAGAAGTATTAACGCGTTTTTTAAATTCAGTTTTCATAAGTGTCATTAAGCGTTCTGGTGACATGTTTTGATCTTCTGTTTCTGGTGTATAAAAACCAAATTTATGCTTTCCATTCTCACTCCATCGCTGGAATGCATCGCTATCTGTAATATAAGGGAGACCGCGATTAATTTTCTCTACCGTAATAATGTTATCGCCTTCACCTTTTACGAAACCTACTAGGGCTGTACAAATATTCCTTGAATGTTCGATACGCCTTACACCAACTAAATCTTTACCTAAAACGACTTCCTTACCGGTTTCCTTACCACGTTTCTTTATCATATCGACGTACCAATTGGTAATTTGAGAACCAACCACTTCCACACGATACTGAATCTCTAAATCGAATAATGAAGCGATTTTCTTTAAGAATGTGAGAGGATCTATAATTTCGTCGATTGTCATTGTATGAAATCCAGCGTATTCAGTTATACCGCGCTTCCATTTCGTACCAACAAGAGCCATGTCAATAAATTCGTTAACAGTTTTACTTTCTATTCGTTGCGGCATAATATAGCCATCTTTCGCTATTTGCACCCAAGCTCCGGAAGCGTTCACTGTAATCGACTTATCATCAGAATCTCTTTCAACCTCATTGTTAATTACATATGGTACCAGTCGGCCATCACGAACCTCTTTAATGATTAAATTCTGTTGTTGTAAAGTAATTGCATGTGATGTCCCATCGAATGTTTTAAATTCTAATGTATCTATATTATTTTTAATTTCCCAATGACGCTTATCGCCCCAATAGTCATGCGGTTGGATAGCAGTTACAATTTGATCTGTTTTAAAATCCACAACATGAAGGATTCCACTTGGTGTTCTCATCTATATCTCTCCCTATAACTGATTGTTGCATTAACATCAGGTGGCATTATATCGATACGATTTTCACCACGTATTATGATAGGAAAATTACTAAATATTTCTTTTATATTGATTGCATTCCTCCCGTTGATCGTGACAAGACTTTTCTCAGTATCGATAACAATTTTATCTCCAGTATCAAAGATGTATGGTTGTGTATTAGATGGAACTTTGTTTACCTTCCAAATCTTTAAATCATCAATTTGTATTTCGTTAATAGGTTGATGATTATCCCACTTACAAATTGCAATCATAACTTGTGCAATTTTACGTTCTGTCATCGGATTTCCTGTTTCATCAATCCAGCGTTCCACAAGCGAAGCGCCATCTGTTTCTGTACCATCTATAAACTTAGCTACATATACAGACCACACCTTACCCCGCCTAGCAATACGTACACGACCTCGGAATTGATTAAATGTAGTCGAATAAAATCCACTTGTATCAACTAATTTCCGAAAACTATTGGGTGTTCCGCTATTCCCAATTTTCATATGTGCCCTTGTAATTTCAGCAGTTGCATATAGATCATTCATATTGATACGAGTTACCAGATTACCCGTCTCATCTAGAAGAAGAACTTCAACACGACCCATTTCACCTATATTTTTGGACTTTAAAGTCATCCATGCCTCCATTTCAAAGTCTTGTAATGGGCCGCCCGGAATGTTTTTCTTGGCTATAGCACCGTAGAATCCTACCTCTTTTCCGTAATCTTCACAATACAGCGCATAACCACCCCTCGATTTAAAACTACCTGTTCCTTTCATATCATCGAATTGTCCAGTAACAGGTGTCCATCCTATAGGAGTAGCCATTTCATCCCACATGACTCTTTCTCGTTCTTGTACTGTGGTTTCTTCCACAGTCAGAGGGTAGCCGACTCTAAAATAATCACGATTATGCGGATACTCTCCAAACCATACATCTAAAAAAGTACTTGGCTTTTTCACAGTCATTTCAATTATTGGTAGAGCTTCTACGCTCCCTTTATTCGTGAAATAAGAAGTAATTTCAGTAGACCAATCTTGTACAAATGGATAAATTTGTACTTTACCCAATTTATAAGGCATCGGACAAATGAAAGTAAGTACTCCTTCTCCTAAATTTACTAATTGTTCTAGGTCGAATGCTTCATCAATAACAGCTAAGTACGTACGATCTTTTTCGTCATCAAAAACAAGTTCCTGAGGTTGATCCGTAATAAGCCAATCAGCTATCTCTTCTTTTAATTTTTCTGCTTCTTCCATAGATTCATATAACAATGAAACTGGTACAATTATTTTTCTCATTTTCGTTTGCGTTCTTATCAAACGGCCCCCTGGATAGTGAGGAACTTCAAGGAATGTACGCTCCAAAGGAGCCCATGCAGGGCGCTTTTTACCCCGCAATGGAATTACATTTGGATTCCTTTTCCCGTTAAAGCTAAAGAAACTAATTCCAGTCATACCATCACCTGCCTAAAATACTTTACGTCTTTCTTTTTCTTGTTCTTGAAATTCATTAACATCTGTGTATATTTCCCTTGCTATTTCTCGTCCATTTAAATTAACTTGCAAAATAGTTGGACCTTGTGACGCATATTGTTGCGCCCCTACTTGTTGTGCTAATGGTAGCGCCCCCATTATTCCATTAGCAATCGCATCGAAG
Source organism: Bacillus pretiosus (assembly GCF_052947655.1). NCBI lineage: Bacteria > Bacillati > Bacillota > Bacilli > Caryophanales > Bacillaceae > Bacillus > Bacillus pretiosus. The sequence continues at coordinate 2,520,194 of NZ_CM129593.1, read as the reverse complement.
GTTTGTTTTCGAAGAGGTAAAACTGTTTCGTCATACCCTCTCGCATCACCACAATTGTTATGTTAAGGCTCTTTATCCTTAACTCTCCGGTTTTCACTGGAGTATCGGACTATATCATCACCCATTCATTGGGTGTCGTGCGCTCTTGGATATTTCGCCATACTTTTAGCTTAGGCTACTTTACCTAGTCTCTACACCTTCCTGTCGTTTCCGTACAGGCTTGGCTCGGGATTGCCATAGACAATTGTCCTTAGGTTTCCCCGAATTCACACGATATTTTATGCTGCCGATTTCTCGACAACCGGGCTAGATTTAACCCCAATTAATGTTGGGTTACCAGGCTTAATTAAAGCGCCGTTTGCAGCCCACTTAACACTGAAAGATGGTAAACCTTCACTTGCCCAATTAACAGGGTTTAGTGATCCATTTACACTAATCTTCGGGACAGGAATGTGAATACCACTAAACATATTTGCTACACCATTTTTAATTTTATCAATCCATCCCATAATTCCACTCCAAGCTTCTTTAATAGGATTAATCAGTTTGTCTTTGATTTTCATAGCGGCTTCACCTATTTCGATTGCCATACGAACTACAGAAGCGATTGGTTCCTTGATAAATGTCTTGAAATATCCAACGACAGTAGACCACATTCCCTTAATTGCTGAGCCGAAGGACATCGCCAACCCCTTAGCTGCTCCTAAAATCTTAGTTACAAACGATAAATTAATAAGCCCCCAAATTAATTGGATAGCTCCACTGAAAATTTGTTTCGCCGCATCCCACATACCGCGAAAATCACCTGTCAGTAGTGCAGCAAAAAATTTAATAATACCCATGATGATGTTAACTCCACCTTGGATAATATCTTTAATAGCGTCCCATGCACTTTTTACAATCATCATTACAGCTGGCATTACAAAAGCTATAATAGATTGAATGATTGAAAAGGCATTTTTTACAGCTTGAACAATTTGATCTCCGTTTTCTTTCCAAAACGAAGTAATTTGCGCTATAATCCCATTCACAAAGTTAAGGACATCCGTCAGCAAAGGCATCAAGTAAGGAGCTATTGTATTGAATACACCTTTAATAAAATCCCAAGTAGCCCCGATTATTCCCATAATTATAGGAGCTGCAGCTGAGATTAGAGATTGTACATTTTCTATAAAACTACTTAATTGGGCATGCACATCCTGAACGAACATGATAATATTCGCTTTTTGTTCTGGAGAAAAACCTAACTTATCCAAGAAATTACTAGCAGCTCCCCAATCACCTGACACTAGGGCTTTCATGGTTTCTACACCGTATTGCACTGCCGCTGTAGTTTCTTGTATAAACTGTATAGCGTTAGCTGAGAATCCTAGTTTAGTAAGAATATCGTATCCCTCAACTAGTGCGTTTCTATCTCCAGTTGCAGCAATCCAAAACTGTTCAATAGCGGCACCAACTTGTTGAATAATACCGATAGCATTACGAAAAGGTTCAAATACCTTATTCATGGCTTCTTGTCTTTGGCGTGTTTGCTCAATACCTTGTTGAAGTTTCTGGTATTCAACTTCAGATTGGTCGAGGATTTTATTAGCCTCTTCTTGAGTCATGCTTCCTTCCTCGACCTTCATTTTTAATTCTTCTTTTTTCTGAGCTAACATACCGTCGGCGTTCATCATATCTTCAGTGTGTTTTTTAGCTAAAGCAAGTTTTTCATTATACTCTTCTTGTGTTATCTTCCCTTTTTTAAGATTCATATCAAGAATAGCTTTAGATTGAGCTAATTGTTGATCAGTTTGTTGCATTAACTTTGCTGCTTCGACTGCTCTACCGGATGGATCAAGCCAGTCAGTAAGAGATTTAACAGCACCATTTGTTCCATTTGTCATTGCAACAAGCGCTGGTTCAAGGTGTGAGAAAACAACAAGACCTAAATTTTCTAATTGGGACTTAACACCATCAACTGCACCTGATAAGTTATTTGCCATTGTTTCAGCCATAACTTTCGCAGAACCTTCAGCTGTTTCGAGGGTATTTACCATATCATCAAAGGCAGGTTTACCACCTTTAATAACTTGAATCCATCCTGCATACGCTTCTTCACCGAAGATTGCTTTTGCAGCAGCAATTTGTTGAGCGTCAGTTAACTTCCCGAACCCATCGTGTAATTGACCGATAATCTCATTCATTGGTTTTAAGTTACCCTGTGAATCTTTTACAGTTACATTTAATGCTGATAATGATTTAGCGACTTCTTTTGGCGGGGCAGCCAAACGAGATAATCCAGCACGTAATGCAGTACCAGCCATAGAAGCTTTGATACCGTTATTTGCAAATATCTGAGCGATTGCAGCTGTTTGCTCGATGTTTAAACCGAATGTAGCAGCTACAGGAGCAGCATATTTCATAGTTTCCATTCATGTTATCGTAAAGGCTCTTTATCCTTTACTTCTTACAGTTTCCTGCAAGGTCAGACTATATCATCATCTCAGTAAGATGCCAGGCGCTCGTGGGAGTTTCTTCCGTTCTGGAGTACTTCTCCTAGTCGTTACACGTTTCTTTCATTCCTGAAAGACTTCGCTCGGGATTGCCATAGATAGTTATCCTTAGGTTTCCCCGAATTCACCCAGTTTGCTAATAATGTTGCCACTATTAGGGGCAAAACTATGATACCCAGCTGCTCAACGTTTAAGTTGGCAGTCGCTTGAGCTAGTGCAAATACATCGGCAGCTCGTCCTGCTTCAGAAGCTTTCATTCCGAATGGTGTCATTGTATCCAATTTGTTATCGTATCAGTTCTTTATCTGATACATCTGGGGTTTTCACCGCATTATGGGATGTCATTCCATCCCCAGTTCAGACTATATCTTCACCCTCGACTTTACGTTAGGGTGTCGGGCGCTCGTGGATATTTAAGCATATAAAAAAGACCCTCATTTGAGCGTCTTGATTATTTAGCTTACTTTATCTAGTCGTTGCACCTTCCTGCCGTTTCCGCGCAGGCTTGGCTCATGATTGTCGTATTTACGTTTAATTTAGCACTTAATATTTTTTCTATATTATTGAATTGTTGGTAAGGGATCCGAATCAGTTTAATATCTTTTTCCTTGCAGTAGTCATTTTTCTTTTTGTCTCTCATCTTTTGCAATCTGAATTTATCTTCTGTTCGGAAAAGCTTAAAGAAATGGAATTCACCATCATATTCAATAGCATGTGTAATTTTATTAATATCGTCAAAGATAACAAAATCAAATACAAGCATCTTTGTTAGTGTACAATCAGAAAATCTATGTTGTTCAGCAAATTTGAAGTTATGAAGCTCTAAAAAATCTCTAACTCGCTTTTCTCCACGACTGTATCTGCATTTAGGACACCTTTTCCCGTGTTTAAGAAAATTACTAGGGGTAACCTTATACACATGACCACATTCTTTGTGTTGGATTTTAATTGGAGTTATAGAATTTTCGTACTCCCCAAGAACTTCATATTCACCTTTAACTTCTGCATACACTTCTTTTATGAAATCATCTGTTGTTCTAGCTCTTTTTTTAGCTCTTTTTACAATTGAACAAGTAGGACACCTTTTCCCTTTTAAAAAGTTAGCGGGACTGACTTCATATTTTTCTCCACACTGATTATGAATAACATTTAATTTAGTGTGATAATTCACGTATTCATCTATGAATGTATATTCATCGCCAACTACTAACTTTACGTCTTCTGAAAAAGTGGTCTTCCTTCTTTTTGTTTGACGTCCTATATTGGCACAAATAGGACATCTGCATCCACTTTTGAAGTCGTTTGGTCTTACTTCGTATTCATGCCCACATACAATATGTTTTATTTTTATTTTAACTGATGATTTCACATATTCACCTAATACTATATATTTTCCATTCGTTTCTGTTGCGACGAAATCAATAAAATTCTCCCCATGTTTATTCAAATTAACAACCCCTTTTTACACACATTAACAAAAAGGAGTCATAGTTTCAATTAAACATAAACTTAGATTTCCCATGAATTCACCCGATTTTTTATGCTGCCGATTTCTCGACAACCGACCAATATTTTTTAGTCACTATATCAGAAGCCTTTGCAAGGTCTAATGCACCAGCAGTTGCTAAATCAAGTAAAGGTTTACTAGCTGCAATCATTTGGTTAGAATCCCAACCAGCTAAGGCCATATATTCGTAGGCTTCAGCTACGTTTGTAGCAGACCATCTTGTCTCAGCACCAAGCTTACGAGCGTTAGCTCCAAGCTCGGCCATTTGTAATCCATTCGAACGTGAAAGAGCTTCTACCTTTGACATTTGTTTCGTGTACTCAGAACCAACATGAACTACACCAGCAATTGCAGCACCTACACCGACAGCAACGCCCACTAATCCCCCCAAAGCTATAGCGGCTCCACCAACAGATGAACCTAATCCTACTGCGGCTTGTCCGACTTGTCCGAATCCACGTCCTAAGATACCTGTTGTTCTTTGTCCGCTTCTTTCAGCATTAGTCAATCCTCTTTGTAACTGATCATCCTTTAAGAAGATTGTCCCAAACATCTTAAATAGTTCCATCTATTCACCCGCCTTTCCGCGGATTTTCGCAACACGAGCAAACACTTCTTCTTTTGTGAATTTCTGTTTCGGTGTTTGTTCGATTGAATCGTTGTATTGCTGTACCTGTTCTTGTGTTGGATTTTCGCGCTTATATTTAAATTGAGGAAATGTTTCATCGCAGTACGGTTGTAGGGCACACCATTCCTCCCATAACATGCGGTCCATTTCTTTCTTCTTTGCGGTGAGATACAAGTTAATAACTATCTCTGCATCCAAACTCCTTATGTACTCCATATTTGGATAGCGAGAAGCTAACGTATCGATGAAGTCTATTTCATCAAGTTCACCGCATTGGAAAAAAGCTTAACCAGTCCAACTTCTGAATTTTTAATTGCAGTAAACAACTTCACTAACTCTTCTAGATTTAAAGTTCGTATTGTTTCCCAATCTGGGGATGTTTTTTTACCATTTTCATCTTCATGAACTAAAAGTCCGGCTACAAATTCAAAGAATTCCTGTTCAGCTTCTTCTAATCCGAAGATAAACTTCATGATAATGTCATACCCGAAAGTCTCTTGTGCAGCTAATACATCAGCTTGTGTTGCACCTTCTTTATTTCGTACACCCATCATTAAATCTTTAAGTAAGTTAATATCTACCTTGAATTTCGATTTCTTCAAAATACGAACTACGGAAAATAAATCTCCACCATTAATTTGTCTCACTTTGTATTCTTTTTCTTGAATAGCAATAGTCACATTTATTCCTCCTTAAAATAAAAAAGAGCAGGGATTATCCCTACTCTTTAACCTGCTGGTATTAATTTAGCTGCTTCTGTCGCTGTTAAAATACGCATCTTCCATGGTACTTTTCGAATGTTTTCTGGGTCACGATGTCCAGTGAATGTAACCTCTGGAACTACTTCACTTTCATTTTCAAATCCCATTTCTAAAGAACCATCAGATAACGCGTTATATACGATAATCTCAGCGATATCGCCACCTAACGTTTCGCCAACCCACGCTACATTTTTAAGGTAGCTTTCTTTCGTAAGGCGTTCCGTTGCTTCAATTACATCGTATTTGATAGTTTTTCCGTCTTTTGTAACGGTTTCTTCTGAAACTTTTAATCCTGCAATAAAATTTTTGATTTTTTCTTTATCCAAAAATTCAAGTGTCTTAAAACTGATTTGAGTTTTTGATTTAGTGATACGCTTCATCCCCATAGTGTCACCAGGAGAACCATCATACTCAATTTCTTTAAACTCTGGCTCATACTTAAAAGAACCGCCACCTTGCGTAGCACCTACAGGAAGTTCGTCTTTTTCTCCATAATTAAAGAAGAATGCACCCCAATCTCCGAAGAGGACATTCTCTGGTTTTGGTTGTGGAGCTGCCATATAATCAACCCTTTCTATTGTTTAAAATAAGTTCTTAAAATGAGCCGCACTTCTTTGCGTATGATATTTGGGTCTGGATCAGGTACTTTCTGACTCGAAAGATAAGAAATAGCAGCACCAAATTCAGCGCTGCTTAATCTCTTTCTATGAAGATTGTTTTCTAAATCTGTAATCAGTTGGTCAATCTTAGCTATATGAGCAGAAGTGCCGTATATATCAATTGTAAGCATGATATTCTTCCGTCCCCAAGGTTCCTTATCATCACCAACCGTATATACCAAATATGGCATAATAGCTTTAGTAGTTGCATTTTCGTAGTACGATTCCTTATGAATCTGTTTTAATTCACTGTGTAATATATTTATAAAGTCATTCATGGTATCTACCTCATTAATGACGAATAGGTTCGCGTGCCAACTTGTGTAATTTGCGGTTTATTGCTCTCTGCTGCTGGTCTAAGAAAAGGCTGTGCATGTTGCCCTTGAGTTTTAACCACCTTCCCTGTTTTCGGGTCACGGTACATCCAAGGAGTTTTACGCCCATCACCGTCTACAGCATAGAGTCCTGTTCCCTTCTCAACATAAATACCATGATCAGCAGAAGTACCGATAACAACTTTTTCTTGTTCCGCCTTAGAACTAATGCTCCTTCTCAAATTACCAGTATCTACAGCAGCAAGTAACTTAGCTTTAGATGTTACAAACTGACCAATAGCAGTGTGAGCCGCTTTCTTAGCTGCTAAGTGCCTTGCCATTACTGCAGCTCTATTTGATTGGAATTTCATGCTCATATGGCAACATCTCCAATTCTATTTGAAAGAATCTACCTGCATTCATTGGATCGCCCAGATAAGTAACGCTGTATACCTTCTTGTCGATAACTAATCTATCTTGAATTGTTACATCAAATGGTAGGCAATAAAAGAAATGCGTGCTTTTCTCTTCTACTTTCTTGTTACGGGCATCCTTTGTTCCTTGAATAGCATCTAATACACCTTTTACATTGTTAATTTCTTTCCATTCTTCTGTTGGGTATGGTCCATCATCAGAACCTGCATTACGAAGTACTGTAGCATCTTTGCCAAACTTACGAATCATTGATTGAATCATAAGACGCGCAACCTCACTTTCAACCCTTTCGTAACGCTCGCTGGATAATCTCCCACGTTGTCATAAGTAACAGAATAGTTACCTAACGATTCACTTTTCTTCCCTTCTCGCTCCTGTTCCTTATACTCAAAAACAATCATTTTTGCGATGATACCAGGATAAGCAGGAGGAAATTCAGGAATGGTTCTATTTGTGTACTCAGCGACCATTAACATTGTATCTTCAATGCTAATTAATAAGTTTTCATCACTTATATTGGGCACTTGTAGTTTTATACGTTTTAGAATTTCTGCTTTCATATCCATTTATTCGCTCGTCTTTGCTGATGCTTGTCTTTTCTTTTTAACCGATTCTTGTTTTGGTTCGTCTACTTCTTCATATACAGGGTCATTCTTACAGCGTTTTACATGATCAGCATCTGTCACTTCCCATTTAACATCTGTTTGTGTGTTCAAAAACCAAGGCATACTATCTCTCCTTTCAAAAACCAGAGGAAAGGCTTACGCCTGTCCCTCTGGTTTTTCTGGTGTAGTTGGTGCGATTGTAGCTGTAAGTACTGCTAATGATTCTGGGCGAAGCACTCCAGCACCGTAAACCATAAGACCACGAACACCATCTGCAAATGAATTTTGAAGGCGTTGCGCTTCTGTTTCGTTTAATTGTTTTCCATGTCCAATCGCAGACTTGTGAAGTCCAAGAATTTTATATTTACCAGCTGTATGAGGTGTTTCCTCTGATACAACGATTTGCGAACCATTAATCACTTGTCCTTCTACAACACCATTTTCCAAAATAACAGGTTGTTTTGTGAAACGGTCATCTTTTGAAAGTAATCCAAGAACTTGAGAATTGATGATTGTAAAACGATCAGTTTTCGGAACTTTCTTCATATTTAATGTTGTATTAAGGTCAACAATATAGTCGTATGCATTCTTAAGCGATAATTCAATCGCAGCAGAGTCAGTACCGATTACGTTGTCTTTATGAGCACCTGTATAAAGACCTAATACAAATGTGTCCACTGTTTCTTGAAGTACTGACCCTGCTTCTTGTGTATGTGGGTCAATTAAGTCTCCTGCAGCTTGTACAGCATCTACATCATCTACTTTGAACGCGAAGTACTTCTTCTGATCCATATTGATTTCTACTTTAGAAGGGTTTGTATCATCCCATTCAACAGAACCAGAATAATCTTTTACATTCACTGCACCAACACGATTAAAGATAATTTTGTTACCTTCGATTTTTGCTGGCTTCGTTGTAATTAAATCCGCGATAGAACGCTTGTGGAAGTTCGCCATTAAACGTGCTTCCCAAATTGTTGGAATAAAAGTTGCTACTGACATATATTAATTCCTCCTTAGTTTGTCCATGTTTTCATGTCTTTTTGAATTTGAGTCCAATTCGCATTGATTTCTGACTGGCTCATTGATTCTACTTGTTGACGTGTAAATGTAGCTCCATTACCAGAGCCGGCATAGATATCACGCCCTGCTGCTTTGAATCTCTCTGCTACTTTCGCTTCTAATGAAGCATTGAATAAGTCACCAAGTTTCGTTACACGAGCTTTTGTATCATCAACATCAGAACCTACAACGAAGTCTACAAATTTAATATCTAACCCAACTTTAGCTAGTGCTTCTGTTGCCGCACTTTGCATTTCTTTTTGATGTAATACTTGTTCGCGTTCTTCGAGTGTTTTTTGTAACTCTTTCATCTCATATTCTGCTTTTTCTTGAGCAGTCATAGAAGCTGTTTTATAGTTTTCTAGCTCTTTTTTAGTTGCGCTAAGCTCTTTCGCATACTTGGTACGTACTTTATCTTCACGAGACTGCAACATCTTCTCGATGAAGTCTTTCGTCGCTGGATCTAACTGCGGTTCTTTTGGTTGATTGCCACCTTCAGTTTGGGAATTTTGCTGTGTATTGCTACCATCTGTATTTTCACCAGTTAAATTCCCTGCCGTATTGTCATCCGTTCCTCCTACACCACTGTCAGTACCATCACCTTCAGCAAAGAATTGAATGTTTGCTAAACATAACCGATATGGTAATTTTATAGATTCTTTCTCTTTAAAAAACTGTACATCCGCTTGCTTTTGTAATTGTTTCATCATTATTCCTCCTCTGAGTTCCTATGAATACGCCCTGTTAAGTTCGTAATCTATAAGCCCTCAAGTGTTTTTTTATTATTCAAGAAAGTCTTTCCACTCTTCATAACTAACTGCTGCAATAACTTCATTTCTACCTGTTGTCGGATTTCTAGCCCTTCTCTCAATGAATGGGCTAACATCCGCTACCTCAGTAATGAAAGTACAGCGGCAGCGTACAACTTCTTTAGCAGGTAAATTACTATCATGTGGATATTCGCAGCTATAACCACCGACTTTAAATAATCCTTTAAACGGTACTTTTTGATGATCTGCTGCTTGATGAGTAGGACGTGTACGTTTATCTATTGTAGAAATCCAAATTTTCTCCATAGATACGCCTTCATCGAAAGCTTGAGAGGCACTATCATAAGTACCTAAGTTTTGTACCCTAGCACTTTCTGTCCAAGCAACCATTTGTGCTTTCTTCGCATCACCATCAAGAATAGGCTTAATACGATTAGCCATTACTGCATACCCTTCGCCTTTTCTAAGACCGATGGATAGTTCTTTACGTATTCGGCTAATTATCTGTACTCGATGTGTACTTAACCTTTGATTAAGTGTCATTTTATCGATTGGCATTTGTACTGCTCGTTTAATGACGTTCGGGTCCAGAAGACCGTATGAAAGGGATGCACCAACTTCTTGTTCAATAAGATAACTCGTGTAATAAAAAGACTCTCCATACTGAGTGGAGAGTCTTTCATTGAGAGTTTTCTTTTTCTCATATGTTATTTCATTAATAACTTGTTGCAGTTCACTTTGCATGTTCTTATATCGATTGAATCGACGCATATCCTGCATACTTAATTGTTCATTCACTGCATATTTGGCATAATAAAAAGCCAGTATTCCTCTGACTTCTTCTAAAGCGTCTTTATACAGGTAGAGAATCGCCTTTTCCAGTTCGTCCTCTATCTTTTGGAGGTGTTTCTGCTTCTTGTCCCATTCCATCGTTTTCACCGCCTTTATGTACAGTGTCTAAATCGATAGAATCAACCTCTTCTTCCTTCATCTTTTGTAATTCTGCCTTTGGATCAGGAACAACAGATAACATAGATAATCGTGTTTCTTCGCTTATTAAACCTTGTAGTTTAGACTGAACGTCAGCTTCATCAGATAAGTTGGCTGGAAGATTACGAGTGAATTGGAATGTCATGCAAAGATAATCAAGCTCAGCTTTGTTTGAACGTAAATTCCAAGCGTCGAATAGTAACTTAAATTGTTGTCGCAATGACTTGGTAAACTTCATTTCTAACGTTCCTGATTTCGTTTCTAATGCTAGTAGCTTATAACGAATAGCAACCCCAGTGAGGTTTCCACCGAATGATTCATCAGAAAGATTAACATGCTTTGTAAAACGGCATATATTCTTTTCTAATCTATTTAGATGGTGTTCCAAGATGTTATCATTAAGATCCTTAGTTAAAAATGAAGCCTCGCCACTCTCGCCTACATCAAGAGCTCCAGTTTGTTTTAACTTCTCGATAGTATCATCATCTATATCAACACCTTTAAAAATCATATAAGCCAAGCGGAACTGCTCAATTTCACTGTTCACATCAGAAAGCGCTCTGTCGTACCCTTCAATAAGCGCAATAGCTTTATCAACATCCCCCTGCAATTCTTCATTGTTAGGAAATCCGATAAGTGGTACACCTTTGTATAAATTAGTGATTCGATTTGTTTCTTTCAGCTTATCTAAATCTTCACCAGTGTACTCAATGATTTGCGTACCATTGTAAAATTCCACTTTATATCCATCTTTAAAGTCATCGCCGTCAATTACTTTGACTGGATAGCAACGGATAGCGTATTTAGGCTCTGCAATGCTTAAATTCGTAAGAAAGATAGCTTCATAAGGTTTGATATTCATAACCTTTTCTTCACCATCTTTATCATGGTAAAGCAGTCTTGCCCCATACCCACAAATAGAAGCAAACTTTCCTGTTTCCGCATCAGCATCTTCAGTATGATTTGCCTTTAAGAAATTTTGGATACGTTTTAATACTTCCTCATCGTCATGATCTAAGCTATATGAAACAGGTAATCCAAACATATACCCTATCTTTGTATCAATAATTTCAGAGAAGAAGTCATTGTTCAGCTTGTTGTTAACCTTATCCTTATTTCCATCACCTTTAAACTCACGAGTAAAGATAGGTACGCCTTTTTCACTTGCTTTGTATCGTTCGTACCTATTAATCATTCGTTTTTTTAACGGTTCAAATTCATCAATAATCTTTTTGAGCAGCTTGGGTGTAGGCTCCCCATTGTTTTCATCCAGTAACGGAATGTAGTGTTCAAACATCATCTCACCTCCTTAATAGATTGACTTAACAGCTCTTGCTTTGTTATTAGACATAATTACGGTATTCACAAAGTAACGATCACTATCCATTTGATGGTCATTCTGCTTAATCGGTTTGTCTTCACCGCGCTCCATTGCCTTCTCGTCCCATACATAAGAAGAGAACTCACGCAGCGTTTCTTTACAACAATCGCAGAATTTAATTAATTCCGTTGTTAATGCAGTAGCTACATTTCGTATTCCATCTAATACATCGTTCTTTGCTTTTTTTACTTTCCAACCTTTTTGTTTCAGTAAAATAATAAATGAGCTTGCCGATGGGTCTACGATAATACGCTTGGTTAGACCGTTTGCAAACTCAACTAAATCATCATAATATTGTTCATCTGACTTTTGTAAATTCTTCTTACGAGCGTCATGATGGTATTCTTTCACCTTATGCCAAATGCCACCACATAAGCCCCATAAACCAAAAGCCATAGGGTTTTGTGTACCGTAATCGCAGGAGATATAGTACTGTTCGTATTTTCTTGGATGCGACGGTACAACATGTTCATCTTCATTAAACATACTATATATTAAACCTTCCGCCATTACCCATAACCCTAATATATAGCGTTGATAGAACACACCACTAAACATACGTTTAAAGCGGTCTTTTACTTTCTCAGAAAGAGATAAATTATCGTCCATTGTGAATTTCAAATGACAAACTAACTTCTCTTTTTTCTTATCGATAAGCTCTGTTTTTACAAAGTGATATGGCGAACCAGGGTTACAGTTCATAAATATCTTTGCGCCATCAACAGAACAACGCCCAATCATTTGATCTATAAATGATTTAGGAAATAGAGCAGCTTCATCAGCTAATGAGCCAGCAGCGGTTAAACCTTGTAACGTATCCTGCGAATTCTCCTTATTAGCTCCAAACAAGTAGTACGTATTCCACCCAATTTGCAGATAGTTTTCAGAACGGTTGTAATCATATCGCCAACCCCATGCGGTAAGTATTTGTATCATAGGGCTGATTACGTTACGTTTTAATGAGCCAATTGATTTACCAGCAATGATAAATGACTCACCTTTAAACTTTTCTTGTGACCATTGCAAGAAGCTACAGATCATCGAAATTGTTTTACCAGAACGAATTGCTCCATCTGCAATAACGATGTCATGATTCTCATATGGCGAACCATCTCGCCACCACCACAATAATTGTAATTGTTTATTTGAAAACAGCTGAAACTTAAACGATTTGGTTTTCCGCTTTTTAATCCTCGCCATCTGCATCACCAAATACTTCTTTCATCTTTTCTGGATCAGGAGCAGTTGCTTGTAAGAAATCTTGAATTGCTTCTGCATTATCATCGTCTTCATCACCAGTTAAATTTGCAAATTCAGCATTAGCTTTCTTTATGTTCGCTTTCTGTACTTCCATATGCATCTTATGACGCTCTTCTTCAATTTTCCGTTTGAAGTTATCAGGCACTAAATCAAAGTACATCGCCAGTTTATCAAGTGCTCTCATCTTATCAGCAAGCTTGATAGACACTCCTTCTTTTCCTTTTTTCACTTCCGCAATGATAGAACCATCAACCATATCTGATTCATTAAAATCAACATAACTAATGGTCCTCATAACTGGTTTTCCGTCCTCATCTTTTACAGGTCCAAACGGTCCCATAACTTCTACCTCTCTTTGACCAAAGGTTACATAATTCGTAATATCCGCAAAAGCAATCTTAATGTACTCATTTAAAACATCCATCGCTTCTACAAATATGTTTTCAACCATTGCACCTTTAATCTCCCGAATGTACGATGCTACACGTTCTCTTCTCAGTAACCGGCTACTCGTAACATGCGCGCTACTCTTGGCATAGCCAGCTTTCAGTGCAGCTTGCGTACCGTTAAAATACTTCACGTAATACAAACAAAAAAGCCGTTCTTGTTCCGTCAGCTCTTCATCATCTAGCATCTTTTTTAACTTGGCTTTCGTCTTGGGATTTTTAACATTAGTAACACTCCTTTTCGCAATAGTAACGTTACCTTTTAATTGTTCGGCCCATTTATCTTGTGATTTCCACTTTCTGATTTGCGAAGGTTTGAGGTTTAACTCAGCTGCAATATCAATTAATGGCTTCTCTCCTTTACTTGCTTTATATATTTCAAATGCTTTGTCACGATCTGGGCTACGTTGCCTAGCCATATTCACCACCTCGCGGTAATCCCTGAATTATTTCACAGAAAATTCAAAATATAAATTCACAAATATGTCCAAGTTGCTATAATAAAATTAACATTGCCATCTGGAGAAGTAATTCGCCCCCCAAGCGAGTTGCTTTTCCTTTTTTTATGCCTATTGTTTTAAGAATTCATCTACCGTTTTACCAAGCAAACTAATCATTGCTTCTCTCTTTTGCTTTGGTGTTGTGTTATCTTCCAACTCATTAAAGATTGGAATTGCGTTTTCTAACTTCTGTTTATCGATACGCTCATTTACAATATCTTGTCCTAACATTGAAATGAATGTACCTATTGCAACCGCTTGTTCTTGTTTAGTTAGTTTCATTTGTCCAACTCCTCCCTATGATAATTCCTAATTTATTCTTGAAATTCTCTAAAACTCGATGTATTATATTTTTGTATTTTCTCAGTTCCCTAATCGAGAATACATCATCACTTCTGAAAAGGACCCGAACTCCAGCGGGTTCTTTTTATTTACTTGAACTCATTTTCGAATTATTGTATTATATTTTCGGGTCTTGCTCCATAAATCATTATCAGGAGAATCTGCAGGTTTGCAGGTTCTTTTTTTATTCCTCTCCTTGTAAATCTGTTTATTTAAATGTAAAATTGTAAATAAGTTCTAACATTTTGAATCGAGGTGAACACAATGAAAAGTTTTGGTATGTTAGTAATCTCCACTGTCTTTTCAGCTCTCCTAGTATTTTATAATGTCAATTCCTTTTATAATAAATTTACATCAGGGAATACATATTACTGGGTAAACGGTATCCTAGCTGCTGGATTTCTTATATCCTTAATTATCAACATAAAAGATATCATCAAGAAAAACTACACAACTTCTGAATCGAATTAAGGAGCCTATTACGGTTCCTTTTTCTATGTAAAATAAAAAAGCAGCGTATTCGCTACTTACACAAATCGCTAAATGAATCTTACTTAAAAATATTTCTCATTTATTTGTTACAAACTCCCTTCTGAATTGTATATACCCATGTAAAAACTAAATATAAAGGAGTAGAAACATGAAACTAAAAATCAAGAGACCAAACGGATCTAAATCAGATTTTTACATTTCTCCAGAGTTTATTAGCGCTATTGGAATGTTAGTCACATCTCTTCAACTAGCAGGAATCATTTGATTCTTGCTTTTTCTATTCATTATGTTCGTTTGTTTTGTAAAATATTAAATCAAATTGAAACTGTATTCTTCGAATTAATAAGTACTAATTAAAAAACATAATAAAAAAGAGTGCTATGAAGATATGCACTCTTTTTAAAGACTTTACCAATCCCGACGATCATCATGGTCATGATCACGGTCATGATTGCGTCTGCGACGACACTCATCACAATCACAGTCGCGTCTACAATGACAGTCGTTAAAATCGTTTCTTCTGCGTCTACGACCGCATCCGCAAAATACTAAATCATCCCAAAATCTATTACAATCTCGAGAATGTCCAAAATTATTATTCCATCCCATAGATATGATTTCCTCCTCTAAAAATAGATTTCATCATATTCTATGAATAAAAGGTGAAAATGGCTTGTTTACTAGTCTATGTTTTTTGTTTTAGACTAATAATATTTCAATTTGCCATTCCCCTCACCCCTTATCTTTCCTTAACAACAAACAAGACGCCATCCAGATCACGGTAGCACCTACGGTAATTGATATACACATGTTTGTTCTATCTACATAGTAAAATAAAACACCCATAATGGACACATCATAAGATTAGTAACCCTATTTTCTGTCCGTTGATTATTATGTTTATAGACCTAAATTGTGCACATCTATATTCAGTAAGCGCATACCCTATTACATGAATACTACTTTAGGAGTGATTATATTATGAATCCTTTCCCGATGAGGATTGTTGTAGCTCCAGCTGCTACTTGGCAACATTTACTTCAATATCCTTCATACGGTCAATATGGTATGCAACCTGGGTACATTCCCTTTCCCCCTACAATTCCGCCTTCTCCCGTAATATACCAATATCATTATCCTTTCCCAGCATTGTATTTCCAAGAGTTTCACGGTACATTTAACATCTAATCTAAATAGAAAAATATCCGTTATCTGTATCATTGTATGAGTTAATTCACGTTATACCTAAAACAGTATTTAAATACATTTAATGTGTAATTTATATATAACAAAGAAAAAAACATCTATTTAGATACTTTTACTTTATTTTCATTAAAAAGTTTGCTATATTTTCCATAATTTATTCTTTCCGCCATGTTAATGCAAAATCCCTCTTTCTTTACTCTTGACACAAATCATTATATTACATTTGTGTATAGAGATATAAAAACATAACCTTTAAAGACCAATTTCTAAAAGGGGACTATTTATACTTCTTATTAAACCTAACATCCAAATACTAAACTTAATAAGAAACATACAAGCCACGACACTCACGCACCGTGGCTGAATATATACAATTGGTCTTTTCATCCTTATTGCGGATTCTTACCGCCCTTGCCCGTTCTTCGGTAACGTTTTGATAAAGGGGCTATGATCATTAATTATGAGCGCATAGATACGCTATCCCCACACTATTCTTTTTTCAAAGAACTGTATAGGTATAGCGTAATATTTATTCCATTTTGAGAAATCCCCGGAAACGTCCCCTTTTTCATCCCCCTTTTTATCGAAAAAAAAGACCTGCATTTATGCAGATCAAATATAAATTAGTGAATTTACCTAGATAAAATTACTGACGAGATTTCATATCACTTATTCTTTGGGAGACGGGAATCTTGCAGCTTCAAAATGCGTACTATTTTCTACAGTAGAAATAACTCCAGCTACGCTACTTTGTGCAAAAACCTCGACTACATCCCCTGCATTCAATTGAATTATTGATGAAACAGCTACAACATTAGCAAAGTTTATTGGACCAAAAAAATCATTATCTATTGCAATTGCCGGATTTCCATTAACTCGAATTTCTACCCGCGCTCTATAGTTTGCGTTTAGATTATTGGGAATGAACGCAATTGTTCCAATAACAGAGTAAACACCTCTTGTCTTTGGTATAAAAATGGATGTTGCAGGGTTATATTCATTTGCTAAATCAAATTGTTCATTTTGGAATAAAACTTTAACAAATGTATTTGCTGGCACATTCTGATTAACTGTGCTCACAGCTCTAAAAGCAGACGCTCTTACAAGGTTGTATTGATTATCATCAGAACAACAATTCACTTTTACATTAACCCAAGGTTTTTCCTCATGTTTTTTATCACATTTGTCATAACTCTTACTGCTTTTATGACAATCATGATATTTCTTTTTGTAATCCTTACAATAATCATCGTAGTAATAAGACATACTAGTTTCCCCCTTTTAAATTTATTACTACATACTATGTAAGATAGATTAGATAAGTTTGGACGAACTGTTACTATTTTTAATAGAATAAAAAAAGCAGAGCAACCTCATCTTAACCTATCTATATCAACACCACAAAATGCTAGAATTCCATTTCTGTTGCTTCAAAAGCAAGTTTTATATAATCCCTAAAGCCGTGGCTATCAACTGAATAGCACTTTTTTTCTTTTCATAAAACGGATCACGCTTTATCATTAATTCATTGTACACAAACGAATCTTTAACCTTCCGATTCCCCAAGTACTTCATTTCAATTATCTTGCGTTCATCTTCATCAAGAGCATATTTTAATGTCCGTTCAATTTGTTTAAAGCGTATCTCATGATTCTTATCGTCACCTTTCATTTTAGGAAAAAGAACTATACCTCCCGCTTGAGCCTGTTCTTCTTGATTCTTCATCCGGACGCACAACGCTTTGTAGTTTTTCAGTTCCCTCACCACAAGTCTTCGCATCTCCTTTTCATCGATGTCTTCAAAAAATGACAATTGATTCATACGATACGCTTCCCCTCCGTTCGATCTACTCTATTGAACTTTTACTTCATTTCCTTTTTACATCCTTCTAGAAAATCGATAGCCTCTTGAACCTGTTCTTTTGTTAAAAGTAATTCCATCACATTACCTTCTGTGTTATAAACACGAATCGTTCTTTCCTTAAACTCCATCCCTAACATTCCGTCGTCACCTAAAAGCTTTACGTTACCTTCCATTCCTTTAACCTCGTTTTCTATTCAAAGGATTATTTTATTGCGTTTTCAATCAAACTTCATTTTAAAATTCTCAGTTTCAGATGAACCACTAGACGCATACACCATATACTAATTTATATACGTTCTAGGAAAGCAGGTGTATACTATGCCTTCTGTCGTTGGAAATCTTGTCGTTCAAAACAGTAATGGTGCTTTTAATTTAGGGGATTTTTATAACGTATCTCCAAAAGAGAATACAAAATCTTATAATGGTTCAGGGGCATCAAATGTTTCTTTTGTTGTTAATACCTTTAACGGTGTTAGTGCAACGAATACATTTGATTCTGATGTTGCTGATCAAGATCAAGTTGTATCAAGTTAAAATTATTTTTTCCCTCTCCCCCTTGAATAAAACTCGATATTCCGTCAATACTGTGCATAGGCGATAGTCAAAACTCATATTAATGAACCTCTATCAGCAGTAGTTCCCTGACCCGAGCAGTTAGCTTTTGCTAGCTGTTTTTTTTATTAGAACGAATAAAATTCGATATTCAAACAATACTAATCACAATACAACTTGCTTCTTACCCAGGTTGCACTTCACATCATAGAGCAGTTATTATAAATAACTGTTCTTTTTTATTTTTTTACTTAAACTTGAAGTTTCTGTCCATACTATACATAACTCACGAAAAATTTATACTCCTTAAATTCGTGGATGTAATGTTCTTATGGCAGTTAACTTGTGCTAGCTGCCATTTATATGGGCTCTATTAAGTAATTCAACTTTTCATTTCACCGAATAAAATCCGATATTCCGGTAACACTAAGAACAAACTGCTTTCCCCAAAGTAGTTCCTTTTAGCAGTGCTTGTGAGAGCGGTTAGCTTTTGCTAACTGCTTTTTTATGTTAGTGACGAATCAAATAGTAATGTTGTATTTTTACTTGAATGAAAATCACAAGCTGCTTCAAAATATTTTTTACCACCATGTTTTAGAGCCGATGTTATATATTTACCAAAAGCTATATTCTTTTTAACTTCTTCCGCTCTTCCCTCTGCCATAACACCTGCAATCGTATTACCTGCAACTTCAGTTTGATAAATTTCATACACCTTTTCCTCGCTTTCTGCTGCAACCATAGCCCAATATTCATGCTTATTAAACTCGAAGTATTTCATATTCATTCCTCCTCGAATAAATTTCTAAACCTTGTCCATACTATAAATGCACTTGAGTTCTGAACTTCCTTCTTAATGCTTTTCTGGAGAGCAGTTAGCTTTTGCTAGCTGCTCTTTTGTTTTTTTATCACTTTTTCAATTTAAAGCTCATATATTATTTTGAAGCAAAAAATCACTGCTTCTCAAATGAAAAAAGGTATTCTTTTTACATTCATTTAACTAACTTAATTAGCTCCTCTCTGAAGAGCACTGTTCAAAGGTGCTCTTTTTATTCATCCGAATAATCCTCACAATTCTATACATACTACCTGTAAGCAGCTTTTTTAACAGTGATTGCAGCTTGGAACCTTTCGGCAGTTAGCTTTTGCTAGCTGCTCTTTGTCTGTAAAAAGCACTCAATTAACTGAACACGCAAATAATATTCTGAGTTCCTTTCTATATAAAATAGTCGTTACAAAATGAATCTCGTCACGAGAGCACTTTATTAAGTGCTCTTTTTTGATTTTTGAATACTTATCAATTGAAATTTTTGTTTAATTTATAAAATAAAACTGCTTGTCCACTTCACCCCATTCACCATCGTATATCATCCAACCACTTTGATCGTATAATTCTTCTTGCATTTTCCTGTCACTTCGTTTCTCACTTTCGATACATTCTTTAATTCCCCTTAATAATCCTTACGCTTTTATATAATTGCTTTCCGATTTCATAATTTATTTTTTGCTAACTTCACCTCCTACGACGAGCAATCATAGGAGGTGAAGTTATGAATAAAGAAAATATTATTTTACATGGAACTACTGTTGAAGCAAGTTTAATTATTTCAACACTCCTACCTATTTTTCTTCATTCACTTTACCAACAGAAGCAACAGGAGCAACAGGTTCAACGGTATTGATTTAGGAAGTGGACTCCCTTATATATATTAAAAGCTTTTTGGAGTGAACCCATGTTCCTTATATATTATGGAATGGGTTTATATTTGTGACATAAGGGCTTATTTTTTTATTTATTTTAATTTTCAAGGGCCTTTTTCTTATACTTGTGTGTTAACCAATTCATAAGTTGTAGTGTGTAAGTGGGTGAATGAATGATAAGGATGGTGTAAAAATGAGTGAATTTAAAAAGAAATTTCATATTCCATGTGAGTGTTTCCTCCCCCCTGTACCCCCACCTCAAGTTGGACCAACAGGGCCTACTGGACCGACTGGGCCTACTGGACCGACTGGGCCTACTGGACCTACTGGACCTACTGGGCCTACTGGGCCTACTGCTGTAGGATGTTGTCCATGTACTAATGTTCTTGACAATCCAGGTTTTGACGAACCACCATTAGTGGGCGATCCAGTTCCAGGTTGGAATCAAATTGGGGATGTTACAGAAGTAGGTCCTCCAAACGCTCATAGTGGTCGCGTTCTTTCAAATGGGACACTTAGTCTCTTAGCTGCTTCAATTGGACCAGGCGGTAGTATTAATCAATTGGTTGATGTTGGCGAAGGTTGTTGTTTTACGCTTTCTTTTGCTGCGGATGTAAGGGATAATGCTCTTCTTATAGCTTCTGTATCTTTCCCAGAACTTGGGCAGGGATGTCCTCCTCTCGCTGCAGATCTTGGACCATTAAATATTCCACATATTATACCTGTTATGAATCAACCGCAATCTCTTTTCCAACATTATATTCTTGTTGTGTGTATACCTCCTGGTGTGACTACAGCATGTGTTGCTTTCCAAAATATTGCTACAGGTGGGGAAGGCGCAACAGCTTTTGTTGATAATGTTGTATTTCAACCTACTGGTGGACCTTGTACTTCATGTTCACAAAATTTTTAATATATTGATGTATTTGAAGCTTTTCGTTTACTGGCCCAATCCAATAACTATTAAAGAGGGCCTTCTGGCTCTCTTTTCATATCAGAAATCACCATAATCCTGTCCCTCAACCATGACCCGGCTCACTATATATATTCATTAATAAACATTGGTTACTCTTCATTTCATTCAAATAACGCTTTTGTTTAATTTAATACGTGTTCTTTTCGATGCAGTATTCTATTACAATTAATTTTTATGTTATAATTATCTACAGCATATATATTAATAGGCACAACAAATCTCATACATATAGGAGGACCTTAATGATCCTAACTCAAGAAAAGAACATAAAATTAATTATGCATTTTCTTACCCTATTATCTTTTTTTATTCTTATTTTCTTTAGCGTCACAATTTTTTATATACCATTGATTTTTTATTTCATATGCAAATCACAAGACATTCGAAAAAATATCCTTGAAGCTGTTTTTTACCAACTATTCATTTGGATGATTACAATGATTTGGAATCTATTCATAATAAGAATCTTAATGTTATCTTTGTCTAATTTAGACTTAACTTCAAATAACGCTTTGATTATTTTCGGGATAGCTCCTTTATATCTAATACTGTTTCTTTTGTTAATTTTCGGACCTATAAAAGGAATTTTATATGTGCTACAGGCAAAAGACTTTCATTATCCTATTATTTCTAAATGGATTAAAAAATAAAAATACATGTAGAAGAATTCAGAGTTTTACTGAATTCTTTTTTTATGGACCTTTCAAAGTCTTTTACATATTCCTCCGTTCCTTCTTTTTAATAAAATTCAAAATTGGTACTACTTTGCCACCCCCTGCGCTTTCCCGAAAGCTGTGGCTCTTCGATTGATTCGTTTTAGAATTCGACTAATTTGAGTCTGAGTAACCCCTACACGTTCACCAATACTTTCTTGTGACATATGATTTGAATACATATCCCAGATCATTAACTCTCTATCTGGTAGTGTATTTATAAAAGAACGCATTACTATCTTTTCATCAATTTCTTCCGTTTTACGTGTTGAGCTTTCATCTACAAGCATTTGCTCTAGGGTTAAATCAGTATCTCCACTTCCTGATGAAAATGTTACGTCATGTAAAGAACTTGGAATTTGCTGATATCGCAAAGCTTCTTCTACATCCTCAACAGTTACGCCTAATAACTGACTAATGACCTCTGGTTTTTCTTCCGCTAATTTTTCTCTAATAATTCTGCCTTTTAAGTAGAATATTTCTCGCGTCACTTTAACTTTTTGATTATTTATAATCGCTCTAGTAGTTTCCCCATGCATTTTAGGAATCGCTAAAGTGGAGAACTTGCACCCATATGCAGGATCAAAGTCTTTTCTTGCCTTAAGTAATCCGATCATGCCGCATTGAATTAGATCCTCTATTTCTAAACCTGTATTACTTTTAATAGACTCCAAATTTGATCCGTACTTTTCCCATACAAACTTATAAACTAGCTTTTTATATTTTTTAAAAAACTCATCATCCGTCAAGGTTTTCACATCAACTATTTCAGGCATTCGCTCCACCCCTTTTAATTTCTCTCATATCTGTCGGACCTTTCCAAATACCCGCTCGTTTCCAATGTTTCTTCTTTTTCCCGACATATGAGGGGCTAAGATCATACATAATACCAATATCTTTATCCGATATACCTTGTATATTTAAATTCCTGACAACTTCAGGCGTTAAACCACTCGACTTTTCCATTCTTGGTCCGCCGTTCTTTTTAGGCTGTGTATCAAAATATCTACCCAACTGGCGTAATTCATCACCAGTCGGGCATGCCTTACATTCATTGATACTGAAACATTCGTCTGATGTACGATTGTAATAACAGCGTCTGCATTTCTGTTCAATAATGTCACCAATCTGGAATGTAAGCTCTTTTCTTTCTTCCTTTGTCAGTTTCATACCATCCACCTATAAAACTGCTTTCAGCGCTATACCAAGTGCCTGTGATCTACCTTGTAGCTCAAGACGGTGTTCACGTTCTTTTGCAGCCGTTTCTTCTGCAGCACGTATGTTGATATGCATTTTTTGAAGGTCATGATGTAATTCATGATTCTTTTCCGTAATCGCATTAAATTCATTTAGTAATGTGTTGTAATCCTCATCACGAGATTGTAGCTGATCTTGCATTAGTTTGAGTGCATCTTCCGCTTCCAGTCGAGCTTTTGTTTCTGTGATGAAATCTTGTGCTAGTTTTTCTTTTAAACCTTTTAATCCCTCATACATTTCCGATACTTCACTTAACTCTTTTCGAAGTGTATCTTTTTCACCAAGAATGTCATTTAATCGCTCTTTCCAAGAAACATCTAGCGTTTCTGCTTTCTCAATATGTTCAGCCACTATAGAATTTAATTTTGGTAGTTCAGATTTCGTTTTCTCAACGTTTTGAGGTTGCAGTAATGGTTTTGTATTCTGTGGATTCTTTGATGCGCCTACGCGTTTGATAGACGGTTGTTTTTCTTCTCTTCTTTTTGAAATATGGTGGTACAAAGTTTTTTCATTTACACCTAAGTGTTCAGAAAGTCTTCCCCAAGTCCATTTTTTCACATCTGCAGCACGTAACTTTTCAGCAGTCGTACATAATTGATCCCAATTTCTTTGTTCAGCCATATGTTCCGTTCTCCCCTCGAGTAGGCTCTCACCTAAGCTTTTTAGATTTTTACCGATTTCACAATTTTCAGCGCACCATGAAGTTTTATGGTTTTTGCAAGTGTTACTATATTTGGGAACCTTCGTACAGCCTTTACACTGATCATCTTGTATATTTAAAATCCTAAGTCGGATCTGCCGTTTCTCTTTTTTGTTCAATCCATCACCCCATATGAGATTGAAAGGCAGGTAGTACAACGAAATTGCCATACTACCAACCTGTATTTATTAGTCTTCTAATTTTTCATTGAAAGGCTTATCCTCATCAGTGACTTCATTTCCTTCAGAAGATTTTGATTCTTCAACTTGCACTTGCTCTTCTTCTGGTACAACCGTTTCTTCTGTCTCTGTTTCTTCCTTCGGTTTCTCTTCTGCTTTTGGCAGCTCTGCAACATCAGGCTGCTTCTCTTTCCATTCGTGCCATTTGATTGCTAACGGAGCAACACGTTTGCGGTATTCATCTATTACTTCGATAATTTGCCCGGATGACATATTCAGTTCGCTTGCAAGTTTCAAGTAAGACTCACCTTCCTGACGGCGCTTCACAATGTCAGGCATCTTATTAGGCATTCCGTCAAAGCTTGGTGCTAAACCACTAATGATAAACGCATCAACAATTTCACGATCCGTCTGCTCTTTTTCTTCACGCGTTTGAACCTTTTCTTCTGGAATATCAAAGTCTGCCTCTAATTGCTCATGCGATGCTTTCACTTCTTGTACGATGCCTTTATCATCTACTTCGTATTCCGTTAACGGTTTATTTGTCTTCACGTTTAATTTCACATTGTAATTCACCACAAGAGATTCGATTGAAACATCCACTTTGATATCAATCATTTCAGATAGTGCTTCCATACTTCCATTTAACGAATCATCCGTTACTTCCAAAACGATTTCCTTTTTACCACCTGGCTTAAGATTTACTTTCTTTAAGGTTGGTTTGAATTCGATATATGACATATGATCCGCTCCCTTTATCTCGCTTTTTTAAGTTTTTTCTCTTCACGTTTTAACTTGTCGTACTCATCCAATGCGATAAATCCGCCATACTTGATAACATGCTTTAAAAGAATGAGTTGTAAGTGTGGATATTTATATTCGAACACCTTCTTTTTCACCGCGAATGTTTCCGTCACCATACCCTTTATGTCTACGACTTCCACATCACCATTTGGCAAATAGACCATGAAGTCTGCACTATATGTAATTGCCTTAAATTTCTTACCGTTCTTTGTAAATGCCGGTTGCAATGTAAATCTCGGCTGTAATTCAAAGCTCGTAATTTCACCTGCAGCTTTGCGAACTTTTAAACCCGTGTAATAATCCGCTTCTGCTTTACTATCGAATACATGGCTATCAAGTTTAACTTTCTTGTTATTGTACTTACTCAATAGTTTTCATCCTGACGTTGATGATTTACTTTGTTCTTTTCCAAGTATGATTGTTCTATGTCTTCATGAGTAAAGCCGAGGTGTTTTGTTCCTAATTCCATAAACAAGTTAAAAATTGTTTCCACATCATCCGCTAATTGCAATTTACTACTTGGATAATTGTGTGCTGTATCCCACATATCTCCTACGTAATAAAATAGCTTGTTAAATGTTCCAACGATTGTTTTTTCTGTTTCATCCTCGCACCGAAACTCTATTTTCACATCTAACTGATTGCTGATACTTAAAATAAAATGCAGTCCATCCACAAACTCTGTCAGAATGGTTTCTCTTTCACTTGGGCCTTTATTACTCCAATGTTTAAAACAACCTGTTTCGTTTGCTAATTCAGCAATTTCAACCTGTAGCGCTAAGATTAAATTACTAACTAAGTTTTGACCTTCCAAACCATGTTGTTTAATAATCCGATTATCAAGTATCTTTTGTAATCCACGTAATTTTGCGATGTTCATTATCGTTTTTCCCCTTTCGCTTCACTAATTAACTGAGTGATTTCATATACAGCATTTTGTGCACATTCCATGTTTCTTCACCCCTTGAATATTTTTCAAAAATCAATACATACTATTTTCAAGCCGCTTAATCCACGGCTGGTACTTCCTTCTTTTACAGTAAGAGGCAGATTGGTTCATCACTTTTCTAATTCTTACTGTATATTTTTAAAAATATCGAAAATAATACCAACAAGCTGTTTGAACTAGCAGCTTCACTCTTCTCGCAATGGGAATGCAATTTATCACAATTAGCTAACTCATTCGACTAACTGGCAGACAACCGAAAATGTTGTCTGCTTTTTGTATGGAATTTTTCATTTTACATATACTACTTTTGAGCCTGTTGCCAATGCAAGCCATTTGGTGTTTTGAATTCCGACTAAGCTTTTTGTTGCATAGATTATTACATCTTTGACAACACTGTTTTAAAGCGCGTTTTCTGGTTATTCGTAGTTCTAATCCAGAATAATTTTTCTCCTATAAAGGACGGCAGGTACGACTGCTCGTCCTTTTTTACTTATACCGCATACTCTCCTTTTTGGGAGTTTTGCACCACTTTCCCCTCATCATCGTAGTAAGCAATTTCCCAAAAAGGATGACAGTTGTGCTTCTCAATTTCTCCATCGAACAAAACGAACAAATGAGTTTTCCAGTTTCCGACGATCGTACCCCACATGCCAGCTATATTTACTCGCATACCCATGTAAGCGAAATGCAGGTTGCGATAATTCTGCATTTTCTTGAAAGCTTTCTCTGCGCTGTACATGCGCTTGATATCAAAAACGCCTTCATTCTCGCACTTTACAAACTTCATAAATTCAACCATTGGCATTGTTAGAAATCTTGTTCTGAACTTCTGCCAGTACAGGAATCTTGCTTTTCCTTCCGTTTCCGCTACTACAAATTTTTCATTTGGCCAATGTTCGAAAATAGTTGTGAGTTTGAATTTGTAAAGGACCACCATTCTTCCACCTCTCCCTTAATTCGCAATCAACTTACGGAACAATTCTTCGTTTCTTGTGTCTAGTGCATGATCGATAAGTTGTGCTTTGGCGAGTTTTTCTAAATCATTAACTACCTGTGCTAGTTCCAATCTTTCAGTAAAAGGTATATCTGTTTCATCAGATACTTCACCTTCTAATACCTCAATGAATAACGGATATCTGGATTTATCAGCGAAGTTTAATTCAATAAAAATTGTTTCTTTTTGATTAAAACGGATCTGATCAAAAGCTTTGTCTGGATCATCAGAAACTAAATTGTTTTTATAAAATTTAAATGGTACTGTTTTTGTGCATTGCGTAGACATAAACAATGAAATTGGTTTATCGAATTTAACTCGTTCTACAAAATGAACCCTTTTTAATGCCCCTTCATTTTTCAGTAAATATTCCAAAATCCAAAGGCACTCTCTCCATTTCATTTTGTAATGCTCTTTGAACCATTCAATAAACTCACGCTTTTTCTCAACCGACACGATGCTCATGCAGTAACCCCCTTTTCCATCCTTCAAATTTTTCTATCCAAGCATTCCAATTTTCTTTTTGCGTTGCTGCTTATTTGTCCCATTATTGATCCACTCCTTTTTTCTCCGTTTGTTTTTGTTTCCCATCTAAAATTTCAACCGTATTAGTTAAAGCTGATGGTAAAGGGATTCCGATACGACCTGCATTTTCTAAAAGTGAAAGTAATTCATTCCCAATGAAGAAGAAAATCGTCGCTTCACGAATTGCACTGTTTGTTCCCATAACTGCATCAGCTTGTGTGGCTGCTGCGACCAAAAGAAAAAGCACCACCTTTTTGGCGATGCCTTTAAAACCAACTTTACTTTTTAGCTCTCCATTAATTCCTGCTGCGAATACACCGGTAATATAGTCAATTGCTGCCATAATAACAAGAACTTTCAACGTTGTATCCCGTCCTCCCAAAAAGTATCCGCAGAAGCCACCGAATAAAACTATAAATGCTTTCAGTAATACATCCATACGATCCATCTTTTCACTCCTTATTTATAATAAAAAAAGAGAGACGCTTGTCCCTCTCTTAATAAGTACTTTTATTTTTATATTTTAAATCATCCCTTTTAATATTAAACCCAAAACTGACATAGTGATTGCGCTAATAATAATTCGCAAAATCCAAGTTGTATTCATGCTAATCTTTTCTAATTGCTTATTAATTGTTGCTATGTCTTTCTCATTAATTGTTGTGCGGGTTTCTAAATTACGAATATCTCGCATGATTTCTTTTTGTTCTGCTTTTAAACTATCAATTTTCACATAAACATCTTCCAATACGTTCACATCCTTTTATCATCTTAATAAAGCAATCTTTACATGATATGAGACAACCTTATTCATGGTGAATTTATCGCAGGAAATCCCATACAAAATCCGTATTTTGTGCAAAATAAAAACAGCTTACGGCTGCTCTGATTTCTCATTTATTAATTTTCGAACTAACTCTTCTAACGTTGCTATCTTGTTGTTTATTAATGTAATCTCTTATAAATAAATTATGAATCGCCTTTAAATAAGGCGATTTTTTATTTTTTAAAATCAATAACAATCACATAAAAACGTTACTATTAATCGGAAACAATAAATTTCTTAACTTGATGGTAATGGATCATTATGTTCCTTTGACGAATTACGCTTCTTTTTATGCCGTTTCTTCACTTACTCATATCTTCTATTTTATGTAACTAAGCCAAATACTTTATCACGGTCTGGACTACGCTGTCTCGCCATCTACATTTCACCTGTCACCTCACGTTCAAGTTTTTATATTTTCATGAGTTCACTACTTATGCTGATTGCTAAATAAATTTTATTTAAAAATATTTCTCGTTTATTTGTTACGAACTTCCTTTTGGTTTGTATATAGCAATGTAAGATAAAAAAGAGCTAAGGGAGTCGGGACATGAACCTTAAAATCAAAACACCAAACGGATTTAAATCAGATTTTTACATTTCACCAGAATTTATTAGCACTATCGGATTATCCATCTTATATCTCCACCTAGCAGGAATCATTTGATTCTTACTTTTCTTTTTCGTTCGTTTGTTTTGTTAAACGCTAAATCCAATTGAGACTGCGCCTTTCAAATTATTAAGTATTAAAAATCTTAATAAAAAAGAGTGCTATAAAGATATGCACTCTTTTAAAAGGCTTTACCAATCTCGACGATCATCACGATCACGGTCATGATTACGTCTGCGACGACACTCATCACAATCGCAGTCACGTCTACAATGACAGTCGTTAAAATCGTTTCTTCTGCGTCTACGACCGCATCCGCAAAATACTAAATCATCCCAAAATCTATTGCAATCTCGAGAATGTCCAAAATTATTGTTGCATCCCATAGATATGATTCCCTCCTCTAAAAATAGAATTCATCATATTCTATGAATAAAAGTTGAAAACAGCTTGTTTACTAGCCTATGTTTTTTGTTTTACACTAATAATATTCCAATTTGCAAGTCTGCCTCGCCCCTTATCTTTCCTTAACAACAAACAAGACACCAACCAGATCATGGCAGCGTCTACGATAATTGATATTGGTCTTATCATTCGGCATCATTCCTATTTCTTAAATAAAACAGAATCAACGATTGTTAAAACTACCCAAGCTATTCCGAGAAACACTGCAATTATTGGCGTCAACCAGAAGTAGTGATACCATTTTGTGTAACTACTCATCTTCCACCATTCATGGAGTGGATTAAGCCCTATCATTTATAACAACCCTCCCCCATTTTGTTCAATAAAAAGAGAGCACCTGCGCCAGTAGATGCTCTTAATGTGATAAAGAGTTTCTTATGAGTATTGAAATAAGGTAGATACAAGCGAGTGAGCCTGTCCTACACTCTTCAATATATGTAAAGGGGCAAACGAAAAAGAGCAATCCCCTATATATAATTAAAGCACCTGTATATCAAACGTTTATATCACCAATCAACCCAGCAAATATACCAGGCTCAATAAGAAACACAAAAGCCACGACACTCACACATCGTGGCTGACTATATAAATTCAATTGGTCTTTTCGTCCTTCTTGCGGATTCTTACCGCCCTTGCCCGTTCTCCGGTAACGTTTTGATAAAGGGGCTACGCTATCCCCACACTATTCTTCTTTCAAAGAACTGTATAGATATAGAGTAATATTGATTCTGTTTTGAGAAATCCCCGGAAACGTTCCCTTTTTATCGAAAAAAAGCCCTGCATTTATGCAGGTCAAATATAAATTAGTGACTTTACTTAGATAAGATTACTGATGGATTTCATATCACTTATTCTGTTGGAGACGGAAATCTTGCAGCTTCAAAATGCGTACTATTTTCTACAGTAGAGATAACTCCAGCTACGCTACTTTGTGCAAAAACCTCGACTACATCCCCAGCATTCAATTGAATTATTGATGAAACGGCAACAACATTAGCAAAGTTTATTGGACCAAAAAAATCATTATCTATTGCAATTGCTGGATTTCCATTAACTCGAATTTCTACCCGCGCTCTATAGTTTACGTTTAGATTATTGGGAATGAACGCAATTGTTCCAATAACAGAATAAACACCCCTTGTCTTTGGTATAAAAATGGATGTTGCAGGGTTATATTCATTTGCTAAATCAAATTGTTCATTTTGGAATAAGACTTTTACAAAAGTATTTGCTGGCACAATCTGATTAACTGTGCTCACAGCTCTAAAAGCAGACGCTCTTACAAGATTGTATTGGTTATCATCAGAACAACAATTCACTTTTACATTAACCCAAGGCTTTTCATCATGTTTTTTATCACATTTGTCATAACTCTTACTACTTTTATGACAATCATGATATTTCTTTTTGTTATCCTTACAATGATCATAGTAGGAATAAGACATACTAGTTTCCCCCTTTTAAATTTATTACTACATACTATGTAAGATAGATTTAAAAGGTTTGGACGAGCTATTATTATTTTTAATAGAATGAAAAAAACCTACCAATTGGCAGGGCAGGGAAATAATATAACATGTAAAGCAGAACAACCTCATCTTAACCAATCTATACAACATTACAAAATACTAGAATCCCATTTCCGATACCTCAAAACTAAGTTTATATAATCCCCACAGCTGTAGCTATCAACTGAATATCACTTTTTTCTTTATGATAAAACGGATCACGCTTTATCATAAATTCGTTGTACACAAACGAATCTTTAACCTTTCGATTCCCTATTATCCTACGTTCCTCTTCATCAAGAGATGTTACAACGTCCGTTCAATTTGTTTAACACGTATCTCATGATTCTTTTCGTCACCTTTCATTTTAGGAAAAAGAACGATGCCCCCCGCTCGAGCCTGTTCTTCTTGATTTTTCATCCGGACGCACAATGCTTTGTAGTTTTTCAGCTCCTTCACCACAAGTCTATGCATCTCCTTTTCATCGATGTCTTTAAAAAATGACAATTGATTCATACGATACGGTTCCCCTCCGTTCGATCTACTCACTTATAAACGAATTATTTTGTTTAAATTTATACAGCATCTATTAAACACATAATAATTATAATTTTTTACTAGTATACAAGCCGTATCTTTTAAAAGAAGCACAACATAGAATAAAATACAGGACAAGACTTTCAAAAAACTTGTCTGAGTTTATTCTCAAAAAAGAGGTGAACATAAATGCCTATCGTTAAGCCCTTTATAGCTGGAAGACGATTTGTAAGTACAGCAGCAACAGGGACTGTCGCTGGAGCAGATTTAACTTTTGCTAACACAGACTTCACTGATGACACTGGTGCTGTAACAACATTCCCTGCTTCTTATGCTTTTTTAACACTTTATATTAATGGCGTTATTCAAACAGGGGATACTATTACTGGTGTGACTACTACAGCTGCTACTATTGTAGGAGGAGCTGTCCTAGATGGAGGAACTCCTATCGCAATCGAATTTACAATAACGTAAATTTAGTTATCTTTTTAGAGGTTTCATTAAAAGAAACCTCTAATTTTAAAAAATGAAGTTAATTTTAGTAGCAACTACATAATGCGGTGCATATACTATTATAGGATGATTGGTATTTATACTCACTCTTGAAAAGAGCACTTATATGGTGCTCTTTTTTAGTTTTAAACTAATACAAAATGAAATTTTTACCACATAGCTAATTGTTAAATATTTTACGCTTATACATTATAATGGAATAGTTATTGTATATTGGCATTAAGAGGAGCGTCTTGATTAAGCGCTTCTCTTTTTTTATAAAATAGCGTTTTTGTTCAAAATGATGACCTTATCTATTCGGACACATTTACAAAAAAACTCATGATATGGTTAATTAGTCGATTACCTCATTACTTGACGATTACCCTTAGAAACCCCGCAAACAATCGGGGTTTCTTTTATTAAAATAACTATTTTGTTGCATTTCCCAAGGGTTGAATTCCGAATCCTCTTTCTTTATTAAACTCCTTCATCTTTATAAAATTCTTGTAAACTCCCATATGAGATTATAGTCATTTTCTCACTCGCCATTGGTAAAGCTGCACTAACGCTAATAGAAATACTTATAGGTAATGCAATTTGCATTTGTTTCACCTTTTGGCTACATTTCACACAGAACTTGTCATTTGTTCCATCTTCCATGTCAATCCACTTATGTTTGCATTTCATTCTGTCCCTCTCGCCTTTAGATAATTTTCTGCGAATCGTAATTTCTGACCAATATACGAATCATTTTCTTCTCCACCACTTGCCAACCAATCTCTTACATGATTATGAATATCTTGAAGAACTACTAAAGGTAATTGTGAAGAAAGCTTATTTATTTGCTCTAAATATGTCATTTCTTTCTCTCTCCTGAATAAAACTCAAAATTCCGTCAATACTTTAGACACATGGTTATCTTTCTCCGATTTTCTTATAAAAGCAGTTAGCTTTTGCTAGCTGCTCTTTTATTTGTGACCAAGTGAAATCTTTACTAAAAATAATGAACTTTCAAAGCTACTGAATTGTAAATATAAATACACTACTATATATCTATAAAGGGGCGTTTTTATATAAATCCATATCAAAGAATATCTTTTATAATGATTATTTTAGTACCACTCCTTTTCTTAACTGTCACCCTAGTAACTGGTCGATAGGGGTTCTTCTTTTGGAGCCCACTGCCTAGTTTTATAAGTGGGATAATAGCTTTCAACTCTATAAAAAAACACGACAGTAGAAAAAAACTTTACAAAGTGTGCCTTTACAAGGCGCTCTTTTTTACATGTACTTACCAAATAGTATTTTTATTGAATTTTCATTGACTTTACGTTGACCTTTTGTTGACTTTTTCTTCACATTTAAAAGAAACGAACATACGATATTGTATGTAGTCTCTCCGCTCATAGGGATCTACCTTTCTTATCGAAGAGCATGCTTATATGTGTGCTCTTTTTACTTACAATGAAATAACAATTTTATTTAATATCCATTTCCTCTTGCATAAGAACTACAGTTTTAAACATTACTTGCTCAAAATCTTTTTCATCCATGTATGGCTTTACAATCTCTAGAATCGCAATAACCCATTCAAATTTGTTCACATTCTCACTTATATAACTACATATAAATATTAAGTTTCTCATTTAATTAACCTAGTGTTATAATGCAAGAGATTGATAATCATATTTATCTATTAAAGAAGGGTTCTCAAATTTCAGCACCTTGACGCATACCGTTAGGGGCTGAACTACTTTGTTGCGATAAGAATGATGTAATATTTATCATTTACAATAAAACTAAAAAAGAACACCTTAAGTCGGTGCCCTTCTTGCAAATATCAACCTTTATGTAATTGAACATACAGATAAAACTAATCCCCCAAATGTAATTGCACCTAGTAATCCTAATACAAATCCAGTTATGCAAATACAATCAGCAAGACAAATGGAAGACTGCGATAATGGAACAAATGACCTACTTGTACTCGATCCATATTGTTTTATTTTCTCATAATTCATATCTAACATTAATTGTAGACATGCTATACCTTCCTCAATAGAATGAAGAGATTCTTTTTCTAATCGATCCAATAATTTACTATTAAAAGTAATTGGAAGAGGATACCGTTTATCTAATTTCATATGTTGATAAATTAATTGTAAACGAGATAATATATTATTTTTCTTTTTTTCACATGTTACTGTGTGTTTCATTTTATTAAATTCATTTAATAACAGTGTCAATTCATCTCTGTTTCCGTATAAATCCCTTGCTATTTTTCTCTTTAGTTTGTACGAATGGATAATAGATTTAAGTTCAATCATTTTAATACACTTCCTAATAGAATTTTACTTACCTCAATATTTTAAAAATAAACAGTACTTTTAAATCTTATTTAAAATACACTCAAGTATCTTCATTTACTATCGATTAACATTACATTAATCTTACATAGTTGTAATAATTGCTTTCGCTACCCACTAACTAGAAGCAACAGATTCCTTATTTGATGGTAAAAATATAAAAAAGCAATGATTAGGTTTTAAGTCTAGTCATTGCTTTATATATCTTATCTTGATTTACAACTAAAAATCTAAATATCATTCTTTCACTTGAATGCTACATGTGTTTTTATTAAATTCTTTAATAAAAATTATATAATACTTCACTATTGGATTCCTTTTTTCTCTTATCAATATTCATATGTTACAATAGTACCAGTTGTATCAGTAGTACCATTAAAACCACTAAAACAATTAGAACAACTACCACAGCCGCCACAACCTCCACAACCTCCACAACCAAAACAACCGAAGCAACCAATACAACGGAATCCACCACAACGAAATCCACCACAGCGACCTGCACAACCTCCACAACGACCACAACCGCCACAGCGACGAGCAGCATCTTCAATATAGTAATATGGATATTGGTTTTGTTGGTCCCAATACACAATATTTCCAGATTGGTAATCATTAAGGCTTAACGCTTGTAGTTCTTGTTGAAACTTATTCATTTTCATTACCTCCGTTTATAAACTTCAACTTTTCCAATGCTTTCTTATATTTCTGTTCGTTAAATCTAAGTAGAAATAGCGCTATAAACTAAGTTCAATACGTACCCCTACAAAATATGACCTATCACTAGATAATGCACCTTGTTCATATACCTATTTTTAGGTTATTTTTTCCATAGGCTCATTTTTATAAATTGAAAAAAGACGCACTTAGATTGATGCGTCTTTTTGCGATACTTCTTTTGTGAAATCATATACATAAGTATTATCCATACCCCTACTCATTATCCAATGACATCTTCTACTTCTGTATTCACTGGCCACTTTTCTAAAGTATAAGCCATTTCCCAAAATGAATATTCATATTGACTACTAATAATAAAATGCTGTTTCATTCGCTTCCGGTCAGACTTTGTCACTTTTTCAGCGATAGTATCTAACCGTGTAATTTGCTCTTCAACTAATGTACGGAACCAATCAGATCCATAAGCAGAAATCCATTCGTTATAAATTGGCTCTTCTGGCTGACATTCTTTTAAACGCTCCCCAATTTCATAATACAACCAATAGCAAGGTAAAATTGCTGCAATGATATCGCCTAAATGTCCTTCATACGCAGCACGATACATATGTGAAGTATAAGCGTATGCAGTTGGAGCAGGGATAAAATTATCTTTCTCTTCTTGTGTTATCCCTAGTTTCTTCGCAAAGTTCTCATGTAAAGATAATTCCGCCTCGTATGTATTTTGAGCATGGTGTGCCATACGAGCTGTCGTTTCTAATTCCAGTGCTTTTGCAGCTCCTAAAGTTTGTACTCTAGCGAAGTGACTCAAATAATATGAATCTTGAAGTACGTAATAGCGAAAACTAGCTAAATCTAACGTTCCTTCACCAAGTTGTTTTACAAAAGGGTGATGAAAACTAGCTTCCCAAATTGAATCTACTTCTTGACGTAATGATTGTGAAAATGTCATTTAAATCCCTCCAATAAAGTATAAAATTTAAGTATTTACCCACAGTTATTAAATCTGTAAAATAAAAAAACTTTCTTTACAAACGTAAAGAAAGTGAAATTGACAGTATTTATTCATAAAATAGTAATGTCTTCCCACTTCCCTACGCTAGTATTAACCAGATCAGGTACTAAGAGTCTCAAATTCTCATTTGATCTCAGCCTATAATAGGCCCCCCTAGTGGATAAATATTTAATTTTCGTATTGTATTCATCATAACATACTTCATGTTACTGTCAAAAGTATTCATGATAGCGCTTCTTAAAATCCTTCTTCTTTTCTTGCTTTTAATGAAGTTTCAATAATCATATCTAATAGTTTACTATAATGAATACCAGCTGCATCTGCACTTTTCGGTAGTAAACTTGCTTGTGTCATCCCTGGTAATGTATTAACCTCCATTACATATGGAATTCCGTCCTTTACCATCATATCCACCCTTGCATAAACGCTGCATTTCAATGCTTTATAACAAGCCAGTGACGCTTTGTTTACACGTTCCTTCAATTCTCCTGGAAGTTCGATAACTTCTTCAATTGTACTAACATCATCATATTTTGCATTGTAATCAAAGAACTCAGCTGCATGTCGGATTGAAATAATAGGTAACTGTTTTCCATCAAAAATTGAACATGTAATCTCATCACCTTTTATATACTTCTCTATTACTACTTCAGAATCCCATTCAAACACAGTTTCCAGCATTGAAATTAATTCATCTTTATCATATACAATCTTTACCCCAACACTTGATCCACCAGAGTTTGGTTTTACCACTAACGGAAATCCTAACTTCTCTAATTCATCAAGATTTAGATCCGCCATTTTTGTAAGTTCAATCCAATCGGGTGTTTCTATACCTTCATAGCGTAAAATCTTTTTCGAAATATTTTTGTCCATACATATACCGCTAGATAACATATTGCTCCCGCTATATGGAATACCTAAACTTTCAAGCGTGCCTTGAACCGTCCCATCTTCTCCATATTTTCCGTGTAATGCAAGCAGCGCAAAATCAATGTCTTTCGCTTTTTCGATTAAATCCATTTTTTCATTTAACGTAATTGGTACGATTTCATATTTATTTTTATCTAAATTTGCAATCATTTCATTTCCAGTCATAATTGATACTTGTTTTTCAGAGGATACTCCCCCCATAATAACGCCAATTCTCATTTCCTCAACTCCAAATTTCAGTTTTTATTGTATCACCGATTATTTTGATTCCACGAACTATTTCTTCTTCTTTCAGACGTGAAAATCCTAATCGAAAAGTAGTCGCTCCTCCTCCATCAGAATAAAAAACATCTCCTGGAGAAAATGTAACCCCTTGCTCATAACACTTTTGTAAAAGTGTGCGGGCATGAATTTTTTCTTCTAACTCTATAAATAAATGAAGTCCACCATCACCGGTCATTCTTTGAAACGGAATGTACTCGTTACACGCCCCAACAGCTAATTCATATTTCTTCTTATAAACTGATCTTGCCTTTTTTAAATATTTTTCAAAATATCCTTCATGTAAATATTGAAATAGAACAGCTTGATCTAACGTAGATGTGTGAATCGTTCTTGCTCTTTTTACACTTTCTAAATGATGAATCAGTTCTTTATCGGCGATGATCCAGCCTACACGTAAACCAGGGAAAAGTACCTTTGAAAAGCTACTAATATAAATTACATTATTACCAGCGCCAGCAAAAGTTAATAATGGTGCTAAGTGTGAACCTGAATAACGTAGCTCTTCATTAAATCCATCTTCTATAATAGGAACCTTATATTTGGAGAATAATCTCATCAGTTCCGTTCTTTTCTCCGAACTCGTAACAATACCGGTTGGATTATGATAGGAAGGAATTAAATATGCGAAATCAAACTCTTTTTCACGCAAACTTTTTTCTACTTCGTTCGTATCGATGCCATCTT
The DNA here is from genome assembly GCF_052947655.1 of Bacillus pretiosus. Classification (NCBI taxonomy): domain Bacteria; kingdom Bacillati; phylum Bacillota; class Bacilli; order Caryophanales; family Bacillaceae; genus Bacillus; species Bacillus pretiosus. The sequence continues at coordinate 2,482,726 of NZ_CM129593.1, read as the reverse complement.
CATTCATATTAATTCCGTGAACTTCAAGTCCATGTAAACGGAAAAGCTTCAATGCAGCATGGTGAGTTGGATTCTCACAAATAACCCGCCCTGATTTCTTCGATAACGAGGATAGCACGATGTCTAATCCTTCTGTAAATCCATTTGTAATTAAAATATCTTTGTTCGAAATATCTACACCTTTCATTTCCATATAATGAAGTAGATAATTCATTAAAGGTCTATAACCTTTTGCGTATCCGTAGTTTAATACGACATCCCCTTCAATGGACATACGAGTAAGAAAAGCTCTTTTGAAATTTTCCACATCAAATAGCTTTTCGTCCGGAGCAATGCTATTAAAAACAATCATTCCTTTTTCCCAGCGAACACCATGTTTCATTAAATCTAATTCATCCGCTAATAAGGTAACTGTATTAAGTTTATGTTTCCAATCTATTTCAACAGACGAAGTGTTCGATATATCAACCTTCGCTACAAAATTCCCTTTCCCTTTAACTGCATAAATGAGTCCTTCTTGCTCTAAATCCGCATAAGCAGCGAGTACAGTATTTCTGCTCACACTTAGTAATTCACTTAGTTCCCTAGTTGAAGGGATTTTTTGATCCCCGAGCAAATGACCTTTCATAATCATCTTTTTCAAATAATCTTTCAATTGAATATAAACGGGACGATCTTTCACAACTTTAAAATCTTTAAACAATTCCTTACCCCCTGCAATCATTTTTGCATATTTATTTCATTCTCAAAAGGTCCACTACATATGTATTTTTTATAAAGGGCGGTACGGTCTTATAAAGTGGAACTTTAATCAATGGGGCTGATTATCACCCACTGATTATTATCCCTTAGTAACAGGCATTTTACTGCCTATTACTAAGGGATAAATCTTTGCGGTATAAGTTAATTACATCTTTTAAAGCTGCTGCTGCGGCTCCACGTGGATTGGAAGCACCACCAATTGTAGTAACTTGCCCCATCGTATCTGTAAAGAACGTAATTCCTTTTTCTGTTCCATTTACTTTTGCTAGTGGATGATCTTTATCTATTTCGTACGGTTCCACATGAAGAGCCACTTTACCATCCTTATCCTTATATGCTGAAGCTATTAATTTAATATATTTATTTTGTTCTTTAGCATTTCGAATTTGTTGTTTTGTAACATGTTCAATACCCTTTATATGTATATCAGTAAGCGTATTTTCTGTTCCCATTAAACTGTTTGTCAAAAGTAACAATTTACACGCACTATCAGAACCACTTACATCTAATATTGGGTTCGTTTCAGCAATTCCTTTACTTTGCGCTTCTTTCAGTGCTTCTTCAAACGTAATATCTTCCTCATTCATTTTCGAAAGGATATAATTTGTAGTCCCGTTTAATATTCCTTCTATTTTTTCAATATGGCAACCAGCTAAACTAAATTGACCAATATCAAGTGTCGGTAATGCCGCCGCAGTTGCACCACTATATCGAATTCGTACATTTGCGATTTTTGCTGCTTCATTTATTTCTCTCCAGTTTGTAACGAGTGCGCCTTTTGAAATTGCTACAATATCCATATGGTTCTCAATCGCTTGTTTTATATATTGTTTTCCTGGATTTCCATCTTTAAGGTTTGTAACTGTTGATTCTACTAATACAGTTCCACTTATGCTAGTTGTTGCTCGTTCCTCTGGATGATGTTCAATGTATTCTTCAATTGCAGCGCTACCGCCACCATACATTAATAAGTGATGAATAGATAATCCATCCTCATTATGTATTGCAACATTTCTACCTAATACAGCGCTTACCACTAAATCTATTCCATATGATTCATTTATATATAAATATTTTTCATTTAATAATTTTATAAACTCTCTTCCTACTGTCCCATATCCAGATAATACAACTTGAACTTTCATAATATCCCCCCATATTTTTCTACCATATCCCTCTTTCAATATAATATAAAGCGCCCTCGAATTCCATCGAGAGCGCTTTATTATTACCTATTTCGGTAATCTTGATAATTTTTCTGCAATTGTTCTATAAAACTCTTGAATGCTAGAAAAACCTAACGTATCTGAAACACTAAGTCCTACCATATCGAGATGGTCCCAATTTACTTTTGTTTCAATATGATTCCATTTCCCAATCTGTAAATGCTCATTACTATTTACAATAGCATTAGATGAGGGCGCGACCATAGAATTTGTATTTACTACACCGTCATTTTGCCACCAAGAAGTATCAATTAATGGTCGATTTTCTTCATATCTTGCATAGGAACCTAAGAAAAACGCATTACCCATTAACACCTTATTCATCGTTATATGAGGTAGATGTAAACCTGTTATAGGTGCCGCTTGTGATGCATGACCACTATATGATAAGTAATACACATCTGATTGCGTTTTTACCCAATTATTAAGCTCCTTTGCACCATCTGTACTTAAATCCCATTGACTTATATCTTTTGTATCTTCCCAAAGTGAACTATTTACAATACGATCAGTATATTGGAAAAAAGACTCTCCAGTATTCTTTTTTATACCCCATTGATCCAATTTAAAATCATATAACGATAAATTATTATTCCCTCCAAAACTTGCAGCTGTAATGAGTAAATCTTTAACGAACGGTAGTAGAAGACTACCATCCGCAAGTGTCGTGCCATTGTGAGGAGTTGCTAATGTTGTCACACTATGAACATATGATTTCTTGCCCTCAAATAGTGGTGATATATTCGTGTTCGGATGATTTTTCACATGATTTTTTTCTTCAAAACTACCTTCTTTTAATAGCTGTACTAATGTTCTAATTGTTTGTCCGCCCATGCTATGCCCAACTAAATGAACTTTATTTGTTTCACTCCAATTCGGTGCAAAACCACTATAAGTTCTACCAAAACGATTATGTCCATGTTTCTCAGCATGTGCGGCACCGTAGTCTACTGTACCTCCATTAATTTGCGCATATAATTCACATGCACGATCCCAGTTACTAGAAACTGGTCCAACAGCAGCAGTATGTACTGTATAGCCACTTCTTTTTAAATCTTCTTGTATATCATGAACACCACCCCAATATTTAACCCCTAACATTTCCTCTCTACCCCACCCAGCAAATCCATTCACTAATATGATAGGATAATCATTTTGTTGTTTCTCTTCAGCGTAAGTTATTTTTGCTGCGAATAAAAACACAGTCCCTATTGCGAATAAACATATTTTTAAAAATAATTTCCCCATGCTTCCTCCCCCTAATAAAACGTTTACATTTCCCTATTAAAAATGAGTTCTTAACTTAAACATAATGTAAAGTATTTTATATACATTGTATATAGAGAAAACATACACAAATGTTGATAAATATTAATTCAAGTGAGGAATTACTTTTTACAATATAACTTGTAAATCTAATTATTTAAATTTATAATTAAATATAGGTTCCTTATATTAAATAGCTTTAATAATTATAAGAAAACTAATTTTATTACTTAAGGAGGAGGAAAAGGCATGCAAATCGGATTAAATATTCATACGTTATCTCAACCTACTAAAATAACTCCATCTAATCTTGAGCATAATACTATCTCTTCTACTAAACTTGAAGATAAAAAATCAAATGATCCCATCAAATTTGATATTCGTTCATCTGAAAAAGAAATGAAACAACCTGAGCATAAATTTAACGAATTAGATTTATGGAAGATGTTAAAAGATAAAGGTGTTCCTTTATGGATCATACTTGAAATGCTACAAAGGTCTCGTAAGGAAAAAGAATCTCAAAATAATTCAGTTCAAAATTCAAATGCGATTGAAGAACCGAGCGAGACGCGATTAAATGAAGTAATGTAAACTATGTTATCTAAATGGTCTAAAATTAAAAAGAGTTCAGGGCTGATAAAATTCCTATCAACCTTGAACTCTTTTTTATGATTTTTCTCCAATCGTGACAAATTGAACTGATACTTCTTCCTCAAAATCTTTAATTAACTTTCTTACTTTTACATATTCATTAGTCAATGTATTATCTGTCGACATTTTAGGTTTTTCGTCACCTAAAGATTCTTTCAGATGAAGAAGTTGCATTTTTGTTTCATTTGCCTGTATTTCTTTATATACACTATTGCTCGCCACAATTACATACCATAGTGTTCCATAATTTCGATTATTACCAAGCCAAGCATCACTATCATATGTAACTGGTATCACTTTTCCTTCTATTTCAATACTTTTTATATTCTTTTCTTCTTCATTTATAAATAATAGTGAACTTTCTTTTGGAAAACTCGGTAACGTATCTAAAGGTTTAGAATGAGATGAATGATCTCTTTTACGAAAAATTTTTGCTTTAATCATCGCTTTTGCAGTAGATTCATTTAATATCAAAACCCTTTTTTGGTCAAATCTACCTGTTTTCACCGAAAAAACTTCATGTTCTTTCGTATTTTCCTTATAACGATTCATAATTGTTGAAGTATGATTCTCATCTCCAATGATTAATACGCCGTTAGCTGGAAATCTGTTTTCATTTTTAGAGCATGCACTTAAACTTATTAAAATTAATATACTTAATATGAAAATAGAGAGTGGTTTTTTCATCACAGTTCCTTTCATAACTCAAATTGTTTTTTTACATGCTTTTCTACAATCTTACTTGCTGATATTCTCTACTGTTCCATAGTTTTATAAAGCTTTTGTAAGTAACGCCAACGAGTTATAAAGAAATATAAAACTTGTATACATATAAATGAAATTAAAATTATGATAGAGCTATTCATAATAGAAAAATCGACTAATTGTTGTAATGCCATATAAGCGACCACAGTATGAATCACTGCAACTATAATCGGTAAGAAGAACATTAATACTAATTGTCTTGTTACAACTTTTTTCAACTCTCGTTTACTTAATCCCATTTTCGAAATCATCTTATATTGCTGCTGATCGCGGTCCAAATCAGTATATAACCGGAAATAAATAAAACTAGCAGCGAAAGTAAAGAAGACGATTCCAACTAAAACACTTGCCATAAGTAATAGCCCATTCGTTTGTTTTGCACTTAACAACTCTATAGTTAGTGCTCTAAATTCAAAATGTATGTCTCTAGGATCTTGATCGAATATGTCACTTAATTGGTTTGAAATCTCTTTCGTTTTTATCCAATCATCTACAACAAATCCATAAGTTCGATATTGAATAATATTTTCAAAATCTAGATTACTATTAAGCGGAATTTCATCATACACATGATCTTGAATCGCAATATTAATCCCTTCCGTATCGTGTGGCAAAACTAAATTATCTACAGTTTTTTTCACATGAAATGTCTTTGTCCAATCGCCTTGAATGACTTCAATATTCTTTTTATAATCACCATTTTTAAACTCTTGTTTTTGTGATACGACTCCAGGGATTAATAACATTTCATCTTCTTTTTCAATCGTTTCTTGTTGGTACCCGAGTGCTCTCGCAAGTTCGTTATATTCACTTAACTTCATTACATTTACATTACTTTCTGTATAAATATCTGAAGTGGAAGCCATTCGATATGGAATATTAGAATCAGCAAGATGTTTTTTTATAATCGAGAGATGTTTATCCGTTATTTTATTTTTATCAGGAGCTGTATACAGAAATGTATACGGGTTTGTCATCCTTACCAAATCTTTGTTTCCAAGAGCTGCTGTCGTGCCAATTGCTGTAAAAGCAACTGCTGAAATAATAGATACTATAAAAAACATTGTTGCATTATCTTTCATACGGTATATTAATTCTGAAAATGTTAATATATTGGTTCTCTTTAAAAAGAAAGATTCACTCCTTTTCACAAGATGCAATATATAAACGCTACACTGTGTATATAAAAAGTACGTTCCAATAATTACTAGGAGAACACCCATTCCGAGCGTAATAAAACTATAACTTGGGATAAAGCGAAATACTAAAATATAGCCATATCCTATACTAAATAAAGAAAAAATTGATAATAAAATTGACGATTTCGGTTCAGGCTTTGGCTTTTCCCCTGCTTGAATAAGTTCCACAAGTTCTGTTACTTTTATCATTTTAAAAGTAACTAGCGAAACAATTAAAAATAAGAATAGAAACGTGATGCCAGTTAATAATACCGCCTTTACTGGCATATAAAAAGGTAAGCCGTTACTAATCATTAATACACTGGCACTTATTAATAAAACTAGTTTAGAAAATATAAGTCCAATAAGAACCCCTATACAAATTGAACCAAGTCCAATTAACATATTTTCAATTAACAATAACTTCTTAAGCTGTCTCATTGACATACCTTGCATCATTAAAATGCCAAATTCTTTCTTACGCGTTTTTAAAAACGAACTCACTGAATATAGAATGAAGAAGAATGAAAAGACAAAAATCAAACCTTGAGAAACTTCAAATCCCAATGTACCAAATGTACTTATTGTTTTACTTGTCGATTTCAACTCCCCCTGTAAATCAGGATGGAATAATAAAAGAGCATACGTAAAGAAAATCATTATAGAAAATGCACTACTTAAAAAATGGGCAGCATATGTACGCTTATTACGAAAAATATTATTAAATGCGAATTGACGAAAAGTCATGCCTTTTCCCTCCTAACAAAGAAAGGACATCCATAATCTTTTGATAAAATGCTTGCCTGCTTTCACCACGATAAATTTCGTTATATAGTTGACCATCTTTAATAAAAATTACTCGGCTGCAAAAACTCGCTGCATACGGATCATGAGTCACTAACATCATCGTAGCTTTTTCTTCCTTATTTAGAGTATCTAACATCTCCATTACATCATTTGAAGATTTAGAATCTAAATTCCCTGTTGGTTCGTCTGCAAGTAATAATTGCGGCTTATGAACAATTGCACGAGCAATTGCTGTTCTTTGAGCTTGGCCTCCTGATATTTCAAACGTTCTTTTATTCAATATATCTGTAATATTTAATTTCTCTGCGATTTCTTGTACGCATTTGTTCATTTCTTGCACAGAAACGCCATCTAATGTCATCGGCAATACGATATTTTCCTTCACTGTAAGCGTGCTAAGTAAATTAAATGATTGGAAAACAAATCCTAATTGTTTCCTACGGAATAAAGCTAAATCTTCTGATGATAAGTGGAAAGGATTTGTACCATTTATTACTATTTCTCCCGATGTCGGAGAGTCGATAGTAGATACCATATTTAATAACGTTGTTTTCCCGCTACCGGATGGCCCCATAATCCCTATAAATTCACCTTTTTGAATTGATAAATCAATATCTACTAATGCTTTAAAAGGTATTTTCCCTTTATATACTTTACTAATATTTTTCGCATGTAAAATTTCCATTTCTATTCTCCCTTCATTTGCACTTCTCACAATAGAGTGTAAATGAATTCTCTTATAGCTCATATTGATTCATCTTTCATTTATCTTACACGCTTGTAAGATTTCTAAAAAAACTGCTAATAATACTATATACAAATTAAAATTAACACATAACTATCTTATAATAATTGTATAGTGATAGGAAATACAATTGTATATCAAACCTTTATTATAAAAATGAGAAAAGACCGATTGCTTTATCGGTCTTTTCCTTCCCAAAATTATATTTTTAACTAACGCTTTTAATTGAAATGTTTTTGCGTCACCATTTTAATTCTTTTTCACTTTATAATACCCTCTACAAAAAATTGATTGCTTCGGTTTGATCGCAATTAACAAAGAATTGTATATGTCTGAAGCAGAAATTATTGCGTTTATCCAACATACAAATAATAAGATTGACTTAAAATTGCCTGATACAAAAGATGATATAATGCCAGGAATGACCGATAGTACAATAATAGGTAAACTCATAAAGATCCAAAAACGCGTTTTGGATAGAATTGCATTTGTATTTAACCAAAAAAATATTCCGCTGCAAGTTAAGCTAATATCCCCCATTTTATTTATAACAATAACGTGTAGATATTCATGAATGATGAAGACTAAAATACCTAAAATGATAAGATAAAATATATTAATATGAGTGAAACTTGCTCCAAAATAATACGGTATTAGAAAAATAATGATTTGAAGTACATATACAAACTTCATATAATATTTTCGGTGCCAATCATTTTGTATAAAAGGAGTCCATTCTGACAAATCCATACTTATTTGTGGTAAGTCACGAAACCAAAGTATAATAAGCTTTCTCCTCCCTCGTTTAAACTATTTCATACTTTTAAAAAATGTAATCCACTAACACTTAACCGTTAATTTTAGATACAAACTCCTTGTTCCCTTTATGCTTTTATTAAAGCTTAAGGTAATTCATTTACAGAATTATTAGAGTGAAAATTTAGTGTTTTCACAAATAAACACTTTCGACAAAATATTCCAAATCCCTTTTCAAATATGTTGTTTATAAAATGGTTCTTGCATGTACAACTTAATACATCTGTTTTCGGTGAAAAGCACACAATGCAAAAAAGCTTAGAACTTTAGCTCTAAGCTTTTTAATGATTTCATTACATTTTCGCTCCTTTTAAAGAGCGCTATTTTTTATCCATTCGGATTTACTCAATACATAATGATTATAAATTTGATTTTCTATCATCTGTTGACCCAAATAAGTAAATCTACATTTTTCAATGACCTTATTTGATGGTGCGTTGTTTATTAATGCAATTGCGTTAAGGACATCCACATTTGTATTTTTAAACAAATAGTCAATCAGTCCTTTAGTTGCTTTCGTTGCATATCCATTATTATGATATTCACTTGAAACAGCATACATAATTTCTCTATTCGGTGCAGGAAGCTCATCTTTCATACTTGTGCAGCACCATCCAACAAATTCATTTGTCGTTTTCTTAAATATTCCTAGTCTTAATATGTGATCATCTATGTTAGTCGTAGTTCTCACTGCATTAAGAAATGCTTTATTTTCTGGTATTTCATAATTTGTAACCCAATTAACTCGTTGTTCTTTCGTTGATTTCCAGTCCGGTAAAAACTTTTCTATGTCCGGTTGATTTGCTATTTTATAAATACTTTCTGCATCTTTGACCGTAAACTCTTGTAGGTATATATCACCACAATCTATTTTAAATAGCTTAGTCAAACCCTCTTCTCCCATGTCTAATCCCCCTTACTTACGTTAAAGCGCCTTAATCTGCTTCGTAAGTTCCATAAACCGTTCATCTAGTTCTTTATATTCTTTGTCTTTAGGAGTTAAAAAGCTTAATTTCCCTAATACTTCTTGTCTTTCTGTTTCTAACGTTAAACGTAGCTCTTCAATTTCATCTCTTGTTTTCGTAGGTTCTTCGAGCTGCTTTTGTATCGTATTGTTTACAAACACAAGTTTTGCCGTAGTTGTTTTCTCCAAAAAATATCGATCGTGAGAAACGATAACAAGTGTTCCATTATACTCAGCTAATGTGTTTTCAAGCTGTTCACGTGATGGCAGATCAAGGTGATTCGTCGGTTCATCTAAAATAAGTACATCTTTTTCATCTAAAATATAAGCCATAAGCTTACATTTTACTCGTTCCCCCATACTCATATACTCAATCGGCTCTTTCCATTGAGAAGCTTGAAAACCTAAATGTTTCATTAAATTTTGAACTTTCCCTCTTTCTTCAAATGACTCTTTATAAAATAAATCTTCTGGTGTTTTATCAAGTGGTAAATCAAATACTTCTTGTGTTAAATAACCAATGTTTGCTGATGGTGAAATCCATACTTCTCCTTCAGCAGTTTCTGTTCCCATAATCATCTTTAGTAACGTTGTTTTCCCACTACCATTCGGTCCAATAATCGCAACCTTCTCACCGTGCTGAATTGTAAAATTAACGTTTTCAAATAATGTTCGTTTATTAAATTCTTTCCGCAATTGTTTTACTTCTAAGAAACGTTTTCCTACTTTTTTACTCGCTTGAATAGAAAATTCAACTGAATAATCTTCTTTCACACGTTCTACTTTCGTTTTCTCTAGCTCTTTTTCAAGACGTTTTCGTTTCGATTTAACTTGCGCGTCCATTCGCTTCGCCTTTACACGATAAAATTCTTTAACACCTTCTTGTTTTGTAGACTGCGCATGTGCCTTTTGTGACCATGAACTTAATTCTTTTATATGTGTTTCTACTTGTTCTATTTTCTTTTGTTGTTTTTCATATTCACGCTGTTGCGTCATTCTTTTATGTTCACGTGCTTTCATATAACTCGTATAATTCCCGCTATGATCAATTAATTTCTTATCCTCAATTGACCATATTCTAGTCGCAACAACATCTAAAAAATATCGATCATGTGATACGACGATAACTGTACCTTTCATATTTTTTATTTGTTTAATAAGAAATTCCGTACTCATCTCATCTAGATGATTTGTCGGTTCGTCTAATATTAAGACATTAGGATTTTGGGCAAACCCTTTTGCTAATCGAACTTTTAGCTTTTCACCACCACTTAAAGTAAGGAAATCATTCGTTGGCACGCCCCATTTCGCAAGTAGTTCTGCTTCTTTTGCAATCATATCCTTGCTAACGAAAGATTCTTTTTCTTGTTCAACATATGCAGTTGTCATATTCATTTGAAGCCATTCAACTGTACCTTTTGACGGTTCAATCTTCCCATTTATTAATTGAAGTAATGTTGATTTACCAGCCCCGTTTTTACCAATTAATCCGATAACATCCCCTTGTTTTACTGTCACATTCATTTTCTCTAACAAAGTATTTTCCTTTATTTCAACATAAACATCATTTAATTTTAATAGTTCTTTCATAATACCGATCCCTTTCATTAAGGGAGAATAAAAAAATCCTCCCAAATAAATTTGGCAGGATTAGTCGTTAAAATATTTATACCCAAATAAGCTATTACACAACATAAATAGCAATACCGTTGTATGGAAATTGGGCAGACTAATCCTATTTTTTAGAAATTGAAATTTATTGAATTTCAACATTTAAAAATAAGATTAGTTAATCATCGTCCACCCATCATTCCTTTCCGTCGTTAGTAACCATATTGTACCATGATAGTACTGTATGAGTAAATGCAATTATATGTGCTATTATAAAGTTTGCTTTCTTCAAGGGCTATTTATCATTTCTTAAATTCATTTTGAACAAACAGCATTTATTGTACTACTTGCTTTATATTTCCCCAAAAAGTAAAACCCTAAGTACCCCCTCTTATATAATTTTTATATAAATTTATGATTAATTATATGTTATTCGTTATCCAATAATATCTTATTGTTTTTCGATAAATTTTTATTGATTACTCTCCTATAATAAGATATTATATGTTTACAGAAAATATTAATATAAGGATTGAATTTATGGACAAAACATTAAAAATTACAAAATCAAATATTATTTTAAGGATCGTTCTCATCCCGATTATAGTAGGAGTAATTGTTGGTATACTAACTAAATTGGGGCAAGGTATACTTCCAGGAAATTGGAATTCATTAGTTAACCTAGGAAGCGTTTGGTTAGTTCCATCCTTTTTCGTGGCTAGCTTGAGTTATTCTAAACGTACAGCTATACTTTCTGGCATCCTTGCGCTACTCGGCATGATATTAGGCTACTATGGTTATGCAATAGTTATTAAAAATGTAGCTCACTCTATTTATTTTATATCTGTATGGATTGTATGTGCATGTATAGGAGGAACTATCTTTGGAATTGCAGGTTTTCTATGGAAAGATACTACAAATCCACTTCATAAATTCGGAAGCGCGCTTATTAGTGGAGTTTTTGTAACAGATGGACTTCACATTCTTTTACATTTTGAAGACTATAGTCACATGTTACCTGTTGGATATACCGAAGTGATAGTCGGGATTATCTTGATTCTTGTATTAGAACGCTCTAATGCTAATCGAATTTCTTCTTTCTTAATGATGGTTCCTATCACTATTTTAGGATTAATTGGATATAAATTATTAAGTTTGTTTGCTTAATATCATGGAAAAACAAAAGACTCATTCTATTATAATCCATAATACATATCACGAATTCAAACATTATACTTATTAATGTTGATACACTTATTCATAGGATGGATTCATGAAGCTGTCTCTTTCAAAGAGATGGCTTTTTTCTTACAAAAACTATTCATCAGCTTTATATTAAATCCTTCTAATTTAACAATCGTATTTATTAGTGTGTCATTATACATACTAATATGATCTTTTACCATTTCATATACTCGATATAAAGTGAAACCTTAATAGATAGTTAATCCCCCACCTAACTTCTTTGCTTTCGCTGAATTTTGAAGTGGGGTCTTACTGCCCATTAAAGCGGGATAAAATAAGGCTAAAAAACTTATCTTCAAAGTTCTTTAGCCTAAATCACTTATTTACACATTAAAAAATATAATTCGTACAACCGTACCTTTACCAACTTCTGAATGGATTTCTACACTATGTCCTAATTGTTTTGTAATTTCATATACAAGATATAGCCCCATTCCAGTTGACTCTTTAAAATCTCTACCATTTTCCCCTGTAAAGAAAGGTTTAAATACTCTAGGTAAATCTTGCTTCGGTATCCCTACGCCATTATCGGCAATTTCAAGTATAACGTTATTATCTTCCTTACAAGCTTTCACTTTAATCTTTTCTCTACTACCTGAAGAATATTTAATTGCATTCGATAGTATTTGTCCAATTAAAAATTGTAACCATTTCGCATCACTTTCTACAATAATGTCTTTATCGATTTTAAGCTCTGGATACACAAAATTTCGGATAAAGAAGCGTTTATGTTCATGAACAGAATCATTCACTATTTTATGTAGTTGTACTCTTTCTACATAAAAATCTTGCGTAAATGCTTCTAAACGTGCGACATATAGAGCCATCTCTAATCCCTTTTTTAGCCTATCTGTTTCCTCATTAATACTTTCAAACCGCGGATCGACTTCATCTTGTGTAATTAATTCTATTACAGATAAAGGTGTTTTCATTTGATGTATCCACTGGTTCATAAAGGTTAAATGATCATTATTTTTTCTCTCTTGTATTTGCAGCTGATTTTGATAATGTCGATATTGCACCTCAAGTAAGTCCTGAAGTGCAGTAGATAAAACTGCAAAATCTGATTTTTGAACAGAATCATCCAAAGAATGCATCGGATTTGCTAATCTTTCATAGAACGTACGATGAGTAAAGTAACGAAATACTAAATAACCTACCATAAAAAAGACGCCTAAAAACATTGCATATAATGCCGTTGCAATATGTTTATGCCCGTCAAACCAATATACAAGAAATATGACTAGTAGCTGAATTATTGTAAAACAAATGAGCGGTATATGATCACGAATAAATAATTTTATCATTTCTCTATACCATTATCCCAAGTAATATGTAATCTATAACCGACACTACGAATCGTTTCAATTGCATCTTCAATCTGTAATGTTTTTAACTTTTTACGCACACGAGTTGTATTTACACTCAATGTATTATCATCAACATAAGATTCACTATCCCATAATTTATTTAATAACACTTCTCTACCCACAACACGCGGATAATTTTTCATTAACATTTCTAATAAAATAGCTTCATTTCTCGTTATATCAATTTCTTGATTCTTAAGCTTCAATACAAGCCTTTCGGGATATAAACAAAGACCTTGTTGCTCAACCATCCGTTCTTCTACTTTTGGTGCATAATCTCCGTAAGCACGTCTTAAATGACTACGAATTTTAGCCATTACAACTTCGTAATGGAATGGCTTTGAAATGAAATCATCGCCACCGTTTTCTAGCGCCATAACTTGATCCATTGTGCCTTCACGAGCCGAAATAAATAATATCGGACATGTAGAAACTCCTCGAATTTGACGACACCAATAGTACCCATCAAAACTTGGTAAATTAATATCTAATAAAACTAACTCTGGTTGTTCTTCTAAAAAAATGTTTAATACATTTTGAAAATCCGATACAATAATTCCTTCATACCCGTATTTCGCGACATGTGTTGATAATAGTTCTGCAATTTTCATATCGTCTTCTACAATCATAATTTTAACCATGTGTTTACTCCTTTTTCGATCCACAATCTTATATTCAATTATATAAAATAAATACTACCTTTTTTTATATAATCCGTAAATCAAAAAAGGATACTTTTATACAAAAGCATCCTTCTGTTATTATTCTTATTTAATATGAAATTCACTCAAAGTAAACCCCAGTTTCTCCACATAATTCATACCTAATTCCATCCGAGCAGTCTTCAGCGGATCCACAACTTGGCATACTTTTAAATCACCGGCAGCTGATAATAAAAGTGTTGCATCAGCTTTAGACATTTCTAATTCTTCATGTAAAAATGTCACCATATTACGTACAGCGCGATTCGCTGCATCATCTAACAATTTCTCTGAAGCAATCGTCATAAGTTTTTCTTTTTGGATCGCCATTGGTAGTGGCCATTTCTTTCCTTTTATAATCTGAACAGTTACCGTCACCTCACCAGCAACCTCTACTCCACTAACACCAATTTCACCATCCCCCATCGCTGCGTGTAAATCGCCTAATGCTAATAGAGCACCAGGAACATTTACAGGTAATAATAATGTTGTCCCTTCTTTTATTTCTTTACAATCCATATTCCCGCCGTGATCATGCGGTGTGCCACATGAAATGCTCTCTTCTTTCGGCGCAGTACCAATTACACCAATCATTGGATTAATCGGGATTTGCAGTTCATTTGAAAATAAAACATGTTCATTATGTATCGGGACAATTTTCACGGTATTTTCATTTAGCTCTTCACCCATTACACCAAGATTCGTACCTGTAGTTAAAACACCTTGCTCTGCAATTTTTATCTTTTCAATCTTAACAACTAATATATCACCAGGTTCTGCACCAATGATATATACAGGTCCAGTCGCTGGATTAATTCGGTTCCAATCTAATTCTTGAAACGCAACATCTTCAGAATCAATTTGATTTTCAAAGCAATCATATGTTTCAAATACAAGACGACTCCCAATTTCTACTTCCATACATGGTTTGTTTTCTGGTGACATTGCGTAAATAATATGGTCTTTATGAATTCGATACATTTTATCTCTCCCCTTTTATATTAGTCTACAATTACTAATTAGCTTTTTTCACAAAAGCTCCTTTGAAAAATTAATAAATTTACATATAGAAAAGCACCTAGCTTATTTTCATACATACACTCTTTACTATAACAGGTAAAGAAAGGTGGTAGCACTATGCCCCTTATTCCATATAACGAAAGCGATGTTGATTTACTAGCTCGTTTAATTCGTGCTGAAGCTGAAGGAGAAGGTCGACAAGGTGAACAACTTGTTGGTTGCGTAGTAGTAAATCGTGTATTTTGTGATTGCTTAGATTTTAAACAACTTCGAACTGTACGTGATGCAGTATATCAAAGCCCTGGCGGATTTGAAGCAGTGCAATACGGATATTTTTATCAACGCGCGCGTGATTCAGAAAAAGACATCGCAAGAAAAGTTTTACAAGGTGAATGGCGCTGGCCAGCACGTTGGGCTCTTTGGTATTTCCGTCCAGTTGGTGTTTGTCCACCTGAATGGTATAACCAGCCATTTGTCGGGCAATTTAAAAGCCATTGTTTTTATGAACCACGTGGTGATGAATGTCCGAAAATGTATTCACGGTAGCAAAATATGAAACGCAAGTACTTAGCTTAGATCTCTGAGTACTTGCGTTTCCTTTATTTTTTAGAAATCTAATAATGTGATGAATTTTTCAATGCCTACTACATGTATTAATAACGGTATACGTGGGCCGCTAGACTGATTTATAATGAGCCTATATATAATAATAAATAATTGTTTTTGATTTTCTTTCATTATTTTTTTATTTTCATGATGACAAATCGAATACAATTGTTCCATTAAGTTAGAGTAATCTTTGTTAGAACGAAGAAGTATGGTGCAAGCTTCTACTAGCCACTCTTTCTGCTTTTCATCTAATGTGTTGTAAAACTCTATATTTCTCTCTTGATTTACAGCAATTAATTTTTCAGTTTGAAAGTTTCTAACCCAATACTCTGCACGTTTGCTTATCGCTATCATATCCTCTAATGCATAATTCCTATCTATTTTTTCTAATATACCTTGTAAAATAGATGAATCAAAATTTAATAGCGGTAACGTTCCTGCTACTTGATTAAATTTCGGATATTCTTTAATTCTGCTATCAACTCTAGAAAGTTTAATTGCATCAAATAAATCTTCATTTTTGAGCGTTTTATTCTCATAACTTTCTTTCAATCGTTCATATTCTGTATAATTGCGAATCACATCTTCATCAAGACCGATATGAAAAGCTGCGTTTGGTCTATATTTAGCAAACATAAAAAGAATCACTTCTGGTAAATATACTTTTAACAAATCATTAGGTGTAATACTATTCCCTGAAGAACTTGACATTTTTTCATGATTCCCTTTAATTCTAATGAAATCATAAGCAACATAATGAGGAGCTTCACGATTAAATATTTTCATTGCAATTTCCTTTGATACATTATAACTACCCGTTTCCGAAGAATGATCTCTTCCGCCCGGTTCAAAAATAACATCCTCTATCATCCATCTCATCGGCCAATCGATTTTCCAATTCAGTTTCATTTTATTTGTATTTAATACCGATAATTCAGTTTGATTTCCGCATTCACATTTATATCGTACTGTTTTTAATACTTCATCAAAATGTGTAATCGTTGTTGCATCTTTCCCGCATTTCTCACAATATAATGTGACTGGATAAAAGCTCTCTCGCTCTTCTTCACTACACTCTCCTATTTTAAAACTCATTAAAATATCATATATTTCTTTTCTTTTATATAAAGCCTCTAATATGTTTTTGTTATATCTTCCACTTCTATATTCAGCATGTTGATATATGAATTCCACTTCAACCCCAAATACTTGAAGCGATTTCTCAAACTCTTTTTCAAAATGCTCTGCATAGGAGTTATGACAGCCATATGGATCTGGAATATCACAGTATGGCATACCAATATATTTTGCAAAAGATGGATCAATATTTTTAGGAACTTTTCTAAACCTATCATAATCATCCCATGAAAATATAAAACGAGTCTTTTTCCCTAAATCTTGAAGTGCTCTTACAACGAAATAAGTCGTTATTATTTCGCGAAAGTTCCCGATATGAATAGAACCAGATGGACTTATTCCAGATGCGCAAACAAAAGTTTCTTTATTTGGATGTTTTCTTATTAATTCATGTGCTACTTCATACGCCCAATACATATATTACTCACCTCAATTGATTTTTTATTTTCACACTTTCAGTTTTATGCAATAAAAAAACTCCCACCCCCAAGATTATTCATCTTGAGGACGAGAGTTATTAGCTTCGCGGTACCACCTCAGTTTGTTAATATGTCGCCATATTAACCTCTTCAGGTACGGCAAAATATGCGTATACCCTATCTCTATAACGGGAGAATCCGTCGCACCATCCCTAAACAAATTAGTTCCTTGCGCAGCTCCAAGCCTTTTTTCGTCAAGCTGTATACCGCTCTTTCTCAGCTACCAGAGCTCTCTGTACGTATTCTTTCTTAACTACTCTTCTCTTCCATGCCATTTTAAATATTAGTTTTTTCATATGATAATTTATAACACCTTTATTGTCAAACTTTTTCGAATAAAAACTCTATCTAAATAAATGCTTTATCGCTTCTAATTGAATTTTGTGGCTACACTCATCGCAACAATATGTTCCTTTCGGTTTCTCTTTAAATCGGTTATATTTTTCACTACCTTCGTAAACACGAAATACATTTTTGCAAGAAAAGCAAACAATTTCATAAAACATCATATGCATTTTCCTCTCCATGTTTATACATTTTTTTAATCACTTAAGAAAATCAGTTTTCTATAGTACAAATCTTAATATCCTCTGACTAAAAGGTTTACCTTCATTCTTATCGAATTATATAAATATCTTATAAGTTGAGGTGAACATCTTGATCAGTAATATAGAATTGGTTTTAGATGCTAAAGCAAGTTTAGCTGAAGGACCATGTTGGAATGAAAATATTGGAGCTGAAACTATATGAACCGTATCGATTACATAAGAAACGAAGAAAGGAAATATCATGACCTTTGCTATGAACAATACAAACTATTTGAAACTGGTTCTTGGCTTTATAAACCGGTTAAAACAGTTCTGGACTTGATGGATTACTTTGAAGGACAAACTAACTTACAAGTACTTGACCTCGGCTCTGGCGTTGGTAGAAATAGTATTCCAATTGCACAAAAAATAAAAAATGCTAGCGGCACTGTTACATGTGTGGACTTACTTGATTCCGCTTTAACAAAATTACAAACTTACAGCAAAGAACATGATGTATTTGAAGTCATAAAAACAGAACAAGCAGCTATTGAAAACTACTATATTGCCCCTAACACTTATAATTATATCGTTGCAGTATCAAGTTTAGAGCATGTTCAATCAGAAGAAGATTTTAAAAAAGTGCTCCATTCTATGAAAAAAGGTACAAAGATTGGTGGTATCAATTGTTTCAT
The DNA here is from genome assembly GCF_052947655.1 of Bacillus pretiosus. Lineage (NCBI taxonomy): Bacteria > Bacillati > Bacillota > Bacilli > Caryophanales > Bacillaceae > Bacillus > Bacillus pretiosus. The sequence goes on along the minus strand of NZ_CM129593.1, from coordinate 2,464,152 downwards.
TATTAACTCGAACATACAAGAAATTGACTTACATACGAATGAAGAATTAGTTGCTTTAATTGAAATTAATCTTCCCACTGAAGATATGCTACATCTATTAAAAAGCATTTATAAAGAATGGCAAGAAATAGAAATTGAAATAAAAGAATTAGCTTATAATATAGTCCGAAACGAAAGACACATTCAATTAAAAACAAATGCTATAACATTTGTTTTTCAGAAATAAAACTATAAAAGGTAAGGTTTTTTCCTCATATATTCATAGAAACACCCTTACCTTTCAATTGTAAATCCTTGGAAAATTGCTTCGTTATTAGTTTTAACTTCATTTAAAACATTATTTTTATTAGAAATACTATTTAGCTATTAATTGAATTCATTCATTTATTAATAATTGCTTGTCGAGCTTTTTCTTTATCATCAAAATGAATAGTTGAATCTTTTAAAATTTGATACGTTTCATGCCCCTTCCCTGCAATCAAAACAATATCATTAGTAGATGCCATGTGTATTGCATGATTTATAGCTAGTTCACGATCTACTTCTATTTTATAATTCAAATTATTATTCTGTGAAAATCCTTTTTCAATATCTTTAATTATTGCCTTCGGGTCTTCCGAACGTGGATTGTCAGAAGTAATAAAAACAAAATCGCTATAACTTCCAGCAATTCCACCCATTATAGATCGTTTTTTTGCGTCTCTATCTCCACCGCAACCGAAAACAGTAATGATTTTACCTTTTGAAAACTCGCTAATTGTAGAGAGGACATTTTCTAACGCATCCGGTGTATGAGCGTAGTCCACTATTACAAGGAAATCTTGGTTTTCGTCTATAATTTCCATTCTACCTTCAATGCTCTTTAAGTTACATAAGCTGTCACTAATGTTTGTAAGCGGAATACCTTCAACCAATGCAGCTGTTATTGCTGCTAATGCATTATAGACATTAAAGCGGCCTACTAGATTTAGATTGATTTCTATTTCTCCATTAAAGGAAGAAACTAAAAACTGAATTCCTTTTGAACTTAAAGTTATGCTCTTCGCTTGAACATCTGCTCCATTATGTATCCCATATGTGATCACTTCAGCAGAAGTAACTTTTTTAAAGTATTCTACCGATGGATCATCTGCATTCAAAATAGCAATTTTTTGATCTATAGTAGAAAAATCATTTCCTAATCTTGAAAAAAGAAGACCTTTTACGTGCTTATATTCCTGAAATGTTCCGTGATAATCCAAATGATCTTGCGTTAAATTTGTGAAAACAGCAGTTTTAAAGTTACATCCTTTAACTCTCTCCATATGTAACCCTTGTGAAGTAACTTCCATAACACAATAATCTACATTTTGATTTTTCATCATTTGCAAATTCCGTTGAAGCGTTGGAGGTTCTTGTGTATTAATATCAGTAGGATACCATTTCGAACCAACTTTCACTCCGTTATTCCCCATAAGCCCTGTTTGAAATCCATAATCAGTTAAAATTTTTTCAAGTAAATAGGAAGTGGTTGTTTTACCATTTGTTCCTGTAATTCCAATTAGCTTCATTTTATTAGACGGGTAACCATAGAAATGTGACGCAATAACTGCCATAGCGTATCGTGCATCATTAACAATTATTTTAGGTATTTCAATATTTACATCTCTTTCTACAATTAACGCCACAGCGCCATTTTTTACTGCATCTTCAACAAATTGATGCCGATCTTCAAGAAAACCATCAATACCTGATACACATATAAATAGATTTCCACTAGTTATTTTTCTAGAATCCATTTCTAAGCCCGTAATTTCTACATCCATATCCCCAACGATTTCTTTAATCAAAAATAAATTCGCCAGTTCTTTAAGTTTCAAATCCCCGTCCCCCTTTATACATCCTCCTATTAATTTTACCATTTTATTCAAAGTTTATGGTTTTAAATTCCATATTAGTTGAACGCAATATAATCATCTTTAATAAACAAAAAAATAAAAGAGCACTTGTTTCCGCAAGTACTCTTTTTGGGGATTTTGAGATACCCTATTAAAGAAAGTTAAGGTTACTTAAAATTAATAGGTAATTATATTATATGCTTGTCCTTTTTATTTGTGCATAATCAATATATAAACATCTTTAGTAATTGTTAATAACTTTTATCCCGCTTTAATGGGCAGTAAGACCCCCACCTCAAAATTCAGCGAAAGCAAAGAAGTTAGGTGGGGGATCAACTGCCCATAAAAGTCCGATTGGTTCAACTAATAATCAGTGGGGGATGGAGAACCCCCCCACTGATTAAAGTTTCACTTTATTTATAGTTCTTTCTTGCATTTTATCATTAAGAAATTGATTGAAGGTTTATTTGTCATGTTCTTGTTTGGTTCATCAATTTCCGAAACTTGTACTAATCCATATTTATTAAAATCTTGTTTTATAGATTCAGAATCATAGAAGAACATGTTTACGCCTTCCATTATCTCATAATAGTCTTGCTCCAACTGTTTTCCTTTTCCATACATTGGAGCTTTTTTTGAAACTGTTGTAAAAACCATATATCTGCCTGGTTTTAACTGATTATAACAATCTTTAATAAATTTCTCTCTTTCCTGCTCATTCAACAAATGAAGAAGTGCATGACTAAATATCCCATCATATAGTTTATTATCAAAAGGCATTTTGTTTACCGAACCGTGATACATACTAACATCTTCTAGTCCGTTTTCTCTTGCTAAATCGATCGCTGTTTTCGAAATTTCAATGCCTGTTACATTTATACCATTTTCGATAAATACCTTTGCGTTTCTCCCATATCCAATACCCGGAACTAATATGTCTTTAACATTGTTTTCCACAAAAAAATCTTTTGTCAAAATTGCAGATTCTGTAGGTTCAAACCCCCACATCGTTTGCTTCTCAATAAAGCTTGATTCCCAAAATTCCATTATATTTCTATCTCCTTATTCTTATCTCATGTTTAATATCAGATGAAAGCCATATTCATTTTAAAGCTGCTTTTTTCACCACAGTCACTATAGCTCCATTGAATATAGCATAATAATAAGCCTATATCTATTTTAAAGATTGGTGTAAAACTCACTCTTTTTTATCAACCCATATGTTTTTGTAGAAAAATAAAAAAGCCAATACTTTTGTTGTGGTATTAGCTTTTCTCAGGAGAAATTATCTTTTTGTATTGTGCTGATCTAATATTTTTTCTAACATTTCTAAAGTTATCGGTTGAGCTTTCTCTATTAATTGATAACCAATACGTCCATTCGGCTCAGCTGTAACTTGCTGCAAACTCTTTAAATCATGAATTCCTTTTTCTCTTAATTGCATATAAAGTTGTTGTTCAGACATTTTTGCCTTCATCAAGTTCGCTTTAATAATCTCTCCGTTTTCAACAATTACAAAGCTACTGCCATTTAGGAATTGTTCCGCCTTCCTTGATTTCAGTTCAAAGAAATGAATGATAAGAAGTACGCTTGCAAATATTACAGCTGCAAATATAGATGGGACTACTTTCCTACTTAATACAGGCTCTACAATAATACGTGCTATTGATACTACTATAATGATTTCAGCTCTCGTCATTTGGCTAACAGATTTACTACCCGTCATTTTTAATGCAAGAATCCCAGTAAAAATTAAAATAATACTTTCAAAAATAATATGCATAATAGCCCAATCCTTTAATGGTAAATGTTATTAGCATTCCCATTTTATATAGCATTCTAAATGAACTTTAATTAAACTTTTTTGTGAAAATTAAAAGTTACATATATAAAAAATGGATCTATTTAGATCAATCTTTTTTCAATAAGGATTTGATAATCCATCTTCTATTGTCAAAAAAAACAAAAGCACCCAAATGGATGCGTATAGATTAAACTTATTCATTATTACTTTCTCCACTTTCATCATCAACTGATTTCAAGTCTAACATGCTGCCTATATCGGGCGGTAAAGCTAACTCTATACCAGCTACTGGTTGATTATCTTCATTAAACCATTGTTTCTTAAATTTAATCAATTCTTCATTTTTCTTATTTTCATCCATATTACCCCGCCTTTTATGTACATGATATTAAATACTTTACTTAATATGTACATTAAGAAAGATAATATACTTTTTATACATAATGAAAAAGCAAAACCCCTGCCTGGTTTACATACCCGATGTACCTATAAAAAAATTCTCGTACATGTTACTCCGCGCTCTGTTATCATATTAGTGTCGAAACATATGTAGGCTATGTGACAAGTATCTGTTCGTTTTGTTCATTATTCATATGAGACAAATACTTTTAAAGGAGTAATTATTCCTTGACTTAATTCCTTAAAACATTGAATGCGTCCTGTCTATAAATGTTAAAAATGAAGAGTTATCTAACGAAGAGCTTCTAAGCTTATTTTGTGTACGGTACCACTATGAAAGAATCCCAAAGTTACTACGAGAATACATCATGAGCGATGTTGTCATTGATTTAGATACGGACTATATTTATATTCCTAATAGATAACAGTAAACTAGTTGAAATGAATAGAAATTACGATTCAGCTAAGTGTTTAATAAAATAAGTGAATGCCCAAATTAATGTCGCAAATTGAGTGACAAAATACATTGTCCATTCAAAACCAGTCAATTTCCTCTCTCGTTTCACTTTCTTTAAGTATCTGTAAAATATAAATGTACTTAAAAACATAAGTAACAATGATAATTGCTGTAAATCATCCACTATACGTACCCCCATAGACTCCATCAACCTCCTATTCAAAGTAAATACTATACCTTAAGGATATCACCTATTGGTAGTTTATTTCCATTTAAAACAATTATGTCCTAAACAAAATGAGCACTCAACAATTGAGTGCTCTAAAAAGTATTAACGTAACAATTTTCTTCTAGTTTTTATAACTCAGTTCTATCACTTCCAATATAAGATTACTATCATATTTCCTTTTATAGAGATAACGTCAGGAAAATACGAATTTTCAACGTTAAGGAATTTTCATTACTCCATAACCATTTTTAAGTTATATTCAAAAACCATGCTTTGACATTGTCTAGAGCATGGTAATTATTTAAACAAATATAAATCTGCTAAGTTAATTTTTTAGCTCATCTATTTATTGAATTCATTAACTGGAAGAAGTATTCAGGTTTATGAGTCTTATTTAGGTTATACCATGCATGTAATGTATCTGGTGCAAATACATCTAATTTTTTCAGTACTTCCATCGCAAATTCCAGAGGAGCTATTCCTGATGCAGTAACTAAATTCGCATCAGATACCGCAGATCCCAACTCATAGAACTTTTCTCCTTTATAGTTAGGACATACCATTTTAGTGTATTCTAAATTATTACTTGTATGCTTTCTAGTATCTAAGTATCCCATATTGGCAAGGGCCTCAGTTGCACCACAAATTGCAGCAACAATAGTGCCAAACTTTAAAGCTTGGCCAATTCTTTCCAAGATAGGCTGATGAATTTCTTCACTCCAAGTAGTCCCTCCTGGTAAAATTAAAAGATCTTTACTCTCAAAAGTACATTCATCAAGGGAAATATCTGGTTTTATGCTCAGTCCCCCCATAGTAGTAATCATTTCTTTATTAGCTCCTACTGTAATTACTTTTAAAGGTACTAAATCTTTTTTAAAATATCTTCCTGAGTTTAGTTCGGTAATTAAATATCCATATTCCCAGTCCGACATTGTATTAAATACATATAGAAAAACTTTTTTTGTTTGCATCCCATATCACTCCAATCACAATTGATATGGATATTATAATATAACTTCCCTGACAGTTAACGTCAGGGAAGTTATATTACTTCATGAAATTTTATTAATTCCGACAGTACTTCAATAAGTCTTTTCTTAAGACTTATTGGCTCAATAACTTTAATAGATTTATTGTACGGTAAAAGTAAATAAGGTACATATGTATGTATCATATCTTTTTCAAGAAGAAAAACTGCTTGATTTGAAGTCCGCTCTTGTAAATAATGTCCTAAAAACCAATGTTGGCAAATATCAGCCAATACACTTTTATCCCCACTAATAACCAAAGAAATAATTCCTTCTTTATCTTCTATAGTTGGAAGAAGATTTTTTATAAAAAAGTCACGTGCTGAAAAATTTTCTGGCCGGTTAAACTTATTTTCGGTTAGCATTAAACTTTCAATTCGATCTACTCTAAAACTACGGATATCATTCCTAAGATGACAAAATCCAATCACATACCACTTATTATTCCAATAGATAATTCTGTACGGATCGACCAATCTATAATTTAATTGCTTTTTGCCACTTTTATAGTAAAGGATTTTTATTGAGTACCCGTCAGTTACGGCCTGCTCCAATTCCTTCAAAAAATGTTCCATAGAGAGTGAACTAAATCGACTGATTACTTCTAGACTACTTAAATGTTGGTTTATCTTTGCTTCCTGCTCTTGATTTGAGTATTTACTTAGTTTTGAAATGGCCCTATTTAATGCTTTACCTCCATAATATCCGGCTTCTTCTGCAAAAACAGCAGCGTGAAATAGTGAAGTTTGCTCTTCAAAATCAAAAAAAAGAGGAGCCTCAATAAAATTGTTCAATAAAGTGTATCCACCGTTATGTCCTGGTTCTGAAATTATAGGTACACCACTTGTTGAAATTGTATCAATATAACGATACACAGTCCTTATATTCATCTCTAACTTTTCTGAAATTTGTTTCGCAGTAATTTTTTTACCTGAGCGAAGCATCCATAGAATCGCTAACATATTATCAATTTTAGGCATGTAATTCCACCTCTCTATGGAATTTATCCCCTATTATATATTTCTGATTTTTAGTATAACTCATCAACTGTTCCTTTCCGATAGCTTTCTATATAATGAGGCCATAAACACATTTGTAATTTCACAAATTTGATTTACAGTCATATCTACCTCTTTATAAAGCTTTACTGCATAATTCATTCCTGCATGATTTTTATGGTACTTCTTTAACCGACCTTTAAACTTTCCTTCTTTCTTAGCCAGTTCAATCCCTTCACGCTGCCGCATACGGATAAGATCACGTTCTAATTGGTTTACACCCGCCATAACCGTAATTAAGAATTGGCTGTAGGGATTATCTTCTGATAAATCTAGCCATGTATCTTTGAAGGATTTTAATTATCATCTTTATTATAATATTTAGTAACAACAATAGCTTCAATTATTATAGCGATACACACAAACAAGAGAATTATTTTGCGCCTCACAACAAACCTCCTTTTTCATTTTTTTCTTTTTTAAATTGAAAGGTTATACGTTCCACTTGTTTGATTTCCTCAATTACTTTACGAATTCCTACTTCAATCCTATCTTCCTTTACATTCGATACGTTTAACTTTAATAGTCTTTCTTTCGGAAAACCTCTCATATAATTTTTATCAATAGTATCAATACTTATTTGCATTTCATTTAATCTTTGGAAAAACATTTCGGAAATACTCGTTTTTTGTAATTCTAAACAAGTATGGATTCCAATTGTATTATGCTTTTTATATATGAATAAAAGCGGGTTTTCACTATGAGTTCTTTCTAATGTTTCTGCTAGTTTTTTAGATCTATCGTGATAGGAAGATTTAATTTTATTTTTATGACGTTCAAACATGCCACTCTTTATATAAATTTCTAAAGCAGCTTGAGATATCATTGGGCTATCAATATCTAAAATCTTTTTATATTTATGGAAATCATTTGCAATGGATGGCGGAATGACCGCAACTCCAACCCGTAAACCTGGAAAAATAATCTTCGAATAACTTTTTAAATATATTACATGATTACAATTATCCAAGTTATATAACGGATCTGCTTTTGAATCCATTTCTAAATCTGCTAAATAATCATCTTCCACTATAAATACATTATATTTCTTAGCCAGTAGCACGATTTTTTCTTTCTCATCTTTAGAGTAAGAAGTTCCAAGCGGATGATGATATCTTGGTATTGTATAAAAGAATTTTATTTTACCTGTTCGAAAAATGCGTTCCAATTCATTTAAGTCAATACCTTCATTCGTACGTTTAATACCGATTACAGGAATTTTGTTTATTTCTAGATATTCAATATATAGATGATATGTTGGTTGTTCAATTAATATCGTTTCACTTTCATTTGGAAATGGTATAGAAGTTAATATTGCTAGCGCCTGCTGTACACCTGACGTTATAAAAATATTCTCTTCTTTAGTGAAGACTTGATAGTTTGCCAGTTGTTTTTGAATAACCGGAATTAAAGATGGTAAACCTTTCGGCGTCCCATATACAAACAAGTCATTTTTATATGTATCAATGGCTTTATTAATACAACGTTGAAAATCTAAATATGGAAAAACATCTGGATCTGGTGCTGAGGAAGCAAAATCAATTATCTCGTCATTTTCTACCAAACTCCCTGATTTTCGAACAACGTAGTATCCACTTTGAGGGATGGAATAAATAATATGACGCTTTTCTAATTCATGTAGTGCCCGTATTACTGTCGCCTTATTGCATTCATATTGCGTAACAAGCGATCGTATAGACGGTAATTTCTTTCCTTCTTTTATCACTCCATGTTGAATCATGTTTTCTATATCGTTAAAAATATGTAAATACTTATACATTATTTCACTCCCTTATGCAAGGACTTAAAAAGTTTCCTCATTCTTAAGCAAACAGAAATACATTCCATCTATTACTTTAAATTTTAACATTATTTCACATTTCCTTCTTTTAACAAGGAAATTACAATTAATAAATAGAATATCTCCATGAATAAATAAAAAGTGAGGGATATGTCATGCAGCGCTTAAATACAATTGATATTAGTAACGTTCTAGAATTAGAAAAGACTCTTTCTACTTTATTAAATGAAGAGATTTCTTCAAAACTAGAGCTTGAAAACTGGTTAAAAAAACAATCTACAGTCATTTGGGAAATTGAAGAACAATTAAGATCGCACTATATCGCCTTTCAATGTAATACAGATAATAAAAAAATAAAAGATACTTTTGAATATGATCAACAATATGTACGACCTCTTTTGAAACGTTATCAAAATTCATTTGATAATAAATATTTAGAGTCTCCTTTTCGAATGGAACTTGATTCAAAAACGTATAGCTTACTAGATAAAAAAATAAAGAATGCGCAGACTTTATTTTTTGAAAAGAACATTGATTTAGAAGTAAGAGAAGACAAACTAGTAACCGAATACTTCGAAATTACCGGTGGTTTAACCGCGCTATGGGACGGTGAAGAAAAAACAATTACTGAACTACAGTCTTACTTACAAGATCCGGATCGTCATATACGAAAAAAAGCAAAAACGCTCATTTCTGAAACATTTTTATCTGTTGAAGATACATTACAAAATATATTAAATGAATTAATCGCAATCCGTCATCAAAAGGCGCAAAACATTCAATTACATAATTATCGTGATTATATGTTTAAAAAACATGAACGTTTTGATTATACAGCAGAAGATTGCTATGAGCTTGCTGAATCTATTCGTAAATACGTAGTACCACTTATCGATAAAATATTTAATGAGAAAAAATCTGAACTTCAAGTGGATAGTCTTCGTCCATGGGATCTAAAAGCAACCGCACCAAATCAAAAAGCATTAAAACCAATCGAAGACGCGAGTGATTTAATCGAAAAAAGTTCTCATGTTTTACACAAACTAGACCCTGAATTTGCAACATTACTGGACCGTATGCATAAAAATAATTGCTTAGATTTAGAAAGTCGTAAAGGAAAAGGACCTGGAGGATTTTGCGAACACTTACCTGCTTCGCAACTATCTTTTATCTTCATGAATCTCAATCATACACATTATGACGTTACTACTTTCCTCCATGAAATGGGCCATAGTATTCATAATGAATGTATGAAGCAACTAGAGCTACAAAAATATTTAGAAATCCCTTCCGAATCAGCTGAGCTTGCTAGCATGACAATGGAATTATTTTCGATGGAGTATTGGGATACATTTTATAAGAATACAGAAGAATTTATAAAAGCAAAATTAGATTTCTTTAAAGATATTGTTAAGTACTTACCACAAATGCTTATCGTTGATCAATTTCAACATTGGATGTATGAAAATCCTAATCATACTGCTAAAGAAAGAAATGAAAAGTATTTAGAATTACATAAAACATACCAATCGAACGTCGTAAATATTGAAGGGTATGAAAATTGGATTGCAACTAGCTGGTTACCTGTACTACACATATTTGAATTACCATTCTATTACATCGAATACGCTATCGCACAACTTGGTGCACTACAAATGTATAAACAATATAAAGAAAACCCTAAACAAGCAATAGAAAATTATAAAAAAGCTTTATCATTAGGTAGCTCTAAATCTTTACCGGAAATATATGAAGCGGCTGGCATTCGTTTTGATTTTTCTGGCGAAACAATTAAAGAACTAATGTTATTTGTAGAGGGCGAATTAGAGTCACTTAAACAATTATAAGAAGGAAGCTGTTCCTATATTTTAGGTTCAGCTTTCTTCTTTATTTTATTTATTAATTCTATGTACTGAGAATCACCATATCCGATTGTTGGAAAAATTTGAAACAACTTTATTAATAATTCATGATTTGATAAACCTTGATTTTTAGAGATGAATTTCATTACGATATTATCTTCTTTTAGCATTTCTAAATATAAGTCTATAGCCTGATACATTACAGGTGGTACTTTATAGGATGTTTTTTTATGGTTTACTAATACTTCATTGTATATAGAAGAATAATTCCCCAATTCAAGTTCAATTTGATTTACTTTAAATTCATCTTCTCTGAAGTTATTTAAGTATACTTTCCCTTCATAGCAAGACTGTTCAAGGTATGAAAGTAAAGTAAGTAGATTCATTTGGCAAAACATATCTTCACCGAACCATAAAACAATACATTTATACTTTTTTGTAAAAAGATTTTCTAACGGATCTATAACCTTTTTTGTATAACTTTCTACTGAACTGTTGTGTCCTTCTGCTCTTATATTAATAAACTCTTCATTAAAAACTCGTGTAGTAGCCGTGTTTACACACATTGCTTCGTTAAATGGAGCGTAATCAGACTCACCCATTAGCTTTTCAGCTTTAAATTCTTCATACATCATTTGACCATTTAATATGTTTAATACATCTTTATCAAACAACTCATTATTATTGCTACGTAACTGCTCAACCTCAAATTTTCTAGAAATATTCATTTTAAACTCCCCTTCTTTATTTATATTGAGTTTAACAAATGATTGAATAGGCATGTTGTTAAGTTGATATTCTCTTGGATTCATTCCAAAAACATTTTTGAAAGCTCTACTATAAGCCTCTTGCGAAGAATAATCATAATCTAATGCAATATCTATTATCTTTCTATCATTCTTCAAATCCTCCGTAGATAAATACAGTCTTCTTAAAAGAATATAGCGCCTAATACTAATGCCTGTTACTTGGTGAAATCTAAAAGAACAGTAATACGGAGAATAACCCATATAACGCGATAATTCATTTAATGAAAATCCTTCTTTTAAATTGCTCTCAATCCAATCAATCATCTTCTGTATATGTTCATTCATTTCCTTCACTCCTTATTTATAATAATAAAAGAGGTTCGTTTCTTTCTTTTGATATTTCTTGTGTTTTATAACATGAGCCATTCTCTAAGATTTTCAAAATTTATATGTAAGTATTAATTTTATTTTTTTAGCTATCTTATTTTTTGATACATTCTATTAACTTTTCAATTTAGCGTTAATTAGTATGATGGATACACCTTACCACTTTTTAAAAGTCAATTTACATCATATTTTATTTTAAAGGATTTCAACTATTAAACACGAATTTTGTAAATTAAGATTCTTTTAGTTCTCTAGTTAAAAAATATAAGTTTGGAAAGGACGCTACAATGAACGAGCTAGAAAAAGAAATACTCCAATTAATAAATGAACGATATCCATTAAATTTTATTAACATTAAACCTATAACGAATGAAATGTATCAATGTCTTACAAAACTAGGTTCATACTTCATTAGAATTACAAACTACAAAAAATATGAAGAACAATTAGAAGAAGTTGCATATACGAACTTTTTATATGAAAATGGTTTAGCAGTTCCTCCAATAATACCTTCTCTTAATGAGAATTTAGTAGAAAAGTTAACATTAGACAAGGAGATTTTTGCTGTATTATATAAAGCTGCGCCTGGCATACATTTACCAAGGTACGAATGGAATTCTAATATATTTAGAAAGCTTGGTAAACAAATTGGAAAATTACATCGTATTTCTAAGAGCTTTGAAAAGACTAAACCGGTTAAACATATAAACGATTGGTATGAAAATGAAGAGTATAATTTTCTTAAGTATATCCCTAAAGAAGAAACTACTATAAGAGAAATTGCATCTGACGTTTTAACTTCTATAAAAAAGCTACAAAAATCCACTTCAAATTACGGCTTAATTCACGGTGATTTATGGTTAGAAAACATTTTAGTTGAAAACAATTCAAACTTAACAATGATTGATTTTCAAGACTGTGAAAAACATTTTTACATATTTGATTTAGCCGTTCCTATTTATAGTGCGATAGAATATTCATTTGCTGGAAATGGGAATATAGCAGACTATGAACATTCTATTACAAAAGCACTATTTGCCGGGTATCAAGAGGAAAATGAACTACCAAAAGAGATGATAGACAGGTTTCCATTGTTTATAAAATTAAAGGAGATTTTTGAATATAGCTTAATGCATATGTATTGGGATAAAGAAGAATTAACTGAGGACCAAGTACGAATAATGAACCTTTATAGGATGAAAATCGAAAATAAATATACCTATATCAATGTTTAAAAATGCTGTTGTTTAACTACAAGGGAACTTTAGTTAAACAACAGCATTTATTAATTGGCTACTAAACAACCTTGTTTTATTACTTATACATACTTAGTCAATAATCTGTTTACATACACTTCATTTTGCGGAGATACTTTCTCAGAAAATCTAGCTGCAATCATAATAGGGGCCCATTGAAAGATCTCATCTCTTGTTAGATCGGTATTACTGCAATATATTTGTAAATACATTTCTGCTAATTCTATATGAGACTGCGCATACAATAAATATGTACGAAACACATCTGCACGAATATCACCTGAACAAGCATCTACCCAGTCTATAATATTTACATTCTTTTCACTCAAAATTAGATTAAATGGATGGAAATCGCCATGGCATAATCTAGGTTCAAATTTGATTGAATGTAACGTATTCAATATATTTCCCTTTTCTTTTTCATCCAATTTATAAACAGATTTAATTTGTCGCTCTAATCTTTCTCTCATTGATTCTATTTCATCTGTGTTCACACGAATAGCATGAATCTTTTTTTGTTCATTCACACAAATATTTATGTAATGTTCTGACTCATTTAGATTATTAAACAGGAGATCACCTATACTGTCACCTTTTACGTATTCCATAATAATTGCCTGTCTATTTTGTATCTTTGTCACTTCAAATACGTTTGGAACTGATAGTCCGCATGAATACGCATATTTTTGTTTTTTTGCTTCATTTATAGACTCTGTATCTGGAAGATATTCTTTAAATAATTTTACAACCTTACTATCATAGAGATAGATTGCCGCTGTATTCCCTTTAGCTATCGGATTTCCTAAATTCAATTCATTTCTCTCCTTATTGTAAATTAAGCTGACACCTTATACTCCTATATAAATTCAGTGTAATTATGCGGAAACCCTTCTCTAACAAAATATAAAAAACTTACCACTTTCTATCCTTAAATAGAAAGTGGTAAGTTTAATTTACTAGGAATATCGGAAGGAAAATGTGGTGTATGCACAATTGAAAATGCATATCCTTGCTCAATAAATGATACTTCATTATGTTTACATTGAAATGGTACACTATTTCTCTTAAAATTAATTTGAATTTTCTGTAAAAATGCAAGATCTGGTGTTCCGAAAGAAACGTGTACTTTCGGTGGTAAAGCTTTCATCGCAATCGGAATCCAAGGCCGCTGCCACCAAGTAGCAACGATGTATGCAGTGCCACCTATAACAAAGTTGAAAATATCCCCATCTTCCATCGTTTTCATATTAAGATTTGATTTTAGCCACTCTGTAAATACAGGTACACTTTTAACGGGAAGTCCGATTTCCCTTACATATAAAATGTTTAAAGGGGAATGCGGTACTAATACATCTTCTTTAACATAACTATGTGCGATAATTTCGAGTAGATTTCCATCTCCGTCTTTAAAGTATACATTGAATAGATCATTCCCTTCACCAATTACATTTCCATTTTGCCATTTCACAATGAGTAATCCAGAATACTTTAGCCATCTTGCTGTTTCATGAAATTTTGAATATGGAATCTCAAAAGCGAAATGTGCAGGAGCGATTGGTTCATATACTTCTTGAAAACTAATGGTTGTATAGGGTGTTACTTCAAATTGAATAAATGATGCCGTTTCTTTTTTTATTGGAAAAGATAATATATCCTTATAAACTTGTTTTGCCCCCTCTATGGAAACCGTTTGTAGTTTTATATCTGATATATGTGTAATCACGTTACATTCCCCCTGTTTCTTATTATCTATTCGTATTGTATTACACTTATAAACAGATAGAATCAAACGGAAGGATGGATTTTTTAAATAAAAACTACAACTTTAGTATGACTATTTTAGCTTCTTTCATTGTTAATATAGTATTGTTTCCATACAAAAAAGCTACCTTTCCTTAAACGAAAAGCAACTTTTACAATAGAACATATTATGATTTTACAGCAATAATCATAAACCTTTTTGAATTCGTACCGATCCCTTTTTCAAAACTATTTGCATCAATGAACTTTTGTAAAATAGTAAAATCCTCTTCCTCTTCTCCAAATCTAGGAATAATAGGTGTATGTTTTAACAAGAAAATAAGATCTTCAGGCGAACTGTAATAATCAATAATATTATATTCACGTACTTGCACGAGTTCAAATCCTGCACTACTAAGTTCACCCATATACTTTTCTTTTAAAGTTCCATCTCTTTCACCAAAGCATTGTCCTCTTCCAAATGCCTCTTTCAAGTTCAATTTATCATGTTCACTAACTTGTTGTGTTAAAAACAAAGCACCTTTTTTCATTACTTTTGCTAATTCGGATGCTATAAACGGTGCGTGACAACTAGAAGCAATATCAAAATACGCATGTGGAAACATTAAAACTTCAGAATCTATTTGAAGAAACTTAACATTTTGTACATTTGATTTTCTCAAATTGGAATGTGCTTTTTCAATCATTCCGTCAGAATTATCTATTCCAACTAACAATTTAGCCGAAGATGCTATGTTAAGTACATTTTCTCCTCCACCTGTACCAACATCTAGTAAAATATGTGATGGCTTGCATCTTTCTTTTACCTCTCTATAAAAGTCCCATGAATCTCATACAGTTTCACATTTTATTTTACTAAAATCCCATCCATTTAATCTTCCTACTTTATCATAAAAGTTTTTGTACTCTAATTCGTTCATTTTTTGTTTTCCCCTTTAGTAATATGTAATCACAAACTTATTAGTTAATTATATATTACAAAATATAAAATTTCAGAAAAACATTCCAAACACCACATTTAGTTTACATAACGTTTTTATAATCTATTACTATTTGTACATTCTAAATGCCTCCTTTCCCACTACCACACAAACTACTCAAAACAGCGCTTACTGATTTTCCATGTTTAGATAAGCTATATTCCACTTTAGGTGCTATTTCTTGAGGAATTTCCCGGTTATTAATTGATCTCGTTCCAATCCCACTTAAGTTCCTTGAGATATATCTAGGATTAAAAAGCCCCTTATAAATGTGGATTTATAATCCTAATTTAGAAACTGCTGAAGTAATACAGGGTCCTCTTTTAAAAGTTCTGCTAAAAACAAAAGTTGCGGAAAAGGTTGTAAGATTAATTCTTTATCCATTTTTTCTTTCAATATGGCTATTCCACCTTGCTTAATATAATCGTTTAGTGTGATTGCCTTACTACAAATAAGTCTAATATCACTTACTGAAAGTAATAAGAGCCCGTTCGTTTCAGAAGATGGAGTTGGTTCATTTTCTGAATATGCCATATACATAATAGATAAAGTTTCATCTGAACTATCAATAATTAATATTGGATCGATTTCATTTTCTACTTTTATTTTCTTTGATTGTGCATTCCAATTCTGTTTGTAGTATGTACTTGGTGAACTCAAAATAGTAATATCAATAGTAGCTTCTTCTCTCACTTCTCTTTTAGCAGTTTCTACTGCTGTTTCTTCATCTTCTTTATGTCCTCCAAGCCTTACTACACCTAATGTATCTCCTTTACTCGTTGGTCCAACCTGAAAAACAAATAAATTTTTATACATTACATACGCACCAGATGTTCTTACATTCTTATTTATATGTATCAATATTCTACCTCCTAAGAATCTTTGAATAAGATAGTTTACTATAATTTTATTATGTATTTAAATGACCTTCAATCCAATTCACAGCATCAACTAGATTTTGCGCTATATAATCATATACCACTTCTTCCCACAAATTTCTATACTTTGTTAATGAACTTTCTCCCCATCCTGTTCTCACTAAAATCTTTTTCATATTAGCCCTTTCAGCTGCAAACATATCTGTACTCCCTGTATCTCCAATAAGAAAACATTCTTTTAAGCATAAATCATGTTTTTCTGCTGCTTTTAAAAGTAAACCTATATTCGGTTTTTGGCAGTCGCAACTACTATTCATTTTATGTGGACAATAGTACATTCCATCTATATATACACCTTCATCTTTTAAAATTTGTTGCATCTTTTGAAATCCTTTAAACAGTTCTTTTTCGGTAAAATATCCCCTTCCAATTCTAGTTTGATTTGTATATAAAAACACTTTTAATCCTAAGTTATTTAACCTTTGAATTGCTTTAGGTGCAAAATCAAATAATGTAAATTCATTCGGGTGAACTCCTCCACCTGTCCCTCCAATTGTTCCATCTCTATCTAAAAATACTGCCTTCATTTTTATTTCCTCCTTAAAGTTTAAAAATACCTCTAAAAAGTAGGATTCATCTAAAAATTACAGAATTCTATATATAACAAGTATTGGACGGATGATTTTCAAATTCCTCTATAATAAAGGTGGTTCAAACAGTTGTGAAATTTATACTAGAACGCAGGCTTACCATTAAGACAACTTTCTCTAAAGAATACAAGATTTTCATTTTTGGTTTACTCATTTCACGAATTGGGGATTCACTATATACTTTTGCATTGCCTTGGATTGCCTATCAATTAACCGGTTCAGCTGTAATTATGAGTTCTTTATTTGCTATTAATGTATTGCCAATTGTTTTATTCGGCCCTTTAGTTGGTGTAATAATTGATCGATACGATCGAAAAAAGTTACTTTGGATAGCTGATATTACCAATATTATTTTAGTAAGTCTCGTACCAATTCTACACGCATTACATCTATTAGAGATCTGGCATTTATACGTAATTACTTTTATCTTAGCAGTTATGTCTATGCTTTTTGATGTAACAACTGTTACAGTCATTCCACACATTGCAGGTGCATCATTAACAAAAGCTAATTCTTTCTATCAAATGATCAATCAATTGGCTAGTTTGTTTGGTCCAATTATAGCTGGGATTTTCATTTCTTTTATTGGCGGCTTTCAGGTGCTTTGGATTAATGTTCTTTCATTTATTGCAACATTAGTTGCTGTGATATTATTACCGTCTATGAAAACCGTAAACAAGAAATGCGAAGATAAAAATGCACTTCAAAATGTACTAGCTGATTTAGTTAATGGATTTAAATGGCTCAAAAATGATCGCTTAAATTTAGCTTTATCTTTTCAAGCTATGATAGGAAACTTTGGAGCAAGTGCGGTATTAGGTATATTCATGTATTATTTATTATCCACATTACAACTTACCCCGGAACAAAGTGGTTTTAATTATACATTAATTGGAATAGGTGGTCTTTTAGGAAGCTTGATTGCAGTTCCTTTAGAAAAGAGGTTGCAACGCGGCCTTCTAATTCCTTTACTCCTATTCGCTGGAGCAATCGGCTTAACTTTTGCGCTTTGGAGTACATATTGGCTTGCTCCCGGAATTGCTTTCGGTATTGCAATGACTTGCAATATTGCATGGAATACAATTGTAGCCACAGTTCGCCAAGAAACCGTTCCATCAAATATGCAAGGAAGGGTTTTAGGATTTTCGCGTGTACTTACACGATTAGCTATGCCACTCGGGGCATTAGTAGGAGGTATTATTTCAGCCTATAATCCAGTACTTGTATTTGTTTTAGCTGCTTTCACGAAGCTGCTTGAAGTTGTTATTGCACTTTATAGTCCGATACGAAAACTATGATGGAAGGAAAGATAATTATGTATGATTGGTTAATTGAAATTGAGAAACTTAAATATCTATTACAATGCGCTAATTTTGTAGATTTGCAAAGAAAATTGTGCTAGTCATTGATGAATCGAATCAAGAAATAATTTCTCTTGATATTTATGGATAAATTGATAAAGAAAAAAGGCATTATGTATATGCCTTTTTTCTTTATCATCATTTTACTGGATAACAAACTTCTGTAACCCACTTATTAGGATCCGATTCCATCGCTGGGCTCACATGATAAATGTTAAACATCGGGCCTGCTAATTCGTAACCTTCTGTCTCAATCCATTTTGCTGCAGCCTCATTTACAGCTGTCATTTGTTCATAACTTCCATTAACTGTTATAGACGCCACATGAGTTGATTCAATATTTTTAAATGTAACATCATTTGTATTTTCATGTTTTCCTAAAATACTTAGCTGTATTTCTACATCCACATCATTTTCTTTGTATTCACGATCATGGAAAACCGCAATACTATAACTCGGATGAGCAATACTAATATTTTTCATATGAATTTCTTGCATTAATATACTCCATACATCCCCTTCGCAATTATACGATGGAATAATCTTTCTAACACTAGCTACATTTCTTTCTGGAATTTCTTTTATTGAAACATGATAGTTCATCTCAACAACATCCTCTCTCATCGTTTTCATTGAGGCTTCGAGAAGACGTAATTGTTTTTGGAGGTTATTCATGTTTTCCTTAATTTGAGCACTACGATTTAAAAATTGTTCCTTAATACCATCTATATTATCGGATTCTACTATTTCTTTAATAGTAGCAATATTAAATCCCATATCTTTTAACGTTTGAATTCGATTTACTTTTTTCAATTGGGCTGCTGAATAGTATCGATATCCACTTTGCTCATCGACTTTTACTGGCTGTAATAATTCCACTTTATCGTAGTGTCTCAACATACGTATACTAATGGAAGATAGTTTTGAAAAATCCCCTATTTTAAACATGTTTTCCTCCTATGAATTACATCTACTTCGAAGCTCAACTTCATCTTAAACAATGACATCGTGTGAGAGTCAACTGTTTATAACGCTTAAATTATATTTCTTTAATTATTTACCTTTATACCTTTTTCCTCCTTAAGGCTATAAAGATTGAAATTAGCCCGTTCACAGCTAATAAAGTTACAATAATACTTGTAAATAAAGCTACGTCTGGCGCAAACATTTTAATCGTGCGCCATGGTGATCTTGTACTAAAAGTAAGAATTGGGATGAACGTAATAAATAATAGTAGGTATAGAATCCCTATGGATAACCAAATTACCTTTTTTGCAGTTTTCATATGTTTATACTTTTTAATTAACATAAATGATATTATGAAAAGTATAAGTGTAACTATCAACAAAATAATTTGTGTAAATGGTATGTTTTTAGGGGAATTAACCGGTTCTTCTCCATTCAAAATACTAATAATCCCATTTTTCAATACCGATAGTGCTGATTCTTCTAAAACATGATTTTTATTTGTTAAAATCACACCACTCCAGCCACTTTTATTTAAAATAAATATTTCTGCACGAGCATCGGGCGTTGATCCTGAATGCCAAATCATCGTGTTGCTTTCATTTATATTTGCTGTTCTTAATCCAAAACCATAACTTTTTTCTGAATTTATTTTATAAAGTGGTGAAAGGTAAAGATCCATGTTTTCTTGCTTTAAGAATTGAGCATCCTCTGACCGATTCAAAAACATAGTATACTGAATCATATCTTCTAAATTTGCAGTAATATAGCCATACGGTGCCCCGGCATTATCATAGGCGACTATACTTTTTTTCGGTATGCCAAACCAAGACTGATAACCTGTTAAATAACCTTTTTCATATGCAGTCTCTTTACTTGCTGCCGCACCATTCATATTTAATGGCTGAAAAATGTGCTTTTCCATATATGATGAAAATGTTTCATTTGTAACGGCCTCAATAAGTGCACCAAGTATTATATAATTCGCATTACTATATTGATATTTTTCACCTGGTGGAGCAGTTAATTTTACATTTGAAAGTTTCATTACATTTTCTTTTAATGCTGTAGAACTTTTGGATTGCTTATCCGATAATGATAAGCCCTCATATGTGCTTATTCCACTTGTATGAGTTAGTAGATGTTGGATTGTTATAGTTGAGGATATTTGAGAATCTTTTAGTTTAAACCAGGGGAGGTATCGTTGAACTGCATCCTCTAATTTTATTTTTTTATCTTCTATTAATTTCACTATAGCTAAAGCTGTTAAAGATTTACTTATTGAGCCGATTGCAATTCTAACCACTCGTTAATTTTCTTCTCAAGACGTATTTTTCCGTTTTCATTAATTTCATAATAAATCCTAACTTTACCATTGTCTGTTACTTCTTGATAAGTATTAACCCACTCTTGATTTTTCAACTTAGTTAAAATGGGGTAAATACTTCCTACTCCTTTCAATTTTAAATTGTTTACTTCAAGTTCTTTCATAATCTCATAACCATAACTTTTCTTTTTCGACAAAATAGATACTACACACATTTCTAAATGACCTTTAATTAAACTTGTTCTGTCCATAGGATAAATTTAACAGAAATATATACTTCATTCAAGTATATATTTCTGTTAAATTTAAAAAATCAGACAATAAAACAACATGATTAATAAACAAAGATATAACTAATAAACTGTTTTTACCCCTAATCATCATTTTTATAATATAATAATTACATAATATATCAACTGTTCATCCCTATTATTTTTTTATCTCTCCTCCATATATATTTAGTTGGAACTATAGTATACGGGACATGAAAATACTAAAAGATCCAATTTCTTAATTTTCACATTAAGAAATTGGATCTTCTTTCATTACCTTGTAATACTCATACTGCGTTATTATAAACATTATAAAGAATATACGTTTTATATTTTATATAAGTTATGTTAATAACACATAAACTAATAAAACTTTACTGATTACTCTCAAGACATTCATAAACCGCCATCATATCTCGTTTATCCAATTCGCGAATACGATTAAAAATTGGTATTTGCGCAACAGCTTCTGTTAATAAGCTCTCATCCACAACATCACTAACTTTTCCAGTTAACCATGTTTGTACATCCACATCCTCAACCACTTCTTTTAGTCCTTCATCATTAATACCACTTGTATTACAAGTTACACATGGAATTGTTAGTTTAAACACACCATCATGCAAATTATCTTCAGTAATAACTTTCTTCCCTTTACAGAATGGACATGGATTACTTTTTTTAATTTTATTAATTTGGGTAACTAACTTTTTGTATCCAAACGCTTCATATACATACGTAAGTTTTTTATATTTACCATTTGTGAAATACTTATCTATAATGTTTTCTCTCGTTTCATAAACATTAGGGAAATCACAAATAGTTACTTGATTATTAACACTAATGGATTCGATATTTCCTTTTATTTCGTCCCAGAATGGTAATACATTTTGTAACACCATTTCATAGTTTGAAAAGCTTGCCTGTTCTAATTCAAACATTTTCAGTGCCACTTGTGCTTTCCTTGGTAATAAAGAAACATCTTCTGTCAATCTCATATCGCCACCAACTATAGACTTTAATTTATGAAGTGCAGGTAAATCACCAACTATTTTCAACACTTCATCAACTGGTTGATTGATAACTTCACGAATATCGAAGTTAGCAAATTTAAGCGGTTTATGATGATTTAAAACCGTACCCTCACAAATTGGACATGTCATCATTTCTTTAGAAGACTTAATTTCTTCTTTAATAGCTGCTTTAGAAATAACAATATATCCACCAATAATCGTATTAAATCCTACCCATGTTCTGCGTGTCTTTCCTTTTTTATCATAAAATGATTTTTCAAAATATCCGTACCAAAACGTATGCTTTTCTTCTTCTGACATGTCATTATAGCTCTTTGATAAATCGTGACCAAGCTCATTTTTAATTTCTTCAAATAGAAATTCTATTTTTTCATATTGATAAAATTTTAATACTTTCATGATTTCCGGATCGAATAAACCGTCCCAAAATGGAACGTTTTTATCTTGAATTGTAATATCTTTATCGAAAACTTCAATTTGAAGACGTCCAGAACAAGATGGACAATGATTGTCCTGTAAATAGAAATCAAAACTTCTCGTATCTTTATTAGTTGGATGAGCAGCTACAATATGATTAATTAATCCACCAATTTCATATAAAAAACTATATTGACTATATAAATGTCTTTCAAGATCAATAGCAACAACAGGTGCAATTGTATCAGATTCATATTCACTATAAATTAAACGGGCCATTGATGATAAACTTTTTAAAATACCACCCTTATAAATGTTTTCGGCATTTTTAAAATAGTGAATATGATTTTCTTCTAAATAGTGAACGCCTTCTTTATGCTTAAGTGCTGAAGAAATATGTATTTGCTCAGCATTATTCACACTGCTTTTTTGACGATAATAATCTTCATGACTTACTACATCAAGATGTTTTATAGATTCAAGCTGTCTTTTCCCGAAATCTACAATATAATCAGAGCTTTCTAACATATAACTATTATGTTCAATCATGATGATAGAGACTGATTCATCTTGTAATATCCCTCTAACACTATCTATAAATTGGTTTAAAATATTTTGTGATAAACCTTTTGAAGGCTCATCAAAAATAAATAATGTATGTGGATTTCTTGTGTTTGCAAATAACTCCGAAACTAAATGAACACATTGAAACTCACCTGTTGATAATGTTTGTGTTTTTCGTTCTAACGTTAAATAACCAAGTCCTAGTTTAATTAGTAGACTCAAGCGTTTATACGCAATATCTTCATTTGGAAGTTCATCTATAATATCCTCAATCGAACGCTCAAAAATATCATCAATTTCTTCGCTATACTTTGTGAGTTTCTTTTTAATATCTAGGAAAGTGGCTACAGTTGATCGACTTGTAATGGATTGATTTCGATCTTGTCCTACCATAACTAATTTATCTTTTGGATATCGTTTCAAGAAATCTGTAGCTAAACATTCATTGACAAGTGTAGATTTCCCGCATCCAGATTCTCCAGTAACCGTCACAAGCCTATTTTTAGGGATTTGAAACTCCGCCATTTGGATATTACGGCAATATAATTCATGGAATGTATAGTATTCTGTTGGTACTTCTTTATTTAGATCCGACAGTATTGGTTTTGGTCTTGGCGATTCTTTCACAATTTGTCCACCATATTTTCCGCTACCAGGTCCAAAGAACAATTGCTCATCTGTTGTATCCAGTACAGTATCTGAATGATCAATGAGCCAAATTTGATTTTTACACCCTAACTGCTTAATCTCTTCTAATATTTGTAATAATGTTTCATGATCAAGTCCAACTGAAATCTCATCAATAATAATTACAGCATTTTCACTTACTGCCATAAATTCAGCCAAATATAGTCTTGTTAACTCTCCACCTGACAACGTACCCATAATTCGATTTAATGTTAAATAACCAATGTTCATATTAATTATATTTTGCAGTATATGTTGCTTTGCTTCACTAATATTTAACTCTTCCGCTAACGAAAGAATAGACTCAACACTTAAATCATTAATATTTGAAATTGTATGTGGTTTAGCAAATAAATCTATCTTATGTTGTTCGATTTCTTCGCTATAACGTTTTCCCTTACATTTTTTACACTCAATATTTTTAGTAGTACCTCGGCCTTTACAGCCAGTACACCAGCCTAACTGGTTATTGAATGAAAAAACCTCAGGTGAAAGATGAAATACATCAGCAAGTTTTTCACGTACCTCTGTGAAAACACCAGTATGTGTACCGATCGTTGAACGTGGATTGGAAGAAATCGATGATTTTCCTAGAAAAAGAACTAAAGGCATATCTTCTATCTTAATAGCACTAAAATTCGTTTGCATAATGTTAGGAAATAAATATTGATATTCAGCCTTTGGCAATAAAGAAACTAATCGTTTTTTTGATTCTTCACCAATCGTTTGACAAAAGGTTGTTTTACCTGAGCCTGATAAACCAGCGATTCCAAACGACTTATTAAATGGAATCACTGTATCTAATTTATTTATGTTATTAGCAATTAATTGATTTACTTTCATATTAACCTCTATTCTTATTTTTCTTTAAAATCATTTTTACAGTGTAATAATTACATAATGAATATAACTTTTTATACGATTACCCTCTCACTTCAAGGATCTTATCCTTATATGTTTCAAACCATTGTTGCCATTCATCTTTAGAAAATTCTTTTTCTTTTCCTTCTAGTACGGAAGAAAAAAGATCTAAGCAAATATGCCAACCAGCTATATCTTTCGGTGTATGATCAGTTAATACATGAATGTACTCTTTAAGAAGTAAAAGAGTTCCACTTTCTTCTTTATGTATTTCAAATCGGACACGATCTTTATCCCAAGTAAATTCAAGTACTGAATTTACTTGACACTCTAAAATATCAATATTTATAAATGAACCGTCCATCATGTCGAACTTTATTATTCCACCCGTTTTAAGACTTTCAATTTGTAAATTAGACATCCATTTTTTAAGCTTACTGTTTTCTGTTAAAACAGACCAAACTTCCTCTATTGTATTTGGAAATCGGCGTTCAAATTTTACAATATACCCATTAGTTAGTTTCCCAATTTCAGCTATCATATTGATTGCCCCTTTATACAGAATGTATGTTCTCACTCTATTTTACACGAATATAAATATAAAATAAATCTTTATGTCAACGAAGTATTAATTTAAAGTTAATGGTAATGAGAAAAACTTAAATATTTTCCAAGTCGAGTTATATAATGTTGAAAAATAATTATCATGTATATCCGTTTCCTTATTAAATATAGACTTACGCACCAATAAAAAAAGCCGCATTTGCGACTCATGAAATTATAGTATTAACCCTTGCTTTTATTGAATGACTTACCGCTTAATCGCATCAACAATTAAAGATGGAAAACCAAGCTTCTCACCTTTATTTCTAGAATCATACCTTTTCGAACGGAAAATAACACCGTCGTTTGCATCCCATTCGTTGTAATAAAACTGACCATTTTCATCACAATATTCAAGTAAAACTACCTCAAATCCAGCAAATTTAAACATTTCCGTTAATGTTTTATAATTATGAACAATTTTATGACTTGCTGCTGGATGATCTTTCGGGCCAGGTCCGCCTATTTGAACTATGTTTTGGTATGCTTCATCTCGGAAGAATGCATCAGGAACACCACAACGAATATGCCCTCCTGGCTTTAAAAATTCATAACAAATTTCAGCTGCTCTTATACCTTCTTCAAAAGTAAGGTGTTCCCATACATGCTCAGCTAAAATAGCTGAAATAGAGTTGTATTCAAATCTTTCTTCCCACGTAGCTTTGTCTAATAAGTTAAGTTCATCTTCTTGTGTTTGAATCCAACCTGGATTATTATTAAACACGCCAGCGCCGACTACTACTTTAATTTCATCTTGTTTTGTTGCCATCACTTTCACCTCGTAAACATTTTGATTTATTAATATATTCTATGTTTACTATTATCCTTCCTTCTTCAACAAATTTAATAGCATGAATCCAGTACAATACCGAACTCATGCTGGAAATTTTTCTAACCAAACGATTTTCTAACTTTATGGAATCAGTTCATAATACACAACTGTTTTTATACTATTTATATACGATTTTTCTTATATAAGCATAACACACCAAACATTAGCACAAAACCAATCACGTAAAAACTTGTTGTTCCGCTACCACCAGTATTAGGAATTACCCAATTATTTTTCACATTTTTCACTGTTAGTTTTTGTGTCCTTACCGCTTCTGTAATTTCTATTTCTATTGGATCTCTAAGTAACATATAACCGTTTGGCGCTTTTATTTCTTTAATCATATACTTTCCAAGTACTAACTGGTTGGAAATCACCTTTCCTTTTTCATCCGTTGTTAATCTAGTAACTTCTTTACCTTCTTTATCTAATACTTGAAATACAGCACCTTTTAGTTTTAAATTAATATCCTTATCATCAACTTTCTCAATTTCAAATTGCCCAGTCGGATCTGGTAATTTCTTATTCCCTATTTTAATTTCTACTACTGTATCTTTTTCTATTTTTACAGCTATTTTATCTTTTAATAAGTCATAACCTTTAGGTGCTTCTACTTCCACTAGGGTATAGTTACCTATTGGCAATTCTTTTGATATCGCTTCTCCTTTTTCATCTGTTACTAACTCACCAACTACTTTTTTATTTGAATCTTCAATATGAAACTTTGCCCCTGCTAGCTTTTTATTTTTATCGCTCGTATCTACTTTTACTAACTTCATTTTCCCCATTGGATCTGGTAATTTCTTATTCCCTATTTTACTTTCTACTACTACATCTTTTTCTACTTTTACAGCTATTTTATCTTTTAATAAGTCATAACCTTTAGGTGCTTCTACTTCCACTAGGGTATAGTTACCTATTGGTAATTCCTTTGATATCGCTTCTCCTTGTCCATCTGTTACTAACTCACCAACTACTTTTTTATTTGAATCTTCAATATGAAACTTTGCTCCTGCTAGCTTTTTATTTTTATCTCCCGTATCTACTTTCACTAGCTTCATTTTCCCCATCGGATCTGGTAATTTCTTATTTCCTATTTTAATTTCTACTACTGCATCTTTTTCTATTTTTACAGCTATTTTATCTTTTAATAATTCGTAACCTTTAGGCGCTTCTGTTTCCACAAGAGTATAGTTACCTATTGGTAATTCTTTTGATATCGCTTCCCCTTTTTCATCTGTTACTAACTCACCAACTACCTTTTTATTTGAATCTTCAATATGAAACTTTGCCCCCATCAATTCTTTATTATCATTATTACTATCTACTTTTTTTATCTTTACTTTTCCTGTACTAGGCTTGTTCCAATGTTGCCAATTAAATTTGAAATTGTGAAATTCAAATCCACCAGTTTGTTGTACTGCACCGACAAATGCTTGTCCATTAATCGAACCGCCTTTTGTTTCTAATACAGCATTTGGAGCAAACACACTCCCAACGACACCATATCCCTCTGTTGTGATCTTTTTTGCATTAGGAAAAACCCAAATCACCTTCCCGTATAACTCAGTGAACGGTGAATTAGGAGAATAGGGTTGTGATGTAGGAATTATATCTGTAGCCCTACCAATATTGTTCGTGTCATATAAGATAGCACCATTTTTAAATGTAACCTCTATTGCATCCGAATACATAACGATAAAATCTTTTCCTTTAGCATTAGGTAAAAAGACATCTCTTATATCTAAATTGATTTTCCCTACCAGTTCTGATGAAACATAAATATTAGGATTGTTTATATCTTTTCCGATTCCATAACTCATATTTGGAATTGGGGTATTCGTTTTAAATTGACCTGCATTTTTACTGACTTGGTTCACTATGTTGTGAAATTCATTAAATTTCGCGTCAATTTCTAGTTTTTCTTTATAAACGATACGATCATAAGAAGATTGTATGATACGATCTGGATCACTCTCTTTTGTCATTACGACTATTCCGTTTTGAATGATAAAAGATTCCTCTCTTGATTTTTTAAATTTTCCAGACAATAACAAGGATGGATATCCCTCATCATCCCATTTTTCCCCAACTATATTAGATGTTCCCGCTGCTGCACCTACAATTGTATAACCAGATGCATCCATATCACCTTGAACTGCAATTGCTCCTTCAATGTCTCCACCTACTGCTATATGGTTACCAAAGACAACAGCATTATAACGCGATATATCCCCTAGACCTTCTAAGTTAGTCGTGGATCCATATGCTTCTTTTGGTGCATATACGACAAAACTTACACATAACATTAACAAAACCATAAAATGAATACTTACCAACTTTAATTGTAACTTCAATTCCTTTGTTCCCACCTTTACCGTATTTTTTCTACAGTCGAATAAAGTGAAACTTTTTTCAGTAAGGATTTACTTCATCCCCTATATACCTTCTTTACTTATCTCTGGATTTTCGGTCCCACTGCCCATTAATACAGGATAAATAAATTCATTCTATCGAGTTAATTTTTTCTTATAAATTGCGACTAGTAACACACATAATAATAGGATTAAGATTACTACGGTCCACTTATTAAACATAAATATCTCTTTACCCATTTTTTGTTTTTCTTTCTCGTTAAACTCCACACGCTCACCTCGAACCAGTAATCTATTTGTGTTTACTCCATAAGGCGTACATGTAATTAATGTTATATAATCTTTATTTTTCACAATTTTTAAATCGTCCGTTTCGTGTGGTAACACTACTTTAATTTGATCTACTTTATAAGCAAGAATTTTGTCTAAAGAATGAATATAAAAAAGATCTCCTTCACTCAACTTATCTAAATCTGTAAATAATTTTGATGATGGTAAACCACGATGCCCTGTTAAAATAGTGTGCGTATTTTCTCCACCTACTGGAAGTGAAGAATAATCTAAATGACCTACCCCGCGACTCAATACTTCCTCAGAGGTCCCTTGATAGATTGGCAGTTTTATATTAATTTTCGATATTTCAATATACCCCATTACATCACCTAAATTTAACGCATCGGCATACGCTTGATGATTATTTTTTTCTTCAGAAAATGGATCTGCAAATGTTTTCATGGAAGTTTGAACTTGTTTATTATATTCGGTTGCTTCTTTTTCCCTACGTTCAACTTCTTTCTTTTGTAGTACTTTGATCTTCTTATCGTAGGAGCTAATCTCAGAATAATGTGCACGAGTCGCCAACCAATTACTAATAGTAGGATATAAAAAAATAGCTAATCCAAATAAAAAAATACCTCCTAAAACAAGATTTCGTTTCATATTTCCACCTCTGTATATACTAAAATATTGAAAAGAGGGAAGCATTTTGCTTCTCCCCTTTTCACATCACTTGGTTACATGTTCCTAAAACCTTAATTATTAGCAAACTTTTTTCTAAAGAAAACAAATGCCGCTGTAGCCATTAACGTAAGACCTAGTACAGTAAATAGAGTCGTTCCGATACCACCCGTTACAGGAAGAATCCATCCACTTTTATTATTTTCAATCGATAATTTAACCGTTTGATTATTTTCGCTAATCTTTACATCAATAGGGTCCTTTAATAATTGATATGAAGCTGTTATACCATCTTCTTTTGTATAAATTGGTGCTTTCGTTTCAAAAATTTGATAGTCTCCATACGGAATGTTAGTCCATTTAATAACACCATTTTCATCTGATACACCTGTGACTTCTTTACCTGCCACAACAACTATTTTTCCATTTTTATCTTTAAGTACAAACTCCGCACCTTTTAATTTCTTCTTATCAGCACCATCAACTTTTGTTAACTCGATAATTCCAGTTGTCGGAACAACAACTACAGGTTTAGATTCCTTTTCTCCAATTACATCATTTTTATTTATAAAATCAATTTTTGCTGTATTTAAAATTTCCGAACCAGATAGTACTCCTTCTTTTACTTGTGATTTAATTTGTAAATGAAATTCTTTTTTACCATCTAACTTTGTGAAATCTTTTACTGTGGCTGTTACTTTTTGGCCTTCTACAGCTACCTCTACAATGCTTGCATTTACTTCCGCTCCATCAATTTTTACGACTGGTTTTCCTTGAATCATTAAACGATCGTCTAAAGTATCTGTTACTACATATTTTTTGTATTCTTTAATGTCTTCTGGAATTAATGTTTTGATATCATAATTGTAATTAGTTAACGGATTGATTGGTAACGCTTCCAAATTCCCGTTAATCTTTTTATCAATATTTGGTTCTTCATAGTTTTGCACTTCTACTTTAACTACTGTACCAGAAGTAATTGTTCCATCTTCGTTAATAGTTCCGGAGGTCTTTATAAAAAACTCGTGTTTAGTCGGATCTAGTACATACCCTTTCGGCGCTTTTGTCTCTTGGAAATAGTATTCCCCATACTCTAATCCTTGCACGCGAATATGCCCATTACCATCTGTTGCTAACTCTTTTTTCACTTCTGTACCATCTTTTTTTAATAAAGAGAATACTGCACCTGCTAATGCTTTTTCATTTGCACCAGTTTTTACTAAATCAACTGCACCACGTTTAATCTCATTTTTCGGATACATATGAACATCATAGTTTAGTACCTTACCCTCTTTATTCGTTAATGGAATATCCACTGTATACGTATTTGGATTTAGGTTAACATGCGGAGGTCCTGCCACTTCTTTCACTTCATAACGTCCTAGCGGAAGATCTTTTAATACAGCTTGTCCGTTATCATCTGTTACTACTTGAGTTGGAGTTGCTCCCATTACAGGCTTCACATCTTCTTTCACGATTTTCCCATCGTTTGAAATTTTTTCAAACGACGCAACCCTTTTCACTTCAAACGTTACACCTTTTAATGGTTTCGCATTTGTTGGTACCTCTTGATTTGCAGAGCCATCACCTTCTAGCCCCGATGCGCCATCTTTTTCTTGTTCATATTTATGAATCGTTAAAGTACCTTTGGATGGTGAAGCTGCCTTTACTAATACACTAGACCATGTAGAAAATGTTAAGAAAAATACTAAAAGCACACTAAATATTTTTTTCATTTCTCTTATCCCCTTTACTACTTCTATCATTTTAAAAATCTCTTTATTACTATTACCCTCTTAAAAGTAATAGTGTGCCAAGTACCAGATTTAAACGAGTAACCTAAAACATAGTCGTCCAACAATCCATTGTTTACAATCACTTATTCACTCTTCTTATTTTCTATTATTACGTTGTCTCTCCGTATGATATATGTAGTTTTTCCCCTGAATTGCACTTATATCTCTACTTCAAAAATCGTTACATATTAACTTCTATCGCAAATTTTCATTAATTACTTAACTTAACTTCAATTCATTAATCTCTCCCTTCCTATCCCTATTTAAAATCCAATCTTAATCATTTTTGATACATATAAACAATGAACAACGAATAAGTGTGACAATTCATATTTTACGTTACTCCCCAAAACTATTACCTGTATATTCAAATAATATGTGCTAATCATGTTAAATTATGGTATTATTCTTAGAAGTTTATAATTTTTATAGATAAAGTTTTTCCGTTTCTACTTATGAAAAAAAGGAATATATAAACATTCAACTATTACACACAACTGTAAGGAGGAATAATATGAATAAAAAGCTCAGTCTAGTTGAGATAGAGTACATTTGTAATCTGTTTTTCCAATCTTTTGAAATTCCAGTTTGTTTTTTAGATTGTAACAAAAATATTCTTTTAGAATTTACATCAAAAGATGAATCACATTCGTTCTATAAATCAAAAATAGAACAGTTACATGTGCTTTTTCAAAAAAATGATTCAAATAATTCGCCCATCTTCAGATCTCACCAATATTTAGGGCACTTCATTTTAATTCACATAAAGAGTCATTATATGGTGAACGGTACTGTTATTATTGGGCCCTTGAC
Organism: Bacillus pretiosus; assembly: GCF_052947655.1. Lineage (NCBI taxonomy): Bacteria > Bacillati > Bacillota > Bacilli > Caryophanales > Bacillaceae > Bacillus > Bacillus pretiosus. The sequence goes on along the minus strand of NZ_CM129593.1, from coordinate 2,432,111 downwards.
ACATGTAAATTTTTCTACAAGTAAAACGGATAGTAACCTTAATTTTATTTCGAATTATAAACGAACAAGAGATTATTATTTTTCATTGTCAGTCAAAGATCAAAATTTCTTTGTAAATATAGCAATATTGTTCTATAACATTCTCTACAAAAAAAAATCAGATGTACGTACCTTTTCAAATAACAGTGACTCATTTCATGTAAATCATAGCAGTATCTTAAACGAGGATGTATATATTTCAATGCAAAAAAACGAATCTATCTGTCATAATTTGTATATAGAGAACCAACTACTTGGAGCTATAGAAAACGGGGATAAAGAAAGCGTACTCAAATATTATTACGAATTCCAACAAGATACCCTTTCATCCTTATCTTCATTCCATCAATTAAGACGTCATAAAAACATTTGTATTTCATCCATCACACTTGCTACTAGATATGCTATAAAAGGAGGACTTCCTTCCGGGATTGCTTACAAGATTTACGATATACACATCCAAAAGACAGAGGATTTAAAAGACACAGAATCTGTTTGGGATTTATTAAGAAATGTTTTCTGTACTTTTGCAGACCGTGTAAAAGCACAAAAAGTAAAGAAATACTCAAAGACTATCGCTATTTGCAAAAACTATATTTTTGAAAATATTTACAATCAAATATCAGTTAAACAACTTGCTAAATTTGCAAACGTAAATTCAGATTATTTATCTATATTATTCAAAAAAGAAGTCGGTATTTCATTAATTGAGTACATACAACGTGAACGAATCGAAGAAGCAAAAAAATTATTAACTTTCACAACCTATCCCTTATCAGACATATGTGCTTCGCTCAACTTTAGTGATCAAAGCTATTTTACTAAAATTTTTAAAAAATTCACTAATGAAACACCTGGTAAATACCGAAAATCTCATGTTGTCATATAGAGTTAAACTTTTATTAAAACTAAGTGTTTTTAGTAACTTATCAATGGCAGATTAGAATTACTTCCACACTCATGACCTTTTGAATTTAGGCTATTTTTAAATCAAAAAACACGTTACTATTCTTTTATTTGAATGAGAATAGTAACGTGCTTTATATGTAATGTAGGTCTGTAGGCAAAATAGCGTCCAAGCAAAAAGTTTTATAGAAGCCAAATACACTACTTAAATACTAAAATCTTATTAAGTAAAAAATTTATCTAATAATTATTGTGTAAGAAATAATCCCTACTGTTATTTTTGTATCTGTCTAAATTTGCGAGCCAAAGTGAGTACTGTACCTGCAATAACCATCCATATGCCCATTGTTGCACTGTTAGTTGTACTGGCACCTGTGTTGGGAAGCTCTTTATATGTAGATTCTTTTTTATCGGTATTACTGTTGTTCGGGATATTACTGTTATTAGCAACGCCTTTAGCTTTTCTAGTATCTTTATTCTTCACCAATACTTTTTGTATTGTATGTACCTCATTACCTACAGAATCTGTGACACTATATATTATTTCAAAAGTACCAGCTTTAGTGGTATCTCCAATTCCTTCATATGCTACTTTAGAAGTAAGATCACCGTCTTCTTTATCAGTAGCTAATACTTTTGCCATTGGATTGAATTGGTCTCCTTCAGTAATTGTAGTTGTAGCAGGTACTTTTAGTATTGGTATTTCATTTTTAACTTCATCTCTAACTTTGACCGTTACAGTTTGTTCCGCAGTTACTTTATGACCTTTAGAATCTGTAACTGTGTACGTTAATACGTAAGTACCGGCTTTAGAGGTATCTACTTCACCATTAAGTTTTACTTTAGAAGTAAGATCACCGTCTTCTTTATCAATAGCTAATACTTTTGCCATTGGATCGAATGAATCTCCTACATGAATTGTCACTGCAGTAGGCACTGTTAATGTAGGGTTTAAATCTAATGCTTCTCCATTTCCCTTTACAATTACAGTCTGTGTAGCCGTTGCATTCCCCCCTTGAGAGTCAACGACCGAGTAGTTCACAATGTATGTACCTAGTTTAGAAGTATCTACATCGCCTTTATGTTTTACTTTATTTGTTAAATCACCCTCTTCTTTATCAACAGCTTTTACATTACTCATCGGGTCAAACGTATCACCAACACGCAGTGTAATTGTAAGCGGTACAGTTAATTCAGGGACTTGGTTTTCTGCAGTTTTTTCGTTTTCTTTCACTGTCCCTTTAATTTTTGCTGCATCAAAAGCTTTTTGGACCGCTTCAACCTCAATTGAGTTCGCTCCATATTTGTTTGTTGCAACTTTAAGACACGCTAATCTTAATTCAGTGAAATTAGAAGTCATGTTCAATTCATCAGTATTTGCATAATAGAAAATATCAAACATTTTATCTTCACCAATACCATTTACAGTTACACCGTTATGAGTGCCACCTTGTGCAATTAAATACGCGACTTTATTAATAATACTTGAGTTGAAATGAACGCCCTCATTATCTTCTCCGTTTAAATTACTGTATTTGCTATAATCATCTGGATACGGTACTCCATCAAAAAAATTGATTGAAGATGGATTTTTCATATTACGTAGAACTGAGCCGCTTTGTTCTCCTATTGTCCAATTAAATTCTCCATTATTTATATATTTCTCAATAGCCGTTCCCATAATATCAGATAACGCCTCGTTAATTGCTCCAGATTCTCCGAAAAATTCAAGATTAGATTCGCTAGATGTAACCGCATGCGTAAATTCATGGCCCGCTATGTCAAACGCTCTAACCATTGAATCACCATATATAAGCATACTAACATTGTTAACATTAGCACTAAATGCATTACTCCAATTTTTAGGATCATCTGTTTCTCCAGAATCCCATGCATGTACAACTGATACTACTTTGTTCCCCTTATTGTCAAAACTATTACGCTTATATTTATCTTTATAAAAATCATATACCTTTGTTGCTAAGAAATGGGCACTTACCGCCTTTGGATCATTAAATGTTGTTGATGTGCTAGTTGCTAATATACCAGGATAATATTTTTCTTCAAAACTAATATCTCTATAATTCACATCATATGTCTCAATTCCTTGCCCTCTTGTGTAATCTGCAAGCGCATATTTCCCATTACTTTGTTCAGAAATACCGAATGTACGAGTTATTCCTAAATCATCTTTTCCAGTTCCGGTTAATGATTTAAAATTGCTTTTTTTACTCTCCTTAATAGCTTCAACATGCTCTTCACTTACTTTTAAATCTGACTCTTGCACCATATTTTTCAACATATCACCATTATGAGCATTCACTAAATAAGTTCCAGATACATAGTTTGGTGTTGCAGCGGCAAATGTAACTTGATATGCATTGGTAGCCTGTCCATGATTTTCATTAACAAAAATAACTTCCTTAACTTCTGGCTCAGAAATAAATTTAATATCGTTCCCGTACTTCGTATAAATATATTGTTTTGCTTCTTCTTTTGATAAATTACTAGCATTCTTTAAATCTTCTTGTGTTAAATTTTGTGCACTTTCTCCTGAAATACTTTTAATAATACCCTTTTTATCTACATGAGCAGTCAATTGGTGTCCATATACTTCTTTACCTTCATATATTTGTTGCATACGTACAAGTGTAGTCCCATCATAAGAAGCACGTTTTTGAACAACGTTGTAATCTACCCCTTTGTCCCCACTAACTTGTTTTGGAGACAAAGCATGCTCGGTTTTTTCCTTAAGTGCATCTTTCACTACATTCTCTGGCGTCTTTTGTGATGGTTGTGTAAGTTCACCTGTACGGAACGAACCCTCTTGAATATCAACTTGCATTTGACCCGTTTCTTCTGCATAAACTACTCCGTATGGTGCTACACTTGTTAAAACTAATCCTGTTGTTAATACAACTATAGCTATTTCTTTTTTATTCTTCATTTTATTTTCCTCGTATAATTTCCTAAAATATGAAACTGCTTAAATGTATTCCTATCAAAAATAGAAAAAATAAAAAGTACATCACATTACGCAAAACCGTATTATAAAAAGATGACTTCTGTCATCAACAAAAGTCACCTCTTCAATATGTCATATCCCTAATATGTTTTTAATGCATACTTTCTATATGAAAAAGAAAAAGTATTCTTTAACGAGCGTTTTGCAATACTTTTATTAGGTCATTTATATTTTCAACTTTTTGCTGAAACTGATCAAATCTGCTATGTAGCAATGAAGGATTCTTATCTTCAGTTGAAATAACTTTTTTTAATTCTTGTTCTAATTTATCATATGTATGAAAGAAATTATCAAATTCTACACTTATAAGTTCTTCATTTTCACGATAAAATCTTTTTGCTTCTATATAAGTCATATATGATTTATTTAAAAATCCTAATGAAATTAAATATTTAGAAGTGTTTTCTTGATAAATAGCAATATCACATGCTATTTTAATATCAGAATAAGTCTTTTGAACGAAACAATGCAATTCAAAAATCTTAAACTTTAATCCATTATTCATTTCATCCCATCCCATCCTATCTATTCTACATAAAAAAAGAATATTATACAAAGTAAAATATCAATATAGCACAAAAATAAAAAGCGAAAGAATGACTCCTTTCGCTTTTTATAATAATACATACATTTCATATTGTGCTAATGAATTCTTTTCAAATCCAGTTTTCTTTAAAAACCCTTCCAGTAAATTGTTGTTTGGAAACCCAATTGATAAACTTGATACATTTAAGTTTTCTGTTGCTACTTGTAATAATTTTGATCCAATACCACGATTTCTATAGTCTTTGTCTACGAAAAGAAAACTAATTTTACCTTGTTCATTCATACATATAGAACCTTTTAAATCATTATCGACATATGCACCATAAAATGTATTGTTTGTTTTTCCGATATAATCCATATCATTTTGCCAATTTATATGGAAGTGTAACCATTTCTGAATTTCAACTTTAAAAGCTGGAAATTCTAATTGTTTTACTTCAATTCCCTTACAATCTTTATTTATTATTTTAGTCATATCTTTTAAATTATAATAAGATAGATCGTACACTTTTTCATAGCCTAATTTCGTATAAAAATGAATCGCTCGGTCATTGCCTACAATGACTTCAAGAAAAAGTTGCTTACACTCATTTTGAAGCGCCTCTTCCTTATGCAGTTCAAATAATTTTTGACTCACACCAATACCGCGGTAATTAGGATGAACCGCTAATGTTCCACAACGCATTGTTTTTATGTTTTCATAATCCTTTATCCCGCCAAGTATTACACCAACAGATTTGTTACCGTCTAAAGCAAGAAAGGAATGTTTTAGTGAATTCCCTTCTGGTCCCAAAAACCTTTTTATAAAATCTTCTTTTGAAACTTCCATTTTAATAATGTAATCTGAAAATCCATCTTTAAAAGCTTCATACACTAAATCTATACTTACTTCACTGCATCTTTTGTATTGAATCATATAAAATTCTCCCCCACTTACTCGTGTTAAACTTAGCATTCAAATACGTAAAATGTACTAGTTTCACTCTACCCATCATTCTTTAACATTTAATTTGAAATAAACGGGCACTTCCCTACATATCTCTCACTGTTAATTTGTTTTATAACAAATGGTGCAATATCACTATTTTGAATTTTGATTCCTGGCATATCTACTAAACTCTCTTTTATATTTCCAATGCTCTTCCCTTCCATAACAAATGGTAATCTAACAATTGTCCAATCTACATCACTACCTTGAATAGTTTGCAATTCTTTATATTTATCTTGCATCATCTTTGATAAAAATACTTTAAACAAGGTAGCTCCTATTTTATTTACAATTCCCTTTTGATCTCCTGTAACATCTAAAGAACCTCCAGAAATTAGTATATATCTTTTTATTTCAAATTCTTTCATTGCTTCTAAAATATGCTTCGTTACTGTGCTAAAAATATAAGATTCATTTTTTGGTTGACCTACCGCATTAATTACAGCTCGACACCCTTTAAGTAATTTGCGTATTGAAACAAAATCACGTGCATCTCCATTAATAATCTCTAAATTTTCATTTGTTATTTTGATATTATTAGAATTTCTTGTTAATATTTTTACTTGATATCCCTTTTCTAACGCTTCGTTTACAAGGAATTTCCCTGCGTTTCCGTTTGCACCCAGAATAGCTATTTTATTTGTACTTTCCAATATTAACCCCTCTTACTATCTATTATTTACTACATTAATCTCATGTACACGTAAAAAAGCAATTAAATGCTCGCACGCTCGTTCACACGCTAACATTTTAAAGATTTTTTGTTCCTCTTTCGTTTTATCATTTGCTTGATCTGATGCAGCTTTTAAACTAAGAAAAGGTTTGTTATTGATTTGACACACATAAGCAAAAGCTGCCACTTCTTGATCAACCGCTAATGCTCCATATACAGTATGGAGTAAATATCTCATTTCTGAACTACGGATACGTTGATCTCCAGATAAAAATGTACCATAATGAATCGGATCATAAGATCGTATCTTTTTTATTCTTCTTACAAGTGACTTTGTTGTTTCAATAGGTGCTGTCCTACCATTATATAAATTAAAAATATCTTCCCCTGAACCAGCAGCAGTAACGTCGTGTTGTATTGCATTAAGGGCTACTACAATATGTCCATTTTTCACCTTATTTGATAGACTTCCGCATATTCCTGTCATAAACAACTCATCTGGCTGAAACTCACTAATTAATAATTGCACACAACTAGCACAACTTACTTTCCCAACTCCAGTTATTACGGAGATAACTTCCATATTATTAATATAATGAAAATGAAATTCCCAAGCTGCTCGTTTTTCAATACGTTCACTTGGATAATATTGATGCAAATACGTAAGTTCTGGTTCCCATGCGGATACGATTGCAATACGTTTCATTACATGCTTCACTTCCCCTATTGTTATCATGTAAATACTTTATCTATACTTTCTCATTCATAATCTGGAATCCACTCTTTATATTTCTCATATAAATTTCGTATTGTTTCTTTATTCTTCGCAATTACTTCACATCCTCTATCATCGTAAATAAACATGATAATATCTTTTGTTGCATTTATGAGAAATACATCTGGATAAGAAATTTCTTTTTTGCGTCCAAAACGGGGATAAAGACCTAGAAAATCTTCATGATTTGCAGCTTGAATAAGCGGTGTATACTTTATATCACAAGCAAAACATTTTAATGAAAATTGATAAGTACAATACAAGTCAGCTTCTTCTTCTTCAAATAAAAAAGGTATTGTTTCTTGCCTTATATGATACTTTAAATCTCTATTATGAATAAAACGTCTATATATATTAATTTTCTGCGGATTTTTCACATTTTCCTTTTTAAATCGATAAACATTTGTTACTAAAAAAACTTCATCTTCTTTTGAAAATATATCTTCAAATAAGTATTTATTTTATGTATAAAGCTGAGTGAAGTATTCCCTATTTACATCGTCGGTTCTTTCTACAAATAGGTCTTTCCCTTTCCCAAAATGAAAATGCAAATGATTTTCCCATTGAAAGTATATATGTGGTACTAATGTAACTCCAGGGAATGTTTCATTCATATATTCTTTTAATTGCATTCTTAATTCCTTTCTACTCTACAATTTCTTTTAACTGCCAATATGCATCTTCTAGCCATGGATGTATAACTTTCAACGTGTCTTTTCTATCCCACAAATATGAAATATATGCAAAAGCAGCATGTTCTAAAGATTTTTCTAATTCTTTTTTTACTTCTACTAAATATGGTGGTGCTCCATTTTGATCCCATTCTATTTTATCAGCAACAAATAACACTAAATCCATTTTCGTTGCAAGTTTACGTAGTGTAGTATGGCAGCAAATTGCATTTAAGATTTCTTCATCATCCACTTTAAATATCTCTTTTGCAATTACTTTCGATAACTTTTGATGAATAATCATTGGAAATTCTCGTTCTTCTTGTAATATCTCTATTCCAAATTCTTCAGCAACTGCAACCCGATCTTCATTTGGAAAGATTGCACTAATATCATGTAAATATCCTGCAATCGCTGCCTTTTCTTCATTTACATGATACGTAATCGCAATTTTACGGGCTTCTTTTGTCACCCGAATTGAATGTTTATAAGTATGTTCTTTATTGTATTTTAATAGAAATGATTTTATATCATTTTCAATTTTTCCAGTTGGAGTAAATGAATATATATCCTTATATAACATCTCAAGTCACCTTTCTTCCTAACTTTCAATATAACGCTGTATTTAAATATCCTTTTTATTTGTATTCGTTATGAATGTTTTAATCCCTTTTTTATACGTTACATGAAATTTTATGGTGAATCATTGCTACAAAATACATAAATGTTTGATATTATAGTAATGTTAATGATTTGTAAGGAAAGGAACTACATAATGAATAAAAACATATTAATTATTGATGATGATAAAGAAATTGTTGAGTTACTTGCTGTTTATTTGCGAAATGAAGGCTATAACATTTATAAAGCATACGATGGCGATGAGGCATTGCAAATGATTTCTACATATGATGTTGACCTTATGGTTTTGGATATTATGATGCCAAAACGCAATGGATTAGAAGTTTGCCAGGAAGTTCGTGAGAATAATACTGTACCTATTCTTATGCTGAGTGCAAAAGCAGAAGATATGGATAAAATATTAGGTCTTATGACAGGTGCAGATGATTATATGATTAAGCCATTCAATCCATTAGAATTAGTAGCTAGAGTGAAAGCTTTGTTACGAAGATCATCTTTCCAAAATGCCACTTCCTCCAAAAATGAAGATGGTATTATTCGTATTCGTTCTGCTGAAATACACAAACATAATCATACTGTTAAAGTAAATGGAGAATATATTAAACTTACATCTATTGAATTTGATATTTTATATTTACTTGCGAGTAATACCGGAAGAGTATTTAGTTCCGAAGAAATTTTTGAACGAGTATGGAACGAAGATGGTTATGGTTCAAATAAAACTGTAATGGTTCACATTAGTAATTTACGAGATAAACTTGAAACAGGAATGAATGGAGAGAAGTTTATTCATACTGTTTGGGGAGTAGGCTATAAAATTGAGAAATGAAGCATTTGATATATTAAAAGATATCCCAAAATGGAAGTTAATTTTTTGGTTTATGTTAGCCATCACACTTACTCCTATTACTGAATTAATTATATATCGCCTTGTTACAAGTGTAATTGAAAGTTCACTTACGTTAAGCGAGCTCGGAAAAGAATTCATTAGAATTTTTGGATATGAAAAATATAAAGGAATAAAGGAATCTCTATGGATGATGATTGTATCTTATTTGTTTTTATTTTCTATTTTCTCATCCTACCTATACATTTTTTATCGTCATGAAAAAAAGATTTATTATGAAACTTGTATTAAAAAAATGATAGAAGAAATTCGTTATATTGCAAATGGAAACTTCAATCATAAAGTCTCTATCGTAAACCATAATTATCTGGAAGAGTTAGCAAGCGGGGTTAATCACATTGTTGAACAATTGAAAGTTTCGATTGATGAAGAAAGACAGGCGGAACAAGCAAAAAGTGAACTTATTACAAATGTATCGCATGATTTACGTACTCCTCTTACCTCTATAGTTGGATACGTAAATTTAATCCACCATGATAATTATAGAGATGAAGTGGAATTACGCCATTATATACAAGTCATTTACGATAAAGTAACCCGTCTTAACGCATTAATGAATGATTTGTTTGAATATACACGTGTTCAAAATAAAGAGTTAAGTTTATATTCTGTTCCCATTGATATTGTAGAGCTACTTGGGCAATTAACTGTTCAATTCCGCATACAAGTTCAAGAAGCTAATATAGAATGTCGACCTTCTTTCCCATCTCAAAAACTCATGGTATTAGCTGATGGAGACAAATTAGTACGAGTGTTTGAAAATCTTATTATAAATGCTATCGCTTATGGAAACGACGGTGGATATATCGACCTTGCTGCCTATGAAAGCAATAACATGATTACTATAGATATAACAAATTACGGCCAACCTATTCCTAGTACGGATTTACCTCATATTTTTGAACGTTTTTATCGCGTTGAAAAATCTCGCTCTACGAACACTGGTGGATCTGGACTCGGATTGGCAATTGCAAAAAGTATTGTGGAATTGCATAAAGGAACAATTGAAGTATATAGTGATGATAAAAAAACAACTTTCACTGTAAAACTACAACCATATAAATGTTAATACAACTTAATTTTAGGTCCAATTTCTTACCATATAAGAAATTGGACCTTTTATTTTCCATTAAAATCCAAATTTAATAATCCTTTATAATTCTTTAGAAATTCTTTACCTTTTCTTTCTTCCTAATTAAGCATTCCTTTTTACAATAGTATTATTGATGTCATAGTAGGAGGATCGCTTATGCAATTCTTGAAAAAGTTCACAATTTTATTCTTATCTTTTGTTATTACAGCACTTATCGTTTTATATTTTTACCTCTATGTAAATGGTCCAATTATTCAAGCTAAATCAGCTATTTTAATAGATGCTAATTCAAGTGAAGTTGTTTATAAAAAAAATGAAGAAACTCCTATACAATCAGCTACTTTATCTAAATTAATGACAGAGTATATCACACTGGAACAACTGAATGAAGGAAAAATACAGTTAGATGAATTAGTAAAAATAAGTAACGAAGTTTTCCGAGCAGAAACGAGTCCTATACAAGTAACTTCGAAAGATAAAACGACAGTTCGTGATTTACTTCATGCATTGTTTTTGACAGGGAATAATCGTTCCGCACTTGCCATTGCAGAACACATTGCTGGAAACGAAGATAACTTTACACTTTTAATGAATGAGAAAGCAAAACAACTAAAGTTATCACAACCATCCCCGTTTCTAAATGCTACTGGAATGAATAACGATACAAATAAACAATCAACTACAACAGCTATAGACGTAGCTAAACTAGCGACACAATTAGTAAAAGACTTTCCAGATGTATTGAATGTTACGAAACTAACCTCTTACCAATTTACCTTCAAAGACTCAAAAGTTTTCAACACAAATAAAATGATTTATTCTCTTAATAAAAACATTAAACTCCAAGGTGTTGACGGCTTACAAACTAGTTTTTCAACTAATGGTAATTATAGTTTTGTCAGTACAGCAAAACGAGGAGATACTAGACTTATTTCCGTAATATTAGACTCCAATGAAGAAAACAGTACTTTTATTGAAACAAAAAAGTTACTACAGTACGGTTTTGATCCTTCCTCGTACTCTGCACTCCAAGCTTTTAAAGATGCTGTTACATCGTGGACAGTTTTGCTTCAATTTAAAAATTTGATCATACAAACATTGTTGATTTTCTTCATCATTACAATTTTAATGTTTTTACATATACGTCAGAAAAAATCCGAGGATTTCAACTAGGAAATCTTCTTTTATATAAAAACCGGCTTGCATTTACAGTGCAAGCCGGTTTTCTAAATTTATAATCCTCTTCCAATTAAATTCGCTGAAACAGGCTGAAGATTTAATTCTCTCGCCCATATAGATAGCTGACCAATATGATGAATTTCATGTACAATTACATGTCTTAAAACTTCACCATATGTATATGTTTTATCCGTCCATGAAGCTTTTAATATCTTACATTCTACGGTAGATGACCATTCTTGTAAAAAATCTTCTAATTCTCGTTTATATAAATCAGATAACGCTTTCACTTTTTGGATGGATTGATAATCTTTAAACTGCGGTTCATTATCTTCTTTTCCCTGAAGCGCACTAATCCAGCTGTACTCAACATCGACAATATGGAATAATGTTTCTAAAACACTCCCAACACCACCTACACGCTTGCGGAGTAATTCTTCCTTTGAAAGTTGTTCACACCACTTAAACCAATCATCCCTTACTTGCCAATTGTATTGAAATAACGTGTACATATATATTTATCTCTCCCCTACCTCAACAATCCACTTAACCGCATCTATTACATAATATGGTTCATCTTTTTGAATATAGTGACCGCTTTTTTCTGCAATTACAAATTTATGATTGTATGATAATCGTAATAATTCTTCTTGCAATTGTAACCATTTCATTTGTGCATCTGGCGAATAAAAAGCTTTTTTACCCGCAGCTAACACGACAAGTGGAATATCATTCATTGATTTACAATGTCTATCTACTTCACTTAAACTAAATGTAAACTCTTCATAAGAACTTTCATATACAAACTGTTTATAGTAAGCTTCTTGAAATTCTGGAGACATGATTGGCAGAAAATCTTCTTTATAATTTTCCGGTGTCGAATCAACCAAAACGATTCCCAACAAATCTTTGGGATAAGAAGTCGCAAATAAACGTGCATTTATACCGCCAAAAGAATGTCCTACAAAAATATAAGGTGGTTTCAATTGTAGTTGCGCTAAGCAACTTCTTAAATCTTTTACCATTTCAGAACTAATACGTCTCTTGGAACTCTTCCCACTTTTCCCTAATCCCGCTCGATCATATGTAAGTACCGTCCCATATTCCATCAACTCTTCAGCAATATGGTCCCACGCCTTTGAATAATCGCCATAACCTGCCTCCATTATAATAACTGGCTGCAGCTTCTTTCCTTGAAACTTTTTCGTATACATTTTAAAATCATCAACTTGCACATATTCCTCTATACATTTAACCATTGACAATCACTTCTCTCAGGCCAAGTTCCTCTACAGCATGATTAATTATTTTACTTACAGATAAAGAGCCATCCAATATAATATCCGAATTCGGCTTAACAGTATGAATTGCCTCTAAATATGCTTTTCTCGCAAATGTCATGTAATGTTTCAAATCATTATGTATTTCATCTATTGTATCTTCTTTAAAATCTCGCAAAATTCTTCTAGCCATCGCAATATCTAAAGGTGTATCGATAAATATAGTTACATCAATAAACTCTCGCATTTCACTATTTAAGTATGCAAAAGGATAATCTACAATAATATAATCTACATTAGCCTCTCGTATAAGATGCTGAATATCATGAATTAATGGCGTAAGTACCCATTCATCATAATTTGCTCCATCATCAATCCATTTACAAATATCACTAGGACAGTTTTTAAAGTGATAGCTATCAAAATATAGTGCTTTTGAATTTGTTAACTTTTGAGTTAATTTTTCTGTAACAGTAGTTTTACCTCCTCCTGAAACAGCTGCAACTGTAATGATTTTCGTTTTTTTATTCATAATTTCCCACCATACCCCTTTTAATTAACATAACATAGTTATAGATAACTATTATTTTTTACCGCTCCATTCATATTCTAACATACTCATTTCCCATAAATTCCAATACGTTTCTCCTACTCTTTTTGACTCTCTTAATAAACCTTCTTTTACAAAACCTATTTTTTCGTAACAAGAAATAGCTGACTTATTAAAGTCATAAACACCAAGAGTTACTCTATGTAGTTTTAATTCATCAAAAGCAATACAAAGTACGGCTTTCATCATATGTTTCCCTATAGAACGCCCTCTCATTTTCGTATTACCAACTAGCACTTTTCCAATTCTAGCAGACTTATTTATATTATCTATTTGTCCAAGAGAAATATGACCAATAACTGCTTTAGTCTCTTCATCCATTATTTTGAATGCCAGTGTGTTTGCAGATTCTGTATATTTCTCTAATTGCTGTTCATTTAAAGGATATGTAAATGCATTTCCCGACCATTGTATTAAAAATTCTTCGGAATTAATCCAATTTATTAATTGTTTGAAATCAGATCTTTTAAAGGGTACTAATTTAATCACTCTCATTCTCCGTTCGTACATCACTCTTTATAGCCTCAAACCTATTTCTATATAAAGAATATATTCTCCTTTTATACGAAATTAAAATAAAGCCATTCATAAGAATGGCTTTACAAAAAACGGCATAATTATGCTATTTTCCTATGTCAACAAAAGTTCAATCGCTTCAATTTTACAAACAGAAATAATTACCGTAACTACCCCAGCACTATTAGCAAGCTTTACAACATCGCAAGTTACTGAAGAAACAGTTCCTGCATAATTATTTCCTACTGTAGTAATTCGCACGGCTCTGTTTACTAATTTTTTAAGCTCATCTCTAATTCCTTGTACACAGCAACAATCGCATTTTTTATTTTGTTCTTCTTGTTCTTTTTTACATTCTTCGAAAGCATCCCAACAATCATCCTGTTTACATGTACACTTCTTTTTACAATTATTAAATCGAGAACCCAAAACCTCACCCCCTAATCCTTTCTATTAGTAAAGTATGTCCACAAGCTTAAAAGTGTAAGAGACAAACACATAGAAAGGAAAAAACAAACAATTGTATTAGACATTCTTTTCTTTATTAACTATAAAAACAGGCCTCTAACAATTTGAAGCTTGTTTAATGAGGGGAATTGGATTTAATTCTGCTGAATTTAAAGTTTAGACAACCTCTTATAAGTCAGCTCCTTTAAGAGTCCCCAGCTTTTCCTATTACTTCACATATACCATATACATAGGCTTTGTTTGCATTAATATAGTACCTTTGCTGTTGTGAAATATACATTCAAAAAAGCGTACTCCAAAATAAGATATTATTTAAAATCTTAACGTTTCCTTCAACAAGTGTTTGTTGATTAATATCATAACCAGTAGTTCTCTCAACTATCTCCTGAAAATTAGCATAGTTTGTATGAATTCTATATCTAGTAGAAAGCACTCTATCATATAAAGGTAAAATAATAGGTTAATAAACAAGCCATTCTTTTACTAAAACATAGAATAGTATGAATCCTATTGAAGGGAGGTATAAAAGAATGTCCTGGAAAAATGATTGCTGGAGTTCTAAGAAAAAGCATTGTTGTGATGACTGGTGGAAATCTAAAGAAAAGAATCATTGTGATGATGATTGGAGTTCTAAGGAAAAGCATTGTAATGATGATTGGTGGAAATCTAAAGAAAAGAATCATTGTGATGATGATTGGAGTTCTAAACGAAATAAGTGTCGTTGTAAATGTTTCTTTATTTGTTGTCATTGTAAAAGAAAAAATTGGTAATATTTTCGATATCGACTTAAAAGAGAGAACATGTCTTTTGTGACCGATAAATACTAGAATGTAATATACAAAAAGCTGACTAAGTATAGTCAGCTTTTTGTCAATGAACACGTAGAGATTTATTTTAATATAGTTCTTATTAGAAAAGGATTATTTTATATAGATTACTATAAGCATCCATAAAGCCAAGGCGCCAATGATAGCGAGCGCTATACGTGTAGATAGTACCCTTAATTCAAAGTCTGTTTTCTTGGAGGGTTCAGGATATGCAATTATGTAGATTCCCTTTAATAATGCAAGCCATGCAATAACCGTTAGGAACCCCTGCCAATTGAATACCCATACATTATGTAGGATTACACTACCTAACCCTAGGAAAATCGATAGAAAACCATACATAATACCAAATCCTCTGTCTTCAACCACTAATTTTTTCAATTCACGTAGTACCGATGGACGTACGAAAAGTATTCCCGATACGATAACCGTTATCCATCCCCAAAACAATCCTAAAAAAGTACTAGTTTCCATTATTAGTTCACTCCCCTCAATTATTTATATTTCAGATATTCCCCCCTTTAGAACAATTCCAACATCTTTATATATAGGCTAAATTCTGCTCTTTTTTAATACAAACATGGCATATTCTATGCCCATCCTTAATCACCTCATTTCTCTACAAAATGAAATTTTTATATCATTCTTCATCATCATCTATCCGAATCAACCGAAGTCGCTTTGTACTATTACCGCACACTTTTTCATAGCTTGGAGCTAACATGCACCAAAGCCAATATAATGATTTATTCGCCTTTTCACTAACCTCTAAAATTGTCCCCTCTGTAATAAAATGATCACCTTAATACAATGTATACTCGCTTGTCCCATGGAATCATCATTATTCCCCTCCCTATTAAAATAGCGTTTTTGTTTCAAATAATGCTCTCATTAATTTGGACGCATTTACCAGTATATTTACCAAAAAATTCATGATATCGTTAACTAGTCGAGTACGTCATTACTTGACGATTACCCTTAGGAGCCCTGCAGACAATCGGGGTTCCTTTTATTTAAATAAGGATTTTGTTTAAACTTTACAAAACTCACCTATATTAAACTATCTTCTAAAATTCCCATTGAACATTTATAATACTTTTAAACAGTTTAAATTCTACAATCAGTAATGGAGGCATTTTAATGGGAAACATCCCAAAAATATCATCACAACAATCAAATCCTAAGATACCCTCACAGCAAGTGAACGCTAACACCAAACAAGGTAATAATAAAAAAACAAGACGCCGTATTATAACTACTTTAGCTTTTATATTACCTATAATTTTTGTCCTTCAATATTCTCTTAATAACCAGCAAGAAATGATTAAAGAGAAACAAATCACGGTTAATACGGAGCAACAAAAATTATCTTCTTTAAAGAAGGATGGTCATTCCCTTAAAAATGATGTTAAGGCTTTAACAGGTAGTGAAGAAGAAATTTTAAAATTCGCAAGGAAACTGTATGGATTTTCCAAACCGAATGAAACTATATTTCAAATAACTGAATAAAATTACACTGCATTACCCAAAAAGGCGATTTGACGATAATCGCCTTTTTATATTTAATTTCTAAAATAAACATACTAATTTCTTTTTCTATCAAATAACTATTTTGTTTAATTTATTAAAATACAACCACTTGTCCATTTCACATTGCTCTATCATTACATTTACTATTAGTAATACGATTTTTAGAGGTGATAAATAATGGACGAGTTTTTATATTTTGCTGCACTTAATCCGGGTTCTATTGGACCTACACTTCCACCTGTTCAACCCTTTCAATTCCCTACTGGTCCCACCGGTTCTACAGGAGCTACTGGCTCAACCGGATCAACTGGTTCTACCGGACCAACTGGACCAACTGGACCAACCGGTTCTACCGGATCAACTGGTTCTACCGGACCAACTGGACCAACTGGACCAACCGGTTCTACCGGATCAACTGGTTCTACCGGACCAACTGGACCAACTGGATTTAATCTTCCTGCTGGGCCTGCCTCTATTACCTTGACTTCTAACGAAACCACAGCATGTGTATCCACTCAAGGAAATAATACTTTATTTTTTTCGGGTCAAGTATTAGTAAACGGTAGTCCTACTCCAGGAGTAGTGGTCAGTTTTTCATTCAGTAACCCTTCTCTTGCTTTCATGGTTCCTCTTGCGGTCATTACCAATGCTTCAGGTAACTTTACCGCTGTATTTCTAGCCGCTAATGGGCCTGGAACAGTAACCGTTACTGCTTCACTTCTTGATTCTCCTGGAACAATGGCTAGCGTCACTATTACCATTGTGAATTGTTCATAATGGTTTTATTTTTAAGGACTAAGCAATATCTAATAAGATGAGCACTGATTTACAGTGCTCTTTTTTATCATTGGGATGTTCCTTTCAAATAAAATTTCGTAACACCCTACTAAAATAACGCTTTTATTAAGAACTAATGATCTTTATATTTCTTAAGCTTGTCATCACAAGTAATTTTTATAATTAGTTAAATTCTCAATATAGTTTATGTATATAATTCCATTCAAAGATACATAATACCCACGTAACTATTTAAAAGCACTTCGTTTTTATATCTAAGTTCAAAAAGGAGCTACATAACATGGATAAAAAAGATTTATTAAGTCAACAACTTGATCATGTGTCATCAGATGCGCTGAATACTCCTAGTAAGGCCCAAGAGCAAATGCAAGAAACATCTCAGGAGGCACATGATTCAAACAAAAAGGACAGTACTCAAGCTTTACATGGCGAAGATTTACCAATTTCAGATGTATATAGAACAACGAACAAACAGTAAATTTAAAAGGGAAAAAATCTTAAGAACCAGTGAGCTTAATTCTTTTCCCTTTTCCTATTTAAATAACACTTTTATATGAAACACGTACACATTTTTGACACATCCACTATCGCAATCTCCTGAAAATTCGTGATAATATTAATTTGTCGGATACGCCAAATTTCGACATTGAACGACAATGATATCTCCCTTATTGAATCCCTGTCCCCCAGGGATTTCTCCTTTTATTTCTTACTTTTTTCTTCACTAAATTTTCATTCTTAACAAAATTCAATCACTCCATTGAATAGCCAGCCATAGTATCCTATTTTGATAAAAACTAAAAACAAACAGATATACTTAACACTAATAGTAGATTTTTTAACTTCAAATTTACTTTTTCTCTCTTATTTTTTTGTAAACATTAAAAATGAGCTCTATTTACATAGAGCTCATTCGTAATTTTATAGTTTACTAGACTGTAACCCCTGAATAAACGGAACTACTTCAGGATTTACAAGTGATGATAAATCCCCTAATTCTTTTCCTAAGTAAGCAGCTTTAATGACGCGTCGCATTACTTTAGAATTACGTGTTTTTGGTAAATCTTCTACAACGTGAATATCTTTTGGACACAATGCTTTTCCGATATGAGAGTTTACTAAACTCATTAATTCTTTCTTTAACTCTCCTGTGAATGTTACATTGTCCCTTAATACTACAAAACAATGACAAACTTCACCTTTTACATCATCAGGTACACCAATCGCGGCAGCTTCTATGACATCATTATGCTTCACAAGAATAGATTCATATTCTGCAGGTCCAATACGTTTTCCAGCAATGTTTAACGTATCGTCTGAGCGTCCTGTAATAATATATTGCTCACCATCATAAATCACCCAGTCACCATGAACCCATTTGTTTTCAAAACGTGACCAATACGTGTTCACATAACGCTCATCGTCTTCCCAGAAACTTTTCGTCATACCAACCCAAGGTTTCTCTAAACATAATTCTCCAACTTCATCACGAATTGGATTGCCTTGATCATCGAGCACAACCGCTGCCATTCCTGGTAAAGATGCGTTAAAACTAATCGGTGCAATTGGTTTAATAAGGATGTTTCCGAAAATCCCACCAGAAATTTCAGTTCCGCCTGAATAGTTACAAATTGGTACATTATTTTTTCCAACTGTTTCAAATAGCCACATCCAAGGATCTGGATTCCAAGGTTCACCTGTTGATGCGAATACTTCTAAACTCTTGAGCGAATGTTTATTTACATACTCATCACCCTTTGCCATTAACGCACGAATTAATGTTGGTGATATACCGAGATGTGTAATTTCATATTTATCAACAGTCTCCCATAAACGATCTGCTTCTGGGAAATCTGGAACCCCTTCGTACATAACCATCGTTGCTCCATTAATGAGAGAGCCAAATAATAAAAACGGTCCCATCATCCAGCCCATATCAGTTACCCATAATACGCGGTCACCTTGTTTGATGTTCATTCCAAATCCTGCATCAAATGCAGATTTCAAAGGGAAACCAGCATGTGTATGTACTGTTCCTTTCGGTTTCCCAGTTGTACCTGATGTATAAATGAGCATTAACGGATCATCACTATTCATCTCTTCAGCATGTGTAAATGGTTTTTCTTTTTCTAGCGCACTCCATGGGAAATCATAATTATGTGGTGTAAAATCATTTCCTGCATGACGAACAATAACAACTTTTTCAACAGTTGGACAATGTTCGCAAGCTTTATCTACTTCGTCTTTTAATGAAACAACTTTACCTCGGCGTGAAAAACCATCTGCAGTAATAATCATTTTTGATCCTGCCGCTTGTACACGAGTCATGACTGCATCAGACGCAAATCCTGAGAATATTGGTGAAATAATTGCTCCGATTTTCATAACAGCTAGCATTGCAACAACTGTTTCTGGAATCATCGGCATATAAATTGTTACACGGTCACCTTTTTCAATACCCGCATGTTTTAAACCGTTTGCAACGCGACTTACCCAGTTGTCAAGATCTTCATATGTAAATGATTTTGAAGTTCCATTTTCTCCCTCGTACTGTAGTGCTGGTTGCATTCTTGTTTCATCATCTGCAAGCCAGCGTGATAAAACTGATTCTACAACGTTACATGTTCCGCCATTATACCACTGTGCAAACGGTGTACCATTTTCTAAATCTAGCACTTCTGTATAAGGCTTCATCCATTGATAGCCAACCGCTTTCTCAGCTTCTCCCCAAAACCATGCTGTATCTTCAATAGATTTATTATAAAACGTTTCATAATCTTCATAGCCCAATGATTTCATCCAACCATATAAACGCGTTTTTTCTTTATATTCTTCTGTTGGAAACCAAACTGCTTGTTTCAATGTTTTCCCCTCCTTGACTTTTTGAGCAAGAAAGCCCTAAATAGGGCTTTAAACTGGATAAACAGGATGTTTACGATCTGTAAATACTTGATATTTACTCATATACATTTCGAATCGTCCTTTTAACTCTTCTCTTAAATTGTTTGGATGAACAATACCATCAATGACCATCTCTGATGCCAAATGGTAAATATCAATATCTTTCTTATACTCTTCGCGTTTTTCAGCAATGAAGCTATCACGCTCTTCTTCTGGTAAAGCTGCAATCTTATTTGCATATACAGCATTGACTGCCGCTTCTGGACCCATTACTGCAATAGAGGCTGTCGGTAATGCTAGGCAGCAATCTGGTTCAAAGGCTGGACCTGCCATTGCATATAAACCAGCACCGTATGCTTTACGAACAACGATAGAAATTTTTGGTACAGTTGCTTCACTCATTGCAGAAATCATCTTTGCACCATGACGAATAATACCAGCACGCTCTACTTTTGTACCAATCATAAATCCAGGTACATCTGCAAGGAATAACAATGGAATATGATATGCATCACATAAATTAATAAACTTCGCTGCTTTATCCGCTGAATCGTGGAATAATACGCCGCCTTTCATACGCGGTTGATTTGCAATAATACCAACTGGCTTACCATCAATACGTGCCAAGCCTGTAATTAGTTCTTGAGCAAATAATTTTTTCACTTCATAGAAAGAACCTTCATCAATAACTCTATTAATGAGATCTTTCATATTGAAAGGAGCATTTTGATTTTCTGGAATGATTTGTTCTAACGTTTTTTCGAATTGTTTCGGTTCTTGAGGTGTAACCAATGGAGTCTTCTCTAAGTAGTTGTTTGGAAAATATGAAATGTATTGTCTTGCTTGTGTAATCGCGTCTTCTTCTGTTTTACATAAAACATCTCCGCATCCTGATACAGAGCAATGCATACGAGCTCCACCCATCTCCTCTAAAGTTACCTTCTCGCCGATAACCATCTCCGCCATACGAGGAGAACCTAAGTACATAGATGCATTTCCTTCTACCATCATAACAATGTCACAAAAGGCTGGAATATATGCGCCACCAGCTGCCGAAGGTCCAAATAATAAGCATACTTGAGGAACTTTACCTGATAATTTCACTTGATTGTAGAAGATTCTTCCTGCACCGCGGCGCCCTGGGAACATTTCTACTTGATCTGTAATACGCGCTCCAGCAGAGTCAACTAAATAAAATAACGGAACACGTAATTTTTCTGCCGTTTCTTGAATACGTAAAATCTTTTCAACTGTACGTGCGCCCCATGATCCAGCCTTTACCGTTGAATCATTTGCCATTACGCATGCAGTACGACCATGTATTTTACCCGTTGCCGTTATAACACCATCAGCAGGTAATCCTGTTTGTTCACAATTTGCAAATAATGCATCTTCTACATATTCACCATTATCAAATAAAAGAGCTAAGCGATCTCGAACGAATAGTTTTCCTTTTGCTTTGTTTTGTTCATGATACTTTGGTGCGCCGCCTTGTTTAATCGCTTCAACTCGTTCTTCAAATGTATTCGATTGTTGTTTTTGGTCTAACATATTTACTCCCCCTTATACATTGGTGTGCGTTTTTCCTTGAATGCTTGTAATCCTTCTAATCTATCTTTCGTATGGATTACACCTTCATACGCTTGTTTTTCCATTTGTAATCCGGTATGTAAATCAACTTGAATACCGTTTGAAATTGCTTCTTTTGCTAATCGAACAGCAATAGGACCATTACTAGCAATTTTCTCTGCTATTTCAATCGCTTTCTCTTCAAGTAAATGAGCTGGTACAACAAATTCTACTAAACCATATTCTTTTGCTTCTTGCGCTGAAATACGTCTGCCTGTATAAATTAATTCTTTCGCTCTACCAACACCAATTAATCTTGGTAAACGCTGCGTACCACCTGCTCCTGGTATAATTGCAAGTGTAGTTTCAGTAAGACCAAGACTTGCAGATTCAGCCGCAATTCTAAAATCACAAGCTAAACTTAATTCCGTACCGCCACCAAGGGCGATTCCGTTTATGGCAGCAATAACTGGCTGTGGTAATTGTTCAACCATCTCCATAGTAGTGCGAATCATACTAACAGCATGGCGAACTTGTTCCTCATTCATACCAGCACGTTCTTTTAAATCAGCACCAGCACAAAACGCTTTTTCACCAGCACCTGTTAAAATAACTACACGAGTATTGGACTCTTCACTTATTTGAGTTAATATGTTTTGTAACTCTTCTAATAACGCTAAAGATAATGAGTTTGCTTGTCTTTCACGATATAACGAAATCTTTACAACGTGAGGTGTTACATAATTAACTGAAATGTTTTGTAGTTGTAGCATCTTCTCACCTACTTATCGTTTTATGTTGAAGCGCTCTATACACATGACTCGGTAATTGGATATTTAATTTACTTTGAATGAATTGACTCGCTTTCAATAACTTCTCTTCATCAATATTCGTTTGGACCCCTAACTTATGGAGCATATGAACTAAGTCATCGGTTGCAACATTGCCTGATGCTCCTGGTGCATATGGACATCCACCAAGACCACCACAAGAACTATCAAATGTTGTAATACCATATTCTAATGACTTAACTACATTCGCCAGAGCCATTCCATACGTATTATGGAAGTGCATTGCAAACTGCGAAGCATCATATTTCTTTAATAAATACTCTAATACTCGCTCTACTTGTAGTGGATTCGCTACACCAATCGTGTCACCAAGTGATACTTCATAAATGCCGTATGAAAATAGTTGATTACATAATTCGTCAACTGCTACGACGCTTATATCTCCTTCATAAGGGCAGCCAAATACAGTAGAAACATAGCCTCTTACCTTTTTTCCTTCGAATAATGCCTGTTTTGTTATATCTTCAATTACAACTAATGCTTCTTTAATTGATTTATTAATATTACTTTTATTATGAGATTCACTTGCTGATAAAAAAACATTCACCTCATCTACATTTTGCAAAAAAGCTCGTTCCAAACCATTTTGATTTGGAACAAGCGCTGCATAAGTAACATTGGGATCCCTTTTCAGCTCAGAAAACACATCATTTGCATCTGCTAATGCAGGGACCCATTTAGGGTGAACGAATGAGGAAACTTCAACGTACGATAATCCCGCCTCTGTAAGTAGTTGAATCCATTTTACTTTATCTTTTGTGCCAACAATCTTTTTTTCATTTTGTAAGCCATCACGTGGCCCGACTTCTTTAATGACAGCAAAATTAGGTAGTTTCAATTCGCTTCCCCCTATATCTCCCTATTCAATTTCTAGTAATACATCTCCTTCATTTACAAAATCGCCTTCTTGCACATTAATTTTCATAACTGTGCCAGCTTCTTCTGAAATGATTGGAATTTCCATTTTCATAGATTCCAAAATGACGACATCCTGCTCTTCCTCTACTGTATCTCCTACTCCTACAACAATCTTCCATACATTTCCTGCCATCGATGCATATACCTTCGTCATCATTTTTTCCCCCTTAATATTGTTAAATCTTATTTTTTAACAAGTTGTTTCGTTACAAAACCTGTTGTATAAATACCACTTTTGAACACATCGTCTTCCAATACTTGAAGTAACATTGGCGTGTTCGTTTTAATACCTTCTACTTTTAATTCTTCTAAAGCATCATGTAATTTTGAAATTGCTTCTTCACGAGTTTCACCATGAGCAATGACTTTCGCAATCATTGGATCGTAGAAAGGTGTAATCGTGACTTGATTCTCCAAAAAGTGATCAATACGTACATTTGATGGAAGCGTTAAATCTGTAATTTTCCCAGGTGATGGGAAGAAAGTTTTCGGATCCTCTGCATAAATACGTGCCTCAATGGCATGACCACTACGTTTTACATCATCTTGTGTAAATGATAGTTTCTCACCGTATGCAATTAGAAGTTGTTGTTCTACAAGATCTAAACCTGTAATTTCTTCTGTAACTGGATGCTCTACTTGTAATCTCGTATTCATCTCTAAGAAATAAAAGTTCTTCTGATCATCTACAAGAAACTCAACTGTACCTGCATTTGTATAGCCTAGAGCTTTGGCAGCTTGTACAGCAACTTCCCCCATCGCTTTTCGCGTACCTTCATCTAAAAATGGTGAAGGTGCTTCTTCAATTACTTTTTGATTTCGGCGCTGCACGGAACATTCACGCTCCCATAAATACACTGTGTTACCATGTGTATCTGCTAAAAGCTGAATTTCAATATGGTGTGAATCTGCAATATAGCGCTCTAAATACATTTCTCCGTTACCGAAGAAGTTTTGTGCTCTTGTTTTGTTACTTTCAAATGCTTTGGTGAGCGTTTGCTCAGTTTCCATCAACTGCATTCCAATGCCTCCGCCGCCTGCGGATGCCTTCAGCATTAATGGATAACCAATTTGTTTTGCAATTTCAATTGCTTCTTCAGCAGTTTCAATATTTGTAGTAATACCTGGAACTACTGGGACATCTGCAGCTTGCATTGCAATACGAGATTCGATTTTACTTCCCATTTTCGTAATGATTTCTTCTGATGGACCGATAAATACAATCCCTTCTTCTCTACAGCGAACCGGAAAAGACGGATTCTCTGATAATAATCCATATCCCGGATGGATTGCTTCAGCATTTGTCTTCTTAGCTATTTCAATAATTTTTTCAAGGTTTAAATAGCTTTCTTGGACACGCGGTCCACCTACTAAGTAAGCTTCATTTGCCATTTTTACATGAAGGGCATTTTCATCAGCCTCAGAATAAATAGCAACAGTGCGAATGCCAAGTTTTTGACAAGTTTTCATAATACGAACTGCGATTTCCCCGCGATTAGCAATTAATATTTTTTGAAACATAGTGATTCCTCCTTTTTATCTACATCCTAAATGTCTTGCAATTACGAGACGTTGAATTTCAGAAGTTCCTTCACCAATTTCTAATAGTTTTGCATCACGAATATGTCGTTCCACTTCATATTCACGCATATAGCCGTATCCACCGTGAATTTGTACCGCTTGATTTGCAATACGACTAGCAGCCTCAGATGCAAATAACTTTGCCATAGCCGCTTCTTTACCGAAAGGTTTATCATTATCTTTTAACCAAGCTGCTTTATGTACTAAATTACGTGCAAGTTCTACTTCAGTCGCCATATCAGCTAATTTAAATTGAATCGCTTGGAAATTAGAGATTGACTTTCCAAATTGTTGACGTTCTTTCGCATATTGCAGCGCACGTTCAAATGCAGATTGTGCAATACCTACTGCTAATGCTGCGATTGAAATACGTCCTCCATCAAGTGTATATAAGAATTGTTTAAATCCTTTATTTACATCACCAAGAATATTTTCTTTCGGTACACGTACACCATCAAGTACGATTTCACATGTATTAGAAGCACGAACACCCATCTTATCGTAAGGACTTGAAATCGTTAATCCTTCACTTGTAGTCGGTACGATAAATGCCGAAATACGCTTTCTACCATTATCTTCAACACCGTTGATAGCGGTTACAATAATTGTATTTGCATACTCTGCATTTGTAATCCAACACTTTTCACCACTAATAACATACTCGTCTCCATCTAATACAGCTTTCGTTTGTGTACCACCTGCATCAGATCCAGCGTTCGGCTCAGTTAATCCGAAAGCACCTAAAGTTTTACCTGATGCCATTGGAATTAAATATTTCTGTTTTTGTTCTTCTGTACCGAAATAATAAATTGGAGAAGCACCTAATGAAATTGTTGCAGCGTAACTTAATCCTGTCCCACCACAAGCACGACCAATTTCTTCAACTGCTAACGCGTACGATACAGTATCGCCACCTGAACCTCCATACTCTTCAGGGAATGGGATTCCTAATAATCCTAGTTCGCCCATTTTTTGAAATGTTTCATATGGAAATTCCGCAGTTTTGTCATAATATACAGCTTTCGGTGCGATTTCCTTTTCAGCAAAGTCACGTACCATTTCTTTAATCATTTGTTTTTCGCGAGTTAGAGTAAATTCCATTCCGCTACACACCCCTTATCGAATATTGAGTTTCGACAGCGTGCGAGTTTCTACTACAAACATTACGAATTAAAAGACACGAATATTAGTTAGATAATTGCTATAATTCTGTCATAACTTAATTTTAAAACAGATTCTGTACTAATGCACAAAAAAATTCCTACATTGTTCTACAACAACATAGGAGTTTTCTTGTCGAATTATGTAATTTATTGTTTAATAATCTCTACCTTTTCCCGAATCAGAAATTTCAACTAAAGCTTCAGGGTAAGGTTCAAAATATGTTTGTCTTAATAAATACTTTTCGTCAAATCGAATGGCCCATGATTTTAAAATTGCAAGTAAGCTACTAAGCGGGACTTTCTTTTCTATATACTTTTGTATCAAATCTAAAAAATGATCTTTTTCTTGTTTTTTCAGCTTAGTTTTAAAATATCCAAAAATATGCTCACATACATTTACATTCGATGTATAGCGGGGTGTGCGCATAAATAATTCATATAAAGTCTTCTCATAGTTTTCAAATACCACTTCAATCGTTTCATTTTTTTGGTTTGCAATAATACGCCCCAATTCCTTTTGTTTTACCTGATTATATGCCATAAATAAATACTTATAGTCTGATTGAAATGATACGAGTTCTTTTATGTTTTTAGTATGTTTAATCATTTTGTAATGCGCGATTGTAAACAGCCTTGTAAAGAAATGTTCTCTAATAATAAAATTCGACAATCTACCCTCTTCTTCAATTGGAAGATGCGAAAAATTTTTTATTACTGCTCCGCCAAATAAGCCAGATCCCTTTCCTTTTGCTGGTGCTTTTTCAAAACCAGAATAAATTTTCACATCACGCGTACCACAACTCGGCGAACGATTCTTTAAAATAAAACCATCCACATCAGATATCGTTTGTAAAAAGACATATGAAAATTGCTCCATTTTTTCAGTTACATCTTCTCGTGTCGACGGCTGTACAAGCCTATTCACACCATTTTCTTCTACAATTCGTATCGTTTCACGAGGAGTCCCCCATCCGATCTCGACTTCTGGACAAACAGGTATAAAAGTAACAAATGGCTGCAAATTTCGTATTGTTACATCTGGTATCATCTCTGCATTATAACGACAGGCATCAAATTCTAAACATTTACTTACAACTATTGTTGGTTTTGCAAATTGCCGCATTTCATTACCTCCATGGTATCAATCCATACAATCTAAATTGTACTGATATTAGTATCTTAAGCAAAGTCTGTTTATATTGATTATTTTTATAATAACTATAAATTTAATGCTATATCAACTGCAATTCAAATCTATTTCGTATATGTATTAACAAGTTCTTGTACAAACTTGTTAATACATTTTTGTCTAAACACAATCCATCTTTACTAGCATAGTTACAGATTCTTTCCTCTCCTCTTTACATTTAAATTAAAATAAGTCTTAATACGAATTTTAACCCCAAGTTATTTGGAATATATTCTTTATATTTGTACATTATAGACTGAGAAAGTATTACTTGTAGTTAGGGTGTTCCAAATGAATTTTAGAAACCTACTTTCTTTATTACGGAACATTTTCAGAAGCATTTTTTCTTTGGTAAAAAATATTTCAAAAAATCCATTCATTTTAAGGAGGCATATTAAAATGGGAGTATTAAGTGGTAATCCCCAAAATGAACCAATGCATTACGGAGAAGTCTTTGCAATTTGGAGTTATCTTGCAGGGGCACAAGGTGCAATTGCTGGTTACCAAGTTCTTGTCAATCATTCTGGAGACGAGGACTTAAAAAAGTTTTTAGAAAATCTTATAGAAAATGATATCCAATCAGAAGTTGAAGAACTAAAAAACTTGTTAAAATCAAACGGTGTGGCATTACCACCAGCACCTCCAGAGCGTCCAGTTGCATCTATTGAAACAATCCCTCCTGGTGCTCGTATTAATGACGCAGAAATTGCAGCTAAAGTTTCTATGGATCTTGCTGCTGGACTAGTAGCATGTAGCCAAGCGATGGGACAATCACTTCGAGAAGACGTAGGAATGATGTTTGGACAATTCCATATGAAAAAGGCACAAGCAGGTGCTACCTTACTACGGTTAAATAAGAAAAAAGGCTGGATTATTCCTCCTCCTTTACATGTTCTTCAATCTGATCAAGCATAACATGGCGTAAGCGGTTAACTTTTGTTAACCGCTTCGTTGTATTTACCTGTCCTTTTAATAATGGAGATTAAAGATAGTTCTAATAATTTTAACTTTATGATTTAGATACTGTGATACGAATAATGTACAAAAGCAATGGAGAAATTAATACATAAGAAAGGAGGGGAAATTTATGAAGAAAAAATTATCATCTATTTTAAGTGTTTTAGCACTATCTATTATGTTTTTAGGCACATCTGCCCAAGCTGAATACGATGGAAATCATATGAATAGAGTTAATAACACTGATATGTCAACTCGAGTTAATGACAATAACTTGAACAGAGTTAATGATAATAACTTGAACAGAGTTAATAATGATGTGAGAACTCGAAATGTAAATACGACAAATGATTTAAATAATAATCATGATAGAAATAATAATCATGATAGAAATAATAATTGGGCTTGGCTGGGTTTATTAGGTCTAGCAGGATTATTAGGTCTTAGAAGAAGAGACAAAGAAGTACGTTAATCTAGAATGTTTTTCGTAAACAAGTACTTATTTATCAAAATTGTATAATGAATATAAATCGCCTTTTTAAAGGCGATTTATTATTTGCTTAAAAATAGTATATGTAATTCACACATCAATATATTTTTACTTATGATTAAACCTATTAAATTACATTTATTTAAATACCAAAAATCAAACCCCTAAAATGTTGTTATAGTTAGATTCGTGGCGTTAATCCATACAATATAAATTGAATCGTATTTTCAATTTCCACTTCATCATCCCATTTTTCTTCAGGCAATAATAAAAATCGTGTTAATAGTAAACCTAATACAGCTGATAAAGTAAGACGTAATACAGAAGATGGTGGTATCTCAATAATTTCTCCTTTATCTTGAAACTTCACAATCAACTTTTTGAAATGTGAAAACAGTTCCGTTTCTACTAATTGTTGTAT
This sequence comes from Bacillus pretiosus, assembly GCF_052947655.1. Taxonomy (NCBI): domain Bacteria; kingdom Bacillati; phylum Bacillota; class Bacilli; order Caryophanales; family Bacillaceae; genus Bacillus; species Bacillus pretiosus. Next base: position 2,402,598 of record NZ_CM129593.1, on the reverse strand, counting down.
TTCATTTTTTAGCTCTGGTTGAAATGGTACTTCTTGAATTAATATTTTAATCATAGGAAAGTGCTTTTGAGCAAATTCAAATCTATTATGAATGACAACTCGTAAAAGTCCCTCATATGATTCATACTTCGATTTAAATATTTCCTTTGCAAAGGCTTGTACGAAAAATGGTGCAGCAAACTTTGTTAATGTCGGCATGACGACCGCTAACAATAAATCTTTTTTCGTTTTATAGTAGCGGAAGATTGTTCCTTCCGCTACACCAGCACGCTTTGCAATTTCACTTGTAGAAGTTGATGCATATCCTTTTTCTCCAAACATATCAACAGCTGCCTCTAAAATACGCATTTGACGTTCATTTCGTTTATCCGTATTAGTTGCGGCAATTAATTCATCCAACCAATCCTTCTTCATCTATAATGCCCCTTTGTATCATCATTATATTTTCCGATGTTTCTTTAATGCAAATACATTCCCTATTGCAAATAATAGAGAAAAAAGTAGTAATACAGTTAGATCTAACGCAATCTCTGTAAATCCTTGATTTCGAATCATCACTTGTCTCATTGCGTCAGCTCCATATGTGAGCGGAAATAATTTCCCTAACATTTGTAGCCACTTATTCATAGATTCAATTGGAAACAACCCAGAAAAGAAAATTTGTGGCACAATGACAAGCGGTATAAATTGAATCATTTGAAATTCATTATTTGCGTATGCTGATAAAAATGTCCCTAAAGTTAGTGCTGTTAAAGAAAGCATACATGTAATAAGTAGCGTTAGCCATATGGAGCCAGCTACATACAAGTCTAAAATATAAACTGAAAAATTCACGATTATAATTGATTGTATAAATGCAAAGATTCCAAAACCAATAATATATCCTACAACTATTTCCCATCTTCTCACTGGAGTGGACAATAACCTCTCTAATGTACCACTTAAACGTTCTCTAACAAAGGAAACTCCAGATAATATAAATACAAAGAAAAATGTAAAGAAACCAATCAATACGGGGCCAAGCCCATCAAACATTGTAAAGTCTTTAGAGCCATGTAAGTAATTTACTTCAGGCTTCATAACTGATACATCATTCTTTTCTGAACTCTTTTGTAAAACTTGAAGTACAGCACGATTTTTTGATGAATCACTTCCTTCTAATAAAACATTCATTTTCCCATTCTCTAAATAAATTACTGCATCTACCTTTTGCTGTTCTAACTCTGAAATTGCTTTCTCTTTGCCATATTCATAAATTGAGGCTTCTTGAGTTTTCATTGTTTTTACAATAGGAGCAGGCACATCAACTACAGCAATATGCGGTACATAGTCTTTTTGTGTAAACACTAGAGACAATAACCAAAGTAATAACATTGGTGCTCCAAACATCATCGCTAACGAACGTTTATCTCGAAAAAATTGGCGAATAATACGAATGATTACACCAGTAACTCTCATGATAGGGCCACCTCTTCCAACAAAAAGACATCTTCAATCCGTCCTGATGATACCCGTTTTTTCAATTCTTCAGGTGTTCCAGTCGCAACTAGCTTTCCTTCTCTAATCAACCCTAAACGCTCACAAAACTCAGCTTCATCCATAATGTGCGTCGTTACAATAATAGTTGTGCCTTTCTTTTTCAAATCATAAAATTTTTCCCAGATTGTTTTTCTAAGAAGTGGATCTATCCCCACTGTTGGCTCATCTAAAATTAATATTTCAGGTTCATGAAGGAGTGCTATCGCTAATGATAAACGCTTCTTCATCCCACCTGAAAAATGCTGCACTTGCTGTCTTATATGTTTTGATAATTGTACAAGGTCAAAAACCTCTTCGATTCTTTCTTTTTTATGTTTTCCTTTTAATCCATACATCGTTGCAATAAAATCTGCATTTTCATATGCTGATAGTTCTTCATATAATGCATCAGCCTGAGCCATATAACCAATTCTTTTCATTTCATTTAAATTAGGCATGTTCGTGTTGTATACAAGCACTTCACCTTTCGTTGCCTCATTAATACCTGCAATCAATTTAATAAGAGTCGTTTTCCCTGAACCTGAAGGCCCAACTAAACCAAATATCTCTGCTTTTTCAACTTGCAATGAAAGATTGTGTAAAACTTCTTTTTTCCAAAAACTTTTTGACACGGTTCGTAAAATAATAGCAGGTTGCTGCATGTATTCTTCCCCCTTTTCAAAATGAGTGAGTACTCACTTTCATTTTACTCTTGCGTAATTATATGTCAAACTTCATTGATTAGTATGTATTTTCAATCTTAAACAATGAAACAGAGTCGACATTAGAATTTCATTTCTTAAAGTCGACTCTGTTTCATTTAAATTATATATTTCATTTTACGTTTTTAAATTCATATATTTTCTAATTCTAGCAACATCTAAAGAATATTCGATAACTAATTGCTGTAACGGTAAAATAACTGTATCAGGATATAAATGTGCATATTGTAATGTTTCTGCATATTTTTCTAACCTTTTTTCTAAATACTTTATAATTTGATCAGGATGACTTACTAATAAACATTTACAATAATAATGTATTTGTTCCTCAATCGCCGTATACTCTTCAATTTCATATTCTTTATGCATGTGTACACCCCTTTAAGTTTTTTACTGAATTGCTTATCACACTTTTCACTCGACTAATTTTTAAGTTTTTTGATTATTTACACTATAACAAACTCTCCGGGTCAAATTTTGTTACTTTATGTAACGTAGAAAATTTTTAACAAAACTGTAATGTTAACTTGTATAAAATGCATATGGCCTATTTTTTCTGTACAAAAAGTCGTACAGTTCAATTTAACTGTACGACTACAAGTTCTGGCCTATTAAAAATTCTTTGCGGAATGATACTATTGCCTAATCCTATACTTACTACCATAGACGTATTTTGTTTTTCATATAAACTGGTTGTATATTTAGGTAAAACACCTTGATTTGGAGCCACTAATTTGCTGATAAATGGTAACCTAAATTGTCCACCATTAGCGTGTCCTGATAAAACTATATCTATTTGCTCATCAGCATAATTCTGAATAAATTCAGGTCTATAGAATAAATCATCTATTTCTCCTATTTTAATACACTATCTAACTGTATTGCACCTATATATAGATATACTCCTATGTAATCCGCAATTTTCCTTATCGGATAAATTAATAAAAATTATTTCCCTACACATTGCGATTACATGTTATATAAGGAAGCTCTTCTTTTTTCCATGCAAGAAATCCTCCCTTTAAATTCACTACTTCCTTTATACCTGCTCTTTGTAAAATACTAGCTGCTATGGCGGAACGCAATCCGGTTCGACATTGTAAAACTATTGGGCAATCTTTTGGTATACAATCTAGCTGCTTAAATAGATTTCCTAAAGGGATATGTATTGCATCATGAAGATGTCCTTCCTCCCACTCTTTTTTACTACGCACGTCGATTACCTTAACACTTCCACCTTTTATATGCGGATATAATTCGATTGATGTGTCTTCTTTGTAACTTTCTAATCTATTAAATCTTTGTATTACCTTTACAGGTACAAAAGCAATAATATTATCTAGCCCAATAGATTCAAAGTCTCTAATAACTTCCTCCACTCTAACCTTTTCCTCATCTAGAATGATTAAAGTTTCTGTTTTATAATCTAGTAACCATCCACACCAAGTTGTAAAGGAATTGTTATAAGGTATGTTAATTGATTTCTCGATGTGACCAGAAGCAAAACTCTCTACATCCCTTATATCAACTATTTGCTGAACGCTTGTCATAACTTCTTGAAGTTTTTCTACTGTATCAATAGCAATAACTTCTCTCTTCTTACGAATTGGAGGACCAGACTTATTTAAATTCTTCATTAATGAAAAATACTTTGGAGGCTCTGGCTGTCCCCTCAATAAAGTCGATACAAAATCACTTTCTTCATTACACTGAAATGCCCAATTGAACATCTTTTCATAACCTAATGTAGAAGTTGGAATTGCTCCTAATGCTTTTCCACATGCGCTTCCTGCACCATGTGATGGCCATATTTGCAAATAATCAGAGAGTATTTTTATTTTTTGTATAGAATTAAATAATTGTTTCGCTCCTATTTTTGCAGTATTTTTCATACCTACAGCAGTTTCTAATAAATCCGGTCTTCCTATATCTCCTACAAATATAAAATCACCTGTGAATATTCCCATTGGCTTATCATTCGTATAATTATTTTGACTTGTATCAGTTACTAAAAAAGAAATACTTTCAGGCGTATGCCCTGGGGTGTGAATTACATTAAATTTTATATGACCTATTTTAAACTCTGTGCCCTCTCTAACCAATTTGTATCGACCTTCGTTAAGATATTGATATTTCCAATCACAATTTCCTTCATCAGATACATATAATTTTGCATGATAAAGATTAGAAAGTTCTCTAGACCCAGAAAGAAAATCTGCATGAATGTGAGTTTCAGCCGCAGCAATTACTTCCATTCCCTCTTTCTTAGCAAATTCTATATATTGTTCTATATAGCGACCTGGATCAATTACAATTGCTACGCCTTCCTTCTGACAACCGACCAAATAGGAAGCATGTGCTAATTTTTCATCATAAAAATATTTTAAAAGCATAGCTATTCCCTCCAAATAGTTATTTCAAATTACTTTTCAATTTGTATAACTGCTTTCTATCTTCTCCTATAGCATCCCTTTCAACATAAAATTCCAATACATATAGGGCAACATATATCTTTTAAGTAAAAACATACTATATCGTTCTTTCGCTTGATTAAACGGAAATGTTTCTTGAGGCTCATGTTCATAGTTAAATTCAGCGAGTATAAGACTTTTATAACCTGTAACAATCGGGCAGGATGTATATCCATCATATTTAGCATGCAAGTCTCTTCCGTTAAGTACGTCCATAATATTTTGTTTTAAGACAGGTATTTGTTTTCGAATTGCCGCTCCAGTTTTAGAGGTGGGTAAATTGGTACAATCTCCAAGTCCGAAAATATTCTTATACTGTATATGCTGCAAAGTATAAGGGCTTATATCTACCCACCCCTGAGAATCACTTATCTCACTCTCTTTAATAAAATTAGGTGGCCCCATTGGTGGAACAACATGGATCATACTGTATGGTACAGTTTCTCTTTTCAGTGTTTGCGTATCTTCAAAAATTGCTTCTCTTTTTTCGGCAATAATTTCTACTAAGTTTTTATTATAATTCGTTATAATTTGCTTTCTTTCTAGTACTTGTTCTAATGTATTAGCATAACGTGGAACCTGAAATATATTAGCGTTCGCCGTATAAAACATTACTTCACTTTTGTTTCTTACACCGCTATTAGAAAAATACTCTTCTGCTAAATACATAATCTTTTGTGGAGCACCACCGCATTTAATAGGAGTGTTTGGGTGGGTAAAAACTGCATTTCCTCCTTTAAATTTTTCAATTTCTCTCCAAGTAGAATCAACATATTTATAAGAGTAATTGCTACAAACCCCATTAGTCCCAATAGACTCCTTCAAGCCTTTAATACCATCCCAATTTATTTGTATACCGGCTGCTACAATAAGAATTTCATACTCAAGCAGCAATCCATCATCTAAAAGTAGCTTATTTTCTTTCGGAAACAACTTAACAACACTTTTAGGAATCCACGTTGCACCTTTTGGAATAAGCACTTCTTGATCACGCATCGTACTTTCCTTTGAAACAATTCCTCCCCCCACTAAACTCCATAGTGGTTGGAAATAATGTTTTTTTGATGGATCAATAATTGCTATATCTTCTTTCAATAGGGGTACATTTCGTAACAAATGTGCAGTAGAAGATATTCCTGCAGTCCCAGCACCAATTACAATAATTTTATAACTATCTCTGGTCTTCATTATCCTCTTCCCATCTAAATTTGATTTTTAAAACAACTAATTCGCAGCCGTATTTTCATTGTATTAACATTATTATAAGTTAAAAACACCACCCTTTTATCTGACTTAATTGAAAATTTTGTTAACTTTACCATCAATTTTACTTTATGCGTAAATCCCCTATGCTACTTCCATCTTTTATATTTTTCAATACTAGTCTTTGCCCTATCTTACTTTTATTACAGTTTCTCTCTACACTCAAAGCTATCTTTATCTTCTTTTTCGAAGAATACCTCGTTACTTGTAATTGGAATTTAAAAGTTCGAATAGTTTTTCTTAATTGTATAGATTTATATAATCGGATAGAGGGAATTCCATTTAAATATGGAAGGTTTTTATATCGCGCTAAGTATTCATGTAAAAAATTACTAATTACATGGAAATTAGCAACGATCCAAATTCAATTGAGTGAAATTATTGAGGTTACCGAAGATAATATATGCTGATGTTGAAAAAGGAGAAGTAAACCTTATTGGTAAAGTAGAATTATCTATTATTTGCTTTCAATAAAATAGCCCTTTTAAATATAATAAATGCATAAGTATTGCTGTATTGATTAATCTTAAAAATAAACAGATTTGAATTATTCGCTATTCTAAAGAATATTTCAAATTTCATTATTTAATGCTTACAAAAAGAGCACTAAAAATCAGTGCTCTTTTTTATATTTAATTGGGGGTCTTATCGCATGTCTATCAAGCTAAGATTTTAAAGTACCCCCATAACGAAACCAACATCTCTAGCAAGATTCCGTAAGGTATTTGGAGATAAAAACCTTTGAATCTCTTGAGCAAATAGTTGTAATTCATCAGACACAGAAACAGACATAAAAAACGCCATCCTTTCCTATGATTCTACAGAAAGAATAGCGTATTTTTTCATTTTATGGAGAACTAATTATTTCTTTTTTTATAATAAGAAAGGAAATTTATTATCATATTAATTAAACATATAAAGATAAATGAGTACTTAAAAATAGTACTTTTATAGTTTCCAAAAAACAAAAATAGTATAGCTAAAAGTGATAGTATGCTAATAATTAAATGATACATATATTGAGACTGTTTCTTCATTAATCATTCCCATTATTTATTTAATATGATAATATACAGATTATATATTATCATAGAAGAAATTAAAATAAATAGAATATGCCTAATTGCATATCTAAATAGCGAAATACCACCACATACCTCATTAGCTTAAGAAAAAATAAGCAGACTTTTCAAAGGAATCACCTGTAGATAAAGAAAATTTTTATTTAGGGGGTATTTCAAAACCTTTGCTTGATAGCGATGGGGTAGCACCACATGCCCATCAAGTTAAGGAGACGAATTTCCCCAAAAATGAAAAAACCGTTATTCTTTCAGTGAAATACTTGAAAGGATAACGGTTTTTATGGTTCTCTCGCTTTCTGAATAAGCCCGTTGAATATGAATAACTGAGATATGTTTCACTCTTAAAATCACTGAATTACTTTTGAACTAGCACTAGGTCTAGCCAGGGTTTCGCCTCATTGTACAAAATTGGATTGTTTTGCGGCGTGTAGTAGGTAAGGATTGCAACTGCCTGTGATACGACCCATCCGCGGGCCCTTGCCAATGTAGCATCGTCCGTACGGATAGCATCAATTTTGATATTCATGAACCATTGGTTTCCTTTCACTCTTGTGCATGGTATCTTTCCTCCTTTAAATTTTTTATTTCTTTATTTAGTTGTTATGCAATATGTAATACACCTATATCAAAGATGTTAAACCTAAATCATCAAAAATTTCACACAATATATTATTAATATTTTCGAATATAAAAATAATGTCACAAGAACTTTTCTTTGATAAAAGCGTTACAATAACGATTTGTTTGGAAGACAAGTTCATTGTCTTATAGAAAACTTCTATTTAGAAAAAGTTAAACAGGGAGTACAAGATACTTCTTTGATTTAATTAAATCAAAGGAAAATAAAAAAACACTCCTTTTCAAAGAGTGCTTTTAAAAAATATATAATCTAATAAGAAACTAAATGTACAAACCTTGTATAAAAGATGATTTTATAGCATCTTTTTAATACCCATGTCCACCTTGCCAACCACCATGTCCGCCTTGCCAACCACCGTGTCCGCCTTGCCAACCACCGTGTCCGCCTTGCCAACCACCGTGTCCGCCTTGCCAACCACCGTGTCCACCCGGCCAACCACCGTGTCCGCCTTGCCAACCACCGTGTCCGCCTTGCCAACCACCGTGTCCACCCGGCCAACCACCGTGTCCGCCTTGCCAACCACCGTGTCCGCCTTGCCAACCACCGTGTCCACCCGGCCAACCACCATGTCCACCTTGCCACCAGCCTGCATAGCCTTGTCTCTGTGAGTTCATTCCTTCGCATCCCTTCTTATTAAAAACTCAAATACTGCAACTGGGTATTCTCTAAATATAATTATGTATCCCAAAAATAAATGTATCCGCAAACATCTCGATTATTGGTAAAGTAATTATCTAATAAAAAAAGCATTTATCATTGCAAAACTAAGCTCTATTGTTTTTTACTTTTCCTAAAACAATTTTTGCTATTTCGTTAGCATATTTTTTAAAGTCAAATCCATCATAGTTACTTAGTATTGCTACAGACAAATATTCCTTTTGAAACCGCATAAAGGGGTACCATCACATGCCCGTCAAACTAAGATTTTAAAATAACCCCAAAACGAAAAAATGAGCTTTTTTGTCACAAGTTAGCACAAAATTTCGTTTTGTGGTGACTTGTTTTCTTAAGTTGATGGCGATGGGGTCACCATATCAAAAAAAGAAAATTGTACGTTTAGACATATTTTAGATACAAAATAACCGATTCCTTATATGTTAAGGAACCGGTTATTTATTTTCCTACTGTTTTAGGGAGTTTTTTCTTGTAATGATCTTTTATTTATGATTTAAGGTTATAAACTTAAATCATAAATAAAAGATAGAGTAAAAACTGTATAAGAAATAAATGTAACGAAAACAAGAAAACATATAAACTGAGCATTAGATACATATTGTTCTATTCTTTTTTTCATTTTAATTAGTTTTATTTATCAAATGTGAAGTATCAATTTGAAATTGACCTTTCCAAGATCCAATTACTTTTCCAATTCTAGTTATATTTACATCTAAAGTAAGGGGCTGTTTAAACTCGTCTCTTCCTTCATTAACTATAACAAATGTAGAAACACCTTCGGGTCTATCATTATCACGAATACCTATATCATTTAATTTTTTACCTGCTGCCATAAGTTCAAAAGGAAGATGATCATCTGAATCATGGATAAATGATAGTCTCCCATCATTTTTAATCTCAGGGTTTTCCTCTTGTTGCCCATTAATTTTACCATCACTTGCGAGCTCTAATCCTGATGTATCAAATTCAAATGGTACTAAACTTCCGTCAGCTTTTTCCATTCTATAATGAACTGATATACGTAAATCTGATATATATAATTCTTTGAGATGTACAGTAATACCTTGATCTGTAATTTTTTCATCAATAGGAATATATTTACCATTCTTCATCATATCTTGTGTGACACCATTTTCATCTGTTATTCCTTCATTTACAACTTTATCATTTGTAATTGCATCAGAAAAATATGAGGCAACATTTGTAGCCGCCACTTGTACTTGTGGAATCATTGCTGTTGTGAAAAGTGCTCCTGCAGCTACTGCTGTATAAATGAAACGTTTTGATTTTTTACTCATGTTTGTAAATAGTCCCTTCTTCTGTTGTTTTTTATGATTTATATTAGAAACATTGTCTAGCTTGGAACGACTTTCAAATGTTTTCCATGCTTGTTCTACATCAATTTTGATTTCTTGTGGTGAATTTGAAGATTCTCCATCTAGCATTATGTTTTCCCAGTTGTTTAATTTACTGATTTCTACTAATAAATCTTGGCATGCTTCACATGTATCTAGGTGCTTTGTGAATTCCTTTCTTGTATCATGAGAAAGTTCTCCATCAATATATGTTTGAATAAATCCGATATCATAACATTTCATTTGTTACGCCTCCTCTATTTGTTTATAAATCTTGCGGAATTTCATTTTGGCTCGGACTAATAATGTTCCAATAGAAGATATTTCAGTTTGAAGTATTTCTGCAATTTCTTTATATTGAAAACCAGAGAATTTCATTAGTAAAAGGGTTCGTTCTCGATCATTCATTTTATTTAGTATTGTTTGGACCTTTGTAATCTCTTCTTTTCTTATCCAATCATCGTCTAATGATGAAACATTTTGTACTTCATGGTATTGTATTTCTTTATCAATCTTCGCTTGATACCTTTTTTCAGATCGCAAATGGTTATAAGCTACATAGGTAGAAGATTTAATCAACCATCCCGGTATGTTTTCAATTACTTTCCAATCGCTACGATATAATTGTAAAAATACTTCTTGTGCTAACTCTTCAGCGATAGATTGATTTTTAACAATCCATATGATCTGTTTTAAAGCGTAAGCATAGTACTGCTTAAATAAATCTTCAAAATTCATATCAGAAGCAGGACTTTCTTCATTTTCTATTGTTAACATGTTAGTTTAAACCTCACTTTCAATTTGATGCCTATATTATAGAGAAACCAGAAAAACGGATTTTGTGACAGTTTTTCTGATTATTTTTTTGTTATGTACTAAAAAAGCATTCATCTTATTAAAAGATAAATGCCAAAAGGGATATGAAAACATAAAACTATAATTATAACTTTTGCAGTAGTTTTCTATTAATGTAAAAGAAAACAGTTAGTTTGTTGTTTTTTCATTTTTTGTATGGTGGATAGTTTTTCTTCTGTTTCTATTGGTTTATTTTGATTCAAATTATCCCTCTCCCATTTTATTACGTACATCTTCTCAGAATTGTTCTTATTAACTGTAAAATAATTGCATAGCTACTATTGAGTCTAATACTTTATTTTAATAAAAACTATTTTATAATATGAAACCTCATGATTAGTCTACATTTTAATATTCAATAAATTAGAAAGATGAGGGATAAGGAACACTTTTAAATTAACTAGGTTTAGTCTAATACATTTTTTTAATGGGAACAAGAATGTGAGGAATCCCCAGAACGAAAATCTTATCGTTCTGGGGATATCCTTTAATTTTAACTTGATAGACATAGGTAAGACTCTTAATTTAGTAATTTGCGTAGTACAAGCCGTAACCAAATCTATTGATCTGACATACCATATGAAGGTAACTTTAAATCGATAAAAAAGTTGTAAAGGAGGTGAATATAAAGTGGCATCATTTGAAATTGGAGCAAGATCTCTTTTCAATTTTCGAAACCAACGTTTTTTCTTATTAGTTGAAGATGAAATTACAATTCCAGATAAAGGTGTAGAAATTGATCCAGTTAATATCTACGAAATTGACGAGCAAACTTTCAATCTTATCAGAGATGAAGGTGATACACCTATAATTGTACCAAGTGATGAATTTCCAACTGTACCACCTGGATTTAAATTAGAACGAAAATGTATTTTTACAGTCGATAATGCATACTTTGTAATCTATGATTTAGAAAATGGAACTGATAACAACGTCCTATTAAGAATCAGTGCAGCTTTATTTAACTCATTGAAAAATTCCGGTGTTCGTGAATGTGTACCTCAAAATTTCATTTAAGAACATAATTTGATTAAACCTCAAATGGAATACCCTTTGAACAATTTAACCCTTCGTAGTTTTCTACGAAGGGTTAAATTGTTATGTAAAAAGTTTTTTAAAATATTAGCAGTTTTTGGCGGTTCGGCAAATACAATTGCTAGTCCAAGTCAAGCAACCTAAGAAAAGCAAATGCCCAAAACGAGAAGATTAGCATCTCCAGGTGAAAATGTACAATTTTTTTTTGGGGGGCATTATGAAATTCTTAAGTTGATGGGCATGTGGCGCTAACCCATCGCTATCAAGCTAAGCTTATGCAAAGTCAATTTTAGACGAGATTGTTTCTTTTTCCTAAAGGGCAAGTATAGGTGATTTAAAGATTTGCATACGAAATAAACCCTATCGGGTTTCACTTTTTTGAATTAAGCGGCTTGATTATCAGACAGGGTACAATTGTAAACGACACTTAATATATCAAAGACTGTTTTTTTCTCATATCGATGAGATTTCCGCCCGTTTTGCTGTAGGAGATTGAACAGGCGAAGTAACACCTTTGATAGCTCTTGGGTGTTTTTTTGTATAGTTTGGAATAGAAGAAGAAAATGGTCTTTAATCATATACATGGCTTTATACTCACTAAGCTCTCGTTTTTTCTTCATGAGGAGCAATTGTCGCATTTGAAACATGATAGAAGAACAGAGTAGAATGGCAATCAATTGACCATATAAATGGCACTCCAATCGTTCTGGTTTTATCCTTTTACAATGATGAATTTGAAAGAATGACTTCCACGTTTTAAATAAAATTTCGATTTGCCAACGCAAAGAATACCAGTCATGTACCTGTCCCATCGGGACAATATCTGTAGGGGTGTTTGTCATATATACATTGATACCACTGAGTCGTTTACTACGAGGAGAATACTTCATTCCTTTCTTTTTTTCTCTTACAGCTTGATCTTGTAATCGTTTTTGTTGCTGTTGTTTTGTTAATCGATGAACAATTACACGAGCTGGCACTTTATCAATCATTCCTACATAAGCATCAGCTATTTCACATGTTTGTCCTGGTTGAAGGGAGTTCATTAACGTCTCCATATCTATCTGTATATACTCTGTACCTTTCTTAATTCTTCCATCTTGAAAATAATCAGGGCTAGGATTTTTTTGATACATACGTGTATTCGACTTGATACGAGAGATATAGTAGGCCTCTTTATCTTGTATATATTGAAGGTCTTTTAAATGAAAATAACCTAAATCTCGGATACATAAATCATTCGCTGTCACAGTTGGGGCACACAGAGAGCCGTAAGTGCGATCATGTTGTTTACCTGGACCTGTATGAATATGTAGGAACTGTCCACTTAACAAATCATACTCAAGTTGAATTTTTATCCCAGCTGTATGGCTGCATCCTCCTGCACCTGGATAAACCGATGAAAATACATCCGGGAGTTGAAATGCAGTTGAATCTAAAATACGAATACGCTTGAAAACAGAAGTGTATGGAGAAGAAATCGGCATAGATGCGGCCAATTTTTTGCTTAGTAGTTCGGCTAGTAGGTGTTGTAAAAGTTGGACGGCCGCCTTATTAAACCGTTGATTCAGTCCTTCAGGACTGATGAGTACTTCCGTTGATGCTTCTAAACAGCTAGATAACTGAGTTAAAGAAGTCATAGCTACATTTTGGCTCACCCATACACATAAAGCGACTAAATCTTTTGCTTGGTACTTACTAGTTCGTTGTACAAAACCAACATCTCTAGCAAGATCCCGTAAGGTATTTGGAGATAAAAAACTTTGAATCTCTTGAGCAAATAGTTGTAATTCATCAGACACAGAAACAGACATAAAAAACGCCACCCTTTCCTATGATTCTACAGAAAGAATAGCGTATTTTTTCATTTTAGGGGGGATTTTGTTTTATTAGCTTGATAGTGATGTGGCGCTAACCCAAAACACAAAAATCTCTATCAAAAAAAGAAAGGCGACTAAGCACCTTTCTTTTGTAATTCACTTGTACTCTCTTCAGCATCCAAAATCTGAATCACTTTAACGTAGCATTGTACGGACCTAATTGCTTTTTAGAAAAATAATGAATTGTCTCCTTATTTTTCAGTAACATATTTCCTTTTATAATTAAAAAATAGGTAGCTACTAGAAAATAGATTATCCCTAATATCCAATCCAAATTTGTAGCTAAATTGTGTAAAAGAACATATCTCATATATGCATAACCAATCGGAACATGTAGTAATACAACAGCACCTAATCCTGGGTTGTATATTGTTTTAGCTTTTATATTCGCAAAAATACCATGCCATATGAATTGAAAAAATCCCATTAAAATAGGTGCCAACCCAAGCCATATAATATTTGGAAAGAAAACCGGAAGTAAATAAAAAACATACGCAATCAAAATATTTATTACCATAGCAGATTGCGTATTTAATGGATAGCGATCTGGTATATCACTTTTAAATATAACTACATTAAATAGACCAGCGAAATAACCTGGCCAACGATACTCTTCAAATTGATGCACTAAAATGGCTACAAAGCTTAACGCTAACAGTACCTTTATTTCACTCATTTTCCCAAAATTCGCGACTAAATAACCTAAGACAACAATAGCCATAACTAACCCTACATCACACCAGTGCTTTCTAAAGAAACTAATCATCTCTATCACCCACTCTCTCAATTTTTATAAAAATAGCGTTCAAATAGAAAATCAATTTGCTTTTCTACAGGCTGTATTCTTATATCTGCCCCTGATTCAAGAATTGGCATCATTAATGCTGGAAGAAAAATGGATCCGAATATTTGCACCGTCATCATCATTAAAATTTCCTGATCCGTTTCATTTGTTATTTCACTCAAAATATTCTTCACTTTACTAAAACCGAGCCTCTTCAAAAAATCTCCATATTCGTATTGAGATGTAAATACCGTAGTTCCCATTGCAATAATTTTCCTAACTAACTCAGGGTATTGCCGAATTACCAGTACATAATCAAGTAAAAATATTTTTAATCTTTCTTTTGCTGGCACTTTAATATCATCTAAAATAGAAAAGGTGTCTTGAAAGCTAATTAATAAGATTTTAATTGTTTCACTAATCAATTTTTCTTTTGAGCCAAAATGGTAATTTACAAGCGCAATATTTGTATCCGACAATGCCACAATTTTTCTTATTGTTACACTTTCGAAGCCTTCGTCTTTAATGAACTCCAATGTTGTATTTACAGAATTTTTAACTTCATCAATCTTTTTGGAAATTCCAAATATAATTATCTTTTTCACATTTTAAAAATTTTTCTATAAATTTTTCATATTTTCTACTTTTTTGGCACTTTCATTACTGTAAGTGGAAATTTTTCTCATTTTTAAAATAATACAACCTAAACTAAATGCGAAAAGTGAAAATATCCCAAAAGTAACCTTTATAGTATTTAAGGACAGACTCCAGCTAATTAGAAAAGATACTAGTGCCCCCCCTAAACTGGCCGATGCAATAAATAAACTAGTCACTTCATCAATATTATTTTCCATAATACGGGAAGCTAAGATTAATGTTATTGGAAAAACACCCGCTATAACTAAACCAATAATGAAGATGATAAACAAATACATACCTGTACCTTGAACAAAGGGGAATAGAAATAATAGAATCACTAATGTAAAGCAACTAGATGTAATGTATGTCCAATAATTAAATTTATGAGCAAACTTACCTACAAGTATTCTTCCTATAACTATGGCTAGCCAAAAACAAGATATACTTACTGAACTGATTAATTCATTATTGGTAAGAATCATTATTGTAGATAAAAAATTTGCAAGATTGGTTTCTATGCCTGCATATAAGAATGCAAAAAGTGAAATAAATACTATAACTTTCATCTTTTCACTTTTAAATTTAAGAGTGAATGAGGAAAGGGATGCTCCTCCCTTTTCATTTTTTTGAGGAGAAAAATTTAGAAATTTTGTACGTCCAAGCATGTACCAAACAAATAGTGTAAAAATAAAGAATAGTAATATCCCATAAAGAATAAAATACCATTCATAAAATTTTGTAATATAATTAACTAGTAACGGAAATCCTAGCGCCCCAACCCCAAACCATACTTCGAGAATACTAAATTTAGCAGCACTATTCCTTTCTGCTGAAATAATAAAGGAACCCACCGTAGTTTCTAACAAACCTGCTCCATAGCCTAATACAAAGCAAATAACGGCTAAATATGCCCATTCTTTAATATATATAAAACCTCCTAGGACGATGGACATTACTAAAACACCTAATGTTATTGTTTTAAAATAATGATACTTTCTTACTAGTATGGGTGAACTTAGAACACCAAATAAAAAACCCGTAAATTGAAAAAATATTAAAACACCTAATTGATCAGGAGTTCTTCCATAATATTGTATTAATGAAGGAATTAAACTACCTATGCAAACATGTATTATTCCTACAATAAAATAAAACAAGCAACCATAATAAAATATTAACCGCACCTTTTCTCAACTCCAATCCAAAATAAAAACAGGGATTTAAGTAAAAGTTTTAAACCCCTGTTTTTACCATGAAACTAAATAGTTGCTACAGATCGTTCTTTATTACTACTGCTTTTATCAAAAAACATATCCAATATTACTTGTGAACGAAATCCATCTTCAAATGTTGCTACAGACTTATTTTGCCCACCTTCCGCAGCCTTAGCCCATTCTATAATTTCACTTCTAAAAGAATCAGACCATTCAAAAATCTCGTTTTCTGGATCGACTAGTAAAGGTAATGGTAACGGGATTTCATGTTTTTCCAATCCATCAAAGAGTATATATTTATTTGGCTCTTTAGAAGAATACTTATATTCTTTCTTCGTACCTATTACCTCTATACTAAAACCACAATCGTCAAGAAATGAACTTTTAGATGTTGTAATATTAACAAAAACCTTATTTTTCAATTGGCCATAAACCTCAGCATAGTCATCAACAAAAACTGGTTTACTTTCTTTTTCCTTAACATTTGTTTTAATTTTAGTTCGAACAGTATCCTCTCTGAAATCACTCTCAAATAAAAACCATAATAAATCTATTAGATGAATTCCTAAATCTCCCAAGGCCCCGCTAGTTCTATTACTTTGAAAATCATCTCGCCAAGTAAACGAAGTTCTCCTAAAAGCGCTATTCTTTTTAAAATGCAATCTTACCACTACTATTTCCCCTAATTCTTCATTTTGAATTAATTGTTTTAAAGCCTTAACATAAGAAAGGTGGCGATAGTTAAACCCCATTGAAGCGACTAAATTAGTATTTTTTGCTATTGTCATCATGTATTTTGCTTCTTCACAAGAAATTGCCATTGGCTTTTCACATAACACATGTTTGTTTTTTAATAACGCTTGAACAGCTTGAGATCTATGACAAAAATTCGGTGAAGATATTATTACCCCATCAACTACTTCAAGTAACTCTTCATAGCTATTAAAAACCTTCCCACCAAAATTCCCTACCAACTTTTGGGCATTCTCATTATTAACATCATACACTCCAACTAATTTACAACTATCAACAGTTGATAATGCTCTAGAATGAGCTCTTGCAATACTTCCTGCACCTATAATCCCAATATTCATTATATGAACATCCCCTTTTAATTAATAATGTGCTTTAGAGTATTTAAAATTCCAATCGAGTATTCACCTTCAGCTAACATTGAGTGTGTGTTTTTGGCTTCTTCTGTTGCATTTTCTACTAAATAACCATGTCTTACAGCTTGTAGCATTCTTAAATCATTCCCACTATCTCCAAAAGCAATGGCATTTGTTTTATCTAGTTCGTACTTGTCTAAAATAAACTTCACTATCTCATCTTTACCTGTTCCAAGTGGAATAAAATCTACATCATAGCAATTTTCTGGATCACCAGCTAGTGGATTACATTTGTTAATATTAACTCCCACTTGGAATATTTCTCCGATTTCTTCTATCTTTTCTAAATTCTTTGCATCAATAAATTCATTTTGCTCTTCATAATAAAAATTAAATTTGTACTTAGAACTTCCTAATTGTGTCTGAGGTCTTAAAAAAATTTCATATTTTGATTCTAGCAATTTAAGAATTCTTTCAATCTTTGAAGAATCAAAACCACCCCCTATAATTCTCTCCTCCCAAATTTGATCATCTATAGTAGTCCCATTACTATCAAAGTACGTTATTTCTGTACCTAACCCACTCGCCACAAAATGAGGGAAATACTGAATACCACCCTTTTTCATTTTTTCAACAATTGATTCTAAACTACTTCCCGTTACCCAACCAATTACTAGATCCCCTTTACTTCCTTGTTCATACAAATACTTTTCTAACAATTTCATATTGCTTCTTTTAGAATCATCCATGTTATGAGGATAATAAGTTTCATCAAAATCACAGAACACTACATATTTAGGCTTTTTAACCTGTGGTAGTCTTTCAAAATTTAAAGACTTTAAAACTTCATTACTTATTGACATTGAATAATCCCTCCAAAACGAAATTTTGCTCTTCTAACATCATATTTGGGTGTAAAGGTAAATGTAATATTCCTTTATGAACTTGCTCTGTATTTAATATATTGTTTTGCAAATCATTTTCCTTTATCCACTTAGTATTTTGTTTATGAGATAATACCGGATAATAAATATCTGTTTCAATGTTATACATTTGGTACAATTTATTTTTCAACTCGTCTCTTCTTCCATTTTCAACTCTAATCGGAAAAAGGTGCCAGACATTATCTTCTGTCATCATAGGTAGCTTAATTAATTCTCTATCCTCTAATTCCTTTAAATCACGTATATATCGTTGAGCTAAATACGCTCTTTTTAAATTGTTATATGATAAGTACTTAATTCTTTCCAAACCAATAGCTGCTTGCAAATTATCAATTTTAGAATTGAATCCAAAGTCTAATACCTTTTTATTTTTTTATCAATCTCAAATCCATGATAACTATATTGATTGCAACGAATTGCAAGAGTTTCATTATTAGTAACTATTGCACCTGCCTTACCACATACACCAAAATTCTTATATGGATTAAAACTAAGGACAATTATATCTCCATATTCTCCAAGATTTGAAGAACCAATAGCTTGACATGCATCTTCAATAACTGTTAATTGATATAGATCCGCAATTTCACGAATTTTTTTCATTTCACATTGTTTACCATACAAATGTACAGGTAAAATGCATTTAGTTTTTTTGGTTATAGCTTCTTCTATTTTAGATGGATCAATACAATAACTCTGCTGATCTATATCTACAAATATAGGTTTTGCTCCGACTGCTAACACGGCATTTTCAGTAGCAGCAAAACTATTAGCTGGCATAATTACTTCATCTCCCGGCTGAATACCAATAGATAACAATGACACCATAAGGGCATCTGTACCACTACTTGTTGCAATTACAAACTTTTTATTTAAATAATTTCCGATTACTTCTTCTAGCTTTTTTGAAAATGGTCCACTTGTAAATTGACCTGTCGGTAAGACATCTTTTAAAACTCCTATAATTTTTTCAACCTCATCTTGAGAAATCAACCGATTAACTGGCATAAATTCTATTTTCTGTATATTTTTTCTGCTATAATTGAAAATATCTTTTTCTATATCAATATCTATTTTCAATTTATTTTCCCTAAATAATTTCTCTTTCATCTTGTGATTCGGCAATATATTACTAATTTCAAATTCTTTTTCTTTTGTTTCCCCCTGTAGGCACTTTAATAAAGCTAAATTGTCTTTACTATATCCAGAAATTGTAGTAAGAGTTTTCACGTTAAATCACCTCTAAGAAATTATTTTGAAAATCATGAGTAGACTATATTTTATGTTATCGATTACATGTCAACATTTTTTTTACGGAGGGTTTCTCTATGGTAACAATTAACGAAATAGCTAAATTATGTAATGTATCAAATGCTACGGTTTCAAGAGTTCTAAATAATCATCCATATGTAAATTCAGAAAAACGTGAGAAAATAATAAAAGTAATGCAAGAATTCAACTATACTCCTAGTTCTATTGCTAGGAATCTTAGGATAAATAAGACACAAACCATTGCTCTATCAATTCCAAATATAGATCATCCTTTTTTCGGAAAATTAGCTAGAGAAATTTCTAAAGAATTATTAAAACACAATTACAAATTGCTAATTTATCAGACTTTTTATGAGAAAAAAATAGAGCTAGAATTACTTTCATTACTAAAGAATAAAGCTGTAGATGGTGTAATTCTCGCATCCCTAGAAAATAGTTGGGAAAATATAGAGCATTATTTAGCATATGGGCCCATATTACTTTGTAATGAGTATGAGGAAAATGCACCTATTCCAATAATTTGTTACGATGAATTTGAGGCTGGATACAAAGCTGTTAAACATTTAATAAACAAAGATCATAAAAAAATTGGCTTTTGTTTTGATTCTCTTAATAGTCAAGCACAATTAAAACGCCAACAAGGATATTTGCATGCCTTAAAAGAAAAGCAATTACCATTCAATAAAAATTGGCTGTTTGGAGATGCAATTACTATTGAAGATGGATTTAGAATTTTTGAGAAATTAGATAAATTAAAAGATAGACCTACTGCATTATTTACTGGAAATGATCAAGTTGCTGCTGGAGTCATTAAAGGAGCTACTATAAAAGGATATTCTATTCCAACTGACTTAGCTGTTTGTGGTTATGATAATCAATTAATTTGTACAGTTACAACTCCAACAATTAGTACCATCGATATTCCAATTGTTGAACTGAGTAAACGTACCGTTAACGAGATTCTACTATATATAAATACAGATGAATCTATTAAACGTAAAATTATTGAATATCCTACAAACTTAATTATCCGTGAATCGACATAATTAAAACAAAAGTTTCTGCTTAAACTTATCTAATAAATAAAAATAAAAAGAGGACGTAAATAATAATGCGTCCTCTTTTTATATCAAATTAAATTAATCCATCAAAATGCTTTTCACATTAAAAAGAATCACTTTCCAAGTTCATATTTTATTACATAATGAATTGAGAGATTATCACTTAAGAGCCTTAACTATAACTTCAGTTGCCTCTGCAATGAGTTGATTATCATAAGTAGCTTCTTTCTCATCTTTACTAGATAAAATTGCGATAATAATTGGTGCTCTATTTGGCGGGCAAACGATAGCAATATCATTTCGTGTCCCATAACTTCCAGCACCGGATTTATCTGCAACTATCCAGTCAGTTGGTACGCCTGCACGAATAAGTTTGTCTCCTGTAGCATTTCCTTTCATCCACCCTGTAAAAATGTTACGTTTATGAACCGGAAGCACATTTCCGACCGTAAAGGCTTTCAGATTCGTAGCAATTGCTTTCGCTGTACTAGTATCACGAATGTCTCCTGGAATAGCCTCGTTTAATTCTGTTTCAAAGCGATCAGACATAGTAACCCGATCACCCATCTGTCTAAGCGCTTTTTCATATCCTTTTGGTCCGCCTATTTTGTTAAATAAAATGTTCCCTGCAGTATTATCACTGTTACGAACAGCAGCCTCAGCAATTTCTCCTAGTTTCATTCCAGTATCTACATGTTTCTCGGTAACAGGTGAATAATCCACTAAGTCTTCTTTCGTATAAGTAATAACTTCATTTAATTTCTCAGTAGAGTTTTGCTGTAGTAATACCCCTGCCGCTAACGCCTTGTAGGTTGATGCAAAGGCAAACCTTTCGTTAGGTCGATAAGAGATTGTTTGATTTGTACCAGTATCAATCGCATATACACCTAATCGTGCATCGAATTTTTTCTCAAGTTGAGAGAACTCTTTATACGTCGCCTGATGTTTATGCTTCACTTGTCCTGTCTTTTCTTTCGCCTCAACTTGCAATGGCCCTCCTTTAAAAGCTTCTAAGCTTGTAAGACTTAAACCTAATATACCAACGCATATACCTATTTTTAGCATCCTCTTGTTTTTCAAGATCATCATTCCTTTCAAATTCTTAATACCTTTTTATACGTACACATAATAGACAATCACCGAAACAAATCTGTTCCATAAACTTAAAAAACTTTATAACTAGTATCAGAGGTATTAACAAAATAAGTGATAGCAACTATGATCGCCACTATCGCTTATTTCACATCTCATCTTTTTACTTATTAGTGCCTTTATATATACAAGGGCTCTTCACCTGAGAAAAGTGCACAAATTTTACTCGTTTTGATTCGAAGCATCTATACCAGCAACTTCACCATTTATACGCTGCTGTTTCAAATCAAAGTATACATCTAAAACTTCTTTTCCAATTATAGAATTAATTCCACTTTTATCGTTATGAAGCCATGGAACTACTACAGAAAATGCTACTTCTGGATTATCATATGGAGCATATCCAACTAACGTTAAGTTGTAGCATTCCATACGTTCTCCTTTTGCATTTCTACCAATTGGATCATCTCCACCATATACAGTTTGAGCTGTCCCTGTCTTTCCTGCTGGTTTATATGGCGCGTTTTTGAAATACTTCACGCCAGTTCCATCACCTTCTTGGAATACCCATCTAAACCCTTCTTTTATCCGATCAATATGTTCTGTCTTCATATCAATTCGATTTAATACGACAGGCTCTATAGAGCGTATAACTTTGCCAACCTCTTCTTCTTTTATTGATTGCTCTCGTATTTCTTGTACAATTTGAGGTTGCATTCTATACCCCCCATTAGCAATCGTTGAAATATATTGCGCCAATTGCAACGGTGTATACGTATCATACTGCCCGATAGAAAAATCTAGTAAAAAACCAGGCTGACTATCTACTTTTCTAGTTTGTCCAATTATTTCATTCGGTAAATCAATACCTGTTGGAACTCCTAATCCAAATTGTTTAAAATAATAGCGCATCGTATCAAATGCTCCTTGTTTTATATCCAACGAACCATTTGGTACGTAATTAACTCCCGCAATTTTTAAAGCTGTCTGGAACATGTATACATTCGAAGATACTTGTAGCGCTCGTAAATCATTAATATTACCAAATCCGGATACATTCCACGATTTCTTAGCTTGTGTACCTTTAAATTTCATGGGTGCATCATAAAATTGATCTCCTGGCTGTATTGCCCCTGTCTCATATCCAGTTAATAAAGTTGCACCTTTTACAGCTGACCCTAGCTCATACGAAGTTGTCATGTTACCTAATGCCAAATCCTCAATCTCTAATTTCCCTTCTTTTTCTACAATCTTTTTGCCTGCCATAGATAGAATCTGTCCGTTATTTGGATTCGTCATGACGACAAAAGCTCGGTCCAACAGTGGCTCTGAACTCTTAAACGCTCTCAAATTTTTCTCTATACTTTCTTCCACTTTCTTTTGTAATTCCATATCAATCGTTAATGTTAAACTATTACCACTTTTTCCTTTAGAGATTATTTCTGTGTTTATAATGTTTCCTGATTTATCAGTAATGTTTTTCACTTCTTCTTTTGCACCGTGCAAGACATCTTCATATCGTTGTTCAATATAACTTTTTCCTACACGATCATTTCGGTTATATCCACGTACCAAATAAGAATCTAAGTTTTCTTTCGGTAATCCTTCTTCACTACTCGTAATATTACCTAACACGGAACGAAATAAATTACCATTTACATAATTACGTTCCCAATCAACTGTTGCATCTACTCCTGGAAACTCAGCAAGGTTTTCACTTATTCGCGCATACTCTTGATCTGTTACATCTTTTTTTATAATTTGTGGTGTTAGTTGATAACCTGAACTCATTTTGCTTTTAATAGCTAACACCTTTAAATCTTGTGCTGTTAATTCTGCCAATTCTAATTCTGTAACACGACTTCGTCTTAAGTCTTCTATTTTTTTATCTAACTCTTTTCCCTCTATTCCCTTATCTTTTAACTTTTTTATATCTTTTTTAGTAATCATTGTCTCCGCACGTTTCGTATTCAACTGCATCCAAAAATCTTTTTTATCGATATCTGTTAATTTATTTATATCTTGTTCAGACATTTCAAGCACTTTCGCTAAGTCTGTTGCTGTTTTTAAAATATCTTCATTAGTAATTCCCTTTACCCTTGTATACGTAATTGTGCGAAGAGATTTATTATTAACAACTGTTTTCCCTTCTCGATCTAGTATTTGTCCACGTGGAACTGGAATGCTAGTTGTTGCATTTTGACTGCTTTCTATTTGATTCTTATAAGCCTCTCCCTCTACGATTTGCACCTTTCCTAGCTGAACAATAATAGCTGAGAATAGTAAAAATATGCAAAGGAACATTATATTTAATCGAATAGATATATACGTCTTGTTCTTTCCTTTTTGATTCCCCATAAATCCTCCATTTAATTCCTTATATGTTACATACCGATGGCCGGTTATAAATATCGTTTCGACTTTTTTGCTAAATCCTTGTTAGCATTCATACCTTTTCGTTTAGCTACGTAATTCATAACTCTCCTTTCCTATTTTCTCTCTATTTTTTGTCGCTAGCATTAGAAATGCTAAACTATATACTGGCCCATATAAAACTTACACATAGATTTGCTAAAAACTTTTCATACTGATTATTCCTTTCTTCATGCTGTAATACTTAATAGACAATCTAAATAATAAAGTTGTTCCACATTTACAAAAAAAATAATTAACTATAAGATGAAATAAGCTAAAAAGGGAGGGTTTTATGTTACATACAAAAATAAAAAGATGGAGATTTATAGCGATTCTTTCTATTGTAGGTTTGATATTAATAATTTTGTTAAAAAGCCATTTCTTTTCAATTACTATCGAAACTTCTTCGGCCGAAAGAGGACAAATACTTGATCGAAATGGTGTAATACTAGCTACAAATAAGAAAGTTAAGTCTTTATATTGCACTTTTAATGATGAGAAGCTATCGAAACAAGATACAGCAAACACATTAGCTTTTTTCAATCAATTTTCAAGCGAATTTCAACATGACATTTCTACAGAGGACATAAAATCTCAATTACAACAATCTTGTAAAAAGCAGACTATGAATGATATACCGTTATACTCTGACATAACTGAGAATGAACTTGCATTCATAAACAAAAACAAACCCAATAATGTAATAATCAAAGATGAAGTGATTCGATATTATCCTAAACGTGAAATTGGTTCACAGGTAATTGGGTATGTAGAAAATGACCTTAATGTACCCGTTGGAAAAAGCGGGATTGAGCTGCAATATGAAAATGATTTAAAAGGAAAACCCGGAAAAACTCTTATTTTTAAAATGAATAATAAAAAGTTCTTATGGAACATTCAAAAAGTACAAAAAGGAAAAGATATCTGGCTAGCTTTAGACTCTAAGTTGCAGCAAAAAACAGAGGAAGCATTAAGATCTCAAATCAAGAAAATAACTGATGTTAATGCTGGTTATGTTGTGGTAACCGATGTGAAAACTGGCGCAATTTTAACTATGGCCAACTCAACAGTGTTTGATCCAAATACATTATATGAACAAGTATCATCTAAAAAAGAAAACATCAAATCACTTTCGCAAAATAAAGCAATTCAAAAATTAAAGTATGGTGAATCTTATGTAAATATGGCCTCAACTATAAAGCCACTTACTATTTTAATTGGATTAAACGAAAAGCTTTTTCAACCTGAAGATACTTATTTAGATAAAGGTACTTTTCAATATGATAATCAAAATAACATTACGAATGCACCTGGAACGCCAACAGGTGAGATTACACCGAGGCAGGCTATCATTAATTCATCTAACACATTTATGACAGCAAAAGTAGCTCTACCCTTATTCAACCAAAATAATGGGAATATAGAAAAAGTTGCACATATATGGACAGAGTATTTAAAGCAATTCGGCCTTCGTTCTAAAACTGGGATTGATTTACCTTTTGAAGAAGACGGACAATATGAATTTCATCCAACAAACAAGTTTGAAAATGGTATCTCCGCCTTATTAAATGCCTCTTGGGGAGGAAATGAAGTACACACTCCTCTTCAACTTGCTCAATATGCAGCAACTTTAGCAAGTAAAGGTGATAAATATAAACCTCAAATCGTAAGTGCTATTATTGATCAAAATGGTAAGGAAACAAAAAAGTTTAAACCAATTTTAGAAAGTTCAAATTGTTACCCGGTGAAATTTTGGAGTGTCGTGCAAGGTGGGATGAGCCAAAATATAGAGGAAATTAAAAACTTACCCTTTCATGTCGCAGGTAAAACAGGCATAACAGGTGCTCCGAATGAGCAAGAAAGAATGATAAACCATTCTCTTTTCATTGCATATGCTCCTACCGAAGATCCACAAATTGCCGTTTCTGTCGTTATTCCTGGTAGTAATTCAGAAAAAAACATTGCTGCTCTCGTTACATCAGAAATTTTAGAGTACTGGAATACTCTTCAATAAGAGAATAAAAACATAGAGGAAGGTTCATTAAAGTGAACCTTCCTCTTTACCATATAGAATCTATATTCGTTATTTTCCATTTACCTTCATGATCCCTTTCGAACATGAAAGAATATTTAATATCAGTTAAAACATACTCTTTTTGTACATATCCAGTATTACCGCTAATTGTCGATACTTTTATATATCCATTATTCTGCACTTTTTCTGGAATCCAAGCTTTTACCATTTCATTAGATACTTCATATAAAACTTGTGATTCTCGCTTTGGTTCAGCTAAAATTTTCGTTTTATTTCCAGTAACAGTTGCATATACATAATGCGCTTGCTTTGGTTCGTTACTTTCTGTCAATCCACTTGGTACTTTGTATGCTTGCTTTGAATCATTTGTAAATTCTCCCCCCATGGTAAGAGCAACTTGCAACTCATGAAAAATATCTTCATCAAATTTCAATTCATCCTTCTTATAACTCTTCCCTTTAAATAGAACTTCATCATTTAACGCTCTATACAAGTCATTTTCATTTTTTGAATTTGTACTTTGATATAATTCATTCATAAATTGTTTTAATGTTGGATCTTGAGCAGACTCATCTTTAGTTTTAGGCTTAATTTGTGTACTACTTTGGACCGGTGATTTATTATCATCAAGCCATGGTTGTTGAACGATAACAAATAACATTGTACAAACAAAAACAACTATAATTGGCAGAGCTTTTTTACGAAACGGTCTTTTATGTTTTACAGAATTCACTTCATTATTTTCATATATAGACTGCTTTATTTTAAAAATAAATTCTTCTTCATCTTTACGATTCTCCATTGGACCTTTTTTTAATTTACTATACCAGTCAGGATTTTTTTTATTGTTCATCACTACTACCCTCCCCTATTAATTTTGAAACCTTACTTCTCGCTCGGCTTAATCTAGATTTAACAGTTCCAATGGATACTCCCAGTGTTTCAGCCATTTCTTCATAAGATAATTCATATTTCGCGTCTAAAATTATTATTTCACGGTGTTTTTTAGGTAGTTTTAAGACAACATCCCACACTTCATTCATTTCCTCTTGCTTGAAAAACTCTCGTTCTGCCGATGGAGATTGCTTATCGTCACTAAAAAAACCTACTAATGATATCCTTTTAAAATAGGAGGATTTCAAATAGTTTATTGCTGTATTTCTTGTAATTTTTAATATCCACGTTTTAATAGATGACTCCTTTCGAAATGAATTCCAATTTTTAAATACCTTTATAAACACATCTTGCGTGATATCATCTGATAAGTGTGGATCTTTCGTAATAATAAATGAATAATTCCATACATCTTGCCAATAGTCTTTTATAACATAGTCAAGCTCATCATGAATACACTTTTCAATAAACGTCTCTTCCATTTCCACACCTCGAACTTATTTGAATAAAGATAAAACTACCCTCACTTTTATTATGGTTTCAATATATAGACAAGATACAAGTTTCATTTGTTCCATTGTTTATCTTTTTTTGATAGAAAAATCCTCCTAAAAATGTAAAGGTGTGCGATTACTTTCATAAAATAATCATCTATACATTCTTTTACATGACAGGCTCCTAAAAACAAGTAAAGCATACAATGTTAAAAATACACTCATAAAAAATCTGATTATTATTTGTGCATTTCACGCAACACTCCACTTGTATCACCTTTTTTCTTAGAGCATACTTATTTGTGTGCTCTATTTATGCTTTACTAAATAACCGTTTTGTTAAAGTTTAAAATCCCCCTCACTTGTCCCTTTCAATTTGTTTTACTCTTCTATTTACTATTAGCAATACCAACCTTTCAAAAATGAAAACAAAGATAAGTTATCATCTTTATTCAGCCACAACAAAAAAGCATTCTCGATTAAGGAGAATGCTTTTTCGAAACTTAATTGTTCTTTGTATTGCTCAATTTATACGCTCGTGTGAAGCAAACAATGAATGTAGTAAAAGATTTTACCTTATAGTTACTTATTATTTCTGAAAAACATGTTTTACTTTTTCGCCTGGAACGTTACTCCCCCCTCTTCCTTTTACATCTTCGATCATCATGGTAACGATCATGTCGGACGCATTTGCATCAAAAGCTGCAAACCATCCAAGTTCTTTTCCGTCTGCTTCCTTCGACTCCTTCAGTTCTGCTGTACCGGTTTTACCAGCAAGAGTTATACCATCAACCTTAGCAATTCTCCCCGCGCCATCAGGGTCATTAATGACTTTTATTAATGCGCTCTTTAATATCTCTTGATTCTTTTTAGAAACCACATTTTCTTTCCAATTCCCCGCTACTTTTGCTTCTTTTAAAAGATGAGGCGACGGAATATTCCCTTCATTCACAATCGGTGCATATGTTAATGCTAAATGAAGTGGTGTCATTAATACTTGACCTTGTCCATATCCCGTGTCTGCTAGTTGAATATCATTTTTTATCCCATCTCTTGCAATGATTGAAATAGGAAATTCGTATTCGATTGGTAATTTTTCATGAAATCCGTATTTCTTAAATTCATTTACATACTGATCTTTTCCCATTTTCAAAGCTTGTTGAGCAAAATAAATATTATCAGAGTACTTCATTGCCTTATCAAAATCAATTGGACTAGCTTCCTTCACACGTGTTACATAATAATTTCCCCAAGATGAATCTTTTGCCCACTTTAATCCTTGAATTTTAAATTCTTCCTTCGGGTTTATAGTGTTTGTTTCCAAACCAATTGCACCAGTAATCGTTTTAAATACGGAACCTGGTACAAATGCTTGTGTGAAACGATTCATCATTGGTAGTTTCGAGTCGTTATTCCATGCTTCTCGTTGGGCTTTTGATGCTCCTCTAACTATTGTATTTGGATTATAAGCAGGGCTACTTACAAGTGCAATAGTTTCACCTGTTTTAGGATTGACCGCTGCACTAGATCCTGCTTCATTTTTCATCTCATTAAAGATTTTTTCTTGAATTGCAGCATCAATTGTTAACGTAACGTTTTCCCCTTCTTTTGCTTCTTTTTTTGCTACATTTTTAATCTCTTTTCCATTCTCATCTTCTATAAATACGCGTCCACCTTTTTCGCCACGCAATTTATTCTCTAATACTTTCTCTAAACCTGTCTTACCTACTAAATCATCTGCTTGATACCCTTTTTTTTGAAGCGATTTTAACTCCTCTGCATTCACCTTTCCTATATAACCAGTTAAGTGTGCCGCCGCTTCTCCTAATGGATACGTCCGAATATTTACTGGGCGAGATGCAACTCCTTCTAATTCAATATAATCATTCTGTCTAGTTCCCTCTTTTAAAATACCAATTGGTACAAAGGAGTCTGGTTTTATCCATTTCGCTGTAAGCTTCTGATCGACCTCTTCTATAGACATATCAAGTAATTGTGCTACTATTTCTTTTGTTTGCGCTGCCGTTTCGCCTAGTTTCTCTGGAATAATTCCAACCTCAGTCGCTTTACCATTCGTTGCAAGAGCTTTCCCATTTCGATCATATATTTCTCCGCGTTTTCCTTGTTCTATTTGCATACGTACTTTGTAATCTTTTTTCATAGCTGGAAAAATGAAATCTGGTGTCCAATCTATTTTCCAAGATTCCTTTTCTCTCACGAGTTTTGCTTCATGGATAAATGAAACTGTTCCTCCATCCGTATCCATCTTAACTTCAAAAAGAAAAAGCTCTTTATCTTTAGCATTCTCTCCTTTCGTTTTAATTTTTAAATTCTTAACTCCAATTCCCTCATAGATTTTTTGATATTTCTCTGTGAAATCCTTTTTAGAAATCGTTTTTTTGGCACGCTCTGATAAATGATCATACATATTTGCAAATTTTTTATCATTCCATAAATTGATATATTCTTCAAATGTTTGTTTTGGCGGTTCGTTTTTATTACACCCTACCAACATAACTGCAAAACAAAAGAAAACCAGCATCCATAATTTTTTCAATTCAATCTTCTCCCTTTGTTAAAAATATTTATTCCTTTCTTGATATATTAAATAAAAAATGTTGTAACGCTTAATAGACAGTGTAAGTAATGAGATTGTTCCACATTTACAAAAAATTTCATTTACGCTTAAGTTGCATTGGAAGAGGAAAGTTTGTAAGCTTCTTGCAAACATAAGGAGCGAATATATTTAGCGAACGTTATAAGTATTAGTGTTGTTTTAAAAAATTCATTTAAAATACCTTTTAATTCGTTTTCGTCGATATTATCTTTATAGATTTTTGATACAAAAAATAGAATCCTTATAGTAAGGATTCTACAGTAGAAAATGATAGATTTATTTTTCTTAGCCTGATGATTTGGGCTTTTAAAGTACATAGTACTTACAATTAGCATTATAAGCAAGATCCGCTACTTGCATCGATTAACTCATCAGTTATCCAATGACTGTCTGATGAAGAAAGAAAACTTCACCTTCAGGTAAAGTCAACTTAAACTAAAGTTACTTCATATATTTCACTTAAAATTCCATCAACACCTACCTTTAAATAGTTCGTTTAAACTGCCCTGCCTTTGTTCAAAGATATTTCAGCAATGCCTGTATTTTTCATCTTTAATATTTTTGTTTCTTAGCCATGAGTATAGTTAGAAAATCTCTAAAAACTATTTGATAATCTTTTAGAATCTAACTTTCTTATAATACTATTTGCTATTTCTTCAATATTTTCATTTAGAAAGAAATGATTACCTTCAAAAGAATGAAAAGTACACGTTTTACTTGTGTATTGCTTCCATTTTATTACTTGATCATATGTAGTAAACTCATCCTTTTCCGCATTAAATATAAGAAAATCAATATCACATGGTTGTGTATTATTGTCATGAATATATGTCTCGACAATTTTAAAATCTGCTCTTAGAATAGGTAGAAAAATCTCTATTAATTCTTCTGATTCAAGTACCTCAGATGGTGTACCTCCCATTGCAATAACTTCTCTTTTAAATTGTTCATTAGAAAGATTATGTCGAATATTTTTTATTTTACTATTTGGATGATTTCTACCGGACAAAACAAGAAATTTAGGCAACACATTTTTAGAATCTTGTATTTTTCTAGCTACTTCATAGGCAATCAAACTTCCCATACTATGCCCAAATAAAATATATGGCGAATCATCTATCTGCATAACGATATTATTATAGACATCATTCACCACCTCTTCCATACTTTGGTGCAAACTTTCTTCAATTCTATATCCTCTACCAGCTAACTCTATCGGGACTACCTCAATATATGGATTAAAGTAATTTTTCCATTTTGCGTAACTAAACGCAGATCCCCCAGCATGTGGAAAGCAAAAAAGTTTAGTCTTTTGCATTGATTTTCTCCTTACTTTCAAATTTGTATATATTTTGGCAAATTGTATAAATGTCTTTAATTATTATCTCTTGCGGAAATTCATTCCTTGTTGCACAAGCAGATATCTTATAATTTGGATCAATGTTATATTGTTTAAAGTAAAAGTTTTTAGGTATATTCTTGTATGTAATTAAAGTTCGTGACTCTTTTTTTATAGAGAATGAATTTAACGGGGTATAAAGCCCTTTTCCAATCGTTTTTATATAACTTTCTTTTAATGTCCATAAATCATAAAAATAATTAATTTGTTCATCAGAATTCATATTAGATATTTCATAAAATTCTTCCTCTGAAAAAAATTCATGTGCTAATTTAAAAGCCTCTATTTCTGAAACTTTTTCTATATCAATACCCACATGAAAATTAGCAGTAGTACAAACCACCCATTCTCCTGAATGTGACAAATTAAAATGAAAGTCAGAAAAATTTTCAACAAAAGGTTTTCCATACTCATTATATATAAATCTAATTTCTTCATTATTAATTTTATACTTTTGGCAGATTAGAGATCGGATTAGTAAATCTCCTATCAGGGTCCTATTAATGTCGCATGAATTTAATAAACGCTTCATTCGTTCTTTCTTCTCATTTGAAACTAAGTTACTAAGTTGCTTAAACAAATGACTTTCAATATTCTTTGGTATTTTCACAGCTTGAATTTGTATGATAAATCACTTCCTTTTTTTAAGAATTACTTCATATATGAACGTTACAGAAATTCAAATTCACTTTATTAAATTGCATATACAATAGGAAAGGTGCATATTTACATATCAATGAAAATATGCACCTTTCCTCAGTAATATCATCAGGTATTCGCTTCTATTACAAAGATTTCAGAGCATTTACATCTTACTATGGGTAACTCATTAAGATTTCTATGTCTCTACCAATTTCTTTTTACATTATCCCCTTAAAAAGTAATGCTCTTAATATATTCATTATTCCCTACACTTGATATGCAGGTATTGGGCTGCCCTTTTCGTTCATAGCCTTGCATCTTTTGTACTCTCTAATTTTCCGTTAATAAAATGGATCTCTCTTTTATTCCTTCAAATTCCTTTAATAGATACATAGCTATTTTTTCAACTGCAGGGGAACCCACTATTTCTTCATGTAATCCAGGGACTGAATATCTATTTACTCTTCCTTTTAATAAAGGTCCCCAATCTGTAAACAACTCTTTTCCTTCCTCAGCACTAAAGTAGAGAAGTTCTCCAGAGTATGGTATTAAATCATGCTCTGCCATTATGTTCAGGCATTTCCTATGTGCATTGATAACTTGCTTCAAATTGATAAGATCTGCATCAGGCGGGAGTACTCCTTCCATAATTAATTGCTCCACAAGCATATCTTGTTTATGGACAAGGTCTCCTTCCTGCTCAGTAAGATCTCTAGGAATGAAATGCTCATATATATATGAGAGCATATCCTCACTCGTTTTATAGTCCTGCTTTGAAGGTACTTTTGTATCCATGAGTACCAACAACTCAACTTCCTCACCTTGATTCTTTAGTACAGTTGCGATTTCATAAGCAATTGCACCGCCTAAAGACCATCCTCCAAGACGATATGGGCCTTCTGGCTGAACATGTTTTATTTCTTCAATGTAAAGTTGAATTAGTTCCGGCAAGGTCAACTCGTCAATTTCTCCCTTTTCTATAAGAGGATTCTGTAAACCGTAAAATGAACAATGGTTCTTAAGTAATCTTGCTAGTTGAATGTAACAGAATACATTCCCCATAAACGGATGAACGCAGAAGAAAGGTCTTTTTTCTGATTCTTGTAGTGGAACTAGCGCTGCTACTGATTTCGTCATATCATGCTTATCACGAATAAGGCATGCGATTCCTTCCACTGTTGGATTCTTAATCAATGTAGACACCTTAATTTCTTTTCCAAACTTCTCCCTAATTTTTGAAACTAATTTAATTACAAGGAGAGAGTGTCCTCCTCTATTAAAGAAATCATCATTTACATAGACATCTTCTATCTGTAAGACATCCTGCCAGATTTTAATCAACTGATATTCAATTTCATCCCTTGGAATGATTGGTGTAGAGAAGTTATTTTCTCTTTGAATAGTTAAATTGTTCAATGCCTTTCGATCAACTTTGCCATTCGTTGTAAGAGGAATCTCGTCTACCTTAATAAAGTGTGCGGGAACCATATAATTCGGTACTTGTGTCTTGAGATATTCACGCCAATCATGCATACTACCATCTCCAACTACATAAGCAACCAATCTCTGCTCTCCTAATTTATCCTCTGTTACCAAAACTACTGCTTCTTTTACCAATGGATGCCTCTTTAGATTCGCTTCAATCTCTTCAAGTTCAATACGAAAGCCCCTAATTTTCACTTGATTATCAATTCTTCTCAAGTAATCTAAATTACCATCAGGTAAATAACGAACCAAATCTCCCGTACGATATAAACGCTCTTCTTCATTAAATGGATGACGGATGAATCGCTCTGCTGTTAATTCTGGGCGATTCAAGTATCCTCTCGCTATACCTGCACCACCAATATATAGCTCACCTGTTACACCAACTGGAACAGGTAACAAATTTTTATCCAATACATAAGTTTGAACGTTCGGCAACGGACGTCCAATTGTAACTCTCTTACTATCTGTTTGAATATGATAACACGTTGCATCAACTGTACATTCTGTAGGACCGTATACGTTATAAAAATCAATTTTTCCGGTCTCTACTAGCTGTTCCCATAATGACGGCATGATTGCTTCACCACCGACTAATATCTTACTTGGTACATGAACATCAGCACTTATTTCTAGCAATCCTCCATCTATAAGTAATTGAAGTAATGAAGGTGTCATATCAAACATTTCCAATTTATTCTCCCTAATATAGGACACAAATTGTTCCGGATTAGTGCGAACTTCACTTGGGATAATATATAAACTTGAACCATAAAGCAACATTTGTAATTGCTGAATAGATACATCAAAGGCAATTGACGCATTCAAACCGACGCGCATATTACTAGGTATCTCATGTGAGAAAACTTCTTTTTGTAAACCATATGATAGGTTTATTACAGAATGGTGCTGTACTAAAGCCCCCTTTGGATTCCCTGTCGAACCAGAAGTATAGATAACATACGCTAAGTTTTCCCCTGTTACCTCACATATTGGTGAAAGTTTGCTTTCTTGAGAAAGCATTGCTTGGTCCCTATCTAGGCAAACTGTCTTGATTTCTTTAGGTATCCATCCTAGTAATACCTCATTCGTAACTAACACTTTAATTCCTGTGTCTTCTAAAATATATTGCAGGCGGCTTTCCGGATTCGATGGATCCAACGGAACATAGGCTGCTCCAGCCTTCCAAATTCCCATGAGACCAACAACCATCTCAACTGATCGATCAAAGCAGAGGCCAACTAATGACTCTGTCCTAATTCCACATTTCTGTAAATGATGGGCTAATTGATTAGCTCTTTCATTCAGCTCTCGATACGTTAGTTGCTGTTTTTCATCTACCACTGCCAACGCGTCAGGTGTACGATTTACTTGCTCTTCGAATAGTTGATGAATTACATTCTCACGTGGATAGGATATAGCATTATTATTCCATTCTTCCAATAGCTTTCTTTGTTCAGCTTCCGTAATATATACTAGCTCCGATAGATTTTGATCAATGTTTTTGAGCATTTGCATTAACACTTGTTGTAAATGACCCAGCATTCGTTCAATGGTTACTCTATTAAACTTACTACGGTCATACATTAACTTTAACGATAACTGGATTCCTGGAACTACAGCCAACCCTAATGGGTAGTGGGTTTGTTCTACTCCTTCCAATTCACCAATTTCCAGATTTTCTGAAGCCTCTTCTTTCACTGGATAATTTTCAAACACATATAAACTATTGAACAGAGGTGTTCCTCTAGGAACTTCACTCCACCCCTGAATTTCTGTCAAAGAAGCATACTCATATTGTCTTCTTTCTATCTCTTCCTCTTGTATCTTCTGCAACCAATCCATTACTTTTATATCATCCATCAATTGAATTCGCGTCGGTGACGTTGTAATAAAAGGACCTACGATGTTTTCAACATCAATAATCTCCGTAGAACGCCCTGAGCTTGTTACACCAAAGACAATGTCATTTTCTCCACTATATCGGCTCATGAGATATGCCCATGCACCTTGAATTACTGTGCTCAAAGTAAGTTTATTGCGTTTCGCCCAACCTTGTAACGCTTGAGTCTGCTCTTCTGATAAATACGTAACCTTCTCTGTGTAACCTTTTTCTTCCTCTTTACTTTCTAAGCCCAGCAAAGTTGGTGCAGTAAAACCTTTTAGCTTCTCCCTCCAGAATTGTTCCGCCTGCTCCTTATCTTGCTCTCTTAACCATTGGATATATTTCTTATATGGTGAAGACTTAGGTAACTTCACAGCTTCTCCATTCATTCTCTTCTGATAAACTGTAAGTAATTCATTAAATACTAATGGTAAACTCCATCCATCCAGTAAAATATGGTGATGGGTCCAAACAATCCGATATTCTTCCTCACCTTCTTGAATGACTGTTACCCGCATCAATGGCGCTTCATCAAATTGGAAGGCTTGTTTTCGATCTAATGCCAAAAAGACTTTTCTTTTTCCCTCTATCTCTTCACTTGTCATTGTACGCCAGTCTTCTTTGTTCACTTTAAATGGGATATTTTCATACACCACTTGTACAGGTTCTTCAATTTCGTCCCATACAAATGCTGTACGAAAAATTTCATGTCGCTGAATTACAGATTTCCACGCCTGCTCAAAAGTAGGAATATTCATTTTTCCTCGAATCATAAAACTCAATTGCACTATATACGGTGCAACATGTTCATCCCCTTGGTCATGCAATGTGTGGAAAATCATACCTTCTTGCAAAGGTGATAGTGGATATAAATCAGTAATCTGATTGTTCTTTCCGCGATGCATTTTGTTTAGTACATTTATCAAACCTTCTTGGCTAAGATTAGTCATTGCAAAATCCGAAATGGTCAATGCAGATTCTCTATCTGAAGATTGAATCAATGTACTCAGTTGATAAAGCATATTCTGTGCAATACTTTGAATCGTTGATTTGGCAAATTGCCCAACATTGTATACCCAAGTGAACTGAAGTTTTCCATCCGTTACAACCCCAATTACATCAATTACATGCGAGCGCTTGGAACCGGCAGCATGATCTAAACGCTTAAATTTGTTCTCTGGAATAAACATTGCATCGCTAGAAAACATTTGATCAAATTGTCCAAGATAGTTAAAACTAATAGACGGTGTATATTGCGAGCTTAATTGCTCACACATTGTTGCGTTCATGTAACGCAACACCCCATAATCAACACCCTTATTAGGAATTTTGCGAATTTGTTCTTTAACTGCTTTTAATGCTGCAATTGGCGTATGAGCACTAGTAATATTTAAATGAACTGGGTAAATGCTTGTAAACCATCCCACGGTTCTCGATAAATCAACATCTTCAATAATCTCTTCTCGACCATGTCCCTCTAAATCTACGCTCAATATCGGCTGCCCCGTACATGCTGCCGTAGCTTGTACCAATGCTGCTAATAATACTTCATTGATTTGGACACGGTGAGTGCTTAAAGTCTCTTGCAATAACATACGGGTTTCATTCTCATTTAACACCACAGTAATTTCCTCAGTTACTGCGCTTACTGGATTACTTATAGTACCATCTACCGGCAGTATAACTACGTCTTGTTCCGCCTGCTCCTCCCAGTAATGCAGCACTTCTTGTGATATTCCAGATTCAGCGTAATGATGTAATCTCTCCGACCACTCTTTAAAGGATGTACTTTTCATAGGTAATTGAATTTTCTGCCCTTGGACTGCTTGTGTATACGCTGTTTGCAAATCTTCCAATAAAATTCGCCAAGAAACACCATCAACGGCTAAATGATGAATTGTCCAAAATAATCGGCCAGCGTGCTCACCTTCATCAAAATACACCATTCTCATTAACGGACCATCATGTAAATTCAAACTTTCTTGTGCAATATTAATCTCTTTTTGAATAACCTGATGCCAATCAGCTTCCGGCACTTCGTCTAATGAAATGACAGTAAGCATCAATTGCTCTTCTATTCCTTCATTCCACTGTTTCCAAACCCCATTAGGTAAACGTTCATATCTTAAACGCAGGGCATCATGATGAAGTAGAAGGTTACCCGCTGCCTTTTCAAGTGATCCTATGTCCAATTTCTCTTTCGTTCTAAAGAACATGGATTGATTCCAATGATGTGGGTTAGGATGATTTTGTGCAAAAAACCTTTGCTGAATAGGTGTAAGTATCGTCTCTCCAGTTATAATTCCCTGTTCAGCTTGTACACCTTGTTCTTCTTTGACTACTTGCGCCAACTCAGCAATCGTTTGGTGTTCAAATATTTGTTTTGGTGTCAATTGTAAACCAACTTGCTTCGCACGAGAGACAATCTGAATGCTAAGAATTGAATCTCCACCAATTTCAAAGAAGTTATCATTCATACCAATACGTTTTGAACCCAGCACACGTTCCCAAATGATAGAAAGCTTACGTTCATGTTCATTTCTTGGGGCCACGTATCCTTCTTGTGTTCCTTGATAATCTGATATAGGTAACGATTTCCGATCAATCTTTCCATTTATGGTTAGCGGTAATTCTTTCATTTCGACAAAGTAGGAAGGTATCATATGGATTGGCAGTTTTGTTTTAAGATACTCTCGCCATTCTTCTAAACTGCCTTCGCCCACTACATAAGCTACCAGCCTCTTATCTCCCGACTGATTTTCCCTAACTATTACAACTGCCTCTTTTACCAAGTAATGCTCCTGTAAGGTGGACTCAATCTCTCCAAGTTCAATTCGAAATCCTCTAATCTTCACTTGGTTATCTATTCTTCCTAAATAGTCTATATTACCGTCAGGAAGATATCTCACGAGGTCTCCTGTTCTATATAACCTCTCGCCTTCTTTGAATGGATTTGAAATAAATCGCTCGGACGTTAATTCTGGACGATTCAAGTATCCCCTTGCTAGACCTGCTCCTCCGATATAAAGTTCCCCCATCACACCAACTGGAACTGGCAACCTATTTCTATCTAATACATAAGTTTGGACGTTAGGCAATGGACGCCCAATTGTTACTCTCTTGCTATCTTTTTTGATATGATAGCATGTTGCATCAACCGTACATTCTGTAGGACCATATACATTATAAAACTGTATTTTATCAGTCTCTACTAGCTGTTCCCATAATGACGGCATAATCGCTTCACCACCAACCAGTACCTTACTTGGAACATGAACGCCATCGCACGTTTCTAACAATCCGACATCTATAAGTAATTGAAGCAATGAAGGTGTTATATCAAAGATTTCTAACTTGTTCTCCCTAATATAAGCTACAAACTGCTCCGGATCACTTCGTACTTCATTCGGAATAATATACAAACTTGAACCATAAAGCAGCATTTGTAATTGCTGAATAGATGCATCAAAGGCAATTGACGCATTTAAACCGACATGCATGTTAGATGGTATCTCATGTTCGAAAACCTCTTTTTGTAAACCATGCGACAAGTTTAGTACAGAATGATGCTGTATCAAGACACCCTTTGGATTCCCCGTTGATCCTGAAGTATAGATAACATACGCTAAGTTTTCTCCTGTTACTTCACATTTTGGTGAAAGAATGCTTTCTTGTGAAATCATTGCTTGATCCCGATCTAGACAAACTATCTTGATTTCTTTAGGTATCCAGTCTTCCGATGACTCGTTCGTAACTAATACTTGAATTCCAGTGTCCTCCAAAATATATCGTAGGCGACTTTCTGGATATGATGGGTCTAATGGAACATAGGCTGCTCCAGCCTTCCAAGCTCCCATAATACTAACAATCATCTCAACTGAACGCTCAAAGCAAAGTCCAACCAATGATTCATTCCCAATTCCGCATTGCTGAAGATAGTGGGCCAATTGATTAGCTTTTTCATTCAGCTCTCGATACGTTAACTGCTGTTTTTCATCTACCACTGCTACCGCATCAGGTGTACGATTTACTTGCTCTTCAAACAGCTGATGAATCGTACTTTCCTGTAGATATGCTACAGCATCATTATTCCACTCTTCCAACTGTTTTTGCTGTAATCCTGATAATATAGGCAATTTAGCTAATGATTTATCCGGATTTTTCACGATTACATTCAACCAGTTTCCAAAATGTTCGGCCATAGATTCAATAGTTAAACTGTCAAATAAATCAGTCCTATAAACAAAAGTAAGTAATAAACCCTCTCCCACTTCTGCAGCAGTTAAACTTAAATCAAACTTAGCGATTGGAGCGTTACTTTCCATTACTTCTATATTTCTTCCATGTAGTTCTGGTAGCTCTTGTCCCATATTTTGCAAAGTAAACATAGTTTGGAAAATTGGAGAATAGCTTGTATTTCGTTCAGGTTGGATAACCTCTACAATTTTCTCAAACGGAACATCTTGATACTCATACGCCTTCAATGCTTTTATTCGCACTTGGGACAACAACTCTTGAAATGCCGGTGCATTACTTAAATCAGCTCGATAAACCAAGGTGTTGACAAAGAAACCAATCAGCCCCTCAATTTCTCGATAATTTCGATTTGCAATTGGGCTGCCAACAATAATATCCGTTTGTCCCGTATAACGAGCAAGGAAACTTTGATACGATGCCAATAAGGTCATGAAAAGTGTGGCCCCTTCTTGACGACTTAGTTCGTTTAATTTATCCAGTAATGAGCGTGACAACAAAACACTATGAGTTAATCCATGGTGGGTTTGCACTGGCGGACGCGGACGATCCATTGGCAACATTAAGACTGGTAACTCACCAGATAATTCTTCCTTCCAATATGCAAGCTGTTGATTTAGTACTTCATCTTTCAACCCTTCTCTTTGCCACTGAGCAAAATCAGCATATTGAACTGGTAGTGGTTCCAGCTCTGCTTGTTTCTCACCAATCGCATTCTCATAAAATACCATCCATTCTTGAAGCAAGATTTCCATCGACCATCCATCCGAGATAATATGATGCATATTACACAGAAGAACCCATTCTTCTTCTGAAATTCTTATGAGTTTCCCACGGAATAACGGCCCTTGTTCTAAATCAAATGGAGATTCTACTTCAGTTTGAATCCATTGCTCCAACCTTCTTTCTCGCTCCTCTAATGAAAGCTTAGTTAAGTCCATTTGCAGAAGCGGACGGAAAATATACGGTTGAATCTGCTGCACAGGATGGCCATCCTCTTCATAAAATACAGTCCGCAAAGATTCATGACGCTCTATCAACTGATTCCATCCCAACTCCAATGCCTCAGGTAACCAACTCCCTGTAAGGCGGCATGCCATTGGCATATTATAAAGTGCACTATTAGGCGCAAATTGATCAATAAACCATAAGCGCTGTTGGGCATAAGATAGTGGAATATTATTTCCTCGTTCCATCGGCACCAGTGGTGGAATTTCTCGTTTTTCGCTCCCCTTACGTAACTGATCGATTCGTTTCGATAATGCCTCGACCGTTGAATATTCGAACAGTTCACGTACTGGCAATTTGATTTGAAAGACTTCCTGTAAGCGTGAGACCACTTGTGTAGCAAGTAGAGAGTGACCACCAAGCTCAAAGAAAGAATCCTGAACACCAATGTCTCCTATTCCTAGCACCTGACTCCACACTGAAGCGATAAGTTCTTCCAGCGGAGTTCGTGGATAGACAGTATTTTTGGCAGATTGTTCACTAAGTATAGGCAATGCCTTCAAATCAAGTTTCCCATTCGGTGTAAGTGGTAAAAATTCCATTTCAATAAAGTTAGTTGGAACCATGTAATTAGGTAAATGTGTTTGTAGATATTCTCGCCATTCACGGACACTACCTTCACCAACTACATAAGCTACTAATCTCTTATCACCTTGATAATCCTCTCGTACCAATACAACTGCTTCTTTCACAGAAGAATGCGCCTGCAAAACAGCTTCTATTTCTCCCAATTCAATTCGGAAACCACGAATTTTCACTTGGTCATCTATACGTCCATGGAACTGGAGATTACCATCAGAAAGATAACTTGCTTTGTCTCCTGTGTAATAGAGACGTTCTCCTGACTTGAAAGGATGTGGAATAAATTTTTCCTTTGTAAGATCCGGACGATTAGCATATCCACGTGCAAGACTCTTCCCTCCAATATAGAGATCTCCAATTACACCAATTGGTACTAGCTGAAGATGAGAATCTAATACATAAACTTCTGTATTCGCAATCGGTCGACCAATCGATGGCGTACCTGTTGTCACTCCTACAGGTACATAACAATCTGTGGTAACGACTGTATTTTCCGATGGACCATACTGATTAATTACCGCAAAAGGAATATCGTTAGATGGATACTGCGTTAATTGATCCCCACCAGTAATGATAAAACGAAGATCCGTTTTATCTGGCCAAGATAATTTCAAGAGTCTTTCCAGAATAGGCGTAGGTGCAAAGCTAGCTGTTATTCGTGAATCAATGAGCCAGTCCCTTAGTGCTTCTGGATTAATTCTCAGTTCCTCTGTTGACAAGTAGAGTGCTGCACCAGCAGTTAGATACGGCCAAATCTCCTGAACAGCCGAATCAAAAGCAACACCTGCAATCTGAGTCGCACGATCCTCTGCTGAAATACGATAAACTTCTTGATGCCAAGAAACCATATTTATTAATGAGCGATGTTCAACCATGACACCCTTCGGTTTTCCTGTAGAACCAGAGGTATAGACAATATAGGCTAAGTTCTCTGGATTTATTTGACGTGTAGGTGCGATTACGCTTTCCACCGTTAATTCTTCTAACCTCACCATTTCGACGTGTGCAAAATGTCCTTCTTGTCCATCCGCCGTCACTACAAATTGAATTCCTGCATCTTCAATCATGTATTCTAACCTTGATTTTGGATACAACGGATCTAAAACAACATAAGCTCCACCAGCTTTTAAAATGCCTAGTAAACTTGCCATTAGCTCAGCTGACCTCGGAAGATAAACTCCCACCACTGACTCTGGGGCTACTCCCTTTCGCTGTAAAACATTTGCCAACTGATTTGCTTGTGTATCCAGCTCACCATAAGTCCACTGTTTTGTTTGATCGACTACCGCAATCGCATCAGGACGCCTCGCTACTTGCTCCTCAAATCTGTCGCAAATAAGACCCTGATGAGACATTTCCATTACAGTGTCATTCCATGTTTCTAATAACAATGTACGTTCGTGTTCCGATAGCATGCTCAGGCCATGCAACGGATTTTGTGGGCGATGAGAAACTTCATGTAGCCATTTCTCAAAGTGTCCTGCCATCCGTTCAATAGTAGTAGCATTGAATAAATCCTTATTATACTCAAAAGTAAAAAGTAATCCCTCTTCTGTCTCAACTGCCATCACACTTAAATCAAACTTTGCAATTGGACTATGGCTTTCTATCATTTCAATACTTCTACTAGATAACACCGGAAACTCTTGTTTCATATTTTGCAAGATGAACATAGTCTGGAAGATTGGCGAATGACTTGTACTTCGCTCCGGTTGCACAACTTCTACAATTTTTTCAAATGGGATATCTTGATATTCATACGCCTTCAATGCCTTTTGACGAACCTGATACAGTACATCTTGAAATGTCGGTCCACCACTCAAATTAGCTCGATAAACTAGCGTGTTAACAAAGAAACCAATTAGTCCTTCAATTTCTCTATAATTCCGATTCGCAATTGGGCTTCCGACCAAAATATCTTCTTGTCCCGTATAACGAGATAGAAAACTTTGATATGCAGCCAACAGCGTCATGAAGAGTGTAGCCCCTTCTTTTCGGCTAAGTTCATTCAATTTATCATGTAGCGTGCTTGGCAGAACCAGAGTGTATGTCGACCCGTGATGAGTTTGTATTGCAGGACGCGGGCGATCCATAGGAAGTTGGAGTACAGGAAGCTCCCCAGACAATTCTTCCCTCCAATATTGGAGTTGTTGATCAAGCACTTCCTCCTTTAGCCATCCTTTTTGCCACTGAGCGAAGTCGGCGTATTGAACCGGTAATGGTTCAAGTTCCGCTACCTTTCCATCCGTTGCTTCCTCATAAAATGCCATCCATTCTTCAAGTAGGATTCCCATTGACCATCCATCTGAAATGATATGATGTAAAGTACAAAGGAGTATCCATTCTTCCTCTCCCACGTGCAAAATAC
This sequence comes from Bacillus pretiosus, assembly GCF_052947655.1. NCBI lineage: Bacteria > Bacillati > Bacillota > Bacilli > Caryophanales > Bacillaceae > Bacillus > Bacillus pretiosus. Next base: position 2,358,909 of record NZ_CM129593.1, on the reverse strand, counting down.
TTGTCCTGATTAACGGCCCCTCTGTTAAATCAAATGGCACTTCTGTTTCTTGTTGAATGAAACGTTTAACCTCTTCTTCTCGGTCTTCAGAAGAAAGCATAGTTAAATCCGTTTTCGGAATTGATTGAAAAGCATACGGTTTAATTTGCTGTACGGGTTGACCGTTCACTTCGTGAAAGACCGTCCGCAGTGATTCATGACGTTCTATTAGTTGATTCCATCCCATTTCCAATGCTTCAAGTAGCCAATTCCCTGTAAGGCGACATACCATTGGCATATTGTAAAGGGCACTATTAGGTGTAAATTGATCAATAAACCATAAGCGTTGTTGAGCATAAGATAGTGGAATAGTTTCTCCTCGTTCCATCGGTATTAGTGGCGGAATCTCTCGTTTTCTATCTCCTTTACGTAACTGATCTACTCGCTTTGCCAGTGACTCCACCGTCGTACATTCAAATAGTTCACGTACTGGTAATTCGATTTGAAAGATTTCCTGTAAACGTGAAACTACTTGAGTAGCTAATAGTGAGTGACCACCGATTTCAAAAAAGGAATCCTGTACACTAATATTTTTTATTCCTAACACTTGGCTCCATACGGAAACGATGAGCTCCTCCACTGGTGTTCGTGATGAAGTAATATCTTCACTTATGAACTGTTCTTCCAATTCCAATAAGGCTTTCCGATTCACTTTACCATTTGGAGTGAGTGGCATCCCTTCAATTTTGAAGAAGTATGCTGGAACCATATAATGTGGCAATTGCTTCTTGAGATATTTACGCCACTCTCCAGTATCTCCTTCACCCACTACATACGCTACTAACTGCTTATCTCCTGGTCGATCTTCCCTCACCAACACAACAGCCTCTTTTACAGATGGGTGATCATGTAAAGCTGCTTCAATTTCCCCCAATTCAATTCGGAATCCTCTAATTTTGACTTGATTATCTATTCTTCCAATATATTCTAAGTTACGATCATTCATATATCTCACCAGGTCACCCGTTCGATATAATCGTTCCCCATTCTTAAAGGGGTGCGAAATAAAACGTTCAGTAGTTAAATCTGGTCGATTGAAGTAGCCACGTGCCAATCCTACTCCCCCAAGGTAAAGTTCCCCTGCCACACCAATCGGGACCACTTGTTGATATTGATCTAACACATACAACTCTGTATTATCAATCGGACGACCAATCGGAATAAGCATTGGTTCTTTTTCTAAATCACAATCATAATAAGTCACATCCACAGTCGCTTCAGTAGGACCATACAAGTTAATTAACTTTGTTTGTTGAACATTGTAAAAGATCCCCTTAAATCGTCGAACCTGCTCAGTGTTTAACGCTTCTCCACTAGTAAAAACTTGAATTAAAGACGATAGATCCCTTTTCGAATTATATAGTTTCATATAATCTAAGAAAGTAGATAACATCGACGGAACAAAGTGCATGGTGGACACACGATATCGTTCAATGTATTCCTCAATCACCGCAGGATCTTTCTCTCCTCCTGGTGGAAGCAAACAAACCTGCGCCCCTACAAATGACCACCAAAACAATTCCCAGACAGAAACATCAAACGAAAACGGTGTCTTTTGTAGGATTGTATCCTCCTCGGATAATGGATATTTTTTCTGCATCCACTGTAAGCGGTTTATAACGGAATGATGTTCAATCATTACTCCCTTTGGATTTCCCGTCGAACCCGAAGTGTATATGATATAAGCTAAGTTATTTGCTGTCACTCCACTCACTGGAGCTAAATTACTCTCTTTAGAAATCATTACTCGATCCCGGTCTAAACAAATTGCTTGAATACCTTTAGGTAACCAGTCCTGTAGTGCCTCTTTTGTTAACAGCACTTGAATTTGTGAATTCTCCAAAATGTATCTCAGGCGGTTTTCGGGGTAACTTGGGTCCAGTGGGACATAAGCCCCACCTGCTTTCAAAATCCCAAAGAGACCAATAATCATATCAGGAGAACGTTCAATACATATACCGACTAATGATTCAGGTCCGATACCTCGTTTTTGTAGAAAATGTGCCAATTGGTTCGATTTTTCATCGAGTTCTTGATACGTTAGCTTTCCACCCTCATAAACTACCGCCACTGCATCAGGTGTCCGTGAAACTTGCTGCTCAAATAGCTCATGAATCATACAATCATGACCATAAACTACGTCCGTATCATTCCATTCTTCTAGGAGTTGTTTTTGCTCAGTGTCCGATAACATTGACAGCTTTGTATATGATTCATCTGGATGATACGTGATTTCATTTAGCCAGTTCTCAAAATGGCCTGCCATACGTGCAATGGTACTACTATCAAATAAATCCGTATTGTATTCAAATGAGACAAATAGACCTTCTTCCACTTCATAGGCAGTTAAGCTCAAATCAAATTTAGCAATAGACATATTACTTTCTACCATTTCAATACTTTTACCAGACAAATCTAGTCGTTCTTGTTTTATATTCTGTAGCGTAAACATGGTCTGAAAGATAGGCGAATGACTCATGCTTCGTTCAGGTTGCACAGCTTCTACCACTTTTTCAAATGGTATATCTTGATATTCGTAAGCTTTTAACGCCTTTTTCTTTGTTTGGCTCAAAATCTCCCGAAAAGTAGGGGTGCCACTCAAATCTGATCGGTAAACCAACGTATTAACAAAGAAACCAATTAATCCTTCTACTCCCTTGTGGTTCCGATTTGCAATCGGACTACCAACTAGAATATCTTTTTGTCCCGTATAACGAGCAAGAAAGCTCTGGTATGCAGCCATTAAAGTCATAAATAAAGTAGATCCTTCTTGTCGGCTTATATCCTTCAATTGACTAAGCAATTTATAAGGGAAAATTACGTGATGCGTAGCCCCAGAGTAAGTCTGCTTAACCGGTCGAGGTCGATCCACTGGCAGTTGTAAGATAGGAAGCTCACCAGACAATTCTTCCTGCCAATACGTAAGCTGACGATTTAGCACATCACCTTGCAACCACTCCTTTTGCCACTTCGCAAAGTCTGCATATTGAATGGATAATGAGCTTAATTTAGCAGGATTTCCGCCCGTTTCTTCTTCATAGAAAGCAAGTAATTCATTCATGAATATACCAATGGACCAAGCATCAGAAATAATATGATGCATCGTACACAGTAATAACCATTCATCCTTCTCTAATTGAACAAGCTGATTACGAATTAAAGGACCATTCATTAAATCAAATGGTTCTTGCGCTTCTCTCGCAATTAAACTATCTACCTCTTTTTCTTTTACTTCTAGAGGAAGTTGAGAGTAATCTCTTACAGGTAATGCTCTAGGAAGGAATTCGACAATTTGTTGCACAGGTTGTTCTCCTACTTCTTTAAAAACAGTTCGTAATGATTCATGGCGTTCAATGAGTCGATTGAATCCCTTTTCTAATGCTTCAGGTATCCAATTTCCTTTTAGATGCCATACCGTTGGAATATTATATAAAGAACTGTTTGGATTAAATCTGTCCATAAACCACAAACGTTGTTGCGCATAAGACAACGGGAATGCTTCTTTATTCTCCTTTTTTTGCATTTGCTTCTGAAGCCATGCTCTCTTCTCAGGAGAAAGTGAACTCAGCTTTGCAAGTAAATCACTTCTCATTTTTTTACCCCTTCCTCAATCAAATTACTCTCGAATATCCCTTGTGCTTCTTCCTCTGATAACTCTTCTAATTGCTTAAGCAGTTCCAGTAATTCTTCATCATTACTCACTTCTGCTTCTTTTTGAATATAGTCTTGAAGACTTACATTCTCCTTACTATCATTCTGCATTTCTTGATTTTTGTTATCGAGCAATTGATCAATCTGTTCTGCCAATTGCTGCACCGTATGAAACATAAATAAATCATGCAATGGTATCTCGATTCCAAAAGCCTCTTTAAGATTAGAAACGGCTTGCGTAGCAAGTAATGAATGTCCACCAATTTCAAAAAACGAATCCTGAATTCCGATGTTTTCCATACCTAAAACTTCATGCCATATCGAAACAATTGTTTTTTCCGTAGACGTACGAGGAGCAATATAACCACTTGCTATCTCCTGTTTCTCTGGTGTTGGTAAAACCTTCCTATCAATTTTCCCATTAGGAGTGAGTGGAAATGCATTTAATCCAACAAAATAGGATGGAATCATATAATTTGGTAGTTGGTCCTTGAGATAATCACGCCACTTTTGAGCATCCCCGTCTCCTACAACATAGGCAATCAAATGTGGATCGCCAGGATAATCTTCCCGCACCATCACAATAGCTTCGTTAACTAATGTATGCTTTTGTAATACCGCTTCAATTTCTCCTAGTTCAATCCGGAACCCACGAATTTTCACCTGATGATCAATTCGTCCAACATACTCCAAATTTCCATCTGGCAAATACCTTACTAGATCTCCAGTCCGGTATACTCGCTCGTTTTCTTTAAACGGATGCGGTATAAATCGATTTTTCGTTAAGTCAGGGCGTTTTAAATATCCACGTGCTAACCCTGATCCACCAATGTACAGCTCACCAACTACACCAATTGGAACCATTTTTTGTTCAGCACTCAGTACATATACTTCTGTATTGAAGATTGGTTTACCAATTGGTGGTACCCTATGCATGACACCCTTTTCTAATTCCATATACGTGGAATACGTAGTATCTTCAGACGGTCCATATAAGTTGTATACCTTCTCAATCGTACTTCTCTCGTATAAATCTTGAACAAGCGGATATGGTAACGGTTCTCCAGCCAAATTCATTACCTTTACTGAAGAAGGAATTGTCTTTGCTCGAACCAGTTCCTTTGCTGCCGATGGCACAGTATTAACCAAAGTCACACCTTTGGTAGACAACTTGTCTAGATGTAGAGCATTTTCAGCGACAATCACCTTCCCCCCCATCGTTAAGGGAACAAATACTTCAAAAACGGATAAATCAAAAGATAGTGAAGTTGAAGCTAATACTCCCGCTAATGCCTTTCGGGAATACGTGTGATGCGCCCAATGAATCATTGTTACTGTATTCCTGTGCTCAATCATTACTCCCTTTGGATTTCCAGTGGAACCTGAAGTATAGATAATATAGGCTAAGTTATCGCCCGTCACTTCACTCGTGCATACCGTAGTAACTTCTTGTTCTATTTCTGATCGATTACGATCAATACAAATGACGTTGACGAATGTAGGTATAACCATTTTTTGTTGTAACTTTTCCTGTGTCACCAGTACCTTTATTTGAGCATCTTCTAAAATGTACTGCAGTCGACTTTCCGGATATGCTGGATCAATTGGGACATATGCTCCTCCTGCCTTCATAATTCCTAAGAGACCGACAATCATCTCGGATGAACGTGTAACACAAATCCCAACTAATGATTCGCATGTAACACCATTTTTTTGTAAATAATGTGCCAACTGATTCGAGCGTTCGTCCAACTCTCGATATGTTAGTTCTTCATCTTCGCACACTACTGCAATTGCTTCTGGTGTTTTTTCCACTTGTTCTTCAAACATTGTATGAATCATGCTATCTTCTATATCAATAACAGCTAATTCATTCCATTCCTCTAGTAGTTGCTTATATTCTATTTTCGATAACATATTCAATTCTGATAATAAACATTTTGGATAAGAGGCAATTTGATTTAGCCAATGTTCAAAATGACTTACCATACGTTCAATGGTTGTATCATTAAACAAATCAGTATTATATTCAAAGGTTAGTGATAATCCTTCTTCCGTCTCAGAAGCAAATAAACTCAAATCAAATTTTGCAACAGAAACATGGCTTTCCATGAGTTCCATTTGTCTTTCAGATAGCTGAAGAAACTCTTGTTTCGTATTCTGTAAAGTAAACATGGTTTGGAATATTGGTGAATGACTTGTATTCCGTTCCGGCTTTACGGATTCTACCACTTTCTCAAATGGAATATCCTGATACTCGTATGCTTTTAGTGCTTTTTTTCTTACCTGCGACAAAAGTTCTTGGAACGTCGGGTTTTCACTGAAATCAGCTCGATAAACTAACGTATTTGCAAAGAGACCTATTAATCCCTCAATCTCTTTCACATTTCGATTAGCAATCGGGCTTCCAACTATGATGTCGTCCTGTCCTGTATAACGAGAAAGGAAGCTTTGATACGCTGCCATCAATGTCATAAATAAAGTGCATCCTTCTTGCAGACTTAAATCTTTGAGCTTTTCCTGTAGGGAATTCACCACTATTAAAGACTGACTTGCACCACGATGGGTTTGAACTGCAGGTCGAGGACGATCCATCGGTAATTGTAAAACCGGTAGTTCCCCAGACAATTCTTCCTTCCAATATTGAAGGTGCTGATTCAAATTCTCTTCTTTTTGCCATTCCTTCTGCCACATGACAAAATCTGCATATTGGATAGATAACTCCTTCAATTCCACCGGTTTGCCGCTTAATGCTCCTTCATAAAAAGCCATCCATTCTTCAAGTAAGATTCCCATTGACCATCCATCTGAAATAATATGATGCATCGTACAAATGAGAATCCACTCTTCACTGTCCACTTTCAATATGCGTGTTCGAATTAGAGGACCTTGTCCAAAATAAAATGGTTCCTCAGCTTCGTTTTGAATGAGCCGTTTCATTTCTCTTTCCCTATCTTCCAAAGAGAGATCTGTTAGATTCGTTTGAGGGATATGCCCGAATACATGAGATTGAACCTGTTGAAAAGGTTCACCCTCTTGTTCTAGAATTATCGTTCGTAATGATTCATGACGCTCCAACAATTGATTCCATCCGGCCTCCAATGCTTCAATTGACCATTTACCTGTTAAGCGACACGCTGCATGAATATTGTACATAGCACTATTTGGCATTAATTGATCAATAAACCATAGACGTTTCTGCGCATAGGAAAGTGGAATAGCTTCTTCCCGTTTCATAGGTACAAGAGGGGCAATCTCTCGTTTTTTATCTTCTTTTCGTAACTGATCTACTCGTTTCGCCAACGCTGCCACTGTATCGTGCTTGAAAAGTTCACGTAAGGGAATTTTGATTTGGAACAATTCTTGCAATCGAGAGACAATTTGAGTAGCAAGTAGTGAGTGTCCACCACGTTCAAAAAAGGAATCCTGAATACCAATATTCCCCACCCCTAACACTTGACCCCAAACCGAGGCAATAAGCTCTTCCGATGGCGTCCGAGGTAGAACATTTAAATCTCCAATAGCTTGATCATCAGGTGCTGGCAAGGCCTTTCGATCAATTTTCCCATTCGGAGTAAGCGGGAAGTGTTCTAGCTCTACAAAGTGTGCTGGAATCATATGATTTGGTAATTGGTTTTGTAAATACTCTCTCCACTCCTCGGTATTTCCATCGCTTATTACATATGCAACCAATCGTTGATCACCTGGACGATCTTCTCTAACTAATACAACAGCCTCTTTAATAAACGAACATTTTTCTAAAGTCGCTTCAATTTCTCCTAATTCAATCCTAAAACCACGCATTTTGACTTGATGGTCCATTCGACCTATAAATTCTATATTTCCATCAGTTAAATATCTTACTGAATCTCCTGTTCGATATAGTCGTTCCCCCAATCGAAATGGATGTGAAACGAATTTTTCAGCAGTAAGATTCGGACGATTTAAGTATCCACGCGCTAAACCAGCACCACCAATATATAACTCACCCTCAATTCCTATTGATTGCAGGCGTTGATTTTGGTCTAATACATATAATTGCGTGTTCTGTATTGGCCGCCCAATAGAAACAAATTCTTGATTAGGCTGAATATCAAATGCATTCACATAAATAGTGGCTTCAGTTGGTCCATAAAAGTTGGTTAATTTCACTTGTCCACTATAATTCCATTTTTGCTGAAATCGTCTAACTAACCCTGAACTTAGTTCTTCCCCACCAGAAAATACATGGCGTATGGACGAACAATTCATGTTCAATTCGATACGATTGAAGTGATCTAAGAAAACTGATAACATCGAAGGTACAAATTGAACTATAGTAACCTGATGTTTTTTAATCACTTCAGCTATAATAGAAGGATCTTTTTCTCCACCTGGAGGTAGGAAAGATACACTTGCACCAACGTGAATACCCCAAAACAACTCCCAAACAGAGACATCAAATGAGAATGGCGTTTTCTGCAAGACCACATCCTTTTCAGAAAGTGGATATTTATGTTGCATCCATTCTAGATAATTGATTACTGAATGGTGCTCAATCATTACTCCCTTTGGATTCCCTGTAGATCCTGAAGTATACATAACATACGCTAAACTTTCTCCTGTTACACCACTTATACATGGGGTTGATTTTTCTTTTTCAATTGCAGTGTAATCTTTATTCATACAAATCGTTTCAATATTTTCAGATATAAACGAATTTTTAGAATCATCTTCCATCACTAGTACTTCGATCCCAGCATCCTCTAATATATATCGAAGCCGACTCTCTGGATAAGTAGGGTCAAGTGGAACATACGCTGCTCCTGATTTTAGAATCCCTAATAACGCTATCATCATTTGTAATGAACGTTCCATATATACCCCAACTAGAGACTCTGGGCCTACACCATGCTTTTGTAAATAATGAGCTAGTTGATTCGCACGCTTCTCTAACTCTTTATAGGTAATTTGTTCATTTTCGTAAATAGCCGCGATTGCTTCCGGTGTTTTTTTTACTTGCGCCTCAAATATCGTATGAATCATGCCTTCAGCCGAATAATTTACTTGAGTATGATTCCATTCCTCTAGTAACAGTATCTGTTCTTCCGCTGTTAAATGAATAATTTCAAAGAGTTTTGAATCTAGGTTCTTCGTCATCTGAATTAGTATTTGCAATAAGTGATTCTGAATCCGATTTATTGTTCCTTCATTAAAATAGCTTCGATCATACATTAACTTTAAAGTAATTTTCTTACCGGGCATTACAATGAGTGTTAAAGGATAATTGGTTTGTTCCGCGCTTTTAATATCTAATAATCTTAAATCTTCATTTCTCTCACCTTGAATTGGATAATTTTCAAACACATACAAGGTATGAAACAAGGAACTATTTCGTGGAACCTCACTCCATCCTTGAATATCTATCAACGAATTATACTCATATTGTCTTCGTTCCATTTCTTTCATTTGTATTTTACGAAGCCAATCTACTACTGATGTATTATCCGTTAATCGAATTCTAGTAGGTAAGGTGTTAATAAATAACCCCACCATATTCTCTGCTCCCATTAAATCAGTAGGACGTCCAGAGCTAGTTACGCCAAATACGATGTCACTTTCACCGCTATACCTACTCATCAAATAAGCCCATGCACCTTGTACTAACGTATTCAACGTTAATCGACTATTTCGTACCCACTCTTGTAAATTCTCAGTAAGTTCCTCAGATACTTGATAAACACACTCTCCATAGCCCTTCTCTTGTCCTTGGTTCTTTCTTTCCATTGCTAATGGCGTAGGTGCATAGAACCCTTTTAATTCTTCTTTCCAAAATTCCTCTGCTTGACTTTGATCTTGTTTATTTATCCACTGGATATATTTTTTATAAGGAAGAGATTTAGGAAGATTCAATAATTCTCCCCTTATCATCTTGAGATAAACTTCCATCACTTCACTAAAGACCAATGACACACTCCATCCATCTAGCAAAATATGATGATGTGTCCAAATAATCCTCGTTTCCTCATTTGCCTCTTTAATCGCAGTGACTCTCATCAATGGTGCTTCATCTAATAAAAATCCTTTTCTACGATCTGCATTTAAAAACTGTTGTAATTTCTTCGCCCTTTCCTTGTGTGAATGGGCGCTCCAATCCTCTTGATGAATAGTAAAAGGAAGACGTTGGTAAACCGCTTGTAGTGGTTTTTCTACTTCCTCCCACACAAATACTGAACGTAAAACCTCATGTCGATGAATAACATATTCCCAGGCCTTTTCAAAAGTAGCAATATCCAATTGCCCCCCGAGCAAGAAACCTACTTGTACAATATAGGAAAATGAATGTTCATCATCTTGATCGTATAAAGTATGAAACAGTATTCCTTTTTGCAAAGGTGATAAACCATATATATCAATAACGTCTCCCATTTTTACACCCTCTTCTTTGTTAATTTAAGTAATACTTTGCTCAAGCTTTCTTCCGTAAGATCCTCTGCATCAGCAAAATCTGATACCGTAAAAGCAGACTCTGTTGTTGGTTTATTTATAAGTTGACGAAGATGCCTCAACATACCATCTGCTATCAATTGAATTTTTAATTTAGAAAACTGTTCTCTACTATACATCCAAACAAAATGTAACTTTTCATCTTTCACCATTCCGATAACATCAATTAGATGAGATGGTTTGGAATCTGGATCATGATCTAAAAATGTAAATCCTGTCTCTTGCATAAACAAAGATTCCCTTGAGAAAACCTGATCAAATTGGCCCAAATAGTTAAAACTTATTGAAGGCTTTTGCTGATAAAACGGAAGTAATCCTTTATTCAAGTAACGTAAAATACCATAGTCAACTCCACGATTCGGAATTCGACGCAATTGTTCTTTGACAGCCTTTAACCCTTCAATAGGTGTTTGAGTTCCTTGAAAATTGAGATGAACGGGATAAATACTCGTGAACCAGCCCACTGTCCTTGATAAATCAATACCTTCAATTACCTCTTCTCTTCCGTGTCCTTCTAGATGAATAGAAACCGTTTGCTGATTTGTACAATCGACGATAGCTTGTCCTAATGCCGTTAATAGTACCTCATCAATCCTTGTCTTATGAGTTACTGGGACTTCGTGTAACAATTCATATGTTTCTTCTATTCCTAAAGTCCCTGTCACTTGATCAATCGATTCTTCTGTTGTTTCTTGTATTGGATAGTCCATTGGAATTTTCATCGTTTCTTTTTCTACTTGTTCATTCCAATAATCTTGTACTTCTTTCGAAATACCCGAATCACTGTACGTCTGGAGTCGTTCAGACCAATCTTTAAAAGATGTACTTTTCGCAGGTAAGCGAACTTCTTGACCTTGTTTCATCTGGTTATATACCGTCTGTAAATCTTCCAATAGAATCCTCCATGATACTCCATCTACTACTAAATGATGAATCACCCAGAATATTCGATCATTTCCAGTCAAGTTATCCTCAAAGTACACTATCCTCATTAACGGACCAGTAACTAGATTGAAACTAGCTTGATTAATGTTCATCTCTTCTTGTATTATTGTATTCCACTCTTTTTCATTAACTTGATTCCGTTTTACAACATGGAGTACTGACAGCTCATCAGTCCCTTCATTTCTCTGCCTCCACGTTCCGTTTGGTAACTGTTTGTACCGGAAACGTAAAGCATCATGATGTTTGAGTAAAGTTACTATCGCTCCCTCTAGTAACTTCACATCGAATCTTTCTTTTACTCTTAATAGCATTGATTGATTCCAATGCTCCAGATGTGGATGTTCTTGCTCGAAGAACCAACACTGAATTGGAGTAAGAGACACATCACCTATCACAATTCCCTGCTCCGCTTGTACTCCCTGCGTTTTTATAGCCACTTGTGCCAGCTCAGCGATAGTTGGGCATTCAAACATTTGCTTTGGAGTAAGTTTTAACCCCACTTGACTTGCTTGAGATATGATTTGAATACTGAGAATCGAGTCGCCACCAATTTCAAAGAAATTATCATAGATTCCCACCTTTTTAACACCTAATACTTGCTTCCAAATGGTAGTCAGTATCTGTTCGTTACTATTCCGAGGGCCAACAGATTCACTATTAATCTGCTTTTCCTCCGGCATAGGTAAGGCCTCACGATCAACTTTACCGTTAGCTGTAAGTGGAATAGCTTCCATCACCACAAATCCCGAAGGAACCATATAACTTGGTAGTTTCGCTTTAAGATACTCTCTCCACGCATCTACATTTCCATCTCCTACAACATATGCTACTAATCTTTTATCGCCTGGCTGATCTTCTCTTACAATTACAACTGCCTCTTTTACAGATGCATATGTATGTAAAGTAGACTCAATCTCCCCAATCTCAATTCGGAAACCACGTATTTTAACCTGATGATCAATTCTTCCACGATAATCCAGATTTCCATCTGGCAAATACCTCGCTAAGTCTCCTGTCCGGTATAATCTCGCTTTCGGATCACTACTAAATGGATGAGATATAAAACGCTCTGCTGTTAATTCAGGTCTCTTTAAATACCCACGTGCCAGTCCTGCCCCACCAATATAAAGTTCACCATCAACACCTATAGGAACAGGTTGTTGATAAGCGTCCAGTATATACACTTCTAAATCGGGAATCCGCTTGCCAATATTACTTCTTGAAGCATGCTGCACATCTTCTAGAGTAATTGGATAATATGTAACATGAACGGTAGTTTCTGTAATTCCATACATATTAATTAACTGTGGTTTTTTCTCCCCATACATTTGAAACCACGGTAACAAGCTAGTAGGTTCTAACGCTTCTCCGCCAAATATGACATAACGCAGTTGCAAATTTTTATTCATATCTTCTTGTTCACACACTTGTATTAATTGTCGAAATGCGGAAGGTGTCTGATTTAGAACTGTGACTTCTTCCTCCACCAATAATTGATAAAAATCCTTAGGTGATCGACTAATCCAGTACGGAACAACAACTAATTTCCCACCATATAATAATGCTCCCCAAATTTCCCATACTGAGAAATCAAATGCATAAGAATGAAAAAGCGTCCAAGTATCTTTTTCATTAAACTGATACCAACAATCCGTTGATTTAAATAACCGAATGACATTGTGATGCTCTATCATAACACCCTTTGGATTCCCCGTTGATCCCGAAGTATAGATCACGTATGCTAAATTTTGGGAACTGACATCAGAAACCGGTAAAGTCTTACTTTCTTTCCCAATCTCATCTTGATCACGATCCAGGCAAATCGACTCAACATTTTCTGGTAAACATTTCAATTCTTTTAAACTTTCTTGCGTTACGAATAACTGAATGCTAGCATCTTCTAAAATATATTGAAGTCGCTGCTCTGGATATGTTGAATCAAGTGGAACATAAGCCCCACCAGCCTTCAAAATCCCTAAAATACCTACAATCATTTCGAGGGAACGTTCAACGCACAGTCCCACTAAAGTATCAGGTCTTACTCCCTTTTTCTGCAAATAATGAGCTAACTGATTTGCGCGTTCATTAAGCTCTCTATAAGTAACTTTTTCTTTTCCATACGTAACTGCAATATCGCGTGGATAGTTCAACGCTTGCTGTTCGAACAATTCATGAATAGTTACTTGAGATGGGAAATCCAGCTTAGGATTGTTGAACTCAACTAAACTTCTTCTTTTATCTTCATCAGAAATGATTTCGATTTCAGCTACCTTCTGCTTTGGTTTTTCAAAAGTGTTTTCCATTATCGCTAACATCACGTTAAAAAAACGTTTTATCTCTTCCTTAGAAAATAGCTCCTCACGATAATCAATATGTACATGTAAAGAGTCAATATCAATTAGATTTTCAATATGCACTGCAAAATCTTGCACCTCTTCATGGTTTGGAATCCATAGTGAGTCACCACTTTCATCACGATCCCTATAATCAATCGTAGTTCCGAAAAGTCTCACATTACTATTATTCTCTTTATTAATCTGCTTTAATAACAAATCAAATGGATATTTCTGGTGTCTCAATAATTTGCTTTGTTTTCTGGATACCCTACTAATAAATGAAAGTACTTCTTCTTCCGGATCAATATCCATTCTTAAAGGAACTGTACTCACCATCATTCCAATCAATTTTCGCTCCATTTTAGTCATACGATTGCCGTAAGCCATTCCTAAACCAATATCAAGCGATGAGGTCCACCGATACATGGATAACGAGAAAGCAGCAACAAAAAAAGTGTATAAACTAATTTTGTAATCTTCAGAAAATTTTCCTATCTTTCTCTTCAAATACTCCGTTAATATAAATGTCTCACGTGATGCTTTGGTACTAACTTGGTACGTATTATAGGGCTTCAATCCGGTCACAGATGGCAGTGTTTTAAATTCCTCTAACCAGAATTTTTGATCTTTTTGAAAGCGACTACTATTCAAGTATGTTTGTTCATTAGTCAGAAATTGAACATATGAATTTTCACTTTCGCCTTCCTCATTCTCGTTATACATTTCATAATAATATTTTGCAATCTGCTCAGTAAATATTTGAATTGATAAACCATCCATAATAATATGATGAACATTTCCAAAGACTGCACATTCATTATCGTTTAATTTTATTAAAGCGAAATAGTATAAATTTGAATTAAATAATGTAAACGTTTCTTTTGTTTTCTGCTCAATCCATTCCTCAAGCAAATTTGTATTCTCCACATTACTGAAATCAAAAAACTCAAATTCTTGTTCTTCATGTTTAATAAAATATTGTTTCGGTTCCTGATGCCCATTTTCTTTTAACCTAATGCACAGACCGTCATTTTCACTAATGACGCGATTCACAACTTGGTTTAATTTTGAATAATTCATTTTTCGATGAAGTTTAAATAAAAATCTTAAATTACATATTCCTTTATCAGAATGAATAACTTCTGTATACCATATTCTTCGCTGCGGATGGCTTAATGGATAACATTCCTCATTGGTCATAAAAATCTTCCCTTCAAAAATTATTTGCTCTTATAGGTTCGTGTTTATGTTTAGCCCATAAATATTTCTGCAGTGAAACTCCAATTACTCCAATGATAACAAGCCCAATCCCTCCATAAACATAAAGTTGAGTTACTCCGAACAAATGCACTAATGGGCCACTCATAGCAGGAGAAATAATTAAAACTGCGTTTGTTAAACTGCTTTGAATACCAAATACTCTTCCTACTTGATCTTGATCCGATTCTATTTGTAAAATGACTTGATTAGATACAAGCATCAGCCCACTTCCAATACCAGCGATAAAACTAATTAAATAGGCCAAAACGAAGACCGTACCGGGCGTTATCAAACCAATCCCCCCAAAACCAATTCCCATTAAAACCATACCTCCACATACTACCCAGCCATATTGAAATTGTTTTAATTTCTGAGTTAGTAATGCACCAAGTATTCCGCCAAGACCAATAATAGAAATGATATATCCCATTTTACTTTTATCATGTGGGAATAAGCTCTTAAATAAAGTTGGGAATTGTGAGTCTACTAATTGTAATACTGCCATGGCTATTGTAACAAAAATCATAGTTGATAATATTATCCGATTAGATAACACATAACCCCACCCTTGTACCCAAGCGGTCCAGGTACTTTGTTTTTGCTTTTCAACAAATTCTTTCGATATAGTTTCTTTAAATTTTATTGTGGGTATCAGAACTAAGGTAGCTAATAAGCAACTTATAGCTCTTATAATGAGGCAGAACTCTGGTTGAAACCAGCTCAGCAACATGCCCCCTATAAGTGGGCCTACTATCTTGGTACCCTGCTCTACTATTCCGTTGATACTTACTGCTTTAGTAAGCAAATCCGGGGAGACAATCTGTCTTGTTAGTGTTTGCTGTGCAGGATAATAGAAAACAATAAAAATGGAACGAATCATTAATGCCACTAAGAGCCAGTGGATATCTTGTACAAATAAAAGAGCAATCGTTATTAGACCAACCATTAGATTACAGAACATCATAATTGGAATTTTTCTAAAACGATCTGCAATAACACCCGCCCATGAGCCAAAAATAATTCCTGGAAGTGCATATGCAACAGGAATCAATCCAATCATAGTAGGATCTACTTCCCATTCAAACCCAACTATAGTCATAATCGCTAACATATCAATAAAAACACCAAGCATAAGCAATGAATAGGCAGAGAAAACTTGTAAATAAACCCTATTTCCTAATAGGCCTTTTGAATCAATAGTTTTCATAAAAGCAAGCTCCTTAGGTTACTAATATAAACGCTTTTGCGTATAAGTTACCCCTTTATTAAACCTAATTAATCATTATAAAGATTTCACCTAGAATTTAACTTCGTCAAAACCTAGACTAATCTCAAGGTTCAGCGTATTTTAAATAGTCAGATAAATTTGAGTACACCTATTTCTTTGTCTTTATATCAACTGTTACAAAATAGACCTTTACCTTACACTAAAAACAGTTAAACATTAACTTAATATAACCATTTACAGTTGTTGCACATTCAATTCACATCCTTTTTAAAATTGGCTTTTTTCTATCTCAAATACTATCACACAAATATTTCACCTACTATATTCATAAAGTTGAAATATTTGAATCAGAAAATTCGGATAAAAAACCAAATCCACAAATCATAACAAACTATTATTTAGTTATATTTTCATTTTATAGATAGCTTTAACCATAAGAATATTAAGAATTAAGTTTTTTAATTTTATTAACATAATAGTTTATAGAGACTATAAATCCTACTAAATAAAAAGGTACATATACAATAAAGTAAATGTACCTTTCCCTATCCTACATATTTTCTATTCAAATTAATTCCAATAACTAAAATAGATATTAAAAATATAATACTAACAATTACTAATGCACTCATAACAAAGATTGAATAATATATAGTATTGATTTTTTTACATTTACTACCTACTTAACTTATTGGACATTACTGCTTCAAAAAAATTACACATTATACGCAATCGGGATAAATCCCCAAAATATGATTTGACTATGTTATTATATAATATTGTTATGAATATATTTTAAGGTAATGTAACATCAGTTTTTCTATAAAAGAACTTAATTTTTATGTAGTACGAATTTATTTAGTAATATAATATATTAATTTAGGTATAAGAATGTTTAAAGATCACCTATTTCCGTAGGTGATCTTTTCTTGTGATACTGTATTTGTGCACTACTGTAGAAATATATCGTAGATACACTTTATTTGCTAAATTTTTAGTTCTTTCCATTTATTAAAAAACATAGCTTAATACAATTAATATCATATTTGTTAAATTGCAAACTATTATTTTGTCTTCTGTACAGGCAAACTACTAAAAATCAATTCAGCAACTTTTACATATCCTTTTGAGTTTGGATGAATTAAATCCTTAGACCAAAGCGTATTGTCATTAACTAAATGATGATTCCAAAAATCAACATGATGAAGCTTATACTCTCTGCTCAGTGAATGTATAACTTCATTTGCCTCTAATAATTGTTCTTTTATTACTTGTTTTTTTTCAGAAGCAAAAGGAAGCCTAACTGTAAAATCGGGAAGGTTTGCTATAATAATATCCGCCCCTGCTTTACTTAATGTATCTATCATAAATTCCATATCGTTCTTATATGCATCATGATTCCAACGTCCTTTTAAAACATCGTTTGCCCCTGCAATGAGACTAACCAAATCTGGATTAAAAGTTAATGCCTTTTCCAATTGCTGCGAGCGAATTTCTTTAGTTACTAACCCACGCTTTGCAAAATTGGCATATTCTATATCTTTTTCACACAGTTGAACCAAATGATCTACCCAGCTTTTTAATGCAATTCCCTCAACTTCATCCCCTATCCCCTCTGTAAAACTATCACCAATCGAGACAAATCGCTTCCACATATCTATTCCCCCTTTTTATTATTCATATCTATACTATACATTAGCTCACAATGTAATTGTTCTTTCTAAATGTTTTTGATTTCAATTATATTCCACTTTATTATATTTACATTTAGAATCCAAAATTGACCGATTCCTAAGTATACTTAGGAATCGGTCATATTCATATATTTACTAAAGAAATGAAGTTAAACTTTAATCAGTAGAGGTTTTCTTCATCCCTCACTGATTATTAGTTGAACCAATTGGGCTTTTACGGACAGTTAATTTCCCACCTAACTTCTTTGCTCTCGCTGAATTTTGAAGTGAGGGATCTTACTGTCCGGCAAATAGCGGGATATAATCCCTCTAGGTATTATACTTTTTTCAATAAATTTGTTGTTCTTTGTTTTGCCCAGTTGATACATTTCTTTTCGATTAAATGATACGAAACTATAGAAAAAAGTAGTGTCATTGTAATGCACAAAGTAAGAAGGAAAAAGATAGGTATCTTTGTATACAAAAGTTTAAATAGTACCATCATGATTGGAAAATGACACAAATAGATACTGTATGAAATTTCTCCTAAGTATACAAACACACTCTTATTTAAAAGTATTTTTACTTTTAGGTTACTCATAGCCATTATAATAAATATACTAACCCCCATTACGACACCCCAATCTTTTAATAAGAAAGTAGTATCATTACGGGAAAAACCATAAATTAAAATGGAATATAAATATAGAATAATTCCTAAGGCAATAAGAAATCCTTTTTTAAATTTTTTCATATTCCTATATGAGTAGATAAGTTTTTCCTGATGCTTAAAAAGTAACATTCCAACCATAAACATAGATGTAAAATGCAGTGTATCGGCATAACCATTATAAAATCCTTCAGCTTTCCCAATATGCAACATATTAAGAAAAACACTAATTAAAGAAAAGCTCAAAGCAAATAGTATCGTTTTCTTCCAATTCAGTTTATAAAAAAGAAGGAATAACAAAGGAAACACAATAGATATACGCATTTCTTGAGCCAATGACCAAATAACTGGATTATAATTTTCCGTAAAAAAGTTATTAAGAAGCACAAAGTGGTTTATAATATCTAATTTTGTTATAGACCCTTGCCACCTATCATAGAACCAATCCCGTAGTCCTACCACTTCATATGGCGAAAATAAAATAAATAAAACAAAGGTAACGATTATCCAAAAATAATAAGGAATATAGATTCTTACAAATCTCTTAATTAAATATCCCCAATAATTTGTTTTTGAATAATAAAGTGCCATAGATAACACAAAACCACTTAGTACATAAAAAACGATAACAGCTTCCCCACCCGCCCATAAAAACCTAAGCGGGGAAAATTTAATAGAATTAGGCAACGATGGTAGCATTAAACAAAAATGTCCAAATACCACAGTAAGTGCCGCTAACCCTCGTATGGAATCTAATTCTTTTATTCTCTTACTCATAAAATGTTCTCCTTGTAAATTGTAGATTTTGCTTTTCATAAAGGCCACTATGCAAATGTAGTGGGAGAATTGTACATATTGTTTCTTTAAATTCCTAATATAAGCAGTACAAAGTTAATTTGACCTCCATTTCTTTATATACATAATTTAAAACAAAATATTTAATACAAAGAAAAGATTTTATTAAATTTTTATAAAGTGAAACTTTAATCAGTGGGGGTCTTACTGCCCGTTAATGCGGGATAAAATCTAATTACAGAAATACTTACCGGATATTATTTTTTTATTGTCATTTGATGGAATAATGGGTGGTTTTTCATCATGTAACTTTATTAAACTAACCTTGCACCAGAATCCTTCAAATCGAAAGATTCATAATAAACGCCATCCTTTCTGTATATTTCTACAAAAAGAATAGCGTTTTTGGGGTATATGGATACAAATTTATTTTAGCTTGATAGAAATACAAAAAGTTCCGAAGGACCAAATTTGAAATGTAATACAATCTTTCATTCCAAACTATCCACATAAGAATCTATAATACTTTGAAACGTTTTGTTTCAGACTAATATTTAGTTGTATCCTATAAAATTAGCTTTTTACTATATCAACCGTACTATCCCACATACCGCTAAAAAAAGATCCTGTTTTACGTATAAAACGTGTAAACCAATTTGCTTGTTCCACATCAGATTTTGTTACAAGGTCTATTTGTAATGATTTACCTGATAAGAACCCAGAATCTGTATTATCTTTAGGAGAGATAATCATTTTACTAATAGTTACACCTTCTTTAATAGGCGCTTCTTGTTCCGTATTCAATACTTTAAATTCTTTTTTATAAATGTCTTTGTTGCCCTTCGGCATTGGAAGTGAAACAGCTTGCTTCGTTTGAACTACTACATCTTTGTCTTTTGCATTTGCCACTCGAACTGTTTCATGTCCTTTTACTACTGAATCTTTTCCATAGACATTCTTCACTTCAAAATTCGCAAATCCATAATCGTATAATTTCTTTGTTTCATCAAAACGTGCCGTATGAGATTTTGCTTTTATCACTACAGAAATTAGGCGCATACCGTTTCTTTCTACTGTACCAGTGAAACAATCTCCCGCTTCTGGAGTCGTTCCTGTTTTCAAACCATCTACACCTTCATATTGCTTAATTAAACCTTTTAACATCCAGTTAAAGTTCGCCATATCAATTGGATATTTACCACCCTCTTGGAATGTTTTTTTAGGAATTTTTGCTGTATTTAATATTTGGGGAAAATCTTGAATAAGACGTTGTGCTAAAATTGCACAATCCCTTGCAGACATTTTATTTTTCTCGTCTAGAGTCGTCCCTTCTAGGTGATATCCTTTTAAATCTTGATTTGTTAAGCCTGTAGAGTTTACAAACTTATAATCTTTCATTCCAAACTCTTTCGACTTATCGTTCATCATTTTTACAAAATTGATCTCTTTACCAGCAATCTGTTCAACTAAAGCAATTGTTGCACCATTTGCAGAGTAAATCGCCATTGCCTCATATAACTCTTTTACCGTATAAGAGCCACCATTTTCTAATGGAACATTTGATAATGAACGATCTTGCGAAATCTTATGTGCATATTCAGAGATTTTAACTTTTTGATCCCATTTAAGTTTTCCTTTATCCACCGCTTCATGAACTAAGTATTCGCTCATCATTTTTGTCATACTAGCAATTGCCAATGATTCATCTGCATTTTTTTCATATAAAATTTTTCCGGAATTTGCTTCTATTAAAATTGCTGATCCTGCTTCAACGTCTATAGCAGGAATTGTTTCCGCTGATGTTCTTCCAAATGTAACGACCATGCTACAAAATAGTGTAAGCACTGTTACTATTGCAATAAATCCCTTGCAAAACATATCTTTCACTTCTGTTACCTCCAATATTTTTGTACTCAAAAAACGTTGTTCTAACATAACCCTTCAAAAAATAGACAGCGTTATCAAATTCTATATACATATAAGACATTAGGACCACTTTCATATAGAACATCTCATCCCACCCTTTTAGACAGACTGACACTTAGTATTCCCACACATATCCCTCTTTTTAATACCTTTGTATTTTTCAAAATGATTCGTACTTTCATATTTTTTAGGATTACACTTAATAGACAATATAAGTAATACATTTGTTCCACATTTACAAAAAATAAAAAACTACATCCTATACTGGATGTAGTTTTTCTAACTGATTTATTTATTTTTCACTTGATTTTTATAAAAAGCAAATAATGGTTCGATGGATGGACTAGATAACAGCGGGATTGCCTTCTCAATCAATTTCCTATCCCAATCAAACCAACGCATTTCCATTAATATATTTATCTCTATATCAGTGAATCGTTTCTTTATTTCCTTAGCAGGATTTCCACCAACTATTGTATACGGCGGAACATCTTTACTTACGACAGATCCTGCAGCAACAATTGCTCCTTCACCAATAGTAACGCCAGGCATTATTATTGCATTCATTCCAATCCAAGCATCACTTTTAATGACTGTATCACCCTTCGGTTCATATGAATGTTCAATTTGCTCAGCGAATGGATATACTGTAATCCATTCTGCGTGATGATTATGATTACCGCCCATTAAAATGACTACTCCACTAGCAATACAAACATATTTCCCAATAATAAGTCTATCAAGATGCCATCCCATCTGTTCAATTGGATTGAAAAGTGCACGGGACTTAGCATCCCCCCACAAATACCTTACACAGCCATCTTCAAAATTTTGATGACTATAATACCCTGAATAATAGGAGTACTCTCCTACTTCAATGAGTGGATTTGTTACTATATCTTTTAAATACTTCGTTTCTGACCAATGATTAAATAATGGATGCTTCATAACTTTATTCCTCGCTTCTAAGTATTGTAGATTTTTGTAATTCACTTAGAAGCTTAATACGACTGCTACATTTTTTAGCTTTCTCAAACGACGAACCATTAAATTCAAGCCTTTCTTTTATAATAAAAAATCATAACTTGATAATTTACATAAGTCAAATTGTAAAATTATATACCCAAACTTAAGATGTGCATTGAAATTTCAGTTTTAAAATAATCATGTTTTCAATTAATAAATCGCAATTACATATAATAAAGGTTTATTAGCTATATCTCTAACTTCTTTCTTAAATTACCCTTCACTTCCTCGATATAATTTTATTATTCATTAATTTGTCTGATAAATCAATAAATGTTAATATAATTATAGAAGATATTATCATCCATTAGATTTCACAGCTAGTTTTTCACAAAAACGATTTCTGAATCCTTAAGTAAATAGGAGGTTTAGAACATGAAACTTTTAAGGCAATCAACAATTATTGGTGCATTGACTGTTGGAGGATTTTTATTTTCGAATACAATTGGTACAATCACACCTGTGTCTGCTGAATCGCAACTTACACAAAAAGAATCACGATTTTTAGATAATTGGCAGTGGCAAAGCTATTTTTTATTACATCATAATGCAGATTTTATAGAAGAGTTAGCAGTTGGTGACTTAAAGCATGGAGATACATTCGATGTTACTATATATACTGGTGGTAAGGATACTGGTATTGTAAAAATATATCAATTGAGTGAAAATGAAAATAATGAAATAAACTTGCATAGATATAAAACCATTTATGACTCAGGTCTAAAACATAATTATGGTAGATTTGTAACACCTATTACTAAGGTTTATAATCCAGGAACATATGTAGCCGTTATGAAACTTGGAGAAAATTATTATTATGGGGGCAGCTTTAAAATCTCAAAATAATTTACGTTTATCTCACCAATAAACATTGGATACCATTGTTATTAGACAAAAACTATTTTAAAAGCTCTCTGCCTTATATAAGGTAGAGAGCTTTTTGATTGTCCGCCCTTTTTAAGGTTAGAAAAAATCCTTACTTTCTTTATAAATTAGCATTTTTATTCACGAACTGTTTTCACTTCTTTATGCCCTACAATTCGATATGCAATATTGCATATTCTATATGTTCATTCTTTAAACATGCGATAATTTATTTATATAAAGGTCTAAAATTAATATTGGAAGGAGAATATTACATGTCTTTCTTTTCTTGGTCTCCTCTTATTTTCTTAATAGTTGTCGCAATTATCATTTCTATTCAAAAGGCTAAGAAACAATAATTTATTATTTGGAGGTGTAATAATGTCATTTGCAGCATGGAGTGCAATTTTTATGACTTTAATCGGAGCAGTATCCGGAGCAATCTTTGGTACAATATCCTCTAGAAATAAAAGTAAAAATTAAATACTAACGTAAAAAAGAATTTCTAATAAAACTCTATACAAAAAAGTAGCCTATAAAGTTTTATTGGCTACTTTTCATTTCATTACTATTATTTAGCCAATTCCTTCGTACCCTTCATTACATCAATGAAGAACCCCCAGTTATTCACAACAGAAGAAATACTAATATGTTCATCTGGAGTGTGAACATTGAATATATCTGGACCGAATGAAATTGCATCTAATTCAGGCATCTTTTGAACGAATGCACTACATTCAATACCTGCATGCACTGCAAAGATTTCAATCTCTTTATTGTATTTTTCTTGATGCACTTTTTCAAACAAATTACGAATTTGTGAATTCGGATTGTATGGCCATTCTGGATACTCTGACTCTATTTCAAATGTTGCACCAACTAATTCGGCAATACATTTAATCTCATCTGCAACATGTTGTTTTAAACTACTGACAGAACTTCTCACTTCGTTACGTAATTTAATTTCATCTTGCAACGTTTCAATAACGCCTAAATTTGTTGAACTTTCTACTAGACCTTTAATATCCATGCTCATACTTTGAATGCCATTCGGAATTAAGAATAATGATGAAATAAGTTGCTTTTGTGTCTCTTTAGCAAATACTTTTTCTGCTTTCTCATCCAATTTTGTAAGTGTTACATGAACATCTGGATCAACAGCACGCATTTCTTCTTGTAATACTCTTGTCCATGATTCTAGTTTTTCTTCTACTTTCTCTACATCTTCTGTAGCTAATACAATTGTAGCTACACTTTCACGCGGAATTGCATTTGTTTTTAATCCGCCGTGAACTTCACTTATTTCAAATTGAATATTTGCTAATAAATCACGTAATACTCGTCCTAATACTTTGTTCGCATTACCACGTTGTTTATCAATTTCCATACCAGAATGTCCGCCTTTTAAACCACCAACATATAGACGGTATGCATCCGTATTAGCTGGCGCTTCATCCCATATTACTGGAATTGTTTCTACAGCTTTCGCACCACCTGCGCTACTTACAAGTAATTTATGATCTTCTTCAGAATCGATATTTATAAAAATCTTTCCTTCAAAGTGATTTGCATCAACAGCGAAAGCCCCGCCCATTGTAGTTTCTTCTTCAGTAGTAATAACTACTTCAAGTGCTGGATGCGAAATGTTTGATGCATCTAATAAAGCCATTGCATACGCAACTGCAATACCATTATCCGCTCCTAAAGTCGTTTGATTTGCATATAACATGTCCCCAATGATTCGTAATTCAATTGGATCTTTTTCAAAATCATGTACGGTTGCTTGATTTTTTTCACATACCATATCCATATGACCTTGAATGATAATAGCTGGTACATTTTCATAGCCAGCAGTTGCTTCTTTTTTAATAATGACATTCATTGCTTCATCTTGAATCACTTCTAAATTACGCTCTTTTGCAAAGCCAACTAAATAATCACTAATTTCTTTTTCATTACCCGATCCTCTAGGAATCTTTGAAATTTCTGCAAAATGATAAAATACAGGGTGCTTTGTTAATTGTTCTAAAGTAGAATACATTTTTAAGCTCCTCTCAAAATGACAAAATAATATGTAAGTCTTTTATCATTATACCATGATTCATTATTTTACCTTTCTTTTAACTTTTTAATATATTGTTCATTTTATGGACAACACTCTTACAACATTGTAAGGGGGTTGTAATCTAAATCGATTTTTCTCATTTCATAATAGCCGTATACTGTGTAAAGAAACAAATTGAAGGAGATAAAGAAAATGAAAAGGTTTTTAGCGATTATTACACTATGTTTATTATTTTCTAGTTTTACTATTGGATGTGAAAGAGCATCATTAAATCGAATTGGTAAAGATGTATATTACGTACAGATACAAGGCGAAGGAACTATCGAAAAAGTTGAAGGTAAAAACTTAAGAAACTACACACTGCCTGCTTATGACGAAGACGGAGTAAAAAAACAAATTACATTTAGAAGTAAGAAAGCATCAAACGAACATAAATTAAATGAAAATGCATTTTTATGTCTTTATGTAGATCAAGATGATAAGAGTAAAAATGAAATATCATCAATTGAAGTGAAGTCATATGAAGAGGTTCAGGAAGCTGACTTACCTGCAAAAGTAAAAGAAAAGTTAAATGCTAAATAAAAAACAAAAGAAAATGCACTATGCATTTTCTTTTGTTTTTTTCACTCGTATATATTTTGAACCGCTATTATTCATCAGTTTCTCTAAACGATTTATATTTTCTGTTAATGCACCTTTCACAAGAGAGAAATCTGTATTTGGTTCTTCTTTTTTTTCTTTAAAAAATGAAGACTTTTGTACATTTATTTCAGCCATCTCTTCTCCCCCTTTTCAAAAAGATACAATCTTCTATTTATATTATATCGCAAATGTACGCAGCATGTACACGTATCATTTTCTTTTTAATTCTTCTTCTAACTCTTCTACTTGCTGTAATGTATCTCCTTTTATTAACGAGAAATCTGATATACCTTTAACTCCTACCTGGCATTCTCTCTTTTTTATTTTTGTTAATTATCATAAAATTACCAATATTAATCTACTATTTAATAATAATATTTGATATTATAAAAAGTAGATTTTATTGGAATTATAATCTAATATATTTTTGGTTAAAATAATTTTTCACACAAGGAGGTTAACCATATTGAATATTATCGTGACTCCAGAATTATTAGAAGCTTCTGCTAACAAGTTTAAAAGTGCTCAAGAGCAAGCACAATTACAATTTACTAACCTTCGACAAGATATCTTATATCTTGAATCAATTTGGTATGGTTCTACCAAAGAAAAGTTTTATTATGATTTTCAACAATCTAGCCAAGTAATGAATAAATATATTCATTGCCTTCAACAGATTGAAATTCAACTAAAAAGAGCGGCCGAAAAATTCAGAAAAGTAGATAGTGAAACAGGAGCTGAGTTATCTACAAATGAGGGGAGTTTGCTTGAATCTCTCAAAAAGGGATTGATGACCTCATTATCTCCCACCGTTAAATTAGGTATAATGGCAGGTGTATTAAATGTTATTCCTAACAAAAAAAGAAATGATTTAGTAGATATCGTCACTCGTAAATGGGTTAATGGTAAGGCAGGAGAAATATGGAATAAATTAATTCCCTTAAAAGACTTTTCAACATTAGAAAAAACCGCTGCATCATTAGGGAAATTAGATAAATCTCTTCCTAAAAATAGTATTAAAGAATCTAATATTTCTAAGCATATTATAAAAAATATGAAACCCTTTGGTATAGCTTCCATTTCCCTTACTGCATTAGGGGAAGTAAATTCATTAACATCCGCCATACAAGGTGATTTTAAAAAATATGATGGCTCTCAAGCTGGTGTTAATATTGCTATGGATACAGTTTATTCTACAGGAAAGGTAGTTGGAAATTTAGCTTCAACTTATGCAGGTGGAGTAGCGGGTGCTGAAGCCGGTGCATTAGCTGGCTCATTAATTTTCCCTCCAGTTGGTACAGCTGTTGGTGCAATTGCAGGTGGCATTATTGGTTCTACTGTAGGTGGAACCGCATTCAATGAATTAGCAGATAAATTTGTACCTCGTCAAAAGTTTAAAGAGAGTATTTCAAGTTTTACAGATAGCTTCACTAATTTTTTAAAATAAATTAAAAATCAATTGAAGAAATGAGGTAAAAAAAGTCTCTAATTAGACTTTTTAAGAGCTATGAATAAAAAACAAATTGTTTCTATAGAGGAATTAGCATTTCTAATGAATTCCAAAGAAAATCAAACTTATGCAAAAGAATTACTAAGTCTTATTTATGATGAACTAGAGAAAGCAGATGTCGAAAAAATATTATTGACTGCAGCGCATTCCCTATATACTAGAGGATTATTAAACTTTAATCAACAAACTAAAGAAATGCAATTACAACCGAGTATAGAGAAATTATTCAACACTATGTGTAACCCGCAACTTTCATTATTACTTCAAAAAGTCGATTTTATAAACGAAACAACGATTACTGCTAACATTTATATTGATAACACTTCAAACGTTACATATCAGAGTTTAGATGGGATTGCACATAAAATCGAAGAAATTTCAGACGATAGATTATTTTTAGAATCTAAAAATTTATTACAGCTAGTATTTCAGCAAGAGGAAAAAGGAAGTAACATTGTAGGGACTCTTCCAAATCATATCGTACAAAATATCGAAAAGTTATTCCCTCTGTCTATTCAAGAAGGGAAAACAATATTAATAGAGAATGGATTTAATTCCTTATATGCTGAAAATTTTATAAAGGATTTAAAATCAACGCAGTCTATTTACACTATTATGCGTCTGGATTTAACAGAAAAGAATGAGGTTATTTCTGACAATGGATTCTTTGTTATTGAATCACCAAACATCCAATGGCTATTAACTCGAAATATAATAAATGATTCCTTTGATATAACCTATTTAACCAAAAATCTTTTCGAAAATGAAATAGCAAAACTAGTAAAACATTAATCCTTTAAGACGGGAGTATATCTATATTGAATAAACAACAGCATTCTAGCAAAAAAAAGGAAGGTTTTTTCGAAAATAGGATATTACCTATCCTCACTGTTCTTTCAGGTGTAATACTATTAGTATACAAAGGGTTAGAATTCATTTCAAAGTATGTATTACTTTTAATCTTATTTGCCCTACTTATTGCTTCGTTATACTTATTGTTTATGAAAGAAGTAGTTGGTGCTGCTATTGGATTCCTTTTTGCAGCCCTTGGGTATTATATGTATAAAATCATTTTTAAACAAAAAAAGAAATAGCAGATAAGCAAATCATAAAGAGTGTAATACAAAAGAGAATGCTTTTACGCATTCTCTTTTGTATACTTATATGGAGTCGCCTCTATAAATTTTTCTAATCGATCTACATTTTGAGTCAATGCACCTTTCACAAGAGAGAAATCTGTATTTGGTTCTTCTTTTTTTTCTTTAAAAAACGAAGACTTTTGTACATTTACTTCAGCCATCTCTTCTCCCCCTTTTCAAAAAGATACAATCTTCTATTTATATTATATCGCAAATGTAGACAGCATGTACACGTATCATTTTCTTTTTAATTCTTCTTCTAACTCTTCTACTTGCTGTAATGTATCTCCTTTTATTAACGAGAAATCTGTTGTATCTTCATTATCTTCTTTAAAAAAATCATTGTCATAATCTTTTATCACTACAATCACCTCTACGTGCTAGTGTAGGAATGATTGTCCGATTTTATACAAGTTTGTCTAAATTCGCTTTACCTTTATGTATAAGTGAAAAGGACAGAAGAAAATCCTGTCCTTATTTACTAAAATAACTATGATGTATTGTTAAATTATATACATTTTCAAAATCTCGATCTTGCAGATTATTTTTCTTCCCATCAATAACAATGAAAACATCACTCACAATTTTTGCTGGTATAATGCCGACATTTTCTACTTGTACCGCTTTCTGCTCATTCAACTGCTCAATGTGTTCAAACGGAACGATAATACTAAATTGAGAACGGATACCGCGAAAGTTAGTATTTAATTCCTTTGCCGCTTCAAATACGACAATTTTCGCACCAATCTTTTCCCCATACGAATCTAAAAATGCGTTTAAGCTTTTTGTATACTCTTCTTCCGTATGCCATTCCATTGTACCGAACATTGCTGGATTGACATTTTGAATAATTGTTGTATATATTTCCCCTCTTGCTTTAGAAGCAATTAAAGACCGTTTTATCGATTGAACAGTCTTGCCGATATCGCTAAATTTCGCTCCCCATATTTCGGAAATATTAGGTGTTAAAATAAATGCGATATCAACGAAAATAACCATTGCAGTGAACATTAATAGGTTTTTCCAGAGGGTTAAATCAATTCCTTTTATCATGAAATACACAGTGACTGATATTATAAACAACCCATACCAAGTCTTTCTAATACGTTGCTTTTTCTCCTCGTACAACTCTTCGTTTCTCCAGTAAAAGAACACAAGAACGAGAAAAACGATTGCTAAAATAAATAAGCCGATTCGAATGTTAGAGATCACCAATGACATCACCCTCCATTCAAAAACTACTCACGATATCATTACATGCACAAGCAGCCCTCTTTATGACAAAAGACGTGGACAAGCTTCTAAATTTAGCAATATCGCATATACATTAGAAGGTACCACGTCTTTTATCATGAATCTACATTGTATATGTAGACAAGCATGCGTTTCAAATTTTCATGTTAAAAAGAAATATGTTTCGGAATTTTCCCTTTTGGTACTTCTCCGTCCATACTTAAGTAATAATGACGAATCGGACGTAAATCATCGTCTAATTCATAAACGAGTGGAATGCTCGTTGGAATATTTAATGAAACAACACCATCGCTTGAAAGGTTATCTAAGTATTTCACTAGCGAACGAATCGTATTACCGTGTGATGAAATAATTACCTTTTCACCACTTTTTAATGATGGCGCGATTTCTGAATGCCAATAATCAAGTACTCTTTTCTCCGTATCCACTAAACATTCAGTCAATGGAAACTCACCTTTTTTAAGTGTTTTATATTTTGGATCATTCATTTCATATCTAGGATCATCCTCAGTAAGAGCAGGTGGTCTTACATCAATACTTCTTCTCCAAATATGAACTTGCTCCTCACCATACTTTTTCGCAGTTTCATCTTTATTCAACCCTTGCAATGCACCGTAATGTCTTTCATTTAGCTTCCAAGATTTATGTACTGGTACCCAAGCAAGATCCATCTCATGAAGTACAATCCATAACGTCCGGATTGCTCGTTTTAATACAGATGTATACGCGACATCAAAAGTATATCCATTTTTCTTTAAAATCCCTCCTGCTTCTCTCGCTTCACTTAATCCATTCTCTGATAAATCTACATCTGTCCATCCTGTAAAGCGATTTTCAAGATTCCATAAACTTTGTCCGTGACGAATAAGTACAAGTTTTATCATAATAATTCCCCTCTCGGAAATGTGAATTTTATTGTTCCATTGCGTACACGTATAAAGTATCTAGTAATGTATCTTTTTATCCATTCACTCTATGACCAATCCATAGTTGCCAAATGTATGGATAAAATTTGTTCTTTTTCAAACTATAAAAA
Source organism: Bacillus pretiosus (assembly GCF_052947655.1). Taxonomy (NCBI): domain Bacteria; kingdom Bacillati; phylum Bacillota; class Bacilli; order Caryophanales; family Bacillaceae; genus Bacillus; species Bacillus pretiosus. Next base: position 2,328,364 of record NZ_CM129593.1, on the reverse strand, counting down.
CAGATATATTTCTTATTATTTCTGATCGATTACAACTGCTCGTTTTGATATCCAAGCATCAAAACCTGATCGACTATTTGCCATTTCATTCATAACTTGATGCCAATTTTCTTCACATGATTCACCAAATTTTGAAAAAATAGCACTCATCTGTTGTCTTTGAACATCGCTCAATTTTTTCTCTAAATCTACACCTATTTCTGTTAAAGATAACTGTTTCACACGGCGATCATGTGTAGCTTCATTACTCTCAATTAAGCCTTTTTCCACAAGTTGTCGTAGTGGTCCGTGAAGAGCTTGTTTACTTATTTCTAACAGTGATAATAACTCATTTACACTTATCCCTGGAAATCGTGCGATAAAAAATAAAATTCGGTGATGTACTCGTTGTATGCCATACTCTTTTATAATTTCATCTGGCTTTTCAGTAAATGTTTTATATGCAAAGTAAAATAATGCTAATGCTTCATTCATCTGTTCTTCTTTATGTTGTGTCATCTGCGTTCCCCCTGTATATAAATTATACCACAATCCAGTAATCAATATTTTAATCAACGTATTAGAACTTCTTTAATTTATTGAAATATACATTGCACAATTAGGAGATGATTCATTTGAAATCGCAATATACTGTAAGTACATATTTATTAGATCGACTAAGCGAATTAGGAATTGAGCATATATTTGGTGTTCCTGGTGATTATAATTTGGCTTTTTTAGATGACGTACTAGCACATGAAAAGCTAAAGTGGATTGGTAATTGTAATGAATTAAATGCGGCATATACCGCTGATGGATATGCTCGTATAAAAGGAATTGCAGCTCTTATTACGACCTTTGGCGTTGGAGAATTAAGCGCCCTTAACGGTGTTGCTGGGTCATACGCAGAAAACGTACCTGTTATAAAAATCACGGGGACACCACCAACAACAGTAATGGAAAATGGAGCACTCGTTCATCATACGTTAGGTGATGGAAAGTTCGATCATTTTTCCAATATGTATAGAGAAATCACGGTGGCACAATCAAAATTAACACCTGAGCATGCCGCTGAAGAAATCGATCGTGTGTTACGTGCATGTTGGAGTGAGAAACGCCCTGTTCATATTCAATTACCGATTGATGTGTATAATAAACCAATTAATAAACCTACAGAACCAATTTTACATAGACCAGTTCTAAGTAATAAAGATGCGTTGGATAAAATGCTTCTACATGCTACTTCAAAAATAAACAGTGCCAAAAAACCAGTTATTTTAGCTGATTTTGAAGTAGCTCGTTTTCATGCGGAAGAATATTTGCATCAATTCGTAGAAAAAACTGGGTTTCCTATCGCAACATTAAGTATGGGAAAAGGAATATTCCCTGAACAACACCCTCAATTTATAGGAATTTATACTGGTGATGTTAGTTCTCCATACTTACGAAAAAGAATTGATGAATCTGACTGTATTATTAGTATTGGCGTGAAATTAACTGATACTATTACTGGTGGCTTTACACAAGGCTTTATGAAAGAGCAAGTTATAGAACTCCATCCCTATACTGTGAAAATTATAGATAAAAAATATGGACCCGTTGTAATGAAAGATGTTTTACAACAGTTAAGTGATTTAATCGAACATCGCAACGAGGAAACACTTGAAATTAAGCCCTTTATTTCAGAATTACTATCTATGACAGAAGAGTTCAATCCAAAAGCTCAAATGGTTACACAAAAACGTTTTTGGCAACAAATATACCATTTCTTACAAGAAAACGATGTTTTAATTGCTGAGCAAGGAACACCTTTCTTCGGTAGTGCTGCTATCCCTTTACCAAATAACACTACATATGTAGCACAACCATTATGGGGATCAATTGGTTATACATTACCTGCTCTACTCGGTACACAGCTCGCTGATTTATCGCGACGTAATATTTTAATTATTGGTGATGGTTCTTTCCAATTAACTGTTCAAGAGTTATCGACTATACTTCGTCAAAATTTAAAACCGATTATATTTTTAATTAATAACAATGGATACACTGTTGAACGTGCAATTCACGGCGAAAATCAACCGTATAATGACATACAAATGTGGGATTACACGAAACTAGCAAACGTATTTGGATCAGAAGAAAAAAGTCTAACATATAAAGTGGAAAATGAAATAGAGTTAGCAGAAGTCTTAACTAATATAACTTTAAATAAGAATCAACTTATCTTTATTGAAGTTGTAATGAGTCAAGGGGATCAGCCTGAATTGTTAGCTAAACTCGGTGAAAGATTCGGCATGCAAAATTCTTAAAAAGAAAAGAGTAACTATAAATAATGACAACTTCAACTAAGAGATATGAAACTTGTTTATATACTCAAAATACACAAGGAAAAGGATGGCAAGTGCCATCCTTTTTGATATATATTGAACTTTCCCTATTTTTAAGACCATTCTTCAACTAACCCCAGTATAACAAGCAAAAACTTTCAATCTAGCTTTAACTTTACAGCTCTTGTAGCAATAAAAGTTTTAATATACTTATCTAATATTCTAGTTCCACCAAAATCATCCTCAAAAAAACCAGTTATAACTAAACCAGCTTCAACTTGACCTTGAATTTGGTCTTCAAGAGTATGTGCATATTCTATTGTTTGATTAGAATTTACATAATCTTGAACTTCATTCTCTGGTAAATAATCTAGTGTTGATGATGGTATTGAATGTTTAACATCTAGAATACCCTTTTGCTCTTGATTGTCATCAAAAATCCATAGTAATGGATTTGTAAATCCAGAAATAAGAATACCTCTATTCTTTAGTACCCTTGATACCTCATTCCATACAAGATGAACATCTTTTACAAACAAATTAGAAACGGGATTTACGACAATATCAAAATATTCATCTTCAAAATCACTAAGGTCTGACATATCTCCTTGCACTGTTTTTAAAGTTAACCCATCCCGTTCTGCCACCTTTTTATCTTGTTCCAACTGCTTTCTTGATATATCAGTAACTGTTACATCCGCCCCAGCAGCAGCTAGAACTGGTGCTTGTTGCCCTCCACCTGATGCTAAGCACAGTATTTTTAATCCTTCTAATGACTTTGGAAACCAATCTCTAGGAACTGATTTTTCTGTGGTAACTGTGATTTCCCATTCACCTGATTTACTTCTTTCAATAACCTCGCTACTTACAGGTTGCGTATATCTAGAACCTTCTTCAACCTTTTTATCCCATGCATTACTGTTTTGTTGAGTTGTATCCATTATAACTATTCCCCCTAGCTATCTTGTTACATTTTAAGTGTAAGATCATTTACTATTTATGCTTTCCTTTTTCTATTAACCTAACCAATAATTAATACATATTTTTCTATATTTATATTAACAGATAAAAAAGTAGTAAGAAAAATAAAATATTCTGAATAGAAAAAATATAAATTCATTTAAGCAAATCAATTACATATAAAAAGGCATTCCAAACCTGTTGACGGTTGGAACACCTTTTTATATATTATTTAAATTTTCATCCTCTGAACTAAACCCATTAAACAAATAAATTACATTTTTTATTCCGCAAGCGTTAACTGCCAAGACACACCATATTTATCATTTAACCAGCCAAATTTTTTACTAAATGGATAAGAACCTAAAGGCATTAGTACAGATCCATCCTGCGCTAACTTATGAAAGACCGCTTCAATTTCTTCTTCTGTCTCACAATTTACATAAAGAGACATAGATGGTGTAAATGTAAAACCATGCTTTACATAACTATCAATGCACATGAATTCTTGACCATTTAACGTAAAAGTTGCATGAATGACAGAACCCTCTTTACCTGGTCCGTTTTCATCGTAGCGAGAGATACTTACAATTTCTGATTGATCGAATAGCGACGTGTAAAAGTTCATTGCTTCCTCAGCTTTACCTTCGAACATTAAAAACGTAGTGATTTTTTGATTTGTGTTACTCATATAGAGACCGCCCCTTGTTATGTATTTATGTAAAACATACATCGGCCAGCCAGAACCGAACGTACATTCTTATAAATGTATTGTCTATAAAAAAGATGAGTTTGTCAATTAAATCCCTGTTTATTTCTTCTTAAATAATGCTGTCCAAAGAAATGATTCTCCAAACATAGTATTTGGTTGGTCAATTTGCTTCATCTTTCTAATTTCAATCACTTCAAATTCTTTAAATATCTCTCTTAATTTTTCTTCAGAATATGCAAGTCCACCTTGTAAACTCCACCCTCTATATACGTCCCAATCCGTTATTTCTGATCCATTTCGCTCATCTAAATCGCCTGCTGCAAAACATGTTAATCCAAAATAACCACCCGGTTTCAATGATTTTTTAATTAAATCCACATAATGTAGCCTTCTATGTGGTGGAATATGATGTAAACAGCCTGAATCGTACACAAAATCAAAATCATTTTGACAATCTAAATTAAAAATCGAATCACAAATAAAATCGATTTCTATTCCTTTTGCTAACGCTCTCTCTTTCGCCCAATTAATACCCTCTATCGATAAATCCACTGCTGTTACTTCAAATCCTTCATTCGCTAAATAAATTGCATTTCTTCCTGGACCGCATCCAAGTTCCAGCACTTTCCCTCTGGAAATCCATCCTGTTTCTATATATGAAACTAGATTTTCATCTGGAACATTTGCAAAAAACGGAACATCCTTTTCCCTATTCTCATAAAATTCATTCCAAAATGGTTCTGCTGGTCTTAATAATGAATCAAGCATTTTAATAATATCTTCTTGCGTGTGCAACGTTTCATTTTTCATTTGTACTCCTCCATTTTTAAATAATCAGAAAATTATTATATATCTTTTTAAGCTTTCAGACAAAGAAAAAAACTCCTACATTTAATAGGAGTTTTTTTCTTTAAAATCCAAGTACAGCTAACCATTTTAACAGCTTCTCTTCTCGCACTTTCAACTCATTATTCCTAAGCTTACCTAACTGAATTTCGCTAACAATTTCTCCATCCACCATAAAAAGAACTCTTTCTGTTTTCGCTGCTACTTTTACATCATGAGTCACTAACATAATGGTCGTTCCATCACGGTTAATATTTAATAATATTTGCATTACCTCTTCTGTTGATTTTAAATTTAGAGCACCAGTTGGCTCATCAGCAAAAATAACATTTGGATTATTGATGAGCGCTCTACAAATAGAAACTCTTTGTAATTGCCCTCCAGATGCTTCGGTTATATAATGAGATGCTATATCACTAATCCCCATTTTCCCCATTAGCTCCAGGGCACGTTGATTTACTATTTTCTTACTCTCACATTTCGCTAAATATGCTGACAAGATGATATTATCAAATAGATTCAAGTTTCTAAGAAGGTTGCTCTGCTGAAAAATAAATCCTATTTCAGTAAGGCGCAATTTGGCTAACGCTTCTTCTTTCATACATGATATTTCTTTACTATCAACTTTCACACTTCCTGATGACATTTGATCCATTCCACTAATATTATATAGTAACGTCGATTTCCCAGAACCAGAAGGCCCCATGACCGATACAAACTCTCCCTCATAAATATCTAAATCTATATTTTTTAGTACTTGATAAATTGTATTTCCATCTATTGAATATTTTTTGTTTAATTGTTTAACTTCTAAAATTTTGTTCAAGTTACACACCCCTACTCTCCATTTGGCTTTACATCGTTTGTTTGTTTCATAGTAAAACTACTGAAAAGTGTTGTTGCGGCCACAGATATAAATAATATAGCTGGACATATTACATAAGAAACGATAGGATTCACGACAAACTTTATATGAGCTGCTCCCATAAATGAGCCTAACCAACTTACTAACATTTCACCAAACGTAGCAGCTAGTAATGTCCCTGTTACAATGCCTATTAATACAATGACAATAGAACGAGTTATATACTGTATACGAATATCTTTGTTAGAAAAACCAATACTTTTCATAATTAATATTTGTGAAGAGTCTTTTGCCAATAACATTTTAAAAAACATCGCAGTAATTAAAACTGATATCAATATAGCAATCAAAATTGCCACTTGCGTCACGAGTCTTAATTGTTTAATTGTCTCTCCTAAAGTTTGCGTTAAATAATCATCTGTATCTGTTATTTTTGCAGAACTAAAATTATGTTTATACTTCTTCACTTTTTCTTGTAAATTCACAGTAGGCTTCATATCTACGTTTACTACATACCATAATATATTTTCGCTATTATAAGAGAAGCTCGCTTTAGCTGTTTTCCCACCATTCGTTACATCTTGATATATCCCACTAATAGTTAGTGCTTTTTCTTTTCCTTCTACAAATAAAACGATTTCATCCCCTACATTCTTTTTTAATTCATTTGCATTCATATAAGATAGAGCAATCTCTTTTTCATTTTTTGGTGCTATTCCTTGAACGTAATCTAATGGAAATTGAGTGAAGTCTCCTACTTCTACATTTAAGTTTTCATGTGTACCTTCAGCGTTCACCATTTTAAATGTACTCGTTACAAATGCTGCATATTTTTCTACGTCTTCATCATTTCGTATATATGAAATTACGTCCTTAAATCGTTTCTCTATATTTTCAGATTGCTGTAAATCTATTCGAATATCACTTTTTCCTGTTCCCATGTAATTTACAAACTTCGGTGACTGAATCGTATACAAAAAGTTAACAGGTACAACAATCATGAACACGGCTATGATTAAAACGATACTTAATACGCGATATAACTTAAAGCGTTTTACGACATCTTGTATACCAATAAATATATTTACATTTGTAATTTTAGTTTGAGAGAGAGAAAAAGAACTTTTCACCTTTCCCTTTCCTAGATTACCTCTTGATCGTAAAGCATCTATTGCTGTAATTCTCCTGAAATTCCGCAAAATAATACGACAGAAAAGGATAACGGCTAGAAATAACAGAGTTGTGACTATTAATGGTACAATAAAATGTAAAACACTTGTATTTGCTGTTCCCATATAAAGTGAGATATTAGAGGTAAATATTTTTGTAACAAATAACGAAAGAATATATCCACATATACACCCGCTAGCAGCAATAACAACATATTTTGTTACATATAATTTTTGGATCTCTTTGCTTGTAATGCCGATAGCTTTCATAACACCAATTTCCCGATAATCTTCTTCCATAGAAGTCATAATCGTAAATCTTATACATAAAATTGCGATTAACATTAATAATGCACTTATTATGATAAGTACTGCAGCTATTATTCCATCTGTTAATGAATTGAGTGTTTTAAAGAGTGAATACGTAATAGAGGGACCTTTTTGAGGTAAATTCGATGACTGGTATAGATTTTCAAATTCTTTTATTTTATTTACATCTGTTAGCTGGAATTCAATAAGATATTCACTTTCTCCAAAATTCCCCTTTATTCTTTCGAAGTCTTCATCGCTTATTACAAATCGTTTTGAACTAACAAGTGATGGGTTCATTTGAACATCACGAACAAATGCCGAAATAGCCAATGCTAGTTCATTATTATTTTTAACAACCCATATTTTATCTCCAATTCGCAAATTATATTTTTGCATATAATAAATTGGTACACCTATTTCCCCTTTCCTAACATCGATCACTTCATTATTTAAATCTAATAAAAAGTCAAAATTACTATTTTGTTTAACGAAGCTAATGTCCATTACACTATTATGTTCCGCTTGATTTTTCTTCTTTATAAAAATGTTAGACCCGCCTATTTGAACCATCTCAGCCGTTTGCTGTTTTTTTACAAAAGGAGTTTTCGCTACAAATGAATCGATTGACTTTTGATTTATTTCTCCGGCATGCATTTGTACGAAGTGCGGTGCGTTTGATACTTTAAACAATTGATCCATCGAGTTCAATAGATTTATAACGTTACTTGAAGCACTTGCCATTAAAAGGCTTGATAACATGATAAACATAAATAAGATGGTAATCATCATTTTATTTTGAGAGAAATCTCTTTTTAACATTCTCCTAATCATATTAAGCTAGTTCCCCTCATTCCATAATATTTTCTTCGTCACTATCGCTATTATTATCATTATGAAACTAATAGCTAATATAGGTAAATAAATTTTCATATTGAATTCTTCAAACATAAAACCATAAATGACTTGCCCAATTGGTGCCATACATTGAGATACCGCTGTTATAATTGCCATTACTTTCCCTAGGTTTTCATTCGGTGTTTTCTTTTGGACTACAGTAATTACATAAATAGATACAATTGTCATGATCATTGCAATTAGAATAGAAGAGAGTATAAAGAGGATAAATGGTGGATAGTATCCTAAATTAAGAATAACTGGCGTAACTGATAGTGCCATCGGTATTACTAATAAAGCTATTAACAGCATCCAATAATACAATGTTTTCATCTGTAGCTTTTTCGCAAAAAAACCTATTGATAATGCACCTAAAATAGTAGCAAAATCGATCAATCCCATTCCAATTCCGTATAACGTGTCGCTACTTTCCATCGTTACTCGTATAATAATTGGAGCACCAACTACAAATAGCGGTGTTAGTATTAAATTTAGTAATGCAGCTAAAAGCATAGATTTCAAAATAAATGGTTGTTTTAAAACGAATACGAAGCCATCTTTCATATCCTTTACAATTGTCGGTATAATATGGTTTTCTTTTGCTCTTTTTATAAAAGGTATTGTAATAAACATTTCTAAAATCGCAGATAAAAAGAAAGCAAGGCAACTTATTATTACAAGTATTTTCAAACCAATTATGCCGTACAACATTCCTCCTAATACAGGAGCTACTATATTAGATAATGCTTGCACACCATTTACGATACCGTTCGCTTGTTCTAACTTTTTCTCTGGAACTAATTGAGGAATACTCGCCATTACAACTGGTGAGTACATTGCACTAATGACTGCAAGTAAAAACATAATAGTTCCAATCAATATAATAGATACAGATCCAGTAAATAATAAAACTATAAAGCTTAATACAATCACAGCGTTTATAAAATCAAAAATAACCATTAAATTACGACGATTGAAACGATCTGCTATCGCTCCGCCAACAGGAGCTAACAAAAACGGAATACTCGTAACCGCATATAATCCTGCGAATATATCAGCACGCCCTGTTATATCTAGCACATATAACGACAGAGCAAAACGTAAAAGTGTTGAACCTAAAATAGTAATAATTTGCCCACTCACCATTAAATAAAAATCTTTCATCGAAGGTTTTATACTAATAGACATCATAATCACACCCTTCCTTTAATATAGACCGACTGTCGGTCTATAATAAACAAACAGAAAAACATTATTTCTGTTTCATTAAAACCTCAACCATATAATCAAAAGATCCTTCTTTCGCTCCAACAGATACTTCCATCATTTTAATATACGCTTTAGCTCTTCTAATCATTTCTTCCGGCTTCCACTGGAATAAACCTTCATCAAATATGACTTGTGCTGAAGAGAGTAATAATTCAATCGTTTCTTGTGGGTATGGTGTAGAAAATATGCCTTCATCGATTCCTTGTTCTAAAATCTCTGCTAAAACAGGAGATAAATGAATAATGGATTGCACTATACTTTTTTGATGCATTTCCGCATTATTTGGCTGATGAAATTGTTCAATCATTTTATCTTTAACATCTCCTGATTTTGGTGATTGCGCCATTAAAACTCGAAATAACTTTTCTAAAACTGGGATATTTGGATTAGAGACGATTGCTTTCGCTTGAGCAACATCATCTTTAATGATCCTCATAATGATTTCATCCATCACTTCTTCTTTCGACTTAAAATAATGATAAAACGTCCCCTTTGCTATCCCTATCTCTTTTAAAATGTCATTTACTGTTGTTTTCGTATAACCTTTCGTAACAAATAATCGTTCAGCCGTTTCTAAAATTTCTTTTCTACGCTCCTCATACTCCTTAATTATTCGCATTCACGTTCTCCTTCCCACCAGACCGACTATCGGTCTATTTTAATTATATGTTTAATTAGTAAAAAGTTTCCTATTATTGTATATACAACATCCTACTTTCTATTTCCTTTATAAATTTTTATTTTTTAACGTCCGCTCAATTTGTTTAAAACGTATCTCATGTTTCTTATCGTCACCTTTCATTTTAGGAAAAGAACGATGCCCTCCGCTTGATCCTATTTTCTCGATTCTTCATCCAGACGCACAATACTTTGTAGTTTTTCAGCTCCTTCACCACAAGTCAGCGCATCTCCTTTACATCGATGATTTCAAAAAATGAAAATTGGTTCATACGATACGGTTCCCCCTGTTCGATCTATGTACTTATGAATGGATTATTTTTTTGAGTTCCAATATGTAATATTGCATATTTTGTACGTTTAATTTTTGCACATGCGATAATTTATTTGTAAAAATATAAATTATTAATAAGGGTGATTTATATGAGCAAGTTCCGAAAGAAGATGATTAAATATTTGCAAATATTTTGGGGATGCTTAGCATTTGGTGTATTAATGTTTGCTATCTTCTTAATTATGGATTTAACAGATGCATCTTTAAATACATTAGGCTGGAGAGACTGGCTAGGTTCTGCAGCAGGCGCAGCCATTTTATCTGTTGGGATGATAAATTGGATTTAAAATAAATATTTGGTCCATATTGAATGTAGGCTGTATGCCAACATTCATTTAAAGTGGTCTTCTCTGTATCTCCTTGTATTGAGCAGTTAGCTTTTGCTAGCTGCTCTTTTATTTCGTTCCTGCTCTTACTTCTTTAAGAATTCTTTAACTGCGTTTTCCCAATAAGTACAAATATCCATTCCCCTTTTTTACAAAATGAAATTTTTATTTTGTTATACGCTTCAATTTGTTCCATATTCATTCTCCCTTTCTCAACTATTAACCGGACAAGCATATATTATTGTATGGAGGAATCCACTCATAAAAATCTACCTTTCTTGCCAAAGAGCATGCTTATATGCGTGCTCTTTTTTATTTTTTTCCTTTCATTTCTGAATAACATTTTTAACCCTGTTCATACTATTTTTCAACTTTAGGTTACAAACTATTTCTGTAAGCATAGTGTTTCCTTTTGTACAACAGACAGTTAGTTTTATTCATAACAGTACACGTCTGCACTATTCATTATAAATTTTCATATATTGTATTGTGCTTGTCCAAAACGTGAGGTTATTACTCACGCAATCTAAATGAAAGAAAGGAGTGAAAATATGCGTTCATCTTGTCGTAAGCACACAAACTTTAATTGTGGAGCACAAGCCCCTAGTACGCTACCAGCTCTCGGTTTTGCTTTCAATGCTACTTCACCTCAATTTGCAACACTATTCACGCCATTACTATTACCTAGTACGGGCCCAAACCCTAATATTACTGTCCCTGTAATAAATGATACAATTAGTACTGGAACTGGAATTAGAATTCAAGTAGCTGGTATTTATCAAATCAGTTATACATTAACAATCAGCCTCGATAACGTTCCAGTAGCCCCGGAAGCAGCGCGCTTTTTCTTGACACTAAACTCATCAACTAATATTATTGCAGGATCTGGAACCGCAGTCCGTTCTAATATCATTGGCACTGGTCAAGTAGATGTATCCAGCGGTGTCATTCTAATAAACTAAAACCCTGGTGATTTAATTCAAATTGTACCGGTTGAAGTAATTGGTACAGTAGATATTCGTTCTGCCACTTTAACAGTTGCACAAATTCGTTAATAAAAACAATATGCTTGGCAAATTAACATTTAATATTCCTTATACACCCCAAAATATATGTTATAGATTTAACACACATTTATATCAAACAAGCATATTTTATTGTATGGTGACTATCTAGTCATACTAATCTAAAGCGTTCATAAGAGCACACTTATATGCGTGCTTTATTTTTCATGAAAATCATGCTTTAATATAACTATTTTGTTTTACTTTATACTCATCGCTCTTTTGAACATTTATCCTTTTATTGTTATATTTGCTCATTGTTTTTCTCTTTTGTTTTACTAATTAGCTGATTAATTTCACAAACCCCTTTTATTAAACATCCCATGTTTCTTCACCCCTTGAATATTTTTGAAATAAAAATACATACTATTTTCAAGCCGCCGTGTCCACGGCTAATACTTCTTTCTTTTGTTACAGCAGAAGCAGGTAGGTTCTTCACTTATCTGCTTTCTCTGTATATTTTTTATGAAATCGATAATAATACCAACAAGCTGTTTGAACTAGCAGCTTCACTCTTCTCATAATGGGGATGCAAATTATCACAATTAGCTAACTCATTGAACACATTGGCAGACAACCAAAATTGTTGTCTGCTTTTTGTATAAGATTTTTCATTTTACATATACTAGTTTTGAGCCTGTTACCAATGCAAGCCATTTTGGTGTTTTGAATTCCGACTAAGCTTTTTGTTGCATAGATTATTACATCTTTGACAACACTGATTTAAAGCGCGTTTTCTGGTTATTCGTAGTTCTAATCCAGAATAATTTTTCTCCTATTAAAGGACAGCAGATACGACTGCTAGTCCTTTTTTCTTATACCGCATAATTCCCCTTCTGGTAGCTTCGAACCACATTACCCTTATCATCGTAATAAGTAATTTCTCCATCGAACAAAACGAACAAATGAGTTTTCCAGTTCCCGATGATCGTACCCCACATGTCAGCTACATTTGCTCGCATACCCGTGTAGGCGAAATGGAGGTTACGATAATTTTACATTTTCTTGAAACCCTGCTCTGTACATACGCTTGATGTCAAAAACATCTTCATTCTCGCACTTTACAAACTTCATAAATTCCGCTATCAACATTGTTATACATTTTTGTTCTGAACTTGCTGCCAATACAGATAACTTGCTTTACTTTCCATTTCAGCAACAATAATTTTCTCGTTCGGCCAATGTTCGAAAATGGTTGTTAATTTAAAATTTGTAAATAAGAAAGCTCAATCTTCGCCCGCCCTTATTTTTTCCATCTACCAATATGAGTTAAATCCTTCATAAACTTCTCTTGTTCCATTTCAATAATTGCGGAATGTATAATAAAAATATTCGCTCGCTTCAATACCTTTTCTTTCAACAAAAGTGTTCTACCTAAATAGTAGACATAATAAGTTCCGTTCTCTTTTTGCTGCAGCATAACATTCCCGTACCATTTGGATGTGTTACGAATTTCTTTCACCCCATCGTCCAATTCTTTGTTTGCAAAAGATGTTTTCATATCGTTATACCAATTGATTTTTTCATAATCCGTATCATCATCAGGGGAGCTAGTACGAATTGCTTTCTCTCGATTTTTTTCGATTAAATATTGTTCATATGTAAGTTGCACTTGTTCTTGAATTGCCACATGGTAGTAATCCCCTTGCTCTACTGGTCTTGGACTATAAAATTTCCTTTATCACTTTTAAATACGGTGAATGAAATTTTTGTTTTTTTCTTGCCATCATCCTTGTTGTATACAAACAAAAAAAGAGCCGCAATATTTTGCGACTCTTTTACAATTATAAACATTTAACGGCCAAGTCTTTGCTGACCTTGTTTTGTACTACCTTTTTTATTACTTGGCTTATTAAATGATCGATTATTTTCATTTCTCGAACTATTTCTTGAATCACTTCTTGAGCTATTTCTCGAATCACGTCTTGAACCTTCACGGCTATCTCTTTGACGATTTTGACCTGATTTCTTCGGAGCCGGCTTTGGTACCGGTTTTCCATTTTCATCTACACGTTTTATCTTTGGTTGTTCGATTATTTCTCTTTGTATTGGTGCACCAAGCGTTTTTTCAATTTCTTCTAAATGTTTTTCATCTTTCGCTGCAACGAACGTAATTGCAAGACCTGATCCACCTGCACGTCCTGTTCGGCCAATGCGGTGAATATAACTTTCCACATCTTCAGGAATATCAAAGTTAAATACGTGCGTTACACCATCTACATCAAGTCCACGAGCTGCTACATCAGTCGCAATTAAGTACTGAATTTTAGCTTCGCGGAAACTCTTCATGACTCTTTCACGTTTCGCTTGAGGTATATCACCATGAAGTTCAGCACAATTATAACCTAGTCCTTTTAAATTATCATAAAGCTTACTTGCTCTAACCTTTGTACGACAGAAAATAACAGCTAAAAATGGCTGATCACGATCCATAACAAAACGAAGTGCATCTGGCTTTGCACGATCTGTCGTCTCAATGACACGCTGCTCAATTGTATTTACCGTTACTTCTTCACTTTGTACTTGAATCATTTGCGGCTCATCCATATAACGTTTCGCCAATTTTTTAATATCTTTTGGCATCGTTGCTGAGAATAACATCGTTTGTTTACTATCAGGTGTCTCATCTAAAATATCTTCAATATCGTATAAGAAACCGAAATAAAGCATTTGATCCGCTTCATCTAGTACAATTGTTGAAAGATTACTTAAATCAATTGTTTCACGACGTATATGATCTAATAATCGTCCTGGTGTCGCAACAACAATATGTGTATTGCCTTTTAATTTTCTCAATTGTTGTGCTACATCTTGCCCGCCATAAATCGCTAGTACATTAATATCTTCTCTTTGAACAAGCATTTTTTTAATTTCAGTTGTAATTTGCAGTGCTAGTTCCCTTGTTGGTGCAACAATTAAAGCTTGAACATCACTAGACTCTGGATCGATTTTTTCTAAAATCGGTAACACGAATGCTAACGTTTTACCTGTTCCTGTTTTCGCCTGCCCAATAATATCTTTACCTGACATAATAACTGGAATTGCCTGCTCTTGAATTGGTGTTGCTTCTGTAATTCCATTTTCACGTAATGTATGATTAAAAGTTTCACTAATTCCTAATTCTAAAAAGTTTTTCAAATAGACCACTTCTTTTCCTTATTTTTCACATTAGCTTTCATTGTACCATTTGTTTCGCCAAATATGAAAAATAAAAAAATTCTTATCTTCTTTTTTTATATTCATCGTGTACTAGTTGGACAAATTCTTTTTGTTTTTTCTCTGATTTTATTAATGCTTCCATGTTAGTAGTAGACAAAATGAACTTTTTAATTTTTCTATTACTCCAAATTAATCTTGTATACTTCGGATCTTCATGTAGATTTCGAAACCACTCAAATTCACTTAATTTAGCAATATGATGCTTTAATTTCATGTCATTTCGAGGGTAAAATAAAATTATATCCGTTATTAAATCAAGCAATAAACTCATATTCTCTCCTCCTATACATATACATTTCAAATTTATGGAAAGATAGTTATATGATAATAAAATTAACTACTACATTCATAAAAAATTTTTTGCTTATTTTTCTTACTATATTTTCAATCCACCACAATTATAATGGCGAAATCTCAAACAGATGTAATAAGTGAATTCAAACAAGCTTTACTCAAAAATGATAAAAAATTAATGCGGTCATATGTAACAGAAGGGATTGAACTACCTACTTTCCAAACAAATAAACATATTCATGAAATTAAAATAGTACCGTCTCCAAAAGAAGATACTACAATTCTTATTTCTTATTTCAAAGACACTGATGATGGATTTACTCTCGGTTACATTTTAGAAATTGTAACAAAAAACAATAAAATATCTCAAATTAATCAAATTTATGATGGAACGAATCCTCTTATGAAAGAAGCTACTATTGTAAAAGAATATGAAATCAAGTGTAAGGAACATATACTTACTCCTACAAAATTCCCGTTCGAAATTCACGAATTTCAAGGGTACATCTATAACGATTACTTAAACCTCCAATACTACAATGAAGATATTAATGGGATTTTTAAAATCACTGTTTCACCAGTTCAAAACAAATTATACTTCTATTCACTTAGGGGAGCTAAGTTCTACAGCTTAAAAAATAATATAAAAGCATTATATAATCCTCATTTTGATTCAGCATATGAGCTTATCTTTCAGCAGAATGGTTTTCAATATACAATTGCAATTGGTAACAAACGCTATATAAAAGGAAAATATAACGTAAAGGATTTAATTCAAATTGCAGAATCTATGAATTAAAAAAACCGATCTTTTCGATATAGGAAAGATCGGTTTTTTATTATTTTATACAGTAAGCTTTCCTCCATGATAACAATAATACGTTGCTGCTTTAAGGTTTTTTATTCTCTTTAAAGATTCTTCCGCTTTTTCTATATTTAAACAAAAATTCGGATTAGCTATTACTAATTCACAATTATCTTGAACTGCCGCATCCCCTGTGATTACACACTCTAAGTCCGGAAAATATAATGAAATATGCCCCGAAGTATGTCCTGGCGTCGCTACTATTTGACATTCATCATTTAAAATCATTTGACCATCACTTACTTTTTCATCGACGCAAATATGTCTTATATTTTTTAATTGCTGTATAAACCATTTACCAAATTCTTTCTCTTCAATTGGCATATGTTCTAACATTTCTTCAGCTTGAACTAGTCTCTCCGATTTTATTTCACCACTAATGTAGTTAGATTCTATTTCACTAGCAATAATATTAATGTGAGGATATTTCACTTTGAAATCATATAAAGATCCTATATGATCGTCATCATAATGAGTAATAATTATATTTTTTAAGTTTTTCATCTCATACCCATGTTTTACAATTGCATCTTCAATTAAAGGTAAAAAGTTTATATAACCTGTATCTACTAAAGTTAATCCCTTGTTTAATATAAGTAAGCTCGGATATATACATTGTTTTGCCCCATTAAATTCAAATTCAATTGGTAGTTCTATTATCTTCACCTTTTTTCCCCCATACCCTTTATTAGATGTTTGCTAATAAATCATCCACATACATTTTACTGTACATACTTATGTAACGAAACACTATGAGTCGTTACATAACAAACATTCTATTATTTTGAACAGGTAATTCCTTATTTTTATGGAAATATACAATAAGATAAATAATAAAATTGATTACTTCTTCACTTTTTTGTCTATCCTTTTAAAAAGTCTATGTTTTTGTAAAAGGAGTGTTTATATGGAGAAACAGACACTTTGGAAAAAATTCAAAAAAAGCTCAGCAAACCTTGGGAAATCAAGCGTATATGAAAGCATTATTTTATACTACACAATGAGAAAAAAAGGGTTACCTACTAAAGCAAAATTCATAATATTAGCCGCTTTATCCTATTACGTATTAACAATCGACTTCATTCCAGATATAGCTGCTATTATTGGGATTGGTTTATTAGATGATGTTTTAGCAATTGCTATAGCGCATAAATTTGTAATGCGCCATGCGGACGCTGAAATTCGAGAGAAGAGCAAAGTAAAAATGGAGTCATTATTTACTTCAGCACGAGCATAATGAAACTATCTAGTCATTTACCTAGCTTTTTACTTTCAAAAAAGCTAACTTTAATTATTGATAGTTCTATTTAACCTTCATCATGAGAGCATTACAGAATAAATTCTTAATTTCTCGTAGCTCTCAAGCCGTAAACAAATAGGGGCCAGTACTTGTTCCTAAGTTCTGACACCCTATTATTTGTTCTTATATTTATCTGTTATTCAATTCATTCAGGAAAGATTCCCCTAGAGACATCCTTATATAAAGAAAGACCATATTAGTGCATGTAGTTTATACAGTTACATGCGTCCCCCTATACAAAACTGCTATTGCCACTACTATAAGAATCATCCCCATAAAAGCAGGTGCAGCATGACCAAGTGATACATAGATTTGCCCTCCAATAATTGGACCAATCATTCTTGCCAAAGCTTGAATAGATTGGCTACCGCCTTGAATCCTTCCTTGTTCACTAGAATCGACAGACTTTGAAAGCATCCCAGTGAATGAAGGCCCGAAAATTGAGTCACCAAAACCAAACAGTAACATCCCAACGATTAGAAGAGGAAATAGGGAAAATAAAGCAGATGCTGCAATAAAACTATAGCCAATAATTTCCGAAACCATTCCAAGTATAGCTATTTGTTTATCAGTAAGCTTGATTAATAGCTTTGGCATTATAAAAGCTTGTGAAATGATATCTTGAAATCCCATAATTGAAAACATAAGTCCGATTAGTGCAGGTTTCCAGCTAAAAGTATCCATCGTAAATTGTGTAAAAATTGCTTGTAAAGATCCGTTAGGTATCCAAAGTAAAAACGCTGAGACAAGTAACCATTTTAAGTTTTTCATGGAAAGTATGTTTGCCAGCTGAGCAAAAGGATTTAACCTTACAAAAGTAATTTCTTTTAACCTATTATTTTTGTCAAGACTCTCAGGCATATATTTCATCCCATATAAGACATTTAATAAAGTTATGAACGCTCCGAAATATAAAGGTACAGAATGACCAAAATTTGCAAGCAATCCCCCAAGAGTTGGTCCGATAATGGTTCCTGCACCTACCACTGCACTCACCCACCCAAAATACTTCGTTCTCTGTTCTGGAGGAATGATATCTGCAAAATATGCAAAAATTGTACTTATACTCCCGCCTGTTATACCTTCAATTATGCGTCCAGCAAATAGTACCCATAAAGCACCTCCTACACCAAAAACTAAGTACCCAATTGCAGAACCGAAAAGGCATATTAAAAGTAATGGACGACGGCCATATTTATCGCTTAAAGCTCCGAGTGCAGGAGCAGCGAAAAATACGCAAACCGCATAAACAGAGGTCAGTAGGGTAACAACTAGAGCTTGTTCTTCTGTACTACTTATATAAGGCTGCAATAAGAATGGAACAACAGGCAGTATGATACTGAAACCTATTCCACAAAGAAATACAGAAATAAGGCCGAATATTAAAGCATGTTTATCAATATTTTTTTCAGTTTCACTTTCATTTTGTGATCTAAATATAGACATTTAACTTCTCCTCTTAAAATATTTTGTTGCTTTGTCAACAAAATAATAACTCCATTTTGTTGATTAGTCAACAAAAATACAATAATAAAAAGGTAGCCTTACTGTGAGCAGGCTACCTTTTTATTATTTGAATGTATCCCGGATTAACGAGCAATTAAGTTCGTTTTCGGGATTAACTACCCGTTAATGCCCGAATGCTTCAACTTTATTACGACTTAATATGTATACCTTGTTTCTTTATTTCTGCATCCAAATGCCTACTATACTTTTCCACGAAGCTAATTATACTGTCGAATTCTGACTCGGTTACTTGCTCAAATACAGCTTTATCCCGCTCTTGAAACTCCTTGTGCAACTCTTCGTGAATTTTATATATTTCTTTCCCTTGTTCAGTAAGCCTAAAATAGATTTCTTTTTTATTCTCTGATTTCTGGTAACTTTCGATAAGGCCTTTTTTTATGAGCTTCTTAGTCATTCTACTTATTGCACCGCGAGTCACATAAAAAGCCTCTGCAAGTTGTGTCACGTTAGAATCTGCATTGTTTTCAATATATTCAATGCAATGTACTTCAGAAGACTTAAAACCTTTAAGACCTTCTTCCATCTTATCCTTATTAAGCCAAACCATCTTATTATATAATTCCCTGAAACCGTTCATGACCTGTTCTTCCTTATTCATGGTCTATCCTCCTAACCGCTCATTCATACGTTAAGACCATTATATTAAATTTCTGTTTCCGTTTCGACAATATTGATATAATTATTTGAGTTATCAATGAAAATAGACGCTTAAATAAAATAATTCACTTTACGGAAAATAAGGCATGTGTATTAAAACTTGTACTACACATTAGACAAAAAGTAAGAGCTAAGACTAGTTTTCTTAGCTCTTCTTTCATAAAATTTATGTTTTTTAAAGATTATTTCACTTCATTAGCTACAAAAAATTGCTCACAAACACTGGAAATGCGCTGCAAGTCTACGTTTCCACCAGATATAACCGCGACTACCTTTTTCCCTTTAATATATGGATCCACTTTCCCTGCAAGTAGAGCAGCAGTAGCTAATGCGCCAGCCCCTTCTACAACAGCTTTACCACGTTGTAATAAGTCTTTCATCGCTACTTCTAATTCACCTTCTGATACAGTTACAATATCATCTACTAATTCTTTTACTACTTCAAAAGTTAAATCGCCTGGTATTTTAACTGCGCAACCATCTGCTATAGTAGGTGCCTCATAATGTTCTACAATCGTACCTTTGTCATAAGATGCTTTCATCCCATGAACATTATCTGCTTGGACACCAATTATATTAATGGATGGATTAAAAGATTTTAATGCAACAGCAATTCCAGAAATAATTCCACCTCCGCCAATTGGTACAATGACAGTATCAACATCCCACATATCATCAAGAATGTCCAAACCAATTGTACCTTGACCAGCCATTACTTCTATATCGTCATATGGATGTAAGTATGTTTCACCTGTTTTCTTAATAATCTCCTCACATTTTGCCTTCGCATCATCAAAAGTTTCACCATATAAAATCACTTCTGATCCATAGCCTCTAGTTGCTTCAACTTTCGCCTGAGGTGCAGAAATTGGCATCACAATTTTACTCTTAATACCAAGTAAATGAGCTGATAAAGCAATTCCTTGTGCATGATTACCAGCGGAACAAGCAATTACTCCTCTCTCTTTTTCCTGATCTGTTAGCTGTGACATTTTATTAAATGCACCTCGAAATTTAAAAGAACCCGTTAATTGCATATTTTCTAATTTCAAGTGAATTTCTCCACCTGTTTTACTAGTCAAATAAAATGATTTTACTAAAGGCGTTTTACGAGCATTTCTGTCTAAAATGTTTTGAGCTTTTTTAATATCATCTATATGTAACGGTAGTTTTTTAGTTATCATACTAACACCTCTTCCAATGATCTATTCCTAAGTTTTCGTATGTAGCAACTCCTTTATACGAAACCAACTATATTAAGAAAAAGTCTTTATATATGTACCTCACTCTGTAATACACACAGTTGTAAACAATTCAACATCCTCTTCATATCACGTTCTTTGTAATGATTCAGGCATGCAATTTGGATCCAATTATTCTTTTGTAAATAAGATGACTCATAATGAACAATGTATCCTTGTAACGCTAACGCATCGCCAATCACCTTAGAAGACTGATTTTCATTTAATTGAATGGTAACTATAATTGGCGCGGCATGTTCTTTAGGTGAAACAAGATTTAAACCCATATTAGTAATAGCTTGTTCAATATATGCATACGTCTCGTTTATTTTTTCAAATGCTTTTGCATCTTCAAATCTCTTTAATGCTTCTTGCAGTGCATAAATTAAATTCCATGAATGAGAATATGGAATACTTTCATTTTCTTCGTACATACCAACGTCCATATAGGCCGGTAATGTCTCGTTTACTTTCACATTATGATTATAAAAAACGAAAGATAATCCAGTAAACGATTTAATTGCCTTTCCGCTAACACCGCTTGCAAAATATACATCCTTCAAGTCTATCGGTATTGCTCCAATCGAACTGATACAATCTACACATAGCTTCACATTATACTTTTTACTTAAAACATTTAGCTTGTCTAAATCATTTAACATTCCAGTTGATGTTTCATGGTGAACAAACCAAAGCCATTCATAATTTCCAGTTCCCATTATTTTTTCTAATTCGGTATAAATAAACGGTTCTCCCATTTCTTTTTTATACATATCAAAATGTAATTGCGCGCGTGATGCATGTCCAACTAATCTATTACCAAATTCCCCATTTGTTAATACTAGTCCTTTCCCTTTTAAAGAACGTAACTGTAAAGCAATGGCATCATTTGCTAACGTCCCTGTTCCTAACATAAGTTGTACATGCTTTGCTTTTGTCATGTGAAGTAACCGTTTTTCACATTGTCCATCGTCACTTGAAATAACTTAGAACGATGCGAAATAGGCTTAGTAGAAAATGCCTTTCGAACATTTTCTTCAATATCTACTGGACCAGGTAAAAACGTATATTCTTTCGTCATAATTCCCCCAACACTCGATGCTTCAAACATAGCAGGGGTAACATACATTGGTTGGAAGGCTGCTTCTTCTGTACCAACTAACGTATGGAAAGATTTGAATCCCATTTGCTCATATAAAGGTAGTTCACGTGTTGTAGCAGAAATGAGTGCCAATTCATATCCATTTAGAAGCAAATAACGATGTAAAAAGCGAATTAAACCTAACAACGCTCTTCCATTTCTATATTCACGTTCTACTGAAAGTAAACGAATTTCATATACGTTTTCTCCATGTTCTTGCAAATAATAATCTAGATTTGGAATTTTATTGTCTAACGAGAATGGTCGTTTTCCTCGCAAAGTAACCATACCTACTAACTTATCGTCATCTAAACAAATTAAATATGTATTTTCTTCATGGAAACGATCTATACGAACACGCTCTTTCGTTTCTTCATGTTGCGGAATTTCTTCTACAAATGTTTTATAATTCAACTTATGTATACTTTCAAATTCCAAAGCTTGATCAGCAACTTTATAAATTAACCCCATGCCTTCTCTCCTTTATGTATTTAATAAAAATTATAAGTGGAGATTAACTCCACTTATAAAAAGTTCATTTCATTCTCGATTTACATATAAAATAAGTACAATGATAAGTGCACTTAAAATAGTCGTAACAATAGAGTAAGAATACAAAATCATGCACACTGGTAAACAAGCGATTGTAATTAGTCCTGGCTTAGTAAATCCTTTAAAGATTAAATAAAATATAATGAAAACAGCAACAAGGGTAAGCGCTATCAAATAATCAAATGCAATTAATCCTCCAATAAATGTTGAAATCCCTTTTCCACCCTTGCCTTTAAATACAATCGGGTAAATATGTCCAAGTAAAACAGCCAGTAAAGCTAACATTACAAATGTAGAATCTTCAAAAAGGTATTTTGCAATAGAAACTACGATTGCCCCTTTGATCGCATCACCTAAAAATGTAGCGACGAAATAACCTTTTCCATATACGCGCCCCATATTTCTTGCGCCAGGATTGCCGCTTCCTTCCTGCCGAATATCAACATTATGTTTCCATTTCGTCACTATATAAGCGGTCAATATGTTTCCCAATAAATAAGAAGCCACCAAATACAAAAATTGTATACTATTAATCATGTAATCATTCACTTTCTACATGGGAGTACTTATACAATATTCAATGACTATGTATATTGTACTTTTCTTACTTTACATCCCTTTATACATTTTAACATCATATTTTTACAAATCATACAAAAATTCTCATACCGCTATTTATTAAAATATAAATTCTTCATTAAGTAATAGGTTCCTTTCACTGCTAGTTCTGATGGTGATACAAATATAACTTCTCCCATACTTTTCTCGCAGCATTTCTTAAATTCAGCATATATTTCAGGAACGAAACGTAATATACTGCCACTTACTGCAATTGAAGTTGATAAATCAAACTGCATCTTATTGTAAATATTCACCGTAATTCTCGTTAATTCCGTAGCCGCTTGCACCATAATTTCATGTGCATCATCATTCCCATTTCTCGCTTCCTCAATAATGAATGGTGTGATTGCTGCAACTTTATCTTTTGAAAAACTATATACTAGTCTTTTTATATGAGACGATGTCAAAAGTTGAAACTCTTCTTGAATTCTTAAGCTTAATGGGCAAAGTGGAACTCCTTGATCAAATTGATTTGCCATTCTCTTTAAACCTTGTAACGCAATCCAATATCCGCTTCCTTCATCTCCTAAAATATGTCCCCATCCACCGCTATACTCGTACACTTCTCCTTTCTTTCCTAAACAAATCGCCCCTGTACCGCCAATTGTTAAAATTCCATCCTTTCCTTTTAAAGCAGCTGCATGAGCAATCATTGCGTCATTAAAAACTTCAATTTGTGTTCCGTACTTCTTTTTTAGACGTAATGTTAATTCATTCGTATTTGCTCCACTTACACCCGCTAATCCTAAACAAATACAAACGCAATTCCCATTTAATAACCCTCTCTGGCATTGATCAATCGCTTCCATTATATGAAAAAGTGCTTCTTCAAAATCTATTAATATATTTCCAAAACCACTCGTAGCCCTTTCAAGTTCACTTCCGTCTTGATTAAATGCAATTGCTTCTGTCTTTGTTCCCCCGCCGTCTACTCCAATCATATATTTCATATGTTCGCCTCATTCTCTTCAAATTGGAGGGAATGTTATATTCCCTAAAACAACAGATTGCTTTGCACCTGTTGCACTTGGCACATTACTCGGATTACGATGATACGTTTCGTTTGCTAAAATGGCAAAGGCGATTGCTTCTTTCGCCTCTGAAGAATAGCCTATATCTTCTTGAATGAATATGGCGCATTTTTCATCCTTCAATCCATACCGTATCATTTCAACAAGTGTACGATTATAACTGCCACCACCGCCTAAAATCACCTCATCGATTTCATAATACGGCAGAATAAACTCCTTATACTGATGAACGATTGAACTTGCTGTAAACATCGTGACAGTCGTCAATATATTTTCTTTACTATGCTTTTCATACTGCTTCAACAACTCACTTACAAATTCTTCTCCAAACTGTTCTCTACCAGTTGATTTCGGTGGATTCATTTTTAAAAATGGATGATTCATACAATATGTCAAAATTTCATCTACAACTACTCCCTGTTTTGCAATCTTACCATTTTGATCATATGACAACTGAAATAGCCTTTGACATACTTCATCCATTACCATATTACCTGGACCAGTATCAAAAGCTATAACGCTTTTATCACTTAGGTGACTTGGTATTACGGTAACATTACCGATCCCGCCAATATTTTGTAGTAGTCTATTTTTAGTTTGATGACGATACAAAATGATTTCCGAATATGGTACAAGTGGTGCACCTTGTCCCCCTGCTGCGATATCCATCGTTCGAAAATTAGAAATAACCGTCGTATTCGTTTCATATGCTATAACTGCTGGTTCTCCAATTTGCAATGTGGAAGGAATCATATTACCATCTTGCTTTGGCTGATGATAAATCGTTTGTCCATGAGAACCTATTAAATCTAATTGTTTCAAAGGAAAATTGACCTCTTTACAAACTTCCTTTACAACACCTGCGAAGCATAAACCGAGTTTGAAATTTAAACTGCATATGAGTTGTACATTTGAATTTTCTATTGATAACGCCTGCTGGATCTCATTTTTCATATCATTATAAAATTGAACTGTAGTAAAATGGATGAGTTCAACTTTAGAATCTACACCGCTTCCTTCTATATGAACGAGTGCTACATCTATTCCGTCTAACGAAGTACCGGACATTATCCCTGCAATATACATAATATGCATGACCTCCTATTTACTAAAAAACAATCATGTAAGTTACAAACGTACAACCGATCGAAAATAATATAAATCTATAAAACAACTGAGCTTTCGATGCGAACGATCCATCAATGAAAGAAACAACTACTGTAAGCAAAATACTTGCCGCAATGCTTGTAACGAGCCATATACTATGCATTTGTGATAAATCTAGCATTCTTAATAAAGGTACAAAAAGTAAATTTGCACATATCACTCCAAATAATAATAAAAATACACCTTTATAACTAAATTTTATATTCATTCCATTTCACCCTCTCTGGACTTCATGTGAAAGAAGTGATAGACAAAATGCCTATCACTCAAAAATAAAATATAAAACTTACGGATTAACAGATTCCCCATCACCATTTTTCTCAATTTCAAGCATGTTTTTGTCGTACATTTTAAAGAATGGTAAATAAATAAGGAATGATATTGTTATGTTTATAAATACGAGTACAATCGCTCTCCAATCCCCACCTGTTGCTAAATATGCACCAATTGGAGCTGGTAATGTCCATGGAGGCATTATATGTGTTGGTGTAACAAACCCCATCGCAGTTGCTGAGTATGCAATAGTTGCTGTTACTAGTGGTGTAATGATAAATGGGATAATTAATATTGGGTTTAGTACGATTGGCAATCCAAAAATAACAGGTTCATTAATATTAAAAATACCAGGTACAATACAACTTCTCGATAATGCTTTCGAATATTTCGATCTACCAAATACGATCATGGCTAATACAAGTCCTAGCGTTGCGCCCGAACCACCAATCCATATAAACCATTGGTATAATGGTTCTGGTGAAATGAATGGTAACTGATTTGCGCCACTAGCAACTGCTTCACCATTTTTCCCTAAATATACTTCCCATAATGGCCGGGCAACAGTTCCAACAACCGACACACCATGGATTCCGAATGACCAAAAAAATGTAATTAAAAATACTGGAATGATTACACCGAAGTAACTATCACCAGCTTTTACTAACGGTGCCGCTAATTTATCAACTACATGATGTAAATCAATACTAAAAACGACAGTTACTAAACTCATTAAAATAATAACGAATGCAGCAGGTATAAGTGCTTCAAACGAACGTGAAACAGACGGCGGTACTTGTTCTGGCATTTTAATCATTACATTTTTCGTCTTACAAAATTTTAATATCTCAACTGATAAAATAGAAACAATCATTGTCACGAATAATCCATGACCCCCGAGATTTGTCATCGGAAGCATAAACCCTTTTTTATCAATTAATTCAGGCGTTAATGTTAATAGTAATGAACATACTGCAAGCTGTGCTCCTGATAAAGCATCTAGCTTATAACTTTTCGCTAAATTATATCCTATTCCAAATGCTATATATAAAGACATAATAAACATCGTTAAACGATATGGTATTAATATACTTGTTTGATTTTTTAATGCCCAAACAGATATGAAACTATCTTTCGGTAATGGTGGAAATGCTACGATTAAAAAGAAACTTCCTACAATAATAAATGGTAACGCTGAAATAACTCCATCACGGATTGCTTGTAAATGCCTCTGTTCAGAAAGCCTTGCCATCGGTCCAGATAAGTTTCTATCAAGAAACGTGACAAATTTATTCATAACGCTTCCCCCTAACTAATTAAATCATTTACAGTTTTTAATAAAGTCGGTCCGCCAAGCGGCGTGTATGCTTGTGGCGGTATGATACCGCACGGGATAGATTCCTCTTCTGCGAATTTTTTAACAGAGTCAAATCTATGTCTTACTTGAGGTGCAACCATTACAACGTCCCAGCCATTCTTTACTTCTTCCTCTATCTCACTTGTTCCAATGGCATGGACTTCCATGTTTACACCTTTTTTCTCCGCCTCTTTTTTTAAAGCGTTTACAACAATTGCACTGGACATCCCTCCAGAACAAACGAATAAAACCTTCATTTATTAATCCTCCTATACTTATAAATTATCCCCTTCGGATGAAAGGGAGTTTCACTTTACTAACAAGCATATGAAGAAGTAAAAGAATTTAGTTATATTGAAAGTAAATTTCAGTAAAAATATTTTTCCTATTAAATTAATGTTTCAATATTTATTTTTCTCAATTGTAAGTACAACCTCACCTCGGATATCATATTAGCTAACCATATAATAGGGAGGCGTATAAATAATCATGAAACGTTTATTAGTGATATGTTGTATCGTCATCTTTTTTATTCCTTTCTCTTTTATTTCTCCTCACTCTACTTATGCTGAAGTAAATACTACGTATAAAAAACATGAATTACGTGCTGTATGGATCGCATCTGTTCTTAATATTGATTGGCCCTCAAAAACTGGCTTACCCATCGGAAATCAGAAGCAAGAATTTATTAGATTATTAGACGATGTAAAAAACACTGGTATGAATGCAGTTGTTGTACAAATTAAACCAACTGCTGATGCTTTTTATCCTTCAAATTACGGTCCTTGGTCTGAATACATTACGGGGACACAAGGAAAAGACCCTGGATATGATCCACTCGCATTTATGATTGAAGAAGCACATAAAAGAAATATAGAATTCCACGCATGGATTAATCCATATCGAATAACGATGAATCACACTGATATAAATCGATTAACGAATAATCACCCTGCAAAACAGCATCCGGATTGGGTTGTACCTTATGGCGGGAAATTATATTACAACCCTGGTATTCCAGAAGTGAAAAAATTTATAACAGAAGGTGCTTTAGAAATTGTACAAAATTACGATGTTGATGCACTACATATGGATGATTATTTTTATCCATATAAAGTAGCGGGTGAACAATTCCCCGATCAAAAAACGTACGAAACATATAATAACGGTAGATTTACAAATATAGAGGATTGGCGACGTGACAATGTAAATGAACTTGTAAAAGATTTAAATACTGCTATAAAACAAGAAAAATCATACGTAAAGTTTGGCATAAGTCCGTTCGGCGTATGGCGAAATATAGCTGACGATCCAACTGGCTCTAACACAACTGCAGGCCAAAGAAACTATGATGACCTTTATGCTGATACACGTGAATGGATACAAAAAGGTTATATTGATTACATTACACCGCAAATATATTGGAATATTGGTTTCACACCAGCTGCATATGACATATTAGTAGATTGGTGGGTAAAAGAAACACATAATAAACCGATTCACCTATACATCGGTCAGGCAGCCTATAAAATTAATAATAATTCTGTCCCCGCTTGGTCTGATCCTGAAGAATATCCAAGACAAATTACATTAAACCGGTTATCCCCTGAGATAAAAGGTAGTATGCATTTCAGCTTAAAAGATATTAATAACAATCCTCTAGGCATTAAAGATAGACTCACAAACGACATATATAAACATCCTGCATTAATCCCGCCTATGCCTTGGCTTGATCATGATCCACCAAAACAACCGACTTTAAAAGGTGCTATTCCAAGAGATGAAGGTATTGCAGTAGGTATCATTGATAATAGAGAGAATGACTCTGCTTATTACGCCATTTACCGTGTGAATGGAAAAAATGAAGTGGATATACAAAATCCAAAACATTTACTTACTACTGTAAGAAAAACAAAACTTGGAGAGATTTATGTAGATAAAACAGCTATTTCTGGAGAAACCTACACGTATGTAGTAACTGCAGTTGATCGATTGCATAATGAAAGTGTTGCTTCTAGTCATACAACCGTTAAAGCAAAATAACAACTAATAAAAAAACGCCTTAAAAGCTAAGAACTATAGCTTTAAGGCGCTTTTCATTTATTTATTTATTTTTAAACTTCTCAGTCGCTGCTCTCATCTTCACATTCAAATCGTGATCAATCGAGTCACGAATATCTCGCTCGACTACTTCCATTTCTTTTTGGAAATTTTGCAAGTAGATTTTTAATTCTTCTTCTTTTTCTGGTCGTTGTGAAGGTGGTAATTGTACGACTAACGATAGCATCGCTGTTAAATCTTTCATTAAGAACGTTTCAAGTTTATGTTGTTGTTCAAACATACGTTGCTCCTGATAATACGGCAAGGCATTTAATACTGAAATTGTAATTTCATCAACCGTTCTTTGTAATGAAGGGTTTATTGAGCGTTTATACGTTTGAATTGTATTTAATGCATCTGGATATCGATCATAAAAATACAATTTATAAAACGAAAGGTCTGATGGTTTTACTGTTTGCTGCGTTTCTTGTCTTAAAAAATCTTTTACTTTCATCGCCGCTACATCAATATCTTCATTTGTAAGTTTTTTCGTTGTTTTTGCCATTACATGTACTTTTTTCTGTTTTTCTTTCGGTAACATTGAGAATACTTGCTCTCTCGTACGTTGACCCGATGCACAAAAAAGAGTGTTTAATGTATATTGTTCTTTCTTTCCTTCCGTACGAATCCAGCGATAAAAGAGTGGGTGTTGTGTAAATTCTTGTAGAAACGGTAATGATTTATTCGATAACTTATCTAAAGAATCATGTGCTCTTTTATATGGTTTCGTCCATGAAAAATACAGTTTACGTCCGAAATATACAACTAAAACAACGACAGTAAATGCGATTAATAGCAATGTACCCAATAGTACTAATACTGTTTGAATGAAACTCATTTTTTCACCTCCTCTAAAAGTCTGTTATTTCCTTGGACGCTGAATGAGTTTTTGTTTCATTTCATCATTAAATGTGTCTAATTCAACTACAAACTTCTTACTTGACTCGATAATACGTTCTGATGATTTCTCAGAAGCTTCAATCGCAGCAAATACATTTTGGAATGATTCACGTAATTTATCCATGCTAATAGCAGGATTTTCAAGAAGTTTTGTTGTCTCTTCTGTATTTTGTTTTAATGCTTGTGAGTTACTTAATACCATTGATTCAATTGCTTCATTTGTCGCATTCACTGCATCAATTGTTTTACGCTGATTTGTTAACGCTAGCTGGATAGCAGCTGAAACTGTTACAACGTTTTGCGTCATCGTAATTGCATTACGAATTGCCTCTGTTAACTTTTCATTATTTTTCTTAATAATGTCTACAGATGCGATAGATTGTAATAGTACACTTTTCGCTTGCTGCATATTTCGTGTACGTACTAGAATTTTTTCTAATGCATCGTTAATTAATGGAATATCTCTTTGGCGTTCTGGATTTTGTTTCTCAGCTTCCAGCATACCAGCGAGTTTTCTGCCTAAGTATACTTGTTTATCAAGAGCGTGAATTTTATCATGCGATTGTTCTTTAAGCATTTCAAGACCCACTGTATCTTCTTGTAAGTTGTCACGACCAATTAGAAGGGATCTTATAATCTCTTCAATTTGTTTATCTATAGATTGATATTTATGCACGTATGTTTCAAGTGGATTTTTCTTGAATACTTTAAACATAATTTTCTTCATACCACTTGCTTTTAATGAATTCGGATCAAGCTCTGATACCACTTTGCGTAATTCTAACAATGTATTTGGAATTTCTTCATTCTTTCCATTCATCATCGCTGTTACAGGACGTTTTAATGCTGATAACGTTTGTCCTGCTGCTTGTTGCTCTTTATCCCCTAAATCTCCTAGCTGTGACAATACTTTTGATAAATCCGTATTTTGCTCGCTATTTAATTTTTGTACATAAAGATCAGCTTCTTTATTCAGTTCCTCTAATTCTTGATCTTTTATAACTGTATCTACTACTACTTCTACATTATTATCTTTCACAATGGATACAGGTTCTTTTTTCTCGAGTTCAGTCAACAAAATCGCTCCTTTATTTATATGTGCGAATTTATATGCACTATATTTCATCTATTATATCGTATTTCATATACATTCTAACTGCTTGAAATCGATTTTTTTAGAAATGCCTGTTTATGCAGTCATTCCCTGTTTCTTAGTATAAGTATACCTGTTCTCAACATTATTTTCCTCAGACTTAAGACCTAGAGAACAACATGCTGAAGGCGGATTCTTCGTATGTTACGTATATAAATTACGTCCTTCCCATCCTACTGTACTCAATCTTTTGACATACACCCTTTTTCAATGTGATAATTATATTACGCTCAATCCTAACTCTTCTTAAGCGCTACAAATGCTCCATTTTGAAATGTCAATAAGACCGTTTCAAACATTTCATCTTCTTCAATCATTTTTCTAAACTCGGCTAACTCACTTGCATGAGAGGTTGCGTTATCAACAACAAGAAAACCCTTTGGTTGTAAAATGCGTTTTATATGCTCAAGCCACCACATGTATTGCGTCCGTTCTGAATCTAGGAAAATAAAATCAAATGAATGATCTAGTTGCACATCTAAAAATGCCCCTGCTTCTTGATTATGAACATCAATCCTTTGTAAAAGGTTTGCCTTTTCAAAATTGACTAGTGCCTCTCCAACTCGTTCTGAAGAAAGCTCTACAGTTGTTACATTTCCATTTGTTTCTTCTACCGCGCTAGCTAACCACAATGTAGAATAACCATTAGAAGTTCCAATTTCTAAAATGCTTTTTGCGCTACATCCTTTTACTAAAATTGATAAAAATTGCCCCATCTCACGAGAAATATTCCGTAATTTTTCTTCCCGTGTTTTTTTATTTCGATCATGCTCTTCTCCATATTGTTCAAGTTGAAATAATAATGAATCTAACGTATCCATTCTTTTCATCGCCTTTCCAAGCAATATGATGAAAAAGCTCTTGCTGCCCGTCTACTTTCATTATATGCGAAACGAAATCCTTTTTCTCGTTATATGACAAAGATTTGAATTTTTTTATAGCATATTGTTTCGTTTTTTGGTAAAGTTAATTTCTACGTGCAATTATTCCATTCATACTATTTTTAATTCAATTGCAGTTGTTAAATCATATAAACCCCAATTAAATGAATCGGTATTTCAAATTCAATTAAGCGCCCTTTCCGGACGCATTTTCTTTTGTTTATATATTTCTAGAAGAAAGGATGCTTACAATGAACGTGATTAGCTTAGATGCTGCTCGAAAACGAAAACAGCATAAAAAATTAATGATTACTATACCGATTATTTCACGTATTTATGAAGAAGATGGAGAAATTAAATTTGAGGTAGCAGGCGAAAAAGATGTACCTCTTGAAATGTTAGAGAAATAAAAAAAAGACGCACTTCTAAAGAAATGCGTCTTTTTTTATACCGTTACATTTAAGTGCATAAGTTTTTTAGGATTAACCATCATATAAATGTTTGAGATTTTCTCATTCTCAAATGTAAATGAAAGCACATAAGTCACTTTATTATTTACTTTAACAATAACACCTGGGGCTCCATTTACCATCTTATAATCAACATTGTACTCTTCCGGGAACTTCTTCCCAATTCCAAAGAATAAACGTATAATTCTATCTGCAGAATAGATTGGATGGATTGCAGTTGTAGCTTTACCACCACCATCAGCTTTTAATATCGCATCTGTTTTTAATACTTCTAACATGCCTTGTGCATCCCCACACTGCAAAGATGATACAAATTTCTCCACATAGGCAGCCATCTTCTTAGTACTTAATGTTGACTGCTTCGGCTTACCCAAAATACTTTTCCTTGCACGTTGAAAGATTTTTCGGCAGTTCGCACTACTCTTATCTACAATTGAAGCGATTTCTTCGTATTCATAGCTGAAAACCTCTCTTAATATGAAAACAACTCTCTCTACCTCAGACAATTGTTGTAAAAGTAATAAATATGCCGTAGAAATTGATTCTTTCATTACAAATGACTCTGATGGATCATCAACCTCTTCCACAAATGGCTCTGGCAACCACATTCCGACATATACGTTCCGTTTATGTGCTGCCGAACGTAATTTATCAATTGAGCGATTTGTTACCATTTTACATAAATAGGCTCTCATATTTTCTATAGTTTGAACGTCCTCCATATTATTAATTGATATAAATACGTCATGGACGATATCTTCAGCATCCATAACACTCCCAAGGATTCTATATGCTAACGAAAATAATAATGATTGATACGTTTCATATAATTGCTCCGTTTCCATGATGAACTGCCTCACTTTCGGATTGCTTTAATATGTGTAACGCTGCACGTTTTCCGCTTGCCACCGCAGCATCAGCTAATATTTCATCATGCCCAGCCCAATCTCCTGCAACATAAACACCTGGCATTCCAGGTATGTTAGGGCCTGGTTTTTCAACACGGTCAATATGAGGAAAATCATATACTACCGTTATTTTCGGTAAATATTGCTGTGCAACAACTTCTCTTTTCCAATTCGGATGTAACAATTCCATCATATTTTCTAACTGTTCTTTCTCTTCTTGAATATGATTCAGTTCTAGTACAGGGTTATGGTATTTAATTAGACTCACTACAATTGATCCATCTTCACTTAATTTCGCTGCTCTCGATTGATTCGTGAAAAATATAGGTTGATCTAATCCCAATGCAAAATGATGTAAAGGATTCGGTAATTGTTTTAAACCAATATCTAACGCTTCCACGGTCACTTGTATAGATTGTTCACTCCATTTTTGCAAACTTGTTCCTTCTGTACCTTTTATAATTTTACATGCCTCTTTCGGTGGAGTTGTTACAATGACTGCACCTGCTTCAAATACTTCATCGTCAAAACATTGTATTCTTTGTTTTCCTTCACAATGCTCTATTTTTAAAACATGCTTTTTAGCCAGAAATTGTACACCACTAGTATTCGCTATTCCTCTTAAATTTGTTATTATCGTCTCCCAACCACCATCTACATAAAGTACTCCTTCTTTCATAGAAAGCTGTATTTGCTTTAGTACGGAAGATGCTAATTGTATTGTAGGAGCATACGTATATGTTGTTGTTCGGCATAATGCATAAAATATATTTCGAACCATTGGATCTTTAATTTCATTTTCTGCCCATGTAGTTAGGCTCATTTTCGGAACTTTTCCTACATCTAAGTTTCCTAAATGAATCATAAGACGAGCGAACTGTACTTTTGCAGACCATGAAAGTAACGGTGTTGATAAAATGGAGCGAAAATCTGTTGGAATGGTATAAATATCCCCTTTCCATATTCCATGTGCTTTTGTAGATGGGATTCCACCTGGAAGGTTTACTCCTAGCTCATTAAAAGTTATAAACGCTTCTCCACCTCTATATAAAGCATGTGCACCAAGATTCATACAAATGCCGTTTTTATTTATAGTCATCCCTCGGCCGCCGAAGTGACTGGACTTTTCTAATACAATAACTTTCCTTCCAGCTTTCGCTAAATATATAGATGCTGTTAATCCAGCAAGCCCACCACCAACAATTGCTACATCAAAATTTTTCATAATAAAATCCCTCCTTATACGTTCTACATACAAGACGAACGATTAAGGGGGGATGTGACATTCAGTTACACATAATTTATTTCACCTAACCACTTTATTGCAGTATCAACTGTCAAACAGTTTCACCTTCTACAAACAAACTTATTTACATAATAATGTTATTTTCTAATCAATTACATGCTGGTGCCAAATTTCACTTTCTTCTTCACTCATTCCTCCAATTATTTTTGAAAAATCTATATTTCTATCAAACGAGTCTTTTAACATAAAAAATTGTTCAAACGTTCCTGTAAATATTTCTAATGAATGCGAACAACAAATCGTTTCAAGGTTATCAATTGTTGCGCCATCTAATTCTAATTCCTTTAGCCCATTCATTTTACCTAATGCCGCTCCATCCTTTACCTTTGTATCTGTCAATTTTATATTTTGAATTGACGCATTGTGTTGAAAACAATTTAAATTAGCAATGATGCTATTTTCAAATTCAATTGTGATTAACTTATTTAAATTTTGCAAAACAAGCAAATCCAATTCACTAACATTCTCTAAACCTAAAATATATAAATGCTTTAAATTATCTACTTTCGAAATCGCATAGAGCTGCTCACGATTTGAAATATGTACAGAAAGCGATTCTAATTTTTGAAACTGCGGTAGCAACGAAAAATCTTGAATACTAGTATGTGTAATATTTAATTTTTTTAATGATGACATTTCTACAAGTTCCGATAAATTATTTATCTTCGTATTCTTTATATTCATTTCTTGTAAGTGTTTTAGATGTATGATTGGCGTTAAATCTTGAACCGGATTATTAACTAAATATAACTTCTTTAAAGAATTCATTCGTTCTAATCCTGCTAAATCTCGAATTTCATTTCCGGATAAAATTAGTTCTCTCACTTCTGTACACATCTGTAATGGACTAATATCTACTAACCCTTTTCCACCTAAATATAATCTCTTCTCTCTAATAAACCTGTCTGCACGTTCAGATGCACCCACTATACATCTCCAATTCTCATCTAAACTATCGTACCAATCATTAACGTTATTTTCAGATTGAAATATAAATTGGGGCTGTAAAACAGGTAATTCAATATTAAATAAAGCGTCTAAAAAATGTATATTATCATTAGCACCATAACTCCAATATAAATAATCTTCCTCTTGATGAATGGTGAAATTTTTATTTTTTAGCGTTTGTAAAATAAATAGTAACAAATCTGAAATTCTATTTGCAATTACATATTTCACTTCTTCATCTCGTCCAAAATTAATAACTTGTCCCACTTTCCCCTTTTCATCTGGATCAACATCTATTCCTAAATTGTTACCGCCATAATCTTTACTAATAGGTATCCAATTGTGATTCACATATCTTTCCTTAATATATTCTGTTGGTATTGAAAATGCATCAAAATTAAAAAAATCATCCTCTTCAATTCTTTTCCATATTCTCCACTCATCCAAAACTTCATCTAACGAGAG
This sequence comes from Bacillus pretiosus, assembly GCF_052947655.1. NCBI lineage: Bacteria > Bacillati > Bacillota > Bacilli > Caryophanales > Bacillaceae > Bacillus > Bacillus pretiosus. The sequence continues at coordinate 2,292,250 of NZ_CM129593.1, read as the reverse complement.
AAATGGCAAACCAAAAAACAACCCTGGTCCTGATTTATCCTCACCGTTATGTGCAAGATAAAGATTACGTAATTCATCTGGAAACGCAATTCCCATTTCACTTTCGGCATATTGAATTTCTTCTATTGTTGCAGGTGCATTCAAAAACGGTTGAAAGTAATTTTTTAATTCAACTTCCAACTCTTTTAAAATAGTATGGTTCATTTTCTGCACTCCCCTTGTACTCCAAATTAAAAAAGCGCTATCTTTTACATTAATTGTAATTAATAGCACCTTTTTTCGCAATGCAACTCTTGTAATTATAGTGCATTCAAATGAACATTTTTATCACTTTACAAACCAAGGGCAGCAACGCTTTCACATTTCAATAACTAGACTCATATCCTAAATTCAAATTGCATGAAAATATAAGAAAGGCGGGTAATACAAATGACTTCTAATATCGACTACACTTCCCCCTCAACCAATTTCACCCATGATTTAAATAAAAGTAATTTTTTTAAGAAAGATGCCCAAAATTATATAAACGTACTTGGCATAAAACAATTAAATACTTTAGAAAATACTTCTTTATTAGATATCTATTTAAGTACAGGAAATGTTGTAGAGCCACATATTCATCAAAATGCAGCTGAACTTGTTTACTGTATTTCAGGATCTGCTGTTGTTTCCTTACTTAATCCTTTTACAAACCAAATATTAAACTTACCGATAAAACCAGGGCAAGTTGCCAACATTCCACAAGCGTGGTGGCATTATGAAATTGCTACAGCAGATGGTACTCACTTATTAGCTATTTTCAATGCCCCAACCCCAGAAGTTATTTTTGGTTCTGATATTTTAAGATTAACTCCCGCTAATATGATGGCTCATACTTACTGTCTCGATGAACAACAATGGAAACAAGCGATATCCCCTATTCAATCCACTACAGTAATTGGTCCTCCAGCAAACTGTAATCAGAACCGCGGCACGATAACCCCAACAACTCAGCCTCCTAACCAACAACAAAATTTATATTACCAAGATTCATACTATTTCCCTCTTTACTGGGGATATTAATTTATTTCATTAATAGACAATTATTGATCTCCTCGGAAAATACGTAGGAGATTTTTTATTGTATATCTACCATTCCTATTTTTTTCGTAACAATTAATAGAGTACATACATATACTATTTATATATTTAATTGGAGGTGATAGTACTATGAGTAATTATAACTATCGAAAAAACTACTCTAATAATAAAAATAGTAGTTCATCAGCATCCTCTCAGTCTTCGAATTCTCAATCTTCCAATTCCCAATCACAAAGAGATTTAGCCGAACAAGGCTATGTAAAGAAAAAAGGATGTAACTGTAATAAAAACAAATAGTTTATTACTAATTTGAACTATAACATTTCAACGCTCACGATAAATAACTTTCTTCCCTTGTATACCGTTTATGAAATGGATGAATTCTATTTTTAATAGAATTCATCTTTTTTATTTATAGGTAATTTTTTCAAATCATTTAACTTATTCCATAAATAATAAAGTATAAATCATGCATTCTGATTTTTCTTATATACTAACTTCACAAAGAGTAATTTCTCAATTAATTTATCACCTATCTTCCCATAAAATATAGCCCCTCCTAATAAACTTAGGAAGGGCTATATACAAATGCCAATTTAAATTTCAAACAGACATTGTAACAAATTAAACGATATTAATACCTGCACTTACAAATCCAGCAACTGCAGCTATTGGACTTGCTGCTGTTAACGAAACATATAACAGTATTTTATCCCCAGCTGCTACTGGAATAGCTTCAGCTATGATCCCTGATGCTGTAGAACCAATCGCTATTGCGGCAAATGCTGGTGTTAATAATAGAGGTGCGCCTTGTACTGTAAACGTATTACTTGCTGCTGGTGCAGTTAATATTTGTATCTGTACTTGCACAGGTGATATTGGAGCTAATGCAGCTGTTGCACTAAAGAAACCTGCTAATGACGTAATAGTTCCTGCACGTGGTGCTACAAATGCATAATCACCTACACCTAACGCTAAAGTGATACTAGTTCCACCAGTTAAAGCTACGCCAGGCTGACTAAATCCAAATCCAAGAAGAGTTCCTGTATTAGCTACTAATGCGTTAACTAACGCAGATGGTGTTGTACCTGAAGCGAATGGAATAATAGCTCCGCCACCTGTTGCTCCTGTTAAGCCTGTTGCTCCTGTTAAGCCTGTTGCACCAGTTAAACCTGTTGCTCCTGTTGGACCTGTTGGACCTGTTGGACCTGTTGGACCTGTCGCTCCTGTTGGACCTGTCGCTCCTGTTAAGCCTGTTGCTCCTGTTACTCCTGTTGCTCCCGTTGGGCCAGTTGCTCCTGTTACTCCTGTTGCTCCACCAGTACCTGCTGGACCTGTCGCTCCTGTTGGGCCTGTTGGACCTGTTGCTCCTGTTGCTCCCGTTGGACCTGCTCCGGTTCCTGCTGGACCTGTTGGACCTGTTGGACCTGTTGGACCTGTCGCCCCTGGAGTAGCATTGATTAATTGAATTAATAAATTAAAAAGAAGTTGTAAAGTTGCAGAATCAACATTTGAGTTGCAGGATATAGGGATAAGATCTAAAGCGAAGAAGAATTGTGCAAGGGCGCTATAAAATTGTTGCAATAATGTTGACAATTGTCCTAAATTAGGTGCTGGAGATTGTAATAAAACTATAATACTTTGAGTTAATTGTTTCAAAAAATTAACTTCTGGAGAAGGTAATAAGGAATTTAAGAAAATTAAAAATTGATTAAATAAATCGAGTAACACTAATCTGTTTGCATTACTTGGATTTGCAAAAAATGCTGAAATAGCTGATACTAATGAGTTTAGTAAAGTAATTAATTGACTTAATTGTTCCCTAGTAATAGGAACTGACTGTGGATTTTTACAACAATCTGCTGAAAAAACAATCGGATTGCAGTTATTATGATCAAAACAATCATTATGTTTCATTTATTTCCTCCTTACTTTTCTTATAGTTGAGTGTTTTCCTATTCTAAGTACTATAAAAGATGCGATTGAAAAAAGTAGTTGAGTTATATGTTTCTCTTAAAATAGGAAACATGAATGATAATCAAACTTGAAAACGTTATTTAATTATGTTCATGACTCACATATTAATTATATGTTTTTAATAATTGACTGCTTAGATTAAACACCTAAACTTAAGAGTTTATTTTATTTTTCCACGTTTATCCCTTAGAGCCAAAGACACATTTTAAGTTGAATACAAAACTCGAATTTACGATTAATATACATTCCGCAAGTAACAACATCATTTTTTCATATAAGTAAAGAACATTTCTTTACTAAAATTGGGCTCACCTTATAAAGGGGAAGCCGTTTCTATTATAAAAAACTCTCATACAATATAGTGGACAAGTTATTTTATACTTCGTTCTAATAAAATATTGTAAGGAGTGAGAATTAATTGCCAATCATCCAACCATTTATGGCATCTAGAAGATTTACATCTACACTAGGAGCTGGAACAGGTGCAGCTTTTGCAATTGCTGCTACAGCTTGTTTAAACGATGCTGGTACTACTGCAACTGCTTTTCCGACTTTTACGTATTACAACTTTTATGTAAACGGCATTCTTCAACCTAGTGTGAACTCCAGTATTACTACTGGACCTACTGGTGCTATTACAATTCCTGGCGGAGATGCATTAGACGGCGGAATTCCAATTACAATCGAATTTATCGTCACTTAGTTTATCTACTTTAATGTAGAACAAAAAGACAGATTCTTTTTATTTAAGAATCTGTCTTTTTTAATTAATAATGATGAATTGCAAAATAATTGAAGAACCTTGCGTTGGTGGTTGATTATCCAATAAAGTTAGCTGACCATTACTAACCTGATATAATGGTTGTGGTTGAAGTATTCCATTAATAAACAAATTAATATAGGAAACCTCATCAGGAGGTAATATGTGTGTTGTACCATATTGAGCTATCCCATCTGAATCTGTATATATAAGTTTTTCTCCATCTGAAAAAGTGTAAAATAATAAATTAGTTGTTGTTATTGGTCCAATAACTCCAGTTGGACCCGTTGCCCCTGTTAAACCAGTCGCACCTGTTAAACCGGTCGGGCCTGTTACTCCCGGTGATCCCGTTAAACCAGTCGCACCTGTTACTCCCGGTGATCCTGTTAAACCAGTTGGACCTGTTACTCCCGGTGATCCCGTTAAACCAGTCGCACCTGTTACTCCCGGTGATCCCGTTAAACCGGTTGGACCTGTTACTCCCGGTGATCCTGTTAAACCAGTTGGACCTGTTACTCCTGTTACTCCCGGTGATCCTGTTAAACCAGTTGGACCTGTTACTCCCGGTGATCCCGTTAAACCGGTCGGGCCTGTTACTCCCGGTGATCCCGTTAAACCGGTCGGGCCTGTTACTCCCGGTGATCCCGTTAAACCGGTTGGACCTGTTACTCCCGGTGATCCTGTTAAACCGGTCGGGCCTGTTACTCCCGGTGATCCCGTTAAACCAGTTGGACCTGTTACTCCCGGTGATCCCGTTAAACCAGTCGCACCTGTTACTCCCGGTGATCCTGTTAAACCAGTTGGACCTGTTACTCCCGGTGATCCCGTTAAACCGGTCGGGCCTGTTACTCCCGGTGATCCCGTTAAACCGGTCGGGCCTGTTACTCCCGGTGATCCCGTTAAACCAGTCGCACCTGTTACTCCCGGTGATCCCGTTAAACCGGTTGGACCTGTTACTCCCGGTGATCCCGTTAAACCGGTCGGGCCTGTTACTCCCGGTGATCCCGTTAAACCGGTCGGGCCTGTTACTCCCGGTGATCCCGTTAAACCGGTCGGGCCTGTTACTCCCGGTGATCCCGTTAAACCAGTTGGACCCGTCGGACCGGTCATTCCCGTTGGGCCCGTTGGAATATAAATTGGGGGAAGAACTGGAAACGTAGGTCCAATGTTTTCAGGTTCTATCATAGCTTTATTTATTGATAATTTATTTTCTCGCTTCACTTTAATACCTCGTTCCACATTTTTGTTTACTACTTAACAAAATAATACATCTATCATTTTAGAAGAATTTCATAACTACTTTTTTCATTCTCAAATGATTTTTACATATAGTAAACTTTTTACCGTTGCTATAACTAGTAGTATTAATATAATAAAATGATAGTTCCATTTCAAAATACTAAATCGGTTACATTCTAATTTAAAAATGAGGTGATTTATATTCAAGATAAGAATGAAAAATGAAAAAAGAACTATTATCACTGGCTCTTGAAATTATTCTTCCATACAGACTGACAGGTCCTACTGGGCCCACAGGTAATACCGGTCCTACAGGCATTACTGGACCCATTATTACAATAAACTCTATGTTCGCTAATAATACATTAGGTGGTCCCATCTCAGTCATATTAGGTGGAACTAATATTCCACTTTCTAATAACCAAAGTCTCGGTAATTTTACAGTGAACGCTACAAATGATATATATACAATTCCTGTTACTGGAAGATATTATTTAACCTATCAAATTAATACAACAACTTCTCTACTTGCTGGTACAAGGCTACTATTAAACTCTTCGACTCCACTTCCCGGATCTATTTTTTCACCCGCAATATCAACTTCAAACTATAATAATAATTTAATAACCAATTTAATTGCTGGTAATACAATTTCCCTTCAAATATTCGGCGTATTATCCATAGTTAATTTAGTTGGAGGTGGTTCAACAGGTGCCTCTTTAACAATTATACGAATCGATTAATAAATGATTCATTCTTTTTTATAATAAACATTCTTAGCTGCTAAAGTAGTAACTATTACGTCATTCCTAAAGCTAATAATATTTCAATAATTTCACGACAGTGATTAAGCAATAAAAACAATTTGTACTATACTCATAGTAATAACCATCTATACTAAATTTTCCGTATATACATTATCAATTTACACTTCTCCCTGCCAATGTTACATTGAATAAGAAGACAGTTTCCCAAAATGCGAACCATCTCAAAACGTATTTGAGAAACATACTCCAATCCTATACGCGAGAGCAATACTATGTCGACACTCAAACGAGTGTCTTTTTTTATGAATTTAAAAAAATAAAACCATCTCTTATAGATGGTTTATCAACACACATTTCTTTATATTCTTGATGCAATTGTAAGTTTATGCAGCTGGATAATAAATGGTCATACTTAACCGAGTTAGCGTACTTCCGGAATTATGATAAGAGTGCGGTCTATCCGCCTTAAAGCAAATTGCATCTCCGCTATTTAATGTATATTGACAATCATTTATTTCAATTATCAATTCCCCTTCAAACACCGTTATAAATTCTTCGGTCCCTTCTTTATGGCCTTCCGAACTTAATTTTCCTTCTGTTTCAATTTCAACCGTATAGATTTCAAAGTTCCTATCATCTTGAAAAGGAAAAGAAGGATACACTTTATATCTCCCATTGTCTTCTGATAATACTTGAACATCATTTCGTAAAACAACTTTCGTATCTGGTTGCGGATTATTGATTAAAGAAGTAAAAGACACTTTCAAACCATTAGCAATTTTCCATATCGTTGTTAATGTTGGACTTGACTCCCCTCGTTCAATTTGTCCAATCATCGTTTTACTCACACCTGTTAATTGCGAGACCTTTTCCAAACTCATTTTTTCTTTCTCTCGTATTGTTTTTAAATTTTTCGCCAAAATAAGTTGAATTTCTTCCATAAGAAACACCCCTACACTATATACAATATAACGACCGTTATGTATAATAAAGAGCACACGTTATATTGTTCTTTTCGGTCATTATAACATACACAAATAATTAGGGGGTTTTGAAATGCCTATATTTTCTTTTTTGTTATTTGTTTTTATAAGTAGCTTCACACCCGGTCCTAACAATTTTTTAGCTATGACATACGCTAATCAACATGGTTTAAAAAGGAGTATGCAATTTTGTTTTGGAGTAGCTTTCGGTTTTTTCATCCTCACCTCCTTATGTAGCTTCTTTAATATTGTACTAATTAATATCCTACCCATAATCGAATTCCCTTTAAAAATTTTAGGTGTAGCATATATGCTATATTTAGCTTTTAAAATACTCACTAGTAAAACTAGTACAGATTCCGATGAAAAACATAATAAAAACTTATTTACAGTGGGGATTTTTCTTCAGTTTGTTAACCCTAAAGGGATACTATTCGGCCTGACTGTAGTGTCAACTTTTATTCTCCCTTACTATAATTCATATTCAAGTTTTCTACTCTTCTCATTATTTCTAGGTGTAGTCGGGTTAATGAGTACATTTAGTTGGAGCTTATTTGGTTCCATGTTCCAAAAACTTTTATTAAAACATACTAAATCTTTTAACATCATTATGGCCGTTTTATTAGTTTTTAGTGCTTTTTCAATTGTAATCAATTAAATTCAAACTCTAAATTTTATTTCTGTTTAAAAGTATGATTTACAAATATAGCTGATATACCAAATGAACCTCCCGCTTACATGCATTACTTATTTAGTTTTAAGGCGGTAATCTTCTATATCTACTCTTATTCATACGAGATAAAATAAAAAGAGGATTACTCATTATAAGTAATCCTCTTTTTTGACTATTGATTTTTAAATATTCTGTTCCACTAAACTAAAATCTTTACTTAACTTCATACCACCAGCCTTTACGATCAAGGTAATCCGTCATTCCTTTAAGTTGCGCATCTGAAGTTGGTTCAGAGATAAAATATGTTAGACCATCCGATTGTAAGATGAAGTTAGCTGTCATTTTTAGTGACGTTAATGCTCCCATTACATCGGGGGTTTCATGCGGTGAAAAAGCTCCTGATTGAATGATATTTTTTTTCGATGGCGGAGTTGTCCCGCCAGATTGCCCCGTTAACGCATAAACAATTGAATTTGCAATCTTATCTGGATTCCATTTTGACATATCTGCTTCATTATCGATAAATCCAAGTTCAATTAAGATTGCAGGTGCTTTCGTATTCGCTAATACATAAAGGTCTTTTCGCTCCTTCGCGCCACGAGTTGACCAGCCAATATCTTTTGAAAGTTGCGCTGCTATCTTTGCTGATAAAGCTTGTTGGTCATAATACAGTACTTCAACACCATTAGCATTCGTATCATATGAGTTTAAATGAAATGAAACTACTAAGTCTACATCATGTGAGTTTGTTTTATATACAATGTTATTTAAATTTTGCGCTTGTGTTGTCCCTACTTCATCAGTATCATCATAAACTGTATGCCCTACTGCTCTTAATTTAGCAACAACTGCATCCTTAACTTGGCGATCCATAATATGTTCTTTCCGATTCCCATAATTTGCACCCTGTACAATACTATTGTGACCTCCATGTAAACTATATCTAGCCATTGTTCAACATCCCCTTTTTTATTAATATATTCAAAGCTCGTCTTATTGTCCGGTCAAATATCCAGTAAAGCTCCAGCAAACAATAATAAGGGCACTAATCTATTTTTAAATTTTCAATTCTAGATTATCTATTTTCTAAAACAAAGAACTCATAAATAAAAACCACAACTAATATTTTTTAGTTGTGGTTTTTACGCATTTAAACTGTTTATTTTGAAATCTTTTTATTATAATACATAAAAATACGTTATAATATAAGCTACTGTTCTTTAGGAGGGGTTTAATGGCTGATAAATATAAATTTTTGATTCTCTTTGTTACAGCATTTGTTTCTTTTCCTTAATAAAAGATTTCCGTAACATTTCAAAAAGTTTCTTTTGGGGGAGCTTTGCAATCCTAACAAGCTTTATATTATTATTAACTCACGCTTTAGAATTAACTCCAATACTTCTCTATTCAGCTCAGATGGCTCTTGAGATTATTACAATACCACGTAAATTATTTCTTCCACCTGTCACTGAAGTTGCTAGTTTTTGCTAACAATTCGTATATATATATAAGTTTCAACTCTACATTTCTAATTATCTTTACAAATATAATAGTGCGGTTTCTCCTTTCTAGAGAAACCGCACTATATTAAATTTTAAACTGACTAGTATAAAAATCTCATACATCGCTGTTTTTTTCATTGAGTTCGTTTGTTTTGTGTAAAAGAAAAAGCACCCAACTGGTTGCTTTTTACAGAATCATCTTTTTCTTCTGCTTCTTTTTACTTCCTTTATTTCTCCTTGCTTAACTAGTTTTTCAATATATAAATGTACTAACTTATAAACACATTCTCTTCGCTAATTTTCCTGATCTTCTTGATTTTTCATCCAGACGCACAATGCTTTGTAGTTTTTCAGCTCCTTCACCACCAGTCTTCGCATTTCCTTTTCATCGATGTCCTCAAAAAATGACAATTGATTCATACGATACGGTCCCCCTCCGTTCGATTTACTCTATTGAACTTTTACTTCATTTCCTTTTTACATTCTTCAAGAAAATCGATATCCTCTTGAAGCCGTTCTTTTGTTGAAAGTAATTCCATCACATTACCTTCTGTGCTATAAATACGTATCGTTCTTTCCTTAAACTCCATACCCAATATCCCATCATCATTTAAAAACTTTACATTACCTCCCATTCTTTTAACCTCGCTTTCTATTCAAAGGATTATTTTATTGGTTTTTCAATTAAACTTCATTTCAAAATTCTCCGTTTTATATGAACCACTAGACACATATACCATATACTAATTTAAATACTTCCTAGGAAAGAAGGTGAAAGTTATGCCATCTATTGTCGGAAATATGGTTGTACAAAATAGTAACGGTTCTTTCAACTTAGGTGATTTTTATAATGTTTCTCCAAAAGAAAATACAAAAGCTTATAATGGTTCGGGTGCATCTAATGTTGCTTTTGTGCTTAATACATTTAACGGTGTTAGTGCAACCAACACATTTGATTCTGATGTTGCCGACCAAAGCCAAGTTGGAACCGCCTAAACTTATTTATTTCTTCTACTTCCGAATAAAAGCCAATATCCCGTTAATAATGTATATATAGTTTTTGTTTCCCCTTCATACCCGAAGGCTTATCAGTTAGCTTTTGCTAGCTGTCCTTTTTAAATACGGGCTGAACACGTATTCAGCTTATAAATTAGGCCTTGTGAGCTGCCACCTTTTAAAGGAGCACATTTAAATATATGCTCCTTTTATTCAATGTTATTTTCACGATCATGTAGAATAAAACATAAGGTATATGGTAATTCAGTGCTCATAAAACCTATTTTTTCTAAGAGTTTATCCATTTGTAAGCTCTTTTTTTCTTTTCAAATAACTCTTTTATTTTTAAATTTATATTATTTTAAATTATCTATTCTACTGCTCTTTTCTTGTTCATATGCCAAGTTTTTTATTCATAAACTAAAAGTACTTGACATAACTGAATGGAGGCTAATAATGTCTTTTTCAAATATTATTAAATACGGACGCGTTCCCCTCTTTAATTCTAACTTCCCTTTGATTTTATTTTGGAGTCAAAAAAGTGGCTGTACCTCTCTTGCACATTGGTTTTTTTATCAAATAAATTTATTTAAAGAAGCCATAAAATACGATTCTTTCATCCATAATTATGAAAATGAAATATACAAAAACTCCTCGGACTACTTTATTGAACTAGCTGCAGCTTTATATACAAACGGAAAAGATACCTATAAATTAGTGAGAAACCCCTATACAAGAGCTGTAAGTTCATTTTTTTCACTAATTGCCCCCCCTTACATAGAAAACCCAGCATGGAATCCTATTCGGAATTTTTATTATGGTAATGAATTTTGTAATAAACCTATTTCATTTAAAATCTTTCTCTACTACTTAAAAGAACAAATGATAGATTTAGAACAAGTAGATCCACATTTAATGCAGCAATATGAACCAGGTGAGGAAGAGTTTGTTACAAAGTATATCTACCTTGAAAATTTCTCTACTGAAATTGAGCGCTTAGAACAAACATATCAATTAAAAACTTCTCCTTTACACATACTAACCAAATCATGGCATCATCAGAAAGACAGGGCGATTTTTAGAGGTAATTTTGCAGATGCTGATATTACCGATCCTTTATTCCCACGCCTCCCAACATACGATAGCTTTTATGACCATGAAACTATCCAATTAGTACAGGATATTTTTAATAAAGATTTTAGCACGTACAATTACCTATTAACTCCTTTAAAAAATATGTGATTTTCTAATTGTAGTTTCATATATTATAGAGAAACTTAGATTCACCTATTTAAGTTTCCTCATAAAACTCTCGTAGTAAGTTGGGGCACTGGAAACAGTGTCTTTTTTTAATAAAATTCAAATTGTATTATCTAATAAATCATTAAAACATTTAAATAGAACGTGAAATACTCATTAAGGTTGCCACCATTCGTATGTTTTACTTTGTATGCAAGAAAGACGCAGTTAAAACATTTAGTGAATAAATATTTAAATAGTAATGTTTACAAATATAAAAATGCGGTTGCTCCTTCCTGGAGAAACCGCACCTTATTAAAGTTTTTATTAAATTTTAAACTGACTCGTATACAGATCAAAGTAAAACCCTCTATCTTCCATAAGAGATTCATGATTCCCTCTTTCCAAAATACTTCCATCTTTTATAACAAGGATTTGATCTGCTTTCTCAATCGTTTTCAGTCGATGAGCGATTACAAAACTTGTTCGACCTTTCATTAAATTATTTAGTCCTTCTTGAATTTGCAATTCTGTTCTCGTATCAATATTTGATGTTGCTTCGTCGAGAATTAATATATCTGCATCTGCTAAAATCGCCCGCGCAATCGCAAGAAGTTGTTTTTGTCCTTGACTTAAATTCGATCCTTCTGAAGCAATTTTTGTTTCATATTGATTCGGTAAATGTTTAATAAAAGAATGTGCAGATGCTGCCTTAGCTGCATTGATTACTTCATCATCACTAGCATCTAATCGACCATAACGAATATTATCCATAATCGTCCCAGCAAATAAGTACGTATCTTGTAAAACTACTCCTATTTTACTTCGCAACGAATTAATATCATAATCTTTTATATCTTTTCCATCGATATGAATTTGCCCTTGCTGTATATCGTAAAAGCGAGTTAGCAAATTAATGATTGTTGTTTTGCCCGATCCAGTTGGACCAACTAAAGCAATTGTCTCCCCTGGCTGTGCCTTAAGACTCACTTCTTTTAAAATCGTTTTATTTTCCTCATAACCGAATGTAACATTCTCAAGTGCAACATGTCCTTGTAAATTTTGTACCATGAACGCATCTTTTTTATTTTGGATTTCTGGTACTTCATCCATAATTTCAAAGACACGTTCTCCACCAGCAACTGCCGATTGAATCGTATTCATTAAAGTTGCGAATTGACTAAGTGGTCTTGAGAATTGACGAGAATAATTAATAAAAGCTGCAATGACACCTACTGTTGTCATTCCATTTAAAACCATTACTGATCCAGTCCCAATTACAAGCCCCATACCTAAGTTATTTATAAAGTTCATACTTGGAAAAATAAAAGCTGAAAATGTATCCGCCTTCGTAGCTGAAACTCTTAATTGTTCATTAATTTTATTGAAAGTTTGTACGGTTTCTTTTTCTTTCCCATATAACGTTGTAACATCCGCTCCTGTTATAGCTTCCTCAATAAAACCATTTAATTCTCCTAAATCTCGTTGACGCTTTGCAAAGTTTTTACCACTATAAGCAACTAATTTTTTTGTAACGAAAAACATAATAGGTACTGTAATTAATGTAACAATTGCTAAAATCCAATCTAATGCGAACATCGCAATCGTTACACCTATAAAGGTTAATGCTGATGAAATAATTTGTACAACACTTTGTGTTAACGCTTGATTCAAATTATCTATATCATTTGTCACACGACTCATTAAATCCCCTTGAGAACGTACATCAAAGAACCGTAAAGAAAGCGTTTGGATTTTCTCGAAAATATCTTGTCGTATTTTTTGTATTGTTTTTAATGCAACGTTAACCATGACAAATGTTTGTAGCCAAGTTAACAATACTGTTACACCGTAAATCGCGATAAGTAACAAACACATTCTCGCCGTACCGTTTAAATCTTTCGGTACAATATATTGATCTATAATTACTCCCATTAAATAAGGACCTAATAACCCAAGTAACGTCGTAACAAATACTAAAAATATAACGAACGTAAGAGCAGCCTTTTGATACCCCATATAGTTCCATACTCGCAATACAGTTCCTTTAGTGTTTCTAGCTTCACCCATTTTAGGCGCGTTACGCCCACCTTTATTAGCAAATTGCCCTTGAAAATTACGCATGTTCTTTCCCACCTTCTTTATGTAAATTGCCACCTTGGGAAAGATAAATTTCTTGATATACCTCACATTGTTCTAACAATTCTTCATGTGTACCATCACCTACTAATTCACCGTTATCTAAAACGAGAATTTTATCAGCATCTATTATAGATGAAATTTTAGAGGCGATTAATAATGTTGTTGTTCCTTTATATTCTGTTCTTAATGCCGATTGAATGTTAGATTCTGATTTCGCATCAACTGCTGATGTAGAATCATCTAATATAAGAATGGATGGCTTTCTCACAAGTGCCCTTGCAATTGATACACGTTGTTTTTGTCCACCTGATAAATTCGTCGCCCCTTGTGTTAAATGATATTGATATGAATCTTCCAACTTGTTAATAAACTCAGTCGCACAAGCTGATGAAGCCGCTACTTCCAGTTCGTCATTCGTTGCATCTTCTTTACCATAACGTAAGTTCTCTTCTATGCTACCTGAAAACAATAATGCCTTTTGAGGTACAAACCCGATTGAAGCACGAAGTTTTTGTAAATCGTATGCTCTAACATTTATTCCATCAATGCATACTTCCCCTTGATCAACATCGTATAAACGCGGTAACAGTTTTGCTAAAGTAGATTTACCACTTCCTGTAGAACCGATAATTCCTACTTTTTCACCTTTACATATGTTAAATGAAATATCTTTTAAAACATATTCATTATTTTTCGTGTAACTATAACTAACATTTTTAAAGTCAATTTGTCCCTCGATTTGCTTAGGTGCAACCGCATTTGTTTCCGTCGTAATATCAACCTCAGTATTTAAAACTTGCTGTACACGATCCGCAGATGGAAATGCTCGCGCGATTTGCATAAATACCATACTTATAGACATAAGTGACATTAAAATAATATTCAAATAGTTTATAAACGCTAAAATAGCTCCTACTTGAAGCGTTCCATCAAATACTTTTTCTCCACCAATCCATAATGTTGCGACAATCCCGCCGCTTACAACTAACATAATGATTGGCATCATTATGGAAATAAGCTGCACCGCTCGAATATTTATCTTCGTTAAATTTGTATTAACATTTCCAAACTGAGTAATTTCATATTTTTGTCTTACATACGCTTTAATAACACGTACTCCAGATAAATTTTCTTGTAGCTTTGTATTCACTTTATCTAATGCTTCTTGCACTTTTTTGAACGTTCCGCTCGCTTTACTTGCAATGAATATAATCGCAAGTAATAAAATTGGAACAACCACAAGTAATATAGGAAATAACTCGCGTGCTGTTACAAAAACAATTATTATACTTCCGATAAATAACAAAGGACCACGAACAAGTACACGTAATGTCATCGTCATCGCCGATTGAATAGAAGTAATATCATTTGTCACAATCGTTAATAATTTCCCAGTTCCAAATGAATCACGATTTTCACTAGAAAATGTTTCTACTTTCGCAAATACATCTTTTCGTATGTCTGTAGCGAAATTAACAGCTGCTTTTGTAGAATACATCATACACCCAAGTCCTCCAACTAAACCGAGTGCTGCAGCTCCTATCATAAGAAGCCCCATTTTTATTACATAATTCAAATCACGATTTGCTATCCCTACATCAATAATATGTTGCATAATAGTCGGTTGAATTAAGTCCATCGCAACCTCAAGTACCATAAATAGTGGTCCAATAATCGCGAAGAACATGTATGGTTTTAAATAATGTAATAATTTGCGAAATGATTTCATACTTAATCTCCTTTTTCCTATGAAATTACCATTTAATAATTCATACCCTCCTTACTTAAGCCATATAATTTTTGATTTTTCCAGTACTTCTATTATATTATGCAAATTAATATTTAACATTATTAAATGATAAGCATTAATGACTTTCCGGTCAATAAATGTGCTTTATATTACGCAAATAGAAAAACCGTATTCTTAAGTAGAAAGAATACGGTTTTTCATCTATATCTCTTCAATTGTAAAATCTAAAAACTCAGTCTCAAATCCATTGTTTTTAGAAGGACTACACGTGTAAAAACCTATTTTAACAGGCGCATTCCCTATATCCTCCATCAAATGAGCAATTCTTATTTGTTCCCATTGACAGCTATTTTTTACATATATTATATAATCGCCACGTTTACGAACAATTCGAAAATGAAGTTGTTGGGTAGCTAATTCTGTTGGAAAGTCTTGTGTTGACCAATCAGAATATCCATTATTCGTTACGACAGCTCCTAAATGAGAAGGGCCATCTGGAATATACTCTAATGAAGTTTTCAACCAACACTTTTCCGAAATCATAACAAAAAGACCTGCTTGATCGTATTTTGAATTTGGATCCATACACAATTGAACTTCAGCTTGAAAGTCTGTCATCATTTCATTATAAAATACATGACCATTCATTACTTCAAAACCATAATGTGTTTTAAGCCAGAAATCTGTTTCTGCTTTCGAACGGACGATAAACGACCGGTTGTCATTAATTTTATAATATTCAGGGACATTCATTATAGTGAGCTGCTCAACATGTTTAGGTATATACGATATATTCATAGTTCCTCCATAATAAAGCCTTTATACAAACATTTAAAACTCCGCTAATACAGGGAATTTATAACCTTTAAAATCTAACTCTTTATTACTTCGAACCATTAAATACTTATTAGACTGTAATTCTGTAAATTGTACATCCTCAATCCCTAATTGATCTGGTGAGAAGTAAAATTCGATTTCTGTAAATCTTTCAGCGATTTCTCCGCATATTTCATCTAAAACTGGAATTACTGGTGCAAATACTCCATATAATTTCAACTTTTCATTATCTACTTCATACACAATTAGAGCATCTAGTTTCTCTGAATAATACAATTTCTCATTCCATCCCGAATCATACATATTCAAATAAAACGAAGGACGGAAGTTTAATGTTGAAAAATTATTTGAAAGTCTTTGGCTACTATCAATAGTTTCATGTATTAACTTTCTATCCTCTTCCATATAATAATCTAATTTTCTAAGTAAGGAGTCATTATTATTCTTTTTATCATATAGAATAGTCATCAAATACTCCTGCACAACTTTAAACCCAAATGATGCATATAGTTCAGGTTTTTCCGTAAATAATAAGGTACATTCACATTTCTTATCAATTTCTTCTATCATTTTACTTATTAATTGTGTCATGAGTCCTTGTCTACGAAAATCAGGGTGAGTCATTACCGTTTGAATGCCGGCTGCATTTATTCTTTCACCATTTACTAGCAATGGTAGCGAAAATACCGCAACATTTGCAATCGCTTTATCGTCATGTAAAAATGATAAAGCTTTGTATGTATCATCCCAATAACCTCTCTCTGAAAAATCATTCAATGTTTGAATTGTAATTCCAAACACTTCTTCAAATAAAGGAAATAACTGCTCTCTTTTTGGTTCTTCTAAAAGAAATTTTTCAAAAATTTCAACATTCCCCATGTTGTCCCTCCATACGTTAATTCCATCAAATTAGATTTAGTTATATAACCTGCTCTTAATGTAATAGGTCTTACCAATCAATATACTATCATAAAATATAAAAAAAGAGTCTAATTAATTTTATGTTTTGACTATTCGAAAATAAGTCGAATAAAACAATATTAAGATTTTTGAATATTAATAAGTTTATTATATAAAAATAGTGCTTTCTACTTCGTTTTTACTCATAGAAATGCACCATTTATAAAAAAATATTTTTTATTATTTTTTTCCTTCTAGTCTCTCCCTCGTATTAATTTCTTCTCCTCTCATTCGCTTTTCAAATGTATTTCTCCAACTTGTAGAAAGTGCATGTACTTCTAAGATCCTTTTTAGCCCTTCCATATTTTGTTTTTCCTTATGCATAATACGATTAGCAAATGCTACTGTAACACCTTTTGGATCAGACTTTATTAACTTTAACGTATCAACAGGTGATACCCATCCTTCTTTTAATACACGAAAATAAAATCCTGTATATCCTGTTTCTTGAAAATAAAGTGGTAACTTTGGAATATTGTATTTCTTAGCTAATTTAAAACAAGGTTGTCTTGGCTGTGTTACTTGTACAATTGCTTCTCCAATTTGAAATGTATCACCAATACAAACATCCTCTTCACACAGACAATTAATTGTTATATTTTCTCCGAATGCTCCATATACAAGGGCTTGATTCAACTCTTTTTCCCAGTATCTATAATGTTCTCCAGAATACACACAAACTGCTTTATCTACTCCACCATGATGAACTAAGTCCGCTTGCCCATCTCCATTAAATTTTAAAAAGGATAAAAACACCGGTTCCCTTACTTGCTTCTTATTTATACCTGTATGAATTACCTTTCCGCCGTATGTAACCTCTTTTGGTAACCCTATATTTAAAGATAGTACCTCATATACTTTATTCATCTTAATCGCTCCTCTTACTTACCCTACAATTTTTCAATAGATTAATTTATACTTTCAAACTCTCTGTCTATTTTTCATTTAAAATGACAAAAGGTCAGCAAATGTAATAACCACTCAAATATCCTTGCTCCGATACTTATCTATCCTTACTTCAAAACTTTTCAATCCCTCTCTAATAAAGTGATTATAAGCTCAACAAAATCATTGTTCAATCCAATTATTTATATAATAATGATAGGTATAACCTATCATTAAACTTGAGGTGATTCCAATCGAATTAAGACAACTTGAATATTTTTTAGCTGTTTCAAAAGAATTGCATTTCACAAAAGCAGCTGAGAAACTAAATATTTCACAACCTTCTTTAAGTCAGCAAATACGTGCATTAGAACATGAAGTAGGAATGCCGCTTTTTGATCGCATTGGTAAAAAAATATCTTTAACTGATGCAGGAAGGATTTTATTATTACATAGTAAAACCATTTTTCATGAAGTCGAACAAGCTCGTTCTGCAATTCAAGATCTAAACGGATTACAGCAAGGTTCCTTAACAATAGGCTCTTTGTTAACCGTCGTAAATTATTTACTACCACCAGCTATATTAAATTTTAATCATTCATATCCCAATATAGAGCTTTCTGTATTAGGGCTTCGTACAGGAGATATTCGTGAAAAATTATTACAAAACGAACTAGATATTGGCATTACATTTCTCCCGGTGCAAGATAAGGAGATTATCTCTATCCCTCTATACAAAAGTGAACTTACATTAGTCGTACCAACCGATCATCAATTAGCTGAACGTAATCATGTATCTATTGCTGAATTACAGAACTACCCTTTAATTCTTTTACCTAAAAATTTCTTTTTAACTGAACTAATTACATCTCATTGTCAAAAATTTAACTTTAAACCAAAACCAATTTTAGAAATTAGTACGATGGAATCTTTAATCCAAATGGTTTCAAAAGGAATGGGAATTACAGTGTTACCAAAACCGTATATAGACTTTTTACAAAATAAAAACATTCAAGCAATTAAAATAGAAAATCCTACCCCAACAATAGAAATTGGGCTTATTTATAGAAAAGATAAATATATGTGCGCTGCAACTCAAGAATTTATTGAACAACTAAAAAGAACAGTACGTTCTTTACAAAGCTAAACGAACAAAAGAGATTATCCTATAAAACCGTTTCACAACGCTCTAGTAGAATAATCACTTTTCAAAACAAAATACAACATAACTTTTAAACTCAAATAAATTTCAATGTACCTTTTTAGATATCGGAATATATTTCGTAAAATATGCCCCCACTAGTAATAAAACAATTGAAATTAACCAAATAAAAATACCGCCAAAGTTAAACCAATATGCAAGCAAATTTAAGATTGCTAGTGTAAAGAAACAAATTGAAGTTAACGCACTCTTCAATCCTTTTACCCCTGCTTTTTTTCTTTTTTCATAAGTAATATACATTGAAACGGCAACAAATAAGATAAGAACAATCGGTAACATTACTTTTAGCAATGGCAATCCCTCCCGTACATACACCTTACTATTACCATTTTATCTCATTTATTCTTCTTGAATCAATTAATAGCATTCTTCTCTCCAAAAGTCAGTATACGTTTTATTATTAAATTTCACATTTACCTGAGAAAATGAAAGACTTCCTCCAACTTTCAATGAGTACCAGTCGTTGAATAGTGGAGATCCGAAGCAAATATTCATTATACGATTATGCAAATCAAATAAGACAGAATGCAAAGTTCCAAACCATTCTTCATAATTATGTACTGTCAGCCCAGTAGGATACTCTCTTTCTACTAATTCTTTTAAAGAATCCATGCTCACTAGTTCATTTTGATTTAAATATTCATACAATATGTGATATCTGTTTGTGGATTGTTCTAATCTTCTATTATTCAATTTTTGAATAGGTAAACTAATCGCATGGTTTGTTGATACGATAAAATCATGGCTTTCCTCATCAATTGTGGTTATTGATTTATATCCGTCAAATATTTCAATACGCGCTGCGTCTAAAGGATCTGCTACAATTAGATTAATATTACTTGCAATTGGCATTTCATCAACTAGTGATATCGCCTCCTGCACATTTTTACATTTCTCCAATAATACTCGAATTACCGCAAAGCATTGTAAACCACTTAACACTGGCTTTCGTAAGCCTTCAATATTTCCTACTGGTTGACCACATGCTGAAAATGTAACAGCTAACCCATGCTCGTTAACTCCTTCTGTTCGACCGAAATAAAAAGCAGAAAAACCACTATGTACATATGCACCTTCAACATGTGTTGAGCAAAAACGCATATCATCTATTTTGGGTGACAAATCATAATTTCTTAATACATATGTGTGCTTTGAATCTGTCTTTTTAGGTAATACGACACAATGACTACATCCTGCTTTTAATAGTGTTTGATAATAATACATCAGATTTCTAGCAGGAATTTTCAACACTTCACAAAACCCTTCAATTTCTTCATTAATTCCTGGACAATATTGATTTAATATATTTCTAGATTCTGTCCAATAATTATCTGATACTAAATGTTCTTGCTGTATAAATTGTGGAATGAGATACGGATGATTTTTCACAAACTCTCCTTGTTGCTTTCCAATATCATAATGACTTCCTTTTAATGATGAAAAGTACCCCTTAACTTGGTACATCTAAATCCCACCTTACATCTAATTTATCCATATCATACCAAATGAATTTTATTCATTCTTGATGTTTTTTACTGTCTTTCAAATCAAATTTGGCTGGAATAAAGAAAACAATTATAAAATAAAAATTAGGAAACTGTAATCATTAATAGTTTCCTAATTTACCTATACTATATTATCCCCTCTTCCACCAACGTTTCTGCAATTTGAACCGAGTTCCAAGCGGCCCCTTTTAATAAATTATCGGAAACAATCCAAAGATGGAATCCTTTTGGTGTATCAGGGTCTTTTCTAATTCTCCCGACAAATGTATCTATTTTCCCTTCTGCATATAATGGCATTGGGTACAGCTGTTCACTAGGATTATCTTGCAGTATAACACCTGGTGCATCCAGCAACACTTCTCTTATTTCTGCAACAGTTGCTTCTTTTTCAAGTTCTATATAAACCGATTCTGAGTGCCCGGATACGACCGGAACACGCACACAAGTAGCTGCCATTTTCAAGTTTTGGTCCTCCAAAATTTTCTTCGTTTCTTGAATCATTTTTACTTCTTCAAATGTAAAAACATTATCTGTAAATATATCTACTTGAGGCAATACATTAAACGCAATCGGATAGTGTTTTTTATCTTTTTTCGCTGGCAGTATAGTACTCTTAACCTCTTCACCTTCAAGCATTGACTTTGCCTGTTCTTTTAATTCATGAATCGCATGAATTCCTGAACCTGACACAGCTTGGTATGTGGAAACAATAATTCGTTCCAATCCGAATACTTTTCGAATTGGTTGAAGTGCCGTCACCATCTGTAATGCTGAACAATTCGGAACTGCTATGATACCGTTATGCTCCTTTAAAGTGTGCGCATTTACTTCTGGAACAACGAGTGGTACATCGTGCGCCATTCGGTATTCACTTGTGTTATCAATTACGATGGCACCACTAGTGACTGCGTGATTAACAAATTGTCTAGACACTTCTCCTCCAGCGCTAAAAAAGGCAATATCTACACCTTCAAAGCTAGTTGCTTTTGCCTCTTGTATCATTATCTCTCGTCCTTTAAATTGCACTAACTTGCCAGCGGATCGTTTTGACGAAAGCAATGTAACTTCAACTATATTAAATTTAGTTTCTTTTTCTAACAGTTCAATAATTTTCTGTCCTACTGCACCTGTAGCACCAACTACAGCTACATGATAGCCCTTTTTGATCATCATTTCTCCTCCAATATAATTTAAATGAATATTTCTATAATTTCATTTTATAAAGAATTTAATCATTTGGAAAATTGAAATACGTGATATAATCATTCACAAATCATGATAATAAAAGAGGGATAGCTTATGGAAATGAGACATGTTAAAACATTTTGTGCCATCGTTAAGTATGGTAGTTTTTCTAAAGCTGCTCATGCGTTAGGTTATGCGCAATCTACTGTAACAGCGCATATGAAAGCATTAGAAAACGATTTACGTCTCCCTCTATTCGATCGATTAGGGAAAAAAGTACTTCTTACAAAAGCAGGTCATCAATTTCATCCTTATGCTCTAGAATTACTAGCTATTTATGAAAAAGCGCAAGAAATCCCTCAAAATAGTGATGATTTAGAGGGAACTTTAACGATTACATCTAACGAATCATTAGCAGTGTACCGATTACCACAATTATTACGTATGTACAAACAGGAGAATCCGAAAGTAAATATCATACTGGAAACAACTACAAACGAACAAGCAATGAATAAGCTACGTGAAGGAGAAACAGATGTTATTTTCATAATTGGAGAAAGTATGGAACATAATGATTTTATTACGCGTACTTTTTGTAATGAAGCATTTGGATGGATTTTACCTCCCCATTACTCTACACACTCTAATCCATTTTGTTTACTAAATGATACTCAATTTATCTTTACAGAACAAAGCTGCGGCTATAGACCGATGGTAGATCGGTTTTTACGTCAAAGCGGAAATATTCCAGCTAAAACATTTGAAACTTCCAACGTTGAAGTCATTAAACAATCTGTGATGTGTGAGTTAGGAATTTCAATTCTTCCTTACATTGTTGTACAAGAAAGTTGTCAAAAAGAACAACTCTGTTTTCAGCCTATCGAAACTTCAACAGTTATTCAAAGCCATGTAATCTATCATAAATCTAGATGGATTTCACCCGTTTTACAATCGTTTCTTTCCTTACTAGAGCGAGACTAAAAGGTGCACAAAAAAAGAGTAACTGCCTAATAAGCACTTACTCTCTTCCAATATTATCTTATTTATTAGTCTGTCCCCCATCTGCAATTAATTTACTACCTGAATATGTACCTTTTTGCATAAACAATTGATTAATTAACTCTTTTTGTTCCGCTTCTGACATTACTCCTTTTCCTTCGCCTAAATTCCCGCTTTGTAATTTCCAAATCTTGTTGTGATCTGCGTCCATCTTTTCATATTTCCCTTGTTTCCATCTCTCTAAAATATCTGCATATGTATTTCCTTGTACTAGATCATTACTCTTTACAATATCAAGTAAACTTTCAATTCGTTCTTGTGTGATAAAAATATAGCCCCACTTTTGATCAGCTTTCGTTTTTTGATGTGCCATTTCATGTAATGCTGTCTGTATGTTCTCATCTGTCCATTTAAAATTTTTATTAAAACCGCTATTTGGTAATGAATGATTGCCATTTTCTAAAAGCTTTGCATCTTCAGCTTTTACATTACTATCAGCTAGTACTTCTGCTGCCGGAGCAGCTGGTGATGCCTTTTTCGCAGCTGGTTTACTATTATTTAGATAATACAGCATACCATATGTTACACCTACACCGATTACCGCCATGCCAGCTAAAATACCTATTATTTTAAAAAATGTTTTCATCTTGCTTGTTTCCTCCCACATATCCCATTCATATTTTCTATTTCTCGAACCACATATATATTTCCTTATATTATATTTCTTTTCTTTATCAATTGAAAGATTATTCTGTCAAAATATCCATCTTTTTCAAATGCAGATCCATCTCTAAGCATTTCGTTTTAATTTTATAAAAATATATGCTAGCCTACATATTAAGGAGATGAATAAATATGAGTTTATTGTATAGCGGTTTAACTTTTTTAAACTTTGACGATACATATTTATTACAAAATAAACTTCATTCTTATTCACATGAAGATATTGATTTTAGTCATTTAGAGCACACAAACCTGTATTGCGAGATTCCTTCTTTAAAGCGTATAAAACGGGAGTTATATCGTAGAAAGCAAAGAGGAATCACCTTTATCGGTTCTGGAAATTATCATTATGTATCTTATTTGCTACTAAAAGAAATAGATGAACCATTTAGCCTTATTTTATTTGATCATCACACTGACATGAACTTAAAAGAAGAAAATGAACATACTCTTATTTCTTGCGGGTCATGGGTATCGTTCACACTTCAAAATAACCCAAAATTAAAGAAAGTAATTATTATCGGACCTTCTTCTTTAACCATTCATTCTAATGATTATTCATGCGTAGAAGTATTCCCGATAGATACAACTTATGAAGTATCTACACATACGATACTTTCGCATATTCATACAGATACTATATATGTAAGCATTGATAAAGATGTTTTAGATTCAAAAGTAACTATTACAAATTGGGATCAAGGACATATGAAACTTTCTACACTATTAAAATGTTTACATTCTCTTATTAGGAATAAAAATGTTTATGGTATCGATATTTGTGGTGAACTACCGGTTTATCCTTCTCAGCTCTTTCTAGCTAAATATGCAAATGCTATTAAGAAAAATGAAAAAGCAAACTTACAAATTTTAAAATCAATATATAATACATAAAAAAACAACGAGTACCTTATAAGGCACTCGTTGTTTTTATGCACGATGTTCTTTTAACCACTTCGTAATCGCATCTAACCTCGAAACATCAAAACGTCTCTCTTCACACACATTTAAACTATTTAAACTTTTCACAATTTCTAATTCATTCGATTTTACACTTTTCGCATCAATCATTTTGCAATATCCGTCTGTAACAGCATTTAAATTTTCATAATAACGTTGAAACGATTTTGATATATGTAAATGTTTTTCAAAGTTTCTTCTTCTTTTTGTCTCGTCAGATTCTTTCCGTTTTCTAAGTTCTTCATCATTCGTATATAAATAAAAATATTGATCGGGAAAACCAATTTCCCTATGTATCAGCTTTTCTTTATAAAAGTTTTCTATTAAAGATAACGGCTGATTAAATATATCAAAATGGAAACACCAATTATAACTAAGTGGTTGATAAATGTCGCCATCAAGTATTACTAATTCATATTGCTCTGATTTCTGCGCTGCTATTTTCCAGCGCTCTACTTGTTTTTCAAAATACCATGTTCTATGTTCGTTTTTTGGTCTTTCAAACAATAAATTCACTTCAGGTATAATGTACGCACCATAATTTTTTTCTAACTCACGACACGTGCTACTCTTACCAACCGCACTTGCTCCCTCAAACGCTATAATCCCCATAGTTTCTCCCACTTTCATTAACTTAAATCTCTTTGCTTTGCATTTTTTCCCCATAACTGTCTCCATAAAACAATTGAAGCGATAGAAAGCATAATTGTTGTAATGATACTCCCCTCAATACCGAACGAGCCCCCATGAAGGACTTCCGATCCTTTTGTTACAGGTTTAAAAAGTGGTGTAGAATACATTGCCATTCCACTTACTGCAAAACCATAAATATTAAACTGTGCCCAATTCCACAACGAATGCCACGCGCATATCCCCCAAAGACTACTGTCCTTTAAAGCGTAAAAAGCTGCAAATACACCAACTAATATTATATTCGATATTGAAAGAATTGTAATACCTGGATTTAGTAAATGCAGAAAACCAAATAAAAAAGAAGTTACAACAATCCCAATCCATATACGGCTTCTAACAGAAAGGACTGGAAATAACCAACCTCGAACAACAATTTCTTCTGTTGCACCTTGTATTAAAAAAGCAACTAAAGATCCCACAATTCCAATTATAGCGGTTGGCGTAATTTGTTGCATTTGTAGTTGTACAATTCCTGTTAATAAAAGTATCATTACTGGTATTGAAATGAAAACAAAACCTATTAATGCACCTCTCAAATATTTTCTTATCCACTGATTTTTCCAAAAACCAATGGATGAAATTGATCTTTTCTCTACAAATCTAACCCATAAAAAAACAAAAAATACAGCTCCGCCAAACGTCAATATCATCTCAATATCACTATAAATTGCCTTCATTAAAAGTGTTTCTGCTTTCGGTAAAAACAACATAAATAACATGAACAATTCACCTAAAGTTAAAAATACAATTGCAAGTATAACAGCGAATATTGGATGAACTTTTTTTCTTCCTTCTTTAGCTGCATCAATTATTTTAAATTGCGTAAATTGCAATATTCTCGCCTCCATAACAAATATATTAATACTATATATCGTTTCTCTAATACAAACTTCCAATAAAAATGCTCTCCGTTTAGCATAAACCTAAATTTGGAATAATATATAAATAAAAGAGATAACTTTGTGCGTTTTACTATTATCACCAAGATTATTCACTGGTATTACCAGCACTTGCTATTTCCCACCATTTGTTGTAAGATAGTAATTAAGGTCAATTTAACATCATATTTCCTTTGCATATTATCAAGTATCAATCAGGATTATTTTGTACTCCTTATGGGTGTTTGATAATATGTGAACTTTTATTTTTCATTCAAATAAGGCCGATCATATTGTAATCTTTTTAAATTTTAGGAGGCATTACCATGACATTAACAGGTAAAGTAAAATGGTTTAACAGCGAAAAAGGTTTCGGTTTCATCGAAGTTGCAGACGGTAACGACGTATTCGTTCACTTCTCAGCTATCACTGGCGACGGCTTCAAGTCTCTTGACGAAGGTCAAGAAGTTAGCTTCGAAGTTGAAGACGGTAACCGTGGACCTCAAGCTAAAAACGTTGTAAAGCTATAATTCAAACAATAAAAAGGTTGTTACCAGCTCGGTTAACAACCTTTTTAATATATAACTAAAATTTTTTACATAAAAGGAGTGGTTATATGTATCGCAATCGAAAGAACGATGTAGCTGAAGTACCACCAGAACAAACCCCTGTCTGGGAATGTGAATCAGAGGATTGTTTAGGATGGATGAGAAAGAATTTTTCATTTGAAGAAGAGCCTAAATGCCCTTTATGTAAAAGTAGCATGAAAAGCGGAGAACGTTTATTACCTAAAATAGGTTAATTTTTACTTCCCCCCTCTTTTATAAGAGGGGGTTTTTATTATAAATTTATATCCTCTACATCCGTTCGAACTATAGAATACAATAGTGCATCATGTTGCTTATTTCCTTGATGAATATAGCCACGTAATAACCCTTCCTTATGAAAGCCTATTTTAGATAACATTTTACAAGAAGTACCATTTTCAGGGTATGTAATAGCTCCAATTCTAAATAAGCCTAAATCTCGAAATCCATAATGAATAATTTCTCGAGCCGCTTCTGACGCATAACCATTCCCCCAATAACGAGGATGTAAGTCATATCCAATTTCAGATCGTTTACTCCATAGTTGTAAATTATTTAATCCAATTGTACCCACTAAAGTATTTGTTTCTTTTAATACAATCCCCCATCGTATTGCCTTTTTCTCAAAGTAATTTTTTGAAAAAGATTCAATCATACGTGAAGCTTGTCCAAACTCCGTAAAAGAATTCATACCGTAATAACACGTTACTTCATCCAATGAAAAGATTTCATATATTTTTTGACAATAAGATTGTTCTATTTCAACTAAACGCAAACGTTCTGTTTCTAATATAGGAAACGCCACAGGATCACTCCTTTCTTTCTACTCATTCATTATAGCAGAAAAAGTATTTATAATTAGGAAAGTCCTCAATGTCCCATTTATCAAATATTTCTAGAGAAGCTTATCCTCTTAATTCAATACAAACTAAAAATAACCCTTCTTGCTTTTGCATGATTAGAAAAAATAAAGAGGTGATCAAAATACTATGATCACCTCTTTATGCTCTATTTATTTGCAACTAATGCCCAAGAGCTGTTTGTCTCCAGTTTACACTTAAAAAACCAGTTTCTCTAAGTAGTGTATCTAACTCATTAACAAAAGGATACAATCACATTCCCTACTCTTACCTTTATTTATAAAAATTAATTGTATTATTTTCATTTTCACCACTCCGTCTTATAATTTCGATTCCGTGCTCACTTTTCCCTTCTAAAACACACCCCTGATCCATACATTTATGGTAAAATGTAGTTAACGTTATGTTTTTCTGTGGAGGTGTAAATGTTCTATGTATATATTCATCGGCTTATCCCTCTTACTCATATTACTCATATTTTTATTTGCAAAAAAGTTCGCCCCAAATTCATTCATGATGACTAGTTTTAAAGGTAATAGCTTTATGACATTTTCAATCGGCATGTTAATCGCTTCCACTCTTTCGCTTTCATATGGAATCTATCACGCAGCAACCTATCAACCTAAACATTTAGATATCACGTTACAAAATCAAAACTTTACTGTTTTCGGTAATGTTGGGGTGCTTGGATATTTCTCAGAAGAGTTACTAAAAAAAGATACAGCAGTTGAATTACATTTTGCCTCTTGGGAAACAATTCAATTAAATAATCCAGAAATAATAGTAAAATACCCTTCAGGTAAACAAGAATCATGGAAACCGAACATAACATCACTTCCAGCCAATAAATTAAAAGAGAAACATGGCATAAAAGAGCTTTATCAACTCTCATCATATTCATTTAAAGAATCTGGGAACATAGCATTAACGATTACTGAGAATAATACAACTAATAAAAAAATCTCAATTCAAGTGAAATAAATAAAACGTCCCTCCAATATACTGGAGGGACATTTTATTTATATATGTATTCTATTTTGACTGTTTCTTTAATGTTGCAATTATTTCATTTGCAGTGTTCTTCCCATTTCCAATACACGCACCAATTCCGACACCGTAATATGAAGCTCCAGCTAAGTATACATTAGGATAAAGATCCGTCATTTTTTCTTGTAATATTTGAACAGCTCGATTATGTTCTAAATGATATTTCGGCATTAAATCTTTCCAATTTGTAACTTCAACTACTTCTGGTTTCCCTTTAATTCCCAGACTCTTTTCAATATCATATAAAGCGACTTGTACCAATTCTTCTTCACTATAATTTTTAATCGTTGCATATACTGGATTTGTACTCTTATAAAACATTCTTACTAATAGCTTTTGTTTTCCCGATGTATGCTTCCACTTCCGGCTTGTCCATGTACACGCATCACAATGTAAATCACTGTTTTCCGTTACGATAAATCCTGTGCCGTCCGCCGGTAATTGTTCATCAAGTATATCAAATCCTAAGTAAATACTTATAAGAGATGAGTTTTTAAATGTATGAAACTGCTCGTTTAACTCATTAGACCGTAATAAAGTTTCTGCGATATCATGCGGAGCTGCTAAAACAACATAATCAGCTTGGATTGATTCATGATTTGCAAAGGAGATTTCATAGCAATCACCTTGTTTCCTTACAGCAGTCGTTACAGCGCCTTTCTTAACGACTGTCTCAGTCAGCATTTCTTCTAAACGATCAATAATCGTAGATAGTCCACCTTTAAATGATACGAACTTTTTGTTTCCTGCTGATTGAAACTGTTTTTTATTCTCTTCAAAACCTTTAATAATACTTCCATATTTATTTTTATAATCCAGTAAATACGGTAATGTCGATGCCATAGTAAGTTCATTCAATTTACCGGAATATACTCCTGAAAGCACCGGAGCAATTTGTCTTTCCACTAACTCTTTCCCTAAAAAGCTTTCTAAAAATACAGCAAGTGAAGTATCTTTTGTAAACTCTTTATTTTTCGTTATAAAATCTTTTAAAGCAACAATTTTCCCTTTCGTTGATACTAGCGTACTGCTAAACAATGACTCCACACTCATCGGTATCCCAAATATAGTGTCAGATGGAATTGGGTGTAAAGTATTATCAGAATGTATGTAAGAAATACCCGTTTCGTTATATACCATTTCTTCTTCTAAATTCAAATCTTTTACAAGCGGCATAACATGTTCATTACGAGCAACGATAGAATCCGCTCCTGATTCCATAATAAAATCCTTTTCTTCTACACTATGGATTTTACCACCTAAGTACTCTTCTTTTTCTACAAGGATTAAATTTAAATCGATATTATTATCCTTTTTTAATTTTTCTAAATAAAACATAGTAGAAAGTCCCGTTATACCTCCACCGATAACAACAACTGTTTTCATATGTACTGCGCTCCTAACCGATACAATTAATAATTCCTTTATTATTATACCCAAAAGTCCTTATATTCGACTAGCAGCTTGTGCATTCTGTAAGAAATTAGACAATATATTCGAATATATTTCAGGTTGATCGTTATGCACTAAATGACCAGCAAACGGAATAACAGCAATATAAATATTATCGTTTAATTGTTTGAACATTGTAGTAGCTGTAACTTCTTCTTCTGCATCTCCCCCAGCAATACAAAGTGTAGGTATTTGAAGATTAGCTACATCACCTGTTTCATCAAATGGGTACCAATCTTTAACTTGCCACGATTCAAGTAATGCTTTCCAGTCACTTTTCTCATGAATTTCATTCATATACGTTATAAGTTCTTTATTTTCCATCAATTCCTGATGACACTTTGCTTCATACTCCTGAGACTCTTCCCAATTTTCTCTCTTAACCGGAAAAATACCTGAAAAAGTTAATGTTCTCACTTTATCTGGATATTTTTTTGCAAATAATAAAGCGACTAATCCTCCTAGTGAAACACCAGCTATATGACATCTATCAATTTGTAAATGTACTAACGTATCATGTAAATCCTTTACAGATCGTAGGAAATAATTCTCCAACGTCCCCCCTGATCTTCCATGTCCTCTTAAATCAGGACGAATGATTTGATAGTTTTTTTCTCGAAAAAATGCTACCTGCTCTTCATACTCTACTAAACCTGTCATACTACCAGAGTGTAAAAGCATAATTGGTTCCCCTTCGCCTGAAATGTGCGTATGTAATATCATATATCTCCCTCCTTCAAAACAGAATATTCTATCTATTATCAGTATATAGAATATACATCTGAATTTCCAAATAAAAAAGAACTATAACATTTTCAAATCATGCCATAGTTCTTTTTATTTTAAAAACATAAAGTAATTAATCAATTTGTCTATTTCTTGACTTAATGCCAATACTTTTTCATGTTGAATTCCGTAATCCGATACTAAATATAAAAGTTCTTCTTTCTTTATTTCAATGACTTTTTCCAATTTCACTAATTCCATGTCGTTTTACTTCTCTCTCCAATACTAAAATATATGTATTTTAGTATAGCCTATTTACATAATTAGTAAAAGTAAAATAAGCATGTAAAATCTTACAAATAAAAAAATAATATACCTATCAACAAAAAATTTTAAATTTAACCCTTTATACAGATCATTAGACTTCATTATGTATTAATAACAAATCGGAATTTCTCTAATGTAATATCTTTATATTCTGGAGCTCTCTTTATATGATCAAAATAACTATATGAGAATTTAAAAACATGCCCGAAATCCCAATCAAACGCACTATAGTCTTTTAGCCAAAATTGATTTTCTGTTG
Source organism: Bacillus pretiosus (assembly GCF_052947655.1). NCBI lineage: Bacteria > Bacillati > Bacillota > Bacilli > Caryophanales > Bacillaceae > Bacillus > Bacillus pretiosus. The sequence continues at coordinate 2,261,037 of NZ_CM129593.1, read as the reverse complement.
GTAATACATAAGCACGTTTTGATTCGATTAAAGGTAAACGATCTATAGGTGAGTGCAAGTTAATTTCAGTATTCGGCATAAGATATTGACTAGCACGTAACACGTATACTAGTTTTAACAGTGGACGTATCCCTCGTTGGAATATATCTCTATGCCCTAAATCATACATAATATTAATTGCATGAGAAAAAGTAAGCAAATGACCAATTAAATCATGATGCGCTTCCGCTCTATAAATAATATTAAATTGCGAGAGCTCCTTTAAAATAAACTTAGATAATTGTTTCGGGTTTTTGAATTCACTTTCTATCTCATCGTTTATACTTAATTGTTTTACTTCCTTCGTCGTAAAACCAATCCACGATCTACCAGGAATTGTTTTTCGAAACGATAATATAAGGTTAGTAATTCCCTCAATTGCTTGATTATTCCCCCATTTTTGTAACTCTTTCATAGCTAATAAACTTAATGCAGCATAAATGACATTATGCCCCACCCAATGAAGTTCATCAATTGTATGCTCCATTGATTTTATAATCAGTTTTTCAGCACTTTGAAAATCAATTTCTTTTTTACTATCGATGATTTCACCTAAGTTTTGATTGTTCAACATCATTTTTGTTTGAGAATACATACTACGATTTATCTCTTCTTCCATATTGTTATCTTTCATAAAAAAATAACTAGCAATTGCAGCTGCTCCGAAATGCGCATGCCAAATATCATTTGTTTGTTTTTTACACTGAGAAATAATTGAAAGACCCTCTCTTAAAACAGTTTTATTTTCCATCTATTTTTCCCCCGTAATAAAAATCACTTAATACTCATCCTAAAGATGGTGTCAATACAAATAAAATATGATTGGATTCATCACTTTTATTCAAAAAGCGATGTTTCACATTTGGCGGAATACGTACAACATCGCCTTCTTCTAAAAAATATTCTTTTCCTTCTAACTCCACATACACTTCTCCTTTCATAACAACAGCAATCTCTTCTTTATCTTCATGTGAATAGTGACTTTCCGTTGTGTTTGCTTGTTTATTTAAATCCATTATTAACATTTCAATTCGTGCTTTCATAAAATCCGGTGTTAATACATCATATACAATGTGATCATTGTTCTCCCGATACACTTTTTTTCGATCTTTTTTCTTAGAAATGAGTGAATCTGTATCAATCTCATTAATAAAAAGTGTAAATAGCGGTACATTTAATGCTTTCGCAATTAATTCCAATACACTTAAAGAAGGATTCGCATATCCTCGTTCAATTTGACTAATTAGTGAAGTACTAATTCCTGCATAATCAGCAAATTCACGAATTGTCATATTATTTTTCTTACGATAACTTAATACAGTTTGTCCGAGTCTATCATGTATCATAGTAAAACCTTCCTTTCGTTCATCATATTGCATGTTTCGTTGTCTTTGTGCTGACATAGTAAACAAAGGCAAATAATCCTTTCCTATCGCCTTAAGGACTTATATACTTACCTTTGTACATTATATCGTATTTAGTTCATTATAATAAACAATCTATCGGAGGGACAAACTGTGAAATCACCTATTCTTTCATATTGCATCTTATTTTTCGGCGTATTCGCCCTATCAACTTCAGCAATTTTCGTAAAATTGGCAGATGCTCCTGCGGCTATCATTGCTTTTTACCGTTTATTTTTTGCTGCACTGATTCTATTACCGTTATTACTATTTAATAAAAATAATCGAAACGAGCTAAAAACAGTAACAAACAGACAATGGGGATTCGGATTCATATCCGGGCTATTTTTAGCTGCACATTATGTACTATGGTTTGAATCATTACAATATACTTCTGTAGCGAGTTCTACAGTTATCGTAACGTTACAACCTTTATTTTCAATGATTGGTGGTTACTTTCTATTTAAAGAGAGATTTACGAAAGGAGCGGTCATTGGTTGCCTCATCGCTATTTCAGGAAGTATCGTCATCGGATGGCAAGACTTCCAAATTAGTGGAGAAGCTTTATACGGGGACATTTTAGCCTTTATTGCGGCCGGAATTATTACCACTTACTTTTTCATTAGCCAACATGTTCGTAAAGATTTATCACTTATACCGTATTCGGTAATTAGTTATGGAAGTAGCGCCTGTTTTCTCGGTATTTTTTCCTACATGCAGCAAGAATCTTTCATCCATTACTCTACACAAACTTGGTTGTGCTTTATCGGCTTAGCATTTATTGCTACAATTTTAGGGCAAACAGTTTTTAATTGGTTATTAAAATGGATGAGTGCTACTGTAATCTCTATGAGTATTTTAGGAGAAACGATTGGAACTTGTATACTAGCGTACTTTATATTAAATGAGACTATTTCTTTACAACAAGGGCTAGGCATTACATTTATTTTTATTGGTTTAGCATTATTCTTATTACAACCAAAACTACCGAATCACAACTAACAAATAAAAAAGCATGACATTAATTTGTCATGCTTTTCACTATTCATTATGTACAATTAAACCATCAGGTCTAAAACGACTCATCATAATTTCATTAATAAACTTTCCGTGAGCCTTCAAATTCCCTACTTTTATTCCCTCTTCTACAAATCCAAATTTTTCATATAGCGATTTCGCTTTCGGATTCGTTTCTAAAACACCAAGCTCTACTCGCTCTAACATTAACCAATTATCAGCTAAATCAAGCATTTTTGTAAGAAGTGTTTTCCCAATGCCTTTATTATGATATTCACTATCTACCCCCATAAACAAATCCCCCGAGTGAGATCTACGTCCTGGGCTTTGGGTTAATCCAACAAATCCAACAACTTTTCCATCATACTCTGCAACAAATTCAAATTGATTTGGCGCTAAATTACGAATTCTATTTTCCATCGCATCTACACGCATACTAGGTAAGAAAACCATATAAGGTAATACATCATCTTGTATGCATATACGATGAATTGCTCTAGCATCTTGTATTTCTACCGCTCTTAGTTTGATCTCCATATTTTCTCCCCTCCATATTCATAACAATACATTATTCATTCTAGACCCCCGGGTGAAACCCCTTCTCTTCTATATTTCTTTATGTTATTTTTACATAATCATTTCAGTATAACATCCAATTTTTGAACAGCTTATCCTTATCTACAATTTAGTTAACTTTTTACTCTATTATATAACTCCAGCAGATTTTCAATTGGAATACCATTTATTTTCATACCAGTTATATCACAATTTTCTATTTCCATATTTTTCAGATTACTATTACTTATCGCACTACCTTCCAAATCACATCTATTAAATGAAATAGGATGTTTACCTTCTCCAAGGTTTGTATCTTTAAAATGAACTCCACCTAAAGTCACAAAAGAAAATTTACTACCGGAAAGATTTAAATCGGCATATAAAGAACTTTTAAAATTTATATTTCTAAACTTTGATTGACTCACATTACAATTACTCATCTTCATATTCATCATATTGCTACCAACAAAGGAACTGTTTTTTAAATTCACTTGATAATACTCTGTATTTGCTAGATTACAGTTTTCATATTGGCTATTTTTCATATCATTATTTTTAATCAGGTTCTCTTTAGCTGACTCTACAGTTATTCTTTTTACATAACAATACTCATCTTCAGATTTAAAAATTATTTCATAGCCCATTTTTTCATAAAAATGATGATTATTAAGTTGTCTACTGGATGTTTCGAGATCCCAAACCCTTATGCTTGGATATTCCACTTCAATTGATTTAATAACATGTGATCCAATTCCTTTTCCTTGATAATCAGGATCTACAAAAATACGATCAATTCGACCGTATGACTTACCAGAAATCGTAACTATAATTCCTCCGATTATTTTGTCATCCACTATTACCTTAAAAGAATCCAGTTCTTCGATTGAATATCTCATCATTTCAACTGAAGAATAGCCTGGTGGTTGGATGTTATAGTCAATGACATCACCTTGACCGCATAGCCATCGTTTTGCTTCTTCATCAAATGTTCTTGTCATTATTTCTGTTAACTTTTCAGCATCTAAAATTGTAGCTTTTTCTATAGATATTATTATCATTTTTGTTTTCTCCTTCATTGTTACAAGATAATAAGTTTTGCGAACCGTATAGTTATAAAATAAAGAAAATTAAAATTAATAACTTCATTTACTATTAAACTACAAATAAACCTATATTTTCCACTGTTACTTAGCATTAATGAATAAAAAAGAGACCATGCTATATAAACATGTTCTCCTCTTTTATTCATTTTCAATTGTGTATAATTAAAAATTAGATATTACTTTAGCCACTCGTTGCAACTATTACTTAACTCCTGTAAATCCTCTATAAATCGACTCGCATGATATCCATCACAAACCGAATGATGAATTTGTAATGAAACTGGTAGCATAACCTTATTTTCTTCATTAAAATATTTCCCACAAGTTATAATTGGTAATAGAAAATCACCATCATTATTAATATTAAGATTAAATCCAGTAAAACTAGCCCAAGGTATGCTAGAAATAGGAAAAACATTTGGCGGAACATTTTCTTTTGTGAAGAGACCATGAACACCAGCATAGCACCTCATATCCTCTTCATAGTTTTTATAGAAAATGTGAAAATCATTAGAATAATCCGTCCATATACTTGAAAAAGATTTATCATCTTTATGGAAGATTGTATAACTTGGTATCATTTCCTCCCAATATCCTAAAACTCCTTCATCGTTAAAACATGTTCGAAATTCTTTATGATTATTTATTACTCTAGAAATTAAATATATAAAAACGGGATAAAATTTTATTCCTTTTTGATGTAATTCCTTTAATAACCTCGTAATATCAACATTCACAGTCATACTAAACGTACATTTCAACTTTAAATAATGTTCAAAATACTGCTCTCTATTCCAATTTTCTCTGTCAATTATATAAAACTTCATTGTAATAGCCTCCTAAAATTTTTTTATTTTAGAAGGCTAACTTTCTTGTTTTCACCAAACCTGTTCACTCCTAATAGTTAAAGTTTTTATTTAATTATATAACATCTACAAAAATTCATTCACATATTTATTGAAATCCAACCACATACTATTAATAAATCAACTGACGTTTGGAGGATTCAAACATGAATGACAAAAATGTAAATAAAAAAGATAATGCTATCGCAAACAATACACCTATTCAAAATAATAATACTGTAAACCTTAATGTAGAAGAACAAGCAATGAACGGCTTATATGGAATGCCAGAAACTGCTATTGAAGATGCTGATCATGCTGTAACTGATGATTTGACTTCAAAAAATTAATAAAATACATAGAAGAAAGCCAAGGAAAATATCCTTGGCTTTCTTAACTATGCATCCACCTTTTGTACTTCTTCACTCTTTCTTGAAAGCTTTCCTGGCCAAAAAGCAAAGCGACCTAGAACAACTGTAATTGCTGGTACAAGTAATGGTCTAACAATAAATGTATCTAGTAGTACACCAATTGCAGTTACAATACCAAATTGAACAAGAACTTGAATTGGAAGTGTACCTAACACTGCAAAAGTTCCTGCTAAAATTAAACCTGCGGATGTAATGACACTACCTGTTTGTATAACGCCATTTTTTATAGCATCCAAGTGATTTTGTGTCTTTCTGTTTTTCCATATTTCTGAAACCATAAAGATATTATAATCTTCACCTAAAGCAACCAGAAATACGAATGCATACAACGGTATCGCACCTTGAATGGCCGGCGCTCCCATACCATAATGAAGCAATAGCCACCCTGCTCCTAGTGCCGAGAAGAACGATAATACAACAGTTACAATTAAATAAATCATCGCGACAATTGATCGTAAGTAAACAAGTAATAATAAAGCTATAATACTAATCATTACTGGAATGATTACTGCTTCATCACGTTCCGTAATTTGCTTTGTATCATATAATGATGCTGTTTCTCCGCCAATCCATAGTTGATCTTCTGCATTACTAATCCCAGCATCTTTTAATACTTTTTCTACACTACTTTTCAATTTAGGGATTTGATCTAACGCTTCAATTGAGTATGGATTTTCAGCTAAAGAAACCTCATACATTTGTATTTGCTTATTTTCTTTACCCTCTTTTGGGTCTTTTACTGTATTTACAAAAGAAAATCCCTCTAGTTCTTCTTTAATAGGAAGCTCTTTTCCTTTCGTATCAACAACAACTTTTACTGGTGCTAGTTCTCCAGCTGAAAAATGATCACTAATTAACGTAAACCCTTCACGTGAAGGCATATCTTTTGGAAACGATTCTAATAAGTCATATGTGTATTGAATACGTGGTACAAATGAAGCCAATCCACCTAAAACAAATACAGTGAGCATAATTATTGTCCACGGTCTTCGTACTACGACATCTCCAAGTTTTTTACTAAAAGCACCTTTTGATTTTTTAACTTTTACAACTTTCTTTTTCTTTCTTACCCATTCCTCATTCATTGAAGTTGTTCTCGGTATAAATGGGAAGAATGCAGTTCTACCGAAAATTAATAATAACGCTGGTAAAATTGTTAAAGCAGCAATTCCCATTATGAATACAGCAACACTAAATGGTACCGCAAATCGATGAAAGGCACCGTAATGAGCGAGTAATAATGTTCCTAATCCAAGTACAACAGTTAACGCACTCATTATAATTGCTCCGCCAGAAGCTTTAATTGCAAGTTGCAATGCTTTATATTTACTTTCTTCCTCTAGCAAGTACTCCCTATATCTCGAAATTAAAAATAGACAATAGTCCGTTCCAGCACCAAACAATAATACTGTCATAATTGATATCGCTTGGGCATCTACTTTAATCCATCCGTGATCAGCTAAAAAACCAAGTGTAGGACTAATAATACCGTATGCAAAGCCCACAACAAGTAAAGGTAAAATTGCTAAAATTGGTGAACGATACAGTAAAATTAATAAGACTAATACGAGTAGTACAGTAGCAACTAACAGCTTCACATCAGCTTGACTAAATAAGCTAACCGCATCAGTTTGAATACCTACAGGTCCAGATAATCGAACATGTAAACCAGATTCACTTATTTTTTGTTTAAATGGATCTTCCTTCACCTTACTATTTACTATCTTTCTTAAATCTTCAAGATTTCCTTTTAATATATCTGTTCCGGCAGATTTATTAAAGAATACCGGTGTGACAAATGATGTACCATCTTTTGATGCGCTTTTTGATAATACTTGTTCTGGTATTGTATCAAATGGTGGTAACGTTGATTGTTCTTTTAAAGGACTGGCCTTTAATTCTTTATAAACGTCTTGTATGAGTTTATAATCCTGTGACTGTAATCCATCATCTTTATACCATACTACTAATAAAGGATTCCCTGCATTATTCGGAAACTCTTTTTTCATAAGTGCTTCCGCTTGCTGCGACATAGCTGTTTCAGGTAAATTTTTCGGATTCGGTTCTTTTGTACTATTTACTTGTGGTAACGTAAATGAAAGTAATAATGTAATAAGAATCCATACTGATAAAGTTATCCATTGTGTATGCTTCCCTGCTACAAGCCTCCCTAACATATGTAACGGGTGCTTTTTCATAAAAACCCACCTTCCTTTTTTCTTCCACTATTAATTATATATACTGGTCGGTTAATTAATCAAGAATGAATAAAAATTTGTGTTATAATTATCTCAACAATACATGTCAGGAGCGAATAGATTTGGAACAAAAACAACGTCCTCTCGGAAGGCCTCGTCAAAATAAAAATACAAAATCTACAAAAGAAACCATTTTGGAAGTGGCAACTCGGCTATTTCTTACTCAAAATTATCAAGTCGTTTCCATGGATGAAGTCGCAAAAGTTTGTGGTGTTACGAAAGCAACCGTCTACTATTACTATTCAACAAAAGCAGATTTATTTACCGCTACTATGATTCAAATGATGATACGTATACGCGAAAATATGTCTCAAATCCTTTCTACAAATAAGACTTTAAAAGAAAGATTATTGGACTTCGCTAAAGTCTACTTACACGCAACGATGGATATTGATATGAAGAATTTTATGAAAGATGCAAAACTATCATTATCTGAAGAACAATTGAAAGAATTAAAAGACGCTGAAGACAACATGTATGAAGTATTAGAAAAAGCACTCGATAACGCAATGCAAATTGGAGAAATCCCAAAAGGAAATGCTACATTTGCTGCTTACGCTTTCGTTTCTTTATTATCAATGGGAAATTTTAAGGATGAGAGCCATAATGATATTCCTTCAAATATAGATAACTTAGCAAAAAAAATCGTTTCTTTTTATTGGAACGGGTTAGGTCATTAATATTAAATAGATTTTCTTGAATAAAAGAGCATGTTTGAATTTTTTTCAAACATGCTCTTTTATTTATTTACTATTAATTAGATTATACTTCAGCTCAGTTTAACAAAAAATTCCTCTTCAACTTTTACAAATTTTGAATTTGAATCTTTATATTCTCCTTACTTAATCCCCCATGGTAACAAACTACCGATTCAATATCAAGATTTGAATACCTCTTCAAAGACTGCTGTGCTTCCTTAACATTTAAAGTAGTTAGGACGTGAATTCCTCCTAACTTTCCATTCACACTATATATAGAATCTCCTGCAATAAGGGTTTTACTTTGTTTCAAATATAAACTAATATGACCTGGAGTGTGTCCTGGGGTATGTAGAATTAGTATCCCACCGCAATACGGAAGTTCTTGCCCATCAATCACAGTATTACTCACTTTTCCTTTTGGTGGATTCTCGACTTTTCCATCTTTCAATAAAGGTAAATTTCCCTCAATATATGGCTTATCTAACTCGTGCGCATAAACTTTAATATTACTTCCACAGCGTTGCAATAACTCTGGAAGACTACCTATATGATCTATATCCTGATGCGTCAAAATCACGACTTTTAACTTATCAAATGATACCCCAACCTTTTCCATCCCTACTTGTATATCTTCAAATTGTCCAGGAAAACCAGTATCTATTAAAACTGCCATTTCATCTCTCATAAAAGAATTGGGTGAATAATAAAGTGAAACTTTAATCAGTGGGGGTTTTCTTCATCCCCAACTGATTATTAGTTGAACCAATCGGACTTTTATGGGCAGTTGATCCCCCACCTAAATTCTTTGCTTTCGTTGAATTTTGAGGTGGGGGTCTTACTGCCCATTAAAGCGGGATAAATTCTTGAAACTCAAGTTGTAACATTTCTACCCCTTTAGCAATCTCCATATAGCAATTCTCCTTTATACTGAAGTTTGAAGATATGTACGAATAAACTGGAAATATAAAGCTCCACTATCTTATAATGTGTTTTGTCATTCCAACAGAAAATGCCTCAAACCCCATAGATTCATAATAAGATTGCAATTTTTCCACACACATAAGTTGAGGAATTACCTTGTTTTGTTCGCAGTGATGGATTAATCGTTCTACTATTTCTTTTCCAATACCAATGGACTGATACTCTGGTAATACACAAACACCACAAATAACGCCTGTTATCACGCCATCTGATATAATACGCCCCATCCCTACTAGCTTCTTATCATCAAAAGCATACATTGCATACCAACTTTGTTTACACATTTGTTCTAACTCGTTAACCGTTAATTGAAGAGAATTCCATCCTAAAGATTCATATACAGTTAATAATCCATTGAAATTTGTTGGGTGTTCCATTGTATAATTTATACTGTTATTCATGTAAATACTCCTTATTTTCTCGTTTGTTTTTATTTCATACAATTATCTTTAATATGAAATTAATTTATACAAACTTCCCTAAGAACAATATAATTCCTTCTTAACATAAAATAAAAAGAAGTTATCTCACTTAAGATAACTTCTTTTTTATAAGACTCTCATTATATTATCAACCAAAAATTATACAACTGCATACGATAAGCACAAACAGAACTAATAAACCATTTGAGAAATACCCCATAGAATACTACCCCTTTATTTCATTATGTTAAAGATTTTATCATAAAATTATTTACAACATAATAACTGAAAAAGACATTGCATGCATTAGTTATATGTATTTAGTAATATTCCCTTTCCGGTCATACTCTCCTCTCCTAAAAGCATCTCTCATACTCTTCTATTTCAATTCATATAATTTTAAAAATAAATCATAGTAAACATTAATTTACTATGATGGATTAAATCACTTGTTTTACCATTAAAATAGTAATAAAATAATTACTAAATGCATAAAGGAAGCGAAAATGATGACCCAAAACGAATTATTAAACGAATACATGAATTTATTATTAAATATGTCAGGTACTTTCAAATTATTATCGGAAAAATCATCTGAATTTACACATATAGAGCAACACGTAGTGGAATATATCGCACAAAAAAAGGTGCCTGTAAATTTAAAAATGATTGCCAGTTATTTAAACATACCTAAACAACAATTAAGCGTAACAGTTCGTAATTTAGAACTAAATGGATACATTATAAAAAAACAAGATACGGTAGACAAAAGAGCTATATTAATCTCTCTAACAGAAAAGGCTGAAAAGGTACATTATGAGAGATGGAAACAAATATATAATAATTTCACTAATAATCTTGAGAAACTAAGTGAAGAAGATCAACGTGATTTAACTTACGGATTGTATAAAACAAATAAAATGCTCTCAAAAATGTTAAATAACGATTAAAAATATAAATAATTTTTTATTACACGGAGGATGTTTCATGGTTAAAGAAATAGATATTCATTCAGTACAAGGTACGATGCTTATTCCGCTATGGGGACGTGCCTATGGCAGTGAGAAAAATAAAGATATTTTAGATGATACGGAAGCAATTCGAATTATTAAAGAATGTGATTTTGACTTCTCAACAATAGCAAATACATTTGGTGAATACGGATGTATCACATACATTACTCGCGCACGAAAAATTGATGATACGATAAAAAAATTCATTATAAAACATCCAAATGCTACTATTGTAAATATCGGTTCTGGACTAGACACTACTTTTTCTAGAATTGATAACGGTACGATACATTGGTATAATCTTGATTTGCCCGATGCTATTTCATTTCGAAAAACATTAATTGAAGATACACCAAGAAACATGAGCATCGCTAAATCATTTTTTGATACTTCTTGGTTTGACGATATAAAATATGATCCAAACGACGGTATTCTTTTTATATCAGCTGGCGTGTTTTATTACTTTAAAGAAGAGGATTTGAAGAAAATCATAGTCGCTGTGTCAAAACGTTTTCCTGGAGGCGAATTATACTTTGACGCTGAATCAAAATTTGCACTGAACCTTTCAAATGCTACTGTAAAGAAATCCGGTAATAACGGCGCAATGATGCATTTTTATGTAAACAATCCAAAATCAATAGAAAAATGGTCTTCTACCATAAAAGTATTAAGCTGCTCTCCTTTCTTTAAAGATATACCTACAAATAAAGATTGGGATGGTAGTACGCGCATTATGATGCGAATTGTAAACTTAATAAAGATGTTAAAGTTTGTTCATGTGCGATTCAATAGAAAATAAGAAAAGAAGAAGATCTTAAGTTTACAAGGTCTTCTTCTTTTCTTATTTTTCAACTGCTTTAGTTACTGACTTATAATTGTATTGTATAGATGTAAACTCTTCACCAAAATATATTCACTACTTCTTATCCTCATTTATATGAATAGCTTTCTTACTCGAAAATAGATTTTTAAAAATTCCTACCCCTACAATTAATAGACCTATCCCAACTAATTTATTTATTTGCAATGGAATGCTCTCCATTCCAAACAATCCGAATGTATCAATACATAACGCAACAACTAATTGAGTAATAAGGCTAATTAACACCGTATACGCTGGACCTAAACTCTTTATTGCACCCATTATACAAATAATTAACCCGATGCCAAACAATCCACTTACATAAAACAAATAATTTGTAGTATACACTTTAATGCTAATACTGTTTTCTGTAATGATATAAAATAGAATAGAACTTATGAGACCTATTCCAAGAACACATGCTGTTGTTAACCACTGTCCTACACTTTCATTTACCTTTGCATTAAAAATAGATTGTAAACTAATTAATACGCCAGCTATTATAGCTAAACTAAATCCAATCATATTCCCTCTCCCCTATTCATTGCTCATATATATTATTTTTAGCAACTTCCTTCATTCTAAAAAAATCTTTAATTACAATAACACCATTTTTCTTTTCAATTAATTTTTCTTTATAAAATTTTTGTAACACCCGTATGACGTGCCTATAACTTACTCCTATAAAATCCGCAATACTTGATATCGAAGTTGCATCCAAATCTTTTTTATACATATTCCCGTTACTATCAGTAGAAATAGAAAGTAAATAACTAGCTACACGTACTTCTACTGGATAAAGTAAATTAAGTGCTGTAAAACGAGTCGATATTTTTAATGTGTTTGCAATGTTTTCAAGCAAGAAGTTCATAAATATAGGATCATGTAATAACTTATTTCTAATTACAGCATGAGAAATAGAGATGGCTATAACATCTGAACAAGCTTCAACGACATTATGCGCTTTGCTATTTTGTATTAATTCAATATCGCCAACAACCGCCAATGGATTGATAAAACGAAGGATCAGTTTCTTTCCCTCTGGTGTAATCGTATAAACTTTTACTTTACCTTTAACAACAAAATATAAACGATCCATTGCGTCATCTATATTGCAAATAAGCTCGCCTTTTTCAAAATGATTTACTTGAAAATAAGCTGTATCTATCTCTGAAAAAATTTCAAGCATTTTATTAGTTTTCAAATAATGGATAATTAAATCTGATCTATTCTCCATTTTCATTTCCTCCTTTCATTTACATATTAAATACAACAATACCTATAATCATTACTATTGTTCCCACAATATGATATCTCTCCATCTGTATCTTTTTTATTTGAAATAATCCCTTCATTTCAATTAGAGTTGCTGTTAATAATTGAGCAACCATAAGTGTTCCAGCTGTTAATGTAACTCCCATTGCATGTATCGCTACTGTTTCTGCACAAATAATTAATCCGCCAAGTGCACCAGCTACTAAATATATTTTTTTCACATCCTTTAAATCCGCTATTTTCTCTTCTTTCTTTAACAAAAATATTGTTGTTGCAATAATGAATCCAATTAAATGCGTAATAATACTTGTCGACCATATACCGATATGTGAACTAAGTTTTGCATTAAATGTACCTTGAAGTGTAATAAATACGCCAGCTAAAATAGCAAATACAACGCCTTTCAAAAAATCATCTCCTAATCTTCTATTTCTGACTTAATTAAAAGCTATAATCCTATAAAGGCAAAAGGACAAATGTCACATCAATATGAAAATAGCTACAAATGAACAATAAAAAACACAACTCAAAATATTTGAGATGTGTTTTTATTGTTTTATCGTTATATAATATTTTAATATTTATAACTACGCTATATTAACAGGTTTATTCTTCATAACAAACTTTCCAAATAAGAAACGCACAAGTGGCCCCATAATAATTAATTGTAATGGATACGCCAAAATGAAATTTTTAATGAAAATTGAAAAATACATCGATACAAATGAGTCTCCTTGTAGTCCACCATGTAAATACATCATAGCCATTCCGTAAAAAGACATAAAGAAAACCATTCCAATTACCATAGCTGTCGCCATCGCAACTATAATATTTATTTTCTTCGATTTATCAAACGGTAACATGAATACAAGTTTTTTCGTACAAGGTCCAACGATACATATTTCAATTAATAATGCAATAATGAATCCAATTATTAGTTCTAATGCGATCTCCTTAATATGAATTGGCCCTCCTGCTCCATTCAGTAATAAATTATAAAACGTCATTACAATAACCATCCCAAGGCACATCATCATACCAAATTGGAGGTTTTCCTTTCTTGTTGTTGGCAATTTCTATCATCCTTTCTGTTTAAGTCTTTGTCATTATATCGATTATGGAAACCTCTTCGTAAGTGAACATTTTGTGAACAAATTTAAAGCGTTATCATATATTCACTATACTTTCTGATCAAATTCTCACTCTTACTTATAAAGGTTTTATATATTTCAATGTTGAATTACTAAATTTAACATTGAAATACATTACTACTAGGAGGATAACCATGAATGACATAGAATTTTACGTATACCACATCGTTACAAGGGAAAAAATGAATATTGGACAAATAATTCATTTCGATAAAAATCAAACGAATACCCTCTTTCATTTCTTTTTTGAAAGGGAACATTTGAATTCTAACGGTGAAGATCCCATGCAAATTTTAAAAGAACATTATACAAATGAAGAATTACATATAAATAATGAAAATGCTAAAGTAGTTATGAATTATATGAATCAAACAATTAGAGCCGTTAGAGAAACGATTGTAGAAATGGTAAGACTACAAGAATTCCCTGAATACCCTTCAAGATTATCTTGTTTATATGCTGCAAAGAGCTATGAAGATACTTTAAAATGGAAAGCATTATTTGATTCTTACAATCGAGAAGTTTTGCAGATTGTTAAACTACGAGTAATTGGCAATTGTTTTGAAGGTGACGGAAATCTTTTACCGAAAGAAGATGGTATTCCTTTCTCTCAAAAAATTGAACAAGCAAGAGAGTATTGGAAAGGAAACGTTAGTAATGAACTTCCTGAGTTACTGATCAATGGAAAAATTGAAGTGGTGGAAATTATTGATGATTTTTCCGCAATTCATATTTAATTCCTAACTAAATCATATAGGATGGAGATTATAATGATGAAAAAAGTGTACTTCAATCATGATGGTGGTGTAGATGATTTAATTTCATTATTTTTATTACTCCAGATGGATAATGTCAAACTTACAGGTGTTTCAGTTATCCCTGCAGATTGCTATTTAGAACCAGCAATGTCTGCAAGTCGCAAAATTATTGATCGCTTCGGCAAAGGAAATATTGAAGTAGCCGCATCAAATTCCCGTGCAAAAAATCCATTTCCAAAAGAGTGGCGGATGCATGCATTTTATGTAGATGCTTTACCCATTTTAAATGAGTCTGGAAAAGTTGTAACACCCGTAGCAGAAAAACCTGCACATCATCATTTAATTGAAACCCTACTACAAACTGAAGAGAAAACAACTTTATTATTTACAGGGCCTCTTACCGATTTAGCGCGTGCACTATATGAAGCACCTGTAATCGAGGGGAAAATTGAGCGCCTTGTTTGGATGGGAGGAACATTTCGTACTGCCGGCAATGTACATGAACCAGAACATGATGGAACGGCTGAGTGGAATTCGTTTTGGGATCCTGAAGCAGTAGCTCGTGTGTGGGAATCAAAAATTAAAATCGACTTAGTAACGCTAGAAAGTACAAACCAAGTTCCATTAACTATAGACATACGTGAAAGTTGGGCAAAAGAGCGTAAATATATTGGTGTTGATTTTCTTGGTCAATGCTATGCAATGGTTCCTCCCCTCGTTCATTTCTCAACTAACTCTACTTACTATTTGTGGGATGTATTGACTGCTGCCTTTATCGGGAAATCTGACCTTGCAAAATTACAAACAATTAATAGTATTATTCATACATATGGACCTAGCCAGGGGCGTACAGTGGAAACTGTTGACGGACGACCTGTAAATGTAGTATATGATGTAAACCACAATGGATTTTTTAACTATATAACTGAATTAGCGAAGAAAGCTTCCACTTGAACCACTATCTATATGAAAAATAAATAGAATGGCATTATTTTAGACGATAAACCCCATATTTAGAATTTGTTTGAAACTACATATTTAACTATTGAAAAGAGTATTGAATTAACTTTCAATACTCTTTTTATGCAGTTTAATTATATTTGATTAGTGTAGTGTCTTACTGATTATTCATTTCATAACCATTTACAAAAAACGTAATTGTTTCTAATTCATCTTCATTTAATTCTCTATTTACGTCTCGTTTATACGCTGTCTTTATGTTTTCTTCATCGCCTTTATGAATTTCTGTATAAGTTCCTACTGTTTTTAACAAATGCATTTCTTGTAAAAACTCATCCTGACTTATAGCTGTCCCATGAGAAAGAATATAAGTTTCAGCATCAAATGACTCCAACTCTTCTATTAATTTAAACGTTCGTTTCATCGAATAGTTCCACTTTGAAGAGAAGATATCTGCATATATACAGTCTCCTAAAAATAAAATCTTTTCTTCTTTCACGTAAATAACAACTGAATCATGTGCATGATCTCCGCCGACATGTTTTAACACGCATGTCACTTCACCAAGGTCTAATTCAATTTGATCCTGGAACGTTAAGGTCGGAGGAATAATTTTAATATTTCTCGCTTTTTCTTCAAACTCTTTTTTAATGCAATCTGCACAAAATGCAATTTCAGTCCCATCTTTTACGCGTGCGTCCAACGCTTCATCTGTCCATTCATAAGATACTAGTGGCTGCATTTCTTTCTTCGTTTCTGCATGCGCAATAGTTAATGCATCTTGTAGTACAGGCAACCCAAAAATATGATCCCAGTGCCAATGAGTTAATGCTACGAAATCAGGACTTGATACATTCTGTTCTTTTAGCATTTCTAAAAATAATTGTGCATGTTCTTCTGAATTTCCTGCATCAATCATTAAAGTTTTTTCTTGTCCAACGACCATTCCTAATATAGGTCTATCTGTTTCAGAAACAGGTGTCATATACCAAAATGAGTTTCCTATTTTTTTTATTTGCTGCATAATTAGTTCCTCCATTTACTACTATTCTCTTCAATTATTATCTGTAAAACCTTCATCCAGCACATAGCATGAAATAATATATATCGCTTTCTTTAGAACATAGTAACTTCATCTATCCATTTAAATAAGCATCCCAATCATAGTCTTCAATCTTATAGAATCTACCTTCATCATTTCTTTCATATGCACATAAAGGTGGTTCCTCAAGAAAGTTTAAAATAGAATCATCTATATTCAAAATGACTCCAATTGAAATAATTTGAAAGTTTTTAGGATTATTGACATAGTCATCACTTTCATAGCCACTCAATATTGACCAACCAGAGTCACCTTCTTCTCTTGAACCCTCTTTAAGCATAAAGTTAAATTCTCTTTTTTCAAGTACATCATCACTAACAATTACCTTCGTATCAAAATAAAAATCCCAATCTTTTGAAGCTGGATCATTATATTCCGTATCACATATATTTTCAATTCCAAATGAAATTTTATCACCTATTTTTAAATCTAAACGATATGGCTCATTGATCAGTTCCCCTACAAACTTTTTCTCATTCCTTTCAGTGATTTCCACCCACATTCGTTCACCATGAAACCCATCTTCGTCTTCGATTTTAGTTACAAAAATTAACTTTACCAAATCTCCAACCTTTAATTTCTCCAAAACTTCTGAGCTAGGAAGATAGAATGTATAGGGCGCTTCTTTATTTATTTCATAAACATTATCTAAGTACCAAGTCATCTTTTTCTCTCCTTAAAAGCTTTTCACACTCATATTTTAAAAATAACACTATTTTTTCTTCCGACAAACTACTACCATAGAATAGCAGTCTTCCCCTAACTCATTTCCTTCCCAATCATTATATATATGTAATAATTCAAAACCATTCACTACTAATAATCTTTCTAACTCCTGTGGATACGTATAGCGAAGATCAATCGTTGTTTTCAGTTCTTCTACTTGCATATCACCCTCATAAAATCTTCTTGTTGTTATGTAATGCTGTATTTGCTGAATTGAATCGTATGTCATTTCAGTATATAGATCGCATTTTCTTTCCTTTTCATCACTAATAGTTGTCCAATATTCTTCTGTAGATGGTTGTATTAATTCTTCTTTTGAAGGAAAACGTGTATCGAATATAAATATACCATTATCAGCTAACACATGATGAATAGATGTTAATAACTTATTTTGATCTGTATTCGTAAGAAAGTGTTGAAATCCATGACCAACCATAAATGCTAACAGAATTGTTTCTTCAATCTTTAATTGTAAACAGTCTTGTTGTAACCATTTTACTTTTTTACAATCCATAGATTTTCTCTTTGCTTCAGCAAGCATACCTTCATGTATATCTACACCAATCATTTGATATCCGTTTTCTATAAATGGAATTGTAACCCTTCCTGTTCCGCAGGCAATATCTAGAATCCATTCATTTTGTTTGCAAACGTATTCCCCATTTCATATTTCCACTTAAGTTTAATATATAAATTATAACGAATTATTAGTTTTTTCTCTATAATCAAACATAATTACTTGGACTAATCTAACTTTCCTTTTCGTAAGCTAAAAATAAGTGGAAGAATCGGAGTGTGATACGATGGAACGATTATGGATTCCAATGATTGTTACATTTTTTTCATTTGGTGGATTACTATTAGGCGGTGCTGTTGGCATTGCTACACGCCAGCTAATTGAAGAAAAAATGCATCGTTTATACGCATTATGCGGCGGAATTTTGCTTGGGCTTTTATCCCTTGAAATAATTCCTGAAACATTTTCAAGCTTTGAAATAATTGGGCCTATACTTGGTATAGCTATCGGTATTTTAGTTATGAGCTTATTAGATAACTATTGTCATCATCCAATGATACATAAAAAAGATCAACAAGCATGGCAAACTTTTCTTTTTCTTTCTTTTGCTATATTTATTCATAATTTGCCAAGTGGATTTGCTTTAGGTACAGCTTTTATTAATCATGCTGAATCTGCAGTTCCTTTTTTAATAGCAATCGTTGTTCACCATATTCCTGAAGGATTAGCTTTAATTATCCCCTTTCTCTTTACAAAGCATAAATATATTTCATTTTTACTAACAACTTTATTACTTTCACTTATTCTCGGTACCGGTACTGTTTTTGGTATTTTGATGGAAGGAAAAGCTCTTCATCTACAAGGGCTCATTATGGGAAGTGCTATCGGTTCCCTTGGCTATGTTACAATTCATGAAATGCTTTGGAAAGCAAAGAGACAGCTCTCTTTCCTGACATTTTTAACATGGGCAACTAGTGGATTTTTACTAATAACAGTATTTACACTATTCGCTGGTCATCATTAAAGATAATAATATAATCATTTGTATATTTTTCCTTTTTCTCCAAAGCATAATAGTATCTACCTAATTATAAGGAGGAAAAATTATGTTTGGGAAAACAGCGGGTGAAGCTCTAGTTGACCTTTTAATTGACTGGGGAGTAGAACATATATACGGAATGCCTGGAGATTCCATCAATTCTATAATTGAAGCTTTACGAAAAAAACAAGATAAAATCAAATTTATTCAAGTGCGCCATGAAGAAGCTGGTGCACTTGCAGCAGCTGCCTATGCGAAATTAACAGGGAAACTCGGCGTTTGTATGGCAATCGCAGGGCCCGGTGCTATTCATTTATTAAATGGTTTATATGATGCTAAACTCGATAAAGCCCCTGTTCTAGCAATTTCAGGTCAAGTAGAAACAGATTTACTCGGGACGGATTTTTTCCAAGAAGTAAACTTAGAAAGATTATTCGATGATGTTGCGGTATATAACCAGCGCATTATGTCAGCAGAACAGTTGCCTGCTGTCGTGAATCAAGCGATTCGAATGGCTTATACGAAAAAAGGTGTATCTGTTCTTACGATTCCAGATGATGTTCCGAAATTCGAAGTAAAAAGTGGTGCTCGTGTTACAAATACTTCTTTTACATTACCTGAATTATTTCCGCAAGAAGAAGATTTACATGCTGCAAAACTCGCAATAAATGAAGCGAAAAAGCCTGTAATTTTAGCTGGAAAAGGTGCGAAACATGCGAGAGACTCTTTACTTACTTTCGCAGAACACATCGGTGCTCCAATCGTACTTACATTACCAGCTAAAGGAATTATTCCTGATGAACATCCACTTTGTATCGGTGGATTAGGATTAATTGGAACGAAACCTTCTTATGAAGCAATGAAACATGCGGATACTTTAATTATGATTGGTACATCCTATCCGTTCACAGGTTTCTTGCCCGAAAAAGCAAAAACAATTCATATCGATACTGATCCTGCCCAAATCGGAAAACGTTACGTAACAGATATTGGCTTAGCTGGTGATGCTGATAAAACATTAAAATGGTTAATTGAAAATGTAGAAAAACACGAGGACCATTCCTTCTTAGAGCATCATCAAGAAATGATGAAAAAGTGGGAAGAAAAATTACACAATCAAGAAGAAGATTCTTCTACTCCAATTAAACCACAACGCGTTATGCATGCACTGCAACAAGTAGCTCATGATGATGCAATATTATCAGTCGATGTCGGAAATGTAACAGTATGGACAGCAAGGCACTTTCGTATGACAAATCAGCAATTTATTATTTCTAGCTGGCTCGCAACACTTGGCTGCGGTTTACCTGGTGCACTTGCTGGAAAAATTGCTTTCCCGGATAAACAAGTATTTGCGGTTTGTGGTGACGGTGGTTTTGGAATGACAATGAACGATTTCGTAACAGCTGTTAAATATAAACTACCAATCGTTGTCGTCGTTTTAAACAATAATAAAATCGCCATGATTAAATTCGAACAAGAAGTTATGGGGAATATCGAATTTGGTACAGACTTAACAAACCCTGATTTTGCAAAATACGCAGAGGCGTGCGGAGGTATTGGATACCGTGTTGAGAATTTAGATGAACTACTTCCTGCTTTCGAAAGTGCGGTAAAACAAAATAGTCCGTGTATTATTGATGTAGTTGTAGATGTAAATGAAGCACCAATGCCAGCAAAAATCACCTTTGGTCAAGCCGCTGGTTATACGAAGCATATGATAAAAGAATTATTTGAAGAAGGTAAGATTGATTTACCACCACTTTAAACAAAAAAAGATAGCTGAAAACGATTTGTTTTATTTAGAACCAAGAAATAGGTATTTAGCATATGTATATCAATAATAGTTATATAATGTTGCACATTGTATAGACGAAAAAGAAGAGGATAGATAAAGCAGAAAGTATATGCATTATCTATCCTTTTTGTACTACATATGACCTCATTTACTAAAACAACATTTTTAGACCTTATTGAACTAACGCATGCGTTAGTTCAATAAGCATTTTTTCACAATCTTTACAGAAATGCTATCCTTTAGTTCAATGAGGAAAAACTGCCTTAATTGCAGCCCTTGCCTCTCCTTTTGTGCGTGGTGGGTGGTACTTCCATTTTACCAATGGATGGTTTCTTCTTGTTTTTCTTGACATAAAAAGGGGCCGTCCCAAAAGCCAATTTCCGATGGCTTTTGGGACGGCCCCTCTAACCCTTTAACTGAAAGAAAACCTGTTCAAAATTGCCTCAGTACTAAGTATGACAGTGTTAAGCTCATTCCCTCGGCTATCTTTTCCCCTTCTGAAATAGAGACTGCGTAAAAAATTTTTGCTGTTCACGCGAGCAATCACCTGACTGCGACTTCTCGGCAAATTGCAGCATTGCGCTAAGCCGCTAATCCAATCAGCGATTTCTTGATGTGGAAGTAACTCTTTGTCAATCATCGTATCCACGATGTTTACCAACCGCTCATCATCCTCATCGCTAAAAATGTGTCTACCATTATGAAGCATGCCAGAAATAGCGACAAGAACCTCACGCAGCATTGCGACGCTGCTCTCCTCGCACTGCACCAGCTCGACAAAAACATCCGCACCATGAGACGCGCTGTGAGCCCAGCCTCCTACTGAAATGTAACCTCGCAGATCCTTCTCCTCTTTATAATAACGGAGCATCGCATGTATTAATTGCTCAATTTCCGCTTGATTAAAAAATGGATTCTGTCTGTGACGTTGCACAATCAAAGCGATAGGTAAAGCAGAGAACGTCCTTGTAAAAACTGACTGATCATCCTCGCTACCAATACTATAGAACAAATGGTTCTCATCAGTCAGAACAGTTAAGAGGCTTCGTAACTCCTCTTCACTGAATCTATTCTCTTCTCTAATCCACATATAAAACATCGAATAAATCAGGTTATCCCGTAATTCTGGCTGAGGATCGCCAATATATTGAAGTAACAAAGGTAAGAAATCTTGATGCTGCTCACCTTCGCGTAACTGATACTCATCCTTCTCAATTCTTTGCAAATCCAGCATCAATTTAGTCCTTGTATCGCTCATTTCCCCATCTCCTTCAACATTAACATAATCTCCTCTATAACAACTTCTGGCTCATCATGATGAATATAATGTCCACTTCGACTAGCAATCCGGTACTTGCTTGACGTTGATAGCCATTGGAATTCTGCTTGGAGTCTTTGCTCAATTTCCAATATTTCTTGAGATGGCCATCCCTCTTCAACATTGTCAGGTAAACCTCTTGTAATAATTACAAGAGGGAGGTTACTTTGCTTTGAATGATCAACGATTTGCTTATAACTTTGTATTTTATCAATCTTCTCACTATTCAACATAGGATTCTCGTAATATTCCCTATTTCTTGCAAGCAGATTTTCGGGTAGAACCTTTTCATAGGCAAGTTCTTTATATTCCGGTGCAGCGTCAACCAAAATCATACCGCAGATGTTCAGTGGATAAAGGCTGGCATATAATCTAGCGACCAAACCACCAAAAGAATGTCCTACCAATATATAGGGCTTCTCCACTTCAAGCGCTAGCAACAATTCGTTTAGCTCCTCGACTAGATTATAGCAAGTCGTCGGGACGGATGCGACTTGACTCCTGCCAATACCCGACCTGTTATAGGAAAAGGTTGATGTTTCTTGCGATATTCGGTCTTGGACTTTTTTCCATGTCTCATAACTATCGCCTAACCCTGCTATGAAGATTACGCTTGGAATACTGTTACGTGAATATTTATTTAATAGTCTGTGGTTATCACATATATCAATTATCTTTTTATTTTGTATAGTCACTTTTAATCACCCAGTTCAATTATAGGATTTACACTATCGATATTTCCATAATAATTCGATTATTATTTCTTTTAAAACTTTACTGTTTTTTAACTTCAGCTATCTTTTTTATTTTTGTACCTCTCTATAGAAAGAAAAATCATTCACATTAGTTTGTATTCGTTTCTCTTCCTTTACTTCTTTATCCTTGCTCTTAAGTATTTTTATATTTCCTAGTTTAATCGCATCTTGCATACTATTACTAACTAGATTTCCCGCTAAAATCGTCATACTATAAAAAGCAATTGGTATAAGTACAATCCATGTATGTGTAGTTAAATGGCGGAAGTTTTGACCAATTAGGCCAGTCCATTCTTTTGTTACACTATCTGGATCCATTCCACTGAAGGTTATTGTTCCACCAAAAAATAATTGCAACAAACCAAGGTGTAAAAGAAGCAATAAAGTACTCACAAATTGTTGGGCTACTAATAAAAGAAATGGTGGTAACATATGCGGCCATATATGGCGCTTCAACCTCTGCCATTTACTCCCGCCGAGAACAGTAGCTGCCAACATAAATTCCTCTTTCTTAATACGTTTTACTTCTTGCGCTACATATAGCATAACTGTTGGTACAGCAAGAAATACAAGAACTATAATTTGAAATGCCACCCGCAAATACAACGGCACAACTTCCGCTCCACTGTCAAACGTTAAAACTTCATTTAACATAAAATAAGAAATCATGACCATTGGTACAATACTAAAAGGATCAAAAAATGATGAAATAACTGGAAAAGAACGTTTACCATACATACCAAGAAGTAAACCAACTCCCCCTCCAACTATAACTCGTAAAATCGCTATAATTATACTCGCTCCAACTGTCCATTTCGCGCCTTCTATTATTAATTGAACAATGTCGCGGCCTTTCACATCACTTCCAAACCAAAATTTACTTGATGGCGAAAATGGAGCTGCCTCTAGTTCTCCTTTTTCGTTATACATCATCGTAAGTTCGCGAATATTCCCATCAAAAAACACCGTATATCCAATACTAACAATCATTAGTACACTTAAAAAAGTAATACCTATCCAAAATCTCACATCTCTTTTTACAACTTGCCACATATTACACACGCTCCTTTATCACATTTTGCAAGAGTGTATGTAATATACGAAATAGTATAAAAAGCGGTACGTATAATATTACTAGACTCACTGTAAATATTTCTAATTTAGAATTTTCTTTTACAAAAACAAACATACCATATGTATTAAATATCCATTCAATAATATATAAATTGGAAAGCATAAATAATATATTTGTTTTCGCATAATAAATTGTCGTCAATAAAACATTTCTTGAAATATGATGTGTCAAAATATGCTGTAAGCTTAATCCTTTACTCTTGGCAAACAAACTATAATCTTTCTCTAACTCTTCTTTAAATCGTAATAATAACAGTTTAATAAATAATAATGTTGTTGGTATTGTAAGACATATAATCGGTAACAAACGTATCCTTTCTTCCCCTAATCCAGCTAGTTTGACCGGCATAAATCCTGTTTTTTGAAAAAGAATTACGACAAGAAGTTGTGATAATAAAATAAGTAATATATCTGGTATACTCTCAAGCGTAAGAAAAATCCCGTTCCACATTTTCTGTTTCATATGAGAACGTTGCAATACCCAAACGACAAGTACATACGCTATAAGCAAAGATAGTAAAAACGCTGATAGAAATACAATCATCGTTTCAATATAATGAATCCATATTTGTGGAAATAATTTTCTTGAGTCCCGAAATCCATATGTAATTTCACCTGGTTGAAGTAACTTTCCTCCAAGAAATACAATCGTGTTCCAAAAACCGATTAAATCCATTTGCAATCCCTTAAATAAACGTGGCAGCGCACCTAAGCAGATTATACATAAAATAGCAGCTACTAGTTGTAAACAAGTAATCCCACACCATTTAACAATTCGCATCAACATAACGATTTCTCCTTACTATCCGATAGAATATTCAGAAATCAAAACCAGATATATTACATCTCTTCAGCTATACCTTGCACTCGTTTCTTTCCACTAGGTAAAATGGCTCGATATAAACACGTAACAAAAAATAATAAACCAAATAAAATAATAAACAACGTATCTGCACGAATCCATTTCGGGAACAACATCGCTATCGCACCGAGAGATAACAGCTGGAATCCTGTCGTTAATGGACTAAGTAAACTTTGAACGCGTCCCATGAATGACTCTTCTACAATTTCATACATCCAGCCCATTATTGCAACATTAATAAATGGTAAAAAGAAAGTCGCAAAAGCGATACATACATAAAAAGACCATACGTGATTTACAAAGTAACACATACCGAAAAAGACTCCTGAGCCCGCCATACCAAATACAATAATAGGCTTAGGTGCATATTTCTTACCTATACTTGTTGCTACTATACTTCCAATTAATAATGAAATCCCTCCAACTACACCGCCCACCATCGCTAAACTTTCATACGTTGCTGGTGCTAATTTATATTTTAATATGTAAGTAGTGGATACGCTTAAAATACCATTTAATAGTCCAAATAC
Source organism: Bacillus pretiosus (assembly GCF_052947655.1). Classification (NCBI taxonomy): domain Bacteria; kingdom Bacillati; phylum Bacillota; class Bacilli; order Caryophanales; family Bacillaceae; genus Bacillus; species Bacillus pretiosus. Next base: position 2,235,479 of record NZ_CM129593.1, on the reverse strand, counting down.
GATAAATCCTAAAAGTAATTTTTTTAAAGTGTCATTTTGATATATATACTTGATCCCTTCTTGAAACTCTGTTATTAACATCTTCAAATTAACTTCTTTCCACTTTGTTCTACCATTTGGCAAACGAACTTTTTCTGGAATGGAGATCGTTTGAATCAAAATACCACTCATAATAAATGTGAGCGTATTTACTAAAATGCTCCCGTAAATTCCAAAAGTCCAGTACACCATCGTTGCAATTCCTACCCCAAACAAAGCATACAAACTATTTACCATTTGATTCATACCTGCTGCTGCACCGTATTGGTCTGATTCAACTACTCCTTGTATCATCGACTGTTCTGATGGAGAGAAAAATTGTATACATGCATTTTCCAAAAATAAAAATATAAAGACGAGTATAATCATTCCGTAATAAAGCGAAATTAGAATTCCGATATTACAGAGCGAACAACATATGTTGCTTACCGTACAAATACGTTGTCTATCAAAACGATCCACTACTGTCCCTACTAATAGAAAAAAGATTAATGCGGGTAATGCCATCATAATTTGTGTCATCGTTGCGTAAACTGGTTGTTTTCCGTACTGGTCTAACAAATAAAACATTAAAGAAATTCCAGCAATCATAGAACCGAGTCGCTCTAAAATATTTGCTAGAAAAAAACGGGCATACACTTTGTTGCGAAATAACTGTAGCATTTCTTTCATACTTCTAACCCTTTCTCTCGACAAAATTTTATTTTTTCAGTCATTTCTTGGAAGTTATATTATATTTTTCGACCATTATCCAATCTTTTCCTTCTGTATAGAGAACAATATAAAAAAGACTCTTGTTTTTTATCAAGAGTCTTTTTATTTAACTTCGCTTCAGTTAATACTATGCATCTAAATATCTTTATACGTCTCGCTAACTATTATAATTTTCTAAAGTTCGGATACACTTTATTTATTTTACGAATGTATCGCACATCCAATTATAAAATTTTTCTTCCTCCTCAAATTGTGGATAATGAGCTGACTTCTCAAAAGTAATAAATTCTTTTTGACCTGCTTCAATCGTATCAAAATATGTTTTTGCTGCATGATATGAAGTGTTATAGTCATATTTCCCCATAAGGAAATAAAGCGGTAGCTTCATTTTAGTCACCTTAGTAGGCAATGGATTCTTTAAATCCTTTTCTAATAAGACAGTTTGAGAATGTGATAATCCAACGTTATAACGAATTACGTCTAACAAGTTATATTCATTACTGAGTAACATTCCGATGTTATCACCATCTGGATTTTCAATGAGTCTTGATGTTCCACCATATTTCGCAACATAATTTCTCGGAGTGTATGTATCGCCATTTTTAATTTTTTCAGTCAACCCATTTAAATAGGACACCTCATCTGTATTCCCAGCTTTTTGTGCCTGTTCAACCACATATTTTAAACTATCGATTTCACTTTCTACTGTATCACTCATTTGCCCGATGCCAACATATGCTTCAAATTTTTCCGGGGCTTTATTGGCAGCTTGCATTCCGATATATGTACCGTAAGAATGACCAACCAATATTATTTTTTCTCGACCAAGACGGTTTGAAATATAATCTGTCATAGCTAATAAGTCTTCTACAAGAAGATCTGATATAAGGTTCGAATAGTCTTCAAAGAAATGATACGACTTCCCGCTCGCTCTTTGATCGTAATTAACAACTGTGAATTTCTCTTCCAATAAGTTTTGGTATTTTTGAGCATATGGTATTTCTGAAGTTCCTGGTCCACCATGTACAAAAATAATAACTGGATTGTTCCTATCTTTGCCGCGTATCATAATTTCATGACCACTGCCATTTATCTCTACTTGCTCTAATATGTTTATACTGTTCTTCCCCTTTATTTGCGAAGTCCATGTAGGAAATATTAGTGCTACGATTAATAATAGTGTAGTGATGGCACCAATAAGTTTTATTAATTTTTTTATCTTCTTCATAAGTAGTCTCCTTTCTTTTAAATTTATAAAAACATCAATTTAATTCTGTAAAACTCCCTCAAAATAATATGAATATATAACAATTTCTCTCTCTAATTTCATCTTGCTCGTTTGCACATTTTTAATATCCCATACACTTCTTAACTTTCCCCTATATAAACTCTTAATATTTTCTTAATTTTCAATATAAATTTTATAGAAAGACTCGGTCACAATGTATTAAAAATAAAGAAAAAAGCCCTTGTTTTCAAAACAAAGACTTTTTTCCTTTAACTATTTCGCTACCTCTTCTTTCGGCATTACCATACCTTTGTAAAGTTGAACAGTTATCCAGTAATAGATGAAATAAATGACTAAGAAAATCCCTATCGGCACCCACACTTTTACAAACGGGTCAACTAATATGAAGCTAAATAAGTTTAGCCCTACTAACACGTGGGAAATCCCAATGATTGCCGGGAAGATAAATAAATATGAAATTTCTTTATATATACTTTTCGTTAACATACTACGTCTCACACCAATTTTTCGTAACATTTCATAACGTCGTACGTCACGAGAAGCACCTGTTAATATTTTGAACATAAGAGAACTTGCCATCATTGCTAAAAAGGCAATTCCGAGGAAAAATCCCATAAACATTGTTCCACTCATGAAACTGTTCATAAACTGATAAATTGTCATTTTCGTAAATAAGTCTACTTTTGCACCTGTTGTTTTTTCAATTTGTTCTTTTTGTCTCTTGTCTATTTCAATTAACAACCGTTTATATTTTTTCATATCATCTACTTTTGCTAATGTTACACTATGTTCCGTTCCTTGAACTGCTTTGTAGTGTTCTTCATCTGCAATCCTTACAGGTTTTCCGTTAAATTGATTATGTGTAATTTGTATTTCTCTTACAACCGCATCTTCCCAATCCCTTGGCATACGAGGAAATTTATTGGCTGCTTCAGGAGCTTCCAAAGCAGAATAAACAGGTTCAGTTAAAGGTTCAGCCACACGTTTACGAGCAGGTTCTTTTAAAGTTTTTGTATCAAAGTGGTCTGAAACAAGTGGTGGTTTCTCAGTTAAGTCGTTACGTAAATAATAAACCGCTTCTCCATCTACTTTATACTTATACTTGCTTTCTTCCACAATTTCCATTTCTTTTAAGGCTGCTTTATCTTGATTATTTGGATCATGAATTACGACATCATATACACGAGAGAAGTCTGTCATAATACCTACATTTTTTTGGAACGCCATCCCTGCCGTCATCGCACCTGCACCTAATGCAATTAACATCGCTACGGTACCTAATACTCTCGATAAACTATTTACTCGAAAGCGTAGCTGTGCATATGTAAAACTATTTAAGCCCGTTTCATTTCGTTTTTTATTCCCTTTAATTTTCATCACAAAAAATGGAAGCAATGAACTAAAGATAAAATATGTTCCGAGTGTTGTAACGATTGTCGCTATTATAAAACCAAGTTCAGCAAACATTTTTATATTTACCATAAAATAATATCCTGTACTTACTAGTAATACACCAAGTACAGTCATTATAATAATGCGAGTTTTACTTTTCTTCACTTCATCTAGTGTTTCATCTTCACGTATTAATTCTAATTCTGTTTTACGTAATAAACGGATGCTATTCATTAAACCAGTAATAAAAAATAGTATTAAGAAGAAAATAGCTGTAACTAAGATTGCTGGTGTATATACAGATGAATAACTACCTTTTGTTGAAATTTCCATACCATTCATTAAAAAGTTTCCTGCTACACTTGCAAGTAACATCCCTACTAAGATCCCGATAATAATACTGACAATACCCATACCGAATGTTTCAATAAATAATAACTGTGCTACTTTTTTCTTTTTCGCACCGAGCATCATGTACATACCGAGTTCTTTTCTTCTTAATGTGAGTAAGAAAGAATTGGCATATATAATATAAAATACAGTAATGAAAGATAATAGTATGGCACCTACCCAAAATACGAGTCTAATACTACCAATAAGACTATTATCCTTCGTAAATTCACTATTCATCGCCATCGTTTGGAACATGTAGAAAATACTAATACTAATAACGAGACCAATAAGTAAAACCATATAATCTTTTAACATCTTTTTCATACTATGACGTGATAATTTGAATAACATAGTCTCGCCCCCTACTTAGACTCAGCAGCTGAGCCCATATGAGCGAGCACGCCTAAAATGTCTTGATAGAAATTTTCTCGCGTTCCTTGACGTTTTAACTCTTTATAAAGAAGACCGTCTTGAATAAATAAAATACGTTCACAATAACTCGCGCTAAATGCATCGTGTGTAACCATCAAAATACTTACATTGTGATTTTCATGTAAATCTTGCATCGCTTCTAATAAGCTTTTTGCATTTTTACTATCAAGCGCACCTGTCGGTTCATCTGCTAATACGATTGCTGGATTATGTACTAAAGCTCGTGCTGCCGCCGTTCTTTGCTTTTGTCCACCAGAAACAGCAGTTGGATATTTCGTTAAAATTTCAGTAATCCCTAATTTCTTTGCAACCTCATTTACCTTCCCCGTAATCTCACTTGAAGGTACGCCTTGCAGAGAAAGTGGTAAAGCGATATTTTCATAAATTGATAAGTTTTCTAGTAAGTTAAAATCTTGAAAAATGAATCCTAATTTTTGAGATCGAAAATCAGATAATGCATTCCCCTTCATAGAAGTAATATTTGTACCAGCTATTGTCACACTGCCACCCGTTGCTTGATCCAATGTACTAATCACATTAAGTAAAGTCGTTTTTCCAGATCCAGAAGGACCCATAATCCCGACGAATTCCCCTTCTTTAATACTTAATGACACACCCCTTAACGCTTTTGACTGATTCTCATTTCTTTTCCCATACGTTTTTTCTACACGTTCTACAGTAACTACATTTGTTGACATCTCTTTCACTCCATCCCTTTTGTATAAAATTAATTTCTCACATATTTCTTATCTTTTTCTCATGTAAATCCTTAATAATTTTTAAACTTTTCAATCAGAAAGGATTACACGAGTTACGTAAACCTTTTTCCTATTCCATATTCTCACTTTTCTAAAACTCGTTCCTTCGATTTCGCTTACATTTACCTTACATTTTTGTAAGGTAAAAAATATTACAGACCATTTCATAAGGTGGATTCATTTGTAATGAGCAAGTTTTTTATTTTTATCAAAATTAATAGGATACATAAATAACAATAATAACAAGTTAAAAAACAATATAATTTTATTTTAAAACGATAAATTATATGATAAAATCATGTTGTCATTAAATAAACGAGGTGCTTTTTATGAAACAAGTTACAACACTCTTTTTAAAACTAGCTATTGTTTTTATAGGTATAGTAGTACTTGCATTGTGCATATTTTTAGTTCCTAAAATCGGGAATTTCGCTGGAGAATTGTATCCAGCTATTGCTTATATGAAATCTCTCGTTTTAATCGATATGTACGTAGCGACGATACCTTTTTACTTCGCTCTGTATCAAGTTTTTAAACTTTTAAGTTATATTGATAAGAACAAAGCGTTCTCGGTATTATCAGTAAAGGCTTTAAAAAATATAAAATACTGTGCCCTCACTATCGGTACCATATACATACTAGGTATGCCACTTTACTATCTTATGGCAAAAAAAATTGATCCTCCAAGTTTTATACCAATTGGATTGATCATTATTTTCTCCTCTATCGTGATTGCTGTTTTTGCTGCAGTTCTCCAAAAGCTCTTACAAGAAGCCATTAATATAAAATCAGAAAATGATTTAACGGTATGAAGTGAAGTATATGGCAATAAATGATGAAGGGATAGCGATTAAGCTATCCCTTCATCATTTATTATGGTTCTTTAATGAGTTTAAATTCAGTAATACATGTTAATGGTGTATTTTATTATCAATCTCTATTTCTTATTTTTTATTTCCTCTTTTATACTCTCCACAAACCCATTTAGTTCAATAACTTCTGACTGGTCTTCACCGTATTTACGTACATTTACAGATCCGTTCTCCATTTCCTTATCCCCAATAACAAGAACATAAGGAACTTTTTGCATTTGTGCTTCTCTTATTTTATATCCTAACTTTTCATCTCGTACATCTCTTTCAACACGAATGCCAGCTTGTGCTAATTTATCCGCAATCTCATCTGCGTATTGTACATGGACTGCATTCGAAACTGGAATGACCTTCACTTGAACCGGTGCCACCCATGCCGGGAACGCGCCTCCAAAGTGCTCAATTAATATCGCTAAGAAACGGTCTAAAGATCCTAAAACTGCTCTGTGAATGACAACTGGTCTTCTCTTTTCATTCTTCTCATCTATATAATTTAAATCAAACTTCTCTGGCATTTGGAAATCTAGTTGGATTGTCCCGCACTGATGACTTCTATTTAAAGCGTCTTTAATATGGAAGTCGATTTTCGGTCCATAAAATGCACCGTCACCTTCATTTAGTCTATATTTATAATTCAATGAATGTAATACATTTTCTAATGCCTCTTCTGCTTGCTCCCACAACTTATCATCACCCATTGAATCTTCTGGACGAGTAGAAAGCTCTACTTCATATTCGAATCCAAAAGTTTTATAAACGTAATCAATTTGCGCCATTACAGATTTAATTTCATCTTCAATTTGTTCTGGAGTTACAAATAAATGAGCATCATCTTGGCAGAATGTACGTACTCTTAATAATCCATTTAATGCCCCGCTAAATTCGTGTCGGTGTACTTGACCGAACTCACACATACGAATTGGCAATTCGCGATAAGAGTGTAATTTATTTTTGAACATTAACATATGTCCTGGGCAGTTCATTGGTTTTAATGCGAAACTTTTATTGTCTACTTCAGAGAAATACATGTTGTCTTTGTAATGTCCCCAGTGTCCTGATTTCTCCCATAATTCTTGGTTCATCATAAACGGAGTACGTACTTCTTGATACTTATACTCTTTTTGAATTTCTCTTAAAAATGCTTCTAATTCATTACGAATAATTTGTCCTTTCGGTAAATAAAATGGCATTCCCGGAGCCTCTTCAGAAAACATAAATAACTCCAGCTCACTACCTAATTTACGATGATTTCTTTTTGCTGCTTCTTCAACGAAATGTAAATAACCTTCTAATTCTTTTTGAGAAGAGAACGCAACACCATATATACGCTGAAGCACTTGATTGTTACTATCACCTCGCCAATATGCACCAGAAACGTGAGTTAATTGGAAGGCTTTCAAATAGCCTGTTGACGGTAAATGAGGTCCTCTACATAAGTCTACAAATTCACCTTGTTTATAGAGTGTTACACTTTCCCCACTAGGAATTGCTTCTAACAATTCTAATTTCAGGTGATCATTCATTTCTTGAAACAGTTTTTTTGCCTCTTCTCGTGAAACCTCAACTCGCTCTATTTTTATATTTTCATTTATAATTTTTTTCATTTCTTTTTCGATTTCCGGCAAATCTTCTACGTTTACACTACTCGGAAGATCCATATCATAATAAAATCCATTTTCAATAACAGGTCCTACACCAAGGTTTACATTACCATGCATTCTCTTTACAGCTTGCGCTAAAATATGTGCCGCAGAGTGTCTTGCAATTTCTACCCCTTCATTTGAATCTATAGTAACGATTTCTACTTCCGCATTTTCTTCAATATTTCGGCGTAAATCATATAACTGATCATTTACTTTCCCTGCGACTGCTTTCTTTTTTAAACTACTGCTAATGGATCCCGCAATTTCTTCTAAAGTAATTCCTTTTACAAATTCTTTAACGCTTCCATCCGGAAATTTCATTTCAATCATCTGTTCTTTCATTTTTCATCTCTCCATTTCATAATAAAAAGCACACTCATCCCTAAAATAGGGACGAGCGTGCTTTTACCCGTGGTTCCACCCAGATTCCCATCACAAAAAACATAATGGCTTCTTTTACGGTAACGTCGTTTACACGGCACTAGATACTTAATTTCCCCAGTACAGCTCTAAGGTGGTAAGTTATTTTTCTGCGTTAGGAAGTTCTCAGCTTTCCTTCCTTCTCTGTATAACCGGATAAAATAACTCGTGTCCTTTTCTTCGCTTATTATGAAATTGAATACAAAAAAGCATATTCATCCCTAAAATAGGGACGAATATGCTTATATCCGTGGTTCCACCCAGATTCCCATCACAAAAAACATAATGGCTTCTTTTGCGATAACGTCGCTTACACGGCACTAGATACTTAGTTTCCCCAGTGCAGCTCTAAGGTGGTAAGTTATTTTTCTGCGTTAGGAAGTTCTCAGCTTTCCTTCCTTCTCTGTATAACCGGATAAAATAACTCGTGTCCTTTTCTTTGCTTTTAAAAGTACATCCATTAATTGTTATTTACTATATCTTATTCATTTTATTTTTGCAAGTGTTTAAAAATGATTTTTTATTTAATAAAAAAAGAAACCAAAAATAGATTTTTGGTTTCCTCTTTTCAATTTTACCAATCTTGTGGTTCGTAATTTAAGTCTGAAAATAGACGTCGTTTCTCTTTCTTCGATAAATCTCTCCACTGTCCAACAGGTAAATTATTTAATTCTATATTCATAATTCTTGTACGCTTTAAAGTGTATACTTGATAACCTAAAGCTTCACACATACGACGAATTTGACGATTCAACCCTTGAGTTAAAATAATTTGGAATTCATATTTTGATAACTGTGTTACCTCACAAGGAAGCGTTTTCGTTCCTAAAATTTTCACACCAGCTGCCATTTTCTCTAGAAAATCAGGTGTAATTGGCTTATCTACTGAAACGATATATTCTTTTTCATGTTTGTTTTCAGCACGTAAAATTTCATTTACAATATCACCATCATTCGTTAATAAAATTAAACCGTCTGAGTCTTTATCAAGACGTCCAATGTGACTAATTCGTAATGGATGATTCACTAAATCGATAATATTACCTTTTACAGCTTTTTCACTCGTACATGTAATACCTACTGGTTTATTTAAAGCGATATATACGTGATCTCGAGCAATACGAAGTTGCTCTCCATTTACACGTACATCATCACCTGGATTTACTTGGTCACCAATTTTTGCAACCTTACCGTTAATAATTACTCTTCTCTCATTAATTAGTTTATCTGCTCCACGTCGAGACGCTTTTCCAGCTTCACTAATAAATTTATTGATACGCAAATTAGGCACATCCTTTTCAAAAAAATTCAAGCTCACACTGCTTCTACCGTACAATACAAAAGGGTAAGCCTTCTATTATAACTTAAATATATTAACATGAAAGGGTATATAACGTCTTCTATTAATTACTCGTTTATAAGAAAATATCTTTATTATACATTCATTTATGCACGTTTTGTACACTTAATATACAAGCCACTCTTCCTTACATACAGCTTGTTTACTTCTTATATCTTTTAAATCATCATGAATATTAGCTAGTTTATACAACTCTGGGAAAATCTCTTCTACATAATTTTGATGCGCCATTTCATCTTTCCAATAAGTTAACACTATGTAACAATTTTCATTTTTTAAAGACTTTCCAACAACTCCACCTAACATCCCTTTTGCATTTTCCATCCCTTTATTCCAAATTGTTTCTTGTTTATGTAAAAACTGCTTTTTTCTTTGTTGTTTTACATCACAAATTGCAACTCGTACAAAAGATCCTGCTGTAATTACATCGTTCAAATGCGTATCAGTTATATCATACAACGGTTGAAATAATTCAATTTCACATGAAAGAAACGTATCCTCTTGATTACTATTTAAATAAATGGTATCGTGTGCACTATTCATAAATGATTGATAAGCCCTTCTATCTTCCCATAAAGTGAACACACATGCCTCATCTTCATTCCATCCACCAAATTGTCCGTGAAATCCATCTAGATGCTGTATAGCTTGCCATTTTTCTTGTGCTTTTGAAAATAACTCTTTTTTCTCTTCTTCCACCTTACAGTAGATTGTTTTTAGTAACATTTTTAACTCCCCCTTAGGATATAATTTACCTTCCACTTATAATTTTCAGTTTACATAATATTTTTATAATCTCCTCATTACTCTTTATGTGCATATAGAACTAATCATATTTATCACTACATCTATCAAACCATCTATCTGATTTTATTTCAAATAATTCAGAATCAAAAGAAAAGATGTAACCCTTAACGAATTACAACTTTATCTTATCTCCCTTTCTTATTCACCTTTTGTTCAAATAAATAATACGTAAGTTCTCCTGGATAATGTAATACAGTTACCTTCCGCTCCCCTTTTTTAAAACTAACAGTATGTCCGTTTTCCCCTAAGTTCTCCCATCCACTAGCCTTTGTAATAGGCATTACACTTATATATTTATACTCCTCTTCCTTATCATTGTTAATATGAATTGCTGACATTGGTACTGGAAAATCTTCAATTTTAGATTCTTTGTCTAAATATATAAGTGTAAATAAACTAACTAATAACACAACCGTTGAAATATTTGAAACTAGTTTTCTTCTATTCATTTTCACTAAAAACCCTCTTTTCTCACATATTACTTTCATTATTTTACTAATCTTGATTATTTGTGTATATAAAAAATATAATTAAAATTAATTCCAGACTATATTCTCTATTATTAACAATATTATTGTTATATATTATAATTAAAGGATATTTACTTTTGGAGGTATTACCCATTGAAGAAATTATTTTTTAATAAATGGACAATCGTTATTTCTATTTTTATTATTACCTGTACGATTTTCTACACAACTAAAGATAAAAATAATAACGAAAAAACTATCGTAGAAACAATTGATACAAAAAGTTTTAAAACTAAATTACAACCAAAAATTGATGAATTAACTACAAATTATAATGACATCATCGAAAAAGATTGGTTGCCTGCCTGGGAAGAGATTAACACGAACGGAGATTCAGTAGACAGAGATAAACTATTAGTCACAATGACTGCTATTTCCAAACAATATGAAAAAATCATGAACGAAATAGACACTGTGAAAATTAAAGAAAATATATCAGAAGTACAAATACAAGAACAACTAATTTATTTCACAACTGAATTTAAGACTGCTTCTAAATTTATGAAAAACGCAGCAAATTTAATTATAGACGGAGCAAATAACTCTACTCCATCCAATGAAACAATTGAAAATACTAAACATGCTTTAGGACTTGCGGACCAACATATTGTCCTCGCTTTATCTACGTTAAATGAAGTTGAAGTTAAATTAGGACTTGCAAAAAAATAAAACTGGTTACTATTTTAACATAAAAAAAGATTGCAATTCATATTTTGTCTGTCTATAATGTTTTTATTGATTTACAATCAATATTTTTATAAATTTTATAATTCGGATGAACCATTCAGGAGAAGGTCTATTGATCTACCGACGGGGCAAAAAGTTGCTGAATCAACTTTGAAACTCTCAGGTCTTGTTTACAAGTTGAACTGCATGGGGACGAATCTCTGGAGAGACTCCCTCTCGCTTTTATATAGCGCGGAGGAAAAAGAGCACCGAAGGAGCAAATCCGCTACTATAGCGGATAATCTCTCAGGTAAAAGGACAGAGACAAGCGAAAGAAAATGCCGATTTGTATCGGTTTATTTTTCTATCCCTTGTTTCTCCAGAGACCATTTCATTTACTTGAAGTGGTTTTTATTTTTTCATAAAAAGGAGAATACAGATGGAGACAGTAAGTACAGTATTAGAACAAATCAACCACTATGTGTGGGGATTACCAACGTTGTTGTTACTCGTTGGTACTGGTATCATTCTCACAGTGCGTTTAAAAGGATTACAGTTTAGTAAACTATTATACGCTCACAAACTAGCTTTTAAAAAATCAGAAGATACATCTTCCTCTGGAGATATTAGCCACTTCCAAGCACTTATGACAGCTATGGCGGCAACGATAGGTATGGGAAATATAGCCGGTGTTGCAACTGCAGTAACGATCGGTGGACCCGGTGCAATCTTTTGGATGTGGATTACTGCTTTGTTCGGTATGGCAACAAAGTATGCCGAAGCAATTCTTGCGGTGAAATACCGTGTTAGTAATGAAAATGGTGAATATTCAGGTGGACCAATGTACTATTTAGAACGTGGTTTAGGTAAGAAATGGCTTGCAGTTTTATTCGCTATATTCGGCACAACTGCTTCTTTCGGTATCGGTAATATGGTGCAATCTAACTCAGTTGCAGAGGCAATGCGAATTAATTTCTCTTTCCCTCCTGCTTTAACTGGTATATTTATGTCGTTTTTAATCGCCATTGTTATTTTAGGCGGTGTGAAAAAAATCGGGAAAGTGACAGGATATATCGTTCCTATTAAAGCTTTCTTTTATATCATTGCTGGGCTTATTATTATTTTCTATCACTACGATCAAATTCCAGAAGCATTCTCACTTATTTTTTCTGGCGCATTCAATGGGACTGCAGCTGCTGGTGGTTTTATTGGCGCAACAATTGCATCTGCAATTCAAATCGGAATGGCGCGCGGTGTATTTGCAAACGAAGCTGGTTTAGGGAGTGCCCCTATTGCTGCAGCTGCCGCAAAAACTGATTCACCTGCAAAGCAAGCTTTAGTTTCTATGACTGGTACTTTTCTAGATACGTTTATTGTATGTACCATTACAGGGCTAGTATTAATTACTACAGGTGCATGGAAATCAGGTAAAACTGGCGTTGAAGCGACAACACTTGCGTTCCAATCTGTATTTGGCACTGCTGGTAGTATGATTCTTGGTATCGCAATTATATTATTTGCCTACTCTACTATTTTAGGATGGTCGTATTACGGCGAGAAGTGCGTGGCTTATTTATTTGGAGAAGGTGCTGTTAAATATTATAAAGCGATCTTTATTGTCATGATTGCTATTGGGGCTAATTTAAAACTAGGTATCGTATGGACATTTGCTGATATTGCAAATGGACTTATGGCGATTCCAAACTTAATTGGCCTTATTGGGTTAAGTGGTATTGTTGTTGCTGAAACGAATCGCTTTTTACAAGCAGAGAAATTGAAAGAAAGTCATAAAAAACAGGCAAGTTAATATAAAAAAAGGAATGACTCATACATAATGAGCATTCCTTTTTTCGTTTTCTAACTCAGTAAATGTCATGAAAAATATATTTATATCGATCTTTCCCTTTTTTTATTCCACTAAAAGTTTTTCACATAAATGACATAAATCGTATGGTCTAACTATATAGTTGAAAAGGAATGTGACATTAAAGTGTCGCCGAAAAACTCATCCAAGAAAAGGGAGGAAAAATCTTTTGAAAAACAAAATCATTGTTTTCCTATCTGTGTTATCATTTATTATTGGTGGTTTCTTTTTTAACACAAATACTTCAAGTGCTGAAACATCATCTACTGATTACGTCCCTAACCAATTAATCGTTAAGTTCAAACAAAATGCCTCTTTAAGTAATGTTCAATCTTTTCACAAATCTGTCGGTGCTAACGTTTTATCTAAAGATGATACGTTAGGTTTTGAAGTCGTTCAATTTTCAAAAGGTACTGTCAAAGAAAAAATAAAAAGTTATAAAAATAATCCAGATGTGGAATATGCAGAACCGAATTATTACGTTCACGCCTTTTGGACTCCGAACGACCCATATTTTAAAAATCAATATGGATTGCAAAAAATTCAAGCTCCACAAGCTTGGGATAGTCAACGAAGTGATCCTGGTGTAAAAGTAGCTATTATTGATACAGGAGTTCAAGGTTCACACCCTGATTTAGCTTCGAAAGTAATTTACGGACATGATTATGTTGACAACGACAATACATCTGATGATGGTAATGGTCATGGTACGCATTGCGCTGGAATTACTGGAGCACTTACGAATAATAGTGTTGGAATTGCTGGTGTTGCCCCACAAACTTCAATTTATGCCGTCCGCGTATTAGATAATCAAGGAAGTGGTACTCTTGATGCTGTAGCGCAAGGGATTAGAGAAGCTGCTGATTCAGGTGCAAAAGTAATTAGCTTAAGCTTAGGCGCTCCAAATGGTGGGACTGCTTTACAACAAGCCGTTCAATATGCATGGAATAAAGGCTCTGTTATTGTTTCAGCTGCTGGAAATGCTGGAAATACAAAAGCTAATTATCCTGCTTATTACAACGAGGTGATTGCAGTTGCTTCTACAGATCAATCAGATAGAAAATCTTCATTTTCTACTTATGGTAACTGGGTAGATGTTGCAGCACCAGGTTCAAATATATATTCCACATATAAAGGAAGCACGTATCAATCATTAAGTGGTACATCTATGGCAACACCTCATGTTGCAGGAGTCGCTGCTCTTTTAGCAAATCAAGGATATAGCAATACACAAATCCGCCAAATTATTGAGTCAACGTCTGATAAAATTAGTGGTACAGGTACGTATTGGAAAAATGGTAGAGTCAATGCATATAAAGCTATACAATATGCTAAACAATTACAAGAAAATAAAGCCTCTTAAGAAATAATGTAAAACTTTAATCAGTGATCTGCCATTAGTGCGGGATAAAATAGAAGGAGAGACTTTTACAATTAAAGGCTCTCCTTCTTACAAACTATATTACTCCCCCTCCTTCTGCACCATATGTAAATACAGTACAAAATCCGTCATTGTCGACGAATGACCGAGTTGACGGATCATCGCTGTTATATTTCCTCTATGATATGTACCATGATTTACGACATGTTGTACTAACTCTAAAATTGAAGTTTCTAATTTCCCTGCATATGGATTCTCGATAACAAATACAGCATTCACGTCTTGTATTGTAATTAAAAAGTCTTTATATTGATTTGCCATGTTTTTAAACATTTTTTCTAATTCATGTAACGATTTAGTTTCGATTTGTTTTCGTAAATTTTCTCGGTCTTGTATTGCTTCATTCATACTTTTACCATGCAATATGTGTAACCACACTTGATCTGTAATATAAATATGCGCAAAAGTATCCTTAATTGATGGAAATACACTCTGTATCTTTTCGCTAAAGATTGTCTCATAGCTTGGTAACTCTTTTAATCGATTGAATAATCGCGTATTAGCCCAATCATGGTAATCAAACTGTTTTAACATGTACTCTTTCAATCTAAATCGCCTCCTTATTGTACGAAACGAATGTTTTGTTTCTCCATTTCCGATTCTCTATCAGCTTTTGCAATCCCTTTTTCTTCAACTACATGTTTATTTATAGTTTTATATTTTACATACGTATGAAATTCCGTTTGAAATGGAAACGGTGTAATCCGTATTGTTTCCTCGTCCACCCATTCAGCTTGAATAGGTTTCTCCACCTTACTATTAAACATTTCCGTTCCTTCAAAACCACCTTTAAACAAATCAATTTCATCTTCCTTTTCTACGCCAGGTTTATTCATACACACATATAAAGAAAGTTCATCGCAAAACTTTAATAATCTATAATGTTTATCGAACATCGCAAATTGTTCTTTCGTTAACGTTTTCAAAATTCTTTTTTGTCGTTTCAATTCATGTTTATAAAAAGACATCATTTCTTCGTCTTCGTCATTTAATGAAAATGATAAAAAATGTTTACTACAAAGTAATGCTCCGTATGGATTCGAATCTTCAATTTCATTCAAACCAATCGTATAAAAAACAAAACGCAATGAACTTGGACAATCCATAAATGTATATGGAATATTTTTAGCATCATTCAAAATTGGTACTTTATCAAGTTCTATCCATCCTCTATCATGCTCATATATTGCATCAATTGTCTCTTTTAAGTATGTTTCATCTTCAAAAAAATCTTCTTTTATATGCTTTGCAATCTCTCCAGCTAAAAAACCATGATCATGTTGACGAATTAATATACTTTCTTTCTCATTCTTTTCACGAAAAATCATTCATATACTCCCCCTCATCCTCATATTACAGCATTTTCTATACATCAATTCTTAATTAATCCCTAATTATTAGCAGGGATTCAGTCTCTTACAACGAAATTAACATAACTATATAGTATTCTTTCTAACCATATAAATAGCTTTCTCTATACTATCCATTATACTAAAACATTCATTCTAAAAAACTTTTTATGAGGTGAAAACATGAACAAAACAGAATTAGTTAAAAACGTGGCACAATCCGCTGATATTTCTCAAAAGGAAGCTTCTGCAGCGGTACAATCCGTATTTGACACAATTGCTACTGCATTACAATCTGGCGATAAAGTTCAATTAATCGGCTTTGGAACGTTTGAAGTGCGCGAAAGATCTGCTCGTACAGGACGTAATCCACAAACTGGCGAAGAAATTCAAATCGCTGCTGGTAAAGTTCCAGCATTTAAAGCTGGTAAAGAGTTAAAAGAAGCTGTGAAATAAATAAGAAACCAGCCATTTTATAGGCTGGTTTCTTATTTTCTATTTAAGCAGATTTTTTATATTCTCTGCATGATATACTTCACAAATATAAAATATGCATTTGCAATTACTTACAATTTGATATTTTCTAGTTGGATACACATTCGCCGTAACAGAGCATCCATCAAACAATTCAATAATATTCCCAGATGGCTGATATCCTTCGTATAATACGTTTCTTCTTACTTCCATCTTTTCTATAATTTTTTCAACTGGAATATTCCCACTCTCTAATTCACTCTTAATTGTATTTGGTAAAAACGAAGTGTCCGCAAAAATTAGATTCTCAGATAACACTTTTCCTTTATAACTAACATTGGATACACGGTAAAGAAATGTTCCGTTTTTATCAAAGAAATTCTTTGCTTCTTTCGGGATGTACTGTCTATCAAATACCTCTTGTTCGAGAATTTCAAACTGAACTGTATCATTCAAAAGCTTTTCTAAAGCATGAATAGATGATGTATCTCCAGAAAATAAAATATTTTTAATTGCTTGTACATTATAAGTGAATTCATTTGTTCTATTTTCCGCTACTAACATGAGGAACACCTCTTCTATAAGATTTTTTATTTAACTTATTTATAATTTAAAAGCGCTACTGCGTCTAACTGTGTAATTTCAGTTACTTCTTTACTAAATATTGCAATTGAAGCCATATAATCTGCACTTGGCCTTATATCCTCCATCATTGTATTTTCTACTAACTCTTGCCTATCCTTAAAAACTAACAAATTTGGAGGATCATTTGGAGCTGATACAGTAATACCTACTGGTGAAATCATTAGTCCTTCACCTGTCGCTTTTAGTACCGCTTCTTTTCGAGTCCAATATGTTAAAAAACCTTCTATTTTCTGTTCATTAGGTAATTTCATAACTTGTGCTATTTCAATGTCTGTTAATACGCCCTCTGCCATTTTCATAACATCTACATTTGGATTCATTTGTTCAACATCAACGCCTACAGGTGCAGACTTTGTAAATGCAACAACAACCCACTCACCCGAATGTGAAACAGATATTTGCGGCATTCCTTCTGGTAATTGTGGTCTACCATGTTGTAACTTACATACAGGGCACATTCGATTAATCGGTACTTGAACTGGCGACATAGAAAGGATCTTTCCAAGAACTAATCTACTAATTACACAACCTATTATAAATCGTGCACGATCTGCCGAATGATGATATGAATTTGCTTTCTCTCGTTCAACATCATTTAGTAAATTGTAATGCCATGATTGTAAATCTGAAATTCTTGCCCACCATATTTGACAACTATTCTCATTAAGAGTTGGTACAGAATCTACAACTTTACTCTCTATCATGTAAACTCTCTCCTTCTAAAAAACAATATCATTTTATTTCAAAAGAATATTATTATTCTATAACTTATTCGTTTACAACTTCTTTTTCTTTTTGTAATATAGGTAACGGCTTTTTCTTCTTCTTTGCCATTACCTCTTTATCAGAAATACGTAAAGAAAATAGTAATGCTACGAGTAAAAATATTGCTGATCCAATTAACGCAGCTTGATATGGTAAGAAATCTGACTGAGCATTATTTTGTACACTATTATTTCCAAAACCGGCTAGTATACTAGCTAAAACTGCAACTCCTATCGCTGAACCTAATCGATTTTGCACATTAAATATAGTCGTAGCTCTCCCCATAGAAGGTGGCGTGATATTATTAAATGCAGAAAATTGAACTGCTCCAACAGACTGACCTAAGAAAATACCGATACCAAACAATAATGCCCGAATTTGCCATGGGTTCGTATCGTGATTTACAAAACTTAATAAAACAAAGATAATCGCCGTACAAATTAATCCAATAGAAATTACCTTTCGAGCTCCTAGTTTCTTATATGACCATGGCACAATCTGTGACGATATCATTAACCCAATCGCCTCTGGGAATGTCGTAAGACCTGATTCCAATGCGGAAACCCCTATTACATTTTGATACATAAGTGGAAAAACAAATAACGTTCCTAGTAAACCAGCGGATGAAAACAATGAAATAAGACTCATTTTTCTAAAGACTGGTTCTTTTAATAAGCGTAAATCTAACATCGGTTGCTTTACTCTAAGTTCTACAATGATAAACAATGTAATGAATACAATCCCAGCTATTCCAGTACTTATAATCTCTGAAGCCCAGCCTTTTGACGGCCCTTGACTAAGTGCATAGATAAGCATCGCGAATCCTGGTGCTGAAAGAACAAAACCGAGAGAATCAAAGCGACCAGCTGATTTTTCAATATGCTCTTTTAAAAATAGTAGACCGAATAGTAATGCTACGATTCCGAACGGTAAATTAATATAAAATGCCCAGCGCCAAGACATTTGATCTACAAAAAAACCGCCAATAATTGGTCCTACTGCCGGTGCTACAGCAATTGGCAACACAATAAACCGTGAAATTTTCGGCCTTTCCTCTGGTGAAAATGTTCGGAATAACATCGCCATCCCAACTGGTGTTAAAAGCCCCCCGCCAGCACCTTGCATGATGCGAAAAAGATTCAATGAAGTAATATCATTCGCTATTCCACATAATGCAGACGCAGTTGTAAATACGAAAAGAGCGGTTAGAAATACTCTTTTCGTACCGAAGCGATCTCCTAACCAACCAGAAATCGGAAGAAAAACAGCTAAGCTAACTAAATACCCAACATTAACCGTCCCCATTGCAGATGGAGGCACTTGTAGTTCTTTACTTATCGTTTGGAGTGCTACATTCACAATTGTTGCATCCATCGCAGCCATAAACATCGCTGTTATATATACGATGCTTACAACTACTTTTGGATTTATTTTTGCCTTCATTATCGTTTTCCTACTAATATTTTTTCGCCCACTTGATTACTTTTCGGATTCAAATCTTCCCAATTATTTTCAACATATTGTAAACAATCATTCCTACTAGCCTCTTCATACACGACATTCCAACCAATAGGTACATCAAGAAAGACAGGCCAGAGAGAATACTGGCCCTCCTCATTTTTTAGTACTTTATATGTGTAATTATCATTTTCAAACGGATTCGTCATACTGTACTTACCCCTTTCTTATCCTGCAAATATTTCGCTAATACTTGTCCAATCTCTGTAAGTGGTCCTGGTTGACATAAATCTTTATGTCTACAATCAATATCGTGTTGCACAATTTGCCCCTCTAAATAATTTTGCCACGTATTTGGAGAGATAGGATCAAACCAGTCTGGTATAACAGTAGATCTAAAGAATAAAATATCTCCGTTATAAACTTTCGGTACATATTTCCCTAACAATCCTACCGAATTTACATATGTTTCTTTCAAATTTAAAATCGTCTCTTCTTCAAGACTTGCTAATGCACTTCCATCTTTACGAAGTATTTCTACTGCACTTTCCATCGTAAGTGGTTTACCATCCATGTTATCTGGATCGTATCCACCTAAAGCAAGTAATGCGATTAACGCTTCTTCTTCAGTAGGTGCTTCCGTATTCGGTAAGAAGTGACCTGGATAAGAATCCAGCATAACGAGTAATTCTACTTCTTCCCCTTCATTTTGCAGTTGCGCCGCCATTGCATGCACAACATTTCCTCCGAGCGACCAACCGAGTAAACGATATGGTCCGTGAGGCTGTACTTCACGAACGTGTTTTAAATAATCCGCCGCCATCTCCTCTAAACTTTTTGGAAGTTCTTCATTTTTAGCAATACCACGTGCTTGGACACCGTAGATTGGATAATCTGTTCCTAAAGATTTCATAAGTCCTGCATAGCACCAACTTAATCCACCTGCTGGGTGTACACAAAATAGTGGTAATTGGTCTCCGCTTGCTCGTAATGGAAGCAACACATCAAGTGCACTTTGTCCATTTCCCACTTCAAGTCTTTCAGCAAGACCCGCAACAGTAGGTGCTACAAATAAAGTTCCGATATTTAGTTCAACCCCAAGTGCTTCTTTAATACGACTCATAAGCTGCACTGCAAGAAGTGAGTGGCCACCTAGATCAAAGAATCCGTCATCAATTCCAATTTGCGGCACACTTAAAATTTCTGTAAACAGGTCACATAACATTTCTTCTTGCGGTGTTCTTGGTCCACGACTAGAAGATGATGCGATAAATTCTGGAGCCGGCAATGCCTTTCTATCTAATTTACCGTTTGGAGTTAAAGGCAACTCATTTACTACTACAAAAGCGTATGGAACCATGTAATCTGGTAAACTACCTCCAGCATACTTACGCATTTCATTCGTATCAATCATTTCATTATTTGATGCGACGATATAAGAAACTAACCGTTTATCCCCTGGTTGATCTTCCCGTACAATAACGGCTACTTGCTCAACTTTAGGATGTTTCATTATTACCGCTTCTATTTCCCCTAATTCAATTCGGAATCCACGAATTTTTATTTGATGATCTGCACGTCCTATATAATCTAGCGTCCCATCTTGACGCCAACGTGCTAAGTCCCCAGTACGATACATTCTTGTACCTGGCTTACCAAATGGATCTGCAATAAAACGTTCTGCAGTTAAGCCTGCTCTTCCTAAATATCCACGAGCAAGCCCTGCACCTGCAACATACATTTCTCCAACTACTCCAGGTGGCACCGGTTGTAAATAGTTGTCTAACACATACACTTTAAGATCAGGTATACTACACCCAATTAAACTGTTTGCTCGTAAAGAGACGATTGTTTCATCTAATTCAATATAACTAACATGTACTGTCGTCTCCGTAATACCGTACATATTAATAAGTTTTGGTGCGTTATGAGAATGTCGACAATACCAATCTTCTAATCGACTTAGCTCAAGTGCTTCTCCTCCAAAAACAACATATCGTAAAGATAATTTTTGGCCAATTTCTTCATTTTCATGATCTGCTTGCATCAATTGATAGAACGCTGATGGAGTTTGGTTTAAAACAGTTACCTTTTCTTTAACAAGAAGTTGTAAAAATTCTTTCGGCGAGCGACTTACAGTATGTGGTACTACGACTAAACGCCCACCATATAATAAAGGTCCCCAAATTTCCCAAACCGAGAAATCAAAAGCATATGAATGAAACATTGTCCATACATCGTTCTCGTCAAATTGGAACCAATGATCAGTTGCTCCTAAAAGTCTTACTACATTTTGATGAGGTATCATAACGCCTTTCGGTCTACCAGTTGAGCCTGATGTATAAATAACATACGCAATGTGCGAAGGAGATAACTGCTTCATGCGCTCCATTTCATCAATATTGTCTTCACTATATTTCTCAATTTCCCCTATTACTTTCACATCATCAACTAAAATTTTCAGTTCCTCATCACATTCAATTTCCACATCTGAATTTGTTAAAACACATGATGGTTTCGCATCGTGAAGCATAAATGAAATACGATCTGACGGATAATCCGGATCTAACGGAAGGTATCCCGCACCAGCTTTCAGAACAGCTAGTAAGCTTACAACCATATTTAAAGATCTCGGCATCGCTAAAGCAACGAGTTGATCAGGGCCTACTCCATTTGCTATTAGCAATCGAGCTATTTTATTCGCTTTTTTATTCAACTCTTCATAAGTTAACTTCTCATCTTCAAAGACAACAGCAATAGAATTTGGATTTATATGAGCCTGCTTTTCAAATAATTGTGGCAATGTCATTTCTGGTACAATTTGAAAACCACCATTCCACTTTTCTAACACTGTATTTTTCTCTGCTAAAGTTAATATTTCTAATGTGCCAATTGATTGATCCGGATGTTTCGCTGCATCATCTAATAACAAAATAAATCGTTCAACTAATTTTTGAACTGTTTCACGTGTATATAAATCCGTACTAAATTCTAGTAACCCGTTTAAGCCATCTGGAGTACCATCAACTCCGTTACTCTCGCTAATTTCAAATGTTAGATCAAACTTGGCAGAACCAACGCTTTGAATTTCAAGGTTCGCTTCTATATCCGGAGCATCAAACGTTGCTTCTGGCGTATTTTGGAAAGCTAACATAACTTGAAACAGCGGATGACTATTTCGAGTACGTACTGGATTTAACACTTCAACAAGTCGTTCAAATGGAACATCTTGATTTTCATAAGCTGCAAGATTTGATTGCTTCACTCTATTCAATAATTCTTTAAAGCTTGGATCTCCTGATGTATTTGTACGTAACACTAATGTATTTACAAATAAACCGACTATGTCAGAGAGTGCATCTTCATTTCTTCCAGCAATCGGACTACCAATTGGTATATCAGTACCTGCACCTAATCTTGTAAATAGCGCACTAAGTCCTGCTTGCAACACCATAAACAAACTAACTCCGTTTTTCCGTGCAAGCTCTACTAACCTACTATGCATACCCGCATCTATTTGAAAATGAATTGTTTCTCCGTGATAACTCATTTCAATTGGACGCTGGTAATCTGTAGGTAACTCTATTTTATCTGGTAAACCTTCTAACTCTTTCTTCCAAAAATCTAATTGTGTTGAAATAAGACTTTCTAGTGTAGTTTCATCACCAAGCAACTGTTGTTGCCAAAGTGCATAATCTGCGTATTGAACTGGAAGTGTCTCTAGCTGTACTCTGTTACCTTGACATCGTGCTTTATATGCCGCTGCAAAATCTCTCGTTAACGGTTGTAATGACCAGCCATCCCCTACAATATGGTGCAATAGAATTAGTAATACATGTTCGTTTTCATTCACTGTAAATAGTTGCAGACGAACTGCTGGTTCAACATCAAGGTTAAAACTATATCTTACCGCCTCTACAAGCACACTTTCTAATTTATCTTTACATGTTTTTGTTATTATCATTTCTAGATTTAAATTTTCCATATCTAAAATTTTCTGATAGGAACTACCTAATACGTTAGGGAAAATCGTTCTAAGCGTTTCATGTTTCTCAACTACATCATAAAAGGCACCTTGCAATGCTTCCTCGTTCAACTTTCCAGAAATACGAACGACTAATGGAATATTATAAGTAGGACTTGGACCTTCTAAACAATTTAAGAACCATAACCTGCGCTGTGCAAATGAAAGTGGAACTTCATTTGGTCTACTTACTTTCTTAATAGCTGGTCTTGCAGTTTTTGCTTGATCCAATTGTTTTTCCAGTTCAGCAACAGTTGGCGATTCAAATAATTTTCCTATTCCTAATTCAACACTTAACGTTTCACGAATTCTTGCCATTAGACGAGATGCAAGAAGCGAATGGCCACCCATTTCAAAGAAATTATCATCAATGCTAATGCGAGAAACACCAAGTACTTCTGCAAATAAATCACATAATATTTCTTCTTTCGGATTTCTAGCAACTCTCTCCTTGTTCATTTCATTAAAATCAGGAGCAGGTAATTTCTTTCTATCAACCTTACCATTTGGCGTTAATGGTAATTCTTCTAGCACAACAAATGCCGATGGCACCATATAATTCGCTAAACTTTCTGAAACATAAGAACGAATTTCTGAAAGGTTAATCCCTTCATTCCCTTCGGCAACGATATATGCAATGATTCGTTTATCATTTGGGCGATCTTCCCGTACCATTACTACCGCTTGTTGAATATATTCATGTCGTTGTAATACCATTTCAATTTCAGCTAATTCAATTCGGAAACCACGAATTTTAATTTGATGATCTGCGCGGCTCATGTACTCTAACACACCATCGTTACGCCATTTCACAAGATCACCTGTGCGGTACATGCGCTTCCCTGGTTTTCCATAAGGATCTGCAACAAACCGTTCAGCCGTTAACTCTGGTTTTCCTAAATATCCGTTCGCAAGCCCTTCCCCTGCAATATATAATTCACCAATTACTCCAGGTGGTACTGGTTGTAAACCTGCATCTAATACATACACGTCTGTACTCCAAATTGGCTTTCCAATAGGAGGTATACCAATTTCCTTTTTATCGATGTTCATGACAGTAGACCAAATAGTCGTTTCAGTTGGTCCATATAAGTTTGTAATAGAGCAACCTAATTCTTTTAATATATTTGCTAAATGGGCTGGAAGAGCTTCACCACCAACGAGCACATTTAGCCCTTGTAGCCTTTCTGGATATTCAGTTACTAACGCCTGCCATAACGTCGGTGTAGCTTGCATAACTGTCACTCTTTCTTCTTGTAACAGTGCCGTTAACGCAGAAGGCTCTTGAATTACCTCTTTTTGTGCAATTGTTAAACTTGCACCACTAATAAGAGGTAAATAAATCTCTAGAGCAGAAATATCAAACGCAAATGTTGTAACTGCTACTAAATGATCGTTCTCATTTAGTGAAAACATATCGTCCATAGCCAATAGAAAGTTACTTAAAGCTTTCATAGGAACAATTACACCTTTTGGATTTCCGGTTGAGCCTGAAGTGTAAATTGTATACGCAGGCTTTAAAAATGAATCATCATTTCTAAATGGTAGATTCCTATGAGAATATGCTTTTAATGCTAGTTCTGTTTCTTCTCGATCTAATTCGATTTTTTTTATATCATTTTCTATAACTAAAGTAGATGAAACAGATGAATGTGTGATGATATAAATTGGTTTTGCATCATTTACTATATAATGTATTCGCTCAGCTGGATATTCTGGATCTATCGGTAAATACGCTGCACCAGCCTTTAAAACTGCTAGCATACTAACTACCATTTCTATTGACCTTGGAAATACTAAAGCTACAAACTGATTTGGCCCTATTCCTTCTTCTACTAAATAGTGCGCTAGTTCATTCGCCCGTTCATTTAGCTCTTTATACGTAAGGTCTACTCCGTTACACGTAACCGCTATTTTATTTGGATTTTTTTGTACTTGTTTTTCAAATAATAAAGGTAGAGTAATTAAATCCTCAGCTTCCTTAGTTTCATTCCATTCGAATAAAACTTTATGATTTTCTTCTGGAAGAGTAATGTTTATATTTCCAATCGACACGTCTTTTTGATAATCATTTATCACTAATTCTAATACATTCATAAATCTCTCTTTATGCAATGCTAGTTCCGTATCACTATATACTAACGGATTCGCATCAAAATGAATCATTAGCTCATTTTGATCAAAACGTTTATATACATTTATCGATAAATCATCGACTGGTCCTGCTGATAAATTATGTGTAATACCACGATTCCCAGCAAAATTAAGCCCATAATCAAAAGGCATCACATTCACTAACGGCCCGTATAACCTTTGATTTTCACCTAGTAACTTTAAGTCTCTTCTTAATTCCTCATGACGGTATTTATGATGACGACGTACTTCTCGAATCTCTTTAGAAACTTGCTGTATGCATTCCGCAAGAGTTATATTTGGAGTTACTGTAATACGAAGTGGTACTAAATTCATTACCATGCTCGGTGTATAAATAGATGCAGAACCGAGACGCCCCATCATTGGTAAACCTAAAACAATATCATTTGCACCTGTTAATTTATGCATGTAAATACTTGTTACAGCTACAATAAATTCCGGCCAACTTGTTAAAGAAACATTAATATCTTCTAGTAAAGTTTTCGTGCTAGAACTGGATAAATAAGCTGTTTCTCGTAAAAATCCATTTGATGTTCTCGGCGCTCGTTCTGCTAAACTTATGACATCCGGTTCATCTGCAAATTTTTCTAACCAAAAAGTACGATCTTCTTGAAATTGTTTAGACTCACGATACTCCATATCTTCTTGTACAATTTTTGCAAGAGAACCAAATGGCTTTTCATTCTTTCTTGTTTCTTCTATAAGTGATGTATACTCTTTCGCTACCTTTTGGCTTAGAAGTGAAAATCCATAGCCATCCATCACAATGTGATGGATGCGCTGATACCAAAAGAAACGATTATTTTCAACTTGAATAAGTGCTTCAGTAAATAAAGTATCTCTTTTCAAATCGACTGGCATAGATAAATCATTTTTCATCCATACTTTAGCAGCTTCTTCAGGATTTTCTTCTTTACGAACGTCAATAAAATACATATGAAACTGTAATTCTTCAATAACTTGCCATGGACCAATTTCATCCTCTTCGAAGCGAACATGTAGTGCTTCTGCTTCTGTTACAACTTTACGTACTGCTAATTGGAAAATTTCTTGATTAATATTTCCGTTTATTTCAACATATTCCCCAGTATTATAAATCGGATTAAGCGGATCTAATTGCTGTGCAAACCACATACCAGTCTGCGCAGATGATAACGAATGACGAACCTTTTGACTATTAGGCATTCTTTACTACCCCTTTATTATGTAGTCTATTTGTTACAGCACCTGTGCTGTCTGTGAAGATAGTAAACTGTACCAATCGGAAACAGTTGGACGTTCTGCTAAATCTGCAAAAGTTATTTCTTTCCCTTCACGACGCCACATCTCTACTAAACTCATAATTCTGACCGAATCAAGTCCTCTATTTAGTAAGTCCTCATCAATATCAATACTCTCTACTGGCTCACGAAGTAGTTGTGCAACTAGTTCATGCACTTCCTGTAAAGTGATTCCTTCACTCTCATCACTTTTTACACTTTGTAAATCTTTTAACAGTAAGTTTGTTGATGTCGTTACTGCACATCTATTAGATGCATACTCCAATGCTTGTTTATGATGGTCTATTGAAAAATCAGCAACTGCATCTGCTACAAAAAATGATTCTATACCATCCATAAATGCTTCGCAAGCTGTTAAAAGGCAGCCGATATGCGCATAAATACCGCAAATAATAAGTTGATCTCTTCCCTGTTCATTTAAAATTTCTAATAGATTTGTCTTTTTAAATGCACTATATCTCCATTTTGTTAAGAATATATCATCTTCATTAGGAGTAAGTTCATCGACAATTTTCTTTTTATCTGGTCCAGCAGGAATACCGTCACCCCAGAAGTCTTGTAATAATCCACGTTGTTCTAACGTTTGTCCACCTGGTTGTGCAGTATAAACAACTGGTATACCAAGTTCCTTACATTTTTCTCTTATCACCTTAATATTTGAAATGAGTTCTACTTTGGGTGATTCTTTATCGCTATATGCATCAAGAAAATATTCTTGCATGTCATGGATTAAAAGAACCGCACGTTTCGGATCTGGCATCCAGTTCACTTTATTTTTTGGTAGTTCTGATTCAACTGGCATTTTGTATACTGAAATAGATGGGATAGCCATCTAATCACTTCCTTCCAATTTTTATTTTTTTATCGCTTTACCGTAATAAGTTTTTCCGTAATGACTTTACGTAACTCTTTTTTGCTTACCTTTCCAACACCTGTTTGCGGGAATGAATCAATAAATTCAATTCGATCTGGAATCTTATAAGCCGCTATACCCCGTTCTCTTAAAAACATTTTTAATTCACTTACTGTCGGAGCTTGTCCACGAGCTATTACAAACGCACAAGTACGTTCTCCTAAATAATCATCAGGCATTGATACGATGGCTACATCATGTACTGCATCATGTGCTAATAAATGATTTTCAACTTCTTCCGCAGCAACTTTCTCGCCACCACGGTTAATTTGATCTTTATCCCTACCTTCTACAATGATGTAACCTTGTTCATTTACTTTTACAAGATCACCTGTGCGATAAAATCCATCCTTTGTAAATGATCGTGCATTATGCTCTTCTGCTTTATAATAGCCACGAATTGTATAGGGCCCTCTTGTTAATAAACTACCTACTTCACCAGGTTTTACATCGTTATCATTTTCATCAACAACCCGTACTTCATCGAATGTAGACATCGGTCTACCTTGTGTATGAATAATGATTTCTTCCGGATCATTTAATCTCGTATAATTTACTAACCCTTCTGCCATACCAAACACTTGCTGTAACGTACATCCAAATGTAGGGCGAATACGCTTCGCAACTTCGGCACTAAATTTCGCACCACCTACTTGAATCACTTCTAGGCTCGATAAATCGTTATTACGGGAAGATGCAGCATCAAGCCAAATCATTGCTAATGGTGGAACGAGCGCTGTAATCGTTACTTTTTCTTTTTCTATAAGAGCAAATGCCTCATCTGGGCTCCCTCCAGTTGCTAACACTACTTTTCCACCCGCATAGAAAGTTCCAAATGTCCCTGGAGAACTCATCGGGTAATTGTGTGCTACTGGAAGAACTGCCATATAGACACTTTCTGCATTTAAATTACAAATTTCAGCGCTAACACGTAAACTATAAATATAGTCATCGTGTGTTCTAGGAATTAATTTAGAAAGTCCTGTTGTCCCTCCTGATAATTGGAGAAACGCAACATCACTTGGCTGAACTTCTGGTAATGGAACGGGATCTATATACAGATCACTTATGTTCACAAACTCTTCTTCTTCTCCCACTACAATTACATGTTGTAAAGTTGGTACTTTCTCTTTCACTTCTCTTGCTAGTTTTCGATAATCAAAGCCAAGAGCCTTATCTGAAATAACGTAAGCACTCGCCTCACCAAACTCACAAAAATAACTAATTTCACTGCTTCGATGTGAAGGTAGTGCAAAAACAGGAAGTGCTCCAATTCGAAATAGCGCAAAGCATATTTCGAAAAACTCGATAATGTTGGGTAACTGTATTACAACCCGGTCCTCTTTCTTTATTCCTAAATTCAGTAAACCTGAAGCTAAGCACTCTACTTTTTTATCAAGCTCACTATACGTTATATGCGTATTACCACTTACAACTGCAATTTCATCTCCATGCTTTTCAGCACGTTCTCTTAACAACGAACCAAATGTTTCTCCAAGCCAACATCCTTCTTCTCGATAACGATTTGCAAATTCTTCTGGCCATTCCGTGAAACCTGCTAACATTCTTTCTTCCCCCTATTTTTCATTCAGCGAATTATCACTTAACCCTAGAGCCTTCAGCATTGTTTGGAACTTAGCTGATGTTTCTGCTAACTCATCTTCTGGTTTTGACTCAGCAACAACTCCCGCTCCTGCATATAAACGAAGTGTATTTTCTTGCACTTCAGCACAGCGAATTGTAACAATCCATTCACCATCTCCATTTAAATCGCTCCATCCTAGCATTCCTGTAAAGAATTCACGGTCAAATGGTTCAATTTTTTGAATCGCCTCTCTCGCTTCTTCCATCGGTGTTCCGCAAACTGCTGGCGTAGGATGAAGAGCAATTGCTAATTCCAAAGAAGTAGTATTCGGATCCTTTAGTTCACCTTTCACTTCAGTAGACAAATGCCACATCGCTTCACTATGAATAACGGATGGTTTTTCCGGAACATGTAATGTATGACAGTATGGACGAAGCGCAGCAGCAACCGCTTCCACTACTACCGCATGTTCATGTAAATCTTTCGGAGAAGAAAGTAATTCCTCTACTCTTCTCTTATCTTCTACTGGATCATCACTACGTGGTCTTGAACCAGCTAACGGATTAGAAATAACTTGCATACCATTACGTGAAACGAGTAATTCAGGACTTGCTCCAATTAATGTTTTATTACACTCGTTTTCATCTTCCGGTAAATTCACAGCAAATGTATAACCACGCTTATTATGCTCTGCTAATTCTCGAAGAAGTTTTTGCTTATCAATCTTTTCGGAAGATTCAACATCTAATGATCTGGATAGAACGATTTTCTTTAAATCGCCGTCCTGTATTTTTTTGATCCCTTGCTTTACACCATTCATATAAACTTCAGGATCTGGTACAGGCGTCATTTCAAATGCCAGTTTCTCATTTCGTTTTATCTCATTTGTTGTCTCTAACTGTAAACGCTCAGTAATTCTACTATGTTCTGGTACGATAAGTTGAACTTCTTTTCTACGATCAAAAGGCAAAGCACCAACAACGATAGGATTCGGATTTCCAGCTTGTTTTGCATTACGTAATACCGCTTGTACAAGTTCTGTAAAACTTTCAATTTCATGATGTTTTACTGTAGTAAACTCTCCTTCTGTCAATATCGTTCGAGTTGGTGAAGCAAAAAAGAACGAAGATTCAGTTTTATAATCTTCTAATAATTTTTCCGACAGTTCCTTTACGGCTATAAGTTCATTCATAGTATTAAAACCTCCTGAATTTTTTATTAAACTCCTAATGTAGCTCCGCCATCGACACATAAATTGTGCATTGTAATATGACTCGCTTTATCAGAGGCTAAAAACAATACTGCTTCAGCAATTTCTGAAGGTTGTGCGATTTTTTGTAACGGAATACCGAGTCTATATGTATTTTGAGAACCAGCAATTATATTTTCAGCTCCATTCTCATCAGCCCATAATAATCTTTGCATTTCAGTTTCAGTAGAACCTGGAGAAACTAAGTTACAGCGAATATTGTATGCTGCAAGTTCTAACCCTAAACATTTCATAAACATCGTCGTTGCAGCTTTTGATGCAACATACGCAGCCATCTCCATTCTCGGAGTATTTGCCGCATTTGAGCCAACTGTAACAATTGCCCCTGACTTTCTTTGCATCATATATTTACTTACTGCTCGGCACATATAGAAAACTCCTGTAGAATTTACAGAGAATGTTTTATTCCAATCTTCATCACTTAAAGAGTGAATCGCTCCCATACGTAAAACCCCTGCAACATTTACTAATATATCTATCGGTGCTATATCATTTTCAATCCGTTCTACTACTTCTTCAACAGCGGCACTATCACTCACATCTAAACGAAACGTTTTCACACGTGTTTCATTTAATTCATTTTGATTTAAGAGTACGTTTAACCCCTCTTCAGTTTGATCAGCCCCAATAACTGTAGCTCCTCTTTCTAAAAACATGTTTGCTACAACACTACCTATACCTTGCGCTGCACCAGTTACTAAAACCGTTTTCCCATCAAATTCCCCTATGTTCATTTCCTCTATCCTTTCATATAAAAATTAATCCAGTTTAACATCATTAATGATAACGATTTTCATTATCACTGATGATGTAAAAAATAATACACTTACTAAACTAATTGGTCAAGTGTACTTTTCATCAAAATATTATTCATTGATAATGTTTTTCATTTAACATTCTTACAGCTAAATGATAATCTTTCTCAATAAACTTGTCAACCTATTTTTATTTTTCAGATAAAATATTTTGGTGATTCTCAATACAATTACATCTAAAAGCATTAATAAGTACTTACATTACACATTTAATTCATACTCCTCTTTTTAAACTTGTAGAAGACTAACTGTAGATACCTTCATTTACAAAGCCTTATCAAAAGCTCAAGTATATATTTTCTCAACATTTTTCTGAAAATACCGAGAAAATATATCTTGCAATTATTGATGTATGTCTTGTTTATATTTTAAGATTTAATACGTATTTCGGATATAATGTATCATTTTTTAATATTCCAATATAATCCAATTGGGTATTTCACTCGCTTTTTTGTCTCGAAAACCCCAAAGATTATATAACCTCCTTGCAATCATTCATAAAAAAAACACCCTATTTAATAGGATGCTTTTTCGTATTTATAGTGTGATAGAAGATTTATATACTTATGCTACGCTGCTATACTCTTCTTCTTGTTCTTTTTTCTGCTTAGGTGCTTGAATTAAAATTGCGATAACAAATGATACGACACATAATACACCGATCACCATGAAGGTTGGTTTGAATCCACCTAGAAGTGCACCGATAAAGGAACCTGCAAGTGCTCCAAATCCAAATCCTTGATACACAATTCCGTAGTTCTTACTATGGTTTTTCATACCGTAGAAATCACCAACGATAGCTGGGAAAATAGTGATATTTCCACCAAAGCAAAACGCTACGCTTGCTACACATACGAAGTAGATACCATAATTTAAATCTACGAAACTTAAAACCAAGACTGAAGCTGCCATAACAACAAATGTACCAGTAACGATTTTTAAACGGCCGATTTTATCTGATAACGGTCCTAAAATAATACGACCTAATGTATTGAAGATTGCAACCATAGCCACCGCATTAGCTGCTGTCGCTGCGCTAAGCTCTACAAGTTGAACACCAATGTCTTTTACCATACCAATTAAGTATAAGCCACTCATACATGATGTAAATAACATAATAAATAATAAGTATACTTGTTTTGTGCCTAACATTTCTTTCGTTGTATATTCCTGAGTTTTTGTTTCATGAACTGCTCCTTGATCTGCAGCTTGATGGATTAAACAAGCACCAAATACAATCATAGCTGTAACAATTAAACCCCAGTATATAAATGCTTGTGATACACCAACTGATTCAATTAACTGTGCGTTAACATATTTAAAGATTAAGCTACCCGAACCATATGCAGAGACAGAAATACCAGCAATTAAACCTTTACGCTTTGGAAACCACTTTATTAAATTGGATAGTGAAGTGATATATGCTGTACCATCTGCATAACCTACAACAACCCCTGCTAGTACATAAAGCAATATTAATGAGGAAGCTTGTGAACTAAGTATTAATCCTAGTCCTAATGCTAGTCCAGCTATCATAATAAGTTTACGAAGTCCCCATTTTTCTTGCAATTTACTCGCAAATAAAGTCGAAAACGCTAAGGAAAGACTAGTAATTGAGAAAGTTATAGCAACTGCGTTAA
Organism: Bacillus pretiosus; assembly: GCF_052947655.1. Classification (NCBI taxonomy): domain Bacteria; kingdom Bacillati; phylum Bacillota; class Bacilli; order Caryophanales; family Bacillaceae; genus Bacillus; species Bacillus pretiosus. Next base: position 2,202,527 of record NZ_CM129593.1, on the reverse strand, counting down.
GACTCCAACCGTATTTACTAACTAAAGGCTGATTAAATAAACTCCATGTATAAATCGTTCCAAGTCCCATTTGTACTATGACTGTACCAAGGACAACAAGCCATGGATTAACATTTGATTTTTTCATACCTTTCCGCCTCCTCTTTCTATTTCAATGCTATTCGCTAAATTTTCTTTTTTTATGTTCATATTGGCCACCTCATTTGATTTAACACCTTCATTGTATAAGATGTTTCCGTTTATGTAAGCACTTACAAGATAGAGCGTCAAAAATATGGAATCAGTTACAGAAAACGAAGGACGAAATACAAAAACGAATTATTAAATACGTAAGTAGCTATTATAATGTTTTGCATCAGTACGACTTACAGCTGTTTTATCATCTCTCTTTATAAAAATTATGCCTCAAGTTATACGATACCTATATTGCAATATTTTGATTTCCTTATACAAACAGAAAAAAACTATTTTCACACTACAATGCACTTTATTTTTTATAAAATAAAAAATATTTTATTGATAAACAAAACTAAATATTCACTAATATATCTATACGTGGTTTAATATATATAATAAAAAATATTTCTGTCTTTAATGAGGAGGTACTATGAAAGCAAACGTAGGGGATACTATACTTTTTCAACGAAATAATTTAAAGATTACAGGATCTGTATTAAAACTTTATACTGAATCGGTCTTAGTTGAAATTACAAATGTAAGCGGTGGTACTTTTGAATTTGATCGAACGATTGTAAATCATAAAAACTATAAAATTTTAAATACGAATACATAAAACAACAAAAAATAGCCCCTGCTCACCAGCAGGGGCTATTTTATATGAAAATACTTCATTAGTTTATATATCCTAAAACACTTACAATCTTACTCGCTTTTAAATTATTAATATGATAATAAATTTCTAAACCTCTTCTCTCAGCTCGTAACACTTTACCTTTCATTTTTGATAAATGTTGCGAAACAGTCGATTGTGGAATATTTAGTAATTCTGTTAATTGTGTTACATTACAAGTTTTTCTCGTACTTAATTCATTTACAATTTGTAATCGGATTGGGTGCGCCATAATTTTCAAAATATCTACATCTTCTTCTGAAACTAAACTTTTTCTCATTTCACTCGTATATGTTGTCATAAGACATTCCCCTTTTATATGAATTCCTCTTATTTAGATCTATTTCCAAAATATTTAAAACTCCGATGTGAAACCTTTATATAAAAATAATAGAATTTTAAATTTTTAAAAACAGAACGAAATACAATTCACTTTATTTATTTGGTACATATACATAATACAATGTTAATATGTGCTCTATGTGAAGTTAGCATATATTTATAATGAAGATTTTTCAAACAATTCACATCTAACTATATACTCCCTCCTAACACTATCCAGTGATTTTAACATATTTTAGGCGTTTGTATATACTATCTACAAAATAAATGTTGTTTAGGGGGATTTCAAATGCCAACAATGTTACAAGAAGAAGTTGAAGAAGCTCGTGAAACATATGTCAGTCGTATCATATTAGTCAGTGGATCAGCTTTATTTTTAGTAGGTGGTGTTATATCGGCAATTTCGGCTTTTAAAGCTTATAATCGTTTGGAAAATACACCGCCTTCTCCAGATAACTCGTAGGTGAATTGTTTTATATTGAATAACAAACAAATGCCACCTCTATTAAGAGATGGCATTTGTTTTATCATAAGTTCTATACTAGAAACCCGCAAAGAATGCTTTAAGTATGAATTACACTTGAACTTACTTCACCACAAACCTCGTCTGACTACACCCATCCTTCTGCTTCGTTACTTCTAATACAGCCGGCATTGCGTTTTTCAGCTCTTGAACGTGTGAAATGACACCGATAAATCGGCCTGATTTTTGTAAGTCAATTAAGGCGTCAACTGCTTTTGTTAATGATTCCTCATCTAAAGAACCAAAGCCTTCGTCGATAAACATCGTTTCGATGGAAATACCGCCTTCATACGCTTGAATGACGTCTGCCATTCCGAGCGCTAAACAAAGTGATGCATTAAATTTCTCGCCACCAGATAATGTTTTTACATCGCGTGTTTGGCCAGTATATGCGTCGTATACATCTAAGCCTAATCCACTTTGACGATTTCTCTTTTCAACTCGTTCACTTCGTTTTAAATAAAATTGTCCATTTGATAATTTACGTAAGCGTTCGTTTGCAATTTGAACAATTTGTTCTAAATACTCAATTAAGATGTAACGTTCAAATGATATACGGCTTTCGTTATCGCCTTTCATTACTTCATATAAGTCAACAAGTTCCTGGAAAGCTTTTTCTTCCTCATGAATTTGTTCATCAATACGCCTAATATTTTCATGTAAATCAGAAATATATGTTACCGCATTTTGCGCACGTTGACGTTTTTCTTTAATGATATCAAGATTGATTTCTAAATCTTTTATATGTTCACCTAAAGCTGTAATATCCATATACTCTTTATCTTTTAATTCAGCACGTAACTCTTCAATTTGTTTTGCAAGTACTTCAAGAGATGAATAATAGCTTTGAATTTCTTTTTGTAACATATCCATCTCAGCATCACTTAATTTAGCTTCTTTATACGTAATTTGATCGGTAAATCCGCTCTGCTCAAGCTCTTTCATAAAGCGCGTAAACGTCTCTTCTTTCTTCAATTTTGTACTTTCAAATTGATTAGAAGCACTTTCCTGTTCTGCTTGAATACGTATATTTTCATTTTGCCAATGTTGATACGCTTCCTGCACTTTCTTCCATTCGTCCTCCATTAATTTGAGTTCATGCATAGCTTGGTCAAACTGGACTTTCCAAGCTTGGACTGTTTGTAAGTTTTCAGGAATATTTTTCTTATCATGTTCATATGACGTACGAAGCTGCATACACTCCATTTCTGTACGGTGCTGTACTGTTTCTACCTCACGCTTTTGTTTCTGAAGTGCATCTACTTTTTCTTCTACACTCTTTATATTCACAGCAGTTTGCTTACGCGTTTCTTCACTCGCTTTTAGCGTATTTACTTCAGTTGCTAATTGTTTTCCTTTTTGAACAAGTGCACTGTATGTTTCAACTAATTCCTCTGAGCGATAGCCTCGCTTCTTAACCTCCTCTATTACCTGTTCATATTGTAGGTGATAGAAATTCCATTTCTCCTCTAATTGAACATGTAATTTTTCAGCAACATTTTTCTTTTCTCTTAAATCATTTAACTCTTTTTCATCGATCGCATTACTTTGCTCTGTAGCTTTTTTCGGATGGTTCGTACTACCACATACTGGACAAGATTCGCCATCATGTAGATGAAGAGCTAATATACCAGCTTGTTCACTTAACCAGCGACGTTCCATATTTTCATATGCGTTAACTGCCAATCGCATCTTATTATATGCCGCTTCTTTTTCTTTCTCGAATTTTTGCTTTTCTTGCCAAACATCATATGCTTGCTTTAAAACTTTGGCATCTTCTCGCATATTCGTTAGTTCCTCTACTTTAGCTACATATTGCTCAAGTGCTCGTTCTAATTGCTGTAATTCATCAGACATTAGCTGTTTTTGATTTGTATGCTCATCTAATTGTCGATCTAAGTTTTGCATACTTTCTTTTAATTTCCCTATTTGAATTTCTGCATTTTGTAAATTCAACTGTTTCTCAGCTAATGATGCAATAATCGGTTGTAACTCTTCTAATCTTTGAACAAGTTTTTTTGCATTTTCTCTCTCAGGTTCTTTATTCTTTACCGCTTCATATTTCTCCTGAGCAAGTTCAAAGCTTTTCGTTACATTTTCTTTTTTAGCGATTATTTGTTTTAATAAACTTTCAGCCTTCTGCTCATTTTGCATTGCTTCTTCGTACCATTGTTCAAATGGTAATAAGCGCTTCGCTTCTTCCGCACGTTTAAAAGATTTTTCTTTCATTTCAATAACTGTACGATTTTCTTGTAAAGTGTTATATTTCTCATTCTTTTGTTGTAAATCTATAAATTTCTCATTTATGGATTTCGCTGCATGAAAACGTGTTTCAGCATCCTTTAATTGCTTCGTTTGAACATCTTGTTCTACTTGTAATTGCTCCACCTCTGCCTTATACACATCTGTTTCTTGTTCTAATGCTTCTACTACTTGATGCGTGTTTACATGTTCTTGTTCCACCAATGTCTCTAATAATGCTCCATCGCGGATTGGTAATTTGAAAACATTACGGAAGTATAGCTCTCGCTCTTTCTGTTTTTCTTGTAAAACGTCTTTCCATTGTTTTCGTTTTTGATCAAGTAACTCACGCATTAACTTATAACGATCCGTTTTAAAAATACGACGTAAAATTTCTTCTTTGTTTTCTGTCTCAGATGTTAATAGTTTTCGGAATTCCCCTTGTGGTAACATAACAATTTGGCTAAATTGATGTTTACTTAAACCAATTAAATCTTCCACTTTTTTATTTACATCCGTTACATGGAAACGATCAACAGCTGGAACATTCTCTTCATCAATCACTTCATATAGTTCTACTGCATGTCCCGTAATTGTCTTGTTCCCTTGTTTTTTATGTCCAAGTTGTCGTTTTATTTCATAACGTTTCCCTTTTAACTGAAAGGTTAGTTCTACACTTGTATACATATTATCATCAGCAAATTGACTGCGAAGCATGCTCGTATCACTACGTTCTTCTCCGCTTGCCTCACCATATAACACATAACAAATCGCATCAAAAATCGTTGTCTTTCCAGCTCCTGTATTCCCAGAAATGGCGAAAATACGATGATCTCCAAGATCATTAAAATCGATTACTTCTTTCTGTTTATATGGCCCAAATGCTGTCATAATTAGTTGAATCGGTCTCATCCTCGTTCACCTTCCCGTTCTTGCACTGTTTGTAGTACTTCTACAAATAGACGTTCTTTCTCTTCTGATAAATCTAAGCCTTTCATTTCTTTATAAAAAGCCTTTAATAACGATAAATCATCCGTTTTATGTCTTGAAACAGTTACTTCATTTGACTCTGTGAACTCTCGTCTTTGAATAGATCTTTCAACATGCATTGCATTTGGATATACAGATCGTATTTTTTCCATTGGCTGCAAGACAGGATTTTCATCTAATAATTTTACAAACACATAATCTTCACTTACTGGATGTTGTAATAATTCATCTATTTTCGCTTCTACTGTTCGCATTTTACGACGTGGTGCAAGTAACCTTTTTTCAATTGTTGCTTCACCTTGCTCGTCCAGTTCCACAATATAATATCCTTTTTTATGTTTTTCTTCAGAAATAGAATATGCAAGTGGAGAACCTGAATATCGAATTGTCTCATTACGTACAAAATGCGCTTGATGTAAATGTCCAAGCGCTGTGTAATGAAACTTATCAAAATAATGACTATTTACGTATTCAGCACCACCAATTGAAAGTGGTCGTTCTGCATCACTTGTATTCTCTTCCGCTTCTCCCGCAGAAGTTACGAATGCATGACCAACAAATACGTGTCTTGCTTCTTTATCCATTGTTTCAGAAAGCTCATTCATAAAAATACGCATCGCATCATCATGAGAACGTACATCTTCGTTTTTCAAAACATGTCTAACTATGCTTGGATCCGCATATGGAACGAGATGGAAGTGAACCTCGCCATATTCATCATTTAATATAATTGGCTCATATGGAAATTGAAATTGTCCCACAATAAATAATCCTTGTTTCTTCATTAAACTACTTCCAAAATGAATACGATCTGGACTATCATGGTTTCCTGCAACCGCAATAACTGGTGTTTGTAAATCAATGACTATTTTTTGTAAAACATCATTTAATAAGTCTACTGCTTCCGTAGGTGGAATTGCTCGGTCATATAAATCCCCTGCAATAATTACGGCATCTGGTTTTTCTTCTTCAACAGCTTGTACAAACTGATCTAATACAATCTTTTGATCTTCAGTCATATACACGCCATGAACGAGCTTTCCTAAATGCCAATCCGCTGTATGAAATAACTTCATAGTTTCCTGCTCCTTTTAATTTACTGATTTTAGTGATACGAGTTGATAGTTTATTGTAGTTTTTCCGTTTTCCCACTCTAACTTTTGTATCATTGCACTACCAATTCTTTCTTCATTTGATTTATATAAAGGCAATATTTCTTGAACTGTAAATAAGTGATAACCATCCAATTTTAATTGAAATATGTTTTCTTCTATATGTAATCTTACTTCTTTTTCATTTGAAATAATTTTTGTGTGCATCTCAAATTTCATGACAGATACAACCCCTTTTTCTAATCTCTACACTATTAATAGTATATTGGCTATGCAAGATTGACAAGTAAATACACGGCAAAGTACACACTTTTCTACCGCTATATGTTTTTTATTTTTATATATAATACGGTATGTGAAATTTTATTTTTATATATAATACGGTATGTGAAATTTTATTTATTGTAAAAATAAAAATGTCTAATGTGACATCTTTATTTTTGTATAAAGTCTTTCATTACATAATATAAAACTGTAATGAAAACGATCGCTACAAAAAATGAAAATACTGCGATAATGTACCCATCCTTATTTAATAAAATGCAAAAAGAAATAGATATGATAAAAATCGGAAATACAAGTCGTACTTTATCCTTCACTTCCTCTGTCGTATCTGTATGATGAAAATACTGCGTTATCCCTATCATTAAAGAAGACAAAATAATCACCGACAATAGTAAAGGTCCTGGCATTCCGATTTCTCCTTTCTCTATTTCTAATGAAAAGCAATTTTTCTTTCATCATAATCACTTCAAATACTCTTTTTGAAGTAATTATGCACAATTTACACATATATAATAGCGTGTTTATCATGATAATTTCAAATAATTACAATTACAGTAATGTTGTAATATTCATTTTCAACCTTCAAAATCCTGCAAATATAACTCGTCAAAATATGCAGTGTCGAAATTAACACGCACCGTCAAGTTTAGACAAAATTTATAAAGGACATTTCAGTACGTATCAAGAATTAAGAATAAGAAGATATGTAAGGGAGGATGAATTATGACTGAACACGTTTTATTTTCTGTTAGCGAAAACGGCGTTGCATCAATTACTTTAAACCGCCCAAAAGCACTTAATTCTTTATCTTATGACATGTTGCAACCAATTGGGCAAAAACTGAAAGAGTGGGAAAATGATGAGCGAATTGCGCTTATCGTATTAAAAGGAGCTGGCACAAAAGGTTTTTGTGCAGGTGGCGACATTAAAACTCTTTATGAAGCACGTTCGAATGAAGCTGCATTACAGCATGCGGAACGTTTCTTTGAAGAAGAGTATGAAATTGATACATATATTTATCAATATAAAAAACCGATCATCGCTTGTTTAGATGGAATTGTAATGGGTGGTGGTGTCGGTCTTACAAATGGTGCGAAATATCGAATTGTAACGGAGCGTACGAAATGGGCAATGCCAGAGATGAATATCGGATTCTTTCCAGATGTCGGTGCTGCTTATTTCTTAAATAAAGCTCCAGGTTTTGCAGGCCGATATGTTGCTTTAACAGCATCTGTTTTAAAAGCTTCTGACGTATTATTTATAAACGCTGCTGATTACTTTATGACATCTGATTCCTTACCAAATTTCCTTACTGAACTTGAAAATGTAAATTGGCATAAAGAAGATGATGTACATACTAATTTAAAAGAAGTTATTCGTACATTTGCAACTGCTCCAAAATTAGAAAGCGAGCTTGCTCCTTCATTAGAAGAAATGAATACTCATTTTGCTTTCGATACAATTGAAGAGATCGTCCATTCATTGGAGAAAGACCAAAGTTCCTTTGCTTTAAAAACGAAAGAAACACTATTATCCAAATCCCCTATTTCGTTAAAAGTAACATTAAAACAGTTTATTGATGGACAAAATAAGTCCGTTGAAGAATGTTTCGCTACTGACCTTGTACTTGCTAAAAATTTCATGAGACATGCAGATTTCTTTGAAGGAGTACGATCTGTTGTCGTTGATAAAGATCAAAATCCGAATTATAAATATAAGCAATTAAGTGATGTTTCAGAAGAAGATGTAAATCGGTTCTTTAACTTACTTAATGCATAATAAGGTGAAACATTAATCAGTGGGGGTTCATTACCCGCTTATTATTAGCCCTCACCGATCGTCCGGTCATGCGGGATAAAATTGAGGCTATATAGTAGTGGAGTTTCACTACTATATAGCCTCTTTCTCATTTAATAATTTTTAATAAAATTTAATTTTATTAAATCAAAAATGTGTGCTACACTATTTTTAATCAAATATTCTAAAAATAAAAAGGAGGAGCAACTATGATTGAAAATTATTTTCTTTTCATCATTATGTCTATTTGTCTTATTATTTTACCCGGTCCTGATACTGCAATGGCGACGAAAAATACATTGGTTGCCGGTAAGGTCGGTGGAGTGAAAACAGTGTTCGGTACATGTGTTGCACTTTTAATTCATACTTTAGCAGCAGTAATCGGACTTTCCGCAATTATTGTAAAGTCAGCTCTTTTATTTTCTATTTTCAAGTACGTTGGAGCTCTGTATTTAATTTATATTGGCATTAAAGCCCTTTTAGCGGTAAGAAACAAAGAAGGCTTTGATACGAACGATATATCTTTAAATGATGAAGATGAACACACTTCTTGCTTTCGCCAAGGGTTTCTTACGAATTTATTAAACCCTAAAGTTGCAGTCTTCTTTTTAACCTTTTTACCTCAATTTTTAAATCCAAATCATAATACGTTTATTCAACTTCTCGTAATGGGTCTTACTTACCTCGTATTAACAGTTATTTGGTTCGCTTTTTATATATTTTTAATTGATAAAATTAGTGCTTTTATGAAAAAACCGAGGACGCAACGTTATATTCAAGGCTTAACAGGAATCGTCTTAATTGGCTTTGGTATTAAACTAGCTTTTGAAAAAAATAATTAACAAGATGAAAAACACCACATCTTCAGAGTGGTGTTTTTCATTTAACAACTGTTTTGGCTGTTTACTCTCTATTAAAACCAGCGCTCTGTTACAACTTTTTTACGTGTATAGAATTGAACACCATCTGTACCATTTGTACCTAAATCACCAAAGAATGAAGCTTTATTTCCTGCAAATGCGAAAAATGCCATTGGTGCTGGAACGTTTACGTTTACACCGATCATACCAGCATCGATATTATCACGGAACGTTTGTGCATGTTTACCATTTGACGTATAAATAACCGCGCCATTTGCAAATTTAGATTGATTTGTTAATTTAATACCTTCTTCTAAATCTTTAACTCGTACAATGCTTAATACTGGAGCAAAAATTTCATCTTGCCAAATTTTCATTTCTTGATTTACACTATCAAAGATTGTCGCACCTACAAAGTAACCTTCTCCAACTTCTTCCTTAATTTTGCGACCATCAACTAATAAAGTTGCTCCATCTGCTACACCGCTATTAATATAGCCTAATACGCGCTCTTTATGAGATTCACGAATTAATGGTCCAACATAATTATCTTCGTGGAAACCGTCACCTACTTTTAACTTCTTCGTCTCTGCTACTAGTACGTCGATGAATTCATCAGCAATTTCATCAACTACTGCTACTACTGAACATGCCATGCAGCGCTCTCCACTACTTGCGAATGCAGATCCAATTACACCTTGCACTGTTTTCTCAAGATTGCAATCAGGCATTACAATCGCATGGTTTTTTGCACCAGCTAACGCTTGTACACGTTTCCCGTGTTTCGTACCTGTTTCATACACGTAACGAGCTACCGGCTCAGATCCAACGAATGAAATAGCTTGAATATCTTTACTTTCTAAAATGCTATTTACAACATCTTTTCCGCCTTGTACTAAATTCAATACCCCTTTTGGAAAACCAGCTTCATAGAATAACTCTACAAGTCGCTCTGCTAAAAGTGGCGTTTTTTCCGATGTTTTTAATACGAACGTATTACCGCAAGCAATTGCAAGTGGGAACATCCATAATGGAATCATCATTGGGAAGTTAAACGGTGTAATACCAGCAACAACTCCAATTGGGTAGCGCCAAATCGATCCATCAATGCCGCTAGCAATATTCGGAAGAGCTTGTCCCATCATTAAATTTGGTGCTGATGTTGCAAGTTCTACCGCTTCAATCCCTCGCTGCACTTCACCAGTTGCATCCGTTAATGTTTTACCATTTTCTAGCGTAATGATTTTAGCAAGCTCTTCTTTGTTTTCTTGTAAAAGCTGTAAATATTTATATAATTGTCTTGAACGATTCGGAACTGGTACTTTAGACCATGTTTCGTATGCTGCTTTTGCCGCTTCAACAGCTTTTTCAACATCTTCTTTCGGAGATAGCGGAACGTAAGCGATAATTTTTCCAGTCGCCGGATTCGGAACTGCTTCTACTTCTGTACCAGTAGATTCTACCCACTCACCATTAATATGATTTTTTACTCGTTTAATTTCAGTTGTAATCATTATATTCTCTCCTTTTTTATGATGTATATAAGTCTATTATTTTTGATTAGAAATTAACTGTTCACTAACTTTCTTATATAAAGCAGCCATATCGTTTTCACCATATCCTGCCTCACTTGCTTCTTCATATACGTTTAATAGCATTTCGCTTACTGGTAAGTGAAGTTCGCTTTTTTTCGCTAAATCTACTGCAAATCCTAAATCTTTCTTTAATAAATTCACAGTAAATCCTGGATCGTAGTTTTCAGTTGCAATGAAACTTTTATAATTACGCTCATAAATTCTACTTTGACCGTAACTTACATTTAAAATATCAAACATTTTATCTAAATCCATATTATTCTTTTTCGCTAATGTTAAAGCTTCACTCACACCAGCTGTATAAAAACCAATTAATAGGTTATTAATTAATTTAACTGTTGTGCCACTATCAATCTGCTCACTAACATGGAAAACATTCGCACCTAGTACGCCCATGATAGATTCCGTTTTCTCATATACTTCTTTCGATCCACCAACCATAAACGTTAATGTACGGTTTTCAGCTCCAATTACCCCACCACTAACAGGCGCTGCTAAAAAGTCTACTTTCTTTTCCTTTGCAGCTTCCTCTAACTGTTTGTTTAATTGTGGAGATACAGTACTTGTATCAATTAAAACTACATTCGAGTGGCTATTTTCAAATAATCCTTCTTCCCCAAAATACACCGCTTCAACAGCGCGAGGTGAAGGTAAACTTGTAAAAATCACATCGCATGTTTCTGCTAGTTTTGAGATTGATAAGCCAATAATTCCTCCTTCATTTTCAAAGGAAGCTTCGGCCTCTTTATTTAAATCCACACCGTATACTGTGTAACTCGATTTAACTAAATTTTTAGACATCGGAAGACCCATATTACCTAAACCGATAAAGCCAATCTTTTTCATATCGCTTTCCTCCTATTTACACAATATACTTTCCACGATTTATAATAGCTTTCGCAATTTCTCTCTTTTTTGTAAATACGTTCGTGTATAAAGGCACTAATAATTGACGAATTCCAGCTAAAATTACGTGTCTATCTTGTTCTTCTGTGACAGCCGCTGCAAGTATAGAAATCGCTGCTTCTTCTACTTTACGATAGCCTTCTTCACAAATAACATCAGTTATCATTTGTTTCGTACGCTCTTTCTCTTCACCATTTTTACTAATTGCTTTACTCGTGCGTAAAAATGCTGATTCCATGACGTACACGTCCGTTAACATATTTGATAATACACGTGAATATTCTTGTTCTTGGTCAATTTTTAACCCTGGAGTTTTAGAGAGCGTTTTCAAAGATTGTTTCAACAATTTTTTCGCTAATAAAATGTAACGATGGTTTCTTTCAACATTTGCTACATCAACTTCTACTTCAGTATCTTCAATTTGTTCCATTTGCTTCATTAACATTTTAGCAACTGTTAATCTATTAATTTCGTTCGTTCCTTCAAAAATACGACTAATTCTAGCGTCACGATATAATCGTTCTACCTCGTACTCTTGCATATAACCGTAACCACCATGAATTTGTACAGCTTCATCTACGATATGACCAAGTGTTTCAGAAGCATTTACTTTATTAAGTGCACATTCAATTGCAAATTGAGACATTTTCTTCATAAGATCTTCATCACTCTCATGAATTGCTTCATCAATTACACCTGCTGTACGGTAGGCTGCACTTTCTGCTCCATATGTAGCAATGATCATATTTGCAATTTTCTCTTGAATCATCGTAAAATCTACTAATTCCGTTTGGAACTGTTTTCGCTCTTTTCCATATTGAACCGACAAACCAATTGCTTGTTTTGCTGTTCCAATATTTCCAAAAGCCAGCTTTAGTCTAGCGAAGTTAAGAATATTAAGAGCTACGTGATGCCCTTTTCCAACTTCCCCTAAAACATTTTGAGCAGGGATGATAACATCTTCTAAAATTAGGGTAGCCGTTGAAGAACCTTTAATCCCCATTTTCTTTTCTTCTAGTCCAATGGATACACCTTCACATGTTCTTTCGACAATAAACGCTGTCATTCCTTTATTTGTCTTCGCAAAAACAACGTATACATCTGCCATATGAGCATTTGTAATCCACTGCTTCTCACCATTTAACTTCCAAGCAGTACCATCTTCATTTAATACTGCACTTGTTTTTGCACTTAAAGCATCAGAACCAGCATTTGGCTCAGTTAAAGCATAAGCCCCAATCCATTCTCCAGACGCAATTTTCGGCAAATATTTTTCTTTTTGTTCTTTCGTTCCGTAATATATGTAAGGCAATGTACCTACACCAGCATGTATATTAAAGGAAACACTAAATGCACCAGCGTATCCCATTTTTTCTGCTACAAGCCCTGAAACTGCCTTTCCTAACTCAAATCCGCCGTACTCTTCTGGGACTTCGATACTTAATAATCCAAGTTCTCCAGCTTTCTCAAATAATTGACGAGAAATTTTATAGTTATGTTGTTCTATATTCTCCATTTGTGGAACAATTTCTTGTTTAACGAATTGTTCTGTCGTTTTTGCGATTAAATCTTCATCTCCTGAAAAATCTTCTGGCGTAAAGAAAGTATAATTCACATCTTTATTAAGTGAAAAAAATTCATCCCACGGTAACTTTGTTTTCTCCATCTGAATCCCCCTATCATTTCGGCCTTACTTGCTACTACGTATGCTCGTCTACGATGAGTGGAATTTCTTATTTTTGAAAACAGAAGGCGATGAATTGTCACATCAAGCAGTTCATTTTGCCAAAGATGTATTCTCATCGCCTTAGTTGTTTTATCTATTGATCCTCTGATAATACTGTTTTTGCAATTCCAGTATCTAGTTCTTCAAAGTCATGATATGAAATTGTTTCATATAACTCACTTCTCGTTTGCATACTTGAAAGTGCATCTTTTTGAGAACCTGTTTCCTTAATTAAAGTAAACACATTCTCATATGCTTTCGCTGCAACACGAAGTGAAGTTACAGGATAAATAACCATTTGGAAGCCCATATTTGCAAATTCCTCTGCACTATAATACGGCGTTTTCCCGAACTCAGTCATATTCGCAAGTAAAGGCGTATTTACTTTACTATTAAATAGACGGAACTCTTCTTCTGATTGAAGCGCTTCAGGGAATATTGCATCTGCACCTGCTTTTACATAAGCGTTCGCTCTTTCGATTGCTTCATCTAAGCCTTCTACACCGCGAGCATCTGTACGTGCCACAATATATAAGCTTGGTGCAACTTCTTTAATCGCTTTAATCTTTTGAACTAACTCTTCTGTAGTAACAAGTTTCTTACCATTTAAATGTCCACATTTCTTCGGTAATTGTTGATCTTCAATTTGAACAGCCGCAACTTTTGCTTCCACCATTTCTACTGCTGTTCTCGCTACGTTTAATACACCGCCAAATCCTGTATCAATATCAACAAGAACTGGTAAATCTGTAGCTCTTACTAGATCCCTTGCTCTCTCTGCTACTTCAGTAGACGTCACGATTCCTAAATCTGGTAGCCCTTTACTTGCAGTATAAGCAGCTCCCGATAAATATAAAGCTGAAAAACCTGTATTTTTCGCAACAAGAGCAGCCATTGCATCATGAGCACCTGGAATTTGCAAAATCCCATTTGCTTCTACTAAAGCTCGGAAGCGATTTGCAAGCTCCTCTTGTGTTGACTGTTTATTCACAACCCAAGCCATTCTAAATTCCCCCTATTATTAATTTAAGAATAGATCTACAAATTCGTTTACATTCATATTTTCTAGTTTTTCTTCATTTAGACAAACTTCATGAATTTGTTCTTGTTGCTTACTAGAATAATGACCTGCCATATTTGCAGTGAATTTTTGAACAACTTTTGGAATTGCTTCGTCTCTACGGAAACGGTGACCAAGTGGATATTCACATTCCACATTTTCTGTTACAGTGCCATCCTTGAAATGAACTTGAACAGCGTTGGCGATTGAGCGCTTGTTCGGGTCAAGGTAATCTAAACTGTACTGTTTGTTTTCAACAACAACCATCTTATTACGTAATTCATCTACACGTGGATCATTTGCTACTACATCCTCATAATCATCCGCAACGATATCTCCTTTTAACAAACCAATTGCCGTAATGTATTGTAAGCAATGATCACGATCAGCTGGGTTATTTAATGGACCTTCTTTGTCGATAATACGAATTGCTGATTCATGAGTTGTAATCGTAATACGATCAATTTCATCTAATCTTTCTTTAATTTCTGGATGTAATTTCACAGCACACTCTGCAGCTGTTTGTGCATGGAACTCTGCTGGATATGAAACTTTAAATAATACATTTTCCATTACATAAGACTCTAATGGTCTTGCTAACTTTAATTCTTGTTTATTGAATAATACATCTTGGAATCCCCAGCCTGGTGCAGATAATGCTGTTGGATATCCCATTTCACCTTTTAGAGCAGTCATTGCAAGATGAACACCGCGGCTTGTTGCATCACCTGCTGCCCATGATTTACGTGAGCCTGTATTTGGTGCATGACGATATGTACGAAGACTAGAATTATCAATCCATGCATGTGATAATGCATTAAAGATTTCTTCACGTGTTCCGCCGAGCATTTTTGCAACTACAGCAGTTGTTGCTACTTTTACGTATAATACATGGTCAAGACCAACACGATTCAAACTATTTTCTAAAGCTAGTACACCTTGAATTTCATGTGCTTTAATCATCATTTCTAATACTTCACGTACTTTTAATGGTTCTTTTCCTTCTGAAATACGAACACGGCTAATATAATCTGCAACTGCTAAAATACCGCCTAAGTTATCAGATGGATGTCCCCACTCTGCTGCAAGCCAAGTATCGTTATAGTCTAACCAACGGATCATACATCCGATATTAAATGCACCTTTCACTGGATCAAGCACATATGACGTACCTGGTACACGTGTACCATTCGGCACGATCGTTCCTGGTACAACTGGTCCTAGTAATTTCGTACACTCTGGATATTGTAGTGCTAAAATTCCGCATCCAAGTGTATCAAGTAATACGTAACGAGCAGTACTGAATGCTTCTGCGCTAGTTACCTCTTTATTTAATACATAATCCGCAATTTCTTCTAATAATGCATCTTTTTGTTTAATTTCATTTGTTTTAATCATACTATTCTTCCCTTTCTGTCGAAAATTCGTTATTATTAATGATGGGTGTCGGTCAAACACCCATCTAGCGGGCGGCGCTAACAACTCCCCAGTTGTTCTTATTTACTAAGTACATGTCGCTCGCCAACATAATTTACACGTGGACGGAACAATCGATTGTTCGCATGTTGCTCAATTACGTGCGCGCATAGTCCTACTGTTCTAGAGCTAAAGAAGATTGGTGTGTAAAGTTGAATTGGAATACCAAGCATCCAATATACTGGAGCTGCATAATAATCAAGGTTCGGATAAATTCCTTTTTCCTTCTCCATAATCTTTTCTCCAGCTTCACACATTTCATATAGTGTATAATCGCCTTTTACATCACATAACTGCTTTAAAGCTTCCTTCATCATCAGTGCTCTTGGATCCATCTTCTTCATATACACACGATGTCCAAAGCCCATAATTTTTTCTTTGTTATATAGTTTCTTCTGTAACAACTCTTCAAACTTCTCAACATTACCAGCTTCTAAAAGCATGTACATAACCGCTTCGTTTGCACCGCCGTGTAAGCTACCTTTTAAAGATGCAACTGCACCTGTTAAAGCACCATATAAGTCCGATTGCGTTGATGCAATAACGCGCGCTGTAAATGTAGAGTTTGGCATTTCATGTTCACTATATAAAACAAGGGAACGATCAAAGATCTTCTCCTCAAGTTCAGTTGGTTTTTTACCTGTTAACATATAGAAGAAATTCGCGCTATATGTTAATTCCTTAAGAGGTTCGATTGGGTCTTCATTATTTAAAATATGATAGCTATTCGCTACAATGTTTGGTACTTTACTCAATAATTTGTACCCGCGGCTTTTGTTTACTTCTAACGAACGGTTTTCGATATCATTATCATAACCAGCTAATGCGGACACACCTGTACGCAATCCATCCATCGGGTGCGTTTCTTTCGGTAATGCCTTTAATACGTTGAATACACCTTCTGGTACCGCGTATTCTTCTTTTAATTTCTTTTCAAGTTTTGCTTTTTCATCCTCATTCGGTAGATGTTCTTCCAATAAAAGGTGCACAATGTCTAAATACTCTTTTGTTTTTGAGAGTTCGATTAAATCATACCCTTGAATTACAATTTCACCTTTCACTGTGTCAAGAAACGAAATTTTCGTCTCCGCTGCCACTATACCATCTAAACCCGGGGAAAATTTTTCTTCAGCTTTCATCATTATTTCCTCCAATCCTAATAGATCTTCGTGCACATAACTGTAAGCCTTTACAAAATCGTGAAACTACATTTCTATTTCAATGTATCAGAGTTTTTAGAAGATTTCAATTTATTTTATAATGATAAGTTTCCTATACTTTTACCGATGTAACAATACAATTTTTCAAAAATAATTTTCATATTTTATAAAGAAAGGACAGACTTCTTTGTTCGCCTTATTAAAACAAAATATAAGGATGAATCAGAAAATCCTACAGAACAGATCATTCTCCCATTTTTTTAAGAAAATAAAAAAAACGAGCTGCACACATATACAACTCGTTTCTTCATAATATTTATTTCACTATCTCTTCAATATAATTCTTATATAAAACTTATTTACTTTTAAAAAAGTTATTATTTTACATAATTAAATTAAATTCCTACGTTTCCCCGTACTAACCTACAACTAAATGATAGTTTTGAAAGTGCTAAAGATCATCAACTTACATAATTTACCATATAATTTCCTAAAGACTATTCCTAAAGAATATCCAGGCTGAATTAGACTATTAACATGCTATATTCAGAATTCTTCCTTAAACCATTGTAGAGCGTCATGTTCAATTAAAATTTTGATCTTTGTTCCTCTCGTTTACGCAAATTCTTTTTTACCTAATCGCTGTTTTACAAAAATGACAAAAATAATGAAAGCGATTAGTCCTGAAATTGCACTACCTGCAAATAAAATACGGTAACCGAACATTTGCGAAACAACTCCAAGTAAAATCGCACCAAGTCCAATCCCTAAATCAAATGCGGTAAAGAATGAAGCGTTAGCAACTCCTCTTTTACTCGGATCAACAATTGTAAGCATCGCTGCTTGTAATGCGGGCTGTGCTGAACCGAATCCAACACCATATAATGCAGCTGCGATAACTACCCCTATTAAACTATTTGAAATCGTTAATACAACTATCGCGATAATCGTAATACATAGTGCCGGGAGTATAATAAATACTTCTCCATACTTATCTAATAGTTTTCCTGAAATTGGTCTTACAATCGTTAAAGCAACTGCATATACAAGAAAGAATGTCCCAGGATTCACATCGATTGAAGATGCAAATAGCGGTAAAAACGTCGTAATTCCTCCATATGCAAATGATAAAAAGAAAACTACAATTGTAATGGAGAGAACCGATTTTTCAAACAACTGCATTTTCCCTTTTTCTTTTTGTGGTGTGAATGGCATTTTCGTCATGAACGATAATAGGACTGCCATAAAGGATAAAAGAGTTGCCAACAAGAATAGGCCGTGAAATGAATAATGTTGTACAACCGATAATCCAATCATTGGGCCGATCGCCATTGCAATTGTCATAGCCATCCCGTACCAACCCATACCTTCACCCCGGCGTGAATCTGGAATAATATCAGTTATCGCTGTTCCAACAGCTGTTGTAGAAACAGCCCATGTCACGCCATGAATAACCCGTAAAACAGCTAAAAGAACAATAGTCGATGCTAAATTATAAGAATACATCGTTATCCCAAAAAAGACGAGTCCGAAAATAATAAAAGATCTTCTCCCATATTGATCTAACATTCCTCCGATAATCGGTCGTATTACAACTGCTGCTATTGTAAACATTCCCATCATAAGTCCAACTTGTGATTCATTGCCGCCTATCTCTTTAATAAAGAGCGGGAGCGTTGGTACAAGTAAATAAAATCCTGTAAATAAAAATAACATTGCGAAAGTCATTTGAATAAATGATTTCGTCCATAATCGTTCCATTAAAATTCCTCCATAAACACGTATATTCTTGCAATTAACACCTCCATTTTACATTTTCTTAGTCCCTTTTCCCTCCGTAAATAGACGTAACTTTTTATAATAAATGGTCCACCATCAATATAAATTGGTCTTACAACTTTATAAGTATACATTAGCCTAAAGTCCTATCTATATGTACCTTTATACGCGTGAAAAGAATATACTATTTTATTATCACAACTTAGGAGTGATTATGTTATGTGGGTATCTTCAAGAGTAACAGCCGTCGTTCCTTCGACTCCTGGGATACACGTTCCAGCCGTTCATACAGCTAGTTCCGATGTAGGAATTGAACTTCCTGCAACTTGGCAACAATATCAAATTCCAGGTCAAGTTACTCCCTCATTTTGGCATCATGGCGCACATCCAAGTAGTACTACCTTTTACAACCCCAGTTATACTCCATTGCCTCAGGCTCAAGTTTTTTATCATTTTCCATCAATTTATTTTCAAAATTTCTACGGTACTTTTAACATTTAAATTTAAACGATAAAAAGCACTTAAGATTGTAATTTTTACAAATCTTAAGTGCTTTTTTGTACTTTTTATTAACTTCTCTTATTGTCCATTATTGACAGGGGCTTCTCCTGCATTCCCGCCAGTATCTGGTTGTGTGGTCGCTGGAGGTGTTGTATTTCCTTGACCTCCTCCATTATTTGCTGGAGGTGTTGTATTTCCTTGGCCTCCTCCATTATTCGCTGGAGGTGTTGTATTTCCTTGGCCTCCTCCATTATTCGCTGGAGGTGTCGTATTTCCTTGGCCTCCTCCGTTATTCGCTGGAGGTGTCGTATTTCCTTGGCCTCCTCCATTATTCGCTGGAGGTGTTGTATTTCCTTGGCCTCCTCCATTATTCGCTGGAGGTGTCGTTCCTTGGCCATTTCCATTATTTTGTTCATTTTGTTTCTTTTCTTCTTCTTGTTTCTTTTGTTCTTCTTGCTTCTTCAGTTCCTCTTGTTGCTTTTGTTCTTCTTGTTTTTTAAGCTCTTCTTGTTTCTTTTCTTCTTCTTTGTTTTTCTCTTCTTCAGTTTTTTGCTTTTGATCTGGTTTTGGTTGTTCCGTTGTATCCGGTACGCTCGTATTTGGTGAAGAATCACGTTTTTCACCTTTTATACGTAGCTCACTACCTTCTTGAATAACACTACTTGGCATTTTAAAGCGTGATTTGTCAGTAGCAAACTCACTCATCATTTCTTTAAAGATCAACTGTGCAATTTTCGTATTTTTACTACTAATATACTCGTCTTTACCATCTTTCATATATCCAGTCCATACCGCCATCGTATATTGCGGCGTATAACCTGCAAACCAACTATCACGAGTCGCACTTTCTGGAATTTTATATTGAGCTAGTTGTTTTGAATCATAGTTTGTTGTACCTGTTTTACCAGCTACATCTAAAGAACTAATATTTGCTGCTGTACCAGTACCAGATGTTACTACTGAACGAAGCATATCAGTAATCATATATGCTGTAGAGTCAGCTATAACTTGTTTTGGTTTTTGCTCAAAACTTTGTGACTTGCCGTCTGGATAAACTACTTTCTTAACAAAATGCGGTTTTGCATACTTTCCACCATTACCAAATGTCGCATAAGCACCCGCCATTTCAGTTGGTGATACTTCGTTTGTACCAATAGCGGTAGATTCTGCCGGCGGTTTATTAAATGTAATACCTAATTTCTCAGAGAATTCCTTTGATTTATTAAGTCCTACTTCTTTTGCAGTTTTAACTGCTGGAACGTTACGTGACATTTTTAATGCTTCACGCATAGTAATTGGGCCTAAATGACTTCTGTCCGCATTTCGAAGTTCTTGTCCAGTTGAATATTTAAATGGAGAATCATCAATTTGATGGTACGTAGCCCATTTTAAATATTCAATAGCAGGACCGTAATCAAAGATTGGCTTCATCGTTGAACCAGCTGCACGATCTAATTCAATTGCCATATTATGCCCTTTAAATACTGCTTTATTTTCACCGCGCCCACTACCTATAGCACGAACCTCACCTGTTTTCGTATCCATAAATGTGAAAGCACCTTGGAATTTATCATTTGGATAATTAATAATATTTTCATTTAATATCCTATCAGCAGACTTCTGTGCATCTCGGTCTAAAGTTGTATAAATTTCTAAACCGTCAGAACCAATGTTAGCATCTGGCAATTCTTTTTCAACTTCTTTCACAACCGCATCCATAAATGCAGGATATGGCATTGCCTGAACAGTTGCAGTTTTAAGTCCATCTGTTACTTTAACTTTCGAAGCTTCT
Organism: Bacillus pretiosus; assembly: GCF_052947655.1. Classification (NCBI taxonomy): domain Bacteria; kingdom Bacillati; phylum Bacillota; class Bacilli; order Caryophanales; family Bacillaceae; genus Bacillus; species Bacillus pretiosus. The sequence continues at coordinate 2,181,532 of NZ_CM129593.1, read as the reverse complement.
TCCATTTCTGCCTTCGTAATATAACCATGTCGATTCATTAATTTTAGTACAACATCTCTTCTTTCTGTTGCTCTTTGAATATTGTCCGTTTTCGTTGGATCATAGTTATTCGGTGCTTTCGGTAAACCTGCAAGCATCGCAACTTCTGGTAATGTTAACTCTTTTAATTCTTTACCATAGTAGTTTTGTGCTGCTGTTGCGATACCATATGAACGGTTTCCTAAATTAATTTTATTTAAATACATTTCTAAAATTTCATGTTTTGAATACTGTTGTTCTAGCTTATACGCTAAATATATTTCCTGAACTTTACGTTTTGATGTTTTTTCCATCGATAAGAAATAGTTTTTAATAACCTGTTGCGTTATTGTACTTCCACCTTGTGAGCCGTAATCTCCTTTAAGGCTCACCAACACAGCACGGGCAGTACCTTTAAAGTCTACTCCACTATGCTCATAAAAACGTGAATCTTCTGTTGCTAAAAATGCATTTTCTACTAATTTAGGAATTTGATCATACGTAACATTCGTCCGTTTTTCTTTCCCGTATTCATATACCAAATCGCCATTTTTATCATAAATTTTTGAGGATAACGGATTAACAAGTTTTGCTTTCTCAAGTTTTGGTGCATCCTTAATCATTACGAAGAAGGTAGCAACCCCCGCCACTAAACCAACAATACCAAGTAATAAACAAGTAATTAAAAACTTACGAAAGAATGAAGTTTTCCCTTTTGGTTTTTGTGTTTTAGAAGCTGGCTGTTTTTTCTTTTTAACTTGTCGTCGTTCCTCTCGAGAACGATAATTTTCTGACATGTTACTTTCTCCTGCCTTTCAATTCTCCCGTTGATTTACTTAAAAATATTGAGGTCACTTTCTAAACTGAAGTTAATTAAGAAAGTATATCGACCTGGAGCATTCAATATTTTCCTAATTCACAGATTATAAATTTTAGAATACTTCTTATACAAACTATTTTCACTTCTATTTTTCCTAATAATGCTGCCCCTTTAAGCATAGAATGTAAAAAGTGAATTTTTAATACCTCGTATAAATAATATACCTTTTTTTCAAATGGTCAATATTTTCTTATTTATAAATCAAAGGTGAAATAAAAATAGCACAACGATATGTACTTCGTGTGAACTTCCTTATAATTACGTATAACGAACATTTAATATATTGCATATAAGTATAATACCTCTTTAATTATAAGGATTTCAACACCACAACCTCAACATCTACAAGAAATTATTAAAAATGAGAAGTGAGGAGTTGCGTAATGATGAAACTATCTCCCGTGATTTCAAAAAATATAGTTGCTGTTGGCTATAATCCTTTTTCTATGATTTTGCGCATTCAATTAAAGAATGGAATGTATGATTTCTTTAACGTGCCTGAAAACATTTACACCGGTTTATTAAGCGCACAATCTAAAACTAATTATCACAATACTTATATTAAAAATTCTTACCGCTATACTAAAATTTAAACTTAAACAGAATGAAAAAAAGAAAGGAGGTAGTCCCCCTTTCTTTTTACAATCATTTCACGACTTAGCTATCTTCTATTCCTCTTATTCATTTCATCATATGCTTCAATTTGTTTTTTTAATCTCCGGTCTGCTTTTTTATCATGTACAACTAATATCGCATGTATAACTCCTGGAACCCAAAATATTAATGTTAATAGGAAGTTAATTATTGCTTGAAATGGTTTTCCACAAAATAATACGGCTACTGGTGGTAGTAGAATTGCCAATAAATACATCATCTCTTGAAAACTCCTTGTTTTGTATTTTTTATCTCTCTTCTTTTCATACGCTCACAAAACCAATTATTTTTATATTTCATAAATTCCAATTAAGCATGAAAAACTTTTCTACTCTTATATATTCTATTCAAATGCCTAAAAACCTACTACTTCAATCTTACCACGTATGTAAAATTAAAATCCCCCTTCCTTTATCAAATGTGTATTTTCATATTTTTATTTTTTCTAATCTGTCTTCTTTCTCTATTATAGTTAATCCAATCGCAGAAATAATAGTTCCTATTGCTTGTATCCAAATACCAATGAGTGCTATTATCTTCTCATTCTTCTTATCAACCATACTGCCTTCATTTTCTATTTCGTTCTTTGATACATTAATAATACCTTGATACGCTTGAAGTCCAGCACCTAAACTTTGCAAAGAATTACCTAGTATTATAATTCTCTGTATTGCTTTCATCTGAAGTAAAGCTGCTTCTACTCCTAAAAAAGCACCAATCGATTGTAAACTGTTCCCGATAATTATGAGATAATCATTCTCTTTCAATTGTTTATTTATATTAAAATATGTTCCTATTACATTTGATATATTCCCTAATGCTAATAATTCAATGCCCATTTTATCAAGCATTTCACTTTTATTCTCCAAACACATATTTTGATTTTCTCTTTCAGCTTCATTTCCGGTATCATTACTCGCTATTATTTGTAATATATAACCGAGGGCTTGTAATGAGCTTCCTACAATTACAAGATCTGATTCAACTTTCTCTTCTCCAATAAATCCTCTTGTCGTCCCAATAGCCGCAGTAAGATTTCCTCCTACTTGAAACCATGCTCCTGTCACTTTTAAACCGCTTGGATTCATTTTTATCACCTATTTAGAAATTTTCTAGTGCTTTTTTCGCCATACACAAATGACATCCTTTATCTCATATTTATTTTCTATATGTAATTTTGTGCATTCTAAAATGTGTTAATCATACAAAAAAGCACCTTTAAGGTACTTTTTTTAGACAAAGCGTATATCACTGAAAATATGCTAATTAAAAGATACGTATACAATTCAAAATATATTTACATACATTCTGGGCATGTCAATGAAGCTCCATTTTTATCTATTGTTATATTTAATATATATTGAATCGCATGATGTGACCACATTTCAGGTGTGGGTGATTCATTTACATACTGTGGTGCACATGAATACAGCATTGGGCTCCTAATACTTCCGCCCGGATCTAAAGCAACTACAGCCATACCATAGGGTAATTCAAGTGCCATAGATTTCGTGATACCTTCAATTGCAAACTTTGAGGCACAATATGGCGCCAGCTCAGCTTCTCCCTCTCGGCCCCAACTAGAACTCATATTAATAATCATTCCTTCTTTCCTAGCTACCATCGCTGGGACAAATGCCCTAATTACATTTACTACACCATTTACGTTTACATTCATTACATTTTCGAATTCTTGAGCTGTTACTTTCCACAGTGGCGCATTTTTATTAACAATCGATGCATTATTTATTAACAAGTCAGGTGCTCTATATCTATGAAGTATATAACTCGCCCAATTACTTACTTGCTGGGAGTCTGAAACATCGATTATTTGAAAATCATGTATATTACCGTAATATTTTTTCAATTCTTCAATTTTATCTTTTGAACGTCCACAGCCATATATATTCCATCCCAATTCATGAAATCGATCAACCATTGCACGACCTAATCCTTGCGTCACTCCTGTAATCATTACAACTTTTCCAGTTTCGTTTCGCTGCATATACCTCTCCTCCTTTATAAAATTTTACACTCTCCCTTTTCATTCAGCCATTTACTAAAGTATCAACTCATTTCATACTTTAGTAGGAGTTTTTATGTAAGCAAAAAGAGTAACCATAACAGTTACTCTTGCTTATATATCAAAAAAGTCATTATTTATTTCGTTATTGCTTTTATATTTCAGCTTCTCTTTCCCGCATTTCTCACACAATATATAAAAGTTACACCTAGATTACCTCTTTTAAAATCTTCATTATCCTTAATAAAACCATATTTATGCTTACAGTGAGATTCATCTAAAAAAATTTTAAACCATTTTTTCAACATAGAACAGTTAACCTCTATGAAAGAATCTTCATCTATTCTGATTACCGATTTTTATTTAAATTCTCAATCTCATTTTGCAACTTTTTGAATTGTTCAAAATGCATAGTGATAGATTGACTATTTCCATAATCAACACTATGCTTCACAAATAAAACACCAGTGTCATGAAAAATTGCTTCCAGTTCTTTTCTGATGGATACTTTCATTATATGTGCTGTTTTAATAGCCGATAAAATTGCAATTTCATTAAACTTTAATTTTATTTCATTTGGACAAAATGCTTCTTCAACCAATATAACTTCATTGCTATAAATAAGTGCAACAAGATTACTTGATTTTGCATCTGTTAAATCTACTTTTTTTATAACATTATTCATTACATTTTGCCTCCTTTGATTTTGTATATATTAATTATACAATTGTTTTTTAAAATTAATCGACCTTACATTAATTTTAACATACTTTTATTGTAGGATTAAGCTACACTTCAAACGTTTTACTATTCCACAATTTTTGTTACATGAACCATTTGGACTATAAGGCCATATAGTAATGTTAACAAATGATTGTAAAGCGGGTGAAAACTATGCCCTCAGTTGTAGGGAATTTAGTTGTACAAAATAGTAACGGTTCATTTAACTTAGGCGATTTCTACAACGTTTCTCCGAAAGAAAATACGAAGGCTTATAATGGATCTGGTGCTTCAAACGTTGGTTTTGTTGTTAATACTTTTAATGGCGTGAGCGCGACTAATACGTTTGATTCTGACCTTGCAGATCAAAACCAAGTGGGTACAGCCTAATCCTATTTTTTCATCGTTCTGTTTAGGAATTTTAAATTTGTCTATACTATAATTAGGCTGTTACACAGCTATTATTGATTTTTGGAGTACCCTATCTTTTTCTCCCTTTCCCTGGGGCTCAGCAGCTAGTATGAAGCTAGCTGCTTTTTCGTTTCATTATTTATATCCCTCATCTAAAATAACGTAAAGGAAGCTAAAATTGAAATTTCAGCTTCCTTTACGTTATTTCAATAATATCAGAAGTATTAAATACGTAAGTTTTATAAAATGCGTCCGTACATATTACAATGCGCTTTAGCGGGTTTATATGCACTACTGTCATATAACTTGTAAGGATGTAACCATCTTCAAAATATGTCACCAATATTTCTTTCTCAGACAATAATGACGTTAATAATTTATCAGAAATTCTCTCTTTTGCTTCGTTTGTTAAGAGCGGTTTTTGTACTTTAAACTTCTCTCCAATAACCTTTCGCAAACTTAACAACTGTTCCGACATTACTGTAAATGGAACCCATTCTCTTTCTATTTTCTGCACCTTTACATCATTCATTTCTTTATCTCCTTGATCATTTATCCATTCAATTTCACACATAATGGTACTCAATTATTCTTTCATAATGCTAGGCTCATATTTATCCGGCATTAACAGGTAGTGAAGCTCCTACCTCAAAATCCGCTATATGCGAGGAGGTAAGACGAAAATCAACTGCCCGTTAACGCTTAATTGGTGAAAGCTAATAAATAACGGACGATGAACACCCTGCTTATTAAAGTTTCACTTTATTTCTTATTCGTATACTATCTACACATACAAGAACATTCGTTCTAATTATACACGAACCTACGTTCTTTTGGAATGATTTAAATTATATTTTTATCCATCATTTATTTTTTCTTCATCAAGTGAGCTTTTCACTTCTTATATAATAGGCCGTCCACATATCAACAGAAAAAGCGACTTCATACAAAGTGAAGTCGCTTTTTTCTAATAACGTATATTTCCATATTTACTTTTCTATCCTGACAAGCGTTCTTTCCGGGATACAAATCTCATCTATATTAAAATGATTTATTTTTAATTTAATTCTCCCACTCGTTCCTGATCTTCATCACCAACCCAACAACTGAATAATTCAAAATAGTCCCCCTCATTTAAATAACCTTCCATAATCGAGCATAAAGCTAATAGCTTTTTTTAGCTTCTTTCTTCTCCTTTTCACTTTGCCACTCAACAAGTTCAATGCCCCAGCTCGTTGAAACTTCATACGTGTAACTTGTTTGAAATTGAAACTCTTGTACAATTTCAAGCATACTTTCATCTGAAAAGCACGACCCAAAAACAATTACATCATTAGAATCTGGATCCGTTAACGGAATTTCTACATTGCACCCTATATAACTTGCTAAACTCATTTTTACTCCTCCAATATTCATATATAAAATACTTTATATGAATATTTATCTGCTCGAATATAAAATCCCTGCCTAAACTAAAAAGTTTTAATTTTTCAAGTTTATTAACCAACTATAAATGAAAGCATATATTATAAAGAACGAACTCACAAAATTTAAGGAATTTATAACGAACCACAATTCATTCCTTATGAATTTCTATGAAAAGAGAGCAATTTAAACACTCTCTTTTCGTACATAATGTATAAAACTATTTATAAATAATTGCCCCTTATTATTACATATATTTTGGTTGTACTATTATATGTAACTCCCTCTCTGTTACTGCTTTTTTTGGGTTACGAAAATACTCTAATTCGTATTTTAATACTTCATACTCAACCATCCCAATCTTGATCCCTTTCGTTTCTTTTAAAATAGCTAATAAGTTGCTTATATCTTCATCATACGATTCAAAAACCTTCCCTCCACCTTCTCTTTGAAAAATTACTTTCATATTTTCTCCTCCTACGTAATATATTTATCTATTAAATAATTTCTTTAAAAGCATTCTTTCCTCTGAAAATTTCATACTAAAAAGAACATTCTTTTTTAGTAGAATGCTCTGCTTTTCACTTCATTTAACATCAATATTTTTTCAATACTATTGTATGTTTCATTCTGCAAATTATGTTTATCCACTTCAATAAAGAAAAACTTAAATCACTTCAGGTTTTAATTAGCCCGCGCCAATCAGACTACATGCAAATAGTGGAATGAAATTAAGCAAACGAAACATTATAATATCAACATTCTATGAAGCATTGATCATTCCAATTTTTAAAAAATACATAAATTCCCATTGAAATTCTTAATATTTAAATGTAATATTATATTGTCTTACTATCTATTTATAACACACACACTAACTAGAAAAGGGAACCTATATAGGTTCCCTTTTCTAATTACAATCATTATTTCTTTTCTAGAAATTCAAATGTATTTTTAAATTCTTTATCATTCACTTTAATACCAGCATCTTTCAATAAATCATTAACTACTTGCTGTTTCCATTTACCTGTCGTATCTTGTAGTCTTTGCTGTTCTAAATCTTTACGAATTTGATCTTTTACTTCATCAAATGGCTTCAATTCTTTTTTATCTGTCACTTTAATAATATGGTACCCGTAAGTTGTTTTTACTGACTCACTTACTTGTCCTGCATTTAATTTATATGCAGCTTCCTCAAATTCTTTCACCGTTTGCCCTGGAGCAAAACCAGTTATTTCCCCACCTTGTTCTTTTGAACCAGTATCCTCTGAATATTGCTTCGCTAAAGCTGCAAAATCTTCTCCATTATTTACTTTCTCTTTCACTTCTTTAGCAGTCTTTTCATCTTTCACTAAAATGTGACTTACCTTCATTTCTGGTTTATAGTTATCTTTTACATCTTTTTCTGTGACAGTCGCTTTAATCGCTTTCTCAAATGCGATTTCTGGCTTCATTTTTTCTTTTAATTCATCTTCATTTTTCAATCCAACTTGCTCTAAAGTCGATTTGAAGTTGTCACCCATTTTATCTTTTGCTTCTTCTACTTGTTTTTTTGCTTCCTCATCTGAAACTTTATATTTATCTAGCAACGCCTTACTTAACACCATTTGGTATAAAGTACTTTCCCCATATTTTTGTCTTAATTCTTTACTTAACTCTTTCTCTGTAACATTTCCTACTTTTGATGTTACTACATTGTCTGAGGAACCACATGCCGATAATGCCAGTAGTACGCATGAAATAATTGTTCCTAAAAATAGCTTTTTCTTTTTCAATTCAAAATACCTCACTTTTATTATTATATAAGAATAACTATACAATGTACTTGTGTTAACAATGTGTTTTCCACATGTAATTCATTTCATTTGAATAAACTATGTATCTTGTTCTTTTTTGTTCAAATATTAAAGGTCATCTTACTATTTATCAGTAAAATGACCCTTTACGTATTCCTATAGATTCTTAATAGTTACATGTTCTTCCAGTATCCAATTATTTTGCCCGATATCTACTGCATTTTTGGCTCTTCCCCACACACGAAAAGATTTTGATCCATCAATATTTCCTTTATAATTTATACATTCAGGCTCTGCATAATAATTCACTCCATACCCAACAGGATATTTTGAAACTGCATAAAACCATTCTACATCAAAATGTTTTACATATACCCACTGTTTATCATTGCCTAAGCAAATCATATCTTTATCTGCGTCTTCCCAATAACCATGTAAGACTAAATATGGATTTTTTTGAGTGATTGTACCTGTAAACTGAGGATTCGTAGGATTTTCATATACGTTTATGCCATATCCATCAGGATATTTTGAAACTGCAATACCAATACCATTTGATTGCTGTGTATTCTCTTTGTTAAATTGAATAGATTGATTTACTTGATCCGAACCTATAAACCAAGAAAGCGACTTATTTCCTATTAATTGATTTAAATCACATTTCCCAATACCAGGAACATTTCCCGCATCAGTATATTGCCAAATATCACACGGATATGCTGGCTTATTTCCTCCATAACGAGGAATCCATACAAAATCAACTTCAATATTACGTGCTCCAAATGATACATACGTGTGATGCCCCACGTATAGCCCTACTTTTTTCGCACCTAAACGGCGTAATTCATCTATAAACGCTTGTGTCCCCCCTTGCATATCCATCATCGTTTGAATTTCTACGTCCACCACCCAAAACTTAGCAGATTTATCGCCACGACTCCAAAAATCTTGTGCCTCTTTCCTTGCATCAGCAATAGATATAAAGCGACAAAATGCATAATTACCAAATGGAATACTGCGTTTCTTCATTTCATTCACATAATTTTGATACATAAAATCTACCGTATTCGAGCCATCTTGAACTCTAGCAATAACTAAATCTAGCCGAGATGCTGCAATATCCCAATCAATAGTTCCATTCCATTTTGAAATATCGATAATATACCCCACTACAATTCATCCCCTTTTTAATATCATATTCAAAGCTTGTCTTATTGAAAGCCCCTTATGCCTAATACTAGCTATCTATAATATAAATAAGGAGAATCTATATTATTTTTCAAAACATATAATCTTTTAATTAAACTTCCACTAATTTTATTTATTTTTCATACAGCTCATTCACAAATTCGAGATATGCACTATCATCTATTAGTAAATAATATCAATTAATTAACCTTTCATTAGCGCTATTATTAGAAACGTTTTCATTATTACTACTCATCGATATTAATCTTCTTTAGACTAATAAACATATGTATGACAGCTAACTTACTGTGTTTCTTGCGATTATTCTATATTCACGAAAATGATTTCCCTCACATTTCTTATATATTTTCAATTCAAACAGACTACTTTTACATACTATATGAAATTCTGTAACTCTTTCATCAGTGGCAGTTTCGTTCATGATTCACAGCTTGTTAACCTGTAATTAGCTAGACAAAGTAACGTTTATGCATACAAAAAAGACATTTTCTATTAATGAAAATGTCTTCTTACAATTTAGTAAAACAGTTTTGGTGTCAACTCTGTATTTTGTAATTGTGCACTCTCACCGCTCGGAACACAGCTTGTGGAGAATAAAATTGGGATATCACAAATGTCATCGTTCATTACATCATGAAATACATTTGCAGCAACACCAGTAAATGTTTGACATAAATTTGAAATATCATCATTAAAAAATTGAATCACTTGCGCAGTAAAAACTGGAAAGACAACATTTGATCCACCAGGAAGCTGCGGCTGTACAACAACTTGTTCAAAATAAGGATTATTTTCTAACGCCACTTGAAATAAATGAGCAATTTCAAATGCATCTAGTGGACATGGAAGTGGATTTACAATGTTATTTTCATTATTAGTTACAATAACTGTTACACTTACATTCCCAAATTCTACAAAAGATTTTAGAAGCGTTGCTAACGCTATCGCTTTTTCATTACTTAACGCATGCACTAAAATAATATAATTCCCGCCAACTGGAATTAGCGGACCAACTGAAACAGTTGGATCAGCACCAATTGAATTTTTTAACTCATTGAAATATGTGATCCACGGTGGTGAAAGCTGAGCTTGTACATTTTCTTGCACTCTTTCATTACCTCCTAATACAATTCTTACTACTATAATATGTATCAAGGAAAAAAGTGTATTAGATAAATTACTTATTTTTTGCTTTTACCTATTATATCGATTAAACATTTTATAGAACATTCTCAGTTTCCTATGCATTTCCCACATTTTCACCACGGCATAAAACCCCATATTATTATCAACTCAACTAAAATTTCATATTATATTAATACGCCTTTATAATCTGAACGAAAAAGTGCAGAATAAGATGCTGCATATGAGGAGCTGATTTTATGAAAAAAAAACCTATCGTGGTTAAAGTTCCACCAAACTCAAAACTAAAAATCACATTTTTCGGTCCATGTAACGAGGTAATTACAAATGTTTCTATAATTAACCAACTTTCCACACCTAAGTGTCAAACTATTACGCAATATCCAAACTATAAGAAATACGAAACTGAAGTACGATCATTATCCAGTTGTTAATCCATTCTATTCACAATCCTTACAATTTGGTTAGCTCCGCGACTACGGGAATAGACCAAAATTACTCATTTCATGTTATTCCATTGATAATCTATTGATTTTTCACACGTTTTTATTAACCGAGCATATATTATCGTATGGAAATTATCCACTCATAAAACCTATCTTTCTTTAGAGCGTACTTTTTATGTATGCTCTTTTTTTTATTTATCTCTCATTCTGTAAACATAAACCTGCTCACTTTTATATTTCACGGGCGATCAACCTATCTACTGCTTATAAACAATTTAATCAATGTGTAATCAACAATACTCCTTTATTTATTATACGTTCACTATTCTGTTAAATTAGTGTATTGATTCAATCATCATTCATTAATATATTCCCCTTCTAAATTGACCAAATATGTATTAAAATTCTTTATATACTCAAGGAGGTCAAAAATGTTCAAGTTGCATCCCATACTACTCATCTTAGGATTTATTTTATTTTTATATAGTGTAATCGTCTTAATGTTTTTCCTTTCTATACAATAGCAATACCTACACAAACCTATGTTAAATATGTAATTTCTATATAGTAAAGAAAAAGCCCGTAATTATACGGCCTTTTATGTATTAATAAATTTAGATATCTTTTCTATTCCATAAGACTACTAGCAAATGTAATGCCTAAGAACTTTCACAACCATGTTTCTTGTTTCGTTGTACTCTTTTTATTACCTGCAGAATATCTAATACTCATAATAAGCTAGCACTTTCAACCTTACATCCTAGCATGTGAAATTCTCCTGAAACAAACTATATTTAGCCTATTTACTTATATATTTTAGAAAAATAATAATAATCCCCCACCATTTGGTGTAGGGGATTAACTAAACCTACTGAAAAGTATTTTATTCTCTTCGTTATTTAATTGGAGAAGGAAATCTTGCAGCTTCAAAATGTGAGCCGTCTTCTGAAGGACTTAAAACTCCGTCTATGCTACTTTGTGCATAAACCTCAACTTGATCTCCTTCATTCAATTGAATAATCGTCGAAACACTTACTACATTTCCAAAACCTATTGGACCGAAAAAGTCATTATCTATAGCTATTGCTGCGTTTCCATTTACACGAATTTCTACACGAGCTCTATAATTTAAACTAGGATCGTTTGGAAAGAAACCAATCGTTCCAATAATAGAGTAAACTCCCCTAGTCTTCGGAATAAAAATAGACGTTACTGGATTATACTCATTTGCTAAATCAAATTGTTCATTTTGGAACAATACCTTTACAAAAGTATTGGCAGGAACCGTTTGATTCACCGTATTTCTAGCTCTAAATGCAGATGCCCTAACAAGCTTCTCCTCGTTGTCATTACACTTACTCGTGCTCTTACAACAATCATGCTGTTTCTTTTTATACTCTTTACAATACTTACAGTAGTAATAGCAAGACATGCTAGTTCCCCTTTCATGCTTATTACCACATATTATGTAAGGGGGATTCGCAATGTTTGGACGAGCTATTGTTTTAGCACTATACTTATCGCCTATTTATATACACTTGAGAGGAAAACATATTAATAAAAACACAACCTAGATGTATCGTGCAATCCATTCAAATTTAATGAATTCTTCACTTAGCTATTTCACTTTCAATACAAAAAAGAGCGAATCTACATTCGCTCTTTTTTTATGGCCCAAAGCTTATCATCCAACCTAACATAAATCCAAATACAGCAAACAACAGCATAAAAACAAATAAACTACATGCCCACAATGCATATTTTCGACTTTTGCTTTTTGTGATCATACCTACGACTGAGCACACCACGCCAATACCAACTATTTGCAGAAAACCTTTACCTATAAATGTTTCTTGAGTAAGCAATATAATGTTCAAATACAATAACGCTAGAAAGGCAATAATTAATGAAATAGTCCCCATCCACGTTTCCTGTTTATACATATGATTCTTTCTTTTTTTTAAGAATGCCAATTCCATAACCTCGCTTCACCTACTTTCAATTTTCTAACTTTTTCGTGGCTCATCAATTTTTCAACTTCTACTTTAGGCCCAGTTACAACTGCCCCGTATGTTTTCACCCCATTTTTTTCAAGGAAAGAAATACGCTTTGACAACTCTAATACTTTCGCTCTAGATAGCTTCACAGCTAAATCTTCATGCTTCTGTAATGACTTTAAAACATCAATAAATTGTTCCTCATGAGGTGAATCACTTTCAAAAGCACCACTTGGCCTTGAAATCATTTCTGCTGGAAAGCCAATCGGGGCTACATACATACCCTCTTCATTCGTTTGCTTCTCCTCTAATCCTGTATTAATGGCATACCACACAATATCAATAGTAGGAAACATATCCGTTACCTCTTGTACACTTAATAATTCTCTAAAAGATACAAATGCTTCTACAACAGATTCTTGCGGAAGACCCTTTAATACTTGCACTTCTTCGCTACTATTATAGGACGCATTATAATTATTAGGATGAGACAATACTTCGTTGTCTATATACGGGATTTTCGGAATTTTTTCATCTGTTGTATATTCACGGCTTACTTTCGTTGCTCTACTAAATACATAATCTGTTTTCTCTTCTCCTATTCGAATATCTTTCTTTCCTACTCTTTTATACAAATCAAAATGCAATTGCAAACTAAGCGGTAACAACGTTTGCTCCATGTCCCTATCTTTCAAAAATACATTTGGTTCTGTTACACTTAACGTTTGATTTACTACATTCCGTATCTCTATTGCGTTTGTAGGTGCCAATGTATAATATAAGAGTGTTGATATATATATAATAGGTTGAATAAGTAATAAAAAAGTAAATACAATTAAAACATTCGTAATACGTGCTCTTTTTTTACCTATTTTCAACAATTGCTCTTGTTTTCCATCAGATAGTGAAGCCGGTCTTTGATGAATAGCTTCTTGTAACAGTTCTTTATAATCATCTTGTTCAGAATGAGGTTTATCATTTGTCATTTTGACTCTTTTCCTCCTTTAACAATTCTTTTAATCTCTTTCTCCCGCGAAACATGTGACTTTTATACGTATTTAACTTTAAATCTAATACAGAAGCACCCTCTTCGTACGTTAATTGATGTACGTCACATAATAAAATAGCTTGTGCCTCTATTACCGGTAAAGTATGAATAATCCGAATTAACTTTTCATAACTATTTTTTGCGACTACATACTCTTCTGTAGATTCCTCCGCTTGTATTGTCTCTAATTCCTCCGTTCCTACAAAGGTTACTTTTTTCTCTTTCCTAACATAATCAATAAACGTATGATATGCCACTTTAAAAAGCCATGATTTTACCTTTTGATTTTCATAGTCTTCTAAATAAAGATACGCTCGATAAAAAGTCTCTTGCATCAAGTCCTCCGCTACGTGATGGCTACGAGAAAGGGAAAATAAATACCGGTACACATCGTTTATATAAACCTTATATATTTCTTCAATCTCCATCCCCCTCCTCCTTTCATATATAACACGAATAAACAAATTCAAAAGTTGCATTATTTTTCCTTTTTTCTTTTTTATTTATAAAAAAACATCTTTTATACATTTTAATAACTATTTACAATTATAAACAAAATACTAGATATTATGGCTGTAAATATCTTTCAAAACCAGTAAAAAAACGATTCAGATGTTCTCCCACTTTTTGTAAGTTGATAGTTATATGACAATCATCCTGTACGATATACCCGCAGATAGGACTTCGTTGTTACATCTGAATCTGGTCCGCGTAAATAAATGTTCATGTATCCTTTCATACAGAGCCACTAACCATCATTTTTCATGATAAATTAATCCCCACTTTTTCTTTAATCGGTATCATCTCATCAAAAAACATTTGTAGTATGTACGGAGATTATCTCATCGGCTATTTACAAATTGTAGGTGAGGACTATTTGACGCTTACATATCCCCCTCTCCATTTGTGGGTAATAAGACTCCAAAAAAATTTCGGAACATGCAAGAAAGGTAGGTAGGAGCCAGATCGTCCGTATATGTCCAATTGGCGAGGACTAATAATCGGTTTGGGATACCTGCCCCCTACTGATTAAACTTTCAATTTATAGATTAAATACAGTTCCATATGGGATAGTAAGAAAAGAACTTCCATACGGTGTGATTTGATGCACTGGGTAAAAATACTCCATAGATGAATAATACGGCTGGATACCTTGTTGCTGCATTTGCATTTGTTGTTGCATTTGTAATGCTTGTTGAACAGCTTGAACTGTACTTTGTGCTCCACTAAACGTTATTGATGTACCATACGCTGGTCGCATACCAGCTTGAGTAGCAAAATAAGAATAAAACATTACTTTCATCTCACTTCCCTAAAAGTAATTACAAGTTATGTTATGATTCTTTATTTCAGTGGGTGCGGAGAGTTAATCTATTAGCTTTGATTAGGTTTAAAGATTTTTATTATCTGTTACACTTTCATATTTCATTTACAAGGTTCATCTACTAATACTAATTTAATTTTTGAAGGGGGCATTTCATTAACAAGTTTCTGATAACTATTTTTTAAATTCGACTACTTTCAAAATTTTAGAAATGAATGTTTAAGATTACTAAAAATAGATTACTTATCTATACAACCTTCACAAAATAAAAACACCCTAAACGGATGCTTTATTTTTCACTACTTTTATTCATTAACAATAATTCAATTGTCCTCGTATTTCACCATTAGAATATTGTACTGTATGAACATTAATATATATGTTTCCAGATATGATTTCATTTACAAGAGTACCTAATGTTTGACCCGCTAACGGCCCGACCAAATCTTCTTGAGTAATCATTCCCGTAAGAGTTGCACACTCTATTGAAACTGGATTTGTTATAGGTCCAAATAAAAAAGCTACAACAGGACCGTTCGTTCCTTTTGACCCAAGATGCAGATGGGCAGCTACTACATCCTCTATATCGAATAAATCTAGCTTGAATTTTAAGCTAAGCTTGTCCGGGCTTAATTTAAAGAAAGCCTCTCCTCGAGCACCTGTTTCTACTGGTGGAACTTCATTCCTTCCTACCGCGTAACTTTGCAAAGAACATATTTACCACTCCTACGTTGTTATATACTCCTAATATATTCTTGTCCTTCATATATAGTGTTAATAAATCAGGTATTAGTCTACTTAATTTTTTTATACCATAGATTAAATTATCAATTTCTATTAAATCCATTAATCTGACTATTACGTATTTGTATTTTATTCATATGCTATATTAGATTACTCGGAAGGAGGCGAAAGTATGGAAAGCTGTGTTTTGTTCGTTAATGGACAACCTCTTTTAGTGGTCTCAGTCGCTGGAATCGAAATTGCTAGATTAGAACTTTCTCTTCAAGTAGCATTGACCTTAATAGCATTAGGAATTCCAATCTGTGCATAAACGTTAGGTATCTATTCAAAAGAGAGCTTAGGCTCTCTTTTTTATTTATATCTTTCCTTCACAACAAAAAAAGACACCACTAAAAGCACGGCATCGCGTAAAATAACTGCTATTTGTTTAATCATTTCTTCACTAGCAACCCTAATTCATGTAGAATTTCTGAGAACGAATAGCCATATGCAAAACCTACAATACGAATCCCTGGAATCCATCTATGTTCTAAATTTTCATTGTATGTTTTCTTATAATACTTTAATTTAGAGTCTATACTGTATTTGTCGTTAATAATTACTTCATCGCTATGAAATCCATCCATTTCAATCTGAACAGCTACGTACTCTGCTCCCTCAATAAAGGCTTTGTTATAACACTTTTCTAATTCTTCTAATGTCACTCCCATTATTAACCTCCTTTCCAAATGGGTGTTTTGTTCAATAAAAAAAGAGCATCTAGATCAGTAGATGCGAAGATATATATAAGGTAAGCTCTTGGAGTATTTAATAGATTATAAACTGGTTGCTTGTCCTACAATATATTATATGATTTTCATATAAAAATGGTTCATCAAAAAACAAGGTGAAAATTACTCATTGTCATTTTAGAAAATAGTTACATTTTACTTTTTTAAACTAGTCTATCAATCGCTCCCTTCCAACTCCTCATTTTCTTCACTTATTTGTCCAATTAATGAAATTACGGAACCGACGGCCTGTATCCAACTTCCTGCAATTTCTATCAGCTGTCTTCCTTTATTTTTTCATTCGGTTCGCTATTTATTTGAGTGTTTGAATTTTTTCCATTTATATTACTTTTCCTATAAAACAAAGTAGTTTTTGCAAATAGATGATTTCTTCACTAAAACACTTAATAAATTACTCTTTTATGTTTTAAGTTAATAAAAATATATTTCCATTTTGTTTTCTAGCCTTACTTACACTTCTTGTTAATAACCAAGTATTAATTATACGTCCCATAAGAACGTCTTGATTTTCTAAACATATACTTAGAAGAAAAATATTCCTGAACATTACACAAATACTTACAAATCCTTTAAATGCAGAAGAAAATACAAACTCTTAAAGCATACTTAACGATGATAAAATTTTAAAAAGGAGGTAATTATGAAAAATAATCAAAACTCAAACGATCCGTGCAAAAAATTCCAATTTCCCTGTTTTATTTCTATATCCCCTTGTGATCAAAGTAATTGTTGTACACCTGTTTTTTTCTCATTTTCTCAGCAACAAGAATTATTGTCCCTAATTAACCAATTAAATCAAGCTATCCTTTCTTTCTTTACCACGCCAAATCCGACAACTATACAAATACTCCAATCATCATTACAAGCGTTAAATGATTTAATCATTGCAGTACAACCAAATACTCCAAATAAAAATTTAGTTATACGAACTATCACTCAATTACTCAATTCTTTGCCCACTGCATCTCTTACTCAAATCTCTGCGTTATTCCAATTTCTATTCCAAAATTTATCTTCGCTCATTAGTTGTTCCAATATATCGGACCCATTGTTACAACAAACATTCAACTTAATTTTGCAAGGAATATTGAATAGTTCTCTATTAAATATTATCGGAATACCCGGTCCTACTGGAGCGACAGGACCTAGAGGATTTTCAGGACCTAAAGGAGCTACTGGTCCTCAAGGTGTGCAAGGAATTCAAGGGCCAGAAGGACCAGAAGGAGCTACTGGTCCTCAAGGTGTGCAAGGGCTTCAAGGACCGGAAGGACTTGCAGGAGCTACTGGACCTCAAGGCGTGGAAGGGCTTCAAGGGCCAGAAGGACCGGAAGGACCGACTGGACCCCAAGGTGTGCAAGGGCTTCAAGGACCACCTGGACCACCTGGACCCACTGGCTCTGGGACTGGAATGGGAGTTCCTGGACCCCCAGGACCGACTGGACCTCAGGGAGTACAAGGAATTCAAGGGCCGGAAGGACCAGAAGGAGCTACTGGACCTCAAGGTGTGCAAGGCATTCAAGGGCCGGAAGGACTCGAAGGGCCGACTGGACCTCAAGGTGTGCAAGGTATTCAAGGACCGGAAGGACCAGAAGGGCCGACTGGACCTCAAGGTGTGCAAGGTATTCAAGGACCGGAAGGACCACCAGGACCGACTGGAGATTGTGAGTGTCCAACAGGACCTACGGGACCGACTGGGCCAACCGGCCCCACTGGACCTGCATGTAATTTCCTTGTTTATGTTACAAACGCAGGAGCCATAGACGATCCCACAGATGATACAGTATCTGTAATTAATACCGGAACAAATACAGTTGTTGCTACAATTACTGTAGATAATGCTCCTCTTGAAGTAACCGTTTCACCAAATGGGACTCGCGCTTATGTTACTAATATTTTTTCTGATACTGTATCCGTTATTAATACTTCTACAAATTCTGTTATCGCTACCATTCCTGTTGGAAGCGACCCGATTGGTGTAGCTGTTTCTCCAAATAATACAACTGTTTATGTTGGAAATCACGGTAATAATACTGTTTCTGTTATAAATGCTGCTACTAACACAGTTGTTGCTACCATTCTTGTTGGTAACGCTCCGCAAGGAATCACCGTTTCTCCAAATGGAACCTTTGCATATGTCGCAAACGAATTAAGCAACACAATTTCTGTTATTAATACTGCTACTAATACAGTTAGCGCTACTATTCCTGTTGGCATTCGTCCTAGAATAATCGTCTTTACACTAGATGGCACTCGTGCCTATGTCACAAATCAAAACAGCAATACTGTTTCTGTTATTGACACCGCTACTAATTCCGTAATTAATACAATTAACGTAGGTACTGAACCGGTTGGTATAGATATTACACCAGATGGCACACGTATTTACGTTGTAAATAAAGTTAGTAATAATGTATCAGTAATAAGCGTGGCGACAAATACTGTAATTAATACAATTCCTGTTGCCTTATCCCCGGATCAAGTAACCATCATACCAGATGGCACTCTCGCCTACGTTACAAACCAAGGTAGCAATACTGTTTCTGTTATCAATACTGCTACAAATATGGTTATAGATACTGTTCCAGTAGGCGTTGCTCCAACTGGTATAGCAACTGGAACTATTTGTGAATAAAAAAAACAGAGAGACAAAAATATATGTCTCTCTGTTTTTTTGCGTTCCTTAAAAACTTCATATTCAAAGTCCCCCCTTGTATGAAATGAAGTAACTGCTTAACTTTACGAACGTGAAAAACAGTCACAAATTATCTATATCACGCTCTAATCATATTTTCTAATCTTCTAAAATTCTTTTATAAAATAAAAAAGCAGCTGTTAAGCTACTTTACATTCGTTTTATCCCCAAGAGAAATGATATATATATTCTCCCGTTACACTTTGATTAATCCCATTAATTCTAGCAAACCGCATTAAGTCCGCTCCTTGAAGAAAATACATCGCAAGCATTACTGGCACTTGTGACCACATAAACTGATAAAGCTCCTCGGCTCTCAAGTTTGTCGAAACAATTAAATCATTTACAGGTCCTTGATTCCATACAGAAGTTCTAACTGAAATAAACGGAAGATCCTTTCCATTTACCACTATTCTTGCCATACTTTGAGTTATGTCCATATCAATGCCCTCCATCATTACAAAAATCGGACCTGTGTATTTACTCCTATGGTTATAAATATTCTTGACTTTCATAAATGACTAAGGCAAACCTCTATTTTTCGCTTCTATTCAAATAAATTTATTTATTACAGTAAAAAACAAATGAAATTTTAGTATTACTCTCCCTCAACTTCCGTATTATTTAAATATTCCATACCCTTGTTCGCTTTAAAAATCTGGTATGCAAAATTACATATCTTATTATCTCAATATCACTTTATTAACTACAATTTGATAGAAATTCATTTGAATCACCTGACAAATCAACATTTGTAATTTAATTTCTTATTTAAAATTCCACCTTATTATTCTTAAACACTATATTCAAATAATTATATTGGGATTTCTTGTTGTATACACATCTATCTTTTTCATGTATTATATACGAGAAGAGTAAGGTAAGAGTTACTCTTTGCCATTTTAGAAAAGGTCCTGTTGGAAACAACAGGACCTTTTTTCATATAATTGAATTTCCGTTTATTTCCATAATGTTATTTATCAAAAACACTATGCCCACGTAACAAATATCTGTAAATCCATGAATATGCATGCGCTTTATGAAAAAAATAAAAAAGCACGTTATTCGTCATTTTAACGATAGCGCGCTTCACTCATCTTCTTTATTTGCTTTCTTTGATTTTTCATTCTCTTCTTTCTGGGCTTTCTCCACTGCTTTTAAAAACCCTTCCAATGCTTTTTTCGGATTATTATCATTTAGTGGGTGTAGATCCATTCCAGTTTCCTCCTCTTAGAAAGTATTCCATGAATACCAAGCTCAATAAGAAATACAAAAGCCACAGCACTCACACACCGTGGCTGAATATATAAAATAAATTGGGATTTTCGTCATTTTTGCGAATCAGCTTTACAATTACCATTGTGTATGAACATCGGTTTTTCTAGCATCTAGTTCACCTCCTTAAAAATGCAGGATTTCCCTTTCCAATATTGAATTAGTAACATTTGGAAAGGAGGTGTAACATGGCGGAAATTAAAGTGGGACTTACACAATTTTTAGACTTCACACTAAAAAGTAGTGCAGCTAAAACAAATTTTGTAAAGAATTTAAAATCTCAACCTGAATATCACCCGGTTTTTGATTACTGGAAACAATTACGAGAAACTGTTATTAAATTTCATAAAAACGAACTACCTTTTGATTGTTTTGAAACATTAGTACAAACTGTTGATCAGAAGAAAAAGCAAAACTACATTGATGTTATAAAGCAGTACAAAAAATTTATTAAAAACAAAGAAGTCTCTTGGTTTGATCCAGGTAAATCACATTGGTTATCAGATAATTTAATCGTCCGCTCATCACCTGAACTCGGTTTGCTCATTAATGATGAGCCGCATCTTATTAAACTATTTTTCAAAGGAAAAAAAGAGCGAATTGATAAATATAACATCAACTCAACACTGACATTATTAAATGAATCAACATTTTCAAATGAATATAACGATGTGAATTATACTGTCCTTAACATCCAAAAGAACAGAATGTATACGAATAACTCTATTAATAATGATCATTTAATAGCTCTTGAATCAGAAGCCCACCAGCTTTGTTATTTATGGAATAAGATATAAAGGGTATAGGTATCTCTTTCAATACCTGGTTCATCCGTAATTTGGGCACAATTTTCACAAATCTAATTCGTTTCTGTTAATTGAAGCTCACCTTCTTGTTTCTCACAAACAATGCAGGGTGGGCGTTTTTTGAAAACAGTTTCTTTACCCATTTCAACATCCTAATTTCTCCCTCTGAAAGAATAATATAATGATTTTTTTCTACTACACCTACATCCCCCCTTATTAGTCACGCTTCTTTCACCCACATTTCTTTATTTGGTTGTGATTATTGCTGGAACTCAGCTAACGCCGCCCTAATCTCTTCTCTCACAACTTCACGAATAAGTTCTTATAACGATTCCTCTAAATTCATATATGCATCCCCTACATCTTTTTTTGAATTTCCTGCTTGTTGTTTCATTCACTCATAAAATTTATGAGTAATGATCATCCACCGTTTACCTTCTCTAAGTACCGGAAAGAGATTGCTTGTTTTATCCGACATTACATTTCAGTCGCTTCATAAACATTTCATAAAAATATGTGAGGAAAAGAACGTTATAGCGATGTCTATCATGAATACAATTTGAATTACCCTACTTATAATAGTAACCTTACAATTCAGAAGTTTGACACAACCCTAGAAAAAGCTTATAAAGAAAAGTGAGGTTCCTAATATTCGTTTCTAGTTTCTAAAGTATACATCCGAAGATCATTAGCGAACGTTTAGGACTTAACAGAGTAGGTATCACATTGGACAATTACTTCCATGTTGTACCAGGACTTCAAGAAACTGCGGTGGATCAATTTGCAAACGAATTATTCTGAAAGAAAAGCTCTCGTTTGAAGTTTTCATTTCACAGCAAATACACCAACTAAACAATCAAAAATATTGATAGTGAAAAAGGAGAAACAAAACATGAAAGAAATCAAATCTGAACAGGAATTCAAAGACATCATCGCAAGTGAGGAGCCAGTAGTTGTAAAGTTCTTTACTACATGGTGCCCAGATTGCGTTCGTATGGATAACTTTATCGGAGATGTAATGGAAGAGTTCAATAAGTTTGAATGGTATTCTATTAATAAAGATGAGTTCCCAAGTATCGCTGAAGAGTATCAAGTAATGGGTATTCCAAGTTTACTTGTATATCAAAATGGTGAGAAACTAGGCCACTTACATAGTGCTAACGCAAAAACTGAAGAGCAAGTTACTGAGTTTTTAGAAGCATACTAAGATTAAAACCCTCTGAAAAATAATTTCTAGAGGGTTTTAATCTTTTTTCACAATTATCTTTTGTAGTTGTTTCGTCATTTCTTCAGAAGTGTAGTATACAGTTTCTTCATGACCAATGTACATAATTACACTCCTTTCCCCTTCATCTCCAAGGCATAAATGGATACCCTTCGTATCACTATTTTCATATGTAATTAATATATCGTATTGTGGTGTTTCGCCTCTTCTCTTTTGTTTTTTCATACCATTAAACATATTATTAATCCCATTGATTATTTGTTTGTCTTCTATGTTTAGAAAATAATTTTCATTTAATCCACCGTAGCCATTAAAAGTAGATATGGATACTTTAGAAATATTATGTTCCTTCACATTTTCGATATTTGATGAATTACACCCAGTCATTATAAGAACAATACATAGTAAGAAAAATATTAGTTTTTTCATCCTCTTACCCTCCCACCTTTTAATTGTAAATAAACTCCAATTATTTTTATACCCTAACTTTGCACTTTACAACATATTTTTCCTTCACGAAACTTTGTTATCCCCTTCTCAAAAACCTAAAAAACGTCAACAATGTTTGTATAGACCCACACGAGTTTCGTTTGGTACTCTATTTATAGAAAGAAATCCCTTGTAGAAAGGTGAGTGATTAAAATGGATACTCTTTCTCATAAAGAAGCTGATAAAGGTGCTATTGTCAGCATTATGGCCTACATATTTTTATCCTCTATGAAAATTATCATCAGTTATATTACCCTCTCTAGCGCATTACGTGCTGACGGTTTAAATAACTTAACGGATATCGGTGCTTCTTTAGCGATATTAATTGGTCTAAAAATCTCTCGTAAACCTCGTGACCCAGATCATCCTTATGGGCATTCACGCGCAGAACAAATTGCATCACTTGTTGCTTCTTTTATTATGGCAACGGTCGGATTAGAAGTTATTATTAGTGCTATTCAATCTTTTTTAAATCCGAAACAAGTAGCGCCTAATGTACTTGCTGCATGGGTAGCCTTATTTTCTGCTGTCGTTATGTACTTTGTGTATTTGTATACGAAAAAGATTGCAGCGCGCACAAAAAGCAAATCATTAGAAGCCGCTGCAAAGGATAATTTATCAGATGCTCTCGTAAGTATCGGTACAGTAGTAGGTATTGTCGGTTCGCAGTTCCAAATGCCTATTTTAGATCCTATTGCCGCTTTAATTGTCGGCCTTATTATTTGTAAAACTGCATGGGAGATTTTCGTAGAAGCTTCTCATATGTTAACGGATGGAATCGATCCAGATAAGATGGAAGAGTACGCTGGTGCTATTGAACATATTGGTGGCGTGGAAAACATCGTAGATATTCGCGCTCGTATGTACGGGAATCAAACGTACGTTGATATTACAATCGAAGTAGATGCTCGTATGGATGTTGGTGAAAGTCATTGTATTACTGATAACATCGAGGCTATGCTCCGGAAAAAGTTTGGCATTTACCATGCACACATTCATGTTGAACCAATGGAAAAAGAACCTATTATGACATAGGTTCTTTTTTAATGAACGCTTTATGAAATATAACACATAAAACGAGCCAGCTACCGCCAGCTGCCCATCCTGCTAATATGTCAGATGGATAGTGAACGCCAAGATATATTCGGCTAACTGAAATAGATAATACAACAAAGCTCGCTATAAAAATAATCAACAATTTTTTATGCAATGTAATACGTTCTTCAGTAATTGTGACGTATGCAATAAATCCTAAAAAAGCAGTAGCATTCATCGTATGACCGCTCGGAAAACTATATCCAGTTGCAGTAACAAGCTGCGTTACATCAGGTCTTGCTCGTTCGTACCATAGTTTAAGCATACTGTTTAAATAACGAGATCCATAATAATTAATTGTTAGAAGTAATGCACTAAGCAACTTTTTTCTAACGAGAAAATACATTACAAGAATGATGAGTAACGGAAAATATATTCTTTTGGAACCGATAAAAGATACCCAAGTAAAGTAGGCTGTCAAGTAATCGTTTCGAAAGCTTTGAATAAAATGCGCGACTATATTGTCAAATTTCTCAATACAAGCGGTATGATACGAAAGTGATAATACGACAAAACAAATGAGTAGCGTAAAACTTAACAAGTATAAATGTCGATATCGTTTCACATACATAACCTCACTATACAAAAAAATGGAGCGGTTGTTTTAGTTTTCCTCTCCATTTCTTTTTTATGCATAGTTTATTTAAAAATATAATTGTTAATTTTTTCTTGCATTGTTTGAATATCTTCATTCGTTACTGTAAAGCGAATCACTTTCTCGTCTAGATCAAGCGCTTCTGCAAATAAACCTGCTAATCCGCGAGATTTTCTGTCTACTTCCATAATAATCTCTAGGCGATCGTAAGCGCTTGGTAAGATTAATAATTCTAGTTCATCTAATTTCCCATAATACTCTCCGGAAACAGGAACAAACTCAAATTCTTGTGCAAACGGAACTTGCTTACGTAATCGATACGGTAATTCTTCACATTCTATATGACGCGCTTTAAAACCTAATTGATTTACACTCTCTAACACACTATTTAATAGTGCATTGGGCAACACTTGAATGTAATCACGATCACTTGGATCTATACTGCGTTTAATATCAAGACCTGTATGCACCCAAACTGTTTTCATTCCAAGTGTAAGCGGGGTTTCAACTGGCATTATAAATGAAAATGGAATTTCTATTTTTTCATTCGGCTCAACAGAAAAAGGTTCTGTTAAACGAACTCGCTCTAAATCATATGTTGCTGTTACTTTTTTATCATCCACTTCTCGTACATACGACGTCGATAATGTTAAGTAAATGCTTTCAATTTGTTGGCTAACTGAACCACCAGTTATATGAACCTTCCCTAGTATCTCTTCTCCAACAATATACTCATCTTTTTCAAGAACTGTATCTACTTTTGCATTACCAATACCAACACTTGCTAAAAACTTTTGAAACACGGAACCTCCATCCTTTCTAAAGCAAAAGCTATATCTTTTTTTAAATCTTGTACATTCTCATAGTACGGCGTTTTTATTTGTAACATTCGCATAAGCATTTCACGGTTATAATTTTCCAAAGTTAATTCGTCATACCATGGTTTTTCATGTTTTTCATTAGATTCATAGCCTGCATATAATAAAAATAACGAGAAATGACCAAGCGCATAAAAATCGCTACGAAAGTGAACTTCTCGCATCAAAGCTTGTTCACCTTCATAAGCTGTAGCTCGTTCATCACCCTCACCCTTCAATTTAGCTAATCCAAAATCAATAATACTAATTTGGTTTTCTTTCATTAATATGTTTGGAATGCGTAAATCTCGGTGAATTATACCTTTATTATGAAACACCGATACAATTTCTAATATTTCATATAAAATTTTTAAAACTTCACGTTCTGTATATACATGCCCATCTAAGAAAATATAATCTTCGAAATTTTTACCAGGCATATATTCCATCACGAAAAAGCTTTTTTTCTCCCATACGAAATGATCATATAAACTAGGAATTGCATGATGATTTAATGTTTGTAAAATCATTTTCTCTTGTTCAAATGATTTTCTACCTGACTCATACCTTTGTTTACTCTGTCTTAATTGTTTTAAGACTTTATTTCTATTTATTTGTAAATCATTAACGACATATGTAACCCCATAACTGCCCATTCCAATTACTGATTCAATTTTATAACGTTCTGCAACGATTGTATTTTTTCGCAGTGGTCTATCAAATAAAGCTAGTATACGACGCCATTTCATCAGCTACTTGAAAAGAAGCTACGACTTTTACGTTTTCTTTTATAATGCTGATGCCCATAACCAGATGAACGTCGTTTATAATCGCTACTTGAATAAGAGCGACCTCTATGGCGATAATCACTACTAGAATACGAACGATTTTTTTTCCTACCTAATAAAGAATCAATAATTTTTTTGAACATCCCTTCACCTCTTGAGTAAAATTTCCTTTTAATTATACCAATAATTTCCGAATATATTTGTGACAAGTTTGTAAAGAGTAAAAAACGACGAGTTAAGCCCGCCGTTACTTTCACTCATCCTCTTCATCAAAAACTTCATCAATCATACATTTCTCTAATAAATACTCAAATGTAATATCTGCGAGATCTTCAATTTCTTCTCGTTTTGGGACGTACCCTCTTTCAATTAGTTGCTCATAAAAAAACTCCGCAATCTCTTCCGTATCAATTACGACCTCAATTTCCTTCATGAGCATCACTCCTTTATTTCTGTTTTATGAAAAAATCTCAAAATTATGTATATGAGATTAGAAAAATAGTTTTTCTTTTTTTATAGGTCATATCCTTTGGACGAGATGCATACGATGGTAGTACAAGCTATCAAAAAGGGGGATTTAATTATGGAATACCAATATGAGGTAGAACAAGAAGTAGGGCAAACAAAAGAAGAGTTCATGCATGAAGATCAATGGGCAGACTCTCTTATTAAATGGCTTTTTATTTTTTTAATAATTGTAGGCATACCTTATACTGCATATGTTGTTGTTCAATTCATTCTCTCTTTCTAGTTAACTATTTTTTCTCTGTCAATTTAACTAAATAATTATGAACAACATCCATAACAATTTTGTATTCTTCATCTTTAAATGTATCGAATAACAATTGATAATCGTTATAAATATCAAGTAATCCATCAATGATCTCTTGACGATTTGTCTTAACACTCACTTTTTTTGAGTTGTTAATTGACTTTAATTTTCCTAAATCTAATTTATTCATACCAGCTTTATCTTGTTTCATTTTCTTCAAAATTGCATTTGCCGTTTGAGCATTAGCAAGTAACGTTAAATCTGACTCATCCGCTTCTAACCATTCACCATCCGTAATTCGTGACAATTCGTATATAGTATCTTCCCATGCGTCATTTTTATATCTCCATACTTCTGTACGAAAACCAACAATTCGAAACACATCTTTATCGTATCCTGTTACTTGCACGAGATCACCAAATGTGAAATTATAATTTAATTCAATCCACTCAGTTTCACCTTTTTTCATATCTTGCTCTGAAACGTGCTGCAACGTTTGCTCTACGTAAAACCCATCGTGATTATTGACTTCGTAAACGTAAACTCCATCTAAAACCTTCATATTTGTGATTTTACCAACGGTTCCATATAGCGTAATCACGACTATGTCCCCTACGTTATATTTAGGTTGCTTTTTTCTCGCCATCTATATCTCTCCTTTTTTTGACGTCGTGATTTTGATAACAGTATATGCAACCTACATAAAAACGCTTATCACAGAAGCGTATATTCATAAATTTTTTCAATAAAAAATATCACCGTATAAAAAAATTATTTACAACGTAAAAAAAAGCTAGCAAATAGACTAGCTTCACGTCAAAAAATTCATATAGTTCTTATCTCTCTTGTATGTATAAATCCCAAGCTTCATCAAATATAGACATACTTTCTAGCAATCCACTTAACTCTAAGTATGAACTAATTTCATCATAATCTTCAGATTGCTTTGGAAAGCTTAAATCATCATACATTGCTTCTGCTAAATTCGATACTTCATTACTAAATAAAGCTGCACGATGCTTCATCATATAGTGGTAAAATGTCTTTTTCAAAAATATTCCCTGCCTTTCTAACTTGGATACATTATACAAGGCAAAAAAGAAAAAAACCAGCATAAAAGCTGGTTAAAAGTCGAAATAATTTCTTTTTAATAGACGTGGTCTTCCCATTAATTCTTCATATGTTAGTTGTTTTGGTAGATCTTTCGTATAAATTAGAAACAATTGATCTTCTATTTCTTTCACTGTTTGATCTGCTTGATAGTCCATACCACATGAGGAACAAGAAATGCATGGTGTCTCTTGGATTTCAATGGCTTTCGTACCATCTGGTAATTCCCAATATACAGTATTCAAGCTTTCTTTCGCTTCTGTACTGTCACACCACATACAATTCATACTGCATCACCCTCATTTTTTTTGTCGTTTTCTTCTAATTTAGCCATTTGCGATTGATACTTTTTATCTTTAAGTTGATCACGCTTATCACGTTTATCTTTTAGTGATGCATGAGTGTCATTATCTTCATAGTCTTTACGACGGCTCATACGCTGTAAGTCGTCTGGAACAAGGTTAAATTTCTTATCACTCATAAGACCTGCGATACCAACATCTGAACGTTTTTCTTCGTAGTTTGGATAGATTTCTTTAAAGTACCCTTCTGCTCTTCCTGGGATATAGCTCTCTGGCTCTGGATACGTTGTAATAACACCTTCAAAGTTACGAAGCACAACTTTATCTGCACTTTGCGAAATTAAATAGTTTGGTTGAAGCGCAATTTTCCCGCCGCCTCCTGGTGCATCTACAACGAATGTTGGAACCGCATAACCAGATGTATGACCGCGTAAACCTTCAATAATTTCAAGACCTTTAGATACTGGTGCACGGAAATGACCAATACCTTCAGATAGATCACATTGATAAATGTAGTATGGACGTACACGGATTTTTACTAAGTCATGCATAAGTTTTTTCATAATTGGAACGCTGTCGTTAATACCAGCTAAAATTACTGCTTGGTTTCCGACTGGAACACCAGCATTCGCTAGCATTTCACATGCTTTTTTCGATTCCTCTGTAATTTCAATAGAAGTATTGAAATGTGTATTTAACCATACTGGATGGTATTTTTTAATAATGTTACATAAGTTTTCTGTAATACGCTGCGGGAATACTACCGGCGCTCTCGTTCCGATACGAATAATCTCGACATGCGGAATCTCTCGTAAATTTTTTAATACATATTCTAAAATTTTATCGTTAATAAGAAGACCGTCTCCACCAGAAATTAATACATCTCGTACTTGTGGTGTATCACGAATGTAACCAATTGCATCATCTAATTGTTTCTTCGGCACACCCATTCCAATTTGTCCACTAAAACGACGGCGTGTACAGTAACGACAATACATAGAACATTGATTCGTTACTAAGAACAATACGCGGTCTGGGTAACGATGTGTTAGACCTGGAACTGGTGAATCTTCATCTTCATGAAGCGGATCTTCTAAATCATATTTTGTTTTATATAACTCTTCCGAGATCGGTACAGATTGCATCCGAATCGGACAGCGTGGGTCATCAGGATTCATTAGCCAAGCATAGTACGGTGTAATATTTAACGGGATCGTTTTTGTTGAAATTTTAACGCCTTCTTCTTCTTCAGGTATTAAATTAATCACTTTCTTTAAGTCATCCAAAGTTTTGATCGTATTCGTTAATTGCCAAACCCAGTCATTCCATTGCTCTTCAGTAACATCCTTCCACAACTCGATATCCTTCCAGTGACGATTTGGTTTGTATACATCATGTAACATTGCTATTCCCCCTTTTTATACGCTCATCCTTTATATAAGCAATAGTTATGCCAACTTTACATTATTGATAAGTAAATGTACGGTGAACGCTATTACATAAACGAAAAAATATTTGTAAGCACTGTATAAAATCCATACATACTATCATATTCATTACTTTTTATATATGTAAACGCTCTTTTATTGGTGCAAACACACAAAAACCGCCAATTATTCGGCGGTTTTGTCGTACTTACTCAATTTATATTGAAGCGTTTGGCGAGGGATACCTAACATTTTTGCAGCTTGTAATATATTCCCTTCCGTTTCAATTAACGCTTGATCTATTAATTCCTTTTCTGTTTGATGAAGTGCTTCTCTAAGTGGCAATATGCTCTTCTTCTTTGGCAAATTCTCTTTCCGAAATGTACGCGGTAAACAATTGGCTGTTAGTGTATCCCCTTCTGCAATAATGACAGCATGTTCAATCGTATGTTTTAGCTCACGAACATTGCCAGGCCATTGATAAGCTTGTAGTCTTTCTTTCGCTTCCTTATCCATTTGAAGTACACCTTTTTTATAACTTTTATTATATTCGTTCAAAAAATAAGACGCTAATAATAAGACATCCTCAGTTCTTTCACGTAGCGGCGGAATATACAATGAAAAGACATTTAATCGATAATATAAATCAGTACGAATTTTATTCTCTCTTAAACATATTTCTGGTGGCTGATTCATTGCAGTAATAACGCGAACATCTACTTTTCTCGTCTTATTATCACCAATTCGACGAATAACACCATCTTCTAATACACGTAGCATTTTCGCTTGTAAATCGAGAGGCATTGAATTCAGTTCGTCTAAAAACAATGTCCCACCATCTACAAGTTCAAATAATCCCGCTCGTTCAATTGCCCCAGTATAGCTACCTTTCGTCGTTCCGAACAATAAACTTTCTAATAGCGACTCTGGCAAAGCTGCGCAGTTTTGTGCAATAAATGGCTTGTTCTTCCGTTTAGAAGCTTCATGAATCGCTTGTACAAATAACTCTTTCCCTGTTCCTGTTTCCCCATATATTAAAACATTTGCATCAGTTGGCGCTACTTTTTGTGCTAATTCTTTCGTCTGTTTAAATCGAGCATCATCCGTCACAATCGTCTCAAATGCAACATGCTTTTTAATTACTTTTTTTCTAGATGACCGCTTTATTTTTGACTGCAAATCTACAATTGTATCCGTAAGTTTTTGAACTGTGGAATAATCCTTTGCAATTTCAACAGCCCCAGCAATATTTCCATCTATAAAAATAGGTAACGTCGTATTTACTGTACAAATGTCTTCCCCATTTAAATTTTGATAATGCTGAACTTGATGAACGATTGGTTTTTTTGTATCTAACACTTTCATTAACGTACTCGTTTCCCTAGATAAAGAAGGAAACGCTTCTAACAAATGTTTTCCTAACACTTTTTCAATTTTTGACCCATCGTGTTTTGCAGCTACAGTATTATAGAAAATTGTAATACCATTTTCATCTACTGCGTGTATAGCCTCATCAATACTGCCCAAAATCGCTTCAATGACTTCTTGTGTCGAAACTGCTAGCAATGTCATCCCCCCTTTTGCCGAAAATCCAGCAATCACATGCCGAATTTCCGGCATACCTATATGCGATTATAAGCATGACGATTCCGTTCTATTTTTTATACCGTACTATTTAGACAAATCTTTCACCCATATATTCATATCTTCCAGCTTATCGAAAATGTAGCAGTTGTTCGCCAGTCTTCCTGTATACGTATAACCTAACTGATGAAAGGCCGCATTCATTCCGAAAGAAAGCGATCGAGCAATTGTATAGGAGCAGAAAATCGATTTTTCTTGCAGTTCTTCTTCTAACTTAATTAGTAAACTTTTCATAAACCCATGCTTACGATATTCGGGTAAAGTAGCACAATTCGTTAATTCTGCATTTCCTTCTTTTATATTCATTTCTGCAGATGCTGTACTAATTATTTTCCCCTCGAATTCGTACACATAGTATATTGTATCGTCTTCCTTCATCGTTTGTTTTACATAACTCGCTTCGTTTAAAGGAGTCGGATAAACTTCAAATACTTTTCCAAAGACAGCCGCTAATTCTTCCGCATCCTCTTCTGTCGCTTTTCTTAATAAAAATTTCTCTGGTACTATTTTTTCCTTTACTTCTTTTGCTTTAACACCGCTTAAAATGGTATCTTCCTCAGCCCAATGAATACTATTTCGTCTTTCATCATTAATAAATTTCACGAAGAAGTATGCATCGTGACCTTGAAAATAATGCGGTATTGTTGCTTCCAATAAAAAACCGAAAGAGAGCCATGTAGAAACATGCTCTCCCTTTCCTTTAATAATACATTTAGTGAAAGAATGCTTCTCTGCTAATTCGTCAATTGTTTGGATAACTCTCTGAATATTTCCTGTGTAGTGGTCTACTCGAATACGTTTATTAAAATAGTCTAAAACGCCTTCTACTGTATAGCCATTCGTCTGTTCTCTAAAAGATTCATAGTATTTCATTTTTTCACCTCACACCAATCTAGTAATGTACATGCAATAATTTTTGCGGCAGCTATCATTTTATCAACTTCTATATATTCGTTTGGATAATGTGCTACTTTCGTCTCTCCTGGACCAAATACTATCGTTGGTACACCTGAGATTTGTGTAAATAAACCTCCATCAGTCCCCCACGGAGATGCTTCAATAATCGGTTCATTCCCTTCGATTTCAACAAAGTTATGCTCTAGTGTCGTAATTAACTCATGATTTTCTTCTAGTTCACCAGGAACCCATCTCGCTCCAAACCATTCTACTTCTACAGGATTTTCAACAAACCAATTGTCCACATTATTTAATTCAGCGATCCAATTCTCGAACTCTTCTTTTGCTGCCTCTATAGTCTCATTCGGCGCAATACCACATCTTCCTTCTAAATTTAATGAATCAGGAACAGAACTTGGCCAACTCCCACCTTCAATTTTCCCAATATTAATTGGAATTGGAATGGGGATTCCTTTAAATAACGGGTCTGTAATTCGGTCATTTCTCTTCACTTCCAATTTTCTCAAATGATCTACAACAAACATACTTTTTTCAATTGCACTTACTCCTTCATAACGCGTTCCACCGTGTGCTGCTTTGCCTTTCACATGTAGACGAAACCACATGGACCCTTGTTGTTTCGGGAAAAACTTCATATTTGTTGGTTCTGGAATAATGACACCATCTGCTTTATATCCTCGTAATATAGTCGCTAATGTTCCTGCCCCGCCACTTTCTTCTTCAATTACACTTTGAAAATAAATATCTCCTTTTAATTCAATACCAGATTCAATAATAGCTTCCATCGCAAGCATCAGTGCGACATTGCCGCCTTTCATATCTGTTGTTCCACGACCATATATACGATTCCCTATTTGCTCACCACTATAAGGGTGATGGTCCCACTGATTCACATCTCCTTCTGGTACGACATCAATATGTCCATTTAATATCATAGATTTCCCGTCGCCACTTCCTTTTAAAGTTGCCACTATGTTCGGGCTATCTGAAAAACTTGTACGCGGTGATACAAAATAAGGATGATCTTTCATTTTAGAAAATGAAGGTTCCCAAATATCAAGATCTAAACCTAGCTCACGTAATTTTTCAATCACAATTGCCTGCGCACCACTTTCATCACCAGATACGCTTTTTTCTTGAATTAATCGTTTTAAAAATTTTACGCTTTCCTCTTCATGACTCTCGATATAATCACAAATTTTCTTTTTTAATTGCTCCATATATTACATCTCCCCTCATTCGATTACTAGTAAGTTAGAGCCAATTTTGAAATCAGCTTCTGTATGTTGTTTTATATCTTCCACTGTGTATGGACTCATTAATTCTTGTAAAACGAGTCCACCCTGCGTCACTTCCATAACTGCCATATCCGTAATAATTAAATCTACACATTTCTTTGAAGTTAATGGTAATGTACACTCCGAAACAATCTTTGCATTTCCGTATTTATCGACATGATTCATCACAACAACGACCCGCTTCGCTTTTTGTGCCAAATCCATCGCTCCCCCAATACCTGGAACGCGTTTTCCTGGTACAATCCAGTTCGCTAAATCACCATTCTCACTTACTTGTAATGAACCAAGAATCGTTATGTCTAATAAACCTTTTCGAATCATCCCAAACGCTGTGCAACTATCAAAATAACTCGCTCCTGTAATTAGAGAAGTCGGTAAACCTGCTGCGTTACATAAATTTTCGTCTTCATTCCCTTTTCTTGGCGTAGGTCCCATACCTACAATTCCATTTTCCGCATGAAACATAACGTTTATATCGTCAGGAAGATGATTCGGTACAAGCGATGGTATACCAATACCTAAATTTACAATCATACCATTTTGTATTTCTTTCGCCGCGCGCCTAGCAATCTTATCTCTCACTTCTACGCCCATACCCATTTCCAATTCACTCC
This sequence comes from Bacillus pretiosus, assembly GCF_052947655.1. NCBI lineage: Bacteria > Bacillati > Bacillota > Bacilli > Caryophanales > Bacillaceae > Bacillus > Bacillus pretiosus. The sequence continues at coordinate 2,146,996 of NZ_CM129593.1, read as the reverse complement.
TTCCGACGGTACAATATAATTTACAAATACTCCTGGGACAACAATTTCTTCTGGATCTAAACTTCCAAGTGGAACGATTTCTTCTGCTTCTACAATCGTTATATCCCCTGCCATAGCTACGTGAGGATTCATATTACGAGCACTTTTATCAAACACAAGATTACCAAACGGATCCGCTTTTTTCGCATATACAATTGCAACCTCAGCAGTTAATGCTGTTTCAACTAAATATGTCTTGCCATTCATTTCAACTGTACGTTTTCCCTCTTCTACAATCGTATCAACACCTACATCAACTAATACACCTCCAAGTCCTACACCACCAGCGCGAATACGCTCTGCTAATGTTCCTTGAGGAGAAAACTCGATTTGTAACCTTCCTTCGTTTAGCTGTCTTCCTGCATTTGGATTTGAACCAATATGTGAAGTAATTAATGATTTTACTCTTTCATTCGTAACAAGACGACCGATTCCTACATCAGGAAATCCCGTGTCATTTCCTATTAAATTTAAATTTGTAACTCCTTTTTCTAAAATCGCCTGTATTAAAGATGGAGGGGATCCAATCCCCCCAAATCCTCCAAACATTAATGTCATATCATCGTGGAACAAAGAAATTACTTCCTCTATCTCTTTTAATTTATCGAATGTATTCGTAATAGTTGTCATGCGATACTATGCCCTCCTTTTTGCATCATTTCTTCTACACTTTTTGCAAAAATTGAAAGTAATTCATCTAACTCGGAATATGTAGTTGTCATCGGCGGTGCTACAAGCAGTGCACTATCTTCTTTTCCTGCTTGCCCTGAAACAGCTTGGTATAAAAGAAGACCATTTTTAGCTGCAACCGAAATAAGTTCCGACGCTTTTGTAAACGGTTGCAATTCTACTCCAATCAGCAACCCTTTTCCGCGCACATCAGCAATGATTGTCGATTGTTGCTGAACTTTCTGTAGTCCTTTTATTAAATACTCTCCCTTTTCTGCTGTTTTTTCAGGTAGATTATGTTTCTCCATATATTCAATAACAGCTAGAGCTGTTGCTGCAGATAATGGATTTGCACTTAACGTATGCCCACTCATTACAGAACGCGATCCACGTAAAATTGGCTCCATAACACGGTCACTTACAATCGTCGCTGCCATCGGTGTATATCCAGCTCCTAAACCTTTACCAAGAGTCATAATATCCGGTTCTACACCCCAATGCTCCATCGCAAACCATGCGCCAGTACGACCAAGCCCTGTCATTACTTCATCAGCAATAAATAAAATATCGTAATGACTACAAATATCTTTAATGACTTTATAATATTCTTTCGGCGGAACGACTGCGCCTCCAGCTGCTCCGATAATCGGTTCAGCGATAAAAGCTGCGATATGTTCTGCACCAATTCTTTCAATTGATCTTTCTAGTTCAGTCGCACAAGCAAGCTGACAAGTTGGATATACCTTTTGCACCGGACATCTAAAACAATATGGAGCTGGAATAGTTGGATAATCTTCTAAAATTGACACGAAACGTTGTCTGCGCAGTGGATGCCCAGACATTGATAAGGCTCCCATCGTAATACCGTGATAACTCATCCATCGTGACAAAATTTTATGCTTCCCTTGAATACCTCGCTCTTGAAAATGCTGGATTGCAATTTTCATAGCTGTTTCATTTGCTTCCGTACCACTATTCACAAAAAAGCTCCAGTTCAAATCTCCTACACTTAAATCGCTTAATTTCTTCGCTAATTTTTCAGCTGGTTCACTCGTAAACTGTGATCTATAAACGAAAGCAATCTCCTCTGCTTGCTTTTTTATAACATCTGCAATCTCCTTTACGCCATGCCCAATACCTGCCGTAATTGCCCCTGACGAGCCATCAAAATATTTATTTCCGTTTTGATCATACAAATACACACCTTTTCCATGTGAAATCATTGGATACGGCTGACCAACAAGTGGTTTAATTAAGTAATCGCGCATAGCGCTCCCCCATTTCTCCAATTTGTATATATATATGAAGAAAATTGACGTTTCTTTCATAAAAAAGAACCCTCTGCGAAAGCAGTGATTTTATCAAAAAACTATTATAAAATATACAAATGAGTGCTAAATATCAATTTCGAAAACAGAAAATTCAGAACTTAAAACGAAGACCAACCCTTATCTATACGCTCCAATAACCCTCCTTTATATAAAATAAACGCTTCACTACATATTTTCTTAACATAATATCAGCTTCCCTCAATTGCCGACATTGTGTAAACTTCGACGAAACTCCCTTTAAACTCCTTCCTATTCTCCTACTTTATATTGCATATTTTCAAACAAATATCGACAATTAATCCTACTAAATGCATAGCAATTATTTTTATAGAAACCTATATTTTACATACATTCTCCTCCGTTTTATACAATAAAAAAAGAACCGATTAACCACATTAATCAGTTCGGCACGACGCTCTTTTATCGGTTAATACTGCCACTTGCTAACGTAAATAGAAAAAATAATGTTACAAATTCAAAATTCATCCTACATCGTAAAGCACAAAATCGTCCATAACTCCATTCACAATTCCTTTTTGGATATCCCCATCCCAATATTTTATTCCTTTCCTTATGTTTAAACTACCTTTCCTTTATAATTTATGTAGGACAATTATCACTTTGTATGTGTATTTGCCCATTATTAAAAAAATCCCTAGTTTTCTAAGGATTTTTGGACATGTTTTCGATATGTTACTTCATACGCTCTTAAGGTTTTTTATTTCGAAATATACGTTGTAATCGGTACATCATCATCCAACATAGATGATATATTGCTGTATACTCTAAAAAATTATAAGGCTCTTTCGCCTAAAAAACACTTATCCATAAGCAATACTCTTTATTAATTTTCAACTTTTCTCCTTCAAAAAACAATTTTTTCGCATAACCTCTTTCTTGTTAAGCATATAGTTTTAATGATGACAAAGGAGGAATATTCATGTCTCAATCTGAAATCGAAAAATATGGACAAGAAGCTGCACGTTACGAACAGCTCGCTCGTTACTATCAATTTAAAAATCCGAAAAAATATGTAGAACTATATATGAAATATTACGATGCGCTTACGAAACTTGTACAGGCGTATGAAAAAAGAGATTCACAAGAAGCTGCTTTACCGTCACACATACGTTTTTTTCACTCTGCTTCCAATACACCTGCGGTTGACATTTTAGTAAACGGGCAAAAGGTTATTAAAAATATTTCATTTAAACAATTTAGCCCCTATTTAACATTAGTGCAAGGTAAATACCGTATAGATATTGTCCCTGTTGGAAATGAAACTCCCATCTTTTCAGCTTTAGTACCAATAATGGGGAATCACACTTATACTTTTGCCGCAATAAATAGTGACAATCATCTACAATTACAACCTATGCTTGATAATACACATTTACCAGCTGGTCAAGCAAAAATACGCTTTGCACATTTTTCTCCAGATACCCCTGTTGTAAATGTAGATTTAAAAGGTGGAGATCATTTATTTGAAAATGTACTCTTTAAACAAATAACAGATTTTTTGGAAGTTAGTCCTGGTACAGCAGATATTGAAGTTTCACTCGCCGATAATCCCAGCGTCTTACTAACTATACCGAATTTCAAAGTCGAACCGAACATCATATATACAATTTCACTTTTAGGTTATTCAACTAAAGATCCTAAATTAGAAGCCGTTATACTTACGAATTAAAACAGTCTACACCATTCATTTGGTGTAGACTGTTTATTTTTGAAATACAATTTGAAATTCTGTCCATTCGTTATCTGAACGGCACATGATGGACCCATTATGTTTTTCTACAATTTGTTTACATACAAATAATCCAATACCAGTTCCTAACTTTTTAGTAGTTACAAATGGTTCGAAAATCATTTCTACACTTTCAGCTGGAATCATTGGCCCATTATTTTTTATCACAATTCGAATCGATTGATCTTCTTCAAATACATCAATGATAATTTTCCGTTCTTCTTTCATTGATTCTAGAGCGTCAATTGAGTTCATTAATATATTTAAAAATACTTGTCTCACTTCACTCCGATAGCCAACAAGTGGAATTGGATACGGTAAATTCTTTTCAATCGAAACATTTGCATTGACCAAACTCGGATATAAGAACTGTATAATATCTTGAAACAAATCATTAAGCCAAAATTGTTCTGATTTATTCCACATTTCTTTTTTCGATACGAGTAAAAATTGCGAAATACGAAAATTTAATTGGTCTAATTCATGCGAAATAATATCTAAATAAGATAAACTTGGATGATCTGCCTTTAATAATTTAACAAATCCCATAATTGAAGTGAGTGGGTTACGGAATTCATGTACAAAACTTGCTGACATTTGCCCTAAAATCGTCAGCCTTTCTTTATGTGTTTCGTTAATATATTGCTGTTTTTCCTCTAAATTTTTTGATATAATTTCCGAGTATTTTAAAACAGTATAATAAATTAATTTATCAAAACAAGTATGTATTTGGGCCATAATCGGTTTCAATTCACGTGCGCTAACATCTAATTCACACATCGCTTCGAAAAGTTCATTTCTTCCCACATTTGCATTATAAACAAAGTCTCCAATATTCGCATCTGCCCCTGCACGTTCAATAGCAATTTTCTCGCATAATGGCTGAAGATAATCTATATCTTTTTCTTCCATAGTAAGTTCGATAATTAACTCTAATAAATCCTCTCCATTTTGAACTGCTTCTAGTTTAAATGGATCTTTATCGGAAATTATCATTTTGTTTTTCCAGTTCTCAACGAATTGGTGCCTGTTGTTTTTCAAGTGCGAACAAAATACTTCTTTAATATCCTTATCGATTGGAAAAACCCCCATTCCCTCCATTTCCATGCGACGAACACCCTTTATATTTTGAATATTAACACAAAAAATGCGATTCGTTAATAGATTATTGTCACATTTTGTTAATATGTGTTGATAAAATTTTTAATGTCCTTATTAATTGTTTAGATTGATACATTCCATTTTCCTTCCTTTCATTCAAAATTTTTTACATTCGATGCGACTTTTTTTTGCATCCTGCTTCATTCTTTCGTACAATAGAAAATGAAAGGTGTGAAAAATATGGTAAATAAAAATGTGGAAGATTATCTCCAAGAAGGCATTTACGGCCAAAAGCAGAACAAACCAGAAGAACGTAATATGTATTTAACTACGTTACGTGAGCGTGTAGAAATCGCTTTAACTATCGGTCAAGTAATGCAAAGTAATGTATATTCTGAAGTAGCTAGTAGCATGCGCTCTTCTCAATCATTACAAATATTCCTAAATGGTGGCATTGCTTACCCACATTTATCAAAATACATTAAATTAGCAAATGAAAAAAATGTTCCTTTTACAATTGTTCAAAATAAAGGTATAGAAACACCAATCGGTTTAGTATTATCTCATAGCACTGCTGTTGACAAAGAACAAATTTATGTAGAAGATGCTATTTTCAAACAAGAAATGAAGTAAAAGGTACACTTGGTTAAATTAAATCGTTCCGAGAAACGTAAAACAAACAATAAAAAAACGAGTATGGAATCGTAAACATTTCCAGCTCGTTTTTTATTAGGATATTTAAGCTCGCTCTACTTTACTTTTTAATACACACTAATTTCATTTCTGTCATTTCTTCTATTGCATATTTAATTCCTTCACGCCCCGTACCACTTTCCTTAACACCACCGTAAGGCATATGATCTACCCTAAACGTTGGAATATCATTAATCATGACACCACCAACCTCTAGCTCATCAATTGCACGCATTGCTTTAAACAAATTATTTGTAAACACACCTGCTTGTAGACCGTAACGTGAATGATTTACTTGCTCAATTGCCTCATCAAATTCTTTAAATGTATTTACTGTCATGAGTGGACCAAATACTTCTTGGCACTGAACAGATACATACTCTGGAACATTTGTTAATACAGTTGGTTCAAAAATCCTTGCATCACGTTTCTTACCACCGTATAAAACAGTAGCACCTTCCTTAATAGCTTCCTGCACCCACATTTCTATTCGCTCTACATCTTTTTTCGAAATTAAAGCCGATACGTCCGTTTCTTCCAGCAATGGATCACCAACAATAACTGTTTCCATCGCTATCTTTAGCTTTGAAAGAAATTCATCCATTCTCTTTTCATGTACAAAAACACGTTGTACCGAAATACAAACTTGTCCATTGTTTACATATGCTCCCCATTTTACACGTTCAATTACTTCATCTGTTAATTCTACATCTTCATCAATAATAACAGCAGCATTTGATCCCAGTTCCAACGTAACTCGCTTTAACCCAGCCTTTGCCTTAATTCCAATTCCAACTTTCGGACTTCCCGTAAAAGTAATGGAAGCAACATCATCATTTGTAACTATCGCCTCACCTACAGTTGAACCGGGACCAGAAATAATATTTAAAGCTCCTTTTGGCAATCCTGCCTCTTCAAATAATTCAACTAATGCGTAAGACGATAATGGCGTTTGATCAGCTGGTTTTAACACAACTGTATTTCCGGCAGCAATTGCAGGGCCGACTTTATGTGCCACTAAATTTAATGGGAAATTAAATGGTGTAATAGCTCCTATAACCCCTATCGGTTTTCGTATTGTGTATGCAATACGCCCATCTGCACCAGGTGCTGCATCAAGTGGCAGTGTCTCGCCGTATATACGCTTCGCTTCTTCCGCTGCAAATTTGTATGTCTGAACGGTACGATCTACTTCTCCCCTCGCAGCACGAATTGGTTTTGCAGCCTCTTTTGCAATAATCTCTGCAAATTCTTCTCTTCTTTCATCCATTTTTTGTGCAACCTTCTCTAAAATAGTCGCACGATCATATGCAGATAATGTATTCATTTTTTTCATTGCATTTTTTGCAGCAGTAACAGCCTCTTGTACATCTTCTTCCGTTCCTTGTGCAATTTCCGCTAACGTTTCTTCAGAATATGGTGCGTATAATGGTTTATAAGTGTTTACAGACTTCCAATCTCCATTTATATATAAATGCTTTTTCATAAATCTTCTCCTTCCAAATATATGTATACAACAATATTTCACCTAGTGAAAGGTCTGGCTTATGCCATTGTATCATAGCCCTTATTCTGCCAAAAATATTATGCTCAAAAAAACCCTGCCATATAGCAGAGTCTACGAACTAATTTGTTCTTGAAATGGAATTTGTTTTTCATCTTCTAAAATAACAATTGATTCTACAGTTTTTGTAACTTCTAATCTCTTTATATAGTGTCCATCTAATTCTTTTACACAAAACTTATAATTTTCAATTTCAATGAAATCCTCTTCAGCAATTTCTATATTCTTCGTTAAAATCCAACCACCGATTGTATCAACACCATTATCATCAATTGTTAAACCTAATAACGTATTCACTTCACTAACAAGTACTTTTCCCTCTAGTATTGTTTTCGTTTCACTAACTTGTTGAATTTCTGGCTGTTCATCCGTATCAAACTCATCTTGAATATCTCCCACTATTTCTTCTAAAATATCTTCAACTGTAACAAGTCCAGACGTACCACCATATTCATCTATCAATATAGCAATATGCGTTCTTTCTTTTTGCATTTTTAAAAATAAGTCGTGTATTGGGATAGAGTCGATAACTAAAATGATTGGCCTAATATATTGCTCTACTTTCTTATTACTTACTGCATTATGCTGCACAAAATCTGTGAAAATATCTTTAAAGTTTACAAAACCTATTACGTGATCTTTGTCCCCATCTACAACTGGATATCTCGTATATTTTTCCCGAGACATTTTTTGCAAAGCTTCTTCAGCAGGCATTTCTTTACTTATAATATGCATCTCAGTTCGGGGAACCATTATTTCTTTCGCTATACGATCATCAAATTCAAAAATTTTATTTACATATTTATATTCAGATTGATTAATCTCTCCATTTTTGTAACTTTCTGAAACTAACAACCGTAATTCTTCTTCTGAATGAACCTCATCGTGCCCTTTCGGTGGTTTCAGCCCTAACAACTTCGTAATAATTCGAGCTGATCCATTTAGGATCCAAATAAATGGAAACGCCATACGATAAAAGAAAATTAACGGTTTAGCAACAAACAAACTCACTTGTTCAGCTTTTTGAATCGCGAATGTTTTTGGGGCCAATTCCCCTATTACAACATGTAAAAATGTAATAAACAAAAACAAACACTAAAATTACAGCAAAAATGTCTGCTAGTTGAGTAGAAATGTTCAAATTTACAAAAAGCGTGTCAAACATTTGCTTTAACGCCGGTTTACCAAACCACCCAATCCCCAGAGCTGTAACTGTTATTCCTAGCTGACAAGCAGATAAATATTCGTCTAAGTTTGTAATGACTGTTTTGACAGATGTTGCGCGATTATTTCCTTCTGCAATTAAATAGTCAATTCGTGAACTTCGCACTTTAACAATTGCAAATTCTGCTGCGACGAAAAATGCCGTTAAGGCAATTAAAACAATCACTATACTTATACTATATATGTCCAAATACTTCTCCTTACTTACATTGTAAGCAAGGAAGCCACCTCCTACTTAATTTTATTCAAGTGAAGTAAGCATTCTAATACTCTAACAAAATTCTACATTAGCAACCACCTTTTTATATATTATATGCATACATAAAAAAGATATTTATCATTATGATAATCTAATTCATTTCCCTTAGTCAAATAGTTCTAAAAAATCTTAAGATAAAACATTTTATATAAACGATATATTCTTCACAGGTTCATTTCGTGAAAAAACACTTTCTTTGCCGATTCCACACTTCTTTTGTCACACTAGAAGGGAACTTCCTTCATAGATCGAAATCATTCAACAGGATATATATAGGAGGGATTATTTTGGAATATAAAACACCATTTATCGCAAAAAAATTAGGTGTTAGCCCAAAGGCTGTTGTCCGGATTGCACAACAATTAAATCTTACGATAGAAAAAAATAAATATGGTCACTTTATTTTCACACAAGAAGATTTAGATCAAATGTTAGAATTCCATCTTTCACAAATAGAGCAGTCTCAAAACTCTCACCCTACTCAAAAAACATCATCAAATGATGTTGAAGAATTAAAAACTCCAGTAAATACAATCGTTCAAAACAAATCATCACATGAATTTGAGCAATTAGCAGCTCAATTAAACACTATTACGAGAAGGCTAGATCGAATGGAAGAACAAATGCAAGATAAGGCAAATGATGATGTTGTTACGTACCAACTTTTACAACATCGCCGTGAAATGGAGGAAATGTTAGAGCGAATTCAAAAGCTAGAAGCTTCCCTCAAGAAAGAAGAACCAATATATATTACTCCCGATTCAAAACCAACATATGAACGAGAAAAGAAGCCGAAGCGCCGCAAAATGATTTTTAGTATATTTGGATTATAATTTTTAGACCCTTATTAAAATAATAAGGGTCTTTTTTCATGAAGAATGACTTCATATTAAAATAGTATTCTCTTTATTGTATATATTCATTTCGCTTTATTTTGTTAACATAATATTCTTACTGTATTCTGCGATTAATGCCTGTGCATGAGCATTCCCTTGAATCACATCTCGAAATTCTTTTAAAGAATACAAATGCGTAGCCCCTTTTCGGGCATGAATTCGCACTGGTACACCTTGTAAAGTATCATGAAACTGAAATGGCTTATCTACCGGTTCAATTGGGAAACCGAGTGTTAATAAATACATATACATTCTTTTTGTCACACTGCTGCAATATACCATTCTGCTTTCGTTTCTAATGCATGCATAAATAAAATAGCTGTTAGTCTTTTGAAGTGTCCTCTCCCACGAGACGTTTTCGCAATACTCAACTTGCCTATTTCATACACATTTTTTAAATCTTTCACTAAATCATTTTTAGAAAACGGATAGAAAAACTCAGAATTCGATTGCTCTGGTTCCGTATACTTAATACATTCTACTGTACCAATATGATGTTCATCTTCTATTAATAAAAATCGTGATGGATTTAAATTACGTTCTACGAACATTAAGTTTCTTTCTTCACAAAAATCTCCCCATAGTTGCTCGAACCAAAAATGTTCTTCTTTTGTTTGAACACGCTGGAACATATTTACCCGCCTTTCCCATCGCCGCTCTGTTTTTTGATAACGCTTTCACTATCTATCATATAAGAACAAATCTTCGTATGCAACTAAAAATATTTATGACTTATTATATTCTGCAAAACGAATTAAATTCCATCTTAATCGTCTTTTATATCCCTCATGTACCGTTCTTCTAACAATATATTTATATTACTTTCAAATTCAAATCGTATAAAGCTGTCTTCCATACAGCATATATTTCTTCTTAATCTAAAAAAATCCTTTATAAAAAAGGATTTTTTTACTTCTTCATGCTTTTTAACCACTTCTCAAAAATTTGTACCATTCCATGTTTTCCGGCTAATTTCTCTTCCCCTTGTTTCGTTTTATATGGATATAATTGCAAGAACACACCACATCCAGACTCAATTTTTTTACTATGCATATGACTTCCTGGATATACACAAATAACTTCATAAATGGCCCTTCGATAATAGACTCTCTTTCCATCCTGTTCTTCTACATATTTTATAGACCAGTACTTATACATTTGCTCAGTTGCCTTCGTATTTCCAACGTGCTGAAAAATGTTGTACATTGGGCTATACTTCACTTCAATAATAATAGAAGATTGATATACGTATTTTCCTTCTTCCTTTACATAACAGTCTAAGCGAATGTCTGGCTTTTCTTCGTATCTTCTCCATTATAAAAATTACTCCCTTTACTTAATGCAATAAGGGGATGAGTTTCAATTAAATCATTAAATGCGACATGTACTCTAATATCATCTCGGTGTAAAACTACTGTCGTTCCATCCTGTAATCCATCTACATAAAAATGTTCTTGAATTTGTTCACGAATGGAATTTCTAGCCTCAAAACCAATTTGCGCTAACATGGAAATAACGATAAAAAAAGCGTAATATTCATACACTAAAAATGTTGGTTTATAAACAAATAATAAAGATGGAGATTGTTCTGTATATTGTGGAAGTACATCTAAATGCTGTAGTAGTTGTTGATGTGGTATCGGTAAATTATGTGAGTACATGTTACCTGTTTCGGAAACTTCTCTCCAAAATGGAGAATGCATTAAAGTTTGAAAGTATTGTACACTTTCATGTACAAAGTGCGCTAATATTTTATATTCTTGTATCTTCATAGAGCTTTTTCGCAAATCCGCCTCTTTTAGTAAATGAATATATTTTTATATTTTTGTTTCTCTCTATCGGTCACTGATCCATTACGCTCAATTGTTTGTATAATCGTTTTTACAGCTTGAAATTCTTCTGATTTCTTCCTTTTTGCTCTTTCTAATATTTCAATTGTTTGGCGCAAAAAACTTTCAGCTTCAAGTAAATAGAAATAAAATTGCATCGCTTTAAATTTAAGAAATGCATTTTCCTTACTATTTTTTTGTTCTATAAACTTACGATTATAATATTTTGCATACGGTTTTCTTTCCGCCACTATGGCTCCTTTTCTCGTTGCTTTCCGCTCTTTTTCTTCCCATTTATATTCATGTATAAATTTTGAACTCGATTCTATTTTCTTAAAAATTTGCTTTATCTTTTTCATTTTTTGCGGCAACTTTCTAAGTAACACTAAATAAGAAGAATCTTCAATATCACTAAGTGCAGAGAAAGTCTTTTTATAATAACCTCTATCTAAAATCAACTCATTCAAAATTGACTTTACATAGTTTTGAATCATTTCAAAAATTGATCATCAAAAAAATTTTTGGGAACGATTTGAAATGCGCCATAATACGTTCTATCTTCTATATTCACTTCAAAATGATATAATCCACAACGCCATGGATAAAAGAATTCCGTTTTTCCATGTTCATATATTAATACCTTTTGTTTTTTTTCATTTATTTCATATTTTGACTCTTTTATATTTTTCTGTCCCTCATATACTTTATTCCATATAAAAGTAATATTCATTGGATTTTCATAATGGTAATGCAATCTAATTGGTTTTAATTCTTGTACTTTATAAATACATTGAACTAATGCTGTAGTAGATGTACAAAGACGATTTAATAAAATATATTCCCCCTTTGCCTCAGTTCCAATGATTAACTTTAATACAAAAGGGAGTGTTTCTTTCGTATCAACGATTTCTGTTTCATATCGCCCTTCATTTTGCATAGCCATACAGCTCCAGTTCTCTACGCTTTTCTCTTATATATGCTAAAGAGTGTTCAAATGTAGATACTCTGTTTGCAAGGTGGCGATTGCAAAAGAGGTAGTAATGTCGCCCCCCTTTTTACGTCTTCAGAAAGTAAAGACCCAACCATCATTTCAGTACCTCTTATTTTCGTCAATACACGTTGCTTGATTTGTAAATCAAATCCCTCTTCTCTACTGATCATATAGGAATGATTATTTTGGAACGGTATATTTTGCAAGTAAGTAGCGATTGCGTTTGCACATCGAAATGAAATTCCCTTTGACATATCATGTGATGACAATACAACATGTAACTTATCTAATAGTTCTAACTCTTCTTCAGAAAACACCTCAATCATCGCTTTATTCCTGACCCAGCTTATACGAAATTCTCCTGCAGTTACTTTCAGAGGTGGTTGTAATACAATTTTCTCTTGTTCCATACACATCTCACAAAACGGAATCTTTTGTAACGTTATTAAATTCGTCCGATCTAATAATCGATCTGAGAGTTCTTTCGTTGTTTCATCAAAATTTACTGTACCTACAAATATAATATTTTCACCAATTTCAATTGTTGATGGAATTGGATTTTCTTTTTCTTGTACACCTTCATACAAATTTAGAATACGGTTTTGCTTTTCAAGTTGAAGAACAGATAGAAATGGAGTAAACCAATGCTCAATATGTGACATATTCATTTCATCAAAAACGATTATATATAGTTGATTTTGATTTTCTTTTGCCTTCATTAACGCCCTAACTAATTTTGTTTCACTTTCAATAAAAGTACCATTTGGGTGAAGGTAACCAAGTAAATCATGTGGTTCTTGATACGATGGTGAAATCGGAATCCAAACCAATTCTTCCCCATACTGTAATCCAAGTGCTTCTGCATAAGCTTGCACAAATCGGGATTTCCCAGCGCCTGGTATACCACCTAGAATCGTCAACATATTTGTTTTCGCACTTATATGGAAATTATAAATGTCCGTTTCATCCAAATATAGCCCTTTATTACGTACAAAACTTTTTACATACTGTAAAAAGACGGATTCACGCTCATCCCATTCCCATTCATCCTTGTGCACTTTTATTTCCTCTACTTCTACATACTTACCTTCTTCAGTCATTCGTTTTTTTAATTGCTCATACATGTGATTGCTTACAAAATACAATTGATCTTCTACCGCTATTTCCACATACTTCATCCAGTCATTTAAGTCTATATACTTACATTCCCGCTGCTGTTCAAAATATGCGATTGAACTAATTGATGATGACTTTAAAGATATATTTCCATATAACCTTCCATCGTGCCACAATAATTCGGGAGGCTCAAAGTCTTTCGGATATTTTGGCATTAGAAATGACAAATAGCCATTTCCAAGTTTTCTTTCTAAAGACTCTCCTTTTTTGTATTCGGAAACTTTAGGTACTGGAATCATTTTATAGCCATTGGCCATTTCTCGTGGTTCTTCTGCACAAATTAACTCCACGTATATATGTCCTCTTTCATAATAGAGACGAAACATAACCAATTGCTTTTCTAATTTTCTTTTCTTTAATTCCGAAAAGACTTTTTCATTCTTTTTATTGCTACATAAACCTTCAAATACGTAGGGTTCATTTTTTAATTGCTCTTGTAACGTGAATGGTATTGGCGATAGGCATTGTACAAAGAAGTTCTCTCCATTCTTCTCTCTCTCTGCTTTTGTAAACTTTCCGATAAACCTCATATAGTACATTCTTTTTATAAAACTTGGCTGAAGAGCTTTATGTAATCTCACCTTCGTCACCTTCTTTTTTTCATACTATTCTTAGTGTATGAAAGAAACGAAAAACTAGAAACAAAAAACCTGACGTTATCCGCCAGGTTCAAAATTAAAACGTATATTAATGAGATGGAAATGCTTTTTTCTCTTGTAAAATGGCATTATGAGCAATTTTCATTTTAGCAAGTACATATCGTAATCGATCTTCAGCGTTTTCATCTGTATTTTGCTGTAATTCCGCCAAATTCTCTACAGCACTCGCTAAATTTTCAATCACTCCTCGTAGTTCAGGATGATGATTAAAAAAGGATTCTTGCACTAATACTTTCCTTACTTCACTCGCTAAATCAACAATTCTGGTTAACTGTTCTTTTTCTTCCATTTTCATCCCTCCTGAATATCTTATGTATTAAATATTCTCTAGACAAAGAAAAAAGCCCTTTATTTAAAAGGACTTTTACATTTTTATATTTCCAGTTAATAACATATAAAGTGATGTGATAGCTGCGATAACAATTGCCCACATTACATATCTCTCAATACCTTTAAAACAACGATTTCCTTTTTCTTTTCTTGCATACATGTAAACAATAATCCCAATTCCATACACGATTGAAACAAGTAATAAATTTTTCAAACCTGCTGCATATAGAAGCCATACAGAATAAGTAGAAGCAATTAAAGCTAACGAGCCGTTTTTTACTTTTGCATCTTTTAGTTCGTTTGTAATAACTAATTTAAATTGGAATAACGCTGATAATAAATATGGTACTAAAATTGATGTTGAAGCAATAAAATACATAATTTGATATGTTGATTCTGAAAACAGAACGATTATAAATATAATTTGGGCAACGCCATTTGAGATCCATAATGCCATATGTGGCGTTTGTTTTTTATTTGTTTTCGTAAAGACTTTCGGAAACACGCCATCTTTTCCTGCTACGTGGGAAATTTCAGAAACAAGTAAAAACCAGCCTATTAATGTACCTACTAGTGAAGCAACTAACCCAATGTTAATCGCAACGGCGCCCCATGTCCCAACAACATGTTCTAATACATGTCCCATTGACGGGGTTTCTAACACGGAAAGCTCTCCTCTTGTCATCGCTCCCATAGACAAGACAGAAATTAAAATATAAATAGACATTACTAAAATAAGTCCAAGTACTGTCGCTTTACCAACATCTCGGCTATTTTTCGCTCTACCAGATAATACAACCGCTCCTTCAACCCCAATGAAAACCCAAAGAGTTACAAGCATTGTATTTTTCACCTGACCAAGTATAGAGGAAACTGATATAGTTCCTTCTCCCCAAAAATCATGTGTAAATGTATCCCAGCGAAACGCTGTTACCATTACAACAATAAATAATACGATTGGAACTAATTTCCCTATCGTTGCAATAACATTCATAATAGATGCTTCACGAATTCCAAATAAAATTAGAAAATGAAGTGTCCATAATAAAAGTGATGCACCAACGATAGACGCAACATTATTTCCACCTTTAAAAATGGGGAAGAAATAACCTAATGTACTAAACAGTAACATGATTGTTGCAACGTTTCCTAAAATTCCTGCTAGCCAATATCCCCAAGCACTGTTAAATCCGATATATTCTCCGAAACCAGCACGTGCATAACTATAAATTCCGCCCTCAAGCTCCGGTTTTTGTCTTGCTAACGTTTGATATACGAGCGCGAGTGGAATCATTCCCATCGCTGTAATACACCAACCAATTATTATAGAGCCGCTATTTGCTCCTACTGCTAAATCATGCGGTAAACTAAAAACACCGCCACCAACCATCGTTCCGACTACTAATGCAATTAATGGAAAAAACCCTAACTTCTTTTCTATTTGTACCACCCCATCTGTCATTCTAGGTGTTATGTTCGTTCAACTATTAAAGTCACCTTTTTCTCTAATAGACGTTTCTCTTATATTTTTTCAGGAAAACATTACTTATTCTAAAAGAAAATGAAGAAAAATGGAATACTTTTTTGAAAAAATGTATAAGTATGCACAAAAAAACCGTTCATTTTGTAATGAACGGTCATTTCATACATATAAATTTGTATATTTCTTGTAAAATTAACGAAGTAAATTCTCTTTTTGTAAAAATTGTTTCGCAACTTCTTCACTACTTTTTCCATTCACATTTACTTCATAATTCATTTTTCGCATTTCTTCATCTGTAATCTTCCCAGATAATGTATTTAATACTTTTTCAAGTTCAGGATATTTCTGTAACGTCTCTTTTCTTAATAATGGTGCACCTTGGTACGGTGGGAATAACCCTTTATCATCTTTTAGCACTTTCAGTCCATACTGCTCAAGTTCACTATCAGTTGAATATGCATCGATTACGTTAACATCCCCTGATTGAATTGCACTATAACGTAGTTTCGGTTCCATCGTTTTCACATTTAAAAAATTATAGTTATATAATTTTTGCATTCCTTTATAACCGTCTTCACGATCAGCAAATTCTAATGTGAATCCTACTTTAGCATCCTGTGCCATTTTTCCTAAATCAGAAATTGTATTTATATTATTTTGATCTGCTATTTTTTTCGGCATAGCTAGTGCATATGTATTGTTATACTCCATCGGCTTCAACATAACCATATTATATTTCTTTTCCATTCCAATGCGAGCCTGCTCATATACTTCATCCCGATTTGTGCTTTTTGGCTCTTCTTTCACAAAAGTAGATAAAGCTGTTCCCGAAAACTCAGGGTATATATCTACTTCTCCTGATTTCAATGCTTCAAATACAAATGCTGTTTTTCCAAGACCTGGTTTTAATTCTACGTGTAAATCGGTATCCTGTTCAATAAGCTGCTTATACATTTGAATTAAAATTTCAGGTTCTGATCCAAGTTTTCCGGCAATAACAATATCTTTCTTTTGTGTGTTCCAAAGAAAGGGAGAAGCAATCATTATACAAGTAATACATATCGTCAATATAATACGCTTAGAAGAGCGTTTTGGACTCTCAAGCACTCGAAGTACTACATCAAAGAATAAAGCGAGTAACGCGGCTGGTACGGCCCCTAAAATGATAAGCGCATGATCATTTCGATCGATACCAAGTAATATGAGTTTTCCGAGCCCACCAGCACCTATAAGAGCTGCTAATGTAGCTGTTCCAACAATTAATACCATCGCCGTACGAATACCGGCCATAATAATTGGTAATGCAAGAGGAAGCTCTACCTTCCACAGTCTTCTCCAGCTATTCATCCCCATAGCTCTCGCTGCTTCGATTAAAGATTCATCTAACTCCCTTATTCCTGTATATGTGTTTCGTAAAATAGGTAATAGTGCATACACAACTAATGCAATAATGGCTGGGAGTTTTCCAATTCCTACTAACGGAATTAAAAGTCCGAGTAATGCAAGTGATGGCACTGTCTGCATAACCGCAGAAGTTCCTATTATAAATTCAGCCATTCGTTGTTTTCTCGTTAATAAAATGCCAAGTGGCACCGCAATAATTACTGCAAAAAATAGTGAAATAAGCGATATTTGTAAATGCTCACTTAATGCAGTTAGTAATTCTATTTTTCGCTCTTGGAACGTTTGTATAAAATCAGTCACTGTTTAGCCTCTTTCCTTCATTTGTTCAACAATGTAATTAACAATATGACGACTTGTTAAAGCTCCAACATATTGACCATTTTCTTCAACTGGAACGACTTCGTCAGCTCGTACACGAACTAATGCTTCTTGTAAAGAAGAATGCAATGATAATGCATCCCCTTCTACCCGTATACTTTCATCAAGTGGCAATACATCTTCTATACTTTTCCCCTCATACCAAGGTTGTCCACGATTTCCAATGAACTCTTCTACAAACTCATTTTTCGGATTATGTATAATACCTTCTGGTGTATCTAATTGAACTACTTTTCCTTCTTTCATAATACAAATACGATCTCCAAGTGATAATGCTTCTTGCATATCATGTGTTACGAATACAATTGTTTTTTGAATCTTCTTTTGCAATTGTACGATATCCTTTTGAAGCTGTTCCCTACTTAATGGATCTAACGCACTAAACGGTTCATCCATAAGAACGATTTTCGGGTTTGCGGCTAATGCTCTTACGACACCAACGCGCTGCTTTTGCCCTCCTGACAATTCATCAGGCATACGATCGCGATATACGTCTGGGTCTAGCCCGACCATCTGTAGCAACTCATCGACACGAGCTTTTATTTTTTCTTTGCTCCATTTTCTCATTTCAAGAACAACTGCAATATTTTCTGCAATTGTCATATGCGGAAACAAAGCGATTTGCTGCAATACGTATCCTATATTCCAACGCAATTCATTAATATTATATTGTTGAATATCTTTTCCATCGATTAAAATAGATCCTTCAGTCGTTTCAATTAAACGGTTAATCATTTTCATTGTCGTTGTTTTCCCGCAACCACTCGGACCAATGAGAACAAAAAATTCTCCCTTTTTAATTTCTAAATGCAATGAATCCACTGCTTTCATGCCATCTTCATACGCTTTTGACACATGATTAAATTGAATCACAAATACAACTCCTTTAATGTTGTTTCCTTTATTTTGATGGAATACGGCATTCATTTCAAATGATACGCTTTATAATTAAAAAAGAGCTCAAATTTGAGCTCTAACGGTCGAACAATATCGTTTTCATTATTGCAGCATATTCACGTACATACATTTTTTTCTTAGAGCGCATTGGTGTTTCAGCAGCTAGTGCCTCCATCTTCATGCCTAAACGCTTTGCAATTATTTTGGTCCTATACAAATGATACGTATTACTTACAACTACCGCATGTTTCACATCATATAAATCCATACTAAACTTTAAATTCTCATACGTATTTGTAGATTGATCTTCTATTAAAATACGACTCTCATCTATACCATGAACCATTAAATAGTTTCTCATACTATGAGCTTCCGGTATATCTTCATCTTCCCCTTGACCACCTGAAACAATTACTTTCGCTTCAGGATGGGAATGTAAATATTCCAACGCTACATCCAAACGGTTTTGAAGAGATAAAGACGGTCTATCTCCAAATAACTTTGCGCCTAAAATAAGAACGTACGGAGAGTGATTACTCAATTTTTCACGAGCAACTTTCTTCATTCGAAACGTCATATAAAGAATGTACAGTGGTGGAAATAATAAGATTATAAGCAAGATCCATTTGTTCATAAATAAGTTTGCACTCCGATACGATAAACTTAACTAAATCTATACAATTCAATCAAATTTACACGAGTTAGTGCTTCATCGTGTTCTCGCAACCCCGAAGGGACGAGGGGTATAACACTCCACACGAGGCAGTATCGTTACCTCCTATTATCAAGCATTTATTTTACCCATCTTGATAAATTTATCGAAGCATTAAAATCTCTATCGTGGTGGCTATTGCACCCAACACAACGCCACTCACGTATTTTTAAACTCCACTGTCCTTCTGGTTGAACTGAATGGTCGTATTTTACTCCGCAACATGAGCAAATCTTGCTTGAGGCGAACCATTTATCAGCTTTTACATACTCAATACCATACTTCTCGCACTTGTATGATAAACATTGAAAGAAGAAGTGTAATTTTTGAAATGAAAATGCTTTCGATAGTTTTTTGTTTTTTAACAGGTTTGAGATAGGTAAGTCTTCCACAACGATCCTCATTGGTTTGTTTTTCACCAATTTAGCTGTTGCTTGATGGATATGGTTAATTCGGATATTTGTAATTTTCCTAGATAACCGCAGGTGCTCAGTTTTAGCTTTTTCATATCCGGCAGATTGAATTTTTACACCTTTTTTAAATCTCCTAGACATATCTCTTTGTGCTAACTTTTTCCTTTTCAAAAGTTTTTTAACCTTGGCATCTTTGTTTATATTTCGTTCTTTCGTACCATTAGAAGCTACAAACAGCTCTTTTAAACCAACATCCACACCAATCGACTCATTGGTTAGTTCTTGTGATTCAAAGTTTTCTTGGAACCCTACACTAATCCACCAGTGACGACCGTCAAATGTAACTCTTGGATTGGATGTTTTTTTGTTTCTTGGTAGTTGTTGGCTTGTTTTCACTTCTCCAATAGACTGAATATGAACTACTTTCTTTCCTATAATCAGTCTTTCATAATTGGCATAAAATCCTTGGATTAAATCTTTTTTGGATTTATAAGAAGTGTGATAACCATTTTTGTACTTTTCGAACGAATTTTTCCTCGCCTTATCAAAATCTTTTGAAGCCTGTTTAGGAACTTGTGCGTTGATGTCATTTAACCACTCATATCTCTTTCGCTTCTTGATCTTTGTAAATCGTTTCTGTAAAGCTAACTGTGAAACAGATTTTCCAAATAGCTTATAATATCTATCACTCATTCTTTTACAATAGTTATAGGCGAATCTTGCAGCACCAGCATGGTTTCTAAGCACTTTTTCTTGTTCAGGCGTTGGAATCAGTCTAACTTTCTTCGCCAATATCATCAGAAGCCTACTCCTTTACTGTGCGATTATTCGAGCACTCACCTTTCAGATGATAAAAGATTGATTCTTCTGAATAGTAGCATGTTCCATCAGCATTCTCCTAAGACTACTAGGATACAAACCTGTTAATTCCGATACTTGACTAACTCGTAAAAACTCCATTATTATTCTCACCTCATTGAATTTACCATAATGCATAGATTCGGTAGATTCAATGAGACTTGATAGATTTAATTAAATTTATCTCGTTCAACTAAGGGCGCAATTCCTTAGCCAGTTCTCTTATGAACTTCTCATGCTTTCACATGAGCGCAGACTATATGTTTATCTACTTAGAGATAGAGGATTTTTCCACCACCATAGGCTTGTGGTGTACTCTCGTCAGTTATACGAGATAGTCGTTGAACGTTCATCTTATCCATTTTGACTTAGATGATTCGAGGCGGAAGACCCATTGTTCTAGTGTTTAGGATTTAACCTTGCACGATCTGATTGATTTTTTCTGCTTTCGCGACATTCACGCTCGCTATTTCTAGCCACGTTGTAGTTCAATCAGCTTTAGGGATTGCCCGCAGTTAACCCTCACTACTAGCCAATCACTTGACTAGCAGGGCTTACTGATATGTTTAATTAACTTTCGTTATAATTGGTTAAATAAATCGTAACAGTTAATTACCCTTTCTTTTTATTATATAGAAAAAGAAAGGAAGGCAGAAGTATTTTTTAAACGATCGATTTATTAGAAACACTCGCTTCGAATTTACGTTTTGAGATTACATATTTTATAGCAATTCCTAACGAAAGGATCAATATGAAACTTAGTAAATAAAACGGTACCATGACACCTACTTTAGATACACCAGCTGTAAACAGCATTAATAATACAATTCGTATTCCTGTACCAATTAATCGAAATAAGCTGTCTACACGTCCCATTACTTCATTTGGAATTTCCTCCATCATCAATACATTTCTTGCCACTCTTGTACCCGCATTTCCAATTGCATGAAAAATTGCAAGTCCATATAACAACATTACGGAAGGTTCAATAATCATTACGGTAATTGAAATTACATATATGAACATCGTCATGACGATTGAAACTTCTGTCTTTACATATTTCATCATAATTGGAATACTTATTCCCGCAAGAACCGCTCCGACACCGTACATCATACCTTCTATTGCGTATACAGAGGCACTGGCTTTTAATAGATCTGAGATATATACCGGGATTAAATAATTTGCCATCATGACACCGATAAACGGCATATAAGTCGCCAGTAAAAACCAAAAGAACTTCGGACGCTTTTGCATAAAGTGAATCCCTTCGAACAATTGCTTCTTAAATGTTACTTTTCTTTTTACTTCCTTTTTCTTTACATACGGTATACATAAGAAAAGGAAAAATGCTCCTGCAAAAGTTAACATATCTACTAACAAGATCCATTTTAAAGAAATGATTTCAATAAGGAAGCTAGCAGCCGCTCCTGAAATAACTTGAGTTAACTGTCCTTGTATTTCCATTGTTCCACTTAAATTTTTATAATGTTCTGCTTGAAATATCTCTTGGTTAAACGCAAATATTGTAGGATAAAATAATAAATAGTAAAATGACCCTGCTATATATATTAGAATATAGTGAATAGAATGATAAGGTTGCCCAGTAAATCCCCATATAGCCATCATTCCAATAACGACTATCCCAATACCTTCATTACATAATAATAAAGATTTTCTTGAAAAACGATCAATACTCTGCCCGATAAACGGTGTTAATAAAAACATAATAAGAGTTGCGATGATGGATACATAACCAAACGTTGTCTCTCCTCCATTCTCTTTAATTAACAACCACGGAATCGTTATCATAACAATGCCGGAACCAATAGCTGATAGACTATTGGCCCCTAGAATGAAATACAAGCGTGAATCTTTATACAGAGATGGCATATCACTCAACTCCTAGTTGTTTTTTCACCTCTTTATATACGCTCATATATGCTTTTAATTCTTTAACTAGATCATGAATTAACGGTTTTGCATCTTCTCCCAGTTCACCGTCTTGTACATGAAGTCCATCAAGCACAACTTGTTTTGGGATTGCATTTGCGTACACCCCTCTAGCAACAATACGCATATTGTTTAATGCGTTAATGCCACCTTTACCGCCTCCAGCAACTGCAAGTAATGCGACAGGTTTATGAACAAATTCACTACTGCTTAAGTAATCTAACGAATTTTTCAACGCTCCACTCATTGCATTATGATATTCAGGTGTACATAGTACTACACCGTCTGCAGTTTTCACTAATGCCTTTAATTTTTTTACCGCTTCTAATTCACGTTGTGATTCTTCCCCGTTATATAAAGGCAGTTCCTCTACTGATAAATCGTATAACTCCCCTTCAAATTGATCAGCAATATATTTTGCCACCACACGAGTTCTACCGAATTTTCTTGGCGTACCGTTAATAACGACTAGTTTCATAATTATTTCTCTCCTTTGTTTTTCAGTTATACTTATATATTATCAGAAATTTCTATACAAAACACAATATAAAGAGGGAACTAGCTTGATAAAATAGTATGATAGACGAAAAAAAGAACTCATACGAAAGTAGGAGTTCTTCACAATTACTTTTCTTCCGCTTTATCGCTCAGTATGTCTATGCTTCTTTTTGCTTCAAAATGGTTATACGCTTTTTCTGCTAATTTAATACGTTCTTCTGGTAATTCTATATATTTCATAACGTTTTCTATTATTTTTTCATACGGAGTAAACACTATTCCTGGCCACTCTATCTCGTCCTCAGGATTACTATTTTCAGAGATAATAAATTTCTTATTTGCCACTGCATAAGAAACTCGAGGAGTTTCAAGAATACCCGATAAGTAAAAATGAATATTTAATATAATTTTAGACCTAGCAATCAACTCATTTCTAACAATTCCCCACGCATTATTTTTAAAAACAATATTTAAATTCGGGGCAACTACTTTTAATTGATTAAAAATAGCTTGTCGCCTTGGGTTAAGAGCACCTATAAACAGTATATCAATGTCTTCAGTTAACTCTTCATCAAATGCATCTTTTTTTATTTCTAGAGTTGGGGCATAGTTCATTTCCACATGTTTTATTTCTTTTCCTACTCCTTTTTGTTTTAACCATTCTATATTTTGTTTACTATAATCCCAAATTTCCTTATCTTTTAATAACATTAAATAAAGAGGATGCGCATAAGGACTTCCTTCATATAGCTGTTCTAAATTATAAACAATTGCATTTTTTGGTAGTAGATTCGGATTATGTGCGTACGTATGCGCTCCAAAAACAATTGTATTTTTCACATTTTCTAGTATTGTTTCTGAAATAATTGCTGTATTTCCCTCCTGCTCCAATCGCCATTTCAAAGCTCGCGCAACATCTATAAAACTACCATACGTCTTTGGGCATATAAAAAGACAATAATCATATTCTTTATTCAAATAAGCTTCCATTAGTCTTAAATTATTTTTATATAAATCCACATCCGGATATTTAATTAAAAGCTCACTTGCATGTTTTTTTGCTACTTTATACATTCCTGCATAATAAGCAGCAATGCACCTTCTTAATTCGATTTTTTGCCGATGCTCTTCTGCTACGTCCATGTCTATAAGGAGATTTGCGATACAATACGCTTTTAAATGATCACGATCATAATAATAATCTAGTAGTGGCATCAATTCTTCATACGTATTTCCATGCACGGATTCCCCTAGTTCTAGCGCCCATCGTATTAATTCCATGATTACTCCACTACTCCTTTAACCGACAATGTATTTAATAAAATTTCGCATTACTTTCTACCATATTTGCTATATGCAACGGTAGCTCTTCTTTTTTCGATTCCAAATATTTTTGTGATACTGCACCTAAATGTTTTTTATGCGGTATATAAAAAGCACTTATAGAAATCTCATAGTCAAATAAGTAATCATACACATGATAATCTACAAATAGCAGATCATTTTTCGGAAAAGGAATTTCCTTCCCTTGCAACGCATACATCAAAGCAATATTATTTTGAGATTTTAATCGATACATTCTTGCAAGTTGGTATAATGGCTCAGCCCGAGTTGGTCTATATTCCCACGCTTTTTGAAAATAAAGAATAGCTAATGCTGTATATTGCTCTTCTTGCGCCTTAGCATTTTCTTTTTCATCCACTTCTGTTACCTCATATTGTTTATTTGCTGAACGGTTTGCTAATTGTTCATAACAAAATCCTATTCGCAATAACGAATAGAACACCTCTTCAACCCATCCACCTGCTTCCACTCTTTTTTTGTACCATTTAATCGAATCTTCAAATTGACTTAAATGAAAATAAGTTTGGGCTAAGTAAAATAAATATCTTATATGCAAATCTGGCGTTGTTTCTGAATCACTCAATCCTTGTAACAACAACCGCTCATCTCTCTCAAATTTATCAGCTTTACTACCACCATCCCCAGGATCGTTAACGACAAGCGTCTCTAACCTAGCTACCCTCGTATTGTAATTCGCACCAACTTTGGAACGATCTATATCCCAATACTCATGAGTAACACCGACAGATTTCCATGGTAAAGAAGCTTTCAAAAGGCGTGTAAGCCAATACTTAATATGAATATCATATTGCATTGTAAGATAGTGGTCTTCCGTTAAACTAGTCTTATCAAACTCGGGATCAACTTCTAATATCATATCTGCATCTAATATTAATAAATAATCTGCTTCTGGATATGTTTTTTGTGCTAATGAAACTGCTAAACTTCTGTTATAGCCAAAATTTTGAAATGGTTCATGATGAACTGTTCCAGGGATTTCATTTTCTTCACACCAATTTTCAATAATTTCAGGTGTATTATCAGTTGATCCCGTATCACAAATAGAAACAAAATCTACAATTGATTTTGTAGCATTTAAACATCTTTCCATAATTCTAGACTCGTTTTTAACAATCATACAAAGACATAACTTTTTTTCTTCCCCTGCATTCTTCACTTGCTCATTTCCCATTTAACCACCTCATATTTTATTAACACGCTCTTTTCATATGTAACACCACTTCATAGCTACACTGATGACATAATCATCCTTTTACTATTTATGAAAATTTCATTTTATTTATTCTTATTTTTATGTTGGGACATCTTTCATGCTTCACTATATATTTGATACAATCAGTACAAATAAACAATGATTGATTGATATTTTTAAATTAGAGATTTCTTACACTATAAAAAAAGAAACTTGCGCCTATGCACAAGTTTCTTTTTAAAAACAACCTTATTTTTTCACAACTTCATGTCCACCGAACTGATTACGAAGAGCTGAAACTACTTTTCCGTGGAATGTATCATCTTCTTGAGAACGGTAGCGCATAAATAATGACATTGCGATTACCGGTGCTGCCGCTTGAAGTTCAAGTGCCGTTTCCACAGTCCATTTCCCTTCTCCTGAAGAGTTCATCACACCTTTAATGCCATCAAGTTTAGGATCATCTGCAAATGCCTTTTCAGTTAAGTCCATTAACCAACCGCGGATAACTGATCCGTTTGCCCATACTTTAGCAACATCTTCATAATTGAAATCAAAATCACTTTTATCTAACACTTCAAAGCCTTCAGCGATTGCTTGCATCATTCCGTATTCAATACCGTTATGAACCATTTTTAAGAAATGACCACTTCCGACGCGGCCTGCATAAGAATACCCATTCTCTACTGCTAAATCTTTAAATAAAGGTTCTAATTGATCATAAATTTCTTTTTCTCCACCAACCATTAAGCAAGCACCGTATCTAGCTCCTTCTACACCGCCTGATGTACCGATATCTACGTAATGTAAACCAAAACTTTTCGCTTCTTCAGCACGGCGTAACGTATCTTTATAGAATGAATTCCCGCCTTCAATAACGATATCGCCTTCCTCTAATAATGGATATACATCTTTTAGTACCGATTCAACAACTTCTCCCGCAGGTACCATTACCCAAATTGTACGAGGAGCTTCTAGTTCAGCAATCATTTCTTTTAATGTATGACGAGCAGTAATCCCTATTGCCCCTGCCTTTTCAACAAGCTCTTTATTAACGTCATATACAACTACTTCATGCTTGTCTTCATATAAATGTTCTGCTAATGGGAATCCCATTTTTCCTAATCCAATTAAACCTAGTTTCATATTCATCAATCTCCCATTCTATACAAATATATTTAATAACGAAATGAGTCCAAGTGCTACAACAGATAATATCGTCTCCATTGCAGTCCATGTTAATAATGTTTCTTTCACAGTCATTCCAAAATACTCTTTAATCATCCAAAATCCAGAATCATTTACATGTGATAAAATTAATGACCCTGCACCTGTTGCAAGTGCTAGTAGTTCAACATTTACACCTGATGTACTTGCTGCAATCGGTGCTACAATTCCAGCTGCTGTCATCATAGAAACTGTAGCAGATCCAGTCGCAATTCGGATAAGTGCCGCAATTCCCCAACCTAATAATATCGGTGAAATATGAGATTCTTTCGCCATTTCTGCGATTGTCGTTCCAATTCCAGAATCTAATAATACTTTATTAAACGCACCGCCTGCACCGATAACTAACAGTATGTTCGCAATAGGCCCTAAACAATCATTTGTAAATTTTAATACTTTATCTTTTGAGAAACCTTTTGCATAACCAAGACTAAAGAAAGAATATATCGTTGCAATTAATAACGCGACTATTGGATCTCCAATGAAGTGCAATACTTGTGCAAGTTGACTTGTTTTGCTTAGCCCTACTTCCGCAATCGATGCACCTAGCATAAGAAATACTGGAAGTAAAATAGTAAACAATGTATTTCCGAAACTAGGAAGTTCCTTCTTCTTATCTCTTTCAATAAATTGCTCCGCTATATCTAATGGTACTTCTTTATGTATACGAGCACCGATCCATTTCCCGTAAAGCGGACCTGAAATGATTGCAGTTGGAAGTCCGACGATTAAAGCATATAAAATTGTCTTCCCTACATCTGCTTTAAAAATACCTACTGCTGCCATCGCCGCTGGATGCGGTGGCACGAGTCCGTGTACAACAGATAGTCCTGCTACTAGTGGAATACCGATTGTAATAAGTGATACCCCTGTTTCTAACGCAATTGTAAATACTAATGGAATTAGTAGTACAAATCCAACTTGGAAAAATACTGGAATCCCTACTAAAAATGCAACGAACATCATCGCCCAGTGAACACGTTTCTTCCCAAAACGATCTATTAATGTGGTAGCAATTCGTTCAGCACCGCCAGATTCGGCCATCATTTTTCCTAGCATGGTTCCTAATGCTAAAACTATCGCTAAAAACCCTAACGTATTACCAAGCCCTAGTTTAATAGAATCGATAATCCCTGGATCTTTTGGTGAAGTTCCAATCAATGGCATTCCCATTGCAAGTCCTACACCAATTGCTGTTAAAATTAACGCGACAAACGGATGCCATTTTACTACTGTAATAAGTAAAAGTAGTATGACAACTGCCGCTAGTACGATTCCAACTACCATTTCTCCCAATCCCCCTATTGTTTACGTTGGAAAGCAGCTATACAATCAAATTCTTCTTTCAAGCGATTGTAAAGTCGTTCATACATATAAAACATTTCTAAATATATAGCCGTATTTTCTTTATTCGGTACATGATGATGAACAATATCAATCCAATCCTTTACCTCTTCAAGAGAATCAATTTTTCCTACAGCATATAAAGCAACTGCCGCTGCCCCAAGCGCAGATGCTTCATGACTTTCAGGAACAAGCAATTCTTTTCCCATCATATCGGATAACATTTGTCTCCAAAATGCAGATTTCGCAAAACCTCCTGAAACGCGTATTTCAGTAAGTGGCCCTGTACAATCCCTGATTGCGAGTGCAACAGAATATACGCTCATACAAACACCTTCCATGACTGCACGTATAAAATGTTCTCGTTTATGCTGAAGGTTTATTCCAAAGAATGTACCACGAGCATTTGCATTCCAGTACGGTGCACGCTCTCCAGATAAAAACGGTAAAAATAGCAATCCACCCGCTCCAGCTGGTACACTTTCCGCATACTTAATTAATAAATCATACGGATCAATGCCAAGTTTTTTTGCTACTTCTTGCTCTGGGCTACCAAATTCATCACGTAACCATCTCAGTAATATTCCGCCGTTATTCGTTGGTCCGCCGATCACCCAGTGCTCGTCTGTTAATGCATAACAAAACGTTCTTCCTTTTTCATCTGTATTAACACTTGATGAAATTGTTCGAACCGCACCACTTGTACCAATTGTAATTGCAGCTGAGCCAGGCGATATTGCCCCAACGCCCACATTCGCAAGAACACCATCACTTGCACCAATAACAACTGGCGTATCTTCACGAATACCCATCTTTTGTGCTAATTCCGGTTTCATACCCGACAAAATATATGTAGTTGGCACTGGTGTTGATAATTGTTCTGGTGACATATGTAACAACGTTAAAACATCTTCATCCCAGTTTAATGTTTCTAAATTAAATAACCCAGTAGCTGATGCTATTGAATAATCCACTACGTAACGTGAAAACAATTGATACATAACATACTCTTTAATGGAAATAAATTTATATGCGCTCGCATATAATTCTGGCTCTTCCTCTTTCATCCACAATAATTTAGAAAGTGGCGACATCGGATGAATTGGTGTACCCGTTCGTCTATAAATTTCATGACCATTCATATGTTGTAATAATTTTTCTGACTGTTTCGTACTTCGATTATCTGCCCAAATGATAGAACGCGTTAATGGTGCACCGTTTTTATCTACTGCAATTAATGCGTGCATTGCTGTACTAATACCGATTGAAGAAATATCCTCTGGTAACACGTTACCCTTTCGGATGGCAACGCTTACAGTTTTATATACAGCAGCACATATTACATCAGGATCTTGCTCAGCCCATCCGACGTTCGGTTGAATAATTGGATAATCAACTGCATGTGATGCAACGACTTTTCCTTTTTCTGTAAATACAACCGTTTTTGTACTTGTGGTACCGATATCAATCCCGATTACTCTCCCCCTTGTTTCCATGCGGATCTTCCCTTCGTTTCTAGCAAAATACGATCTAGTAAACCGTTTACATGAATTAGTATATAAAATATTTTTTCATTAATCAAGTTTTAAAAAGAAAATTTTTTTCATAACAAAAAATATATCCCCATCATTCCATTTCACTTACATACTAAATTTAGATTTTCCCCGCGGTAAAGTTGCGTTATATTCGTTACGTTTCGCAACACACTCTCTTTTTCTTTCATTAACAACACATACATAGTCCTTCCTTACGTTCTACTCATTTGTATGAAAAAGGAGTTGTACAGCAACTACCTCCGCAATGGAAATTTTGTGCACTTTGCTCGTTTTTATTGTATTAAGTTCACTCGTCCTTTTATCTTAATAGTCTTAGAGTGCGGATCCTACTATCACTTTATTAACTTGTAAATATATGTTCCATACTATAAAATCTAATAGTATTTTTATTTTTCAGAAAAATAAAACAATATTTTAGACTTTATTGTATAATGTTGTAAAAAGATGTCGGAGGGATTTAATGTTACATAAAATATCTCAATTCACAATTAAGCTTTCATCAATTCTTTTATCACTGTTACTATTATTAAATTTACCTTATTTATTTATCACTCAACAAGGATTCACCTTTCAACCAATTTATTTTTTTAACCAGATCGTTACTATGTTAAAACAGGTTTTCTCACCTGAATCATTGTTGGTTATAGGATCAGACCCAAAGTTTGGTCATTTAAAAACAACACCATTATTTCCAACTGTTTTAGAACCTTACCTATATTCGTTTATTGTATTATTTGTGGCCTTTTTGCTTGCGCTCTTTATCTCATCTAGCATGGCATTTTTTTATTTTTTAGCAAAAGATTATATAAAAAAATGGATAAACCGAATTGTGTTCATATTAGAAGCTGTCCCTGATATGATGATGATGATTTGTTTGCAAATATTTTTCATTTGGGTACTTAAGAAATTTGGGGAAGCTCCTTTCACCATTATTTCTTTTAATGAAAATCGCGCTTATTTACTCCCTATTTTATCTTTAGCGGTCTTACCTACATTACAAATGTTTCGGATGATGGTGTTATACATACAAGAAGAACATGGAAAACATTACGTAGAGGTTGCATATGGAAAAGGTCTTTCATCAAGTTATATACTACGCATTCATTTATTCAAAAATATATCTATCCACTTCTTCTACCATTTAAAAACGATTTTTGTTTTCTTACTTTCTAACTTATTCATTTTAGAATTTGTTTTTAATATGCAAGGTATTATTCAATTTTTATTTAAGAAGGCGTTTATTTCACCTCCCGCTGCATTTATTATACTTGTCATGATTATTTTACCGTTTTATGCCATTTTTCAAATAATCTCTCTCATGATGAATAGATGGCAAAAACAATTGAAAGGAGTAGCTTTATGAAATCTATTTGGAAATCAAAACGCTTTTTAATCGGCTTTACTTATTTATTCATACTTGTTTCAGCTAGTTTTATTTATAGTTGGTTCTTTAAAGATAAC
Organism: Bacillus pretiosus; assembly: GCF_052947655.1. Classification (NCBI taxonomy): domain Bacteria; kingdom Bacillati; phylum Bacillota; class Bacilli; order Caryophanales; family Bacillaceae; genus Bacillus; species Bacillus pretiosus. The sequence continues at coordinate 2,115,744 of NZ_CM129593.1, read as the reverse complement.
ATCCCAAAACCTCCTCAGTTACTTTACAATGACAATAACGAATTACTTGGAAAGGCCCCCTTTCCACCATCGTTAATACCGCCTTTTGGATCTGATCGTTTTGGAGAGTCTGTTTTCTTACAAATTATAGAAGGAGCAAAATTTACCATTTTATTAGCCGTGGCAATTAGCTTCTTTCGAATTTTATTCGGAACATGTATAGGAATCCTCTTAAGTTTATATGCTCCAAAATTCAAGAGATTTTTCCAGTCATGCTCAGAAGTTTTTTATTACATTCCTACTTTATTTATCGCATTTATACTCATCACGCCCGTTAATATTGTAATCGTATCAAATGCTGATAGATTAGATCCAAATATTTCATTTGCTTTTTATCAAGTACTCGTACTTATTTTCGTCGCTCTGCCTACACTTTCTTTATATATATCCTCAGAGGTTGAGGAATTTATGAAACAAGATTACATTTTAAGTTCCCAATTGCTAGGGGCTAGCCGTTTTCATATTATCAAAAAACACTTACGAGTCTTATTACTTGATCGCTTATTTGTGTTATTCATGGAACATATCGTCCAAGCACTCATACTCGTTATCCATTTAGCGTTGCTTGATATTGTAATTGGCGGGATACAAATGCGTGAACTCTATGACGGAGTACTCAAACCTGTTTCTCTATCTAATGATTGGGCAGGCCTTATTGGATTAAATCGTTATGAAATGAATATTTCATGGTGGATTATTTTGTATACTCTCGTTTCATTCTTTATTACGATTCTATTTATAAAGCTTATGACAATCGGGATTCAAGATGCACTGAAAGCAAGAGATTCGCTAGTTGTAGCAATTCAAACCGTTCCAAATCATAAAAAATTTGTTAAAAGTAAAGATTCTTTTTCGTTTGTAGATAAAGTGAACCTTTAATCCTTTCTCGTTAGTCGACATTGATAGTAGTGGAATGCAAAGAAGATGATTCCTGTTGAATGCAGGGATCATCTTCTTTCTGCCGTCTAACTTTTTTACATGTCTTTAGCTAGACTCATGCTTTTTATATTTAAAATGAATTATTTGCAATCACAATTATGCTGTTTAAAATCGATTACCATACGTCCTTGAATTCTACCTTGTTCCATTCCTTCGAATACATTTTGTACTTTATCTAGAGAACAAGTTTGAACAACCGGCACTACTTTTCCTTCTGCACCGAACATGAATGCCTCTTCTAAGTCTTTACGAGTACCGACTAGAGAACCAACTACTTCAATTCCATCTAGTACAAGTCGCGGAATGTTTAAATCCATCGTTTCTACTGGTAAACCTACTGCAACGACTTTACCACAAGCACGTACTGCATCAACTGCTGAATTGAACGCTACTTTAGAAACGGCTGTTACTACAGCAGCATAAGCACCACCAAACTCATCTTGAACAATCTTATCAGCAGGACCTTGAGAAATTGGATTGATAGTCATATCCGCACCAACCTCTTTTGCTAATGCTAATTTATCGTCATTAATATCTACTGCAATTACCTTTGCACCAAATACGTTTTTAGCATATTGGATAGCTAGGTTACCTAATCCACCACACCCATAGATGACGATAGGTTGACCAGGTTTAATGTCTGATACTTTTATTGCTTTATATGTAGTTACGCCCGCACATGTGATTGATGATGCTTGAGCAGGATCTAATCCTTCTGGTACTTTCACAGCATAATCAGCTGTAACAATACATTGTTCTGCCATACCACCATCTACTGAATAACCAGCATTCTTAACTTCACGGCAAAATGTTTCTCTACCAGTTATGCAATATTCACAACGTCCACAAGATTGGAACATCCATGCAATACTTACACGGTCACCTATTTTTAGTGAAGTTACATCATCAGCAATTTTCGTAACAATACCTACACCCTCATGACCAAGAATACGGCCATCTGTGTTTCCAAAATCATGATTTGCAACGTGTAAATCAGTATGACAAACTCCACAATACTCTACATCTACTAGCGCTTCACCTGAGTGTAACGGACGTAATTCCTTTTCAATAACTTCAATGTTTGCTTTACTATTTTTATTAACTACTACTGCTTTCATATGTGATCTCCCCTTTAGTGTTTTAGAATTTTAATGAGTTCATCTCACAACTTCTACCTGCACTGTTTCGGCCAATTATTGCACCAAATTTAAATGTTCAATCATCATTACACGTTCATCATAACATGTAATTTTAAAAGCTTATTGTTAAATATTGAACAATATTTGAATTATTAACCAAATGTTTATTTGAAGGGAAAACCGAAATTGCATCTATGTATAGTTTATTAGAACTCTACGCGGGAGTAAAAAACTCAATTAATAAAGATTTTTTAAAACAGGAAATTATAATCATCAAATTTTCACAAAAGACTATTTGCCAATATAAAAAGCCCTTCAATTGAAGGACTTTTTATATTCGTTTCATCGAAATTGTTTCGCGTATACTTTGTAAATTTTGCAATGTCTCTTCTTGGCGTTGTAACGATAACCCAACGTATAAAGTATCTAACAAACTTAACTGTGCTAATCTTGATGAACTTGCTTCTGTACGGAATTCCGTCTCACGTGTTGAAGTATATAATGTAATATTAGCAAGTTGACTTAATGCTGATTTCTGATAGCTCGTAATTGCAATAATGCGAGCTCCTCTTGCTTTTGCTACTTCTAACGCTTCCAGTAACCCTTTATTGCTACCAGAATGAGAAATTGCAATTACCACTGCTTCTTTAGTAAGTAAACCCGCACCCATAATTTGAAAATGTGAATCTGTATGAGCAATACAAGAAATACCCGTTCTCATAAATTTATGATATGCATCCATCGCTATAATACCAGAACCACCATTTCCATAAAACTCAATACGACTTGCATCTTGCAATACCTTTACGGCTTGCTCTAGCGCTGTATCATTTAACAAATGCAATGTATCTTGCAGTCCTGTAATATGCGAATGAAAAACTTTTTTAGCAACAGTTACCATACTATCTTCTGCCGATACTTCTTCATGAATATTTTGCATAGGAGTATGTACAATTTCACGAGCTAATGTAATCTTTAAATCTTGAAACCCTTGAAAACCGAGGTGCTTACATAAGCGGAATATCGTAGCTTCAGAACTATTCGTAACTTCAGCTAATTCTGTAATAGATTTATGTACAACATCTTGTGGATGTTTCAATATATGTTCGGCAATACTTCGCAATTTCGGTGATAAACCATTTAACGAAGCCTGAATCTTTCCAATCCCACTTCTTGTACCTGGCATAGCATATCTTCCCCTTCCATCGTAGTTTTATTGTACCTAATTATAGAAAGAAGAAAAACCTTTATTTAGCACTACTATAAATTGAAACTTTAATCAGTGAGAGTATTGTACATCTCCCACTAATTATAAGCCCGCAAATAGCGGGATAAATTTTAAATACTCCTATGTATTCTGTCGTAACATGGGACATAATTATTCATACTTATTATTTCCCCCGTGCTTCACCGCATATAATGCAGCTTGCGTACGATCATCTACTTCCAATTTAGCTAAAACATTTGAAACATGTGTTTTCACAGTCTGTTCTGTAATATGAAGCTCTGCTGCAATTTCTTTATTACTTCGCCCTTTCGCAATTTCACGAAGTACTTCTTGCTCTCTTTTTGTTAACATGGAAAAAGGGTTCTCTTTTTCTTTCTTAACTGCTGATCGTCCGAATAGTGCTGGTGTTACTTTCGGATGAAAATTCGCATTTCCTTCATGTACTGCAATGATAGAAGCAACAAGTTGCTCTGGTTGTACTTCTTTTAATTGATAACCATCTGCTCCAGCTTCCAGTGCTGGTAAAACATAATCTTGCTCTGAAAAACTGCTTAATATAAGTATCTTTATTGTTTTATCATATTGCTTTATCCGTTTTGTTGCTTCTATACCATCCATCTTCGGCATTGATAGATCCATTAATACTACATCTGGTCTTTCCGTTTGAATGAATGTTAATGCCTCTTCACCATTTTCTGCTTCCCCAACTATTTCAAATTCTTCTCTCGTTTTTAAAAAGAACACAAGTCCTCTTCGAACGATATGATGATCCTCAACTAGTAGTAATTTAATCTTCAATCTTCTTCTCCCCTTTAAACCGGCAATTGAATTTCAATTTTTGTACCCTTTTTCAGCTCAGTTTTTATTTGAAATGATCCCCTCATTAACTGAATACGTTCCTTCATACTTTTTAAACCGAGCGCTGACTCTCTTACGTGATCTTGTATAAATCCTATTCCGTTATCCTCTATGTAAAAATACAACTGGTTATTTTCTATTTTTAAAAGAACATTTACCTTTTCACATGAAGCATGTTTTTTACAATTATGTATTGCTTCTTGACTAATACGCCATAAAACTTCTTCAATTTCATCTCCAATTGAAACCATACCATCAATTCGAACTTCCACGTGGGTCCCTAACAACTTTCCGTAATTTTTAATTGCTTCTGCTAAACCTTTCTCTAATCCTTCCGGTCTTAATTGCCAAATTAAAAGTGTCATTTCTTGTAATGCTTCCTGTGATAATTCTCCAATATAGCTCAACATCTCTTGCAAGTCTCTATCTTGCGTCATATTTAAAGTACCTTTTGCTGTTAGCATTATAGAAAATAACAATTGTTTTACTGAATCATGTAAATCACGTGCAAGTCGATTTCTTTCAGCTACCACTACGTATTTACGTTCTTTCTCTACTAACTGAATACGTTGTATTGTCGTTCCTATTTGAAATGCAATCGATTCTAATAATGCCAATTCTTCCTCTGAAAAGTGTGTTTTTTGAGGTGAGGCTACATTTAATAGACCAAACTTCTCCGATCCAGACCTAAGTGGAATCGTCGCATGATGCGTAACATCTTCTGTCTCTCCCCAATTACACTCAATCGCATCCTCTATTCGCTTACATTCAATAATATTTGTCGCTTTTTCCAATCTGCCATTCACAAAACGCTCTACACACCAGCAGTCCCCTTCACACATCGGCTTCTTCTCTTTCCATGTAAGAGCCGGTGGTAAGTTTTCATCTACAAGCATACGGTGCTTTCCACTTTCATCGATAAAGAATATCCACCCTGTTTGTAAATTCATAACTTGTAACAATGTATGTAACACTTTTTCTAACATGACTTGTAAGTCTGTTGCTTCATTTAATAATTCTGCAATTGCTTTTAATGCTTCTAAACGATGCATCTCTTTTTCTTCAAAGTTCATTTTCATCACCATCTATCATTATAACATTAAGAAATTTCTAAATTCTACAAATAAGAAAGAACTGAATTCCTTCAGTTCTTTCTTTAAATTAATCATTTTATTATTTTTCTATCCAATGTTGGAAGCTAGATTTTTGTTAACAAACTATTCTATTTTAGCTGTCCGATAAAGATTGTCCACCATGGTTATGCTGTAAACTTTCAGTAGTAACGACCATATTTGCTGCTGGCATTTGCACTTGATTCTTATGGAACATAGACATTAATTCAAACCTTACTTGTCTAGAAGTTTCAAAATAATCTTCTGGCTTTATTAAACCTGTAATACAAAATTCATATCCAACATATTTAAGGTTCGGGTTTAAATCTGTGACACCAACATATTTAAACGGCTCAACAGCTTCATCCTCTACTTTATAAAGACTCGAAGCCAATCTTTCATTACAATTAACACAAACTTCTTCTAACAATTCCTTAACTCTTGTAGGATCTTCCTGATAACTTACCGTAATCCGTTCAATTACGCGCATCCATCCTTTATTAAAATTTTGTATCGTCCTAATCTCTCCGTGTGGTATCGTAAGAAGTTTTCCTGACCATTCACGAATTTGCATAAAACGAATACTAATTTCCTCAATTGTTCCTGAATTTGTTCCGTTAAAAGTAACAAAATCGCCAACACGAAACTCTTTGTCCGCTAATCTCGCAAAGCCTAATATAACATCTTTTAACATCTGTTGTGCAGCAAAACCAATAACGACTCCCGCTATCCCTGCACCTGCAATGATACTTTTTATATCTACAAATTGGCTAATTAAATATATGATTAGACTGATGATAATGATATATCTAAAAATAGATCGAATCACACTTTGAATCGTTTGCTCTACCTCTTCATCAAAAAAGCTTGATTTCCTAAAAAACCAATCAATAATACGGTTGATTACAAAAGAGATAATGATTAAAACTAATGCAAATAGTAAAAATCTTAAAAGTAAAAACTCACGTACATAATTAAAAAATTCTTCAGTATACGTTAATAAACTCATCCATCCACACCCTTAACTAATGAAAATTTCATGAAAAACTAATTTATTGTCATACCTTTTGATTTCCTTAAAACTTGTTACACTTTCTTCTATAAATATACCCTTTTTCATTATCTAAAGGGAGATTACATTAGAATTTTTTTATAACCGACTTTATTTTATGACTGCGCTACATATCTCAAAAAAGGAAAATATTAACACAATACCGAATAGTTCATTTGTAAATATTTTGACTCGCGGAGGTTAACTAACAATGGGCTATATCGAAGAACTAAGAGAAGTTATTGGATCAAGACCACTCAATTTATCTGGCGTTGCTGTAGCTGTCTTCAATGAAAAAGAACAAATATTACTACAACAGAGACGAAGTGGTATTTGGGCTTCTTCCGTTGATTCGTTGAACTTGGCGAATCAACGGAAGAAGCCGGAAAACGGGAAGTGCTTGAAGAAACAGGGATTGAAATAGGCTCTTTACAGTTAATAAGCGTATTTTCCGGAAAAGAATTTTTTGTAAAATTACCGAACGGAGATGAATTTTACCCTATAACAATCGCATATCTTTGCAAAGATATTACAGGTGGTACGTTAAAAGCTGATGGATTAGAATCATTACATGTACAATTTTTTGACTTAAATGGGTTACCAGAAAAAATTAGTCCGTTCATAAAAAAACTAATCGAGCGAAACCTCGTCTCAATTTAAACGAAAAAAGAGACCTTTTTAAAGGCCTCTTTTTTTCACTTCACTTCTGCATGTAAGCATGACTTAAAATGTCCAAGTGCAAATTCATGTCCTTGCGCATTAAAAGATGCAACTGCCTTTTCGTAAACTACAATTTTAAATCCTTTATTATAAGCGTCTACTGCTGTGTGAAGAACACAAATATCAGTACAAACACCTACAAGATGAACTTCTTCTATTCCTCTTTCTCTTAACTTCATCTCTAAGTTTGTTCCTGCAAATGCACTATATCGTGTTTTATCCATATAATATACATTCTCTGCATTTTTATATGTTTCGTACACATCTTGTAATTCACCAAACAAATCTCTTCCATTTGTACCAGCTATATTATGAGGCGGGAATAACTTTGATTCTGGATGATATACATCATTTTCATCGTGTTTATCGATCGCAAAGACAACATAATCTCCATTTTCAATATATTCTTTCGTTATATGGACAATTTCCTTCTCAATTTCTTGTCCTGGTTTCCCGCATGTTAAAGCACCTTTTTCAGCTACAAAATCATATGTATAATCAATATTAATAAGAGCTCGTTTCATAACCACTATCTCCCCTTCTCCTGTTTCACAGTAAACAATAGAAAATTTGTTATTACGACATCGTATGTACTATTCGACATTTCAAATGAAATACCTACATTTTTCATGTAAAACTTACCTTAACCATTGTTTATCATATAATAGATAAACAATGGTAAAACAAATAGCTCCTATTAACAAATCATGAATTTGCTAATTGAGCGTAATTTGAGTCACCTCTTGGATTATAAACCAAATGACTGACATCGTTAAAATAATCAAGACGATACGAATACATCGATTCACATCTTCAGCCTCTTTCTCTATCATAGTAGAAACAAGTGATTTCTTCCTACTTAATCGTATTAGAAAACGAAACAAGTTATTCACTGTTACATCCTCTAGTATAAACAAAAAAGCACACTACTTTTTGAGTAATGTACTTTTTATTCTTCTTATGACGCTGGTTTTGTTTCGAATGTTGCTTGATTTAAACTAATAACCTTTCCTTTTGGATCATTGTTTTCATACTGAACTGCAGTAATCGTATGACTACCTGTCTCAAGTGTCTTTTCTTTTAATTGTACTGTTGTCTGTGTTGTACTAGTGACTTGATGTTTATCTGCATATACTTGATCTACAAATATAAATGTTTCTTTATCATTTTGAAAATTAGAAAGCTCTAATTCAACATGTTGAATTAAAGTATCCTTTTTGATGAATACAGTTGGTATATTGCCGTTTTCAGAAGTACCATCTGGTGTAATAACTTTTACTTTTCCTTCACCAACTGGTACTGCACCTTCAGGGAATACTACTATATTCTCATTACTTGCATTTACAACTCGTTCTTCCTGCTTTGATTGCGCATCCTCTTTTTCTTGTGGAGCACCGCAACCGGCTAATAACAATACAGACAATCCAGTGATTATGAATTTTTTCAAAATTCATCCCCCCTGTCATTTCATTATAATTTATTATCCAAAAATAACTTTTAAATTTTAAGACTATTTTCAACACTTTCATGAACAAATAGAATCTTGCCCACGATTAATGTATCATACTTTCCTTAATAGAACATTAATTTTTTTTATGAAATAAATAGTAATTCCCTCTTATCTATCATTTTAGCCCAACAAATTAATTACATACCTGTCCAAAATAAAAAGACATTGTTCATTCAATGTCTTTTTATTTTAAGCTTTAAAAAACAAATGTTGTAATCTCATCTACTTCTTTTCTTGGAAGTTTCTTCGGCTTATCTTTCGGAAAACCGAGTGAAATAACCATATTTATTTGTTTTTCAGACTCAATTTGTAAATATTGTCGTAGTTCATCTTGAGCTAACAATACCGGTCCTGTCATTGGACAAGTACCCAGCCCTTTCGCATGTGCAGCCAACAGTAAGTTTTGTGCCGCTAAACAGCTACTCTTAATTCCTTCTTCTTCCCAAACTGAATCTGGAACAAAAGCAATTGGATCAAATATCTTTTCGCGAAATTTTGATTCATATGGTGTTGCCAAACACACGATTAATACAGGTGCCTCTGAGAAAGCTGTTGCATATGGTCCAAATGAACGGGTAAGTAATTTCCCTGCTTTCTCTTCTCCGTTTTCTGCCGCTTTTGCCGCAAGTTTATGTAATGCATCCCAAGTCATTTGCTCAATTTCTTTAATTTTCTCTCGGTTCATAATGACCAAGAACTCCCAAGTTTGTGAGTTCGTATCACTCGGTGCATAACGAGCACAATCAATAATTTCTTTTATGTCACTAATGGATACTTCTTGTTCTGTGAACTTCCTAACACTTCGTCTACCGTGAATTACTTCTTTAAAATCTTCATAATTCATACATTAAATCCCCTTTTTACAACGTTTTCAAATCTTGTCCTATGTTTGAATTATATCATGAAAAAAAGCTGGAGGAATACCAGCTTTTTTCTTCAATATTAGTTCGTAACTTTAAATAAACGAATACTTTCTTCATATGCAACTTGGAGTTTCTTTGTAATTGGTCCTCTTTCGCCGGTTCTAAACTGTTCATCACCTATTTGAACGACTGGGAATATTTCAAGTGGTGTCGCTGTAAAGAAGCACTCATCAGCCTCATATACTTCTTGTAGTGAAAATTCTCGTTCTTCTACTTCAATATGTAACTCTTTCGCTAATGTAATAACGAAGTGACGTGTAATGCCGTGTAGAATGAAGTTGTCAGCCGGATGTGTAATCAATTTATTATTCTTCACCATAAAGAAATTTGAATGACACCCTTCAGTTACAATTCCATCTCGTACTAATATCGCTTCTTGATAGCCTTGTTCGTTTATTTTATTTTTAATCATAATATTAGGTAGCAGATTTAAAGATTTTATATGACAAAACTTCCACCGTATATCCTCTTCTACCGTAACTTTTATTCCCAGTTCCATAGCAGCAATTGGTCTTGGAAACGAAACAATATTTGCAAAATATGTTGGTTGCATATTTGACTCATATACATGATTACGTGCTTGAGCACCTCTTGATATTTGCAAATATACATTCCCATCTTCTTGAAATTGATTTTTTTCAATCATTTGATGCAACTCTTCCACTAACTCCTCCTTAGTAAGAGGTGGAATTAGTTTTATTTCTTCCATAGAATTAAAGAATCGTTCCAAATGTAGATCTAATAAATGCGGCTTCCCATCATATAGTCTGAATACCTCGTATATACCATCACCAAATTGAAAGCCTCTCTCCTCTAATGGAATCATCGGCTGTTCTTCCTTCGTATTTACAATTCTTCCGTTAAACAAAATCCAATCTTTATGAGTAGCTTTCATTCATTCCCACTCCTTTATTCCATAATTGGTTTAATTGTACAACTTATCCACACTCAAAAAAAGGAATTTTCTGTATTTTCACAAAAAAAAGTACATCACCCATTTAAGGTGATGTACTCGACCATTCATTTACTTTAAAAAATATTTTTCAATATCATCTAACATAAGGTTTGCAGCTACAATACCACCTGCTGTATTCCAAATCACTTCATCTACTTCGAATACTTTATTATCTTTAGAAGCCTGTAACTGCTTAAAGAGCGGATCTTCTGTCCATTCTTTCGCTAACGTGTTTCCTTTATTATTCTTATCCGCATCTTTATCAGATGTGAAATAGAATAAGTAGTCCCCGTCCATATTTGGTATTTGTTCTTTTGTAATTCCTTTTATCGCAAATTCATCTTTATCTTGTAATGGTGGTCGTTTAAATCCAATATCATTTAATACAACGCCTGAGAATGAATTTTTTTGATAAATACGAACATCACCTGGGACGAAGCGAATAATTGAAACTTTAGAGTTAATTTTATCACCTAATTGTTCTTTTATTCCTGCAATACGCTTTTTATAATCATTAAGAGCATTTTGCCCTTCTTTTTCTTTATTTACAGCTTTTGTATAAAGCGTAAAGTTTTCTTTCCAATCACCGCGCAATGTTTCAGCATATACTGTTGGCGCGATTTCTTTTAACTGCTCGTATATTTTTTCGTGACGCATTTTATTTCCAATAATTAAATCCGGCTGAAGCTTCATTACTGCCTCTAAATTAATGTCACGCTCAGTTCCTACTACTTTCGTATCTTTTAACTCATTCGCTAAATGAGGATACCATTCATCCCCAGCTCGTGGTTTTGTCGTTCCAACTGGCGTTACTCCAACAGTTAAAAGTGCCTCAGCACCCTCATTCGTTAAAACAACAACTCTTTTTAGTGTACCATTTACTGTCGTTTCGCCCATTGCATGCTTTATACTATATGAATCTTTTGCCTTTACTGATGTATCTTTATCTTTCTTCTCTTCTTCTTTACCGCAACCTGCAATTATGACCATTAATAACATAATGCAAAGTATAAGAATATTTTTAGTGCGTGTCATAAATCCTCCTAGTTGAAAATGATTTTCATTAACATTTAAAGATTAATGTATATCTCATACATTGTCAATAGATATATCAGAAAACTTTTTCAATATATATAATTTCGACCTCATTTTTATTCAAAATATTTTTGTACTTATTTGCTATTCACTTTTTAACCGTAACATGTGAAACATAAACGGACATAAGAAAGTAATTGTAATTCCAGTCAATGCATAACGTACATAATACATATCAGGTATTACTTTTTTTAGTATGAGCTGTATCATTAACATGAAACTAAGGCCTAAAACTGTTTTTACTACTTGTATTTTAAAATTATTATTTTCATTCATTTTAATAAAGTGATTTTCTAACATGATACCAATCGTAGAACCTGTCAAAACTCCAAGTAATTTTAAATTATCTATTTGGTCAGTCATAAAATACATAATGAGTGAAACTGCCAATACAATTCGTTGTAACAATATAAATTTCCTATCACTTAATTCCCCTGTTACTTTCGTATATAAATAAACAACTATGACACTAATTAAAACGGCACCTATTATATCACTGAGCCAATGTACACGTAAATATAGACGAGAAGTAGCAACCAATATTATAAAAATAATTCCAATGATCCAAATGATTCTCTTTTTACATAACATCATAAAAGAGCCCCAAAATGTTGTCGCTAACTGGACGTGTGTACTTGGAAAAGAATAACCTGCAGCTGATTTTTCATATAAAGCCTGAATTCCTTCGTATGTATACGGTCGCGGGATTTTCATGAATTCTTTTACCACTATCCCTATATACCCAGAGAAACAAAGCATAACAATCATATGAAATGCTTTTCTTTTAGAAACGCACCAATATAAAATCGAAATAATGACTAAATACAACGTTTCATTTGCAATACTAGATATAAGTTTAAAAAGTATTGTAAGCACACTTCCCTCCACACTGGTCATCCATTCAAGAAATAAAATATCCAAATTAAACATAAAAAAAACGAAACCTCCCCAAAATTTAATCCTGCTATTTGTCAGCACTTAAGATAAACTAGTTGATTAACATTTCAAATTTATACACCTACTTACGTTACAGATTAAGAATATATAGTACCACATACTAATAATAGATAATATGTTAAATCATCTAATTATTTTTATAAATTTTAATGAAATTTTGAGCTTTATATACAAAAATATCTGTATCTTGTTATCCACTTATTTATATTCCATGTCAAATTGCACCTCGTTGTTTTTTGATATATGGAACTACTATTAAATAAATCAGCATACGTATAACTTTCAAAACCATTACAATTACAAATAAAAAAACCGCCTTATGTAAGGCGGTTTCTATCATTGTGCTTTAACCAATTTAAAATAAATATATACGATTGATAGTGAATATAACGTATGCAAAATAAAAGAAATAAAAGGGCTATTCCAGTGCTACTATACAGCAAACCGAACTTTAAAAAAATATTTAAAAGCGGTGGAAAGTTCGTTATGTTTTGTAATGTAATAAGCATACAAAATAAAAGGAAAAACACAGGGGCATATTGTAATTCATACGGCTTTCTTTTCTTATTCATTCTTTTTCGAATGAACATATGGATTAGCTCTGCTACTATAAAACACCCTCCAATTAATACAAGACCAGAAGTCATCGTCATATATCCACCTGCCTTATATTTATCTCGCACAACTACTCATCGTTATATTTTCTTCACATATATTCCATCTTCTTCATTAAAACCAAAGCTCTCTATGAAAGTTTTTGCTTGTTCTGTTAATTCCGTTTGTAATACCTTTATCTCTTTCACGTTTCTTTCTTTCATCATCGTTTCAAATGTAAAATACGTATTTGTCCCATAACCGTAACTTTGATAATCAAAGTGAATAATTAACTGCGATAAAATTGCACTCTCCTCTTGTACACTATAGTCTATTACACCAATATATGTATCATCAACTTTCACACAATACTGTACTTGATTCTCAGTTAAACTATGTGAGCGAAACATTTCTTTAACAACGCTTTCATTATCTACAGTTACTTTTTCAAACGTAATCATATGTTGTCCATCCTTTTACTATTATTGTATCAATAATACGTCCTATTTATGAAAAAAACCTTAAGACCATATGCGATCTTAAGGTTTTTCTAATTAAACTAAGCTATACGCACGTTTCGTTTCTTCGTGGAACTTATTCGTATCGTATTTATGCTCAACATAAATTTGATGCCATACCATAAACGCAAGTACAGTCCAAATTTTACGGCTATAATCGCCTTTATCTGCACAATGTGCTTCCAGTAAGTTTAATACATACTGTTTGTCGATTAAATGCTCTGTTTTACTCTCGTTTATAATATTGATAGCCCAATCATGCATTTCGTCTTTTAACCAGTGACGAATTGGTACTGGGAATCCAAGTTTTTTACGATCTAATACGTGATCTGGAACGATTCCGCGTGCCGCTTCACGTAAAATAGCTTTCGTAGTTCCGTTAGCAATCTTAAATTCAGTTGGAATTTTAGATGCAACATCAAATACTTCTTTATCTAAGAACGGTACACGAAGTTCTAATGAGTTTGCCATTGTCATTTTATCAGCTTTTAATAAAATGTCACCGCGTAACCATGTGAACATGTCAATGTACTGCATTTTGCTTACATCATCATAATCTTTAATCTCGTTATACAATGGTTTCGTGATATCCATATAGTTAACACTTTCATTGTAATACTTCATTAATTCAACTTTCTCTTCTTCACGGAAGATTTTCGCGTTTCCATAGTAACGCTCTTCAATTGGCGTACACCCACGCTCTAGGAAGCTCTTTCCTTTAAATCCTTCTTTAAGAGCACCACTTAATGCTTTTAGAACGCTCTTACCTGGGCTAGGAATGTAAGAGAACATTTTTAGTGAGTTTGGCTCACGATAAATGTTATAACCACCAAATAGCTCGTCTGCACCTTCACCTGAAAGAACAACTGTTACATGCTTACGTGCTTCTTTTGCAACGAAGTACAATGGTACAGCTGCTGGATCTGCTAAAGGATCATCCATATGCCAAATGATTTTTGGGAACTCATCCATAAACTCTTTCGCTGAAATGAATACGTTATGGTTTTTAACGCCTAATTTCTCAGCAGTTTCTTTTGCAACATCAACTTCACTGAAACCACGTTGTTCAAAACCAATTGAGAATGTTAAAAGATTTGGATTCATTTCTCTTGCGATAGAAGCGATAATAGATGAATCGATACCACCAGATAAGAATGAACCTACTGGTACATCACTGCGCATATGCACTTTTACTGAATCATACAACACATCACGAATTGCTTGGATATGCTCCTCTTTCGTTGCGCTTGAAGCATTGAAATAAGGTTTCCAGTAGCGATGGATTTCCATCTCTTTACCGATTTCTTTTACGAAATAATGACCAGGCTCGATTTTATTAACATCAATTGTTAATGTTTCTGGCTCTGGACCATATTGGTACGTAAAGTAATGTTGTAGTGACGTTGGATTAACGCCTTTATCTTCCATCACATGCATAATACTTTTCTTCTCAGATGCGAAGAATGTAGTATCACCTTGTTGTGCGACGTATAAAGGTTTAATACCGAAGTGGTCACGTGCACCGAAAAGTTTCTTCTCTTCACGATCCCAAATCATAAATGCAAACATACCACGAAGATAGTCTACACATTTTTCTTTCATATGTGCATACAATGCAATGATAACTTCTGTATCAGATTGTGTTGCAAACGTTGCACCTTTTTCAAGTAACATTTCACGTAATTCTACATAGTTGTAAATTTCACCATTAAAAATAATTACATATCGATCATTTTCATAAGTTAGCGGCTGATGTCCTGCCTCTAAGTCAATGATGCTTAAACGGCGGAAGCCAAATTGTACATGTTCATCACGAAAATATCCTTCGTCATCTGGACCACGGTGGAAAATCATCGTGTTCATATTTTCAAATTGATGTTTTTCTGTTTCTGAAAACTCTCTAGGGTTTTCACATAAACATCCTACAAAACCACACATACTTCTTACCCTCTTTCAGTTTTCATTCTGTCTATATACTACTATATCAACCCTATTTATACTAGCATAATCAATTGAATATGGCGACCAAAAACTATAAAAAAATCACTCCATTTCACATTTTTAACAATTTTTTATGAAAACATGAAAACTAGGCAATCACCTTTCTCCGCTTTTGTCATATGATATTGCAAATTGATTTCTAGGAGGGAATACCATGAGTGAAGAAAAAAAAGACTCTTCTCGCCCACCGGTTCGCAATTATTTAAAGCAAATTGATGATTTCTTCGAGCAAACACCACTTCGCAATGTAATCGCTGATTTAAATCATTTTTTCCAAAAAGGAAATCGTTTATTAACATTCCCCGTAGATTTATATGAAGTTGGTGAAGAACTCGTTGTTACAGCTGAACTACCAGGTATACAAAAAGAACAAATTCAAATTGAAATACAAAGTGAATACTTAAAAGTCTCTGTAAAAGAAGAGATACTTGAAGAGGTCGAGGAAGAAACATCTCATAACTATTATCGCCGAGAACGTTCCATTTCAGAAGCATCAAGATTGATTAAATTACCGTACTCAATTAATAAAAAAGCAGCGAAAGCTTCGTATCAAAACGGCGTGTTAGAAATTCGGGCACCAAAACTTCCACAACAACATGACATTTTATCCATAGACTAATGTAAAAAAAGAAGGGTGCTGTGCACCCTTCTTTTTAATCCACTAATCTCTTCATATCACGTATAATGTCTTCGTACGGCGTATTACTAATACCACTATACTTTTTCATTACTTTTCCGTTTTGATCAATTAAATAAAATGATGTACCATGTATAACTTGACCATCCTCAGGTTTATCTACAAGTGATTGGAAATTATCTTTTGAAAACTTTGTAATATCTTCTAATGAATAACCCGTTAATAAATTCCAGTTACTAGTATCCTCTGTAAACTTTTGAATGAAAGCCTTCAAATTCTCCGGCTTATCAAGGTCTGGATCTACACTAAACGAAACAAACTGAACGTCTAATTTCTCTTCTTTGGCCATCTTTTGCAGTTTTGCCATATTGGCAGTCATTGGCGGACAAACTGTTTGGCAATTTGTGAACATAAAATCAGCAACCCAAACTTTCCCTTTTAAATCTTTTGTACCAAATGACTTTCCATCTTGATTTGTAAATTGGAAAGTTTCTAAATCCCAATTCAATGGTTTACGAAGCTTTGAACCCGATCCACTACATCCAGCAAGTACAAAGAGACAAAATACAACCATAAGACCAATTATTTTTTGATAACGCTTCATTTATAAACCTCTTTTCTCTATCCTAAATTTAAATAGGTTATGTTTATCATAACAAAAGTTAACACTACGAGAAAATTGTTTACTACATTTGTTCACGAAATCGTACGAATTTACGTATGTTACTTCTTTATTTCAAGCCAATTACTAGACAAAATTTATTTTTTTACTATTATTTCTCTAAATAGAAGTTGCAAAACTAATTTTATTGTTACTTTTGTAAACGCATCCCCCTATTTTTTAACAATTCCTTAAACATTCATCCATGTTATACACTGTATTCCTTAACAACATTTCGGTACAATACAATTACAACGATTTTAAATGAGGTGATGTTCATGACAAAACGTTATGAAAACATGGATAATGTGAGTACAAAAAAATCAATTCGTTCCTTTATACGTTGGCGAAAAGAACGAAAACAAAATAAAAAGGATTTTTCTTTTTTAGTAGAACAATCACCTGTTAAGCAAAGTAAATTCCTACAAACCAACTTTGAAAAGACGTCTGTAACTTGGATTGGTCATTCCACATTCCTTATCCAAACGAATGGGCTGAATATATTAACAGATCCAGTATGGGCTACTAAATTAAAATTAGTTCCAAGACTTACTGAACCTGGTCTTTCTATACAAGAACTACCTAAAATTGATATTGTCCTCATTTCACACGGTCATTATGACCATTTAGATTTTTCAACGCTTCGCCAGCTAAATGATGATGTTTTATACCTTGTACCTATTGGACTGAAAAAACTATTTACTCGCAAAAAATTTACTCGTGTAGAAGAGTATAATTGGTGGGAAAATACGATCATTAATGATGTTTCCTTTCACTTCGTACCGGCCCAGCACTGGACGAGAAGATCCTTATTTGATATGAATACATCTCACTGGGGGGGATGGATTATTAATAATGAACCAACGAAAGAAACCGTTTATTTTTGTGGTGACAGTGGCTATTTCCAAGGTTTCAAAGAAATTGGCAGACGCTTTTCAATTGATATTGCCCTTATGCCAATTGGCGCTTATGAACCAGAGTGGTTTATGAAAGTATCTCATGTTTCACCTGAAGAGGCAGTGCAAGCTTATTTAGATTTAAACGCTACACACTTTATACCGATGCATTACGGAGCTTTTGCCCTTGCCGATGAAACACCTCGCGAGGCAGTAACAAGGCTCCGAAATAATTGGAATTTACGTATGTTACCGTGGGAACAACTGCATGTACTCTTTTTAGGCCAAACTTTTACTTATAATAGCGCAACAAACGATAAGCAAGTAAATGAAAAAATTGAAACATTACACGTATAACGTAACTACTTATTTTCTATATCCAACATATACTATAGAAAATCATAAAGTAAAACTTTAATCAGTGGGTGTTTTCTATGAATAAATACTTACAGACTCGCTATATCATTAGCGGGAGTGCCTGTATAACCCTTCTTATTTCTTACTTTCTATTCACATAAAAAAGCTACTTGAAAATTCATTTCAAGTAGCTTTTTTATTACTCTGCTAAATACATAAATCCAATTGCACCCGGACCTGTATGAGTACTAATAATAGGCGTTGTAAAGAAAATTTCTGATTGAGCAAATCCACTCACTTTTTCAACAGCCGCTTTTACATTTTCAGCTAAAGGAATTGCTTTCGCATGCGGAATTGCAACAGCTTTTACAACTTTTCCAGCTGTATCTTCCTCAAATAACTTAGCTAACGTTTTTACAATTTGACCTTGGCTACGCACTTTCGTTACAGGGTTATAAACACCATCTTCAAGGCTAGCAATTGGCTTTATATTGAGTAGCGAACCGATAAACGCTTTTCCTTTACCGATACGCCCACCCTTCACTAAATTTTCTAATGTATCTACTACTACATATAAACGAGTATTCTTTCTCACTTCATCTACACGTTTTAAAATTTCTTCTAGTGAGCGTCCTTTATTTGCCATTTTTGCAGCTTCTATTACTTGATATGCTAAAGCATGTGTAATAAATTGAGAATCAACAACTGTTACTTTTGTGTCGGTCATTGATGCAGCACTATTGGCAGTTGCCACAGTACCACTCATTCCACTTGTCATATGAATGGAAAGTACTTCACTTCCATCTTCACCTAACTTGTCATACATTTCTACAAATGTACCCATTGCCGGTTGTGATGTTTTTGGTAATTCCTCTGATTTGATCATTTCTTCAATAAATTCATCAGGTTGTAAATCAACGCGATCTAAATATGTTTGTCCATTTACAGAGATTGATAATGGTAGCACATGAATGCCATACTTTTCGATTACATCCTGCGTTAAATCTGCAGTTGAATCTGTTACAATTTTAATTTTTTGCATATTATATTCTTCCCTTTCCAATACGCTCTCCTTGTTATTATACTAGCATTCCCTGTGCTTTCAACAATTTCGAACAAATTTCACCAAATTAATTATATTTTTATACCTAAAATGAAAAAGACAGAGTTTACTAACCCTGTCCATACTTTGTATCATGCATTTTTTTCAAGGGTATTTGTTTTATATACATTTAAATAATCATTCCACTTCAAACAATTTTGCAAATATTCACGGAAAGAATACGAAAATCTTGGGTGCTTTTGTTTTTGAATTTTTGCAATAAATAATTGAAGACGAGACTGAATTAGAAACGATAATGGATGCTGTGCCTGTAGGACAGGGATTTCGAATATTTTAATACAATCCCCTGTTGAATGAGTGAAATAAAAACTTTTCGTAATCACAATATCAATCCTCTTTTTCATTGGATTTTTGAACTTCCTCTACTTTACGCTGTAACACGTTGTTTAAAGTGGAGACTTCTATGAATACAAAAGTATCCTTAGTCAATCCCTGTAGTCCTTTTGGTTAGAAGATTTATACTCTATTCATCCTCCATCCTAAATATCCGATCAGATAGGAATCCCGTTATCCGTATATTGCTTAATAATTTTAGTATAAACTTAGCAAAGCGCAAAGTTTGTCTAAATTTTGGAGATTCTATAATTTTTTTCTTCTATATATTGTATACGTTTATGTCTAAAGTATAACAAATAAATAAAAAAAGTGCCTTTATAACGAGGCACTTTTCGACTGTATTTCTTCTTCTCTTTTCTTTTTCCGCTTACTGACAATCTTTGATAAAGCGATACTAATTTCATAAATACAAATAAGCGGTACCGCTACTAAACTATGTGATAAAAAATCCGGCGGTGATATACACGATGCAATGATAATCAAAGCTACGTAAGCATACCTTCTTATTTTTATTAGCAATTCCGCCGTTAACAGTCCAATACTCGTTAAAAACATGACAACTACAGGTAATTCAAAAATTACAGCAAATGGAACTGTTAAATTAAGAACAAAATGAAAATACTTTTCTGTCGTAAACATCGTATTAAACATTTCATTACCTATCGTAGTTAAAAAATGAAATAAAAACGGCATTACAACGAAATATCCAAAACATAAACCTGCAATAAATAATATAGACAATACCGGTATATACATTACTGTCATTTTTTGTTCATTTGGATGTAAACCCGGTTTTACAAATAACCAAATTTGTATAGCAGCAAAAGGAATTGTACAAACGATAGCAAATACTGTAGCAATCGAGAAAAAAATCCATAATACATCACTTGGACCGAGAACAGTTAATTTCATTGGTAAATCTTTTACTAGCCAAAAATAAATATCCTTCGTAAAAGTAAATCCGATAATTAAAAATAGGACAAAGGATAGTACTGTATATATTACTCGTTTGCGAAGCTCAACAATATGTTCTACTACGCTCATTTCCCGATCTTCCATCTCGTTCACCACACTTTATTTATCCATTTCGAGGAAAATTCATTACATTTTTTCTTTCTTTTCCTTCTCTTGAAATGCATCATCAGTCAATTCTTTCGTTGATTTTTTGAATTCTTTTAACGTTTCCCCTAAAGCCTTTCCGATTTCCGGCAATTTTTTCGGCCCAAACAAAATGAGTACAGCTACTAAAATTAAAATTAATCCTGGAAAGCCAATATTTGAAAACATTTCTCCATCCCCTTTATTAGTAGATTCCTTGTCCTACTATTGCATAATTTTATTTTGTCAAAAAAGTTTGAAAACGTCAACAAATCCATTGCCTTTTGTCAAAAAAATTCAAAAATATAATCAATTATACAAATTTCATTTTCTATTGCCCTTGTGTATGATATGGTAAGGGAAGTGACATATTATTTTATGATAGTAGAAAGGATTTGCATTATGACTGAAAAAATGACACGAATGACACATTTTGTGAAAGAAGAAATTGCAAATGCAATTACACATGGTATCGGTGCCATTTTAAGCATCCCTGCCTTAATTATATTAATTATTCATGCCTCTAAGCATGGTACCGCATCTGCTGTAGTTGCATTTACGGTTTATGGTGTAAGCATGTTTTTACTGTACTTGTTTTCGACCTTGTTACATAGCATTCATCATCCAAAAGTAGAAAAATTATTTACTATACTAGATCACTCAGCCATTTATTTATTAATCGCTGGCACATATACTCCTTTTTTACTTATTACGCTTCGCGGACCATTAGGCTGGACGTTACTCGCTATTATATGGACACTAGCACTCGGAGGTATCATCTTCAAAATTTTCTTTGTACGTCGCTTTATTAAGGCATCAACATTATGTTATATCATAATGGGATGGCTCATAATCGTTGCTATTAAACCACTTTATGAAAATCTAACTGGACATGGTTTTTCACTACTTTTAGCAGGCGGAATTTTATATTCTGTAGGGGCTATATTCTTCCTTTGGGAAAAGTTACCTTTCAATCATGCCATTTGGCATCTTTTCGTTTTAGGTGGTAGTGCGATGATGTTCTTCTGCGTACTCTTTTATGTCTTACCTACAGCATAAAAAAGGTTTCAGCTTATATTAAGCTGAAACCTTTTTTATTACTTATGTAATTGTGATGCGATAACATCCTGTGTATGCTTCGTTAATTCTTTAATATCCATATTCGCATACTCTTCAGCTGTAATCGGCTTAGAAATTGTTACTGTTGCATGAGCTGGTTTCATACGGTTTCCATTCGCTTCAAACATTTTATATGTCCCATCTAATGTTACAGGTAAGATTGCTACACCAGATTTTACTGCAAGGTGAAAACTCCCAGCCTTAAACTCTCCAATTTCGCCACCCTTACTTCTCGTCCCTTCTGGGAAGATTACGATTGAATGCCCGTTCTTTAACAGCCCAATTCCATCTTTAATCGCTTGGAGAGATTGACGACGATCATTACGAACCATAAATACACAATTCATAAGTTCCATCCAAGTTGGTACAACTGGAAACTTCTTAATCTCTGCTTTTGAAACAAATCCAATTGGTTTATTTAAGTAACCTAGTAAAACAGGAATATCCATATTACTCTGATGATTACTTACAACTAGTACCGGCTTATCTTTTGGAACATTTTCCAGTCCCTTTACTTCAACTGTCCCACCAGCTACACGTACCATTTTCTTACCAAACCAATTTGTCGTTTTATACACAACATTATCTTTTTCTTGTGGCGACATCGTATTTACTTGTCTTTTCAGACGCCACATTCTCGGTGTAATCGCAATTACGATTAAAATTAAATAAAAGATTTTAAAAAACGTTTGAATCATACAGAACCCCCACCTATTATCATTCCGACCTTCATTATACTAGACAAACGAAGGAAAAAGAAGAAAAAATGTCCAAACAGCAAGTGCTTGGACATTTTTAAGTATTCTATATTAGAAACGTTTTGCTAATTCACGAGCATTAGCAATTGCCGCTTCTTTAATTTCTGGTGCTTTTTCAGGGTTTGCATTCATACCTTCAACTGCAATGTATTCAGTTTCATTTACACCAATGAATCCTAATACTGTTTTTAAGTGATTGCGGCCGAAGTCTACAGCTGCGTATGCTCCTTCAGAATAAACGCCACCTGTTGCTTGAATGTGAAGTGCTTTTTTGCCTTCTAATAAGCCAACTGGGCCATTTTCAGTATACTTGAATGTTTTACCTGCGATTGCTAAGTTATCTAAGTATGCTTTTACTACTGGTGGATAGCTAAAGTTCCACATTGGAGTTACGAATACATAACGATCCGCATGCATAAATGTTTCTAAGTTTGTGTTCATTGCTGCAACTTTTTGTTGTTGAACTTCAGTTAAAGTTTCAAAGCCTTCACCTGCTGCAAATTTACCCCAAGCAGCAAATACATCCGCATCGATTGCTGGTACTGTAGTGTTGAATAAATCAATTGTTACAACTTCGTCTTGTGGATGTTCGTTTTTATAAGCTTCGATGAAAGCTTCTCCTACTGCCATTCCGAAAGAACCTTCTGCTGAATTTGGATTTGCTGTAATAAATAGTACTTTTGTCATTGTATTCTCTCCCTTTTACACATCTTATCTTTAATTTGAGATTTATAATTCGAAAGTAAATAACTTACCTTATGTAAGTATAATACAAAAAGTTATGTTCAATGTCAATAAAAAATAGCTACTTTTTTTTCGTAAGTTAATAAACACTATCTTTTCAATATGTTTTTGGTGAAACAAAAAACTACCTCCACATTCCATGGAGATAGTCTTCATCATTTTCTATTTTTGAAACACACGTTTCACTTTTTCAGCTGGAATATTACTTCCGCCTCTACCTTTTACATCTTCAATCATCATTGTAATGACCATATCTGGTGAATTTAAATCAAATGCAGCGAACCAGCCTAGTTCTTTTCCTTCGGCCTCTTTTGATACTTTTAATTCCGCTGTACCTGTTTTTCCAGCAAGAGTCATTCCATCAATTTTAGCAATTTTCCCAGTACCATCTGGATCATTAATTACTTTCGTCATAGCAGTTCTTAATATATCCTGATTGCCTTTTGAAATGACATTCTCTTTCCAAACTTTTGGTTGCTTATCTGTCTTAATAATATACGGAGAAGGTATGTTTCCATCATTAACAATTGGCGCGTACGTTAATGCTAGATGGAGTGGCGTCATTAATACTTGTCCTTGTCCATAACCTGTGTCTGCCATTTGAATATCATTTTTAATCCCATCATTTGCGATTTTAGAAGCTGGGAATCCATATTCAATTGGTAATTTCTCATCGAATCCGAATTTTTTCGCTTCACTCATAAATTTATCTTTTCCGATTTTCAAAGCTTCTTGTGCGAAATAAATATTATCCGAGTATTTCATTGCCTTATCAAAATCAATCGGATTTGCATCTTTTACACGCGTTACATAATAATTACCCCAAGAAGAATCTTTTGTCCATTTTAATCCTTCAATTTTCAATTCTTCTTTTGGATCGATTGTTTTCGTTTCAAGACCGATTGCAGCTGTAATCGGCTTAAATACAGATCCTGGAACTGATAATTGTGTAAATCGATTCGTCATCGGTTTTTTCGGATCATTATATACCGCATCACGTTGCGCTTTTGACGCCCCTCTTGTAAGGGTATTTGGGTTATAAGCTGGTGTGCTCACTAGTGCAAGTGTTTCTCCAGTCTTTGGATTAATTGCTGCACTTGACCCTACCTCATTTTTCATTTCATTATAAATTTCGCTTTGAACTGCACTGTCAATCGTTAAAGTTACATTTTCTCCATCAACAGCATCTGTTTTTGCTAAATTTTTAATTTCTTTTCCTTGTGCATCTTCTATGAAGACACGGCCGCCTTTTTTACCGCGTAGCTTTTCTTCCAGTACTTGCTCTAAACCAGCTTTACCTACTGGATCATCTGCTTGATAGCCTTTTTTTTGTAGCGTTTTTAAATCTTCAGCATTCACTTTTCCAATATAGCCAGTAAGATGTGCTGCTTCTTCTCCTAATGGATATGAACGAATATTGACTGGTTTTGTTGCAACACCCGGTAAATCTATGTACGTATTTTGTGTTGCTCCTTCAGGCAATATTCCCATTGGTACAAGGTAATTTGGTTTTACCCATTTAGCTGCTAGTTTTTGATCAATTTCTTCTACAGACATATTTAGCAACTTCGCTACCGTTTCTTTCGTTTGCGGAGCAGCATCCCCTAACTGTTCAGGAATCAATCCGATTTCAGAAGCTTTACCATTTACCGCAAGATATTTACCATTGCGGTCATATATTTCTCCACGTTTTGGCTCTGTCGTTTGCATGCGCACTTTACTATCTTTTGTCATCCCTGGGAAGATAAAATCAGGAGTCCAATCTATTTTCCAAGATTCTTTATCTCCATCTTTTTCTTTCACCATTTTTGCTTCATGACCAAAAGTGATTTTACCGCCAACTGTATCCATACTTACTTTAAAAGGAACAGGACCTTCATCTTTTTTATCTTCTTTTACTTCCCCTGTTTCTACTTTTAAATCTTTCACTTCAATGCCAGCATAAATTTTTTCATATTTCTCAGTGAAATCTTTCTTTGAAATATCTTTTTTTGCCTTTTCTGATAATTGATCATACATTTGTGCAAATTTTTGTTTATTCCATGCTTTTGCATATGTATCAAACGCTTCTTGTGGTTTTTCTTCTTTACCACATCCAACTAACATGAATGTTAAGCAAAGAAAAAGAATCCCCCATATCTTTCTCAATCGATTCTCCTCCTCTTTCTACATCAATACTTTAGAAAATATTAGCATTTTTACATGCTACCATTCATTATAGCACTATCGAATCTCATCTATAAACCTATATTGATGGATACAAATAAAAAGATTGATGCGAATATTCACATCAACCTCTATTATTATTGTTGCTTTTCATATACATGATAATAGTACGTATACGGATTTTTTTCATCCGTTAACCCTTTTTCAACAAAAATTTCTTTCCAATTTGCCATATCGATTTCTGGGAAGAATGTATCTCCTTCAAATGCATGATGAATTTTTGTTATATATAACTTGTCTACGTATGGTAAAAAGAGATCATAAATTTGCGCTCCGCCAAAAATAAAAATCTCTTCTTCATTTTTGCATAGCTCAAACACTTCTTCTACAGAATGTGCTACTTCACAACCTTCAACATGATACCCTTCATTACGAGTTACAATGATATTACGTCTTCCAGGCAGTGGTCTACCAATCGCTTCATAGTTTTTTCTTCCCATAATAAGCGAATGACCCATCGTTGTTTTCTTTACATATTGTAATTCACTCGGTAAACGCCAAGGTAAATTATTATCTTTACCAATTACTCTATTCTCGTCCATTGCGACCATAAATGAAACTATCATCTTTTCATCTCCTCTACAATTACACTGCAACCGGTGCTTTAATTGCTGGGTGTGGATCATATCCTTCAATCGTTAAATCTTCCATTTCAAATTCAAACACAGATTTCACATCTGGATTTAATGCAAGTTTTGGGAACGGACGTGGTTCACGTGCCAATTGCTTTTCCACTTGCTCAAAATGATTCGTATAAATGTGTGCATCTCCAATTGTATGAACAAATTCTCCCACTTCAAGTCCGCATTCATGTGCAATTAAATGTGTTAGTAGTGAGTAACTTGCAATGTTAAATGGAATTCCAAGGAATATGTCACCACTTCTTTGATATAACTGACAAGAAAGTTTGCCATCCGCTACATAAAACTGGAATAGCGTATGACAAGGTGGTAATGCCATACTTGGTACATCTTCAGGATTCCAGGCAGAAACAATTAGGCGACGGGAGTCTGGCGTTTTTTTAATCATTTCAATTACATCTTTTAATTGATCAAGCGTCTCACCAGCTGTCGTTTTCCAGGCACGCCACTGCTTTCCGTATACATCTCCTAAATAACCATATTTATTCGAGAAATCATCATCTTCTAAAACGTTCTTTTTAAACAATTCCATTTGCTCATCGTACTGCACTTTAAATTCCTCATCTTGTTGTGAGCGAAGACCGAAATCAGTCATATCAGGACCAGTATACTCATCGCTTTCTACCCAGCTCTTAAATGCCCATTCATTCCAAATATTATTATTATGCTGCAATAAATAACGAATATTTGTATCACCTTTCATAAACCAAAGCAGTTCACTTGCTACAAGGCGAAACGGCACTCTCTTTGTCGTTAATAAAGGAAAACCTTTACTTAGATCAAAACGCATTTGATATCCAAATACAGATACAGTGCCTGTCCCTGTACGATCTTCTTTCTTCGTACCATGCTCCATTACATGGCGGCATAAATTTAAGTATTCATATTCAGCATGTTTCATATGTAGTAAAACCTTCTTTCAATCTTATATGAAATTTATCATAACATGAAAAACAGTGAATTAAATAATCCTAATGAATAAAAATATATTTCTATATAAACAGAATTCTACTTCAATATATTTTTACAAAATGTAAATTTATAATCACCTGATCCTAAATCCCTTCCAACGTCATGTTCTGCTTTCCATTTTGTTTCGTCTATCCGTAATGTAGCGCTTGTATTAGCTGGTACAGAAATATATAAAAAGGCTTGTTCCTTTTCTACACGCCACTCAATCTTAATTTCTCCATAAGCTGTCTCACGTTTTACTTTAACCCATTCTATATTCGAATCAAAATGTGGTTGTACATAAAAATGTTTATATGCAGTTTTTGTCTCATCCATTTCTAATCCAATAATATATCGGTATATCCATTCAACAATAGAGCCATATGCGTAATGATTATAAGAATTCATGCTATCATTCCAAAGTGTTCCATCCTCTTTCACGCCATCCCAATGTTCCCAAATCGTTGTGGCACCTTTTTTCACTTGGTATAACCATGATGGATAATCTTCATAAAATAGAAGCTTACAAGCAAGGTCATGCCGGTTAAACTTGCTTAATATTAAATTCAAATACGGTGTTCCTATAAAACCTGTTGTTAAATGATTTTTATTTTCTTTTAATAGCTCAATTAAGCGATTAAATACTTTCTCATTCACATCATCTTTCACTAGTTCAAAAAGAAGTACTAATATGTGAGCTGTTTGTGTATTTGAAATTAACCTACCATTTGGTGTAACGAATTCATTTTGAAATGCTTGAACAATATTCCCATGTAACTCTGCATATAATTTAGCATCTGTATTTTCACCTAAAATCTCAGCAATCCTTCGTAAAAGCGATGTAGAATAGGCATAATAAGCTGTCGCAATAAAATGCTTGTCTGTTCCGCCTTCATATACATCTGGTTTCGTATCTAATGCGAGCCAATCCCCTAAATGATAGCCTGTATCCCATAAATACTCGTTCTCACCTTGTGAACGTATGTAATCTATATACTTCTTCATACTGTCATATTGTTCTTTTAAAATCGATACATCTCCGTAATGTAAATAATGAACCCACGGGCATATAATTGCTGCATCGCCCCAACCACCAGAAGTATGTAAATCAAAATCCGCTCTTTTCCCAAAAGCATCTGGAATAACTAAAGGCACAGCTCCATTAACATTTTGATCTAATGATAAATCTTGGAGCCACTTTTTAAAGAATAATTGTACATTCATAATTTGCGTAGCTGTCCCAATGAACATTTGTGCATCTCCGGTCCATCCAAGTCGATCATCTCGCTGCGGACAATCTGTTGGCACATCAAAAAAGTTCCCTCTTTGAGACCATTCCACATTATGATGAAGTTGATTGATTAATGGATTAGACGTTTCAAATTCAGTCGCTTTTTCCATATCCGTATGTAATACAACCCCTTCAAAATCTGCTATTTGAGGTGGCTGGGTTAATCCACTTATTTTCACATACCTAAAGCCTTGATATGTAAAATGAGGTTCAAACGTTTCCTCTTCTTCTCCTTTTGCTATATACACTATTTTTTGTTTTGCCTTTCGGAGATTTCCGGTGTAAAAACTACCGTCTTTATTCAATATTTCAGCATGATGCAATTCTATCTTTTGGCCAATATAAACATGACGGACTGTAAATTGAACCCAACCTACCATATTTTGCCCCATATCAATGAGCCATTCGTGATTCGGTAGTTTTGAAATAGAAATCGGTTTAATAATTTTCATTTTACGAATTGCTTCGTTTTCTTGCGCAACAATTATTTGTTTGGAATGCTCAATTACTTCAACATCTTCTAGCCCTTGCCTACTTTCTTCTATCCTAGCGTCGTAAACCTCCCCTTCATAAATTTCTGAATACAAAATTGGGCTTGGAGTTACCTTCCATGTTTCGTCTGTTACAATTTTTTCTTTCGTTCCATCTTCATACGTTATATGTACTTGAGCAATTATCACACGTCTTCTACCGTAATAATTACGTACATGATGCATGGTAAGTGGTCCCTTATACCATCCATTACCTAGCAGAACCGAAATAGTATTGTGCTCACCCTTTAATAAATGCGTTATATCATACGTTTGATACAGTACTCTCTTATCATAACTTGTCCATCCAGGGGTAAAATAACAATCTCCAATGCGCTCTCCATTTATAGAAACCTCGTATAATCCTAAACTTGTGATATATAAACGCGCTTTTTTAACTACTTTTTTAATAGTAAAATTTTTATTAAAGGACATAACTTGCGCTCGTTCTTTTTTCGCGGCAATCCAGTTCCCGCTCCAGTTATCTTGCCCTTGTAATCCAGTCTCCCAAAATGCTACTTCTGACCACGATGATTCTTCTCCGTAATTATCCCATACCTTTACCCGATAAAAATAACGCGTTTCCGCTCTGTATGAAAATGAATTGATTGGTATATGTAAACTTTGATCTGTTTCTACTTTTCGCGAATCAAACATTATAATTTCAAAATCTCTATCTTTCGCAACCTGCAATTGATAAGCAAGTTGTTTTACATTTCGGTTACTCGACTCAAGCAGCCAACTCATTTTAACAACTTTTGAATCTATACCTATCGGATTTTTTTTATTGTCGCAAAGCACTCTCTTTATTGTTAGCACACTTCTTCACCATCTTTTCTATATCTTAATTTAAATTAATTATAATAAAATTAAAATTCTAAATAAATAATAACTTTATTCATTCTTACAAAATTATTAACTTTCCAAATTTATAAAGGTTTTCATTTTCTATTACCGAAAGTATAGTGCGGTAGGATAAAATTTATATTTGGAGGTTAGAAGTATGTCTAAAATTGAAACTCCTGTTATGACTTCTTTACAAACAACGGTTGAAAAAATGATGAAGGATTTAAATGTTCCTGGCACTGCTATAGCTGTTATAAAAGATGGTGAAGTCATTATTTCAGAAGGATTTGGCTATCGTAATATAGAGACAAAAGAGGCTGTTACACCGAATACTCGGTTCGCAATCGGTTCCTCAACGAAAGCTTTTGGTACACTTTCATTAAGCTTGTTAGCACAACAAAATAAGTTTAATTGGGATACTCCTGTCCAGACTTATATACCTAACTTCTCTTTATCTGAACTACTTGCTAGCTCACAAGTTACCGGACGAGATTTAGCTTCTCATCGAACTGGTGTAAGCCGTCATGAGGCTCTTTGGTATAGCTCTTCCTTATCTCGAAAAGATCTCGTTGAAAAAATAAAATATTTACCACTTGATGCTCCGTTTCGTACAGCATTTCTTTATAACAACTTAATGTATGCGACAATTAGTTATATTGTAGAAAACATTACGAATCAAACATGGGAACAATATGTTGCAGAACATATTTTAGATCCTTTAAATATGGATCAAACAAACTTCTCTGTTACAGACTCACAAAATACAGATGATTATGCATTACCTTACGTTGAAAATGACGGTAAACTAAAAGAAGTTCCATTCCATAACATCGATACAGTCGGCGCTGCTGGGTGTATTAATTCTACAATTGAAGATATGGCAAATTGGGTCCTTCTTCACTTAAACGAAGGGAAATTTGGAGATCATGAATTAATCTCCTCTGAATTATTACAACAAATGTATACACCACATAATTCCATTCCAGATCAACCAGTTTTATCACTTCCGGAATCTCCATTAAATAGTTACGGTCTTGGTTGGTTTATTAGCGCTTACCGTGGTAATAAGGTAATTCATCATGGCGGTAATATTGATGGGTTTTCAGCACTTGTTTCATTCATACCAACAGAAAACATAGGCCTTGTTATTTTAACGAATGCTGGAGGCACATTACTACCTACTTATCTCGCTAATCAAATTTATGACGAACTACTTGAAGTAGAATCCATTGATTGGCATAAACGTGCTGTAGAAGATACTGAAAAAATGAAGGAAATGATGAAAGAAGCAACTGAATCCATTCCTGAACAAATTGAAGGGACTACACCTTCTCACAGGTTAGAGGATTATACCGGTACTTTCGAGCATCCTGCATATGGAACATTACAAGTATACAAACGAGATGATTCGTTATATGTACAATTTATGGAGATGGATATTCAATTAGCTCATCATCATTACGACATCTTCTCTGCAAAAGTTGATTTATTCCAAATGAAAATGAGTTTATTATTCGCTTATGAAATGAATGTAAGTGGTGAATTCCCATCCCTTCAGTTACATGTACCAGCTATGTTAAGTACGCAGCCGCTTGTATTTAAGAAAATTAAATAAATATTTTAATAGAGGGAAGATAACACTTCCCTCTATTCCCCTTTTCTCTATGCAAAAAAAGGATAATACGTAAAGGATACAGAATTCTATTATTCAACTAATTAAATTACCAGGAGGAAAAGCTGTGTATACAGAAATTTTCAAAGAAATTGTTTCGATCACTCATCACGATTATTCAGGTTGTATAGATAAGAAAGGATGGGACGATCCTACTACATATTTACAGACAGTCGAGAAACTAGAGAAACAAGGAGAACTAACACCAATACAATTTACTGAAATTGTACGTGATTACTTACTAGACTTTAAAGATAATCATATGTTTTTCAAAATGAACTCTAACAATCAACCACTTAACAGTGCTGGCTTCCAAGTGAAAAGATACGAAGACCGCCTATATATTACATCCACTTCACAAGAAATAAGAGTGAAAAAAGGGCAGTCTATTCTAGCATTAGATAATATGAAAATCCCTGAGTTAATAATAAAATATAGGAAATATTTAAATGCGAATACATATGAACGTGAAAAATGGGATTATGTTTTATTACAATCATCAACTTGTACACTTATAAATGAAGATGGCGTAATCGAAACCATTACTTTACAAAAGTATAAACAAAATGAATACACGCCTATTTATTCATTTAAACAGCATAATAAAGACACACTCTTAATTACTTTGACTGATTTCGCAAATACTGAAGCGATTAATAAATTATTAGACTCACACAAAAATGAGCTTAATTCTTTTCCGAACTAAATTATTGATGTGCGTTTGAATCGTGGTGGAAGTGATGATGCATTTTTTAAATTACTTCCTTACTTATTCGAAGACAAAGAGATCTCCCTTTTAGATCCTTCAGATACAATGCAATTAAATCATACAGAACGAAACTTTCATTTACGTATGAAAGACATCAAAATGGAAGATTACGATTCTTTAGACGAACTTTCCAAATTATTCACTGATATATTTATTCAAGATTTAAAAAAGAATTATAAAAAAGGATTCGTTACATTTGATACTTCTGAGTTACCAAAAGAACTTCAATCATTAAAAATACACGGGAGAAAATCACCTAATAGAGTAGTTATATTAACAGATGTTACATGTGGAAGTTCTGGTGATTCTTTTGTAGAAGTTGCAAAAAAATCATTGAAAGTAAAAGTAATAGGTCGTCCTACTGCTGGTTTAAATGATTATTCTAATTTAGCGGTAATGGAATGGGCTGATACATTCGCACTTTACTACCCTACTTCACGGCTCTCTATTATAGATAAAGGCGAAGGAATGTCCGGAATTGGTATACAGCCGCATATACATATCCCGTGGACTCCGGAACATATACAAGAAGATGTTGATTTAAAATTAGCATTACAACTGCTTCAAAACGAAGAATGGTAAAAAATAAAGGTAGATGTGAATCACACCTACCTTTTCTATTTCATCTTAATCTTCTCTGGTTGAAACCAAATTGGCTTTAATGACTCAAAGTCTTTATGATCTTCTAAAACGATAGTAAGACGCTCTAACGTATCCTCTAACATATGTGGTGCTGCTCGTAAGGACCACACAACTGATGAGAAAACTGTCATGCCAACGTACACCGCATATAAGTTCCAGAACTCCTCTGGTATTCCCCCATTAAAGTAGCCTTCTATTTGTCCGATTGAATACGGAATACTAATGTCTCTTGCAAATAGTGCAATTTTTACGAAATCATGAAGTGGGTCACCCCAATCATAACCATTAAAATCAACAACACCTACATATTTCGCATCACGTACAATTATATTCTCTAAATGAAAATCATCGTGTTGAAATCGATTTGGGCGGTTCTTTAAATATATTCCATTTTCGTCTATAAACTTTATGATTTTATCATCATTTTTTATTTTTATTCCACATGTTTTATATGCCTCTACATATTTTTGATTTTTTTCCATTGCTCTTTCATACCATGGAAGGATATCCTTAGGAGCTTCATATGTATGCATTTTTGCTAAATCTTTTCCTGCTTCTATACCAATATCATATTGTTCTTTTGGTGTATATGTAGGCAATAGTTTCTTCGCATCTTCCCCTTCTAAATATGAAAAAATACCATAGCATAAATCTTCCTCTGCCAATAAACCCATTTCAATTGGTTTTTGAGCTTGCACACTACGTTTTTGCATTTCATTTAAAATTTGAAACTCTATTTTCTTTCTTTCATACTCTTTTATATCGCCTGTCCGTAATAAATATTTTTCATTATTCGCTTTCGTAATGATATATTTCTTATCAGGTGAGAAACCTTTAGAAATTTCTTCAATATTAACTGCATCTTTTACTATCTGTATATTGTTTTGCCATGCTGTAATTGTTTTCATTTTTATTCCCCTTACATTTCTACATTTGGTGTATACGCTACTTCTACAATAAACCCATTCGGATCTTAAAAAGAAATGGACTCCTCTAAATCCAATACCCAAAATTCAATATGATGAATAGCTGATTGAAGTGTATTCATATTAAGAATATGCCCCTTGTACTATTTGCACAATTTCCATTGGTGTATTGACCATGTAATCTGGTGCATCTTTTTTCACTGTTTCAATAACATCATATCCCCAAGATACCCATATTACATTCACCCCAGCCTTTTTACACGCTGCTACGTCTCGCTGTTCGTCACCGACGTATAACATATCTTTCTCTGTTATCTTTTTCGATTTTAAAAATCTTTTTATCATTTTATCTTTACCGAACAAATTTTTAGAACAATATACCTCTTGTATATTTTCTATATCATTATTGTGTAAAAATGCCCGAATATGCTCTTCTGAGTTAGAAGATATAACGGCAATTCCGTATCCTTTTTTATGCAGTTCATCTAATACATCCTTCATCCCATGAAACAAAATAAGATCTTTTATAGCGGGTTGATACAATTTATAAAACTCCAGCGCTAATATCGGTAGTTTATACAATGGTACATCAAGTTGTTTACATCTCTCTGGCATCGTTAATTTACGTAAATACTCAATTTCTTCTTCCCTTACCGTTTTATATCCGTGCTTTTCAGCAATTTGATTATAAATTGGTACAAATATATTTTGTGAATCTACTAATGTGCCATCAAAGTCAAAAACAATATATTTTTGCATCCCCATACTCCCTTTGCTTCTTTTTCTAAACCTATCTTATTCAACACCGTAGTTGTCTAAACCTTCTATATACATAAAAAAGAACAAGATTTTCTCTTGTTCTTTTTAAGAAAGCCACTTTGGCGGTATATTCGTATTCCAATAAATATTCCCTAATTCATGGTGTCCTGAGTACCCATCATCAAAACGGTGATAGTGGAAATTAAAATAATAACCATCTTGCGGTGGATGATCTCTTCTTACATGAAATCGCAATAAGTCATTTCCTGATTTCGTGTCATACACATGAAAAATCTTTTCATTATTTCCGCCAGCTGGTCTTTGAGAAATCGCTAATGATTGCAATGACTCCTCTGGCACATCACTTGCAAGCTCAGCAATTGCCTCTTCAATTTTCGGTAATATTACATCTTTAAACTCATCTTCAATTACTGGACCAATTTTAGTGCCAAACTTTTGCATCGACTGCTTCTCTGCTTCTTGCATTGCGTACGTAATAAAAGTATCAGTGGTTAACCTGTCATTCGTTTCTTCATATGTATAGGACGTACTCTCCAAATTTTGTTGCCCAGCTGTGCTCGTAGGCTTGTCCGCAGCTTTGGCATTATCAAGCAATATGGAAGGAGGCGTCACTAAACCAAATGTAAATACGGTAATTAATGCGACTAAGGTTTTTCTAAACCAATTTGGCATGTATGTTCCCTCCCCTTTCACTCATTATATTTTATATAACGGTTGTTCCTTCTATTATACAAAATGATTGTAATTTTTGCACTTTACAATTTTGTTAACGTTCACATATTTTTCACTTGAATATGAAATTGTAAGATTTCATACAATATAAATACAACAACAATGAGGAGGCAATCCGATGACTTTAGATGTCATGTATTCCGCCGCAAGCATACTCGTTTTGGTATATTTTCTTTATCAATGTGTAACAGATTAAAAAAAGAGCCATTTTTCGGCTCTTTTTCTATGGTAAAAATACAATCCAACCAATCCATACTATAAAAATAATCCCGGCAATTACAGCTAGTAATAAATCAAAATGAGAAAGTATAACTATTCCATACAAAAGCAGTACTGGAAGTAATAAATAGCGATCGGCCTTCCATCTTAACAATAATAATTTTCCTTCATCACAATATAGATGGAGAAACATTTTTTTCGTAAATTCATTCCAATAATCGCGCGCATAACGAGAAATTCCAACTAAAGCAAATGCAAGAATAATAGCTGCAATCCACCTCGGACTCATAATAATACTGACGGTGCTTATACATACAATTTGAATATAAAATATTCGTGCACTACTTGTACGGAAAAATTCTTTTAAAAAGGATTCAACAATACGAGATTCCTTTTTCTTCCCTAAAAACTTTTTAGAACGCGGAAACATCCACGGTTTTTTATTCGAACTACTCGGTTTAGCTGTATGACCACCAACTTGCATAATCCCACTCGTCCAGCGCATACTTTCTTCTTTCTCTTTCTCAACTTCTTTAAAAAAGCAATTTTTATAATTCCATTTTTCTTTTATCAACCCGATAATTAGAAAAACTGCTAGACCGATACTTAGTATAGAATAAACTGGATTTGTATAAATAAGAAACAGACTCAATCCAAAAAAGGTTAAACTTATAGAAAAAATTACATTTTTTATAATCCACAGTAGCCATCGTTTCCCCACACGTACATGAATAAATCTCGTTAATAACGACAACAGAAATCGAAATACAGTAAAAAATAGCCAAAATAATACGACTTGTATTTTCGTCACTCCGATACTTTTCATCAACACTGGTAACATAGTAACTACTACTATTACATTCGTTATAGCTATTCGAATAAACGTATATGTCATACCATACTGGATTAACTTTTGCATGTGAGCGGGATACGAAATTAAAAATAAACTATCTGCTTGTTCAAAAAATGAACGAACTCCTCTTGAATATGTAATCACATAAAATGCGAATAGACCTAATCCGAAATAAACTGTCTCTCCCATCGATAATTCTTCTATCCATAGTGAACGATAATAAATCCCCATAAATATAAGTGCTGGAATAATAATATATAGCGCAACTGTCCAATCAGTTATAGAACGTATGGACTTCCATTTACGCCTCAGTTCATGACGCAATCTTTTATAAAATTGTTGTTTAATCATGCTGTTCACGCCTTACGATTACATCAAAGCAGTCTAATAATGAACTCCCTGGCATTTCTACTAACGCTTGGATAGATTCTAGATTTCCATCTGCGACTAATGTACCTTGTGAAATGAGTAAAAATCTCTCACAAATTCTTTCAGCTGTGTCTAATACGTGAGTACAAAGTAATATACCTGCGCCACGTTCTTTTTCTTTATATAAATAACTTAAAAACTCTTTCGTAGCTACTGGATCTAAACCGATAAAAGGTTCATCAATGATATAAAAATCTGGTTCAGTTAAAAATGCCAAAATGAGCATCGATTTTTGTTTCATACCTTTTGAAAACTTTGATAAATACTCATGTTTATGTTTATCCATTCGAAACATATGTAATAACTCTTCTGCTTTTCTTTCCCAGCTTCCTACTTCGTTCTCGCGAGCAGCCATTAATAGTTCGATATGTTCCCAAAGCGTCAAATAATCATAATATGTCGGGTGTTCCGGCACGTATGCATAAGGATTTTTCTTTTCACCAAATGATATTTCACCATTCATATTTACAAGTAAACCGAGCATCGTTTTAATCGTCGTACTCTTCCCGGCACCATTCGCACCAATAAGTGCAACTAATTCACCTTTTTCAATTGAAAAGGCAATATCATGAATTGTCTTTTCCCCTATATCATATCCGGCAGAGCGAATATTCACTTCTAACATACATTCCCCTTCTTTCCATTTCCAATACAATCAAGGAAAAGAATAACATATAACTATCTATATATCATTATGAAATATTTATTTTCGTAGCAGGAATACATACTTTTTAATAGAATATTTAATGTTTGATTACATTTAATTGGAGTGGATAATATGTCTTTTCAAATTCGTGAAGCTACGATAGACGATATAGATGCACTTTGTTCTTTAACAACAGAATTAAAAGGTTCCTCTATTTCGTATGAAGATATGAACAACCGATTGCAATTCGTACAAATGAGTCCCTTTGATTTTTTATATGTTTATGAGGAAGAAGAAACCATATGTGGATTACTTGGGTTTCGTATTCGTGAAAATTTAGAAGATGTAACTCGTTATGGGGAAATTTCAATTATTAGCGTTGATTCTACAATACGACGAAAAGGCATTGGGCAAGTATTAATGGATTATGCTGAGCAATTAGCAAAGACACATAATTGTATAGGCACATGGCTAGTCAGTGGAACAAAAAGATTAGAAGCACATCCTTTTTACAAAAAATTAGGATATGAAGTGAATGGATATCGATTTGTGAAACATTTTTAAACTACTTATAAATGGAAAGGACTATAACTATGACAAACATCGAAGCTATTTTTATTGATCGTGACGGTACAATTGGTGGTGACACTACAATACATTATCCAGGCTCTTTTACATTATTTCCTTTCAC
Source organism: Bacillus pretiosus (assembly GCF_052947655.1). Lineage (NCBI taxonomy): Bacteria > Bacillati > Bacillota > Bacilli > Caryophanales > Bacillaceae > Bacillus > Bacillus pretiosus. Next base: position 2,077,532 of record NZ_CM129593.1, on the reverse strand, counting down.
AAAAGCAGCTCTGCAAAAACTAAAAGCCCAAAATATAAAAATTTTCTCTTTCACAAATCAACCAGGTATCGCAGATGGGATAGCAACTGTAGCTGATTTTGCACAAGAATTAGAAGACTTCGGTTTTGATGATATATACGTATGTCCTCATAAACACGGTGATGGTTGTGAATGCCGTAAACCAGGTACAGGTATGCTGCTGCAAGCAGCTGAAAAACATGGGCTTGATTTAAAAAAATGCGCTGTAATTGGTGATCGCTGGACTGATATCGTTGCAGGCGCAACAGTACATGCGACAACGATATTAGTTCGAACAGGCGCTGGATATGATGCTTTACATACGTACCGAGACAAATGGGCACATATTGAACCAAACTACATTGCAGAAAACTTTGAAGATGCTACAAATTGGATTTTAAATCAACAATAATACAAATTAAAAGAGACGTTTTCACAATGAAAACGTCTCTTTTAATCTTATATTTTTTTAAAACGTTAATTCATAATGGAAATAACGATTATCTCTCAAATAACCATTTTCAGCATATAATCGCTGTGCTGATAAATTATCAATCTCCGTTTGTAATTTTACACCTTTTGCACCATTTTCTAATGCAAATTCTTTAGCAGCTTCTAATAATTTTTTACCTGTTCCTGCTCCGCGCTTAGTTGCTTGTACAAATAAATCATTTAAAATCCATAATTCTTTCATCGAAATGGAAGAAAATGATGGATATAATTGTGTGAAGCCAATATATTCGCCGTCTTCAACTGCCACAAAAATAACGGATTCTTTTCTCTCGATCCGACTTCGCAAAAATACTTTTGCTCCTTCTAAATCGGAATCTTGTCTATAAAACATACGATAGTTATTAAAAACTGATGCTAGTCCATCTAAATCTGCAATTGTTGCCTCATATATTCTCATTTTACTCCATTCCCCTTCCAATACTGTCTCATTATATCCGTTGCCCATTTAGGCTGTACAATTTCTTCTTTCGGCATAAACTCTTTCATTATCGGCTTTATATCCAATATAGGTGTGCCATCAATAGCATCTAACCCCTCAACAATAATTGATTTACCCTCTCTTTTGATCACCTTTACAATTGTTGCTCCTATGCGATTCGGACGATTTTTCCCGCGCTGTGCAAAAATGCCTACTTTAGGATAATCATTATTATTTCTAGGATGTCTAGCAAAATATTGAATTTGTTCATCAGTTACTTTATGAAAATAAAAAACAACTTCAATATGAGAAAAATCTTCAATCCCTTGTATACTTTCCTCAGTATATATTTCAGTTAAAGTAATATAGGATCTTACTTCTCCCCACTCATCATCTTTTATTTCCTTTCTTTCATTATGTACAAATGCGATTGGTTGAACTGAAAACATACGCATTCCCCCTTAAATGTAACCACTTACATTATAAAGTATTTTCAGAATGTTTTCCACAAACGCGAACTAGGTTACATAATATAATTATGATCTATTTCGTAAAGCGAAATTAACTGCTTCAACTGCATGTATATAAGTTGTGTCGAATATCGGAACTGATACGTCTTCCTGCTTTATTAATAATCCTATTTCTGTACAACCTAATATAATTCCTTGGGCCCCTTCTTGTACTAGCTCTTCTATAACTCTTTTATAATACTCTCTAGATTGAGATGTTATCTTTCCTAAACATAATTCTGTATATATTACTTCGTTTATCTTTTCTCTATCCTTTTCTGATGGAACCATTACTTTTATACGATTCTCTTCTATGCGTAATTTATAAAAGTCTTGCTCCATTGTATATTTAGTTCCAAGCAAACCAACCCTTTGAATATCTTTCCTTTTAATTTCTTTCGCAGTTGCATCAGCGATATGTAAGACTGGAATATGAATATTCTCCTTTATTTTCTCAACTACTTTATGCATTGTATTTGTGCAAATAATTATAAAATCTGCTCCTCCCCTCTGTAACGAATATGCCGCATTTCCTAATATTTCTCCTGCTCCATTCCAATCTCCGTTAGACTGGAATCGTTCAATCTCTTCAAAGTCCACACTATTAATCATACATTTTGCTGAATGTAATCCTCCCAATCTCTCTTTTATTTCTTCATTTATGATTCGATAATATTCAGAAGTTGATTCCCAACTCATACCACCAATTAAACCTATTGTTTTCATTACACAACACCCACCTTATACTGTTTTTTAAAACTAATCACAACATTTTATTATGTATATTATACACAATAAAACAAGACTTTACGTTTATAATATAAAGTCTTGTTTTAACTATTTCCAAGGAAATTTTATAAGAATATTCTGAAATTATTTTTTTGATGTTTTTATAAAATCTTCATATTGATAATGAAAACATTCTCGATACAACTGTTTAATTTCATCATATGATGGCACACGTGGATTATTTGCTGGACTTCCACTTTCAATTGCATCTGATGCCATTTTAGAAATAGCTGTTTCAAATTCAACTTCACCAATTCCGTATTCTTTTAAATTTGGAATACGAAGATCAAAACAAAGTTTTTTTATTTCCCTCAGCGTGTAGTCGGCTACTTCTTCATCACAATAGGAATACAAATCTTTATTTAAACAACGTCCAATATCCGCTAGTCTTTTTACTGCACTAATTTTTGTATATTGTAAAACTGTAGGTAATAGTATTGCATTCGATATACCATGTGGTACATGAAATAACGCTCCTACCGGCCTTGACATTCCATGAACTAACGTAACAGATGCATTGGAAAATGCGATTCCAGCTTGTAAGGAAGCAATCATCATCGCTTCTCTTGCCTCCATATTCTCTCCATCCTCATATGCAATACGTAAATATTTCATAATACTTTCAATAGCGGAAAGTGCAAGTACATCGGTAAGTGATTGTGAAACTTTAGAAATATATGCTTCGACTGCATGACATAATGCATCTATCCCTGTTGCTGCTGTAATATGAGGTGGTACCGAACGCGTTAATATTGGGTCAATAATCGCTACTTGCGGTGTGAAATTTGGATGCTTCATCATCATTTTTACATCTGTTCGTTTATTCGTAATTACTGCTACACTTGTTACTTCCGATCCAGTACCAGAAGTTGTTGGGATTGCAATTAGTGGTAGCGGATCGTTGTCTATTTCCATATCTTTTTGGACATAATCTTCCACTTCTCCACCATTTGTATATAACACCGCAACTGCTTTCGCTGCATCAATACAACTTCCACCACCAATACCAATAATAAAATCACACTTTCCTTCTTTACAAAGTGTTAACGCTTCTAACACGTGTATATTTGTAGGCTCAGCATTTACTTTATTATATGTACTAACAGTAATACCTTTCGTATTTAATTGTTGTATACACCTCTCAACATATCCTAAATTCTCCATAATTGTATCCGTAACTATAAACGCTCTTTTCCCCAACTTCTTAGATTGTTCCCCCAGCTTTTCAAGCGAATTTCTTCCATATAATACGGACTTCGGCATACGAAACTCAGCAACTTCTTGCAAGTACTCCACCCCTTCTTACCCTAATTAATGTTTTAGTTTATAAAATATCGACTTAATAAATTCCTGTTGCAGTATAGAATGCAATTACTAAAAATACGGCAACCGTTTTCAAAACTGTAATGGCAAAAATATCTTTATATGACTGTTTATGTGTTAAACCTGTTACTGTAAGAATAGTAATAATAGCTCCGTTATGTGGTAATGTATCCATTCCTCCCGATGCCATTGACACGATACGGTGCATTACTTCTAATGGAATATCAAATTGATTGGCCGCTGCAATAAACTTATCTCCCATCGCACTTAAAACAATTCCCATCCCTCCTGATGCAGAGCCTGTAATTCCAGCTAAAATATTCGTCGTTACAGCTCCATTCACTAGAGGATTTGTGAATGTGGCAGAAATGCCGTCTCTCATAATCGCGAAACCTGGAAGTGCTGCGATGACACCACCGAATCCAAACTCAGCACCTGTATTCATCGTTGCAAGTAACGCTCCACCAATACTTGTATTCAATCCAGCTTGAAATCCTGTTACTACTCGTTTCCAATATAATAATAACGTTGTTACAATACCTATAATAAGTGCTAATTCTACTGACCAGATTCCAACTACTGCACTTAATTCTACTTTTCCAAATGCTTTCATACCAATTTCAGAAAAATCAAAACCATTCGGATACCACTTCGGTATCATAATAGTAAAAACTTTATTCATTACACCTACTAAAATAAGTGGTATAAAAGCAATCACTTGCTGAACTCTTGTAATTTCAATGCTTTTCAGTAATGGCATATCTTTTTGTTCTACTTGCAAAGAAGCTGCCATTTCAGTATCTCCATCGTTAAAACCAAAATACCCTTCTCCTGCCGCCTTCGCCTTCTTACGTCTACTCTCTAAATATAGTAATCCTAACGTCAGTACAAAAATTGCCCCTACAATACCCAGTATCGGTGCAGCATAAATGTCCGTTTTAAAAAATGTTGTAGGTATTACGTTTTGAATTTGTGGTGATCCAGGTAGCGCATCCATCGTAAACGTGACCGCTCCAAGTACAATCGTTCCAGGGATTAAACGCTTCGGAATATTCGCTTGTCGAAACAGCTTAGCTGCGAACGGATATACAGCAAACACTACTACGTACACACTAACGCCACTATACGTTAAAATAGCACCCATTAATACAATCGCTAAAATCGTACGTTTTTCACCAACTAACTCTATAATTGTCTTTGCAATCGAGTCTGCAATTCCTGACATTTCTACTACTTTCCCAAATATTGCCCCAAGTAAAAATACAGGGAAATATAGTTTAATAAACCCTACCATTTTCTCCATAAAGATATTCGAAAAGAAAGGTAATACAAAACTAGGCTCTGTCAAAAATACGGCAAATAATGCAAATATCGGTGCAAATAAAATAACAGAAAACCCTCTATATGCTACAAACATAAGTAAACTAAGTGCTAATAATATAATAACTAGCTCCAATCATACTCCTCCTTTAAACTGAAAATTCAAAATTTTATTGATAAACTTCTACTAATCTTTTATTTCTGACATCCCTCCTCTTATTCATACAAATTTTTCATGCTAAAAATGTCTAATTATAAGTATTCGATTACATATGAAAAATCCCTTTAAACATAAAGTGAAACTTTAATCAGTGGGGGTTTTGTTCATCCCCCACTGATTATTAGTTGAACCAATCGGACGTTTACGGACAGTTGATCCCCACCTAACTTCTTTGCTCCAACTGAATTTTGAGGTGGGAGTTTTACTGTCCGTTAACGCGGGATAAACGAATTCATCGTCATACGTTATAAAGGGATTGCTAGTCTCTATATTTACTGCTTTATCAAACTATTGTCTACACAAAAATGATGTAGTTCTTTTACATCATTTACTATATGAGTTGCACCAACTTCAGTCAATTCTGTTTTACTACCATAACCGTATAAAACGCCGATTGAAGCAATTTCATTATTATTCGCACCGATTATATCGTGCTTTCTATCTCCAATCATAACAATTTCTTCTTTATTTAGGCCTTCATTTGTTTGTAAAATATGAGCAATGATTTCTTCTTTTTTTATTCTCGTACCATCTAAATTACTTCCAATTATACCTTCGAAATAATTCGTTAGTTGGAAATGATCTAGTACTTGTTTTGCAAATACAGTAGGTTTTGAAGTTGCTATAAATAAACGATTTCTGGTATCTTTTAATTGTTTTAAAAGATTTGGAATACCATCGTATACCTTATTTTCTAACAATCCACGCTGCTTTAAATATTCTCTGAAATAAAAAACAGCGCGTTCTACTTCTCCTTCATTCATATTGTATCTCTCTATGAATGATTGCTGGATGGGTGGACCAATAAATGAATCTAACTCGCTTACATGTAATTCTTCAATTCCAACCTTTTTTAATGCATATAATACTGAATTTATAATTCCTTCTTTCGGATCCGTCAATGTTCCATCTAGGTCAAATAGAAATGTTATGTACAAATTTAATCCCCCGCTCCTATTTACTTTACATATTATATAGAAGGCTTTTTCATGCCTACCTTTTACTATACTACCATTATTTATCTTTTCGGAAATTTCTTCTTCTATGTCACATACGTTCAGTTACAAAATGTAATAGATATGATAAAGTAAAAAAGTTACAATTAACTAAATAGAAACTGGTGAACTAAATGTCAATTACCTTAATATTTATTCTGGCTTTCACAATTATTATCCACGCAGTCGAAACAAGTTCTTATAGTATTCGATTAGCCGGTGTTCGTTTAAAAAAGATTGTCGTTGCCTTATCCGTCGTAGGGATGGTACTGCTTATTTCAAGAACATCTAACTTACTACAAGCCTTTTTAATTGGCGGGATTGTCGATGAAGCAAAACTAGATTCTTCTATTGATTTAGAGCATATTATACGGCTCGTTCTATTATCTGCCTCTGTCGGTACACTGCTTGCGATTATTCTGTATCCAACTTTGACAAAACTATTTGGATATGTCATTCGAAACTTTGAAACAGACGGTTCTTTCATTCGAATGATGAAAACAAATAACATTCAAAAATTAAAGTATACAAAAAAATATGTACGATTTCCAAAATTAGAAATGATTCATAGACTACGTATTGGTGGTATTCCAAAACGTATTATGCTTATTAACATGTTTGCTACTGCAATTTATACAGCTGGTGTTCTTTCAGCCCTTTACGCTTCTTTTTTAAATCCAGATTATGCAACAAATGCAAGTACAGCTTCTGGACTTGTGAATGGTTTCGCTACTATTTTATTAACAGTGTTACTTGATCCACGTATTGCACTTTTAACAGAACGTGCTTTACAATCAGAAAATGGCGTTGAATCTATGAGTAAAATGTATGGTTGGCTAATGATATCTAGACTTCTCGGTACGTTATTAGCACAGCTACTATTTGTACCAGGTGCTTACTGGATTTTATGGATTATTGAACTGATGCATTAATTTACTAGAAAGGTAGATTTATCAATGAATATAAAAACAGAGCAAGATATAATTCGCTTAATAGAAAACGACGAATGGATGATGGATATATTAAAAATGGCAAAATCACTAGAGCTACCAGATTGGTGGATTTGCGCCGGATTTGTTCGCTCTAAAATTTGGGATACTTTACATGACTACGAAATACGAACGGCTACACCAGATATTGATGTCATTTATTTTGATCAATTACATACAGATGAGGTATATGAGCAATCACTAGAGAAAGCACTGGTAAATATGGATGCTTCTATACCTTGGTCGGTAAAAAATCAAGCTCGTATGCATGTAGTGAATAATATGCCACCGTATTCTTCTTCTGTTGATGCTATTTCTAAATTTCCTGAAACAGCAACTGCTTTAGGAGTTACACTTGATGAATTAAACAACGTCATATTAACGGCCCCATGCGGTATTGAAGATGTACTTTCCTTACAAGTGAGGCCAACAGCTCATTTTCTTGAAACAAAAGAGCGATTACATATGTACAACACTAGAGTTAATAAAAAGAAATGGCAAAACATATGGCCTAACATTGCAATCACTTATCCTAAAATCTAAAAAAGGAGCTTCTCATTATACGAAGCTCCCTTTCTATTTTATTTCAAAAACTGAATGACTATTTCCGCAAATCGATCTGCTTCTTCATAATGCGGTGTATGACCACTCTCTTCGAATACAATACAATCCCCATTTTGAGCATCTTTATTAAATATTTCAATTTGTTTTTCACACGTTACTGCATCATGTTTTCCTACAATTAATAACATTGGATTTTGTATATCTTTTATTTTTTGTAATAATGAAGTATGAACTGCTCCTTCTATTTTTAATCTATCAAAATGAATTTTGGAGCGATTTGAAAATACTTCCCACTCTTCATCACTATACAAACTCTCGTCTGTCACATCTTCCTTATAATTATAAATCTCCATTCTATTTTCTTCTAATTCATTGCTTAGTCTTATATAAGCTTCTAACAACTCTTCGGAACTAGCATTGCTAGATGAATAAGCAAGAGACTCTTCTGCTACTACTTCTTTTCCATACTTTTTTAATAAATACCCTGTCTTTTGTAACAAAGCTCTACTTGTTAATGCAAAATCGAAAGTTGGCGCTTCAAATATGATTTTCTCAATTGAACTTGGATATATCGACGCATATAACAATGCTAAATATCCACCGAAAGAATGTCCAATGACAGACCATTTCTCAATTTGTAATACTTTTTTAGTTCCTCACAGTCTTCAATCAAATCATTTAATCCAAAAGCTTCGTCCTCAGTAATTTCTTCTGAGCGACAAACACCTCTTTGATCTATCATTATTACATATAAAGAATCTTTTAAACGTTCCGCTTGATGAAATGAAAAATCATAGCAACTTTCTCCTGGTCCACCATGCAAGTATAGGACTGGTTTATTTTTAGGATTTCCATGCGTTTCAACGTATAGTTTTTTCCCTCTAATATTCATATATTTTCCTACTTCTATCAAATTCGCTTTTATGACCATCACCTTCTTTTTTTTACTGAATATTATAACATTTAATTTTAAATAATCCCTATTACATTTAAAAAGACGATGATTATTGCAAGTGGTGCTATAAATCGAAGTAAAAACGCCCAACAAATAAATACTTTCTTTCCATAATTTCCACCTACAAAAAACTCTGCTTCTAGTACCTTCTTTTCCATTTTGAATGAAACGAAAATACTAATAAATAGTGCACCAAGTGGCATTAGTATATTACTAGATAAGAAGTCTACTGCATCAAAAATATTCTTTCCGAAAATCGTAATATCACTCCATACTCCAAATGATAACGCGGATGGTATACCTACTAAGAAAATGCCGAAACCGATTATCCATGATAATTTCGTTCTTTTTTCTTGTTCACCATTTGCTAATGCTGAAACAACTGTCTCTAGTAGAGAAAATGCCGATGTTAATGTTGCAAATGTAAATAGTGCAAGAAATACTGTTAAGAACAACCCACCGAATGGAATTTGACTAAATACAGATGGTAATACGATAAATAGTAATCCAGGTCCTTCTGTCGGCTCCATTCCTAATGAAAATACGGCCGGAAAGATAGCAAGACCTGCAAATAATGAAACAAATAAATTCAATCCAACAATTGTAACTGCTGATTTTGGTAAACTTTCTTTTTTATTTAAATACGAGCTATAGGTAACCATAATCGAAATCCCGATACTAATCGCAAAAAATGATTGTCCCATCGCGAATAAAATACTTTCTGAAGTAATCTTTGAAAAATCTGGTTGTAAGAAAAACTTCACACCTTGTATTGCATTTTCAAGTGTTAATGAACGAATAATAAGAGCAACAAATAAAACAAACAATGCTGGCAACATATATTTACTTGCTTTTTCAATTCCATTTTGTACACCCTTTGATACAACCCAAATCGTAATGAACATAAAAGCGAAATGTCCCATAATCGCCCAAGCGGGATTTCCAATTGTTTCAGTAAATAACGCTCCATAATTTTGTCCCGGAGTAATAAGTTGTCCCGTTACTCCTCTGAATAAATAAATTAACACCCATCCACCTACAACACTATAAAACGAAAGTAGTATAAAACATGTTCCAACGCCAAGGCGTCCAATCCAGTGCCATCCTGTATTAGGTGCGATACTTTTAAATGCTCCAACTGCTTGTTTCTGTGTACTGCGCCCAATCATAAATTCAGCTATAAGTAGTGGTAGTCCAATTAATACAGTAAATAATATAAAGATTAAAAAGAATGCCCCTCCCCCACTCTTCCCAGCGATATAAGGAAACTTCCATATTGCGCCAAGTCCAATTGCTGATCCTGCTGCAGCCATTATAAAACCTAATTTCGAAGTCCATTGCTCCGTCTGTTTCATCTTATTTTCCTCCTAGTCAAATTACTTTATATAAATAATTAAATTTTGTAAACCAATCCGAATAAACCCTCCATTTCTATTTCCATAAAATAAAAAAATGGCTCAACGTCTCTATATAAAGAGACGCTAAGCCATTTACTTAACGCGGTACCACCCTTATTGATTCCATTATGAATCCACCTTAGTAGTAATCGTTTGATTACAAACCTAATATCGAAGGTTAACCGTTAAGATTTACTAAGAATGTGATTCCGTTCCACCTTACTGCTCCTAGGCGAGTTCAGGATGTCATTTGACTATGTCGCACCAACCCATAGCTCTCTGTACAAATACATGACCTTACTACTCCTATTCAACACATTTTAATATTTAGAATATATTTTCTTTTGAAATTAATATGAAGTATATCGGTTATATTAGTAACTGTCAAGCTATATATTAAAATTTAATAAGAAATCCTTTTTTATTATCCTTCGTCATCAGTACCTTCTTCTTGATCATCGTCATCTTGTTGTTGTGATGACTCCTTTTGTTGAATAGCGTTATTTACCGTTGTAGTAGACATAACTCCACCTCTTATTATATGTATTCTTACATCACCCGTTAAAACGTACTTTACGATGATTTCAAAAAATAATACCACCCTTTATGTTTGCCTCTACTATCGTCATACACTGTACATAGCCATTACAATCTATAAAAATTTAACAATTATTGCACTTATAAAATTATTATTCTCTTTTAAACTTTCACGTTACAACACAAAAAAGCACTTGTTGCCTTTCATAGACAATCAAGTGCTTTAAGTTCATATGTTTTTTAAGTAACATTAAATTTGTAAGTTTTATAGTAACAATATGACACCTTTTACATGTCATGACAACTACTACATTAAAACTTACGAGTTTGTACGAGTTCGTTTATTTCATATACATTCCATGTGTTTTATATTCGTCGCCCAATAAAATGTCATCTCGCCTAAGCTCGTACTTCTTTTTCTATTCTATCATTGTATACAGTACTCTATGATGATACAACTATCATGAGCTTTTTACTCTTATTTAATCAGCTAATATAATCAATCCTTTATAAATATCACTATTCTGCTGAAGGATTATAATCAACCTCTTCATTTTTTAGTCCTTCTATTACTTTATTTATTCTTCTCGATAAGTCTTTTATTTCTTCTAAAGTTAATTCATCTCCTGCTTCTTGTGGATTAAACATGCTTAATCTCTTTGTTATACCTTCAATGCGCCCAACAAAAACTTTCTCATGGCCGATTGCAATTTCTCCAATAGCAGTATCAACAATAACATCTTCTATCTTACCTAAGTTATCAAATTCACCCGCTAGTTTTGCTATAGCATACCTATATCCCCTGTCTTCATCTAACAACTCTTCATATGTCTCCTGAATCGCATCAAATAATTCATTATACTCCCAGTCTTTCATCAGTCTTCCCCTCCAAAAAAATTAAATTTAAGGAATAATTCTATTACCATTGTTGTGTATGACTTCTAATTCAATATTTTTATATTTAGTAGCAAACTCTGCTATGACTTTACTGCAACTGTCGCAAATATCCAATTCTGTAAATAACTTAATTTTTCCAGTAGCTTGTGTATTCTCTCCAAGCCTAGAAGCAATATCATTTAGTATTTTATACTCCGTATCTGTATTCCTTAAATAACTCTCTCCCTCTTTACCAACTGCTTCTGTAGCTTTAAACATTGGATTTTCAGGTTGTAAAGAAATATCAGGCACCTTATGCTCAAGATTTCCTTTGAGTTCATTTATGCTACTTTGAGCATAAAATTCAGATTTACTTATCCCACTGACATCCACTTCTGCAACAGCAAAATTACCAGATTTCTTATACCTACTTGTTAAATTCCCTCTTATTTCTTTCACTCTATCAATTATATGTGCTTCTGTTACTGAATCTATTTGTCTCGTTGGATACACTTTTCCCGTACCCTTATTTAAAACCAAAAGCGATAATTGGGTTACCAATTATCGCTTACTAAGTCAAACCATTTGATGTACTATAAAGTAACAAGTATTTTATTATCTATGATAGTTCTAAAATTGGTGTAATTCCTCATCATGTTATTACCATATGCACTAACTGCTTCATTACCATACACCATACTTTCATAGTTATCTTTAAATTCTTTTTTTATTGACTCTTCCAAACTGTCATAGTATCTTTTGATAGCTTCCTCTGCCAATTCACGTGACCCGTGCTTTAATATAAAATTAATATCTACCATATAACCCTTTTGAGGATAAAAACCCCTTTCAACAACCTCTTTTACAAAGTTGTTCAAATCATTCGTGCACCTTTCTACAATTGGCATAAATACACTATTTAACCAATTGATGAATTCGTTAACTGTCCGCTCCCACTCTTCCTCATTTGCTATGTTCCAATATAACTGATTGCTTGGTAGATTGTACTGACGTGTATTAATATGAAATATTTTATCTTTAGATTTTAAAGGAAGAATTGCGCATTCACCATAAAATACTACATTTTTATCAGATATATTATTCCAACTTGTATAAAAGGATACCTTATAAATGAAATTTTTATCTTTTTTACTCATCCAATGACCCGACTTAGAATATTTCCAACCATTATCTAAATACTTTTCAGATATTAGATTACATACGCGCTCAAATGCTTTATTCGCTTTCATATTACATCTCCAATTCAAACTACCTAAGATTCATATATTTTAAACTCAATCCTTAAATCTTGAGTATTCTTCCTAAAAGTCTCCAGTCATCTGCAACAACGTGCAAATTTGATTTCTGTAATATTTCATAAAAACGAAATCTTTTTTCTTCATTCTATAAAGCTTCCACTAACACCTCATCTAATGGACAAATTTCTAGTAAACTCATTGAACTTCACTCTTTATGTGAAATAATTTCGCCACCTTACTTAAAGTAAGATGGCGAATGTTAAATCCGTTATTTTTGAATATTGATTACTGGTACTTCATTTGTATTATTAGTTCTATTTACTAGATTTAGGTAGAAATGCGATACTGTAGTAGTATAATATGGCGAAATCCAAAGATATGGGAGATTTAGGGTAAATATTCCCACCAATGAACCTAAAATAAACCATCCAATGAAACTTAGCCAAGTGATAAATAAATCTAACTTATGTCCTTTCATCATCATTTTACTTTTTTTAATTGCCTCACTTGCTGTACATTCTGGATCCTCTAACATAATGTAGTAAGCCATAGAATAAGAGAAAAATTTAATAATACCTGGAACTATGAACAAAAGACTCCATAAGCTAATAAATATTGTTTGTAAGATACCTAGTTTCATAGCTCTAAATATATTCTTTGAATTGAAACCCGCAAACAGATCACCTATTGTGGTAGATTCATTTTTCGCTAAACCTAATGTGATTGTATAATAGCCGTAACTCATAACACTCTGTACAACAATATAAAGAATAGAAATAATAACCCATACAATAATTTGAGATAAAATTAATCCAAAATTAATTTGAGGTTCGCCATATGAATAATATACAAAGTTCTCAGGTCCTATAACATCTATAAACAAACCAAAAATTAGAAATACTACTATACCAATGATATACATACTTGCTACGGGAATGAGATAATTAAGAAACGTTGAACCTACCCCTAATCCCCATCGGCCTTTCAATGAGGCTAATGCTTCCCTTTTTAAATTGCTAATCATCTTTTTTCCACCTTTCAAATTCTTTATTATGCATAGTGTGGCTTTAATGAATAATTAATGAGTTTAGTAAAATTTAAAATTCTACTAAACTCATTAATATTTACTCCTTATACGAAATAATTTCGCCATCTTACTCAAGGTAAGATGGCGAATGTTAAATCTAATTATTTTTTAACGTTCATAGATTTAATTTTATCTACCTCCACTTTTGCTTGTTTCGTTATTTCTCCATTAATAGCATTTGCATATTTATCACGACTTAAAAATTCAAAACATTTATATGCATTATTCGTGTCAGTTGCGGACATATATCCTGCACCTTTATTAAACATTTTTAGAGCTACCATATTCATCCATTCTTTTGCATCTGCTTCTGGATATCCTAATTCCATAGAACGATAAGTTAATTCAATTGCTGAAGCTAAATCTTCAATCGTATCTTTATTCCCGCTTGCCTTTGCAGCTTCAAATGTACTCAAATACTCAATTGCCGCTTTTACCCCCTCTTTAATTCCTAATTCTTCAATACCTGGTGTTTTATATAAAATTTGATAGTTGTTTAACGCTGATTTATATTGCGTTTTTTCTAACTGTTTTGCTTCTTTAATTACAAGACTAGCAACATTAGAAAATCCTGTTTTGTCAACAACACCACGAGAAGCTGCTTGACCATAATAATGTAAAGCATTATAAAGGCTCGTTTGCCCTTCTTTATTTGCTTCATCACCTGCTAACTGAATAAGTTGAATTCCCTCCATTTTTTTGGATGCATTATCAATCATATTCATACCACTAATTTGGCCAATCGTTTTATCAATATCCTTTAACTGTGCAAGTAATGTGTATGATGGTAATAAGTTTTTACTTACTTCACTTTGCCATCCTGTCGTTCCATTCATTTTATTCCATTCATTTTCTGTATCTGTCCATAATTTATTCGCATAATTAACCATTTCTTCTCTTGAGCGTTCCAATGGGTGCTTTGTACGAATTGCATTTGCAATATTTAATACCGCTGTATAATATTCTCCATTATTTGCAGCATCGTTTGCTTTTCTTTCAAACATTAACGGCATTAATAACTGATGAGATTCATCTTGAACAGATTTTTCTACTCTTGCCGTATTTGCTAATAAATTCGCTTTATTTATAGCATCTTCGACTTTGAAATTAGAATCTTTAATTTGTCCACGAAGTCCCTCTACAGCCCCAACAAATTGCTTTTCTAACTTTTCTTTTTGTTCGCCTGTTGCCCCGTCAATATACTGATTTGTTAATAGTAAAGCATTTTCATAATGTGGATTCGCTGGATTTAAATATACATCAATTTGAGCAATTGCTTCTTTCACTGGGTCAGATTTCACTTTTTCTTTTTGATTACTTGAATCTACATTATTTGTTTTATCGTTATCTGTGGCACCTTCAGTTATTGAATCTTTTAGATTTTTCTCACTTGATGTAGCTGTTGCCTCATTTTCACTTACATTTTCTTCTTTAACTACTTTTCCTTCATTACTGCTAGTAACTTCTTTCACTGCTTTTCCTTCATTACTGCTAGTATCTTCTTTTACTTGGCTTGCTTTTTCTTTTGTTTCAGTTGCAGACATCACTACTGATGTTTGGATATTAAGTTTCTGTAATTCTTCTTGTAATAGCTTGTTGAAAATATCTTCTACATCTTGATTCGCTTTTTCTACTAATGCAGGATCTACGCTTTCAAATACTGATGTAACTAAATAAAATTTACTTAATGCTTGTTCTAAAGATGCTACATCCCCTGTATTTGACCACTCTCTTTTTTCTTCTGTTGCTGTTTGATAAACTTTTTCTGCTACAGATTTAATATAATCTTTCTTATTTTCACTTAAATATCTTTGTAACTCTTCTTGTGTAGTAACCGATTCATTTAATACATTCATTTGATTACGTAAATAGAATAATGCTCTCTCATTTGAATATTCACCACTTGTAAGAATTTGTTCTACATTATCTAATGCTAACTTATGTTCTGCTATTGATTTTGATTTTGATGGTGTATTCAATTGGCTAACGAGCGTCCAGTCTTCTTTTTTGCTATAGTAGTTCGTTAAATTATTTAATGCATTTTCATCCAGTTCTTTTTGACTCGTATAAAAATCATTAAAGAAAACAGATGAGTAGTATTTTCCATTTCCAGCGTACCACTCAACTAAAATGTCACCCGTTTTTGGTGATACTGTAATTGTTGGGTGTGTTGGTGTTGGTTCTGGATCTGGTTTTGGTTTTGTATCTGGTTTTGTATCTGGTTTTGTATCTGGTTTTGTGCCCGTATCTGGTTTTGTATCTGGTTTTGTGTCTGTGTCTGTGTCTGGTTTTGTACCTGTGTCTGGTTTTGTGCTTGTATCTGGTTTTATGTCTGTATCTGGTTTTGCATCTGTATCTGGTTTTGTGCCCGTATCTGGTTTTGTACCTGTGTCTGGTTTTGTACCTGTATCTGGTTTTTGTCCGTCTCCTTCTTGTACAGTTAGTTGCTGTTTATTATCATTCGCTTTTCCTGGCTCTGCCACAGGTCCAACCATATTAGTTGGTAAATCTAGTTTCTGTGGAGTTGGTGCATCCGATAATTTGATTTGTGGATCTTTCTTTTCAACCGATACTTCATCTGGTTTATATGTTACTGGCGTAATTGGTGATTTATTATTCCCAATTAAGTCTGCTAAATTAATAGTTGGTTTTTCACCGGGTTTTTCATCTTTTTTTGCAGGATCAGCAACTAAATTTGGGAACATAGACTGTAAATCGCCCCCTGTAATACGATCATCTTTTTTCTCTTCTGTATTACTTGCTAGTTTTACTTGTTCTTTTCCTGCTGTCTTAAAGCCTTTGTCATACACAAGATATCCTGATGTTCCTAGTAATGCTACCGACATTACGGATATAGCGACTTTTTTCCCTAAGTTATTATTGTTTTCCTCCATGTCCTTTTCCCCTTTTCCTATCTTTATTGAATCCAACCGTTTGTTTTCATTTCTGTTAGTTTTTCTTGCGCAGCTCTTACTTCGGATTCATTTTCATTTGCTTGCACTGTTTTTCTTAAGAAACGACTTGCTTCCTCGTATTTTTTCTGTTTAATTTTAAACATCCCGAATGCAAAATTCACATGTGGATTTTCATCGTTTTGTGCGTATGCTTCTGTGAAAAGCTTCTCTGCTTCATTCCCTTGTCCCACTTTATCGTATAAAATCCCTATATTTACAAGCGTATTTATGTCGCGTGTTCCACTGCTGACAACTCTATTGTAAGCTTCTAACGCTTGCTGATATGCAGCAGTACTCTTTGCACCATCTCGCGTTTCATAAAATTGACCCGCTTCGTAATACACAATTCCTAGTTGATTTAACAACTCAATATTTTTCATATCTTTTTGAATCGCTACTTGTAAAATGTGAGATGCTTGTTGATAATTCATTTCTTTCTTCGCACTATCAATTAG
Source organism: Bacillus pretiosus (assembly GCF_052947655.1). NCBI lineage: Bacteria > Bacillati > Bacillota > Bacilli > Caryophanales > Bacillaceae > Bacillus > Bacillus pretiosus. Next base: position 2,060,354 of record NZ_CM129593.1, on the reverse strand, counting down.
ATTTGTTTTATTCCAAAGCACATATAAATTTGAAAGTTCAATTGTATATATGGCATTCTTTGAATCTTGCATAATAGCTTCTTTAAAGAAAGATTCTGCTTTATCTAACTGTACCGTTGCGGTTGATAATTGACCTTTTAAATACGAAACAATTGCTTTATCTTCATTTGTCTTCGTACTCATTTTGACAATAACATCTTCCGCTTTTTCAAATTCTTTCATTTTCATATGACTTACAGCTAAATCTCGCATCGCATCTTTTTTGTATGCTTCAATTCCTTTTGCATTATTCGCTAGCGCTTGTTCAAAATTTTGCACTGCTTCTTGATATTTTCCAATGCGGAAATTCGCTGAAGCTAATAGATAAGCAGCTTCATTATTTTCTTTATCGATTTCTCTATCTTTTATTAGTTTTGTAATATAATCGATTGCAATTTTATTTTTTCCTTCAGCAACGTAAATCGTTGCTAATTGGAGATATGCCTCGTCTTTCCCCTTCACAGCAATTGCCTGTCCAACAGCTTCTTCTGCTTTTGTATATTTTTTATCATCATAAGCTTGTCGTGCTTGTTCCATAAACTTTTGATATTTAGCATTTGTTGTGTAGAAATAAAACAACGTCGAACCACCTATTACAACAACTGCAGTTGAGCCAATAATCAAAATCCGTTTTTTATTCTTTTTCCACCATTTAGAAAAAGGTGACGGTTCACTTTGTTCATGCGCTACTGTAAGTGGTTGATTGGATGCTTTTGCATTTAAAATCTCATCATCTATATCATATTCCACTTGTTTTTTCGTTTGTTTTCGGCTCTGTAGAATGCTATTTGGCACTGTAATTGTAGCTGCTACTTCTTGCTGCGACTGTGTTCCTTGCTCTTCTTCTATCTCTTTAATAATGCTTTCAATTTCCTGTTTTAACGCCTGATCAATGTTTGGAAATTGTACGATTCGTGAATAGACGAAACAAGCAAATGCTGCATTGTTTTCTCGTTCCAATTCAGTAGCTAATTCCAAATAATGTTGTAGGACCATTTTATTATTTATTTCAGGCTCTTGACTCTCCATAGTTTGAATGATATATGCGAGTTCTTTTTGCAGAGCTGTTGATGGATTGAGTGAATTGAAAATTATTTTATATTCATATAATGCCGCTTGTTTAAATCCTCTCTCTTCTAATAATCTTGCAATTTCCAAACATTTTGATACAAAAAGAGAGTGTTCTTCTGCTGACTGCCTTTCCGCATCAATTTTTATTCTTTCTCTCGCGCTATTAAATACATCGTACCACTGTGCAAAGCTTGGGCATTCTGCGAAAGAATTACTACTCCATGCCTGCTTAAATAATTTTGCAATTTCCCCGTTCCATTGATTATGTAATACTTGCTGAAGTAACGTATACCTTCCACATTCTGTCTGCATTTCTTCCGTTTTAAAGTAGCTTGCATCCGTCCATTTTTCATTTCGAACTTCTTCACTACACCAACTTAATATTTCTCCCAATAAAATAGCGCCTGCAAATCGATCGGCTTCTTTTTGCCATACTCCACTTTTTAAATACATTGGTGCGTAACCCGCTGAACCTGCTGGCAATAACGAAGGTCTTTTCGTTTTTGGGCCATACATTTGCTCAACATCAACAAGTTCGATATAGTGTTGACCTTCAATTGCATTTTCACTTAAGAAAGGTACGAGTACGTTGCTAGACGATAAATCATTATGAGCAACTTCATTTTCCTCCATCATTTTAAGTGTTGTAAGAAATGCTTCTGCAATAAAGAAACATTGTTCTTTTGATAACACTCGTTGTTCTTGTAAAATATCAGCCCAAGTTGGACCTTCAATCCAAGGCATTACAATACTATTAGCAAGATCTTCTGATTTTTCGATAGCAGATGTATGTTCTTCTTTAGTAACGATATAGCGCGAACATACTTTCAGACCCACTAAGGAAGAAAGTGGTTTCAAAAATGCTAGTTGATGTTTTTCCTCACGATAGCGTTCCTTAAAAACTTTTAATGCAATTCGTTCTACACCATTTTCCTGTTGTAATTGATAAACTGTTCCTTGTCTTCCCTCTTGACCATAGGGCATCTCAATACCAATTACAGCTGGGTGTTTCTCAAAACGATAAACATCTTTATTAAGATTAATTTTTTCTCCTACTTCTGGTCGGAATCCCATTTTATCCCCTTACTCTCGTATAACAATTTTTCAAAAAAAAGACCAGGAACAATAGCTCCTGATCTTTTGCAATTGTTCTATTCTTAGTATGTGTTATCTGTACTACGGAATTTCTCAGCAATACGTTTTAGATCTCTCGAAATTCCTTCTAAAATAGGAATGTATTGTTGCATTTTTTGTTTAGAATTTTCAAATTCCCCTCTGAATTTCGCTTGTGTTGACCCAGCCCATTGACCATCTAAACTTTTAATATCGCCTTCAAGTCTATTAACTTGACTTTGCGCTTCCGCAGCTGCGTTATTAAAGTTATTAGAAATTCTTTCAAGGTCTTCTGGTCTAATTTTAATTTCTGTCATTTTATTAATTTCCCCTTTCAAATCATAAATGATACAACAATTAGATTATAAACTATATTCATACAATTTTAAAAGAGTTAAATTGCAAAAAAATTCTATTTTATAGTAATTTAACCCTATTTTAATATTATTTCACTTTTAATTCAGACCATTTCACACTAATTTTGTCTGTCATCGTGCGCAGTAAATGTAACGGTGTATATGCACATTTTATTTTTATTGGCTTTCTACGTATGCAATATCCATCCCCACTTAATAATTCTTGATCGATTTCAGCATGTGGAAGTTTCATATTAAAGAAATATACATCGTTATTGTGAGTCGTTCCTAATAAATAACCAATACTTCTCTTTCTAATTTCCGCAAACCATTTTTCATGTGAAAAGTTATTTACACTAGATGTTGTAGCCGCCGTTAAAAAATGAATCCCTTTATTTTTACAATTTTGAACTATTAGTTCCATTTTATTTTTCGCCTCATAATCAATAGATAATACAGTTAACATTTGATCAATATCATCAATTGCAATGATTATTTTCTTATATGGAAACTCCACTGTTACGTTTGGATCTATAGAAGGTACTACTGCTTCTCTATTATTTATTAGCTCTAACAATTCATCTAACATTTCTTTTAATTGCATATCATCTGTAACTTTCTTCTTCACATGAGGTAAATCTCCAAGAGCTAATATGCCAGTAGGTCTTTCACCAAGGTCTACTAAGTATAGCTCAACCTTTTCTGGAGAGTATTGGTATGTAGTAGTGAAAAGAAGTGTTTGTAATAATGATGTTTTTCCACCTTCTATTCTTCCACCGATAAATATATGATTCATTTCGTCCAATGAAAAATTTTGCAAACGGATATCGTCTGTTTCAACTCCTGCAGAAATTTGAGTTGGTTCTAATTGCTCAACTAAATCTTCTACAAATATTTCTTTAGGAACCATTGGAATCTCTTTTGCTTTTTCACCATTCCATTCACTGCCCATTTTTTGAATAATCGTTTTTAATTGCTGTGAGTATTCTAATTCACTTTCACCTATAAACGGTAGTGCTGCTTGGAACAATTCCGGTGGTTGACCTTTCATTAACCCACGGCCAGTAGGAACTTCAATTAACGGGAAATTCGGTCTACCAACTAAACTAGGATATTCAGCTCTATCTTGCAATTCAAATGTAATTGCCATCGGTATATTATTACGAACACGATCAAACATATCAATTGTTTGATTAAGTGAGAAATAGAAGTACACGCCATATGTGCTTGATTCGCGTAATAATATTTCTAATACTTCATTCTCTTTTTCGAATTCATTTTTAAATCTTATATAACCATCTACCATTACAACGATAGCAGGAATTTTCTTTCCAACCATTCGATTATACATAGAGAATGACTTTGCACCGATATTAGAAAAACTCTCTTTTCTATGCGTGATTTCCTTCTTTAAAAATCCGAATAGACGTTTCATTTTTTCATTTTCGTCCTCTTGTACAACCCCGCCTACATGAGGTAAATCTCTAAAATCTAAGAACATACGACCAAAATCAATAATATAAAAATTCACTTCTTCTGGTGTATGAGATACTGCTAGGGACATAATAATTGTTTGTAACATCGTTGTTTTTCCTGTTCCTGGCATACCATAAATATTTAAATGTCCTTCTTGTAAATCTAACTTCAGCGGAAATTGCGCTTGATTTGCAACATCATCAATTAATCCTACTGTTACTTGTAAATATTCTTTTGATTTATTCCACTCAGCAATTGTCCAATCTTCCATAGCATAAAATTCTTTTAACAATAATTTTTCCGGTAATGGATCCAGCCAAGGTCCTGGTAATGCTTTAATATTTTCTTTTTCTGATACGCTCTGTACATATTGAATAAAAGCTTGTAGTTGTTTTGGACTATTTGTCATTGGTTTTGGACGCTTTTTCACTTTTATTCTTTCACCCGAGAGCTTAACTTCTGTAAAATCAACAATATCAAGAACTTTCTCTTCATCTGGATTATAAGGTGCTCCGCTCCATGCTGATTGGAATAATTCCAATACTTCATTGCTACCAACTTGGAGATACCCTCGTCCTGGTACATTGATTTTAGAGGCATCTGGAATCTTTAACATTTCACGACTATCCGCATCATCTTGGACACGTAAACAAATTCGAAAACGCGAGTTACTCCAAATCTTGTCATTTACAACCCCCGAAGGTTTTTGAGTTGCTAATAATAAATGAACTCCTAATGTCCTTCCTATTGCAGCGACACTAATTAGCTCGTCCATAAATTCTGGTTGTTCCTTTTTCATTTGAGCAAACTCATCAATAACAATAAATAAATGTGGTAAAGGTTCTTTTTCACGCCAGCTTGTTTCATAATATTCATCTAAATGCTGAACATTTCCAGCCTGAATGAATAATTTTTGTCGACGCTCTAATTCTGCTTTTAATGAAATTCTGGCACGCTCAATTAAATTTGGATCTTCTAAGTTCGTAATAGATGCAATAATGTGCGGTAATCCCGCAAATGTATTTGACATTCCACCACCTTTATAGTCGATAAGCATAAATGCCATCTCATGAGGATGATAGGTTGCCGCTAACGCCGCTATTATAGACTGAATCACTTCACTTTTTCCGGATCCAGTTGTACCAGCCATTAGACCGTGCGGACCATGCCCTTTTTTCTCTATTTTATCGTGAATATTTAGAAAAACAGGTTTACTTCCTTCTCTTACACCAATTGGAACCGGTAATGAAGTCGGATATCGATTTTCTTTCCATCTCTCTAGCACTTGTAATTCTTCCATGTTTTTAGCTTGAAACAAGTCTAAAAATGTTAATACTTTCGGAATGTTGGCTGCTGTAGAACTTTTCATTCGAATTGGAGCAATGCTTCGCGCTCCTAGTTCACATCGTTCGAATGAAAGTCGATCTACTTTAAAACTAGCACGCGTTGTCCCACTATTTTCAGCTGAACTTGAAAACGTTTCTACTAACTCACCATCTTCTCCATTTAAACTTATTACAAGATCACATTCCATCGGTAACCGTTCCTTTTGTTCCGCAAAAATAAATGTAGAAGCTCCTACGCTTTCACCTTCTCTAAGTAACATTGGAGTTAAAGGATCATCTTCTAAAAATTCTCTCGCTGATAAGAAAAAAACATACATCGGAATTAAAGGAACTTTTGCATCCGCTTGCGCAGAAGAATTATAGATTCTACGCATGTTAAGTGGGGTAAATAGTACTTCAGCTAGTTTCTGTGCATCTTGTTGATTTTCAGATAAAAAGCGCATACTTCTCTGTTCATCCCATACGTGAGGAAGCCACCTCATCCAATCCCACTGCTTTTTCTCTTTCTCATGATAAAATGCAGCTATTTTCACTTCATTTGGTGCATGATGCGTCATAATTTGCGTCGTTACAATTCGAATAAAGTTTAGTCTATCTTCTTTATTTCCAACTACACCAATTACATCGTTTTTTTTCAAAGAAATGGAAATGTGTCCATTTGGTATCGTATTGAAATCCCTTTTCACATTTTGCGCTTCTGTAACTAATGGATTTTCTTCATAACCTTTCTGTTCAGGCACCTTCAATTCTACAAGAAATGGTCTTTCTCCTGTACCAATACGAATATCTAAAAAGTCTGGACTTTCAGGTGTTCTCTCCCATAAATTACTTTCCCGATTTTCAATTCTTTGTACACTTTTTAATGGGCTTGGATTTTGTGTAATTAAATATTTTGCTTGTTCAACCTTTAATGTATCTAATTCCACTCGATGCTTTTGAATTTGCTCTAAATATCTTGTTTGTAATTGTTCAACCATTTGACGATGTTCTTTCTTTTTACGGAAATGCCCCATCGTTGTAATTATATATGATCCCAACATCGGAATACTTGAAACCATCATTAATGGCATATAACTTGCATTCATCTTCATAAATTTCATCATTACAAAATATAATACCAATGTTAAAACTGTCATCATTGCAGGCAGTAACATTGTTTCAATTGAAAACTTCGGCTCCTCCGGTATGTTCGGTGGATCATGAATAATAACATCCCCTGTTGGTATATCTACTTTCACACGCGGAGAGCGTTGAAAATACGGTGATTTTTGCACAAAACATTTCTCCTTCCCCATCCCAAAACTATTACTCAATGATTTTCCATACATAATCTTCTTCACTAGAAGACATATCTTGTTTAACAGGTTCATTATAAACTTCTTCTGCTGGCATCATTTCAAAAGAAGGGATAATTGCTCCTTTTTTATGTAGCATTACATATTGTCCATCCCACACATCATTATCGCGCAACGTTTCATCATTTCGAATAGAATGCCACTCTTCTTTATCTTTTGCTACTCTAATTTCATAGATTCCGCTTAATGCTTCATCTATTTTTTCATGATGTAAAATCGCTTCAATAATTTGCACCACTTTTACGTCATTTGGAATTGCAATATCAATTTCTTCATTTGACTGTTTTATGTATGTCACAATAATCTCTTCCACGCTTATTCACCTTTTTTCCATCATGTTTGTTACCAAGAAACATCTAAAAATGAAATATCATCGCTTGTCGGAGAGTTCTGTGCCCTCTCAATTTCTTTTAACACTTCCTCAAAGTTATACTGCTTAAGTGGCAAAAGTCCGTCTGAGTGAATAACTATCCGATTAGCTTCTTGTCTAGATAATACCTTTGAAAAAACCGCCAATTCCCCACCAATAATGCCTCGCTGTGTAGACCATCTTTTCTTTATATTTCTCTTAAACTTCATTACATTCGAACAATTCTCCTTATCTTGAAACAATTGTACAAATGAATCGCCATGTGTAACTATCGTTATTTGTACTTTATCTTGATTTGGAATGAGTTCTATTTTCCCGCCAGTAAACATCGCTTCACTACCTTTTTTTCGCTTTTCTTCCAAAACATCGCGTAGTAACCACGGTGTTTCTTCTGGCAATCGAAATGCACTCACTTCCTCTGAAGCTTCTTCTATCCAATTATTTAACTGTTCATTTAATAATGTAGCAATATCCAGTCCACTTTCTTGACATGTATCAAACAAGTTTACTAACTTCATACCAAGAAATTCCGCAGCAATTTCACCATGAAAAGATAGCCCTACACCATCACATAAGGCAAATACGAAACTAGTTCCATTATCTAGAAATACTAGAAAGTCTTGTCCACTCTCGTTTAAATCCTGCGTTTCTTTTGCTCTTACATAACTATATCTATAAGTAAAATGTTTCGTTTCCTTTTCTTGCAATACCGTTTCTTCCTTTTGCGATAGGGTATATTTCACCTTACTCCCCCCTCCTATCGAACCGGCGTTGCAGCAGACATTTGAAATCCAAGTGATACTAAGTCCGCATTTGTCCCAGGAAACATCATCACAGCACCATCTGCAATATGAAACCCATGTTCCGTCATCATCTCACGATAGCTTTGAGGTATAGGCGATGAAAGTCTTTGCAACTTTGCACCATATTCATCTGTAATCTCTGTATTTGGCATAATCCCTTCCCACTTCTTTATATTAGAAATTTGTTCTTGCATAATTTCATCTGAAATAAAAATATTTTCAATTAGTACGTTTCCATCAGGTACAGACATATTCATAATTCTTCGTACAATTAATTCTGGATCTTCACCAGTTGATGCCCCATCTGTCATATGACAAACAACAGGAGCTGGTCCATCTTGTAAATTTGGTAATTCCCTTTGCAATAACTTCTCCACTACAGAGAAAGCTTTTGCTGTATCAGTTAAACGATGCGTTTGAATTTTTTCTAATGGACGCAGTCTTGCTACCTCGTCTATTGTTTTCACACCACCCAATAAATCAAAAACATGATCGCTATAGGCTAAAATAGATAACTTATACCTTGGAAGCAAGCGACTACCTTTTGTTGAACGAAATACCATTTGGCGAATCGCTAAAGAAAGAGCATCCGTTACAATATCAATTCTTCTTTTTTCTTCTCCGCCTGCATCCATCATTTGGTTCATTGATGCGCTTACATCAAGAAGATAAATTATATAAGCTGGTGTTTGTTGTGTTGCTTGAGTTTGATATAACATGTTTCATACCCTTCCATACATTATTATATGAACTTTTTTTATATTCATATTTCATTATAACTTATGAATTTTCTTTTTCTCAATTCATTATAAAATGTTCTTAATATAATTTACATATTTTCACACAAAAAATTATTCCTTTTAACATGTGTTGAAAGGAATAACCCCCTTCTACACTATAGAAGGGGGTTATTCTTACGGTATGAGACGCGTACAATCTCTCGGAAAAGCACTCGCCTCTCGTACATTTGTTAATTCCAATAGTTTGTATACAACTCTCTCTAATCCAATTCCAAAGCCACCGTGCGAGGGACAACCATATCGGAATGTATTTAAATAAGATTGAAACGTATCTGGATGTAATCCTTTTTCTTTAAAAGAAGTGAGTAACATTTCGTAATCATGAATTCGCTGCGCCCCTGAAGTTATTTCTAGTCCTTTATATAGTAAGTCGAACGAATCAGTAATAGATGGATTCTCTTTATTTGGCATCGTATACATCGGCCTAGCTTCTTTCGGATAATGTGTAATGAAAACAAACTCACTCTTATATGTTTCCTTCACATATTTCCCTAATAGCTTCTCACCTTCTGTATCTAAATCCCCAATTGGCGATTCTTTCTGGTACTTACTTTTCAAAATTTCTTGCGCTTGTAACAATGTAATTTTCGGTATTTCTGTAATAACAGGTACTTCTATTTGTAATAGTTGTAGTTCTTTTTCACAGTTTTTTGCTACTTGTTGAAACATATATCGTAAAACATCCGTTTCTAATTGCATCACTTCATAAAAATCATGAATAAATCCAAGTTCTACGTCTAACGATATATATTCATTCAAATGACGGGAAGAATTATGATGTTCCGCTCTGTAAACAGGTGCAACTTCAAAAACACGTTCTAACCCTCCCGCTACCATCATCTGTTTATAAAACTGTGGCGATTGTGCTAAATAAGCTTCTTTTTGAAAGTATGGAAGCTTAAAAACATTCGCTCCTCCTTCTGCCCCTTGTGAAACAATTTTCGGAGTAAATATACGTGTGAAATCGTTCTCTATAAGAAATTCACTAAAGCTCTGAACAAGTGTAGATTTCACTTTAAATATCGCCGCAGTTCTCTCATGTCTTAATGATAATACCCGCTCATTCAGTAGTTGATCTAAGCCAACTTGCAATTTCTTTTTATTTATTTCAAACGGAAGTGGTTCTGCGCAATTTAATATTTTCACGTCGTGAGCGAGCACTTCAACTCCTAATTCTGTTTTCGAAGTCTCTACTATCTGGCCTACTACTTGAACGACACTTTCCACATCTACCTTATATCCAGCTAACTCATTTTCTAGTACACATTGCATAACTCCTGATCGATCCCTTATTAATAAAAAACTAATATTACCTAGATGACGAATTTTTTTTACCCATCCTTGAAGTAATACAACCTTGCCGCCTTGCTCCGTACATTCTTTTGTGAGTGAACGCTTCATTACATTTCCCTCCAGTAATTTTATATTTATTTACGTTATTGTTGTTGTCATCGTCATCATCCACGGTCACTCACCTCCTTTCAAAGAATACAAAAATCCGCCCCTATAAATAGGGACGGATTTTTCCGCGGTACCACCCAAATTGTCATAATGACCATCTTAGCCCTGATAACGGTAGGTACCGTTTGCTTTTACTAATTATCACGTTCAAAGCAACACTCACAGGTGTCTTTCCATCATACGGTATCGCAATCTTCTCAGCAACCGATTGCTCTCTGTAGACCTTTGCATCATGTAATTTTCCTGATCCTCACTTTTTATATTTACAGAGTATTCTATCTCTTTGTTTTATAAAACGCAAGCCTTTTTAAATATATTTTGATCTTTCATATCCAATTTTGTACAATCTCCTCTAAAGCCATTCCACGTGAGCCTTTCAATAATATGATATCCTTTTTCGTTATAACTTTTAATACTTCCTCTGCTATCTTGGCTTTACTATTAAATGACTGTACTTTTCCTATATCATATTTCTTTCTCGCTTCTTCCGCTACAATTTCAGCTAACTCTCCATAAGTGAATACATATTGAATGCTCTCTTGATTTAACATTTTACCAATTTCTCTATGATATGTTTCAGCATTCTTCCCTAACTCCAACATATCCCCAATTACTATCATTTTTTTCTTATAGGCATTTAATGTCTGTAACGTTTCAATTGCGGCCTTCATTGAAGAGGGACTGGCATTCCATGCATCGTTAATAATTGTAAAACCTGTTTTAGCAGTTAAAAATTGAAAGCGCATATGAGTAATATTTACTTGTCGCAATGCTTTCTGTATTTTTTCTGTGGGGACATTATAAAATTGACCTACGGCGATTCCGACAATCGCATTTAAAATATTATGTTTTCCATGCAAAGGAACATCGTACTGTATTTTTGAATCATTTAATTTAAAATGAACACCATATTCATCTAATTGCACGTTTGTTGGAAACAAATCATTTGTATACTTTTCACCAAATGCCTTACAAGTTATACTCGATAAATTCTTATTTTTCAAAAGGAATGGCTCATCACCATTATACAAACATAATCCTTCATCTTTTAATCCATCAATAATTTCTAATTTAGCCTTCGCAATTTCTTCTTTTGATCCAAGCGTCTCTAAGTGAGAATGACCAATCATTGTAATGATCACTACATCTGGCTGTGCTATTATTGATAAGTTTCGAATTTGTCCTTTTTCACTCATCCCCATTTCAAGAATTAAAAACTCTGTATCTCGTTTCATTTCTAAAATAGTTAATGGTAAACCGATTTGACTATTAAAGTTTCCCTTTGTTTTATGCACACGATGAGTTGTACTTACAATCGTGCTTATTATATCTTTTACCGTTGTCTTGCCATTACTACCTGTAATTCCAATTACTTTTACATTTAGCTCTTTCCGATAAAATTGTGCCAAATGTTGCAAAGCAAACAAAGTGTCATCTACAAATATAATTGGCATCCCTTTTGGCGGAGTGCTGTAAGACTTTTTCCATAAGGAAGCGACAGCTCCATTATCGAATGCCTCTTTCACATAATCATGTCCATCTTTCACCCTAATGATTGGAACAAATACATTTCCTTCTTTAATGCTTTTGGAATCTATGCAGACTCCATGTATCTCTATGTGATGAAACGATTCTTGTAACCCTTCACCGCCTACTACCTCTTCAAGTTTTTTCAAATTCATTTGAATCAAAGTATCACCCTTTCCATTTTATTACATAATTTCCGTTTTATTTACGCATATTGATAAAGTGAAACTTTAATCAGTGGGGATTTTGTTCCTCCCCACTGATTATCAGCCCTCACCAATCGGGCTTTTACGGTAAGCCCGCCCCCCACCTAACTTCTTTGCTTTCCCTGAATTTTGAGGTGGAGGGTCTTACTGCCCGGCAAATAGCGGGATAAAAATTTTATAGCGAGGTGTTTATATGAAAAAAGCGATTAGTTTCTTTCTTCTTTTGTTATGCCTAATTGCAGTGAATGAAACATACGCCTATTCACCAAAATCTTTACCAATCTCCCAAAACTCTGATCAATGGAAAGTGAATTTTGATGAACCGAAGAACATAGGTAACAATATGCTTCAAGCTAAAGAAGATGAATTTAAAACATATCAATTTTCAGTAAAAAATGTTGGTAACAGTGAAGTATATAACGTACAAGTCGACGTATTCCGCAACGAGCCAAAAACGAAAACGAAATATGAACTTTTCTCACGAAAGGAAAGTCGCTTAGCAAGTGGAAAAACTGGATTTGAACATGCTAATTTTCCAGTTGCTACAAAAGCAGATGAAGTTGATGTAATCATTACTTGGCAAGAACACCCTTTCCGCTCCATGAGAAACGGTCAAAAAGTTGAGTCTAGAAAATTTAAAGAGCATTTTGTTTTTAAAGACGAAAAAAACAACTAGAATGCGGATGAATTTACATTAGCATTCATATAGCTTACTTTACTAGTACCAGTTCTTAAGCAAATTAAAAAGTCGTGGCTTATAAACGCCACGACTTTTTATATTAATTCGTACTAATTCCTCTTGCTGCCCAAATACGATCGATATCAGCAGCATGTAGTCCGCCATATAAAAGAGCATCCGCTTGCTTAATCGCTTTTGCTCCATCACTGAATTTAGAGTTTGGTGTTAATGACCAGTGTGATTGTAAAATAATTTTCGTTGCTACATCACGTCCAAAAGCTTGTGCCATCTCATATTGACCTTGTGCCCAAATTTCCCCATCATCATGTACCTCATTTGTAACATCTTTCGGATACACTTTATTCGTATCTAATCGGCGCAAGCACGTCGGATCTGAACTAGAATAAGCTGTCGCATCCCATTCTCCAACACATGCTTTTCCGTAGCCTGTTGTCGATACTGCATCTTCATACGTAGCACCTAAGAAGTCACCAAATCCTTCTCCCATCGCTCCGCCTTCTGCAGAACTACCAAAGCCAGGCACTTGGTTATCTTGAATTGAATGCCCGTATTCATGTGCGATAATACCAGCATCTTCTGCATCATCTACTCCGCCAGTACCAAAAGTTAAAGCTTTAGTTGTCGGAGAATAAAATGAGTTATCAGCCGTCGTTCCATTCACATTCACTTTAATAGAGCGATTATTAATATTTTTAAATCCTAACCCTTGAATGTAACGCTGTAATGTATCGATATGATAATACGACATAACATCTTCAAAGCTATCATTTGCACGTGTATAGTTAAATTGTAAATTTGTAGATTTTGTTTTTGCTTTTGAAGAAATCGTTACATACTCTCCAATTAAAAATCCTGTCCCATCTAAACCTTTTAACGTAACAGTCTTCAATTGATTCGTTAACGCTGTTGAATCTGCATCGTTATTATCTTTTAAGCCTACTTTACTACCGCTAGATACGACTGGGTTAGGTAAAAATACTTTTCCTGTCCCTTCAGCTTTTCGGTTTATATCAACCTTTTTAATTAACTTCCCATTTTCCGCATCAATAAATGTTTCCCATGCACCAAATGGATTATTAGAATGGACTACCACTTTATATACTGGACGAGCAATTCCCTCTTCAACAATATATCCAAATTCTTTCTCTGTAGGAGCCCATAAGTTTTGCTCACTTGCTTCTCCAACATACGCCATTGATTTTTGTATTGCATCTTTTTCACTAATTTTTGTCGTTACTTCCTTCACACCTTTGACGGATTGATAATCAGAAACAGCAAGTACGCCCTTTCCCTCTCCGTTAAGAGTAACTGTAATTTGTTTTGAAAATACAGGTGCACCATTAATAACTTGCTGGAACCTAACATATGAAGCTACTGACGTTTCTGTTGTAGAAATATATTGCAAGTCTGAAAGGTCTGTTTTTAATCCATACTGCGCAGCATTTTCTTTTAAATATTCAGTTGCTTTTTTCTGCGGCGAATAAGCTTCTAGCTTTACTTGCTGCTGTTTTTCCAATGCCGAAACCGTAGAAATCGTCCCCATTACTAACGGCACAGTCATTGCCATTGCCACCATTTTTTTATTAAACATAGAACCACTCCCCCTAATAAAGTAGCTCAACCTTATCCCATTACCACTAGGCAATCATTCCCCACAAAATGGGGGGATAAAAATTGAATCTACGAGTAATTCTCTATAAACAATTCTATTACCTTTCCATTTAGGTTGAGTGAAATTTTCTCAATATTTATGTATAAAATGAGAAAAATACTGTAGAAATATATTTCTACAGTATTTTATTTAGTGTGCTATGAAGAAAGACATTTACTAGAGGACCTATCGAACGGATTATGAGGAAGTTAGCCGGATAAATTTCCATCATACAAAAAGGAAGTTGGAATGATTCCAACTTCCTTTTTTCTTTAATGAGCCGCGCTTAATTTAATTCGAACTTTCGCTTCACCTAAAGATAGTTCATCGTCTTCATTCGTTAAGTGATCAAATGTAAATTGCTTAACGAGTAAATTTTCTTCCAATAAATCTTTATGGTTCGTTAATGTTCGTTGTAGCTCTTCCTCTGTATCAAGAATAACATCTACTCGTAAATTAACCGGTAAATTTAACTGCTTACGATATTCTTGAACCGCTCGAATAAATTCACGCGCCACTCCTTCTTGTAACAACTCTTCTGTTACATTCGTATCTAACATAACTGTATATTGTCCGTTAGTCGTATTAGAGAACCCTGATTTCGCAACTTTCTCTACTACTACATCTTCAGCCGTTACAACTACTTCTTCTCCTGGTGCAGTTTCGTAAACTGCTCTTTCTGTAGATACAAAGTGTTGTACTTCTTCTTTTGATAATTGTTTTAACCATCCATTTATTGCATTCACATTTTTACCAAACTTCGGCCCAGCTGTTTTAAAATTCAGCTTTAATTGATAGGACGTATATTTCGTTTCATCGAGTTCAACATGAAACGCTTTGACATTTAGCTCATCCATGACGATATCACGATAAGATTCCCAATCCATATCATTTTCATTATGCGCTAGTAATACAAGTTCTGCTAACGGCTGTTTTACTTTTAAAGAATGCTGATTACGGTTACTTCTTCCTAGTTCAACAACTTGTAAAACAGCATCCATTTCCGCTTCTAGTTTCGGCTGAAGTAGTGATTCATTTACAACTGGATAATCCTCTAAATGAACGCTACTTCCAGTTAAATTTAAATGAATATCTTCAGCGACAAACGGTGTAAATGGTGCAATTAATTTACTAATTGTCACAAGCACTTCATGAAGTGTCTCATACGCAGCTGCTTTTTCAGCATTCATACCAGATTCCCAGAAACGATTACGTGATCGTCTTACATACCAGTTACTTACTGCATCTACAAGCGCCGCGATTTCACGAGCTGCATTCGTAAATTGATAATCATCAAGTGCAGTTCTCACTTTTTTCGTTGTGCTATGCAATCTTGATAATACCCATTCATCCAATTTCGTCCGCTTTACATCATACGTTTCTTTTGGATTATACCCATCTAAATTTGCATATAAAACATAGAAGCTATACACATTGACTAATGTATCTACAAACTTAGATTTTGCTTCCAGTACTGTTCTTTCAGAAAAACGTTTCGCATTCCACGGTGCACTGTCAACGAGTAGCGCCCATCTTAAAGCATCTGCACCAAACTGATTTACTAAATCAACTGGATCTAGTGCATTCCCTTTACTTTTAGACATTTTCTGTCCTTCTTCGTCTAATACATGCCCTAGTGATAACACTCGTTTATAAGGCACTTTTCCTGTATATAGTGCTGATACTGCTAATAAACTATAAAACCATCCACGTGTTTGATCAATGCCTTCTGCAATAACATCCGCTGGAAACTGTTCTTCAAATAACTCTTTATTTTCAAATGGATAATGATATTGCGCAAATGGCATGGAACCACTATCAAACCAAACATCAATTACTTCTGGTGTACGATTCATTGTACTTCCGCATTTTTCACAGCAAACTTGCACTTCATCTACATATGGCTTATGCAATTCCAAATCTTCCGGTGTTTCTTTTGTACTATGCTTTCTTAAATCAGCAATGCTTTTCGGTGCGAATTGATGATCGCAACTTTCACATTCCCATACGTTTAATGGTGTTCCCCAATATCTATTTCGGCTAATATTCCAGTCCACCATATTTTCTAAAAACTTACCAAAGCGTCCATGTTTCATATGATCTGGATACCAAGTAACAGAATCGTTATTTTGCAAAAATGTATCTTTAATTGCAGTTGTTCGGATTAACCAACTCTCTCCTGCATAATAAAGAAGTGGTGAATCACAACGCCAGCAATGTGGGTAGCTATGTTCATACTTTTCTTTATGATATAGTAAGCCTTCCTTCGCTAAATGACGAACAATATCCACGTCACAATCTTTTACAAATTTCCCTTTCAAAAATGGTACTGCTTCTGTATACTCACCTTTCTCATCTACAACATGCAAGAATGACAATCCTTCACTTTGAACGACTCTATAATCGTCCTCCCCATATGCTGGAGCGATATGAACGAGTCCTGTACCACTATCTGCCGTGACAAAATCTGCTGCGATAACGTGATAGCCATTTGTAACTTCTTTCATTGGAAATGGCGGCATATAAGATGTGTTTACTAATTCTTCACCTTTATGAACAGATAATACTTCATAGTCTTCTTTTAATACATCTTGTACACGTTCTTTCGCAACAATGTATACATGACCTTCTTGTTTCGCTTTCACGTATTCCATATTTGGATGTACAGCGAGCGCAACATTTGCTGGAAGTGTCCAAGGTGTTGTTGTCCACCCTAGGAAATATTCATTTTCACTATCTTTCACTTGAAACTTAACTGTTGCACTTAAGTCTTTTACTGTTTTATACCCTTGTGCAACCTCATGTGAACTTAGTGAAGTTTGACAACTTGGGCAGTATGGTGAGACTCTATGCCCTTTGTACAATAATCCTTTTTCATGAATCGTCCCTAAAATATGCCATACACTTTCGATATATGGATTCTCTAGCGTAACGTATGGATCATCCATATCTACCCAATAACCGATGCTTTCAGTGAATTCACGCCACTGCTTCTCATATGTGAATACACTCTCTTTACACTTCTGAATAAATGGCTCAATTCCATACTCTTCAATTTCATGTTTACCAGAAATACCGAGTTGCTTCTCAACACCTAATTCTACAGGTAAACCGTGTGTATCCCATCCCGCTTTTCGTAGCACTTTATAACCAGCCATCGTTTTATATCTCGCTACTACATCTTTAATTGTCCGTCCAAGTGCATGTCCGACGTGTGGTAAACCGTTCGCCGTTGGTGGTCCTTCATAAAATACGAAAGACTGTGCGCCTTCTCGATTCTGAATTGATTGCTCGAAAATACTTTGCTCGTTCCACTGCTTACGAATACGTGTTTCTCTCCCTACAGCTGACTCTTTTACATCTACTTTCTTCATCTACAATCACTCCTTTTGAATATTTTAAAGCACACAAAAAACCCGTCCCCATGAAGTAGGGACGGGTTTAACCGCGTTACCACCCTAATTCTATTAGCTCTTCGCTAATAGCACTTAGCAACGTACTATCATACGTGTTCTTTGTAACGGTAGACATCCGTCCGGGCTTACTTATTTCAGCCTCGGCTCCTCGGAGATGATTTTCAAATAACGTCTGCACACCGGCTTTCAGCTATACACCGGCTCTCTGGGGAACAATTCATTATTTTACTCGTTCTCGTCTTCAGATTTGTATACTTTATTAAAAGCTATTTTATGCCATTGGGCAATAAATTGTCAACTAATTCTAAATATATATTTAATTATACCCTTTTTTCACAATTCCTATACAATTATTTCTTAAATTCTTGTATTCCAGCTAAATCTTCATCTTCTTCAATAAGCTCAGCAAAGAATCCTGATTCATCCTCACGAAGAACAATTTCAAGCTCTTGCTTCGCCTCTTCAATTCTATTTAACTGTGCTAAATAACAAGCGCGATCGTATCTTGCTAACAAATCACTCGCATCTATTGTTAATACATCATTTGTTATTTTTTCTGCCTTTAGTGTTTGTCCGGCACCATGATACGAAGATGCTAAAGAAAGAAGAATTGCTGCTTCATTTGGATGATGTATAGAAGCATTTTCTAATACATGAATTGCCTCTTCAAACCTTTCTTGACTTTGATACATTTCTCCTAAAGCAAGAAACGCTCTACTTACAAACGGTGTTTGCTCCGTTAATTGTAAGGTAATCTTTTCTGCTTTTCTTTCTTCTCCTATTTTAAAGAATACTTGTGCTTGTAAAAGAAGCGTATCATAATCATCTGGTAACTCTCGAACCATTTGCTTCGTTAATTCTGAAGCATCCCGTAACATATCTTCTTCCTCACACGCCATGAAAAGATTTACAAGTTGCTTCGCTATATCGTAATCCCATTTATTTTCTAACGATGTTTGCAATACATCTATCGCCTCTTTATACATCGCCACATTCTCGTAAAATAGTGAAAATCGCTGCGCTGCCATGCTATTTTTTTGATTTAACTTTAACGAAATTTCATACAAATCAATGATTGTAGTAATAATCGAAATTTCTTTCGCACGGTTTTTCATACGATAAAAAGCTCTCGTAATTATGGATTTTTTCGGCTGTTCATTTTGTTGACGTTCAATCCATCTTTCCGTCACCGCAGATGCAGCATACATAAATGCCATACTTCTTTCTGCCTTCTTCACCTTTAATGTATGAAGAAACTCTCGTATGTTAGACAATTTCTTATGTTGTTCTATCGCTTTTACATACACATCAAATATTCGTTCATTATTTGCATCTTTTTGTATAACTTTCATTGCAATTTCAATTGCTTTTGCATTTCTTTTTTTCACTAACACTTTGGCATAATGATATAGAACTTCTATATGCTCACTATCTAATTGAAGTGCCTCTTCAATCTGTGCTTGTTCTTTATCTATTTCATCCATCGCTCCATACACATATGCAATCGCATCTAATCGCCATATTTCAGGTGCTTCGTCCGCTAATTGTTCTAGTTCTGTCAGTAACTCTTCCTGAAGACTCATTTCTACTGAAAGCTGTGCCAAATATTCCATATTAATATGCATCGGCTCTTCTTTCATAGCCTGAACCATATGACTTTGTTCTTTAGAACGATTTTCTTCTTTTTCATATATTTCTGCAAGCTGTAAATGCACACCTACGAAATTCTCATCAAGCTCTAAACATGTTTCATACGCTTGTTTTGCTTCCGTCAATTGCCCTAATGCCATAAGTATTTCACCAATTCGGTAATACGGTAATGCCGTTTCCTTTTGTTCTATCGCCTTATTATACCTTTTCATCGCTTGGCCGTACTGCCCAATAGATTCATATAAAATACCTGTATAACAACCGTATTCGCTTATTTCTTTTCTTTCTTTGTGTAACGTTCTTAAGAATGCTATACCTCTTTGTACAAATACCGTTCCTTTAATTCGATTCACATATTCATCTAACGCACTTGCCACATTATATTCACTCTGCTTTATACCACTCTCTAACTTAGACAAAGCTACTTTAAACCCTTCTTCATTTCCACCAAGTTCAACCTCAGCATCCCATAGAACCATTCCCGCATTCATAAGAAAATCTTGGCTCTTTTCAATTTGTTTTTCAATACCGAGAATATATTGTTTCGCTTCCTTGTATTGTTCTTTCGCCATATAAACTTGCGTAAGTCCAAAGTGAGAATAAACATCATCATGATTTTCTTCTAAAGCACGATTA
This sequence comes from Bacillus pretiosus, assembly GCF_052947655.1. Taxonomy (NCBI): domain Bacteria; kingdom Bacillati; phylum Bacillota; class Bacilli; order Caryophanales; family Bacillaceae; genus Bacillus; species Bacillus pretiosus. The sequence continues at coordinate 2,040,378 of NZ_CM129593.1, read as the reverse complement.
TACAATGTTTCTGCTTCTTCCAGACTATCATTTTGAAAATGATAGTCACCGAGTTTTACGTATAGAGGTGCCTTATCGTCACAATTCTCAATACCTTTTAATAAAATTTCTTTCGTACTTTCCTCATCCTTCAAATCAGACTCGTATATTTCCGAAAGTTTCGTATAGATGTAAGGTGCATTACTATCCAAATAAATCGCTACTTTAAGCCCTTTTATCGCTAAATGTAATTTCCCTAAATGATGCGCACATCTCGCGCGCTCATACCATACATGTGCCTCATTTTTATTCTCTCTTAATAGGTCATTAAAAATTTCATACGCTTCTTCATATCTTTCTAAATCTATTAATATTAATCCGTGATTCGTTAAAGTGAATCTTTCTGGACTACGTTCTAAAGCAACTTGAGAAAACTGCAACGCCTTTTCAGATTGATCGATATACATGTATGATAGAGCGAGAAAACTCCAAGCAATCGGCTGATCTGCGTCTAATTGTAATGATGAACGAAAACTTGAAATCGCTTCTATATAACTTTCCTGTTCAAAAGCATATCTTCCGTTTATTAAATGATATAAAGCACGATTATTTTTCTTCTCAACACTTGTCAGCATTTGCCCGGCTTTTTCTAATTCTTGAAGGCGAATAAAGCACTGCGCACCATGCAATTTAACAAAATCTGAGTTCGGAAACTTCTCCATTAACTTTTCAATACAACATATAATAAACTCATTATCTACTTCAACATCTAAATGCTTAACTGTATATAACCACGTATTCGGATTATCACTCGTCTCTTTTAAAAATTGTACTAAGTTATGAATCCCCTCTTTATCATGTTCATCTAAATGATCCGTAAGAGAAAAAATAGATTTAAAATAATGATTTTCTTCTTCATTTAAAAATGCTAACTGCTCCTTCTTTTCTTTCGGAACAAACGTAATCGCTAAACAACCTGTGTAACGATATTTTTCTTGTAACTTACTATATTCCACAATAACTGGTTCTATAAAGTTCGGATCTTGAACATAAAAAGCTTGTAACGTATCATCATATCCAGATAGCACTTGTACATGTGAAGCATGCTCAATATCTATACTTAATAAAACAGGAATCCCTTCATCCAGCAGCCTCTTATAATTTTCCTCATTCCCTTTAAAATAACGATATTCATAACCTAATTCTTCTAAATAAGAAACAGTATCTGAAAACTTTGACCCTGTCATATCAAAAATAAACTCTGCTATTTCATCTTGTGTACGTTTTTCTCCCCATAACTGCAACATCATTTCTAAACTTGTCGGAACACAATAATTATCCTTTTGTACAATAGGAACTATCGGTAAATGCACCTTTTTTCCATCTGGATTTTTTTCTAAATTATGATATAAAGACTCTTTTAAACTTTTTTCTTCTTTTAATAACTGTTGTAAATTTACAAGTTTATTCATTTTGTAAAGCGCTTCTGCACGTAAATGTACAAAGTAAGCTTTATACGCATGATAAGGAAGCTGATTATTTATGTTATCTATTACCGCTAACATTTCTTCATACTTCCTTAAATCTAATAAATATTTTACCTTTTCAAAATGAAAATATGGTACTTGCGGGAACTTTACAATCGCATCATCAATTAGCTGTAATGCACGTTTTTGTTCTCCTTGATTCGCATATAATTGTGATAATAAATAGGTAGATAGCTCTTCACAATCTTTATGCTGCATGCCGGCTATAAATTGTTCTTCTGCTTTCTCCCATTCACCTGTATGCATATAGACGTAGCCCCATTTATCAAATACGGCACGTGAACTGTACTCCTCTGCCTTTTGCATATAGATTAGGGCTTCTTCATTTCGTTTCATTTCCAACAAACATCGTACTAATGTAAAATATGTTTTCGCTAAAAGATCAGCTTCTATTTCTTCTTTACTTACCTCTTCTAATGAGTCTTTTAACAACTGTTCTACTTCAAGTATTTTCCGCTCATCAATTAACTCATCACAATATAAAGAGAGCGTTCTCATATTTGGGAATTTTTTGTAGGCGTAGCGAATGAGGAATGAACTGTATTGGTGCATAAGCCCTTCATCAGTAAGACGTATTAATATGTCAAACTCCTTATGTGAAGGAACACTAGCAAGCCAACTCTTCAAATAAGATAAAGTATTCTTTTCTTTTATATATGAAATTTCATTATTTATTTCCTGTAATCCATCTATAAATCTCTTGTCTTTCAAACAAGCATCTAACTGCTTAAAATCTAGCATGTATTCACCTCGAATATTTATTTGTACTGCTACTTGCTTAGATTTTACACATCATATTGTAGGTATTCAACTAAAATCTCTTATAATGGATGGTATTAATTAATATTATTCAAATTTATAACAAAATATAGTAAAAATGATTGTTTTTCTCCATATTTTGTTTAATTAAATGGAATAACGTAACATGAGGATTTTATCTTTTGGAAGCTGAAATCCGTACATGAAATTATATCGGCGATAATTTAAATATATCGACGATTTTCAAAATATATCAGCGATTATACGGTGGATATCGACTTACCGACAAAAAATGACAATCCTCAATAAATCGCTATCTTTCAACATACTATTTCACCAAATGTAATTTTCATATTCGGAGCATATACTAAAGAAGAATGTAGATGAAATGCCTTAAAAAATCGGAGTTCAGCTTCATATTGAGCTAGCGCATCATCATATGTTAATCCTCTAGCCATTAAACGTTCTATAAAATGCTGTTTATCACCCGGATCCCCTGCAATCCCCTCTTCTTTTAATGAATGATACAACCTTTGTTTATCATTATAGTGCATATTAGAATCTAAAAAGTTCACTTTATCACTTACTCTACATTCAATATTTTTTACGCCTAGTTCACTTAAACACATCGGTATTTTCATACCAATATTTCCATCTTTTCCGCTTCTCTGCATGTCATTTTCAAATAACTTCTGCAAAGCACCTAGCCTAATAATTTCCGATTGATTCTCTCCATCTAAAGAGTATGAAGACATATTTGATATCCAATGTGGTTCAAAACAGATTATTTTTCCGCCCTTTTTAATTGAATGTATCATTTTTGGCGAACTCATATGTAATAAGAAAGCATGACAAATTGCTATATCGTATGTATCTTTCAATTCAATTTCTGTAGCATCTCCCTCAAGAAATTCTGTCTCATACGGAAGTAAACGAAACAACTCTCTCGCTTCAGATAATAATGTTTCTCCACTATCAATGCCTGTATACTTTGATCCTTCTGGAAGTAAAGGCATTAATACTAAGCCTAAATAACCATATCCACAACCATAATCAACAATATGTACTGGCTTAGTAATCTTCCAAACCATATTTACTAAAAAGCTTACATAATCGTCGTTGTAATATAAATCTCTTGTGTTTTTTAAATATGCTAGTTTACTGTTCCAATCGTATGTTTCCAAGTTTAACGCCTCCTTTTTATATATGACATTACAATTCTCCATTTAATAAGGACATTCCTACACTTGAAACAATTCTAGAAAAATTTAGATTTAATAAAATAAAACTTCTGCTTTCACATTTTCTATAAAAATAAATAGGCATACATATCTACTATGATACGTATACCTATTTGTTTCACATCTCCTCAGGTGCCTCCACCCCAAGTAAACGTAGTCCCTCTTTTAATACAACCGTCACAGCATACACTAATGCGAGTCTGCTGTCTTTCTCTTCGCTCTCTTCTAATATACGAACATTACCGTAATATTTATTAAACGATTGTGCTACATCCAATACATATTTTGAAATGATTGATGGCTCATTTTTGTTGAAAGCTGCTTCAATTATTTGAGGGAATTTATTCAGTAATTTTACAACGCTCCAGCTATGATCATCTTTTAATGCAAACGTACACGTTTCAAATTCTACACTTTCTTTTCTTAAAATAGAGCACGCACGTGCATGTGTGTACTGTACATACGGTCCTGTTTCACCTTCAAATTTCAGCATGTTTTCTAATGAGAATTCGATATTATGCATACGCTCGTTTTTTAAATCGTGAAAGATAACTGCGCCAACACCGACTTGCTTCGCTACTTCTTCTTTCTGTTTTAAGTTTGGATTTTTCTCTTCAATATTTTGTTTTGCAAGGTCAATTGCTTCTTCAAGTACTTCTTCAAGTAAAATAACTCTTCCTTTACGTGTCGACATTTTCTTACCATCTTTTAAAATGAACCCAAATGGTACATGTTCCATGCCGTCAACCCAATTGTATCCAAGCTTTTTTAATACAGTGAAAAATTGATTAAAATGTAAACTTTGTTCTGGGCCAACTACATATAACGCTTTATCAAATGCATATGTGTTTTGACGGTATAACGCTGCTGTTAAGTCACGTGTTGCGTAAATCGTTGCACCATCGGATTTTCTAATTAAGCAAGGCGGCATTCCCTCTTCTTCTAAATTAACGACTAACGCACCTTCTGACTCTTCAAGCAAATCATGTTCTTCTAAAATCCCAATAAAATCTTCCATTAAGTTATTATAAAAGGCTTCTCCTTGAAAATTAGTAAACTCAACACCGAGAAGTTCATAAATACGAGAAAATTCTTTTAAGGATTTGTGACGGAACCAATTCCAAAGCTCAATAGCTTCTTCATCACCTTCTTCTAATTTCTTAAACCAAGCGCGTCCATCTTCTTCTAATTCTTCATCGTCTTTTACCTCTTCATGAAATTGAACATATAACTTAAATAGTTCACGTATTGGATCCTCTTTAACTACTGCTTCATTTCCCCATTTTTTATAAGCGGTAATTAACTTTCCAAACTGTGTGCCCCAGTCTCCAATATAATTAATTCCTACAACTTCATAACCACATTTTTCAGCAATATGTTTCAGTGAATTTCCAATCATTGTAGAACGTAAATGCCCCATTGAAAAAGGTTTCGCGATATTAGGAGAGGAATAATCGATAACTACCGTTTTTTCACAACCAAAGTGATTTTGACCGTACTCTTCTTTCTCCGCTAAAACCGTTTTTAATACATCATCACTTACCGTCTCACGATTAAAAAAGACATTTACATAAGGACCAACAGCCTCTACTTTCGTAAAAAATGGATCACTTAATTTTCCTGCAACTTCCTTTGCGATAATAGCTGGTGATTTTTTATATTGCTTCGCAAGTGAAAAACATGGAAATGCCGCATCTCCGAATTCATCTTGTTTCGGCGTTTCGATTAAATCTAAAATTTGATTTTGCGTTAATTCATTCGTAAAAATATCGGATAAACTTTCCGCAAACTGCGTTTTATAATCCATACTATATAACCTCCTTATTTTTTTAAACACAAAAAACTCGTCTCTAAAAAGAGACGAGTTTAAACCCGTGGTACCACCCTTGTTGTTCATTACGAACCACTTTCCCGTTTATAACGAGGACAGGGGGCCTCGGCTTACTCTACTATTCGTTCAAGAAGCATCTCCGAAGTGCGCTTCATCTTTTCCTTCCACACTAGGCTCACACCATCCCTAGCTCGCTTTCCTTCTAAAAAAGACTACTCTCTTCATCACCGACAGTATATTTAATTAATTATTGCTTATTATACATCTTTTCAAACAATTAGCAAGGGTCAATTACACCAAAGTGAAACTTAGCACTTCTTCTTTTGTATACATGAAAATTATGTTTTTCAAATCTAGAACTACGGAAATGATCTTTCAGAACGACACGCTTTCTCGCCACACGCTTCGCTTCTGCAATTGTTTCGTTAGTAATATCATGATACAAAGCGAAGTGTTTTAATCCTTTTATTCCATCTGATTCTATAACAGTTTCTTCAAACATCGGATCAAGGTACACAACATCATAACTATTGTCTTCACATTGTGTTAAAAATGCGTAATGCTCCGTTTGCTTCACATCGATTCGTTGCATTGCCTCATCAATTTCAGAAACAGTTGAAGACCATGTTTTTAAACCATTTTCCATAATATAAGCCATATACTCATTGCCTTCAAGTCCCGTTACTTTTCCGCTTTCACCAACAATATAACTAGCTACAATACTATCTGATGCCATACCGAGCGTACAATCTAATACTGTCATTCCGCTCTCTAATTGCGCGGCTTGTACAAACGGATCGTGTTCTCCGCGCATTAACCTTTTCACACGAAACATCGCTGAGTTTGGATGAAAGAAAAATGACTCTTCCGTTCCTCTCGGATAAATAGCTAATCGGTTTTTCCCTACAACAAGTACATCTTGTTCATACTGCTCATGCAGTTTATGTACTGGTACGTCATTACGTTTAACGAAAGAACGATTTAATTCTGCTGCTACCTTGTTTGCATAATCTGTCATTTCTTTGTTTGTTCTTCCTGCTGTTGTTACGATCATTGTTTCACCTCTATATAAAGAAAAGAGGGAGATTTACTCTCCCCCTTCTTTAGCAATTCTTTTCGAAAGCTTGTTCTAAGTTCGTAATAATTTCGTCCATAGTTGCACCTTCAATTTCATGACGGTGAATGAAGTGAACAACTTCTTTTCCTTTTAATAATGCCATAGATGGTGAAGATGGAGGAATTTCTCCGAAGTATTCACGCATTTTTGCAGTAGCATCTTTATCTTGACCTGCGAATACAGTTACAAGATGATCTGGTTGTTTTTCAGCACGAACAACTGCTTGACCTGCTGATGGACGTGCTAAACCAGCTGCACAACCACAAACTGAGTTTACAACTACTAAAGTTGTACCTGCCGTGTTTTCCATAAATTCTGTTACAGCTTCTTCTGTAGTTAACTCTTCAAACCCAGAACGCACTAATTCTTGACGCATTGGGATTACCATTTGGCGCATGTATTCTTCATAAGCATTTGACATCGTGTAATCTCTCCTTCAACTTTCATTCCAAATTCATCATATCACGCTCTATTACTAGGTGCAAAAGAAAGATAACGATGATTTCATTTTTTTGTAGGGATTTCACAAACCCCTTCACGGCAATGTCCAACTGGGACAAGTTTTCTATTGTTAGCGATATAATCGTATACTTTACTTCCAAATCCGAGTACGATAGATAGTTTTATAAAAGGAACGGCAAACCAATAAGATGGAACGGCCTTTGCTAATACATGTATGCTATGAATTCCGGCATACCACTTATTATTTTTTAAAATATACAATCTTTGTTCCATCTTACTTTGTAGTTCTTGAGAAAGTTCATACTTCTCAACTACATCTTCATCTCGAAATGAAACAAATTGCATCTTACCCTTTTTATCTAGTTTTTTCGTACGTTCTGCAACCGCCGTACACATCGGACACCAACTATCATAGAAAACAATCATACATTACTCCCCTTTACGAGACTCCGTCATTTGTTTCCATACAGAACCTTTTGCTTCTTCTCCACCTTCAATACGCTCTAATGCTAGACGCGCTTGCATCGCTACTTCAAACTCCGGATCATCTTGCGCTGCTTTTAATGCAGGAATCGCACTTTCATCTCCAAGTTCAAATAAGAACATAGCTGCACGCCAGCGTACTAATTTACTTGAATCTTTCAGAGATTTAATCATAACGAACATCGCTGCTGGATCACCTACGTCTGATAAGCAATCGCCCGCTGTACGGCGAACACTTACTGAACGATCTAATAACGCTTTATATAATAACGGCAATACCCCATCACCTTTTACCATACCTAAATACGCTGTTGCTAAACGGCGGATTGAAACTTTTTCATCATCTAACGCCATCTTCAACACTGGCATATCTTCTTCAGTAGGATCCATTTGCTCTAATGCTGCAAAACGATTTTTCCAGTCAGCATCTTTCATCATCTCTACTGTTACTTTATATGGCTCACGCTTTTGAATCGTTACTTCAACAGCACCTGCCTGGTTTAATAATTCTTTAACTGTTTCATTTACACGTTCTTCTGAATAAGCAGCAACAATCTCTTCTACTACTTCTTTCCCGATTTCTTCAAAATTACCGTAACGTGTACCTTGTTCTACCCATTTGCGCTCTTTCACAACGTTTGGTGCAGACATTTGAACTTTCATAATTGATTCTTTAAAACGATCTGGTAAACCAACACGTTCTTCCGATGTTCCATCTGTTAACTTTACTTGCATTGGAATTGTAAAGAACATTTGAACAAACACTTTCACTTCCCCAAAATGAGCAAGTTGTTGTTCTTCACTTTCTTCTACTACCTGTTCGCCGAAAACAGCACGAACTTGTTGTAATAAAACTTTCCAGTCAAACTTCGCATTTCGCTCCACTGCTAAAAAGTCGGCTACATGATATACACCTTTAATACCTTCAATTTTCAAAATTTCTTGCACTTGCATTGGTGCCTGTTCTTTATTTTCATTTGTATAATTATTACGCGCTCCTGATGGTAATACTTCATTCAAAATAACTTTCATTGTATTTGGACTTGGCGTCGGTTCAATTGCTTTAATCTTCACGTAAAAAACTCTCCTTTATTGCGTGTTCTTAGCTGTATTGTAACATGTTATCACTCTATACTCCTACTCGGATGCTTAATTTTGCTAATTCCTTTTCTACATTTCTTAGAAGTTTCATTCATTCTATTTTCACCTAATCGTTCGAAAACTAAAGTTAAAAGTATAATTGACAATACCAGAAAAAGGGATTAACCTTAACTCATAAAATGACTATGGTCATTTTATGATCAAAGTCACTCTAAGTTGGAGGGATATCAAATGAATAATGTCATAATTATTGGTGGCGGTATTGCTGGACTTTGCGCAGCAATTTCCTTACAAAAAATAGGATTAGATGTAAAAGTATATGACCAAAATACTGAACCTACTGTTGCTGGTGCAGGTATTATCATCGCCCCAAATGCGATGCAAGCACTTGAACCATACGGAATTTCTGAGACAATAAAAAAAATTGGCAACGAAAGTGACGGCTTTAACCTTGTATCCGAAAAAGGAACTATTTTTAATAAATTGACCATTCCAGCATGTTATCCAAAAATGTACTCCATTCATAGAAAAAATTTACATCAATTACTACTTTCTGAACTAAAAGAAGATACTGTCGAATGGGGAAAAGAATGCGCAAAAATAGAACAAAATGAAGAAAACGCCTTAAAAATATTATTCCAAGATGGTAGTGAAGCACTTGGTAATATACTCATTGCTGCTGATGGTATTCATTCTGTCGTTCGAAAACAAGTAACACAAAGCGATAATTATCGTTATGCAGGATATACGTGTTGGCGCGGCGTAACTCCTACTAATAACCTTTCTTTAACAAACGATTTTATTGAAACTTGGGGAACAAACGGTAGATTTGGTATCGTCCCTCTTCCCAATAACGAAGTATACTGGTATGCGCTCATAAACGCTAAAGCTAGAGATCCAAAATACAAAGCTTACACAACAGCAGATTTATATAATCATTTCAAAACTTACCACAATCCCATCCCATCTATTTTAAATAATGCATCGGACGTTACTATGATTCATCGTGACATTGTAGACATTACACCAATGAAACAGTTTTTTGAAAAGCGCATCGTATTTATTGGGGATGCAGCTCATGCACTTACTCCTAATTTAGGTCAAGGAGCTTGTCAGGCAATTGAAGATGCGATTATTTTGGCTGAATGTATTAAGAATAATGCCCATTATCGTCAAGCATTCCTAGAATACGAACAAAAAAGACGAGATAGAATTGAAAAAATCTCAAATACTGCTTGGAAAGTTGGAAAAATGGCGCAAATAGAAAGTACACCTTTAACTATAGTGAGAAACGAAGTAATGAAACGTATTCCGAAATGGATTTCTGAAAGGCAAGCACATGAACTATACAACTTTCAGTTATAACAAAAATGAGAAACAGCATTCTCTACCCTTCTTTCAATTACATTAAACTTAATCATGAAGTAAGATTTTATTTAAGATTATCTATTAAACAGATATAATTGTTTGTGTTAGGAGTAGATAAAATGCTTAGAGAAACGAGAAAAAAAGAATTAAAAGAACTTATATTCCTAAAAGCAGTACAACTCTTCCAAGAACGCGGGTACGAAAATGTAACGGTTCAAGATATTACTACTGCATGCGGGATTGCAAAAGGAACTTTCTTCAACTACTTTCCGAAAAAAGAAAACATATTATTATTTTTAGGTGATTCTCAAATTGAGCTATGGAATGAAAGTTTAAAAGCATATGAAAATGTGGAACATCCAAAAGAAAGAATCAAACTTGTTCTAGAAAACTTACTAGACCGTTTTACTGGACATGGTGATTTAATGCAGCATGCCGTCTTTGAGATTATTAAGTCTAACTACTTAGTAGAAAATGAAGTAAAAAGCATACAACAACTACAAGAATGTTTATCTTCAATTATCGCAGAAGCAAAAGCGACAGGAAAATTAAACAGTAAATGGGATATACATATTATCACCTCTACAATTATGAGTACTTATTTTTATACATTAATGTCCCATTCACTATTACATGCTAATGAAATAAACGCGAAAAATATACTCAATCAACAATTAGATGTTGTTTGGGAGGGTATCAATCAAAAGTGATAGAGGGCTATACTACTAAGCCCTCTTATTGTGATGCCCCCTCCCGCCTTTTCTCCAAAAATGTAATGCTCTCAATCAGAACTTCCGTTATATATATTCTCTTTCCTTGATCATCTTCGTAATTCCTCGTATGAATACGTCCGGTAATTCCAACAAGTGACCCCTTCTTACAATATTCAGTTACATTCTCAGCCGATTTTCTCCAAACGACACAATTAATAAAATCTACTTGTTGCTCACCTAAACTATTTCGAAAACCTCTATTCACCGCAACACATACTCGTGCATAAGCGACACCTTGCTTTGTGTAGTATAATTCTGGCTCCTTTGTCAATCTACCGATTAATACAACTCGATTCATCATATGTTATACCACCTCACATATTTTTCTTCATTGTAAAGAAAAATGTATGAAGGGTAAAAAGCGTAAAATAATATATTTTAAAGTAAAAAATATTATTTTATATGCTGTAAAAGAAAAAAAGAAACCTTACATATATTAAACATGTAAGGTTTCAAAATTTATACTTCACTACAGGAAATGTAATATCCACCGCGAGCCATCTTTATCTCAACACGATACATTACATTTTCTAAGTAAAAAGTAATCGGTTTAACTTTACTCTCAAAACTCAATTGTTCCTGACATTCAACCGCATACCTTTCAATAGCGGAAATAATAACTTCTGATGATGGATACGTTAAAGCATCTTCTAGTTCTATGAAAAAACTTTTAGAAAATAGTTTTTTCATAATCCCTTTCTTCTCTTTCATCATATTCCATCCCCCTTCAATTTGAATTACCAACAACCATATTATACCATTACCGAAATTACCCTGCATTAACAGGCAGTATAAGCCTCACTGATTAAAATTTCACTCTATCTTTGAAAATAAAAAAATCCTGCATTTTTCATGCAGGATTTTTTATTAGTCATTTTTCGTAAAGTAAGAAACGAAACGAAGAATTTCTAAATATAACCAAACTAATGTAAGCATTAGTCCCATCGCAGTGTACCACTCCATATATTTCGGAGCTTGACTACGTACACCATTTTCGATTAAATCGAAATCTAGTAATAAGTTTAATGCAGCAACTACGATAACAACTGCACTAATAATAATACCAATCGTACCGCCTTGGTGAATGTACGGAACAGTTACACCAAACATGTTTAGTAGAAATACGACTAAATACATAACCATAATTCCAAGTGTTGCTGCCATCACGCCTGTACGGAATTTATCCGTTACCTTTACTGCACGCGTTGCATATAACACTAACATTGCAAATAGAATTGAGATTGTTAGTAATACAGCATTTAAAACGATAGAATCGCCAAATTTCATTGTATAAACCGCTGAAATACTACCTAATACAACCCCTTCTACCGCCGCATAGATTGGTGCACCAAAAGGTGAAATACGCGGAAAGAACATAGACGCAAATGCGATGATTGCCGCAACGATTAAAGCACCAATTAATACCGGCATCTTCATCGTCCCCTGCATCATCTGTATGTATGAATAGACAGACGTTGCAAGTAGCAAGATAAGCATAATAAACGTTTTGCCTACTGTTCCGCCAATCGTCATCGCAGAAGCGCTTGCTCCCTCTTTACGGAATGCCTCTTTTTTCAACATTGGATTAGATGTTCTCATTTTTTCCCTCCTAAAATAGGTTCTACCAATAGTGTAAAGTTTTTCTCTTTACTTTTCAATATATGCAGCTTGTTTTTATTTTAATCCTTCAACGATGTCTGATAGTTCACTCCATCTTTCCATCGTTTTTTCTAGCTCTTCTTCTGTTTTCTGCTGTGCTTCAGATAATTCTTGTGCCTTTGTGAAGTCAGATCCAACTTTCGCAAGTTCTTCTCCAATTGACTCAATTTTCTCTTCTAGTTCGGCAATTGTATCTTCAATTGTTTCCCATTCACGCTGCTCTTTGTATGAAAGTTTACGTTTACGTTGTTGTTTCGGAGCTTCTTCTACTACTTTTTTCTCTTTTTGAACTTCCGCCTTCTCAATAAGTTCTTTCGTCTTTTCCATTTCTAAAAAGTCCGTATAACTACCTAGGAATTCACGCACTTCGCCTCCGCCACTAAAGATGAACAATTCATCTACTACTTTATCTAAGAAGTAACGGTCATGCGATACAGTTAAAACGACACCTGGGAAATCTTCTAAATAATCTTCCAGTACTGTTAATGTTTGTGTATCTAGATCATTCGTAGGTTCATCAAGTAATAGTACGTTTGGTTCTCCCATTAAAATACGTAATAAATATAAACGTCTTCTTTCACCACCAGATAGTTTACCAAGCGGTGTACCATGTGAGTGCGTCGGGAATAAGAAACGTTCTAGCATTTGAGATGCACCAATTACTTTTCCGTCTGTCGTATGAATAACTTCTGCAATCTCTTTAATGTATTCAATCATACGCTGATTTAAATTCATCTCTTCATTTTCTTGCGTATAATAAGCAACTTTTACAGTTTGTCCTACTTCAACTTCACCACTATCAGGAGCTAACTTGCCTGCAAGCATATTTAATAGAGAAGATTTTCCGCTTCCATTCGCTCCAATGATTCCGATACGATCTCCTGGTTTCACAATATGATTAAAGTTGTGTAATACCGTTTTATCACCGAATTTTTTCGTTACATCTTTTAACTCAAGTACTTTTTTGCCAAGGCGACTCCCGCTAAGCGCAATATCAACTGACTGTTTTGCAGCTGGTCCTTCTTGACCTTTTAACTCATCAAATCGTTGAATACGTGCTTTTTGCTTTGTCGAACGAGCTTTTGCACCGCGGCGGATCCATGCTAGTTCGCGGCGATATAAGTTTTGACGTTTTGATTCTTGCGCAATTTCTTGTTCTTCACGAAGTGCTTTCGCTTCTAAAAATGTACTATAGTTTCCTTCGTAACTATATAGTTTACCATTGTCTAATTCAAAAATGCGGTTTGTCACACGATCTAAGAAATAACGATCATGGGTTACAAGTAATACCGCACCAGTATATCTTGCTAAATATTCTTCCAACCATTCAACTGTCTCATGGTCAAGATGGTTCGTAGGCTCATCCAAAATTAATAAATCAGGTGTTTCAATAAAACATTGCGCCATTGCAATACGCTTTTTTTGTCCACCAGATAGGTTTCCAACAGTTGCTGTAAAATCAGTAATTCCTAATTTCGTTAATAACGATTTTGCATTCGCATTTGCTTCCCATGCACTCATCGCATCCATACGTTGCTGCACTGCAAATAATTGTTCCTGTACTTTTTCATTACTTGGATCTTTTTCGATATTTAATAACGATTGTTCATAATCACGAAGAAGACGAATTAAAGGTGTATCACCACGGAACACTTGTTCTAATACTGTTAGTTTTTCATCAAACTCTGGTTGCTGTGATAAATAACTAATTGTATAACCACGTGAATGCGTCATATCACCTGTATCAGGAGTTTCTAACCCTGCAATAATTTTTAATAATGTCGATTTACCAGTACCGTTTACACCAATGATTCCGACACGTTGTCCTTCTGTAATACTACATGATAATCCATCAAATAACGGTTTTTCTCCGTATGATTTCGATAAGTTTTCCACAGTTAACATTTTCATATTTGTGCATTCCACTCTTTCATAAATTGTTCAATAAACTGTTCCATATAACGATGACGAACTTCAGCCTCTTGTTTTGCTGCGTTCGTGTTCATTAAGTCTTTTAGTTTTAAAAGTTTTTCATAGAAATGATTTAAAGATGGATCGTTATTTTTTCTATATTCATCTTTCGTCATCACTTCACGCGGAGGAATAGTTGGATCATACATTAATCTTCCTTTCGCTCCACCATACGCAAATGTGCGAGCTATTCCAATTGCTCCAAGAGCGTCTAAGCGATCCGCATCTTGAACAAGCTTCCCTTCAAGTGAATCCATTTTACCGCCATGACCACCTTTATAAGACATATTGGCGATGATATGAAGAACATGTTTACTTTCCTCTTCTTCAACATGTAACTCTTCTAACCAATCAGAAACTTTTTTCATTCCTGCTTCTTCACTTTCATTTAACTTCTCATCTGCCACATCGTGAAGTAATGCTGCCATTTCAATTATAAAACGATTTCCCCCTTCTTGCTCGGATAAAGAAATCGCCAGTTTATGTACGCGTTCAATATGATACCAATCATGCCCACTCGCATCTTTTTCTAAAATATGTTTTACAAAAGTAATTGTTTTTTGAATCTTTTCTTGTTTTGTCATTTTATCTTCACCCAGTTACTTATTGTAACACGCCCGCATTTTTTCATCACATATTTTCTTGTCCGCCCATACACTGAGTGGTAAGCATCATCATGGAGGAGGAATAAATATGTTCTATAATAATCAACCGCCTTATCCACAACAACCATTTTACCCTCAGCAACAGGACCAAAGATACACAGAACAATATGAAGAACAAGAGCAACAATATGAACAAAATCCATACGAAACACCGCAAAACCAAGAAGCTAATTATCAACAAAGCTCATACGACACACGTCCTAATTATGAATATCCTCAAAACCCATATGCAGCACCGCAAAATCAAGAACAACAATATCAGCAAAATCCATATGCAACAACGCAAAATCAAGAAACTGAATATCAACAAAATCCATACGACTCACGTCCAAATTATGAATACCCTCAAAATCCATATGTAGCACCACAAAATCAAGAGCAACAATTTCAACCAAATCCATACGCAACTCAGCCGCAACAACCACAATACCAACAACAAATGTACCAACCAAACTACAACGCGCGTGTCTCACCGCCTAAACCACCAACAATTGATCCAACACAACCACAAATTTTACCACCAGGACCAACACTCGATATTACACAACCGCAAATCTTACCGCCTGGACCAATTACAGAACCAACACAACAACAAATTCAACAAGTTGTCGGTACACAGTTTTTACCTTTAAAGAAACCTGTACTAGATTTCGTAAAACCTTGGGTAGATTACGGTTTAAATGAAGCTAAACATACATCACATAAACATGCTTTAACAGAAGTTGCGGCGATTATGTTTTTAGTTGGAAAAGGATTCAACCCGACGATTGCACATTATATTGTGGAATCTTGGGAGAAGAATGAGCAGTTTTAGAGGTTTTTATTCTCACAAAACTATAAAAGTGTCACAAATGCCTATTTCATAAGCATTTGTGACACTTTTTGTTTGTTATGTTAAATGTCATTTCAATACTGAATTACTGCAGTTACCTTTTCCTTCTAGGACCTACAATTAATTTAATCGCCGTTCTTTCTTGATCATTAATAGTAACCTCTTGAAATGCTGGAACAAAGGCCAAATCAATACCACTTGGAGCAACAAATCCTCTTGCAATTGCAATTGCTTTAATCGCTTGATTTATAGAACCTGCCCCAATCGCTTGAATTTCCACATTGCCACTTGTTCTTAGTACACCAGCTATTGCACCTGCTACTGAATTTGGTTTTGATTTTGAAGATACCTTTAATATATTTTCCATGTAAGTTGCTCCCTCTATTATTTAATCGCTCTTTTGTTACGGTTTAAAATATTTCAACGTATCTTTTATTACTATTCACACCAAAAGCAAACAATGCTACATATGTACATTCATTCGATACTTTTCGTCTTCTTCCTGCCCCACTACGTAAATAAAAGATAATAACCATAAACTCTAATATACAAACACTACAAAATAGACATTCACTTAAACGATCACATCATTACAACTGAAGATAATGGTTTTACTTTCACATGTAAAATATGCGTGCCCGCTTTACTTCAATCTTTCAAGATATTCCACTGATATTTCCACCAAAACATCAACCTTTTCTTCTTCAAAATCGTTACAGCTACTATTCTATTACTATATTTCATCGTATTAGCACTTTATACTCCAAATCTATCACCTTTTATATAAGACAAGCATAAAATACTATGAGTATACACTTCATTCATAATAGGAGGTAATATATTGGGTTCATACTATCATTCTTCAAATTCAAATAAAAAATGTTCATGTAACTCTTCTTCCAGTTCATATAAAAAATGTTCATGCAACTCCTCTTCTAGTTCCTATAAAAAATGTTCATACGACCATTCACATAAAAAAAGCTGTCCAGCATACGGCACTTTTTGGCAAACTGAGTTTATAACTGTTCCTTTTGGAAATCCTTTTCCATTTAATCACGTTGGCCCTATAGCAGGAGGAGTTTCCTTACTAAATCCTACTACTATACAATTTAGTCAAGCTGGTGATTATAGAGTTTCTTTCATTTCAACGATTAACACTACTTCAAATCCTGTATTTCCACATATTCCAGTCATGACTATATTTTTAAATAATAATCCACTTGCTAATAGTCAAGGTGATTTCGCTTTCCAAATGAATACTTCATCAAATAACGAATGTCTTCAACTAGCTGGCGAAACGATTGTTACAGTGACAGCTAATTCCACTCTTCAACTGAAAAATAATAGTGGTTTTAATCGTCAAAGTATTGCAACTTGTGATAATGGTATTAATTCAGTTGAATTAACAGTTATAAAACTAAGTTAATAATCCTCTTCACATTCAGATGCTATTTCAGCATCTTTTTTTATTGAATAATGCTCTTTTGATTCCTATAATCAAACATAAATTCCATTGTACGTTTCTGTTAATCTAATAAACATGAAAAAAGTACCGAACTCTTCTACTACAAAAGTTCGGTACTTTTTATATTAAAAACTTCTCATTCTTTCTTACTTCTCCACATAAACCGACTTAACAATTGTACGATTATACGGTTGTCCTTCTTTATTCGTCCCTTTTATATCCATCGTAACGTTATATACTCCTGGTTGCTTTATGTCCTTCAAAGCACCAGTAAACGTATTGTTATTACCCTTTTGTAATTCATTGTATTCAGAGACTAGTTTCCCTTCTTTATTAACTACTCTTACTGTTATAGAAAGATCCCCTTTCATTTCAGGTGCCACAGGTGATTTTTTCAGTTTATACTCAGATTTATTCACTTTAACTTTTGTAGGCATTTGGAGAACAAATGGTGCACCACTATTGTAATCGCTTACAATTAAAAATGCATCTTTCGACTGCTTCGCCATCATTTTAACTTTCCATTCTCCTACATCCATTTTATCAAATTTAAATGTTCTAATTGTCGCACCACCAAAGAAAGATTCACCTTCACCAGTAGTAATAACGCTATCCTTATTTGTATACATTTTTCCTTTTGGAGACATCATTTGTACTTCTACATCAGAAGACGCTGTTAAGATAGAAACTATTCCTTCAGCTTTTTTATCAACCATAACAGTTTGCTCTATCCATTGATTTTGTGGCAATTCTCCTCCTAAAATGTTTTGATTTGAAGTTGTATTTAGTTGTTCTATATTTTCATTTGAACTAGTGCTGGATGCTACTAAAGCTGGTACAGCTACATTTGATGTACGTAAATATGGTTCAATTCGAGAGAAAACAGCAGATCCTTTTCGTATATTATCATGATCAAATCTGGAATCTGTAAATAAATGCGTTCCATACGGTAACTTAGCACTCCACTCATTTACTAGTCCATCATTTGAACCGTATGATGACAAATAGAACCCGCCCATAGATAGCGCAGAAAATACTGGTCCCCAGCTAGTCCCAGTAGCCGTATAGTAACGGTTTAATTTAGCTGCTGGATTATTATCAATCGTTGAACGAAATTTTGCCATTTCGCCCATTTGTAATGAGTAAGTACCATCATCTTTTTGACCTAAAATAGAAGCAAGCCATCCTGCCCACCAACTATATGATAAGTCCGCTAAATTTGAGCCATGATGTGGCGTCGCAAGCGTAATAACATTTCCTACAAATCGATTTGCACCATATCCTACTAATGCAGCCTGTGTATCGATACCGCCTTTACTATGTGCTACAATATTAACTTTTTTACCGAAATGATTATATATTTCTTCTAACTTTTGTGCTAACAATTTTCCGTTGTCCCACTGACTAGCTGACCCTTTCCCAGCAGCATCATATAATTGTATAAATACTGTTTGATAGCCTGCTTTCAAAGCATAGTCATACATATCATTTATATCGTGATACACTGTCTTTCCATACCAACTATCAGCATTCCCATTCCTTCCTTGTACAAAAAGAATTGGAGGCTTATTCTCATCATAATTAGCAGGTTTTTGACCTAAAAACCATTCTCCAGGTGTAAATACTTCTGTATCAGGAAATCCCTTTCCAAGCTCTTTTACAACTTCTGCCCGTACATTCGTGCTAATCATTGGAGCCATAATTAAAAATACAATCAGTAAGGCAACACATCTTCTCATCAATCGCATGTTACTCCCCCCACTTTTTTTGAAAGAAGGTGCTCTTTGTAATATTTTTTTATCTTCTCTCTTAATACTAGATAATCTTTTTACTTAAACAAAATCTTGTCCCTATTTGCAAAAGATTACTAGTACACCTTCTTTCTTAACTCACGTTATTCTCTTTGTTTCTATCTCTTCCTTTTGAGAGAACACTATAAAAAAGTTTCTCAATAATTGTTAACCGTACTAAATCCAAATATCTCTAAATCATTATTGTCTATATAAAGTATACAAATCTTGAAAAAACTTTAGGAAAAAAACACTTTATTACCACCTAGTTATAAAAAAGATTAATGAAGATATGTACTTTTATTTAATTTTATACAAAACAAACGAATAGAGGCTTATACTGTAAGACTTTCCTACCATTAAATTTTAAACTGAAATTTCCGAATAGAAAATAATATTTCGAGAAACATATATTATGATAATTTTCGCAGACTTGAATTAAACTTTTATAAGTACTAACCTATCGGTGAGCAGAAGAAAATTCTGTAAAAAGAAAGGAGAATGCTTTATGATGACCAATTTACAAAAGGAGTTTTTTAAACGACTAAAAATTCCTGCAAAAGAAATAACATTTAATGATTTAGATGAAATTCTCTTGAAAATGGGCTTGATTCTCCCCTATGAAAATCTCGATATTATGGCTGGTACTATTAAAAACATCTCAAAAAATAACTTAGTAGAAAAGTTACTAATTCAAAAACGAGGCGGTCTTTGTTATGAATTAAACTCCTTATTGTATTACTTTTTAATGGATTGTGGGTTTCAAGTATATAAAGTAGCTGGTACTGTTTATGATCTTTACGATAATAAATGGAAACCCGATGATGGTCATGTCATTATCATATTAAATCATAATTATAAAGATTATGTTATAGACGCAGGTTTTGCATCTCATCTACCTCTACATCCCGTCCCTTTTAACGGAGAAGTGATTTCTTCTCAAACGGGAGAATATCGAATTCGCAAACAAACTACCCGAAAAGGTACACACATTTTAGAAATGAGAAAAGGAGCTAACGGGGAATCTACAAATTTCTTGCAATCTGAACCTTCACACGAATGGAAAATAGGCTATGCTTTCACTTTACATCCAATAAATGAGAAAAAAGTGAATAACATTCAAAAAGTGATTGTAGAGCATAAAGAATCGCCTTTTAATAAAGGGGCTATTACTTGTAAATTAACTGATTATGGTCACGTATCATTAACAAATAAAAATTATACAGAAACCTTTAAAGGCACAAAAAATAAACGACCAATAGAATCAAAAGATTATGCTCGCATTCTTCGTGAATCTTTTGGAATAACACAAGAAAAATATGTAGGAAAAACACTAGAAAGAGGATAGTTGACTAGAAGTATTTCATAATAAAGCAGATTCCATATTTAGAATCTGCTTTATTTTATATTTTGTTATAAAGAATTTTTTTGCTGGTATCCTTTAATTTTCAATGATATACTCATCATCATATTTATCGTATTGGAGCCCTGATCCTATTTTTGATTCCGTAACTTGATCTCTTAAAAACGGTGCAGCTTCCATTTTGCTAGTTGCAATTTCAATTCCATATTTTTTCGTTAAATGGGCTAATTCTATTAAAAACCACTCTCTTCGCAATGTAACTGGAATATCCAATGTTCTTCTTTTCATGTATAATAGCACCTCTTTAATTTCATAACTTAATGAACATCACTACATGCACGTGTGAAAACTACCTTTCATCACTAACATCCAATGAAACATTATAGTATATGCATGTCCATTTTAAACGTGCTATTACAAAACAATATTTTAGTTTACATAATCATATTATGTAAGAGTAGAAGAGAAAGGTATATCCCTTCCCTTCTACTCTAGAAACTTAAATTAAGAACATCTTGGTACACCTAAAGCTAAGAATAAACCTGCTACTCCCGCAGTAATCGGTACTTTTAACGTAATAACATCGTCTACTTTCGTTACTAAAAAGAAAGCATTACCTTCTTGTAATATACAAGTTACCAATAATTGGAATTCCATTTACCCCCCTCCTTTCAATCGTTATATTATAATTTATGAATTATCTTTAAAAATGTAATAGGGAATATATCCATTTTTCCTTATATATGAAATAAATGTTTGTAAGTCTATTAAAAATACTAATTTTCTAAATTTATATAAATCGTGTAATATCCAATAAGTTCCTATATAATCAATAGTGAAAATCTTACAAATGGAGGTATAAAAATGGCGATTTTGAGTAATATTGGTGCAGCTTTATTTTTTATTGCTTTTATTCTTTTAATACTATGTATCATTTCATTCTTTAAGAAAAATGGAAAAGCAAAACAATATGGTCGTCCTACTGTTATTCTTTTTATGATTTCAATTCTCTTAACAGGAATGGGCACTACAAAATCTGAACACCCAGTCATCGATTTTTTTGCTACTTTAAGTTTAATTTTATTTATTTTTTTCCTTGTTCTAGCAATCTTATCCGTAATTAAAAAGACAGGTGTAGCAAAAAAACAATTTATAATCACTGCTATTTTATTTGTCATTTTTGGTGCGTTATCAAGTATTTCAAACCCTTCTTCTGAAAAGACGGCAGCTACTAGTAAAAAAGTTGCATCTAACAATGCAGAACAAAAAGATAGCGACAAAAAAGATGAAGCAGCAAAGAAAGAAGCAGATGAAAAAACTCAAAAGCAAGAAGATGAGAAGCGTCAAGCGGAAGAACAAGCTCGTAAGCAAGAGGATGAAAAACGCCAAGCCGAAGAGCAAGCTCGCAAGCAACAAGAAGAGCAAAAACGTCTCGCTGATGAACAAGCTCGTAAACAACAAGAGGAACAAAAACGCCAGGCTGATGAGCAAGCTCGTAAACAACAAGAAGAGCAAAAACGTCTCGCTGATGAACAAGCTCGTAAGCAACAAGAAGAGCAAAAACGCATAGCTGATGAGCAAGCTCGTAAGCAACAAGAGGAACAGAAAAAAGCACAGCAAGCTCAAACACAACCTGCTGCAAGTAACAATAGTAATGTAACTTACGCAAATTGTGCCGCAGTTAGAAGTGCTGGGAAAGCTCCTTTATATAGAGACCAACCAGGTTATAGCTCTAAACTTGATCGTGATGGTGATGGAGTTGCATGTGAAAAATAGTATAAAAAAAGAAGCTTCTAGTAAGCTTCTTTTTTTATCAAATAGTATTGCGACTAATTACCTCCTCTCTCTCTTCCATTTATAACACTCCTATTATTCTCAAAACAGACACATAATAAGTGATTTCAATCACCACATTGTTTTTCATTCATCGCTATTCTTAATTTAGATATTACATTTAAACTTTATGGAGGCATTCATATGGAACATACATTTACTGAAACTTCAATTGTTGGTGAGATTGTTACGCAATTTCCGAAAGCTAGTGATCTTTTTAAATCGTATAGAATAGATTTTTGTTGTGGTGGTAATAAGCCGCTTATTGATGCAATTCATGAAAGAAATTTACCGGCTTCTGAAGTAATTACAAAGTTAAATACACTTTATCATAATACGAAACGATTAAATGAATCTGAAATTGATTGGAAAAATGCTTCTTATCGTGAATTGATTGATTATGTAATTAATAAGCATCATCGTTATTTAAATGAAGAATTACCGCAGTTAAGTCCATATGTGACGAAAGTATTACGTGTTCATGGAGTAAATCAGCCTCATTTAGCTCAAATTCATAAGCTATTTCATGAACTTAAAATGGAATTAGAACAGCATTTAATTAAAGAAGAAACGGAAGATTTTCCCTTAATTTTAGAATTTGAACAAAATCCAACTGATGAAAACTATGAAAAGTTAAGCAAGGTAGTAGATGAGTTGGAAAATGAACATAGCCACGCCGGAAATATTATAAAAGAACTTCGTAAAGTGACAAATGACTTTACTCCTCCAGAAGGAGCTTGCGGCACTTATCGACTTGTTTATCAACGCCTTGAAGCGCTAGAGTCTGATTTATTTGAGCATATTCATTTAGAAAATAATATTTTATTTCCGCGTGCCATTACAAGAGCATAAATCAAGTGCAGGACATGAGTGTAAATACTTATGTCCTGCTTTTTCATTTTGCGAAAAATATCCACGCCCCCCTCAAACAAATCCGAATTTTAACAATTTGTGAATCATTATATAAGTGTGATAAATATCACATCTCCCCCTTTTTTAATTTTCTATAATAAAAATATAATCCTTTGTTCAATATTTCACATAAAAAGGGGAAACAAAAATGAAAAAACGTTTAGTTATGATCGGAAATGGTATGGCTGGCATACGCTGTATGGAAGAAATATTAAAACATGATAGTGATTCCTATGAGATTACTATTTTTGGAGATGAACCGCATCCAAACTACAACCGTATTATGCTCTCTCATGTTTTACAAGGCAAAACAAATATGCAAGATATCATTATGAATGAATATAGTTGGTACGATGAAAACGAAATAACTTTGTATACAAACGAAAGAGTTCAAAGTATTAACCGAGAAGAAAAAATTATTATTACAGAAAAGAATCGTACTCTTACATATGACAAGCTCATTATTGCAACAGGTTCTAGTGCTTTTATTTTACCTGTTGAAGGTTCCACACTTCCCGGTGTAACAGGATTTCGAACTATTGAAGATACACAATTTATGATAGATACCACTAAAGAAAAGAAAAAGGCCGTTGTCATTGGTGGCGGGTTACTCGGTTTAGAAGCCGCAAGAGGTCTAATTGACTTAGGAATGGACGTACATGTTGTTCATTTAATGCCTAACTTAATGGAGCAACAACTAGATACGAAAGCAGCTTCTCTTCTGCGTGAAGATTTAGAAGCACAAGGCATGAAGTTTTTAATGGAAAAGAAAACTGTAAAAATTCTTGGTACAGACTATGTTGAGGGCATTCAATTTGAAGATGGTGAAGTTGTAGATTGTGATTTAATCGTAATGGCTGTCGGAATACGACCAAATACGAAAATAGCAAGAGGTGCTGGTCTCATTGTCAATCGCGGCATTGTAGTCAATGACTATATGCTAACAAATGATGAATCCATTTATGCAGTTGGCGAATGTGCAGAGCATGACGGTATCGCTTATGGACTTGTTGCTCCTCTTTATGAACAAGGGGCAATATTAGCGAAACATATAACAAATTTACAAACGAATGGATATACGGGCAGTATCGTCGGTACACAATTAAAAGTTGCTGGTTGTGATTTATTCTCTGCTGGTCAAATATATGAAGATGATCAGACGAAAGCAATATCGATCTTTGATGAATGTAAACGTTCCTATAAAAAAGTATTAATTCGCGACAATAAAGTCGTTGGTATCGTTTTATATGGTGACACAGCTGATGGTACACGCCTCTTTAGCATGTTAAAGAAAGAAGAAGATATACAAGAATATACACCAGCTTCCATTCTTCACAAAGCTGGTGAAGAAAGTGAACTTGACATTGCTACAATGAGTGCGGATGACACGATTTGTGGATGTAATGGTGTTACGAAAGGTACAATCGTTCATGCCATTTTAGAACAAGAGTTAACTACTTTTGAAGAAGTAAAAGGCTGCACGAAAGCAGCAGGATCTTGTGGTAAATGTCGTCCGCTTGTGGAACAAGTTTTATCTCATACACTCGGAGATGCTTTTGATGCTTCTGCGCAGTCTGCTGGTATGTGCGGATGTACAACTTTATCACGTGATGAAGTCGTAGCAGCCATTCACGAGAAAGGTTTAAAATCTCCAAAAGAAGTACGAAATGTTCTTGGTTTTGTACATGAAGATGGCTGTTCGAAATGTCGTCCTGCTTTGAACTACTATTTACGTATGGCGATTCCAGAAGAATATGAAGATGATAAAGCGTCCCGCTTCGTTAATGAAAGAATGAACGGTAACATTCAGCACGATGGTACATTCTCTGTTATTCCACGTATGTACGGAGGCGTTACAACAGCAGATGATTTAATGAAAATTGCTGAAGTTGCGAAAAAATATGATGTTCCTCTTGTGAAAATTACAGGTGCGAGCCGAATTGGCTTATACGGTGTTAAGAAACAAGATTTACCTAACGTATGGGCTGACTTACATATGACTTCGGGGTATGCGTATTCAAAATCGCTTCGTAATGTAAAATCATGTGTTGGTTCTCGCTTCTGCCGTTTCGGTACGAAAGATTCATTAGGACTTGGTATGCTCCTTGAACAATCATTAGAAATGGTAGATACACCCCATAAAATGAAGATGGGTGTAACGGGTTGTCCGCGTAACTGTGCGGAAGTACTGACGAAAGATTTTGGAGTTGTTTGTGTCGAAAATGGATACCAACTTTATATTGGCGGAAATGGTGGTACAGAAGTACGCGAAGCTGATTTTGTAATGATTGTCTCTACTGAAGATGATGTCCTTCGCATCGCTACAGCTTACATGCAATATTATCGTGAAACTGGTATTTACGGAGAGCGTACTGCCTACTGGACAGAACGATTAGGCTTCGATCACATAAAAGAAATACTGCAAGATGTAAATATGGTCACTAAGTTAAATGAACGTTTCCAAACAGCTCGTGGCACATATAAAGAAGCTTGGGGACAAGCACTGGAAACGAAATCATTAAAAGCGATGTATGAAGTAGAAACTGTGAAATAAGGAGCTGTGATCTATATGATACAAACGAAAGAAAAAATAAAAGTTATGCGTGCAGAAGATCTTCCTATTCAAATCGGTAAAGAGGTACAAATGAAAGGTATGTCTATCGCCCTATTCCGCCTTTCAAATGGCGATATTCAAGCTGTAGAAAATCGTTGTCCTCATAAAAACGGACCATTAGCCGAAGGAATTGTATCTGGTGAATTCGTTTTTTGTCCACTGCATGATTGGAAAATTTCATTACTAACAGGTGAAGTTCAAAAACCTGATGACGGCTGTATTCAAACATACGAAGTAGAAGTTATTGATGGTGACATTTATTTATACATGTAATTTTCGAAAGGAAGCCTCCTCTGGCTTCCTTTTAAATAAAAATTGATGAGGTGCGATGATGAACGGATATGTATATTTAGTTGGTGCAGGACCAGGTGATGAAGGGCTTATTACAAAGAAAGCAATAGATTGTTTAAAGCGTGCAGATATCGTTTTATATGACCGTTTATTAAACCCTTTCTTTCTTAGTTATACAAAAGAAACATGTGAACTTATTTATTGCGGAAAAATACCAAAGAATCATACTATGCGACAAGAAATGATTAACGCCCACCTCCTTCAATTTGCGAAAGAAGGAAAAATCGTTGTCCGCTTAAAGGGCGGAGATCCATCTATTTTCGGCCGTGTTGGTGAAGAAGCAGAAACTTTAGCAGCAGCGAACGTTCCATATGAAATCGTACCAGGTATTACATCTAGCATCGCCGCTAGTAGCTATGCAGGTATCCCCCTCACCCACCGTAACTACAGTAATAGCGTCACTTTACTAACTGGGCATGCGAAAGGCCCTTTAACCGATCATGGAAAATATAATTCATCCCACAATAGCGACACAATTGCCTACTACATGGGTATAAAAAACTTACCTACAATTTGTGAAAACTTACTACAAGCAGGAAAGAAAAAAGATACGCCAGTAGCCGTCATTGAATGGGGTACAACCGGAAAGCAGCGCGTTGTCACAGGAACACTTTCAACCATTGTTCCTATCGTCAAAAACGAGAATATTTCAAATCCATCCATGACAATTGTTGGTGATGTCGTTTCCTTACGTAATCAAATCGCTTGGAAAGAACGTAAACCATTACATGGTAAAAAAGTTTTATTTGCATCCGCAACGAATAAAACAAGTTCAATGAAGCAAAAGTTACAAGAAGCCGGTGCAGAAATATATCAAATTCCTACTTTCAAAAAAGCAGAATACACATTAAAACTTGAACAAATCAATGAAATTTTTAACGTTGATCGCCTTGTATTTTGTTCAGCTGAAAGTGTAGAAATATTGATGCGATCATGTAGTAAACACCAAAAAGATATTCGTTCTTTACAGGCGCAACTACAACATATGAACGTTGCCACTCAAGAAAAACTTATACAATATGGACTACTAAGTAAACAAGCAGAGTTCTCTTCCGATACAACTGTTTATTTAGGACGAAATATTAACCGAATTGCTTTTATTCAAGAGACAATTGGTGCTGGGTCATATATGATGACTCATGAATATACAATTGATCATCGCTTCGATGAAGTCCATTCTCGTATGCTTTCTGAATTCTCATGGGATAGTATTGTATTTGAAGGGCGTGCCTCAATTGATACATTTCTATCAGAAATAAAACGCCTTGGCTTTAGCGATATTCTTACTCTTCCCTTCTCATATACCGACGTTCCAACTTTACACTATGCGAATAAAGTCGGACTTCATCATGTAGATGAGCAATTACAAGACATGGTTATGAAGAAAGATTTGGTGGTACGATGAAAGGAATTGTATATGTTGGACACGGGAGTCGCCTGCAAGAAGGTAATGAGCAATTCATTCACTTTATTCAATCTGTTATGAAAGAACGTAACGAAAGAATTCAAAAAATGGCTTTTCTAGAACTAACAACACCTACCATTTCGGATGCAGTTACAGAAACGATACTAGAGGGCGCAACTGAAATAATGATTGTACCTGTTTTATTATTTGCAGCAGCTCACTATAAACTTGATATTCCTTTTGAAATAGAGCAACTACAAAAGAAATATCCACAAATAACATTTTCAGTTGTACCACCCTTTAGTACGCATCCACATATGGTGGAACTTGTAGTGAAAAGAATACGTGAAACTATGCCAATGCAAGATAGTAGTATTTTACTCGTAGGAAGAGGTAGCAGTGATCCACAGCCGATACATGAGTTACAACAAATCGGAGCAGCTGTCGAACGAAAACTCGGTATGCCAGTATCGTGCTCCTTTTTAACGAAAGGAGCACCCTCTTTTACTGCTGAGCTCAAGGCTATAACATCGACTGCCTCCCATGTATATGTCATGCCCTATCTTCTCTTTACCGGACTGTTGCTTCAAAAAATTAAGTTGCATACAAAAAAACATGCTCACATCACGACTTGTAACTGTCTTCAGTTTGATACATATATGAAATTGACATTATTAGAACGAATGGAGGAATGTGTGTATGTATAACATGTACCCTCTTATGCTTAATCTAAATAAAAAAGTAGTTGTTATAGTTGGTGGAGGTAAAATTGCATATCGAAAAGCGTCTGGATTAAAAGATACAGGCGCTTTTGTCACCATTATCAGCCCAGAAATTTGCGAGGAAATGAAGGAACTACCTTATATTACTTGGAAGCAAAAAACTTTTAGTAATGATGATATTAAAGATGCTCATCTTATTTATGCAGCTACAAATCAACATGCTGTAAATATGATGGTCAAACAGGCCGCCCATGATTTCCAGTGGGTTAATGTTGTAAGTGATGGTACAAAATCATCGTTTCACACACCTGGTGTCATCCGACATGATGAATATGTTGTCACTATTTCAACTTCAGGTAAAAATCCATCATATACAAAGCGTTTGAAGCAGGCACTAACATCTATATTTCCTAAACTTATAAAAAAGCTTTCTCGTACTCACAAATAATAATCTATTTCTTAGCTAAAATAGTAATTACCTTTGGACAAACGTTTTTTAGAAGCGTTTGTTCTTTTTGTTTTGGTTCCTTTTTTGAATTAAGCCGCTTGATTATTAGGCATGGTACAATTGTAAACGACACCTAATATATCAAAGACTGTTTTCTTCTCATATTGATGGGATTTCTGTCCATCATTTACCGCCTCAAATCTAATCGTTTTTGCATGTATATTCAAAACAAAATATATGACAAATAAATAACGACAGTTACTGTAATAATGCTGAAAAGTGTTGAAAATAGAACGATTTGCGCATGTAATTCAGGCTCTATTTGATACTCCATAGCAATCGTTGATGTATTTCTTGAAGTAGGAAAAGAACTTGCAATAAATAATGATTGTGCAACAATACCATCAATGTTTAGTAGGTAGATCATGGCAAGTGCTAATAATGGTCCCATCAATAATCTTCCAATTAAAGCCCATGTTATGACTCGATGGAAAAAATTAAGCTTAATGTTGGATAATTGCGCTCCTAGCAATATGAGTGCTATTGCAACAAAACTATTCGCAAGCTGATTAAGAGGTAGAAAGATAGAATTAGGTATTTGAATTGTAAAAGATTGAAAGAGAACCCCTAATATGAGTGCATGAAATACAGGCAATCTTAGAAATGATTGAATAATACTTCCGATTGTTTTTGTTGCTGATAGTAAGTTATATATCCCATATGAATAAGTTAAAATATTCTGAAAAATAATAATGAAAATCTGAATGGAAACCCCCACTGGATTGTGACTGAAAATCAATTGACTTACTGGTAATCCATAATTACCGGAATTCATTAACGAAATGCTATTTTTTAGAGCTGCACTTTCTCCTTTTTCTAACTTTAATGTTTTTGAAATGAAATGACTTACTATCATCACACTCAGACTGTAAAGCATTAAATAGTATATTATCTGGAGCAACAAACCTGTTTCTATACTAATATCATATATATTCACAAATACAGCCGCTGGCATCAAGCAATAATTAATAAGTGTTGATAGCTGCTTTAAGTTAAATTGGAACTTCCTTTGTAAGGTTGCACCAATTAGCATCAATATTAATATTGGTAATATTACGTCTAATATAATAAAAACAAACATTTAAAACCTCATTCTACATATATTTTAGTTTGATTAAACGCTTTACTAAATTTGGACACATTTAATTCAAATGTAGACCATGACGCTACCCAAAATACCATTTAAAAGCATTCGTATACAGGATGTTATCGGTAGCTTGTTCATCAAATAGCTGTTGAATCAATTTGATATCTCCATACTCAAAAGGTCTTTTTGCTCTTGTAGATGGTAAATCTGTTCCAAACATAAGTGCATATGGGTTAACTTCATAAATCGACTTTAAGGCATTCTCAACACCTAATTCGATACGACCAAAACCAGTAGCTTTCACATGTACCCCTTTATCAACTAGTTTTAATAAATGTGGTAAACCTTCTTCTGATAACCCTAAATGGTCAATTGATATAGCTGGTAATTTTTCTATAGTGGATGCAATTTCGGGCAACTCTTTTGCATCCATATAAAGCTCACTATGCCATCCTACTAAATCATGAACTCTTCTAGCAAAGTAATCCAGCTTCGATAAATCTTCTGAACCACCTCTTTTAATATTAAAGCGTAATGCTTTTACCCCATTTTCATTTAAATTTAGTATTTCTTCATCCGTCACTGTAAAAGGTAATTGTGTTACGCCACAAAATGTTGAACCCAACTGTTTTAGTGCCTTTAATAAATATTCTTGATCAAACCCTTGGAAAGAACCAGATACGATCGCTCCACCAATTACATTCAAATTAGGAGATTCATTCTGATAATCTTCTACAACAAAGTTGGGTGGAAAATACCCTTGGTTCTCAATAATCGGAAAATTAAAATCAATAATATGAAAATGTGCATCAAAAATTCTCATTTCATTTCCCTCCCCTCTCTTTTCTTTAACATATCAAATATGACTCATAAAGAAAATTATGGATTATTTATACAAATTCATAATTTTATCTTATCGACCTAAACTTTATTTTAAGTGTACTTTTTCATAATATCCATTAGCCTTACCAAAAAATCTGGCCCTAAAAAATATGAAGTTTTTTCTTGTTATAAATACCGTCATATATTTTTAAATTTTCGGGATATTCCTATACATTTATATTAATTTTTATATATTAATATATAGTTTTTAGAAAGGAGCGACTATTTATCGATTCGTTAGCGATCAATAGTCATCGTTTCATTCAAAAGTTATTATTTTCGTTCTCGATATATTCCGAATGTTTTATGAGGATTTTTCGTTTGTTCATTTCAGTCTTATAACAATCGTACTGTAGCTTTTACTTTGGAAACTTTCAATAGACAAAAAACAGCGTTCTCGATTGTAGAATTAGATTTAAGTTCATACATTTATCTCTTAATATCTTTATCTGTAGGCAAAACAATTGCAGCTATTATATAAAGTAACACTGTAAATCCGCTAGAAAAAAAAGCGGATAATGCAGTTACTATGCGAAGGATACTTACATCAATTCCATACTTATCACTTAAGCCACCTAGTACACCTGAAACTTGTTTATCTTGAGTAGACTTATATAATTTTTTCATCTAAACACCCCGATCCGATTAAATATTTGTATTCTAAAAATTAGCTCAATCTTTGGAATAGATTTAACATCCCTTTAACTAACTTGCCCTTTAATTGAATAACATCTGATATCTATATTTTAACATAAAATTCCATAAAACTTCTGTTTTTCATTTTTAAACCACATTATTTTAGAATACAAGTGTTTGTTAAGCTAGCAATAAAAAACATATCGAAGCCTATTACTAAAAGAACCATCCTAGATTACTTTAGGATGGTTCTTTTTCTTTATTAATGATTTTTTAACATCACTAACAGCTTTTCTTGACTATACATCCACACTGTAATGATTAAACAAGCAAGTGCGACTTCTGATAATGCCATAAATCCAATTGCATAATGGCCTGTTAGTTGGAATAGTAAAGTTAAAATTAGGGGCGGGAAGAACCCTCCTAGTCCGCCTAAAGCTGAAACGAGTCCATTTACAATACCAGCTTGTTCTGAGAAGTACATGGGAGCAAGTTTGAAGATTGTACCATTACCAATCCCTGCACAAAATGCGACTAGTAGGCAACCAAATGTATACACGTTCATACTAGGCATAAATGATAAAATAATACCTGAAAGTGTTAAACCGATAAATACGAAGATTAATATTTTAAACGGGTTAAACTTATCACCAAGCCAACCACCAATCGGACGCATAATTGTTGCTAATACAATGAATCCAGCTGTCCGCATACCTGCATCCACTTTCTCTAATCCGAAGTGAGATACTAAGAAGTTTGGTAAGTATACGGTAAATGCAACAAACGATCCGAATGTTAAAAAATAAAAGATACATAGAAACCAAAGTTTTTCATTTTTATATACACCTTTTATTTGTTCCATTAGTGGCGTATTCACCTTTTTCTCCTTACGATCGCCTAATAAAAAGTTCATAAGTGCAAACGCTGCAAGTAAAACTAAATAACACTGTACTGTCGTTCGCCAGCCAACTGAAGTTGCAATGACAGGTGCTAAAAACGAAGTAATTGCTGTTCCGGCGTTACCGACACCGTAAATACCATTTACAAAACCGTGACTCTCTTTCGGAAAGTATTTCGGTAAAGAAGTTACGCCTACGGAGAATACAGCTCCACCGATCCCTACAAATAATCCTCCAATAATTAAATCCATCATTGAATTGGCAACACTAATATAAAAGACAGGAAATAATAATAGAATAAAACTAATAAAGAATAATTTTCTTGCGCCGAAACGATTTGTCCAATAACCAATCGGAATGCGAAGAACAGAACCTAAAATAACCGGTACTGCCGTTACCATAGAAATTTGTCCCGCAGTTAATGGAATATCCGCTTTAATATAAGGCATTAATGATGATAAAATGACCCATACCATAAAACCGATAACTAGATTAGAAGTTTGTAAACTTAATTGAAAATTAGGACTTTTCATCCTGTTCCCTCCTATGTATGCATAGTTATATTCATTCCCTCCAGCCTAATCACGTCCTTACATGATTAGGCTGAAAAGAATCAACCACCACTTACTGGCGGAATTATCGCTATGACATCGCCAGTTTGAATGATGTCATCCTCATTTGCATACTCTTCATTTATAGCGACCATTATCTCATTTGAAATTGCTACGTTGTATTTCGTGATAAGGACTTCCTTTAGTTCAGCAACTGTAATATTTTCATAATCTATGTGTAATGCTGGCTTGCTTACTTCTTCTTGTAAATGTGCAAATAATAGTACTTCAATCATATTCTCATCCCCTTTCCAGGCTCATCATTCTCATATGCTACCTTTTCTAACTGATCACCTATCCATGATTCACCATCTTCCCAAAATTCTTTCTTCCAAATTGGAACGATTTGTTTTATACGCTCCATAATATATTCGTTCGCCTCATAGGCTGCTTTCCGGTGTGGTGTAGAAACAGAGACGACAACAGCAAGATCAGAAATTTGTAATGTACCAATGCGATGTGTAATGGCGACATTTGTCCCAGGCCACTTCTCTCCTACTTCGGTGCCAATTTTCTTAAGCTGTTTCTCCGCCATTGACTTATATGCTACATACTCTAAATATAGCGTACGACGGCCTTTCGTAAATTCTCTAACAGTACCAATGAAAGTTGCAACTGCGCCACATTCACGAAGAATTACTTTGTTTGTAACTTCTTCAATTGAAATAGGTGTATCAATTACTTCATAATACGTATGTGTCATCTCGCACCTCTTATCTTTGTATAAGTTAGCAATCTATTTTTCTATTATTTGTATGATCGAAGTGGTTCTTCCCACGGCCACTCACTTCCGGCGCTTGATTCTAATAACAGTACCGAAACAGTTATTCCTGCTTCAAATCCTCTCGTTCCTCCCGGCAGGACGATAAATGCGTTGGCCTCTGCAAGTGAAGAAATTGCACTAGATTTGTCTAAACCAACTGGTGTAGCTTGCAATGTTCCATCTACAATTTCCACTTTCCCTCGTACAAAACGAGTAAATGGGTTTGCTTTCAGAAAGTCTTTCTGTAATATTGCCTCTGCACGATATATGTGCGAATCTTTTCTATGCAAATATGTTCCAATGACTGGCCGAACATATAATTCACAACCGACATAACAAGCAGAAGGATTACCAGATAGACCAAATAATAGTTTCCCCTCTAGCTCAGCTACAGTTGTCACACTTCCTGGTCGCATCGCTATTTTGTTAAAAAGTACATTAGCTCGTAATCTCTCATAAATAGCAGGTAAATAGTCATAGTCTCCTACCGAAACACCACCAGTTGTAATTAAAATATTGACTTCTTTTATCGCTTTTTTCACAGTGTTATAACATGTCTCAAAATCGTCAGCAAATTGTCCATAATACTGTACAACTCCGCCCGCTCGTTCAACTTGAGCAGCTATCATATAGGAGTTACTATTTCGAATCTTCCCTGGCTTTAATTGTTCATGTACTTCAAGCAGTTCACTTCCTGTCGTTACAATTCCAATAACCGGCTGTTTTACAACGTGAACGGTACTATAACCAAACGTTGAAAGAAGCACCACTACTCCAGGGTTAATAACAGTCCCTTTTTTCACAAGGATGGTATTTTGTTTTACATCTTCACCTTTAAAAGAAATGTTATCACCAGCGGCGAAGGAGCGTTTTAATTTCATATACGTCTTTTCTTTTTCTTCAAATCCTTCCGTTAGCTCTAACATAACAACCGCATTACACCCTTTCGGAATTGCGGCTCCTGTCATAATACGGACAGCTTGAAATGCTTTCACTTCTTCTGTAAAAACAAAACCGGCTCCAATTTCACCAATCACTTCAAACAGAATGGGATTACTGCTACTTGCTTCTTTTGTATCTTCTGCTCGAATCGCAAACCCGTCATATGGAGAGCGATCAAAATGCGGGACATCATGATCTGCAATAACAGCTTCTCCAAGCGTTCTACCGTAGCTTTCTATAAGAGAAACCTTTTCTATTTCACCTTGGTAGGCATATTCCATTACACGCGCAACTGCTTCTACCACTGGAATTGGTATACGTTTTTCTAACATTCTTTTTTCACCTCTTTCCAATAAGGTGCCACTCACTTTTCTGTTCACCCTATATATGTTGCGTATAATCGTTTTGCTATTTTCACATCATTTGTCCCATGAATAAATGCCCTACCGTCTGTAAATAAAACGAAACGATATTCATCAATTAGAAATGATAGTAAGTATGGCGTTTTTTTGACATGTACACTCTTTTGTAATCGTTTTTGAATTTCGT
Source organism: Bacillus pretiosus (assembly GCF_052947655.1). Taxonomy (NCBI): domain Bacteria; kingdom Bacillati; phylum Bacillota; class Bacilli; order Caryophanales; family Bacillaceae; genus Bacillus; species Bacillus pretiosus. Next base: position 2,005,258 of record NZ_CM129593.1, on the reverse strand, counting down.
TTAAATTAAGATTTTTCTTTATTCCTGAACGGATTTGAACTGTATTCCGTCCGCATAACACTTCCGTTTTCATTTGCGTTTCAAATGTTAAACTTGGATACGTTCGTGATTTTCCGCAAGATGGACATGTACTTTTTTTCTGTCTATTTACTTTTAATGAGAGATATTGATTGTTCCAAATATCAAATGATAACATCGTCCCTCTTAACGACTCATAATCATCCACCAATATTTTCATCGCCTCTGTTACTTGGTGAGCAACAACCATTTGTACAGCTGGCTGAATGATTCCGGCTGTATCGCATGTTGCACCGCTCATAGGATGGTCCATTAGGCAGCGAAAACATGGTGTTTTCCCAGGAAGAATTGTATACGTTACACCGTAACTCCCGATGCATCCGCCGTATATCCAAGGTATATTCTCTTTTTGTGAAATGTCATTTATAAGTAAACGCGTATCGAAATTGTCAGTCGCATCTATGATAAGGTCCACATCTTTTGTTAACTCTTCTATTTCTTGCATTGTGACATCTGTTACAACTGGTACAATTTCCACTTCAGAATTAATCTTTCTTACATGTTCTGCCGCTGCAATTGCTTTCGGTTTACAATGCTTTGCATCTTCTTCTGTATATAACTGTTGCCGCTGTAAATTACTCCATTCGACGTAGTCACGATCGGCAATTGTCAATTTCCCAATTCCCATCCTAACGAGCGCTTCCGCATTTGCAGCTCCTAGTGCACCCGCACCGATTAGGAGCACTTGCTTTTCTCTTATTTTTCTTTGACCCATTTCACCAATTCCAGAAAACAATACTTGCCTTGAATATCGCTCTTGCATAGAGAATCCTCCTTTCGCTATCCGCCAATGTATGACATTTCAACTTTTGGACGTTTATTTGTACTTTCCACCGTTCTTTCATCTGAATATCGATCTGTTCTATATCTCCATGTATGTTGTAAAATTTTTAATAGTGAGGCATCCGAAATATTTTCTCGAAGAAGCGTTCGCAAATCCGTTCCTTTTTCTCCAAATAAGCACGTAAAAAACTTACCGTCTGCCGAAATACGAGCTCTCGTACAAGAAGAACAAAATGACTCTGATACTGAAGTAATAAACCCAACTTCTGCATTGCTCCCTACATATCGATACAATTTCGCAACTTCTCCAAAGTAACGAGGTGTAACAGGCTCAACTGGATATACGCGATTAATCTTCTCTATTAATTGTTCCTTCGTAATCACTTGTTCAAAGTTCCATCCGTTCGTACTGCCCACATCCATAAACTCAATAAAACGAAGCTGAATTTCTTGTTCTTTAAAATAACGAGCCATATGTAGGATTTGGCTATCATTCATTCCTTTTTTTACGACCATATTTACCTTTACTTCTAATCCTGCAGCCTTTGCTGCTTCAATTCCTTTTAATACAGGTTTTGTGCTTACATTTCGGCCATTTATATTTTTGAAGACGTGATCCTCTATCGCATCTAAACTAATATTTACACGTTTTAATCCCGCGTCTTTTAACGCCTGAGCTTGTTTTGCTAAATGAATACCGTTTGTTGTGAGCCCAATATCTTTTAAGCCTTCTAGCTTTGCAAGTCTTGCGATTAACTTCGGTAAGTCTTTACGCAATAACGGTTCGCCACCAGTAAGCCTAATTTTTTCAACTCCCATACTTATAAATAACCTAGCTAGTCTCTCTATTTCATCAAAAGATAATAAAAACTCTTCCTGTAAAAAAGCGTAATGAGGTCCGAACACTTCAGCAGGCATACAATATGTGCACCTAAAATTACAACGATCAATAACTGAAATACGTAAATCTTGAAGTGGACGTTCTAAAGAATCTTTCATTTTCTCGTACATCTATATCCCTTCTTTTCTGCTGCAATCCTTAGTAAGTTTTCAATTTTTCATTTGCCTTTATTATAAAAAAGAAGCTACATATTCAATGTGACTTTTCTCACATCACTTTCCCCATTCAAAAATTCTTCACAAATCCGTTCGAATTTTGTTCACATCTTCAGTGCCTACTCCTTACGGTCATTGAAATTTCACTTATATTTTTAAAATAGCTCTTGCATTTCCAGCATACTTACACTCAAAATAGGAAATGGATTGCTTATAAGAAGAAAGGTGATTGCTGTGACAAACAGTATGAAATTATCTCAAGATTTAAAGGAATTACTTGCATCTGTTGAATATAAAATGCAGATAAAAAAAGGTAGTTTTATTTTTCAAGAAGGTATGGAGGCAACCGAACTCTATATTATCCACTCAGGAAAAGTACAAATTAGTAAACTTAGTGCTGACGGACAAGAATTAACACTTCGAATTTGTTCGGCATATGACATTATTGGAGAATTAACATTGTTCACGGACGATGCGAAGTATTTATTAAATTCAAAATGCCTTGAAGATGTTGAAGTAGGCGTTATAAAGCGTGAAGCGTTAGAAAGAGAATTACTCCAAAAGCCCGCACTTGTATTTGAATTTATGAAATGGATTAGTGAACATTTAAGAAGAATGCAAACGAAGTTCCGAGATTTAGTATTACACGGCAAAAAAGGTGCCCTTTATTCTACTCTCATTCGAATGACAAATAGTTACGGTGTATTAAAAGAAAATGGTATTCTCATCGATTTACCGTTAACGAATCAAGAACTCGCTAATTTCTGTGCAACTTCACGCGAAAGTGTAAATCGAATGTTAAATGAATTAAAAAAGCAAGGTACAATTTCTATTCATAAAGGAAAGATTACAATCCACGATTTACAATTTTTAAAACGTGAAATTGCTTGTGAAGATTGCTCTGCTTCTGTTTGTAGTATTGATTAGCGTCTTATTTAGATACTTATACCTATAAAGAAAGCCGAGGTCTCCAATTAGATCTCGGCTTTCTTTATAAGTTACTAAACATATAAAACAACATTATTTTTTCAATTCATTTGGAATACGTCTTCTGTAAATTACATAACTACGGCTTATATATTTAATTGGGGCACTAAATACATGTACTAGTCTTGTAAATGGCCATACTGCGAAAAGCCCCATTCCTGCAAGAATATGAATTTTAAACCATACAGGTACTTCCATCATATATTCAACTTTCGGTTGGAAAATGAAGAGGCTTCGGAACCACGGACCGATCGTTGTACGATAATCAAACCCTTTTGAGTCGATGTTTAAAAATGTTGAGGAAAGCCCTGCTAGCATTACGATAAGTAATAAAATAAGCGCAATATAATCTCCCTTTGTGCTCGTTGCAATGATACGTTTTACTGTTACGCGGCGGTACGTTAATATAATTAAACCGATGATAGAAGCAACACCTGCCGGAAGTCCGAAACTAATTGCTACTACATGATACATATGCTCCGAAATACCTATTGAACGGTATACAGCCTCTGGAATTAAAATCCCCATAACATGACCGCCAATTACGAACATGATCCCAAAGTGGAATAATAGACTTCCGATTCGGAGCATTTTCTTTTCTAATAGTTCACTAGATTTTGATGTCCATCCAAATTGATCATAGTTGTATCTGAAAATATGCCCACCGATAAAGATCGCAAAAATGATATAGGGAAACAATACCCATAGAAATTGATCCATCATTTTGACAACTCTCCTTTCTAATTTGTCTGTACACCCCATGTATCGATAGCGAGTAGAACAGCCGCAAGAATTGGTTCATACATACTACCTGCTTCTTTTAACTGAACGTGTAATGCTTGTATGTTCTCCTTGTATTTACTCATAATTGGTTCACTGTCTTGCTCATTTGCATTTGCAAAAAACTCGAGTAATAACGGTAAATAATCAGGTAGTTCTTTATCTGTTACTTCAAAACCAGATTTTTTATAATGCTGCTTTAACTCTAGTAATTCAATACCTCTTTCTCTTTGTTCGCCGGTGTTCATATAAGTTAAATACATATTTGTCTTTTTACCAAAATCAAATGTATATACGTAACAGTCAATTAATTGATCATCCATTTTATCCAGCGCTTGCTTTATAAATGCTGTAAGTGATGCTTTAACGTCTTCCTGTTCAATCGCTTCAATCTCTTCTTGCAATTCAGTTAAAGCTTCTCTCCACCCGAGTTCCGGATAGGAAAGAAGGAATGAAGAACATGAAAAAGCAGTTTGTAAACTTTGTTTCATATTTTTCCGCCCCCATTATTTAAGAAATTGTCGTGCAAGAGCCTGGGCCACCTGCGAAAGATAAACCACAGCTCCCTTGTTCGTTATATAAATCTGCAACTTGCTCGCGATGAGTGGCCGGAATGACGAAGCGATCTTTATATTTCGCGATAGCAAGAAGACGATACATATCTTCTACATCCTGTTTCGTTAAGCCGAGTTCTTTTAATACCGCTTCATTTGGTTCTTTATTAATTTGCAATGCTCTCATATGCGTTCGCATAACAGCCATTTTTTTCAACGTAAGACGAATATGTGATTCATCTCCTGCAGTGAGTAAATTCGCTAAATATTGAATTGGAATACGCATATTATCAATAGCAGGGAAAATCTCTTCTGCTTGCCAGTTACTACCTTTCCCCTCCACCATGTTCATAATTGGGCTAAGCGGCGGGATATACCAAACCATTGGCATTGTACGATACTCTGGATGAAGAGGTAGAGCAATTTTCCAATCGATAATCATTTTATAGATTGGCGACTGTTGTGCCGCTTTAATCCATTCTTCAGGAATCCCTTGTTTTTTCGCTTCAGCTGCTACTTCTGGATCATTTGGATCTAGGAAAACAGTAAGTTGAGATTCATATAAATCTTTTTCATCTTCAACAGACGCCGCTTCTTTTACTTTATCAGCGTTATATAGCATTACCCCAATATATCGAATACGTCCTACACATGTTTCCGAACATATTGTTGGCATACCCGCTTCAATACGTGGGAAACACATTGTGCATTTTTCAGCTTTATTCGTTTGCCAGTTAAAATACACTTTTTTATACGGACAAGAAGATACACAAAATCTCCATGCACGACATGCATTTTGATCTACAAGAACAATCCCATCTTCTTCACGTTTATACATCGCACCAGATGGACAAGAAGATACGCAAGATGGATTCATACAATGTTCGCATATGCGTGGTAAATACATCATAAAGACATTTTCAAAATCTGTTTTAATTTCTTCTTCCATTTTCTTTACGTTCGGATCTTGTAATCCTGTTATATGTCCACCAGCTAAATCATCTTCCCAGTTTGGACCCCATTCAATTTTGTCGATAAATTCACCCGTAATTGCTGATTTCGGACGAGCAACTGGCTGATGCTTACGCTGAGGACTATTTGTTAACGTTTCATAATCATAGTTCCAAGGTTCAAAGTAATCATCAATTGTTGGTTGATCTGGATTGTGGAAAATATTCATAAGGCGCTTCATTTTCGAACCAGATTTCAGCTGAATTTCACCATTTTTCAATTCCCAGCCACCTTTATATTTCTCCTGATCTTCCCATTGCTTTGGATAACCAATACCAGGTTTCGTTTCTACGTTATTGAAATACATATATTCAGCACCTGGACGATTTGTCCAGGTGTTTTTGCACGTTACACTACAAGTATGGCAGCCAATGCATTTATCTAGATTCATTACCATTCCGACTTGTGCTTTAATCTTCAAGCCAATCTACCTCCTTCAGTTTGCGAATTACAACGTTTAAGTCACGCTGGTTCCCTGTTGGACCATAATAGTTAAATCCGTAGCTTAATTGGCCATATCCACCAATCATATGTGTCGGTTTCACATGAATACGGGTTGGACTATTATGCGTTCCCCCGCGGGTGCTTGTTAATTTCGTACCAGGCACGTTAATGTGACGATCTTGCGCATGATGCATAAATGCCATTCCTCTCGGTATACGGTGCGTTACAACAGCACGCGCTACAACAACACCGTTACGGTTAAAGCACTCGATCCAATCATTATCTGCAACGCCAGCTTCTGCAGCGTCCTCTTTATTCATCCAAACAGTTGGACCACCTCTAAACAGCGTTAACATCGGTAATGAATCGAAGTACATACTATGAATCGACCACTTATTATGCGGTGTTAAATAATTCAATGTAATCTCTTTTCCTTCTACTTCAGGCCGTGATTTACGGAACGGTTTATGTTGCAGAATTGGTTTAAATGTTGCCATCGTTTCACCAAATTCTTTCATCATGTCATGATCTAAATAGAAAGATTGTCGTCCAGTGATTGTTCTCCAAGGAATGAGACGTTCCACATTTGTAGTAAATGGTGAATAACGGCGTCCACCTTTTTCTGAACCTGTAAATGCTGGAGAAGTAATTACTGTTTTCGGCTGCGCTGTAATTTGTTCGAATGTGAAGCATTCTTCTTCACGTTCTTCTGCTAAATCACGTAGTTTTAAATCCGTTTGTTTTTCAAGTGCTTCCCATGCTTTTACAGCCATATGACCGTTTGTTGTAGAAGAAAGTGTTAATACCGCTTCAGCAGCATTAATTGCTTCTTTTATGTCTGGGCAACCTTTCGCAATAGAATCCGTTCGAACGACTCCTAATCGGCTCTTTAATTGCTCATATTCTTTTTCCGCAGACCAAGAAATCCCTTTCGTACCAATTGGCTGTTTTCCAGTATTTGGTCCTAGCGCAGTCATTTTGTCATAAATCGTTTTATAATCCCTTTCGACAACATGAATTTGTGGCATCGTTTTACCTGGGATCGGTTCACACTCACCTTTGCTCCAATCTCTAATCTTGCCAAGTGGTTGCGCTAATTCTTGTGGTGTATCGTGAAGAAGTGGTGTTGCAACAACTTCTTTCATTGGTTCAAGATCGATTTTCTTCGCTAAATCAGACAAAGCTTTAGAAAGAGAAGTGAAAATGTCCCAGTCAGAGCGCGCTTCCCACGGCGAACCGATTGCTGGATTAAATGGATGTACAAATGGATGCATATCTGTACTACTTAAATCATGCTTTTCATACCAAGTTGAAGCAGGTAAGACGATATCAGAATAAAGTGCTGTTCCAGCCATACGGAAATCTAAATTAATGAGTAAATCTAACTTCCCTTCTGGTGCTTCTTCATGCCACTTAATTTCTTCTGGTCGTAACGAATCACTATCGTCATTCATTAATCCGTTTGTCGTACCTAACAAATGTTTTAAGAAATATTCATGTCCTTTACCAGAACTTGAAATTAAGTTTGCACGCCATACGAATAAGTTGCGCGGGTAGTTATTTTTATTATCTGGATCTTCAATCGCAAATTTCAGTTCTTTTTCTTTTAATTTTTGTGCAACGTATTTCCCGATTTCTTCTTGCGTTGTTGCACCAGCAGCAACAGCTTCTTTATATAATTCAATCCCATTTTTCTCGAATGTCGGATACGAAGGCAACCAGCCAAGTCGTGCCGCTAATACATTGTAATCACCGTGATGTTGATAACGAGAGTTGCCTTCCACTGGTGATGCTAAATGTCCCACTGGTGTATCTTCATAGCGCCATTGATCTGTTACGAAATAGAAGAAAGATGTACCGTTTTGTAATTTTGGTGGCCCTTGCCAATCTTTTGCCATCGCGATTGTTTGCCATCCTTCCGCTGGTCGTAATTTTTCTTGACCAACGTAATGCGCCCAACCACCGCCGTTTACACCTTGCGCTCCGACGAGAAGTACAAGATTTAAAACTGCGCGATAAATCGTATCAGAGTTAAACCAATGGTTAATACCAGCTCCGACAATAATCATTGAGCGACCGTTCGTATCAACAGCATTTTGTGCGAACTCACGAGCGATTTGAATAATAAGCTCACGTTTTACTCCTGTCATTTTCTCTTGCCATGCAGGTGTAAACGGTACGTCATCATTGAAGTCTTTCGGCTCTTGTCCGCCAAGTCCTCGGTTCACACCGTAATTTGCTAACGTTAAGTCGTATACAGTTGTAACGAACACTTCACCTTCTTCTGTCATAACCTTTTTCACTGGAATTGTTCGTTCTAATACTTTGTTTCCATCATCAGAGAAGTACGGAATTTGTACAGTTTGAACACTATCCTCCATTCCAAGTAAAGAAAGACGTGGATCAATCTTTTCACCTGTTTCTTCATCTTCTAAACGTAAGTTCCATTTCTTTTCATTATCCCAACGTGACCCCATTGTGCCGTGCGGTGTTGCAAAATCATTCGTATTCTCGTTCCAAAGTACAGGTTTCCATTCCCCTAACTTCGTTTCGCGTCCAATATCAGAAGCATTTAAAAAACGATCAGCAACGAATTGATCCCCTTTTTGTTTCAATGTGACGAAGAAAGGAAAATCAGTATATTGTTTCGCATACTTTGTGAAGTATTCCACTTGATTATCTACGTAAAATTCTTGTAAGATTACGTGCCCCATTGCCATCGCAAGCGCACCATCTGTACCTTGTTTCACACTAATCCAATCATCCGCAAACTTTGTAGATTCAGCGAAGTCAGGACTGACAGAAACGACTTTCGTTCCTTTATATCGAACCTCCGCTAAAAAGTGTGCATCTGGTGTTCTCGTCATCGGTACATTTGAACCCCATGTCATAATGTAACCAGAGTTATACCAGTCACTACTTTCTGGTACATCTGTTTGATCGCCCCAAATTTGAGGAGAAGCTGGTGGTAAATCTGCATACCAATCATAGAAACTAAGCATCGGTCCACCCATAAGTTGCATAAAGCGACTACCAGCTGCATGACTTAACATCGACATAGCTGGAATTGGTGAAAAACCAACATTTCGGTCTGGACCGTATTTCATTACTGTGTATAGTAATGAAGCAGAAACGAGTTGTAACACTTCATCCCAATTCGCACGAATGAATCCCCCTTTACCACGCGCCTGCTTATACGTACGTGCCTTCTCAGAGTTTTCCACAATGCTTTTCCAAGCGTCTAGTGGTGACTCGTTATTTTGTAATTCTTCTTGCCACATATTCCAAAGAACACCACGTACATACGGATATTTCACACGAAGTGGACTGTAAATATACCAAGAAAAACTTGCTCCACGCGGACATCCTCGCGGTTCAAAATCAGGCATATCAGGACCTGTAGTCGGATAGTTAAGCTCCTGCCCTTCCCAAGTTACAATTCCATCTTTCACATAAATATTCCAACTACATGAGCCAGTACAGTTCACGCCGTGTGTAGAACGAATTACTTTATCATGCTGCCAACGCTTTCTGTACACATTCTCCCATTCACGATCTTCATATGTTTCTTGTGTATGATTATCGTTATAACGATCTATTGGTGAAAAATATTTTAAACGTCTCATTAGTGCTGAAGGTTTCTTCTTCATACTGTTCACTCCTTTAATACGTCTCTCTTCCATACCCTTACTATAAGAGAGGTTGTAAAATACAGATGTGACATTTCGCACAGTTCAAGAGATTGTCAAAAATTCCGGAACAAATATAAAAAAGTGAAAATCTAATCGTTGTGGAGGGTTCACATCCTTCACTGACTGTTAAATTACTTCCTTGCTTCTAGCAAAGTTTAAGATGTAGTACAGATTAAAATGAGCGTGCAAAAAATTTCTTATATAATAGCGGAAGTAATTTGGGAATAGTTAAATTTGATTTGCCTAAATCGTAAGATAAGTTTATAAATGAAAATACAATACTTTCAATCCACCATACTAAGGGTAAGTATCCTGAAAATAGTTGAACCAAAAACGCCAGGAAATCCATATGATTTGCCAGCAACTTGGATTGAATGAAGAGAAGAATACACCAGAATGGCAGGATATTAAGATAATAATAAAAGGAGTAGATTATGATATTAGAACCGCTTTATGCAGAAAACATTATAGTAGCCGTCATATATAAAAATGAGTTTAGGTGGTATGTAACAGATAAAGAACTATGGTTTTTAGATTATAATAAATTAGATAATGCATATAAAAATTTAGGTATAAGCATTGAAGATAATGATGAAACGGGAGAAAGAAATGGAATAAAAGTATTAGATCATGAAAATGTAGAAGTATTTTTAGTAAGGATTAATCAATATAAAACAACTAAAGAAGAATTAAATTATTTACTACTTGAAAATATTAAAAGGAAGAATGCAGGAGAAGATCTATTAGATTATAGTCCCGTCTTATTAATTAACTTTGATAATAAAATACTATATTCAATGTTTCCAGAACCGGCATCATACGAAAACTATGTACCAAAAGATTGGATAGGTACATATGAAGATTTCACTGAACTCATACCTACATCAGAGAGATATTGGATAAATAAGTTTAATAACAATCTACTTTTACTATAAATGTAAGTAAGACAAGAGTAATGATAGTATAAGAATTTATTACCTTTATAGAGAAGTAAATAGAGTCACTAAAGCCAGAAATAAAAGAGTAAAATAGTCATGAAATATCCATATAGTTTTGAAGTACTTAACAGTAGTGATTTAGTTATGAGACTTCCTCAAGAAATAAAACTTGTTGAAACTTTTTTAGGAATTGAAGTTTCAGCTTTTCGAGATTGGATTTTAGAAGAATTACATAGTGTTTTAAACGGAGAAAAAATTATGTAGTAGTAAATGGCAACATTTGCGGTTTAGAAATCCGGAACGACACAACTACTGTGTTAGACAATTTAGCCGAAGATGGTAAAGGAGAATATTGTGAGATTGAAACAATGGAATTGGTAGAATTGATTCATATTTGGTTAAATAAACGAAAAGAATATAAAAAAGATAAAAAATAAAGGAGTGTAATAATTTAAATAGATGGCCTCTTCATGTGAAGCCGACTTTATTTTATTCATATACATTTTAATCACAAGGCGTATTAATATATGTTCCAAACTTTACGCGTAGGGTTTCCTACGCTATTTATTTTGCTCATTGAGGTCAATCTTTCCCTTCCTTCCCCTCTTCTACTTTTACCGACGATACTATTCTATATCAAAACGTATTTCACATAAAACGAGAAATCATTATTTACCATATTGCCCTAAGTTACGGAAACAATTATACTAGATGTAATCGCGATAAATAATCTGAATATTCTCAGAATTAAAGATAGAATCTTTACTGCCCGCAATTAGACGGATACATTCTATTTTTCACTAAATAGATTAGAAAACGATAATAAAATTAGGAGGATTACGATGCACCAGCTTGACTCATTACATCCCATTATAGAAAAAATAATTAACAATATTGAAAAGTTAATGGTCGGAAAGCGAAAAGAAACGATCTTAGCTTTGACAGCTCTCTTAGCAGAAGGTCATGTACTATTAGAAGATGTGCCTGGCGTTGGGAAAACAATGTTAGTACGTGCACTTTCTAAATCAATTGATGCTGATTACAAGCGCATTCAATTCACACCTGATTTACTGCCGTCAGATGTTACAGGTGTTTCTATTTATAATCCGAAAGAGCTCCAATTTGAGTTCAAGCCTGGACCAATCATGGGGAATTTTATACTTGCTGATGAAATTAATCGTACATCTCCAAAAACACAATCTGCCTTACTTGAAAGTATGGAAGAAGGCAATATTACAATAGATGGCATGACAAGACCGTTACCAAAACCGTTCTTTGTAATGGCTACCCAAAATCCGGTCGAATATGAGGGAACATATCCTTTACCAGAAGCACAGCTCGATCGTTTCTTATTGAAACTAAAAATGGGATATCCTACACAAGAAGAAGAATTTGAAATTTTAAACAGGATGGAAAAAACAAATCCCCTCTCCCATTTACAAGCTATTACAACAATAGAAGAATTACTTTATTTACAACAGAGCGTACGGGAAATAAGCATGGACAAAGCAATCAAGCATTACATTGTAAAGCTTGTTAGTCAGACTCGTTCTTATAGTTCTATTCAACTAGGTGCAAGTCCACGTGGCTCGATTGCTTTAATGAAAGCTTCACAAGCTTATGCATTCATCCATGGCAGAAATTATGTTATTCCAGACGATGTTAAATTTTTAGCTCCCTACGTGTTAGCTCACAGACTCATTCTAAAAATGGAGGCAAAATTTGAAGGAATAACAGGAGAACAAGTTATCGCAAAAATCGTTGCGCGAACTACCGTACCTACTCAAAGGAAGATGAACCTTTGATGAAACGGATACTACGAGCACTCTATCATTTTACTAAGTTATCACTCATTCCGTTATGCCTAGTCTTAACATTTGTATACGCTATGCTTCAAGGAGGATTTGTAAGTTGGTTTTTGTTTTACAGTGCGATTCCTATTGGCCTTTATTCACTATTGCTTCCCTTCTTTGCTTTACGGAACGCCGAGGTAAAACGAATAACAAATCAAGACGAATATGTAGCAGGAGAACCATTTTTAAGTACGATTACAATAAAAAGAAGTTTCCCTTTTCCCTTACTTTATTTAATTATAGAAGATGAACTGCCATCACAATTTGCAAATTGTAAACAAACGAAGATGAATAAAGTAATACTCTTTCCAGGATTGAAACGAAATATTTCGTTTCAATATGCAATTGACACAATCCCTAGAGGAGAGCACTCTTTTTCAAGCGTACGTGTCAAAACTGGCGATCTATTCGGTATGATGGAGAAAGAAGTAACTTTTTCAGTTCCAGATACATTTTTAGTCTACCCTCAGTATGTAGATATAACATATCGACAAATGGAAAATCATTTCGAACAAGGAGCACTTTCAGCAAATATAAATTTAGTAAAAGACTCTACCATTTCTGTCGGTGTCAGGGAATATAAACCTGGTGATCGCTTTTCGTGGATTGATTGGAAAGCAACTGCACGAACAAACAACATTATGACGAAAGAGTTTGAACAACAGCGCAGCCATAATATTATGATATTCATGGACAGAACCCCATCCCCTCTATTCGAATCAGTCGTCACATTTACTGCCTCTATTGTCAGGTCTGTCTTGAAGCAAAATTCACCGGCGTCATTCGTATCTGTCGGAAAAGAACGAACTTTTTTCCCTTTAGACAATGGAGATAGTCAGTTATATCAAATCTTTTGTCATTTAGCGAAGGTACAAGCAGATAGTGTATTCCCGCTCTCCCGGAGTGTAGAAATGGAATTAAGAAAAATTTATGAGCCCGTCACGATTATACTCGTGATAAGCGATCTTTCTCCCGATATTCAAAAGGCGGCTGACTTTGCTGCTATAAAAAATAGAAAATTAATGGTGTTTGTCGTAAAAGAAAAAGCAAATCAACTCTCACACCGAGAACTCAGTATTCTAGAAACTCTACAAAAACGACAAATATTTGTAAATGTGGTTTATGGAAACCAGTATACAAACGTGTTTTTTGAGGTGAGCACATGATAACATTACAGGCAAAAAAACAATGGGATATGACTAGATTTTTCATGCATGCATGCGCATTTCTACTTTTACTAGAATGGCTAAGGCCCCTCGTAGGTATTACAAACGTAGGTAGATTAGATGTTTTCGTAATATTTATAGGGATTTGCTTCACTCTCTCTTTTTTTCAAATAAAATGGCAGATTCCAATAAAGATCGTCACGATTTTATTCATCATTCATTTCCTATATTATAAAAATGCTTTTATAAATCCATCTTGGCTAACGAAATTTTCCACTGATATTTCTCGAAATTCCTCCCTGTTATTTCAGGGGAATTTGCTGGATATCTCTCCAGTTTTTCCAACACTTTTATTTTTTTTATCCTTTTGGTTTTTGAGTGCTTTCATCTCTTTTTGGATGATTCATAAAAAACGTGGGTTGTTATTTCTTATATTGACTATTATTTATATCACCATTTTTCATAACTTACATTTATACAATGCAAACTACGCTATTATTCGTACTGTTGTCATCGGCTTTTTTATGCTTAGTCTTCTTCGCATAGAACGAATAAAAGAGATGGAACACTTACAAAATTATGCTAGAGAAATCTCAAAATTACTTAAACCTCTTACAATATTTATTGTATTGTCAGCAACTATCGCATACTTTGCTCCAAAATTTGGCCCTCAATGGCCAAACCCAATGGATTTTTTAAAATTCAACACATCCGAAGCAAGTAAAAAACAAGAAGTTTCTAAAATTGGGTATGGTTTAGATGACTCACGATTAGGCGGTCCTTTTAAGGCAGATCCTACAATTGTTTTCACAGCACAAACGCAAAATAAACAATATTGGAGAGTCGAAACGAAAGATTTTTATACAGGAAAAGGCTGGGAAGTTTCTGAAAATCAAAAAAAGGTTTCTTTTAAAAATAAAAACGACGTCGTGAGCTGGTACGAACAAAATACAAAAACGGAGACAACTAAGGCAACAATCAACATGCAAAAAAGATATCCTCATCTTACCTATCCAGCAGGGTTAATATCAGTTGAGGCTTCTTCAGATATATCATACAGCGTTGACCCATTTTCTGAAAAAATCTATACGATGGACGGAGGTTCTTCTACTACTTTAAATTCATATAAAGTAACATATGGGGTCCCGGAGTTTTCCATAGAAAACTTGAAAGCTGTAAAAACGAATGAAGGTCAAGAAACAAATCCTTATTTCATGACAAAGTACACGCAACTTCCCGAATCATTACCGCAGCGAGTAAGAGACTTAGCTGTTAATCTAACAAATGATAAAGACAACCGATATGATAAAGTATTAGCTATTGAAAATTACTTCACCGACCATTCTTTCGTATATGAAACAATGAATGTGTTGTTCCCTGCCAAAAATCAAGATTATGTTGATCAATTCCTTTTTGATACAAAAAGCGGCTACTGTAATAATTTTTCGACATCTATGATTGTGTTACTTCGTTCTGCTGGGATCCCTGCTCGATGGGTAAAAGGTTATACAGAAGGAACTCTTGATAACACACTAGTTGGTGCAGAAGGTGAGGATGTATATAAAATTGCGAACGATAACGCACACTCTTGGGTCGAAGTATATTTCCCAGGATACGGATGGATTCCATTCGAACCAACAAAAGGATTTACCAATCCCTATAATTTCACAAATAATACTCCTGCTCCTACTTTACAAAATAGCGAAGAAACTAAGTCTCAAAATGCGCAAATGCCCCAAAGAAACAATGAAGCAAAGCTCAAAAGTTTAATTGAAGATACAGAAGACGCTCCTACTAAAAAGCTTACAAATTCTAAAAATGGACTTTCTTGGTGGTACGTATTCCTCTCTACGATACTAATTAGTATTATAGGATACACTCTCTTCGCTACTAGAATGCAATGGATTACATTTTTTATTATTCTTTTCTACAAATACCGAAAAGATGATGCTGTTTATAGCAAAGCTTACGGTGCACTTTTGAAACAATTTGCGCGAATCGGTATACTACGTGGGGAAAGTCAAACGTTCCGAGAATACGCTCTCCACATCGATACACTTTACAACTCGGCCGATATGCAACAACTTACTTTCAGTTATGAGAATGCTATGTATCAAAAGGGACAGGCCGTAGCAGAATGGAAGAAATCCGTACACTTATGGGAAATTCTTATGAAAAAAGCAGCCTCTCCGCCTAAATCAAATGACTTCCATTCAGCGATTTAATCTTGATAATGTGAGTTGATAGAAAAAGCCTTAAAGAACTACCTTGTTCTTTGAGGCTTTTTTAATAAAGTGAAACTTCTAGTTATTCTCCAAGTACCTTCTCAATCTCAACCTCTAAATCAACCGGCTTCGTCTGCGGCGCAAAACGCCCTACTACTTTCCCGTCTTTTCCAATTAGAAACTTAGTAAAATTCCATTTCACTGCTTTCATACCGAGTAAACCTGGTGCTTGTTCTGTCATGTATGTATAAAGCGGATGTGCCTTATCGCCTTTCACATCAATCTTTGCAAACATCGGGAAATTCACACCGTAGTTTAATTCACAAAAACTAGTAATATCTGCTTCTGTACCTGGTTCTTGTCCTCCGAATTGGTTACAAGGGAAACCGAGTACTTCTAGTCCTTGGTCTTTATATTTATCATATACTTCTTGTAATCCTTTATATTGTGGTGTAAAACCACATTTGCTAGCTACATTTACAATAAGAAGTGCTTTTCCTTCGTAATCTTTTAACGATTTATCTTCTCCTGTTATCGTTTTAGCTGAAAAATCATAAACTGTCATTTTCCTTACCCCTCTCTTCACTATCATTCTATGTTTATACTATACTACATTCATGAATATACAGCTCTTATTACGTACTTACACCCCAATATGATAGCGCTTTATTTCTATTCGAAAATTCGACACAAACTACTAGACTTTTATGATGGCAAGTTTTACAATTAAATTGTGAACAAAATGTGACAGTTTATATTCCATTATAAAAGAAAAGGATGGTGTTCATTATGAAAACTGCACAACATGAAACGATTTCAAATCGCGAGTTTTATTTCGTACTATATATGATGTTATTGTATGTGATTGGCTGGGTAATCGATGTAAATGGTTTATTTTTAAGCTCCTACTTTAATTTAGCAGGAGAAATTATGCTTCCAATCGTTGGTGGCATAGTTGGACTGTTTCTTATGTCTATCAATAAAGAACAAACGAAATAATAACACTTTAAAAAGGCAGAAGACGAGCTTTCGTTTTCTGCCTTTTTTCTATTTTAGCGTATAATAGAAACATATAGTAAATAAGGAGTGGTAATGATGAAAAAAGTAGAGCAATTATCTTCTCACCTATATCTTATTGATGATTTTGATTTACAACATAATGAACGAACAGGTACGTACGTTTTAGTAGGTGACGATATTACTTTAATTGAAACTTGTGCAGCCCCTTCTATTCCGTATATTTTAGACGGCTTACAACAATTACATATTGATTTAAACGAAGTTAAAAACATTATCGTTACACATGTTCATTTAGATCACGCCGGTGCTGCTGGTTTAATGATGGAAAAATGCCCAAACGCTACTTTATATGTGCATTCTCGCGGTGCTCGTCATATGATTGATCCAACAAAACTCATTTTAGGCGCAAAAGCTGTATACAAAGAAGATTTCGATAAACTATTTGATCCAATTCTTCCTATAGAAGAAGAACGTGTTCATATTGTACAAAATGGTGATACGTTAAAAATTGCCGCAGACCGTACACTTACATTTTACGATACACCGGGACATGCTAAGCACCATATTAGCATTCACGATTCATTAACAAATGGCATTTTTACTGGCGATACAATAGGAATTTACTATAGAGAACTCGCAGACCTTGGTGTAGAACTATATTTACCATCAACGTCCCCTTCACAATTCCAACCAGATGCGATGATTGCTTCTAAAAATCATATTCAAAGTATGAATGTAGATACTATTTATTTCGGCCATTACGGTGCATCATCCAATGTTACAGAAGTATATAACCAACTGGAACATTGGCTACCTATTTTTGTTCATACTGGTAAAGAAGTCTTTGAACAGTATAATGATTTCGATGAAGCGACTAAAGCTTTACACACTGTATTAATGGATAAGATCTCTTCTCATCTTACAAAGTTAAACGTTCCATCAGATCATTCTGTTTATAACATTTTACATCTAGATATAGAAATTAGCGCGATGGGCATTATAGATTATTTCACGAAGCAAGAAAAAGCAAACTCCACTATTAAATAACCGTAAAAGAAGAGATATACAACAGTAGTTATTGTATATCTCTTCTTTTTTTGAATATATTTTGAGTAAAGGATGGTGGAATACAATGCAAAAAGTAATACTATACCTCTGCTTTACCTTATTTATCGTCTTATTATTATTTGTCGGAGTGAAAATTCAATTTTATTTAGATACAGATGCGCAGGTGAATTTTAACGTTTATCCAAGATTATTCTACTTTACACTCTTCCCTCTTATAGTTGGCATTTTATTACGATTCCTTCAATCCATTAATCGCGAAACAAGTAAACAAAACTGGCGCTTTCAACCGGATAAATTTATCGCTATTACTGTGCCTACGCTATTCATTTCCTTTTCTCCAGCTCTACTCTTTTCACCAGTTGGTGCATACCTGCCTTATTTAACTAATATTATTCTTATAAATACTACTTTTGTTACGATAATAAGTTTAATAGCTGGCTATTCTTTTTTAGATTGTTTTATACAAAAAGATACTACAAATATGAAAAAATATAATTGATAACCATTTTTTAAGTGTTGCTAATTAGGTCAGTTTGTTTATAAATCTGATATTACTTGTAAAAGCCGATATAAACAAAAAGGGGAATTATGTTAAAATTAAATTGGTTGTATTTAGATCACAATGCATTTTATCCAGAGGAGACTTATTATGTATAAATTAGGTGCTTTCTCGTTTCTAACGTTTCTTGCAAGTATATGTTCTTTCTTTATTTTAAGAGGACCTAATGCAAATTTAACTTTAATTATTGTGATTCTAGCTATACTTTCATTACTCGGTATTATTTTTGCAATCGCATCAAAGAATTGGTTATTCGGAATAGTTGGTACAGCATTAAATGCAGTAATACTAGTATTTGTATATTTCTTATCGCTAGCAAAAGGAATAGGTGGTTAATAATTTTACGTTTCAATAAAAAAGCTCTCAGCTTAGGCTTTGAGCTTTTTACTTATCTCACCTTTTCATCTACATACTCCATAAACTGCTCCGCATTAATAAATCTTTCTTTATACGCCTCAGGTACTTCTTCTACTTTCATCCCACCAGTTGATTTTGTCTTTACTTGTACGATTTCATATGTCATTAAAGCTTCCACATAACGGTCAAACTCTTCTTGTGTTAATACTTCTTTACTAGATTTATGACCATTTAATCTATCAAAGTATGGTTGAAGGCTCATACTTAAATTTTTCATTTCTTCTCTTTTTCCTGGTGATAATTGATCATAATTAATATTACCGTTCGAATCCCCGTACGCAAGCTTTGCATTTGTTAATTTCTTTAGTTCTTTTGTAAACTCTTCATATTCCTTCGCACCCATTTCGTCTTTCGCTTCTGATAACTTTGCATTAAAACGCATATACGCTTCTAATGTCATCGCTCCGGCATGTTTTTTTAAGTTCTCAAACGACCCGTATATACCATCCGCCATAATAGATTGGTAAGCAAAACCAGTCGTTGGGATTAAAAATGCTGCTGCAAGCACTCCTGCAATAAGGCGCCTCCTCATCTTACTCCCGCCGTGATTCATTTTTATTTGAACGATTACCTTTTCTTTTAACTCCGGCGGGGCAACAATCCCATTCGCTTCCTCTTGTATAGATTCTCTAATTCTGCAATCTAAACTCATTTCACATTCCCTACCTCTCCTAAAAAGATTTCTTCTACTTGCTCTATTTGACGTAGTTTTTTTAATGCTGCGTGAATTCTAGATTTCACAGTACCAATTGGAATATGTAATATTTGTGCTACTTCTTCTTGTGAATAATCGTGTAAGTATCTTAAGATAATAACTTGTTTCAATTTATACGGTAATTTATGAATGAGTTCGATTAGTTTTTTGTTTGATATTTTACTTACAACATCGTTAGAAAAATCAATTTGTTCCGGTTTTCTTTGCTCTTCTGCTTTTTTTATAATTCGTAATCGCATCCACCTCTTTCTTCTATAAGAGTGAATTTGTTTAATCGCAAGTCCAATTAGCCAAGGGCGAAATGGTTTCTTGCTATCATACTTACGAAGCGATTCATATAACTGTATGTATATTTCTTGAACGACATCATCTACATCCGTTTTATCTTCAACTAAAAAATGTGCTGTTTTATATACTTCTTGAATCGTTTTATCATACAACTTGCTATATGCTTCTTTATTGCCTGATAAAGTTAATTGGATCAAATCTGTATACACTGTTTCAACCTTCATATACCATCCCTCCTTTGTCTTACACTATATATTGGCAAGTAATTGACATTTCGTTCGATTTTTTCAAAAGTTTTTTTATATAGATTAATATAATGATTCAATATGTTCATAAGCTTCACTTATAATCACACATAACTATTATATAATTTTCCAATTTCTAATGAACATTTAAAATGATTTATATAGTCAAATTTAGGAGGATATATAATGAAAGCTATCATTGTAACGTCGTTCGGTGGTCCTGAAGTAATGAAATATACAGATGTGGATATGCCGGCTATTTCAGAAGATCAAGTTTTGATTCGCGTTGTTGCTACTAGTGTAAATTTCGCCGATATTAAATCCCGTTATGGTAAAAAAGGAAATAAAGCACTACCTTTTATACCAGGGATAGATGCCGCTGGTATTGTAGAACGTGTCGGTTCTCATGTGAAAAATATTTATCCTGGACAACGTGTCATTGCTTTTCCTCAAAATGGATCTTACGCAGAATACGTTGTCGCAAACGAAAACCTTACTTTCGTTTTACCTGATAAAGTCGATTTTCAAACTGCAGCTGCTTGTCCGATTGTATCTTTTACAGGCTATAATTTACTCGCAAATGTTGCAAGGCTTCAACAAGATGAGTCTGTACTCATTCATGCAGCGGCTGGTGGGATTGGTACGACAGCAATTCAAATCGCTAAACTATTAGGGGCTGGAACTGTTATTGGTACTGTTGGGAGTGAAGTAAAAAGAAAAATAGCTTTAGATGCTGGAGCTGATTATGTTATTTGTCATCAGGATGAGGATTTTGTAGAGAAAGTCAATGAGCTGACCAACGGTGAAGGGGTCGATGTAATTTTAGATTCTATTTCTGGAACGGTTTCGGAAAGAAGTTTAAAATGTCTTGCTTATTACGGTCGCCTCGTTCATTTCGGAAATGCAAGCGGTGAAATTGGTAACTTTCAAACGAAAGATTTACACGCAAGTTGCCGCTCTATACTCGGTTTTAGCTTTGGTACTACACGAAAAAAACGCCCTGAACTACTCCAAGAAACTGCAAATGAAGTTTTCCGTTATTTACGTGACGGAAGTTTGCAAATTAAGGCTACGAAATCTTTTCCACTTCAAGATGCAGGGAAAGCACATGAATGGGTCGAAAGTAGAAAAAGTACAGGGAAAGTAATACTAACTGTTCAGTCCCCTTCCTGAAATGAATACTTGAAACCGAGGTGTCATTCATGGGATCACGAATTATGCATGTTATTATCGCTAACAGGATTGCCGAGAAATTATCTATTCAAGATAAAACTTCTTTTATACTTGGAGGCGTAGCCCCCGATGCTGTGCATTCAAAGATAGAAAAAGTCACCTCACATTTTTACGCCGGCTCAACAAAAGACCATACGAGACGAATTGATTATGGATCATTTATTCATAAATATAAAGATTATATGGAGTCCCCATTTCTCCTAGGCTATTGCACCCACCTCATTGCCGATGATAATTGGCTAAGCGGCTTTTTTCTACCTTGGCTTAAAAACAGAATCGAAAATGACGAAACTATCGCGCCTATGTACTACAACGACTTTAAATTATTGAACGCAAAATTACTTTATCATTACGATAAAGAACAACGGCTCTTCTCTCTTCTCAATCAAGAGGCTCACATTATAGATATTGAAGAGGTTTCTAAAGAAAACGTTTTAGCTTTTCGAAAGTATCTTTTTGAAGATATGTTGTATCCAGAGCAACATTTACATGAAAACTTACAAGTATTTACGTTCGATCAAATCGTTGGTTATATTGAAACAGCTATTGAAAAAGGGGCATTTTTTATTAATCAACTCTCTAATGAAAAATCCCCTTCAAACATGTAATCCCCCTCAATATATTTGAGGGGGATTTTCACATAGCAATATTATTATTTGTTCTTTTCCATAACCGCAAAATAATTCTCTTCACTATCAGCAAAGTTAAATACTTTACCAGAAGGCATTGTTACCATTTCACCAACAGTAACATTTTTATTTTTTAAATCTGTATATAATTGATCAAGATTTTCTGAGAAGAACATTAAAGATGGTGTACCAAGATTTAATTCTGGGCTCATCTTAGAAATCACTTCTTTATTATGTAATATAATGCTCGTTTCTGCACCGCTAGTCGGAGCAATCTCAATCCATCTCATTCCTTGCTTATTATCTTCCTCTGCAACTACATGAAACCCTACCTTTTCCGTCCAAAAATGTACTGCCTCATCTTGATTATTTACATACAGCATAATTTGTCCAACTTTATGGATCATTTCATTTCCCCCTAATGGTTTTTATATTCTATGTAGGTTTCTACAGGTACTATTATTATTCCTCTTTCATTCAATTACAAACAAAAAAGACGTAACTACAAATAGTTACGTCTTTCTCTTTATTTATCTAGGCTTTTTCTTCCCAGTAAATGCTGGTTTCTTTTTCTTTGGTGCTTTCGGTTTCGTTTCTACAAATGATCCGTTGAACATTTCTTGCTTCGTAAATACGATGCCTAGTTTTTTTGCAAATTGAAGTAATTTACGCTCTTCTTGTTGTGTTACAAGAGAAACGACTGTTCCTTCTTTACCCATACGTCCTGTACGTCCTGAGCGGTGAATATATTGGTCTACTGTGTCTGGTAACTCCAAGTGGATTACATGTGTTAAATCATCGATATCAATACCGCGTGCTGCAATATCAGTAGCAAGTAGAATTTCTAATTTCCCGCCGCGGAAAGCACGCATCGTTGCTTCACGCTCTTGCTTACTTGCCTCTGCATGAAGAGCCGCTGCTTTCATTTTACGGAATTGCAATTTCTGAGTAATTTCATCTAAACGGAATGGGTCATTTAAGAAAGCAACTGCTTTTACATCGCCCATATGCATAATTCTTCTTACGTAATCATTTTTTTCGCGTCGCTCACAAATGATATACGTATGCTCAACTAAGCTTTTTGACTCTGCACGTGTTATACGTACTAATTGTGGTTCAACTGCTAAATCACGTGCAGCATCTTCTGCCGCTTTTGTAATTGTCGCCGAGAAGAATACTAATTGACGATCTCGCATTGTAGATTTAATTACATCTTGTACTGCGCCCATCATCTTTTGTTTTACAATTTGATCAAACTCATCAAATACAATCGTTTTTACTTCATGCATCTTTAGCTTTTTCATTCGAATTAATTCTAAAATACGTCCTGGTGAACCGACAATTACTCTCGGGTGTTTCTTTAATTTTTCAACTTGGCGCTTAATATCTGCACCACCAATTAAAGATGCCCCTGAAATTTCAGTCCCTGCTGTAAACTTTTGAACCTCTTCGTGAATTTGCATTACAAGCTCACGTGTTGGCGCTAAAACAACAACTTGTGGTTGTTTTACTTCAGGATTAATTTTATGTAAAAGGGGTAATAAGTACGCTAATGTTTTTCCTGTTCCAGTTGGAGATTCAGCAATAACGTCTTGTCCTTCTAAAATAGTTGGAATCGCTTGTTTTTGAATTTCAGTTAATTCTTTAAAACCAGCCTTCTCCCAAGCTTGTTGTAAAAATGGTTGCATATCTTTTATCATTTGTTTTTCTCCTTTATCTCTATTTTTGAAGAAAATGTTGTATTGTTCGCACCGTTTCTATCATGTGTGAAATAACAGCTATTAAATCATCAACATGGTCTTCTGTAATCGCTTTTTGAAATATAACCTCTACCTTATTATGATATGAAATCGCTTGCTTATTATATTCGTATGAAATTTTCTGCGTAATCATTCTTTCTTTTCCCCATATAGAATGCATGAAATTTTCAATTTCTTCACACACTACCTCTGGCTTTTCTATCGGGAATGAAAATGCTAACTTCATTTCACAACCTGGTGTAAATTGTGGTACTTCCAATATTTCACCAGACAAGTTCTTTGCATCTACAGATAGTGAAAATGTTGCTTTTACTACCGGTTCGAACGGTTCTGTTAATTGAAATGAAATATGGTATATACGACTTAATGAGGCAAGGTCCATCATATCTTTTCGATCTGTTACAAGAATATCTCCATGTAAATCAAAATCATAAACAGCACCTTCTACGATTACTTTTAAATTATCAAAAGCAGTTGGATCAAACATAATTTCCTCCAAAAAACAGGCGCCTTTCGATGGAAAGGCGCCACTTGATGTATATATAGTTTACAGATAAACGAGATGAATTACAACCTTTTAGAATAAACCTACTGCTTTTCCATCTTCATTTACATCCATTTGTAGTGCTGCTGGCTGTTTTGGAAGGCCTGGCATTGTTAACATTGTTCCTGTTAACGCAACGATAAACCCTGCACCAATTGATGGTTTTAGCTCACGAATTGTAACGATAAAGTCAGACGGACGACCTAATTTTGTTGCATCGTCAGAAAGAGAGTATTGTGTTTTAGCCATACAAATTGGTAGGTTACTCCATCCTTCTCCTTCATATTGAGCTAATTGCTTACGTGCTTTCGGAGCAAATTCAATATCTTTTGCACCATACACTTTTTGAGCAATTGTACGGATTTTTTCTTCTAATGGTAATTCTAATTCATAAAGTGGTGCGTAGTTGTTCTCACCTTTTTCAATTTCTTTTAATACTTTTTCAGCAAGGTCAACTCCGCCTTGGCCACCCTTCTCCCAAACTTCCGTTAAGGATACTGCATAGCCACGCTCATTGCACCAATCTTGTAAGTATGCAACTTCTGCATCTGTATCTGTAATAAATTTATTAATTGCAATTACGAAAGGCACACCGAAGCTTTGAATTGTTTCAACATGCTTCTGTAAGTTTTCCATACCTTTTGCTAATGCATCTACATTTTCTTCTTTTAATTGATCTTTTGCTACGCCGCCATGCATTTTAAGCGCACGAATAGTCGCAACAATAACAACTGCTTCTGGTTTAATGCCAGCTGCACGAGCTTTAATATCTAAAAACTTCTCTGCACCTAAATCAGCACCAAATCCAGCTTCTGTAATAACATAATCACCTAATTTTGCGGCCATTGTTGTAGCGATAACACTGTTACAACCGTGAGCGATATTCGCAAATGGTCCACCGTGAATGATAGCTGGTGTATTTTCTAACGTTTGCACTAAGTTTGGTTTTAATGCGTCTTTTAATAATAATGTTAACGCACCTTCTACACCTAAATCTTTAACCGTTACAGGTTGATTTGCAAAGTTATAAGCAACTACGATGCGAGATAGACGAGCTTTTAAATCTTGAATATCTGTTGCAAGGCAGAATACGGCCATAATTTCAGATGCTACTGTAATATCAAAACCGTCTTCACGTGGTACACCTTGAACTGGTCCCCCAAGACCAATTACTACGTTACGTAGGGCACGATCATTTAAGTCAACACAGCGTTTCCAAACGATTTTACGCGTATCAATTCCAAGTGTGTTCCCTTGTTGGATATGATTATCAATAAACGCCGCTAACGCGTTATTAGCAGTTGTGATCGCATGAATATCTCCAGTAAAGTGAAGGTTAATGTCTTCCATAGGTACAACCTGTGAAAAACCGCCACCTGCTGCCCCGCCTTTTAGTCCCATCGTTGGTCCAAGAGATGGTTCGCGAAGTGCAATTACTGTTTTCTTACCAATTTTATTAAAAGCTTGACCTAAACCAACTGTTACTGTTGATTTACCTTCTCCAGCTGGAGTTGGGTTAATCGCTGTTACTAAAACAACTTTACCGTCTTTCTCATCCTGTAAGCGCTTAAAAATATCAAGAGATAACTTACCTTTATAATGCCCGTATGGCTCTAATTCATCTTCTAAAATATTTAATTCAGCTGCAATTTCTTGAATCTTCCTCATACTCGCTTCTTGCGCGATTTCAATATCGGATTTAACTGTTGTAGTAGTTGTCATATACCCTAGTCCCCCTTTAATTGGTTCTGATGATATTGTATCAGTTTTTTGTATTTTCTGCACTTATTTACCTCCTAAAAATTCTTTCATTTCTTTATGCGTTTTTTAACATAAATACCCATAAGAATGTTAACGATTGTTGTAACTCGATAGGTAGTTGACCTAGCATCTTCTCATTTACTCCGCGCTTATATACACCGATGCCATCTACAACTTCAAAACCTTGTTCTTTCGCTAACTGTTCAAACTCCCAAGGCATCATCGTATTACAAACAACGTCTTTGCCATATAAACGAGGATAACTGTTCTCTCGAGGCTTTGCTGTCGGTCCTAAAATTGCAATACATGCATACCCATCTCTTTTTAAAACGCGCTTTATCTCATTTAATGCTCGTAATGGCTCCTCGGTCCATTCTAAAGAATTTATTGCCATAATTGATTCAAATTGCTCATTTTCAAATGGTAAGGAAGAAAGATCCCCTTTTATAAAAGATAAATTCGGTCCTTCTCCACGCTCCTTCCCTTTTTGAATCATCACTTCTGATAAATCTACTCCAACTGCTTTATAGCCCGCGCGACTTAATTTATATGTACCATATCCATCCCCACAACCAACATCGAGCACCTGAGCTTCTTTCTTCACATACTGTTCAAAAAATGGAATAATTGTACTCCTACTCCCGCTGTCCCACATCTCTTGACTATTTTGATTCCAAAATTCTGCACTACTATCCCATTTTTTCTCTGCTGATTCATGCCAATTAAATTTCGTCATACATTCCCCTGCCTTCACGTTTTATCACTCATTTCATTCTACATCATTTTCCAAAATTCCTGTTTATCTTCATTAGGAGATGTACAAGCTAATAATGGAATCTTTATTCTCCAATTTTTGCTTTACTTGGGTTTAACTCATACTCATGTTCTTCTCTTTGTGTAAGATACTATAGGTACACCCAATTGAAAGAGAGGGATGTACATGCGAAGAAAGAGAAATCATCATTTTAAAAGTGGTGAAAAACACGAAGAGTATGCAGCTGAAATATCACCAGCTGGCATACCAATTAGACATAAGCGTAAAGAAATTGCAAATGAAATAGAAGGTACAAACACCGGTGCAATGGTAGGCTATGTCGCTTTATTTCTTTCGCTTTTCTCAATTGCATTTTATCCAGTTACACTCGGCTCTCTTGCGATTTTAGTCGGCTTATTAGCTGTCAATTTCGGAGCAAGAACACTTGGATATACAGCAATTGGTTTTGGTAGTTTTTCTGTTTTATTTACTTTACTCTATCCGCTTTCTTTGTCAGCGTTTTAAAAAAAACACACCAAGTTATACTTGGTGTGTTCATTCGTGATACAACATAATATGACCGCATCCACAGCAATGTTTCGCTGTAATTTCTTGAAACACTGGATAATTTTCTTCATCCCTATGTTCAATAAACACCTTTTCAAAACGGTACATGTTTGGCGCATATGCCCAATCTTGTTTCGTACGTGCATACAAAGTTGAGGAAAAAAACTCCTCACCACCGCAAACGATACATGTATTCTTCATTACTATCCCTCCTATGCTTGTCTTACTTCATCTATATGAACATAAGCATAAGAAAAAGACCTTCTATTACTAGAAAGTCTTCTCTGAAACAAAAAGAAATGTACCAAACATTCCTACTCCGCTATATTCTTTCGTAACACCAGCTTCTGTTTTAAATGTTTGCTTTGCAGTCATAAAGAATACACCATTTCGTGCATCTGTACTTTCAAATTGTAATTTTTCTTTTTTACCATCTACATTTTGTGTGCATTCAAAACTACTCTCATCACATTTCAATGCATACTTATCCTCTACATATACTTTAAAATCCGATTCTTTCGGACAAGTAATAAGTAAAATCGCTACGAGAATAATACTTACAATACCCACAATTGTATAATATTTCTTCATTTGTACTCCTTTCAAATGACAAGAAAACTTGACTTCATGCGCCAAGTTTTCTTAGTCCACAACCCATTGCCATTCTTGTTCTTTCTTATCAAAAATAAGCCAGCCTGTCTCTGTTGCTTCTTCTTTCAATTCATCGATATTATCTAGCACCTCATCCGTACTTTCATACGAACCAACTACATATACCGGAATTTCAAGACCTCTTCTTGACTCAATTTTCCCTGCTAGATCAATATAAAGACCGTCCTCCATTAATGGAAGAAGCCCCATGATCACTTCTTTCGAAATTGCTGGGAAAATTTTTGATTTTTGGAACAAAGAAAAACGTTTCTTACCAAAAGCACCGAGTTTATAAGGAATGACTTTACTTAACATCCCTACAAAGTCAGCAATTCTACGATAATACACTTTGTTGTACCATCCGTCATCATGTGAAAAATAAACAAATCTATTTTTCAATAGCGGAAAGAATGTTCTTGCAAGTGGTTCTTTTTTGTGAGCCAAATATAAAAGCTCTGCAATTTCTTTTGGCTCTAATTCATCTAAATCGCTTGCATCATCAAAATCTACCCAACAAAATTCATCAAATTCATCAATCTCTGCTTGAATTAGCTTATGTATATTTTCTTCCTCAACATATTCAAATAAAGTATGATAATGAAAATCTGTCCATTCAAAGTTATGCTTCAAAAGCAACACTTGATGAAGCGGTGAAGGGATGTTACTTGCAAACTCTTTAAACGTAATTCCTGATGTAATAAAACAATGACCCCGACGATTACCATTAATATATATCATATTTTTTACTTGGTCAGATCCTCCAGACAAAGCACCTAGCCACCTTCGTTTTATATGTTTCAATTCTATAGCATATTTTAACATGAAAAATTTTAGAAACATAGAAAAAAATTCAAAAACTATTTACAATTTCATGTGTTTTATTACATAGTGATTACAAGAAAAAACACCTGCTCGTGAGCAGGTGTTTTTAAAGGATTTCATCTGGGTTTTGAGGATGATGATTTCCCTCTTTCTTTTCATCTTTTTGGAACATCGATTGAATTTTATCAATTGTTTGTGGAGCTAATTCAATCATTTTTTCTGCTAAATGTGTCGCATTTTGTAGATGCAGAATATTTACTCCATCTTTATTCACTACAAGAAATGCTACTGGTGTAATAGAAACACCACCCGCGCTACCGCCACCAAATGCAGGGTTACCGTTCGCTCTTTGGCCATCATTCGTTTGGAAATCAGAACCTCCTGCTCCAAAACCGAACGCCACTTTAGAAACCGTTAACACCACACCACCGTCAGCCGTTTGAACAGGCTCTCCAACAATCGTATTTACATCGACCATTTCTTTTAAATTTTCCATTGCCGCTTTCATTAACCCTTGAATTGGATGATCCACCGTTCATAACCTCCTTTGTCATATCTTTCCTAGTTTTTCCGAAAGTTGGTGAACTAAACATAAAATTTTATATTGATTTCAAAAAACTTAAGTTGTAATATTTAGAAAAGTAAAAAAAGAGGTCGATTCGTTATGATGCGAAAGTTAACAAAGAAAGATCATGAACAAGTATTCGATTACCTAAAAGAAGAAGCAGCCCTTAACTTGTTTATTATTGGGGATTTAGAAGCTTTCGGTTATGAAACAGACTTTCAAGAATTATGGGGCGTATTTAAAGAGAATGGAACATTAAAATCGATTTTACTCCGCTTCCATGATGCATTTATACCCTATAGTAAAGAAGAATTTATTACCATTGATTATGAGGCACTTATTTCCGCCTATAAGCCGCTTAAACTCTCTGGCAAATCAACTATTGTAGAAAGATTTGAAACCGCTCCGAGCATACAACTAGGTGTCAAAAATAAAATGTATTTTTGTGAATGTCTAAATGACAACAACTTACCTATTACACCTGTCCAAGAAACAATTAAACTTGCCACACTAGATGATGTAAAGCGAATAATGCAATTACGAAGTAACATCGTTGAATTTCCGACTGCTAATGAATCAGAGAAAATATTAAGACAAGCTCTCGAAACAAACACAGGACGTACATACTATATTGAAAAAGACGGCGCTATTATTGCATCCGCCTCTACATCTGCTGAAAATTCATTATCCGCTATGGTAGTTGGCGTATGTACGCATCCGAACTACCGCGGAAATGGATTTGCTTCACTCATATTGCAAAAAATGATTCAAGACTTTACGAAAGAAGGCCGAACACTTTGCTTGTTTTATAATAATCCGGCTGCTGGACGAATTTATAAACGATTAGGGTTTAAAGATATAGGGATGTGGACGATGTACCGATAATAAAAAGCCGATTTGAAATCGGCTTTTTATACATATTGTGCTAATCCAGCTTCAAAGGCTTTTTTATCATTATTTAGTACACCAAACAATGCTTCTTGAAGCGCAAATGTACTTTTATAAAAATACATTCGTTCCTTTACTGCTTCTAAATTAGGATAATGAGCTGAAAATAGTTGTAAAAACTCCTCTCCATAACTAGCTAATTCTATTCGAAGTTTCTGAATACCTTTTTCATATTTCGGAAACCGGAATACTACATTATCATTTACAATTAATACATCATTATTTTGGCCAATTTCATTTATATAAGCTGATCTTATTTGTAATTCAGGACACACTCTTTGTAAATACGAAACATACTCATTTTCTTTTCTCATTCTTTCCCCTCTCCCGTTCAAGCCTATTGTTCTCACTTCAAAGTCATAATTACCTGTCTTTCAACAAAACCAAACTCTTCGTACATCTCTTTCGCAAAATTCCCGGCAAATACATTTAAGCGAATTTCTGAATACGTCTCCTTCAATTCCTTAATACCAGCTTCCATCAGTTCTTTCGACAGTCCTTTCCCGCGATATTCTGGAAAAACGTATAACTCATATATAAATCCAAGTTTTTCATGAGAGAAATAGTCTGTATTTTCCCCTATTAATACCCATCCCATTACTTTCTTTTCTTCTTTAATAACTAAATAATATGCTCCCTTTTCCACTATTGGCTTTGTAATTTCAATCGCTTTCTCTATACTTAATCGACAATTCCCTCTTGTCCCTTCAAAAAGTGATTGAGCTGCATACTGTAAGATTTCATTCGTTTCTTCTCGATTCGCCTTTTCTATCATTTTTCACAACTCCACTCATTAATAGGCATTACTATCGCTTGTTCAAGTTCCTCCGGCTCAATCACAATTGCCAGCAATCCCTTTTCCGTAATCGTTTCATGAAATTCGCCCTTCTCCCAAAACACAGCCTGTCCCGCTTCCACCTTCACATTTTCTTTATCTGCTCCGCATACATATCCTTCTCCATCCACAATAAGAAGCAGCTGTGATACAACTGCTTCATGATATCCAATTATTCCATTCTCTCGTAAATGCATAGCACCAATATGTACATTTCCTTTATGGTTTAATATTTTTGACATTATGAAATTAGATTGAAATGCTGAGATTTTCTTTCCCACTTTTTCACTAAAATCAAAAATTTTCATTACTAATCCTCCCTATACGTATAAAACCATCCTTACTGTCTGCATCATATGTCCTTCAAAATCTTCTTCAAATTCCTCTAATTGTGCAAAACCTTTCGCTTCATAAAAACGTTTTCCTTTTTCATTCGCTGCTTCTACATGAATGTATAGTTTCCGAATTCCTTTTAATTCCGTTAACCCTTTTTGTAATAAAGCACTTCCTACCCCTTTCCCTTGCTGATCTGGTAACAAATAAATCGCTCCTAATTCTGCTTCGTTTTGCAATCTAACAGGTGAAAAATTCGCAAAGCCAATTACTTCTCCCTCTTCTTCCGCAACGAATAAATGTGTATTTTCAAGACGATATTTCATTTTTTCATCAGAATAGGCCTCGTCTAAAAATCTGTCTTGAATCTCTCTCGGAATAATGCTTTCGTATGTATCATGCCAAGCTATTTTCGCTACGGATTGTACAGCGTGAATATCTTCTTGCTTCATTTCTCTAATTACATATGTCATCTCGTTGTCTCCATTCTCTTTAACTTATATTCTGCTAATATACTAGAAGAAATGGCAGAACCATTTTCATAATTCACTTTAATTAATTTTAATTTCTCAATTGAAGCTGTTGCATAATCAAATTTTTCATATATATATTCCATTACACTTAAAAACTGATTTGCATGTAACTTATTTGCAATCGTGCAATGCGGAACCCATTTTCCTGGTACATAATATGAATTTAAATTATCATGAAAAGTTTTAAAATTATCATGATAAGAATGATGAAGTTTTAACAATTCATCTGTAATGGTCGGTGCTAAAAAGATCGTTCCATTAGTAGGAAAAACTCCAACAGAAGGAAAATTTATTGCAGCCATATTTTCTTGAACAGCTACAAACTCCTCTAATTTCTTAGTATATAAGTTAACATCTACCTCATTGTAATCAGCTAATGTAATATGAGGTTCTACTCCGGCTAATTGATTTGTGCCAATGATATTTGTTATTTCATTTTGTAATTCTATAATTTTATTAGTAAACACACAATCAAATGTAGCAATAATAGCGTACATACTTTCTCACCCCTTCGTTACATATAACGCTTCCCATTCTTCACGAATCATTCCCATTCGAATAGAATCATAGTACGTCCCGTTATAATAACGACATTTTCGCATCCTACCTTCTAAGCTCATTCCTATTTTCTCCGCTACTTTCATCATTCGTTCATTGCCAGACCAAGTCGTGATTCCTACTCTGCCAATCTCCATCTTTTCAAATAGTAAATCTCGATATAACGTTAACGCCTCTGTACCATAACCACCATTCCAGTAATTTGGATTATAAATAACAAGCCCTATCTCTAACCAACGCGTCGGTTTATATTCCCAATAAAACCCGATTGTCCCTATAATTTGACCGTTATTTTCTATAATTAAATTGGATAGAGGTTCCTCTTTTAAACGAGTTTTCATCTTCTCTTTATAAGACGAGTATTCTTGCATTGAAAACGGAAAATACGGTGCATCCCATTTTTTCCATTCTGGATTTTCTTCTTTAAATACGAGATCCCATAATGTTTTTATATCTGATTCTTCAATTGCACGAATTGTAACTTTATCCCCTTTTACTCTTACGTTTTGCATAATTTCCTCCTACACTCCTCTTTATTTCATATATAATTATAATGTTTTTTCAGAAAAATCAAAACAAATATCGTTTATTATATTGTATAATTTTGTTATAAGATACCAATTATTCATGTGGAGAGCTGGTGATTCAATGAATAATCGATTTAGTATTGCTTTATTTCTCACTATTATTACAACAAATATTATTCTCTATTTCTTCTTACCATTACGTATTGTTACGAAATGGGACTTCAATGGAACGCCTACATCAACAATGGATAAAAGCACTTTTGTTATCGTAAATATAATTATATGTACCTTCTTATTCTTTTTATTTTTAGCTTTATCTAAAGCAGCGAGTAACCAGAAATTTCTCCTTTGGATTGGCAACACAATTTTACTATTTTTATTTTTTGTCGATATTGTCATTGCTCTCATCGCTCTTGGCTTCACTCTTCCTCTTGATCATTTCATATTTTTAGCATTAGGGCTTTTATTTATATTAATAGGCTATTTCAGTTCCAAAATCGATACGAGTAAATCAACGGTTTCATTGGAATGGAATGATAAACATCTTGAAAAAAGAGCTTCAAATATTTGTAGTATTTCAATGATAATAGCAGGTATTTTCCTAGCCGGGCTTCCATTTATCGTTCCTGTTCCGTATAGAGGTTATGCTATAATCGCAATTATTTTAGGAATGACGCTTGCCATTTTACCGAGTACGATTTACTTACTTATGAAAGACAGCAAGCAATCTACTCATTTAAAAAGGTAATAAAAAAATAGGAGGTTCTATACCTCCTATTTCAGCTAAACGTTTTCTTTTTCATTTTTTCTATCTCAACTAAAATCCCTTTCTCTATCCAGCCTTCTATTCCATCTCTTTTCACTAAATCATATCCTGAACAGCTTCCATCAATGAGAGAAACAATGTCCCCTTTCCTTACACATATTTGTGCACAAGAAATATCGGTTTTCACTGTGTAATCACCTGACTCAAGCTGCCTAATATATTCATTTTTCACATAAAGTAATGTATTCGTTTCCTTTTGCTTGCATATTGTGTATTCTTGCACCTTCTCCATCGGCTCTATGTAATAATATGGATATGTTACCCCGCCCTGCATTTCTGAATTCGCATTAAAATCTGCTATCACTTCAAACTCTGGAAAATAGTCTACATATGTATAAGAAAACATATCACCTGCTGGTTTCCTTTGAATGATAAATGCGTTTAATTGCCCTGCCTCTTTAATCGTATTTCCCCCATCCATCGCAATAATCTTTTTCTCCTTATCAATAACTGGATTATTAGACGGTGCTTTGTCTGAATAGTTTACAACAGGCCAATGACCGACAACTACATATTTATGTGCTCTATGTGATTTATTGAAAAACTCCGGCATTGCTATCGCATTTTTTCGTTCTGTCTCTTTCCAATCTTCTCTATCTTCAAGGCCAGCATGTACAAAAATATAATCTTCTGTTTCAAGCGCTGTTGGCAATTCTGTCAGCCACTTTATTTCTTTTGAAAAATGGCTCATTAATACTTCCCTTACTTTTTGAATAGGCGTACCTTCATGAATAGAGAAATGCACACACTCTAACCATTCATTAAAAATCGAATGCTTTCTCGTACATAAATAATTGATAAGACCAGGATTTTCATTTAAAAGCGCATCAACTAAAACTTCACAATTCCCTTCAACAACGTGAACATTTGAATTATTCTTTACAAGATTCATAACGTAGTTTACGACGCCGATGCTGTCTCTTCCTTTCTCACAAAGATCACCATTAATAATTAAATAATCTTCATCTTTAAAGTTAACTTTCTGTAGTACTTCTTTTAAAAGAAGTACTTCTCCATGAATATCAGATATTACGATTACTCTAACATCATTAGGGATTGATAGTTTCTTTATTTTTTCCAAGTGTAAGCGCTCCAATCATTCTCTGTATTATTTACAAAAAAACAATTCAACAACTTAAATTATAAACCTTTCTAAATGAAATAGGTTCTATATATTATGTCATATAGAACCTATCCTTCTTTATAATTCTTTATAAAAAGAAAAACTTACCTTATCATAACCTTCTCTTTCATAAAAGCGGTGAGCGTCTAATCTAGGAAACGCTGATGTAAGAACGATGGACTCACATTCGTTTTCTTTTCCCCAGTTCTCTATATAGGAGAGTAATACATTCCCATACCCTTTTGAACGATGTGCTTCTGCTGTTACAAGGTCATATACGAAAACATGTTTCTCATTATAAAAATTCGTACAAATCGCTACACCGGCTAGACTAACTGCTTCATCTTCTTCATTACGTAGCGAAAATAGTTTATAATTCTCTTCTTTCATTTTTTGAAACAAAGAACTTGCTTCTTCTCTTGAAAGTTTCGTTCGTAACTGCTGTAATACGGGAAATACATCATGTAAATCCGCTTCTGTTACTACTTCTCTAATATTCATTTTGATTCTCCCCTTACTATTTATAAAATTTTCTAAATGTTATATCATCATTATAGAAAGCCACTGCCCTTAGCTTAAGTGACAGTTTTATCTTTTTTTATAAGGCCAGTATGAAAAGGAGCGTCTACGAATGGATCTGACTATCCCATTAGTATTACAAAGTAAAATACCCCTTTACTTACAAATTTATGAATATATGAAACGAGAAATCTCTCATAGATCACTATGTGCCGGTACACGCCTTCCTTCTCACAGAAATTTAGCAGTACAACTTAATGTGAGCCGTATTACAGTGGAATCCGCTTATCAACAATTACTAGCTGAAGGGTATGTAGAAAGCAAACCGAAACGTGGGATTTTTGTTGCAGAAGTTGATATGGATGTCATTCAAAAGAAACAGCAAATTGCGTCAAACAGTGCTAACAATAAAGAAAACGAACAATATGATTATGATTGTAGTCAAGGACTTATTGATCAAAAAGCTTTTCCGATAACAAACTGGAAAAGAGCAATACACGAAACTTTATTTCAGTATGAAAATGAATTATTTGCTAAGGAAGATCCACAAGGTGAGCTCGTTCTACGAGAACATATTTCAAAGTATTTATATCATGCTCGCGGGGTACATTCTTCACCTGATCAAATTATTATTGGAGCAGGTACGCAGCCTCTTCTTTGGCTACTACTTCAACTACTTGGTTCAAAAAAGGAATTCGGAATCGAAAACCCTGGATTTCACCGTATTCCTGCTATGATTCAAAGTTCTGGTCTTACCGTTCACCCCATCCCTTTAGATGATAAAGGAATTCATATTTCCGCTTTACGTGAATCGGGTTGCAATGTAGCGTATGTCACTCCATCTCACCAATTTCCACTTGGAATCATTATGCCATTATCTAGAAGACTCGAGTTATTAAAATGGGCGAATGATTGTAAGGGCTATATTATTGAAGATGATTACGACGGGGAATTCCGTTATATAGGAAAACCTATTCCTTCTTTACAAGGACTAGATGCAAATGAACGTGTTATTTATATGGGAACTTTCTCGAAATCTTTTTTACCTTCTTTACGAATGGGATATATTGTTTTACCACCTCATCTGTTAAGATCCTATGAAGAGCTTGGTGGTATGTTTAAACAAACTGTTTCTACGCTGCAGCAACTTACCTTTGCCACCTTTATTCAAAATGGTGATTGGGAACGTCATATTAACCGAAGTCGGACGTTATATAAAAGAAAACATATTTCTTTAATTAAATCTATTACAAACGAGATGGGAAATAACGTCCATATACTCGGTGAACAATCCGGACTTCATATTGTACTTCACGTTCATAACGGGATGAATGAACAAGAACTTATTCATGCAGCCGCAAAAGAACGTATTAAGTTATACCCTCTCTCCACATACGATTCTGTTCATAATGTAATGGATGAGTCGTATGTATTGCTCGGTTTTGGCAGTATTCCAGAGGATCGTATCGAAACTGTAGTTCAATTACTGAGAAAGGCCTGGTTCCCTAAATAAGAATAGCTCCACGTAAGTTATACTTACGTGGAGCTATTTTCATTCACTATTTTTCTGTTCTCGCTGCCCTTCCTGGCCGCTTAACACCAGTTGTTTCTGTTGAATAGGAAGCTTCAATGATAGCAGTTGGATCTACAGAGAGAACGAGATCTTTCATTTTTGGATAAATGAAACGGTTTGTAATACAATAAATGATTCTCTTATGTTCTCCTAAAAAACCACCTTCTCCATGTAGATACGTAACGGATAATTGCAATTCTTTCATAAGCAGATCGCCTATTTCTTTATTTTTACCAGAAATAATCATGACGCTCTTTCCTTGGTTAATACCATCTAATATGAAATCAATCATCTTCGTAACAATATAGAAAATTGCTAATGAGAACATCGCTTGTTCGATTGAAAATAAAATCGCTACAAATGTGAAAATAACTGCATTTACAGCAAGTAAAAATGTACTAATCGGTACTTTAAAGTGTTTGTTCATCCAAACCGCTAACATTTCTGATCCATCTATTGCGCCACCCATTTTAACAACAATCCCAACGCCTATTCCAAACAGTACGCCACCATAAAGTACAATTAATAATTCAGAAGTTGTAATCGCCGGAAATGGTTTTAAATAGATTAATCCGAGTGTTGTAACTACATTTGCATAAGATGTACGGATGAAGAACTTCTTCCCCATTACTTTTGCGGTAAATAGCAGGATAGGAATATTAAGTCCTAAAAACACTCCGTAAAGCGGTAATCCAGCAACTTTATTTGCCATAATAGCAATGGCCGTTACCCCACCATCTACTAAGCCATTAGGTGCTAAAATAAGCTCTAATGAACCCGCTACAATAATCGATCCAATTGTTAATAATACGTATTCAAATACTCTTTTCATTCATTACCCCCAAAACTTATATATTTTCTTAGTATTATTTTAACGTAATTTTACTACTAATTCAAAGATATGAGTTTATATACACAAAAGTTTCACCTTTACAGTGATTTTTTATGTAATTTATTTACAGAAACACACTTACGTATTACAGTAAGTGTGCTCCAAACATTTATTTAAGTTTTAAGTATGAATTCATTTTCATTTTTAATATTTCATCAACTGCCCTATTATACCCACCAGCATTTCTAAGGGACTCACCAACTTTACGACTATTTTCTTTAAATGTCACATCATCCATTACTTTTTCTACAGTCTCACGTAACAATTCAGAACTTAATTCTTTACGATTAATCCTTATTCCAGCCCCTACTTCACTCACTCGTTGCGCAACTAAAGGCTGATCTCCTGTTACCGGAATTACAACTAACGGGACACCGTAATATAGTGCTTCACTCGAACTATTCATACCACCGTGTGTCACGAATACATCAGCATGCTGTAATATTTCTAATTGCGGTACGTAATTATACAACTTAAAGTTATTCGGAATGTTTTCAAATTGATTTAAATTTATCTTCTTACCAACAACTAATACGACTGTCGCTTCTACATCTTTAAACGCTTCAAAACATTTTTCATATAGTTCAGGTTGTTCATTAAAAACTGTTCCCATAGAAATGAAAATCAATTTTTCATCTTTTAAATCTTCCATAGAAAAGCTGTCTACTTCTTTTCGAGTAGCAATTGATGGGCCGACAAACTTATACGATTCATCGAATACATCTGAACGCGGCTGGTATTCTTTTGAAGTATATACAATAGTAATATCACCAGGATGATTCATAATATCATACATACTATTACATTTCATTCCATACTGCCTATTCCATTTTTCCATTCCCGCTAAACAAGATTGATATAACGGATTCGTTTCATCTACTTGTCTTGATTCTTGTTCATCATTAAAATTAATGTACTGATTAAAAGCAAATGTTGTACAAGAAGAAACGCTAGGTAATTTTAAAATATTGGCTATAATACGTCCTACGGGAAAATGATTATCGTATAGCAAGTAATCGTACTTTTCCCCTTTTGTTTCTTCTACAATTTGAGTCACAATACGCTCTGATGCTTCAATCATATGAGATAGCATCGTCAAAGGACTCCCACCTTCATTTACTCGTTCCATAATATTAATTTGAGAGAGGAAATTCTCAAACACTCGGAATTCTGCACCTGTTGCTTCAATCTTCTTTCTATAATCTCCAATACAATACGAAACAACTGTCTCCCCTCGCCGAATTAACTCACTTACAATAGCTAAAGTCGGATTTATATGACCTTCTCCGGGAAAATTTATTACGAGTACATTTGCCATCATATTCTCTCCTATCTAACAATATTAATAGTTAATTATATTAATTAATTTAAAACTATTATAAAGGAATCTATTCTACTTCTTCATATTTTTCACTTCATTTTATTATTGAGAAATATTTTTCATAACCTACATTATAACTCTTATAAAAGTATGCTTAACCTTTCATTTATTGAAAAATACGGGAGTTACATTCAGGCATTTTTACAGATTTATCATCAGAAACATTATTTTGATAATTCATACAAAAGTAGAAAAATATAATTTCCACACTGATTTCTCACTATAAATTTATTTAAGTTCTAAGTTGTCCTCATCATTATCCACTTGGAACATATTCTGTTATATAATGAATTTATAGAATTTACAGAAAAAGAGGTAACTTCATGCTACAACAACTATTCACTTCACCTATTTTATCTATTCAAGCTTTACACCCAGGTTATGAAGACCATGCAAGCGATGTGTTTCTCGTCCGAACAGAAGATGCAGAAGTCATCGTTCGTTCTTCTAAAATGAATGAAGAGCCAAATAATGATTTTTGGTGGGGATGTAAAAACCTATTTGGAATTGATCCAAGGAACGTACATCATTTAAAAGCTGTACATACATTGCTGCAAGAACATACTAATCTTCCTATCCCAACAATATTAGAAAAACATATTTTAAATGGCCGTGAATTCGTTGTAGCCGAAAAGTTAGTAGGTAACACAGTTCAATCTTTTATCGGGCAACCAGATTCTATTTTATTCAGTCTAGGAAAAGGGCTTGCAGAAATACATACATTTAAAGCCGATTACATAGGAAATGTGTCAGGTTCCTTCCAAATTACACTAGATGAATTCCAATCACACATTTTAAATGTGAGTAAAGAGCTTGTGAATATGTTTTATTCCGATAATGAAAGCATACAAAATGCATTTCCTACTTTTGAATCACAACTTTCTTCCTTACCAGCACCAAAGGAATCAACGCTCGTTTTAATTGATATGGACCCTACTCAGTTTTTATCAGATGGTACAACTATTACGGGATTAGTAGATACAGAAGCCTATGCCGTTGCTCCCCGGGAGTTTGATTTTATCGGCTTAGAATATGTGTTTACAGAAAAAGAGGCACATGCTTTTAAACAAGGTTACG
Source organism: Bacillus pretiosus (assembly GCF_052947655.1). Taxonomy (NCBI): domain Bacteria; kingdom Bacillati; phylum Bacillota; class Bacilli; order Caryophanales; family Bacillaceae; genus Bacillus; species Bacillus pretiosus. Next base: position 1,964,968 of record NZ_CM129593.1, on the reverse strand, counting down.
AAACCATTATGCCCCTTCCTCATCTTGCAGAATGTAGACCCCCCTATCGATATTTGTACCGGTTATTATCTGTTCAGGGCAGTGTGGAGTTAAAAAAGTGGCTTAGTCATCCATCCTATTTTTAAATACGAATGAGAGGGGTTATGAAATGAATATTGAACAAAAGAAATCTTTAATAGCAAACGAAATTCAGCAAATGAAAGATTTAGCTCATATTTGTGGGCAACACGATCAAATTGATTACTCATCAGATTTACATATAAACTTTTTAACTGCTCGCAATAATGAAGAGGTATATGATTTCCTATTTTATGATAATACTCAATTAATCGGTGCATTAAGTATGTATGATTTTGAAAGACCGACAAAACTGGAGTTAATAGGGTTTGTTCATCCGAACTATAGGAAACAACATATAGGCACTACTCTTTTACAAACCGCAATGAAAGAAATACGAATAAGAGCGGCAGATGAAGCTCTTCTTATTATGAATGGGGATTCTGCTTCTGGGAAAGAATTTGCAAGACATATGAAGTTACCTTATTTATATAGTGAATATAGTATGGAGTTCAAAGCTAAAGAAGTTCAAAAAACAACAAAGAATTCTATACAGCTTACTCTTGCATCTTCAGGGTCACTTCTTGATCTTATTGAAATTTCCAGTAAAGCTTTTGGAGATTCAGCAAAAAATACCGCTACATGGTTACAAAAAATGATGAATTCCCCTTCCTATCAAGTTTACTGTGCTCTTATCGACGAAAAAGTGATAGGAACGATTACAGTTTCTGAGCAAGAACAATCTACTACACTATCAGGATTCGCCGTTCATCCTTCTTATCAAGGTAAAGGATACGGAAAAGATATTCTTAGTTATATGGTACATACCCTTATTACAAAAGGAATTTCAACAATTGAATTAGACGTCGAAACGAAAAATAACCACGCTTTAAAACTATATACACAATGTGGTTTTGAAATGAAAAAGAAGCATGACTATTATAATGTAATGAATCTTGAGGTGAATACATATGTGTAAAAAACTAATTTATTCTGATTATGATATTTTCGCATCCATTTATAATAAACATTGGGGGCATTATGCTGAACACTCCTATCTACTTTTGGAAAAACTCGTTTTACAATATGCACCACCACATTCTCATATTTTAGATCTTTGCTGCGGGACTGGTCACCTTACTAAGATATTAATTGATAATACTTTTTTAGTAACTGGTATAGATGGTTCTGCTCAAATGATTGAATACGCACGTCAAAACGCGCCAGACGCAACCTTTATCGTCGATGATGCTCGTTATTTCAATATAAATGAGCAATTTCACTATGTTATCTCTACTGGCGATAGCTTAAACCATATTTTAAAATTAGATGAATTAAAAAATGTTTTTCATAATGTTTACTCCGTATTACATAGCGAAGGTACATTCGTATTTGATATGAATATGGAGAAATGTTTTCTTGAAAATTGGATTGCTTCATTTCATATTTCAGCGGAAGAATATGTATGTACAATTGATTCTACATATGATAAAGAAAATAAAAAAGCAGCAATGAACTTTATACTATTTCAACATGACATAGATAATAATTGGAAAAGAAGTGACTTTTCTTTTGAGGAAGCTTGTTATTCCAATGAAGAAATAATTTCTTCATTGGAATCTGTAGGTTTTAAGAACATTCAATTACACGGTACAAACAGAACATTTTTCATTTGTCAAAAATAAAAAAACTGAATCATAACGATTCAGTTCTTTCTTAGTATATTTACGACAGCAGCCGTTTCATTATTTTCTTTATACACTCGCGGGATTCTTCTGTCTAACATACAAGTAACTTCATAGTTAATTGTACCTAACATATCCGCTACTTCTTCTACCGCAATTTCTTCTTCACCTTGTTTACCGTAGAATACTACTTCATCCCCAACTTGTACTGGCATTGCTTTTGAAACGTCTAACATAAGTTGATCCATACAAACACGGCCAATAACAGGTACTCGAACTCCATTTATTAATGCATGACCTTTATTAGATAACTGACGATTATATCCATCAGCATAGCCAATCGGTACAGTTGCAATACATTCTTCACCAGTCGTTACATACGTATTCCCATAACTTACACCGCGATTCTTCTTCGCATGTTTAATATGAGCTACTTTTGATTTTAATGACAACGCAGGCTGTAAAGAAACGACTGCATGATCTACCTCTTTTGAAGGATACATTCCATATATTCCAATACCTACACGAACCATATTTTGAAATGTATTGCTAAGCTCCATTGAACCTGCACTATTTGAACTATGAATATATGGAATATGGATTCCTAATTCTTTTGCTGCATTGACAGCTTTCTCAAATAAACTTGTTTGCATATTCGTATATGATTTATCAATTTCATCTGCCGTAGAGTAATGTGTAAACATTCCTACTACCTCTACATACTCCATACGGTTTAATTCTTCTAAAAATGGTTTAACCTCTTCTTCTTGTAAACCGATACGACTCATTCCTGTATCAATTTTCACTTGAATTTGCGCTTTCTTTTGAAGACGGTTTGCGATTTCATTTATACCTTGTAAATCTTCACTTCTATAAACAGTCATCATAACGTCATATTGAATTGCCTCTTCCGCAGCTGCTACTGATGTATAACCTAAAATTAAAATCGGCACGTTAATTCCTGCTTCTCTTAACTCTATCGCTTCATCTACAAATGCAACTGCAAGCTGATCTATTCCTACTTCAATAGCAGCTTTCGCAACTTCAACCGCCCCGTGACCATACCCATTTGCTTTTACAGCAGCCATCATTGCAATATTTTCATCATTCACACGCTTTTTAAATTCTTTTACATTATGTTTTACTGCATTTAAGTCAACTTCAATAATTGTATCTCTTCCATATTTCAAACTCATTGGTCTAACTCCTAACTCAATAATTGCATTCCATTCTATTTCACGTTTCATATGACCTTTTACAATATAATACTTTTCAATATGCTAGTCAAACTACTAGAATTTTCGGAATTTTGAGTATGATATAATACCCTTAAGAAACTATTATATACGGAGAAGAGGAGAATTACAATGTTTGTACAATCTGCATTGCATCAACTACAAGTTGCTGTTGATACTTCTATTCAAATGCTTAACCAATATAATGAAGATAGTTTAAAAATACAACCAATTCACTCGAAGCGAGCTTTATTTGAAATGTGTGCACACCTTTCTCTGATTTTCCATGCGGATTTACTCATTTTAAATGGTAGTACTGAAAAACAACTACACACTTTCTATAAAGAACAAACACCCGAAACAATTACGCAAATGCAAAAAACGATGCTACAGGGCTACGATGTACTTTCTAAAACTTTTTTATCCTATTCCAATGAAGAATTAGCGGAAATTAAGACTGCTTATTGGGGTATTTCTTATTCCCGTTTTGAATGGTTGCTTGAAATTGTTGCACACTTTTATCATCATCGTGGGCAAATTCATATTTTATTGTGCAAGCACATTAAAGATCCTAACATACCTTTATTCCAATAAAGGTATGTTAGACGACATGAAACTTCTCTAAAGCAAATAAAATACCACCTTCACTCGCCTTCTTTGTAACGAAATCAGCTTTTGTTTTTAGTACTTCTCCGCCATTCCCCATCGCAATTCCTAATCCTACATATTGCAACATCTCAATATCGTTTCCACCGTCACCAAAAGCAATTGCTTCTGATTTACAAATGTTTAAGTGATCCAATACTTTTTGAATTGCGGTGAGCTTCGATACTTTATTATCTTCCAATACATTTATGACATAACCATGAAAACGGTCGAATGTAAGCATTGGGTATTTTTCAATAAATTTTTGAGATTCTATTTCATCCGCATACAAACATAAACAATAGATCTCTTCAGACAAATCCTTGCTTTTTTCAGGGTACTCCCCTAAATTTAACGTCTCGCTAAGCGCTTGCATTACACGCTCATTATCTGAGGCTATTCCGTTCATTGTAAAACCCTCAGTAAAATAAGAAACGCCGTGACCATGTAATTCTGCAAACTCTGAGATATCATGAACGATTTCACTTGAAAGTACCGATTTATGTAGAACTGTTTCCCCACACTTAATATGTGCACCATTTGCAGAAATAATTGTATGTATGCCCAGCTCTTTAAATTGTGAACATAAGCTATATGGTCTCCCTGTTGTAACAACTACGTGAATTCCTTTATCTATTAATCTTTGTATCGCTTCTTTTGTACTTTCGTGCATACTTCTATCAATCTCACTTAAAAGCGTACCGTCAACATCAAAAAACACTACTTTGTACACGGGTCTTTACATCCCGTCCAAATGATTCGTATCATTAATGAAATGTACCGTTTTTTGTTCGCCATCAATTTCAATTAAGCTTATTCCCGTATCTCCCATTTTAAAATAATAGTCCATTGAAATGGGCATTTTGAAAAACGCACGTAATAGACTATTTATTACACCACCGTGTGCAACGATTGCTATCCGTTCATACGTATTCTCTGTCACGATTTTAGAAAAGATTCCTTCTATTCTCATTCTAAATTCAATAAATGATTCCCCATTTTCAAAACGGTCATGAAGAAACTTTGGCTCTGGATATTTCTTTGCTTCTTCAAAAGATAAGCCTGCTTGCACTCCGTTATTAAACTCCATTAATTCCTCTTCTAGTTGAATTGGGCATCCAATTCCTTCAGCTAACGTTTCACCAGTTTCACGAGCACGCTTTAATGTACTTGCCCAAATGAAATCTGGTGGAAAATCTGCTTTCACTTTCTGTACAAGCCTTTGCACTTGCTGTCTTCCCTTATCTGTTAATTCAAAGTCAGCTCGTCCTTCATGTACGTTTAAGATATCAGCTTCTGATTCTCCGTGGCGTATTAATAATATTTGCACTTGTTTCCCACTCCCTTGTTTAATATCCACAAAATTCCATTATATCATATTTTAAATTTTATTTAACAAAAATATATTACTTTGACAGTTTTTTAACCGTCTAGTAAACGTGTTATTCCACTTAACATTTCCAAACACTCTAAACTTATAATTCTTTGAAAAGTGACAAACAAAAAAGCCCTATCCATAATGGCAAAGGACTAATATTTTTTATCCTACTCAAAAATAAAAAGAGAAATGGCATCCCATTTCTCTTTTTCACTCTTATTGTTCTTTTTGTGTATCTGAAGAAGGCAATTTCTTCGCTTGTTTTTCTTTAAAGATTTCTCCAATGGCCCCGAGAGTACCAAGCGTCTCAATTGCATTAGATGGAATAAAGACTTTATTTGCTGGCCCTTTCGCAACCTCAATCAATGATTCAAATGATTTATAAGCAAGTATACGTTCATCTAAATTCGCTTCACGAAGTAATTCAATTCGGTTTTGTTCTGCTTTTGCGATTTCCTCGATCGCTCTTGCTTCCCCTTGCGCTTCTAATTCTTTTGCTTCTTTTATACCTTCAGCTTCTCGAATACGTGCTTCTTTATCCCCTTCAGCCATTAAAATTTTACTTTGCTTTTCCCCTTCAGCACGAAGGACTTTATCTTGTTTTGCGGCTTCCGCTTCTAATATGATTGCACGTTTATTACGCTCTGCTTTCATTTGTTTTTCCATTGATGCTTGCACATCTTTCGGCGGATTAATATCAACAACTTCAACACGTTCAATACGAACGCCCCATTTTTCTGTTGCTTCATCAAGTGCTAAGCGAATTTCTGTTGAAATTTTTTCACGACCTGATAACGTTTCATCCAGTTCCATATTACCAATGATTTGACGCATCGTTGCAGAAGTAATGTTACGAACACCATATTCATAGTTTGAAATACCATATGTCGCAAGTTCCGGTTCCACAATTTGATAGAAAATAATTGTATCAATCTCTACTTGTACATTATCTTTCGTAATTACCTTTTGGGGTGGTACATTCGTTTGTTGAATACGTAAGTCATGATATACACGAACTCGATCTACAATCGGGATTAATAAATTTAATCCTGGCTGCATAACACGTTGAAACTTACCAAATCTTTCAACGACTCCAACTTTTTGCTGTGGAATAATTTTAATTGTTAACGCGATAAATGTAACAACAATTAGTGCTAAAATAATCGTTAATGTTAATGCTACTGCCATATTTATTCACTCTCCTTTTTAACTTGTAATATAGTACTATTCCTCTTTATAACAATAACTTTTTCTCCAACATCAATTGGATCATCTGCAATAGCTGTCCAAGTATCTCCATCCACCTTCACAATACCATTCGCTTCATTTGTAATCGCTTGCATAACAATGCCTTTTTTACCGACAAGCAAATCTACTGTATCAGTAAAACCTTTTGCTTCTCGAAAGTTTTTTGAAATTCTTTTCGTAAAGAAAGTCAATGTTAAACTTACAATCGCACCAGCAACAACTTGTAACAGTAGTGCTTCAGGGGCAAACAAAGCAATTAGACCTCCGACAACAGCTCCAATTCCAAGCCAAAGCATATAAAACGTAATCGACAACAGTTCCGCAATAAATAAAATACCAGCTATTATAAACCAAATTACCCAAGCAGCCATATGCAACCCTCGCTTTCTTTCTCATTTTCTATATGTATATGAAGAAAAGAATGGTTTATCCGCCCTTTCTTATACCGGGGCATTTACTACAAGCTATTGTACATATTCACTGTTATAAAAAGCATCAATAAAATACTATATTAATATATTCTTCATTATACATGACATTTCCTTTCAAAAAATGACAAAAAATTAAATTCTTTCACAATTCCAACTTTCAAATTATAATTATTCTAACTATTGGAAGGTTTTTCCTCAGGAAGGTTGTGTACTTATTGCAAAATCGTTCACTAATTTACTATTTAGGCTCTAAAATATGCATTACTCTCGCTGACATCGTATACATCATGATTATTACAACTCATATGTATATCACAACGAAATCAGCTACATTAACCGCGCTTTTTCCATTAGTACAAGTCATAACTAATCTTATAGCAAATACATCTGCACCACTTATCATGAATCGTTTTTCATCTTATTCCTTACTTTTCACACTACAATGGACAAAAACTGTTCTATTATTTTTATTAATGATATTATTCCCAGCCCTTTCCTCAAACGTTGTAACACTATTCATTTTCATTTTTTTCATTTCTTTATGTAGCGGCTGGAGCGCACCGTTATTATACGGTATCCTTCCTCGCCTTACACGAAAAGAACAATTAGTAAAAGTAAATAGTATTTTTTCCTTTTCCACACAAATTGCGCAAGCCGCTGCTTATTCATTTACAAGTGTTATAGTTCTTCTTATCGGTGCTACTTCTACACTCATGATGAATAACATTTTGATGATTTTTGGGTGTGTTGCACTACACGTTTCATTACGTTCCATACATACTGAACGAGTAATTGAACCTTCTTCTTCAAAAGGCGCTGCTTTACTGGAAGGTTGGAAACTCTTATTTCAGAACCCCTCTCTCCGTACCGTTACATGTATGGACTTAATTGAGACTTTCGCAGGGACGATATGGATCGGCGCTATTACGATGGCTTATGTAACAACTGTCCTTCATAAAGGAGAAGAATGGTGGGGATATATTAACACAAGTTATTATGCGGGGACGTTAATTGGCGGGATATTAGCGTGGAAAATGAGTACATACATTCAAAACAATTTAATACGCTCCATGGCGATAGGCTCCCTTATGTTTAGTATTCTTACATTTTTATATGGTATGACAAGTAGCGGGTTTATTGCGCTTTTTCTATGCGTTCTAATGGGGCCATGTTATCAAATTAGAGATATTTCTCAAACGACGGTTTTACAATCCAGCGTCGCTCCTTCTTTATTATCCAAAATGTATACAGCACACGGCGCACTTCTTTCAACAGCTTCTGGTCTTTCTATGCTTAGCGTTGGCATTATTACCGACCTGTTCGGTGTTCGTACTATTTATATTCTCGCTTCTATCCTTATATTGTGCTCTGCTTGTTTATCATTTAACTTATTAAAATATGATAAAACAGAGAAAAAAGATATTTCACTTTATTTTATTCATTATAAGTTAGGGATTTTCCGATGCTTTGTCGCTTGTTCAAAAGCATATGCTAGTTTAATCAAGGTCCCCTCAGAAAAAGCAGTGCTTGCAAGAGTAATTCCAAACGGTCTTCCGTTATCCATATATCCCGCAGGTATCGCTATAGACGGATAACCTGCTTTCGCACATATAGTCGAGCCGATATAGGAAGGGAATAGAATCGCATCAAGATCATATTTTTTCAGTGCAAAATCAATACCTTGTTCTTTTGAAAAATATATATCTGCTAATCTTGCATTTAAATATTCTGGATTTCTTAACGTATTAGGAAAATCTTTTCTTCTTTCTAACTTAGTTTGTCCATATTTTAAAGCTCTTTCAGCTATGTTTTCATTAAACGCCATTAACTCTGAAATAGAATGTACTGGCATAGTAGAAGGTAATTTAGAAAGATAGTTATCTAAACTATGCTTTAATTCATAGAGCGATACTCCCCAGCTCCATTCTCTATGAAAAGACGGAATATCAATATTTTCTACTACTGTTGCTCCCTCACTACGCAATACTTCAATCGTTTCCTTAAACAATTTTTCATCATATTCACCAGTTTCATAATAATCTTTTGGTGCATTGCTATATACACCAATCTTTGCTCCATGTAAACCGTTAACATCAAGATATTTTGTATAATCATGTTCTGCTATACCTTCACTTTTATGAGTAGCTACATCCTTCTCGTCTACCCCAGTTAAACTCCCTAGCAAAATAGCAGCGTCTGTAACCGTTCTAGCAAATGGACCAGCTGTATCTTGCGAATACGTGAACGGAATAATGCCTCTACGACTAATTAGACCAACAGTCGGTTTAATACCGACTACAGAACTTTGAACAGCCGGGCTTAAAATAGAAGCATCCGTTTCCGTTCCAACAGATACTACTGTAAAGTTAGCAGCAACTGCAATCGCAGACCCCGTACTAGAGCCACCAACAAACATATCATCCTCGCCCGTCCCATATGGATTGATTGTTTGTCCACCTCTTGCACTATATCCAGCCCACATGTCAAAAGACATTGCATTTGCTAATTCTGTCATATTTGTTTTTCCTATTATTACTGCTCCTGCCTCTCGAAGTTTCGTAACGAGAAATGCATCTTCACTACTTATATTTTGTTCCAGGGCAATCGTACCTGCACTTGTATGCATAGAGTCATTCGTTTCAATATTGTCCTTAAGTAAAACAGGTATACCATGTAATGGTCCCCGTCCACCTTTTGTCTTTCTTTCATAATCTAGCGCTTCTGCAATAAAAATAGCGTCTGGATTGATTTCTAAAATAGAATTGATTTTTGGCCCTTCTTGATCATATTTCGCGATTCTATGAAGATAATACATAACTAATTCTTTTGAAGTTAATTGCCCAGCTTCCATCGCTACTTGTATATCATGAATTGTTAATTCTTTTTGTAATCGAGCATTGAACTGAATCTCCATCTTCATTCTCCTTCTTTAAAAGCTTTTATTGATAACGTGTATCTATTACTTTTTCATTTTCTCCGCTCCTCGCATATACAACTACAATCCCTTTCAAAGAATTCAACTTACCAATGTAAAAACCTTTTATTTCCTGAAAAATAAAAAAGTCTGAAACGATTAAATTTCCGCTTCAGACTCTTTTATTACTTTACATATACCTCATCTAACAAATGTAAAAACTCACCTTGTTTCCCAGCTAGTGCAGGGCATTTTGCAATATCAATCCATTCGTAGCAAAATACTAACCCTTGATCTTCCTCACCGGCACTTACAATATGTTCCCAATCATCTTTTACATCTGTTAGTAAAGTTACGTGGAAAAAATGCCGCTTTTGATATTCCTTTTTCTCTTTCACAAGTATGATGTAATCGGCTAGGAATCTTTCTATGCATAAATGACGTAATCCAGACTCTTCCTGTACTTCACGTAAAATTGCTGCTTCTAACGTTTCCCCTTCGTCAACTGTTCCCCCTGGTACTTGTATACCAGCTTCAGGTATATCACGATGTTTAAAAACAAGCAGTTGCATAACTCCTTCTTTTTCTCTTGTCACATATGCGTGTACTTTTTTCTTATATAACACCGTCATAATCCTTCTCTCCCCTCAATTGCTCACTGCGTTACTTCTTCAAGCGTCAGTTGATTTTCATATAAATATGTAGCTTGTGGGTTACCCACATACCTTACGTGCCATGGTTCATATCGATAGCCCGTAAGCGATTCTTTCTCTTTTGTATATCGAATTACAAACCCAAATTTATGGGCATTTTCAGACAGCCACTGCCCTTCTTTCGTTTCACCAAAAATTGTCTCTAGCTGAAACTTAGCAGCTTGAGATGTAATATCCATAGCAAGCCCTGTTTGATGTTCACTCGTACCAGGAACCGCACTCGACATCGCTGTTTTTACTGCTCCATCTTGCTTTTTATACATCGTATTTAATGCTTTTTGTCGATCGAAAGATCTAAATCCCGATACTGCAAATAAGAAAATATGCTCCTTATCAGCTTGCTGAAACATTTCCTCTAGCGCCCCTGCTGCTTCTTTCCTCATTTTTTTCTTTTCTTGATCACCTTCACTTGAGTAGCGCACTTTCGGAATAACTAAATCTGGCGGTCTGTATCCATCTGGTAAACGTCTACTTTTATTCACAAGCACAAGCATCGAATTCGGATTACTAATTACCGCAATATCACCATCCATATTGGCAATCGTTTCTTTCGCTTTCGGAAATATGTTATTCACATTTACCTCGCGCGCCTGCTTATCCTTATACATTTTATAATTGATTCCTGCTACTCCAACAATGAGTATCATCGCTACGATACCAAGTAGTATCCATCTTTTTTTCATATAACGACCTCTTATTTTAATAATTTGGCCATTTCATACTCATCGATGTTCTCTCCACCGATAATAAGAGCTGCTCTTTTGACACCTTCTTTCTCAAATCCAACTTTTTTATATAGTGCCTGAGCTCTTGTATTGTGGGCCATTACCGTTAATTCTAAACGCCATACATCATGTAATCTTGCCCACTTCTCAGCCTCTTTAAACAATCTCGTCCCAATACCTCGCCCGCTATACTCTTGCAAAATACCAATTACAATACTTGCTACATGTCTCTTTCTTTGAATATGATTTCCATTCACTAAAATAAACCCTACTATACTTCCTTCTTCAACTGCTACGAATATTGTTGCATATTCATTTTCTATAAAGCGATGAATCATTTGTTCTTGTTGCTCGGCTGTAAATTTTCTTTCGCCTGGTTCATATAGCATAAATTTCGTTTCTTCATCTAATTGCTTACTTAATTGCAAAAATGGTGCTGCATCTTCTATTTTGATCTCCCTAATCACTTCTATCACCCTACCCGTTTTATAATAAAAAGTTTTCCTTGTAAAAAGATTTTCTCTACTTTCCCGAAAATCCCTTTGTAAATCTCCCAGTATAATTTGACAAATTTCGATATTACTATAACAACGACAAATTATGTCTATTCTGTGACGTCTCATCATGACAAAAAACGCAAGCTTTACACTCACGTTTTTTCAGACTCTCCCACAAATTTATGTTTCATTTTATCCATTCACCTTTTCTGCCTGCCAGAAATATTCACCAAATGCTTTAGCAAGGGCATCAATCGATCGATTTAGTTCTTCCTCCGTATTATCTACGCCACCAACTTCAATTAATATCGCTTGTCCTGATAAGTCTTGATTGTAGACACCATTTCCTGTTTGGAATCCTTTTTGAATGACACCACGACTCACTCCTGGATATTTCTTATTAATTTCCTCATGAAGAGCTGTTGCTAATTGTAAGTTCTTTTCATAATTTTTATTGCCTTTCCCTATTACGAAAGCAAGCTTTGCATATGATTTATCTCCAATTGCTTTTGTCGTGACATTTTTCCGAGCACTATCACGATGCAAGTCAAAGAAGTACTGCAGTTCTTTATTACCTGTCATTGCTTCTTGTACAATTTCCCGTGACACTTTGTAAGAACTATTACTATTTAACCCTTTACTAATCAACTTTTGGCCGACATCAGTCTTGTCGTTAGTAGCTCCTATCCCTTCACTTTCTAATTGTTCACGAAATCGATCGCCCACTATTGAAATATTAGTGACGGAACTTGTTGCTTTATTCGGATTTGGATCGTTTGCTAAATTTAGTAACGGCAAATAAGATTCCCAACTATGCGAATGATAAATAAGCGCAACTTGTCTTTTTCCTGTTGTTTGAGCCGGTTGCTTTTTCTCTTTGTTCGTATTCGGCTTTTGAGCCTGTCCGCCTTCACCAGTCCGTTCTTTTACCACTTCTTCAAGCGGAACGCTCGACTCTATCGGTAAGTTAGAGTAATTTGTCCCTTCACCCGCAATAACAATTTCTGTATCGTACTTTCCAAAACCAGGTAGCTCTTTTCCGACAAAACTGCGTACATCATTAAAACGAATATTCGTAGCCATAGAAAAGAGAAACGAAGAAATTGAAAAATCTTGATTTAAATTTCGATACTCCTGTGTAAAATAATGATTCTCTTTCCCAAGAACGTACATGTAACCATTCATCGATAACTCATTTAACCAATTATATAAATACGTTGACTTTGTCTCTTTCATAGAGGTTACCATCATACTAATAAGAAAAAAAGTCGCTAGTACTGTAGTAATAATAAATAAAACTAACTTACGTACACTTGTGAACTTCACATAAAAAAAGCCTCGATTCATACTATCACCCTCTCTATTTCAAGTTATGTACAAGCTCTAGAGAATAGACCGTCTAAATTCCGGCTATATTGTTAATGAGGTGAAATGAATTGAAGCTACTAATAGGAACATTACCCATTGTACTATCATTTATTTTTTATTGGCTTGCTAAGCATCCTACAATCCGTGTTGCTTTACATATTTCAGCGTACTTAGCACTTTATGTACTCGGTACAATTATTTCTATTAATATATATGATGTTTTAATACAAGATTTAGTTTTCATGACAAGCATTCATGGAATTTTACTAAATCCATTTTTTCTTATATCAGGAGCATATATAGGGATATACACCTTGCACTTAATCTTGTCTTACGTTATTACGAAAATAAAAAATGGAGCGTAATAAAATGCAACCACCATTCATCTGTCATACATGCAAAAAAAGAATTGTGCGAAAGAAAGATCTTATTATTGCCACATCGTACTTCCGCTTTTATTTATTTCACAGTGATTGCTTTAAACGACAGCAAGTGTTCATCTCACGATTTATCCCTGTAAATACGCTTTTTAATTTCTTTCTTATTATATACGGACTTATTTTTGGCAGCATGCTTATGATTACAGAACCATCTATTATTTGGGTGATTTTCTTATTTCCCATTTTATATCGGTTTCTTTCCTATTATTATGTTGAACGTTTTTTCTCTACATAACGTGCAGACTGTCCTCTAGGAATACTTAGACATTCCCACTCATTTTCTTTTAACATCTTCCCAATGTAAATAATCTGTCCAATATGCAAAGCATAATGAGAAATTTGTCTTTCAATTGCTTGCATGACAGTATGTGCTTCACCGCGAATATATATCGTCTGTAATAAATCTTCTGGCGTTAGCACATGCATCGTTTTCAAAACATATTCCCATCCTTCATTCCATGCTGCGAGAACCTCTTCCTTAGAATGATAACCATCTTCAAATTCAGCGTCTCGGTTACGATTTATTTTTTCACCATCAGATGTTAAAAAATCCGTCCATCTAGAACGCATATTACCTTGCAGATGCTTTATAATAACCGCTATACTATTTGTTGCTTCATGAGAAGACCATTCAATCTGTTCATATGATAATTGAGAAAGCACCCGTTCCCCTTGTTTCTTTGTTGCTTCAAAATTCGAAATGGCACATTGTAAATATTCTCGTCCAATATCCATGTTCCCCCGCCTTTACACTAACTAATTTTCGTTCCATTTGGTAATTCCATATTGGGCTGAAGTAATACGACATCACCGGCTTCAGGTACTCCCCCTAAAACAAGCACTTCTGATTTAAATCCAGCTACACGTTTTGGCGGAAAATTTACAACAGCAACGATTTGCTGACCGATTAAATCTTCTGGGGTATATCTCTTCGTAATTTGAGCACTTGACTGCTTAATTCCAAGCTCTCCAAAATCAATTTCTAGTTTAATCGCTGGAACTCTGGCTTCTTTAAATTCCTCTGCATGTGTTACAGTTCCAATTCGTAAATCCAAAGCTAAAAAATCTTCAAAATTAGCCATTTTATCATTCCTCCCATTTATTACTTAGACAAAACAATAAAATCCCCTTTAAAAAAAGAAAGGCGCCTAAGCACCTTTCTTTTGTAGTTCACTTGATTCATTTGATTTATAGAAGAAGAAACCAAGAATCCCGCCAATACATGATGGGATTAACCATCCTATTCCTTCATTATATAATGGTAACATTTGTAGTACGTTAGAAATCGCGTCAATTTTAATGTTCGCACTTTCTAAACCGTTAAAGAAACTAATTAACAATGCGCCTAGAATAGCTCCAATATAAATGGTATTACGCTTCCCAATCCATTTATGGAAGTAAGAAAGTACGATTAATACAATTGCAACTGGATAAATGATCATTAACACTGGTAAAGTAACTGTGATTAATTGTGTTAAACCTAGGTTAGATACAATTAAACTAAACACACATACCATCGTTACAATCGCTTTATGCGAAAGTTTAGGGAATAAGTTTGTAAAGAAGCCCGCACAAGCTGATGTTAATCCAACAGAAGTTGTTAAACAAGCAAGTATAATAACGAGCCCTAATAAAATTTTACCACTTGTCCCATATAACTCATTTACAACATTCGTTAAAATAAGTCCACCATTCTCTGATACACCAAGTGATGTACTTGTTGAACCAAGATAAGCAAGTGATAAATAAATTAACGTTAAACCAAGTACTGCAATAATACCTGATACTACTGTTATTTTTGCAACTTGACTACTTTCTTTTATTCCTTTAGAACGGATAACTTGTACAACGACAATTCCAAATACAAGCGCACTAATTGCATCCATCGTTAAATATCCTTGTATAAATCCACCAAAGAAAGCATTTTCTTTGTATGCTGCTAGCGGCGCAGCTGGTTCTCCAATTGGATCAATAATTGCCTTTCCAACAATAACAGCAACAATCAATACTAACAATGGTGTAAGAAATTTTCCGAACCAATCCACTAATTTAGATGGATTTAATGATAAATACCAAGTTATTCCGAAGAAAACTATCGTGAAAAAAAATAGCATGTACCATTCGGAAACCAATGCCTCTGATAAAAATGGCTTCATACCCATTTCAAATGAAACGGCTCCAGTACGCGGAATCGCGAAAAATGGTCCAATTGCTAAATAACTAATCAATGGGAAAATAAACGCGAATATTGGGTGA
Source organism: Bacillus pretiosus (assembly GCF_052947655.1). NCBI lineage: Bacteria > Bacillati > Bacillota > Bacilli > Caryophanales > Bacillaceae > Bacillus > Bacillus pretiosus. The sequence goes on along the minus strand of NZ_CM129593.1, from coordinate 1,949,376 downwards.
ACTCTAGAAGATAGCGCTTTCAAGTCCCCCTCTACAAACGCGACAGCTGTTACAGCTAATAGGGGTAATCCGACTCCCGTCACAAGGAATCCAATTGTAGCAATCCAAACATTCTCTCCAGCTTGTTGCCCTAAAACTGGTGGGAAAATTAAATTTCCTGCTCCTAAAAATAGTGCAAATAACATTAAACCGATTGCTACCGTATCACCTGGCCTTAAACGTCCCTTCATACTTTTCATTTGCATAGCACTTTTTCATTGTTTATCTCTATTTTCACAATATGCTATGCATCCTCCTCTCTGCTCAAGCTGATAAAATATGCCCCTTACAAAGCAGTGTCTTTCTCCATAATTTCTCCATTCCCCTTATTTTTACTCTAATTATTAATTTTTGATTTTTTTGAATATTTAACTCATTAGAGTGGTATTGCGTGGAGTATAGTTGTCAGACCTCTTTGTTTTTATCACACATATAGTAACATATTTAGTTGAAAAATAAAAACATATTTTCAAATTGATTTTTTTGAAAATCAAAATTATCTACATTTTTTATTCTTTTACACAAATATTGTTACAATCTCGACTTTTATCCTATCATTATTTTTAAATAACTTTATTCAAGTAACATAACAAAAACCATCCAACATAATTAGATGGCTTTTGCATGTTACTCTATCGTTTCAACTTCGCGTGGATTTTTCATCTCTTCCACATACACAACTCTAAATCCGTGATTTTCTAAATCTTTCAGTAACGTCTCTAATTCACCGTCGTTAAACTCTTCTCCTAATGTAAACATAATTCTCCGAACTAATAAGGCATCATTATCAAAAGTCATTAAACTTTGGATACCTGTATATTTCTTTAATACTGTCGATAATTTTTGAATGGCCCCATTATAATCTTGTGTCCCAATCATGACAGAATATTTACTAGAATGAACGCCCCAAGCATCTTCTAATAACTCGAAAACCTTTTTATGCGTTAAAATTCCAAGAAAGACTCCATTTTCATCAACTACTGATAAATAAGGTAATTTTTTTATTGTAAAAAATACTTTAAAGAACGAAGAATCTTCTCTAACATAACCTTCTTTATCGTTTAATAATTGTACTACACTCTCTTCCAGCGAACCTTTATATTCTAAAATATCTACTTTGTATACATTCCCTAAATACTTCTCTTTTTTTTCATCTAAAACTGGTACACAACGATACCCAGTTTTATTTAAATGCTCCAGTGCTTCCCCTATCGTAATTGAACTTGAGCAAAATAAAACTTCCTTTTTCGGCACATAATTCCCTTTAATCCTCATAAACAGCCTCCTTATGTTAAAATACTTTCTGTGCCATAACTATATTATATTTTCAGAAAAAAATAAATAATTTATTTTACTTTTCTGAAAATTATTCATTTTCTTGTCATAATTTATTCACGTTTCATTCACTTATATCCCCTACAATACTAAATTTCTTTAAGAAAAATATATTGTAACTTACGCCGAAAAAAGCTAAAATAAGAATAAGAATTTTCTGTATATTCTAAGAGTAGGTGATTACATGTCTTTATTGCGCTCACATATATGTAAATTTATCGTTGGTGTTCTCATTATATTTATCATTAGTCCTATTCCTGCATTATTCATTACACATAAATACTCATACATAACTGGCTTTATAAGCATTTTTCATAACTTCGCACAACTTTCTTCTATGACAATTCCAAAGATTGATTGGATGCACGAATCTATCTTTTTCTCAGCAAATCAAATGGTTCATACTTCTAATCATTCAACACCGTTATTCCCTTACATATGGGAAATATATTTTTTATCGATTGTTCGTTTTACCTTTACTCTTGCGATTGGATTCTTTATCAGCTTAGGGATCGGCCATTTATTTTTTAAAGCACCTCAATCGGTTAAGAAGTTCACTTATTTATTAAAATGGATACCGTACTCTTTTTGTACTGTATTATTAAAATGTTCGGTCTTATTACTACTCCTATACATCGCAAAATTGATAAAGCTTCCTTACTACTCATCTTTTATCATCGTTTGTAGTACTTCCATGATTATCGTTATGCAAGCAATAAAAAAGTGGGTTCCTTTCTTAAGTAACACCAATGAATATGAAATAAAACAATCTTCTTTCCTTGTAGATACATTGTTTTTAGCGCTTACTTCGAATCATAAATCTATTCTAGGTTCCATTATTCTTTCATTCGTTATTATGGAATGCATTTTTCATGCAAGCGGACTATTGCAATTTGTCGTTCAATTCGGTGGAAATGCACCTGTTATTGTTACAATTAGCTTATTACTTTTGTATATCCCGTATTGCATACTCTCTTTCCTTCAAACGCTATGGACGACAAATCACGTTAAACAACAATCATACGCTTTAACGAGAAGTATTCCAAAACCTTAATTTGAAATAACCCTCTATAATCTGAAAGTAGGGGGTTATTCCTTTTGTATAGCGGACAAAATAACAGCAAATTCAAAAACTATTGCAGAAACATGCCAATATTTACCCTTTTTCTTTGACTATTCTTTTCGTTTGGATTTATTATAAAAGCATAACATAATCGCAGGAGGTGACATCTTTATTCCAAACTACGGAATAGAGAACACACTTGGACATATTAAATATTTTTCTCATCTTTGTGCTCATCCTTATTTCCGGCTTTTTCGTTGCATCAGAATTCGCTGTTGTAAAAGTACGAAAAAGTCGCATTGACCAACTTGCAAATGAAGGCAATAAACAAGCTTTAGCTGCAAGAAGTGTCCTATCTAATTTAGATGTTTATTTATCAGCTTGTCAGCTCGGGATTACGATTACTTCTTTAGGGCTTGGTTGGCTTGGTGAACCGACTGTGGAACATTTACTACGACCGCTCTTTGAAAAGATTAATATTACTGGAACAATGGCGAATACTTTATCCTTTATTATTGCTTTTAGTGTTATTACATTTTTCCATGTTGTATTAGGTGAATTAGTTCCAAAGTCTTTCGCCATTCAAAAAGCTGAAGCAATCACACTTAAGTTTGCACGACCACTTATTTTATTTGATAAAATTATGTATCCATTCATTTGGCTACTTAATAGTACGGCAATCTTTTTCACAAAACTACTCGGTTTAGAGCCTGCGAAAGAAAATGAACTTGCCCATTCTGAAGAGGAACTACGACTCATTTTAGGTGAAAGTTTCAAAAGCGGCGAAATAAACCAAACCGAATATAAATATGTAAATAATATTTTTGAATTTGACGACCGGGTCGCGAAAGAAATTATGGTCCCTCGTACAGAAATGATTTGCTTATCTACTGAAAATACGTTAGAAGAGAATATGGATATCGTCGCAACTGAAAAGTATACACGCTATCCGATCATCGAAAAAGATAAAGATGATATTATCGGTATGATTAATACGAAAGAAGTATTTCACGATCAAACGAAAGGCATTCATAAACCACTTGAATCTTACATACATCCAGTACTAACTGTATTTGAAACTGTTCCAATTCGCAAAACATTAGTACATCTACAAAAGAATCGCGTTCAGATGGCAATCATTATGGATGAATATGGTGGTACTGCTGGACTTTTAACAATGGAAGATATTCTTGAAGAAATCATTGGAGAAATTCAAGATGAGTTTGATGCGGATGAATCACCTATGATTGAAAAACGTACGCCGAAGCTTACTGTTTTAGATGGGAAGGTGCTCATTTCTGAAGTAAATGATATGTTTGGCCTGCATATTGATGATAGCGATTTAGATACAATTGGAGGCTGGCTCCTCTCTCAAGCAGTTGATTTAAATATTGAAGCTGGTTATTCCATTGAATTTGCCGGTTTTCAATTTAAAGCACTAGAACTTGATGGACATCAAGTGAAAAAAATTGCGGTACATAAATTAGACACGAAGAAGGAGTTATAAAGTGACAGTATTATTAACAATCTGTATCATTGCCTGTTTCATTGTTTCATTTCTCGCCTTTATTTATCCTATCATTCCAGGCATCCTTGCTGTCTGGGCTGGATATTTCATTTACCATTTTGGTATAAATGGCGGAGAACTAACAACTTCCTTTTGGATTATTCAAGTCATTTTCACACTATTTATTTTCGTGGCTGATTTTATTGCAAATGGATATTTCTTAAAGAAATACGGAAGTTCTAAATGGGGAGAACGTGTCGGTATGATTTCTATCATTGTCGGATCTTTCTTCTTCCCACCATTCGGTTTAATTATCATACCGTTCTTATCGGTATTTATTACAGAACTCATGCATAAAAAAGCGCCAAAAGACGCCTTTCTAGTAGGAGTTGCTACTGTAGTTGGTTTTTTAAGCAGCACAGTAGCGAAAGCTATTCTCCAAATCATTATGATTCTCATATTTGTATGTTATATCATCTTTTAACCATCCCAATTTCGGGATGGTTTTTTTAATATGAAATACCTACTCGACTATTCTCATATTTGTTTTCACTACACAGATTCCACGTAAATTGCGCTGTATCACCAACTGTTATTTTCGCTCCCCCTTCTGGTAATACATCTTTTTCAGTTCGATACACTCCTGTCACATCACCGTCTATTAAATGCGTCGGACAAACGACCGTCCAACATAAATTACTACTACTAAGTATCTTATATGCAGCTAAATGATCTTCTGCTGCTGTTGTCATTTTTCTTTTTGATTCAGCTGATTGAAAACGATATAAATTTAGATTTGTTCTTGCTTGTAAAATACCTGCTGTTCCTATTGTAATGATTTTATGAACCCCTACTTCTTCCATTTTCTTTATAATATGTGGCATACTCTTCGCCAATGTCCCATTTTGATCCGTTCCAAGTGCACTAATTACTATATCGCTTCCTTCTATCGCTTTCTTTATATCATTTTCATTTAGTACATTACCTTCTATTACTCGTAACCTTTCATGTTGTATTTCTATTCTATTTAAATCACGTGCTAATGCAGTTACTTCAGCTGCATCCTTTAATGCTAATTTTATTATATTTGAACCTACTCGACCTGTTGCTCCTAATATACATACTTTCATTTGTTTTCCCCCTATTTCATTCTCCCTCTATTTTTCAATAATCTCAATCAATTTACAACAAAAAAGCTTCCTCATATATAAGAGGAAGCTCTATTATTATTTTACCCCGCTTTAACGGGCAGTAAGACCCCACCTCAAAATTCAGTAAAAACAAAGAAGTTAGATGGGGATCAACTGCCCGTAAAAGCCCGATTGGTTCAACTAATAATCAGTGGGGGATGCCTCACTGATTAAAGTTTCACTTTATTTCTTTTCTTTAGAATCTGTAGACTTCTCAGTTCCACTTGTTTCTTTATCCTTTTTGTCCTCTTGTTGTGTTGTTGTATCGTCTTCTTTCTTCTTGTCCTCACCTTTACTACAACCTACCATTAATAAAGAACTTGCAAGTGCCATAGCAGTTAATGATTTAACCCATTTGTTCATTTGCGTTTCCTCCTTTAGATAGAATATGTACAACCCCCATATTACTCTCTATTTTTAAAGGAAAGATTGAAAAATAGTAAATAAACGGTAAATATTTGTAAATTTTCTAATAATAGATATGTACACCTAGTCTTTTTTCTCCATGAAAAGTAAAAAACTAAGGCGCCTATCTTTCCGCCTTAGTTTCTTATGCAAACTTCTCATTTTCATATACATGTTTAATCTTATACTCTTTCTTCACAACATATTGCCATACACTATAGGCATAACGATTCATTTTCAGGAAGCAATTTTCTAAGAACGAGCGGAATTCTGGATTCGCAACTTCAACTGCCACTTGAGCGAACTTTAGTGCTAACCGTTTTAAATGCGAAATATAACAAGTTGCAATATGGATATCCCCTGTATATTTACTATCAGTTTCCTTTTCCATTTCATGAAAATGAGATGAAATTGGTTCACAAGTTATATGCTGTACATTCTCTCCTTCTTGAAAATTCACTTGTTCATTATACGCTTGCAACATATATGGTAAATGATGCTGTAATAGCTCTTTTAATTCTTCGTCTCTTACCTCCCCTGTATACTCCCCAACCTTATAAATAAGCATATAACTATACCTCATTAATTCTTTCATACAATCCATGAAAATACCTCCCTCCTCTTTTGTCTATATGTTATAAATATGATGCTATAACATTTGCTATTCTTGCTAAAAACCAATCCCACTTACTAATTTTCTCAAAGTCTTCTTCTGAAAATCTTTTTGATTTATGAAAGTCTTCTTTTAATCGGTTCCATACGTCAGCAACAACTGTTGTATCATATATGATACAGTTAGATTCACAATTTAAATAAAAACTTCTATTATCAAAATTCGCTGTACCTATATCAACAATTTCTCCATCAATGATTGTTACTTTCCCGTGAAAAAAACCATTCCGATATTGATAGATCTCCGCTCCAGCATGGTTCATCTCTCTCAAATACGGATAGGCAGCTTGTTTTAACAATACTGCGTCGCTTTTAAATGGTACGAGAATTTTCACATTGACACCTCGGTTTAATACACCTTTTAACTCTTTCATCATTTCTTTACTTGGTACAAAATATGGCGTAGCAATAATTAAAGACTTTTTAGCCTGCTTTAAAAGCGCTCCATATTTTTCCCATAACCCTTTTCCATCTGAAAATAAATATTGATATTTCACATGCCCAATTGCAGGTAGACTTTTATGTATAGGCATTTTTTCTCCCGTATCTTCTTTCCAGTCAGCAGCAAATTTTCTTTCCATATCCTTAGCACCATTCCCATTTACTCGCACATGATAATCACGCCACGGACCAAATTTCGGATCTTGTCCAAGGTACTCCTTTCCAATGTTAAAGCCGCCGATATATGATATTTTTCCATCTATCGTAACAATGCGTCTATGGTTTCGTTGATGCAACGAATAAAATAAATGTTTCAATTTAGGTTTTTTACTAAACGTAAACTGGACACCATTGCTTTTTAGTTGACGAATTATCTTTTTCTTCAGCTTATATCCACCTATTCGATCAACTGACAATTTTACTTCTACTCCACTCGATGCCTTTTTCTCGAGTAACTGCAAAAACTCTTTGCTTATTTCATCTTTACCTACAATATAAAAATGGATATATATGTACTTTTCTGCATTACGTATATCCTCAAATAATTTCGTATATAACTCTTCACCGTTCGTATATAGTTGAAATTCACCTAATCGAACTTGCCCTAATTCATATTCACTAGCCATTTTTTTCCCCATTTCCACATCGATGTTCATCCAAATGAATACACCTATTAAACAAAGGATTACAACGAAAAAGTGTTTCATGGATATTTTCCTTCCTCCACTTACTGTTATTTCTATATCTTCCCTTTTTTAATACAATATCATTCAAGAAAATATGTCATTACATGATATATGTCCATATCAAACGATAGCTCATTTGCATATTGTATGTTGTATCTTAAAATAAAAGGAGGAAATAACAATGGGCTTCGCACATGGTAATGGATTCGCGCTATTAGTCGTATTATTTATCCTCTTAATCATCGTCGGTGCTGCTTGCTTCTGCTAAGTAGTTATCGTCATATGATATGTGGATGAAAAAACTATAAAAGCGGACACCTATTTTTAGGTGTCCGCTTTTCATATGAAAAACATTTCCGTTTGTTATTGTACCTTTAACGACTACATATTCAACTCAAAAAGTTAATAATGTAGCTACTTTCTTACTCTCCGCCTTACGTATATGGCGTTGTTCTGCACGTAACACTGCAATGCGATGTAATTCTTTCTCTTCTTCTGTTTCAGGGATAACTCGCGGCACAGGAACCGGATTATTTTCCTTACTAAGTGCAACAAAAGTAACAAATGACGTTGCTGCTATACGTTTCTCACCCGAAATTAAATCTTCTGCTACTACCTTCACAAATACTTCCATAGAAGTTCTACCCGTCCAAATTACAAAAGATTCATAACTAACACAATCTGAAGAGCGAACAGGATGTAAGAAATCTACCCAATCCATAGATGCTGTGACACATTCTTTTCTTGCATGCCTCGTTGCTGAAATAGAAGCAACCATATCCATCTCGGCTAATATCTTCCCACCAAATAGCGTATTATGATCGTTTAAATCTGTTGGAAATACTCGGCTCGTTTTAAACACTCTAGACTCATTAGCTGTTTTCCCTTTTACTTCAGTCATTGTTATCACCTCTTTGATTATTTAACCCGCTATTTGCAGACATTAAGACTCCCACCACAAAATTCGGCTGGAGCAAAGAAGTTCGGTAAGAGTTCCATTTCCCATTAACACTAGAACGGTATGAGCTTACTATCACTACACGTTTAATATTAACAACATTCAGAACTCTTAGTCCACAAAAAAGAACCGATGTTATCAATCGGCTCCTCTAAATACATATTGTTCTTTTGGCGGTTCAACCTTATTCCATTTCGTTACTTCTAATACAGGGATATTCGCATGGAATGGCTGATAAAATTCCGTTGATATTTCTCCTTCAACTTGAATCCAATCATCATTTTTCCATTCTACACCTTCTGGTTTTTTCACTAACATACCATATACACCAGAATCCGCTACACAATGTATAATCCCGAAACGGAATAAGAAATATTGTTCTTTTTGAGAAGAGTCATCTTTGAAAACAAACCCTTTAAAAGATAATTTTTTCCCAGTAAACTCGCCAGGATAATTATAAATTGTTTCCATCCCTTTTAGAAAATCTTCATCTTTTAAAGTAATACTATCTTTCGTAACAAACTCTTTTTTCCCCTTTTCCATTACACCACGGTATCCTTCTTTCCCGTAATAAATGCTCGTATCAGGTCTTAGAAATTGCCTTGTCATAAATGGATCTGTACTTTCTGCTTGTGCAACAGGAAAATGAAATCCTTTCGCCTTAACGATATCTGAATCTAACGTTGCAATCGGGAAAAACAGCCCTGAGACAATCGGAAAACAAAACAATGAGTACGAAAATGCTTTTTTCCACCATGTATTCTCATCTTTTGAATGATCATGCCCGCAATGGCTATGATCACAACCACAATTGTGCTGTTCTTTTTCTTTTTGATGTTCTTTTTGGAAAACGATAATAATTTGAACGACCGTTAAAAAACCTAAAATAATAGCTGCTGTTTTTGATAAATAGGCATACTTCATATTGATATACTTCGTAATATTACCTGAAATATGAAGCTGCGCAATTAAGATTGTAAAACCTAATAATATATATGCTCGAAACATAACCTACCACCCCATCGCATAAATGAGTAGTGAGCTTGCATAAACAACAAGTGTAACTGTAACTGTAACGACAATTACAAATTTCGTTTTAAATGTCGCAAGCATCATAAACATATTTTTAATATCCACCATCGGTCCATATACGAGGAACGCGACAAGTGATGCTGTTGAAAATGTACTTTGGAATGACGAAGCAATAAACGCATCCGCTTCTGAACAAAGTGATAAAATGTAAGCTAGTCCCATCATAACAGCTGGTGAAGAGAACGGCCCTTGTCCTATAGCAAGAAGTGTTGAAGTTTGTACGAACGTTTGAACTGCCGCTGCAATTAACGCACCTAATACTAAATATTTTCCCATCGAGAAAAATTCCTCAACAGCATGCGTACATACATCCCACATTTTTTTACGTAATGGACGCTTATGATTCACTTCTGGGAAGTGATCATCTCGTAATTGATGTTCTTTAAACATAAATGATAATATAATTCCAACGATAATTGCTACGATAATCGCTACGATAGAACGATACCATACCATGTGCATACTACTTCCAAAGGCAACGTATGTTGCAAATAATACGACCGGATTAATAATTGGCCCAGTTAACATAAATGCAATCCCGGCATATGGTGGAACCCCTTTTCCGATTAACCGTCTTACAATCGGAACGATTCCACATTCACAACCTGGAAACATCATACCTAAAAAAGTAGCCATTAAAACAGACAGAAAACGGTTTTTCGGCATCCATTTTGCTACCATATCCTCTGTCACAAACATTTGAATGAATCCTGAAATAAATACACCAATGAGCACAAAAGGAAGTGCTTCGATCAATATGGAGATAAAGATTGTATTCATTTGCAGGAATGCTTTCGGTAATTGAAACAATTCCATGATGTATTTCCTCCAACTTTTCATTAACAATATGTAATTTTAACCCCATTTTATGAATTGGACAAGGCTTATACGGAATTCACTTCCTTCATATACATTACATTTTATAAGTTATATTCTATTCAAAACTTTCGATTTCATAGCAAAAAAGCTGCTCTAGCGCAGTTATATAACTATGCTAGAGCAGCTTTCTTCTCGTTAAAAGTAACGTTTCTTCCAAAAAACAAATGCTAATGTGAAAGATAGTGTTACACATATTATGAGTACAATTACAAAACCATGTGCTTCCCCTTCAAACGGAACCTTTACGTTCATTCCAAAGAAACTAGAAACCATCGTTGGTAATGATAAAATGATTGTAATAGACGTTAACAGTTTCATAACACTATTTAAATTATTTGATATAACGGAGCTAAAAGTATTCATCATTCCACTTAAAATGTGACTATATATTTCCGCCATTTCAATAGCCTGTTTATTTTCAATTAATACATCTTCTAATAAATCTTGATCGTCTTCATACATTTTTAAAAATGTACTGTTACGCATTAATTTTTGAATTACAATTTTATTCGCCTTTAATGATGTTGTAAAGTAAACTAAACTTTTTTCAAGGCCTAGCAATGTGAAAATCTCTTTATTTTTCATCGACTTATTTAATTGATGCTCTAAATCGATTGTTTTTCTGTTAATTTGCTTTAAGTATCTTAAATAATAAGTAGAAATCGTATATAAGAGCTGAAGTGCAAAGCGTGTCTTTTTAAACGTATAAAATTCTTTAATACGTTGATTAATAAAGCGTTCGAAAATTGGGTTTTCTTCTAAACAAATTGTCACAAAGCAATCTGGCATTACAATCATACCTATTGGAATCGTGTCATAAATCGAATTTCCTTCTTCATCATGTCTAACTGTTGGAATATCCACGATTATTAAGGTATTATTGTCTTCCTTTTCAATACGAGAGCGTTCTTCATCATCTAAAGGGTCTTTAATGAAATCTAAGTCTACATTTAAAGTTTGTACTAGATATTGAATTTCTTCTTCCGTTGGATGAAGTACATTAATCCAGCAACCCTTTTGCATTTCCTCAACCTCTTGTAGTTTTCCGTTTCGGTCTGTTAAATAAATATTTAACATACTATCACCCCGATTCTTTTTACATGTAGGAATCTACCTCTCTTACATAACAGTTTTTGAACCGCCATTCTCAGCATATGAAACATACGTTTAAATTTCAATAGAAAAATTATTTTGAAAACGTTTTTATAAGAAAAATATTCTAAACAAAGAAAAAGACAGAGTGCTCTCTGCCTTAAAAAGCTTATGTTGCCTTTATAACATATTTAGAAAGCATCCACAAGTTAAAGCCAACTGAAATCGTATAACCAGCGTATGTTGAAATAATAAAACTTACATAATCGAAATACGGAAGCAATACGATATTTAAAACTATCTTTACAATAATGCCAATTACTAATCCTAGCACTGTTTTCTGTTGTTGGTTAATTCCTTGTAACATCGCAGCTGTTACTGTAAAAAGCGAAAATAGTATACAGGCAGGAGCATAATACTGTAAAATAACTCTCCCCATCTCCGGATCATTTCCGGCACCAAATAAAAGAGTATATACTGGTTTTGCTAACAACATCATTCCAATCGCCGCTGGTACAGTAATACCTACTACTAATACATTCGTTCTCGTAAAATGTTTGTACAGTAACTTCACATTCCCTGCTGTATAGGCTTTTGTCATCTCAGGTACGAGAGACATACTAAAAGCAGTCGCAACGGAAACTGGGATGAGTACAACCATCTGAACAAGACCAATTATTGCATTTATCTTCTCCGCTTCTCCTTGCATATACCCTATTTGTATAAGTAGTTTATTAATTGTAAATGTATCAATCGTCTGATACAACGGAATTGCTAAACCAACCACAACAAACGGTATTGAATATGTAAAGAGCTCCTTATACAGTGAGAAGAAAGATTTCGTTGTTTGCGGTATACTTGCCATCTCTTTTTTCTTTAAGTGCTTTCTCCTCCTTATGTAATACGCACTTAGAACTGTTAATCCACCTATCGCTCCCATAAAAGCACCGAACGTTGAAATACCAACAGCTAGCGAGACAGAAGCTTTTAAAATATATAAAACGACAAAGCTTCCTATTAAAATGGTTAAGACCCGAAAAAACTGCTCAACAACTACACTTAAAGCAGAAGGCCCCATCGATTGAAACCCTTGAAAGAATCCCCTTAATAAACTCATTACCGGTACAAGTATTAACGCAAAACTTACAATTTGGATATTAGTAGTGACCGCTGCTACACTATTCCCTGTTTGATCATTTCCATCGATTACAAGTTTAGCTAAATGTGGAGCTAATATATATAGCGTAAAACATGAGATTACTCCCATTATTAACATAAAAAAGATACCGCTCTTTAGCACTCTCTTAACCGTATGATAATCATTCAGTTGATCATATTTTGATACCATTTTTGAAACGGCAAGTGGTAGTCCCATCGTCGCAATGCTGAGCATAATCGTATAAGGACGATATGCATATGTGTATAAAACGTACCCACTCGTACCAACCATCGCTGTAAATGGTATAACATATATAAATCCTAACATTTTAGATATCATCGTTGCCATCGTTAAAAATATCGTTCCACGTATAAACGGTGACCCTTTCATCACATTCCTCCGCTACGCTTTATTATTACACATTATGGACAACTCCTTTTTTTTAGAACCGAAACAAATAAAAAAGCCAATGAAAAATCATTGACTTTAACGCGCTGCTTTTTTCTTTTTTAAATACTTTAAACCGAAGTATAGAGCAACAAAGAGAACAGCTCCTATAATTATGTAATGTGTGTAATCAGATGCATACTCTTTAATGTGTCGCCAATTTCCACCAAGCTTTTCACCTAAGTATATAAATAGTATTGACCATGGAATAATCGCAACTACTGTATATAGTGTAAATAGTTTTAACGGCATTTTAGCTAATCCTGCTGGAATAGAGATTGCATGACGTACGACTGGGATAAAGCGTGCAGAAAAGATTACTCCTGCTCCGTAACGCTTAAACCAACCTTCCGCTATGTCTAAATGGTGTTTATTAATAAGTAGATATTTCCCATATTTCTCTACAACCGGACGCCCTCCGTAATATCCAAGCCAGTATAAAAAGATTTGGGCTAAAGTACCACCAATAGTTCCGGCGATAACTGCACCGACAAAACTAATTTTACCATCCGCTACTAAAAATCCAGCATACGAAAGTACAATTTCACTCGGGATAATTTCAATCATTAAAGCTAGTGCTACTCCAAAGTAACCTAAGCTTGCAAAAAATTGCAATAACTGATCTATTATGCTTGCTAACATTTTATTTTCTATCTCCTTTTTTCTTCACATACCATCCCATTATTACATAAAGGTTGCATTCTGCCAATATCTTCATTTCAACAATATCATCTGCATAAGCATTATTAATCTATTAATGTTTCTTTTTGAGGTTCTTTCATGTAGGCAAACATTTCTTTAATTTGCTCTTCTGTATTTCTAGCAATCGATAAATTAGGCAATTCATTCTCACCAAAAAACTCCACATCTTCTGTTTCAATACTAATTTTCTTTTCACCACCAACAATCTTACAGCCAATAAAAATTTTATATACATGTGTTGCTGAAGGCGATGGTTGATGTTTTTCTTTATCAAATATAGCGAGTAGCTTAAAATCATCTACTTCATAACCCGTCTCCTCTAAAACTTCTTTTGCTGCTACTTCTGTCGGCGTATAACCGATATCAGCCCATCCACCTGGCAATGCCCATTTCCCATCACTTTTTTCTTTCACAAATAATAGTTTTTCATTTTGAAAAATGACTGCTCTTATATCAACTTTAGGTGTTTGATAGCCTGTCTCACTTGCAAATAACTTCTCTACTATTTCCCAATCTGTCTTTGTATAATGTGACATCATTGAAATGGAAATATCCCGTAATTGTTGGAAACGCTCTATATCATACACATCTTTAGAATACGTTAAACCCGCTTGAGCTATAGATTGTATTTGTTTTACCCAATCAACCCACTTAACTGTCATGTTTCCACATCTCCATTCTTTATTAAGTAAATATTACTTCAATTCAATTGATACATCTTTATTATACAAAAAAAGAGATTGATAATGTTCCAATCTCTTTCAAAATTAATCCAATTCATGTAAGTGGTCTTGTATATACTTTCTTCTTTTATTTATATATTCATCAATCATATCAGCTTCTTGATCAAATGTTTCTAATTTTTCTTTCATATATGGATCTTGTAGTAAATATGGGCGAATCGATTCACACAAACCTTCTACTTTCGGCATCATAAATGAAACGGTAAATTGTTCTTCTAATATTTCTTCCAAAATGCTTCGGTATTGTTTTCTAAATACAGGTATATCTAACAATCTTGCACTTAACGTGTTATAACCTTGGATACGAATATACTCATGATTAAGTGGTCTCCCTTGTACATCTCGCCCCCAAGTCGCATCATAATCCCACGGTATCACTTCAAATAAATTTGTTTCATCGTTATGATATAGTGCATAGTTATGAACGAAACCATCAAAGTTTTGTGTAAAAATAACGCCAGCTAACCATCGTAAATATTTATCAACATGCAAAAACTTTCCAATTTCTTTTTCATAAGCTTCCCTCGACAAAGCATTCGCTTGAAATACAAATTCACTCAGCTGTTCTTCACTATTTTTATTCGAATATTTAAATTCATAACCCGCAAAGAGCTCAGTCTTAACATCTTTATCTCTCTCACTCATTAAAGAAAAATTCGCATCATCATCTATCGCATAATAAATAGAACCACTCGGTAATCCTCTATTTTTCAAAAAGTTTTCATCAACTGATTCTAACTGTAAATATACACCTTGAATTTGACCATTAATTTTTATAAATACATGTTGTGATTTTGGTGAAAGTACACCAATATCATGAAAAAAATCTAAAGATAATTTATTTCGTATGAGAGACGGATCCATAAACTCAGAATTTAAATGAATCTCTTTCGCACCTTGAAATTTTTTCGGTTTATAAAACATAACATGATAAGACTTTTTCTCAAATTCACGAATATGAGCGCCTCGGTATACGATATCAATGTCATACTTCTTTTTTCCATAAGTTAATTTTGCTGGCACTGGACTATCTGACCAAATTTCTTTTTTCAATTCCACTAAGTTCATTGGATGAATAAAAAAATCATATGAAGGTAGCATATTTCCCCATCCCTTCTCAGTTCTCTTCATTCAATGTATGCACCTTGCCTTGTCCATACATCCGCTATCATCTATTTATATAAAATTACACTCTTGTCCTGTTCAGAAAGACGTCATATCTCATATCATGTTAAGGAAAAAGAATACCTTTTCAACTTAATACATGATAAGGAGGATTTCTATGAAACGTGATATTAGAAAAGCGGTTGAAGAAATCAAAAGTGCTGGGATGGAGGATTTCTTACACCAAGATCCAAGTACTTTTGAATGCGATGATGATAAATTCACTCATCATAATTGTACAACTGGATGTAAATGTACAACTGGGGGTAAATGTCCAAGAACAAGATGTACTCGCGTGAAACATTGTACGTTCGTTACAAAATGTACGCATGTAAAAAAATGGACATTTGTTACGAAATGTACTCGTGTACGTGTTCAAAAATGGACATTTGTTACGAAAGTAACGCGTAGAAAAGAATGCGTTTTAGTTACAAAACGTACTCGCAGAAAACATTGTACTTTCGTTACAAAATGCATACGCTTTGAAAAGAAATTTTTCTGGACAAAACGAAGTTTCTGTAAAAAATGCGAATTCTTCCCTCACGGACACGGTCACTCTTGCGATGATTCATGTGATCATGGTAAAGACTGTCACGATGACGGGCACAAATGGAATGATTGCAAAGGCGGACATAAATTCCCATCTTGCAAAAACAAGAAATTCGATCACTTCTGGTATAAAAAACGTAATTGCTAGTTTTTATGCCTACAAAAAAAGGCCGTTTTGCGGCCTTTTTTACGTTTATTGAAAGTGACTTATATCTGCAAATTGCTTCACTTCACCTTTCCCTTCTTCAAATTCTATTATACTTAGACTAGCACTATGCATAAATGGATCATCCCATACATTTTCTATTTCAATACCCGCAAAATGTCCTACAAGTAGTTTTGCCGCTGCCGCATGGGAAACAATTAATATACTTTCTCCTTTATGCTTTTCTAAAAGAAGCTGTATCCCATCCATTACCCTTTTATGAACAGCCGCAAAATTTTCTCCCGATGTTGACTGGAAAAGATGTGGTTCATACCAAAACAACTGTATTTCGTCTGGGTACTGCCTTTCTATATCATCGACTGTCTGTCCTTCCCATATACCCATGTTAATTTCATAGAAATGCTCATCCGCGATTATCGGTATATCACGTTCGCCCTTTATTAACTCTGCAGTATGAAGGGTTCTTTCACTCGGACTACTATAGATCGCATCGATAGATAAATCTTTCATTCGATCTCCTAATTGCTTAGCTTGTAACATACCATTTTCAGTTAAAGCAGAATTTTTCCTGCCTTGCATTCGTTTCTCTACATTCCATTCCGTTTCACCATGCCTTGTTACATATACCGTTGTCTTCACTTCAATTCCCACGGTTCTACTCGTCCTACAATCCATTCATCACATTTACTTTCAATTCCTTTTATTACTCCATCCGATATTTCTTCATGAGTAAGCCATCTTCCGTATGTATCTTCTAATATAAAACCTAATATTATTCTATGATAGCTACATCGCGTACCGCCTATTTTTTGTGAGGCTATTCTCGACGCTTTACTGCCTAAAATATGAAAAACGTTGTATGTTTCAGACGACAAGTCTAATTCTCTACAAATGAGTGATAATGCATCCTTTGCACTTGAGTGTATCCATGCAACAACCAATGTTATTGGGCCATTCCTCTCAATTGTGTTTTTAATAGCTAACTTTACATCGTCATCATGATGATAATCTAACGGAAGGCATGTGATACTTTCAGGTGTGGTACTCTCCCGTTTAACATTTTCTAATTTCACTTCATCTCTTCCAATAATAGAAACATGAAACCCTTGCTCACAAAGCCACATAGACACCCTCTTTAGCATTCCCGTTCCACCAATTACTAACGCATGCAACTTCTTCCCCCCTTAGTAAAATGTCATATGAGGTTTATCTTCCCTATAATAATTAATTCGGTCTTGCAATGTCCCTGAATGAAACTCAAACTTATGTCCATCAGGATCAACAAAATATATAGACTCACAATCTCTTACATCCCGTTCTCTTCCTTGTAAAATATGAACATCATTTTCTTCTAATCGCTGTATTAGACGTTCAAAGTCTTCTTGTTCAACAGAAAATGCAATGTGCGTATAAGATTGATGAATCTCATTTCTCGGAATATGTTTCTCTTCATTAAGTGCTATCCATACTCCACATATGTTAAAATACGCCAATTTTCTCCCTTTAACTAATAATTCTCCCCCTAATACTTTTTCATAAAACATAATAGAGTTTTCTAAATTAGACACTGAAAAACAAAGATGATTGATTCCCCTTAACAACTATAATTCCTCCTTATACAAAAAAGATGAGCGAAAATTCACTCACCTTTTATTATACTATTTTTTTGTAATATATGCCCATTTATAACTGAAGTCCCCGCCAAACGTATGATTAGCAATACCTTTTACAAACGGCTTCTCTAAATAAGCTGTGCTTTGTTGATACGTAGGAGAAATGGCAGCATCTTGACCAATTAAGATTTTTTCAGCTTCTGCAAGTGCATTCCAGCGTGCTTTATCATCTTTTAATAGCTCTCCTTTTGATTTCGCTACTAAATCATCATACTTCGGATTAGAATAATTCATTTCATTAAATGAGCTTCCAGTAACAAACATATCAATATAAGTCATTGGATCTGGATAGTCAGGGCTCCATGCAGATAATGAGAATTCATATTCGAATTTCTTTTCTAAATCTAGCTTCTGCTTGTATGGTTGCTGTTTCAAATTCACTTTAATACCAGGTAAGTTTTTCTCTAATTCTTCTTTAATAAAGTCGCCTACTTTTTTACGGCTACCATTATCATCATTTAGTAATTCAACCGTAATTGTATCTTGACCAAGCTCTTTCTTCGCTTCTTCCCATAATTTTTTTGCTTTCGCTGCGTTATCTTTACTATCACGGAAGTTTTTATTTACAGAGCGGAAGTCTTTTCCATCCGGACCTGTCGTGAATTTTTCAGGTACTAAGAAATATGCTGGCAAAGAACCGTCATTTAAAATGACATCAGCAATTCCTTTTTTATCGTATGCTAAATCAATCGCTTCACGTACTTTTTGGTTTTTAAATGTTGCATTTTTTTGGTTAAAACGCAAGAAATACATACGTGGATCTAACTTCGTTTTAAATTCATCTGGCTTATTCTTTTTATATTTATCAACAAATTCAGAAGTTAAAATAACTCGATCTGCTTGATCACTATCATATAAATTTACTCCAGTGCTTGTTTCCTTCACAATACTTACATTAATTTCGTCTAACTTTACAGTATCTTTATCCCAATAATTAGGATTTTTCTTTAACTGATAATTTTGTTCATGTTTCCATTGACTCATTGTAAATGGTCCATTATATAATAATTTATCTGCTTCTAATCCGTATTTATCTCCTTGCTCTTTCACATATTTTTCATTTAATGGGAAAAATGTAGGGAACGACGTAAGCTCAAGAAAATAAGGTGCTGGTTGCTCTAATTCTACTACCAACGTTTTATCATCCTTCGCTTTAACACCCAATTGATCTGATGGTAATTCTCCTTTATTTACTTTCTGTGCATTTTTCACATCAAATAAAATGAATGCATATTCTGCCGCTATTGCTTTATCTAATGTACGTTGCCATGCATATACAAAATCTTGTGCTCGAACTGGATCACCATTTGACCATTTCGCATCACGTAATTCAAATGTATATGTCTTTTTATCTTCACTAATCTTCACATCTTTTGCCATGCCTGGTGTTGGTTTATTATCTTTATCTAGACGATATAAACCTTCCATTGCATTTACAAAGGCACGGAAAGATACAGAATCCGTTGATTTAGATGTATCCATTGAAGGAATTTCAGCTGTTTCTAGCAAATTTAAAACTTGTTTATCTGCCATTTCCTTATTCGATTCTTTCTTCGTTGTCGAAGCCTTCTCACCATTCCCACATCCTGCAACCAATACACTTGTCGTTAACGCAAGTGCAGCAATTGTTGTTGTCTTTCTCTTCATTCTTCCTTCCCCCAATCTATATGTATAAGTTAAATCTTGTATAATATATTTCATTATACAAAAGATTCTGATTATTTTAAATATTTATTTTAACAAACATAGAAAAAAGCGGTCGGAAGTTTCTTTCCAGCCGCTTTTTTGAATCGCATTTACTTGTAATCCATCCTCTATATCAAATGGATTTTGAACCTTAAATATTTCGTCCATCATCTTCAAAAACTCTTCTTCATTTTTAGATTCACCATTAACCGTAAGCGAGTACGGTTCCACTTCACCCAATTTATAATCGACAACAAATTGAATCGTCACCTTTTGTCTTGGTGATCCCGCGTTATATCCTTGGAATTCTACTAATTCTAACCCTTCCGTTCCACGATAATATATCCAACCTGAATTTTGAAAATAATTTTCGAAAGATTCACCTATTGAAAAGAAAGGATATTCATAAAGCGAGCTTGTACGAACCTTTTGTATAACGTCTCGATCAGTCGGAAAAAAGAAATGACTAAAAAATATGCTAGCAACTGCTAAAATAGTAACAATTGTCGCTCCCATTTTGCTCGTTCCGCCGCTATCATGGATAAGATAGTTTTCAACTGATTTATCTTTTATTTCTCTTGCTTTTATTCGGTATATACGTCTTTCCGCAAATTGATAGTATAATCCATTTGCAAAAATCCCCATTCCAAACAGAATAAAAATGAGTAATAAAAACGTAAGAGGCACCATATTAATGATTGGCAGTGCTACATTGAAACCCATATAATAAGAAAACGCATCACACGCTACTAATAACAATACAAATAATGCTGCCGGTAAATAGTACTTACGATATCCAAGCCAACCTATATTGAAAATAGTTGCCCAACCATTCCAGCTCCACCTAGCAATCCGCTTATTCTCAAGCTCCCATTTCCTTTTGTAATACGGATATTGTCTCCCTACATATACTTCTAGTTCTTTATCTATTAACGAGCTACTTTCACCTTGTTCATTATCCAACTTTCGCTGACAACTTGCACAATTTAACTGTTCCTCCTCGCAAGGTTGCCCACAATTTATACATTTCAAAACAATCCCTCTTCCCATCCATACGTCATTTCATAATACCTTCGTGTTTTAATAACCACTCTTTCCTCCATAAACCACCAGCATATCCAACAAGCTTTCCACTCTTTCCTATTACACGGTGACATGGAACGATTATTGAAATTGGATTCCGACTATTTGCCCCTCCTATCGCCCGTACAGCTTTCGTATTTCCAACCTTCTCTGCAATATCTAAATATGAAGCACTTACGCCATAAGGGATAGTATAAAGCGCATCCCATACATTTTTTTGAAATACTGTTCCCTCAGCAGATAGCGGGACTGTGAACTCTTTTCTTTTCCCCTTAAAATATTCATCTAGCTCATTTATACATTGATCTATTATTTCATTTTTATGTTCTTCTTGTCTCTCATCAACAAATATAACAGACGTAATTCCTTTATCGTTCGCTGTAATTTCCAGCAAGCCTAATTCACTTTCATAATAAGCCTGGTACATATGTCATCCTCCAATTCAATTCATATTAATTATTGTAACACGAATAGACAAAATTTTTCGTATAAGCGTTTTATTAGGGAAACAAAAACAAGAATGATACAATGTAAGAAAATTCAATCTAGGAGGCTATTGGATGAATTCTGAACTTTTTTCACCTTATACAATTAAGGACGTTACATTAAAAAACCGTATCGTTATGTCACCTATGTGCATGTATTCATCAGAAAACGAGGATGGCCAAGTAACTAATTTCCATCACGTTCATTACGGAACAAGAGCTGCTGGTCAAGTTGGTTTAGTTATGATCGAAGCAACAGCCGTGTTACCTGAAGGAAGAATTTCTAATAAAGACCTAGGTATATGGGATGATAGCCTAATTGAAGGCTTACATAAAACGACAACTTTTATACATGATAACGGCGCAAAAGCCGCCATTCAACTTGCTCACGCCGGAAGAAAAGCTGAATTAGAAACGGATGCTCTCGCTCCATCCGCAATTCCGTTTAATGAAACTATGAAAATCCCAGTAGAAATGAGTATACAGCAAATAAAAAAGACCATATTAGCTTTTCAAGAGGCTGCAATACGATCCAAACAAGCTGGATTTGACGTTATTGAAATACACGGCGCTCACGGTTATCTTATTAATGAATTTCTTTCTCCACTTTCTAATAAACGGACCGATGAATATGGAGGTTCACCTGAAAATCGCTATCGTTTCTTACGTGAAATCATTGACTCAATAAATGAAGTTTGGAACGGACCGTTATTTGTTCGTATTTCAGCAAACGATTATCATCCTGACGGTTTAACGGTTCAAGATTACGTTCCATATACAAACTGGATGAAAGAACAAGGAGTAGATTTAATTGATTGTAGTTCTGGAGCTGTTGTTCCGGCACACATCGATGTATATCCCGGGTATCAAGTGCAATATGCTAAACATATTAAAGAACATGCTAACATTGCAACTGGGGCTGTTGGTTTGATTACGAATGGAGTACAGGCAGAACAAATTTTAAATAATAACGAAGCAGATTTAATTTTTATCGGACGTGAGTTACTTCGCAATCCTTACTTTCCAAGAATAGCCGCCAATGAACTTAGTTTTGAGTTAGAAGAACCGTATCAATACAAACGAGCACCGGGGAAACTCCATACAAATAAAACCGAGAATAATATGTACTACTGAATCTAGAGGAATAAAAAGTATACTATAAGATAACGTATGTTATTTCATAATATCGTTTTAAGGTGG
Source organism: Bacillus pretiosus (assembly GCF_052947655.1). Taxonomy (NCBI): domain Bacteria; kingdom Bacillati; phylum Bacillota; class Bacilli; order Caryophanales; family Bacillaceae; genus Bacillus; species Bacillus pretiosus. Next base: position 1,926,960 of record NZ_CM129593.1, on the reverse strand, counting down.
ATCAACATTTTGCTTGATACACCTATTTTTTTATGTATTTATCTCCCTTTCTGAATATGTGACAGGGTTAAAAATCGAATTCCACAATCATGATTACGAAAAAAAACAATTCCTCAGATTAAGTGAGAAATTGTTTTTTCATATAGTAGTATTCTACATATTAATTCGTTTGTTTCGTTTATAACTCCAACAATTTTAAGTATCATTTACAAATAAGAACGATGCGCTGGCCATGAATCTTGAAGCTTGCGAAGTTGCACAATTTGCCCGGTATGATAAGCATCGTGCAAAAGGATGTTCATATATTGTTGCCAAATTGGTAGAGAAGGAGTTAATTGATTTAGTTCTGCTTCTTGAAGGGATATTAATGCAGATTGTAAGGCATCATGCACTTGAATTGTTCGCAACACTGTTTGTTGCCAAGCATCCTCATCATTACGTCCACCTTGGACAAACGTTTCATCATTATTTTGTGGCGCCACAAATGTTTCATCTTGATGCAAGCGGGCAAGTAAGCGTTCTTTAAAGATAAGTAAATGGTTTACATTTTCCCAAATCGTATTACTAGCCTCTCCTTCTGGTTGCCAACATGCTTGTGCAGCAGTAAGGTGCTTTAACGCGTCTGATAAAGGTGGATACCATTCTTCTTCGTAAAACACTTGCTTAATTCCATTTTGCAACATTTCTTTTTTACTCATTCTTATATCCTCCTTTTGCAAATCTCCCAAAAATACGGAGTAGTACATATAGGACTTTTATATCTTCGGAACCCAATTCCCTTCAGATTTTACTCAAACAGATTATTTCCAAATAGAAAGTATATTCCATTTGATTTATTGGCATTACAAACAATGGATATATGATAGTAGTATATTTTCAAATGAAGTGAAACATTCTTATAAGACGAAATCATCCGTTAGTATAATACGACTCTAAAAATAGCATTGCAATAAACGAGGTCACTTGTCGTACTAGAGTTGGAGACGTATAAAGTGAAACTTTAATCCGCGGGGGTTTTGCTGTCCACAAATAGCGGGATAAGAATGCGATTTGCATAATAAATTATCGTAAAAAAGGAGTGGGATTCCCACTCCTTTTTTACTTTCTTATAATTGCTAAACTACATGTATTTACTATTCATTCAAGATTCAAACTTGATTTTTAATACATGCCATTTTTCACGTTTTTTATTCTATCGTTGTAATTTCATTTGAGTTATAAATATAAATACCCGTTTCTTCTCTCAATGCAGTTATATACATCCCTTTCGCCACATCTTTCGCTGAAATTGGTTTATACTTTTTGAAAGCCCCTTTAAATATAAAAGGAATGATACGAGATAACTTTTCAGCCATTCGTTCACCGAAACGAAATTCTTGTCGATTTCCTACTAATAAAGATGGCCTAAAAATGTGAATACCACCAATGACTAACTTTTGTAATTCCTCTTCCATTCTCCCTTTAACTTGCGAATAAAAGAAAAACGATTTAGGTTTTGCTCCCATTGAAGACACAACAAGGAAATTTTGTACCCCTTGTTTTTCAGCTAAACAAGCAGCTCGTAACGTATATTCATAATCTACCTTTTTGAAATTTGCCTTTGTTTTTGCTTTTTTGATTGTTGTTCCTAGACAACTAAATACGTCATCTACAGCAAAAAACTCTTTATATTCCTCTAACATCGAAAAATCTATTTGCTTTTGCTGTAATTTTTCATGTTGCCATTGCATTGGTTCCCTTACAAAAATAGTAACCGAATCGTAGTAATCTGATTCAAGTAATAGACGCGTTATCTCTTGTCCAACTAAACCACTTGCACCAAGTACTAACGCTGTTCGCTTATTCATATATGCATATACCTCTTATTTTACTTTTCTCTCCTTCAGTAAAATACAACTTTTAGGAGTTTCCTGCTCTCATTTTACCACAAGTAAAGCACTATGCGTACGCATAGTGCTTTACTCACTCTTTTTTCTCATCTTTCTCTCGCAATTTTGTTACTGTTGATGCATCTCCTAAATTACTTATTAATCTTCTTAAAAAAATTAAGACTAATGCTAATGGTAATACTACCGCTAATATCAATAAAATAGCTTCCATTAAGTAACCCAAACACTCATCCCCCTCTACACCCTCCTTTCAAATATATGAACGTAGCGTTGTCACATATGCATGCATTCCTAAAAATAATACATCCAAATTTGACAACTTTATAACAAAAACAAATCGGAATGATTATTATTTATTGCAACTTTATAAAAGATGTATTATACTAAGTTCGCAAACTAAAACGTAATTATTCCGTTTTGTATTAAAATGATATTTTTCTTCTATAATTGGGGAAAATATATCCGTAAAAAAAGAAAAGAGGAGAACTTCATGCCTAAAAGATTGACTATATTTTCATTCTTACTTATTTTCACTTTAATTTTTACTGGCTGCTCAAATAAAAAAGAAGGTAATGCCAAGAAAGACGGAAAGCTAACTGTTTATACTACTATTTTTCCTCTTGCAGATTTTGCAAAAAAAATTGGTGGCGACTATGTAACTGTTGAAGCGATTTACCCACCTGGTGCAGATTCACATACATTTGAACCAAGTCAAAAACAAACAGTACAAGTTGCAAAAGCCGATTTATTCGTTTATAACGGCGCTGAATTAGAACCATTTGCTGAAAAAATGGAAAAAGCATTACAAAAAGAAAATGTTAAAATTGTAAATGCATCAAAAGGTATTGAACTGCGTACTTCTACTGAAGAAGAGCATCATGATCACGGAGACGGTCATAAAGAGGATGAACATCATCACGATAAAGACCCACACATTTGGTTAGACCCTACTCTAGCAATGAAACAGGCAGAAAAAATTAAAACTGCACTTGTAGAATTACAGCCTGATCATAAACAAGAGTTCGAAAAAAATTTCGCAGCACTGCAAACAAAATTTACTGATTTAGATGATCAATTTAAAGCAGCTGTTGCGAATGCAAAAACGAAAGACATTTTAGTTTCTCATGCGGCTTATGGATACTGGGAACAACGCTATGGCCTGAAACAAATTGCTATCGCTGGTATTTCAGCTTCTAATGAACCATCTCAAAAACAGCTTGCTGACATTACAAAAACAGTAAAAGAACATAATCTACAATATATTTTATTTGAAACATTCTCTACACCAAAGGTAGCGTCCGTAATTCAAAAAGAGACGGGTACAAAAATTTTACGCTTAAATCATCTTGCTACTATTTCTGAAGATGATGCGAAGAGCAATAAAGATTACTTCACTTTAATGGAAGAAAACGTAAATACATTAAAAGAAGCTACTAACTAATCAAATTTTTAAAAGAAGCTGAATATGTCATTCAGCTTCTTTTTTATTTGTTCTTACTTGACTTGACCAAAATAACAAGTAAAATTATCCATATTAGCTTTTAAGCTATATTAATTTAGAAGGTGAGTTGGAATTATGACTCTTCACATTTGTGAAGTTACAGCAAAAAATTGGCGTTCGGTAGCTGCTTTAAACGTCGCAAAAGACCAGCAGCAATTTATTGAAAGCAATGCGTTTTCTCTAGCAGAATCATTATATGAGGGAAACGGAACGTCAGTAGGTTTATATGATGGAGAAACACTTGTAGGATACGCAATGTATGGATGGTATTGGGAAAAACGTAAAAGTGTGTGGTTAGATCGCTTTATGATTGACGAGCAATATCAAGGAAAAGGATACGCAAAACGTTTCCTTCGCATACTCATTCAATTCTTACAAGATAAATTTGAATGTAAAATAATTTATTTAAGTTTACATCCAGACAACAAACTCGCAATGGGATTATACGAGTCATTTGGTTTCCGTTTAAATGGTGATATTGATGACGAAGGTCCAGTTGTAGGTGTTGTAATGGAGTTACTATTAGATGAACATACAAGCCTGTGAAAACAGGCTTTTTATTATCCTTCGTTTTTTGCAATCTAGCATTTTTCTACAAAATACTTAGTTAAGTTAAAAAATAAGCCTGCAATATATGCAGACTTATTTCACACACTCCCCGAAATGTTCTTGGAACCATTCTTTATTAATATCTTTTCCGATAAACACAACTTCACTTACTCGTTCTTCGCCCTCTTGCCACTCTCTATCATATGATGCAGCAAACAGTGTATGCACACCTTGGAAAACGATACGTTTATCTACTCCATCAATCGATAAAATTCCTTTGTAGCGATATAAATACTCCCCTAGCTCTTGAACGACAGCTGACATCCACTCATTTAGTTTTTGTAAATCTAACGGTCGCTCTTCGCGTAGTACAAACGACTTTACCCCTTCTAGATGATTATGCTCTTTATGAGGATAAATTTGTAACGTATCTTTCGTTTTAAACGTTTGAATTTGTAGTAACGATGGAATATCTACATCACAGTTAGTCGCCTCGATTAACTTTGCAGTTGGGTTAATACCTTGCAGTTCCTGCAATAGATTTTCCTTTTCACTTTCATCCACTAAATCTAATTTATTTACTAAAACGACATCAGCAAATGCAATTTGTTCCTTTGCTTCTAGTCCTTTTTCAAAATGTTTATGTATATGATAACTATCTACTACTGTTACAACGCCGTTAATTTGGTATGCAGATTGAATCACAGGATCTAAAAAGAATGTTTGAATAATCGGACCTGGATTTGCAAGACCAGTCGTTTCAATTACTAATCCATCAAATTCCATTTTACCTTCTGCTTTTACGTCCAGTAATTGTTTTAAAGCGACTAGTAAATCTTCACGTACAGTACAACATAAACATCCATTCGTCATCTCCATAATCTCTTCTTCGACATTCATAATCAGCTGATTATCAATACCAATTTGTCCTATTTCATTTACAATCACTGCTAATTTATGACCGTGATTTTCTGATAAAATGCGATTTAATAATGTCGTTTTCCCTGATCCAAGAAAACCAGTTAATATTGTTACTGGAATCATTTCGTACATCTCCTTATAGCTATATGTTTTTACATTATAGCATATAGAGAAAATCGTTTTTGTAGCAAAACATATTTATTGTATGTACGACACTGTAACTATATAATAATATGTAGCAAGAAAGCCTTTTCAAAAAATGATTCATTCATCAAGGAGGTACTTATAATGGAACGAGTTCAAATGGCCGAAACACTAGAATTTTCTCGTATTATTCAAGGTTTTTGGCGTTTAGCAGAATGGAATATGCCAAAGCAAGAGTTACTTTCTTTTATGGAAGCTTGTATGGATATGGGAATTACTACTTTCGATCATGCTGATATTTATGGCGGATATACGTGTGAAGGATTATTTGGAGAAGCGTTACAACTCAAGCCTTCCTTACGCGAAGACATGCAAATTATCACAAAATGTGGAATCGCTCCCCCATCACCAAAATTTCCAGAGAGATATGTTGCGCACTACAATACGAGTGCTGAACATATAATAAAAAGCGCGGAAGACTCACTACAAAACTTACATACAGATTATATTGATGTACTGCTCATTCATCGCCCTGATCCATTTATGGATCCAAATGAAGTAGCAGAAGCGTTCTCACGCTTAAAGCAAGAAGGAAAAGTCCGTCACTTCGGTGTATCTAACTTTTTACCTTCACAGTTTAATATGTTAAGTTCTTATTTAGATTTCCCGCTCATTACAAATCAAATTGAAGTATCTGCGATGCAGCTTGAACATTTCGAAAAAGGGACAATTGATTTATGCCAAGAAAAGCGAATCAATCCTATGATTTGGTCGCCTCTTGCTGGCGGAGAAATCTTTACTGGTCAATCAGAACGTGCTGTACGTTTACGTGAAACTTTACAGAAGGTTGCTACTGAACTAGATGTTACTAGCATCGATACAGTTATGTATGCATGGCTGCTTGCTCATCCAGCTAACATGATGCCAATCGTTGGATCTGGTAAATTAGATCGTGTTAAAACAGCCGCCCTTGCTACAAAAGTTAATTTAGATCGTCAACAATGGTTTACAATTTTCGAAAGCTCTAATGGACATCCTGTACCATAATACACAAAAAGAAGAGCTGTTTCTTTACAGCTCTTCTTTTTCATATGTATTTCTAGTCATGGCAAATACACACATATCCCTTAATCCATTTCCATCTACCGCTACACTCGCACTTTCCAATGTACCTTCTAACTTAAATCCTAATTTCTCAGGTATCGCTCTACTCTTCTTATTTAAAGAATCACATCGAATTTCTACGCGATTTGCTTTCAGCTCAGAAAAAGCATAATCTGTTATACCCTTTGCAGCCTCTACCATATAACCCTTTCCACTAAACCTTGAATCAATCCAATACCCAATTTCAAATTGAGGTATATCCCAATTAATACGATGCAATCCAGCTGATGCAATAAATTCACCTGTTTCTTTCGAAAAAACTAGTAATCTTAAATCCTCACGCTGTAAAAATTGAATATGCGATTTTCTAATGCTCACTTCTACTTCTTCCTCTGTTTGCTCTTTTTGTGCAAAAACCATCCAAGGTTTTAATTCTTTCATAGAAGCTTGAATTGCATCGTATACAGATTTACCGTCACCCGGTTTCGGCATTCGAATAAATAGCCTATCAGTATAAAATTCAGAAGGAAAATCAAATAATAACGGATTCACTTTCAACACTCCTTTTAATTCTTTTATATATAATAATATCCATCTCAAACTATACAGTAAAGAAATTTCTGAATTTTATACATTTTAATTATTTACCTCTACCGCTACACGAACTCCAGATTCAATTGCACCTTGTATCCATCCGTGATATAACGTTGTATGATCACCTGCAAAGTATAATCTCCCCTCTGGTTTTATAATCGCTGGTTGTAGCTCAGATTCTTGACCTGCCTGAAATAGCGCAAATCCTCCAAGTGCATATGGATCCAATGTCCAACTTTTTGATATGCCAGACATGAACTCATCATATACTTGACCGCCTAATATGGTCGCTAAATTTTGTAGTGTGTAATAAATACGATCACCTTTTGATAACCCATCCCATAACAACGCATCATAAGACCATGTATAGCTTCCTAACATCATAGCAGGTCCTTTTTCTCCAATTCCGTGACTTGGATAATAGGCGTAACGAATTGGTAAATCCGTTATAATTCTGCCACCTAATTGTCCTTGTTCTTCCCAAAATCGACTTTTAAATTGAATTCCTATTTTCGTCGCTGGCATATAATGCAATTCACGAATTGCTTTCCATTTTTCATGAGATATAGAATTAAATGGATCTACTTCCACAAAGCGCATTGTCGAAAATGGAATTGTAATAATAACTAAATCCCCTGTAATACTACTATACTCAAAAGTTTCCTCGTTTCGATAGAAAGCTGTCACACCATTATCATGTTGTTGTAGCTTCATTAATTTTTGATTATATATAATATTTTCTTCTAATTGTGGTAAAAAGGACTTCGGTAATCTATCATTCCCGCCTACTATTTCACAAAATCCACTCTCCACTTGCATAATATATAAAAAGCGTAACGTCTCAACAAATGACCTTTCCAAAAAACCTTCTAAATCTAATAAAACACCAATCATCTCGATTGTTACTGGTGAAAAGTAAGTATTATATTGATAAGGGTAATACTTTAAAAATTGTCCTGTAGAGTATCTCCCAAAATCCTTTACTACAATATCCCAATTTTTCTCTGGGTTCTTTTTTATAAAATTTATAATGGGCTGCACCGCTAACATTAATAGCTCCTCAGACGTTTTCCCAACTTCATTCATTTCCACAGGATACTTTAATATACTTGGATCTTTTTCATATTGTTTTAATGTCGTTTTTCGGCCATTTACGTAAACGATATCTGTCTCATTCCTATTAATAAAAGGGCTTACCTGTAGCCCGAATTTTCTTATATATGCCATTGTTAATGTGTGCGAATACGGAATTCTCATTGCCCCAACATCTAAATATAATCCGGTATCTTCCATTCTAACCGTCTCTATGCGGCCACCTACCCGGTTGTTTGCTTCAAAAATCTTCACATCATGTCCTGCAGCTTTTAATAAAGATGCCGAAACCAACCCAGCCATACCGGCCCCTACTACTATAATTCGCTTCGGACGAGTCGTCTTCTTTAACCCTTTATTTATAACTTTTAACGTTTCATCCATCTCAGTGTTATACATTATATCTTTCTGCACAATTCCACCCCTTACTTCATAAAGTGAAACTATAATCAGTGGGGGGTCTTCCCCTACTGATTATTAGTTGAACCAATCGGGCTTTTATGGGCATTAGTGGTTTAGTGCATTTTATTCATAAATTCCTATAAACATAACAACATAGAAAGAGGAATATTCACTAAAAGTACATAAGAGTTAGCTTTCACACCTCTTCACGCTTCGTATAATATAGCAACAGCAAAGAAGGAGTGGTTAAAAATGAAACAAACTTACGACTACCACGCTACAAAGAAGTATTTAGAAGAAAAGAAACAACAACTATGCAACAAACTTAGTTGTAAGCATCTATCTAAAAAAGAGCGTGAACAACTAAAACTTGAGATTGATAACTACGAATATATATTAAATTTAGCCGAAATGAATCATTATGAACGAGGATTTTCTCGTTAAAAGTAAATATAGAATTTATCCACTTTTTATTTTGAGCATTTTATTACGCATTTTTCGTAAGTAAATATATAATAGGATGTACATTAAGATTGAGAGGTATATTCTATGATCAAATTAAGCGTATTAGACCAATCACCTATTTCAGATGGTAGTACAGCAGCCCAAGCTTTTTCACATACAGTTACACTTGCGCAAGAAGTTGAAAAACTCGGATATACACGCTTTTGGGTATCGGAGCATCACAACTCTGTCAGCCTTGCTGGTTCAAGTCCTGAAATACTTATTTCACATATTGCAGCAAAAACAGATCGTATGAGAGTGGGTTCAGGTGGTGTTATGTTGCCACACTATAGCCCATATAAAGTTGCTGAGAATTTCCGTGTTTTAGAAGCGCTTTATCCAAATCGTATTGATCTTGGTGTCGGCAGAGCACCTGGTGGTATGCCAATTGCAACTCGCGCACTTCAAGAAGGCAAAATGGTCTCACTTGATCAATACCCAGAACAAATTGCAGATGTTGCAATGTACTTACATGATCAAGTACCAGAAAACCATCATTATGCAAATTTAAAGGCTACTCCTGTCATTCCAACATCTCCCGAGATGTGGATGCTTGGTTCTAGCGGAGAGAGTGCAATGATTGCCGCAAAACAAGGTGCTTCTTTTGCATTCGCACAGTTCATTAACGGATACGGTGGCCCTGAAGTAATGAATGCTTATCAAGAACAGTTCCAACCTTCTTATTTAGGAGATAAACCAAAATCAATCGTCTCTATTTTTGTTATTTGCGGAGAAACGAATGAAGAGGCGGAAAAAATTGCTTCTAGTTTAGATTTATCAATCTTATTACTAGAACAAGGAAAGCGTACAACTGGTACTCCTTCTATCGAAACTGCACAAAATTATTCATACAGCGCTTATGATTTATTCCGTATAAAAGAAAATCGTCAACGTATGATCGTCGGTGATCCATCTTCTGTGAAAGAACAAATCGTAAACTTAAGCAAAGCGTACAATACTGATGAATTTATGATTGTCACAATTACTCATCGATTTGAAGATAAATTGAATTCTTATCGCTTACTAGCAAATGCTTTTCATTTATAATGACAAAAGGGAGATACATCAATTATGATGCATCTCCCTTTTTTACTACTTATTATTTTTGTCGTCTATATATTCAATAGCTTCTTTTAATAGTTCATCAAAATCCTTAGGATAATCATGATTTAAATTGGGTATAACTTTAAACTCATGTTCTATATTCTTATCTCTTAATAATTGTACAAATTGCTGCGTACATTCGAAACAATCTTCATCTTGATCCCCACACACTATATATCCCTTTATATTTTTATTCTGTAACACTTCCAACAACTCATTCCATTCTTCAATCTCTGGAAGCCACGGCGCCACAAAAATAAAACCATCTACATCTATATCTTTTTGTAAAATTGTATACAAAGCTACTCTTGCGCCAGCAGAAAAACCACCAATTATTACACTTTCTACTGTATGATTTTCTATAAACATAACGTAATGCTCTTTTAATTCCTCTTTCCCTCTATGTTTATCATCCCAAACAAATCCATCTGAAAACTGAATTTGCGAAGATTGTGGTAAAGCTAACGTATAATCTTGTGTCAAAACAGATTTCCAATATGGTTCTATTATTTCTATATTTTCTTGATCCCCGTGCATTGCAATAAATAGTTTTCCTTCTTTATTGCTGTCTAAATATTTCACGTCTGCTCGTTCTGTTTTCTTTGCTAATTCTTCTCTTTCTTTACATAATTGAACCATTTTATGAAACTCTTCAAATTTATGTAGTGGTGTTAAATCATCGTCCGAAATTAAATACTCATTTCCGTACCAAAATCCATTGTCTATAATAGCTTCCTTCATTATCTGTAACGCTTCTTCTTCAAGCCCCGCTGCACTCGCTAGCGCATATTTAAAATTATATATTTGCGCTTTATTCCCCACTACACCTTTAGCATGCTCCATTATATAAGTGTACGCTTCCAAACTCCCTTTATTTGCGTAACAATGTAACGTTTCATTTAATAATTGAATGTAAGTCATACTATTTTTCATACATCCATTCCCCCGTAATCTTTTATAATATTTATTTCTCAAACCTTTATACCATTCTGTAATCACTGTATATAACTCACGCTAACAATACTTAATCATTACTTCTCTTCGTCCAATAAGTTTAGTATAAAATTTAATAAACTGAAAAATCAATATTTTACTAAACAAAAAAAGACAACAATATATTTATTGTTGTTTTCAATACATCTACCCACTCTTTTGTTTTTTTCTGTCTGGTTTACTTGAAACTAAATAGTGTTTTTCTGAAATATATAAGTCTCTTTTTAATATACGATTTAAATACGGCCCTAATTTCATCCCGCATATAAGGCGATCTTCACTACCTTCAACAATTGGAAACATTTCTTTTTCTGTTACGTATTGATCTACTGCTTTTTGTACGATATCAATTTCTTTAACTAGGTTTAGATTTTCTTCTGTATGTTCAAATACCTCAAGCGTTTCCTTCGTAATAAGAAAACTATTTGTTGGAAATGCAAGTAAATACGGCTTTAACAAATCATAATTTACTGTATAATCATCATTTACTAATACTGTATAAACAATATTAGCATTCGTTTCTAGAAACTTAGCCATCGCTTGTTCTAATTCATCTTTCGTAATTTCACGCTCTTCTTTTCCAGTTCTGAAAAAGCGAAACATTGCATCGCCTCCTTTTTACTATATTATAGCATAAAAGAAAACTGAAAAATGACAAAAAAAGCCATTGAAAGAATTTTTCAATGACTTTTTTCTTTATATACTTATATTTATTTTAAGAACGCACTTAGCATCCATACATGTTGTTCTAATGTTGTATGAATCGCTAACAACATGTCTGCTGATGTTTCATCGCCAGCTTCGCCAGCAACTTCCATACCTTCTTTTAATTCTTGAATAAGTGCAGAGTAATCATTCACTAATGTTTGCACCATTTCTTCTGCAGATTCCTTGCTTGTCCCTTCACTCACACTAGATGTTGCAAGATATTCTTTCATTGTCGCTAGCGGTTTACCTTCCAACGCTAAAATACGTTCTGCTAATTCATCAATATTTGTTCCAGCTTCATTGTAAAACTCTTCAAATTTCTCATGTAACGTAAAGAAGTGTGGTCCTGTCACATACCAGTGATAATTATGTAGTTTCACATATAACACATTCCAGTTTGCTACCTGCTTGTTTAATACTTCAACAACATTTGTTTTCGTACTCATACAATCCACTCCTCTTATCATTTCATAATGTTTATCTTTTAATAACCTAGTTACATGTTACCATACATTTCCTATCCTTTCGAACGATTGGCTCATATGTAACAAAGTTTTAACACCTTTAATACTTCCCTAATATCTTTTAATTCATGTATGTTTTCAAACACTTCATACGTCTAATTGTCCAAGCTCATACATATGCATAATAGTAAATCAAGCTCATCGTAGTAGAAAGAGGGATAACATGGACAATCAACAATGGCAAGTAGCAAAGAAGGTCGCTGCTACTTATATTGGAACAGTCGTTGGAGCTGGATTTGCTACTGGACGAGAAATCGTTGAATTTTTTACAGTGAACGGATTATATGGAACAATTGGCATATGTGTAAGTGGATTTTTTTTTATTTGGCTTGGCACAAAGTTGATGTTACTTTCATCACAAATCGGTGCATTTTCAGCGCAAGAATTTAACAAATATTTATTTGGGGATGTAGTTGGCAATGTTGTAAACACACTATTATTACTCGTATTATTTGGTGTAACGAGCGTTATGTTATCAGGAGCTGGGGCGGTATTTGAAGAGCAACTTCGTTTACCAAGACAACTTGGTATTTTCATTATATTGATCGCCTGTCTCATTATAGGTAGTCGCGGATTACAAGGGGTTTTTGAAGTTAATACACTTGTCGTACCTATTATGATGATTTTTATTATCGGACTTGCTATTACAACTTTTTTTCACGGTACAACTCCTATTAGTGACACTATTCCTGCAGAAAGCTGGAATATGAAGTGGATTACTAGTCCTATTACATATGTCGCCTTAAATCTTTCTCTCGCCCAAAGCGTTCTCGTCCCGTTAGCCAGTGAAGTAAAAGATCGAAAGGCCATTTTATGGGGCGGTATTTTAGGCGGTGCAGGACTTTCTTTAATTTTATTATGTAGCCATTTAGCTATTTTATCAGTCGATCAATTTTATCAATATAATATCCCAATGGCTGAAGTCATAAGAAAATTCAATGCAACTTTTCACTTTTTCTTTGTTCTTATCATTTTCGGTGAAGTGTTCACAACTTTAGTTGGTAATGTGTTCGGAATGACAAAACAAATTCAATCCATCACCAGATGGAAAAGTAACAATATTATTTTCTTCATTTTACTAATTAGTTATTGCTTTAGTTACATTGGTTACAGTGAATTACTCCACATTCTATATCCTATAATTGGATGGGTCAGCATCATTTTACTGCCAATTATTGCTTTTAAACAACTTCAAAAAACATAAAAGAAGCATCCATGTTATTGGATGCTTCTTTTATGTTCATTCACAATCATCGCATACTTCCCAGTACGGCCCCATTTCGAGTGCTAAATATGGCTTTAATTGCAACCGAATCATCCGACTAGGCATACGTTCTAAAACGAATTGAATTCCTTCTTCCTCTTCGTCTAATTCAACTTTTGAAATCGCAATTCTTTGCATAGTAGAAATAGGCATTCCATCTTTATATAAAGTGATTTTCACCTCATCATATTCATTAAAATACAATTCAACACTCATTTGATTTTTCAACAGTTCATCAACAATTTCATATTTATCATTTCGTTCCTGGATTATATATTTCCAGCCGCCTCTACCTTCTTCTTTCGGAGCTGCTTGAAATAATGTCATCAAATCCTCGTATAGCATAAGATAACCCCTCTCTTACTAAAAAACGATGAGTATTTTATATACCCTTTATCTCTATCACTATCCATATGTATTGTACCATATATCGTCGTTTTTACCGTATTCATTTGCTTCATAATTGCATGTAAAACACCTGATTCTCTTCATTATTATATGAATTGTCTCTCATTATATTTCTTAATATGCTTCTAACGCTTTCCAATCATATCAAACATAAGTAAATGCACTCTTTGTCCATCCTCCGCTTAGTATTTCCTTACAATCACAAAAAAGAAGAGTGACTTTTATCACTCCCCTTAAAAGAATTTCCCCGTAGCTACTAACGCTAATACTAGTATTAAAATTGTAAATAATAATGATACGATGAAACTAAAAATAGGTAATGCTTTCTTTTCATTCTTCTTAAAGAGTAACTTTAAACTAAGAAAGATGTTTACTGGTACAAGTATAAAATAAAAATATTTAACAATTTGCACCGAACTATTCGAAAGTGTTTTTAAAATAAACACTTCAATTAGAAAGACAATAAAAAATGAAATACTTAACCAAAATGAGACATAACTAAGCCAAGAATGTCTTTTGGTACCCCAATAAACTCCCATAGTAATCTCCTTTATTTGCATTTTATACGATTATAATTATACACAAAGCAAACAAATACCTCTATTTTTCGACAAATATCATACAAAATATACCTTTAAATATTATAAAGATACTCTCAATCTCATTTCATTTTACATAATAAAAACAGACTACTCCAATAGCATACTGCTATTTTGGAGATAGTCTGTCCTCTGTTAAACTTTAAATCTTTCAATTAACCCTTGTAACTCTTCAGCCATTTGAGATAATGTACCAGCCGCCGAACTAATCTCCTCAATGGACGCTAGTTGTTCTTCTGCTGATGCTGCAACGTTTTGAGTACTCGTCGCATTGTTCTGTGCTGTCATTGCAATTTGACCTACTGAAATAGACACTTCATTTGCACCTTTTGACATCCCGTTAGCCGTTTCAACCATCGTTTTAATTTGATCTGCAATTTCATTTGTAGATAGTAAAATCTCAGTAAAGTTTTGCTTCGTTTCATTCGCAATAACAAGTCCAGATTGAACTTCTTCATTTACATGCCCCATTGATTTTACCGTCTTACTCATGTCATCTTGTATTTCACATATTAATTTACTAATTTCACTAGAAGATACACTAGACTTCTCCGCCAATTTACGTACTTCATCTGCAACAATCGCAAATCCTCTTCCGTGCTCTCCTGCTCTTGCAGCTTCAATTGCCGCATTCAAAGCTAGAAGATTCGTTTGATCTGCAATATTTTGAATGACTTCTAGTATGTCACCAATTTGTTTTGATTTATTATTTAGCAACTGTATAACTTCATCTGATTGTGAAACAGATTCTGCAATAGACTGCATTTGATTTACTGTTTTTCCTACTAGTTTCCCGCCATCTTCTGCTTTTTCACGAGTATGAGCAGAAGCCATACTAATTGATGATGAACTATTTGCTACATGCTGAATTCCTTCTGTTACATCAAATAATAACATTGCACCATTTTCTACGCTCGTTGTTTGCGTTGTTGCCCCGCTCGATATTTCATCCATTGCCATTGTAATTTGCTCAGTTGCTTCACTCGCTTGTCTTACACTTGCCGTTAGCTCTTCTGATGCTGCTGCAACATGTCCAGCCGACGTATTAATTCTTCCAATTAACGTTCGCAATGCATCTGTCATCTCATTGAATCCTTTTGCAAGTTGGCCAATTTCATCATTAGAATGAATCTCGATTGTTTGCGTTAAATCTCCCTCACTTATTTCTTTAGAAGTAGCAACTAATCTTTTTAATGGCTTCGTTATAGAAAGTGTCACAAAATAAATAAGTGCTCCGCCTATAACTAATGAAATGAACATAACAATTAACATATTATAAAATACAGGCTGCGCAGCTTCAATTATTTCATTTGAGTACATCGTTCCACCGATTTTCCAACCTGTTTTTACATTTGTAGCAAATACCATTTGTTTTTCGCTGCCATCATACATATATGAAAAAGCACCATGGTTATCTTCATAAATTTTCTTCGCCCAAGAATCAGCTGCTTTTTCTCCTGATTTTTCTTGAGGATGTGCAATTATTTTTTGTTTTCCATCTAAAATGAAAGCATATCCCTTTTTACCGATATTGATTAACTTTGTTGTTTTTAATAAATTATCTAAACTTAAATCTATTGCTACAACACCGTTTTTATCTTCTGCTTGTTTTGCAATCGTTACGACAATATGTCCATTTCCTTGCGCCTTATATGGCTCAGTAACGACAATACCCCCTTGTTTTGCCACTGCATCTTTATACCAAGAACGTTCTGTTGGATCATAGTCTGCTGCCATTTGTATATTTGGTTCTTGCACAAATTTCTTATCATTCCCAGCAAAGTATACTTGTTCAACATCTTTATTCAAATTAATATATTGAGATAACATTTTTCTTAATTCATCTTGATTATCCCCTTGATACATATTACCTTGAATCACCCGTGCAAAATTATTTACATCATTAAATTTCGCCTCAATCATTTGATTGATTAAATTATCTAATATTTTTATATTGTCGTGAGCACTGCTCGTAATTTGTGATTCAAAGTTCTTTTTAGCTGTTTGATAAGACATGCCTCCAATAATAGAGACAGCCGCAATTAAAATGACAAAAAACGAAATTAGTAGTTTTTTTGCTACTTTCATATCACGAAACCAATTTAATAGTCTACCCATTACAAACCTCCTGCTTTTCAATTTCAATAGTTAAATCTAGCGAGTTGTAAACATTTCCCATCCCTAAATTATTATTTTCATAATCTATTACGATGAATACTTTGTAAAGTTTAAACAATTAAATTCCCTTTGTCTATATATTTGAATAATATTATTATAAAATTTACAAATACAAAAAAAGCCAAAGGGAACCACCCTTTGGCTTTTCATATTTTTTTATGCTGTTTAGAAATCTTTTTCCACTTATCACGCTCTGCTCTCGCAAGAATAGCATCTTGTTTTCTCATAAAATACGCCAGTTCTCTTTGTAATTTTTTATAGCTTTGCAAACGATTTATCGTAATAATTCCGTTATCAATTGCACTATGCACTGCGCACCCTGGCTCATTTTCATGTTTACAATCCCTAAAACGGCACGTTTTTGCTAATTCTTCAATATCAGAAAATGTTGTTTGAATTGCATCGCTTCCTTCCCAAAGCTGTAGCTCCCTCATACCCGGAGTATCAATAACTAAACCACCACTCGGTAATCGGAACAATTCACGATGAGTTGTCGTATGCCTTCCTTTACTATCTTCCTCACGAATATCTCCCGTTTTTGCTACTTCAAGTCCTATGAGTGCATTTAACAAAGTGGATTTTCCAACCCCCGATGACCCGACTAAAGCAATTGTTTTTCCTGAAGAAACAAATTGCTGCAGCGATTCAATACCAGTATGCTTTAAACTATCAACGACGAAGATCGGAACACCAATTGCCACAGCTTCCGTTTCAACAATTTTCTGTTCCACGTCTTCACATAAGCTACTCTTTGTTAAAACAATAACAGGCATTGCACCACTTTCATACGCTAATAGTAAATAACGTTCTATTCTTCTTACGTTAAAATCATGGTTAAGTGCATTTACTAAAAATAGATAATCTACATTTGCTGCTATTACTTGTTCTTCCGTTCGATTACCAGCCTCTTGTCTAGAAAAAGAGCTTCTTCTTTGAAAAATACGATGAATAATTGCTTTCTTTTCATTCTCTATTTTCTTTATATACACCCAATCACCAACCGCTGGATAATCTCCCTTCGTTACTGCTTCATGCCGAAACTTTCCAGACAGCTCTGCCATATATTCACCATCATTACAAATAATTCGATATATATGTTTATGCTCTAGTAAAATACGCCCTACTTCAAAGTTCTCTACAGCTTGTTCTTCAAAAAAAGAATCCCAGCCGAATGATTCTAAAATATTTTGATTCAAATTGATATCCTCCCTAGTTTAAGCTAAGCGGAAGGATCGTGCGCTCACTTATACAGTCTCGCCCTTTCCATCCACCTTTGTATTTGGTTTATGATTCATATACGTTATTTTCACCATAATACATCACCCCGTTCTCATTTTAATTACTCTCATTATATGGAATATTTATTTAAAAAGCTACCTTATTTAACGCAATTTTCAAACATTTTATTTTTCATCATTCTAATTTGTCCACGATGACTAATCTCATCTTCTAGCACATGAAACCACAGATAGTGCTGGTTATACGCTACACCGTTAGGCCACTTTCTTTCTGACATAAGCCATTCATCATCTTGTTCATTCAAATACTTCAGAGATTCTTCTCGAACACTTTGTAGAATTTGTATATAATACTGTATTTCATTACCACGGATTGTTCTCCCCGCTTTCCCTAAATACAGTGCGTCTTCCCATATTTCTAATTCTTCTTTTGTAAAGTCGCGCTCTTGAAATGAAATAAGTTGATGGGCTTTTTCTACAGCTGCTATATGCTTTAGTAACGCTCCGATGGAATTCCCTCCACTCGTCATAATGAAATCTACTTGCTCAACTGATAGATCGTTTATTTCCTGTAATGTTACAGCCCTCGTATGCTCCAGCATGCTTACTAATTCCCCTATATTTTTTGTATAACCATCCATACTTCTTATTCGATAATCTATATTCATCTCACGCACCCCTTTCTACATTCATATTAAGGAATAACCGCTTCATATAATAGACTGAAATATGTCAGATTTTTCTGTTATAATTAAATTGAATACGTAATAAACCCAAACAAACTTTCTCAATATGCTTCTATGAAATATTAAAAGGAATCAATATAAAAGAATCGAATCTTATTCACTAAAAGGAGTGGATTCGATGGAAATGTATCAATGGCTAACCGCTATACTCGTTGGTGGCATTACCGGTTTCGTTTCCCATCTAATCAATAACCAAGGTAAGTTATTGCTTCCACGCCGTTTGAAAACTTTTTTTCACTTTGGGTTTTTGACTGATATTTTCACTGGTAGTCTAGCTGCACTTCTTGGACTCGTTTTATTCGATGTTACCTTAATAAAAGAAATTATTAAAGTATCCATTGTGACTGCTATTTCCGGTCAGACTTTCTTACTGCACCAAGCGCTTGGTGGTGAGCAGGCTAAAAATAAACAAATTGGGAAAGCTGATGAGAAGATTCAAGAAATTGACAAATTATTACGACGTTAGTCTATACTTTCTTTAAAAATTATTGCTATAATAAACAATAAATATTTTCTATTGCGTCGTTTGTCAGAAGAAAGGGTGTTTCGTATGACAAAAAAGAAAATAGAAGATTTCTTAACAAACACTGAAAAAGAGGAACTGCTAGAAAACTATAAATGTTTACGAGAAGCCCGCACAAAAAGCGAAGCTAATTATTTTGGTGAAGCAGTAGACCATCTTTTAAATAAAGCAAAACAACGAATTATTAAAGATGCAGGCATACATGATGAAAATGCAGCAACAGTTCAATCAAAGAGAAAAGCACTGTTTTAGTTACATTAGCTAAAACAGTGCTTTTTATTTAGAATTTTTTCACAGCTATTTCACATCTATTTCACAAATATAAGTAGTCCTATATGCTAAACTAAGTATATCCTTTTCCAAGGAACTATATGCCGATATATGAATCCCTATCTCTGTAGGGATTTTTTATTTTTGGATTCCTCATAACTTTATTACGATACCTTTATACTATTTGTCTATTTTCTTTAATCTCTGCACTCAAAAACTCCTTTATGTATTTCTTCTCCTTTTATATAAAAGAGGGAAGTCCCCCTCTTCTCAACTAATCTTCTAAAATAGATTTAATTTCTTCCATAACCTTTTCATTCAATGAAACTTCCACCGCTCTTACACTTTCTCTTATTTGCTCCGCTCGTTTCCCACCAGGAATAACAGTATCAATGCCTTTTTTATTTAATAGCCATGCTAAAGCTAAATGTGATACTTCAAGATTCATTTCTTTAGCTAAACCTTTTAACTTCTCAACTTTTTTAAAGTTACTCTTATATGTATTTTCTTCAAATAGATTTACACTTTGACGCCAATCGCCTTCGTTTAATTTAAAATCTTCTGTATATTTTCCACCTAGTATCCCAAAAGCAAGAGGCCCGTATGGTATAAATGAAATACCTGATTCTATACAATACGGCAAAAGTTCTTCTCCAGCAGTACGATCCAACATATTATACGGTGATTGTACAACATCTATTTGTTCGTGCTGATTCGCTGCTTTTAATTGCTCTACGTTTACGTTAGATATTCCAATTGCACGAATTTTACCTTCTTCTTTTAGACGAGCAAGCTCTCCAATTGAATCTATGTAACTTGTTTCTGGATTTGTAAAATGTAAATAATATAAATCAATATAATCAGTTTGTAATCTTCTTAAGCTATTTTCCACAGCATTTCTTAAATAGCTTCGTTCATTATTAATATAAACTTCTCCATTTAATAACGGCTGTATTCCACCTTTTGTAGCAAGTACAACTTCTTGACGTTTTCCTTTCAATACTTCTCCTACCAATTCCTCTGATCTACCGAGACCGTATGAATCCGCTGTATCAAAAAATGTAACCCCTCGCTGGATAGCTTCTTCTATTAATCGTTTTCCTTCTTCTTCGTTCACATTAGCATATAAATTATGCCCCCCTACAGCGTTTGTTCCTAACCCCAACTTCGAAATATGTAACCCTGCCTTTTGTAATTTTGTATATTTCATTTTTTCTCCCCCTATATTTCTATTGTTCGAACATATTCGAACAATAGAAATATACCACTTTATATGTTATAGTGCAAACTATATTAACTGATACAAGTAGGTGAAAAAAATGCGTACTCTTTATCATCCAAACCGAGAAGAAATTCAATTCTCTTCAGTCTTATACGCACTTAGCGATCAAATTCGTTTACAAATTGTAACAATGCTATTAGAGAAAAATGAACAATCTTGTGGTGCGTTAAACATTCCAATTGCGAAATCAACTTTATCTCACCATTTCAAGGTTTTACGTGAATCCGGTGTTATGTATACACGCATTGAAGGAACACAACGTTTCATTTCAATTCGTGAAGATGACTTACATGCTAGATTCCCTGGTTTATTAGACGTCGTATTACATGCGACAGAACCATACTAAAAACATCTCATATTCATATGAGATGTTTTTTAGTATGGTTCTATTCTTTTAATAAAATGCAACTTTAATCAGAAGGAACTTTGTTCATCACACACTAGAAATATATACGCTTCATTCTTTTTCACTTTATTTTTGTACTGGATCCTTTGGACACTTTAATTATTTGATTACATTTTATACACATCATTAATATAGGGCCGCCTATCTGTTTCAATTCCTGTAGTTGCTTATGCTCACACTCCTCCATATTATTACCTCCCTTATCATATAATTAGGTCATTTTGTAATCACCATCACTACTAAGTTCATTCCTTATTTAACCTCTGAATAAAACGTTTAAATGCCGATATCCCTTCGTCATCTCGTTTAAAAACGCCAGCATCTTCAAGCGCCTGTATAAATTTCTGTCCTAATTCTGCTC
Source organism: Bacillus pretiosus (assembly GCF_052947655.1). Taxonomy (NCBI): domain Bacteria; kingdom Bacillati; phylum Bacillota; class Bacilli; order Caryophanales; family Bacillaceae; genus Bacillus; species Bacillus pretiosus. The sequence continues at coordinate 1,905,656 of NZ_CM129593.1, read as the reverse complement.
TTACTATCTCCTCTACATTTTGTTCATGTATCCGATGGTAATATTTGATTTTTAATTGTTCAGCCCATCGTATATGAAGCGTTGGAATATCACTTGGAATGTTAAGTAAGAATTTTTCCACTTCCTGAAGTTCTGTTTTTAAACGCGCCGGAAGTACTGCTAACCCCATTACTTCAATTAGACCGATATTTTCCTTTTTAATATGCTGTATTTCCGCATGAGGGTGGAAAATACCTAACAAATGTTCTTCACTTGTACGATTGTTCCGCAAAACAAGATCCAATTCGTACATACTATTCCGGTAACGAGCAATCGGAGTTATCGTATTATGTGGAATATCATTCGTAAATGCAAATATATTAACAGATGGATCACTATATCCCTTCCACCTCTCTAATATGTACTCCCCTGCATTTACTATTTGTTCTATGTCTTTACTTCTTAAGCGAATAACTGACATAGGCCATTTAATAATAGAACATTGCATTTCTGGAAAGTTAGTTAGTTCAAAAATTAGGTCGTTTGATGCATTTGCCATAGCAAATTCATAGTTTCCACCTTGATAATGGTCATGTGTTAGAATAGATCCTCCTACAATAGGCAAATCAGCATTAGAACCAAGAAAATAATGCGGGAATTTTTCTACAAATTTTAACAAACGTAAAAATGTTTGACGGTCAATTTTCATATCACGGTGTTCTGAAGACAATACAATACAGTGTTCATTGAAATATATATACGGAGAATACTGTAGAAACCAGCTTTCATCTGTAAGATTCATACGAATCATACGATGATTCGTGCGTGCTGGATGTCCAATTCTGCCTCTATATCCTTCATTCTCAATACAGAGTAAACATTTTGGATAATTTGTACTTTCCAATACTCTCTCTCTAGCAATTTGTTTCGGGTCTTTTTCCGGTTTTGATAAGTTAATCGTTATATCAATGGGTCCATATTCCGTATTTACTTTATAATTTATATTTTTGGCAATTTGCTTCATTTGGATATAGTTGCTGTTTTTACTTAACTCATAGAAGTAATTTGTCGCAGCCTTCGGATTTTGTTCGTATTTTTCATAAAATAGAGAATTGATAACGGACGGTTTGGACATAAAAACATCCATAATTGCACTTGCTAAAACCTCCTTCTCGTCCATTACTGTCTCAATGACTTTATGCATACAAGCATATTCAATTAACTCTTCCAATAACTCCGAAATTGCTTTCTTTGCGGGCGCGGGCGCTGACGCTTCCACTACAAAGTCATCTAAACGAAGTAAGGAAAGGATTTGATTCCTTGTATATATTTCATCTTCTTTTTCAATCAGTTGAACTTCAATAGCACGATCAATTAACTGCTGGATAGCTTGATATATCATCAGTATATACCTCCTCTAACCTTATAGCGGTTTTCGTTGTTACGATGCCAGTTCTATGTACCTTTTATCATTTTATGAACAGATCTATGGGATAACCACCACCCTAATAAACATTTCATGAAAAAGAAATAAATACTAGATTCCACGATATATTCGACAAAGCCATACAAAAAAACATCTCATAAAATTATGAGATGTTTTTAGTATTTGCTATTCTTTTAATAAATCTATTAATCCATTCCCTTCAGATGTACGTTCATACCCTAAAGGTACAGTTCTTTTAATAAGTTGTGCATATATTTCTGGCTCTGATAACTTTCTACCATATTCTCTCTCACACTGCTTAATGAGCAATGCCAGCGCTCCAGCGACATGCGGTGTCGCCATAGAAGTTCCACTTAATACCGCATATTTCCCTTCAGGATACGTAGATAATATTTCATCACCTGGCGCCACTAAATCAATTTCTTGATTCGAATTACTAAAACATGCGATTTTCCGTTCTAAATTGACAGCGCCGACTTCAATTACTTCGGAATAAGCACCTGGGAAATCTAGTTCCTCTGTATTATCATTACAATCTCCATTATTCCCAGCAGCACATACGACGAGAACATCTTGCTTTACTGCATTTTGAATCGCTTCATGTAATTCTGGAACGTCCTGCGGGCCACCAAGTGACATTGAAATAACTCTAACTCTTTCTTTATTAGGCCCTCTCCAATTTACAGCATAATGAATCGCCTCAATAATTTGCTCATAACTTCCAGAACCATCTCCCGCTAAAACCTTTAACACTAACATTTTAGCAAGTGGTGCAACTCCTAAAACACCGACACCATTTTCAGTCGCTGCAATTGTCCCCGCTACATGAGTACCGTGTCCGTTATTATCAAGATAAATATTTGGATCCCCTTCGTAATCTTTCGTGAAATTTCTTCCACCGATAATGCGATCCTTTAAATCTATATGATTCACATCACAACCTGTATCTAATACGGCAACAACAATATCATTTCCTTTCGCACTCTTCTCCCATACTTGTGGAGCATGAATGAGTTGTACACCTGGTGGAATTTCATTTACTTGTTCAACCACCTTATCTACTGTAAAAGGAATCAATTGTATACCTTTTTGTTTATTCGCTGTACTACTATTCATCGTAATCCCTCCTGAAAATATATTATTTTCATTTCAGACCACTTTTGAAAAGGTTTAAATGTAACATTCGTTTTATTCGTTTCGTTTTCCTTCCTTAAAAATATTTCTCAATATAGCTTACTAATTCTATACTACTCTTTTTATTTATCTCGTAATTTTTATTCACCAAAAATTCGATTGGTACAACCAATAACCAAAATAAAAGGACCAATTTAATGGTCCTTTCATAGTTTTTAAAGAATGATATGAAATTTTAAAAATAAAATAAATTAAGACTAAGCCTCACTCTTATTTAAAAACTTCTCTATTTCTTTTATTAAATGTTTCGCTCCATCTATACTAACAGTAATGTTTCCATTTGCTAATGATATGTTTTGATTTGAAACATCACCTGTTATTTGACAAGCATTGTAAGGTTGATATTTTTGTAAAATGACTTTATCTTCTTCTACGAAAATTTCAAGTGGTGATTTGATTTGTATTCCTAATACTTCTCGTAACTCTTTAGGAATAACAATTCGTCCTAATTCGTCTACTTTTCGAATAATTCCTGTTGCTTTCATATTACTCCCCCCTTACTTTCTATTAATTTTTCCACCTCGCTCTTTCCATTTTATCACTTTTTGGTAATACTTGTATCTTTTTAGAAAATTTTGTACTCAAGTTAAAAATACACATTTAACTAATACGTAATCTCTCTTTCAATTGTTTTAAATAACGAGATCGTATGAATAAGAAATATACAACTTGAATTCCTACGAAAACACTTAATACAATCGCATTTTCTTTAAATAATGAGTACTCAAACATCTGTCCCAGTGCAGTTAACGCTACTGCCCCGTGTAATGTTGCAACACCTATTGGAACGAAGAATAATAGTGCTAATCGAATTGTAACTACTTTCGATAATTCTCCGCTCGTTAAACCTACTTTTCTAATCATTTCAAACAAACGAGTATCATCCTCTAAATCAGAAAACAAACGGAAGTAAAGGAAGCTTCCTGCACATACGAAAAATACTATACCAATAAAGAAACCTACAAATAAAATTGGTCCTGCTATTTGTAAACTTTGGTTTTGTTCGTACTCTTCTGCACTAAACGTTGCATGTTCTTCATAAGTCTTCATTTGATGAGTAAGCTCTTTACCAACCTCTATTTCATCTTTCGTTCCTTCTGTTTTGTACACATAATCTTTTTCCTCTTTAAATCCATCTTGTAATGCATCATATTGATTTTTAGAGATTACATAAACGTTACCTCTTAGTATTTTACTTAATGAAGAAGTATTAACTTTTTTCACTTTTAAAGATTCATTCAAATGTGGTAAAGTAATTTCTTTTCTTTCTTTCATCGGTGGGCCTGGTATATCGACTGATAAAAATAAAGCTTCTTTATTTGCTACAGTTTGAAATGGTTCTCCTGTTAACTTCGCATATTCCTTATAATCTGATTCTTTTATGAAAATAGCACTTCTTAACGACTGCTCCTCCGCCCTTTTCGTTGAAATAGTAGCTTTAGAAGCTGTTATACTATGTTTCTTTAATCCTTCATCAATCATCTTCAAATGCTGTGATTCATTACTATTTCCTTGCTTAGAATGATACTGAAACGCAATTGGTCTCTCCATAATCCCTTTCGTCATGGACGTGAAACCTACTAATGTACCTATTGCTGAAAATGCTACAGTTGAAATAATAGTTACAATAAAGAACATTCTGGCGTTGTCTCTCATACGGTAAGCTAAATCTGATAACGTAACAATATTTGTCTGTGTCCAATAGAAACGTTTACTTTTTTTACATAGTCTAATAATAAAGACACTCAACTGCTTGTACAGCAAATATGTACCAATAATGACTACCGTTGTAACAGGAATCATCATGACAAATACCATTGCACCGTGTGACATAAGCGCTCCCGCATATCCCGCACTAAGCAATATGACCGCTAATATAGAAGAAATAATGGAAGCTTTCGGTTCCGGCTTCGCTTCTGCTGATCCTCTAAACAATTTCATAATTTTATTTTTCCGAATCATTCCTGCACTAAACAATGAAATGATCATAAATAATACGAAAAACATAATGCTCGTTACAACAATGGCTTTCATTGGTATGTAATAAGCTAAGGAAATATCTAATTTTAATATCATCGGAGCTACAAATATTAACATTCCGGAAAATAGCATTCCTGCAAGTATTCCAAAAATAATAGCCCCTATCCCAATCATAATATTTTCAAAGAAGATAAGACGCTTTAATTGATATTTCGTCATACCTAACATCATTAAAATTCCTAATTCACGCTTTCTCGTTTTTAAAAACATTCCCATCGAATATAAAATAAAGAAAAACGTAAATAAGTAAATAATGGACTGTGCAAAAGACATACTTACGAATACGTATCGTCCCAATTCTCCAGCACTTAATGCGGGATGAAACGCAAAAAATGAATAAACAAAAAAGGCCATAATGGCAAATGCACTACTTAAAAAATATGCTGAGTATGTTCGTCTATTTCGTGTTACATTTCGATATGCGAGTTCTCTAATGTTCATATTCCTTCTCCACCCTTCTACTAACTATGTTCTTATATTAGTAAAGTCCGGAAATACCTTCCATCGATTCAAATGACAAAAACCTTACATTATTGAAAGGTTTAAAAAAAATTGCTTAAACGAAAGAGTTTCATTATAATGACTACATTCATATTCATACACGCATCCTATTGTATATTCGTTAGTTTTGCGAAATAATAAAGGATAGAAGTATGTACCAATATACATATAAACTTATTTACCGCTTTAATATGAATAGGAGGAAACATAATGACATTACAAGAACAGATTATGAAAGCATTACATGTTCAGCCTGTAATTGATCCGAAAGCAGAAATCCGTAAACGTGTTGATTTCTTAAAAGATTATGTGAAAAAAACAGGTGCAAAAGGATTTGTACTTGGCATTAGTGGCGGACAAGACTCTACATTAGCTGGACGTTTAGCTCAGCTTGCAGTGGAGGAAATTCGTAATGAAGGTGGTAACGCAACGTTTATCGCCGTGCGTCTTCCTTATAAAGTGCAAAAAGACGAAGATGATGCACAATTAGCATTACAATTTATTCAAGCTGATCAATCTGTTGCATTTGATATCGCTTCAACAGTTGACTCTTTCTCAAACCAATACGAAAACTTATTAGGTGAATCATTAACAGATTTCAATAAAGGTAACGTGAAAGCACGTATCCGTATGGTTACACAATATGCAATTGGAGGACAAAAAGGTCTACTTGTTATCGGAACTGATCACGCGGCAGAAGCTGTTACAGGATTCTTTACAAAATTCGGAGATGGTGGTGCAGACCTATTACCATTAACGGGTTTAACGAAACGTCAAGGACGTGCTCTTTTACAAGAATTAGGTGCGGATGAGCGACTTTACTTAAAAATGCCAACTGCTGATTTATTGGATGAAAAACCAGGTCAAGCTGATGAAACGGAGTTAGGTATTTCGTATGATCAACTAGATGATTATTTAGAAGGTAAAGCAGTTCCAACTGACGTTGCAGAAAAAATTGAAAAACGTTACACAGTGAGCGAACATAAAAGACAAGTTCCAGCATCAATGTTTGATGATTGGTGGAAATAAATAAAACATAAAAAAGAAGCTAATCTCATTAGCTTCTTTTTTATGTTAACGATACACCCCTACTCTTTTCTCTAGTAAGTCCTGTAAACAATCCTCATGTTGTTGATTAAACAATGGTGGCATTTTGTTTAGCGGGAAAAACTTCAATTCCAACGTTTCATCACCGTCTACTTTTTGCTCTCCACCGGCAATTGAGCATGAAAAGAATATTAAAATTGACTGGGCATTATCTCCATTTGGATATGCTTGAAAATATTTTGTATACACCCCGATAAGCTCATTTATTTCCACGTCATAACCTGTTTCTTCTTTTATTTCTCGAATCGCGGTTTCTGCGGCAGATTCTCCAATTTCCATTGCACCGCCAGGAAATCCCCAAGCGTTAAAATCACCTCTTTTTTGCAGTAATACTTCTCCATGTTCATTCAACACACAACCACCCGCAAAGTTTATGAGAACACAGTCGTGACCTACTTTTTCACGTAATTCTTTTATATAATTAGCCATCCTCTTCCCCTTTTCATACATCTTCTATCATTATTTCTTATCTTTTTCAAGCAATTCAATCATTCGATCTAGCTTATTATTCATATTAATTACATGTTGTTTTTTTGCAGCGCTGTTTTTGCAATAATTTTCTAAGGAACAAAGTAAATGATAGGAAAAACAAAACGATAAGTCCGATTACTAAACAAGTATATATCAATGTAAAAATATTACTTTCGAACAAATTCATTCAAATCCCACATCCTTCCTTTTTATATTTTATCACACAATTCTGTTTTTTGAAGTGATACATAATAAAAAGAGCACCTTTTACAGATGCTCTTTTTAATTAATAAGTAAATGTAATTGTCGCTAATGAATAATCTGCCATCGCACTATATGGTGCTACTTCATAAGATACACGTTTTGCACCTTTTGGCCAATTTATTTCATTTAACACTTTCTTTATATCTTGCATTGTTCCATCCATCGATTGCTTATATCGTACTTCTACCTTTTCTGGCTTAGAAGCGAATTGTTGCTGTAATTTTTTCTTAAATTCACTATAATTATCTGCCCCGTATTGTGCAGACAAATATTTTAAATTTGTTTCTTTTAACATTTGTTCATACGCAGCAGTCTTTGAACTACCCGTTTTTATTTTGTTTGTTAATTCATTAAAGTAACTTGCAGTTGCCGCCGGATATTTACTACGATCCCATTCATGATCTTTACTTAATTGCTCATCAGACATATTAAAATATGAATATGTTACACGCCCAGCTTTATCTGGTACTGGATCATCGAATGTCGTATCAATGTGGTACCATTTGTTTTCAATGTTTACTAAATTCCATGCATGAGCTTGTCCATTCCCTGTGCCTGTTACAATATGATTTTGAATACCTGCTTCTTTTAACAACTCATACGTTAATAACGTATAGCCTTGACAAACGGCAGAACGATTCGCTAATGCTTCATATGCTGTATACGCTTTATAAGACGTATCATAAGATACATGTTTTACAACATAATCGTGAATAACTTTTACTTTCTCATGCTCATCCATCCCTGTTTTTACAATTGAACCGATAATTGCTTTTGCCTGAGATTTTACATATTGTGTTTGCTCTTTTGATTCACGGTATTTCACTTGCAATGTAAACGTATAGTTTCCTGGTAACCCTTTAATAGAATATTTAGTAGACGCTACATTATATTTTACATACTCATCTGCATCTACAATTTTATTAAACTCGCCATACAATTGGTCCATAACATTTCTAGCATTTCTATCTTTCTTTTTATATGTGATTGTAATATTTTCTTCTCGATTATCAACCTGTTTTTTTAATTCTTTTCGGAAATCATCTAATAGCTTTGCATCTGATTGTGTTGTCGCTACAGACGGATTCGTAGCTGCATAAGATACCGTTGACGCGTGTAAGCCTCCCATTACTATAGTTGAACAAAGCAGGGTAGCTGTCACATACTTACTTGTCTTTCTCATCTCGTCACTCCTTACATTCTATAACTATACGAAAAAGTATCGTATAGTTTCAGAGTATACAATACTTTTCCGTATAGGTCATATGAGATTATGCATATTTAACATTGTAAAAAGGTTGTTCTTTTTACAAGAACAACCTTTTTCATTAACAAGTTTGTAATACACAACACGCATTTTCAAAACGTCGATTTTTTAAGTCTTCATTTCCAATACAGAAATAAAGCATTCCTAAATCTCCCCACATCATATTACAATTTTTAGTATCTGAATCGATTTGGAATAAAAGCGTCATTTGCTGCGGGTCTATCCCCATATATTCTCCTGTCTCATATAATACTTCCTCTTGTACAGAGAATGGTTCACCAAACATTTGATGGTTATCATAGTTGTCTGGGATTAGTTCTTCAAGCAATTGTAAGAAACGATCTGAATCAGCCTCATCTTCAATGAAAAGCTCTGGCAATTTATATGTCAGTTCAAAAGTAGTTGCACACTGGTTATAATTTGTTTGCAATTCATCTGCTCTTCGTAATTGCTCTACAGGAACATCATAATAAAGTACACGCCCCGCTTCAGTTGGATTCACATCTTCTTCAAAGTAATTTTCAATGCTAAAGAAATATAACATCCCTGTCTTAGGAAGATTGTGACCCATACCAACATTTTGTAAATCATTTAAATTAAATTGAGCGATAAATTGTAATGGATTTCCTTTGTGCATTGGGTATTCCAATGTAGCTGGCAAGTCAGGAACTCCTCCCATTTTCGAACTACCTACCGCAACTGTTTCCTCCTGCTTTGGCACAACTTTTACACAAGGAAATACAGTGTGAATAAGTTCCTCTTTTAAATGTGTCAGCCCATATTTATCAATTAATACTTCAATTTGTTTATTCATAAATTCTCCTTATATTTACATACTTATTTGTATCATCGCACAAAAATTATACTCCATTCTTTGTAAAAACAACAAGCCTCCAAAAAAACGGGCTCTTCCTCCATACGCGAACAAGTTTAAAAAAGCATAGTATACATTGTTCCTACAAACACGATAGTTCATTATTTCTTCCAGTACATTTTCCCCTCGTTCATTTTTATTTTTAATTTAAGGAGGAATTCCACATGGGTTACGGATATAGTTGCGGCGGTTACGGTGGTTACGGTGGTAGTTGCGGCGGTTACGGTGGTGGATGTGGTTATGGAGGTTTCGCTTTATTAATCGTTTTATTTATCCTTCTAATCATCATCGGAGCTAGCTGTTGGGGCGGCTTTGTAGGCTGCTAGTAAATTTAAAAACTATTGTAAAAAAGCACGTACAATACGTGCTTTTTTGTCATTTTCAAATCTTTTATTCGAAAGGAAGTATGATTAATGAAGATTGATGGTGTTTTTGAGGGGGGCGGTGTACGCGGAATTGCGCATGTAGGGGCAATTTGCGCGTTAGCTGAAAAAGGCTATGAATGGGAACGTGTAGCTGGAACATCAGCTGGTTCCATTATCGCTGCGCTCCTAGCAGCAGGATATTCTTGTTCAGAGTTAAAAACGATTATAACTGATATCGATTATAATAAATTTACGAAGAGAACCTTTATTGACAGAATCCCCTTTATCGGAAAAGGATTAAGCGCATGGACTACTCTTGGTATTTACTCTAATATATTTATAGAAGAATGGATTGAAGAATTACTTCGCAAAAAAGGAGTTCACTTATTCACAGATTTACCTGATTTAAATAAGCTTAAAATTATTGCTTCTGATATAAGTAATGGTAAAATGGTTATCTTTCCTGATGACTTACCAAATTACGGATTTTTAAATTATCGCTTCTCTATTTCTAAAGCTGTAAGAATGAGTAGTACAATCCCCTTCTTCTTTGAACCGGTAAAATGGAGAACCCCTAAATGGAAGCAACCTTGTTATATGGTTGATGGAGGGATTTTAAGCAATTACCCAATTTGGATTTTCGACTCACCTTCCTCTCCTCGCTGGCCAACATTTGGATTTCATTTCGTAAAAGATGAGATTCAAGCTGATCCTGCCCATTATAACGAGCCTATCTCCATGTTCAAAGGACTTTTTAAAACAATGATGCAAGCCCATGATTTACGTCATTTAGATAAGGAATCAAAAGCAAGAACGATTACAATTCCAACAGGATCCATTACAAGTGCCAACTTTGAGTTAACAAAGGAAGAAAAAGAGTGGCTTTACAATTCTGGTTATAACGCCGCAAATAAGTTTTTACAATCTTGGAACTTCAGACAATATATTGATGACTATAGAAACGGAAATCAGGACCGAAAAACAAATCGGTATTTCCGTCAACTTGACTCATAATACTATTATTTTTCATACGAGAACACGTAACGCTTTCAAAAAAAATAAGCCTAGTAATATCATAGATTACGAGGCTTATTTACTTCCTGCATAAATTATTATACGTCTCTTAAGGATACGTTAACCCTTTAGCTTCTTCCGCAGTAATAACGGTATATCGATTTCCCGTTCGTAACCCTAACAATTCTGCTTTTTCAATTGCATCCTGCTTCGTCTCCGCATAAGCAGCTAAATATTTTTCTCCATTAATAATTTGGCAAATTACGTATTGTTTCATTACTTTCTCCTCTTACTTTTTCATTAGTTGTGCAAGCTTTTTTATACCTATTTCAATTTCTTCTAACGTTGCGTATGAATAGGATAGACGCAAAAATTGGTTTGCACTTCTATCATACAAAGTACCTGGATTTAATAAAATCTTTTCTTTCAAAGCTTTGTCAAATAAGCTACGGTTCGAAACGGGTACATTCATATGTAACCAAATATAAAAACCACCTGTCGGTTCATACCATGTTGCTATATCACGACAATATTTCTCTAACATTTGCAACATAAAATCTCTACGTTTTTTCAACTTAGTTCTTACAAACTGTAAATGTTCATCATACAATCCATCTGCAAACCATTCCGCTGCAATTTGCTGGGATATAGAACTTGAACCATAATCTGTTTGCATTTTTATGTCTGCCAATCTTTGAATGACTGGCTCAGATCCAACAATCCATCCAATTCTTAATCCTGGACTAATGACTTTAGACATACTCCCAATATGTAGTACAATTCCGTTTTTATCATATGCTTTTAAAGGCTTTGAAACAGGCTCATCAAACCATAAGTCTTGGTACACCGCGTCTTCTATAATAGGCAAACCAATTTCGTTACATATTTCCATCACTTCTATTCGTTTCTTCGCATTCATACTAAAGTTCGTCGGATTATGAAAAGACGGAATTGTATATAAAATAGATGCATTAAATTGCTTCTTATATTTCGTAATATATGATGCATGTAAACCGTTCTCATCCATTGGTATACCAATTAAACGCATTCCTGCTGATTGAAAAACATTAAGAGAATATAAATAAGATGGTTTTTCTAATAAGATGGATGCCCCTTTTGGAAGAAGTCCCATAGAAATAAGTTGCAACGCTTGAATTGCTCCTGAAACAATTAATATAGAATCAGGAGTTACATCTATACCATGTCCTTTTAAATAGTCCGCAATTTTCTTCCTTAAATAGAAATTCCCTTTTGGTTCTTCATACCCAAGTATCATGCTCGACTTTAAAAGCTTATTCATAATACCTTTCATCTTTTTTTCAGGTAAAAGACTCGGCGCGAGCTCACCTGTTCCTAAACGAATTACATGCGGATAAAATTCAGCTTGATTAATCTCTTGAATAGCAGGCAGATTCGGATAATGAAGTCCTGTTTCTACATAAGACTGCCAATTAGGCGGGGGCGCGTACGTTGAAGCATTCTCATTATTATTTACAACAATTGTTCCTTTCCTGCCATTCCCTTCAATGTATCCCTTTGCCACTAGTTCATCGAAAGCCATTACAATTGTACTCCGGTTCACACCGAATGTATGTGCCAAATCTCTTTGTGAAGGTAATTTCGTTCCAACAGTCCATTCTCCATTAACGATTCTTTCTTTTATATACGTTTCTATTTGTTTATACAGAGGAGTCGCTAGAGACATATTCGGTTTCCAAACAAATCTTTCCATCATATCACCTTATATTCTTTTTGGTTGGTAACCTCTCCAACCATATGGATGGATACAAATTTTCATTTCTTCTATACAATATACACTATCATACTGAATTAAAATAGGAGGTAATATGATGAGTGAAGCAATTATTCATGGTATCATTCTTGCATTTGGTCTTATCATTCCATTAGGTGTCCAAAATGTTTTCGTCTTTAACCAAGGTGCGAGCCAACCAAACATTTGGAGGGCAGCCCCTGTAGTATTAACTGCCTCTATATGTGATACGTTACTCATATTGATTGCAGTGCAGGGTGTCTCCCTTGTACTCCTTACTTTTTCTTGGCTAACTAACACGTTATATATAATTGGATTTTTCTTTCTCCTATATATGGGCTTTGTTATTTGGAGAAGTAACCCTTCCAACGATATAAAAAAAGAAAACAGTATGCCATTAAAAAAGCAAATCCTTTTCGCTGCATCGGTTTCGTTATTAAATCCACATGCAATTTTAGATACAATCGGTGTAATCGGAACAAATTCTATTGAATACATAGGAAGTGAAAAATGGGCTTTCACACTTGCAACTATTATCGTTTCGTGGATTTGGTTTATAAGCTTAGCTTTAGCGGGGAAATTTCTAAAAAGAATAGACTCAACCGGAAAGACAATCGTATTATTAAATAAATTTTCTGGCCTCATCATATGGGGCGTCGCGCTTTATATGTTAAAACAAGTTATGTATTCTTAATGAATGAAAGAGAATTGCATGTTACTGAAAACATCATGCAATTCTCTTTCAAATTATGAAGTAGGTTCCGGTTTCTGTTTTACGTTCTTTGCATCTTTTGCTGGTTTAATCCAAATCATTGCTATAACAGCACCGATACCAGCGAAAATACTTGTTACATAAAACACTTCATGGTCAGCACCTTTCATGAAAAAAGAGTATAGAGGTGGGCCGGCTGCTACACCGATAAATCGCATGGAACTATAAAAAGATGTAACCGTTCCCCTTTGCTCCTTTTCAATTCCTTGTGTAATTAGGGAGTCTAAACATGGGAGTGCCATACCAATTCCTATCCCCATGATAACGAGACAAAGAAGTAGTAAATAAATCCCTTTTATAAATAAAGGAATGATGACTGATGCAGCTGCCATTAAAAAACCAATATAAATACACTTCTTCATTACATTTTGATTATCTCCAATTTTTTTACCCGCCATATATGAACTAAGTGACAGTACAAGTAACGGGATAGCAAGTACACAACCTTTCCATATACCATGTATGTCATACTTTGATTCCAGTATCGTCGACAAATAAAAGAGAATTCCGAATAAAATAAGCATAATAATTGCACCTAATACAAAAATGGCAATTAACCATCTTCCCTTTTCTCGAAATGTAGAGATAATCGATTTTATAAACTCTTTAAGTGGTGGCACTTCTCCTTCTTGTTTCTTTGCCTTTACTAGAATAAGTAATAAAACAATTGATACTATGCATAAAACTGGAATTGCCCAAAATGGTAAGAACCATACAATGGCAGCAAGAGCAGATCCTAAAATAGGGCTCAGCACTTTTCCAAATGTATTGGATGTTTCAATGATTCCTAAACCTGTACTAACTTGTTTTTCATCCTTGTATAAATCACCAACACATGGTATAACAACTGGCATTGCACCAGCAGCACCAATACCTTGAATCGCTCTACCGACCAATATCCAAGTGTAGGGATTATCAACTTTCCATGATACCCAACCAGTTATCGCTCCTCCTATAGCCGCAATCAGCAAACTCGGAACCATTATCATCTTTCGTCCCCATCTATCTGATAAATAACCAGCAATCGGTATAAGAAGAATGGCTACGATAGAGTATATTGTAATAATCATGGATACTTGAAACGATGAAATATGTAATTTCTTTTCGATTGTCGGTAGAATTGGAATGAGCATTGAATTCCCTAATGTCATAACAAGTGGAACTGATGCAAGCGCAATTAAACAACAGTTTTCTTTTTTTAACATGTTGGCTTCGGAACCCTTTCATCGTATATTTCTGACCATATAATAGCCCTGCTGGAACGTAATTTTTCATTCCACCAGGGCTATTACATCTTTACTACTTCCCATTTACAACAAAAGAAATTGGGGAAAATATAGTATTATTCCTATTCTTTGAATCCAGTTCGCAATATATTCATACCAATTAATTGAAAAAAAAAGAAAGGAAGAATCCTTCCTTTCTCCTATAACCTTCTACAATTAGCGAGTATATCCGCCACCAAGTTGTTGTTCTGCCATCGCTACTAGACGTTTTGTAATTTCACCGCCTACAGAACCGTTTGCACGTGAAGAAGTATCAGCGCCAAGTTGTACACCAAATTCTTGTGCAATTTCATATTTCATTTGATCTAAAGCTGCTTGTGCTCCATGTGATGCTAATTGATTAGAGTTACGATTTCTAGCCATTACCAATCACCTCCTTATTTATATATAAATTGTGTTAAATTTCAATTTAAATACATGGTAATTTTTGGTTATTTATATTTTTTAAAAAAGAGTCTCTACAATGAGAGACTCTTACATCATTTTATATTAAGAAGTTACTACTTCTAAATTTCTATTTGTTAATACTTTCATTTCTTCTTTTAATATATCTTTCGCATTATGTCCAAACCATTCGAGTGAAGCAAAATGGTCAGTATCTCTCACTTCCTGAATAATCTCATCATAATTTACCACACCTTCAAATAATGGAACCATACCAATTCGACTTCCCGCTGCTGCATATACATTATTTGGTTCAAACACATGCAAATAATCTGCTGACGATATATTCTTAAAATGGTAATGTTGTATCCACGGCTTTAGTCGATGGAAGCTGTCTATTGGATCTGCACCAGACTCCCATATATGAAGAAAATCAAGGTTTATTTTCAAATTCGGATGATCTACTTCTCCTAATAATTCCAAAGTAGAAGGCAGCGTATCCGTTAACGTATTTGGATGTGTTTCTAAAAGTACATACATATTATGCTGAGCAAATACTTCACAAATCATGCGAATACGATTCACATACTCTTTTCTCTCCTGTTCCGAGAAACCTTCGCTACCTTTTTGTCCAGCAAACGTACGAATTTTGTTTGTTTTAAACCAATTAGCTAATATTGCAAGTTGTTCACATTTCTCTATCGTTTTTTCAAAATCTGCCGATAATGATATGTCTAAGTAATCACTTATCATCGTAATTTCCAAGTTTTTATCCTTTAAACAATTCAATTCTCGTTCTGTCGTTTCATACTCTTGCATATACAAATTTCGTGCATGAGTCCCCCACAATTCAATTCCTTTAAAACCGTTTTCATATGCAAATTGAACAATATCAGTAAATGAAATTAATTGATGACGAAAGGAAATAGTACATAATGAATATTTCATAGGTTTGAACTCCCTTATCTTAAATTCAGTTAGGTTTTTAAAATGCTAAGACAGACTCGTTTGTTTTCATTTCTTTCCATGATAAAAACTGTCTCTCTAATTCAGCCTTAATTTGCAGTTCAATTGCATTCATTTCATCCAACTTTTCAACAATTGATAATAACATGCCTTTATTATTCGTCATCGCCATTTTAATTGCTCGATACTGTACATTTGTAAATCCTTGTACAATATCCTCTACCCGATCACACCAATAATCAAACTCTTGCTCCGAATATTGCAACGTTTCACGGAAGTATGCAAAGGCATGTTCATAACTATATTTACGAATTGCAAGTACTGGTATTTGCTTCACTGCCGCTACAAGACCAGAAAGCGAATAACCTTCTTCTTCATTTGCCATTTTTATAATTAAATTTTTCAATTCCATAGTCAGTTCATTGTCATTTCTTTTGAAAGTTTCTATGAAATAACTCGCTACCATTTCTTCTGTTGGCTCCTGAATTTCTTCTACATCAATGAAATACCCTCCACCAAATGGGTTATCTTGAACAGAGTGAAGCACTTTTTCTCTTTCCATATTCCCTTCCCAGCGAAAATCAGGATCTAGCATGAACCATTCTTCATCTTTCTCTGTCTTCGATATCATTAAATAATGCGGAAACGGTTTTTGATGAAATTTATTTTCCCTCTCTGGCAATAGAGACATATCAACCATTACAATGACATAGCGATTTTCTGGCTTGTTTTCTACTAATTGTAAAAACGTTTCTACATTGCTATCTTTACCTTTTGCATGATCATACCATTCGTTCACTTTCATACCGTACAATTTTTCATACCATAATAAATAATTATCATGGTTAATATTTTCGGAGTGATACGAGATAATGCCGCCTTCTGTTATATCAAAATCTCCGTCCCATAATCCAAAATAAAATGGACGGAAATCTATTTCGCTACGCCTTTTTATAATTTCACAAAAACAACTCACTAAACAGTGAACTTTAATTGAAGTCATATTCTCATCCACTTTCCTAAAGGTTAATTATTCACATTTACTACTTATACAGGCTGTAACTCCTCCATAAAATCAAGCAAAGATCCTACAGTAAGAAATGCTTTTGGGTCTACCTCATCCTCTGGAACGCATAGCTTTACATCCATTTCTATGTAGACTATGAGTTGTAACATCATTACCGAATCTATATATAAATCTTGGTTTAAACGCATCGTTTCTTCTAAATGCGTTACATTTTTTAGCTCCATTTTTTCTGTCATAATTTTCAACACTTCATTTTTTAATGTTTCACGTCTCATGTTGTAACCTCTCCCATCTCTAGTAATTTTCTACTTACTTTTCCAGTTTTATTTTTCGGAATTTCAGTTACACTTTCAATCTCATGCGGAACTTTATAAGATGGTAAATGCTGCATACACCATTCTCTTATTCGCACTGGATCAACATGAGAGATTACTTTCGCTTTAACAACTTCGCCCATCACAGGATGTTTTCCCCGATATACAATTGCCTCTTGAACGCCTTCTAGTCGAAGCATTGTTTCTTCTACCTCTATCGGAAAGACTTTTAATCCTGAAACGTTAATCACATCATCCATGCGCCCCATAAAATGAAGACCATGCTCAGATTTATACCCCAAATCTTTCGTGAAAATTTCCTTATCTTTCATTTTCACTACGATTTCTTCGGGCATATTTTCATCTGAACCTATACTTATACTCGCATGAGGTAGTGGATTACCTAAATCTAAATGGCTTTTCATATCATGACATATACTAATACAACCTGCTTCAGAACAACCGTATTGCTGCATCATATATGTTGTCATTTCTTTTAGTTTATAAAATAATGCTTCTGATAAAGGTGCTCCGGATGTCATAATTTTATGAAACTGAAACGTTCCTTGCGGGAAACTCCCCATAATATGTAACATAAGCGGTACTGCATAAATGATATGTTTTTCTGTATTGCGAACTATATTTAATGCGAATTTAGGGTTTTTATTCGTAATGATGATAGGTTTGCTTCCTCGCGTAATTGCAGATAACGTACCACATATTAGTCCGTATGAATGTGAAACAGGAGCCATAACGATCGGCACTTCATCTACTTCACAGTTTAAAGCTTCATTATAAGCAGTAATTTCTGTATCCACTTCCGCCCATGCTCTACGAATCAGTTTTGGTTCTCCTGTTGTTCCAGAACTATATTGCAATAAAGAAGGCTCTTCTAGTAAAGCGTTCACTACTTCTAATTTCGTAAAATCGGGATATTCTCCATATAATATCCCGATACAATTTGCACGCTTTGCCATTTCAATAGCCGTTTCTTTTGGCGTATCTTCATGTATAAGCAATACTGATGATTTCTTTTCTTTTAAGAAAAACACAAGCGTAATAATATCGAATGGATCTTTCAGACAAAGCGCGAATCTATTTCCTGCTGCTTTTTGAAATTGTTCCATTTCCTCATAAACTTGTAATCTCAAATCAAAATCACTTTTGCTATACTCTTGTTTATTAACGATTAGCATAATTTCCCCCTGTAACAACTGATTTTTGTTTGATAAGTTGTCTTGCTCTATACAATGGATTTGGAACTTCATGAACAAGCGAGTCCACATCCATATATAATCGTCGCTTCGTTAATTGCTCAGCATAGAATGTAGGAGTGTATAGCTGAATACTTTCAAATCTATCTTTCAAGTGTGGATATTTTCTAAAATGATTTTCAATTTCTTCGACAACTATCATCCAAAAAATTTCTTCTTTCCAATCATATTCGTCTGCAAGTACGAAAGCTAATTCTCCTACATTAAATAAGAACAGTGCATCTAATACCATCTCTTGTAAACATTCAATACGATCCATTTCAAAGAAATCATTCATTTTTCCATTCGCATACGTTTTGTGCATTTTAGTAAAGTCTGGACATTTATTCATTTCTTTTAAGAATGGACGATAAAACTCAAGTCCTTCATGGAAATCCTTTAATGCAATACGGACAGGTAGCCCTTCTTTATGAACTAAAATCATATTTTGTCCGTGTGATTCTAATGCGATTCCATACTCTACAACAAGATGTATAACTGGTATGATCGCTTTTTGAATCAGTAATCGTAGCCAATTTTCTATCCCGTATTTGTTTAACCATGCATCAATAACTGGTGTCCCGTCTTTCTCCTTTGCATATAAGCCGTTAAAGGGAACCGCATCCTCTTGCTCATCTAAATATTTATGAACGCTTTCACGCCAAATGCACCCTAATGAACCATATGTGGCTTTCTTATTCGTATCATACGTTACACTCGAAAATTCCTTTAACAAAATAATGCGCGATTCATCCCTTAAATAAGAATCCTGACTTACGACATCACTTAACCAATTCGATATAGCTGGTGCACTCACAACTGAATATGGTTTCAGCGTACGGAGTGTTGAAGTGTTAAGTATGTTCAGCGATAACTTTACATATGGTCTCTTTGGATTCGTAGCATTTCTTAACGTCCTCATCGATTGTTGCGCGCAATAATCATCCGCCGATTGTCCTAAATAAATTATATTTTTATCCTGTATATGGTCAGCGTAATTTGGAATGATGAAATTCTCCCACTGCCAAGGATGAACAGGTATAAACACGTACTGTTTTGGATTACATCCCGCACTGTGAATTCGTTCCATATACGTTTCTAATGTATGCTCGCCTATCTCACCTTTTAAAATATTGTCATAGATCATTTCATTTTCATAACCTACAGTCGCATACTTCTTATGAGCTGCAATCCATATAATTTTTATTGGTCTCATAAATTCATATCCATATTGAAAATTGTCACGATATTGAAACCCAATGCGTGCTTTATAGCTAGGATGATATGGATGACCGTCTATTAAATGGCTTTCAAATTCATCGTACGATTTTTGGGTATATTTCATCTTATTATGTCTTTCATATTGTACAATCGTGTCTTTAAATATCGTTTGTTCTAATTCATGAATAAAAGAATCTAATTTCGTTTGTTCTACGTTAACAATTCGAAAAACTTCTTCCAAAAATTGCGAAACTGATTGTATTTCTTGTTTTTCCTCTTGAACTCTTATTACTAATGAATCTATAGAGATACGTCCAAATGTCATTCGTTCTCTTCCGTAACATTCATACGTGACACTTTTGTTGTCCTCATCAAGTCCTTGAATAAGAAAAAGAATTTGTTCTTCGTTTTCTATGCGAATTGGCGTAATAATCCCCTCATAAATTAACGACTCTACTAATTGACGTAACACTCTTCTTCGTACTGAAATGTAATCTTTTGATTCAAGCGCTTTCAATATTCTCGTATGATACATGTCCACTCTCATAACTCCTCCACCTTATGAAAAATACCATTATTTGTATTACGTGAAATTTTAACGTTATTTATGAACGGACAGCCACTTCTCTAACGAGCGGATTCTGTACCTGTACGTAAATTGCTTGTTCTAAAGGATTACTTAACTCATCGACATCGAAAAATCTCGTTAATAAATTTGCTTTACATGCCAACTTATCCTCTTCTAACAATTCTCTTAAAAAGGTAGAAGGTTCACGGTTATACGAAAGGAACGCTTCAAGTACAGATCTTAATTCAGAGAGAAGAATTTCCTCCTTAATTAATCCTGCTGTGCCAAAACCGTTAATGAGACCAAACATATGATTGAAAATTAAGTAGTAACGAAATCTCTCATCTACAATATAATCGTCATATAGATTTCCAGTACGTTCTCCAATGCCAGCCAACTCATTATTAAGCGTCTCTTTCATTGAATTACAGAAATAAAACCCTTGATTATCACGGAAATAATATTTGACCGGATAACCATCCTTTAGCTGAACAACACTATTTTGCTGATGCGCTTCTACTGCAACACCATAACGTAAGTACATCCATACCATCGGCTTTAAAGAAATATTCATATATCGTCTAAACCAATCTAAACTTACTTCTTCACAGCTTCTACTTTCTACATCTGCTAGTCGATGAATAATATTCGATAAACGAGTACGTTCTCCAGGTATTGCATCTTGAACTAGTCCAGCAATTAAAGTAGCGTCATTTGCATGTTCACCATAAAAAGGGTTCTCTCGTATAATTACTTCAAATCCAGATTCTTTTGCCCCGTACTTTAATGTAATAAATGCTGGATCACAAATAAAATCAAAACCTGGAAACTTATCTAACACTTCACCAATTGCTGTATTTAGCATTTCCTTTCCTTCAAGACCACTCTCTAGTTCCTTCAATTTATTAATACGCATTGAATTTGTTACTTTTACTGGGAATGAAAACTTAAGCATATATTTTGATTGGGGATGATATAACGTCCTAAGTGATGATGTTGCCATATAATACTTACCGACAGGACCGATATATTCAAGTACTCCTTGATCTATCCACTCCTGTACGTATGATTGGTGCAATAGCCATTCTGCCTGAAGCGGATGAATTGGAAGTAATGAATATTCATCTTCATTACAATACTTCGATATAAATTCTTTACAAACCATCTCATCATTACGTAACTCTTCTTTTAGAATTACTGTTGTAGAATCTAACAATAATGATTTTTCATTTACTATATTTTTATGTGCCCTAAAATAATGAAGCTGACATTCTCCTTTTAATTCTGGAGAATACATTGCGCTTTTCCATTCCAAAATACCTTGTCTACTCTTTGGGGTTGGATGCGTTAAATGTCCAAATAATAAAGATTGCTCCGCTTCTATAAAGGATGTATGGAAACCGTATAATGCAGATGTATCTTCTATTCTCTCCTTTGTAAATTCTTCAATATTTTGACAACTACAAATAACTCGAAGCATAAGTTCAGCAGGATTCGTCCCTTCTCCGTAGTTGATAGACATCTCTTTTATTAAGAATGTAATAACAGTAACGTAATCTGCTTTTATAACATTCTTATTTTCTCCCATTTGATAATAAAATTGTTCTCCAAACAAATGGCGATCTGTTGCTGATTTATATATAACTTCTCCATACAAAGTAATGTTTTGTGCCGATAACCGACAACATAAATAAGTAGAGCCAGTATCTCTTTGAAATGAATTGTAGAAAATATCCTCTATCCTTTTATCCGCTGTAATCCATTCTCCACTTCCTGTTTCTCTTAAATAACAATTTAAAAAACTTTGTATTGTTGCATGTTCCGCGATTTGTTTCGCACGCTGCATACTTGTCCTCCTCTTTATATGAACACTATCGTAATTTCATATTACAATCGATAATTGAATATCGTTATCAATTAAAATTTTAATTGATTATCATTATCAATTCAATAGTTTATTTCAGAATTTTTAAATCCGAATAAATATTTCTTTTTTTCAGCCTTTCTTTAATCTAATTAAAAATACACAAGAAAAATTCTCACTTTCAAACTACATACTTATTTATTTCATTAGTAATCCCCTTCAAAATAGTTAAACAAAAGAGGTATACATTAATTCGTATACCTCTTTCAAACATAAAGTTTACATAATAATATTATTTATATCCCTCCAACAATAGGCTGTCTCTTCTACCTGTACTCTCTCTAAAAATTTCGTATCAATTTTTTCTGGATTAAATTTTTCATAAAAATTTTTAGAAGGGTTATTCGTAACAACCCATACTAAAAGTGATTGCATATCATTGTTTATACATTCCGATAATAAAGCTTGAAATAACTTTTGTCCTATTTTCATTCCTTGATACTCTTGTAAAAGGTAGATTGCATATAATTCCCCATCACAATTATATGTACCACTTCTTTCCACTCCCCCGTCAATGAATCCGATTATTGTTTCATCTGACGTCTCTGCTACAAATCTATATTGGTATTTATCTTCTTGTTGAAAAATGTTTTCCCATTGTTTTTCTCGTTGCTCATATGTTATATTTTCTAAAAATTCGTCAGCAAATATCCCTTTATACGTTGTTTTCCAGCTATCAACATGCACCTTTGCTATACCTCGTATATCATCTTTTATCGCTCTTCTAATATGTATTTCCATCATTTCTCCCCCTTGTTATTCATCATTATATCAATTTATTTCCTTAAAAATCCAAATAAAAAAAAGAGCGAATGCACTTCACTCTTTTTTATCACAATTATCTACTTTCCACTTCAACTGAAACAACACGATCAATCTCTTTCAGGGAACTATATAACTCTGTTGTATATAAATCTTCTGGAGCTAAAATAACCATTTCCAGTTGCTGAAATGCTCCATTATCTATATCTTTAATTTTCACTCGTTTCACATGCATACCTAAATTTTTAATTTGCTTAAATATACCATCTAACTCATGATGCTCTTTTACAGTAATTTTTATAGATAAATCCTTTTGTCTTAATGAATACGGACCTGCAATTTTCACAAGTTGTGGAAGTACGTTAATTGCTAAAATAATTAAAATCATAGCAACCGTCGCTTGTAAATAAAAGCCCGCCCCAATTGCTATACCTAAAGCTGAAGCAGCCCACACCATAGAAGCTGTCGTTAATCCAGAAATAACATCATTACTTCTTCGTAAAATAACACCTGCCCCAAGAAAACCAATCCCACTCACAATTTGAGCAGCTAGACGCATTGGATCCATATTTGTATGCCCTGGAACAGAATATACATGTACGGCTTCAATTGAAACCATCGTAATTAAACAACTTGCTACAGAAATAACCATACTTGTTTTCACACCAAGCGGTTTATTCTTTAGCTGCCTATCTATCCCGATGAATAATCCTAAAAAGAGTGCTAAACCTAATTTGAGTAAAAATTCATATGACATATTTCCATTCTCCTTACTTTACAATGTTTCCCTTGGAATAATTCACTATAACTCTTTTATGATATCAATTCCAGTCTTTTCTATTCATTTAACATAAAAAGCCGAAAAAACATTTGTAACGATGTTTCTCCGGCTTTTTATTATGCTTAAGATTCTTCTTTATTTCTGATCTTTAATCTTAATCTCTGCATCTTTGTAGAATGCTAATTTACTGTCATTATACTCTTTTGTAAAATTGTTAAATTGCTCTTTTGATTTTTGTGCTTCCACAGTTAATTCATTAACAGCCTTAACTTTTTCACCAATCTCCTTTAATTTCGTTTCTTTTACTTTTAATTTTTCATACAGTTCTTTTTCAGTCGCTAACGCCTTCGTATAATTTTCATTCATCTTTTGGAATGCATCATAACGGTTTTTATACGACTCTTCTACTGCTTTCGCTTGTTTTTGTAACTTCTTATCTTCAAGCTTCTCTATATTTCCTTGAACAGATTTTGTTTCTTTCTGAGCTTTTTCTAGCATTTCTTTCTCAGTTTTTAATACTTTTTCACGGTCATCTACATTTGCAGTAGCTTGCTCTATCTTCTTCATAACAGCGTCATTATGATCTTTACCTTCTTGTAAAATTTGAGAATATAGTTCTTGACCTTCATTCTCTAATTTCTCTAACTTCTTCGCTTCATCAACTAATAATTTTTCTTGTGTCGCTGCTGTTTCAAAAGCTGTATATAGATTTTCTTCTGGTTTTTCACCGAAACAACCTGTTAATAGTCCTACTGATAGTGCTCCAACTACTGCTACTTTTCCATACTTCAACGTTCATTCCTCCATTACATACGGTTATCATGCCAGAAATTCACTGGGAAGTGACTCTCTTCATGATAAGCTTCAAACTCATAACCCTTTTCTTTTAACCCTTTTAAAATTGCTGGCACAGCAGCAACTGATTGTGGGTGAATGTCATGCATTAAAATAACTTCCTGTGGTTTTGTTGCATTTGTTATTACATTTTGAGCAATTTGTGCTGCCGCTGCATCAACTTGCATTTTGTTATATCTCCAATCTAATGAATCAATTGTCCAATCCCATACTTTAAAACCGCCCTCTACTACTTTATTTCGAAGACCTTCATTTAATCCAGGCATCGAACCGTATGGTGGACGTGTTAATTTAGGTGATTTTCCAATAATATTTGCGATTAAGCTTTGATCTTCTTTCATTTCATTTACATACTCGCCATTTTTATATAACTTTGCAAAATTATGTGTCATACTATGCATACCTACATAATGACCCTCTGCATTTTCACGTTTCACTAAATCCGGAAATCCTTTTACATTCGCTCCAATTAAAAAGAACGTCGCCTTCGCATCATGCTGTTTTAACGTATTTAACAATTCAGCCGTATATTTCCCTGGGCCATCATCAAATGTAAGGTAAGCAACTTTTCTTTCTTTTCCATTAAAACGACTTGGTGCCGTTTTATTCATTTCTACTTTCGGTTGTTCACTTGCAAGCTGTACTACGTTTTCTTGTTTTGCAACAGCCTTTGCTGGTGAAGTAATGGATTGAAACATGAAATACCCAATAGCTACTGCTGCAATCGCTATTAAGCCGACTACTACTCGTTTAACTTTAAAAGCTTTTTCCATTCTATCGAATTCCTCTCCCTATTAATCTTATATATAAATCACCCAATATAATTATACATCTATTTATTTTATTACACTATATAAACAGACTTTATATGTATTATAATGGGAGTTTTATCAAAATGGTTGTTCCTTTTCCTTCTTTACTTATAATAACTAAGTGTACCTCCATGAAGCTCCACCATTTTTTAACGATAGCTAAAACACCTGTAGCACGGTTATTAATCTAGTAAAATGACTGTTCTATATATGGTAAATGCTCTGTAGCAATTCCAATCCCTTCGTCTTTCACCTTTATCACTGCTTGTCCTTCTTTTTTAGTCGCTTCAATATATACTTTACCATTTTTATGTGAATATTTAATGGCATTTTGAACAATATTCAAGAAAACTTGCTTTAGCCTATTTCGATCTCCTATCAATTCAATTCGTTCTATAGTTTTGATGAATTGCATTTGCTTCTCTTCAGCATTAGGAGTTAATTGCCAAATCGTCTCCTCTAGTATATCGTATAATTGCACCTTTTGTTTATATAAATTGAAATGATTTAAGTATAAGTTTTCTAAAATAAAAAATCGTTACAGAAAAGTTACAAATCCATCTCAATAAAAAAGATTGGCAAAGGCCAATCTTTTTTTATTATTCATTTCGAACTGGTTTTGGTGTTACACCTAAATGCTCATTTAATTTTTTCGAAATATCTTTTACATTTTTTTCGTTTGGAATGTAATAATAAATACCTCCGATACGTTTATCCGTACCTTCTATTTGCATTTTTTCCATTTCTAAATTAGATCCTGCCATATTTTTTGTAATCGCAAGCATATCATCGAAAGTTAAGTTCGTTTTCATATTTTTATCAACCGCATCAAGTAAAGAGCCCATTTTGCTAATTGATTGCACAGACATCGCTTTTTTTGCAATTGCTTCTATTACAAGTTGTTGTCTTTGTCCACGCATTGCGTCACTATCAATTTTACGCGTTCTTGCAAGTGCAAGTGCTTGTTCTCCATTTAAATGTTGGAAGCCTTTTTCTAAATGAATCATACCCGCTTGGTCTTTACTATCTTGCTCTGTGAAAGTAACAGGTACATCAATATCAATACCACCAAGTGAATCGACAATTTGTACGAATGATTCAAAGTTAAACTTCACATAATAATCAACAGGAACATTTAAAAATCTTTCCACCGTATCTCGTGTACTTTCAACACCACCAAATACGTGTGCGTGTGTAATTTTATCTAATTTCTTTCTAGATGGAATATATACACGTGAATCACGCGGAATACTTACTAATTTAACTGATTTATCATCTTTATTAATTGTTGCTAATAAAAGTGCATCTGTGCGAACAGCTTCACCATATTGACTTTTTCGCATTTCACTACCATCTACACCCATAATTAAAATAGAGATGTTATCCTTTAAAGGCTCAACTTCTTTATCACGTTTTGATGATTTATCAATTTGTGCATACGCATCACTTACAACAGCTTTTGCTTTATTATATATTAATGATCCATATCCTACTCCTCCAAAAATAAGTAGGAAAAATGGAATTAAAATGAACCATTTTATTGACCTTCTTTTAGAACGTTTTTTATTGCTTCTCGTATTTTGTTCTAATTCAGAGCTCATCTTCATTCGCCTCTCTTTCTCTTTCCCTAGTATAATGTATGTCTAGTATTCTTCATATTGAATTTCCTTTCAAACACCTTACATTTTTGTAAGGTTACATGATGAATCCAATATGTATTCCATCTCACATTATACTCTCGTGCTTATTTTTGGCAAGTCACTATTTTCCAACTTCAAATATTTAGCACTTCTCAACATTCGAAATTATAGATTTATAAATTTATTCGTTTCGAATCCTTCAATTTTCACCTAAAAAATTAGTAATGCAACAATACATTTCATATTATCTCTCAAGCGGTGTATACATTGTTTTCTTCCCATGATTATTAATGAAAGCGGATTTTGCTTTTAGTTTCGTCTTTTCTATTTCTATATCTTCATTCGAGAAATTCACAATAATTTTAATATCTTTTCCATAAGAAGCAGATTGAACTAATTTATCTTCTGACAAATATACAAAGTTCGTCATTTCTTCTTTTACTGCCTTTTCATGAACGTCATTCCAAACTTTCAGGTGCTGCGTAATTTCTTGTTTATGCTTATTCCACTCTACTTCATCTAAATGGTACAACGGAGGAACATTATACAATAATTCGTATAGCATACGGTTCCCTACCTCATCTTTTACTTTCAAACTTCCCCATTCCCAGTGGTGCGTTGTAATTACAGAATCATTGTATACTAATTTATATAATGGTACTGAATATACAGGGTTTAAATACACTTGTTTATATTCTTCTTTTAACAGTACTTGTTTTGCATATTTTTCTGGAACATTTTGATTCGGTGACCAATATCCGCCCACATAATACGGACTTGTTTTATTTTTCCTCATATCTTCATCGTCCCATTTAATAACCGGTGTTTCAATACCGTGAGCAAATGCAATCGTGCTACTTGCAAAGTCATTTCCGCCTTCTGAGCCAACTACCATACCTTTTTCTTGCGCAATATAATCCATTCGTTGCAATCTTGCTTTTAAATCTTGTTCTTGTGTCGTTATATGTTTGGCTGAATAGTCATCATAAATTTCACCTGTTGCATCACAATCAATAAACCATGAATTATATTTAGGTCCATTTTGTAAAATATCGTTCATTCGCTCTTTTACACTAGGAAGAGATAAAGTTGGATTTAACTTTCGCCCTCTACCTAAAAAGCCTTGCACTTTTTCTCCATTTTTCTTCGTCACAGTTCCCTCTTCATATAACGATGGATCCTGAAAAGAAGCTGTATTCCAATTTTTATCAGCTTTTTCGTGAATAGAATGATAAGAATCATACGGACCAACTAAATATCCCATTTTCTTAGCTTCTGTCACGAAATCAGGCTGCATATACCCTTGTTCCCAGTTCGGTAGCCCAATCCATGCATTGTCTATTCCTGATTCTTTCATTTCCTTTATAATATCCGTTCCATCTGCCTTACCCCATTTACTTACTTCTTCAACCGCATCACCGAGCGCTGACTTTAATACATGCTTATTTAAGTTATATAACTCCATCTTCGATAAATGGTCTATCCCTTTGTTTAATAACTCACTAGCGTTCTGATCAACCTTTTGAAAAATATCATCTTTATACAATTCCTTCATTGATAATACTTCATTTACATAACGTAAAATAACATTTTTTTGGTACTTATCAATGAAATCTTGTTTACTTACTTGCTCAAACACACTCAGTTCTCCAAGCTCCGAACTATTCTTTTGAATAAGCCCTTTTATATGACTAAATACAGGGCTATTTATTTGCTCTCTTATTTTAGGCCAATTTACGTTACTGTCAGACAAACCATTTTGATTCCAAAAATAAAAATGAGCAGCACCATAAAGTTTTTCAATCTCTTTATTTTTTCTAGCCTTTTCTTGTAATGTTTTAAATTCACCTTTTTGAGCAATATTATCCTTATACAGTTTAGCAATACTGACTGCATCATTATTTGTCACATATAATTGAAATCCATATGCTTTATTTTTATTTATACTCGGGAATTCATGTATAAAATCAAATCCTATTTTCGGATCCGAATGAAATTTCAATTCATTATTAAACATATTGTTCGCAATAAATACAATTGAATATTTCGAACCATTTAACGCAAAAAACTTCATAGAAAATGATTCAGCAAATGAATATGCATCATCCTTTAAAAACTTCTTCCAATTTTCATCATTACTCGGAATTTGCTTACCTTCCCATAACGGAAGTGTATAATTTTCAGCTTGTACTTTCGGCCACGTAAAGCTTTCTGCACCAGTCGATTCCACTTCAATATTTAAGTGATCTTTTTTCTTTTCTAGATTCACTTTTACTTTTTGATCTGGATATTCCCAAGATGTTCGATCCTTGTCTTTTTTTACATTCGACACCTTCATTTTCGGTAACGGCTGTGACGCCTGTTCCTTTACACCATCATGTTCTACAGTTAACATGAAAGTCTCTGGATTTACATCGTAAGTAAACTCTTTATACGTCGCTTTCTTTACTTTAGAATCTTGTACAGCCTTGTTACCTTTTACATCACACCCGACTAAAGTCGAAAATGACATCGTTGTAAGAAGACATATTGCTATCATTTTTTTCATCTTCTGCACCTCCACCACTGAATATACAGGGGCTTTGTTACAGGAATGTGGCAAAAAAATAGAACTAGCATAACGCTAGCTCTATTTTGAGTATTATAAATAAGTGTGTATGAACAACTATAATCTGCTTAAAGTATATGTAGTACAATAACCGTGTTTTTTCATCCCCACTAAATATAAAAGCAAATAATTCGAAGCCTTAACACTTATTTTTCAACTAAAAAAATAAGTGTATATAATATACCCTAAAACTAGCACTAAAATTACTAGCGCTGTACCTTTCCAATTCATACCACCCGTCATATCAACTGGACTACCTGATTCAGCTCTGTTGAATCCATCATTTAAAGAACCGGTAGGATTATTTTTCAATTCACTTTGCCTTATACGTTCTCTGTTTTCTTCTGGTGACTCTTTTTTCATACGATCACCTCCAAATTAATACACGCTTTACTAAATTATACATTATTACTTTTCTTTTATATGCCAACTGAAAAGATATTTACAACAAAAAAAGCTAGCAATGCTAGCTTTTTTATAGTTCTATATGTTCTTCTTTATTTACAGTAATTCCTCTATGATCGATTTCTAGCACACACACTTTCATAGACGTAAATACTCTCGCTAATTGCTCAGCAATTTCTTGACGCTTATCATATGGCGTTAATATAAAAATGGATGGACCTGCACCACTAAGCGCTGTGCCGTATGCTCCAAACTCTTTTGCACATTTACGAATTGAGGGTAATAGCGGTACGAGTTCTAAACGATACGGCTCGTGAAAATGATCTCTTTCCATCATTTCACCTACAACTTCCCACTTCTTTTGACAAAACGCAGCTACTAATACGTTGCTGATTGCACTAGCCTTAACTGCTTCATGAAACGGAAACACATCTGGTAATACAGATCGGCTTTCCTCTGTATTTAACTCTTCATTTGGAATAAGAGAAATTACACCTAATTCCTTACTTTCAATTCTTACAACCGAAACATTCTTTCCATCAAGTGCTCCGATTACAGTTCCTCCTAATATAGAAGCCGCAACATTATCTGGATGCCCTTCAAAATTTGTTGCAATTTGAACTTTTTGATCAGTCGTTAAGTTTAAATTGCCAAGTTGATTCGCAAGCTCTATCCCTGCTACAATTGCTGATGCACTACTTCCTAGTCCTCTTGTAAGCGGGATATTACTAGTAACTTCTATTATATGAGGTGATAAAGAAGGACATACTTTACATGCCGTGCTAACGATTAAATTTTTATCATCTGTCGGAATTAATTCTTCAAAGGAATGGATTACTTGCCATCTATCAGCTTTTTCTTTTACCACCACATCTAAATATAATGACAAAGCTATTCCTACTGAATCAAATCCAGGTCCAACATTCGCTGTACTAGCAGGAACACGAATACTTAATGGTATCACGACATAATCACCCCTTTAATATGTTCTTTAATTTGTTCTATATTATTTGAAACACTTGCAATATCTAATGTATTAGAAGAAATTGCGATATCAGGATCTTTCAAACCGTTTCCAGTTAAAACTGCAACAACTGTCTCTCCTTTTTTGATTTTTCCAGATTGAACATGTTTAATTACACCTGCTAATGAAGCATTTGATCCTGGCTCAGCGAAAACCCCTTCCGTTTTTGCTAATAATCTATACGCATGTAAAATTTCTTCATCTGATACCATATCTATTTCACCTTGAGACTGTTCAGCAGCCTCTACTGCATATGACCAACTTGCGGGGTTACCGATACGAATCGCTGTTGCAATTGTTTCAGGTTCTTCAATGACATGTCCTTTTACAATAGCAGCTGCTCCTTCCGCTTCAAATCCGTGAATTCTTGGCTTCTTATAGCCTTTTTCTTTCTCATATTCACAGAAACCTTTCCAGTATGCTGTAATATTTCCGGCATTCCCAACAGGAATCGCTAAAACATCTGGTGCACTTTGCAACTGGTCACAAATTTCAAATGCTGCTGTCTTTTGCCCTTCAATTCGATAAGGATTCACTGAGTTTACTAATGTAATCGGCTCTTCCGCAGCAATATTTCTTACAGCCTTAAGTGCATCATCAAAATTTCCTTCTATTGAAATGATTTCAGCTCCGTAAGCGACTGCTTGCGCTAATTTTCCATGTGCAATCTTTCCTTCCGGGATTACGATTATACATTTCATTCCAAGGCGTGCCGCGTATGCTGCGGCTGATGCCGAAGTATTACCTGTTGATGCACAAATAATTGCCTCCGAACCTTCTTCTTTCGCCTTCGCAACAGCCATTACCATACCACGATCTTTAAAAGAACCTGTCGGATTCGCACCTTCGTACTTACCGTATAACTGAATCCCTAATTGTTTTGATATATTTAATAGCGGAATAAGAGGTGTATTTCCTTCCATTAAGCTAACATCAGGTGTATTTTCATTCACCGGTAAATAAGAAGCATACTGTTTTAATAATCCTTTATACATATTGTTTTTCCTCCTCAATAATGTAATAACTGTTTATTTCACTTGCGACACTTTCTATCGCTCCTAGAACTCGTTCAAATTGATACTTTGAAGTTTGATGTGTCACAACAACGACTTCTGCAAGTTCACGATTTAAAGGTAATTGAATAACTTCTTTTAAACTTACAGAATAATTAACGAAACATTCTGTTATTTTTTGCAACATCCCAGGTTCATCTCGTAATGAAATACGTAAGAAATATTTCGAAACGACTTCTTCATCCCCCTGTAATTCATACGGTTCTGGTTCTTTTAATGCGCTTTTATTTTTCTGAACTTGATTCATATTTTTAACGATTGAAATAATATCACTTACTACAGCAGAACCAGTTGGTAACTTCCCAGCTCCAGGTCCGTAAAACATTACTTCTCCTACTGCTTGACCATGAACATATACTGCATTAAATTCATTATTTACATTCGATAATGGATGATGACTTGGTAAAAGAGTCGGTTCTACACTTAAATGAATGGCTGACCCTTGTTTCTCTGCTTTACCAATTAATTTCATAGTAAATCCTAACTTTTCAGCCATTTGTAAATCTTCTTTTTCGACCTTTCGAATCCCTCTTACTTGCACATCATCTAAAGAAACATTCATCGAAAAACCTAAGTTTGCAAGAATGGCTACCTTTCTCGCCGCATCTAACCCATCTACATCCGCTGTTGGATCCGATTCTGCGAAACCTAATTTTTGTGCTTCCTGTAAAGCCTCTTCATACGACCATCCATTTTGACTCATCTTTGTTAACATGTAATTTGTTGTTCCATTTACAATTCCCATTATTTTTTCAATTTGATCTGAAGCTAATCCGTCTGTTAATCCTCTTAACACCGGAATACCGCCCGCTACACTTGCTTCATAACATAAATCACAATCATTATCGTTCGCCACTTGGAGAAGCTCTGCACCGTATACAGCCATTAAATCTTTATTTGCTGTTACGACATGTTTTTTATTTCGTAAAGCCTTAACAATATGTTGCTTTGCTTCTTCAATTCCGCCCATTACCTCTACTACAATATCAATATTTGGATCATTTAGAACTTCATCGACATGACTTGTTACTACGATTCCATCAATGCAAACATCACGTTCTTTTTCTAAGTCACGTACAACGACTGTCTTTACCTTCACTTCATACCCTGTATCAAGTGTAATTTTTTTATAATGTTCTTTCAAAATATGGACAACACCACTTCCGACCGTACCTAAGCCTAACACCCCAACATTAATAACGTTATTCATTTTCTAATCTCCTCCTACAATTTTATTTTTTATCTCTATCAATCACCTTGCTCTGCTTTTTAATCATGCAGGTGGTGGTTATTTCCGTACGTACAAATCGTTTCATTTTACTGCACCTCCTTTCAAAGTAAAAAACACACTCATCCCTAGGAAAGGGACGAATGTGTTTTCGTGGTTCCACCCTTGTTCCAATCCAGACTTAACTCCTTCTAGATTGCTCAAGTTCAGATAACGGCTGATTCCGTCAATAATTACTAGATTACTCGTTCACTATTGAAGTTCAAAGGTGGTAAAATCATTTCTCGTGTTAGGAAGCTCACACCCTTGGCTTCCCTCTCTGTAAACCGTAAAAATGATTCCGTGTCCTTATCGTTACTTTTTCGTTCATGTTTATTTGTTAACTCATTATACTCGTATAAACAACAAAATCAATACTATTTTTTAATTATTTTTAATTTTCAATCCCTAATTCAATAAAAAAACACACTCATCCCTAGGAAAGGGACGAATGTGTTTTCGTGGTTCCACCCTTGTTCCAATCCAGACTTATTTCCTTCTAGATTGCTCAAGTTCAGATAACGGCTGATTCCGTCAATAATTACTAGATTACTCGTTCACTATTGAAGTTCAAAGGTGGTAAAACCATTTCTCGTGTTAGGAAGCTCACACCCTTGGCTTCCCTCTCTGTAAACCGTAAAAATGATTTCATGTCCTTATCATTACTTTTCGTTCATGTCTATTTGTTAACTTATTATAGTTATCAACTTTTTAAAAAGCAAGCCTATTTTTACTAACTATTTTCAAAATCTTTTTTTATTATATTTCACAATAACATTTTACAATTGCCGCTCGATTTACCTATTTTGCTATTTCTCCATTTTGTAAATCAACAGTTCATATATAAATATCCCATTCTAAAATGTGTACATATTCACCTTACAAAGATATATTAATAAAGTTTTTTAATACAATCTTTTCGTATAACTTTCTTCTAAAGAACGTGCAACATCTTCTTCTGAAGCATTCACTTTCGCATGCTCCAGCAACATTTTTGCTGCTGAAGGTAATTCTTTTTTATTTAACCAAAATTCTGAATCCCACATCTTAGAACGAATAAAAGCTTTTGCGCAATGAATATAGCATTCCTCTATTTCAACAACAATTCCAAGTAACGGATTGCGTCCATTTGCCTGCATTTCTTGCAAAATTTCTTCATCGTTTGTAATGAATGCTCGGCCGTTTATTCGGAGTGTCTCCCCAAGACCAGGGATCAAAAAGAGTAACCCTACGTGCGGATTTGAAATAATATTCAAAATGGAGTCTATACGACGGTTGCCTGGTCTTTCTGGAATAATAATTTTATTATTATTTAATACGTATACAAATCCAGGTGCGTCTCCTCTCGGCGAAGCATCACACTCTCCTAATTTATTTGCAGTAGATAATACTAGAAAAGGAGATTTAGACAGAAAATCTATGCAATGATGGTCTAATGATGAAATAACTTTTTTCAAAGCTCGCTCACTTGGTCGCCCCAATATTTTTCGTAACTCTTCCTCTGTTGAAATAATCGATTTTATTTCCTTATTCTCTATCCCCACTTATACCTACCCCTTTTTCTTTATTCTCCCAAAATTCAATACAGATATTGTATAATAAAATTTGCAGAAAGGGGAATTTAAATGACAGAGTGGTTAACAATATTTGATACTGAAAGAAATATACTTGGGAAGAAATTACGTGATGAAGTGCATCGTGACGGTGATTGGCATGAAACATTTCATTGTTGGTTTGTAGAAAAAGATGCTGAAGATATGTTTTTATATTTTCAATTACGCTCTAAAAATAAAAAAGAAGCACCGAGTATATGGGATATTACTTCAGCTGGACATATTATGCATGATGAAGAAGTACAAATTGGCGGTCTTCGTGAAATTGAAGAAGAATTAGGACTTTCCTTTCAAACTACTGATTTAGCATACAAAGGTATCTTTAAAATAGATTATGAAATTTCAAATCTTACTGATCGTGAATTTTGTCATATGTATTTTCACAATGTCATCAATACACTTTCATTTGCACCAGGTGAAGAAGTAGACGATGTGATGAAAATACATGCAACTTCTTTTCTACAACTATTAAAAAGAGAGATTTCATCTTTTACGGCTATTTCTGTTTTAAGCAATACACCGATAACAATAACATTTGAAGATATTTATCCATATGATCTTGCATACTATGAATTTGTTATAGAAAAAGGAAAAAACTTACTAGAAAATAATAGTTTATAAATAAAATAGGACTCCCATTTTAAAGTACTTGGGAGTCCTATTCTTTATAGTGGATGATTGACAATACCCGACTGATTTAAATTCCAGTTTATTTTCTCTCTTTCGATGTTTGGAACATACTTGGCAGCGTTACAAAGCGTGCCCCTTTCGTTTTTAACTGCGGAATAATTTTGTCTAGTGCCTCTACAGATCCTTGCAAATGCCCACCTGGTGTTGAATGCTGAAGTATAACACTGCCAGGAAATGAATTCCCTAACACATTATTTATAATCGTATCAGCGCTTACTCCTTTCCAATCAACCGTATCAACACTCCATTGTACAATCATAAAATTTTGCTCTGTTGCCCACTTCAATTGATTTTCAAGTATTTCACCGTATGGCGGACGAATAAATTTCGGTGCATAACCAGCTAAACGATTTAATATTTCTTCGGTTTTCATAATTTGATTACGGTACTCAGCATCATTTACTTTCGCTAAATTTGGATGGCTATACGTATGATTGCCAATTACATGCCCTTCATTCGCAATACGTTTTACTACATTCGGAAACTTTTCTGCATTTTCACCAAGCAAGAAGAAAGTCGCCTTCACATTATGTTGTTTTAACTTATCTAAAATTTTCGGCGTAAATTCTAAATCTGGTCCATCATCAAATGTAAGAGCGACTTCCGCTTTATTGTACGGCCCTGAAAATGCGTACGCATATTTTTCGACCCACGAAAATGGCGTCCACGATCCACGCTCATATGCTTTCATTTGTACTGTATATTTTTGAGGGATATATGTGTATGGCAATGAACTCATATAGTCTCCATAATAAAATGAGTGATATGGCATATAGGCGTACGAAACATCTCGTTCTAGTCCCCATTCATATGGGGCAAACATTTCTGACGAATAAAAATAATACATAATAAAAACCTCCCTAAAATTTCATATGTGATTCATCTGCACTTTGTTAGAGAAATTATTATTCATGAACAAAAATAAGACTGTCCATAATTAGGACAGTCTTACTGCTATATACAATTAATAAATCGATGCACTATCTTTCGGCAAAGCTTTTACATGTTTTAAATAGCTTGTCACTCTGTCATCATCACCTTGCGGGTATTGATACCCATATGTGTTACCAATTTCGTTCGCAACTTTTCTAAATAAATCGCCCATTACAAAAAACGACTCCCAAATGTCTACATATTCAGCATTCGAATAGGTCCTTTTAAATTGCTCCCACATATCTTTTTCAATGTATTGCTCGAAAAGCTTTCCAAACTTTCCTGCATTAACTGTAAAGTCTGTTTTCATACCAATATGCCATTCTAACATTACGATGAACATATCCCGCACCGGGCCATCAAGTATTCCTTTCGCATAAGAAAGTTCTTCTCTCCATAGTCCTTTTGCCACATTCGTACTACACCACCAAAATTCATTACAGCAATCTAAAAACTCTTTTTCTGTAGGCTTTTTTATTAAGTAATCCCTATCGCTTGCTGGTGGAAATTCGTCAATACAATTAT
The DNA here is from genome assembly GCF_052947655.1 of Bacillus pretiosus. Taxonomy (NCBI): domain Bacteria; kingdom Bacillati; phylum Bacillota; class Bacilli; order Caryophanales; family Bacillaceae; genus Bacillus; species Bacillus pretiosus. Next base: position 1,868,659 of record NZ_CM129593.1, on the reverse strand, counting down.
CTTTATCCAGAAGCAGTTCACTTAAACTATCTTGTCCAATGAACTTATTTATCAAATCAAAGGGAACGAGCGTTAAATCAATTCGGTTTCCATCCATAAACTGCATTAAATACGGAAATTTCCCGTCTTCATCTGGGAACTAATGACATTTCTTCCGGCATTTGTACAATCATTATTTCGCCAAATCTATGAATCCAATTATGATTAGACGTAAAAGATTGTATATCATTTACAACATACATAATATCATAGTCTTGAAAACAATCTTTTTTCACATGTTGATTTACACGTGACCCATTCATGATGACAGCTCGAATTCTTCCATCCTCTTTTGCTGTACTAATAATTAAGTCTAACATTTCTTTTTCAGTTCTCATCTATTCCTAACCTCCAATTTTTATATAAACTTATATTTCCAAGTATGTTGGAGGTCCACGAGCTAGCTGTGTTGTACACGATACATGTTATAATTTTTGAAACATCTTTTTCATCTTTTTACCACCTTCCGTCATTCTTTTACGACTACCATTACAAACCCATCGTATCCTTTACTTCCGACAGTTTGAAGCGCAGTAGCACTTACACGTGGCTCTGCAGCTATTAATTCATAGAAGCGACGTATCCCTTGTACGCGAGGATCGTTACTCGTATTGTCAATAACTTCTCCTTCACGTACTACGTTATCACCAATAATTATAGTACCAGGGCGTGATAGTTTCAGTGCCCATTCAAAATAAGTAGGGTTATTTTGTTTATCAGCGTCTATAAAAATAAAATCAAATGGTTCATACTTCTCATTTTCGATTTGCTGTAAAGAATCTAAAGCTAATCCTGTTCGCACTTCAATTCTATCATTCAAATTGGCACGCTCAATATTGCTACGTGCAATTTCAGCATGCTTTTCACTTGCCTCCAATGTAACAACTCTGCCTCCAGATGGCAATCCCCTTGCAAGCCATATCGTGCTATATCCGCCTAGAGTACCAATTTCCAAAATGTTTCGAGCTCCTTGAATTTGTACTAATAGTTGCAAAAACTTCCCTTGCGTTGGCGATACATCATGTGCTGGTAAATTAGCTGCAGCGTTTGCTTGAAGTACTTCTTCTAATGTAGAATCTTTCGGTATTAATACATCACTCACATATTGATCAACAGCCGTCCATTTCTCAATCGTACTCATGTAAATACCATCCCTTTCAATATATTTCTACTATTCACATATTATTATACAGAAAATTCTGCCTTATAAACAAAAATAAAGAAGGGACATCTACTCCATTACAGAATAAATATCCCTTCTTTTGTTTATGAAATTATCCCTTACGGATTAGTAGACCAAAGTCCTGCTGATTTAATAAATGTACGTTTATTTAATTTCAGCTGCGCTACGATAAACTCTGCAATATCTTCTGCTTGCATTACTTTATCTGGGTTTCCATCAGTTAACCCTAAATCTACAGCCATATCAGTTGCTACTGTACTTGGGGTTAAAGCTGTTACACGAATATTATGTTTGCGAACTTCCATCGCTAACGATTCTGTTAAGCCAAGAACACCAAATTTAGAAGCACTGTATGCACTTGTTACAGGTGCACCTTTTTGTCCTGCTGTAGATGAAATGTTAATAATATCACCAGATTGTTGTTCAATCATACTTGGTAAAGCTGCACGAGTTGCATAGTATACACCCATTAAGTTTACTTGAATGATTTTTTCCCAATCAGCAACGTCTAATTCTAAAAACTTACCGAACTTAGAAATACCAGCGTTATTAATTAAAATATCGATAGACCCTAAACCATTTTTTAACGTTTCAATTGCAGTCGTTACCTCTTCATATGAAGATACATCAGCAGTCGTAATAACAGCTTTTACGCCTTCTGCTTCTACTTCTTTCGCTACAGCTTTCAAGTTTTCTTCTGAACGAGCTAAAAGACCTACATTTACGCCCTCTTTCGCTAATGCGATTGCTACAGCGCGACCAATTCCTCTACCTGCTCCTGTAATTAAAGCATTTTTACCTTGTAATAATTCTGCCAAGTATAACACTCCTTAATCATCTCAGTTATGTATTATATTAAAATTGTATCTGTGTTTATGTAAAAAGGCAATGATGCACTTTCATGTGCGTAGGTTACTTATAGGTAACTACGGAAAGTTTTTATTGATAAGTCTCATGTTTTTGCCATAATTCATGTAAAATAAAAATAAATCCAGCATAGGAGAGTGTATGTGTATGAAAAGAAAAAAATGGTTCTTGTCACTAACTGCAGTCGGACTATGTATCATATTTTTGGCTATGTACTTTATATTTGGTAATCCACTACATTATAAAGTAATAGAAAAAGATACTAGCGACTATCTCTATAATATACAAGGCTATAAGCAAAAAGAAATACAAAGCATAACCGGAAAATATACTCCCATTTATAATATCGGCTATTATGCAGAGGTAGTATATAAAGACGAACCTTATTTTACATACTCTTATACATACGATAATAATAAGAAAATAATACAAGACAACGGCATTTTAGGAAGACATACTGAGTCATTTAAAAATCTTAATTTAAACTGGTCATTGTTTGACGAGTTAGTAGACGGTATCCATACTAACTTGCAAGAAAGAGGTTTAAGCGAAAAGAAAGATTATTCTATACGCTATGTTCAATTCATTGATATCGATGATGATACAAACGGTGCAGAAGCATATGTTGACTTTAAGAAAGATAAAGAATCAGATTATTCATACCGTATGAATGGCCAAGGAACAGCTTATCAATATAGTTGCAGTAACGGGGAATGTATTTTTAAAGAAAAATAGTGTTAGAAGATATCCTCCTAACACTATTTCTCTTCATAATTCGGAATACACACAATAAATTCTGTTCCATTCCCTTCCTCACTCTCGACTTTTATTTCTCCTTGATGAAGGTCAAGTACCTTTTTTACAATGGCCAAGCCTAAGCCACTTCCTCCATAAGTACGATTTCGTGAAGAATCCGCTTTATAAAACCGTTCAAAAATATGTTGTTTTTGTTTTTCAGATATACCAATTCCCGAATCATGGATACGTATTTCTACGAATTTCTCATATTCTTTTAACTGAATTGTAATTGTGCCACGACTTGGCGTAAATTTAATACTATTATGAATTAAATTAATCCACACTTGACTCATACTTTCTTGATCCGCAATTATATACACTTTTTCTAAATCAAGGTCTAATTCAATTTCTTTTTCAGCCCAGAGCGGTTCACTATTTAACACAGTTTGCTTTAACTGTTGATCTAATCGATAAGTCACTCTTTCTGGTGTATACTCTTCCGACTCTAAAAGAGTTAGTTTCAGTAAATTTTGGCTTAGTTTAGATAATCTCGTCGTTTCCGTTTCAATAATGGTAAGATAATGCTTTCGTTTTTCCTCGGAAAGATTGTTATCTTGTAGCGCTCTAGCATATCCTTTTATAGATGTTAATGGTGACTGTATTTCATGAGAAACATTCGATACAAATTCCTGGCGCATTTTCTCCATCGCATTCAGTTCATCTGTCATATCATTTATACTTTTTACGAGTACACCAATTTCTCCATCATACTTTTCTTCATTTCGTATTTTTACGGAGAAGTCTCCTTTTGCAATTTTTTGTATCGGTTCAATAATAGTCCAAATCATTGCCTCTCGTTTTGGTCTCATTAATATCCCAATCAATGTCCAGATAAGAACAATAAATACAAAACCGACCATATCACTAATTAGAAAGGCCACAAACGACGATACGTTTACTTCAAAAGCATTCAATATACTAGTTGCTACATAAAATGCGATAGACCAAATTATAGTGAGAAAAGAAAAAAGCGCTAATACCGCTCCCGTTACTTTCAACATCTTCAACTTACTCATTCGTTTTCTTTTCCTCATTTACTTACCTCTAAGCGATACCCTAATCCTCTTATCGTTTTAATACTAAACTTCGACTTCTCTTCTTGAAACTTCTCACGTAGTCGATTAATATGAACGTCTAGTGTACGTTCATTCCCTTCAAAATCATATCCCCATACATCTTCAATTAACTGCTCTCTCGCACAAGTTCTTCCTGCTTTAGAACCTAAAGTAAAGAGCAATTCGAATTCTTTTAGCGGTAATGTGACTGTTTGTTCTCCGGCTGTAACTTCAAATGTTTTACGATTTAACAGTACATTCCCAATTTGAATCGATTGCGACACTGTAATTTGGTAACGTTTCAATAACGCCTTAACTCTCACTACTAGTTCTATAGGATCAAATGGTTTTACAAGATAATCATCCGTGCCAAGGTGAAATCCTTTTACTTTTTGAGACGTTTCCCCTTTAGCAGTTAGCATCAAAATCGGAATATCATAGTACTTCCTTAATTCAAAACATACATCAAATCCATCCATATTTGGCATCATGATATCAAGAACAACCATATCAACTTTTACTTCGTCTATTTTCTGAAGTGCATCTAGTCCATCAATTGCCTCATATGTTTGAAAACCTTCTCGTTCTAAAAATACAGAAACAAGTTCCCTAATGTGCGGATCATCGTCCACTATTAAAATGTTAGGTATCAAAGAAACCATTTCCTTTCTAATTCGCATCCTTTATAAAACTTTTAAAAATGAATCATTAGTGGAGTAAAAACCCCACTAATGATTCATTTTATAATACGCCCTCTTTAATTTTCAATTGTTGCGTTGCAAATTCACGATACATATCATGTGTCTGTAATAATTCATCATGTGTACCGCTTCCTGTAAGATTCCCTTTTTCTATAAAGATAATTTTATCTGCATCCACAACAGTAGAAAGTCTATGTGCAATAACTAATGTTGTTCTGCCTTTCATTAAGTTATTTAACGCTTTCTGAACGACAGACTCTGATTTACTATCTAGACTGGAAGTTGCTTCATCTAACATAAGAATTTGTGGATTTCGAAGTAACGCTCGAGCAATTGCAATTCGCTGTCTTTGCCCTCCAGAAAGCTTCACACCACGCTCTCCAACTTCTGTTGCATATCCGTTTGGCAAATCATGAATAAATGCATCAACATATGCCATCGCTGCTACTTTTTCAATTTCTTCATCTGTTACTTCACCCTCAACACCGTAGCAAATATTATCACGAATTGTCCCATCAATTAACGGACTATCTTGTGAAACGTAACCAATTTGACGTCGCCATGATTGCAATGAATAACTCGTAATTGAGTCTTTTCCTAATTTAATGGCACCGCTAGTTGGCTCGTAAAAACGTTCTAATAGTGAGAATAACGTCGTTTTCCCGCTACCACTTGGTCCTACAATCGCTGTTACTTTTCCTGATTCAATTGTGAAATCAATATTCTTTAAAACTTTCTCTTCTTCGTTATACTCAAAATGTACATTTTCAAGAACGATTGGCTGCTTAGCATTTGTGACTTTCACACCAGTTTCATGATCTTCTACTTCATATTCTAAAATTGTATTAATTCTTTCCGTTGCACCAATTGCCTTTTGGAATTGTGTAAAGAACATAGATAATTGACTCATCGGCATTATAATTTGAACTAAATATAAAATAAATGCTACTAGTTCTCCTGTTGTTAATGCACCGCTAGAAACTCGCATTCCACCATACCCTACGATAATAACAAGTAATGCCATTAAAACAAACGACATAACTGGTGAAATTAACGCTTGCACTTTTCCCTCTTTCAAGCCAAATTGTAATAGCTTTTCAATACCTTTATTTCCAGTTTCATATTCCTTTTTTTCTGTGTTCGAAGATTTCACTAAACGAATTTCTGATAATACTTGTGTTAATACACTAGTAAAAGAAGCCGTTTCATCTTGAAGTGCTTTTGAAATCTTATACATTTTTCGTCCAAGTGGAACTAAGATGAGTACTGATAACGGAATAACCGTTAAAAGTAAAAGTGTCATTTTCCAATCTAAAACAAATAGTACAATTAATGATCCAACAATTGAAATACCGCCTGTTAATAAATTTGACAAATGCTCAGAAATTAACGTTTTCACAACTCCTGTATCATTTGTCATACGGCTAATTGTATCGCCTGTTCTATTTTGATCATAATAAGTTACCGGTAAAATAAGCACCTTTTTCCACAAACGTTCTCTCAGTCCAGCTACAATCTTCTGTCCTATATAATTTAGTAAATATATAGACAATCCCGCGGCTATAGTTTGCATAATAAAGAATGCAATTAGCCCAACAATTTGTCCTGTACTAATTGACGAAAGTGAAAAATTATCTACTAAGCCCTTCGTTAACATCGGTATAAATAAACTTGCTCCAGTAGAAAGTAAACTCATTAATAACGCAAAAGCAAGAATCCCCTTTGGAGGATTTGTATCTTGAATAAGGCGTAAAAACTGCCTCCATCTCCCTTTTTTCTCCATCTCATTTCTAACTTCCATTTTTGTTCATCTCCTCGTGTTCAACCAAACTGTTCTTTCTAAAAGTAGAATACAATACAAATGTAAACTGAATGTAAACACACTTTTTCTGTTTTTACAAAATATACATACAAACGCATCTTTACAACAGATATAAACATCTGATATTATTACCTGGTACTTAATATTATTCTATGTGAATTATAGATAACTAATTTACAATACTGTATAAATCTCCCGTTATTGAAAGGAGTATCCTTTTTGCAAACAAATATACATTCCGAAAAGGAAACAATCATTTTTATTCATGGATTAGTCGGCAATCGTCGTGCCTTCAAAAAAGAGCATAAGCGATTTTCCGCCTCTTACAACATTATTACTTATGACTTATTAGGTCACGGCGACGATAAAGGAGAAGCTATCGAATTTTCATTACAGCGCCTCGTAGATCAACTATTGAAATTATATGAAAAAGAAGGTATTACAAAAGCTCATATTTGCGCTCTAAGTTATGGCTGTTATATCTCTACAATTTTTGCACAAATGCACCCAGAAAAAGTATTAAGCATTTGTCATATTGGTGGACATTATAATAATCCATCCCTTTTATATAACGTATTTCAAAAATTTTGGGAGAAGCGCGGAGACGAATACTCTAAATGGCTCTCTCAATATGCAAATACCATTTTTCCAAGTGGCATACTAAAGGCAAATCCGTTCGCAGTCATTTCAAGAAATATTTATTACCGTTTCGGATTGCAATTACATTCATCAATTATTTCCCAATCATTACGGCATCGTTTAGAATTCGATTTAAAATCTAAATTAAAATCACTTCCCCACCCTATATTATGGGTAATGGGTGAACATGATCATCTCTATAAATCTTGTCTTTTTGATTTAAAGTCCATTCTTCCTAACGTTTTATATAAAGAAATACCGTTAGCAGGACATGCAGCAAACTTATTCCGTCCGAACTACTTTCATGACCTATACGCTCGATTTTTAAATGGGAAGTTACAGTAAAAACTACTACATTCCCAATTTATTCAACTATAAAAAGGCTTCCCAAGTTTCCCTGGAAAGCCTTTTCTCTATACGAAAAGTATATAAAACTACTTTTTCTTAGTATGCTTTTGTGTAACCTAACATGTGCTTGCTCCAGTAAGAGTTACTTACAGAACTAATACGTACACCAGTTGCATCAGTTTCTGCACTAATGAACTGACCGTTTCCTAAGTAAACACCCATGTGAGAAGGACCTGATTTATAAGTATTTTGGAAGTATACTAAATCACCTGGTTGTGGATTGCTAGTTTTTGTTTTAGAGCTCCAGTATCCAGCAACTGTTTGACGAGCGCCTTTATGACCAGTTTGATTTAATACGTAGTGAATGAATCCACTGCAGTCAAAACCAGCAGGTGTTGTACCAGCAGTTCTGTATGGTGAACCATTTAATGATCTAGCGAATCCAGCGATTGAAGATGTATCTCCACCTGTTGTTGGTTTTTGTACGTCTTTACCTGGTTGTTGAACGTTATTTGTAACGTTATTGTTATTTGTAACGTTGTTTACTCCGCCTTTTACAAACTTAACGAAGTCTGCACTTACGTAACCTGTACGGCCGTTATGGTTAATTTTGTACCAACCATTTTCAGCGCCAGTAACGTTTAATACTTTACCTTGTGTTACGCCACCGATTACAGCGTTGTATGTAGCTGGGCCTGTACGTACTTTTAAAGCACCAGTGTTAACAACATAAGAACCACCAGTTTGAACTGTAGTAGTATTGTTGTTTGTAGTTGGTTGTTTTGTTTCGTTAGATACAGCAGAACCACCTTTTGTTACGAAGTCTTTGCTTACGTATCCAGTTCCACCATTGAAGTTGATTTTAAACCAATCTTGTACTTCACCTACAACTTGTACTGTTTTACCTTTATTTACAGAGCCTAATACTGTATGAGATGCACTTGGGCCTGTACGTACGTTAAGTGAAGAAACGTTTACTGTGTAAGTACCAGTTCCTTGTTGAACAGTAGTTCCTGTTTTACCACCAGTCGTTACGAAGTCACCACTTACATAACCAGTTTGACCGTTTACAGTTACTTTGAACCAACCGTTTTCTTGTCCAATTACTTGTAGTACTTGACCTGATTTCACTTTAGAAATAACGTTATGTCCTGTACCAGCACCTGAACGTACATTTAATACATCAGCTGTTACCGTGTATTTTAATTCAGAAGTTGTTTCTACCTTTTTTGTTTCAGTTACAGTCGTTTGAGTTTGAGTTTGTCCATTAATTTCTTTTAGCGCTTCATTTGAAACTTGTGCCTGAGCAGAATCCATACCTGGAACTGCAACACCTACTACAGAAGCTGCTGCTAAACCTGCAATTACTTTTTTCATAAGTTGTCTTTACTTCCTTTCCCTACTATCCTCTTAAAAAAACTTATAAACTTAATACATTACAATATTATCAAAGTAAAATATTCATTAAGTTCCATTTTTTAACAAGAGTTTTATTTTTCACACAGAGTTCATTTTAAATGAATGAAGTGAATTCCGTGTGAACTTCATGTGAACTTTACCATTAAACTTATTGTTTTTGCAATGCTTTTTTCAATTCTCTTATGTATTTCATTGAAAATTCGACATTTCATTCATTATCTGAATATACATTTTCTATCCACTTTGAAAAACTCTATTCATCTAATCCAATGCAAAGAATGTATTTCCTAGTAAAGTTCCTTCCATGAAGCATACTCTTATCATGACAAAAAATACTTTTTTTATCAATAGTATAATATTTTTAGAAAACTATTTTTGATACTAGCTATCGCTTTTAAAAGATTTGACGATTTGTAAGATTTAACTTCAAAAATCCTGTTCTAATTTGGCGAAAATACACACCCACTACCCACTTTTCACTAACTATGGAATTTATAGGATATTTATATTATCATATATACAGCGGCATTTTAACCAATACAAATTTTATTTACCCTACACTGAAACCTATGGAACTTTTACAGGGCGGTACATTGAATTTTGAGATGGAAGTCTTATTGCCCGCAAATAATGGGATTAAAAAAGGAGGTATATTTATGAAAAACATAATAGATGATCCTATAAATAAAAATATAGAATTGTACTCTGCTTTTTTTCAATTCGTTTCAATTATTACCTTACAAAAAATATCAACTATTGAAACACGTAAAAACGAATTAAAAGATCAGATGAAAAATTCCTATCAAAAAAATCCTTATTACTTATAAAAGGTGAACAGGTTGTATCCCTGTTCACCTTTTATCTCGCATTATTTATAAATTTTCACACGATTTTCTAAAGGTTGGTATTCTTTTTCACCTGCAGGTACCACCGGTTTACCAAACGGCATTTGCGCAGTAAGTTTCCAGCTTTCTGGAACTTCCCATTCTTTTCTCACTTCTTCATCAATTAATGGATTGTAATGCTGCAATGTAGCACCAAATCCTTCAATTTCTAAAGCTGTCCAAATTGCAAATTGTAACATTCCTGAGGATTGCTGTGACCACGTTGGGAAATTCTCTTTGTATAATGCAAAGTTTTCTTGCAGTTCTTCCACTACTTGACTGTCTTCAAAGTATAAAACCGTTCCATAACCACTTTTAAATGCATTCATTTTTTCTTCAGTAGATGCAAAGTTATTTTCAGGTACAATTTTTCGTAACGTTTCTTTCGTAATATCCCATAACTTATCATGTTGTTCTCCTAGCAAGACGACAACGCGGGCGCTCTGAGAGTTAAAAGCTGAAGGTGTATGTTTTACAGCATGATAAATCACTTCTTGAATTTTTTCATCAGAAACTACTTGCTCTTTACTAATCGCGTAAATAGATCTTCTGTCTTCAATTGCTGTGTAAAAATCTTTTGCCATCATAATTCCCTCCAATTTTCATTTGAGGCTTTTTCATATGTATACATCATGTTCCGCCTCTTAAAACTTATCATTAATAAGCTTCTAACTTTATACTATCAACAAACAATAATAAACTCAAATAATAACACTCACATTTTTTACCTTTTTACTTCCTAATACTAACAATAAAAAGGCAATTTATTGTTACCGATAATAAGTAACAACAAATTGCCTTGCTTATATGATGATCCAACTCAGTATTTCACTTAATTAACTAAGCCAAAAGCATAAGACATTAGCTTGTTCGTCTCTGTAAAACGTTGCGTTTTACCTTTCGTTCCCATTACAACAGTAATAATACGAGTATCACCTTGTTTTGCTGTACCCGTAAAACAATACCCCGCGCTATCTGTAAATCCTGTTTTTAATCCGTCTATTCCTTCTATATATAAAGCTTTATTATTTTTGTTTAACATATCATTTGTACTTATAACATTAATATTATTAAATGCTAACTGACTTTGACGTAAATGAGTCACTTCTAATATTTCTGGATAGTCTTTTATTAGATGATACGCCAAGTTTGCTACATCAGCAGCCGTCATCTTCGTCTCACTTCCATCAGGTTCTTGTAGTCCTGATGCATTTGCGAATTTAGCATAATCCGACATTTTTAACTCCTTCGCTTTTGCATTCATAAGCTGAACGAAATCTTTCTCCGCCTTAGCCATATGTTCTGCTAAAGCCACAGCCGAATTATTTGCCGATTCAATCATTAATGCATGGTACAAATCTTTAACAGTCAATGTGTCATTCACTTGGACTGGGATTCTCGCACCCTCTGTTTGTGCCGCTTTCGTACTCATTTTCACCGGATCTTCCCAGCGAACTTTCCCATTATGTACATTTTCTAATAGAAGATACGCTGTCATCATCTTAGACATGCTTGCTGGCGCAAAAGCTTCTTTTTCATTATGTTGATAAATAACTTCTCCATTACTCGCATCAATAATCATAGCTGCTTTTGCATCAATTTTCGGTGGTATGTACTTTGGTGGCACTACTTTTTCAGCTAATCCTGTTTTAGGTAGTTCTGCCACCTGTAAAGGTTGTCCCTCTATATTTGTTGCACTCTTTTGAGTTCCTTGGAATAAGAACCAACATATCCCTAAAATAATGACTACTAGGATCGTCAGCCTTCCCCATTTTAACCGCTTCATTTCAAAACTCCTTTAGCAAACCTTTTATACACTCACGTTTAACCATAACAATAATTACTTTATATCGTCAAGGTAAAAAGCATATTTATTCATCTAATACATTTATGTTACACTAATAATACCGAAATATAAGAATATTCAATGATAAATATTAGAAACTCATAATTCAATAGAAAGGATTCTTACGATGCTACTTCCAAAACCATTAAAATACGGTGACACAATCGGCATTTATTCGCCCTCTTCACCAGCAACCTACACTTCTCCTAAAAGATTTGAACGAGCGAAATCTTATTTACAACAGAAAGGATTTCACATATTAGAAGGTTCACTAACAGGTCGATATGATTATTATCGCTCCGGCAGTATACAAGAGCGTGCCGAGGAACTGAATGCTTTAATAAGGAATCCTAATGTATCATGTATTATGTCAACAATTGGCGGTATGAATTCCAATTCCTTATTACCTTATATTGATTATGATGCTTTTCAAAATAACCCTAAAATAATGATTGGCTATTCAGATGCAACAGCTTTATTGCTAGGGATTTATGCCAAAACAGGAATCCCTACATTTTACGGTCCGGCACTCGTCCCCTCCTTTGGAGAATTTGAGCCTTTTGTAGATTATACATACAATTATTTTGTAGAAACATTACTACATGATCAATCGCTTCCTTACAACATAAAACAGCCTTTATTTTGGTCAGATGAATTTATTAATTGGGAAGTGAAAACGAAAGAAAAAGAACTTAAACCAAATAATTGGATTTCCGTAACAAATGGACAAGCTACTGGACGTATTATTGGAGGGAACTTAAATACAATAGAAGGAATTTGGGGTAGTCCTTATATGCCATGTATTCAAAATGGGGATATTTTATTTATTGAGGATAGTTCAAAAGATGCAGCTACTATTGAAAGAAGCTTTTCATTACTTAAAGTTAACGGCGTATTTGATAAAGTTTCAGGTATTATTCTTGGAAAACATGAGCAGTTTGATGATTGTGGTACAAATCGCAAACCTTATGAAATATTATTGGAAGTACTGCAAAATCAAAGAATTCCTTTATTAGCTGACTTTGATTGTTGTCATACCCATCCGATGATCACTATGCCGATAGGTGCTCAAGTGAACATGGATGCAACTAATAAAACAATACATATTTTAGAACAATGGAAGATATAAAAAAACACTTATATTATAGGAAGAAAATATTATAAACTTTTCCATTAGAAAACATAAAAAAGCTCCGTTCATCACAAACGGAGCTTTTTTATTATTGTCCTAAATTTTGAACCTTCTCTTTCAAATCACGAACTTGATCAATCGTCTGCATAAGCTCAGAGTTTTTAAATTGCTCTACATCCACTTTTCCTTCTTCTATCTTCGTCATTGCCGTATCAATTAATGTATTTAACTTTTCGTTATATCCGACGATTTGCTGATGAAGATCCTTTGCTACATCAGGTGGTGTTAATTCATTGAAAGCGGGTATATCTTGTTTAATTTCACTAAGCTTCGTTTCTAACTCTTTTCGAGCTTCGCTATCATTAACAGCCTTTTCAGCTAATGCTGGTGCATCATTTGCAAATGCACTTATTTCATTTACATAGTCTGTCGCTTTTTGAGCATAATCTATGGAGTTCTTTCCTTGCTCTACTAGTGAACATCCCATTAAACCAATTGAAACTATACATACTAATAAAATTGATTTGATTTTCATTTTAGACTCCCTTCGCCTTTATAATTGTCTGCAATTTTCTCTATGCATAACTTCTAGCTAAATTACTTATAACCTTTTTCAAATAGCTATTTACCCTCTTACATGCCCTATTATCGTTACAGCATCTATTTCTATATTTACGCTAATAATATCTTCAATTATATCCATATATCCTTGTCCTATAGCTGTTCCATAGTGTAATGTAAGCCCCTTCTTTTCATACACTGACTTTGGCACCGAAAAAATAAACCTCCTCAAGTTACTTTCATCAGCTGGTTCCATAATTAAAACAATCCCATCCTCATCAAACATATATGCTCGCCCTCCAACTTTACATTCACTATGGCTCAGTATTGCCTTTGTCAGCTAAATTTAAAACATAATAAGTTAAGATACAACTTTGCTGTATCTTAAAAATAAAAAACATTAATTCTTTTTTGTTAAGAATTAATGCTTTTTAAAAAATCATTTTCTGACTCTAGCATCTTTTTTTGACGAGGTTTTATTTTTTTTACGGGAACTCCAGCATAAATATACCAATCATCTAAACTCTCTTTTACCATACTCATCGCACCAACTGCTGTGCCTTCTCCTACAGTTACATTTGGAAAAATAATAGAATCAGCACCAATAATCGTATGCTTTTTTAAAATAACTTTTCCTGTTTTCACATTCCTATATTGATTCGGGACAGTTGGCCCCATTAATGTATTTCCACTGAAATCATCTAGTACTGCATATACGATTGTTTTAGCTGAGATATTTGCAAAGTCATACATTTCAATCCCAACTTCCCCTCCATATAACGCTGTATACGCTGATATATGCGAATAACTTCCAATTGTGATTTTACCACTTAAAATACAAAAATCATCAATTCTTACATTATTACCAACTGATATAACACCTGGATTATATATACTTGCTTTTTTACTAATCAATACATTTTTCCCAACAGATAAAAATCCAATTTTCTTTAGCTCTTCTTGACTATAAAAACTATTCATCTGCCGACACCACCTTCTGCCCTAAACAGATTACAATTTGTTCTACTATTTCTTTCGTCATTCCTTCCCATAAAGGTAAACTTACTATTCGTTTGGCTATTTTATTCGTTTCTATTAAATCTGTAGACTTATAAGTTCTAAAAAGAACTTGTTGGTGGCATGATGGTGAAAAGTATAATCTAGCTTCTATTTTCTGTTTTTTCAGTTCTTCTATCACTTGTATGTTGTGAACTTCTTCCGGACAAAGAATAGGCATAAATTGTTGAATAACTGCTTCTGTCTTTTGGAGTTTCCATCCTTTTTTCATTAATCCATTACTTTGTAACAATTGTTTATACCATTCAGAAATACGGGTGCGTTCTTTTAATTTTTGATTCCATTTTTTCATAGTCGCAATCCCAACAGCTGCCGCATATTCAGACATTTTACAATTAAACCCCATCATCGTACATTCACGATTTTTATCAAATCCGAAATTACCCATTCTTTTAATACGTTGTATATCTTCTTCCTTTTTACTATATATGAGCCCTCCTTCACCAATTCCGAACGGCTTTGTTGCATGAAAGCTATATACGATCATACCACTAAAATCCTGACCGTAATGCATACTTCCATTCATTAACCCAAATCCCGGTGCCGCATCTACGACAACCGGAATACCCTTTTTCTCTAATTCTTCATATTTTTCTAAGTCCATCCATGATCCAAAAGTTGCGTACGGGACAACAATCGCAACCTCTTCTTTTAATTCTTCAATCTTATCCCAAAGTACTGTTTTATCCATATACCAATCATCTATTGAAATATCAATAAAATAAGGTTCCAATCCACACCAAATAGCCGCTAATGGAGTCGCAGGGAATGTAAAACTAGGCATGAGGGCATATTTTCCTTTTCTTCTTTTCTTAAGTTGAATAGCGGCCATTAACCCTAATGTTGCGTTTGCCACCGTTGTAACAGCGCCCCTGTTCTGAAAAAATCCCGACATAATTGTTTCTTCAAAACGTTGATTTATAGGTCCATAATTCGTATATATGTGAGATGTATCAATTTCCTTCAATTCGTCCAAATACTCAATTACAGGTACAGTTGAAGCACGCAAAAAAGGAATATTCTCCATATCTATCTATTCCTTCCTATCATTTTCGGACAATATAGAGCGTATCTGTTTCAGATAATCCAAATTTCCTAGCACTTTTCATTCCTTTTCTTTCAGCTACGTTATATAATTCCACCTTAAACCCTGCATTCATTAATCGTTGAATGAATCCCGATTGATTATAAATTCTCACATGATCTTCTTGACCAAAAGCTAATTTTCTCAATTGTGGTGTTACAATTAATTTATTTTCTATAATAGAATCTACATTCATTACGATTGGTACTTGAATAATTCCCCATCCATTTGGCTTTAATACTCTATATAACTCTCGCATTGCTTTGTCATCGTCAAGAACGTGTTCTAATACATGGCTACATAAAATTACATCAAAAGTATTACTATCATATGTAATGCTTGTAACGTCAATTTCCTTCATTAATGGATCCTTTGGTTCTATATCCCCACATACATACGTAATATTTTTATACTCGTTAAACCAATCTCTTAACTTCTCTTCAGGTGCAATATGAAGCATAGTGTATTCTCTACTTAACAAGTCCGTTTCCATTTCAATGTACGCACGATACAACCTTTCACGATCCATTGAACTACAAACTGGGCATATCCCTGTATCTTTATTCCACATCTCAAATTTATATTTCGGAAAATCATAATGTGCTGGCCAAGGTGAAAATTTTTCAAATTGCTGATTGCAATATTGACAATAACAAGATTCTTTCTCAAACATATGAGCGACTAGCTTGTTTAACCCTTTTTTTATCTTTTCATTATAAATTTGATCTAGTTCCCCATTTCTTACCGCATCCTTAACTATAAATCCCGCATTTTCTAAACAATAAGATAAACTCTCTTTATAATCTCTCTCAGAACTTAAAAATCCACTATTATATGCATCTATAATTAATTCAATCCACTCTTCAATTGTCATTAAAATAAAATGTATTTGTTTTTGATTTTGTCCACTATGTTGTCTAAAATAACTAAGAGGTTCTTGTATATAAACTACTTTTCCTTTCCTCATCATATCTAGCCAAGTTGCAATGTCATTAATAGAAGAATAAGCCTTTCCTTTAAAATACCCAAACTTCCCTTCAAACAAATCTCGATTAAACAGAACAGTTGTCGGCTCACCAACTATATTTTTTAAATTTTTTAATATGTAATTTCCTAATTCTTTTCCTTCAAAAAGTGTAGTTTCTTTCGCAATTTTCATATTCAATGTTGAGGGTGGTAATATCTCTCCATTCTCATCAATCAGTTCACGATATGACGTCACAAATGAAATATTTTCTAACGTCAAAAAGTATTTCATCATTCTCTCGATCTTTTCATGATGAAATAAGTCATCATCTAATAAAAAGTTTATATAATCCCCATTCGCAAGTTCTATACACTTATTAAAGTTTTCAGCAACTAACGGAGTTTCATTTTTAGCATATGTAATACACTCATATTCACGTAAATACGGTTGAATCATAGCATTAACTTCATTATTTGTACTGTCGTCAGAAATAATAATTTCAATATTTTCATATGTTTGATTCAGTGCGCTATTGAGCGCTAATTCCAAGTAATAAGGTCTATTGTACGCGGGAATAAGTATACTTACTTTTGGTAAAGGAGAATTATTATTTATATGTTGTTTTTTCTTTTCTATGTTTATTTTCTTTCTCCTAATTTTTTGATAATAGTCTAATGTATACAATATCGATGATGGAACTATCCTTCTTGCATAATCTAGAAAATTAGTTATCGCTTTGTCTAATTCTTTTTCGTCGGATAAGAAACCATATTTTTTTCCTGCTATAATACTATGTGAAAAATCTTCTAACCCATCCATCATTTTATTAGATTCATTTAACTGTTGATCTGGATGTAATCGAAAGTAACTAAGTGTCTCTGCTATATATACTGCTTTTCCTTTACTTAATAAAGATAACCATGAAGCAATATCTACGTTACATAGATACCGCCTCTTATCAAAAATCCCATACGGTTCTTGTAAATCATTTTTACGAAATAAAACTGTTGTCGGTTCTCCGATATAATTTTTTTGATCCACAATTACCCTATTTGCTAATTCTGTTCCCTCTATAATCGTATCCTTTTCAAATAAACGGACAGTTGAATAAATATGTCGTAGTTCTTGCCCTTTATCATCAATTACTTGGCGATGAGATGTTACAAGCTTAATTTCATTATCTAGATCATTCAAAAAATACTTCATCATTTTTTCAATTTTATTCACGTGAAATATATCATCATCCATTAAAAAGTTTACATACTCACCGTTCGTTTCATTAAATAACATTAGCGCATTTTCAAATTGTCCGAGAGTTGACCTGTTTTTTATATAAATAATATTTGAATGATTACATAAGTATTTTTGTAACACCTTTTCTGTTTCGTCATTCGTACTATCATCTCCAACTATAATTTCTATATTAGGATACGTTTGTTCTAACACACTACATAATGCCTTTTCAAAGTAGCGAGGTCGATTATACGTAGGAATTAACACACTTACCAACGGAAGTTGATCTACCACCTCTACAGTTCTTTCAATATGAGTTCTCATTTTACTCTCTCACCTCTTCGCATATTATTTGTATACGCGATGCAAAAATCACATTACTTTAACTGTATGGAGCCTATATACTTTTATGCAAATATGAATCGAAATATCATACTTTTCGTTCCTGAATAAACATATTTAATAACGCGGACATTTTATTTGCACCTTTTTTATTCATATGATCACTATCATAAAAATCTTCATCACAAAATAATGGTGAATCAAATAGATCTATGATTTGAAAAGAATATTGTGCTTGAAAATCATTTATAACTTTATAAAAATCTTCTTTTAATTTCTTACTACTACAATTGAAATAATGTGAAGTAACAGGGAAGACAACAATTAGTGGCTTTATATCATTTTTTAACAGTAATTCTAAATATGTTTTAAAAATCGTTTTATTTTCAACTAAAGTATGAGGATACGACAATTTAGCATGTGAAGCTGCTCTCATTTTCCCATGTTCTTCAAAAGGAATATGAAGGGGAGTAGTATTCCATTCAGCATTTATCCAAGGTAGTATCAATGATTCATCTTTTAGTTCGTCTAATAAAATATATTCAAAATGCAAAGTAAAAATAGAAAAAAGTTGTTTCGGACTATCTAGATGTGAGAATCCATCAGTGGGTAGAGGAGAATGAACTACAGTATGATGACCATCTTGAAACAATGGATAATATACTTTGTGAATTCTATATGCTTCAGATGATAACGACATGTCAAAGTAAAAAGAGAAATAGGCTATTCCTATCAAACAATATTGAAATGAATGATCGTTTGATAGAAGTTGTGACGCTATTAAATAATCATAGTATAGATCTTGCGATGGAAGTGTTAATTTTATTGACTTTTTTGAGAGGAGCTCCGTACTTATGCCACAATGCGGATAAGACAAACCGGTAGCAAACAATTCATATGTGGGATCACTCTTTACTTTTTTCATAGACATGTATAAAAACATAAGATCCGGATTTATTTGATATATAGAAATTAATTTATTCCTCCATTCATACATGTATTTTGTTAAATTAATAATTTTTTTACTTTGCACGCCCTTGTTTATCAATTCATTTGTAAGTTTTTCTGCGTCCACTCTCCAAATGACTATATATTGAAAAGAATTTTCTATACGAACAATAGTTGAAACGTCTACAACATGAACTATTGTTTTACATTTATTTTTGTCTAATGCATTTTGAATCCTTACCCCTGATACTTCATCACTTAAAACAATAATTTTATACTGCTCCTTCATGTATATCCCCCTCCATTATATGTATAATATGAAATTCATTTTTCATTCATAATGATCATATGCATCTGCAATCCAACATTAAAAAAGAATAGAATATTCATTTCAAAACAAAAATAGCTCCACCATTTGGCGTAGCTATTTTTACAATTATTACTTATTCAAACTATATTCCTTTATCTAACTCATAAAGCTTTCGATACTTCTCGTTTTCTTTCAGAAGTTGTTCATGACTGCCTTGCATCACAATTTGACCACGATCAAGGAATATAACTTCATCTACATGTTCAATTCCTACAAGGTGGTGTGTAATCCAAATAACAGTCTTTTCTTCTGTTGCAGAAAACATTGTTTCTATTAAAGATAGTTCTGTCTTTGGATCTAAGCCGATCGTAGGTTCATCAAGTACAATAATTGGAGCCTCTTGCATTAGCGTTCTAGCAAAAGCAACCCGTTGTCTTTCTCCACCAGAAAACCTTTTTCCCATTTCATGCATTTTTGTTTGCAATCCATCTGGAAGAGAAGCTATATGCGAAGCTAATTGTGCTTTCTCTAAAGCTGTCCATATCTCTTCATCCGTAGCCTCTGGTTTACCGATTCGCACATTATTTCCAATTGTCGTATCGAATAAATGCGGCTTTTGATTCAATACAGAAATATATTTTGATAAAAGATTCGTATGAGCATGTTCACTATTCAATAAAACTTCACCATGTAACGGGCTTAGCGCACCTGCTAACAATTTTAACAAAGTAGATTTTCCTGTTCCACTTCTTCCTAAAATGGCGATTTTCTTTCCTGCCTTTATTTGCAGTGATACTTCTTTCAATACAAATTCATTACTATCTGGGTAACTATACGATACATTATTTAATTCAATGTCTATATATTTTGATGCAACATAATCTTTATCCTCATGTAATTCCTTTTCATCCTGTAAAACATCATTAGCTTCTACTTTATTTAGACGATGAGCAGATTCTACATATGATGGAATTCGATCGATAGCATCTGAAAGTGGAATTAACGCATTTGTCACAGATAACGTCATTAAGACGAAAGCCGCAATAACGGTAGATGCAATCTGTTCACTTGCTGCCTCATTTCCAGTCCATATGATCATTGAAATAACTACGATCCCCACTACTAATTGAATGATACTGTCCCGAATATGATTCCAGCGCTTCATTCTTTTTTCCGTTTTTAACAACTGAGCATTTTGCTCTACATACTTATCAATGAATTCATCTTTTCTACCACTTGCTTGCCAATCAGATAGCCCAAAAACAGCGTCTGTTAGTTGTTGATACAAACGGCTTCTTCCTTGCTTTAAAGTAACATGATGTTGCTTCATTAAAAGTAATGATACAAACGGAAGAAGAAAAACGATAATAGCCAACATACATGCTGCAATAAGTGCAAATACTACGTCAAATGCTCCGATAACAAGTACGAATATGCTATATACAACTAACGCTAATAGACTAGGAAATATTGTACGTAAATATAGGTTTTGCAAATGCTCTATATCTTCGGATAATATACCTAACATATCGCCCGTTTGAAATCGTGAGCGGAAAAATAACGCCTGCGGTTCTACTATTCTGTATAGTTTCGTTCTCATCTTTTCTAATATGCGTAGTACGACATCGTGTCCAACTAAACGCTCTAAATAATGAAATACCGCTTGTCCTATACTAAACGCACGTGTTGCAACAATAGGAACATATACAGCCATTACATTTTCTGGTCTAAGAGCAGATTTAGAGATTAAATAACCTGAAATGAAAAGTAACATCGCACCTGAACTAACTCCAAGAAGACCAAGGAAAATAGTTACAGTCATTCTACCTTTATTTTGCTGTATATAAGGTTTAATCCAGTTACTCATCTCTATCCCCTCTCTTTCCTTTGAAAATGTAATGCCTCATTCTTTAAAAGTTCTTCATACGTGCCGCTTTTTATCATTTCCCCTTTATTTAAAATAAGAATATGATCCATCTGTTTCATCCAGTGAAGACGATGTGTTGCAAGAAATACTAGCTTACCTTCAAACAGACGTAACATCGCTTGCTTTATTTCAAATTCAGTTTCAATATCAAGATGTGCTGTAGGCTCGTCTAATAAAATAATTGGCTTTTTGCTTAAAAGTGCACGCGCCATAGCGACACGTTGTTCTTGCCCGCCACTAAGCATACGTCCACCTTCTCCAATTCTTTCATACATCCCGTTCGGAAGCGATGTAACGAGTGAACGAAGACCAACTTCATTAATAACTCTTTCCACTTCTGCATCAGTTGTATTTGTTTCATAGAAACAAATGTTATCTTTTAATGAAAGCGGGAAAATATAAGGTTGCTGCGGAATATAAGCAATATTCTTTTGCCAATCTTCTCGAGTAGACCCGTCAATTTTCACACCATTTATTATCAGCTTTCCACCCGAAGGAGTTAAAAATCCTGCTAATACGTCAATTAACGTCGATTTCCCTGCCCCACTTTCACCAATTACACCTATAGCGCCGGTGCCTTTCCAAGTAAAATCAATTCCCTCTAATATAGCTTTTTCAGATTCATTATTCTTTACTTTTACATCTTGTAATTTCAAGTTACTAGAGGCATTCCATATTAAACCTACATTAGATTCTTTCGTTCCTATTTCTTTTTGTTGCTGTAAAATCTCTTCTATTTGCTCCATTGCAAGTTGTCCATCTAACGTAGCATGATAATTCGCTCCAACTTGTTTAATTGGCAGAAAATATTCCGGAGCTAAAATTAAAATCGTAAGGGCTGGCAATAGTACAATTGTCCCATCTATTAAACGTATCCCTAATCCGACCGCCACAAATGCAATGGATAAGCTCGTAAAGAAATCTAATGCAAAAGAAGAAAGAAAAGCAACTCGCAAAGTACGCATCGTTGCTTTTCTATACCTTTTACTTACTTTTTCAATCTTTCCTTCGTGTTGTTTACTTTTCCCTAAATACTTTAATGTTTCTAATCCTTTTAACGTATCTACAAAATGATTAGAAAGTACTCGATATGTTTCATATTGGCTATCTGCCATTTTCTGCGCTGCTAATCCTAGTAGGATCATAAATGTAATTACGATAGGAATCGTTACAACTAAAATGATTCCAGACTCAATATCTAACGTAAAAACATATAGTACAATTAGTCCCGGTACGATACTACTTCTAATCATTTTAGGAATTGTTAATTCAATATATGTTTTAAATTTCTCAATACCTTCAATCGATAAGGTAACCAGATGACCTGTTCCAGCAGTTTGAACATACCGTGGACCTAATGTGAAATACGCCTCTATTAATTGTTTTCGCAGTAGCGATCCTGTTTTTTCAGCGAAACGTTCCACTAATATTTGCGAAATTCGAACTAGCATATGACGTACTGCAAACGTGATTCCAAAATAAACCGTTTCATTTAACACAGATTGCACTGTTTCTCCTTGAAATAAAAACGTAATAGCCCGTGCTAAAAACACTGTTTGCCCAATAATACTTATAGCTTCTAAAATGCTAATGATTGTTAACACTACATATAAAACTCGGCTACCAGGATACGACGGAAGTCCTCTTTTTCTTTTCATTAGTACTCCAAATCTTTATCTGACTTAACAGGTTGTCTAAACACATAGAAACTCCATATTTGACTTCCCAAAACAAATGGCAATATAGCAATTGAAAAATACGTCATCAGTTTTAGTGCATAATCTCCCGATGCTGCATTATAAATCGTTAAATCGTATATTGACCCTAACGAGCTAATTAAGACACGTGGGAACATGCCGGCAAACACACTCGCACTTAGTAAAATGATTGTTAAACTCGTCATAACGAAAGCCCAACCATCTCTTCTTCTTTTATTTAATAATGTTGACGCACATAATGCTACAAAAGCTCCAATCGGAACCATAATCCACTCTGTACCATGACCAGTGAAAATATCTGTTTTCCATAACCCTACACCGGCAAAAATAAGAAGTGCTATAATTGCAAGCGGTGCAATTTTCAACGCAGCAATACGTGCACGTTCTCTTAACTTACCAGTTGTACGTATAGTAAGGAATTGCAATCCGTGAACAATACATAGCAGAAGGAACATAACTCCTCCAAGTAATGCAAATGGATGAAGTAATGGTAAGAATCCACCTACAGCATTTTTCGTTTCATCAATTGGAATACCTACCATAAAGTTAGCAATTGCAACTCCCCAAAGAACAGGCGGTAGTAAACTTCCTAAAAACATACCCCAATCCCAAAAACCTTTCCATTTATGATTGTCTATTTTCGCACGGAATTTAAAGGAAACCCCTCTTATAATTAAAGCAAGAAGCATAAATACAAACGGAATGTAAAACCCGCTAAATAAAGTTGCATACCAGTGCGGGAATGCCGCGAACATAGCTCCACCAGCACAAACAAGCCATACTTCATTCGCATGCCAAAATGGGCCAATTGTATTTAAGTAAATTCTTTTCTCTAAATCGTTTTCCCCTAAAAACCTTGAAACTATACCTACACCGAAATCGAAACCTTCAAGTACAAAGAAGCCTACGAATAAAACTGCAATAATGATAAACCACAACTCATTAAGAGATAACATACTCTTCCTCCTTATCAAATGGATCATGGCTTTGAGAATCCTGTTTCGCTTTCTTATTCTCATGTCCTTTAATAATACGAACGAATAAGTAAATAGTGATTCCACCTATAATTAAATATAGTGATGTGAATGAAACTAAAGAGAATAATACTTCTCCGAACGTAACATTTGGAGATACAGCATCTTCCGTTTTCATAACACCGAAAACTACCCAAGGCTGACGTCCCATTTCAGTCATAATCCATCCTACTGTATTACCGATAAACGGTAGTGCAATTGCATACACCATTAATTTTAAATACCAAGTTTTTTCAGCTAAACGATCTTTTCTTGATAAGAACCATCCGTATGCTCCTAGAAGAAGCATAAATGTTCCACTCATTACCATCGCTCTAAAACTCCAGAACATAGTGTGTACTGGCGGTATATAATCTCCAGGCCCATATTTTTCTTCATATTGTTTTTGAATTTGATTCATCCCTTCTACTTGACCACTAAATTTATCAAATGATAATAGACTTAGCATATAAGGGATTTGAATTTCAAACGAATTTTCTTGCTTCTCTGCATCAATTTTCGCAAATACTGTAAATGGCGCTGGATCCTCACTCGTATTCCATAACGCTTCAGCTGCTGCCATTTTCATTGGATGCGTCTTAATTAATTGTTGTGCTTGCGCATGACCAAAGAATAATACTAACGCCGTTGTAAGTGTTCCAACAATGATAGAAATGCGGAACGATTTTTTAAACACTTCAGTTTCTTGAGCTTTCGTTATTTTCCATGCACTCACACCCGCAATAAAGAATGCACCAGTTGCAATCGCAGCTGTAATTGTATGCGGGAATTGTACCCATAATTGTGGGTTTTGAATAATCGCTAAGAAATCATTCATCTGTGCACGTCCATCTGCTGCCATTTCATATCCTACTGGCGATTGCATAAATGCACTTGCAGTTAAAATCCAAAATGCTGATAACATTGTTCCAATTGAAAGGAGCCAAATACATAACAAGTGAATTCGCTTCGGTAATTTGTCCTCACCGAATACCCATAAACCTAGGAATGTAGACTCTATGAAAAATGCTAATAAGCCTTCAATTGCAAGTGATGGACCAAACACATCACCTACGAAACGTGAATATGTTGACCAGTTCATGCCAAACTGGAATTCTTGTAAAATACCAGTTACTACACCTACCGCAAAGTTAACTAGGAATATTTGTGTCCAAAACTTCGTCATCTTCTTATAAATTTCTTGTCCCTTTACCACGTATAACGTTTGCATTAACGCAATGATAAAAGCTAAACCAATAGACAGCGGAACAAAAAAGTAATGGAAAATCGTTGTTGATGCGAATTGTATTCGTGCCAATTCGAGCGTTTCCATACTACAATCACTTCCTTCATAATTTTTTATATCGTAATTTCAATTGAGTTGTATGAATAAAACAACTCAAATCTTAGAAATATAGAAAGATAAATTTGTTTATGTACTTTTAGAAAATATAATTTTTCAGTTTTCAAGATAATTACAAAAAAACTTTCTCATAAAATTTACCTTTTCACTATTTCAGTAGTGTTTTATCCGTTAATCGAATTGTATAATATACCTGCATAGTAAATTCAGCTGATTTTTGACGTATTATTGACATCATTTTGTCTGAAATATGTCTTTTGTCATTTTTTTGAATTAGATTTTTCTCATTACTAAAATGTATTTTTTTAATATAAGACTTACTCTCATATCAATAAAAAAATCAGTTTTCTCTACATACGCTTGACTTTTTCACGAAAAAATGTCCTCTTTACCAATGAAGAAATCAGTTACTTTTTTGTCAAGAGAAAAATACATTCCTAAAATTCAAACACGAAATAATGTTATTCAAAAATAGAAAACCCCTTCCCTCTTTCTAGACTGAAAATTCATTTTTTTGTCATTTTTTCAAACAAAATTAATACATAAAAAAATACCGAGAATCGATTAGACTCTCGGTATTTTTCAAATTATTTTGCTGTATGTTTTCTAACAGCCGGTAAAATTTCAGTAGCAATTAATTCGATATTTTTCTCAATTTTATTAAGTGGCACACCACCAAAATCAATTTGTGCCATAAAACGTTGTTGTCCAAACAATTCATATTGGTAAAGCATTTTTTCAATAATTTGTTGCGGGCTACCAACCATTAATGCGTCACGATAATCTACTGCATTTGTAAATTGTTGCTTCGGATACCCACCACCACGCAGTGTAAGCATACCAGCATTAATATGAGGATAGTATTCACTAAACGCATCTTGTGAATTTTTTGCTGTATAAAATAAACTCGTTGTTGCAACTGGCAAACTTGCTGGATTAAATCCACTTTGCGCCGCAGCCTCACGATAAGCATCTACTGATCCTTTAAAGTTAATAGCTGGACCACCTAGTGTTGTTATCATCATTGGTACACCCGCACGTCCTGCTTTAATCGCACTAGCTGGTGGGCCACCAACTGCACGCCAAATTGGTAAGTTATTATTTTTAGCTCTCGGAATAACCGATGCATGTGCAAGCGGCGCTCTGAACTGTCCGTTCCATGTTACATGTTCCTCTTTATTAATTTTTAATAAAAGTTCCATCTTCTCTTCAAATAGCTCTTCATAATCATTCACGTCATAACCAAGTAAACTATATCCCCCAATACGAGATCCACGACCAGCCACGATTTCTGCACGTCCATTAGAAATTAAGTCAATTGTAGCAAAATCCTCATACACTCGTACCGGATCAGATGTACTTACTATCGTTGCTGAACTTGCAATTTTTATATTTTTCGTAGCTTGTGCAATAGCTCCTAAAATAACTGTATGAGCTTGCGTTGTAAAATGCGTTTGATGACTTTCACCGACAGCAAATACATCAAATCCAGATTCATCCGCTAACTTTGCTGTTTCAATTAATTCATGAATTCTTTGTTCTGCACTAATTTTCTCTCCGTTATGTGGATTTAAAACATGATCCCCAATTGAATATAATCCAAACTCTATTCCTTTACTTGTATCCATACGGTATTTTTCCATAGTTGCTCTCTCCTTTAATTCAGTCGTATTCATTTTCTTCAATCACCCATCACTTGATTAGTCAATTGATAGTGAAAAAAAATTACTCTTGCGGCAATTCTTTTTTTTCACTATGCTTATGAACTTTCGTCATCAGCTCGTATAATATTTTCTGCTCTTCTTCATTTAATACATCATCAAAAAACGATGATTGAAATGCAAGTTGCTCTGGCAACGCTCTCTCTAAAGCTGCTTCCCCTTGCTCTGTAAGACTAATTGTTTTCGTTTTCCAATCTTGTTTTCGTACAATATATCCTTCTTTTTCAAGACGAGTTAGCATTCGAGAAATACCGCCTTGTGTAACAGTTACCTTTTCAGCTAACTCCATTTGTGTGAGTGGCTGATACGTACGTATTTGCAAAAGCACATCAAATTGAGCTGTCGTTAAATCAAACCGTTTTAAAAACTCATTTGACATCTGATTACTTTGGTTCGTAAATCGTATTAAACGTAACCATATTAATGACCCTATCGTATTATCACGCATATTTGATCACTTCCTATCGTGAATCTTACTATCACTTTACCACTCAAGTGATAGTAATGCAAGAAATAATTACATTTTTTATATAACTCAACTTACTTGTACTTAACTAAAGGCATCAATCGTGTAGTATTAGGTCTACTTGCCATTCTCTACATCTCCATAAAAAAAGGATTAAGCTCCAACGCCAATCCTTATCATGCATTTATTTTTCGTTTTCAAAACAGTATATTTGAAATTCACACCATCTAATCTATTATTTTCTTTTATCGTACCGTAAATTCATTTGAGCATACCGTCTTCATGTAAAACCTGTATAAGTTTGCATAAAAGGCCCTTGTTTACACCAATCGGACTTTTACGGGATAAATCATTTAAGCTCTACTTTTACTTCCTCTTTAGACATAACATCAGGTCTATAAATTAATTCAAGATTAGAATCACCTTTTTTCGCTTCAAATGTTATAGCTCCTGTTAACTTACCGTTTGGATCTACATCTTTAATTTTAAAAATATTTTTATTGCTAGTTGAAAATGTATGGTCCACAATACTTCCATCGCCTCTTTCAAGGTAAAAATCCAATGGGTTAATTCTAACTTTTTGATGACCAATATTCTCTACTGTAACATGAACAATAACAAACTCATTACCTTTTTCCAGCTTATCATATTCTGCCACTTGTGCTATTTGTACTTTATGGACTGTTAATTTTTGATTTCTAATTTCAGTAGTTTTTTCAACATTATATTCTCTTGTATCTTCATTCTTCGTATTTTCTTTTTTGGCACTACTTTGCTCTTCCTTAGTATCATTTGATACAGTTTTAGCTACTTCTTTCTTCTCATCACATGCCGATAAACTGAAAGCTAACGTCCCTGCTAAAGTGACTGTCGCGATTTTTTTAAACATAAATTCCCTTCCCCCAATGTGAAAATGATAAAAATCCCCAAAAACTATATACTATACTAACAGATAAACGAACATTATATTGTCGCTATGTGTCGAATGTAGTAAGGCTATGTATAAGTATGAAGTCTTACTCTGCTTCATCTCTCAACTGTTCGACATATGATAAAATCTTAACAATAGATATCTACCTTACTTACGAACTCTTTCTTCCCATAACTATGAGTATCATAAAGTTTTAAATAAGAAAAAATTCAAATAAAATGATAAAATTAAACAAAGCACTAGTATAAAGGTGGGCAGAACATGCATATTTCTAAACAATTTATAAAACCATTTCCTGAATATGAAGACATATTTTATGATGATTTAGAACAACATAAAAAGCACTTTTTACCCATTTGTTCTATAAACTTACAATGTATTGAACCGGAATTGGACGAATGGTTACATATTGTGTCAGCAAAAGAAATCCATGATGGTTGCGTGGGTGATTTCACCAAACCATTTCACACAAATTTTACGAAAGCAGATACATTAGGATTCAATGTCATTAATGGAAAATATAAATTTGAAGCGGATTGGAATTATTTCGAAATCGAACAAAATAATTCTGACATAATAGAACAAGCCTACGAGAGTAATGAAAGAAATTATCAAATCCGTAAAGATTATTTTCAACGTAATCAAAAAATTTATCCTTATTCTAGCTTTGGAAAAGAATTTACATCTGTAGAAGTATTAGAACGAGAGTTTGCCGAAAAACAAACAAATGGCTGGGGATTAAATTATCCCGTGGTAAATGGTATCCTAAATGATGTTCGTTTTATGACAGAAGAAGGTAAAGAATTATTAGAAGACTGCGATAACGAAGACGAAATTTTTGACTTTACGAATCTTCTATATGTACCAAAAGATGAATATGGACATCCATTTACATATGTTGGATTTGTTACAGGATATTATTTTCAAGCTTATGGTGCCGATCGTATTTACTTATTCTTTAATAAAGAATTAAGAAAAGCAGTAATTTGTTTTGAATATACATAAGATAATTAAGAAAAGTCCATTTTGAACATTATTACTTGACTCAAAATGGATTTTTTATAAATAATTTATTTATATTTCAATTCCTCATCTACTGTGAAATGTGTAAAACCTCATATATTGTAATATCCTCCATCTCTTCAATTTCAGGCTTTACTTCATAAAATTCAAACTGACTATATCCCCACTTATCTGGGTTATACACTATTACATTCCCTTTACAATTTTCTGTATTCTGGACATTCTTATTAAAAATATTAAATTGAGTCCCAATCAATGAATTCTTTTGAGAAATACTTCCCACATATTCAACAACATACTTACATTTCTTAAAATCACCACTTAGATTAACAACTAATGGAACACCTATATTTATTTGTTGCCACCCAAAAGATTGTAAAATATTATCGTAATACCCTTCAAAGATAAATTTGTTCATTCCTTCATGACCATTCCAAATATATAAAGGTGCATAACAGTTATAGAAATTCCCTTCCATACCTACCTCAGTAATTAAATATGCTTTGAAATTCAATTCTTGAAAACCATCCGTTTTATGCCCATTATCCTTTACCCTTTTTTTAATAATCTCCATGTCATAATCCTTTGGCAAAATGACTTTATATTGCATTCCAATCATGTTTATCACTCACTTTCTATCTTATATACACAATGATAAACCGGTGATTGACTAACGTAAAATAGGTATAAATTATGTTTGTTATCATTTATAATGATACCGTATAAGGGGCTGTGATAAATGGAAATAAATGATCTTATTATATTCAAAACTGTAGCTAGTGAAGGTTCTATTAGTAAAGCTGCTAAAGAGTTAGGATATGTTCAGCCAAACGTAACTGAGCGAATCAAAAAATTAGAACAAGAATTAGAAACTCCTTTACTACATAGAGATAACAAAGGCGTTTCCTTGTTACCTTCTGGTGACATTTTATTAGACTACACGAATCAAATATTAACTTTAGTAGAAGAAGCGAAAGATAAAATTAAAACGAGTGGTTCTTCTTATATAATCGCGACGTCACAATCTATTTTGACTAATTATGTAAGTAAGCGTATTAAAGAAAATTTCAGGAATTATCAAATATATGTAGAAAATAGTAGTCATTTACAAAAATTACTGCAACAACAAAAAGTTGATATGGTCATCACTTATGAGGATGATCCCGACGCAGCTTTTAAAAAAGTATTTACTACTTCAATTTCTATAGGCTTATTAAAAACGAAAGAAACACGTACCATTGACTATTCGCAGGAACTCTTCTTCGTTAGTAATGACAAAAAGTGCCCTTTTAGAAATAAGACGATACAATTTCTAAAAGAAAATCATTTATCACAGCGTCAACTTCAACAATTAGATTCTTATTCGCTTATGGAAGAGTTTATTCAGGACGGAAAAGGAATAGCCTTTTTGCCGATTAGAAATGATACATTGGTACCAATTGAAAATGTTCCAATTGAGAAATTAGCTGTTCATTTTTTTACAAATGAAAACTCTTTAAAACAAATCCCTGATGAACTATTTGATTAATAGAATAGCTATAAACTAATTACATACACCAATAAAAATCCCTCCTTTACGAATTTAAAAGAGGGATTTTCATATTCTATACAATTGATTTTTCACACATTTTGCTCCACTTCTGCACTTTTCTCCTTCTTACTCTGTTTCACATTCTTCAGTCTCTTAATCGTGCCAACTAATCCTTTCGGAAAAACTAGCAAGACGATAATGTACAATAAACCAAGAATAATTGTCCATCTTTCAAAAATCGGATACGCTGTGGCTAGTTCTGATAAATAATATTTCAGTGATTCAATAATTCCAGCTCCAGCAATTGCTCCAATTAACGTTCCAACGCCTCCAATCATTGTCATCAATAATGCATTTAATGTCATTTCAATTGAAAATACAGTCGTATTAACAAAGCGTAGTGTGATAACAAATAAACCACCGCTAATCGTAGCAACTACTCCTGCAACAATACTAGCAATAATTTTATAATGAAGAACTTTATATCCTAATGCTTCAACACGTTGCTCATTTTGTGAAATTGCCTTTAATACTTTTCCAATAGAAGATTTTGTGAAAAGACGTAACAGAATAAAAATGACAATTAAACATATAAGTGTTACATAATAAAACGTAAAACGATCACGGAATAAGTCTGGTACACCAAATGTAAAACCGTCCCCTCCGTGAGTGAGTCCACGCCATTTTTCAGCAAGTACGAAAAACAACTGTGAAATAGCAAGTGTTAACATTGCATAAAAATGACTTTTCAGCCGTAACGAAAGCAAACCGATTATATAACTAACAATTGCTGAAATGATAATTGCAGCTACTATCCCTATTAAAAAGTTCGTTATGGATACTCCTTGCCGATCAAATAAAAGTGCTACCCCATACGCTCCAATTCCAAAGAACATACAATGGCCGAACGATACAATTCCTGTATACCCAAGCAATACATCAAAACTCATTGCAAAAATAGCAAAGATGAAGATTTGAGTGAACAAAATTAACAAGCTCCGTGAATCATTTACGAATGGAAATACACTTAAACAAATGAGCATAAATACTCCGAAGTATACTTTAATTCGATTTGATGTGCTGTTCACCATTTCACCCCTTTTCACTAACAAGTCCATTTGGCTTCACTATTAAGAAAAATAGTAACATTAACATATTGATTGCAAGTGATAAATCCGGTATAAAATACGCTGTAAAAGCACCCGCTAATCCGACAATTAAAGATGCGATTGCTGAACCTTGTACGCTTCCTAATCCTCCAATGATTACTACTATGAAAGCTAAAATCGCATACTGCATACCCATCTCGGCGAAAATAACTCCTGAATACGGTGCTAATAAGAAGCCTCCCAACGCTGCCATCCCTGCTCCTAATAAAAAGACGAAAGAAAATATCGCTTTTACGTTAATACCGAGCGCTTGAACCATTTCTTTATCCATTACACCTGCACGGATCATTAGACCTATCTTTGTTTTTTTAAGCAATAATAGTAAGGAAATATAAATGATGATCCCAATTAAAATTACGAATAGACGATATTTAATTAATATAATACCTTCAAATGTATAACTACCTTGTAACCATAACGGTAATTTAGCACCAATTGGATTTGGCCCCCAAAATACTTTAATACATTCACTAAGTACAAGCATTCCTCCAAGCGTCACAAGAAGCTGGCGAACATGATTTCCATATACCGGTCTAATAAGGAATCTTTCTAAAATGAATCCAAGAAACATCCCCATAGCAATTGCTCCAATTAACGCTAATACATAACTACCTGTCATATTAAATATCCAAACACCTGTAAACGCTCCCCAGGCAAATAAACCACCATGTGCGAAGTTTAGAACGCTCATTAAACCGAAAATAAGTGAAAGTCCTGATGCTAATAAAAAAATGAGCATCCCTGTTGAAATCCCATTTACAAATAAATTGATTAACACATCCATCCTTCTCACCTCGGATTCATGTTAAGAGATTCCTAAATATTTGTGACACATTTCCTTATCCTCTTTTAATTCATGCATAAAACCGTTATGAACAATTCTTCCGTTATCCATAATATAAAAGTAATCACCAATTTGACTAGCCATCATAAAGTTTTGTTCAACGAGTAAAACTGTTGTTTTCTCCTTCATTTTCAAAATGGCTATCATTAATTTTTCTATCATAATAGGGGACAAGCCTTTACTCGGCTCATCAATAAGTAATAAACCATCACTATTAATAAATGCTCTTGAAATTGCTAGCATTTGTTTTTGTCCTCCGCTTAAGAATCCACTTTTTTTGTGCCAAAACTGCTTTAAATCTGGAAATAGTTCAAGCATCCACTCAATTTTCTCTTCCGCTTCTTCTCCCTTACCCCTAGCAAGAGCGAATGTTTCTTCTACTGTCAGATCGTGAAAAATACCTTGATTTTCTGGTACATAACCTATTCCTTTCCTTGAAATTAAATGTGTAGATAATCCATTTACTTGTGTACGATCATAATAAATTTCACCATGTGCGATATGGTGAAATCCCATAACCGAACGTAATGTCGTCGTCTTCCCTGCCCCATTTCTTCCAAACAGTACAGTAATCGTTCCTTTCTCAACAGCAAGAGATACCCCTTGTAAAATATGAAACTGATCTAAATACGTCTCTATATTATTCACTTGTAATAGTGCCACTATATAATCCCCCTAAATAAGCACTTTGTACACGCTCATCTTTCATCATTTCTTCGGGCAAACCTTCAGCTAATAACTCTCCATGGAATAAAACGATAAGATGGTCTGATAAACCTAGTACCATATCCATTTTGTGTTCAATTAGTACAATTGTACTCTCTGGATGTTTTTTAATATTTTCAATCACTTGTAAAATAGCCGGTACTTCCTCAACTGATATACCTGCCGTCGGCTCATCAAGTAGTAATACATCCGTTTTTAAAGCTAGTAACATCGCAAGCTCTAACTTTCGTTTTTCCCCATGTGCTAAATCTTTCGCTAATACATGTTCTTTCTCGTGAAGTAAGACTGTTTTTAAGAAACGTCTCGCCTCTCCCACTTGTTGCTTAAATTTTGCCGAACTCGGAAAAAAACTATAGTAATCTTGAACAAATGATTGAACACTTAAACGAACATTTTCAAGTACCGTTAACTCTGGGAATATATTTGTAAGCTGAAAAGAACGGCCGATTCCTAATCGAGTTCGATCCGAAATTGATAATTTTGTAATCTCTCGTCCTTTAAAATATACTTCACCCTTTGTTGGAGAAATTTGTCCACTTAGTAAATTAAATAACGTTGTCTTTCCTGCACCATTTGGTCCAATAATGGAAATAAGTTTTCCTTTTTGTACCGTTAAATTCACATCCTTAATAACATGATGCTCGCCAAAAGATACGCTAAGATTTTTCGTTTCTAGCAAATGTGTCACGAAATCCCTCCCTTTAAAGCTTTAAGTATGAAAGAAATACGTATAAAGAGGGCATCCCCCTCTTTATACAAAAACAACAGAAAATTCAGTTTATTTGTTTTGAACTGGTGGTTCTGTCTCTTTCATCGTTAATTCTCGCTCTAATACTGGCACCGGATAATCAACACCATCTTGCTTTTTCAATGTGATAGAATAAAGTGTTTGCATCGCTTGGTGATCCTTTTCTCTAAACTTCATCTTTCCTTTCGGTGTATCAAATTCCATTCCTTCCATTTTCTTAATCAACGTATCAACATCTGTATCACCTTTTGTTTTCTTTAAAGCTTCTACAATAGAAATTGCCGCTGACATTCCACCTGCTGTAAATAAATCTGGCACCGCACCATTAAATCGTTTTTTATGTTCTTCCACTAACCAATCATTCACCTTATTTTTCGGGAGTGTATGATAATAAACAGAAAAACCTTGCATTCCTACTAACGCATCCATCGTTTTTAATGCCGGTATATCTGGTGCACCGGTAGAAATTTTAATACCTTGTGCTTCCACATTCATATCTTTTAACTGTTTCCAAGGTGAGTTTGCCCCTGCCCAAACGATAAATAAATAATCTGGTTTTGAGCTAATGATATTTTGAATATTTGCAGTGAAGTCAGTCGAATTCGTATCAGCATATTGCTCGTTTACAATATTCGCACCTAATTTCTTCGCTCCAGCTTTAAAAGCTGCAATCCCTTCACGGCCAAATGCATTATCCGGAGCAAACGTCGCAATCTTTACATCTTTTTTTGCAATTGCCGCTGCTCCTGCAATCGCATCTTGCGAAGAACTTCTTCCTGTTCTAAAAATATATTTATTCCAGTTCTTTCCGGTAATACTATCAGCAACTGCTGGTTCAACAACCATTATTTTTTCATATTCTTCAGCTAGTGGTAATACCGCTAATGTATCACTTGAACTAGATGATCCGATTAAAAAATCGACTTTCTCTTCTTCTAATAACTTCGTAGCTTTTTTAACCGCCACCTCTGCTTTTGTTTCCGTATCTTCTACAACAAACTTAATCTTCTTCCCTTCCACTTTCCCAGTTCCACCCGTTGCATAGTCTAACCCTAATTCAAATCCGTTCACTGTTTGTTTTCCATATGATTCTAATGGACCTGTTAATGAAGCAAGAACCCCTACCTTAATCGTCTTTTCATCCTCTGTACTTGTTTTCTTTCCTGAACAAGCTGCCGTTATTAATAACGAACTTAAAATACAACCAGTAGCCACCATTCTTAGCCATTTACGTTTTTTCATCGACATTGTGATCCTCCCCATACTTTACTTTCTGATAGAGTCAAACACGCCAAAGTTGCCCATCCGTAATTATGACTTTTCCTCTGAATCATACAAACAAATCTGTTAAAAAAATTTAATGAAGTACCTTTACATTCGCCGCCTCTTTCCAAATACCTCCATTTACCATATATTCATCTAGCATTTTTCACCACCTAATTACAGTCGCTGCCCACGTATATCCAGTCCCTGCACTAACTACTACTGCAATATCTCCGGCCTGTAATTTTCCCTGTTCATTTGCAAAGTGAAGACCAATGCAAGGATCCAGCGCTGACATATGTCCATAATGATCTAAATATACAACTTGTTCTTCTGCTAGCCCTAGCCCCTGTATCAATTCTATTAACATAGAACGTTTTGTATGCAGTGGTAACAATACTTTAATATCTTTAGGAGTAAATCCACTTTTTCTTAACGCCTCCCGAATCACCTTGTCAAAATTAGGAGTTGAAACCCGGTCTAGACGTTCTTTCATACTAATAGGATCTATTACATCAATAATAATGTTGTCGATTCTCAACAGTATCATAGCTCGCAACCTGCTTCGATCCACCAGCTGGGATACGAACATCTTCATGATCAAAATGAATCAACGCCCCGTCAGTTAACTTTTTATACTTCCCTCTTATAACACCAAATATATTTAAGCAATATTCCGAAAGTAAATCCATATTTTACAAAAACTAAATATACTAATATAATAGATAAGTGATTATCACTTAAAAGTAACGGATATGGGTGAGAAAATATTGTTTTATATACTTAGGAGGAATCATAATGAATTTTAAACATGTACTTGCAACAGGCTTAATTACCGCCACATTATTCGGTGCAACGAATGCTCATGCACAAACTGAACGTTTCATCGATGTACCAAAAGGGCATTGGTCTGAAGATTCGATTGACCATTTAACTGAACAAAATGTCATGAATGGTTATGGTAACGGAAAATTTGGATTTGGGGACAATGTAACTCGTGGGCAAGTAGCTGCGATTATTTCAAGATACTTAAAACTAGAAAATACCGGATCTACAAGTAAAC
Organism: Bacillus pretiosus; assembly: GCF_052947655.1. Classification (NCBI taxonomy): domain Bacteria; kingdom Bacillati; phylum Bacillota; class Bacilli; order Caryophanales; family Bacillaceae; genus Bacillus; species Bacillus pretiosus. The sequence goes on along the minus strand of NZ_CM129593.1, from coordinate 1,831,898 downwards.
ATTTCTCTGATATTCATGGGCATATGTTTGAAAACAATATTAAAGCAGTTGCTCAAAAAGGAATCATGACAGGGGACAATAGCACTGACAAGTTTAGACCTGATGATACATTAACTCGATATGAAATGGCTGTTATCTTACAAAAAGCGTTTCATTTACCTGTAAAAACAAACGACCTTTTCTATGATGTTCCAAATAATCATTGGGCAACAAACTCTGTTCGTTCATTGTATAGTAATGGTATTACAAACGGAATTGGAAACTATCAATACGGCGGAAAACTGAATGTAACAAGAGAACAATTTGCAAAGTTTATGTATAGCGCAATTAATGTAAGTCCTTATTTTATTCCTGATTCTATTCCTGCGAAAGATGAGGATAAGTATAAAGAAATTGAGAATATACTGATTGATTCTGGGTTTTTAAAAACCGATTATAACTATGTATTCACTAAAACTGGTCAAACATATGATGGCATTATGCAATTTAATTTTTCTCCCTATGATGACAGTGCATATAGAATGTCTATTCATAGTGATGATCCTGTATTAAACGAGCCGGTGAGAAAAATCCTAAATACACTACTACCAACTAAAGCAGATTATCTGTATAGTCTAATTAAAAATCCTACTGCAAGCTCTCGAACAATAGAATTAGATGGTCGCAAAATTGAATTTAGTAGAGACTCTAGTACTAGAGTAAATGTTTATCTTGGAAAACGAAAATACTAAAAGAGTGACTATTTAACATGAATACAAGTAGCTAAATGGTTACTCATAAGAAATAAAAGGGCTGCCCCACAAGTCGGTTTCAACGACTTGCGGGGCAGCTCCTTTAATCTTAATTAGAATTAAGTTCCACTTTCTCTAACCCTTCAGCCAATTGTTTCTTATCTAGCCCTTCTCCTATTACTACCAAGTTCGTTGGGAAACCGAAGTCTTGTTCCAATAAAGTCGGTACCCCGAACGAGTATTGGAATAAGTGAGGATATTTGTCCCCATGAAATTTCACAAAACCTTTTACACGATAAATACTATCTGGTAAATTCGAAAGCCATTCGTATAATTTATCTTGATCAATTGATTTCGTAAATTGATATGTCATCGTTTGTATATGCAAATGCTGTTTTACATGTAGTGTCTCATGTTCCCCATCATTCGTAAATTCAACTTCTTCTATATCCTCTAAAGATATATTACAATACTTTGTTTCAAACAATTTCGCATGACTATTTATTGCTTTCACATCTTCAATTACTTTGTTCTTATCCGCATCTGTTAGTAAATCTGATTTATTAATTAAAATTTGGCTACCAAACTTCAGTTGCTCATGTAATAATTGCTGAACGTTTGCACTTAATACACTTCGATTTAACCACCTTACTGCATCTAAAACGACTACTATTGATTTCACTTCTAGGAAAGGTGCTAAAATTGGTGATACACATGCATCTAACACTTCAATTGGATGCGCAACACCTGTCGTTTCTATATAAATGACATCTGGTCTTTCTTGTTGATATAACGAATGTAATTGTATTTCAAGCTCTTCTTTTAGCGTACAACAAATACAACCTTTCAGAAGCTCTCTTAAAACATTCTCTTTTCCAATAATATCTGTATCTACTGAGTACTCACCAATCTCATTCATCAACACTGCAACTTTTCTATCCTTCTTTTTCTCCGCTAACAATAAATTTTGTAATAATGTTGATTTTCCACTACCTAAAAAGCCACCTAATATATGAATTTCTACTTTATTCATTTGATCAACCATCCATTTCTTTATTTCAAAACGTATTCAAAGCGTAATAATTACGATTTATATTTATTATTTTATTAAAAGAGTGGTGATTTGTAAATATATCTTCACTTTTCGTTTACTTCATGAGCAACTCGAATTCCAGACTCTATTGCTCCTTGCATCCACCCATGTGTTAATGTTGTATGCTCTCCGGCAAAATGCACTTTCCCAGATGGTGGTGTAATATACGGAAATAACTCGAGTTCTTGGCCCGGTTCGAAAGCTGTAAATGCGCCGCAAGAATACGGATTTTGACTCCAGCTAAAAGATGCCCCTGTAACAAACTCACTATAAACGATGTCACCGTATATTTCCGCTAAATTTCTTAATGCATAACGAATGCGTTCACTATTCGGTAAACTATCCCATGTTAACGCCTCATCTGCCCACGTATAACTCGCTAAAACGGTAGCTGCCCCTGGTGTATGAATGCCATAACTCGGATAATATGTAAACCGTATAGGTAAATCTGTAATAGATTTACCGCCACATTGCTCCACTCTTTCCCAAAATCTACTTTTAAACTCTATCGCAATTTTAGTTGCAGCAATATAATTTAATTCACGAATTGCTCGTCTTTTATAATAAGAGAATAAATGATACGGCCGAACTTCTACAAATCGTAACGCTGAAAATGGAATTGTGATAATAGCAATATCACTTGTTATAGTAAATCGCTCTAACGTTTGCTCACGATTTCCTTGTAACATTACTTTATTATCTTCTTGTATAATTTTCTCTACTTTATATGACATAAAAATATTATCCTTTAGCTGTGGCAAAAATGAATTGGGTAATACATCCATTCCACCCGTTATCTCATAATATTTCGTCGTTGAAGTAAAAAAAATCATTTCCCTTAATACTTCAATTAAAGACATTCCCATATAAGCTTCCATATCAAGAAGTACCCCAATCATATCTATTGCACCGTCTGAATAATATTCAGTTAAAAATGAGCCGAGCGAATATGTTTTATACTTTTTTTCAACGATAATCCAGTTTTTATTAGGATCTTTTTTTATAAAATTTAGTATGGGTTCTAATACTACTAACATTAACTCTTCTGCCGTTTTCCCTTTTTCGTTCTCTAAAACAGGATATCCAAGTATACTTGGATTTTTTTCGAATATGCTCAATCTCGTTTTAATATTATTCGTATAAATAATATCTGAAGCGGTTTTATTTATAAACAGATTTAACGGTAATTTAAATTTATGAATATAAGCTAAAGTTAACTCGTGTATTCCAGGAATTCGCATCGGCCCTGCATTAAAATATAAACCAGAGCTAAATGGTTCACGAATCGTATATATTCTTCCGCCTATTCGATTATTTGCTTCTAAAATTGTTATGTTATGCCCTGCTTCTTTCAATAACGATGCTGCAACTAATCCTGAAATCCCTGCACCAGCAATAATAATTTGCTTTGGATTCTTCGTTTTAACGAGCCCCACATTAATAATATGAAGCATTTTTCCCATCGTTAATGGCTGCATCATACCCTTTTCCCCTTTGATAAAGGATTTTATTGCATTATATTCCTTTAACTTACTTCCTATGTTTCATGCAAGAAATTGCAAGGATACATTTTCAAATACTTGAATATCTTTTATAAAATGTAATAAACTAGATATGACTCTATAGAAGTAAGACGTATTATCTTACATAATAAAATCAATGAAATTGCGAGGAATTTTGAAATGAAAAAAGGGATTAACCGTGTTGTATTAGTAGGAACAGGAGCAGTTGGATGTAGTTATGCTTACTGCATGATTAACCAAGCTGTAGCTGAAGAATTTGTTTTAGTTGATGTAAACGAGGCAAAAGCTGAAGGAGAAGCCATGGATTTAAGTCATGCAGTTCCATTTGCTCCAGCTCCAACTAGAGTATGGAAAGGCAGCTACGAAGATTGTAAAGATGCTGATCTTGTAGTCATTACGGCTGGATTACCACAAAAACCAGGCGAAACACGTTTAGATTTAGTTGAGAAAAACGCGAAAATCTTCAAACAAATCGTTCGTAGCATTATGGATAGCGGATTTGATGGTATTTTCTTAATCGCAACTAACCCTGTCGATATTTTAACTTACGTAACTTGGAAAGAATCTGGTTTACCAAAAGAACGCGTAATCGGTTCTGGTACAACACTTGATTCTGCTCGTTTCCGCTATATGTTAGGTGAGTATTTCGATATTGGTCCACACAACATTCATGCTTATATAATCGGTGAACATGGTGATACGGAACTTCCTGTTTGGAGTCACGTATCAGTCGGTATTCAAAAACTACAAACGCTTCTTGATAAAGACAACACATACACGCAAGAAGATTTAGACAAAATCTTCATAAACGTTCGTGATGCAGCTTACCATATTATCGAGCGAAAAGGTGCAACTTACTATGGTATCGGTATGTCACTTCTACGTGTTACAAAGGCGATTTTAAACGACGAAAATAGCGTATTAACAGTATCAGCTTACTTAGAAGGCCAATACGGTCAAAAAGATGTTTATATCGGCGTACCTGCTGTTTTAAATCGCGGCGGTGTTCGTGAAATTTTAGAAGTGGAATTAAGTGAAGAAGAAGAATTAAAATTCGATCACTCTGTTCAAGTATTAAAAGAAACAATGGCTCCAGTTCTTTAATCGTGTATGCAAAAAAGCAATCCAATTTATTTTGGATTGCTTTTTTGATTGTTCCTTGAAAACATCAGTTATTTTCTATCATTTCCTATTTTTTAAACTGTTCCTCATTGTTTACATCAAGTACATCTAATAAAAAGATAAAGATTGGTATCCCGATAATAAGCCCCCATATTCCAAGGAAATGTTCTGAGAAGATGAGAATCATAAATGTATAAAAGATTGGCAAATTCGTTTTCGCAGACATAAACTTCGGGTTTAAAAAATAACTTTCAAGAGCATGGATTACTGTAATGAACACAAGTATGTATACAACGTACATAACTCCGCCTACGTTATATGCAATAATACAAAGTGGAAACAAGGAAATGATTACCCCGGCAACAGGGATTAATCCAAGTAAGAAAATCATGACAGCTAATACGAGAAGCTGCGGAAATCCTAAAACAATTAATGCAATGACAGTAAGAATACAATTTACAACTGCAATTAAAAACTGCGCTTCAATTACTTTACCGAACGATCTTGCAAACCTTTCACCAAAATATGCAATCTCCTCATAAAAAACCTTCAGACTACTATCTTTAAATTTCGAAGTAAATGATATGATGCGTTCTTTTTCTAATAAGAAAAATAAACTTAAAATAAGAGAAAGGAGTATTTGCAAACTGACTTTTCCTATATTTGCAATCGATTGATATATGACATCTACACCTTGTTCTATATATTTTGATACTTCCATTCCGTTAATTGTCGAAAGTGCATATTTAATGATTTCATTATCAGGTGGGTTTTGAAAAAACAATTTAAATTGATAAATCAATTGTGAAATTTGTATCGTTAACACAGGTAAATATTTATATAATGTCGTGCCAATAAAGGAAACTAATATGATATACAAACAGGCGATAACAATTTTCCGGTTCACTTTCAATTTCTTTGAAATAAAACGTTGAAAACGATCCATTAAAAATGTCAGTATAAACGTAATTAATATTAAATTGATCATACTTTTTAATCCATATAATACTAACGCTACTATTATTAAAACGAGAAACCGTTGAAACCCTCTACTTCGAAAGAAATTTTTCACTTCATTCATTAAGATTTAACCTCCCCCTTCAGTGGATGGAAATTGAATATATTACATTTTATGAACTTCTATAGACAATCTTTCTTACTAATTAGAAAGAATCCTTTTTTTCTTTTTATATTGTTAGATTCTATTTACATTAGCCACCTACTTACTTCAATGGAGCTCTTTTTTTCGTTTACCCTTTTACAATTTAGGTGATTTTCTATTTTTAGACTGCTGTTCATACGCATAACCAATATTGAATAGTTCCTTCTCACTGAATTGCTTCCCGACAAACACTGCACCTACTGGCTCTCCATTGTTATCATATCCTGCTGGCACCGCTAATTCTGGATAGCCAGCTACAGCTGATAGAAGAACTTCATCGTTGTTAATCATAACTAAAGCATCCAAACCTTTTTCTACTAAATATCTATCTAGCTCTTTTCTTGCATTTTCTTGACTCGTTTGCACTACTTTTTCAAACTCATCTTTCGTTATAACAGATTTTTCAGACGCCTCAATTAATGTTTGTCCATATTTTATTCGTCTATTACTATCCTTTTTATTAAACGCTATAATCTCTTCTAACGATTTTACCGGTACATTTTTTTGCTGTGAAAAATAATCGTTAACATTATGTTTGAATTCATATTCTAATGTTTGCAGATTATCTACACCCTCGCTGTTTAACTGAATATCATCAGTCAATATCGCACCTGCATCTTGAAGGTCTTTTCTAATCTTTTCTGCTACTTTCTTTCTATTCTCATCTTGTTGATCTATTGAAAAAAGAACCCCTATTTTTTTCCCTTTCAATCCATCTATTGATAAATCCTTCGTATAATCAATTCTTTCTTTTTCTTTCATTTTTTCTGTCATAATATCTTTTTCATCATAACTTACCATTATGTTAAATAACGTTGCCGCATCCTTTACCGTTCTTGCCATCGGCCCTGCTGTATCAAGCGTTTCAGCTAACGGAATAATGCCTGATCTACTCACCATACCTAGTGATGGACGTAATCCAACTACTGATTGCTGCGTCGCTGGTGCTACAATTGATCCAGTCGTTTCTGTCCCGATTGCAAGCGGCGCAAAATCTGCCGCAACTACTGTAGCAGATCCAGAGCTTGATCCTGATGTATCAAATGTAATCGGACCGTACGGATTCAAATTTTGTCCTTTTTTCCCGCTATATCCGCTAGGCATTGTAAAGGATAAATAATTTGCCCATTCAGACATATTCGCTTTTCCTAAAACAAAAGCACCTTCTTCTTTCAACTTCTTCACGATTGTCGCATCTTCATCTGCAATCCAATCTTTTAACACATACGTGCCCGCACTTGTCGGCATCACCTTTTCTGTTTGTACATTATCTTTTACGATAACCGGCATGCCGTATAAGTTCGATTTCTTATTTGAAGACCTTTCTTTATCTAACTTTCGCGCTTCTTCCATTGCATTTGGATTAATCTCTGTAACAGCATTTAATGATATTCCATTTTGGTCATGTTCTTGTATTCTAAAAAGATAAATACTCGTTAACTCTTCATATGATAATTTTCCATCATCAATCATTTTTTGAAGCTCGTTCACAGTCGCATTTACAACCTCTTTTTCTTTTATCTTCACATTATCTATGTTAATCCCTTTCAACTGATTATGTATCGGTTTTAACACTCTATCTTTATCATATACGATACGCTCAGTTTCCTTTGGAAAATAATTTTTATACACGTAATATCCTCCGGCACATGTCAATAGGACGATACCCCCAGCAATTGACAGCGTTATCTTTATCCACTTTTTCATGCTGTTTCCTCCGCTCTAAAAGTTGCTCCATTGTATTGAAAAAGAGAGTTATCCTCATAACTCTCTCTAATTAGAATGCTAAATGAAAAAATAAAGGATTTCAATTTCATTACTTCTTTTTTTGCATTTGCTTCGCTAATAATTCTTTCACTTGATTATATGATAATCCCGAATTTTCATTTAAACGTTTTACTTCTTCAACATCAGTACCTACCACTGTATACTTTTTCTCATCATTCATTTTCCCACTTCCCTTTCGATTATTTCTTATATTTTTCCCCTAAACTCTTATTAATTAACACAAATACAAATACGGAAACTGGACGAAATTCAATAGCTAAAGGGAATTCAGTTACATAAGAGGAAAAGATAAAAAAATGTCGAATGTATATACTTGTTAAATTTAAGGGCTTGGAGGGTACATTTTGAAAACATATGAGTTTAAACATAACATTCCAACATTAGAAGAGTACAAATATTTGTGTGATTCTGTTGGATGGACTGATTATATGAATTTTGAAGTGGCGGAAACTTCACTGAAGCATTCTATTCACTGCATCACAGTGAAAGATAATGAACAAATAATTGGCATGGGGCGAATTGTTGGTGATGGATCTATCTATTTCTATATTCAAGATATAGTAGTTCATCCGGATTATCAGAAACATGGTATCGGGAAAGAAATCATGAATCGTTTAGTTACATACTTACACGAAAATGCCCCTGATAAGGCGTTTGTCGGTTTGTTTGCATCAGAAGGTAAAGAATCGTTCTATGAGAAATTTGATTTTAAGGATTACTCACCAAACATGACGGGGATGTTTACTGTCATTACAAAACAATAAACATAACAGATTTTTAATTGTAAGGAAAAACTTCGATTCATATGAAGGAAATCGTTCTTGCAGTAAGAGTTTAACATTGCATACGAAAGGAGAGTACATATATGGCTAATATGTACTCTCCTTTTATTTAACTTTTTACATATTAAATTTCTTAATAAAATTTCACTACATCTTCAGTAGGTAAGAAAGTTCTTTCTCCTGGTTGTTCATTTGGCTCACCAAATGGCATTTGTCCTACTAAGCTCCACTCCGCTGGAATGTTCCAAGTTTCTTTCACTTCAGCATCTACGATTGGATTGTAGTGTTGCAGGGATGCACCAATTCCTTCAGCCGATAATAACATCCATACAGTATGTTGTAACATTGCATTTCCTTGATGAGACCAGAATGGGAACTGATCTTTATATAATGGTGCATTTTCTTGCATTTTTTCTACTGTTGCTTGATCTTCAAAGAATAACACAGTCCCAACACCTGCATGGAAACCTTTTAATCTTTCTACAGTCGCTTCAAAGTTTTCTGCCGGTACGCGGGCTCTTAGTGTTTCTTTAACAATATCCCAAAACTTTTCATGTTCTCCATCCATTAATACAACCATACGACCACTTTGCATATTGAAAGATGTTGGTGCGTGTAAAGCTGTTTGTAAAACTTCTTCAATTCTTTCTTTCGTAATTGCATCGTTTTTTGTTACTTTACGAATAGAACGACGGTTCACGATTGCTTCTTTTAAATTTGTTGTAGTTGCTGACATGTTAATTCCTCCAAATATTTGTTTTATAATTTATTTTGTTATTTCATAACAAGCGAATTAGCAATATCCATCTGTATTACATTGCATACCTTCAAATGAATTTGTTTTATCCTTTTCAATTTCTTTATCGATGACTCTTTGTAGCGTTTCTTTACTAGCAAGCCCTTGAATGACTTCATCTCCAATCATGACAGTTGGAACAGCCATAATATTTGCTTCATCATATGCATGCTGAATTGCTTCTTGATGCTTTTCTTTATATTTACGAGTTACTAAAGCATCTTTAAATTCAGCTTCAGGAAGACCTACTTCTACCGCTAATTTTGTTAAAACATTAATATCTTCAATGTTTTGCTCTTCTTGGAAAAATGCGGTGAATACGCGGTGATGATACTCATTTCCTAGTCCACGTTCTTTCGCAAATTGACATCCTTCGAAAGCTAAATGTGTATATGGATGCGGTGAAACACGCGGCAAACGCATATCGATTCCTAACTTCTTCGCAGTTGGAAGAATAAAAGCATCCCATGAGCCTAATTTTTCTGGCTCATTCCATGGATCTATTTTTGAATATGGACTTGGACGTAATTCAAATGGCATCCATTCAATTTCTACATCTTTCTCTTTCGCTACTTCATCTAATGGACCTTTTGCTAAAAAACAAAATGGACATATAAAATCTGAGTATACTTTCATTTTTATAGTCATACTTTTACACCTTACCTTTATAGTTGTAATTAAATTAGTTACATTAATAACAAAAAAATATAAATATGATTTAAGCATTCATTTTTTCTTGCAAAGTTTCAAACAAATGCCCCATCGCAATATTTCTCAAAATTTCTTCCATCGCAGATTGCGCTTGTATTAATATAACTTCTAACACCGCTTGAATATTTGCTCCAATTGGACAATCTGGATTTGGTTGCTCGTGAATATGAAATAGTTTGTCTTCTTTGACTACATTTACTGCATGGTATACATCTAACAATGTGATTTCGTGTAAATCCTTTAATAATCCGGCACCACCTGGACCGCGATTTACATATACAAAACCAGCTTGTTTCAAGTACGACATCATTTTACGAATGACTACTGGATTTGTGTTTACACTTTCAGCTATATAGTCTGAAGTACAAAGTGAAGATGGATTGTTTTTCAAAATAGATAAAATATGAACAGCTATAGAAAAGCGGCTACTAATTTTCATCGTGATCACCACCTCGATGTAATCATTATAGTTACAACAAAAAGATAAGTCAATCCTTTTCATAGATTTTTTATAAGCAAATTAAAAAGTGTCCCATTATGATATATGAGACACCTCTTTTTATTCTGCAAATAGCGCTTGAAATTCTTCAATAAATAGCTGCACAGCGATTGAGGAATCCTTTAATGAAGGAACAGCTAAAGCAATTTCTCTCCATACTTGTGGTTCCAATTCTCTCGTTTGCACATTCTGTGGTAAATTCGTTAAAGATAATTCGGCTAATATTGCAATACCTAACCCTTCTTGAATCATATTTAAAGCTGTAGTAACGGTCGATATTACATACTCAGCCCGAAGTGGTACGTTGGCTTGTTTAAACATATCAATAATGGGTGGTTCGTATCCACCCTTACATAATATGATCGGTTCATTCTCTAAATCACTAATTGCAATAGAGTCCTTCTTACAAAGAGGATGATCATCTCTTAAGATAGCAACCATTTTCCCCTTCGTTAATGGGACAATCTCCATCTCTTTATTAGGCAAAATGACAATTCCTATATCAACAACCCTCGATACTAACCAATCTTCAACTTCTTTAATCGTTCCTTCACAAAGAACGACTTCTAAGTTCGGATACTTCTCCTTAAAAAGGTTTATCATTTTGGGTAAGAAATGTGCAGAAGCACTCGGAAAACTCCCAATTCGAATCGTCCCAACTTCGTGTCCTTTCTCCATCGCAACTTCTTGTTCAATCTTCTCTACACCGTTCAAAATCTCTCTAATATGCACAAGAATTCTGTTTCCTACATCCGTAACGATTAGCCCTTTTCGTTTATCACGTATAAGAATCGTAACTCCTAACTCTGACTCAATACTTGAAATCGCATGACTTACAGCTGGCTGCGTCATATTTAACACCCGAGCAGCCTTCGTAAAACTACCTAACTCAACAGTTTTTATTAATACTTGCAGTTGTGTAATGGTCATAACTAATCACTTATACTCCTTATAAAAAAGATTCATTTTATTTATTACAGTCGATATCATATCATAGTGAAATGAATAACAACAAGGAGGTCTTACCGTGACACAACTTTCTCGAACTAAGACGGCCATAATCCTTACCTTTCTCGTTTTCATGTGGGGAATCAATTGGCCTTTATCTAAGTTTGCCCTGCATTATACACCACCCGTTTTATTTGCAGGCGTTCGAACTTTAATTGGAGGATTCATTTTACTTCTTTTCGCATTACCGAAATACAAAGAGTTACACTTAAAAGAAACTTGGCATTTATACGTTATTTCTTCTTTACTTAACATCATTATATTTTACGGATTACAAACTGTAGGCCTTCAATATATGCCCGCTGGGTTATTTTCCGCCATTGTATTTCTACAACCTGTTTTACTCGGCATTTTCTCATGGATTTGGCTTGAAGAATCTATGTACGGCTTAAAAATTTTCGGGCTTGTTCTTGGATTTATTGGCGTAGGTGTCATTAGCTCTAGTAGTTTAACTGGACATATTTCTATTATAGGAATCCTTCTCGCGATAGGATGCGCGATTGGCTGGGCACTTGGAACAGTATTTATTAAGAAGACTGGGCACCGCGTTAATTCTATTTGGATGGTAACACTGCAGCTTATTATTGGCGGGCTTTGCTTAATTGGATTTGGATCAGAGTTTGAAAGCTGGTCTAGTATTGCTTGGAGTATACCGTTTGTTAGTGTTCTACTCTTTATTTCATTCTTTGTTATTGCAATGGGATGGCTTGCATACTTCACTCTTGTTGGAGCCGGTGAAGCAAGTAAAGTTGGGGCTTATACATTCCTCATTCCACTAATCGCTATTATTGTAAGTTCAATTTTCTTACATGAGGCCATTACTATTAGCTTATTCATCGGACTATTATTTATTGTGGTGAGTATTTGTTTCGTAAATATAAAGCCGAAAACACTTGCTGTAAGGCAGCAGGTTGAAGTGAAATAAAAATAAAAAAGAGCCTGCTGTTTGTAGGCTCTTTTTCACCCTTACTTACCTTTTACGACGTACTACAAAAACACACGCAACTACCGAAGATACAATCGCCAAAATAGATAAAACAATCGCTATCAATTGCAAATTACTAGTACCTTCATTTTTTTCTACATTAGACACTTCACCATGTTCCCCTGTTAATGACATACCTTTTGCAATTGTAGTAAGTGAATGTGGTTTTTCAGCTTTTTCATCGCCTGTCCATTCAACAATTTCTCCGTCTTTATATTGTTGATATGCATCCCAAACTATTTTTTGTTCTTTATCCGGATTTTTAGCGACGAAAGTAAATCGCTGGAACTGACCGGGTAAAATCCCTTCTCCCGTTGCTTCCCACACTACAGTTTTAACTTTTCCAGCATTATTTTTCTGCTCTTCCACTTTCCATCCTGGCACGGGTTCATACTGTTGAAACTCCACTCCAGACGGTATTTTCAGTGTAACTTTTGTCGTTGCTACATTCTTTTCAACCGGTACTTTTATCGTGTAAGTCTCCCAAGAATTAACGTCCGAAGTCGCTGGCTTCACAGTGACGTGCGCACTAACTGGTAACGAAAAAATGCCCATTGCAATAATTGTTGCGATCATTGTTGTGCCAATTTTTTTTATACGTTTCATTTTCTATTAACTCCTTTTTATTTATACCTTCTCTTTATCTGCCGCCTACTATAAATTTATAATCCGTATCAAAACTATCAAGAGATTTTGTTAATCCGTGCACTTGTATATTCCAGTTTCCTGTCATATTAATATACATACCTTCCGCTTCATATTCTCCTGGTGACACGGCCGAAACTTTAAATGAACCTTTTCCCATATTCATATCTAATGATTGCGTAGTTAAAATAATTTGCTCCATATCAGTAACAGGTTGGCCATTTTCATCCTTTAAAGTAATATGGAATGTATTTTGTCCTACTTTATTAGGACTTACATGTAAAGTAAGTTCATACCCATTATCTAATTGCTTACTCTCTGTAAAAGGTCCAGTAGGAGGCATCGGTGGTGTTTGTACGTTTGTCATAAAAGCTACGATGACGAAAATGATAATTCCAATGATAAACTCTACTTTCACCGTAGCGCCTAATCCTTGCTCCGCTCTCATTTTCCCTTTCACATAGTGAACAATTCCCAATATCCCCATGAAAATGAATAAAAGTATCTTTGCTAATAAAGCTAATCCATACTTCGTATCAAATAACGAGTGGATAGTTGGAATAAAGAATGTACTGTTAAAAAGACCTGTTATTAAAATCACGATGACAGCACCTGTTGCCCACGGCGAAAAACGCTTAATCATATCCCAATACATACTCCACTTGTCATCCTCTTTACGTAAAAGAAGAATAATGGATGATAGACCACCAATCCATAATGATGCTGCAAATAAATGCAGAAAATCCATAACGACAGCAATCTCTTTAAACTTTAAACCATATGCATGACTATTAAATGCTTTCATAACAAGGATCCCAATAAACAATACTATCGGAATGCTCCATACTTTAAACGACGACAGCTTCTCACGCTTCATCGCAAAATAAGTAACAATTATAAGCGAACTAATAAGAACCATTTGAGTAATCCATACATATCCAAAAACAGAAAGCTGTAATGTTTCTTTTAATAGTAATGGATCGAATGCTTCTAACCATGAAACATCAGCATTTATTTTCGCTTGCAATGGCAGATTGAATAATAAGCTAATCAATATACCCAATAATGAGATCCATATTATGTTCTTACTCCTTGATCGAACCGAGGTTGCATTCCCTTTATACATAATAAGATTAAAGAATAGCACTCCTATAAATAGTGAGAAACTTGTATATAGTACTCCACGTTCCATAATCATATCTATTTGCGGGACATATCCCATCTCTTCCACTTGTACGTCGTCTGCTCCCGCTTCTGCTGCCCCAATGCGGAACGGAATAACTCCTTGAATGGGATGCCCATCAGCAGAAATCACTTTCCACTGAATAGAGTAGAGACCGTTTTTCAAATTTCCTTTTAACCCTGCTTCTAATAACTTTTTGTTTTTCTTATCAATATGAGCATCTTTTAAATCTACTCTTGTACCTGAGGTATCTCTTACAACCAATGTATTAAAATGCGAAACTTGTATATCCTCATCAAATTCAATTTTCACTACAGATGGTGCTTTCTTCAACGTTTCATTTTCAGCAGGGTTTGATTTCACAATGTACGCATGAGCAGATGCACTTTTTGGTATCAATATAATAAGCACACATGCAATTAATAGCCATGCCCCTAACCTTCTCATTACTTTCACAACCATTTCACTTCTTTCTTCCACATCACTATATTTTCATTCCTTTAACTTCCCAAGTTCAATTTTCCGGCGAAATATTAACCTGATTAAATATAAGTTTCTACACAGTGTAACTCTTTATTTCTCTCTCACCCCTAAACTTCCAATACAATAGTAACTACCTTCAGTGATACAACTTACATTTTTAAAGTCGATTGTTATTATATCATAAAATATATTTATGTAAGTTCCTGACGAAGAAAAGTTATCGTGAATCATTTGTGAAGAAAGTGTGAAATACATAAATAAAAAAGGTATTACGTTATTACGCAATACCCTTCTTCTATCATAAAATTTCTTTACTTCTCTTCTGGATAATCACAATACTCAATGATTGTTCCCTCTGTATCAGCTGGGTTAAGATATATTAATCTTCTACCGTGCTTATTAATTCGAAGTGTATGCTCTAACGTTCGAATACCTTGTTCTTTTAGCTCTTCTAGGGCCACATCTAAATCATCGACACGATATGCAACGTGATGAACACCTTTACCTTTTTGTTTAATAAAGCGTGCTATTGGAGATGTCGTATTATTCGTAGGCGCAAGTAATTCAATTCTATCTCCATCCACTTCAAGAATGGCTACTTCGCTTTCAACACCAGGAGCTTCACTTACGTAACGATCTATTAAAGTTCCTAACAACACCTTTTCATAAAAACGTATCGTACTATCTATATCTCGAACTGCGATGCCGATATGATCAATTGTTTTTTTCATTTTATTTCCCCTACTACTTTATTTTCTTTCATTATTAATAGTAACAAAAAAAGTTATAGAATCAAATTCTATAACTTTTTTATTTACCCTATTTTCTTATTCGCACTAGCGGGTTGAACTTGATTTTTTGCTTTTAACACGCTAATGCCATATCCGATAAATCCACCGATAATCGCTGGGAAGATCCATCCTAATCCTACTTCTTGCATCGGAAGGAATTTAGTGAACACTCGGCTTACTACTTCAATGTTAACTCCAGCTGCACTTAATCCATCGAATAAGCTGATGATAAATGTTACGATTAAGCTCACTTGATAAACTTCAGCTCTTCCTTTGAATAATGAATGGAAGAATGTTAAGAAAATCAATACGATTGCTAGTGGATAAATTGCTGTTAGTACTGGAACAGAAACTGCGATTAATTGTGTTAATCCTACGTTTGCAACAATTGCACTAAATACACATAGCGTGATTGCAATCGCTTTGTAAGGAACATTTGGGAATAACTTATGGAAGAATGAAGAACATGCTGATACAAGTCCCACACTAGTTGTTAAACACGCTACTGTAATCATTAATCCTAATAATACTCCACCATATGATCCAAAATAGTAGTTAGAAACTTTTGCTAATACTTCTCCACCATTCTCTAAATGTCCAAGCTTTGCAACACTTGAAGCACCCATATAAGAAAGAGCTGTATAGATAATTGCTAAAATAGATGCTGCAATGATTGTCGCTTTTGCACAAACGATCATAATCTGCGTTTTCGTTTTCGCACCTTTTTCTTTAATTGCATTAATGATGATGATTCCAAATACGAATGATGCAAGCGTGTCCATTGTTAAGTATCCTTCTTGGAATCCTTTAAAGAATGCATGTGATGTATAAGCTTCCACTGGTGCTTGCATATCTCCAATCGGATGTATAAAAGCAACGATTACTAAAATACCAATGAAAGTTAACTTAATTGGCGTTAAGATTTTTCCAACAATATCGACAATTTTCGCAGGATTTAGCGAAAAAAAACAAGTGATGCTAAAGAATACAATTGTGAAAAGAATTAAAGGTGTAGAACCTAATCCTTCTGGCATAAACGGTTTAAGACCAATTTCATAAGAAACATTTCCTGTTCTTGGTATTGCAAATAACGGGCCAATCGCTAAGTATAAAACTGTTGTAAACACAATCCCGAATACTGGGTGTGCACGACTTGCTAATGACTGTAAATCATCTTTACCCGAAAAACCAAATGCCAGTACACCTAGTAATGGTAATCCAACACCCGTTACTAAAAATCCAGCGTTAGCAATCCATACATTCTCTCCTGCCGATTGACCGAGCATTGCTGGGAATATTAAATTTCCTGCTCCAAAAAATAGTGCAAATAACATTAATCCAATAACTACTATGAACGAAAACGGTACTTTATTCGCCATAATATAACCCCCATTCAAATTTCCTTATCTCATTTTCCATTTTTAACTAATTGAATTTTCTGAATATTAAATTCGACTATCAACTATTCTTGAACTCATTATAGTTTGTCATATAATATTTTGCAATACTATTTTCAAACTTTTCTTTTATTTTATAAATATACATTTTTTAACATAGAAATAGACTAAAAAACCAACATGGTCATCCATGTTGGTTTTTTACATTTACTATCAATTAAAATTTCGCCGCTACTTTTTTAACGTTCTCTAAACCTTCTTCAACAATTTGTTGTGAACGATCTGGATATTGATTGTGCCCTTCAATTACAACAGTCTCTGGATTTGTAATTCCCCAGAACCCAAGCACATTCGTTACATAATTAACTGCCATTTCCATAGGAGCCATTTGTTCTGAAGAGTAATCTGAACCACGCGCACCTAATACAACGACTTTCTTATCGCCAGCTAAACCTACTGGGCCATTTGCTGTATATTTAAATGTTTTTCCAGCTTGAGATAAGTATGAAATATATGTGATTAATGGCGCTGGTACTGTGAAGTTCCATAGTGGGAACGCAAATACAACTTTATCAGCTTCTAAAAACTGATTTAAATATTGATCTACCGTTGCTACAGCCTTCTCTTCTTCTGCTGTTAACTCCATTCCTTGACTACGTTTATATCCACCTGAAATAGCGATATTTCCGTAATACGGAAGATCTAATGCAAATAAATCTAACTCCGTAATTTCTGTATTTGGGTTGGCTTCTTTATAAGCACTTACAAATGTTTCATACATTCTTGAACTAACTGCTTGCTCCGCTGGACGATCGTTTGCTTTTACAAATAATACTTTTGACATTGTTTTATTCCCCTCTACTTTTGTATTTTCTTCTTTTTTACCAAATAAAGAGCTAAATAATCCCATTTTCTTCACCTAAACTTTCTTATCATATTCATTATTCATCATCATAAAAATTCTTATTCTAATAAAGTGAAACTTTAATCAGTGGGGGAGTTCTTCATCCCCCACTGATTATTAGTTGAACCAATCGGGCTTTTATGGGCAGTTGATCTCCGCCTAACTTCTTTGCTTTCGCTGAATTCTGAGGTGGGGGTCTTACTGCCCATTAATGCGGGATAAAAAGTTCCAATTGATACCTTAAGTAAAACAATTAATACTTTTTGTTATTTAATTACCTTATGTAAGTGATTGTAATACACTTCACTTACTTTAGTCAAGTAACTTTAAATAAAAAATAATATCTCGAATTAAAAATAAAAACCTCGATACAATTAAAACATCCATTGTAACTTTATTATTTGTATAATGGATGTTGAGAGGGCAATTCATATTTAGAAAGGATTTACTCATGAGCACTATAGAAAAGATTCAAACTTTTATTATTCTTTTTGCTGTTACATGCGGCATCGTACTCGGACAATTTAATTTGATACATATGTATGCAGAGCAATTTATTGTCCCCTTCTTATTTTTCATGCTGTATGGATTATTTCTCAGCATTCCATTGAAAAAAATAAAAAATGGATTCCGCAATTTAAAATTCGCTGGAACAAGCCTTACTATTAATTTTGTATGGACACCTTTACTCGCTTGGGGATTAGGAGCACTATTTCTTTCAGATCACCCAGCACTTTGGGTTGGATTTATTATGTTAATGGTTACTCCATGTACAGATTGGTACTTAATCTTTACTGAAATAGCGAAAGGAAATGTAGCACTTTCTACTGCAATTTTGCCTGTAAATTTAATTTTGCAAGTACTACTCCTTCCCATTTATTTATTTTTATTTGCTGGTGTCATGAAGACTGTAGCGGTTTCTGTTTTAGTAGAAAGTATTGTTATCGTAATCTTCTTACCATTTGTACTTGCACACGCTACAAAATTCATTATGAATAAACTGAAAAAAGCTGAAACACTCGAAAATAAACTCATTCCGTTTTTCAGCTCTGCTCAAATTGTATTTTTAAGTTTAGCAATCGTAGCGATGTTTGCATCACAAGGAAAATATTTACTACAAAATATGAATGTCGTTTTATTACTACTCATTCCTGTTCTATTGTTCTTCATCATTAATTTTGTACTGGGACAATTTATCGGACGCATAATGCGTTTATCTTATAAAGATACAGTAAGTTTAAACTTAACAACATTAGCAAGAAACTCACCTGTTGCACTCGCCATCGCTGTAACAGCTTTTCCGGACGAGCCTCTTATCGCACTTGCACTCGTTATTGGACCGTTGATTGAACTGCCAGTACTTGCTTGTGTTTCACAAGTGTTGTTACTTATTAAGAAAAAACAGTAATATACATAAAAAAACGTCCTACTTTAGGACGTTTTTTTATTGTCGAGAAATTATAGAAGTAACGATAATTATCAGCTCTAAGGATTTTATACGTTATAGAAAATTAGCTTGTCGTTACATTAACAAAACCTTTCTAATTAAACATTATAGGAAAAGTAAATATAACGAAAGCTGCCCAAAGTCCGTAGATTGGCAAATACTTCGTAACAGCATCTTGGATAGCTGTCGGTCCTGATTTGTTTTGTAGAAAACGCATATAGGAAAACATAATCCAAATGAGATTTGCCCAAATCAGTATGTTTACGCCTAAAACAGCAAGTCTATTAGGTGTAATCCCGTAAGAAGAAAGTCTGAATACAATGGCTGACAATGCGACAGTGTCAATAATAAGCGCCAGAACAATTAAGGCAAAATTTATATAATCTGAAATGCTCTTTTTCTCGTCTGAATCACTCTCAACGATAGAAAATATAGTAACAGCCAATACACCAAGGAGTATTCCGTTGAAGGCCATTAGGAAATTGCGGTCCAAGAATGGATTTTTCCCGACCCAAATTACCGTTATTAGATAGATAAACAATGTGATCAAGACAAGCGGACTAAAAATTTTAGATATGTATGGTGTAATATTTTTAGCAAGTTTAAGATTCAATGATACTAAGTATGCAGCCACTACAGCGAGAGCGGCAGCTCCAAATAAAACAACATTACTAAAATAGAACTCTCCTATATCCAAGTCAACGAAGCTAAATAATCGCATGGTGAATAATGCTAGTATCATTCCGCTCACTGCCATACTCGCGTAGAGAAGACCATATTCTAAATTAAATTTAATATACGCTAATCTTGTACTACCTTTTGAATATTCATTTCCCGTAAACGCAAGTCCCAATAAGACCCATAACAATATAGGAAGATGTAAATATGCAAGGATACTGCTGTCTTTATAAGTTAATGGCAACATATTAAGATACAACCCGGCAATTAGGAACAACGCTGCAAGTAAGTAAATAATACTTTTTTTCGGAGTATTATTGTAAATAAAATAAGCAGCAATAAAGGGAATTACACCAAAAGCCAAGTTAATTGGAGCAATTGCTTCCTGCTCGACAAAGTGGAAAATGATTCTAGTGCTTAGCCCAGCTAGAATAGCTAACATGCCCATGAATAAGAAACCTTTTTGAAACAGCGATATTTTTTCTTTATTTGCCGTCTCCTTGAAATTCAATCTTTCATACCAAGCAGCTAGAAGCTGAGAATCAGGGTTTTCATCCCATGCTTGTGAGAATGACTTTTTAAAAGCTTTCGGGTCTTTTCTATACATTCTCTCCAACTCATGAGGGTTATCCATATTTTTAATA
Source organism: Bacillus pretiosus (assembly GCF_052947655.1). Taxonomy (NCBI): domain Bacteria; kingdom Bacillati; phylum Bacillota; class Bacilli; order Caryophanales; family Bacillaceae; genus Bacillus; species Bacillus pretiosus. Next base: position 1,811,526 of record NZ_CM129593.1, on the reverse strand, counting down.
ATCAAATTGTGATTGTTCATAGTTTTACCTCCTCTAATAAAAAACAGCGTTGTTAACTTTCTATAAAAAGCACCTCACTGATTTATTATGATATTGATTTTAATACACAATTTATTGTTTTACAATAAATATTTATCAATTACAAAGATTTTTTTATTGTATATTTTATTTTAAATAAAAATATATAGTACTACTTATTCAAAAAAATATCCTATAGAATAGACTTTTTTAGTGTCTATTCTATAGGATACAGTTTAATTATCATATTTTTTTATTTGTTGAACAACTTAATTCTCAAACACAAAATTAATCTTATTATCTTTCCACTCTAACATCGCATCAAACGTTTTCTCGCCTTTTTTAAAGCCTTTAATTAAATCGGTCTTTTCACCTTTTAAAAGTTTTGTCATATTCTTTTGCGAAATTGTTTTGCTTAATATTTTCTTTGAGATTGTAAAGTCACATTGTGTCGTGTTGTAATTAGAACAACCGTAAAACGTTGACTTATCAATCACATCGCCATCACATTTTTTACAGCTACCAACCTTTTTACCTGTTGTAAATTTCGATCCTTTTCGCTCAATCGATTCAACATGTAATCCAGTAAAATCCCATTTCTCTGACATTTCCACTGCATCTTCAATAATTTTAGCTGATAGCTTTTTCGTTTGTTCCATAAATGTAGCTGGTGATGCTGTGCCTTCACCAATTTCCGCAAGGCGTTGCTCCCATTTCGCTGTCATTTCTGGTGAAGCTAGTATTTTATCACCGATTGCGGTAATTAATACTTTCCCTTTATCGGTTGCATACACTTGGTTCTTCTGCACATCTATATATTTACGGTCTTTCAGCATAGTAATAATACCTGCACGCGTTGCCTCAGTACCTAAACCTTCTGTTTTCTTTAATACTTTCTCCAGCTCTTCATTTTCTAAATACTTACCGGCCGTTTTCATTAACGTAATAAGTTGTCCTTCTGTATAACGCTTCGGCGGCTGTGTTTTTCCTTCTTTCACTTTCACCTTTACAACTTTTCCTTGTTCACCTTCTGCGACAATTGGAAGAATTGTTTCGTCATCTTTATCGTCTTGGAAAATAACTTTACGCCAACCTTCTTGAATTTGCTGTTTTCCTTTTGAAATGAATTCAGCACGTTCGTCTACAAGAGTTGTAATCGTTGTGTAGTCAAAGATTGCTACTTCATAATGCGCCGCAATCAGTCTTCTTACGATCATATCGTAAATTTTCTTTTCATCACCTGATAGTTTGCTTGGATTTGTAACTTGCTCTGTCGGTATAATTGCATAGTGATCTGTAACTTTTTTTTCATTCACATAACGCTTATTATTCATAATCGATTCAATTGGTGCTGGCAATAAACCTTTATATTCATCAAACTGACTTAACTTCTGTAAAATATCAGGGAACGTCGCTGCTTCTCCTTGTGTAACATAGTTAGAATCCGAACGCGGATAAGAAACTATCCCTTTTTGATATAGTGCTTGTGTTATATCAAGCGTCTTTTTCGGTGAAAATTTAAAAGCTTTATTAGCTGTCGCTTGCAGTGCTGATAAATTAAATAAAAACGGGGGCTGAAACTCTTTACGCTCCGTTTTCATTTCTTTTACTACAGCCGGTTTACCTTGGCAAAATGCTGCAATTTTATTTGCCATATCAGGGTCCTTTAAGCGGGATTCACTATCCTTCTCCCATTTCCCCTCATACTTCTTTCCTTCTATATTAAAGGTTGCGAACACTTCCCAAAACGGCTCAGACTTAAAGTTTTCTATTTCCTTTTCACGCTTTACGATTAACGCGAGTGTCGGTGTTTGTACACGACCAGCTGAAAATACATCGTTCATTCCTTTTTTCTTTAACAAAATACTAAAGACACGCGATGCATTCATACCAACGACCCAGTCCGCACATGACCTTGTATATGCCTCATAGTACGTATTAATTGTATCTGCTTCATCTAGTAAATTTTTAAATCCTTGGTATATAGCTTGTTTCGTTAAAGATGAAATCCAAAGACGCTTCATCGGCTTTTGCACGTTACAAAGATTAATAATGTTTCGTACGATTAATTCCCCTTCACGCCCAGCATCGCCCGCATGAATAATTTCTGTTACCCCCGGATTATGTAACAGCTGTTTCACAACGTTAAATTGCTTATACTTTGACTTTGTTACTTCAAATTGAAAACGCTCTGGAATCATCGGTAACGTATTAAGTGACCATTTTTTCCACTCAGCGTGATAATGTTCTGGATTACATAACTGCGTCAAATGACCAATTGCCCATGTACAGTACGCTCCATTTGGAAATAACTCATTCGCTTCTACTTCTAAATATCCATCTTTCCGGCGATATTTAAATTGTGAAACAAGAGCCAAACCTTGATCTGGTTTCTCGGCAATAATTAATTTCATTTTATAACTCCCTATCTGTATTCCAGTGTTACTTTCATTGTCTATCTGTTTAGAGGCGATGATAAAAGAACAATCTTATTTATCATTCGCGGGTTACTCCCAGTAATGGGATAACTATAATATTATACGCTGATTCTTTATGGCTTCACAATAGAAACTCATTATATAACAATTTCTTTCTCATGCTCACAAATAAAAAAGATGCTCAAAAAATCAAGCACCTACTTACTTACATTTATTAAATTGTGCAGATAATATGCAGATATAAATAAGCATAAGTAATCTCCATACGAACATATGATGAAATGAACGATAGGACAGGGAGGTATCATAATGTTCGTTTACACATCGACTGCCTTAACACTTTGTTGTATCTCGATTCTTATTACATCATATATTTCTAAACGTAACGGTACCCTAATGGGGTATATGGTATTTATTATGTCTTTTAGTATGAGTATCGGTTTAAGTATAGGTTTTTATTTAGGTATTCTTTTTAAAGGTGAATTACTATATTCTACTTTGCTTGCGATTTTGATTAGTGGTTTTATCGGTTTTTTAGTCGGTCTACGGTTTCACCTATTTACCGCTTTAGAAGGAATGTTTTCTGGATTAATGGCAAGTATGATGGGAGCAATGATTACAGAAATGTTAAACGCTCAACAAGCTCATAGTATACTGTTTATTAGTCTTTTACTTACGATAACAATAACTATGTCATGTATGATTCAACTTTTATCAGACACCTTTTCTACTTTTATTCAACGGCGTTTTTTGTTATTACTATCAATTAGTGTGGCAATTATCGTTGCCGTATTCGTGACATACCCAGATCATACTCCCCCACCTTCACCCGGGCATGATCAACATATACATTGACTCTTACACCGAAAATGAATAAGCAGCTATCCATAGGATAACTGCTTCATTTCATTCTGGCTTATTAGGAATGTTTGGGTTTGGAACATAATCAGATTTATAATCTGTATATTTCACTTCTGTTACCATCCCGGCGGAAGCATGGTGTAAATCATGACAGTGGAACATCCAATCACCCGGATTATCTGCTACAAAGGCTACTTCATATTCTTCACCTGGTTTTAGGTTCAAAGTATCTTTCACAATTGGAGAACCTTCTATCGGTTTTCCATCTTTACTCAACACCTGGAAGAAGTGACCATGTAAATGCATCGGATGATCGTCCATTTTAGAACGATTTACCAATTTTACTTTTACTAAATCACCCTTTTTTACTGGAATCGGGTCAATGTCTGGAAATACCTTTCCGTTAATTGTATATACCATTTCATTTCCATTCATTTGCGTATTCAAGTCCATATTATATGTGGCAGTATACTGCTGATTTAACGTGAAACTACCTAGTTTTTTAGCACCATATTTCGTCATATCTAATTTCGATAATTTTTCTTTTTCATCTGCTTTATCTTTCATCTCTTTGCTGCCATCATATTCAATAACAGCTTTCATTCCTTTTGCACCTTTATTTGCTGAATGGTCTTCAACATACCATTTCCCAGGATTATTAGCAGTAAATTCAATATCATAACGTTCACCAGGTGCGATTGAAATTACTTGATCCTTTATAACTTTTGGATCGTTTATTGGTTGACCATCTGTCGCAATTACTTTTATATCATGACCGTGAACGTGTATATCATGTGATAGATAACCAGCATTAACGAGTCGAAGACGGACTTTATCCCCCTTATTCACTTTTAATGGTTCTACTAAACCCCCGCTTTTACCATTGATTGTGAATAAGTCATACATACTCATATCATGGCCTTCCATCTTCATATTTCCATGGTCCATTCCTGTCATATTACTAGAGTCTTTTTTATCACTGCCCATGTCCATACCGGAATGATCCATGCCGTTCTTATCTTCATTCTTTTTCGTATTTTCATTATCCTTAGATTTATTACCTTTTTGCCCTTTTGTCATTTCTTTTAACTGTTTATTAATCTCTTCTTTATCTGTTACCCATTCATCTAACATTACTGTGTAATCTTTATCATATTTTTCCTTTGTATCTTCTACAATGAGCGCTCCATACAAACCTCTATCTAATTGATTTACAGAATCTTGATGTGAATGATACCAATACGTTCCTGGTACGTTCGCTTCAAACTCATAGGTGAAACTTTTTCCAGATTCAACCGCATCTTGCGTCACACCTGGAATTCCATCCATATTATTTGGGACAGGATACCCATGCCAATGAATAGATACTGGTGCAGATAGTTCATTTTTTAATGTCACTTTCACCTTTTCGCCTTTTTTCACCCGAATTTCTGGATCAGGAGATGAGCCATTAAATGTCCAGACTGGAACAATAACACCGTTACTTAATTTTTGCTTTTCTTCTTTCGCTATTAAAGTAACTTCTGGTCCTATTTCAACTTTCAATGGTTTTGTAGCCGTTTCAGTCTGTGGTGTTTTTTTATCGTTCATATTTTTATGATCATTTGTTGTATTTGTGGTCGCAGAACATGCAGCAATTAAAGATATGACAGAGACTGTAACTGCTGTTAACACAAATCTCTTCATGGAAACCCCTCCTTTTTCTTTTTCAAAATCATTATAAAAAATGATTTTCAAGAAAATATGGAGATATGCAATGAGCTAAATAAAAAGACGCCCAAAATCGAGCGCCTCTTCTAATGATTATTTCGTAACAACTTCATCTTTTTTTATATTTACATTGTTTTCTCTCATAAACGCTTCAATCTCTTCAACTTCTCTAATAATATCTTTTGACAAGTTTTCATGTCCGTCTTTCGTTACAAGAATGTCATCTTCAATACGAATTCCAATTGCTTCTTCTTCAATATAAAGACCAGGTTCAATTGTTATAACCATGCCTTCTTCTAACACTCTATCTTTATATGTTCCTACATCATGCGTATCTAAACCAAGGAAATGGCTAACACCATGATAATAGTATTTTGATAACTCTTCGTCTTCTTGAATTAAACCAATTTCTTTACACTCTTCTGCTAGTACCTTTTTTGTATGCTCATTTAATGCAGCAAACTTTACTCCTGGCTTAATGAGTTTCGTTGTTTCTTTCAATGCTTTTAATACAATATTATACATTTGTTTTTGGCGACTAGAGAATGTTCCATTTGCCGGGAATGTATAACTAATATCAGCGTTATAGTAGTCTTTTTGAGCGCCTAAATCTAGCAGTACTAAATCACCATTTTGAATTTGTGCATCATTGTCTTCATAATGAAGAACTGTAGCATTTTTCCCACTTGCCAAAATTGTATTGAATGCATGATGCTTAATACCAGATGACTTCAATGTGAAATCAAACTGAGCTTCTAATTCATACTCCATCATGTCTGCTTTTGCATGCTTAAGTACGTTGTAAATACCCTCTTTCGTTACAGCAATTGCTTCTTTTATGATTTCAATTTCTTCTTCTGTTTTAAACACTCGTAATTCACAAATATTCGGATATACATTACCAACTAAAACGTGTGGATACTGTTCTCTTACATGTTTAGCAAAAGCAAGCGTTTTTGTCTCCGTACCATTCCACTCACGACGCTCTAAATCTAAATATAGATGCTTCACATTTTCTGTAAAAAGTATATTTGACATTGTCTTTTCAAAGCTATCTAAATATACAACTTTCTTTATACCTGAAATTTTCTCTGCTTCTTTGTTAGAAACTGTTTTACCGACCCATTTTTCCATGACTGGATCCGATTTTTCAATGAACAGTGTTTCTTCAACACTATTTCCAAACTTCTTCAACATGAAAATAACATTTGGTTCCTCGATTCCTGTTACATAGTAAAAATTTCGATTCGGCACAAATTTATAATGTGCATCCGCCGACATATGAGGTGCTTGTCCAGCAAATAAAATAGTAATAGATTCATCTGGTAATGTGTTTACTAATCGTTCTCTATTTTGAGCAAAAAATGTTGATTTCATAATAATCCCCCTAGCGTTCTATGTATACTTGTAAATCTAATTACCCAATACAATTCATTTTATTATTGTTATAATTTTTCGTCAATTGATAGTACTCATATAAAAAGGAAAATTTTCATTACTAGAGCCCATTCCAATCTAAATGATGCATACCACTCCACAATTTCTTGACATTTATTCCATATACTTAAAATCTCATATATAGGAAAGGAGCTACAACTTTGAAATATTATGTAGCAACAGGGATAGCAATTACTTCTTTATTCATCATTACAGGATGTTCTAGCAACGCCGAAACAGCACCAGTGAAGAAAGACACGGTGCAATCTCAACGAAAACATACAGAAACAGTAAATACGAGTCCGCAAAACTTCTATAAGGAAACTACATCTGGAAAAATCGAGCACATTCATGGAATTGGCTATGCAGGAAATATGCCCGGAGTTTCTATTGCCACTCACAGTGGTATAAAAGTTTATCAAAATGGAAAATGGTTTGAAACTAAGACTGAGCTACATGATTATATGGGGTTTCAGGCAACAAAGAACGGATTCTTTGCCAGCGGCCATCCTGAACCAGGTGCAAATTTAAAAAATCCTTTAGGATTAATGAAAAGTTCTGATGGCGGTAATACCCTCGAGAAGCTAGCGTTTTATGGAGAATCTGATTTTCACAACCTTGCTGTTGGATATAATACGGAAGCAATTTATTTATACAATGAGCGTCCAAATTCTAAATTACAACAAGGTTTTTATTTCAGTACGAACAACGGACAAGATTGGAAAAATAGTAAGTTAAAAGGTCTTTCAAGTACAATTCATTCCTTTTCCGTACATCCTGATCAATCTAGTGTAGTCGCGGTAAGTGCTAAAGATGGTGTTTACTTATCTACAGATTACGGAAATACATTTGAACTATTCACTACATCACTTGAATCGACAGCAGTTACATTAAGTAATGAAGATGTTTTTTACGCCCCTATCAATAAGCAAATGATAACGAAGAAATCAATTGCTACAAATGAAGAAACAAACATACAAACTCCATCTTTAGATTCTAAAGATGCAATTATGTACATATCACAAAATCCTCAAAATTCATCTGAAATAGTATTTGCTACAATGAAAGCAAATGTGTTCCTTTCTACAGATGAGGGGAAAACTTGGAAGCAGATTACGAAAGAAGGAGCATTTCAATTTAATTAGAAAGGTGAATATAACGTGTTTTCAACAATTAGCGAGTGGAGTTATCAACTCATGTCTCCTTTAATGGATGTCGCGAATACTACGAAATCAATTCCTCTTTTATTTGCATTTTTATTAGGCATTGTAGGTACCCTTGCTCCTTGCCAATTAACAGGAAACATTAGCGCTATTACACTTTATGGGAATCAATCTTTACAAAAGGGACATGCATGGAAACATATATTGTTATTCATTTTAGGAAAAATAATAGCTTTTACGACACTTGGACTATTAGTATGGTTTTTAGGAAAAGAGATTCAGCAAATATTAACTTTGTATTTCCCATGGTTACGAAAAATAATTGGACCTTTATTAATTTTAATGGGGCTAATGTTGGCAGGTATTATAAAAGGAAGAAGTTTCTTCTCGATCAAATTTATACGAAAACAAAATGAGGTTGGCTCATTTTTACTTGGATTCTTCTTTTCCTTAGCTTTCTGTCCGACTATGTTCGTTCTATTTTTCGGAACGTTAATCCCTTTATCTTTCTCATATAATTATGGTTACTTGTTTCCGACATTCTTTTCGATAGGAACTGCTCTCCCTATCGTTATATTAATGTTCATCATCTCCTACCTTGGATTAAATGGAGCACTACTTAAAAAGAGCCGAAAAATAGGAAAACACATTCAACTTATAGCAGGGGTACTACTCATTTTAGTTGGAATTTATGATATATCCTTATATTGGGTATAAATAAAAAAGGTAAGTTCAAGTGATTTGAACTTACCTTTTTTACAAATTATATTTCACTCTTCTGCATGCCCTTTTGTTTCATCTCCCACTTCTTATACAATAGTACTGCACCAAATAAAAATACCCCTGCAATGAATGAACCTACTGGTAACATTTTTATCATTTCATCAGGAAATACGAGCGGAAGTAAGGGAAATGCATACGCTGCTGGAATACGTACTCCAACTATTTTTAATAAAATAAGCATTAATATCATATTGAATAAAGTAACTACAATCCATGAATCAATTGCAAAATACAATAAAGTTCCAACAGTTGCTGATGTAGTTAATACTACTATTTGTTTAAATGCCATTTTTTCATTGTACATCGGTTTTTGAAGTGATTCATACACAACGACTAGAATTGGCGGAATAACCGCTAATTGTTCATAACCAGTTATCCAACATAAACTGATCCAAACGAAATTTAGTATTAGAAATACAGTCATATATTTATACTGTATATTCACTTTTCGCTCAATACCGTTATTCAATTTAAAAATAAGAACACCAATCATTAAAATAAATGTCAAAACGAAGACTGAGATAACAAATGACCATTCCGTCGCATTTGTTACTAATGGTAATAAACCTGTCGCAATAGATGGTGCTAAATTGGACTGAATAACACGTAAAAACAGCATCATCAATACAAGCGTTAAGCTTACTTTCCCTAAATAGGCTATATCCATTTGATTCACCATAAAACCAATTACAGCTGTTATTGACGGTGCAATAAAGATTTTTTCTGGTTGTCTTAGCCATCCCGGCTCACGGTATGCCCATAAAGCGATTGCCATTGCCGCTATTTCCGGCAAAATGACTTCTGGATCATTTAATAACACACCTGCTATTACCATAGCTAAAATAAATAAAATAGCAATCGTATATGAGATGATTGTTTCTTTCTTTGAAATTACTGCATTCATTATTACATACTCCTTTTTGCTTATTACTCTCATAAAGTAAAATAATAACTTTATATACCCTACTTAGGTATTGTATATTAACATCTTCCCTATTTCAAGTATTTGTAGTTTTTTCATTCTTTATCACCCCACACACTTACAAAACAATGAATGTTTATAAGCATTGACACTTATTAAAAGATACGTTACAATAACTATACATTAGTAAGTAACTAATGTAATTAATTAAAACTAGAGGTGAATCAAATGAAAAACATTTTATTCCGTATTAACGAATTATCAAAAAAAGAAAAAGCATCTGGATTAACAGTTGATGAAAAACAAGAACAACAAATGCTGCGTCAAAACTATACAAAAACATTTCGTGGAAGCTTAGATTCCATTTTATTAAACACAAAAATTGTTGATCAACATGGTCTTAACGTTACACCAGCCGCATTACAAGATGCTCAAATACGTTTAAAATTAAGCAAATGAAATCAAAGCTAAAAAAACAATCGTATAAAACATAAAAAGAGCCGGAATTCCTATTTAGAAATTCCAGCTCTTTTTATTGTCTTTTCTAATTTAGTATATGAGCGATACATCGCAATTCTCCACGATACAATCATCGCAAATGCGAGTAAGAAAAACATTCCGCTTAACTCTGCTAAATCAATTGATTGACTTAAATATGATTTTAACGCTACTCGTACAGCTAATAATCCAACTAAAATAAATATGAATGCTTTTGACGGTTTCATATATATATGTTCATTTCTTATTTCAAACTTAGTTGTTTTAATAAGAAGTATAGAGAAAATAAGTCCTAGGCTAATTGCCTCTACTATTTCTAACGATGTTAATCGAAACTCTGGTAAAAAGTACATCATTGCACCAGTACTCATAAAAATTGGCGGTAATATAATTTTCTTTTTCGTTACCGGTTTTTTCGCTGCTTTAAAGCGAAGAAACATGACACCAACAGCCATACAAACCGCTACAATACTTGATAAAAGTGCTATCATACTATCCACTCCTATCTATATAATAAACCGATAATTAAGTAAATAAATGCTGCATTATATAATTTCTTCATTCTATTCCTCCTGCTGTAAACTTTCCATATTCGCTGCAATCATTTTACGGAAAGTTTATGAACGGAATATGAACAAAATATTACATTCAACTTTTGAAAATAAAAAAGCCATTCCACAATTAATATTTGCGGAATGACTTTTCAACTTATTTTAAATCTTCTATTGAGAAAGCACCTGGAAGTAATTGCTCAACAGTCACTTCTTTTTCATCACCTTTTACATTCGTTAGTAAAACTGGCATTTTCGGTTCACAGAATTCAGCAATTACTTGTCTACAAGCACCACATGGTGATATCGGTCCGTCCGTTTCGCCTGTAATAACTAAGTAACTAAAGTCGCGCTCCCCTTCTGATACTGCTTTAAAGATCGCTGTTCTTTCTGCACAGTTACATAAACCGTAAGAAGCATTTTCTATATTACAACCAGTATAGATTTTACCTTCTTTCGTAACTAATGCTGCGCCAACAGGAAATTTCGAATACGGAATATATGCTTTTGCTAACATCTTATTTGCTTCTTCGATATATTTTTTCTTATCCATATTATTTCCCCCTTAAAGTATGTGTAATTATGATTAGTCAGTAATAACTGTATGAACTAATTTAGGAGCCACTGCTGTTTCAGCAATAGAAATATTTTCATAAATTTTTGCTTTTACATCTTCTACATTTTCACGATTTGCATAGATCGTTACGAATGGCTCGCCTTCTTTTACTGCATCGCCAACTTTTTTACGTAACATTAATCCTACTGCTAAATCGATTTCATCTTCTTTTGTCGCACGGCCAGCACCAAGTAGCATAGCTGCGATACCAATTTCATCTGCAACAATGTTAGAAATAACACCTGAAGTTTTTGCAGGTACATCAATTACATACTTCGCCTGTGGCATTTTTTCTGGATTGTCTACAATTGAACTATCTCCGCCTTGATTGCTTAAGAACTCTTTAAACTTCTCAGTTGCTTTTCCGTTTTTCATAACTTCAATTAGCATTTCACGAGCTTCTTCTAACGTATTTGCTTTTTTCGCAAGTACGACCATTTGACTTCCTAATACAAGTACTAATTCCGTTAAATCTTCTGGACCTTCACCTTTTAACGTATCAATCGCTTCTTTCACTTCTAGAGCGTTACCAATTGCAAATCCAAGCGGTTGTGACATATCTGAAATAACAGCCATCGTTTGACGTCCTACATTATTTCCGATACGCACCATTGCATGTGCTAATTCTTTTGCATCTTCTTCTGTTTTCATAAATGCGCCAGCACCTGTTTTTACATCAAGTACGATTGCGTCAGCACCAGCTGCAATTTTTTTACTCATAATTGAACTCGCGATTAAAGGAATTGAGTTTACTGTTCCTGTTACATCACGTAATGCATAAATCTTTTTATCTGCAGGTGTTAAGTTTCCAGTTTGTCCAATAACAGCTACTTTGTCACGGTTTACAATATCAATGAACTGCTCTTTCGTAATTTCAACGTGGAATCCTTCTACCGCTTCTAATTTATCAATTGTTCCGCCTGTATGTCCTAAACCACGACCAGACATTTTTGCTACTGGTACATCTAAAGCAGCTACTAATGGTCCTAATACTAATGTTGTCGTATCACCAACACCGCCAGTTGAATGTTTGTCTACTTTAATTCCTTCAATTGCTGATAAATCGATCGTTTCTCCAGACTCAACCATCGCCATCGTTAAATCTGCACGTTCGCGATCTGTCATATCTTTAAAGAAGATTGCCATTGCAAGTGCACTCACTTGATAATCAGGAATACTTCCGTCTGTATATCCATTAATAAAGAATTTGATTTCTTCAGTCGTTAATTCTTTGCCGTCACGTTTTTTCGCAATAATATCTACCATTCTCATTACAATCACCATTCCTTTTTATATGATATGAATCTGTTAAAATAATAAGCCTACGATTGTTGCTGATAAGAAACTTACTAATGTTGCACCGAAAAGTAATTTCAAACCAAATCTTGCGACTACATTCCCTTGCTTTTCATTTAAGCTCTTAACTGCCCCTGCAATAATTCCAATTGAAGAGAAGTTTGCAAATGAAACTAAGAATACAGATATAATCGCTGTCGTTCTATCTGAGAAATTAAAGTTTCCTTGTGCTAAATCTGTCATAGCGACAAATTCATTTGATACTAATTTTGTTGCCATAATATTTCCGGCATTAACTGCTTCATGCCAAGGTACACCCATAATAAATGCAAATGGTGCAAATACATAACCAAGAATTTCTTGGAATGAAATACCGATTACACCTTTAAATACTGCATTAATGAATGCGATTAAAGCAACGAAACCGACTAACATAGCTGCTACTGTAATTGCAACTTTAAATCCATCTATAATGTATTCCCCTAATACTTCAAAGAAAGTCTTTTTCTCTTCTTCTTGTACTTCTAACATATCTTCTTCTTCAGTAACTTCATAAGGGTTAATGATAGAAGCGATAATAAAACCACCGAATAAGTTAAGCACTAAAGCGGTTACAACATATTGTGGTTTTAATAACACCATATATGATCCAACGATAGACATTGAAACGGTAGACATTGCAGATGCACATAATGTATACATTCTTTTCTCTGGCAATAATCCTAGTTGTTTCTTAACTGAAATAAACACTTCAGATTGTCCTAAAATCGCAGAAGCAACAGCGTTATATGATTCTAGTTTCCCCATTCCATTTACTTTACTTAATGCTAGACCAATAGATTTCACAATAATAGGTAATACTTTAATGTGTTGCAAAATACCTATTAAAGCTGAAATAAATACGATTGGCATTAATACACTTAAAAAGAACGAAAACTCTTTTTGATTTACTAATCCACCAAATACGAAATTCACACCGTCAGCGGCATATTTTAATAGCTCTCCAAAACCATCTGCTATTCCGCTAATTAATATATTCCCTACACTTGTATTTAATAATAAAAACCCCAAAATGAATTGTAATATAACCATCGTTATGATTGGGCGATATTTGACTTTCTTTCTATCATTACTAGCAAGCCAAGCGATACCTAAAATCAATACGAGGCCAAAAATACCGATTAAATATTTCATAAGCCGTCTCCTCCCATTCGTATCCGCTTACATTTTTTTCAATTGTTAAAGCAATAGATACACTTTACTTTGTGTATCTATTGCTTTTAACTTCATTAATGATTAGTAGTTATCTGTAGCACCTTTTGCATCATTTAATACGATTGCAACACTAGCACTTGCTCCAACGCGAGAAGCTCCAGCAGCTACCATTTTGTCTGCATCTTCACGTGTACGAACGCCACCAGATGCTTTTACACCAACGTTTGGTCCAACTGTTTTGCGCATTAATGCGATGTCTTCAGCAGTTGCTCCGCCAGTTGAGAATCCAGTTGAAGTTTTTACGAAGTCAGCACCAGCTTTTACTGATAATTCACAAGCGCGTACTTTCTCTTCATCTGTTAATAGGCAAGTTTCAATGATTACTTTTACAAGAGCTTTTCCTTTTGCTGCTTGTACTACTTCATAAATATCTTTTTCAACGAACTCGTTATCGCCATCTTTTAAAGCGCCTACGTTGATTACCATGTCAACTTCAGTTGCACCTTTTGCGATAGCATCTTTTGTTTCGAAAGCTTTTGTTTCAGTAGTGCTTGCTCCTAATGGGAAACCGATTACAGTACAAACATCTACATCATGTCCAGCTAACTCTTCAGCAGCTAGCTTCACCCATGTAGGATTAATACAAACAGAAGCGAATTTATATTCCTTTGCTTCTTCGATTACTTTCATAACATCTTCTTTAGTAGTATTAGCTTTTAAAATTGTATGGTCAATTAACTTTGCAATATTCATTATCTTCACTCCTCATATCTTTTAACAACTTCATTCTAACTCTTAGTTGAACAAATGTAAATACACTTTTGAAATTTTGTTCATTCTTTTCGGAAAGGAATTTTTCAATAGTAAATAAAGCGCATTCTAACTAAGAAACAATTCATATTTAAAATCAAAACTTTTATATTAACAATGGTAGTATGTATCTCAATATCCATAATTATTTTTAAAAAGGCAATTTGTATTCAAAAAACACTCCCATAATTCATACCTAACAAAATAAAAGGCTTTCTCAAAATTAACATCTTGAGAAAGCCTTTTATTTCTAACCTTTTTGATAATGTAACAATTCTTTTGCTGTATGCTGATCGATAATTAATACATTTGCATACCCGCCACGTAACGCACCATCAATTGCTTTTATTTTTCTATTACCACCAGCAACTAAAATAGAACGTTTCTTTAATTTCAGTTCTTCTAACTCAATTCCAATTGTACGCTGATTAATCTCTTCGCTACTAATCTTTCCGTCTCCATCAAAGAAACGTGAACAAATGTCACCGACCGATTGTTTTTTGAGCAAATTCGTTTCATCCTTATCGAAATAACCTAATCGGAATAATAGTGCTTCGTCTCTCACTGTTCCTACAGTGAAAATTGCAACATTCGCTTGTTTCCCCATTTCGATAATGTGATGAATATGTCGATCCTGCTCTACTAATTGTTTTGTCACTGCATTATCAAATATAACTGGAAGGGGTAGATTTCTTGGTGTCGTTTGAAAAGCATCTGCAAATAAAGCAATCGTTTCATTCGCATATGTATTTACACTCGAATGACTAATACCACCTTTTAACTGAACAACTTCTACACCTTTTACATGTTGTGGTACAATTTTTCTAGCGATTTCATACATCGTCATTCCCCAGCTTACACCAACGATATCACCAGTTTTAACCGTCTTTTCCATATACTCAGCTGCATATTTACTAATATACTCTGTAATCGTTGCATATTCTGGCACTGGAGAAAATACGACATGTGCCTCTAACAAGTTGTACTTTTCTTTCAGTAAATTTCCAACGTTATCTAAATCAGCAAATGGATCGGCTATGCTAATTTGAACAAATCCTTTTTCTTTCGCGTACTTTAATAATCTAGAGATAGTCGGCCTTGAAATATTTAATTTATTAGCAATTTCCTGCTGACTATAATCTGACTGATAATATAATCTTGCAACTTCAACGCTTAATTGTTGTTTATCTTTATCCATAGTAACTCATTACATATCCTTTCCTGTATTTCCTTTTCGTTACAAGCATTATACAGCTTTATGCAAGAAATTTCGACTACCGAATTTTATCTAACTGAACTTCTACTACACTTCGTATTTAAAATGAAACTTTATTGTATATATTTACAACCTCAGCATAGATACACTTGAAACATATAAATCGATTTATATGTAATTCATTCTTTTTTGCTTTTTCTGTAGTAACGATAACAAAGCCTTTCAATAAGAAACATGAAACATCGTCTAAAAAGTTACCTTTACTAATAACTATTCAAATACCCCTCATAAACAGAAAATACTGTTTATGAGGGGTATTTATTCAATTTAAGTCTATAAAAATTGGATAAAAACAATGCAAGTTTTCACTTATTTAGAATAAGTGACAAGATGATGTTTTATTTGTTCAATAAAATAATGATGGTGTATATTATCGTTAGATACTCGACTTGCCATAATAGCTCCCTCCATTGAAGATGTAAGAAAAGAAGCAAGTGATATAATGTCTATATCTTCTTTAAGTTCTTGTTTCTCTATTCCTTCTTTTATGAGAGAAGCCATTAACATTACTGTATCGTCATAACCTTCTGCTGCTGCTTTTTGTAATTCTGGAAATACTCCAGTACTTTCAATTGCACTATTAAGTAATGGACAACCTCCAGCAATAGGAGGATTATTAGCTGCATCTTGATATACAAGGAATATTGCAAGGATTTTATCGATTGCTGTCTTTTTATTTTCCATTGCTTTATGAAAATGACTCCACATAATCTCACCACTTTTGTCGTAGGCAGCAAGGACAATTTCTTCTTTATTTTTGAATCTACGATAAATAGATCCTTTAGGTAGTTCAGTAGCTGTCATTATATCCTGGATGGATGTGCGAGTTATCCCATTTGTATTAAATAAATATAAAGATGTTTCAATAATTTTTTCTTTTACCTTATCAACTTTAGTCATGCTTTGTAATCCTCCTAATAAAAACGATCTTAATATTCCAGGTAATGTTTACCTCTATTTTCTTAATTTTTTTGTAAGTATAAATAAATTTGGAACAGAAATATCTTATGGAAACCTCAAACAATACAGTTTGAAAAGAGGTTAATCAAATTGTATTATCCGTATAATCAGAGTGAATTTTCTGCCAAAAACAACATGACCAATTGTTTAATTCAGTCATTTTATTCAACTAATTTTACCTAAAATCGTAGAAGATGTAAAAATATATATTTTAGTGTATAGACATATGATTATTATATATAATCTCTATTAATATGTTTAGCTAAAGTGTTTGAACTACCCCCACTTTCACTTCATATATTAGGATATCTACCGCATTCCTTGCGGTTAAAAGCCTTATCACTTCATTCTTTAAAAAGGAAATCGTTAATAATTAATGAGTACTGAAATTTAATTGTAAATAAGAAACTCACATATAAGTATTTTGTATTTTTGTCATTTTGATTTTGTTAATACTTTGTAAAAAGGATTAACAAAACTAGAAACTTATAGTATCATTAGTTTTCGGACCGAACCGTCCGGTTTGGAATCTTATATAAATATATTTAGAAGGAGAACTTAATGCAGAAAGAAAATTCAAAGATTGTAGGTAATTTAATTAGGAGGATAATAAAATGAACTTTATAAAAATGAATAAAAAAGAACTTACTATGCTAATAATCTTTACACTGTTTGTACCATTTCAAATTGGCTTGTACATATTATTTGGCATATCACTTTTAGCTAATGTCAATTTAGTTGAATCAGAATTTGTTCTTAGTGCCATCGGTTTTACTGTACCTGCTATTATAGGAATAATTTTCTTTAGGAAAGAAATCATTCAAAGTTTTACTTATTTTAAAGAGAAGACAATTTTGAAAATAGTAAGTATTCCTATGGTGGTTTTATTTACGGTAATTGTGGAACAGTCTATTATGCGTTTTCTAGCAACTGGTCAGCCAGAGAACCAAGAACAGCTTCTTGAAACGGGTGCAGAGGTACCTATTATATTTACATTGCTTATATTTGGTATTCTGGGACCAATACTTGAAGAAATTGTGTTTCGTCACATATTAATAAATCGTTTTTCTTATCATATTGGTACTGCTATTGCATCTATCATTTCGATCATTATTTTTACACTTCTTCATACAAACCAGCTTTCGGATATTGCTATTTATTTACCTGGCTCGGTGATACTTACTGTGGCTTATCTTATTTCTAAAAGATCCATTGCATATGTAATAGCGATACATATATTAAACAATTGCCTTGGTTTCATTCTATAAGAAATTAGACTTAGTTCTTTTGCAAAGTAAAAAAATAGAAACAGATATTGATAAATGAGGAGTACAATTTAGACAGTGACTAATGATTTATGAAATTCCTTGTACGTCGAAATACCGCAGTTTGGATGTAAACTGCGGTTTCTTTTATATAGGGGGGCCCACTGCATCACAATTAAACTAAAAAAGGAAATACCATGACTAATATATGTTCTCCTTATATCCCATTACAGTAAACATTTTTGGAAAATATCCAGAATTTTATTAGCGAGTTAGTAGTTGAAGAAAAATTTGTTCCTCAGCCCTTAAGTTATAATACATAAAAATTAAATTGCTTAGTTAAGAGAAAAGATGAAGTATCAATTTTGCTTAAAGTATCTAAACTACCTTGATTTTTTCTTATACAGCAAACTATATCAAGTGATTAAGGAACTCATTTTTGAGGCTCAAGTTAGATATGTATATAAAATTAGTATGAAGGTGTGAAATCAATTATAAAATAGTAGCTTTAGAATAAATGAAAAGAGAAATAAATAACCACCATTATTTATTTCTCTTTTCATTTACATATTTATTTTTGGAAAAACAATCTAACTCCAAATACTAATAATACCGCGCCTGTAATACCCTCTATTGTACGGTTCACTCTTTCTTTTCTTAAAAAAGTTCTTAATTGACGTATGAGTGAGATATAAAGTAAATACCATATTGCTGTCAAAGTCGTAAATGTGACTCCTAATAATAGAAATTGTAGGAAATGATTTTGATTACTTACAATAAATTGGGGTAAAAAACTAATGAAAAACACAGCGGTTTTTGGGTTTAAAATTGCCGTAGTAAATCCTTGTCTAAAGCTTTTAATTGCCCCAATATCCTTAGAGTACATTTCTACTGAACCTGACATATCTTCTTTTTTATGTAAGGCACTTTTAATTGACTTTACAGCTAAGTAAATTAAATAAAAAGCCCCAGCATATTTTATAAATGTAAATAACATAGCAAATTTCATTAGGATGGCAGAGAGTCCTAGCGTAGCCATTATTGTATGAATCATCATTCCAGATATCGTTCCTAAAACAGTCTTTATCCCACCATTTTTACCATGCGAGATAGTGTTTTTTGTAACTAGTGCAAAACCAGGACCAGGCATTATTATGATTAGCATTGCTGTAAGAATAAATAATAGATAATTTTCCATGTTCTAGTATTTCCTTTCCAATTTTTAATTTTACTTACAGTATAGCTTTTTTCATTAAAACATTAAAATTAAAAGACTTGATCAAGAGTTCCGACAGGAAAATGCGGATTTACAACGATAAAGAAATTCTAATATAAAAAAAACAACTTTTCAAATGCTTCCACACATTCATTAACCAAAGTAGTAAATTCTTTACATGCTTTCATTCGCTTATTTCGTATCCACGCCCCCCCTTACTGATAATGCACTCTTCTGTTCACTCATCATTCATCCTCCTCCAAAATAAAAAGTACCCGAATGGATGCTTTTAAATTTACTCAAATATTACTGTAACTAGTTTAATATTTTCGAAGTCTTCACTTAAAAATAAAGTTTGTTATCTTCACTTTCGGCAATAGCTTTTAAAACTTCTTGAAGAGCACTCGATGCTACCAAAGAAATATCTTGATTTTTATTATTTAACTTTATCATCTCCTCTTTATGGCTTCATTAAGCTTACATTATATATCTATAATATAATTAAAAGTTACTTTTATGACAAAAAAGAGCAACCCATTAGTTACTCTTAAATGACAAAAAAACTGGCATCCTAAGATATAGGAATATACAGGATTTTAAAAAATAGGAATTATAAAAATCATAAATAATCTTTATTCTGGTGTTTCCGCACCTTTCAACGTACAGCAGAAGAATATAATATTACCCGACTGCCTTTCATTTGCTGTACGCTCAAAGGAAAGGAAAACCCTTCCCCGTATATGAAGTTACTATTAAAAAGTGGAATGAGCCCACTTATTTATTTTTACATAATTTCACCACTTAAATATTTATATTTTTTCCTTTTAAGCAGAAAATGAATATTACAAAAGAGTAACCATGCATCAGTTGTACTTTCGTCAATTTCTTATATTTTTACAGTAATTCCCTTTAGAATCAAATTAGGTCTTACTCTCAATTACAATTGTCTTGTCCCGATGAACATTTGAAATATTTTTGGTCATCAAACTGACTATTACTAAAACTACAATATTCACAAATAAAGCGATAATCCCTTCATTCAAATCTTTAATAACCTGAGGAAAACCAGGGAATAGTTTACCAATACTAATATTTCCTAAGTCCATAATTGAGACTAACAACCCTCCTGTAATAATCCCAGCAAATGCCCCTTGTTTAGTCACAAAGTTCTTTCTCATCAAACTCGCAAAAAATGTAGGAGCGAGTTGTGTAATGAAATTATAAGCAATTAGAGCTAGACTAAACAGGGTATTCCCTCCTTTAAAGGTCAAATAAATTCCTACAAGAGAAATAAATGGGACTAAGTATTTTACCAATTTGCCAAGCTGCATTTCCGTTACAGATGGATTAAATACTTGATATATATTTTTGGCAAGCAATGTTGATATTGCCATTAATAATAATGAACTTGGTACTAGTGCCGCTAACACTCCCGCTCCGCCAATTACACCAACAAACCATGGGTCAAAAGCTTGTTTAGACAGTTGCAGCAAGATAGTATCAATATCACTACCATTTAATCCTGGCATCCGCAAGATTGCAGCAAATCCAACGAAAAAGGCAAATAGTAAAATTAATTGATACATTGGCATTAAAATTGCATTTTTTCGTAATGCTTTTTCACTTGATGCAGCAAAAATGGGTGAAAAACCATGTGGCCACATATAAAATCCAATAGAGCTTAATATTACTGTTGATATATACCATGATATACTCATCCCCTGTTCAGGCAGTATGGTAAAGTTCGGTTTTACTTTTTCAATTGCCTCATACATAGGTTGAATCCCACCATAATAATGAATAGGAAAATAAAGTCCTAAAAATACGACAATCCCAAGAATTAAAATATCCTTTAAAATCGATGTTTGCGCAGAGCCATGAATACCAGAAACCATCACAAAAACAGTTACCCCTATCGCTCCAAACCAAATAGCTGTTGTAGAAGATATAGCACCGTAAGATGTTGCAGAAACGATATATCCTAGTCCCTTCAATTGCAGTACTAAATAGCATGTACAGGCTATTACACCAATAACTGCAACAAGTACCCCAAGATAAGGACTTTGATATTTTTTCACAAAAAAGTCCGACTGTGAAACTAACTTATGTTTCTTTGCATACCTCCAAATAACAGGAAAGGTCCAGTAGGAGATTACCGTTGCTAAACAACCATATGTTATGATACTAAAAATAGATCCCCCCTCTCCATAAGCTGAACCACTTGCCCCTAAAAAGGTAAAGGTCGTATACATTTCGCCTGCAGACAGAAGGAAAATCAACAGGGCTCCCATTCCACGACCTCCAACCGACCATTGCTCTAAATCCATTTCTTGCCCCTTTTTAGCACGAATACTAATCAAAATAGGGATGACGAAAAAACATAAAATGAATAACACTGAAATATTCATCTTGAATCCCCTTTCCGGTTAGTGGGATCTATTTTATAAATAATCGATAAGATAACTGTAGTTATAAGTGACCAAAGTACAATCCAAAAGTGGAAGAATGGCATTCCAAAAACATAAGGATTTACCTTATTTGTAAATAAAGCCCCTACAATAAACCCTAAGAATGGAATAAAGCTAAGCCAATGTATGATTTTCATACTTTTATCCCCCTAATACGCTAGGTTTAACATCTTATAAGTACCGTGAACTAATAACTGTACTCCATATCGTAAAGCTTGTTCATCAATAGTAAATCTGGGATGATGGTGAGGATAGATAATTCCTTTTTCTTCATTACGAGCCCCTATAAAAATATAAGATGATGGAGTCATATATTGGTAGGCAGAGAAATCTTCACTCCCCATAATTGGTTTTAAAATCTCTCGATTGTCTTCACTAAATACTTCACATACTGTCTCATCCATCAATCTTGTTACTTCTTCATCGTTTATAGTCGGAGCATAGCCAAACTGATAATTGAATTCATATGTAGCTCCATGTGCTTCTGTAATTCCCTTTACTATTCGTTCGATAAAAGTTGGAACTTTTTCTCTTAATTCTGGATTAAAACTTCTAACAGATCCCCCTATGCTTATCTTATCTGGAATAACATTAATTGCACCTCCTGCATTAAACTGAGTCACTGAAATTACAAGTGTTTCCTGAGCGTCTCGATATCTCGAAACAATATGTTGGAGATTAGTAACAATTTGAGTTCCAATTACAATGGGGTCAATCGTTAATTCAGGTTGCGATGCGTGTCCTCCTTCACCTAACACCGTAATATTAAAAGTATCTGCTCCAGCCATCATTGGACCGTAACTTAAGCCGATCTTACCCACAGGAAGCGCCGACGACAGATGACTTCCAACAATCATATCTACTCCATTTAGTACACCAGCTTGTACTAACTCTTGAGCACCACCAGGTGGAAGTTCTTCAGCGTGTTGAAATATAAAACGAATCTCCCCTTTAATTTGATTTTTTAATTGTGCAAGAACCCATGCCGTACCCAGTAACATTGCCGTATGTCCATCATGTCCACAAGCATGCATTACGCCTTTCTTCTGTGACACAAAGTCAAAATCATTCTCCTCCACAATTGGAAGCGCATCCATATCTGCCCGTAATGCAATTACCTTTCCTGGCTGCTTACCAATTAAACGAGCCATAACACTTGTGTTTGTCGGACGTGAAATTTCTAGATTACCAAAGCTTTGTAGCTTTTCAATAACAAATTGTGCAGTATTTTCTTCTTGAAATGATAGTTCCGGATATTTGTGCAAATGCCTCCTCCAACTAACAACTTCACCTTGAATATTTTCAATTAAATTATGAACTCTTTCTATTTGAGACATGTATTTCAACTCCTTTTCAATTTAAACTTCATTAGAAATTCTATTTTAGGTGTATTTAAGGAAAAAATTCCTTAAATGAAGTATATTAGTTATTAAAAGAAATTTCAATATTTTCAGATAAATAAAAACTTGTATGAATTGCAAAACAAATAAGCACCCCTAATGGATGCTTATAACAATCGATAAATTTTACTTGGTCTCCCACGTGTTGCATAGGTCTCTTGCCCGATACATTGTGCCAATTCAACCTCGCACATATCCGTAACAATACGTCTCACATTCCGTTCTGTCATCTCAAGATGTGTCGCTAATTCCTTTGTTGTGAAGCAATTCCATTTCATTTTATCTATAAGAGCCGATATTTTTTTATACGTTTTCACACTTATATTTCCTTTTTTTAATTTCTCTAAAAGGAATTCACTTTGGGTACGAATTGTAAAATTTAATTCTTTTTTATCACCCGGCGATTCAACAATTGTACCATCATCTTGAACAATTACAATCCCACGCTTTTTCATTCCCTTAGAATGCTGAATTGCACGAAAAGCATTAATTTCTGCCGAATATGCAGTCTCACCAAAACCAATTCCAACGGCAACAGTTGTATCTGCTTCAAACGCTAATCTCTGAATAGCATCTTGCAGCATCTGTATTTCTCTTTCAATTGCACCACGAGAGCTAAAAATCATATATCTACCGTTGCCCTTATCTGAAACAGACCCGTTAATTGTTTCACCAAGCTGAATCATTATTTCTTTCAATCTAATCTCCAAGTATTGCAAATGATATGGAGTCTTCATTTCCTCCGCAACTTTATTAAAATACTCAACTTCAATGATTTCGACACCAATTTGTGCATCTTTAAAATAGGCGGCTTTTACTTTCTCAGAAAGTATTCTGAGTGTCTGGCGAATTTCCATCTTACTCATCGACATTCTATAAGATGGAATTCCACGCTCTCTTAGGGAATCACATACTGACGGGAAACAAGTTAAGACTCCTGATATTTTTCCTTTTTCCCATAAATCCATGTGAAAATTTAATAATTCCTCCATATCAATATCCAAATCAAATACTTTCGTATAAATCTGTGGCTTCTTTATATGTAACTGTGATAAAGCTTCTTCACTAATATTATTTAAAGACATTGTATCGATACTTAGTTTCTCAATAATTCTCCCCTGTTCATAAATCATCTCTAAAAGAGATTTATATAAGCCTGATTCTGTAGCAGGAACATAAACCATTATTTTATCGGTGCCTATATATTTTTTTGCAATTTCATAGGGAAGCGGGCCAGAAAAAAGCCACGCATGGACATGAGGAGTATATTCATTTACAATTCTCTCTATTTCCTCTATTTGTTCATAGGAATAAGAGGTAAATTCCAACTCATGTTTGTATTCTTCTACCATGCCTAGAATCTGATCTATAGAAGTTTTTAAACCGATTAATCCAACTTTATACATACTATATTCACCGCCTTTACCATATATATGTACTCATATTATATAGGATACATACAGTATACTATATAACTTAGACTTAGGACTTACGATTATAAGGCAGTTATCCCTTACCTAAAGTTCTAATTTTATACCTTCTCATTTTCCGACAGAAGATCTCTCTCTTGAAAATGCGGAGGTATAAAATAGTTACTCTAAAACATCCTTACTCACTCTTAACTCGATAGCAACATAATACTTCTGAAATATGCACATTAGTAAGAAGGCATTCGTCTAAATACCGTTTTTAATCAAAACGTATATCTAAATCATCCTCCCTCTCGCTTCATGTCACCATATGTTAGAGATACATAGAAAAAAAAGAGCAATGTATAGCTATTGCTCTTTTTAACTCTCATATCAAAATATTACTAGACTTTTTAATTTTCACATATCCATCTAAGTACTGACCATCAATTACAGCTGCATAAGCAACCAGTTCATGTGTCTCTTCATTTTTATATAAATTTAAAATTATATATCCCCAGACTGAAACTTTGCAATACCGTCTGCACTATTCCCATGAGCAATCACAAATCCATTACCTGCCGTTGCCCTAGATGCTATTCTATTTATTTAATATACCGATTTCATAGCGATTATAAACATGAAATAAACTTTATCTATTCACCAAACTCATGGCCATTCAAAGTGATTCATCCTAATAGAGGTATCTACTTTTGGATACCAAAAAGAACCCTTCCGTTTCGGTTAGGTTCTCTTTGGTATACTGCTTATAATGAAATTATCCTCATTATTTTCGGTCCTTATTTCTTCTTCTTTTAACTCCTAAATAAAGTACCCAAATAATTACAGCGAAGATCAAAATACCTACCACAATTCCCAATAAGTTAGAAAAAACATAGGTAATGAACATAAGTGAAAATATAACATGAATCATTGCTACAATTATTGATACAACTCTTACAGTTGTAGGATCCATATCCTCATAGTTATCTTTCAATATATCTTTTAACCATAGCCATATCATTACAATATTAAAAACTAAACTTAAAAGATTTATAGCCAATGTCCACATCATGTCTAAACTTCCCCGGCCATTAAATATACTGCTATAAAAGCCTTTTACTGTTTCTATTCTTATTTCTTGAAATCCAAAAATCGCCACAATACCTATAATGATTACAATTAATGAACCTACTGATTTTCCTAAACGATTTTTAAAGGTATCTAATACTTTCTCCATAATATCTCTCCTCGTACTTTTTATGATAAATACGTTAATAGGTGAATCACACCGTAAAATTCCTCTATCCTTTCATCTAGGATAATCTTTATAGTAGTTTGGTGTTATTCTAACTTCCCTATACCTATTGAGTGCATATAAGCCTCATCATTGACAAATCCAATTCTACTTCATATTTTTTCATTAGTTTCTAAAATTCATTTCCCCTTGACCCTCACATTAGACTATCATAAAAGCTATTATTTCTTACATGTTTAATGAGTTTCTTCTGTTGCTTACTTTTTCTACACTTTCATTCCAACAAAATAACCATCATAAGGATCCATTGCAAATTTTATAAAGAGTATAAATAGAACGAAAACACTCAGTTAATCGACTTAAATGATAAATAGCCCTGCCTTGGATAAACAGAGCTTTTCATCAAAAGTAGTGCTATGTATAATAAATACACTAGGGTAGGGTATTTAAACACCTTTCAACGTACAGAAGAATATGCCGACATCTCACATGTTTTTCATCTTGTTGTAGACTCAAATGAACTTAATATATCGATTATCGCATAATCACACTGTGAGTTTTTATCTATTTTTTCGTTAATATACGCAAAAATAGAATTTATTATTAGAATTTTAATTTATTCAATTGATTACATGTTTTTTTACATTAATTGTGCAAAATTTGTATTTTACATACAAGCGATCACTGTATATCTAGAGAAAACTCAAAATAAAAAGGAAAGGTTTTTCCCTTTCCTTTACACTAATTTATATTTTTTACTTGTACCAATTCATCCGTTATGATAATACTCTTCGAATTATCTAAAACAGATATACATGTCACAAGAGTTACTTCTGTCTTACCATGATCTTCTATCACTTTTCACTGTTCAGGTGTAACTTTTAATATTCTCGTCACGATATGTTATTATTCTGTACCGTTGTCATATAGATAAATTTTATCATTCTTTTTTAATTTTGATAGCTCACTAAACAAAACCACTATGCACATAGGATAGTGGTGTTATTCCCTACATAAAGAAATAAGTAACATATCGCAAATTACGCATCATTGAAAAGCAATTCTATTTTAACAAACTTTAAAGGTAAATTTAAAAACATTTTTTCTTTACTCGGAGAAAAGCACCTTAGGGTGCCTTTTCTTTATTAATGGACGCTCCTCCTTTTAGAAATACATACTTTGAAAACCTTGAAGTATTTGAAAATCAATTTTATCTGCTTTTGTCCTTTGAATTATAAAATCCAATACATTATTAACATTATCTGCATATTTAGGCATTACTTCCAGAGTATCTGCCAATGGTTTAGTGAAATCATCCCAATGTATTGGAATAACAAGTTTCGGTTGCACCTTTCCTACCGTTTGTTCGTAATACCTATTTAGAAACGTACTTTCCTGCTTTCCTAATCCCCCTACTCCTAAAAATAAAACATCAGCTTGAATATTATCTAATCCCCCTTCTATATAGTTAGCACTTGGTTTAACAAGGAAAGCTTTATTATTATGTGTAATTAAGAAATCATATGAAGAGTCCTCATGATAATCTAAAGCTTTAGCTGGTTGTTTTAATGGCTTCGTTATTTTTTCCCCTTCGTCAAAGGTTGGTGAATGTTTTGACGGAAGGACAGTGATAGTAAAGTCACCAAACTCTATAGCCTTATTTATCTGGTATACAGACATCTGTTTCTTATTTATACCACCACCAAGACCTACATTGATTGTTGATTCTGAACCATATACATATGTTCTAGTTCGTTTAGCAATATAAGCTAAATCAAATGCATGATCATAATGTGTATGTGCGATAAACAATCCCTTAAGTTTATTATTATCAACCCCTATTCTATTAAAAACTCTATCTACAGTATCTTCATCTGTTTTTAAACTGCTAAACACTATCCTTGGTAAAGATGGCCTAGAAATAAAACCATCAATCATTAATTGTGTATTACCATCATCAAATAATAATGATGATGTTCCTAAAAATGTGACCTTTACCTCTCCTTGATTCAATACTTTTTGTATTGTCTTTGGAGCATAATATTCCTTGTATTGCTTAATATCTGCTGAAGGCGTTAAAAATTTATAATAAACAAAAATGGAAGCAATTATCACCAATACTAATAACCCTATAAAAATACCCTTAACTTTTTTTCTTAATATATATTTCAAAAAACAATCTCCTTTTCTAGACATAATATATTATTAACACATATTTTACAGCGATATTACCGGATAACCAAACATATTCATTCCATAAATGGGGTACCACCACATCTCCATCAAGCTAAAAAATTGTATCCATAAAACACAAAAACGCGATTCTTTTTGTAGAAATATACAGAAAGAGTCGCGTTTTTTGTATGAGTTTATCGATTTCTGATGAATTACAATTGTTTTCTAAAGCATTACAGCAACTTAATATTACCTTTCTCTTCTAAATCTTTCTTTTTCACGTATCCCCTAATCAGGTATTTCAAACAGTTTAATGATAGGACATACACAACACAAAAGATAAACAGTTCTGAATCACAATCTCAGCGACTCTTTCTATAAAGTCACATCACTTCCCCATAAAAGAAAGTAATTACAGTTTTGTAGATTTCAAAAGTATAATTAACTGTAAATTTCCACTATAAAAAATATGACAATTTATAAAAAAAACGAAAATTACAACATAAATAAATTGAAGATTTTTTACTAGCCATTACAATCTTATGTTTGTAAAATAAATTCAGGGTATTTTGTAAAGCTATGTAAATTTTTAGGAATAGCTTTAGGAGAGACAATCTATGAATATACTTGTATCAAGCTTAATTTATAACAAATCTGCAAAAAGAAAAATTCAAATCCTTGAAATACTAAGTGGAGAACAAAAATCCATATCCTCCATTGAATTGGCAAAACAAATTAACTGTTCAAATCGGACTATTACAAGTGAAATTAGTGAACTTAATATTTCGCTTCCTGAAACTTGGGATATAATCGGAGAAAAATCTAGGGGCTACATGTTACAAAAACCAACAACTGACAGTCTTTCTCCAATTATTATGTCATCCATAAAAGACAGTATGGTTTTCAAAATCCTTACAGAAATATTCATAAATAAGTATTATTCTTTAGAAAAGTGGTCACAAATTTTATATATAAATAAATCCACATTACGGAGTAATTTAAAGGATTTTGAAAAATCTATATTAACTCCCAATAATTTAGAATTTAAACTAGGCTTGATTAAAATTAACGGAGAAGAAATCAATATAAGATTTCTTTATAAAGCTTTTTTCTTTAGTATAGAACAGTATACAAATGTAATTTCACTACCAAACGATTTAACGGAAAATATTAACAACACTCTTAATTCGCATAATGTAAAAATAGATTCTAATTTATTAAAAGTAATTATTTATGTCTCTATTCAGAGAATTATTGGCAAGCATTTCGCAGATACTAAAATTAAGTTCCCTGTTATTTTTACATTCGAACAATCACTTTGTTTCAATGAAATAATTTCGATCATTGAGGATTACTGTATGGTGAACCTACCTCAGGACGAAATAGACACATTAAATCTTGCTTTCTTTCTTTGTTCAACTAGTATTACGCAACAAAAAGTCAAAACTCTTAAATATCTTGAGAAAAAAAACGAAAACTATTATCAAGATTTTTTAAAGCTTGTGGATATGATTATTTCTAATAATAAAAGACATACTATCAAAAGTGACTATTTAAAATCGGAATTATGTATCTATTTTTATAAACTTTATGTTGCTAAACAGTATAAATTCTCAATGGACTGCTTTTATACACAGCCAGATTACCTAGTTCCCAGCTTAAAAGAAATGTATGATACAAATCATCTTATTATTTCTAAGTGGAATACTACCATCAACGAGAATAAATTTAATGAAAATGACATTAGTCACCTAGCACAACACACAATTCATATTCTTTACTCCACCTATTCCAGAAAGAATGTATTATTTTCTTTTTCAGGAAATCCAGCGTATGCAAAACTTGCCAATATGACTTTAAAGGCACACTTTGAAGAGTCTATAAATATTCATTTAAACCTAGACAATTCAACAAAATACGATCTTATAATTACCAATGATAGAACAACTTCTTACCCTAATGATTCACCGGTTTATTTCATTCATCAATTTATTACTAAAAAAGATATCCAAGATATTAATGATTTACTATTTGATTAAAAGTTCATGCCATAACAACATGGGGTAGCAAACCCTGATTTTCTTCCAAATAAACCGACTCACGCAAAAAAACAAAGTGAGTCGGTTTATTCTTGACATAATGAAATGAATTTTAACACGCAAACGCATATAAATGAAAGATAGTCACAGTTTAATAAACTTCAATTATTATTTATTATTTAGCAAACAGATGATTTCCAATTTGTGCCACAGTTTGACGTGTTGTAATCCATTTGTCAGTGGATGTTTGAGGATTATAGAAATAGAGCCAATCCGAATTTGTTTCTTTGGAAGTGAGAGCCTCTTCTACTGCCATTCTTGCTTCCTGAGTAGCAGGCTGATTAATCCTACCGTCTGTAACAGGAGTAAATGCATAACCGTTTTTAATGGGTTCATAAATTACGTCTTTAATTGTATTTGGAAAGCCATTAGTGTTAACCCGATTTAACACTACCTTTGCAACCGCAACCTTCCCTGCATAAGGTTCCCCTCCTGCTTCTGCATTTACTAATCGAGCCATTAAGTCCACTTCTTGTAATGAAATACCAGTATTGATCTTTAAGTGCTGACCGACAAAAATATGATTTCCGTCTATTTTATTGTTTTGTTTTATAGACTCTATTGAAACCTTATATTGTTGTGATATAGAACTTAATGTATCTCCGCTTTTCACCTGGTAAATTGCTTGATATGTATTAGTTGAAGCTGTTGAAGTATTCTTTTGAACATACTCGTTTGCAGTTGACGATCTTGGTATTGTTAAACGTTCTCCAATATTAATTTGATCATTTGCTTTGCTATTAGCTTGTTTAAGTAATTGTACGGATACTCCATATTGTTTACTTATCGCTTCCATAGTATCATTCTTTTGAACCGTATAGACTGTTGAAGCTGCAGCCCCTACTGGATTTGATATTATTGTAATCATTGCTGCAGATAGTGGTAACCAGGTTTTCACCTTACATAACTTCATTCAAAAAAACCTCCTAAAAATATTCAAATAAGCTTTATTATGTTTAAGCTGAAAACAAATCAAGCTAGTTATAGCGTAACAAAACATATAATTTTAGTCATTGCATTTGTATTTCTATATACATAGTTGAATTGCCGATGATATTAAAATGAATTATTATCGTTTAGATTTCAATAGAACCGTATAATCTGTTCTAATTCTCAAATTAAAAATGGTGAATATAGAGACTTTAATTTTTAACGTATTCCCCGAAAGAATTCTCCTTCCTCAAGCATGTGAAGAGCGTAGCCCAACGATAGGTGGGATAATTGTTTCGGTTTGGCATAGCCAAAAACTTTTGATAAATTAGCTATATGAAGTTCTTTGATAACTTGATATAGAAGGTTGCAGGAAGAAAATAGAGTGCGAAAACCAAGCCATTCGGTTCCTCCGTAAAATATCAACCGTACCAAAAGAGCGCCTATGCGTTGAACATCTAGGGTTGGAACACCCCGAAGTAACGCTCAGGGAGACGAAAGGTTACTTTCGTCTCGGAACTTGAGAAGCTCCCACTTTAAGTTTTGCTAAGTGGCGAGTAGTTTACATCCCGCTTTTTAAATAGAAAACCCCTCAATAGTATTGAGGAGTTTTCTTAGTAAACAGTTCATAAACTAACACTTATAATCAGAAAGTATACATCTCCTATGAAAACATGGAGATACTTAAGGATTAAATCTATTATTTCATGAAAAAAACTTTAAAAATAATATAAAATTTCCTGTTACAAGCAAAAATAGGTTTCCTAAAATTTATCCTTATGTGTTAAAATGCATGTTTATATTTCAAGCATTACTATTCTCATTAATTGTATTGAACCTATTTTAAATACCTATTATTAATCTAGTCAAAAATATTTCTTAATTAGCTACAAAAAAAAAAACATACATTGGATATGTTTGTTTTTTTGTATACAAATTCTTTAGGCACATGAGACGAATACCAAAGAAAAACTTCTTATATTTATTCTATCAAAGTAATTCTTCAAAAAAATTAATGATTTTTCTCTTGATACGGAAATTTCGCATCACATTATTCTTATTTTTTAAATCATTTTTTAATAATACACAAAGGTACATCATTGATTCTAATAATAATCAATTTCGAATATCTGAGTTTTTCATATTAGCAAAAGTAAAGGAGGAAGCAAGATAGATTCTCTATTTATATTGGAAGAAACCTCTTCTGGCTAGGAATGCAGAAGAGGTTTACAATAAGGGATCTTGCTCTTGCAATTTTTAAGGAGACAACCTATTTAGTTGTCAGTTATTATTATTACACAGATCCTTTTCAATAAGTTTTCTTAAATTTCCTTATTAGAGGAAAAAATGAAAACGTTTAACAAATCCCATTAAGTTATAATATAATTGCAAAGATGGGAAAGCAATAATAGATATTATGACACGGAAAAATAACCGATACTCAATTCGAGTACCGGCTATTTTTGTATTTATATAGAAGACTCACTAAATTAATGAATTTTATTGACTCTACATATTTTCTTATATTAAATGAAAATGCCTCCAATTCCAATTGGAGGCATTTTCAAATCATGGCAAAATATAACGTTTTCTCTTACTACTTGAAGTGGATACTATTAATTATCACATCAAGCTATCTTTATCACATTATAAGACAACGTGTTTATTAAAAATAGATAATGTTATTTCTCAGTATTCAATAAAGATTTCCCCACCATAGCAGCAGCGATTCCACCTAAGGTTGGAGCAATAATGAATACCCATAATTGAGAAATAGCTTCTCCACCAGCAAATAATGCTGGTGCAAAACTACGTGCAGGATTAACAGAAGTTCCTGTTAATGAGATACCTAATAAGTGCACTAACACTAAAGTAAGACCAATTACAATTCCAGCTAAATTAGTAATCCCCTTGTTACCAGTTACAGCGATAATAACTAAAATAAAGACAAATGTTAACACGAATTCAACTATGAATGAACCCGATGCCCCTAAATTTCCAAAACTATTCTGACCTAAGTTACTTAATGTCATTCCCGATGATTTTAAAATGGTTACTAAGGTTACAGTTCCTAATAAAGCACCTAAGATTTGTGCTACTATATAATACGCAAGCTCCTTAGCCGTCATTCGTTTATTTATAAACATGGCAATAGATACCGCAGGATTAACATGGCAACCAGAAATTGTTCCAATGCTATATGCCATAGCAACAATTGATAATCCAAAGGCCATCGCAATTCCTAAAATACCGATTCCTTCCACTCCTCCACCTATTACAGCTGTTCCAGTTCCAAATAGTACCAATACAAATGTACCAATACATTCAGCAATTGCTTTGTTTATCATGATTTTCCTCCTTTAAATATGCATGAAACGATTTTATAGGGTTTTAAATCGTTTCATGCTAATTAAGTTCTCTTTAATAGAACTACAAATTAAAAAGCATTCACTTTTATTACAAGTGAATGCTTTTTAAAACACAGTGAATAAGATACTGAACTTGAATAAATACAATACAGTTCATAAAAAACTCAATTAAATTATAACAAACACAAAATAGTATTTTCGCTACATTTTTTCCGGTTAAGCGGTAAAATTATAACGAAAATTATTTATTTTGACTTTTTTATCCTATCGTTACCAATACCTATTCCACTAATTAATCTACATTACCTATAATAAACTTCTCATATTTAAGAATAGTAAAAAATTCATAAGTAACCTCTGGTTCTACATAGATTACTGTTTTTGTCTGATTTCCTATTTCTATTGTTACTACCGAATTTCAGTATACAACATGAACTTATAGAAACAGTAAAGGTTAATTCAAATGATAAATACAAATTTTAATTCAATTAATGTCACCTTCCGTTAACTTTCCTGAAAAGTATATAATTGGGGTTTTTGTTTTAGTTAGAAAACAAATGATTAATAAATTTTTTAAGAAGATCCGTAATACGGCTCTTTTTTATTAATAAAACTAATTCAAATAAAGCTTTTGTTTAATTACCTTTCAGTGTTAGTTGTTTCATGTCCCTAACCCCATTGAACGAGATATAATTTTCTTCTTATCTGCCTGCCCCATGGTTAATGCAGCGATTTCTTCATGTACTCGTCTTCTATGGGACTGGCGACCACCTGCTTCGCAAGCACATGATCCCAATGGATACCTACTATCCACTCCAATACCGTTTTGAGTTACCCCTGTTCCGTTACACGCGTAATCGTCACCCTTTCTTATTACAACCTCGAAATTACGTTCTAATATCTAAGCTACTGAAAAAGCTAAGTTGTTATGGCGAGCAATGCTTAAATGTAGTTTGTTAAAGGTATATAACAATCATTTATCAGAAAGTCCAATCTTTTAACCTGTTGGCTGTCTTACTAAATGCACTTCTATTTTTTCAAGTACATCGATTTCTATACCGAATTCCCCATCTGCTATTTTCTAATGTACTTCCCCTATATTTTTTCGATATCCATAATGCTTGCCAACCACTTTTATTAAATCGAACAATATTTTCATTTCAATCCTTCTAACAGTCGGATTAACGTAGCATATTGAGCAAACTGTTATCATTTTTTCTTCAATCGTTCATTTTCTGATTCAATGATAGGTTTTTCTTATTCTGTGCTGTAGCAGATAGGACATGTCGGATAACCACCGTTTATTCCTTTTACACATAATTTCTTAAACGGATTTTATGATTTTTACTTTTAGTACAGACATCAGAACTCATACTGGAATTCACTTTTTTGACTAAATGTTTTATTACAGGATTCGTTTCTATTTGAATGACTTCCATTCTTGTCATCTGAAGCTTAGACCCTATTTTCTAACAAGATAGTTATAACTGCAAAAGAACGTCCTTAACGTAAGATGCAACTAGACTTTCAAATTAAAAATTATTAACATACGCATCTCACATTACTTTGGATATTGCCTTCTTATAATCCAATCGTTCTATTCATTACTTTTTTACGCTTTACAAAGGAAAAATGTATAACAAAATGGATGACCTTAATTTGTTATACTTACTTTAAATATTTTATTTGAGAGATATAAAGATGAAATAATTCAGGACTTATAACTGGGTTTTAATCGTCGATAATGAACAAATCGCTTTCAAATCTTCAGAAGTGTTGGACATTAGCAAGAGGATTGTAGAGATATAATACCAGGATATTAAGAAAATCAAATTTAAGAAACCTAAGTCACTAACTAACGGTTATATTCACTTCGAATTGATTAGTAAATCGGGTACAAAAAGAATTAAATTAGAAGTAACAAGAGAAGAAAACGCCGTATTTTTCACAAGGAAGCTAAAAAGCTGGTTGAAAGTCATCTGTAAACGAAGGAGCATAATAATGAAAAAAAATTACTTACAGCATTAACTTTTAGCGCATTACTTATGGGGATGGTTGCTTGTAACCCAGATGAGAAAACTACAACTGAATCAAAGTCATCTGAACCTACATACAAAAAGGATGAAACAAAACCAAAAGGGAAATTAGCATTTCAGGATATGACTACAGATCAATATCTGCAAAACTACAACAATATTAAAGACGATTCAGTTAATCAAGGTATTCAAATACTACCTTTTAATCTTGAATATGAAGAAAGCACTGAAACTCATCGTTTTTATTACACAAAAGCTGAAGATAGTACATCAGAAGCTAAATGGGTTAGTGTGAGCCTGAGAAGAGATGATAAAACAATTAACAGTATTTTATATAATGGCGCTCCAGACCTAGACACTGTTAAAGCCATGATAAAAGCTACAGGGTTAACATGGTCAGACAAACTAGATAGAATGGTTGAAGGAAATGAATCAAATAAAGATAGCAATGAGATAGTAGTTGATGCTGTAAAAATCTCTATTTTCGGAAGTCCTACTACTATCAATGTTTCAATCGATGCACCGGCAAGCATTTAACATGGTTAATATCAATTCGGAGGAAGGCACCTTAGGGTATCTTTTTTCCCTATTCTGCTGCAAATGATTAGGGTATTACACTAATAATAAAAAAGAGCTATAAAATATATTATTTTTATACAAAAATAATATATTTTATAAGATTGAAAACAATTTACTTATTTCAACTTCTACCTTTACTTTGTTTAATAATTACTCTTTAATTTACTTGGAGAATACCATTTTAATTCAAAAAATGATCTCGTTACATTCTTTAAGACCATTGAAACTTTCTTAACATGGTTAAAAGTGAGGGGATCGGCTTAAAAATGGACTTAGCGTTGTAAATCCCCATTTTTCTGATGGTACCCCATCAGAAATTCATCTATGTTATTAGTATCAATTTGTCTAAATGTTATTAATAACATAGATAAAAAACACAGAAAATTTATATATCAAATTACAAGTCCAACTCTCACAAAAAACAGGATAAAAAAATAAACAGCGGAACTAGTCCACTGTTTACTTCGCCACGCCTTCATGTAATTTTTCTGTATAATCTTTTACATCTTTCCAGCTATCTTTCGCTGTATGTAAATCTTCTTTTATGAAGGTAAATTCTTCAGGGCTGATTCCTTTTACGTTTTGCAGTAAATTATTATACTTTGCCCCTACTGTATACCATTGATTTGATATATTTTGCAATGCTGTAATTGCTGCATCAATTGTTTCAGTCATATTTGTTGTTTTATTTTTTACATCTGTCAATATTGCCACTTCAGCTTGTGCGCCAGAAATTCTATCTTTTAAATTGGAGATTTCTCTTTCTGCATTTGCGATATCTTTTTTTGCAATCGCAATCATCGGTCCGCCAGCAAGACATGTTATTAGTGCTACGCAAAGTACGCCACCAGCAATGACCATATCATTACTCTTTTTGATTGAATCGTTATATGTATTTATTTGTTGCTCTAGAGCTGGAATGCCAGCATTCGTACTTGCTAAAATTGCTGTTAATTGATTTGTATCCTCTTTAAAACTATTTGTGTCTTTCGCCATTCTATCGCGAAAAGCTTTCAAATCCCCTAATAATACATCTACCTCATTTTGATTCTTTACAATATCCGCATACAACTTTTCTAAATCCGCTTTTAATTTTCCACTATCCTTTTGTTCAATCGCTACTAGCATGCTATTATAATACGCTTGAAAAGTATTATTGTAATTAATAATATTTTGATCTGTTTTCATAATTTGAGGCTTCATATAATTTAACCAATACGCTGCGTTAATTTTTGCATCTCTTTGGTGCTGAATCATATTTCCTTTAAACTCACTATTAATGGAACTTATTTTACTCAAATCAGTCTCTTGCTGATTTTGAATTAATTTTGCATATGAATCCATTGCAAATATGCTCGATGTCGTTTGCGCCATAACATCTTGGAATCCAGCTGGCCCTAGCGAATAATTTTCCGCACTTTCTTGCAATGTTTTTACGTTTTGTTCTGCTGCAAAAGGATGTAAAGGAAATGCGTTACTCGTTGCCACTCCAGCAATCATTAACGTTAAAAGACATTTTTTATAAAATCGTTTCTGCATACTTTTCACCTATTTTCTTTATAAGGGTATAAAAAGCTCCTGCTCACAACTGAACAGGAGCTTCAAATCACTCATCAATACTTAACGCTCTAACGATTCGTATCCGATTATGCTTTTTTCGTATCTACTACTTTAATATCTTCAGCATAAATCTTTTCTGCATAGTCTTTAATGTTTTTCCAGCTATCTTTCGCAATGTTTAAATCTTCTTTAATGAAAACAAGGTCGTTTGGACTAATTGAATCTACATTTTGAAGTAAAGAATTGTATTTTGATCCCATTGTGTACCATTGGTTTGAAATGTTTTGCAACGCTGTAATTGCAGTATCAATTGTATTTGTTAAATACTCCGTTTGTGTTTTAATGTTCGTTAACCCAGCTACTTCTAATTGAGCAGTTGTAACTTGTCCTGTTATTTTTTGAATTTCAGCTTGTGCATTATCAAGTTCTTTCTTCGCTAATACGATTCCAGCTGTACCACCGCCTACAGCTGCGGCACCACCTGCAATTAATGCGACTCCTAGCGGCGTTCCTGCACCTGTAGCAATAACTACTGCACCACCGATAATTGCAATTGGTCCTAGTGCTGTTGCAACAGATGAACCGATAATAATTGCATTATATTTACTAATTGCTTCATTGTACGTTGTAATTTGATTTTGCAGAAGCGGAATTCCAGCATCTTGACTAGCTAATATAGATGTAATTTGATTTGCATCACCTTTAAAGTTTTGCGTATCGGACGTCATTTTGTTTCGGAATTTTTTTAAGTCTTCTACTAACTGATCTACTTGCGCTTTATTTTCATTAATACTACTTGATAATCTAGTTAACCCTTTCGTAAGAGTCGCTTTATCCTTCGAATCCACCGCAGCAACTAACGTATCATAATAGTTTTGGAATTTCGTATTGTAGTTAATGATATTTTGATTCGTTGAAATAAGCTGCGGCTTTAATACATCTAACCATTGTTTCGCATTTCCTCTAGCTGTATCCTGGTGCTGAATTACTTTCCCTTTTAAAGCCGTATCAACAGAGGATACATTACCAAAGTTAACATTCCCTTGTTTAATAATTGTTAAAGCGTACAGATCCATTACTAAAGCGTTTGAACCTGTTCTTTCCATTGCATCTTTTAGGCCTTCTGGTCCTAATGAGTATTCTTCATAGTCATTATAAGCTTTTGCTACCGCATGAATTGGAGCTTGTTTCACTGTACTTTCAGCTGCATACGTATGAGCTGGCATGATATTTCCTGCTGCAAATACTGCCATAAGTGCTGATAGAGCCATTACTTTATAAGGTTTTTTTGTCATTTTTCTTCTCTCCCTATATCGTTACTTATTTTTAATGTACTTCAACGTTTGTAACGTAATCTTCAAATTGATTCGTTTGTTTATTCATTTCATCACTTACTTTTTTAATTTGATTGAAATGTTTTTGAAGTAAACTACTATCTGTATATGTGCCTTCTTCAACATTCTTTTGAATTTGGATCATATTATTGTTTAAAACTTT
This sequence comes from Bacillus pretiosus, assembly GCF_052947655.1. Classification (NCBI taxonomy): domain Bacteria; kingdom Bacillati; phylum Bacillota; class Bacilli; order Caryophanales; family Bacillaceae; genus Bacillus; species Bacillus pretiosus. Next base: position 1,772,711 of record NZ_CM129593.1, on the reverse strand, counting down.
CCAATCCGTTAATAACGTTTCTAAAGTTGTAATTTGACGATCGATTAGTTCTGTAAAGCTACTTACTTGATCTTCAACGAATGTAATTTGTGTCGCCTCTGCTTCAGTTTGTGATAACTTTTGAATAAGTGGTAGTAGCTCTTTTTGCTTTTGCTGAATGCGAAGAGCTGCTTCTCTCGTTTGACTATCTGCAGCATTTACAATTTCATTACTTAAAGTACCGATAGAAACGAAATCAATTGTTTTCGTTTGCGCAGTTTGATTTGTAATTGTAAATACTTGTTTACCGATATTAATAGAACCTTTAATAATTTCTTGAGGTCTATTCAAAATAGTCGTTAATTCCGCTTGGATTTCTCCTTGAATTCTTTTAATATCTTCTCTTAATTTCACAATATCTCCACTTGATCCTTGCAGTGTTTTTATTGCTTCATCAGCTTTAAGTGATAAGTTGCTACTATCTTTGTCTAATACCGTTTTAAATCGATTTAACTCTAATAAATCTTGCTCCATACTCTCTTGGATGCTTTGTACTTGCAATTGTAATTTTCCATATGCATTTGTAAAATCTGCTTTTGCCTGTTCATCTTCATTGACGTTTCCTGCTAGTTCATAGAGCTTACTATAATAACTATTAAATCTAGTACTATATCTCATCATCTCTTGATTTAAATCGATTAGCTTCGGATTATATTCATCAATCCACTCTCTTACATTTGCCTTTGCAAACTTTTGATGATTCGTCAAACTACTCATCGCATTCACCTTAATGTCTGGCTGCTGTAAAATCACTAGTCCATATGCTTGTATAAGCGGTGACTGTGATCCTAACATTCTAATTGAATTGGATAATGTATTTGGAGCAATTACATTTTGTGCATATACTGTTTTCACTTCTGTTTGCCCTTCCTTAGCGTAAGCGCTTACAGGAATAAAACAACTCGTAGATACTGCTGTAACCAATAACCCTGTAATTAAAGTCTTTTTCACTTTAACTCCTCCTATGTATTAGCAACTATTACTATCGCATTTTATTATTCTATTTTCTTGCATATAGTTTGAGATGGTTAAAATAGAGAACGTTCTCACCGCGATCCATGTACGAACCACCTCTCCCAACTTTTATTGCTACAGTACTTACTTATTGTTATAAAACATTTCATATGTGATTAGTATGAATAATATTGTATAAAATTTCTATTTTATAGCCATTCTCACATTCACACAGTGAATATATTAAATAAAAATATTATTCATTTTAAACTAAATAACGTACGTAAATATGAAATTCCGTTTTGTTTTCATGTAAGTTTTGTACTGTAAGGTCATTTAAACACAGCTATTTATATAACGTAAAGAAGTATTTTCATTCCCTTTATTTTCAAGCTTTCCTGTCCTTATTTCAAAATATAATCCACTTCACTTTTTCAATTGAAATATCCATATATCACAACAAAAACCTCTACTTATTCATAGATACAAAAATTATATTGATATATCTTCCAGACCCGTATGCAATTATGCATAGTGTATACACAAAAAGGATAGCTTCACTTTCGTAAAGCTATCCTTAAAAAATCTTCTTACTTTTTCAAATGATATGGAACTGTCGTAATAACAACATTTCTTTTATAGAGTAAATACGCACGAATGAGTAAACTAGACTGATTATGAAGAATGTTATGCCAACCTTTTTTCGGAATGAACTGTGGTATAACTACAGTAACTCGGTAATTTGACTCACTCGCTTTATATTGTACTGTATCAATAAACTTTGTTAGTGGCTGAATAATACTTCTATAATGAGAATGTAAGGTAACAAGCCTTACTTCAGGTTGCCACTTCTTCCATTTCTCTTCAAATTTCTTTTCCTCTTCTCTGTCAAAAGCAACATATACAGCAATAACTTGATCTGCTGAAAGAGCCTTCGCATAGTTCAATGAATTTTCTACTACATGCGTCATACCAGCTACAGGAACAACAATTACATTTCCCTCAATTGGAACAAGTGGCTCACAAGTTTTTAAACTTAATTGATCACCCACTGCATCGTAATGCTTCTTAATTCTATGGAACAAGAAGATGATGGCAGGTAAGAAAATAAGGATTGACCAAACTTGTGCGAACTTAGTTAAAAAGAACATACTCATTACAATAAAACTAATGACTGCACCAATTAAATTGACCGTTAATCTCAAAGCCCATCCTTCAGGTTTTTCACGAAGCCATTTTAATACCATCCCCGTTTGAGAGAGTGTAAACGGAATAAATACGCCTACTGCATATAACGGAATTAAATGTTCTGTTTGCCCTTGGAAAGCTACAATTAAAATAATCGAAGCAATTCCAAGTATAATAATACCGTTTGAGTAACCTAGGCGGTCTCCTCTAATCGTAAACATTCTCGGTATGAATTTGTCTTTTGCAAGGTTAACTGCTAATAGCGGGAATGCAGAATACCCTGTGTTAGCAGCAAGAATTAATATTAAAGCAGTTGTACCCTGTATAAAATAGTACATGAAATTACGTCCAAAAGTTTGTTCAGCAATTTGTGAAACAACTGTTACTTCCTTACTTGGATTAATTCCGTAATAATAAGCTAAGAAAACAATTCCTGAAAATAAAACTGCAAGTAATGCACCCATTGCGAGCAATGTTTTCGCTGCATTGTTAGGTGCAGGATCCTTAAAGTTTGGAATTGCGTTAGATATTGCCTCAACACCCGTTAAAGCAGAGCTTCCTGAAGCAAATGCTCGTAACAGTAAAAACAAACTAATTCCTGCAACTGGTGTTCCAATCGGTGAATGTAATGTCGGTGAAACTTGACCAGTTATAATATTATAAATACCTACACCAATTAATATAAATAGTGCTAAAACGAATAAATAAACAGGATATGCTAAAACGGAAGCTGATTCCGTTACCCCTCTTAAATTTAAAATAGTAATCAATATAACAAATATAATCGCAATGATTACATTATGTGCATGTAAACTAGGGAAAGCTGATGTAAGCGCATCTGTACCTGCTGATACACTTACTGCAACAGTTAAAATATAATCGACTAATAAAGATCCTCCAGCTATTAGCCCTGGATTCATCCCTAAATTTTCTTTTGATACTACGTATGCGCCCCCGCCGTGCGGATAAGCAAAAATAATTTGTCGATAAGATAAAATAAGGGCTGTCAATAATACTAATACCCCAACAGCGATAGGAATAGAATACCAATAAGCTACTGCTCCTAGGCCTGCTAGTGCGATTAATATTTGCTCTGGTCCGTATGCGACCGATGACAATGCGTCAGAAGATAAAATAGCTAACGCCTTCGTTTTATTAAGCTTTTGCTCTCCTAACTCAGTTGATTTTAACGGCCTTCCAATTAAAAACCTTTTGATTGATGAAACCACTGCTGTCCACTCTCCAATAATTTTGTACGAACTTTTCTGCTAGTTACAGCGGGTAAACGATTTCTTCAGAAAACAAAAAATGTCTACAAGCCATAACGAAATAGACTTGTAGACATTATTTTTTTTGTCGCACAAGCTCCACCTTCCTTCTCAATATAACGCTTACGAGGTTAGCTGTCGGATTCGGGCCTATGAGTAGCCCTACCTTTTTCAAGGATTCACCCCATTGGATTAAGTACTAATCCATAAGAACGGGTCCCCCGCACCATGCGGTTTCAGCGATTTAGAAAATTGAAACTGTGGATTATAATACTCCTTTATTTTCAAAATGTAAACAAAAATTTTTAAAAAGAAAAAATTTAAATGATTGCGCATAATCCGCTGGTAAATATACATAATGAATACTAAAAAATCGATAAAGGAGACTCATATGTCTAAAGAAAAGAAGCCTATTTTTTCCGATTCCTATTTAGATGCATTAGCAAATGAAATTAATCAATTATACGGTAAACGTGAACAGGAAATAAATTTGACAGATAGAACGAAAAGAAATAAATAATTTGTCATAAAAAAGAAAGCAATACACTTATATATTGCTTTCTTTTTTATTTTTTCATACATCCAATTGTATTGCTGATCTGTTAAAGGTCATTTCTTCATACACTTTCAAATTTTGATATACTGCCCCTAATAATGGTGCTTCTATAGAAAATTGTTCCGCTACATCTAGTAAGTATCCTTGTATGTGCTCGCCTTCAACGAACGAACCTTTTTCCATATCACGCTGCATCGATGACTTCATATCATACGAAATTTTATCAATTTTTTTCATATGTTCTTGGGCAATTCCATCCTTAACTGGAGCTTTCATAGATCTCATGATTTGCACACATTCTTCAAATAAGTTTTGGATAAAATCGCGTCCACCTTCACTTTCGCGAATCGGTCCTATCGCTGCACGCATTAATGTCGTCACACCCGACATTACAGTAATAAATAAATATTTATGCCACATATCTTGCATAATATTTTCACTTAAAACAAAACTAGATTTCGTACCTGCAAATGCTTTAGAAATATGCTTTATTCTCTCTGAATCTTGAGACTTCATTTCTCCAAATACAAGTCTGTTGGCAACACTCGTTTGTACAATCTCTCCTTGATCGTTTAACGTCGTCTCGATAAAGCATAAACCGCCAATTACTTTTTCCACGCCGAATTCCTTTTGTAATAGTGATAAATGAGCAATACCATTTAACAATGGAATGATGACAGTATTTTCACCTACAAACGGCTTCAAATCTTGAATCGCCTCGTTTAAGTGATACGCTTTTGTTGAAAATAAAATAACGTCAAACGGAGAAGTTCGATCTTCTTTCGTTATTAATTTCGGTTGGAAGGAAAAATCCCCGTTAACACTACGAATAACAAGTCCCCTTTCCTCTAATTGCTGTTTTCTTTTACTGCGGACAAGAAACGTAACATCTTCTCCTTTTTCGACTAATCGACCTCCAAAAAAGCCTCCGACGCCACCAGCTCCTAATACTAAAATACGCATACAACATCCCCCTTTTCAAAATACAATTTTATAACATTTAATATACATAACATTATACATGTCCCCTACTAAATAAGCTGAATTTTCATTCTTAATCGAGTATAAAACAGTGGTTATTTTCAAATAAATTTGGGTATGTTGTTTTTATAGCATATATGGAAAGGAAACAATGTAAATGGAGGCAATACAAACAATCGAGGAAAAAGATGTGACAACAGCTATATTTCAATTTATATTCCCGTTTTCTTTTAAAACTGGATATGAACAAAATATGTTCCCTTTCTTACAGAAAAATGATTTCCGTCCTTTTCGACTCGATCATCTTGAAAATGAAAATACATACTACGGAAAGTTTCAAGTTTCACATCAAAATATGGAAGCATACTATCTTTCATTTACAAATAAAATTCTATTTCCTCACTCAGAGCATCAAAAAGGATTACAACGCTATTCTAAAGACCTTAACTTAACTGGACATTTAACAACAAATTTGATTTCTGTTCCATTCAAGATTCATTCTATTGATGTAACACTTTGCCCTTATGAGCTTGGCTTCTTAACAATTCGGACAGAAGTAGAAACCGCTCCAAACATGACATTATCAGAAGCAATCGAATTCGCCGCCCGCTTCCGTGTACTTGAAACTAAAAATGATACAAACGAGACTATTTGTATTGAATGTAACGGAAAACAATACTCACAAGTGGAAAAACTTATATTCGGTGATTTATTTCATGGTGTAACAGACTTCTTTGAGAAAAAGAGATTGCGGAGCTCTTACTTTCAAACCTTTCCTTTCTTTGAAGACCAAAGAATGTATGTACAAACTTTATTATCCGTGAATAAAGAGTCAGACCTTCATATAATCGATGTATACCGAACTTCCAGTCTTTCCGGATTAACAGACGATGGCAATCCGTATATTAGCGCAAATAACATCCCTTATATTCAAGATTATTTAACAAAACATTCTTATCAAAGATGGGCTCCTAATCGCTACTTTGTTATGGAAGAACATATTTTTACATGTATAACAAATGAAGGTGAGCAAGCAATCGCTAAACTTGCTAGTCAAATGTACGGGGAGTTTTATTACGCTTTGTTATTAAATCTATTTCATAAAGTTGTTTTATTAAAAATGGCAAACGCTTATGCTGAACTTAACATTGAACAAGATACAAATGAAATAGAGAAATTAATTTATTCAATCAATTCATTTACAGCAAATTACTTCTCTTTAGAGTTAGTATCCCAATCACAGAGTGAAGATATTTTCTTCCGCTTAAGAAATCTATTTAACATTGAAGTACTATACTCGAATGCAAAACAAAATCTTGATAGTTTGTTTAAATATCAAGAAAATGTCGCTTCTAAAAAAGATAGCCTTTTACTATTAATTTTAACGCTCTACTCTGTAGTAGGCCAAATGTTAGGGTTTACTATGATTGATCTTTTAAGAAACACCGATTCAAACAAAATCTCGTCTCCACTTGAATTTTTCGCGCTTTTAATAGCAATTAGCGGCATAGTCATTTCACTTATTTTAGGTGCGCAAAGTTTATACCCATGGAGTCTACAACATAAACGAAGAAAATCATGGGTAAAACAAACTGTACTTTCTGCTGTTAAAGAGAAAGATGATAGGAAGTAAAGAAAGTTATTTTCAAATTACAAATATGTGGTACGCTTCAGTAAATGAAATTTTTATCAGCGATTTTTCGAATATATCGGCGCAACTCAAATTATATCAGCGATTTTTAAGATATATCGACTTACCGACAAAAACTGATAAAAAACACATAGTAAAAAAAGTACTCCAAAATAAAATTTGGAGTACTTTTTTATTACAATAATTTAGCTTACTTCCCTGCTTCGATTTTCTCTAATGCAGCAGCTACTTGCTCTTCAGTTAATTCGTGTTGAACGATATAACGATTACGTGGGTGTACACGACATTCATGAGAACATGCACGTAAATGTTTCGCTTCGTTTTCTTCAGAACATAAAATTTTCTTATTACATTCTGGATTTGCACAGTTTACATAGCGCTCACAAGGTTCACCTGTAAAGTGGTCTTTACCAACGATAACATGCTCTTTTTGGTTTACTGGTACAGAGATACGCTCATCGAACACGTAACATTGTCCATCCCAAAGCTCACCTTGTACTTCTGGGTCTTTTCCGTACGTTACAATACCGCCGTGAAGCTGACCTACATCTTCGTAACCTTCACGAACTAACCAACCAGAAAACTTCTCACAACGAATTCCGCCTGTACAGTATGTTAAAATCTTTTTACCTTCAAGTGTTTCTTTGTTTTCTCTAATCCAATCTGGCAACTCACGGAATGATTCAATATCCGGTTTAATCGCACCTTTAAAGTGACCTAGATCAAACTCATAATCATTTCGTGCATCAATGATAACTGTATCTTCTTGTTTCATTGCCTCATAGAATTCTGTTGGCTCTAAATATTTACCAGTTATTTCTTTCGGATTAATGTCGTCTTCTAGACGAAGTGTAACTAACTCTGGACGAGGGCGTACGTGCATTTTCTTAAATGCATGTTCATCTGCCTCATCAATTTTAAAAACGATTCCAGCAAAACGTGGATCATTGTTCATTGCTTCCATGTATTTCTCTGTTTGCTCAACAGTTCCAGAACAAGTTCCGTTAATTCCTTCTGTCGCTACAAGAATTCTTCCTTTTAACTCAAGTGATTTACAAAATTCTAAATGCTGTTCAGCAAATTCTTCTGGATTTTCAATTGTTGTGTACATGTAATATAGTAATACTCTATATGGTTTTGTAGTTGCCAATTTATTTCTACCACCTATCTAAATTTTAAAATCATGTATAAGTTAACGTTCATATCAAAACATATATAATAAGAAAATACATACTAAATTGTACTTAGCCTATTTTCTTCTATTTACAATTTTTTCTATAAGTTAACGAAAATAAAAACAAGATTACATCACAAAACACTATGGTTATGTTGTAATCCCAATATATTATATATCATACAATTTCATTTCCATCAATTAATATGCTGTAATATAGGCTCTATGTTCACATAAATTTCAAAATTAGCCCTTTAATTCATTATGTTTCCCCATGTAATCACACCATAAACTCCCATTTTTTTATAACACAACACCATCCATTGCAGCAAGGCATATAATTTGCACTAAGGAAACATTTGTGTTCAAATAAAAATATCATCTGATACATTTAAATGTATTGAAATAAACAATAAGAATACTTACAATAATTTCATCAAGTTAACATTTCAAAGGGGAAAACTACTATGAATAAAGATATATCAAAAGATGAACAAGTCCCTTCTCAAAGTACAACTGTTCAATCAGCACACTTAGCTTTAAGTGGAGAAACGAAAGGGTGGAAAAGACTGTTACCGTTTTTAGGACCCGCTTTTATCGCATCCGTAGCTTATATTGACCCTGGTAACTTTGCTACAAATATCGCAGCTGGTTCACAATATGGATATTTACTATTATGGGTTATATTCGCGTCTAACTTAATGGCAGTATTAATTCAAACTTTATCAGCTAAATTAGGAATTGCTACGGGAAATAATTTACCTGAAATTGCTCGCGAACACTTTCCAAAACCTGTGTCTATTGGCTTATGGATTCAAGGTGAACTCGTTATTATGGCTACAGATTTAGCGGAATTTATCGGGGCAGCACTCGGATTGTATTTATTATTTGGAATTCCGATGTTACCAGCTGCTTTAATTACAGCAGTCGGATCATTTATTATTCTTGAGTTTCAACGCAGAGGATTTCGCCCACTAGAAGCTATTATTACAGGGATGATTTTTATCGTAGTAATAGCATTTGGGATTCAAGTTTTTTATGCAAAACCAGAATTAAGTCCCCTTCTTTCAGGACTATTTATTCCAAAATTCCAAGGTGTAGACAGTATATTACTTGCAGCAGGGATATTAGGTGCGACAGTTATGCCACATGCAATCTATTTACATTCTGCATTGACACAACGCCGCGTGGTCGGAACAACTGATGAACAAAAGAAAAAAATTTTCCGTTTCGAGTTTATTGATATCATTATCGCAATGGTTATCGCTGGAGCAATTAATGCAAGTATGTTAATTGTTGCGGCTGCACTATTCTTTAAAAACGGCTTACATGTCGAAGATCTCGATGTTGCTTTTAACCAGTTCAGTACTTTAGTCGGCCCTGTATCAGCTGCTTTATTTGGAATTGGGCTCTTATCAGCAGGACTATCTAGCTCGTCTGTCGGTACAATGTCAGGTGATATTATTATGCAAGGTTTCATTCGAATGCATATTCCGTTATATTTACGACGTTTCATTACAATGATTCCACCATTAGTTATTATCGCTTTAGGTGTAAATCCAACTTACGCACTAGTCATGAGCCAAGTCGTCTTATCATTCGGTATTGCTTTTGCATTAGTGCCACTTATTATGTTTACAAGCAATAAAAAAATTATGGGTGCGCTCGTTAATCACCGCATAACAACCTTTATCGCTTGGATCATCGCTGCACTTGTTATCATTTTAAATATTTTCTTACTTTATCAAACATTTGTAGGGTAATGAGAAAAGGTATTCCAATAAAACTGGAATACCTTTTTTCATTACCACTTATGTATGTACCTCTTTCTGGCATTATCGTACCTTTTTCAGTTCGAAAGTAAAGTGGTAATCCTTCCGAAAGAAATATGCTCACCTTGGATGGATCCTGCCTTTGATGATGAATATGTAAATGCGGCTCACTTGAACTTCCTGAGTTACCAACTTGAGCAAGTACATCTCCTTCATTTACATGTTGGCCTTCCCTCACTTTAATTGATCCTTTTTTTAAATGGGCAAGAATCAAAAATGTCCCTGATTCATCTAGTTGCAAATAAATATGATTCCCCGCCATTGACTCAAAATTATCCTCTCCCGGAACTACATCTTTTTCATCATTATTGATGGATACAACTGTTCCAGAAGCTGGTGCCATTACTTTCGCTCCATATATTCCATAATCTCCTAACTTACGACTTTTCACTTCAGCAGGCGGAATGAGAATATCATATGCCCACCTTTCATTTGGTTTTATAACGTGATAGTTTGTTTCTAACCGATCACCGCCCCAACCTATTAATGCTCGTTCATTCAAAGGAAAACGAACGACTACCTTAGGACTCATAGAATGTACATCTGCTGGGTAAGCAAGTCCCCCTATGTTAGCAAACCACCCTAAGGGCCAAGCTCCAATTATAGAGAAAAGAACGATGAAGAGTAGCTCTCTATCTATTCGCTGTCTGAAAATGCCTTTCCACACAAATAGTAACGTTACCCCTATCAAAATAAAGAGTGATACTATGCTAAAGACTTGTATACTCCACCAAAAAATGACTGATATAACACCTTTAGCTAAATAAACTACACTCCAACTTATAATTAAAAACGCAACTAAAATTACTAATACATACTTCTTCCACATAATGTATCCTCACTCTCATATCTTTGTTCTACATGATACGAAGTGAAAATTACGACATATAAAAGAAATACTTACGACTTTCTTACAATTCTTTATAATGCGGTAAAACGATAGTGAAAACAGTTTCTTTCTCGTTACTGCGCACAGTGATATCCCCTTTATGAAGCTCTGCTATACTTCTCGCAATTGCAAGTCCCATTCCTTTGCCACCCGTATGAGAGCTACGTGATTTTTCACCACGATAAAACTTCTCAAAAACGTAAGGAAGATTCTCATTCGGAATGCATTGTCCAAAATTTTTAATTTCTATTTCAACATTCATGTCGCTTTTAGAAACTTGAATTAAAAGCTCCTTTCCGTCTTTCCCGTACATAATACTATTACTAATTACATTTTCGAACAGCCTCACCATAAGCGCCACATCCATTTCCACATGTAACTCGTTATCACCTTTAATACGAAAGCTCATATCGGCATCATCTAGTTGTGGCACAAAATCAATCATGATTTGTTCACTGAACGCTTTCATATTTACTACACTTTTATGTAATTCAATCTCCCTATAATTTATTTGACAATAATCTAATAAATCATCTACTTGATTTTTTAATTCATAACTTTTTCGCTTTAATATACTTACATACTGTTCACATTCTTCTCTATTTGTATGAAGCTGACTTCCTAACAGGTCCGCGTAACCGATTAGAGATGTTACAGGTGTTCGTAAGTCATGAGAAATATTACTAATCATTTCAGTTTTCATTTCCTGTGATTTTTTTTCATTTTCGATAGACTCTTTTAAACTTTTAGCCATTCTATTAACATTCGCTGCTAATTCACCAATCTCGTCATTTTTTGAAATAGGTATATGTATCTCCAAATTACCATTACTTATTTCTTTCACGTTCTTATTTATTTCAGATAACCTTTTCATCATTGTTCTTGTCATGAATGCAAAGTATATTGTAGTAATAATTAAAAAAGCTATTACATATAAAAGTGAATATTTTTCTTCTAACGCAGTAACATGACTATATATATTTCCAATTACAATTTGAAACGCTATTATACTTACAGTTGCTAATAAGATGCTACATATGAATGTGATAAAAAACTTAGCTCTAATACCTTGTAATGATTTAATCTTCAATTTTATATCCGACTCCCCAAACATTCTGTATAAACTTCGGTTCTTTTGGATTCTCTTCAATTTTATTTCTTAATCTTGCGATATGAACCATTACTGTATTATTACTTTCATAGGCTCTTTCTTTCCAAACGCTTTCATATATTTCTTCAATAGTGAACACACGATTCTTTGCAGCTGCCATTAAGTACAAAATATCATATTCAGTTTTCGTAAGATTGATTGTTTCTCCATATAACATTACTGTTCTAGACACTTCATCTATTTCTAAACCCCTAATGTTTATTTTCTTTTCTATTACTTGGACAGTATTTTGATTGAAATATGTATACCTTCTTAATTGAGCCTTCACTCTCGCTATAAATTCAATTGTACTAAACGGTTTCACAATATAATCATCTGCGCCAGTACTAAATCCAATTACTTTATCTACATCCGATGATTTTGCGCTTAAGAACATAATTGGTAAACTATGTTTCTCTCTAATCCTTCTGCACAATTCTATCCCATCCATTTTTGGCATCATAATATCCAAAATAGCAAGTTGAATACTGTTATTATTTATGATTTCTAAAGCCTCTTCTCCGTTATGAGCACTTAAAACTTTAAAACCTTCTTGCATTAAATTCGCGTTAACAAATCGAACAATATCTTGATCATCATCTACAATTAAAATTGAGTTTTTCTCCATATACAAACCTCTTTTTGAAATATATTCCACAATCAATTTTATCACAAATCAAAAACATACTTTACCCTTGAATAATCTTTATTTTCAGACTAGATTATATAATAACAATACATTCTAGTTTCAAAAGAAATGGAGTGAAAGCATGTTTCCTATATTGAAAACCGACCGACTCATTTTAAGAGAACTTACCGAAGAAGATGCACCGAGTATACTACAATGCTTCTCTAATACTGACGTACTGCGCTATTATGGCCAAAAACCATTACAAGATGTTGATCAAGTGAAACAAGTCATTCATAACTTTAAACTGAGTTACAATGCAAGAAGCGGTATAAAGTGGGGAATTGAATTAAAAAACAAGAAAGAACTCATTGGTACCATCGGTTTTCACGATTGGTCTTCTGAGCATAAACGGGCCAATTTAAGTTATGCCTTTTTCCCTGAATACTGGGGAAAAGGATATGCGACTGAAGCTGTTTCTGAGGTTATATCATACGGTTTCCATACCATTCACTTAAAGCGTATTGGGGCAATTGTATTTCTTGAAAATGAAGCTTCAAATAAAGTGCTATTAAAATTAGGATTTGAAAAAGAAGGCGTTCTAAAAAATTATATGTATCAAGATGATATCCCCTATGACACGAATTTTTATTCTTTATTAAAATCGGTTTAATAGAAATTATGCGTAAAAACTCGTTTCAGCATAATAAATCAGGATAGTGGATCTTTAACGAAAGATGGGAAACCGAGTGTTATTCATTTCTTAGATCATCATACGACTGATGCGAAGTACAATAAATTATATAATTTTAAAAAGGGGCATGAGCATATTCTTACTCATATCCCTTTTTTACGTTCTTTTTCTGTTTTCGCAATGCTTTTGGAATGTATACACAGAAAGGTTCGCTTTCCATATAATCTCCCGTTATTGCATATGTTCTAGAACGAGATCCCCCACAAACATATCGAAACTCACAAACACCACATTTTCCTTTATAATTGTCAGGATTACGAAGGTTTTGAAAAACAGGGGAGTTTCGATAGATTTCAGCTAGCGATTTTGTTCTAATATTCCCGGTTTTAATCGGCAATAACCCACTTGGATATACATCTCCAATATGAGAAATAAATACAAAACCGTTTCCATCATTCACCCCTTTTGGAGCACGCCCAAGCTCATCATTTCGCCCTATATTTCCATTTATCAATACACCCTGATATTGAATTACCTGATTTTTTAATAACTGACTTGTTTCTCAGTATAAAATTAAGAGAACACGCCCTTTAGCTAAAGATTCTTAAAGTTTTTCAACATCATTACCTCTTTTCTAAAACTATAAAAAACGTACTATCCGGTAGCGCAACAGCACTCCCAGACTCATCTTTAAACTCGATTTTCTCGCTAAGATGTTGTGTATATCCATCCTGTAAATAGTTCATAGCTTGAACGATGTTTATTTTATCTCCAAAGATACCCTTTACGAAATCCTTATATTCGTTTGGCGTAAATATTCCAAACTGCTCTTGCACCTCATGAACGAAGGAATCCTCGCCCCATGTATACGTATATAAGAACTCCATTGCATCGTTAACAGGCATTTTGACTGTATCGTCTGCAAGTACCTCATACTGGATTATACGTCCCTTAAATTCACGGACATACTGCTCTAAGAACTTCATTCCGCCTGCATCTTTAAAACGAATCACACGCATTAACGTTTTATCTTCGGTCATGATGCCATCACGAACGATAATACGACCTCCTGGCTTTAACACTTCGTAAGCACTCTTTAGCCCCTTTTTAATTACTTCATGATTGAATTTCTTACCTTCATACTCGATATAAGAGAACAGCTCATGAAGAATAGAAGAATATACAATCGTATCAACCGATTCTTTTTCAAACGAGCTGCTTAAGTTGATTGCATCCCCTTTAATGACATCCCAAGAACGCCCCTCGTTCTGCTTCTTCTTTTTCAACGTATCAATCACATTTTCAGAAATATCGATACCATAGATTCGTTTGTCCTCGGTCTCTTCTTCGATCATGTCTAACATGACACCACCACCGGCTCCGACATCTACAATCGTATCTCCCCTTATATAATCAAGAATAATTCGTTTATCATCAGCCGAACTATTCATATGCTCCAGATACACTTCTTCGTTATGGAATCTATCATATGCATCCTTACGTAACCCGAAGAAATCAAACAGCAGCACATTTGCCCGAGCATGCATCATATCTATCTTTTCTGCCTCTACACAGAAGGTAATTAACGCCTCACCTACAGCGGAAAACTGAAACGACACATACGCAGTCTTCATATCTTCATCGACTTTAGCCTTAAAAGAAACATGCGTTGTATTCGGCTTCTCGTTCTCACGGTACTCCCGTAGATATTTCTCAATAACCCGCTTACGATACACGTTGTCCTTTTTCTCGCCTTTGAAATCATAGTGCAACTGCTGCATCAATTTCTCGAAATGTATATGCTGAACTTTTCTAGATCCTATCTCGTTCTTTAACATAATAAAAACTGTCCAAATATCCTCAAAACTAAGAGCATGCATAGACGGTTCTACATACCACAAATCCTTATTAGATAAAAATATTTGAACGTCTCTCTTCTCGCTTCCCATAATTATATCTTTTTCAAATACTGACTCCTTATGTTTTGGCGTGAGTCTATGTATGCGAGAAGTAAATGGCTCCATATAACCATCAAACAGGCCATCAATTGTAATCTTCACATCGTTCTTCACTTCACTCCACAAAGCTTTTGATACGCCTTCAATAATGCATTGGTTAAGATAGTATAGAATCTCCTTTAACCTAACGTCTCCGTATTCTTCTTTATATGTGTTAATTAAATCAACATGAGAGTCCAAACGAGCCTCCCCGCGTATATACTGCCCGATTAATCCATGTGTTCTAATTAAATCTCGAATAAACAAATACTCAGTAGAATTTAAGTTTGTCTCTACACGTCCAATAAACTGAATATCACTAAAAATATCAGCAGAACCCTCGTTATGTACGAATAGATTAATCCCGTTTTTCTTCCATTGCTCCCGCTGTTTTAAAGACCCTACCTTTGCAAGCTCACTATACGTTAGTACCTTTTCAATAATACGATACGCTTCTTCATCTAAAGGCAGTCCATCTAACACTTGTAGCGTACGGTGCACATAGTACAACACCGCATCTGTTTTTAATGTTTCAAGTACTTGTACATTCTCATAGTTTTGATGTATCTCCTCTGCCTCAATTAAATACTTTAACCACGTAGGGAGAGTATCGGAAAACCCTTCAATGTATTTATTTAGAATCTCAATGTTTTTCAACTTATTTACCCCCATATATAATCAATATCTGTAGTAAAGTCTGAGACACCTTCTTTAAAAAGATCATCACCCTATGTCCCCCTTTACCATCTAGAACTCTTTCAAATACAAACGCTTCAAACCCAGTCTTTTGCTCTTGTAAAAAAGAGTTATCAGGTTTGTAACACATTCTTTTATTCATCTCTTATTGTAACTTCATCAGGAATTTCGGCGGAATAAACAGTAGGACTCAGCGGATCACTTCTTACATTGATAAACATATGTTGCGATAGAATCAACCGAAAATGGAAACGGCAAGCGGGTGCACTCCACTTGCCGTTTTTTCATAGCTTAGTATGTATTTGAATTTCTTTTGCTTTCTCTTTTTCACCCTTCACTCGTACAATTAAATCATATGATCCGGATTTTGGCGCTTCAAAAGAAAGCAGACCTTCTTTTTGAGAAGTAACTTCTTCTTCATAAATAACCTTATCATCTTTTGTAACTTGCAATAAAATTGTACCTTCCTCAACGGCTGCTTCATAAGGAATTTCCACTTTTCCTTTTTCAGCTTTAACCGTTTGCACATCGTAATACCCTTGCAACGAACCAATTTTTAAAGTCGTTTCGCCATTTTTTTGAACCTTTGTGACTTGTGTTGCTGTATTGCATGCACTTAACAATACAACAAGAGTGAGAACCATAAATAAACGTAGTAATTTCATAAAAATTCTCCTTTTTTATGTACATGAATTAAAATTCTAACTCTAAATTTTGTCCCATCTTATTTCCCACCTCTTAAAATAGCTTTTTTTACAATAAAATACATAATAGAGAATAGTAAACAAGCTCCCATTGTACCAAAAACTACAATTGAAATTTTACCTGCTAATGTTTCATTTGGATCTAATGCATTAGGTAAGATTGTGCCAAAAATTGCAATACAGGCTAATACAACCATAAAATATTTAAATCTTTTTACTTTCTTATTCATACTAATTATCCCCTTTATTCCTTAAACCAAATCCCCATAAACCTACACCAGGACCTAATAGTACATGGAATTTGACTCTACTTTTTCTAGCTTCAAAGAATCCCCCGAGATTCCCAAATTAATATCGCCCAAGTATTATACATACCAATTCATTCATTTAGAAAAAGCCCCGCTCAAATCACACACTTAAGACCCTCTTTTTTTACAATACTCAAATAATTCTACACAAATATCTCTATCAATTCATCTTAATACCTTAATTACCTTTTAAGTATATCAATGACAAAATATATAATCTATTATTTTTTATATAATTAAAAACAAACATAATTACAACAAGAGATTGTTTGTATGCTTCTTTGTACTGTATTCCCTTATTCCATGTACTCTTAAAAAAACCTTACTTTTTAAAAGTAAGGTTTTTTTATTTATTCATTAGCAATATAAGCAGTCTTATAAGTATAAACACCACCAAATTGATGCTTCTCAATTCCTTTTACATAATCCTTTTGTACGTAAGCTGATCCCATTTGATAAAGCGGTGCAACTGCAGCATCCTCTAGCAGAATACGCTCAGCCTCTTGCAGAACTTCCCATCTTTTCTTCTGATCTAGTACTAGATCGCTTTTCGCTTTCTTTATTAATTCATCGTAGTGTCGATTAGAATAGTTCATTTTGTTATTCTGATTATCCGTCGTAAAGAGTTCTAAATAACTAATTGGGTCTTTATAATCCGGTCCCCAATTTGCCATAGATATATCGTAATCTCCTGTTTGTTCTAACTGTAATTTTTGCTTAAATGGCTGTTGTTTAATTTGGATTGCGAGTCCCTGCAAATGCTTTTCTAAGTCACCTTTTATATATTCTGCCATACGTTTTGCATTATCTTGTTCAAATGTTAAAAACTCGAGATTTACTTGTTCTACTCCAAGCTCTTTTTTCGCTTCTTCCCAAATCTTTTTCGCATTTTGCAAATCATATGGAGAAAGATCTCCATTTTCTTTTCTAAAATCTTTACCAGTCTCTTCATTTACATGACCAACTGGTACAAGTACACTTGCAGGTTTTGCTCCGTTATTAATAAAATGAGCAACGAAATCCTCTTTATTTAACGCGAATGAAATAGCTTGACGCACTTTCTTATTTGCTAACGCACTATTTTTTTCATTAAAACGTAGCATAGCAATTGCAGGTTCGCTCGACATATGTAATTCCTTACTTCCTTTATACTTGTCTACAAATTGAGAATTAATAGGCACTCGATCCAAATTACCAGCTTCGTATAAATTAACAGCGGTCATTGTATCCTTTACAATTTGAAAGTTTATCTCGTCTAATTTCACTTTCTTTTCATCCCAATATGTAGCATTCTTCTTTAATTGAAACTCTTGTTCATGCTTCCATTTCTCTAATACAAATGGGCCGTTATATATGAGATTACTAGGTTCCAATGCATAATTCTTTCCTTGTTCTTTCAAAAATGACTCATGCTGTGGCAAGTAAATCGGCAGTGCTAACAACTGTAAAAAATACGGAATTGGCTGTTCGAGTTCCACTTCTAACTTATAATCATTTATAACTTTAACCCCAAGTTCATCAAGAGGCATTGTTCCCTTATTTATCTCTTTCGCATTTTTCACATGAAAGAGCATGTACGCATATTGAGACGCTGTTTCAGGTTTAATTGCACGTTTCCACGCAAACATAAAATCATTTGCTGTCACACTGTCTCCATTTGACCATTTTGCATCTTTACGCAAATCAAATGTATATTTTTTACCATCTTCACTTCTTTTAAACGATTTTGCTACTGCTGGAATAGGCTGATCTTGATCATCTAATACATACAAACCTTCAAATATGTTTTGCATAACATGTGCTGATGTACCATCCATCGTTTTCGCAGTATCAAGAGAAGGGATTTCTTCCGATACCGTTACATGTAATACTTGTTTTTTTGCCTCTGTGTCACTTTTATTCGCTTTATTATTACAAGCTGTTAATAATAAAGATGTAACAAGTGCCATTACCATTAAATGGCTCTTTTTTAGCTTCATGAGTTGTTCTCCTTAAGTATAATATATTATAAAGCGTAATATATTATAGCAGAAATACTAACAGAAAGATGCGACATTCTTTTGAATATTTATTCGTCCAAGAAAAAAGCTATCCTTTTAAAAAAGGATAGCTTTTTCAACTACATATAATTACCTATCTTTGCAAACCTCGTTTATAACGACTCGCTTCAAATATAATACGCTCTTCATCTAACGTTTTACATTCGCCATTCCAAACGACACGTTTGCCGTTAATAATTACATCACTTACATCTTTTCCACTAGCAGCATATACAAGGTGCGATAACACTTCATCTGCTGGTTGTAAATGCGGCTTATTAGATGGATCAATTGTGATAAAATCGGCACACTTTCCGACCTCAAGTGATCCTGTTTGTTTCATGCCGATTACTTCAGCAGCTCCTTTAGTCGCAAGTGTAAGAGCTGTTTCAACTGGTAGTGCTGTTGCATCTTGATGAATGCCTTTTTGTAATAATGTTGCTATACGCATTTCTTCAAACATATCTAAATTGTTGTTAGATGCTACACTATCTGTTGCAATTCCTACTTTCATTCCTGCTTCTAACATTGCTTTTACATTCGCTATACCAGATCCTAGTTTTAAATTACTATTCGGGTTATGAGCTACTCGAACATCATGTTCTGCTAAAAATGCACGTTCATTTTCATTTAATACTACACCGTGTGCAATAACTGTTGGGCGTTTAAACAACCCGCAACTTGCTGCATATTCTACTGGACGTTTTCCGTACTGTGCTTCAATATCACGTACTTCACGCTCTGTTTCCGAAAGATGAATATGAACCATCGTTTGATTTTCTACTGCAATTCGTGCGCATTCTTCTAACAGTTCTGTGGAACATGTATATGGACTATGCGGTGCAACCATCGTGGTTAACATACCACTTTCATTATAGTAACGCTTCACATATTTTTCAGCTTCTTCAATTGCTTTCTTTTCATCCTCTTTCGTTCCGAAGCTAAATAAAGTTCTTGAAACTGCAGCTCGAATTCCACTCTTTGATACCGTTTCCATAATTGCATCTTGATCTACTCCAATTGGATTAAACATATCAGAGAATGATGTTGTACCACTTTTCACCATTTCAAGTAATCCTAATTCCGTGCTAGCGACCGCAAGCTCTGGCGTAAACTGACTTTCAAGTGGCCAAATTCTCGTCTCAAGCCATGGCTGTAATAACATATCATCGCCAATACCTCTTAAGAGACTCATTACAACATGTGTATGTGTATTTACAAGCCCTGGTAAAACCCACTTTCCTTTCATATCAATTACTTCATCTACTTCAAAATCATTAGCGAATTCTCCGCTCTTTACATCTATAATTTGATCATTTTCTACAATGATATATCCATTTTCTATCACTTCATTTTGTTCATTCATCGTTACGATTGTAGCGTTTACATAAGTTGTTTTCAAAAGTATTTCCCCTTTCAACTCTATGAAGTTCCCTTTAATAAGTTACCACCATTATAGTAACTTATTAAAGATTAAGAGTCAAAAGATAATTTGAATTCTTTCATTATCTTTTCCTTCAAAATGCTATATTGTTTTTCATTTGTATCTGCAAATGCTTCTTCTCGATTTGATTCCACATCCAAATAATTCAATCTTCCATTGAACTGAGTCCCTGTAAAATCAAACCTTTGTCCAACTATACAGTTATAAAAATGCCACACCTCCCCTACTTTTGTCTTTTTGATTTTTCCTCCGTATATATCTTGAACGACTAAAGCCGTTATACCACACTGTCCCTTTGCCGGATTCTCAATAGTCCACTTTAAACTTGTTTCAATCGACCATGATTTTACTAGTGCTTCATATATCCTCTTTATCTTTACATCATCCATTCTAATCTTCTCCTACTATTAATTGTTTTACACATCATGTTGCAAAAGAGGCAGTAAACGATCCTCAAAAACCGTTGATGGTGTCTCTCCTATTAACTTTGCTCCCATCTTCAAGTAAAACCCTTTTGCATTCGGATCACTATCAATTGTAAAACTTTTTATTCCTAGCTCATTTGCTTTTTCTAATACATACTCCCAAAGTATTTTCCCGTACCCTTTTCCTTTGTAACGAGGATGAATGTACAAGAAATCAAGAGCGTTATCATTACGTAAAAATGAGAAAAAACCAATCTTCGTATTATCGTTTTCTAAAACATATACAAAATTATTTTTTATGTACTCATCAGTAATTGTTAAATCTTCCTTACAAGCAAGTATGAATGCTTCGCTATAGTTCCACGTTGCTTTTGAATGTAGTGCAAGTTCACTTAATTCATTTGCTTCACTTAATAACGCATTTCTTATCTTCATGATTCTTTCTCCTCACCTTTGATATATAAACTATTAAAATGATTCGAAAAGTAATTAAAAAAACCTCTTATTTCCGTAAATAAGAGATTACTTTTATAATTCCTCATAATAGGTAACAATTTTTTAAAAGAAAAAAACGCCATTCCTGAAAATTGGCGTTCTTTTTCTTTTAACCTTTATGGCATATTATATTAAGAATCATTTTTGCACTTCTAAACAGTTTCTACTACCGCTTCAAGCATTGTTCCATTTTTAGCATAGTTTGTATGCCAAGAAAAAGCTTTTTCTAAAATATGAGGAGTTTGTCCACCTCTTGTTCTTGCTTCCTCGTAATAAGCTCGTAGCTGTTCACGATACATTGGATGTACGCAATTCTCAATAATTAGTTCCACTCTTTCTCTTGGCGCAAGCCCTCTTAAGTCAGCATACCCCTGTTCAGTGACGATAACATCTACATCATGTTCAGTATGGTCTACATGAGAAACGAAAGGAACGATGCTTGATATGTTGCCACCTTTTGCAATCGATTTAGTAACAAAAATAGCTAGGCGTGCATTTCTCGCAAAATCACCCGAACCACCAATACCATTCATCATTTTTGTACCTAAAACATGAGTAGAATTAACATTTCCGTATATATCTAATTCTAAAGCAGTATTAATCGAGATTAATCCAAGGCGACGAATGATTTCAGGATGATTAGAAATCTCTTGCGGGCGCATCATTAATTTGTCACGATATTTTTCAAAGTTAGAAAATACTTGTTGCATTTTCTCTTCAGAAAGCGTGATGGAGCAGCAGGAAGCAAAATTGACTTTCCCAGCATCCATTAGATCAAAGACCGCATCTTGTAAAACTTCAGAATATACTTCTAAATCTTCAAACTCCGAATCTAGCATGCCGTGCAATACTGCATTAGCAACTGAACCAATTCCAGATTGTAACGGTGCTAAACGATTTGTTAATCGGCCTACTTTAACCTCTTCTCGAAGGAACTCTATTAAATGCTGTGCCATAATAACAGTTTCTTCATCTGGAGGAACAATTGTCGATGGCGAATCCAGTTGATTCGTAAACACAATTCCCTTCACTTTTTCAGCATCAATTGGGATACCGATTGTTCCAATTCGATCATCCGTTTTTACGAGCGGAATAGGGAGTCTTTCCCCTTGTTTACCTGGTTCATATAAATCATGTAGCCCCTCTAATTGCGTAGATTGAGCCATATTCATTTCAATAATAATAGACTTAGCATTTAAGGAGAATGCTAAGGAATTTCCAATTGAAGTGGTTGGAATAATCATTCCATCTTCAGTAATCGCAACCGCTTCCAAGATAGCGAAATCTATATCCATAACGTCAGCACGAAGTAACTCTGCTGTATGAGATAAGTGCTGATCCACAAATAAAAAGTCTCCGTTATTAATTCCTTTTCGCATAGTTGCATCTGCTTGGAAAGGCAATCTTTTCCCTAAAATTCCTGCCTCAGCAAATAATTTATCTACATCCGAACCTAAGGAAGCCCCTGTATAAACATTTACTTTAAAAGATTTATCATTCTTAACTCGGTTTACAAGTGCAAATGGGACTGCTTTTACATCACCAGCACGTGTAAATCCACTTAATCCTAAAGTCATTCCACTTTCAATCCATGAAGCTGCTTCTTCAGGTGTAACTACTCGATCTTTTAATCGTTGATCCCTAATTCTATCTAAATTATTCTCCATATGTAATCCCTCTCCCAATGAATATTCATAATTATTTTACACATTAACACCATCAAAATAGGGATTTTCTTACACAATGCCGAAAATTCAGACAAAACAGCGAATCTAGGTTCTAAAGCAGAAAAATTTAGAATCCTAGAAGCTTACGAAAATAGCTAGCGTATGACTGACTCACTGGTACCCTCTCTCCGTTATCCATAGAAAGTACAAAAGTAGAATGCGTATCAGGGTAAATCGCTTTAATATGATTAACATTTACAATAAAGGAACGGTGGCATCTAATAAAGGAATCTTTCGGCAACAAGTATTCGAATTCTTGTAGCGAGTACTTATGTGTTCCTGTTAACTCTTCTGAATTCACATACGTCTTTTTATCTTTAGCTTCTAAATACATGACCTTTGAAAAAGGAACTGGAACCCATCCGTCTGTTGTTTTTAAAGTAACGACTGACTTTCCATCCGTTAAAGCGGGATAAATCGCCGTCACGCAACCTTCAATCTTTCCATTATTTGAAAATGGTACGGCCATTCCATGATAAGGAATACCGAAAACATCTCGGTTAATAAACTCAGAGGCTTTTTGCTTCGTTACCATTGCTTTATGAGCAATCGTCCCTTCCTTAATAGGATCCCCGGCGCTAATCTTTAAATCAATTCGTTTACTTGGCCGATAGTAAATATATTCTTTCGTATTCGAAACGGCAATTGATATTTCATCTGAAAATAATTCCCCAACTACATCTAGTAGTATACCTAACGTTTTATCTTCCATAGTATGAACACCTCATTTACTATTATACTACTATTATGATTTAAAAAACCGTTCAGCATTTTGAACGGTTTTACAAACTATTTAGTTCACCTTAGCCCCATAACATCTTGCTACTGCAACTGCCTGTGTTATATCTAATTTTACATTTTTCAAATCAAAACTTGTAAAATCAATTCTATCAACTATCGCCCCTTTTAAATTTGCACCACTAAGTTTCGCCTTACCTAATTGTGCACCGGTTAAATCCGCGTCACGTAAATCTGCTTTTTCTAAATTACATTCATATAGGTCCGCTTCAATTAAACGTATTCCCTTTAACATTTGTTTACTTAAGTTCGCGAACCTTAAATTCGTATATGACCAATCACCCGATATGATAGTTATTCCGTCTAAATTCGCTTCTTCAAAATCAGAGCCGGTCATTTTACATTCTTCAAACTTCGATACGAATAAATTCGCACCAACAAACTTACAATTCGCAAATGTAGTTCCTTTATGGATAGAAGCGTTAAAAAGAGCACCGGTAAAATCACATTCTATGAAATTACAATTTTCAGTAGAAACTTCCGATGCATCTATCCCTCTAAAACGGCATTTTATGAACGTACAATTTTTCAATTTCTCTTCTTTAATCAAAACATCTTGAAAATCTATTTCTACATATTCTTTATTTACAAATTCACACATAACTACTCCTCCATCTCCTTAAAGAAACCTCACTTCAAAAAAGTGAGGTTCCTTCTCATACAATATGCTTATCTAACCAAGAAATCAAATCTTGAAATACTTCATCTCGATTTACTTCATGGAACATTTCATGTCTTCCATTTTCATATAAACGCAGTGTTACATCTTTCACATCACATTTTTTATAGTTTTCATATACTTCTTTTACACCTTTCCCCATATCCCCAACAGGATCACGATCTCCTGAAAAAATATGTATTGGAAGGTTTTTCGGTGTTTTTTTGAACTCTTCTAGCTTATTTACTTCTAATACACCAGAAAACAATTCACGATAAAAACTCGTCGTACAAATGAATCCACATAACGGATCCGCAATATATTTATCAACTTGATTATTATCTGAAGATAACCAATCAAATTTCGTACGATTTGGTTTAAAGTGCGAATTGAAATTTCCGAATGATAAAAAGTTTAACATAGGACTTTTCGTTTTTTCTCCGCGTAATTTCATCTCAATTGTCGCTACTTTATGACCGATACTTCCTAATAACCCTGGATTTCCACCAGTTCCTGAAATAAGGAATCCATCATATAATTCACCTTTCAGTTGTACAGCACGTCTTGATAAAAAAGAACCCATGCTATGGCCAAGTAAAAATAACGGGCATGTCTGCTCTTTTCTTATCGTTTCTGATACAAAAATAACATCAGACACAGCCTCATTCCAACCTACATTTGGTTTAAAATGACCATAATCTTCTTCTCTTTTCACTGTTTTCCCATGACCTTTATGATCATGTGCATAAACACCATACCCTGCTTTTAATAACGCAGCAATAAAGTCTGTATAAACACCTGCATGTTCTGTCATACCATGTGCAATTTGAATAATCCCTCGCGGATCTCTTTCTGGTAGCCACTTACGTAAATAAATTTCCGATCCATCCAATGCCGTAACGAAACTTTCTTGTACGTTCATTTCGTCAGCCCCCAACTCTATTATGTATATCAAAAAATGAATATCCATTCATTATTCTTATTATGTATTATATGCAATTGCCTTCATTATGACAAATGACTCACTTTTCCAATTAGCTCTTAAACTAATATATTGACGAACGGAAAATAAAATTATATAGTTACTTACATAAAGTAAATATTATATTTTTGGGAGGTTTCTATTATGATGCCATCATTATTTTTAGCACACGGCTCACCGATGCTTGCTATTCAAGATACAGACTATACAAGGTTTTTAAAAACACTTGGAGAAACATATAAACCTAAAGCAATTGTTATTTTCACTGCTCACTGGGAAAGTGAAATATTAACGATTTCTTCATCAGATAACGAATATGAAACAATTTATGATTTTGGAGGTTTTCCTCCTGAGTTATACGAAATCAAATATCGTGCGAAAGGCTCTTCTAACATTGCATCTATGTTAGAAACGAAATTTAAAAACAAAGGTATTCCAGTCCATCATAATATGACGAGAGGTTTAGATCATGGCTCATGGACACTCTTGCACCGTATGTATCCAGAAGCAAATATTCCTGTCGTCCAAATTTCAGTCAATCCATTCCTTCCTGCAAAAGAGCAATTTAAGATTGGAGAAGCACTTAAAGGACTTGGACAAGAAGATATTTTAATAATCGGGAGCGGTGTTACCGTTCATAACTTACGAGCTTTGAAATGGAATCAAACGACACCCGAACAATGGGCAATTGAATTTGATGATTGGATTATTAAACATATGCAGACTACTGATAAAGATGCATTATTTAATTGGGAGAACAACGCCCCTCATGCACAATTAGCAGTACCAAGAGCAGAGCATTTTGTTCCTTTATTTATCGCTATGGGAAGCGGTGAAAATAACGGTGAAGTCATTCACCGCAGTTACGAGCTTGGTACATTAAGCTATCTTTGTCTCCAATTTTAAAGAAAAGGATGAAGCAATCATTGCTTCATCCTTTTCTTTTTCATTCACTTAGTTAACTAACTTCCAAATGTCGTTTCTCTGATACCTCTTCGTTCTTATTATGAAAATAAACCCAAATGCACGCAATAAATAATAATGATGAAGTAGAGAAGAAAACATATTGGAAGCCCGCATGTGCTGCAATTTGTCCACCAAGTACTGGCCCAATCATATTTCCTAAAAACTGAAACGATTGATTATATCCAAATATTCGTCCCGTTACATGGGTTGGTGTATGTTGTTTTAGTAGAGTTTGTACGGAAGGTAATAATCCTGCTTGTGCGATACCTAATAAAAATCGAAGAATTAATAGTTGCCAAGCTGAGGTTACAAATGCTTGCGGGATAAAAATAATTCCTGCAGCAAACAACGCTACAACTAACGTTTTTTGAGGACCGATTTGATCTGATAATCTTCCTAGTCTTGGTGCTGCCAAAATAACCGCTAACCCTGTCGCTGACATAACTGCGCCTGCAACCATTTCAATATGAGCTGTTCCTGGGCCTTCTAAATTCTTTACATACAATGTAATAATAGGTTGAATTGACATGTTCGCAAGTTGAATAATAAATGTTGTTACAAATAAACTAATAATTAAATGCTTTGCTGGAACCATCGTCCATACTTTTTTCGGTTGTGCTTTTTTTGCTTGAGCGGAGTGATTCTCTTCATGTAGGAAGAAAAAAACGATGAGAAAAGAAAGGAATAAAAAAGCTCCTGTAACAAGAAAAACATGGCGCATTCCAATTAACTCAGACAAGTATCCTCCAAGTAACGGGCCAAGTAAAGAGCCGCTCACGCCCCCAGTTGAAATTGTGGAAATTGCCCAACCTGAATGCTCTTTCGGAGTTTCTGCTGCAATAAAAGTCATCGCCGTTGAAAGGAAACCAGATACTGCTCCCATCAAAAACCTTAGTGCGACTAGTTGATACACGTCCGTTACAAACCCCATAAGCGTCATAATAATCGCCATACCAAGGCTCGCACGAATCAGCATCAATTTCCGTCCATGTATATCACCAAGCTTTCCCCATATTGGTGATACGATCGCACCCATTAAAAATGTTATACCAAATGCAAGTCCTGACCACTGTGCAATGCTAGAAGTGCCAGTCACCCCTAATTCCTCAATATAAAAAGATAAAAAAGGAATTACTAAACTCATACCGGCTGCAGTGGTAAAACAACCTAGCCAACAAATCATTAAATTTCGTTTCCAGTTGGCCATTTTCACACCTTCTTTCTTTAGATACCCATTCTACACCCTTTCTTGTAAAAAGTTTAGTAATTTGCTTTATTTGTAAGATTTACTACAAAACCCGCTATTTTCTAGTAAAAATCACTACATCTCTACATTATTTTCATAAAAAAACCAACTCCCATATATGGAGTTGGTTACTTATTCTCTAACGGTATTAAACGCGCATCACAATTTCGCTCATAAAACTCAATCGGACCTGCTTGTCCAATAATTGCGTATTCATATCCTTCTTGCTTCATACTATGTAAACAATGATGTAACAATTCCTTACCTACACCTTTCACGCGATTTTGTTTCGCTGTGCCCATTGGACCAAACAATCCCTTCTTTCCTCTCACTACATCATAACAAGCGAAACCCACTATCACTTCTTCTTGTTCTGCTATATAAATAGGTAAATTTTCTTTATATGTACGAAATCCATACTCTATTGAATGTAACCAACGTTCACCAAATTCCTCATTAACAAAACTTGCTAATTTTTCAAAATCAGAAGGGCTAGCCTTTCTAACAGTACAAATTAAATGATTATAAGTAGGAACAAAATATTTTAGATCGACCGCTAAATCTCTTGGCTCAGCTATAATACGTAATATATCTTTTTGTATTTGTGCATTTCCAATAAACGTATCCGTGCGGAATAGCGCATATATAACATGCCCTTCATTTATTATTACTTGCTGGAAACGTTCCATACGTTTCTTCGCTATTTGTAAAATTTCTAGCACCTTATAAGATACCTTATATTGTCCTATTTTTTTATACTCTTGATACGGTGAATCGTATTGTTTTCGTATTGAAAATTTTTCTAAAAAATCCGTACCCAAGTTACGAAACAAATACATATACAACTCGCTACAAACTCCAGTGCCTTCTTTACTCATTCCGATAAACAGATGAGTTGATTGAATAATATTATTTTCCGCCTCTTCTGCTGCAATCTTCAATATGTTATGCACACGTTTTGTATATTGAAATTCCTCCATATATATATCCATCCCCTACTACTTTACTATTAAACCGTAACCGTAAATAAGTGAAACAATTATTCCAACTACCAATATACCTGGCAGTAAATTTGCCACTTTAATTTTAATAATACCAAGTAAGTTCAATCCAATAGCGGCTATCATAATACCACCTGTAGCTGTCATTTCCACTATAAATTGATTCATTAATTCTTTCGGGACCAAACTATTAATTTGTGTTGCAAAAACCGCAATCCCTCCTTCATATAAAATAACTGGAATCGCCGAAAATACTACGCCAATTCCTAAAGTTGTCGTTAATATAATAGAAATAAACCCATCGATAATCGCCTTTGTAAATAAAATATCATGATTTCCGCGAATCCCACTGTCGAGTGCACCAAGTATGCCCATCGCACCAATTGCAAAAATTAAAGTAGCTGTTACAAACCCTTCTGATATGCTCCCTTTCCCTTTCGATCCAACTTTATTTTCTAGCCAATCTCCTAACAGCTTTAACTTTTCCTCTAGTTGTAGCCATTCCCCGATGACGGTACCAATAACTAAACTTAAAATGACAACAAGAAAATTTTCACTTTTCAATGCCATTTGAAGTCCAAGCACAGTAACTGCTAAACCGATTGCATGCATAATTGTTCCCTTCATACTTTCTGGAATTCTACTAAATAATTTTCCTAGTAAAGTACCAAATATAATACAAATCCCATTTACAACTGCTCCTAATATAACCATCTCTCGTTCTTCACCCTTCGAATTCTTTATTTCTATATTTTGGTTTATACATTGATTTACAGGTTATCTATATGTTAACTTAATATTGAGAATATTAACAAATGTTTTCACTACATAAACTGCATTTGTAGTTATACATAAAGTGAAACTTTAACTAGCGCGAGTTTTATTGCCCACAAATTGCGGTATAAACTCAAAAGGGAAGGTATTTATGAAAACTTTACTAAAACGATTTCTGTTAATAGCCTTTTGCATTACACCAATTGTTTTATTAGTTAACTACTCTTTTATTTCAAAAGCGAAAGACAAACCCGATTTGCAAAACAAATCTAGTAAAACAGCTTCAACAAGTGAAAAGAAAATAGAAGACAAGGAAATCACACTCACCTTCTCTGGTGATACAATGTTCGATTGGCAATTACGTCCTGTAATCGAAAAAAACGGGGCTGATTATCCATTCCAACATGTAAAAGAAGAAATAACAAAAGCTGATATTTCTTTCGTTAATTTAGAGTCAGCATTTACAACGAGAGAAAAGAAAGCTCCTGGACAACTGTTTTGGATTAAAAGTGATCCATCTACACTAAAAGCTATTAAAAACACGGGATATGACATCGTAAATATTGGGAATAACCATACACTTGATTATGGGCAAGATGGATTATTAGACACGATTTCTCACGTTGAAAAATTAAAGTTCCCTTACATTGGAGCCGGAAAGAATGCAAAGGATGCATATACTGCACGAGAAATGACTGTAAAAGGGAAAAAGTTCAAATTTCTTTCCTTCGTTCGATTTATGCCTGATACGAATTGGGTAGCTGGTGACAATAAACCTGGCGTTGCGAACGGATATGATTTAAATCTTGTAACAAAAACAATTAAAGAGCAAAAGAAAGATGCAGACTATTTAATCATCTATATGCATTGGGGCGTTGAAAAATCAAATCGTCCGGTAGAATACCAAAAACAATATGTACCTAAAATGGTTGAAGCAGGAGCTGACGCGATTGTCGGGAGTCACCCGCATTGGTTACAAGGATTTGAGTATTATAATAACGTTCCTATCGCTTATTCATTAGGTAACTTTTTATTCCCAAGTTATGTAAGCGGGAAAAGCGCCGAAACTGGCGTATTAACTTTAACTTTTAAAGGAAAGGATGTCCAAATGTCATTCAATCCTTACATCATTCGCAACAACCAAATCTCCCCTGTAAATGAGGACGAAAAGAAAAAAGCTCTACAATATTTACAAACAATTTCAACTGACGTAGAAATTGATGATACAGGGAACATAAAAAACAAACGAAACTAGACAACGCAAGATTTATTTCTCTGTAACATACTTTACAGAATAGGTGATGAACATGCTGAAAGACTTATTAGAAAATGTAAGTTTGTTAGAGAATATTTATAAAATATCTATAGCCGTTCTACTTTTATGTTCATTTTTTTCTGTTAGACTTCTAAAAAAAATAAAACGTGAACGAAAACTTACTACCTTTGAATTTACTATGTATGTAATCATTCGCATTGCGATACTCTTTTGGTTAACTAGCTTTATCCTACTTGAATATGGAAAGTATATAGTGTAATTATAAAAAGATAGATACAAGCAGCATTTCCGCTGTTTGCATCTATCTTTTTTATTTGGATGCTAACTCTTTCCTTCTATTAAATAAGCAAATCAAACAAAATAGGATTTTTATTAAGCTCCATAAATTGAATATTATTTTCTTTAAAACGAGTAATTAATTGCTCATAATCTTCTTTATGTTTCAACTCTACTCCGACTAGTGCTGGGCCATTTTCTTTATTATGTTTCTTAATGTATTCAAAACGAGTAATATCATCTTCTGGCCCTAATCCCTTATCAAGAAACTCTCTTAGCGCACCTGAACGCTGCGGGAATTCAATGATAAAATAATGCTTTAACCCTTCGTAAATGAGTGAACGTTCTTTCATTTCTTGCATTCTATCAATATCATTATTTCCACCACTTAGCGTACATACAACTGTTTTACCTTTTATTTCATCTCTATATAAATCAAGCGCTGCAATAGATAGTGCACCAGCCGGTTCAGCTACAATTGCATTTTTCTTATACAGTTCTAAAATCGTCGTACAAACCTTTCCTTCTGGTACTAAAACAATATCATCAATTACATCTTTACAAGTTTCAAATGTTAACTTTCCTACCTTTTTGACAGCTGCCCCATCAACAAAACTATCTATTTTCTCTAACGCGACATTTTCGTTTTGAAGAAAAGCCTCTTTCATAGATGCAGCTCCCATTGGCTCTACGCCAATGACCTTTGTAGCAGGACTAACACCTTTTACATATGTACCAACACCTGATGCTAACCCACCGCCTCCAATTGCTGTAAAGATATAATCCACTGGTTTCTCCATATCATGCATAATTTCAACTGCCACTGTTCCTTGACCAGCAACTACATGCGGATCATCAAACGGATGAACAAACGTCATTCTATTTTCTTCACAATAGTGCTGTGCTTCTTGGAAAGAGCTATCAAATGTATCACCAACTAATACAATTTCTGCAAAATCACTACCGAAAAATTGTACTTGCGATACTTTTTGTTTAGGTGTCGTTGTTGGCATAAAGATTTTCGACGGAATCTTCAATAAATTACACGTATAAGCAACTCCTTGCGCATGATTACCAGCACTTGCACAAACAACACCGTTTTGTAATTGTTCTTTCGATAAACTTTGAATTAAATTGTACGCACCACGAATTTTGAAAGAGCGAATCAATTGTAAGTCTTCTCGTTTTACATAAACGTCACAATCATATTTCTCAGATAGAACTGTATCACGTTGTAACGGTGTTTTAATAACGATATCTTTCATGCAATTATGTGCCATTAAGATATCTTCAATTTTCACTCTCTCCTTTACCTTTTGCACCATTTCATATCATCCTTATCTCTTTTAAATTGGCTCAATCAAAATCCGGGATTTTTAGAACTGCACCTGTATTCGCCGATGTTACCATCTGCGCATAACGTCCAAGCCAGCCAGTTTTCACTTTCGGTTCTGGTCGTTTCCATTCTTTTTTACGCTTATCTAATTCTTCATCACTAACTCTTACTTCTAACAATCTTTCCTCAACATCAATACAAACGATATCCCCTTGCTTGAGAAGTGCAATCGTTCCCCCCGCAGCTGCTTCTGGCGAAATATGCCCTACCGAAATACCACGTGAAGCTCCAGAAAAACGTCCATCCGTTAATAGCGCAACATCTGCACCTAATCCCATACCAGCAATCGCTGACGTTGGTGCTAACATTTCCGGCATACCCGGACCGCCTCTTGGTCCTTCATAGCGAATAACAACTACATCGCCTTTCTTAACCTTTCCAAGCATAATGCCCGCAAGTGCCTCATCTTGTGAATTAAAAATAACGCAAGGTCCTTCAAATCGTTTTACTTCTGTTGCCCCACTTTTAATAACTGCCCCATCTTTCGCAAGGTTTCCTTTTAATATACGTAATCCCCCTTCTTCACTATGAGGGTTTTCGAGAGAATGAATAACTTCCCTATCTTTAATCTCTGCATGAGCAATGTTTTCTCTTAATGTTTGCCCAGTAGCAGTAATACGGTCTAAATGAAGCACCCCTTCTTTTCGGCTCATCTCTTTCAAAATTGCACTAATTCCGCCTGCTCGATCAATATCCTCCATATGCCAATTGGAGGCTGGACTTACTTTACATAAATGTGGTACACGTCTTGAAACGGCATCAATGCGGTTCATATCGTAATCTAAACCCGCTTCTTGTGCAAGCGCCAATGTGTGCAACACTGTATTTGTTGAACCGCCCATCGCCATATCAAGCGCGAACGCATCATCAATTGCTTCTTCCGTTACAATGTCTCTCGGTTTAATATCTCTTTCAATTAAAATCTTTAATTTCTCTGCTGCTTGTTTAATTAATTCTTCACGTCTTGGATCAATAGCTAAAATACTTCCGTTACCAGGAAGAGCTAAACCTAATACTTCACATAAACAGTTCATAGAGTTCGCTGTAAACATACCAGAACAAGAACCACAAGATGGACAGCCATGATCTTCAATATCCTTTAATTCTTCTTCTGAAATTTTCCCAGATTGATAAGCTCCTACTCCTTCGAAAACAGAACTTAAATCGACAACCTCCCCTTTAGAAGTCTTCCCAGCTGCCATCGGTCCACCTGAAACAAAAACAGTTGGAATGTTAATACGAAGTGCAGCCATCATCATACCGGGGGTAATTTTGTCACAGTTTGGAATACAAATCATGCCATCAAACCAATGTGCATTTACAACCGTTTCTACTGAATCTGCAATGATTTCACGACTCGGAAGCGAATAACGCATACCGATATGCCCCATCGCAATACCGTCATCTACTCCAATTGTATTAAATTCAAATGGAACCATACCTGCTGCACGCACTGCTTCTTTAACAAGTTTTCCAAACTCATTTAAGTGCTTATGACCTGGAATAATTTCAATAAAAGAATTACAGATAGCTATAAACGGTTTATCAAAATCTTCATCTTTCAAACCAGTTGCTTTTAATAAACTACGGTGCGGTGCTTTATCAAAACCTTTTTTAATCATGTCACTTCTCATCTTGTCAAATCCCCTCTTACGTATTTTTCACTTACAATCTCTTTCTCTATTTCTTTACTAATTCTTTCGGTGCATGAATCCAGCTCATCATTTCACGAAGCTCTGCCCCCACTTTTTCTAACTGATGATTTTTCTCTGCTTTTTTCATGGCATTATACGTTGGACGCCCAGCTTGATTTTCTAAAATCCATTTCTTCGCGAATTCACCTTGCTGAATTTCTGTAAGAACACGTTTCATTTCTTTCTTCGTTTCATCTGTAACAATTCTCGATCCTGTTACATAATCTCCAAACTCAGCCGTATCTGAAATAGAATGGCGCATGTTCGTTAAACCACCTTCGTACATTAAATCAACAATTAACTTTAATTCATGCAAACATTCAAAGTATGCAATTTCAGGACGATATCCGCCTTCTGTTAACGTTTCAAAACCAGCTTTCACAAGTGCAGTTACCCCGCCGCAAAGTACCGCTTGCTCACCAAACAAATCTGTTTCTGTTTCTTCTTGGAATGTCGTTTCAATTACACCTGCACGTGTACAACCTACACCTTTTGCATACGCAAGCGCTACACGTAATGCCGTGCCTGTTGCATCTTGATGTACAGCGACTAATGCCGGAACACCATTTCCTTCTTGAAATACACGGCGAACGAGATGACCTGGACTTTTTGGCGCGACCATTGCTACATCTACGTAACTTGGCGGATTAATTTGTCCGAAGTGAATATTAAATCCATGTGAGAAAAGTAACATTTGTCCTTCACGGAGATTCTCTTCTACTTCTGCTCTATACACATGTGCTTGCTGTTCATCCGGTAATAGCATTTGTACAACTTGCGCGGTTCGAACCGCTTCTGAAACAGACATTACTTCAAACCCATCTGCTTTTGCTACTTCAAAAGACTTACCAGGTCGAACACCGACTACAACTTCCACACCAGAATCACGTAAATTTTGCGCCTGCGCATGACCTTGAGATCCATAACCAATTACCGCAACTGTTTTCCCTTGTAATAACTCTAATTTTGCATCTTTCTCATAATACGTTTTCATATTCCATACACTCCTTATAATTTATTTACTTGCAGTACATCAATTAATTTTTTCAACTGACCGACAAGTAATGTCGCTTCATTTTCAGTACAAACTGCTGTGAGTTTCATTTCAGAAACGCCACTAGTATCTCTTTCGTTTAAATGTAAAGAAGAAATATAATAACCACGCCGAGCAAAAATCCCACTTATACGTAATAAGACGCTTGGCTCGTTATGAATAACGAGTGAAAAAGTATGACTCATTCTTCCCACCTCTTCATAATCATTTCGTTATTCCCTTTGTTTGGCGGAACCATCGGAAATACGTTTTCACCTTCTTCTACACAAAAATCAACTACGACAGGACCATCATGAGCAAATGCTTCTAACATCACTTGTTTCGCCTCTGTTGAATTTGTCGCCCTTAATCCCTTCACTCCATAAGCTTCTGCCACTTTCACAAAATCTGGTGATCCGATTTTTGACTCTGATAAACGATTTTCATAAAACATCTCTTGCCATTGCCTTACCATCCCTAAAAATTTATTATTTATAATAAATACTTTTACAGGAATATTATTTTCAGCAATTGTTTGTAATTCTTGAATGTTCATTTGAAAAGAAGCATCGCCCGCAATACAAATGACGAGTTCTTCTTCTTTCGCAAGCTGAGCACCAACTGCCGCTGGGAAACCAAATCCCATCGTTCCTAGTCCGCCAGATGTTAGAAACGTCCGTGGGTTTTTCGCTTTATAAAAATGAGCAGCCCACATTTGATGCTGTCCTACTTCTGTCGTAACAATCGCTTCACCATTCGTTACTTCACTTACTAGACTAATAACATGCTGTGGTTTTAACTCACATTCTTTTTGATTGTAGGAAAGAGGATATTCCGCTTTCCATTCCTCTATTTTCGTAAGCCATTCATTTGTTTGTGTACGAATTGGCATATGTAACAACATATGTAACGCTTTTTTCACATCTCCAACAATCGGATATTCCACAGTTACATTTTTATGGAACTCCGAAGGATCTATATCAATATGTACCTTTTTTGAATGCGGAGAAAAGAGTTCTAATTTTCCTGTTACACGATCATCAAAGCGAACACCTAACGCAAGTAATAAATCACATTCTGTTACTGCCATATTTGCAGCGTACGTTCCATGCATGCCGAGCATTCCTAAAAATAACGAATCTCCCGGCGGATATGCACCAAGTCCCATTAAAGTGGAAACGACAGGAATACGATTTTCCCTCGCAAACTGAATAAGTTCATCAGAACCACCCGAATGAATGATCCCTCCTCCAATATAAAGAAGGGGACGTTTTGCTTCGGAAATTGCTTTAGCTACCTCTCTAAGCTTCCTACCGTCTGGCATAGGCTCTAATTTGTACCCTGGAATCTCAATTACTTCATTATAAAAACTTGTTACATTTTCATTTTGAACATCTTTTGGAATATCAATTAATACTGGTCCTGGTCGCCCGCTTTCGGCGATGTAAAAAGCTTCTTGTACAATGCGTGATAAATGATTCACATCACGAACTTGGTAATTATGCTTCGTAACAGGTACTGTAATCCCGACAACATCTGCTTCTTGAAATCCATCTTTTCCGATGAGAGGTTTTGCAACTTGCCCTGTAATGACAACTAAAGGAATCGAATCCATATAAGCATCTGCTAAACCCGTAACTAAATTTGTCGCCCCTGGGCCAGAGGTAGCAAAGACTACCCCGACCTTTCCAGAAGCTCTCGCATATCCTTCTGCCGCATGAATGGCAGCTTGTTCATGACGAGTTAAAACGTGCTTCAAACCACTTCCATATAACGCGTCGTACACTGGCAAAATCGCTCCGCCTGGATAACCGAAAACAGTCGTTACACCTATTTTTTTCAAGCATTGAATAACATATCCGGCACCTGTCACATCTTCACACTGTAATTTCTCACGTGTTGTATGTTGTTCCATTTTAATTAACTCCTCTCCCCTACCTACAGTAAGCTCTCCGCCAGTCCTGGAACACGTACTCCTCTTTCTCTCGTTAACTTTTTAAATTCCTCTGTCAATTGTTTCGTTACACTTCCTGGTTTTCCATCTCCAATCTCTCTTGAATCAACTTTTACAACTGGAATTAATTCTGCTGCCGTTCCTGTTAAAAACACTTCATCTGCTACATATACGTCATGGCGAGTAAATGGCCTTTCCTCACATGGAATATTAAGTCGTTCACATAGCTCGATAACACTATTTCTCGTAATACCTTCTAGCGCCCCTAAGTAAGAAGGAGGTGTTAACACTTTTCCATCTTTCACAACGAAAACATTGTCTCCAGATCCTTCACAAACATATCCTTGTTGATTTAACATAAGGGCCTCTAACACTCCTGCTTGTGCCGCTTCAATTTTCACAAGTACGTTATTTAAATAGTTCATTGACTTAATACGTGGATCTAATGCATCTGGCGTATTACGTCTCGATGCAACAGATACAACGCTTAGTCCATTATCGTAAAATTCCTGTGGGAATAACTTTAATTGTTCTGCAATGATAATAACGCTCGGTTTCACACAACTTCTAGGGTCGAGCCCTAAGTCACCTTTTCCCCTTGAAACAATTAATCGAATGTAGGCATCAGCATATTCATTTTTTTGCAATGTTTGTAAAACTGCTTCTTCCATTTCGTTAACTGTCAGTGGGATTGTAAGTAGAATAGATTTTGCCGATTCGTATAATCGTTTTACATGTTCTTTTAAACAAAATACATTTCCACCGTAACTACGAATCCCTTCAAATACACCATCTCCGTATAAAAAACCGTGATCATATACTGAAACAACTGCCTTTTCTTTTTCTACAAATTCCCCATTCATATAAATATACTGGTTTCCCATCTCACATCGCTCCTCTTTTTTCTCTCTATTTTTGCAATCTATTTCTATATCGATTGCTGAGATGAGTTATTTTAACAGAATATTCAGTATATAAATCTTAAAAATATACTCGTCTCAACAATCGATTACATACATACTTGTAGCAATCCATTGCTGAGACGAGGGAATCGTGGTACCACTCAGCTTCCTTACACTTCTCACGAAATATAAGCTCTGCAAGTCCAATTAGACTTTTGTTTTTCTATCGGAAACAACTCCGCTACTTTTTACTAGTTTTCAAAAGTAGTACTCCGAGGTGATTTTCAATGATGAAATTGTTACCACCCTCACAGCTTCTGGGCAGCTCTCTGAAACAATTTTCTTCATTTACTCTCCTCTTCTACGCATTATCGTATTCTATTTTTTAAAATAAAAACTCTCGCCTCAGCAATCAACTACTACAATTTAGTAGCTTTGATTGCTGAGGCGAGAGTTTCGCGGTACCACTCAGCTTCCTTATACTTCTCGCGAAATATAAGCTTTGTAGGTCCAATTAGACCCCCGTCCTTTTACCGGAGACGATGCCGTCGCCCTCTACTCAGTTTCCCTTTCGCAAGCGATGCTCCGAGGTGATATTCAATGATTCGATTGTTACTACTCTCACAGCCTAGGAGCAGCTCTCTGAAACGATCATAACCATCTACTTTCCTCTTCTTTGCATATGTAACATATAAAGTTGAAAGATTCTTAATTAACTTTTATTTGTTAAACGTATTATAGGACGTTGTTCTTTTCATTGTCAACATGTTTTTCCAAAAAAAATAAAATTCAATCAATTCAAGAGAAGTCTATTTATTTTTTCTCAAAACAAAATCGGAATGAACTTCTTACACATACTCATATATTACTTAAGTATGTTCGCATTACTACATAAAGAAAAACAACTTAATAACATAAAAATTTTTTTGAGGAGATGAGAAAACTATGTTAAAAGGAAAAGTGGCATTAGTTACAGGAGCAAGCCGAGGAATTGGACGTGCTATTGCAAAACGTTTAGCGAACGACGGTGCATTAGTTGCTATTCATTACGGAAATCGAAAAGAAGATGCTGAAGAAACTGTTTATGAAATTCAATCAAATGGCGGATCAGCTTTTTCTATCGGTGCAAACCTTGAATCTTTACATGGTGTAGAAACCCTTTATAGTTCTTTAGATAGCGAATTACAAAAAAGAACTGGTAGTACTAAATTTGATATTTTAATAAACAACGCTGGAATTGGTCCTGGTGCTTTTATTGAAGAAACGACTGAACAATTTTTTGATAGAATGGTTTCTGTTAATGCAAAAGCACCATTCTTTATCATCCAACAAGCTCTATCTCGTTTACGTGACAATAGCCGAATTATTAATATTTCATCCGCTGCCACTCGTATTTCTTTACCTGATTTCGTTGCATATAGTATGACGAAAGGCGCTATTAATACGATGACTTTCACGCTAGCAAAACAGCTCGGAGCACAAGGAATAACAGTGAATGCAATACTTCCTGGATTTATTAAAACCGATATGAATGCAGAACTCTTGAGCGATCCAATGATGAAACAGTATGCCACTACCATTTCCGCTTTTAATCGCTTAGGTGAAGTAGAAGATATTGCCGATACCGCGGCATTTCTCGCTTCTCCAGACAGCCGCTGGGTTACTGGACAATTAATTGATGTGAGCGGAGGATCTTGTTTGTAATTTCTTAATCTACTTACGCAAAAAAAGCCAGCATTTTTGCTGGCCTTTTTCACTGTGTAAAACGATACCCTACTCCCCAAATTGTTTCGATATATGATTTATCAAATGGATCGAGTTCAATTTTGTGACGAATATTTTTCACATGGACAGCAACCGTTGCTGCATCACCAATTACATCCATCCCCCATACAGTTTCAAAGAGACGATCTTTACTAAATACTTGATTTGGATGTTCTGCCATACAAGTTAATAAATCAAATTCTTTTCCTGTTAACATGATTTCAGTTCCATTTACAAATACACGTCGGGCCGATTTATCAATAAGTAATCCTCGAATACGAATTTCATCTTTTATTTGTTCTCGTTTTCCTGTTAAACGATCATAACGAGCTAGATGAGCATTTACACGTGCCACCATTTCACTCGGGCTAAACGGTTTTATAATATAATCATCTGCTCCAAAACCTAACCCTTTAATTTTATCGATTTCCTCTTGTTTTGCGGACACCATAAGTATTGGTATGTCCTTTTCCAATCGAACTTGTTTACAAATTTCATATCCATCTATTCCCGGTAACATTATGTCTAAAATTAACAAGTCATAATCCTCCAGCAGAACTCTTTGTAACCCTTTTTC
The DNA here is from genome assembly GCF_052947655.1 of Bacillus pretiosus. Classification (NCBI taxonomy): domain Bacteria; kingdom Bacillati; phylum Bacillota; class Bacilli; order Caryophanales; family Bacillaceae; genus Bacillus; species Bacillus pretiosus. The sequence continues at coordinate 1,732,575 of NZ_CM129593.1, read as the reverse complement.
GCCAGAGTAATCAATATCTACTGTATACCCAGCAACCTCTAAATAATCCTTTTCTAACTCTGCTATAATAGCTTCATCTTCAATAATTAAAATTCTTTTCAAGATGCTCTCCTTTTTCTAATTGATTTTTTGTAATGTAAATGCCAGCGTCGTTCCTTTACCTTTTTTGCTTTCTACCCAAATATCACCACCATGTTGTGTGATAATCTGATGTGCAATTGACAAACCAAGTCCGCTTCCACCTGTTTTAGAATTTCTAGAATGATCTGCACGATAAAACCTTTCAAATATATGAGGCAACGCCTTCTCTTCTATTCCTACCCCATTATCTTTTATGTAAATCGTTACATAATCAATAGATTCGATCATGCGAATTCCTATATATCCTTCTTCTTTATCCATATACTTCACACTATTCCAAATGATATTTGTAATAACACGACGTAATTTTTCACGATCACCTTTTACCAAAATAGAAGTATCCTTTTGAGCATCCCATCTCACTGTAATTCCCTTATCTTGCAATTCAAGCTGTAGTTCTTCTATGCAATCAGATAAGTATTGGTTAATTTCAACCTCTTCAAATTGAAATGGTTCCTCTTTCAAATCAAGTTTTGAAAAGAGAAAAAGCTCGTCAATTAATTGATCCATATCAAACACTTTATGATAAATAATCGTTAAATATTTATCTAATTGTTCTGGAGTTCGAGCGATACCTTCTTTAATTCCTTGTACATAACCTTTAATAGCCGTTATTGGCGTCCGTAAATCATGAGAAATATTTGAAAGCAACTCTTTACGATTCTTTTCATATTGCATTTGCAACTCGACCGATTCCTTCAATCTGCCACGCATCTCTTCAAACGATAAACTTAATTCACCTATTTCATCTTTCGCAAGTGGCTTTACTTGAAAATCTAAATCACCCTTTTGAATTCTTTCCGTTGCCTGCTTTAATGAATGCAATGGTTTAATAATACTCCGTGATATAAAATATGTTAATATTCCATTCGTAATAATTAACCCAAGTATTAAAGAGAATACGAAATACGGGAAAAATTCTCTAATCATTTCTTCTAAAGGATTTACATACTCAAATACAAAAATACTGACCTTATCCTTCTCTTCATCGTAGTAATCAAATTGCTTATAGTAAAAAGAATTACCCTCTATTTTCACATCCATTCCCTTTCTTTGTCCTTCCGTTTCAAATGCGGGTAGGTATTTATCAAAAGAAGAGATTTTAAAATATGGGGATGAATATGTAAGCTCATCATTTTTTCGAATTAGTAATCCTGCTTGATTATCGTTTAATTCTTTATCAGTTTCCTTTAAAAAATGTATATCCTCCAATTTATCTGGAGCATACGATGAAAGAATTTTCAACCTACTGAAAATATCATCTTCATCTTCTTTTGTACGAATAGCTCCCTCCTGCTCTTTATCAATGAGAGAATGACTATTTTGATTAAGACCAATGATTGCTTTTGCAATACGAATATCACCAAATAAAGTAACACTAATTAACATAACTGCTATACCGCAAAAAACGATTGGAATAATTACCATCGCAACATACGACAACAGCAATCTAATACGGATTGACATTACAGAACTCCTATGAACATTATAATTTTAGCTTGTTACAGAATTCACCGGAAACGAAACTTGACTCATCCAAATACCAGCTAATAATACGAGTATAGCTAGAACCATTTCTAAGAGCAATAAACGGCGATTAACTGTTCCAATATCGATACCCCATGTTTTCGTTTGTCTCCATGCTACAATTGTAATTATACATACAGTAAGAATCTTTATATTTAAAAGGTTCGTCCATATTGAATTAAAATTAAAAAGTACCCAATTCCTTGTCTGTAGAAACACAATTAATTCCCCAGAAAGAAATGCTAGAATAAATGAAATACCAGCAATACTACTAAAATGTTTACGGAAACGCTTTTGATCAAATGTAATTTTGTATAATGTTGTCCACGCTATAACAAGAACTAAATAAATAAGTGCTCCTAGCCACACTGCAATACTCATAACATGGACCATTCTAATTATAACTGCTGCCCAATTTGGATTAGTAATCCATACATGACCTGTGAAAGAAAAACTCGCAACAAGAAATCCCCAAACTAGCGCATACCATTCGTTCCCCATATGTTGCAAAGACATAAGAACTAATAATAGCAGTTGAATCATAATAATAACTGAAAATGGCGAATGAATAAGTAAACTTCCCTTCGGAATAACTGACTTATATACTATTAATTCAGCTATTAATCCTACTACAAGTATAGAGAAGAAAATCTTTTTCATATTCTTCATTCTTTGCAATATGGACGGTAATCTATAACGTTTAACAAACATATCGAGCCACTTTACTCCTGCTCCAATTAAAATCATTCCCTCTACAATATAGCGTAGTGTTACTATCATAACATCTGAAAATACTGAGCCACTCCCACTCGCATTTCCCTCTACCACTACATTAGTTTGTACTTCTTCTCCAATTGAAAAGGGATAGCTGCCCTCACTCGGATGTCCGTCTGCAGAAATCATAGACCACCTTACTGTGTAAGTACCATTATTTAAGTTTGGTAATTTCACTTTTATTTTTGTTGGGTTATCTAATATTTCAACCTTTGATACTTGCACTCTCTTTGCACTTGGATCTAGCAGTTCAATATTGACTACATTTCCTGTAACTGGTTCACTAAATTCAAGAATAATCTGTTCCGGTTGTACTGTAAGAACCTCCCCCTCTTTAGGGGTGGCTCCTACAACACTTGTATGAGCAAATACACTACTATGAGAAAATAAAAATATACTTACACTTGTTAAAATAAATACTATCATTCTATAAAGCATGAAAACCTCCGTATTATTATTCTGGATGATTACCTGAGTGATCTCCGGTAGAAAATGGAGTAGTTACCCCCTCATAATTCATCATCGTATGCATTCCTTTTTCCGCATGAACGAGATGATGACAATGAACCATCCATAGTCCACTATTATTTGCCTCTAAAGCAATTTCATATTCTTCTCCCGGAAAAACATTAACTGTATCTAAGTAAATCGGACTTCCCTCCATTGGTTTACCATTTTTAGAAATAACTTGGAATGTATGTCCATGCAAATGCATTGGATGAATTTCTTCTCCCTTATTTTTAAAGCGAATCTTAACTTTATCTCCTTTCTCTACTTTAATGGGTGGAATGTCAGGTGATGTCTTTCCATTAATCGTATACACCCATTTTTCTTGTCCATTTACATCTTTCACACCTTCTGCCAAATCCATATCATAGACCTTTGTAAACTTTGAATCTATCGTAAACTTGCCAACTTCTTTTTCTCCATATTTCGTAAAATCAAACCATGGATAACTCTTTATATCAATAGGTTTTTTCGGCAAAGAACCGTTCCCAATAGTCGCCGTTAACATTCGATTCATTTTCTTAGATGGATCCACATTAATAAGTTTTACACTCGTTGTTTCCGGCATTTTAAAAACAAGGTCATAACGTTGTGCAGCTCCCATCGGAAGAATTGCTTTATCTAGCTCGTCCCCACCTTTTATATCACGACCATCTAATGCGATAATTTGAAATGGCGCCCCAACTAATGTCATTAAATGCGTATTATTCCCAGCATTAATTAAGCGAAGGCGTACTGTTTCACCTGGTTTCGCATCCAATCGTAGTCCCTCACTTGTATCATTTAATGTAAATACATCGTAATCATCTCCATCAGATAAATCTTTGAGTTGATCATTACTTGGCATCATTAACGGGCCTTCTAAAGTTTGCGCCTTTTCATTTCGAATATGATTGCTAGGGTAGCTATCCCAATCTTTATCTTGTTCGCCATTATGCTTACGGGTTTTTATGGCTCCTGTTTTCCATTCATGGATCGCCACTGTATAATCCTTTTCATATTTTACAGCTGGTTTATTCGGTTCAATAACGATGGTTCCAAATAGTCCCCGCTCCGTTTGTATTGAACTTTTTTGATGTGAATGATACCAATATGTCCCCACCTGATCAGCATTAAATGCGTATGTATATGTTTCACCTGGTTTTATAGCATTTTGCGTAACACCTGGAACACCGTCTACCGCCGCAGGAACATCTAATCCGTGCCAATGGATTGTAACTGGTTCTGGCAATTCATTTTTCAAATTTACAACAATACGTTCACCTTGTTTAACTCGAATTTGAGTACCCGGTGATGTTCCATCAAAGGTCCATGCATCTACCTTTTTCCCATCTCCCAAATCTAAACTTGCTACTTTCGCCGTAATATTAAAAGTTTTTGTAACCCTTTTTTTGGCATCTGAATTAGCAATAGATGTAATTGATTCTGAAGTAGATGTTGCATCTGTTAACTTCTTTTTTTCATTTGTACCTGGGTAATTATTTATTAAAAAATATCCAAAAATAACTAACCCTAATAATAAGCATGCCGCAATCAATATATTTCTTAAATCGCTTTGTATAAATTCCTTTTTCATATTAGTCTCTCTTTCATTTTTTGTTGTAAACTATTAATTTTCATACGTGGATTCATTGTCTATCACCTCACATCTTCACTTCGATTCACATCATAACACTCAGAAAAAAAGAAACTTTGAAGGAATTTTAAAGACTTTATAAAGAAATATATTTCAATTTCCCTTTACTTCTAAATCTTTTTTATTGCGTAATAAAAAAGATTGTATAATACTATATAAAACATATATATTTAGGAGGATTACAACAATGTCCGAAAAAACATACGAACTCGCAACCTTCGCAGGCGGTTGCTTTTGGTGCATGGTAAAGCCATTTGATGAACTTCCTGGTATTCATAAAGTACTTTCTGGCTATGCAGGTGGTCATGTAGAAAACCCAACATATGAACAAGTAAAAGCTGGTACATCTGGTCATTTAGAAGTTGTACAAATTACATTCGATCCTTCTATTTTTCCATATGAAAAATTACTAGATTTATATTGGCCACAAATCGATCCAACTGATGATGGCGGACAATTCTTTGACCGTGGTCCCTCTTATCGCACTGCTATTTTTTATCATAATGAAACGCAAAAAGAGCTTGCTGAAAAATCAAAACAAGCTCTTGCAGAAAGCGGTATGTTTAAAGAGCCAATCGTAACTGAAATCCGCCCGGCTGCACCTTTTTATGAGGCTGAAGAATACCATCAACATTTTTATAAAAAAAATCCGGAGAAATATGCTACTGAGCAAAAAGAATCTGGCCGTGAAGACTTTATAAAAGAAAATTGGCAAAAAAAATAATAAAAATGCATCGTAACTTTTAAGTACGATGCATTTTTATCTTTGAAAAAAGTACCATGCAATAATGAGAACAACCGCTGTTAATGTCCAAAGTGCGATTTCATTTTTCACTCTACTCTTTTTCTTATTCATTTCCTCTCCTCCTAATAGCAATACAACATATTCAAGATTTCCTCTGTTTAATTGTCCACCTTATATACGTGAATACATCCTTACAAATTTTTATAACAAGACCACCGACGATTCCGATTGCAATTGAAATTACTAACATCTGTACAAAACTAAAAGTAGTTGTGTATGTTATGTAGATAACAATGCATACAAGTAAAACATCCGGTAAAGAAAGCAAAAACTTTTTAAGCATTTCTTCAGCTCTCCTATGCTTTATTTGTAATTTATACTTTCTACTGTAGCTTTGAAATAAAGTTTGTTCAAAAATTCCATTTAGACACTCATTTTATGGAAAAGAATAAGAACCTCTTTTAAAAAGGGGTTCTTATCTACATATCCTATTCCATAATTACTCCTAAAATAGAATAATATTACTAGTGATTTGTTGTGAATTAACTATTTGCTAGGCAATCGGATGTTACGCCAGCTACCTACATCGCATTGACCGTATGTATTATCACCTACTGCTACCACCGTGCCATCTAATTTCAGACCGACCGTATGCGCACAACCCGCCGCTATCACTACAATATCACGCCAATCGCTTACATTACATTGACCATACTCATTCCAGCCGACTGCCACCACGGTACCGTCTGATTTAAGTCCGATTGTATGATTCGTACCAGCTGCCTACATCGCATTGACCAAGTTTATTATTACCCACTGCCATCACTTTGCCATCCGATTTCAAACCAACAGTATGAAGATAACCTGCCGCCAACTCCACCATACCACGCCATCCACTTACATTGCATTGGCCATATCGATTATTCCCCACAGTCGTCACTGTTCCGTCCATTTTAAGACCAACTGTATGCCAGTCACCCGCCGTGACCACCACAATATCTCTCCAGCTACTTATATTACATTCTCCTTCTTTATTTCGCCCCACTGCTACTACTGTGCCATCCGGTTTAAGGCCAATGGTACAACGCCACCCCGCCGCAACCGATACAATATTATGCCAGTCGTTTACATCACATTGATCATGCTTATTCCACCCCACCGCTTCCACAGTATTATCACTTTTAAGAGCGATTGTATGAGCATTACCCGTGTTCGTCGCCATATGAACATTGCCCGCTGCGACTGCTTCAATATCACACCAACCGCTTACATTGCATTCTCCTTCTTTATTTCGCCCCACTGCCACAACTGTGCCATCCGATTTAAGAGCAACTGTATGACCACGACCTGCCGCTATCGTATCTTTAGGCCACCGTTTCACTTTTAACATTTCTTCTTTCGGTGAAATGTAATTCATGTTTTACCTCCTTGCATATAAGCAACTGTATCCAAATAGATATTTTTATCTAATTTCATTATAAATGACCCGACTTTTTTTATAAATTTACAGCTACAAAAGAAGCCTATTACTACTTCTTCAAAAAATAAAAACCTCCAGTTTAAATACTAGAGGTTCCTTCTTTATTTCTGCAATCGTTCAATAAAATCGTTCAATTTATCAAGTGATTTCATATTCTGATTACAAGCTACACCATCTTTGCAAATATAGTTTCCCTTTTTCACAAAGGTTCCTTGTACATCACCTTTAATTTCAACTAAAAACATCCCAACTTCTTCATGTCCATGACATAATGAACAAATGCTCTTTTTATTTAAGCTCTGGAACGTTCCTTGCAGACCAACAAACTTATTTTTATCATTTTTCGCTATTATAAATTTCCTGCTTGACCCTTTATCAATCCAGCTTAAATAAGATAATTCTTTCATGTTCAGTTCTTCCATATCAGGAAGTTTTAATTTTTTCGCTTTAGGAAATAATTTTTTTAATGTTTGCGCTGTAACTTCCTGAAACGGAATGACATACGGATTTATTTTCAGTAAAAACGATTCTGCATCTTCTCTATTTTGAACTGTTAATACGGTATCAATTAACTCTTTCTGTTCATCCGTTAAATTCTCAAATACATGTATTATCTTTTCAATCGCTAGTGATTTTAACGCTTGAATTACACCTCTATCATTTGCAGTTGCGTGCCCATTTGCTAAAATATAAGCTTGTGATTTTATAAAATTATATTGATCACTTCTAATAAAAGCTTCCATCTTTATCACTCCATACAAATTGTTGATCTAGTCTTATTGTATACAATGATTCAGCTTTTTGATATGTAAAAGATAACTTAGAAACGAATATTACATACATCGATTATATTTTACCGCTCCATTTCCTGACAAAAGAAACCATCGTCTGTTTTCCATTCAGCATATAATACATCCTCAAATTTAGTAATCCCTCTTTGCTTTATTTGCTTATACAGCCATCCTTCATCAAAACCAGCTTCCCTCAAATTATCTTTCACTACTTTTCCATCACTAATTAATGAAATTGGTAAGTATACAGGCTTATGTTTTAAACTTAAATCATTTATAGTAGGAGATTCATATTTGCTCTTTTTCAGAACGCTTATGTTTCCGTTAGGTTCCAAAATCATATATTCAACTTCTCGAATTGAAAAAATATCTTTTTGCTGCCTAAGCATTTGTTGTAATTGATTAATATCTAAATGATTTGAACTTAATTGTTCTCGGTCAATTTTTCCATTACGGATAATAATTGAAGGATACCCTTCAAAAAACCTTCTTGTTCCTCTTATTTTTTGTGTTATCACTTCTATTGAATAAATTAAAATTACCCAAACAAATACTGAATATAAAATAGACCACACTTTAATTTTAGGATCATATATTGAATTTCCAACGAGCTCACCAAGGACGATAGCTGAAATAAAATCAAAGGGGGTTAGCTGAGATATTTGTGTTTTCCCTAGTATTTTTGTAGCAATTAATAGAACAAAGAAACCAATTAAAAGCTCTATCGTTATTTGTCCAATATGATTCATAAATGCTCACCTTTCTGCTTTTCACTCAAATGTTCTATATTCTATTTAGTAAAAAAACGACACATTTTTCTATTATTTTGTCCATTCATACGCAATATATCCAATAGATACAAAACAAAAAAAGAGTCTAGTTCAATTTAATAATTGAACTAGACTCTTTTATTTTTATTTAGAATACACGATCTTTTTAATCGTTTCTCCGGAAAGAAAATGCTCCTCCGCAAGTTGATGAATGGAAATTCCGCTTTTAAACGCTTCTTTAATAGCTTTATTTCTTTCATCTAATTGTTTTCTTCCTCCAGATCGTGTACCCCATTTATAATGTTTCGTTTCTTGTTTTGGAATGTAAATTGTTTCACCTTGTATATACTTTTGAATTTCAGTAATTAAACTTTCTGGTAAAACTGTCGCAGCTTTAACGTATTTCATTTCTGCTCGCCCCTTATTTTTTATGGTTCATTTCAATAAGGTGCAAAGCCAAATATAAAAAATGATACGAGCTCATTTAGGCGATTGTATATTACTTGTCTACCTCACGCAAAGTATCGCCATTTCCATACTTGGCTTTGCATGAGACGCTGCAGTGTCCGGCAATTGAATTGTAATCGCCATATAAACACCTCCTAATATACCTTTTGCATTTTATTATATGATAAATTCCTCCCCCTTGCATCTACATCCTTTTTAAAGCATGAAATTACTTAGTTTGATATAATACTTTTTAGTCCAATTCAAAAATATAGTGAGGTTGCTTTATGAAAAAGAAAATAATTATTACAATCGTTACATTATTCATTATTACTGTAGCATTATTTGGAACATACAAATTGATGAACGCAAGAAGTTTTCAATTGTTTGGAAATTTAACAAACCGAGTAGAAACAAATGAAAAAGTGATTGCTTTAACTTTTGATGATGGTCCTACGAACAATGTAAAACAAATATTACCGCTACTAGATACATACAATGCAAAAGCTACTTTCTTTTTAATCGGAAATGAATTAGAAAAAAACCTATCGTTAGGAGAATCTATCGTACAATCTGGACACCAAGTTGGAAACCATACATATTCTCATAACAGAATGGTTTTTAAAACACCTTCTTTTATTAAAGAAGAAATAGAAAAAACGAATTCATTAATCCGCCAAACAGGATATACAGGCGAAATTGATTTTAGACCACCTAACGGAAAAAAGCTAATTGGTCTGCCCTATTATTTAAATAAAAATAATATCGAAACAATCACATGGGACCTTGAACCTGATACTTTTTATAAATCTGCTGCTGATAAAATTGAATATGTTAATAAAAATGTACAACCAGGTTCTATCATTTTATTACACTCTATGTACGATGAGTCTAATGAAAATTTACAGACCATTGAAGGTATTTTAGACTCATTATCTAAGAAGGGCTATCAGTTCGTAACAGTAAACGAACTGCAAAAAAGAGCAAAGTAAAAAGGTAGCGTATCATAGAGCGATACGCTACCTTTCTTTTTAAATAATGCCAAGTACATTTAAGAATACGATAATAATCGCAATTGGTGCGATAAAGCGAAGTAAGAATAACCATAATACGAACAGTTTATAGCCTTTATTTTTACTTACACCAAGCTCTTTCATTAATACATCTTTCTTCATTTTTAAAGGAACAAAGATGGAAACTAATAAAACACCAAGTGGCATTAGTACGTTACTCACTGCATAGTCCGCTAAATCAAAGATTGTCTTTCCGAAAATTTTCAGATCACTTAATATACCAAATGATAATGCTGATGGTACTCCAACAACGAAGATTAATAAACCTACGATTAAGGCCGTTTTTTCACGTTTGCCTTTACCTTTTGATGTTAACGACGCAACACTAATTTCTAGCATAGAAATAGCAGATGTAATCGTTGCGAAGAAGAACAGCAATAAGAAAATAACGAAGAATACTTTTCCGAACGCCATTTTACTGAAAATAGCAGGTAATACGATAAATAATAATCCTGGTCCTTGAGATGGTTCTAATCCAAATGCAAATACAACTGGGAAAATTGCAAGTCCTGCAAGTAATGTAATTACTAATGTTAAAGCTACGATAGAAAATGCTGAACGCGGTAAACTTTCTTCCTTCGGTAAGTATGAACTATATGTTACCATTACTGCTACACCGACCGATAATGAGAAGAACGATTGACCCATCGCATATAAAATAACTTCTGATGTTACATGTGAGAAATCAGGTTGTAAGAAGAAACGAACTCCTTCTCCCGCGCCGTCTAATGTAAGGGCACGAACAATTAATACAAAGAATAAAACGAATAGCGCTGGCATGAAATATTTATTTACTTTTTCAACACCGTTTTGTACGCCTTTACTTACGATAAAAATAGTAATAAGAATGAATAATAACTGTGCTCCTACTGCTAAATAAGGATTGGAAATGATTTCACCAAACGTAGCTTCGTATGCGCCATTTCCTTCCCATAGTCTACCTGTAATTGCATTCCATAAGTATAATAAAATCCATCCCCCTACAACACTGTAGAAAGAAAGTAATATGAAACAAGTTATAATCCCTAATTTCCCTAACCATGGCCATAATGTTTTGGGTGCAATTTCTCTATATGCATCAACAGCCTCTTTTTGTGTACTTCTTCCGATAACGAATTCAGCTAATAATAGCGGTAAACCAATTAATAATGTGAAACCGATGAAAATAAGGAAGAACGCCCCGCCTCCTCCGATGCCGGCCATATATGGGAATTTCCAAATCGCCCCAAGACCAATTGCTGAACCTGCTGCAGCTAATACGAAACCTAATTTCGATGTCCATTGCTGTGAATTCATTTGTTAATCTCCTCTCTGTCTCTTTTTCTTTGTTTCAGTTCAGTATTTATATTGTTCTATCAATACTCTTTTCTAATACGTTCACTTCCTCCCTAATAATAAAAAAAACGCCCCTACGTAAATACGTAGGGACGACAAAAATATCGCGGTACCACCCTAGTTATGAAGATACAACAAAGTTAGGACCTAAATAAAAAACGTCCCTACGCAAATACGTAGGGACGATAAATTATCGCGGTACCACCCTAGTTATGAAGCCACAACAAAGTTAGGACCTAAATAAAAAACGTCCCTACGTAAATACGTAGGGACGATAAATATCGCGGTACCACCCTAGTTGTGAAACAATCTTCACCACTTTATTTGATAACGGTATAAACTACCGTCTTTCATTTCCTCACAATGTGAGATTTATGAAAGATGCTCCAGGACGAACTTCATGAATAATCTATATACTGATTCACACCAACCATCAGCTCTCTGAAATAGGGAGATATTCACTACTATACCCTTTCATTGCCCAAATATTATTTTCCGAATTGATTACTATCATTTTTATCACACATTAAAAATAGTGTCAACTTATATTTTGAATTTTTATGTATTACGTTCTATTTAAAAAATGTAAAATATGACTTTTAAATGAATAATATTAGAATATTTATGTTCCATACTATATTAACTTCTCTAACAGGTTTATAGTAGTATACGATAAATGCAAGACAGCACGAGTAGGAGGAAAGAATTTTGTCTACTTCAAAAGTTTTAAAAGGTACTGCTTTATTAAGTGGTGCAACAATGATTTCACGTATATTAGGTTTTATATACTTCTTCCCTTTTCAACTATTAGTCGGAACACAAGGGGTCGCTTTATATGGATATGCATACTCTTGGTACGGTATTTTATTAAGCTTCTCAACAGCTGGTATTCCTATTGCCGTTTCCAAATTTGTTGCAAAGCATAATGCGCTCGGTGATTATAGTACAAGCAAAAAATTATACAACTCTAGCGTAAAATTAATGTTGTTTATGGGCTTTTTAGGTTTTTTAACTTTATTTATTGGAGCACCATACATATCACAATTTATTATTCGCTCGAAAACGCCAGATCCACAATTTATCGCCGACGTAACACTTACGATGCGAGCATTAAGTTTCGCACTTATTATCGTACCAGCTATGAGTGTTACACGTGGCTATTTCCAAGGTTTTCAACATATGAAACCAAGTGCCGTTTCTCAAGTCGTAGAACAAATTGCGCGCGTGGTTTTCATTTTAGTTGGTAGTTTTATCGTTTCAAAACTATTAGGGGGTTCAGTCGCCTCTTCTGTTGCAGTTGCTACGTTTGGCGCTGTTATCGGAGCGCTTGCCAGCGTTTCGATTTTAATGCTGTACTGGAAAAAATATAATAGATTAAAGCCTCCCGAAGGAGAATTAAAGTCAAGGGCATCGAATATTCCATTAAAAAATATTTATATGGAATTACTTCGATATGCAATCCCAATTGTATTTGTCGGTATTGCAATTCCACTCTACACGTTAGTAGATCAATATACTGTAGCTGATGTCCTTAGGGCGATGGGCGAGCCGTTAGAAACAGCGAATGCAGTTTTCGCTTATATAACGAACTATGCCCAAAAGTTAATTATGATTCCAGCTTCTCTTGCAACTGGATTCTCATTAACGATCATTCCGGCTATAACGAAATCGTATACAAGCGGGAAACTAGAAGAACTACAAGAACAAATTGCAAAGATATTTCAAGTCTTATTATTCTTCACTATCCCAGCTGCATTCGGTCTTGCTAGCATCGCTTACGATGCATTCCGTATGGTTTATGTAAATCCTGAAATTGCACTTGGGGGATCACAATATTTAATTTCATTTGCACCTTCTGCTATATTAAGTGCGATTTTCACAGTTTCAGCAGCTATATTACAAGGAATCGATTATCAAAGAAAAACGATGATCGCTTTCTCAGTCGGTATTCTCGTTAAAGTTTTAGTAAATACACCGCTCTTACATTTATTTGGCGGACACGGTGCTGTACTTGGAACAATTCTTGGATACCTCGTTTCCAATGTTATTATGTTGTACTGCATCATTAAGTTTGCGAAATTTAAAATTGGTGAGACAGCAAAAACAGTACTTCTTATTACAATTTACTCCGCTGCAATGTCTGCTGTTGTAATTGCATTAAAAGCGATTTTAAAATGGATGATTCCTGGACAATCCTATATGGAATCACTTCTCATTGTCTTTATATGCGGCGCTGTAGGAGGGATTGTTTATCTTTTATTCGTCCTAACGAGCGGACTTGCTTCACATATTCTCGGTGATAGACTTCAACGATTACCCATACTAGGTAAATTAGTCAAATAAAAAGAAGGGAGGTAACTCATTGTTACATCCCTTCTTTTTTACTTCGCATATTGTATACGTTTTTGTTGTTCAGTAATATGTAATTCTGGAGCATATTGTTGTACTAAATGTAATAGCTCTTCAATTAACACTTCTAACTCCTGTACACTATACTCCGGTTTCCCTATTAACGTATTTGCCATACGCTCGTATAGATTTTCAGGCTTAATAATCATTCGTTCCACATTATGTGGCATCCATTTAAATGCCGGATGATGTACATACATTTTATTCAAACCAAATAAGACACCAAATATATTTCTTTGCACTTCACAAATAACATCATATAACATAAGCCAGTCTTTTCGTTTTAAAAGCGCCTCTCGATTATGCCAGCGATTACTTAACCAAAGATTTTCTGAAATCATCCGTTTCGCTAGGTCTTCTGGATATGCCACCACTCTATCTTTTAATTCATGTACTTTCTCTTCTCCATACAAACTAACACCATCATGAACGGATGATACGATACATTGTTTTTCATAACTTATATCATATTGAACCACCACATCCGAAATAACTTTCTCTACTGTTTCAGTTAAAAAGTTACTAATCTCTAATTTAATTCCCTCTTTTGTCAAATACGTTTCCGACCATTCTTCTTCCTCGTAAGGGTGATATGACAAAATTGTTCCACCAATATAGTTAATTGGCCCTTTGCGATCCTCATCCTCTGGTGGCATTGACCATAAAATATGCAATTCTATATCTGAATGTTCATCTTCTAGTTTTCTAGCTACTGAACCCGCTAAAATAATAGCTTCGATCTTCGGATTTCTCCTATAAATCTCCGACATTTCTATTGCTTTCTCTTTTAATCCCACTTCATTTCCCCCTATAATTGCAGTACACAGTTACCTTTTCATTTATCTATTTCGATATTATGCATTGTATTCCCTTTTCAATGTCCCACTAAATCATATTTCTATCCAATAACGCTGAACAATTTCCCCAGTATGAACAGAAACTACTTCATCTTCTAACATACCGCCAACCTTTTGAATCGTTTTAGCCGAAGCGATATTAACTTTATCGCAAGTTATTAACACTTTCTGTAACCCTAACTTTTGTGCTTCATCTAATGCAAGTTGTAGTTGTTTCGTAGCGTAACCTTGACGACGTTTATTTGGATGTACACTATAACCGATATGACCGCTTTCCAGTAATAATTCTTGGTTTAATCTATGTCTAATATTCACAAAACCTATAAGTTCCCCTTTTTCAAAACTTAAAAATTGACTAGACGGTACTCGATTACCTTGTAAGTTTTCTTCCACTTCTTGTATACTCACTTTTTCAAACCATTTATCGAGAGAATCAAAATTTTGTAAAGAACTACTGCCATGTGGTTGTTCATCCGCATGTAAAAATGCCTCTCGATACTCCATAATTAGTTCGCTATATTCATTTGTCGGTTTTAATAGTTTCATTGTGTTTCTCCTCTCTTAATAACCTATAACAAACCCCTTAATAGCGCTATTTCACCATTAAGGGGTTTCTATTATTTTTATTCAAATAATCCCATACTCAAATAACGCTCACCTGTATCAGGTGCAATACATAAAACTCTTTTACCAACGCCTAATCGTTTCGCTATCATAATTGCTGCGTAAACAGATGCTCCAGAAGATGGTCCAACTAATAATCCCTCTTGTCTAGCTAAGTTTCTCATTGTCGTTAAAGCCTCTTCGTCTGCAATTTGAATAATTTCGTTATACACTTCTGTATTTAAGTTTTTCGGTATAAACCCTGGACTTGTTCCTACTAGTTTATGAGGACCTGGAACACCACCTGATAAAACGGGAGATCCTTTCGGTTCTACTACTGCAATATATAAGTTTGGTAATTTCTCTTTTAGCGTTTCCCCAGTCCCTGTAATCGTCCCACCAGTTCCTGCCGTTGCTACGAATGCATCAAGCTCGCCATCCATTTGTTCATAAATTTCAAGTGCAGTCGTATAACGATGAATATTCGGGTTTGCTGGATTTTCAAATTGTTGCGGAATAAAACTATTTGGAATTTGCTTTTGCAGTTCTAATGCCTTCGCAATTGCTCCTGGCATTCTTTGTTCTGCCGGTGTTAAAACTACTTCCGCGCCGTATGCTTTCAATAAATTTATACGCTCTTTTGACATATTGTCTGGCATAATTAAAATCGCTTTATACCCTTTCGCAGCTGCATTCATTGCTAAGCCTATTCCTGTATTTCCGCTTGTCGGTTCAATAATTGTATCTCCTGGTTTGATGAGACCATTCTCTTCTGCAACGTGCAGTAAATTATAGGCAGCGCGGTCTTTCACACTGCGTGATGGATTAAACATTTCTAGTTTTACATACACATCCGCTGCGTCTTCTGGAATAAATTTAGATAATCGGACGACAGGTGTATCTCCTATTAATTCTGTAACATTTTCACATAATTTCATAGTGCATCCCCTATTCTATCGTTTTCTTATCACTTGGTAATAACCAAGAAGTAAGTCCAATTAATGGTAGACAACTACATAGTAACATAATGAATTGTAGACTATATATGTCAGCCAATTTCCCAAGTACTACAGATCCTAAAGCTCCGAGTCCAAACGCAAGCCCTACAATTAATCCAGATACCATCCCTACTTTTCCAGGAACAAGCTCTTGCGCATAAACAACAATTACACTAAAACTACTTGAACTAATAAAACCGATACATAAAAATAACGGTACGACCCACATGAGCGAAACGTGAGGTAATAAAAGGGCAAGTGGCGCCGAACCTAGCATTGAAAATACAATAATTGTTTTCTTTCCAAATCGATCTGCTAACGGTCCCCCAAAGAAAGTTCCTAACACACCGGCAATCATAAACGCGAATACGAAATACTGGGCATTTTTTATAGATAAACCGTAATGCTCAATTAAGTAAAATTGATAGAAATTCCCTATACCAGCACCGTACCAAGAACGTACAAAAGTAAGAAAAACAAGAAGTAGAATAACAAATTTAATATGTGTACTTACAATCGCATTTTCCGCCTCAAGCGCAGCCCTTTTTTTTCTTCTCACAGCGCCAGTTGCTAATTCATTCCTATACCAATTTGATACGAAAATTAATAATACAATTCCTACTGCTGCAAAGGCTGTAAAACCTAAAGAACCAATTTGGCCGAGCGGAACGAAAATTAGAGCTGTAAAAATAGGAGCTAGGGAATTCCCTGTATTTCCTCCAACCTGATAAATCGCTTGCGCTAAACCTCGTTTTGCACCGGCTGCCATATAAGCAACACGAGCACCTTCTGGATGAAAGACTGCGGAACCTAATCCGATAAATAAAACAGAAATAATAACAATAATAAAGTTCGGTGCAAATGCAAGTCCAATCATTCCAAGCATACTCGAAAACATACCGAGCGGTAATAAAAATGGTGATGGCTTCTTATCTGAATACATACCAAAAACCGGCTGCATAATCGATGACGTCATATTTAATGCAAACGCAATCCACCCTACTTGCATATAAGATAAATTCATCGTTTTTTCCAAAATAGGAAACAATGCCGGCACGACTGCTTGCATCGAGTCATTTAAAAAGTGACCGAAACTAATCGCAAATAGAATTCGATATACCGTCGGTGTTTCCATTGTATTTTTTTTCGAAACTGCCTGCATATATGTATTTCTCCTTTCTGTACAAAATATATATTTATTACAGCAAGTGTAATAAAGTAAAACTTTAACCTCGATAAATTCTGACTTTTGAAACATTTCTATTCTATACTGGTTTCATTTCTTTTTCCAGAAATATCACTTCTTACATAATATATTTTTTCTATAAGTTTTATCGGATTTATTTATAGAAATTTTCTATATTTTCTTTTATACTAGGACAGAGATGAAGGAAAGGATGACAACTATGAAGAAAAAAACTAAAGGAATCGTTGCACTCTCAATCACATTATCTATGTTTTTAACAGCATGTGGTCAAAAACAAGAGGCAACAACTACCGGAGAAAAGAAAAAAGAATCTTCAAAACAAGTATTAAACATTGTAGAAGCTGGGGAAATTTCTACACTTGATTCATCTATCGCAACTGATGGGTTTTCTTACGCTGCATTAAACAACGTAATGGAAGGATTATATATGCCTGGCCCTGACAATAAACCTGTTCCTGCAGCAGCTGAATCATACAAGCTGAGCGAAGACGGAAAAACATATACATTTACATTACACGATTCAAAATGGTCGAATGGTGATCCAGTTACTGCACATGATTTTGAATATGCATGGAAACGTGCTGTTAATCCAGAAACTGCTTCTGAATACGCACATATTATGTTCGATATTAAAAACGCAGAAAAAATAAATAAAAAAGAATTACCAATTGACTCATTTGGTGTAAAAGCAATTGACGATAAAACGCTTGAAGTACAGTTAGAACACCCTGTTCCATACTTTTTAGGGTTAATGGGATTTGCAACATTTTATCCTCAAAACAAAAAAGTTGTAGAAGCGCAAGGGAAAAATTACGGACTTGAAGCTGCAAATGTAGTTTATAACGGGCCGTTTCAATTAAGTGAATGGAAACATGATACAAGTTATAAAATGTCAAAAAACCCGAACTACTGGGATAATAAAAATGTGAAGCTAAATGAAATCAATGTAAATATCGTAAAAGATACTTCCACAGCCGTTAATTTATTTGAAAGCAAACAAGTAGACCGGATTACGATTAATTCAGAGTTTGTCGATAAATATCAAAAAGATCCGAGCTTAAAGAAAATGGAACGTCCTTCTATGACATTTTTCCGATTTAGCCAAAAGAATCCTTTATTAGCAAACAAGAATGCTCGAAAAGCTATTTCGCTCGCTTTTGATAAACAAGGAATCGCAACAACGATTTTAAATAATGGTTCTATACCTGCGAATGCATTTGTTCCGAAAGGATTCGTAAAAGGACCTGATAATAAAGATTTTCGCAGTACAAGTAATATAAAAGTAGGAACAAATGTGAAAGAAGCTAAAACACTATGGGAAACTGCAAAAAAAGAAACAAACTTACAAAACGCTTCACTTTCAATCATAACAACTGATGAGTCTAACGATAAAAAAATTAGCGAGTTTTTAAAAGGTGAATTGGAGAAAAACTTACCTGGCTTAAAAATCACATTACAGCCCCTTCCAGTAAAAGCATTTTTAGATCGTGAAGGAAATGGTGACTATGAAATTTCACTTTCTACATGGGGACCAGATTATCCTGATCCTACAACATTCTTAAATATGTTTGTCACTGACGGACCGTTTAATAAGATGAGCTATTCAAACAAACAATACGACGAATTAATTGAGAAAACGAGCTCTACTTTAGCAACTGACTTACCAGCACGTTGGAAAGCGTTCCAAGATGCAGAGAAAGTCTTACTGGAAGATGATGCAGCTATCGCTCCAATCTTCCAATCAGGCCTGGTATATTTAGAACGTCCAACAGTAAAAGGTGTTGTTATTCGTCCATTTGCAGGAATTTATTCTTATAAGTGGGCCTCTATTACAGAATAAGAAAAAGGCGATCCTAACATATATTAGGATCGCCTTCTTTATTAAATTGCAAAACGCTTATACTTTTCGTAATCACTCGTCTTACATTCTACTTCTAGTTTTGTACCTTCGTTTTCATAACTTGTAGATAAAACGTGCGCATGATTATTGAAATAAGAAACTACCTGTCCTTGATCATACGGAATTAACATTTCACACTTCGTATACTCTTTATAGATGTGTGAACGAATCATTTCGACAAGCTCTTCTATCCCAACATGTTTCTTCGCTGATAAATAAACGCGGTCTTCTTGTACTTTCGGAATTTCAACATCTACCATATCTGATTTATTATAAGCATAAATGGTTGGAATATTTTCTACTCCAATTTTCTTTAACGTTTCATTTGTAATGTCAATTAACTGTTCGTAATTTGGGTTCGCGTAATCTACAACGTGAATAAGTAGGTCTGCTTCCGCTACTTCTTCTAACGTTGAACGGAATGCTTTCACAAGGTGATGCGGTAATTTGCTTACAAATCCAACTGTATCTGTTAATAGGAATGATTTGTTATCTGGCAAATCAATATTTCGCACAGATGTTTCTAGCGTCGCGAATAACATATCTTTTTCAAATACTTGTTTTTCTTCTGTACCATTGTAAATTTCAAGCATTGCATTCATCGTCGTTGACTTTCCGGCGTTCGTATAGCCTACTAATGCTACAACTGGTACTTCATTTTTCTTACGTTGCTTTCGCTGCGTTTGACGCTGGGCAACAAGTGCTTCTAGATCTTTATTTAAAACTGAAATCTGTTCTTCAATTTTACGACGATCTAACTCTAATTTCTTCTCACCGACACCTTTATTTTTCGTACCAACTCCGCCGCTCTGTCTTCCTAACGATTCACGAAGACCGATTAAACGTGGCATCATATACTGAAGATGCGCTACCTCTACTTGCAACTGTGCTTCTTTCGTTTTCGCACGTTGCGCAAAAATATCTAAAATTAATATGGTACGGTCAATTACTTTACAATCTAAATCTGCTTCTAAATTTCGAATTTGAGAAGGAGATAATTCGTCATTAAAGATTACCATATTCGCATCTACTTCATTTACATAAGCTGCTACTTCTTCAATCTTTCCTTTTCCAATATAATGGGACGGATTTACTCGTTGTAAATTTTGCGTCACTTGCCCAATTACCTCTACATCACAAGCTTCTGCAAGATTTGTTAGCTCTTCCATTGAATATGCAAAATCATCTTCATTACCTAAATTTACTCCAACTAAAACTGCTCTTTGTAATAATTCTTCCATATATTTATTCCTCCATTTCGATTACGTAAAATAAAAAACACAGGTTACTGCCTGTGTTTTCGTAAACGGATAAGGGTTCACCAAAGAAATAGGAGAAAGCTATACTTTCATCCTATCTCATAGTCAATAAGTCCCAAAATCATATACGCATCCACAATAAGTGTTCACCTATACGATCCCATTCTATTTATAAAGGCAAAACAAAAAGAGGGCGTATTCGTCCCTCCCTCTTTTTCACATATAAGCTTAATAAAGGGTTCCTTTAAAATAGGCAGACCAATCCCGTTCACTCTGCACACAGACAGAGCCTTTGAGCGCTATTCAATTATTGGCACAAAGTATTGAGACGTAATCTGATTAAGATCAAAGGAAGCCCCTCCGTTCATTTTAAGTTACATAAAGTGTAGCATAAGTAATTCGCTTTCACAAGATTAAACCACCTATAGAAATAGAAAGAAAATCTTTATATATTTACTTTAATCGTCATTTTTTGCGCGTTCTTCTTACAATAGAAATCACAACAGCTACTATCAATAACAGGCCTATAGAAAGAGTAACAACTTGCCACCAGCTTAAACCGTTCAACTTGCCACCTTTTAAATCGACTTTCTTCGTCGGAACAGATTCTTTTGCGATTTGACTTAAAACCACTTTGTCCGCCCCTGCCTCATCTAATCTCTTCGTTCCACTGCACATTGATGTCTCTAACTTCCCTTCTCCTCTATTAGAAGCAAAGACTAAATACTCTCCTCCCTCCCCAAAAGGAAACGTACAGCTACTAAAACTTGTATATATAATAATTTGCGAAGAGCTTGTCCCTTTCCAAATTTTCTTCACTTCAAATAACATTTCCATTTTTCCATCCTTCTCTTGAACCTCTAATACCTTACCTTCAAACACTACATCCGTTTTTTGTAACCTCTCTTCCGGTGATGCTTTCATACACTCACAAGCGTAAGACTTCTCTGGTAAAATAAAATAAATAAAGCTACAAATTAAAACTAGAGACAATACATATACGATTCTTTTCAAGAATCTCAAACCCCCTTTATGATCAATTTTAGAAGCTTTCCGTATATTATTTGGACATCACTCCTCAAATCCATTTTCGTTTTATTAAAATATATCGATTTTAATAAAACGAAAAATCTTAATTGACATTTTTATAACCTAATAATAGTATCAGGTTATAAAATAAGTTAGGAGATGTTCCCATGCATTCTAAATCTGGTATTACTGCAATTGGTACTTATGTTCCAAATCAAATATTATCTAATAACGATTTAGAGAAAATGATTGATACGAATGATGAATGGATTGTACAAAGAACAGGAATGAAGGAAAGACGAATCGCGAGCGAAGACGAATACTCCTCACACTTAGCCATTAAAGCAATTGAAAATTTATGTACAACTTTTAAAAAGAACTTAGAAGATATAGACTGTATCATCGTCGCTACAACAACCGCTGACTATGTTTTTCCGAGTGTCGCGTGTCAAATACAACAACACTTCAGCATACCTCATACAATAGCATTTGATTTAAATGCAACTTGCGCTGGTTTCACATATGGCCTGCACGTCGGTAATAGCTTAATCACTTCTGGATCACACAAAAAAGTACTTGTCGTAGCGACAGAGACATTATCTAAAGTTACTGATTACACCGATAGAACGACTTGCATTTTATTTGGCGATGGTGCTGGAGCTGTTTTATTAGAAAGAGATGAAAACAAACCAAGCTTTGTCGCTGCTCACATGGGAACAAATGGGTACGGTGGGATTCATCTATACCGAACAAACTTATCTACTACTATGAATGGCACACAACTACAAACAAATGAAAAAATCGTGCAAAATGGGAGAGAAGTATATAAATGGGCAACTCGTACAGTGCCAGCAGGTATAAAAGAACTATTACATACCGCAAATATGCAAATAGATGATATAGACTGGTTCATACCACACAGTGTTAACTTACGAATGATTGAATCTATTTGTGAGAAATCTCAAATTCCAACACAAAAAACATTAACGAGTGTGGAATTTATGGGGAATACATCTTCCGTCTCTATTCCACTTGCACTAGATTTGGCTAGAAAAGAAGGAAAATTAAATAATGGAGACACACTTTTACTATACGGATTTGGCGGTGGGCTTACGCATTTAGGGCTTATTGTGGAGTGGGATTTAAACTAAAAGTTTTTTATACAATTCACTACAAAAAAGCTGCATTCAAAGATTGGTTACCTCCCTTTGAACGCAGCTTCTTTTATCTTAACTTTATTTACCTGTCCGAGCCCATATCACAACAGGAATGAGCATGAAAGCTAACACTCCTCCAGCTAATGACAATGCCGCATAACTTGAATTCGCCACTACCATACCTGACATCGCTCCACCTGAAGCTCCAGCTAGCGCAATAAACACATCTATTTTCCCTTGTGTTTTTGCACGTGTGGAAGGTATAGTTGCATCAACAATTTGAGCAGTACCACTTATTAAACCGAGGTTCCATCCTAATCCAAGTAAAGACAAAGCAACAATTAATAGTATTAAAGAATCACTCGGCGCTATTGCAGCTATGACACCTGCCGCTAGTAAAATTACTCCGCCAGCTATACTCATCGTAGTTCTTCCAATTTTATCAATTAACATTCCTGTAACGAGAGAGGGAAGGTACATTGCACCTACATGAAAACCAATCACAAGCCCTACTGCACTTAATCCATGACCGTGATGCCCCATATGAACTGGAGTCATCGTCATAATTGCAACCATCACGATTTGAGTAAGTATCATTACGATTGCCCCAACTGTAATACCTCGTTTATTTTCTGTCGCTTCTTCTATTACTGGTTGCCCTTTATATATATGCTCTTGTTTATATGTTTCTATCATATTAGCAATAAGTAACGGATCTGGACGAAGCATAACAAATAGAACAAGACCCGCCAGTATAAATGCCGCTGCTGATAATATGAACGGACCAGCAAGTTCAGGAATTCCAATTGAATGAGCAAACCTTCCCATTACACCTACTAAATTTGGGCCTGCGACTGCACCAAAAGTCGTCATTACCATTGTAATACTAATAGCAGTTGCTCTTTGCTTCTTATTCGCTAAATCCGTTCCAGCATAACGCGCTTGTAAATTCGTAGCTGTGCCCGCGCCATATATAAGTAAAGAAACTAGTAAAAGAATAATACTATTTGTTAAAGCTGCCCCCACAACTCCGATAGCCCCTAGTCCGCCTACTATAAAACCTGCCGAAAGCCCTATACGGCGACCATGTTTTTGCGATAACTTCCCAACAAAGAAAGCCGCTACCGCAGATCCCATTGTAAACATAGCTGCCGGTAATCCTGCATATGCATCTGTCCCAAGCATTTGCTGCGCAAGAAGTGCACCTACTGTAATGCCAGCAGCTAACCCTGCTCCGCCGAACATTTGTGAGATGCTGACGATTATTAATGTTCGTTTGTATAATTTTTGTTGTTGTTCTTCTGTATATATATGATTACTTTTTAAAGCCCCCGCCTCATCTAACAAGTTCTCATCCTCCCTTTGAAATAAAATCCCCTTGTTAATGTACTATGTTTTCCATTACATATTCAACAGCATTTTCTATTCGTTCTTTTCATTCTAAAAACTTACTAACCATAGACTACTTATCTCATGCTATATTAAAAATACTACTATTTACAATATACAAGGAGAAAACACTGAAAAAAAATCTAGAATTATGTGAGGCTTGCAAACAAAACCCAGTACATAAAATAGAAGAATTCGATGAAGCAAATCAACCACAAAACTTTTTAGTTATGAATGGCAGCGTACAAATTCATGAAAATAGACTGGATGAATACGTAGACTTCATTAATACAAACAACTTTACCAATGTTTACATTAATGATCTTAGGTATAGTTTAAACCATATTAACTTTCTAGAACGCTGCCCGCAAATTGAAAGCTTACAAATTAGTAGTACATGTATTACTGATTACTCAGCTTTATATAAATTAAAAAACTTAAAATCTTTAGCATTAGAAGAACCACAAGTTCCACTAAACGTAACAGCACTAGAAAGCTATACAAATTTGGAGGAACTTCACATACAGTGGAATAAAAACATTACAGGATTCGAATCTTGTCCTAACTTAAAAGAACTATACATTTGGAAATACAAACCGAAACAAAAAAACCTTGAAGAATTAATGTCTTTACAAAAACTTGAAAAACTAAGCATTACACATGGCAATATTAACTCATTAAAGGGATGCAGAGCATTCCCAAAATTAAAGCATTTAGAAATCCATTATTTAAGAAATTTAGAACATATTGATGAAATTGAAAACAACGCTTCAACTTTAACATACATCGAATTCAATCATTGCAGTAAAATGAAAAATCACGACTATTTACGTTATTTAACAGAGTTAGAAACCGTCATTCTATCAAGTTGTGGTAACATACAAAATCTACAATTCATTAAAGAGCTACCTAAATTAAAGCAATTAAGTTTCGTGGATTCTACAATTGTAGACGGCCATTTAGAACCTTGCGTCGGAATTGATTTTGTTGGCTTTAATAATAAGAGGCATTATAGTCATAAGTTTAATGAATTAAACCCAGATTCCTCATACTAACGTAAAGAAAAACAGGCTGTTATTAGCCTGTTTTTTTACGCTTCCTCTACTACCCTTTTCCTTCTCCCTTTACTCAAAGCCTTTCCTTCCCAAAATAACAAACTTACTAACGCAAAAACTAAGATAATCGGCACACTTACTTTATATAAATCTGTAAAACTCATTGCCATCTGATTTTGAGCATAGTGATTCACATCATTCGAAAATGCGAGTACCTCTTTCTTTATATTTCCCTCTTGTTTTTCAACTTCTTTTGTCACTTGATTCATAACTTCTTCTCTTTTTACATCTCTATATTCTACTGGAATTTCTCTTAATACTTCATCCACTTTTTGGTGAATTAATGCATCTTTTTTCTCTTTATTTAACCCTACAAATGTTTTATTTTGATGCTTTTCTACACTTGGTTCTATACTTTGGTTCTCTATTTTTTCTTTTGTTACTTGTAGTATTTCAGCTTGCTGTGAGCTATCCACATGAATATTATGCACTTTTTCTTCTGCATAACGATATACATTCTCTTTATTTACAGCTAAATTATGCGTTAAGTTAGATACAAATATTGCAACTGCTAATACAATTCCTACTTGCCGCAACATCGAGACAACACTTTGAGAAGCGGTTAATAATTCCCCTTCAAACGAAGAAGCACTTAAAACTGTAATTGGACCTACTACTAAACCATACCCAACACCTAATATCATACATGGAATAATAATTTCTATATTTGTTGAATTAACATCAATCATTTGCAACCAATAATAAGATAAGCCCATAACAAGAAAGCCTGACAAAATAATAGTTACTTTTCCGAGTTTTTTAATTAAAGTTGCTGCAACTGGTGAGACAAAAAATATCATCGCTGAAATAGGTGTCACTAAAAAAGCTGCTTCAATTTCCGTTCGGCCTTGTATTTTCGTCAAGAACGTCGGAAGCAATACAGTAACTCCAATTAAAAATAAATTACTTAATATGACAACGATAGACGCTCCGACAAACATTCGATCTTGAAATAACTTTAAATTCACCATTGGATTATGAATCTTTCGTTCTACTAAAACAAATAGAATAAGAGAAATAGTGCTAATTGCATAACAAGACAAAGCAATATTACTTTGCCATCCCCATGTATTGCCTTTTACTAATATGAGAGTAAAAGAAAAAATTGCTGTGCTACTTAATAGCAATCCTATCCAATCTATTTTTGAGATAATACGTTCTTCATTTTTTATTTGTAGCATAAAGCAGCATAAAATGATTCCAAGAATACAAATTGGAACATTTACGAAGAACACCCATCTCCAACCGAAATTTTGTGTAATAATTCCACCTATTACTGGTCCCATCGCAGCTGATAGTCCTTGTGTTACGCCTAAAATTGCAAGTGCAACATGCCTCTTAGCTAATGGCATTGCAGATACACCAATTACCATACTAGTTGGAAATAAAATCGCCGCACCTACACTTTGTATAAAGCGAGAAAAGATAAGAAAATCGCCCGTATTAGCAAAAGTACAAAGTACTGACCCGCCGCCAAAAATTATCAAACCAAGAATATACATCTTTGCTTTCCCAAAAATATCAGCTATCCGTCCAAGCGGGATAGCGAGTACTGCTATTGTCATTGTATAAACATTTAATACCCAAGACATCTTTTCTAGTGAAGTATTTACACTCGCTTGTATCGCTGGTAAAGCTATATTCATAATTGTCGTATCAATCATACAAAGAAATATACCTAAGCACATTAAAAAGACAATATTAATACCCTTTGATTGCTCCATGTTCATCTACCCCTTTATTTATTATGAACGTGTTTTTTATTCTTCCATTTTATTTTGTTCTTTTGCTTCTAGTTGCTCTAGTTTTCTTTTCAATGTCTCTACTTGAGCACTATACGATGCAATACCTACATCGAGTGAAATTTCCTCAACAAAAGTAATACCTTCTCTCCACTTTTCATATTTCAAACGAAGATCCGCAATATATGCTTCTTTCCTTTCAATTTCGTCCGCAATCCATTTTTTTATTGCCTTGTCATCGCTATAATTACCGAAATACATCCTCATTAAAAAATCTGAACGTAAAACATCTTTCTCTACATCTGTTTGCATGTACTGATAAAACTCTTCACGCCCTTCATCTGTAATAAAGTACATTTTCTTATTCGGTTTCCCTTCTTGCATAATAACCTCTTTCTTTATTTTCCCCTCTTTTTCCAACTGTCGTAACGTTGGATAAATCATTCCAAAACTCCCATCAAAGAAATGAGTAAATACGTCTTCAAACACAATTTTAATATCATAACCAGACATTTCTTTTCCCATTAACAAGCCTAAAACAACATCTCTTCCCTTCAAAATAAAACCTCCATACTGTATATAATCAATAATCATATTAACAATGTTAATATGATTATTGATTATATACCTCATTCCGTTAATTGTAAAATGTTTCTAAATAAAAACACCCTGTAATTTTATTATCTAAAATTACAGGGTGGCTCTACTTTATATTTCATATACAAGCTTTGTACTATTTTACAACTTCATCTTGAATAGTTTCAAAGCCTTCTGTCTTTCCATCTTTTATTTCATAATAATACGAAGGTAATTCTATATTATGTTCTAAGAGGTAATCCTCAATTAATGAAATAATAACTTTCAACGTTTTCAAACGTGCGTATAATTTATCGTTACTTGCGATAATTTGCCATTTCGCATTTGGCTTATTTGTTTTTTCAAACATGTCTTCCATTGCTTCAACATACTCGTCCCACTTTTCACGATTACGCCAATCTTCGTCTGTAATTTTCCATCTTTTCAAAGGGTTTTTCTCTCTATCTTTAAACCTCTTTAATTGTTCATCTTTACTAATATGATAGAAGAACTTCCCGATTATATAATGATCATCTGTTAATAGTTTTTCAAAATCATTAACCTCATCATACGCTCTCGTCCACTCCTCCTTTGTAGCAAAACCTTCAACACGCTCAACTAACACGCGGCCGTACCATGAGCGATCAAAAATAGTAATTTGCCCATACTGAGGAAGTTTTCGCCAGAAACGTTGCAAGTAGTGGTACCGTTTTTCATGAGGTGCTGGTGCTCCGATTGGATTTACTTGAAACCCGCGCGGATCAAGATGTTCCGTCACTCGCTTAATTGCTCCGCCTTTTCCAGCCGCATCCCAGCCTTCCATAACGAGCATAACTGCGATTTTTTCTTCTTTTACTATTTGCTGCAATGCTAATAAGCGCCTTTGATATTTTTCAAGTTTCTTATTGTACTTAGATTTCGATTCAATTCTTTTCGTTACATCTACGTTAGCAAGATATCCATTTTCCATAAAACAAATCCCCCTTGTTGTATGACAATGATATTTTAACATAATATTGGAAAATTTTCTCATCAGAAAAAACTGTGTAGAAAAATCTCTACACAGTTTTCATAAAGAATACAGCAGTTAATTTTCGCATTTAAAATGTAAATTACATTCATGAGGGTCATAAATATCACCTTACATTATATGGTATATACTCACATAAAGAGAAGATACTAATAAATAAATCCGTTACAGAATGGGAGCTCTCTAAAAATGAAAAGAAAAATTTTCTCTCTCTTTGCACTAATCTGCTTCGCACTACCAATACAAGCAAGTGCTTACACATTTCAATCACTACCAATTGAATCAAAGTCAAAACAGTGGTATATCGAAATTGATAAATCTCATAACGCAAACAAGCAAGCAGCGCAGCCAAAAAAGGGGGTATATGATACATATAGTTTACTCATAAAAAACATCGGTAATGATGTATCAAATGTATCAGTGGAAATACTTGATAACACTCCTACCTCTAAAGCTATTTTTAATCCTACTACGTTACATAACAACGTTTCTAAAAGTCAGACAAGCTCTGACTACATCGTATTCCCTTTAGACTTTAATAGCCATAATTTTAAAGTCGTCATTACTTGGGAAGAAAAAAATTTCTCATACAACGGTCATCCGGTAAATGAAGGGAAACAAATGAAACAAACATTTGTATTTAATGAAGAGTAAGCCCTAATTTGATTCGGGCTTACTCTTCATTTACAAAACCAGATTGAATTGCTTCTGTCACTTCTTTTGTGATATCCAGTTTTGTTGCATCGGTGCTAATTTTCTTATGCCAAATATGTACGGAAGGCTTTTCGTTACAAAAATGTTTTATTAATACTAGTTGGTTATATGCTAGCTTATTTTCTCTATGGGTAGCAATATAGACTGTGAAATTTTTTGCTTCAAAGACCTTTTCCTGCAAAGTGTATTGGCTGTCCAATTCCTTTACTACTACATCGTTCAGGTTTTCTATAATCATATAAGTTATTCTCCTTCCCCTTATATCATCAATCAAATCGTCGAATACTTGGTACACATAATACTACTCCAATTGTTACAAGTACTAATATAGCTAGTGTTATAATCGTTATCTCACCACCTATGACAGTAGCTAACCATCCTACAACCACATAACCTAGTGGCAATAAAGCAAATGAGCCTAGCATATCAAGGCTTGCCACTCTTCCAAATGCTTCTTCTGGCACAAGCTCTTGTAAACTTGTTTCCCAAATGAGTCCAAATATCATCATACCGAACCCTTCAATTGCCATTAATCCAATTAATGCAGGTGCCCAAGCAATAAACGGCATTATTAAAAGCGCACAACCACTTATTAATACACCACCATAGGCAAGTAATCCCCGCTTATGCCACCGTTCCCTCCCGCCAAATATTAGCGCGGCAATTACAGCTCCAACACCAGAAGATGCCATTCCTAATCCATACACGTATGCTTCAAAATGATGATGAACATTAAATAACCATGGAATTAATACGACGATAATTCCTGCATAACAAATATTGATGAAAGAAAAAACTAAAATTGTAATCCATAGCCACGGATGATTTTTTAAAACGAAAACACCTTCCATAAACTCTTGTTTGTAATCGATTTGTCTCTTTTCAATGGATTTTACTTTTTTAAACTTTATTTCTCTTAAAAATATTAAACATAAAAATGATAGCAAATATGTTACTGCATCCAGTCCAAATCCTATTCCAGCAGATGCAACTGACACAATCAATCCTCCAAGAGCCGGTCCAATTAGTCGTATACCTTGATTACTCATTTGCGTTAATGCATTAGCTGCATTTCGAATTTCCGGTACAAATACTTTCGCCCTTACAGCCGCATATGCTGGCTGAAATATCCCTTCCATAAGCCCATATAATGCTACGAGTGCGTATAGAAGTGGAATTGTTAAAACGTCCATAAATATAAGTGTCGCAAGTAAAAGCATTAATATACAGCGAATTATATCTGTAAATAACATTAATTTCACTCGATCAATTCGATCTACTACTAATCCAGCAAACGGTAACGCAAGAATATTAGGAAGCATATACATTGCCATAGTCATTCCCATTACAACTGTTGAACCAGTTAATGAATACACAACGACTGGCAAAATAACCATCGTTATCGAACTGCCTAAAGTCGAAAGTAATTGCCCAATCCATAAAAATTTAAAATGTGGTGACGCTTTAACTGGCAATAACAATTTACCGACATAACTTACATGTTTCTCTGTTCGTATTTCTCCTTGCATACTTCTCTCCTCTTTTCAAATTAAGTTAACACTAAATATAAAACAGAAAATTCAATCTTTAATACTTATAATTATATATGAAACTGTTAAATTATTGGTAAAAATAAAAAAGGTGTTTTCATAAATGAAAACACCTTTTTTATATTATAATTTTAAGTTCTTCTTCAATGTCCAATATTTTTCTTGAGTATTTTCAAATGAAAATTCTACCCAACCGTTTGGATCTTCACGATATACAGTTACTTTCTTACCATTTTCTAATTTTCCAACTTCATTTTGTGTAATATTTGGTACACTCTTAATTGTATAACCAAATGGATATGGCACTTGATAGTAAGAACCTACTAATTGAACCGTAGCCGTTGCATCTTTTGCATAATCTTTATATGGGATGTCTTTTCCTAATGCCTCTACATTTAATGTATTAGGATTTTTCGGTAATCGTTTTACATTTTCATAATCTTTCTTGTTAAACGGTTTAATACGCTCCATAATATTAGCGATTTTGCCAGCCCATTCTTTATCTGTTGCATACTTTTCATTCATAGCAGGTAATGTGTAACCATTAAAATGATTAGCACCTTCTTCTAAGTAGTTCTTCCTTACATAATCAGCATTGTAAGAAATACTTTCCTTGTATGACGGTAAATATTTTGCATATGCAAATGGGTCACGGTCATATGCTCTTAAGCCAAATAAATTATGTTTACGATATGCAATTTCTGATTTACCGTACGCTGATTCTAAGATTGCATGTGCAGCTAAATATAGTGCGCTCACACCATACTCATTTTGTGCTTGAATAAAATCTTTACCAGTTCCAATAAGTGGACTATCCGAATGAGATTTTTTAATGAAATTATCAATCTCTAGTGCCGTTACGTTAGATGGCAAAGTTACGTCTAGATTAATATACGATGGCTGTTCAACAGGAACATCATTTTTAATTTTCATCGCTTTATATAATAATTGCGCATAGCTTTCACGTGTTAATATACCTGATGGATCAAATCCTCCAAGTCCATTTCCTACCGATACACCATTGGATTGCAATGCACTAATTGCTTCTTTTGCCCACCAGTGTGTTGCATCTATATCATTAAATGTATGTGGTGCTTTTACTTCTAATTTAAATGCTCTTTGCAAAATAACAGACATTTCAGCACGAGTTAATGATTCTTTCGGTCTAAACGTCCCTTTACCATCACCTATGAAAATCCCCATATCTGTTAATGCCAAAATTTCTTTTGGGAACATCGTCGTTCCTGCGCTAATATCAGAGTATGGATTTTTATAATCGCTTTTTAATTCTGGTTTTAATGCGCGATACATTAATGCTGCTACTTGCTCACGAGTTACAACATCTCCAAAGCCAAATTTACCATTATCGTAACCTGCAATAACCCCTTTTGACGTTAAATCAGTAATCGCTTCAAGTGCCCAATGATTTTTCGGAACGTCTGGAAATTCTTTTGTAGATGCAAACGAAGTTGCTGGAGCCAGTACTACTTGAAGTGCGACTGTCACTGCTAACACATTAGAAATAACTTTTTTCATAAATTGTTTAACACGTTTTCTATATGCTTATACCGTGTTAACTTGCCTCCCTTTATCGTATAATTTTCCCTATTAAACTAACAAACTCTTAATTAGTCAACAGTAAAAGTATACGTGATAAAAATAAACTAATCTACCATTATTTTATTCATAATCAGCATAATACGATACATCTTTCTATTTCGATATAAAATTACAAAAACTTACATAAAAAGCCCACCTCTATATAGACGATGGACTTAACAATCAACATTGTTATTTCGTTAAACGAGATTTTGAAGCATCAAAACCTTTCCACTCATAATAATCTAAAATACCCGCATAAATTGCCTCAGCAGCTATTTGTCTTCCAGATTCTGAAGCTAACTTCTCATAATCCGCGCTGTTATCTAAAAATGCTAGCTCCGTTAGTACTGCTGGCATCTCATTTTCTCTTAGTACATAAAAGTCTTCTGGTTTCACACCACGATCTCTTGTATCTAGAGCTTTAACTAATCGCTTTTGTATTTTATCAGCTAACATATAACTATCTTTTTCACGCTCAGTTAATTCTTTCTTTTCAGATCCTTTATAATAAAAAGTTTCTGTTCCATGTCCATCATGTTTTTGAGAAGCATTTGCATGGATACTTACAAAAATATCTCCATTATGTTCTTTCGCGAAATCCACACGATTTTTAAGGTCTTCTCCTTGTTTTTCACCAAGACGAATATCTGTTTCACGTGTTAACATCACACGGAATGGAGTATGTTTCTCTATTAAACTTTGTAATCTTTTAGATGTATCTAATACAATATCACTCTCATGTAATCCTTGTGTTGCTTTCCCAGGATCTGTTCCTCCATGACCTGGATCAATAATAATCATCTGTTCTACTAAAGGATTGCCTATTTTAAGTGAATCAGCCTTTGCAATAAACTGTGCTGCTTCTGCTTTCGTTACAGTTTTCTTAGGCTCCCACTTCTCACCAGTACCAAGAGAGATGCCTAATTCAACTAGGATGTTCGCTTTTTCTTTACCCCAGTTTAGTGTTTCTAAATCTTTGAATTTAGTTTCTGGAGTACCGTTTACTTTAGACTCTAATTTGTAAGCTTCTACAAGAAGAGATGCCATTGAAACACGGTCGATTTTCCCGTCTGGCTCGAATCCATTGCCTGTACCTTTAACAACGCCAGCTTTTTCTACAGCTGCGATGATTGGAGTAGCCCAATGTTTTTGAGAATCAGCGTAAGATGGTTTAGCATTTGTATCGATTCTTAAGTTTAATATTCGAGCCATCATTGTAGCTGCTTCGGCACGAGTAATTTCTTTTCCAGGCTCGAACATTCCTTTATCGTTACCTGTAACTGCACCTTTCTCTACTAAATAGTAAATAGAATCTTCTGCCCAATGTTTAGCTGGGACATCTGGAAATTTTTTTGTTTGTGCGAAACTACTAGATGAATAAGATAATATACTAGCTGCGATTAATCCTGCTGCGATTATTCTATTTTTCATAGAATATATTCCCCTCTCAAGTACAATGTATTTATGTAACAGACTAATTATAGTTCTGAAAATTAGTAATAGTCAATTGAAATTTGTATAATTTTGTATTATTATTGTATTTTTTGTCATATATAACTATAGTTAAAAACTATAAGATTTTATAAGAGGAGAGATTCGTATGAGCAACAATTGGAAAGATATAGAGCACCGTATTTATACAATGTGTATGATTCAGCGTAATAACAAAATATTGCTAATACAGCGCCCCGATCATCTAGGCTTCCCTGGTTACATCGCTCCTGGCGGAAAAGTAGATTTCCCAGAAAGTATCGTTCAAGCTGCTATACGAGAATCGAAAGAGGAAACTGGACTTCACGTTTCTAATTTAATTTTCAAGGGGTTAGACGAATATGTAAATCCGAAAGAAAATGTTCGATATATGGTATTCAATTATTGGACAGATTCGTTTGATGGTGAACTTCTTATAAACCCTCCTGAGGGCGAATTATTATGGGTGCCAATTGATGAGGCACTAAATCTTCCTATGCAAAATTGGTTTAAAGAGAGATTCCCATTATTTTTTGAAAAAGGTACGTTTGAAATTCAACGTGTTTGGGATCGGGACTTAGATAAACAAGTTGCTATGACAATTACGCATACGTAAAAAAGCTTGGTATCTCTCCAAGCTTTTTTTACTTTCCTTCTATTTTCTTAATCTCATAATCAATTTCTAAAAACTTAACTCCAAATATCCACATTCTATGGTTAGCTTTTAATATGTGATTCGTGTTCTCTTTTATAATAAAAGTCTCTGCTAACGGTAAACGAATTGTAAAGAAACGAGTATGTAAATAAATCCCCTCATCTCCTTTACCGTTTCTTCTCAGCTTACTAGTAATGATTAAATCATTACTCTTATTACATAATTTTAAAACCCCCGTCATATTCGAATATGGTAAAGGTAATGCAATATTCATATATGTCTCGCTCTTATATGTGTGCTTTGAGTAAAGAGCTACAAAAATAGATTCTCCTGCTTCATTTTTTCTTAGCCAAGCCCTTACATTCTCCCTTCCATCTTTCTCATCTATTATCCCAACGATAGAGCCATGCATCGTTTCCCACTTACCGCCCATTCCTAAATGTATTTGTCCTACACGCTTACTCATTTTCTCATAGCAAAATGCAACCGGACGAAACCAACGAGCCCACTTAATATGCGATTGTAACTCATACTCTTTTGTATTTTCATAAAAACGAGTAATACTTAAAGGAATCTTTGCCATGTCAAATCCCTCACTATGAAAATCGTTCATATTATCAACTAAACCTTTGTATTCCTTGCTATCTATTAAACTTCTGTTATGTAAAAATGCTTCACCAACTGTCGTATTTCCTCTTAACCTGCTCATTGGTTTCCCGTAATATTTATAATTCGGAGCAGTCTTTTCAATCATCCAGCCGACAAATGCGGGTAACGCTACTCCAATTCCATTGGCAACACCGTGAATCCAAACCATTTGAGCAATTGTAATCGTCAGTACATGTTTCAAATTCCCATATGAATATATAAGCGAAAACATAATTGTTACCATGAGTGTACTAGACGATATGATCAGAAGAACCTTTGCACTAATAGCATTAAATGTCGTACGCCAAACATAAATCCCATAACTATAAATAGCGCATAAATATAGGAACACTGCAAAAAATTCAAATACTCTTGAGTACGTAATTCCTATTGCAACTGTCATAGGTGAAATGACGATGACAAACATAATAGCATCATATACTTTACTTCTCTTTTCTCTTTTCCTACCAATTAAACCAGCTGATAACGGCAATAGAAATGCCGAATAATGAAAGTGTGCAGCTGTAAGCAAAACAATGTCGGAACTAAAGTGCATAATGGAAAGCTTTGCTACAGAAGCAAAAAACCAGAAACCACCTAAAAACAAATACATAAACGCACTATCGATAGCTGTCTCCTCTAACGGTTTCCATCCTCTTTCTAGCACTCTACTTACATCGAATAACGCAACGATTCCTGTATATACAAACCAAAGTAATGCAAAGAAATAGTGATTTGTTACGAAAGCTAACATTGCACTAATTGCTGCGATTGGATATAAAAGCGATACTAGTTTATAAAAGGATACATATGATCCACTTCTTGTCTTTTTATCAAGAATGCAAAATGACATCGGTATAAATAACAAAATAGATAATAAAATAATTGCTTCAACTGGGTTTACATTTGTCCACTCACATATTAGAAAAACAATATAACAAGCAAGCCCAACTATTATATTTTTCATATCATTTATTTCCTCTCCACAAATGTTCCCTTATATGAAAATAATGAACCGATTAACGGATTGCGTACTTGTACATGAATTCGAAAGCATTGTCGTGTTTCATCATAACTTTCTACAATGTTGGCCTCTCCGTATAAGAATCTAGGTAACGGGACTTTTCTGCCAAACATGTAAAACCATTGTTTCTTTGAGGAAATATGCATTGCCCCCACCTCATCAATATGAAAATTCAATGTAGAAACAAGTATGTGTGGTTCACCAAAACAATCTACAATTTCATTATTCTCTTCATCCAACTGCATAACGGCGTTAAAATATCTTTTCTTATTGTGAAAATAAAAAGTACGATTCCACCGCACAAGTTCATGTCCATGTTCATCCCGCTCAGCGGTATTATGTATTGTAAATGGCACTTCCTTCCCCCGCTCAGAGAAAAACATACGGAACTTTGATGCAATTTTTAATATGAATTTTACGAAAAAAGAACCACCATAAATCTCATCCATCTTTCCTTCTCCAGTAAAACTATTTTCTTCTGTAATTTCATAGCGTTTCTGTAATTTTGGATGTAGTTTTTTATAAGAATCCCCTAATAGTCTTTCATACATATTAGCCATACATTATCCCTTTCTCTTCCTCTTGCAATTTTTTGAGCTTGGCAAGTTCGTGCTATTTATATAACCGACAATTGATAATCCCATGATTAGAACGTTTAATGTAATTGGATTAAACGGCTCTGTAAAACTTGCAATATTCGTAATCCCTGCCGCTATCGTTAAGGCTATTAACATAAAAATATGTACGATAAATACTTTTCGTTTTGGAAATGGCAACAGCCATATGACACCAAAAATAATTTCTAACAATCCAATTATTCTAAGTACAAAAATACTATGTTCAGTTGAACCAATTATCACAGATAGCATTTTTACTTCTTCTGAATGAGTAAACACTAGTTTCGGTACTATTCCTTGATACATCCATACAAATGCAAATAAAAAACATACGAGCCAATATGTCATTGTTCTTCTAATTAGTAACTTAGGATGAAGTCCCTTTTCTATCCATAATTTTAACGCATCAAAACTCCAAGCAGTCGCCCAGCCTAATAAAGGCCGAAACATATAGAAATCTATTACATTTCCTATACGACCAAACCTCGTATCATAATCATATTGTGTCTCAAAATAAATGTGTTCTTCACGCGGTGTATACTTCCAATAACCACGCCCTATTTGAATAAGTGATAATTTATTATCCGTCCAAAATTTTAAAGAAGAAATACGTTCACCCGTTTCTTTTCTTATTTCACCTATCGATTCTCCTTCCCCAGCTATTTCAAGTCCAAAT
This sequence comes from Bacillus pretiosus, assembly GCF_052947655.1. Lineage (NCBI taxonomy): Bacteria > Bacillati > Bacillota > Bacilli > Caryophanales > Bacillaceae > Bacillus > Bacillus pretiosus. Next base: position 1,695,122 of record NZ_CM129593.1, on the reverse strand, counting down.
CCGATCTTTGTTTTATATAAAAACTTCTGTGGTTCTCCTTCTTTTTTCTCTAAATATGAAATTTCAGTAAAGCGAGTATCCCATTCTGTATGTATATGTGGTTCTTGCGTGTATTCCCATAATTTCTCCATTGTTGTGTTCATTTCTGCCGAAACATAAATAGGCTTTTTCCCCTTCATTCTTCCACCTCCAATGCACTATAATTTTAATGTACATGCAATGAATTTATTTTGCTACATTTTTCACAAACTTTCTCAGAAACAGAAAGAATTTTTAAAATATATATAAAACACTTGATTCCCCGAAAAATTTAAATTATTATAAAACAAATGTTACCAACAACTTCATAAATCAAACACTCTCGCCTAAAACGTGAGATAGAGGTTGCGATACTTATGAGTATTCTAATGGAGACACAGAGATGTCTATGAAATTAGATGAAAGGAAGTATTGCCGAAATCGATACATTTCTCTGCATTTATCGATTGGGGCTGTTTTCGAATAGAAACAGAACTGTCATATGTACAGACGTGTATGTATGAAGAGCTATCTACAAAAAAGAGATATCATTTTTATGGTATTCCTTTTTTGGCGGTTTTTTTATTAGCTCCGTTTTCTGTTTCCCTTTTCCTGTAACAGCACCATCCTCACTTATTTGAGATGGTGTTTTTTGTTTTTTCTCTGGTAACTACAGGAATATTGGGATCTATATATGTCCTAATCTATTCTTAAAAATGGATGAAAGAAGGAATTCGTAATGGAAACGATTGTACAAAAATTTGGTGGCACTTCTGTTGGAAGCGTTGAGCGCATTCAACATGTAGCAAATTTAATTATTGAAGAATATGAACGAGGACATAGCATCGTCTCTGTCGTTTCAGCAATGGGAAAAAGCACAGATGAACTCGTAGCACTTGCTAACGCGATTTCAGAAAATCCGAGTAAACGCGAAATGGATATGCTTCTATCAACAGGAGAGCAAGTGACTATTTCATTATTAACGATGGCACTACAAGCAAAAGGCTATAACGCGACTTCATTAACTGGATGGCAAGCTGGTATTACGACAGAATCTGTACATAGTAGTGCACGGATTACTGAAATTAATACTGATCGAATTCAGTCTTATCTTACTGAAGGCACGATTGTTATTGTAGCTGGCTTCCAAGGAGTTAGTGAAAAGCATGAAATTACAACACTTGGCCGCGGTGGTTCTGATACAACTGCTGTTGCATTAGCTGCTGCACTGAAAGCAAAAAAATGTGATATTTACACGGATGTGACCGGTGTTTATTCGACGGACCCACGAGTTGTAAAAAATGCTTATAAATTAGATGAAATTTCTTATGATGAAATGTTGGAACTTGCAAATCTCGGTGCTGGTGTATTACATCCGCGTGCTGTTGAGTTTGCTAAAAATCACAATGTCATGTTAGAAGTTCGCTCAAGTATGGAACGAGAAAACGGAACAATTGTAAAAGGAGAATGTAACATGGAACAACAATCAATCGTTAAAGGTATTGCATTTGAAGATAATATTACACGCGTCACAATGAAAGGATTAGAACAAGGTGCACTTTCAACAGTTTTCTCTTCATTAGCAGCGGCACATATTAATGTAGATATCATCATTCAAAGTATTACAAATGAAGGAACTGTTCACCTCTCCTTCTCAATCCATTCTAATGATTTAAAAGAAACATTAGAGGTATTGGAACAAAATCAAGAAACACTTCACTATGAATCTGTAGAATATGAAAATCATTTAGCAAAAGTATCCATTGTAGGATCTGGTATGGTCTCTAATCCAGGTGTTGCTGCAAATATGTTCACTACTTTAAAAGAAGAAGATATTCATATTAAAATGGTAAGTACATCAGAAATTAAAGTGTCTGTCGTTATTGACCGCCTTCATTTAGTAATAGGTGTCGAGGCGCTTCATCAATCATTTATGGCGAAAATTGAGCCTTTAGTGCAGATGAGTTAATTTCCACCAGTAAAACTTAAAATAAATTATATAAATCTATTTCCTTCCTATATTAATAGCAATAGGGTCGGAATATTTTGCGGGCAAGTCGAAGTTATATTATCGAATAGAAACTACATTATTGAATTCTTAAAATGATAGCATTCTCGAAATAAAGTTCGCGCATATTTCAATAGTAGAGGGTTTAAAAAGTGTTGTTCGTTAACAAAATGTTTTATACTATACCCGAAAACACCTTGTCACATTTTCCTACACTGTGACAAGATGTTTTTTGTTTAGAAGAGATTTTAGTATAATTATGAGGATAATTAAATAATAAATTTATACATAAAAGGAGATAAAAACTATGGCAAACAACCGATTACTACGAATGGACAATGTCAGCATCGTTGTAGAATCACTTGATAACGCAATCTCTTTCTTCGAGGAGATTGGCTTGAATCTCGAAGGGCGAGCTACTGTTGAAGGTGAATGGGCTGGTCGCGTAACTGGACTCGGTTCTCAGTGCGTAGAGATTGCTATGATGGTTACGCCAGATGGCCATAGCCGAATTGAACTTTCGCGATTTCTCACCCCACCTACTATAGCAGATCACCGGACAGCTCCTGTAAATGCCCTCGGTTATTTGCGCGTCATGTTCACCGTTGAAGACATTGACGAAATGGTATCGAGACTTACAAAGCATGGTGCTCAGCTCGTTGGCGAAGTAGTTCAGTACGAGGACTCATATCGACTCTGCTACATTCGTGGAACCGAAGGTATTTTAATCGGTTTGGCGGAAGAACTCGGTAACAAATAAGTAATGTTTTATATGAAGTCTTTGCCGAAGTAAAAATACTTGAAAGAACTTTACGCTTAATAAAACTTAGATTTTGAACCCCGTCCTAGCTTTAGAACGGGGTTATACTTGTTTGAGCTTTTTAACATACTATCAACATCCCGAAATCATTATAAAACAATTCAATTACTTGTTATACTCTTTCCTAGGAAATATAACGGACTCTTCTCACTTCTTATCATATATATCTTTTCTTTAAAAAAATGATCTGAACTCATTCAAAATAACTTTCTTCACGTCAGAGTAAAAAACCATCATGAATAGTGCAATTCCTAATAAAATCTCTTGCATTCCTTCATAATCAAGGAAAGCACTCACAATTAGCAAACCACATCCAATGTAGAAACCAAATTCATTCTCTTTCTCAAAATCTTCATCAATATGTATTTTCTCTTTTAAATTTTGGTTCCCTTTTATTAGCTCATCGAGCGTAACATTATACATTTCACTCAATAAGATCAAATTTTCAATATCAGGGCAACTTTTATCATTTTCCCACTTATATACCGCTTGCCGCGTTACACCAATTTTCTTAGCAACATCTTCCTGTGAAAACCCTTTTGACTCTCGTAATCTTTTAAGTTGTTGTCCTAAGCTCATAACGTCCCCTCCTTTAACAAATTATTACATAAAAGGATCCAAAAAAGAAAGAAACCATTAGTAAAACTCACTGTAAACCATTCGTTTACACAATAAAAAAGAGAGAATAACTCTTTGAGTTATTCTCTCTCCCTTCTATTAAAACAGATGAATGTTTTCTTTCTTGCAAGCTTCACGTAAATCGTCAGGCCATACAGAAGATTGAACTTCACCAATATGTGCTTTACGTAAGAAGTACATGCACATTCTTGATTGTCCAATACCACCGCCAATTGTTAACGGTAGTACGTCTTCTAAAATACCTTTATGGAAATCGTACTCACGTTTGAAGTCTTCACCTGTTTTCGTTAACTGCTCATCAAGTGATTTACTATCAACACGAATTCCCATTGATGATAATTCGAATGAAGATTGTAATACTGGGTGCCAGAATAAAATGTCACCGTTTAATTTCCAATCATCATAATCAGCTGCGCGTCCATCATGCTTTTCACCTGAACGAAGTGCATCACCAATTCCGATAATGAAGACTGCACCGTGTTCTTTCGCAATTGCATGTTCACGATCTTTCGGTGTTAATTCTGGATATTTATCTTCTAGTTCTTGGGAAGTGATGAAAACAATTTCTTCTGGTAAATACTTTCCAAGGAACGGATACTTTTCAAATAAGTGGTCTTCTAAATCTTTGAATATTCCATAAATTGTTTGTACTGTTTCTTGCAAGTAATCTACAGTACGCCATTCTTTTTGAACGATTTTTTCCCAATCCCATTGGTCAACGTAAATGGAATGTGTTGCATCAAGTTCTTCATCACGACGTATCGCGTTCATGTTTGTATATAAACCTTCACCAGCTTCATATCCGTATTCATGTAATGCGAATCTTTTCCACTTCGCTAGTGAGTGAACAATTTCTAATTCTTCTCCTGAATGTAGCATATCAAATTCAATTGGACGTTCTACACCGTTTAAATGATCGTTTAATCCTGATTTTTTCGTTACGAATAATGGTGCAGATACGCGGAATAGTTCAAGGCGTTTTGCTAATTGATCCTCGAAAAATGTTTTAACTTCCTTAATTGCGATTTGAGTCTCTCTTACTGTCATTAATGATTGATACATGGTGGTTTCCTCCTAAAATGTTTGGATGTTGTGAAAAGAAGCCAACAAAAAAAGCCCTTCTTTCCCAAAAAACTGGGACGAAAGACTTTGGTTCCGCGGTACCACCCAAATTAGCAACAGAGGTTGCTCACTTATACAATACGGAGATGAAATATCTCGATACTGTTCTTCTTGTAACGGCGAAGTTCCCGGCTAAGTCTACTTTCCTGTAAAGGATTTCGGTTAGCAACTCCAGGAGGTTCTTCATAATAGGCTTCGTATCAGGCTCACACCACCCCTGACTCGCTTAAACTACTTCCTACTACTACTCGTCCTTTCATAGTCGTTTTGTTGTCACATCTCTGAAACATTTTATTAATGATTATTCTATACAAAAAATAAAGAAAGTCAACAAAATTTTAAAAATATTTTTCAATTCTTTATTTTACGGCTTTATTGATTGTTTTCAATATAACGTCTTCACTTCTTTTGTCTTGTCAATCCAAAAAACGTTTCACTAACCGAAACTAACATATACACAACAAGTAATGTAATCGTTCGAAATATAGAATCCGCAGTATTTCGTATTATTTTCATTTTCTTTGTAATTCCTTTCAGTTTACTTGCAAATTCGTGTTATACTATAACATTCAAGCAGTTTATTTTTACTTAAAGCAATCATAGTCATTTATAAAGAGTATGTTCTAAATCATTGACTATTATCAAATAAGATTTTTATATAACGGAGTGATCATATGAGTAAAACGAAAGCAAAACCGAAAAAAGGTGTAGGGCAAGGTACAGGAAGTAAAGGATGGAATCGTTGGCAATCAAGTGCAAAGAAAAAGGCAGCTGCCAAGCCATATAAAAGTAAAGGGACTAAAAAATAAATTCTGTATTATCTCTTTACTTTGTTCAAAACAAATTATAATTATTACACTAAAAAAGCTATGCTCTCATACATGTGAAAGCATAGCTTTTTATATTAAATCATTAAAATATCTCGTATTTCTTCCTCCGTGATTGATGATAATTTCTCTTCTCCTGGCTCAATCACTTCAGCGATTAAATTTTTCTTACTCTCTTGCAGTTCATGCATTTTTTCCTCAATTGTTCCGTGGGCTACTAATTTTATAACTTGTACTGTATTTTTTTGTCCCATTCGATATGCTCTATCAGCTGCTTGTTGTTCAACAGCTGGATTCCACCATAAATCGTATAATATAACCGTATCGGCACCCGTTAAGTTAAGACCCGTACCACCAGCTTTTAAAGAAATGAGAAATAGATTCCCTTCCCCCTCGTTAAACCGATTACATAGCTCTACACGTTCTTGTGATGGTGTACTCCCGTCTAAATAAAAGTATGGAATCGCTTGACGATTTAACTCACGACCAATAATAGACAGCATCTTCGTAAATTGAGAAAAGATTAAAATTCTCTTACCAGTACTTCTGCATTCCTCTAGTATCTCTAATAGTTGTTCAAATTTAGCTGAACTACCCTTATAATCATCAACGAATAAAGCCGGATGATTACAGATTTGGCGCAGTCTTGTTAAGCCAGCTAAAATTCTAATTTTATTTTTACGTAACGTATCTTTATCTAAATGTTTTAACGTTTCTTCCCTTAATTTCGCTAAATAAGCAGCATAAAGTCTCTTTTGATCTGGTAATAACTCCGATGACTGTAAGTGCTCTATTTTATCTGGAAGCTCCTGTAATACGTCTTCTTTTAATCGTCTTAATACGAAAGGTTTTACGCGCTTCGCTATATCTTCGCGCCTTAAATCACCGAATTCTTTTCTTCCTGGTAATAATTCCGGAAATACAACATGGAAGATAGACCATAGCTCTTCTAATGAATTTTCTACTGGCGTTCCCGTTAGCCCGAAACGAAATTCAGCTTGAATTGTTTTCACTGCTTTTGCAGTTTGGGTTGTAGGATTTTTAAACGCCTGTGCTTCATCAAGAAACAGTGTATGAAACGGCCTCGCATACGATCTTATATCTCTTCTCAGTAATGGATATGACGTAATTACGACATCAAATTCCACTATGTCTTTTAATATTTTTCGCCGCTCTGTTTGATTTCCATCTGCAATAACCGCTCTAATATGCGGGGCGAATTTTTTCAATTCACTAAACCAATTGTAAACGAGAGAGGACGGTGAAACGACTAATATAGGTAGTTTCTTTTCTCGAATTTCAGGCAACACAGAATCTATGTAAGCAATACTTTGCAGCGTTTTTCCAAGTCCCATATCATCTGCTAAAATACCACCAAAACGGTAATAGGCGAGTGTTTTCATCCACTCAAATCCGTATACTTGATACTCTCTCATTACAGCATTTAAAGTTTGCGGCACTGTAAACTTTAATTTTTTCGGATTTTGAATGCTTTCTACTAAATCTTGAACAGACTCATCTAAACTTAAAACATTACCTTCGTGAAATCCGTTCATCCATTTTACACTCCGGATAAGCGGAACGTTCACTTCTTCTCCGTGTAAAAACTCTTTCCGAATACCCGATTCTTTTACAAACTGATTAATTTCATTAAATTCTTTGCTCTCTAGTGATAATAAAGAACCATTCGCTAATCGGTAATATTTGCGTTTCTCTTCCAGAGCCACTAATACACCTTTAATTTCTGCTTCCGGTATTCCTTTTATATCAAAACGAAATGATAACCAATCAATTCTTTCTTTTCTTCTCACTCTAATAAGTGGTGCTGTATCCCCTTTATGAATACGTAATTTAATTGCTGTCGTCGCATAAATATCAACTAAGCCTTTTAACGACGGAACGACGTGATATAAAAAGTTATACTCAGCCTCTTCATTATGCATAAAGTAACCACCTTCTGTTTTCGCGAAGGCACTTTCACTCATAATGTCTAAAATCTCTTTTTCCTTTTTCTCATCACGATTAAAAACAGACGGCTGTCCGTCTTCTTCTAATGGATTGATCATGACGTTTCCATAATGAAATTCAAGACCTGCTAACAAACGATTTTTCACTCGATCTAAATACAGTTTTGCTTTTAGCGACGGCGTTTCAACACGATCTGATATTACTTCATCAATGCGTACGGTTCCCAGTTTCATTAATCCTGGCACAACTTTCGCTACAAAATGTTCCATCTTACTTTCAGGAATATAAAACTGATTGCTATTTGAGCGACTCATCATCTTTTGCAATTCAATAAGTCGCATACAATCTTCCATAGGTAAATGATATAATTTCCCATCGTAAAGAGCGTTGTTATACATTTCCATCACTTGAACACGATTTAGGCCGTCTATATGAAGTGTGAATCCACCATTATTTCCTTTCGTAAACTCAAAATGTAATGGCAATAAACCGTTTGAAATTTGTAAGCCCTGAAACTGTTGTTCATTTTGTTTCAGCTGTACATACTCAACTTTAGAAAGTGAAGAGAGCATATCTTTCCACGAAGCTGGCGGTATGAATATCATACTTTCATCTTGTTTCGCATGTACTTCTAACGCATCTTCATACATTTTTTCATTATGATACATTTTAATAAGCTTCTGAATAACCGCATCTGTTTCTTGCCTGAAGCTATGTACATCTGGTGTGTATGTAAATTCATTAGAACAATGAAAAGTCTCTCTTTTCTCCACTTTAGAAAGAAATTCTCTAATATGCTTTATAAAATATGTTTGCGCAAGTTTTAACTGAATTCCAAGAAGGGCCCCACCACTTTTCGTATCCACTGGTGAACATATAAAAGCCACATCTAATATTTCACGTGTATCAAAACGGTGTTGTTTACTTTTTGGCCTAAGTGGTTTGTCTGCAAACAACTGAAACATCCCGCTCGTTAATTGATCATTTCCGCTCATATTTTCGGACATGCCGCCCGTTTGCTGGTTATAATTTATTTGTATTAGTACGGCTGCAACATGTTGACAATACGTTTGAAAAGACGCTAATGAAGGACAACTACATCTCGCAACTACATCACCTTTTTTAGCTTTTTCTACTGTAACATGAAAATCCTCATTCCCTTTTACCGTCGCCTCACAAATTTCTTTCGTTTCATCATAATGATTCACGATTACTTTATTTGCTTTATAATAAGCTTCGCCTCTTTTATATGAGGTCTCTCCGCATACTTCTTTTATAATCGATTTATTTAATGTAAAACTCATTGTTTTGACACTTCCTTAATGTAAAACCATTTTCTCTTACTTAACATTTTACATGCTCTACGAGAAAATATAAAATATTGATTGAACAAAAAAAGATGCTTATTTATAAGCACCTTCTTCACTCTATCTCCATCAACCGTTTCGCCTCAAAATATAACACTTGAATAAATTTTTTCGTATTAATTCGTATATGGCCAGAAGTTGCTACTTCATCCTTTGTCATTTCTGTCATCCGTTTTCTAACTACAGTGAAATCAAAAAACTTCGGAGCATAGCTTTCAAATTTTGGATTTGAAAAGTCTGTTAGTCCGAGGGAGGCTAAATGATTCAATGATTGATAAATTGCTCTGCGCACTCTTTGTTCAGATGCTTTTTTCTCTTTATCAATATCCGTATGTAAAGCTTCATCCCCTAATTTTTTTATCGTAATATAGTGAAAAATATCTTTTAACGCAGGAAAGCCAAATTCAAATGTTTGCGCCTTTTCTTGTCCGTATAAATATTCCAGCATACTAAGTAAATCTTTACTTCCGTTCTCTCCCGCAATACCAAGCTCTGCTAGTAAGAAGCGTCCTGAATCTGATATCTTTTTTCCTTCTTGTACTGTTTCACTACGCATTGGCGGCTTTTCCCACTGAAACACATTATTTAATGATTTTTGAATGTCATGTATAGAACGTTCCAAACGAATACGCTCCATCACTTTTCGTACAACAGATACTACTTCTATTTTATTTAGTGGTTTTGTAATATAATATTCCACACCAAGTGTATACGCCTCACCAATGAGCTGTTTCGATTCAACTTGGGAAATCATAATAATTTTCCCAGTAAATGAAGACGCTATATGACGAACTGTTTCAATGCCGTCTCTCATCGGCATTAGTAAATCAATAAATAAAATATCTACTTTTTTATAATTTAGCTGTTCTGCTTCAATAAACGCTCCATCTTCCGATTCTCCAATTACTTCCCCAAGATCGCCATCCTCAATAATTTGCGAAAGCATTGAACGGAAAACTTCATCATCATCTACAATATAATAAAACAAACCTATTCCCCTTCCCGCTTTAAACTGCACTCCGGTAAACAAACGATAAACTTACACCCTTTTTCAGTTTCATTGTCTTCTAACCTTACTTCTCCGCCGAGCTCTGTTACCATTTCGTGTATGTAAGAAAGTCCAATACCTGTTGACGGTGTTCCTGTTTGATCATACTTGGAAGTAAACCCTGGCTTAAATACTAATTTCTTATACTTTTGTGCAATACCAGGGCCATCGTCAATTACTTCAAAGATTACATGTTGCTCTCGTTTATATAACTTAATACGAATGAGACCTCTATCTTCAATTGCTTCCACTGCATTGGCAACTAAGTTATTAAAGATTGATAGCACTGTATACACGTGATATGCAGCGTGTTCACCTTCTATATGTTTTGAAAAACGTATATCTTTCCCTAGCATTTCAGCATATTTCTCATTTATTCTTACGATCATTTCTGTAAGCTCATGTCCTTCTACATACTCAGTCACATTTTTATCTAATAACAGTTTAGATAATCCTGCAAAAATCCTTTGATTATCCTTTTTTATTTCGTGCACTTCTCCTGCTATTTTCAATGCTGTTTTACTACTGGAATCATCGTCTGTCTGTAAATTTCGATATAGTTGATATGCTTCTTGTGTAATCAATTCTGCATTTTGTAACGTTTTTTTCAAGTGAACAGATTCTACATATAAATTTGAAAGGTGCATGAACATTTTTTCATTTTCTTTTCGGACTTGTGACTCTTTTAATTTCGTTTCATATAAAATCATCATATTTAAAAAGCCAAGTGCAAAGAAACTACGAAAAATAGCAATAATAATTAATTTATTCACTTCAGAAACTGTTATTGTTGTACCGAGTACTACCATATGATAAATCGCAAGTTCTGACATACTTGCGATAATTTCAATTGTAATTCCAAGGCACCCAATAACGATTGGTTTCTGATGAAACTTATTCACCCTACAAAGTGAAAAAAGACTTCCATAAATAAAATAATAAAAGAACACAGGATAGCGCAAATAAAATGATTCCGTCATATGAAATGAACCTTGCATGATCCAATCAAGGCATACACGGAATAAAACGACACATATACCGACAAGAATACCTGCAGCCGCTGCTGGTATTCTTCTTAAAAATAATAATAAAAAGAAGAAAAGCGGTGTCCCAAAGCTAACGCGAAACGTATCGTTAAAAGGATGAAAATTAAGCTCTCCAGCAATCGGAACAACAACCATTAATATAATTAAAAGGGATATATCTTTCTTCCATAATTGATTCCAATTCAAAGGTGCCACTTCCTATACTTTTTTCGGTAATAAAAGTGAAAGCCCGCTTATTTTTATAAACGGGCTTTATTTCTATATTCTAACCTTTTCTACCGCTTTTATTTGGCGATACTCTGGTTCCCAGATTGCTTCTTTCACTACAATCTTAATATCGTTATCACTTAAGTTCTCTCTAGCAACACCTTCTGCAACGGCAACTTTCGCTACTTCAATTGCAACCATTTCCGAGATATTACGTAACTCTTCAACCTCTGGCAAAATAGGTGCTCCTGGCTGACTTGTGTCTACCATGCTTGCAACTGCTTCAGCAGCTGCTGCGAACATTCCATCCGTCATGACGCTTGCACGTACAACAATTGTTCCAAGACCAAGACCTGGGAAAATAAGTGCGTTATTTGATTGTCCAATCACATACGTTACACCGTTGTATGTAACTGGTTCAAATGGACTTCCTGTTGCAACTAATGCTCTTCCTTCTGTCCACTCGATTAAATCAGCTGGTTTTGCTTCAGCAAGTGGCGTCGGATTCGACATCGGTAAAATAATTGGTCTTTCTACGTGAGAAGCCATTTCTTTAATAATCTCTTCTTTGAATGCTCCTGCAACAGTTGATGTACCGATTAAAATTGTCGGTTTTACATGCTTCACAACTTCAGCAAGTCCGATCACATCATTTTGTTTCCACTCACTTACTTCCGCTTCTTTTCTTGCATATGGAATTTGGAAATCAAGAAGATCTTCCATATTATCTGTAACTAACCCGTTACGATCAATACACCAGAAACGCTTATATGATTCTTCTTCTGATACGCCAACGCGGACCATTGCATCTCTAACTTGATCTGCGATACCGATTCCAGCCGTACCAGCACCAAACACAACAACGCGGTGTTCACTTAAAGGTACACCCGAAACTTTCACTGCCGATAACACAGCAGCAAGTGAAACTGCACCTGTACCTTGAATATCATCATTAAATGTACAAATATCATGACGATATTTATCTAAAATTTTTCGTGCATTTCGAGAGCTAAAGTCTTCCCAATGTAAAAGTGCTTTCGGGAATTGTTTATTCACTGCTTGTACAAATGTATCAATAAATTCATCGTAAGCTTCACCAGTTATACGAGGGTGACGATTTCCAATATAAAATGGATTGTTTAATAGTTCCTCACGATTTGTACCCACATCTAAAATTACCGGTAATACACGGCTAGGATCGATACCAACTGCGGCCGTATAAACAGCTAATTTCCCGATTGCGATGTTTATACCACCAACACCCCAGTCACCAATTCCAAGTATGCCTTCTCCATCTGTTACAACGACTAAATCAATGTTTTCAGCTGTTGCACCGATATTCGCAAATGCTTCTTCAATACCCGACGGATCGTTAATTGATAAATACACACCACGCGGTTTACGATATTCATGACTATATCTTTGAATCGCTACACCAACAGTTGGTGTATATACGATTGGTAACATTTCACGTAAATGATTTGTTAATATACGATAAAATAACACTTCGTTTCGATCATGTAACGCTGTTAAGTATACATTCTTTAATAAATCGTCCGGCTGAGAACAAAATTGTTCATACGCTCGGCGTGCTTGTTCTTCTAATGTTAAAACCGCTGGCGGTAATAACCCTTTTAAACCTAATTCTTCTCTCTCTTCTTGCGTGAAAGCGACCCCTTTATTTAAAAGTGGTGTTGATAATACTTCTACTCCTCTTAATGTCGTTTCTAATGAACCATTAGAAGCTACTGTAAACTTACTCATAACATCCCTACCTCTATTCATATATAGCATTTCTATATTGTAAACAAAAAAGAGGGGATTGTCCCCCCTCTTCTTTTAATTTTTCTTTAAAAGAGTTGCTCCTGCAATCCCTGGGTGTGTCATTTCGAATGGATCTAGAATTAACTCTAAGTCTTCTTGTGACAGTACACCGTTTTTCACACAAAGTTCTCGAACGGATTGACCTGTTGCAATTGCTTCTTTCGCAACGCGAGCTGCTGCTTCATAACCGATATGAGGGTTCACGGCTGTAATAATTCCTACACTCTTCTCAACATACTCTTTTAAGCGATCTTCATTCGCTTCAATTCCTTTTAAGCAATTATCTGTAAAGGCACGGAAACCGTTATTCATAATGCTAATAGATTGAAGTAAGTTGAAAACAAGTACTGGTTCCATAACGTTTAATTCTAATTGTCCTGCTTCTGAAGCAAGGCAAATTGTATGGTCGTTACCAATTACTTGGAACGCAATTTGATTAATTACTTCTGGCATAACAGGGTTTACTTTCCCTGGCATAATAGAAGAACCTGGTTGACGAGCTGGTAACATAATTTCTGCTAAACCAACACGCGGACCTGATGCCATTAGACGAAGGTCATTCGCAATTTTAGACATATTCATCATACATACTTTAAGTGCTGCTGATACTTCTGTGTATGCATCCGTATTTTGCGTTGCATCTACTAAGTCTTCTGCACCAACAAGTGGTAATTCACTGATTGCAGCTAAATGTTTTACAACTGCTTCAATATATTCTGGATCTGCATTTAAGCCTGTACCAACTGCAGTTGCTCCCATATTTACTTCATATAGATGTTGACGTGATTGCTTGATACGTTTCATATCACGTTCAAGTACGCGGGAATACGCTTTAAATTCTTGTCCAAGACGAATTGGCACAGCGTCTTGTAAATGTGTACGACCCATTTTAATAACATGATCGAACTGCTCTGCTTTTAATTCAAATACATCATGCATATACCCCATCGTTTGTAATAAACCTTCTAATGCGTTTAATGTTGCGATATGAATCGCCGTTGGGAATGCATCGTTTGTTGATTGCGCCATGTTTACATGACTATTTGGACTAATATAATGATAGTCTCCCTTTTCCATTCCTAATAATTCAAGAGCACGATTGGCCATGACTTCATTTGCGTTCATATTCATTGAAGTACCTGCTCCGCCTTGGATTGGATCTACGATGAAATGATCATGCCATTTTCCATCAAGAATTTCTTGAGCAGCTTCTGCGATCGCGCCGCCCTTGCTCAATTCCAATCTTCCTACATCTGTATTAGCAAGCGCTGCAGCTTTTTTTACAATTGCGAACGCTCTAATTAAACCTTCATGGATTTTATATCCTGTAATTGGGAAGTTTTCAACTGCACGCATTGTTTGTACGCCGTAGTATGCATAATTCGGTACTTCTTTTTCACCTAAAAAATCTTTTTCAATTCGAACACCATTTTTAACTTCAGTTAATGTTGCCATGATTATTCACTCCTTAACGATTTCTTATGCTGCTTTTGTTTCTTTGACTGTTTCTACATATTGTTTTGCTTTCTCATCATCGAATTCGCCTTCCCACTTCGACATAACAATGGCCGCTAATGCATTTCCTAATACATTGACAGATGAGCGAATCATATCTAAAATGCGGTCAATTCCCGCAATTAACGCGATACCTTCTAGTGGTAACCCCATTGAACCTAACGTTGCTAATACAACAACGAACGATGCACCTGGAACTCCCGCCATACCCTTGGATGTTAACATGAGAACGAATAATAACGTTATTTGCTCTGTCAGTGACATGTGCACACCGTACATTTGTGCAACAAACAATGCCGCTAACGCTTGATAAATAGCCGATCCAGTCAAGTTAAATGTATAACCTGTCGGAATTACGAAAGAGGCAACTGCCTTTGGACAACCGAATTCTTCCATTTTTCTCATTATATTAGGTAAAACAGCTTCTGAACTTGCTGTCGTAAATGAAAGAATGAGTTCTTCTTTTAAAATTTTCATTAATGTAAAAATGTTTACGCCAACCATTCGTGCATTAATACCTAATACAATCACAACGAATAGTATAACAGTTACGTATACAGCTAGCACTAGTTTTCCTAAAGGAAGTAGTGTTGCTACACCAAATTTTGCAACCGTAACCGCAATTAATGCGAATACACCAAATGGTGCAAATTTCATAACTTGATTTGTAACCCAAAACATCGCTTCGAGTACACCTTCAAAGAAGTTAAAGACAGGCTTCCCTTTTTCCCCAATTGCCGCAACTCCTAAACCGAATAATACGGAGAAGAAAATAATCGGTAATAAGTCACCTTGTGAAATCGATTCAAATACGTTTTTCGGTACAATATGAACAATCGTCTCAGCGAATCCTTTCTTCTCTGTAGCATCTGCCGTTTGTTTATAAGAAGAAATATCACTTTGCTGTAAATTACTCATATCAACGCCAGTACCTGGTTGGAATATATTCGCCGCAAGTAATCCCATTAAAATAGCAATCGTCGTAATAATTTCGAAATAAAGAATTGTCTTACCACCCAGTTTCCCAAGCTTCTTCATATCTCCTACACCAGCTACTGCAACAATTAATGCTGAAATAACAATCGGTACTACAATCATTTTAATTAAGTGAATAAATATATCCCCAATTGGTGTGATATAAGAAATCGCCGTTTTATTGCCATAAAAGACTGCCCCTACTACAATCCCTAAAACAAGCGCGACAAAAATTTGTGTTGCCAATCCGAATTTTTTCATTTATGTTCATCCCCTTCATGCGAACGCTTTCAATTTGAATTTATAAAAGCTACTCACACATCTTATAAGCGAACCTACAAAATCATACAAAAACCTACAAGTTCGTCACAAAAAATTCGAAAATTTTTCTTTTCTTTTTCATTGACACCTTTTTATTAAAAAGAGATACAATATACTTGATAAGTAATCAGATTGTTTCGTATAATCAAAAAGATATACACTTACAATAAATCGAAATGAAAAGGAGTGGATGGTATGAAAAATTATGTACAAAAATTCGTCCTATCTTCTTCTTTTCTTTTTCATTTTCTTAAAAAGGAACAAAGGCATTTGCCTTTGTTCCTTTTTTATTGCGATCTATATAGGGGGAATTGTTATGAAGCCATATAAAAGAGTCTTAATTAAATTAAGCGGCGGCGCACTTGCTGATCAATCCGGAAATAGCTTTAACTCCAAAAGATTAGAACATATCGCAAACGAAATTATATCCATTATTGACTTAGGTATCGAAGTATCCATTGTCATCGGCGGCGGTAACATTTTCAGAGGTCATCTAGCTGAAGAATGGGGCATTGATCGAGTAGAAGCTGATAATATCGGTACGTTAGGTACAATCATTAACAGCTTAATGCTTCGCGGCGTCTTAACAAGTAAAACAAATAAAGAAGTACGCGTTATGACTTCCATCCCGTTTAATGCAGTAGCAGAGCCTTATATTCGCCTCAGAGCAGTACATCATTTAGATAACGGTTATGTTGTCATTTTTGGCGGCGGTAACGGGCAGCCGTTCGTTACGACAGATTATCCAAGTGTTCAAAGAGCCATTGAAATGAATAGTGACGCAATATTAGTCGCAAAACAAGGAGTAGATGGCGTCTTTACTAGTGATCCAAAACATAATAAATCAGCAAAAATGTACAGAAAACTAAACTATAACGATGTTGTTAGGCAAAACATTCAAGTCATGGATCAAGCCGCTTTATTACTTGCTCGTGATTACAATTTACCAGCACACGTCTTTAACTTTGATGAGCCTGGTGTAATGAAAAGAATTTGCTTAGGGGAGCATGTGGGGACATTGATTAATGATGATGCTTCATTGCTTGTGCATGAAAACTAATTATCTCTCATTAAAAAAGGGTGTCTATAAAAGACATCCTTTTTCATTAACCTTTATAAATAAAAATCCACTAATCCTGCCACTTTCTCCTTACAACGCTCCCAAAACGATAACTTCTCAAAAAATTGTTTCGTCATCTCTTTCGAATCACGAAAATCTTTTGTTAATGCCTCATTCACTTCTGATATGATAGTCCCACCGTGAATATACAAATTCATCTCATCATTCATATAAAAGCTACGTGCAGTCATGTTCGTTGTACCGATAACAGTTAGTTCATTATCAATTATCATTAACTTCCCATGAAACATTCCTTTTTTATAACCATATACTTTAATTCCATTATTAACAGCTTGACGAATATAAGGATACGCTGCCTCTTTAATGAGAGGAATATCTGGTTTATATGACCAAAGTATTTTCACTGTAACACCACGTTTTTGCGCTTCAATTAAAGCATTCATAAATTCTTTATTTTTCGCTATAAAATAAGGTGTTGTAATTACGATTGAATGCTTCGCTTGTTTTATTAATTCGATATACTTTTCAGCGACGTAATGTCCATTGTAGCTGGTCATCGTATGTAATGTATTCCCTTTACTAGCTTTATTCGTACTTCTTTTTATATTTTCTTTCGTATCTCGTTTCCAATCTGAAGCGAATTGCTCTTCTAAATCTTTTGCTCCTTCTCCTCTTATCCGCACATGATAGTCACGCCAATATCCAAAATGCTTATCTTTCCCTAAATACTCATCTCCTATATTAAAACCACCTGTATAGCCAATCTCCCCATCAATCGTCGTAATACGGCGATGATTACGATGGTGAAGTGAATAAAATCCGAATGGCAATTCAGGTTTTCTACTATATGTAAAATGTACACCACTTTCCCGCAATTCACTTATCATCTTGCTTTCAAATGATAAATCATTAATGCGATCAACGGATAAATAGACGTTTACTCCTTCTTTTGCCTTCTCTTTTAATAAGTTTAAAAAAGTATGGCTACTTTTATCATCCGACAAAATAAAAAAGTACGTGTAAATAGATTGCTTCGCTTCCCTTATATCAGTAAATAACTGTTTATAAAATGACTTTCCTTCTACAAATAATTGAAAATCACTATAATGAGGTGCATACTCTGTCGGCATGTTTTTCCCAGCTTCCATTTTCCTACCTAAAGTAACATCGATATGCATCCAAATTAAAATAAAAACAACAATAGCAATAATAATAGAAGTAACTCGCAATATTTTTTTAATCATTTTGATTTCCTTCCGCTCATTTTCTTTCTACCCTTCTATTTTGTCATTCCAATTTAGATTTCATGCTTCATACAAAAAAGGATGTGACTTAACGTCACACCCTTTTCATATTAAACAAAGTTTCTCGCATCATTATTTCTTCCAAACTTATAAATAGCAATTAAGAAGAATGCTACCGCAAAGGCAATTAAGATTAATATATTTAAATACAAATCTGAAATCGAAATTCCTTGTTGTAGTTTTGATACCGTATCTAATAGCCATCTTTGCGGAAGAAAATCAGCTACTTTTTGCACTGCTTTCGGCATAATGTCATACGGAAAATAGCATCCAGCGAGTAAACATGTCGGTACAATGATCATATTTTGCAGTGCATTTGCCGATGCTGAGTTTTTCGAAAAAGCGACAAGCACTAACGATATTCCAATCGCTATTAAAGCAAATAGCATGAGTACGCCAAGCATCACTATGAAAGGCATGTTGATATTCGTATGAAAAACATTCGTTAGGAATAGGATTGTAATCAGAATTTGTACTGTTAATATCATCATATTTACCCCGACATTAGATAATATGAATTTCTTCCCATCTATTGGCGTTGATAAGAGTCTAAAATACGTTCTATTTTCTTTTTCTTTTAAAATATAACCTGATAAGTTCGCTGCTGAAAATAGCATAAACATAATAAGATAACCCATCGTTTGGTTTGTCATATCTTTATTTTTCGAAGTATCTTCTAGCGTCTCAGTTTTCATTTTAAATGAACCTTTTTGATATCCTGCGTACATACTATCAAATGCACTTTGATCTGTTCCTGCTACTTTACTAATAGCTGCTACATTATCAATATAATTGTATAAATATGATTTTATAAATCCTGTTACTTGATCACCTTTAATCGATGAAATTTCAATATGATTTGGTTTCCCTTCTCGAACACTTTTTGAAAAACCAGATTCTAATGTAATAACTCCATCAAGTTTTTTGGAAGTAAGTTTATCTTCTACTTCAGATTCTTTAATTTTACTTACCTTTACATGATTTAATCCTTCTAAAAATTTCACCGTATCATTTGCTATAGATTGATTTTCTTTATTTATAACCCCGATATTTAACGTCCCTTGCCCGACATTCCCATACATTGAGAAGGAGATTAATGTTCCAATTATCGGCAAACTAATAATAATGAATAACCCTTTTTTATTTTTCAAAAGTACAGATAACGTTTTTTGTATGAGCCATAAAATATCTTTCATACTATAGCCCCTCCCGTCTACGTAATGCAATAATTGCAATTAATAAAAAGAGTGCCGAAATGCCAAGATTTAAACATATTACTGGCAGCGCTGCTCCTACATCATTTGCATAAATAATTTTCATAACAGCTGTGTTTGCCCACGTTAATGGTGATAAATTCGTAACGAAATTTTCTTCTATTACGAAATATGCACCACCAAAAATAGAGGCTAATTGCACAACTACAAGAATAATCGCTCTCGATGATTCAGCTGTTTTCGTAATATATCCAATCCCTAAACCGAAGCTAATTGCTAGAAAGATTTGTGTTAATAAAATAATAAATATGATTCCAAGATGTTCGCCCCAATTCGCTTGAAAGACAAATTTACTAAATAACATGACAAGTAATACGCAAAGAGCATTTGCTACTAGGCTACCAAGTACTTTTCCAATGAATATTTCAGCCTTACTTATAGGCGCAGCAATGAGGCGATCTCCTGTTTTACGTATTCGTTCTCCACGAATTAAAGAACTCGCTCCCATCGCAGCATATAGTGCAATCATCGTCGTCATTACAACCGCATAGTAATCCATAGAACCTGGCTTTTTCGCAGCTTGTAAAGATGTTTCTTTTATATAATCATTATGATTTCCGCTTGAAATAACCGCGCTCACCTTACTAGGATCAACTTTTGCAACTTCGGCCGCTACATTGTACTTATCAATAAATGTTGTAAGCATGCCTTCCACAATACTTCCCTCAATACTACTTTTGTCACTTCCGTAAAATTTCGCACCATCTTTATTTAATTCTACATAAGCAGCATATTTATTTTGCTTCACTTCTTCTTTCCCATCTATACTGCCTGAAGCTTTTTTAAAATGAATACCCGATTTATCGACTTCTTTCGTAAATGCTTCGAACGTTTGAGAAAATGTGCTACTTGCTTCATCTTTGTAGAGCACTTGTATATCTTTAATCGCTTGACTATCGCTATCAAATGCATTCGTTAACGCTGTTCCTAACACAAGCATTAGTACAATCGGAAATGCTAACATAAAAACTAAAGTTCTTACGTCTCTGAAATCTCTTTTAATATGCATAACTGCAATATTGAAGATGTTCAATTGATGAACCTCCCTTTACCTTTTCTTCATTTACCTTTTATTTATCTCGTAAGTTTCTTCCAGTCAACGTAAGGAATACTGTTTCTAAGTTCGGGGCCTGCTCCTCTAATGAACGAATTTCAATGTCATGATTAATGAAATGCTGAATAATTTTATTTAAATTATTTACTCCTGCATCCGAGTTTACCTTGATTACGTTCTCTTCAACTTGAACAGCTTTCACACCGTTTATCTCTTTTAACTTTTCTACATCTAAATTTTCTACTGACTTCACTTCAACCCAAATGTCTTTCGTATCAGTAATAATCGCTTTTAACTGTTCTTTCGTTCCTTCTGCAATCACTTTACCGTGATCTACAATTGCTATTTTCGTACAAATCTCTTCTACTTCTTCCATATAGTGGCTCGTGTAAATAATAGTGCTGCCCATTTCATTTAATTTTCGAACCGACTGGAGAATATAGTTTCTTGACTGTGGATCAATTCCAACTGTCGGCTCATCCATAATAATTAACTTCGGTCTATGAGCAATCGCACAAGCAATATTCAGTCTTCGTTTCATCCCGCCTGAAAAGTTTTTCGGGTAACTTTTATGTTTATCACTAAGTCCCACAAATTGAAGTGCTTCCTCTACTCTCGCTTTTAGTTCAGCTCCTCTTAACCCGTACAGTCCAGCAAAGAATTTCACATTTTCATAGGCAGTTAACTCTTCATAAATCGCAATATCTTGCGGAACGATACCGATATTCATCTTCGCAAATCGATTATGTTTCTTTATATTTTTTCCTAATATGCTAATTTCACCTTCATTACTTCTTAACAACCCAGCAATCATATTTATCGTTGTACTCTTACCAGCACCATTTGATCCTAAAAAGCCAAATATCTCTCCTTCTTTAATAGATAAAGACATATTATCTACCGCGATGAAATCACCAAATTTTTTCGTTAAATTTTTAATTTCTAATGTATTCATCATTTCACCCCTATTTCGGTTTCTCTGCTATTCATTATAAACAAAAAAAATGAACCTGCTCAGTGCAGAAGTTCATTCTTTTTACATGAGATTATTCACTTTTTTCATATGAGATGATTCATCTTCGTCCCATTTTCTTATATCGGCAACAGCATCGTTACTGAAAAGCCACTTGTTCCATCTACAATAATTTTTCCGTTTACTGATGCTGTTCGCTCCTCCATCCCCATAATCCCGAGACCTTTCTTAACGAGAGCTGCACCTTTTCCGTTATCCTTCACTTGTACTTTCACCATCTTGTTAAGTACATGAATATCGATTGAAATGACTGTCGCATCAGCATATTTCATCGCGTTCGTTAGTGCCTCCGTAACATTCTCACCGATAATCTTCCACTGAATCGGTGAGATCATATCTAAATTCCCTTTATATACGAAAGGAATATTTATATCATGCTTACCGGCAAATTCCTCTATGAATAATTTCATACGATGAATGCCAATTTGCTCCGTTGGTGGCTTCATATTTTTTAATGTAACTCGAATACTTTCAATTCCATCTTTCGATATATGAATTGCATTTTGTAATAACTCGGCAGATTTTTCTTTATCTATCCCCATTAATCTCTTTGCTGCTTCCATTTGAATTAGCGCCCCTGTCATCGAGTGGCCAATTTTATCATGAATTTCTTGTGACAACCGATTTCTCTCTTCTAACTTAAATGTGTACTCTGATTGCTTTATGTACTCTTTATTTTCATTTAAGCTTTTCGTCAGCCGCTGCATATCTTTTCGCATCTTATCATTTTGTGATTCAAGCTTTAATACACGCGATATATACCGTTCTGCCATAGTTAATACGATGAAAGAAAATGTAACAATTAATCCATATGTCATTCGAATACTTTCTTCTGTAAAGATAATGGGAATCATCATAATGATAAAGAGCTGCCATTTCTTCTCTATATAACGAAATATAACTTCATATAAGTTCAATGGTAAAAATAAAATAAAAAACGGATGAACCTTCCATGTAAATAACATAACTATGCCAATTGACAGACTAGATAATATATTTTTGTACGTATCTTGTTTAAATATAGAGATCAGCACATTTACAGAAAGATATAAAAGCAAAGTAAGTATAATCCATGGTAAGTTCACAACATTTAAATAAATGTAACTAAACACAATATATATAAAGACAATTAATTTACTTACAATTAACCAAAATTCCATATCTTTAATCTACTTTCCCTGTTAAATAATAAATCGCAATTTGTGTGCGATGTTCAAGTCCAGTTTTCCCTAAAACTGATGTAATATAATTTGCAATCGTTCCTTCTGATATGAAAAGTTGCTTTGAAATTTCTTTATTCGAGAAACCTTTCGCAATTAATGCGATAATACTAAGTTCTCTTTCTGTAAAAAGACTTGTATCTATTTTACATTCGTCCTCTTTGCTTTCCATTAAATTGCACTTAATTTTATCAAGCACTACATCTTGCATAACAGTTTGACCGTTATATACTCCTTTTATTGCATCACGAATACGCTCTGGATCATTATTTTTTAATAAATAACCTTTCGCCCCGTTTTTTACTGCGTCCAAAATATATTCATCATCATCGAACGTCGTTAAAATTAGCGGTTTCGTTTTCGTCCCTTCACAAATGAATTTCGTTGCCTCTACCCCGTTCATATTTGGCATGCGGACATCTAAAAGAGCGATATCAACGTCGTTCTTTTTGCAATAGTCCACTGCTTCTTTCCCATCATTTACTGTATCTACAACTTCAAACTCTTCATATGTATTTAAAATAATTTTCATGCCTTCTCTAATAAAAGAATTATCATCTGCTATTAATATTTTAATTTTCATGTTTGTTAGTGTGGACCTTCCCCTACTAACATTCACATCCTTTCTTCACGTAACATTTCCTACTTGCTCATTATATACTTCTCTTTACCATTTTTTCACACCTTTTTTCATATAGCTTCCTTCCTAAAAATATATTATTCTTTTTTTACAACATGTGTAGGGTGACCGATCATTTCTTACGTCTATATAATAGAATGCGTCAAAAAGGAGGGAGAGACCCATTGAGGAAAAACAATTAATTGAAAAAGCACAGCAAGGAAGCGAACACGCTTTTCGTATCCTTGTGCAAACATATCGTCATTATATTTTTCAAGTTATCTTTTCTATTTTAAGACATGAAGAAGATACGAAAGATGTTACACAAGAAGTATTCGTAAAAATTCACGCCTCTCTCCCTAATTATCAATTTCGCGGATTAAAAACTTGGATGGCGCGTATTGCCACCAATCACGCTATTGATTATAAGAGGAAAAAAGCTAGAGAAAATGAAGAACTCTCCTTATGTAAAGAAACTGAGGAAAATATAAAATCCTCTCATAACGTTGAGGATTTATTATTGACGAAAGAGCAAAAATTACTCATTGCTCAAAAACTGAGAGAACTTCCCGAGAATTACCGTGACATCGTTCTCTCACATTACTTAGAAGAAAAAAGCTATCAAGAAATTGCTTTGCAGGAAAACATCGAAGTGAAAACAGTCGAAATGAAACTGTATCGGGCAAGAAAGTGGATTAAAAAACATTGGAAGGAGGAAGAGTTTCTATGACGCATTATTCAAAAGAAGATTGGCGCAATTATACTTTAGATTTTATAGAAAGCAATGAACGTGAATCTATGGAAGAACACCTTTATGAATGTGATCATTGTTTAGCACTTTATATGGAAAGTATCGATGAACAACATGAAAACCTTCCAATGATAAATGATGATTCATTTACGAATGAAGTTATGACGCAAATTGATTTTGAAACGCTACAACCTAATGAAAATATAAAAACAAACTCATTAAAGCGAACGATTATTCACTACATAATTGCGACCGCAGCTACAATTATTTTTATGGTAAGTGGTTTATTCCAGTATATTTTCACAGCGACATCAAATTTCGAGAAATCTTCAAAACATAACGAGTCTTCTATTTCACAACAAATTGTAAACAAATCGGTAGATACATCAAAAAAGGACGGAGGTTCAAAGCATGAATAAAAATCCCTTTTTAGCACTTGTATTAGGGCTAATTCCTGGGCTTGGACATTTATATTTAAAGAAGTTTGGACGGCTTATTTTATATAGCGGAGGGGCTTTATTACTATTTTCTTTTGCAGTTTTTTGCGTAGTAGAATTAATAGCGCGTGAGTTGGCTTTTATCTCTCTATTTTTACTAGTCGTGTTATGGGTGGTCAATTTACTAGATTTAGTTATCACTATTATTAACCAATCAAAAAAACAAGCAGCCGGAGAATTAACAGATTCCTCTAAAGAAAGCGAACGATTTTATATCATTCTCCTATCCATCATACCTGGACTTGGTCATTTCCAATTAGGGCTTATGCAACGTGGACTTACATTTTTAGTAGCTTGCACAGGGATCGGAAGTATGATTATTTTCGTTGCACTTTTAACATCACAAGAAAGTTTCCTTATCTTCCTTATAACATTACCTGTTTTATGGATTTACAATTTCTTCGATGTTGTTCAGCAACTCCAGAAAAAAGAACGTGGCGAGCAACTAGATGACCGTACTATTTTCGAAGAGTTTGAAGAGCATCGTGAACAAGGAAAGAAGAATAAAACATTCGCTTCTATTTTAGCGATGTTCCCTGGAGCGGGACATATGTATTTAGGCTTACAACGCCGCGGTCTTCAGCTTATGGCAGCCTTTTTACTTTCCATCTATTTACTCGACTTATTAAGACTTTCAGCGTTTTTATTTTTAGTACCAATCATTTGGTTCTATAGCTTCTTTGACGCTTTACAGCAAACTGCAAAGTATGGAAAAGAACGTGTACATGACGAACCTATCATTGATTATTTTATCAATCATCAAAGATGGATCGGTATTGGGTTAATTACACTCGGTGGTTATTATTTATTAGATCAAACACTCCTTCCTATTTTGAATGATTACTTTGCAACTATATTTAACATTCATCTTAGCGAGCTATATTATCGCTATTTCCAAACATCTATCGTTGCACTCCTCTTAATTGGTGGCGGCTTTAAATTGTTACTTGGAAATAAAGAAAACAAAGGTGGTACAAAAGAATGAGAACATGGCGCGTTGGAACATTTTCAATGGGGCTTTCTATTATTTCATTAGGTTGCTTCTTACTATTTTCAGTTGTAAAAGGTACTGAGGTATTAGATTCCTTAACAGCATGGTGGCCTGTTTTACTTATTATTCTTGGCGTGGAAATTTTACTATACCTTCTATTTTCTAAAAAGGAACAATCCTTTATTAAATATGATATTTTTAGTATTTTCTTTATCGGCGTTTTAGGAAGCGTTGGAATTGCTTTTTACTGTTTATTATCAACTGGATTACTAGATGAAGTTCGTCATTCTATTCATACCACTCGCCAAACGAGCAATATTCCAAGTGGACAAATTGATATACCTGAATCTATCAAAAAAATTGTAGTGGATGCAGGACAGCACCCTCTAACAATAGAGGGAAATGATACAAATCAAATTCACCTTCTTGGAACATATGAAATGACGACGAAAACTAATGAAAAACTTAATTTAAAACAAGAAGATTTCCTTTCGGTTCAAACAGCTGGGGAAACGATGTATATTACTTTAAAATCATTACCCGTTCAACATACGTTATGGAATTCAGCACCACAAGTCAAACCGACACTCGTTCTTCCGCAAAATAAAAATGTAGAAGTTCGTGCTTCAAATAACGAACTATCCCTTTATCCTGGTCAATTACAAAATAATTGGTTTGTACAAGAAAGTTCACATGTATCTGTTCATTTAGCAAAAGAAAGCGATGTATCTTTAATCGCCATAACAAACAAAAAAGAATCCCACGGAAACACACCTTGGGAACAAGTTGAAGATTTAACGAAAAAAGAAGAGAATACTTCAGAAGAAAATAAAGAATTCAACGAACAAGAACATTGGTATAAAAATTCAATTAAAACAGGCAATGGGACGTACAAGTTAAATATTGAAAAAGCTTATAATATCAATATGAGTATTATTGAAAAATAAAAACCTTCCACAATTGTGGAAGGTTTTTCTCATATAATCGCTTTAATTCCTTCTAACACTAATCCAATCATAAATCCGCAAACAGCCCCGTTTACTCGGATCCACTGTAAATCTTTACCGACGTTATTTTCAATCATTTCAATTAACGTTTTATCATCTAACTTATCAAGGTTTTCTTGTACAAGTTTTCCGATTTTCGAATGATTCTTTTCCACAAGTGTGACAACTTGTTTTTGTAACCAATCTTCTATTTTTTGAACAGTCTGTTCATCTTCTTTTATTTTATTCATTTGTGTTTGTAAAAATGGAATAACATATTTATCCGTAAACTCTTCGTTTTTCACAAAAGTAATTGCCCTTTGTTGCACTTGCTCCAGCATCTCTTTAATTTTGTCAGTAGCATTCCAATTGGCAATCCATTTTTCTTTCCAATTTTCTAATTCTTGTAGTAAAGCTTCATTTTCTTTTACATTTATAATTTCTTGACGAATTTTCGATAATATAAGTTGTCTCGTACTATTATCTGCATCTTGTAAGCTGTTAATATTGCTAATAATAAATTTCTGCAAAATGCCGCCAATTTTATCTTCATCTACAATATTCATAAACGATTTCAAAGTAAACTGTAAAAATCCATCTACTTTTATGTTTTCCATCGCCTTCATACCTAAGCTTCCGAGCTGGTAACGTGCTTCATCTTGCGCTGTCCAATCTTTCACTTTTACTAATATGTAATCCAGTGTCTTTTCATCGTACTCTTGCACTACCAATTGATCAACAAGCACTTGTAATATGTTACTTGTATTAATTGTATGCAAATACGTTTTTAATTCTTTTTCAATAATAACCGCTAACTTTTCCGTATCTATTGTAACAATCGCCTTCTCAGCAATTTTTACAATTCCCTTTTTCACAGCGTCAGACTGCATTTCTCTCTCAGCGATTTGCAGTACCATTTGCGCTAGCTGCATTTCTTTTACTTTATTCGTAATACTTTCTTTCGTCAGCCACTCATTTTCTAACGTATGAATGAGCCCTTTCGTTACTCGTTTACGATTTTTAGGTAATAACGCTGTATGAGGAATTGGAATTCCCATCGGATGACGGAATAATGCTGTAACTGCGAACCAATCCGCAAGTCCACCAACTAATCCAGCTTCAAATCCCCCTTGTATAATCTCTCCAGCTACCGTTCCTTGAAAAGGGATAGAAGCCGCAAAACCTACTCCCATAACCCCAAGCGAAATACCCGCTATATATTTAGTCTGTAATGACATCGTATACACATCCTCTTATTATGTAAAATAAAGCTTTTTTGTTATGTTTATTTGCTATTCGTTCTTTATATCTATACTATAATGAACTAATGCGAAAATAACAAAGAATTTATAATAATACATATGTCATATAAATAAAAAATGAGGCCACAATTAGCCTCATTTTTCTAATATTATTAATGACTCACCTGTTTTATAATATCCACTCATCACATCTTCTGGAACCATACTACCGCCAGTTCCCCACACAATATGAGTACCTTTCTTCATCTTCTCTGTTAACTGTTGTTTTTGTAAATACTCATCTTCTTTGCATACTTTCACTGGCCCTATCATTCCCGCTAGCGCAGAAGGCTCTAAATAAATATTTTCCGTATCAGCTAGTTCTTTTAACAATCTATATAACTCTTCATCACTTACTGTGTAATTTCCACTCAAAAATGGTTCCATCGTTTTACCGACAAATCCAGACGGTCTTCCTACCGCTAGTCCGTCCGCGTCTGTTACATTATCAATCCCGATATCTTGAACGGCAATTTTATCATGAAGTCCTGTCATTAAACCGAGTAACATACATGGAGAGTGCGTTGGCTCCCCAAAGAAACAGTGTACGTTGTCTTTATACAATAACTTTAAACCAAATGCGACTCCGCCAGGTCCGCCACCTACTCCGCAAGGAAGGTAAACGAATAAAGGGTGCTCTTCATCTACTACAATCTCTAACTCTTCTAATTGCTTTTGTAATCGCGATGCTGCTACTGCGTATCCTAAAAATAAATCATGTGAGTTTTCATCATCTACAAAATAACAGCTAGGATCTGCATCCGCTTGCTGACGCCCCTCTTCTACTGCTTTACTATAATCAGCTTCATATTCAATAACGTTTACACCTTTACTTCTTAATAAATCTTTTTTCCATTCTTTTGCGTCTGCTGACATATGAACAGTTACGTTAAAACCTAGTTTTGCACTCATAATCCCAATGCTTAGTCCTAAATTACCTGTAGAACCTACCGCAATTGAGTATTTTGCAAAAAACTCTCTACATGTATCACTGTCTAAAATGGAATAATCATCTTCTTCTGTTAACATTCCATACTGCAAAGCTAATTTCTCCGCATGCTTCAGCACTTCATAAATGCCGCCTCTAGCTTTAATTGACCCTGATATCGGAAGCCCGCTATCACACTTTAATAGTAATTCACCTAATATAGGTTTCCCGTAATTTTTCTCTAAAGACTGTTTCATAGTAGGTATCTTCACTAAAGGTGATTCTATAATGCCGCCCGTTTCTTTCGTTTCTGGAAAAACTTTCGCAATGTACGGTGCAAAACGCTTTAACCTCTCTTCCGCATCTTTTACATCACCTTCATTCAATGGGGAATCTTTTATTGCCGTTTCATACTTTTCCATGTTCGGATTCACCCAAAACACTTCTTCTGTTGAGATTAATTTATTTAATAGTGGATATTCCTCTTTTAATTTCTCTATTCCCTTCATTTCTCTTCCTCCTCATAACCTTGTAGCTTACGATTCAATAAATTATAATTAAATTAATTTTAATTTAGTTTAACATAAATTATTTACTTTAGTTAATTTTAATTTAATTTATTTAAATATAATTTAATAATTAGTTAGGAGCCTTTCATTATGGAAAATATAGATATTGGTAAAAAGATTGAAAAGCAAAGAAAAGAAAAAGGTTTAACTAGTAAAGAACTAGCAACGATGGCAGGTATTACACCATCTATGTTAAGTCAAATTGAGCGTGGGTCTGCTAACCCTTCTATTCAAACATTAAAAGTACTCGCTAAAGCTCTTGATGTTCCAACATTTAGCTTTTTATTGGAAGATACAAATACAGACGATTTAATTGTACGTTCTCATAAACGAAGAAAAATGATTATCGATAATTTATCATATGAATTGCTATCACCTGATTTTACAGGAAATTTAGCAACAGCAATTATGACTGTTCCACCGAATACAGCTTCATCAGAAAATGTACTAGAACATAAAGGTGAAGAGTTAGCATACGTATTAGACGGGAAAATTACATTACATTTAAATGAAGAAGAATACATATTAGAAACGGGTGATAGCGTAAAAATACCCGCTTATTTAAAACATAAATGGGTAAATCAATTCGAGAAAAATGCAATTGTTTTATTTTCTGTTACTCCGCCGATTTTTTAATATATTTAAGAAAAACAGGATAATCCTCCTCATATTAATAAAACTCTATTTACAGTAGAGGTCTATTTTGTTATTCGTAGAAAACTTGTTATATATAATTTAAATTGAGGTGTTATGAAATGAACATTCACAAAAAAACGAAGCCCCGCATTCATGTTAGTTCGTCAATCTCATTAATTGATTCTCCCATTCAAATTTATATAACCGGATTAGAACCTTTACAAGAAGTAACAATAAGAGCCTCCAGAATTGCCGAGGGAATAAATGATATATATTTAGAATCAAATGCCACCTTTATTGCATCTAAAAATGGGAATGTAAACCTTACCGAACAAGCACCTATTACTGGCTCTTATACAGGGATTGATGGAATGGGATTATTTTGGTCCTTAGACATTATTAAAATAAACGAACATCACGATTCTATTCGAAATTATAAGAATCCATTGTCGCCTCAAAACTTAACTTTATCACTTGAAATGAATGGATCTACTATCGATGAAATAAACATCTCAAGATTATGGAAATCCAAACAAATCGTTCGGTATCCAATTAGAGAAAATGGATTGATTGCCACCTTTTTCTACAACGAAAATAAAAAAGCGAATCCAGGAATTATTGTACTCGGCGGTTCGGAGGGGGGATTAAATGAATACCTTGCCGCTTTACTTGCATCACATAATTTTTCAGTACTCGCCCTCGCTTATTTCGGAATCGATAATCTACCAAAACAACTTGTAGAAATCCCCCTTGAATATATAAAAACAGCCATTGAGTGGATGAAACAACGAGAAGAAGTCACCAAAAATTGGTTAGGTATACATGGTACCTCTCGAGGAAGTGAACTAGCCCTTTTATCAGCATGCTTTTTCCAAGAAATAAATGCTGTCGCCTCTCTAAATGGTTCCGCTATTGCATTAAGTGGTATTGTACCGTGGTCCGATGCTACAACATTACCTCCTGCTTGGACATATAAAGGGAAAGTATTACCGTATGCGTCTCCAATAAATCCCATCTCCGTCGCACTCGAATGTCGTAAAATGTTTGAAGAACATAGGGGAATGCCATATAGAAAGTGGTATAACGCTTTAACTTCAGATTCTAAAGTTGTTGAAAATGCTACTATACCAGTTGAAAAAATTAATGGAGATGTATTGCTAATTGCTGGTGAAGAAGATGAAGCTGATATTGTAAGATTATCAAAAAAAGCAATTAATAGATTGGATACATTTCATTCTCCTCATTTTTATAAACAACTCGTATATAAAGGGGCTGGTCATTCTATCGGCATCCCCTATTTAAGAATAAATTATAACCAAGGGAGCAAAAAAGATAACGCTTTTGCTAGTATTGATTCTTGGAAGGAAACCATTCATTTTTTTCAGAAAAGCGCTCAATCCTAATGATAAAGAGGTATGCGTGTATGAAAATCTCATACATGCATACCTCTTATTTTTTCGGCACCAACAATATCCCTAAACTAATAAAAAAGAAGCTCATTATTTGCTGTATTGATAAACCAAATAAAACCGAATTTTGTTCACTAACAAGCGAAATAATGATATGAGCAAATCCCTCAACTATTAGAAAAACACTTATATTCTTTCCATTTTCTAGCCTTTCATTTTTCATCCATAACAAGCCGATTATACAAAGGGCGAGGATGATCTCGTATACGAAAATAGGGTGATATAAAAATTTAGATTCATATATTTTCACACCCCAAGGCAATATCGTTTGTACACCTATTTTGTGGTTGAATAGAAAATAAAAAATAATGCTCATACATAGTCCAATAGGTAATGCATCAAGTAAAATACGAAGCGAAAATTGTCCCTTTTTACTTTTCCAAACAATGTATATACTCGCAATTACACATCCTGCTATAATATGCTGCATACTTCCTACAGCTAATAGTGCCTGCAATGGCGACCTAAAGGCCCATACTGGATTTAAAATTGCCGGTGCAAATTTCCATACAAATACGATGATAAGAAAGGCATTTGTTACTGCATCCATCATTTTTTCATATGGTACACTTTCGTTCTTCATCTTTCGTTTCATCAACATAAATCCAAATAAACTTCCAATTATAAGAGATACGGGTTGTAACCTCACGATCCACTCCATCAATACAAAATCCCCTCTTTAACTCTCAATTAATTTCTTAAATTTCTCTTCTAATTGATCTGGAGGTAATACGCCTCGTACTTGCTCTACGATAATTCCATCTTTATTAACAAAAAATGTCGTTGGTAACGAAAATACTTTATAATCTAATCCAGCTACTCCGTCCATATCTAGTAAAACAGGAAACTTAAATCCGTGACGATCTGCAAATGCACTCGCTTCTTGTACTGGATCTCCAATTGTCGCATTTACCGCAAAAATTTCAACATCCTTTTTATATTTATCATACATACGAACTAAGTCAGGTGCCTCCATTTCACATGGGCCACACCATGATGCCCAAAAATTAATAAGGTATGGCTTGCCTTTTGCATCATTTAACGAATACAGCTTCCCGTCTAACCCTTTTAATGTTATGTTTGGCGCTTTAAATCCTACTTGTGGTAATACTTCTGTTTCTTGTAACTCCGCTTGTTTTGCTTTTTCTTCTTTCTTTGTATTATAAAAATTAACTCCGGCCCAAATTAATGCCCCAGCCAGTATAATCGCAATTAGTTTCTTCACTTTTCTTCCTCCTCATTTTTAAAAGCCTGTAAATCCACCGAATAGACGAATAAAGAATGCGGTAATTTTCGTCATTTGATTTGTATACAATAAAACCCCTGTTACAATCATCATTCCACCGCCAATTTTCATCATGACATTGGCATATGTAACAATCCATTTTACTTTCCCAATAAAGAATGCCATCACGAAAAACGGAACCGCAAACCCAAGAGTATACGCGGTAATATAAAGAAGTGCCCCTTCAGGATTTGTCGCACCAAGCATGAGTACAGCTGAAAATATCGGTCCAACACATGGCGTCCAACCCGCTGCATATGTCATACCGACTAAAATCGAGCGAATATATCCAGTCGATTTACTTCTGTATTGTACTTTTTTCTCTGCCATAAGCCACTTAGGTTGAAACAAACCTGTCATAAACAGTCCCATCAAAACAATAAAAACCCCACCAATTTGTTGAATCAATTTTTGGTTAGATGAGAATGTTATTCCAATCCAACTTACCGATAAACCTAACGCATAAAATATAACCGAAAATCCGATCATAAAAAATACGGTATGTATAATCGCTGATTTTTGCATAATTCCACGATTCTCTTTTAAATCTTGAATAGACACACCTGTAATATATGATAAATAAGATGGATATAGCGGTAAAGAACATGGTGATATAAATGACAATACCCCTGCCCCAGCTACAAGCCAAATTGTTAAATCTGCTGCATTCATTTTACTCCCCCTAAAACACTACAATAAGTAGTGTTAATTCTTAAAAAAAAGAGGCTATATGCACTCTCCGACAATAAGTACAATCGACATACAGAATAAACCTAATGTTACATATACCGAATTCGTATGTAATGGAATATTGAGCTTAACAACTTTTTCATTTAACACTTGCTCGATTCGTAAATTTATTGCTGTTTTTGCAAATGAAGCTGTCACACATCGATTTTCCATTGTCTTTATTTTAATTAATTTTAATAACGCACTACCTAATTCGAATGAAGATTTCATCTTTTGCATTGCATATTTATCTGCTGCTAGCTCCTGATACACATGATAGCGCTGCAATAACCCTTTTAATATCGGGATGTACACCATTCCTTCTGCTAATAACGTAAAACAAAATAATTTTAATGGATCTCGATTAGTTTGATGATATTCTTCATGGAAAATAATCGCATCCATTTCTTCATCTGAAAATGTTTGAAGCATGCCTTCTGACATGACAACTTTCGGACGAAATAACCCAATTGTAAATGCCGCAACTTCTAAGGTCGGCAATATATATATTTGTTTTCCTTTTCGAATGAAAGGGATAAGTACTTTTTGTAATTTTTTACTATAGAAAAATTGTCGCCAAATTCTTTTGCACACTATGAGT
The DNA here is from genome assembly GCF_052947655.1 of Bacillus pretiosus. Classification (NCBI taxonomy): domain Bacteria; kingdom Bacillati; phylum Bacillota; class Bacilli; order Caryophanales; family Bacillaceae; genus Bacillus; species Bacillus pretiosus. The sequence goes on along the minus strand of NZ_CM129593.1, from coordinate 1,661,089 downwards.
ACTGTAAGTAATAGTAATCCAGCAATTATAATACGAATGAGCGATAATTCCTTCATATGCTTTTCTAATTGAAACAAGCAAAAATTTGAAAAAAAGAACGCCTTATTTTGAAACAGAAATGGATATGTAACGTAATACACTAACATACTGAAAAAGAGGGTACTAACAATTACTGCTAACAATACGATTTTACGCATTTGCCATTTCATTTCATTGATCCTCTTTTTTTAACTGACTCAATTTGTCTTCTAATTTTTTTATTAAAGTCGGATCAGCCTGCTCTAACTCATCTAGCATATGATTTACTACTAAATCTCCAAATTCCCCCATCAATTCCTGTGTCATTTTCTTCGTTTGATTGGATAAGAATTCTTCTTTTGTTTGTACAGTACGATATATGCCACTTCTTTTCACCGTCTGTTTTTCTAAGTGTAATTTCTCTACTAACCTGTTCATAACTGTCATAACAGTGTTAAAATTCACAGGTGATTCTTCACTTAATTTCTGCTGCACTTCTTTAATCGTAATACCCTCGGTAGACCAAACAATCTCCATAATTTTTGCTTCAAGAGGTCCAAAAAAGTGATTTAATCCTTGCTCATTTAATTTATAGTTTTGAGTAAACATAGTATGGCTCCTTTCACACTACAAATTGTAGTACAAATTAAATGAAAGGTCAAACAAGAATGATATACACTAAAATTCACTACCTATAAATACGTAGGCCATTCCATTCATTTTAAACCTAATTTCTCTCCAAATGTCTCAAAGAGATACTGCTCTAATATTTGTACATTAAACTTCTCATTGCGCCCAAGTGCAAATAATTCCCGATCCTTTGCTACGATAGTATCTAAAGGAATAACGACATTATCCACTATTTTTGTAATTTCAATGATGTTACTTTTTACATTTACCTCTGTTTTAAATTCAACATTTTCTAATACGATATGTGAACGTCTTCCTGATGTAAAAAAAGTAAAATTAGGATTTTTCACAACGCCAATTTCAGCCTCTAACGCATATAAATAGTGAAAAATTATATCTCTATGTCCATCTTTTATTATTTTTTCATCCTTCTCATCATCTAAGTATTCTTTCACCTTCGCTGCAAACTCAAATCGAAAATCCACCTTTTTCACGCTCCCTCTTTGTATTTTTATATTAAATAAATATATTGAAATAATTTTACCATATTGTAATACAAGTTCCTATTAAAAGTAAAAAACGATTTGTGAAATCTCTATTATTTCCGATTCCTTTTTAAAATATAAACACTAATTCAATTTGAATTAATGCTTTGTTATATCCATTTAAACATATTGTTTCCATATTTTGAAACAATAGTATGAAATATTATATATCGATAAAGTGAAACTTTAATCAATGGGAGTTTCGTTCATCCCCCACTGATTATCAGCCCTCACCAATTAAGATTTTACGGGCAGCCCGCAAATAGCCGGTTAATTTGTTTCAAATTCATTTTTCTATATAGTTATCACTACCTTTACTATTTCGATATACTTAAACTATATTTTCTACTTATTCATTACATGAGAGAAGGAATGTTACTCTCTTCTATCGAATTTTTATATAACAAAAATGATCAGGTGGTGCTTTACTATGAAATTAGCTGTCATTGGTGGCGGTGATTTACAAGATTCAAATCACTCGCCTATTAATGAGCGACTTATAGAATTAACAAATAAACAGTATCCAAAAGTATTATTCATTCCTACAGTTAGTCATGATGATGAAAGCTATATAAAGCTATTTTTAGACACGTTCGAAAAACAATTACACTGTGAAGTACAAATTTTACGTACTATAGCTGATACACCTTCTAAATATGAAATAGACGAAATGATTCAGTCTGCTGATTTAATTTATCTCGGTGGCGGGAACTATATTCAAATGGTTACAGAATGGAAAGAACTTAGACTCGATGAAAAATTACTATTGGCTCTGCAACAAGGAACGCTCATTGCGGGGTATAGCGCCGGTGCTATGTGTTGGTTCACATCTAGTATCCGATCAGATTATGAAGGTTCTGGTTATATAGAGTGTAACGGTTGGGGGATTGTTAACAAAAGGTTTTGTCCACATTATAATCAATTAAATAGAATGAACGCCTTCCATTCCTTTTTACAAAATCATCAAGGTAATATAGAAGGAATTGCACTAGAGGATAATTGCGCTTTATATATTACAGAAGAATCTTTTGAAATTATCGGTGAACCTGAAAAAGCGTGGGAGTTTTATATGAGCGATAACAAGCTCATTAGACAACATTTTGATATCACTTTAAAAAGCTATTTGTAAACATACACTTACAAAAAATGTCCCTAAGTATAATAGCTTAGGGACATTTGCATGATTTAACTCACTAGTCGTGTAATTCGTTTCTTCTGCCATGAAAGCTTATAATATGCATACTGTAATATTAAGCTGACAATAAATGCTGCTGGGTACCCAATCCATATCCCTTCTATGCCAAGACTTGTATGGTAAGAAAGGTAATACGCTACAGGTACTTCAACAAGCCAAATTGATACAACTCCGATAACAGTTGGCCATAATACTGTACCACTCGCTCGCATTGTCGCACTAATAATTTGCGCATGCCCGAAAATTAAATAACTCCATAACGTAATCATAACTAGGCTATGAGCAATTTCAATTGTAGTTTGACTCGTTAAAAATAGTGATAGAATGTCTCTTGAGAACAAGTAAATAAGAGATATTAGCACACCACCGATGACGTAGTTCATAATAATTCCGGCCTTCACAACTTTCTGCAATCTATCAAATTGATTCGCACCAATTGATTGTGCTGCAAAAATGGAAACTGTAATACCAAGGCTAACTGCTGGCATTTGTACATAACTTGCAACCTGGTTCACAACGCCATAAGCTGCTGTTGCATCCGAACCATAACGATTCACAAACGCGATTACCGCAATTTCAGATAATGAAACTAATATCATATTAATACTCGCTGGAATTCCGAGTCGTAACAATAGCTTCAATAATTCCCTATCCATGCGAAGATATTTCCTTACCGTACTATCTAATTGTAGTGGGTGATTTTTCTTCTTTAAATACACCAACATGACAATAAACGTAATAACTGTAGATATAACAGAAGCATAGGCTGCTCCATACACATCTAATTTCGGAGCTCCTAACCATCCAAAAATAAGAATTGGTAATAAGATCATATTTAGCGCTGTACTTACAATTAAAAAGTAAAATGGCGTTTTAGAATCTCCTGTACCTCTCATAAATGTTGTGTATGCAAAATATAAAAATAATACTGGCATCGATATAAATAAAATACGTGCATAATGAACACTTATATCAATAATATTTTCTGGCGTTCCCATTAGGCGCATAATATCCATCGCAAAAATACTACCTATAATCGCCAACACAACTCCAATAATAAATGTAAATGTCAGTGTCGTACCAACGATAGCTTTTAAACGATCTTCGTTTTTAGCACCAAACGCCTGACCAATTAAAATAGAACTCCCTGAACCAATACCAATTACAAATGAAACGAGTAAGAAAAATAGTGGAAAGAATGCTGATATAGCCGCTAAATCATTAACGCCAAGCCATCTTCCTACTACTACCATACCGAATAATTGTCCAATCGATTGTAATACATTACTTAATAGTAACGGTACTAAAAACATGGACATCGATTTCCAAATCGGTTTACTCTCACTTTCTAACTTATGTGACTCCGCACCTTCTTTATTATTATCTGTAGGTGGTTTCAAATTTCATTTCTCCTTTTATTAAAAATCTGTTTTTCAACTTCTATTTCTTTGTATAGTTGTTATAATAATGTGCCTCTATTTATTTTCTTTTCCATATTATCATAACTTTACCCAATATTGGCTTCCATCTGCTGTTCTATCTAAAAACCCATATTCGATTAAATACCTTCTTAAAGTTACAAAATCCGGGTATACTCTTTCTATGATAGTATTTACTTCTTTTTCAGTGTACTTTTTATTACTATCAAACTTCGTCACTAAATGGCGTAATATAATTAATTTGCGCTTTTGCTTTTTCGGAAATGTAGAAAGTGGTCCATCTAATCCTTCTGTAAAATGCGCTTTTAATACTTCATCATTTTCTTCTTCCGTAATATTGTAGCGATCATCTACCATCGTTGCGGTTCTATGGATTGGTACAAATTTCGTTTGTACTTTTGATTTTTCTTCTGACAGTTCCATTAATGCTAAAAACACTTTCGCTTGCTTCATTTTCTCTCGAAGTGTAAATCGATGATTACGAATGGTTGATGTACTTCCACCATCCATCTCTTTTACAATCTCTTTATCATTCAGCCCCATATGGAAAAACTGAACCATTTTCTTTTGCAAATCCGTTAAACCCGTATACTTTTTATCAAGGTTTAATAAATAATCAAACATAGACGTATGTTCATTTTGCACATGCAATTGCACAAACTTCTCTGCTTCATACAAAACTTGATTATCTTGATAAATAACCCCCTTAATAAACGCTTCTCCACAAGCTAAACAAATATACTCCTCTGCTTCCACTTCAAATACATACCCTTTCTTCAATTCTTCTACCGAAGCATCCCAAAACTTCTCTGAAATATCACTCATACTAAACACTCCTTTAAAATGTTTATCTAAAAACAGACGTTTCCCAATAACGTTTACTATCTCTTCATCATCTTAACATACAGTAAATAAACATTTCAACATTCCGTTTACCCATTTTACGAACTTTTATAAAAAACGTCTACTAAATAATTTTATAAAAAGAATTAAAGTAACAAAAAAGCGAATGTATTTAATACACTAATGAAGATAGGATGTGAAACAAAACATGACTATTCTGCAAGATCCTTGGTTTACTGTTAATCAAATTTACGGTTCACATCATACTCTTGGTCTCCCCCTACTATACTGAAAGAACTAAAATACGCTATTCAATATTTGAGTGATAACAACCTCGTTCTACACGGAACTGGTACTCACTCATTCCAAAACTTCAGCATTCAATTTTAACTACAAAAAAGGTATTTCCGTATATGGAAACACCTTTTATCCATTATATATTCTATTTATAACCTCGACTAAAGCCTTACTTACCTGTACAAATATATGCTTTCGATTTCCATCCTCAACAAATTTATTTGCACAACTACCCATGACCGTCATACAACTAATTATGACTAGCGCTAACTTTCTATTCTTGTAAGTCACTTCATACCTCTCCACTATTACAAAATTCCATTTAAATTTATCCCACTTTAATGGGCAGTAAGATCCCCACCTCAAAATTCAGCGAAAGCAAAGAAGTTAGGTGGGGGATCAACTGCCCATAAAAGTCCGATTGGTTTAACTAATAATCAGTGGGGGATGAAGAAAACCCCCACTGATTAAAGTTTCACTTTATCCCATCAGGAAATTTTACATGAATAATAAAACGTGTGAATATGCAATTATGCATATATACACGTTTTATTACGATGTTGTGATTTAATTTAGTTAGAGTACACGTAAACCGAGGTGACTAACTTGAAATTCAAAGCGAAAAAGAATCCATTTCACGTCATTTTCATTACATTATTTATCACTATTTTTCTCGTTTCGCTATTCTTCCAAAATGAAAATTCTATTTTTTTCACTCTCATGATGCTGTTAAATATCGTGAATCTTTCTTCATTCTATTTCTCTCACTACGACGTAACGGAATCATCTCTTGTCGTAAAACATGGTTTCATACTGCGTACTGAAATTCCATTTGAAGATATTCGCCATATTACATACTCTGGCAAAACACTTCGCTCAGAAAAGTGGACTAGGCAGCAATTAGAAGTCCATTACAATTTATTTGATTCTGTGACAACTTTCGTACCTCAAGAAGAAGAAAAGTTCATTTCACTCTTAAAAGAAAACTGTCCACAAATGAAAGTATTGAACATGCCTGCTAACAAATAATATATTTTGGCACTTGTAGTAATACAAATGGAAGTCATAAAAATAAATATCAAAAAAGCCAAGATTCTAAAGAATCTTGGCTTTTTTATTACTCTTTCGGAGCAATCATTTTTTTCGGATCGACAATTTCATTAAATTGTTCTTCTGTTAGTAGTCCAGATTGCAGTGCTGCTTCTTTTAACGTTAACCCTTCTTTATGAGCATGCTTCGCAATTTTCGCTGCATTTTCATATCCGATATGCGGGTTTAATGCTGTAACAAGCATTAATGAACGATTCACATTCTCTTTAATTACTTCTTCATCTGCTTCAATACCAACTGCACAATTATCATTAAATGAAACAATTGCATCCGCTAATAGATGAGCAGATTGTAAGAAGTTATATGCAATAACAGGTTTAAATACATTTAATTCAAAATTACCTTGGCTCGCTGCAAATCCGATTGTTGCGTCATTTCCCATTACTTGCGCTACAACCATCGTTAACGCTTCACTTTGCGTTGGATTTACTTTACCTGGCATAATAGAACTTCCTGGCTCATTTGCCGGAATAATAATTTCTCCTAGACCACTACGCGGACCACTTGCAAGCCAGCGCACATCGTTAGCGATTTTCATTAAATCAGCTGCTAATGCTTTTAATGCACCATGCGTATATACAACTTCATCATGACTTGTTAATGCGTGGAACTTATTTGGTGCAGTAATAAATTGCTTACCTGTAAATTGGCTAATTTCCTCTGACACCATCTCCCCAAACTTAGGATGAGCATTAATACCTGTTCCAACTGCAGTACCACCAATTGCAAGCTCTTTCATATATGTATTGCTCTCTGCAATCATACGCTCTGTTTTTTCAAGCATACGGTGCCATCCGCTAATTTCTTGCCCTAATGTTAATGGTGTTGCATCTTGTAAGTGTGTACGACCAATTTTTATAATATGTTCAAATGCAGTTACTTTTTCTGCTAATGTCTCTTTTAATTTCGTAATTGCTGGTAACACGTGATTTTCTACTGCGATTACACATGCTACATGAAGCGCTGTTGGAAATGTATCATTTGAACTTTGAGACATGTTCACATCATCGTTCGGATGAATATGTGCGTCAGATCCCTTCTCTTTCAAAATTTGATTCCCACGATTTGCAATTACTTCATTCACATTCATATTTGACTGAGTACCGCTACCAGTTTGCCATACGACAAGTGGAAAATGTTCATTCCATTTCCCTGCGATCACTTCGTCAGCTGCTGCCACAATTGCTTCTGCTTTTTCTTCTGATAGCTTTCCTAATTTTTGATTACTAAGTGCTGCACTTTTCTTTAAAATGGCAAATGCTTTTACAATTTCAAGCGGCATTTGCTCTGTTCCAATCGGGAAGTTTTCTTTACTACGTTGTGTTTGTGCTGCCCATAATTTATCAGCTGGAACTTTTATTTCTCCTATTGTATCTCTTTCAATTCTGTACTCCATTTTTTCATCCCCTTGAAAATAAAATACCTACATTTCTCATTTTAACAGACTTTCACCCAGATGATAAGGATTCTCACTCGTATATATAAAAAAATACCTTCCGCCATCGCAGAAGGTATTTTTTTATGATGCTTGCTCTCCTTTTTCAACGTCATCTACATACCAAATGAATTTGCCTGTGTATCCGTAAATAACCGCCAAAATTAATGAAACAAAGCTTAACCACATAAACGGAACGTATGAGAACGTTGCTACACCTAAAATACCAGCCATAAAAATACCATTATCAGACCATGGAACCATACCTGAAGTTAACGTTCCACCTACTTCTGAGTTACGTGCTAATACACGTCGGTCTATTTTTAATTTATCATAGCTATCTTCCATAATTTTCGGTGTTAAAATTAGTGATACGTACATCGCACAACCAAATATATTCGCTAAGAATGCTACGATTAATGTAGACAATGTTACATTACCTGCAGAATTTAATTTCTTCTCAAATTTAGATACGATTACTTTTAAAACTCCTAGTTTTTCAAGTAATCCACCAAATCCTAAACCGAAAATAATAACGGCTACTGAGCCAAGCATACCGTTAATTCCACCACGGTTTAATAACTTGTCAACAAATTCAACACCAGATTGAATTGAGAATCCATTATACGCTGTTCCAATCGCCTCTCCAAAGTTCATTCCTTGGAAAAGAGTTGCCCAAATTGCACCAATTAAAGCTCCCATTGCAATTGTTGGCATAGACGGTTTCTTCATCGCTAATAGAGCGATAACAACGACCGCCGGAACAAGCATCCATATTTTAATATCAAATTCCTTTAATAAAGCTTCTTTTAAAAACTCTACTCGATTCAAATCTACATTATCGCCGCCATACATCCAACCAGCTACAGTAAACATAATGCTAGTAATAATATAAGCCGGAACATCTAATACGAGCATAGCTCGAACGTGAGCAATAACGTCTACTTTTGCCATAGACGCTGCAAGAACTGTACTATCAGAAAGTGGTGATAATTTATCGCCGAAATAAGCTCCTGAAAGAACTGCACCAGCAACAAGCGGAAGTGGTAAGCCAAGTCCTTCACCAATCGCCATCATAGCAATACCTGCTGTTCCTACTGTTCCCCATGATGTTCCTGTTGCGATAGAAGTAATTGAACAAATAATTAATGTTGCTAATAGGAATATGCTAGGGTGAATAAACTCTAATCCATAATAGATTAATGTTGGTACTACGCCACCAGCAATCCAAGTTCCAATTAAAGCACCTACCGCAACTAAAATCAGTATTGCTTCTAATCCGTTAGAAATCCCTTTCGTAATTGCATCTTGCAATTCTTGATAACGAAATCCTAATCTTAATCCAAGCGCAATTACTAAAAACCATGAAATAAATAGCGCTAATTGAATTGGGAGATCAAAAATCGTTTGGAAGGAAAAGACAACAGCAAGAAATAGTAATAAAAGAACTATGATTTCTAGCATCGATGGTAATCTTACACTTTTCATTTTTTTCTCTCCTTACAAGTCGATAACATGACGTATGTCGTCTTACATGTATGTAATATACAATTAGCGAAGACAAAACAAAATTTTCATATTATTTCGATTTATTTTTCCAGTATAATATAACACCTTTTCTATTGTAAAAGTAGATGTTACTTTTCGCAATGGAAAATATAAAAAATGTTACATTTTTATATAGAACAATCCAAAAATAACTTTTTTAATATTTGCCACAACAAAACTTTTTACTATTATCCCCCTTTTAAGGAATACCATTTTTCTCCACAAAAAAGCACACATCATTAAAATGATGCATGCTCCACTTTTATTTATACATATTTTGTATTTCTTCTTTATTTTTAAGTATTTCCACAAATTTATCACTACAGCCTTTCGGAAATAACACTCCAAGCCCGTATGAATGCTCAAACTGAAAATGGGGGTACTTCGCTTTGACCTCATCCCAAAATTTATACACACCGAAGTTTCGATCTTTCACCTCAATATCGTGAAATAACACGATACCGTTATTCGCAAGTTTCGGTAACCATGTTTTATAATCATGAGAAACTGCTTCATACGTATGATAGCCATCAATATGCAACAAATTTATCGTTCCATCTTGAAATTGATCAACGGCCTCATCAAAAGTAGAGCGAATCAAATTACCTATATTTGGATAACTCATATTTACCACTTTATCTACGATTTGGAAAACACCTTCTCCATATGGACCTGTATGCCCGTCTCCTGTCCAAGTATCTACAGCAAAACATTTTGTAGCTAATCCTCCATCCTTTACCCCTTGACAAAAACTGAAAAAAGAAGCACCTAGATGTGTACCTAGCTCAACTAATATTTCTGGTTTTTCAAATCTTACTAAATCATATGCGAACTCCAAATGCCCAAGCCACGCAGTATTCGCACGAATAAATGGACTAAAATTATCAAATTCAAATATTGGTTTATGAGTAACCCAGTTCATCGCGTATCTCCTTCTACACATATTTTTAACAAACCAAATTACTCTTATCTTTATTTTTTTATCGTCATGATTATGATTTAATTTTATAATTTTATCTCGCGTTACTTAACCTACATACTTGTATCGTACAACATAACTCAAACTACTCAAATTCCTACCGTAAAACACAGAAAATTCATTTTATTTTTATTCATTTCGTGATATATTGCATATTGTATCCAAAACTTATTTTTAGAGAAGGAGAATTAAAACTATATGGATCCAAATCGTTTAAAAGGAATCATTATGGTTGTAATTGGTGCTTGTTTATGGGGATTGTCCGGGACAGCTGCACAACAACTTTTTCAATACGAAAATGTTTCTACTGAATGGTTAGTTACAATTCGATTGCTTATATCCGGCGCTATCTTGCTCATTATTTCATCATTCGGAACAAGAAAAAAAGAAATATTCGGCATTTGGAAACGCAGATCTGATGCTACTAAAATGATTTTGTTCGGCCTATTCGGTATGCTTGCTGTACAGTACACGTACTTCGCTTCTATTAAAGAAGGCAATGCTGCCGTCGCAACACTATTGCAATATTTAGCTCCTATATTTATTACTGTATACTTACTTTTCAAATGGAACGTTCGTCCATCAAAAATTGATTTCATTTCAATTGCCCTTTCATTAGTAGGCACTTTTCTCTTATTAACAAACGGGTCTGTTCATAACTTGGCTGTTTCTACACCGGCTATTATTTGGGGTATTTTATCTGGATTATCTCTTGCTTTTTATAGTTTATATTCAAAGGGATTGCTAGAAAGATGGTCTTCCTCTGTTATCGTTGGATGGGGCATGATTATTGGGGGTATTGGTGTAACGATTCTACACTTTATTTCTACGAAAGAATTCATTTTATTATCGACTATGAAATATGTAAAACTAAGCACCCTACCGCTCATCACATTTGTCGTCATTTTCGGGACGCTGATTGCATTTTATTTATACTTAGACAGCATACGATACCTGACTCCGAAAGAAACGACATTATTCGGTTGTACTGAACCACTCGCAGCTATTATTTCTTCTGTACTTATATTACACGTACCCTTTCAATCTTTTCAGTTATTAGGGGCTTTTTGTGTCATTGTAATGGTGCTCATCTTAAGCCAAAAACCGGATGAAGGGAAACAGGAATTAAAGTTTGTTCATGAGAAAAAAGAAAATATACAATGAAAGGATTGAATTCACTATGCCTATCCCTCAAAATTATAAAAAACAAGGAAGAGTTTCGGCAAAATCACTCGTTTTAAATCAACTACAAGATTGGATTATTGAAGGTGTACTGCAGCCTGATGAAAAAATTAATGATGGGGAATTGGCTGAAGCACTAGGAGTAAGCAGAACACCTGTAAGAGAAGCACTTCAAATATTAGAGCTTTCTGGATTAGTGGAAATGGTACCTGGGCAAAAAACAAAAATTGCTCCTATTAAGTTAGACGACATTCCTATCATTTATGAAACGATGGCTGGTCTTCACTCTATTATAGGAAAGCAAGCTCTTCAAAACATTACAGACGCTGATCTGAAACTACTTTCTGAAATAAATGCTGATTTTCAGCGCTCTATAGAAAAGAAAAGCGCAAAACAAGCTTTAAAACTAGATATACAATTTCACAATACAATTTCTTCTATTGCTAAAAACCAATATATTGAACCCTTTCTAGAAAATATGCAACTTCATGTTCTACGCCTTGAATATTTGTTTTTCCAAAACTTTGTTCCAGCAAGTCAATCTATTGAAGAACATCACTCTATCATTCAAGCATTGCAAAAGCAGGACGAAAAACAAATGGAACAAATGATGTCTCAAAACTGGCTCCGTCCAATGAAAGAAATATCAAAAATAATTTCTACGAAATAATAATAGAGCTGGTTACACAAAATCGTAACCAGCTCACCTTTTACTAATCTATATAGTTATGCCTGAATATCTGCATATTCTTCCATATCTTCGTACTCTTTTTCCAATTCCTCTAAAGACAGCTCGTATAATTGTCGGTCGCGAATTTTAAACACACCTGCTCCAATTAACTCATCAATTAAATGCCTCTTACGATTTTCAACAGCAAAACGGAGTTGACTACTCATCTTTTAAAAAACTCCTTTCTACAATCATTGAAAATGATAATCTTTACCAATTACCATTTTTGATTATAAAAGATGACTCTTTATAAGTAAAGTAATTTCATGAAATATTTACCTTACAAAGTATTTGTGGCCACATTATATATATGTATGCCGTGCGAAAAATGTTATGACACATTTTCTTATCCTTTTTCTTTCATACTTTGCAAGTTGTCTCAATATGATTAAATTCACCATCTATTTCTACTTGAATAGTGACATGTTCTACATGAAACTTCTCCTTTAATACATCCGTAGCCTCTTTTAATACATTTTGCGTTTCATCACCTTTAATAATCAAATGGCAAGTTAATACTTGAAAATCAGATGTGACAGACCATATGTGCAAATCATGAACTTCTTTTACAACCGTAATATTTAATAATGTACTTTTTACCTCTTCAACATTTATGTGCTGGGGTGCACCTTCCATTAATATATGGACGGTATCACGTGTTACACGCCATCCACTAATAATGACTAAAATAGACACAAGAATACTAGCAATCGCATCAGCAACAGTCCATCCGAAAAATTTAATACATAGCGCTGCAATAATCGCTCCGACTGATCCTAATAGATCGCCTAATACGTGTAGGAAAGCACTTCTTAAATTCAAGTTACCCTTCACATCTCCGCCTCTCATTAATATCCAAGCTGATAAAATATTAATAAGCAGACCAAGTACAGCAATAATGAGCATCCCATTACTAGCAATCTCAACTGGTTCTTTAAAACGGCGAATTGCTTCAATAAAAATGTATACTGAAATGACAATAAGAACGACACCGTTACATAATGCCGCTAACATTTCGACTCGCTTATACCCGTATGTTTTCGCAGCTGTTGCTGTTTTTTCTCCAAGCTTAAACGCAAGTAAACTTAATGCTAAGGATACTGCATCACTTAACATATGCCCCGCATCAGATAGTAGTGCTAAACTATTTGTTACAAATCCCCCAATAACTTCAGCAATCATAAAACTTGTCGTTAATACGAAAGCAATTAGTAACGCCTTTTTATTGTTAGAATGACCGTGATCATGTGAATGCCCCATACCAATACTCCTTTAAGTGCAATATCTGTACATTAGTATGAAACAAACTCCCCGTCTTTATCCCGTATTAACTGCCCGTAAACGCCCGCTTCCTCTGTATACACACTTCGCTTCTTTTTAAATAAGTCCTTTTTCTCAACAAAAAATAAGACTACTTCTTTTTCAGCTTCATATTGTTTACTAATGAAAGAATTTTTAAGGAGGTTACTAAAATGAAACGTTTATTTCTCTGTATGGAACGTGAACTAGTTGTAGTGAAAGAACAATATGGTAACTATGAAACAACGTATCACTTACAAAATATGCAACCTACCTGTATCGCAGTTGATCCATTCCAAAAGAATCGTGTATATTGCGGCACATTTGGACGAGGTTTATGGCTAAGTGACGATGGCGGGGATTCGTGGAAACCGATTGGAGATTCATATCGTTACTTTGATTTCCCTAAAGAAGATGGTATTTTACACTCTTCGATAACTTCCATTACGATAAGTCCTACTGAACAAGTTAACGGCTATGGCGTCGTTTATGTCGGCTCAGAACCGAGCGCTTTATTCCGTTCTGAAAATGGTGGTGAAACGTGGACTGAACTTAAAAATATGAAATCATTATTATCTTCTTATACGTGGGCTTTTCCGCCTAGACCTTTTACCCATCATGTACGCTGGATTACAGTTGATCCAAACAATCCAAATACAATCCATGTTTCAATTGAAGCTGGTGCTGTTATTCAAAGTAATGATAGAGGGCATACTTGGATTGATAAAAAATTCGGTGCTCCTATCGATGCGCATCAATTGCTTATGCACCCTGAAGCTCCAAATCGCCTTTATGCATCATGTGGTGATGGTTTTATGGGCGGACCTGATCGCGCATACCTTGAAAGTTATAACAGTGGAAACAGCTGGATCTCATGCAGTGAAGGACTTGAACACCATTATTTATACAGCATGGCTATCGATCCGGCTGATTGTGATACAATTCTCGTTTCTGCCGCACCGAGTGCTGACCTCGCTCATCACCGTATTCCTTATGAATCTTATATTTATCGTAAAACGAAAGATACTCCGTTCGAGCAAGTGCAGCAAGGTCTACCATCTGCAATTGGTACAGTCATTTCAATGTTTGCTACAAATCCAGCAGAACCACATACGTTTTACACTTTAAATAACAATGGCGTCTTTCAATCCAATGATAGCGGCGAATCGTGGGAACAACTAAACATTCCGTGGAAAGATGAGTATAAAACGCAGCATCCACATGCATTACTCGTTACTAGTTCTTAACGAAAAAAAGACTGCCTACTTGTTTTAGGCAGTCTCTCTTTTATTTCTTTAAATCAATTACGATATCATCTAGAACAATATCTTTACTCTTCGCTTCTTTTTTCGGCACTTCAATTTTCTTCTCTTTTCCATTCACATATTCCACTCCACCATGATTTTCAGGTGTATGCACTCGCAAGTGTACGCAAGGTGTAACGATAAGCTTTGTTGCATTTTCGTTTAGTTTTTGGAATGTGGCACTCCATCGAATATTGTAAGGATCGTTGCCACTTCCCCCATTTCCTTCACCCGAATAATCATTCCCTAAATCATCCTTAACCGTCAATTCAACATCTACACTATCCCATTCTTCCCTCGCACCCTTAGAAACTTCTTGATTGTAATAAAGAATAAATGAAACCGGCGACATTGCGACCTTTTCCATATTTGCTTTTATACCTTCTTTTTCCGAACTTCCACCAATTGTTCTCTCTTTACTATCCATTGATTTTACAGTTAATGCGAAATTCCAATTACCTTGTATTGATTTTTTCCTATCTGGCATCTCTATTCCCTCTATATTCCATCTAAAGTTTACTTTGTCCTTTTTATTAATATCATGGTGCGTCGTTGTTACCATACCTACATACTTTTTTTCAGTAACTTTAGTCATTTTCCCACTTCCTGAACTACCATGAGCGTCCATTATATCCAATCCCCCTAATATAATAGGATCATCCCCTAAGTCTTGCTCACTTTCCAGTGAATACGTTATAGATAATGTTCTGCCATCAGAAATTACATCATTAATTGTAACCTTAACCCCATTACTCTCTCTCGTCATATTCAATTCAGTCGAAAACTCTTTATAATTTTCATATAACCCTGTTCTACCATTATCTAAAAATCGGAATATGTCACCTACAATTGGCAATCCCCCGGCATATGTAGGAAACCCGATACCAAGTGTTGCAACTGATAATCCTACTAAAATAGATGCAGCAGCAACACCTTTTTTCCAACTTTTCATCTTTTTCTTCGTACGTATCGATTGTTTTACATTACGTTTCACTTTTTCTTTTTCAATTTCAGAAGCCTCAATTTCCTCAAGTTCTTTTTCATCTATATCAATATCATTTAATAGTTCATAAATGTCTTTCATATTGCACTACCTCCAAAACTAATTTTCGTAGCATTTTGTTGTAGTTTCTTTTTTCCACGGTACACACGATTATCGATCGCTGCCCGAGTTAACCCTAACTTATCTCCTATTTCTTCTGTCTTCATACCGAGAAGATATTTCATAATGAACACCTTTTGATCTAACGGTTCTAATTGATTAATAAGCTTCAATAACTCTTCCCTATCTTCCATAACGATTAATTCATCTTCCGCTGACTTTTCCGTACTAATATGAAACTCATCTGAAATAATTTCTACTTTTCTAGTCGCTTTCCGGTAATAATCAATCGCCTTAAATTTTGCAATCGCCGCTATCCATTTTTTAAAGTCACTCGGCTCTCCATGAAATTTATTTGCGTTACTCCAAATGGAAAGAAATATATCGTTTACACATTCCTCTATTAATCCATCATTTTGAACCGGAAGAAGGACTTTATGCGTTATTCCTTTTATAAGTGGTAAATATGTATCGACAACGAATTCTAGCGCATCTTCTTTTTGCCGTTGTAATCTTTTTATAAAATTTTTCTCATTTGATTTCATGTAGCGATTCCCCTTATTTTTTTGTAAAAGCTTTTACACCCTATATAACGTCTTACAAAATATTTTCTCTCATCTCTTTTTATTTTTTGTATGTTATGGAATACTTTCCCTACGCCATTGTCTCACATAACTATGTATTACAAGAAAATTTTCTCAAGTCTGCAATTTAATTCATGTAGTACACTATTTATATAGTCATTCTTTAACCTGGTGTACATTTTACCCCGCATTAACGGGCAATAAATCCCACCTCAAAATTGGGCGAATGCGAAGAAGGTAGGTGGGAGATAACTGCCCGTAAAAGCCCGATTGGTTCAACTAATAATCAGTGGGGGATGGAAAAAACCCCACTGATTAAAGTTTCACTTTATTTCATTAATCTACTTTTCAACATTTTAAACTAGGAGATGAGATGTGTATGTGTGGAATTACAGGCTGGGTAAATTGGAATAAGGATCTTTCCAATGAACATGTTATTTTAGAAAAGATGGCAAATAGTATCCAGCATCGCGGTCCGGATGCTGAAGGATTTTGGTTTTCACCTCGTGCGGCCTTTGCACACCGTCGGTTAATCGTAATTGATCCAGAAGGCGGGACACAACCAAAAACATTTCGTGCTGGTGATTATACGTATGCTCTTACTTATAATGGAGAAATTTATAATTTCCGCGAGCTTAGAGAGCAACTTCAAAAATGTGGTCATGCATTTGAAACACATTCGGATACAGAGGTGTTACTACATGCTTATTTAGAATGGAAAGAAGACTGCGTACAACATTTAAATGGTATTTTTGCCTTTGCAATATGGGATGATCAGAAGCAACAATTATTTCTAGCACGTGACCACTTAGGCGTAAAGCCACTTTTTTATACAGAAAGAAATGACAGTATTATTTTCGGATCTGAAATAAAAGCGCTATTGGCTCATCCATCTGTTCCTGCTGAAATTGATTCGGATGGCATAAACGAAATATTTGGATTAGGATTATTTCGAACTCCAGGATGTGGCGTCTTTAAACACATTCAAGAAGTGCGTGCTGGACATTCTATAACATTTACACGTGATAAAAAAGTAGTTCAGAAGTATTGGAATTTAGAAAGTAAGGTCCATACAGATTCTATAGCAGATACATCATCACATATTTTATCTATTTTACAAGATACGGTAAAAAGACAATTAATTGCCGATGTCCCTCTCGTCTGTATGTTATCAGGAGGATTAGATTCTAGCGGCATTACTGCACTAGCGGGGAAGGAATTTGCTGCTGAAAATAAAACCCTTCATACGTATTCCGTTGACTTTGTAAATAGCGCAAAAGATTTTGAGCTGACATTTGCTCGCACTGGTTTAGACGCTCCTTGGGTAAAACGTGTTTCCGAACATGTAGGGACATCTCATCATGACATTATTGTGAATGCTGAAGAATTAGCAAATCACTTATTCGTCCCTCTCCGTGCAAAAGATTTACCGAGTGCTGGTGAAATGGAAACTTCACTATATTTACTATTTTGCGAAATGAAAAAAGATGCAACTGTAGCTTTATCCGGCGAATCTGCTGATGAAGTATTCGGTGGGTACCCTTGGTTTCATCAAGAGGATTTACTATTTGTCGATAAATTTCCTTGGCTAACAAATTGGAAAAACACTTCCCCTCTTCTACTAAATGAAGTAAATAACCAATGCAACTTAGAAAACTATATTGATACACGCTTCCAAGAAGCGATTCTTGAAGTACCTACTCTTGAAGGGGAAAGTAAAAAAGCCGCGAAACAACGCCAAATGTTTTATTTATTTTTAACGAGATTTCTCCCGTTCTTACTTGATCGTAAAGATCGTATGAGTATGGCTGTAGGCTTTGAAGTACGTGTACCGTTTTGCGATTATAGATTAGTTGAATATTTATGGAACGTTCCTTTCAATATAAAAAGCATTGATAATATTGAAAAAGGCATTTTACGTAGAGCACTGCAACCTGCTTTACCTGACGATGTACGCAATAGAAGAAAAAGTGCTTATCCAACTTCACAAGATCCACATTATTTACACACAATCCGTCATTTATCACTCGACTTGTGCAGTAATAAAAACAATCCTATTTTCTCACTTATTAATCATTCCACATTACTTGCCATTGCCGATGAAAGCAATAAAGAAATTAACAATTTTGAAGCAAGAAGTGCTATGGAATATATGCTACAAGTAAATGAATGGTTGAAAACGTATCATATTCATATTGCTTAACAAAAAGGAGTTCAAGGATAACAACCTTGAACTCCTTTTATATTAATTAGCGCATTTTTTATTTTCAGTATCAATGGACCATCCAATAATTGTGGCACAATCTCTACCTTTCCACTGCAGTACATTTGTTAATACTGGCTCAATCTGTAAGCAACTTCCGTCGTGCAATATTTCTACTAAAGATTGATCATCATCAAATTTTCGTTTATCACACTCTAAAATACCGTCCGTTGCCATTACAATGTGATTCATTCCTTTTTCTAATCCTCTGACACCTGATGTAAAGCAAGGTGTATTTGCAGCAAAAATATTTTTCCTACCAATATATTCGTAATTCTTCCGTTTATTTAACCGCCCTTTACCATTCTTCGTTTTTTCAGAATGGAATAAATATGCGAAGCAATCACCAACTGATAGCCAATATAAAAATTCGCCTTTTCGCAAACAAATTAAGCATGCAAGTTCCTCATCATCTTGATCACATTTTTCAATAAACAATTCATCTGTAAATAACGCTAATAAGTACATATGCGTATGATGAAAAGCTAAATGTATCGGGTAAGAAAATAACTCTTTTAGTTTCTCTTTTCTTGCTGAAATTGCTTCTATTATATAATCAATATTTTTTGTTTTGTGGTGTGTATCAAAAATCATAACAAATTCAAATTGTAATTCAGGATCCCACCAAGCAAGTACCGCATCTCCTCGTTCATATGCATCACTCTCTTGATTTCCCCCATATACGCCGACTGAAAGAGGACCACATTTTTCAACATGTATTTCATCTACATACATCTGTTCATGACTCATCCATTTGAATGTATTCACAGCTATCATCCTCTCTCTTGCTAAATGTATACCTTTACACATAGATTACCTTATATTTCAATAAAAATAAACTTTTTCAACATTTTTTATCCAAATAAAAGGATTTTATTTCTACGTTCACGAATATATCTTACTATACGATATAAAAACAGGGGGATTTATCATTATGAAAGACATCAATCAACATTGGGAAAGCATTTATTATCACTTACGATATGAGTATGAGGACAACCTTTCTCACCAAGCCATTCGTATTTTACAACTCATTTCTCGTGAGAAAGATATAACAATTGGAAAAGTCGCTACTGAGCTTAGTCTCTCTCATAACACAGCATCAGAACACGTAAAGCGCCTTATTCAAAAAGGATTTATTATAAAAGAAAGAAACAAACAAGATGAAAGGGTCGTAAACCTTACTTTAACGAAAGAAGGCATTGAAATATTAGAAAAGCATACTTTACTAGATAAAGAAAAGATAAAAATATTAGAATCACAGTTATCAAAAGAAGAACAACAATTAATTGAAAAAGCCTTTTCGTTATTAGCGAAGGAGGCAAAATATGCATTTCCTCGTTAAAGTAATCGTTTCTGCACTTATTATTGGCGTTATTACTGAAGTCGCTAAACATTATAGTACGATAGGCGGCTTTATTGCTGCCCTTCCTCTTGTAAGTTTACTAAGCCTATTTTGGATTTCTTTAGAAGGCGGGAACAAACAAGAATTAAGTCAATTTGCTATAGGCGTATTATATGGATTTCCTGCATCCGCACTACTACTATTTATCGTCTATATTGGTCTAAAAAACTCATTTTCACTTAGTACATCTGTCCTGTTTGGTATAGGTGTTTGGTGTATCGTTTTTGCTTGTCAAAAATTATTTCAAGCTTAGTTAGGAGGGTTTATTATTTATAAATTTGTAGAGGTATTGGAGCAAACTATAGAAGTATATACAAAAGGAAGTAGTAAACAAACGGTAGTTATTCAGACCGGAATGGGTTGCTCATTTTATGATTGGCTCCCTATTATAGAAAAACTTTCACAACATTTTACAGTCATTTCATACCATCGCCCAGGTTACGGAAAAAGTGAACTAGGAAATTATTCGCGTACTACAAGACAAGCGACAAACGAACTTCATATGTTACTACATGAACTTGCTATTCACGAGCCTATCATTTTAATCGGTCATTCCTATGGAGGCTTATGTGCACAACATTTTGCGATGTTACATGAAGATAAGCTGCAAGCACTTATTTTAGTTGATTCTACTTCTATGAGCTTACACCGATTAGATGAACTGCATTTACCAATTTCTGATCAAACGGATTCGGATGATATGTGGCTTCAAAAATATAATACATACTCCAAAATGGATATAGACATGCTTAATAATGAACTAAAACCTATACTCGTTGATCAATCAAGACAGTACATTGAATTTTCTACCTCCCCTCTATTATATAAAGCGACAGTTTCCGAACTATGTGAGTGGAAAAATTGTGCTCGCTCAATAAAAGAGCTATATAAAACATTAAAAGTACCGTTAATCGTTATCGGTAGAGACCCTCAATATTCTATTACTCAGTTGACTGAGGGTGGCATGCCAAAAGAGGAAGCGACACAACTTGAATCAATGTGGCAAGAACTGATTCATGAACAATTACACCTTTCAATATATAGCCAATATATACTTGCTGAACATGCTGGTCATGGTATAGAAAATGATCGACCAGATATTATTATTGAAGCAATTCACTCTTTGCAAATAAAAAAAGGAAGCAACTAACGCTGCTTCCTTACTTATCTATTCATAATCTTCTTCATCATCGATTTCTTCATAATACGAATTCCCATTACTTACATATATAGGACCATTCGCAACGTCAATACGTAATACCCATGCCCATGGCACAGCTAAACGCTTATGTATTGCTCGCCAAAAGCTCATTGATTTTCTTTCGTACTCCTGGAACTCCTGAAGTAACTCTTTGTAGGAGGAACCGTCTAACTGAATATTTGCTTCTAACAAACGAGAATGGGCATAGTACTGCAGCTCTAGTTCAGCAGCAATTTCCATTTCTTCTTCCGTTGCCATACCAATAATTGCTCCATCTGCTGGTACAATTTCAAATACGTTCTGAACTTCAATAAGCCCTTCTTTCTCTTTCTCAAACATGTAAACAGCCTCCTTTAACACATATTTTTTATGTTACAAAGTCATACTTCTACAATAACTTCTCCCTTTCCTCTTTTTTTGATAAACTTTTACAAATTATTTATCTGATAATCTGTAGACTGTATTCTTTCAGCAGAACTGAAACAATTATTATCAAAAGTTAATTTATACACGTCAGGCATATGAAGGGTTTTCCAAAACTGAAAATCATATTTCGAATCAAAATAATTCATTAGTAATACCATAATATTCCCATGAGTACCTATTACAATATTCTTACCTTTATATTTTTTTAATATACTTTGCATACATATTACAGCACGTCTTTGCGCTACATCATTTGATTCTCCGCCTTCGTATGCAAAAGTCCAGTCTTCCCATACCTTCTGAAGAGCATCATTAAAATCCTGTACTGGTTCTTTACTTAATAGCCTTTCCCGTAAATCTTCTTCCAGTTGTATTGATAAATTATATGTATTCGCAATTCCTTGCACAGTTTGCATTGCCCTTTTGTACGGACTAGAAATCACAACATCAATATGTTTATCTTTTAATAAGCGTGTTACATGCTGCGTATCTAACAAACCTTTTTCAGATAAAGGCCTTTCCCGTTCTTCTTTTGTATATGTAGAGTGGGCATGGCGAACAAAATATATTGTCGTCATTCATTCATCCCCCTTTTCTGTTTCTATCCAAATTCAATACATTACCATCAAATCCCTTTACCTTTATAATAAGTGCTGTCAAATTTGAATGTTGATTTTCATATTAATAAAAGGGAAACACCTCTATGGTATTTCCCTCATTTAAAATAGACTACATTCAATTAAATACTTTATCAATTTTATTTCTGTCGTATTCTAATATCCAATCATTATATGTATGATAAATATCTCTAATTGTATTAGGAGAGGTAGCTAATACATCACAACCCCTATCATCATAAACGTGAAATATAGTATTCTTGTTAATATTTATGAAATACACCCTATGAAAAATACGCGGTTTTATTCCCATATCTTGATTACAAATTGCTTTTAGCATAGGAATGTATTTCAAGTCTGAAACTTTACATTTCAAAGTATAT
Source organism: Bacillus pretiosus (assembly GCF_052947655.1). NCBI lineage: Bacteria > Bacillati > Bacillota > Bacilli > Caryophanales > Bacillaceae > Bacillus > Bacillus pretiosus. The sequence continues at coordinate 1,638,554 of NZ_CM129593.1, read as the reverse complement.
CTATGAGTTTTATATACCCCGTCTTCATCGTCTTCTGGAAAAATATAAGGGATTGTATTTTTCTGTAACTTAAACAAATCGGACTTCTCTTTTACATACTTAGAAAAGATATTCAATTTGTGTTTGAAAATTTCACCGTCTGCATAGTCATTTACATCCACTACGATATAAATATCATCTTCTGTTGCATGTAAAGACTGAAATAAAGTAATCGCTCTATTATAAACGCCTTCTAAATATGGGCAGTTTTCATAAATGTTATTGCAATCATAGTTCACACCTAATCTAAAGCGAATACCAATATCCCCATTATAAAATAGAGGTGGTCTAAGTTCTAAATTTGGAAACATTTCAAGCATATACTCATTCAACCTCATCTCAACACCTAACTTTAATAGCACCTTGTTTACATAATAAAATTATTCTATTATAATTTATTTTTGAATTCCTCACTTGTTATAATGTCTCGAATAAAATAATCTACATTATTTCTCAGCTTTTGATATGCAACTTGATCTTCTATATCGTTAAACATAATGACAACTTCTACTTTATTCCCTTTCTTATCTGTAGTATACAAGCTTTTTGTCAATACGAATGCGGTAGAACCACCTTTTTGACCAGCATATTCGAACTTACTATTTTTAACTGTTCCTTTAAAAATGTTCTCGATTTCTTCTTGCATTGATTTTGGAAAATAATTTCTACTATTTATTTTTTCCATTATACTCATATAATCTTTAGCGTTTGCACTCACTAATCGATCTGACCAAATTCGCTGAAATTCCATATCTACCTTTAATGGAATATCCCGTTTTTTCCATTCTTCTTCATCTTTCATCCATTCATGAATTTGTAACACATGTTTATTATACTCATCCTTTGACATGTTACGTATCATTTCTAATGATTGATTTTCTGGCTCATGAAGCTCTTTTTCTACATACCCTCTCATATATAGTGAAGCAGTATACGAAGAGAATTTGTCATGACTAGTAAGCTCTAATTCTTTTATACTTTCATTTACCCTTTCTATTCCAAGCTTATCTAACAAATATGTTGTATTTGCATTAGAACTATAATGAATCATCCCTTTAGCGACTTCTTCTAAAGCGATCTGTCCATTTTTCACTAACTCTCTCGCTTTGGCATCTTCTAACCAGTCAGGATGAGCTCCACCATCAGTGTTTTTAACGTAATATTTTTCTAACTCCTGCAATGAAATTTGTTCATCCCGACTTATTTTTCCTTCTGACACTTGCTTAGCAAATTCAACTGCTATTACAATTTTGGCCATACTCGCTAATGGCAATTTTACATCTTCATTTATAGATGTTAATACTTCCCCATTTTTTCTAATTAGTAATGAACATGTTTTATCACCTTTATGCTCTTTTATGTACTGTAATACGTAATTAGGATCTTCTTTTGACAAATAGTACTTCATAATAAAAAAGAAAGCTATAGCGGCTACTATAATAATTCCTGCAATAATTCCTATAATCTTTAATATGTTCACAATATGCCCCCCTTTACTAAGTTCCCTACTATATAATTATAACGAATTGAATTACAAAATTATACAAAACAGAGTAACTCTTCCTAAAAAAGAAAGAGTTACTCTATTTCACATGATGTTATTTGTCCATTTAACGTAACGACTATATTTGAGTCGCCACTTTCTTTAGCACCTTTTAATCGATTGGAGTTAGGAGGACCAATGACAACTGACTCCTTAATTTGTGAAAGGTCCTTCCCTAATTTTTCCGCACTTACACCGTATGCAGCTTGAAATACTTCTGGCGGTGTTAATCTAAGTATGTCTGATCCTTCTGCTGTTTCAAACTGATCGTTATTGAAGAACAAATGTAATTGTACTTCTTCTGTTACCGCTGTGATCCAATGCCACCATCCCATTGGAATAAAGACGGTTTGCCCCGCTTTTACATGATAATTTTGCAATTGATTCGTTTCCGGATTTAAGATAGATGTAATCGCTTCTCCTGATACAACAACATCTAATTCCCACGCATTCGGATGCCAATGTGGTTCCCGCATGTGCCCTTTTGTCATAAATAAATCGACAAACGCTCCACCGATCATTGCTGGTAACTGCGTTGACGTAACTTCATAAGCAACGTTTTTCTCATCTCTTTTAAAAAAGATGTTTTTTCTTGAATCAAAGAAAAGGTTTGGAGTTCCTGAACTTTTCTTTAAATTTTTATTATCTGGAACATAACCTGAACTACTCATTTTATCCCTCTTTTCCACTCCGAACATTTCTAGTTTCACACTGTAGCGTATGGAAAAAATGTATGAATGTGCCTATCATTCACATAACAAAAAAACATGCCTTCATAAGGAGAGCATGTTTTGTGATATTCTTCACATTATTTAGTTAAAAAATAAATTTTTTACTTACCATGATGTAACATTAAATCACTAAGTTCTTCTTCAATGTGATTTAATTTCGCAACGCCTTCTTTCCATTTATGAATATAACGTGAAACCCCAACGATAAATAAAATGATAATTGTGGAAAGAATAATACCATACACGATTGTTACAGTACTCATAGTTACACTTCCTTATAATTAGTAATGTGGTTATTAGTTATATTTTTATTATAAACCTTTTTCTCTTAAAATACTTCGATTTCAACTTTTTGTAACAAAATTGATTTTTCTAATATTTCATTCGTAAAAATGGCATATTTTTCACAAATTATACAAAACTTCACCATATGTACTATTACCATATGAGTTATATTATTTAATAGGAAAAAGGGGATGATATACTATGACGACTTGGTTTATTGTTATGTTAGTTGTATTTGGGGCATTTAAAATTATCGTTTCGAGCCTTCCTAACACTGTTATTGAATCCATTATTAGCAAGTACGAAACACATCCGCAACTTGAAGAAGAGAATGCGACTGTTACAATCAATGGAAATAACTTAGAAGGCGAACAAAAATCCAAAATTATTCATGATTTTAACGAAGGTTTATTTTTAGATCGCTATTATGCACCGCCACACAATGAGGGTACGCCTTTAATAATCAATGCAAAACGTGGCAAAAAAGATTTTACATTTTATATTTATAGTCATGAGGAGCATGTTGATGTTGTAAAGCAACATAAAAAGAAAGTAGTTGCTTATAGTTTACGCTCTAAAAACCTTCAAAATAATGATATGTTCGTGTCAGCTGATTTAGCTTAATACTCATATATTAGAAAAAGGAATCCGTGGAATATGGATTCCTTTTTACTATTCACTGAAAAATAAGCTCTGTCTTCAAACTATCTTTCGGTAACAACCATCCTTTTTGTTCTAAACTCTTCATTAATAATTCTCTTTGTTTTGTTGCAATACTTTCCTCTTTTGTTTTAAACGATACTTCTATTACGAAATCATCTTCTATTTTCCCTGTATTACTTAGTGGCCAAACTTCAATATTCGTTTTAATATTTTCAAATTCAGCTGTATACCGTTTCATTAATACAGGACCGTAAATACGAGAATTGTTGAGCATTTCTTCTCCCCAATTCGTATACAACCATTTGTTCATTTTCCCTGGCAACTTTTCTATTAACATGTTTTGAGCATCTCGTTCGTTTGGTAAATCAAGTACTCCATACCCTTTAGCACTGTAGCTTTTCTTATTTGAAATACTTAACGTTTTCTTCTCAAATCCCCAATCTATTTCTGCCTCATAGTTATCAGTTTTACTATCAAATCCATCCTTTTTAGCCACTTCTAGTGCATCTTGAATTACACCATTTTGAATGGGATATCTTTTTTTATATGTTAGCTCAAAATCTTTACTAAATTCTTTCTTTCGAATTCTCGCAAACCAACCTTCATTACTTAAATTTTTATTTGCCGTATCTAAAAATTGCACTTGTATTCTTTCATAATTTGTACCAGCCTTGAAATATTCTAGTACCTCTTGATTTATCTCTTTGTTATAACCTAATACTTGTTCTGGTTTTAATAATAATTTCACTTCAAAACTAGGTGTCATCGGACTGGCAGCAAACCCTTCCTTAACGTTATAAAGGAAACAACAAAAGAAAATGCTTACGAATACAAATACTTTTTTCATATACCTATCCCCTTTACATTTCAAATGACTTCTATACGTTCCATAGTAAGTGAATGTACATTTTCATACCCTGCCGTGCTAAGCTTTTTCTGTAATCGATCCGTATCCTCTTTCAAAGCGTGTACTAACACCGTATGTTCTGGTAATAGTGTATTTAACATTGCCTTAACGTCACTTATACTTTGATGAACTTTATAAGGAACTCGCTTCACCCTACATTCTTTATTTACACGTTCTTTCATAACCTTTTCTGCAAAACTCCCTTTAGCAATATGTCCTGTAAATATAATGGAATTTCGTTCTTCATATCGCAGTTGTTCATAATATAACTGCGCTCGTTTCGTTTGCATATTCGCATCACTCATTACAACTATTCCATAACTATTTTGCGTACCGATGTCATGATCCATAGCGATTATGTTTCTTTTTAAACTCTCCATAAGCCCTTCAAGTTCTTCATTATTTTTGAGCCAATCTTTATATGCGAACATCTCCTCAAATCCATGCAAAATTTCTTGATCTACTATAATGGGAAGTTCTTTATATTTTTTATACAAATACAATACGATATCTTGCGCCCTACCAAGCGGTGGCAACGGTAGTAATGCTATTCCTTTCTTTTGCGCAACTCCCTCAATTTCTGTACATAGTTCGTTTACTCGTTCATGTTGCGAAACATCATCAGTATGATAAGCTGCATCAACAATTGCGACTTTTATATCAGCGCGCAAATTCTCAGGTAAATTAGCTCGTAGTATGTTAGACTCTGCTGAGTAATCGCCAGAATAAAATACATATGTATGACTCATGTCCACTAAAAACCAAACAGCCCCCAATACATGCCCACTATACCCCCATTGAAAACGCAATGTAGGTGTAATCTGTATCCATTCATTCGGATTACTAATTTCATCAATATATACATAATTTAAATCTTTAACATTTTGGTCGTTATAAGGTACATTCCATCCTTGCGTCAAATTATAGTTTCTCCATTTTTCATAATAAACGGGAAGTTGCTCCTTCGTATAACGAGTCGTCCAAATTTTTTTCTTATATCCATACTTCGCTAATAAAGGTAAGCCCATCGTATGATCTTCATGAATATGTGATAAAAATACTGCATCTAAAAACGGTACAACTTCCCTCTCTATTTTTGGATAACTATCCTCATATGATCGATTAATACCACAATCAAATACTATTTTCGTCTCTTTATTTTTTACGAAGTAGCAAGAACGACCGTATTCTCCCGCTCCTCCCCATACTTCTATCCTCATCATGCTACCCCTTTTCGTTTTTGCTCCATATGTTGCAGAAGTAATAAACATATTGTTGTAAGTCCAACTGAAACGACAGCCATTGCCATGCCAATAGATACTTCTCCTTGTTCAAATTGAGCAAAAATAAATGTTGCTGAAGTTTCTACTGATGGAGGCAGTACGAGAAGGGATGCTACTAACTCTCTTATCGAGATTGTAAATGTCATCGCCCACCCAGCAAGAACTCCCGGGATAATAAGAGGTAATATTATTTTTCTAAAAATATAAATATAATTTCCAGAAAAAATACTTCCTGCCTGTACTAGAGAATCATCAATTTGCACGAGCGATGCTTTTACATATTGCACCGTATAAGGTAAAAAAAGAACAACGTACGTTACGATAACCATGACTGGCGTATTGTAAATTGACATGGGCATATAGGGTGAATTCCAAAATAAAATAAGCCCTACAACCATCACGATTCCTGGTACCATATTCGGTAACATACCGCACATATCAAGCCATTTTTCAGAAGAGTTTTTCCCCTTTCGAATCATAAGCGCCAAAAACACTCCAATAGTAGCAGCAATAATCGCTGTTATAAGTGAAAAAAGAAAACTGTTCCATAAAGCCTCTAATCCTGGAGATCCAATTGTAAACAATGCTTCATAATGGCTCGTTGTAAAGTTGTTTATATGTAAGCCACCGCCTCTTAATTTTGATAATGAAGCAATCATTATAGAAAAATACGGGATTCCAATTGATACGATTAATAAACCAATTACATAGCCCCATGCTACAATGCGTGTAAATATAGACAAAGTATACCTTTTAGACTTCACACCTTTTCCACTAACCATTGCATATGAATACTTTCGATTCAATACATTTTGCATATACCAAATGAGCATACACGCACTAAGTAATAAAGAAGATAATGCTGTTGCACTACTAAAATCAATCGGCCAACTCGAAATAAATTTATGAATCTCTGATGTTAACACATGAAATCCTATTCTTCGTCCGAATGTAGCCGGTGTTCCAAATTCAGCGATCGTCTTTACGAAAATGAGTAAAGCACCCATTACATAACTTGATACTAATAGCGGCAATATTATTTTTCGTAAACGATAGAAAAAGTTTCCACCATGAACTGCTGCCGCTTCTTCTTTACTACTTCCAATTTGAAGTAACGTGTTTTTCAACATGAAGTAAAGAAATGGGAATAAATGCAGACTCATAATTAAAACCATACCACCTAAACTAAAAAACGAAGATGAAATCGTCTTTAGCATCGGAAAAAACTGTTCGAAATAGCCGTTCGGTTGCATGAACAAAATCCAGCCCATCGATCCAATATACGGCGGAGTCATAAATGGAATCATAAAAATAATATCCAATTTACTATACTTTCCAACATCTGTTTTGCTCATAATGAACGCCAATGGAAATGCAAATACGGTTGCTCCTATTACTACGAGTACACCTAGAAGCATCGAGTTTAGAAAAATCCCAGCTAATCCACCACTCTGCATCACTTCAAAAGGCTTTAAAAAATTCCAACTACTATTTTCATATACGCTAGAAAATAAAATGAGGAAAAGCGGAATGACGATTAACATCGCCACAAGTAATAACGCTACCGTCATTCCAACTTGTCTTACTGATACGAATCGATTTACCATGTAATCACCATCTTATTGAAATACTTTCTTAAATTGTTTTCCTATTTCATCTTGTTCTTTCTCAACTGTTTTCCAATCAATATTTAATACCGGAATCTCTTCTACATTCGGTCTATTTTCTGCTTTTATATCTGTTCTGCCTGGTAATAAATACGCTTTAGCAACTTGTTTTTGCACATCATCTGATAATAAATAATCAATAAACTCTTTTGCACCTTCTACATTTTTACTATCCTTCATAATACCTGCTGCACGTGGACTAATAACTGTTCCGCTTTTTGGATACACAATATCAACCGGTTCACCCTTTGCTTTTGCACTGTACGTCATATAATCAACACCAGCAATGACCATGTCTTTCGCACCTGTTACTACTGGATCTAACGCTTCTTGGTTTGCCCCTGCTACTGTAACTTCATTTTTCTTAAGCTGTTCAAATAAATTCCAACCATCTTTTCCATTCTTTTTCACATATCCTGTTACAAAGTCTAAAGCTGAACCTGAAAGTGCTGGATCTGGAAGATTCACTTTTCCTTTCCATTCCGCTTTCGTTATATCACTCCAATCTTCCGGCGCTGTCTTCACATTTTTTGTGTTATACACAATTCCTAACGCTGAAGCACTATATCCGAAATAATTTCCTTTATCGTCCGACCATTCAGAACGAAGCTTATCAGCTTGTTTCGCTTCTTTATAAGCTAACGTTTGCCCATCCTTTTTTAATCCTTCCATCGCTGGTAATGATGCAAGTACGACTACATCAACGACTGGATTTTTCTTTTCAGCTTCCATTCTCGCTAAAATCTTACCTGTTGTTCCTTGAAACATTTCTACTTTTATACCTGTTTTCTTTTCAAAGTCCTTTTGAATCTTTTCTGCTAATCCTTTTGGTCCTGCACTATATACAACAATTTTCTTTTCATTCGTATTTTTACTTTTTGCATCTGCATTACCTGTCTTTGAACTACACCCTGTTACTACAGCAGAAAATAATAACGTACATACAAATAAAGACTTAAGCGAACTGAATCTCTTCATACGATTCTCCCCCTATATGATGAATACATTTTTTTGGCACATATAACGATACTGGTTTACCGATGCTTAATTTACTATTGTGATAAACTGTCCATATTCCAAGTGCACCCATGTTTACTTTCATTTCATACCGTTCTCCTACATATGTAACGTGCTGAATTTCACCTGTATACATTTCGCAAACTTCATTTTTCGTCCAGCTCACATGCTCTGGACGAATCATTTGTTTACCCTCTACAAGCCAATTTGCCTTACCAACAAATTTTGCAACAAATTCATGAGATGGCTTCACATAAATGTCTTCTGGTGTTCCTTTTTGTAATACTTCTCCTTGTTTCATGACAATAATTTGATCTGACATTGACATTGCTTCTGTTTGATCGTGCGTGACATACAATGCCGTTAAACCAATTGAATGAACGATGTCCATAAGCTCTAATCGCATTTCTTCTCGCAAAATTGCATCGAGTGCACTCAGCGGTTCATCAAACAAAATAAAATGCGGTTTTGTTACAATTGCTCGAGCAAATGCGACACGTTGCTGCTGTCCACCAGAGAGTTCATGCGGATATCTTTTCTCCATCCCTTGCAAGCGAACTCTCTTTATTGCATCTTCTACTTTTTCCCGCAATTGATTCGTTTGCTTTGTAGCTCTTAAACCAAATGCAACATTTTCAAACACTGTCATATGCGGCCATAAAGCAAAATCTTGAAATACCATACCGATATTACGTTCATGAGGAGATGTTTTTATTTTTTTTGCACCAGAATACATGCACTTATCCCCAAAATATATTTCACCTTTATCTGGCTCTTCAAGTCCTGCAATCATTCTAAGTAAAGTCGTTTTCCCGCATCCCGAAGGTCCTAAAAGTGTGGTGAATTCGCCTTGTTTCATAACAATTTGTAATGGTTTCAACGCCTGTGTTTTTCCAAAGTTCTTTTCTAATCCATGAATTTTAATATCCATCGTATCACCTCTCTCCCCTTACTCTTAACCTGCTTTCATTCTATATGGAAGATTTATACTGAATGTTAATGTACTGTAAAGATTAAATTAAAAAACTTCTAATAAACTATTTATTTCTATAGATTTTTTCTATAGTTAGAAGAAAAAGGAGCAACTTGCCATGAATCTCTTAAAATTAGAAATTGTAGTGCTTATTAAGAAATATAAAAAACTTACACTTGTTGCAGAAAAACTTGGTGTTAAACAACCTACTATTACATTCCATATAAAAAGCTTAGAAGAGGAACTTGGTGTACCTTTATTTGAGTTACGATCCGGGAGATATTTCTTAACAGAGGCTGGTGAGGCATTGCATCATTATGCTTGTAAAATAGATGCACTTATGAAAGAAGCTAGGCGGGTCACGCAAGAGTTTAAAGATTTTCATAAAGGTGCTATAACAATTGGCGCTAGTTATGTACCAGCGACTTATCTTTTACCAGAAATGATTCACCAATTTCAATGCGAATTTCCAAATATAAAAATAACACTCATGGTAAAAACAGCTCCTGAAATTAGAACGATGCTACAAAATCATGAAATTGACCTCGGGGTAATTTCTGCAGCACCGTTTGATGAATCCCTTTTAAAACAGACGAATGTAATGCCTGATACACTTGTTCTTGCTTTCTCCAAAGAACATCATTTTTCAAAAAAAGAAAATGTATCACTACAAGATATCGAGAGGGAACGTATATTATTGCATCGTAATCCATCTACAACGAGAGATTTACTTACACAATGGACGTTAGCACATAACATTACGTTCCAATCTGAAATTGAATTAGATTCATTAGAAACGATGAAACAAATTTTAAAATACGGTAATGGAATTGCTTTTATTTCTAAACTCGCTATCGAACAAGAAATACAACGACATGAACTATGCTACATACCTATCCCTGGATTTGAATTTCAACGTAACATTTATACGATTCATCATGAGGACAGATGGAATTCTAAAATTATTTCTTTTTTACTACATAGCATCACTTCTTATGCCGCAAAAAATTAAAAGGCTGTCGTTATGCACGACAGCCTTTCAAACTATAACTCTATTTATTTTTCTTCGCTTCAACTTTTGCCTGCGCCTCTTCAGCCTTATCTAATGCTTCTGAAACTTTCTTCTCTTTTTCTTTCACGTCATCTATACTATCGACCGCTTTAATGAGTTTATCGATTCCTTCTTCTTCTACTTTTCTCCGCTTTGCCACTCTTTCATTTACTTTCTTTTCCACATCTTTTGCTTTTTGAAGCATATCCTCTGCATTTGATGTCACAGCTTTTTCAAGTGCATCGTCTTTTTTCTTTTGTAATACCTCATTTGCAATATCTTTCGTCTCTAAATACTTACCATCTTTTAATGATGTAGCTCCGCGCTCCAATAACTGAGCGACTTCTTTATATGCCTTCGCTTCATTTCCTGTTTTCTCTTTTTCCGCTTTTTCAAACCACATCGTTGCATCACTATATTTTTCATCTTTCAATGATTGCATACCTGTATCAATATACGTGCCATAATTACTACATCCAGCCATTACGGCTAACAGAAAAAGCATAACAAAACTTAATTTTTTCATGATGTTTTCTCCTTTTCTTTGTCTGCTCACTATACTGTAACATACATGAAAAAGAGTTTCAAAAACTAAAATACTAATTTGGTCATTTCCATGATGATAAGTCAAATTTTTATTATTTTCTTATTTTTAAGCAGACATATCTACTTGTTTTTTCGCCATATGTTGCTTTACTCCAACTAATACAACTAACAATAACCCCCCGCCTATCGTCATCATAACAATGCTAGTTGGCAACATATCTAATAATAATCCATATACAATCATACCGAGTGGTGCGATTGCAGTAGCAATTGTTTCAAGTAGGCCAAACACACGCCCTAAGTAGCTCGGATCTGTCGTTTTTTGCATATGTACTTGCATCGGAATATTTACAATCATAATTGCTATACCCGTTAACATCATAAAAGCAATATAGTAAATAAAACTTGCCCCTTTTGAAATGGTAACTACCAATGGGAAGACTGTACATAAACTTAAACCCGCAAACAAAAACAGCCCAGTATAAATAGAACGAAACGGATTATTCACTTCTTTACGCACCGATAAAGCAATCGCACCCATTAACATCCCGACTGCTAACATTCCCTCTACAGTACCGAGTTGCTTTGAAGATAGATGCAATGTATGGACGATAATATATGGAAGTGCTACGGTTAGCCCACACGCAAAAAAGTTTACCCACAATGCTATTTTCATTAAACCATATATTTCATGCTGTCGTTTTACATATGAAAATCCTTCTTTTATACTCGTCAAGAAACGCTCTTTACTCTCAGCCACTTCTTTTTTGTATAAATCAAATACAATAAATAATTGCAAAATAACTGCTAAAAAGAACGTAATACTATTTAACAAAAAGAACGACTTAATGGAAAAGAAACCAAATACAACTCCACCAATAATCGGCCCTAAAATATTTGATAAAGAAGCTGCCGTTTGATTTAAAGCACTCGCTTTTTGAATACGCCCCGCATCTACTAAATTAGGAATAGACGAAGTTAATGCAACAGAATAAAAACTTGCACAAATTGATAATAATGCCGCTGAAATATAGATAAAAAGAAGTGACGGTCCAAATATAGTAGCAAGAATAAACATAATAAGCATCGTTAAACTACTTAATAAATCAGTGCCAATGACAAGCCATTTTCGATTCACACGATCAGCTACAGCACCTGCAATCGGACCACAGATCATCCTTGGTAGTGATCCGCAAACGAGCGTAATAGCAAACCCCATCCCTGAACCAGTTGTCTTTAATACGTATAACCCCATTGCGAATGTATAAATACCTGCCCCTAATAAAGACGTCATCTTTCCAATCATCATCAAAATAATATTTCTCGTTGCAACTTTCATTCTTGAATCATTTTCTCCTATACTTATATCTCCCATAATGACTTTCTCCCCTTAAAAGTTAAATTGTGTTAAACTTATTATATAATCAACTTTCCAATTTTTACAACAAAAAGTTAAATACAATTTAACTTTTTAATTATAAAGGAGCAATAATATGGCAACTCTCGGTGAAAAAATTAAAGCGTTACGTAAAGAAAAAAAACTTACACAAACAGAACTGGCAGGTTCGGAACTTACAAAAAGTATGCTTAGTCAAATTGAAAATGGAAAAGCTACCCCTTCCATGAAAACATTACAATACATCGCTGAAAAGCTTGAATGTGAAGCGAGTTTTTTATTAGAAGATGATGATGGAGAAATTGTGGAACTCATTACAAAAATGGAGCAACTCATAAAGAAAAACAAATGTGATGAAGTGTACGAGACTTTACTACCTATCGTTCAAAAAGAGCTCCCTTCTACTTTAAATACGGCTCGTATATACAAACAATTCGTAACTGCTGCGGTGATTATGAAAGATTACAACATTGAATCTTACGTAGAAAAAGCTGTTTCTATTTTCGAAAAATATAAGTTATACCGAGACAGTACGGAAACAAAATTAAAATTATCTTTTGCGATATTCACACGTAAAAAGTATGCAGAATGTTTACAACTTATATCTAATATTAGAAATGATTATGAAGAGAAACATTTAGAAATGGATCTTATTATACATATTGATTTATGTTTATATGAAGCCATCATATTACTGGCATGTGGCGATTATGAAAAATGTGAAGAAACGATATTAGAGACACTCACATTTTCAAAAAAACATCAAGTGTATTATAAAACAGATGTATTTTACCGGATTTTATCTTATCAAAAAGTCATTACAGTTGATAAAGAGCGTTATTTATATTACATAAAGAAATCTGAGCAATTTGCCATTTTTACAGAAGATACTCTATCCATTGCGATGACTAATATTTTAAAAGCCTATTACTACAACACGATTACTAATGAATATATAATCGCATTAAAACATCTAGAACAATATCGAGAAAAACTAAAAGATCAGCCCATTTTTCAAGACGACGGATTGTATTATCTTGAAAAAGGAAAATCTTTATACGGATTAAAACGTTACGAAGAAGCTTTAGAAGCATTACAACGTGGCATTATACCGGATTATATGAACCATCCATTGGATCAATCGTGGCTTACAACAGCAGGTGCATATCGTGCACTTTGTTACGTTAAACTGAATGATAAAAAAAGAGCTCTTGAAGAAGCAACAAAAGCAAATGAAATGATACAATCGTATCCGGATTCTATTTTCTCTTCATTTATTAAAGAAACATTACAAATAATACAAAAACTTTAAGAATGTCTCGAAATGGTATATTATTCCTCTTTTTTAGCAAAGATAATAATGATGGGAGGAATATAAATGAATATTCAACGTGCAAAAGAGCTTTCTGTTTCATCTGAACAAGCAAATGTCAGTTTTCAAGGCATGCCTGTTACAATTCAACACGTCGATGAAAACAACGAAACCGCCCGCATATATGAAGTTAAAAATCCAGACCGCGAATTAACGGTCCCCGTTAATAGCTTAGAGGAAATATAAAAAATGCCGCTTCGATTTTGAAGTGGCATTTTTCTTACTTTCATATAAATTCTCTATACCCCCTTGTTTTACAACAACTAAAAAAATAAGAATCTTCTACTTCTTTTCTTTTTTTAACCTGCTAAAATACAAACTATAAATGAATTATTCGCACTATATATTAAGGGGGAAAGATAATGAAATCTGCTTTAGAAAAAAACAATCATTATTATGCAGTTATATTCACTTCTCATTTATCAAATGATACGACAGATTATAGTACCGCCTCTGAAAAAATGGAGGAACTTGCAAAGCAGCAACCTGGATTTTTAGGTGTAGAAAGTGCACGAAATCATTCGGGACTCGGAATCACAATTTCTTATTGGGAATCACTTGCGGCAATTGACAATTGGAAACAGAACGCCTTACATAAAGAAGCGAAAAAAAGAGGTCGTGAGCAATGGTATGAAAACTTCCACCTGCGTATCTGCCTTGTTGAAAAAGAATTTAAGTTTCATAGAGGTACATTGTAACGATGAAGAAAAAATTAGCTCTCGTTATTGTTCATGAAATATATGGTGTGAACGACCATATGCATCACGTTACCCAACACTTCACTTCATCTCATATAGATGTATTCTGTCCTAATCTTCTACAATCGCAACATGCATTTCATTATAGTGATGAAGAAAAAGCATATCAACATTTTGTAAATAATATTGGATTTGATGATGGAAAAGAACAAATTAAAGAATTCATCAATACTCTTTCAAGTAATTATACACATATTGGACTTATCGGATTTAGTGTTGGCGCTACCATCTCCTGGCTATGCAGTAACAATCCGAAAATAGATTTTATTATCGGCTGTTACGGTTCCCGTATACGTGACTATATTCATATAAAACCAACATGTGCTACCTTACTTATTTTCCCTGAAAAAGAAGCTAGTTTTTCAGTATCCTCTTTCATTCAATCGTTGCAGCAACAAAAAAATCCTTTATTAGAAATAAAACAACTACACGGTGAACATGGATTTCTAAATCCGTACACAGAAAAATATAACGAGCACTCTACAAAGCAAGCATACAATGTAATAGATGCATTTCTTGTAAAAAACACTTTTATAAAGGAGCTATAAATGACGCTTACATTATTCTTACTTATTTTCATATTCATTGCCTTTTTCTCAGCACTAACTATCATTATTGTAACTATAAAAAAGGGGGAGTTTTCCAACCGCCCCTACTTACAATCTATTATCGTTTTCGTTTTATTTTCCACAAATTGGATTTTATATGTAACATCTTTTTATTCGTTACTCCCAGAGAAAGTTAGCAAGTTTATATTCTTGCCGATTTGGTTTTCCCTTTGTATGTTAGGGCTTATCGTTTTCTGGCGCGAATGGAGAAATAATCGTGTGTTCTCGATATGTATCGGTTTTCTTTCCTTTATTAGTTTTTTATTTGGGTTATTGTTGTTACTTCTGTCGGGGATGTAATTGTTGTAAAGAGGATAACATACCTCTTTACAACAACTTTTTTCGTTCCATGGCGAAAGGGATTAGTAAATATAAAGCATAAGCAATAACCATCCAAATGGTAAATGATATAATTTGCTGTGAGGAGAATTGTGAGAATAGATTAGAAGAATTATATAAAATGTAAGTATCTAAAATTAAACCGATTGCTGTACCGCATATACCTAACTTAATAACTGCATATTTTGTAGTATCTAGTTTTTTGTATAACCACATTACAAAGTATAAAGCTATAGCCGTTCCTAATTCAAGAAACGTCAATTGTAGAAAAAATCTATTTGAAGTATATTCTAATAAAATGGAAGAACCAAAAATAATGAAAAATGCTGAAGCAAAAAACCAAACGCCAATCGAAAATAAAATGGTGAGCCAAAGTCTATTATCCACTGACATTACCTCCCTTTTGTAGCACTGTAAGCTTTTCCAAGAGCATATACAAATCACCATATACTTTGTCTGTAGAAAAAGATGGATTGAATAATGCTTGCAATGCCAATCCGTCAATTAATGCATTACATAAAACGCTCCATGTTTCCGTTGAAATTTGAGATGTCATTGTATCTCCTATTTTTTTATTTAACACGCCTTTTAATTTTTGATTTTCATAATGTAACAATCCACCAATTTTATCTTTCATCGCATCATTTTGTAATCCACTTGCTACTAATTGAAAGAACAAATGATGATACATTGAATCTTTCACACATCTACTTTCCGCGGACTTTAAAGCCTTCTCTAACTGTACATCCTTTCCTATTTGTTCCCACGATGCTTTACAAAACGATTCAGTTACTTCAAGTAATAATTGATCCTTCGTTTTAAAATGATAATATACGGTACCTTGTGTAACTTGAGCACTTTCTGCAACTGCTTTTAATGTCAACTTTTCCATCCCTTGCTCTGCAATAATTGCTTTTGCTGCTTCTAATAACTTCTCTTTATTAACAACATTCGGTTTTGCCACTTCTACGACCTCCTTTTAAGTTAGTTGTATAACTAACTTAAATTATACAGAAAAATCAGATAAAACAAAAGGAAGAAAAGCCAACATTCAACTTTTCTTCCTTTTATTTTTACCTTTATCTTTCACTGTCACTGATTCACAAGGTGTATAATATATTTGAGGTGTCGCCTTATCAACAAACATCATAAACGTAATAAAGCCGATAATAAAGAAAATAAACAACGTTAACAAAATTGCTCCTATCGTTAAAAGTATCATAACACCACCCCTATATTTTTCATGTTATTACACTTTTCGCTATTATATGAGTGTAATCCTTTTTAGAAAAAGAAACGTAACAAAATAATCACAATCACTCCCGTTAATACTGTACCTAATAAACTACGAGTATATATTGCAACAAGAAATGTTGGGATTGCTGCGATAAGGTAATCCCACTGTATCGTCTCATGCATAAATAGTACTTGTGCTAAAAGTGCTGCTAATATCGCAATTGGTATGTAATTTAGCCATTTTAAACCCCAGTCTGGAATTTGTAGTTTGCTAAATACGAGTAGAGGTAAAATACGTGGCACGAGTGTGACAGCTCCAGCTGCTAGTAAAAGTAATAGTACGTCTAATCTCATTTCCATTTTTCAATCACAACTCCAATCGTCGCAGCTAGTAATGTTGCGATAATAACCGCTATACTATCTGGCATAAATAAGTGTGAAACGTATGCGATCATAATCGCTACAATTGCAACAGTAAGATGAATTGCTAGTTTCGGTTTACTACTTATGAGCTGAAGTACAAATAATCCGATAAACATTGCTGGTAATGCATAATCCATCCCGTACGTATGTGGATCTGGTATCCACTCACCAAACAGCCCGCCAATAATAGTAGCAAGAATCCAATTTAAATATGCTGTTACATTTAAGCCCATCATCCACCTGTCGCCTACATATCCTTTTTGCGCTGCATGCTGCACTGCAACGCCGAACGTTTCATCTGTAATTTGAGAACCGATAAATACGTTTTTTAATAGCGGAAGTTTCGTAAAGTATGGTGCAAGCGCAGCACTCATTAGAAGGTGGCGTAAATTAACAAAAAAGACGGTGAAAATGATTGCTGAAGCAGGAGCACCGGCTGCATACATACCAGCTAATATAAATTGGGCAGAACCTGCATAAATTAAAGTGGACATAAATGCAATTTCAATGATGGAGAAACCTGCTGTTTTTGCAATTACACCAGCTGCTATACCGATGCTTAAATAACCAAATACAGTTGGTAAACAATCTTTTACTCCTTGCTGAAATGTATCATCGCTCTGCAAAGCTACATGTGCCTGAGCCTTACTCATCCATATCATCCTCCATTCTTTCCATCGCTCTTTTTCCTGTTACGACATGAACTAAATCTATATTTTCACGCCACAACGTATCTAACTTATCAGCCCCAAATTCCTTCGTAATTTCTTCGACCATAATATCGTGCCGCACATACTCTGTAGCAACGAGCACTAAAGCTGGGTCATACGTTGTTACGGCCCATGAGGTACTATCATTTGAAAAGTTCGCAATTAATACTTCCTCTCCATCACGAGCAATAACAGTTAAATGACCACCCATTCTCTTTTCAACAACGTGGGGCGTCATATAATTATGGTGAAACGTCGCGCCTATTTTTGTATTTGGAGCGCCAAATAAGATTGAAAATATATGTACACCTTCCTCTTCCTTTTGACGAATATATGGCTCAATTTCATGCACTTGATCTTCCCATACAGAAATCCATAACTCGTCCTTTGCCCTATTAATTATATTGCATATTTCTTTTACAACACGATCATTGGAGCGAATATGCGAAATTACATCTATTTGTCTCTCTTGTTCTAAACAATTTAATTTCCGGTCTAAAAATTCAAAGGACTTTTCAAAATCTTTTCGCATTCGATCCATTAGTTCCGTAGCTGGTACTGGTACATATTTCACTGGTTCAGTAGGAACGATATGCACTGCTCCTTTATCCATCAATTTACCGAGCACTTCATAAATCATCGAACGAGGTACTCCTGTCTGTTTACTCACTTCATACCCAGTTACTGGGGAATGTTTTAATAATCCAATATACGCTTTACATTCGTACTGGGAAAAACCTAACTTTTGTAATTCCTTTATTATTTCATCCAACGGTAATCCCTCACATTCTATATAACTCTCATCTCAAAACGATACATATATATTAGTAGTTATTAGTATACCTACTAATATAAAAAAACAGACCTACAAAGTCAATTGATAATTCTGAAATTTAACCCAAAAATAAAAAGCCTTTCATCAGAAGGCTTTTTCTACATACTATTTCACTTATTTTAGTTGCAACGTATTTGATAGATTCTCCTCCAAATGCTCCCGTAAAGTAGAACCTGTATACTCTTCCGATACGATAAACTTAACTAAATCTATACAATTCAATCAAATTTATACAAATTAGTGCTTCATCGTGTTCTCGCAACCCCGAGGGGACGAGGGGTATAACACTCCACACGAGGCAGTATCGTTACCTCCTATTATCAAGCATTTATTTTACCCATCTTGATAAATTTATCGAAGCATTTACATCCCTATCATGATGGCTATTGCACCCAACACAACACCACTCACGTATTTTTAAACTCCACTGTCCTTCTGGTTGAACTGAATGGTCGTATTTTACTCCGCAACATGAGCAAATCTTGCTTGAGGCGAACCATTTATCAGCTTTTACATACTCAATGCCATACTTCTCGCACTTGTATGATAAACATTGAAAGAAGAAGTTTAATTTTTGAAATGAAAATGCTTTCGATAGTTTTTTGTTTTTTAACAGGTTTGAGATAGATAAGTCTTCCACAACAATCCTCATTGGTTTGGTTTTCACCAATTTAGCTGTTGCTTGATGGATATGGTTATTTCGGATATTCATAATTTTCCTAGATAACCGCAGGTGCTCAGTTTTGGCTTTTTCATATCCGGCAGATTGAATTTTTACACCTTTTTTAAATCTCCTAGACATATCTCTTTGCGCTGACTTTTTCCTTTTCAAAAGTTTTTTAACCTTAGCATCTTTGTTTATATTTCGTTCTTTCGTACCATTAGAAGCTACAAACAGCTCTTTTAAACCAACATCCACACCAATCGACTCATTGGTTAGTTCTTGTGATGCAAAGTCTTCTTGGAACCCTACACTAATCCACCAGTGACGACCATCAAAGGTAACTCTTGGATTTGATGGCTTTTTGTTTCTTGGTAGTTGTTGGCTTGTTTTCACTTCTCCAACGGACTGAATATGAACTACTTTCTTTCCTATAATCAGTCTTTCATAATTAGCATAAAATCCTTGGATTAAATCTTTTTTGGATTTATAAGAAGTGTGAGAACCATTTCTGTACTTTTTGAACGAATGTTTCCTCGCCTTATCAAAATCTTTTGAAGCCTGTTTGGGAACTTGTGCGTTGATGTCATTTAACCACTCATATCTCTTTCGCTTCTTGATCTTTGTAAATCGTTTCTGTAAAGCTAACTGTGAAACAGATTTTCCAAATAGCTTATAGTATCTATCACTCATTCTTTTACAATAGTTATAAGCGAATCTTGCAGCACCAGCATGGTTTCTAAGCACTTTTTCTTGTTCAGGCGTTGGAATCAGTCTGACTTTCTTCGCCAATATCATCAGAAGCCTACTCCTTTACTGTGCGATTATTCGGGCACTCACCTTTCAGATAATGAAAGATTTATTCTTCTGAATAGTAGCGTACTCCACCAGCATTCTCCTAAGACTACTAGGATACAAACCTGTTAATTCCGATACTTGACTAACTCGTGAAAATTTCATTATTATTCTCACCTCATTGAATCCACCATAGCACATACGTTCTATATATTCAATGAAGTTTGATAGATTCAATAAAATTTATCTCGTTCAACTAAGGGCGCAATTCCTTAGCCAGTTCTCTTATGAACTTCTCATGTTTTCACATGAGCGCAGACTATATGTTTATCTCTTTAGAGATAGAGGATTTTCCACCACCATAGGCTTGTGGTGTACTCTCGTCAGTTATACGAGATAGTCGTTGAACGTTCATCTTATCCATTTTGACTTAGATGATTCGAGGCGGAAGACCCATTATTCTAATGTTTAGGATTTAACCTTGCACCATCTGATTGATTTTTTCTGCTTTCGCGACATTCACACTCGCTATTTCTAGCCACGTTGTAGTTCAATCAGCTTTAGGGATTGCCCGCAGTTACCCCTCACTACTAGCCAATCACTTGACTAGCAGGGCTTGCTGATATATTTAATTAACTTTGGTTATAATTGGTTAAATAAATCGTAACAGTTAGTTACCCCTTTTTTAATTCACTTAGTTAAATAAACATTGCTATCATTATGAAATTCTATCCTCACAATAACGATGTTGATAATCATTATCATTTTATGATGTAACTGTAATAAAAGCAATAATAAAAAAAAGACTTCCGCTATGGGAAGTCTCTTATCTCAATATTTCATTCGCTTCTTTTTCATAAATTTTATCAAATGAAGTCATAACACGTTGTGACGCTGAAATCATTTTTTGATCTGTCATAAGATCAGCCATCTCTTTCGTCATATCTACATTTGAATTTTCTAGCATATGATTTTTTACTGTCCCTGTTCCGTTCGGTAAATCAGCAATGTTTCCTTCTGCTAGTGTAAAGCTTTTGTTCTCTCTTTGTACGAGACGATTATTCGCTTCTGCACCTACTGTTTTTGTTTGCAGGCGGGCAATATTATTTTGTGTTACTGCATCATATAACGTACCGTCTGCTTGTACAGCTACTTTTGCTCCTTCTGGAATACGAATACGTTCATTATTCTCTCCCATTACGAAAGCGCCTGAAGTTGTTTGTAAATAACGATCACTATTTAATGTAAAACTACCGTCTCTCGTTAAAAACGTTTCATTATTTTTAGATGTAACGAAAAACGATGATGTGCCGGCCGTACCGTCATCTAAAAAGAAATCTGTATCACTATTTGTCATTTGTATATTTCCTTGTACTAAGTTCACATGCGTTGCGGCTGGTACTACAGCGTAATCAGTCGAACCGATATTTGTCACAGCCCCATCTCCGCGGCGATATGTGTCTTGTACATCAAATACTTTAGAAGTCATATTTTCTGCTTTAAATCCTGTCGTTTGAGCATTTGCAACGTTATTCGAATGAACATTAATGCGCTGCATGTAATTCATCATACCCATAGAACCTATATAAAGACCGTTCATAATCGTTTGAATAAGGCAGTTGCCTTATCCTTCACCTCTCTTCTATGATGTTTGCAACATTTGTTTCGCTAAATGTTCAGCTGTAGCGATATGTATATGTTGCTTCACGTCTTGTCCGTCTGTCATTAATACAATTGGAGCTGATGATACTGCTGGAATTTTCAACAATTCACCACTACTTGCTGTTTCATCAAATTTCGTAAATACGATACCATCAATATGAATATCTTTAAAATTCGTAATGATTTCAATCATGTCTTTACTTTTCATCGAAGCTGATAACGTTAAACAAATATAATCTGGCTCTACTTGTCCCATCGTTTCAATCATTTCTTCTACTGTTTCTGACGCACGATAATTTTTTCCGGCTGTATCAATTAAAATATAATCGACGCGCGCTTCTTCTTTAAAATACGTAAGCGCTCTTGTCATTGCAGCTTCATCACGTACAGCGATTACTTCAAATCCAATTGTCTTTACGTAATCTTGCAGTTGCTGTACTGTTCCAATGCGCGAATGATCTGTCGTAATAAAACCGACCGTTTTTTTCTTACCGTGAAACTGCCATGCCATTTTCGCAAGAGTCGTCGTTTTTCCAACTCCAGTTGGGCCGATTAATGCAATTGTTTGCACTTCTTTTTCAAAAACGTTTTCCGTATTGAAATGAGATCTCATATCTTCCAATATGTATCCGATCACTTCTTCTTCTGTAATCATCGTTGCATTCTCAAACTTCACTTTTAACTTCTCAGCATATGCATGAATGAAATATTGTTCTACATCGTTTTGCTCTAGCATGCGAATTACTTTTTGAATAATAAACGGTACAGATTCTTGGTTTTCTTTTTTTACAAACACTTCTTCTTTCTTGACCGGAACAACTTTTTTCACAGTTTTTTGCTTTTTTGTTACTTTCGCTACTTTCGTTTCTTCCGTCTGTTTCACAACGACGATACCTTTTTCAAACAGCTTTAATAGTTTCTCTTTCTTTCTTGTCCATTCTTCACTATTTCCTGTTTGCATCGCCGCATATGACATAGAAGTCGTCACGTTTTCTAAATTGTGCAGTACCGATTGAATTCCGTTCGCCTTTACAATTTGTTCTGAAGAATCGTTTACAACATCCATTAGTTGTTCATGAAATTGAGCTGTGCCTTCATTCACTTCTTCCTGTTTATCCTCTGGAAAAGCAACTAACATTTCATAATTCTTTTTCCAAAAAAACGGGATATTTCGTTTTACACTTTCATCGACAACGTAATAATAATCTGTACCATATTGGTCAAATAACTTTCGATACAATTCATTTTTCGAAGCTGCTTTTATTCGCATTAACGCTTCTTTCTTTTCTGTACTTTCCATTACTTCACCCCCTACTATTCAATATAGGCAATTTGATCTACAACAATTTCCGGTGCTAATTCGCTAATACAAAGTACTTGCGCTTCTACTTGATAACGCTCAAGAAGTCTTACAATCGCAAATCTGAAATCTTTTCTACGCGTTAGTAATACTGGTTCTCTTCCCATTAAACGAGCTTGTTTAAAGACACGCTGTACTTGTTCAACAACACGTGTTTCTAAATCTAAATCCCAGTTTAATAAGTAACCTTGGTATGAATTATTTACAACATCCGCATCTAACTCGATTGAATCTGAGAAGAGCGCCGCATAAATTTTACCGTCAGGATTTTTCGCATTTTCACAAATCACTTTTGAAATACATTCACGGACGAATGACGTTACACCGTCAACGTGGTTTTGATAAATTTCTTTTCCGTCAATAATACCTTCAATAATGGTTGGTAAATCACGAATAGAAATACCCTCTTTTAAAAGTTGTTTAATAACATTTTGAACGAGTGATAAGTCAATTTCTTTCTTCTTAATCTCTTCTAATAAAACACCGTTATCATTTTCAAGCGAGTTAATTAAGTCTTTTACATGTTGACGCTGAATTAACTCATGAAGATTACGTCTAACGACAACATCTAAATGTGTAATTAATATGCTAAGCGGCTCTAATACTTGATAGCCTTTCATTTGTGCATCTTGTACCATATGCTCTAAAATCCAATATCCATCTTCACCGAAAATTGGATCTTTCGCTGGTTCTGCATCTAAATCGGCCATTACATTTGGTGTTTTCAATGCTAATAAATAACCTGATTTTAAAACACCTTCAGCTGCCTTCGCACCTTTAATACGAATAATGTAACGTCCGCGTGGTCTAAAACTCGTATTATCTTTAAAGTTAATGCCAGGAACGTTAATACCAAGGTCGGTAATAATCGACTTCCTCATAAGAACAACTTTATCACGAGCTGTTTCCCCGTTAATCTTCTGCTTTACAAGTGCTGCTAAATCTAAACCGAGTTCTACAATAATTGGATATTTATCTGTAAATACTCCGAATGAATCTTCCACTTGTTGCAGTTGTTCATCTTCGCCTTGAATCATTTCTAATTCTTTTTGAAGCTCGTCTTCTTTTTCTTTCTTTATTCGGTTTTTATTACGAATTCCTAAGAAAATAATTGTTCCACCAACAAGAGCAAACGGTAGAAATGGTAGCGGAGTGAAAATACCCATCGCAATAAATAAACCACCAAGCGCATATACAACAACTTCATGTGCTAATAACTCTTTAAAGATACCTTCAGTTACCGTATCCGCTGAACCATCAAATACACGTGTTACGATAATACCTGTTGAAATCGCAAGCATTAACGAACCGATTTGGTTTACGATTCCGTCACCGACAGTTAGCTGTGTATAGTGAATAGCTGCTTCAGCAAAACTCATGCCCTGCTGCATCATCCCGACAATTAAACCGAAAATAATGTTTACGAATAAAATGACAATCCCGAAAATAACGTCCCCTTTAATGAACTTTCCGGCACCATCCATCGCTCCGTAAAACTCTGTTTCCATATTTAATTTCTTTCGTTTTGCCTGTGCATCTTTTTCAGTAATAATACGCTGGTTTAAATCAGCATCGATCGACATTTGTTTCCCGGGTAAAGAATCAAGTGTAAAACGAGCTGCAACTTCAGCTGTACGAGATGCACCGTTTGCAACGATAAACTGGAATATGATTAATACTATGAAAATAACGATACCAATTAATAAGTTCCCGCCAATAACAAACTGACCGAACTCTTCAATAACATGCCCCGCATTTCCGTCTGTCAAAATCGCTCGCGTCGTCGATACGTTAATCGATACGCGGAAAATCCCGATTAATAACAGCATCGTCGGAAATGACTTTAATTCATCCCACTCGTTAATACTTGTTGCTCGCATATAAATAAGCACTGACATACTTAGTAAAAAAACGATAACGATATCAAGTATAAATGGTGGAAGTGGAATTAAGAGCGCCACTACGAATGACGCTGCTAAAAAGATAGAAAAATAGGTTCTTGCAGAATCTATCTTAAACACAAGAGATCTCCTCCAACCGCGCTATTATACTTCAAGTTCATTCGTTTGAATTAAATAGCGCATAACTTCAATTACAGCTACGTATAAATCTTCTGGAATCGTCTCATCTTCCTCGACTTGATAATATAAAGAACGAGCAAGCGGACGGTTTTCCACCATTGGTATTTCTTGTTCGCGGGCAAGCGTTCGTATGTATAATGCGAGCTCATCTTCCCCTTTTGCAACGACAATTGGCGCCGCATCAACCTGTTTATTGTACCGAAGTACGACCGAAATATGAGTCGGATTGTTTACAATAAACGTTGCACCATCCATCTTCTTCGCAATTGTCCCTTGCAAGATGGCATGCATAAAGTTTTTTCGCTTTCCCTTTACTTGCGGGTCCCCTTCATTATCTTTATGCTCTCTTTTTACTTCTTCTTTTTTCATCTTAATATCTTGTTCGTACTCCCATTTTTGATAAATAAAATCAATAATAGAAAGAACGATTAATATAATTAAAATAGCTAAAAAGATAAATTTAATTTGCCTAATAATTTCAGTAAGTGACGCAGTCCAGTTAAATCCAATCATACTAACGATTTTCTCTAAAT
Organism: Bacillus pretiosus; assembly: GCF_052947655.1. Lineage (NCBI taxonomy): Bacteria > Bacillati > Bacillota > Bacilli > Caryophanales > Bacillaceae > Bacillus > Bacillus pretiosus. The sequence continues at coordinate 1,613,080 of NZ_CM129593.1, read as the reverse complement.
TCTTTTTAAAGAGAACGTAAGCAACGTAGCCGATTAATCCCATATAAAATAGTGATTTCAAAATATCTACTAAACTTTTACGACTAAACAATCTCGTAAAATAGTTTTTGGGGTTAATACGCGACGCTTTCGGCTTAATAACTTTAGAAGAAAATAAGAAACCGACTTGAATCATATAATTAAATAAATGAAAAGCGTATACGAGTATTAATATCGGCGCGGATACTTTTAATAATAAAATCCCCATTAAATAAAAATACTCAGTTGAATCTGTATTTTTTCCAATTTGATCAAACAGCACCGCTACAGAATTTGCAATCTCATATCCGAGCCAATCTCCGAAAAAGTAAACGACAACTGCTAATACAAGTATGGAAAATAAATTATTTAAATCTTTACTCCGGGCAATATTCCCTTCTTCACGCGATTTTTTACGCTTCTGCGGGGTGGCCTTTTCTGTTTTATTATCCTTTGCCATGCGCGTCCCCCTACTTCGTTAAGAAAAAGTTAAATAGTTTCGTATATTCCTCAAGCAATACATCCGTCATATTTTTAAACACATAACCGAGCATTGGTACACTCATCGCAATAAACAAAATACCACATGTAATTTTAATAACATACGCATTCATAAAAACGTTTAATTGCGGAGCGTTTTTTGCGATTAAAATTAAAACAAAGTTAATGATAAATAAACTTCCCATAAGCGGAAGAGCAATTTCAACCGCTGATGTAATCGCAAATAATAACGTTGCGAGTAGACTATCTAAAAAACTAGTCGTCAGCAATTTTGAAATCGCCTCTGTATATTGAAACGACTTTAAAATCGTGGCAACGAAATAATTAATGCCGCCAAGTGAAATAAAAATAATGAGGAAAAATATATCAAAAATGGTTGATAGTAAAGTAGACTGTGCACCTGCATTTACATCAAACAAACTTGCCTGTGATAAACCGATATCAAAGTCTAAAATATGTCCCGCCATTTTCGGAATGTTCCACAGCATTTCTACAATTTTTGAAAGTGATAATCCAATTACAATTTGCGTACCTGCATAAGCTGCTACGTCCCAAGTTGTCTTTATGTGAGAGACATCAACTTGATCGGCCACTGTTATGGAAAGAGCAAGTCCAAATGTAACCTTCGCCATTGCTGGAATAGATCGGCCTGAGAAAAATGGTAAAAAATATAAAAATGAAGTAATGCGGCAAAACGCAAAAAACGTCGCCGCCCATAATTCCATATTCATTTCAGTTCACCTATCTTAGTACGAACGCAATAGCGATGGGATTTTATCAAATAAATCTAAAATAAGCGTCGTTAACTCTTGAAACATCCACGGACCTAAAATGATAATAACGAGTACGATACTCGCCATTTTCGGTAAAAACGTCAGCGTTTGCTCTTGAATTTGCATCATCGCCATAATGACAGCGATGATAATAACGACAATCATACTTACGCCGGCAACCGGCATTAAAATCATAACCCCTTTATAAAAAAAGGTTTGAAAAATATCTATAATTGGTGACGTATTCATTTATATGACTCCTATCACATAGCATCAAACGCTTCAGGCGACTGTTTTAAACATAATGTCGACGATTTTTGTATATCCACCTAAATATACGAAAACGAGTATTTTAAACGGTAAACTTAAAATCATCGGCGGTACCATCATCATCCCGAGGTACATTAACAGTGTACTAATAATCAAATCTATAAATACAAACGCTAAATAAATGAACATCCCCGTTAACAATCCTTTTTGGATTTGCGTTAACGTAAAGGATGGTACGAGCGTAAATAAGGAAAGATCTTTCAAATCTTTCGGCAACTCTTCTCCGCGCACTTTCAGCATCATTTTTAAATCATGCTTATACGTATGCTTTGACATATACTCTTTCATAATCGGAGCTGTCGTCTCTGCAGCTTGACTTACTGTTATTTTCTCTTTCGTCATCGGATCCCACACATCGCTCTTTAGCTGCCCAAGTACAGGCTGCATCGTAAAGAGTGATAAAAATAATGCAAGTCCAACAAGCACTTGGTTTGGTGGTAAATTCATTACTCCAAGTCCTTGACGCGTAATCCCAAGAACGATCATAAAATAAGTAAAATGTGTAAATAATAGAACGATAGATGAAGATAATGACAAAAGTGTAACGAGCGCAAATAGCTGAACGCTTGAATTACTCGTAAACTCTTTTCCATTTTCGAAATTAATAAAACCGTTTTGGGCGGCATACGCTGGATTTACAAAAATAATTGAAAAAACGATAGAAAATACGAAAATAACGGCTAATACTGATAAATGTTTCTTTATTCTCATGATGGATCCTCTACTTTTTTCGTTTCACTCTTCACCGCGTCTTCTAGCGCTTGTTGAAACTGATTTCCTGTTCCTGTTAATTGCACGGATTGCACACCGTTATTACTAATAACAGTGAACACTTGCTTGCCGTCCACTTCAAATAAAAAGGCGCTCGTTTGATGATTTAAATAAACGCCGTCCTTCACTTGAATATGGCCATTTTCACCTTGTTTAAAAAACTGCTGTTTGCGCGTCTTTTTCGTCATATAATATGCACCGTAGCCGAGCGCGCCAAACAGTAAAACGACTTGAAATAAGGTCGTCATATACGACATATGACTCCTCCTCTACTCTTTATCTTGCATTTGACTTTGCGCTTTCATAAGCGCGGCTTGCTTCTTGTCAGCTTCAATTTCAGAAATGATAATACCGAACTTTTCGTCCATTACGATCGCTTCACCGATGCCGACTTTCATATTACTTAAATACACATCTACTTTATGTCCTAAGTTTTTCTCTACTTCCAGAACATCGCCCACTTTTAATTGCTTCACATCACCGAGCGTAATAGATGCCTTCCCAAGCTTTACACCAAGTTCAATAGAAATATCTGAAACAGTATCAATATGTGCCTTACCTGCTTCATTTCGCTTTCCTGCAAAATCTTCTAATCCCATTAATGATACAGGAGATACTTCATGCTTCATATGGATCCTCCTACTCTACAAAACTTTTAAATAAGAGCGCCTTACGCGTTCCATCTTTTCCAATAAAACAATTAAATTTATGCTTTCCATCTACATAACCGAGTAATTCATCCGAAACTTTCGTATGAAGCGGAATAATATCGCCTTCTTCAATTTGTTCAATCTCGCCCATTGTCATTTTTTGCTCACCAATTGCAACGTGAACAGGTTTGTACACTTGATTTACTTTCACTTCCACTTCAGACGTATACTTTTTACGTTTATCCGAAGAATGTTCGACAATATTTTCAGATGTTAACTTATCCATAATTTCTTCAACAGATAAGAATGGAATTCCGATGCGCACCGTCGTATCCCAAAACTCTGTTTTCATATTTACATTCAGTAATGAAATAATATCGCTTGCTGTCGTAATCTTTAATGCATTCGGGTCTGTCTCCGTCGTTACAAATTTTGGTTCAATCGCAACAACGCTTTCAAATGATTGCTCTAAATTTTTACAAAGGAGCATAAAAATATTATCCAGTGTTAAAAACTCAAATGCGGTAAGTGGTCTGCGCATCGTAAAGTTACGCTTACTATCTCCACCAAGCCAACATTCATGAATATAAATAACGAACGCTAAATCAATTTCAATGACAATTTCTCCAAGCTCTGGAAGGCCAAGATCAATAACGCAATATAAATAGTAATCTTTCGGCATTTTCTCCACATACTCACTCGTGAATGGAACTTGTTCAACCGTAGAAGGCTCTAACTCAATCGGAATACGCATACGCGCTGACAACGTCTGTGACGTCTGTTTACCAAATGTAGAGGCAATTGCTTGCAAGCTACGTAAATGCTCAACACCGAACTTCTCCGGTCTATTAAAATCATACTCTTGAAATTTCTCTTGCTTTCCTGCTTCTTGTGCAAAAGCTGGCATTTCCTCGCCTTCATTTACCGCCTTCAGCAGGGCATCAATTTGCTCTTGGCTTAATTTTTCGCCACTCATGACAATCCCCTTCCCTACCTTTTCAATTCAACGATTTCAACGTACATCTTCCCGTTTTTCGTCAAAATCTTTCCGGTTCCAATCTCTTCATTCTCAAGCATAAGACGCACCGTATTTTTCGTTGAATTTTCAAGACGATACAATGTACCTTTCGTAATATGAAGCAAATCTTCAATTTTCTTTTTCGTATTTCCGATTTCAAAATAAATTGTTAACGGAATATCATCTTGTAATTTCAAATCTAGCCAACTCCCATATCATGTTCACGAAAATTTCATGTTCTCTCTATATATGAAACTTCTTATTTTGAAACGTCGATATTTAATATTTTTTTAATATATCCTTGCGTTTCTTTAAATGGTGGTACGCCTCCGTACTTTCTCACATTACCAGGACCCGCATTATAAGATGCAAGCGCTAATACGAGATCGCCGTTATTTTTCTTCAAATAACCGCTTAACTCTTTCATACCGCCCTCAATACTTTCAGCTGGTGAAAATGGATTTTTTATACCCATCTCTTTCACATTCGCTGGCATAAGCTGCATAAGACCCATCGCACCTGCATGTGACACCGTTTTCGGATTAAAATCAGATTCTACTTCAATCATTTTTTGAATTAACGTTTTCGGAATTCCGTATGTACGACTTACACGATCTATAATATCCTCATACTTCCCTTCATTGGAAGAACGTATTTTTTGAATATTATACTTCTTCGTTAATCCCCACGTATCAACAGCCTCATTTTTCGTTTCTGGGAAACGTCGTTCAAACTCTTTTTGTGCGACTTGTACTTCATCTACGCTCTTCGTTTCAGCCTTTTCTTCAGGCTTACTCGCTTCCTCTACTTTATTAATAGATTCTTTCGGTTTATTTACGACCGTTTCTATTTTCGTAGATTGTACCGGCTGACTCATATCCTCTACATTTGCCGGCTGCGTAGTACCCCTCGTCTCCTTCGCAGGTTCACTCTGCAACTTCTCTTGAAAACGACTACTAACGAATGCTTGTGGACTACTTAGCTTTTGCTGAATTTGTCCTTTCTTATATGCAAGCACTTCTTTTACTATATTTCCAACTATCATAATATCACCTTTTCGGTAAACAAAGATAATCTAATATTAGAGTTTTTTTTAAAAGTTTGCAATAATCCTTTTGATAATATTGTAATAAAAAAATGAACAAATAGGAAATTATCATTTTTTTATATTCATTAATTACAATTATTCGTTGACACGATATATACCAAGGATTACAATTAATCTCGAAATTGATTTTTTTGCATATTTATGTTTAACAATTAACAGAAAAATCAATATAAAAAAATGGGGGTTCTTAACATGAGAATTAATACAAATATTAATAGCATGCGTACGCAAGAGTACATGCGACAAAACCAAGACAAAATGAATACTGCGATGAATCGTTTATCTAGCGGGAAATCTATTAACAGTGCGGCTGACGATGCGGCTGGCTTAGCTATCGCTACTCGTATGCGTGCAAAAGAAGGCGGATTAAACGTTGGGGCGCGTAACACGCAAGACGCTATGTCTGCTTTACGTACAACTGACTCTGCTTTGAATTCTATTTCTAACATCTTACTTCGTATGCGTGATATTGCAACTCAATCTGCAAACGGTACAAATGATACAAAAGACCAAGATTCGTTAGACCTAGAATTTCAAGAGTTAAAAGGTGAAATTACTCATATTGCTGAAAAAACAAACTTTAATGGAAAAACTTTATTAGCTGGAGTTGCCGCTGCAAACAATATTGACGTTCAACTTTCCGATGTATCTGGTGATAAACTTACAATTACAGCAATTGATGCAACAGCTGCTACGCTTAAAATTACTGGAGATGTTAAAAGCACCAAAAACGCATCTGACTCTATTACGGCTCTTGACGCAGCTATTCAAACAGTTGCTGATAATAGAGCTACCTTTGGCTCTCAATTAAATCGCTTAGACCATAACTTAAACAACGTAAACAGCCAATCTACTAATATGGCGGCAGCAGCTTCTCAAATTGAAGATGCGGATATGGCAAAAGAAATGTCTAACATGACGAAGTTTAAAATCTTGAACGAAGCTGGTATTAGCATGCTTTCTCAAGCTAACCAAACTCCTCAAATGGTTTCTAAATTACTACAGTAAAATTCATTTGATGATATAAAATAAAAACTACTGGAGGCTCTTAACATGAGAATTAATACAAACATTAACAGCATGCGTACGCAAGAGTACATGCGCCAAAATCAAGACAAAATGAACACTTCTATGAACCGTTTATCTAGCGGGAAATCTATTAACAGTGCTGCTGATGATGCGGCTGGTCTAGCTATCGCTACTCGTATGCGTGCGAAAGAAGGCGGATTAAATGTTGGGGCGCGTAACACGCAAGACGCTATGTCTGCTTTACGTACAACTGACTCTGCTTTGAATTCTATTTCTAACATCTTACTTCGCATGCGTGATATTGCAACTCAATCCGCAAACGGTACAAACGAGACAAAAGATCAAGCGTCTTTAGACTTAGAGTTCCAAGAATTGCACAAGGAAATTGATCATATCGCTGAAAAGACAAACTTCAATGGTAAGAATTTATTAGCTGCAACAGGAGCGGATATTGATATCCAGCTTTCTGATGTATCTGGCGATAAACTTACAATTGCATCAATTAATGCAAAAGCTGATACACTACTTACGGCTACTGGTACCAATGTTAAGACCACAGGAGATGCAAGTACTGCTATTACTAATCTAGATAAAGCTATCCAAACAGTTGCTGATAATAGAGCTACTTTCGGTTCTCAATTAAATCGCTTAGATCATAACTTAAACAACGTGAACAGCCAATCTACTAATATGGCGGCAGCAGCTTCTCAAATTGAAGATGCAGATATGGCAAAAGAAATGTCTAACATGACGAAGTTTAAAATCTTGAACGAAGCTGGTATTAGCATGCTTTCTCAAGCTAACCAAACTCCTCAAATGGTTTCTAAATTACTACAATAAAATTCATTTGATGATATAAAATAAAAACTACTGGAGGCTCTTAACATGAGAATTAATACAAATATTAACAGCATGCGTACACAAGAGTACATGCGCCAAAATCAAGACAAAATGAACACTTCTATGAACCGTTTATCTAGCGGGAAATCTATTAACAGTGCTGCTGATGATGCAGCTGGTTTAGCTATCGCTACTCGTATGCGTGCGAAAGAAGGCGGATTAAATGTTGGAGCGCGTAATACACAAGACGCTATGTCTGCTTTACGTACAACTGACTCTGCTTTAAACTCTATTTCTAACATTTTACTTCGCATGCGTGACCTTGCTACTCAATCTGCTAATGGTACAAATGACGGTAAAGATCAAGATTCCCTGAACTTAGAATTTAAAGAATTACAGGGGGAAATTGATCATATCGCTGGAAAAACAAACTTTAATGGGAAGAGTTTATTAGCTGCAAAAGGAACTGATATTGATATCCAGCTTTCCGATATATCTGGCGATAAACTTACAATTGCATCTGTAGATGCAACAACAGGAGCCGATGGACTCAATCTTACGAAAACTATTGCATCTACAGGAAAAGGTGGAGATGCTGCGGAATCAATTAAGGAACTTGACAAGGCTATCCAATCCGTTGCTGACATGCGTGCGACATTCGGCTCTCAATTAAACCGTTTAGATCACAACTTAAACAACGTAAACAGCCAAGCTACTAACATGGCGGCTTCCGCTTCGCAAATTGAAGATGCGGATATGGCAAAAGAAATGTCTAACATGACGAAGTTTAAAATCTTGAACGAAGCTGGTATTAGCATGCTTTCTCAAGCCAACCAAACTCCTCAAATGGTTTCTAAATTATTACAATAATTTGTTTAATGACTTAAAATAAAAATAACTCTCTGTAATACAGAGGGTTATTTTATATAACTAAAAACTACTGGAGGTTCTTAACATGAGAATTAATACAAACATTAATAGCATGCGTACGCAAGAATACATGCGCCAAAATCAAGACAAAATGAACACTTCTATGAACCGTTTATCTAGCGGGAAATCTATTAACAGTGCTGCTGACGATGCGGCTGGTTTAGCTATCGCTACTCGTATGCGTGCGAAAGAAGGCGGATTAAATGTTGGAGCACGTAATACGCAAGACGCTATGTCTGCTTTACGTACAACTGACTCTGCTTTGAATTCTATTTCTAACATTTTACTTCGCATGCGTGACCTTGCTACTCAATCTGCTAATGGCACAAATGACGGCAAAGATAAAGATTCTCTAAACCTGGAATTTAAAGAATTGCAGGAGGAAATTAATCATATCGCTGGAAAAACAAACTTTAATGGAAAAAGCTTATTAGCTGCGGCTGGAACAGATAAAAATATTAGCATTCAGCTTTCTGATGTAGCTAGCGATAATCTTACAATTACGGCTGTTGATGCGACAACAGGTGCTACAGGACTTGGCCTTACAAAAACTATTGGAGCACCCGCAGCACCTGTAATACCACCCGCACCACCCGCACCAGCTGCAGATAACGATGCTGCGGGTGCCATTGTACAACTAGATGCAGCTATCCAAAAAGTAGCTGACATGCGCGCAACGTTTGGTTCTCAGTTAAACCGTTTAGATCATAATTTAAACAATGTAAACAGCCAAGCTACTAATATGGCCGCTTCTGCTTCTCAAATCGAAGATGCAGACATGGCGAAAGAAATGTCTGAAATGACTAAGTTCAAAATCCTGAACGAAGCTGGTATCAGCATGCTTTCTCAAGCTAACCAAACTCCTCAAATGGTTTCTAAATTATTACAATAAACCATTTGATTTAGTTTCATGAATAAACCTCTCTGCTTGCGGAGAGGTTTATTTTTTCTATATAGATAGATTAAAGGCTCCCCTTAGCTGGAAGAGAAGATTTAGCCATATTTAGAAGCAGTCAGGGCTGATTGTAGCCTGGTCCTGTGTATGAAAACAAAAAGATAAAGTAAGTACAAACCCTTTTATACTTCCATATCCGTTTATTGGCTTTAGAACACTGACTATATCAATTTTATAAGGAGTGTCTATTATGCGTATTGGTACGAATGTTTTAAGTATGAATGCTAGGCAGTCGTTGTATGAGAATGAGAAGCGTATGTATGTTGCAATGGAACATTTGGCGACTGGTAAGAAGTTAAACCATGCTTATGATAATCCTGCGAATGTTGGCATTGTGACTCGTATGCATGCGAGAGCCAGCGGTATGCATGTGGCGATTCGTAATAATGAGGATGCAATATCGATGCTTCGCACGGCAGAAGCTGCACTTCAAACTGTGATGAATATTTTGCAGCGTATGCGTGATTTAGCTGTTCAATCTGCAAACAGTATAAATTCAAACAAGAACCGTGATGCACTAAATAAAGAGTTTCAGTCTTTAACAGAACAAATTGGCTATATTGGTGAGTTATCTGTATTCGACGATAAAAACCGTCCAGTTACATTAGACAATATCAGTCATACAGTAAATATAACAAATCATATTTCCCTTCCCCTACACAACCTGACATCAAGATTTCAACAGAACAAGAAGCAAGAGCGGCAATTCTTAAAATGGAAGAGGCTTTACAAAATGTATCACTTCATCGTGCTGATCTTGGGGCTATGATGAATCGTTTACAGTTTAATATTGAAAATTTAAATAGCCAAAGTATGGCCCTAACAGATGCTGCATCTCGAATTGAAGATGCGCATATGGCGCAGGAAATGAGCGATTTTTTAAAGTTTAAATTGTTAACTGAAGTTGCACTTAGTATGGTTTCACAAGCAAATCAAATTCCGCAAATGGTTTCCAAGTTACTACAATCTTAAAAAATCATCTTCCTTCTTTGAAACGATTCCATACAAAACAAAAGGGAAATACATATAAACTATGTATCTCCCTTTTATTTTGTACCCAAATTTTATTACTGCGTTACAGTCATAACCTGCCCACTACGATCAACCATAATTTTCATTTTACCGTCTTGTGCGTTATATAACCCTAATTTATGCAAATCTTGTTTACATTCTTTTACGAAGAAAGGTAATGTGCGAATTTGATTAATATCAGAGCTCGTAATGAAATGAATTAAATGATGCGTCATTTCTTTTATATCATGAACAAGCTCTTCCTTTTCTCGTTTTAGCCTTTCATTTTCAGCTCGTAATACATGTAATTCGCCTTCGAGACCACGAGCATTCTTTTCATCTTTTGAACGCTCTGCAGCCATGCTAGAAAGCTTATAGATTCCTTCCATGAACTGATGTAGTTCATGCTCTTTTCTTTCACTACACTGGCTAATCGTTTCAAAATTATCAACAATACCAGATATAACTGTTACAAGGCTTTTTTCGTTCTCTGTATTTGGAACTTCATTTCTTAATTCTTGTTTGTTTTCTTTTTTCATTTCAACAATTGATTCTTTTACAGGCGTATATTTTCGCTTTCGTCCTGGTTTTTGTTTTTCAATATTTTCAAACGGTATTTCACATTTTTTTAATTTGTAATACGTATTTTGCAATTGACTTGCTGTTTTTGGAAAAAGATTTAGTTCTTTTTTACTAATGTATTTTGAAATATTAATAATGTTTAAACCGTGACGTTGGGAAAATTGATACACTTCATACAGTAACTCTAGCTCAGACTTCAGCCATGTAATTGTAGATTTTTCATACGCTCGCATCCCACCATTTTTTTCGATATCTATTTGAAATAATACCATTCTATTATATAAATCAATTAATTCTTCATACTCTACTCGGAATTGTTTTTCTATTTTTTTAAATTCCTCTTCTAGTTGTACATCGTTCATTTTATTATTTGACATGTTTTGTAAAAGATTTAATACATTGATTGCTGTGTGGTGATACATAATCTGTGTCACTCCCCCTCATCCTTTCACAATTCTCATCTGACTCCCATGTCTTCTCAGAAAATAGCAATTTTTACATATCCATATTATAACATTTCGAAATTATCTGTCAAATATTAAACATACAAAAATGTATAGAAAGTATAGAAATATAAAAATTATTTTTAATTAATATGTATAATTACATATTAATTATATTATATGGTATTTCGGATATATTTTCACCGAAAAAGTTTGCGTTACTACGCAACCTTACTAGCATAATCCAAAAATACAATCTCTTATATTTTCAAATAAACAAGCCCGCTATTTATTCATTAAACAAATTGAAAATCTCGAAATAGAGACTATTCATACAGCCACAAACACTCTAGAAACGTTTAATCTTTCTACCTGTACAGAGTATAGAATACTAAAAAGGAACTAGCCAGTATTACTTACACATGGCTAGTTCCCTCCTCCCTACTAAAAGAATAGAGTTGTATATCGGTTCTTCAAACCCTCAATTGAAGGCTCTATTAGGCACTGACCCCACTTCCACACTTCGCTAGATTCTCTCTTCCAGCTACTAATAAAAGCTTTTAAAGCACTAACTTATCAACTAAACCAATTAACTCTTGAATATCTGGCTTACTTACTTGCGCATTTGCTCCTACAGCTTCGCCTTTATGGAATAATTCATTTGTAATTAATGAAGAGAAAATAATGACTGGTAAACGATTCATTACTTCACTATCTTTAACTACTTTCGTTAAATGATGTCCATCCATTTTCGGCATTTCAATATCAGTAATTAGCAAGTGAATATGTTCAAACATTTTTTCCCCTTGCTCTTTCGCTAGCTTTTCAATTTGTGCTAATGCTTCTGCACCATTGCTGAAGAAATTCATTTTCGTATATCCAGCTGATGATAATGTTTCTTCTAATATTTGACGAAGCATTGCTGAATCTTCTGCAATATAAATAACTTTTTCAGCTCGATCCGTTTTTTGCTCTAAACCTGCAAGTGATTTATTGTCATAGCCAGTACCGCTAATTTCACATACAATTTTCTCGTAATCTAATAGTAAGATGATTTTTCCATCTAGCTTTACAATACCAGATGTCGTTTCCTCTAGTCCCATAGATAATGAAGCTGGCTCATCAATTTGTTCCCACGAAATACGTTGAATACGATGCACTTCATCAACGCGGAAAATAACTTTCATTTGGTTTAATTCAGATATAATAAATTTCGTTTGATCAAGTGGCTTTGTTGATTTTAAATTAAGAGCCGTTGCTAAATTAATAACAGGTAAAATTTCACCACGTACTTGAACAACACCTTCAACTGCATGATGAGATTCTGGAACAGTTGTAACAGGGAATGGATTAATGATTTCACGTACTTTCATTACATTAATACTAAATAGGTTTTCACCAACAGTATATGTGACAATCTCTAATTCATTTGTTCCACTTTCTAATAAAATACTTTGTGCTTGTGACATAAAGGTGTCGCTCCCCTTCCATTAATTCCGTATATCTAATTATTAAGCTTTATTAAACCGAAAAAGTCAACTACCTATATGAAAAATATAGATAGTCGAACGATTTATTTTAAAACACGCTTAATCTTGTATAAAAGAAGCAAGTGCCTCTAATAATACTTCTTGTGCTCCTACAATTTCTGTCGGCAGTGCTTCCCACTTTTTCGAAAGCTCCGTTTCTACTCTTATTCTTAGCTCCGAATCCATTTCTTCTAGCACATATTCTTTCGTCGCTATATCAACATCAAGTAGCGCAAGCGCATATAATTCTGGATCATTTATTTTTTTAAATAATTGTTTCAATATAGATGGTGCTATATGTTTTAATTTTTCAATATGAATTTCCTTATCCGAAAATAGTAACTCATATTGAATAAATGTAACATTTTCTTTAATCACTTTAAAATAGCAATTATTTTTTTTATCATTTACAAAATAACCGTTCGGATCTGCAATAATACTCTCTACTTTACGAATTAAATCCGGCAAACTACTCGCCGCCATTACAGTCCGCTGCTCAACCTCACTTGGCGAAATGAATGTAACGCGATACTTATTCTGCGCCATCCTCCTCACCTCTCCTTTTATAGAAATCTATCGTCACATACTATCCAGAAGGCACTGGCCTAATATGAAATGATTATCTCATTCCAAACCATCTCCGTAAGCCTCCATAGCTCTATTCTTACAAATAGGAGCTCGTCTGGATCATAACTGTTTATCCACACTAAACTTTGCTTACCTCTTCTTATACTACCCTAGTAACTCTCCATACCTCTGTCCTTACACACCAGTCGCGGCCCTATTAGGCACTAACCGCTCCAAAACAACGCTAGGTCCTCTCTTCAACCCTAAAAAGAGCTTTTAAGGTCTTTTTAGATCTTTTTAAGAGCTTTTCAATAACTCGATGTTATTGAACCAAAATGCAATCTGCTGATCCGTTATCCCTGATAGTGTAATAAAAAACTCACGGCACTTCATCTCGTCCTTAAACAGTTGATACTTCCATTCTCCTTCGCTACCAACACTTACGAAATAAAACTCATGAATACGGCCAATGATTGATTGCTTTTCACCAAATGAATATGCAGGTACTTGCTTAATTTCAAATTGATCAGGTAAATATATATGCTCTTCTCGTTCCATTTTTAACACTTGCTCTGCAAGTTCACATTTATTTTCGAAAAAAGGCAATTGTAAAATTCGCTCTTGTCTTGTCGTCATACGAATAAAAAACCCTTTCTACTACATTACAATTTTACTTTATGATATATTATCGAATTAAGTTTACAACTTCATTTAATACTTCATCTGAAACTTTAATTACTTTCGCATTTCCTTGGAATCCACGTTGATAAAGCATTAAATCAACAAATTCTACGGATAAATCTACGTTTGAACTTTCTTTTGCTGATCCTCGTACATTACCTGCACCATTCTCACCAGCAACACCTATCCCCGGAATACCCGCTGATGGTGTCGCAACGTAATTTCCATTCCCAGTTTTCATTAATCCACCTGAATTTGGGAATGTAGCTATAGCTAGTTGTCCTACAACTTTCATACTACCATCCGAATATTTCATCATAACGAAACCACCGTCAGAAATAGAGTAGTCATTTGCAATTGCAGCTGGACGCCCCGTTACTTCTGTGGTAGAAATCGTTTTCCCTGTCGGATAATTTGTTAATCCGCTTAAATCAAGTGTTAGACCACCACCAAAAGGAATTTGAACAGATCCACCTTTAGTGATTTTACCAGTTACTGGATCTTTTTGTACAACCTCATCTGTCTCCTTTAAATTTCCTAATGTATCAAATTTAAGATTTTTTTCACCCGTCATGCCTTCGACAGGCTTAAATTCTTTTTCGTTTTTAGAATCATTCCTTACAGAAACTGTATATGTATATTCGCCTGGCACTGGCTTTTCAACTTCTTTACCATCTACAGTCTCTTTTGTAGTCTTTTGTTTAATATTTACACGTAACGTTAACGAGTTCCCTTCCGCATCAAAAACTGTAAATTCGTGAGATAATGCATTTTGGTTTCTAGGAAGGTTTCCGCCTATTGTCGCTTTATCTGTTTGAATCCCACCAACAGCTGATCCCATTGGAATATGAATTGGGCTTGGTCGTGAAGAAAAATCTACTTCTTGTGTTCCTGTTTTTACACCATAACCTAGTACATACTGTCCACCTGTATTTGTAACATAGCTATCTTTCGATACACCGAAAGACCCTTTTCTCGTATACTCTACATTTCCAGCATTACGATCACCAACTAAGAACAAACCGTTTCCTTCTATCGCTGTCTCCATCTTATCACTAGTTAAAGTAATAGAACCATCACTAAAATCTGTAGATGTCCCACTGAACTTTACACCGTTACCAATACTCTTTGGATTCGTGCCAGCATAAGCACCATCACCACGTGAACCAACCGTATTATTATATAGCAAATCATCAAAAATAGCCTTTTGCTTTTTATATCCAACTGTTTGTGCATTTGCAATATTATTTGAAGTCACACTTAATGCATTTTGTGCTGCATTCATCCCTGTAATACTTGTATATAACGCTTTAATCATAACCCTTGTACACTCCTTTTATTAATCTGGTTTAACCTCTTCATTTTTTTCTATATCATCTTTCTTCTCATCTTCCGGATTAGTTTCTGTTATCGGTTTATCAGAAACCCTCTCTATGAAACGAAGTGAGACAACTTGATTATCAACAATAAGTTGCACCTCGTTATTTTCAGCAAGTCGAACTGTTTCCACTTGACCAGTCACTTGCTTTCCATTATTGCTTACACCTCTAACGTACTTTCCTAAAAACTTCATCCCCCCATCAAGAGCTGTCGAATACATCGTTGATTGCAGTTTATCTACTGCTTTCGTCATATTCTGTACTTGCTCCATAAGCGATAGCTGTGCTGTTTGGTTCATCATTTGGTTCATATCCATCGCATTAAACGGGTCTTGATGTTGAAAGCTTGCTAAAAAAAGTTTCAGGAAATCATCTTTATCCATAATACCGGGTGTTTTTTGAGTACTTGCTGATACTCCGTTTGCTTGTTGAGCTGTCGACTGTGCACCAGTAACAGATGCGTTTTTTGTTTGTGCTCCTGCTTGTAACGGAATATGATTTGTACTCGTTGTATTTAATCCAACTGTTGGCACACTTTATTCCTCCAATAATCCCGCAAATTCTTTTGAATGTTGTTTTTCATGTTTCGTACTTGCTAATTTTTGTTTTTGTCTTTGCTCTTGTTCTCGCTGTTCTTTTCGATTTTCATCTTTATCTGAATAGCTAATTTGAATATTGATTTCTTTTTCTTTTAACTTCAATCTCAATTCATCAAAAATGATTTCAACACGTTTTTTCGCATCATGTTTTTCCATTTCTACGTGAACATCAATTTGATCTCCATTTTTTTTCATAAACACTGTTAATGTACCAAGTTTTTCTGGATTTAACTGAAATAAAACACGCTCTTGTTTCACTACAAATTTTTGCAATGCTTCTACTTGCGCTTCCATTTTCTTTCCTAAATCAGGCAATGAAACTTTCTCAGCGCCACTATTTGATTTTCCTATTTGATCCGTACCCGTTGCTTTATTTAGCAACTCCGCACCCGTTGAACTCGAATCGTTTAACACATCACCTTCCGGCAACTCTATCTTTACATCATCGCCCTCAGCTTTTGGAAGATCTACATCTAAGTCTTTGGAATCTTCTTGTTTTTTTGCGATATTACAAGTTTCTGTTTCTACAACTTTCAATACTTGCATCGTTTGCTCTGGCATCTTCACTTTATCTAACGCCATTTGCATTGTATCTTCTAAACATATAGCATTTTTGATATTCATATTTGAAAGAAGCTCTTGCAACTGTTGTAATTCATTGGCGGGTAATTCGTTAAGTTTTATATTCCCATATTCTTTATATAGCTCTTGTATTTTTTGTATGTATTGATATAACAATTCCGGTTGCACACGTAATTGCTCAATTGCAACCATTTGCTCAGATACAGCTAATAGTAACTGTTCTGTCTCTTTTTTTTCTTCTTTCTTTACAATTGGCTCTTCTTTCGTTACTGATTGTTTAGAAAGAATATATTCTTTTTTTTCTTCTTTTGGTGCTTCTTCTTGTTTCATTTTCTCCGTTTTCGGCTGCTTTTTATTTTCCATTCTCATCGTACGATCGAATGAAGAATCTTCACTTTTTGATTGTACTTCTAGCCCTTTTTCTTTTTGCGGAGGTAAACTTTGTTGCACCGGTAATACAGACTGTATCACTATATTCACCTCATCCATTCATACACATTTTCAAATCAAGAAGCATTTTTTCTTCCTGCTTTTCTCGTACTTTTGCAAGCTTTCTACAATCTTCTTGATACATCTCATCAATGACACGTTCTTTTTCTTTTACTTGTTCTAAAAGGCTTTCATTTTTTTGAATAAAATCTTCCGTTTTTTTAATTTTCCGATTCCATTCTTCTATTCTTTCAGGTGAAAACGTATGTGACGAAAGCATGCCGGCCATTATACGCTGCCCAGTTTGTACGACTTTACTACGCGATTTTACTACATATAAATCATATTCTTTTTTTTGTTCTATTTTTCTTTTTTCACCTGTTAATTCATACACTTCTTTCAAAATCTGTTCTTTTTCTTGATTTATTTGCAATTTTATCGTGTCGTACTGCTGCTTATCCACCTGTTTTCATAGCCCCTTCCTATTATAACGTTCTCTTTTTCTATTATATAGTTTTTTTCCAAAAAAATCTGTGAAATATTAAAAAACAAAAAAATAAGACCTCTTGGGCAGAGGTCTTATACTGTATGGTGCATCGCTTCAACAATATCATCAAATTGGAAACTATCAGATCGACCTTGTTTTAAAAACGTATTTATACCTTCTACTTTGTTTTTACATTCAAAAATATAAGCATTTTCTGCATTTTCTTGAATCGTCCCTAATTTAAAATACAATTCATTTTCTTTATAAACAGATAAGATTTTTCTCATTTCATTTGCAAGTTGCCAATGAGTTGGCGAAACGATTTCTTCCATAATCCTACTCACTGAGTCTAGCACTGAAATAGCAGGGTAATGACTAAGTGTTGCAAGCTCACGTTTTAATACAATATGTCCATCTAAAATACCACGCGCTAAATCTGGTACAGGGCCGTTTAAATCGTCTCCATCAACGAGTACGGTATAAATACCTGTTATGGATCCCTTTTGTGTTTTCCCAGAGCGCTCTAACAGCTTCTTCATATAACTTTCCATTAAGAGTGTTTTACCACCGATTGGCAACTCTTTAACGGCAATATCAACACTTCTACGCGCATCAGCAAAACGAGTAACAGAGTCCATCATAAGTAGTACGTTATTACCTTGATCACGGAAATATTCAGCAATAGACGTTGCAAGTTTCGCTGCACGAAGTTGCATTAGGTGACTTTCATCTGACGTCGCTACAACAACGACGCTTTTTCGCATTCCTTCTTCACCTAATTCTTTTCGAATAAAGTCTTTTACTTCCCGGCCACGTTCTCCTACTAAGCTAATAACATTAATGTCAGCTTTTGCATTTTTTGCAATCATTCCGAGTAAAGTAGATTTACCAACACCAGAACCTGCAAAAATACCAATCTTTTGACCGATGCCAATTGTTAGCATAGAATCAATCGATTTAATTCCTGTTTCAAATACATCGGTAATCTCTTCGCGTTCAAATGCATGAATAGGCGGGGCATCTAGTTTTATTTTTTGTAATGGAATATTCTCTGCATCCTCATTTAGTAATTCGCCGTTTGCACTTAACACTTTTCCGAGTAAATGATTACCACGAGGTACAACAACATCTTCTGCAATTAGTGTAACTGAATCTCCATAACATACTTTTTCTGTTTGTTCAAATGGAAGTAACATGTTGTTCTCTTTTTCAATTGCAATTACTTCACATAAGACGCTATGTTCTCCAACGAAACAAACATCTCCTATTTTCGCCTTTGGCCCTTTCGCTACAAAAAACTGTTCTTGTACACTATGAACTTTACCGACTTTCGTATAAAACGGCGTTTCAATAAATGTATTCCATTTTTGGTTTTCATTCATTAATAGTCGATTCATACATTTTGCTCCTCAAATAACTTCTCTTCTTCCCATTTCTGGCGAAGTTTCGCAAATATAGGTGCAAATTTAAATTCAAAGAACTCTTTCTCTTCTTCTAGAACAAATTCACCGAACTGTAAGGAGAAATCATATTTCCATTCTACTAATTGTAGTAACCAATATTCTTTCGTATTTTCCTTCTCTTCTTGAATACGTTCAAATGTTTCTGGATGTACGGTAATGATTAATTTTTCAAACGAAGTAGGCAACGTTTGAACGATACCAGTTAAAATGGGTAACACATCAAGCAATCGTGAATCTACCGCTTGATTCACGATTTTTTCTGCTAGTTGAAAAGATTGATCCCATAATAACTCTGTCCATTCATATGCTGTTTCTTGTTGTTCTTTTTGAAACTGCATACGTGCTGCTTCCATCTGTTCCATTTGTTCATGAATATGCATTTGAAATTGTTCTTTATCTTGTAATAGCTGTTGACGCTCTCGTTCTAACATTTGTTGTTCTTGCCTTAGTTGATTCAGTTCAGTATGTAATGATTGTTGCTGTGCAAGAAGCTCTTCATGGTCCACCTGTATTTCTTCTTCTACTTGAACTGGTATTGGTTTTGGAAATTGTAATTCAAACGTTTCTTCAGAAAAAGAAACAGAATTCTTCGGAATTCTGTTTTTAAATAAGGACATCATCTTCACCTCTTTGAACGATAATTCTTCCTTCCTTCTCTAGCTTTTTCACTGTGCCTGTAATCGTTTGCTGTGCCTTTTCAGCATCTGTCATCTTAAGCGGTCCTAAGCCATCTAATTCTTCTAGAATCATCTCTTTACGGTTTGAAGACATACATGTAAATAATTTCTCTTTAATTTCTTCTTTTGCAATTTTAAGTGCTTTCGCAATAACACCGTTATCTGTAATTTCTTCTAATACACGACGAAGTGCAAGATCTTCAAGTCCGAGTAAGTCTTCAAATACAAACATGTTTTCTTTAATTTTCTCAGATAACTCATAATCCATTTCATCCAGCTTTTGAAAGACTGTTTTTTCAACACCTCGTGAAACATTATTTAAAATGTTTACTATTGTTTTCAAGCCATCCGTTTTATTAATTGCATTAAATGCCATATTATTTAATTTTGATTTTAATAAATCACCAATTTGATTTATTAATTCACCATCAACTTGCTCTAGCTTCGCAATCCCCATTACCGTTTCTACTCGCTTATGATCTGGTAATCTCTCAATTAATTGAGAAGCAAGCTGCGGTTTAATATAAGAAGCGATTATCGCAATCGTTTGTGGCGATTCATCATTAAGTACAGTAAGAAGCGGTTCTAAATCCGCAAGTGAATTTAAGAATTCAAACGGATTATCTTTGTTATACCAAAGATCTTCCAATAATTTTTCTAATTCGTCTTCTGGCATATTTTTAAATATGCGACGAATATATTCTTTATCCGGAGTCACTAGGTTTAATTCTTTTACATTTAATTCATATAAGAACTCCCCTAGTACATTTTCTAACGTTTCCGGTTTATATACACGAAACTTCGCGATTTCACGAAGTAATACTTCTTTTTCCTCAGCCGTCATATATTCAATGACTTTTGCTGCCACCCCTTCTTCTAATGTACGAATAAGGATGGCAGCTTTTTCTTTGGAGGAGATTTCATCTAACATCGTTGTTCCTCCCTTACTGTCCATTTAACCATTTTTTAATTACTTTTGCAGTTCCTTCTACATGTTCTTTCGTAGCATCATGCACTTGTTCATCTAACGTTGGTTCTTTCGGTTCTTCTGGTTCTGGTTTTGGCTCTGGTACTATTTTTTCTTCAGGAATTTCCATAATACTTTCATTACTTGCAGCAATTTCCTCTTCTGCTAAGTATTCTTCATATTCCTCTTCTTCTTTCTTTCTCTTACGTCTTGCTAATAAGAACCATACTAGACCACCAATCGCTAATAAACCAGCTGGAATTCCACCGAATAACCACCAGTTTATACCGCTTTCTTCTGGTTCTTTCTTCTTCTCTTCTTTCGGCTGATCAAACTGAACAGTTACAACGTTAACTTGACCGTTTGTAAAGGTTCCATTCGGATCAGCTTGAAGCCCAGCAGCTGTGCCGATTGCTTCTTTGAAAGTAGTCATATCTATTTTTCGTTTTACTAACGTATCATTGTCTACCCATACTACAACATTTGTTTTCGTTAATTCTGGGTGTTTCTTAATTGTTTCAACTGTTTTATCTATTTCATAGTTTTCAATTTTGTTACCATTTTTATTATCATAGACGATTTTACCATTTTGATTATTGTTCGTACCGTAATTTGGTACTTCACCGTTCGCTGTAATACCAGCGCCTTGTTTCGTCTCTGCTCCTTCTTGTGCAGTAGAGCTTTCTTCTTGCTCTTGTTTACTACGAAGTACACCTTTATCACCATATTTTTCTGACTGGCGTGTAACTTCATCATAGTTTACAGACACTTTCGTATTCACTTTATATTCATTCGGTTTAAACATCGTCATTAATGTTGCATCAATATCTTGCTTTAATTTACCTTCAATTTGTTGCTGCATCTCTACTTCTTTTTCATAAGAAGAGGAACTAGTAGAATGCGCTTCATCTGCTCCTTTTGAGATAATACCTTTTTTACTATCAATCACACTTACTTCTTCTGCTTTTACACCTGGAACTGCTGCACTAATCATTTGCTGTATACCTGCAACCTGATCTGCAGTTAATAATTGGCCACGTTTCACACCTACAGTAATTGCAGCTGTTCCTTTTGCTTTTTCTTCATCAAAAATTGTCTCTTTTTCAGGTAATGTAATTTGAACATTCGCCGTTTCAACTGTCGCAAAGTTTCTTACGATATCTTGCTCCAATTGCTTTTTCGTACCGACAATTTGCTTCATTTTTTTATCTTGCTCACTTGAACCGAGCGAGCTTTCTAATAAAATTTCCTCACCGCTTTTAGAATTAAATGGTAAGCCCATCCCATTCATTTCTTTTCGAACCCATGGAGCATCATTCTTTTGCACACGAATCGAACCATCGGCTGCTAATTGATAATCGACACCTAACTTCGATAATTCTGCTGTAATCTCTTGCTTATCTGTATCATTTAAATTTTGATATACAACAACATATTTATCTGGCAAGGTGAAGTATAAAAGTGCTCCTGTTACAATCGCTAAAAGCGCAGCACCGATTACTAACTTATGCCACGTTTTTAATGATTGGATAACATTTTTTATCTTTTCCATTTAAACACACCCGTCCACTTTCCTAAATTTGCATATTAATTAGTGACTTATAATTTTCGATAAGATTATCACGTACGAGAGCAGCCGTTTTCATTTGGGACTCTGCCTTCTTCTGCTGAATTAAAACGTCATGCGTTTCCCCTACCCCTTTAGTTAGTAAATCGTATACTGCTGTTTGCGCATTGTTTTGCGTTTGATTCATATCTTCCAATAAATCAATAAACTTTTTCCCCTCAACTACAGATGTTTGAGACGTTTTCGGTGCACCAATTGACTGAATTGCTCCAAATGGTTGTGTATTTAACATTGGTTGAATTTTCATATTACTATATTCCCCCTTATCCTCGGCCGATTTCTAAATCTTTATCCAGCATTTTTTTATTCGCATTTAATACACTTGTATTCGCTTCGTACATTTTTTGGGCAACCATTACATTCGTCATTTCAGCAGTCACATCAATATTTGGATAACGTACATATCCTTC
Source organism: Bacillus pretiosus (assembly GCF_052947655.1). Taxonomy (NCBI): domain Bacteria; kingdom Bacillati; phylum Bacillota; class Bacilli; order Caryophanales; family Bacillaceae; genus Bacillus; species Bacillus pretiosus. Next base: position 1,590,724 of record NZ_CM129593.1, on the reverse strand, counting down.
TTCATTTGCATGCGGATGTGTTGGATCATACACTAAGTTTTCAGTTTTATCTGCTTCAATACTTTTTATTTTTACTCCATTTGTAGGAGACCCCTCTAACATATTTGCAAAACTATTGTTTGATTCTAGCACTACACTACGACGCTCATATAAATTCGCCCCCGGAGCAGCCGTTGTATTTGCATTTACAATATTGTTAGAAGTAACTTCCATCCACTTTCTCGCTGTCGTTAGCCCTGAGCCACTTGCATTAATTGCCTGAAACATCGTTGTCTCTCCTTCTACTTTTAACGTCCGCGTGCCGCTTGGTTAATTGCATATTGTGTATTAATCGCGTTAATTGAAATACCGTATAACTGATTTGCTTTCATTAAATCTAGCATTTCTGTCGTTACATCCACACTATTTCCATCTTTATTCGTTTGCATTGATTTTGTTTGCATCTTTGCATATGTATTTTTCGCATTCACTGTCGGTAAGTGCATTTCATTCGTTTGATATAAATCTGGATTGCTCTTTAAGTCCGCAGCATTGTTTTTATATAATGCACTACTTTTATTCATTTGCTCAGCAAATGTTACATCTTGTGCTTTATAGCCGGGTGTATTCGCATTTGCAATATTACTAGAAACAGTATTTCGTTTCGTCACTAAATAATTCATATAATGGCCTACATCACTCACTAGATCTGGCATATTCCACACCCTTTCTTTTTTAACTTAATGATCCACTGATGGAAGTTTCACTTCATTATTTATTTTCTTATATGTGTTTATTAAAATATTAACAATCATGTACCCTTACATATTTTATTCCATTTTTCCATTGTTGTCTTTAGAAAAATACAAAAATATAAAAAAAGAATACAAAAAAATGTATACACGTAGTAATCCATGAAATATTTCGATATATGGAATACAAATCAAAGTCAATTTTTATATTATTTAGATTATTTTCTCATTACAGGCATAAAGTGAAACCTCAATCAGCGGAACTCTTTATTTAAACAAGGAATGGATTCCCTTTTAAAAAGGGGAATCCGTTTCCATACTTTATCATTAATATTTACCATAAAATGAATTAGCTTTCATTCGCCCATCATTTTCCATAATCATTTCTTCCAAAATCTTTTGCTTATCTCGAATATGCTGCGCTGCCTTAATAATCCACGGGGTAACTTCCATTGCAACTTGCGTGCGCGTTTCTTCATCCAATGTCATCATCCAACGATTTAACATCTCACTTTTCTCAGCAAATTCTTCATCTGAAACCTGCAATTCACCGATTCCATTAAAACAACTGACAAACGTTCGATAAATATCATTGTTCATTTTCGAGCGCTCCACGGTAACCGTCTATTAAATCTTGTAACACTTGTACAATCGCATCAATGTCTTTTGCTTGGCGCGTTACTTTCATCGTTTGAATTTGAATGCTAATCCAATCGTATAAACCAAATAGACTGTCATATAAATCTTTCGAAATATCAGGATTTAATTGAAGCTTCAACTCTTCAAATATACGTTCTAACTTTTCAAGAAGGTCGTCTCCTTCTTGAAGTTTAAATGTATTTAAAAGTTCTTCTAATTTACGAAACTCTACGATACATCTTTCATAAATAAATATTGTATTTTTAATCGGATTACTCGTCATAATATCGTTTTGCATATAACGTTGCCATGCTTGCATATAATCACTTCCTCAGCTTTCATTAATCATTACTTTTTGTTTTTGTCATTGCTTTGATTGTCTGCAGCTGACTATCAAGCAATGCTAGCTGGCTTTCCAACTTTGCATATTTATCAATAATTGATTCTTGTTTTTTCTTATTAATTGTATCAATATCTTGAATTTTTCTCTCTAAATCAGTTACTTGCTTTTCAATACTTTTAGAGCGTTTTCCAATAATCCCTTCATCTCCAAAGATTCCCTCGAGCTTTTTATCTATATCATGACCAATGCCATTAAAACCAAAGAAAAATTGTTTTGTAGATTCTGGATTCTCTTTAAAAGCTATTTTCAATTTCTCTTCATCAAGAGTCATATTTCCTGTTTTATCAATTTGAATTCCAAAAGAAAATAAATACTTATCATCTTGGGAAAATCTAAAAATGCTTGTCATTGCATTACTTATAGCAAATGAAACATTATTCCCTTGCATTACTCCATTTTCACCAGAAAACAAATCTAAGCTTTTAACAGCGTTATTATACTCATCTTTCATTTTTTTGATTAAATCTATCGAATTTTTTAAATCTGAATCTTCGATAGTTAATTTAATTGGCTCTGTAGTTACCTTTTCTAAGTTAATAGTTAATCCTGGAATTGTATCAATCTTATTTGTTTTACTAGTTCCTTTAATTCCATTTATTGTATATTCTGCATTTGCTGCCCCTGTCACTTGATGTGCAATGGCATTCGTTCCATCCGTATTTTTCGCAGAAGTAACCAGTCCTATATTTTGTAAAAAGCCATTGGCACCATCCGTTAATTTCAGCTCTCCCTCTGTTCCTGCAATAGTAGATGTAAAAAATAGTTGATCCCCTAATGTGTATACGGATACACCATAATTTCCATTATTAATTTTATTGACAAGATCTTTATACGTCATATCTCCCGAAATTTTAACTTCTTTTCCATTTATCTGGAATACATCATCTATTCCAAGCTTTAAATCTAAACTGAATTTTTGCTCCGTACCTTCAGGAGTTTTTGGGGGAGTAAGTGGAGCTGTAGTTATTTGATGCCTTTCTGCTACTCGCTCTACTGTAATTGTGTATGTTCCAGGAATTGCAGCAGCATCCGCCTGTGCTGTCATAAAACCATCTTTGGATAGAGTTGTTTTCTTTTCATCACCTTTAAATGTGTTTAAATCTTTGAATACTTGCACAAAATTTGCAAACTCTTTTTTCATGCTCGCATACACTTTGTTTTCATTTGTTAACGTTTGTTTTTGTGTAGTATATGGTGATTTTTTCATTTCCAATGCTTGTAACTCTAAATCTACTAATTTCTTTGTATCTATCATGTTATTTCCTAAATTCCATATTTGCTGTCTGTCACCATAATTAGATATTGTCCCTGCCATATTTTTCACTCCTTATCATTTACATGTAATCTAAAATACTCGTTTTACTCATCGTACTAACAGCTTTTAATGTTGCTTCGTACGTTGCGTTTATATAAGCTAAATCAGAAATTGCGACCGCTAAATCAACATCCTCAATTTCTTTACGGTTTTCTTGAAGTGCTACATTTTGCTCGCTTAAAATTGTTTTAAACGTCTCCATTGTGTTCATTGTCGAACCAACTTCAGTTGTACGATTAATGATGCCATCTAAGTTTTGCTTATTTCCTTCTAATAACGGTTTTAACGCTTTTGGGTCACCGTTTTGCATCGCTTCACTCATCTGTTTTAACGTTTTTATAACTGGGGATAATAATGCTTCTCCGTTACGAAACGCTTTGAATTCATAACCGTCATTTAGTTGCCAGTTCACATCATTTTTTCCACCTTGGTATGTACCATCTTCTGTAAACGGCGGCTTCTCTGCACTATCACCACCGAAAATATAACGGCCTTGCTCTTTCGTATTCGCTAAATATACAACTTGTTTTAAAATTTGATCAATTTCTACACCAATAGCCTTCAATTCTTTTTCACTATTTGTTCCATTTAATGCTTGTACTGTTAATTGATCTGCTCTTGTTAAAGATTTCAAAACACCTTGTAAAGTATTTTCAGTTTGTGTTAACACATTTTTCGAATCCGCTATATCTTTTTGCATTTGTTCAATATTCGCCAATGAATGTTGAATCGCAAATGATTTACTTGCTGCAAGTGGATCTTCACTCATAAGAAGGTTTTTCTTCCCTGAAGTTACTTGATTTCGATGGTATTGTTGTTGCACATTTAAATCCATTAACTGATTCTTTGCCCAGCTTGCATTTTGAAATGTAGATACTCTCATTTTTATCTCCTCCTTATATATTTCCAATCAACTACTATCACTTATCGAATAATCGAAAATAGGCTATCAAACACTTCATTCATCGTCGTAATAGCTTTAGAGTTTGCGACGAAATATTTTTGGAAGGCCATTAAATTAACCATTTCCTCTTCCATATTAACGCCTTCAACACCCATCTTTTCTTGCTGAATTCCCTCTAATAAATCCCCATGGATTTTTTGATAAGCATTCACTGCACTTTTATCAGATGCTACACCAACTATAAATTGGTCTAATGCTTGTTTATATGTAAGTCCTTCTTTATAATCATCATTCGTAATTGCTGCTAGGTTATTTGCTGTTTCAGCAGATATTTTCATTTTCGAAACATCTTTTGCAAATTCAGGGTTTAATTTCATATCTTTCGCTTGATCTTCCACAAAGAACTCTTTTCCCATTTCTGTGTTCACTTCATTCTTTACAGAAATCATTAATTCTTCAAGGTTTTTCTTATAACTAGCAATCTTCGCTTTCGTATCGATCGCTGATTGGATTGCTCCACTAGTTAAAGGAATTTCCGAACCGTAAATTTCAGCAGTCATTGGTTCTTTTTCTTTATTTAATTGAAGTGGATATGTATCTTGTCCATTTACTGTTAAAACACCATTCATTCTAACACTCGCGATATTAGGATTCATAGATTCATAAGACACTTCTATATTTGCATACTTAGACATTTCTGTAATGATACGATCACGTTCATCCAAAAGTTGATTTGGCACTTGTGTACCTGCTTGTCCAATTTTTTTATTCGCTTCCGCTAAGCTGCCAGCAAGACGATTAAATTCATTTACATGCGCTTCAATATCTTCTGTCGTTTGTGCTTCTGCTGTATCTAAGCCTTTCGCTAGACGATTTACTTGACTTGTAAACTTCCCAGTTTCAGAAATTAATGTATCGTAGTAATTTGGTTGTTCTGGATTTTTTGCAACTTCACGAAAGGCATTAAAGAAGCCATCCATTAAACTAGATAATGAATTCTTTCCTGTCGTTCCAACCATAGATTCTACACGTGATAAAGTCGAATTCATGTAGTTATAGTAAGAGAGTTGAGATAATTGATCGTTAAACTGTTTCGTCTTCACTTCATCTGTAATACGGTCAATGCCTAACGTTTGTACACCGTAACCTATTTTTTGTTCCGGTGAATAGCCCTGACTTGCTCCAGCCGATCCGTAATTCACCATTTGACGCACATAACCAGGCGTATGAATGTTTGATAAATTTTGTTTCGTCGTTTGTAATCCCATTTGTGCCGCTAACAAACCCGATAACGGCGTATTATAATCAGATAGTCTCATAATGTTTCACTTCCCCTTTACAATAGTTCGTTCATAAAGATTTGTGAATTATTGTTTCGCTCTAAATTATATTCAGAAACGGAATCCACAATACTTTCTGTAGTTTTTAATAGTACGTTTAAGTAATATTGATTTTTCAAAAGAATCATTTTTACATTCTCTTCTAATTCTGTTAGGTTTTTTTGTAATTCTTCCATTTTTTCAATTTCTTCATGAGAAAAATACGAAAATAACGCACTTACGCGAAATGCTTCCACTCCCTGTTCTTTACAAAACTGAGCAACCATTTCTTCAAATGAACTTGATAACTTTTTTAAACCATCAATGTACTGCAATTGCTCTACTTGTAACTTTTGAACTGCATTTACATTTTTATGTTTTAAATTCTCATATATTTGTTCTCCAAGTATTTGAATGTTTTCATATGCTTTTTGAATAATAACGAGCTTTTCATATAATTGTATGTACATATAGCTTCCTTCCCTTTTACAAGACTAAATTTACAATTAAACCGTGGATTTCTCCAATTTGATTTAACATTTCTAAATGTCCTGTTTTCGTATTAATTAAGTTCATAACATCTTCTAACTCATTTAATCCCATTTCCGCCTGTTTCACAATCGTCATTTTCTGTGAATATCCGTAACGCGGATGACGAGACATGACATCTTTATATTGCAATACATTATCTACGTAAAAATTCAAAAATGATTTTACTGTATTTTTGTATTCCATTACATTATCAAGCGTTAATTCCATTTCAATTTTCTCTTTAATTTCTCCAATGTTATCGACAAATGCTTCCATTTGTTCTAGCAATTTATCTTTTTTCGGATCTGCATGCAAATTATCCGAAAATGCAAGTCCTGTCCTGACATTTGCTTCTTTCGGCATTTGAGTAGCAGGCGGTATATGCGATAAAATTGGATTATGCGAGATCGAACGCAGCATATATATCACCTATTTATTTTTTTATTTCTTCCTAAACTTAATCGTAAAATCCAGTTATTTATAATTATACTCTGAACACTAATATTTTGCAGTTATTTTTTATAAAAGATATGTTACAATTTAGCATGAGGTGGCACAAATCTATGAATATTTTTCTTTGTGGTTCAAATCAATTAACAGCATTAGATCAAGAAGAAATAAAAAAATTTTTAACTGACTATGCTCACAAACATAAAATTTACATATTATGTTATAAATCTATCGAAAATGAGATTCTTCGTTTTTTCATCGAAAACGAAAGACTCGCTCAAAATTTATGCCTTTACACGCTACAGCCGTTACAAGCATTAACAGATGAATTTCAAGAGGTCGTTGATTACTTAAAAAAACACGGAGCCGAGTATGTCGCTTTTGATCATCCTTCCGACTCCATTTACCGATCAGATTATATGTTTTTTGTAAAACAAATAATCGAAGATACCGATTTAGTTCTCTGTTTTTATAATGGGGACAAGCATACTTCTGTCATTCCCGTTGACGTTGCAAAAGAAGCAGGAATTGATGCTGTTATTTATGATTTACCAGGTTTACATGAAAAACAGATGAAAAAAAACTTTGAACAAAAAATCCGTATGATGTAAAGGGGGAGGCACAATATCGTTATTGTGCCTATTATAAATATGATAATTGAACAAGATTATGATCATTTTATCGCGAGTTTTAAACAACAATTCAATATGGATATCGCTTCATATAAACAAGATAGAATGCGTCGTAGAATCGATGCTTTTATTTCGAGAAAGGGCTTTGAGAACTACACTAGTTTTCTAAGCAATTTACGTACCGATCAAAATTTATTTTTAAGTTTTATTGACTATATTACAATTAACGTTTCAGAATTTTTTAGAAATAAAGAACGTTGGCAAACGTTAGAGACGAAAGCACTACCAAAATTACTTGAACAAAATAACGGAAAATTAAAAGTATGGAGTGCCGCTTGCGCTGCCGGTGAAGAACCATATACACTCTCTTTGATTTTATCGAAGCATCTAGCTCCATTTCGTTTTGAAATACAAGCAACAGATCTTGATTTTCACATTTTAGAAACTGCAAAACGCGGTCAATATACAGAACGTTCTTTAAAAGAATTACCTATCGATTTGAAAGAGCGTCATTTCACAAAAGAAAATGATATATATTCATTACATCAAAATATTAAGCAAAACGTCACGTTCAAACAACACGACCTGTTAATGCAGTCGTTCGATACAAATTACGATTTAATCATTTGTCGCAACGTAATGATATACTTTACTGAAGAAGCAAGGGTAAAACTTTATGAAAAGTTTAGTCGTTCTTTACGAAAAGGCGGCGTACTATTTGTTGGTAGTACCGAACAAATTTTAACACCTGAACGTTATAATCTTCAGAGATTTGATACATTCTTCTACGAAAAAATATAAAAGAGGTCGTCACAATGTAAAGTGACGACCTTTTTATATAACTCGAATTAAAATAATAGCAACAATCCATACAAAGAGAAAAAGAAATGTCATAGACCATTTATGTTCTTGCATCGTTTGTTTCAGGGCCTGTGATAATTGTGTCATATTCATTTCTGCGAGCGCTCTCCATACACTTACATCCCGCTCTTTAGCAGTGCGATCTGTAACGCTAATTAAAATAGTTTCGTTAGACAATTTCGTTATGTAAGCAGTAATAACCGTTACCATTAAATTTATATTTCCTTCTGAAGAATCACTTTCCACTCTAGAAATGAGTGCACTTACATCTAATAACGGAATATGTACCTTTCTACCAAATGATAGTTGTACTTCTGCGAAATCATACGTTCCATCTAACAAAGGAAGTTCTTTTATATGCGCCTGCTTAACAAGCCCTTGTAAACTTCTCATTACTTGTTCAAATACTTTTTCTGTTTGCTTCCCTTCTCCAGATAACGTATGCAACTTTTTAAAGAGTTGTAACACTGTATCCATCTCTTTAGAAAGCATTTCCTTCATAACCTTTCCATCACCTAAACTCGCAAGTAAAATTCCTATTTCATTATTTTTCGAAATAATCTTAGACTGTCCAGTAAACACTAGATTACTATGCTTTCGTTCTTTCTGGATTTCATGTTCCGAAATAGCTGCAGGCTGTTTTAATGGTTGTAGCGTCTTATTATCAATTGTCGTACGTTTAATCTCCATCTAAGCGCCTCCACTACGGTGAAATAATTAGCCCCATTCTTTATTACTCTTTAAAACTAAAAATAGTACGAATAAACCTGACATAATAGCAAACACATTAGAAGCTTGTATTCCTTGTTCGCTACTGTCTTCTTTTTTCTTTTGCGGTTCTTCTATTTGTTCTTTCTTTTTCGAAACGACTCCATTGTCATTTCTACTTTTGTTCTCTTTTTGAGCCTTTCCATCACTTACTTCCTTATGATTTCCCAACGGCTCCTTTATAAAGTAAGTAATTCCTTCTTTCTCTTTCAGCGGCTCTTTTATAAAATCGTTTATTTTCTCTTCTTGCTTCGGAATTTGAACAACTGGCGGTTTTTCTTCCAGGAGCGGAATCTCTATTTTTGAGTCTTCCTGCTTCTCTGGTTCTTTCTCTGGTTCTTCCTTATCTTCTAATTTATCTTCATTCTCTCGTTCTTCTACCTTTTTATTATCTTCTGGTTTTTGCTCCAAAATAGAAACGATATACTCACTTTCTTCAACCAGTTTATTGCCGGCCGCATCCACTATCTCTACAAGTATTTCGTACGTCCCGATTGGTAACCCATCCGTTATTTCAAATACTTTTTGCCAATCCATGTCGCGCTTATTGTAATCTAATAAAAATGTAATCTCTTTATTTTCTTTCCCTTTTAATGTAACACGAACCTCTTTCACAACTGATTCTACGTCTGTCGCCTTCACTCGCACACGTATAGAATCGCCTTGTTTCCGTTCAATTAGCTTCTCTTTCGCCTCGTCAACAGTAACTTTATGCAACTTCGGCAGTTCTTTATCTATTGTTGGCGTGTCATTATTTATACGAATAAATGGGACTTTCACTTCATTTTCTATAAGCTCTTCTTTCTCAGTTTCTTTAGAACTTTGAATGAGCTGAAGATTCCAATCACCTTGCAAATCAAAAGTTTCGACCTTGTAGTTAGAAATCCATCGCTTCGTTTCCTCATCATACTTAAACGATAGCATTCTTTCTTGTTCATACCGATCGTCGTTTTTTGGCAAGCGCAAAATACCTTTTATACTTTGAACATTTTGCTCTTTCGGCTCTACAATAACCCGCACTTCTTCGCCAACTTTTAATTCCGACTTATTTACTGTAATAATCCCTTGATCCGTCTCTATCTTTTTTTCGACCTCTTGTTCATTTGCTACTTCTTGTTGTTGCTCTTTACCTTGATTCACTTCCACTTGCTCTGGCTGCTCTTGAACTTCTTTGTTTTCTTCTTGTACATTCATTTCATTTAATTTTTGATTTGGCTCAATTTGTTCTTCCGCCTGACTTTGCAGTGGGAAGAACAAACACACATTTATGAATAGCCAGCTCATTAGAAAAAACTTTACGTTTTTCATCTACTAACTCAAACTCCTATTTCAACGACTTATAGCGATTTCGTCACTTTTACTCCGAAGAATCCATCTACATTTACAAGTTCACCATACGCCACCAATACATCATTTACATAAATACGAATTGGTTCGTCAATATCCTCATCTAGTACAACCGCTTCATTCTCTTGTAAACTTAAAATATCTTGAATTGTTTTCACTGTGCTTCCAAATACAAATTTCACATTCATTTCTACATTTTGTAAGATGGATGTATCCATGTATACTGGTTCCATTTGTTTTACTTCTTTAAATTCAATAGGTTGCACAACAGGTTCTACAATTTTTTCTTCTTCAATTTCTTCCGTAACAATTTCTTCTTCCTCTTCCACCATTGGATATAGAAGTCTTCTTACCATTTCTTTCGCTTCTGAAATCGGTAAAATTTGATACATTTTCGATTGAAGCAGGTCGCCAATTTCAAGGTTGAACGTAATTTGGACGAGTTCGTCCACTTTCATTGACTCTCCCAAATATTCCATTTCTTCTTTTAACGTTACGAATTTAACATTTGGTGGTGTCATGTCCATTTTTTCTTGAAACATTTCTGACATCGCCGTCGCAGCATGCCCCATCATTTGGTTCATGATTTCTTTAATACCGCTCAGTTCTAATTCACTAAGCTCCTTCTCTGGATCAACTTCCCCTGTTCCCATCATCATTAAATCTACCATTGTTAAAGCGACATCTTTCGTAAATACGAATACATTCTCATTCTTTAGCCCTTCAACAAAATCAACATTTAAAATAACAAACGGGACTGGTACTCCGTCATAATGACGAACATTGATTGATTCTACATTGGGCGTACTAATTGTAACTGGCTGATTTAATAGTGTTGACAATACTGTTGAAGCTGAACCAATTGAAATATTTGCAATTTCACCAAGGACATCTTTCTCTTCTTGTGTTAAATGCTCTTTTTCAACTTGTTCTTCTACAATCTCAGTTTCCACTATTTCTGCTGGCTCATCTTTTTCTTCTACTCCACCAGATAATTGCATTAATTTATTTACCATTCGTTTCGCATGTTCAACTGAAACAATTTGCACAAGTTTAGAGTTTACAAGATTATCTATCTTTAAATCAAACGATACTTTAACAATCGTTTGATTCCCATCAATCTCAGAAATTTTCTCCATTTCTTCTGATAACTTTACAACTTTAATTGTCGGCGGAGACATATCTACTGTATCTTGAAAGAATTCTGACATAGATGTAGCTGCGAACCCCATCATTTGATTCATCGCTTCTTGTACAGCACTTAGCTCTAATTCACCAAGTTCTTTTCCGTCTTCCACTTCACCTGTTCCCATCATCATTAAATCAGCAATGGATAATGCAACATCTTGCTTAAGGACAAGAAGGTTTTCCATATCTAATCCTTTTGTAAAATGAATGTTTAATACAACGTGTGGAACTTCGACGTCGCTTGAATCATATAAATCTACCAATTCTATGCGAGGAGCAGTAATACTTACTTGCCTATTTAAGATTGTTGATAATACAGTCGAAGCTGAACCAAATGATATATTTGCAATTTCGCCAAGAATATCACATTCTTGAGGCGTTAAATGCTCATTTTCTTTTTCGAGCACAATTGTGCTCGTATCCCCTTTTGTGTGTTGCTCAGGCATTTTCTCTGCCTCCTCATTTCTGTTTTTCTATCAAATGATATAAACTCTCATTTTATTTTAACAAACTTATTATATAAAACGTTAATATGTATTTATTCCCATTTTTAGATTAGTAACGATTAACCAAAAAGCTCCCCAATTGTATACAAGTGGGGAGCTTTCCTTCATTCCTATTATAAACCTTCTGGGTTTAAAATGAGGACCACTCGTCCATCACCGAGAATTGTCGCACCAGAGAAATAATTAGAACTCTCTGCAAAGAAGTCACCTAATGACTTTAAGACTATTTCTCTTTGACCGATAATTGTGTTTACAATAAGTCCATAGCTGCGATGTGTATTACGAACAATTAACACAGGAACCATTTGACCATCATATGACGCAAACGCCTCATCTACTGTTTTCTCACCAAATACAGTACTTAAATGCTTCACTTCAATAATTTGATTACGGTAATTTAACACATCTTTTCCTTGTAAGGATTGGATGTCTTCTTTTTTAATCCGAATTGCTTCAACAATATTGCCAAGAGGGAAAGCATAACGTTTATCATTTGTTTGAACAAGCATAGATTGAATAATGGACAACGTTAATGGCAGTTCAATTCTAAATGTACTACCTTTCCCTTCTTCAGAATCAATAATTAAGTGTCCACCTAAACTATGGATCGTATGTTTCACTACATCTAATCCAACGCCACGCCCAGAAAGGTCTGATACAACTTCAGCTGTACTAAATCCTGGTTGGAAAATCAAATCAAATACTTCACGGTCCGTTAATTTATTTGCCTCAGATTCTGTTACAACACCATTTTTAATCGCTTTTTCTAATACTTTCCCTTTATGAATTCCATTTCCATCATCCGTAATTTGAATAACGACATGATTTCCACTATGGAACGCTTCTAATTTAATCGTACCTGTCTCATTTTTTCCTGCATCACGACGTTGTTCAACAGTTTCAACCCCATGATCAATTGCATTACGAATTAAATGGACGAGTGGATCACCGATTTCATCAATAACAATTTTATCAACTTCGGTGTCTTCACCTGTAATTTGTAAATCGATTTTCTTTCCTAAATCTTTCGCTAACATACGTACCATACGCGGGAAACGATTGAAAACAGTCTCTATCGGTACCATACGCATATTTAATAGTACATTTTGAATATCTTTTGAAATATCACCTAATCGATTTAAATGCTCAATTAATTCCTTGTTTTGAATTGCTTGTGCCAATTCATCTATACGACCACGCTCAATTACACTTTCTTCAAACATGTTCATTAATCTTTCAATTTTTTCTAATTGAACACGTATGGAACGATTTTCCACTTTACCATTTTTCGTTTTTGCAGCGCTTTTAGCAGGTGTAGCATTAGCAGATTGCTTCGATACTTCTTTAATTGATTCCACATGAGTAGCCGCTTGTAAACCTTCCTGCATAGCTTCTTGTGTACCCAATTCTTTCGAGACTACTTCTTTTAATGTATGTCCTTGCTTCACTTCTACTTTCTCAATTTCAGAAACATGAAGCACTACTTGTTTTAATTCTTCTTCACTTTGATCAGTATCCATAAATACTGTGAACTCAAAACCGAAAGCATCTGCTTCAATTTCTTCAATACTTGGAACTGTTTTTTGTACATTACCTACATTTTGCAGTGCTTCAATACACATAATTGCACGTACTGCTTTTAAAATAGCATGTTGCTCAACAGTTATATGCACTTCATGCGAAACTGCATCATCATTATTTATAGGTTCTTGCTCAATATATTCCGCAGGAGTTTCTACATTGCCATTCAATAATGCTTCTAATTTCTGCTTAGTTGTAATTACATCAATATTGCCCATTCCGCCTTGTTGCACATCTGCAACCATCTTCTCTAAATTATCAATGCACTCAAAAATCACATCAATAATCTCTGCATTTACAACTATATTCCCATGACGAATTTCATCTAAAACGTTTTCCATTTTATGCGTTAAATCCGCCATTTCCGTAAATTCCATACTCGCTGACATACCTTTAAATGTATGGGCTGAGCGGAATATTTCTCCTACTACACTCATATCAGCAGGATTCTGTTCTAAAATTAGCACATTTTCATTTAGCGACTGTAAATGTTCTTCTGATTCCTCAAAAAATATATTTAATAGATCTGTTTGCATTTTCATCCCCTACCTGTCTAACAAACATTTCATTTATGTATAACAATTTAGTGTTTTAAAGCAAGAAAAAAGGGGGCCACACGCATATCCACTATCAATGTTTAGATTCCTTGTGGCACCCCTTCTATATTAGCTGTTTGCTACTTTTGTTAAAGCTTCAATTACTCGATCCGCTTGGAACGGCTTTACAATAAAGTCTTTTGCTCCACCCTTAATTGCATCTAATACCATACCTTGTTGTCCCATTGCAGAACAAATAACAACTTTTGCACTTGAATCAATTTTAATAATTTCTTTTAACGCTTCAAGTCCGTCCATTTCTGGCATAGTAATATCTAATGTTACAATATCCGGTTGAAGTTCTTTAAACTTCTGAATTGCTTCTACTCCATTCTCTGCTTCACCAATAATTTCAAATTCAGAATTACTTTTTAATAAGTTTTTAATCATCGTTCGCATGAACATCGCATCGTCTACAACTAAAATTTTATGTGCCATTCTTTTTAATTCTCTCCTTCTATGTATAAATATATCTTAATATTTCACCTTATCATTCTCACTCATTATACAAAATAAAATGATAAAATTTAATATTTTTTTAAAAGAATTTTCGTATTTTCATTATTTTATTATTAAAATGATAATATACTATTCTTTTATGTAAATGACAACGCGACGGTTTTTCTCCCAATTTTGCGGTGAATCATTTGGTACAACTGGCTTTGTGTCTGCATACCCTACCGCAGCTAGTCTTTTATCATCCACATTATACACTTCGATTAAGTGGTGAATCATATTTGCTGCTCTTGCTGAAGACAGCTCCCAGTTAGAAGGGAATTTGTCATTATGAATAGGTCTACTATCTGTATGCCCTTCAACAACAATCGGATTTGGTACTGATTGGAAAAACCCAACTAATTGACTTATTATCTCTTTCGCTTCCGGTTTAACGTTCGCGTCACCCGTATCAAATATTAAATTATCTACTATAACGACGCTTACTCCTGTATCCTCACGATATACATTCACTTGACTAATACCGTTATTATCTACATATGCTTTTAATTTCTTATATAATTCATCCATTCTTTTTTTCGAGACCATTTTTTCATCATTTTTTTCATGCGAAATATCTGGTATTGTATTTTCCATTACTTTCGCATCTACTTGCTCCACGTCACTAAACTTTTCAAGCATCTTTGACAATTTTACTGCATCCTGCTTTGATGTAGCAACTAGTAATACAAAGAAAGTTAATAATAACATCGTTAAATCTGTAAAAGTCGTCATCCAACGAGGCGATCCCTTTTGCGGTCGTTTCATCATAACCATACCACTCCTTGAAATATTAGGCTGCTCGTTTTACTTTTTTTACCTTTGTTTCGTATACATATGTATCGAGTTTCAACTTTAATTTAGAAGGAATTTGACCGCGATATAATTCTGAAATCGCTTCAATAACAAACTTCTTCTCTGTATATAAATCTTCAATACCACGATACACCTTTTCAGCAAGAGGGATTGCAATCATATTTGCAAGTACTGATCCATACAATGTCGTTAACATCGCAACTGCCATCCCTGTACCAATTTGCGATGTGTCTTGCAAGTTTTGAAGCATAATGATAAGACCAATTAAAGTCCCTATCATGCCCCAAGCTGGAGCGAAATCACCAATTTTATCTAATAATGTCGCTCCCTTTCTTAGCTCATACACTTCCGTTTCAACATCTTTCATTAACACTTCTTTTAATTCCTCTTCATCATAACCACTTAACATGAGTTGAATTCCTTTTTGAATAAAAGGATTGTCTACTTGCTCTCCATCAACTTCTAAAGAAAGTAGGCCGTGTTTTTTAGACTTTTTCGAAAAATCAACAAATAAATCCGTTAACTGTTCTAAATTTTCTTCTTTTCTATGTAAAACAGTAAAAATGCTTTTCGTATATTTTTTTATTTCTCCAAATCGATATGCCACAACAATTGTCGCTGTAGTTCCCCCTATGACAATTAAAATAGATGAAATATCTAAAAAGTTTTTAAAAGCTTTTATTCCGCCGCCGCCAATCATAATTGCCGCTATCACTATAGCAAAACCTACTATAATGCCGACTGGGCTAGAAATGTCAAACTTCCTTTTTCTTCTTTGTGGTCTAGCAAATCCTTGATTTTCTTCTCCCATATTCCTGCCCTTTCCTTTTCATTTTTATAAAACATTTTTTTATTTTAATAATGCGTTTTCACATATAATAAGTATTATACGCTTATCATCTGTTTATCGCAATATACTCATAAAATTGACACATTTCATTTCCATATTAGAATTATAGTATGGAAATATGAGGAGGATCACGATGGAACATAACATTTTACAAGTCATTGCACTAGCAGAAAAATTAAAATATGAAATGCGACATAGCTGGCTTTCTAACGGACGTCAAGAAAGTGTTGCTGAACATACGTGGCGCATGTCTCTAATGGCCATTTTAGTTGAGCCTTATTTAGATCAAAAAGTAAATATTGAAAAATTACTTAAAATGGTTATTATTCACGACCTAGTCGAAGCTGAAGCTGGTGATATTCCTGCTTTTGATACAATGAATAGTCATGAATTACAATTACAAAAACAAATAAATGAGCAAGAAGCCATTTTAAATATTAAACGAACATTAAAAGGTTCTCTCGGTGAGGAATTATATGATTTATGGATGGAGTTTGAAGCGAAAGAAACGTACGAGGCAAAAGTAGCTAACGCACTTGATAAGCTTGAGGTGAAAATTCAGCATAACGAAGCTGATATTGATACGTGGCTACCCATTGAGCATAAAATGACATTCCAAGTAGCAAAGCATACAAACTTTGATTCTTTCCTATCTAAATTACAAAAAATGATTGAACAAGATGGCGAAAAGAAATTACTAGCTGCTGGCATTGATGTGGAAGCTTGCAAACGATAATGAAAAGACACTCAATATGAGTGTCTTATTTTATTATCGTTGATATAGCCTGCTTGTATATAAGCTGTTGTTTTCCATCAACTAACATTAAAACGGTAAATTTGTCTATCGCAACAACTTCTCCTACTATTCTAACGCCACTCTTTAAAAAAATTGTAACAATACCTTTTTCTTCTTTTATTTGTTTATATAACTCTTCTTGTAAATGTTCCAAATACTTTTCTCTCCTTTTTTACAAAATATCTTAATATAAAAAACTGCAAATTATTTATTTGTGTACTTTATCTTTTACATTCATAAACTTATTAATAAGTATATCTAAATCTCGGCTAAATAACAAAACTTTATCATGATCCAATCCGTGTCTAGCAACAAGTTGGATTAGCTCTTTCTTTTTGTTTTCTATTTTATTGTGTAATTTTCCCATCTCCATCTCTTTACTAAAACTCCCTTTTCCCATAATATTACTTGTAAAATTATAGTACAAATCCTCTCATAAAAAAATATAAAAATGGTTTTTTTTACAATTTTTATATTTTTTTATGAACAAATTGCAAAATATATAATGATTTCTTCACATACCCCTAGCACAATATACAATCAAAATAACCATACAGGCGTTTGTCTAATTACAAAAGAGACTGGCTCCTTTTCCATACAAAAAACATACTGTATATAGTAGTCCATGAATTATATAGATTAACTTACTCAAAAGGAGGAAAACATATGAGCTATGGTGGAAGTTGCTCTGGTTTCGGCGGTGGATTTGCTTTGCTTATCGTACTATTCATCCTTCTAATCATCATCGGATGTAGCTGCTGGGGTGGCGGCGGATACGGATACTAATATATCCTATCCTTAACAAATGAACGAAAAACTATACGAAAACAGCTCATATTCGAGCTGTTTTTTCATACTTTCGTATGAAGTGATATCCCTCTTTTTTGTGATTTCAACTAATAAAAAAACGTTTACTATGAAATAAGAAATGTTTTACTAAGGAGGATTACAATGATTAAAGGTCTTTACGAAGCACACTTACCTGTCAGTAACTTAGAGATATCAATATCTTTTTATGAATCACTTGGACTGAAATTATATAAAAGAGGAGATGATATTGCTTTCTTTTGGATTAAAGAAAACGAAAGTTGGCTCGGTCTTTGGGAAGGCACAGAATACAAAGTTAATTATCATCCCTCTTTACGACACATCGCCTTTCAAGTAAGCTTACATGATTTAGAAAATGCAATACACTGGCTAAACCAAAAAGGAATTTCAGCAAGAAAAGATTTTGGAATGGAACCAATTGAGCCGATTGTTTTTCCAGAATTAGCACATGCCGCCGTATACTTTAATGATCCTGACGGAAATAGTTTAGAATTGATCGCACAATTACCTGTTGGACTTCCTACAGCGGAGAAAGTGTATTTAAGCGAGTGGAAAAAACAAGTTCAAGCATCGTCATTACATAAGGATTAATCTTTTTATGTCAGTTTCTTATTCCGCACTTCTTAAAACAAATAGTAACTTCAAAAAACTATTTTACGGTCAAACATTAAGTGTACTTGGAGATTGGTTTCATACTGTAGCTTTAGTAACATTCGTCTATAGCATAACGGAATCTTCGTTTATGATTGCACTCACTTTTATAAGTAAAGGTTTACCACAGCTACTTCTTAGCCCCTTTATAGGCGGAGTTGTAGATCGTTTTTCTAAAAAGAAGATTCTGGTTTTTACCGATTTTTTACGAGGCATGATCGTCCTCACTTACTTATTTGCATTATATAAAATTGAGATTATTTTCATTTCTAACATATGTTTATCCGTACTTTCTTGTTTATTTGAACCAGCTAAACAAGCAACCTTAAAAAATATCGTACACCAAAATCATTTCGTAACTGCTAACTCTCTTTCTAGTACAATTAATGGTTTTATGTCTATTATGGGGGCTTCTCTAGGCGGGATAATTGTACAATCTTTACATATTGAGTTCGCTTTTTTAGTAAATAGCCTGTCATACTTTATTTCAGCCTATTTTATTTATACTATGAATGTCCCTTCTCATGATACTTGTAACAAGAAAAAAGCATTTTTTACTGATATAAAAGATGGTTACACATACATATTACAAACAAAAATCATTTTAACGTTAATTCTTGTCGGCATTTCATGGGGTATTATTGGAGGCGCTTATCAGCTACTTCTAACAATCTATGCCGAAAAGATGTTCCACACCAACATTGGAATTTTATATACGATTCAAGGGGCTGGGCTTATGATTGGGAGCCTCCTCGTTAACCTTTATATATCTAAAAATGAAGAAAAAATGAAAAAAGTATTCGGTTGGGCCTATTTCCTACAAGGAATTTTCTTTCTCGGATTCATGTTGTCCGATCAACTTATTATCGGTATCATTACATTGCTCTGTATGCGCATAGCAGGAGGAATTATCGTTCCACTTGATACGACATTACTTCAAACTTATACGAATGAAAATATGATGGGTAAAGTTTTTTCATTCCATTATTCCATTTACGGATCACTTATTCAGTTATCCATGTTTTTTACAGGAGCGCTTTTAGAAATTCTTTCTCCGCAAATTATTGGTAGCCTATTAGCTCTATGCTGTATTTTTGTTAGTTTTATATGGCTTTACCTGTTTTATCGCGGGAAACTGAGTGAAGAATCTACTAACACTTAATAGCATGTTTATGTACATGCTATTTTTATTTATGTCGAAATATAAAGGAAAAAGGCGATTTATTTTCCTTACGTTCTAATTTTTTAGAATGTACAATAAATTTAGATCATAAGAAAGGAGATATCATAATGTTTGACGATAGACTTACTATTTCAGCTGAGCAGCAGAAGCTCATTTCTAATGCAACTCGCATTCAAATTCTTCACCTTTTAAAAGACGAGGCACTCACTGCAAAACAAGTAGCTACTAAACTAAATAAATCTGCTGGTAGCGTTCATTATCACGTTCAAATTTTATATGATGGAGGGTTACTTGAATTAGTAGACACGAAAGAAAAACGAGGAATTATTGAAAAATATTACAAGGCAAAATCTGCTCATTTCTATATTGAAGAAAGCGGCACAGAAGGAACGAATACAGGCAGTCATATTGTATCTCATTTATTTTTAACTCCAGAGGAATTACAACAGCTTACTTGGGAAGTTACACAAGTTTTATTACGCTGGGAAAACAAAACCGCTCGTCAATCAAACTCCGAAGAGGAATACGCTATTTCCTGCAGGATTAAAAAACAATGAAAGAAAGGTCCAACTGCTTATGAAAAATAAATTATTATTATTGTCGGGAACAGGAATTTCTCGTTTAGGTGATTTTATGTATCTCATCGCCCTAAACTTAATGGTGTTAAATAGCACAAACTCCCCTGCTGCTGTAGCAGGATTATGGATTGTTGGTCCAATTGCGACCGTTGTTACAAAAATATGGTCTGGTAGCATAGTAGATCGATTAAACAAACGGTCCATTATGCTCATCACAGATATAATTCGGGCAGCTATCATTGGCTGTATTCCACTATTTGATTCTATTTGGGCCATTTATATTTTTATCTTTTTAACTCGCATCGCTACATCATTTTTCGATCCAGCATCATTTTCTTATAGAACAATGCTCATACGAGCTGAAGAACGCGCTCAATTCAACGCTTGGAATAACTTTTGTACAAGCGGGGCTTTTATTATCGGTCCAGCCCTTGCTGGAATACTTCTCACCACGTACTCAGCATCCTTTGTAATTTACTGCAACTCACTTTCCTTTCTACTTTCTACTATTCTCATTTATTTCTTACCAAACATTACACTACAAACAAAGCAAAACGAAGAAGTTGCAAATACTTTCGTACAAACATTACGAAGTGATTGGAAACAAGTTTTTTCATTCGCTCGAACTGAAACTTACATCATTCTCATATTCGTTTTATTTCAAGCCACTATGCTTGTTTCTATGGCGCTCGATTCACAAGAAGTTGTATTCACAAAACAAGTACTGTTTTTATCCGACATGGAATATAGCATGCTTGTTAGTATAACTGGTGCTGCATATATTTTCGGTTCATTTCTTGTTTCTCTCTTTGCTAAACGATTACCGATTCAACATTGTATCGGATTCGGTACGATATTCACAGCAATAGGTTATGTAATATTCGCCTTTTCAAATTCATTTATAGTCGCGGCAGGCGGTTTCATTTTACTTGGCATTTCTTCATCATTTGCTGGTACTGGCTTTATCACATTTTATCAAAATAACATCCCGGTTCATATGATAGGACGTATTGATAGCGTATTTGACTCAATAAAAAATTTCATCCAAATCTTTTTCGTTTTAGCAATTGGGGCATCCGCACAATTTCTTTCCGTTCAAATTACTGTAATCAGTAGCTCGTTACTCATTCTTTTCCTTTCCTGTTTATTAGCAATCCGGGTAATGACGCCTTCACGAGAAAAATATTTTAAGGCTACAGGGTCATCATTGGAATATTAAATGCGAGAAAAAAGCGGCTATTTAGCCGCTTTTTTCCCGTTTTAAAGGACAGTAAGCCCCACTGATTAAAGTTTCACTTTATGTTAAAATATGTATTGGATCTGATTACGTAGGAGGGCTATTTTGGAGATTACATTCATTTTCATATGTATTATATTAGTAGCTTCTATTTTACAAACGAGTACAGGTTTTGGCTTTTCTATTATGGCAACACCTTTCTTACTCATGTTATTTCTACCACAAGAAGCTATACAAATAAATATCATTTTATCATTAATTATTTCCATATCACTCATCTGGAAAATAAGAATGGACATTGATTTTATTCTATTGAAAAGATTAATTTTCGGAAGTATAATTGGTGTTCCTTTTGGTATTATCATTTTCACTTCCATTAACATAAACACATTTAAATTAGCAATTAGCATCCTTCTCTTACTATTAACGTTGATGCTAATATGCAACTTTAAGATTCAATCAACAAAATCTAGAGATTTCATAGTTGGCGGATTATCTGGTCTTTTAACGACAAGTATCGGTATGCCAGGACCTCCACTGTTACTTTATTTTACAGGAACTGATACGAAAAAGGAGAAGTTACGAGCAACTACATTGGCTTTTTATCTATTTATATATTTCATTAGTCTACTAACTCAAATACTCTTCACTGGGACAAACAAAACAATTTGGGAATCCAGTTTATATGCTATTCCAATCGTATTTCTAGGTTTGTATATAGGTCAAATTATTTTCAAATGGCTTAATCAACGGATTTTTAAAATATTTACGTACATCCTTTTGAGTTGTACGGGTATGTATCTTCTTATTGAAAGTTTGCATTTATTATAAGTAAGTTTTTCAAGATAAAACGATTAAAGCTTGCTTCATTTTTCTCCTCCAAAAAAGGCAGACCTGCATGCAGGTCTGCCTTTTTACTCATTTCTTATTAAATCCTTTTTCACTTAAAAACTCTTTCATATGCATTCTTTTTTCTTTAGCCATAAACGAACTCATTGATTCCGTCCATGTTACGTTTTTCTTGTTTGCTGATCTTTCTTTGTAATACGAGCTCATCGTTTCATCGTATTCGTTTAATAATTCATCATATTTCTTTTCATCATACCCATTTTCATGAAGAATTGCTGCTACTGGTAAACGCGGTTTCACTCCATGATTTTCATCTGGTACACCAACTGTCATTCCGAATATAGGATATACTTTATCTGGTAAATGAAGCAATTCACTTACTTCTCTCGGGTTATTACGAATACCACCAATATAACAAATACCGTATCCTAACGATTCTGCTGCTAACGCTACGTTTTGCGCGAACAGTGAAGCATCTACAGTCGCAACGATAAAGTCTTCTACTCCTTCATGCTTAATCTCTGTACCAT
The DNA here is from genome assembly GCF_052947655.1 of Bacillus pretiosus. Taxonomy (NCBI): domain Bacteria; kingdom Bacillati; phylum Bacillota; class Bacilli; order Caryophanales; family Bacillaceae; genus Bacillus; species Bacillus pretiosus. The sequence goes on along the minus strand of NZ_CM129593.1, from coordinate 1,568,140 downwards.
GCTGTTCACACGCCATTTCAAGTCGTTTTAAATCTGCACAACAAACAAAGAATGCTGCGCAGTCTTTCACGTGACGATTTCCGGATAGCTCTGCTAGTTTAACCTTTAGGTCTTGATCTGTTACATATATAACAGAATACGCCTGTACAAAATGCGAGGAAGCAGCATGCTGCGCAGCTTGCACCATTCTTTCTACTACATCTTTCGGAATTGATTCTTCTTTATATTTACGAACTGAAACGTGTTGCTCCATTTTATGTATGATCTCATTCATGAAAAACACTCCTTTTTTCTCTTCATAATGAAAAATTAACATATCTTTTTCAATATTCACAACTTATAAGCACAAAAAGAGCAATTCTTTTTGAATTGCTCTTTTTTAAAACGTCTATTAGTACGGTAAATGAAATTATATCGACGATTCCTTGCATTATATCAACGATTTTTCAAATATATCGACTTATCAACAAATACCGACAGGTTTACATCAAATTATTTCTTGTCTTATTACGTTGTTTTCAAAACTTTAATACCTTTTACGATATTCCAAATGAAGTAATAAATCCCTACAAGAATGAATACTGCATATGTGGTCATCATTCCAATTCCAGCACCATCAGATTGATTGAAGCTTAAACCATATATGCCGGATACTGCTAATCCACCAAATAAAACCGCATACGGGAAAATATGTGACCAAAATGCTTTTTTCGCGTGGTATTTCACTTCATCCTCCGCAACGAAGTAGACGATAATTGGCAGTAAAAATGGTGCAAAAAAGATACTAAAGTAACATAGTGAAGATAATATATTATTTCCTTTCATCCGATTCACCTCTAAATAGTTTTTGTTATCTTCATTATGTCAGGAATCGATTCTAGAAACTATCGCTTTACCTTTCATGAACATGACATATTTGTAAGATTTTCATCAAAAATAATCCCGACTGGACTTCCAGACGGGATTACTTTTCTCTATATTCGATTCATAAACCAATATTGCGTAATGGCTAAATACTCTCGTATATTCGATGGAATGACAATTCGCTTCGGTGTTTCAGCCGGAAGACCTTCTAATTGTAAACCTTGCTTGGCTGCTATTTTTTTCGCTCTAAACATATGGAAATCGTTTGTTACGATCATTCCTTTTTTCATATTGTCTGGAATTAACGGTTTTGAGAATTTAATATTCTCATCTGTACTCGTTGACTTATCTTCCATTATAATGCGGTCTTCTGCAATTTTTAGTTTCATTAATCCATTTTTCATTGCTAATGCTTCTGAAATATCTTCTCCTTTTCCTTTCCCTCCAGATACTATAGCAATTGTTTTCTCATGTGATTGTAAATACTCAGCTGCTTTATCAATACGATATTGCAATGAGTACGACGGTTTCGTTCCATTTACTTTCGATCCTAATACAATTATATAATCCGCATCGTAGGTTGCATTCATCTGTCCATGCTTATAAATGTTATATTGTAAAAATCCTGCATAAACGGTGCAAATGATTATAATGCCTATCATATACTTAATTATTTTCTTCTTTTTCATATCCATATACTCCTATGTTCTTTGCTTCTTTCATGATAATATCCATTTATTTGTTTGTATACAGACAAATTCCAATTCAGCCTAATTTATCCTCTGGAAAGTAATATTTATATTTCTTTCGGGAACAGTAAGTACAACTTTGCACGAAGGAGTGTCTCTATTGCTTCTCTTTTTATGTAACGTATCGTTCTTTTTCATCTTATTTTTACTATCACTTAAAATGCTCGGTAAATCAGCTTTAGCACAACTAACTCCTCATGATTTTGGTGCTATTATCTTTTTATCTTATTTAGCTTTTCAGGCCATACCTGTCTCTGGTGCTTTGCAAGCTTTTCTCGGTATGGTCGTTATTACATGTTTGCATTTGCTTCTTACAAAATTAAGCTTACTAAACAAACTAAATCGTTTTATTCTCGGACACCCTATCATTTTAATTAAACATGGTGATATTATTTTTGAAAACTTACAAAAAAGTAGATATCCAATCGCTGAACTACTGTCTAACCTTCGCGTCGCAGGATATCCAAGTGTTCACGAAATTGAATATGCTATTTTAGAAGCGAACGGAGCCATTAGCATTTTACCAAAGCGTGAACTTGTACCATTAACTCCAAAAGATTTAAACATAGATGTTACGTATGCTGGATTACCAATTGCCCTTATCGTTGATTCGCAAATTCAATACGATAACTTAAAGTTAATTCATAAAGACGAAAAATGGTTATATAAAGAATTAAAAGAAAAGGGCATCACTAATATTAAAAGCGTTGCTTTCGCGTCTGTTCAAGAAACAGATGGATCTTTTGCGATTAGTTTAAAAGAGTAAAAAAATCCCCTTACTTGCTCAAGGGGATTTTCTTCATTAAATCGCTTCTTTCTCTCCCGCCATATTTAATGGAACAGGATGTTTCATACGATTCATCGTAAATACGATAATCGCTGTCAATACTTCAGCTACTGGCATAACGAGCCAAATTCCATTTATCCCAAATACTTTTGGCATAATCCATAATAATGGAATAATAAATAGTAACCCTCGGCTCATTATAATCAGCACTGATTTTGTCGTTTGTCGCACTGATTGGAAGTACTCTCCATACACAATGTTATATCCTAAAAATACATATTGGATAAAGAACAAGCTAATACCCGTTAATGTTAACTCCAATAACTCTGGAGATTGGACATCAAATAGACCAATAATATATTTCCCGAAGAATAATCCGATAACTATTGCAATACCACCGAGTACTACCGCAATTTTTACAGCGAACTTTAATCCTTCACGCAATCTTTCTGGTAAATTTGCCCCGTAATGGAAACTAGCGATCGGTTGTAACGCTGCTCCAACACCGAAGAATAGTAGTAATGTCATCGCATGAATACTGTTCACCATCGCATAAGAAGCGACTCCTACTTCTCCTGCATATTGAACGAATGCAATATTAAAACCAATCGTAACAATCGCTACTGTACTTTCTGCTGTAAAACTAGGAAAACCTATAATCATAATTTGTTTAACTGTATCCCATTCAAAATGGAATTTCGTCCACTTTAAAATACTACTTTTTCTAAAGAAATGCGTTAATAATACAAGGAAACCAATTGCTGCTGAAAGAATAGTCGCTGAAGCAGCACCTGTTACACCCCATCCAAAGATGAAAATAAAGATATAGTCAAACACTATATTTAATACAGCAGTTACAACTAGACCTGCCATTGCTAAATTAGGATTTCCGTCATTTCGTATAAATGTACTTAAAATATTTTCTAAAACGTATATCATTCCAAATGTTAATAACACGTGTAAATAGTCTAACGTATACGGTAAAATCACTTCGTTTGCACCGAATAAGTATGCTAAATCTTCTATTCTCCATAAGCAAATCGCTGCTAACACACCTACGATAATTACTGCTACCGTCATGGATTGAGTAAAAATAGATCTTGCCCTATCTAATTTATTTTCACCTAGTGCAATGGAATATAACGTTGCCCCGCCCATTCCAATCCATAATGAAATAGAGAAGAAAATTGAAAACGCTGGAATAGCCACGTTTACTCCTGCTAATCCGTTCGCTCCAACTCCCCTACTAATCATAACCGCGTCAATCACAATATTAACTGACATTAACACCATTCCTAGAACGGCTGGTATTAAATAAGAAATAAATAAACTTTTTATCGGTTTTTCTCTTAACTTTTCTGTTGTTTCCATCATATAAATGCTCCTTTTTCAATGCTCTGTTCACAGTTTAAACCTTCAAGTTACTTGAAGGTCAATAGAGAATTAAAAAATAGGTAACTTAATTATCGTGTTTGATGCCAATTTGTAATGATACGAGTCCTACAACTTATTGCTTTGTTTTTTCATTATAGGAATTTGAATTTCTGTTACTTGCTCCTCTGGATTATCTGTTACAGACCAATCAATTAATGCAATCTCAATCGCATCTCCACTTACTTCGTATCCTTCTTGATTAATATATTTCATTAACTTCTTATACGTTTCATCCGTTTCTTCATATGGTCCATGATGATATACACAGGCAAACATGCCTTCTTTAATTTCATCTGAACTATGTATTTGAAAAGGCATGTAATCCAAAAGAATAAAAACACTGCTATATGCTTGAAACTCATTTTGCATTAATCCTTTTTTCGCAACTGTTACACCGATATCTCCAGAAAATAAGCTATCATCCATTTGTTTCATATTTTTTTGCAACGAATGAATATAGTACTCAAACATATCATCCGTCGTATTCGGGGCAACCGCAATTGCTGTAATTTTTCGCTGCGGGATCTCTTTAATTACCATTTGTTCAGCTTTTGCTTTTGTCGCTTCCTTAATTAAATGAATTTTATGTTCCATTTTCGCCAAAGCATACTCAATTTCTCTTTGTTTTTTCAACATCATTTCTTGTTGTTTTTCCAGTAAATTGAGTGCGTATGCCGGATTTCTTTCATCAATATATTTCTTAATTTCCTTTAATGGAATATTTAATTGGCGTAAAAATTTAATCGTATCTAATAGTGAAAATTGATCGATCGTATAATAGCGATAATTTGTTTGCGGGTCCACAATGGACGGATGAAAAATCCCCTTTTCATCATAATAGCGTAAAGTAGATTCCGCTATATTATGCATTTTTGCCATTTCTCCAATTGTAAAACGTTTATTTAATAACATCTTTTATTTCCTTCCATTTCTATTTATTTCATTATATGTTCATTCTGTCTTCAAAACAAAAAAGAATTCCCCTAAGAGAATTCTTTTTATTAAATCTTAAACCTCTATTATTATAGGAAGGATCATCGGTTTTCTTTTCGTGTTAGTATATATAAACTTCCCTAAAGCCTCTCTTACTTCTCTTTTCAAAATACCCCAGCTATTCACATTCTCTTTCTTTAAATTATTAATCGTAATAACAGCTAATTTATTTAATTCCTTCAAAAATTCTTCTGAATCACGAACATAGACGAATCCACGAGAGATAATATCAGGACCGGAAATAATTTCTCCATCCATTTTATTAAAGGTAATAACTATTACGAGCATTCCATCTTCTGAAAGTTGTTTTCGATCACGTAATAAGGCATTTCCAACATCACCAATTCCTAAACCATCTACATATATATTTCCAGCCTGTATTTTTCTAGATTGAATGGCCACTTCATTACTTATATCTACAACATCTCCATTACGAACGATAAAGATATTTTCTTTTTCGACACCAATTGATTCTGCTAACAAGCTATGGTGATGTAGCATTCTAAACTCTCCATGAATTGGGATAAAATATTTAGGTTTCATTAAAGTGAGCATTAATTTCAATTCTTCTTGATACGCATGACCAGATACATGAACTCCAGTAGAACTACCTGATCCATAAATTACTTTTGCTCCTAAAGCAAATAAATTATCTATAATTCTTGAAACGTTACGTTCATTGCCTGGAATCGGAGTCGCCGCTATAATAACCGTATCTTCTGCTAAAACATCAACTTGTCTATAGTTTCCACTCGCTAAACGCGCTAAAGCTGCCATCGGTTCTCCTTGACTTCCTGTACAAAGTATCGCTACCTGCTTTGGATCTAAACGATTTACTTCACTCGCTTCAATTAACATGTCGTCTGGAATATGTAAATACCCTTTCTCTAGAGCAACTTCTACTACATTTACCATACTTCTCCCGAGCAGAGCTAGTTTTCGATTTGTTTTTATGCAAGCTTCAACTATTTGCTGAACACGATTCACATTAGAAGCAAATGTAGAAATAATTACTTTTCTATTTGCTTTCATAAATATTTCCTCTATCCGTTCCCCTACCGATCTCTCTGATGGAGTAAAACCTGGTCGTTCTGCATTTGTACTTTCAGATAGTAAAGCTAGTACACCTTCACTACCTATTTTAGCCATTTTATGAATATCAGGATGTTGGTTATTTACTGGTGTTAAATCAAATTTAAAATCCCCGGTGTGTACTACAGTACCTTCTGGTGTATGAAACACAATACCGAGACAGTCTGGAATACTATGATTCGTTTTAAAGAATGTCGCCTTAATAGAACCGAGATCGATTTCTGATTCTGCGTGAATAACGATTAATTCCGTATCATTTTGAAGATTATGCTCTTTTAATTTAATTTCAATTAAACCTAACGTTAACTTCGTCGCATAGATTGGTACGTTTAGTTGTTTTAAAAAATATGGTATTCCACCAATATGGTCCTCATGTCCATGCGTCACGACTAACCCGCGAATTTTTTCTTTATTTTCTTGTAAGTATGTGATGTCTGGAATTATTAAATCAATTCCTAATAAACTTTCATCTGGAAATTTAGATCCACAATCAATAACGATAATATCATTTTCATATTGAATAGCGTACATATTTTTTCCTATTTCATTTACTCCACCTAAAGCAACGATAGACAAATTGTTTTTTAATGACTTCAAATGATAAGCCCTCCCTTTCACATTTATAATTCTTGAAATCGTATTTAGGCTTTATTATTTGTAATGAAAAAGGGCTTCATACTATTTCATACATATAAAAATTCACACACTATTCTTATATGTATATCCCTAATAACACCTTTTCTCTCCAAAAAAGCTCCCATTTTTTCATTGATTTTTTGTAAAATATATTATATATTAATTACAGGTTCAAATTACGAGTTCAAAAGAACTTGTAATCAGACCCTTTGTTTAATGGGTTTTACATATTTTCATTAGGCAAATTCCGAGAAATCGTATGATAAAAATAAAAATGATGAGGAGAGAATCCGATGGATTTCGAATTTTTCTTTCAAATTGCACTTATTTTATTAAGTACAAAGCTTGCTGGTGACCTTAGTGTTAGACTAGGTCAACCTTCTGTACTCGGTAAATTAATTGTCGGTATCGTTATCGGTCCAGCTATATTAGGTTGGATTGAAAATTCAGAGCTTCTAACACAATTAAGTAATGTCGGTGTTATTCTTTTAATGTTTATGGCAGGACTTGAAACAGACTTAGAGGAATTAAATGCAAATCGTAATTCTTCTTTAGCTGTTGCCCTTGGAGGTATCATTCTACCATTCGTAGGTGGTTACGTTTCTGGTCTTGTTATGGGAATGGAACAAGGAAATGCTGTATTTTTAGGATTACTTCTATGTGCGACAAGTGTTAGTATTTCCGTACAAACACTTCGTGATTTAGGAAAGATGAAAACACGTGAAAGTACAACTATGCTTGGCGCGGCTGTATTTGATGACATTCTTGTTGTTATTTTATTAGCATTTGCAATGAGCTTCTTAGGTACAGACGATGTTAACTTAACAATGGTTATCTTGAAGAAAGTTGTATTCTTCGCTTCTATTATTTTAATCGGATGGAAAGGTGTTCCTGCGATTATGCGCTGGTTATCACCACTACGCGTATCTGAGTCTATCGTGAGCGCGGCTCTTATCATCTGTTTCTCATTCGCATATTTCGGCGAACTATTAGGAATTGCTGGTATTATCGGTGCTTTCGCCGCTGGTATCGCTATTTCTCAAACGAACTACAAACATGAAGTAGAAAAGAAAGTAGAACCAATCGCTTACGCTATGTTCGTTCCAGTATTCTTCGTTAGTATCGGTATGAATATTACATTTGACGGTATTGGCAATCAAATTTGGTTCATCCTAGCATTAACAGTAATCGCTGTATTAACGAAACTAATTGGTTGTGGATTTGGTGCACGAATGACTGGATTTGACGCTAAGTCTTCTGCAATTATCGGTGCTGGAATGGTTTCTCGTGGTGAAGTTGCACTTATCATCGCAGGAACAGGACTTTCTTCAGGTCTACTAGCACAAGATTACTTTACAGCTATCGTTATTGTCGTTATTTTAACTACAATGATTACACCACCAATGTTAAAATACACTTTTGGTGCAAAAGATAAAGCAATGAAAGCAAGTAAATAGTAAATAAGCTTTCTACAATAAAAAGAGATTACTATCTTATAAGATAGTAATCTCCTTTTTCATTTTATCTCTAAACAATTCCATTCTTTTTTAACCAGTTTTCAAACATAGTTCGTGCTTCTTCATCATCCATATCATTACTAAATGAATACACCATAATGCCGTAATCATCTATATATTCACCTAGCTTCATTTTCTCCACTTTCTTATAAAAATTGTCTACCTCATAGTGCGGAATATAAGCGTCCCAAACTGGTTCATTTATTCTTTTGTACGCCGTCACTTCTAAATCGTATCCATCTTCATAATACCCGATGTGATAATGTTGACTAGGGTCATATTTCTTCATAAAAGTTCCCTCCCTTTGAAAATTTATCATATTTCACATAATAAACAAAAGCGAGCTGTATATTACAGCTCGCTCGATTCATTAAATACGTTCCATCGCCGTCTTCAACGTTCCAACAACAAAGGCAATTTCTTCACTTGAAATAACAAGTGGTGGTGCTAATGTTAAGACGTTATTATATCCTGCTGTTGTCATGCCGTTTCGTCCAATAATTAAACCTTTTTCTTTACAAGCATTTACAACACTTGCAATTTTGTCGTTATCAATTGGTTCTTTCGTCTCTTTATCATTTACTAGTTCGATTCCAACTAGTAGACCTTTCCCTCTAATATTCCCAACAAGTGGATGCTCTCCAATTTCTTCTTTTAATTGCTCTAATAAAAGCGAGCCCATTTGTGCAGATCGCTCAATTAAATTTTCATTTTCCATAATCTCTAAGTTTTTAAGCGCTAATGCACAAGCTGCAGGATTTCCACCAAATGTATTAATATGACGGAAGAATTCATATTCTCCCTTCCCTTTAAATGCTTCATATATTTCTTTTTTCACAGCTGTCGCTGATAACGGTAAATATGCGCTCGTAATCCCTTTTGCCATCGTAATAATATCTGGCTGAACGTCATAATTCATAAATCCAAATGCTTTTCCTGTACGTCCGAAACCGCAAATCACTTCATCACTAATGAGCAAGGCACCGTGTTTTTGACACGTTTCATGAACAGCTTTCATATAGTCTTGTGGCGGCATTAAAATGCCTCCGCCCGTAATAATTGGTTCCATAATAAAAGCTGCAATCGTTTCACTTAATTCCCATGTCATAACGCGATCTACTTCTTTTACACATTCTACATCATAAATATTCTCTCTTTCTATTCCAGGCATACGATAACAATCTGGCGGCGTTACATGTAAAAATCCTGAAGCAAATGGCTCATATTGATATCTACGCTGTGCTTGTCCAGTCGCTGCCATCGTTGCCATTGTATTTCCATGATACCCGCGGTAACGTGACATAAATTTATAACGATGCGGTTCACCTTTTTGAGCATAGTATTGTCTTGCTATTTTAAAAGCTGTTTCGTTCGCTTCCGAGCCACTATTAGAGAAGAAAATAACATACTCTCCTCCAAGCCACTCATTTAATTTTTCTGCAAGCTTTATAGCCGGTTCATGCGATTGTGACATTGGAAAGTATGATAATGTTTGTAATTGCTTATAAGCCGCCTCTGCGAGCTCTTTTCTGCCATATCCACTATTCACACACCAAAGACCACTCATACCATCTAAATATCTTTTCCCTTCTATATCTTCAACCCAGCACCCTTCTGCTTTTGCCCCTACCATTGTACTATTTGGACTAAAGGGACGCATTCCGTGCCAAACATATTGCTCATCTTTTGCTAATAATTCATCAGTCTGTTTCGTTTTCATCATTTCTTCCACCTTCCATAACAACTTATTTTTCACAAAAGCTGTGCTGGTGCCATGATGATTTAATTTTCTCCCTGCTTATTTTCATTCCACAAAATTAAGACAAAATCCTACTTACAATACAGTAATATTTACAAGGAAAAAAGAGCTTTTCTTATATATCGAAAAGCCCTTCTCTTTTTAATGTGACGATGCATCACTAACACCATGACCTGTATTAGATTTCACAAGAATCTCATCAAATTTCGCAGCATCTTCTTTCTTACTAGATAACACGGTTCCTAAATATGCTGCAAGGAATCCAAGCGGAATTGAAATAATTCCAGGTGTCGTATATGGGAATATCGCTTCCCCAACAAATATAGCTTTTCCAGCTACAGGGTTCCAAACATTTGGACTTAACGCTACGAGAACAATTGCTGATACAAGACCAACGACCATACCCGAAATGGCACCTGTTGTATTGAAGCGCTTCCAATATATTGTGAATAATATAACTGGTAGATTTGCACTCGCTGCAACTGCAAATGCTAATGAAACTAAAAATGCTACGTTCAACGTTTGAGCAAATAACGCTAGTATAATGGATAATACCGCTACCCCAATAGACGCATAGCGAGCCATTGACACTTGCTCTTTTTCCGTTGATTTCCCCTTGCGAATAATTTCATTATAAAAATCATGTGCAAATGCTGATGCTGCTGTTAATACAAGGCCTGCCACTACAGCTAAAATAGTTGCAAAGGCAATTGCTGATACGAAAGCAAATAAGAAATCTCCACCTAACGCTTTAGCTAATAAAGGTGCTGCCATATTACCAGCAGGGTTTGCTTTCATAATTGCCTCATTTCCTACAAATGCTGCTGCCCCAAATCCTAAGAAGATTGTCATAATATAAAATGCGCCAATTAACCACGTAGCGTACACAACAGATTGCCGTGCCGTTTTTGCATCACGTACTGTAAAAAAGCGAACAAGAATATGTGGTAATCCGGCAGTACCAAGAACTAGTCCTAAATTTAAAGACAGTGTATCAAGACCATCCTTATACTTTACCCCTGGATTTAAAAATGAATCTTTTAATGGCGTAGCTGTTTTCATTTGCGCGAACATTTCAGTCACACTAAAATTAAATTTTGAGAACACGATAACAGAAATAATAAATGTACCAGCCATAAGTAATACAGCCTTAACAATTTGTACCCAGCTCGTCGCAGTCATTCCACCAAAAATAACGTACACTGTCATTAATGTACCAACGATTAAAACGGATGTCGTATATTCGATCCCTAATAATAATTTAATAAGTGCACCAGCCCCAACTAATTGTGCAATCATATAAAAAATCGAAATCGTCATTGTATTAAGTGCTGCAACGCCGCGAACTTTTTTCGCATCAAAACGCGCCGCAATCATATCTGCTAACGTGTACTTCCCTAAATTTCGAAGTGGCTCTGCAACTAAGTATAATACAACTAAGTAAGCAACTAAGAAACCGATACTATAAAAGAACCCATCAAATCCAGTTAATGCGATCGCTCCGGCTATACCAAGAAATGACGCAGCAGACATGTAATCTCCCGCAATGGCCAGACCATTTTGCCAACCAGTTAATCCCCCTCCAGCTGTATAAAACTCACTCGCATTTTTCGTTTTCTTCGACGCAAAATAAGTTATGACGAGTGTACCAAGAACGATGATTAAAAATAATGCAAAAGCAGTTATATTCAAAGTTAGCCCCTCCCTTTTTGCATATCTTGTAGAATTTTTTGCGAGATTTCATCAAAGGATTCTGCTTTTTTGCTATAAATCATACATAATGACCACGTCATGATAAATTGCGCAAATGCAAACACCCATGCCCACGTAACATCCCCAAATGCTGGTGTATTGAGCACCTTTGAATACGATGTTAAAATAGGTAATGCAATAAAAAAGCTTAAAAAGAAAATACTCATCGGAACGATAAACTTCTTTTTCGTATTTAATAGCAATTGAAATTCTTCTGACTGAACAACCTCTGTATAATTCACTTCATTTTGTAACTTACGTGCTGATGTATCATCTCTTTTCATTCCCATTCCCCTCTCTTACTGAAAATACAATTACCCCTTGTATACCTAAAGACTAAATTTTATAAATATTCAGAAACTTATTTCTATTTTAGACAATCCATACATTCCTGCAAAGATTTTTCGATAGACATTTTTCGCCAATTTCTCCTAAGTTTTTAATATACTTTTTCAACATAAAAATTACGTACTTCAATTCCTCACCAGTCAAGCTTTACAGGAAGTTATCTTCCATCTAACTTCCTCATATTTGCCGGATTGTGAGGCGGGAGTTTTACCACCCGGCAAATTTCCAAATAAAAAAAGTAGTGCTTATCGCACTACTTCTGTCTTTTTCTCTTTTTCTAAATTACGAGCTGTTTCACTTAATTCAACGTCTTTCCCATCTTTAAGCGTTCCAAATATGAAATCGAATACTGGATTTGAAACACCAAACCAAAACTTTTCATTTTTATAATGGTGTAATATGTGCTGTTTTTTTAGCCATCTTCCAAACTTAGTGAACGGACGAATCGGCTTATGTGCAATATAATGTTTCCATTCATAAACGAGAAGCATGATAATCATTCCAATTCCGAATGAAAGTGTAATAGTAGCACTTTTTGTTATACCATATGCTATAAGTAAATATATAGTAAAGCTAGGTATACTAAACCATACAGGCAAAAACAATAGTTTTAAATCATCTGGATATACATGATGATCATAATGTAATCTTCTTAACATTTTTAATAAAAATACGTTTTTAGGTGGCTTTAAATGGAATAAAAACCGATGTGTCATATATTCGTTAAGCGTATAAAAAACAATCCCAAACAAACACGCGAACATACCGATCCATGTGAAAAATTGCATTTTTAAAATAATGATGAAAATAAATAAAATACTATACATAATAACGATATCATGTTGTAAAAAGAACTCTTTCCCCACTCTCTTCATCTTCCTTCCCCCTTTTCCAAAAAAACAGCCGCAACATATCGTTACGACTATTTCTTTTATTTTTTATTTTATTCTATTCACTTTACAAATTTGCCTGCTGCTCTATTGTCGAGAAAAAATTGTTCGATCCAAATATATTTTGCTTTGGAATAATATGTTCCACCGCAAACACTGTTACTTCTCCTCTTTGTACCTCTCCAATAATGAGCCCAAATATTTCATGATTTAGCGCAAACGTTGGTTGCTTTGTTTGCAGTAATCTTGCTGCATTATGAAATACCGCTTCATATAGTGGATTCCTATCAGTAATTTCTTTTCGGATTTTGGGTGCTAACGTAATAATAATTTCTTTTCCGTCAATAGTGGTTCGATACATAAAAATCTCCCCTTCAATCTTATGTGAACAACTGTAAAGCTTTGTATGCAAAATGGATAGAATATCCTACTAAAATAATACCGGCTCCGGCTGTTATATAGCCAAGTGCTTTTTGCTTTAATAAAGTTCTGCCAAAATGGACAGAAAAAGCAATATTTAAATTCCATAAAATAATGCCAACGATAATACAAAGACTGTATAAAAAGGCTTCTTGTTTCGTTACCTTCGTAAGCAATGAGCTAAGTGTACTTCCGTATATACCAAACCAAAAAACAAGATTTAATGGATTGGATATCGCAATTAAAAAACCTGCCATAAACGATTGTTTAAGGCCACCTACCTCTTCCTTTTTATATTCCATATTCGAGTGGGAAATTCCTTGTTTTACACTTTGAAATCCTAAATAAAATAATAAGAAAAACCCTGTGCAATACATAAAAGCTTGTACATATGTATACATAAACACAGAAGATAAACCGAAATAAATGAGAAGCATAAACAAAATATCTGCAGTCATTCCACCAATTCCAACAACCCATGCATGCCAAAAACCTCGTTCAATTCCTCGTTTTAACATTTCAATATTAATCGGACCTACTGGCGCAGCTAATGAAATACCTAATACAATTTGTTGTATAATCGCTCCAAACATCGCTCTATCCTTTCTACTTCCTTTACTATTAAGTAATGATGTAATGATTAAAAATAGACTAGCTTTCATCAAAATATTTACTACTAAAATACCCTTTTTTATCCAAAATATGCAAAAGAGCCATCTGGATGATGGCTCTTACTTTTCTAACTTATGAAGAAAAGGACATTTTCCTTTTATCGGCTCTACATCGTCTCCTATGAAGTATTGTTTCCATTCGCGATGATCTGGATCACCATAATGACTAATGTTAGGGTGTTTCGGCAGCTGATCCCACTTTTCAACTCGATCTCGGACCGTTTGTCTTGAATATGCTCCTTTAGGGCGCTCCCCTTCTAATCCATCAAAGATGGTACGCGGTTGAAATCCAATAACGAGAGAATTTCCTAAATGCCTAGTTTTTCGTTGTTTATAAGCTGGCGCATTTCCAAATGCGAATATCGGTTCACCACCAAATGAAAATTCCCATAAGTAATGGTCTGGGTCTTCAGGAATTTGCTTCGGCCATTTTTGGTCATCGTTTTCATGTAAATATTGTAGTACTTTCCAAAAGTACTCACGATAATATTCCAGTGATTGTTCCTCACATTCCGGTTCCACAAAAAGAAAGAATCCTCTTCTTACAATTGGGCGCTCTTTCATTAACTCTAAAAAAGATAACATTGTATGTGGCAAATGACTCCAATCATTATGAGAGAGAAATGAATAACGAAGTTCATTCTTTTTCAAAGCTGTTAAGCCGAAATAACATGGGAAAGTTGGTTCTAGCACGACACTCGAAAAATTTTGAAATTCTTTTGTAACCCAATTTGGTATGTCAGTTCTCGTTCTCATTCCTTCATTATCTAATAAATAAGACTCATTCATTCTTTCTTTCACCTCATTATGTATAGCATTCAATTAAGAATATTACATACTCGGCCTGTCCTATACCTATTTAAAAATTCGGCTGAAAAATTATTTAAAAATACAAAAAAATAAAATCGCTTACTTGACTAATTTCTACCAATTCGTGTATATTTAAATTAATCATTTAGCAGAATATTCAAGATTATAGCATTTTTAGTTTATATTATCTTTCAAATGAATTTCACTAAATGAAAAAAGCAAATGTTTTTAGGAGGAATTGTAACATGCAAGGAAAAGTAAAATGGTTTAACAACGAAAAAGGTTTTGGATTTATCGAAATGGAAGGCGCTGACGATGTATTCGTACATTTCTCTGCTATTCAAGGTGACGGCTACAAAGCTTTAGAAGAAGGTCAAGAAGTATCTTTCGATATCACTGAAGGAAACCGCGGACCTCAAGCTGCTAACGTAGTAAAACTTTAATCCAACATATAACAGGAGGTTACCTTACTTGGTAACCTCCTTTGTTATTCCTTTGTATATTTCCGTTTTACAGAGCAAAAACTATGTGAAATGCGCAATATACAAAGGAGGAAGTAATAATGGGATCAGAAGTAAATGATTTTGAAGAAGTGAAATTCCGTGTAGAAACAGCACAAAAAATGGTAGGGTCAGCGACAATTTCAATGGATCCAGATACATTAGAGCATGCGACTACTGCTGTAGAAGCCGCTCGCTCTCAGCTTGAAATTATGAAATCTGTTGCGACAGATTTAGATGAGCCATTTTTAATGAATGAGGAAAAGAAATTAAGTAAATGCGAGCATCAACTAAACGAAGCAAGACACTAAAAAACATCCAGAGAATTTTCTCTGGATGTTTTTTCATGATAACTGTTCCCCATACTTTTTCAATGTTTCTCCAACTGTACATTGTCGTATACAAAATGAATGAGCGTAATACTTACTATTTGTCTTTCGATTATGTTCTCGCAAGAAACATCCTTCACAATACGTTTCTAATAAGTCATTTACCTCTGTAATGAGTTGCTTTTTATCCACCTTTGCACCTCTCTATTCGGTTATTTCTTTATGACTATCAATGACTGTTCCTTCTAATGCTTGCGTAGCTAATTGATGCGCTTCTTTATTTTGTTTTCTAGATATCGGCTCACTTACAAGTTTTAATTTCATTTGCTTCGCTTTTTGTTCAATTTGATCTAAGTAATGATTTAAATGCTCATCATAACAAGGCCATTCTCCAGCCAATTGCTGCAGTACAACTTGAGAATCGCCGCGAAGTGTAACTGCTTCATACTTAATTCCGAATTCCTCGAGTATATTCATGCCATATAGTAATGATGCATATTCCGCTTCATTATTATCATATATACCTTCTATATATGCATTACGGCGAATTCGGTATTTTGTATTTCCTTTTTTATAGTATACACATATACCTACTCCAGCTTCTTTCGTCTG
The DNA here is from genome assembly GCF_052947655.1 of Bacillus pretiosus. Lineage (NCBI taxonomy): Bacteria > Bacillati > Bacillota > Bacilli > Caryophanales > Bacillaceae > Bacillus > Bacillus pretiosus. The sequence continues at coordinate 1,551,977 of NZ_CM129593.1, read as the reverse complement.
TACATCATAACCGCCATCAAAATAAACGAGGATTTCTTGGGGCTCTTCCTCTACTTGTTTACTCAGCTTTTTCATTTCCTTTAATGACCATTCTGCATCCATTTCATCATAAAATGATAGTTCTTTCACTCTTCCTGTTTTCTCGAAATCCTCTGCAAATTGCAATACATCTTCTATGTTCATATAATCTGTCGTTAATTCCGTCTGCAATCCGCTCTTTGTTTTATACAACCAATGAATTTTATATTTCATACTAGATTCCCCTTATATAAGACTTCTTATATGTAGTCAGCTAATGAAAGCCTCACTTTATTTTATTATATTGTATCAAGAGTCACAGCATTATATTCAATATGATTACATACAAAAAGAGCTATCCCTATAGGAATAGCTCTTTCATCTATTGCATAAATCTTTCAAATTGTACTCGTTTATTAATCCAGTACATTACAGGCATACCAATTGCCATGACAACAAATTCACCGACGGCACATGTTAACCAAGTCAACATAAATGGTAAATCAAATGCAAGATGAAGCTCAATTGCAATCATAAACATTGTAATTGTAAAAATAACTGTATTAAAAATCATACGAGCCCAAACACCTTTAATAAATCGCATAGAAATAATCGTTGCAACTAATGCAAGAATAGATTGCCCTACTCCAAATACTAAATCGTAAGCGATCATAGGTGAGAAAAAGAGATTTGTTAAAAATACACCTAATACAATTCCGTAAATTGCTTTCTTATTAAATACAACAAGATGATTAAACATCTCTGAAATACGAAACTGTACACTCGTAAAGCCAAATGGCTGAATAAGCATAGAAACAGCAATATATAATGCCGCTAAAATACCATTACCGACTAATGTTCTTATATTCATGACAAAATCTCCTTAGTTTTTTTACGTGGGATGGTTTCGAACCACGTTATTCGTTTTTTAAGCAACAAGAATATATTCTACGCAATACACACTCTCTCGTCAATAGATTCCTATCATTAACTACCTTTTTTCTTTTAGACAACGTATAATAAAACATATGAAAGTTTTAGGAGGTTTCGCTTCATGACAGCAACAATTCAAAATGAAAAAGTGGTCGTTTCCATTTCTGACAAAGGTGCAGAATTACAAAGCGTTCGCTTAAAAGAAGATAACACTGAATACTTATGGCAAGGCGATTCTTCTTATTGGGGGCGCCGCGCACCAATTTTATTCCCAATTGTCGGCCGATTAGTAGATAATACATACTACGTAGATGGTAAACCATATTCTTTAACACAACACGGCTTTGCTCGTGATCTTACATTCTCTGTACAAGAACAAAGTGAAACGAAAATCACTTATATTGTAACTAGTAATGAAGAAACATTAAAAAAATACCCATACGAATTCGAATTACTCGTTTCTTATGAGCTAGACGGACAAATCGTTCATGTAACATATGAAGTAAATAACCCTACTTCAAAAGAGATGTTCTTCTCAATCGGAGCACATCCTGGTTTCAACTTCCCCTTATTAGAGGGCGAATCATTTACAGATTATCATTTATCATTTAATGGTTCTGAACGCTTAGAAACAAGCGTATTAGAAGGACCTTACCTTTCAAGTAAAAAACAATTAATCGCTGAAAATACGAATGAATTACCACTTACATACGATTTATTCAAAAATGATGCGCTTATTTTTGAAAATATGAATACGGATGAAATCTCTATTCGTTCTCATAAACATAATAAATTTGTAAAAGTAGAATTTGACGGATTCCCATTTGTCGGCGTATGGACACCAGGCCAAAACGCACCTTTCTTATGTATTGAACCTTGGTACGGTATTGCTGATGAAGTAAATCCGGCAAAAGATTTCAAGGAAAAAAAAGGAATTCAATCTTTACAAGCGAATGAAACATTTACATGTCGTTATAGTATTACAATCGGCTAAGTTACTCTATCCCCTACTTCAAAGAAACATATAAGTAGGGGATCATCTTATAATTTGGAGGTTTCTCACTTTGATTGAAGTATATATTGATGGTGCATCAAAAGGAAATCCTGGTCCTTCTGGTGCTGGAGTGTTTATTAAAGGGGTGCAACCAACTGTACAATTATCATTGCCCCTTGGGACAATGTCCAATCATGAAGCAGAATACCACGCTTTACTTGCGGCATTAAAATATTGCACGGAGCATAATTATAACATTGTCTCTTTTCGTACAGATTCGCAACTTGTCGAGCGAGCTGTCGAAAAAGAATACGCAAAAAATAAAATGTTTGCACCACTATTAGAAGAAGCATTACAGTACATAAAAAGTTTCGATCTCTTTTTTATTAAGTGGATTCCAAGTAGTCAAAATAAAGTTGCTGATGAATTAGCTAGAAAAGCTATCTTACAAAATTAACGGGGGTATGAGTGTGAAAAAAGATTGGGTTGCTCCTCTTGCTTTATTATTTGTCTCTTTTATTTGGGGAGCTACATTTGTTGTCGTTCAAAATGCTATGTCTTTCGTTGGTCCATTTACTTTTAATGGTATTCGCTTTTTATTCGCTGGAATTATTTTATTATTCGTTCAAATGATTTTCTCAAAAAAATCTTCAAAACAAGATATAAAACAGAGTAGTCTCGCTGGATTAATCGTTGGATTTTTTTTATGCGTTGGCTATGTATTACAAACATTCGGCTTACTTTATACAACTTCTTCAAAAGCTGGTTTCTTAACAGGTCTTAGTATCGTTATGGTACCCATTTTGTCTTTTATCTTTTTAAAACAAAAAGCTACCATTTTTATCGTAATGGGCATTGCTGTAGCAACAGCAGGTTTATACTTATTAACTGCTGGTGATTCTTTTCAATTAAACATTGGAGATATACTCGTTCTCGGTTGTGCAGTTGCTTTCGCTGCCCATATTCTTGTTAACGGCTTCTTCTCTAAGAAAATATCACCTTTATTATTAAGCACGTCGCAAGTATTAGCTGTCGGTATGTTTTCTTCTATTTGTGCCTTTTTGTTTGAAGATTGGGAAAAATTATTTTCAGTAGCACTATGGACGAATTCTTCCTTTTTATTCGCTCTATTTCTAACTTCCCTATTTGCGACATCCATTGCTTTTTTTATTCAAACATCAGCACAAAAACATACGTCTCCAACGAGAGTAGCAATTATTTTCGCAATGGAGCCTGTTTTTGCTGCATTAACAGGCGTTCTCGTTGCAAACGAACAACTTTCTATTTCTGCTATTATCGGATGCCTATGTATTTTCCTAGGCATGGTTTTTGTTGAATTACCTTCCAAAACAAAAAAAGAAGCGCAGGCTGCGTGAAGTTATGCTTGTAACTTCCGCATAAAAGCCTTAGCGCTTTTTTTATCTGTAATTTCTTCTTCTTTCAAACGTTCTAATAACGCAACAAAATAACTTCCATCAAACTGTAATTGATGTTTAATTGTCGCTTCTATTGCTGCGTTCACAATTCCATCAGATGCACCAGTATATCCTTGTCCGAACATAATAAACCCTTGTGCTTCCTCTGATAGTTTAAATCCTTTCGTATGTAAGAATGAAAGATAATCTTCTACTGTTTGCATGATATTCCCACCTACTCAAAAATTCTCCATCTCCTATCATACATGTTTTTACACGCTATGAGAATGAAATTTCTTTGACAACTTTGTAAATCTATCGTCTACTGCATAGACAATAGAGGATTTCCTTGCAATATGAATGAATATGTATAGTGGAACTTATTTCATATTAAAGGGGAGACACAATGAAACAGGCACTATTAATTATCGATGCGCAGCAAGAATTAATGGATGGGAATGAACAAGAAAAAGAAGTTTTTCGCAAAAAAGAGTTATTATCTACACTAAATACAGCCGTACAAAAAGCAATACATGCAAATGCCCTTATTGTTTTCGTAAGAGATATCGATGTTGCTTCTGGTAGCGGAGAAGGATTTGAAGTACATAATGAAATTAAAGTACCTCAGTCTGCAATCCTTATTAATAAAGCAGCAACAAACGCATTCTATGGCACTTCTCTACTTGAACTTTTAAAAGAAGAAAAAATTAATCATATCGTTATCGGTGGATGTAAAACAGAACATTGCATCGACACCGCAGTTAGAACAGCTACTGTACAAGGATTTGATGTTACATTAATTAAAAACGGTCATTCCACAACTGATTCTAACGTGTTATCTGCAGAACAAATTATTGAGCACCATAATAAAGTTCTACACGGTCATTATAATGTGGATCATTTTTCTATGGTGAGAGATATCGAGGAAGACCTCTTCCAACCAACTCACGACCAATATCGTGATTAATAAAAAAGAATCCTTCTAAATGAAGGATTCTTTTTTATCCAAAAATTTGCGCTGCAATACTGTATAGTTCCCCATTTCTTTTCAAAAATTGATCACTATTTCTCATCATAATTGGCGGTGTATTAACCTTTTGAAAACCAGTAATCTCTAATTCTTTCATGAAACCTTTCTTTCCTTCTGATACATCAATTCTTAATTTACCATGATGCTCTCTTGCTAAATCATGCACAATTCTCATTGCCATCGCATCATTTTTCGCAACGACTGGACCTATTATTTTATTTTCTGGTGTTTGTATACTTAAACCGTAACCTAATACATTTTGGTTGTTGTCCTTTACAACGATGCACTGTTCACTTTGTATAATTCTTTTCATTAAAAATGCTTTTCTATTTGTTCCAAACGCATTTTCATCTAATTTTATTATTTTTTCTAAATCACACTCTTCATAATTCATCATATAATCTTCATTTCCTACACAATAATCATTCACATTGTACGAGTTACATATGTATTTAGAAACATAGCTTACTGCCCTAAATCCTAGTTTTTCATATAAAGGCTTTCCTTCATCCGTAGCAATAAGCATAATTGGAGTTTGAGCCGATACGCTCTTAATGCATGAATTCGTTATCGCCTTTCCAATCCCATTCCCCTCATATTTCGGATGTACAATGACCATTCCGATAGACGCTAATTTCTCCCCATATAATATAATTGCCGCGCTAGCAATAAGTTCCTTTCTCTTATTCCACACACCGTATATAATACCTGAATCAAAAATAGTCTCAATTTCTTCTTTATTATAATCCCACCCAATATAAGAAGATAATGCTACAATATCGCCTATTTGTTTGTCCCTAAGACGCTCCACCTTAATTTCCAATTCAAGCATACTTCATCCCCTTCTCTAGACATTTAAATCATTATTATTAAATCAACTTGTACATGTTTCCCTTTATTTGTCACACACATATCCTATTTTGACCAAGACTATACTATAAATGAGGTGACAACATGCCCATTACGAATCGATTTTCTACCACCACTAACGGCGCACTCGCGATTACAGGTAATACTTTAGGCTTAAGTAAAATTAGTAATCAAAACCGGGCTGGTACAATCGGGGCAATTGGTGCATTTATAACTACAAATACCGCTTTACAAGTACCGAGTTTTCCTGCTGGTACAACATTAAGTTATACACAAAATAGTTCTACCGCTATTTTAAATATCCCTGCTGGTAGTACTATTCTTTACGCAGAACTCATTTGGGGTGGAAACTACTTATCTCGTGATCAAAACATTACGAGTGTATTAGGAAACCCGGTTTCTTTTACAACACCTGTTTCAACATACTCGATTACCCCTTCAGCTGTTACAGCTTCAAATCAAACATTCGTTTCCGGATCTGTCACATTTGGATTTTATACACGTTCTGCAGATGTAACATCCCTCGTTCAAGCTGGAGGATCTGGCTCTTATACAACCGGTTCTGTCCCTGGACTTGTTGATCCTTTAGATGCTTCTAACGGAGCTATCAATTCTTCTGGATGGACGCTCATTGTCGCTTATCAAAACGGTTCCTTACCCGCAAGAAATTTAACAATTTACGTAGCTGGTAACCGTGTTTCTGTAGAAACTGGTAGTGCAGATGTATCTGTCTCAGGGTTTTTAACACCTGCCGGAGGACCTGTAAGCGGGAGATTATTTATAAGTTCTACTGAAGGGGATGCTGATTTAACTGGGGATCAAGCATTATTTGGACCAAATTTCAGTTCATTAAATGCATTATCTGGGCCAAATAATGCTGTAAATAATTTCTTCGGTTCTCAAGTGAATAATGCTGCCGGAAATTTAGATACAACTGGGACATTTGGAACACGAAATCAAAGTGCTTCTACAAGTACAAATATCTCCGCAGGAAGGCAAGGCTGGGACATTACTTCTATTGATATTTCTCCTTATTTAACAAATTCCCAAGTGTCTGCCGCAATCCGTTTAACTACTAACGGAGATGCATATATGTTAAATACAGTCGGATTACAAATTAATATAAACTCGCCTAACATACAAGCAACGAAAAGCGTGAATAAAAGCGTCGCAGCAATTGGAGATGTTCTCACTTATACCGTTACTATCCCTAATACCGGGCTTCTTCCCGCCAATAACGTTATTTTTATAGACAGTCTTCCTAACGGCACTTCCTTTATACCTGGCACTGTAACGGTAGATAGCATACCACAAACAAATGCAAATCCGGCTGCTGGTATATCTCTTGGAACCATTAATAATAACGCTTCTCGTACAGTAACTTTCCAAGCAACTGTCGTTTCCCTTCCAAATCAGAATCCAATTTCTAACAATGCGAATATTACATTTCAATATACACCAATTGCCGGAGGAACAACTTTTAACGGTCTTGCAACAAGCAACTCTGCAGGAACACAAATTAATCTTGCAGATATTAATGGTACAAAATCAGTTAACAAACTTTTTACTGATATTGGAGAAACGTTAACATACAGTATTGCCTTAGCTAATATAGGAAATATCGCGGCAACGAACGTTATATATACGGATCCGATTCCTAGCGGGACAACTTTCATTCCAGGGAGTGTAACTGTTAACGGCGTTACTCAAGCTGGAGCGAATCCCGCTAATGGTATATCCATTGGAACCATTGCTGCTAATTCTACGACTACTGTTTCATTTCAAGTATTCGTTCCTTCTATCCCGCAAACAAATCCAATATTAAATAGTGGCACAACAACATATCAATACATTCCTGTACCAAATCAGCCAGCAGTAAGCGGGACTGATACGACCAATATCGTATCTACTCAAGTGAATAACGCTACTGTCACAATGACGAAAGCGGTAGATAAAAATTTTGCAGATATTGGTGATACACTAACGTACACTGTTTCCTTTACAGGTACAGGTAATACTAATGCGAATAACGTTATTTTTAAAGATATCATTCCTACTGGAACAACTTTTGTTCTCAACAGTTTAACAATAGATGGAACGACACAAGTTGGAGCAAATCCTGCTAACGGTGTAAATGTAGGATCCATCCCAACTGGCACAACAAAAAATGTTTCGTTTCAAGTAGTAGTAAACACAATACCCGCGTCAAATGTCGTTTCTAATGGATCAAGCGCTTCTTATCAATATACCGTCAATCCTAGCCAATCACCCGTTACAAAAAATATCTCTTCTAATCTTGTTTCCACTCAAATTAACAACGCGAATTTAACATTAACAAAATCAACAAACAAACAATTTGCTACAATTGGCGAAACGATAAGTTATACAATCCTCATTACAAACAGTGGAAATACAGCCGCAACTAACGTGCAACTAACAGATCCACTTCCAAATGGAACGATATTGACTCCTGGTACTGTAACACTAAATGGAGTTTTGCAAAATGTAAATTCTCTCGTCGCTTTACCTATCGGAACAATTCCTGGCGGAGCTACTTTTACTCTTTCTTTCCAAGTAACAGTTATTAATATTACCGCCCAAAATCCTATCATTAATAATGCTTTCGCTTCTTATCTATATACTGTTAATCCAAGTCTGCCACCAACTTCAAAAACAGCAAATTCTAATTCTGTTACATCAACAATTAGACTAGCAAACCTTCAAGCTACGAAGTCTGTAGATAAAACATTTGCGGAAGTTGGAGATGTATTAACTTATACCTTTGCTCTTACAAACGATGGAAATGTTGCGGCGAACAATGTAGTACTATCCGATTCAATTGCGAATGGTACTGCCTTTGTACCAAACAGTGTTACAATTAACAATGTTGCTCAGCCAGGTGTTACACCAGCTAGCATCAATATTGGTAGCATCAATGCAAATACTACAATTACAGCTTCATTCCAAGTATTAATAACTAGCATCCCAAATCCAAATCCTATTTCAAATAGCGCTTCTATTTCCTATAACTTTATCGTGGATCCAAACGCTTCACCTGTAAGTAAGAACACTACTTCAACCACTACATTTACTCAAGTAAACGATGCAAATGTCATTTCAGCAAAAACAGTGGATCGGGCATTTGCTACTGTTGGGGATGTATTAACTTATACTATTCTTTTAACGAATGCAGGAAGTGTTACTGCTGATAGCCCTACTTTCGTTGATACGAATCCAGACGGTACTACCTTTATTCCAAACACTTTCCTTATTAATAGTGTACTCCAAAATAACGCTGATCCAAACGCCGGTGTTCCGTTACCTTCCATTCCTGCTAACGGTGAAATTACTGTTTCTTATCAAGTAACCGTCACTGCTTTACCTACACAAAATCCAACAACAAATTCATCTAGTACACAGTATAGCTTTATTCTAAATCCAGGCGATCCACCAACTATAGAAACCTCTTTAAGTAACACTGTAAGCACACAAATTAATTTAGCAAATGTAGTTATTGTCAAACAGGTAGATTTAACTATTGCTGATGTTGGGCAACCAATCACATATACAATTGCCTTAGCGAACCTTGGGAATACTCCAGCGAATAATGTAGTTGTTACCGACATACTCCCTCCTGGTACGACTCTTGTACCAAATAGTATTTTTATAGGCGGCGCTTTACAGCTAGGTGCTGATCCAAGTGTTGGTCTTCAAGTTGGAACAATTCCCGCAGGTGGAATTACAACCATTGTTTTTCAAATTAGTGCAAATAGTTTACCTTCACCAAATCCAGTTCAAAATAGTGCTGCACTACAATATAGCTTTATCGCAGATCCAAATTTACCTGCTGTTGTTAGAAATGCCACTAGCAATATCGTAACGACACAAATTAACACCGCAAATCTTGTTGCTACGAAACTAACAAGTACAAATTTCGCTGATGTTGGCGATGTCATAACTTATGCAACAATTTTAACGAATAACGGCAATATCCCTGCCACTAATGTAACGTTTACAGATATCATTCCAGATGGTACCATCTTTCTTCCTAATACTGTAACGATTAACGGTGTCCCTATAGCAAATGCAAATCCTGCTAACGGCATTTTGATCGGTACGATTGGGGCAAATTCATCACGTACCGTTTCATTCCAAGTTTTTGTACCAACTATTCCTGCTGTAAATCCAATTACGAATCAATCAGGCACTACATTCCAATACACGTACGATCCATCCAAACCAGCCATCATGCAGATGGTTACTTCTAACACTGTACAGACAACTATTAATAACGCTACGATTACCTCTGCAAAATCTGCTGATAAACAGTTTGCGAACGTAAATGATATTATTACGTATACGACTACTTTAACAAATAACGGGAACACACTTGCATCAAGTATAGTATTTACAGATACCATTCCAAGCGGGACATCTTTTATTCCAAATAGCGTAACAGTAAATGGTACTACACTCTCTAATGCAAATCCTGCTAATGGCATAGCAATTGATCCGATAAATCCCAATACAAATACAACAATCTCATTTCAAGTAATCATAAACTCTATCCCTAGTCCGAATCCAATTCCGAACCAAAGTAACACAACATACCAATATGTCGTAAATCCTAACTTACCTCCAGCATCCGCCAATGTGTTAAGTAACTTAATAACAACTCAAATTAACAATGCTACGATTATCGCTACAAAATCAGTGAACACACCGACTGCTGCAATTGGAGATATCGTTACCTATACGATTGCAGTTACGAACACAGGAAATATTCCCGCTAGTGCAACTGTTTTAACGGATGGACTTGGCGCAGGGGCTTCATTTATCCAGAATTCTGTAACTATTAATAATGTTCCACAGCCAGGATTAGATCCATCACTTGGTATTCACTTAGCAGATATTCCTCCCGGAGATACTATATTCATTACTTTTCAAGCACAAATTTTAGCGATACCACCTAGTGGCACATTAACAAATAACGCTCTTGTAAATTATGAATATAACGTGAATCCAAACCAATCACCTGCTGTTGGTAGTACAATTACGAATACGACGGTTACTCCAATTATTGATGCTACTCTATCTATAAATAAAACTGTCAATTCAACATTCGCTACTATTGGAGATACACTCACTTTCACTTCTACCATTATTAATTCCGGGAACACTACCGCAAACAATGTTATTTTTACAGATTTACTGCCAGATGGTACGACGTTTATCCCAAATAGTTTTACAGTAAATGGAATAACTATTCCTAATACAAATCCACAAAACGGTATTAATATCGGGAACATAAATTCAAATGCATCAGTTATACTCAGCTTTCAAGTAAACATTACAACAATCCCAAATCCTAATCCAATTCCTAACAAATCATCGCTTCAATATAGCTTTATTGTTGATATAAATGAACCGCCTGTTTCACGAACCGTTCAATCCAATAAAACTTTTACTCAAGTAAATACTGCCTCCGTTATCGCAACAAAAACTGCAAGCAGTACATTTGCTGCTGTTGGAGATACAATTACGTATACAACTACTCTCACTAATAGCGGAAATACTACCGCAAACACACCTGTTTTTATCGATATATTACCACCTGAACTTTCATTCGTTCCTGATAGCTTACAAATTAATACCATCCCACAACTTGGATTTAGACCAGATAGCGGGATTTCTTTAGACCCCATTCCAGTTGGGGGAACAACAACAATTAGCTTTCAAGCTATCGTTGGCTCAATACCAGCTACAAATCCTACGTTGAATCAATCCAGTACGACATATTCTATCATTGTGGATCCTACCCAGCCGCCAGTGACAGAAACAGCTACAAGTAATCCAACTTTAGTGCAAATTAACGAAGCTATTATTCAAGCAACAAAAAGTGTCGATCGTCTATTTTCTGACATCGCACCCGGAAATTCATTTTTAACTTATACAGTTTTATTGGATAATATAGGAAACACAACTGCTACTAATATCACTTTTACAGATCCGATTCCAAATAATACAGTATTTATAGAAGATAGCGTTCGAGTAGGTGGGGTTTTATTACCTGGAGTAAATCCGGCGAACGGGATACCAATTGGGGATATTATTGCAGGAGATTTTATAAACGTCACCTTCCGTGTGCAAGTAGTTAGCATCCCAAATCCTATTTTTACAATCGGACCTGGGGGACCAAACTCACCCGTTGTAAACGGAGCTTCTATTAATTATCAATTTATGACAGGGCCTAATTTACCACTCGTTTCACGAAGTACAACATCTAATCCGGTTTCAACACAAATAAATTCCGGAGAAATTTTGGCAATTAAATCTGTAGATAAAACTTTTGCAAAGATCGGGGATACACTTTCCTATACAATTTCATTAAGCAACCCTGGAAATGTCACTTCACAAAATATACTTTTCACGGATATTTTGCCTGATGGAACGACATTTATATCTGGTACTCTTGTAAATGATTCTGGTGCTCAGCAAATTGGAAACCCCGCTAACGGAATTCAAGTTGGAAATATAAATCCTGGCAGTGCGATTGCTATTACGATAAACGTACTTGTAACAAACATTCCAAGTATAAATCCAATTTCAAATTTTAGTTCTGTACAGTATTCACATGTGGTCGATCCTAGCCAACCTGCCGTATCACAAACGAATATATCTAATACTGTTTCGACAACTATTAATAGTGCTATATTAACTACTACAAAAAGTGCTGATAAATCCATTCTTTCTGTCGGAGATACGATTACGTATACAACTACTATTACAAATACAGGAAATACTGCAGCAACGAATATTACTTTCACAAGCGCTATTCCAGCCAACACTACATTTATACCAAATTCGGTCACAATCAATGGTATGCAGCAACTTGGTGCACGGCCAGCACTTGGAGTCAATATACCCAATATCGCTCCTGGCGAAACAGTAACCGTTACTTTCCAAGTAACTGTTATTTCTATTCCCCCTTCAAGTTCAATTATGGATAACGATACAATTTTATACTCTTATACCGTTGATCCAAGCGCAGCTCCTGTTACTACTTCTACTTCAACGAACAGCGTTACAAACCCTGTACTAGATGCTATGATAACGATGATTAAATCAGTTGATCAAACACTTGTAACACTAGGTGATACTATTACCTATACGACACTTTTAACGAATAGTGGGAATACAAATGCTACGAATATTACGTTCACTGACCTTATTCCAGACGGTACAACGTTCGTTTTGGATAGTGTCACAATAAATGGCATCACACAAATTGGTCTTAATCCTAATACAGGTATTACAATTGGATCAATTGCTCCTAACAGCTCAATAGCAATAGCATTTCAAGTTACCGCTACTTCTACTCCTGTTCAAAATCCTATTGCCAATTCGGCTAGTGCTTCTTACACATTTATCACTGACCCTAATGCCCCTATTGTTTCAAGGAATGTTACTTCAAACACAGTGTTCACTACAATTAACACAGCTATCATTCTTTCATTAAAACAAGTCGATAAATCCTTTAGTCGTATTGGAGACACACTCACCTATACTGTTGCTTTAACAAACAATGGAAATTCATCCGCACAAAATGTTATTTTCTCAGATACAATGCCGAGCGGAACTACATTTATTGCAAACTCATTTTCTATTAACGGGGTTCCTCAAAGTGGTGCGGACCCATCGAACGGTGTAAATATTGGGCCTATAACAGCTGGGTCTACAGTAAATGTTTCATTCCAAGTAAACGTGGACTCATTACCAACTGAAAATACAATTGTAAACTTCTCATCGACATCGTACCAATTAGTCTCACCGCCTGATCCAGAAACTTCAATTAGTAATCCTGTTTCAACACAAATTAAAGAAGCTATATTATCCATGACGAAAAATGAAAGTGTCTCCTTTGCAGATATCGGGCAAACTGTTTTTTATACTACGTCTATTTCGAATATAGGAAATACAGATGCAACTAATATTGTATTTGCAGATGCATTACCAAGTGGACTCACATTTGTTCCTAACACATTAACTGTTGATGGTGTTTTACAACCTGACGCGAATCCAAATACAGGTGTATTACTTGCAACACTTCCACCAAATGAAATATATAGTATCGTATTTCAAGTTACGGTTAACAGCATCCCACCTATTAACCCTGCACCAAATATAGCATCAACGACGTATGAGTTTAGTGTTGATCCAGGTAATCCGCCGGTATCGAATACAGCTAGCTCCAACACTACACTTCTTCAAATAAACAACGCAAATATTATTAGCACAAAAACAGCAAATCTTACTTTTGCAGATGTTGGTAATACAATAACATTTACACTTAACCTTCCTAATACCGGGAATGTTGCTGCTACTGATGTAACTATTATCGATATTCTTGATAGCAATTTAAGTTTCATTCCAAATAGTTTCACAGTTAATGGGCAAACCATTCCAAGCGCTGATTTGTCTACTGGTGTAAACATAGGTTCAATTAATGGTGGTAATACGGCAATCGTTACATTCCAAGCAACTGTTACTACACTTCCAACACTTAATCCAATTTCTAATTTTGCTTCTACCACATATCATTATGTCGTTGATCCTAGCCAGTCACCTATTACAACTTCCAATCAATCCAATACAACGACAACACAAATTAATAGCGCTATCCTTACTGCACAAAAAAATTCAAATGCGGAAACAGTAGATATCGGGCAAGATATTGTATACTCAGTTACGATTACAAATAGCGGCAATGTTAGTGCGACGAATGTTATTTTTACCGACCTAATTCCAGACGGAACTTCCTTTGAACCGAATAGTTTTACACTTAACGGAACTACCATCCCAAATGCAGATATCATTACAGGCGTTCCAATTGGTGATATCGCGCCAAACGAATCTGTCATCGTAGCATTTCATATTAATGCCAATGAAATTCCACCTATAAATCCAATTACCAATCAAGCTAGTGCTAGCTTCCAGCATATCGTTAATCCGGCTAATCCACCTGTTTCAAAAAATATTACTTCTAATAGCGTTACAACAAAAATTGAAAGTGCTATTTTAAACACTATTAAAATAGGAGATAAAGCTTTTGCAACGATCGGTGATACGATTACGTATACAACCACTATTACGAATACAGGAAATATCTCTGCTAACAATGTTGTTTTCTCAGACCCTATACCGACATGGACACAATTTGTTGCAGGATCAGTCATTGTTGATGGCACTTCATTACCATCCGCTTCTATCATTGACGGTGTTGGCATAAATACAATAACTCCCAATCAAATCGTAATAATTATGTTCCAAGTGCAAATCATAAGCAACCCAACAACGTTCACACCTGAACTCCAAAACTTAGGATTTGTGAACTTCCAATATAACGTAGGAAATGCATTACAACCTCAGCCTGGCAATGTGGAAACGAACGTCTTCGTTACTTCTATTAATTCAGCAATACTTTCAGCCGTAAAAACTGCTAATACAGCCTTTGCAAATATCGAAGACACGATCACTTATACAGTTTTGATTCAAAATAGCGGCAATACAAACGCTACGAATGTAAATTTCTCAGACCTCATTCCAGCAGGAACGACCTTTGTTGAAAATAGTTTTACTGTAAATGGAAGTACCATTCCAGGTGCAAATCCAAATAACGGAGTGAATATCGGAACCGTTAACGCGGGTAGTTCCTTAACTGCTACTTTCCAAGTCATAGTTACATCTACTCCACCTTCGAACCCAATTACAAACGTTGCATCTATTCAATACGAATTTATAGTTGATCCGGCCTCTCCTCCTGTTACCGGCACAATAAATTCTAATAGTGCTTCCACACAAATTAATAACGCGACTGTTACAACTGTTTTAGAAGCAAATCGTACAATCGTATCTACCTTAGATATAATTACGTATACAGCAACATTAACGAATACTGGAAACTTCCCTGCAAATTCTGTATTACTCATTAACGGAGTTCCTGAAGGTGCATTATTTGTTCCAAATAGTGTCACGCTTAACGGGATTTCACTTCCAGATGCAAGTCCAACTCTCGGTATTCCAGTTGGTATTATCGCACCAGGTGATTCTGCTACTATTACGTTCCAATTTCTTGCAAGTTCTATTCCACCACAAGGAGCGATTATAAATCAAGCACTTACAAGTTACACTTATATTGTCGACCCAAGTCAACCTCCAGTTACAGCAACCTCTTCATCTAATACGGTAAATACAGCTGTCGTTGATGCATCGCTATCTGTAATTAAAAATACAGATTCTCTCGTACAATCTACTGACGGTACAATCACTTACACGGTAGTCGTTCAAAATAACGGAAATACAACTGCAAATACAGTTACTTTAACAGATTTGGTCCCAGAAGGAACTGCATTTATTCCGAATAGTGTAACCATAAATGGCGTTTCAGCTCCGGGTACTGATCCAAACGTAGGAATCTCCTTAAACGCCATTGCACCTTCAGAAATCGTCACCGTCACATTCCAAGTTATCGTTCAATCCATTCCAAGCGTGAATCCAATTTCTAATATAGCCCGTATTGACTATACTTTTATCGCCGATCCAACTGCTCCTATCATCTCTCGAACAATTACGTCTAATCCAGCTTTCACACAAATTTCGGATGCGAATGTTCTTTCTTTAAAAGCTGTCAATGCACAACAAGCAACAACCGGTGACATTTTGACCTATACGATAACACTAGAAAATACCGGAAATATTCCAGCTACTAATCTCATATTTTCAGATACGATTCCAGAAGGGACTACATTCGTAGAAAATAGTTTTACACTTAACGGAACAGCTATACTTGGTGCAAATTCAAATGCAGGTGTTACTTTGCCTAACCTAGTAGCAAACGCTACTCACCTTATTTCGTTCCAAATTCTTATTAACGATTCATTCTCGCAACAATCGATTACAAATCAATCTAATACAACATATACAATTCAACCAGACCCAGGACAACCGCCTATTACCGAAACATCTACAAGTAATATTGTCATTACAAATTTCGTGCAAGCACAATTGACAGTTACAAAAACGTCCAATCCAATAACTGTAGATATTGGCGGAACTATACTTTATATTTCTGAAGTGAAAAATATCGGCAACGTTGACGCAATAAATATTATTTTTACAGATTCTATTCCAGCTGGGACTACATTCGTTCCCGACAGTGTCACAATTAACGGTGTACTTCAACCAGGTGTAAATCCAGAAAACGGAATTCCAATTGGAACGATTCCACCAAACAGTTCCAAAACAATACTATTTCAAGTACAAACAAATAATCCACCAACTGCAACCGAAATTGTAAATCAATCATCTGTAAATTATCAATATGTAAGTATTCCTACAGCTCCACCAGTGAATCGCTCTGCAAATTCTAATATCGTTACAACATCACTTCAAAATGCAAATATTATTTCTGTTAAACAGGCGGATGTTACTTTCGTAGCCATTGGGCAAAATATTACCTACACAAATACACTACAAAATATAGGAACTGTTCCAGCGAACAATACGGTGTTCATTGACAACATTCCAGAAGGTACTATATTCATTGAAGATAGCTTATCAATAAATAATGTGATTCAGCCTGGTGCAAATCCTCAAAATGGAGTAACTCTTGGCACGATACAACAAAATGAAACAATCACTATTTCATTCCAAGTACAACTTACAAATATACCAGTGGGCAACACAGTCATTAACATTTCAGACACTTCGTATGAATACCAAATTGACCCTAGTTCTCCGATTATTCAGCGTAGATCATTATCAAATGCAGTAAATACTGAAGTGCGGACGGCAAATGTTAGTGCAATTAAATCTGCTAACAGATCTATTACACGTATCGGTCAAATCATCACATATACAGTCGCAGTTACAAACGCTGGTACAGTACCTATTACAAATACTATCCTAATTGACGCAATTGCTGCTGGCACTACATTCGTTCCAAATAGCATCCTTGTAGACGGCATACCAAGACCTAACGAAAATCCAATTACCGGTATCAATCTTGGTATTATCCTTCCAAATAATACGATTATTGTTACGTTCCAAGTAAATGTAGTCTCTATACCTGCACAAAATACTATTAATAATATCGCTGTTATACACTATGAATATAAACCGGAACAAAGCGCACCACCAATTTCAGAAACAACCTCTTCCAATACTACAAATATACAATTTATTGATGTGATTCTTATCGCTACAAAATCTGCTAATAAAGTATTAGCTAATATTGATGACACCATTGAATATACAGTATTCATTCAAAATAACGGATCTACTACAACTAACTCCATCTTTTTTACAGATACTATAGAAGATGGAACAGTATTTATTCCGGGAAGTGTAACAGTTAACAACACTGTACTTCCTGCAGCAGATCCGAATATCGGCTTTTTCATTCCTAATATTGCGTCAGGGCAAGCGACTACAATAACGTTACAAGTTTCCGTTACGAATTTGCCAGCTTTAAATCCAACGCCTAATACTGCAAACATCGTCTACGACTTTATTTTCAATCCTGACTTTGCACCAATTCAAAAATCTACTACTTCCAATACTACTTTCGTCCAAATTAATGATGCTGATATCGTTTCACTGAAAACTGTTGATTTAACTTCTGTAACGATTGGTGACATTTTAACTTATACAACAACTTTAACGAATATAGGAAATGCAGATGCTACTACTGTTGTATTTACAGACAATATACCTGACGGAACAACCTTTATAGAAGGTAGCGTTTTAGTAAATAATATTCCTCAGCTTAACGCGAATCCAAGTACTGGTATACTTGTAGGAACGATTGCTCCTAACGTTTCTATCCCAGTCACATTTTCCGTTACTGTGGTAGCTCTTCCAGCTAGTGGTCGTATTCAAAATCAATCAACTTCTCGTTATACAATTAATAGCGAAGAACAAATATCGACTAGTAATATTACTATCACTGAAGTTATTTCTGCTCATGTAATTGCAACAAAAACAACACCTATCCAATACGCTGACCTACAAACGATTATCCCTTACACAATTTCCATCACGAACAATGGGAATATACAAGTTGAAAACATTATCGTTACAGATATTATTCCGGCGAATACGAGCTTTATAGATAATAGTGTTATTGTGAATGGAAACGCCCGTCCAAGTGACAATCCACTTAACGGGATACGAATTGATAACATTCCGCCTAATACGACAGCAACTATTCTATTTCAAGTACGGGTTACTTCGATTCTGCAAACAAATCCAATCTCTAACACGAGTACAATCGAATACCAATACACCATACCAAACCAGCCGCCTATTACCGAAACTATCATTTCATCAGCTGCCGTAACAGAAATTCATCACGCAAATTTAAATAGTAATAAAGCTGTTGACCTTGCATTTGCAACAGTCGGTGACACGTTAACGTATACGATTACACTCAATCAAACTGGTAATGTTGCAGCGAATAATGTAACCATTCAAGATATGATTCCTCAAGGTACTACATTTATAGAAAATAGCGTCATTGTAAACGGAGAAGCCCTTCCGGGAGTTAATCCAGTAAGTGGTATACCAATTGATACTATAACTGTCGGCGGAAACGCTGTCGCTTCATTCCAAGTAACCGTGACTTCTATCCCAACACCAAATGAATTGACGAACCAAGCCATTACTACTTTTAACTATATAGTCAATCCAAATAATTTACCTGTTACAAACACGACTACAACAAATACCGTCACAACAACTGTCCAAAATGATAATGTCGTTGCCATAAAGTCTGTTAATGCTACGAATGCTTTACCTAGTCAAACTGTAACGTATACAATTACGATTACGAATAGTGGTAATGTAACGATTGAAGATATTATTGCCATAGACACCGCACCAGTAGATACAACCTTCGTTACAGGCAGCGTTACGATTAACGGAATCAATCAGCCTAATGAAAATCCTGAAAATGGTATTACATTAGGAAGCCTTACTCCTAATGAATCTACTATCATTACTTTCCAAGTAACAATATCTCCTACAACTCTTCAACCAGCAATTAATAACGATGCTTCTGTTTCCTATACTGTTACCATTGACCCGAATGAACCACCTATTACAATTACAAAGCAAACAAATGTCGTTACAACAACAGTAGTTGATCCTATGGTTCGTATTAACAAAACAGCCGACACATCTATTGCCGTTATAGGTGATATGATTACATTCACATTAGAGGTATTGAACCATTCCCCGATTCCTACGATAAGTACTTCTATTTTAGATATCATTCCAACTGGTACAACATTTATAGAAAACAGCGTAACCATTAACGGCACTCCTGTTCTAAATGTCCGTCCAGACACTGGTATGAATATCGGTGCTTTACCAGCTGGCTCCGTAGCAAAGATAGCATTTAAAGTTCTCGTCACGTCTATCCCTTCAAACAGCACAATTATCAATTCTGCTTCCGTCACAGCCGCCTTCCAATTGACACCACAGGACCCAATTATTACTTTCATTGACAATTCAAATATCGTTCGTATACCAGTTCAATTTATAACTGCAACAGTAGTGAAAGATGCTTCCGTCAGCTCAGCTTATTTAAACCAATATTTTGATTATACGATGCGTATTACGAATACTTCTGATATTTCACTTTCAAATGTTTCATTACAAGATACCATTCCAGCAGGTTTACAATTTATGAACGGTACTGTCTTTATTAACAGCGAACGCTCTCCACTAGCGAATCCGAATATCGGTTTCCTAGTCGCTACTAATTTGGAACCAAACGAAACAATTATCGTATTATTCACAGTACAAGTGATAAGTCCACCTGTTAATAATGAATTTAAAAATACGGCGGATATTTCTTTACAACTTCAAGTCTCGCCTACCGATCCACCAATTACAGTAACCGTTACAAGCAACGAAAACATCGTCACTTTTATTCCAAAAAATCCTGATGAAACACTTCCAAATTTCAATTGTTTCTTTGACGGCGAACGTTTTATACGCATTACTCCTCGAAATATACGAAATTACTTTTGGACTTGGATTTGGTGGCGTTAATTTAAACAAAAAGAGATTGTAGTTTGGTTGAAACCAAATTACAATCTCTTTTTTATTCCCTTTATCGTAATACCTAATAACTCGTCCAAGCATTTACAACCAATCATCATCTCAAGTTATTTTAGTCGTAATAAGCTGACCAGCCTCATTAATCGTTACTTTCCATTTCGCTCCACTAGCAGTCTTCATAATGATACCTTTACTTGCTTCTATTTCAATATCTCCAAACATTCTTCCACCAGTTGTCGCTAACCAAGCATTCCCATTTTCCATCGACGATCTTGCAAACATACGATTAATCCGAAAACGCTTATGGTCTTGAGAATAACCACTCAATGTAATTCTTACTTTATATAGTTGACTCGCCTTCATATTCGATATAATTGTATCGCCTACATTTAATGGAACATCCGATGCAACAACCCAATTTCCAGTTGCACTTAATGCATATTCAATTTTAATTTTCTTCGGGCTCTCTCCCCATCCAAAATACATTCCAAAACAATTTAACATTTTGATTGGATTTTTCGTAAAATCTAGCTCAATCACAACTGGATTACTATCTGGAACATCGATATAGTTTACACTTTGTTCATCTATTAAATTAAAGCAATTTACGAGATTCCCCCCGTAAGGTAATTTCCCACTTACTTGCTTAACAGTATACTTCTGCGGAGCGTTTACTAAAATATCATCTTGATTCCCTATTAAATGTGGTTTATTTAACGTAATCGGTAACTGAATTCGAAGAGATTCTTCATAGGTAGACGTACAAACATTGTATTGCCCTTTATCTACAATAGTTGTGGAAAGTAAATTTGAAAAAAGGTAGTTACGATGTGAATTAGAAGAAAATTCAATGACAATCTGTTCACTACTCATCCGGTACGTATCCCAAATCATACAATCAAATGTATTATAGGCACCCGTACAACGAATGACTTTTTTCGTTTGCTGTCTACATTGTACTTGAATATCATGAAACGTATTTCCTGAACTTTCATTTGGTAAATCACTGTTTCCATCAACTTCTATCCCATACTGACATCCATCAATAAATATAGATTGAAATACATTTGCGTTAATCCAACAAGGTGTATTTATATCATCTATATATTCTGTCTTCAAATGTATTGCAGTTTGAAAGTTTTTAATTTGAATAAAGTTAACTTGAAAGAAACTAATATAATCCCATGCTTTTTGACAATAAAAGTGTATAGCCTTACCTTTATATGACGACGTTGCATTTATTATATTAATATTTGATATAAGAGAGTGATTAGGAACTTCTATTTGTTGTGAACCGAAAACATAAATGACAGCAGATTGAAACACTGGGTTTATAACTTGAACTGTACCACCTGTAATAGACGCATTTTGTTGCAGTTCAAACGCATTAAAATCTCCATCAATTTGCAACGTAACAGTAGGATCTAGCTCTAATCTTACATTTGATTTAATAACAATCGGTTTTACAATTTTGTACGTATTAATCCCTGTAATTCTAACCGTCGAAATTCGGTTCGCTACACAATAATTTATAGCTTGTTGAATTGCTAATGAGCTATCATTCCCTGAGTTCGGAACTGCACCAAAACAATCAATATGGACACTATTTTCTGGTGCACAATCTTCTTGGGAAGAAATATATTCTGACAAAATAAATTCACTCCTCATATTACCTTTTTCATATAATATGTGAGTTTTCTCTTAAAAGTTTCTCTAATAAAAAAAACAAACGACTTGCACGGTCATTTGTTTAATTCATATATACTTTTCGTTTCTTCTATCATTTTAGTTAATGAGAAATATCTCTCTGCTTTCTCTCGTGCTTTCAGTCTAATACGATTCACCTTTTCCTCATTTCCTTGTAGTTCCTCAAGCTCACTTGCAAACCCTAATTCGCAATATTCAGATACCAAAACACCTGATTCTCCATCTATTACCGCTTCATTTATTCCGCCAACATCTATTGAAACAATCGGTGTTCCTGTAGCCATTGCTTCAATTACCACC
This sequence comes from Bacillus pretiosus, assembly GCF_052947655.1. NCBI lineage: Bacteria > Bacillati > Bacillota > Bacilli > Caryophanales > Bacillaceae > Bacillus > Bacillus pretiosus. The sequence goes on along the minus strand of NZ_CM129593.1, from coordinate 1,529,584 downwards.
ATTGGAAACACTTCACGAAAAGATAATAAAAGTAGGGCATTCATATTTCCTATAAACCTATGTGGCTCTGAAATATTCCCTAACATCTTTACACTTTGCTGCAATCCATACTTTTCTATTTCTTTCATAATAGATTCTTTTTCTGGTCCATCACCAGCAATATAAAACAAAAAGTCATCTCTTTTTTTTAACACATTTGCAATTTTTACAAATAATTGATGGTTTTTCTCCTTGGATAGTCTTGCTAATATCCCTATTTTATAAATAGATTCTGTCTTTTTCTGCTGGAATAAAAACTTTTCAATATCCACACCGTTATAAATTGTCTTTATTTTCTCTTCTGCTACATGCATTGAAATTAAATTATTTTTTTCAAACTCACTTACTGTAATAATATTATTCACATATTTATTTATAAAATAACGAAAAAGAGTTGGCATTTTCTTTTCTAATATCGTTACATTATGTTTCGTATACACGACTTTTATCTTTTTTTTCATGAACTTTTGAATTGAAAAGGCATATAATACCATTCGCAAACTATTTGCATGAATAAGTTCTATCTTTCGTTTACAAATCTCACTTCGTAAGTAATGAATATTTCTCAAATGATTCCATCGACTAAGTAACATGAAATTTTCTTTTCTAGTAAGAGACTCATATAGTTCTCCATCACCTGCAGCTGTATAAACCGTAAATTTCTCATCACGCAAATTGCTTTCCAATTTACAGAAATAACTCTCGGCTCCTCCAGTTATCAATTTATCTGTCATCAACAATATATTCATAATTGCGTCTTCCCAACTACATTGATTTTATTTTTTCTATAGGCATGATAAGCATACTTACTAAAATAGTAAAGGATTTGCACAGCATTAAGTCGCTTTTGTTCCCTTAATAATTTCCAATAACGAAAAGCGGCTCTAATTTTATTTCTCGAAACAGAATTTGCTACAATTCTATACTTCGCTAACACTTGCTGTATCCCTTTCGCTTCATGTCCTTCATGTAATAAGTTCAGCCATAACGCTGTATCTTCCGGCTGTACACTAGGCATTTCAATATGCGGAATTTTTTCACGATCAATCATTACTGTTAAACAACCGATAATTGTATTTCCTGCCAAACAATGATAGTCAACAAATTTTGGTACATCCACTTCACGATTTAGTTCATTACTGTTTTCATCGATTAAACTATACGATGCATATGAAAAGGCCGCATTCATTTCTTCCATAAATAACAATTGCGTCTTCAATTTATGAGGCAACCATATATCATCGCTATCTAAAAAGGCAATATACCTTCCTCTCGCCTCTTCAATCGCTATATTCCGAGCTTTAGCAGCACCAACATTTTCTTTTAATGAGAATAATCTAATACGCGAGTCTCCTTCTATTATCTCTTTAATTTTTGCAAGAGATTGGTCAGTTGAAGCGTCATCAACGATAATCATTTCCCAATCTTCATATGATTGATTCTGTACAGATAAAATCGTCTCACCTATAAATCGTATACTATTATAAGAAGGTGTTATTACAGAAACATGAGGCGCCTTATTATGTACTGATAGACATTTTACCATCTACCTTTCCCCTTCCTTCATATATTGAAATGTACTTCACAACCATTGCTAAAAATAAAAAGAACGCTTCGTTAATAATAAGTGACAATGACATCATCTGAAATAAAAATGCAATTATAGTCAATAAAAGGTACGGTTTTTCACGAAACAAAGTATACTGCGTTAACTTGAACATTAATATGAATAAAAAAGCGCTATATAAAAGAAAACCAATTGTACCCGATTCAGATAAAATTTCTAAAAATGTATTGTGTACATATAACTTTTCATTAAATTGAAACTCATAATAATTCGAAAAATTAAACGCACCGATTCCGATATATGGATTGGATAAATAATATTTAAAAGCAGCTTCCCATAATGTAAATCTACCACTTCCATTATCGTGCGAAAAATCAGAAATTCGTTTATTCAATATGTCATCCAATTGGCCACCCATTACACTATTTGATAAACTAAAAATCACTACACCAAATAATAGTAAACTTATCATTATTTTTATTTTTTTTGCAAAACTAGATGTACATATATATACAAAAACGACAAGCATAAGTGCTAATATCCCTCCTCTTGAAAAAGTTAATAAACTTGTCGTAACACATAAAATCAATCCTATAATGTTCGTCATATTATGTAGATTTGTCATATAATACATAAAAAATATTGTATTATAAAAAATAAAAATGTTAGGATCATCTAGCAAACCAATTAATCTTGGATACCCTCTATCAACTAATAGTCCAGCAAAAATTTCTCTCTCTTCTCCACCGTATAATCCAAAGTGCTGTAAACCGACTATATAAAGTATTAGGCTTACAACATTAAATACGAATCCTACATAGACGATAGATGATTCGAGTGTTGCTATTTCAACATTTCCTAATAAATTTCTCATTATAAAATAACACCCTAAAACAAGTAGCACACCAAGAATCATACGAATACTAGCATTTAAATATATAGAAAGAATTCCACTCAAACAATAGATGAAATAAAATAGTAAAAATACAACTTCATGAAAATATAGCTTTTGAATATGAAAGTTTTTAATTGTTAAACAAAAATATATAACTAAAAAAATCATATATATCTTCAGCGAAAATCCAATATATATGTTGTATTTACTTAACATGACAAATAATATTAAGAGCATAATCCATTTCATCGATATCTTTATATTATTTTCCATAGGCTATATCCCCTGTTTCGTAATATAATCCTTTTTGCGTGTTTTTCTTATAAACGAAAGAAGAAGTTTTTTCAGCTCGTAATCATATAGGAATATACCAACTACTACGATTAACGTATTCAGAACGAGCGCAATGAAATGATATGTGTGCAATATATATTGCACTCCAATAAAAGTTACGCCAAAATAAATTGTATACGGTATTACAATTTGGAATACAATTTTTTTCTTCACTACACTTACCGCTATATACCCAACTAAAGCCACAATTTCAAATAAAACCATAGCGTAAGCCGCTCCTATCACTCCACCAATACTACTAAAGCTATAAAGCATAATCCCACCTATCACTAATGCTATACATTGCACCACCGTTCTTTTATTTTGACGTCCACTCGTTGTTAAGCCGTCAGCTATAGCAATATTTAAACTTTGCAGCACAATGAGAAATGATAATATTTGGAGTGGTTCTACTGCATTTCTCCATTCCTCCTGAAAAAATATAGAAATAAAGTATGGCGCTAAATGATATAAACCTATCGTCATACATATTCCCACAATCGCCATTGATTTTATTTGAAGTAAGTTTAATTTCGTATGCTCTTCTAAATTATTCTGATTATAATGCTTAAAGAGTACTGGATAAAATGCACCTGCAATCACCCCTGGCACTTGATATAAAGCTGCTGGCATCCGATACGCCACTGCGAAAACACCTACCATACTTAATGGCAATGTATAGTTAAGTAAGATAGGTGCTAATTGTGGCGTACTCATTATTAAAAAACCACTAATAATAAAAGGTGTCAATTGCCAAAATAACGCTTTATGAATTACGACCTTCATATTCATACTCGTCTTTCTTTTCATTACATATATGCTGAATACACCACCAATCATATAACCAAATCCATATAAACGAGCAGTTATATAAACTGGTAACTCTACGAAAATACAAAAACATGTAATGATAATGACAACTGCCGCTGATACAACTTTAATAAGCGCTATATACTTCATACGCTCCGTCAGCTGAAAGTAGGCAATCCCTATATTTTGCCAAGTTAATCCTATTAACATGAAAAACATTACGTTTATCATCATATAAATCAAATTTCTATCCGCATACATATAATGAATAGCAATATAGCCGATTATAGAAATAAAAATAAGTAGAATCATCCTTACTTTTATATACGACGATAAAATTGTCTCTAAGTCTACTCCATCTTTTGCCCCTTCTCGAAGAAACGTATTCGTAAGTCCTAAATCTGTAAAAAATAACATAACAAACGTCACTGCTATGGCAACACTAAACATCCCATAATTTTGTGCATTAAAAAAATTTGCTAAAACAATTAAACTCACAGCCTGAAGAAGATTAGCTAAAATTGTGCTATAAAATAGATGGATAATATTATTTAAAATAGATCTCCCCATACCTGCTCTCCTTTGCAAGCAACCTACTTACATATATTTATCTTGCACCATTACCGTTCAATACTATTAAAACAGTTTTACATAAAATCCGAATATCCATCTTAATCGTTTTCAATTCAATATACTCCATATCCAATTTCAACTTTTCTTTCGGATCAAGATTATATCCTCCATTTATTTGTGCCCATCCTGTCAACCCTGGCTTCACTATTAAACGATTCTTGAATTCTGGAATATACGTATCAAATTGTTTATAAAAATACTCTCTCTCTGGTCTTGGTCCGACAAAAGACATATCACCTTTTAAAATATTTAAAAGTTGCGGTAACTCATCAATTCTCGTTTTCCTTATAAACGATCCAACTTTAGTAATTCTTGGATCATTTTCATTTGCCCATTGTGGTCCATTTATTTCAGCATCTTTTACCATCGATCTTAATTTAAATACATTAAATTTCCTTCCATTAATCCCTAAACGTTCTTGAAAATAAATTGGAGCTCCTGCTGTTTCGAAAGCAATCATAATACAAAAGAACAACATAATTGGTAGCGTTAATAGTAACAATATGAGTGAAAATATAATATCAAACAAGCGCTTTATACTTCGATTCAAAATACTGGTCTTTTCTTGAGCCGGAATCGTATACAACTTGGCTTGATTTGTTTCACGAATCATAGATCGTTACCCCCACATTCAAGAATATAAAACTATACCTATTAATTCACATTCTTTCCTCTTTATATTTGCTATCACTTTTTGCACCTTACGTAGGGAATCTTTTCGCTTTTTGACTGCTAAGACCACTCCATCGCATTTCCCTGCAATCATGTGCGTAGCAGGAAGCTCAAATACTTCAGAGGAATACAAGAAAATATAATCAAAATCTTCTTTCCACTTCGCCATTACATGATCAAATTCATCCGTAGCAACTAAAGGCGTTCCGGTGTGTACTGTTTTTTGGGCAGGAATACAATATAAGTATTTAGATAAATTACTAGAAAAAGATTCATAACTACAAGGGGAATCGTTTATTATATCGTTCACTGTTTTCGTATAATTGCTTTGTAATAGTAGATGTAGTTTAGGATCAGAAAAATTCACGTCGATAAGTAACACCTTTTTTTTCATCTCTGCAAACACTACCCCTAGATTTACTATAAGCGACGCGATAACACCTCTATCCTTCGTTGAAGTAACTGTGAACACTTGTTTCCCCGATTTTTTCAACTCGTGATACACCGTATAAAACTGCTCTTTCATAAAAGCATCATGCGGATTAAATGGCAGCTTTTTCTTTGTCTTAAACATCGACATGTTCACCTCGATATATAGATGATTGCGCATCAACTTCTGTAGATTTCTTTTTTCTATTCGGTTTCATATTTATGTGACCAATAACAGTTACTGTTGTTATTTTCTCTAAATCTTGTTCCACGTATATACGCTCATCAAAATAATCTCGAAATACAGCTAAACCTATCCCAACAAAAAAACTAACAATTAAAGAGATAGGAATGATAAGTTGAAATTTCGGAAACAACTTTTCAGCTTTTTCCTGTAACTCAGGGTCAGTTAATATTTTTATCCCCTGTACATTCGTATACTGTTGAAAGCTTTTTTGAGATTGTTCTGCCAATGACTTTACAATTTCTTTGACGATTGTAGGATCCGAATCTTTTACTGCGACAGTAACGATTTGTGAGTTGTCCATATTCACCACTGAAATTTTTTGTGCTAATTCATAAGTTGATTGCTCTAATTTTAAATTTTTTTTAACCGTTGAAATAATGAGTGGACTTTTTAATATATCAACATACGACGTTACAAGTTGCTTATTTTCCTGTGTTTTATTCACTGCATTTTCCTTATTAAACCCATCTAAATTCCCAACGAGAATTTGCGTTGAATATTGATACGAAGGCTTTAATATATACATAGAAATAAGAATTAAAGAACCTGTTACACAACACATCGTCAAAATAATTGTTACTACTCTTCTTTTCAATAGCTGCTGAAAATCCTTCATACTAATTTCTTGCTTCAATTATTTCACCGCCTTTGTTTGAATGACATCCTGCAACTCACTTTCTGCAGATAGTCTTTTCTTTTCTAAATTCGATTGCTTTGTTATATACTTTCCGATCCTGAATGCAAATTTTTCTACAAACAAATAAGAAATTATTGCTAGTATAAACGAAAGAATGAGCGATAACATTAAAACAATAGGTAACGGAAATATTTCATGAAGCATATACACTAGGGAAAATAAAGATATGATGTGGTATAAATAAAGACTGTAAGAAATCTTCCCCAAATATAACAAGTATTTATTACGTAGCAAGGATGACAAAGTTGATACTGACAAGCTTAATATGACAAATAAACATGCACTTATCGCTACTACGTAGTCTCGAAATATAAAATTATTAAGCAAATTAATTTCTCCAACAAGCCCTTCATACATATAAAGTAAAACCGCAAATAAAAACCATGCAATTTTCTCATTTTTAGTACGATTACTATAAAAAACTATTAAATTATTTTTATATTTCGCAACTAGTGCTCCTAGTAAAAACAGCACTGTGTAATGCAGAGTTAATGCATAACTAGTTAATGTTATACTTGAGTGAAATAAAAATAAAATCACGACAGAACATATACTAAAACTAAACAATGACAATAATGAATACCTCAACGTTTTTCGTAAACAAACCATCAAAACTAACGGAAAAATTATCGATATTCGCATTTCATGAACAAGTGACCAAATTACGCCGTTATATGCATCTGTATTATATTTCCCAATTAATAAAATATGTTGCGCTATTAAGCTTAAAGAACTTTCAATCGTCCATGAGCGATTAAACCATTCACTTAAATTAGAAATACCATATTTACTCATTGTAGTCTGGCATAAAATAGCTATAATTATTGCTACGATATATGGAATATAGATTCTACATATACGCTTTAAAAGGAATGATCCGTAGCTATCGTAGTTTTTTTGAATGGATCTATACAAAACAAATCCACTCAAAACAAAAAAGATAATAACAGATTCGTTACCACTACTAAAAATTAGACGAGCAGGTGTTTCTTTTAATAGATAAATAACAAATGGTTTATTATCTTCATAACTGTAATTTTGAAATACTGAAAAAATCATTAAATGATGGCCAATCATTACTATCAATGAAGAAATTCCTCGTATAGAATCCAGTTCTTCATACCTATCCATCGTTTTACATCAACTCCTACTGAAATGATAATAATCATTTCAAAGCGACACCATTATTCATATTCCTCTCCTTTCTTTTCATTCCAATTTTTCATATTAAAATGATTTTATAGCGTAATTTTGAATGTATTGTAACATTTTTTGTAATATTATGAATAGTGAATCTTAAAAATTGATATATACCAATTACAACCTCGAAAAATGAATAATATTGACAGAAAAACACTATAAAAACATCTTGCATAGTTACAAAATTAAAGAGAGGAATAGAGTTTTTTCAATATAAAATAAAAAAGATAGCCTTTAAAGGCTATCTTTTTTATTTTATTTAATTATTGGCACCACTATATGCTACATGTCGTTTCTCAATTCTCTCTTCAATTTCTTTCATATTTTCTTTATTATTTAATAGTGATTGTTTATTTTCAATTAATAATTGTTTAAAAGATTTTCTCACTTTTTTTCTCATTTTCATTGTCCTCCTTGGGGGATGGTTTATATAAAAGATAAGGAATTATCTGTGTGCCCTTATAATAATTGATTGTTGTGAATTCCATTTGAACTTCATATGAAAATTTCATTTATTTTCTGACAACTTTGTGAACATACAAAAATGTGATCATCTTAAAACCATTTTGAAATTGCTTCATTTCATTATAAAAGTTGCTATTGTCATCAACTTCTATCAATATATTTTGTCGAAACATTTATATATTTAAAATTGAGTTCGATATAATTTTATTTACTACTATACTGTTCTTAAAAACAAAAAGAGGGGTGTTATATAAGTCAAAGTTTGACTTATATAACACCCCTCTTTCAAAACTATTTATAGCATATTGATTAATATTTCAGGTCTTCCCCAATTCATTTCTTCACAAACGAATCTAAGTTTTTCTTCATCCATTGTGTGTAATCCTTCTTCTAGTAAACATGAAATTGGAACTTCACAATGAATTTGTGCCAATTGTAATGAAATATTTAAGTTCTCTAAATCACTTTCAATCTTTGTACGCTGCGCTTTCGTTAATGTTGCTACATTTTCTAGTACGGTTGCTACTGTTCCATGCTCTTGAATCAATTTATACGCTGTCTTTTCGCCGATACCTTTTACACCTGGGTAATTATCACTCGTATCTCCCATAAACGCTTTCGCATGCACGATTTGCCACGGCTCTACGCCTTTTTCTTCCATGATTTTCTCTGGTGTGTAATATTCGTAATTTCCAATTCCTTTGCGCAAGAGCATAACTGTAACGTTCTTATCAACAAGCTGAAGTAAATCCGTATCGCCTGTTAAAATATAAACTTCCGCTTCATTACAGTATTGTTTTGCAAGCGTACCAATACAATCATCCGCTTCATACCCTTTCATACCGATAACTGGAATAGACAATTTCGCAGTCATTTCTTGAACTAAATCAAATTGCGGAATTAATTCTTCAGGCGGCGCTACACGATTCGCTTTATAATTCGAGAACGATTCTGTTCTAAATGTCGTACTACCCATATCCCAGCATGTTACGATATGTGTCGGTTCAATTGCTTGCATAGCTGTTAATAAATGTTTCATATAACCATGAATCCCATTTGTAGGGGTACCATCTTGTCGTTTCATAAATTGTCCGTAGACACTTGTTGCGTAAAAAGCACGAAATAATAGTGCCATACCATCAACTAATAATACTTTTTTCATAATCCCTCTCCTACCAAAAAAATAATAACCCCACGTCATCACGTAAGGTTATATAAATAGATTACCATTCTACGTTTTTTCAACTTTGTCTATTATACATTGTTTTTGTATATTTAGCATCATTTACACATTAAGACGTTCTACTACAACAAGTATGAAGAATTCCTGTATACGTATTTTTCCCAGTCGAAACAACTACAGCCTTTGCATTTCCGCCAACAATATGAGTCCCTTTGAAACATACGTTTTCAAGTTCAAGTGGATTATAGTCTTTCATTCGTTTTAAAGGAATAAATCGTTTACGCTCAAGGTGATAGCAACTTTCAAATTTCTCAATACTTGCATCTTTTCCTGTTAGCACGGATTCATTTACTAATAAATCATTCGCGTAAATGATACGTACATCTGCTGGTACTGTATCACCTTCTGAAAGAAAAATCATATCCCCAGGAACAAGCTCTTGTACTGGCACATTCATCATTTTTAATTCACCGTTTAAACCTGTTACACTAGAACATTCTACTCGAGACACAGTAATTTTCTCACATTGTAATCCATCACGCACATGTTGTTTTGAAAAACCTGGAATCATTCCACTTAGCTTCATCATTACTTCCGCAATACGCGCTCTTTTTGAAATTAATTCGTTTCGGCCGTATACTTGAATGCGTTTTTGTGCCTCTTTCATAGATAATCCGTCTCTTGTTGTTTTAAAATACGCAAATACAGATTTTACATCTCTCGTTGCGATTTCAATTAATAAATCTTTATTTTTTTGAAGCATTGTTTGTTCTTTCATTGATTTTTTACTTAATTTATATGACGTGTTACCCACAGTTTTGTTTGCATATAACATATTATCGTCTCCTCCTGTACAACATAGGAAGAAACGCTTTGTTTCTCAATTTATCCACTTTACCGTAACAGTGTTTAGCGCTTAAACATGCATATAAACGCTACATTATGATAAATATAGAGGGAGGAACAAGTCGTTTCCTGCCTACATCATATATTTTTGATTTGAAGTATATGGGTAACGGAACCGAGTCAGAATTTGACATGCTCCTCACCTCCTCGTTTAATTTTATAGTTTATACTATGAAGTTACTCATAGATTTGTAACAAAAAGACCCTTACTCCGAAAAGAGTAAAGGTCATGGCATACACAAATAAACGATTCCTAAACAATTAGAAATCTACGGACCTCTCCCTCACCGAGTTTTAGCACTGTATAGCATAGGTACATTACCAGCTACGTTAAGAAAAACCTTAATTCGATCATTCCTGTTGACCCATTGGCGTCTCTCGACATTTTTGGGCAGTAGCATTTCTCTATACAGGAGCCTCACCTAACAGAGACTTATTTTTATTACATAGAAAATGTTACTCTTATTTAAAATAGATGTCAACAGTAGCCTACAATTTTTTCGAAAGGTATGGCGAACTAACGTATATAAAATAAAAACCTTTACGTCTAAACGTAAAGGTTTTAATAAGTTATACAACCAGCAATTACAATCCCAATGGAAAGCGATAAAAACATAAGAAAAAGACCGACTGCTTGATTATCTTCTTCAAGACTTTTGTTTATATTAAAGCGTGGTGTAAGCCACTCAGCTAAATAAAAGACGATAATTTGAGCCAAAATCCCAACGGCTCCCCACGAAACCATATCAAGAAGTGAAATGGAATTAGCTGCTGTCGAATATAAAACAATAGCTAACCCAAGTAATCGTCCTCCAAGTACATAGCTTACCGCCTTATTCCCTTGGGCCATTAACTTAAATTCTTTTACTTTCGTTGTCACTTCCATGAGGAACAGACCAATGCATAAAAGGCCCAGTGTTACTGCTAAATATAATAAAAAATTAATCATATACTTTCCTCCTTTTTTATACCTACCGGTAAATAGTACGATTCATTCCCCGTAATTTTTTCCCCAGCGCGAATACCGATACTACTCGCTTTTCCAGCAATTAAAAACGAACCAAACACATACGACAGTTTCTCCATCCCTTCCTCTGTTTCCAAAGATACGACTGGAAGTTCTGTATACTTTTGAAATATCGGCAGTGACGCTTTATACGTTTGGTGTGCATTTTGAATCATAATATTTTCGTCCTTATCGCGAACGGTAATTGTGTCTCCTTCTCTACCAAATGAAGGTTTTTGAACGAAAGAACCTTTTCCCAAAAATAAATCTCGTTCTAAATATGTAGGTAACATATATTCTTTAATCCACTGTTGTTCCTCATTTGTATAAAAGGCCTTTTCTTCTGCTAACCCCCAAATCAGACACTGAATTGATTTTGGCTGAAGTAAAAATGCTGACAAAGGATTTATTATAAAAAGCTTTCCGGCTTTTACAAGTTGCAACAGTTCCACACCTACGAAGTCTCCTGTTTCAGGATCTTGATCCTCAATTAAATCTTCTATCGGATATGTTTGGCGATATAAAATATCAATCTGTACTCCATCCCTATCCACTAAAGCATCTTTTGTAATTCTAAGTTCTGACATTGGCACTACTTTATTTTCAACATGGCATAACTGACTCAAATACATAGTCGTATTCCAATCCTCAATATGTTCATGATGTGCTGTAAAAACAACATTTGGGTTATCTATTCCCTTTGTCGCTTCCATTACGGCCTTTGTAACACCAGAAGATAGTAATCGTTCTTGACCCAAGTTTGGATCATCATAGCCTAGTTTTCCACAAACTTTTCCATTCATTTGAAAGCATTCCATAATAAAAGTTGGTGTATCACTATTAAACTCAAGCATTTTAATTTGGTTATCACTTGTTAAAACGAAATCAAATCGTGAAATAACAGATTCAGGATATAATCCTTTCATTCTAATAAACGATAAGCTTGCAGGAGGATACCCAAGTTCAAGAAGCTGTTCGTCACTTAAATTCCGCAAAAGTTTAGCAGTCTTAAAAAATATTTTCCCCATTCGTTCAGTTGCTAATTGCAATTGTTTCATAGTCTGATTTGTTATAGAGAAAACATGAAACAAACTATACTCACATTCATATAAATCCGACCAAAAATTCGGATATTTCGAATAAAACGCTTTTCGTTCTCTTATGTATTGCGACATATGTTAGCCCCCAAATCCTCCCTTTGAACCGCTTCCAATTCCACCTTTAAATTCCGCAGACGATTGATAAGATTTAAACGCCGATGAATTTTTAAAAGTGGATTTATTTTGATAGTAACTCCCACCATAAAAATAATGCCCACGATAACCTGACCTACTATCATCACACTGCCATACCCCAAGTTCATCATCCCAATCCCAATCTGAACAACTATTATCATTCGGTTTTGGGGGAAGATCTTGTGCGCAGCCAAATAAGGTGCCAGTCATTAAAGACGTTACGACACCACCTACTAGCCATTTCGTTTTTGTCACCTTCGCACTCCCCTTTTTAAATTCTATTCCTATTATATAAGATAGCATGATAAAGTAGAAGAAAAAGGAAGAAGAGGGATAAAATGCGCTTAGAATATCGACTTAATGATGAAACGAAAAGATATCCTGCTTTATGGAGCTACGCAAATATTTCTAACTCTGAAATCATCGCACGCATGACGTGTGAATATTTTATAAAGGATAACAAGACATATGTTGTTACTGCTACTTCAGTAGATCCAGACGGAACAGCAGTTATATATATTCAAAAAGAAGAGTTTGCAAATGACCCTTCAGATCCTACATACTCTCACATCGGTTTTGAGGTTAGAGAACTAAGTGAAACGAGTTCAAGCATAATAGATCGGAAAGATGTATGGAACTATGAAGAAATTTTGCCATCTCTTCATTCAGACCTTATATATATTCAGCGCGACGGCATGCATATGGAGTTCGCTTTAGATTCAAGAGAGATTGATGAAGATAGAAAGTGCTATATTTATTATGGAAACTTCACAGGTGAATCCAGATAAAATAGATATATGTATGCAACAAAAAAACCTTACGTATAAAACGTAAGGTTTTTATATAGCCCCACATATGCCGTTCTCTCTAGATGTCCATAAACCTGCTCTCACAGGTGGATGCTCTCACAAATGTTTGTAACTTCCTTCTTAAAAAGATGGCATGTTAGCTACATTTAAATATTGAACTTCCATATTAAACTTATTGGTTTAAGACATGCATAAGCTACGTACACCGTAGGAATTTTATATAATGTTAGTTGAAATAAGACCCCCGCACGTGCCGCTCCTCGTAAATGTCCAAAAACCCGCTACTCGCAGGTGGATGCCCTCACAGTTACCGTACATCTTCCTCCACAAGGAAGGCTTGATGATGGTCGCTAAATATTGAGCTTCCGTATAACTAACATCGGTTTTAGACATAAATAAGTTACGTACACCGCAGGATGTATTATTTACTTGTCGTTATATTATCACATTGTTTCCAATGTGTAAAATACAAAGTTTTTCGAGCAATTTCTTGCTTGTGACCTTATTTTAATACAAATTATTTTTGCATGCAAGTGATTAATCTTCTTCTTTTGCAATTTGATTTTCTGGATAAGAAATCCAATCACTCCAGCTACCTGCATACAATTTAACATTTTGGAATCCAGCTAATTTCAATGCAAGGATATTTGGACAGGCTGTAACACCAGAACCACAATATACAATTGTTTCCTTATCTTTCGAAAGATTTCGGAATCGTTCTTGTTGCCCAGCTTCATTCTTAAATTGCCCTGATTGTACAATTCCATCCTTCCAAAAATAGTTTACTGCTGTCGGAATATGTCCTGCTTTTGGATCAACTAGTTCCTCTACACCAGCATAACGTTTTGGCTCTCTAGAATCAATTAACGTAACATCTGCACCTGCATGAATATTCTCTCTCACCGTTTCCATCGTTACAAGCATATGATCTTGTACATTTGCTTTGAATGTTTTTCGTATAGCAACAGGAATTTCCATTGTTATCGGTAGTCCATTCTCTTTCCAAGCTGGAAATCCACCATCTAATATATATACTTTCTCATGTCCTACATAGTTTAATAACCACCAGAGACGAGAAGCATTTGCACCCGCTTGACTGTCATATGCAATTACTGTCGTATGTTCATCAATACCAGCTTGTGAAAGCTTGTCTGCAAACTCCTCAATATTCGGCAATGGATGGCGACCACCATGTTCTGTTACAGGACTTGATAAATCTAAATTCAAATCAAAATATAATGCATGAAGAATATGTTCTTCCTCATACTTTTCTCTACCCCAATTAGGATTCGCTAAATCAAAACGACAATCGATTATACGGACATTCTCATCTTCTATATGCTCACGTAACCATTCGACTGTAACTATCATCTTTAACGACCTTCTTTCTCTTGCAAACGACTTACATACTCCATAACCATTTCTTCTGTAACATATTTACGCTCTAGTGTAACACCATTTTTTGCAAGATCATTAATTTGCTTTGTTACAACATTAATGACATCAACCGAAAATTCTTTCCCATTTGACGCAAGAGATACGGCTGCTTCAATAGCTGCTTCACGCTGCGCATCTAATTGTAAACATGCTTTTACACTTTCATTTTGTTTACGAGAATGTGCTGTAATTGCTTTATGTACTTCCATCTTCTCTTCCCCCTAAATAAGTTATACGTTCTCATTCAATTCCATTGCAAGCCGAATCATATCACGGCATACAATCCCATTTTCAATAATCTCTTCTTCATAATGCTTCGAAAAGTAATCAAAATCAATAGAAAAAATACGAAATCCACATTTTTGATATAAAGCAAGTTGTGAAACACTAGAATTGCCCGTACCAACTTCAAGTTTTAACATACCATATCCTTTAGCAGTTTCTACGGCATGACTTAATAGCTGCTTTCCAATCCCTTTTCCTTGCAAATGCTCTACAACCGCAATATTCATAATTTCCATCGTCTTCGGCCTTGTTTCCAAAAGAACATATACACCGACAACTCTCTCCTCCTGCTTAGCTACATATGTTTTCCCTCTTTGTACATATGTATCAATTTGCCCCTCACTTGGATCAGCAAGCAATAATAAAGGTTTCGGTATAGCTTCTTTCGAAATATACTCTATTACTACACACATAAAAAACTCCCCTTTCTCTATTGTTCTAAACCCTCCTTGTCTACCATAAATAATAGAAAGGAGGGATTCACCATGGACAACAATGAGAAAAAGTGCAACGTCATCTCTATTGATGGAAAGAAGAAGAAAAGCGACACGTATTCCTACCCAAAATTAGTAGTAGAAAACAAAACATATGAATTTTCTTCATTCGTCTTATGCGGTGAAACACCAGACGGCAGACGCCTCGTTCTTACTCATATGATTTCTACCGATGAATTTGCTGGGTTTGTCAAATCTTTAGATACAGTATTGCAAAAGAAAATTGAACGAATCTTTTTCTCATAACGACTATATCACATAAATTTCTTTTTCAATCTCTACTAACTGCTTTTGCAATTGTTCTTTACTTTGTTCATATAGTGATACATCAATTGTTTCAGCCAATGCAAATAATACACTTTCATAATAATTCATCACATCTTGCTGCATCACTTTTTGGAATAAGTTCCATTTCAAATCCCACTCTTGCTTATAATGATGAACAAATAAATCTTTTTCATCAGCTACATAGTTTGATACGAAAGGCTCTAATACAACTTTAGCCTCTTCTTGCATGAAAGCTTTATCATTTTTTTCAAAAAAGCTTTTTTCATTTTTAAAATGCGCCAGTGCTTTTTTGAAATCTTTTATTTCAACTGAAGGGAACGGTTCTTTATGTGCAATATCTTTATATTCATAATCCACTGTTCCACTCATAGAAATTGATTCATTTTCTACTTTACAGTTCACCACAATTTCATTCTTTGCACGCTTCATCGCTTCATCTATCCATTTCTCAAGGCGTAATGATGTCGCACGCATTTCTTGTAGTAAATCATGCTGAATAAATGCCACTAATTCCATAACGCACTGTTGCAACTGCACTTTCACATTCCCATCCGTTCGCAGCGATGCTGGATTAATAAATTCAGTAAACACATCGTTATAGCGTAGGAATAGACGCTGTTGCACGTAATAAAGCAATTCTTTCACTTCATTTTGCATCGCCTGCTCTTCAGCAAGCACACTATATGATGAAATAATATGAAGTAGCTGATCACGCTCTGCTTCATATTTTTTCGTTTGCTTCTCTTTCTCTTCATTCCCCTGCTTTGCACCGTTTATCATATTTACTAAAAGCTGATCTGCTCCTTGCAATGTACCATATAAAGCATGAACAGATACGAGCATTAAATCTCTCATCATAAAGGATGTAAATGATTCCTCGAACTTAGCAATCCCAGAGTTTTGTAAAATACCGTACTTCTCTTTTTCAATATTCTTTCCTTGCTTCTCTTCAAGTGCACATAAACTTGAAATTGCAAATAAACGCGGATTTCTAATACCGTATTGCAGTAGCTGGTCTGCGATATAACCTTTTACCATTTCAAGTTCTTCTTCAGACTCTGCTAAATCGGCCGCATTAATTAAGAAAAACATTTTATCAAGTGCAAAAGTATCCTTTACACGACCAAGCTGGATTAAGAATTCACGGTCAGCACGAGAGAACACATGATTATAATACGTTACAAATAAAATAGCATCTGCGTTTTTAATATACTGGAACGCAACGTCCGTATGACGGGCGTTAATAGAATCCGCTCCAGGTGTGTCTACAAGCGCTACTCCTTGCCTTGTTAAAGCACAATCATAATAAAGCTCCATGTACTCAACAAAACATGATTTTTCTTCATTCGCTACATAATCAGAAAACTCTTCTAATGTAACTTGTACTTGCTCCCCTAAATGAGCAGAAACCGTATCATACCCTTTTTGTACCGCTCTTAAAAAGCTAAATGTTGTTTTTTGCTTCCCAGTTGGTGAAGGATATTTCATAACTTTATCAATTTGTGCTAACGCTTCATCTAACGTAGTAATCTCATAATGAAACAACTTATAAACAGCTTTCATATCTTCTAATAGAGCTTGCTTTGATTTGAATTGAACCATTACTGTTCCGTGTGGTTTTTCCTCTGTAACCGGCAAAATTTGATTAATCGTTGCCGTCGTCGGATTTGGTGATACAGGAAGTACATTCCCACCAAGCAATGCATTGGCAAATGATGATTTCCCAGCACTAAAAGCTCCGAATAACGCTACTGTAAATTGTTTCGTTTCCACACGACGCCTTTTTTCTATTACCTCTTGCTGTACATGTTTCAGCGCTGGCAATGGCTCTAATATCGTTTCAGCTTTCTTCACTTTCTCTAATATACGCTGAATATTTAAAGCTGCTGTTCCTTTTATCTCTTCCTCACAAGCCATTACGTTATCGTTTACGCTTTCCTGCTCTTGTAGTGTGAATTTCTCACTAACAATTTGTATTTTACTTTGCAATATCTCCTCTATTTGCAAGCCTTCTGGTGTAGCAACACGCTCGTGCCAAACATTTTGCAAATAACTTTCATATGTCTCTAAATTGTTACTGTATTGCAATTGCGTTTCTTTTGCCGTTTGCAACATCATATATTTTTCAATCTCTTCTTCAATGCGTGCAACTGCTTCCTTCACCTTTTGCTTTAAAACGACTGCACTTTTATCAAAAATTTGCTGCGCTTTTGTAAAATAACGTTTCTTCAGTTCATTCGCTACATCCGCTGTATAAAGAAGTAAGTAATCACCTGTGAAACCTGCACCTTGTTTAATGACTTCAGCTAACATTTCTGGTCCAAAAGCAATTTCTAAAGCATATATGTCTTTCCCAATTTCCTCTGTGAACAATCCTTCTTCTTTTAAGAAGGCAACAATAAATTCTTTCACATGAAAATCAAGTTGCGTTTCAACAGTCTTTTGCAAAGCAGAATAAAAAGCATCTAAACGTCTCTGTTTTTCTTGCTCCGTCTTTCCTTTCGCAAACAACAAACCGACCTTAAATTTAGTTAATTTCGTTTCTAAATACGCATTTGCCAATTCTCTCATTTCAAATGGCATTAAATACGCGTTATCTAATATAGCTTGTAAGCCTTTTATAAATTCGTTTCTCACATGAGATTCTTTACTAGCCTCGCGTTGTTTAGTTTCCGTTAGCTCTTCTTTCTTTTCAACTATCTCTGAAATAGAAAGCGGCGATGCTAGCTCTTCCTCATATTTCAAAAGAGCTTTTTCATTTTCTGAAAGAATAAATGAAAAATGTTCCCTCATTAAATATTCTGTTTCTCGCTCCATTCCATCTCTTACATACTGCACTTTTTCTTTCATAATAGAAGTAATTAATGTTTCTAAGCTCCCAATTTCATTATGTGTATGGTTCATCATTCGTAATGAAGTATAATACACTCCATCTACTTCAATATCCCAGTTAGAGAACGATTGTTTTACACTATCTTTATAATCCTCAAACGATAATTCATTTTCTTTATGTTTATCTATTTGATTTACAACGAGATAAACCGTTTTATTACGTTGTTTCAATTCTTTAACAAATTGCAAATTCACTTCCGATTGGACGTGATTATAATCCATCATATAAAAAATCACGTCTGCTAGATGCAGCGTTGATTCTGTCGCTAATTGATGGGCATCATCTGTTGAATCAATCCCTGGTGTATCAACTAACATAACACCCTCAGGAATTGGCGCATCATTCCGATAAATATGAACACCAATTACCTCATCACCGTCTTTACAAATTTGTTTTAATTCTTCAGCTGAATATGCACCATCATATTCGTACTGTTCTCCAGATTTAACTGTTACAACAACACGATCCATTCCTTTTTCAATTTTGACAACGTTAGCGCTTGTCGGAATTGGACTTGTTGGTAACAACTGCGCTTTATATAGATGATTCATCATCGTTGATTTCCCTGCAGAGAAGTGACCGCAGAACGCTATCATAAGCTGTTCTTGTTTATATTTTTGAATCACCTCAAACAACTTTACACTATTCTCTGCATCGCCGTGTTTTTGCCACTCTTCATAAAAACAAACAAGTTTTTTCATACCGTTTGTCTGTACTATGTTTGTCATCCCCTTGTTCCCCTTTATCCAAGATGTATATACTTTTTCCCGCTATTTGCGAGCTCATAATCATCAGGAGATACATCCCCTCATCGATTACAGTTTCACTTTACTATCATACTAAATTTTCAGCATATTCTCATTAAAAATAAAAAATCCCTTTCATTCTTTTTACAAATGAAAGGGATTTTATGTCATATCACTCATTTTGCTGTTCCTACTCCATTTAAAACATACTTTGCAATAACTGCATATACAGTGACTGTACCTGCTACTAATGCATATACCATACTCATGCACCAACCTTTTTTGATAATGATTATCACTTTTAAATACATTTTATCATTAAAGAGAATCATTATCAATACTTTTCATAAAGAAAGCCCCTTATAGAAAGGAGCTTTACTGCCTGTTTTGAAGAAGGTTAAAACTTGTTGTGCACTCTTATTATATCTCATAATACATATCTTAACAGTTTTAAAAATTGGAAATTACCTATATACCCTCCTCTTTACATTTTGTATAATAAAAGGGAATTACTTAACAAGGAGGAAAATAATGACACAAAATATTTCACAAGGCGAGAGGATACATTCCATAGATATTATTAGAGGAATAGCTGTACTAGGTATTTTTCTTGTTAACTGGCCAATTATCGCCGGGGTTGACTCACGTGATATTACAGGAATTTACGAAGGGATAGACAGCTATATTCGCCTATTTTACGATATGTTTATTCAAACGAAATTTTATACAATTTTTTCGTTTTTATTCGGATTAGGTTTTTATATTTTTATGAATCGTGCTGAGGCGAAAACCGATCGTCCAAAAACTTTGTTTGTTCGCCGCTTACTTATTTTATTATTATTTGGTTTCTTACACTACGTTCTTTTATGGGACGGGGACATTTTACATACTTATGCAATTACCGGATTTTTCTTATTTTTATTTTACAAGAGAAAGCCACGTACTATTTTAATATGGTCAATTGTACTATTAAGTTTCATGCAATTGTTCACCTTAGTAGGTTCTCTTCTCATGTTATTAGTGCCGGTAGATGAACTAGGCCTTTCCATAGCCATTATGCCGTTAGAAAACTGGGGCTTACAAATTACAGACAGATTCCATTCTTTCTATTCTGAAGCAATAAGTAACAGTCTTATTATGCTTCCTGAAACACTAGGATTGTTTTTACTAGGATTATATGCCGGTAAAAAAGACATTTTCCGCCGTGCTAAAGAATTAGATCTAAAACTTAAAAAATGGCAAATCATTATGTTCATTTTAACATTACCGATGTGGTTTATTATGGTTTACTTCTTTATGAACAATCAACCATACACACCATGTTCACTTATGGGTATTACGATGATAAGCGGAAAGACATTGTTCATCTTCTACATTGTCACGTTAATGCGTTTATTACAAAAAGAAAGATGGCAAACATTATTACGTCCGTTCCAGTATGTTGGTCGAATGGCGTTAACAAACTACATTTCACATACAATTGTTACATTGCTTGTATTCGGACTATTGTTCAAAAATGATTATCTTGCTCCATTATGGGTAGGTCCTCTATTTTGCATTAGTTTCTATACGTTACAAATCTTTATTAGCCGCTGGTGGCTGTCACGTTATCAATACGGGCCACTTGAGTACATTTGGCGTCTTGGTACGTATGGGAAAATGATGCCACTTAAAAAGAAAAGCAAGGTCTCATAATGAGACCTTGCTTTTTTACGCTTCTCTTACTGCACTTTGCATAGACACTGGCTCTTCTTTTACTTTCACTTTACGCTGCGGCACCATATTAAATACGATATTTAAAAGTACTGCTGACGCACTTCCAAGTACAATTCCGTTATCTGTTAAAATACGAATGTTTTCAGGAAGTTGTGAGAATAATGTCGGAACAACTGTAACCCCAAGCCCAATTCCGACAGAACATGCAACGATTAATAAGTTTTCTTGTTTACCAAAATCAACGCTACTTAACATTTTAATACCATATGCCATTACCATACCAAACATCGCTAACATTGCACCGCCAAGTACTGATTTCGGGATAATAGTTGTAATAGCTGCGATTTTTGGAATGAACCCAAGAACGATTAACATACCACCACAAGTATAAATAATAACGCGATTTCTTACTCCAGTTAATTGAACAAGTCCTACGTTTTGAGAGTATGTTGTATATGGGAACGCGTTAAAAATACCACCTAACACCATCGCTAATCCTTCTGCTCGATAGCCTTTTGTTAATTCTTTTTCACCGATCTTTTTATTGCAAATATCAGATAATGCGAAATATACACCTGTTGCTTCTACAATCCCTACGCAAGCAACTAAAATCATCGTAATAATTGGCGTTAATTCAAATGTTGGTGTACCGAAGTAAAATGGCTGAATACCGTGGAACCAATCCGCTTCTCCAACCGCTTGCAAACTTACTTTCCCCATAAACGCTGCAACAATTGTACCGAACAATAGACCTAGTAAAATAGAGATTGAACGAATAAACCCGTCAAAGAAACGATACATAATGATGATAAATAATAATACACCAAATGCTAACGCTAAATTCTCAAGACTACCGAAATCCTTACTTCCTACTCCCCCAGCCATATCATTAATCGCTGCTGGAACAAGTGTAACTCCAATTACGGTAACGACAGATCCTGTTACAACAGGTGGAAACAGTTTTACAAGCTTTCCAAATAATTTCGCAAAAATAACAACGAATAACCCGGCAGCAATAATCGCTCCATAAATAGAAGACACACCGTATTGTTTCCCGATTGCAATCATCGGCCCAACCGCTGTAAATGTGCAACCAAGTACAACGGGAAGTCCAATACCGAAAAAGCGATTTGATAATGCTTGTAAAATCGTCGCAACGCCGCACATTAATAAATCAATCGAGACTAAATATGTTAACTCTTTTTGATTTAAACCAAGTCCGCCGCCCACAATAAGCGGAACGATAATTGCGCCAGCATACATCGCCAGCATATGCTGCATACCAAGCGATGCGATTTTAAATGGATGTTGCTTCATCGTTTATTTCACCTCCGCAGTTTCTTGCTGTACAAATGTAACTGTGCCGTTATCAAGTGATGCAATTTCTGCTAGTGACTCAACACGAACTCCTTGTTCACGAAGCTTCTTTCCTCCATCTTGAAATGCTTTTTCAATAACAATACCAATTCCTGCAATACTTGCTCCTGCTTGCTCTACTAAACTCATTAAACCTAAAGCAGCCTGACCATTTGCTAAAAAGTCATCGATAATTAAAACACGATCATTTTCATCGATATGATTTCGAGATAATGAAATTTCATTCGTTTCTTGTTTCGTAAATGAATATACGTTTGCAACGTACATATTATCTTGTAACGTTAACGATTTACGTTTTCTTGCAAAGATTACTTTTACACCAAGCTCTAATGCAGCCATAACTGCTGGTGCAATGCCTGAAGATTCAATCGTCACGATTTTTGTAATGTTCTCTTCTTTAAAACGTTTAGCAAATTCTTTTCCGATCTCTTGCATAAGTACTGGGTCAATTTGATGATTTAAAAATGCATCTACCTTTAATACGTCACCAGATAAAACCTTTCCTTCTTTCAAAATCTTTTCTTGTAATACTTTCATGTTTGTTCCCCCTCTTATGCAATAAAAAACTCCAAAAGCCGCCACCACTCGTTACAAGTGAGAGACGCGCTTTTGGAGTTTCGCAAAAAAGAATGCTAAACAAGCAAATATATTCGTCCTCACTCATAGTCAAAGTATTTACGGTACTTCGGTAGAAACTTGCAGGCCATATCCCCGCGATTATATGAGTGTAGCTAACTATTTATTTTATAGAAGGATTATAACGCACTTTTTATACTTTGAAAAGCATTTCTTAATAAAACACGTACAAATTTTATAAAAACATCATTTTTGTTCGAGTTTTGTAAACTCTTACATATTATTTCAAAGTGTCGTTAAAATAATCGGCCCATCTTTTGTAATCGCAATTGTATGCTCATATTGCGCTGATAATTTCCCGTCCATCGTTCTTGCAGCCCATCCATTTAAATCTACTTTTGAATATCGCATACCTACATTGACAATAGGCTCAATTGTAATTACCATTCCTTCTTGTAGTTCAGGCCCTTGTCCTTGTTTCCCAAAATGAAAAATTGCTGGTTCTTCATGAATCTCTTTACCAATCCCGTGCCCCGTAAAGTCTCTTGCAACCGAAAAACCTTCAGTAGCTACATAACTTTCAATTGCATAGCCAATGTCTCCTACATGATTACCGATTACCGCCTGACCAATCCCTTTATATAAAGCATTCTCAGCTACTAACAATAACTTTTCTGCTTCATCAGAAACATTTCCAATTCTATACGTCCAAGCAGAATCTGAAAGACCACCATTTAAGTTTACTACCATGTCAATTGTTACAATATCTCCCTCAGTTAAAGGAACATCGGCGGGAAACCCATGGCACATTTCAGCATTTACAGATGCACATATCGCATATGGATACCCGTTGTAACCTTTCTGCTGAGGTGTTGCACCATGCTTTTCTAAATAAGCTTCAACAAACGTATCAATTTCTTTTGTCGTAATACCTGGTTTCATCATTTTGGCAATTTCCCTATGACATGAAGCAAGTAATTTCCCAGATTCATGCATCAAATCTATTTCATTTTTCGTTTTAATTGTAATCATTCTACCTCTCCTTGCTAAACCTGCTATTTGCTACTAAAGTTCAATCATACACATCCTCTGTCAAAATTTCAAAACTCTCAATTACAACAAGTACAAAAATATGTATCCTATACTTCTAAATCAAAATAAAGAAACAGAAGATCCCCTCTGTTTCTTAATCATTTTTACATATATAATTCATTTTCAAAAACTCAAAACAACTACCATTTGTTTTCTGTATAAACGTTCCAACAGCTTCAAATCCTGCTCTTTTATACACTTTAATCGCTCTCTCATTACATGTCGCTACTGATAGTGTTATATAATTGCAACCATATTTTTCTTTACTAAAAGCTAGTCCAGCGTTTACGAACTGTAAACCAAATCCATTTCCAGTTATATCAGGTCTCATTCCAAGACCTATATCAACCGTTCCATCATTTATTTTACAAACAGTAAAAAAACCAATGAGAGTGCCATTTTCCTTCACAGAAAATGTATGATTTCCTCTACTCTCATCATGTAAAAACTCAGCTAAATCTTCTTCATCTGCACCTATATCGTAAAAGGAATACCTCCCTTCATAATGCCAGTTATATGCAATTTCTTCTGCTTCTTCTTGCGTCATTACTGTATATGTATAAGCCATTCTTCTATCCCCCTTATAAAAAAGAGCTGCAATTAAGCAGCTCTTTTTTATAACTCATAGATTTCTTTATACTTCGCTTCTAAATAATCTGCTAAGTAGTTTGCATTTAATCCTTCACCTGTCACATCTTCTAAAATTTCAAGTGGCTTTTTCGTTTTACCGTATTGGTGAATATTTTCTGTTAACCATTCACGAATTGGTGTTACGTTTCCTTCTTCTAATAATGCATCAAAGTTCGGAATGTCTTTTAACATTCTTTGCTTAAATTGCGCTGCATACATATAACCAAGCGCATAAGATGGGAAGTATCCAAATGAACCACCAGCCCAGTGAACATCTTGCAATACACCTTGTGCATCGCTTTCCGGACGAATTCCTAAATATGCTTCCATCTTATCATTCCAAGCCACTGGCAAATCCTTCACTTGTAATGTACCATCAAATAATTCTTTCTCAAGTTCATAACGAACCATGACGTGAAGCGGATATGTAAGCTCATCTGCTTCTATACGAATGAACGATGGCTTCGATTCGTTAATCGCATCATAAAACTCATCTACTGATATATCATTGAATTGACCATCGCTATACTCTTTTAATAAATCATAATTTTTCTTCCAGAATGATTTATTACGACCGATAAAGTTCTCAAAGAATAATGATTGTGACTCATGAATACCCATAGAAGTTCCACTACATAGCGGTGTACCTTCGAATTTCTCTGCAATATTTTGTTCATATACAGCATGGCCACATTCATGAATTGTTCCAAACACTGCCATACGGAAATCTTTTTCATCATAACGTGTTGTAATACGAACGTCCCCTCTATTTAATGTAATCTCAAATGGATGTACCGTTTCATCAAGACGACCTGCTTTAAAGTCATAATTCAATTGCTTTAATAACTCTAATGTAAAGTTCTTTTGTTTTTCTTTTGAAAAATGTTCTGATAAAGCACTTGTCTTTAATCTCTTTTGTGACTCCGATATTTCTTTTACGAGCGGAACGATACGCTCACGAAGTTGACCAAATACGTGATCTAACACTTCTACTGTAATACCTGGCTCATACATATCTAACAATGTATTATATTTATATGTTTCGTAACCCCAATATGTAATGAATTTCTTTTTAAATTCAACTATTTGTTCTAAATACGGACGGAACATTTCGAAATCAGATTTTTCCCGAGCTTCTTCCCACACACTTTCCGCTTTCGCTTCTAATTTCACATACGCCTCGTATTCCGCTTGTGGAATTTTCTTATTTCTATCATATTCTTTACGACACTCTTCAACCATTTTCTTCGTCGTTTCAGAAAGTTTATCTTCACTTATTAAAGCTTCAAGCTCTGTTAAATAATTTCCCATCTCATCTGAAGTCGACATAACAAACACTTCTGATGAAAGCATACCAATTACTTCTGAACGCTGGTCTACACCTTTTTTAGGCGCACCTGTTCTTAAGTCCCAAAACATTAAGCTTAATGCTTCACCGTAATTTTGTATCTTCTTCACATATGTTAAAAATTGTTTTTCTACTTCATATGTAGCTACTGTCATCGTATAAAACCTCCCTTTTCTACCTCAAACTTAATTCGACATGGAAACCTAAATTCCTTTTATAATAGAAAAAAAGCTTGGCAAGCGCCAAGCTTTCTCCTTATAATTCTTTACCTTCTACTGGTAGTACGTTTTTCACCGCTTCTATCACTTTCTCATCTTCTGTATCAGATAAGAAGATTGATATAGCCCCTTTATCGTCGCTCGTACGAATTAAACGTCCAATCCCTTGACGAAGACGTAAAATCATATACGGTACATCTACATCCCAGAATGGATTATTTACATGTTTACGCTTCGCTTCAAACACAGGATCGTTTGGAGGGAATGGTAATGACCAAATAATAACATGCGATAATGATGAACCAGGAATATCTAAACCTTCCCATAAATGAACAGCACAAAGTACAGTCTCTTCTTCATTTTGGAAACGAGAAACGAGCTGACTAATTTCTTGATCCCCTTCATATAGGAACGGAACGGACATTTGTTCTTTACTTACATATTCTTTAAACGCTGCAAGTTCTTGTGTTGTACGGAATAATACAAGTGTACGTCCATTTGTTTTCTGTATATTTTCAAGTGTATATTGACACTTTCTTTCCCATTCGTTCTCTTTCGTATGCGATAGTAAGTTTACTGCCATTTGCTCCTCATAATCAAACGGTGAGGCAACTGAGAATGATAAGTAATCTTTTACCCCTAGGCTATTTGCTGTAAATGCGAATGAATCGTTGTTAGATAATGTAGCAGAAGAGAAAATATACGGGATTTTCTTCGAGAATACTTTCTCTTGTAATACTTCTTCAACTGCACGTGGCATAATCACTAACGTGAAGGCTCCATCACCTTCTTCACCCCATGTAATTACATTTTTCTCGTGCATGAACAGACGAAGTGAATGTTCTAATACATCTAAATGTTCATCAACGATATTTAAATCATACGTGTTTACTGTATGCATTTCACTTTCAAATACTAATGCATCACCGACTTCACCAATTTTCGCATAAAGTCTATTCGCTTCAGCTGTTACTTTTTCTGTCACAGTAATTTCTAAACGATCAGAACCGGCGATTTCCTTTTTATTTTCTTGTAACACATCAAAGAATCGCTCTGTTTGCCAAATTGTTTCTTCTACTAAATGTGCAAACTCTTCACGAATATCGTTTTGCAACAATCTTGTTAAAAGTTGCTCCATCATCGTTTGCTTTAAACGATATGTTAAAGCTTTTTGAGCTGCATATTCTACAAGATGTCCTTCATCGAATACAACGCAGCTACTTTCAGGTAATAACGGAATTTGCCCTTCACGCTTACGAGCATCGTACGTCCAAATATGATCCATATAGAAATCTTGAGAACAAATAATTAAATCTGCCGCTTTACGATAATGTTCACGAGAAAGAGTTTGACCACAACGATGACGAGAATCACAAGTGAAGCAATCTTGGAAGTAATCCCAATTTACTTTTGACCATTCCTCATCATTTAAAAGTGGAAATTCTTTTCTGTCACCGTAGTGAGTAAAGTTTTGCATCGTACCATGATCGAATACAAACTGTGGTAATTCGTAGTATACATCTTCAATTACTTCTGGAGCTCGTCCACTCATAACATCTTCAAGTTTACGTAAACATAAATAATTATCCATTGATTTCGCAAGTCTAACATCAACAGATAGTCCTAATGCTTCAGATAACTTAGCAATGTCTCCTTCTTCTTTCACAAGCTGCTCAATTAACGTTTCATCAGCACAAGCGATAATAGCTGGTTTTCCAGTATAACGCGCATAGCAAATTGCATATAGAAGATATACAATTGTTTTCCCTGTTCCTACACCCGCTTCTGCGAACATTACTTTCTTTTCTTGGAAAGCACGCTCTAATTGAAACGCCATAAAAATTTGTTCATCACGCTCTTCAAAGCCTTTTTCCGGAAGGATATCGTAAAACACATCTCCAATCCATTCATTCAACTTATCATAAAAATTATCTTGTTTTCCTACTTCAAATGGTAATCTCTTCTCAGTAAACATCCTTAGCCTCCAACCAAAAAGTTTTTCTATAAAAAGATATAGCAACTGCTACTCATATGTGTGCAGCCACTTTTCCCTGTTGCCATACATAGAAATACACGAAAAAAAATTTTCCTTTCGAAAAAGGAAAATTTTTTTCTATATTAATGACTTTAAATACCGTTTATCAATCGCTGTTTCGTGTGAAAGAGCTGACAAATATTCTTCTTGTGCTTTTTGTATTTCCTCTACAATCGCACCTTGGCTATCCACTTCTTTCCCGATCTCATCATACGTACGATGAATAGCTTTTTGAATCATAGATAATTGGAAACTATCCATATCACGTCCTCCTTTACGCATTACATAATAGCCAGTATATGCGCGCTGGAGGAGTTTTATACTATGAATTACGCGGTGGACGTTTTCCGAAGTATTGGTAGTAATCTGTACGGATAAATCCATTAAACAGTTTACGTTTCTTCGATGCATCTTTTCCATAACACTTTTCAAATGCTTCGTAGCTTGTTAATACATACGCTGACCATGTATCTAATGGGCGGAATACTTGTCCCATTTCTTTGTACAATTGTTCAACGAGTGCTTTTTCACTTAAACGTTCTCCGTATGGAGGATTCGTTACAACATAGCCATAATCCTCTTTTGTCGTGAAATCTTTTACTTGCATTTGTTTAAATGTAATTAAATCACTTAAGCCCACTTCTTCTGCATTATCTTGAGCAACTCGGATCATACGATGATCAATATCTGATCCAATGATTTGTAGTGGTTGATTATAATTCGCTAAATCTTCAGCTTCTTGACGAGCTTCACGCCAGTTTTGTTTACCAACCCAGCCCCACTCATCTGATGCGAAGCCACGGTTAAATCCTGGTGCAATATTTTGTCCAATTAATGCTGCTTCAATCGGAATTGTACCTGATCCACAGAAAGGATCCACGAAAGGACGATCCGGCTTCCAGTTTGTTAACTTAATTAAAGACGCAGCCAATGTTTCTTTTAATGGGGCTTCCCCTTGATCCATACGGTATCCACGTTTATGAAGTCCAACACCACTTGCATCAATTGTTAATGTTGCAATATCCTTGAGCATTGCGATCTCAATACGGAATAACGGACCATCTTCTTCAAACCAAGTTGTACGTTTATATGTTGTTTTTAATTTTTCAACGACAGCTTTTTTAACGATACGTTGGCAATCTGAAACACTGAACAACTCAGATTTTAACGATTTACCAATTACAGGAAATTCCCCATTCTCTGGAATATAATCTCCCCAGTTTAATGCTTTCGTCTTTTCAAACAGCTCATCAAATGTTGTCGCTTTGAATTCGCCAACTTTAATTTTCACACGGTCCGCAGTACGTAACCATAAGTTCGTGCGACAAATCGCCTTTTCATCTGCTTCAAATGTTACTTTGCTATTTTCCACTTGGCATTCATAACCAAGATCACGAACTTCTCGGGCAACTAACGCTTCAATACCCATTGCCGCTGTTGCAATTAAAGTAACTTTTCCCATTTGCATTCACCTCTTATGTATAGTTAAACAATAATTAATAGCAATTTGTCCTATTAATCATTACATTTTACGAAGAATTTTCTCATTAACCATTTTAACTCATAATTTATAACTTCATACAAATAAAAAGCCCTCCTCTAACAAAGGAGAGCTGAGTTATTTCATAGTTGGTTCATAACGTTCTGTAAGCCATGTTCTGTTCCTTTGTACTGCAAACGGCCCACGCCTCGTACTCCGGTGGCAATCATCTATCTACAGGTTATACAACCTGTCCTTTCCCATCGTTCATTTCCTTGGAAAAGATTCCCCTACCATTATTTGGGTTTCTCGCTC
The DNA here is from genome assembly GCF_052947655.1 of Bacillus pretiosus. Taxonomy (NCBI): domain Bacteria; kingdom Bacillati; phylum Bacillota; class Bacilli; order Caryophanales; family Bacillaceae; genus Bacillus; species Bacillus pretiosus. The sequence goes on along the minus strand of NZ_CM129593.1, from coordinate 1,499,528 downwards.
GTGGGGTTTACCTCGTTCCACTCCTATCATTTCTTCAAGGACTTCGTCACTGTGGCACTTTAAAGGTAGTCAAACCATATCCGAAAGGACTTAGGTTTTTTCCCTGCCGTTAAACCAGCCTTACAGCCAGAATACCCTAGCTTATGAATTGGCTAGGCACGAACACTACAGCCATCTCAGGCCGTGCGAGCATGGACTTTCCTCTACAACGTTGGCGTTGCAGCGATTACCCAAACGTTATGACATCCATTAGTATAGTGGAAACAAAAAGATTTTGCAATGTTTTTTTCTATGTAAAATGCTTTAACCTTTTTACCACTAGAAATTATTCGTATAACTTACTTCCAAATACAGCTTTTTCTAAATTAGATAGACGTTTTAAAATGTCCGTATTCGTGTTGTTATATACAGGTTGTGCAACTGGTGTTTGTACAACTGGTTGTTGTGGCACTTGCGTTGCTACTAATTTTTGTTCCTCTAATTCACGCTTTAAACGAGCATTTTGTTGCTTTAATTGATCAAACTCCTTGTGGAAAGCTTCATAGTCTTTAATGATCATATCAAGAAACTTGTCTACTTCTTCTTGTTGATAGCCTCTCATGCCTGTTTTAAATTCTTTTTCTAAAATATCTTTCGCCGTTAATTTAATTTTATCCGAAATCATTTTCTTCACCTCAAATTTTTGCCAAAACTTTCATTACCTAAATTTTTTCAGAAACAATGCCTTTTGTCAATCATATATACGAGTACTATATTACATATTACTCAGCATTATTCCACTGTTCCTCTTCTATTATATCTTGTAAATCAGAAAAAAGAATAAAATAACTATGATAATTTTCTATTTCTCCTTTTTTCTTTGCTGCTTCTACAATATATTTGGGACTCCCTGGTTTTTCTTCATCATATACAGCTAAAAGTGCATCACTTTTTTCAATAAAAAATTGATTTTTTAATTTAAATTGTTCCGGGCTTTCGTACTTCCGTTTCGTAATACTATCAATATGGTCTGCTTGAGAGAGAATACATTCGTAATATTCACGGTTATCTTCCTTCCAGCTTTCTTCTTGTTCTAAAAACGGAGTAAATACCGCTAATTTTAGATCTGGATATTCTACTTGAATTTCAAAAACAACTTCAGCAGCCCATAATTCGACTCCTAACTGCCCACTTATTATCACCCATTCCAAACCTTCTTCTACAAAAGTAGTTAATTTTCGATGCAATGCTTTTTTTATACATTCCACCCCTGGATGATCATTTTTAAATATACCAAGTTCAAATGGCTTATATCCCGTTACAGCAATAACTTTCATATCAACACTCCAATTACAAAAAAAGAACTAGCATTTCGCTAGTTCTAACATATCATTTACTTTTTAAATATTCCACCAACGTTTGGTCCAATATTCGGACCTACTGGTGATACATTATTCGGTAAGAATGGTGATACATTTGGTCCTGGACCAAATGGAGATATTTGATGTCCAAAATGTCCATGATGTCCAAAATGTCCATGATGTCCATGACCACATGGTCCACATCCGCCGCCGAATCCTGGATCAACTGGGTCTACCACATTTACATTCGAGTTTGTTTGTGGGAAGAAGTTTTGGTTTTTAATTTGTTGATGGTGTACATGTGTTGTATGCGTTGGGAAAATGTGTGGCACCACCGTTGTTGAAAAAGAGTGTGTTACGCATTGTTTCGTCGGATGAATGACAGGAGCAGTTGTACAAATAGGTCCTACAGGCTTATGCCCTCCAAAACAAGGATGACAATGATGCATAGTTTTTTCTCTCCTCTCTCGTTAAAAAAATCTGACTACACTTTACAATATGAGAAAAGAGAGAAAGCCGTTTGTTATATATACCCATTTATTACAAGGAAATTTGTCTAGCCTTCTGCTTTATACGTAATGCTTTTTATAGACAACCCCCAAAATTACTTACCAAAAAAACCTCCAACTTGCTTTACAATACCTGTCACTTGGTTCATCGCATTCATCATTTGTCCAGCTGTATTCATCATTTTATTTACATCATAGTTACCATCTGAGTTTTTAAATTGGGAAACAAAACTAGAAAATTGACTCGGTTGCTGTTGTTGTTTTTGTTTATTCTGCGTCGGGTACGGTTGTTTTGGTGGATAAAACATCGCTTGTTGATTTCCATAGGGAGATGGTGGTGGCATATAGTATTGTGAATTCATATAAGGTTGCTGTTGTTGATCCATATAAGGCTGCTGTTGTTGTGGTTGATTCGTATAGGGTTGTTGCTGTTGCTCCATATAGGGCTGCTGTTGTTGATTCGTATAGGGTTGCTGCTGTTGCTCCATATAGGGCTGCTGCTGTTGATTCGTATGTGGTTGCTGCTGTTGTTGTGGTTGATTCATAAACGATACTTCAAATGGCTGGTAATAATTTTGATTTCCATAATTAGGTTCGAAAGGATACATATTATACCGTAAATATGTATCCGTATTATATTGGTACATATTTTGCTGTGCATATGGATAAGATTGCTGATATACGTTAGATTGTTGAAACATGCATTCTCTCCTCCTTCACATAAGTTTCTACATATATAATATGTACTTGTAAAATAATTTGTGTGACGGAGTATCTGTCTATTTTTGTCGGAAGTTTAAATTTTTAAAAAATTAAAAAAGAAAACCCTTCCATGCTATGATAGTGAAGAAGAAGATTCTCATGGGGGAGGAATCAACATGGTATTAGGGGATTTAAAACAAGCTTTTTCTCAAAAAAAGGGGTATTACACAGAGAATGTAAATGAATTGTTAGACTTTGCGAGACATTGGTATCTCGAAGGGAAAATATGCATTTCAGATTACCGAACATTAATAAAAGAATTAGAAATAAACGGTGCAACAAAACCTACAACAATGACAGAAGCATAAAAAAAAAACAAGAGGGTTTCCCCTCTTGTTACTTACATTGCTCAATTATATTTTGCAAAGTATACGAAATGGCTTGATGTGTTTCAAAGAATCGCTTACCTTTACCTTTATTTACAAAACATTGCAACACATTTGTCTGTAAATTATCGTACACTTGATCAATTTGCTGTACATGTATATACTTCGGTTTTTCTTCCTTAATCCATTTATAAGCTAATTCTTTCCACACTTTTAATTCCTCATCTACCATATCTACAAATGGTTTCATATCCTTATAAAAATCGTACTCAATCATTTCTCTTTTTTTCACATTCGCTTCATTATTATACTGCATGAGTTTTTCTGAAGATTGTATCAATGCTTCATACTTCATTTTATTCCCACCTTATTATGCACTCACTACGACGTTTTGAAATGCCTTCACCCAATTCCCTTTTTCTTCGTGATGCACTAATTTATTTTCCATATGCTCAATATGCATTTCTGTTATTTCTATCTTATTGCATATTTTTTCACCCGTATCCTTCAATGCATGATTCATTCTAATCCCTATATTCATTTCCAGCAAATCGAGAGAACTTAACATTTGATCCATTGTTTTCATTACATCTTCCTTCTGAACCATCGCCATATACAAAACGCCCCCTTCTTTGCTTTTCCTTTGTCATGTAATTTCGCCGAATGACTCCTCACTCCTGCTCACATGACAAAACTAGTTGTTATTCGTCAAAGAAATCATTTTGTATGTCATTTATAGAAATGGTAACAATACAAAAAGGAGGTGTATGAAAATGACAAAGAACAAAAACGACAAAAAGAAAAAACAAAACAAACAAAATAAACCCGAGACTGGCAACCCTAAGTTAGATGGTCCAAACTTCCCTGCTACATAAAGTGAAACTTTAATCAGCAGGGGTTTTGTTCATCCCCACTGATTATTAGCCTTCTCAATCGGGCTTTTACGGGCAGTTGATCCACACCTAAATTCTTTGCTTTCACTGAATTTTGAGACGTGGGTCTTACTGCCCGGCAAGTAGCGGGATAAAGTGAAACTTTAGCACTTTTACAAAAAGCTAATTTCTGAAGCATCCTTAATCTCCTATATTCATTACGTTTTGAGATTAAATTGTTAGCATACACGGCAGGATTACTTCACATTAAGAAGTCCCGTCTTCATTTATGAAGACGGGACTTCTTTTTTATTATATCACGAACTCATCCATCCTTTTAACAAAACGATTTACGATAGAAGCAACATAGATTTGCTCCCTCTTTCTTTTATACCATTCTGTTATATCAACTTCACCCTTATACTCTTCCAGTAGAAACAACTCATTTATTTCCATATCTCTACAAAACCAATCTCTCATACTTATTTCCTTATGTGCAACGACAGGATAAACCTCTCTAAGGGCTGGCGTACAAGATTTTCTAGCTTCTCTTACATAATATTCATAATCTGCTCTTGATCCTGTGTGTATAGTTTGCAATGCAAACCTATGGAATAAACTTTTATAATTCGGATGAAACAGTAACTCCGCTAATTTCTGCCCTAGTTCTATACGCTTTTGTAACGTTTCAAATTGATAAACTGAAAAACCATACATCCTCCCTTCAACAGTCGGAAAAATAACAGCACTAATATGAAGCATTTCTTGCAATTTAAAAAGTGCAGTATGGAATACATGTTTTTTAAAATATGCATTCTCAATAACTGGTTTTTGAATTTTATTTTGCTCATTTATAATAAGCGCTGTCATGAGCCTATTTATATCTTTTTTTTCCCAAAAATAAATCCATTCTTTTTCCATAAAAATTGATACGTTAAAATATTGTAACAAATAGAATAGTGGTACCTGCCTCCTCTTACTTTCTTCGTATAACAATAGCTGAGGAAATGCATCTAAAAAAATAATCCAATTCGCTTCTTCATAAGTCAGAAACAAATGTTTTTTTACTGTTTGAGGTAAAACAGTAGCATAATATCTCCCTTTTAAATCAGTCATATTCCATCCAGCATTTCTCGAGACCATACTTGCTAAAAAGGCCCACCTAATTTCACTGTTCCTTACATAATATTCTTGATAAGACTGTGTTCGAGAAATATTGTCCATATTAGCCATTTCTATTTTCCTCTTAATGTTATAAACGATTGTTTTTTCTTCGTCTGTACAAACCATATTTTTACGATATTGTTTAATTTTCTCATAATCATTCCATGTAAACATAAATAAGTCATCATGCCTTTCTTCAAAAAGGTCACATCTTTTTTCATTTTTTGTTATAATCACCTTTGTAAGTAATTCTTAGCAAGTTGGGAGTGGACACACTATGACCATTCGTTACCCAAACGGAAAACGGTACAATCAAGCTTCACAACCTCATAAAACACCAATTAAAAAACATACTTATAGTAATAGAGGTATGTCCCTTGAAGAGGAATTGAATGAAACAAATGAATATTACTTAACCCATAATATTGCATGTGTACATAAAAAACCTACACCTCTTCAAATTGTAAAAGTAGATTACCCCGCTCGAAGTGCTGCAGTGGTAAAAGAAGCGTATTTTAAACAACCTTCTACAACAGATTACAACGGTGTATACAAAGGGAAATACATCGATTTTGAAGCGAAAGAAACAAAAAATAAAACCAGCTTTCCACTTCAAAACTTCCACCTTCATCAAATTGAACATATGAAGCAAGTAATCGTTCATGATGGAATTGCATTTGTTATTATTAAATTTACACTTTTTGATGAACTTTATTTACTAGATGCAAAACATATTATTGCATTTTGGAATCGTCAAAATACTGGTGGACGGAAATCGATTACGAAAGAAGAAATAGAAGAGCATGGATCTTTATTATCATGCGGTTATCACCCTCGGATTGATTATATCCGTGTACTAGACACGGTTTATTTTTCGTGATAGAGTCATCACTAAGGCTCTTTTTTCGACTTTTGGGGAGAGAATGAAAGGTAGGAGAAAGTATAATGTCAGATAATTATCGTTCTCGTACAGAACGAAATCATGTAAAAAATCAAAATCAAAAGCAAGAAACAAATAAAGAAAAAAAACCAAAGAAAAAAGGCTCCTTTTTTAAAAAATTCCTTATAGGTTGTCTACTTCTTGGTATCGTTGGTCTTATAGCTAGCGTTTCCGCTTTCTTTGTTATGGTGAAGGACGCTCCAAAATTAGACAAATCAAAACTTGTCAATCCTTTATCAACAAAGTTTCTTGATAAGAATGGGAACTTTTTCTATGAATACGGTGCTGAAAAACGAACCCACGTTACGTATGATCAAATTCCAAAGGTAGTTGAAAGTGCATTCCTTGCAACTGAGGATTCACGTTTCTATGATCATAATGGAATTGATTTTAAACGAACTACAAAAGCAGTTATGGAAAATGTCACTGGAGGGTTCGGATCTCAAGGTGGTAGCACGATTACACAACAAGTAGTCAAAAACTATTTTCTAACGATGGACAAAACTGCGAAGAGAAAAGTACAAGAATGGTACCTATCTTACAAATTAGAGCAACAATACTCTAAACATGAGATCTTAGAAATGTACTTAAATAAGATTAACTTAGGTAACCGTTCGTACGGTATTGCAACAGCAGCCAAAAAATATTATAACAAAGATTTAAAAGACTTACAGTTACATGAAGCTGCAATGCTTGCAGGTTTACCACAAGGTCCTAATATTTATGATCCAACAAAAAAAGACAACGTTGAACGAGCTACACAACGTCGTAACGTCGTATTATCATTAATGAATCGACATGGTTATATAACAAAAGATGAAATGAATAACGCAATGAAAATCTCTGTAACTGAGGGTCTTCAACCGTCTTCAGAAATAACTGAGATGAAGTATCAAGCATTTTTAGATGCTGTTGTAAAAGAAGTTGAAAAAGAATATCCCGATGTAAATATCGGTTCAGATGGTTTAACAATTCATACAACAATTGATCAAGATGCTCAAGATTACGCTGAAAAAATTATGGATGGCAACCTTATTAAGTATCCGAACGATCAATTCCAAGGATCATTCGTATTTATGGATACACAATCTGGCGAAGTTCGAGCAATTGGAGCTGGGCGTAAAGAAAGTAAGTCTACTTTCAAAGGTCATAATATGGCAACTGATTTAAAACGCCAAGTCGGTTCAACGATGAAACCAATTTTCGACTACGGTCCAGCATTTGAGAATTTACAATGGTCTACATACCATCAATTAAACGACTCAGAGTATACGTATTCCAATGGTAAGAAAATACGAAATGCAACAAAAAGTTACAAAGGTGACGTTTCACTACGTGAAGCTTTGAAAAAATCATTAAACATCCCAGCTTTAAAGACAGCTCAAGCGGTTGGTCTTCCTAAGTCACAAGCGTTTGCTGAAGGCTTAGGTATGACATTTAAAGACGGCAAAACATATGAATCAACAGCAATTGGTAGTAACGATAGTTCTCCATTAGAATTAGCAGGTGCATATGCAACCTTTGGTAATGATGGTAACTATAATAAACCGCACTTCGTAAAAGAAGTCATCTTCCCAGACGGTAAAAAGAAAAGTTTTAAACCGAAAGAACAACGTGCAATGCAAGACTACACAGCTTACATGGTTACTGACGTTCTTCGTGACGTAGTAAAACCTGGTTCTGGTGGTACAGGTCCAACAGCATACGTTTCTGGTTTTGACGTAGCTGGTAAAACAGGGACACAAAACTTTGATGAAGACGTTCTTAAAAAATATGGTATTCCAGCTGATGCAAACAGAGATAGCTGGTTCGCTGGATATACACCACAATATACAATGGCTGTTTGGACTGGTTACGAAAAGGATGGTCCAGAAAATTACATTGGTGATCGCTCTACTAGAATTGCACAACAAATGTTCCAAGTAATGATGAGCAAATTTGCTACAGATAAATCTCGCTTTGAACGTCCTTCTTCTGTACAAGAAATAAACGGAGAATTATACGTAAAAGGTGCGAAAAAAGATGCAATTAAACAAATTAAAGTAGATGCACCTAGTGGTCTTAATGTTACTTTCGATGGGGCTAGCACCGTTACACTAAACTGGTCTGGACCAGCAGAAGTTGATGCGTATGCAGCAAGCTATAAAGCAACTGACGGTTCAAGTGGTAGTTTATCAATAAATGGTACGACAGCTTCTCTTGGTGGTATTAAACCAGGCGTTACTTACAGCTTCTCTGTGGTAGCGAAAAAAGGTACTGGAACAAGCCCTGCAGTTGGTGCATCCTTCACTGCACCTGGCGGAACTCCAGACCCTAAGAAAGCTGAAGAAGAGGCTAAGAAGAAGGCTGACGAAGAAGCTAAGAAAAAAGCTGATGAGGAAGTACAGAAAAAAGCTAATGAAGATAAACAAAAACTAGAAGAAGCTCAGAAAAAAGCTGCTGAAGAGCAGCGTAAACAACAAGAGCAACAGCAACAACAAGAACAACAACGTAAACAACAAGAAGAAGCTCAGAAAAAGGCTGCTGAAGAAGAAGCCGCTAGAAAGAAAGCCGATGAAGAAGCTGCTAGAAAGAAAGCTGAAGAAGAGGCTGCTAGAAAGAAAGCTGAAGAAGAGGCTGCTAGAAAAAAAGCTGAAGAAGAACAACACAAGCAACAAGAACAACAACAAAATACCGGAGGAGATACACCTCACGCAGACGGAAATGCTGTTATAACAGAGTCTTAATACAAAAAGAAGTCCTTTCTCTTAACGAGAAAAGGACTTCTTTTTTGTTATCATTTTCTTTACATATAGCTTTTCTATTTCAATATACAACTGCGCTAACTGAATATAAGAATGATAATTATTCGTTTTTTTTATAATGAACGAATATCGCTCTACAAAATTAACTGGTTGTACTTCCAATATACTCGTGTAATCTTCCATTTCGTTCAAACTATGGATAGGTTGCTCATTTAACCAATATACAATTGATAACAAATGCGCTGCAAAAAGAATCATTGGACCTTCAACTTCTTGCTTATTTCTGTTTCGAAATAGTGTAGCAATGTCTTCATGCTTACTTTTCCATACATTCAACAGTACAGGAATACTATTTTCAATTTCATTCCACGGCTCATATTGTCTTTCAATATCAAATATAAAGTAAGTATTTTGTATTATTTCTTCAAAAGACTGATCTGTATGATACGTAATCGAAGTTACGCTTTCTGTAAAAAATGGTAAGCACCGAAATTCTTTCGGTATTTCTATAACTCGCTCCATCCTTTATTTCCCCTTCATTCGCTTCTTTCCTTCACGACACACTTCTAGTAATCGGCACTCTTCACATTGTGGTCGCTGTGCTTTACAGTGGTAACGCCCAAAGAAAATCATACGATGATGTGTAACGCCCCATTCATCCATCGGAACTTTCTTCATTAATGTCTTTTCTACTTCTAACACCGAATCTTTCCACCTACAAATCGCTAACCGTTTACTCACTCTCTCTACATGCGTATCAACAGCAATCGCTGGAATTCCAAATGCAACCGAAACAACTACATTCGCTGTCTTTCTTCCTACTCCTGGTAATTTCGTCAGCTCGTCACGGTCTTCTGGAACTTTCCCGTTATAATCATCTAGCAACATCTGGCACAATTTTTGAATATTTTTCGCCTTATTTCTAAACAATCCAATGGAACGTATATCTTGTTGTAATTCTTCTAAAGACACGCTTAAATAATCTTCTGGTGTTTTATATTTTTGAAATAAATTTTTCGTCACTTTATTTACAAGTGCATCTGTACATTGTGCAGATAACGCCACCGCGATTACTAATTCAAATGGATTATCATGAATTAATTCACAATGTGCTTCTGGATACATATCCGCCATTGTGTCTAAACAATAGCGAATTTGCGTTTTATTTAACATATACTTCCTCCTACATTACTGCTCCAACCAATTATAAAAAGGCACTTTCCCAGTAAATTTCGTCTCTTGTTTTGTCGTTTGCTGCGTTCGTTGTTGATTTGCTCTAAATTTCCGTCCTTGGTTTTGGGCTTGATCTACTGTTTTAATACCATTCTTTTTCCACTCAAATAAAATACGATCAATATATCGGAAATTAAGCTTACCGCTCATTACAGCTTCCCTGAGGGCCGCTTGAATTAAATTCGGATGATGTTGATCTTGATCTTCCCACATACCCAACGTTTCACATTCAAACGGAGAAAGTGGTCTTCCAAATTCTTTTTCAAATACTGTATATAAATTTACTTGCAGTTGTTTTATTTCTTTTTGTTCTTCCTCTATTGATTCGTTCATTAAGAAATGCAATATTTTTTCCCATAGCGGTTGTAAAGAATAACTTTCACACATCATCGCTTCTGATTTTTGTCCACCTTCTAGTGATAAAAAACCTTTTTGAATCAATGTCTGAATTACTTCCATACATTTCATTTCAGTAATCGTCATCCGTTCTGAAATCTCTGACGGAGTCGGAAACGAATTGCCCGATTCTAAAAATGTGTGTACATGAAGTACAACCATAAATTCCATTTCATTTAGCCCTAATTTTTTATAATGCATCATAAGTAATTTTGGAATTGCAATGCTTCCCTGCTCAAACCACTGTAACATCATTTTCTTTTTCATCACCAAACACCTCGCTCTCTAGTATAACACACCTTTCGCTATTTCTTTTTGCCACAATTCGTCAAAAAAACCTTCCTATTATGTAGGAAGGTTTTTTGTATTGCGTTAATAAAATATACAATTAAGCTTGCACTTTACTTTTCATAAACGTATGAATGCGTTCCAATGCTTTCTCTACTTGTTCAAGAGATGTCGCATATGATAAACGAACGTTATTTGGAGCACCAAATCCTGTACCTGGTACAAGAGCCACTTTTTCCTCTTCTAATAGAGCTTTTGCCCAATCATCCACAGTTTCGTATCCTGATAAAGCTACAGCTTCTTTTACATTAGGGAATAAGTAAAATGCACCTTGTGGTTTAATGCAAGTAAAGCCAGGGATTTGAATTAATTTATCATAAATAATGTTTAATCTTTCTTCAAATGCTTGACGCATTGTTTCTACAGGTTCTTGTGAGCCTGCATATGCTGCAATTGCGCCGTATTGAGCGATTGAAGTAGGGTTTGACGTACTATGACTCGCTAAGTTCGTCATCGCTTTAATAAGCTGCTTATTTCCTGCTGCATATCCAATACGCCATCCTGTCATAGAATGAGATTTAGATACACCATTAATAATAAGTGTTTGTTCTTTTAATGCATTAGAAAGCTGGGCAATCGAAGTATATTCTGCTCCACCATAAATTAATTTTTCATAAATTTCATCTGAAACGATTAAAATATCGTGTTCTAAACATATTTCTCCAAGCTGTTGTAATTCCTCTTTGCTATAAATCATTCCTGTTGGATTGCTCGGTGAATTAATAATAACTGCTTTCGTTTTCTCTGTAATTGCCTCACGCAGCTGCTTCGCTGTAATTTTGTACTCATTGTCTTCCAGGCCTTCTACGTAAACTGGCTTACCGCCAGCAAGCTTTACTTGCTCAGGATAACTTACCCAATAAGGAGTTGGGATGATAACTTCATCTCCTTCATCAAGTAACACTTGGAATAATGTATATAATGCATGCTTTGCACCGTTACATACAATAATTTCAGATGGATCATACGCAATTCCTTGATCACGTGTAAACTTCTTCACAATTTCTTGTTTTAACGCTTGTAATCCACCTGTTGGTGTATACTTCGTATGTCCTTCTAACATCGCTTTATGTGCAGCATCCATAATATGTTCTGGCGTATTAAAGTCAGGTTCTCCTGCCCCTAATCCAATTACATCATGACCTTCTGCTTTTAATGCTTGTGCCTTTGCTGTAATTTCTAAAGTTGCAGATGGTGTTAAAGCAGCTACTCGCTTTGCTAATTTCATTTGTAGTTCCCCCTACATCTATTTTTCAATGCTATATCGTTTTAAAAACTGACCATCTTGAAATGCAAGATTGTAGTAACTATAACGATTGTCATCATCAATATATGTAACTTCCCATAGTGGTATATTGTTTTCAACGCCTAATTTTACTTTTAAAATTTCTTTAGGCTTACTCTTGGACTCTTTACTGTCATCTCCGACTTGTTCAATCGTTCTTTGTAAAGCATCTTTTTCAGAAATACCTTCGCTCTTTTTCCTTACTATAGTTTCCCCTTTTTTCTCAGGCACCCAAACGATAAGTTTTTCTCCTTTTTCATCTGTACCTTGTACGACTGTATATGAAGATTCTCCATTATAATAATCAACAGATTTTACTTTTGTAAGCTTTGCCTTTTCTTTCGCAATTTCTACAGATTTTGCCTCTTTAGGGATTTTCTTTTCCATTGCTTTATTGTAAACATACGCCCCATATATTCCGCTAGCAACGATTACGATAACGATTGCAAAGATCCACTTTTTCATTGTATCACTACGTTCTGTAAATCGTAAATACAGCTATTTCTTTATCTTTTTCGTCTAATGCTAATCCGAACATGAGGTCCTGTTCTTTTAACGTACGATTCAAACTATCAACAATTTTATACAAGTCAGACGAATATTTAATACGCGTCGTTGATAGGACTTCGATTTTCTTATCCATGAAAAAACTCCTCCGTTACACAAAAATTTCTAATTATAGAAGAACGCAATACGGTTACAATAAGAGTACATTCTTTACAACCCCTGCTTCATCACCCATCTATTATAGCAGGACATGTACTGCAAAAAAAGGTTTCAAGTCGAAAACCAATACATTTTGTATACAAGAAGTAAGAAAAATAAAATTCCTCCTACCCACATTTTTTACGCCTGAAGCTTAAATGTACTTCAGGCGTATTTTTCTTCCAATTTTATTTATTTGGCCATGCCTTTAATTGTTCTAATAATTCTTCTAGAGGGCCTTCATAAAGCGGAACAGTTGGGATTGATTGTAAAAAACGTTTTCCATAAGAAGCGCTTATCAAACGACGGTCTAATACAAATACTGTTCCGGTATCTGTACTTGTTCTAATCAGACGACCAAATCCTTGTTTGAAACGCAAGATTGCTTGCGGGAGTGCTAACTTAGCGAATACGTCCTCTCCTTGATTTTTTAACCACTCTCCTTTTGCTTCCATCATCGGTTGATGAGGAGGCGTAAAGGGAAGCCGTACAATAACAAGACAACTAAGGGCATCTCCAGGTATATCTATCCCTTCCCAAAAACTACTTGTTCCTAACAAAATCGATTTGTCGAACTCTTGAAATTTACGAATGAGACGACTTCGGCTCTTATTATTTACACTTTGCGTTAATAATAAATACCCCTCTAATTCCTCATCATTTTTCAAATTCGTATACGCTTCTTTCAACATTTCATACGAAGTGAATAAAACAAGCATTCTACCTTTTGTAGCTTTCGCGATTTTTGCAATATGTGCCGACACAGATTTAATATATTCTTCATTACTTGCTTGCTTAATAAAAGGCACATCTGTTGAAACCATTAATTTCATCTGTTCTTCAAAACGGAATGGTGATGGAACCTGTAATGTATTGGGAGCAAAATCATGTAAACCTAGCTCCTCTTTTATATAGTCAAATGAATCGTTTACTGTTAACGTTGCTGATGTGAAAATAACACTCTTTTTCTGTGTTAAAAATTCATCCGCAAGCCTTTCACCAATATGAACAGGCTGTGCATATAAAACGGTTGAATGAATTGTTCCCTTCGTTTCAGTCTCCATCCATGTCACATATGAATTTTTTTCTAAAATGAGTAATTGTAAAGATTTTTCCATCTTTCTCAACAACTCAATTAAATGCATAAATTCACCTGTAATAACATGCATCTCCCATTCTAATTTACTTTGCAATATATCAACTTGCTTCTCAAGTATAGTCAATAATTTTCTTACATCGTATACAAAACGATTTGTTAACTCGGTAATGCTATCCCATAACTTACCTTTCTCTACTTCCGTGTTATATCGATAAATGAGTGGCATATTGCTTATCCCTTGTTCCTGCTTTGTTTGTTTAAAGATGAAAGCACGTAACATTTGGAATAGCTCATCCGCATCAAATTTCAATTCCTTCAAACTATGACTCACCATACGGAAAGTCGAACGAGAGGCTTGCTCTGATTTTTTCATCATTTTATATACTTTAGAAAGTACATCATCTGTTTCTAGCGTACCAAGACGAGATAAAACTAATTGAAAATACATACAGGAGAACTGTTCACCTAATATTCTACTCGCCGCTTCCTCGATATGATGAGCTTCATCAAAAATAATATGTTCACATGAAGCAAATAGTGGTTCTTCACTTGAAAAATCTTGAAATAATAACGCATGATTTGTAATAACGATATCTGCAAATAATGCTTTATTCTTTGCTCGTTGATAAAAACAACGGCTATACCAGTTGCTTTGCATCCCGCCTGGACTATGTACATCACTACAAATACGGTTCCAAAGTAACTTTCCGCCCTCAGGAATATTTAATTCATCACGATCGCCAGTTTCTGTTTGCAATAACCACACTAAAATTTTTGCCTTTGTGAGCGCCATATCATAATTTTTCTCTTCCTCTTGCAAAGCATATTCAAATTTATGTAGACAAAGATAATGCTTTCTTCCTTTCAAAAGAGCTACTTCAAATGAAAATGGCATTATTTTCTGTAATAATGGAATTTCTTTTTCTAATATTTGTTGTTGCAGTTGTACTGTTTGGGTACTTATGATGACAGGTTCTTCTTTTTTCGTTGCAAAATAAATACTTGGAAGTAAATATGCAAGAGTCTTTCCTGTTCCTGTTCCTGCTTCAATTAGTGAAAACCTAGAATCTCTTAGTGCTGTATATATTTCCTTCATCATAATCTGTTGGCTTTCTCTTTTTTCAAACCTTGGCATATTCAATTCAAGTTTATCGATTGCCTTATGCAAGAAAGCATCAAATTTAGATGAACATGTTTCACTGAGATTTAAAGCATAATTCCGTTTTCGAAGCGCAATATTTCGATACACTTCATACCCCTCTGCCACTTTTCTACCATGCATCATTTTCTTTAAAATATTTTCAGAAAGTACATCCGCTATATCACTTTGAAAAACATCGCTCAATTCATAAAGCGATTGCAAGGTGACAAGTGGTAACTTTTCAATTTCATTTAAAAATTGTAAAAATAATTCCGCTGTTGCAAGAGCATCACTATCCGCACGATGCGGTTGATCGTGCTCTAATTCATGTTGTTTAGCTAAATCACGTAATTTATAACTATCAGCTGTCGGCAAAAGAATTTGCGCCAACTCCACTGTATCAACTTTCGGACAATGTACTTCTGTATATCCAGCCCACCTTAATTCTTCCGTTAAAAAATTCCAATCAAAGTGAACGTTATGTGCAACAAAAGCTGCACCTTGCAATAGCTCAACAACCATCGGGGCTACATCATGAAATAACGGGGCTTGCTTAACCATACTCTCATCAATCCCTGTTAATTCTGTAATAAATGGCGGAATCTCTCTCTTCGGATTAATAAAAGATGAAAAAATCTCTAGTATCTCTCCATCTTCCACTACAACAGCTGCGATTTGGGTAATTTTATCCTTCCCGTCCTTCCAGGAGTTCCCTGTCGTCTCTAAATCCACAACGACATAACGTTTACTCATATATGTAACACCTCAATTTCTTACCTATCAATCACAAAATTATATAATGTTACTATACCACGTTTTATCTCATCTTAATGAAAAGATGCACAAAAAAGCTATCTCCATAATAGAGATAGCCTTCTTACTTATAATATCGTACCCGCTTTTTCAGTGCCTAACATTTGGATAATTTGATTATCATCGTCTAATACTGCAATTTTCGGCTCTTGGTTATGAATATTTTCTTCTGCCACTAAACCGTAGCAAATAATAATAACTTTATCCCCTGGCTGTACAAGCCTTGCAGCTGCACCATTTAAACAAACAACACCGCTACCGCGTTCTCCTTTAATAACATATGTCTCTAAGCGCGCACCATTATTGTTATTTACAATTTGTACTTTTTCATTTTCTAAAATATTTACTGCATCCATTAAATCTTCATCAATTGTAATACTACCTACATAATTTAAATTTGCTTCTGTTACTGTTGCGCGATGTAACTTCGCTCTCATCATTGTGCGAAACATAGATGCTCCCCCTTATTAAACCGTTAATGTTATATTGTCAATTAATCGTACATTCTCAAATTTAACTGCAATTGCTAAAATGATTCGTCCTTCAATTTTATCTATTACTTGTAGTGAAGGATAGGCATATAAATCAGCATAATCTACAGTGCCTTTCGTATACGTCTCAATATACTCTTTCACAAGAGTTGTAATGATTTCTGCATTACGTTCGCCTGCTTCAATTCTTTCTTTCGCTATACATAGACTGCGGTATAAATGAGGAGCCTCTTCACGCTCTTCTTGTGATAAATACACGTTACGAGAACTTTTCGCTAATCCATCTACTTCCCTTACAATATCCACTGGTACGATCGTAACCGGAATATTAAAATCAGCGACAAATCCTTCAATGACAGCAACTTGCTGTGCATCTTTCATACCAAAATAAGCACGCGTTGGCAATGTAATATTAAATAGTTTCATTAGTACAGTCGCAACTCCAGCGAAATGACCAGGTCTTTGTTTGCCACATAATACATCGGTACGCTTCACAACTGCTACTGTTGTCGTTTGTTCTGCTGGATACATTTCTTCTACGCTCGGATAAAATAAATAATCTACACCGTTTTCTTTTGCTACATTTTCATCTCTATCAATATCACGAGGGTATCGATCTAAATCTTCATTCGGCCCAAACTGTAGCGGATTGACAAACACGCTTAAAACCACAATTTCATTTTCTTCTCTTGCCTTACGTAATAAAGTCGCATGGCCTTCATGTAAATAACCCATCGTTGGAACAAAACCAATACTTTTTCCACTTATACGAAGTTCGTTTGTAATTTGCTGCATCTCTTGCACTGTAGTTACGATTTTCATTATTGTTTTCCTCCGTATAACGCTAAGCATTCTTCCTCTTTCATTGTGAATGAATGTTTTTCTTCTGGAAATTGCCCTGTCTTTACTTCAGTAACGTATTGTGAAATCCCTCGCACAATCTCCTCTTGAACAGACGTATATTGCTTTACAAATTTCGGAACACGATTTACGCCGTATGAGATAAGATCATGATAAACAAGTACTTGCCCATCTACTTTTTTCCCTGCTCCAATTCCAATCGTCGGAATTGTTAGTTGCTTCGAAATTAATTCCGCTAACTGCATTGGCACACATTCTAACACAAGCGCTATCGCACCAGCTTCCTCACATCTCTTCGCATCTTCTATTAATTTTTTTGCACTTTCAGCATCTTTTCCTTGTACTTTATACCCACCTAGTACTCCTACAGATTGAGGAGTTAAGCCTAAGTGTGCCACGACAGGAATTCCCGCATTCGTCAAGTAATGAATAGTTGATACCACTTCCCCTGCACCTTCTACCTTCAGTGCATGAGCACCACTCTCTTGAACAATGCGGCGTGCATTCACCATCGTATCTTGAGGCGACACATGATACGACATAAATGGCATATCAGTTACAATAAACGTCTCTTTCGCTCCTCGGCGTACAGCTTTCGTATGATGAATCATATCCTCTACTGTTACAGGTACTGTTGAATCGTAGCCAAGCACAACCATCCCAAGGGAATCTCCAACTAGAATCATATCAACTTCAGCTTCTTCTGCTAACTTAGCAGATGGATAATCATACGCCGTTAGCATCGTAATCGGCTCACCTTGCTCTTTCATCTTCAAAAAATCTGTTTTTGTTTTCAAAAACTACTCCTCCTTTATACAGGAGAGAGGAGATGGCCGAAATCATATAAAAAACCCCTCTGGCCATAAAAGGGCAGAAGGGTTGTGTGTTAGTCGGCATTATTCATCCCTCTGTCCCAGTCCGTTATTGGATCAAGGCAGAATCCAAGTTATTATTTTTCGTATTGCTTCGAATCATGGTGCAGTTCGCTCTGATACTGCCCACATTCGAACTAATTATAGCAAACTCCAAAAAGGAATTACTACATTTTTTTGAAAAAATAATTTTTTATTCCTATTATGGTATGTGAAATTTTTTATAAATAACTCAATCATAGAAAGATTAAGCTTTGTTTAAAATGCCTCGTATAACTCTTAAACTAATGATGCAGGTTAATGGAGAAAAGTACTTACAAAAGGAGAATTGCGCATGTTTATGAACAAATGGTTATTTCCATTCACCGGTTTGCTTCTGATGATTGTAGGGATGATAACTTTTAGCTCCTTCCATGCATTTGCCTCAGTTAACGTCGTAACACAACCTATCGATTCAACGAAAGTAATTGAGGTCGAACTGAATGATGATTACTTTCATCCAAACGTCATCACCATTCCAATTGAAGAGTCAACAACATTGTTATTAAAAAACAAAGGTAAGAATGAACACACCTTTACAGTAAAAAAACTCGGCATTGATGTCGTAGTCGAGTCAGGAAAAGAAAAAAACATTACCGTGAAACCTAAAAATACTGGTACATATGAATTAATATGCCGGTACCACCTTCTTAAAGGAATGGAAGGCAAAGTAATAGTCAAATAAAAAGAAGTTCCCAAAAGGAACTTCTTTTACTTAATTTCGATATCCGCAGAATGAATGTGATGTACTTTCCCTTCATGGTCCTCCAGAAGCAATACACCATCCTCTGTAATTCCTTTTGCTACGCCTGTAATTGTCTCTCTCATCGTTCGAGCGGTAATTTCTTTCCCGATGCTCACAGCGTAACTTTCCCAAAGAATTTTAATGACAGAGAAACCATTTTGTAAATACTCTTCATATAATTTTTCTAGTTGTAAAAAGATTTGTTGCATCAGCTCTGCACGAACAATTGGCTCACCGGATTCAATCGCTAAAGAAGTAGCAATATGCTGAATTTCCTCATCAAAATGCTCTTGCTTTTGATTTGCATTAATACCAATACCCATAATGACAGCATTAATTTTATCAGGATCAGCCTGCATTTCTGTTAATATACCTACAGCCTTTTTACCTTGAATTAAAATATCATTCGGCCATTTTATTCCTACGTTTACACCCGTGCACTTTTCAATTGCTTGTGCAACGCTAACAGCCGCTAATAAAGTAAGTTGTGGTGCATGATGAACCGGGATTGATGGACGTAAAATAATACTCATCCAAATTCCTGTTCCTTTTGGTGAATGCCATTTCCTACTTAAACGACCTCTGCCGGCTGTTTGTTCTTCTGCAACAACAATCGTTCCTTCTTCTGCACCTTCATAAGCAAGTTTTGCTGCAATATGCTGCGTAGATTCAACAGACTCTTCAAAATATACCGTTCTACCAATATGTTTCGTTTGTAACCCTAACTGAATTTCATTAGCAGTCACTTTGTCTGGCTTACTCGCAATTCGATAACCTAATCGACGCACAGCTTCAAGTTCATATCCCTCATTCCGAAGGTCCTCCATATGTTTCCACACAGCGGTTCTTGAACAACCAAGTTTATCACTAATCGTTTGGCCAGATACAAACGCGCCATCCGCTTCTGAAAAAACTTGCAATAACTGCTTTCTTATAGTAGATTGCATTCTTGCAGCCACTCCCTTATACACTCTTTCTCATTAACTACGTTTCCTTGTAAGATTGCTTCTTCAACCTTTTGAATCATTTCAGCAACCCACGGACCTGGCTTTTTATTTGCCCAGTTTAATAAATCATTCCCAGTCACATTCATTTCTTGTCGATTCTTGATTGGCAATGCTTCAAACAACGTTTGTACTCGTTTCACAGATGTATTATCATAGCTTTCAATCATCGCTTCATATACTCTTTCTGCCATTTCAGCGATATGAATTCCCGTTTTATAAAGAAAGACTGTATCCCAATCCTTCTCCTTTCTCGTACGGAGTGTTAATAAAACTGCGACGATATCTTTTATTTTTTTATTTGAAAACTTCCATTGACGTAAAAAGACAGATGGATGCTCTTCCCCAATACAATATAAGAAGAATGCCCATGCCTCAATGTCCGTTTCAAAAGAATCCCAGTTATACTGCGTAGCTTTTAATAATCTCTCATCTGACATTTGTAAATATGGCAGATGAGAAAATAGCTTCGTTTCTACTAATTCTTGCAAGCCCTTCACGCAATATGTACCAGTTAACAGTTTCTCAAACTCCACTGTAATTCGCTCAATTGCAATGTGTTCTAGCAAATGTCCATATGTTTCTATTGCTTGTTTCGTTTTCATTTCTAAAGAAAAACCTAACGTACTTACGAAACGAATACCACGCATCATTCGCAGGGCGTCTTCTTGAAAACGATCCGCAGCATTGCCAACCGTCACAATTTCTCTCTTTTGAATCGCTTGCTGTCCAGCAAATAAATCAACCATTTTGCCTTCTTCTGTCATCGCAATTGCATTCATTGTGAAATCACGACGTTTTAAATCCTCTTCTAATGAACGAACAAATTGAACACTACTAGGTCTTCGAAAATCTTCATATTCGCCCTCTGTTCGAAAAGTGGTTACCTCATAAGGTTCACCATTTTCTACCACAATTACAGTTCCATGCTCAAGACCAACAGGAACATGTCTTGGAAATATAGCCATCACTTCTTCTGGTAAAGCAGATGTCGCAATATCAATATCTCCAATCGGCCTATCGATAATAAGATCTCGTACGCTTCCACCGACAAAGTAGGCCTCATGTCCTTGTTGCTTTAAAGTCTCAATAATAGAACTAGCTTTTTTAAATCTTTCCATTTTTGTCATCCCTTAGTACATCATAGTAAATCGTTTCATATTGTGAGACGATTTTTTCAGAGCGGAACTGCTCGTAAACACTTTCTCTTGCTCGCTCTCCCAAATTACGGTGAAGTTCTTCATCCTTTAATAGCTGAATGGCTTGATTTGCCACTCCTGTTGGATCGCCAACTTCACATAAATATCCTGTTTCACCATGTTGAATGACTTCTGGAATACCTCCAACCCTTGTTCCGATACAAGGTACACCACACGCCATCGCTTCTAATAAAACAAGACCAAAACTCTCCTTCTCTGAAAGAAGCAACATTAGATCACTCATCGCAAGTAGCTCTGCAACATTATCTTGCTTCCCTAAGAATAAGACGCGATCTTCAATATGTAAATTTTTTACTATCTGTAAAATCGTGCAAAATTCTGGTCCATCTCCAACAAGAAGCAACTTCGCATCTACTTCTGTAACAATTTTAGCAAATGCCTGAACAACATCTTGCACACGTTTCACTTTACGGAAATTTGAAATGTGAATCAGTATCTTTTCACTCTCACTTATACCGTATTCTTTCTTTAATTGAGACATATCACGCTTGAAATATACACGCTCGTCTATAAAGTTATATACCGTTTGAATGTTTTTATTTGGTTTTACAAGCTCATGCGTTTCGTTAATCAATGAATGCGAGACAGCCGTCACAACATCAGATTGCTCAATACCAAAACGAATTAAATTATTTAACGAAGGGTCAGAACCTAACACAGTAATATCTGTTCCATGTAAGGTTGTAACAATTTTAATACGCTCTCCAATCATTTGTTTTGCTAAATAAGCACAAATGGCATGTGGTATTGCGTAATGCACATGTAAAATATCTAGGTTCTCTCTTTGTGCAACCTCTGCCATTTTACTCGCTAACGCTAAATCGTATGGTGGATATTGAAATACAGAGTATTGATTTACCGTCACTTCATGAAAATAAATATTTGGATACACTTTATTTAACCGGAATGGTAAACCCGATGTAATAAAATGAATTTCATGCCCGCGTTCCGCTAATTGCTTTCCTAATTCTGTTCCAACAACTCCAGAACCACCTACAGAAGGATAACATGTAATACCTATTTTTAATTTCATTTACATCCCCCCTATTAAATCAGCATGTAATAAAACCGGTTTCTTACTCATAAATCCCTCGGCATATAAGACTCCAACTTCTTTTCCAAACATTTTCTCTCGAGCGACCACAGTTTCAACGTAACCTTCTGTTAACGGCGTTTTCACACCATCACTCCCTGTTGAAAACTGACTTTCATACGCTTCTAATGCTTCCACTTTTATAGAAAGGTACTCACTTATATCTATACAAAAATTCGGTTTATGAAAACCATTAATCATATAATAATAAAAAGACTCCACGCGATGTGGCGAAACCTCTGGCATATATTTACGAATTCCCGCTGAAAAAATAGCTTCTTCCACAAGTTTTGCACAATTTGCATGATCTGGATGACGATCTTCATAATACGGCGCGAAAACTAGTTTCGGTTTATATGTACGAATCACCTTTACAATTTCACGTATATACTCTTCTTTCATATACAAACCACGGTCTGGCATCGCTAAATTCAGTCTCGTTTTTACTCCCATTATACGAGCTGCCGCCTTTGCTTCTTCTTTTCTCAATTCTATCGTTCCATTAGAAGAAAGGTCAGCTTCTGTTAAATCACAAATACCTACTTCATACCCTTGCTTCGTATATTTAGCAATGGTACCAGCCATGCCGATTTCGACATCATCGGCATGAGCACCAAACGCTAATATATGTAATCCACTCATAATTGTTCCCCTCATTTTCTAAACTTGCGGTAATCTAAATCTCCTCGCTCTAATGCGTGCATTAACATTTCAGCACTTGCCATATTCGTTGCAAGTGGAATCGCATATACATCACATAAACGAAGCAATGCATTTACATCTGGTTCATGCGGCTGAGCAGTTAGTGGATCTCGGAAAAAAATCACCATATCCATATCGTTTTTTGCAATCATGGCACCAATTTCTTGATCGCCACCAAGAGGACCCGACTGAAATCTTGTTACAACTAAACCAGTTGCCTCCATAATACGAAGTCCTGTCGTCCCTGTTGCAAATAATTCATGTTGTTCAAAAATTGGTTTATATGCGTATGCAAACGAAACCATGTCATCTTTCTTTTTGTCATGTGCGATTAAGGCAATTTTCATCCGTTGTCTCCCCTTTAGTCGATAATATTTTCTAAACCGTACACAAGATGATCTAGATTCATTACTGTATCAATTGATAGTTTTACACCCGACATAAATGATGCACGATTGAATGAATCATGACGAACCGTTAACATTTGTCCATCTCCACCAAACATTACTTCTTGGTGTGCAATAAGTCCTGGTAAACGTACACTATGAATGTGAATGCCGTCTACATTTGCACCACGAGCACCTTCTAGTTGTTCTACTTCATTCGGATGACCTTGCTGCTTTGATTCACGATTTTGACGAATTAATTCTACTGTTTTTACTGCTGTACCAGATGGTGCATCTAACTTTTGATCATGATGCAATTCAATTACTTCAACATCTTGGAAATACTTCGCTGCCATTTGTGAGAATTTCATCATAAGAACTGCACCAATTGCAAAGTTTGGAGCGATAATTGTTCCTACTGCTTTTTCTTTCGCATTCTCTCTTAATTGCTTTAGTTCTTCTTCTGTAAATCCAGTTGTACCAATAACAGAACGAAGTCCACGCTCAACTGCTAGTGTAACGTGTTGTTTCCCAACTTCTGGCGTTGTTAAATCTAACAACACATCTGCTTCTACTTCCTCTAAACAAGTATGTAAATCTGCGTAAATTGGCGCTTGTAACGCTGGCATGCCCGGTAAATCAGAAATTTTCTCTCCACCATGCTTATAATCCACTGCTGCTACCAAATTAAAATGTTCCGTTCTTTCCATAAGAAGGACTGCTTCATGTCCCATACGTCCTCTTGGTCCAGCGATAATTACTTTAATTTCTTTCATTATTCTTTCTCTCCCTCATCAATACGTGTCCAGCGATCTTTATCACGTGTATTAAATTTATTCATTACAATGTTATGTGCCGTTTCTAAATCAATATTTAAACTATTTGCCATACAAATCATAACAAATAATACATCTCCAAGCTCTTCTTCCAGACTACGTTCTTTTTCAGTTGTTTTCTTCGGTTTCTCACCATAATAATGATTTACCTCTCTTGCAAGCTCCCCCATTTCTTCCGTTAAACGAGCCATCATTGCAAGTGGACTGAAATAACCTTCTTTAAACTGACCAATATATGCATCTACTTCTTTCTGCATATCCTTCATCGTTTTTGCTTCCATACAATTCACCTCTAATCCTTCCTCTTTCATGTTAGCCAATTCATCGCGATTTGACAAATATTATTCCCCGCCAAACACCTATTTGCGACCCTTTTTTGGATAGACTATAATAAAGTGAAACTTTCTTTTGCGTTTTTTTTACAGCCTTCTCTATTTTTACTAACAACTAGAAATTACTTATCATTATGTTTTACCGTATCAGCGGAGCAATGCAATTTACATAATTAGGAGGATTTCTATATGACATCAAATTTGAAGATTCGAAATATCATTTTCATTTTAATCGGTTCCGCTATTTTTTCTTTCGGTATTGTGAATATCAATATTGAAAATCACCTTGCAGAAGGTGGATTTACCGGTATTACACTATTATTGTATTTTCTATTTAAGTTTGATCCTTCTTATTCAAACTTAATTTTAAATATCCCTATATTTTTTATTGGTTGGAAGTTACTTGGAAGAACGACATTTATCTATACACTAATCGGCACCTTCAGCGTATCTTTATTTCTATGGATTTTTCAACGTTACGAAGTTCTTAACTTACATTTAAACTTACAAAATGATATGACACTCGCGGCTTTATTCGCCGGGGCATTTATCGGTGTCGGTCTTGGCATAATATTTAAATATGGCGGGACTACTGGCGGTGTAGATATTATCGCAAGACTCGCTCATAAATATGTTGGCTGGAGTATGGGGAAAACGATGTTTATGTTTGATGCTATCGTCATTATCGTCTCTATTCTTACCTATTTATCATACCGCGAGGGCATGTATACGTTAGTTGCTGTTTTTATCGGGGCGAAAGTCATTGATTTTATGCAAGAAGGAGCCTATGCGGCAAAAGGAGCAACTATTATCTCAGATAAAAACGATGAAATTGCTGCCAAAATTTTATCTGATATGGAACGCGGAGCTACTTTTTTAAAAGCTGTTGGATCGTATACGAAAGTGGAACGGAACGTATTATATTGCGTTGTTGCTAAAAATGAAATCGTGAAATTAAAAAATATTATTACTTCTGTAGATCCTCATGCCTTTGTTGCTGTAAGTGATGTACATGATGTAGTTGGTGAAGGTTTTACGTTAGATGAAAATAAAAATCCGTTACATAAATAAACGCAACTAGAAAAGCTCTCTAGCTTTTCTAGTTTTTTATTACATATTTTTTAAGTTTATCTAAATCCTCATAAATAAGCTCCAATAAACTCCGATTATAAAAAATGGAAGCAGGATGAAAGGTCGGAAAGATATGATATTCTTGCTCTGACCATGTAAACACTGCACTTTGCATATCCTTTAATTTTTGAATGGGCTGTTTTAATAATTGTCCGTGCACATCTGTTATTTTTTTATTTTTTCCTGTTAAACGTTGAAGACCGATATTTCCAAGGGTGACGATAAGCTTCGGATTTATTTTCTCTAATTCATAATCTAACAAAGGCGCATGGGCAAGTATTTCTCCTTGATTTGGTGTTCTATTATATTTTTTCTGTATGATTTCACCATTTCGTTCTTTTTTCTCTCGCCATTTATAAGGCCTACTTCGGACAGCGCTCGTAATATATACCTCTTCCCTTGTAACATGAATCCGTTCTAAAAAACCCATTAATTGTTTTCCCGCTCTCCCGCTAAACGGAATCCCATTATGAATTTCTGTTTCACCAGGCGCTTCTCCTAACAGCATAAATTTTGGATTTTCAGGACCTTGTCCACTTAAAAAGCCTTCTAACTGATAAGAAGCGCTTTGTTCTTTCACTTGTTTTACTAAACGACTTGGATATTTCACTTCCCCCACCGCCTTTCCGCATTACTTCTATTCCTTCTATTATTTCTATTTGCAATACATTATATAATTCAATCCACAAAACAAAAAAGACTATCAAAATTGATAGTCTTTAGTCGTCGCTACGCTGCATACCAGTATACATTAATACGAGACGTAATAATTCAAATACTGCTACAGCTGCAGCCGCTACATATGTTAATGCTGCCGCATTTAATACTTTACGAGCTTGGCCATATTCATCTGTTGATACGATACCTAACGCTTCAATTTGTTGCATTGCACGCTTTGATGCATCAAACTCAACAGGTAATGTCACAAGTTGGAACACAACACCTGCTGCCATTAAAATGATACCTAATAACAACAAGTTAGACATAGATGCAAAGGCACCAATCATAATAAATACCCAAGAAATATTCGATCCAAAGTTTGCAACTGGCACTAACGAATGACGAATACGCATAAAGTTATAATCTTTTGCGTCTTGAATTGCGTGTCCTACTTCGTGTGCTGCAACTGCTGTACCAGCAACTGAATGACCGTAATAGTTATCTGTTGATAATCGAACTGTTTTGGCAGTTGGATCATAATGGTCTGATAAATGACCTGGTGTTTCTTCTACAGCTACGTTGTATAATCCGTTCTCATCTAAAATTTTTCGAGCCACTTCCGCTCCTGTCATACCTGAAGTTGAATAAACTTGTGAATACTTGCTATAGGCACTACGTACTTTTGACTGTGCATACAACGGTATGATCATTATGATCGCGAAGTAAATTAAATAAAACATCATGAACCTCTGAACCTCCATTGAAGTTTTAATTATAGTACTTCTCATTCTATTTTCTTCTGACATCATTGTCAATGAATAAACCTTACAATCCGTATCTTTATTTATTGCATTATCTATTCTTAGAGTGTACATTACTTTTTCTTTTTTCTCTCTCTCCTTTATACTTTCTCCATCCAACATAAGTTAATGTGAATAAAATAAGACCTCCAGTAATTGTCATAAACCAAATGAGTGAGGGTGCAATTTCATCTTTTTTTACTGTGTGAAATATTTTTTGCAAATCCCCTTTAATGATTCCTACTTGCATTTGCCCCCCTTTCGTATTTAACATAACGTTACGAAATTCATCCAAATAAGATAAATGGGCATTTACACGCTGCACTTCATTTTCTGGCAGGGCGATCATTAAGCTTGGATAAATAATATTAAATTCATGTAAAAATGTGTTTAACGTTTGTTGAAACTGTCCCGTATCTTCTTTTTTCATCGCTTTTTCCATTTGAGAAAAGGCACCCATTACTTTTCTTTCTCTTTCCATCCAAAGCGGTTGATATTTCGACACTTGCGCATCAACAGCGAGCTGCAGGGCTAACACATTATCAATTTTAACTTGTTTACCTAAATCTGTTTCCGAGAGAGATTGTTTCGCCTTGTCGTAAGCTAAAGAAATAACTCTAACCTGATCTGGCGTTACTTCTTGCTTCTTTTCATTCCCCTTTATAACAAACTGCTCGGAGAAATGTTGTAATACTTGTACTGCTTTTCCATCTTCATTACGCTTCACTAATTGTAATGAGTCGTCTAACAACCCTGTTAGTTCACTCCACTCTTCAGCATATATACGTAACGGAAACATTATAATTAGAAATGCTATTAATCCAATTAATGTTCTCTTCATCACGGTCCCCCCTATAACTACTAGTACAAAATATGTTAATTTGGACAAGAAT
The DNA here is from genome assembly GCF_052947655.1 of Bacillus pretiosus. Taxonomy (NCBI): domain Bacteria; kingdom Bacillati; phylum Bacillota; class Bacilli; order Caryophanales; family Bacillaceae; genus Bacillus; species Bacillus pretiosus. The sequence continues at coordinate 1,471,786 of NZ_CM129593.1, read as the reverse complement.
AGAACAGAACTGGACCGAAAAATATATTATCATTTTACAAACAAAAAAATTCTCTTTAAACAGAGAATTTTTCCTTTGAAACCCTTTTCTTTTTTACGAAATATCTATACAAACTGTAACAAATTATGCTGCCGCATAAAATAAATAATAAAATAGCACACGCAGCATGCATAAAGAATTCTTCTGGTAACATTAATATAATTGGATCCGTTTCAATATCAAACATCCAATAATCATTACTGAATAAAAGTTTATGGAATAATACAAAACTCTTTTCAAAATTAATAGCGATCGGTAACATGAGCGCGATCGGTAAGATAATTGTTAAAATTGATCCGTGCAGTAAAAACTTTTCATTTTTCTTTTTTAATAAATAAATCCCGCCTATTATTGCAATCATAATTGTCGCATACATCACATATTGAATTTTCACTAAAATATTTTTAACATCTACAAAATGAATACGGCCATTTGTGGACATATCTAATGTTGGAAACTGTAATGCTCCGTCATAAAACGGAGATAAATATGTGATAAGCACATCATAATTTCTTTTAATATCATCCTTCGTCATATCCGCTAAGTCTGGAATGTTTAAAAAATCAATTTCAAAATAATATAGCCATTTTCCGTACACCACCACCGTTGTTGCGAGTGCAAATATAGAAAATGCTATGCTATATGAAACAACTATCGTAATCAATCGATCCAATATTTTTGTACGACTCTTATTCTTCTTCATTTTCTCCCCCTAAATGTTCATAAAGAAAACTGTTTTCGGTTCTCACGTAAGCAATAATAATATGTAACACAAAGCACTGCGATACTTAGCCAGAACGTAAAATAACCAATTTCTCCTACAAACAAATGCATAATTCCATATCTCGGCATTTGCCAAAATAAATAATCAATTGCATCATTATGTAATGTCCATATAGCTGCTACCGCAAAATGCCATTTTTTTATACGGTAAAACGGCGCATATAGCACTGCTTGTACTGCCATCGCAAAATGCGAAAGCATTAACATATACCCCATAAGACCAATAGGACCTTTTACATAGATCATAATTGCATTTACAACAACAGCCCATATACCATATTTCATTAAAGTAACAATCGCTAGCGCCTCTATTAATCCCCAATTTCTCTTTCTTAAAAAAGCAATTAAAACAAAGACAAAAAAGAGACTTGCCATCGGGCTATCGGGTACAAACGGCCAAAATATAGGTGAGGTTTCTTTTAATTGATTTCCATACCATATAAATCCGTATATTGTACCTAATATGTTAACAACTAATAAAAATAATAATATAGAGCGTTGTCTTAACATTGCATACAAATAAACCAAGCTGTATGTCCAACACCTTTCAAACAAAGTCATTCTTTCCTCAAACTCTACTCTATTATATAGTAAACTTTCTTTCATCAAAATAAAAAGCTGACTACAAATTTTTGTAGTCAGCTTTTTATTATTTTTTATTATACTTTGCAACGAATTCCGAAAGTTTCTTCAGTTCCTCATCTGTACCTTTAAATACCCCTTTAGGCATTGAACCTTTTCCATCTTTCGCAATTTTAGCAATTTCTTCTGGCTTTAAAGTTAAGTTTTGCAGTGCAGGCGCTGCTGCCCCGCCCTGTAAATTGTCACCGTGACACGTTAAACAAGTATTTTTTTGCATTAATTTATAGCCGTCATCATTTTTATCAACTGGTGCTGTTTTTACAATTGCTCCTTGTTTTTTTGCAGCTTCCCAGTCGTGGTGTGCTACAGATTCCCAAGTTAAAAAGATAATCGATGCAATTGCTAAAAGCATAAATCCAGTTGCTACAGGACGCTTCAATGGGCGTCTTTCTGGGCCTCGGTCAAGAAATGGAGCTAACAATAATGCGCCAAACGCAATCCCTGGCATAATAAACGCTCCAATTACAGTAAATGAACCAGAAGCATAAGAATACTTTAATAACTGATACAAGAATAAGAAATACCAATCTGGAAGTGGTATATATCCGGCATCAGTTGGATCTGCCATTCTCTCAAGTGGTGACGGATGCGCCACTGTTAAACATAAATAACCGATTAAAAAAACTGCACCAACCATCCATTCTTTTAACAAGAAGTTCGGCCAAAACGCTTCTGTTTTTCCTGGGTATTCAGAATAGTCTTTTGGAATATTTGGTTTCCGAGCTACTGGTACCCGAGAATCTCCTACAAACTTCATCCCTTTGCCTCGATGCATAATCTCCCTCCTTTAGTTCTTTCCCCTTTAATTTAGCAATCTCTTATAGCGGACCGGAAATACCTTGTTTGCGAATCATGATGAAGTGGAAGGCCATTAAACCTAGAAGTGCTGCTGGTAAGAAGAAGACGTGAATAGCAAAGAAGCGAGTTAATGTTTGAGCGCCAACAATTTCGGAATGACCAGCGAGTAATGTTTTAATATAAGGACCAATGAGCGGCGTTTGCTCTGCAATTTGAATCCCTACTTTCGTAGCAAATAATGCTTTCATATCCCACGGTAATAAATATCCGGTAAAACCAAGACCTAACATAACAAAGAAAATAAGAACACCAACAATCCAGTTTAACTCACGAGGCTTTTTATACGCACCCTGGAAGAAAACTCTAAGTGTATGTAAAAACATCATTACAATGACGAGACTAGCGCCCCAGTGGTGCATACCACGAACAATTTGCCCATATGCAACTTCATTTTGTAAATAATAAACCGATTCCCAAGCATTTTTAATATCAGGCACATAATACATCGTCAAAAACATTCCTGATAAAATTTGAATTACAGTAACGAAAAAGGTAAGTCCTCCAAAGCAATAAACGAATGCAGAAAAGTGATGTGCCGGGTTTACATGTTCAGGTACTTCATGATCAGCGATATCACGCCATATTGGTGTAATATCTAACCTTTCATCTACCCAATCATAAATTTTATTTAGCATCTACTTTGCACCCCCTTTTGGCTTCGCTTTGCCTAAATACAGCGTTCCATCTTTTACTTTGGACTCGTATACATCAAGCGGAGCAAGGGGCGGCGTGCCTTTAATGTTCATCCCGTCTTTTGTGTAACGGCCCCCGTGACATGGACAAAAGAATTGATTCGGATGTGCTTTGTCCGAATTCCAGTTAACTGTACATCCTAAATGTTTACATACTGGAGAGAACGCAACAATGTCTCCGCTTTCATCTTTATGAACCCAAGCTGATTTTGGCTCTTCGGACTTGTACCAACCATCAACCTGCTTCACCTTAAAGTCGAAACGTTTCGGCTCTGTTGTAATATCCTTTACTTGTGCAACAGCAACCATATCCGTTCCCGCTTCTTTTCTTAACACCGGATCAAGCGCAAATCGCGTCATCGGCATTAAAATACCCGCTGCCATAAAGCCTCCTACCCCTGTAAGGGTGTAATTTAAAAACTGTCTTCTTGATACACGATGTTCTTTCTCGCTCACGAAAATTTCCCCCCTCTATCAGAAATTGTCCCCTCGTGATAAATTATATAAAAAATAAAAACTAGGACACTATCATGATATAATACGCTTAGGTACAGGTCAATATCATACTACTCATAATAATAAGAACTTTCTGTTTATTACTACTTTCCCCATTTTTCTTCTAACATCACCATTATATTTTTTATATGTGCATGAATAACTTCTCTTTTCGCTTGATCACTAAATTGTTCTAACGCTAATGAAGGAAACCAAAATAAATCTCCTTGTAACTCTTGCATATCTTCTTTCCATGAAAAATCACTTGTAACATAAGCAATATGCTTAAAACCTTGCTTTTGCAAATGATTTGTCCATTCTTGCAAACGACCTTTTTCATTTTTTTGACTTTCTACTAAATACGTAAATGCAGGTAGTAAAAGTACTCTTCCTTTATATTCTCTTTCCAACTCCATACTCAACAATTCGATAAATTCACCTTGTTCTACTACCATTTTCATTTCTTTTGCTGCCGAAATTGATAAAAGTGGTATAACACCAGTATCTACATAATCTCTTGCTTGCTCAAACTGCTCCACATCTTTTACACTCCATTTCAAATGTCTTCCCTCCCTTCATTTTCAAATGACAGAACTTTCACTTTATATATATTAAACCATACTAAAAGAGGTAAAAAAAGAAAAACTACCTATATTAAGGTAGTTTTTCTTAAAAAAGTCTGAAATTTGTAAAATTTTATGAATCCAAATGAATTCTATAACATCTTTAACTCAGCTGTTAACTTATGAAACGCTTCCTTATCTTGCTTATCCAGCGCTTCATCAATTTGTTTCAAAAGACGTTCTCTTCTAAAAGAAAATACACTTTCTTCTAAAAATCTTTCTGCAAGTAAACGATCTTTTTCATTTACTTCAATATGCTTTGGTAAATACGGGTTTTCTTCTAATACAGCTACATAATTGGCATTTTGAAACGATGATTTAAAATTGAGTTGAATATAAATATCTTCATCTCGATTTAAACGAATATCATGAAACGATTTTTCAGCATCTGTTGTCATAACATTTTGTTTAAAAAAGTGAAATGGTGTGTCTTTCACACAATTCGCGGACATCACTAAACCACGCGGACAATATTTTGCATGCTCTACGAAGTGGACTTTATGCATCAATTGGTCATGACTCATTAAATAATTCAAAATCCATACACATTCACGCTGTTTCAGTTGGTAATTATTCAAAAACCATTTTACAAAATCCTTCTTCTCGTTTACAGAAACAGGGGTATTCATAGCAATTAAGTCCCTCCTCTGTCTTTCTCTTTTCTTTTTAGATTCAAGAAGCGGTATTCAGTTTCCTTCCAACTTATGAAAAATCCTCTAAATTATATAACAATTCTTCAATATGAATTTGTGTCGGGTCTAGTTGTATTAACTGAGTAAATACTTCTTTCGCCTCTTTTCGCATACCTTCTTCCAATAAGAAATAACCGTACTCTTCCAAGAAGTCTGGATGATTCTTAAAAGAAGTATATGCACTTTCATAGTGTTTTAATGCATCCGAATACATTTCTAATTGTTTTTTTGCAAACGCAAGATCCCAAAGTAGTTGTGTATCTGGTTCTCCGCTGTCAATCGCACGCTCTACAACTGCAATTAACTCTTCATATTTTTCTTGTTCTTTTAAGATATACGCATATTTTAATATCGCACCTAAATGTCCTGGATCTAACTCAAGCGCTTTTTGAAGCACTTCCTCTGCTTCCGCTATTCTTCCTAATTTCGCCGCAATGTTCGCTAATTCTACATAAAATGGTACAGAAAGCTCATCTACTTTAATTCCTTCTTGAAGTGTTTCATAGCTTTCTTGAAGCATTCCTTCTTTTTCATAGCTTTTCGCCAAATACATGTACAGCGATGCATACTCCGGATCTAATTCTTTTAGTTCTTGCCAAGCACCAATTGCTCTTTGATATTCTTCACCTTGGTATAATGTGAAGGCATATCCAAATAATGAGTGGATATCTTTTTGTTCCTCTAAACCTGCTTCATAGTAAGAGATCGCTTCTTCCCAATTTCCAATCGCACTTAACGTTTCTGCGAGGCGAAGTGCAATGACAACACCACCCATGACTTTATGTTCTGCTAATAGCGACTCATAATGAGTGATTGCCTTTTGTTCTTCACCTTTACTACTATATAACTCTGCTAATCCAAACGTAATAACAGGTTCGTCAGGCATCATTTCTTTCGCCTTTAATAGTTTTTGTTCTGCTACATCATCGAAACCTTGCATTTGGAATAAATCTGCAACAAGTAATAACGATTGAACATATAAGTCATCATTTTCTGGAATATCATGAAGCACTTCAATCGCTTCATCTTCTTTGTCTAGATCAATATATAATTCTGCTAAAAATACAGTGAATTCACTTTCTTCCGGATACAATAAACGCAAGTCTTCTGTAATAGCTAACGCTTCATCCGTAAATCCAAGTGTATGATAATAGCGAGCGATATCATACTTCTCTTCATCATTCGCAATTTTTAATTGTTCTTTTAATAATTGTAATCCTTTTTCCGCTTCACCATTTTCAATATATGAAACAGCTTGTTCAAACTTTTGCATAAACGTCTCCTTTAATTCTAACAAATATTATTTTCTGTTCATTTACCCCGATTGGTGCGGGCTAATAATCAGTGAGGGGATGAGCATCCCCTCACTGATTAAAGTTTCACTTTATCATAAGCAACTAGGTGTACGAACGCAACCTTTAGAATGAGCATACTTCATCTTGTACTTTCACTGACAACGATTCAAACATGACACCGATACCGCATTACTACTTTCTATTGTACCGTTTTCTTTCATTACCGTGCAAATAACTTCCCTTATTAATTATTAACACGCACGGATCAAGCTTTACAGGCCTTCATTTAAATAAAAAAGACTCCTATATTAGGAGCCTTCACAAACTCTTAAGAGTATGTTTCTTCTTTCTTTACTTGCTCGTTTACAAGCTCTTTCAATAATTCTATAATTTCATCATTTTCTTCTTTCAAACCGACAGTAATACGAATACCATCATGTATACCAAATGCAGCACCAGAACGAACAATATATCCTTTCTTCATTAATCGTTCGAAAGCCTCATTACCAGGAATACCGAGTTTTAAGAAAATGAAATTTGTTTGAGATGGATAATAGAATACGTTATATTCCTTACAAAATGCGTAATATTGATTTAATCCTTCTTCATTTTTTTTCACACATTCTTGTAAAAATACTTGATCTTCTAATGCAGCGAGTGCTACAGCCTGCGCTACAGTCGATGTATTAAATGGTAACCTTGCTACTTCTAGCTGCCCGATTAAATTCGCATTACCAACCGCATATCCGATACGGAAAGCAGCTAAACCATATGCTTTTGAAAACGTGCGTAAAACCATAAGATTTTCATACTGTTCAAGAAGTGGTAATGTTTGCGGATAGTCTTCTGCCCCCGCATATTCATAATATGCTTCGTCCATAATAACGAGCGCTGACTTAGGAACTGATTCTAAAAATGAAAGTAAATTTTGTTTCTCTACATATGTACCTGTCGGATTATTCGGGTTACAAATCCATACAATCTTCGTTTTATCATCTACTTGCTGTAACATCGCATCTAAATCGTGAATGCCATCTTTAAGTGGTACTTCACGAACTTCTGCTTCTTCAATAACAGCATGGTGATGGTATTGCGAGAATGTTGGATTCGCCATTACAACATTTGTTCCTTCATGTAGTAATGCACGACTAATCATTTGAATGACTTCATCTAATCCACTACCAAATAACAGTTGTTCTGCTTTGACACCTAACTGCTCTGCTACTTTTGTCCGAAGTTCAAATGCATATCCATCTGGATAAAGAGCGTATTGACTCGCTAAAGAAGTTAATGCTTCTGTTACGCGTGCTGAGCAACCGAATGGATTTTCGTTCGATGCTAATTTCACAATTTTTGATAATCCATATTCCCTTTTTACTTCTTCAATATTTTTCCCAGGTACATATGCTCTCAAAGTTAACAATTGCTCTTTCACTCTCATTTTTCTTCCCCCAGTCGTTTTATTCAATTCAATTACAATAAGGTTGTAATTTCTCACTGTAATCGTTTATCTTAACCGTCACTATTACGAGGATACCTTTAAACAAGCACTTCTTAGCTCTTAAACCATATCCTTTTGAAATGCCTCTAACGCAATATGAACAGTCTCATCTGGAATAGATACGACATTCACTACCCCATATTCCTGCATTAACACCATATGAATTGCTCCAGCGTTCGCTTTCTTATCTTGTTTCATCAATTGAACGAGACGCTCTACACTCAAATCACTTGGCATTTTTGGATATCCGTACTTTAAGAACCACTGCTTCATCTCTTCATAAGAAAGATTAACCTTGTACACTTGCTCACTTAAAAACAAGGCAAATAACATTCCAACCGCTACTCCGTCACCGTGAGTAATATTTCCATATCCTAGTTCTTTTTCAAGAGCATGGCCTAACGTATGTCCAAAGTTCAAATGAGCACGTACACCTTTTTCTGTTTCATCTTGCGATACAATGTTTGCCTTTACAGGAATTGCCTTCGTTAATATATGGATTAACTTCTCATCACGAAGATCCGCTAATGTTTGCACTTCTTCTTTTAACCAATGATACAGCTTTACATCACCAATAAGAGCATGTTTTATCACTTCTGCATAACCTGAACGCCACTCTTTTTCAGGAAGTGACTGTAAAAACGGCGTATGATATACAACTACTTCCGGTTGATGGAATGCACCGATCATATTTTTACCTAACGGATGATTGATCGCTACTTTCCCACCCACTGCGCTATCGTGAGCTAATAAAGTCGTTGGAACTTGAACGAAGCGAATTCCACGCATAAACGATGCAGCAACAAAACCAGCTAAATCTCCAATCATCCCGCCTCCAAGTGCAATAATTAAAGAATTTCTATCTAATTTATTTTCAAGAGCTGACGTATGAGCCGCATAGAAATTTTCAAAAGACTTCTCTTTTTCGCCACTCGGTACGACAAATGAAAATACTTTTTGCTTTATTTGCAACGCGTCTACAACTGTCTGTAAATGTAAAGACGCAACAGCTTCATCTGAAATGATCATGATGTTTGACACAGATGGCTGCATGTTTTGAACAATCGTTGTCAACTTTGACAACGATTGTTTTCCTACATGTACATCATATTCTTTTGATTTCGTTTGAATATGTATGTTTCCCATTAAAATCCCCTCGCATATTCATTATGTTTCTCAATATTTTCACGAATAAGGTCCATACGATCTAATCCGAATTGTTCTATTAAAGCTGTCGCTAATTCCCAAGCCACAACCGCTTCTGCAACGACACTAGCTGCTGGCACAGCACAACTATCTGAACGTTCAATACTTGCTGTAAAAGGCTCTTTCGTATCAATATCTATACTTTGAAGAGGTTTATATAGTGTAGGGATCGGTTTCATCACACCGCGCACAACAATTGGCATTCCAGTCGTCATACCGCCTTCTAATCCACCTGCATTATTTGTTCTTCGTGTATATCCATGTTCCTCATTCCACAGAATTTCATCATGAACTTCACTTCCCGGTCTATGCGCTGCTTCAAAACCAATTCCAATCTCGACACCTTTAAAAGCATTAATGCTCATAATTGCAGCTGCTAATTTTGCATCCAGTTTTCGATCATAATGCACATAGCTACCGACCCCAATTGGCATTCCTTCCACAATCACTTCAACGATTCCACCTATTGAATCACCATTTGCTTTCGCATCATCAATTGCTTTCATCATTTGGTTACCTGCTGCTTCATCTAAGCAACGTACAGGTGATGCTTCTGTAATACTTTTTAATTCTTCAATTGAACTATAGGTAAATTCCTGAGCCTGTACACCGCCAATTTCAATTACATGGCCCGCCACTGTAATACCAAGTTCTGCTAACACTTTTTTAGCAACCGCACCAGCAGCAACACGCACTGTCGTTTCGCGTGCTGAAGAACGCTCCAGTACATTTCTCATATCTCTATGACCATATTTAATCGCACCATTTAAATCAGCATGCCCAGGTCTTGGTTTTGTTACTTTCCTTTTCATTTCTTTTTCTTCTTGTTCCGTTAAAGGCTCTGCGCCCATAATTTTTGTCCAATGTGCAAAATCACGATTTTCAACAACAAGTGCAATTGGAGAACCTAATGTCTCTCCATGTCTAACACCACTTACAATTTGCACTTGATCTGTTTCAATTTGCATGCGTCTACCACGCCCATGCCCCTTTTGCCTTCTAGCTAACTCTTCATTTATATCATCCGCTACTAAAGGCAGTCCTGCCGGAACACCTTCTATAATCGTTGTAAGTTGTGGACCATGAGATTCACCAGCTGTAATATATCGCATACGTTATTCCTCTTTTCGTATATGTATTTATCCCGCTATATTAAGCAATGATATTATCTTTCCTTACTCTAAAAATATGAAAGAAATTATATATTTGATCAGCCATTCGCTTATTCTCCGATAGGCCTTTTACTTTACATATCAATATATCATAACAGCTCTAACTTCGTAACTAATTGAAACAAAAAAAGTGCAAGAAGAATACCCCTATTCTCCTTGCACTTTCTACTATTATCACAGTGATTAAAGCGTTTACAAATTATTTCAAAATAATTAGTAAATCCATTCATTCATTAATTTTGAGTAGTCAACTAATTCTTCTTCCTTAAAGAAAATAGCAATCTCGCGCTCTGCACTTTCTAACGAATCAGAACCATGGATAATGTTTTTCGCAACAGTTACACCGAAATCTCCACGAATTGTTCCAGGAGCTGCTTCATGTGGTCTTGTTTTACCCATCATGTTACGAGCTGTATCTACTACGCCTTCACCTTGCCATACCATTGCGAATACAGGTCCAGATGTAATAAAGTCTACTAATTCACCAAAGAAAGGTTTCTCTGTGTGCTCAGCATAGTGTTGTCCAGCAATTTCCGGAGTGACTTGCATTAATTTTGCACCAACTAATTGAAAGCCTTTTTTCTCAAAACGAGCTACGATTTCCCCAATGAAGGCACGTTGTACACCGTCTGGTTTTACCATTAGAAATGTTTTTTCCATAAAAAATCTCTCCACTTCTGAATTATGTATGTAATTGTATATCCCCACACACATATTAACACCCTTATCACAATTGCGCAATAGTTTTGAAATAGAGAGATTATTTTATTTTTTAGAAAAAACACTAAAATTTTCGTTTCCCAATATACTTTGCTACATTTTGTAATGCATACTTCGCTTGTCCACGCGGAAGTGGTTTTATGATTTCTAATGCTTTATGTAAATAACGTTCACTAAACGCAAATGCTTGATCAATAGCGTCACTATTTTTTACAGCCTCAATAATTCCTTTCATTTCGTCCGCTGTTGTATTTTCATGTACAGATGTGATTTTCTTACGAAGCACGGGATCTTCCATAGCGTATAGGGCAGGAAGCGTAATATTCCCTTGTAACAAATCACCACCAGCAGGTTTTCCAAGCTTCTCTTCTGTGGAAACGAAGTCTAAAATATCATCAATAATTTGATACGACATTCCTACAAAATACCCATACCAAAATAGTCGATTTACCGTATCACGATTAGCGCCAGCAGCAATTGCTCCTAGTTGACAACTCGCAGCAATTAATAAGGCTGTTTTTCGCTTTATTCTTCTTAAATACGTTCGTAAATTTTGGTCATAATTGTACTTATCTTTAATTTGTTCAATTTCACCTTTACACACTTCTAAAATGGTATGCGATAGCGCCTGATGCGCCTCTGGAATTTCGATATTTGTTATACATTCAAGAGACTTAGCGAACAAATAGTCCCCTGTATACATTGCAATACGATCTCCCCATTTCGCATTCACAGTTGCACTACCACGTCGTAAAAATGCAGCATCAATAACATCATCGTGAACAAGAGAAGCCATATGAATAAGTTCTAACGCAACAGCTACATGTTTAATTGCATCTAACTTATAATCTCCAAATTTTCCCGCAAGCAACACAAATACAGGACGAATTCGCTTCCCACCAGCTTCAATAAGTTGTAATGCCGCCTCTTCTACCAATGGCTGTTCAGAAGCAACTGTCTTTTTTAATTCTTTTTCTATCACATTAATATCCGATCGTAAAAAAGAGTACATAAGTTGTAACTTCATATTGTTCACCTTAACCTAAAACTTCTTTTTTCTTTTTTCTATTTTGATTCTGGTTTCATACCTAAGTGCATCGCTGCTACCCCAAAAGTAAACGGCTTCACTTGTACACGTTCAAGTCCAGCTTTTTCGAACATATGAGCCAATTCTTTCATACCTGGGAATGTACTAGCAGATTCTTGCAGCCATGAATATTCTTTAAAACTTTTCGCAAATAACTTTCCAAATAAAGGCATGATATATTTAAAGTATAAAATATACCCTTGTCGAAAACCAATCATTGTTGGTTGAGATGTTTCTAAACAAATCACTTTTCCACCTGGTTTTACTACACGCGTCATTTCTTTTAATACGTGCATATAATCCGGTACGTTACGTAAACCAAATCCAATCGTTACATAATCAAATGTGTTATCTTCAAATGGAAGTTCCATTGCATTCCCGTGTAAAAGTTCTACTTGTTTTAATTGTAACGCCTCTACCTTTTGCTTACCGACAGATAACATATTTTCACTGAAGTCTACACCAACAACCTCGCCCTGTTCACCTACCGCTCCAGCTAGCGCAATTGTCCAGTCCGCTGTCCCGCAGCATACATCAAGAGCTTTGCTACCTGGTTTTACATCCATAATGCGCATCGTCTCTTTACGCCACGCTTTATGTCTTTGAAAACTAATGACAGAATTCATCACATCGTATTTATCAGAGATTTTCTCAAATACATCATGTACTCTTTCTTCTTTTGATTGTTGCATGCTCGTACCTTCTTCCAATGTAAAATTGCTTATGTCTTCGATTTATCTCTTAACACAGAGTTTATTTCGCTTATATCTGTGTGGTTTTCCAAATATTGATTTTCTTTCTTTCTGAGTTCCATCATCCATCCATGAATAACTGTTTCTACCTCCGCTTTATCCTTCATAATCCCTTGAACTGCTTGAAAAACAGGTGAATGTTGTTTATCAGCGTGCAGTTCATATTCTTTTTGAAGACGGTTTTTTCCTAGTACATACGTTATAAACGGCTTCCAATGCGATAAATGAAAATGATCACATGTTTTTTGCAAGAGTGCAGACTCAATCGTTACTACACTTTCCATTATGTCATCCATCGTTTCATGCGCTTTTTGATATAACATTATTTTGTGTTCATTAATTTCTTTAATTCCTTCAGCAAGCGCACGAATTAAAACAATATCACAATTCATAGACAGTAAGTAATAATATAACCCACTATAGTAATCACCAGCAAGCACTGTTAACTGGCGACGTTTATGCGATTCATTTGCTTCTTCCCCTGCTTTATTTGATACTCTTTCATGTGTATCAAGTGCAATTTGCACAAGCATAATCGTTACTACATAATGCTCAATTTGTTCTATATGTAAATTTTCACTTTTTAAAGCACCATATAACAATGCTATTTTTTCTTCATCAATAAATGGTTCTTCAATATAGTTTATAAAATAAGGATGGCGTAATTTCTCCATCAATTTCTCTCTTATACCCGCATACCCTCCGTAGATGTCACACACAAAAATCACCCTTGTTTTCTAATTCATAAAACTTATTATAACACATACATTCTATTTTCTATAACCAAAACTTGGCTACTCTTTCCAAACTTCCACCGAACTAAATAACATCTTCCATTCTTTTTAGTAGTCTTTCTATTCTCACTCTGCCTTGCTAAAACTATATCATTTATTTACATAAAAAAAAAGAAAAGCAGTTTCCTACTTTTCTTTACTTTGTTTTAATAAAAGATAAAATTTCACTACGTGCCGCTGCATCATTTTCTAACACACCACGTACTGCTGTTGTTACAGTTTTCGCGCCCGGCTTTTTCACACCACGCATCGTCATGCACATATGTTCCGCTTCTACTACTACCATTACACCATGCGGTTCTAGTACTTCCATAATAGAGTTCGCTACTGTTGATGTAATACGTTCTTGCAGTTGTGGACGACGTGCAATTGTATCTACAGTTCGAGCTAATTTACTTAACCCTGTCACTTTTCCGCCTTGCGGAATATATGCAACGTGAGCAACTCCATAGAATGGAACTAAATGATGCTCACACATCGAATAAAACGGTATATCTTTTACTAGTACAAGCTCCTCGTGATCTTCTCCGAACACTTTATGCAAATGTTCTTTCGGATCTTCATGCATACCCGCGAACACTTCTGCGTACATTTTTGCCACACGCTTTGGTGTATCAAGTACTCCCTCACGATTTGGGTCATCTCCGATTGCCTCTAAAATAAGGCGTACTGCATGTTCAATTTGTTCTAAATTAACTTTTGCCATCCGCTAGCCCTCCCGAAAACCTAAAAGTGATACGAACACATTCTAGCATATTTATGTTTTTAAAAGCAAAAAGAAGAGTTCCCAAAAAGGAAACTCTTCTTCCCTGTTAATATGTAAGGATTATTTAACCGCATCTTTTAACGCTTTACCAGGTTTGAATGCAGGTACTTTACTTGCAGCGATTTCAATCTCCTCACCTGTTTGTGGGTTACGACCTTTACGAGCCGCACGCTCACGAACTTCGAAGTTACCGAATCCGATCAGTTGTACTTTATCACCTTGTTTTAAAGCTTCTAAGATAGAATCAAAAACAGCGTCTACTGCTTTTGTTGCGTCCTTTTTAGAAAGGGAACTTGCTTCTGCAACAGCATTGATTAAATCTGTCTTGTTCATGCCATTCACCTCCTCCCAAAGATAAGACTGTATAATGATCATAAAATGAGTCTTACTTTCATTTGTAGGCAATTTTTACAAATTCTATACTACAAAGATGTAGATAAATCATTATCAACGCCTATATTATACGATTCTCCTTTATAATTCAATATTTTTAAGGAAATTGTTACTCTTAAAATGTGAAAATCTGATGAAACTTGACAATTTACAACAATATATTAGATAATAACTGTTTATTTTGCTATTCTATACGCGAAAATCAAAAAAATCCCTCTACGATGAGAGGGATTTTTTCTTATAATATAATCGCAATTAATCCGCCAGATCCTTCATTAATAATTCTTTCTAGCGTTTCTTTTAATTTATATCTTGCATTTTCTGGCATTAAAGATAGTTTCGCTTGAATGCCTTCTCGAACAATAGAGCTAAGTGAACGTCCGAATATATCAGAATTCCAAATTGATAATGGGTCATCTTCAAAATCCTGCATTAAATAACGAACTAATTCTTCACTTTGCTTTTCAGTACCAATAATTGGCTCAAACGTTGACTCCACATCTACTTTAATCATATGAATAGACGGAGCTACAGCTTTTAGTTTCACACCAAACCTTGAACCGTGACGAATAATTTCTGGCTCATCTAAGCTCATGTCAGCTAACGCAGGCGCTGCTACACCATATCCTGTTTGCTTTACCATACGCAGGGCATCCGCCACTTGATCGTATTCTATTTTCGCATGAGATAAATCGAGCATAAGCTTTAATAAATGATCTTTCCCTCGAATTTCTACTCCTACTACTTCTTTTAAAATTTGATCATATAATTCATCTGGTGCATATAAATCAATCTCTGCTACACCTTGCCCCATATCAATGCCAGCTAAGCTCGCTCGATCAATAAATTCATACTGACTAAACTGCCAAACGACACGGTCCACATCACGAAGACGTTTTATATCCTTCACAGTCTCTTGAACAGCTTCTTGATAACTTTGGCGTAACCAATGCCCTTCATTTAACACCATCACCCAGCTCGGAAGGTTAACATTCACTTCTAAAACCGGGAACTCAAATAAAGCCTCTCGAAGCACATTGTACACATCTGTTTCCCTTAAACTTTCTACACTCATCGCAATGACTGGGATATCATATTCTTCAGATAAACTTTGGCGCAATTGCTCTGTATCTGGATGATACGGCTGTACAGTGTTAATGATCATAATGAAAGGTTTTCCGACTTCTTTTAACTCATTTACTACGCGTTCTTCTGCCTCTATATAATCTCTTCTTGGAATTTCACCAATCGTTCCATCTGTTGTAATTACAACACCAATTGTGGAATGTTCTTGAATTACTTTACGTGTTCCGATTTCTGCAGCTTCATGGAATGGAATAGGTTCTTCATACCAAGGAGTATTAATCATGCGCGGGCCATTCTCATCTTCATAGCCTTTTGCTCCTGGAACCGTATATCCAACGCAATCTACCAATCGAATATTCACTTCAAGACCTTCATCTACTTCGATAGAAACCGCTTGGTTTGGAACAAACTTCGGTTCCGTCGTCATGATTGTACGACCAGCAGCACTTTGAGGCAGTTCATCCTGCGCCCTTTGACGGTCAGACTCATTCTCAATATTAGGAATAACTACAAGTTCCATAAATTTTTTAATAAATGTTGATTTCCCTGTTCGAACAGCTCCTACAACTCCAAAATAAATATCACCGCCTGTGCGTTCCGCAATATCTTTAAAAATATCTACCTTTTCCAAGTGATTCCCTCCCTCAATATTTTTGGGAATAATTCCACATTTATAGTCAACTAATACCTTCTCTAACGTTGCCTATAATATCTGATATAATATAATGGTATTCTAGAAGTTCGGACAATATATCATATAATTTTGTCCAATTTCATATGACTATTAAAAAATACCTTTTGTTTGCATCGCAAGTTGTGTAACATAAAAAACCTTTCTTCTAGAACTTATTCACTAAAAGAAAGGTTCATGACTTATGATTTTAAAAAAATTGGTTCTCCATTCTTTACCGTATACGGTAAAGAATACGCAGGTACAAATGGAGAATCTTTCAAAAGTATATTCCGAATATCTTCCCCTTCCTTAAATTGCCCTTCATTTTTTTTCAACGCTTCATATAAGTCGATTCGATAATCAACATAAATTTCTCCCTTTTCATTGATTACAAAAGGAAGCCCTTTACCAGAATACGGACTTGTCACTTGCGGCACATCTTTATATCCTAGTTTTTTGAAATCTAATTCATATACACCATCTGAAATTACCTTTTTAAAAGGCGGATATTGATGTTCATCCCGATACATCCTAAGCTTTAATGATAATTCCTGGATTTGTTCAGCCATCCTAACATCAATTAACTTTACTGTCGGATTTGTTTCAACGTCTATTAATACGTATTGGTATACTCCTCCGCTTTCATACGCATTTCCTGGCGCCTCCTGTATGTAACGCGGAGCAATCTTTTGAAAATCGATTGGATACTTTTGATAAATAGGCGTACTCATATCCCGCGTCTTAATTGGCAATATCCCCTCATTTTGCTCCTTAAATGTCACTACAGCTTTTTGAACAACCTGTATCTGATCTTCATAAGGAACGGCATTTTGTTTCATATTTTCTTTCGGATACAGACATCCTGTTAAAAGGCTCATACAACAAAATATTAAAATAATATGGACTTTTTTCACTAGCAATCACCTTTTCATACTAATATAACTTGCTCCGTATGTAGCATTTTCGAGACCATTCCCTTTACTGCTGTACAGGTCCACTAAATACAACAAGAAAAATAACAATTCCTGACACAATCATAAGGGTGTACGCTACTAACGCTGTAATCCCTTTCAAAAATTTATTCTTTATTTTGTATCTACTTAGTAAAATAAAACTTACTGCAAAAAACATAAATCCAATTGCTCCTAAAGCAAACCACATTTTTATGAGCCCTTCTGACATATACACACCCCTTTTTATTAATCTATTTTTATACTATTTTAACAAATTAAAATCTTTAAACAAATACAAAAAGAACATTTTACTACAAATTAAGAATATATAACTTTAATCAACAGGTTTTTTCGCATCTTCCACTAATCTAAATAAAAATAAAACCGAAGCGAGTGTATCTCTCGCTTCGGTTGACCAAATATGCCCAAAACAGCTCTATTCCCATACTTTCATAGCTATCATATGCAATCTACAAACTCTTTGTTTCTTATATCTTATTTTTTAAACATTTTGCTTAACGAACCAAAATCAGCGGGCATATTATTGTTAATAATCGCTTTTACAATTTGATCCTCTTGTTCTTTCGGCACTTCACGTCCTGCCATAAGAGCCACTTGATGAATCAATTGACGAAGCACAGTTTCATCACGTAAATTCGCATTCTGTACAGATGATGCTAATTTAAAAATGTCTTCTTTATTCACTTTCGCTTCTTTTTCAATGTTATTAAAAATGTTATTATCCATTCTTTTCACCCTCTCCTCAAGTTACTCTTCATCCTATGCAAAATTAAAAAAATGGTGAAAAGACCCATAAAAATAAAAAGCGACAGAAGTACAAATGTACTTCTGTCGCTTTTCTTTAAAGTAAGTCAGGTATAGCTTCCACTTCATGTTTTCGAACACGTCCCATTAATGAGCCTACTGCATCTTTCACATTATTCCCATTGAATAGCACGTCATATAAAGCAGCTGTAATCGGCATTTCAACTTCCATTTTCTCTGCTAATTCGTGAGCAGCTTTCGTTGTTCTTACACCTTCTACAACCATACCCATGCTTTCTAACACCTCTTCTAAAGAGTGTCCTTTTCCAAGCATATTTCCAGCGCGCCAATTTCGGCTATGAACACTTGTACAAGTTACAATTAAGTCTCCCATACCAGTTAGACCAGCAAACGTTAATGGATTTCCGCCCATTTTTCTTCCTAAACGAGCAATCTCCGTTAAACCACGTGTCATTAATGCCGCTTTCGCATTATCACCTAATCCAAGTCCATCAGTTATCCCAGCAGCTAATGCGATAATATTTTTTAACGCACCACCAAGCTCAACTCCAACGATATCTGGATTTGTGTATACACGGAAGTAACTATTCATAAACAAATCTTGTACTTCCTCAGCCGCTTCCATACGCTTTGCTGCAGACGTAACAGTTGTCGCTTGACGTAAACCAACTTCTTCAGCATGACTCGGTCCAGATAGTACAACAACATCTTTAATCAAGTCCTCTGGAATTTCTTCCTCAATCACTTCCGAAATACGTTTTGATGTACCAGGTTCAATCCCTTTACTTGCATGAATCCAAGTAGTCGGACCTGCTACATATTTCTTCATATCTTGTAATACCTCTCTATACGCTTTCGTTGGTACTACAAGAAGTACTACATTTACATCTACTAATGCTTCTTCTAAAGAAGAGTAGGCTGCGATTGTGCTTGGCAATGTAATTCCTGGAAGGTATCGACTATTCTCATGTGTTGTATTAATCTCATCCATAAGTTCAGAACGATTTCCCCAAATACGTACATCATGTCCATTGTCAGCTAATACCATCGCTAACGCTGTTCCCCAGCTACCTGCTCCAACTACTGTGATTTTTGTCATAAAATCACATCCTCTCCATTAGTCTCTTGCTCTAGCGATAATGTGAATCGGCGTTCCTACAAAACCGAACGCTTCACGTAAACGATTCTTTAAGAAGCGCTCATATGAAAAGTGCATTAATTCTGTATCGTTTACAAATATAACAAATGTTGGTGGTTTTACCGCAACCTGTGTCGCATAGAAGATTTTCAGACGGCTACCATTATGAGTTGGTGTTGGATTCATCGCTACCGCATCCATAATTACATCATTTAATACGTTCGTTTGAATACGGATACTATGGCTTTCATTTACTTCATTAATAACTGGTAATAATGTTTGTGTACGCTTTTTCGTTTTCGCAGATAAGAATACAATCGGCGCGTACTCTAAAAATTGGAAATGAGCACGGATGTTTTCTTCAAATGCTTTCATTGTTTTTTCATCTTTTTTCACTGCATCCCATTTGTTTACGACGATAATAACAGCACGTCCTGAATCATGAGCATATCCAGCAATTTTTTTATCCTGTTCAATAATTCCTTCTTCTCCGTCTAAAACGACTAAAACAACGTCAGAACGTTCAATCGCTCTAAGTGCACGAAGTACACTATACTTTTCTGTGCTTTCGTATACTTTCCCTTTTTTACGCATACCAGCTGTATCGATGATTACATAATCTTGACCATCTTTACTATATGGTGTATCAACAGCATCACGTGTCGTTCCCGCTATATTACTTACAATTACACGTTCTTGACCAAGAAGTGCATTTACAAGTGATGATTTCCCTACATTTGGACGTCCAATTAAAGAGAAACGGATTGTTTCATCATCATACGCTTCTTCTTCAATCTTTGGAAAATGATTTGCAGCTTCATCTAACAAATCACCAAGTCCTAAACCGTGTGTACCTGAAATCGGGAATGGCTCGCCAAATCCTAATGCATAAAAATCATAAATATCACTACGCATTTCTGGATTATCAACCTTATTTACCGCAAGTACAATTGGTTTTTTAGAACGATATAAAATTTTAGCAACTTCTTCATCTGCTGCAGTTACACCATCGCGACCATTCGTCATAAAAATGATAACATCTGCTTCATCAATCGCTACTTCCGCTTGTTGACGAATTTGTGTCAAGAACGGCTCGTCTCCAATATCAATTCCACCTGTATCAATAATGTTAAATTCATGATTTAACCATTCTCCCGCACTATAAATACGGTCTCGCGTTATACCTGGTATATCTTCTACGATTGAAACTCTTTCTCCAACAATTCTATTGAAAATAGTAGATTTTCCTACGTTCGGGCGGCCTACTATTGCTATTACTGGTTTCGGCATATACTTTCATCCTTTCAACTTGCTTCTGTTTATTATGTAAAAAACCCTTCTTTGTGCAAGAAGGGATTTGCATTCCAGAATATTTCTCAGCGTATCAAAACACCTCACATTATACCACACGTTACTAATGTTTCACAATAATATATACATTCTCTTGTAAGCGATGCGCAATACCATCTAAAATTGCCTCTAAATTATTTGCAACAAATTCTAACTCATCTGTCGATTCACAAGTAAACAAAGGGGCACCACCAGCAAATTTCTCCGGCGTTGTTGTAATAACCGCGAGAATTACACTTTCTAACATCATCTTTTATCTCCCCTTCCTTTCGGGGCTTCCGATGACATATGAACAGCACTTTCTAACGTCGGCACATTCCCTATGACACCTATCGCTTTCTCTGCATCTTGATCTTGTGGCAAGACAAAAATCCCAACCCTACCATCTTCTAAATCACGCTTTGCTAGCGGCACAAGCGCTGGCGTACCAGAATCTCTATAAATCCCTAAAGCAACAGAAACATCATGTAAAATAGCTTGTCGTTGTCCTAAGTTTGAGATTGTCACCATCGCATCAATTGTTTTCGGCCTTAAAATAAAGCCCATTCCATATTTCATAATTTCCTCTTGCCTTGCTGGCAATCCAATATTCATAATGTAAATATTATCAATATACAGCCCCGCTCCTTCAAAACGAAGTGGAACATGCTCGATATCAACAAGATCATGTAACCTTCTGCCAGACATTAATTTTTTCGCGATAATAAATGCGATTATAGCCATAATTACTCCAGCAATCCACGAATGGAACCCTATATACGCAAACGTCGTTGCAAACGACGTTAACATCGCCAAATAGTTTCGACTTTCAAAAACTAATGCAATCCCTTCAATATATGTATTTCCACGCGGTACGAGCTCATATCCATCTAATTGTTGAAGGGTATTTCTTTCCATATTACGCACATCACGAAACTGTGTTGCTGCTAATGTAAGAAATGTAATAGCAGAAAAATCTTTTTTCAAAATTGACGGAATCGCAATTGCTCCTAAAGCCGCTGCAATTAACCCCATCGCAACGTGAATAATTTTTCCGTGGAGCCTCGTCGGATATTGACGCGTATCTGTCCGGAGCATTAGCACTCTCGTTACTGTCCCCGCTATTACTCCGCATAAAATGGCCGGTGTATATTCAGTCATGTATTACCCTCGCCTTTCTTTTACGTGCTTTCCTCTTGAACTGTTCCATGTATACTGATGCTTTTGCAATCCAAAACAAAATTGCCATGAAAAATGTAGCAACGGCGACGATATCAAAAAACGCTAAACTTCCGTAATCATAAGGGAAATGTAGTTTTCGAAAAATAAGTGTCACTAACAATTCCCCCTGTAACATTCCTATATAAAGAGAACATAATCGTAATATGCGATCCTCATGCAATAAAACCGATGCATACACAAGAGCACCACTTACCAAAAACAACCTGTCCACCACAATCCAAATCGGATCATATACTTCTAACAAATGAAAACTTGTATATAACATTGCAATAATAAGTGCCGAAAGTAAGCTATATAATTTTTTCCAAATAGAATATAGTGCGATTCCTATAAAAGCAACAATACAAAGCAAAAGTGCATTTACTGATACCGTGAATGAAGCAATCGTTACATGTAACGGAGAGCAAATAATAAAAATCAATATACAAGCGCTTATCTTCCACCGCATAGAGTCCTTTTTCATAAAAAAAGTTACAACAATCCACCCTATCCAAGCTAAAAAATAAAAAGTACTCCCTTCCATCATTTCACCTCCTATGTTTTCCATTATGGGAACTTTTTATGAAAGTTAATCCACTTTCTTCGCGCATAGTTTTTTCATATAACAGCAACACTTTTAATAAGGAGGTGCTATTCATTATGGGTAAAGATCGTCAAGAACGAAAACTAAGAGAATCACGACGCGTTGAATCTGATCGTGACCAATCACTACAATATCCGGGTGCAACTGGACTGGATACACCAGAGCAAGCCCGAAAACAAAATCAGCACTAATGAACACAAAAAGACGGTTTCGATATTGTACGAAACCGTCTTTTACATAATTATTTTAATGATTTTTACTTATATCAAAATAATATTTAACATCCGAATTTTTCTATGGTTTATTTTTATCTCCACCTATTTTTCCTTTACGAAATTAAACCCTCCCTAATAATTCAGTAGCAAACTATCTACATTTTCCAGCCTCTTTTTCAGTCGCAACTTGCACAAGATAGTGTTTATATAGGAATAATTTTATTTTGATAGAATATTAATTCCATTCCTCACTTTATATTACTAAAACGAACAAAAAACAAAAAATCAACCAAACGGTTGATTTTTTTATCTTCTACTATAATGCGTCGTATCAATACCACGCTGCGTTAACCAATGATACGTTTCGCCCTTTACAACAAGAGGTACAGCCTGTAACTCTTCTATCGTCTTTGCACCAAGAGCTGTCATAATAAATTTCAAATCTGTATGTAAAAGATCAATTTCATCCACTAACTTCTCGATACCATCTTGCATTAAAATACGTAAAAAGTATCCAGCAAACGCAGTTGTATTCGCCCCTAATGCGATTGCTTTCGCTACGTCAAGCGCTGTTTGTATACCCCCAGATGCAATAAAAGAGAGGTTATTATTTGTAGAGGTTGCTTCAATAATCGAGGTTGCTGTTTGTATGCCCCAGTTATTAAAATAAGAAAGCATTCGCTGTCTTCTTTCATTTTCAACAGCAGCAAAATTTGTACCACCTTGTCCACCAATATCAATTGCCGTTACACCTATGCTCGCTAGCTGTTGTATTGTTTCCTTACTCATCCCAAATCCAACTTCTTTCACAATGACAGGAACTTTACTATTTAATACAATTTTCTCAATGCGCTGAAGTACACCAGTAAAGTCACGGTCTCCTTCTGGCATCGTTAACTCTTGTATGACATTTAAATGAATTTGCAATGCATTCGCTTCAATCATATCAACGGCACGCTCTGCTTGTTCGATAGTTGCCTCACTACCTAAATTAGCAAAGAAAATACCATTTGGATTTACTTTTCTGATAATCGTATAAGAAGCAGCCTCACTTTCATCTTTTAACGCCGCCATTTGCGACCCTACAGCCATAGCAAGATTATGATGTTTCGCTACATATGCTAATTGCTCATTAATATGTAACGTTTTCTCTCCCCCACCACCAGTCATCGCATTGATAAAAATCGGCGAACTTAGTGAAAGTTCGCCGATTTTTGTTTCACATGTTATTGTGTCATAACTTGAATTTGGCAATCCTTGATGCACAAAATCAATATCATGAAATCCATGCGTACGAGACTGACCAGTAGAAAGAGCGTATTCAATATGATCTAATTTACGTTTTGCCCTTACCACTTGTACCCCTCTTTATTTCTTTAATTTTTTCAGTTGTTCACCAATAATATCACTTAATTGGAAAGTAGCAGAATCAGCATTTGGTTCATACTGACTGTAATCCTCAATTACATTATTTTCCTCAAGCGTTTCTTTTATACTTAAAGAAATACGTTTCTCTGCAACATGGACTTCAAGCACTTTCACTTTTACTTCTTGTCCCATTTCCAATACTTCATTTGGATTTTTCACGTGACGATTTGCAATTTGAGATACATGCACAAGACCTTCAACGCCAGGTAAAATTTCAACGAATGCACCGAATGTAACAAGACGTTTTACTACTCCCTCACGAATATCTCCAGCTTTTATTTCGCCAGCAACATTCTCCCAAGGTCCTGGCTGAGCTGCTTTAATTGATAAAGAAATACGTTGTGTATCAGCATCAACAGATAATACCTTTACCTTTACCTTTTGACCTTGCTCTAATACTTCAGAAGGTTGCTCTACACGTTCGTGTGAAATTTGTGAAATATGAACTAAACCGTCCACACCACCAACGTTAACGAAAGCACCAAAATCCGTTAATCGTTGCACTGTTCCTTCAACAACGTCTCCTTCTTTTAATGAAGAAATCGCTTCTTTTTTCTTAGAATCTAGTTCTAATTCTACTACTGCTTTATGCGAAAGGATTACACGATTTTTTTCGCGGTCTAATTCAACAATTTTCACGGCTAATGTTTTGCCTTTATAGTCAGTAAAATCTTCTACATAATGTACTTCTACAAGTGAAGCTGGGATAAAACCACGAACACCAAGGTCCACAACTAATCCACCATTCACGATATCTTTTACAGTAACATCAAACACATGACCAGAAGTAAATTTCTCTTGTAATTCTACCCATGCTTTTTCTGCATCAACAGCACGTTTAGATAAGACAAGATCATCTTCTTCTAATTTAATAATTTTCAATTCTAGTATTTGATCTAATTCTACAACATCGCTTGCTTTTTCAATATGAACGTTAGCTAATTCACTAATTGGAATTACGCCATCTGTTTTGTATCCAACATTTACAAGCACTTGTTTCTCTTCAACTTTCGTTACAGAACCTGTAACAACGTCACCAACTTGTAATTCTTTTGAATCCATAACTTCTTCATTCATTTTCTCTACCATGGAAATACCTCCCTACAGAATTGACAAAGCATTTTTTATGTATATACGAAATGAAAACATATGTTTTCATTTGCATGTTTAAGAATTTATCATCACATACTCAGTTTTCATACATTTCACTAGAAAATATATTAAACCTATATAAATAGTATACAGCAAAATCATCTTGAAGAAAGTATGTTTTGAAATATAATAGCGAATATATTCTGAAAGTTTTATCCTTCTTTTACTAACTTCTTACAAATCCGAGCATTTGTCAAGGAAAGAGACTCACAATTCACGCATCCTTTACATTTCTATATAAACAAAAAAAGAAAGAGGTTATCCCCTTTCTTTATTTTGCAAACACTCCTGAAACAATACTCATAATTTTTTGGACAACTTCTTCAATTGATAAAGAAGTTGTATCTAATTCCAATGCATCATCAGCTTTCTTTAGAGGAGAAACCTCGCGTTCTGAATCTAATTTATCACGCTGAGCAATTTCTTTTTTTAACTGCTCTAAATTAGAATCGAAACCTTTATTTATATTTTCTAAATGTCTTCTTTCTGCTCTTTCTTCAACAGAAGCAAGCATAAAGATCTTCACTTCAGCATCTGGTAACACATGTGTACCAATATCACGGCCATCCATTACAACGCCGCCTTTTTCCGCTAACTCTTGTTGACGACGCACCATTTCTTCACGAACAAGGCGATGTTTCGCCACAATAGATACTCGATTCGTCACCTCAGGTGTACGAATTACTTCAGAAACATCTTGTCCATTTAAAAATACAAGTTGTGTATTTTCTCCTTGCTGAAACTCAATATTTACATTCTTTACAACTTCCATTAACTTCTCTTCATTTTCAATGTCCACTTTTTGTTCAAGGGCTGCATATGTAATCGTGCGGTACATTGCGCCTGTATCAATATAAACGTAAGAAAGTTTCTTTGCCACAACTTTTGCAACCGTACTTTTTCCAGCAGCTGCTGGACCATCTATAGCAATTGAAATTCGTTTATCCATTGTAACACCTCATTTTTTCACTTATAAAACAAAACGAAAAGCAGGTATTCTCCTGCTTCTTCTCATTTGCTTCACGTCATTAAATCCTCAATTATTGTAGCATAATCCTTCATAGAAGAAAATGAAAACTACCTATTCACCTGTAAGATTTCTGCTTTGTTTTTTACCATGACACCTTCATAATAAACAATTTTAGATAAATATTTCACTGATGACTTATGTATAAATAACAATTGCACAACAGAAAGACAAATGAATTGTATTACTAATATACGAATAAAAATTTTCTCCATCTTTTTCAATGTAATTGCTCCCTCCTATCCTACATTTACACATTTCGTTTCGTGATTTTATACATCGTATATATAGCAGCTAACTTTATTGTCATTTCCGAGGCATACTTTTATACATTTCCATTGTCGAATTTACTCAAAACATGTTATGTTCTAAATGTATTTTTCAACTTGAAAGGGGTATAAGCATTGAAAAGAATCCTAGTTTTACACACAGGTGGAACAATTGCAATGGAGGAAGATAAAGAAACTGGGGTCGTACAACCAGGTGAAAAAAATCCTCTTTTAAAATTTATTCCTGATTTAGAAGGCGATGTTGATTTAATCGTTGAAGACGTGTTCCATCTACCATCTCCTCATATGACACCGAGCGAAATGTTACAATTACAAGTCATCATTGATGAAAAAGTAAAACAAGACAACATTCATGGCGTAGTCATTACGCATGGTACGGATACATTAGAAGAAACAGCCTATTTCTTAGATTTAACAGTGCAAGCAACTATTCCAATCGTTGTAACAGGTGCAATGCGTTCTAGTAATGAATTAGGTGCTGATGGTCTATATAACTTCTTATCGGCTGTAAAAGTAGCTAGCTGTAGTGAAGCTGCTGAAAAAGGTGTTTTAGTCGTATTAAACGACGAAATCCATTGCGCTACAAATGTAACGAAAACACATACAAGTAACGTGGCAACATTCCAGAGTCCACAGTATGGACCAATCGGTATGGTAACAAAGCGCGGCGTTGTATTCCATCACGCTTTAGTACACCATGAAACATATTCAGTAAATAAGGTTTCTAAAAACGTAGTTGTTCTAAAAGCATACGCTGGTATGGACGATACATTGTTAGCAGCAATTGAAAACCTTCCAGTAGACGGGATTGTTATTGAAGCACTTGGACAAGGTAATTTACCTCCAAGAACACTTCCTAGTCTAGAACGATTAATCGACAAAGGAATCCCTGTCGTATTAGTTTCTCGCTGTTTCAATGGCATCGTGCAAGATGTATATTCATATGAAGGTGGCGGCAAACAATTAAAAGATATGGGTATTGTATTCACATACGGTTTAAATGCTCAAAAAGCACGTATTAAATTATTAGTTGCATTAGAGAATACAAATTCTCATGAAACAATCCAAAATATGTTTATGCACAATTAAAAAGAAGCTGTCGAAGTTTATTTCGACAGCTTCTTTTTATATTTCCCTTGACGCAATGGTTTGCGCAATCGCATCCCCATGAAATCGACCGTTCTCAATAAATATTTCATTCGCATTATTTCCAGCAGCAATTACACCTGCAATGAAAATATTTTCAGCGTTCGTTTCCATTGTATCCTCTGCATAAATCGGACGTCCTGTTTCTACATCAATCCGAACACCCATCTTCGTTAAGAAACTATGATCAGGATGGTAACCAGTCATCGCAAATACAAAATCATTTTGGATTGTATATGCCTCATCATCGACTGTAAACGTTAATGTATGTTCAGTAATTTCTTTCACGTGAGCCCTGAAATGCATTTGAATTGTGCCGCTTCGTACTAACGCCTCAAACTCCGGCAAAATCCACGGCTTAATGCTTGGTGAATACTCACTTCCGCGATATAAAACCGTTACACGCGCACCGGTTTTAACAAGTTCTAACGCGGCATCTATACTCGAGTTTTTCCCACCTATAACTACTACATCTCGATCAAAATAAGGATGTCCCTCTTTAAAATAGTGAGCTACTTTCTTCAGTTCCTCGCCGGGAACATTCATATAATTTGGATTGTCATAATATCCAGTTGCTACAACAACATATTTCGCTATATATATTTCTGTACTTCCGTCACGCTTTGTTGTCTCAACATGAAAAACTTCTCCATCTTTTTGTACTTTTTCCACTCGCTCAAAAGCATTTACACGTACAGATTTACGCTTTACTACTTCACGATAATACGCAAGCGCTTGATTTCGAACTGGCTTACGATTTTCTGTAATAAAAGCTACATCACCAATTTCTAATTTTTCACTAGAAGAGAAAAATGTTTGATGAGTTGGATAATTATAAATCGCATTTACAATGTTTCCTTTTTCAATTACTAACGGATTTATCCCTACCTTTTGCAACGAAATTGCTGCTGCTAATCCGCACGGACCGCCTCCAATTATGATAGCTGTTTCTTTCTGCATACTCAGCTCACTCCTAGTCTTCTACCAATACGCTATTTATAAAAACAAGAAAAAACCTACTTACAGCAGTAGGCACCTATCTTTATTGTATTCATTTTTCATATATTTGTCATCTAAACGAAACGTACATCCGATAGACATCTGCTAAAAACTGCTGAAATTTAATACCTTGTTTCCCTAATACATTTTCAGGATCAATCTTTCTAGCTGGGTCAAGTGTTTTATGTGATACGATATCTTTCTTCGGATTCAAGCCGAAGTTTTGACATAAATACGCATGATACCACGTAAAACGGGTATATGCTTCCCAAAAGTTAACATCACCGCCATAACAAAGTTCCACTCCAATGGCAGCCTTATTAGCATCATAACCATATAAGTCATTATCTGTCGGCACACCATATCGAACGTGATAGGCAACTTCATTTATAGGAACAATTTCCAATATTGTTTTATCATCTATAAATGTATGTGCCGAAGCTTTCGGTTGTATTTCATTAAAATAATCCCGATTCCCTATCGCATTGCTACCAGGGTTCCCCGTATCATGACTTACAATAAACCTTACTTTAGAAAGAGGAATTCCCGGTCGTGAACTTCCATACCCAATATAGTTACGCTCTATAGGAAACATCGCCATTACTACCAACTCCCGCTTCAGAAGATTACCTTACTTCTTTATATATGTATTCGGTAGCAATGTCCTTATCGCATATTTCCTACGCGAAGAGAAAATCGAAAATATTTGATGTGAACACCATAAATAATAAAATACTTACAGCAACTCCATAAAAACCGTAAAACCAAACACAATCTTCTTTCGTATCTAAACCGAAAAATTTATTTACAGATTGTAATAATGTGCCGCGCTTACTTTGTTTGTTTCTTAATACTTCCACTCGTTCTACAACATCTGCTGGCATCATAAATCTTTGGTCTACTGTCATTTTCATCATTTATCTCTCCTTAAAATCATTTCCGTTTTGTTTATCTAAGGAAAGTATAGCACGTTTGTTCGTGTAGAACAAGCGTTCTTTTTTGTTTTTATTTTATTTTTCAACAATCCAAGTAAGAATTGAGATTACAAAAGCGATAATCGGCCCTACTACAACTGCACCAAATATTAAAAACAGTAGTCCTTCTCCGAACATCCGAACGTTACTTGTTTTTCGGGCTTTCATCGTTCTTGAGAGTTCTCCCTCTAACCTCTTAACCTTTTCTTCTAATTGTTCTACTCGTTCCATCATTTCATTTTCCATATACAACACCTCACACTAATACTTCAACAAAAAAACGTGATTCCCTCGAAAGGAATCACGTTTTCTCACGATATAATATTATACCCAACCTCTGAAGCGACTTGCTTCAGCCATTTTACGAACACCGACCATATACGCAGCTAAGCGCATGTTCACTTTACGAACTTGTGCTGTTTCATAAATAGAATCAAATGATCTTACCATTACTTTTTCTAAACGTTGTTCTACTTCTTCTTCAGTCCAGTAGTAACCTTGGTTATTTTGTACCCACTCAAAGTAAGATACTGTTACACCGCCAGCACTTGCTAATACGTCTGGAACAAGTAAAATTCCGCGATCTGTTAAAATTTTAGTTGCTTCTAATGTTGTTGGACCATTTGCAGCTTCAACAACGATTTTTGCTTTAATATTATTAGCATTTTCTTCTGTAATTTGGTTCTCAATTGCAGCTGGAACTAAAATGTCGCAATCAAGTTCTAACAATTCTTTGTTTGAAATTGTATTATTAAATAGTTTTGTTACTGTACCGAAGCTATCACGACGGTCTAATAAATAATCAATATCTAATCCGTTTGGATCATGCAATGCACCGTAAGCATCCGAGATTGCAATAACTTTCGCGCCTGCATCATGCATAAATTTAGCTAAGAAGCTACCAGCATTACCGAATCCTTGAACAACAACGCGTGCACCTTTAATATCAATGTCGCGTTTTTTTGCAGCTTCGCGAATACAAATTGTTACACCTTTCGCCGTTGCTGTTTCACGTCCATGTGATCCACCTAATACAAGTGGCTTACCTGTAATAAATCCTGGTGAATTAAATTCATCAATACGGCTATATTCATCCATCATCCATGCCATGATTTGAGAGTTTGTGAATACATCTGGAGCTGGAATATCTTTCGTCGGTCCTACGATTTGGCTAATTGCTCGTACATAACCGCGGCTTAATCTTTCTAACTCACGGAATGACATTTCACGTGGGTCACAGATAATTCCACCTTTACCTCCACCGTATGGTAAATCAACAATACCACATTTTAAACTCATCCAGATTGAAAGTGCTTTCACTTCATTTTCTGTTACATTCGGATGGAAGCGAATTCCACCTTTCGTTGGACCAACAGCATCATTATGTTGTGCACGATATCCTGTAAATATTTTAACAGTCCCGTCATCCATACGAACTGGTATTTTCACTGTCATCATACGAATTGGTTCTTTTAATAATTCATATACTTCGTTTGGATAACCCAATTTTTCTAATGCTTCACTAATAACAATTTGTGTCGAATTCAATAGTTCAAAATGTTGTTCCCTTTGTTGTTGTGTTTTTGTTTGAGTTCCCTTTTCGGCTACCATAGTAAGTAAACCCCCTGTAATTTCACTTGTTTAGTAAACCTTCATTGCCTAGTATACACCGTTAAATTTGGAATGCAATAGAAAACGCTAACAAATATATACAAACTATTTCCTGTTGCAAGCGTTTTCACTATCATTATAGTCCTTTTATTGCTTTTAGAAAAGTAAAATACTTAAATACTTAAATGTTTTTTATTTTACTTATATATAACAACTTAAGAAGATATTTTTAAGTATAGTAAAGAGCGCCCAAATATTTATGATTCCCGCTATACCATTAATTGTTTTGACATTTTCAGACCAACATTTTAGGTTTCTCCAAATAAAAAACAAAACCTTAGCTTTGTTATATTAGCTAAGGTTTTGTTTTCTCACAAAGTAATTGTGTATTTGTTCAATTGCTTGAGAAGCCATTAATTCTTTACCATACTCCATTAGACGATAAATAGTTGCTGTAGACGGATTACCATATTCCGCTAAAATAGCTATAAAATCTGCCTTCAGTAATTGAACCTGCTCCTCTTCTTCCATCCAAAGATAGAAACGCCCATCCCACGTATATAGTTTTCCGCCAGTTACATCAAGGTTATATAAACGATTCGACAGGTTAATTACGTCATCTAGTGTAGCAAACTCATAAAGTATATGCTCGCTTTCATCTAGAGTCACTTGCATTTCAATAAACTCGTCACGGAACTCATCATCTGTATCCACATCTTGATGTTCTTTCGTTACAATTACGACCATTCCTTGCGCTTGTAGAGAAAATACTTCAACTGCAATTGGACCATCCGCTTCAAACCCTAGTTCCTTATTTGCTTCTTGCATCATATCACGAAATAATTGCTGTACTTTCGGTGCATTTCTCCACAAATCTTCTTTCGTTAATCCTCGTTCAGATAAATCATCAAATGTTAAGAAAATTTTTATCTTATTGTAATTTAATCGTTCCAGCCTCATCTCATACCCTCCCTACGTAACCAATGAATATAATTTTTATTATATGAAATAGAAAATAGATGGTTCTTTTCGAACAACTATTCTAACATTTTTAACCAATCATCCCATTCTTCTTTCGTATCACCAATTAGGCATGTTTGAATGTTCAACTGATCTCGAGCACCTATTTCTCCTATAAACCCAACAGAAAGTTTCTCACTTTTTTCTTGCAACAAATTCATGTCCTTTATCGCGTTCTTAAGTTCTCGTTCCTCATCAAAAGAGACTACTACATATGTAGGTTGTATTTGCTCAACAGCTAACAAAATACCATCTTCCGCTAAGCTTGACCTAATATATATCACCTCATATCCTTTTAAGCGTAAATACGTTGAGAAAACAAACCCTTTCAACATATTATTTTCTAACACGACAACTTTGTGTATAGAAGAAAATGATGATGCATTATGATACACCATTCCTAGACGAGTTTGTAAAAATGATACGACATATTGGAATTGCACCATTGTAACTTCATTATTATTTTTTAACGTTAACAATTTATTTGACACTTGAAGAACAATACTTGCTATGACTTTTTCTGTTGCATAAATACTGAAAGCCTCGTTTAACAATGCAGAAGTTGTAATTTCATCAAATTTTAACAAAGCTTGCAGTAAATCGTCCACTAAAATAACTTCTCTATCGTAATGTATTTCTTTTTGAACATTACTCTGCAAACGATTCCCTTCTAATAATTGAACTGCTTGTCCAATCATCATGCCGGAAGAAACCTTGTCCATTAACCATTTCAAAATTTGAATATGCTCTTCTGTATATAATCGATGCCCCGCATGATTCCGCTTCGGGGCAATAATTTGATATCGTCTTTCCCATGCACGAAGCGTACTCGGCTGAATTCCAATTATATTCGAAACAGCTTTTATGTTATATTTCCCGTTTAGAGTTGGCATCATTTCCCTCCGCATAACGTAATAATATGTGTTTGAGCAGGTGCTCGGAAGCGAAGTGGAATCAACGTTGTTCCATACCCATTACTAACAAAAAGAGTCATATTTGAATGCTTATATACGCCACCTTTTAAATATTTTTTAGATGGGAATAATCGAATCTGTCCTCCATGTGTATGTCCACTTAACACAAGTGAAATTTGTTCTTTTCCAGACATTTTATTTATTATATCAGGGTTATGGCTAATTAATATGCGAAAACCATCTTCTTTGCAATCAGCCAAAGCTAAATCTAAACGATCACGCTTCAAACCAACATCATCTACACCGAGCAAACAAATTTTTTCTCCTAGTTCAGACTCAAATACAACTCTTGTATTATCTAAAACTTTCACATTATTTTCTAATAACAAAGCATCTAATTCATGATATTCAATCTCATAATCATTATTTCCCCACACAAAATATACAGGAGCTATCGCTCTTAACTTTTGTATATTTGCAGAAATTTTCGATAAAGGGACGCCTCTTTCCGCTAAATCACCGCCAATAATTACAAGGTCTACTTTTCCTTTTACTTGTTCAATTAATGAACTTGAAATGACCCTTCTATGAATATCAGAAATAAAAAACACCTTTACTTTTTGAAAACTTTTCGGAAATTCTTCAAAAAGTAAAGTATGTTCTAACACAGTATTACGCATCGCTTCTGTATACATTACCATTACAAGAAGAAATATAATACCAATACATATGAGAGCACTTAATAAGATAATCCATATCATATATTTTTCACTCCCTTCCGCATAAAGATAATCCTCAGTTTTTATAGTAGGTATGCTACTAGCTATCCTGTTTTGCGGACTTATCTTTTATCGGAATTTTTATTTCTTGACCTACATTCACTTCATCTTCTTGTAAATCATTATACTTTTTAATCACTTCAATCCCAGTTTCATCTGAAAAATATTGCTTCGCTATACTTTCTAAAGTTTCTCCTTCTTTTACCGTATGCGTTACTACTTTCTCAGATGTTGCCTCAGACTCAGATTTAGCTGAATCAAAGAAAATGACCTCAAACGCACTTTTCCCAGCGTTATTACCATCACTTTTCACCTGAATATATTTATCTGTATACCATAAGATACTAATTGGTAGTAATATGAATAGAAATGTTAAAACTCGGACGAAAATATGATTCATTTTAAACTTTTCTTTTTTCTCTTTATTTCTATGAATTTCACTACGCGGCGGTAAACTTTCTTTTTCTTCCACTCGCTCAACTTCTAATTCCTCTTCGAAATCAGGAATTCGTTTTCTCATGTTGTTCACCACCACCTTCCATTTATTTTCTTAATTGGAGTCCCATTATAAAATCAACAAGAAAGTGTGCAAAGATTGTTATAAATAAATTTCCTGTCCATTCAAACACATAACCAAAGACAAAACTAATGAAACAGACGAAACAAAACAAAAATGGCTTTGTTATATACCGAATATGTAACACTGCAAATACTAAACTCGCTATTACAATTCCAAAGTGCGTCTGCACTACACCTCTAAATAAAAATTCTTCTGCAAAGCCGATAATGAACGTAATAACGAGTAGGTGCATAACTGACATTCCTTGAAACATCTTATCGTTAATACCACCATCATCAAACCAAGACTCTGGAAATACTCGCATTGCAACATAATCTAATAACACAATACCAATCGCCAACAAGCCACCTATTATAAGTATAGACACCGGTTCCCACTTCCACAGACTATACACCGATTTTATATCTCGGAATAATACATATGCTAGTAAACAACCGATACCGATAATAATGAACTGTGTGATATACAGATTCAGCCTTATTTCTTTCGGACTCATATCTTCAATATTATGCCTTTGAATGTTCATCATTCCCCCATCTTTTCTAGACCGAAAAGCTTTTGTAACTCTGTTTCCCAATTATAGTCGAAATCCGATTGTTGCGCTTGTCTTTTTTTATAATCTATTTTTGTAATACCACAATAGTCACAGCAATTTTTCAACTCGTTCTCTTTTCTATAACCGAACTGTTGTAACAAATATTCACGCCTACATTCTTTCACTTGTATCCACGATTTCATGTTTTCTAGCTCACTATATTTATTACGTAGCCTTATTTCTACTTCAACTATTAATCTGTTCATAATTTCATCTGACAAGCTCTCTAATTTTAATTTTCGCTGTTGTATGATTCCAAGCTGTTCAAGATGATAGCGGATGAAACGCCAATATTGTTCATTAAATCTTGCTGCATTATAACAAATTTCTTCTACCTCTTCTATTGGTAATTCTTTCGTTTGAAACATTCTTTCTTGTAGTAAAGAGAATAAAAATTGTATTTGCGACTGACTTGGCAATTCATCTTCAATTATTGAAATTGGTAAATCGTGATCTAACGGACTACATAGTAAGATAGCTATACTCGGTTCACCATCTCTTCCAGCTCTTCCGATTTCTTGTAAATAGGAAGCTATATTAGTCGGATAATGAAAATGAATAATATAGCTCGTATTCGACTTATTTACTCCCATACCAAAAGCACTTGTACATATTACAAGCTGCAACTGGTCATTCATAAACTGCTGTTGAATTAACATACGCTCTTCATGTTCCATACCACCATGATAAAAAGCGACACCAGTCACGCCTTTTCCTCTTAAATACTCCGTTAAACGTTCTGTCCACGCTCTGCTTGAACAATATACAATCCCTGGCCCTTGTAAATACATCACCTGGTTCAAAAGCGCTTCTTTCTTCTCTTCTATCGTCTCCACAAATTGTACTTCCATCGCAATATTTGGACGATCAATAGAGTATACATGCTGCGTCACTTTCTTCAAATCTAAACTCTCTGCTATATCTCGGAGTACATCTTTTGTCGCTGTTGCCGTTAATGCTAGCACCGTAGGAGACCCGATATTTTCAATGACTACATTTAGTTTTTTATAGTCTGGCCTAAAATCATAACCCCATTGTGAAATACAATGAGCCTCATCCACAACAAATAATGAAATATGAACTTTCTTCAATTCTCTTATTAACACTTCCGACTGCAACATCTCTGGTGAAACAAAAATAAATTTATATGAAGCTAATTTTTTCATCGCTTCTCTTTTTTCATGTAATGTCCGAAAACTATTAAGTGCTATTACTCGGTTTTTCACAACATACTTTAATTGTGTAACTTGATCTTCCATCAAAGATAATAATGGTGATACAACAAGCACGGTTCCTTCTTGCATTAGCCCTGGAAGTTGATAGCACATAGACTTCCCTCTTCCAGTCGGGAGCATTGCTATAACATCTTTTCCTTCTAATAAATCTGTAATTACCCCTTTTTGCCCTGTACGAAATTCAGAATATCCAAACCATCTATATAAATATTCCTCAAGCTTCATTTATACCCTCCATCCGCGCCAATACAAGACGAACTTCAAAATAAGAGATACCCTCTCCAACCGCTTGTTTCAACTCACGCAACTTACGTGTTTGTAATGCCTCAATTACTTTTGTTACTTTATCTATTTTGTCTTTTTCCATAAACATCTCGATTGAAAACTCTTTTTCCCGCAAAGCAATTTCAACAAAATGATCTTCTATCGTTGCAACCTTTAAATTTCTAATTGTCGCTATTTCATCTAAAGAGCGTCCTTGTCTCCAAAAATTATATGTTTTTTTCGTTGATAAACTAAATAATTCAGCTCTCTCATTTGGATAAGAGATAATCTCAGCCAATAGCGGAAATTCATTTTCTTTATCGTGAACTTCTTGTATAAAGAAGTGAATCGTACCCCAAAATAAAAAATACACCCGGAATATATCTTGTTTCGTAATTTCCGCTAATTGCTGCAATGTACAACCGATACGTTCATATCCTGTTAATCTATATGTTACAATCGTCGCTTCTACTACATCACCTTTTCCTAAAAGATTATGTATTTCTTTCCATAATCTTTTAGCCAATTCACTTCGCCTATATGGTATACCTGTTAAAAAGCGTTTTACCCACATCATTATTTCTGTATCTTGTTGAATGGGAATAAATTTCGTATTATTCTGTTGTAAATTAGATATAGTTTGAATAATTAATGATAAACGTTTCCAAAATGTTTCACCTAATTCACCATAGTGTAAACTATGTAAATGCGCGGGAAAAGCATACACTTCCTCCCATGTATGTAACTGCATTTTACCTTTAGATGTTAACAAATATGTATTTTCATGTATTTCTCGAATCAAATCTGCTTGCAACAACTTTGCAACTTCACGATCATAGTCTGTTCTATTTAACGATTTATATATTCCAAACAAAAATGAAATTCGGAACATGTTTCCATCTTGTAACGTTTGCGAAGATCGTTTTCCTTTTAATAAATAATAAATAGAAGAAACGGTCCTTTCACCATTCAATTGTTTTAAACAATACAATAAAGTATATTGTAGTTGCATTACCGCTTCCACCTTTCAATCTAGCTTAATTACTTTTTAGTATGATTGCACTTACTCATTAAACTTATCATATCGGCACTATGTACTTGTATATAGTATATTGTACCAAACGAAATAACATTTACGTATTTTGAAAATCTTATGACATAATGCAAAAATTAGTTGACACTCTAATTGATAAGGATTATCATTATAATTTTATGTTGAAAAGTTTTAAAAACCGTTTTACAATAAGGTTATAATTTTTATGGCGAGCTTTTCACATACATATTATCAGGAGGGAAAAAAGATGGCAAAATATACAATCGTTGATAAAGATACTTGTATCGCATGTGGTGCTTGCGGCGCTGCTGCACCAGACATTTATGATTATGATGATGAAGGTATTGCATTTGTAACGTTAGACGATAACCAAGGTATCGTTGAAATTCCAGATGTATTAATTGAAGATATGATGGATGCATTCGAAGGTTGTCCAACTGACTCAATTAAAGTTGCTGATGAATCATTTGATGGCGACTCTTTAAAATTCGAATAGTCTTTTATTAACTTCAAAAAATATCCCTCATTCATATGAGGGATATTTTTTGTTTTCTATTTTCATTCTACTTAATAAAAAACCACTAATAGTTCCATACTACTAATGGTTTTATTTTATATTTTATGCATTTTTCATTTTTGCAAACACCCATACTTTCAGGCGTGAGAATAACGCTACAAATACAATTGTCACAACAATTCCTTTAATCAAATTAAATGGTAAGATTGCCGTTACAACCGTTGTTCTTATAGCCTCGCTAGACATAGCTGGTGAATTTAAAAACCAAGTGTAAGCTGGGAATATAATGATGTAATTTAATACACTCATAATGAGCGCCATTGTAATTGTCCCTAGCATTAATCCTGTCGTTAAACTCTTAACAGTACGATACTTTCTAAATAAGAAAGCTGCCGGTCCAATAAATAAACATCCTGCAATAAAGTTAGCAATTTCTCCAACTGGCACTCCCGTTAAACTCCCTTGAATTCCGTAATGTAAAATATTCTTTATCGCCTCTACAATTATCCCTGCAACTGGCCCGAAAATAATTGCTGCAATTAGAGCTGGTACATCACTAAAATCAATTTTTAAAAATGGCGGAAGCCCTGGAAACGGGAAATCCAACATCATCAGTAAATATGCAATACTACTTAGCATCGCTACACTCACCATCTGCACTACACTGTTTTTTTGTTTCATCTTTCTCTCTCCTTTTCCATCGATCTTCTCATGGAAAGTGGAAAGGTTCTGCTATGCCTACTTTTTCATAGAACGAAAAAACCCTTTGTGTTTTACACAAAGGGAGAATTTAAGGCACATCAAACAGACGTTCAAATCCATATCTTTTTTGAACGCTTGAACCTCCATCTTCTCCCATCCAGACTATACTGTCGGCTTTGGAATCACACCAAATCCTGCCTTAACGGCTCGCGGGCTTAGAACAAAATCACATATAGTTCATCACCGCCGGTCGGGATTTTCACCCTGCCCCGAAGATAGACCGATATTCTATTTTCCACTTTATTATACAACAACATAATCGTATTGTGAACAAAAAAAGTGTAACTTATTAAAAATAAGTTATTAATTTTATATAATTAAAACCAATCACTATATTTTACAATACACCCCAGATTTTTTAGTATTCGGCATTTCCCCTATGAATCCCCTAGTCATATATAATGAAAAGTGATAAGATGTTGAATTGTTAAGATAAGAACATTTTCTGGATTATGGAGGAAATGTCATGAAAAAAGAAAAGAGACACTCTATTCGAGAAGCAATGAAAAAAAACTTAAGAAAAGAATACTTTTACTTAAAAAAAGAATTACTTTTCTACTGTCCAATTGATTTAGGCACATTCTCAAGCGAGACATACTATGCTGCTTTCGATGAAGATGGCATCAGTATTTATCAGTATGATAAAAAAACAGAGAGTAAATTAAAACTGTGTGAGCGTCACCCATGGAAAAGTTGGAATAAAGTGAAGGTGGATCATTATTTGACAACTTCTCAATTTATTTTTCAAGGTGAGCGAAACTGGATATTATCCCTTTTCCAAAAAGGAAAAGAAGCTCAAAAAATAATTGAAGAGCACACATCTTTACAAACTGAAGTTGTTTCCCGCTCCTTCTTGAAAAAACTTCCAGGGTTCCGTTCTAATGCACCGTTGAATAAATACATCGGCAGCATTTGCTACACTGCACTTATTGCATTTTTATTAAAATGGATGATTCCATTTCAAGCACCACAAATCGCCCTGTACTCCATTTCAATCGGTTGTATGCTTCTTGGTTTACTTTGTTTGACAATCGGTTTAATTGAACCGACTATTGTACTATTTCGAACGAACGAAAAAACAAGAACGAAAGTATTTTACTTATATAGCTACTTAGCTATTTCTGGATTTATATGTGTCTTTATTTTTTGGTAAAAAAAGAGCTAGTTTAACTAGCTCTTTTTTTACTTTACGTATAATTGTTGATTTGGATAAATCCTATCTTGCTGCAGTCCATTTTTATCTTTAACTTCCTTAACTGACATACTAAATTTCCGTGCAATACTAACTAAAGTGTCCCCTTTTTGGACGACATATAAGGATGAGGAAACAACTTCATTTCTCTGTTCATTTAGAACAAGCAATGGATTCATCGCATTCTTTTTCGCCATCGTCCATCTTCCTTGATGAACTTCTAAATGTAAGTGTGCACCTCTCGATTCTCCTGTATTTCCTACTTCTCCAATTATTTCTCCTTTTGAAATATAATCCCCTTGAACTACATATCTCTTATTTAAATGCGCATACACGGCCTCATATTCTCCATGTTTAATAAATACAACGTTTCCATAACTACTTGAATAGTAAGACTTTGTTACCTTACCTTCTTGAATAGCTGCCACAGGCGTGCCAATCGGTGCCGCTATATCTATACCGTAGTGTTTTCCATGCCTTGTCCCAAAATAATCACTTATCTGCCCTTCAACAGGCCATGTCCATTGATTTCCCTCTGCGTACACATGTAATTGAGAAAAAAACAATACCGTCAATAACATGACGCCACATTTTAACACTTTCATATACATCCTCCGTTTTCTAATTAACACCATACCTTCTCTTATTTTGGTATATTACAGAAAAAAGTATACAAAAAAAGAAAGTGAATCACTCCACTTCCTTCTCGTTTTTATCACGAAAAACGATTGCACTGCGATTATACTCCACATCTTTTACTTGTAATCGAGCGTTTATTACTCTAGCTACCGCAAACAAATAATCAGATAATCTATTTACATACTTTAGAACAACTTCATTTATTTTCCCTTCTTTTTGCAAGGACACTACACATCGTTCTGCTCGCCTTACAACTGTACGTGCAATATGAATAGCAGCTGCCGCTTCGCTTCCACCTGGTAAAATAAAACGCTCTAACGGCGGTGCTTCTTCTATATACGAATCAATCCTTCTTTCTAAGCTTTCAACCATTTCAACCGTTACTTTATAAGGAATTTTCCCCTCTACTATCGCCAAGTCTCCCCCGCAATCAAATAGTTCATGTTGAATATTTTCAAGTTCATTGTAAATATCTCCAAAAGATCCGCCTTGTAGCTTAGTCATTGCATATCCAATATGAGAATTCGCCTCATCTATCGTGCCATATGCTTCAACTCGGATATTATCTTTATCCACTCTGCCGCCTATTACACTTGTTGTCCCTTTATCTCCTGTTTTCGTATATAATTTCATCGCTTCACGACACCCCTCTTGCTATTCTTCATTCGACTAAGATAGAAAAAAAGTTCTACTATTATTTATTTAATTGATTTTACAAAAAAATAAAAAACAGTAGAACTTTATTCATTATCAACTTTAAAAACGCATATCTAAATTATACGATTCGGTAAATATACAGAGAATGTAGTTCCCTCTCCAACAACACTTGAAACAGCAATTTTACCATCATGGCCTTGCACAATATTTTTTGCAATCGCAAGCCCGAGCCCCGTTCCACCTTTTTTCCCACGTGTTCTTGCTTTATCAGCTTTGTAGAAACGATCAAATAAAAATGGAATATCTTCTTCTGGAATACCAGCGCCCGAATCTTGTACTTCAAAAGTAAGACCATTATTTTTCGTATTAATTACAAGCGTTACATGTCCGCCTGCATTCGTATGACGAATTGCGTTATCAATTAAATTCGTCAATACTTGTTCCATACGATCTGCATCAAACGGGTATTGTTCAATTGGATTCTGGAAATCAACCGTTAATGCGACTTCTTTATCCTTTGCAATTCCTTGGAATTTACGACCTATTTTTTCAACGAAAGGATGAATATCAACTTCACCTATATGTAACTCTACATTACCACTTTCCATACGCGCTAAATCTAATAGTTCATTTACAAGTTTACCTAAACGAACGGATTCATCATAAATAATTTGAACAAACTCATTAATTTCTTCTTTCGTTTGCACAATATCATCTAAAATCGCTTCACTATACCCTTGAAGCATTACCATCGGTGTACGAAGTTCATGTGATACGTTCGCAATAAAGTCTTGACGCATCTTCTCAAGACGGCGCTCTTCCGTCATATCACGTAATACAGCTACAGCACCACGAATTTTCGTTTGATTGTAAAGCGGCGTCATAAGAACTACATAGTTCCCTTTTTGTAAATTAATTTCAACCACTTGTTGTTGTTCACTTTCTACAACGAGATGGAATAGTTCAACAAGTTCAGAAGGTAGTTTTTTACTGAGCTCTACTTCCTTTTCCTCTTGCCAAACTTGTAAGAAATGTTCAGCCGGCGGATTAATTACAACGACTTCACCTTCTTGATTTAACGTAATAACCCCATCTGCCATACTACTTAAAATACTAGCTAACTGTTCTTTTTCTTGCTGCAGGGCATTCATATTAAACTTCAACTGTTTCCCCATTTGATTTAAGGCCGTTGCAAGCTCACCAATCTCATCCTGAGATACCATAGGTGCTTTCGCATCAAACTTCCCACGCGCGACCTCAAAAGCAACCTCACGCATTTTACGGAGTGGTGCTGTAATTCGAGTAGATAAGAAGAATGCAAAGAACGTTGTTAATATAATCGCAATCCCTGCTGATAAGAATATAAAATCAGTCGTTCTCTCCATACCTTGTATCGGTACTTGTAAAGATTCGTATACGAACACTGCACTTTGATTTTTTGAATGCACTGGTTTTCCGACAATCATAATATCATTTTCAGTGTTTTTATTCTTTCTACTATTAGAGGCTTTTCTAATGTTATTCTTAATTTCTTTTTTGTCTGTAAAAACAGCCGCTAATTCTTTGTCTTCTTTCAAATCATCCATTGTAAGAGTGACTAATCCTTCTTGTTTCGGCGAAGAAGATATTTCTTTACCATCTTCTACAATAATGATCCTTGAAAGTGGATCAGAGAATTTGTACGCGATATTCTCAATCGTTTTTACATCGGCACCTTCCTCAATTAACTCTGAAACACTTGTTGCAACTTTTTGAAGCCTAGCTTCACTCATATCAACATAATATGTTCTAAAAAACTGTGAAAGTAAAATCGCAACAAATCCGAGCACAAACGAAACGAGAAGTAATATAGTCATCCATAACTTCCCTACTACACTTCTCCAAAGCATCAGTCGTTCACAACCTCAAATTTGTAACCTACGCCCCAAACGGTAACAATCATCTTCGCAGCATCTGGTGATTTTTTGCTTAACTTCTCACGTAAACGCTTTACATGCGTATCAACTGTACGTAAATCTCCGAAGAATTCATATTGCCATACTTCTTTTAACAATTGCTCACGATCAAATACCTTATCAGGCGCTTTCGCTAAGAATAATAGTAATTCGTACTCTTTCGGTGTTAAGTTTACTTCATTACCATCTGCTGTAACACGGTGTGCATCATTATCAATTGTTAAATGAGGGAACACAGTAACATCTTTTGTCGTTGTATCTTGTGTAAAGAACGTTGTTGGTACAGAACGGCGTAAGACCGCTTTCACACGAAGCACTACTTCACGTGGGCTAAATGGTTTCACAATATAATCATCAGTTCCTACCTCAAACCCTTGTACTCGGTTTACTTCTTCACCTTTTGCCGTCAACATAATAATTGGCGTCGCTTTCTTCTCACGAACCCCTTTACACACTTCAATACCATCTTTACCTGGCATCATAAGATCTAATAGGATTAAATCGTAATCATTTTGTAACGCCATTTCTAAAGCTGTATCACCATTGTCCGCTTCTTCAATTGTGTATTGTTCTCTTTCTAAATACATTTTCAACAAACGACGAATACGATCCTCATCGTCTACAATTAAAATTCTTGATTCATTTTCCATTTCTACCCGTTGCGTACTTTTACCACAACGGTTTACACCTACCCTTCTACACTAGTATGTTGCGCTATTCTCGTTTATTTAAGCAATCTTCTAAATGTTTCACTTCCCATATTATGCTTCACAAGAATAATAAAGTTTGTTCAATTTTTTTCCAAAACTATGTATTTTTTTTGAACAGGATATAATGTCCTCGACATCATTTTACAAAATCAACCGCTACTTTGTCATGTTTTTCTCAAAAAAGAAGAAAAGTTGACAAAAATAAAATAGGAAAGTGACATTCACTCTCCTATTTTATTTCTCTATGCGTATGAATGTAAACCCGCGATAATTAAGTTTACTACAATAAAGTTAAACATAATGATTGCAAAACCAATTACCGCTAACCACGCTGACTTCTCTCCGTGCCACCCTTTTGATAAGCGTAAATGTAATACCGCCGCATAAAAGAGCCAAGTAATAAGCGCCCAAACCTCTTTTGGATCCCAACCCCAAAAACGTGTCCACGCTATTTGAGCCCAAATCATGGCAAAAATTAATGCACCTAATGTGAAAACCGGGAATCCAATTGCAATAGAACGATATCCGATTTCATCCAGTAAATCACTATTTGTATTCTTTACTAACGGCTGAAGTGCTGCCGATACTCGTTTGCGTAAAACAAGTCTTAATACAATATAAAGTAATGTCCCAACTAACACTGACCAAATAACAGTATTTAATTTTTTCGCATTTACAATCGCTGGAACTTCAACTGTCGGTTCTAATTTATTTTCTGTCAATAACTTTCCTTCGTGCGGTCCTACTAAAGCTGGAAGATTGTACTTCATTTCCACTTGTTGTTCATTTTTATCAACCCATTGAAACTTCGCTTCATA
The DNA here is from genome assembly GCF_052947655.1 of Bacillus pretiosus. Taxonomy (NCBI): domain Bacteria; kingdom Bacillati; phylum Bacillota; class Bacilli; order Caryophanales; family Bacillaceae; genus Bacillus; species Bacillus pretiosus. Next base: position 1,426,953 of record NZ_CM129593.1, on the reverse strand, counting down.
TTTCATACTAGAAAATAACGTTGTCACTCCAATAAAACCAACTGTACAAACAAGTGTGAACACTACCGTTTCTAACCAAAATGTACGTTTGCTTCTCGTTGATTGGTCTACATTTTTCAATAAATACATAACGCCCGTAATAAAACTAATTGCTAAAATTGCTTGTCCTGCTGCTGCAGTCGTCACGTGAATATGCAACCAATTACTTTTTAAAGAAGGAATAAGCGGAGATATTTCCCTCGGAAACATACTTGCATAGGCAATTAATAAAAGTGCAACTGGTAATGCAAAAAGTCCGATTATACTTACGCGATACATAAAATACATGACAATAAATGCTCCGACAAGCATCATGCCGAAAAATGTACCGAATTCAAAAAAGTTACTAACTGGTGCATGTCCTGATGCAATCCATCTTGTAACAAAATATACTGTTTGTGCAATAAACCCTAAAATTGTAATCGTTATTCCTATATTTGCCCATTTATGACCTTTTTCTTTAATTGCTCCCCCGAAAAATAGAGTTGCAATTAAATATAAAATAAATGCGGTAAAGAGAAAGTTACTACTTATTTGCACCATATCGTTTCCCCACCTTAACTAATTTTTTTATCCACTACTTTATCGCTTGGCTGCGGAATTGCCGTACCTTCTAGTACTCTTTCAATATCTTTCTTTAAACCGAACCAATTTTTATTCGTGTGTCCTGCAATCCACCATTCATCATTAACGCGTTGTATCCAAATACGACGATGATTCCAATACATCCCTTGAATGACACCAACCATAAATATAAATCCTCCAATACCGAGAATCCAAAGCGTTAAATCTTTCCTTACAGTAAGTGCTGTTGCATTTTGCATTTCCACACCTGCAAACGACATTTTATATTTATTATTTCCATCAGGTTCTATATTTTGCTGAATACCAACAAAACTCACTTCACCATCTGGTGTTTCAGGCGTAAACATTTTAAACACAAATGCAGGGTTGTTTGGTAATTTCGTTTTCGTATTTGGTCTTCCACTCTCATCAAAATAAAAGTCAGGGAAATAGCTTAATAGTTCTAAAGAATAACCATTTCCTAAATCATATTTTTCTGTAGGGTTCGTTAAATCAACTTTGATCGGTCCCCACTTTTGATTATTTTCTTTGTTTTGCAAATGGAATGACATGCTTTTAAATTCACTTTCTTTGTAATCCACTTGATATATAGCAAATTGATCAAATTTCAGCGGTTCATTCACTCGAATTTCCGCTTCTTTTACTTTTTCTAATTTCGGTTTTTGTCCTGCTATATTTTCGCCGACCGCTTTATATAATACAGCATTCGTTTGGAAGTTTTTCGCAATCATTTTATCGCCTACACGATCAATCGCTTCATCAAAAACTTCCTTGTCCTTACTTTTATCATAAACTTCCTTAATAAATTTCTCGTTTTTTAAATAGTATTGACCATCCGTTCCTGGTATTTCTTTCGTTTCACCGTCACGTAACCAAAGGGCTTCGTCTACGTACATACTCGGTAAAAAACGGAGCATTGCACCGAATAAAAAGATAATGAGACCAATATGATTCACATATGGACCCCAGCGTGAAAACCGTCCCTTTTCCGCCAAAATATTTCCGTCTTCCACTTTCACGTTATAGTTTCTTTTCTTTAAATTCTTTTGCACTCTTTCAAGATCACCATCTTGCGGTGTACCAGTACCGTATAATCTTTGTCTCTTTAAAAAGCTAGGGTGTCTTTTCACCCCTTGCTTCTTTAAAGCTTTATAAAGTGGAATGACACGGTCTAAGCTACATATCACAAGTGAAATACCAATTGAAGCAATTAAAATCATATACCACCATGAACCGTATAAATTATTAAATCCTAATTGATAGTATAATTGCCCTAAAAATCCGTATTCTTGCTTATAATATTCAGCTGGTGCAATTCCTGGAGTTATGTACATTTCTTGTGGAAAAATAGTTCCTATCGCTGATGCAGCTAAAGTGATTACAATGAGCCATACACCCACTTTTACAGAAGAGAAAAAGCTCCAAATTTTATCGACTATCGTTTTTGTTTGCGTGAGAGATCTCCGAGCACTCCCCTCATAGCGCATATCCAATAGTTTTATATTTTCATTGCTTTCAAATGGTTTCCCACATGCTTCACAAAAAACAGTTCCTATCGGATTAACGTGTCCACATTCACACTTAATTTCTTTCAACACTCTCACCGCCCCTATATCTATATGTACTATTGTATATTCTACCCTCAAGTTACCGCAATACTCAGAATTTTTAAATCAAAGACGCTATAGGTAAGCGCCTCGTATGTAAAGGCTTTCTTTATTACGGAGTAATTTTCTTTAAATACTCTTCCAATTGTTCTATCGTTTGTTCACCTTTAATCTCTTGAATCACCTTACCATCCTTATCAATCAAGAAGCTTGTTGGTAACGGTATTACTCCATACGTTTTTATAATTTCTCCACCTTTATCAATTGCGACTGGGAACTTAAGATCGTATTGTTTCACAAAATTCTTAACAGCAATATCCGTTTCATCTGCATCTAACGCAATAATTTCAACGCCTTTTTCTTTATACTTTGGATATAATTCGTTCATATAAGGCATTTCTTTTTCACACGGTTTACACCAAGTGCCCCAAAAGTTTAAAAATACACCTTTTCCCTTTAAATCTTTTAATTCAATTTTCTTTCCTTCTAAATCTGTTACAACAAAATTAGGTGCTTCTTTTCCGATTTGCATTTTCTCTTCTTTAGTGAAATATCCTTGATAAAGTGTAAATCCTACAGCACCGCATAAAATGAGTAGAATCATAACGCGAAATAATAAGCGATTTTTTTTCATATTGTCTCCCCTCTCTTCGACGAGTGATAAATATATGTATTTTTTAATAAATCACCAGCGGAGCATTCCACTGGTGAAAGTTTCACACTATCGATTAGCGCGGCTTTGTAGAAGCCAATGCACGTAATTGTTTCACCTCATGTGGTGACAATTCTCTCGCATCACCAGGTCGCAAGCTACCCACTTCTAAAAAGGCGTAGCGTTCACGCTTTAGTTTCACTACTTTACAATCTAACGCTTCAAACATGCGGCGTACTTGACGATTACGTCCTTCATGAATCGTTAATTGTACAATCGCAGTCTCTTTACGCTTGTCCCAAGAAATAATTTTCACTTGTGCTGGTGCTGTTTTCCCATCTTCTAATGCAACACCTCGTTCTAACATGCGAATTTTCTCACCTGTTAATGGCCCTTTAATTTTTGCAACATACGTTTTTTCAACTTTATATCTCGGATGCATTAATACATTTGCAAATTCCCCATCATTTGTCATCAATAATACGCCAGACGTATCATAATCTAAGCGTCCGATTGGGAATAAACGTTGTCTAATTTCAGGGAAAAAGTCTGTTACAACACTTCTTCCTTTATCATCTGATACACTTGAAATTACGCCAGTTGGTTTATATAGTAAAAAATAAACAGGTTCTTCTTTTTCAAGAGGGATGTTATTTACTTCTACTTTATCTTGAGGAGTTACTTTCGTTCCTAACTCCTTCACTATTTTTCCATTCACTTTTACTTTTCCTTGCTGAATTAATTCCTCAGCCTTTCTTCTCGATGCAATACCTGCTTGCGCAATCACTTTTTGTAATCGTTCCATTTCTTTTTTTCACCTCGAATTTATCTTACCTTACATTAGAAAGACTTGGCAACCGCATACGCTTGACGGCCATTCGCTTCATCTTACTTAAACAACATAGCGATGATAATAAACATATAAAGGGCAAATCATGTTTTTACCTTTTATTATTGTCCATATTCTTCATATTGCTCACAATAAAAGTTCATCATTTTGTCAAAAATACCACATAAAAAAACCACTATTAAGCAACACCTTAATAGTGGTCGTATACGTATTATAAGCGAAATAGCATAAAAAATGAATAGCCGCCTTACTTAAACATTAAAGAAACAAACACAATTGAACAAATAATCCCGATTAAATCGGCAAAAAGTCCTACTTTTAATGCATCTCCCATTTTTCTAATTCCAACAGCTCCGAAGTATACTGTTAAAATATAAAAAGTCGTATCTGTACTCCCTTGCATCGTAGAAGCCAATCTTCCAATAAACGAGTCTGGCCCATATGTGGCAATTAAATCGGTCGTAATACTTAAACCAGCAGAGCCTGAAATAGGGCGTATAAGTGCTAGTGGAACAATTTCTGCTGGGACATGAATTAAATCTAACATCGGCTTCATTACTGATATCATTGCATCTAACGCTCCAGACGCCCGAAAAATCGAAATAGATACAAGCATTCCAACCATAAACGGTAAAATAGAGATCGCAATTTGAATCCCTTCTTTTCCCCCCTCAACGAACGATTCATACGTCGGCACTTTCTTTATTGTGCCATATAAAAGGATAAAACCGATTACACAAGGGATTACCCATAATGATATCGTATTGACAATACTCATTTTTTCCGCCCCTTCCTACTCCTTCTTCGGTAAAAATAGCGGTCAATCCAAATCGCTCCGATCATAGAGAGTACTTGTGCAATGAATGTTACCCCAACAATTTCAGTAGGATTCGCTGATTCATACGTCATTCGAATCGAAATGACAGTAGTAGGAATTAAAGTAATCGCTGATGTATTTAATGCGAGAAACGTCACCATAGAACGGCTCGCCGAATCCTTCCCTCCATTTAACTCTTTCAATTGTTCCATCGCTTTAATACCAAGAGGGGTTGCTGCATTACCTAACCCAAAAAAGTTCGCCATCATATTCGATAAAATAAATCCCATTGACGGATGATCTTTCGGTATTTCTGGAAACAACCTTTTTACTATCGGCATAAAAAGTGACACTAACTTTTTTAACAACCCTGCTTCCTCTGCAATTTTCATTAAACCGAGCCAAAATACTAATACACTAATAAGTCCTATACAAATTGTTACTGCATCTTTTGCTCCGTCAAATACGGCTTTATTTATTGCTTCCATCGTTCCATTTATCATGGCATATACAATCCCTATGACTGCCATCGCTACCCATACGAGATTAACCATCGCTCCCAACACCTATCATATGAGAAAAAATTTCTTTCACATTATTCCAATACATTCCCGTTGTAGCTACTAACTTTCGTTTACTATAAAATAAATTCCGTTCTCCAACTTTCTCATTGCCAACATAAATTTCCGTCTTCCCAACCTTTACTCCATCTTTAAGTTTTGCACTTTTATCAAGTTCAACTTTTAATACGACATTCTTTCTTTCCTGCTCAGTTAATGGCACTGCAAAACTATTTTTTGTATATACATGATTGGCATATTTCTTTTCAGTTATTTCAGCAAGAGCTCCTTGTCCTACAACGTTCGTTTGCTTGAAACGTTCAAAACCTTTATCAAATAAATTCATATGATCATCCCAATCACTAGAAGCGCTCAAAGTTACGACAATTAGATCTAGTCCATCTTTTGATGCTGTTGTAACAAGTGTCCGTCCTGCTTTCTTCGTAAAACCTGTTTTTCCTCCTGTCGCAAATTCATAATAAGATGTCACGAGTTTATGTTTGTTTTTCCACGGATAATCCCACGAATCTGATTTATACGTTTTTGTCCCAAAAATCTTCTTAAAGGTTTCGTTCCCCATTGCATACTTTGTTAAAAGTGCCATATCATAGGCTGATGAATAATGGGATCCATCTCCATCCAAACCATGTGGGTTTGAAAAGTGAGTATCTTTCATTCCAATTTGTTTCGCCTTTTCATTCATTAAATATACGAACCCTTCTATACTTCCTCCTACATTTTCAGCAATTACTTGTGCTGCATCATTACCAGATCTAAGCATGAGTCCGTATACTAAATCCTCTAACTTCACTTTCTGTCCAGGCTTTAAATAAATTGCTGATCCTTCTACTCTCACCGCTTCATTACTAACCGATACCATTTCTTTCATTTTTCCTGATTCAGCAGCTAACAAGGCTGTCATAATTTTTGTTATACTAGCAATTTTTTGTGGCTCATGTTCTGCTTTTCCGTATAATACACGACCGGACTGTTGCTCCATTAATACAGCATTTCGAGCACTGACATTACTGTTCATCTTTGCATATGTAGGAATTGGTATAACGCTTGCGTACATAATAAGAAGCGTGATTATTACACAAATTCGTCTCATATTTCCCCCCACGTCCTTTTGGCACTTTTTGTACAAGTGTATGCTTGGCCTTTTAAAATATGAACGAAATCTCTTTCTCCTTCTAATAAAAAAGACGCAGAGAACCTGCGTCTAATACGGTGTCCATTCAATTTGTTTCGCACTTTCAAATCTTTTTTCTACATCAGGCCAATTTACAACATTCCACCAGTTTTTAATATATTCATCTTTTCGATTTTGGTATTGTAAATAATACGCATGTTCCCACACGTCTAGCACGAGGAGCGGTATCGTATCCCATTGTGTAAATAATTGATGAAGTGTACTCTGCAAAATTTCTAATCTTCCAGATCGTGGTACCCAAACGAGAAGCGCCCAGCCTGATCCTTCCACTTTAGAAGCTGCTTCTGTGAAATGTTTTTGAAAACGTAAAAAACTCCCAAAATCTTGTTCAATCTGTTGTGAAAGAGCCCCTCTTGGACTTCCGCCACCATCTTTTTTCATGTTATTCCAAAATATCGTGTGTAAGTAATGACCTGATCCATGAAAAGCCGCTTCTCTTTCCCAATGCTTAATTAAATCAAATTGATTTGTTTTTCTCGCTTCTTCCATCATTTTCTCTGCCTTATTTAACCCTTCCACGTAACTGCGATGATGTTTATCATGGTGTAACATCATAATTTCTCTAGAAATATACGGTTCTAACGCATTATACGGATAAGGTAATGGTGGAAGTGTATGCCCTCCAATCGGAACAGCTCGTTCACTATCCCCTCTTTCATATAGTTCATATTCCTCTTCTCCTTGCACGAATACTTCCTGCAAATGATGCTGAATATGTTCTACATCATCACTTATTTCATACATAAACTCTGCATCTGTATCATACTCATGCTCTTTCATACGATCTAATAACGTTTGAATTTTATAAGCAAGCATATGGACATCATACACTTCCATTGCACGGCTATCTAATACGTGAAGAACACTTTCACACCAGCTTTCTACTTCATGAAAGTAATCTGTAAATACACCTTGCTGACTCATGTTACACCTCCTTAATGCTATCCCCATAAATATATTCAAAGGAAATCCCTTATATAACTTTACAAAAGGAAAAGAAGCTAAGTCCCCTTAGCTTCTTTTTCGCAATTAATATTTGTGTAACATCTTTGTTTGGTAATCCGTCTCATAATATTCTAGTTCTTCACGCATCAATTGAAATTTTCCTTCTAAACTCTTCATCACTTGCTCTATAGATGCTGGTGGCGTTTGTTGAAAAACGATGGAGTTTTTCCCTGTATAGGCAGACCGACTATTTTCATACCAATGATCACTCTTTGGTGAGAAAAACTCTGCAATTACTTGATGATAAATTTTATATAAAATTTTCTCAGCTGCTGTTTTTCGAAATGGCTGGCTATTTAACAAAACAAAACATGCATCATGTCCTTCTTCACAAAAAACGAGAAGACGTCTTATTGATGCTAATAACCCTTTATAATATTGCTCGTTCCCTGCTGGTTTTTCTTCTAATAAAGAAGGCAACGTATGATAATTTACATAATTGGTTATCAAAGTAATAACATCTTCTAAAAACATAGAAACTTGTTCTGTTTGATTTTCAACCATTAGATTAGACATTTTTTCCCTCTCCTTTGCCATTTCACGCTATTTCTACTCTTTTATTTTTATGTAATTCAGCTAATATTTCTTGTACTTTCACCACTGTTTCCTCATCAAAATATTGTTGGAATGCTTCTATATTATTTAAATATAAACGTTTTTGCATGCGATGCTCATTCTCTTTCAGTAAACAACATATCGCTACAATATCCCGTAAATATATGTCTTGTTCTTCTACTTTACATACTGGATTTCCTTCAAAAGGAGTAATTTCTTGTAAAACTTCTTCAAAATATCGAACGTATAAAACGGAAAAAGTTCTCTCTTTATTATTTAATATATATGTCACTTCAGATCTATTAAAGAAATCTTCTGATGTATTAGGTTTCGCTTTCTCTAACTCATATCCCGCATAACCTATTATAATCATCTACTTCCCCTCTCTTCCTTCTTTCAATTCATTTTAACTTAATTTTCTGACAAACGAAATACTCTTTTAAATATGACCCATATAAAAAATAGCTTCTCTATACAGGAATTTACCTTTTTATTTTTCTTGAAGTTTGTCATAATAATATTATTGTCTCAGTTTTCTTATACAAGGAGAGTTGTATTTATGTCGTTTTCATGGAAACGTTTCTTACAAATCGGGAAAATTATCTTCCCATTTGTTGTATTAACAATTGTATTCTTTCAAGCAAAAAAAGAATTAGCAGGCATTTCTTTTTTAGAAGCAATCAATACAATTAAAAACATTCCAACCGGAGGAGTCTTTTTAGCAATTACACTTGGTGCATTTGCCGTATCAACAATGTTCTTTTATGACTATGTTATGCTTCGTTATTTAAAAGCTGATATACCAGTCCAAAAGATTTTTCGTATCTCATGGATTGCTAATACTTTAAATGGATTTATTGGGTTTGGTGGTCTCGTTGGAGCTGGTGTACGCACAATGCTTTATCGTCCATACATAAAAGAAAATGGCAAACTTATTAAAAGTATCGCCTGGATGACAACTGCTTTTATTAACGGACTCGCAATTCTTTCTTTCCTCGGTCTTATTGGAATATTAGACACAAGTTTTATTTTGCATGAAAAACCGTGGCTATGGCCTGTTCTTATTTTCTTCGCCCTTTTCGTCCCTATATACATTGGCTTTTCTAAACTAAAAAATAGAAAACCAAAGCAAACCGAAGGGCAAGAAGAAGGGGAAGAAGAAAAAAATCCAACTGTTTTATACTCATTAGTTTCATTAGTTGAGTGGGTATCTGCCGGTATTGTTATGTACGTCATACTAATATTATTTGGTATCGATATCGAATTTCAAAAGTTTTTAGGTGTGTATGTAATTGCTGCTTTAGCTGGTGTTGTTAGTCTCGTTCCTGGTGGACTTGGTTCATTTGATCTTGTCTTTTTAACTGGGCTCGGACAATACGGCATTGATACAGGCGTATTACTACCTGCTATGTTATTATATCGCCTCGTCTATTACATTTTACCTTTCTGCCTTGGTCTTATTTTTGCAGCTTTTGAAATGACAGGCGTGGCCATTAAAAAGTTTGAAGATAAACCTTTTATTGCGCCTGCATTAGAAACAACTGGTGTTATATGGACTTTGCAGCGTGATTTTCTAGGAAAACTAGGTTCATGGGCCTCTGCTGCTTTAACAGTATTTGCTGGATTAATGGTTATTTTATCGACCATTCTACCGACAAGTATAAACAGGGCACATGCCTTACATATTCTAGCTCCAAAACATCTTATTCAATTTTCTTTTAGCTTATCACTAACATTTGGTATTCTCCTCCTGATCCTTTCGCGAGGGATATATTATGGAACAAAGCGTTCTTACTATATGACGATTATTTCTTTAATCGGGGCAGCCATCTTTAATACGCTAAAAGGGATTGATATTGAAGAGACGTTTATTTTATTAATCGTACTCGCTGTATTATATATGCTTCGTAAAAGATTTGTACGCGAGAAAATGGAAGTCTCACTTTCTGATATGGTAAAAGTTTTTATATTCTTACTCATAACTTTATATTTATATAAAAACTTAGGTATTTTATTTGCAGGTGCAAAAGAAGCTTTTAAACCTGATTTTGTCGTTCGTAATATTACACAAGTGAAACGAAGTGCATTAGCAGCTGCCTTTTTCGTTCCTACATTTTTACTGATTGGCTCACTCATTGCCAATCGTTATCGAAATGAATTTCCCGGGCAACCAGCTAATGATAAAAGGTTGCAAAACTTTTTAGATGAACATGATGGTAATGTACTTAGTCATTTAGGATTTTTAGGAGATAAACAATTTTTCTTCAGTAGTGATGGGAAAGCGCTCCTTCTCTTCTCTATAACTGGAAAACGTCTCGTTGTGCTAGGTGATCCAATTGGGGATCCTTCCTCCTACCGTACTGTGTTACAAGAGTTTTTAGCTGAGGCTGATCGATTTGGATACATTTGTGTATTCTACCAAATAGAAAGTAAATGGATGAGTTTATATCATGATTTTGGTTACAACTTCTTTAAACTTGGTGAAGAAGCTGTCGTTGATTTGAACACATTTACAATAACAGGAAAAAAACGAGCCGGTATGCGAGCGACTTTCAACCGTTTCGAACGAGAAGGCTATACATTCTCTATTCATCAGCCACCATTCTCAAACGAATTATTTGAAGAGTTAAGAAAAGTTTCAGATGCGTGGCTCGGCGGAAAAAAAGAGAAAGGTTTTTCACTCGGATACTTTGATCGTGAATATATTAGCCGAGCACCTATCGCTACATTATGTGATGCTGATGGAAAAATCATTGCATTTACAACCTTTATGCCCGTATATCAAGACGGATCATTGTCTGTTGATTTAATGCGCTATTATCCAGATGCACCTAGCGGCATTATGGATGCAATTTTCATCCACCTATTCCAGTGGGCAAAAGAAAATGAATACCACTCCTTTAATATTGGTATGGCACCACTTTCAAATGTAGGTTTATCGACACAATCTTTTTGGTCCGAACGAGTTGCTGCTGCCATCTTTAATAATGTTCGTTATACGTATAGCTTCAGCGGGCTACGTCATTTTAAAGAAAAATATAAACCAGCATGGAGCGGTAAATATTTAGCATTTAGAAAGAATCATTCTTTACCAATTACAATGCTCTCTGTAACAAAATTAATAGGAAAAAGAAAAAACAGCTAAACATTTAGCTGTTTTTTCTTTTTTGAACTTGTACAATAAATTCTTTTTCATATTTCTTACCATTTATATAGAAATCTCCCCATATTTTATACGTTCCTTCTATAGGAAATGTAATACGGTATTGTAATTGCTCATCTGTATCAACAGGTATTGCGTATAAAAAGTTTTCTCTCGTTTCGTCCACGATATAGAGCGCTTCCACTTCTCCTCTCTCTGAATGTAATTTCAATTTCTCACCCTTTTTCGCTTGGAATTGAAATGTTAACGTCGCTGGTTCATTCGGATGCAATGCACCAAATAATAGAGAAACTTCATACTCCCCTATTTTTTTTGTAAGCACACTATCGATTGGAAATTTTACTTTTTTCTTATTTTTCTCCTCTATTTCTCTCCCAAAATCTTTCTTCGCAAATGATTTCACAGACTTGTTTTTGTCTTCATATAAAAATATTGTATACCTTTCATCTTTCGCTATGTTGGAAGATACCTTATATGATCCATTCCCTGCAAATGTAGGTTTCATTTGTTGTACATGTTTTAATTGTCCGTCTACAATAACTGCCCGAATTTGATCATTCACACCACGAACTTCGTTATTTTTATTATTTAGTAATTGAAACAAAATATTTACTTTCTCATTTCCTTTTCCATTTGACACATCCCATTTTACTTCCTGAACATCACCTACAGTCTCTGTAGTTTCCTGATACTTTTTTATGTAAAATCCGCCTACTACAATAAATAGTAAAGCAACAAGTCCAATGACAAGATTTTTCAAAATATCACCTACCATTTTTATTGTCTCTGTTTATACAAAACTTCTTACATATATATTCTAGATTATGATTTATGAAATCCTCCTGCTTTGCACATATTACAAATAATTAAAAGATTTTAATTGAAAGGATTGATAGTGTATAATGCAAATGATATTGATTTCTATCAATACATTATAAGGAGGACTTTTCATGAGTGTACATATTGAAGCAAAACAAGGCGAAATTGCTGAATCTATTCTATTACCTGGTGATCCATTACGTGCAAAATATATCGCTGAAACATTTCTAGAGGACGTTACTTGCTATAATAACGTGCGTGGTATGTTAGGTTTCACTGGAACTTATAAAGGAAAACGCGTATCTGTTCAAGGTACAGGTATGGGTGTTCCTTCTATTTCTATTTATGTAAACGAATTAATCCAAAGCTACGGAGTTAAAAATTTAATTCGCGTTGGAACTTGCGGTGCGATTCAAAAAGACGTAAAAGTACGTGACGTTATTATTGCAATGACAGCTTGTACGGATTCTAATATGAACCGTTTAACATTCCCAGGTTTTGATTTTGCACCAGCTGCAAACTTTGACCTTTTAAAGAAAGCTTACGATGCTGGAACTGAAAAAGGCTTACACGTTCGTGTTGGTAATGTTTTAACAGCAGATGTATTTTACCGCGAAAGCATGGACATGGTTAAAAAACTTGGAGATTATGGTGTACTAGCAGTAGAAATGGAAACAACTGCTCTTTACACATTAGCAGCGAAATACGGTGTAAACGCGTTATCTGTATTAACAGTAAGCGATCACATTTTCACTGGTGAAGAAACAACATCTGAAGAGCGTCAAACTACATTTAACGAAATGATTGAAATCGCTTTAGATGCAGCAATTCAACAATAATACATTAAAGAACTCGTCATACGTCTGTCGAGTTCTTTTTATGTGACTTTTTACTAAAAACTACTTTCGGAAGAGACAGATTTTCTCCTCTACTTTTTTGTAACGTTTGTTATAATAAAGAAATCATTTACAGTATTTCTCACAAGAGGTGACGCAGTGAAAAACAGAAGTATCGTCTTTAAACTATTTTTATTAACATCAACATTATTTACAATCATATTCCTCCTTTTTTTCTTAGGACAATCTCTATTTTTAGAGAAATTTTACATTAATAAAAAAGTAAAAACAGTTCAAACTGCTTTTGAGAAGTTCGTAAATACTTACGAAGAAAGTGGTAAAACTTATGAGGAAATTCGAAAACTAAAACAAGAATTTCATGATAAAACAAATGCTGAAATGCAGTTTTTAAATACGAACGGCATTATTAAAAGTGACAATAATTTCTACATTGATGTAATTAATCCTAAAAATAATAAAGCATATTCCATTCCACTCAATAATGTTTTAACGCCAGAAGAATATAATAAATTCGAAAACTTAGGATTGAAAAAAGATGGGATGATAAACGTCGTCGGTTTTGTACAAGATTCCACCATAACACCACTAGAATTGACAACAAACTATAATCGATGGCAAAACGAAAATGTCAACTCAGATTTTCAATCCATTAATGGAAACCCTGCTAAAAATAGACTTACAAGCCGATCCAAAACTGTGACTCAAATTGAGTTTACTGGTATCGTATCTAAGTTACAGCTTCCATCCAAAGCGGATGTTCGTCTTGCAAATGATTTTGAAACATTACAAGCCGTTCAATATTTTGCAGAGATTATTAGAAATGGCACTGCTAACTCACACCAATTAAACACTTATATAATAGATGGTGGAGAGAATATAAAAAATAGTATCTTTGTAAAACCTATTGTGGAAAATGGAAAAATTACAGAGTACGCTTTTGCGATAGCATCTTTACAACCTGTTAATGAAGCGATGCTCGTTTTAAAGGATTATTATGTCTATGCCTTAATCATCGTATTTCTCGTAATTATTTTATTATCCTTCTACTACTCAAAAATCATTGTGAAACCATTAATTAAAATGAATCGCGTTACAAAAAAAATGGCCAATTTTGATTTTAGTGAAAAATTACCTGTGACAGCAGACGATGAAATTGGCGGGCTTTCCGGTAGTATTAATACGTTATCTGTAAACTTAAAAGACCGAATCGATCGATTAAATGTTGCCAATACAAAATTACAACAAGATATTGAACGTGAACGTCAATTAGAGAAAACGCGAAAAGAATTCATTTCTGGTGTATCACACGAATTAAAAACACCACTTAGTGTAATTAGAAGTTTCGCAGAAGGAATTAAAGATGGCGTTAGTAAAGATACGACGTATTACACAGATGTTATTTTAGAAGAAACAGAAAACATGAACAGACTTATTGTTGAAATGTTAGAATTAGCAAAACTAGAATCTGGTACGTACAAACTAGATATGACGACATTCTCAATCGGTGAATTAATTCAACAAGTCTATACAAAGTTATTATTTAGCATGGAGGAAAAGCATTTACAAGTGAACGTAGATGTAGACTCTTCTATATTCGTTAAAGCGAATCGTAGTCGTATTGAGCAAGTCGTTGTGAACTTACTTAGCAATGCAATTCGCTATACGCCAGATGGAGAAAAAATACACGTCTCCGTTATAGAACTGGAAGATATAGTAAAAGTCGAAATCGAAAACACAGGAAACCCTATCCCTGAAGAAAGTCTTGAAAAAATTTGGGATCGTTTCTACCGTTTAGATGCATCTCGTAGCCGTCATACTGGAGGTACCGGTCTCGGGTTATCTATTGTAAAAAACATTTTAGACCTCCACCATGCCGAGTACGGTGTATATAACACGACTAATAGTGTTGTATTCTACTTTAATTTACAAAAAATAAAAGAAGTCAAATAATTTGTCTTAATTTCACTAGGAGTTCACATGAAATTCACACTCTCCCTTTATAGTAGGAAACAAGTTAATCCTTTCCTTTACACACATAAAAGAGGAGAGTGCGTGAAATGAAACAAGCAGGACAACCTATTCAAAATGAAAAACAATTAGAAACTATCAAAAATATACTTTTACAATCTTCGAAACGTGATGGCTTATTATTCGTATTAGCTGTAAATTCTGGCTTAAAAGTAAGTGAAATCTTACAATTAAAAGTTAGTGATGTAATCGATGAACATGAAAATGTTCGCCATTCCATTTTATTTTACAATGAAAAAGTAAAGAAACATAAATGGTTTGCTGTAAATGAAGACTTGCAGCACGCGATCGAAGACTACATGAAAGAACGTAAAACTTGGAAACGTAATGAACCATTATTAAAGTCTCAAAAAGGAACGAAATCTATTACGAGACAACATGCATGGTACATTTTAAACAAAGCTGCAAAAGAAGTTGGATTAGAAGGGATTAGCTCACATACACTTCGAAAAACTTGGGGATATTGTGCATACAAATCAGGTGTTGATATCGCATTTTTACAACACTTCTTTGATCATAGTACTCCATCAAAAACTTTAAAGTATATCGGTATTGCTTAATAACTCTTATACATAAAAAAAGTTACCATTTATAAATGGTAACCTTTTTTATGTTTCACATTCTCTTTTCTTGTCTCTCCTATATTGTAGTGGTACTCTAATAGTAAGGGGGAGAAATTATGAACACATTAACAATTGAATTACCGAAAGAAACGGCTGAAAAACTTGATTTATTAAAACAAGCTTATGAAAAGAAAACAGGTGCTTCCATTTCTGAAAGTACTCTTGTTCAAACACTTATCTCAAAAGAGTTTATCCAAGCGATAACTCCTTTTGATTTACAACAATTCGTCACTGGAAAAGAACAGCATTAATTGCTGTTCTTTTTTTTTGATACTTTATTAGGAGTTTACTAGCATTCTCCCCCGAAAAACTTCTTTGCTTCAGCCAAACCTTTTATCAGGAATCTTCCTACCCGGTAATGTCTCATAAAAAGTTTTTTATTTATTTTTCGGAAAACTATTGACAATGATAATGATAACCATTATCATTTATTACGAAGCCAACAATTGATGAATCAACCAAACGCTCAGTAACATTGTTACCCCTCTTTTTCATATAGAAAGGCACTGTACATTCCCCCTGTTTGTACAGTGCCTTTCTTGTTTATTATCATTCAAACAAATTTAATTGCTCAGGCTTCGGCTCACCATATGTAATGTTCATCATTTTCATAAGCTGTTTCGCATTATCCGCTGCATCTCCGCCCGAATTATTGTTAAATAGTACATATATGTCCTTTGTCTTCTTTTTTAATTGCTCTAGTCTTTCTACCCATTCTTCTAATTCTTTATTGTTGTAGCGATATAAGCAACGAACCGCTCTCCAATTTTCCCCTTTATCAAGCCACCCATGAACATTCCTACCATGAAAACGTATTAACACCATCTCTGCATTCGTTACTTCTAATACGAGCGGTACCGAACCTATCCCGGCCTGCGGCTCATCACAAATGGTATGAATCCATTTCTCATGTTCTAGAAACTGTATCGTCTTATCTTTCATTTCGGGATAAAACCATGTTTGATTTCGAAATTCTATGGCACACGGTAAACCTTCCATTTTTTCTTTCGTATATCGAAGAAAATCCACATTTTTCTTTTTACAATCAAACCATGGTGGATATTGAAATAAAATCATTTTTAATTTATCAGCTTCTATTAAAGGCAGAATAGATTGTTTGTACACATCAAACATCTCATCAAACGTAGAAAAAGGGATTTCACCTTTCATATGTCCTGTCATTCCTTGATATGCTTTTACTATAAAAGCAAAATCTTTCGGTGTTTCCATTGCCCATTTTGTATAGTTTCGTGCAGGTTGCATCGCATAAAATGAACTATCCACTTCCACTATAGGAAAATACTCACTATATGTTCGTAATTTATTTCTATTTTCATAGGGATCTATATATAAAGAATCATGATCTCCCCACCCTGTCACTCCAATGAAAAGCAAATATATCCCTCCCTTTTTAACTTCACCTTCTATTCATTCTACTCACTTCCCGAACACTTCAGCTAATCAATTTTATTAAGTAGCCCCTTCTTTAAGAGTATCCGTATAAAAATATGATATACTAGATGGAAGAATTTTTAAATTGAGGGGTTATTTATTTATGCTTCCAAACGATGATATTGTATCTCATGAAAAACGAATAGAAGAATTAGAAAATAAAGTACGTTTTTATGAAGAACTTGTGAATCAATTACCAAATCATTTCACATACAAAAATCCACATATTGGTTTACAAATAAAGAAAACGAGAACGACTCATTCCATTCAAAACATAAAAAAAGAGAATAAAGAGGCTGATTTTCAACTTACTTGCGATTCATTATTTTTATTTGAGCAACTTGAAACATACTTCATTCATATTTTTGATGCTTTTTCACATCATGTAACCTTTGTTGATGCTAAAGGAAATATCACTTTATGTAACCAAGCTGCAGCAGATGATTTTGGTGTAGTACGAAATGATATAATCGGAAAGCCAATTCAACAATTACTACAATTGCCAGAAGAAAAAATTAAAGCTCTTGAAACATTAAGAACGGGAACAGAAATATATAATGAAGAAGTTTTAGACAAAAACTATGGCATTTTAAATAACCGAATTATTCGTGATTATAACGGAGAGATTTTTAGAGTTATTAGTGTCTTTCATTATTTAAACACAGAACGTGATGCAGAGAAATTTTCTTTAGCAGGGCGAATTGCAGCTGGGATTGCACATGAAGTACGTAATCCTCTTACAACCGTACGAGGTTATTTACAATTTTTACAAGAAACTGTTTCTCCATCTAATAAAGAATTATTTGAAAACTTACTTATTCCTGAATTAGACCGCGCAAATAGTATTATTACAAAATTTTTAGCTATTTCAAAAACACGCGAATTTACAAGAGAACCGTTTCCTATTAATACATTTTTACGTGAGTATATTCAACAGTTACTAGCTAGTGAAGTCTTTTTACATAATATTTCAATTGATTATAATTTTTCTACCGAATTAGATGATGTATTAGTCCATATTGATCGTCATGAACTTGTACAAGTTTTTTTAAACCTATTTCAGAATGCTGTCGATGCTCAAGGTGAAAAAAAACTTTCTATCCAAATTACTAGTTATCGCCTAGATAATTTTGTTCGTATTACTTTCACTGATAATGGAATTGGTATTCCAACAGCCATTCAAGAGTATATCTTTGATCCATTCTTCTCAACAAAAGATTCGGGCACAGGACTGGGCTTGTCAGTAACGAAGAAAATTATTCAAAATCATAACGGTACATTAAAAATGACCAGTAATCAAGATGGTACAACTTTCACTATTTCAATTCCAATTTTACCTAAAACAACCCTTGAAAGATTAAATGACTACAAATGAGGTACTCCTCCACAAACTGCATGCCAATTGTTAAATACCTACAACAATTAGCATGCAGTTTTTTATGCTGAATTTTTCGTCTTTACATTATATAAACCTTCTCTTTATCTTACTTATTTTTGCTAAGAGGGCCAATTTCTTATTTTTTTTAGAAATGGTAGTTTGTCCATCACGAATTTAGTATAAATTTCATTTTAATATATAGTAACGACTATTGATTCTATGAAAGAAAGGAAAAGTATTTTATGGTAATGATTGTTGCGAAGTCAGAGCTTGTAGTTATATTAACATCTCTAAGTCCGAACTTACAGAATTCGTTAGACTTCTTCAAGCTCTTGGCCAAGCTATTCAAGCTGTCTTTCAAAACCCTTCTCAAAATAATATCGATAACTTGATTGCTGCCCTAAATAACCTACACAAATTCCTCAATTGCTTAGATTTATCTCCAGCACAAAAACAAATTGGAAATTCTATTATCGCTAATCTATTAACTATTTTAAAAACAAAACCTTTCTCATGCGGAGCATTGTACGTTGAGCTACAAAGCTTGCTTAATTATTTATTGTATATCGCTAAGTTATTCAAAGTAGATTGCTGCACTATCGACAAACTAGTTAAACTCATAACAGAGATCCAAACTATCCTAGTTCAATACGGGTCAGGTTGCCTTGGAGGAGGAGCAACAGGTGCTACTGGACCTCAAGGACCGGCTGGTGCTCAAGGTGCTACTGGCGCTCAAGGACCTCAAGGTGCTCAGGGACCAGCGGGTGCTCAAGGCGCTACTGGACCTCAGGGTGCTCAAGGTATTCAAGGTCCAGCGGGTGCTCAAGGTGCTACTGGTGCCCAAGGACCGGCTGGCGCAACAGGTGCTACTGGTGCTCAAGGACCAGCTGGCGCAACAGGTGCTACTGGCGCTCAAGGACCGGCTGGCGCTCAAGGTGCTACTGGTGCTCATGGACCAGCTGGCGCAACAGGTGCTACTGGTGCTCAAGGTGCTACTGGCGCAACAGGAGCAGCGGGTACTCCAATTCCTGTAACTATCGCAGCTATCGGAAACTCAAATCCACAAACTATATCCCCTGGAACAAACATCCAATTCAATCAAGTTTTTGAATTAACTAATATCTCTTTCAACGATACTTCAGATACTTTAACAATTTTAGAAACAGGCGTATATGATATTAGTTTCTCAGCGTCTACAACTTTCCCAGGATCTTCACCATTCGGATTCGGTATTTCATTCAATGGCCAACCACCTAATCGTAACTTCTCAACTAACGTTATCGGTAGTGCTGTTTCTTTCTCTACAATCGTTACTTTACAAGCTGGTACAACGATTGCTGTACAGCCTACAGCAAACACTATTTCTATTCCTAACACAGGCGATACAACTGCAACACTATCCGTATTCCGAATTTACTAATTTTCAATCAATAAGTATATTTATAATAATATGTATCGTTTAACCGTGCATTAAATCTCTCTTTATATAGAAAGGAGCACTTATTTGGGAGGATAAGTGCTCCTTCTTTACGTTTCTTTACCTCAAATTTACTCTGTCTTAATCCTCATTTTGTATGATAAATAGTGAAGTCAAAGATATGAAAGAGGGATGAAAATGAGAGTTATGTCACTAATACGCATTTGGATTGCTCTTATGGTATGCATTATTTTATGTGTAGGATTTTTTTTAACTCTAAAATATTCCACTATATCAAAAGCAGAGAGAAAAACTGTTCCATACAAACTTTTGTATGCAAAACAAAGCAACATCCCTTATTCCAATACCTCAAATAATGAAAAAAAAGTTATAAAAGGAATGCTTATTACGAAAGCTGCTAGTTCCGAAGCGTTACTTCAAATTGCTGAAACGATTAAAGTTCAGTATACAAATAAAGAAATTGATGAAATCACGCTTTCTATCCATAATGAAAATAATGGTAATTACGAAGAAGAATTACCTTACGAACCTATTAGTAAAGGAAAAATAATCATCACATACGATTCTCAATCCTTTGGCAGTACAAATGTTACACTTAACGAGTAATACTATTTATCCCAATTAATATGGGCTAACAACTCGTAGGGATAGATACAGCTCCTCCCACCGATTAAAAGTTCACTTAATTTCTCATACGAAAAAGAGGCGAATTTCGTTATTCGCCTCTTTCTTTTACCAAAGTGAAGGAATCCATTCTTTCACTTTGTCGAGCCACTCTTGTTGCTCTTTTTTTCTTTGCTGTTCCTCTTCTTTCCTTCTCTTCTCTTCTTCTTTTCTTCGTTTTTCCTCTTCTATTGTATTCAATTGTTTTTTATAATCAGCCTCAGATATGAGCGATAACTGGAATGCTTTTTGAGCTGGATTGGCATTCGCTTTTTTCATAATATCCCGGAACATTGTCGTCGTAATTTGACTCCCCCCTGGAACATAATGATCGCTATCTGTTTTATCAAATCCTACCCAAATCGCACCTACTAAATCTGGTGTGTATCCAACAAACCATGAATCCTTTGCACCGGTGCTTGGTCCATTTACAATTTGAGTAGTTCCTGTCTTACCGGCCGTATCAACATTATTAACTTTCGCCTTTTCGCCCGTTCCCTTTTCGACAACACCTTTTAATAAATATGTCATCTTTTGAGCAATTTTCTCGCTCGTCACTCGTGTCTCTTTCTTATACCACTTTCCAATTGTTTCACCTTCAGCATTTTGTATCTCTCTAATCGCATGAGCTTCCACTTGGACACCGTCATTTGCAAATGTACTGTATGCTTGAGCCATTACAAATGGAGAGGTCCCAACATGCATCCCGCCTAAAGCAATTGGATACGTACGATCTTCTGGCACTAATGGAATACCAAATCGCTCTAAAGATTTCAATCCTTTATCCAATCCAATTTGTTCCAATAGCCAAACAGCCGAAACATTGTACGACTTTGCCACGGCTTCATACATTGTCACATCACCGTGAAAAGTGTGATCACTATTTTGCGGTTTATATTCTTTAATATTAAATGGTTCATCTTTTAATATATCGTATACTTCATACCCTTGCTCTAAAGCTGGTACATATACAGCCAGAGGCTTTAACGTTGAGCCAGGTTGTCTTTTTAATTGGGTTGCATGGTTAAACTGTAAAAACTGATACGGTCCTCTACCTCCAACTAAAGCTGGTACACCACCTGTTTTTGGATTCATAAGAACTACACCCGTTTGCATAAGCTGGTCTGAGCCATTATCTTTGAAATAACTCTCATTATTCACAACGTCTTCTACAGCCTGTTGTTTTTTCGGATCAAGCTCTGTGTAAATACGATAACCACCTGCTAAAATTTCATTTTGTGTTAATTCGTACTTGTCCATAGCTTCCCTAACAATATAATCTACATATTGAGAGTATTTCCCTTTGTATTTATCATCCACACCACGTTTTAACACAAGACCGCTCTCTTTTTCTTTATTATACTGTTCGTCAGAAATATATCCTTGCTCTTTCATTAAACTTAATACAACATTACGTCGTTCGATTGACTTATTAAAGTTTTTATATGGTGAATATGCAGACGGTGCTTTAATCAAGCCAGCAATCGTTGCAGCCTCTGAAACCGTTAAATCTTTTACATCTTTATCAAAATAAGATTTAGCTGCCCTTTTTATACCCCAAGCACCTTCGCCAAAATAAATTTGGTTCATATACATTTCAATAATTTCATCTTTCGTATACGTACGCTCTATTTTTTTTGTTAAAAAATATTCCTTTATTTTTCGAGAGTATGTGCGGTCTTGTGTCAGAAATACATTTTTCGCAAGTTGTTGTGTAATTGTACTTCCCCCTGCTACAACTTCTCCTGCTGTAATATTTTTAAAAACTGCACTTATAATTCCACTATAGTAAATACCGTGATGGTTAAAAAACTCCTTATCTTCTACTGCAACAATTGCCTGAACCATAATGTCAGGAATATCTTTCCTTTTAACACCTTCTGTTTTAGAAGAAGCTAATTTAGTCGCAACTTCATTATTTGCATCATAAATTAAGGTCGGTTGCGGAACAGCTTGTTTTAATTCAGATATGTCTTGAATGGAAATTATTATATTTATAGCAACAAATAGAGTAGCGAGTAAACTCCCTAATACAATTAATGAATTACGAAGTTTCTTCCTCTTGTTGAACCACTCCTGCATTTTTTTTAAGTGAGTGTTCTTCAATTTCATTCGTTCACTTCCTTCGTTTGTTTACACTCTTCTTTTCAAAAGGAAGAATATACCTCCTTTTAAATTTATTATAATAACGTAGTCGTTCCTATAGTGTAAAGCTTTTCTTTCACATTCATACTTTTTGCAAGAAAAGGACATTCTACAAGTAAGATATTCACTATTGATTATTAATATTATTAATACAACAATGAGAGTTATGTTAAGTTTTTGTAAACTTTTCGATAAAATGTTTTAAAAAACGACAGTTTTTTGTTAGAATTGATTAGCCAATATATTTTACATATATTACTTTTGTGGGGGTAACTAATAATGGTATTTAAATCAAAAAAAGATAAATTTTCTGAAATGTTAATGAATGTTTCAGAAAATTTAAAAGAAGGCGCGCAGTTTTTCGTGGAGTATAAAATTAAAAATGCTAGCGATTTAAAAGAGTTTTCTATGCGCATGAAAGAGTATGAGTCAAAAGGTGACTCATTTATTCACGAAATCATTATGGAGCTAAACAAAGCGTTTATTACTCCAATTGAACGTGAGGACATCCTACAACTTGCAATGAGTATGGATGATGTATTAGACGGATTAGATCATAGTGCTGGTCTATTCGAAATGTATTCTATTACAGAAGCTGATGAATACATGATTAAATTCGTTGAAGCAATTAATCAATGTGCGATTGAGATTGCAAATTCTGTTGAACTACTGTCTAAAAAGAAGTTAGTCGACATTCGTACGAACGCGATTAAGATTAAGGATTACGAATCACAATGTGATGATATTCGCCGTCATGCAATTAAGCACTTATTCTCTCGTGAGAAAGATCCGATTAAGATTATTCAATACAAAGAGATTTACGAAGAGCTTGAAGAAGTAGCGGATAGCTGCCAAAGCGTTGCAAACGTATTAGAAACAATTATTATGAAGAACGCGTAAGGAGTTTGATCATGGATACACTCTTGATACTGACCGTTTTAGTAGTCATTTGCGCTTTAGCTTTTGACTTTATCAATGGATTTCACGATACAGCAAACGCTATTGCAACGGCTGTTTCAACGAAAGCTCTAAAGCCTAGACATGCAATTATTATGGCAGCTATTATGAACTTTTTAGGTGCGATGACATTTACAGGTGTAGCAAAAACGATTACAAAAGATATCGTTGATCCATTTGCCTTGCAAAATGGTTCTCTTGTAATTTTAGCTGCTTTGCTTGCGGCAATAGCTTGGAATTTAATTACTTGGTACTACGGTATTCCAAGTAGTTCTTCGCATGCAATTATCGGCTCAATCGCAGGTGCAGCTATCGCTGCTGCCGGTATTAGCTCATTAAATCTTAAAGGGTTCATAAAAATTCTTGAAGCTTTAATCATTTCACCGATTATCGCTTTTGTTATTGGTTATATCGTATACAGTATTTTTAAAGTGGTCTTTAAAAACTTTAATTTAACGAAAACGAACAAAAACTTCCGTTTATTCCAGATTTTCACTGCAGCATTACAAGCTTATACACATGGTACGAATGATGCACAAAAAGCAATGGGAATCATTACGATGGCTCTTATGGCCAATAACTATCATACTTCTGACGACATCCCGTTCTGGGTACAATTATGTTGTGCAATCGCAATGGGTCTTGGTACTTCTGTTGGCGGATGGAAAATTATTAAAACTGTCGGTGGACAAATTATGAAAATTCGTCCTGTAAATGGTGTAGCTGCTGATTTATCATCATCACTTGTTATTTTCGGCGCAACATTCATTCACTTACCGGTTAGTACAACGCACGTTATCTCTTCTTCTATTTTAGGGGTTGGTGCTTCACATCGTGTGAAAGGTGTAAAATGGGGAACTGCAAAACGTATGTTAATTACATGGGTTATTACACTTCCTATTTCAGCTTCGTTAGCTGCATTATTTTACGCTTTATTACACTTAATCTTTTAATTAAAAGTCGTCTTCCTTATTTTTCTAGGAAGACGACTTTTTTGTGAACAAACCTTTTTCTTATTAAAAAGCGTGTATAATAATTGGTGGATAAGTTATATAGAGGAGTTGGAAATTTTGGAATACATCATGTTACTTTTCATCGGGTTAATCGCCGGGACAGTCGGGAGTCTAGTCGGGCTTGGTGGCGGAATTATTATTGTTCCGTTATTAATCGGATTACACAGTCTATCACCACAACTTGCAGTAGGAACTTCAATGGTAACAGTCGTTTTTACAGGACTATCTTCCACCCTTACTTATATGAAGCATAAACGAGTAGATTACAAAAGTGGACTTATTTTATTTATCGGGAGTGGCCCTGGTGGTATCATCGGCTCGTGGGCAAACAAATTTTTAAACCAAGATACATTTTCTTTATATTTTGGGATTTTCCTTATTTTTGTCTCCATCCTTCTTATGTTACGAGACAAATTAAACCCCCTTTCTTTATCAAATATGACGGTAATTAAGCGTTCTTTTACAGATAACGAAGGAAACACTGTACACTATCAATTTCCACCGCTTCTCGCTATCTTTATCGCCTTTATAGTTGGTTTTATATCTGGATTATTTGGAATTGGCGGCGGTGCCTTACTTGTTCCAGCAATGATGCTACTTTTTGCATTCCCAGCACATATTGCTGTAGCAACTTCGATGTTTATCGTTTTTTTATCAGCAATTGTAAGTTCTGCAACTCACATCTCCCTTGGAAATGTCAGCTGGGTTTACGCATTAATTCTTATTCCTGGTGCATGGATTGGCGGGAAAATCGGGGCTTATATTAATACAAAATTAAGTGGTAATGCCGTAATTAATTTATTACGTATCACATTAATCATTCTTGGAACTAGATTAATCATTACTTCTTTTTTATAACGCGTTCTTTTTTATAACGCGTTCTTTTTAGAATGCGTTTTTCTTATACACATGAATATAAAAATCCTCCTAAGAGAACAAATAAAATTAAACAAACACATAATAACATATAATTGGAAATATGTACTTTCTTCAAGTTGACCACTCCTATAACTGCGACTGTTATCTTTATGATAGCGAAAAAATAATTCACTTGCAGTTACAAAGTGCTAACAATGCAAAATCATTTATTACAAATTTTATCCTTATATTTCATTTCTTTGTATATTCTATCGTTTTAATAAAAAAAGATGTCATATTGACATCTTTTTTAGTGAAGAAGTGACCATCCCATAAAATCCTCATGTACTTGGCACGCCCTCTTATCGTTTCGATCATATAATTCAGCATAACTATCTGTTTCTTCATCATAAGCCATCGTATAAATAATTTGGCCGTCTACTTCAACGGATAACACGACTCCACCTTTCATCTCTTCTACATGAATGATAGCATTCGCCGGAATTCTCATATCCGTCATTTTTATCGCATCTAACAATATACTAAACCCCCTACAGCGTATTCATTGCTAGTACTATTACACACTAAATAGTATACTACTGTAATAGCATATATTTCGTCAATGAAATTGCTATTTAAAAGCATATTGTCTTTATACATATACGCTAAAATAGAAGAAATAGAAATGTTTAAATGGGGGGCTAACATTGATTCTACACAAAGGAGATGTACTATTCCGTCAAGGCGAGGACGGTCCTTTATATTTTATAAAAACAGGTTTATTAAAAGTAGTACGGATAGAAGAAGATGGAACACCATTTCTATTCAACATTATCGTTCCAGGTGAAACGATACCTCACCATTCTTTAATTTCACCGAAGGAATATCACGGTACAGCAATCGCTTTAATGAAAACAGAAGTTGAACCTATAATTAGTAATGAATGGTACGATCAACTTCAGGCAAATCCTGCATCATATGCAAATATTGCTATGCAACTACAATCAAAATTAAGAATGATGCAACAGCGTATCGATCAATTGACAACCGTCTCTCCGAAAGAACGTCTACATCGTTTACAAGAATGGTTCACACTATATTTAGGTGACATTCCTATATATGAAATATTAACACAAACTGAAATCGGTCAACTCATAGGTATACGCCGTGAAACGGTAAATCGGCTGTTACGAGAACAAATAAAAAACGAGGTAAAATAATACCTCGTTTTTTACTTATTTCAAACTTCATCTATTGTAAGCTTGCTGCTGGACCGAAAAATTCATAATGAATATGCTCTTGTTCCACACCTAAATTAGTTAGTGCAGCATTTATATGCTTCATAAATGGTACGGGACCACAGAAATAAAATTCTGCTTCAGTTGTCGGAATAATAGTTTGTAACCATTCAGCTTCAATGAAACCTTCTTTATCAAAGTTCTTCATTTCCATATCTTTTTCAGTTGGTGCAGAATAGCAAGTGTATGCTTTAACTTGTTCGTATTCATTATCTACTGTCTCAACGTGTTCTTTCATTGCATGTGTATTACTATTTATCGCTGCATGAACAAAACATACATTACGTTTTGAGTTTTGTTCAATTAACGTATTTAGCATACTCATCATTGGTGTAATACCTACTCCACCACTAATTAGCACAACTGGTAATGTTGAATCCATATTTAATACGAAATCTCCTGCTGGTGCACTTACTGGTAACATATCCCCTTCTTCTACATGATCGTGTAAGTAGTTAGATACTTTACCGTCCGGTGTATCTACACCTTTTTCTTTCTTTACACTAATACGATAATATTCTTTTCCAGGAGCATCTGATAAACTATATTGACGATTATGTGTATACGTTTCACCTTCTATATTTATTTGAATCGTTACATATTGTCCTGGGATGAATGAAGAAACTTGCCCACCATCTTCAGGTTTTAAATAAAATGATGTAATAACGTCGCTTTCCTTCACTTTTTTAACAACCACAAAGTTACGGAAATCTTTCCATCCACCTTCTTTATGTGCCGTTTCTTCATACATCTCTGCTTCAATGCTAATGAATGCATCAGCAATGACACCATAAGCTTCTCCCCATGCATTTAAAACTTCATCAGGTGCACCTGCGACCTCTTTAATTGCACGTAGTAAACATGTACCTACAATCGGGTAATGCTCTGCTTTAATACCTAAACTTCTATGCTTATGACCAATTTGTTTTACAACTGGAATAATAGCTTCTAAATTATCAATATACGTTGCAGCTGCATAAACAGCATTCGCTAGCGCTTGTTGTTGTCTTCCCTTTTTCTGATTTGTATGGTTGAAAATATTCAATAACTCCGGATGTTCCGAAAATAAAATTTGATAAAATCTCGTTGTAATTTCAACGCCTTTTTCTTGTAATAATGGTACTGTTGACTTTACGATTTCAATTGTTTTTGCACTTAACATTGTATCCCACTCCTCTATTTCCTTAACTGTTTTTAGTTTAACTGAATTGTATAGTACATATTGTGATTTTAATCACTATTAACACGGTGTTTTTGTGAATAATATATGAACATTGCACTTACAAAAGAAAATAAGCCAACTAGAATTCTAGCTAGCTTATTATTTGGACTGTATAGCTTGTTGAATTACCCTTATATCTTTTCCATCTCCAAACTCTGTATACCCCCAGATGTTCGTTTCACCTCTATAATTATTTACAATAATATCTAAGTCATGGTATACACGATGTGCATAAACTACATACTCAATATTTTGAAGTTCCACACCTTTTTTTACAATTTCATAGCTTCTATTTACATCACGTTTTATTTTTTCATTCTTTATTTCTGTATGTATATTTTTTAAAGACGATTCTTGTTGTTGAAACCATTGTTTAAATTGGTTCCAGTCCCCTTCTGTATAATTCTCTGCTTTACCGTAATTTAAAAAATTATTATAACTTTCATGCGTCATACGAATAAAATCTAGCACTTTTGTCTCCTCTTGCACATCTTCTATTTGAGCTATTGTACTTACCTCAGCAGGCTTATTCGCATAATGTAATAGCAATTTCATAAGACTATAGCTCGCAATGATCATTACGATAATAATCCCGAATACAATTAACAATTTCTTCATATACAGAACTCCTTCTCTACTAAAGATATTACAAAGTATGACTATACTTGTAACATTCTCTCGTAGAAATATAATTCCTGTATAAATTCTTCCTATCATTTCGACAATATTTTTCTATACATTTCTCGTTGGTAAATGTTCTTGTAAAACAATGTACCCTTCATAAGCTGTGTAACCGAGTATAGCCATTAATCCGATATAACAAGCAAAGACTGTCCATTTTGTTTTCATATCAACTTTATAATAGTTTTCCTGTTGTCTCTTTTCCGTCTCCCATTCCTGTAATTTTCTTTCTGACATTTCAAATGCTTCTCTTATATGAATTGTATGCGTTTCTTTTTCATCTTCATATGGAACGTAATCAAGCGGCTCAAACTTTGGTAAAAGATGCTCTAACACTTCAATCTTTTGAAGTTCTCCTACTTTTAATTCTTTCTCTCTTTCTTTTTGCCTTAATATATTTATTTCATGTTGCATCATATATATATTTCGATGCACCGCACCTGTTTCTTTTAACTCCTCTTCAAGTCTTGCAACATATTCTTTCATTCCATCAATTCTATATCCTAATTCCTTAATTGGCTCATCTCTCTTTATTACTCTATATAATTCCATACAGCCGATAATAAAAATAAATCCTCCCAAAATACTTTTAAAGTAAATGGCATAACCGAGCAATACAATAAGACCCGCTCCCCAAATCTTTGTACTTACAACTGAGATAATTCGTCCACCATCTAATGGAGAAACCGGAATCAAGTTAAAGAAGTTAATCATACTTCCAAGTAAAATAATTAATGCCCAAAATGGCTCTTTCGTTATTATATAAAGTGGAATCGCAGGTAAAAATGACAACAATCCGAAAAGAGGTCCCATGAAGGCGATGTAAGCTTCATCTTTTGCATTTTTCGGCATCTCTTTCATCCCAATAAGAGCGCCCATAAATGGAATAAATATTGCTGGCGATGTTGGTATACCTTTTCTTTTCGCAGCCCATAAATGGCCCATTTCATGAATAAACAACAAATAAATGAGCGCTACCCCAAATTTCCAACCATATATAACCGCGTATGCACCAAGTGATAGAAACATACTGAATACCGTTGAAAACTTTGCTAGTTTAAAAATTGCAAATACCCACTTTAACTTAGAAAGTAAAAATAGCCCTATTGCAACAATAATTCCCCATAATCCTTTTTTATTATTTTTCATATTCCTCTCCTTTATCTCTCATTAATGAATCATATTTATTCATCAAAACTATTCTTTTCTCTATTATGACATATTTTTTTCTATCGTTAGAAATAATGTTTATTTAATCCATTTTTAGCCAAAAATATAAGTATAAATATAAGGAGGTGTTTGCAAATGAATTTACAATCTCTCATAATAGGCGCTCTATCGTTTTTAGCTTCAACTCTTATTTTTTATACCGTTAGTTACGTATTATTATTAGATTTGTTGCCCAATCACGTATTTATTGCCCTTGTCATCCTTTCCGCTCTTATGATTTCTTTTCTTATTACACGAAAATCAATGAATGAGCCATCTGCAAAAGCAAAATAATAGAGAGGGGGTGTTTTCCCCTCTCTATTATCATTTCCTAGGAAAGGCCATATAAACTTTACTAATTACCTTCATCCCGATCTGTCAGGGCTAATTAAAGTTTCATTTTATCTTTGTAAATCCATTTTTTCACCATACTCTTTAACAATTTGAATGATATTTTGAAAAACACCTATTTTTTCTTTTTTGCTATTTAATATTTTCAAATCATAATTTTCATAATATGTTTCTAATGACTTTAATTGTGATTCTGAAGCATCTTTTACCGGAACAGTAGCATGCAATTCATATTGTTTATACCCTTCCTTTACATTTTCACCTGAAATTTTTTCACTCTCTTTTGCTCCAATTAATTTTTGAACTTTTTCTGGGAAAACGACTTGTAAATAATACTCTTGTTCCTTCTCTAACTTGTTGTATAGTGATTGTGAAATCGTATACCGCACCGTATAATTCACTTTTTGATCGCCTGCTTTAATATGAAACGCAGTAATCTGCAAATCTTTTTTTGTTACATCCGTTAAAGGACCTACCTGCATCTCGTCTTCTTTTTGTTCTGAAACATTTGGAAATATAGCCAAAAGCTTTTCCGTATCTTTTTTATTCAGCATATACATAGCTTTCTTATATTGTACCCATCCTCGTCTGTCTTCTCCTCTTAGCCACGCATAATATGTTTCTTTTTTTCCATCCCTATTAATTTGTATTTCATATTCCGGTTCACCAAAACTACCTGTTACTTCTTGTTTTTCCGCTTTATCTATAATGTCTATTACTAACTTAGCTTCTGATTCCTGTAACTTTTTCTCTTTATGTTTTTTTTGTATAACGGTTACCCCTATCGTTTCTTTCACTTCATTCACCGTCTCTTCCACTTTTTTTGTTTCTTTTTTTTGCTCTACTTGACCACAAGATGCTAGTAACGTAGCAAATAACAACAATACATATTTCCTTTTCAACTTAATCCTCCTTTTACAATAAGAAATTCTTATACTCTTCATATAAAAAACAAAAACGTGAAACACTATAAAATACGCTATACTAAGTATTGAAAGGAGGTCTTTTTCATGTCCATTAATTTTCACGATGCAAATAATAAATACACATACGCACAGCGAAACGCCCATATTTCTTGGGGAGAAATGATAAAAAGTATTACAAATATACAAAACAAGCAAATAATTGATATCGGCTGTGGTGGCGGGATTTATACGAAAGAACTTGCTCTTATGGGGGCCAAAAATGTCATTGGACTTGATTTTTCAAAAGAAATATTACAAGCTGCAAAAGAAAATTGTAGCGGCTTTCCAAATATTTCATTCATTCACGGTGATGCACATAACGTCCCATATCCTAATGATACATTCGACATTGTTATTTCGCGCGCAGTGATTCATCATTTACAAGACATTCCTACATTTTTACGTGAAGCTTCTCGTATATTAAAGAAAAACGGTGTACTTATTGTACAAGACCGAACTATTGAAGATTGTACAATTCCTGGAAGCCCCGAACACATTCGTGGATATTTTTTCTCTACCTTTCCAAAACTCATTGAAATAGAATCAAAAAGGCGGCCAAAAACCACCACGATACAGCAAGAATTACAAAAATATTTTCTTCACGTATTCCCCTCTCAAACACAATGGGAAGTACGAAAAATACATGATTCTGTAGAAGCATTGCTACAAGATTTATCACCTCGAACAGGTCGATCCATTCTATATGAATTAACAGATCATGAACTTTCTCAACTTCTACAACAGGTCCAGACCGCATTACAAAGCATCTCTCCTATTATCGAAAGAGATCGGTGGACAATTTGGAGCGCCATGAAATTGTAAGGAAGGAAGCCTCACAACATAATGTGAGGCTTCCTTCTTTCATAATCTAATTTTGCAACACTCTTGATATCCTCCACTTCTGGCCTGTGCACTTCCACACTTCGGACATACTAAATATCTAGACTGATTTGTCAACAAACTACCTTTTTGAAAGAGTAAAACTTCTGCTTGTTTAAACGAACGCGAATAATATAACCACATAAAACCAATTATAGCAATAATGCCAAATAATACTCCCATCGCAAGCATTCCAGTCACCTCTTTTGGTTTGTTCTTTCCAGCAAGTGGATTGTTGTATTATTCTCTGTAAATTCAAACAATACCTTCTTTACTGCTATAAATATCAACTTTCTCTATAAGTTTTACAATTCTCTACAAATTTTTACTCCCATTTTACAATTCACCATTCCCTTTACAACAACGAATATCACATTCAATATTTCCATATATAAATATATCTTTCAAAAAAATGTTGACTTTCAAAAAAAAACATGTGACAATACTGTCAGAATACTTGAATAAAAATTCATTGACGAGAACGAGTACGTTATAGGACTGTCCCCCAGAGAGTTGGCGATTTGCTGAAAGCCAACGTTCAGTGCGTAACCGAAAATCATCTCCGAGAAGTAGAACCGAATGTTACAGTAAGTTCTTACCGGCTGTCCCCCGTTACAAGGAACACGTATCATGTTGTACGTTGTAAAGCCGTATACATATAGACTCATTTCTACATGTATAAATTAGGGTGGTATCGCGGGTAAATATAACTCGTCCCTTTCTTTAGGGACGAGTTTTTTGTGTTCTTACAAATGAATTTAAAAAAGGAGGAAAAACAATGAACACTGTATCAAAAAAACATATTTTTTTCACGGGTCTTATGCTATTTTCTTTATTTTTTGGGGCAGGTAATTTAATTTTCCCTCCCATGCTTGGACAAAATGCAGGTGAAAACTTTTGGCCGGCAATGATTGGATTTTTACTAACAGGAGTCGGTTTACCATTATTAACTGTTATTGCAATTTCTTTATCAGGAAACGGCATGCAACAACTCGCAAGTCATGTTCACCCATTATTCGGAATTTTCTTTACTGTAGTTGTATATATCGCAATCGGTCCTTCTATGGGAATTCCACGCGTTGCAAATGTCGCTTATGAAATGGGTGTTAGTTCTTTCTTACCAGAAACAATTCGTTCTAGTAACCTAGCACTATTTTTATACACAGTCGTCTTCTTCGCTATCGTATTTTGGCTTAGTTTAAATCCATCTAAACTTGTCGATCGCATCGGAAATATTTTAACACCTATTTTATTACTCTCTATTTTCTTACTATTTGTTAAAAGTGTATTTACACCACTCGGGCAATCAGGACCAGCAATGCAAGAGTATCAAACTTCTCCAATCTTCAAAGGTTTTATGGAAGGATACTTAACGATGGATACCATTTCTGCGCTTGCATTTGGAATTATCGTTGTAAATGCCATTCGCTCTAAAGGTGTGAAGGATCGTAAATCCATTGCCATCGCAACAGCGAAAGCAGGACTTATTGCCGCTACTGGTCTCGTACTTGTATATGGTGCACTTGGCTGGCTCGGTGCAACTAGCGTCTCGCTCGGATATGCACAAAATGGCGGAAAATTACTTACTGTTATCGTACAGCAATTATTCGGTCCATACGGTTTACTTCTATTATCTCTAATCGTTACACTCGCTTGTCTAACAACTTGTGTTGGACTTGTATCTGCGTGTAGTCAATATTTCTCAACATTATTGACTAAATTTTCATACAAAATGTTCGCGAGTATCATTTGTGCATTAGGATTATTAGTTGCCAACTTAGGTTTAACGAAAATTATTTCCATCTCTGTTCCAATTCTACTTGTTGTATATCCAGTTGCAATTGTACTCGTTCTACTATCGTTACTTCATAAATATTTCGGTGGATATCGCTCTGTTTATGTAGGTGCTTTAATTGGAGCAGCAATCGTAAGCGTATTTGACGGATTAAAACAAGGTGGCATTTCAGTTTCATTTATCACACCATATTTTGAATTTATCCCTTTATATAATGAAGGAATTGGCTGGCTAATACCAGCATTAGCCGGGGCTATTATCGGCCTTACAATCGCTAAGTTAAGCGGTGCGAAAAAAGTTCCCTTAATAACCGATTCCCGCGAAGTAAAAGCATCCTAAAAAACTCCCGAAAGGGAGTTTTTTTACTTTTGATAAGCAGTATGATTAAAACTGCTTATTTTATACGCTTTCGTATAATATTCGATATTTGTATCCACTGTTTCTACTTTGATAACATCGTAGCAATCTTCTTGCTTTACTAAAAATAAATAGTACTCTTCTGTCGCCTCAACAATTGCAATTTTATCTGTTTCAACATTATATTGTTCACAAAGCGCTTGTAATGCGTTCACATAATCCCCTAATTTTTTAGACTTATCCATGCCAAATATCGTTTGAACTAACATACACTCTCTCCCCTTTGTATGTACTGTTAACAACTTAATGATAACGCTTACATTTGTTAACGTCAATAAAAAGATTTGGCGTAAACTAATAATCAGCGGAGATACCCCCCACTGATTAAAGTTTCACTTTATCATTTCGTCAATTGATGTCTAAACGCATAAATAACTGCCTGTGTCCGGTCACTTACATTTAGCTTATTTAAAATATTACTCACATGTGTCTTTACTGTTTTGAGAGCAATAAACAATTCATCTGCAATCTCTTGATTACTTTTCCCCTCTGCAATTAATAACAAAATTTCAGACTCTCTTTCTGTTAACTCCTCATGCAAAGGTTGTTCTTTCTTCTGACGCATACGAGACATCATTTTACCAGTAACTTTTGGCTCTAATACAGTTTCTCCATCATAAGTAGCTCGTACAGCGTCTGCTATATCACTTGCTCTTGATGTTTTTAATAAATAACTTGTCGCTCCCGCCTCAATAACAGGGTACAATTTCTCATCATCTAAAAAGCTCGTTACAACTACAATTTTCGCTTCTGGCCATTCCTGAATAATAGCACGTGTTGCTTCAACCCCATCCATCTCGTCCATGACAAGGTCCATCAAAATAATATCTGGTCTTAATTGCAGTGCTAACTCTGAACCTTTTCTTCCATTTTCAGCTTCTCCAACTACTTCGATATCTGGCTGCGTTGATAAATATGCTGATACACCCATTCGAACCATTTCATGATCATCGACAAGTAACACTTTTATCATGATTCTCCCCCTCTCTCAATCATAATCGGTACTTTTACTTCTATTTGTGTCCCTTTAGCGGGGAAACTAAGTACTTTTAATGTCCCACCAATTTCATGAACACGCTCTTGCATTGATCTTAAACCATATGAACCAGCCTTATTCACTCCGACTTCAAATCCAACGCCATCATCAATAATTTTTAGAATTGCATATTGATCAATTTTCCGAAGACGTACTTCCGTTTTCTTCGCTTTCGCATGTCGTAAAGTATTGGATAAAGCTTCTTGCACAATACGAAATAAATGATCTTCTACACCTTTTTTCAATTCTATTGGCTCGATTAGCCATTCAATTTTCATATGTTGCTTTCGCGATAATTCCGTCAATAATTCCTCTATACCTTGTGTCAGTTTCTTACCTTCTAATTGTACAGGCCGTAAATGAAGAAGCAACGCTCTCATTTCTGATTGTGCATTTACAACCATATTTTCAACGAGCTGCAACTGCTTTTTTGTCGTTTCTGGAATTTCAGCTACTTGTTCATTAATAGCCGACATCATCATCGACATTGCAAAAAGCTGCTGACTTACAGAATCATGCAGCTCCCTCGCCAATCGATGCCTTTCTTGAGATATCGCTTCTTGTCTCATCTCTTCATTCCAATGAGCTCGTTCATTCGTTACTTTTTGAAAGAGTCCAGCTTGCTCCTCTAATCGACGAGCAAGACCGATTACTTTTCGTTCTACTTCATGAAATTCATCATCTGCAGTAAACGAAACATCACTCGGAAAATTCCCTCGCTCCACTTCAAATAGAAAAGTATTTAATCCTTGTATACGCTGCTCTATATAGTAACCGATTGCATATCCTACAATTCCCCCGATAAGTAAACTTGTAGTCATAATAAACAAGCCAATTGGAACAGAAGCGATGGATTCCTTCCATAATAAATCATACACTTGTTGCTCGCTTTTCCATACATATACAATTGTACAAATGAGTGCAATACTAACAGAAGACAACATAGAATAACGAATATACATCCACGAAATATTTTTTTGTTTCTTCATTATACTTTCCTCACTTCCGTATCGCCTACGACAAGCGAAGAAATAATTTTAATACGACGAGGCGCTTCTTTATACTGCTCTGTTCTAAATGTAACATTGCGATTAAATCCTGTCTCTTCATGTCCTGGCAGGAGTACACGTCCGACAATAACAGAATGATTTAAAGACAATTCAATATCATATGGCACATATAAACGAATATTACCAACGACACCTCGGATAACAATTACCGTTTCTCCTTCTGGAATCATAGCAGTTGTTAAATCTATTTCCACATCACAAGCACCATATTGAACATTAATATCCTCAAGTTCATAAATATGATCCATCATTCGTATATTCCCTACAAACATATTTTTTAAATATGGTTCTGTACGATATATTTGCTTCTCTTCGTCTATAATCCCTTTTTCTTTAATTTCAACCTTCATTGCTTTTTGCTGATGTCCTTGTTGAATCAGTTGATAACCAATTAAAGCTAAACAAGCAAATACGACAAGAACAAATGCTGCTGATGAAAATAAGAAGAATAAAAATACGATACCACCAACAAATAAAAAGACATTTCCCCTTACATAACGATTCTTCTTACGATAATGCCTTCCAAACATAAGCATAATAAATGCAAAAATGAGACCACCTGGTTCAAAATGTCCAAGTATCATATCAAGAAAAAGACCGAATCCAAATATGATGAGGAGCATCCCCATTAATTGTGTTTTTGAAAATTGTTTCTTCATTTCAGCTCCCCCCTTCTTGTTACATATACATAGAAGAAAAGGCATTGCTTTCCAACACCTTTTCTCCTATCACTATATCATAAGCCTGTTTTATAATATACTACTATTATTTTGTTAACTCTTTCGTTAACGATACATCATTCTTCTCTTTCATTTCACGCTCAAGCTTTGCAATCTTCATATCAAATGTGTCACGTTCATGCTCCTCATTTATACGAGATTCTAAGTCGCGAATATGATCTTCAATTTCCTCAAAGCGTAAGAACGGATTATTTTCATCCATTTTATGCATCGCTGTATTCATACGACGATTTGCATGTGCCATATTTTCACGTGCCATTAATTCCATACGTTTTGCGTGCATTTCTTTTAATTTATTTTTCATCTCAGCAAGACGACGCTCTAACTCATCAATTTGATCTACAACACCTGCATACATTTCTTCTAATCGAGTTACTTGCCCTTCATAATACGCTACTTCTTCTAGCGCACGCTCATGTAGCTGTAATTCGCCTGCTTCTTGAGCGACGATCGCTTGCTTTGATCTTTTATTAACGAAATAACGTGCTTGCTCAAGCTCACGAGCGAAATTAGATTTTAATGTTTTGTGGCGCTCAATTAACTTCTCAATTTTTGTTATTTCACGCTCACTATCGCGTAAATATTGGTTTAACATCGCGATTGGATTTTTTCTTTCTTTCTCATCTAACACATTATGAAAATCTGCTAAAATTGCATCGCGTACACGTCCGAATAAAGATTGTTTCATTATAATCTTCCTCTCTTCTACTTTATCAATTTGATTTGGTTTTTATTAATTTTTTATTAGTTTTTCATTAACTTGTTCCACTCATCTTCAAAGTTGCTATATGGTTTAGAACTTTCTGGTGCAGAATCAACAACTACATTTTTTTCTTTTTTCCACTCACGGTATCCGTAGTATAAAACTACTAATGCTGCGATACCGATTAATGCTGGGGAATGAGAAAGGGCGATGGACAAGCCGATCAAACCAACAATACCCCAAGCTAACTTTCCAAAAAATGATTGTGCTCGCACAAATGATTTATAGCTCCAGTACACAACTCCTGCTCCAATTGCGAATCCTATAATACCAGCAAGACTGCCAAGAGCAATTAAAGCTAAAATACCAGCCGCGATAAACGCTAGAAATTGTTTCATCTTGTGCTTGCCTCCCTTCGATTTGATACTCTTATCTTAACTATTTTTTCACTTTTCCATAACGAGCTTAAGAACCGTTTTCGACTCAGACTTAAGACTGAGTTGCATTCAGCCTTTTGTAAAAATATGCGGTAGGATAGGATGATTCACTCTTTTATCGCACATAAAAAGCCGTACAGAGAACATTCTCTGTACGGCTTTCATTACTATTCATAAACTTCATTTTAAATTATGCTGTTTTGTGATACTCTTTCTTTCCCGCTACTTTAGAAAACCTCGGGAAACCAATTAATATAGAAATAATTCCACATACTCCAACTAAGATAGGATAAAACGCATATGGTAACAATTCAATCGGAGATAACGCCGCAAATCCTGCTGCCGTTAACATTTGCGCACCATACGGAATTAACCCTTGCACACAACATGAGAAAAGATCTAATACACTCGCTGATTTACGAGGATCAATTTCATATTGATCTGCAATGTTTTTCGCAAGTGGACCTGTAAAAATAATAGAAATCGTATTATTCGCTGTACACATATTCGTCATACTCACTAAGCCAGCGATACCGAACTCTGCTCCTTTTTTCGAACGAATGTTACGAGTTAAAATATTCATTAAATATTGAATACCACCATTATATTGAATCAGTTCGACCATACCACCAATTAAAATAGCAAGTAATACTAACTCCATCATACCGCCCATTCCAGTCGTTACACTTTTAAAGAAACTCTCTAACGTGTAACTCCCATCTAAAAGACCTATAACGCCGGATAGTACAGTTCCACCAGTTAACACAATAAGTACATTCCAACCAAGCAATGCTGTAATAAGTACTCCTGCATACGGTAAAATCTTTATCCAGTCAAAGCTATGCGCTTTAATCTGCGTGTCACTTCCTAAAGTAACGATTACTAATAGTACAACTGTAATAATAGCTGCTGGTAATACAATTAAAAAGTTCGTTTTAAACTTATCTTTCATTTCTGTTCCTTGTGAACGTACAGCTGCGATTGTTGTATCTGAAATAAATGATAAATTATCCCCAAACATCGCCCCACCAACAACAGTAGCCATCGTAAGTGCAATAGAGATATCAGTTTGCCCACTAATACCTACAGCAATTGGTGCTAATGCAGCAATTGTTCCCATTGAAGTTCCCATCGCTAATGAAATAAATGCCCCTATAACAAAAATTCCAGCTACGATAAATCCTTGCGGTAAAATGGATAACGCTAAATTAACTGTAGAATCAACGCCGCCCATCCCTTTTGCTGTTTCAGAAAATGCTCCTGCAAGTACAAAAATCAGAACCATAATCATAATATCCGGGTTCCCTGCACCTTTAGCAAATCGTTCTACTTTTACATTAAAACTTTCTTTACGATTCATTGCTAAAGCGACTCCTACAGCAATTGAAATTGCTACAAGTATCGGCAATTTATAGAAATCACCTGTAATAATTCCAGAACCAATAAATAGCGCCAAAAATATCCCAAGTGGTAATAAAGCCAAACCATTTCCTCTCGTTTCTTTCAAAGTACCATCTCTCCCTAGTTTCAACCTTTTTCTAATGAATAACAAAAGACCTCTTCCAATGAGAAGAGGTCTTATACATCTATAAGGAACGCTCTTCTCATCTTTCAAGCACATGCTTGCTGGATTTGGCACAGCACTCTGAAATCGAGTCCGCTGCCGAGGCATCGTAGGGCCAGTCCCTCCGCCTCTCTTTATAAGAAGGTTTCATATTTATTTTTTAATAATAATTTCTTCCCTAACTTTACTCGCTTACAAAACAAAAGTCAATTATTTTTTGTATAGATTTTTTTGGTAATTATACAAAAATTTGAATACAACAATCATTTTAACTTTTTGATTTCTTCTTCCAATATTGAAATCCAATAAAATTCACTATTTTTTATTGCATCTATTATCCATTTCGTAGTGTACCAAGCTAACTCATACTCTTCTTTTGTAACATCGTCACTTTTATAAGCATCCTCTAGCTCATCTTCATCCAATATATACATTTTACCGTTCGGTAATAACACTACATCTAAATATAAATCATCAAAATACGGTAAACCACGGTCGTCAATTTTATATTCTTTCGCCACATCGATATAATATTGCACTAATTTTTTCTGATCATCTAACATAGCTGTAATCGCAAAGTTTTTCCCGTCTATGAAATATTGAATCCACGTATATTGATTCCCTGCGATACAAAGTTCTTTACTATCATATTCTTTACAACTAGGTTCTCTTACCTTTTTTATTTCTAATATTCCTAGCATTCCTTCTTCCACTTGCTTAACCGTATAATCCTTCTCTATTAGTCGCTTCCACGAAGAACCGTCACCATATTTACGTTTCATTACGTCCGCTCCCCTTCTATATAGAAAAGCCCCCACATATTATGTGAGAGCTTGTTCAAATTATAATTAAGCTGCTTGACCTTTTTCAGAAATCTCTTTCAAATAAGCTTGTCCTTTTTCAGCGTCATATTGACCTTCCCACTTAGACATAACTACAGCTGCTAAAGAGTTTCCTACAACGTTAACTGCTGTACGAGCCATATCTAAAATACGGTCAATACCAGCGATAAAGGCTAAACCTTCAGCTGGAATACCTACTGTACCAAGTGTTGCTAATAATACAACGAATGATACGCCCGGTACACCCGCAATACCTTTTGATGTAACCATTAATACAAGTAATAATGTAATTTGTTGTGTAATGGATAATTCAATACCGTACATTTGCGCTAAGAAAATTGCTGCAATTGCTTGATATAAAGTTGATCCATCTAAGTTAAATGAATAACCTGTCGGAATAACGAAAGATGTAATTGCTTTCGGACAACCGAATTTCTCCATTTTCTCCATGATTTTTGGTAAAACTGTTTCTGAACTTGCTGTAGAATATGCTAAGATCAGCTCGTCTTTTAAAATCTTAAAGAATTGGAAAATGTTAATTCCAAATAGTTTCGCTGTAAGTCCTAGTATGACTACAACGAAGAAAATCATCGCACCATATACAACTATGACTAATTTCCCTAATGGAATTAATG
Source organism: Bacillus pretiosus (assembly GCF_052947655.1). Classification (NCBI taxonomy): domain Bacteria; kingdom Bacillati; phylum Bacillota; class Bacilli; order Caryophanales; family Bacillaceae; genus Bacillus; species Bacillus pretiosus. The sequence continues at coordinate 1,385,832 of NZ_CM129593.1, read as the reverse complement.
AAGATAAACCAAACGTCGAAACTGTTACACCAATTAATGCGAATACACCAAACGGTGCAAATTTCATAACTTGGTTAGTCACGTAAAACATCGCATCTGCTACACCTTGGAAAAATTGAAGAACCGGTCTTCCTCTTTCACCAATCGCCGCAACTCCTAAACCAAATAGTACAGAGAAGAAGATAATCGCAAGCATATCGCCCTCAACCAATGATTTCATAATATTCGTTGGAACGATATTCACAAATGTATCTGCAAACGAATGACTTTGTACTTGAGCTGTTGTTTCTGCATATTTAGAAATATCAGTCTTTGTTAATTGATCCATATTCACGCCTTTTCCTGGTTGGAAAATATTCGCTACCAGTAGACCAACAACAATTGCAATTGTTGTAATAATTTCAAAATAAAGAATTGTTTTCCCGCCTAATCGGCCTAGTTTTTTAACATCGCCAACACCAGCAACTCCAACAACAATACTTGCTACAACAATCGGCACAACGATCATTTTAATTAATCGGATAAAAATATCACCAATTGGTTTTAGGTACCCTACAACTGTGCTATCGCCATAAAAAATTGCCCCCACCGCGATACCTAGGGCAAGTCCAATTAAAATTTGCCATGCAAGTCCTATTCTTTTCATATTTGTTGTAACCCCCTCTTCGATGTGTCACTCTACCTCTCATTCTATATCTATAAAACTTGAAATTAAGAGTATTACATATTATTCGACAATTCACTACATTTTGTCCCTGTTAAAAATCATAAATCAAAAAATTAAATCTGACAACAAAATAACTTTTCCTGAACACAAATAATTTTCTTGACAAAAATAAAACCCATGTCAGAAAACCTAACATGAGAACGATTCCTCACTAGTATTTTAGTGGGTTTTCAACTTGAATTTCACTATATAAAATCATGATTTTTTCCCTTTATTTTACAGATAAAATCTAGAATACACCTTTGTTGCACAAACTAAAAAAGTAAAATCACCATTACAAATACTGTTGAAAAATGATAAATTCCGACAAAACTTAGCAACTTTATAAAATTTTCTTTACATTATGGTTACAACGATAGACACTCTTCTTCTTATGATATATAACATTCATAGGGAAAGGAGCCAGACAACCATGAAAAAGAAATTTGCAGCGTTTAGTGTTTTAGCAGCAGGAACACTTTTTGTTTCTCCGTTACTTTCACCCGTATACGCTGAAACGAATCAAGATAAATTATCTAATATTCAATCTGAATTAGAAGGAAAACAAAATGACTTACAAAATAAATCAGTTGAGAAAGAACAAATAGAAAAAGAAATTCAAGAATTACAAAAGAAAATCGACGATTTAACTACTTCTATTAATAAAAACGAAGCTGAATTAAACGATACAAAAAAAGAAATTAGTAAAACACAACAAATAATTACTGAAAAAAAGAAACATATAGAGCAATTACAAACAAACATAGATACGCGTCAGGAAGTTATTAAACAACGTTTACAATCTATGCAAGAAAAACCTCGTACAAACATCATCACAGAGGTATTAACAAATTCTACAAACATTGCTGATCTTGTTGATAATATGTACTCTGTAAGTTTAATTTTAAACAATGATACAGATATTGTTAAAAAGCAAACAACTGACCAAAATGCTGTGACGAAAGAAAAAGAGGCTGTTGAGAAAAAAGAGCAACAACTGAAAGAATCCGAGCAAAAATTAGAACAAAAACAGCAAGAATTACAAAATAACCAACAACAGCAGCAAACCTTTATTAGCGATCTACATACGAAAGTAGCAAAAGTAGATTCAGAGATTGAAGGATTAGAAGAATCTAAAGGCATTTTAGAAAATCAGCGTCAAGCTGTTCAAAAAGCAATTGAAGAAGAAAAACGTGCCGAAGAGGCTCGTAAAGCTGAAGAAGCTCGCAAGGCAGAAGAAGCTCGTAAACAAGCCACTACATCTGCTCAAACAGCTCAAGCAGCTCCAACACCACACGATACAAATATTGGCGGGTTTATTAAGCCAGCAGCTGGATCAAAAACTTCTGGGTTTGGCGTGCGCTCTATAGATAACCATAAAGGAATCGATATCGCAGCCTCAGGAACCGTTCCAATTATTGCCGCTGCTGATGGTGTTGTTATTCGCTCAGAATTATCATCTAGTTACGGAAACGTTGTGTACTTATCTCACCGTATAAACGGAAAAACATATACGACAGTATATGCTCATATGAGTAGCCGTTCTGTATCAAATGGACAAACTGTAAAACAAGGCACTCAACTTGGATTCATGGGAAATACTGGCCAATCATACGGGCAGCATTTACACTTCGAACTTCACCTTGGAGAATGGAATGTCGGTAAGACAAACGCAGTGGATCCATCTCCTTATATCGGATTATAAAAAAAACTCGGTTCATACCGAGTTTTTTTATTTCCACTTCACACACTATAGGCATTCCACATAGACTACAACTAAATGCCCATATTTTACGAGGTGAATCATATGAATACACAATTACAACAGAAAATAGAAGAAGCTAGAGAAACTTACATTGGCCGGTTATTTACATTTGGCGGCTCAGCATTATTTTTAATCGGATCATTCATTGCAGTCGTCACAGCCTATAAAGCGTATAATCGTTTATTGAATACACCTACAACATAATAAAAAGACGGAGAAATCTCCGTCTTTTTATTATGCAAACATTTTAAATACGCCTATCGCATTTAAAAATACAATAATTACCGTTACTGGAATAACATAACGAAGCAAGAAGAACCAAATATTAAATAATGTTTTCCCTTTCGTTTCCGTAACTTCTAATTCTTTCATTAACATTTCTTTACTCATTTTATTTGGTACGAATAGCGAAATGGCTAGTACTCCGAGCGGCAGTAATACATTACTTACCGAAAAATCGACGAAATCAAAGAATGTCTTACCAAATATTTTCACATCACTCATAATTCCAAACGATAATGCTGACGGGATTCCAACTGCAAAAATAAGAATACCAATTAATAATGATGCTGACGGACGCTTTTTCTCATTATCTTTCGCAACAGATGCTACTACAATTTCAAGCATGGAAATCGCAGATGTTAAAGTTGCAAAGAAAAATAAAACTAAAAACATAATGAAGAAAAATTGTCCAAATGGTATTTTCGCAAATACTGCTGGAAGGACGATAAACAGTAGTCCTGGTCCTTCAGTCGGCTTAACGCCTAATGCGAAAATCGCCGGGAAAATTGCTAATCCTGCAAGTACTGTAATAAAAACAGTTAAACTTACAATAGACGTTGCTGATTTAGCTAAATGTTCTTCTTTCTTCAAGTACGAACTATACGTGACCATTACTGAGGCACCTACTGTTAGCGAGAAGAACGATTGTCCCATCGCGTATAAAATCGTATCTGCTGTCAGCTTTGAAAAATCTGGTTTCAAAAAGAACTCTACCCCAGCAAAAGCACCATCGAGTGTTAACGCACGAATAATGATTGCAATAAACAAAATAAATAATAGTGGCATCATATACTTACTTGCCTTTTCTATTCCCTTCTCTACACCTTTACTTACTACAAAAATAGTACAAAGCATAAAGATAAATTGCGCTCCAATCGCACTTACTGGATTTGAAATCGTTTCACCAAATAATTTTCCATAATCAACAACACCATTCCAAAAGCTTCCTGTAACACTATAGTATAAGTACAGTAAAATCCATCCACCTACGACACTATAGAAAGAGAGTACACTAAAACAAGTTACAACTCCCATACGACCAATCCAAGGATATAATTTACTATTTGGTACTAGTACTTTATAAGCTGTAACTGCCTCTTTTTGGGTGCTACGTCCAATGACAAATTCCGCTATTAGAAGAGGCATACCTATAAATAAAGTTAATAGTAAAAATACAAGGAAGAATGCGCCTCCCCCACCATTACCTGCAACATATGGAAATTTCCATATGGCACCAAGACCTACTGCGGCTCCGGCTGCTGCGAGTACAAAGCCTATTTTCGACGTCCATTGCTGTGTTTCTTTCATCATAAATTCTCCTTTTCTGAATATTTAAACTTTTGTTAATTATACACTTTCATTTCATACTCGCACACCTCCTTTAGAAAATAAAAAAGTCCCCTACACGCAAATATGCATGTAGAGGACGATATATGTAATGTAAATACCGTGGTACCACCTCAATTGGATTGATAAATCCCACTTGTTCAAGTACAGGAAAATTCCGATACTCTATCCTTTTAACGGCGGAACCCGGGTTGCCTACTACAATGTTCAACATACCTCTCGCAAGCCCATTCTGTATATTTTATCGTACCGGGCTCACACCTTCCCCCAGCTCTCTGAACGTATCAAATATACATACTCTTCTTGCTCATCGATTTCATCTATTGAAGTTACTTGTGATTATAAATTATATTTTTATAGTTGTAAAGTACAATTTATTCATTATCCTATATGAACTCTTCTCTCTAATTCTTGTAAAAACAATTCTCTTTTTTGTTCATTTTGAACATATACCGACTTTAATACTTCTTGCAACAATATATTTCTCTCTCTTTTCTCTATTTGTATTTCTTTCACTTTTATTCTAACTTCGGATAAAAAATCAAGATACGATTCATACGCCTCATCATATTTATTTGCAATATCATCACGAATTTTTTTTGCAAGTTTCGGACTCGCTCCTCCGGTAGAAACAGCCACATTCAATAATCCACGATGAATTGCCGCTGGAAAATGAACATTACCACTTTCCGGGTTCGTAATAACATTTACTAACTGATTTTCTGCGCTATCTTCAGCAACTTGTTCATTTAATACGGCATCACTACTCGCTGCAACGACTAAAAAAGCACCTTTAATGTCACTTTTTTCATACTCCCTTTGATACCAACGAATTTTCTTTTCTTCCACAAGTTTCACTAAATTCGCATCCAATTCAGGACTTACCACAACTATATCCGCACCTTGTTTTAGTAAAGGAATAATTTTGAATCCCGCGACTTTTCCTCCACCAATGACAACAATACGTTTCTTCTCAACTCGCACTGTAAGTGGATACATATTGATCTCCCTTCAATAATTTCTTCGTTTTCTGAATTAACATATATTGAAATGCTTCATTCTTTCCTAAATACGGACTTATTTTTATCTCATCCAACTCATATTGGCGCACTTCTTTTTCAATATGTTTCATAAGTAAACCTGTAAATAATAAGTAAGGCAGTACAACGATATTCTTTTCTTTTCGTTCAACAACTTCCTTTAACTTCTCCTCAAATTTCGGCTCGGCAGCCGCTAAATAACAAACCTCTACTTTTTTAATTTTCTCTTCATGTTGAAATAAAGAAGCAATCCAGTTTATATCTCTTAATACTTCAGGATCACTACTCCCTCTTGCTACGAGAAGTAGCGTCACTTCATTCTTATCTTCCTGTTCAATGCCACTTCCACTATACACCGATTTCACAAGTGTTTCTGATACACCAAACGGGTTACCGTAGGTCACTTTAACATTCGAAAATTGATTATTTAACTTTTCCAATTCAAACGGTATATCTTTTTTCACATGACCTGCCGCTAATAAAAAAACTGGAATAACAATAATCTCTGTAGCACCACGCTTCACACATGTACGGAACCCTTCCTTAATCGTTGGGCTCGCTAACTCTAAAAAACAAACTTCTTGAATACTTGCCTCTACACGGTTCATGCATGACGTAATAAATGCAACCGCTTCTTCTTTAGCTGCTTTCAAACGACTTCCATGGCATATATATAAGATGGCTTTCATTTTATAACACTCCACTTACTTGATAGGTACTTTCTGTCTGTTTCTCAAACCAATGGATTTTTTCTCGAAAACGGACCACTTCTCCAATTACAATCATGCTCGGATTTTGAATTTGTTCTTTTTTTGCAACATCCACAATTGTTCCTAACGTCCCAACAACTGTGCGCTGCATTGATGTCGTTCCCCGTTCAATAATAGCAGCAGGTGTACTTTTGTCTTTTCCATGCTTCATCAGTTGTTCACATATGTAGGGTAAATTGCTAACCCCCATATATACAGCTAAAGTCTCTACACCTTTCGCTAAATTTTCCCACTTCACTTCTTCTTCAGCACCTTCTTTCCTATGCCCTGTCACAATAGCAAAACTTGCACTTGCATCACGATGTGTCACTGGAATGCCAGCATAAGCAGGAGCAGCTATTCCAGCTGAAATACCAGGAACGATTTCAAATGGTACCCCTTGCTTTGCTAACGCTTCAGCTTCTTCTCCTCCTCTACCAAATACAAATGGATCCCCGCCCTTTAGCCTCGTTACAACTTTTCCCTTTTTCGCATATTTAATAAGAAACGTGTTAATCGTCTCTTGCTTCATCGTGTGATAATTTGGTAGTTTTCCGCAATAAATTAAATCCGCTTCAGGCTTTGCATGGGAAAGCAACTCTTTATTCACGAGACGGTCGTATAAAATAACATCTGCCTTCTTAATACATTTCAACCCTTTCACAGTAATTAAATCTGGATCACCAGGACCTGCACCAACGATATAAACCTTCCCCATCATCTCTCCTCATTTCTACTATTAAAGTGAAACTTCCATCCTTATATACGAATGGAAGTTTTCATTATTTCGTATTACCTTTTTCCTACTCATGAATAACAAATGCTGCACCTTTTCGAATCTTCTTTTTTTCAAATAGAGAAATCTCCTTTACTTCTGGTAACGGTAAAAAATGCTTTTCAAGCTCTATCTCCGCGAGCTTAAATGCCTGTTCTTCACTTTGAGCAACAACAACAATCGGAACAATACTATTTACTAACACAGCTTCAAATCGATATAAATCCATATTGTCCCTCCTAAGACGCTATTACTTCTTCTAACACAGTATTTAACGCTATTTGTAATGTCTCTATACCAACACGGCTGACAAAATCATAAAATGTTTCAGCTGGTAATTTATTCTCTTTGAAATAGCTTATAAATGATGCAAGTACATCAGGTAGATCCTCGCCATCTATTTTCCCTTTTAACTTTTGGTTATAAGCACCGCCATCTAACAGCGTTCCACCTACGTATATTTCAAATGCTTCAACAATTCCTTTTTCCTTCGTTTTCATTTTCACCCCTTGCAATCCAATGTCAGCAATTTGACGTTGCCCACATGAATTCGGGCATCCTACCATATGAATACGAACTGGAACATCGAGTGCAATTTGTGTATCTAAGTACTCTGCGATTTTGCGTAATCTTTCTTTCGTTTCTACTAAAGCAAGATTGCAATACTCAATACCGGTACAGGAAACCGCATGACCAATAAATGATTTAGGACTTGCTGATATGGCTTTAAACAACGGCTCATTTAGTAAACCTGTTACATTTTTTGGCGGAACATTCGGAATAATGAAGTTTTGCGAATTACATGTACGAATCTGTCCATTTCCATACTGCTTAGCAATTCTTGCAATCTCAAACATTTCTTCTGCATGTAGACGTCCTACCGGCACATTAAAACCTACATATTTTAGTCCATCTTGTTTTTGATCTTGAACACCATAAAAGTATCCCGCATTCCATCCTTTGAGAGCACTTTCTCCTTTACTTTGCAATGGTCCTATATACTCTATTAGTTTCTCTTTAAATTTCTCTGCTCCCCAGTCTGCAACTAGAAATTTCAAACGAGCTAAATGACGTTTTTCACGGTATCCAAAATCACGGAATATCGTAGCAATCGCAATTGCTACCGCCTTCACTTCTTCTGGTAAAACGAATACATCTAATTCATCAGCTAAATATGGACGGGCTGATAATCCACCGCCTACTTTTATATGAAAACCAACTTTTTTCTCACCATCTATCTCTTTCGTTGCAGGTGTAAATGCAACACAGTTAATCTCTGCGTTTGCTGAATTATAAATGTTAGAACTAATAGACATTTTAAATTTACGCGGTAAGTTAGAAAACTCTTCATTATGTTGGAAATAATCATATACCTCTTTCACAATACCCGTTGTATCAAACAGTTCATTTGCATCAATACCAGCAAGTGGATTCCCTGTAATATTACGCGTTATATCACCACACGCCCCCGCTGAAGATAACCCAACTCTTGCTAATCTTTTAAAAATATCTGGAATTTGATGAATTTCTAACCAATGAAACTGAATCGCCTGTCTTGTCGTAATATCTATTACGTCACGCCCATAATCCTCAGCGATAGAAGCAAGCACTTCTGCCTGTGCATTCGTAATAATCCCTGAAGGAATATTTACACGCATCATAAAATATCCAGCTTCTTTCGGTCTTTGTAAATATAACCCTGCCCATTTGAATGCGTCCCACTCTTCTTTCGGAATAGATTCGAAGCCATTTTCTGCATAGTAAGGAATATCATTAAAGATTTCCAATCCATCTTTTTTCAATTTATTTTTCTCAGTCTGATTTAATTTTTCATTGTTAGCCCATACTTTTTCATAACTCATTTTTTATCCCCCTATATAAAACTACGCTCTTGTAAGTACTTCACGATTTGTTCTGCACATTCTTCAATAGAATACTTGTGCGTTTCTACAATTAACTCTGCTTTCTCTGGCTCCTCATACGGTGAATCAACACCAGTAAACTCTTTAATATCACCCTGTCTTGCCTTTTTGTATAACCCTTTTGGATCACGTTTTTCACACTCTTCAATTGGACATTTTACAAACACTTCTATAAACTCATCTGCTGCTAATAGATCTCTAACTTGTTTTCGGTCTACTCGAAACGGTGAAATAAACGCTGTAAGAACAACAGTACCTTGATCTACAAATAGCTTCGCCACTTCACCAATCCGTCTTATATTTTCCATACGATCACTTTCAGAAAAACCTAAGTCTTTATTTAAACCGTGGCGTACATTATCTCCATCTAGTACATAGTTTCCAATATTCTTTTCAAATAGTTTACGAGCAACCGCGTTCGCCACCGTAGATTTACCTGAAGCTGATAGACCAGTAAACCAAACTACAAAACTATGATGCCCATTTCTTACTCTTCTCTCATCTTTTGAAACAGATGCTGTATGCCAAGTAATATTCGTATCCATGTCATTCTCTCCCTATTCTGTTACTACTTCTTTTTTCAAACCTTTAATTAGCACTTCCACTACTTCTTTACGACTAAATGTACTCGGCGGAACCTCACCGTTTCTTAATAGTTCTCTTACTTTCGTACCTGATAAAATGACATGATCCTCTTTTCCGTGTGGGCATGTTTTCGTCGAAGCCATCGCTTCACACTTCGTGCAGTAAAAACTATGTTCAAAAAATAATGGTGTAATCCCTAACTCTTCCACTGTAAAGTTTGTAAAAATTTCTTGTGCTTCATAAGTCCCGTAATAATCTCCTACTCCTGCATGATCACGCCCTACGATAAAGTGGGTGCATCCAAAATTCTTTCTGACTATTGCATGGAATATCGCTTCCCTCGGTCCTGCGTAACGCATTGCTGCAGGAAATACACCTAAAAAGACACGATCTTTCGGATAATAGTTTTGAAGTAATACTTCATAGCTTTCCATCCTTACATCAGCAGGAATATCGTCCGATTTCGTTTCCCCAACGAGTGGATTTAAAAAGAGACCATCTACAATTTCAAGGGCAGATTTTTGAATGTATTCATGGGCACGATGTACCGGATTTCTCGTTTGAAATCCAACCACTGTTTTCCAACCACGTTTTTTAAATTCTTCTCTCGTTTCAATTGGATCTAAATGATAAGAAGGAAACGGATTATTTTCAAAGCGTTTTGTAAGAATAATAGCTCCCCCGACATAAACGTTCGGTCGTTCATATAATTTTTTCACTCCTGGATGAGCCTCATCCGTCGTTTTATACACAAGTAACGCTTCTTTTTCCTTGTCAGGCACAAAAATATCTTCTATTTGAATGACACCATATACATTTTCAGCATTAACAAGTTTTACTTCCTCTCCAGCTTTTAGACTCTCTGCTACTTCTTCTGTTACTGGTAATGTAATCGGTATACTCCATATGCTCCCGTTTGCTAAGCGAAGCGTTTCTACGACCGAATCATAATCTTTCTTTCCTAAAAAACCAGTAAGTGGGCTATATCCCCCTGTCGCTAATAGCTCTAAATCACTTAACGCAATGTTGTCTAGTTCAATTTCTTTTTCGATTTGTGATACGTCGTAAGTCTCGTCTATACGATTTATTAATTCGTTTCTTGTACTCATTTTCTATTTCCTCTCTTAGCTTTATTTTCAAATTCATCTTATTGGTAATGAAGACCACATTCTGTTTTCACTTTCCCAGACCACCTACCATCTCTCGAATCGCCACCCTCACCTACAGGTAACGTACACTTCTCACACCCAATACTTGGATATCCAACATCATGCAGCGGGTTATACGGTAAGCTATGTTTGTATACATATCGCCACACTTCTTTCCACGTCCAATGAATGAGTGGACAAACTTTAATAGATTGAAAGCGATGATCTTGATTTATAAACTTTGTATGCTTACGTGTTTCTGATTGTTCCCTCCTTAAGCCCGATATCCAAGCTTTTTCCGCTGCTAATGATTTTTCTAACGGTAAAATTTTTCTAATTTTACAACAAAGATTCGGATTACTTTCCCATAATTTCTCACCATGCAACTTCGCTTGTTCATCAAGCGTAAGTTCCGGCTGTTTTTCTATAATATTTAATGAAGGAAATCGTTTCCGCACTTTTTGAATTAATTCATACGTTTCTTGAAAATGAACATTCGTATCTAAAAATACAACTTTAGCAGATGGATTTACTTGGTTTATAAGATGCAGCAATACCATCCCTTCCACTCCGAAGCTACATGCGTATACAATTTCACTTTTATATTCTTTATAAGCCCAACTTAATACAGATAGCGCGCCTTTCGTTTCATCTTCTTCTGAAAATGAAACATTATTTTCTTCCCACGTTTCATACGTCAACATGTTCTTTCCCCCTGTAAAAGCAAAAAGACGGTTTTAACCTAATATAATAGGTTAAAACCGCCTCTAGTTTTTCTAGTCAGCGCTTTTTACTTTAAACGTACCTTTTCATTTTTCTCTAATTGAATGACTTTCCCATCTTGCACAACAATTGTAATTGAACCATATTTCATATCAGCAAGCATCGCTTGAATTTTCTCAGATACTTCCTCAAAATGTTCCCGTACGCTCACGCGAACAGCCCCCCTTTTTATTCATAAAAAAAATCTTTCCCATTTCGAAAAGACTGTTCGGTAATATATTTTACCTTATCTTTCAAAATGGATTCCATTTTGCTGGATTTAGCACCTTGCTTTCTATAAGCAGGTTGCCGAGCTTCTTCGGGCCAGTTCCCTCCGCTTCTCTTGATAAGCTTTGTATTTGTATTTTATCACAATTCTGATTTTTTTCAATCCTAGTTTTCCGATATATTTTAATTATTTTGTTTTATAAAAAAGGAATTGCCCATCCGAACAACTCCTTTTTCCCATTCACACAAGTTCTTTAATACGTATGCGATCGTTCCCAATAATATTTTCATATGTTTCACGCTCTACAACAATTTGTGATGTGCCGCCTTTCGCGAAGACGACAGCTGGTCTACGAATCCGATTATAATTATTCGCCATCGAGTATCCATATGCCCCTGTACAAGAAATTGCTAATAAATCGGCTGAAGCAACTTTCGGTAGAGTGATATCCCAAATTAACATATCTCCACTCTCACAGCACTTCCCAGCAATCGAGACAAGTTCCTCATTCTCATCATTCCCTCGATTCGCTAACATCGCTTCATAACGAGCGTTATATAAAGCAGGTCTTAAATTATCAGTCATCCCACCATCCACTGATACATATTTCCGAATACCAGGAATATCTTTCACAGATCCGACTGTATAAATTGTCGTTCCAGCATCCCCTACAATACTACGGCCTGGTTCAACCCATATTTCTGGCAGGGGATAATTACATACTGTAAATTGTTCCCTCACAGCACTTGTTACAGCTCGCACATATGTCTCAAGAGTTAATGGTGTATCTGACTCTGTGTAGCGTATTCCGAATCCTCCGCCTACATTTAGCACTTTTACTACATAGTTTGTTCGCTCTCTCACTTGTTCTAAAAATTGACGAAGAACTTCAATCGCTCGCACAAAGCCGGCCGTTTCAAATATTTGTGATCCGATATGTGAATGAATTCCTAACACATTATAATTTGATTTTTGTAAAGCAATCTCAATTACTTGCATCGCTTGACCATTTGACACGCCAAATCCAAATTTCGAATCATCTTGGCCTGTTGTAATATATTCATGTGTGTGCGCCTCTACTCCGGGCGTTACACGAATTAATATGTTCACAAATTTCCCATGTTGCACTGCTAAATCATGCAAAATTTCTAATTCCAAGAAATTATCTACGACAAAACAACCAATATTCGCCTGAAGAGCCATCACAATTTCTTCTTCTGTTTTATTATTGCCGTGAAAATGAATGCGTGATGCTGGAAATCCTGCTTGCAGCGCAGTATATAATTCTCCTCCAGAAACAACATCTAATGACATATTCTCTTCACGAGCCACTCGGCACATCTCCATGCACAAGAACGCCTTGCTTGCATATGCTACTTGATAAGAGAAACCACTTTCTTTAAACGCACGATGAAACGCGCGGCACTTTCCTCGAATTGACTCTTCATCGTATACATAAAGTGGTGTTCCGTATTGTTTTGCTAGCTGCGTCGTATCACATCCTCCAATTTCTAAGTGTCCTTGCCCATTGATTCGGCTCGTGCCGTGTAAATACATTTGAATTCCTCCCTTATTTCCTCTAAAACTCATAACCCCAATCTTCTATTCATTGCAGCACGCTTTTAGATAGACAAAAAACGCGCGGAACAATGTTCACACGCGTTTCTTATTAGGAAAAATATATATTGAAAAAATAAACGAGTTGTTATCTCCTCAAAATAAGAAACCGCATCAACATCTCCAAATAGCTCTCCATAAAATAAATATTATGACAGTACTACATTTATTCAATGCAGTCCCAATATATGAATAAGATGGTTATTCTTATATTTCGGCAATAGTCCCTTTCAACCTATGATCACAGATTCCATTAAATCTCCCATAGCTTACTCTTTCCTATCGCGGCCTCTACCTTTGAGAGTAGATGAGGTAAGTCTATTTAATTTTCAAACATCTAATTGTTGCTATTAACAATACCAAAGGACCATTTTATTTGTCAAACAATTTTTTATATTGTTTTTTTACAGTTTAATTTCGTATCATTTGGTAAGCGCTTTACTGAAATCTTTGACACTTCCCATTCGCCTTCTTCATTATTAAATGTAATCGTTACCTTCTCAAATGGTGGAGCAATTTTCCCAGCAACTCGTTCATACTTCGTTACTTCAATACTTGCTTGAAATAAATATGTACCGCTATACACTTTTTTTAAACTAATAATTTTAGGACATTGATAAGGCTTCAAGCTCCCATATTGTTTTTCAATTGCTTTATTTATTTTCGGAAATAAAACAGAATAAAGGGCATCTTCCATAAGAGGTGCATCATATTGGGCTACCGACACACTCGGTGAAGCAAAAAGTATAACACTACTGCATACTATAAAATATAATAATTTTCGCATTATAACCTCCGTATTATTACACGATTCTTTCTGCGCACGATAATTATCATACATAGAAACTCCGTTTTATTGTCTCCCACTGCCCTTTTTCTACTCAATTATTATAAAAAAGTCCACAACTCTCTTTTATTTTCGTATAATGATACTCATAGTATAATAAACATAATAACAAAGGACTGTTCGTATATATAAAATGAGGCGCTAATCAAACCGGCTCACAAGAACTGTCATGCTTTTTAGGAGAGGAGTATATTATGCTACAACGTCTGTTTCCAAAACTGCGATTTGCACTCGTTGCAGTCGTTTTATTATGGATAAAAACATATATTGTGTACAAGCTAGCATTTGATATTAAAATTGATAACTTCTTTGAAGAATTTATGCTTTTTATTAATCCACTAGCTGCGTTACTTTTATTTTTCGGTTTTGCTTTACTTGCATCTAAACACCGAAACCGTATTATAGTTGGAATCAGTTTTATACTGTCCTTTATTTTATTTGGAAATGCAATGTTTTATGGGTTTTATAACGATTTCGTTACGTTCCCAGTTTTATTTCAAACAAATAATATGGCTGATTTAGGGACAAGTATAAAAGAACTCTTTACGTACAAAACATTACTTTTATTTGCAGATGCAATTATTTTAATGTTTCTTTCACGTAAATTCCCAGCATTTTGCGACAAGACGCCACTTTCTCGCTCTGAGAAGCGAACTTTCTTTAGCGGTGTAACAGCTCTATTAGCATTACAAATTGTCGTTTCAGTTATTTATAAGCCACAAATGTTCTCACGCTCATTTGATCGTCAAACTGTCGTGAAAAATTTAGGTTTATACACATATCATCTATTTGATATTACACTTCAATCTAAATCTTCGGCTGAACGTGTATTTGCAAGTGGTGACGGGTTCTCTGAAATTAAAAACTATACAGACTCAAAAGATAAGCAAGTTGATAAAAACTTATTTGGAGCTGCAAAAGGTAAAAATGTAATTTTGATTTCAATGGAATCTACACAAAGTTTTGTTATTAATAAAAAAATAAATGGAAAAGAAATCACTCCATTTTTAAATGAATTTATTAAAGATAGTTTTTATTTCGATAACTTCTATCATCAAACGGGACAAGGTAAAACTTCTGATGCTGAATTTATCGTTGAAAATTCACTTTATCCGTTAGACCGCGGTTCTGTATTCTTTACTCACGCAACAAATGAATATACAGCTACACCAGAACAATTAAAAAAATACGGATATTCTTCTGCTGTCTTCCATTCAAACGATAAAACGTTTTGGAATCGTGATGTAATGTATCCTGCACTTGGATATGATCGTTACTTTAATTTAAATGATTACGTAGGCACAGAACAAATGTCTGTCGGTTGGGGATTAAAAGATAAAGGGTTCTTTGAACAATCGATTCCAAAGCTAAAATCTTTACCACAACCGTTCTATACAAAATTTATTACTTTAACAAATCATTTTCCATTTCTTCTAAATCCAGAAGATCAATATGTTGATGAGTTTAATTCGGAAAGTGGTGTTGTAAACCGCTACTTCCCAACCGTTCGTTACACGGATGAAGCTCTTAAACTATTTATTAAACAATTAAAAGAGGAAGGACTGTATGATAATTCCGTTATTGTCATTTATGGAGATCATTACGGTATTTCTGAAAACCATAATGCAGCTATGGCTCAGTTCCTTGGTAAAGACGCTATTACACCGTTTGATTCTATGCAATTACAACGCGTCCCTCTCATTATTCATGTACCTGGTCAAGAAGGAAAAGTCATTTCTAAAGTATCTGGTCAAATTGATATTAAACCAACGCTACTTCATTTACTTGGTATTAAAACAAATCAATCAGTTGAATTTGGAACTGACCTATTTATTAAAGAAGAAGATCCACTTATGGTAATGCGTGATGGTAGCTTCGTTTCGGAAAACTATGTTTATACAAAAAACATGTGCTATAAACGAAATACAGGTGAAGAAGCGGACATTTCATTATGTCAACCAAATATTGAAAAAGCAAAAACTGAATTGAAACTCTCCGACAAACTCATTTATGGAGACTTATTACGTTTCGATCCTAACAATCGTTATAAAACCGGAACAATGACAACGAAATTTGAATAGCGCCAGAAGCAACTTTTATAAAAGTTGCTTCTTTTTTTACTTATTTTTCAAATCATTCCGCTATGAAATCTTTCACAAATTGGGAATTTTTTTCGTATGAGGAAGAAATTTATGGTATGATAAAATAAGTAAAATTTCATAAACTAATTAAGAATTTATTACAGAAAGCAAGGGATCAGATTTTGTATAGAGCAGCTATTCCAAACTTATTTACGCTCGGAAATTTATATAGTGGATTCTTATCAATCGGCTATGCATCTTTAGGATATTATAAATCAGCTGCTATTTTAGTACTTATCGGGATGATGTTAGATAGTCTTGATGGGCGTGTTGCTCGATTATTACGCGTTGATTCACAAATGGGAAAAGAGCTTGACTCGCTTGCAGATGTCGTAACATTTGGTGCAGCACCTGCTGTTCTCATGTATTACACATCTTTCTCCAATTATGGAATCATCGGACTATACATAGCGGGACTATTCCCTCTTTTCGGAGCATATCGTTTAGCTCGATTTAATGTTACACCATCTTCTACTTCAATGAAATATTTCACTGGGGTACCGATTACAGCAGCGGGAGGGCTTGTTGCTTTCTTAACATTATTTTCACATACCATTCCAAAAATCGTTCTTATTACAGTATTTGTAACGTTCGCATTTTTAATGGTGAGCCGCATTCGTATCCCAAGTTTAAAAGATGTACCAATTCCACGATATAGCATCATTATTACACTATTTTTAGTTGGAATCATTATCACAATGTACCAAACAGGGTTCGGTAATTTTTCTGTTTTCTTATTCATTGCTATTCCACTATACATTTTGTATATGCTATCTCAATTTCTTAGACAAATACCATCTAAAAGAGCAAATAAAGACAAATAAGAAACCTTCCGGAACCGGAAGGTTTCTTTTTATTTTGTAACGAATACTTTTTGATTTACAGGTGTTACAGGCTCTTCACCGTTTAATACTGCTAAAATATTTCTTACTGCCATTTCAGCCATCGCATCACGCGTTTCGAATGTTGCATTTCCTACATGAGGAGCAAGTACTACATTCTTTAACCCTTTTAGCTCTTCAGTAATTTTCGGTTCAAATTCAAACACATCAAGAGCCGCCCCTTCAATTTCATTCGTTTTTAATGCATGAGCGAGTGCTGCTTCATGCATGATTGGTCCACGTGAAGCATTTATAATATACGCTGTTTTCTTCATCATTTTGAACTGTTCTTCATCAATCATATGGTGCAATTTCGGATTATACGCACAGTTAATTGTAATAAAGTCTGCTGTTTGTAATAATTCTTCTAATGTTACATATGTTGCTTCCAGCTCACTTTCAGCTTCAGGCTTTCGGTTTGGTCCTGTATATAAAACATTCATTCCAAACGCTTTCGCACGCTTTGCAACTGCCTTTCCGATTTCTCCAAGGCCAATAATTCCAATTGTTTTACCGTGTACTTCGCGGCCTAAGAAAAATAATGGTGCCCATCCATTAAATCCAGTTGTACGACATAATGTATCGCCTTCAGGAATTCTACGTGCAGCTGCTAAAAGAAGTGCAAATGTTAATTCTGCTGTCGCTTCAGTTGATACTTTTGGTGTATTCGTTACCGCAATCCCTTTTTCTCCAGCATACGAGTAATCAATATTATCGTAACCAGCACCGTAGTTTGCAACAATCTTCAAATTAGGTGCCGCATCAATCACTTCTTTTGTCACCTTTGTAGAAAGTAGGCTTAACAATGCATCTTTGTCTTTTACACGCTCTGTTAATTCATCTAAAGAAATTAACGCCTCTTTATCGTACATTTCTACATCATGATCCTTTAATAGTTCTAATCCGATTGCTGGAATTTTCCCTGCTACTAATATTTTTGCCACTACTAACACCTCTTCTATAGAAAATAAGATATCTCTTATCTTTTATTGTAAGAAATCCACATATAAAAACCAAGGAATTTGATTATAGTTTTGAAAATCGACACTTTTCCACAAAAAAAGAGGAGATGCAAGTCTCCCCCTCTTCTTATGCTTTTTCTTGCGATTGTTTTCCAAGCTTCACATCGATCGTTCCCTCTGCAACTGTATCACTAATTTGTTCCTCAATAACGGATTGAGATGTAGCATTCGTTTCAGAAGTTTGAGCTTGTTGTTGTGCACCTTGTACATTTTGTTTATTTTGTTGTTTCGCCATTTCTTACCCTCCTTTTTATTCTTTCTTATTTTGAACAAAAAGGGTGGTTTTCATCAAAAAATCGTGATCATTTTGAAATTGTTACTTCTTCTTCCAGTAATCTCATCGTTCTTACTCGTTTCGTAAATGTAGCTATGTGAGAAATATCATGATTACGTAACGTCTTTATATTCTCTGCCACATATTTTCCTAAATCACTCGGATAATGAGCGTCTGAGGAAAGAGTAACCGGAACGCCATGCTTAGCTAATACTTGTAAATATAGCGGACTCGGACACATTTCGCGTACAGGATAGCGATAGTACAATCCTGCATTTATTTCCGTTGCCGTATTTGTTTCTACTAACGCACGCGCAATTTCCTTATAATAAGAAAGTTGTTCATTTTCATCTAACCGATAATTAAATACTTTTATGTTATCAAGATGAGCTATAATATCAAATAAATTAGAGCGAACTGCACACTCAACCGTTTTGAAAAACGTATCATATAAAACATATAAGTCATGTTCCTTAAAATATTCTTTCGTATCTGGATTATCAAATCCCCAGCCATTTAAAAAATGAACAGAACCAATTACATAATCAAAATCTCCTAATGCGAGTAAAGATTGTAATTCTTGTTCACCATCAATAAAATAATCCGCTTCAATTCCAAGTTTAAGCGTAACACCTCTTTTACTCCACCGTTCTTTCGCCTCTTCAATTGCCTTTGTAAAATCATGTAGTGATGTTACCCTTACTTGGTCTAACCATTCCTTCTGTAAACGACCAAGCCTCGAATCACTAATATCGACATATCTTTCATAGTAGTCTTTCGCTTCATAAAAACGGTATAAATGATCGACAATACCAACTTCTTTTATACCTTTTCGCAAAGCTTCTTCTAAATATAAATCAATCCATTTCGTTGTAAATGGCCCTTCTTTCACACGTCTTTGCAGGCGTTCTTGTGTTTTCACAAGCCATTCCATAGAATGTTTTTCTTCTTTAAGTGGTTCATAATGTTGTAACACTTCATTTATTTTAGCTAGCCATCCTATTGAATATGGCCCTTCTTCTAAATGAATGTGATAATCCACCTTCATCTACATTTCCCCCTTATAATGTATCTATTTCACTTCTGTCCCCTACTCGCGAAAGCTTCCCATTTCTTTCTGTCACTTCCTCCATAACATCTTCTAATGATATATTTTTTTCAGCTAATAAAACAAAGCAGTGATACAATACATCAACCATTTCTTTCACTAATTCTTCTTTGTCATTATTTTTAGATGCGATAATTACTTCCGTGCATTCTTCACCAATTTTCTTTAAAATTTTATCTTCGCCTTTTGAAAATAAATAATTTGTATACGATTCAGGAAGTGGATTTCCCTTTCGTTCTTCAATTGTTTCAAATAGTAATTTAAAGGCATTTTCCATATGTATCCCCCTATATAATTTGGTAGTGAAAACATGTTTTCTCTCCTGTATGACAAGCAGGTCCCACTTGCTTTACGACAACAACAATTGAATCTTGATCACAATCTAAATAAAGAGATTGCACATATTGGACATTTCCTGATGTTTCTCCTTTATTCCATAACGATTGTCTTGAACGAGAATAAAAACATGTTCTTTTCGTTTCTAGCGTTTTTTCATATGCTTCTTCATTCATATAAGCTAGCATTAAAATTTCTTTTGTCCCTTCTTCAATTACAACTGCTGGTAATAATCCTTTTGAAAAGTTAGGTTTCATAACCGCACCTCAACATTTGCATTTCTTAATTTTCTCTTTACGTCCTGCACTGTCGCCTCACCATAATGAAAGATGGATGCCGCAAGTGCTGCATCAACTGTTGTCTTTTGAAAAACTTCTATAATGTGATCAACGTGACCACATCCGCCTGACGCGATGACTGGTACGGAAACGCTTTTTGAAATTTCTTCTGTTAAACGAAGATCATACCCGTTTTTCGTTCCATCTGCATCCATACTCGTTAACAAAATTTCGCCTGCCCCTAGCTCGGCAACGCGTTTTGCCCACCCGATTGCATCCATACCCGTATCAACTCTTCCGCCGTTCACATAAACATTCCACTTTTCTTCTGCTACTTTTCTAGCATCAATTGCTACGACAATACATTGTGAGCCAAAGTGTTCTGCCCCTTCTTCAATTAGCTTTGGATTTCGCACTGCCGCTGAGTTGATTGAAACTTTATCCGCTCCAGCTCTTAGTAAATTGTACATATCTTTAACACTTGAAATCCCCCCGCCAACTGTAAGAGGAATAAATACTTTCGAAGCTGTTTTTTCTACAACATCTATAATTGTTTTTCGTCCTTCATGCGTTGCCGTAATATCTAAAAATACAATCTCATCTGCTCCCGCCTCATTATATAAAGCAGCTATTTCAACAGGATCACCGACGTCTTGTAACCCTATAAAATTTACACCCTTTACGACTCGGCCCTCTTTCACATCTAGACATGGAATAATGCGTTTCGCTAACATAACTTTGTTACCTCTAACACTTCTTCTAAATCAATCGTTTTCTCATAAAGAGCCTTACCAATTATGACGCCGTATATATTCATATCATTTAATTTTTTCACATCTTGAATAGATGCCACTCCTCCAGAAGCAATAAGACGAATGCTCACGCTTTTTTGTAGTAACTCCAATTGCTCTAAATTCGGTCCTGCAAGTGTCCCGTCTTTCGAAATGTCTGTAAACACAATCGTTTGAACACCTACATTCTCCATTTGCTTTGCTAAATCAATGTAAGAAATTTCAGACACATCAAGCCAGCCTCTCGTTGCTACGAAACCATTTTTCGCATCAATTCCAACAATGATTTTCTCTTTATATAGAAGAACTGCTTCTTCTAAAAATTCCTTATCATAAAGAGCAGCTGTTCCTAAAATCACTTTATCTACACCCACTGACAATAACTTCTCTACCGCTACAAGTGATCGAATTCCTCCTCCAACTTGCACAGGAATACGTACTGCCTTGCAAATTCTTTCAATAACGAGCAAATTTACTGACTCGCCAGCAATTGCGCCATCTAAATCAACAATGTGCAACTTTTTCGCTCCCAATTTTTCGAATATAATCGCTTGCGCAACCGGATCTTCATTCATTACGGTTTCTTTACTAAACTCTCCTTGATAAAGTCTAACGCATCGCCCCTCTTTTAAATCGATAGCTGGGAAGATTTCCATGCCTCTACCACCCCTTTGAAATTTTTCAACATTTGCATTCCAATGTCACCGCTTTTTTCAGGATGAAACTGTGCGCCGTATATATTTCCTTTTGCTACAAAACCAGGTACTTTCACTCCATATTCACTTATCCCATACACAATTTCATTTGGACAATCTGCATAATAAGAGTGAACATAATATACGAAAGAACCGTCCTCTACTCCATTCCAAAGTGCTATTTCTCCCTCTTTCTTTAACTCATTCCATCCCATATGTGGAATTTTATAAGGAACCTTTAACTTTCGAATAACACCTGGCAATAAACTTAATCCGTTACAGTCTTGTAGTTCCTCACTTTTTTCAAATAAAAGCTGCATCCCTAGGCAAATGCCCAGAAGCGGTTTTCCTGAACGCCCGACTTCTTTTAACACACGCACTAAATTTTTTTCTTCCAATACATCCATCGCTTTCGGAAATGCACCTACTCCTGGTAAAATCACTCCATCACTTCTAAAAATCTTTTCTTTATCACCCGTTACGATGTACTCTGCTCCAATATATTGTAATGCTTGTTCCACACTGCGAATATTTCCCATTCCATAATCTATAATAGCAATCAATTACAACATCCCTTTCGTGGAATTTACACCAGTAATGCTGGCATTTCTTTCGACTGCTTCTCTAAGCGCTCTACCAAACGCTTTAAATAACGCTTCAACTTTGTGATGTGTATTGCTTCCGTATAAAATGCGAGCGTGTAATGTAATATTGGCAGCATGAGCAACTGCTCTAAAAAATTCTTCTGTTAGTTCTGTATCAAAATCCCCTAGCTTCGGATTCGTTAATTCTCCTTGAAATACAATATGTGAGCGCCCGCTAATATCAATTGCGACAAAACCTAAAGATTCATCCATCGGTACATATGCGGAGCCATAACGGTTAATCCCCTCTTTATTTTGCAATGCTTCTTTCAAACAATTTCCGAGTACAATTCCAACATCTTCAACTGTATGATGCGCATCAACGAATACATCGCCTTCCGCCTCCACTTGTAAACCGAATCTTCCATGCCTTGCAAATAAAGTTAGCATATGATCAAAAAATCCAACTCCCGTTTGTACAGAAACGTTCTTGCCTTCATCAAGCTGCAAACTTAATTTGATTTTTGTTTCTGTCGTCTCACGTATTTGACTGCACTCACGCATTATTCTTCCTCCTCAAATCTTATTTGAATTGCTCTCGCATGCGCATGTAATCCTTCTTTATTGGCAAGTTCTACAATATGATGTTGTACATCTCTTAACGCTTCCTCCGTATAAGACAGAAAGCTTGATTTTTTCACGAAATCATCGACTGATAACGGTGAGAAAAACCTTGCCGTTCCACTTGTCGGTAACACGTGATTCGGTCCTGCTAAATAATCACCGAGCGGTTCCGGTGCATATGGACCAAGAAAGATAGATCCTGCATGTTTCACATAAGCTAGAGCATTCATCGGTTCTTTTATATGTAACTCTAAATGTTCTGGAGCGATTTCATTCGATAATTGTAGCGCCTCATATAAAGAAGGAACGATAAAGATAGCTCCATTTCTATTTATCGATTCACGTGCAATTTCGCTTCTTGGTAATGTTTCTAACTGTCTTTCTATCTCTCTTTCTACTTCTTTTGCTAACTCTATATTCGTTGTAATACAAATTGCTGTTGCTCTCTCGTCATGTTCTGCTTGTGATAATAAATCAGCAGCGATATATTTTGCATTACCGGTTTCATCAGCAATAACTACAATTTCTGACGGTCCAGCAATCATATCGATATTTACTATTCCGTATACTTCTCGTTTCGCCAGAGCGACGTACAAATTTCCTGGTCCAACTATTTTATCTACTTTTGGAATCGATTCCGTCCCATATGCTAAAGCAGCAATTGCTTGCGCACCACCTATCGTATAAATTTCATCTACTCCTGCAAGGCTTGCAGCAACTAAAATATGTGGATCAATCCCCCCTTGCCTTGGTGGTGTTACCATTACAATCTTTTTCACACCAGCGAGTTTTGCTGGCAATACATTCATTAATACTGACGAAGGATACGAAGCAGTTCCGCCCGGCACATATACCCCTATATTTTCTAACGGCCGAATGATTTGCCCTCTAATAATGCCTTCACTCGTGCAATCGAACATGGATTGTCTTTTTTGCTTTTCGTGATAAGAAATAATGTTTTTCTTCGCCTCTTGTAACGCTTCTAAAAATGAATTCTCTACAAACATACCCGCTCGTTTTATTTCTTCCTCACTTACACGAAACTCTTTAATCTCCACACCATCAAACTTTTTTGTATAAAAAGATAGAGCCTCATCCGTACTCTTCCTTACCTTTCGAACGATTTCGCTTACACTTCTTTGAACAGTTTCTTCTATTATATTAGCGTTTTCTCGTAGCAATTTTATTTTCGATAACGCCTTTTGAAAATCTTCACAAACTATCTCCATTACAAGTCCCCCTATTTTCCTGACAAAATTTCTTGCTCCATCATATTTACAATACTGAATATTTCGTCTTTTTTAGTTTTTAATGCAGCCTTATTTACAATCATCCGAGCAGATATAGAATACATTTCCTCAAATACAATGAGCCCATTTTCTTGTAATGTTTTTCCTGTTTCCACAATATCAACAATTGCATCTGCCAATCCAAGAATAGGAGCGATTTCTACAGAACCTTCTATTTTAATAATTTCTACATCCTCCCCTTTATCATGAAAATAGTTAGAAGTAATATGTGGATATTTCGTCGCAATGCGTTTCTTTCGGTAGCTCTTCGGATTATACGTAGGAATAGAAGCAACACAAAACTTACACACGCCCACTCCTAAATCTAACATTTCATAAATATCTTTCTCGTTTTCCATTAAAATATCTTTTCCAACGACCCCAATATCAGCTACTCCATGTTCTACATAAGTAGCAACATCTACTGCTTTCACTAAAATAAATGAGATATCTGTATTTTTACTTTGAAAAACAAGCTTTCGTCCTTTATTTTTGAGCTCCGAACAATCAATTCCAATCTGCTCAAAGAGCGGAATCACATGTTTTTCTAATCTTCCCTTCGTTAACGCAATTTGAATGTTACGCATGAAGTTTCTCCTTCTTTCTGGACTACCCATTTCTCTTTCCATACATATTCCACTAATGATTCGTTCTTCGCCTCAACGACCGTTACTATTTGATTTTTTCTTGCAAATT
Source organism: Bacillus pretiosus (assembly GCF_052947655.1). NCBI lineage: Bacteria > Bacillati > Bacillota > Bacilli > Caryophanales > Bacillaceae > Bacillus > Bacillus pretiosus. Next base: position 1,361,339 of record NZ_CM129593.1, on the reverse strand, counting down.
GAAAGGTGTCATTTACATTAGAGAATAAGGATAGCTCTACTTTTTTCCCGTCCTTTTGAAGTAAATTTCGTAATCTTTCCGCTTCTGCTAATCTATTTAACTCATAATGAATAATAATATCTATTCCCTTTTGTTCATATGGTTCTTGTTGCTCTTGCAGCGCCTTCACAATTTGATTGACTTGCACCGCGAGTCCAACAGCCGGCAGCATCTCTCCAAAATTTCCAATTAACTCATCATATCTTCCGCCACTAACAATTTCTTCTCCTATTTCATATATATACCCTTTGAAAATAACTCCCGTATAGTAATCTAAATGTTGGATCATACCTAAATCAATTGATATGTAAGATCCATAGCCTAGTCTTTCAATTGCTTCATATATTTCTTTCACTCTTGCAATCGCCATTTTCATTTCATTACTTGAGGCGAGTTTTTCTGCTTCCTCAATCACTTCTAAGTTCCCAAATAGTCTTGGTAACTTCTCAAGTAATCTTACTGTTTCATCACATCGATCTAATTTCTTTTCTCTAATAAAATTTGATAGAGCCGCATAATTTTTACTTTCAATGTATGTCCTAAGTACTCTCTCTTCTTCCTCATGAATGGAGAGTTTTTTTACAATACATTTATATAATTGCACTTGCCCAATCTCTATTGTAAAAGATTGTACCTTCACCTTTTGAAGTGATTGAATGACGCTTATGACGCATTCAATTTCAGCTCTTACATTATCAATACCTATAATTTCAATACCACTTTGTACAATTTCATTATATTTTCCAGTAAGGGACTCATTCGCCCGAAATACATTCCCGCCATACGTCAGTTTAAGCGGCGTATCCCACCTCTGCGTTCCCATCACTCTCGCTAAAGGAATTGTCATATCTGGACGTAACACGATAATCCGTCCCTTTTCATCAAAAAATTTATACATCTTTTCTTCATCTATCGGTCTATTTTGAAAGGCAAAAACATCATAAAATTCAATTGTAGGTGTCCTTATTTCCTCATAACCTCGCCCTAAAAAAGTACGTCTTAATTTTTGCTCCACCTCTTCAATTAACGTACATTCTTCGAATAAATAGTCTCTCGTTCCATTTGGGTTTGCCCGTTTCCATTTTGTCATCTAAATTCTCACACCTTTCCCTTTCTAATGTATGCTCATTTCATTCACCTAAACCGAAAATAAAAAGAGCCTTGTAGACAAAATACCTACAAGGCTCTTTAGTAGAGTGTAGGTACAACGGGAATAACCCTTGTACCTACACGTTTTCACGCTAGGTTCAAGGGCTTTATGTATGATGATGTAGTTGTGTAAGCACTTTAATAGATTGCATGATATTCATAATACTTACTCCCTTTCTCCTCTGATTTTTACATAGTATATAATACTTAATTCTGAATGTAAATACTTTTTGAACATTCCGTTATTTCTTAATGTAAAGCTACTCTCCTTTCATACTCTACAATTTCTTGTTCATATTGCATCGTAATACTAATTTCGTCTAGACCATTTAATAATTTCTCTTTCCACATTTTCTCGATTGTAAAATGAAACCTGTGCGTACTTGTTTTAATTACCTCATTCTCTAAATCTACTTCTATTTGTTCTCTCGCATCCGTTATGGCAAGTTGTTCTCGCATTTCTTTATCCATTACAATTGGTAACATACCATTTTTCATACAATTCATATAAAAAATATCTGCAAACCCGCCGGCGATAATAACGCGAAAACCATAATCAGCAAGCGCCCACGGAGCATGTTCTCTTGAAGAACCACAACCAAAATTATCACCTGTAATTAATATACTTGCTCCTTTTCTATTTTGTGCATTAAGCGGAAAATTAGGGTTTTCATGGCGGTTATTATCATAACGCCATTCATCGAATAAATATTTTCCAAATCCCGTCCTTTCAATTCTCTTTAAGTATTGCTTCGGAATAATTTGATCTGTATCAATGTTATTATTCATCAGTACTGCAGCAGTACCTTTATGAATACGAAATGGCTCCATCATAACTCTCCTTTCTAGTATCAACAAAATGACCGTATAACGCAGCTGCTGCCGCCATTGCTGGGCTAACTAAATGTGTTCGTGCCCCTTTTCCTTGTCTTCCTTCAAAATTACGATTTGAAGTCGAAGCACAATGTTCTCCTTCAGGTACTTGATCTGGATTCATTCCAAGACACATTGAACATCCAGGTTCTCTCCATTCAAATCCAGCTTCTTCAAATATGTGATGTAGCCCTTTTTGCATCGCAGCTTCTCTTACTCTTTTCGATCCAGGCACAACGAGCGCTCGCACACCTTCTTTTACCTTTCTCCCTTTCACAACAGATGCAGCAATTTCTAAATCAGAAAGCCTGGAATTTGTACAAGATCCAATGAAAACATGCTGAACAGGAATGTCATACGTGCTTTGTCCAGGGCTTAATCCCATATAAGAAAATGCTCTTTCGTCATTTGCATCCTGCTTTTCTGGCAATTTTTCATCAATACGAACACCCATACTCGGGTTTGTTCCCCATGTAACGTACGGTGCTAAATCCGTCACATCTATCGAAATATGCAAATCATAAATTGCATCTGAATCTGTATAAAGTTCAGACCATTTCTTCTCGAATGTTTCAAAGTCTTTCGGTGCATATTTACGTCCTTTTACATAAGCAAATGTTTTTTCATCTGGTGCTATAATACCAGCCTTTGCTCCTCCTTCAATTGCCATATTACAAAGCGTCATTCTCTCTTCCATCTCCATAGCCTCAATCGTATCTCCGTAAAATTCCATTACATATCCAGTTCCAACTGCTACACCGTACTTTGAAAGGAAATGCAAAATAATATCTTTTGCGTAAACACCTTTCTGTAATTTTCCTTTTAACTCAATACCCATCGCTTTCGGCTTTCGTTGCCATAACGTTTGCGTTGCCAATACATGCTCCACTTCACTCGTACCAATGCCAAATGCTAGTGCGCCAAACGCACCATGCGTTGCTGTATGACTATCACCACAAACAATTGTTTTTCCTGGTTGTGTAAGTCCAAGTTCTGGTCCGATAACATGAACAATCCCTTGCTCTTCATCCCCGATATCCGCTAACGGCACCTGAAATTGTTTACAATTTTCCCGGAGTGTATCTAGTTGCTGCTTCGCAATGCGATCGGTAATATTCCAAACATCTTTCGTTGGAATATTATGATCCATCGTTGCGAATGTTAAATCCGATCTGCGAACCGTTCGATTTGTAAGCCGCAAGCCTTCAAAGGCTTGCGGTGACGTTACTTCATGAACAAGATGAAGATCGATATATAATAAATCTAATCCATTTTCGTTTGTCGTAACTACGTGTCTTTCCCAAAGTTTATCTAGCAGCCTTTTTCCCATTATCTCCCTCTCCCTACTAACGCTTGCTCTTCCATCTCTTGTATAACTGCCTTCGTAAATGAAGTTGTCGTCTCATCTCCTCCGATATCTGCTGTACATTTTCCTAATTTAAGAACTGCAGATATCGCAGATTCAATTGCATTCCCTTCTCTCGTTAATTCAAATGATTGCCCAAGCATCATTGCAACAGAGCGCATCATTGCAATTGGATTTGCCTTATTTTTCCCGGCAATATCCGGTGCTGATCCGTGAATAGGCTCGTATAATGAAGGTCCCTTTTCCGCATGACTTGCTGATGGAAGCATTCCTAATGATCCCGCTAATACTGAAGCCTCGTCACTCAAAATATCCCCAAATAAATTTTCCGTTACAATTACATCAAACCGTCCTGGATTCCGAATTAACTCCATCGCAGCTGCATCTACTAAAATATGTTCTAGTTCAACGTCTGGATAACGAAGTGCTACTTCTTCCGTAATAGTTCTCCATAGTTTACTAGATTCTAAAACATTCGCCTTATCAATAGATGTTACTTTTTTCTTCCGCTTACTCGCTAATTGAAAGGCATAAGAAACGATCCGTTCAATTTCATGACGATGATACGTAAGTGTATCTGTTGCTACTTCGTCCGTTCGTTCTTTCGGATAAGAAAAATAAATTCCGCCTGTTAATTCACGAACAACAACGAAATCAATTTCATCAGCGTTTTTTAATGGCGATAAATGTGCCGTTGCGCTTTCTACCGTTACAGGGCGAACGTTCGCAAATACTCCAAGTCCTTTTCTTAGAGCTAATAATCCTTTCTCCGGTCTTTCTTTCGCGCTATCCCACCTTGGTCCACCAACCGCTCCAAGTAAAACCGCATCACTTGCTAAACAAGCGGCAAGCGTTCGTTGTGGTAATGGTTGCCCATTTAAATCGATAGCACTCCCGCCAAAGTACTCATCTTGTAAGTGAAAATGATGTCCATATAACCTTTCTACCATATGCAATACTTCTTTCGCACTTTCCATAATTTCTGGGCCAACACCATCACCAGCTAAACAAACGATACGTTTTTCCAATTTCAACACTCCTTTTAACTGAATTTTCAGAACTTTAATTTGATAGGTAAGGAAACTTCTCCCTCACCCATCAAACACTTATTTCACAAGCGCTATAAGAGATTTTAATTTCCCTGCTGCATGGACATATGCTCTTGCCGACGCTTCCAATACATCTTGCGCAACACCAAAACCTGATACTTGATGCGTTCCTTCTTTTAATTCAACATGAACATGAGCCAGTGCGTCTTGACCTTGTGTAATAGATTGTATGCGATAATCCGCCAATTCACATTCTAATCCTAAAATTCTTTGGATTGCATTATAGATCGCCTCAATACTACCAGAACCAGTGGCTGCATCTTCGTATGCATTTCCTTCTTCGTCTTTTAGTACAACTGTCGCGCATTGTGTACTATTTGATACGAAATGAACTTGTAGTTGCGTAATGTTATATTGCTGAGCTGCAAATGCTGCTTCACCAAGCATAAGTGCACGTAAATCTTCCTCAGTAATTTCCTTCTTACGATCAGCTAATTTTTTGAACGCTTCAAACACCGCATCTCGTTCTTCCTTTGTAAATTCATAGCCAAGCTCTTTCATTTTTTCTGTAAACGCGTGACGTCCAGAATGTTTTCCAAGTACGAATAGATTTTGAGATTCGCCTATTAGCGCTGGTTCAATAATTTCATATGTTGTCACTTCTTTTAAAACACCATCTTGATGAATTCCGGATTCATGAGCAAATGCATTCGCTCCAACGATCGCTTTATTTTTCGGTACAACCATACCTGTTAATCTGCTTACTAATGTACTCGTCGCTTTAATTTCTTTTAGCGTCATAGAAGACTCCGCCTTATAGAAATCTTTTCTAATATGAAGAGCAACTGCGACCTCTTCTAGCGCCGCATTACCTGCTCTTTCTCCAATTCCATTAATTGTTCCTTCTACTTGCAACGCTCCGCCTTCAACCGCAGCTAATGAATTTGCTACTGCCATCCCAAGATCATCGTGACAATGACAAGAGAAAATTGCTTTTTCATATGAAGGAACGGATTCTTGTAAGTATTTAAAAAGAGAATAATATTCTTCTGGATTCGTATATCCAACTGTATCTGGAATATTAATTACATTCGCTCCTGCACGAATCGCAACTTCAACTGCTTCAGCTAAAAAATCTCTTGCTGTTCTTGTCGCATCTTCTGCAGAAAATTGTACTGTCGGAAATAATGATTTCCCGAGTGTAACCGAGCGGTGAATACTATCTAATACATCTTCTTTTGACATACAAAGTTTATATTTCATATGAATATCACTTGTAGCTAAAAATACGTGTAAACGAGGAGATACAGCACCTTTCACCGCTTCATATGCTCTTCGAATATCACTTTCTTTCGCTCTAGCTAAACTCATAACTGTAGCATTTTGAATGGTATTTGCGATGCGTTTTACCGATTGAAAATCCCCTTCGGAAGCTGCTGCAAAACCAGCTTCCATGACATTAATACCTAGTCTCTCTAATTGCCTTGCAATTTGCAATTTCTCTTGTTCATTTAAATTTACTCCTGGTGATTGTTCGCCATCACGTAGCGTCGTATCCATGAACAAAATCTGCTTCATATTATTTGACCCCTGCCTTTACTCGCGGCTGTACAAACGGCATCATTTCACGTAATTTACGTCCAACTACTTCAATTTCGTGTTCATTCTCTTTCTCATTTGTCGCATGGAAATTTGGTTTTCCTGCTTTATGCTCTGCAATCCAGCCTCTTGCAAATGTACCATCTTGAATTTCTGCTAGCACTGCACCCATCGCTTTCTTCGTATCTTCCGTTACAACGCGTGGTCCTGATACGAAGTCGCCCCACTGCGCTGTATCTGAAACTGAATATCTCATATTTTCAAGTCCGCCTTCATACATCAGGTCAACGATTAGTTTTAGTTCATGTAAACATTCAAAATATGCAAGTTCCGGTTGATAACCAGCATCAACTAACGTTTCAAATCCAGCTTTTACTAGCGCAGTTACTCCACCGCAAAGCACAGCTTGCTCTCCAAATAAATCTGTTTCTGTTTCTTCTTTAAATGTCGTTTCTAATACACCAGCTCTCGTCGCTCCAATCCCATCAGCATAAGAAAGTGCCTTTTCAGTCGCAACTCCTGTTGCATCTTGGTATACTGCAAATAATGCAGGAACAGCTGCGCCTTCAGCAAATGTACGGCGCACAAGATGCCCTGGCCCTTTTGGCGCTACTAGAAATACATCTACATTAGCTGGTGGTTTCACTTGATCAAAGTGAACATTAAATCCGTGTGCAAAAACGAGAGAATTTCCTGCCTTTAAATTTGGCGCAATTTCCGCTTCATATACTTCTGGCTGGAGTTCATCTGGTAGTAGAATCATTACTACATCAGCTTTTTCCGCTGCTTCTGCTACTGTATATACAGAAAATCCATCTTCTTTCGCTTTATCCCAAGACTTCCCTTTTCTTAAACCTATTACTACATCAAATCCGTTATCACGTAAGTTTTGCGCATGCGCATGACCTTGCGAACCATATCCAATGATTGCTACTTTCTTTTCTTTTAATACATTTACCGTTACATCTTTCTCATAATAAACTTTTGTCATTTTCATTTCCCCCTATATTTAAATGATTATTGAATTAACATAACTTGCTTATCTTGTTTTTTCATACTACGCGTAAATGCTGTTACACCTGTTCTAGCAATTTCTTTCAAACCATACGGACGAAGTAATTCAATTAATGCTTCTACTTTCTCCTGCGTACCAGTTACTTGCACAACTATGGAATCCTTCCCAACATCTATTACAGCGGCTCGAAACGGTTCAATTAAACTATATAATTCTGCTCTTGCTACTGATGTTGCTACTTTAATAAGTGCAAGTTCTCTTGCGATCATCGCTTCTTCTGTAATATCTGATACTTTCAGAACATCAATTTGCTTATGAAGTTGTTTAATTAACTGCTCCACTTGCTGTTCATTTTCAACGTGTACAACAATCGTCATCCGCGATATGTCCGATGATTCCGTATGACCTACTGAAATACTTTCAATATTAAAATGTCTTCGTGTCATAACACCCGTAATTCGGTTTAATACACCACTTTGATTTCGAACTGTCGCTGTAACAATTCTCTTCACCTTTTTTCCACTCCCTCCATTTGGTGAACACCTTTCCCTGGCGCAACCATCGGCATTACCTTTTCTGATTGAAGTACACGGCAATCAATTACGACCGGTTCTTTTAATTCAATCGCCTGCTTTATTTGCTTCTTTGCAAGAAGTGGATCATCTATACGAACTCCTTTTATGCCATACGCATTCGCAAGAGCGACGAAATCTGGTTGACACGACAGTAAAGAGTGCGAGTATCTTTGATTATAAAATTCATCTTGCCATTGTCTTACCATTCCTAAAGCTTCATTATTTAAAATAAATACTTTAACAGGCAATGAGTGTTCTTTTAACACACTTAATTCTTGCAAGGTCATTTGAAATCCAGCGTCACCTACAATTGCAATAACTAGTTCCTCAGGCTTTGCAATTTGCGCACCAATTGCTGCTGGAAACCCAAATCCCATCGTTCCTAATCCTCCTGAAGTTACCCATTTATCTGGATTTTTGAGCGGATAATATTGTGCCGCCCACATTTGATGTTGCCCAACATCTGTTGTTACAATCGCTTCTCCTTTCGTAATTTCATATAACATATCAATTGCGTATTGAGGCTTAATACTTTCAGAATTTCGTTTATAAGAGAATGGATACTTTTCTTTTCTACTCTTTAGTAAAGAGATCCATTCATGATGATTTTCTTTCTTTCCTTCTGGTTGAAGTAATACTTCCAAAGCTCGCTTAGCACTTGCAACAATAGGAATTTCAGTCGGCACATTTTTTCCGATTTCGGCTGGATCAATATCGATATGCGCAACAGTCGCCTTTTTAGCAAAATAAGCTAAATTCCCAGTAAGACGATCGTCGAATCTTGCACCTATATTAATAAGTAAGTCGCATTCATATAACGCCATATTGGCTGTGTAAGAACCGTGCATTCCTCCCATCCCTAGAAAAAGTTCATCATCTGGCGGAAACCCACCAAGACCAAGTAATGTATGCACAACAGGAATTTCATATTTACGAGCAAAACTTGTTAACTCTTTCGAAGCCTTCGCATGCAATACACCTGCTCCAGCTAAAATTAACGGCTTGTTTGCAGCGCTAATTGCTTGTAATAATTTGTTTATTTGGAGTAAATTTGGTTCATAATTAGGGTTGTATCCTGGTAAATCCATTTGTACGTCATTACAGCGTTCTCCTTGCTCTACTACCATATCTTTCGGAAGGTCAATAACGACTGGGCCTGGTCTTCCTGTTCTAGCAATATGAAATGCTTCTTTAATAATTCGAGGTAAATCTGAAGCCTTTCGCACTTGATAGTTATGTTTTGTCACCGGCATCGTAAGCCCCATAATATCCGCTTCTTGGAAAGCATCACTTCCAATTAACGTCGTTGCTACTTGCCCTGTAAATACAACAAGTGGTAATGAATCAATCATCGCATCTGCTAGACCGGTAATAACATTTGTAGCACCTGGCCCACTCGTTGCAATGACAACCCCTGGATTGCCAGTAATTCTGGCATACCCTTCCGCGGCGTGAATAGCTCCTTGCTCATGCCTTGTTAAAATATGCGGAATTTCACAGTCATAGAGTGCATCATAAAGAGGTAAAACAGCACCACCAGGATAACCGAAAATCACTTCTACTCCTTCCTTTTCTAACGCTTCTAACAATAGCTGTGCACCAGTTGCCAGTTTCTCTTGCGTTTTTGAAGACATTGTTCTTATAAGCCCCCTTTTTGAAAATTTTTATCAATAAAAAAAATCCTACGTCCACACTCCAGCTATGTGCTGAAGGGACGAAAGATTTCGCGGTACCACCCTTCTTCGCAAGAATACTCTTGCCTCAGTGACCCATAAATGAGTCTAGCTAATAACGGAGCTACCGTCTAAGCCTAGACAAATGCTTCAGCTTAGCACTCAAGGGCGATGTTCGTCGACGTGAACCATCGGTTTTCAGCAACCACCGACTCTCTGTGAGGCTTCACAATCAACTACTCCTCCCTCTCAACGCTTTCTTATTGTTATAAAGAGTTGTTATCCAACTTTATTTTCTTCGTAAATCTTCTCTCCATCTTCTACAACTAACTTTCGGAATTCTTCTAATAAACGATTCGTATGTAGACCTGTTTGCCCTAAACCAATCGTTCTACCATCTACTGTCGTAACAGCAATTACTTCAGCAGCCGTTCCTGTTAAAAATACTTCATCAGCTACATATACATCATGCCTTGTAAATAACTCTTCTCTAACGTCATATCCAAGTTTTTCACCGATTTCTAATATAGCGTTTCGTGTAATGCCTTCTAACGCTCCAGCAGAACTTGGTGGTGTAATTAATTTATTTCCTTTTACAATAAACACGTTATCTCCTGAGCCTTCAGCTACGTATCCTTGATCATTTAACATAAGTGCTTCTTGTACTCCAGCTAATTTCGCTTCAATACGAACTAAAATATTGTTTAAGTAATTTAAAGATTTTACTTGAGGCGACAAAACATCTGGACGGTTTCGGCGCGTTGCAACTGTTACAACTGGAATCCCCTTTTCATAATATTCTTGCGGGAATAAAGATAGTTGTTCTGCAATTACTACTACATTCGGTTTCTTACAAGAATCAGGATCTAATCCAAGATTTCCTGCTCCTCTCGATACAACAAGGCGAATGTATCCATTAGATAATTTATTTTGTCGAATCGTCTCAACAACAATATTCGTTACTTCATCTAAAGAATATGGAATTTCTAACATGATGGATTTTGCTGATTCATATAACCGGACAAGATGCTCTCTCAAACGGAAAACATTACCGCTATATACTCTAATTCCTTCAAATACTCCATCGCCATATAAATAACCATGATCATATACTGAAACTTTTGCCTCGTCTTTTGGAACAAATTCTCCATTTAAGAAAATCCATTGCTCGTTCACTGGAAAGCGCCTCCTATGTTCTATGAATTTTTTATTGTTTCCTAGTTTACTCTCCTTTCTAAATAAATCAAGTGAATTTTTAGAAAATTTATAATTTTTAATCGTACGTACATCTTTGATTATATTGATTTAACAGCATTGTTAACGTTTACAAAAAGTCAAAAAATTTTTTTCGTCAATTTCCACTAAAAAAAATATTTGTTTAAAAGAAGGATTTTCATCAATTGATACGAATCTATTGTATTCAATAAACGGACGTCCGTTTTTATAAATTCGGTAATATATAACGACTTTTGCTGAAAAAGGGGGAAAATAATAAAAATAACGCTGTCTAAAAATAACATTCATATTTTTCGTTTCGTAATCATAATCCTATTTTTAAAAAACAATTTGTCAAAATGAAGGAGGAAATCAATATGGCGTGTGTACAAATTAAAGGAACGAGACAAGAGGTAGTAGAAATGCTTCAACTATTTGATCTAATGGATACGAAAGGTTTTTGTAAATTCGATAATTATGTAGAGGTAGAACCAAATAATAAAGAACATAATAATTTTATTGCTTCAATTGACATTCATTCAAATACTTCTTCTGCCCAAGATACTTTAAACGATCAATTCGTAAGTCAAATGCTTACTGGTGTATATAACGACTAAACAAAGATTTACTTCCTACCGTCTTTTCATAAATATATGCAGTGGACTTGAGCATACTAGCAACTAGATGGTAGGAGGTGAGAATTATGGCTAGAATTGGCGTTGAAAACTCATTAACAGATGTTCAACAAGCTCTTCAGCAACAGGGACATGAAGTTGTTACCCTTGGCTCCGAACAGGATGCACAAGGGTGCGATTGTTGTGTTGTAACTGGGCAAGATTCTAATATGATGGGTATTGCAGATGCATCAATTAAGGGATCGGTAATTGCAGCTCATGGTTTAACAACAGATGAAATTTGTCAGCAAGTAGAGAGCCGCACTTAAATGTATTATACAAAAAGAAAGAGGACTCCTTTTCAAAAGGAGTCCTCTTTTTTATATTCACCTAACGGGAAAGTAACATATACTGGATGAAAGCCCTACCTCTCTCTCATCATTACGGTTCCACTGACCGCTCCTTGATTCACTAGTATACATATAAAGCCTACAATAATAATTTATAGGGTTTGTTCACAAAAGTTGTTGGTAAGACTACCCGATCTTTCGCAAACTTTTCGTATTATATTTATAAGATTTATTTACTTTACACTAGCTGTAACCGAGACACGAATTAAAATTTTAACACTAATACAATAACTTGTCAACATTTTTTGTAAATTAAAAACAGACAGTAACGGTTTGTCTGTTTTAGAATGGAGCTTTTTCTTTTATTACATATACAACAAAACCGCTTACTAACATACATAAGCCAACTACTAAGTTTTTGATATTAATCATAAATTCCTCTCCCTTATTCCACACATCATATATATTTACAGTTCAATTATTCCGATCATCTTAAAGCGCACTTTTTCTAATATATCATAATTCCTAAAAAATGCAAGTTCACTTTTGGCGACCATTTACAAATTTATCTACAGTGCTTGGTACCGTATTTAAAGCCTTTTCAATTAAATGTGTACTACTATTGAGGTGTAATACTTGCACACCGTTAGAACCGACTACTAAAAAAGCAACTGGGCTAATAGAAACCCCAGCCCCGCTTCCGCCTCCAAATGGATGGCTTTGCTTCTTCTCTTTATGCTGCCCTTGTCCGTTATTATGCTTTTCGGAAATAAAATCACCTTTAAAGTCACTTCCGCCGGCACCAAAACCAAAAGCCACTTGAGATACTGTTAATACTACATTTCCATCAGCTGTTGAAACTGGACTTCCGACAATCGTATTTACATCTACCATCTCTTTTAAATTTGTCATTGCTGTTTTCATTAAATCTTCAATTGGATGTTCCATTATGTATTGCACCCTTTCCTCATTATTCTTTTTTATACTTTCCAAAATAGAGGAAGTCATACTAACTTTTCCTATTTCAAAAAAACAATTTTACTCTTCTAAGTGGAATTACGCCTTGTACTCGTTCGGATAAAGTGAAACTTTAATCAGCAGGGCTTTGTTCATCCCCCATTGATTATTAGCCATCAGCAATCAGATGTTTACGGGCTACAATAGCGGGATAAAAAAGAAAAAGAGATGCATACTACTATTGAACCTTGTTATGAAAGGAGCCATGACTTTGACTGAGAAATTTGATGAGTATAAAAAAAGAGATAGAATAGATAGTGATTATAGTGACTATAAAGAAGAATATGCAGCTGAGGTTGCACCACAGCGCATTGATTATGATTACGATGAGAAAGATAATAAAGATGATGTAAGATCGTCCGCCGCTGGATCAACTGCTGGCTTTATCGCTCTTGCCTTATCTATCTTATCACTCTTTACCTTCCCAACATTATTTGGTCTTGTTTCTGTATTACTAGGAATTTACGCTTATAATCGCGGAGCTACTGTAACTGGTGGTATCGCTGCGATTGTCGGCGGAATTGCAGCACTCATTGCAATTTTATTCCGAGTAGCACTTGTCGGATTATTGTTCTCCCTTTTTTAAAAAGAAAAAGGTATCTCGCTTATGCGGGATACCTTATCCTGTAAATACATCTTCCGATGGATATTTAATTTTTTGTTTTGCTGGTCGCGCTAAAGAAAAAACAAGTGTTAACGGTCCAATTAATCCACAAAACATAACAAACATAATAATACATTTTCCAAACGCTGATAACTTTGCAGTAATCCCCATCGTTAACCCTACTGTTCCAAACGCTGAAATTGTTTCAAATAGTAACTGAATAAAACTAAAGTTTTCTGTAAGCATTAATACAAATACTGCTGCAAAAATGAGTATTTGACTGGCAACAGCAATGGCTAACGCTCTCGTTACTGTTGACATTTTTATCGTGCGCTGAAATAAAACGATTTCCTCTTTTTTTCTAAAGAAAGAAAGGACGGATGTAACTAAAATAACAAACGTTGTTAATTTAATCCCTCCACCTGTCGATACACTTCCTGCACCAATAAACATTAAAACCATCGTAAATAATATAGATGATTCTTCCATCCCCCCGTAGTCAACTGTATTAAATCCAGCAGTACGAGGAGTAATACCTTGGAAGAAAGAAGCCCATAACTTTTCATTTAAAGGTAAATCTCCTAACGTCTTCACATTATTATATTCCAATACAAAAATCACAATCATTGCTATAACATTTAACGCTACCGTTCCAACAATCATGATTTTAGAATGAAGGGATAATTTTCGAAAGCTACGACTATACCATATATCAATTAATACGGTAAAACCGAGACCACCAATTACGATTAATGAGCAAATCCCTATATTAACAATAGGATCTCCTACATACCTCGTTAAATTATCCGGCCATAGAGCAAATCCAGCATTATTATAAGATGCAATAACATGAAAAATACTATAGTATACACCTTTTCCAAAGCCAAACTCTGGAACAAAGCGAAACGATAAAAAGATGACTCCAATAAGCTCAATACAAATTGAAAATATAAAGACACGTTTTACTAATTTTACAAGACCACCTATATTTGTTTGATTAAATGCCTCTCCGATTAATAATCGATGGCGTAACCCGATTTTTTTACCTAATACCCAAACAATTAAAATGGCAATTGTCATAAGACCTAAACCACCTGTTTGAATTAAAAACATAATAACAATCTCGCCAAACATCGTAAACGTACTTGCAGTATCTACTACTCCTAATCCGGTTACAGTTGCTGCTGACGTTGCCGTAAAGAAAGCATCTACCCAACTAATATGTACTTTCGTTGCGAATGGTAACTTTAATAACAAACCGCCAACCACAATTAAGCAGAAAAAACCTAGTGCTAATATTTGTGGTGGATTTAATCGTATAAAACGATTATACAGCCCTTGTCTTTTTGTTACTTCCATGTTCACTAACTCCCTTTTCCCCTCATAACTAAAGGCTTATAAGAAACCTTACATAGCGGGATAAACCTTATATTCTTATAATATAGTTGAGCATAATCCTTTTTTTTAAAGATTTCAACTTTTATTTATACTCGAACTCCACTTCATTTTATGACAAGAAACTTTCTATTATATTTATTCGTACTCTACAACTCTCGCAACAATCATTTTATATGTATCATTTCTCAAATTCTCATACCTTTCACTCTATGTTCACATCAAGGTCACATCCAACTTTTATAGTATATGTATCGAAGTTGTTCCTCCCTAATTTATAAGACATTCCCCAGTGTCTTGAACAACTTCCATCCCTAATTAAATTGACATAAATTGTCCCCTTCCTTAGGCCATCATTTGCGATGGTCTTATTTTTTTGTTTACTCTATACTTTATATAAAACTCCCTCTCTCTTTCACTCTATGTTCACATGGGGGTCACATCCAACTTTTATAGTATATGTATCGAAGTTGTTCCTCCCTAATTTATAAGACATTCCCCAGTGTCTTGAACAACTTCCATCCCTAATTAAATTGACATAAATTGTCCCCTTCCTTAGGCCATCATTTGTGATGGTCTTATTTTTTGTTTACTCTACCTCTTATTTAAAACTCCCTCTCTCTTTCACTCTATGTTCACATGGGGGTCACATCCAACTTTTATAGTATATGTATCGAAGCTGTTCCTCCCTAATTTATAAGACATTCCCCAGTGTCTTTGAATAGCTTCCATCCCTAATTAAATTGACATAAATTGTCCCCTTCCTTAGGCCGTCATTTGTGATGGTCTTATTTTTTTGTTTACTCTATCTTCTATTTAAAACTCCCTCTCTCTTTCACTCTATGTTCACGTGGGGGGCACATCCAACTTTTATAGTATATGTATCGAAGCTGTTCCTCCCTAATTTATAAGACATTCCCCAGTGTCTTTGAATGGCTTCCATCCCTAATTAAATCGACATAAATTGTCCCCTTCCCTAGACCATCCTATGTGATGGTCTACTTTGTGTTCTAACTAGATTCCCCAACTTTTTTGCTTACTTTAGCAAAAGCAATCTATATTTAAATACATATTTTCATACAAAATATTCAGAAAATACTGTCAAAATAGGCGGTTTTTCTGTACAATTAATGTAGAAAGTAATTTCACAAAAATAAAGGGGGGGTTTTATTGAAACAAACAAAAGCAATCTTAATCGCATTATTTCTCGGTTTAGTCGTCGGACTCACTTTAAATTTAGCTGCACCATCCATTTTTGAACCATTAAATCAATATGTGTTCAATCCACTTGGTCAATTATTTATTCGCCTCATTAAAATGCTAGTTGTTCCTGTTGTATTCATTTCTATCGTGCTTGGATCTGCTGGGCTTGGAGACCCGAAACAACTTGGAAGAATCGGCTTAAAATCAATTTCATTCTTTCTTGTAACTACAGCCGTTGCCATCTCTATTGCAGTTACATTTGCACTGATTATACAACCAGGATCTGGCGGTAACTTTAAAACCGAAGGGCTTAAATATGAAGGGGCAAAAACCGAAACATCTTTCGTCGATACATTGCTAAATATCGTACCAGATAACCCAGCAAAAGCGATGGCTGATGGAAACATGTTACAAATTATTGCCTTTGCCGTATTAATCGGACTCGGTATAGCTATTTTAGGAAAACGGGTTCAAGGTATCCATTCATTACTTGAACAGGGCAACGAATTAATGATGTATCTTGTTAATCTCGTTATGAAATTAGCTCCAATCGGAACATTTGGATTGCTCGCTTCATCCGTTGGTAAAATGGGTCTTGCAGGCGTCGCTGCGATGTTCAAGTATATGATTGTCGTTATGCTAGTACTTATTATTCACGGCGTCTTCGTCTATGGCGGATTATTAAAGGTATTAGCAAAAGAAAGTATTGTCCGTTTCTTTAAACATTTCGGACCGGTAATGGCAATTGGGTTTAGTACATCTAGCTCTAATGCATCTCTTCCGTTTGCAATGAAAACAGCACAAGAAAAACTTGGCGTTCCAAAAGCGATAAGTTCTTTTGTACAACCACTAGGTGCAACAATTAATATGGATGGTACTGCCATTATGCAAGGTGTAGCAACTGTGTTTATCGCTCAAGTATACGGAGTTGAGCTTACTATGTCCCAATTAGCTGTCGTCGTATTAACTGCTGTACTAGCTAGTATCGGTACTGCTGGTGTACCAGGTGTTGGACTTGTAATGCTTACGATGGTTTTAAATCAAGTAAATCTACCGGTAGAAGGTATTGCCTTAATTATCGGTATTGATCGCATTTTAGATATGTCAAGAACAGCTGTAAATATTTCCGGTGATGCAATTTGCGCAATGATCGTCGCAAAATCAGAAGAAAAATATAATACGGATCAATCCGCAGCATCTTAAATCAAAAAAGGAGTGAATTATTTCACTCCTTTTTTGATTTACTTCCTTTTTTCGAACGATATTCTTTTCCTTTATTATCATTACCAGTCTCAAATTCAGTACTAAACTCTTGCTGAAATTGTCCTGATTTTGGTGAGCCTTGATTTCCGCTTCCTTTACTACCATTTCGATTTGTCATATGTCTGCCCCCTTCCTTTACTAGTAGTATGTTACATATTTTCTTTTTTATAATCTTTTACATACGAAAGAAGACCTTCCTCTCATAAGGAAGGTCTTCTCCTTTATTACGTAAGCGTTTTCTTACCTGTGATGAATTAAATAAGTTTTTTAGAAATTGATATCATTATATTCATTTCTTCTTCTGAAAGCGTGGAGAATCTTTCTTGTAAATATTTCTTTTTCTCCCCTTCCATTTTTGCAACTAAATCTTTTCCTTGTTCTGTAATCTCCAAATATACAACTCTGCGATCTGACGTAGAACGTGAACGAGTTACAAAACCTTTATTAATTAATTTTTCTGTAACAGCTGTAATATGACTATTCGACACATTTAACTCATTGGCTACACGTGATACCATTTCTTTATTCGTACGATTCAATATTCTAAGGACGATGAACTCATTCCACGGTATGTAACCACCAAATATCTTTCCAATATCATTACGCAACGTGCGGAACATAGCAAAAACATTTGTCGATAGTTCTTCCATTAATTGCTCTCGATTTTGAGACAACTTTGACAGCCCCTTTTATTTCATTTAGTTAAATAAAAACCTTATTAATAATTTTACATGAAATCTTACTTTTTGTCACCTTATTTTCCCACAATTCGTAGTTTTTTAATAGATATTTCATGATACAATAAAGTTGATTTTCCAGAAAAAGGGGATGGAATAGTGAGTGAAGAAGAAAAATTTTCTAATCTCAATCTAAAAGATAAGACTTTGATTATTGGTTTTGTTATTCTGTTTCTCATTATAATTTTTGCATTTATATTCTTTGTTTATGTAGGAATCTTTCATATTACAGGTATAGAGTATAGATCACGCACTGCTTTACTTCTATTTTTTCTATTAATCACTTTCTTAGACGGTATTACATTCTTTATCTTCGGTTTCCTCAAGGCGTTGCTATATCCAATGACAAAAAACATGCCAAATTGGCTGGCTATTACTCTTTTTGCAATCATTGAAATTACGCTAGATTGGTTCGTCATTCATACTGCCGATGATTGGATAGAGAGCGTACAACTGTCCAATCTTACTGAATTATGTGTCGTACTATTCCTTTTCCTATTAAATCAATTATTAAGTGACAAGAAAGAGTAAGAATGCAAGCTTTTCTATATAAAAATTGGTACAATGAAAACAAATCATACTAAAGAGGTGTTACTTATGAACTTACAACAATGGGCTGATAAAGGTATGTCCTTTGATACATATGTGAATGAAATGAAAGTAAATCAATATGAGCTACTGCACATTTACAATAACTTTTCAATTCCAAATGAATTACTTCCTGTATTAGAAGAACGCCAA
Source organism: Bacillus pretiosus (assembly GCF_052947655.1). Classification (NCBI taxonomy): domain Bacteria; kingdom Bacillati; phylum Bacillota; class Bacilli; order Caryophanales; family Bacillaceae; genus Bacillus; species Bacillus pretiosus. The sequence goes on along the minus strand of NZ_CM129593.1, from coordinate 1,342,862 downwards.
AATGATGGCTGGCGTGTTATCGTATTAACAGCTGATTGGTGTGGTGACGCTCTTTTATGCGTACCTGTTATGAAACGAATTTCTGAAGTTGCAAATATTGATATGAGATTATTAATTCGCGATGAAAACTTAGAATTAATGGATCAATATTTAACAAATGGAACAGCACGTGCCATTCCAATTTTTATTTTCATTGATAAAGATGGAAATGAACAAGCCGCTTGGGGACCACGCGCTCCAAAAGTACAAGAGTTAGTAACTTCAATGCGCGCTACATTGCCTGAAAAAGAAGATCCAACATTCGAAGAGAAACAAAAAGAAATGTACGCTAATTTCCGTGCTACATTAGCTGATGATACTTCTCTTTGGGAACATGTAATGGAAAGCATGATGGAAAAAGTAGTAAAATAAAAAAACTGCCGAACTCGGCAGTTTTTTTATTACATAATGAAGAAATAGAATACCGCAGCTAAAATGAAACGATAGTAAGCGAACGGTGTTAGTTTTACACGACCTAATAATTTTAAGAATGAAACAATTGCAAGCATCGCAACAACGAATGCTGTAATAAATCCTGTTGCAAATAACGGGATATCAGCCGCACTTAATATATCCCAGCTTTTAATTAAATCTAAACCACTTGCAGCTACCATCATTGGTACTGCTAAAATAAATGTATATTCAGCCGCCGCTGTATGTGACACGCGAGCTAATAAACCACCACTTATTGTAGAACCAGAACGAGAAAATCCTGGCCAAAGCGCTAAACATTGGAACATCCCAATTGTAAATGCTTGCTTATATGTGATTTCATCTAATGTTCTTGCTGTACTTGGTTTCGAAAACTTCTCAGCAACAATCATTAAAATACCACCAGCCACTAAACTGATGACAACTGGGCCTGGCCCAAATAAAACTTCTTTAATCGCACTATGGAACAATACGCCAAGTACGCCGGCAGGAATCATCCCGATAATAATATGTAATAAATTTAACGATGGTCCATCTGTTACTTTCCCAATACCTACTAAAGACCATAGACGCTTCCAAAATATAACAACAACTGCTAAAATCGATCCCAATTGAATAACAACTTCGAAAACTTTCGCTCTCTCGTCGTCAAATCCAAGTAAATGACCTGTTAAAATCATATGTCCTGTTGATGAAACTGGTAAAAACTCTGTTAAACCTTCAACAGCACCCATGATTATTCCAATTAACCAATCAGCCACGAGTAGTGCCTCCTTAATAACAAATATGTAATTTTTCACACCTTATCATAATACCTTATCCCCTTTTAAAGTGCATCCTTTTTTTATTGATTGTACATGTTGTATGCGCGTATTTCTTTTCTATTTTTTGATTAAATTGTATGATAGTATGAGTTTGTTTTTTTAGCGGAAAGGGGATTTTATGAAAGAAACTAATTCATTCTCACAAAAATTAAAGCAATTTGTATTACTATTTTTCCCGATTTTCGTAACGCAAATGTCATTATTTGCAATGAGTTTTTTCGATACGACAATGTCCGGGCACGCAAGTCCTATTGATTTAGCGGGTGTTGCTATCGGAACAAGTATATGGCTTCCCGTTAGTACCGGATTAACAGGAATTTTAATGGCTACTACTCCAATTGTTGCGCAGCTAGTTGGATCAAAGAAAAAAGAGGATGTTCCCCAAGTTGTCATACAAGCAGTATATTTAGCAATTTGTGCTAGTTTCGTGGTCATCCTTATCGGTTTCTTCACTGTTTCACCTATTTTAAACGGCATGCGCCTGGAAGAACCCGTGGAACGTATTGCGGCACAATTTTTAAGTATTATTGCAATTGGAATTATCCCTTTATTTACTTACACTGTTTTACGCGGCTTTATTGATGCATTAGGAAAAACTCGCACAACGATGATCATTACATTACTATCATTACCAATTAACGTAGTATTAAATTATGTATTAATTTTTGGTCATTTCGGTTTTCCAAAACTCGGTGGTGTTGGAGCGGCAATTGCTTCTGCAGCAACCTATTGGTGCATTTTAATCATTACCGTTATTATTATTCGTACGAAAGAGCCTTTCGCATCTTTCAATATATTTAAACAATTATATCGTCCTTCTCTTTCAAGTTGGACTGAATTCTTAAAACTTGGCGTCCCTATCGGATTTGCTATCTTTTTTGAAACGAGTATTTTCGCTGCGGTGACACTTATGATGAGTAATTTTAGTACGACAACAATCGCTGCTCATCAAGCAGCTATGAACTTCGCTTCCTTGTTATATATGACTCCTTTAAGTTTAGCAATGGCAATGACCATCGCTGTTGGATTTGAAGTTGGAGCAAAGCGATACAATAACGCAAAACAATATGGATTTATCGGGATTGGCTTAGCACTTGCATTCGCCCTATTATATTCAATTCTTCTCTACTTCTTTGATGATGCAATTGCTTCAATTTATACGACAGATATACAAGTTCATCATTTAGCAAAAGAATTTCTTATATTTGCGATTTTATTTCAAATTTCAGATGCAATTGCAACTCCTGTACAAGGGGCACTACGTGGTTATAAAGACGTAAATGTTTCCTTAATTATGACATTAATCGCTTACTGGGTAATAGGTCTCCCTCTCGGTTACATATTAGCAACTTATACTGACTGGGCAGCAAAAGGATATTGGATCGGTCTTATTATCGGTCTAGCATTTGGCGCTATCTTCCTTCTTGTCCGTCTCTTTCAAGTTCAAAGAAAATATACAACAGAAAACCGCCGCTCACGATAGAGGGGCGGTTTTCTTTATGCATATTTTTTCTTTGAACGTATAACATAATGAAAAAGAAAGGTGGATACATATGGACGAAAAAGAAAAAAAGCAATCATTCGATGAAGAATTCGCCCCTGAAATTTCACCTGGATATCGGCAAGATGTACATAAGCCACCTAAATATAAAAACACCTCGTTTTTAATGGGCATTACCATTTTTGCTGCGGTGTTACTCGTACTCATCATTTTCGTTTATTTTTAAGGAAAGGTGACATATTATATATGAAGAAACAAGATTCCAATCGTTCAAAAAGAACTGTGAAAACAGAAAAAGGGTATGCAGGTGATTCTGTTCTTACACAGAAACAAGTCGAGCAAGGAAATTTATATATTGCTCAAAAAGAACTTGGTCAACAAAATGAAAACCTTTAGAATCCCTCAAAGAACTGGGGGATTTTTTTATCCGCTATTTGTAGCACTAATTCATGTTTCACTTTATTTTACATACTGTTTTTGTTCTAACACCTTAAATATATTATTAACCTTTACAATTTTTATTTCATAATTCAATTTCATTTCGCTTCTCTTACCATTTTCAGCACCCGCAACGTACGCTACAGTTTGATAACGAAAACTTTCATCCGTCACTTCACGTATGTCCTCGTTTGTAAATTTATACTCTAAATCCCGAAACCGATTTGGATAATAATTTCCTATTAATTGTTCATACCCTCTATTTACAAATAGTACTTCACCTTTTCGTTTCACATCTTCTTTATTATTAAGCTCAAACACTGATAATTGCTCTGTCACAAAATGTTTTCCTACCTTTTTCATTTCATTATGAGTTAAAGTTTCTATACTTTTGTTCTTTAATTCATTATTTAATCCGTACTTATTAATCGGTTTAAAGCTAGCAAAAACCTCTTCTTTATATGACCAAAACAATCCAAAAGCGATACATAGAGAAATGATGAATAGTCTTTTCTTCGTAATACTCCCGCCCTTCTTCATAATGATAGTTATATTTTAACATATAGAAAGAAAATTCTGATATCATGAAGTGGAATAACTTAATTCAGAAACGAGGAGCAATTATGGACTCTTACAAACAGTATATAAAAGAAGCTTTGCCTAATCTTTCTATACATTCATATAAACAAAATGAAGAAGGATGGGATAATGTAGCAGTTATAGTAAATGATGAGCTACTGTTTCGTTTCCCGCGAAAACAAGAATATGCAATGCGAATTCCTTTAGAAAAAGAACTGTGCATAATTCTCTCTCATTTGCTACAAGAAATCGAGGTTCCAAAGTATCACCTATTCTATAAAAAGGATACTGATACTGTTCCCCTCTGTAGTTACTATACTCTCATTCATGGTGAACCGTTTAAAAAAGAGATAGTTACCAAGCTAGAGAAAAAAGAACTTGAAGTAATTATTACACAATTAGCGACTTTCCTTGCGGCTCTACATAGTATTCCTTTAAAGCGTGTGAAGGCATTAGAATTCCCTATAGAAAAAACACTCACCTACTGGAAAGAGCTACAAACAAAATTAACTCAATATCTTACTAACAGTCTTACTTCATACCAGAAATCAGCGTTAAATTGTTTATTCGAAAATTTCTTTACATGTATCGATACATCCACTTTTCAAAAAACAATTATTCACGCTGACTTTACACATCATCACATTTTATTTGATCACCAAAATAAAACCATTTCAGGGATTATCGATTTTGGTGATGCTCAAATAGGAGATCCCGCCTTTGACTTTGCTGGGCTATATTATGATTTTGGACATGAATTTACTACATCAGTATATGAACAATACAGTACGCTTATTTCACACCATGATCCATTACTCATTCATCGCATCACGACCTTTTATCAATACAGTCCTTTATTACATAATATGATTTATAACTTTGAAACAAAGAATGAACTTGAATTCCTAGCAGGTACAGAAAAACTGAAAGTAATACTACAGGGCCGAGATTAAATTCTCTCCCGATATTCTCTCTCTTCATACATCATTAACTTTTTATCCATTTCAACAATAATTTGATACAGTTGAAACGCTTGTAAAATTTGCAGTTGAATTCCAAAAGGAGCATTCTGTTCTTTTAACCATTGAAATACTTTCGTTTCATCTTTCATTGATTATTCCTCCCTTTATTAAAATCTGCTACAAATATACGGTAAATGATGAAAAGCTTTTCATGTCAATAACAAAAAAGGATGCAAAATTGCATCCTTTAATGTACGATATTTTTCTTCTGCTTCGCTTCTTTCTTTACTTCTTCCCTTTGGCATTCACTACGAAACGCACAACTCATACACTCAGAACGAAAATGACGCTCTGTATAATGCTCAGGTTGTTGCAACATTTCTTTCATTCTAGATAAATCAGCCATGCCAGTTATAATATCTTCCTGTTTCGGAATGTACTCATACTTAGTTCCTTCTATTAAATTAATAACTTCAATTTTTCCTGGAAGAATGCCGAAAGCTTTATAACTGAATACTGTCATTAACTTTTGACAAAGAGCAAGCATTTCCTCATCCGCATCGACAACATACTTTTTAATTACAAACGACTCAGTACTCCACTCACCAACTTCTAATGTCAATGACATGTGGACACCTAACTCTTCCATATATGTTTGAAATTTTTCATACAAAAATAACGGCGGTGTCTGACTATCATCTCTTTCAACAAACTGTAATAAGTGATCTGTTAGCTTCGCTAACACAATATAATACTCCGCCTTCGAAGCAAACATATTAACCCTTACTTTTTTCCAATACTTTTCTATTAATATTAAAAGTACAATTTTCGTTTGTTGGCCCGCAGGTAGTGTGTAATATTCGTTAATAATTCGATTCACAATCATTTGTGCGATTTGTTGCCATTCAAACGAAGAAGGTTCTCTTCTTTTTATATGACGAAAATAAAATTTATGCGGGCAACGCATAAAATCATACAAATGATAATCTGTCATCGTTTTGATTGCGATTTTCTCGTGCACTTGCTCTTCATCTCCCTTCTGCCATTAAGAAAGGTGTTTTACAAATTCAGCTCCAAACTGTAAACATTTTTCTACATCTTCATCTTCTGGCGTTAATTCTACTTTTAGTCCTTCTAACACAACTGCAGCTCCGCGCTCTTGTAGCTTTTCTATTAAAATGTCAACCGCCACGCCGTATTTCGGATAAGCCGAATCACATGATCCGAATACTGCTGCTTTTTTCCCATTTAAATCAATAGAATCCATTGCGTCATAAAAATCTAAGAAATCATCAGGAAGGTCACCATCTCCCCAAGTGTAAGCACCTAAAATAATTCCATCATACTGTTCTAGTATAGAAGCCTCTGGTGAATCCATAATATCGATCACTTCAATTTCATTTTCTGTTTCACGAATTGCACCCGCAATATGATCAGCCATTTCCTCTGTATTTCCACTCATACTTGCAAATATCATTACTAACTTACTCAACTGAATCTCTCCTTTTACCTTGTATCTCTTTTTCTGTTGGAAGTGTACTCTTCTCATCTACATATTCAGATCGAATTACATTTCGTTGCCATTCCATATGCTGATCAACATCTTTATTTTTATCTTTTAATCCCCTCCGCAGAAGGTGAAATTTTTTTCTCATTAACATGTCGCATCCATCCTATTGATAATAATTATCAATTTCAACTACCCTTAGATTAATTGACAGTGATTATCAATGTCAATAACTATTTTTAAAAAAATGATTAAAATGTACAAGCTTGTCCGTTAGCTATTCATATACTATAAATGAGCATAGTTCTTTCTCAGCCCTCTCTGACGGAAAGAAATAAAAGCAACTGCGATAGAGCGCAGTTGCCTTTTTTTATACTTTTTTACGATTTTAGTAATCTTATTGCTGTCTCTAGAAATAATTCCACTCCATAAATTAAAGCTGCTTCATCTACATCAAATTTTGGATGATGATGTGGATAACAAGTATCTATCTTTTCATTCCCCGTCCCCAATTTAATGAAGCAACCCGGTGCTTTTCTTAAATATGCTGAAAAATCTTCTCCTCCCATAGAAGGTTCAAGCTTCACAACACGCTCATTCCCAAACAAATGTAGTGCACTTTCTTCTACTACTTTCGTAATATATTCATCATTAATAACCGGATCATATCCATATCGATACGTATATGTATACTTCCCTCCATGCGCTTTTGTAATTCCTTTCACGATTTGCTCAATTTTCTCTTCTGCTTCTATTCTTAACGCTTGATTAAAAGAACGCACAGTTCCCATTAAAGTTGCTGCATTAGGAATAATATTATCAGCCATTCCCCCATGAAACTGCGTAACTGAAACAACTCTTTGCATGAAAGCACTTGTATTTCTTGATACGATATGTTGTAAATTTGTAATAATCTGCGCTCCGATAGCAATAGGATCTATCGTTTCTTCTGGCCTCGCCGCATGCCCTCCTTTCCCTTGAATTTCAACTGTAAATACGTCCGGTGCCGCCATCATCGGTCCATACGCAATTCCGATTTTCCCGCTCTCCAATCCAGACATAACATGTAAACCTATTACATAATCAACACCATCCATCACGCCTGCCTCAACCATTTCTTGTCCCCCGCCAGGATACACCTCTTCTGCGTGCTGAAAGAAGAGACGAATCTCACCTACGAAATCTTCCTTTATATTTGATAGCACCTCTGCTGTACTTAACAAAATAGCTGCGTGAGCATCATGCCCACATGCATGCATCATTCCTTTATTCACAGACGTATAAGATTTACTTGTCTCCTCTTGAATTGGTAAAGCATCTATATCAGCTCGAATTGCAACTACTTTCCCTTGTCCCGTCCCTCTTTTAATTGCTAGTACACTATACTTCGTCGGTCTCGTTACTTCAAAAGAAGAAAATGAGCATAATGTATCATATATAAATTGTGAAGTTTCTTTTTCATGAAATGATAATTCCGGATATTTATGAAAATGCTGTCTCCACTTAATAATGTTTTCTTCTGAAATAAGATCCTTCCACATCCTCTTCATCAGAAATTCCTCCTCTTATGAAACTTTAACAATTCATATATTAACTATGAAAAACTCAAACAAATATTACATTTCTATCCATTCTCCCAGACCACTTTTATACATTCACACAATCCACTTCCTATTTACATGTCAAACCCATTACAAATTCATACTGAATGTAATATAATTGCTAAGTTAGGGATTTTCTTTTTTAGTATTTAGTGCTAATATCAGAAAAGAGCCTTTTGACTTATTTTTACCTAAAATGTGGAATTTTGTTTTTTTCACAATAATGTAGGACATGATACCTACAAAGAGCTATCATTTCATTAAGAGAGGGAAAGACATGGAAAGATTAAAAGAGATATGGTCTCGACCACTCACACAATGGGTTGCAAAGACGGTTTATTACCTTGCAATTTTATTTGCATTGCTTTGGTTGTATGGATTCCATGATACAAACACAAGTACATTTATTTACAACGAATTTTAGGGTGGGAACGTTATGAAGTTATTAGAACAAATTGAAAAGTGGGCTATTGAAACGCCTGATCAAACTGCTTTTGTTTGGCGAGATGCGAAAATTACGTACAAACAATTAAAGGAAGATTCTGATGCGTTAGCACATTGGATTTCTTCTGAGTATCCAGATGATCGTTCACCAATTATGGTGTATGGCCATATGCAACCTGAAATGATTATTAACTTTTTAGGATGTGTAAAAGCTGGACACGCTTATATTCCTGTAGATTTATCTATCCCAGCTGATCGTGTACAACGTATCGCTGAAAATTCTGGTGCGAAACTACTTTTATCAGGAACTGAAGTAACTGTAACTGATTTACCAGTTCGCATTGTAAGTGAAGACAACTTAAAAGATATTTTCTTTACTCATAAAGGGAACACTCCAAATCCTGAACATGCGGTAAAAGGTGATGAGAACTTCTACATTATTTACACATCAGGAAGCACAGGTAATCCGAAAGGGGTTCAGATTACTTATAACTGCCTTGTAAGCTTTACAAAATGGGCTGTAGAAGATTTCAACTTACAAACAGGACAAGTATTCTTAAACCAAGCACCTTTCTCATTCGATTTATCTGTCATGGATATTTACCCATCATTAGTAACAGGTGGTACACTTTGGGCAATCGATAAAGATATGATTGCACGTCCAAAAGACTTGTTTGCTTCTTTAGAGCAATCGGATATACAAGTATGGACTTCAACACCATCTTTCGCAGAGATGTGTTTAATGGAAGCATCTTTCTCTGAGACTATGCTACCGAACATGAAAACATTCTTATTCTGCGGTGAAGTGTTACCAAATGAAGTAGCTAGAAAATTAATTGAGCGTTTCCCGAAAGCGACAATTATGAATACGTACGGTCCAACAGAAGCTACTGTCGCTGTAACAGGTATTCACGTTACAGAAGAAGTGCTTGATCAATACAAATCACTTCCAGTTGGCTACTGTAAATCAGATTGCCACCTTCTTATTATGAAAGAAGATGGTACGCTTGCACCTGATGGTGAAAAAGGTGAAATCGTAATTGTCGGTCCAAGCGTAAGTGTTGGATATTTAGGAAGCCCTGAATTAACAGAAAAAGCATTTACTATGATTGACGGTGAGCGCGCCTATAAAACAGGCGATGCTGGCTATGTTGAAAATGGTCTTCTATTCTATAATGGTCGTCTTGATTTCCAAATTAAGCTGCATGGTTATCGAATGGAATTAGAAGAAATTGAGCATCACCTTCGTGCGTGTTCTTACGTAGAAGGAGCAGTTATCGTTCCAATTAAAAAAGGTGAGAAATACGATTATTTATTAGCGGTTGTTGTTCCTGGCGAACATTCATTTGAAAAAGAATTCAAATTAACATCTGCAATTAAAAAAGAACTCAATGAGCGATTACCAAACTACATGATTCCACGTAAATTCATGTATCAATCTTCTATTCCAATGACACCAAATGGAAAGGTAGATCGCAAAAAATTATTGAGTGAGGTTACAGCATGACCGCATATGGATCATTTTATTTTTTCGCTATAGTGGGCATTTTATTAATACCTACTATCATAGCTGGACTAAAAGGTAAAATGTTGCGTAAATATAATGCCGTTTTAACATTAGTAATGCTCGTTATTATCTTCTCGGATAAACCGAAGCAAGCGATTATGTTAGCCGCATTTATTATTTGGCAATATGCCCTTATTAAAGGCTATTTAATTTTAAGAAAACAAAATAATAGTACATTCATGTTTTGTATAGCTGTTATTTTGTCGATTTTACCGCTCGTTTTAGCAAAAATTGCACCGTTTGTACCTGAGCTAAAGTTTGTTGTATTTTTAGGAATGTCCTATGTAACATTTAGAGCAGTACAAATGGTATTTGAAGTTCGTGATAACTTAATTAAAGAACTTTCCTTCTTTAATTTTTGGGAATTCATTTTATTCTTCCCAGCTATCTCAACGGGACCTATCGATCGTTACCGCAGATTCCAAAAAGATATTCAAAAGCCACCTAGTGCAGAAGAATATCAAAATTTACTATATACAGGGCTAAACCGTATTTTCCAAGGTTTCTTGTATAAATTTATTATCGCTTACTTAATAAAGCAATATTTTATGGATCCGGCATTCGCTCAGCAAGATACAATCCTATCAAATATGATTTACATGTATAGCTATAGCTTATATTTATTCTTTGACTTCGCTGGTTATAGCTCATTTGTAATTGGTGTAAGTTATATGATGGGAATTAAAATTCCAGAAAACTTTAATAAACCATTCATTAGTCGTAACATTAAAGACTTCTGGAATCGCTGGCACATGACCTTATCATTCTGGTTCCGTGATTTTATTTACATGCGTTTCGTCTTTTTTGCAACGAAGAAAAAGTTAATTAAAAACCGTTACACAATTTCGTATATCGGTGCATTTTTAAACTTTTTCATCATGGGAATATGGCATATTACTGGTGAGCATGTGTATCAATACATTATTTATGGTCTTTATCATGCCGCACTGTTTATTTTATTCGATATTTTCGAGCGAAAAAACAAGAAGCATAAGTTTTGGCCAAACAATAAATTTACACACATCCTTGCGATTGTAATTACGTTCCACGTTGTATGTTTCGGTTTCCTAATTTTCTCTGGACACCTTAACAGATACTTTTAATGCACCCTTCTTATACTAGTAAGAAGTTGCACATATAATATATTTCGGATATAAAGGAGATTTTAAAAATGGCAGAATTTAAAGAGCAAGTATTAGATATTTTAGAAGAAGTATGTGAAAACGATATTGTGAAAGAAAACTTAGATGTTCAATTATTTGAAGAAGGTATTCTTGATTCTTTCGCTGTAGTATCTTTATTAGTTGAATTCCAAGAGCGTTTAGATATTGAAGTTTCTATTTCTGATTTTGACCGTGACGAGTGGGCTACACCAAACATGGTTATCAAGAAGTTGGAAGAAATCCGATGAACAAAGCAAAATTTGGTCCGATGCTTTTAGCATTGGCCCTTTTTGCTGTATTCTTACTTATTCCAACGCGCTTTCTACTTCCACTTTTAAGTGATGAAAAAGTAGAACAAGCTGCCACTTCTTTAAAAGAAGAAAAGATTCAAAGTATGATATTACAGCAAAAAATGTTAGCAGACCCGAAATACCTTCCGATGTACGGTTCATCGGAATTCGCACGTATGGATGCTTTCCATCCATCAAATTATTTCAAAGTAAAGCCTGAAGGGTTCACACCATTCCTACTTGGACGCGGAGGAACACAAGACCTTGTACATGTGTTAAACTTTGCATCTACAATGGATCAATTGAAGGGTAAGAAAATGGTATTCGTTCTTTCTCCTCAATGGTTTGTACCACAAGGTATTGATGAAACACACTTTGCACCTAACTTTTCAAAACAACAAGGCTATCACTTGCTTTTCAATGATGACTTAAAGCCTGAAATGAAAAAGCAAATTGCAAAACGTTTATTAAACTTTGAGATCGTCAAGAAAGAAACTTTACTAAAAATTTCGCTTGAAGGTATCGTTTATGATGATACAAAGCATAAAGTAAAAGCACTTGCTGCTAAACCTTTCGCTTATATTTATCGTAACATTTTAGATCGTAAAGATTTATTTACAGCAATGTTTGATATTAAACCGCATAAAGAAAAACTTGACCCTTCATTAAAACAAATGAATTGGGAAGAAGCTCGTAAACATGCAGATCAAACTGGTGCAGTAGAATCAGGTTCTAACGAATATGGTATCGAAGATGATTACTTCAACAGCAAAATCAAGAAGAAATTAAAGCAACGTGAAGGCTACTTAAAAAATGATGCTTATGATCAATCGCCAGAATATGAAGATTTACAAATTGTACTTGATTTATTAAAACAATCTGGTGCAAAACCACTCTTCATTTCTGTCCCTGTAAAAGGTCCTTGGTACGATTACGCTGGCTTCCCGAAAGAACGTCGCGAATTGTACTATAAGAAAGTTCATGAGCAAATTGAGAAAGCTGGCTATCCAATTGCCGACTTCTCAAATCATGAATATGATAAATACTTCTTAAAAGATCATATGCACTTAGGTTGGAAAGGCTGGGTTTATATCGATGAGGCCATCCAACAATTTTATAAAGCAAACTAACGAAAAGACCGCTTGAATTATTCAAGTGGTCTTTTTCTATATATATTTTGTAATTGTTCGATTACGTTCTCTGCTTCTTTCATAACTCGCTCCACTACATGCTGAGCTGATTCTATTCGTGCTAACGATGACGCTTGCCCTGCCCAAAGCGACATGTATTCTCCTTTATTTTGTTTTGCTGCTTCTTGGCGTATTTTAGAGGTTAATACATTTTGCACTGGATACATCGGAAGCCCTTCTTCTTTCCCTTCATGTCTCTCTATAAATTCATTACGAATACCCCGCGCATATTTCCCGGAAAACGCACGAGTCACAGTTGTACTCGTATCTGTACTACGTAAAACCGCTTGTTTATATACATCATGCGTAATACTTTCTTTACTCGTTAAAAAAGCCGATCCCATTTGAACAGCTTCTGCTCCCAGTGTAAATGCCGCAACAAGCCCTTGTCCGTTCATTACACCACCTGCTCCAACAATTGGGATATGCGGGACTGCTGCTACTAACTGTGGAATTAATGCAAACGTCCCAATCATAGCTTCCTGTTCTTTCCCAATAAACGTTCCTCTATGCCCTCCTGCCTCGCTACCTTGACCGACAATAATGTCTACTCCTAATTCAGCAAGCACTTTCGCCTCTGCCACATGAGTAGCTGTTCCGATGACTTTGATTTCTCTTCTTTTCAATTCATCTATTTCTTCTTTTTCTAACGTTTGAAATGCAAAGCTAACGACTGGCACTTTTTCTTCTACTAACACTTGTAATTGTTCTTTATAACTTTTTGGAAGCTTTAACTGCTCTTCTTCCTCTATACCGAATTCTCTATTCACTCCGCTAAGTAATCCCTTGGCCAAGTTTATCTTCTCTTCTTCTATTTGTATCTCTTTCGTTAACAGTAAATTCACACCGAAAGGCTTATCCGTTCGTTCCCTTATTTTATAAATTGCATCACGAATTTGTTCAGGGCTCATATAGCCTGCTCCAAGCGTTCCTAATCCTCCGCTATTACTTACAGCTGCAACAAGCTCAGGCGTCGTAATTGCACCTGCCATACCTGCTTGAATGATGGGATACTTAATTTGTAATGTATCTATAACTCGACTTGTAAACATCATTTCTCCTCCTATTCCCCTTATATCTTCTTTATTTGACAAACTTTCCCCTTCTTTTACAAGGGTTGAACTTCCTATGAAGCGAATATATTGAAAGTGAAGGAGGCTGACAACAATGATATATCCAAATGCGTTACAACAAGGTGATACAGTTATGATTATTGCACCGTCCGGCCCACCAACAATTGAAAATGTATTAAAAGGGGTAACCCTATTACAAGAAATGGGTTTATCTGTAGTAATCGGGAAGAGTGTTTATGAGAAATATGGATATTTAGCTGGAAGTGATCAAGTTCGGCTCGATGATATACATGAAGCATTTACAAATAATGAAGTAAAGGCCATTTTCTGTGCACGAGGTGGTTACGGAAGTGCTCGTCTCCTCCCTCACATTCAATATGAAATCATTCAGCAGAATCCAAAAATCTTTTGGGGATATAGCGATATTACAGCTTTACATACGGCCTTTTCACGTTATGCAAAGCTTGTTACTTTTCATGGTCCAATGGTTGAAGAATTAGGTAAAGGTGTAGATTCTCTTTCTTTATCTTCTTTCAATCAACTATTCCATCCGTATTCAACCATCTTATCAGCTTCAGAATGTATCGTACCTACCTCTCCATGTACAGTTACAGGCACATTGGTGGGAGGAAATTTAACTGTATTAACGAGTATAATTGGCTCACCCTATGAGATAAATACGGCTAATAAACTTTTGTTGCTTGAAGACATTGGGGAAGAACCGTATCGCATTGACCGTATGTTAAATCAGCTACTTATATCTGGAAAGTTTAATGAATGTAGCGGTGTTATTTTTACAAGTTGTCACGACTGCACTCCTTCTAAACCATCTCAATCATTGCAAACAATACTATATGAATTTTTCGCACCATATCATATACCTGTCCTATTCGGTTTACCGATTGGACATATAAGCCCAAACATCGGGATTCCTCTTGGAGCTACAGCGACAATAAATACAAATAATAAAACAATCTCTATTTCTTCTGGCGTAGCCAATCCGTATTCAAATTAAAAAGGAAAAGCGATTCCGCTTTTCCTTTTATTTATAATAATTAAAAATTCGTCCAGATGCGATATCTGCAACTTCTTCTGGAATAAATGTTTTACTTATATCAGTGCCAACATTTAATACTGCTGTAGCATCTTTCTCAATGCTACCAAATAATTCTTTTCCACGTATCGTAATAAGGGGCGTTCCTTCTGGCAACACGTCTTTTACAAATTCCATTTGTGTAAAGAACGGAACGATCCATCTACCCTCTCCTTGGAAATGACGCAACCGAAGTATTCCTTCTGTTGCCCCGTCCTCTGCTTCTAGTGAACCAGCAACATAAAACTCAGTAGATAAGAGCAATTCATAAAATTCCTTTTGCTTCTGTTTATCGTCCCCTGCTACAACAAGTACTTCTTCTATTCTCTTTACCGGAATTTGCTCCATATGATGCCACCCCTATTTCAAAATGATTGTACTTAGATTATACGAAATATTCTTATTTTTTTCTACATAATTCGCAATTATTTTCTTAAAATAATTTTAACACTTCTTTTGTCGTTACAATCGTAGCAAACTCTTCATGTAAATTTACAAGTGTCATATTGTGAATATCCTCTGCATTATACTCTTTACCATCTAGACCTTTACGGTTAAAAGTAGCCGTTGCATCACTCACTAAATACGTTGTAAAGCCTAAATTTCCTGCCATTCGTGTCGTAGTCTCCACACAATGATTTGTCGTTAATCCTACAACCACTACTGCATTACATTTGTTCTCTCTTAATTGCTCTTCTAAATTTGTCCCAATGAACGCGCTGTTAACAGATTTCTGAATAATCACTTCACCTGGTAATGGCTTCAGCTCTTCTTTAAAGTTCACCGTTTCCGCTCCTTCATAAAACATCGATTGAGCATTTTCTTTATTTACATGTTGAATATGAAAAACTGGTCGTTTCCTTTTTCTCCATTCTGCTAATAACATTCTCATGTTTTCTTCAGCAAAAAGATTATTTCTCTCGCCCCAGTATGGTAACTGAAACGCCTTTTGTACATCAATTATAATAAGTGCTATTTGATTAGTCATCATTTTCTCCTTCATTCGGCTGTAATTGAAACAGAAAACCAAGTTGTTGTGACGCAGTAATAAAACAAATATAAGCGCAAAGCTCTACAATTTCTTTTTCCGTCCAATATTGTTTCAATGCATGAAACATATTATCATCTATTGCCTTTTTATCATGAACAAATGTATGTGCAAAAGTAACTGCTACACTCATTTCTTCTACCTTTTGCATATCATCAGGTCTTCCCTTTGCCATACAGTACGGACATTCATTCCCATACGCTAATGTTCTTCTTACTTGCTCCTTTAGCTCTGCCGACAGAGTTCCTTTATTATACAGTGTATTCTCTACCATACTCCATGAATGTAATAGATCTGGATTATGCCCTAATAACTTTTGAAACTTTGTAACTCCTACATTTGATAATGAAATTCTCTCCAACATTTCCCCTCCTATTTCCTTCCGTTTTATTGTAAAATAAATAAAGTTCACTTTACATTTCATATGAATCTTAATTTATATTTTTCCTTTACAAAAATTATTATTTTACTGGAGGTATATTTACAAATGCAACTAGACCGTGTCGATCGAAAGATTTTAAATGAATTATATAATGATAGTCGCCTTTCCATGCGTGAATTGGCGAAACGAGTAAATTTATCTGCTCCGTCTACTGCAGAACGTGTTCGCAAACTTGAAAGTGAAGGCGTGATTCAAAAGTATACAATCGATATTGATTATAAAAAAGCAGGACTTGTTTTAGATTGTATTTTAGAAATCACTTTAAAAAATGGTGATACAACACGTATGCAACAGTTTATTCAGTCTTATCCATCTGCAAGTTTTTGTTACCGAGTAACAGGAAGCTTATGCTACATTGTAAAAATTTCTGTTCCTTCACTCGTTGAACTTGAAGATTTTATCAATGATGTTTCTTCATATGCAACGACAGTTTCTCATATCGTATTATCAGAAGTATCTCTTACTCCTGATATTGAACATATCTTCCCAGAAGCTTAATTTATTTTTATTCATAAAATACAAAAAAACCCCTTACAATAAGAATAAAAATAATATATTATGTATTAAAATACATAAAGTTCGAGAAAGGGGCTTTACATTGAAAATCTGGTTTTATGAAAAAACGGCACAATTAGATGATTTACTTGGCATTTGGGATAATGTTCCGACTATCCCTCGAATTGGTGAAAAAGTGGAGATTTTAAAAACAGTCCGCACTGTTACAGATATTAAATATGTAAAGAACGGTAATAATTTTCGTGTAGAAATTATTACAAATTAAAAAGTAGCTCCTAAGAGCTACTTTTTAATTATCTATCACGCGCTTTCTTTATAACGATTTTATCTTCTTCTACAGATACTGTTACATAATCATTTTCTTCTAATCGAAGCTTATTTACAGCCTCATCTGGTAGCTCTACAGCCATCAGTCTATCTGTTACGATCACTTGACTATATACTTCATTTTCTTGTGATGCACTCACCACTTTTTCCTCATTTATAAAGCGCACTGGTGGCACACCCACTTCTTTTACTGTACGCCATTGTTTCCAAACGTAAGGAATTAACCAAAGTAATCCAACAACTGTCAGACCAATACCGATCCATAAATTACTTTGCGCTTGTAATTCAGGAATTGAGATTGCGCTACTCTCTTCTCCACCGACAAATTGCATACTTGTTGCAATTAAATTATTTAGAGCATGTACAGCGATATTCGTCCATATATTTTTCGTCTTTATGTATAAAAGGCACATTACAATACCAAACATAAATGCACCAATAACATCAAAATGTCCTAAACCAAAAATAAGTGAAGATATGATTACAGCTTTTTTAATGCCCCATTTATAAGCCATGCGCTGTAAAAAGAAGCCTCTAAAAATAACCTCTTCCATAATAGGTGCTAATACACATGCTGAAATGAAAGTAAATATCGTCATATATACGTTACTCGTGTTAATAACATTTCCTTCTTCTAACATAGTAACTAAGAAATTCGGTAACGTATGTGCTAATATGTAAAATTGAATATGAGATATACCAACTGAAAAAATCATTCCCATTATCGTTGCTAATACAATTAATCCCCACGGTAAACGTCCTGGTTTATCAAAAAAACTATTAAATACAATATTATTTTTATTTGTTTTTACGTATAACCAAAATAACGGAAATAGAAAAAATACAGTTATTTGTGAAATAACTTCCACCGTATTATCAGAAACATTTGATAGACTTAATGGGATCATCGTAAGGAACAATCCTATAATCATCCATCCAAAAAAGCTACGTAGTCTTATACGTGAAAATGCATAGTGCACATAGAACACCTCCAAAAATAGTAAAAGTAAATGGTGTGATAACTAAATTATAATATGAATATAGTTGAAGTTCTTCCTATTTTTCTCAAATACTTTCGAACAATATATATAGTAATCATTCTTTTCTTCCAGTTGAAATATACAAGAAAGTTATGTAATAAAAATCCCCGTTTTTACAAGCGGGGATTTCTTTTATTATAATACGTCACGTTTTTGGAATAATGCACTTGATGCTACAAGTAATACAACAAAGTATACAGCTACAAGTAATAAGGAAGTTGTAAATGTAAACTCTGTAAATGTTGGTTCCGTTCCGCCACTTACTAGTTTATTGCTATCGTACACACTTAAATTTAAATGGAAAAACACTACAAATTTCGCTACACCTTTTGCAAACATCATTAATACCATATTAATTGCTCCTTGTAAGAAGAAGAGAAACATCGTAATAATTAATGGTAATACAGACTTTCTAAATACGTTTGCTAAGAAAAATGCAAGCGTCGCAAAGAAGAACGGCGAAAGTACTTGATATAAAGTAGATTTCATTACGATTCCTACCGTTAATTCTGTTTTACTACCATCCATTACAATTCCGCCAATAATCATTGCAATTAACGTGCTAGCAAATATGATAAATACTATAGTAAGTAACACTGTAATATATTTAGAGAATAAAACTGTAATTCGCTTTCTTGGACGGATTAATAACTGCTTAATTGTACCTTTTTGGAACTCATCAGTAATCATACGAGAAGCAATCGTAATCCCAAAAATTGTTGCAAACAAAGTAATTAAACCAATCTCTGAACTTGCAAAATCTAAATATGATCCTTTAAATTCACTTCCGTCTCCCCATTTCAGCATCGCTAAAACTCCCAAAATCTCCAATACTGCAATGACACCAATTAAAATATACATACCTTTTTTCGCATGTAACTTTAAAAATTCATTTTGAATTAATTTAAACATTACGCTTTCACTCCCCCTGTAATCGCTAAGAACTCATCCTCTAACGTTTTATTTTGAACAGTAACTCCGTATACAAGCACATCGTCATTTACAAGTCGTTTTACAAGTTGTGGGATTTCCTCTTTCATTACAGATACTGCAATTACATTTCCTTGCGTCTTACCTTTAATGATTTCATTTGCTTTCTGTACTTGATCTACTTCAAACGCTACAACTACTGTCTCATCGTGTTTCGCTTGTTCGTGTAAGTTGTACTCCTGCACAAACTCACCTTGCTTAATAATAACGACGCGATCACACATGAGTTCAATTTCACTTAATAAGTGACTTGATACGATTACAGCAATATTCTCTTCTTTCGCTAAACGTTGTAAATAATCTCGAATTTGGCGAATACCTGCTGGATCTAATCCATTTGTTGGCTCATCTAAAATTAAGATTTTCGGCTGATGAAGTAATGCCTGTGCAATTCCTAAACGTTGTTTCATACCAAGTGAATATGTTTTCACCTTTTTATGAATTGCGTGCTCTAATTCGACAAGCTTTACAATTTCAGCAATGCGCTCTTTACTAATTGGTGTAATTGCCATGTTCGCAAAATGCTTTAAGTTTTGCATTCCAGTCATATAATCATATAGTTCAGGATTTTCTACAATTGCCCCAATTTGCTCTAGCGCCTTTTCACGCTCCGTGCGAATACTATGACCGCAAATTGTAATATCGCCCTCTGTCATTGATATAAGACCTGTCATCATACGAATTGTCGTCGTTTTACCACTACCGTTCGGTCCAAGAAACCCGTACACTTCCCCTTCACGAACTTCAAATGATAAACCGCGGATAATTTCCGTTCCACCAATCTTTTTTCGAACATTCTCTAACTTTACTACTACATTTCCCAATGTTGATTCCTCCTTTAGGCTTCTAGTTTCTTATCGATTATGCGACCTGTTATATAAACAAATAAAACAAATATACCGATTGAAAAAGCAATACTATATAAATTCATAAGCTTTTCTGGATAAAGAAACACATTTGCTTCTGATGATTCATCTATATACACTAACTTTGTTATAAAAGCAGGTGTAGGTGCAAGTCCACCTAGCATTTCATATATCATATTGATTACTTTCGTTACTAGTAAAAATAAGAAGAAAATAATTACATACTCCATTTTTTTCTTTTTCAAAGAAAATACTTTAACGCCAGCTACTGTAAAAAGTAAAACTAACAATACACTTGATAAATTAAATACATATAACACACTGCTAAATAATTGTTTTACTATATCTAACGTAAGTGTACTTTCGGTAAATAACAATCCATAGAGTTCTGTACCTTTTATTACTTTCATCGAAATGCTATAGAAAAACATAGTACCTATTACTTCAAAACACATTAAGCTAATTGCCGCATATAACAATATTGCTAAAACAATTTTTTTACCAGATATCGGTGTTAATCGAAATAATGTACTTTCGGTCATTTTCCCAAACGCAGACATCGCCTGCAGAAATACTAATACCGCAAAAATTATATAAACTAAGAATACTAAGGCAACTATAATCATTTGCCTTACTTCTCCTGATTCTTGTTTAATATAATTCCCCATACTTACAAAAGCGACAGCTGCAATAAATATGAATGACAATAACGAAATGAAAATTTGTTTTTTATTCGCATTGTACATATATATTAAACTGGCCTTCATCTACTAAACACCTCCTTAAACAAATTCGTAACAGCTTTTCCTCTTTGGAAACGTAATTCCTCTACATTTTCATGCAATACACTCTCACCATCTTTTAAAAAGATTACTTCGTCAAAAATATTTTCCACTTCTCCAATTAAATGTGTTGCAATTAAAATAGTACAGTCTTCGCGATAAAACTGTAAAATAAGTTCCAGTACATGCTCCCTAGAAACGAGATCAATCCCGCCCAATGGTTCATCTAGTACGTATAACCTCGCTTTCCTCGAAAATGTTAAAATAATTTGTAGCTTTTCAACCATACCTTTTGATAAAGCTGTAATTTTTTCTTCTAACGGTATTTTAAATTCCGCAATTGTATCTACCGCTTTTTGAATGTCGAAGTCTTTATAAAAATCTCGATAGAAGAATAAAGAATCTTTTACCGTCATCCAATCATCAAATACTGGTTTATCCGACATAAAAGAAACAATTTCTTTCGTTTCTAATCCTACCTTTTTACCAGCGATTGTAATACTGCCTTCGGAAGGATGCTGCAGACCGGCAATCATTTTCAATAACGTCGTTTTCCCGCTCCCGTTATCTCCAACGAGTCCTATAATTTTCCCTTCCGTAATCTCTATGTTTAATTCACGGATCACTGCTTTCAATCCGTATCTCTTCCATAAGTTTTCTATTTTTAATAACTCTGTCATTCGCTCTCCTCCCTCTTCTCGTGTAATGAAGAGCGAAGGATTGTAAGAATTTCTTCTTCTGAAAAACCTAAATTGTCCATTCCATCTATAAAAGAATGAAGTAATTCTTTCGCCATCTCTTTTCGCAGCTCCATAATTTTCTCCCCTTCATTCGTTACATATCGTCCCATTCCTCTACGTGTGACAACAACCCCATCCCGTTCTAGCTCTTGAAATGTACGCTGAATCGTATTTGGATTTACTTGTAATTCACTCGCTAATTCACGTACAGAGGGAATTTTATCACCCGGCAATAAATGTCCTGTTACGATTTCTTTTTTTATGTATTCCATTACCTGAATGTAAATTGGTGTATTTGGAGAAAACTCTATTTTCATTTCTTCCCTCCTTTTGTATTGGTGTACTAGTTAAATAATACACCGATACAAATAGTTTGTAAATACCCATTTAATTACAAAAAAGTTCTATCCATTTGCTGGATAGAACTTTTTAAACAGAACTCGTTATACAAAAATAATAGTGTTATGTAAACAAATCCATAAAGAAAAGCTGTCTTATCAATGAATAAGACAGCTTTTCTTTATGAGTATATATTAAAAATCAAACACGAAGTCATCATCAGCTAACTTTTCAACGTTCGTTGCTTTTACGTAACCATTCCCTTTTACAGAGAAGAAATCATGGTTTTTCGTATCTGTACGTAAACCATTTAAAACGATTGGGTTAATTTCTTCTTCTTCAAACTTCGGCTCAAGTCCTAAGTTCATAAGTCCTTTATTCGCATTGTAACGAACGAAACGATTTACATCCTCTACAAGACCGATAGAAGTGTAAATTTCTTCTGTGTATGCCATTTCAATTTCATATAGTTCCATTAATAACTCTTGTGTTTCTTTTTGCACTTCTTGTTGATCTTCTGCAGAAAGTTCTGCGAAGAGTTGTTGTGCTAAAATACCGACGAATACGCCGTGAATTGACTCATCACGAATTATTAGGTTAATAATCTCACCACTTGCTGTCAATTTACCTTGACCTGCTAAGTAAAGTGGGTAGAAGAATCCACTATAGAATAAGTAACTTTCTAAGAATACACTTGCTACCATCGCCATGTATAACTCTTTTTTCGTTACTTCAGGCTTTAATAAACGACGATAGTAACTAGTAACAATACCAGCTTTTTTCTCAAGTAATGGATGATTGTCTACCCAGTCAAAAATATCATCAATTTCTTCTTCAGTAGCTAACGTTGTGAAAATATGACTGTAACTCTTCGCATGTACTTCTTCCATAGCTCCCATGAAAGCTAATACACTTTTCGCTTGTAAATTTTCAAGATGAACAAGTACAAGTGGCATCCCTTCGCCACCTTGTTTCGTATCTAAAAGTGTTAAACCACCTAATACACGCTTATAAGCAACCTGCTCTTCTTTTGATAATTGTGCCCAAGTATTTTTGTCAGAAGATACTGCGATTTCTTCTTCTGTCCAAAACTGAGCGATGTTTTGCTTCCAAAACATTAAACTAAAATCATCTTCTTTTTTGTTCCAGTTTACCGCACGCATTCAATCGCCCCTTCTCTAAATAAACATGAAAAATTGATAACTAAGCATGAGCAGGGTTCAGAAAACCCTGCTCATGATGTCTCACTTTTTATATTAAACGGTACAAGCTACGCACTCTTCCACGCTTAACTTACGTGTTCTCGTATAATAAAGACTCTTCAAGCCTTTTTTATGTGCATAGATGTAGTAACGTGCTAATTCACGTGTTGAAATATCACTATTAACGTAAAGAATTGTACTAATTCCTTGGTCAATATGTTCTTGGATTTCTGCGATTAAATCAATTAATTTAAACTGATTCATATCGTAAGAAGATTTATAGTACCAGAACGTATCTTTTGATAAATACGGCATTGGATAATATGTTGTCGCATTCGCATATGTTCTTGATTCGATTTGACTTACGATCGGCATTACGCTTGAAGTTGCATTTTGAACGTAACTGATAGATTGTGTTGGAGCGATAGCAAGACGGTATGAATTATATAATCCATTCTTCTTCACTTGCTCTTTTAAACTTGTCCAATCTTCTTTTGTTGGAATATGAATTCCTTCAAATAGTTGCTGAACTTTTTCAGTTACTGGGCTGTAATCTGTCGTTTCGTACTTTTCAAAGTATGTGCCATTCGCATAATCAGACTTATCGAAGTCTTTAAATGTTTCGCCTTTTTCTTTAGCGATCTCCATACTTTTTTCAATAGAGTAGTAATTTAACATCATAAAGAATGTACGAGCGAACTCTTTCGCTTCTGCACTTTCATATGCGATTTTGTTTTTTGATAAATATCCGTGTAAGTTCATTGCGCCAAGTCCAACTGAATGAAGCTCATCATTTGCTTTTTTCACAGTTGGTGCATTCGGAATGATCGTCATATCAGACACAGCTGTTAAAGCTTCCATTCCCGCATGAACAGCTTCACGAATTTCTTTATTTTCCATTACATTCACGATATTTAACGATCCTAAATTACAGTTAATATCACGACGGATAATATCATCTGTACCGTAATCATTTATTTCAGAAGTTTCTTGAAGCTGGAAGATTTCTGTCTCGAATGTTCAACCGAGTCCGCTACTCCTCAGTCCGTTGCTCATGCAACTGCTGTATGTCACCATACAGGACAGACTATATCATCACCTACAGCATTACCTGATTAGGTGCTCCGCTTTTCGAACGCCAATCGCTTGCGCTCTACTCCCATAAGGGATAGTCGTTAGGCTTTTACTTATCTTACATACTTCAGAATGTATCTTATTACTTTATGTTGTCCCATAACTCTGCTATACAAAATAATAAGATACATTCTGAACTTTTATATTTTCATTCTAAGATAAGATTTAGCACGGTAGGTTACCTCAAATTTGAGGCTTTCCCCGTTTAACGGAGTTTTCGACTAGCATTTCTACTAGAAGGTGCTACATATTTAACACAAGTTCGACATCTTCACAGTTCCAATATCCTTCAGTGGATGTTGGTTATTTGCATTTGATTTAAACATTAAGTATGGGTAACCAGACTCAAGCTGAATCATAGCAATTTTAATAAGCATATCACGTGCACTAATATCTAGCGGCTTCTTCTTCACTTTCGGATTGCTCATTAATTCATCGTACATTTCATCAATGTCTATATCATCTAAATGCTTTCCGTATTCTTTATACACCGTATAAGGCGCGAAAACATGGAAAGGTTCGTTTTTCTCAGCAAGCTCAAAGAACTTACTTGGAACGATAATTCCGATTGATAGAGACTGAATACGGCTCTTCTCATCGGCATTTATTTTTTTTGTATCAAGGAATTCAATAATATCCCAATGGAAAATGTTTAAGTATACTGCGCCGGCACCTTTTCGTTGCCCAAGTTGATTTGCATATGAAAACGAATCTTCAAGTAATTTCATAACAGGTACTACACCACTTGCAGCGTTATCGATACCTTTAATTTGCTCACCGCGTGCACGTAGCTTAGACAAGTTTAAAGCTACTCCACCGCCGATTTTTGATAATTGCATTGCAGTATTAATGTTAAAGCCGATTGAATTTAAGCTATCATCCATCTCTAACAAGAAACAAGACACCATTTCTCCTCTTCTGCTTCGTCCCGCATTTAAAAAGGTTGGTGTCGCTGGTTGGTAGTTTTGTTTTACAATCATGCTTGCGAAGTGTTTTGCCTTCGCAACATCACCGCGTCCTAAGTATAATGAAACAATTGCTACACGATCTTCATAGCTTTCTAAGTATTGTTTTTGATCATTTGTTTTTAACGCATAATCTTTGTAGAACTTAGATGCTGCCATATAAGATTGGAACTCGAAGTTTTCACCATAAGCGATGTTATATACCTCTTCTACTTCCTCCAAGCTATACTCGTCCAGAACGTTGTAATAGTAATCATATTCTTTCATATACTCCATTCGCTCTGCCACGCTATTAAAATGAACGGTATTTTCTCTAGCTTCTTCCATAAAGACTTCTAATGCCTCTTTATCTTTATGAAGCTGATAAAAACCGTCCTGCATTTGCGTGATTTCATTATTCAGTTCAATGTGTCGCAATCTCCCGCACCCTTTCCTTAAAATATTCTACATCATTATTTGTTCCTGATAACTCAAATTTTGATACAATAGGCACTTCATATTTAGCAGAAATTTTGTCAGCACTTGCACCGAACATGTCTCCCCAGTTACGATTGCCGCTTGCAGATACGCCTTTTAATTTTTCATTATTGCGCTCTAAAAATTCTAAAACACGTTCTGGTACATTGCCAAAACCTGTTGTATACGTAATTAAAACAAAGTCTTCATCTATTACTAGATCTTCACCAATTTGAACGGCCGGCATATTTAATTTGTGAATGAAACGCTTCACGTTTCCTGTCATAGAATCATATGCAACTATCATTTCCGACCCTCCCTCTCCAATCTATACTCTCTGTATGTTGTTTCTTGATTTCTCTATATATTGTATTACGTTTCAAAATAAGACACAAGATATATGTATAAATTCTTTCTTTTTTTAAATTTTACTTTTCGACAAGACAGTCGATTTTTTTCAATACAATGACTATGAAACAACATTCTAAAACTCATGTCAATAAAGTGCTTTTCAAAAAAGTTGTCAACGAATTTAACCTTATTTTTAAAAAAGTTACCAATATATTTTGTCATAAAACGGCAAATGCTGGAGGAATATATTTCTCCAGCATCACGCAAAAAAGAACAGACATGAAACGATAATCTGTTCTAAAAAACGATTACATTTATCAGTTTTACTTTATTAAATATTATACATATACTTTCGGTTCGCGTTACATACTAAAAGATAACTATTATAGAAAAAGATTATTATTATGGAAATTCAACTTATTTATGAAAAGATTATTCTGAGTGCTCAATGCGCAAAATATCTTTTACAAATATATGATGTGGATTTTCATCTTTATCAATCATTGTACATACAGGAGCTTCTTCATCAAAGTACACAATCATTCCTTCTACGTACTGATATGTATGTTGAACTTGTACGGTTACTTTAATTTCTATAGCCTCTTCATATGCTCTTTTTATTTTCTGAAGCATTTTTGCCGAACACTTTCGTTTCTCTGGATACATGACCATCCCCATAAACCTATTGCCAGCTCTATCTTTCCACATATAATCCCAATGCGGTAATATGCCTTGTTTAAAATCGCCCATAATTCCCCTCCCTATATTCTTCTAGTTACGAACGTGGCGTTTCTGAATATGTATAAATTACTTGTCCGCCGCGCTGTGCGTTCCCAATAATATGTTTAAAATCTTCTCGACTTACTACAACTTCTCTGAACGTATAAAATACATCTTTCGTAACAACATACTCCTTTATTTCACCATTTTTCAGCTGATCCAAAATTGCATTTGCTAATTCTTTATCCATGTATTTCACCTCTATGCAATATTTTATTTTATCGTATATTCTATAGGTCAACAACTGTAAAATTATCCAGGTGCTATACCTTCATTTCATTTTCATTATTTTTCAAAAAAGATCTCTTTAGTATATGTCCACTAAATATCATATACTAACATAGCTACTTCTCTATATCAATCATTTCAGTATTCAATTATGCAAAGTTCCATACCACTATGCTACAATATATAAATAGAATTAGGAGGGATACTATGATTCGGAAAGCAAAAAAGACAGATGCGAAGGCAATTGCACCTTTATTATATAACGCTCTGCACGAAATTGCTGAAAAAATCACAGGCAGCACAGTTGAGACAGAAGTATTACTAGGACTTGAAACATGGTTCTCAAAAGAGAGAAATCGACTGAGCTATGAAAACTGTTTTGTATATGTACAAGACGGGGTTGCAGTTGGGGTTATTGTCGCTTATCACGGTAGTGAAGCAACAAGTCTTGATGCACCAATTGTACATTACTTAAGAGAATTACATAAAGATGAATCAATTACATTAGAAAAAGAAGCTGAACTTGATGAATATTACATTGATACATTATCAGTTTCAAGTGCATATGGCGGAAAAGGAATCGGTTCTCAATTAATTGAAGCTGCTGAAATCCATGCAACTGAAAAGGAGCATGAAAAAATCGCATTACTTGTTAATTTAGAAAACAAACGTGCCTATTCACTATATGAAAAACTAGGTTATAAAAAAGATCAAATCGTTATGCTTGTAGGCGAACCTTATGCACACCTCGTAAAAACATTAAACATCAAAATTTCTATGTCTTAAAAAGAAAGCACACGATTTATATATAAATCGTGTGCTTTTATGTTAATTTTGTATTTAATATATTTCCATCCATCACTTCGTGGAATGTATAGGTTGTACATCCCCATGGCTTCCTATGTAAAATAGGAGAACCAGACCATCCCATCGCTCTCAGCTCCGCACCAACCATTGCATTAATGTAATTATGACCTACAAGAGCAATACTTCCATGTACGAGAGCATAACGGTGTAATAAGTAAGCCGCTTGCCTTGCCCTCTCTCTTACTTCCTTATAAGACTCAACACCTTTATAGTAACCAAGTATCCATAATGTTCGCCCGATAAACATCCATACGTTAGGTTTACATTTCAACCATGTTGGAGCATAAAAATTCGTCGGAATTTCAGCTTCCCTAAAAAGAGAATTTTGCATAAAAGATAAAGAATTCATTAATTCAGCTGCTGACTGTATAGCACACCTTTGATCACTCGTTACAATCAACTTTGCTGCTTCAACCGCTTCCATTGTTTCCATTGGTATAGGTGCTTTTTCTGTTATAGTATGTAAGTCATATCCTTTCATCCATTCATGAAAGGATGTAACCGTCATTGGTTCTATAGTACGATCTAAGCAGCCATGACGAATAAAAGAAATCTTCATTCTTTCCACTCTCCATTCATCACTTACGAACTCTATTATGTACTATTTTTAAATATCATACCACGCAAAAAAAGAAAGTTATACACCTTTACATATCCCCACCACTCTCATGTGTGACCCCAGCATGTATACCATCCATCCCATCAAAATATGTAGTCGTTTCATGATGACGAATCTTTTTTAAATTTATATAAGAAAATACAAATAAAGTTAATGCTATAACACTCCCCACAAATTCAAACATCATTTTACCGCCTCTAATTTCTCCCACTTTAGTAGGTTATTGTATTTTTTCATTATACCCCTATATAAAGATGCACGCATTTAAACCGTTCTTTTTTTCTAATAACTTGGAGTTCTTGCATATTTTCTTACAAAATGTGAATATTTTTCGAATTTTTACTTTGGAAACATTTACAAACTAGACAATATGGTTCAAAATAAGAGGAAATAAAAAAAAACCAAAATTATTCTTTTTTTGGAAAACTGTAACAAGGAGAGTTGCTTATGCAGATCGCAGAAACTGGAGATATCATTGAATTTAAAGGTGGAATGCAAGGCCGTGTTCAAAAAGTAAATCAAAACTCCGTTATTGTAGATATAACAATTATGGAAAATTTTAGAGAACTAGATATGGAACCTCTTACAGTTGTAAGTCATAAAAACTATACTGTCATTAATCAAAATGCATAATATAATAGAAAGAAAGGATCTGTATGTTATACAGATCCTTTCTTTCTATTATATTAACGATTATCAATTGTTTCTGGATATAGATCATGGTTCATCATACGGTAGTCTGCCATTTGTTCATACTTCGTGCCTGGGCGACCGTAGTTGCAGTAAGGATCAATTGAAATCCCTCCACGTGGTGTGAATTTCCCCCATACCTCAATGTAACGCGGATCCATTAATTTAATTAAATCATTCATAATAACGTTCATGCAATCTTCGTGGAAGTCACCATGATTGCGGAAACTAAATAAATATAGCTTTAAAGATTTACTCTCTACCATTCTTTGTTCTGGAATGTAGCTAATATAAATTGTTGCAAAATCTGGTTGACCTGTTTTCGGACATAAGCTTGTAAATTCAGGGCAATTAAATTTCACAAAATAATCACGGTTTGGATGATTGTTATCAAATACCTCTAAAATTTCTGGGCTATATTCAAATAAATATTTTGTATTTTGATTTCCTAATAAAGTTACATCTTTTAAATCTTCATCTAATCTTCCTGCCATTTTAAACATCCCTTCTCATTATACTCCGCGTTTATTTCCCCATACTAACGCATGAAGCTGTGGCAATACTTTTGCATTATTCATTTCTTTACAGTTAACCGCTTTTTCAATAAGCCACTCGTATTTATCTAATAATTTTTTAATCAACATCGCATCATCCACAGTTTTTGTATCATCATTCCCTACTTGTAAGAAGAATGGAACATCTGGATAACGTTCGTGCATCTTAACTGCATACTCAAAGTCATAATCGTCAAATACTACTACCTTTAAACTAATATCTTTTCCTGCTAGTTTCTGAATAACAGCATCTAACTTCTGAAAATCAGTATTCATCGTCGAACTTGGTGGTTTTGGAGAAATCGTTATCTCATCAATTTGAAGTAACCAATCTTGCCATTTACTCCCTTGCGTTTCGATTGCCGTCCGCATTCCATTCTCTTTTAATATAGAAAGAAGAAACTCAATATTTTTCAACAATGCTGGATTTCCACCTGAAATCGTAACATGAGAAAAATTTTCGCCACCAATTTCTACAAGCTCGTTCCAAACGTCCTCTGCTGTCATCTGTCTAATTTGTTCCTTAGCCGATCCATCCCACGTAAAAGCAGAATCACACCATGCGCAACTATAATCACAGCCAGCTGTACGGATAAACATCGTCTTTTGTCCCACAACCATTCCTTCACCTTGAATGGTCGGACCAAATATTTCTAAGACAGGGATTTTACTCATCGAGCATCCACTCCCGTCTTACTTCCGCATAACTAGTTGGCGTCTCGAAAAGACGAACAAATTCAACACGAGCTCCTTTATATTCGTTCGCACGATTATCTTTTAGTAATGCTTCTGCCATCTTTTCATAAATCCAAACGACCATGTTTTCAGCAGTCGTATTCATTGCTGGTAACGTTTCGTTTAAATAACGATGGTCTAAATAAATTTCTATTTCATTCTTCCAAATTTCTTTTATATCTCCAAAGTCAATCGCAAGACCTATTTCATTTACATATCCACTAATCCCAAATACAACTTTATATGTGTGACCATGTAAGTTTTTACATTTCCCCTCATAACAGTGTAAATGGTGTGCTGCATCAAATGTAAATTCCTTGCTGACCATTACTCTTTTATTATGATATTTGAGCTGTTTACGCTGAATATCCTTGTCCATTTTTTGCAAATTTTCTACGATGCGAAATCCAAAGAAATTATCCATTAGTTATTTGCTCCTTCGCGTTCTTGTAGGTACGTATCTAATCCTGCTTTACGAAGCTGACATGCTGGACATTCACCGCAACCATCACCAATGATTCCGTTATAACATGTTAATGTTTTTTCTCGAACAAACTCGAATGCTCCAAGTTCATCTGATAATTTCCATGTTTCCGCTTTATCAATCCACATAAGTGGTGTATGAATTACGAACGGATAATCCATGGATAAATTTAAAGTAACGTTTAACGATTTCACAAACACGTCACGGCAATCTGGATAACCACTGAAATCAGTTTCACATACACCCGTTACAATATGACGTGCTCCAACTTGTTTTGCTAATACAGCAGCAAATGATAGGAATAGTAAATTTCGTCCATCTACAAACGTCGATGGCAATTCACCTTCTTCATGTGTAATCTCCATATCCGTTCTCGTTAACGCATTTGGAGCAAGTTGATTTAATAGACTCATATCTAGCACCGTATGTTTAATTCCTAGCTCTTTCGCAATTTCCGCTGCACAATCAATTTCTAGTTTATGACGTTGATTGTAATTAAACGTTACAGCTTCTACTTCTGCAAACTGCTCTATTGCCCAAAATAAGCATGTCGTACTATCTTGTCCTCCACTAAAAACAACAACTGCCTTTTCTTTTTTCATTTCACTCATTCTCCTTCTCTACTACGAATAAGAAGAAAGAACGTTCTTGAACTGTCACAATAAAAAAACAAAACAATACCTAAAGATATTGTTGTTTCCATAGTTTTTTATAGAGGGAGTTCGCGAACCTCTCCCGTGCAATGCACGGAATTCCTTCTTTCATTGACAAAGCTTATTGTAACATATTGTATACTACCAGAAAAAATTTCTGATTTTTCCGCTATTTTTCATTTCATTTCTTTCATTTTATAGTATGATGAATTTAATGCGAGAAGAGAGGAGGCACCCCACTGAAACCCTTTATTATTTATCTCTTTCTAAATATATTATTCATCCTTGTTACAATGCTCGTATACCATTTATTTTGGAATCAAAAAGGGAAACGTTCTCCTAAATTAAATTCAGCTATATTTATTGCATTATGTTGCCTCGCTACCATACTATGTATTACTTTCGGAGCAAAAACAAATTATGGATTTCAATTTGATATGCGCCATATCGTATTAATTGTCGGTACATTAACAGGGGGCCCTATTGCTGGTGCTTCCATCTTAACTGTATTAAACATATACCGCTTCTTATTAGGGGGAATAGGTGTTTTTCCATCCCTTATCGCTTCGGTTCTACTGTTTATTGTTCTACTATTAACATACAAACTATTTAACCGAAGTTCTAATCGAATAAAAATAGCACTCGCTATCTTTTACAGTCTCATATTTGGCTTGGGCTGGGTACCTTCTTTCCTCTCAGAGGTTACAAATAGCGCCGATTACATACCCCATATTATCGTGTACGAAATATGTACAATAATTGGAACAATCCTTATTTTATATTTGCTACACATACTACAAATGCAAGTTCGTCTTCAAAACGAACTTATGAATGCCGAAAAATTCCATTTAATTGGAGAAATGGCAGCGTCCATCTCTCATGAGATTCGCAATCCATTAACTTCAACAAAAGGATTTTTACAACTCTTGCAGTCAAATACATGCACTGAGCAAGAGCGAAAATTATATATCGACATAGCCATCAACGGAATCGAACAAGCAAATCATGTTCTTACAGACTACTTAACTTTCGCGAAACCAAGTATTGAAAAAGAACAACAGTTACAAGTAGAGGAAGAATTATTGCATGCCTTATCTTTAATCACACCTCTTGCTAATTTAACAAATGTTCGTATCCACTATATCAAACAAAGTACATCTTTCTATATCGCTGGTGAAAAACAAAAACTAAACCAATGTTTATTAAATATTTTAAAAAACTGTATTGAGGCAATGCCTACAGGCGGTGATCTCGTACTCACTTTAGTTCCAGACCATAAGCATATACAATTGTATATAAAAGATACAGGAGTTGGTATGGATCAAGAACAAGTAAAACGCCTTGGATCCCCTTTCTACTCAACGAAAGAAAAAGGAACTGGTCTTGGAATGATGGTCGTATTCAGTGTTATTCAAGCTATGAACGGAAAAATTGATATTATAAGCGAAAAAGGTACAGGTACAACCTTCTTATTAACTTTTCCACTCATACAAAAAACGTGATGAAATACTCATCACGTTTTTTCTGTTCCTTCAACTAATTCAGCAAAGGCTTTCACTTTACCATGTGGTTTTTGATTTTCTTTACGTGCTTTCCACGCGCGCTCTTCTTCTTTCTTTTTCTTGGACATACTTTTCAACTCCTTCTGTTCTTTCTCCATGTAGTATTCCAAAATAAGAAAGAAAACTATGCACGTATCAAAAAAGAAGTGGTCTCCCACTTCCTTCTGATTATCGTTGCAAAATTGCGTGTTTCGCCTCTTTTAACTGCGTAAGATGTCTTTGTTCATGCAAATCAAGAAATTGAACCCACTGATACAAATTCAAATCGTTAAAAATAGGATGCTTTAATCCATTTTCAAATAAATCTTTTTCATCTATCACACTATGAAGCGCGTGTAATAGTTCTTGTCGTGAATGTTCTAGTAATTGAATTCCTTGCTGTTTTTTCATTAACGTTTCTGTTGGTTCCATTTGCTGAGGAGCTTCTCGTTTATGTGTGCGATCAAGCGTAAGTTGGAGGTCTTTAAATGGAGTCGTATTTCTTTCATTTTTTTGTAAAGCATATACAAGGGCAGATGTAACTGATTGTTCAACTAAATGCAAGTGATGCAAAATTTGAATAATACTCCATTTATCACGGCGTGGCTTTACATTCACTTCTGTATCATTTAACATTTCAATTTCTGATAATAGCGTGCTTCGAGTAGACTGTAATAAGTTCACCAAACTTTCTAAACTCACATCCATATTAGATTGAAGCATACTTCTTTCCCCCCTTTTTGTTGGTGAAAAGAGGTGCTCCTTATTAGAAACACCTCTTTAGTATTCTGAATTTTCTTTTATTATCTCATCATTTTCTCGTTATGTCGATGTTAAACATGTGAAAAAAAGCGCATGTTTTTTACAATTTTGTGTCGTCAATCGCACGTAGCCACGCTTCAATTTCTGTAATGACACTTTTCACACAGCCTTCAGCAAATGGTGATGTTAAATTTGCAACTTCTACTAATTCCAAGAATGATTTACTTCCACCTTGTTGACACAGATTCACATAATCTTCCCATGCCTCTTGTCTATTATCTCTTGCACGTTTCCAAAATTGCAGTGCACAAATTTGTGCTAATGTGTAGTCGATATAGTAGAACGGCGAGCTATAAATATGTCCTTGACGTTGCCAGAATCCACCGCGCTCTAAATAATCATTATCTTCATAATCACGATGCGGCAAATACTTTTTCTCTATATTACGCCATGCTGTCTTACGCTCTTCTGGTGATGCTTCTGGATTTTCATATACATAATGTTGGTATTCATCAACAGATACACCATACGGTAAAAACAGAAGTGCTGAACTTAAGTGAGAGAAATAATATTTATCTGCATCTTCTTCAAAGAATGACTTCATCCATGGCCATGTAAAGAATTCCATACTCATAGAATGAATTTCACATGCTTCATACGTTGGCCAATTGTATTCTGGAATTTCAAACTTACGACTTTCATATACTTGGAAAGCGTGACCAGCTTCATGTGTTAATACATCAATGTCGCCAGATGTTCCGTTGAAGTTTGAGAAAATAAATGGCGCTTTATAATTCTCAATATATGTACAATATCCGCCACCAGCTTTTCCTTTTTTCGCAACTAAATCTAATAAATCATTATCTAGCATGAAATTGAAAAATTCATCCGTTTCAGCCGATAACTCTTTATACATCGTTTTCCCATGATTAACAATCCAATCCGCATCTCCTTTTGGAGTTGGATTACCAGTAGCAAACTCAAAGTTTTCGTCGTAATATGCTAACTTCTCTACACCAATACGTGCTTGTTGTCGTTTTCTTAACTCCGTTGTAACGGGAACGATATAATCTAGTACTTGCTGACGATAATTCGCCACCATTTCCGCATTATAATCTGTACGGTACATTCTTGCATATCCAAGTTCAACAAAGTTTTTGAAACCTAAAGATTTGGCGATTTTCGTTCTCACTTTAACAAGCTCATCATAAATACGATCTAACTCTTCCTCATTCTCAGCTAAAAATCCGTAATATGCTTCACTTGCTGCTTTACGTTCACTTCTTTCTTTCCCTTGCATAAACGGAATCAGTTGCGATAACGTTCTTTCTTCTCCTGCAAAGTCAATTTTTGCAGATGCTAATAACTGTGTATATTGTGAAGACAATTTATTCTCTAATTGTAAATCTTTCACAACTTCATCAGAGTATGTTTTCAAATCACACTCCGCTAAAGCAAATAATTGCTTTCCATAATACGCTTCTAATTCTTCACGGAATGGAGAATGAATTAACGCATTATAATACTTTGTACCATATCCTTGTACAACTGGAGAGAATTCATCAAAGAAATCTTGCTCTTCCTTATAAAAAGCATCTGTCGTATCAACAGAATGACGAATGTAACAAAGGTTCCCCATTGTACCGAAGTCGTTGCGAATTTCGTTAATTGAATTGATGACTTGTTTTTGTTCTTCTACCGTTTTTACGTTATCAAACTTCTCTAAAGCAACGGTAAACTTTTCTTTTAATTCTTCAATATTTGGCCGTTTATATTCATAGTCTTTAAATGACATGAACGAGCCTCCTCTCCATTATGTGCATCCTTACTATAATTCAATGCTTACTTACAAATCTCCTCTTATTCTTCAACAAAATACGGCAGATGCTGTCATAATTACATGTAAACAAAAGAACCTTGGATTTCTTTATCCAAAGCTCTTTTGAAACATACTATTATTTTTCATATTTTCCAATCTTTTTTAATAGAGCTAGTAATTCATCCTTTTCCTCTTTCGTTAACATTTCAAAAGACTGATGTATAACTTGCTCATGCCCTGGAAAAATAGAAGCAATAAAGCTCTCTCCAGATTCAGTTAGTTGTGCATAAATAACACGTCTGTCATTCGGGCACGGAATTCTCTTTACTAGTCCCTTTTTCTCTAGCTTATCTACAACATATGTAATGCTGCCACTAGCTATTAAAATACGCTCACCAATTTGCTGAAGTGGTTGACCGCCTTTATGATATAACAGTTCTAATACAGCAAATTCAGTTGGATTTAGCCCGTTACTTTGTATAGATTTATTTGTAGTATCCATAACAGAACGATGTACACGAGATAATGCAATAAATACTTTTAAAGATTGAGAAATATCTTCTCGTTCATTATTTGATGTCATACAACTTTCAACCCTTCACTTAAATTCTCAGTAATAAAAAGAAAAAACAACTTAGTACTTCATCTGAATTCCGAATGAGTATTCACTCATTCATTTCCTCTCCCCAAATATATTATGAATGATTCTTGAATAAAAACATGACAATTTTAACATAGTTTATATATAATGATAATAAAAAAGAAGGAGTACCAAATTGAAAGTCAAATTCCACAGCATAGTTTTATATATAGTTCTTGTTATCCTACCAACGATAGGGATTGGTGCTACATTTTATTCATATCATTCGTATAAAATGAAGCAGGAAAACAAACTATCTGCTCACACGGTTCTCTTTTTATATAGAGACTATTTAGATCATCACCTTGGTGAAGCAATTTCCGCATTAAAAATGCTCTCAAAGGTCGTAGGAACCGAGACTGGAAATATAAATGGAGTTAAACAAATTGTACATGATACAGATGGAAACGATGCACGTTTTTCTGGTTTATATTACGCTACACCAGAAGGAATCATTACAATCGCATCTGAAGGCGACCGGCCACCTGTTGATGTCTCAGATCGCAAATATATTCAAGACGTATTGCAAACGAAGAAAACAACTGTATCATCAGTCATTACAGATCGTGTTCTTGGACATCAAGCTATTATGATTGCTTCTCCCATTTTCAATAAACAGAAGGAAATCTCAGGCTTATTGTTAGCAAGTTTACGCTTTGACTACATTTCAGCATCTTTAAATGCCATTAAGCCACAATATCATTTTGAAGTAACTGATAAACATGATGTAGTTTTTCTCACCGATGATAATAACGAAACAAGTGATGCGCATTCTAATATGCTTACTACCCCACTCAAAAGATTAAATTGGAAGGTCTCTGTTTCTCCATTGCCTATCCATCAAAAAACTTTATATCAGTGGGTTGCAATAGAGTGTATAGCTACTTTATTTTTAATGTCTATTTTATTTTTACTTGCTCAATATATGTTGTTAAAACGTCAAACAAAACTGGAAAGACAACAAAATGAACTACAAAAAATTGAATTAGTTGGAACTTTTGCAGCTAGTACAGCCCACGAAATCCGTAATCCTCTTACCGGAATTAAAGGGCTCGTCGCTCTATTAAAAGAGAAATATAAAGATGAACAAGATCAGTTTTATTTTTCCATCATCGAACAAGAAATAGAACGGATTAATGAAATTGTAAGCGAATTTCTTATTCTTGGAAAGCCAACTGCTATCATTGAACAAACATATGATGTGAGAACCATTCTAAATGAGGTAGCATTAATTATTCAATCTGAGGCGAATCTACATAACATTGTATTCCATTTACATTTGCCAGACCATCCTGTTCATATCCGTTGCTCAAAAGACCATATGAAACAAGTGGTTTTAAACATTACAAAAAATGCAATTGAAGCCATGAATTCTGGTGACACACTGACCATTTCCGTAACAAACAATGAGACACACGCACAATTGAAAATTACAGATACTGGAAAGGGAATTCCGAAACATATTCAAAAACACCTCTTTCATCCGTTCTTTACTAATAAAGATACTGGAACCGGTCTTGGACTTGTCATATGTAAACGAATTGTAGAGATGTACAATGGGCATATTTTTATTGATAGTATAGAAAATGAAGGAACGACAGTTCATATCGAAATTCCGTTACACCTAGTATAATTATCCTTATCCCAAAAGGGTAATTATACTTATTTCATAAAACCAGCCACAAGCATTCGCCAAAAATTACTTGATTTCCCTTCATACCCAATTTGAAAAATAGGTACCTTTATAATTGATAACCATTTTGGTGTTTGTTTTTCTTTATAACACTGGTACTGTAAAATAAGCTTGTCCAATTCTTGACTCACTTGAATTGTCTCCATACTATTTAACCCACTTGTTAAACCTAATTGAATCATTTCTTCACGTTTCATATGAATATCACGTGAAAGCTTTTCTAATGTGTACTTCCTTTTTACAGTAAACATCCATATCCCCCTTATTATACTTCCGTGCTCTCGACTTTACTTCTCCATCGGCCTTTTAACTACTTAATCATATTTGAATTTGAAGAATCAGAAAATTTAACATTTTCTCCCTGTAATTTACAAATCTTTACCCTCACTTTGAGAATTATTACAAATTATTCTATCTTTGTAAATACATTCGCAATAATAGACATTTTTTTCATCTTCTTTTTTTACAAATACCAATTAAATAGCGGATTCTCTATTTTCCATATACTTTCCTTCGACATTTTTTGTTTAATTTATATAAAAACGCAAAACATAATGATGATTGATAAAGTGAAATTTAATCATTGGGGATTTTGTCCATTCCTCACTGCTCGCAAATAGCGGGATAAAATAGAAAGGAAATATTTATATGCGCAAATATACGATTGCATTGCTTATATTTACTATGTTTTTACCATCCTTCTTGTTTCCTGTTCAAGCAAAGGCCCATACAAACAAAGTCGCTATTGTCATTGATGACTTCGGCAATAATATGAAGGGGACTGATAAAATGTTATCACTTCCTATTCCACTGACTGTTGCCGTTATGCCTTTTCTCCCTTCCACAAAGGAAGATGCGATAGCGGCTCATAAGAAAGGGCACGAAGTTATTATACATATGCCAATGGAACCTATTAAAGGTAAAAAAGAATGGCTTGGACCAAAAGCAATTACAACTGATTTAAGCGACGAAGAAATAAATAACCGACTCGAACAAGCGATTCAAGAAGTACCGCATGCAATTGGCATGAACAATCATATGGGATCAAAAGTGACCGCGGACGAAAGAATTGTACGACTTATACTTGCAGCTTGTAAAAAACACGGTTTATTTTATTTAGATAGCAAAACAAATCCTAAGAGTGTTGTCCCAAAAATCGGGAAAGAATTAGGAGTGCCTATTATTGAAAATCAATTATTTTTTGATGATGTGTATACGGCGGCACATATTTCAAAACAAGCCCAATTACTCATTAAAAAACTTCAAGAAAAACCGATTATGGTAGCTATTGGACACGTTGGACCTCCAGGTGAAATTACATCACGTGTTATAGAAACTTCTATTCCTAACATTCGCGCGCATGCAGATTTTATTTTTTTATCTGATTTAGCACTATCTCCACCTCCTGTTTCAAAATAAGATTCATTACTTACACTAAAAAGGTACCAATCTGCATATAGCAAATTGGTACCTTTCCTTTTCACCTTAAATATAATCTACATGACTCACCCTGAATCCTTTTTTCTCTATTTTTTCGATTAATTGCTTTAATCTTTTTTCATTTAACTCATCTGCTATATTTACGATAACGCGGCGAATATATTGATCACCGTTATCTAGTGTAAATAATCCACCGATATTAAATGCTTTCAACAATGTCCCAAGTTCTTTAATCGTTCCCTTACAATCTTGTGTTGCAATTGTTAATATATAACCACCCGTCCGCATACCGAATGAATCTTCAATAACATCAAATATATTGGAATGTGTTAAGATACCGACAAATTCATTATAGTCATTTAGCACAGCTAAAAATGGAAGTCGACGAATAACATAAAATGCTCTAAAAAAAGAATCCTTTTCAAAAATAAATGCGGAGGAATCTCCCAGCATATGTTCCGCACTTAATTTCTCTAATCCGCTATTACACTTCTTTTCTAAAAGATCTACTTTATAAATAATCCCTATGAATTTCTTTTCATCTTCTGCTAATACAGGGATTGCTCGAAATCCCGTTTCATTCATAATGTGCAAAGCCTCTTCACCTGAATCGTTCATTTTGCAAAATGTTACTTGCTGTTTTGGCAGAAAATGATATTTAACTCGCAAAATATGTTCCTCCTTACATGTCAACATGTAATCTATATATAATAAGGAGACCTATATTTTATGAGTGAAATTATTTTTAAAACGCTTTCATTTTTTATTGACTTGTAACGACATCACAAACATTTTATATAACAGAGCTCTTTGCACCTTTTATCATTAACAACTTTACATGGTAATTCATTAAATATTCTATACCCTCTAGCCATTTTTTCGCTTCTTCTGGAGTTTTCCCCCACACAATCATGCCATAATTATGAACAAGAACTACTCCTCCACCTTCAATAAAATTCGGTACATTATTTTCTAATAAATCAGCAAATTTCTTCTCATCTTCTACAATGGGAATTGTCATTTCTGTTATACCTTCTTTTCCAAAAACACGTTCCACACTACGTTTATCGAATGTTACTTCCCCTTCTTCTCCATATAACTCTGATATTAAATGACTATCTACAGTCTGCACTTGTAAAATACATTCTGCACTACTTTTTTTATAAATATCCGCATGCATAAACGATTCTGCAGCTGGTTTTTCTTCATTTTCAAATACTGGCTCACACATACAATTAACAACAATAAAGTCTTCTTCTGAAAATAACCCTTTATCTCTTCCCTCAACGTTTATTAAAAAAGTTAACGGCTCTTTTGACGTACAGAGTGATAAACTAATTTTTGTACCATAAAACCAATCACGAAGTGCCAATTCAGATTTCACATCTTTTAATTCATTCCATTTTTTTAGAAAAAATAACATTTCGTCACCCCCGGCATAATATTTATATAATGTTCGAATCCTTTCTATGTAAAAGGAGTATTTTTTGATTATTCTAAAAATTTAATTGAATTATCACATGATAACGCCTTTTTGTCAATATAGTTTCATAGCTCTTCTTTAAAATGGGCCATCCATATATCTATACTTCTGTCTATTCCCTATTTCATTTTGTACATAAAAAATACGTTATTCTTTTTAAATCAAAGAATAACGTATTTTCTCATCTTTTATTTCTTTATTGCGTTATATAAAAACTGTGCATATTGTTCACGTGTTACGAAATCATCACCTAAAAAGTTTCCTTTTCCATCACCTTTTGATATATTATTATCCGCTAAAGCTTTCACATAGCCTTCTGCCCAATGACCTTTTGGCACATCAGTAAAGCTCTCTACACTCTTTTCATTTCCCTTTAACTGAAATACTTTTTGTAATACTACTGACATTTCATATCGAGTTAATACTCCATCTGGACGGAACTCCCCAGTACCATCTCCTTGCATAATTCCAGCTTGCGCAACTGTGGCAATCTCTTGCTCAAACATATGCCCTTTCGTATCTGTAAATCTCTCTTTCTGCTCTACTTTATTTTCTAATTTCAAGTACCTTTGTACTAAAGACGCAACTTGTCCACGAGTAATACTATCCCCAAATCCAAATTGTCCATTTCCATATCCCTTGAAAATATTTTCTTTCGCTAAATAATGAATTGCTTCTTCTGACCAATGTCCTTTTGGTACATCTTTAAATTCTACTACTTCTACTTTTTCATCTTCTTTAGAAGTATTGTTTTCTTTAGAATTGTTGTCCCCTTTACTTTCTACTACATTTTGAATTACAGATCCTGTAAAGAAAATACCTGTATCTGCAAATGGATCTTTCACTCCAAATTCATATACTTTCTCACCTGGTGTACTCCATTTCACTACACCATTACTATACGTACCACCATCACTCTTCAGACGGATTTTTGTAGATACCTCGCCGTCTTTTTCGTATATAGGTACTTTTACTTCTTTATTTACTTCTGTATCCTCTAGAAAGACTTTTTGGTTTTGAACATTAATATAAGCCTTCTTACTTAGTTCTATTACTGGTCTAACATCGCGGATTTCATTTGCAACAAAACTTAAATATACTAACTTATTCAACTTACTAACTGGCGATAAGTCTGAAATATAATTTGCTTCTAAATCAAGTTTTTGTAAGTTTACTAGATTTGATAATGGAGTAATATCCTTTAACTCATTATTAGGTAAATCTAATTCTGTAAGCTGAGTCATTTTAGCAAGTGGTGTCACATCTTCAATTTGATTTTTACCGATAAATAATTTATTTAATTGATTCATTTGATCAATACCCGATAAATCTTTAACTTTATTACGCGTTAATACTAAATCTTTTAAAGGTAATGAATATAACGGTTTAATATCTTCAATTTGATTACCTGCTAAAGTTAAGTATGTTACATTTTTCAACGCGCTTAATGGAGCAACATTCGTAATTTTATTATTTGCTAAATTCAAGTAATCTAGTTGTTCCATTTTCGCTAATGCTGTTACGTCTTCTATTTGGTTGCCTGATAGATATAAACTTTTTACATTTTT
The DNA here is from genome assembly GCF_052947655.1 of Bacillus pretiosus. Taxonomy (NCBI): domain Bacteria; kingdom Bacillati; phylum Bacillota; class Bacilli; order Caryophanales; family Bacillaceae; genus Bacillus; species Bacillus pretiosus. Next base: position 1,300,405 of record NZ_CM129593.1, on the reverse strand, counting down.
CATTTCAACGAGTGGTGCAACGTTTGTAATTTTATTATTACTCAAATCAAGAGATGCTAAATTATCCAGCTTAACAAGTGGTGTTACATCTGAAAATTCATTACCACGCAAAGCTAAATGATTTAATTGCTTTAAATTAGCAAAGAACGACGGATCTGTTATCTTCGCATTCGCAACTGTTAAAGATTTTAAATTTGGCATATATTTTAATGCACTATAATCAAGAATCTCATTCGTGTTTAAAAACAAGTCCTTTACTTGTAATAACTCCTCTTTCGTAATTGGTGTATTTAAATCTTTTCTATTAAATACTTTTTTATTAACAAGTTCTCTTAATTTGTTATCTGTTATCATATTTTGACTATCAACTGGACGATCCGTTTCCGTATTGCCTGAATTAGAGTTATCATCTGGTTTCTCTGTTTCTTTGTCACCTACAGTTGGATCTTTAATTTCAAATTGAACTTGATATTTGTGATCATATCCGATGGCCGGAATAAGTATATGCATTTGCATATTATGCTTCTTCTCAAATTCGCCAATTTCAAATTGGACCACTTTCGTTCCATTTTTCCTCTTATCTTCTGATAAAACTTTCACATCTTGAAATACACCAGGTTGGTTTTTATCCTCTATTCTAAGATATTGAAAATAATCGCTATCTTGTATTGTTACAGTAACGATTTTTTTCCCATCTTCAATTGCTACTTTAGGATTTTTTATGTACTGAGAAACCATAGATGGCTCATCTTTTTGATCCTTATATATTTTAATCTCAGTATCGTATGTACGTTCACTAGCTGCTGCCACCGACTGGTTTGCTTCAGCTTTTAGTGCTGCTAATGCGGGAGTAGAGTATGTAGCAAATGGAATTGCTAATGTTGTGGCTACTACTAGCGCCTTAATATAACTTTTTTTCAAAATAATATCCCCTATCATATATAATTTTCATAATTGATAAACGTTATCAATTATCTACAAATAAATGATAATGAATATCATTATCATTGTCAATGGTAATATTACACTAAGTTTATATTTCCAAAGATAAAAAATAAAAAACCCTTTAATCAAAGGGCCTTTTTACCTAGCGTATGAAGAATTTCACTTTTTTCTTTTTCATTAATAAAACCAATTTTTTGCAAAATATTTGCATACAATACAAGTTTATTATATATCCGTTCTGACATGCTTCTCCCTTCTTTCCTTCGACCAACTTTTTTTGTATTGGTAAATTATATGAAAGAGATGAGAAAATGTGTCCACTTTTTGCATACATACAAATCTTTTATCCCGCTATTTGCGGACAGTAAAACTCCCACCTCAAAAACAGGTGGGAGTTCAATTTATTTAGCAAATTGTCCATTGAATATTATGATTTTTGACTTCCTCTTCAAAACTATAGGGCATTTTCTTATCACAAATTACATGTTGAATACGTGAAAATGCTGCTATTCGGTAATTTCCTTTTACCCCTACTTTTGTATGATCACATAAAATATATGTTTTCTCCGCTAATTTCAGCATCGCTTCTGACAGTTTCGCCTTTTCTAATTCAAAACTAGAAACCCCAAAACCAGGTAACAATCCATCAATCGAAACGAATGCTTTATGAAAATGAAATTGCTGGATTACTTGCTGCGAAATAGAACCTGACACACGTGAATGCTTTGGAGATACTTTTCCACCAATAAATAAAACTTCACCGTGAAACATCTTTTTATTAATAGAAGAAATTAATTGTGTAGCTACTGGAAATGAACTTGTTACAATCGTTAAATTTTTACGATGAACAAGATATGGCACCATTTGAAGTGGTGTACTTCCATCATCAATCGCAATCACATCCCCATCTTCCACAAACGTTGCTGCTTTATACCCAATTCTCTTCTTCTCTTCTATATGCAGCATCTCTCGTTCTAACATTGGTGCCTCTATTCCAGCTCCCGGAAGTTGGACGGCTCCACCATACACTTTCTTCAACTTCTTTTCACGATCCAATTCTTCTAAATAACGACGAATCGTCTCTGTTGATACAGCAAACTCTCTCGCTAACTCTGAAACTTTTACTTTCCCTTTAAACTCTACCTTCTCAAGAATGGTTCGCTTTCTTTCTTCACCTACTACAGACATAGCTTCACCCCATTGATTTCTACCTCATACACTGCCTTACTTATACAAAGTTATAACTTTCTTTTTCAGTTAAAATTTCTTCATGAATATGAATACCACGCTTTTTTAGTTCATCAAAAATAATTTGTGGATTTACAAAAGCTTCCTCAGGTGTCACAACACCAACTTTATTTACATTCCCTTTTGCGATTAACTCTGTAGCAATCCCAAATGGAATACCGACGTTTCTCGTATAAGCTCTTAATTTTTCCCACCCTACAACAGAACCATCAGATAACGGGTGTGTATGATATAATATGTGCCTTTGTTTCTCATTATTTTTCATACCTATTACTTCTACATGAAGTGCATAACCGTAAATTTCTGTTTCTTTCCCTTCTTTCGATTGCAATAAATACTTCGAAATACAATCCATAATACCAATTTCTTTCCCATTTATGTCAACCAGATCATTACGCAATATACCATAATCATATAAAGCACGTACGAGCTGCATATTTTGCTTTGGCCAAGTTCCTCTCGTCTCTATCAGTTTGACGCCTTTATTTTCTAGTGCTTTTGCTAACGTAATCGTTTCAGAATGCGGTATTATATACTGCGTTGCCTTACCATAAGGCGCCGGTAATTCAATTTCTCTTGGACGCGCAAACGGAGGTACTTGCTTAAACTCACCATCTTCATATACTGTACGCGATGGTAAATGTGGATCATATTCATATGTCGTTGTTTCTGTAATTGATGCAGAAAAAGCAATTGGACGGTACGAGCCATGACTTACACGTACTGACTCTACAGTATCTAGCTGATTTGCTGCATGCATTGCCATCATTTGCGTTACACCTGGCGTCATACCAAAACCGGGTAAACACGTTTTTTCATTTTGAGCAAATATAGAATGAGATTCATTTTCTTCACCAAATCCATTCAAATTCACACCGTGACAACCCGCTTCTGCAATACATCGAGTAGACAATCCATTTAACTTAATTGTCGTACCGTCCATTACAATGTCATAACCTTTCATTTTTGCAACCGTATCCTCGTGATTCGTTACATCTACTTTCACAAAATCAACACGAGGATCATTGAGCCATTCTACTACTTTCAGGCCCTCTTCTTCATTAAAATCAGCTACTGTAATCGCCTCAAAAGATGAAAATTGCACTAAATCTAAAATTGCTTCACGACAAATTTTACCTGCTCCCCCTAAGCAAAATACTTTCAACCTATAACAACTCCTTTAGCAATACTATCAACTAAGCGATGGATATCTGCCTCATGTACATCACCGATATTTCCAATGCGGAATGTATCTACTTTTGAAATTTTACCTGGATAAATAACAAACCCATCGCACTTTAATTCATTATATAACTGCCCAAAATCAAACCCCTCTTCTGGATAAATGAAGGATGTAATAATAGGCGATTGATATTTTTCATCTACTAGTGGCTTAAATCCGATTTCTCTCATTCTATTCACTAATATTTTTTGATTGTTATAATATCGATTGTAACGCGCTTCTACTCCGCCCTCTTTTTCTAATTCAAGTAGTGCTTGATAAAAAGCGTGTACAACATGTGTAGGTGACGTAAAACGCCATTTCCCATTTTGATTTTCCATCGTTTCCCACTGATCAAATAAATCTAATGATAATGAACGTGCCTGCCCTTTACATTTCACCAATTCATCGCGCTTTGCAATAACAAAGCCGAATCCAGGAACCCCTTGAATACATTTATTCGCACTACTAATTAGAAAGTCAATTTGCAACTCAGCGATATTTATTTCAATACCACCAAAACTACTCATTGCATCAACTAGTGTTACTTTTCCGTATTGCTTCCCTAATTTACATACATCTACAATTGGATTGATAATACCTGTTGTTGTTTCACAATGAACAACTGCAATATGTGTAATCTCTTTATCTTGTTGCAATATCTTTTCTACCTCTGCAATATTAGTAGGCTCCCACTCTTCTGTTTGACTGACCACGACATCTATATGTAACAGCTCTGCCATTTGTACAATTCGCTTACCGTACGCACCATTTGTACATACGAGCAGCTTTCCATTTTTAGGAACGACAGATCCAATCACTGCTTCAACTGAAAACGTACCGCTTCCTTGCATGAGAACAGTTGTATATGTCTCTTCTTCCTTCGTTGCTAACGATACAAGCTTAGCTCTTACCTCTTGTACCATTTTGTTATATTCAGCATCCCACGTACACCAATCGTATAACATAACTTCTTTTACTGTTTTGGTTGTTGTTAATGGTCCAGGCGTTAATAATAAATAGTGATTTTCAGTCATGATCCTATTCCCCTTTTATGAAATAATAAGTTCTTGTTTCTCGATATGTTCCATTACGTTTTCGAGTTCCTGCATCGTTTCTATCGTAAAGTGCGCCCCATTTTCAACGAAACGATTGCGAACTACTTCTATTTTTTCACGAAGTTCTACCGGATCCATATTCTCCACTTCCTCTTCAGTTAAGCCGAGTTCGCTACTGCCGAGAATTACACCCACTGTCCACATACCAGCATTTCTTCCCTCTTTCATATCTGATACCGTGTCTCCAACTTTTATCATATGATTCATTGGATATACACCAAGCTCCATCGCATTTTTATAGCACATCCACGGATACGGACGACCTGCTGGAACATCATCTGGTGTTACAAGAAAATCAGGTTTATACCCTTGTAGTGCTGCTTCTTTTGCTACAATGTCCATCATTTCTCTCGTATAACCAGTCGTTGAACCAATTTTAATTCCTCTTTCACGTAAAGAAGCAATCACTTCTTTTACTCCATTAATCGGCGACGCATAGCGCGGTAAAATAGTGAAGAGAATCTTTTCGAATTCTTCATACATCTCCTGAATGTCTGCTTCTGTTGGTAATTGTCCGAAAATACGATTCCACTCACTCGCAATACGAGGCATCTCTGTTAATGCCCTAACATGATCAATTTTCAATAATCCCATTGGCTTACGGGCTTCTTCTGCAGTAATTGCAACACCGCGTTTATGGAAAATCTCCATAAATACTTCCAGTGGTGCAAAACATCCGTAATCAACTGTTGTACCTGCCCAATCAAAAATAACTGCTTCTACTTTCATCTAATCCATCACCCTTCTTATTTATCTTTTTTGCCATTGTGACGTTCGGTTACGAAGTGCTTTCGTTCCCCATTCATATACAACTCTCACTACAATATTTGTAACAACAATAAGTACACTCATTGCAGCTGCTGGTGCTACATTTCCTGCATCATCCATATTTACAATTGATACGGCAGCTAGTTTAAAATCAGCTGCATACAGGAATACAACTGCTGAGACAGTTACCATTGAATTTACGAAGTAGTACATTACCATTTCTAAAATGGCCGGTAAACACATCGGTACCGTAACTCGAAAGAATGTTTTATAAAACGGTATCCCCATCGACTGTGAAACAAGTTCAAACTCTCGGTCCAATTTCTTTAAAGCTGTCGTTGCCGTAACAAATGTTACAGAATAAAAATGAATGATATTGACTAGTACTAGCACAGCAATTGTTCCGTATAGAGAATGGAACGGGTTCGTTACGGAAAGTCCAAAGATTTGTATTGTTGGTTGACTAAAGAAGAAGACGTAGCCTAACCCAAGTACTAAACCTGGTATCGCTAAAGGAACGATAGAGAAAAAGTAACCTGCTTTTCGGAAAAATTGTAGCTGATCTATTTTCTCAATCGCATAAGCGAACATAAATGTTAAAACCGCTCCAATAACTGCAGTAATTGCTGAAACAATTACGCTATTTTTAAATGCTTCAAGTCCATCTCCTGTTAAACTGGAAAAATTGAAATGCTCAAATGTAAAGCTCATATTATATGGCCATACTTTCACACTTGCAGCAATACCAACTGCCACAAATAATAGAATGATCATAAGCGTTACTACGCTACAATATACGAATGAAATAACATCTCGTTTCTTATTATTTATTATTCTGTAAGGTACTGATTTGGAAGATAAGAGATTCGCCTGCTTTCTTTGCGTAATGCGATCAACTGCAAAGGCAAATATAGCTGGGATTAATAAAATCATTCCGACTGTTGCACCCATCGGCATATTTTGCTGCCCAATTACTTGCTTATATACGTCAGTAGCAAGTACATTATATTGCCCACCAACAATTTTTGGTGCCCCAAAATCAGTGAAACTAAGTGTAAACACAACGAACATCGCACTAATTAATCCGTACTTTACACTAGGTAAAGTAACAGTGAAAAATTGCTTTGTTTTACTCGCTCCTAACATATTAGAAGCTTCATATAAACGATAATCAGAGCCTTGAAAAGCAATTAATAATATAAGAAATGCTTGCGGAAATGTATACATGACTTCAGCCATTACAATTCCTACTGGTCCATATAAAGGGATTTGTATCCCTTCAAACAAACCAAACATTCCTTTCGTTACTAACCCTTGATTACCAAATAAATATGTAAATGCGATACCATGCATCATCGTTGGTGCGAATAATGGTAACAACGCAATATATTGAAATACACGCTTTCCAAACACATTCGTACGAGCGATCGCATAGGCGTAAGCGAAAGCGAGTGTTACTGCAATAATTGTTGTCGCGCCCGAAATCCATATCGTATTTTGTAATGATTGAACTAGCGTTGGTGTTGTGAAATATTTACTGAAATTCGCAACACCAATGAAAGCTCCATCTTTATCATAAAAAGCTTGTGTAAACAATTGTAATAGAGGTAATACAAGCATGATCAAAAACGCGAGAAGCATACCAATAATTAATAGTCTTTGTATCCACTCTTCTTTACCGATACGTCTCTTAATCTTTTTTTTCGTACTTTCTACCTTGAAATCTTCTAACATCTCCATCTATACAATGACCTTCTTTCCATATGACAACATATGATTTTCTAAGAAAGAGATTTGAATCGGCTTTCCTTTTCTAATTGCGGTTGCTTCTACTTCTGATGCCAATATATCCACTACAATTTTCTCGTTATAAAGATGTGTTTTTTCTTCTACGACCCGCACTTCCGTCCGATATACAGATCCGCGAAATTCCATGCTTTCCACAACCGTTTTAATACCATCCTTTTGTACAACTGTTACATGCTCAGGACGAATTGCATGTTCTTCATTGTTTTTCGAAAAGAAATTAATAGAACCAATAAAATCTGCCACAAATGGATTGGCTGGTCTTTGATAAATCTCCTCTGGTGTGCCAATCTGCATAATTTCCGCATGATTCATTACAACAATTTTATCGGCCATCGTTAATGCCTCTTCTTGATCATGCGTAACCATAATAGTTGTTACTCCTACTTTTTCTTGCAAATCACGCATTTCTCTACGTAACTTTTCACGCACTTTTGCATCTAAAGCAGATAATGGCTCATCGAGTAACAAAATATCCGGAGACAGAGCGAGCGCACGTGCAAGTGCTACTCGCTGCTGTTGTCCACCAGACATTTGAGCAGGATATTTATCTTTTACATTCAGCAAATCTACAAGTTCTAACGCCTCTAGCGCTTTCTCTTTTACTTCTGCTTTTCCATATTTTTTTGTCTTTAAGCCATATTCAATGTTTTCAAGTGCTGTTAAATTCGGAAATAATGCATACGATTGAAACACCATTCCGAAATTCCTCTTTCCAGGAGGTAATGCTGTAATATCTTTTCCATCCACAGCGATACTACCTGTTGTTGCCTCTTCTAGCCCTGCTAAAATTCGAAGCAATGTTGTTTTCCCACAACCACTTGGGCCTAATAAACATACAAACTCATTTTTTTTCACAGTAAAAGAAATATCTTTTAACGCTGTAAATGCATCAAACTGTTTTTGAATGTGTTGAATTGATAAATATTCGCTCATTTTTTCTCTCTCCCACTCACTTACTTTTTCGGTTCTGCTTTTTGGCCAAACTCTTTTTCCCATTTTTCTAAAATTTTGTCACGATTTTCTGCTGCCCATTTAAAGTCATTCTTTTTGTATAACTTTTCTGTCACATCTTTAGGGAATCCATCTGGAAGTTTATAATCATTTTTAATTGTCGCGAATCCATTTTTCTCGAAGTATAACTTCATTACATCATCAGTAATTGCCCAATCTAAAAATGCTTGCGCTAATTTTTCATTTTTTGCATTATCTTTTTTAATAAGTGCGTTCGCTTCTACTTCCCAACCTAATCCTTCTTTCGGCAATACAACTTCAACTGGTGCACCTTTTTGTTTCTCTTTCAAAGCACTATAAACCATTGATACGCCAACTGGATATTCACCTGCGCCTGCTAATTTCGCTGGTTTTGAACCTGAATGAGTATAAGTTGCCATATTATCATGAAGTTTCTTCATGTAATCCCAGCCTTTATCTTCACCCATAATTTGTAACCATGCAGAAACTGTTAAAAATCCTGTTCCAGAAGAAGCTGGATGTGGCATAACAAGCGTTCCTTTATATTCTGGTTTCGTTAAGTCTTCGTATGATTCTGGCATCGGTAAATTCTTCTTCTTTAATTCTTCTTTATTTATAGCAATCCCCGTCATAAATGCCGTATTACCTACCCATTTTTCTGGTTGCTTATCATCTTTAAATTGCGGAAGAACACGATCCGCTCCTTTTGGAGAGTATCCTTTTAACATATCTTTTTTATCTAAAGCTAATAGACTAGACGCTGCTGTTCCCCATACAACATCTGCTTGTGTATTTTTTCCTTCAGCTAGCAATTTCGCTGTAATAACTCCAGTTGAATCACGAACAATATTCAGTTTCACATCTGGATATTTCTTTTTAAAAGAATCAAGATAAATTGGTACAAGTTCTTCTTCAATCGCTGTGTAAACAGTTAATGATCCAGATAATTTATCATCCTTTACTTTTGCCCCAGCACTTTCTTCTTTCTTTGCACCACACCCCATTAATAACGAAAATACCATTCCAGTTGCTACAGCTTTAAAGATTGTTTTTTTCACTGTCTCTCTCTCCTTTTATAAATCTTATGTACAACTCTAATATAAACAACTAGTGTAAAAGCAGTATTAAACCAACATTAATCTTTTGTTTGTTGTTTGTTTTTGTGTAATACGTTGCTACTTCTATGTTTTTTCGCATTTTTCTGCTAATAATGAACACTAAATTTACAAATAATTAAAAAAACCTTTATAATCCCACAAAAAAATGAGGCGTTTGTAAAAAACGCCTCATTTTTGTTTACCTTTTTTTGAATTACGATTTGCATACTTCGCGCTATTTTCTCCTTCATACTCTAATGCAAATTCTGCATCTGGTAAGCTTTCTTTCGGAGTTTTATTATTGTTGATTGCCGCATTTTGTTTCACTTTTCTTTTTACCAATACATTCACCTGCTCTCAAGAATTCACTTTCTACTCTAGTTTGAAACAACATTAAATAATTATTACTGGCAAGTGTTAACAAGTACATAAGGCCGCTAGATGGAAATACTACCTATGAAAAGAACATTAGAAAAGGGGCGATTATTTTGAAGAAGAAAGATAAAATCCAGTCACCAATTTTAGATGAAACGCTCCCGCATCAAATGAATTTCCCATCTTTTAAAGGAACAGGAAAGAAGATGCAACAACCTTTCATAAATCAATATGACGTCGTAATCGGAGACAGTAAATATGATTCCGAGAATAGTCCACTTCACAATTGGACTGATGAAGTAGACCCTGCCATTATGGCTGGAGAAGAATGGATTCATCCTACAAATGATATTGGGTGGATTTCAGAAGAAAATCAAGAGTTGCTAAAAAAAGAAGTGGATAATAAAAATGAGGCTTTTATGCATCCGCAATTTGGCATTAACGACTAAAAAACCATTCTACCTCACATAGGTAGAATGGTTTCATACTATCCAATAATAATTCTCTCTTTCGGGTATTTATAGCGAGGTGGCTGTTCTCTTCCCCCACTAGCCAGTATAAATGTTAAAATACCGACACGCCCAATAAACATAAGTACAATGAGTACAAGTTTACCAACAGTTGTTAAATCTGGCGTAATACCTGTCGATAGCCCTGTCGTTCCGAAAGCAGAACACACTTCAACAATTAAACTCATAAGCGGTACATTTTCCGTAATAGATAAAATAAAGAGTGCTGTGGCACATAATAAAATCCCCATCGTCATAACGACAGATGCTTTTAGCACGTCTTCTTCATGTAACTGACGTTTGAAGACTCTAACCGTTCTTCCACCTCTTGCAAAAGTGTATAACGATAATATACTAACAGCAAATGTTGTTGTACGTATTCCGCCCCCAACCGAACTTGGAGATGCCCCTATAAACATTAATATACTCATAAATAAAAGCGTCGGTTGTGACAATTCACGTATATCCATTGTAGCAAGTCCACCGCTTCGCGTCGTCACAGATTGGAATAATGTATAGAAAACTGTTTCATGCCATGACTTTCCTGCTAAAAATTGATTTCGTTCTAGTAAAAAAATCATAATGGTTCCAACGATAACGAGGGCAAAAAATGTTGTTGTCGTCAATTTTGTAAATAACGAAAAGCGGAATAGTTGCTGTCGCCTTTTACTAAAGAATTGCTTTATTTCCATTAACACCGGGAAGCCAATCGCTCCTAAAATAATAAGTAACATATGAATCATTTGCACAATATAATCTTTTTTGTACGGAATTAATGATTGTCCAGTTAAATCAAATCCGCCGTTCGTGGTTGCACTAACAGCGGCAAAGAAACCGTGAAAATAAGCTTCTTGCCAAGTTGGAAAATAAAGTAGAAATCTTGTACCTAATAGTATCGCTCCGATAAGTTCTATCGAAATAATTACAATTAAAATAGAACGCATCAATTCTACAAGGCCTGATAAATTCCCTTGATTATGGTCTGCCATAATGAGTCTTCTTCTCTGCAAACCGATCTTTTTCCCCGTTATAATCCAAACAAACGTACCAAGTGCCATAATTCCTAAGCCGCCTAATTGTAAAATAAGGGCTAACATAATAATTCCTGCCGTAGTAAATGTATCTGAAATTGTAACAACAGACAGTCCCGTAACACTTACCGCACTAACAGATGTAAAGAGGGCATCGATAAATGTCCATTTCACACCAGACTTCGTAACAAACGGGAAACTAAGCAATATCACCGATACAACTACTGCTAATAAATAAAATAAAACAATGAGTTGTACAGGACGTAATTTTTGTAAAAACTTTTTTATATCTCTCATTCCATCACTTCGCTACCTTTTTTCTATCGATTAAATAAAGAAAAATCTTCACTTTCTTTATTTGTAAATAACTGCTCAAATAATTTGGCAAATACCATTCCATACACAGTTCCATTACCTCCATATGGCAATGCGTAAAATAAATTATGTATCTCTTTGTCTTCTTTTAAAATAGGGAGACCATCATGACTACCGCCAAATGCTGCCGCCCAATAGTACTCTGCCTGTATATTCTTATACTGCGGGAACATCTCTTTTACAATGTTAATAAGGATATCACGCTTATGCAATAATTTCGTATCACCAATTGTTTGAATTTGCATCGCTTCATCTAATCCGCCTACAATAATACGGTTTTGATACGTTCGAAAATATAAGTAAGGCCGTGCTGTTTCCCAAATTAATGATTGTTCATGCCAGCCTTCAAATGAATCTACCTTATTTGTCACCACTGCATATGATGTTTCCACTGTTGTATTTTTTTCTTTCTTTCCGAAAAGTGCTTCATAACCTGTCGCCATAATAATATTCTTTGCTACAATTTGATTTCCTGTTTTCGTGTAACAAATTAAATCATTTTGGCGTTTTTTTATATGTATGGCCTCTGTATGCTCAAGTATAGTAGCTCCCATTTGATTTGCTTTATGCAAAAGGCTATGCGCTAATAAATACGGATTCACTTCGGCATCACCATGCGTATATAACGCTGCTTGTTTTATAAATGAATACTTCTTCTTCATATGTGAATCGGTAAAATATTCAACCGGGAATCCATAATGGCGTAACGTATTATATTCTTCTTGTAAAAACGATACATCCTCATTTCTACTTGCATAATACAAACTACTTCGCGGAATAAACTGGGGATCAATATCGAGAGTCGGTACAACTTGCTCCATTGTTCGTAGCGCTTCGTAACAAAGCTTATATGCTCGTACCCCCTTTTTTTCACCAAATGTATGGATAAGTGAGGTTAGCGATTTATCATGAAGAAATTGTAGTAAACCTGTATTAGCAGCTGTGCTACCACATGCGATTGCTCGTTTTTCAATGAGCGTAACACGCATTCCAATTTTCGCTAACGAATACGCTATATGAGCACCTGCTTCTCCGCTTCCGACTACAAGCACATCACATATCATATCATTTTCTAATGATGGATAACAAGGTATAGAAACTCCTGTATTCCAAAACAACTTACCAGTCATAAGTTTCATAATTATACTCCTAAAATATAAATTTCTCCTTTCTATCTTTTGTTATTTCCCATAAAAAAATCCAACTAACATACGCTAGTTGGACTTTTTATTTTTAATTAGAACGCTCCTCCAGCCAATTTCCAACCGTCGGATATGTTTGTTTTACCGCTGTTCCACCGTAAACGATCGACATATGTCCCGTTGGTAAACATACATATTGTTTATCTGTGCTAGAAATATGGTCTAGCAAAGCTTCTACTTGGCATGGCAGGGCGATATGATCACGTTTCGCAGAAATATTTAAGACATTCGCCTTAATATTTGCAAGGTCTACCTTTTGTCCGCGAATAACGAGTTCACCTTTCACTAATTTATTATTTTGATAAAAATCCCGAATCCATTGTCTATACGATTCACCTGGGAATGGAATACCGTCACCAACCCACTTTTGAACTAATTTCCAGCTTTCGACGAAGCGCTCATTTTCTGAACGATCAAGTAAAGCGACATATGGACCTACAAAGTTTGTAATTGGTTTTAACATCTTATTTCCGAAATCAATCATTTCTGGCGGAATATTTCCGAATGTATCAACCGCTTTATCTAAATTGAAGTATTTCTCATCTAATAAAGGACCGTATAATCCTGTTTCAGAGAAATCAAAAGGACTTGTCATAAAGATTAAGTTGCGAATTGGCATGTGTGGATGAAGTGCTGCATAAATAGAAGTTAGCGTTCCACCCATGCAATAACCAAGTAAAGAAATCTCGTCCGATTTCGCAGTTCTCATTACTTTCTTCACTGCTTTTGCAATATAATCAAACACGAAATCATCAAATTTCAAATGACTATCTTCTAAACCAAATGTGCCCCAATCAAGCATATACACATCAAAACCACGATCTACTAAATATTCCACTAAACTATTTCCTGGAGTTAAATCCATAATATACGGTTTATTAATAAGCGCGTATATTAATAGGATTGGAACTCTCTGTGTTTTTTCTTGTTTTGGAATGTAACGATACAGCTTCGTTTTATTCTTCGTCCAAATAACTTCTTTTGGTGTTAAACCAACTTGTGGTTCTGGTTCGCGTAATAAAACTTCGCTCGCTCTTTTCACACGGCGATATGCTTTACGATATTCTTCTGGGTACAACTCCAATTGCTTTTCCCATTCCGTTACGAATGTAGTCATTTTTCTATCTCCTTTTCGGTCGATTTATTTCTAAAAAAAGAAGTGCATTCCTGCTATGGATATGCACTTTTTTCTCGATTCATTACATGTATAATCCACCGTTAATGTTTAATTGCTGACCTGTGATATATGCACCGTCACGGCATAGGTATACTACACCTTTTGCAATTTCATCAGCTTGACCAAAACGTTTTTTCGGGATTTTCGCAACGATTTTTTGACGTACTTCTTCTGGTACTTCTGCTACCATTTCAGTATCAATAAATCCTGGGCAAATTGCGTTTACAGTTACATTTGTTTTTGCAAGCTCTAATGCTAATGATTTTGTAAATCCTAACATACCTGCTTTTGCTGCAGAGTAGTTTGTTTGTCCAAATCCACCAGCTTGGCCAATAATAGAAGAAATACTAATGATTCTTCCTTCTTCTGCTTCCGATATGTATGGAAGTACCGCGCTTGTTGTATTAAATACACTGCTCAAGTTCACGTCAATTACGCGCTCCCAATCTTCACGATTTAATTTTTTGAATGTACGATCTCTTGTAATACCAGCATTATTAACAAGAATATCAACTTTACCAAAATGATTCACAGCTTCTTCTACAAGTCTGTTTGCATCTTCTACTTTCGAAACATCCGCTTGAACTGCATAAACGTCATGTCCTTCTTTTCCTAATTCATTTACTAAGTTTTCAGCTGCTTCTTTACTGCTGTTATAGTTAATAACTACTTTTGCTCCCTCTTGTGCTAATGCTACTGTAATTGCTTTTCCAATTCCTTTTGCCCCACCTGTTACGATTGCTACTTTGCCATTTAATTGAACCATTTCTTTTCCCCCTTAAATGAATTTGTGAACGATTGTTATGAATCATTTTGGTACTCATATTAATAGAGTCCATATATTAATTATGTTTCGTTGTTTATACATGAAAAAGAGATTCTCCCTTTCCCTTTTACACGTTATAAACAAACGCTATTATCATTTTTTATTTTCCGGCTTATTCGCAGGTTTTACTTCTTCTTTTGCAGGTACTTGTAGTTTCGCTAGTACTGCATTTTGCTTTTCTAGTAACTCTAAAATTTGATCAACTTTCGTTTCTAGCGTGCGAATATCTTGTTTTACTTTCGTAACATCACGCTTTAATGTAGGAGCTTGTCCTAATGAATCCACTTTCTCTTCTAGAATTTCCTCAATGTTATCAACTTTATTTTCTAAATTGATAACAAGCGTAGCTACTCTAGCGATATCCTCTCTCGTCGGCACATTCACCTGTTCTAAATAATTTTTTGTCGTATCATTTAATGCTTTTTGATAAAACAAATTCAAATCTAGAACGCTGCCCATCCAAGCAGAATATTCTTCTGTTTTAATTGTTTCATTGAGCGCTTTTCCCCAAAATGTTTCGGTTTGTTCATAAGCATTTTTCCATGCTTGCAATGGATCGAATTTTTGATCAATCACTTCGCCTACACTCCCTTTTTCGTTTTTGAAACAATTCAACCTATTCACTATTTTCTAATATTCTGAATAAAACTTCAAGTCTATATTTTATTTTTCTTTATTTTCCGATAAATGTGTTGACATTAAAAACAGATAGGTGTAAATTGCACTTATAAGCAAAAAAATTCCATCTAACTGATTCATGAGGTGATGCACAATCATGCTACATAATGAACCAGAACACCCAGAAAGTTTGGAAAAAAACCAAGCGAAACAACCAAACTCCATGCCCAAAAACTTCTTAGTTCCTTTCTTACTTCTCTGTCTAAAAGACTGGAGTCTTCATGGTTACAAACTCATTCAAATGCTAATGGACATCGGCTTTTCTTCTGTTGACCAAGGTAATGTGTATAGAACATTGCGCAAGTTAGAAAAAGAAAATCTCATTTCTTCCACTTGGGATACAAGTGAAGGCGGGCCAGCGAAACGAATTTATTCTTTAACAGAATATGGAGAGCAATATTTAACAACATGTGCAACTTCTTTTGAACATTATCAAAATATGTTGCGGACGTTTTTTACGTTATACACCAATGCGTTCTTTCCATTTTCTACTTCTCCAGAAAAGGATGAAAAGGATTCTTCATCTTCACCTGGTGGTACAGCAGAGTAATCTGCGTTCACAATATGCAAAAAAACATTTGGAGGTCAAACAATGGAAACTAAACCATACGAATTAGTCGATGCATTTTGGAAAAACTGGTCTCAATCTCTTTCCCTCTTCTCTTCAGCTGGGAAACAATTAGAGCAACTTACTTTAGAAACTTTAAAACAACAACAAGACGCTTTGCATAAATTAACATCAGGGGTAGATGAACTAGAAAAAGAACTACAACAATTCACTGCTCAGTTCAATAACCAATATACAGATTACGTGAAGCAATTAACTGGAAACTCCTTAAATGATCAAATTAACGAGTGGCAAGGGAAATGGAATGAACTTTCTAATCAAATGCACCAACTGACTGTTTCTCCTACGAAAACATCTTTGTCTATTCTTACTCAAACTAGCGGTCAATTTGAAGAAACAACAAAACAATTTATTGAACAACAACAATTACAACGTGAAGAGGTTCAAAAACAGTTAGAAGTTTTTTTGGGAGAGTTCAAGTCCAAACAACTAGAACTCGCAAAGCAGTTCGAGGAAAACTCAAAAAATTTATTTACTTCCATCAAGTAAGAAAAATGTGGGAGCTAACTGCAGCACAAACAAAACTCTTTCTTCCTCCTACTACATCAAGATGGCTAGCATTTTTCGATATGGAAAAGAAGGAGGCCAAAATGAATCCATTTCAAGAAGCACAAACTGTTCCGGAGCTTCGTTATGATGAGATTCAAGTCGGTGATCAAGCATCCCTTACAAAAACTATTACGGATGAGGACGTTATTAATTTTGCAAAATTAACTGGAGATGTGAATCCTATTCATATTTTAGATTCTTTTGCAAAAACAACAATGTTTAAAGAACGTATTGCTCATGGCATGCTCGTTTCCAGTTTCATTTCGACGATTCTTGGAACGAAACTCCCTGGCAAAAACACGATTTATTTATCTCAAAACGTTTCATTCCGTGCTCCTGTCAAAATCGGTGATACACTTCGCGTTGTGGCAGAAGTCATTAAAAAACGAGACGATAAAAAAATCATTACGTTGCAAACAAACATATATAATCAATCCGGTGATATTGTCGTGGAAGGTACAGCGACAATACTGAAAAAAGAGTAGCAAATTTGCTACTCTTTTTTCTATCCAATAACTTCTAATCACACCGATTACTTCCGCGTATGAGTACGTCGTTTCCACATAAAATAACGTTACCAGTTTAGATAAGTATTTAGCTGAATTGGACTACTCATAAGGATGTGTATCAACATGGTAAAAACAAACAAATTACTAGTTCCAGGTGCAGAACAAGCGCTTGAACAATTTAAATATGAAATCGCACAAGAATTCGGTGTTAGCTTAGGTTCTAATACAGCATCTCGTTCTAACGGTTCAGTTGGCGGTGAAGTAACGAAACGACTAGTCGCTTTAGCTCAACAACAATTACGTGGATAATACAATAACCTATGGCTTAGAGGCAGATATTCTCTGCCTCTTTCTATTTTTAACATACATAATCGTGCTTTTTCACATACTAGTAAGAGCAAACTGAAAGGAACGATATGTGACATGAAACGGATTAATATTAGCATGAGTCCTCCCCGTGTTCTTACTTTGTCTTTTATTATGTTATCAGTTATCGGTACATGCTTATTAAAACTACCAATTGCTACAACAACTTCTATTTCATGGATCGACGCTTTATTTACAACAGTTTCTGCTTGTACTGTTACTGGGCTTGGTGTTGTAGACACCGGAAAAGTATTTACTTTGTTTGGACAGTGTGTCATTTTAACGCTTATACAAGTAGGGGGACTTGGCATTATGAGCTTTGCCGTTTTAATTGCGATTATGCTCGGCAGAAAAATTGGTCTTCAAAACCGAATTTTACTGCAACAAGCGTTAAACCAAACGAACATTGGTGGTGTCATTCGTCTTGCCAAAGCATTATTTTTATTCTCTTTTACAGTCGAATGTATCGCTACTTTGATTCTTTCTTTTGAATGGGTACCAAAATACGGGATTGCTAAAGGGATCTATTATAGTTTTTTTCATTCAATCTCTGCTTTTAACAATGCTGGTTTTTCTGTGTGGAGCGATAATTTAATGTCCCATTCTCATAGCATTCTTGTCAATCTCGTTATTTCCTCCCTCATTATTTTAGGTGGGATTGGTTTTACAGTAATCGTAGATATAAAAAGAAAGAAAAATTTTAAAAACCTTACATTACACTCAAAACTTATGCTCTCTTCTACTCTAATCGTCAATATTATTGCGACTGTTTTTATTTTTATATTCGAGTTCCACAATTCCCTTTCTATGAGAGGATTTACCCCATTTGAAGAAGGAATGGCCGCTTATTTCCAGGCGGTTTCAACTCGTACTGCCGGGTTTAATACAGTTGATATTTCTGCATTATCAAAGCCCTCCCTACTATTAATGATGCTCCTTATGTTTATTGGCGCTGGTAGTGCTTCAACCGGTGGTGGAATTAAGTTAACAACATTTTTAATCATGTTTTTTGGGGTATTTAAATTTTTACAAGAACAAGATGATATTGTCGTTTTTAAAAAATCTATTAAAGATACTCTCATTGTCAAAGCATTGACCATCACTATTATTTCCATTTCATTTATCTTTTTTGCTATTTTAATTTTAAGTATTACTGAGCGAGTTCCTCTATTGATGAGTGCTTTCGAAGTATTTTCTGCATTTGGGACTGTCGGTCTCAGTATGAATTTCACACCACACTTAACTATGATCGGAAAAGCTATTATCATCTTTATGATGTTTTTTGGGAAAATGGGACCTTTAACATTGGCTTTTTCATTTGCACGTAAAAAGAACCGAAAAATAAAATATCCGAATGAAGATATTTTAACAGGTTGACAACCGTATACATTATCCATATAATGAGAGTACAATAGCATATCTCCAAAGGGGAGTAGCGTCCAAGAATATTTCTTGGAAACAAAGTCGTCATTACGTAGAACTTAGTTCTTCCGGCTTTGTTGGCATTTTCATTACATATGTCTAGCAAGACCTTTGCCTATTAACGGCAGAGGTCTTTTTTGTATTAATTTCCAAATTCTTCCAAAGTTAATAGGCAGGAGTATGGGGAAACTAAATAGTGGGGAAATTCTTCACTTATTTAGTACTTATAGAAATGAGAGGAGAATGTACATGGATGTATCATTATTATTGGAGTATGGTTGGGTATTACTCATCCTAATTGCACTAGAGGGGATTTTAGCGGCTGATAACGCTCTCGTTCTTGCAATTATGGTAAAACATTTACCAGAAGAAAAACGAAAGAAAGCATTATTTTACGGATTAGCGGGGGCATTTGTTTTCCGATTCGGATCGTTATTTATGATCTCGTTCTTAGTCGACGTATGGCAAGTGCAAGCAATCGGTGCCATTTACCTTATGTTTATAGCTGGTAATCACTTATTTAAAACGTATGTTAAAAAGAATACGGATGAAGAAACAGAAGAAAAAGAAGCAAAGAAAAAACAAGAGAACTTTTGGTGGACTGTATTTAAAGTTGAGGTTGCTGATATCGCCTTCGCAGTTGATTCAATTTTAGCTGCAGTTGCGTTAGCAATGACTTTACCAAAAACAGGATTAGGTACAATTGGTAGTCTTGATACTGGGCAATTCGTTGTTATCTTTGTAGGTGGACTTATCGGGTTAATCATCATGAGATTTGCAGCAACTGCTTTCGTACAAATCTTAAAACGTAAACCAGGACTTGAAACTGCAGCATTCTTAATTGTAGGTTGGGTTGGTGTGAAACTAGCAGTTTATACATTAGCGCACCCTGCATTAAATGTAATTCCGCATTCATTCCCAGAATCTACACTATGGAAGCTTACATTCTGGATTGTATTAGTGGGAATCGCAGTTGGCGGTTGGTTCTTCTCGAAAGAAGTAGAAGTAAAAGTAGAAAAGAATTTAGACGAAAAAGCGCTGTAATTACAGCGCTTTTTCTTTTTCCCTTCCCCTCTCAATGTCCAGAAAAAATTCTATTATACTACCATTTGTAAGCGTTTTCTCGATATATGTATGTCCTTTTTGTGAAACATTGCACAAACTTATTGAAACTAAGAACAATTCCATGTACTTTATTCATATAAGGAGTATTTATAGATGATGTACTAAAGGAGCGTATTACTCATGCTAGAGCAAGGAATAGATTATGTTGTCAAACTGGCTAAGAGCAAAAAACAAATGCTAGATACAAACCCGATGCAATATTTCATTCGTGCCGCACTTGCGGGTATTTATATCGGTTTTATTATTGTACTATGTTTTAAATTAGGTAACTTTTTTCACATTGCAGATTCACCGGCAACTTATTTAGCTGCTTCTATGTTTTTCGGAATTGCCCTCGTACTTATTATATATGGCGGTGCTGAATTGTTTACTGGAAACACAATGTACTTTACTGTAGCAACTTTAAGAAAAGAAACAACGATTTCTGATACACTTCGTAACTGGGTCGCTTGTTATGCAGGGAATTTAGCTGGAGCTTTATTCTTTGCCTTACTATTTTATGCAACTGGAATTTTCGAAGCAATTGATCACGGCCATTTCATGAATAAAGTAGTAGAAGGAAAAATGAATACACCTACAATGCAATTATTCTTTAAAGCAATTTTATGTAACTGGCTTGTATGTCTTGCGTGTTTCTTACCTTCTCAAGTTAAAGGTGATACAGCAAAAATTATGATGATGATGCTACTCGTTTTCACATTCTTCTTATCTGGTTACGAGCATAGCATTGCAAACTTATCACTGTTTGCTCTATCTTTAGTTTCACCGCATCCGGAGACAATTTCTTTTGCAGGTGCTATTCATAACTTAATTCCAGTTACAATCGGTAACATTATTGGCGGGTCCGTCTTTGTCGGCATGGTATACCATTACTTAACAAAGAAAGCACCTGACGTGAAACAAGAAGAAACTGAATTAGTAGCGGCTCAACAAGAAGAAATCATTCCGTTACAAGCACATATGAAACATTAAAAACTCCAAAGTAAAACTTTGGAGTTTTTAGCTCCCCACATATTTAACAACAAGGTGCGGATTAATTTCGCCTTCTTCCTTTCCCTTATTAATTCTCTGTTTCATCTTGTGCATACCGATGACATCATTCGTATGAAGGTGAATTTCATTTACATATAAACCCTCTTTACAAAAAGCCTCTACAAAATCTAATCCATTTCTTTTCCCCCATCCCATATTAAAATCAAGGGAAAGAATATTCACATCATAATCCCGAACCATTTGCAAGGCACATTCTACTGTAGTGGCGGGCACATACCCGTACGGACAACTTCTTTGATCATCCATATATACATTCATGTTCTATCCTCTCTCTATTTTGTATACGTGAACAACATGTAACATATTGCCCCAAGGCTAATAAAAGGACCGAACGGAATTTGGCTCCTCATTTTCATACGTTTTAATACTATACCAACTCCAAAGAAACAAAGACTAAAGCAAGATGCTAAAAATAAGATCATAAAAATCCCTTTCAGTCCCACTATAAATCCAAGTAACGAAAGTAATTTTATATCTCCTCCACCAAGCCCTTCTGGATATATCTTTTGCATGCAATATAACAAAATGAATATAACGCCACTACCAACTATACTATCTGTCCAAGTCACTAACGGCACAAAAACACATTCTAAAATAAGTAAACAGGCAAACCAAGCTAAAATACGATTGGGGATTAACATATATATGTAATCTGTAACTGAAATAATAAGAAGTAGAGAAAAAAGCGATAAAATGATGATAAGCTCCCGTTCCACCCCAATCATATATACAGTAAGAAGAAATATCATTCCTGTTACAAGTTCAAATACTACGTACAAAATTGAAATTTTCCTCTTACAATTCGTACAACGTCCTCTTTGTATACAAAAAGAAATGATTGGAATCAATTCTTTTGGCTTTAGCACATACTTACAATAATGACAATGTGAACGCGGGGTAATGATAGACTCACCAAGTGGTACTCTCATCGCAATTAACATAAAAAAAGAACCAAACACCATCCCCACTAACAATGCATATAAATAAGTGAACATCCCTTCCTCTCCTTTCCAGAAGAACATAGCAAAAAAAGGAGAGAAATTCTACTTCATATTATTTCTATTCTATTAAAAAAGCAGGCCATTTTCTGGCCTGCTTTCCCCTCTTTTATACGATGAAATATACTGCTTTTAATGGTCCGTGTACTCCGACAACAAGATTCATTTCAATATCTGCCGAGTTACTAGGTCCTGTAATAAAGTTAATACAAGATGCTACTGCCTCGCCATTTTCTACACGTGTGTTCATATCCTGAACTGCTTGTGTAATACGAGGCACAAGTGTTTCACGTGGAATAATAGCAAAGTATACAGTCGGTAAAAAGTGTAAAGAACGACCTTGGCCTTTATGACTTTGTACAACAATCGTACCAGATTCAGCTAAAGTATAATCACTAAATGCGATTCCAATATTCGCTCTTTCTGCGATACGCATATTCTCTTCTTTTTTCTCAGGATCCCATACATTCACTTCAACATTTTGCTTTGGAAGCTCTTCTTTAAATAAAGAAGTCAATCCATAAGAATCAAAACGTTCGTCTGCCGATAACATAATAGGTCCCCCGCCGTTTTCCACGATTACTTTTTGAATATCTTCACGTAAACGGTCGTTTGTCGTTTCTACTACAGTTGTATGAATGTTTGTACATTGATTTTTAAATACTTCTAACAATTCTTCTTTTGAATAATCTTTTAGCGTTTCTACATTCACATTACTTTTCCATGCTGGACGCTTTACGCCTTCCGTTTTCCGCTCACGTCCAAGTTCTTTTGCAATATTATCTAGAAAGGACTCACGGTTTTGAATTAATCCTGTCATTATTTGTCCCCGCCTTTCTTATGATCTTTATACCAATCACGGAATCGTTCTTTACTTGGAGCCGGGAATTCACGAATATCTGTCCAGTTTTTAAGTGGCCCAACACCTTTTGATACACGGTTGCCCGATGTAAATGGACTCATTGCTGCTGGCGCCATTTTTGATCCCATTTTATATAAAGCTGCTGAAGATGCACCCATACTAAACATTTTCATTGCTAATTTTTCTGCAAGTGGTGCACGTCCTTCTTGCTCAACAATTACTTGACGATGTTTTAATAATAAATCATGCAATGGTATTTTTACTGGACAAGCTTCTGTACACGCTCCGCATAAACTAGAGGCATATGGAAGCTCTTTGTAATCATCGTATCCACCTAAAAGTGGTGTTAATACCGCACCGATTGGTCCTGAGTATATAGAACCATACGAATGTCCACCAACGTGACGATATACAGGACATACGTTAACACAAGCAGCACAACGAATACATTGCAATACTGAGCGGAATTCAGACCCAAGAATTTGAGAGCGGCCATTATCAACAACAACTAAGTGGAATTCTTCTGGTCCATCTACTTCCTCTTCTTGGATTGGTCCCGCTACAGTTACATAACTTGTTAATTTTTGCCCTACTGCACTACGACATAGTAAACCAACTAAAACATCTAATTCTTCCATTGTCGGAACCATACGTTCCATACCCATTACTGCAATTTGAGTTTTCGGAATCGACATAACAAGATCGGCATTACCTTCGTTCGTTACTAAACAAAGAGAGCCAGTATTTGCAACTGCAAAGTTACAACCTGTCACACCAATTTCTGCATCCATAAATTTCTCACGAAGTTGTTTACGAACAAACTTTGTCATTTCATATGGATCATCAGAATTTTCATAGCCAAGCTTTTCTTTAAATACATCACGAATTTGCGTTCTGTTTTTATGAAGTGCGGGCGCAATAATATGTGAAGGTGGATCGTTATCTACTTGCAAGATATACTCTCCTAAGTCACTTTCTAACACTTCACAACCAATCTCTTCAAGGGCATGATTCATACTAATTTCTTCAGTTACCATTGATTTTGATTTTACAACTTTCTTCGCTTGTTTCTTTTTTGCAACGTCTTGAATATACTTTGCTGCTTCCTCTTTCGTTTTCGCAAAGTACACATGTCCGCCTCTTTTTGATACATTTTCACTTAACTGCATTAAGTAATAATCAAGATTTTCTAACGTATGTTGGCGAATTTGTTCACCTAGTTCACGCCACTCTTCCCAATTTCCTAATTCTTCCGCTGCTTTTAAGCGATTCGTATATAAGCGCGTTTGCGCAGAAGATACTGCTCCGCGCATAAAAGAATCTTGAATTCCATCGCCAACGCGATCATTAAATTTTTTCTCACTGATTTTCATAGACATAGCTTATGTTCCCCCTTCATGAGCGACTATTTAGTACCTCAGCAATATGCATTACTTTTATTTCTTTTCCTAAACGCTCAATACGTCCGCCAATGTTTAACAAACACCCACAATCTGCACCGATTAAATAATCAGCACCTGTTTCCATTGCACTATCTACCTTCTCATCTACCATTTGCTCAGAAATTGGAGTCATCTTCACTGAAAACGTTCCCCCAAACCCACAACAATTTTGTTCGTTTGGCAGTTCTCTCACAGTTAATCCTTTTACATTTGATAATAAAATTCCTGGTGCCTCTTTTACTCCAAGCAGGCGTGTCATATGACAAGATTTATGAATAGTAGCTATCCCTGGTAAGCTTGCACCAACATCTGTCACTTTTAAAACATCTACAATAAATTGTGTAAATTCATATGTTTTATCAGCAACCTTTTGTGCACGTTTAGCCCACTTCGGATCATCTTTAAAAACATGCGGATACTCATGAAACATTGTCGCACAAGAACCAGATGGTGTAACGATATATTCTGCATCTTCGAAAGTTTCAATCATATGTTTCATCGCTTCTTTTGCTGCTTCTACATGGCCGCTATTATAAGCAGGCTGACCACAACAAACTTGTGCTTCTGGAAATTCAATTTCACAACCTAAACGCTCCAACACTTCAACTGTTGCTTTGCCGACGTTTGTTTCAAACATATCGACTAAACAAGTAACAAATAAAGTAACTTTCATAATTATTACTCCCCCTTTTTACAACTCCACCAATAAACGTATGGTCATCAGATGACTAAGGAAAGAAGAAGTAGGCTCAACCATGGCCTATCCTCTCCCTCTTCTAAAGAAAACGCTTACTTAATCTTTCTCTATTTTATCAAAAAATTTGATTTTTAAAAGATTAAATTACGAATTTATATCGTTTTTACCTGTGACAATATGTTCTACATTTGTTAAATGATCTAGCATTGCTTGCTGCGCTAATTCTACATCTTGCTTTAACACTGCATCATATATAACTTGATGCTCTTCTATAAGTCGTTCTGATGTTGTTTGTTCACCATATAAAATAATGCGTCTTGATTCACCAATCGTTTCAGCAATCATCTCTGAAACATGATTCATGAGTTCAAGCAAAATGTTGTTATGCGAAGACTCCGCAATTCCCATATGGAACTGAAAATCTGCTTTTTCGCCAGCCTTTTCATCTCCAATGCTCTTTACCATTTCATCTAACCAATGCTTCATATTTTGCAAATTATCTTCCGTACGTTTTGCCGCAGCTGCTCGAACTGCCCCCACTTCAAGCACCTTTCGTACTTCTAATAAGTTTAAAATATCTTCTTTCTTCATTAATAATTTATTGTTTAATGATTTTGTTAATGAAGAAGAATCGAAATTCTTCACATATGTACCTTCTCCTTGTTTCATCTCAATTAAGCCCATTGCTCTTAGCGCACTTAGCGCTTCACGAACAGCAGATCTACCCACTTGAAACTGCTCAGCTAATTGATGTACAGGAAGTAGTTTGTCACCAGGTTTTAACGTACCATTTTTAATCATTGTTAAAATAGCTTCAGATACTTCTTCGTAAATCTTTTTCGGTTTAATAGATTTGTACTCCAGTTAAATCACCTCAGTATCTTCCAAACAACAATTGAAACGATTTATAAGAACTTTGCATCATAACTATTTTAGAACGAATTGGTAAGAAGTACAAATGTTTTGTTCATAAAATCGTCAAATTTTTAATATTTATTTGATATTAATTTATATTTATTCCTCTATTCATTGCACTCATGAAGAAAAGCATGTCCTTCACGTTAGAACATGCTTTCTTCAACTTGTATTTTCAATTTAATACTAACCGTCGTTCCATGCCCTTTTTCACTTTCAATTCGCCACTGTCCATCATGTATATGAACAATTTGTCTGACAATGGCAAGGCCTAAACCTGTTCCACCATGTTGACGACTTCTCGCTTTATCAACGCGGTAAAAACGTTCACCAAGATTTTCTAAATGCTCTTTTTCAATACCGATTCCTGTATCTTTTATGTTTAATTCACAGTAATCATCTATCTGCCTGAGTGTTATCACAATATCCCCATTTTGATTTGTATACCGTATCGCATTATCTAACACGTTATGAAGCACTTGTTGCATACGATCCTCATCAATCATTACAATGATTTCTGGATTTAAATTTGTTGAAATACGAATTTTCTTTTCTATAAACTTAATCTCATACGTATCTAACACATCTTCAATCAGTTGTGAAAAAACGATAGGTTGTTTCTTTAACGGAAAATGTTCACCTTCTAATTGTGCTAAATCTAATAAATCATGAACGAGACGCTGCATACGACCCGCTTCTTTATGAATGAGCTGTGTTACTTTTTCCTGCTGTGGTCCCTTCGCTACACCATCTAAAATAGCTTCACTATATCCTTTTATATAACTAAGCGGTGTTCTTAGTTCATGCGAAACGTTAGCTAAAAATTCCTTACGCTTTACGTCTTCTGTCTCTAAAGAATTTGCCATTTTATTAAATGCTTTTCCTAATCGTCCAATTTCATCTTCGGAAGAAATTGTAATCCGTTCTGAGAAATCTCCCGTAGCCAAATGATTGGCAACTCGTTCCATTTGCGAAAGCGGTCTCGTAATAGCAATAATAATCTTTCTACCAATCCATATTGTCAGTAAAGTCATAGCAAGTGCTAATGGTGCTAAAATAAGGCCCATATCATATATTAAGTCTTTTATACTTTTTAAAGGAATATAAGAATATACAATGCCAACTAACTTTTTATTTTCTAAAACAGGGATGACAACCCCCATAATATTTCGGTCAAAATGTTCCTCATACCCTATCTTTGTCACAGTTTTTCCATCTAATAATGCTTGCCTGTCCCCTTCACTTATAAGAGAATGATGATGCACATCAAAAGGTAAACACGCGCTTAAATCACGCGGATTAGATACGAAAAGAACATCTGAACTAGATATTTGATCAAATGCTCTTACTTTCTCTTCAAAAGTTGCTATTCCTTCACGCTTATCATATTGCGCAGCAAGACGTTTCCCTTCCATTACTAATGAATCTTTTAAATTATCAACGTATAGTTTTTCATACGAGTATAAAGATACAAAATAAAGAAAGGAAACTGTTACACATACTGCACATACTACTGTAAGCCAAAGCTTCTGTACCATCGTAAACATACGTTACACCTCAAATTTATAGCCTACACCCCAAACCGTTTGAATGTAGTTTCCACTTTCTCCAAGCTTCAAACGCATCGTTTTCACGTGCGTATCCACTGTTCTTGTACTTCCGGCATAATCATATCCCCATACCTTTTCCAGCAATTGTTCCCGGCTAAATACTTGTCCCGTATGTTGGCAAAGAAAATAGAGTAAATCAAACTCTTTTACTGTAAGAGAAATCGGCTCACCATCAGCCTCAATCTTCCTACTTTTTTCATTAATAAGTATCGGTCCAAACCGAATCTCTTCTTGTTGCTCTTGCTTTGTATAACGTCTTAGCACAGCTTCCATACGAGCAATTAGTTCTCCAGGACTAAAAGGCTTTACAATATAATCATCTGCTCCCATACGCAAGCCGTTCACCCTATTCCACTCTTCACCTTTTGCTGTTAAAAATATAATTGGTACATCCGACGTTTTTCTAATTTCTTTACAAACTGAAAGTCCATCCATCTCTGGCATCATAATATCTAATACAACGAAATCATAATGATCAGTCTCTAATTTTTTTAGAGCCTCTTTTCCATTTTCAGCTTCTCCCCACTCGTATCCGAAATTATCTAAGTACATTCCAACAAGCTGCCTCATATCACTTTCATCATCTACAACTAGCACCCTATATTTACTCATTGTCCTTCCCTTCCCTCTCTATGAGTTGAAACGGCCCTTTTCCGACTTTAATTGTTCGTTTTATTTTCAAGCTCTTCATATCCATGACACACACTTCATCACTATCATAGCTTGCTACGTATCCTTCTGCTCCGCTCTTCAAAAATGCAAATGGATTCGATCCTACTTCTACAGAAGCCACCTCTTTATACGTGCTAACATCAAACTTTCTAAGCGTATTCGAACCGTGACTTAATGCATATACATTCTTATTATCCTTCGTTATATTCACAGGCATAAACGGAGCATGTAAAGAACGTACCATTTCTCCGCTCTGCAATGAATACACTAATACTTTTTCATTGACTTGATTTCCATCACCATGTCCGCCAATCCATATTTCTTTCCCATCTGGGCTAATTGTCGCTCCCGTTGATGCTGGGGGAATCATAAAGGATTGTATCACTTCTTTTTTCTTTGTATCAATGGTCGTTAGCTTCGTATCATAAAAGTTTAATACAGATAACTGGTTATCGTGCTCTACCATCGTAATTGGTCCTTTTCCTGTTGATACACTCCCTGTCTCTTTCCCTTTTATCGTAAAGAACCTTACCTTTTGGGCAGTTTGATCGGCAGCAAATAATTGTTTTTTATCCTCGGATACAATCACATTTACAATGCCTTTTCCCGTTTTATATTTGTCCACTTGCCTTCCTTCTGCTAGTGAATATACATACATGTACTCTAACTGCTTGCCATATACAAGTATGTCCTCACCGTTTGGAAGTAGTGCAACTCCTGCCATTGGTTCATTAAGTTCCCATGTCGTAATTAACTTTTTAGTTTTTTCATCAACAAAACTAATACTACCTTCTTTTATATTCGTTGTTATAATAACACTTTTATCTTTAGCAATCGGTGTATATGAACTTCCTTGACACCCTACTAATAGAAATAAAAAACAGAGAAGAAAAACATACTTTCTCAAAAGATTCCCTCCATCTTCGGATGATTTCGTTATAATTGTAAAATAACAAATAAATGTGTGGAAAGTGTGAAATTTTCCTTTCTTACTTCATTTACATATATAATGTACAACAAATAGAATTTGAGGTGTGCAAATTATGCTTTTTCCTGATTTAGCGAATAAAATTGTACGAGAAGTACGCAGATTAATTAAAGAAAATATCATTATCATTAATATACAAGGCGTTATTATCGCAAGTACAGATGTAGAAAGAATCGGCCAATTTCATGAAGGTGCACTCCGATGCGCGAAACAAAAGAAAACTGTCATTATTACAAAAGAAGATGAACGACGTTTGCAAGGCGTAAAGGCGGGTATGAACCTCCCCTTACTATTTCATGACGAAGTAATTGGTGTCATTGGAATTACAGGCGAACCTGAAAACATTTCACAATACGGAGAAATATTACGTAAAATGACCGAACTACTCATTCACGAAAACTACTTTTTAGAACAACTAGAACTTGAACACCGTTCTTATGAAGCATTTGTCTTTGATTGGCTTCAAAATACAGACTGGTCTCCAAGCTTTCTCGATCGCGCAAAAACACTTGGTATTGATTTATATAAGAAGAAACAACTTATTTTGTTCTCTATCGATCAAAATGACACAATGCTTCAGCGTAAGATTTGGCAACACGTACGCAATCTATTAACAAAGGAGCATCTATTTGTTCGTTGGGGAAATGATCGATTCATTTTATTTACAGCCACAAACTCCAAAGAGCAAACGTATCAATTTTTAAAAAGATTAAAACAAGACTGTGAAACTTTGTTTTCTATTCCTTTATATATTGGGATTGGACAATCCGTTACACCAAGCAATATGAACTTATCGTACGAACAAGCATTACAAGCTCTTTCCGTATCACTTGAAACGAAAAAAATTGTATTTAATGAAGATTTACGTTTAGAAATGTGCTTACAAGATATTTCTGCTGAAACGCGGGAACAGTTTCTAAGGCGTACTATCGAAAACTTACTATCATCTCCTGAGCTTATGCACACTTTACGCTTATTTATTGATTATAACCAATCCTATAAACAAACAGCTGAACAATTACATATACACATTAACACATTGCATTACAGACTTAAAAAGGTTGAGGAGCATACAGGACTTGACCCGAAACAATTCAAAGACTTAAACATTTTATACTTCTCGCTCCTCTTATTAGATAATCAAACAAAAAAGAATGATAAAAAAGATTAATCTTTAGATGATTATACATAGAAAGAATCCCTCAACTTTTTTATCATTATAATGAAAGCACTGTTACAACGTTTTTTATGATGACTAAATACGTTAACAGTTTGAGGGGGATTTCCAATGTTAGAAAAGCAAATTATTCATTCATTCGTATCCATTGTTGGTGAAGATAATGTAGATACATCCAATATGGGGCGTTTAACGTATAGTTATGATGCCACTCCAAACTTCCAAGCAATGCCTGATGCAGTCATTGCTCCTCGTAATACAAATGAAGTAGCTGAAGTGTTAAAAATATGTAACACTCACAAAATTCCTGTATATGTTCGTGGTTCTGGAACAAACCTTTGCGCGGGGACATGTCCACTTGAAGGCGGTATCGTCCTTATCTTCCGCCATATGAATAACATTTTAGAAATTGATGAAGAGAATTTAACAATTACTGTACAAGCTGGTGTAATTACACTTGATATTATTAAAGCGGTAGAAGAAAAAGGTTTATTTTATCCACCAGATCCAAGCTCGATGAAAATTTCTACAATCGGCGGTAACATTAATGAAAACTCAGGTGGATTACGCGGATTAAAATATGGCGTAACACGTGATTATGTGATGGGTCTTGAACTTGTCTTACCAAATGGCGATATTATTCGTACTGGCGGTAAATTAGCAAAAGATGTAGCCGGTTACGATTTAACTCGTTTATTTATCGGTTCTGAAGGAACACTTGGCGTCGTAACAGAAGCAATATTAAAACTTGTTCCTATGCCTGAAACGAAGAAAACGATGCTTGCACTATATGAAGATATTAATGAAGCTGCACGTGCTGTTTCTTCTATTATTGCAAATAAAATCATTCCAGCGACACTTGAGTTTTTAGACCAGCCGACAATTGAAGTAGTAGAAGAGTTTGCACAAATCGGTTTACCAACTGATGTAAAAGCAATTTTATTAATTGAACAAGACGGTCCACCTGAAGTTGTCCATCGAGATATTGAAAAAATGGCTAACGTTTGCCGCTCTATGAATGCAGTCGATGTTCGCATTGCAAAAGATGAAGCGGAAGCAGATGCGCTTCGGACAGCTCGCCGTAGTGCACTATCAGCACTTGCAAGATTAAAACCTACTACAATATTAGAAGATGCAACGGTACCACGCTCACAAATAGCTCCGATGGTTGAAGCTATTAATGCCATTGCAAAAAAATATAATATTCCTATTTGTACGTTTGGGCATGCTGGCGATGGCAACCTACACCCAACTTGTATGACAGATGCTCGTAATGAAGAAGAGATGCACCGAGCTGAACAAGCTTTTGCTGAAATATTTGCGAAAGCAATTGAACTTGGTGGCACAATTACTGGTGAACATGGTGTTGGTGCGATGAAAGCTCCTTATTTAGAAATGAAATTAGGTAAAGAAGGTATTGCTGCCATGCAAGGAATTAAACAAGCCTTCGATCCAAATAACATTATGAACCCTGGCAAGATGTTCGCGAAAGACACTCGCAAAAGAGTGGTGGTTGAGCGATGACAACATTAAATAAAGAAAACATTCAAAAAGAATTTAAAGAAAGATTAAGTGAAGATGAACTACTAAACTGTATGCGATGCGGTTTCTGTTTACCTACTTGTCCTACTTACATTCAATCTGGATATAAAGAATCACATTCACCACGAGGACGTATTGCATTAATGAAAGCGGTCGTTGACGGTTTAATTGAACCAGATGAAGATGTTGAAAATACATTGAATGTTTGCCTTGGCTGCCGTGCTTGTGAACCTGTTTGTCCATCAGGTGTAAATTACGGACATTTATTAGAAGAAGCTCGTGATATTATAAATCAAAACAAAAAGTTCTCGGTGCCAGTGAGAGCCGTTCGTAAAGTCGTTTTTGAAGGGCTCTTCCCGCATCAAAATCGAATGAGAACATTAACAGGGTTAATCGGATTTTACCAACGTTCTGGTTTACAAACACTAACACATAAAATGGGTATTATGAAGTTATTCCCTGAAACACTTGCAACAATGGATCTCGTTTTACCAAAAGTCCCTAAAATGAAAGCAATGAAAGATCGTCCTGCATTTTTACCTGCTGAAAGTACAAAAAAGAAACAAGTTGCATTCTTCACAGGCTGTTTAATGGATACGATGTTTTTAGAAACAAATAACGCAACAATGAAACTTCTTCAGTTAGCTGGTTGTGATATCGTTATTCCGAAAACACAAAGTTGCTGCGGTGCATTACATGGGCATGCTGGTGAAAAGAGCGGAGCGAAAGAATTAGCGAAACGAAATATAAAAGCATTCGAAGATTTAAATATCGACTATATTATTACGAATGCAGGTGGTTGCGGAGCTTACCTCGTAGACTACGATTATCTTTTAAAAGATGATCCACAGTGGGCTGAACGCGCAAAGCAGTTTGTTTCTAAAATTAAAGATATTACTGCTATTCTAGTAGAACTAGATTTCCATAAACGAAATGACTTACGACTTCCATCGCAAATTATTACGTATCAAGACTCTTGTCATTTACGCAATGTTATGCGAACATCTTCAGAACCTCGTATGTTA
The DNA here is from genome assembly GCF_052947655.1 of Bacillus pretiosus. Classification (NCBI taxonomy): domain Bacteria; kingdom Bacillati; phylum Bacillota; class Bacilli; order Caryophanales; family Bacillaceae; genus Bacillus; species Bacillus pretiosus. The sequence continues at coordinate 1,267,473 of NZ_CM129593.1, read as the reverse complement.
CTAGAAGCAATTCAAGGCGCAACATATCGTGAAATGAAAGATGCGGATCGCTGCTGTGGTTCTGCTGGTATTTACAATATTGTTCATTCAGAACTATCCATGGAATTTCTAGATTATAAAATGGACCGTGTACATGAAACAGAAGCAGCAACTATTGTTACTGCAAATCCAGGTTGTCTACTACAAATGAAATTAGGCATTGAACGAGAAGGACTTTCTCATAAAATGAGAGGAATTCACATTGTAGATTTATTATTAGAAGCAATTGAAACCAACTCGTAATAACTCGTAACATACGTAATAATAGGAAAACGGCTATCTCCTTCGTCTATGTAAAGAGATAGCCGCTTTTTTGTCCGCTACAATATTAAAAATATGTTACTTTATTATAAAAAAGAACAACAGATACATTACAGTTTTGTAAAAATCAATCCAGTATATTCCTAAAAAAAACTCTCAAACCATTGATACAATAGGATTCTTCATTTTCCGTTTAGGTAAATTCATCCAAAATACCCCTCTTAAAACCAAGTATAAAAATGCTGAAAATTCCTTTTATACTCTATGTTTCTCTTATTTTTCCTCTTTTCCCCTCTTAGGATAAATTAGGTAAATTTTAAGTCTATGAATTTTTTTCCATCTTTTTTCTCACAAAATCTATGCTACGATGAATTTGTCAGTCAGACAGGCTGTCAAAAACAAATCGTGTGAAAACAAATTAAAACTTTATATAGGGGGACACACATCATGAAAAAGCGTGTTTTATTATCTGTAGCTGCTGCAACGGCTCTTACTTTAGGAGTATCTTCTCTAGATGCACAAGCTGCAACAGTACAACCATCTAACGTAAAGGTTCAAAATATTCAGCATTCAAAAGTGATGATGAAGCAAATGAGCCAACAAGAATTACAAGCATTCTTACAATCTATGGGCGTGGAATCATTAGCACAATGGCAACAAGGAAACTTCCAACCAAATTGCATTATTCCTGGTCAACAACCAACTGAAAATGTTGTAACTGAGCAACCAACAGCTAAGCCAGAAACTCAAAAGCCTGCTGAAGAAGTTCAAAAACCAGAAGCTCAAAAACCTGCTGAAAACAACAATACTCAAAAACCAGCTGAACAAAAACCTGCTGAGCAAAAGCCTGCTGAAGAAGCAAAATCTTTAAGCGAATTCGAACAACGTGTTGTTGAATTAACAAACGCTGAACGTGCAAAACAAGGCTTACCAGCACTAAAAATCGATACTGAATTAAGCAAAGTAGCACGTGTTAAATCTGAAGATATGCAGAAGAATAACTACTTTGATCATAACAGCCCTACATACGGGTCTCCGTTTGACATGATGAAGAAATTTGGTATTTCTTATACATCTGCAGGTGAAAACATCGCTCAAGGCCAACGTACACCTGAAGAGGTAGTACAAGCTTGGATGAACAGTGCTGGACACCGTGCAAACATCTTAAATAACGGCTTCACTCACATCGGTGTTGGCTATGTAGAAAGCGGCAACTACTGGACACAACAATTTATTACGAAGTAAATAGATTAAAAGAGTCTTCTCATAATGAGAAGACTCTTTTTTATGTTTCATAACTTTCTATTATGTATGAGTATAAAATGTAAAACATGAACAAAATAGAACCACTACTTATTACACTAAGTAATACATAAAACCCCCACTTCAAGTTCAAAAATAATGAAAATAATATACTACATGCCATCATTTGAAAAATCCGCCTACTCACTAAACGGATCTTTTGTAATTTGATTGGGTCTTTTTCCGTACTCTGCACTTGTTTAAACAACTTACTAAGCATAAAAAGAAACATACTAATCCCAATTGTTAGTCCTGTTTGAAAGGATATCATACTTCCAAAATTAATAAAGAGAATGAGCATATGGATAAACAACATAAATAAAGTAATCGTCTTTAGAAATCCACTTATAATGACATGCTCGCCTTCATTAAACTTATATATATTATGTGAAATAATATACATCAACCCATGTAAAAAAATAAGAAAAAAAGGAATAAATGCTATAACAACTTGTTTACTCATAAAATCGTTCGGCCCACCATTTTCATCCCAATGTACAGCCATCTCATTTGGTAAATATGGATAGAGGCATAGAGTAACTAAAAGACAAACGAAAAATATTCCTAGTATGTATTTATATTTGACCAAGCAATTCTCACCTCTCTTTTCTCTTAACGGCTTCGCTTCTTTTAGAGAAATTCCTGCAAGAATCTACTTTTCTCAAATTTAAACTTACACTTTACGCATTCATTCTTTGAAATTCTTTCATTGTATCATTTAATTTTGCAGGGAATGGTACATCCACTTCGATCTCTTCTTTCGTAATTGGATGTAAGAGGTTTATCTTCATCGCATGTAATGCTTGCCTGGACATATATTGCGTTTGTCCACCATATAATACATCCCCAACTAATGGATTACCATGATAGCTCATATGAACACGAATTTGATGGGTTCTACCTGTTTCTAATTGTAACGTTACGAACGTAACATTTTGGTTTTTAAAATACTTCTCTACTTTATAAAATGTGATAGCTTGATCTCCCTTTGGAGAAACACGTCGTCTCGTCGCATGATGGCGATCTCTTCCAATAGCTGCGTCAATTGTTCCTTGCTTACCTTTTACTTTCCCTTCCACAAGCGCCGCATATGTTCTTTTAATTTTTCGTTCCATTAATAAACGATCCATAATTGCACCAGCAATTCTATGCTTAGCAAACACGACACCACCTGTCGTATCTTTATCTAACCGATGAATATGACGAACCTTCGTCTCTAAACCTTGCATTTGAAAATGAAAAGCAACAAGGTTTGCAAGTGTTCCCATCCCACCTTTTTCCGCAGGATGCGTATCCATCTTCTCAGGCTTATTTACGATGAGTACGTGATCGTCTTCATATACTACATCTAATTCACCATATTCAGGATCTACATCGTATTCTTCTTCCATAAACATATGCACTTGTAACTTATCGCCTTCTTTTAAAAGCTCATTCCATCTTCTCTGTTCTCCGTTAACGGTAATACCTTTTTCCATACGAAGCTGATGTAACAACTTTTTCGGTATTTCCCATTCTATTTTTAATAACGAATCAATACTTATGCCATTCCATTTCGCTGGAACAGTAATTTCGCACCATTCGCCCTTCTTCTTCGTTTCCATACTGTATCACCTTATTTCTATTGATTCTCTCATTGTAACGGAAAACACAATTTGATGCACCGTCAAAAATAGAGGCCAGTCTTATAGTAGACTGGCCCCCTCACGCTCTACGCCGTTTCATTTCCTGCAATACTTCTTCCGCTTTTTGCTCATACGATAAATCTTTAAAGAAATCCGCCAATCTTTTATAATCATTATACGTATCTAATAAGTCATCAATTTTTTCTACTTTCATCACTTGTTGTTTTTGCTTCATTTTTACTGGATAACGATAGCCCGATACCTCTTGTATTTTGTAATACTCATCCTCTACTTGAATGACCTTTACAAGTTCCTCCTCTTCCGCATCCATCGTATACCCATCAAAATCTCTAAGTAATTCATAAATGATATGAGTCCATTCATCTTTTGGATAATATCCTTTTTCTAACCGATAACCGACAATGCGATACATATGCCCATCGTTTTCTGCAAACTGTACTGTATCATTTAGCTTAAACTTAAAATAACGAAACATTGCCTTCACCTACTTATATGTAATGTTCTTATCACATACTATTTGCAAAATGTAGGTCTTGCTATTCATAAAAAAATACTCATCTATAAGATGAGTATTTTTTACGATGATTTTTCTCTTTTCTTTCGGAATGGTAACCACCAGTTCCAATCTCCAAACAGTTTCATTAAACTTGGTACAAGCATAAGACGAATAATTGTTGCATCAAGGAATATTGCTAATGCAACACCAAGCCCCATTTGCCGTACTGGTAAAATATCAGTAAAGGCGAACGCACCTGTTACAACAATCATAATTAACGCAGCTGATGTAATGATCCTACTTGTTGACACAAGTCCTTCTAACGTTGCTTGATCATTATCTCCTGTTTCTTCATATAACTCATGAATACGTGAAATAAGAAAAACTTCATAATCCATACTAAGCCCAAATACGAGACCAAAAATAAAGATTGGTAAGACAAATAGAACAGGACTCGCTTCTAAACCAAAATGCCCACCTTCAAATAACCAAACAACAATTCCAATTGTTGCGCTTAAACTAAGTATATTCATAATAATCGCCTTAATTGGAATGAGTATAGATCGGAATGCAAATAATAATATAACAAAGGTCGATCCAAATATAACAGACATACCAATTGCAACTTTATCTTTAATTTCATCTTCTAACTCTTGTTGGAACGTCGTCATCCCGCCTAAATAATACGTAACATCTGTTTCTTTATAATTTTGTTTAAAATCACGAACCCACTGTTTAGCAGTTTCAGTACGTGGTTTTGTTTTCAAAAAGATTTCTATCGTCGTCTTATTTCCTTTCGTATACGCTTCAAATATAGGAGCTAGTTTCGCCGCTTCTGGCGACTCTAACATTCCAGCAACTTGATCTGCTTTCATACGAGTTAACCCGTCGTATAAACTTCTAACTTCATATACTTTCTTATCATCTTTTAACTTTTGAACGACTTCTTCTATCTTTTGTAAACTTTCTTTTTCTTTCATATCTTTTTTCGTCTCTACCACTAACGTAACATCAGCGTGTTTTTTTGCAGTTTTATTAAATGCCTCTTCGTACTTCTCATATGCAATTCTTGTATCACTTTGTTTAGGTAGAGCTTCTACGTCAGGGAACTGCAAATTAGCTGTACGTAACGGTAATAAGCAAATAACAATAAATGTTGTAACAATAATAATCATTGCGATTGGATGTTTCATTACAAATTGCGCAAATTTGCGCCAAGCCTTTGCCGGCGTATGTGCTACTTGATTCTTTTTTAATATTCGTTTCCCAATTAATGATAATAGCGCTGGGAGAAGTGTGAGTGAGAATAAAATACTCATAATCACAACAATCATTCCGCTAATTGCGACAGACTGAATATAATCGATTTTAAAGAAAAACAAGCCAGATAATCCAACAAATACACATAATCCTGAAAATACGATAGCGCGCCCTGCTGTTTGATATGTAATTGCTATCGCTTCTTTTACCGCTCGCTTTGCAACTTCCTCTCGAAAGCGATTTACAAATAATAGTGCAAAATCAATAGATAGCGCAAGTCCAATCATCGGTGCAACATTTAACACAAAGATAGATAGTTCCTTATCGCTACCTATAAAGTATAATATGCCCATCGTACTAATAACACTAAGCGCCCCATTTACAATTGGTAAAATAGATGCCAAAAGACTACCAAATGAAAATAGTAATACGAGAAATGCAATTGGTAACCCAATCATCTCCGCTACTTTTAAATCATTTTGCGTTCTTTCATTAATCTCTTGATTAATTTTTGGAAACCCTGTAGGCGTTACTTTTAATGCGGCATTACTTTCCTTTTCGATTTTATCAGCAAATTGCAATGTCTTTTCCATTCGTTCTTTATTTGTTTTCCCGGAAAATAAAATTGTCGCATAGCCGATATCATCTTGTAACATTTCTTTATTTTGCACTGGGTGATGGAAAGATTCATATGTCTCTTTCTCTTGTACATTCTTTACAATTCCCTCTACTTGCTTTTGAAATTCCTCATGTGAAGCACCCTTATTTTTTTCAAAAACGAGTAGAAGTGTGTCTTGAGACCTCTTAAAATCTTTATCTAAAATTTCTTTCGTTTTTTGATAGTCCCCTTCCGTTTGGAAACCATCACCGCCTAATACTCCCGGCAGCTTTGGAGCGAAAATACCGAGTGCGATCGCAACCAATAGTAATGCTACAATTACTGTATAACGAAACTGATACAAAAAAGCTCCTAATTTCCCCCACTTATCTACTTTATGTACATTTGTTTTCACACATTTTCACCTACTTTAAATAATTCAATTGTCATTTATACTGTATCACATCTTCGTACAAACAAAAAACGTCTGGAAACACTATAATGATAGTTTTTCCAGACGTTTTTTATCTCTCTTTATTAAGTCCCAATCTCTTGGTAAGTAAACGATGGCAGTAAATCGCCATAATTAACAAAATACCACCTACACAATAACCAGCTAAAATATCAGTTGGATAATGTACATTTAAAATAACTCTACTTAATCCAATCGATACAATTACAATTCCCATCAAAATCGTTATAACATATTTTCCAGTTACACTCTTCAAATTTGCCGCAATAATATAAGTAAGAAACCCGAATGTCATAATAGATAACATTGCATGTCCACTAGGGAAGCTATACCCAAGCGCATCCAACGTTTCATTTAACGATGGGCGCTCCCTTTTCACAATTTCTTTTATCCCTTTATTAACAAGATGTGTTATTAAAATGCCCATTGGATACACGATCATCGCAGCATAATAACGTTTTCTCCAAAAAACAAGTAAACTTATAGCCAGCGTAGTTACGATCCCGATAGCAGAACCTAATTTTGTATAGTGTGAGAAAAATGTAAGCGAACCTTCTGTTTGTAATCCTTTTACTAATGCTCGGACATATGTATCCATCACTGTAACGCCACCCGCATGTACGCGCCAAGCAACAATGCCAAATACAGCAAGTAATAAAACGATACATACTACCTCATATTGATGCAACTTCTTTTTCAAGCGATTTCCTCCTACTATGAAAAAATGCGATTTCTATTTTAGAAACCGCATTTCCTTACTTATTTACCTTTTGTTTTTAACTCTGTCCAGTAACGATCATAGTCTTTTAGCTTATCGTCTACATCAACAAGCCATTCTGTACGATCTAATTCTTCTTTCGTTAAGAAGATCATATGATTATCACGATATTCTTTACTATGAAGAGGATGAGCTTTTTCATTAGGATTACTGTATCCAATTGACTCGTAGTTTTTCACACTTACTTTTTCATCTAATAAGTAGTTCATAAACTTCTCTGCAAGCTCTTTGTTTTTCGCACCTTTTGGAATTGCTAACGTATCAGCCCAAATTGTGCCGCCTTCCTTTGGTACAACGTACTCTACATCTTTATTATCTTTTGCGATAAATGCTGCATCTCCAGACCAAACTGTTCCGATCCAAGCATCTTCTGTAATGAATTTTTGTTTAATATTATCTGTATCAAATGCTAATAAGTTTGGAAGCAGCTTCTTTAAATCATCTGCTGCTGTCTTTAACTGTGTATCGTCTTTCGTGCTGTTTGAGAATCCATGCTTCTTAAGACCCATACCTAATACTTCACGAGAATCATTTAATAAAGTTACATGCCCTTTATATTTCTCATTCCATAGGTCAGTCCAGCTTGTAGGAGCTTCTTTCACATACTTTTTATTGTATGCAATACCTGTTACGCCCCAAGTATATACTAAAGAATATTTATTCTCTGGATCAAACGCCGGTGTTTTGAAGTTAGAAACCATATTTTCGATATTCGGGATATTCTTTTTGTCTAACGGCGCTAATAAATCCATTTTCGCCATTGTTTTAACCATGTAATCAGACGGCTGAATTAAATCATACTTCGCGCCACCTGCTTGTAATTTCGCAAGCATTTCTTCATTACTTGCATACTTATCATAGTTAATTTTCACGTTATATTTCTTTTCAAAATCTCTTAGCACTTGCTCATCAAAATTGTCAGCCCAGCTATAAATGTTTAACTCTTCTTTCTTTTCACCACAACCAGCAAGTACACCAGCAACAAGGCTAAAGCTAATTGCTGCGCCGGCTAATCTTTTCATTAATTTCATCGGTTTATTACCTCCTCGTACTTTCTATATCATTCGTATTATAAAGGAAGGTGTCCTCCAGAGTTTTCTTCACCATCTGCACCTTTGTTACGGAAGATTTCAGATAGAACCATTAATCCTACGATAGCCACAATTAAAATTGTAGAAAGTGCATTAATTTCTGGTGATACTCCGCGCTTAACCATACTGTAAATGTATAATGGCAATGTTGTTGATCCTGGTCCTGATACGAAGAAACTAATTACAAAATCATCAATTGATAATGTGAATGTTAATAATGCGGCTGAAATAACCCCTGGTGCAATTGCTGGGAACGTTACATAACGAAACGTTTGCCACGGCGTTGCTCCTAAATCATTCGCAGCCTCTTCTAAATCACGTCCCATACCAGAAAGACGCGCTGCTAAAATAACGACAACAAATGAAATACTAAATGTAATGTGCGCAATAATAATTGTTGTTTTGCCAAGTTCCATACCTAATTGACTAAATAAGATAAGTAAAGATAATCCCATTAAAATATCAGGAATTAAAATTGGTAAATACACAAGACCGTTAATAGCCCCTTCATAACGATATTTATAACGATGTAATGCAATCGCGAAAATCACACCAAGAACTGTCGTTACAACCGTCGTTACGATCGCAATCGTCATACTATTTACAAACGCATCAATAACATCTTGCTTTTGAAATAAATCTGTATACCAATGGAATGTAAAACCTTCCCATTCCGCATTAATGCGAGAATCATTGAAGGAATATACCATTAAAACCATCATTGGAAAATACAAGAACAATAAAATTAACCAAGAATAAGAAACTAAAAACTTCTTCATCTTTGCCTATTCCCCTCCGTTCCCATCATATTTATATACTTTCGTTGCACGATAATATAAGTAAATTAACAGAACAGAGAATAGAACAACAATCATAGATAACGCAGATCCAAACGGCCAGTCACGCGCTCCTAAGAATTGATTTTGAATTACGTTTCCGATTAACGCTACTTTCGATCCACCCATAACGTCTGATACAACAAACATTCCGATAGAAGAAACAAACACTAAAATAGAACCAGTAGCAATCCCTGACATCGTCATTGGTACTGTTACATTCCAAAATGCCTTTGCTGGTGTTGCTCCTAAATCATAAGCTGCTTCTAACTTACGCTTATCAAGCTGCTCAATCGCTGCATACACCGGTAAAATCATAAATGGTAATAAAGAATAGACCATTCCGAGTATTACAGAAGGTGTGTTATATAGTAAATTTAAAGGTTCACTTATAATACCTAGTTTCAATAGCAATGTGTTTACAAGACCTTGTGAACGTAAAATAACAATCCATGCGTATGAACGAACAAGGAAGTTAATCCAAAACGGGATCGTTGCCAATAATAAAAGAATTGAACGGTATTTGCGATCAACAATTGTAATTGTATAAGCAAATGGATAACCAATTACTAAACAGATTACTGTTGTAATAACTGCAATCTTAACAGTTTCCCATAACGTTCCCATGTATAGTGGATCAAACACACGAGCTATATTCTCTAACGTAAATTGCATTTCAACTGTCCCATATGCCCCGCGCTGCATAAAGGCAAATGCCAATACAAACAGAAGGGGAATTAGGAAGAAGATTAACAGCCACGCGACTGTCGGTAGTGCGAGTAATTTCCCTTTTTTCAATTTAAGGTCACCTCGTCCTCTTGCTCCCAGCCTACGTATACATTATCTCCAATGCTCCACTGCGCTGCTTCTTCAGCAGTTTGATATGCCATTAGTAATTCTGATGTTTTCTCGTCACGTACATACAGCTTTTCCATATTTCCAACAAACTCAACGTCTTCAATATGTCCAAGATGGTATTCTTTTAAAATCGGCTCTTCAACCGAACGTACTTTTACGTTTTCAGGGCGAATTGCTACATAGCCTTCCCCGTTTTTCACAATATTATTTTCACCGATAAATGTCGCAACGAACATTGTTTTCGGCTTATTGTAAATTTCTTTCGGCGTTCCAATTTGTTCAATATGTCCTTTATTCATAACGACAATACGATCACTCATGCTCATCGCTTCTTCTTGATCGTGCGTTACGTATATGAATGTAATTCCTAAATTACGTTGTAAGTTTTTCAATTCACGTTGCAAATCTTTTCTTAACTTAAAGTCTAACGCCCCAAGTGGCTCATCTAGTAATAATACACGCGGGTTATTTACAATCGCTCTCGCAATTGCTACACGCTGCTGCTGTCCACCAGAAAGCTTTGCAGGTTTACGATTACGGAACTCAAGTAACTGCGTTAAACGCATTGCCTCTTCAGCACGCTCTTTCTGCTCTGCTGCCGGTACTTTCTGCATTTTCATACCGAAACAAATATTTTTCTCCACATTCATATGTGGGAATAGCGCATAATGTTGGAACACTAAGTTCATATGACGCTTATATGGTGGCAAATCGTTAATCTTTTCATCATCTAATAAAAGATTCCCTTTAGTTGGCGTTTCAAAGCCTGCGATCATGCGAAGTAACGTTGTTTTCCCGCAACCACTCGGCCCTAAAATCGTTAAAAATTCCCCTTCTTTAATGTCTAAAGAAAGAGGTGGGATAATCACTTGATTTCCAAAATGTTTTTCTACTGCTTCAACTTTAATAATCTTTTTCATTTTCCCGTCCTATCTACCTTAAATTTTAATTTTTATATTCATGAATAAATATTTATGTTCTATAGACTATTTTTTGTTTCGATCCAAACAAAAATGGTTGTTTAGCGTTCTCTTCTATTCTTTATGTAGTATGTTTGATTCATTTTTGCATGATACATATGTCGAACAGAAAAACCCCTTCCATTACGAAGGGGCTATTATCATACGGCTACGCCTACTGATAAACACCATCATCATTTTAACAACTTTCGTATGAATTTTAAAGCACTTTTTGTAGAAGAGTAACGAATTTTCATATCGAATGCCGTAGATTGGGCTAAAATGCTTTTATAATGTGAAAAAGTCCGAAAACTTTCTTCCCCATGATAACTACCTAATCCACTACTTCCAACACCACCAAAAGGTAAATATGGCGTTGCAAGATGATAGACAACATCATTAATACAGCCTCCGCCATATGAAATATTACTTGTCATTTTCTTTTGTACTTCTTTATCCTCAGAAAATACATATAACGCTAATGGCTTCGGATGTTGCTGAATTGTTCCAATTACCTCTTCTATGTTGTCGTATTCTACAATTGGTAAGATCGGACCAAAAATTTCATCTTCCATAACAGTACTTTGCCATGTAACATTTGTTAACACTGTTGGTTCTATATGTAAAGTTTCTTTTTTATAGTTCCCGCCGATTACCGTTTTACCATCTTTCAAAAATGAACATAAACGTTCAAAATGACGTTCAGTCACAATTCGTACATAATTGTCATTGTTTAGTGGATCTTTTCCATACTGCTCCGCAATTTCGTGTCGTAATGCCTCGATTAACTGTTCTTTCACCGAAGCATGCACATACATATAATCAGGCGCTACACACGTTTGCCCTGCATTTAAAAACTTACCCCAAACAATTCGTCTTGCTGTTACATCTATTTTTGCATCTTTATGTACAATACATGGGCTTTTTCCCCCAAGTTCTAACGTGAGTGGCGTCAACCGTTTCGCTGCTGCTTCCATCACAACTTTTCCAACACCGACACTACCTGTAAAGAAAATATAATCAAACGGTTCCTTTAACAATTCCGTACTCTTTTCTACACCGCCTTCTACTACCGCTACAAGCTCTTCTTGGAATAATTCCTCTAACATCCTCGTAAGTACTTTGGAAACGTTTGGCGTTAACTCTGACGGCTTTAAAACAATTGTATTTCCAGCCGCCAACGCTCCTACAAGAGGTGCAATTGCTAATTGAAACGGATAGTTCCACGGTGCAATAATAAGTGTCACACCGTACGGTTCAGGAACTACTTTCCCCTTTGATCCAAAATGAGTGAGTGCTGTTCGAACCCGCTTCGGTTTACTCCACGATGAAATATGCTTCAATTGAAAGGAAATTTCTTTTAATACATATCCAACTTCCGTTGTAAACGACTCATGAACTGACTTATTTAAATCTAATTTCAATGCCTGAAATATTTCTTCTTCAAAACGCTGAATGCCTTCATAAAGCTTCTTCAAATTATTCTTTCTCACTTCTACACTTCTCGTATGGCCATTATAAAAATATGCTTTTTGTTTATTTACAATAGAAGAAACACTCATTCATTCACCTTCTCCCACTATTTTTATCCAATTCTTTCATTATTTATATAGACTTCATATATAATAAATTTCTATTCGTAAAGTTACATTATATATAATTTCTTCTTGCATATAAAATTCATTGCTCACAAAAAAACTACCGAAAGAAAATCTTTCGGTAGTTTTACTGTATTAACGATATAAACGAACAGCACCAGCAGAATTATCATCAGCTTGTCCTACTACTTCAAACTTCAGGCCAAGATTCGGTAAAATACGTCCTGCATCTGGAATCTGTTTATTAATATACGTTTTCGAATCATCAAACTTCGGTACGCCTGCTAAGCCATTATACGTATACGTTCCGCGCGTTGGAGATACAACTTTCCAAGCTGGCGTTTTATCAAATGAGAACGCCGCATCAGCGATTTGGAATCGTGTACTACTTGCTACTGTTGGTTTACCATTTAAAGTTCCAACAATTGCTTCTGGATGAGAATCAACTACGCCAAGGAAACCATGTCCTGGATGTAAACCAACCCAGTTATCTGTATAAGCTGAGTCTGCATACCATACAACCATACCTGTGTTGTATTCTGGACCGCGAGCATATTTCAATGCGTTATCCGAACCAGCATAGTTTCTCCACTCTACATAATAGTTATGTTTTTTCTTCTCTGTTCCATTAGATACAGCGAATCCATCTAATTTGAACTGCGGTGTACCTTCTGCATCATCAGAGAATACTACTTTACCGTCTACATTTAGTGATGCATTATCAAGTAGGAAACCGTTTAATGCTAAACCACCATCTGTAATGTACTCAAATGTTAATTTTACTTTCTTACCTTTGAATTGGCTTAAATCGTATGATTTGTCAATCCATTTTCCATTTGTTGAATGTGCATTTCCACTATTTGCTTTCTCACCCAGTTTTTCGATTAATGTTTGCTGACCATCTTCTGTTACAGCATGTACTTCAAGGAAATCATACTCTGCTTCAATTTCATACAATGACTTGAAATCAAATTTCGCAGTCGTTGCATTTGTTAAATCGAACAGTGGCGTCTCCATTTTTGTGTGAAGATTGTCACCTTTTGTGCTGTAGTAATACTGCTTACCAAATGCTGGAGCAATTGTTTTTATATCTTTATCTGGCAAGTTAACACGAATCATACCTGGGCGGTTAGATTTCGTAACACTTTGGTCCAAATATGTTGCTAGACCGATACCTTTATTTAATTTCTCGTAATCTACTTCTACGATATTTGCCCAGTTACCACCGATTGTTTTTTGGAAAAACTCTTTATTTTGTGGTGAGAAACTCGTTGGCGTTGTTCCTGCAATGTTACCAGCCCAGCTTCCGCCACTCATAACAGACCAAGCTTGAATTGGTTCACCGTCACCAGTATAGTCTGTATCATACTCATCTGGAAGACCTAAATCATGACCATATTCATGTGCGAATACACCAACTGCGCCATCTTCTGGTTCAATTGTGTAGTCGAATGCCGCGATCTTTCCCCCCCAATATGGAACTTTCGCTTGTGTGCCTTCAATTGGGAATGGTTTTGGTCCAACAGTCCAGCGATGTGACCAAATTGCATCGTCACCTAATTTACCGCCGCCTGCTTCTTGTCCAACACCCGCATGGATAATCATTAAGTGATCAATTAAACCGTCCGGTTGTTTTTGATTTCCATCGCCATTTACATCATATTGATCGAATTGGTCAAACTCTGATAAATCAATACCGCTATCTACAGCTGCTTTTAATGCATCTTTTACTAAATCACGTGGTCCTTTTGGTCCTTTATTATCATGACCTGTCGCACCATCTGCACCGTAATCAGCAGCTTTACCAGGAACTGTTAACCATTTTGTAACTGTTCCGTCTACTGTATAACTACCGCCAGATTGCTCTTCGTAATATTGTTTAAACGTTTCGATTTTGCTGCCATCCTCTAATGCGAATGGCTCATTACCGAATAACATTTTTTCATAATGTTCTTTGTTAAAATCGTCAGTATACATATAACCAGGTTCTTTATCGATATTGTTATGTTTAAAGTCAGCGTACTCTACAAGTAAAACGAGTACTTTATCTTTACGAACTTCACCGTTATATTCTTTTCCCTTTGCTGGAGAAGTTGGTACTTTACCATTTAGACCACCCTTAACTGGGCCTGTCGCTGCAGGTGTTCCTGTTGCTGGTTTGTCTAACTTTTCTTTCGTATCAGCTTTCGCATCTTTCACTTTCTTTAAAAAGTCAGATGCTTCTTTTGTAAGTGGGTCCCCATTTGATACTTCTTTCCCAGGATTTTCACCCTTTTTGTTCTCTACGTATTTTTCGACGGCTTTCTTTGTTTCTGTCTCTGAAGCCTTCGAATCAATTACCCCACGGTTTTTTAGCGCATTTGCTAAACGTTCTTCTGGAATTAAATGATCATCGACTGGACTCGTAGCTGTCTTATTCACAGGTGTTTCAGCATATGCAGACTGGCCACCCGCCCCGAATGAAAGACCTAACACAGCTGTCAAAGCGATTGATGACAAAACTTTGAACGGTTTCTTGTTCATCCCTTATTTCCTCCCCTAATAAAAAATATGTATTACAAATTGAATTTTATTAAAAATTCAATATTTTTTCAATATTTAGTTATATTATGTAATTTTTTTAACATATTTGTAAAAATTCCATAGTTAGCATACGAATATATCACAATTCAACAATGTTTTCTGAAAATATTGAAAATATTTGTCAGAAACTTTATAATCGCCATAGAGGGAATTTAATGGGGATTTTATCTTTGTTTTATCTACAAAATATTTGATAATTCACTATATAAAACACAAAATGCGATTGCATTATCATATATTCTGTAGCAGCAGTTATGACCGATAATTAGGGAGGAATTACATTTGTACAAAGATAAGACTGACGCACTGGACCAAGAATGGATTGATTTAATACTTGAAGCTCTAGACGCTGGTATCGCCCTGCAAGATATCGAACATTTTTTAAGACGTATGAAGCCATCCAGTCAGGCTCAATAGCCTTGTTCTTTTTAACGAAGTTTATGTTATAATAATGACATCATAAGACGACTACATATTGATAGAAAGGTGCGCAAATATGATTGGAGAACGTATAAAACGCCTTCGCTTACAAAAAGGTATTTCATTAACTGAACTTGCCGAAAAAGCTGGTGTTGCTAAATCTTACATTAGTTCTATAGAGCGAAATTTACAAAAAAACCCTTCCATTCAGTTTCTTGAAAAGATCGCAGCAGTTCTACAAATTCCAGTTGATACTTTACTTCATGATGAAACAACAAAGGAAACTAACCTAGACTCCGAATGGACACAGCTTGTTAAAGATGCAATGAACTCTGGTGTCTCCAAAGAACAATTTCGTGAATTTCTTGAATTTACAAAATGGAAGCACGATCAAAAATAATAATAGAAAGAAGTGCTAACAACCAGCACTTCTTTTTCTTTATAAAAAAAAGCGGGGGATACCCGCTTTTTTATTATTTTTCTTCGCCAGCTTCTTGGTTAGCATTGAATGTCCATTCTAAATTCAATGAATCACCTTGGAAGATATTTTGGTCTTTTCCATCATCTACAAATTCAAATTGTACCCATAAATAATCCTCTGTACCAGCTTCTAATCCACCCTTTTCTCCCCACTCAGGAGCAAAGATGTCTTTAGCTAAAAGATCTGGATCAGTTTTTTGTAAATCAGCTAAAGTTGTTTCATATACAGGCTCACTTTGTTTATCCCAGTTCCAAAGGAATTTCACTTTAACGTGCTTACCAAAGTCTTCACCAGCATTATCACCTTTTGCATCTTTCACAGTATACTTTGTTGCTAGTTTAACGTCTTTAATTGTTAATGAACCGCTATTCTTTAATAAGAACTCTTTCTTAACAGAATCCCCTGGTTTTAAATCTTTAATATCTACAAGCGTTTTAGGGTCTAATGTAAGATCTAACGTCCCAGCTGCAAATGTATTATTTGATACTTCTTTATCGCTAAAGTATGCAAACGTTCCTCCACCAATTAAAGATAACCCCAGTGCCGCTGATGCAACTCCCATACCTAATTTCTTTTTCAGACTCACAATCAATTCCCCCTAGCTGTTTTTTATATTTTTCCCCCTATAATTTTTCAATAAGGGACATAAAGAAAACTATATTAGCTTAGCTAATATTCGTTCTCTTTTAAAAACCTTAAGTTCATTATAACGAACAACTCTATATAAATACAACATTTTTTTATTAGTATTTTCAGTTATTTTTATTTCTCAATATCATTTTAAATTTTCGGAAATTTGTTGAGAAACAAAGAAAAACGTAATTAATTTTCACTATCTATACTAATTAGTATCTTTCACCATCATGCTGCCAACCAGTTTTCTCGTATATGACGTGTATTGTTAAAATAAAGAAGACACGCCGAATAGGTGAGTCGCAATGCTCTCTCACCTATTCGGCTTTATAACCTCTATTCGCTCTGAAAAGTTGCTGTATTTACTTGCTATCTTTATTTTTCTGTTCTTCTTGTTTCTTCTCTTCTAGTTTTTTCGCCTCTTCTTGCTTCTTACTCTCTTCTAGTTTTTTCGCTTCTTCTTGCTTCTTACTCTCTTCTAGTTTTTTCGCTTCTTCTTGCTTTTTACTCTCTTCTTGCTTTTTCGCTTCTTCTTGTTTCTTACTCTCTTCTAGTTTTTTCGCTTCTTCTTGCTTTTTACTCTCTTCTTGCTTTTTCGCTTCTTCTTGTTTCTTAGCCTCACTTACTTGTTTTGCTGTTTCCTCTACTAGTAATTTCTCAAAATCTTGAATTTGTTTATCAATCACCTGTAACTTTACCTCTTTATCAACATACTCACAATTGTCTTTCACTATATGAAAACCAGCATTCACATATGAGAATACTGGCTTATTCGATTCGCTTTTATTTCCTTTTAACTCTTCTTGCACTTGATTATAAGGACCCTCTATTGATACATATACTTTTTGTAACAATTCTCTTTCCGCAACTATTTTCTCACGCCCTTGCTTCCACGTAGCAAGCACCTGCTCTAACTCTTGAATGGAAGTAAAGGTTAATTTCAATTTCATCCCTTCATACTCACGCAAAATAACTTCCTTATGTTGCTTAGCTTGTTCTGTTAATTGATCAACTGTTTTTGGAAAAATACTTGCTGTAGAAATAGTAGCCTCAACTTTCGTTTCATGAATGAAAGCTGCTTCTGTATAAGTCATCATTTGAGAGCCTAAATAAAAAGTAATAGAACACAAACATGGCAATATAAGCATCCTTTTGAATTTGCGAGGTGGCTTCAGCATTTTAATCTCTCCTATCGAACAACTTGTTCTTTATCAAGAACTATACCTTTATTATAATAAAGTGAATTATAAAATGATATAAGAAATTATGTTTCTTTGTACATTTCACTTTTATCATAAAAAGAGACTATCATTTTTGATAGTCTCTTTTTATGATTACTTTTTCTCCACTCCATCGCCTTGTTGTGCTTCAAATGTCCATTTTAATTGCAGTTTGTCGCCTTGGAATTCATTTTGAGGTTCATTTTTATTAATAAAGTGGAATTTCACTTTAAATGAATCATTAGTTCCTGCTTTAATACCTTTCTCAGGCCATAACCAACTTACTAAATCATTTTCTGCAGCAGTCATTGTTTTACTCTTCAACTCTTTCAATGTCATTCTCTTAATTACTTCATCTTTTTTATCTATATTTTTCAAGAAAACTACTTCAATGTCTTCACCAAAGTCTTTCTTATTATCTTTCTTCACATCTTCTACATCATACTCCGTATTTAATAGTACTTTTTTAATATCTAGTGTACCTTTATTCTCCAATTTAAATTCTTTTTCAATTGTATCACCTGGTTTTAAATTATCCACTTTCACAATTGTTGATGGGTTCAGCGCTAAATCAAGTGTTCCAGACGCAAATGTATTATTTGACACTTCTTTATCGCTAAAGTATGCAAATGTTCCTCCGCCAACTAATGCAGCGCCTAATACCGCTGATGCGATACCCATTCCTAATTTTTTCTTTAAAGTCATGTCCATATCCCCTTAATATATATATATATTTGTTAACTTCCTAAACGGAAAGTATAACCAAACGAACTAGACGGATTGTTCTACTTTTTTATCTTTCTTTTCTCCGTCAATGCTACGAATAGCGCCAAAAATAGAAATTGCGGAATAGCCAAGTAAAAAGACTCCAGGAATAATGAGAAGTAATGCTGCTCCCGCTTTTGAACTCGCATAATTCAGTCCATAACCAACGTATGGAACTGTAATATCTGCATACTTTCCAATTACATTCTCTGCAAGTACTGGTGCTAAATCTGGTCCGTTGTTGTTATCCCCTTTTGTTTCATACATTACTTTTCCATTTGTATCTTTCACACCGATAATACGGTGAGTGATAATTTTGTCATCTTTCTCTTTAAACGTAATAACATCGCCTTTTTGATATTTAGAACCATCTTTCGTCGGTTCTATCGCAATGATTGATCCTGTTAAAAATGTCGGTTCCATCGATCCTGATAACACTGATTTAAATTGATATCCCATCACTGTTGGATCCCCACCGCTCGCTTTTGAAGAAATAACTACAAAAGCTAAGCAAATCATCAATGCAAATAAAACAAATGAGATAACGTTGCTAATCACCCTCCAAATTAATTTCATCGTTTCTCTCCCTCTCCGTTGTTTTATGTTATTTGAAGTATACAATATTCACTTTAGTTCTCTAACAAGAACACAAGTAAATAATATAACGAACGATATGGAAATGCAATAAGAAAATTTACAATTATTAGTTAAATCATTTTTGAAATGCATACAAAAAAGACCGTGACAAAATCTCATCACGGTCTACTAGCAATTTATTTTTCTTCTGATTTCATCCCTTGGTTATTTCGGCGCAGCACTACATATAAAATCGCTCCAAATAATAAAATCGCACCTATTCCAACACTTATCACTTTCACATTCGATTCCTTTACTTCAGGTGCAACTGTATCTTTTTTAGGCATCGCAAAAGTAACATCTTCTTTTGAAAGAACATTTATAGTCGCAATCGTTTGATTATTCTTTATAATATCTACCGCACCAACTACTTCACCGCGATGAATTCCTTTTTGATACAAAGATTCTTTATCCACTGAATTAACCCGAAAAGCCGTTTTTATATTTTTCCCTTCATCTTTCTTTAGCATAAGCTCTGCACTTTTTTCCAGCTCAGAATCAACATCTTTATTTAAATACTTTGCCTTTTGGTGCCAACTATGTTTATCTAGTACAGTTTGCTTCGTAAATTGCCCAAAAGAATATTCCGCCATCTGCTTCAAATCTTCATAAATTTCAGGTCTTTGAGAAGCCATTACTACATTTATAATACGATTACCATCCTTCTCATTTAATAAAACGAGCGTATTGCGTGCTTCATTCGTAAATCCTGTCTTACCACCCATACTATATGGATTTTCAAAATAAGTAGACTTATTAAAAATAGAAACTGTTTGCGTAGATGTCGTAACCGTCGTTCTTTTCGTATTCATCGCTTGTAAAATTTCAGGATACTTTTGCACACCTCTCGTAATCATGGCCATATCATATGGCGTCGTATAATGATTTGGATCATGCAATCCATTTGGCGTTACAAAATGACTATCTTTAGCCCCTAATTGCTTCGCCCTTTCATTCATCATATTGGCGAAGTTTTCAACACTTCCTCCAATACGCTCCGCAATCGCATACGACACATCATTCGCACTCAGCACCATTAAAATCATAAGTGCAGTATTTCTATTAATAGTCTCACCAGGGTGAAACTCAATTTGATAATTACTCTTCTCTTGATCTAATGCTAATTGTGAAAACGTAAATTGATCCTCTGGCTTCGTATGCTCCATCAGTAAAATCGCCGTTAACACTTTCGTCATACTAGCAGGGAACGCACGATGATGTGCATTTTTGTCGTACAACATATCTCCTGTTTTCGCATCAATCGTAGTCGCAAACTGACTAAAAACATTCGGCCCTTCCGCAGGTGGAGGTGCCACTTGCTCCGGATTTACTCCAATATTCGTCTCAGCATATAACGTCATAGGTGTCAAAAAAAATAAACAAATAACCATAACGAAAACCGAAATTTTCTTAAAATTTACCATATGACTCTCCCTTTTCCCTTTACTTTCACATTCTATAAAATACCTCTACCAACCTATATGTAATTTGTATTAATTTGGAAGAATATTCACTTTTTTCACTATATCACACTTTTACGATAAAGAACATAAATATACAATAAAAAATAAGAAGGAATTATTCTTTCTTATCCTTCTCATCAATCAATGAATCTATTAAATTTTGACTAGCTTCCTCGGGTGTAATCTCATCTGTCATCCCCATAAACGACCAGCCTTTAGAATCGACCCACTCAACAAACTCTTGTAAAAACTCATCATGTGTAACATCCACATCAAGAATCGAGCCATTAATCGAAATCGTTCTATTTCTAGATACGCGCATCTTGAACGTTTTCCTTACCATTACAATAATTCTCCCTCTACTACTGAATATTTATAAAGTGAAACTTTAATCAGCCTTCACCAATCGGGCTTTTACGAGCAGCCTGCCACCACCTAACTTCTTTGCTTTCGCTAAATTTTGAGGTGGGGATCTTACCGTCCGCAAATAGCGGGGTAAAATAATCTTGTATCTCTGTTATACATGATTTTAAGTAAATTGTAAAAAGGATATATTGGCCAATTTGCATATTGAAGCTGAAAATCTATCATCCTGCAAAAACATGAAACGATATGTAATTGATCATAAATGACTAAATAAATCCACATAAAAAAACAAAACAACTTACATTTTATCACACCAAATACAAATGACTTCAGTACAATAAAATGGAATATACTAGAAGAAGACTTAAAATGAGGAGGAACTCTATGGCGCGTTGTACGTATTGTAAAACGAAGTGGACAATAAAAGATGTATGGTCAATACTCGTGACATTTGAAAAAGATTGCCCGTATTGTTTTGGAAGGCAGTATCTATCAAATGACACCTTTCATCATGCTAATGCCGCTCTACCTTTATTATTCTTATGTCCTTTACTTGTTGATTTAAGCGATGAAAACCCTTTGGATAAATACATTAAATAATATGACCGCTACATTCTACTAAGTCTTATTCTCATCATTATCCCTTCAGACACTACTCGCATAATTGCATATGATTTCCCTTTTAAAACTTACTATAAAAATATTGTAAAATTTCAGTTAATTATATATAATTGCTTTAGCATAAAGATTAAAGATGCTGTTACATACGCATTTTTGAAGATCCCGTAGCTCAGCAGGGAGAGCGCCACCTTGACAGGGTGGAGGTCGTGAGTTCGAGCCTCTCCGGGGTCATAAAAAAAGAGAAACCGTATCAACCTTCTACGTGATATGGTTTCTCTTTTTTATCTAAATCAATCACTTCCCACCAAACATCTTCTCCAAAGACTTCGCATTAGCAAACAATACTTCTTTCAAGTTATCATCTGCAACGATTTTATAGTCGCCATCTTTGTTTTTCTTTAAGTTCAATGTAACTTCGCGAGTTGCCATGATTGCATCTTTATCTGATAAGTGTTTGACGATTGCTGATGTCATCGTTTTTTCGATTGCTTTTTCAGATTGCTCTTTGTCTTCGCTAAAAGCACTAGCGAAGGCCATTGGCATAACTTCTCCCACTGCTTTTGTTACAGCAACGGATAGATCAGCAGATGTAATTTTCACTTTCACTTCTGCTTTGTCATCCTTTTTCGATACTTCTTCTAGCTTTTCAAATTTAAAGTTTTTCGTAATTGCACTCAGCATTGCTTTTGCCTCAGCATCATCTGTTTTTTCATTTAGTTTGTTAAATTCCTTGTCACTCTCAACAAATGTACGAGCCTTTTCTATATCACCTTTTTGTATCGCTGTTAAAAATTCTTCTGTCGTATCTTTCGGATTTGCACACCCTGCTAAAACACCTACTGTTAATCCTACTACCATCATTAACAGTAATAGTTTCTTTATCTTTTGCACGCTCATTCTCCTCTTATCTTTTCTAGTAAGTCAGCATTATATAATAGTATGAAACTGACATTACAAACATTTTTTAGTATAGCATTTATATGATTTATTTTCTATTCATTCCCAAAATATTAAGAGCCTTGCAGCTTTCCTACAAGGCTCTTTTCTATCAATCCGTATCCGTAGCACAGATGAACCACATTTTCTGCTCCTTACTATCTAACACCATCCAAGTAACATCCCACGCAACATCATAAAACCAATCTGTCCAAGGGCTATAGCTTTCAAAAACTTTAATATCTTCGTATCGATCTTGGAACATATATTGACATAGATTAACTGCTAATTGTTTTGCGATAACTGGTCGTTTCTTAAATGTTTCATATGCTCCACCCGACAAAATTTGAGCGGCAATGCTACCATCAAGCATGACTGCCCATTGCTCTTTAAAATGAAACTTATATTTTTCTGACGTATGTATTTTTAACTCTTCTAAGTTATGCATTATATCTAAAGAGTTGAAGATTCTTCTAAAGAAGTGCTCGTATCCATCTTTCAAATGTGGTATTTCTTTGAAAAAATTTTCTTTATGTACTTTAAAACAGCTTATAACCGCTCCGCCATTTACGTTTTGTTCCTTGAATGTATGTATGAGTTGCTCAATAGATAAGTCATTCGTGTCTATTTTTTCAAACGTCCCCTCTTTCCATCTCATAACGCCCACTACTCTCTATTAAAAATTTATTTCCTCATTATAAATAGCAAAATAAAAACCAGCAACTTTAAGATTGCTGGCTTATCTCTTATTCATATTCGATAAAACAATAATAATTGCTCCAAACACATAATGCCCCGCTACCATCCACATACTCCTCTCAAAGATCATAAGTGATAACCAAAGCGATATATTAATAGCAGCAAATAATACATATAAAATGAAGTCTCTCTTTTGTAGCGCTTCTCGATTCATCAAAATATAAATTGCGCCGATTGGCGGAAGGATGAAGCAAAGGAAAAAAACAAACATTTTTCTTAACGACCATGGATAAGTTACTGTCTGCATATGAGTCTCCTTTTCACTTTATAGTACATGTAACATCGGTCTTACTACTCTATATTCGTCACTATAAGGCTCCTTTATGATTAAAGATGAGTGAGGATTTTTTTCTTCCTCTATCATTGTGAATACTTCTGTTTTTTCTTGTACTATGTTGGATTCACTGTTTTTAGTAGGTTTTTTACTTGTTTCAATTTTCTTCGTTACTTCTCCGAGCCTTTGTCCAACTTTTTCAGCTTCGGCAGGTTCATTCGTAACATAGTATTCTTGGTGCTCCCATACTAACATAGGTGGCACTTGTTCTCGTTTGTTACATATTATATAAGTAATACTAGCTATAAGTAGTAGGCATATTAATAAAAAGAAGATAGTTTTTTTATTCATATACTATGCTCCCTATCTATCATTTTATTAAATTATATAATATCCATTATATGTAGTAAATGGATTTCATGGGAATTTTCGGATTTTACATCAAAAAGAAAAACCTTACTACAGTAAGGTTCCATTTTTATATTCTATAGTGATTGATTTATTAAAACGATCATTACGATAATCGCTATAAACATAACAACTAAACAGCCGATCATTTTATAAAAGCCTCTTTTCGTTAACGTCCCACCTTGAACGTCTTTTCGAATAAATAAGAATACGGCTAAAAATAATACAAGTCCAATGCCAAAAGCATACATCATTTGCATATGTTAATCTTCCTTTCTCTCTTCCATCTTAATATCTTTTCGATAAAACAACAAATGAGATAAAAACTGTACTCATCGTAAGTGCCATAAGTATGTTTAATAGTTCAACCGCAGATAGTGTAATTACGTGTAGATTTAAACCGAAAGAGAAAAGAAGGTAATATGCCGTTAGCGCAAAAAAGCTGAAGAACATTCCTTTATAACGAATAAGTTTCATTCGCTCATCTTTTTCTTTAAATTGCGGGTGTAAGTAACTTAAGCAGAAACACATAATCATCATCGTAAGTACTGTATACGTTGGAGCCAGTGGTGCGGAATGCGTCATTATGCCCGCTAATACCATGGTTCCACTCATAATAAAGAAAATAATTCCCATAATTAAAAAGTACTTTTGTGAATAATTCATCCCTATTCCCCCTCTTCTTTTCCTTCATAAATAAATACATGTTCTATCGTTGTCTGAAATGTTTTTGCTATTTCAAATGCTAACGGAAGTGATGGATCATATTTTCCCTTTTCAATTGAAATGATGGTTTGTCTGGAAACTCCAAGTTTCTCAGCCAATTTTTCTTGAGATAGTCCAAATTTTTTTCGGTATTCAACCATTTTATTTTCCAAGGAAATTTCTCCCTCCTTCCTTACAGTGAGTATATATGTAAAGCAACCTTTACGTCAAGTTTCCTTTACATGCATTTTAGTTTGTTTCACTCTATTTATATAGAAGAAACTTTTCAATTTCAGCACGTCTATTTTGAAATGAAACGCGGAACACTGTAAATAATTGTTACTATATCTTCTCCTCTCTATTTTTTAAATTTAATATCTCCCTATTTGTTTTATCCTTTTAAAATATTTCATTCATCTCTTTATTCCACGAAATGCGTTATTGGTTTTACGGTGTTTTTCGTCATATTTATAGAAACTAACTGTTTATGAAGCATTTTTTATGTTTAGCAACTTTTTTTGTAGAAATCCTTCACTTTCCTTTCAATATTTAACACTATCTAAATAAAGTTTACGATAAATTCATAATTTTTTATTTTTTATACTATATTCCGTTATATTGTTGTATAATATCAATGAAAGCGCTTATTATTTCAATATACATAATTCGAACTCATTTTTATCGAAACATTCTAATTATTATACTTATATTTACATGCAACAATTTTAGTTATTCGTGTAGGTATACCAAATATATCCACCCCATTTTTCTGTGAAATTACTTTATAACATGAAAGATTAACTTGGGTGATAAGTTATTGTGAATGTTTTTTTACAAAACAGATAAGTAATAGTGTTTGGTATTATGTAAATTATTGTAATAACATAAGAATAAAGAAAACATTTACATTGATTGTTGGTTCATCAATTATTGAAAAGAGCAAAATGCACCTTTTGTTTGGAAAAAGGATTATATGCATTGGGAGGTTTAAACAAATGACGAGGAAGAATACAACGACAAACCCTTGGGCCAAGTTCCATGGTCCGAACCTTGGTTATGTTATTGAGCAGTATGATCTTTACGTAACTGGAGCAGGTTCTGTTGATCCGGAATTACAAGAGCTTTTTGAAATTTTTGGAGCTCCTTCGTTTCAAGATGATGTCGTAACAGGGGACAACACAGCAACACATTTTTCTCCTCAAAACACAGGGAACATTGAAAAAATTCTTAAAGTCGTTCAGCTTGTTGAACAAATTCGTTCATTCGGGCATACGTTGGCTCACATCAATCCGATGGAAGATGCTGCTAATGGACAATCTCTTCTTGAGAAAGCAATGAACGAACTGAGCGATGCTGACTTGAAAGCGATTCCAGCGAAAACAGTATGGCAAGATGCACCAGAAGGTATTCACACTGCACTTGATGTAATTCATAGATTAAAAGACGTTTATACAAAATCTTTAGCTTATGAATTTTCTCATATACAAGATAGTGAAGAACGCGCGTGGTTGCATCAAATGGTGGAATCAAATTCATTGCGTCAACCACTATCAAATAAAAAACGAACTGCTCTTTTAAAACGTTTAACAGCTGTTGAAGGTTTCGAGCAATTCTTGCATAAAACATTCGTTGGGCAAAAGCGTTTCTCTATCGAGGGCGTTGATATGCTTGTACCTGTTCTAGATGAAATTGTTCTCGAAGGTGCAAAGGGCGGCGTAGAAGATGTCATGATTGGTATGGCTCACCGCGGTCGTCTAAGCGTACTTGCACACGTATTAGAAAAACCATATAGTCACATGTTTGCTGAGTTCAAACATGCAAAAATAGAAGGCGCAGTGGCAAATTCTGGCTGGACTGGCGACGTGAAATACCATTTAGGTAGAGAACAAGTCGTTAGTAACGAAGAAGTTAGCACTCGCGTTACATTAGCAAATAACCCAAGTCACCTTGAGTTCGTTAACCCTGTTGTAGAAGGTTTTGCACGTGCGGCTCAAGAGAATCGTAAAAAATCTGGTCTTCCAGAACAAGATACTTCAAAATCATTCGTAATTTTAGTTCATGGTGATGCTGCATTCCCTGGTCAAGGTATTGTATCTGAAACGTTGAACTTAAGCAGATTGAACGCGTACCAAACAGGCGGAACAATTCATGTTATCGCAAACAATGCAGTTGGCTTTACGACTGATAGCTATGATTCTCGTTCTACGAAATATTCAAGTGACCTTGCAAAAGGTTTCGATATTCCGATTGTTCACGTGAACGCTGATGATCCAGAAGCTTGTCTTGCTGCTGCTAACCTTGCGATTCAATATCGTATATTGTTCAAAAAAGACTTCTTAATCGATTTAATTGGTTACCGCCGCTACGGTCATAACGAAATGGATGACCCAGCAGTTACGCAACCACAAGTGTACAAAAAGATTAAAAATCACCCAACTGTAAGAGCTATTTATGCAGATCAATTACAAGCTGCTGGTGTTCTAAATGCAGATGAGGTTGAAACAATGACTCAGTTTATACAAGAGCAATTAAAATCTGACTATGCACAAGTACCGCCAGCTGATACGAGCGCTGCAACAATTGACGTTAAAGTGCCAGATGTTGTTGCAAAAGGCATTCAGCCAATTGATACTGGTGTTGAGATTGACTCACTTCGTGCAATTAATGAAGGTCTACTATCTTGGCCAGAAGGCTTTAACGTATATCCGAAAGTAAAGAAAATTCTTGAACGCCGTAAAGACGCTCTTGAAGAGAACGGTAAAATTGAATGGGCACTTGCTGAGTCATTAGCATTCGCTTCTATTTTACAAGAAGGTACGCCAATTCGTTTAACTGGTCAAGATTCACAGCGTGGTACATTCGCGCACCGTCATATCGTATTACACGATACTGATACAAATGAAACATATTCACCATTACATCGCTTACCAAACATTAATGCATCCTTCTCTGTTCATAACAGTCCGTTATCAGAAGCTGCTGTTGTTGGTTACGAGTATGGTTATAACGTATTCGCTCCAGAAACTCTTGTTATGTGGGAAGCGCAATATGGTGACTTCTCAAATACTGCGCAAGCATTATTTGATCAATATGTTTCAGCAGGAAGAGCAAAATGGGGTCAAAAATCTGGTTTAGTTCTTCTATTACCGCACGGTTATGAAGGTCAAGGACCAGAGCATTCTAGTGCACGTCCAGAGCGATTCTTACAGTTAGCCGCTGAGAATAACTGGACAGTTGCAAACTTAACGAGCGCGGCACAATACTTCCATATTTTACGTCGTCAAGCATCTATCTTAGGAACAGACGCTGTTCGACCATTAGTATTGATGACGCCAAAGAGTTTATTACGTCACCCACTTACGCTTTCAACTGCTAGTCAGTTAAGCGAAGGACGTTTCCAACCTGCTCTAGAACAAGAAAACCTTGGCATGAAACCAACTAAAGTAAAACGTCTTGTTTTAAGCACAGGTAAAATGGCGATTGACTTAGCAGCAGAAATTGAGTCTGGTAAACATGAGTATAACTTAGATGAAGTTCATGTCGTTCGTATTGAACAGCTGTACCCATTCCCTGCTGAGAAAGTTCAATCTATTATTAAACGCTTTAAAAACTTAGAAGAAATTATTTGGGTTCAAGAAGAACCTCGTAATATGGGCGCATGGCATTACATGGCTCCAATTCTGTTTGAACTTGCTGGAGATAAAGTGAAAACAGGTTACATTGGACGCCCAGATCGCTCTAGCCCATCTGGTGGCGATCCATTCGCTCACAAAGCTGAGCAAGAACTAATTGTTGCACACGCTTTAGATGTGAAGTATAACTTCCGTCAAGATAAACAAGAAATTGAAGTTTTCAGCAACTGAAAGTAATAATGAAGGTTTCTAGCTTGCTCCCCGGACAGATATTCTGCCCGGGGGCAGGCTAACAAATGGAGATTACCGAAGACGAAAGAAGAAAAAACACACCGTTAGGCAAATAAGGGGAGGACATTTAAAATGATCGAAATTAAAGTACCTGAGCTTGCAGAATCTATTACTGAAGGAACTATCTCACAATGGCTTATCAACGTAGGCGACAAAGTTGAGAAAGGTGGCAGCGTTGTTGAGCTTGAAACTGATAAAGTCAATGTAGAAATCATTGCAGAAGATTCAGGTATTGTATCGAAGTTACTAGGCGAACCTGGGGATACAGTTGAAGTTGGTGCAACTATCGCAATTTTAGATGCAAACGGAGCACCAGTTGCAGTAAGTACACCTGCACCGGCTGCTGAACAGCCAAAACAAGAAACAACTGAAGCACCGAAAGCTGCGGCACCAAATGCTGAGCAAACTACAACTTTACAAGGTTTACCGAATACGAACCGTCCTATCGCATCACCAGCTGCTAGAAAAATGGCTCGTGAATTAGGTATCGACTTAAACGACGTACGTAGCACAGATCCACTTGGACGTGTGAGACCACACGATGTACAAGCTCATGTTGCCGCACCAAAAGAAGCACCAGCTGCTCCAAAAAGTCCAGCTCCTGCTCCAGTTGCAAAAACGGAATTCGAAAAACCAGTTGAGCGCGTGAAAATGTCCCGCCGCCGTCAAACAATTGCAAAACGCCTTGTAGAAGTTCAACAAACATCTGCAATGTTAACAACATTTAACGAAGTTGATATGACTGCAATCATGGAATTACGTAAAGAGCGTAAAGATGCTTTCGAGAAAAAACATGATGTACGTCTTGGCTTCATGTCATTCTTCACAAAAGCAGTTGTTGCAGCATTAAAACAATTCCCATTATTAAATGCTGAAATTCAAGGCGATGAGCTTATCATTAAAAAATTCTATGATATCGGTATTGCAGTAGCAGCTCCAGATGGATTAGTTGTTCCAGTTGTACGCGATGCTAACCAATTAAACTTCGCTGAAATCGAAAGCGAAATTCGTAATTTAGGTATGAAAGCACGCGATAACAAACTTTCATTAAAAGAGTTACAAGGTGGTACATTCACAATTACAAACGGTGGTGTATTCGGTTCTCTAATGTCAACACCAATCCTAAACAGCCCACAAGTAGGTATTTTAGGAATGCACAAAATCCAAGTACGTCCAGTTGCAATTGATGCAGAACGTATGGAAAACCGTCCAATGATGTACATCGCTTTATCTTACGATCACCGTATTGTTGATGGTAAAGAAGCAGTTAGCTTCCTTGTTGCTGTTAAAGATATGCTTGAA
Source organism: Bacillus pretiosus (assembly GCF_052947655.1). Classification (NCBI taxonomy): domain Bacteria; kingdom Bacillati; phylum Bacillota; class Bacilli; order Caryophanales; family Bacillaceae; genus Bacillus; species Bacillus pretiosus. The sequence continues at coordinate 1,237,784 of NZ_CM129593.1, read as the reverse complement.
GATCCAAAATCATTATTATTAGAAGGTTGATAGATTAATAATCTATTACAGGCTGTAGAATGAATTATTCTACAGCCTTTTTTTATTGCATTCATATGGGACAAATTTCATTACATAAGCTAATAATGTATGCCTAGAACGTAAGGAGGATTAAAATGAATAACCTTCCAATTGATGCAAAACTTAAAGCAAATAAGGATACTTTTTTCCTCCCCGACTCAAACGGGGGTGTCTATTTTCGAAATAATGCCAGTTCATTTCGTATGGACGGTGATGGAATTTACAACTGGATTGAAAAATTAATGCCAATGTTTAACGGGAATTATTCTTTAGCAGAAATAACCGATGGTCTCCCTCTCCCCTATCAAAATCGTGTATTTGAAATTGGAGAGATTTTATATGAAAATGGTTTCGTTCGGGATGTAAGTCAAGATGCACCTCATGAATTAAATAGCGCATTACTTGATAGATACGCTTCACAAATTGAATTTTTAGAAGCTGATTCTCATTCAGGCGCTCTAAAATTCGAAACGTATCGCGCGGCAAACGTCCTTATAATTGGTTCTGGAGATATGCTTACTTCCTTAGTTTCTTCTTTATTAGAATCAGGATTACCTACCTTTCATTACCTTGTTACAGATTATGAGGAAACAAATTACGATCGCATTCATGAGCTAGTAGAACTTGCACATGAAGTTGATGATCATGTCCTAGTTCAGGAAATAGATACGACAATTGATCGTCCCCTGCATGAAGTGTTCGAGCCTTTCGACTGGATTTTGTATGTTTCTCAAAATGGAGATATTGAAGGCCTAAGAGCAGTTCACACGATTTGTAGAGAAGTAGGAAAGAACTTCATACCTGCCGTCTGTTTATCAGCACTTGGTATAGCCGGCCCTATCGTAACAGCTAATCGTGAAGAATGCTGGGAATCCGCATGGCATCGGCTACATGAAACGACTTTACAAAATGAACATTCATCAGCATCATTTTCACCACTTCCATCTGCAATGTTAGCAAATATAATCGTATTTGAATTACTTAAGCATGTCGCTGATGATTCTTACCGAGAAAAAGAACCACAATTCTTTTTATTAAATTACGAAACACTCGAAGGAGCATGGCATCCTTTTATAAAACATCCTCTCGCAACTGATGAAAGTTTTACAATTGATACGATAGAAAATCTTTCTGAACAACTTGAGCAGCGGTCCAACCAACATACCTCAACTGATTTATTCCGCTTTTTCGACTCATTAACTTCTAAAGAAGCTGGTTTATTCCATGTATGGGATGAACAAGATTCATATCAATTACCGTTATCACAATGCCATATTCAAGTAGCTACTCCACTATCAGATGGTCCTGCTTCCCTCCTGCCTCTTATGACTTGTGGTGGTTTAACTCATAATGAAGCGCGCCGAGAAGCTGGTTTAGCAGGAATTGAAACATATGTAGCGGAAATTATGCACCGCCTTATTCCTGAACATAATGATATCGGTATTGGCGCTGGAGAAACGATGACAGAAGGTGTATACCGGGCGCTACAACAACATTTAAATAATAAATTGTATGAGCGGCAGTCACATATGCTAGAAGAAATTACGACGATTGATTTAACTGCAATTCATGATAAACATTGTAGATTTTATTACGATGCTCTCTCTACAATTCATGAACCTCCTAAAATAGCAATGAGTGAAGAGATTCTCAGCTTTCCTGTCGTTTGGGTCGGTATAAATGATCGCTGGTACGGTGCATCTAATATTAATATGACGTTAGCCTTACGAAACGCACTACAACTATCACTACTTCATATTCAAAATGAAGAGACTCCTTACAGAGCTAATATCTTGCCTGAATCCTCTATTATTTTATATGACACGGATTCTTTTAGAGTGGAAATACAAGCTGAAGAAGAAGTTCCAGGTGTGCAATCTGTGCAGCTTGCCTTGCAACATTTAGAAGAACATAATTTTTATCCATTCGTGTTTGATTTAGCCATTGAATCATTTTTGAAAGAAAACTTAGATGGTGTGTACGGTGTATTAATTGCAAAGGAGGACAGTCTATGACTCAAAATATATTGCTTATAGGAGATGGCTTACTTGCAAACTATGTACATGATCAACTATGCAAACAATATTCTATCATTCGCCAACATAACCTTACAGAAGAACTCCCTGAAAATATTCATCTCGCTCTCGTATTACATGATGGCTCTCCTTCTACTATTCATCATGATGCCGAGCTAATGTTTCGATCGAATCATATTCCATGGCTACGTGCATTCACTTCATTTGGTGAAGGTATTATCGGTCCTTACATTCATCCTCTTGCAACTGGCTGTTCCAACTGCTCTGATGGACGCCGATTTATCGCTGGATTTGATCAACAAGAAATGTGGGCACTACAGCGGAAATATGCGTTAAAGGCAGATAATGTAACAAGGCGTGATGTACGTGCCACCCAAAATGGTATGTTACAAATGTGCCATCTTATTCGTGCAGAAACAGAGAAAATATTAACTCATAACCATTCTTCTTTAGAAAATGAACTCATTTTACTAAACTTACAAACACTGCAATGTACGCGGCATTCTTTTCTTCCCGATCCGCTCTGCCCTGTATGTAGCAATTTGCCTGATGATACGGCAGATGCAGCAGCGATTTCGTTACAACCGAGCTTAAAAACAAGCGAAGCAGCATATCGCTGTCGTTCCATTCATGAACTAAACACATTTTTAACGAGAGATTATTTAGATTATCGCGTCGGTATGTTGAACGGAAAAATGCAGCATTCTTTATTACCATTTGCTGACGTTATTATAAACATGCCATTAATGTTTGGAAATGAAGGTGTTGCAGGCCGAACTCATTCATTTGCAATGAGTGAAGCGACTGCTATTTTAGAAGGTTTAGAACGATATTGTGGTATGTCACCTCGAGGAAAAAAGACAAATGTACACGGCAGTTTTCGTGAGTTAGAGGATCATGCACTTAATCCCCTCTTGCTCGGTGTACATACAAATGAACATTATAATCGTAATAGTTTTCCGTTTAAACCGTTTGATCCTGACTATGAACAAAACTGGGTATGGGGCTACTCTTTATTACAAAACCGGCCACTTTTAGTTCCTGAATCAATTGCTTATTATAGCCTCGGTCATCGAGATGCTTTCGTGTATGAAACATCAAATGGATGTGCAATTGGTGGTAGTTTAGAAGAAGCAATTTTTCATGGCATTTTAGAAATTGTAGAGCGTGACGCCTTTTTGCTCACTTGGTATGCCGAATTACCTCTCCCTCGCCTTGATCTTAGTTCAGCAAATGATACGGAATTACAATTAATGATTCAGCGGCTGTACACGATTACTGGGTATGAATTACATGCTTTTAACGCAACGATGGAACACGGTATCCCAAGCTTATGGGTAATTGCGAAAAATACGCGTGAAAATGGAATGAACGTTGTTTGTGCGGGAGGCTCTCATTTAGACCCTGTCCGCGCTTTAAAGAGTGCCATCCATGAAATAGCAGGCATGTTACTAATAGCAGACGATGAACTCGAACAAAAAAGAGAGCACTACGAAAACTGCTTACAAGACCCTTATCTCGTAAATAAAATGGAAGACCATAGTATGCTGTACGGATTAAAAGAAGCAGAAGAACGTCTTCACTTTCTTTTACGTGACGATGCCCCGGTGCAATCGTTCCAAGAAATGAATGCATTACAATCAGTTGATCTAGATTTAACATCCGATCTTCATCAACTTTTAAACCGCCTGCAGCAATCTGGACTTGACGTAATCGTTGTAGATCAAACAGTACCTCTTATAGAAAAAAACGGATTACATTGCGTAAAAGTCATTATTCCAGGCATGTTACCGATGACGTTCGGTCACCATCTCATTCGAGTTACAGGACTGGATAGAGTATATACTGTGCCGATGACACTTGGATATACAAACGAACCTTTAACGAATGAACAATTAAATCCACATCCGCATCCGTTTCCATAGTAAAGGGGGGGATTTTATGCAGCTGGATACTTTTTTACATCATCTCCATTTTTCTATCGATGAAATTATGCCGAATCATGAAGTGGACTGGGAAGATGCACCGCTTCCTTATAAATTATACCGAAATGTACCTATCATTCCTCTCTCTTTAGAAATCCCATTATCTTTACCTAACTCTTCTACTACACCTACTTTGAAGGAGATTGGTCATTACCTTTGGTCCTCATTTGGTTTAACACAGTTATGTCAGCTAAATAGCGAAAAAATTTTATTCCGAAGATCTATCCCTTCAGGCGGCGCTTTATATCCAAATGAATTGTATATATATTTAAAGATCGATGATTATCCAGACGGTATTTACCATTACGACGCTGCGCACCACCGACTTATTTTACTTCGCGAAGGAAATTTCGATTCTTACATTACAGAAGCACTTGGCAACCGTTGTAACATACAGTCTTGTTTTGGCGCTGCATTCGTATCCACTATGTTTTGGAAAAACTACTTTAAATACAATAATTTTTCGTATCGACTTCAAGGATTAGATAGTGGTGTTCTCATCGGACAATTACTTGCATGTGCCAAACAATTCGGTTACACAAATGGCGTATACTTTCAGTTTCTAGACCGTGCAATCAATCATTTACTCGGACTGTCAGAAGGCGAAGAAAGTGTGTATGCTGTCGTTCCTTTAAGTACAGAACCGCAAACGAATTGGTTTCACAATGATTACCGTGAAAATAAAACAGTTACTTCTCATGAGTTGTTACAGCAAATTCCGCCGTTAGCACACGAACATTTCGTTCGCTCAAAACATGTAAATGAATATCCAATGTTAACAAAAATAAATGAAGCTTCTATGATTGAATCGACAGCACACTTCCAAACACTACATCATGAAGAGCACTATCAACATCATGCGCACGCTGTACAGTTGCCGCAAGTAGAACGGTTATCGTATGATTTCTTACAACTTTGTAAAGAACGGTATTCCCCTGATGCTGACTTTACTTTCACGAAATGGGATACAGCCGAGCTCGCTACTTTACTACAAGAAGCGAGTCTCTCCTTCCCTTATTACAACGACCTTGATGGTCAGTATGTAAATGAAAATGCACGGGTCTCATTATATGGATGTTTTTATAACGTAAAAGATATAGAGAACGGTGCTTATTCTTATAACAGTAAAACACATTCCATACAGCCACTTCGATATGGAGACCTTCGTTATCCCCTTCAATCCAGTATGACGATGGATAACGTAAATCTTTTTCAAGTACCGCTTTGCCTACATGTAGTCGGAAAGAAAGATTACTATACAAATGCATTAGGCTATAGAGGATACCGTATTCACCAAATGGAAGCTGGCATACTCGTTCATAAACTCGTTTTCGCCGCAACCGCGATGGGGATGGGCGGGCATCCATTACTAAGTTTTAATACAAATTCATGTGATCAGTTATACGGGATAGATACTGGAAATGAAACGTCTCTCATTCAAATTCCTGTTGGGGCGTATCGAGCGCGGAATTGGTTAAAAGGGGATTTGCGTAATTAGAAGCACGCCGGTGGACGGCGTGCTTTTTTACTAGATTAATTTAAAAATACTCTTAATTTGTCTCGCGAATAACCAATTTTTCGTACCGTAGTTATCATTTAAACTATCTAAATTGATAGATTGTCCGTTAGCAAACTTTAATTCTAACGTTGTATTTTTGTCATTTGTTTTTAAGTTGCTATGTGTAATTGCTTCATACTTTAATTTTTCGATTTCAACATATTCATCTTTTTCTTGTCCAATCACGACATGATCTTGGAAGAAGAACAATACTTCTACTTTCTTACCGAAACAAAATACATTTTTCGTATAAATTAATGTCGCATTATCAAGTCCGACGCATACTTCTTTCATTTCTTCAACAACGTTTCCAAAGTCTTCTTCTTGTCTTGCGTTTGATTCAGCAATCCATTCTTCGATTGTTTTCATGTTAATTGCCATACTGTGCCCCCTGGTTCGATCATTGCTTTATTAAAAATAAATACTATATGAAAATATAAGCGATAAGTACTATGTTTTCAAGGGCGAACGGTATATTCGAAATAAAGTGAAACTTTAATTAGTGGGGGTTTTCTTCATCCCCCACTGATTATCAGCCTTCACCAATCGGGCTTTTACGGGCAGCCCGCCCCCCACTTAGCTTCTTTGCTTTCGCTGAATTTTGAGGTGGGTGTCTTACTGCCCGTTAATGCAGGATAAAGTTAAATTTCAAATTAATCTACTAGAGGCACCGATTTCATTATATTTTAAACGTTTGAACGAGACATTCTTCATCATCGATTAACTGTGTTTTTTCATCAAATTCGATGTTTAGCTCCCTATATACTTTCTTCCAAAAAGAAACAGCTGGTACATTTTTCACAAGTTCGATAACGAAATATTGTCCTCGTTTCTCTTTTAGTATATTCTCAATAACTTGTTTACCGATTCCTTTTCCCTTGTACTGATTCAATATGAAAATGTCATTAATACAAAAGTCATTTTCTTTTTTCAAAAATGGACGTTCCAGTAGTAATAAAAATCCTACAATATCATTATTACTTTTAATAAAATACGGAGTGATTCCGTCATTTTCCCAAAACATGTACAAATCTTCGTATTCAAAAAATCCATTTGCCCCAATCTTTATATTAGGAGTGAATGTAGAGAGGTCATGAAGATATAGTGCATATAAATTACGTAATATTTCTTTTTCTGATTCTTGAACTGTTTGAAGTGTTACAAACATTTTTAATGATCCCCTTCCCTATATATAACTATTTCCAATTCGCTTCTTTCGCCAAAAATAATGATTCCCCTTTAACGAAAAAAATAGCACTTAAAAAGTGCTATTCTGCTCTCCTTGCCGCTTGCTGAATTGGATCCCAAACGCTGTTATATGGTGGTGCGTAACTTAAGTCGACATCTTCTAAATCGTGAATGCTCATTTTATTGAAAAGTGCCATTGCGATCACATCAATTCGTTTATCTACACCTTCTTCTCCAATTACTTGTCCACCTAATAATTGTTTCGTGTCAGAACGATATAATAATTTCAAGTAAAGTGGTTTCGCATTAGGATAATAGCCCGCCATATTTGTGGAGTCTACTTTGACTGTTTTATACGGAATATGTAGCCCTTTTGCTTCTTTTTCATTTAAACCTGTTCTTGCAAGCGTCAAATCCATAAATTTAATAATACCTGTACCTAACGTACCTTTAAATGCTCTTCGTTTATCAAGCATATTCAGTCCAGCAAGTCGCCCTTGTTTATTGGCAGTCGTTCCGAGCGGGATATGATCATGAATTTCCTTTATAACATGGTAATGTGTTGCGCAATCACCAGCTGCATATACGTCCTGCACATTCGTTTGCATATATGCATTTACTTCGATTGCCCCTTTATAATTTGTACGTATATTTGTTCCTTCAAGAAAATCAGTATTCGGCTTCACTCCAACCGATACTAAAACAAGATCTGCTTTATACGTACCTTTATCCGTTTCAATTTGTTCCACTCTTTCATTTCCTTTAAATGCTTTCACATTTTCATTCGTTAAAATTTCAATATTGTGTTTATCTGCTTCTTTATGTATATATTCAGCCATATCTGCATCATAAATCGTACCGATATGATCATTTCGCTCAATCATTCTTACTTTCTTACCAAGTTCGACGAATGTTTCTGCCATCTCCAGTCCAATCGCACCACCGCCAATAATGGTTACATCTTCAACTTTATTCGTTTCTAGCGTTTTTAATATACGCTCAGCATCTGGAATTGTTTTTAAAAGATGAACGCCTTGCAAATCTCGACCTTCCCACTCTGGCATAACAGGACGTACGCCAGTTGCAATTAATAAACGATCGTACGGAAATTCAAAAATATCTTTCGTCTTCGTATGCTCTGCGTACACCACTTTCTTTTCCGTATCTACTTTCGTTACTTCATGTCGTACTTTCGCATCAATTCCATATTTATCACGAAACGTCTTCACATTACGCGCAATTAATTTTTCCGTTGAAGCGATAGCACCACTAATGACATATGGTAACCCACACTGCGCGTACGAATAAATTTCACCTTTTTCTAACGTTACAACAGTTGCATTTTCATCGTTTCTAACAATTTGCATAGCTGCGCTCATACCAGCTGCATCTCCGCCAATAATGACATAGTTCACTTTACCACTCCTTCTTTTCTACATACTCTTTACGTTTTCCATATTTTTCAGAAATAACACCTACTTCCATTGTAAAGAAAGAGCATTTCATCTTCAAATTTGGTGCACAAACCTATGCCTGAATAGGTAGCCGTCGTGTCTTATAAATAACATGTTTAATATGCTATAACAGTAACTACCGAAAGTAGGTGAAACATATATGTGTGCCGGCCTTCTCGCTCAAACTCCAGAGGAACCGCAAGAACCGAAACCCGCCGTGTCACTTGACCAAGAATTTTCCATTAACGCAACATTATACAGCGCTCGCGCTTGGTTATCTAATGATGAAACCTTCGCACAAACGATTTGGAAAGGCTCTCACTTCGCTTCAGCATCACACGCTGGCAAGTCTATCTTACCAATCGGTACTGTAAAAATTTTAAACTTATCTGATGATACAATAACAGTTACTGCATCATCAGAATCAGATGATGCCCTCAAAATAGTGGTACCGCCTCATTCTGAAGGTGTGTTAACATCTAGTGCATTATCTGATGTGCAAGCAAGTACATCAGGAGGAGCAAGTAAAGTCACATTCCTCTTTCATATCTTTTTTTCAAGGGATCCTGGTTCAGCTAAAAAACCATAGAAAAGGTACAGCTATGCACTGTACCTTTTTCACATGTTTATTCTCTTGCTTTAATCAGTTCCACATTATAGGATTCAATATTGGTTAACGTTCCTGAAAAATACGGATTTTCTCTATACCAAGACTGTTTTGAAAAGTACGCTTGCATATCTTTCGTTTGAAAAATATTTCCATGTCTTGCGTATATTTCATTTCTAGCAATTTTCAACTGTTCTTTCGATAAATATGTTAATTCTGCACTCGTTAGTTTTCGAATATCACTATCCGGGAAGATGAAACCATTATATACATACCGAGTCGTAGGCGGCGGAGTAACATTGTAAACAACTGTTTTTTCCGCACTTTTCTTTTCGAATGGAAGATTATAAGACGAAAGTGCCGTTACCGTTTCTACCTTTGTCGTTTCCCTTCCACTTTCTCCATTTCGTTCTAAATAAATCGTCGCACTTCCATCAGTTGCTACAGGCCCCCATGTAATTTCTTCTCCTGCCAGCGCTGTAACTGGTTTTTGATTCACATACAATGTTGCACCAGGCACGTTCGTTTGAACCGTAATATATTGTCCTTGCAACGTTAAATCTATCGTTACGTTATTTTGACCTTGTTTCATAAGTACAACCTTTTCTTCACGTGATAGTTTCACATAATCATTTTTATATTCTGCTTGAAACACTTGAGTTCCTGGAAGAAACGGTCCATATTGCTTCTCAAACTTTTTGTCATCTGTTTTATCTATTTCTTTTCCGTTCATTTTTAAAGATGTACCTTTTTCATTTGTAAGCAATGTCGTATAATACGTCTTCGCTTTCAATTTATACCGATCAAATAAAAAGAAATACTTTCCGTCTTTCGTTAACGAAAAGTCTGCTCTTTCGATTCCGTTCCCTTGTTTTTCACCTATCCTCAACTGTTCTTTCAATTCATTCACATAAGATGAATTTTCTTTTATATACGAAAATAGTGGCATTAGACTCTCTCTCGTTACAGTAACTGATGGATCATCTGCCGTGACGATTTCAGCTAACTTCTCCCCGTTCCTCTCTTGTAAAATAGTAATGATCCGATCTACTTGTGCCGCCTGCTTATAATACGATGATCCGTACAAATACAGTCCAACAATCACTACAGCAAGTAATGTTAAAATTGTAATGCCAACCTTTGTACCGCTGCTCATTTTCTTCTTTACTGCAAGACTCTCCCTCTTCCTCCCGCAGCTTTGACAAAATTGCACACCATCTTCAAGCTGAGTCCCACACTTTGTACATACATTCATCCATTCAACCACCTTTTCTTTAGAGGCCCTTTAATCCCTGTGTAAAGGTTTGAATTATCGTGCTAATGTAAGACCACAGTACAATGAATGTTGCAATTCCAATGAAAATATTTGCGATAAAAAGAGTATAAACAAGATCTAATCCACCGTTATCTAGTTTTACTGTAGCTACAATTATACTAATTCCCATATATGTTGTAGCCAGCCCTAATAAAATTGGTAAGAAAAAGATTAATAAAAAGCTAAACAGAAAAGAAAGCAATAATATAGCAATTACCGGAGTTGCTATCGTTCCCCATATTCCAAATACTTCAAGAAACGAAAAAGATGATTTCATCATCTTCCCACTGACAAAAATAATAAATCCGACAAATAAAGTTAAAATAAGTAAAAATAAAAAGACCGTTACAGAGTCCAAAAAGAATGTAGGAGTAGATATATCTGGTGCAAATGTTTTCGTAACAGCTGCTGCAGCACTCATCATTCTATAAAAAATACATGCCCCTAAAAAACAAATAAGAACAAGACTTACAATTCCATTTCGTACTTCAACCTTGCCACTTTTCATAATAGCTGTCGGTGCTTGTAATGCGTGTTTAAAAAACTGAAAGTAGCCACTTGCAAACCGCTTCGCTTGCTCTACCGTTTCATTTGATCGAGTTTCCTCTGCTGGTGCTACGCGTGCTTGTTGCTCACCTTCCTCCTGTGCACCACTCGCTACGGCTTCCTCCGTCAACGAATGTCCACAATTCCCGCAAAATTTTGCCTCTGCTGTATTTTCCGTATGACACGCCGGACATTTCATTATCGCATCCCCCCCCTTAAGCAGATACCATATAGGGTGTTACAAATTCAATATATGACTTTGTACATAAAACATGACTACAAGAAAAAGATTATGAAATCCTTCTTTCAAATGAAAATATATGTGCTAGCAATCTTGAAAAATAATGCTATTATGAAACAGAACAAATAACATTTTTAACAGATTGGATGACTGGTAATGGAATTAGTAAACTCAATTTTTCAAATACTCCTTACAAGCGTAATCCAATTATTTTCTTTAATTGGCGTTATCATTGTAATTGGATTTCTATTAGGTTATTTAGAATCTCTCACACGCATGTATTGGTCGAGAGCTTTCGGAAGAAAAGGATTCCTTTTAACGGCGTGGATTGGTGTTCCTATTCATGAACTTGGACATGCCATTATGTGTGTACTATTTCGTCATAAAATTGTAGCAACGCAGTTTTTCCCAACAGATACAAGCCAAGGTGCTTTAGGCTACGTACAACATCAATACAATCAAAAAAGTGTATATCAACGAATTGGGAACTTCTTCATTGGAATCGGTCCTATTATTTCCGGTATTACTGCGTTAATCCTTTTAATGCGCTATTTCGTACCAAATTCATATTTCTTATTTAATACAACCCTCGAAAAAACAATCGCTTCTACTTCTATTAATATAGAAATGGTTCAAAACATGCTTTTATCGACGTTTGTATTATTGAAAAGCTTATTTACAATAAGTAATTTATTAAATCCTTCTTTTTGGTTATTTTTATTTATCGCCATTTGTATTTCTGCACATATCGCTTTAAGTAAACCAGATATTAAAGGATCAATAGACGGTGTTATCGTCATGTTTATCGTATTATTTTTATTCAACATAATAGCAGGACTATTTCAGTACGACAGTAACCAGCTCATTGGAAAAGTGATGAAGTATAATATGTACCTCATTGCGTTTTCTAGTGTGGCTCTGCTGTTCTCTTGTATTTCTACACTTGTTAGTTTTGGGTTTTATAAAATAAGAGGAGGGCGTTCGTTTTGAACGCCCTCCTCTCATCATTTATTTCCCTTATAATCACAATGCTCAACCGGAACACGAGCATGTCCTTCTTCATCAGTACACCATGACTGTGATTGGAAGGCAAGAAAGATACCGATCCATTCTTCTTCCTTTTCAAAGTGAATAAGTATTCCCCCGTCTTGCCATATACCATTATCACCTTTCCATTTCTCTACATTCCCTTGATTCATATGAATATCGTGTATACCGTTTCCTGGCTCGAAATGAAAGTAAGAATCAGGTGTATTTTCTTCTGGTCCCCATCTTTCACCAAACGCATAAATAATTGCTTTTTCTTCTACCGCTCGTTTTATATAACGCTCTATTTTTTCATTTAAATCATTATCCACTCCTGCTTTTTCAGCTGGTAAAGGAATCATTTGCTTCGAATCAAATACATTACCTCTTACGTAGTCTAAAGCTACTTTCGGCTCATTGTTTTTAACTTCTGTAAAACCGAATGGTAATGTCGGTAAAATGTGAATCGCCTCTGACCGAATATCGGTACTCGCAAAATATAAAACCTCTGACGGATAACTTTGCGATTTCACGTTAATTGCAATACGATAATCTACTCCTGCTTCGCCTTGTAAATGAACTTGATAATGAGGTGTTTTCCCTTTTCCAATCTTTGATTGTATAACTGTACCTTTTAACACGCCGTAGTTTTTTAGGGGCATACATTTCATCTCCTATTCATTTAGTAGAAGCTTTTCATACTTAAGGCATTATCCATATAAAAAGAAAATCCTCCTTTCTCAGGAGGATTTCTTATTTTCTCAACAGATACCAAAAAATAACCTCTACCACTACAAGCAACACCGCACCAAAAATCATTAACGTCGTCTTCTTTAATAGTTCATTTTCACGATACGGTATATTACATAAATAAGCACCTAACGTAATCCGTGACGGGCAAGCGATTGTCGCTACTGATGATGCGGTGTTTTGCAGTGTTGTAACGTATTGCCAAGGGAGTGCTACGTTTTGCGCAGTTTGCATTTGTAGTTTTATGAACATCGCATTTGATCCTGCGTTACTACCTGTTAAAAAGCCACCGATTCCGCCGATAAACGGAGCAACGAAAACGAAAAATGTTCCAAATGTTTCACCAGCTGTTTTTGCCAGTAATGAATGCATGCCAGATGCACCCATTAGTTCTGAAATGGCGATAAACATTGTCGTTGTAATCGCAAAAGGAATCCATTGTTTTATCGTTTGCGAGAGTGATTGTTTAATAATATGAGATGGAATGCGGAAGAAAATAATAGTAAATAAGCAAGTCATACCGAGCCAAAATCCTGGTGAATATAGTAGCTCCAGTTTATAAGAGTATGATTTTAAATCAAGGACTGCATATGATCTGAATACATCATGTAATGCTGGTACGAGGCGAGAAAGTAAAATACAAACTGTTAGGAATATATAAGGGCTAATAATTTTTATAATAGATACTTCTCTCTCCGTTGCCGCAGCATGTTCTGTCATTAAATTTTGCTCACTTTTTCCTTTTAATTTAATGATAAGAAAACCAAATGCAATTGTAACGATAGAACTTAATATACCTGCTAGTTCAACACTTACGTATGCGTTAGAAAGATAAATTCCGAGAGAAAATAATAGAAAGAAACCGAATCCTTCTTTCCACTTTTCAATAACAGCCTGCCAACCACCAACAACGTGTAAAGAAAGGATGACGAAATAAACAAACATCGGAATGCTTAGTAGTGCCGTATTTGTGCCAAGTGTTGTAAGCGGCATATTTATAAGCTGCGAACCGATAATCGTACCAGTTGCCATTGCGCCCCATGAACTAGCTAGTAAACCAATAAATGAAAGTAGTACAGCTTGAAACGGTTTATAGCCTAATGATAGAAAGATAGGTGCTGCAACCATGAAGCCAATTCCGAATCCACTTACTGATTCGATTAGCGGACAAATACCAAAACACATAAGTAGCATTTGTAATAAACGATCGTGCGTCACTTCTTCTAGAAAACGTGCTACTTGATCGATGTACCCCATTTTGTTCATGAGGTGAAATAAAAAAATACCGAAAAACAACACGTACCCGACAATAAAACAAATTAACCAACCTTTAATCGTTGCGTGCACAGTTTCACTTATCCCTAGTTGAAACGTTGGCGAGAGTAAAACGATTCCAACAGACACAACGTAAGCAATTAAAGAGGACCTTAATGACGTTTGTTTAAATAAAAATAAACAAATGAAAATCATCATAATTGGGATAAGTGCCAACAATATGGCCATGTTATCATCTCTTTTCATTAAAAATACAATTTTTAACTATTATATAACAGATGTCATAATTTTCAATTGTTTTTACTACAGATTCAAAAAAGGAGCCATCTAGCTCCTTTTTTGAATCACTCCCATTTTCTTTTATCCTGAAAAACGCTCTGCTGTCCAACTATTTTGTCTAACACAACAAACACAATATAAGCACATATTACTTGCAATAAAACATTTCCAAATTTCATTAATTCAAATGAATGGATCCAGCGAAATAATTCGTTTAATAATACAATTGAAACGATACTAAATAGTTCTATACTAATCGAAAATATACATATTTCTAAAATAGATTGCTCTTGAATGCGATTTAAGTTGGAAAAGATGAATACATATCCTAAAAATAGAGCCATCACCTCTATTTTCGTCATGCTAATGAGCCAAGCGTATAATGGTACAGTTAGAAGAAGATATAGTAGTTTCCGTCTTAGCATGCTTTCTCACCCTCTAAGTTATATGTATTTTCTGTATATTTTAACATTTATTACGTAAAACAAAAAGAAGAGACTTATGCCTCTTCTTTTTGTTTTGTTGCCTGTATTAATTCACATATTTCTTCTCGCTTTTCATTTTCTAACAGCTCGATAACTTTACTTCCAACGACTACTCCATCACATATTGTAATCATTTCTTCTACATGTTCCTTCGTTGAAATACCGAACCCTGCCACTACCGGTAAATGTGTATGTGATTTTACTTTTTCTAAGTAACTATGAATCTCACCTTTAAAGTTTTGACGTACTCCTGTTACGCCCGCTACTGTAACAGCGTAAACGAACCCTTCTGATTCACTCGTAATTTTTTCAATTCGCTCAATTGGGCTCGTTACTGTAACGAGTGGAATTAGCGCAATGTTTGCCTCTCGAAGTAACGGGGCAATAATATTTTGTTCTTCATACGGTAAATCCGGAACGATCATACCGTCTACACCTGCTTCTATACAGTTTTCGATGAATCGTTCTTTTCCGAATGCGAGTACTGGATTTAAATATGTCATGAGTACAAACGGAATTTGTACTTTTTTCCTTACCTCTATTAATGCTTGAAAAATGCCTTTTAATGTTACACCGCTATCTAGCGCTCGTTTTCCTGCTCTTTGAATCGTTGGACCGTCTGCGACTGGATCTGAAAACGGAATACCGATTTCAACGATACTTGCTCCTGCTTCGTCTAGAAAACAAATTCTTTCTTTTAATTTTTCAAGGCCACCATCTCCGCCCATTACGTACGGAATAAATGCTTTCTTACCATTTTCAAACGCTGCTTTAATTTTTTCTACTCCCATTTTTTACACCTCTTCCATATAACGTTTTATACTCTCTACATCTTTATCCCCGCGGCCAGATAAACAAATGACAAGCCCTTCGTCTTTCTTCATTTGCGGCGCTAATTTTAATGCGTATGCGACAGCATGTGAGCTTTCTAACGCCGGAATAATCCCTTCTTTTTTCGTTAATAATTGAAATGCTTCTAACGCTTCTTCGTCTGTTATTGAATTATAAGAAACGCGTCCAATATCTTTTAGCAAGCTATGTTCTGGCCCAACACCTGGATAATCGAGTCCCGCTGAAATAGAATGTGCTTCTTGAATTTGTCCTTCTTCATTTTGCAGAAGGTACATCATCGATCCGTGTAAAACACCAACGCTTCCTTTCGTTAAAGTAGCTGCGTGCTTTTCTGTATGAACACCTTTCCCAGCTGCTTCTACGCCGTAAAGAGCGACCTCTTCATCGTGTACGAACGGATAAAACATGCCCATCGCATTACTACCACCACCAATACATGCAACGACTGCCTCTGGTAATTTCCCTTCTAACGCTTCATATTGTTTTTTCGTTTCTTTCCCAATTACACTTTGGAAATCACGAACAATTTGCGGGAATGGATGTGGTCCAAGAACGGATCCCATAATGTAGTGTGTATCGTGTACATGTGAAACCCAGTAGCGAAGCGCCTCGTTTACCGCATCTTTTAATGTGCCGCTACCTGCCGCTACGCTTTCTACTTTCGCTCCGAGTAATTCCATTCGGAACACATTTAATTTTTGACGTCTCACATCTTCTTCTCCCATAAAGATGACGCATTCTAATCCGAGTAGGGCACATACAGTAGCTGTTGCAACTCCGTGTTGTCCTGCTCCTGTTTCAGCGACAACTTTTTTCTTGCCCATTCGTACTGCAAGTAGTGCCTGACCGATTGTATTGTTAATTTTATGAGCTCCTGTATGGTTCAAATCTTCACGTTTTAAATAAATCTTTGCACCGCCGCAATACTTCGTCATATTTTCAGCGAAATAAAGCGGTGTTTCTCTTCCGACGTACGTTTTTAAATAATGATTTAATTCCTTTTGAAACCCTTCATCTTGCATTGCTTCTTTATATGTTTCTTCTAGTTCTAATACAGATTGCATTAACGTTTCTGGAACGTATCGTCCTCCGTATATACCGTAGTGACCTTTTTCATCTGGATATGCGTAATTCATTTGGAACACTCCTTCGCTTTTATAATAAATTGTTTTATTTTCTCTACATCTTTCTTTCCTTCTGTCTCCACTCCGCTACTTACATCGACCATGTATGGCTGAATAGTTCGAATCGCTTCTTCTATATTAAGAGCGTTTAACCCACCAGCTAATATCGTTTTCTCTCGCAATTTTTTTGACATATGTGCGAGTAACTCCCATGAAAATTTCTTTCCATTTCCCCCGTGAAACTTTTCTTTCGGACTATCAAACAATATATAATCCGTTTCATATGTTTGAGCATTTTTCATATCACTCTCTGAAGTTACCCCAAGTGATTTTATAGACGGAATATTCAATCTTCTAATTTGATGATTGTCTTCATCTCCATGTAGTTGCACATGTGTTAACCCGCAATCATCTGCAATTTTCTCGATTACTTCTACTGATTCATTTACGAAAACACCAACCTTTAACACGTTTGTTGGAAGCTCCTGAATGATTTCTTTCGCTAGCACTGGAGTGATTTTCCGCTTACTTTCTGCAAAAACAAATCCGAGTGCATCAGCTCCGTATTCGCAAGCACGTTTTGCCGTTTCAACATCAGTGATACCGCAAATTTTCACTTTCATATGTTCACCTTACAATCTTCAAAAAAGGTATGAATAGAAGATGATGTCATAAGTGCTTCTCCAACTAATACACCTTTCGCTCCAGCTTTTTTAACACGGATAATATCTTCCTTTGAATGAATCCCACTTTCACTAACCCAAAGTAATTTCTCCTCGTTTAATCGTTTTCCAAGCTTTTCTGTTTGGCTTAAATCGACTTCGAATGTTTTTAAATTACGGTTGTTAATACCGATAACGTGCGGATTTAATTGAATTGCAATTTCTAATTCCTGCTCATCATGAACTTCAACAATTGCCTCTAATCCTTTTTCTAGTACGTAGCTGTACAGCTCTTTTAATTTTTCTTTCGTTAACGCCGCTACAATTAATAAAATAATATCTGCTCCAGCTTCATACGCCCTATCAATTTGAATCTTATCAATTATGAAATCTTTACATAAAAGCGGAATGTTACTTTCTGCTCTTGCCGTTTGTAAATCGTGAAACGACCCTTTAAAAAATTGACCGTCTGTTAAAACAGATACTGCTCCTGCGCCGCATTCTTCATATATTTTCACTTGTTTTCGTACATCAACGTGTAAATTAATATCTCCTTTTGATGGTGATGCTCGCTTTACTTCTGCAATGACAGTAAACTGCTGTAATGCTTCTACAAGTGAAAGTGTCTTTCTACTTTCTTTTAATGGCGTATACGTTTCATATAATGCCGCAACTTCCTTTTTCTTTTGGTCTACAATTTTATCTAAAATCGTCCCCACGTTAATTCACCCTTTCTAATTTTTCATTACTTGCTGCAATTAATAAGTTTAGTTTGGCTAATGCTTTTCCAGAGTCAATGCTATATGCCGCTAGTGTAATTCCTTCTTCAATCGTTTCTGCTTTTCCATTTGCAAAAAGGGCTAGACCTGCATTTAATAAAACTGTATCGCGGTAAACATTCTTTTCTCCGCTTAATACTCCGAGCGTAATCTTTGCATTTTCTTTCGAATCCCCGCCTCTAATCTCTTCGTTTTTCACTATTGAGAAACCATATTTCTTAGGTTCAATACTCGTTTCTACTATTTCATTATCTTTCAAAATGACAACATAATTCTCTCCTTGTAATGATGCTTCATCTAAAAATCCACTTCCGTTTACGACAAGCGCTTGTTTTCTGCCTAGTTTCTGTAATACTTGCGCAACTGGTAGTAACATATCTCGTTTATAAATGCCGACAAATTGTGTTTCTAAATTTACCGGATTTGTTAAAGGACCAATTAAGTTAAAAATCGTCGGCACATTCAATTCTTTTCTTATTTTCATAATGCGTCTTAATGCTGGATGCATCGCTGGTGCAAATAAAAATGCGATGCCGACATGCTCTAATAAATGATCAATTTCGTTTGGCGTACTGCTAATATTTACACCGAGTTCTTCTAATAAATCTGCACTTCCTGTTTTACTAGAAACAGCTCGATTACCATGTTTTGCAACCTTTACGCCAGCTCCTGCCAGTACAAATGCCGATGTTGTACTAATATTAAACGTTTGGGCACCGTCACCACCCGTCCCACAATTGTCCATCGCTCCTTGTATATGGTTCGAAAACGGTAATGCCTTTTCACGAAGAGCTCGAACAAGGCCATATATTTCTTCTGCTGTTTCACCTTTCGCTTTCAGTAATACTAAGAAAGCTGCAATTTCACTCTCCAATATGTTTTCATTTAATAAAAGAAGCCCTGCTCTATACATCTCCTCTTCTGTTAAATGTTGTCCCTCCACTAATTTACGAAGATAGTTATTCATACTCTTTCCTCCTCCTTCACTTCTGTTAAAAAGGCACGTATTAACTTTCCACCTTCTTCTGTCGCGATTGATTCCGGATGAAACTGTAATCCGAATAGCGGATAATAATTGTGACGAACTGCCATAATTTCTCCATCGTCCATCGCTGTCGCTAGTATGTCAAAACACTCTGGCAAGCTCGTTTGCGCTGCAACAAGGGAATGGTAGCGCATCGCCGTTAATGGCTGTGTTACATATGAAAAGATTGAAGTTCCATTATGTTTTACACGTGATGTTTTACCGTGTTTAATGCGTCCTGCTCTTACAATGTCTCCTCCAAATGCTGATATAATTGCTTGATGACCAAGGCAAATACCTAATATGGGAACGTTCTTATAAAAATGACGAATCACTTCGATACAAATGCCAGCATCCTCTGGTTTTCCTGGTCCTGGTGATAGCACAATTCCTGTTGGATTCATCCCTTCTAACTGTTCTATCGTTATTTGATCATTTCTTACGACAACAATTTCTTCCTCGCATTCACCTAACAGTTGATACAAGTTATATGTGAATGAATCGTAATTATCAATTAGTACAATCATTTCATTACCTCCAATAGTGCTCTCGCTTTATTTAACGTTTCTTCATATTCAGCTACTGGGTCTGAATCATAAACAATTCCCGCTCCTGCCTGAACGTATGCTTTTTCATCCTTTACGACCATTGTTCGAATGGCGAGCGCCATATCAAGATTCCCTGAAAAACTAACGTATCCAACTGCACCTGCGTATACATTTCTTTTTTCATTCTCTAGCTCATTTATAATTTCCATCGCTCTAATTTTCGGAGCTCCCGACACTGTTCCTGCTGGTAGGCAATACGCTAATGCATCAAATCCACTCATTCTTTTTCGCAATATTCCGTAAACTTCAGATACAATGTGCATAACGTGAGAGTATTTTTCTACTTTCATATATTTATCTATCGTCACGGATCCAATTTCACTTACTCTGCCAATATCATTTCGCCCAAGATCTACAAGCATCATATGCTCCGCTCGTTCTTTCTCATTTTCTAACAGTTCTTTTTCAATTTCCGCATCTTGCTCCTTCGTTTTCCCTCTCGGCCTCGTACCCGCAATTGGATTCGTCATCACCTTATCTTCTCTAACTGATAACAAGCTTTCCGGCGAAGAACCGAGTACAACATAATCTTGAAAATCGATATAGAACATATATGGTGACGGATTGGCAATTCGAAGTTTTCGGTATAACGCGAATGGATCCCCAATACATTCACTTTGCAAACGCTGTGACAGTACGACTTGGAATATGTCCCCGGCTCTTATATGTTCTTTCGCCGTTTCTACCATCGCGCAAAATTCTTTTTCTGTTATAGAAGAAGTGAATGATAATGTTGATTTTATTTCAGTTACTTCCGCTTCTTCTCCCCTCAGCACTTCCTCTTTGTATACTTGCAATCTTTCATATACTTCTTCATAATCTGCTGAATCATCTTCCCTGCATACATATACAAATGATAATTTTTGACGTAAATGGTCATACACGATAAACTCACGATATAGTAAAAGGTGTACTTCTGGAATATTTAGTGGATCGTGTAAATCTGCTACAATGTTTTCATATTGCCGAATGACGTCATAGCCAATATAACCAACTGCTCCTCCGCAAAATGGGAATGGACTGTCTACTTGAGCTGACGCGATTTCTTCTTCTAACACTTGTAGTACGTTACCTTGCAACTCTTCTGCCCGGCCGTAAATCGTTCGTTCTACTTCCGTACCAACACTTTTCACTTCACCATATGGATTACATCCTAAGTAAGAATAGCGTCCTTTATCTTGATGAAGCTGCGAACTTTCTAATAAAAACTTTTTCTTTCCCTTCATACGTCTATATAAAGAAATTGGCGTAATGCTATCTCCTTCTTCTTCAGCGATTACTAAAAATGCTCTTCCCTGTTCTTTTTGCTTCATAAATTCCTCTTTTGTCATCATGCCTTTCACCTCAATCTGAAAAATAAAAAAGTCCCCTACATATCGAAAATATGTAGAGGACGATAAATTTACCGTGGTACCACCTCATGTTGGACGCAAAAGCATCCCGCTTTATTCAGGTACAAAATATATACCTTATCCTTGTAACGGCGGAACCCGGGTTGCCTACTGAAAATAATTGTTCAGCATACCTCTCGTAAGCCCATTCCGTATATGGCACCGCACCGGGCTCCCACCTATCCCCGGTTCTCTGTAACGTCTCCAATATACGTACTCTTCTTACTTCAACGATTTCATTTATTTAATTTTTTGTACACAAAAAGGGAGTACTCATCCTATAGAAAGGACGGGTACTCCCGTGGTGCCACCTTAATTCGTTACGAATGTAACGCACTTTACCGTATCAAAAACAATACGTGTCTCTTGTATCGATGAGATCATGTCGCCAAAGCCTACTTCTTTCGTTTCGGTTTGGAAGCTCCGAAGCCCATTCCACATCAATTCCATACTGATTCGCACCAACCATCAGCTCTCTGACATGTTCATCATGTGTACTCTTCTTCATCAACGCTTGCATTTTTTTAAGTTGCACTCATTATAGACCTTACTTTTTTCATAAGTCAATACTTTTTAAAAATTTTTATTTTTCTCTCCTTTCAATATTATATTGACAAAACAACCTCTTTTTATGTAAATATAATAAATACTCTATTAAAAATAAGGTTTTTTGTATGAATATTATATATTAAAAAAGTAAAATGATATCAAAAAACGCTTACATTTCTGAAAATTCGTATTTCTGTATGGATTTTTCAGAATAATCATGATAGATTATAAATATGCATAACGCATCAAAAGACATGACAAAAGGAAGGGGAACTTCATGAGTACGCAGATGTTAACTTTAACTTCAATCTCTATTTACATGCTCGGGATGTTAGTCATTGGCTATTTCGCCTATAAACGAACGTCCAACTTAACAGATTATATGCTTGGCGGGCGTACACTAGGCCCCGCAGTAACAGCATTAAGTGCTGGAGCATCCGATATGAGTGGTTGGCTTTTAATGGGCTTACCCGGTGCAATGTTTAGCGTTGGATTGAGTAGTAGTTGGATTGCGATTGGCCTAACACTAGGCGCATACGCAAACTGGCTTTATGTCGCTCCTCGCTTACGTACCTACTCTGAAATTGCAAACAACTCTATTACTATCCCAGAATTTTTGGAACACCGCTTCCACGACAAATCTCACATGCTACGCTTAGTATCCGGACTTGTTATTATGATTTTCTTTACTTTTTATGTAGCTTCAGGATTAGTTTCAGGCGCTGTATTATTTGAAAATTCATTTGGTATGAACTACCACGTTGGATTATTCATTGTTGCAGGCGTTGTTGTCGCTTACACATTATTTGGTGGTTTCTTAGCAGTAAGTTGGACAGACTTCGTACAAGGAATCATTATGGTAATTGCTCTTATTCTTGTTCCTATCGTAACAATTATGAATTCGAACGGACTTGGACCTGCATTTGATACAATTCGTTCTGTAGATCCAACACGTCTAGATATTTTTAAAGGTGCCTCTACTTTAGGAATGATTTCTTTATTCGCATGGGGCCTTGGTTATGTTGGACAACCTCATATTATCGTACGCTTTATGGCGATTTCTTCTGTAAAAGAGATTAAAAGCGCACGAAGAATTGGTATGAGCTGGATGATTTTCTCTGTTGTTGGAGCTATGTTTACTGGTCTTATCGGTATTGCTTACTATTCACAACAAGAGTTAACATTATCTAACCCAGAAACAATTTTCCTTGAACTAGGAAAAATTTTATTCCATCCACTTATTACTGGATTTTTATTAGCAGCTATTTTAGCAGCTATTATGAGTACAATTTCATCTCAATTACTCGTTACTTCTAGTGCTATAACCGAAGACTTATATCGTACATTCTTTAAACGCTCTGCTTCTGATAAAGAGCTTGTATTTGTCGGTCGTATGGCTGTACTTGTTATTGCATTAGTTGGGTGCGCATTAGCGTTTAAACAAAATGATACGATTTTAGCTCTTGTTGGATACGCTTGGGCTGGTTTCGGTTCTTCATTCGGACCTGCTATTTTATTAACCTTATATTGGAAACGTATGACGAAGTGGGGCGCACTTGCTGGTATGATTTCTGGTGCCGCTACTGTTATTATATGGACTCAATTCGAATTCTTAAAAGATTTCTTATATGAAATGATTCCAGGTTTCGCTATTAGTTTACTAGCCATCGTAATTGTTAGTTTACTAACACAACCTTCAAAAGAAGTTGAAGAGCAATTTGAGAATTTCGAAAAACAACATAGTCATAATTTATAAAGGAAAAGCTCTGCTGTTATCGTATCAGCAGAGCTTTCTTTTTATGAAAGTTCGACAATCTTCTACTCGAATTTAACAATTTCTTTATGTTTCGTTAAATTAAACATAACACTAGTCCTTTATAGTAGTACTATCAGCACTTATACAGGAAGGGGACTCCAACATGTTAGCAGCTTTCCAGCAACAACAAACACGAAAATTTTCACCTATTACAAATACTTCTGCGTCTCGTTTGAACATACAACCTAATCCACCTAAAATTTCAATCGCTCCTTCTGTTATTTCAGTCATTGGTGTTCATATGAAAAAAAATAAGTTGAAAGTAAGAACTGGACAAAGCACTGAGTTATCAGCCTCCGTTTTGCCAGTGCAAGCAACGAATAAAGAACTTATTTGGACAAATATGAATGCTGATGTTATCACAATGTATCCAAAAGGTGATACGGTAACGATTACTGGAAAAAGTGCCGGAAGAGCAGTCGTAATTGTCACAACTACTGAAGGAAAGTTCCGTGACCTATGTATTATTCATGTACAACCTTATATGACAAATCCAAAGTAAAAGAGTGGCTTCCTAGCCACTCTTTTACTTGATTTCAATGTTTGAATTTTTACTTGTAACAAGATTGATGAATTGGTCTTTATCTTTAGGAGAAATAACTTCTGTTTTATGTGCGCCGTAAACAATTTCAAGTCGATCCAATGACAATGCATGAGCAGCTATTGGATTTTTCGTATTTGAAATTTGTTTTATATCTCGTATAAATATGCTTTTTTTAACGAGACCTGATCTAATTGTAATTGTTTCTTCTCCGACGATGTATTTTGTCGAAAACCAACTCCACATAAATAATATTGCTAACGGAATTGTAAAAAATAAAAGAAAATACTCTTTTCCTGCAAATAGAGGAGCAAAACACGCTCCAATGACAACGAAAAAAATCGGATATAACCATATATCTTTTTTTGATGGAAATTCCATTAAACTTCCCTTCCTCCCCTATATTTCTGTAAAACAAAAAGAGAAGTATCACAACTTCTCTTTTCTCCTCTAACATTATAATTCCTGTGTATACGCCGGCTCATTTACTACATTTTTTGCTGTTCGTTTTTGTTGCTGTAGTAAGAAAACAGATACACCAAACAATACGAGCATGCTACCGATAATTTGCATGGCATTTAGTCTTTCACCGAGTAAGAAGAACGCTAATATAGATGCTCCAACTGGTTCACCTAAAATACTCATTGAAATTGTTGTTGCATTTACGTAGTTTAATAACCAATTATTAATGACGTGTGACACTGTCGGCACGACCGCAAGTAAAAGAAAAACGGTCCAATCCCACTTCGTATAACCTGTAAAAGGCACTTGCAATACTATATTATAAATCCCCATAAAAATACCTGCGAATGCAAAGACTGTAAAGCTGTAAATCCAATGTGATACTTTCTTTACCGTCGTTTGTCCGATAAATAAATAACCGACAACTGCTATTACACTTAAAAAGGATAATATATCTCCATAAATTGCTTGTTCACTTAATCCTAAATCTCCCCACCCAATACACATTACGCCTAGTATCGCTATTCCCATTGTCGCAATGGCTGAGTATGTTGTTCTTTCTTTAAATAAGAAAAAACCTCCAACTAAAGATACGATTGGTTGAAGTGCTAAAATAATCGTCGAACTAGCAACTGTCGTATGCTTTAAAGATTCAAACCACAAAAGAAAATGAAGCGCTAAAAAGAAACCAGATCCAATTAAAAATCCCCAATCTTTTATTTGAATCTTACTAAACTCTTCCTTTTTTTTCAAAACGATAGGCAGCATAATAAGTACGATAATCCATAATCGATACATACTTAATATTGAAGATGGTGCTGAGGACATCTTTACAAAAACTGCTGCGAATGAAATGGCTATAATGGAAATTGCTAATGGTAGTGCGATTGATCTTTCTTGTTTCAAATTCCGTCTCCCCTCTCACCTGTCAAAAATCCCACTTCATTATATCCGTTTTCTTTTATAACTTAAATACTAATTTTTTAGATTCTTCGTACCATTATGGTAAAATAGAAACGAAAGCACCTATTAGTGAATATTTCTTTCTTTTTCACTACAAGCGTCGCTCTTACAATCATTACAGTAAATTTTTATTTAGGGGGATCCACATGAATCAAACAATAGGGAGAATTGAAGAAATTTCATTTTATAGCGCATCACTTCAAGAAGATGTTACACTTCTCGTTTACTTACCAGTAAATTACACACCACTACACAAACATACAGTTGTAATTGCACAAGATGGTAGAGATTATTTTCAGCTTGGTAAAGCGCACCGTGTAATTGAGCGCCTTCGTGAAACTGAAGAAATTGACCGTACAATTATTGTCGGTATTCCATATAAAAATGTACACGATCGTAAAGAAAAATATTTCCCAAATGAAGTGAAAAACGCTGCGTATATTCGTTTCCTTGCTCATGAACTTGCACCATATATCGATGAAAATTATCCAACGTACCAAATCGGAAAAGGTCGTGTGTTAATTGGTGATTCTCTTGGCGGAACAGTTTCCTTTATGACTGCACTTATGTATCCGCATACATTCGGTAAAGTCGTTATGCAATCACCATTTGTCGATGACACAGTGATGAATTTGGCAAAAGACTTTAAAAATCCGGAGGCGCTAGACCTTTATCACGTCATTGGGACAGAAGAAACAGCTGTAAAACGCACTGATGGACAAGTATCCGATTTCGTTGGGCCGAACCGTGAGCTCAATACGCTTCTGACAGATAGAAATTTCATCACGCATTACGAAGAATTTGAAGGTAACCACACGTGGAAATATTGGCAAACTGATTTACCGAAAGCTTTCTCTCATATTCTATCAATGAAATAATAGAGAGCAGTATTCAGAATAATTTGATATAATAGATTAAGAGAGTTATTTTCTCAAAATCTAACTAGACTTACAAAGGGAGGAATTGGAACATGAAATTAGGCATTGTAATTTTTCCATCTAAAATGATTCAAGATAAAGCGAACGGATTGCGTAAACGTTATGATCCGCACTACGCATTAGTTCCGCCACATATTACATTGAAAACACCCTTTGAGACGCAAGATGAACAATTAGAATCGATTGTAAAAGAGTTACATACAATCGCAAGTAAAACGAACCCTTTCACCCTTCATGTCGGAAAAGTTGGTTCATTCGCACCTGTTAATAATGTTCTTTATTTTAAAGTAGAAAAAACACCTGAACTTACTTTCTTAAATGAGGAAATGCATAGCGAATTCTTTATACAAGAACGCGAGTACGCTTTCGTACCTCATTTAACAATCGGACAAGGCTTATCCGATGCAGAGCATGCTGATGTATTAGGTCGATTACGTATGAAAGATTTCTATTATGAACAACCAATTGATCGCTTCCATCTTCTATATCAATTAGAAAACGGAACGTGGACTGTATACGAAACATTCCACCTTGGAAAGGGGAACAACTAATTTGCACGCACAGATCGTACAAACGGACGAACAACTAAGAGATGCATTCTCTGTACGTAAGCAAGTATTTGTGAATGAGCAACAAGTTTCTGCTGACGAAGAGTATGATGAGTTTGAAGAAACTTCAACACACGTTGTTATATATGATAATGATGTTCCAGTTGGTGCTGGTCGTTTTCGCATACTGGATGGAATAGGAAAAATGGAACGCATTTGCGTACTAGCTTCCCATCGTAAAAAAGGCATTGGAAAAATTGTTATGGATGCACTTGAAGCGTATGCGAATGAAAACTCGCTACCAAAATTAAAGCTGCATGCCCAAACACATGCTGAAGATTTCTATAAGAAACTTGGATATGTAACGCATTCTGATGTATTCATGGAAGCAAATATTCCTCACGTCGTTATGATAAAAGAATTGTAATTTGAAAACAGGAGGTATCCCCTCCTGTTTTTTACATTGCTATTTTCTTTTTCTTCCGCTAAAGTTAAATGTTGATGCTATAGTTTTGAAGGTGAATATATGACACAAGAAAAATTTTCACAAAAATCATTAACGCACGCTGACATTCCGCGTGCAACATATCATATTCCGAAAACATCTACCCATTTAATTATGGAAGAAGATGCAGATGCGGCGTATTTTCGCGCTCTCGAACAACAAAATGTTTTTTTAAATGAAAAACAATTAGAGGCTGTGCGAACGACAGAAGGCCCTGTCCTTACATTGGCTGGTGCCGGAAGCGGGAAAACATCTGTTTTAACAACCCGCGTAGGTTATTTAGTAAATGTAAAACAAGTTCATCCACGAAATATTTTATTGCTTACATTTACACAAAAAGCAGCTGAAGAAATCCGAAACCGTGTAGCGAATTTACCAGGTATGAATCGCGCCGCAAGTAGCTACGTTGTTGCTGGTACGTTCCACTCTGTCTTTTTAAAATTACTTCGTAGTCAAGGATATAGTCAGCAAATTTTAGCAAACGAAAAACATAAACAAATTATGATAAAGAAAATTTTAAAAGAATTACGTTTAAAAGACGATTATGATGCTGAAACAATGCTCGCGATGATTTCACTTGAGAAAAACAAATTGAATCGTCCGAAAGATGTACAAGCAAAAACACCCGTTGAACAAGAATTTAAAGAAGTATACGAACGTTTTGAAGAAGTGAAACAACGATATAATTATATTGATTTCGATGACATCCTATTAGAAACATATTATATGTTAGAAAATAACGCTCCTTTGCTTACCCAATTACAACAACGTTTCCACTATATTGAAGTAGATGAGTTTCAAGATACATCGTATGCACAATATGAAATTGTAAAATTGTTAGCCACGCCAAGAAATAATTTATTTATCGCGGGTGATGACGACCAGGCGATATATGGCTGGCGAGGAGCAAGTCACCAAATTATTTTATCTTTTCCAAAAGAATTTGATAACACTACGATTATCGCACTTAATACGAATTATCGATCCAATCCTTTTATCGTCGGACTTGGAAATGAAGTTATCAAACTAAATCAAGAACGTTTTGATAAAGAGCTATATTCTGTGCGTGAAGAAGGTGTACAACCTTTTTACGCAAGACCTGCTACGACTCTTGATGAAGCAAATCAAATTTTGCAGCTCATTCAAGAAAAAGTAGATAGCGGCGAACGCAACTATAAAGATTTTTGTTTACTGTATCGCACACATTCTGTAAGCCGTTCGTTACTTGATCAGCTTACAATTCACAAAATCCCATTTATTAAGCACGGGGCGAGTCAATCATTTTATGAACATTCTTTAATTAAGCCTGTATTAGATCATTTAAGACTGGTGATTGAACCGTTTCGACTAGAATCACTTTCAAATATATTGCCAACTATGTATATCGGGCGTGATGATTGTATTTCATTTATTGAACGTGAACAATGGAAATATGGTGAGGGGCGGTTCCCTTCTCTTCTTCATTTCTTATTATTAAATCCGAGCTTAAAACCTTTTCAAGTAAAAAAGGTAAATGAGCGTATCGATTTTATTAAATTTATAAAAGAATTAGAACCGAAAAAAGCATTAAAAGAAATTATTCATGGTAAAGGAAAGTATTTAGAGTACTTACAAAGTAACGATCGTTCTTCCTTTACGATGCATAAAGATATACAAGAAGAAATGTTAGAAGAATTAATGGAGTCCGCAACTCGTTTTACCGATATTCCAGCTTATTTACAATTTATTGATGAAGCAATTCAAGGTCAAAAAGAAATGGAAGCATTAAAAACAATGCCGGAAAAAAATGCTGTTTCGCTTATGTCTATTCATAACGCAAAAGGCCTTGAATTTCCATGCGTCTTTTTACTTGGAGCGAGCGATGGTATTCTTCCCCATACTTCTTCTTTAAAAGATGCAAATGATCGTGTTACAGAGACTTCTGAAGCTTTAGAAGAAGAACGTCGACTACTTTATGTCGCAATTACACGTGCGAAAGAAGAACTTTACATTTCCTCTCCGCAATTTTTTAGAGGAAAAAAATTAGATATATCTCGTTTTTTATATACTGCGCGAAAAGATTTACCTGAAAAGACATCCACTAAATAAGGATGTCTTTTTTTATATTGCATTATGTACATCCCTACTAATATAAATTCCCTGCTTTTATCGTAAGAATTAACGTAATATCAACCATATCTCATTCATATTGTAATAGTGTATGTCAGAACTCACGATAAGGAGTGAACATAATGAGCTGCAATTGTAACGAAGACCATCATCACCATGATTGTGATTTCAACTGTGTATCGAATGTCGTTCGTTTTATACATGAATTACAAGAATGCGCAACTACAACATGTGGATCCGGTTGCGAAGTTCCATTTTTAGGTGCACATAACAATGCATCAGTAGCGAATACACGTCCTTTTATTTTATACACAAAGACTGGAGAACCTTTTGAAGCATTTGCACCATCTTCAAGCCTTACTAGCTGCCGATCTCCAATCTTTCGCGTAGAAAGTATAGATGATGATGACTGTGCTGTATTACGTGTATTAACTGTAGTTTTAGGTGATGGTACCTCTGTACCACCTGGTGATGACCCAATCTGTACGTTTTTAGCTGTACCAAATGCAAGGTTAGTATCGACATCTACTTGTATTACTGTTGATTTAAGTTGTTTCTGCGCTATTCAATGCTTACGTGATGTTTCTATATAAAACTAAATATTAATTTAAGCATGGATTGGGTGGCAGAGTTTTCTGCCACCCAATCCATGCTTAAAAGCTATTATTATGTATTTTTCATAAAATTGGGAACTTGTCTAGAACATAGAACCTGTCCTTTTCATTAACTGAAAGTAGAAACAGATAAAGGAGTGAAAAACATGTTCTCTTCTGATTGCGAATTTACTAAAATCGATTGCGAGGCGAAACCAGCTAGTACACTACCTGCCTTCGGTTTTGCTTTCAACGCGTCTGCACCTCAGTTTGCTTCACTATTCACACCATTACTATTACCTAGCGTAAGTCCAAACCCAAATATTACTGTTCCTGTAATAAATGATACAGTAAGTGTCGGAGATGGTATTCGAATTCTACGAGCTGGTATTTATCAAATCAGTTATACATTAACAATTAGTCTTGATAACTCACCTGTTGCACCAGAAGCTGGTCGTTTCTTCTTATCATTAGGTACGCCAGCTAACATTATTCCTGGATCAGGTACAGCAGTTCGTTCTAACGTTATTGGTACTGGTGAAGTAGACGTATCCAGTGGTGTTATTCTTATTAACTTAAACCCTGGTGATTTAATTCAAATTGTACCAGTTGAGTTAATTGGAACTGTGGACATCCGTGCTGCAGCATTAACAGTTGCACAAATTAGCTAGTAAAAAGCGGTATTTCTTCATTAGAAATACCGCTTTTTATATTTATAATAAAAAACACTCACAGTAATATGAGTGTTTCATTCTTCATAATGTTTTATTGTGTTCTTCTTTTTCCCGCAATTACATCCCTTTTTCTTCACAAATCCTTGTTGTTGTAATTGTTCTTGGTATGCCTGTTGTTGTGCTTGGTGTTGTTGCTGTATATGATACCATTGCTGCAGGTCATATGAATTTTGCCTTGGACTATTACTCACAGCAAACATCTCCTCTACTGTCAATTCTGTCTATTTACTATATGAACAACTCTTTATTTCCGTTCCCTCATTCCTTTAAACTCCGCTTTTTCTCGTATTATGAAAATATATTATTCTCCCATAAAATATCCTGTAATCGTTTCAATGATTGCCGCTGCTCCTGCAATAGCTAATAATGCAAGTAAAGGCTCTGCAACGATAGGAATCCAATTATATAAAACTAATAAAAAAGCACTAACCCATACACCTGTACACCAATAACAGCTTAATAATTCGCCAACCCACTTTCTTAATCCTTTACCTTTTACTTTTGTAAAAGTTGATACACTTCCATCTGGCTCTGTAATCTCTAACTCATCAATAAACGGTCTTCGCAAAAAGGCTGTAATTTTATCATAAACAATTAAACGAGTGAGCCTAAAGGCAGCTAACGCAAAAATAAAAAATAAAAGCCAGCTTGTAAACAGCATGATTCCACCTTCCCTTATCTTCTTTCGCCTATTTAAAAAAAAAGGTCTTGAGATTGTGACCAAATCTCCTCGACTCCAATATCTTATTAATGTAAATACAAACAAGAAGATAAGGAGTGACATTAATGAGTTGTAACGAAAATAAACACCATAGCTCTTCTCATTGTGTAGTTGACGTTGTAAAATTCATCAATGAATTACAAGATTGTTCTACAACAACGTGTGGATCTGGTTGTGAAATTCCATTTTTAGGTGCACACAACACTGCATCAGTAGCAAATACACGCCCTTTTATTTTATACACAAAAGCTGGCACACCATTTGAAGCATTTGCACCATCTGCAAGCCTTACTAGCTGCCGATCTCCAATTTTCCGTGTGGAAAGTGTAGATGACGATAGCTGTGCTGTCTTACGTGTGTTAACTGTAGTATTAGGTGACGGTTCTCCTGTACCGCCTGGTGACGATCCAATTTGTACGTTTTTAGCTGTACCAAATGCAAGATTAATCTCGACATCTACTTGTATCACTGTAGATTTAAGCTGTTTCTGTGCGATTCAGTGCTTACGCGACGTTTCTATCTAATAAGTTAAGTAAACTAAAAAACTATTGGGGTGGTAGAAGATTTTCTACCACCTTTACATATTTAAAAGCCAGCCATACTAATCGATTGGATATCATCTATAGACAACTTAATATCTCGCATACTATTTGGCGGCATAATAGCTACAATTCCATTACGATACGATATGATTGATCCAACATATGAGACTGTAGCTGTTTTTATTCTGCACCTTATTTTCGGAATATAATGAGGGCGGTTTAATAAAAAATGAATCTTCTCTTCATTATTCATATCCTTAAATGATTTATTATACGGGACAGTTCTCACTGGCTCTTGTTGTTGTTGTTCTTGTTGTTCTTGTTGTTCTTGTTGTTCTTGTTGTTCTTGTTGCTCTTGTACTTGTTCCGCTTCTTCCATTTTTTCTTCTACTTGTTGCTCTATTACCTCTTCCACAGCACTACTTACAATATTTTCGTTTCTATTACTTTCCTCTTTTCGATCTTCATTTTCAAAGTTTGTTAAGATAATTCTTTTTATTTTCGGTGCAGCAAGTTCCAAATTTACTTGCGCAATATATAACAACGGTTTTCCAACTGTTGAACTTTTATTTTTATTCTTCACACTCGTCCCTCCCACTTCCATACGTAGCTGAATAAATCGTGTACTATTATAGTTATATTCATAACGTGGTAAGAACTTTCGTTAAAAATCGTTCTTTCTAAGAACAAATAAAAAGGACAATCTCAACATTTAGAGATTGTCCTTTAAAAATTAATATTATATTTATCCTAGGATATGATACCCTGAATCAACATGAATGTTTTCTCCTGTTACGCCGCGTGCTAAATCACTGAATAAGAATACTGCTGTATCCCCAACTTCTTCTGGAGTTGTTGTACGACGAAGTGGTGCGCGCTCCTCAATTTCTCTTAAAATTGAGTTAAAGTCGCCTACGCCTTTTGCAGATAACGTACGAATTGGTCCTGCAGAAATAGCGTTAACGCGAATGCCGTGTTGGCCTAAATCGTTAGCTAAATATTTTACGCTCGCTTCTAATGAGGCTTTCGCAACACCCATAACGTTATAGTTTTTCACAACGCGCTCGCCGCCAAGGTATGTTAACGTTAAAATATTTCCGCCTTCTGTCATTACTTTCTTCGCTTCTCTTGCTACAGCTGTTAAAGAGAATGCACTAATATTTTGTGCAAGTAAAAATCCATCGCGAGAAGTATCTACAAATTCACCTTTTAAATCATCACGATTTGCAAAAGCAATACAGTGTGCAACACCGTGAATTGTACCAACCTCTTGCTTGATTGTTTCAAAGCAAGCTGTAAGTTCTTCA
Source organism: Bacillus pretiosus (assembly GCF_052947655.1). NCBI lineage: Bacteria > Bacillati > Bacillota > Bacilli > Caryophanales > Bacillaceae > Bacillus > Bacillus pretiosus. Next base: position 1,204,211 of record NZ_CM129593.1, on the reverse strand, counting down.
TCATTTGTTACATCACAAGGTAATACAAGTGATTCTTGTCCTTCTAATGTGTCCGCTAATTCACGAACGTTTCTTTCTAAACGTTCTCCTGCATATGTGAATATTAATTTTGCACCTGCATTATGCAAAGAGCGAGCAATTCCCCACGCAATACTTCTTTGGTTCGCAACGCCCATAACAACAAATGTTTTCCCTTGTAATAGTTCCATGATATATCCTCCCAGAATTGCTTATACTTGTTATTAGTACCTGATACTATAATTATAGTACCATAAAACCTCTTAAAGGCAAACAAAAAAGTCATTAACTTAAATTTTGTTAATGACTTTTTGTTTCTATAAAAAACCGCTCTAATCCTTCTTCCCAAGAAGGCATTTGTGAAAAACCATTTAATCGTAGCATATTATGTTGGAAAACAGAATATTTCGGTCTAGCTGCCGCCGATCCAAATTCTTCGGTTGAAACAGGTAATACATTCACTTTCATATTTGCATCCGAGAATATTTTTTTGGCAAATTCAAACCAAGAACATGAGCCTCTATTTGATACATGATACGTACCGTATAAAGAAGTGTGAATGAGCTTATTAATCATCACATTTAAATCCGCCACATAAGTAGGAGAACCAATTTGATCCGCTACAACAGATAATTCTGCTCTTTCTTTTCCTAACCGCATCATCGTTTTCACAAAATTGTTTCCATACTTACCATATAACCACGATGTTCGAACGATAAAATATTTATTATGTAACTCTTTGACAAACTGCTCTCCCGCATACTTAGAAGCCCCGTATACATTTATCGGTGATGGATTATGAAACTCATGATAGCCATCTGGTCTGTCACCTTGAAATACATAATCGGTACTAATATAAACTAATTTCGCCCCTACTAATTGTGAAGCAACCGCTACATTTCGAGCTCCTATTGCATTTATTACATAAGCAAGGTCTTGTTCTTTCTCAGCATGATCAACCTTCGTATACGCTGCACAATGAATAATTATATGTGGCCTTATTTCTTGTACCAATTGCTGCATTCGGGATATATTTGTTATATCTAGTAACTTTTTATCAAATGGATATATGTCATATTCTTCAGCATTTAACTCTTCTTGTAGTTGCTTTCCCAATTGACCATTTGCTCCCGTTATGATAATCCGTTCTTTCATTTATATGCCCCTTATTTTTCTTTTAGTGGTTTCCACCATTCTATATGATGTTCATACCATTCCACCGTTTCTTTTAGCCCCTTTTCAAACGTATACTGCGGTTCCCACCCGAGCTCATTCTTCATCTTTTGTGCATCAATCGCATAACGACGATCATGCCCTAAACGGTCTGTAACATACGCAATATCTTCTTTCGTTTTTCCTAAGAGAGATATAATTTGTTCCACAACATCTACATTGGTTTTTTCATTATTTCCACCTATATTATATACTTCTCCTATACGTCCCTTATGCAGAACAACGTCAATCGCACTACAATGATCCGTTACATGTAACCAATCTCTTACATTTAATCCATCGCCATATAACGGTAGTTTTTTTCCTTCCAGCGCATTCGTAACCATTAACGGAATTAACTTTTCAGGATATTGATACGGCCCATAGTTATTGGAGCAACGCGTTACTATAACTGGTAATTGATATGTTTTATAATAAGATAAAGCTATCATGTCGGCGCTCGCTTTGCTTGAAGAATATGGACTATTTGGAGCTAACGGGGTTTTCTCGGTAAATCTACCTATCTTACCTAACGAGCCGTACACCTCATCTGTTGATACTTGCACGAGTTTAATATGTGGATATTTTTTTACTAATTCTAATAAGGTGACTGTCCCAATTACATTTGTATCATAAAAAGGGATCGGATTTTCAATACTACGGTCCACATGTGATTCAGCTGCGAAATTGACAATTACTTGCACATCACGTTCCTTAATAACATGCTCCAGCAGCTCTCCATTTTGAATTTCACCTTTTACAAAATAGTAATTCGGATGATCTTGAATGGACTTTACATTATTTAAGTTTCCACTATATGTTAATGCATCGAAATTAATAATTTTATATGTTTCATAGCTTTGTAACATATAATGCACAAAATTACTTCCAATAAATCCGGCCCCACCTGTTACTAATATATTCATACACAACTCTCCTACTCAAAAACTATCTTCATATTCCTGAAGTAACGGTAATATTCGATCTTTATCAGACAAAATAGGGCTTGTTACCGGCCATGGAATTGCTAAGTCTTTATCGTCCCAAAGTACCCCTGAGTCATGATTAGCACTATAATACTCATCTACTTTATACATAACAATAGTATGCGGGACAAGTGTACAAAAACCATGTGCAAATCCTTTTGGCACTAATAATTGCCGATGATTATCCGCGCTTAAAATATATCCTCTCCACTGTTTAAACGTTGGTGAATTTTTTCGCAAATCAACGATAACATCATAAATTGCTCCTTGCATAACTTGAATAAGTTTCGTTTGTGCTTTCGGATTTTTTTGAAAGTGTAATCCCCGAATCGTTCCCGCTTCTGCCGAATACGAAACATTATCCTGTACAAATGAATACGTAACTCCCAATGTTTCTAGCACCTTCTTATTATAACTTTCAGTAAAAAAGCCACGCTCATCTCCAAATAACCTCGGTTCTAACAATTTCGCGTCGGTAAAGTTTGTTTCTATAACTTTCATATTCTCACCTATTCTCCGTTAAACTGTTTACCAAAGTTTATATCCCGCGCTAACGTATTCGCCCTTTGAAGAGAAACATGAGTTCCTGCATCAGTCCACCAACCGCTCATTTCATTATAAGTAAGTACCCCTCGTTTTAAATACCAATTATTGATATCTGTAATTTCAAGCTCTCCCCTTGCGGAAGGTTTTAATTCTTTTATATAAGAAAAGACTTTCGGGTCATATAAATAAATTCCTGTGACTGCATAGGAACTTTGCGGCTCTTTCGGCTTTTCTTCAATTTCAATTATTTTACGATTTTGAATATTTGCTACGCCAAATCTCTCAGGATCATCTACAGATTGCAGCAGTACTTTCGCACCTTCTTTTTGATTTGCAAACTCTTCAACATACGGACGAATATCATCCGAAAAAATGTTATCGCCTAATATAACTACCATGCGATCATTCCCAACAAAATCTTCACAAAGCCCTAATGCTTGTGCAATTCCGCCAGCCTTATCTTGCACACGATACGTAAAGGACACGCCAAACTCTTGACCGCTTCCTAAAAAACTAACAACATCTCCCATATGCTCTTTACCTGTAATAATCATAATATCTGTAATCTCACATTGTTTCAGCTTATATACTGCATGATAAATCATTGGGTAACGTCCAACAGGAAGCAAATGTTTATTCGTTACTTTCGTTATTGGATATAGCCTCGATCCAGTACCACCTGCTAAAATAATCCCTTTCACTCTGCATCTCTCCCTTATGATGGAGATAAAATATCTTTATACTGTTCTACAAACACTTTTCGATCTTTCTCATATGTATCCGCATCAAATTCATCTCCGTTATAATGAATACACCATAAATTTGATTGATTTGGGATACCAATTAAATAACCAGCCCTTTGAAACTCTAAAGACTGTGATACATCATAAAAGTGGAACCCTTGAAACAAATCTTCTCGCCACGGAATATCATACTGCGTTGCCATGAATAAGCCATCAATTGCCTGCACCGACATAAAAGATTGGCTTCCATAAAACCCCTGATCTAAATTTAATAATTGATAATTCCGTCTTCTATACTCAATCACTTTCCCTACTAAATTTTTCCCTTCCCACCATATCCCGTTACTCGGTAAAAATTGGGCTCCAGCTACTCCAATTAAGCCGAGCTTTTCATTATCTTTAAAAAGGGAAATAATTGTATAGAACATCTCTCGATTAATAAGATAAGTATCCTGATGTATATAAACCTTATACTTCGCGGGATATGAAAGTGCTCGGTTATATGCGCTTGCCATACTTTTCGCATCTCGTATCGGAAAAATTTGTACGACATAATCAGGGGGAACAAAAAGGTTTCTTATTTGTCTCTCGCATTGTTCAAATAGCTCTTCATTATTTACACAAACAACAACTAATATTGTACGATCCTTCATTTTGTAGCCCCTCTATTCGTCTTGATTTACATCTGACATATAGTTCTCCACAAATATCTTTCTATACTTGTCATAGTTGGTCATATTCACATCAATATGATAGTGAATGCACCACGCATCACGCTGTACAGGAACCCCAACTGTATAGCCAGCTTTTCTAAATTCAAACGACTGAGATACATCATAATAGTCAAACCCATCAAACAAGTCTTCTCGCCAGGGAATATCGTATTGCGTTGCCATCAATAAACCGTCGATACATTCCACAGGCATAAATGTTTTTGACTCATGGTACGGCTGTTCTTGAGTTGCCATATAAAATAAATCGTTCATATAACCAATTACTTTCCCAATAACTCCCTTGCCTTCATTCCATATCCCGTTTGGAGGAACATATTGGGCTCCAATCATTCCAATCATTCCAAGATGTTCATGTTCGTTAAATAATTGAAGTAATCCATATAAAAATGCCACATTCATAATGAAAACATCTTGGTGTATATATACTTTATATTTCGCTGGATGCGAAATCGCTTGATTATATCCGCTCGTCATACTTTTCGCATTCCGAATTGGCATAAATTGTACAGTATACCCTGGAGGCACTGCTAAGCTCAATATATGTCGTACACACTGTGCATACATTTTCCGATCATTTATACATGTAACAAATAATATTGTTTTTTCAGCAGCACTCATAGCTGTGATTTTTCTGCTTCAATAATATACTGAAATACGACCGTCTCAGCCATGAAGCCACTTCCAAGACGATATTTTTTACAAATTCCATATAATTCCTCAATAAGTGGTTCGTACATTTTATGATCAACATATACACGATCTACTTTACTAATCGAATAACCTGCTTTTAAAAACATTCGGAGCATTTCATTAAATGTAAAGAAACGAATATGCGTTTTATCTAATAAACCATATTCTGTATACGTCCAATTTCCAGCAAGTAACGGCGCTAATACTGAAATGTGAGCAACGTTTGGTATACTTGCTAAAATCACACCATTTTCTTTTATATATGGCTTTACTTTTTCTATTACAGCCCACGGATCAAATAAATGCTCTAATACGTCTCCGAATATGACGCAATCAAATTGCTCCTCCTCATACGGCATATCCATTGTTTCTATATCGCCTAAAACAACATGATCTAGTTTTTCTTTTGCTTGTTCTGCCGCCTCTGGGAATGCTTCGATTCCTGATACACGTGTGCCATTTTCTTTTATGACCGCTCCCAATGCACCACTCGAGCAACCGATATCAAGAACTTCTTTCCATTCCTTTTTTATATGCTTTAATAAATTCGGATTCACTGCATTATAATAATGCCCGGACTTTTCTTCGTATAAAGAATTTTTTGGGGAATTCATTTTACACACTCCTTATGCAAATTGAATTTGAAATATAAATCTCATTCACCAAATATTGGTTCCATTACTGATACACTAATATATAACCAATCTATTAGTGTTAGAATAACGATAAATCATTTCTAACAAAACGAAACTTATTACACTTTATATTGTTTATCAAAAACACCCCGAAAATATTTGCGGTTATATTCAATTGCAGCATTATTCGGAACATAAGAAGCTGCTAGTTCATTGTAATAATAAGCTTTATCTTGCTCTCCTAACTTGCTATAACAAATACACATTTGTAAATAGGGAAGCCATGTGTAGCTCGCTGGACTATGAAACGGACTCTCCGTCGCCATTGGTACTTCCGTTGCAAGTTTAAACCAAAATATCGCTTCGTTATATTTTTGTTGTTCCATATATATATATCCTATTCTTGTACAATTCTCTCCTCTAGGAACATCATATCGAAACGACTTCACGCAAGATTCAACTGCTTTCTCCCACATTCCAATCTTTGCATAGCAATCTCCTAACTTACCACATGCATAAATTTTCTCTTCATACCATCCTTCGTCTTGATTAAGAAATGTTTCATATAGTAGAACTGCATCATCATATTTTTGATTATCCATAGATTCATTCGCGTAATAAAATAAATCTCTCGGACTCAATTCTTCTCCAGCTGCTACAGCATCTTGAAAAATTTTCAAATTACGATTTGTTACCTTTTTTTCTTTTTTATGTGTAATAGCAACATTACTACTAAAAGTTTCACCAGAAATAGCTAAATATTCATGAACCTTTCCAAACCATTGAAATTGTTTTTCACGCTTTACAAGTCGATTTCTTTTTGTACAATATAAAGGTTTCCCGTTAGAATCCATTGCAAGATGATACGGCATCGAAACTGCATCCACATTAGGATCTAATTCTCTTTTTAATAGGATCAATGCCTCTTGAGCATCTTCTAATAACACATCATCAGCATCTAGCCATAATATATATTCTTGTGTTGCTTTCGAAAAAGAAAAATTTCTAGCTGCCGCAAAATCATTAATCCATGGAAAGTCATATATGTTGGAAGTATATTGAGCTACAATTTCTTTCGTTCGATCAATGGAACCTGTATCAACTACAATAATTTCATCAACAATTTTTTCTACTGCCTCTAAACATCGACCTATTGTATCTTCCTCATCTCGAACAATCATACATAAACTAATTGTGATTCCTTGCTTGTTCAACATAATCACCCTCTTCCAAATCAATCATATGTTATACATACAATAAACTTTCCACTTTTTTAACTTACACAAGCAGTTTAAGATTTCTTTTCAATAATTCAAATGTCCGTGTCATTTTCTTCCGGTTTTGCATCTACTATATAATGAACGCTTTATGGAGGTGAATTTATGTCAAATAATAATTATTCAGATGGATTGAATCCCGATGAATCTTTATCAGCTAGTGCATTTGACCCTAATCTTGTAGGACCAACATTACCACCAATACCACCGTTTACCCTTCCTACCGGACCAACTGGGCCGACTGGGCCGACTGGGCCGACTGGGCCAACTGTACCAACTGGACCGACTGGACCGACTGGGCCGACTGGACCGACTGGACCAACTGGACCGACTGGACCGACTGGACCGACTGGACCGACTGGACCAACTGGAGACACTGGTACTACTGGACCAACTGGGCCAACTGGAGACACTGGTGCTACTGGACCAACTGGGCCAACTGGAGACACTGGTACTACTGGACCGACTGGGCCAACTGGAGACACTGGTACTACTGGACCGACTGGGCCAACTGGTGCTACCGGACCGACTGGACCAACTGGACCGACTGGACCAACTGGGCCAACTGGACCGACTGGACCATCAGGACTAGGACTTCCAGCAGGATTATATGCATTTAACTCCGGTGGAATTTCTTTGGATCTTGGACTTAATGCTCCAGTACCATTTAATACTGTTGGATCTCAGTTCGGCACAGCAATTTCTCAATTAGATGCCGATACTTTCGTAATTAGTGAAACTGGATTCTATAAAATCACTGTTATCGTATATACTGCAGCCGTAAGTCTATTAGGAGGACTTACAATCCAAGTAAATGGGGTACCTGTACCTGGTACCGGAACGACTTTAATCTCAGTTGGAGCACCTATCGTTGTTCAAGCAATTACGCAAATTACGACAACTCCATCATTAGTTGAAGTAATTGTTACAGGACTTGGATTATCATTAGCTCTTGGTACGAGTGCATCCATTATTATTGAAAAAATCGCTTAATTTTTTCCTTAGCAGTAAAACTGATATCAGTTTTACTGCTTTTTCATTGGTAAATTCAATCATTAAATCCTTCTTTTCTACATAGTCATAATGTTGTATGACATTCTTCAGGAGGCAATTATATGGAAAATAAATCGGCTGTCCAGCTTTATCTTGAGTTATTAAAGAAAACAATTTTATTTGAAATATGGCTAGAATACGAACCATACTTACCTGCTTCTTTACATATATCTAAAGAACTATCATATGAACCAGTTACGGTTCCACTTCCTTTATTTCTTAAGCAGTATATAGAAAATCACAATTTAAAAATCGTTAATCCTAATGTTTCAAACGATGAGCGTCAAGGTGGCAAGGATTGGCCAAGAGCTGCACACAGTATGGTTGGTCGAAAACGTATGAATCAATTACAAGAGGCGATGGAAACTGTAGTCAGGGAAAATATAGAAGGCGATTTTATTGAAACTGGTGTATGGCGCGGAGGATCATGCATTTTTATGAATGGGTTTTTACAAGCAAACAACATTAAGGATCGTACTGTATGGGTTGCCGATTCGTTTGAAGGTCTGCCCGCACCTAACTTAGAACAATATCCGAAAGATTACGGTGATTATTTGCACACATTCGATTACTTACGAGTTTCTTTAGAAACAGTGCAAGAAAACTTTAGAAAATATGATTTATTAAATGATCAGGTGAAATTTTTAAAGGGTTGGTTTAAAGATACATTGCCTTCAGCACCGGTAGAAAAAATTGCAATTGCTCGCCTTGATGGTGATATGTATGAATCAACGATGGATAGTCTTGTAAATTTATACGATAAAGTTTCAACAGGTGGCTTTATTATTATTGATGATTATGGATTGATAACATGCGCAGAGGCTGTAACAGATTTCAGAAGTGAAAGAAACATAAAAGCTCCTATGACTCAAATTGATGATTTCGGTATTTATTGGCGAAAAGAATAGGATACAATTTTATTTTTTTGAGGGGTTCTATCACACTACTTATTCATAAGGACCTATCATGTAAAGTTCCCCTCACTATAAATGATTAACTTATATATGCAATAAAAATCTCTTACTTTACTACAAGGACGGAGTGAATGTATGAACGAAAATGAGAAAAAAATCACATTAATTCCACCCCCAGAACTCGTTCAATATGTAGGTGGTGACTTTGAAGAAGTTGGAAAAGAGTTTATACAGTATTTTATTGAATTTGGAAATTTAAAATCAAATGAAACAGTGTTAGATATAGGCTGCGGCATCGGCCGAATGGCGGTTCCATTAATGAATTATTTAAGTGATGATGGTACTTATTATGGATTTGACTTATTCAATGCGGGAATTACATGGTGCAAAAATAACATTTCAACACGCCGTAACAATTTCCATTTTGAACATGTCGATATATATAATCAATTCTACAATCCCGAAGGAAAAGAAGATGCTTCCGAATACAAGTTTCCATATGAAGATGAATCATTTGATTTTATTTTTTTAACGTCAGTATTTACCCATCTCCTTCCGAAAGAATTAGAACATTACGTATGCGAGATTGCACGAGTTCTAAAAAAAGATGGGAGATGTTTTATTACTTTCTTTTTAATTAATCCTGAATCTTCCTATTACTTAAACGCAGGACTAAGTACGTTAGGTTTTTATCATCAAATTGACAATTGTTATGTTCTAAATAAAGATATCCCGAACTTCGCAGTTGCCTATCCTGAAGAAGATATTCGTATCCTATTAAATAAGTATGGGCTAGAAGTACAGACTCCCCCTCATTATGGTTCATGGTGTAGCAGAACTAAACACACAAGTTATCAAGATATTATTCTTACACAAAAAACTTCTGAAAGGTAGTTGTATATGAATAATATTAAAAATCCGCCTCTCGTTTCCATCCTTATTCCCACCTATAATCGACCACATTATTTTAAAATTGCTTTAGAAAGTGCATTAGCACAAACGTATTCAAATATTGAAATTATTGTAGGAGACGATAGCACAAATAATGAAACAGAAAAATTAATATACAGACATTATTTACATAAGCATAAACATATAACGTACATTCGAAATGCTTCTACTCTAGGACAATTTCATAACGCCCTTATGCTCTTAGAACAGTCAAATGGAGAGTACATAAATTTCTTAATGGACGATGATATATTTTATAATAATAAAATCGAAAAAATGATGTCTTATTTCCAACAAGACTTAAATAAAAATCTCGCGCTTATCACATCCTATCGCACTTGGATTAATGATAATGGAGATATAATTGAACAACATCCCTCCATGAAAAAATTATATGATGAAGATACTCTACTAAATGGGAAAGCTTTTGGAAACCGTATGCTTATACTGGGACAAAACATTATTGGTGAACCTACGACTGTACTCTTTCGAAAAGATCTATTAGCAGAACCATTCGGCACTTTAAATGGTAGAAAATATGGTTGTAGTGTTGATATGGCCTCTTGGATAAGTTTACTGTCAAAAGGTGATGCAATGTATATAACTGAGCCCTTAAGTTCATTCCGCCTTCATACGGGACAGCAAGTACATTACAAATTCCTTGAAGGCTGTGAAGATTTTTTACATCTCGTTTTAACCTCCAAAAAATATGGTTTCTTACAAGATAGCACCCGTTATAAATCGAGTCTGTTAAAAGCTTGCGAATGGCACGATGATGCTGTGAATTTTTATCAGCTATACCCAAACCTCATTCCAACTTCCGATACACATGCCCGTCTCTCCTATTGTTTAAATATCATTACAAAAGAACTCCGAGAAATATAGTCCATCACACGGTAGGCACTATTCCTTCCGTGTGATGTATGACTTCCCACAAATAGTGGAATAAATGTATGCATAGTCTGCTTGTATATTATTTTTATCATGACATGATCCATATACTTACTAGGCGATAGAAAGGAATACATACATTGAAAGATCCAAATTCTCAATATCAAATAGACTACGTATTACTATTCATCTTATTTGCCATTGGGACTGTTAGTTGCTTTGCAATTGCAAGTGCACAAGCCTCTTTACCACCATTTTTGCAAAATGTAAATTTTGTATTAAAGCAAATCCAATGGTACTTCATTGGATTTATAGCCATCGGTTTTATTATGATTATCGATTTCGATCGTTATCAAAAAATTGCTTGGTATTTATATAGCTTTGCATTGGTACTACTAATTGGACTAGAACTTCAAGTACCAGGTGCCGTTACAATAAAAGGTGCGACCGCTTGGTACAGGCTTCCAGGCATCGGAAATTTCCAGCCTTCTGAAATTATGAAATTGTTTTTAATTATCGTCACCGGACGAATTATAGCAAATCACAATGAGAAATATTTTTTCCGAACAATACACAGCGATTTTTTATTACTTGGAAAAATATGTGCAACAAGTTTGCCACCCCTACTACTTATTGCAAAGGAACCTGATTTAGGAAACACAATGGTAATTTCAGCTATGCTCGCAGCAATGATACTAGTTTCTGGTATACGTTGGCGTTTTATTTTCGGATTAGTTTCTGGTATTTTTGTAGCTGGCGTTACATTAACGTATATTTTTTTTACTCATACAAAATTCTTTAAAGCACACATTTTACAAGAATATCAACTAAATCGCTTCTACGGCTGGTTAGCGCCATACAAATATGATGCGCAAGGCTATCAATTAAGACAAGCTTTCTTAGCTACTGGATCAGGGGAAATGCAAGGAAAAGGTTGGGAAAATGGACAAGTATACTTTCCAGAACCACATACGGATTTTATTTTCACCAATGTCGCTGAGCAATTCGGCTTTTTAGGCGCAAGTGTCATTGTTTCACTTTTTTTCCTACTTATTTTCCGCATGATTCATATCGCTTTAGAAAGTAATGACCCTTTCGGTAGTTACATCTGTGCTGGTACAATCGGAATGTTTACTTTTCAAGTATTTCAAAATATCGGGATGACCATCGGATTACTACCTATTACAGGAATTACATTACCCCTTATGAGCTACGGAGGAAGTTCCTTACTCACATACATGATAGCGATTGGCTTCGTTTTAAACGTTCGCTCAAGAACGAAAATCTTTATGTTTAAATGACGAGCAAAAACAGTATATTTTTATCTCTATCCTTTTTTAGATATACTAATGAAAAATATGGTGGAGGTTTAAATATGAAATTTGACATTATAGGGGATATTCATGGATGCTTTCAAGAGTTTCAAGATTTAACGACGAAACTCGGATACAACTGGAATAGTGACCTGACGTTTCACCCTGACCAACGTAAGCTTGCTTTTGTTGGTGATATTACAGATCGCGGCCCTCATTCATTACGTATGATTGAAATTGTATGGGAACTTGTCATAAATAAAAAAGTAGCTTATTACGCTCCGGGAAATCACTGTAATAAACTATACCGTTTTTTCCTTGGGCGTAATGTGACAATCGCTCATGGACTCGAAACAACTGTTGCCGAATATGAAGCACTGCCTTCTCATAAACAAAACATTATAAAAGAAAAATTTATCACCCTTTACGAGCAATCCCCTTTATATCACGTACTCGATGAGAAAAGGTTAATTGTATGTCACGCTGGAATTCGGCAAGATTACATAGGAAGACAAGATAAAAAAGTACAAACCTTTGTATTATATGGCGATATTACAGGAGAAAAACATGCTGACGGCTCTCCTGTCCGTCGCGACTGGGCACAAGAATATAAAGGAAAAGCTTGGATTGTATATGGACATACACCAGTTAAAGAACCTCGCTTTGTAAATCATACAGTCAATATTGACACTGGAGCTGTATTTGGTGGCAAACTAACCGGACTACGTTATCCTGAGATGGAGACCGTTTCCGTCCCTTCCTCCCTGTCTTTTGTCCCTGAGAAATTTCGCCCAATTTCATAACTATCCTTATTTCAGATACCATTCACAAATTACGAGGATTACCGTATCATTTAGGCGGCTCTCCTATAAAAACTAGGTAAAGTAATTAAAAAAAGATGCAATAAAGTGCATCTTTTTTTAATTACACGGCATATACTGTCGCAGGAGGTGACAGAATGAAGAAAAAATCTTCTAAACAAAAAAGAAAATGCCCGCCTTTTTATCTGCCCATGTACGGAATTAACAACTGGTGCAGCATTCGAGCTGCAGCTTTAGAAGAACCGGACGGACAAGGGGCTTCCCCCAAAAACAAAGCTAAACCAAAATATGTCTCTTTAGAAAATGCTGTAATGAGCCGCATAATCGATAATAGAAAAACAAAGATGCAGCAAAAAAATAAACCTCTCTCTACTCACACTGAACAGGTTGTGCCTTCTGAGCAAACAGAGAAAAATACAGAAGAAGACATCCCTGTAGCAATAAATAAAAAAGCAGAATCAGAAATTCCAGCTGCTATTATAAATCAAGTGAAAAAAATAAGAAAAGCATTAGCACCATCCAATGATATACAAACAGAAAAAACGATCATAATTCAAACTCCTACACCTGAAAATACAAAAGTAAAAAAAGGGGGACGATATGCACATGCAGAGGGGCTTCACTCTAATGCAGAGGGTACAGCTTCACATGCAGAAGGACTTCTTACACACGCAAAAGCTTCTTTCTCTCATGCGGAAGGATCAAAAACGAAAGCAACTGGACATAGTTCCCATAGTGAAGGAAGTGAAACGACAGCAGGTGGCTCTTATTCTCATGCGGAAGGTAAACATACAATCGCTTTAGGCGAAGCAGCACATGCAGAAGGAACCGCGACTATCGCTAACGGATTCTCTTCTCATGCGGAAGGTAATCATACATCAACAGCTCATTTTGCAGGTAGCCATATTATGGGGCGCTTCGGCACAGCAGAAGAATCTTATTCTTGGTTTATTGCAAACGGCACAAATGAAACCGATCATAATATCGGTGCAAAGTGGCTTGCTCATAATGGGGAAATGTATATTGATGGCGCTTCTTACAATGCAAGTGGAACTGATTTTGCACAAATGTTTGAAACAACAGACAATAATTTTATTGATGTAGGTTATTTCGTTACATTTAGTAGCGAAGAAAAAATTCGGATCGCTACTTCAAACGATTCATTCATTTTAGGAATATCTAGTGCAACCCCCGCCCTTATAGGAAATAGCGGTGCTTTAAGTTGGCAAAAACGCTATAAAACAGATAACTTTGGAAAACGCCAATATGTACGTACGGAATCGCAAGACATACAACCTCTTTTAAATACAGAATGGGATCCAACTTGCAAATATATAGCAAGAAAAGATCGTACCGAGTGGCTTCCTGTCGGATTAATTGGACAAATGTTAGTACGCGATGACGGCACTTGCGAAACGCATGGATATTGTCGTCCAAATAACGATGGCATTGCTACAAAATCCGAAAGTGGCTTTTTCGTTATAAAGCGCACGGGTGAAAATCAAATTTTAATATTATTCCGCTAAGAAAAAAGGGAACAAAATTCTTCGTTACATAAGAATTTTGTTCCCTTTTTAAGTATGCCTTAATACCTCTTCCATATCGCTTGGAATCGTTGTAGTGAAAGACATTTCCTTCTCTAAAATAGGATGATAAAACGTCAAAGATGTACTATGAAGTGCTTGACGTTTTATCACATCTCTTCTTCCTCCATATAAATCATCACCAAGTAACGGGTGGCCTATATGAGCCATATGTACACGAATTTGATGCGTTCTTCCGGTCTCAAGCTCAAGTGATACATGCGTCTTATGATTGGCGCTATCCATCACTCTAAAATGAGTAACTGCTCTTTGCCCATTTTCACAAACGGTTCGCTCAATAATGCTATCCGATTTTCGTCCAATCGGTGCATCAATCGTTCCTTCTCGTTCTATCATCTCACCGTGAACAATTGCTTCATATGTTCTTTTCACAGCTTTTTGTTGATGCTGTTTCGATAAAAGATGATGCACGAAACGATTTTTTGCAATAAGCATAAGCCCTGAAGTATCACGATCTAATCTTGTTACGATATGCACCGTACTTGCAAGATGCTGCTTATCATAATGAGATAAGAGCGCATTCGCAACACTACCTGCCGGATGTTCTCTAGACGGAATCGTTGACATGTTCGCCTCTTTGTTTATGACAAGAACCGCATCATCTTCATATACAATACATAAAGGGATATCTTCTTTAATCATCCCTTCACTTCTTTCTTCCACTGGAAAAAAGACACGTAATTCTTCACCAGCTTGCAACTGATGACGAACACTGGCATGTTGATTATTTACTTCAATAGCTCCGCCGCGAAATTTTATATCCGTTAAGGCGGCTTTAGAAATCCCTTTTGTTTTTAAAAATTCTCTAACTAAAGTTCCCTCTTCAGCCGATTCTATATCCCATTTCAATGTAAATCTGTTCAAATATATAAACCCTTTCTATTTATCTGCAACAAACGAATCACGAACTCGTTTCCAGAACGGGAACGGACGGAAACGAACAAATCGTACTTTCTCGTTTGCAACGCGATACTGGATTGATTTCACATCTTGATGAACCATCGTTAAATGGTCCACCGTAATTTGTAAGTTCATTCCCGCAGCCGGCTTCAACACACATGTATGATGCTTCGGCAATACGAGTGGCGAGCCTACAGTACGAAACACACGGTTATTAATAGATGCCATTTCTGCAATTTGAATCGCTTCAATAGAAGGGTGAATAATCGCTCCGCCAAGCGCCTTATTATACGCAGTACTTCCCGAAGGAGTAGAAATACAAAGGCCATCCCCGCGGAACGTTTCAAAGTACTCTCCGCGTATTTCCACTTCTGTTACTAATGTACCTTCCGCACTTTTAACAGTTGCTTCATTCATCGCCAAATACTGTGACTCTTTACTCCCATTCACATAGCGAATAATCACTTCTAAAAGCGGATATTCCACCACTTGGAATGGTGTTTTAGCAATTGCAATTACTAATTTCTCTACTTCTGTCGGTAACCAATCTGCATAGAAACCTAAATGCCCTGTATGTACACCAACAAATGCTGTTTCATCCAATCGATTATAATAACGATGAAATGCATATAAAAGCGTTCCATCTCCCCCAACAGAAATTACAATATCGGGTTCCTTTTCATCCATTATAAATCCAAAATCTAGCAAGTATTCTTTCATCGTGCTTGCCAGTGTATCTGATGATTGATCTCCCTTTGACATAATTGTAAATTTCATCGCCCAACACCCTTTAGTTTATGATTCGGAATCTTTCGTTTCTTGTTTTCTTGAAAAAGCTTTCTGCGCTTCTTGAATCTCAAGACGAATAGAAGACATTTCTTCATCTAATAAAAACGCCGCTTCCGCTGCGCGTTGCAAGCGTATTTTAATATCTTCAGGAAAACGTCCACTATATTTATAATTTAAAGAATGCTCAATTGTTGCCCAAAAATTCATTGCTAACGTGCGTATTTGGATTTCTACCAATACTTTTTTTTCTCCCTGAATCGTTTGAACGGGGTAACTAATGACAACGTGATAAGAGCGATAGCCGCTATCTTTCTTTTGCGTGACATAATCACGTTCTTCCACGATTTCAAAGTCATTTCGTTTTCGAAGATATTCTACAACAGGCTTAATCTCATCAACAAATTGACACATCATTCGAAGGCCCGCGATGTCTTGCATATCTTCTCTCAGCCGATCTAGCGGTACATTTCTCTTCTCCGCTTTATCAATAATACTAGCAACCGACTTTACCCTTCCTGTTACAAACTCAATTGGAGAATGCTCTGTTAACATTGCAAATTGAGTACGCATTCCTTTTAGTTTCACTTTCAGCTCTGCCACCGCTTGATGGTAAGGTGCTAAAAATTCTTCCCAATTTCGATTCATTTCAACCACCACCAAAATCAATCCATTTGCTTATAGAAATACTTTTTCTACAGCAGTTACTAGTTCTTCTCCGTAATTTGCATTACCTTCAATATTTTCAACTAAATATTCTACTTCTTCTTTTAAATTTTCTAATTCCATTTCAACGTCATTCACACGAACGAACATTACTATATCGTTATTCATCGCTTCATGCATTGCTTCCCAGCATGTGTGCGGAATACTTACATAAATGAAAGATGATTCGTTTTCTAAAATATATAAAAATGATAAATTGTCTGAGTCTACAAGTACGTGATTACGCGCACTTAACTCCTTTACCTCTATTTCATTATTTTCCGCACAAAAAATAAGCGCATTCTCTCTCTTTTCTACGCTCTTAACTTGAATTTTATTTTGCATGCTCTAACTCCTCCATCTCAACTTCCTGTCTTACTTAACAGTATTATTGTATCATAACATGGACGCAAACAAATAAAACATTGAACCAAATTTATGAAAAAGCGATAATGTGTAAAGAATTATTTTTTAAAAGGAGCGCGCATACAATGACACAAGAAATTGAAATTGAATTTAAAAATATTGTTACAGAAGAAGAATTCGATACATTATGTAAATCATTCTCTATTGAGGTATTTACGAAACAGGTGAATCACTACTTTGAAACACCGGGCTTCTCGTTAAAAGAAGCTGGCTCTGCACTTCGTATTCGTCATAAAGGAGAAACTTATACATTAACATTGAAACAACCTGCAGAAATCGGCTTGTTAGAAACGCATCAAGTCGTAACAGAAGACGAAGCAAGAATGATGATGGAAACAAACGGAATCATTCCAGGGGCTGTAATGGATCAACTACACAAATTACAAATTCCTGTTTCCACTTTAACTTATATGGGTAGTTTAACAACTGAAAGAGCCGAAACACTATTTGAAGGCGGAACGCTTGTCTTTGATCATAGTTTCTATTACAATCACGATGATTATGAAATTGAATTTGAAGTGCAAGATGAAGAAACAGGAAAAGCTGCATTTATTCATTTATTAAAACAGCACGACATACCAATCCGTCATACAAATAATAAAGTAAAACGCTTTTTCCTTGCCAAACAAAACAAAGCACGCTAAAGTGAAAATTCCACTAGTGAATACGTTCTACTAGTGGATATATCTCACTTTTTAAAAGGAAAAGATTCTTTTACATTTGAAAAATAAGCAAAGAACGTTATGAAGGCTGTTTATTTGCCCTCTAGAACATTCCATTGCTACAATAGATATACATTTCATGGAAAAAGGAGTTTATAAAGGATGAGCAAGCAACCGATGACACCATTTGAAGCAATTGGCGGTGAACAATGCATTGCAATATTAGTAGACACGTTTTATTCCTATGTCAGTAAACACCCTGACCTATCTCCCATCTTCCCGGATGATTTAACAGAAACCGCTAGGAAGCAGAAACAATTTTTAACGCAATATTTAGGTGGTCCTAATTTGTACACTGAAGAACATGGTCATCCTATGTTAAGAGCACGCCATCTTCCGTTTGAGATTACTCCAAAACGAGCAGAGGCTTGGCTATCATGTATGGAGCAAGCAATGGATGACACAGGAGTGCACGGTCATATAAGAGAGTTCGTTTTTGAACGTTTAGCGCTAACTGCTCAGCATATGGTTAATACTCCAAACGAAACAGGTGAAGTGTAATGGATAAGCAGGAAGCAATGCATATAAATATGCCATCTCCTTCCGCATGTGAGCATAAGTCTGTAGAAGCATATTTATTTATTGATCCACTTTGCAAAGATTGCTGGGAAATTGAGCCCTTTATTATTAAACTATGGCTTGAATACGGGAAATACTTCTCTATTCGTCATATCGTAACAGGAAAAGTGGATGGAACGAACGCTTCCTCACACAAATGGAATAAACCTGCTAATATTCGATTTGTGTGGGAAAAGACAACAAGTTTACAAGGTTTTTCATGTGATGGAAAGGTACATATGCAAGAAGCATCGTCAACACCATATTTAGTTTCGATGGCAATTAAGGCAGCGGAGTTACAGGGCCGAAAAGCAGGTTCGAAGTTTTTGCGAAAACTCCAAGAATACATTTTCCTTGAAAATGTATCAAACCCTGACTGCGAATTATTACTTGCATGTGCAAGAGATAGCGATATTGATGTAGAAGAATTTAAAAAAGACCTACATTCCGCTAGCGCAAAAAAAGCTTTCCAATGTGACTTAAAATTTACAAATGAGATGCACATTACAGAAATACCTTCTCTCGTATTCTTTCATGCGAATTCAGATGAAGAAGGTATTAAAATCGCTGGAACTTATTCCTACGACGTATACGTACAATTATTGAAAGAACTTGTAAAATGTGAAATCGAGCCAGAACCATTACCACCTTTAGAAGTGTTACTAGAAGCAACGCAATTTATATCTTCAAAAGAAGTAGCATTTATATATGACTGCTCGCAGCAAGAGATCGAGCGTGAACTGAAAAAATTACAACTGAAACGAAAAGTACAAATGATTGACGTAAAATGTGAGCGTTATTGGAAATGGATAGCAAAAGAAAAAGACCTGGTGTAAAACACCAGGTCTTTTTCTTTACGGCTTATAAAAATATTAAAGGGGATGGGAGAAATTTTCACGTTCAAACAAAGGGGTATATGTTTGTATGTGAATTCGTTCACGCTTATTATATTACAAGATTCGACGTCAGATGACAACCCCTTTTGTCGAATTTCACACTTTTGTCACATTCTAAACGTTTTCATTTCTGAATAAGCTATAAAAAAGCTATTTTGGAGGTGTTCCGTATGAAAAAAACGTATATTTTACTTATCTTACTAGCTGTCATCGTTTCTTTTTTCTTGTACATCCTCTCTCTACTACAAGCTTTTCCTAAAATTATTGCCTTCCCTCTTTTATTTGGAGTCATTGTCATCGCTCTCTCTTATTTCAACCATAAAAAACGATTTAAAGGGTTTTAACTACAAAAATCACCTGTAAAACTGCCTTCTAATTTAGAAAAAAGAAAGAAATTCACCTTATCCCTTCGACAAATATCGACAAAAAATATTAAAAACAAAAAAGACGAGGTAAATTCCTCGTCTTTACAATTACTTCTCTTCAAATAATAATGCTTCTAATTCATTTAATTTCTCTTCAAATACTTGTAGCGCTTCTTTTACCGGTTCTGGAGATGCCATATCTACTCCAGCCTTTTTCAGCACTTCAATTGGATAATCTGAGCTTCCTGCTTTTAAGAACTCATTAATGTAACGTTCTACTGCTGGTTGCCCCTCTTCTAAAATTTGTTTAGATAAAGCCGTTGCTGCACTAAATCCTGTTGCGTATTGGTATACGTAATAGTTGTAGTAGAAGTGCGGAATACGCGACCACTCTAAACCAATTTCTTCATCGATTACTAAAGCATCACCGAAATACTTCTTATTTAAATCATAGTAGATCTTCGTTAACATGTCTGGCGTAACCGCATGTCCTTCTTGTACTTTCTTATGAATAATATGCTCAAACTCTGCGAACATCGTTTGACGGAATACAGTACCACGGAATCCTTCTAAATAATGATTTAATAAGTATAGACGCTCTTTCTTATCTTCTGTCGTTTTTAATAAATAATCGTTTAGAAGTGCTTCATTACAAGTTGATGCTACTTCCGCAACGAAGATTGAATAATCACCGTATACGTGCGGCTGCGTCTTTCTTGTATAGTAACTATGCACGGAATGACCGAACTCATGAGCAAGTGTATATAAATTATTTACATTATCATGCCAGTTCATTAAAATATACGGATTTGTTCCATATGCACCAGATGAATATGCTCCGCTTCGCTTTCCTTTATTCTCATACACATCTACCCAGCGATTTTCATATGCTTCTTTTAAAATGTCAACATACTCATCACCAAGTACGTTTAAAGACTTTAATAACATGTCTTGTGCTTCTTCATACTTCACGTTCATTTTCACTTCTGGTACAAGTGGTGTATATAAATCATACATATGAAGCTCATCAAGTCCTAGTGCACGCTTACGAATATCAATGTAACGATGTAGCAAGTGTAAATTATCATTTACAGATTCAACAAGTTGATCATACACCGCTTCAGGAATATTATTATTACTTAATGCCGCTTGACGTGCAGAATCGTATTTACGAACACGCGCATTGAAATTATTACGTTTCACAGCTCCGCTTAACGTGCTTGCAAATGTGTTCTTATATTTCCCGTACGTTTCATATACAGCTTTGAATGCATCTTCGCGCACACGACGATCATCACTTTCTAAAAACTGAATGTAACGACCATGTGTAATTTCCACTTCTTCTCCATCCTCACCTTTAATAGATGGGAATTTCAAATCCGCATTATTCAACATACCAAATGTATTACTTGACGCACTCATTACTTCAGATGCTTCTGCTAATAGAGCCTCTTCCGCTTCAGATAATACATGCGGGCGTTGACGCGTAATTTCTTCTAATGCATGTTCATATACACTTAAGTCTCTATTTTCTGTCAAGAATGTTTGCAGTGTATCTTCTGAAATCGATAAAATCTCAGGCACAATATATGCTGTGCTACTAGATACTTGTGAATATAAATTTGTTGCGCGGTCATTTAATGCTTGATACACAGAGTTTGTTGTATCTTGATCGTAACGCATATGCGCATATGTATATAGCTTACCTAATCGCATTGAAATTTCGTCTTCATATTGCAATGCTTCAAGTAAATTGTTCGCAGAGTCACCAAGTTTCCCTTTAAATTCAGTTAACTTCGGTAATAGCTCTTTAATGGCTTGGAATTCTTTTTCCCATTCTGCATCTGTTTGGAAAATATCTTCTAGTCGCCACGTACTTGATTCTTCAATCTCTTTGCGATCTGGTAATGTTTTTGCTGTGTTTTGTTCAGACATCCTTTAAGCCCTCCTTTAAATATCTCTACTTACATACAATTCGATTTTTCTTATGTAATTCCTTCACGATCAGTCTTTATTATATCCCCTTTTCCTTCTCTCATGTTGTACTTTGCCTCAAATAAAGATAAGGCATACGTTAAGCAAATTTCATCATATTTTATAACTTCCTCCTCTGTTTTTAACATAACTACTTCTCTTTTTTTCCGGTACTTATAAGTCCCTACTTTCTGCAATACACCTGCATAACATAAAAATGTCATATATTCAGCAACTGCTACTTTCCATATATGCCGTGAAAAGTACGGGAGCATGCGCCTTTTCGTATACGTTTTCACATAACTACATACATATTGAAGGGAAATACATTCCCCTACCGTAAGCTCACCTATACATTTTATATATAGAAAAGCTTGCCATATAAATGGATTTGTTTGAAAAGCAAATGAGGACGGGAGTGGCACACCGATTTCAGAAGGAAAATTTGCTGGGGTACATTTACATTGATATAAAAGGCGTAATAGTGACTTATGATTGTAATTCCAAATCGGCAGAGCATTTTGCCGAAAATAGCTCTTTCGCTTTTTCCATTCCTCACCTAATGTTTCTTTTCGGAAAGAGACGGGAGAAAAGAGCATTTCAAAAGTAGTCGTTTCAGTTGGTAAATAGATAATATGTGAGAAAGAGACGCTTGTAGAAAATGAAGTGAGAAACGCGCATTTCATAAATGATTTTTGTTTCGAACAGAAGAAAATAAGAAATGGCTGAGGATAAGATTGTAAGGAGAAAGCCATAAGCGAGGAGAATTTCATCCAATATGCTGATTGCCTTTTCAATTGATTTCCACCAATGATCCAAATGACCTGTATACCAGCTCGCCAATACGAATAGGTTCGTTTGTACAGCTGCTCTATAGAGAGATTGGCGCATTGGTATTCAATCGCAATTGTTCTCCCTGCTCTCTCTATGAAAATATCTGGTCGTTGCTGAATTTCTGGAAGATAGTGCTCTATATACACAGGAAAGTTTTGACGTTTGAACCACCTATATAACAATTCTTTACCGTGCATATGATACATAGATTCTGCTTCATAAAAGGCAAGACACGCGTCCATTTTCTTATGAGCAAAATGCCAACTTTTTTGTTTCCCTAATTTCATTTGCACTTCCTTCCCGCAAGCTATGCAAAAGAAGCTTTCCTTTTTACGCATACGATGTAAAAGCTCTTCATCATGATGATAGAGTAGATGGATTTTTTCTCCGTTTTCTCTTGTGGCGATAAACATCGGAATCACACCCTTTCAGCTCCTTATATTCTACAATTTATTACAAATTCCTTTTAAAAAAGAGATGTCCCAATTTCGGACATCTCTTTTTATAATAAAGGTGATAATAATCGATACGTCGATTCAACAATTCGTCTATGAAGACGCCTTTTATGAAAACGATCGACATGAATTTCACTTGATTCTTCTATATCCTCTTTATAATCTTGAACAAGTTTTCGAATGCTGTCTGTATCATATAAAAAGGCATTTACTTCAAAGTTCAAATGAAAACTTCTCATATCCATATTAGCAGTCCCAATTGAAGCTAAATCAGAATCGACAATGACAACTTTACTATGAAGAAAGCCTTTTTCGTATTCATATATCTTTACCCCTGCATCTAAAAGCTCTGGGAAGTACGATCTCGATGCGTAAAAGACGGTGCGCTTATCAGGCTTACTCGGCATTAACAAACGGACATCAATACCAGCAAGTGCAGCTACCTTTAATGCGGATAAAATATCATCATCTGGAATGAAATACGGCGTCGCAATCCAAATTGATTTCCGTGCAGATGAAATCATGGCAAAGTATAAATGTTTAATTGTTTCCCATTTATTATCTGGTCCACCTGCAACGAGCTGTACGCCTCCCCAATGATCACCCTCAACTGCTTTCGCTTGTAAATATTCAGGGGCCAGCACAGCCTCACCAGTCATATAAAACCAATCTTGAAGGAAAATAAGTTGCAAGCTTTGAACAGCTTCACCACGCAAATATAAATGCGTGTCTCGCCAAAAACCGAAATATTTATCCTTCCCTAAATATTCATCACCAATATTTAATCCACCGACAAATCCTTCATTTCCATCAATAATAACGATTTTCCGGTGGTTTCGATAATTAATCTTATCGTTTAAAATCGGAAAGCGCACAGGGAAAAACGGAATCATTTCTACTCCTGCATCATTCAATTCTTCAATATATGAATTCGATAATCTAAAACTTCCAACCGCATCATATAAAAAACGAACGACAACACCTTCTTTTGATTTCTGTATTAAAATATCTTTAATTTCTGTTCCAAGCTTATCATCACGCACAATGTAATATTCCATATGAATGTGGTGTTTCGCTCGTTTTAATCCATCTAAAATAGCCTGAAACGTTTCATCTCCATTTGTTAATGTTCTCGTTTCAGTTTGAAATGAAATATTTAAAGCGCCTAAGCGGTCCGCTAAACGAAATAACAGCTCTTGGTGCTTATGATTGCGCAAAATCCGTTCTTCGTAATCTTCATGCCCTTTATATTGTAAAAATGCTTGTTCATCGAGCAACGCCTTCTTTTGGAACATTCTCTTCCTCCGAAAGTTCTGTCCAAATAATAAATAAGCGAAGAATCCAAATACCGGAAAAATGCCTAACACAATGAGCCATGTAAGTGTTTTAGACGGATGACGGTTCTCTAAGAAAATAACGCAGCCAATTAAAAATGCAGATACCGTAAATAAAATACTAATAATACCTAAAATCGAAACATCTTTTATACCAATTACATCCGAATAAAATGCTACATCAATAAACATACGTAACGAAACAAATAACGCGAACAATAGTAAAACAAAGAAAATCAACTTTAACGTATTTTTCATCTCTTACCTCCTTACTAAGAAAGCTTTCCTATTCTTCATATAAAAAGCCGATTTCATACTACAGAAATCGGCCTACGTTTTAGCAGGAAAATTATTGCGAATTGTTTCAAGCGCATGCTCTTTCACAATTTGTTTCCCATACTCACTTACACGATGAATTGTTAAAGTTGATTCTTCTCCGTATTCTAAAACAATACTTAAAATACGATCAATTTCTTCTTCATCATGTAGCACTTCATCGAATTCCACATATACATAATAGCGGTTCTCAAATGAATACAGCTCATCTTTTATATCTTCAAAGATAAGACGGTGGCTTAATGAAATGACATCTTCAAAATCATTAAATTTAATTAAAAATCCAAACGTACCATCTTCGTTAAAGTTTGTTCCTGCTTGTTCCTCTACCTCTTCCACTAATTCTTGCTGGAATAATGATTCAATGCCTTCATCTAGAGGAATGTCTATAATTTTATCTACACCTATTGGTAGTTCTAGCTTTTGTCCATCCTTTGAAAGCTCTGCTTTCGTTACAAGTACTTCAATCCCTTTATCGACTGCTTGCACTTGAATCCATAACGGTCCATCAATAAAGAAATCATCATGATCACGAGCTTCGTCCATCATCTCCCAAAAGAGCTCTTCACTTCGTTCGCGGTCATACCAAATTTCTTCACGATTAAACCCTCTATCCTCTATATCAATGTACGTAATAAAAAATTTCATCGTATGGTCATTAATTCTTTCAATATCCAAAATACAACTCTCCCTTCCTGCTTAGAATTGTTATGAAGGGATTCCCCACTCATATGACAAATCAATAGATTCTTGTACTCTCATTTTATGATAAGATTCTCCAGAATGGAAATAAAATCGATTTATTTTACAAAAATAGTTATATGCCTATCTTTATTCGACCATCTACACAAATATATCATTATAGCGATTTCTCACTCATGAAAAATTTGGACATACATTTCCACCCTCCCCCGTACACTGTAATAAAGTGAAACTTTTATTAGAGAAGGTGATTTAGTCTCTCTCTTCACCACATACATACAGTTCGCTTATTAAAACATTATAAATGGAGGCAGACGAATGGACTTAGAGTTTTTAACATCTGTACTAATGATTGTCGGTATCGATGTTGTATTAGGTGGTGACAACGCAATCGTCATCGCACTAGCTAGCCGAAATTTACCTGAATCGAAACGAAATAAAGCCATTTTGATTGGTACTCTTTTAGCAATCGTTCTAAGAATTATCCTTACTATACTAGCTGTCTATTTACTCGACATTCCATTTCTACAACTTATCGGGGGCGTTTTACTTACATTAATTGCAGTAAATTTACTAACTGATAATAGCAACGATCTTTCTGCTATTCAGGGGAAAACAACTTTATTTCAAGCTGTGCGTACAATTGTATTCGCAGATCTCGTTATGGGGTTTGACAACGTTATTGCCATTGCAGGTGCAGCTCACGGAAGATTTTTACTCGTAATAATCGGCTTACTCATTTCTATCCCGATTATTATTTGGGGCAGCAAACTTATTTTAATACTTATGGAACGCTTTCCATTCCTCATTTATTGCGGAGCAGCGATTCTCGCCTATACAGCAGGAAAAATGGTTACACATGAAGACAGGCTTGCAACGTTCTTTCATAATAATCCAAATTTCACCACAAACATGCCTTTCTTATTCATTTTCACTGTTCTATGCATCGGTATTATCGTGCAACAAGTTCGATTACGAAATGTGAAACATTAAAAAAAACCTTCTACTATATAATAGGTAGAAGGTTTTCATATTATTATAATTAATTTACAAGACGCTGTGCTTCACGTAATTGAAACGTTCTTACTGTACGTGGTAAGAAACGGCGGATTTCGTCTTCATTGTAACCTACTTGAAGGCGCTTCTCGTCAATCATAATTGGACGACGTAAAATCCCTGGATAGTCACGAATCATCTTATATAAATCTTGAAGTGGTAAAGACTCTAAGTTTACATTTAATTCTTGGAAAACTTTCGAACGAGTAGAAATAATCTCATCCGTTCCGCTTTCTGTCATACGTAAAATCTCTTTAATTTCCTCAATCGTTAATGGATCTGAGAAAATATTACGTTCTGTATAAGGAATATGATTTTCCTCTAGCCATAATTTCGCCTTTCTACAAGACGTACAGCTTGGAGAACTATATAATGTTACCATACAAAGCTCACTCTCCTTAAAGAGTACAAATTCTGTACTAATTACAGTTTAAATTTCTAAATTCAGCAATTTTTTACGATACCTTGTCTTATAACAAAGTGCAAAAAATCTCATTTCATGTAAGCAACAACTTTGAGCAAACAACAATTACTTTTAATAAGTAACTTCTATAATCATTATACAATAGATTTTGCAAGAAATATACAGTAAATTTCCTTCTAATTGAGAAAACTCTTCCGTGTATTCCACTGCTATGTAACATGATCACACTCACTTCAGCTGTAATTTAACAATAACCTTCAACCCTCTTAATACTGGCTTGTCATAGATTTTTCATGTGATATACAGTTATTTCCCCATAATCTTCTCTATGAAAAAGAGAACGTTTTCTTACCTTTTCTTCATAAATCAATTAAGAAATGTAAGACTATACAAGTGAGAATCTAAAGGAACATTTGTTCTCATTTTAACAAACATCCTCATCCATGTCTATACGATTTCTAAAATAAATCAATAATTTTTCTGACATTTCTTTCTTTTTTATCTTTTATCTCATACAATAAACATACAGACAGGCAAAGGGGGAATTTGCAAATGATTGCTTTTTTTATTGATTTTGTCACTGTTGCTGCCCTCATCATCGGAATCACAGCATTGATTGGTGTCATTACAAATAGCATTGGTGAAAAACTCTTTGGCGGTAAAGAAAAGATGAAGTTTGTTAATAAAAGTTTGGATGTACAATCCGGCTGGAACCAAGTTGGTGGGAAAGGTATTTATAAGAAACGTACGTATTAAAAAAAGCAGGCAATCACCTGCTTTTTTCTTATTTCTCTACTGACGCCCATTTAAAGCTTAAATCACCGCCATATTTATGGTTGTACATATTTTTAATTGATTCTCTTTGTATATATGCTCTACCACGTTGATATACTGGAACAATCGCAGCGTCATCAAGTAACATTTTCTCTGCTTCTAGTAAGTTTTTCCAACGGGCATTTACATCACTTCCATCTTTCTTCGCTTTCATGATAATTTCATCATATTTCGGATTAGAGTATTTCATTTTATTTTGCGATCCGTCCGTCACAAACATATCAAGGTATGTAACTGGATCTGGGAAGTCTGCACTCCATCCAGAGAATGACATGACAAAATCGCCTGCATCTTCTAGTTTTAGTTTTTGCGCAAATGGTTGTTGTTTAATTTTCACTGTTAAACCTGGTAAATTCTTTTCTAACTCACCTTTTAAATATTCACCTGTTTTCTTCGATAATTCAACATCTTCATTTAATAGCTCTAATTCAATTTCATTTTTACCAAGCTCTTTTTTACCAGCTTCCCAATATTTCTTCGCTTCTTTCACGTTTGGTTTTACAATATCTCCATTTACAGCACGGAAGTCTTTTTTATCCGGCCCTTTAATGAAATTATCAGGAATTAATCCTGTGGCTGGCTTAGAACCGTTATTTAATAATGTATCAACGAACGGTTTACGTTCAAAAGCAAGTGAAATTGCTTTACGAATATTTTTATTTGCTAACGCTGGATCTTTTTGATTTAAACGAAGGAAGAATACAGATGTATCTTCTACTGTTTGGAAATCTGGTTTTCCTTTATATTTATCGATGAACTCCGCTAATAACGTCGCTCGATCGACTGCGTTTGTTTCATATAAATTAATTGGTGTAGACGTATCTTTAACAATATTAAAGTTTACTTCCTCAATCTTCACTTCTTTATTGTCCCAATATGACGCACTCTTTGTCATTTTAAAGCTACGTTCATGTTGCCAATCACTTAATGTAAATGGTCCGTTATAAAGTGTTGTATTCGCTTCCAAACCAAACTTCGTACCTTGTTCTTTTACAAACTTTTCATTCACAGGATAGAAGATTGGATATACCATTAAATCTACAAGGTATGGAATTGAATTGTCTAATTCCACTTCTAATGTATGATCATCAATCGCTTTTACACCTAATTGATCCGGACTCATCTCTTTTTTATTAATTTTCTCTGCATTTTTTATATCATACATAATGTACGCTGATTTCGCAGCTGTATCTGGGTTAATTGCTCTTTGCCATGCGTATACGAAATCTTTCGCCGTCACAGGCTCACCATTTGACCATTTTGCGTCTTCACGTAATTTAAATGTATATTTTTTACCGTCTTCTGACTTTTGGAATTCCTTCGCTACACCAGGAACTAGCTTATCATCTTTTCCTAAACTGTATAAGCCTTCCATCGTATTAGTCATTACTCTTGAAGAAACCGCATCAGCTGATAACGCTGGATCCATCGTTGGAATTTCTTGCGTTTCAATTAGATTAATAACTTGCTTCGCACCGCTTTTCCCGCTATCCCCTTTTGCGTTCGCTTGCGGTTCATCTTTTTGGTAGCTACATGCCCCTAACATCATGCTCATCGCTACTGTTGATACTACAAAAACTGGCATCTTTTTTTTCATACTTCCACCCTCCACAAAAATGTTAGCCCTTTCATTTTCAAACAAAAAGAAATATATATATGTTCTAACAATTCATATTATACACACAAATATATTTTTTGTATATTTATATTTCTATTTTATTAAAATTTTCTGTTAAAAAATAAACCTTTGTAAACGTTTCATTTTGCTGATTATCCTTACTAAAGTGTTGAAAATGAATGTTTTTATATTTTTCTAAATTATCAGAGAAAAATAAATTTTATATCCCATAATACTTTTCGCATAATTATCCTTTTCTTTTTATCATAAAATAGCGCTCCCTTCATAATAAAGATATGTAGGTTAAAATGAGTGCAAAGGATAAGAAAGTATGTTACGATACACCTTGCTAAAAATAGATATCGGTAAAGAGGGGACGGACATGGCAGCAATTCAGGCAAAAAACGGGCCGACAGAGAAATTAAGTTTATTCTTATTAACATGGCCTATTTTTCTAGAAGTTTTTCTATTTATGTTAATGGGGATCGCTGATACTTTCATGTTAAGTGCATTATCAGACGATGCTGTATCTGGGGTTGGTGCAGCGAATCAATATCTCCATATCGCTATTTTGGTACTAGAAGTCATCGGGAACGGCGCAGCTATCGTCGTATCTCAATACCTCGGTTCCAAACGTTTTATGGAAGCATCTAAAATATCAGCTTTAGCCGTCACATTAAATTTAGTGGTCGGACTCATTATAAGCGCTGGTTTTCTTTTATTTTCAAAACATATGATGATGGCAATGAACTTACAAGGCGATGTACTCATGTATGCGCAAAACTATTTATCCATCGTCGGAGGCGCTATTTTCCTTCAAGCTATTATTAATTCATTAGCCGCAATTATCCGCGTACACGGCTTCACAAAGCAAGCGATGTTTATTTCACTTGGAATGAATTTTATTCATATCGCTGGAAACTACGTACTCATTTTCGGGAAATTTGGTTTCCCAGAACTCGGTGTACAAGGGGCTGCCATTTCTTCTGCTGTCAGCCGACTTATCGCACTTATCGTTTTCTTCTGGTTACTGTACCGCGTTATGGAATACCGTGTGAAATTACAATATTACTTCACCTTATCAAAGGAATACATCGGAAAAATTTTAAAAATCGGGATTCCATCTGCATTTGAGCAGGTTATGTATCAAGCTTGCCAAATTGTCTTCTTATACTATGCAACATACTTAGGAACGGAATCATTAGCGGCTAGACAATACGCTACGAACATTTCTATGTTCACTTATTTATTCGCGATTGCGATCGGTATGGGAACAGCCATTATTATCGGACGCCTCGTTGGCGGTGGTGAAAAAGATGAAGCGTATGAACGCGTATGGAAAAGTGTAAAATGGGCAATTGGCGTCACTTTATGTATGGTCGCTCTCGTCGTTACATTCCGTACACAATTAATGGGACTATTTACAGATAATCCGCACATTATTACGTTAGGTGCGTCAGTTCTTTTACTAAGTGTGCTACTTGAAACGGGACGTACGATGAATATCGTCATTATCAATTCACTTCGCGCAGCTGGTGATGCAAAGTACCCAGTTTTGATCGGAGCATTCTCTATGGTGTTAATGAGTTTACCACTCGGTTACTTTTTCGCCTTCCATTTAGATATGGGGCTCGTTGGTATTTGGTTAGCGATTGCTATTGATGAATGGACACGTGCCATTATTATGTTCTTCCGCTGGAAAAGTAGGGCGTGGGAACGTTATGCACTCGTTAAACCTGAAGAACAAGAGGAAATTGTTTCTGTTCAAGCACAGTAACACTCGTTTAATTAAGGTGTAGTCATTCGTAAAGGAAACTTATATCTGCGATTCTTTAAATATATCGACTTACCGAGAAATGTTGACAAATCTATTATATAGTAGAAAAAAGCCAATCTTCTTAACGGAAGATTGGCTTTTTTATTATTGATAAATCTCTTTATATTTCTTATACTCTGCTTCAGAACATAATACGAAATGTCCTGGGCGAATTTCACGCATTGTTGGTGCTTCACTAGCATAATCATGCTGAGATGGATCGTATACGATACGTTTACGATTGCGCTCATAATCTGGATCTGGAAGCGGAATTGCTGATAATAGTGATTTCGTATATGGATGAATTGGATTCGCATATAACTCTTCACTTGTTGTTAGCTCAACGATTTGACCACGGTACATTACGCCGATGCGATCACTAATGTATTTTACCATCGATAAATCATGGGCAATGAATAAGTATGTTAAACCTTTTTCCTTTTGTAACTTTTTCAGTAAGTTTACAACTTGCGCCTGGATTGATACGTCAAGTGCTGAGATTGGCTCATCGGCAATGATAAATTCAGGCTCTACAGCAAGTGCGCGAGCGATACCGATACGTTGACGTTGTCCACCTGAGAATTCATGCGGGAAACGGTTTGCGTGCTCTTTATTTAAACCAACTGTGATTAATAATTCATGAACACGGTCCATACGCTCTTTTTTGCCTTTTGCTAGTCCGTGAATATCAATACCTTCTGCAATAATATCCCCTACTGTCATACGAGGGTTTAATGATGCATATGGATCTTGGAAAATCATTTGCATTTTACGGTTGAATTTCTTCAGCTCTGCACGTGATTTTTTACCATGTACATTTTCACCATCGAACAACACTTCACCAGCAGTTGCATCATATAAACGAATAATCGTTCTTCCAGTTGTCGATTTACCACAACCTGATTCTCCTACAAGACCAAATGTTTCTCCGCGGTAAATATCAAATGAAATATCATTAACCGCTTTGACAACACCACCACTCACGTCGAAGTGCTGTTTTACATTTTTTACTTCAATTAATTTCTCACGTTGTTTAGTCATGTTGTTCACCTGCTTTCATTTGAAGAATGCGTTTTTCAACGACTGCCGGTGGTTTTACTTCTGGAGCTTGCTCGTGAAGTAACCAAGTTGCCGCATAGTGTGTATCACTTACTTTAAATAAAGGTGGGTCCATTTCAAAATCAATTTTCAATGCCTGTGGATTACGTGGTGCAAAAGCATCTCCCTTTGGCGGCTTTAATAAATCTGGAGGCGTTCCAGGGATTGCGTATAACTCTTCTTCTGAACCATCTAAACTTGGCATAGATGCGATTAAGCCCCAAGTGTATGGATGTTTTGGATTGTAGAAAATTTCATCAACCGTTCCAATTTCAACAACTTTACCTGCGTACATAACTGCTACGCGGTCCGCAACGTTTGCCACTACACCTAAGTCATGTGTAATGAAAATGATTGCCGCTTCTGTTTTTTGCTGAATGTCCTTCATAAGCTCTAAAATTTGCGCCTGAATTGTAACGTCTAGCGCTGTTGTCGGCTCATCGGCAATTAATAATTTCGGGTTACAAGCTAACGCCATCGCAATAACTACACGCTGTCTCATACCACCTGAGAATTGGTGAGGATATTGTTTTAAACGCGCTTCTGGATTCGGAATACCTACAAGGTCGATTAATTCTAACGCAACTTTACGTGCGTCTGCTTTACTCATCCCTTGGTGTTTAATAAGACCTTCCATAATTTGATTCCCAATTGTCATCGTTGGATTTAATGATGTCATTGGATCTTGGAAAATCATCGCGATATCTTTCCCGCGCACTTGCTGCATTTCTTTTTCTGTCAGTTTCGTTAAGTCACGACCTTCAAATACGATTTCACCGTTTTTAATACGCCCTGGAGGATTCGGAATTAATCCCATTAACGCTTTAGAAGTAACTGATTTACCAGAACCAGATTCTCCTACAATCGCTAATGTTTCTCCTTTTTTTAAATCAAAAGTAACACCGCGTACAGCTTGTACTTCACCTGCATGTGTATCAAAGGAGACTTGCAAATCTTTTACCTCTAGCAATGTTTTCATTTTTACTTCTCCCCTCTTTTACTTACGCATTTTTGGATCTAACGCGTCGCGTAATCCGTCTGCCATTAAGTTGAATGCTAAGATTAACATACTGATGACAACCGCTGGGATGAACATCATATGTGGATACGTTTGAATTGATTTATAGCCGTCATTTACAAGAGAACCAAGTGATGCGAATGGTGGCTGAATACCTAAACCGATGAAGCTTAAGAACGCCTCACCAAACACTGCTGTTGGAATTGTAAACATTGTCATTACGATAATTGGTCCCATTACGTTCGGGATTAAGTGTTTTACAATTAATTGTGTATTTGTTGCACCTAATGTACGAGATGCTAATACATATTCTTGATTTTTTAATTTCAGGATTTGTCCACGAACGATACGTGACATCCCTATCCAACCTGTAATCGCCATTGCTAGTGTAATTGACCATATACCAGATCCCATAATGATTACCATTAAAATAACGATGATTAAGTATGGAATACCGTTAATAATCTCCATAACACGTTGCATAATATTATCTACTCTACCGCCATAGAACGCTGAAATACCTCCATAAGCAACCCCAATTACTAAGTCAATCGCCGCTGCTAAAAGAGCGATATATAATGATACACGCGTACCTTCCCATGTTCTTGTCCATAAATCGCGGCCAAGATCATCTGTACCAAACCAGAAATACTCTTTAATATCACGTTTTTCATATTGGTCAACACCATATTGATCCGTACCGTCAAATGGTAGCCAATGAACATTTTCAATAACAGGAATTTTCGGTGGTAATTTCGCACGACCTAAGTCTTGCTCTTTATAAGAATGCTTACTTACCATCGGTCCTAAGATTGCTAGTAATATAATAAGCGCTAATAAAACGAAACCGAACATTGCTCCTTTATGTTGGAACAAACGTCTTCTTACATCTTGCCAAAACGTTAAGCTTGGACGGGCAATGACTTCATTATCAACATTATTTTGATTGGCTTGTTGAAATAAATCTGGAGATAATTTTTGTACATCTTTCATCATTTTTTCCCTCCCGCTAAACGAATACGAGGATCAATAATTCCGTATAAAATATCGACAATGAAAATAACTAAGATGAAAATCGCACTATAGAAAATTGTAGTTCCCATAATAACTGTATAGTCATTCACTGTAATAGATTTAACGAACTGTTCCCCTAGTCCTGGTACAGCATAAATTTGCTCAATAACTAATGTCCCTGTAATTAAACCTGCAACCATTGGTCCTAAAATTGTTACTACTGGAATTAACGCGTTACGAAGTGCGTGTTTAATAATGATAACGCCTTGGCTAATTCCTTTCGCTTTCGCTGTTAAAATGTAATCAGCTTGCATAACTTCAATTAACTCTGCACGAGCAAAACGTGCGATTGTTGCGATAACTGCCATCGATAAAGCGATTGTAGGCATTACGGTAAACTCTGGTCCTTTCCAGAATGCTACTGGGAACCACCCAAGTTTTACCCCTACGAAATATTGTAGTAATGCGGCGAATACGAACGATGGTACCGACATCCCGAGTACGGAAATAATTGTCGCCCCATAATCGACCCACGTATTGTTACGAAGTGCCGCAACGATTCCTAAAATTAAACCGATAAATGTTCCTAATATAATCGCTTGTAAACCAAGTTGTGCTGATGGTCCAATGCGATCCACAATCATATCTGTTACTGGACGGTTATCATATTGGAATGATACCCCTAAATCACCTTTTGCTAAGTTACCTAAGTAACGTGCATATTGAACTGGTACTGGATCATTTAAGCCATATTTTTCAAGAATGATTTCTTTTTGTGCCGGTGATAGTTTCTCCTGGTTTTTAAGCGGAGAACCCGGAAGTAATTTCATCAAAAAGAAAGTCAGTGTAGTAATTAAAAATAATGTCAAAGCCATGTACACGAAACGTTTTAATACATAACGTCCCATAGTCAAGCACCTCCCCGTTTTTCTCAAAAGCAATAAGATAGTTTAAAATATTCTTACTTTTATTTTTTTAAAATAAGAGCATACGCCCATCATAGGCATATACCCTTATTCATGATGGAAACCATTTTTAGTTTTTTAGTTCAACCCACTTATAGCTAAATTCTCCGCCATATTTATGTTCTAATAGGCCAGTAATTGAGCCACGTTGTAAATAAGCTTTTCCTGGTTGATATACTGGAGCAATCGCTGCATCTTCAAGCAGTTGTTTTTCTGCTTGTAATAATGCATCCCAGCGAGCTTGTACATCAACTTCTGTTTTCGCTTTTTTAATTAAATCATCATACGCTGCATTTGCATAATTTACTTTGTTTTGCGCATTACCTGTCGTATACATTTCAAGGAATGACATTGGATCCATATAATCTGGACTCCATCCCGCGTATGACATTGCGTAATCTCCACTTGCTTCAAGTTTTAATTTTTGTGCAAATGGCTGCATTTTTGTTGAAACTGTTAAACCTGGTAAGTTCTTTTCAAATTGGCCTTTTAAATACTCTCCGATTTTTTTAGCATCATCAGTATCAAAGTTTAATAGCTCTAACTCTACTTTGTCTACACCAAGTTCTTTTTTACCAGCTTCCCAGTATTTTTGAGCTTCTTTAATATCCTCTTTTATAAGCTTTCCGTTTTCTTCACGGAAGTCTTTTCCATTCGGACCTTTTGCTAAGCCTTTCGGAACAAAACCATATATCCCCTCTGAACCATCGTTTAAGATAACTTTCCCGATATTTTCACGCTCAAAGGACATTGCAATTGCTTTTCGGATATTTTTATTTGCTAAAAATTTATTCTTTTCATTTAAGCGAATAAATTGTGTAGATGGTCTCTTAATCGTTTTAAAGTCAGCATCTGATTTGTATTTGTCTACAAACTCTGATGTTAAGACTACACGATCAATTGCTTTCGTTTCATATAAATTTATAGCAGTTGAACGATCCTTAACAATATTGAAGTTTATTTCCTCAAGTTTTACTTCTTTATTTTCCCAATACGTTGGATTCTTCGTAAGTTTGAAGCTTTGTTCATGCTTCCATTCATTTAATACGAATGGACCATTATAAAGTGTCGTATTGGATTCTAATCCAAATTTTGCTCCTTGTTCTGTTACAAACTTCTCATTCAAAGGATACAATGTTGGATAGACTGTTAAACTTACAAAATAAGGAACAGGGTTATCTAATTCCACTTCAAGTGTATAATCATCAATTGCCTTTACACCAAGCTCTTCAACTGGCAATTCTTTTTTGTTAACTTTCTCCGCGTTTTTAACATCAAATAGTATGTAAGCAAACTTGGCACCTGTGTTTGAATCTACAGCTCTTCGCCAAGAATAAACGAAGTCTTTCGCTGTTACAGGTTCACCATTAGA
The DNA here is from genome assembly GCF_052947655.1 of Bacillus pretiosus. NCBI lineage: Bacteria > Bacillati > Bacillota > Bacilli > Caryophanales > Bacillaceae > Bacillus > Bacillus pretiosus. Next base: position 1,167,615 of record NZ_CM129593.1, on the reverse strand, counting down.
CCATTTCGCATCTTCACGTAACTTAAACACATACTTTTTGCCATCCTCTGATTTCTCATAAGATTTAGCGACACCTGGAACAAGCTTATCGTCTTTCCCCAGACGATATAATCCTTCCATTGTGTTATTCATGATGTTAGAAGATGCTGCATCTGTTGATAACGTCGTATCCATAGTTGGGATTTCAGCTGTCTCGGTTAGATTTAACACTTGCTTGTTTGAGGATTTTTCTTTTGCGCCTGCTTTATTATCCTCTTTTTGGTAACTACAAGCTCCTAACATACTGACAGTCAACGTCGATGCAAGTAATAACGGTATCTTTTTCTTCATGTTGTGTTGCCTCCCCTAATTGCACTTCCTGTACCCTCACTTGTAAAAAAGTAGAATTGAAAGAATAATCTCCAAGTTTCTACAATTTTCATTATACATATAATATAACAATTGTGAATATAATTTTTTGTTTTTTTGTTAAAATTTTTAATAAAATGTTTATTTTTTTATTTTTTTGTAAAGGGATACGTTAACATTGCTACCATCATCTTAAAATCAGACCTTTAATTGCGTATAATTTTCAAAAAATTAATTCTAGTACATATTATAGCTTTTATAGTATAATAATTCTAGTAATATTTTGACGGAGGGGAACATTTTGAATAAAGTTTTTTTTCATACTTGTATACTAATTTTCATAGCGATAATCGCTTCTAGTATTGGCGCAATCCTCGTTTCATCGCGATTTTTGTTGAATTTTGTCAATATATCGTTTTATGCCGCACTATTTTTTATTCTTGTCGGCGGTTTTTTATTCATATTTCAAAATGGATTTTTTAACGTAACAATTTACGCCTTTCAAAGAGTGTTTGGTACGAACAAAAAAATTGACTCTTTAATTGAAGAAGCAGAGGAACCTGTCGATAAGAAAGAACGTATTTATAAAACATATTCATTCAAATGGACGTATCCAATTTGTATTACAGGTATCGTTCTTGGGTTGTTCTCAACCCTCATTAGCTTTACTATTTTGATGTAGTTTGCAAACACTATCCCATATGATATAATAATCAGCAAAACATTTTGTTATAAAACTTTAGTTCTTTCATATTAAAAGAGCTTAGGTAACAATAAATAAATTTATATGTATGCGATGATAAAGAAGAGTACATATTGAGGCAATTTCAGAGAGCTTGTGGCTGGTGTGAACAAGTAATTGCGCAGTATGGAATGGGCTTTTGAGCACCAAACCGAACCGAAAGTAGTAGGCTTTGGCGTTATATCCAAACGTTATTATGGATTAGAGAGATTTCACAGTAGTGAAATAATTAGGGTGGTACCGCGGTCCATTCGTCCCTATAGTTTTTGGGATGAATGGGCTTTTTTGTTTGCCTTCTCTTCCCCATCACGCATTCAAATTTAGGAGGAATTACTTATGTCAGTTATCTTTTCTGGTATTCAGCCGAGTGGAACGATTACACTTGGAAACTATTTAGGAGCTATGAAGCAATTTACAGAGCTTCAAAATGAACACGACTGTTATTTCTGTATTGTAAACCAACATGCGATTACAGTACCTCAAGATCCCGTACAACTTCGTAAAAACATTCGCAGTCTTGCTGCACTTTATGTAGCATGCGGCATCGATCCTGAAAAAGCTACTTTATTTGTACAATCAGAAGTACCAGCACACGCTCAACTAGGATGGATTATGCAATCAGTTGCTTACGTTGGAGAATTAGAGCGTATGACTCAATATAAAGATAAATCTTCTGGTAGAGATTCAGTTCCAGCTGGATTACTAACGTATCCACCATTAATGGCGGCTGATATTTTACTTTACAACACTGAAATCGTACCTGTTGGTGATGATCAAAAACAACATATGGAATTAACACGCGACCTAGCAGAGCGTTTCAACAAACGCTTCCGTGAAGTGTTCACTGTTCCTGAAATTCGTATTCCAAAAGTAGGAGCTCGCGTTATGTCATTAACAGAACCTACGAAAAAAATGAGTAAATCTGATCCGAATCCAAAAGCAATGATCAGTATGCTTGATGAACCAAAAACAATTGAAAAGAAAATTAAAAGTGCTGTAACTGATTCTGAAGGTATCGTGAAATTTGATAAAGAAAACAAACCTGGAATCTCTAACTTATTAACAATCTACTCTTCATTCTCTGGAAAAACAGTTGAAGAAATAGAAGCAATGTACGAAGGAAAAGGATACGGAGACTTCAAAGGCGACCTAGCAGCAGTAGTCGTAGAAGCAATTCGTCCAATCCAAGACAAATATAACGAACTAATCAACTCACCAGAACTAGACGAAATTCTAGACAAAGGTGCCGAAAAAGCAAACCGCGTTGCATTCAAACAACTACGCAAAGTAGAAAACGCAATGGGACTAAGCAGAAAACGTAGGTAACATATAAAGCGGAGGCGACTGTTTAGCCCTGACGGCTAAGGTTCTTTCCCACAGAAGGTGCTTTTTACCTTCTCGTGGGGAAGGTTCTTAGACGCGAAGGGCTAGGAGCCGGAGCTGGATTTCTTATAAAGCGGAAGCGGCTCGCTTAGAATGTGAGGGGGATGGAGCTCCTGACGTAGAGGCGCTTTTTGCCTCGCAGGAAGGCGCGAAGCCACCGAACATTCTTGCCGCTGGAGCTAAGTTACAACAAATTAAAAAACCGCCAATTGGCGGTTTTTTTAATTTACCTTTTGCTCGTTTTCCATTTCCCATAACTTTTCAAAAAATGGCTGTCCTTTTACGAGACGCTCGCATAATTGTTCGTGCTTCTCAGACCAGCCTGTTTTCGCTTCATCATACAGTTTAGCCCAAATATCTTCAAATTCCATATGTTGAACCATTCCGTATGCTGATGGATCCCACTCTGTGAACCAATAGCGAATTTCTGCTGTGTTTTTCGTTGTATGTAATTGATCTAACGCCATAAATAATAATTGTTTCAGCTGTCTTTCTTTACGAGTTAAGCCATTCATAATGAAAGGTGATGGTGATAAAATATGATGTTCTTTTTCCATTTCTTCTACTTGGAACTCATACTTTTCTGCTTGTACGTTTTCTACCATCTCATATACCATCTGCTCTTGGCGCGGTATAAGTCTGCTCTTTCGAATTGGTACATTGTAACCAATTGTGTCAATCGCAATAATTCCTTTTCCATCTGTAACAACAAAGCAATACTCTTGCTGCAAACGTTCATGATTTTTACGAATATATGCCTTATGATGTACGTCTTCCAACAATTTTTGCGGAAGCTCTAACAATTCGTCCTCGATGTAATGATATAATGTGGCATCTACTTTTAATAATGGCACTTGATCTAATAGCTCAATCGTATCATCTTTCCGCCATTCGTAAAAATGACAAACGTTATACCCATTCTCTTCACCTTCAAACCAATTTACCCATACATCATGTAGATATAACATTCACTACCCCTCACTTCACTACTGTTTGTATCAATCATTATGTTCAATTTTTCTTAACTTTATTCCACCTAAGGAAATATATTCTAATTATTATTTTTTCTTCTATTAATACTAAAAAAAACAGGAAATAGAGCTCCTGTTTTTTATATATGAAATGTATTTGCTTTATTCAATATTTCTTTTGCATCTATAGATAATAAAGAAAGTGTATCTTCTCCTTCCAATGTCACACAATCTTTGACAATATGAAATCCAAGCGCATAGCCCAGCATCTTTGGATAAGAGTGAAATCCATTTAATAAGATGTCGTGCTCCCTTGTTCCTCGTTTTATACTTATTCTTTCATGTACAACATTTTTCCAATAATAAATAGCCTCTTCTTTTGAAAGATACGTCGTCCACGGTGCATTGTTTTTTTCTGAATATCTTTCCGTTACCGCTTGCTCAGCTAGCCCTTCCATAATCATCGTATCAAGTAATGTATATTCTGTTTCTTTCGTCTCAATTTGATGTAACCTGCATATGTGATGATATTCATGCGCCAATAACACCTTTAATTCTTCCACCGAATTCCGTCCACATACGAATAAGAAAATAACGTGACGCATAGATAATCCCGCCCTACCGTTATACTCTTCTTGTACAGTTCGATTATAGGAATCTGATAATAAAATAAAGACAGGGACATCTGGACCTTTTAACCAGGTTTTCAGTTTCTCATACTCCGTACGTAACTCTTTCCAAACTTCCTTTTCCTCTAACTCTTTTACTTCTTGTTCTCCTCGTATAACTGGGCGGTACATACCTTTAGAAATTAAAAAGCGATACAACCTGTCTTTTGGCAGCGGGATATACTTCGTAAACTTTTCACACAGCTTTTCTGGCCGTCCATAATATAGATGTAACCACTCAGCAGTTTCAACAATCCCCATCTTTATCCCTCCTTTTTCTTATGTATATGCAAAAGGAGAAAAAGACGTAAAAATAAATAAGGAGTTTTTTCGCAATATATTGCGAAAAAACTCCTTATCTCATCTATTATTTATACGATTTAAATACTAATACTGCGTTATGACCACCGAATCCTAGTGAGTTACTTAATACTGCATTTACTTCTTGTTGTCTCGCTTTATTCGGTACGTAATCTAAGTCACATTCTGGATCTGGTGTTTCATAGTTAATTGTTGGAGGGATTACTCCGTCTGTAATTGATTTAATTGAGAAGATCGCTTCAACAGCACCAGCTGCTCCTAATAAGTGACCTGTCATTGATTTCGTTGAGCTAATTGCTACTTTGTACGCATGCTCACCGAACGTTTCTTTAATTGCCATCGTTTCATACTTTTCATTCGCATCCGTACTTGTACCGTGCGCATTAATGTAATCAATATCTTCTGGCTGTAGACCTGCATCTGCTAAAGCTTGACGCATTGCACGCACGCCGCCTTCACCGCCAGGAGCCGGCATTGTAATATGGAATGCATCACCAGTTGCACCGTAACCAGCGATTTCCGCATAAATGTGAGCACCACGAGCTAATGCGTGCTCTAATTCTTCGAGAATTAAAATACCTGAACCTTCACCCATTACGAAACCACTACGGTTTTTATCAAATGGACGGCAAGCTGTTGCTGGATCTTCATTAAATGTTAATGCTTTCGCTGAACTAAATCCTGCAAATGCCATACTTGTTAACGGCGCTTCTGCTCCGCCTGTTATCATTGCATCAGCATCACCGCGTTGAATTGCTTTAAATGCATCACCAATTGAGTTTGCACCAGATGCACAAGCCGTTACAGAACAAGTGTTAATTCCTTTTGCTCCTGTTGCGATCGATACTTGACCTGCTGCCATATCTGGGATCATCATTGGTACGAAAAATGGGCTCACGCGGCGCGGACCTTTCTCAGTAAAAATCTTAAATTGTTCTTCGTATGTTTCCATACCACCAATACCAGAACCAATCCATACACCAATTCGAGGTCCGTTTTCTTCTGTAATTTCAAGCTTTGCATCTGCAACTGCCATTTTCGCTGCTGCTACTGCATATTGTGTAAAGCGATCCATACGGCGCGCTTCTTTTTTATCAATATATTTCTCGACTTCAAAGTCGTTAATTTCTGCTGCTACTTTTGCTGGAAACAGTTCCGGATCAATTCTTGTAAGTCGTCCGATTCCAGATACACCCTTTTTAATGTTTTCCCACGCTGTTTCAACATCTGTTCCGATCGGTGTAACAGCTCCTAGTCCTGTAATTACGACCCTCTTTTTCTCCATACAAAATACACTCCTTTTTTTCTCTCAGTCCTTATTTACCCCAACGAAGAGCAACTGCTCCCCATGTTAATCCGCCGCCGAAACCAACAAGTATAATTAAATCACCATCTTGAATACGTCCATTTTGCAATTCCTCTACCATTGCAATTGGAATTGAAGAAGCTGATGTATTACCAAACTTTTCAATTGTCATACTCATTTTTTCTTGTGGTAAATTTAATCTCTCTCTTGCAGATTCCATAATACGAATATTCGCTTGATGTGGTACTAAAAAATCCACATCCTCTTTCGTAAGTCCCGCTTTTTCTAACACGCGAAGACAGGAATCACCAAGTTGGCGAACAGCAAATTTAAAGACTTCTCTGCCGTTCATCATAACATACTCGTCTTGATAAAGATGCTTACCGCCGCTTCCGTCTGCTCCTAATTCGAAAGATAGAACGCCTCTTCCTTCTGAAACCGCCCCCATTACGATAGCACCGGCTCCGTCTCCAAATAGTACTGCTGTATTTCGATCATTCCAGTCTACAATTTTAGATAGTTTATCACTACCAACTACTAATACATTTTTATAAGTTCCCGTTTGAATAAATTGCTGCGCTGTAATCATTCCGTACATAAAACCAGCACACGCTGCACTTAAATCCATTGCGGCTGCGTGTTTTGCGCCAATGGCTTCTTGAATGACACAAGCTACTGCTGGGAATGCTCGATCTGGTGTTACTGTTGCCACTAAAATCAGGTCGATATCCTCTCCGCTAATCCCGGCATCTTCAAGTGCTTTTTTAGAAGCCTCTACCGCCATATATGAAGTATCTATTGTATCATCGGCAATGCGTCTTTCTGCAATTCCCGTTCTCGTACGAATCCATTCATCAGATGTATCTACGATTTTCTCTAAATCGTGATTTGTGACTACTTTTTCTGGCACATATCTTCCGATCCCTAAAATGCCCACGTTCACATCGCAGCCCTCCGTTTTATATCAATTATTATGACTTGGTACTAATTTTAAAACATAAATGTATTTTTGTCTAGAATATATTTCAGCTAAAACATAAATCCAGCATTATTCACTTTATTGTTTATTAAAAGAAACAGAAACATACCTTTCCTGTTTCTTTTGAAATATAAAAAGGCCCGAACCGCTTCTATCCACGGTTCGAGCCTCTCTTCCCTTCCAAAAAAGAAGGTTTTATTCTTTATCTGCTTTCCCAAGCTCATATGCTTCGTTCATAACTTTCATCAATAACTCTAATACTGGTTGTGCTTTCTCCATATCAAGCGCAATTCCATTCGAATCTAAGATGGCCTTTGCTTCTGGTAAATGCTTCATTGCGATTTGTAAAAATTGCATGCTTTTCTCATTCATATTATGTTCTTCCTCTCCATTAAAACTTTCACATACATAGTGTAACACGCTCGCTATCCTTCGTATAACTCTTTATATTTTTTCATATGTGCCAATTGTTTATTTAAACCGTATTCTAACGGGGTATTTCTTTTTATCGAAATAACCTCGACAGCATCATTTCGTTCTTCCTCATTCTTTTTATTCACTTTATCCGCTGCACGTAAAAGGTTCATACCTTTTTTCCATAATGACTTTTTACCACTAAGTAAATTGTATATGCCGAGATGCTCCTCGTTCATTCCATTTTCCCATAAGTATTCACATACATCTTCCACGTACAATAGATCACTTCCATTTTCCTCGCTCGCATAATGGCACTCTTTCTCATCCAGTTCTGATAAAATGAGCTGATGATACATCATAAAAGATGGTTGCCATGGCCCATATAATGTAGGAACTCGAAATACACTATATGGTGCCTCTCCTTTTTTCAATCCTTCTTCCACTTTCAAAAATAAACGTTTATTTTCAGATTCATCTGCGTTTCCTACTTCAATAGAAGAAATTAGATTTAACTTCACTTTCTGCTCTGCACACAGTCTTATAATCCGCTTTAAATACTGTAATATAACTCTTTCATTCCGAAAACCACTTTGTTGATTTGGCTCATACAAGCAAAAGTAAACCGTATCGAACTTCTCTCCTTCTACTGATCTCCATCCATCTTCATCTCTTATCGAATAATACGTAAATAACGCATTTCGTCCAATCAACAATAACTTCTCTTCATTAATTTTTTTCATATTCTCGAATTCATCAAAATCAAGACCGTACACTTCTACTTCTTCTGCAATCATTTTATTCACAAGGTGATAACCTACAAACGTAAGTGCACCTATAATTAGCACGCGCTCCATACCACCAACCCTTTCTCCTTGAAACAAATAGCTCCTCATTTATGTATATGGGAGCTTCACAATTCTTCTTCATATTTTTTAAAGAAATCAGTCGTTTGCCTAACCATTTTATATTTCACATCTTGCAGATGGAATAAGACAGAAGTATCACATTGATTGAATTGCCTCATTTTCTCATATTTACGTAACAACTGTTTTCTTCCTCTTTTTTCTTGTGTTGATACGAAAACTTTAACAGGTACACAAGACGGAAGAAGCGTAAATGATTTCTTATTTATTTTGGATTCTAATTCTTCTTCTTTGGAATCATACGCCAAACTTAATTCCTTCACTAATCTTTTGTAAAAAAACTTATGCTCTTTTTCAAACTCCACATATTCTGGTAAATCTAAACATGGATTTAACATAATGACAGAGCGTATACATTCAGGGTATTTGTTCATCATTTCAAGTGCTACAAGTGCACCCATACCATCTGCCATAATGTGCATTTTCGCATTTAATGTCTCTTTTCTCAAAACAACGTCATATAAACGTTTTGCTAGACGAACAGATTGGTCGTTTCCCCAATGTCTTCCGTATAAATTAGAGGAAAAGACCGTGTAGCCTTCCTCAATAAGGCCATGTAAAAAATAAGATCTACCTGCATGCTGTGTCCATAAACTTGTACCATTCTCAATAAAGTAGTTATAATCACCGAGAAGCATAACAGAAAATCCATTTGGCTTCTCCGGTAAATAAATGACACATGGTTCTTTTTCTAAATAAAAAAAACGTTCCGTAATACTCATTTTTCCCCCGCCTTATTTTCTAAACGTATAAAAGTACTCTTCTATAATGTATGAACGGAATGCAAATTTGCGTTGAAAAATCTACAAATATTTTTCTATATTCTTTTTTCAATTGTGTTACAATAAGGACAGATTGAACGAATAGAGGTGTAAAATATGCGTTTCATTTGGGCATTAATTTGGTCGTTCGCGCTTGTACATATGATGAGCTACGTAATCGGCTCTATGACTGGCGGTACATACGATTTTAACCAAGCGTCTATTTTCTCAGTTGTTCTTGCGGTATTAGTACTAGCAATTTCAGCTACAATTCCAAACGAGCCAGTAGAACAACACTAAAAAAAGAGTCCGGATTTTATCCGAACTCTTTTTTATTTTACTTTACATGAACGACTAATTCGTTATTTTCTACATCAACAACTACGTGACTGTTATCAGTAATTGTTCCTGCAATTAATTCTCTCGCTAATTTCGTCTCAACTTGACGCTGTACATATCGTTTTAATGGACGAGCTCCGTACATCGGATCAAAGCCAGCTTCTACAACAAATTCTCTCGCTGCGTCTGTTAATTCTACTGTAATATGACGGTCAGCTAAACGACCTTGTAATTCTTTTACAATTTTATCAACAATACCTTTAATTTCATTCGTTGTAAGAGGTTTGAATAAAATAATTTCATCGACACGATTTAAAAACTCTGGTCGGAAATGTCCTCTTAATTGCCCCATTACAAGTTCTCTTGATTCCTCTTTAATTGAGCCATCTGCTTCTAATCCATCTAACAAATGAGCAGATCCAATATTTGAAGTCATAATAATAACCGTGTTTTTAAAGTCTACTGTACGTCCTTGAGAATCTGTAATGCGTCCATCATCTAACATTTGTAATAAAATGTTGAATACTTCTGGATGTGCTTTTTCGATTTCGTCTAACAAAATAACTGAATACGGTTTACGTCTTACCGCTTCTGTTAATTGACCGCCCTCTTCATATCCAACATATCCAGGAGGCGCACCAATTAAGCGTGACACAGCATGTTTCTCCATATACTCAGACATGTCGATACGAATCATTTGCTCTTCACTATCGAATAAAGACTGCGCTAACGTTTTTGCAAGTTCTGTTTTACCAACACCTGTCGGTCCTAAGAAGATGAAGGAACCAATTGGACGGTTCGGGTCTTTAATACCAGCGCGTGCACGAAGAACTGCGTCTGATACTAAGCTTACCGCTTCCTCTTGTCCGATGACACGCTCTGATAAAATTTGCTCTAAGCGTAGTAATTTCTCGCGTTCACCTTCAACGAGTTTTGCGACAGGAATACCAGTCCAGCGTGAAACAATATCAGCAATCTCTTCTTCACTTACTTCCTCACGTAATAAGCGATTCTCTTGTTTATTATGTGCACCCATTTCTTCTGCTTCTTTTAACTCTTTTTCAATTGCAGGAATTTTCCCGTGACGAAGTTCCGCTGCTTTATTTAAATCGTAATTACCTTCTGCTTCTTCTAATTCACGGCGCAGACGCTCTAAATGTTCACGTAAGTCACGCACTTTATGAATATCTTCTTTTTCTTTTTCCCATTTCGCTCTCATACCACTTGCAACTTCTTTTAAATCCGATAATTCACGTTGCAACGTTTTCAGGCGCTCTTGGCTACCAAAGTCCTTCTCTTTTCCAAGAGCCGCTTCTTCAATTTCCAGCTGCATAATGCGGCGCGTTACTTCATCTAATTCTGTTGGCATAGAATCAATCTCTGTTCGAATTGTTGCACACGCTTCGTCAACAAGATCGATCGCTTTATCTGGTAAGAAACGATCCGAAATATATCGATCTGATAAAACGGATGCTGCTACAATCGCGCGGTCATGAATATTTACACCATGATAAATTTCAAAACGCTCTTTTAAACCACGTAAAATGGAAATTGTATCTTCAACAGTTGGTTCTTCTGCTAATACTTGTTGGAAACGTCTTTCTAGTGCTGGATCTTTCTCAATATATTTACGATACTCATCTAACGTTGTCGCCCCGATACAATGCAGTTCACCACGCGCAAGCATCGGTTTTAACATATTTCCTGCGTCCATCGCACCTTCTGTTTTACCAGCACCGACGATTGTGTGAAGTTCATCAATGAATAATAAAATGCGACCTTCACTCTTTTTAATTTCATTTAATACAGCTTGCAGACGCTCTTCAAACTCACCACGGAATTTCGCTCCAGCTACAAGCGCACTCATATCTAATGCGAAGATTGTTCTATCTTTTAATCCTTCTGGTACATCCTTCTTCACAATACGCTGTGCTAATCCTTCAACGATTGCTGTTTTACCAACACCGGGTTCACCAATTAAAACCGGGTTGTTTTTCGTTTTACGTGAAAGAATGCGGATTACACGTCGAATTTCACTATCGCGACCGATAACAGGATCAATTTTCCCTGCTCTCACTTCCGCCACTAAATCACGACCATATTTTTCCAACGCTTCATAAGTTGCTTCTGGATTTTGACTAGTCACTCTTTGATTCCCCCGAACTGTCATTAAAGACTGTAATAAGTTATCTTTCGTAATGTGAAATCTTGTAAGTAATTGATTTATATCGCCTTTTTCTTCTGAAAAAGCAAGCAATACATGTTCAACTGAAATGTAGTCATCTTGCAATTTCTCTGCTTCTTTTCCTGCTCTTACAAGTAGTTGTTGCAGAGCACCTGTTATATATAATTTTCCTACTTCTGCACCGCTTCCCGTTACAGAAGGTTTTTTCTTAATTAAACTTTCGGCGCCTTGCTTTAACGCTTCTATATCGACATTCATTTTTTGAAAAATACGCACTGCTAATCCATCTTGCTCTTCTAATAATGTAAACAAGAGATGAACAGTATCTACTTCTTGATGATGATGAGATACCGCTAAAGATTGGGCACTCATAATCGCCTCTTGTGTTTTTGTTGTCATTTGATTTAAGTCCATCTTTACAGTCCTCCAAATGTTTGACTTTCTTTGACCTTTGATTTGATTATACGCCAACTGACTTTTTTATACAATAATTTTGCTTATGTATTTTCAAACTTATTATTGGAAAAAGAAAAAGGGAACATTCATTATACAACTGAAAAAATATACGCAATGCGTAACGACAAAAAAGCCGCAATAATGATTGCGGCTCCTGTTACGGTTTTCTTTTATATGTCCACTGACGGTTATGATTCGCGTTATCTGGAAACTTTTCACCCGCAGTTAATTTCACCATTTGCGGATCTTTTACCATACTTCCTGTTTCACCAATTTCTACGTAAATACCATCGTTTGGCGCTTTTTGTCCAGAACGAAACCTGCGATTTTGTCCCATTTCCATTCTCCTTCCATGACGTCTTTGCCTCATTAGTATATCCATTTTAAAAGAAAGCTTTTCTGTCATGTTTAGGAAACAAGTACTACATTTCGTTCTTGTACATATACATGAATGACACAAGCTTAGGAAGGGATTTCTTTCCTATTTGCAGAAAAAAAAGAAACCAACCTACTATAGGCTAGCTTCAAAGGAGAGTCAAACATATACGAGAAGATTACATGTTCATTATAAGCCTCATCATACGAGCAATGTAACCCTTTTCACAATTTGTACATAATGAAAGAAACATTGTTTGAACTTTCTAAAAAGACGTTGACTTTTCTTAATTTCCAGCGAGAAATAGTAGACACCGCAGTACTTTGCGACGTAAGATGGATATATAGTGAACTTTCCATCTTTGGTTTTCTCACCCAGTTTAACCTCTTATTTCTGCATATTAAAAACGGAAATACAGATAGAAAAAAAAATATTATAAGAGGTGAAATTATGAATAAACAGCATTTAATCGCATTAGACTTAGACGGCACTTTATTAACAGACAACAAAATAATTTCCACTCGAACAAAACATACAATTGCAAAAGCAAAGGAGCAAGGACATATTGTCGTTATTTCAACGGGACGTCCCTTCCGTGCTAGTTTTGATTACTACAAAGAACTCGGTCTTAATACACCAATCGTAAACTTTAATGGTGCTTACGTACATCATCCTCTTGATTCAAAGTGGGGAACACATCACTCTCCTCTTGAGCTAGCAACAGCCCAAGAAATTGTCCGAGCTTGCTTTGATTTTGGTGTAAAAAATATATATGCTGAAGTAATGGACGATGTGTATGTTCGTGAAATTGATGAAGATAAAAAACATATTTTCGAATTCGGTTCTCCAAAGATTTTTACAGGAGACTTATTAAATATTTTAAACGATCATCCAACCTGCTTATTAATTGACGCACATGACGAGCATTCCAGTGCAATTCGTCAACATTTAACTGATATGCATGCTGAAGTAATCGACCATAGAAAATGGGGCGCACCTTGGCCGATTATTGAAATCGTGAAAAGTGGGTTAAATAAAGCTGTCGGATTACAAAAAATTTCTAGTCATTACAACATTCCACAAGAGCGAATTATCGCTTTCGGTGATGAAGATAACGACTTTGAAATGATTGAATTTGCTGGTCACGGCATCGCAATGGGTAATGCAATTCCTGAATTAAAATCACTCGCAAATCATACGACATTAACGAATGAAGAAGATGGTATTGCGCTATATTTAGAAGAGGTTCTTGGATTATAATCTAAAAATTCCCTGCTTATAGTTTCTCGCCAAACGCTCATACTATTATTAGACGCAAAAGTCAGCGCGTCGATTGTTTTCAGCTAAATAAAGGGGGTTTTTCGAATGGGTAAAAAGAACAAATCAAAACGTTTTATCCAACAAGGAGCCGATGCTGTTATGAAGCATGATGCAAGATTCCCGTACCGTGGTACATTAGCTGAGGCAGAAAAAGCGAGAAGTAACTCTTCTTTTGGAGGGGTTTAAATGGGGAACTTACTATTCCAACAAGCTAGAGATGCCGTTGCAAATGCCGTCACTTGTTCAAGCGGTACTGAGCAACAAGATCTCGTATATAGAGCAAAAAACGCTTTGCACTCTGCTTATGCAAACTCTTCAACAGCTGAAAAAGTTCAGCTACGTGAAATGCAGGAGCAGTTGCAAAATATTACGAATTTACATTAAAAAAGAGGACCAGCTTTGGTCCTCTTTAATCTTTTCGAAACAAACCAAACACTCCGACCGTCTGTAATACGTTTGTAAATGCACCTGGGTCCACTTGCCTAATAACCCTTTCTAATTCATATAACTCATAACGCGTAATAACAATCATTAACATTTCCTTATTTTCATTTGTATAAGCGCCTGTTGCTGGTATAGTTGTAATCCCCCTCACTAAGCGTGAATGAATTGCCTTTCGTACATCTGTCCCATTCTTCGTAACAATTAGTGCTGTAATTTTCACATGACGTGTATGAATCGCATCAATAATTCGCGTTGACACATACAAAGTCACCAAAGTATATAATGCTTTTTCCCATCCATACACATAGCCAGCCGCAATAATGATAAGTGCATTAAAGAAGAAAAAATACGTACCGACAGGCTTATCTTTAATCTTTGATAAAATCATGGCGATAATATCTAAACCACCTGTAGAAGCCCCCCACTTCAACGCAATCCCTACCCCAATCGCTGAAATAATCCCACCAAAAATCGCATTTAATATAATATCGTTCGAAACCGCTCTAACCGGGATAATTTCTAGAAACAAAGTCATAAATATCACGCAAAGAAAACTAAAGAAAGTAAAGGCCTTCCCAACCTTTTTCCATGCTAAAATAACGACGGGAATATTAAACAAACTAAACAATACCCCCGTTGATATGTGAATAGATAAAAAGTCCCCTAATATTTGTGATAACAATTGAGACAATCCAGCAAAGCCACTCGCGTACACTTTCGCTGGCGTTAAAAATAAATTCATTCCAATCGCGTTTAACAAACCTGCGACAATTACAACGATTAACTTCTTTATAAGTTCGGTATAATTCAACTTCAAATCCATTTCTAATCCACCTTTATTATTCATGAATGCACTGCTATACATAGTCTTTACGAAAAAGGAAATGATAAACGTACAACGGTTAGAAATGGAGTTGATACATATGCCACATACGAGTGATAACGACAAAAAAGCACGCGATAATAATGCAAAGCGTACACAAAAAAATGAGCAAGAACAAAAAAATATTCAGCAAGGTAAGCGTGCCTATTCTAAAAAGACTGATCACCTTTGATCCCATCGTACATCAACAATATTGTTGATGTACTTTTTTTACATTTTACAGGGAAAAAACATTAAAAATTCACTTCATGTTCACTTCTATATTCTACAATAGCGATAACATATTCGGATGAGGTGTTGGCATGAGAGGGAAACACATTTTCATTATTACTGCACTAATAAGTATATTAATGCTAGCTGCTTGTGGACAAAAAAACAGCTCAGCTACAGTCGCTACAGCAACAGATTCAACCATTAAGAAGAGCGACTTCGAAAAACAGTTGAAAGATCGTTACGGAAAAGACATGCTATACGAAATGATGGCACAAGACGTTATCACGAAAAAATATAAAGTATCTGACGATGATGTAGATAAAGAAGTACAAAAAGCGAAAAATCAATATGGAGATCAATTCACAGCAGTACTCGAAAACAATCGTTTAAAAGATGAAGCTGATTTCAAAAATCAAATTAAGTTCAAACTTGCTATGAATGAAGCAATTAAGAAAAGTGTTACAGAAAAAGACGTGAAAGACCACTATAAACCAGAAATTAAAGCGAGTCATATTTTAGTAAGTGACGAAAATGAAGCGAAAGAAATAAAGAAAAAATTAGATGCTGGCGCTTCATTTGAAGAATTAGCAAAACAAGAATCGCAAGATCTACTATCAAAAGATAAAGGTGGAGACCTTGGATACTTCAATTCAGGCAGAATGGCGCCTGAATTTGAAACAGCTGCCTATAAACTAAAAGTCGGACAAATTAGCAATCCCGTTAAATCACCAAACGGTTATCATATTATTAAATTAACTGATAAAAAAGATTTACAACCTTACGATGAAGTGAAAGACTCCATCCGTAAAAACTTAGAAGCAGAACGTATTGCCGACCCTACATTCAGTCATAAGTTAATACAAAAGGAATTAAAAAAGGCAAATATTAAAATAAATGATAGTGACTTGGAAGATACGTTTACTCTTGCACATGAGCAAGGGAATTAAAAAAGCACCGCCTTATTTTTACAGCAAAATAAGGCAGTGCTTTTTATTTAATTTACTTCTTAAAATACGTCCAACCTTCTTCTTGGTAAATCTTTTCTTCTTTCATCAACTTACCAAGCGCACGCTTAAACGCAGCTTTACTCATGTTGAAACGTTCTTTAATATCTTCTGGGTGGCTCTTATCCCAAAACGGCATTGCTCCGCCTCGTTCTTCCATATATGCATAAATTACAGTAGCATCATCTTCCATTCCTTCTTCTTTACGAGGAAGAAGTGAAATGTTAATTGTACCGTCATCTTTCACGTCAATAATACGGCCCGTTACACGTTCACCGATGCGGACTTGTTCTTTTCTTTCAGTATGGTGTAAGAAAGCACGGAAATGCTCATCAGTTAGTATGAATGAACCAACTTGAAGTGAACGATACACACGTCCATTTACGTTTTTATTACGCATAGATGGCGTCGCATCTACGATAATTTCTTGCATATCACTGTCTCTTGCCGGAAGAGCGATAAGGCGATCACGATTCGTTAATTTTAACGTACAATATAATTCGTCGCCAACTTCAGGCCATACTGGCATATAAATCGGGAACTCATCAGCTGGGATTAGTATATCTTTTGATACACCAATATTAACAAACACACCTAAACTAGGAATAACTTCTACAACCTTTACCCAGTTCCAATCAAAAGTTGTAATAAGCGGCTCCTTCATTGTTGCTGAAATACGATTTTGGTGATCAAGGTATAAGAATACATCAATCGTATCGCCTTCTGCAATTTCTCCAACTAATTCGTTTTTATGTAAGAAGATTTCTTCTTCTTCAGTCCCAACCATATAGCCGATTTCCGTTTCGCGTAAAACAGTTACCTGTTCAATCGATCCTAATTGTAAATACATATTTTTTAATTCCCTTCTATATATATAAAATTAACTTTTTTATATTTTTTATCATTCCAAACAAAAGTTAATTATAACACGATTTTTCCTTTATTTGTCCAACTGCCCAAAATTCACTATAATAAAATGAGGTTACATAAATATAAGTATGAAAACACTTAAGTCTAGGCTCGTTTTCAGCTATACTTTAGTATGTACAGTACATAAAAAGATTAGAAATTTATTTGGAGGTGCTAACTATGGCAAAAGATAGTTCTTTTGACATCGTTTCGAAAGTAGAATTACCTGAAGTAACAAACGCAATTAACATCGCATTAAAAGAAATCCAAAACCGATATGACTTTAAAGGAAGTAAAAGTGATATTAAATTAGAAAAAGAAGTACTTGTTTTAACTTCTGATGATGAGTTCAAATTAGACCAAGTAAAAGACGTTCTAATTTCTAAACTTGTAAAACGTAACGTTCCAATTAAAAACTTGGATTACGGAAAAGTTGAAGCTGCGACTGGTAACACTGTTCGCCAACGCGCAACACTTCAACAAGGTATCGATAAAGATAACGCGAAAAAAATTAACAACATCATTAAAGAAATGAAATTAAAAGTAAAAACACAAGTACAAGATGACCAAGTACGTGTTACAGCGAAAAGCCGTGATGACTTACAAGCAGTTATCGCAGCAGTTCGCAGTGCTGACTTACCGATTGACGTACAATTTATTAACTACCGCTAAAAAGAAAAACACCCTCTGTGTAGAGGGTGTTTTTCTTTTTAGCGTGTAGAGAAAATATTACAAAGTCTAAGATTACGAGCAATCGGATAGTTAGAATAAGTATTTAATTATTATGCATAAATGAAGAAGGTCCTTTTAATAATCGGCGCAAAACCTCCCTCCCTACTCAAATGTAACAAATTATGAGTATAAGAATATTTTCCACCCTTTCATGTAATGTAAAATTAGTAAGGAATTTATTTTATGAAAAAATGTTAATTAAACAAGAGTTAGAAGTGGTTATTTGAAGAAATTAATACTATGTTTTTTATTAACTACATTCTGTCTATATATTGCAGGGTGTTCTAATAATATAACTACACCCGA
Source organism: Bacillus pretiosus (assembly GCF_052947655.1). Taxonomy (NCBI): domain Bacteria; kingdom Bacillati; phylum Bacillota; class Bacilli; order Caryophanales; family Bacillaceae; genus Bacillus; species Bacillus pretiosus. The sequence goes on along the minus strand of NZ_CM129593.1, from coordinate 1,149,629 downwards.
GGATACACCTAAAGCTTCAACACCTGCGAAGTGTAAATACATCAACAAAGCTTGGTATAAGAAACCTATAAAATGTAATAATTGATGATATAAGTTATAAAAAAGACACCGTAAGGTGCCTTTTTTTATAGAAATTAATAAGATATTCATCAGAAATTATGAATCATTTTTTATTTTGTTTTTCAAAATATTTTTCTTTAACCATTTTTATTAGATTTTCTTTTTCTGTTAGTTCAAAGATAAATAATGCTTTTTTCATGTTGTCAGCCACATCTTCTTCATTATATTGTTCTAGCTTTAGCAAGTTCCAAGCTTTTCCATAATATAATTCACCTAATAAATATAAAGTATTTAGATTAATAGCTAATTTAATCCCCATATCATTGTATTTTATTGCCTCTTCATGTTGATTTGCAAGACCTAAAATTTTCGCCAAATTAAAAATGATTTTTAATTTAATCTCTTTATCTCTAGGAAAATCTAACTTATTAAAATTAGTTAAACACCTTCTTAATATAGTAATACTCTTTTCATACTCTTTATTTGCCCAATGAAATATAGCCATCGACTGCATAATATCTATTTCTCTTTCTGATAAAAAATCAACATTCGTTACAGTTAGTTTTAGTGCACTATTTAAAAGATTTAAAGCAGTTTTTATTGATTTATTTACATGAAATATAGCAATGGCTTCATGCCATATTAGAAATTGTTTATCTTCTTTTAACTGGAAATTATTTTCGTTTTTCTCTTGTTTCACTATTTCGTAAAGTTCATTATATTGTTTTTGTTTTGTACAATCTCTCATTACATATTTTACATTTTCTACATATTTTAGTTTTTTATTTTGCGTTAGTGCGAAAATATTATTTGAATCAATACCAAGTCTTTCAGATAATTGATATAACAATATGCTAGATGGATAAATCATACCTTTTTCTATTTTGCTAATTTGACTTTGCGAACATATTCCATGACACAATTCAGATTGTGATATATTCTTTTTCATTCTAAGTTCTTTAATGGTAATACCCAAATCGTAAAATTCCATTTTTCCTCCTCAAATATAGCCCTCAATGAGTAACAGAATATTTTTCACCCTTTAATGTAATGTAAAATCAATATAGTTGCAATTATTGTTTTTCTAAAGGTCTTTTCATTTCTTTTCTCAGCTGCATTTCGAAGTGAGAGTCTTACTTCACAGAAAAACAGGCTAGGGAGAAAGTTTTCTCCTTAGCCTGTCCCACCGAGATTTCGCATTTATTAAGAGCAACACCATATTGCTTTATCAAATGATTTTTTAGGTATGTATACTTTATCATTTTCGATTTTGTATTTTATATCGTTTCTTTTCAGAACTGCCGTATCAACAGAATGAACACTATCGCCCCACCGAACAAATTCCCCTTCATCACGCTTTTCCCAAAAATAAAAACTTACGAATACGATAAAAACACATACGCATAGAGCGAACCACTTCTTTTTCCGCAAATACCTCACCACCTTAAACTGAAGAACTACTAAAAAAACGCTACTCATTTCCGTCTCTTTTTAACCGCAATTAAAAAAGCAATAAACAATACGTTCACACCGACGATTAAAGAGATAAATAGCCAATTCACACCTGTTTCCCCGTTAACTTTATATACATTTGATTCTTCACGCTTTAAAACAAGATAAAACTTTCCGTTTTCTTCTCTTATAATTTCATCTTCTAACAATCCTCTTAACTCTTGTTGTTCGCCAATTGCACTTACAGGTAAAGCAACTTTTTGTGTTTCTTTCGTATTATTAATCGCTACTAATGTTACTTCATCTTTATACTTTCGTTTCAGTACACTCATTCCATCTTTATCGTATAAAAGCTCAAACGTTCCATGGCGTAAAGATGGTCTCGCTTGTCTAAGCTCACCGAGTTTCGTTATGTGCTGCACAAATTTTTCATCTGATTTGAAATCCATTAATCGTCTATTATCCGGGGTATCCCCTCCATCTAATGCAATTTCAGTCCCGTAATAAAAATTCGGAATACCTGGTGATGTTAATAAATATGTAAGGGCTAGTTTCAAACGAGATGGTGGATAATTCATATTCTCTTTTGCAATACGGGCAAACCTTTTTGTATCTTGATTATCTAAAAATGTAACGAATTCCCCTTCTTTTTTACTCACATCATATAAAGGTTTCACCGATACATCCACTTTAGAAAACGATTCTACTATTTTTTCGTTATATTCACTATCTTCCTTTGTCATAATACGAAAATCTTTCTTTATCACTTGCATATCTTTTTGCACGTCATCCCAGAAAGAACGCGACTTTTTTTCACTATGTATCACATAACTTCCATCTAAATCGACTTCTTTGATCCACCATTTCATCGCGTCTATAACTTGTTGTTCGTTTTCTCCAAGCGGAAATTGGAATATAACTTTCATCCCTTTTGCATGCGCTTCTTGTACAAGTTCTTTCACATCATTTTCTGTTCCGAAATGTTCATTTACCTTTTGAAAATTTTGTACATCTAACCCATCGTACTTTCCACTTTCAAAAAACGGTGAAAGCATAACAGTGGTAAAACCCATTTCTTTTATGTAATCCAGTCTTTTTATAATCCCTCTTATATCTCCACCCTGATATCCTTCTAAATTTCCAACTTCTAACTGTTTGTCATTTTTCGGTTCTCCATTATTGAAGCGATCAATCATAATGGAATATACGACTTCGTCTCGCCACTCTCTTTTTTCATCTGCAAACGTATGTATTGGCACAAACAAAACGACAGCTAAACAAAAACAAATAAATAATTTCCTAGTCCGTATTTTCCTCACACGCATCCCCCATGTTTTTTAATTGTAAGAATATTATACCAATTTTCAGGACGAATCACATACGTTGATTTCATTCCCCCAAAAATACTTCATGTTATATTTCCTAACATGAAGTATAAAGTTTTCCGAATTTTTAGTTGATTTTTCATTTCATTTCGAATATGATATGAAACATAACAAATCGATGTTATTTTTTATAACATCATAGGAGGAGAGAGAATGAATACAGGAGATACGGTTTTTATGTTTGTAACGACAGTAATGGTCATGTTAATGACACCAGGATTGGCACTTTTTTATGGGGGCATGGTTCGCAGTAAAAACGTACTCAGTACGACAATGCATAGTTATAGTGCAATGGCTATCGTTTCGATTCAGTGGATTGTGATCGGCTATTCTTTATCATTCGGACCAGATTGGCACGGACTTATCGGTACACTCAATTGGTTCGGTTTAAACGGAGTTACCTCCGCACCAAATCCAGACTACTCATCTACTATTCCTCACAATTTATTTATGATGTTCCAACTCATGTTCGCCATTTTAACTCCCGCTTTAATTTCAGGTGCATTCGCCGAAAGAATGCGATTTTCTGCTTTCCTTATTTTCATCCTTCTATGGACAACAATCGTTTACAATCCTGTCGCTCATTGGGTATGGGGCGTTGGCGGATGGCTAAGAGAACTCGGCGCATTAGACTTCGCTGGTGGTAACGTCGTTCATATTACATCTGGCGTGGCTGGCCTTGTATTAGCTATTTTCCTCGGAAAACGAAAAAACATAAACGGTACTTCTCCTCACCATTTACCATTTACAATGTTAGGCGCAGGCTTACTATGGTTCGGCTGGTTCGGTTTTAACGTCGGAAGTGCATTATCTTTAAACGACGTAGCTTTAACCGCATTTATTAATACAAATATAGCAGCAGCTGCATCCGCATTAACTTGGATGCTTTCAGAATGGTTCTTCCAATCAAAACCGACTGCGATGGGAGCTGCTTGCGGTGTAGTTTCCGGTTTAGTCGCTATTACACCAGCTTGCGGGTTCGTTACACCTTTCTCCGCTCTTCTTATCGGAGCAATTGGCGGCGTATTATGCTTCGGAGCAGTCTTTTTCTTAAAAACAAAATTCGGATACGACGATACACTCGATGCATTCGGATGCCACGGTATCGGCGGAACTTGGGGCGGTATTGCAACAGGACTCTTTGCAACTACTACTGTAAATGCTGATGGCGCTAACGGATTATTTTACGGAAACGCTGCTTTACTGTTTAAACAACTGGTAGCAATTGGCGCAACATATGCATTCACAATCATAATGACGTACGCCATTATTAAAGCAATTAACTTCTTTCTCCCTGTTCGGGTAGATGAACACGAAGAACATATGGGACTTGATATTTCGATGCACGGAGAGAAAGCTTATGAGTACACAGAGCGAGTGAACTAAAAAAAGAGATGCAATCTATTGGTAGTAGATTGCATCTCTTTTTATTGTACTTGTCGGCGCAGTATACCCCACCTAGTATTCCGGTGAATATATCAGCGATTCTTCGGATATATCGACGATTTTTTAAATATATCAGCGATTATTTCAATATATCGACGTTTCGACACGATATATCCATTTACCAACAAATTCCGACATGACGAAACTGAAAAATACCCCGGCGTAACTTTACATACATACAAAAAAGACGACCGTTTAACAGTCGTCTTTTCCTACTTATTTCGGAGAATTCCCCACATATTGCGTAATATCAACATTTAGCGCTTGTGCTAAACGCATACCGTACTCTTGATCTGCACGGAAGAAGTTACAAACAGCTAGTAATTTCGTGCGCTCATTTACGTCTTTTAAGTCATTTGTTAAGTTTGCAATTAAGTTGTCTTGCTCTTCTTTAGAGAATGAACGGTAACGCTCACCTGCTTGTTTGAAATCATTTGGTTTGTCAATTTTTTCACGAGATACGTAGCCTTCTACTTTCATAGTTGAATCGCGGTAAGTTGGGTCTTCAACTGGATTTTCAGCATGACGGCTCGGTTCGTAGTTAATTGTAGATGGGTTTTGATTGATTTGCATCGCACCATCACGTTGTTGGTTGTGAACAGCTGCGTATGGGCAGTTTACAGGAATTTGTAAGTAGTTTGCACCAAGACGGTAACGCTGTGTATCTGGATAAGAGAATAAACGACCTTGTAATAATTTATCTTCAGATGGTTCAATACCATTTACAGTTGCACTTGGAGAGAACGCCACTTGCTCTACTTCCGCAAAGAAATTTTTCGGATTACGATTTAACGTCATCGTCCCCACTTCAATTAATGGGAAGCGATCTTCTGGCCATACTTTCGTCGGATCTAATGGATCGAAATCTAAAGAATCCGTTTCATCTAGTTGCATCACTTGTACGTGTAAATCCCACTTCGGATAATTTCCTTTTTCGATTGCATCGAACAAGTCACGAGTTGCATGGTTGAAGTCTTTTCCTTGTACTTCTTGCACCTCTTTTGCACTTAAGTTACGTACACTTTGCTGTGGTTTCCAGTGATATTTAATGTAGACGATTTTACCTTCTGCATTAATCCATTTAAATGAGTGAACACCGAAACCTTCCATTTCACGATAGCTTGCTGGTGTACCGTAATCAGAAAATACCCACGTCATCATATGTGTAGATTCCGGGCTTAACGTCATGAAATCCCAGTAACGATCTGGCGTTTGAATGTTTGTATCAGGTGCTGGTTTTAAAGAATGCACCATATCAGGAAATTTAATTGCATCACGAATGAAGAAGACCGGTAAATGGTTACCTACGATATCGTAATTTCCTTCTTCTGTATAAAATTTAACAGCGAACCCACGTGGGTCACGAGCTGTTTCCGGAGAACCTTGACCATGAATAACCGTTGAGAAACGAACAAATACAGGCGTTTCAGTTCCTTCATTTTGTAAAAATGCTGCCTTCGTATATTGCTTCATGCTGTTTTTCGTTACGAATACACCATGAGCACCTGCACCACGTGCATGCACAACACGCTCTGGAATACGTTCACGATCAAAGTGAGCTAGTTTTTCTACTAAATGATAGTCTTCTAATAATACCGGTCCACGGCGACCAGCTGTACGAGAATTTTGGTTATCTCCAACCGGAGCACCTTGGTTTGTTGTTAAGCGATTATTTGGATTCATCTAGGGGATCCTCCTCTTTCTCTTTTAGTAATCATTGTTTATTTAAAATTATTATAAACTAATTATTATTTAAAACTAGATTCTTGTCAACTATTTCCTTCATTTTTTTGGAAACAATTTCAGCTAAGCAATCAATAAATACAGATTGTGAATTTGGCATATTCGGTCTAAAATATGCCACGTTTAATTCATCAGTTACAACTTTACATTCGTAATCATTGTCATATAAAACTTCTAAATGCTCTGCCACAAACCCAACCGGACAGTATACGAAAGATTCATAGCCATGCTTTTCAAATAAATCTCTCGTTAAATCTTGCACATCCGGACCAATCCATGGGTCAGGCGTATTTCCAGCACTTTGCCAACCCGTTGTATAGTTTGGAATATCGGCAGCCTCCGCAATTAAATCCGCTGTATGTTGCAATTGCTCCACATAAGGGTCTCCTGCTGCAATAATTTTCTCTGGTAAACTATGTGCTGAAAAAATCACGACAGCTTTCTCTTTATCTTCAATCTTTGTAAATGTTTCTTTTAGTTGCTCTGTCCAATACGAAATAAATTTCGGTTCATCGCACCATTGTTCAATCGGTTCAATAACAGGACCACCAATTTCTTCCGAAAGACGAATAGCACGGTCATTATATGCTTTAATGCTAAATGTAGAATAATGCGGTGCTAATACGATACTAATCGCCTGCTCAATTCCATCTTTCTTCATCTCTTCTACTGCATCCTCTATAAATGGAGCTATATGTTTTAATCCTAAGTAACAAGTAAATTCATACTCTTTAAATATTTTATTCATTGAATCTGTTAATTTATGCGCTTGCTCTTTCGTAATTTTTGCAAGTGGTGAAATTCCGCCAATCGCTTTATAGCGTCTGATTAAGTCTTGGAGTGCTTCTTCTGAAGGTTTATGCCCGTGGCGAATATGTGTATAGTACGCTTCTACATCATCTAATGATTCTGGCGTTCCATACGCCATTACGAGTAAACCTATTTTTTTCTTTGTCATCTATATAACACCTCAATTTTATAAATGAGAATCTTTTTCAAGAACATTTGTTTCCAATTATAACAACTAATAATAAGTACGTCAAAATAATTATTCTAAATAAGTATTATTTCTAATATGATTTTGAATTTTATATGACAATTTATTTAATAGAAAAGCGACTTACTTTTATGCAAGTCGCTTTTCTTCTATTCTTTAATATTTATCCCATACTCTTTAAACCAAACATGAATTTGCGCTAAATGAGCTAAAAGCTGCGGACCAGTCATTAATTGACCGAACCAAGGGGATTGAAATGCACTGCCACCTGACTCAATTAATCCACTCAGCTGTTCTTTATCAAATAGTTCATGCAAAATTGAGCCTTTATCTGTTAATAAATCTTGTAGCCATACTGTTACCGCTTTTGTATAATGCGGATTATGGGTTTTCGGATACGGGCTCTTCTTTCTATATAAGATATCATTTGGAAGTAATCCTTCTAACGCCTTACGCAATAGACCTTTTTCGCGGTTTTTATACATTTTCATTTCCCAAGGAATATTCCACGCATATTCGACAAGTCGGTGATCCGCAAATGGAACACGTACTTCTAAGCTTGCCCCCATACTCATACGGTCTTTTCTGTCTAATAATGTTGTCATAAACCATACCATGTTCAAGTAAAATAATTGTCGTCTCTTTGCTTCAATTGGGCTTTCTCCCTCTAAAACAGGAACTTCTTGAATGGATTCTTCATAACGCTGCTGTACATATTGTTGTAAGTTTAATTTATTTCTCCATTCTTTCTTTAGCAGTTGTTCACGTGCTTCTGTAGAGCGCATCCACGGAAATGCACTCGATTGCAAATCATCTTCTCTATAAAACCACGGATAACCACCAAATATTTCGTCTGCACATTCCCCAGATAAACCGACGACAAAATCTTGTTTAATTTCACGGCAAAACCATAATAATGACGAATCGATATCTGCCATACCAGGCAAATCACGAACGAGTACCGCTTCTGTTAAATACTGTGCTAATTGTTCATTTGAAATGACGCAGCGATGATGGATTGTTTGAAACGTCTCAGTCATCAAATGAATAAATGGCGCATCTGAATTCGGCTGAAACGCATTCGCTTTAAAGTATTTTTCATTATCTTCATAATCAACAGAGTATGTGTGTAATTGCCCTTTTCCTGACCTTGCGTATTCTTTCGCAGCAATCGCTGTAATGGCGCTCGAATCTACACCACCTGATAGAAAAGTACATAGTGGTACATCAGAAACGAGCTGCCTTGTAATCGCATCTTGTAATAAAAAGCGTGTTTTCTCTACTGTTTCTTCAAAGGAGTCTTCATGTTTTTTGCTTTCCACATTCCAATATCTCCATATACATAAACCGTTCTTTGAAAATGTCATCGCATGCCCTGGACGTAATTCTTTTATACCAGCATAAATGCCATGACCAGGTGTTCTAGATGGTCCAAGACCGAATATTTCGGATAACCCTTCTAACGTTACTTCCGCTTTCACATCTGGATGCGCTAATATCGCTTTTAACTCTGAACCAAATAGTAATCGCCCACTATCATATTTATAAAATAGCGGTTTTACACCTAGTCGATCTCGCGCAATAAATACTTGTTCTTTCTGTTCATCCCATACAGCAAACGCATATATACCGTTTAAATGATCGACACATTCTTCTTTCCATTCAATATACGACGCTAATAGCACCTCCGTATCAGAATGACCTTTGAACGTATATCCTCTTCTTAATAATTCCTTTCGAATATCTTCTGTATTATACAATTCACCGTTATAGCAAATTGCATAATTCGTTTCATCTTTTAAACAAGTCATCGGTTGTTTACCACCCTCAGGATCAACAACGATTAACCGTTTATGCCCAAATGCGACATTGCCTTTAATCCAAACTTTATTATCATCCGGGCCACGCTTTGCTAACGTCTCAGCCATCTTCGTAACGACGTCCCGTTCTCCTTCTAATGAGCGTTTATAATCCACCCATCCTGTAATCCCGCACATACGAATCATCCTTCCATCTTATTTCTTTTCCTAAACAAGCAGTAATCCACACCTTAGAGGTGCGGATCAAAAAAATGACAAACTTGACGATAATCTACTATCCACATACGGAATAGCTTTTTCACTCAGTAAAACGTGTTTTATTGTATGCCCACCTATGTCTAGATGTGTCTAGTTATAAAGAATGCACGAACTGTCTATAACAGAAATAACTACTTTTTATAAAGGAGAAATCGTGTATGATACAACGTAACCATATTTTATATAACCAGCCTCGCGCTCATACAGTCGGTAATGTAGAATATATAAACAATGAATGGGTATTCTTTGATGATGAAAATGATGAAGCATTTTTATTAGAAGATATTGCCGAAGATGGCTTTGAGATTTTATATAACAACAACTGGCTACCAGCTCGTTTCTATGAACAAGATGTATTACAAATCGCCAACGAACAGCACCATTTACAAAACGGAGAAATGATACGAATTCGAAAAAAATTACTTCTTAGCTATACGGAATGGCTCGAGGAATTACCTGACTCTGTCTTTACATTATTAACCGAATCATTGCAATCCCTTCATTACTCTTTATATGATTGCATGTATTGTCATAATTATTTATCTTTCTTACCGAAAGAGGAAGCATGCGAAGGAGTAAATATTCTTTTGTTTGATAACGAAGAGATGATTTGTACATTGCAGCACCATTTTGTTCGTCACGCTACGTCAAATAAAAACATGTTTCGTTTTACGAAAGTAAACGGAGAAGAGTTGCATATCGATGCAACATAAAGTAAAAAAACCACCTTATCTCCCAAGTCTTTGAGATTATTAGGTGGTTTTATTTTTTATTAGAATACTTGCCAGCCAATCGGTAATTTCAGTCCAAGGTAAAATACCGCTACAAGCGCGATAACAAATAATCCCCAAAATGCCCCTGTTGCCTTGTTCTTGCTCATTTTCACAAGAACCATTTCCATTCCAGCGATAACTAAAATACCAGCTACCATTTTTAAACCATACCACATGTGCACGTTACTTGTTGCAGTCTTCATAATACCCATGTACAACATGAAACCTGTCACAATAATGATAATGTACATAAGACGAAGCCCCATATGTACACCTTTACCTTTTCTTCCTGCTGAATAAAGTGAATACGCAACGAAGAATAAAATTAAACCTAACGCCCATGCTGTAATATGCATATGTACCATCGTATCCCCTACCTCCTCTTTTCACACTTTTTCACTCTATATGATAACATGTTCATTTATTTTCAGGAAATGTTTCGCTTTTTTACATTTAAATGATATAATATTTAGAGTATTTACAAACTTCTTGTAATAACAAAAGGGGGAACAATCATGATTCAAACTAAGGATATTATCGAACTTACAGACACATACGGAGCAAATAACTATCACCCACTTCCGATCGTTATCTCTAAAGCAGAAGGCGTTTGGGTAGAAGATCCTGAAGGAAATCGCTATATGGACTTATTAAGTGCATATTCTGCAGTAAACCAAGGTCATCGTCACCCAAAAATTATTAACGCTTTAATTGACCAAGCTAATCGTGTTACGTTAACTTCTCGTGCTTTCCATAGCGATCAATTAGGTCCTTGGTACGAAAAAGTTGCGAAACTAACTAATAAAGAAATGGTACTTCCAATGAATACAGGTGCAGAAGCTGTTGAAACTGCAATTAAAACAGCTCGCCGCTGGGCTTATGATGTGAAGAAAGTAGAAGCAAACCGTGCTGAAATTATCGTTTGTGAAGATAACTTCCACGGCCGTACAATGGGTGCTGTTTCTATGTCTTCGAACGAAGAGTACAAGCGTGGATTCGGTCCAATGCTTCCTGGCATTATCGTAATTCCTTACGGTGATTTAGAAGCGTTAAAAGCTGCTATTACACCAAACACAGCTGCATTCATTTTAGAGCCTATCCAAGGTGAGGCAGGAATTAACATCCCACCAGCTGGTTTCTTAAAAGAAGCTCTTGAAGTATGTAAAAAAGAAAACGTTTTATTCGTAGCAGATGAAATCCAAACTGGCTTAGGCCGTACTGGTAAAGTATTTGCTTGTGACTGGGACGGTGTAACTCCTGACATGTACATACTTGGTAAAGCACTTGGCGGCGGCGTATTCCCAATCTCTTGCGTAGCAGCAAACCGCGACATTTTAGGCGTATTCGAGCCAGGTTCTCACGGTTCTACATTCGGTGGTAACCCACTTGCATGTGCTGTTTCTATCGCGGCTCTTGAAGTGTTAGAAGAAGAAAAATTAACAGAGCGTTCTCTTCAATTAGGCGAAAAATTAGTTGGGCAATTAAAAGAAATTGATAACCCAATGATTACTGACATTCGTGGTAAAGGCTTATTCATCGGTATCGAATTAAACGAGCCAGCTCGTCCTTACTGCGAACAATTAAAAGCAGCTGGTCTATTATGTAAAGAAACACACGAAAATGTAATTCGTATCGCACCACCGCTAGTAATCTCTGAAGAAGATTTAGAGTGGGCGTTCCAAAAAATTAAAGCGGTATTATCATAATAATAAAGAGGTTATCCTACATGTTGGGACAACCTCTTTATTTTTTTAGTAGTTTACCGTAAAGTTAGATTGAATATTCAGTTTATTTTACAGGGGGTAATTGTATGCTTTTGAAATACGGCAAACATATTAACTATTTAGCTACTATTCTCATTTCCATTACATTCATCGGATTCCTATTATCTATAACGTTACTCAGGTACTACTCAACACCTCATACATTCATGCTACTTAAAATCTCATTTTGGGCTGCTGTTTTCCTTACAGCTATCGGTTTTGGCCGCGAAAGAAGTTCTCTTGCCGTTATGCTAATCGGGATTTGTACGTTAATACTCATCGGATTATATATTTTTGCTATTTTAGATTTTTTCAATAACCCATGGCCATAAAAAAGAGCTATCTATTAATAAGATAGCCCTTTTCTTCATTTCACTACATTTCGCAAAGTACCAATTCCTTCTACTGTAATGACCACTTCATCACCCGCATGCAAAAACTTCGGTGGTGTGAAACCTTTTCCGACACCAGCCGGCGTTCCTGTTGCGATAATATCGCCTGGCTCTAACGTCATTCCTTTACTTATCGTTGAAATGATTTCTTCTATTGAAAAAATCATTTTATTTGTATTTGAAGTTTGTCTTACTTCCCCATTTACTATTGTTTCAATGTGTAACGCATTTGGCGTTTCAACCATTGATTTATGAATTAGATACGGTCCCATCGGACAAAATGTATCGAAACTTTTTCCAAGAAAAAATTGTTTATGCTTCCTTTGAATGTCGCGAGCAGTTATATCATTTATAATGGTATAACCAAAAACATGCTCAAGCGCTTTTTCTTTTTTTATTTGTTTCCCTCGCTTACCAATGATGATAGCTAGTTCTCCTTCATAGTCTAGTTCATTCGTTGCGTGGGGATGACTATTAATTTTTTCATTCATTCCAATAACTGTCGTTGGCGCTTTCGTAAAGATCATTATATTTTCCGGAATTGACTCTACTACGCCCATTTCTATCGCATGCTCACGATAGTTCTTTCCAACGCAAAGAATATTCTTCCTTGGCCTTGGAATTGGTGCTAATATTTTCACCTCAGTTAACGGATAATACGCCGCCCCTTCATTTTCCTTCGCCCAATTTACAATATCACATATTTTTTCAAAGCATTCGGTTCCTCTTTCAATACACTCTAACATTGTAATCGGAATCGTAACCTTTTCCCCTTTTTGTCTTTGCGCTTCTCTTACATGCAATACCTTCTCTTCCTCTTCATCCACAATACCTACAAATACCTTTTCATCTTTTTTCGCCGTTACCAAACGCAATATTTCCACTCTCCATCCTAAAACTCATGACCTTTAATTGTATTCGCATCCGTCAGAAAAAAACCTTCTCATGCACGCTAATTTTTACAATATTCTTCTCATATTCTATTCGTTACTCCTTTATATTTGGCATAAAATGTAGAAATTTTACTTTTTTTAGCGAAGGTGTTTCTTTTTTATTGGTTTTTTGTATAATATGTACTACATATATACTAAAAATTTCATTTAGAGATGGAGCCGATTTCAATGTTTGAGCAAGCGATTGAAAAAAAACGTGAAAAAATGATTTATTTTGCTGAACGCTACGGAATGACTTCTCAAAAAACAGTGGATTGTAGCCAAGAACTGGACAGGCTCTTAAATGTAATTTGGCATGTACATACGGATTTTTACCCTAATCAAACACTCAATACACACACGCAATAACGTGTGTGTTTCTTTTATAAAAAAAAACACATTTTATTGAAAACGCCCATACAATAGTAGAAAAGAAAATTTAAAAAACGAAAGGTGTTTTGTATGCCAGCTATGGTCGGACATATTCGTATCGTCAATATTGGATCAAGTGGTATTTTTCATATTGGAGATGTATTTGCGATTAGGCCTATTAGTTATTCACGCGCTTTTGCTGGGGCCGGCTCTTTTAATGTTGGAGATAACGTTTCTGTCTACAATTATCAAAGCGCAACGACTGTCAATGATTCAGATGTAATTGATCAAGCGATAATTGGTTCAACTTAGAGGAGGCGATTGCATTGAATTTTTATGTAAACCAAAGCATCATCATTAATAGCATTAGAATTGATAGCATTACAACCTCTTCTGTATTCCAAATTGGTACTGCAGGAAGTATTAAAGCTCTATCTAAATTCTCAAATAGCGGTGGATTTACAGAGCCCCTTCGCCCATTGCAGGCGAAAGGACAAATTATTTCTATCAAACCATCAACTAGTTCTTCTTAAGACATCCTTGTCATAAATATATAGCAGGAATATTTTTACCCTCCCTACTGAAAAGGAGGTTTCACAAAATGAATCAAGATATATATACTTACTTACACCAACTTCAACAAGCTCTTCAAGCACAACAAGCAACCATCCTTAACCTAGAAGATCAAGTTCGCCAACTCCAAGAAGAGCTTAACGAATTAAAAAATCGCCCCTCCTCTTCTGTAGGAAAAGTGGAATACAAATTCGATCAATTAAAAGTAGAAAATTTAAATGGTACTTTAAATATCGGTTTAAATCCGTTTTCAGCAAAAGGACAGCAAATTGAAGATTTCCAAGTGGATACAGAAACATTAAAAGTAAATCCTGAAACAGATACAAACCCAGATTTTTACCAAGGCATCCTTCAAGAAATGCATCGTTACTTAGATGAAGAAGCATATAATCGAATTCTCCATTTTGAACAAGAAGAGAGAACGCCGCTCGATGAAATGTATCGACAAATGATGGTTGATGACATAAAAAAACAGATGGAGCATAGACTTCCTTATTATTTATCACAAACGCAATCCTATGAAGGGATTTCAACAGATCCAGATTATTTACGAGATATCATTATTCAAGCAATGAAACATGATATCGACAAAGCTTTCCTCTCTTTTATTCAACACATACCGGGCAATTTCCGAAAGGAGTAAGTATGTATGAATCTTAACGTTGTAAATCGCGAATTAAAAGTCGGCCAAATTAAAATGAACGGTGTATCGTCGTCCGCACTCTTTTTAATTGGGGATGCAAATTTCCTCATACTATCTTCTATTCTTGATACACCATTTGAAACTGTTACAGAGGGTCCATTTGTACCATTAGTCACAGATGTCCCTCCTACTCCAGGTTAAGGAGACTGAGAAACTATGTTACATCATGTGTCTGTTGTCCAAAATGTTTCTATTATTTCTTTAGGGATTAGTGCCGTATTTCAAGTTGGAGATGCCAATCAAATGGAATTAAAAAGTAGAGCTCTTGCCGTCCATAGGGAAATTCCTTGTTATATAAAAGACGAAGGCCGCTTAGACGCATTTGAAATCTTTACAGATGAACACATCACAATCCCAAAACGAACGACAGATGTAAAATTAAACATTGTAAATGAATGCCCTTTTATTGAAGTAAACAATGTTGAATTGCGAACACTTTTAAATTCTGGTTGCTTTCAAATTGGAAATGTTGATTATGTTTTTAATAACTCTCGTATTATGCAAATCCGCCAATATATTACGGATGAACCTTCCGCACAATAATTCATATAGTAATTAAAAAGCTTAGTAAAGTAGGTGGATGGTATGCCTTCTGTTGTTGGAAATCTCGTCGTTCAAAACAGTAATGGTTCTTTTAATTTAGGGGATTTTTATAACGTGTCTCCGAAAGAAAATACGAAAGCTTATAATGGTTCCGGAGCTTCCAATGTTGGATTTGTCGTGAATACGTTTAACGGTGTTAGTGCAACAAATACGTTTGATTCTGATGTGGCTGATCAAGATCAAATTGGAACAGCGTAAAAAAAAGTAGGAGAATATCTCCTACTTTTTTCTTTTACCTCATTCAATATTATCAAAAACTCCACTGTTTACTGTTTCATTTTATTTAAATGATAACCCCTTCTCCTCCAAAGCATTTCTAAGCTTCGGCATAGACGCAGGTCCCATACCATGTAGTTTTAAAATTTCTTTTTCACTATACTTTGAGAGTTCTTCTATCGTGTGAATTCCATGGTGTTGCAGCGCATTTCGTGCTGGTGATGAAAGAAGTGAAAGAAATCCTGTTTTTGGTTTCTTTTCTTTCTCACAGGTTGGGCAAGTTGGACAATCGCTACTTTTATAATATTCATGTCCTTTTTCACATGTTCTTAACGTTTTTTCCGTTGTCATTTTCAAGCCTCTCTATTCTTCAATTTTTACAACATGGTTGCCATCAAAGAAGTATAAGCATTTCTCTTTCACAGGATGTTGCAAGCTTTTTTCAAGTGCCTTTGCATATAAAGAAAGCTGCACTTTATATCGATCTTCTAAAATTGGTTTCGCTTGATCGAATCCGCCTGGGAACTTCCCTTCAATCGTATCCGTTTTAAAGTCGATTAGCGTGATACCATCTTCCTCTTCAATCATGCAGTCAATAACCCCTTGGACAAGAATTGATTCCCCGCTCTTCCCTTGCCAATCTTGATATGCTTCTTCTGCTGCAAGCATCATCGTAAATGGCACTTCACGCTCAACGCTTTTCGCCGCTAATACCCTTTTACCTAAGTCACTGTCAAAGAATGAAATGACTTTTTCAATCGCTATTTCCTCTGCTTGCTCGAATGTTAATAATTCTTTATTAACCATGCCACTAATTTGCTCTCGAATCACTTCTTCTGTAATCGGCTTCTTCAAATCAACATGCTGCATGACAGCGTGAACTGCCGTACCTCTTTCAGCGTACGTTAATCCTTTTTTCTCCATAAAACGAGGGCGTGTTTTAATTGGTGCACGTAGTTTTTTAATAAAGGCATTATCGCTACCTTCTTCAGATTGATAATTTCTCTTTATTTCTGTAACAGACTGTTTCGCACGATGAGATGTCGCTTCCTCATATCCGTACTTCCACATTAATCTGTCGTACACTTCTTCTTTCCGTTCACTTTGCAGGGGAACAGCTTTTTTCTCACGAAGTGCTTCTAACAATTCTTGTTTCTCTTCTTGAACCGGTTCCGGTGCAAGTAACGTTTTGCCGTCAACAACTTCTACTTTCCAGCTCGTGTCATATCCATAGATTTCACCCGGAATGCTTCCTTGTCCTAATTCAAGAAGCATTTCACTATCACGATGTCTATATAATGAAGGTGCAATCCAGTCTAAATAACAAGACGCTCCGGCACGTATATGGTCTGGTAATAACCATTCACTATGCTCCCTTGCATCAAGCCATTTTTCCATTTCTTTATTTGCATCCTTAACCGTTCCAATTAAAATTAACTTCTCTTTCGCACGCGTTAACGCTACGTATAACACGCGCATTTCTTCCGCGATTAATTCCATTTTCATTTTACGCTTAATTGCTAGTTGCGATAATGTCGTATATTTAATGCGTTTACGAGGATCGATAAATTGTGAACCGAAACCAAAGTCTTTATGCAGTAAGAAACGTTTCATTAAATCTTGTGTATTAAAACGACGACCTAGTCCCGCTACAAATACGACTGGGAACTCAAGTCCTTTACTTTTATGAATCGTCATAATACGAACGACATCTTCTTGTTCACCTAAAGCTCTCGCCGTTCCCATATCATCACCGCGTTCTAAAATACGCTCAATAAAGCGTAAGAAGCGGAATAATCCTCTAAACGATGTTGCTTCATATTGTCTTGCACGGTCATAAAGTACACGCAGGTTTGCTTGCCTTTGCTTTCCGGCTGGTAAACCGCCAACAAAGTCGTAATAACCTGTCTCACCGTACACTTTCCAAATTAAATCAGAAAGTGACTGTTGACGCGCGAATTCACGCCATCCTTGCAGTAAGTTATAGAACCACTCTAATTTATCATGTAGTTCTTGTTCTTCTTCAAGCGGTGCCCCTTTTAAGAATGAGCTCATTACTTCATAAAACGAACCTTTCTTTCCGTGAGCACGCAATGTTGCAAGTTCTTCATCATTTAGTCCAACGATTGGTGAACGAAGTACGGCGGCAAGCGGAATATCTTGCATCGGATTATCGATCACGCGGAATACGTTCATCATAATATTTACTTCTGTCGCTTCAAAGTAACCAGTCGCAAGATCAGCGTATACTGGAATTCCTTGCAGCTTTAATTCTTCCATAATTTGCGGCGCCCATGGCATAGAGCGAAGTAAAATAACGAAGTCGCGGTATTGTACAGGGCGCATACTATCCGTTTTACGATCATACACTTCATAACCTGAATCAACCATCGCTTTAATACGCTGCGCCATAAGGCGAGCTTCAAGTTGCGCTTTTTCTACTTCCGCACCTTCTTCACCGTCTAGCACTTCTTCTTCTGTTTGCTGAATACATAGTAGTTCAGCTGCTACATCTTCACCTTCTGGATAGCTAGCACCTAACTTTAATTCAGCGTCAGCATCATAGTCGATTTCTCCGACTTCTTCGCCCATAATTTGTTTGAAAATAAAGTTCGTACCTACTAACACTTCATGACGGCTACGGAAGTTTTTCGCTAAATCGATTTTCATTCCGCCGTCTAATCCTTCTTGCGTAAAGCGTTTATACTTTCCTAGGAACAGGCCTGGTTCTGCTAGTCGGAAACGATAGATCGACTGCTTCACGTCACCTACCATGAACAAGTTCCCTTCACTCTCAGAATCTTTCGTTACGAATTTAATAATGGATTCCTGTACAAAGTTCGTATCTTGATATTCATCGACTAGTACTTCAGCAAATTTATTACGATATTGAAGCGCTACTGCTGACGGCTTCATTTCACCGTTTTCACTTTGTTCACTTAAAATTTGTAGACAGAAATGCTCTAAATCTGTGAAATCAACCATCCCTTTATCACGCTTCATCGCTTGGAAACGCTCTGTAAATACTTTTACAAGCTGTACGAGTTTTTCTAATACAGGATGCATATCTTGAAAATCTCGTAAGAAACTTTCAGGTCTGCGGCTAAATAACTCTTCTTGTAATTTCTTCACTTCATCTTTCGCTTTATTACGAAGAGAGTCTACTTGTTTTACAACATCCTCGTTGTAATCACTTTTCTTAATACGCTTTAACGTTTGCCACGATACATTTTGCATCGCTTCATACACATTTGTCCATGACTCACAAGCAGCTGATGACAACATTCCAAGTAAAACTGCATCTGCTTGCAGGGTTTCAACGCGGGGCGCCGGACCGTCAGGAAGCATCGCGAGTTCAGTCGCTTTACGAATATGTGTCTCTGCTGTTTCAAGCTGGAATTTCACATCTTCTAATAAGTAAGAAGCGTACACTAAATCTTCAATTGTCTTTCCTTCCACGTCGTATGCTTCTACTAATTTATCGAGCCATTTTTCCGGATTTGGATGCGCTCTTGATTCTGTATGAAGCGCTAAAATCATACGCTGTAAGTCATCATCACTACGGTCACTCGTATAACGGTCAACGAGTTCAAAGAAAATACTATTATCTTCAATTCCATACTCTTCTTCTAATATGTCATCTAACACTTCTTCTTTTAATAATTCGTTTTCTGTTTGATTCGCAATGCGGAAACGAGGATCAACATCAAGCATGTAGTAGTATCCTCTAATTACTTGTAAACAAAATGAATGGATCGTTGAAATAGAAGCTTTATTTAATAAGCTAAGCTGCTTTCTTACGTGCTGCGATCCTGGCTCATCAATTAATACCTTTTCTAACGCTTCCCCAATTCTGTTTTTCATCTCTTGCGCCGCTGCATTCGTAAATGTTACAACGAGCAGGCGGTCGACATCGACTGGATTTTCTTCATTTATAATCTTTTTAATAATACGTTCAACTAATACTGCTGTTTTCCCTGATCCAGCTGCTGCCGCGACTAATATATCACGTCCGTTCGCTACAACCGCTTTCCACTGGTCATCCGTCCACTGACTACCTTCTGGTTTTTTAGGCCAATTTTCAATCATTCTCCGCCAACCTCCTCTCTAATTTTCTCCATCGCTTCGCTATCTTTCATATCTTTTAGCGTACGGAACTGGTTATCTTCGAGTGATTCATCGAACTGACAAACAGATTTGAAGTTACAGAACGTACACGCCGCTTTATTCCCCTTCTTATAAGGAGCAATATCAATAACGCCTTCTGTAATGTCTTTTCCAATATTTTCAAACGTATGGTGTACGTATTTTTGAAGTACGTTAAACTCTTGTTCACTTGCAATACTCGAACGCGCACTAAAACTGCCGTCTTTTTTCAAACCAGCAGAAATAATATCAGAGCTTCCTGTCGAAAGTTTGTTATCCATTAAACGAACAACATCAGCATCTCCTAGTACAAGTCCTTTCATTTTAAATTTCTTTAAAATCTCTTTCTCAATTTCTGCTTCAGATGCGTCACCCTTCATCTCAACGATCGGGTTATGGATATGGAAGTACAGTACACCAGCCGGTGATGCAGTACCTCCCTTTTTCATCCACGTATGTGCATTCGAAGTAACAACATCTAAATACGTTAACATTTGAAGTGCTA
Source organism: Bacillus pretiosus (assembly GCF_052947655.1). NCBI lineage: Bacteria > Bacillati > Bacillota > Bacilli > Caryophanales > Bacillaceae > Bacillus > Bacillus pretiosus. The sequence continues at coordinate 1,129,490 of NZ_CM129593.1, read as the reverse complement.
ATCCGTAATACACTTCCGTTAAGTCTAACGCTTTTGAGCTTGATTTATAATCAATAATACGTAGGAACGTCCCATTTTCATCTTCCGCCTTATCAACACGGTCAATACGACCAACTACTTCCATCTTTACACCATTTGGTAATGAGAATTCCATCGGCGGAAGCGATCCTGTACCGCCCATACCGAATGGCACTTCTAAATCAACTGGTACGAAACCGCTTGACTTCGCATGTTCACGAAGAATGATTGATGTACGGAAAATGATTTGTTGTAGTTTTTGTTTTAAATAGAAATGACGATTTGAACTTAATAAAATTTGTCTTTGTAATAACGGTGCAATCTCTTCTATTACTACAGCAGAAAGATGCTCACACTCTTTTATTGATAAATCCGCCCAAGTACGGTTTTCGCGTAATAGCCTGTCCGCAATTCTCTTCAGCGCTGCATGGAATAGTTCCCCGATATCGGGTGCATCCAGTTTGAAAATGTCACGCTCTCTTAACGATAAACCGTGCTGCGCGAAATGAGCATATGCGCAACGGTTAAATAGTTCCATACGAGATACGCTTCCTTTTATTTTATCTCCATATAAATCTCTACTTACAACTGTACTTAGCTTTTGCGCACGATTTCGGTAGAATAAACTTGATAATACGCGGCTACTTTTTTGTTTCCATTCATCTGAAGTTACGTAGAAGTTATATACATCCCACCAAAAATCTAAATTCCCTTCAAATCCATATCGCTTCCACGTTTGAAGTTGCTGCATAACATATGACAACGTTACTTCTGGCGTTGCTACGTATGAAATTTGTTCCGAGCGTGATAAATCATTCACGTCATTCGTAATAAATGTATCTTTCACATCAGGGAACATTCTTTTTATTTTCTTAATAAAGCTAGACGCAAGTAACGTCTTCCCTTCCTCATCTGCAAGCGGGCATGAAATATATAATTTCTCAGTTGCTCTCGTTACCATTTGGTACATAACGAACTGTTCTTCTAATAAAGTTTGTCTCGTCGTTGGTGCTAATTCGATACCTGCAACGCTAAGAACATCTCTTTCCTCATCAGAAAGCATCCCTTCATCCATCGGTGCTGCCGGAATAACTCCTTCATTCACGCCAATGACAAATGTTGCTTTCACATTTGATAATCTTGAACGATCAATATTAGCAATTAACACTTGGTCTAATGATGGCGGAATGTTTGCGAATTGAAGCGCCTCAAGACCTGTCGACATAACATCTGTGAACATAGAAAGTGACATTTTCTCTTCGCCAAGCATCTCAACGAACGTATCAAGAAGACTCATTACTTCTTCCCATACTTGCTCATGATCTGTCGCAAATAAAAAATCTCCGCTCTCTTCTGCACGAATACGTAATGCTTCTAGTTTTTTCGGAACGTCTAGCTCTTCTAAAAATAAATAAACAGCTTCGCACATTTGCATAACTGTTCCCGCTCGCTTCAGCCTTTTTTGCATACGAATAACAGGCGTTCTTACAACGTCGCGCAGTCGATTTATTCTCTCTTCCATTTCACGTTCACTGTCTGTAATCATCTCGTCCGTATCGTCAAGAGAACGATAGCGGCGATACATCCACGGATCCTCAGAAGTCCATCTCTTCCCTTGTACACCGTAGGCTAAACAGTAGTTTTCAAACTCATCCATCTCTTCGCGCATCGTTTCTTTTCTTACGTCTAGTGGATATAAAAGCTCTGTTTTCACGCAGCGGAACACTGCATCATAACGCCAATTTCCACTAATAATCTCGAGTGCAGAACGAATGCATTCTACTAGCGGATGATGTGACATCGGGCGTTTTTCATCGATGAAATGCGGGATATTATAATCTGTAAATAGCGTTCGCATCACATCGTAATAACTTTCTCCGTTACGAAGAAGGACTGCAATATCTCGGTAACGATAGTCTTCATCCGCCACAAGTCTACGAATTTCACGCGCAACACCTTCTACTTCAGCTCGTAAATTCGCTGCTGTACTAATCGTTACACTTGCTTCTCCGTGAAACTTTTCATTTGGACGTGCTTCGTAATGCGTTTCTAAATGCGCTAATGCTTGCGAATGAAAACGCGGTTGTTCCATAAGTGGAATCTTTTTTTCAATTTCTATCTTCTCTTCACGCGCCACTTGCTTTATTTTTTCATACGTTAACGTCGTTTCATAAAATAAATCTAGTTCATTTACTGGCTGCGCTAACGTTTTTTCATCTATCGTTAACGTGATCGTAACTCTCGCACCGCAAATCATAAGCTGTCTTACAATTTCTAGTTCTTGTGGTGAAAATGAATGAAATCCATCTATATAAATTTCAGCCCCATTTACATATTCAGAATGTGGAAGCTTTTCGACTAGCAATTGTAGGTAGTCTTCTGAATCCAAATATTTTCCGATTAAAGCACGTTCAAAATCATCATATAATAGTTGTAAATCATACACTTTATTCGCTAATAGCTTTTGTTCTGCACTGCTACTATGTGCGTCTAATTGTTGCCACATTTCATATACGTTAGATGGCGTCACATTGTAACGTTTAAACTCCGCAATCATACTACCAAGATGTTCAAAGAAACCGTTTTGCTCCGCTGCTTTTTGGAACACCGATAATCCATCTTTACGAGACTCTACAATTTTACGAAGTAACATATGTACGCCCGCTTCATCAATGTGAAGGCGACTCGCTCCACCAACTTCTTGCAGTACCTTCCACGCTAATCGTGAAAAACTAAAAACTTGTGCCCGAATAGAACCTCTTACATCCTCACTACCAATTAACGCCTGCTGCGTTTGGAATGTCATCTGTTCTGGCACAAGATATAATATTGTTTCCCCTCTTGGACGCTGCTTTAACTCTTCTTGCACTTCGTGTAAACAAAGTGTACTTTTTCCACTTCCCGCTCTACCAATCACAAATCGAAGTGACATGTAACCCCACCTTTCACTTACATAACGAACGTTAGTTTGCTACTATAATTGTATTATAGGACACGAAAAAAGACAAACAGAGTAGTTTGCCTTTTTCTATACTTCTATCTATTATATCAACCTTTTGAAAAATTCGTTTGCACCTCTTGAATTGGCCAATATCGTAAATCAACTTTACCGACAACTGTATCAGCTTTTACAAATCCAAAGTGTCTACTATCCCAGCTCCCGAGGCGGTTATCACCCACTACAAAAATATAGCCAGGTGGCACCGACTTTTCTTTCGTTAACTCTTCTAGTTTAAAATCACCTGTTAGTTGTCGTCCATTTATCTCTTTCTTATACGTTTCTAAATAAGGTTCATCCACGAATTGTCCGTTTATATACAGTTTATCATGCTTATATTCAATTTGATCTCCAGGTAAACCGATAATTCGTTTTACGTAGTCCTCTTTTTTATTCGCATGAAACACAACAACATCAAACCTGTTCAAGTCCCCCACTTGATAACTCACCTTATTTACAACGAGCATATTACCATCTTGCAATGTCGGCATCATTGACTTCCCCTCTACAACGTACGTCGAAAAGAAAAACGTTCGAAAAAATACAGCTAATAATACACCAATTAAAATTGTTCGTATCCACTCTATGCCTTCTTTTTTCAAAGTTTTCTTCATCCGCTTCTCCCCTTATCCTTTAATAATGAAGCTTTCCTTTACAAAGAAGACTATTCTTAATGTAGTTCTAACTTTACTTCGATTTTCTTACCGACATACCATAAAATAAAAATACCAATTGCTACAATGACTGATTTCACCGGATTATGAATAAATGACATTAAATCATGACCGATATACGTTAAAATAAAAATCATCACAAGCTTTCCGAACGCAAGCGCAAGCCCGAACTGTTTTACACTAATGCGAGATAAACCAGCGACAACGTTTATAAGCGCAGACGGTGTAAACGGAAAACAAAATATGACGAAAATCGGCGCAAATCCTTTCCTTTCAATCCATCCCATTGCCTTCCTTACTTTCTCATGTTTATTTACAAAAGAAAAGAAACGACTTCGTCCAAAATGGCGGATAATGAAAAAGACAAGTAAGGCACCCATTACTGATCCAAGCCAAGAATAAAGAAAACCGAGCCAAAATCCAAATGCAACAGCATTTGCCAGTACAAATACGATGAGTGGCAATGCCGGTATTAACGCTTCTATCATCGGTAAACCAATACCGAGAAGTGGTCCGAACGCTTTATAACTTTCAACAATATGATCCATATTTTCTGGTGAAAAATACTCTTTGATTGTCTGAAAATCCATTCTACACTTTACCCCTTTACTCTAAGTACTACCTCTACTGTATCATTGCTTATATGAAAGAGGAAATGGTAGATACGACATATGGAGATGTAATTATTAAGTTTCCATATCTTCCATGAGAATTCCTTCATTATTATGCTATGATAATCTATCAATATTCGACAAGACGTTTTGCGATTTTGGAAATGATCCTTTTGTTTTAGTGGCAAATTCCTCAGTAACTGAAATTATATCGACGATTTTCTGAATATATCGATTGTAACTCGCATTTTATCAGCGATTTTTCAAATATATCAACCACAACTCGATTTTTATCAGTGATTTTTCGAATATATCGACTTACCGATAAAAACTGACAAATAAAAAAGATGGGGATTTTTCCCCATCCTCTTAAACTTCCTCTTCTTTCACAAAATATACTTTCTCGTATGCTGGTTTTAATCGAGATTCTTGAGTTTTATCAATCTCTTTAAAACAAGGATTCCCTTGTTTTTTTCTACGATCTTCATATTCAGTACGCAATTTCGCTGTACGATTTAGTTGATTTTCAAAACTGCTTTTTGATATTTCTAATTTCACAGCAAATCCATTTATAAATCTAACAATAACATTTCCATCTTTTGACTCTTTATTACTTTCAATATAAAAATGAGACAACCAAGCACACTCTTTTCTAGAGTATGAATAAGTGGGAAAAAAATAAAGTTGATCTGTCGGACTAATCGCAATCGGTGCTTTATGTGTAATATGAGTTAACTCTTTCGTTCCTTCTTTTCTGCCTAAGAAACTAGAGCCATGCTTGCGGCAACTTCTTTCTATAATATCTAGGGGCTTTTGAAATACGAAAAAAGAATCTTCCATCTCAACAACTCGTGTAACGATTTTCTTTTCACTTAGAATAACAGGAAGTAAGGCCATTGTATTTTTATTTACCACATAGTTTTCGACATAGCGTTCTACTTTACTTTCCATATTCTACTGTCTCCTTTTTTCTATTTATATTAGCAGCTGCATATATAATTCTAGCACCTATGAAAAGGAAATGGCTTACAGATTCCGCTTTTTTACAATACTTTATCATTTATCAAACATCTTTTAAATTATAAAATAACAATATAGTGTTTTCGTAATAAAAACCTATATAAAATGTATTTATACTACCAATAAATATTTACAACTGCTTCCTCATTTCGCATCATTACGACAATTAACTTTGCTATAATTAAAAGTAAAATCCAATAAATGGAGGTCCACTATGGAAGAAAAAGAAATGCAACCAACGATTCAAATGAAAAATAGCAGCATTGTGATCGTGAAAAACTCATCCAGCATTATATTCGGCTTATTTTTCATTCTACTATTCTTTGCAAAGCCTTTTCGTAAATCGAAATGCTCTGAATGTAAGAAACGCGAAAAGAAAAAGATTGGAAAAGAAGAGTAAAAGGCCTTCCATTTTGGAAAGCCTTTTACTCTTCTTCGTCCTCAAAAAAACGACTATTTTTTCTTATTCATCTAAAGCGAGCGAATGAGATTTCTTCAATCGTATTGTGTAGATCTTCTTTATTCCCGCTACGAACATCGAGTATGACTTCATTTGTATACTTTTCCCCCAAATATAATCATTATGCTCGTATATTACAACAAAAAAAGGATGGCAGCAGCCATCCTTTTCCATAATGAACTATAAAATTATAGTTTGATTACGTTTTTAGCTTGAGGTCCACGGTTACCATCTTCGATTTCGAAGCTAACTTTTTGACCTTCTTCTAGAGATTTGAAACCTTCAGTTTCGATTGCAGAGAAATGTACGAATACATCGTTTTCGCCTGGAACTTCGATGAAACCGAATCCTTTTTCGTTGTTAAACCATTTTACTTGTCCTGTTACTGCCATAATTATTTCCTCCTAAAGAAAACACAATTTATTTTAGTCTTCCTGTATAAAAAAAGAATCCACACATTATCAAACACGAAACATAAACTAGTTCTCACATACTTTTTCTCGTTCGTTTTTCGGCACTTGATAATATATGGATTGCTTAATTTAACTATTCAACTGACTTCATCATAGCATACTTAAAATGAAATGTACAATCTTTTTTGAAAATAACTGACAAATTAAATTGATTGTACATTCGTAAATAATTGATTTTAGTATGTGCGGATTTCACTATAAAGTGAACACATACATCATTTGAATACGATTACATCCCTTGTTCTGAAGTGTTACAATATAATCGTACAGTCGTTATATTGGAGGGGATTATATGTCAAACTACATCAACGAAGAAAAGCTTACAGGGGGAAATGTATCAAATGTGTATCGTTCTGAAAATACTGTTCGGCGAGAATTAAAGCCAGGCAGTGCAAAAATTCATACATTATTACAGCACTTAGAAAACAAAGGGTTTCATCATGCTCCAAAGTTTTTAGGTGTAGATGAAAAAGATAGAGAGATTTTATCCTTTATTGAAGGAGACGCTGGGAATTATCCTTTAAAAGAATATATGCGATCTAATGATGTTTTAAAGGAAATAGCAAAGATGCTCCGCCTTTATCATGATGCGGTAAGTGACTTTCCCTTATCAGATGAATGGCAACCGATGGATCTTACTCCAAATGACATTGAGGTTATTTGCCATAACGATTTTGCTATATATAACATTATTTTTCATGACGAGAAACCAGTAGGTATTATTGATTTCGATGTTGCTGCTCCTGGTCCGAGAATTTGGGATATCGCTTATACGCTTTATACTTGTGTACCTTTAAGTAGAGTGTATTATACAGAATCGGGTGAGGCAGTTCATTATGAATCGGCACAACATGCTAGCCGTATGAAAGAAAGAGTGAAATTGTTTGTCCAGTCCTACGGTAAACATATGGACGAAGATTACTTAGGAATAGTGTTACTACGATTAGAAGCATTATGTACATATGTGAAAAGAAAAGCACAAGAAGGCGACTTGAATTTCCAAAAAATGATTGATGAAGGACATTTAGAGCATTATGAGAAAGATATGAAGTTTATTCGCGATCATAGAGCTGAGTGGATTTGATAATATCGTCTTTTTTGTTAGTAAATCGATATATGTGAAAAATCGTTCCGAAAATAACAAGGAGCACCCTTCAAAAAGGTGCCCCTTCCTTTTATTTCGTAAACTGTGCTTCTTCTGTAGATCCTTTTAGCGCTGTCGTTGATGAAGTACCGCCTGTAATAATTTGAGCTACTTCATCAAAGTAACCTGTTCCTACTTCGCGTTGGTGACGAGTTGCAGAGTAGCCGTGTTTTTCTGCTGCGAATTCTGCTTGTTGTAGTTCAGAGTATGCTGCCATGCCGCGCTCTTTATAGCCACGTGCCAATTCAAACATGCCGTAGTTTAATGAGTGGAATCCCGCTAGTGTTACGAACTGGAACTTATAACCGTAAGATGCGATTTCTTTTTGGAAGCTTGCAATTGTTTTTTCATCTAATTTTTGTTTCCAGTTAAATGAAGGTGAACAGTTATATGCAAGCAATTTCCCAGGATGCTCTTTATGAATTGCATCCGCAAATCGTTTTGCATCTTCTAAATTTGGTTCAGATGTTTCGCACCAAACGAGATCTGCATAAGGAGCGTATGCTAAACCACGTGCAATTGCTTGATCAAGACCTGCTTTCGTACGGTAAAATCCTTCTGGAGTTCTTTCACCTGTAATAAATGCTTTATCAACCGGATCGATATCGCTCGTAATTAAATCTGCTGCATCCGCATCTGTTCTTGCAACAATAATTGTCGGCACTCCCATTACGTCTGCTGCAAGGCGTGCCGAGATTAAATTACGCACCGCTGTTTGCGTTGGTAGTAATACTTTTCCGCCTAAATGGCCGCATTTTTTCTCTGAAGATAATTGATCTTCAAAGTGCACACCTGATGCACCCGCTTCAATCATACCTTTCATCAGTTCAAATACGTTTAATTGTCCGCCAAATCCTGCTTCTGCATCTGCTACAATCGGTACGAAATAATCTGTATCATCGCTTCCTTCCATATGCTGAATTTGATCCGCACGTTGAAGTGTTTGATTAATTCGTTTCACTACAGCAGGTACGCTGTTCGCTGGATATAAACTTTGGTCTGGATACATATGTCCAGAAAGGTTCGCATCCGCAGCGACTTGCCATCCACTTAAATAAATTGCTTTTAACCCAGCTTTCACTTGTTGCATTGCTTGGTTTCCTGTTAATGCGCCAAGTGCGTTAATATAATCTTCCGTATGAAGCGATGACCAAAGCTTTTCAGCACCGCGGCGCGCTAATGTATGTTCAATATCAATTGACCCGCGCAAGCGAAGTACATCTTCTGCCGAATATGGACGTGTAATCCCTTTCCAGCGCTTATCTAGTTCCCAGCTCTCTTGTAATTTCTCAATTCTTTCGTTTTTCATTTGTTCCATCCCCTTTTCACTTTATAAAATTTCATAACCCGGTAATGTTAAAAATGGTACGAATTCATCATTCCGAACGAGAGTTGTAAACAACGTTGTCGCCTCTTGGAATCTCCCTTTTTTAAAGGCTTCTTTACCAATCTCTCTTTCTATTTTTGCTAGTTCTTCTTCTTTTAGCTCTTCCATCAATTCAAGCGTAATATTACGACCGTCATTTAGCTTTCCACCTTCATGGCGAATCCATTGCCATACTTGTGCCCTAGAAATTTCCGCTGTTGCCGCATCTTCCATTAAGTTATAAATGGGTGCTGCTCCTCGTCCGCTTAACCAAGATGCAATATATTGAATACCTACGCTAATATTTAGGCGAAGTCCATTTTCTGTAATCGTTCCCACTGGTACTTCTAATAAATCCTTTTCTGTAACATGTATTTCTTCGCGTTTTCTAAAAATTTGATTCGGTGTTTTCATAATGTGATTAAATACTTCCATCGCGACTGGTACAAGTCCCGGGTGGGCAACCCAAGTCCCGTCATGCCCGTCTAAAGCCTCGCGCTCTTTATCTGCACGCACTTTTTCAAAAGCTGCTTCATTCGCTTCTGGATTGTTTTTAATTGGAATTTGTGCCGCCATTCCTCCAATAGCTGGTGCATTACGACGGTGACACGTTTGAATGACTTTCAAAGAATACGCGCGCATAAACGGCGCCGTCATCGTGACTTGCGCTCTATCTGGAAGTAAAAATTCATTATGATTACGGAAACTCTTTAGAAAACTGAAAATATAATCCCATCTTCCGCAATTTAACCCAGCAGAATGGTCTTTAAGCTCATACAAAATTTCATCCATTTCAAACGAAGCGTGAATCGTTTCCAATAACACCGTTGCTTTGATCGTTCCGTTTGGAATACCGATATATTTTTGAGCAAATACGAAAACATCATTCCATAACCTTGCTTCTAAATGACTTTCCATTTTCGGTAAGTAAAAGTATGGACCGCTTCCTTTTGCCAGAAGAGCTTTCGCATTATGGAAAAAATAAAGTCCGAAATCCACTAAGCTACCAGACATATTCTTTCCGTCAACTTGCATATGTTTTTCTTCTAAATGCCATCCTCTTGGACGCACAATCAATACTGCTGTTTTACTATTTAAACGATATTCTTTTCCGTTTTCATTTTTATGTGAAATCGTTCCCTGCACTGCATCTCGTAAGTTTATTTGACCTTCAATCGCATTTTCCCAAGTTGGTGAATTCGAATCTTCAAAATCCGCCATAAAAAGATGTGCTCCTGAATTTAAAGCGTTAATAACCATCTTCCTATCTACTGGGCCAGTAATCTCTACGCGGCGATCCTCTAAATCTTTTGGCAATTTAGCAATTGTCCAATCCGCTTCACGTATGAGCTTTGTTTCTTCTAAAAACTTCGGAAACTCTCCTGCATCAATTTTCTTTTGTTTTTCCACACGTTTTTGTAAAAGTTCTGTGCGGCGTTCATTGAAATTTTCATGTAGTTCCTTTAAAAAACTAAGCGCCTCAGGTGTCAATATTTCGTTGTACGCTGGTAACATTTCTCCGGGCAATGTAACCCGTGAAGTTTGCGTCGACATATTAGCATCCCCTTCTTAAACTGTTTTATAACAGATTTGATTTTATGTTTTATATTATATAACAAATCTTCAGAAAAGGAAGTTTTTTTTGAAAATTTAATTGCTTTTTTTACAAAACTGTATTCTTCCACCGGCATTACATATAAAAAAAGGAGCCAGTGTTATACAACACCAGCTCCTTCTTTATTATTTATTTAAACATTGAATTAAATAAGAACTGAGCATATTGTTCACGTGTTACTTTCATGTTCGGAGCGAAGTTACCCTTTCCATCTCCTACTGAAATACCATTTGAACCTACTGCATTAATCGCATTTTCTGCCCAATGTCCCTTTGGTACATCTTTAAATTTTGCTGTTCCTTGTACTTGTAATCCAAATGCTCTTGTAAGAACTTGCGCCATTTCTGCACGTGTTAACGTAGCTTTTGGTCTGAAGTTCCCATTCTCGTCACCTGTAAAGATACCTAATTCTGTTACTGCTAAAACTTCAAAAGGAAACATCGTTGAGTTATCATCAACAATATCATTATATGGGCTTTCTAATACCTCATCTTCACCAAATTCTTCATCAAGATCTAGTGCGCGATAAATTAAAGCGGCTACTTGTTCACGATTTACGTTATGTCCAAAACCGAACACACCATTTCCGTAACCAAGCATAATTTCATGTTCTGCTAAAGTTTGAATTGCTTTATAAGACCAATGTCCTGCTGGTACATCTTTAAAGATTGCCTGACTTGCTTGTTGTGGCTTTGCAGCTAATTCAGCTTTTGCTGTAGTCCCCTCAGCACTAAATGCTACTCCACCCATAATTGTTAAAGCTGTTGCTACTTTTAAAATTTTTTTCTTCAAAGTATTCTCTCCCTAAAAACATATTTTTTTCTAATATAAAGAATTAACGAAAGCGTAACAATACAATTCCCATGTGATTTTTGTCTAATTTATGAACTATATTTCATATACTTTTATTTACACTCTATTAATAATAAAGTTACTAAATCTCATATTTAAGCAAGAAAAAGTTACTTTATTCAATCTCTTCTTATCCACTAAATTCCAACAACTAAATTATGAATAGAAAATTTATAGACTTATAAATAATATAAAACAATAAAAAAGCGTGGAATTCCCACGCTTTTTTATTACTTTATATTATATTGACATAATTTAAATGTCCTTATATTTTAACTTTCATTCATAATCCTCATCTTTTACAGGAAAATAAAAAACAGCTTTATTTAAAAACGTTGCATATTGCTCACGTGTTACAACTTTATTCGGTTCAAATTCCCCATTTCCTGTTCCTACTATGACATGATTAGACTGCAGTGCACTGATCGCATTTTTTGCCCAGTGATTATTTGGTACATCTTTAAATGTATGGTTCTTCTTCACCTCAAATGTAAATGCCTTCGTAAGAATTTGCGCCATTTCTGCACGTGTTACAGGTGCGGCTGGTCTAAAGTTTCCTTTTTCATCACCTTCAAAAATACCATGCTTTGTTAATACTAAAATTTCATCTAAAAACATTGTTGCCCTCTCAGAAATATCTTTGTATGGATTTTTTAAAGGTCCTTCTTTTTTCAAATTCAATGTACGATAAAGTACTGCTGCTACTTGTTCTCGTGTTACATTATCTCCTACACCAAACTTACCATTTCCATAGCCTAACATTACTTTATTGTATACTACGTCCATTATATCGTCATATGCCCAGTGGTTTACTGGAACATCATCAAAAACAATCATTTCTGGATATTCTTCTGCTTTTACGTTTGTAACATTTGTACTTACAAACAAGCCGCCCATAATAGTTACCGTTGCCATTATACGTAACATGTTCTTCTTCATTGCCCTCTCCCCTTTATCTCCATTTAAAAAACGGAAAATAATAGACTGAAATCCTTTCCAATATTACATATGTTGCCTTCGCACCCGTTATGCAATATATTACATTTAAAAAATCTATTATTGTGAGAATCACTACTAAAGGAGAGCCAATTCGCTCTCGATTTCAACTTTTATACCCAATTGTACGCAAATCAATTTTCTTCCCTGTATTCATGTAAAGGTGTTTCTATAATATAAATATTCTACTTTTTTTAAAAGAAATCCTTCACATTTTAAGAGTTCATTTTCTAGACAAAAAATGCAATTATATCGACTTAACTACAACATACGACAATATTAACCTATCTATTAATAAAAGCTCATAATGAGCGGAAGATACCGCTTCCACAAATTATGAGCTTTCTCTTTATCTATTCCATTTTCCCTGGAGAATTATCAATTGCTCGTTGTAAAAACTTCGCAAATTGCCCACGTGTAACGAGCATTTCAGGCTCGAACTTGCCATCTCCCGTTCCTACCGCTACATTATTAGACTGTAATGCGCTAATTGCATCTCTTGCCCAATGGTTTTCTCGTATATCTGTAAATGTATGCGGACGCTTTGTTTTCAACTCATATGCTTTCGTTAAAATTTGTGCTAATTCTGCACGAGTCAGTGTATCTTTCGGACGGAAATTTCCATTTTCGTCTCCTTTAAAAATACCAATATTCGTTAAATGTAAAATTTCGTAAGGAAACATTGTTGATTTCCCACTAATATCTCCATATGGATTTTCATTAAACACACTTCTTTTTAAATGAAGTGCACGATGTAATACTGCCGCCGCCTGTTCACGTGTTATATTATCTTCTACACCAAACTTACCATTTCCATATCCATACATAATTCGATGATATACTAAATTCGTAATTTCATCATATGCCCAATGACCTGTTGTTACATCATCAAACTCTATCATAATATTAGGACCAGATTTTTGGGGAACATCAGTATTTGCAGACACACCATTTGCACTTACAAATATTCCTCCCATTAAAGTTAACGATGTCGCTATCTTTACTAGCTTTTTCATCTCTCTCATCTACCTTTTATATTGTACAAAAAATAAGGGAATTTTCAATAGAATACACCTAATTATTTACAATTAAGAATACAAACTTTCTTTTACCGCTATTTTTTCGTCCTTTGTTTTTCGAAAAGTAAATGCCATTCCTACAAATATAAGAACAATCCCTACTACTTGCATACTAGTTGGTCTAAATCCGGTAAAGACTGTATCTAATAGGATTGCAACAGCAGGATCTAAAAACACTAATACAGAAATTAATCTCGTCGATAAACCTCTTAAACTGTCAAAAAATAAGTAATATACAAATCCCGTATGTATAAGACCTGTCGCTGTGATCATCATCCAGTTCATCTCTGTTAACCCTTGAAACTTGCCAAAGTCTACGAATGGTAGCAATAAAAATATACCTAAAAATGTTTGTAAAAATGTCATCGCATATGCGCTCGTATGCTGAATTCCTTTTCCTAATAAAGTGGTAAAAGCATAAAATAATGCTGCAAGAAGTGCCCATACCATTCCAGATGACATCAGTTTTTCAAACGATAGACTTCCATCTACTCCAGCTACTAAAACTGTACCGATAAAACAAATGACAATGGACATAACCGCAAACACTGTAAGTCTCTCTTTAAATACAATACTACCAATCATTAATACGATAATGGGTGCAAGATGATAAACTGAAATCGCAATTGTAATCGACATAACTTCAAACGCTTTAAATAAAAATACCCAGTTAAAAACGAGAAATACACCGCATGCTAATATTTGCATTACTTCTTTTTTATTCCATTTCTCACTTTTATACTGTCCTGTTACGAGCCAACATAATGCTAAAAATATAGTCGCACAAATGCAACGAACGAATACTAATTCAAAAGACGGTAAACCTGTTTGAGTAGAAAAAAATCCAATTGATCCAAAAATAGACATCGAAAGGATCATTTTTATAGCCGGCATTGATTTTTTATTGAACACCCTTTCTCTCCTCCTATAAACTATCTTTTACAAATGAAAAATCTCCAAAACATTACGTATTATTATATATTACAATCGGAAAATTGTAAAAAATTAGAATATATTAAGTGATAACTGCACAAAATTCCCATAAAAAAATCATCCTTTGTTATATAGGATGATTTTTTTTATTTATTGAATGGAATTTTTCTATATTAAAACTTAAATATACTACTACTTTTGAAGAGTAAATTGGGCAACTATTTGTTTTAATCCTCCTGCTGCATTATGCATATGTTCAATTGAAACCGAGATCTCTTGAACAGATTTTTCTTGCTGTTGAATAGACTCTTTTACCCTATCAGTGCGGTCAGATGATCTTTGGGATATTTGAGCCATGTCTTCTGCAGAAGCCGAAATCTCTTCACTACTCGCTGCAATTTCATCTGTAGACATAGATACCGTTTGAATTTGCTCAGATACTTGCTGTACTTTTTCTGTAATTTTTCCAAATACTTTTTCTGTATGCATTACTACTTGTGTACCTGCCTGTACCTCATTATCTACTTTCCCCATCATATGTACCGTATGGTTCGTTGTTCCCATAACTTGAGTAATAAGCTTCTCAATTTGTTTTGCAGAATCACTAGATTGTTCTGCTAATTTTCTTACTTCATCTGCCACAATTGCAAATCCTCTACCACTTTCCCCAGCACGGGCAGCCTCAATTGCGGCGTTTAATGCTAATAAGTTAATTTGAGAGGTAATACCTTGCATAACATCAATGATTTTAACAATTTCTTCTGATTGTTCTTTCATAGTCTCTACTTGTTTCACACCGTTATGTACTGAATTTTGGATTGTATCCATCTGTTGAATCATTTGTTTCATTAATTTGTTACCACTCTCTGCATCTAATGCTGATTGAGCAGACAATTCATTTACAGAGGATGATGTATTCACTATACTCTGCATTCCTTGTGTCAACTCTTCCATCGCACCCGCAGTTTGCTCCATTGCCTGCATTTGGCCCTCTGCGCCATTTGCAACTTCTTCAATATCTATAGTGATTTTCTTCGCTGCACCACTAGATACTTCCGATGCAGATACTACTCCGTCTGCATGTTGGAATAAAAGCTGAATATTATTCTCTACTTCTTGCATATTTGTTCTTAGCCCTGCAATCATTTCGTTAAAATCACTTACTAATACACCTAATTCATCCTTAGCATTATACTCACCATGTACAGTTAAATCTCCTTCTTTTGCTCTTTCCATCATACGACTAACCGTTTGTAAAGGTGCAACTATAAGCTTGCTAATAATATAACTTACTATACATATAATGACTGTAGTAACTATTACAAGAATGATAAAAGTAATAACGGACCGATCTATCATTTTTTGAGAATCTTTAAATACTTGGTCAGCTAAATTTGAAACATACGCTTCTAGATCTACAGCATAACTAGCTAACTCTACTCCCTTCGGTTTTAATTCCTTATGAAATTCGTTTACTATTTGAGATTCATTTGTTACCTTCGCTTTATCAAACAACTTCTTATATGTCTCCATATAACTTGGCAAAGATTCCTTCATCTTCTGAAACAGCTCATCCTCTTGCTTACTTAAATTGAAGCCATCATCATATTCTTTTAATAAAGAATCATATTTTTCAAGATCCTTTTCAATATTACCAATAATCCCCTCTTTATTTGTCCCCTCATTTGGTGACGCTGTAATTAATTCTAGTAAGTTATACTCTAGTGAATTTTGTGTACGAAGCATTCCTTCTAATAAAACTACAGAATGTTGATAATCATCTACTACAACCTCTGTATCATGCTTAATCTTATTAATAGAATTAATTGCTACGCAGCTCATAATTACCATGCTCAATACTGCTAATGAAATAAGCGATAATAATTTATATTTCACTTTTAAATTTTTTAAAAAATACATTTTTTCACCTTTATTCCTTTATATATAGATTTTTAGAATTTTATAGCTTATTATTCACAAAATCGCAATAAAAAGCAATGATAAATATTCCCAATATAAAACTTATATCTCTAAAAAAGAAGTAGCATAATCGCTACTTCTTTTTGCTTTGTTTCTCATATTGTTCAAACGTATGAATTCTTTCGAAAATTGGTGGATGTGTGTATAAGAAAAACTTCACTAACGCAGGCGGATTCACTTGGCTTAAACTCGTCTTTGATAAATATTGAAACGTTTTTACACCAGATTTCCCGTCTTTCGTCATATCTAAAGCGTATTGATCTGCTGCTCGTTCTTCTATACGAGAAACATAGTTTGTTGCTGGCTGTGATGCAAAAGAGAGTACAGAAGAAATTAAGAAAAATAAAGGTAAAATTGAAAAACATGCTACTTTTGAAATTTGCAGCGTATCTCCCCATTTTCGAATACACATATTTATAATACGACTAATGAGATACATCCCTATAAACGATAGCAACACATAACTCGCAACGCCCCAATATATATGTTTCATAACATAATGCCCTATTTCATGGGCCATTATAAATAAAATCTCTTTATCTTTTAATTGCTTAAGTGTTGTATCCCACATTACAATACGAGCGTTAGGGCCAATTCCTGTTACATATGCATTTAATGCATTCGTTTTTTCCGACATATTTACTTCATATACATGTTTAGCTGGAATATCAGCTTTTTCTGCTATCGCTAAAATTTTCGTTTCTAATTCTTTATTTTTCAGCGTCGAGAAGTCATTATAAAGCGGATCAATAACGACCGGCTGTATAAATGTTAAAAAGATTGTAAATGGAACAGAGAGTGCCCATCCCGCTAGCCACCATCTCTTCGGGAATTTACGGATAAGCCATAACAGAACAGTAACTACGATTAACATAGTCGCATAACTTTCCCAAAAACCGATAACATGATCTTTTATCCAGCTTTGTGTACTTTGCGTTGAAATGCCGTAATCAACGGATACTTTTCGGCTAATCCATTGCATCGGCAGGGCTAGAACTGTTGTGAGTAGTGATAAATAAAAGAAATAAATCGCAACTTGCAGGACACTTATTTTCGTCGTTTCCTTCGACCATTTCTCAAACTTTCTTGAAACACCGAGCACAAGTACAAATAATAAAATAATCCATTCCAGAGGCGTCGCTAAAAAATACAGTAAATTTTTCACGCGCGAATAATCTTGGCTTAGCGTAAGCTCTCTCGCATTCATAAACGTTTCTGGATCTGCACTCGTTCCTTTATACATATCCGGAATCAGTTCATGATTCCATCCAAATAAATACCAATATATAAGCAACGCAAACCCAACGTACAAAAAAAGCGACCACCCAATAACCTTCCTCACGCTATTCCCTCCTCTATGCTGCCTGTCTATTATTATTGTAAGTTCGTACATGCTAAATTAGAACAAGCTTATTATGCGAATTGCTCGCGAGCCTTTTATTTACATAAAAAAACTCTTCTACAAATAGAAGAGTTTTACCTACCTTTAGACACTTTCTTCGGTTCATACTCTGGGATAAGAAATATACTTACAACCCAACATATGAAACCAGCCCCTTTTATATAGCGTATATATTCATAGTCTTGAAAAAATAACGTCGTTACAATAAGCGTAAAAAAACCTACTAAAATTAGTACGTATCCTATTTGCTTCTTACATAACATAACGCGCCCCCTTAAGGAAGTATATCCATTAATAAACTAAAATCTTGTAAAGAAAAAGAACTATATTTCATAATACCTTGCACAGCTAATAGTAAAATGAGACCGGTCACACACATATAATTAATGCTTTCTTCACTCTTTTTTTCAGCAACTATTCCACCGCTTATACATAATATTCCTAGCAAATGGAGTGCTAAATACATAAAGAAATAAGCTTCCTCCCAGCGAAGAATAACATTGACTGTCGTGATCAGCACTATACTAAGCAAAATCAAATAAAAAAACTTATTTGATGATATTGTTTCATTCATATAATTTTATACATCCCTTTCAAATTTAGAATTAATGATGTTTCAAAGCTATAAAGTAAATGATAGTTTTCATACTATAAAACAAAAGGAAAGCCCCCATTACTTTCTCGAATACTTTATAAACCCACATATACTTCTCTTCATTTTTTCTGAAGATACACTTCATCATCGCTTCTACAATAAGACCAAATAGTATTAAAACCCCTAACACAATAAGAAGAGAAATAATATTTTCTTTTAAAAGAGTACTAGAAAATAAGTAATACTCTAGAAACACGATCGTATCTACTACAGGTTGCACCTAATGACACACGCTTTTATCACAAATATCTGTAAGAAACGTAGATTCTATCATGTCTTTCAATATTTTTTCAACCGTTTTCTTCATCTTACTTATCCCCCACTACGTTTGAAAAACTCTTTTCCTGCTCTACATATATAGCTGGCATTTCTTTATTCCAATATTTGCGGTTAACAAATAAAAAGATGAGTACTAAGTTTAATCCCGTTATAAAAATAAGAAGCCCTGGAAAGAACGTCGTATAATTTGAGAAATCTGCAAAACTCATTATCTCTTCTTTATTTATTAGAAAAGAAGCACCGATTACAAATGCATTGTTTAACATGTGAATAGCAATTGGCATGAGTAAGCTATTTGTACGAATATATACGATTGATAGTACAACGCTAAATACTACTGCGCCTAGGAAATCAACATGTAACAACGCAAACAACATCGCTACTACAATGATTGCTATACTCGTTCCCCATTTTGCTGCGAAACGTTGCAGTAAAAATCCGCGAAAAACAAATTCACCGATAATTGGTGCGATGAACACGACCATAATAATTTGATATACATATCCCCCTGTGCTATCAATAACCGGTTCACGTAATGCGTTCATAATAAATTCCGGTGTAATCCATGCAAAACTATACATGTACAAAATAAGATATCCATAACTAAACACGGCTAACATAAGTGCAATGTATAAAACTTGCACCAGGTTAAATGTTTCATTTTTATTAATAAATAATGAAAAGGAAACACGGTGTTTTCTATACTCAAAAAAAATCCATGTAATCGGAAAGATATAGAATATAAGAATATTTATAAAAGTAGAATTTTGCATATGAAATGTATTTTCTATCAATTCATTACTGACTCTTGCAACTAAAGTTAATAGTGCAAATACAATTAAAAAATACCTAACTCGCATCGTTTGAAACGGATTCACACTCATCTCCTCCCCTATGTTACTTTTATCATATCATTTGATTCTTAATTTTTTGAGAAAGAAAACCTTAAAATTTCCTTAAAAATTCCATAAGTTACCGAAAGATGATATGATATTCGAGGAAATTAGGAGGGATTTTTATGTATGAAGCAAATATTTTGCTCGTTGATGATGAAACAGCAATTTTACAATTACTAACTACCATTCTTGAAAAAGAAGGTTTTTCTCATATTACAACTGCAACATCGGCTGAAATAGCTTTATCTCTCACGCAGCAAAATGAATACGATTTAATTATTTTAGATGTCATGCTTCCTGGACAATCTGGTTTTGATATTTGTCCAATCATTCGCCAGAAAACAGATTGCCCGATCTTCTTCCTCACAGCTAAAACATCTGATTTAGATAAAATATCTGGATTTTCACACGGTGCAGATGATTATATTACGAAGCCATTTAATCCACTTGAAGTAGTAGCTCGTATGAAAGCACAACTCCGAAGACATATGAAACAAGCAGTACCACACGAACAAAAAGCACAATCCAGTTCCTTTGGTAGATTTGAAATTGATCGATATTCCGCAGAGCTTACAGTAAATGGACATGTTGTCGAATGTTCCGCCCAGCTATTTCAGCTATTACTCTTCTTTTGCGAGAATCCGAATTACGTATTTTCGAAAGAAGAAATATACGAGAAAGTTTGGGGAGCACCTGCCTATAATGGCGATGATAATACCGTTATGGTCCACATTCGAAAACTACGTGAAAAAATTGAACAAGACCCAAGTAAACCAGAATATATAAAAACCGTTCGCGGACTTGGCTATAAGTTCCTTACAAAGTAGGGTGACGATATGAACTTTAATAAACGACTTATTATTCAGTTTATCATGCAACACGTATTTGTTTTAGTTACATTACTGATTGCTGTAGTAGCGGCTTTCACGTATTTAATTTTTCTTGTTACGAGTACTTCATACGAACCGAATATTCCAGATGCTGATAATTTTATGATTTCAAGATATATCTCTTCAGAAGATGGCGATATTTCGTTAAAAGCTGAAGTAAAAGACTTAATTAAAGAAAAAAATGATTGGATTCAAGTTGTAGAGGAAAATGGAAAAGTTCTCTATCACTTTAATACGCCGAGTGACGTACCGACATCTTATACGAAAACATTTTTATTCTCGTATATACAGAATCATATAGAAAGCCCTTATACATTTACATATTGGGAAATTGAACTAGAAGAAAAGAACGTACTTGTTATATACGGCGGTATGTTAAAAAGCAATGTATTACTGAAAACAATCCAGAAAGAGCACCCGTCTGTATCTACGGATTCGTTCACATTAACAGAAGAAGAAAAACAGTTACTTTCTAAAGAAAAAGCAGCACTTCAAATCTTTAATAGTGATGGCGAAGAAGTATTCTCCTATCCAGATGGAAAGAAAAAAACGTTTTCTGTCATACAAGCTGCTCTTAGCGAAAAGGAACCGTGGAATCATAAAGAAAACACGTCTAGCTTTTACGACACAAATAGCAATCATCTTCTTGTTGTAACTGCCAAAAATGAGTACTACTATCCAGATGATGAAATAGACGATGTATTTACTAAAAAGTTTCTAATCGGATGCGGATTAATCCTTCTTATCGTATTTGTTTATTTAGTCATTCTTTCTATTTGGTACGGTAATAAATTTGGAAAACCGTTACTCCATGCGATGCGCTGGCTTAAAAACATCGCTGGTGGAAAGTACGAAGAACCTGTTAGTAAAAAAGGGAAACCTGTCAGGTTCCGGCAATCTGGTAAAGAAAAATGGTCATTCCGCTTATTTAGTGATGTGACAAATTCACTAGAGCACCTTTCTATTACACTCAAAAAAAATGATGCGATGAGGCAAGTACTGCAGCAAACACGTGAAGAATGGATTACCGGTCTAACGCACGATTTAAAAACGCCACTTAGCTCTATTTATGGCTACGCATTATTACTAGAATCAAAGCAGTACAACTGGACTGATCGTGACATTCAACAATTCGGCAGCGTTATGAAAGAGAAATCGCAATATATGACGACATTAATTGATGACTTAAGCTTAACGTATCAATTAAAAAATAACAGTCTTCCTGCGCAGCACGTAAACATTGAAATGAATCAATTCGTTCAAAAAGTATTATTACAATTTATTAATAACCCAACACTTCAAAATCAAAATATTGAATTCGTACCAAGCTCAAACAAAATTCAATATTTCATTGAAGAAAAATGGTTCCAGCGTATTATCGAAAACTTACTCGTAAACGCTGTAAAACATAATAATGAAACGACAAACGTCATCGTAAAACTTTCGCAAAACGCTACTTCATTTACACTATCTATTTCAGATAATGGAAAAGGAATGGATGATAAAACGAAAGAGCTTCTATTTGAGCGATATTACAGAGGAACAAATACAGAAGAAAGCAACATCGGAACTGGACTTGGCCTCGCTATTACAAAACAGCTCGTTCATGCTCATAACGGAACAATTTCTATTGACAGCGAACTCGGAAAGGGTACGACAATTATACTTGTGTTTCCATTTCATTCGTAGGAAAGGCGCTATCTGGCGTCTTTTCTTTTTTCTTTTCTAGGAGAATTCAACGGTAAATGAAATTATGTTACTCGCCTTTTATTCTTGCTTATTGCGATAGTTCAGCGGTACACGAAATTATATCAGCGATTTTTTGAATATATCGGCGTAACTCAAAATATATCAGCGATTTTCAAGATATATCGATTTGTCGACAAAAACCAACAATACCAGTCTACTCCTACTATACAAAGTAAAAATAAAACTATTAACAAATACATTTCTAAACTGTTATACTATAAATAGAAGTATAAACTAACTAAGTTTTGCATAAAATGAAGTAGACGAGGTGCTTCCAACACCCCGTCACTGCAACTAATTACCGCAAGGTGGAAGGTTGCAACTAAAGCTTATTTGCGCTTAGAAGACTTCCCACGCTTCGCAGGCAGACGGGTGGTCTTCTTTTTGCGCCTTTTTGTCGTTAATTTCTTAAATCCCATAACTATACCTTCTCTAGCTATAGTTTTTGTGATTTCCAACAAAATTTGCAAAAGAAATTCCATACGATTACACCTCCTTTCTCCACAAAATGAAGAAAGGGCATAACCTTCCACCCGCAATATTTAATTGCTACTTTATTTTATCATTTTTAAATGTATTACAGATGAGGCAATACAAATTTAACAATCCACTCGTAAAAATAACCTTTCACAACTCACTATGAAAGGTCATCTCCATATTTTAGCTATTTCCCTACAAACACAAACACATTCTAATTTTTGAACCCCTTTCCTTTTCCCTCTTTATAAAAAAGCGAACCATCTCCCAATGATTCGCTCTTATCCTATTATTTCTTCTTCACTGGTATCCAAAGTTCAATTTGAGCGAACTCACTTTTATCTGCATGGGAACGCTCATCGTATAGTTCAAATTCATTAACGCCACAATGTTCGTATCCTGAATGCGGGAACCATTCTGAGAATACTGCATTCCACGTTTGGTGAATAGACGATACCATTTCTTCATGAGGAACTTTCGGCGTTGTAAATACAGCATATGTCGCTGCTGGGAAAGTACGCTTCGCAACTTCATTTGGCACATTTTCAAACCCTGTAACTTCCATTCCAATTATATAAGTGAAGTCCCCTGTTTCTAAATTAAAATCAGTACATAATCCAAGCTCTACCCATTGGCTCGTATCTTTACGATTCGGAATCGTCGTTCCAAGGTCTTTTTGTAAATATTCTTGCCAAAATGCTGGGATGTCTTGATGGTTTTTCCCTTCTTTACTTGTCGTCTTCAGTTCATAACCCGCCATTAAAAATTCTGGTTTATTTACAATACGATATTCCATTTGTATGCCTCCTAAATACGGATTTAATTTTCTTTGTTTTACATTTACGCTGTAATACATCGGCGTTTCAATTTCTTGTTTTCGATATTCACTCGGTGTCATTTGAAATATTTTTTTAAAGGCTCTCGTGAACGTTTCGTGAGATTGAAAGCCATGCTCAAATGCGATATCAATAACTTTTTCATCCGTATGAGAAAGTTGATAAGCTGCCCGGGCTAACCTCCTCTTTCGAACATACTCCATTACTGTATCACCTACTAACGCCTGAAATACACGATGAAAATGCGACTCAGAAAAACCTGCAATGCGTGCTAAATTACGCAGCGTCTGTTTTTCCATTACATCTTCCTCAATATAATCAATTGACCTTTGAATTTGTGTTTCATAGCTTTCCATCTCTGTTCACCCGCCTTATATGTATTATGATAAAAGAGAATCCTATCCAATTCTTGACGTTTTTTACTATATTTTTAAAAACAAATGTAACTTTTTTATATGTATTTCGTTGTTATGTATGAAGGGAGGGAAATGTAGTGAAACGCAAACAATCATTAGAAGACATTTACTCCAAGCATATGCAAGATTCACTTTATTTCGCTATCTTCTCTCCCTAACCGGAGATTCCCACTATGCGGAAGATCTCATGCAAGAAACCTTTTACCGAATGCTCGTCCATATTGACTATTATAAAGGAGAAGAAATTAGACCGTGGTTATTTACAATTGCCTACAACGCCTTTATTGATTGGTATCGAAAAGAAAAAAGATATAAAACAACGACAGTTGAAGAATTCCATTTACCGAACATACCAAGTACAGAGCACTCTTATTTCGTAAAACATGAAATTGCTAGTTGGTTAGACAGTTTATCTTCTCTTCCCCTTGAAAGACGAAATGTGCTACTACTACGAGATTACTACGGATTCTCGTATAAGGAAATAGCAGAAATGACCGGTCTCTCACTAGCGAAAGTAAAAATCGAATTATACAGGGGACGAAAAGAAACGAAAAGCATAAAGGAGTGATCAGGATGGGTTGTACAGAGTTTAAAAAACTATGGGGGAAGTACGAAAACGGAACGCTCACGCATGATGAACAAGTGCAATTAGAAAGTCATATTGAAACATGTGAAAAGTGTGAAGCTTACTTAGATGAGTTACTTTCGAAGAGTGAACCGATAAAGAAAAGACTACCACCACAAAATTTTAAAATCCCGTTTTGGAAAATAAAATGGAAACAGCGTTGGCAAACCGTTAGTTTTGTCCTCGCTGTTTGTATAGCAATCTATTTTGTTGGTCATTTTGCATCTTCCTTTTACTTCTATTCGAATAATATGAAAAACTTTTCTGAAGTAAATGAGATTCCAGCACTCGCACTAGAAGCGACAATGCCAAATAGTCGTTCCACTGGAGGAAGTACGAAGGTTAAACCCTTTTTCCGTACAGAAAATGAAATGAATTTAGTTAAAACTGTCGGCAAAGAAGAATTTCCAATTGGTACAGTAACAATGAGTAGTTTCTTATCATCTGTAACTGCCACAAATCAATCTTGGGCAAACAGAGCCTATTCAAAAAAAGTTTCCTTTGTTCATCCCAAAATCAAGGAAGAAGCTTCTTTGAAAGAATCATCTAAAAAATTTTGGGATACACTTGGAAAGATACATGAGGGGACTGTTGCAGAAGTAGCGATATCCTTCGATAAAGTTTACACTTTACAAGAAGTAGAATCCATTCTATATAGCGCATTTGAAGCACAAGAAATGCCGCCAATTCCTGTATGGTACGCTTTAGACACAGGACAAGAAAGAATAAATGAAGAAAATTTTCTCTTGCATAGCGGAGAAATTATCGGATTTCGAGAACATATAAATCTTCCTGAAGATGAAACAAAAAAACTACACACAAAAGAAGATGAAGTAATCGAAATGATGCGTATTCTTTCGATAAATAAAGAAACTGTAAGTAAAACGACTTGGATTCCTGAAAAAGTGCTGAATTTAGATAAGCGCTATCAGTATGTAAAAGATAACGGCGTCAAAGTATACGGCATGGTCATTACTGGCCCGTCGAAAGAGTTATTAAAATTACAAAACTCGCCGCACGTTCGTTATGCGACTCTTGGAGATATTGAGATTTGGAATTGGTTTGATTATTAATGAGAAAAAGGAGAGCATCTAGGAGTGATGCTCTCCTTTTTAATCCGAAATCACTTTCACATACATCCCTCTCACCGCTTTTTCATAAGCAATTTCGCTCATCTGTCTTATTTTTTCCGACACAGCAGACGATGGAACAACTTCACCTTCACGAAATAATGGAGGATCAATGAGACGGACTTTATTTTTCTGATACAAATCATAATCGTTTCTATCTTCTTTTACGTTTACATTCGGATGAACTTTGCTTAATAAAGCATGTACTTCTGGATCATTACATTGCTGCAATTTCGAAATAAGCTCATCATCTTCAAGAAGAAAGTCATCTGCATGAATAATCCTTTTATGAAGAGCTAACTTTAGCGTTTTCGCTAACATGTCGTTTCCGTAAATATTCATTGGCTTCATAAAGAAATCAATTACTTCTTTGTAATACGTTTCTGTAAACCATTCTGCCATTTCGACACTTTGAAGAACCATTTTCCCATCTACAGCAATGACATCCTCTAAAAAACTGTGAACTTCTTCTAAAGAAACATACCCATATGTATACATATCTCGTAACGTATAATCCACTCGGTCTGCACATAATTCTGGTGCTGACCTTTCGAGTAACGTCCATTTCGAATCATCTAATAAAATATCTTCATAGTTATAACCATACTTCGAAAGAATCGCTGGAATTTCTGAGTTTTTCACGACAGAACTAAATATCTCTTCATGATAACTTTTATTTCTATTATCAAAAACATAATCAATTACATGAGAAAAGGCAGTATGTGATACGTCATGCAGTAAACCTGCAATTTGTTCTTCAACTGAACCACCGAGTTTTTTCACTAATAACATAACACCAACTGAATGATCAAAGCGTGTTACATTCCAGTTCTCATTTAGTAAGTAGCTTGCGCCATTTTGATGAATACCTTTTAGTCTTTGCACAGGATTGCTTACAATTAATTCTTCTACTACTCGATCCACTTTAAACTCACCGTAAATAACATCTGATATAACCACTTATAATCCCCCTTTATTTCAGCAGCGTCTTCTAATCGTACCTTTTTTATAAAATCGATATCAATATAAATTATAAATCTAAATATATTGATACATAATTACAAATGTTATATATTATACATGTCTGTTATTTCTTTTAATTCATTTATTTTTATTGAGCGCTCCTTATGTGGAGCCCTTTTTTTATTGAAAAAATAGAGAGCAATTCGCTCTCTATTTTATACACCTATTCAAACGTAACTTCCACCTGCACAATCTCAGATCTACTTCCCAGTCTTAATGGTGGTCCCCAGAATCCGAAACCAGAAGAAACAATCGCGTGGAATGCACCTTTTTGTGCGTATCCCCAGTCTAATTCGTACATTCTTCTCGTTACAATATGATTCGGCGCCATTTGTCCGCGGTGCGTGTGGCCGGATAGTAGTAAATCGACGCCAGCCTCCGCTGCTTGTTTCAACTCGAATGGTTGGTGATCCATTGCAATAACAGGCATGGATTTATCTACCGTACTCGTTAGATTTTCAAAGCTTTGGCGATCTCGCTCTGTTTTATCTCTTCTTCCGACGAGGTAAAATTGATCTTCAATTGTAATCACTTCATCTAACAGAATACGAATATCAATCTTATCCATCTCTTGTAAAAATTCAGGAACCGCTCGTCCGTAATATTCGTGGTTTCCTAACACACCATATACGCCTAATGGAGCTTTCATTTGCTTCATAATTGGTCCCATATTTTTTTGAATGAACACACCTGGATGATCATCAATAATATCACCTGGCAGTAAAATAATATCAGGCTCCATCTCATTTACATGGCGGACAAGTCTTTTTAAATGCGAAACACCAGATAATTTACCGAAATGCATATCAGAAGCCATCGCGATGCGTAAGCTTTTACGTCCCTCTACTTTTTTTGGTATGTGCACCTCGTACTTTCTAACTACTGGGCTATATGCGTTGAATACTCCATATGCAAAAATAAAGATAAATGCAAGTAACACGGCCGTTCCTGTCCAAATAATTGCCGCTTCTTTCTCCACTGAAAACTGTAAAAGAAAGACCGTAATATTTGCTAACGGCAACAGCATAAGCGCATATTGTATGACCGCAAACCAAATTGAGCCTATCGTTCGTAGAAATGGCAAGAACTTAAACACTTGCACGAGAATGTACGCATATGAAATAAATCCGACTACGAAAGCGTAATATCCCCAAGATTCCCAGCCAAACACCGCATGAAGCCAAACCCAACCGTTCCAGCCGATGTAAAACATGAGTAGTGTGTATACAATTAACATAGTAAATATATTGAAATAACGAAGATTTTTCACAGTCAGCCTCCTTCTTGATTTCTTCTATTATATCTTGTTATGCACGTTTAACGTAAATATTAAGCACAGCAATCTTCACAATAAAAACCTCTAACCGCTAGATGCAAATCTAACAATTAGAGGTGCAATTCAAAACAAAATTACTTTTACAGATTTTCTTTATAGAAACTTGTAATCCTCTTGCATAAAAACGGACATTTCTCTTCGTAACTGATATATATGAAACCACCCTTACTTTATTATAAATTTAAACTTGTGAGAGTTAATACTCACGTGTATATTTACAATAAAACGAGCAACCACTTGTTTCAATGACCATATTTACGCATTTGGGTGATAATACACACATAACGAAATATATGTATCAATAACGGAGGAACATCATATGGAGAAAATCGATAGAAGAATTATAAAATCACAAAACGCCATTCAATCCGCATTTATTGAAATGTTAATTGAAGATGGCTTTGACGAAATTACAGTAAAAAACATTACAGAAAAAGCGAACATCGGAAGAAAAACTTTTTACTTACACTATCTAGATAAGTACAATTTATTAGATAAAATTGTCGACGACCATTTAAATCAATTAAGAGAAATATGCGATATAAAACAAACAAAAGGCTATATAGAAGGAACTGTCATATGGTTTGAATACTTCAAAGAACATAAACCATTTTTCGCATCGTTATTTAGAAGCAACAGCACATTATCATTTCAGAAAAAAATCCTAACGTTCATCATGGGTGAACTAGAAAAAAAATTAAACACAAATACGTCAGTAAATAAAAACATTGATACACACATCGTTTTAAAATTTTTAGGAACAGCTGTCATGGGCATTTTGGAATCTTACGTGTTGGATGAAATTGATAATGATGTTGAGTACGTTGCGACGCAAGTTGGGGAATTGATGAGGAGGAATATATAACAATGCAAAAAGGAAAATTTGGAGTTCAAATTTTCCTTTTTTATTTATGCTAAATCTAGTATACGTTTTAATTTATTTCTTCAACTTATCTGCCTTCGCAATAAATTGCGCTGCTTCCGCACGGTTTACCGCTTTATCTGGAGCCCAGCCATTATCTGTTCCAACTGAAATGTTTTCTTGGATTAAAATATTGGCATACTTCGCACCCCAATGATTGTTTAAGTCAGCAAATTCTTTTGGTAGTTTCATATTTTCATTTCTTTCTAATTTATATGCATTTACTAGCATAGAAGCTATTGATGCACGGTTAATTAACCCGCTCGGATTAAAGTTACCCTTCTCATCACCTTTTACAATACCTGCTTTTTCAACAGCAGCAATATATGGAGTTGCCCAGTGGTTTTGTGCATCAGGGAATGATGGCTTCGCATCTTTATTAATTTCTAAACCTAAAATAGTTGCTAATATTTTTGCAGCTGAACTACGATCGATATTTTCAGCCGGAGCAAATGTACCGTCTGGCTTACCGTGCACTGCTTCTTTATCTACTAAATATTGAACTGACTCTTGTGCCCAAGTCGGGACATCTGAGAATTTAGGTTTCTGTTCAATTGCACTTGCATCGATTTCAAACTGCAGTTGATATTTATGATCATATTTAATTGCTGGAATTAATATATGCATTTGCATATTATATTTTTTCGAGAACTCACCCATTTCAAATTGAACAACTTTCGTACCGTTATTCGCTTTATCTTCGGAGATTACTTTTACATCATGGAATGTCCCTATTTTATTTGGATCTTCTACTCTAAGATACTGAAAATAGCTACTATCTTGAACTGTTAATGTAACAATTTTTTTATCACCTTGAATGGTTACTTTTGGACTTTTTAAATATGTAGACGCAACTGATGTATCATTCGTTTGATCTTTATAAGTCTTTAAAATAACGTCATACGTGCCATCCGCTAGTTTGCTATTTGCTTTCATTTCTACTGCCGCTTCTGCTTTCGCAATCGGTGCCATAATACCACTGAATGGAACTGCTAAAGTTGCTGCTATAACGAACGCATTAACATATTTTTTCTTAATCATTATCAATACGACATCTCCTTTTATATGAATATACCCAACATAACTATCATATTGATAATGATTATCAATGTCAAATAAAATTAATAATACTATTTCCTACATAAGTACGCCTTCCGCTCGTTTTTAAAAAGTAAATAATGCGCCGTGTGAACTTTTCTTTCCAAATAATCAATAGAATACGAGCTTGATGGATCGACTAAATCACCTATCGCACCTGAAAGATGATCGATTACTTGCTGCAGTATTTCTAAGTTTTTCTTCTCACTTTCAGCGTTCATTTCATCCATAATGTCACAAATAAGGTATTGAACTCTCCTTAAACGTAATTCCTTTTGCTCCACATATATCTCCTCCTTATTAGTCATATTACGGTTTAAATATATGGGGCTATAGCTTAACCAATTCTAAAAAATACAAAGGCAACCACCTTCATAAAGATGGTTGCCCCCCATTTTTAAACTTGCATCGCTTTCTCTTTTAACGCTCTTCTTAACAATTTACCTGTCGTATTCTTTGGTAATTCTGTTAAAAACTCGATACTCTTTGGTACTTTATATTTTGCTAAATGTAATGTGCAATAATGCATAAGTTCCTCTTCTGTTACGTTAGCTTGTTTCAAAACGACGTATGCTCGTACTGCTTCTCCTAAGTTTTCATCAGGAACGCCAATTACGACAACTTCTGCTACAGATTCGTGTGTATACAATACTTCCTCTACTTCACGAGGGTATACGTTATAACCGCCAACTAAGACGATATCTTTTTTACGATCAACGATATAGAAGTAACCTTCTTCATCCATTTTCGCTAAGTCACCTGTATACAGCCAACCATCTTTCAATGTCGCTGCTGTATCTTCTGGCGCGTTATAGTATCCTTTCATAACGTTAGGTCCGCGAACAATTAATTCACCGACTGCACCGACAGGTACTTCTTCCCCAAGTTCGTTCACAATTTTATTTTCTACATGCCAAATATTTGTACCGATTGACCCAGGTTTACGCGGACGATCTAGCGGGTTAAAACAAGTAACTGGTGATGCTTCTGATAAACCGTATCCTTCTGAAACGATTACGTCAAAACGTTTTTCAAAGTTTTGCAGAAGAGCAACTGGCATTGACGCACCACCTGAAATACAAAGACGAAGCGTCTTCACATCTTCTGCGCTTGCTTCTTCGAATAAATATAAATAATTGTACATTGTCGGTACACCAGCAAAAATCGTTGGCTCGTACGTGCGACAAATACGGAATACTTCTTTCGGACTAAATTTCGGTAACATTAAAATAGTTGCTCCGTTCACAATCGGTGCATTTACCGCCACTGTTAAGCAAAATACATGGAACATTGGCAAAGCCGCAACGACGCGATCATCAGCAGTATATTGTAAATACGACGCCACATCGCTCGCATTACTATATAAGTTTTTATGTGTTAACATCGCACCTTTCGGTTTTCCAGTTGTACCTGAAGTGTATAGAATAACCGCTACATCTTCTTCATCTAATTCTGGGCCTTCAAAAGTTAAATCTCCAGCCCCTATCATTCTCGTAAACGTTTTCATTTTTTCGGTTTCTGTATAGTTAAAATCTGATGAGGTTTCGCATATGATGATGTTTTCAAGTGAAGGAAGTCTTGTTGTAAGAGATTGTATAACAGGTAGAAGGACGTCGAGTACGATGATTGTTTTTACATCTCCATTTTGTAAAATATAATGCATTTCGTCTGCTGTATAAATTGGATTAACTGGAATAACAGTTGCTCCAGCTTTCATTGTTCCGTATAAACCGACCAAAAAATGTGGTGAATTTCCAACAACTAATGCGACATTGTCCCCTTTTCCAATGCCCATTTCTGCTAAATTGCTAGAAAACCTTGTGACCATTTTGTTTAATTGGTCATATGAGACCGACTGATCCATAAATATATAAGCCGGTTTATCCCCCTTCTTTTTCGCCGTTTCAGCCAAAGATTGAACGAGATTCACACAAACCCCACCTTTATAAAATTTAGAATATTTAAAAATTCTAAATTAATTATATTAAAAGAAAATTAAAGTAGCAAGTGATATTCCATTAACTGCATATACAAGGATCACCTCCTGTTGATTCACTTTAGAAAAATAAGGGAATTCTATTCGCCTACACATTATGAAACTAAGGCTAAAATCATTTCAGGATAATATGCACTCATCTTTTCACTAAGTTTTTCTAGTTCCTTTTTATTCAAGCTCGTATGCTCCCCATACAAGTTGATTGCATCCGCTCCGTGTTCATGAAAAAACAATGTTACATATAATGTCGGTAACCCGGTATTGGCCTCATCTATTGACAAGACAAGATCTGGCGTTTTATTCATCGTACTAAAAGCTTCATTTCTTTTCCATTTCTTATTTTGAAACATAGTTTGTATATCAGCTATCTTTCGTTTATTATCCGTATTCGTAAAGTATATAACATTATCCTTCCCTGGCTTTCCAATCGTTAAAAGTGTGCGACTTGAGGAAGTTTCATCGTTACAAGCTGTCATTCCGATGACGAAGCTGAGCAGTAATGCAACGTACATTAGCCTTCTCATTTCAATCCGCCTCCTTTTGAATATATATATTCCTTTATGAGAGGCAAATGTCCTGTGATTTTATGATGAGTGAAATTATATCGGCGATTTTTAAAATATATCGACTTACCGATAAAACGTGACAATCTACGCAAAAATAAAGAGGCTGCCCGTTACGGCAGCCTCCCTTATTTTTAGAAGAATAAATGTAAGAAATCTTCTGTTGTAATATTACCGAAGTAGCGTTTAATATCTACGCCTTCTAAAGCTGCAGTGAATGCATCTTTATCAAATTGTACGCCTGTTAGACGCTCTTCAATGTCATGGACATCTAGTGAACCGAAGAAGTCACCGTAAATTTTACATTCTGTTACTGTTCCTTTTTTCACTTCAAGACGAACGTCAACTTGTCCAACTGGGAAGCGGTGTGAATGTTGTAAGTTGAACTTCGGAGATTTTCCGTAGTTCCAGTCCCAATTTTGGTAACGTTCTTCAGAAAGTTTATGGATCTCTTTCCAATCATTTTCTGTTAATTCGTACGTCGGAATTTCTGTTTCCCCTTCGAAAATTGTTTCTAGAAGAAGTTGTCTAAACTCTTCTGTCGTCATTTTTTCATTTAAGAACTCTGTAATGTTCGCAACACGGCTACGGATTGATTTGATTCCTTTTGATTGGATCTTATCCATTTTTACTTTTAACGCTGATACGACGTGATCGATTTCAGAGTCAAATAGTAACGTACCGTGACTGAACATACGACCTTTCGTTGAGAACTGCGCGTTACCTGAAATTTTTCTGCCTTCAGCTAAAATGTCGTTACGACCACTTAGTTCTGCATTTACGCCTAATTTACCAAGCGCTTTCGTTACAGGTTCTGTAAATTTTTTGAAGTTGCTGAAACTGTCTCCATCATCTTTCGTAATAAAGCTGAAGTTTAAGTTTCCTAAATCATGATATACTGCACCTCCACCTGATAGACGACGAACGACATGAATTCCTTGTTCTTTTACGTAATCTGCATTAATTTCTTCTACTGTGTTTTGGTTTTTACCAATGATAATGGAAGGTTCGTTAATGTAGAACAGTAAATATGTTTCGTTAATATCTAAATTCTTCACACAATATTCTTCAATTGCTAAGTTTATTCTAGGATCTGTAATCCCTTTATTATCAATAAATAACATCGTATCACCTCATGAGTTCCAAATGTAACCACTATGCGCTAGCGTAATATGGCCACTGAAAATTTGTTTTGCTTCTGTTACTAAATCAGATGTGTTTCCTGTATGCGGTAAGTGCGTTAATAAAAGTTCTTTTACATTCGCATCTTTCGCAATACTTGCCACTTCTGTACTATTCATATGCCCTGCTTTTGCAGCCTCTTGATGTGCATACATATTACACTCACAAATGAAAAGATTAGCATCTTTTGTGAATGGAATGAATTCAGGAATATAACTTGAATCAGCGCTATATACTACAGCGTCACTACCAGCTGTAATACGCATCGCAAAGCATGTAACAGGATGAACAGTTTTTAAGAATGAAATCGAGAACGGTCCAATTTGAAGTATTTCTTCTGGATTGTACGCGATTCCTTTCGTATGTGGTTCATGCGTTAAAGAATGGAATCCATTCTCGTCAAACGTATGACCGTATATTGGTAATTCCGGTAGTTGTCCCTTTGTCGCACTTGTAATTAATCTCGCATATTGCAATACCCCAATGTCTGCAACATGATCGTGATGATAGTGTGACAGTACAACTGCATCTATATCAGATGGTGTTATATATTTTTGAAGCTGTGCTAGTACACCACTACCACAGTCTACAAGTAAACGAAAACCATCGTGTTCAAACAAATACCCCGACGTTGCTTCTCCCGCTTCTGGAAAGCCGCCCCAAAAGCCGACAACAGTCATTTTCATATGTATCCATCCTTTCTAAAACCGAGTAGGAATGCATGTTTCACTTACATTCTACATTGTTAACTATAATCCATTTCCTAAACTTTTTCATTATTTTTCACTTTTGTTATAAAACAGTTATTGACTTTTGTTTTTTGTACTAATACAATGATAGTAAGAAATGGAAATGGAGGGATTAACATGATCGATCAACCAATGGAGTTTTTCAGAAATTTACCGACGAAAACTTGTGCACATTGCGGGAAAGAAATTGATGAGCAGCACGAAGCATACCATAACAAATGTGACGATTGCGTTCACGAAGAATAGTAGTTTGTGAACATAAAAAAACCTAGCAGACATAGTCTACTAGGCTAATAACATCGTATCCTTCTTCATCGTCGAACCTTTCACCAAGAGCTCCAGTTCAAACTCATACAATTCTTTTTTTCGATAATTTTTCGTATGGATTTTATCCATCATCAGGTCGACAACTTTTCGGGCCATCTCATCGATTGGCTGTTCAATTGTCGTAATACCTGGCTCTGTAATCTGTGATAAAATTTGATTATCAAAACCGATAACAGCGAGATCATCTGGAATGCTCCAGTCATGGCGTTTCGCCTCTGAAATAATTCCAGCTGCAACCTCGTCGCCTCCTGCCAAAATCGCGGTAGGATTTTTTTTGTCCTTTAATACTTCATGGAATATTCTCTTTCCATCATCCCAAGAGAAAGCGTTTTCAAGAAAATCGATCGCTTCTACTTGGCGGCTCTTCTCAGTTATTGCACGTAAAAAGCCCATTTTTCGCTGCTGGCTAACCACTTTGGTTTCGTTACCACGGCAAAAAATAAGATTACGATATCCTTGTTCTAACACATGCTTAGCAGCTATGTATGCTCCTTGCGCATGATCAAACTTCACTGTTGGAACATTTGCTTCCTCAATATATTCATTACATAACACGATTGGACCGTGCTGTAAGTATGGCTCTACATCTTCCCAAGGATTTTCTAGTGAACATAGAATAATCCCATCTACTTGTTTCGTAGATAATAATTGTAAATACTCCATCTCTTTTTCCGGTAAATATCTTGTTTGACAAATAATCAGTTTATATTTATGTTCAGAAGCAGCAATCTCGATTGCTTCAATAAATCTACTGAAGAAAGGATTTGTAATCCTTGGAACTAGCACCGCAATTGTTTCCGTCTTTTGTTTACGAAGCCTTCTCGCCGCAGAATTAGGAACGAAACCTAAATGCTTCATTGCTAATTGAACCCTTTTTTTCTTCTCATCTGAAACATATGGATGATTATTAATCACCCTAGAAACCGTTGTCCTTGATAACCCCGCTAATTTCGCCACGTCCTCTATAGTCGACACGAAATCCTCCCCCTTTGCATGAAAACGTTTTCTTAAACTGATTATATAGTATATTATTGGAAACTGCAATATGGGTTGTTATGATTTTACTATATTAATATTATACATAGGAAAAAGTCTGTTAATGGGAGGAGAGTTTATACTACTTTTAGAAGTTTATAGTAGGCATATTCATAAAAGATAAAGGGGAATTTTCATGAATCGGACAGATCGTTTGTTAGCTATATTAATTGAATTACAAAGAAGACAAACTGTTACAGCACAAAGCTTAGCCGAAAAATTCGAAACAAGTATAAGAACTATTTATCGAGATATGGATGCACTTAATGAATCGGGTGTTCCTATTTTTTCAATGCCTGGCCAAGGTTATTCATTAATGGATGGTTATTTCTTACCACCTATTCAGCTTACACCTGAAGAGGCTGTTACTCTTTTACTAGGCGGTGATTATATCGAGAAAACTTTCACTTCTTCTTTTTCTGTACATGCAAAATCGGCAAAAGAGAAACTTGAGGTTGTCCTCCCTACTGATCAAAAAAAGAAAGCCCAGGAATTACGGGGAACTTTTCGTTTCCTTTCTCCTATATTTTCACACAAACAATCTGAACAAGAAAAACTTGAAAAACAACTTATCCTGTTGCAAGAATCTATCCAAAAAGAACAGGCTATCTCTTTTTCTTATCGTAAACCAAGAGAAACTACAAAAATAAAACGGACCGTTCATCCTTACGGCTTAGTCAATATTTCTGGAATTTGGTACGTCGTTGCCCATTGTTTACTTCGAAAACAAATACGTAATTTCCGCTTAAATCGAATGGAGGAATTACAGCGAGAACAAGAATTCTTTACAAAACCCGAAGACTTTTCTTTGCAAGAATATCAGCCTGAAAGCAACCGTACTGTGATGATTCATTTATTATTCCCAGCCCATATTGCACATAAAATTATTGAATCACGATACTTCTTTATAGATTCATACGAGCATAGAGAAAATGGTTTTCACGTCTTTTTGAAATCAAGAAACATAGACGAAGTATTTCAATGGGTATTAAGCTGGGGAAGCCAAGTGCAAGTACTTGAACCAAACGTTCTATCTGAGAAAATCCGTGATGAAGCAAAGAAAATGTTAAAACTTTAATTGTTGCATTTCACTACTGACATAATGTTGTCAGCATTACTTCTTTATAGTAGGGAGTAACAAATACATTTTCATAAAAAGGGGTAAGTGATATGAAGAAATTTGAAGAGTTAGCAACGTACTACATAGAGGAATTAGAAAAGTACTCTATAGAACAATTTAGGATGAAGCCTTCTCATGAGGAATGGTCTCTCGGTCAAATGTATAATCACTTAATTTCAGCTACACGCATGCAGTTAGATGCAATCGTGAAATGCAGAACTGAAGTACCTTCTGTAACTAACAAGAAAACGGATATGGGAGAAAAGGTATATATGATGGGAGCTTTCCCAGACATAAAAATCAAATTACCAGATCATCCTGGATATACGCCTGAAAACCCAGCTAATAAAGAAGACGTACAGAAACAGCTTCTAGAATTAATTACAATTATAAAAAAAATAGAGCCAACACTTCCTTCTATTCCAAATGATTGTAAGGTACAGCACCCTGGGCTTGGTTACTTACATGCAGCAGAATGGTTCCAGCTTATTTCTATGCATTTTGCACATCATCTGCGCCAGAAAGAGCGACTGGAACTTAAAGTTTACTAAATGTAAACATTTCCACTAAAAAGAGACTGCCAATATGCAATAATACATATCGGGAGTCTCTTTAGTTTTGATATAATATCTTTAAATCTATATAAAAGGAATATATAAAATGAATCCAATCTTAACAGCTGCAAAACAACTATTACATAAAGAAGAAAAAATTTTATCAACTTTAAATTGTTCACTTACCGGCTACATTATTACACATAATGTCCCGTATCCTGGTATGCTACTGGCTACTAATAGAAGACTCCTCTTTTATAAACAATCTAAAAATACATTAATCGCTGAATTCGAGTATAAAAAAATTGAATCCATAGAAACGAAGCGAAGAATTTTTGATAAAAAAATAATATTTTATTATGAAGATGAATATATACGAGTGGGATACATTACAAGTTCAAATGTTGAAGAGTTCCTAGACTTACTTCAAAGAAAATGTAAGACTAGCACGGACTTATAATCAGCAGGGATTCCCCCTGCTGATTCATTATTTTAACTCCTCCCACTTCGTCCAAACTTCTCTCCCGTTTATATGGTACATATTATCCTCTCGATCCATAAATCCGTGCACAATAAACTCACGTCTAATCGTACAGAAATCATCGTGATATTGTTTTATAAATGTATTAATTTCTTTTTCCGCATATTGATTTTCAGCGTTTAACTTGCTAATTAAATGCTCTAACAATACTAGTTTTTTCTTCTTTTGACCTGGAATCGATTTTAGGCGGTCCTCTTTATCGAAAAAGTTACGAATGGTTGTATCACGAAATTTCATTTCACTTTCAGTCATTTTGTTGTCCTCCATCGGTTTTTATGCCATGAAACTTTATTATTTGTCCTTACTATTCTTCTTCATTCTTTCACTTACAACATCCATAAGGTAATACCCGCTAATTAGCACATAGTAAACTAAAAGTATTCCTAGTGCATCTTTCATATTTATATATTTTTCTTTATGAAACAAGATAGGTGAAAGGGCGTAAACAAGATAGATGATTAGCGGATTTAAGATAAAATAATAAGTAAGATTTCCTTTCATCATATCAACTCCTATGTAATATACTTCTGTTCAAATGGTTGCAATTCCTGTCCTTTTATTTAGCCCTACATTAAAATAAAAAAAGCACCAAAAAGGTGCTTTTTTCTACGCTTCAACTGATTGATTTTCCGCAATATTTCTAAATTGTCGTTTGTGCATCCAAGTTAAGGATGCAATTGTTCCAAGTGATAATACAACGATGAAAATCATGAGTACTCCTATGTTTTGCCACATGAAGTTAAAGTCTCCACTTGATACGACTGCTTTCAATCCTGATACAGAGTATGTCATCGGTAACCAAGCATTGAATGGCTGTAAAAACTTCGGAATCAATTCTAGTGGGAATGTCCCAGCACTTGTTGTAAGCTGAATGATTAATGTGATGATGGCGATGAAACGCCCTGCATCACCGAATGCTGTTACTAAACATTGAATTAATGCGATAAACGCTAAACTTGTAACGATGCTAAAGAGTATAAAATACGGAATACTTTGTACTTCTACACCTAATCCGAATAGTAATATAATATCTGCTACTATCGCTTGAATAATACCGACTGATAGTAAAACACCGAACTTACTAATAAACCAACTAAATCCTGATTTCGGAACGCCAACTGTATCACGTAATGGATATACGATTGATAATAGTAATGCCCCAACAAATAAACCGAGTGATAAGAAATACGGTGTAAATCCAGTTCCGTAGTTTGGAACTTCCGCCATTTTCTCCGTCTTCACTTTTACAGGACTTGCAAACATATCGTACGTTTTATCGGTTCCTTTTACTTCACCAGTTTTCTCTGCTCCTTCACCAAGTTTCTCAGCAAGTTCACCGGAACCATCGTTTACTTTTACGAGGCCATCTGTTACTTTTCCTGATCCGTCTGCTAGTTTATTTACTCCGTCGATTAGCTGGGTTGAGCCTGTTGACAATGTACTTAATCCTGTTGTCACTTGGCCAGAGCCATTTGCTAATTGCGTTATTCCGCCTGACATTTGACCTGCTCCTGCAGATAATGTATCTAAACCGCCTGTTACTTGGCTTGAACCATCCGCTAATTTCGTTACGCCTACAGATAATTGACCTAAACCGCCTGTTACTTGGCTTGAGCCATCTGCTAATTGATTTACACCACCTGCCATTTGGTTTGCTCCTACAGATAATGTACCTAAGCCTTCTGTTACCTTTCCAGATCCATCAAACAATTGATTTACACCATCAATTAATTGCCCTGATCCGTTTTTTAATCGATCTACACCTACTTTAGCATTACCTAATCCTTCACCTAATCCATGAAACTTACTTACAAATTCGTTTTGTGCATTTGTTAATTTTTTAATACCACTCGTTAAATTTCCTACATCTTCCGGATTCGGCATTTTGCTTTGCATCCTACTTGTCTTTTCACCGATTTCACCTTTTAATTGTTTTACTTCTTCATTTAATTTATTTGTTCCACCTGCTACTCCGGCAGCTTTTTGCTGAACTGTCGTTGTACTTTTTACGGCACTTGTTATGAATGGTTGTAACTGCTCTTGATATTCTTTTGGTAAACTTTCAATTCGCTTTTGTAAATTCGCTACATCTTGCGCTGCAGTTTTTGCATCTCCTGCTGTTGATTGCGTAAATTCATTTAACTGATTTACATTCGCCCCAGCACCATCTATTTTCTCATTTACTGTATTCAATATAGCAGGAACTTTCAACTGCATTTCCTCTAATCCTGCAACAGAGTTTTGTACTTTATTATTTAACTCTTGCAAACCCTTTTGAATCTCTTGAGAACCTTTCTCTAATTGACTTTGCCCTCCCGCAAGTTTTTCCATACCATTTGATAGTTCAGTTGTTCCTGTTTTTAATTCGCCTGTTTTACTTATCAATATGCTCAAACCGTTTGTTACTTTCTCAGATCCATCATGCAATTCACTAATTCCTTTTTTCATTTCATCGGTTTTACTATTTAACGTATTTAAACCGTTTGTTACTTTTCCGGAGCCATCTACTAATTTCCCAATACCCGCATTGCTATTTAATACATGTAAACCATCTGTTACTTTTCCGGAGCCATCTACTAATTTTCCGATACCTGTTTGCATCTCACCTGTTTTGCCGTTTAACGTATTTAAACCTGCTGTTACTTTCCCAGATCCATCAAATAGTTTCCCAACTCCATCCTTCATCTCTCCAGACTTCCCTTGTAGTGTATGAAGGCCATCCGTCACTTTACTTGAACCATCATGCAGTTCACTTGATCCGTCGTGTA
The DNA here is from genome assembly GCF_052947655.1 of Bacillus pretiosus. Classification (NCBI taxonomy): domain Bacteria; kingdom Bacillati; phylum Bacillota; class Bacilli; order Caryophanales; family Bacillaceae; genus Bacillus; species Bacillus pretiosus. Next base: position 1,088,702 of record NZ_CM129593.1, on the reverse strand, counting down.
GTTTACTTGCTCCTTCCGCCCCATCTGCTAATCCTTTTGAGACGTCTTGAATGGAATCAAACATTTTCTCTGCATATGTTTTCGTTAACGTACTTGATACTTCACCTTTAATTTTTTCAATGGCTGTTCCGCCAATTTGTGAAGATAAGAAGTTTAAGCTTTCGTTTGGAATGTATTCTAAGTTTAATGGTTTTGGATCATCTTTTAATAACGTTGTAGCGTTACTTGAGAAGTCATTTGGAATGCGTACTAGCATGTAATACTTTCTACCTTCCATTCCTTTTTTCGCTTCTTTTTCACTTACAAATTCCCATTTGAAACTTGTATTATCTTTTAAGTTATCAACGAGCCCTTTTCCAACCTCAATTGGTTTCCCATCAAATACTGCACCTTTATCTAAATTGACTACCGCCACTGGCAAATCATCTAACTGTTTATACGGATCCCAAAAGGCCCATAAAAACATACCTGCATATAAAATTGGCACGAATAAAACCGCGATAATTGGAATTAATATTTTTTTACTTTTTATAATTTCAGTAAACTCTTTACGAAGTAACTGATTCCATTTCATCATTTCTCCCCCTTTTCTAAATGACTAAATTGTCTATTTGGTCATTTTCTCCCAAATAAAAAGGCTATACCTATTCATACATATGCCTTATCCCCGAATGTATACTATGCAACTGTTCCTTACTATGAAGTAAATATTTCTATTATCCCTCCTAAAATAAATATATGACCATTTTGTTCAAGTGGTCACTTTTTTATAATAATAAAAGGATTATCTTAGTTTGACAATCCTTTTAATAAATAAAGTTCGAATAATTCTGCAATTTTTTCTTTTTCTAGCGGTTTATGATTTTTTTCCCAATCAAAAATAAGCGATACGTATAAGCGAAGCATAATAAATGCTGTAATTTCTGGATCACATTTGCTAATCTCACCTTTTTCAATCGCAATCTTTAAATACGATTGAATGACAGAAACGATTTCCACATCTACTTGTTGCATCACTTCTTGTACTTCTTTCGTTCCCATATCACGCTCTTCTTGAATTAACTTAATCATGAGCTGATGTTCTTTTCTGAATTCTAATATGCTATATAATGCTCTATGTACATTTTCAAAAAATGAAACATCTGAACGAATTGCATTTTCTGCAACTTGCTTCATTTCTGTAATTAAATTAGAAATAATCTCACCAAATAGCTCTTCTTTATTTTTGAAAAAAGTATAAATCGTTCCTTTTCCTACATTCGCTAACTTCGCTACTTGATCCATCGTTGTTGCTTTATAACCGAACGCTGAAAAAGACTTTGTTGCAGCTTCAATAATAGAACGTTTTCGATCTATTGCCACATCGTCACCTCCAAAAATGACCAATTGGATAATATAGTCAATCAGTACATCTTTGATATTACCACACGCTTACATTGTATACAAGTTCTCTTTTTTATTATTTCCAGTATAAAAAATTCCAGTCAAGTTATATCATACTGTCCATAGTGTATCAAAAAGTATACTTGTATGGAAAGCTAGAATTTATTCATAAATAATTGCTGACTAGATCCCACTAGAAACTTAATAAAATAGACAGTGTTCTTAAAACCAAAACTTTAAGAACACTGTCTTTTATTTTGACATAGAAAGTAAGATTTTCTCCATCTCTTTCTTAGTTAGCTCATCATCGATTATCTCTTCGTATATCTTTGTATCTCTTGTAAAAATATCATTCACTATGACAATTTGATACTCACTATTCTTACCTTGTGCTGGTACAAACATTTTGAGCCCTTTTAACTTACCCTCTCCATGAGAAGATTTATTATAGACCATTCCTTTCCCGTCTAAACTATAACTTTCTAGATTCTCTTCTCCAGGCATCATGTAGTGTAGTGGATCCTTATTACCACCTGCATACATTCTTGACTGATAAATTGTAAAACCATATTTCCCTTTTTTATATTCTGATTTAATAACTAATTCTATATCTCTTCCAAAATATGAATCAGCCCATTCTCTCTTTAACTCATAACCTTCAGGTATATAAGCCGGCTGCTTAATTTGAAACGGTACATGTTCTTTTGCTTCTTCTATAGTATATGTTAAAGATTTCTCCACCCTTTCCGAAAGTGGAACTAATTTTTTCTCAATACTAGCTAGTCTTTCTTGATCAGCTTTATTCAAGCGTTCACGTTTAAATTCCTTTGTATCTCCATCATAATTCTCAGGAACATTTTTCTTAACCATTGCTTTTTTATGAATTTCTTTCGCTTTCTTAAATAATTGAAAATACTGCTCAAATTCTTCTTTTGTAAAATTCTTTTCTGCCAAATACAAAAAGTCTGTATCCCTTTTATAAGACTTTATTGACATACCCCATTCTCTACTTGCATTCTCCGGTGTACCTAATACTGTTTCTATCGCTTTTTCAAAAGCTGCTTTAGATTGCTTGTTTTCTGCAACTTTTTCTTTCTGCCTTTCATCTCCCTCAGTTATCCTTGCATTTAATAAAAATCCGCCTGCTATAGCAACTATAGCAATAATCCCAAGTAAAGAAAGACGATACGATTTCTTTTGGAACTTTTTAATCATAACGATTCTCCTTTTTAATGTTCGTTTATTTCTACTTAAATTTGCTAGGCTTGGTACTTGATAGGAATAATGTTCTAGGAGGGTAATAATTGTATGACCGTATGCAATTTGCTCCTCTTTATCTATAAACGTAAGCGCATATGCATCACAAGCTAATTCTTGATCTTCTCGCATACAAAAATAGGCGTACCAAAGAATCGGATTGAACCAATTTAATAGGATTAAACTGTACATAATCCAATTTACAGCTACGTCGTTTCTCTTAATATGAGCTAACTCATGGTAAAAGACATATTGTAATTGTTGCTCATTTAATACTTTCATATGTTTTTTTGATAGTAATACTTTCGGACGGAAGAAACTAAAAACCGTTGGACTTGCAATCTTTCCTGCAAGACGTAATGAAACTGCCTTCTTCATTTTCATAGACTGCTTGCAGCGATTAAACACTGTAGTGACCTGTTCGTCCGTAATATCCGGTTGTTTCTTTATGTAAGAATATAAGCGTCTATTTGTAATAAACGTTATGACTGCTAATATGATCACCCCAGCTAACCAAACATATAGAGCAACTTTGTATAAAGACAATGCAGTCTGTTGTTCCGAACTCACGTTTACTTCAGGTTCACTATTTTTTGTCACAGTTTCAGCATTTTGTTCTAATTCCACTGTATGTTGCATCTCGTCATTCACTGTATTCTCAGGTGAAGGTGTATTTTTCTGAATAACTTCCGACATACTAGAACTATAAGAAAGTAATGAATAAATACTATAAGAACTATCTGGTGACCATGGTAAAAGGAGTCTTATCATTAGTACGATCCACAGCATATATTGCCATCGGGGCGTTAATTTATTTCTAAATAGTACTTTTATACATAAAATAAATCCAACTAATATGCTAGCCATAAGTGACGTTTCTATAAGCCAATCAAAAAAATGAGGAAGGTATACATTTATAAGCATGTCTATCATTGTTATCTATCCTTCCTCTTGTTCTCCTCTGTCTTCTCATCTAAAATGCGTTTCAGTTCATTAATATCTTCTGAAGACAATTTTTCCTCTTTTAAAAAATTAACAAGTAATGGCTTAAACGCTGCGCCGCAAAAACGCTTTAACAAAGATTTCGTTTCAACTTGCAAATAATTATCTTGTGATACTAACGGATAATAAGCATACATGCGCCCTTTATCTTGATGGTAAGAAACAGCTTCCTTTTGTACTAACCGATTAATTAATGTACGGATTGTTTTCGGTTTCCAGTCCATTGCATCTTCTAGTTCTTCTATAATTTCATTCGCTGTTTGTGGAGAGTTTGACCAAAGTACTTTCATAATTTCTAATTCCGCTTCAGATATTTTAGGTAATTGATTTGTCATAGATATTTCACTCCTCAGTATTACATTTGTAATCTACAATTAAGATTACAAATGTAATACTTAATTGTCAACCATATTTTAGAAAATATAATTTTAGTTAAACCTTACTTAACGACATCAAATTTCCCTTTTTTCAAATAATCAAATAAAAAAACAAGAAAATGTTTACATTTAATAGTAATATAGAAAATAGACAAGTTTATCAAAATAGTGGAGGCTTTTTCAGTCATGATGCGTGCGCTTCGTTTAAATATAAAGCAAGCTTTTTGTAGTCGTATTTCTCTAATTATTATGTTTAGTGGATTCGTTCTTATTTGTATTTATCACTATTACTATGTAATTCGTTATTTAGGAGACGCAGCGAGTGGACCTATTTCAACAGATATAAAATGGATCGGATTTCGCGACAATGAAATGGATGTTTATTTATTATTAATGCCAGTTATTGCGAGTTTCCCCTTTAGTACAAGTTACAATTCGGATAAGTCAGATGGTTTTAAACCGTTTGTGAGTAAGGGGATTTCTTTATTTCCTTATTCAGTAATGAAATATATCGTTACGTTTTTTTGCGGAGGATTTCTTTATATATTTCCATTCATCTTATCGTTATTATTTTGCAAATTAACCATTCCAGACGGAACACCTACGATTGGTTCAGGCATCATAAATGCTGATGGAATGTTCGCAAACCTATATTTCGATGCGCCTCTCACTTACATTACTGTATATATCGGAATTAATTTTTTATTTGCAGGTTTAATGGCCCTTTTAGGACTTGCTGCATCTGTATGGTCACAAAAGGACTATATGGCAATTCTCTTTCCATTCGCAGTTGCCTCCATTCCTTACGTCCTGCTAAATACAATATTTCCTTCAATCGGCGGAGCACCTATTCATTTATATGATCCGAAACAACCATTGCAAGGCATGTCACCGTACATTTTAACGATGCAATGTGCTTTATTCCTTCTCGTTAGCTTATTTATGTATATACAAGGAGTAAAGCGGGATAGAAAAAAATATAGAAGAAGACTCCAAAAAAGAGATCGGTGTAGAAAAGCGCTTCAAGCAATTTCAGACTAAGTGATTGTACGAATAAGAGCGTAATTCCCTAAGTTAGCTTAGAGAATTACGCTCTTATTATCATTTACATTTATCAATCTTATATTTTCAATACTCATATAATCATCTCCCCTTTACGGCGTACCTGCCAATCCCCATAAAATAACGATCGCCGCAAAATAAATCGCTTTAATACCTACAACTGAACATAATAAAATAATTGCATATGTACTTAATTCTCTTCTTGCACCTATTAGAGTAAAAATGACTGCCAAACTAAACGTTACATAGGACAATGCTGTATGTATTAAGTTATATGTAATATCCAAATTTTGAGTAAGTCCTGTTACCTCAGCTACAAATTGAAACATGACGATCGTACTAAAAAAAATTGCAAGCTGATTCATTAGCTTTCCATTTATTTGCGCTGGCATCGTTGCCCTCCTCATAAAGACTAAATATTCAATTAATTTTATCGCCAGATTACAAAAAAAGGAATCACCTCTTTATACCATTCTATGACGCTACAAAAACAAAAAAGAACGCTTAGTTACCTAAGCGTTCCCCTAATTTAAGAAGCTTTCTTCAAATCAATTTGAGCAAGTACTGGGTCGTGGTCACTTACACGTCCATGTTCTTTCATAATGTTTGAGTTTAAGTGTACTGGGTCTACAATTGTGTGTGGTGCGATGTTGTTTGTTACTAAAATATGATCTAACACTTGTGCATTTCCTTCATGAATGTACGTGTAGCGGTTCTCTTTCGGCACTGTGTTTAACATATTTTTTAAGTTTGTTCCTTCTAGTGCTTTTAGTGGTTTAGCGAACTCAAAATCGTTCATATCCCCTAACACAACAACTGGTGCATTCGTGTTCTTTTTCTGAATTCCTTGTACAAAGTGATTTACTTCTTGCGCTAACTGAATTCGTTTTTCTTCACTCTTTAATACGAGCGGCTGCACTTTTCCAAATGGCGTTGCATCTCCTATTTTTGAGTTTAAGTGATTTGCAACGACAACAACGTTTTGTCCTTGGAACGTAAATTCTGCTGCAAGCGGTTTACGTGTACTTTCAAATAATGAATTTTCGTCTCCAATACGAACGACATTTTTATCAAGTAACTTCGGTACTGCTGCTAATTTCACGCGTGATGGGTTGTAGAAGAAACCGACGCGAATATTCGCTCCTGGTGCTCCTCCGTCTAGATTATTATTCGGAGCAATTTCTACATACTCATACTTCGGTCCGCGAATTTCTAGAACTGCATCAATGATACGTTTTGCGCTTAACGAAGCATCTGTTGTACCGTCATTAATCGTTCCGTTATTATCTTGCATTTCCTCTACACCGATAATATCTGGCATTTTTAAATTGTATTTAATAGAATACGCTAACGCTTTTACTTTTTCATCTGTTGTTTCTTTTTTATTCGCCGAAAAGTTTTCAATGTTATATGTAGCAACTGTTAACTTATCAAGACGAGGCTGAATATTCGCCCCTACTTGCTTAAATCCACCGTCCACTACAGATGGTAATTCCGTTATTGGCGCAATGCGGAACGAACCGTAATCATATCCTACTACCCCTGTTATATCTCCAGTGAAAGTATCTCCTACTTTTGCTACATAATCGCGAGGTACTTTTACAGAAAGACGCTCTGGGTTTAATTGATTTTCATCTAATAAAGGTGTGCCATATTTCGTTACGACTTTATTTCCGCCATTTTCTACTGTTACATATAAATTTCCGTTTTTCTGAGGTGCAATAATTTTTGGCGTTGGCATCGTAACGCGCATACCTTCTATACTTTCATAAAAATCGATTGCATCTTCATTTGGATCAAATAAACCGAATGCATCATTATCGATAATTTGATCAGGGATTTTCACACCGTTTTCTCCAAGTACAATCGGTGCTGGTAATGGTTGATCGTTTGCGATGACAGCAACACGGCTCGCTTTAATTTCCGTCGTAGTTAAGTCTGTGTCAAACCTTTCTGCATATCCAGGTCCAACATATTCTTCTACTACTCCATCAACTTGAATAAGATCTCCTACTGCTGCATTCGCATCCTTTTTGTACACATACATACCTTCTGAAGTAGCTGGATCATTATCCGGCTGATTATCTTCTATATAAAAACCATTTTTATCAAGCGCTGTTACAACGCCTTCCACATTGTAGACTTTCTTCCCGTTGTAAGGAGAAATATGTGATTTTCCTTGAATATCATGAATACGAACCTGTTCATTGTTTACGATAGTAAATGAAAATGTTGAAATCGCTGAAGCAGTAAGCCCTTCTTTCTCTGCAATTGCTTTAATCACACTATTTTCATTCACTACAATTTGTCCGTTATAACGAACACTCTTGTTTGTAGGGTTAGAGCCATCTAACGTATAGTAGATTGTTGCTCCTTCTGTATTCGTTGTTAATGTTACCGCTGTGCCCTTCGCAACTTCTCCGCTACCAGGCGAAGCTACTACATCGCTAACACGGTTTTGTCCTTCCCCTTGAAACTTATGAGCCGTTACCGATTTTAAACCTGGGCTACTAAAATATAATTCAAGCGTCCCTGTTAAACTAACTTTCTTCCCGATATTTTCAGGATGATCTTTCACGTTTACTGCCGCTCTCACATCACCTTTCGGCAACTGAACAGGCATGATTTTGTCTGGATTCGTTTCATTTGGCGAATCGGCAATTGCTACGTTTGTATCATCAAACTTAGCCGGATCTTTCGTGTATTTAGAAGGACTTTGCGTATATCCAACGATATACCCTTCCACTATCCCCTTCGTTTTCCCTTGCTGTTTAAATACTTGAATTGCTTTTTCTACTGACATAGAAGTCGTTTCTTCTGCTTGTACTAAAGTTCCAGTAAATGAAAGCAATAGTATGAATGATAAAAAGACACTTAACAATTTCTTCACAGCCATTTTCCTCTCCCTATTTCATATTTTCTCAGCATTTCTATCATATCAAATGATTCGTTATATAGAATGATATTTCGACAAGTTTTACAAAAAATTTATTTAATTTACAGGCTTTCAAACTATAATACAAAATAATAATTTTACACCTTCTACGAATGCGCTCTATAATGTTAGAGAGAGAAAACAGAAAATATCGAAAGTTCATTGGCATGTAAAATGGATTCATTTGAATAGGAGTGATTGGATGGAAGTACAAACAGAAACATACCGCGCAGCTATGAATGGAACATTAGAACGTCATTTTTCAGATATGATTGCCGTTATACCTACTAGAATTACAATTGAGCAGTTAAAACAGCGGCTAGAAACTATCTCTACTAAAGTTGATGAGTTAAAAATTGTTTTTAGTGATGAGACAAGCCTTATTGTTGAGTTACATATGGATGAAACAATCATACCGTATGAGCTGCATATTGATGAGGCAAATAACCCAGAAGAATATAAAATGTACAATAGACAAGATTCTACAATCGTAGATCGTCATTTTGAAGATGCTGCTTATGGAACTGAAATTTTCACTCGTACGCTATTTGTAGGCGATGTATTGGACTGCTTTTTCCAGCAGTTACAGTTTTTATGGCACCTCGCTCCAGATTTGTTATTTGTGATCGATTCAAGTGCCGCAATGAAAGTGATATCTAGAAGCTATATTGAATATCACGTTGAAAATGAATTATTACCTGACATTCCTGACTTGTATGTTATTCATTCTGTTTATGAAGACGATAAAGAAGGTGAGCCTACGCAATATTGGTTTCATACACATGGCCTTTTAAGAGCAGGCGTAACAGAAATAGAATTAATTATTCCAAATCGCATTTCGTCCTATTACGGCATTGGTGATCTCTTTCAAACATTTGCTAATAATGCCGTTGAGAATGGACAAGTCCCTATGAATGAGCCTATCGTGATCGCGCATAGTCAGCAAGGTTCTATCCATACAGTAGCTGTTCCGTGGGAAAAGGGATTATCTTATATTGGGCATAAAACGAGTATGGATCAATTGTCTTCAATCGAGGATGAAGAAGTGAAACTACAACCAATAGATGCACAAAACGTATTCTTAGGCGGGATGGATGACCGAGATGAATACCATCAATCTCCGTCCGTTCTTTTATTCAAATTTAATACTTCAGAAGAATATATTGAAAGTTTTTTCAAAGAACACGAGGAAGCTACAGGGCTCATGTTCTATAAAACAAATAGTGAAACCGATCGTATGGCTTACAATGCGAAGAATACTTTCGGGTATTTCAGCAATATTTTTCACATTGAACAATCAAATGAAGATTTTCGTTTCCTCGCTAAGTTTGGTGTTTCCTACAAAGAAGGAAAAAGTGAACATATGTGGTTTGAAATGCAAAACATTACGGAAGATTTCATTCAAGGAATACTCATTAATGAACCATATTTTATAAAAGATATGAGTGAGGGAAATAGTTATCAGTTAGAGTTTGAAAACTTAACAGAATGGGTTATTTATGCGGGAGATTCCGTTATAAAGCCAAATAACTTATATATGTTTATTGGTGAATAAGTAACAAAACGCCTTCAATGTGATTGAAGGCGTTTCTTATATTTTATTGTGCGAGTAATTCCGTCTCCATTACTTTCTCCAAATGAGATAGTACACGCTTTGCGGCTTTCTCACCTTGATCAATACAGTCCGGAAGACCAGAACCAGCGTAAGAACTACCTGCCAAGTATATACCTGGCAACTCTTTTTCCATAAATGTTGTGAGTTTCTTCATTCGCTCGTTATGGCCTACTGTATATTGGGGCATCGCTTCTTTCCAGCGACTTACGACTGTAAACTCAGGATCCTCTGTAATAACCATCGTCTTTCGTAAGTCTTCTAGTACGAGCTGAACGAGTTCCTCTTCTGTTTGTTCTACAACTGCTTCATCACCAGCACGACCGACGTAACAACGAAGAAGCGTTTTCCCTTCTGGCGTTGTATGTGGCCATTTTTTATGTGTCCACGTACATGCTGTAATTGTGTAGTCGCTATTTCGAGATACGACAAACCCTGTGCCGTCAATATCGCGCTGAATGGCTGATTGCGGGAAAGCCATTGCCACATTTGCAACTGATGTAGACGGAATGTTGCGGAAGAAACGAAACTGCTTGTACTGCGCGAACATAGATGGCAATACTTTATGTGAGCTTGCCACTACGACCGCGTCCGCTTCTATTTCTTTTCCGTTACTAAGAGTAATCGTGTAAGCATCACCAAGTTTTGCAACTTTTTCAATGCGAGTTCCCTTTATTATCGTACCTTCATGTATCTTCGCTTCGAGAGATTCTACTATAGATTCTAAACCTGTTTTCACTGTTTGGAAGATTCCCTTTTTCGGTTCAGATTTCTCTTTTTTCGGAGCAAGCGTACGCATACCGAGTGAAATACTGCGATGTTTCTGCTCAATTTGATACATTTGCGGGAATGTTGACATTAAGCTCATTTCATCGATATCCCCTGCATAAATACCCGATAGTAATGGTTCTATTAAATTTTCAACCACTTCGTTGCCGAGGCGATGTCTGAAAAAATGCCCGAGTGATTGGTCAGATACTGGCTTTGATCTCGGCATTAACAGATCAAAACCAGCTCTTAGTTTACCAATTGGGGAGAACAGCCTGGAAAATAGAAACGGCGTAATTTGCGTTGGAATTCCCATCATCGATCCGCTCGGCATTTTATGTAACCGATTGTTTACGAGGATAAATGATTGACCGGCCTTATTATTTACAAGTTCATCACCAAGACCTAATTCTCGCGCCAGTCTAGAGGCACTTTCTTTTCGTGCTAAGAAAGAATCCGGTCCGCGTTCAATTGTAAATCCATCTTTTCGAACGGTTTGAATTTTCCCGCCAAGTTTACCCGATGCTTCTATAAGTAATGTATCGATCGGCAAGTTCTTGTCATGAATATCTTTTTGCAAGTTATACATTGTTGTTAATCCTGTGATGCCACCGCCGATGATTACAACTTTTTTCCTCAAACATGCTCCCCCTTTCTTTTTACAATACAGATTCTTTTTTCTTTAATACAACATCTGTTAAGCAATCAATAAATGCGTCCGATGCATTTGGCATTTCTGGACGATAATATTTAGCGCCAATTTCATCTGTCACAACTTTACACTCAAAGTCATTGTCATATAAAACTTCTAAATGTTCCGCAACAAATCCAACTGGTGCGTATACGAATGAAGTATAACTGTACTTTTCATTTAATTCTCTCGTTAAATCTTGTACATCTGGACCAATCCAAGGATCTGGTGTGTTTCCTGCACTTTGCCAACCTACTGCATAGTTTGCTACTTCAGCACCTCTTGCGATATAGTCAGCTGTTTCATTTAATTGGTCTGGATATGGATCGCCAAGTGCGATAATTTTTTCTGGTAAGCTATGTGCAGATACGATTAATACTGCTTTTTCACGCTCTGCTTCTGACATACCGTTATATATACCTTTCACTGCATCAACCCAGTACTGGATGAATTTCGGTTCTTTATACCAGCTATCAATGCCGTGAATTGTTAAGTTTCCAAGTTTCTCTGCTTCTTCTTGTGCTCGTCCTACATACGATTTCACGCTAAATGTAGAATAGTGCGGCGCAAGAACAAGTGCGATTGCATCTTGTATACCGTCGTTATGCATATCTTTCACTGCATCTTCAATGAACGGTTCGATATGTTTTAAGCCAAGATACATATGGTACTCTACTTCATCTTGTACTTCATTTAAACGCTGTTCTAACTTTTTAGCTTGCTCTAATGTAATAGTAGCTAAAGGAGAAATACCACCAATTGCACGGTAACGCTCTGTTAAATCTTCTAGCATTTCAGGACTTGGCTTTCTTCCTCTACGAATATGTGTATAGTAACGTTCAATATCTTCTTCTTTATATGGCGTTCCGTATGCCATTACAAGCAAACCAATTTTCTTTTTCATACAGCAATGCTCCTTTACTTCGCTAACTGCCCTTTAGAGTATTCATGAATAAATGTAGTTAAACGTTTTAATGTATCTGGATTTACTTCTGGGAATACACCGTGTCCTAAGTTAAAGATATAACCAGGCTGTTTCATCCCTTGATCTAAAATACCTTTTACATGTTCTTCAATAACAGACCATGGTGCAAGTAAGAATGAAGGGTCCATATTTCCTTGTACAGCCTTATGAACGCCGCGTGCGCGCGCCTCTTCGATCGGTAAGCGCCAATCTAAGCCTACTACATCAAGCGGTAAGTCGTGCCATTCATTTACTAAGTGTGCAGCTCCTACGCCGTGCATAATCATCGGTACACCCATCGGGCGAACTTCTGCAAAAATACGCTCCATTGCCGGTTTAATAAATACGCGGTAATCTGCTACATTTACTGTTCCAACCCAAGAATCGAAAATTTGAACCGCTTTTGCTCCTGCGTTAATTTGCGCTTTTAAATATATAATAACCATATCTGCTAGCTTATCCATTAAAGCGAACCAAGCTTTCGGCTCTGCATACATGAACGCTTTCGTATTATGATAATTACGAGATGGACCGCCTTCAATCATATAGCTCGCTAATGTAAATGGAGCCCCTGAAAAACCGATTAACGGTACGTCTAACATTTCTGTCGTTAATAAACGAATCGTATCTAATATGTACGGCACGTCATCTTCTGGATTGATTTCCCCTAGCTTTTCTACGTCTTGTAAAGAACGGATTGGATTATCAATAACTGGGCCAATACCTGATTTAATTTCTACATCCACACCAATTGCAGGTAGTGGTGACATAATATCTTTATACAGAATTGCTGCGTCTACGTTATATTGATCAACTGGTAACTTTGTAACGTAAGCACATAACTCTGGATTGTGTGTAATTTCAAATAAAGAATACTTTTCTTTTATCTTTCTATATTCCGGCTGCGAACGACCTGCTTGACGCATATACCATGCTGGTACATAATCAGTACGTTCCCCCCTACATGCTTTTAAAAATGTCTCATTTATAGTTCTTACCAAGACCCTTGCTCCCTTCCTTGCCAATGCTTTTGCTCTAAATACGTTCTATTCCGATATTTATCTTTTTTTACTATACAGCTTGTAAAAACAAAATGCATAACATTATGTACGTTGTTCATGAAATTGACACAAACATTCGTAAAACCGCTTACTATTTTCACAACATTCTTATTATAGCACAGAGAAAAACTATGGTTTAGCTACTTTTGACTTTTCTCCTTCACGTTTCGTTTGTGTGTTATATGGTACAACGTAAAAACTCGGTTTTGAAAAGATGTTAACGAACTTTTCCTCATATTCTCCGGCACCATTTACAGTGCCTACATGCGTATGAACTCCGTTTTCCACTCTATAAATACGATACATAATTCTTTCATCTGGAAGTGGTGTCCAGCTTAATTTTGCTTTAAATAAACCGAAAGGGCTAAACGCTAATTTCATTTTCACATCTTCAATCTTGCGCAAACGAATCGGAGCACCGATTGTTTCCACACCTTCTGGTTTCATAAACTGCTCTTTCTGTTCTACATTTGCCTTCGTTAAAATTTTCTTAAACAATTTCGTTGCTGACGCACTTTCTCCTTGCAACTGATGCTCTTTATCCGTACGGTCATAACCAATCCAAACAGCACCTACTAAATTTGGTGTATAGCCGACGAACCACATATCTCTAGCTACATTATCGTCATTTGGCAAGGAAGTTGTACCTGTTTTCCCAGCTAACGCCCCGCTATATACACCGGCTTTCGCTGTCCCTTCCTTTACAACTCCTTCTAACATTTTCGTCATATACCACGCCGTTTGTTTCGAGAATATTTTCGTTTCTACTTTTGGCGATTCTCCAATAACTGCACCGTGTCTATTTAACACTTTATCAATAACGTGCGGCTCAATAATAGCGCCATTTGCTAAAAACGCACGATACATTTTTACAAGATCAAATGGTGAAACACCATTTTTCAATCCGCCAAGCGCTGTACTTAACCCTGCGTCTGCAATATGAACATTTCCTTTCTCTAAATATTGCTTTCCTTCTTCTACCCCTAACTCATTTAATAAAGAAACTGCCGGCACATTTGCTGACTCTAAAATCGCATCGTACATCGTCATTTCTTTCGAATATGAATGGTTATAATTTCGAGGTTCATAGCCTTCAAATGAATTTCTTTCATTCGTCAATAAAGAATACGGATTATACTTTTTCGTTTCGAGTGCTGGTGCATAGACGATAAGTGGTTTTAGCACAGAACCGGGCTGTCTTTTTGCGAAAATACGATTAAAGCCTCTCGGGACGTACTTTCTTCCGCCAATCGCCGCTTTAATTCCGCCCGTACGATTATCCATTAATAAAAAAGCACCTTGTGCCCCCTCTTCTTTCCCAGGGAAATTCCTTGCATCTTGAAACTGGTTATACGCTACCTTTTGAATCTTTTCATCCATCGGTACGACAAACGTATATCCTCCGCGCAGTACTTCTTGATGAGACAATCCGTATAAACGAGCTGCTTCATCTATAACCATATCAATATACGGCATATATGCGAGTTCATTCTCATCTAAGTTTTTGTAAAGAGCAATGGTCTTTCCTTGATAACGTACGCTATCTTCGGCAGTCAAATAGCCTTGTTTATGCATAAGTGACAATACGAGATCACGGCGCTCCTTACTCTTCTCTGGAGAGAAATAAGGTGAATATCCATTTGGTGACTTCGGAAGACCTGCAAGCATCGCTCCTTCTTCTACTGTTAAATCTTCTACATTTTTATTAAAATACAACTTTGCTGCTGCTTGAATACCGTAAGCCCCATGCCCAAAATAAATATGATTCATATACATTTCAAGAATTTGTTGCTTCGTATATTTTTGCTCTAATTGAAGGGAAATTGCGACTTCCTTCAATTTACGCGTAACTGTTTTTTCACGAGTTAAAAAAACGTTTTTAGCGAGTTGCTGCGTAATCGTACTACCGCCTTCGACCTTCTCTCCAGCTAATGTATCTTTATAAAGAGCACGGAATATAGACGGATAATCAATTCCTTGATGCTCATAAAAACGAGAATCTTCCACCGCAATAAACGCCTGCTGGACATGCTTTGGAATTTGCTCGACTGGTACGAGATCTCTATTTTCTACATATAATTTCGTAATCTCTTTCCCTTTCTGGTCAACGATACGTGATGAAGAGTGGAAAACGAGCTGCTTTTCATCCATCATATAGCCACCAGCTAACACAATAAGTTTATAAAGTACAAGCGCTAATACTAGCGTTGCGAATCCACCTAATAAAGTCCACTTTACTTTCTTCATACATCGGCCTTCTTTCCAAATGATGGTACATTTATTATTTGAAAAAGAAGTATCTTTATGTATATAATCTTCGAAGTTTTTTAAGAGAGTTGATATAATAGAAACAAACCATTAAGGGGGCATTAAAATGAAGGCTATTATTTCATACGAAACACCTCTAGAACAAGCACATTTCACTGCAAAAAATAATGAAAAAGATATGTTTTATAAAGAAAATACAGAAGAATCAGTAGAATCAGCGCTTCAATATGACGTACTAGACGCTGTTGGAGAATTTAAAGGACAACCTGGCTATATCGTTTGTAACAACATTTCTGTAACAGACGAAGGTCGCCCAGTATTTGAAAACCGATTTAAAAACCGAGCAGGCCTTATTGAAAACGAACCCGGTTTCCAAGCAATTCGTGTTCTACGCCCATTAAGTAGCGATACATATGTCATCTTAACGATGTGGGAAACGGAGCAAAACTTTAAAGACTGGACAGAATCACGTTCATTCGAAAACGCTCATAAAAAACGCCCTGCACAAGCGGAAGGACAAGCTCAGGCTCAGGCGCATCCACATGCAGAGCAGCAGAAAAGTATCTTCTCTCGTCCGTCATTTGTGACTACTTTTGATGTGTTAGTTTAAGGATTTTTGTACTGTGGTTTCTCCAAGGCTGCGGTACATGAAATTATATCAGCGATTTTTCGAATATATCGGCGCAACTCGAAATATATCAGCGATTTTTCAGATATATCAGCGCAACTCAAATTATATCAGCGATTTTTGAAATATATCGACTTATCGACAAATCACGACACAAAAAAGGAAACACCGTTACGCACCGGTGTTTCCTTTTTCTTTATACCAATTATATATGAGAAGCGCGTCTTCTTTTCGCATATGCTTCACATTATACCTATGTCCCGCTACTGATACGGCAGCTGTACATAACTCGTCTTTCTTTTGAAAATGCGACTGATTGTATCCTACCGCTTGAACATGCCTTCTTCGCATGATCCCCGTATATTTCGCAAGACCACGGTATACCATGACTAACTGATTCTCTCGTATCATATATCCGCCACTTTTATACCGAGCGTATGCAAGTAACGTAAATATGATAAATAGTGGTATTAAAGTGAACAACGCAATATTTTGTTTGAAATATATACTCGTACCGATGATCGGCAGTGCGAGCACAGCACTTGTAATCCAGCCCATTATTACGTAACGACGTAATGCAGCCTTCGGTAAATGAACGATTTCCTCTTCCATTTCATACGGTAACTGCAAATATGTAAGTAACTGCTGGACATCTTTCTTTTTCATAAAAGGATGTAACATAACTTCATTTCCAGCTGCTTCTATACTTTGAATGACTTCCACTTCGACAGAGCAATAACCGAACGGCTGACGAAGAATGCCTTCTTTCACAGTAATCGCTTGAATGCGGTGTAATTTTAAAACAAACTCTTTCTTATCAAATAACCCTTGCACGATGCGAACTTCATTTCCGTTTCGCTCTATTTTAAAGTTCGCATATTTTAACGCATAGCCAGCTGTCGAAACGACCCACGAAACCGCCATTAAAATCGCGGCCATAACGATTAATTCATATACACCGTTATCCATCACATACGCTTCCACTTTATTTATGAGCCATTCTGGAAGAAATTGATTAAACTCTGTGTAAATAAGAAGTAATCCTGAAAACACTAATCCGAATCTACCAGACGTAATGGAAGCTGCTAAAATCTCTTTCATCGTTAACTGATAAATCGTCTTATTTTCTTCTGCCATGGGTACTTCTTCACTCGCAGCGCTTCTTTTTTTATTTAATAAAGCAATCAGTTCCTTCGCTTCATCTTCTTTAATACCAGCTAACATCACTTCCGGCTCACTACCGCCGCCTGCTACTTCTATATTTAATTTCGTCAGTCCAAGCACTTGATAAATGATGTTAGAAGACGTACTAATATTTTGCACACGTTCTTTATTTAAGTAACTTTCTTTCTTCACAAAAACGCCGTGTTTAATATGTAAAATATTATTCTCAACCCAGTACACTTTGAAATACCATTTTATAGCTGAGAAAATGGCCATAATAAATAATATGGCCAAAAGAACAAGATGAAAGAAATACCAAGGTTTCACTTGACCATCTGATCGAAATAAAACAAGTAAAATAAAAGGCAATAAACCCGCAATTCGAATACCTAATAAAATTGTGATCGGATGTTGCCTCTTATACATCCTCATCACTCACTTTCGCAAGTTCTCCAATTTGTCTTTTCAGCTGCTCTGCTTCTTCTTTCGTTAAACCTGGAATACTATGAGAAGTTGCTGCTGTTGAAATATGTAATTCTGCTAAATTATATTTTCTCATAATCGGGCCCTGTTCAATCGTTACGTGCTGCACACGCATCATCGGAATAAGTACGCGTTTTACAACGAACATTCCCTTTTGTATCTCAATCTCTTCTTCATTTAATCTGTAACTATAATAACGTTGACGTAAATTTGGAAACACGAAATAATCAAGCGGGATAAATACAATAGCGCCTGTTACTAACAAGCCAAACAACCAACCCCACCAATTAAAATTGATCATAAAAAAGAAATATGCAATTACGACTGCTAGTATAACTGCCGCCCCAATTAAAGCGTGGATTCGCCACACTTTCAGCATATTAGAATGAATCTCCCTTTCTAACGGCTGCATCTCATCACTCCAATTATATGAATTTATTAATTATATATTAGTTGGTATATACATATTTGTAAAATTACCCCACGTTAACGGGCAGTAAAACTCCCAAAAAATTTCAGCTGGAGCAAAGAAGTTAGGTGGGCGATCAACTGCCCGTTAACGTCCGATTGGTTCAACTAATAATCAGTGGGGATGAATCTCCCACTGATTAAAGTTTCACTTTATAGTTTTTCTACATCGTATCCATTACTTCTTTAAAATTCCCTTCATTAATCGAATACACTTGATACTGAATGTAATCTATTTCATTCGTATTCGGACGGGCATATGGCAAAATGTTAAATTTAGAAGCAGATCTTCCTAACATATCTACAATCATTAGAGAAACGTCAATATATTCGAAGTCTACACGGAATACTACTGCTTCTCCCGTAAATTCATAATCTTTAATCGCATCATAAGACTTATTCGCACTAATTAACATTACTTTTAGTAGTTGGTTCAAATTTTCCGGTTTAAAATTAATCATATACGCAGCTCCTTTTTTTCAATAAAACACTATGAAAACAGTGTAATCTTATACTTTCATAGCTTTACACATCAATTATATAAAAAATAAAGCTAGTTTTTTATATATTTTTTGATATAATTACATACGGGAAACGGGAAGAATTTTGTCTTCCCTTGTGTTTTTATTTGCATCTAGTACTTTTGCTAGATGCTTTTTTTTATGCTAAAAAAGGTACCCTCATATACTTTGAGGATACCTTTTTCATCGATTTAGTGCATTTCAATAATCGTACCATCTTCGAATACTTTGAATACGCCAGTAAATCCTGATCCAGCTGCGCCTTCTATTTTATATGTCGTACGCACTCTAATTTTATAATATTTCTTTCCATTTTCTACTTGTGTATCTTCTAGCGTGTAATCATATTCTTCTTTATATTCATTTTTGATATATTCTTTAGCTTTCTCAAAAGTAAATGCATTTTGATTCTTTCCTGTCTCAGTTTTTCCGTTCTTTTCTGTTACTACCTTTTGATTTTTTTCTGCCTCAGTTTTTCCGTTCTTTTCTGTTGCTACCTTTTGATTTTTTTCTGTCTCAGTTTTTTCGTTCTTTTCTGTTGCTACCTTTTGATTCGTTACTACATTTGTTTTTTGTGCCTTCGCTGCTACTTCACTCTTTGCACTTTTTTCTTCTTCATTAATTTTAGTAACTAATCCTACTGCTTTTTTATTATATTCTTCAAGGTTCTTATTATCTTTTGTTTCTGCAACTAACTTATTTAATATCTCTTTCGCTTGTGCATAATTTTTCTTACTTATTAACTCTTCACTTTTCGCCAATTGCTCACTATACTTCTTTTTTTGTTCTAACACAGCTAGTAATGCTGTTCGTTCTTCCTTTGCCTGCTTTATAAGCGTATTATTCCCATCCTTCATGTTCTCTACTTTTTCAAATGACTTGATTGATTCTTCTACCTTTGTTTCTTCTTTTAACTTCACTGCTTCAATCATTATTTTCGTTTGTTCTACAAGCACCATTACATCTGAATCGTCTTGTTTCTCATCTAGCGCTTTTTCAAATGATGATAAGGCATTTTTATATTCTTTATTCGTTAACGCGGTCTTCCCTGCATCCATTTCTTTTTCAAAATTCCCATTACTACATCCAGCTAACATTAAACATGTAATTCCAATTACCGTTAATAACTTCCTCATTCTTTCTCCCCCTATGTGTTCCTAAAACAATAACAGCATATGTATAAAAGTCTGTGTAGTAATTAGACTGAAAGTAAATATGTACTGTACATTTCATTTACTATCATTACTTAAAACACCTAAATAGTTGGTATTTGTTTTTCTTCTTTTAAGACAGAAAGGAATTTTAATAATGTGCGTAAAGCTCTCACCAGACTCTTTACTACACACACTCTTATACACATAGAAAAACTATTTTTAGGTTGCTATTTTTTTAACTTTACATATTCTCGGTTGATTGGATATGAACTTCAAATCGTAATATATCGAAAAGAAACAGAAAACAAAACGTAACATAAGTTATGTTTTGTAATTGTTTCGTAACACAAATGTAACATATGATTTTTAAACATACAATAGTTTCTTTACATTATTTTCCCCTATCTACATTTTAAGGTGTTAATACAGTGCTAAAACGAGTTTCATCTCCCACCTGCTATTGGACTATCATCCTTTGAATACTTTAGGAAAAAGCCCTCTTTCTTAAAGTACTCAAATTAATTACATAGATAACTCTTTTTTCACCCAAACATTACGAAGGCCTTTAACCTTTTATTTTCACATTAAATATATATAGCTATTTTTGATATAACCATATTAAGAAAATAGGATGAACTTTTTCTTCCTTTTTGTTTCTATTTGCATCGAGTTCTTTTGCTAAATGTTTTTTATGCCAAATAAAAAAGGTATCCTCCAATACTTTGAGGATACCTTTTCATTTTTATTATCTCTGCTGTTTTCTACCTAATACGAGCAATCCAAAACTCATCATAATAAGAAGTGCTCCCATATATGGTTCCACAGGCATTTTCTGTCCTGTCTTCGGTAATTCTTTTTCAGGCTTCTCTGGATTCGTCGTTTCTGGTTTCTCCGGATTCGTCGTTTCTGGTTTCTCTGGATCCGTTGTTTCTGGTTTTTCTGGATTCGTCGTTTCTGGTTTTTCTGGATCCGTCGTTTCTGGTTTTTCTGGATCCGTTATTTCTGGTTTTTCTGGATCCGTTGTTTCTGGTTTTTCTGGATCCGTTGTTTCTGGTTTTTCTGGATCCGTTGTTTCTGGTTTTTCTGGATCCGTTGTTTCTGGTTTTTCTGGATCCGTCGTTTCTGGTTTCTCTGGGCCTGGTGGTGCTAAAGAAGTCAATTTGTTTAATACTTCTAATTGAACTGGACTTATCATTCCTTTTGTAATTTCAAATGGAATTGGATTAGTTAATTTTTCATAACCCTTTGGTGCTTCTACTTCTACAAGTGTGTAGTGACCTACAGATAAGTCTGAGACTTTCGCTTTTCCTTCTTTATCTGTTGTTACTTTCGTTACTACTTTTCCTTTTTCGTCATGAACTTCAAACACTGCCCCTGATAATACATTCTTACTTTCAGCAGCCATTTTTGTAATTTCTACTGAACCTTTGTCTAACTGTTCATTCTCTACTTTTAGTAATAAAACTTCTGTCATACCTTTTTTGATTTCGAATGATACTGGTTCTGTTAGTTTTTTGTAACCTGGTAAACTCTCCGTTTCTACTAATTTGTATTTTCCTACTGCTAGATCTGAAACTTTCGCTTTTCCTTCTTTATCTGTTGTTACTTTCGTTACTACTTTTCCTTTTTCATCTTGCACTTCAAAGACTACGCCTTCTAATGCTTTCTGACTGTCTTTATCTACTTTTATAACTTCTACTGAACCTTTATCTAACTGTTCATTCTCTACTTTTAGTGATAAAACTTCTGTCATACCTTTTTTGATTTCGAATGATACTGGCTCTGTTAGTTTTTTGTAGCCTGGTAAATTTTCTACTTCTACTAATTTGTAACTCCCTATAGATAGGTCTGAAATGTTTGCTTTTCCTTCTTTATCTGTTGTTACTTTCGTTATTACTTTGCCTTGTTCATCTTGCACTTCGAAAGTTACGCCCGCTAACACTGTTCCACTGTCTTTATCCACTTTTGTAACTTCTACATTACCTTTGTCTACCCATTCATTCTCTATTTTCAATGATAAGACTTTCGTCATACCTTTTGTAATTTCAAATGATACTGGTTTTTCTAGCTTTTTATAACCTAGTAAACTTTCTACCTCTACTAATTTGTAACTTCCTACAGATAGATCTGAAATGTTTGCTTTTCCTTCTTTATCTGTTGTCACTTTCGTTACTACTTTTCCTTGCTCATCTTGCACTTCAAAGACTACGCCTTCTAATGCTTTCTGACTGTCTTTATCTACTTTTGTAATTTCTACTGAACCTTTATCTAACTGTTCATTCTCTACTTTTAGTGATAAGACTTCTGTCATACCTTTTGTAATCTCAAATGATACTGATTCGCTTAGCTTTTTGTAACCTGGTAAGCTTTCCGTCTCTACTAATTTGTATTTTCCTACTGATAGATCTGAAACGTTCGCTTTTCCTTCTTTATCTGTCGTTACTTTCGTTACTACTTTCCCTGCTTCATCTTGGATTTCAAAGACTACACCTGCCAATGTCTTCTGACTGTCTTTGTCCACTTTTGTGATCTCTACTGAACCTTTATCTACTTGTTCGTTTTCTACTTTCAGGGATAAAACTTCTGTCATACCCTTTTTGATTTCAAATGATACTGGTTTTTCTAGCTTTTTATAACCTGGTAAACTTTCTACCTCTACTAATTTGTAACTTCCTACAGATAGATCTGAAATGTTTGCTTTTCCTTCTTTGTCTGTCGTTACTTTTGTTACTACTTTCCCTTTTTCATCTTGCACTTCAAAG
Organism: Bacillus pretiosus; assembly: GCF_052947655.1. NCBI lineage: Bacteria > Bacillati > Bacillota > Bacilli > Caryophanales > Bacillaceae > Bacillus > Bacillus pretiosus. The sequence continues at coordinate 1,066,142 of NZ_CM129593.1, read as the reverse complement.
ACTACGCCTTCTAATGCTTTCTGACTGTCTTTATCTACTTTTGTAATTTCTACTGAACCTTTATCTAACTGTTCATTCTCTACTTTTAGTGATAAGACTTCTGTCATACCTTTTGTAATCTCAAATGATACTGGTTCGCTTAGCTTTTTGTAACCTGGTAAGCTTTCCGTCTCTACTAATTTGTATTTTCCTACTGATAGATCTGAAACGTTCGCTTTTCCTTCTTTATCTGTCGTTACTTTCGTTACTACTTTGCCTGCTTCATCTTGGATTTCAAAGACTACACCTGTCAATGTCTTCTGACTGTCTTTATCCACTTTTGTAACTTCTACATTACCCTTGTCTAACATTTCATTTTCGACTGTTAAAGCAAGAGATTTTGTCATGCCTTTTTCAATTTGGAAAGTAATCGGATCTACTAATTGCTTATATCCTTTTGGTGCTTTCACTTCTACTAACTTATATGTTCCAACTGATAAATTAGTAACTTTTGCTTGTCCTTTTTTATCTGTCGTTATTTTAGCGACTACTTGTCCTGCTTCATCTTGAATATCAAATACTGCATCAGCTAAAGCATCTTTATTTTCTTTGTCTACTTTTGTAATTTCTACATTTCCTGTATCCACTAATTCATTTTCGACTGTTAGCTTTAACGCTGTTACTCTACCCTTTTCAATTTCGAATAAAATTGGTTTTTCAAGTGGTTTGTATCCTGCTGGTGTTTCTACCTCCACCAACTCATACTTCCCAATAGATAAATCTGAAACGTTTGCTTTTCCTTCTTTATCCGTTGTTACTTTTGCAACTACTTTACCTTTTAAATCACGTACTTCAAATACAACATTTTCTAATGGTGCTTTACTATCTTTATCTATTTTTGTTATCTCTACATTCCCTGTATCCACCATTTCATTTTCTACTTTTAATGATAGAACTTCGGTCATGCCTTTTTTGATTTCAAATGATACTGGTTTTTCTAGCTTTTTATAACCTGGTAAACTTTCTACCTCTACTAATTCATACTTTCCTACTGATAAATCTGAAACATTTGCTTTTCCTTCTTTATCTGTCGTTACTTTTTTAACTTCGTTACCTTTCTCATCTTGGACAACGAACGTTACTCCCGCTAACGGTGCCTTATTATCTTTATCTATCTTTGTTATCTCTACATTCCCCGTATCTACCATTTCATTTTCTATTTTTAATGATAGTACCTCGATCATGCCTTTTTTGATTTCAAATGATACTGGCTCTGTTAGTTTCTTATAGCCTGGTAAACTTTCTACTTCTACTAGTTTGTACTTTCCTACTGATAGGTCTGCAATTTTTGCTTTTCCATCTTTATCTGTTGTTACTTCTTTTACTACTTTATCTTTTTCATCTCGTACTTCGAAGACTACGCCTTTTAATGCTTTCTGGCTGTCTTTATCTACTTTTGTGATTTCTACTGAACCTTTATCTAACTGTTCATTCTCTACTTTTAATAATAGGACTTTCGTCATACCTTTTGTAATTTCAAATGACACTGGCTCTGTTAGTTTCTTATAACCTGGTAAGCTTTTCGTCTCTACTAATTTGTACTTTCCTACTGATAAATCTGAAACGTTTGCTTTTCCTTCTTTATCTGTTGTTACCTCTTTGACTACTTTATCTTTTTCATCTCGTACTTCGAAAACTACGCCTTTTAATGCTTTCTGGCTATCTTTATCCACTTTTGTAATTTCTACTGAACCGTTTTCTAACTGTTCATTCTCTACTTTTAATGATAGGACTTTCGTCATACCTTTTGTAATTTCAAACGATACTGGCTCTGTTAGTTTCTTGTAACCTGGTAAGCTTTTCGTCTCTACTAATTTGTACTTTCCTACTGAAAGATCTGAAACGTTTGCCTTTCCTTCTTTATCCGTCGTTACTTTTCTTACTACTTCACCTTTCTCATCTTGGACTTCAAATTCGACACCCGCTAATACTGAACCGTTTTCTTTGTCCACCTTTGTAATTTCTACATTACCTTTGTCTGTCATTGCATTTTCTACTGTTATCGGGAATATACCGTCCCCTGTTACATTTACTTCGAATTCTGTTTCTTTTAATTGGTATCCTTCAGGCGCTTTCGTTTCTTTTAAAATATATTTTCCTGGCGCTAACGGTTTAGAAATTGCCTTACCATCTTTATCTGTAATAATATGCTCAACTACTACACCGTCTTTTACTATATCAAACTCTGCATTTGCTAATGGTTTTTCACCATTTTCTGAATCAATTTTCTTTAATTCAATTTGACCCTTTTGCAAAGTATTTTTAATTTCAATTGCTTTTGTTTCTCCAGCTTGAAGTGTAACCTCTACCGGACTTGTTAATTTTTGATATCCCTCAGGTGCTACTTTTTCATAAACTTTATACGTCCCAGGAGCTAAAGTTTGAGGTACTGAAAAGCCGTTTTCGTCCGTTATCAGTTTTGCAACAACTTCATTTGCACTATTTCGAACTTCAAATTCGGCACCTTTTAACCCTTTGTTCGGATTCTCAGCATCTATTTTATGAATCGATACTGTACCTTCTTTTAGAGCTTCAGGCGGTGTAACATTTACTTCTTTCGATGTTAATGTTTTATCATCAAAATGTAATTCTGCCTTATTAGGAATCTTCTTATCTACGTAAGAAGATAAGTCTGCATTAGCTTTAATTTTCGCCTTAATACTAAGGTTAATTATCTGGTCTTCATATGACTTATAGTCAAAACTCTCACCGAACGTAAATGTTACTTCACTTTTTTGTTTATCTATCTTTAGTGTTCCTTTAGAAGTAATATCTTGGCCATTTTGATCATACACTTTTGCCTCTAATACTTCTAATACATCTTCTAAATCATCACTAATTACCATAGATGTGTATTTAGGAGGATCGTTTGGTATATGTGTACCAACTTGATATTGAATAGGTTGATCCATTTGCGCTAACTGCTGATTCTCTACAAGCTTACCACTCTCATCAACTATATTCTTTTCAATACTAGGTGGATGATCGTCGCCTGAACCAGTTCCTCCCCCACCACTTACGAATACTTCTCCTACTTTTTCTTCAGTTTTAATATTTTTGCCTTCTAATTTCACTGTATTTTTATGAGGCTTTGCAGCGGGATTGGTAATCTTTGTTTTATATCTTAAAATATAACCTTTTGAACTGTCTGGAAATTCAATTGTAAATCCAGTTTTCGTTGCATTGATTTTAATTTTAGATAAATCTGCTGGCTTAATATTTGTTGGTGCATAGCCATCTTCAAATACAGCCTCTTCTAATACTAAGCTATCTGTAATTAATTCATGCCCAGGTCCTAATGTGTCTGTTAATTTAAGATCTTGCATTTCTGTTCCAGTTGCATTTACATATACAAGCCAATCAGCAATTGATGGATCTTCTTGATTATAAGAACCCCATTTCAATAGATTATCTGTATTGGGATGTGGCTTCGGTCTCTCTGTCGTATTATTTACACTTACTTCTTTATTTACGATTTGACCATCAACGTTAAATTCTAATGGAATTTCTTTGACACCATCATATGCTTCTAGCCCAAAGTAGAATTCTACGAATAAAGAACCTTTAACGTTATTCTTTCCTTCTACGTAATCACCCATAGTACATGTCAATAGACCTTTTTTCATCTCACATGTACCAACTGTTTTTCCTTCAGCATCTTTTAAAGGAAAACTCATATTCATAAGATCTTTTCTAAATTCTTTTGGCATATCAATTGTGAATTGATCTCCACTTTTTATTTTTTCTTTAGCTGACCACTTCACTTCTACTTTCATGCCATCTGAGGCTTGATATGGTTCAGACGTTGTACCATCAGTACGGGAGATATTAATCTCGTCCACTGGATTTTTTATCACAGCGGCTTGAATAACTGGAGCCCACACATTTAGCACTGAAAATAATACTAGAAAAACTAATGAAACCATCGAAATATGCCTCTTAGTACTTTTCATTTGCATAATTCCCTCCTATTTTTTATATTTATATAACAAAAAAAGACCGTCCGGTTGCATCAAAAATGTGCAACCAGACGATCTTAGTAACCAATATGTATTACCGTAGACTCTAAGCTTTGCGGCCTATCCTTTCGAATAGTGTGCTAAAAATATTTTTTATTCTTTTTTTGTTTCATTTTCCTCTTAAACCAAATATTACTATACCGTCTGGACGGTTATAATTCAATACTCTATGAAATTGTTCTATTTTTCTAATAAAAAAAAACAATTCACCAGTGCATTAAATAAGCAATGGTGAATTGTTTTACATTATATAGTTCGTATATTCTATTTATATGAATTAAAAATAAGAGCTTGAATCACTTTTTCTCTTAATTCGGGGCTTAGTCTTCCAACCCCTAAATATTCCGAATACCATAATCCATCTGCCGCTAATCTAATAATTGTGGCACAAACTGAATCTATCTCATCATTTTCTATTTTATTTTGCAGTTGCTGAAATGATTGTTTTAACGGTTCAAGTAATTCAGGCTTTAGCATTAATGCTGCCATCATACTACTACCCAGCTCTTCTACTCTTCCCTCATTACTTAATCTTTCCTCTACAAAAGAACGTACCCACCTTCCTTTCTTCTCTAAGTCCTCCGCTACTTTATTGTGAATAGCGTCTTGATACTCCTCCGTCCCTTTGAGTATCATGCCCTCTATTAAAGCTTCTTTAGTTGAAAAGTGATACAACAATCCACCTTTACTTATCCCCGCCTCTTTTGCTACCGCTTCTAAGGTTAACTTAGCAACCCCTTTACATTGCACAATTTGAGAAGCGGCCGCTAAAATTTTTTGCCTTGTTATACTTATACTCATTCCTTTTTAAAACCCCCATTTCTACTAAATTTATATAAATACGTATCTTATTTTTAATATCGCTGAGTAATAATAAATATTTTCTTTATACCACAAAGGCTTCATTACCTTTGAATTGTTCGTTGCTTCTTCTATTAAAAATTTCCATATCATTCAATATGATAACATCAAATACTCACAATTGACTATACATCTATACATTTATATTCGTTGAAAATATATCCATAAACATGAAATGCATACAAATTGATTATCCTTATATATTTAATCTATAATTCAAAGAGGTTTATATGTTCATAAAAATAAAGTGAACTTTTATAAGGATGATTCCATTGAAAAAATTTTCTATTAGTTATTTAATATGCTTACTGGTTTTTTCTATCATTGTGAACGTTTTACAGTATACACTAGTTCCAAATTATGCGGATTCATGGGGACCGATTTGGGTATCTATTATTATGTTTTTAATTCTTGGAAGCATTCCTGTTCTTATCGGTTGTTTATTAGGTGAATTTTGTTATAGAAAAATAAAAGGAAGTCACGAATTAAAGATCGGTATTCCTTTATTTATACTGTTAGGTATTTCCTACAATCATTTATTCTTTATGTGGTTTAATGACAGAGATTTTCTATCCTTTTATTTAAAAGCTTTTCTGGATACTGGCCTTCCTATTACTGTATCATCTTTACTATTTTATCTTATAAGACGGCGTTAATTCTTTCATCATTGCATAAAAAAAATGTTATTACTCCTGATAAATTGAGTAATAACATTTTACTTACTAAATTTGCTTCCAACTAGCGTCCTTCACATCTTCACTATTTGGCTTTCTAACTGATTGCACAAAACATTCCTCGCAAGCACCCAATGTAATGAAATTTTTCTGTGCTTGTCTTAACGAAACTTCATCCGCCCCGCCTTCAAAGTCAGGACCGTTAAACTGAACCTCATCATCTTCCCAATAACATATATTACAAATTTCATATGTTACCTGGTGGTTCTTCTATTGTTCTATACCCGCAGCACGGACAAGTGTATTTCATTCTGTCACTCCATTATTAACTTGTTTTTTCCGATATATTCCGGCCCACAAAGAATGTAACAGCGCAAATCATAGTTATTCCCATGAAAAAAATATTAGAATCTTCATATGTAGTTGGAATCCCAACTGTTACTGAAACAATACTACAAGCTAAAAGTAAATATAATAATAAAGATATAATATAGCTTAGTTTAAATCGTAAAATGATACCTCTAAACAATAATTCCCCAAGTAGACAGCCACCTAAAATGATAGGTACTCCGAAATATAATGTAAGGACTCCCATTTGCGCAGTAGATTGAATTATCTTTCCAATTATGTTTGGCGAAGTCATCTCATCATTTTTTCCTATCCTATCATATAAATCAAGTGCCGTTACTGAAATAAAGAAACTTAATATAGAAAATGAATACGGAATTAAAAACTTGCTCACTCTCATTCACCTCGCTTTTTTGTTTCACATATATTATTCATTATTTTCACATGAAAAAATAGCCCTCTATCCTAAAACATAGAGGGCAGAATTTTTATATAAAAACCTATACCTTATCCTGAAGTGCTCCCCATAAACAGAACATCTAAACTATCTGTGCCCTATATTCTTTAGGGGATAGGTGGTTATTAGAAAGTAGTGTCTTCTTTTTTATAATATTCTTTTGAAATCTCTTCATAAAATGCAGCTGATGTCGTGTAGAAATAAGGTACTAACCATAAGAAACCGATTCCTAAAGTAAGAATACTTAAAATGAACCAACCTAAGAAACTTAAGCATAGTAAAAAGTAATCCATTTTATGTCCATTCATCATACGACGGCTTTCAGTAATCGCTTGATTCGCTGTATATTCTGGATGATCATTCAAAATAAAATATGTCATAGAATAAGAAAATGATTTAATAATACCTGGAATAATAAGAAGTAATGTCCATAGAACCAAGTACACATTCATTAGTAAATATGTTGAAAACGATTTCATAAACTTACTTCCATCGTTAAACCATCTAAATATATGACCAATACGAGCATTAGTCCCGCGAATTACATTTAAAACAAAATAAGAAGCACCTACTGTTAACGGCCCGATAATAAACATTGCAATAATAGTTACTGTAAGCGACTCATTTGCTTCTTCCCAACCCCAAAATATCGAGAAAATACCTGTGGTTAGCATTTCAACAGCTCCAATAAGGATTCCGACTAATAAGGTTGCCCCTACCGCTAATCCCCATTTTCCTTTTAATGCATCAAGTGCTTCTCTTTTTAACTGACTTATCATATATAGCCTCCTAATACTTTTTCTATATTAGTATACCATTCACATCAAAAATTCCACAGATTTTCCTGAAATAGAAGCATACTACCTTTTTTTGATATGTATTGATATATGTGCGCTGTAGCTTTACTAATATATGAATTAAGTCACTCATTTTCCTATAATAAAAAAAGCCTGCCTTTCATAATAGGCAAGCTTTTTCAAGTTAATTCTCACTCATTCTCTTCTTATACCAATCCTGCATTCTCTCCGCATCTTCTACTCTCGTATGCTCTAATTTATAATCCGATGATGCGCTAGAGAATTTGTACGTACATAGATTTGCACGGCGCTGGAAATAGGATTGTGTCTTTTCCATTGATTGGACGTGCCTTCTTCTAACAAGCCCTGTATATTTGCCGACGCTGCGATATACAAGCGTAATTTGCTCTCCATTTACACTGTAGCCATTTGTTTTAAATGTTGCGTATCCAAGTGTAAAGATGAGGAACGCGAGCGGAATGAATGCCCACATGATGTAATACTTTTCAAAGTATATACTTATTCCAGTAAGCGGGATTGCTAGCATTGCGAAGAATATAAAACTATCAATTAAGTAACGACGTAATGCTGCTTTTGGTAATGAAATAATGTTTGTATTCAGTTCATATGGTAGTTGTAAATGTGCGAGTAACTGTTGTACGCGATCTTTTCGAATGATAGGATGCAGTGTAACTTTTTCTTTCTCGTCACCCAGTCCTTTACCTTGAATCACTTCTACTTGTACAGCACAATAACCGAATGGCTGACGCAAAATACTTTCTTTTATCGTAATACCTTGAATGCGGTGCAATTTTAGGACGAGTTCTTTTTTCTCAAGTAATCCTTGCGAAATGCGGACTTCATCATTTCTTCGATTCACTGTGAAATCTCCATGTTTTAGCGCATAACCGATTGTCGATATAATCCATGAAAGGACAATCAAAATAGCTATCATGAAAATCCAGCCATATATATCATGTTCCATTACATACGACTTGACGCCATTCTCTATCCATTTCGGAATGTACTCATCTACTTGGTGATACACGAAAAAGATTAATGAGAATAATAGTCCAAACTGACCAGATGTAACAGACGCTAGCAAAATTTCTTTCCAAGTTAATTTATATTCAGTCGCTTGTTTTTCTTCTGTTACGATTTCTTTTTCTACTACTTCTTCTGATGTTTCTTCTGCTTTCACTTCTGGAGTTGGATCATTTAGCATTGCAATAAGCTCTGTTGCTTCTTCTACTGTAATACCAGCTAAGCTTACTTCTGCATCGTCGCCTCCCCCTGCTGTTTCGATTTGAATCTTTTTTAAGCCAAGCATTTGATATAGCACGTTAGAACTTGTATTAATCGTTTGAACACGCTCTTTATTTAAGTAGCTCTCCTTCTTCACAAAGAGCCCTTGTTTTACGTGTAATACGTTATTTTCGACCCAATATGTTGTGTAATACCATTTTTCAAATGCTGAAAAAACGGTGAGTAAACCGAATGCAGCGGGGATTAAATACCAAAACGGGAATTTTCCATTTAAACTAAACATGAAAATAATGAGTGGTATAAAATCTGTTATTTTTAATTCTAATAACATCGTGATCGGATGCTGCCTCTTATACATCCTCATCACTCACTTTCGCTAATTGTGCGATTTTCGTTTTCAACATTTCTGCTTCATACATCGTTAAGCCTGGGATGCTGTGAGAAGTTGCCGCTGTTGAAATGTGTAATTCTGCTAATCCATATTTTCTCATAATTGGACCTTGTTCAATCGTCACGTGCTGTACACGAATCATCGGTACTAATACGCGCTTTACGACGAAAAGACCGTGCTGAATTTCAAGTTCTTCTTCATTTAATTGATAACTGTAATAACGTTGACGTAGTTTCGGGAATAAAAAGTACGAAAATGGTGCGAACACAACTGTTAGCCCAATCATTACATACAAAATCCACGCCCACCAATCAAACTTTATCATGAGGAAAAGGTAAGCTAAAATGACGAGAATACCGATTCCTTCTTCAATTACAGCACGAACTTTCCACACCTTGACCATGTCAGGGTTAATTTCATTTTTCAATGGATCCATGTAACCACTCCAAATCTAGTAATCTAATATACGAATACTCTCAATCTATATTTTACATAACTTTACATAAAATTGAAATTCAATCTTCTTTCTTCTCAGGAATAAAATATCCGAACCAAAGTAGCCAAATGAAGCCAATTAACTTCATCCAACTTCCATCTGCTTGAAAAGCTTCAATCATACCTGGAATTTTATAAATCCCAATAAATCCGAGAAAACCGAGCCACCAGTTTTTTTGCATTTTCACTTTTATTCCTCCTTCAAGACGTTTTTCACATTTCGAATCCAAATTTCTTTATACTTTAACTGGAACCCCATTAACATGTAATTACTCATATTATCGATTACGAGCGCTAACGTATGAGCATTTTCTTCCGTTGCCTGTTGTGACACAACGTCAAGTTCTACACCTTTCTTCAATAAATCGTGGAAACCATTTAAGAAATCTTCTTGTATTTCAAATAAGCGTTTCTGATACTTTTCATTTCGCGATGCAGTTACGATAAATTCATTTATAACGCGTAATATTCCTTCTTGCCCTTCATACTCAGAGAGCATATGTAAACCATCAGCAATTAACTTTTCTGCAAAGTTTTCTTTCTTATATTGTTCTTTATCGAAATAACTCACGAAATGATACCCAGAGAAAATTTCTTCAAATAAAAAATCGACTAACGCTTCTTTAGAAGAAAAATGATAATAAATAGCCGGTTTTGAAATACCTACCTCTTTCGCAATCATGGAAAGGCTCATCTTCTCAATGCCGTGCTCTGCCATGAGTTTAAATGATGCCTCTACAATGTTTTGCGATGTTTGTAAATTCTTTGTCATACTGTACCTCACTTATTTTTACTTACCGGTCGGTAAATAAATTGTAAAATAAAAAATCATCGTTTGCAAGTTTGATTCAAAACTGTATATTACTTTTCAATCTACATTATGGATCTAGGATCATATTCCTTAATAATGACTACAATAACCTTTAATCCAGTTAAACTACAAAAAGCACCTTTGTGAGTGCTTCTTGTAATTTAATATTTAGGCCCCATGTAATCATAACTTTGATCTAACGCTTTTAATAAATCAATCGCACCCTTTAACTCTCTTTTATCAGACTCTAATTCTTCCATCCTTCTTTCGATATCTTTTTTAAAAGATTCTAAATCGCTAATAGCCTTCTTCCCCACTCCAAGTTGCGACCAGCTTGATAAGAGTAAATTATGTACATTACTTACAACTCTTTTATTATGATTTAAGTCTTGAATCATATGGTCAAATTGTTGTAAAGCTTGGTTCAATGCTTCTTCATTTAAGTAAATTCTCGGCATCCTAATCTTCTCCCTTAATATTGTTGATCCGTCTTCTTATAATCATCGGCTTTCTTCTCAATAAAATCTGAAATTTCCGTTGCTGTTCGTATGTACCAAAAACTTAAATGCTCTACATGTGCACGTATATTATTTACTTTAGCTTCTACTCGTCTACTTTCAGCCGTTTCTAATAGTGTCATCATATTAGAAATTAACCTCGGTACTCTATCTTGAAATTCTTGTGCGTTTCGCTTCATATCTCTTACGGCTTGTTCTAAATTCTCTACCACTACACGAATTTCTCCCCCGCCTAATAACGCGCCTGGTGAATCATAAACTCTTTCATTCGTGTCTACATTTAACAAGTATTTATTGGATAAAGACCCATTCTCTCCAAACCGGAAGTTCTGATCTGTTTGATAATGATAACCAGGGCCACTTATCGAATTCAAAAATCGAGTAACATCCATCCCAAGCTTTTGCTGTAATGATAGCTTTGACATTTCTTCTTTCGAAATTGGTGGGGTTACCGCATAAGTAGAGCCTATATGACTTTCATATGCACCAAATGGTCCATAGCCAATTGAATCATTTCCGTGAACAACACTTACAATTCTATTATTAAACTCACCATTATTTGCTCTTTCTTGTAAATCAGGCGGTAACAAATGTTTTGCACTCGGCGCATTCCATGACATACATCTTACATTATCATTAGATGCCGCTGCATATTCCGCTAAAGCTCCCCCTAACGAATGACCCGTCGTATATATCTCCACATCATCCCTGTCCTTGTATGTATCCGTTACTTGTTTCATGACCCTTTCAGCTTGTTCGAATTGATTATGTGTTTCCCAGCGCTGATTCTCTTCATTCCAATATTTCTTTGAACCTTCATTCTCAGTCCCTGCTACAGGAGGTGCTGCTGGTTCATGAACACCTTCTCGTAATACAAAATGATTGGTATCCGTTTTTAAATCCTTCATGCCTTCCCCTGGCTTCATCGGAATGCCTAAAGAGTTTTTCTCTATAATTTTATCCCCTTCTGTTCCTCGGAAAGATACCATAACTTGCTTTTTCCCATCGACATCTCGTTCAAAGACTACTGCATCCATTCCGGTTTGTTTGTCGTGGAATGTTTCATTTACGCCCCACTCTTGCATTACATTATTGCTACTATCTTTAATATAAACTCTATCTTTAAGTTTCTTATCATTATAATATGCCATATTAGATAATTGATAATATGTACTATCTAAAACTTGATTATTTCCAGTCATCTTTTCTCCTCCTATAAAAAAAGTATTATAATAATTAAGATAACATTTTTTGGAGGGTAATTATGGCAAATAAAAACAAAAAAATTAGTTTTTATTTAGTTTTAATTCTTATTCTTACTATATTAGGAGGGTGTACTGTGAAACAAGAACAAGAAGAACAACAAATAATTGAAAAGGCCAAAGAAGAAACCATTCAATATTTCAAAAAAACAGAGGGCTTAGATGTATCAATTACTGATCATGAATTTGGACCAAAAGACTTTCAAACTATCTCTATATCAGGCTATGTGACTAATGATAAAACTAAAGAATTTACTGCTTCAGTTGAATACGCAAATAATTATCATATCGGCGCTATTTCAACCACCAAAAATTTAGAGCTTAAAAACTAATAATCCAGGCACTTTAGAGTGCCTTTTCTTTATACTTCACCACACAATGTTCAGTGAATATAAAATTTATTGAAGAGGAATATAACGCAACATTCATGGAGTGATTATTCGTGAAAAAATATGCTATAAGATTATTCTTTATCTTTACACTTATCCTTTTAGGAGGATGTACGATAGATCAAAAAAATACTGAACAACAAATAGTTGAAAAGGCAGAAGAAAGGACAATCCAATACTTCAAAGAAAAACAAGACTTAGATGTAGTAATCACTGATTATAGATTTGCTCCAAGTGATTTACAAGGTATCTTTATCTCCGGCTATATAAAAAATGATGAAAGCAAAACATTTAATATTACAATAGAATACGGTGGAGATGAGTATACAATAGGTTCTATCTCTACAAGTGAAAATTTACATTTAAAATAATAAAGAAAAGGTACTCTTTTAAAGTGCCTTTTCTTTATACCCCACCACACAATGTTCTGTGGATATAAAATTTAGTGAAGAGGAATATAACGCAACATTTATGGAGGGATTATTCATGAAAAAATACGGTATAAGATTATTCTTTATTTTTACACTTATCCTTTTAGGAGGATGCACTATAGATCAAAAGAATGAGGAACAACAAATCGTTAATCAAGCAACAGAAACAACCATTCAGTATTTTAAAGAAAAACATAATTTAGATGTAGTAATTACAGGGCATAGCTTTCCTCCAAATGATTTTCAAACTGTATTTATAGATGGTTATGTTAAGGATGATAAAAGTAAAGAATTCTCAGTAGATGTAGAATTTGGTGATGGGGAATATAGGGCCGGTTCTATATCTCGTTCTGAAAACTTTAAATTAAATTATTAATAATAAATCTAAAAAAATTTAATAATATTTAAGGTTAATATAATATATAGAGCTTGGTTACCAAGTCTATCAAAGACACTTTATGGTGTCTTTTTTACGTAAAATATTTTAGCATATGAATTTCTTTCTTAACAAAATAATTTGTATCTGTTTTTAAATCCTTCATACCTTCTCTAGCTTCATCAGAACGCCTAAAGAGTTTTTCTCTATAATTTTATCTCATTCTGTCCCCTAGAAAGCTATCATAACTTGCTTTTCCCCCATTCACATCTCTTACAAAGACGACTGCGCCTATTCGAATTTATCGTGGAATGCTTCTCCTACTTTTCATGTCTGTAAAATTTTTTTTGATCTATATAATCCTTTATCTCATAATTTTCACCTAAATTAGTCCTACACGCTCCCTTTGCCAAATCATAATAAATTTGATCTAAAACTGCACTTTCTTTCATTCTTTTACCCCATAATAAATAGTTTATTATTAGAAGAGGGTGATTTTTTTGAAAAAAAAGGTTTTTTTGTTAATAGTAATTATAATTATATTTTTTATTGGAGGGTTGATGTATATGAACAAACAAAAGAATGATGAAGAAATAGCATTAAAAGAAAAAGCAACAAAGATCGCAATCCAACATTTTAAAGCGGATAAAAAACTAGATGTTACAGTGACAAAAGTCGAATTCGGCCCTGCGGATTTTGGAGTAATTTTTGTATCGGGTCATGTAACTAATAATCCAAATCGTAAAATAACTGCAGATATAAATTATAAAGATAAATATAAGGTTGAAAGTATTAGTTATGATGACTGAAATTAATATGAAAATACAATATATTTTTGTTGGGCATTCATATTAATTCTAATTATTTCATGTGTATATAAAGGCTAGGATGACTATTCAATCAGCCTGACTTCTAACATTAAAAATTTAAAACTTAAAAACTAATAACCTTTTTACTTTAGAGTCCCGTTTCTTTATACCCATCCACACCATATTCTGTGGATATACATTTTAGTTAACAGGAATATAACGCACTATTAACGGAGTGATTATTCGTGAAAAAATATGCTATAAGATTATTCTTTATCTTTACACTTATCCTTTTAGGAGGATGTACGATAGATCAAAAAAATACTGAACAACAAATCGTTAATAAAGCAACAGAAGAAACCATTCAGTATTTCAAAGAAAAAGAGAATTTAGAAGTGACTATTACAAATCATAGATTTCCTTCTAATGATATCGAAACTATTTTTATAACGGGTCATATCAAAGATGATACAAATAAGAAATTTACTACTTCAATTGATTATAAAGATGATTATCACATCGGTTCCATTTCCACATCTGAAGGTTTTGATTTAAAACACTAAATCTAACGGTTTCACTTCAACATAACTATTTAAGTTTGTTTCTTTAATTCAGGAGTATTCCTTATAAGAAAGAAAACTAAAAAGCACCCGCTACCAGAAAAAGTGAGTGCTTTTTTCACTAAAAACATTCCTTCTATCACGATATTTTATATAATCAAGATGCCATCATTGGAGGATAAATATGGATATTAAAATAATAAAATAAGGAACAACAAATCGTTAATAAGGCTAAAGAAGAAACTCTTAAATACTTCAAGGAGGAGGAAAACGTAGATGTAACTATTACTAAACATAAATTCACTCCAAATGATCTTCAAACAATTTTTATATCTGGTTATGTAACGGATGACAAAAACAAAGAATTTAGTGTTGCAGTTGAATACGCTAATAACTATCATATCAGTACCATTTCAACCACCAAAAATTTCGAACTAAAATACGATTAGTTCACGATTTGTTTTATATTATTTCTTTATAAAAAATAATATAAAGAAATTTCAGGAGATACATATGGATCAATCAAAAAAGAAAAGGATTATAATTTTAATCATTGTAACAGTTATAATTTTTGCCATAGGCTGTACTGCATCCTTTATTCACGATAGAAATATAACAAAAGAAAGAGCTGCTGAAGCTGCTATACAACATATAAAAACAAAAGAAAATATAGATGTTATAGTAACTAAAGTCGATATTAAATCCGCTTTTCAAGGGGGGTTTATTGAGGTTAGAGGATATGCGGAAAATGATAAAAAAAGAAAGTTTTATGTCACAGTAAGCAAAAAACAAAATTATTCTATCATGGGTTGGAATTTAGATGATTCTCAATAAGAAACAAAATATTTTCATATTATTATCCGTAATAATTATGATGTTAATCATAGGTTATATAGCAAAGTTTATTCATGACCAAAATGCTGCAAAAGAAAAGGCTGCTGAAGTTGCAATAGAAACTATGAAAAAAGAAAAAAATAGATTTTGTGGTAACCGATGTAAAAATTCAACAATTAGAACTTGCGGGCTTTATTAGAGTTAGAGGGTATGATAAAAACAATAACCAAAAAAACTTTACGTTGTAATAAATAAATCCCAAAATTATGAAGTTGCATATTGGGGCGACGAATAAAGTAAAATTTTTATCAGTGGGGGTTTTGTTCGTCCCCACCTAACTTCTGTGCTCCAGACGAATTTGGGGCGAGATAAGATTATAATGAACGCCTAAATAAACCCATACCACCAAAAACACTCATAGATTGTATCTATAAGTGTTTTTTGCATCCCTTAAGTACAGTCGAGAAACATACAAACTATTAAAAAACGTAAGGACACCTAGTACATCAAATGTGTCCGCATCATAAAGCAAACTCCGAAAAGCAATAACAATTTATTTTGATGCAACTATTTATAAAATTATGTAATGATACAGAACTAGGTATTTCAATAGCTTCCCAAGTTTCTTTATGATTCCAAACTTATTCTTGATAAACGAACAAGAAATTCACCACTAACCGTATTACTTATATTTCCCTCTCCTTAAAAATAATTTATAGTATTAATTACAAGATAATTCCAGGAGGGATTGTATGAGGGAATTAAAAAAGAAAAACATCATAATTTTAATCATGATCACAATTATAACTTTAACTATAGGATGTACACTAAAAATTATGCATGATAGAAATATAGAAAAAGAAAAAGCTGCTACAGCTGCCATAGAACATATGAAGAAAAAAGAAAATATTGATGTTATAGTGACTAAAGTTGATATTAAACCTGCCGCTAGTGGTGGTATGATTCGAGTTTCTGGTCATGTAAAAGACCAGAAAAACAGAAATTTCTTTGTTTCAATTATTAAACGTTAAAATTATTCAGTTGTTGGATGGGAATTAGATCATCTAGAGTCATAATTACCTTATTACATGTCAACTACCTCCACTACTAATTTCAGCCTAAAACACTGAAAAGACAATCTGAATTATACCTTCTTCTTTTGATGCATTAATCATTAAAACAAAAAAGCATCCTAAATCACACATTTAGGATGCTTTCTTTTTAATTCCTATTCAGCAATCGCATACGATAACAATTCATCGTTACTTCCCCAAGTCTTTGCAGTAATTGATAGTTCGCATACGCGCCGACCGGGGCACCGATTATTGGTACGAGCTGAAGCATTTTTGCTAAATCGATATAGTCTCGGTACTCTGTTTGGAACTTTTCCCAGTCCATATGGTTTTCTTCTTCTGTATCCCACGTTTCGATGGCTTTCCATATTTCTTTTCGGTGGTCGTCACTTGAAAAGGCAAGTTGGAAAACGTGAAGGATAAAAAGGCGCTCTTCTTTGTCGCTCGTATCAAATCCGTACAATGTTGCTGCATCGAATAAAAATTTAATTTTAATGCCGAGTAAAAGCGGAAAGTCAGCAAGGCCAAGGAGAATACCGCCTGCTCCCGTCCCCGCTCCTTCTGCCGCTGCTATTTTTTTGTACTCATCCATTTTTTTACGTACTTCGTCGTCTCTTCTTTGCAATGACCAGTTCGTCTCTTTTAATTTCGGCTTTATAAAGTTTGATCCGGCACTAATCGTTTGCACCATCATCCGAATCGTTTCTGTTAATACTTTTTGCACTTTCGCCGGAATAAGCTGTTGTACTTTCGTCTGCACTTTCTTAGAGAACCGTGTCATCATAGAAGAATCTTTCATGAATGTAGCTTTCCACTGCTCCAATTCTTTTATAACCTTCTCTTCGTATGTAATCATAGGTTCATTCCCTTCAATTTAAACGCTCAATACGTTTCGCCCCGTATTGATAAACGAAACCGATACTAAATACTATGCTTACGACTAATAAAATGCCCGTCATCATGAAATCTTTCGTCGCAAGGGCGAATATAACTGTAAATATCACGCTACCGATAATAAGGATTGCATTTAATAAAGTAAGAAAATCTTTCTTCTTCTCTTCTCCCCCGACCGGATACAAATCAAGCCAAATCTTCATGCGGTGATGCTTCCATAAAGTTAAGAGCTGATAACCGATTAAGTATAGGAAGATAAGGCTTACGATAAATCGTCCATATAAAAACGGAATGAAGTAAAGAATAACTCCTCCAAGAGCGAGCAGGCGCACATACAAGCCGAAATAGTTACCAGATCGTAAAAACGTTCTCGTATATAAGTATAAATAGGTACGTTTTTCACCAATCATCGAAAGAATGAAATCGAGCCATTTTCTCCGTGCTACTCTTTCTTTTAATGCCGGTACATCAACGAACATATTCGCTATGTGATACAGCAGCATCATCTTCTTACCTTCTTCAGAAATTAAATACTCCCAGTTTAGCGGCTTTCCCTTCACCATTTGATGCAGTACTACAAGGTATAACATCATGAGAAGGACGATTCCGCCAATAAACATAACGGAAGTACGCTCTACAAGGAAGTACACAAATAAGCCGTTTAAAATAAAACGAATGAACCAATCTGCTCTTTGTATATTTTGATCTGTTAAAAATGACTTTTCCCACGCTACAAATAAGTTCCACGCTTTTACAATGACAAACGCGAGTACAATCCATATGTAAGCCGCTCCTGTTTGTTTCATTTGCTGGAAGTATAACGGGGCAAGCGCTGCCGCTACGATTGCGATTATGTATAACTGAATCATAAACGTAAAGAGAAATGCCTTTGTGAAGTAAGGTTTTAACTTTTCTTCAACTGGCAGCAAGTAAACGAGATCTGCTTCTTTTAATAACGTTTGAATAGATCCGGCCGTTAATACGAGACCAAGCAACACTGCCATAACGAGCGCCGCCGGAAATGAAGGTGTTAACGTTTGTAACCATTGCTGGTAATAGTACGCTCCTGCGCCGATAATGAATACGAAAATAAATTTTAAATGATCGTTAAATACGTATTTACTATATGTACGAACTTCTTTTAGAAAGTGACGAAATCGTTCTTTCCATAATGCTGTGCTATTCATAATCTTCTTCCTTTGTTAATGCAATATAAATATCATCTAACGTTGCACCCGGCATATTAAACTGTGATTGTAGTTCAGCTAATGTTCCCTTCGCTCTTACTTCACCTTGATGCAGAATAATGAACGAATCACAATAACGCTCTGCTGTCGCTAAAATATGTGTACTCATTAAAATGCCCGCGCCGCTCTTTTTCATTTGATCCATCATTTGAAGGAGTGATTGAATCGCTAACGGATCAAGCCCAACGAAAGGTTCGTCCACAATGTAAAGAGATGGCTCCACTAAAAACGCACTCATAATCATTACCTTTTGTTTCATCCCTTTTGAGAAATGAGACGGAAACCATTTTAAACGATTTTTCATACGAAATTCTTGTAATAGTTGTCCTACACGTTCTTCATATTGTTTTTCATCGACACCGTACGCCATCGCTGTTAGCTTCAAATGTTCTTCTAGCGTTAGCTCATCATATAATACTGGTGTTTCTGGGATGAACGAAAAACTAGAACGGTACGCTGTCATATCGTCACGAATTGTTTTCCCATTAATTGTGACAGTTCCTTTTTTCGGTTCCATTAAACCGATAATATGTTTAATCGTCGTACTTTTACCCGCTCCATTTAAACCGATTAAGCCGACAAGTTCACCTTTATTAACAGAGAACGAAACATCTTTTAGTACAGGTCGTTTCGTATATCCTCCTGTAACATTTTCTACACGCAATAACTCGCTCATACGACACCACTTTCTTCATTAGTATTCATTCTATATTCATCTTACCAAAAATGGCGCTGTACTACATAGTATCGATGTCTTAAAAAAATTTTAAATTTGTTAGCATATATTTTTACGAAAGCGGACATCATAATTAGTGAAGAAGGAACACATTGAAAAAGCGACCACCAATTGATGAGTACAACAACATAGTTAAGTCATCATGAAATGGGGTGTCCATGTTGGACAAAGAAATTTACACATAACCAGATCATTTGTTTCATTTTCGAAACGGGGTGTCTCCGAAAGAGCATATACTGTTTTAAAAAATAAACAATTTCCTTTTATAAAGATTGCAATTCATTTCACTTGAAAATGGGGTGTCTACGGCAGAAACTTTAGCCGATTTACCGTGCATTTCTTAAATAAATGAGGTGTCTGCGAAACGTAAATTACGATAATGCTTTTTCAATCCCTCTTCAGAAAACAGGAAGCTGAGTCAGCTTCCTGTTTTTCGTGTTTGTTCTCTTATATAATTATGGTAAAATACGGCTAAGGCTACTTGAAAGGATGAGATCAATGAATCATACAGCAGATAATTGTATTTTTTGTAAAATTATTGACGGGCAAATCCCTTGCTCAAAAGTATACGAAGATGAACATGTGCTTGCATTTTTAGATATTAGTCAAGTAACAAAAGGACATACCCTTGTTATTCCAAAAGTTCACAAACAAGACATTTTTGCATTAACGCCAGAAATCGCATCACACATTTTTTCTGTCGTTCCGAAAATCGCAAATGCGATTAAAGCAGAGTTTAACCCAGTTGGCTTTAACCTACTTAACAATAACGGTGAAAAAGCTGGACAAACTGTGTTCCACTTCCACCTTCATTTAATTCCACGCTACGGTGAAAACGATGGTTTCGGTGCTGTTTGGAAATCACATCAAAATGAATACACAATGGAAAATTTACAGAACATCGCAAGTACAATTGCAAATAGTGTGAAATAGTGACACTATAATAAGAAGTAATACATAACAAGCCACTTTCCTAACGTGATTAAATATTGCAAGGCTTGTTTCTTCACTCAAGATGCCAGGGAACGTGCACCGCACAATTTTCTTTCCCTTATCTTAAAGATATGCATATTTTTTCACATCATGAATACGAACAAAAAATAAGGAGGTTTCCTTTTATGTCAAAAGCTAAATCCTTTATTACAGGTGTCATTTGCGGCGGAGCAGTTGCTGGACTAGCCGTTCTTTTCTCTACTCCTTCTTCTGGCAAAGCTATGCGCGGTAAGTTAAAAGAAAAAGGAAATGATATTAAAAAGACTTTAGCTGATATTACAGCTGATACAAAATTATTAAAACGTCAAATCGTTGAAACTGCTTCAGAAGGTAAAGAAGTGTTTCAAGAATTAAAAGACGATATGCACGATACGATTTCTAACTGGAAGCAAGACATTTCTCAAAACAAACGCCATATTGAGAAAGAGATTTT
This sequence comes from Bacillus pretiosus, assembly GCF_052947655.1. NCBI lineage: Bacteria > Bacillati > Bacillota > Bacilli > Caryophanales > Bacillaceae > Bacillus > Bacillus pretiosus. Next base: position 1,045,429 of record NZ_CM129593.1, on the reverse strand, counting down.
GGACATTCAAAAATCAATTGAGAAACTACAAGAAGCTGTTCCGGAAAAGGCGTAAACAAATTCCTGCTTAGTTTTTTGCATATAACAAATATTTTTTATATAAATCGACCTTAACACGGCATATCACACAGATATGCCGTGTTTTTATGCATTTACAATATATGTTATCACTTAACATGTAAGGACAACACATGTATTCACGACTCATAAAACGCTTCCATAGTTATGCATGATTTGTATAGAATGTCATTTTTCCGAAAAATTTTCACAATTCTCACAAAAAGACTTTATTAATTTTTACTTTACTGGCATAATAGATAGTAATGAAAAAGAATGTTAAAGTGGGTGAGTAAATGAAAAGTGGAGAAAAAGATTACTCGGTAAAAGAAGCGATGATTTTCAGCCAACGCATTGCTCAATTATCGAAAGCGTTATGGAAATGTGTAGAGAAAGATTGGCAACAGTGGATTAAGCCTTACGATTTAAACATTAATGAGCATCATATTTTGTCAATCGCTTATCATTTAAAAGGGGCTTCTATTTCTGAGATTGCTAAGTTTGGAGTTATGCACGTATCAACGGCGTTTAACTTCTCGAAAAAGCTGGAAGAACGCGGCTATCTTGTATTCTCAAAAAAAGAAGATGATAAACGAAATACGTACATTGAGATTACAGACAAAGGGGAAGAATTACTACTTCGCTTAATGGAGGAGTATGATCCTGAAAATAACTCTGTATTTAATGGGGCTCTTGCACTTCGTAATTTCTATGGTAAGTTCCCAGAAAATATCGAACTTATCGCTATCTTGCGCAACATTTACGGACAAGACTTCATCGATATTTTTGAGAAATCATTAGAGAATATTGAGGAGAATTTTACGGAATCCGATCAGAAGTTAGTTAAGAAGTAATCTATTTATTGTTTCGCAATCATGCTTAAGAATTCATTCATAAGCGGCTTAAATAAACCTTGTTTTGCTAGCGCTTCCGCAGTTTCGTGTACTTCGAGCTGATGTGGAAGCGCTTTTTCAAATTGATCTAACAGCGCATCGAACAAAAGAAGCCCTTCTGCTTTCTCCACTACATATTGCTCGTTCAATATTTCACAAAGATTTAGTATACGTTCAATATCTTTTTTACGAGCTTTTTTCTTTATGATCAAAGAATAAAATGGACACTTTTCTTCATCAATCATTTTAAATAGTAGGTCTACGTAGTATTCAGCTTGTTCTAATCTTCTAACAACGTCCATTTTCTCCCTCTCTTTCTAACACAAAGTCTTCTATTTCTGAATTTTATAACACGAACAAAATATCGTATGATACAATATATAAAGTATATGTATTTTACCAAAAGGAGGTCTCGCCTCATGACACTTATAACAGTTGTTTTTGTCGCATTCGCACTTCTTGTTATATTTTACACGAATTTCATGACACATACACTGTGTGAACGAAAACAAATAGCTGCGAGCCGCCAACCCGGTGTCTTTCGGGTTATTAATGTATGTATAACAATTTTATTAATTTCTAGTTATATAGAAATTATATTTCATGGAAAGTGAGGAAGGAAGCCCCTTCCTCACTTTTTTCCTCTATAAGCAAATTATACCTACTATAACCAATAAAATAAACAGTACAAGTAATAAAATAAGTTGAGAATTCATCCCCATCCCCTCCTCTTTTCTGTATATGCGGCATGCGCCCAATATGGAACACCTTCAAAATCTGACACGCACTGGTTAAATTTTCTTTATCAATATGAAATCGAGTCGAAATATGATATATTAAATTTTGTACATATTGCTTATACTATGAAATAAATGACACGCATCTTAACTTTATCCTCAGCCTCGGTAAGCCCTGTTAAGCGCGCTTTACCAATATACAAAGCAAAAGTATCAGTGAGACTTAATCGGGCTCTTATGAACTAAAATTCATTGGTGTAGGATAAATTAAAAATACATAATAGTAGGAGTGTTTATCGAATGAAGAAAGCTATGCTTGCCTTAGCCGCAACAAGTGTAATCGCATTATCAGCATGTGGAACAGGATCATCATCAGACAAAATCGTTACATCTAAAGCTGGTGACATTACAAAAGACGAGTTCTACAATCAAATGAAGACACAAGCTGGTAAACAAGTACTAAACAACATGGTTATGGAAAAAGTACTTATTAAAAACTACAAAGTTGAAGACAAAGAAGTAGACAAAAAGTTCGATGAAATGAAAAAACAATACGGTGATCAATTCGATACACTATTAAAACAACAAGGTATTAAAGAAGAAACTTTAAAAACTGGTGTGCGTGCTCAATTAGCTCAAGAAAAAGCTATCGAGAAAACAATCACTGATAAAGAATTAAAAGATAACTACAAGCCTGAAGTTAAAGCAAGCCACATTCTTGTAAAAGATGAAGCGACTGCGAAAAAGGTTAAAGAGGAACTTGGACAAGGTAAATCTTTCGAAGAGTTAGCGAAACAATACTCTGAAGATACTGGTTCAAAAGAAAAAGGTGGCGACTTAGGATTCTTCGAACATGGTAAAATGGTTAAAGAATTCGAAGATGCTGCTTATAAACTGAAAAAAGATGAAGTAAGCGAACCTGTAAAAACACAATTCGGTTACCACATCATTAAAGTTACAGACATTAAAGAGCCAGAAAAATCATTCGAGCAATCAAAAGCTGACCTGAAAAAAGAGTTAGTTGCGAAGAAAGCACAAGACGCTGAATTCATGAACGATCTTATGATGAAAGAAATCAAAAAAGCTGACGTAAAAGTTGAAGATAAAGATTTAAAAGATCTTTTCAAAGAGCAAAAAGCTGACGCTAAGAAAGACGAAAAGAAATAATGAAAAGCTCGGGATTAGCCCGAGCTTTTTTATGTATCCTCTTCATTAACGAAAGTTGATTTTGTCATTCATTTAACTAAAACCATCTTTTATGCATTTCACTTAAAAACGTTTCTTTTATTTTAAATCCAGAACTTTCTCCGATAATAGAATCAATCCCGCAATGCGGACAAACTGCTGTGTTATCATCATCCCACCACTCTGTAATTTTTTCTGGATGGAAAATTTCTAAACAATAGAAACAACCACATATAACATCCTTTTCTAAGTGCTTTCTATTACAAGAACAAAAACGATGTGCTTCCTCAAAATATTTTTCCATCAGTATCCCCCTATTCCCGATTTTCTCCTTTGGTTTACTTACATTCTTCTCAATAAAATTACAATTCTCCCTTAAAGAAAAACACAAAAAAACCTCGATTCACGCCACACGGAACCAAGGTTTATCTTATTATCATTGATTAAATTAAGAAACTATGTTAAATTAGTACAGAAACACGTTTTCAAAAATACACAGAACGTATTTATCCGTATATTAATTGTACACCAAAACACATCTTCAGTCAACCTCTATTTTTCACTTTTAAAGGAGTGCTTACGTATGAACAAAAAACTTGATTTAGAGCAAAAACGATTGGATACCGTAATAGAAACGATTACGGAGCAAATTGATAAACTGGAAAACGAAACTGGCAGACGTCGGGCAGAAGTAATCAATATTCGTAAACACTTTTGGGATGACGTGAAAGTGAATACTGATACTTTCGATGATTATCTTGAAACAGTTATCAACTTGAGACAACAAGCTCAGTCACTAGCTGTCACACAAATTACCCATAAGCACACCTTTAATCGACTTGCCGCATTAAGACGTATGCATAAAGCACCTTATTTCGGACGAATTGATTTTAAAGAAGAAGGAGAATCTGCTGCGGAGAAAATTTATATCGGCGTAGCTACACTTACTGATGCAAGCGGAGAAAACTTTCTTATATATGACTGGCGCGCACCTATTTCGAGTGTGTACTACGATTATCCACCAGGACCGGCTGAATACAGTACACCAGGCGGCGTAATCCACGGTAATGTGGAGAAAAAATTACAATACATTATTCAAAATGGCGAGATTGATTCTATGTTCGATACGAGCCTTACAATTGGTGATGAAATCTTGCAACAAGCGCTTGGAAAAGGTACGAATAAACATATGCAAAGCATCGTCGCTACGATTCAGCGCGAGCAAAATGAAATTATTCGTCACGATGAAGGCCGACTCCTTATCGTGCAAGGAGCTGCTGGTAGCGGTAAAACGTCAGCTGCCCTGCAACGAATCGCTTACTTATTATATAAATATCGCGAATGGTTAAAAGCTGATCAAATTATTCTCTTCTCCCCTAACTCTATGTTCAACAGCTACGTATCTAACGTACTACCTGAACTCGGTGAAGAAAATATGCAGCAAGTGACATTCCAAGAATATTTAAACCATAGACTCAGTAAGTCATTTGATGTTGAAGACCCTTATGAACAATTAGAATATATGTTAACTGAAACGAATAGCCCTACCTATAAAACGAGAAATGCGAGCATTCGATTTAAAGCATCTACTCAATTTTTCGAGATGATTAGAGCGTACAGACAATCTCTTGAATCTTCAGGCATGCTATTTAGAGGAATGAAATTTAGAGGAAAGTTAATTGCTTCTGCTAAAGAAATTGCAGAGCAGTTTTACAATACTGACTCCTCCCTCCGCTTCCATAATCGAATTGAAAAGTTAACGGATTGGCTAAATAAACAAATAGATGCAATTGAAAAAACAGAACTGAAAAAGCCTTGGGTAGAAGAGGAAATTGAATTACTTAGTAAAGATGAATACCAAAAGGCTTATAAATATTTACAGAAAAAAGGCGAGTTTGACGACAACTCCTTTAATGATTTTGAGAAAGAAACGAAAGTACTTGGACGTATGATTGTCCGTAAAAAATTGAAGCCGCTTCGTAAAGGTGTTCAAACATTGCGCTTCATCAACTTCACAGGCATATATAAACAACTCTTCACAGATGCATCATGGGTTGCTGGGGAAAAACCGAAAGAGTGGGATGATATTTGCTCATTAACAGTAAACATGCTTGATGAAGGAAAGCTATATTACGAGGATGCGACTCCATTTTTACTGTTAAAAGAATTAATTGAAGGCTTCCAAACGAATAGATCGATTAAACATGTACTCGTAGACGAAGCACAAGATTATTCACCGTTTCAATTTGAGTTTTTAAAACGTCTCTTCCCTGCTGCAAGAATGACTGTACTCGGAGACTTTAACCAAGCGATATTTGCCCATGCGAGTGAAGCAGTGAATTTCAATACACTTACTAGCTTATACGGACCAGATGAAACGAACGGTATCAACTTAACTCGTAGCTATCGCTCAACAAAACCAATTATTGAATTTACACGTACTCTCGTACCGGAAGGAGAGAACATTCACGCCTTTGAACGTGACGGTGAGAAACCTACAGTGACGAAAGTATCGAATGACAGCGAACTGCACGAGCATATTACTGCCAAAGTTGCTGAACTACAAAAAGAGCAGCACAATACGATCGCAATTATATGTAAATCTGCAGCTGAAAGCGCCGCTGCCTACGAAGCACTTCGTCATATCGACAATATTAAACTTGTGAAAAGTAACTCAGCCGAGTATGAGCAAGGCATTGTCGTGATCCCTGCTTACTTAGCGAAAGGTATCGAATTTGATGCTGTTATTATTTACAATGCTTCTAAAGATGTATACAGCGACGAGAGCGTTCGTAGATTGTTCTATACTGCTTGCACGCGTGCAATGCATGAATTGCAACTTTATAGTGTTGGCGAGGTTAGTCCTTTTATACTTGGGGCTAATTCGGAGAGTTTTGAGCTTATAACGAAAACACCTTGATGATTCAAGGTGTTTCTTTTTTTATGCAGGATTTACACCTTAAAAATAGAATATATCAGTTTAGAAAAAGCTAAGGAGTGACAAGATGAACCATTATTTTATTGCTATTTATGACGGCGTGTTTCCTACCGAAAAATTACATAACATTTTACAATCTAATCCTACTTTTACTGACCTAAACATCCGCCCTCTCTCAATCTCATCACCAAGACCTATCACATTATTAGTTGGCGCAGAACACGATGCACTCACAACTGGTCTTACAGATACATACCATTTATTAACGAAAGAGTTACAAAAACTAGAAGAACAAGAAAAGTACTATTACGTATACGATTATAAAATTAGAAAGACTATCGAGAACCCTAGCGAAAAATGTCTTCCACTAGCCACAATCCATATAAGTATTACGCAATTCCATAAAATGATTCAAAAAGTAAAAGACTTAAAACGCCCTGTATTTGCAGGTTATCACATCATTTCTCATGACGCAGACATACTTACACTTGATGTACTTCTATCTTCACCTTTATTAGATCCTAACACTTCCGAAAAAAATGCGGAAGAATACTCCTATTTACAACAACTAGCTGAATCAATCTCTCGTTCTGAATTATGTATTTCTATTAAAGAGAGTGCACTTATTTAAACACGAAAAGAGGGTTATTTATCATAACCCTCTTCTACTATCTATTTACATTTGTACTTGATCATAATAATGAATACTTTTATAGACAACTTATATAAATATTAAGGTGTTTTTCTCATTCTAAATGAAATATCCTTACGCCGATATACACTCAGCACGATCCCCATTATAAGCGCATGAAATACAGTCGGCGTTAATCCGTAACTAATAAAAGGTAAGGATATAGCAGCAATCGGCAATAATCCTAGTATCATTCCAACATTATAAATGAACTGGAATACAAAAAGAGTCACTCCACCAACAAGCAGCAATTTACCATACCGATCATTTATTTTATAAGAGATGACTATTAATCTTACTACAAAAAGCGAAAGAACGAAGACAAGAATGAGCGCAAGCCAATACCCATAATAGTAAGTCAAACTTGCAAATACAAAATCAGTATCCGGAGCAGGGATGAATTTTATATCTCCATATGTACCAAACCAACCTGCTGACGACACCGCCTCTTTTAAACGTATATACATAAACCCTGCGCCACGTGCATCACGCTCTGGATTTATATATGCTAAAAAGGTAGGCCAGTAGTAATTTTTCACTGAATGTAAGGAAAAGGACATCCTAATAACAAATAAGCAAATGGGCACAGCTGTAATAATCACTGCCGTTTTCTTTCCTAATTTACTCCACCAAAGCATAACGAAGACCATCGTGATATAAATAAACATCGTTGAAAAAGCGGCTCCAATTAAGAATAAATACAGAGAAAATAAATATAGGGCGACAAGATACCTAACTTTCAACCTACTATTATTGAAAAAAGAAGCCCAAGCTAGAAAAAAGAACGGCACTGCCATTAAACGACTAATTGCAACGGGACCAATTTTTATTAACGGTTCTCCAGCCACCAAAACGTTCGGAAAATAATTTAATATTAACAAGATAAGTGCCCCAATTGTATAAAACAGCCACCCGAATCTTTCTAACTTCCGATAATCAGTCAGCATCATAACTACAACTGTTGCAATACCGAGAATAACAGATATCACTTTATTCATTAGTAAATCATTCATATATCCAAAAGCTATAACCGGTAAAAACCCTAACCCCATAGCAGTCACTAATAAAATAAGTAAAAACCAATCCACCTTTGGCTTATGCAGTTTGTTAAGTTCTCGCCCTAATTTACTCGGACTTCCCATTTGTTCCACAGCTTTATTTTCAGCAACTTCCTCACTTAATCCTTTTTCTATCCATGTGTTCTTTGCCTGTTTTAAGTGAAACTCTAGTTCAGTTGCTACAAAATCTTTCGCTTCTTTTGATTTAATATGATTCGTAACTTCGCTTACAAAACGCTCCCCTTTTTTATTCAATTTCGCCTCACTCCTGTACTAAGCCTTTTAGTATAAATTGTACCTTCGTAGCATTTTTTTCTGCCTTTCGCAGCATCTTTCTTCCTTTATCATTTAATTGATAATATTTCGCTCCTGCATGATCCCAGCTAGATTGAATAAAACGGTTCTGCTCTAGGCGATGTAATACGGTATATAAAAACCCTTCATTTCCTTCGAATTTCCGAATCCCTCTCCCTCGTAGTAGCTGTGACAATTCGTACCCTGTTTTTTCATTACTGAGGAGTTGTAAGATAGCTAAAGAGATATCCTCTTCTTTTTCGTTTAAAGCATTGATTTTTTCGCGCACCTGCTTTCGATGTTGATTAGAAAAACTCAAATGTTTAAACGTTGTATTCTCCATTGATTTTCGCAGGCCTTTTAATCGATCTTCCATTTGATTATTCCTCCAATCCTTTCTTCAAAAGCTCCTTCGCTTTTTTCAGTCTCGTTTTTATCGTGTTTTCTTTCACGTCTATTACAATAGCAATCTCTTTAATTGATAATTCTTCATAATAAAATAGATAAATAACTTCTCGATATTTTATCGGTAAATTCATTACTGCAGAAGCGAGCTCACGGTCCTCCGCATTTTGAATGACAATTTGTTCGACACTATCATTTTGAACCCCAATGTAAGCAGATTCATCCTCTGCCACGATCACCTTTTTGTTATACCAACTCTTTATATAGTCCTTACATTGATTAATCGCAATTCTCCATAACCACGTTTTCACATTCGACTTCCCTTTGTATGTATGAAGAGATTTATAACATTTCACAAATATATCTTGCGTTACATCCTCAGCAACCTCTTTATTATTTACATATGAATACACAAGTTGTAAGACTTCTTGTCCATACTTGTTCATGATTTCATCGATAAGGAGTTCCTTATCTTCTATTTCAAACGCTTCTACCGTTAATTCATCCACATCATTTCCTCCTTCCCATATATTAGACGACGTACTGTATGGAAAAGTTTTATAAATTTATAAAAAAAATCCGTTTGGCAATAATGTTTTTTATAAATCACTTCCTCAGCAACTTACATATAATAAACCGAATAGTCGTTACAATACATTCACATAAAGAGCGCCTCTCTCCCAAGGCGCTTTTTAAGTTTGCAATAAGGATTTTGTGTTAGTTTTCTATCGTCAAGATTCCCCTCATCGCTAAATGAAAAAGAGAACCCATTCAATCGAGTCCTCTTCCCTCCTAACACTCACTTAAAGAATCTAATATTTCATGGCCATATAAAGATGGCTTGATAATATCAAAACCAATAAATTCTTCATACTTCTTATCTGCAAAATAAAATACAACGTTTTGAAATAACACTTTTTGCAAATGAATATCCTGAGAAATTCTAAATGAGTATATGTATGTATTATCATTTGAAGCTTTCTTTTTATATATTTTACTTCTATTTGTTAATCCTTTTAATTTACGAGCATTTTCTCCAAAAAACTCAATCCCCACTATACGATCAAATTGATCTATATCTACATTCAGTTTTGGATTTTCTTCCAACTCTTCAGTCGATTCAATCTCAATTTCTGAAGTGAATGGAATTACATACAGATATGCCATCTGGATTTCAGGGTCATAAGTAATTAATTTTTTCATGCTGCACCTCATATCCGTATTCATTTGTCTTGTTCCCTATTTTAAAACATAATACAATTGAAATGTAACTTAATAAGCTATAACTAGTAGGTGTGATAATCATCTCTTCCATTTTGAAAAAAGGGGGGAGGTGATAGAATGATCGCGATGTTTGTAATTAAATTAGTGTATGGTATCCTAACCGGAGCTGGCGTTGTCATCGGTAGAAGATACGTCGGTCCGTGGCTAATTTCTGTATACAAAAAAGCGAGAACCACCCTGCTTCGTGGAAAAGGTAAGGGCGGTTCTCGGCTAAAACGTTAATGTAATTGTCTTATAACCGCATCTACTACCACCACAATAGTAAGTTAGGTTACACAAGGCAGAAGTTTCTCAGGCTTCTGTCTTCTTTATTTTATGCAAAATTCATACTATATACTCTATCATCATTGTAACACATTTTATTTATTTTTAGTCAAGGTCAACAAATGATGATTATTATCCAATTTCGTTATCTTAAGATATATTCCCTCCTTATCTAAGGGCAGATTGTATCGTAAGACAAAAAAACAAAAGAGTTCAGACTACCTTCTGACGGCAATTCATCTCCACCTGAATTGTTGGGTTTCACCCGTAACACAAATCAGATGGAGCCTTCTTGCCGAAAAGGATAAAAAACACCTGAAGAGGTTCTCTTCAGGTGTTTCTCTATTTTACGCTAATGCAGCTGCTTGTTCTTGTTGATCTACAGGAATGACAGCGTCTGTTAATGCTTTTTCTAATTCAGCTGTGTATTTCATTTGCTCTTCTTTGCTCCAGCCTAGTTTCGCAGCCATGTAGTTGATTACTGCTTCTTTCCACTCGTATACCCAGTGGATGTTGAAGAACACAGCGCCTCTGCGGCGTACGAAGAAGTCAACTGGTTTTGCTGTCATTTCGTAATCCATTGCGTATACAAGTGGGATTAGAACGTCTAGCGGCATGTTGTATTCTTTCGCTTCGTCTTTATGTTTTTTCGCTAAGTCGAACAGTACGTCAACGTTAGAGCCATAGAATTTCGCAAATTCTTCTGCTTGTGCTTTCGTTAAACCAGATTTCGTACCCTCATCTGCTTTTTTCGCAACGAATGCTGGGAATCCGTGTGAACCACTTACATGTCCACCAGAGATTGGCATATGTTTCGTATCGCTCTTCGGATATGCACTATGACCTTCTTTTTGTAGTAGGTTCGTTACGTAGTCTACTACCATTTCAGCCATTTTACGGTATCCTGTTAATTTACCACCTGCGATTGTAATTAAACCAGATTCAGAAGTCCAAATTTCATCTTTACGAGAAATTTCAGATGCATTCTTACCTTCTTCATAAATTAACGGACGTACACCAGCCCAGCTTGACTCCACATCTTTTTCTGTAATTTTCACACTTGGGAACATGTAGTTAATCGCGTTAATGATATATGTGCGATCTTCTGTTGTCATGTGCGGTACAGCTGCGTCTTTATCATAGAACGTATCTGTTGTACCTACGTATGTTTTTCCGCCGCGAGGAATCGCGAACACCATACGTTTATCTGGTGTATCGAAGTAAATAGCTTGCCCTAGTGGGAAACGTTTTTGGTCAATTACTAAATGCACACCTTTTGATAACTGAAGTACTTTTCCTTTTTTTGAGTTATCTTTTTCACGAAGTGTATCTACCCAAGGACCAGCTGCGTTTACAATTTTCTTACCATACACTTCATACACTTCGCCATCTAGTAAATCGATTACACGTACACCGCATACTTTTCCATCTTTATATAAGAAACCGTCTACTTTTGCGTAGTTAACAGCTTTCGCACCGTGTTCAATTGCTTCTTTCATTACTTCAATTGTAAGACGCGCATCGTCTGTACGATATTCTACGTAGTAACCGCCGCCTTTTAATCCTTCTTTTTTTACAAGAGGCTCTTTGTTTAATGTTTCTTCACGGTTAAACATTTTTCTGCGCTCGCTTCGTTTTACGCCTGCTAAGAAGTCATATACACGAAGACCAATTGATGTACTGAATGATCCGAACGTACCGCCTGTATGGAACGGAAGTAACATCCACTCTGGTGTTGTTACATGGGGACCGTTCTCATATACGATCGCACGCTCTTTCCCCACCTCTGCTACCATTTTCACTTCAAGTTGTTTTAAATAACGTAGACCACCGTGTACAAGCTTCGTTGAACGACTTGATGTACCTGCTGCAAAGTCCTGCATTTCAAACACAATTGTTGATAACCCGCGTGTTGCCCCATCTAATGCAATACCAGAACCAGTAATACCGCCACCAATTACGATCACATCTAACTCTTGTTTATTTACTCCGTTTAATACGTCTTTACGTTGTTTACTTGAAAATTTCATGGTAATTCCTCCCTTTGATAACGAAAAAAGAGACCACGAACTCCGCTATAGATTTCGCCTCTATAGCGTGTTGTGGTCTCTCCAAATCTCCTACCGAATTATTAACTTGTCACCATTATAACACTGTTTATGATTATTTGAAAGCTTTTGTTGCTTCAATCGCTTTTTTCCATCCAGCATATAACTCTTCGCTTGTTTCCGTTTCCATTGTTGGTTCAAAGCGTTTGTCCATATGCCACTGCTCTTTAATTTCATCTTGGTTTTTCCAATATCCAACCGCAAGACCAGCTAAGTATGCTGCACCTAAAGCTGTCGTTTCATTGATTACTGGACGCTCTACAGGAACGTCTAAAATATCACTTTGGAACTTCATTAAGAAGTTATTTTTAACTGCTCCACCATCAACGCGTAATGTTTTCAGTTCAATCCCTGAATCTGCTTCCATTGCACATAATACATCTTTCGTTTGGTATGCTAAAGATTCTAGTGTTGCACGAATGAAATGCTCTTTCGTCGTACCGCGCGTTACACCAAACATAGCGCCGCGTACTTCACTATCCCAATAAGGTGTTCCTAGTCCAACGAATGCTGGTACAACGTATACACCGTCAGTTGATGCAACGCGAGAAGCATACACTTCACTCTCACTTGCATCTTTAAACATGCGCATTCCGTCACGTAACCATTGAATTGCAGAACCTGCTACGAAAATACTTCCTTCTAATGCGTAGTTTACTTTACCATCTATCCCCCATGCAATTGTTGTTAATAGGCCGTGCTCAGAAGCTACTGCTTTTTCTCCTGTGTTCATTAACATGAAGCAACCAGTTCCGTAAGTGTTCTTCGCCATACCTTCACCGAAACAAGCTTGTCCAAATAATGCTGCTTGCTGGTCACCAGCTACACCTGCAATCGGTATATTTTGACCGAAGAAGTGATAATCAATTGTTTCTCCATATATTTCAGATGATGGACGTACTTCTGGAAGCATGCTCTTTGGCACTGTTAACATGTCTAGAAGCTCATCATCCCACTGTAAGTCGTGAATGTTAAACATTAATGTACGTGATGCATTTGAGTAATCCGTTACGTGCGCTTTGCCGCCGGACAATTTCCATACAAGCCACGTATCAATTGTTCCGAATAATAGATCGCCGTTTTCTGCTTTTTCTCTTGCACCTTCAACATTATCTAAAATCCATTTTACTTTCGTACCAGAGAAATATGCGTCAATTAAAAGACCTGTTTTTTCGCGAACCATTTCGCTATAACCTTTTTCTTTTAGCTCATCACAAATTTCAACTGTTTGACGAGATTGCCATACGATTGCGTTGTAAATTGGTTTTCCAGTCGTTTTATCCCATACAACCGCTGTTTCACGTTGGTTCGTAATACCGATACCAGCGATTTGTTCTGGTTTTACATCTGCTTCACTTAAGCAAGTTGCGATAACTGCTAAAATAGATCCCCAAATTTCTTGTGCGTTATGCTCTACCCACCCTGGCTTTGGAAAATGTTGTGTAAACTCTTTTTGAGCTGAATGAACAATTTCACCTTTTTTATTGAAAAGAATTGCGCGTGAGCTAGTTGTTCCTTGGTCTAAAGAAAGAATATATTTTTTCATAATGGTTTCCCCCTATGCTACTTTTCTACTATTTGTAGTGCTTTCACTTTTTTTACTTGTCATATAAGAGATTGCTAGTACAATCACAGTTGCAATAATCACATAAATAAGTGCTGCATTTTGTTTTCCTTCAAATACAACTTGATGGAATAATCCTGCAAGTGATCCACCTAGAATTGGACCAACTACTGGAATCCATGCATACTTCCAGTTCGAACCGCCTTTTCCTGCAATCGGAAGGAAGAAGTGTGCGATACGCGGACCTAAATCACGAGCCGGGTTAATCGCGTATCCTGTCGTTCCACCTAATGATAAACCAATACTTACAATTAAGAAACCTACGATAAATGGATTTAAACCATCTGCAAATTTATTTGCTCCAATTGCTAATATACCAAATACTAAAACGAATGTTCCAATCATTTCACTTAAAAGGTTTGCAAATGTGTTCGGAATTGCTGGACCTGTTGCAAATACGCCTAACTTTGTTCCTGGATCTTCTGTTTCTTTCCAGTGTGGTAAGTAATGTAAATATACGATAACTGCCCCGATAATTGCCCCAATCATTTGTGCTGCGATATAACCTGGTACGTCACTCCATGGGAACGCTCCCTTAAATGCTAGTCCTATCGTTAAAGCCGGATTCAAATGTGCCCCACTAATTGATCCAACTGCATACGCTGCCATAGCAACTGCTAAGCCCCAGCCCATTGTAATAACAATCCATCCAGAATCTTTCGCAAACGATTTCTTTAAACTTACACCAGCACAAACGCCGCCACCAAGTACGATTAACAACGCTGTCCCTATTAATTCCCCTAAAAATGCTGACATAAAATCCCTCCACAATCAATTTAAATGCGTTCAAATGTGATAGAGGTAAAATGAATGGCCATTCGTTTTTTCAAAAGAAAAAGATCCACAGCTTACATGCTTCTATATAAAAATATATAGAAACAATAAAATGTGGATCTCTTCTTTTCTCCGTCACGTTTATTAACTTGTCTATAATGTTAACCTTTCATGAAAGCGGTGTCAACAGAATTTTTTCACATTTTCGTCACTTTTTTTGGTAATGTTTCCATAGTTCTTTTTTTGATGTCGTAATTGCTGTCGCACCAGCACTTAAAGCTCTTTCAACATCTTGCACAGTACGAATGAAACCACCCGCTAAAATCGGGACACCAGTACGCTCTTTCACTTCAGCAATCACATCCGTTAGCGCACCAGGAAGCACCTCTATATAATCCGGCTTCGTCTTTTCTAGCAAATTACAGCTCTTTTCCATCGCGCTAGAATCAATTAAAAAGATGCGTTGAATTGAGACGACACCCTTTTGCTTCGCCTTCATAATCACGCTCGCCTTTGTCGACAGTAACCCGTACGGTTTATATTCTTGGCATAAAAACTCCGTCGCATGCCCATCACTTTGTAATCCATGGATCAAATCAACATGTAAAAACACCTTTTTACTATGCTGCTTCGCAAGTGACACAACACTCTTCAATTGACCAACATGAATATCTAAAATAACAATATACTCATATGAACTATGTAATAGCTTTTCCAAATCTTTAATTTGCCTCACTGCCGGCAAAATCTTCTGTTCATGAAATTCCATTCTAAATGTCCCCTTCTTTATGTCATCCTATCCTTTATAGTACACAATTTGAGTAGAAAGAACAGCTAGTGCGGAGAAATTATTTCCTCTATCTATATATTTTCTTCAACTTATCAGAAGCCGTGCCACTTATAACCATTAATATGAGGGGTAAAAAATTCATTACATACGGTGCATCTGCTACAAGTGTAATGCTCGCTCCGGCAAACTTATTTAGCGTCCATACAACGATTTTTGTAAGAAATAAAAATACGCCCATCATAAATAAACTATCGAAAAAAACCTTCCATTTTGGATATGCTAATTGTTTGCTATCGTTAATTACTTTTTGCGTCAACTCTTCATCACTCCTTAGCAACTCATCAATCGTAATACCGAACAGATCACTTAAATGAATAATAATTTCAATGCTCGGATAGTTCTTTCCCGTCTCCCATTTCGAAACAGATTGTCTACTTACATGAATTTTTTCAGCCAAATCATGTTGCGACCAATTTCGTTTTTCTCGTTCTCGTTTCAAGCGTTCACTAAAAATCATACTGTGTTTATCACCTCTCTACGTCTAGTATGGGCAAATAACTGATGAAGAGTAAAGCGAGTTGTCGTTGCGTAGGTGGTGCAACTTTTGCGTTACATAGTAAAATGGCGCTATTTCATACTTTATATCACGCTGGTTTTATATACTTTTCTTCTATAATAATTTCCCGAACAATAATACAACTAATGAACACTAGTAAATACAGGAGGAGACATAAAAAATACGCTATTCCTTCTTATCATTCTCCAAAAAGAAAATCGTTTTGTTGATTTCTCAACTTATACTAATATGGATAGCGCCAGGGAAATTAATGAAGAAATACAATTAGAACGAACAAAAAAACCCTGTAAAATTTATTACAGAGTTTTTTGCCAACTATTTATTGTTTTGCATAACGAATACGAACGTTATCATCCATATGATAAATTTGTAATGTGTTTCCATCATAGTTTTGTAATTTATACATCATACTATCATTTGTTAACTTTACTTCTTGACCGTCTTTAACTGCTTTTGTTACTTTTAAGGACAACTGGAATGACGGAACATCTACCGCATATGTTCCTGTTAAGTAGTTATCTTTATTCGGATAAGAACCATTCGCATAGGACTCAAATGTTTTATCACCTTTTAGTACTAACGTAGTTTTTATGCCACTACCGTAATCAATACCCCAGTTACCAATAATCTCAGTCCCATCTTTGATGTTCTTCTCCATGTTTCCATAATTAATTCCTAACTCTTCACTTGTACCAACTGTACCTACAAATACCCCCGTTTTAGCTTGGCTTTTATCTGTTTGAGCCTGAATACCAGTAGTTGGGTTTGTCGGTGTAGAAGTACTTGTTGTACTAGTAGATTTTTCTGTGGCTGTATCACCTTTTATTTCGGATCTTAACTTATCGAATGTAGGTTTCCAAATACGTTTTGCTTCCTCTAATTTTGTATTTGCTTTATTTAAGATTTCCGTATCGGTCTCTAAGCTGAAGCCTTTATCGTTGAATAACTTCTCTATTTCACCGAATGTCTCTCTTAGTTTACCTGTCGCTCTTTCAATCTCTTTTTGGTCTTCTTTATGTTTTTGCGGTGCGTAAATCTTCTCTATCTTATCAAATACTTTATAGATGTCTTTAATACTATCTAATACCTCAGCTTTTGATTTACTTCCATTTCTCAAATCTCTTACAGAAGCGTCATAGTAATCAAATCGTCTTAACATATCCTGTTCAATATCTAATAAATATTGTGCATAATCTTCATCTAAAACTCCAACCTTTTGAACATCTTTACTTTCTTCTTTCGAATTAGTTGATTTTTCTTTCGTTTCAGCAGCCTTAGATTTACTCGTTTCTTCTGTCTTTTCTTCTTTATTTGCCGAATCTTTTACTGTAACACAACCACTTAATAATATGGCAACTGGAACTGCAGCAGCTATTAGTTTTTTCACTTTTATACCTCATACCCCTTTAAGTAATTTATTCTTAGTTAGTTTTGCTACCGATACTCTTCGCTGCTTCTTCAAACAGTTTTGAACCTTCTTGTGCTTTACTTAATGATTGATGCATTTTACTCTCGTCTTCTTGGTCTAATGCATCAAAGAGAAGTTGAAAACAATCCGCATACAGTTCCATCGATTGCTTTATCTTCGCTTGTTCTCCCTGTAATTCAGGAGGCGCTTGTAGATTCTTCAGTTTCGTTGCAGTTGCCTTTGCTCCACCTAAACTCAGTTGTACTTCACTTTTCTTTTGCTTGTATGATTTTACGTCTGAATCTGCTATTCCTTCAATTAATTTCATTGTATCTTCAATTTGAGTGGCACTGTTTATAATATCTGCCTTGTATCTTTCAACATCTGAACCAGTTACCTTACCAGTTGAAGAATTAGAAGAAGTAGAATTATTTGAAGAAGAACTTTGTTGACTACTTGATGAACTACTGTTTGTATCTTCACCTTTCGCTACAGATAAGCTATCCTCTTTCTTTCTATCAGTTGACTTACTCTCTTTCTCTACCTTTTGCGTTTCTTCTTTCTTTGGTTCAGCTTTCTTACCATCAGTTTCAATTGTAATACAACCACTCAATAACATAACTGGTAACGCTAAACTTACTAATTTCTTTGCTTTCATGATTACTCATACCCCTTTATTTGTAAAATTCAGTGCAAACAAGTTAATATACTTAACTAATAAATTCCCCCCGAACAATTTATTAGAATCTACTATCAATAGATTTCCTGTATATTCATAATCTTTCCATATATATCATTTTACAGAGAATTACATATTTGGTCAAAGGGATTTATGAAGTCTTCACAGGGAAATTTACTAAACGAAAAGAAATTTTATTCACAAAGAAAAGAAGCTAACAATAAATTGTTAACTTCTCAGCTGAAAGTAAAATAGTATCTTTCTTTATCTTCTAATATCTAGGTTGTGATTGAATATTTGTAAGGTGAACATCATACATATCAATGATTTCAAGAAATCTATCAGCTTCACGGAAAACATGGTCTGCTAATAATGGATGAATGATACTCTTTATTTTACATTGCTCAATTAAATCACGTGCTGTTTTCTTAAAATCCCGAAGAGATGCAACCGACACACGATTTTGATCTAAAAATTGATCTAAAAGTGGGACTGTTTGAGATTGTGGTTTCATAGATTCTAAGTCAATTGCTTGATACATCAATTCATCAAAATCATTGCTAAAATTCCTCGCTGTGTCTACAAGCTTTCTTTCCGATGGATCAAGAAGATGACCAATAAATTTAGCATGGTCTGCCATAATCCTTAAAAAGAAAACATTTTCTTTAATAATAGCATCAGGAAGAGCATCTAATTTACCTTCATTTAATTGTATTAAACGTTTTCTAAAATAATCAGCTTCCCTACTTGTATGATCAACTAACAATGGAAAGTTATTTTGTCCTGGCAATTTACATGTGAGAATTAATCCTAAAATTTTTCGTTTAAATCCCCAAATATTAGTTGCGGCTTGTTGTACTTCTGCATTAAATCTTTTTATTTGCTCAGGATCTGTTTCATTTGTATAGGAATGCGCTATTTGTTCGATATGTTCAAACAATCGATAAAATTGATTAGCCTCTTCGATTAGTTGCGTATCCTCACATCTAAACCCTAAGCGAAGAAAAAAAGAATGCTCCTTCATGATTCTAGACCAAAAACGAATTTCATTTAATGAACGCTCAACAAACATTACAGATGTAACACCTGTATCAGGATGTAATGATGTTTCATCCCTATGCATTGTTAATCCCCCCCAGTAAATACTGCACTAGTTCCATTCTTATGAGTAAAAAAATATATAAATACCATCAATAAAAGTTCATGATGAATATTGTATACAGGTAAATTCAACTTGTATAAGCTTAGCTTGATGAACATATACTGCTCCTCCAGCAAAAAAAGGCTACCAGCTAGATGTAAAGTTCTACTAGTTGGTAGCCTTTCAAAATTTCTATTAAAGCAATACCGAATCCTTATCAGTATCCTGATTCCGTTTCTCTCGCTCTTCTTCTAAACGCTTCATATACACTTCGCCTTCTTTTTCGATAAACTCATTATCCATCTCTTGCTCTTTTTTTGAAGTATATAAAACCATGTAGCCACTTAATACGATCCCGACGATTACAAGATACACCCACCATGGTAAAGTTTCCACGCAACTTCATTCCTTTCCTTAGACAAGCCTTATTAGTTTCACTGTATGAGGAAAGAAGTGGATTTATGCTTAAAATTTATTGCGGATTCTTCGCGAAGAACGCTTGTACATATTCCATAAATTCTATTGGTTCCTGGCGAAACGGTGCATGGTATCCTTTTTCAATGATATGGAACGTACTATTCGCAAATAGCTCATGATACAGTTCACCATTTTTCCAAGAAACGCTCTTATCGTGTCGTCCCCATATAATTAAAGTCGGCACCTTAATTTTATCGGCCTCTATCGCGATGCGGCGCTCTCTCATTTTCGTAAGCTGATCATAATGCTCTTTATCGTCGCGACTATTTTTCACTGCATTTTTATTATAATCTGTAATCTCTGTTACAGTTTGTAAATCCGTTGATAGCGGCGGCACTTCATAGCTTTCTTTTTGCTGGAAAGACTCGATCCCTGTAGAATCCGCTAAAACGAGATGCGTTACTGCATCCGGATATAAATACGCTAAATTTAGAGACATCTCTCCGCCCATCGAATGACCAAGTACTGCGAATTGATCGTATCCGAGTTTCTTCATTAACTTATAATATAAATTCACTTGCGCAGGAAACGAATACTGAAAATCAACCGGCTTCGAAGAACGTCCAAATCCTAAAATATCAACCGCGATAATCGTGTGATCTCGTGCAAGTTCCGGATAAATATCACTAAACCCATCAGATGAACCACCAAACCCGTGAAGCATAAGTAAAGGTGGCTTGCCCTCACCAATTTGCTTAAAATAAATCGTCTGTCCATCAATTTGCGCCATACTCTCTTTCGTATTCAGCTTCATCATAACAGTATTTTTCACTTCTCCAACTTTCGCAATCGGCTTATCAACGAAGTTACATACGATTAACAAAACGAGCACAATACCGCTAATAAAATAAAATTTAAACCGTTTCAAAATTCCCGTCTCCTTTCTCTTGTTGCTATTTAAAGTTTTTACATTATTTGGTTGTTTTATGATTAATTTTAATTGTAACTACATTAGTTACAATTATACTAAAAAAATATTACTTACTTCTATTAATGATGGTCATTTTGTAACTATTATAGTTACACGTTTAAAGTAAGTCAATTCTTTTCTCTACATGGCCTGAAAATAGAAAAAGGGACTTCATGTTGAAGTCCCTTTCTTTGTTATTATAGTTGGCTTACTCCGCCGTCTCCTCTATTATCTGCTGGTGCTCCTCCTGTGTCGCCAATATTAACGTAGTCTGGTCTTGCTGGTGCTCCTCCACCATCTCCTTTATTAAGTGCAACTGAATTAAAATCATGAAATCCTAGAGATAAAGTAAATGCGAACCCTATTACCGTTAATACAATTTTTTTCATTATTTTAACGCTCCTTTTATCATTTGTTTTTTTCTTGCTTCTTTACTCATATGATAATATTCGCTAGATTTTTCATGATTGTTTTCATAATAAAATTTATCTGCTAAGCGTTCCGTATACTCTTGAATACAATCAAATAATTCTTCTTTTTCAAAATAAGAAATCGCATCTAAAATAACATTTTCAAACTCACCAGTAGTCGCATTCATTTTATTTAAAATCATGAATCGGTATTGATACTCTTGATTTTTTAACTGATTACAAATACGTAACCCTTTATTTATTAACGACTCTGCTTTTTCTAATTCATTTAGTTTTAGGTATTCGTCTGATTCCAAGTATAGTGCTCGAAAATGATTAGGAGATTTCTTTGTTACTTCTGATAAGTGACGGATAGCTAACTCAGATAAATTTTGATTCGCGTACAATAAACCTAAATTATTTCTAACCATTAATATATATTTTTCATGATTAACTTGTTGGAAAACATTCAATGCTGTATTAAATGTTTCTTCAGCGAACTCGAATTGTTGTAAATCAATATAACACAACCCTAACATATTTTCGCACAACGCAAGATTAATTTCATAACCTGGTTGTTTTAAAAAATCCTCTTTTGCTGTTTTTATTTGATCAATCGCTAACATTTGTTGATATGATTGGTTATAAAGATATCCATAACGATAATGAAACTCCGCATGTTCTATCGGATCTGCAATATATTTCAATAACTTCTCAGCTTGCTCATACTGTTCTTTCGCTTCGTTATAATTTGAAATTAATGTGCAATGAAACCCTTTAAAGAAGTGATAATAATAAGCTAAAAAGCCCTCTATTGGAATTTCGAAAGATTCCACTTTATCAAAACTATCTTCTCTAACCCCAATCCAATCAACCAATGCATCATATCTAAAATTCAACAACGCATGATAAAGCAATACATCCTGATCCACATCCAAACCACTAATCTTACTTTCAATCTCCTCTTTCATTTCCGTAGCTTTCTCTATATTTTGCTGCAACATTACACGATACCAATCATCTAAAGAATGTTTCATTTGCTCCCGCGTTACTACATCTGCTCCCATACACTTACATCCCCTTTTCTCCAAAATTGCAAAATTAGGATTTTTATACAATTATCAAAATTGTATATTACCACTCCTTTTCTATGCATTGAAAAATAATTATCAGAAAATTTAATATTTTAATTAATTATACCAAAGTTTTCCTTTTTAATAACTTGAGAAACAATTGTCAGAAAACTTACTAGGATAAATAAAAAAGCAAGCAGTTCCAGCACTCCGCTAAAACTACTTGCTCTCCTACTTACTATCTCTATTTTTACTCTTTAATAAATTCCTTCGTACTTCTCACTGTATCAATTGGACGAACTAATTTTTCAATTTCTTCACGTTTTGGCTCTAGAAATGGAGGTAAAGATAATTTTTCGCCAAGTGTTTCGTATGGCTCATCTCCCATAAATCCTGGGCCATCTGTTGCAAATTCAAATAAAATTTGTGGTGCAACTCTTGCGTATAATGACTCGAAGAAGTGACGATTTACATAGCCAGATGACGGAAGTCCAACGCTACCGATTCTCTCAATCCACTCTTCTAATACAGCACGATCTTCTACGCGGAATGCAGCATGGTGCACTGTACCAAAACCTTGTTGTGCTTCAGGAAGAACCGTATTATGTTCTACAATGACAGAAGCACCGTTTCCACCTTCGTTTACTTCAAATAAATAGAATCCTCCTTCTTGAGCAATCTCTTTAAATAATAGAACTTTTTCTAACACTTCTTTAAAGAAACTAAAGTTTGAAATGCGGATAAATACAGGGCCTAAGCCAGTAATTGCATATTCTAATGGAACTGGACCGTTTTGCCATGGTGTACCTGATTCTATCCCGTTATCTAATTCATCTGAGATTAATTGATAGTGTTGATCATCAAAATCAACGAAAGAAAGAGTTTTCTTACCAAATTGCTCTTTAATGCCTGTATGTTCTACTTCAAGACGGTCAAAACGTTTCACCCAATACGCTAGTGCTGCATCAGTTGGAACGCGGAATGAAGTTTTTGAAATTTCATTTGTACCGTGTACTCCTTTTGGAACACCTGGGAAGTCAAAGAATGTCATATCTGTTCCTGCACTACCTTTATCATCTGCAAAGAATAAATGGTACGTTTGAATATCATCTTGGTTTACTGTTTTTTTAACTAAACGCATTCCTAAAACTTGAGTGAAAAATTCATAGTTCTTTTCTGCACTACTTGTAATTGCTGTAACGTGGTGAATTCCTTTTAATTGGTTCATTTTATATTCCTCCAATGTTTTTTAAATTTATCCCGCATTAACGGGCAGTAAGATCCTCACCTCAAAATTCAGAGAAAACAAAGAAGTTCGGTTGGGATCAACTGCCCGTAAAAGCCCGATTGGTTCAACTAATAATCATTGGAGATAAAGCCCCCAATGATTAAAGTTTCACTTTATATTTTCTCTTCTATTACTTCTCTTCAATAGGTGCTAATTTCGCTTCAATTTCTGCTCGCTGATCTTCTAAGAACGGCGGTAAATCAAGTTTTTCTCCTAAATGCTCTACATCGCCATCAACTGTAAATCCTGGTCCATCTGTCGCAATTTCAAATAGGATTCCGTTTGATTCACGGAAGTATAAGCTTTTAAAGTAGAAACGGTCGATAATGCCTGAAGAATGGAAACCTTTTTGTATTACCTGTTCTTCCCAATAAGCAAGCTCTGCATCGTTCTTTACACGAATTGCTAAATGATGAATGCTACCGCGGCCTGGCTTTTCAGTAGGACCATCTAAATATTTCACAACGATTTCTCCGAAGGCTTCTCCTTTAATAGACTGGAAAATCGCTTCTTCGTCGCTTCGGCTAACTTCTGTATAACCAAATATATCTGTTAATGTATTCGCCAGTTTATCAAGTCTACGCACTGTCATTTCTACAGAACCCATTCCTTGAATTTGATGTTCGGCAGGAACTTCTGATTTCTCCCAAGTTTCCCAGTGCTCCACTTTTTCTCCGTTTGAAACGAGTAGCACGAGGCGAAGACCTTCAGCATCCTCAAATTGTAAAGCAGGACGATTTGCATATGTTGTCATTTCACTATGTTTCACATCAAATTTCTCAAATCGTTCTTTCCAGTAATGTAAGCTTTCCTCTGACGGAACGAGTAATCCGATTCGCGTAATTGCATTCGTACCACGGTACGTTTTTCCTACTAAAGGCATTTCAAAAAACGATAGTTCTGTACCTGGACTTCCTGTTTTATCTCCGTAAAATAAGTGATACATGGACGGATCATCTTGGTTTACCGTCATTTTCACACGGCGTAAACCAAGCACGTTTTTATAAAAATGGTTATTCTCACTCGCGTTTTTTGTAACCATTGAAATGTGATGATGCCCTTTAATTTCATACATTGATAATTCCTCCGTTTCATTTTACTAGTCAAGTGATATCTAAAAAATAATATGCTTCTTAGCTTTTCAATTTATTCTCATTATGTTTTTGTAAATTCATCTTAGTTTTTACTAAATAAGTTACTTCGTTTTTTTAATCGAAAGCAAGTGAGTGTATGTTTTTCATATGACTCAATCGCTTTCGTTACTATCACTTTACAACTCAAGTGATTAAAAAGCAAGTTATTTATCTCAAATTCGAGATATTTTTTTATTACCTAACATTTTGGACTAGAGAATGGTTTAGTAAATATAAAAAACATTAGTGGAGAAAAGAACCGTCAATCTAGATTAAAGTTGCAACGTCATCACCAAAACAAAACATCATCAAATCAGGAGCTTTCTCACCCTATGAAACACCTGATGGGCAACTTAATGGAATGAAAAGATACCTTGTGGTATGAGGTTAAGTAAGATAAGAGACTAGCCTCCTTTTACAAATTCAATGTTGATTCTATCAACTTCTATTTCAACATACTTGTTAAAGTATTCACTGCGTTCAAGGAATATTTCATCTTCGTCTGTAATAATAATCCCTACATCAATAAAACCACGATTTAATATTCCACTAATACGATACTTGAAAGAATTATCAATTCTTTTTAAACTTTTAACTCCATCTATTCCTTCGTTTATTTCAATATTATCGAAAACTGTAATGTCGAGAATAACGGGATAACTTTTTCCTTCTTCAATTTTATATGAACAAACAGTGGAGAACCCTGTGAATACTACACCATTAATATTTATTGTAACTTCCTCATCGATTAGCTCATCGGTTTTTTCTACATATGCCATGTATTTCATATTTTTTCTTCTTATTATTAATCAGCAGGGTTTATAGATTAATAATCTATGTTTCAATAATACTTTTTTGGGCAGGGTAAAGATGTTACTGTAAAAGAAGTCTATGTATAAGTCTATTAACCTGGTAACAGTATAAAAAAGAAACCGGCTCTTTATTTGAGCCGATTTTTTATATCCTTGTTTGTTTTGCTATACTCCGTATGTCATTTCCTCCAAAAATTCTCCACCACTCTTGATGCATTTCATTAATCTACTACATGCGCAATGAAAGTAATGTTCACTTGTTGCAGCTGATTTTACCGGAACTGGATCTATTTCATGAAACATTTGTTCTTTTTTGTGAAAATACATTTTTCCGATTTTATCTGGATATTCTGAGGGATAAAATTGATATACAACTATTTCCTCATCTTCAAATTCTTTATTCATTGTGATATGAATCGCCATAATTTATCTCCTCTTCTGTTTATTCTTTATCTATATTAGGTATTTCCCAAGGACGGCCTGACCTTACAGTTGCCTTATGAGCCGTTTTGTAATCTGTTTTGAAAATGCCTTCAAATCTTGATTCAAATATTTCATGACGAATTAAGTCCATATCTGATTTCAAAAATTCCCCACATACTAAATTCGTAACTTCATCATATGAATGAGCGCATCACCATCGATTAACTCAATGTTTTTGTTCGCGGCATATTGCCATGTGTTTTTATTAAAATGAATTCAGAAACTTATATTGTGTGGGCTGAAAAAGGGAGTTACTTAAATCTTGATACAGGATAAAGATGTTGCTAGCACTGTAGGTGTAGGATTTACAATTGATGCAAAGGTAGATGTTAATGGATCACTACAATATAAAGTGTATAATAGTAAAGGCGAAACATTCTATATTACTGCAAGTCCGACATATGTAATAATAAAATAAAAACAAGCTCTCAATACTGAGAGCTTATTCTTATTTTTACGATTGTGAAAATAAGAATTCAGGGAATTCAACTAAATCAGGTGAATTTCTTACATGTTTTTGTATAGCGCCAACTGATTTAAGAAAATAATAATTTGCACCTTCACCTTTAGCTGGTTCTAATTCTACAGATCTTTTTTCTAGTTTATTAAATTGAATTTTCCCTGCTTTTTCTTCATCTTCACAAGGAAAAAAACGATAAACGACTTCCTCTTTATTTTCATATTCTTTAAATAAGTCTACACAAACTCCCATATTATCAATCTCCTTACTGGTTAAAATTATGAGACAAAAAGAAAAAAATGTAAATACAGAAATTTTAGATTAGTATAACAATGTGTATATAAAATAAAATCTGCTTAATTGCAAATAGAACCTATGTGTGTGCAATTACGCTAATAAAATAAAAGGGCATCCCCAAACGGAAATGCCCTTTTATTTCAGGTTTAAATTACACCCATCCCTTTTAATATCTCAATTAAACTAGTATAGAAGTATTCACATGCCTCTGTCTCAGAATTAAATGTCTTAAGATTACTCTTTGTTCCTCGCTCACTATAATATTTTACATTCTTTTCGAAGATATTTAATAAACTCACACTTGGTAAATTTACATCTCCTCGAACCAATTTACCTCGTTGTCTTTAGATTTTCGTATCCTCATCAAACTTCTTTACCAGTTAAATTATCAACAAATCTTATTTTTCCATTTTCAGAAACTAATTGTAAATCACTACCTATTGGTAGTTCGTATATTCTCAGAATAGCCGGTTCAATATTTGCTACAGTATTAAAATCACATACTACTAAATTATCAGGATTATTAATGTAATCATCATCATCAATTTCTGAAAAAAATCTCCAACCATTATCTACCGCATCTATTGATTGCTCTCTCAATATCCATTTCAATTTTCCTGTTTTATTTATTATATTTTTTGAAACAATACAGGCCCCAGCTTTTTCAATAAATTCAACAGGCTCTTTTTTATCCATATTTTCTCACCCCTTCAATTAAACTTGATCTATATGGGAATTTTCTAGCGTATTCAATAGCTGAAAATCCTGTACTATCTTTTTAACTATTTCATTTTTAATAAAGAAAACAGCCTCACTAAGCGTATTAACACTTAATGAGGCCATTTGATTCACATTATTAATTATGGAACGTCGGTTTATAGAACGAACGATTATCAAGTGCAAAGACACGCTCTGTGTATTCGCCTGGTTTTGTGCGTCCTAATGCACGGTCCATCATGTTCATTTTTGCATCTAAGTTATCGATGTAGTGCAGAATTTCTGCTTCTTTTACTAATGGTGGTTTTGGGCTACCCCATTCTGCTTTTCCGTGGTGAGAAAGGACGATGTGTTGAAGAATTAATACTTCTTCTGCATCGATTTGTAGCTCGTCTGCTGCTTTACCAATTTCGTTCACCATAATAGAAATGTGGCCTAATAAATTTCCTTCTAACGTGTATGTTGTAGAAATTGGGCCAGATAATTCGATTACTTTACCAAGGTCATGTAAAATAACGCCTGCATATAGTAAGTCTTTATCTAACGATGGGTATAAAGCCGCAATAGCTTTCGCTAAATCAAGCATCGATACAACGTGATAAGCTAGTCCAGATACGAACTCGTGATGGTTCTTTGTAGCTGCTGGATATTCTAAAAATTCGTTTTGATGCTTATTTAACAAATGTCTTGTTAGACGCTGAATGTTCGGGTTTCTCATTTCAAATATGTATTGCGTAATTTTTTCAACCATATCTTCTTTTTTCACTGGGGCTTTTTCTACGAAATCCGAGATATCTGTTACTTCATTTTCATTCGCAACACGGATTTGTTTCACACGTAATTGAATACGTCCTTTGTAGTTTAAAATATCACCAGCTACTTTAACGATTGTTTCTGCTACATATTGTTTCTCAACTTCTGGCGATACGTCCCATAGCTTCGCTTCAATATCTCCACTTGGATCTTGTAAGATTACTGTTAAAAATGGTTTCCCATTGCTTGCTAAACCTTTTGTCGCTGTTTTAATTAACAAGAAAACATCGACTTGTTCACCAACTTCATATTCTGCAATTTTCTTTTTCATTCGAATTCCTCCACCATATCAATTACTTTTAGTATAGCATACTACAACTCATTTTCTTTACGCTTATGCGTTAATTTTATAATCTGTTTTTCTGTAAAATACGTTAATAAATGCGCATGGCATGTAAAGAAGATGACTTGTCTATCTTTCGCAATTTCCTTTATTAGTTCAATTGTACGATTCGTCCTTACCGCATCAAAATGCACGAAACTATCATCAATAATGAACGGATAATCATGCTCAAATGTTTTCGCTAATGCAAATCGTAACGATAAATATAACTGCTCTGCTGTCGCTTGACTTAGTTCATGACTGTAAAAACGCATACCGTCGTTACGCTCAACGATGAACGGTTCTGCCTCTGACGGTGAAAAGATTTTACTATATCGTCCGCCTGTTAAATAGACGAAATACTCTTCTGATTTTTGTAAAATACGCGGAAGATGTACTTCATGATAATATTGCTTCGTTTTCGTTAATACTGTCTTTGCGGCCGCATAAGCAGCCCACTTCTTCACTTGTTCACGCACTTGCGCTTTTTTCATTTCCCATTCGTGCAGTAAATCACCGTACGTACTACCTTCTTCTAAATTCGCGATTTCCATACGATGTTTCGCAATACGCTCTGTCAGTTCTTTCTCTTTCATAAGACAATTTTGCGCAGCTGTCATTTCTTGCTTTAATTTTTCATCATAACCGTCAGCCTCATAATGTTCAGCTAATGATAAACTCGTTAAACGCTGTTCTAACAGATCAATTTGCGGTAATAAACGCCCGACTTGCTGCTCAGCATCTTCACGTTTTTCTGCCAGTTTACCTGCTTCTAAAAACATCTCTTCATCTGTAGAATGTGCGATATGCCATAAACTATCTCGTTCTACTAACAGTTGTTTCAATTGCTCTTGCATGAACTCATATTCTTCTTGCCATTCCACAAGCTTCTCTTTTAACTGCTTACAAGTTTGGCGCTTTTCTTTCTCATTTTGCATACGGCTTTGCGCCTCGTGCAGCTTACTATATTCCACACTACCGATAACAGTTTCTAGTTTATGTTCAAATTGCGAAATCATTTCATATAATGAAGATTTCCGCTCACTTTGTTTCTCTAACTCGCGATATAATTGCTGCATTTTTTCCATACGCTCAAACGCCGGCAATATGTGTGCATACGTATAAAATTCAGGGAACATATAGCGCACTTTATACACATTTACTTGTTCGCTAATGCGGAACGTTTCTCTCTCCCATTCCTCATAC
The DNA here is from genome assembly GCF_052947655.1 of Bacillus pretiosus. NCBI lineage: Bacteria > Bacillati > Bacillota > Bacilli > Caryophanales > Bacillaceae > Bacillus > Bacillus pretiosus. Next base: position 1,016,121 of record NZ_CM129593.1, on the reverse strand, counting down.
GATGAAACGACTTTATCATAAGCTCGCTCCATTTGCTGTAACTTATACGACTCACGCTCAAATAATTTACGTATCTCTTCATCTTTTTCTAATTGATAACGAACTGACATTGCTTCTTCACTTTGTCTCCCACCAGCACTTTGCTGAAGAGTAAGAAGCTCTTCTTGTAATCCACTTGACGGATCTTTATATAAAACGAGGGCAAGAACAATCCCTACAAAAACAATGACACTAATAAATAAGAGCGGGCGGTTGTCTATAAATAAGCTTGTGAATAAAACGACTGTGTTAATAAGAAGTAACAGAAGACAAACTCTTTGCCACTGTTTTTTCTTTTGCACTGCCGCTCCTGCCTTCTCTTCATACTTGCGCTTCATTCTCTCTGCGCCCATACCGATAAACGCCGCATCTTGGAATGACTTTTCTTTCTCAACTAGCGTATTTCGTTCTTCATCCGCTAACATTTGGTGCTTAACCTGTCTTATGTTTTCTTCTTGTTCTTCTAATTGCTCCTGCGCTACTTTGAAACGATCGTCAAGCTGTACTTTTTGCGTTTCTAGTTCGCGCGCCTTTTGCACCGTTTGCGTAATTAACTCTTTCGTTGCCAAACTCATATCAAACGAAAGAACTGTTTCTTTTTCAAAAGTAGCACCAATTTGTTGCTCTAATTCTGTCAGTTCTTCTTTTATATTCGTAATCGTTCCTGTTATATCACACATTTCTTGGCGTGCATTTTCGTAAGACATATGCTGCATACGAAGTTCTTCTACATAACTTTCTTTTTGTAAAAACTCTTCATCTATTTGAATCGATTCAATTTCCGTTTGCACAGTCTCTGTTTTCTTATGGAGTGAATCCACTTGTAATTGAAGCGGCTCCATCTTCGCCTTAATCGCTTCATAGCGCGCCATCCCGTTTACAGGAAATTGTCCGCCCTCGTTTTCTAACACTTTCTCATGCGCACGCTTTTCAATAACGAGAGGCTCAAGCACAGCTAATATTTCATAATCTTGCTTTCGCTTTTCTGCACTCTCTTTTTCCACGCGAACAAAAGCTAGCTGCTCTTCACTTTCTTTTAACTGCTCCACTTGCTTTTCATACGTGCCAATTTTCCCTTGCCACTCTTTCATCTTCTCTTCAAGCTTCTTCATCTCTTGTAGTGACACATTAATTTCTGGTTTACGCCCACTCGGCTTAAAACGCTGATCCATTTCTTTTTCTAGCTTTTTATCTAGTTGTAATAACGCATCGCTTCCGACTGCGCTTGCTGAAAATAAATAATTTCCGATATCCGCTTCGCCGAGCTGATGAATATTTTGAAGGCCGTGCATATCAAATGAAAAGACAGATTCAAATAAACTTTCATTCATCCCGCTTAATATATCGTGTAAAATTTCCTCGTTGCCCGTTTTCCCGTCTTCAAAATAAACGGTCACCTCACCAGCTGCCGTCTTTGGCAACCGTTCAATTTTCAAACGGCCGTACTTCTCTGTTTGCACAGTCATCGCACCGCCATACTTGCCGCCTTCTTTCGGCTCATAACGGCGCTGTCCTCTCGTTGGAAAACCGAATAAAATACTTTTCATAAATGAGCGAATTGTCGATTTCCCCGCTTCATTTTCACCGTATAACACTGTCAGCATTGACAGATCCATTTCCACATTTTCTAATTTTCCGTACCCATAAATATGGAGTTTTTCAATTCTCATTTCTTATCCCTCTCTTGCTGGAATAATTGCTCTAAAATAATATTTTCTGCTTCCTTTTGAATCTCTTTCTTCTCTTCTTCTGTAAAAGATTCAATACTATTACGCGCTACAGGAGATGTCCAAATACTGCGCAATACGCCGTCCATATTGGTGAAAGCTTCTAACTCTTTCAGCACACTACCGACGAAATGATTTTCCTCTTTCAAACGCTCGATTTCCGCAAAAGAAACCGTCTCATTTTTCCACTTCATCGCATATACGAAGTCTTTTCGCTCTTCGCCAGCTGCTAAAATATGAAAGATCTCTTCCACACGTTTTTCATCACGTAAATAAGGAGAAAGTGGGCCTTGTCCTGTAAATACGACAGTAAGTAGCGTCCCTTCCTCTTCTCTTCGGCACTCATTCATCGCACTCGATGCGCTCGTCATAAGTTCATCAACAGTTTCAAGTCCATCAATATTCACTTCTATCTCATCCCACACAACATCCGCCGTATGGAAAAATGAACAGTGCGTTCCTTGTTTCGTGAGTTCAATCAGGTATGAACCCTTTTCCCCTGTCTCCTTACGATGACGTCCTTGTATATTACCTGGATAAATAATGCACGGCTCTTCTGATAAAATTTCACGTTTATGTATATGACCAAGAGCCCAATAATCAAACTGCTTTTCTTTCAGCTCACGAATTTGAAACGGTGCATAACGATTATGCTCTGCATCTCCTTCCACACTTCCGTGAAGCATGCCAATATGAAAAGGCGCATCACTCATTTTCGTAAACTGCGCTGTCATATTATCCGTTACCGCTTGCTGCAAATAACTAAACCCGTAAATAGAAGCTAACAACTCACCATTTTTATAAAATGATTTCTCTTCTACATAAGGCTCCGTAAACACATGAACATTTTCCGGAAACTCAATTGCTGCCCAGCTTCCCCCTAAATGATCGTGGTTACCGTGAATAATAAAAACAGGGATATCATACTGCGACAGTCTCTTCATTTGCTCGCGCACAAACACTTGCGCTCTCAAACTTCTCGTCTCCGCATCATACAAATCCCCGGCTAGTAATACGAAATCAACGCGCTCTTGAATCGCTTTATCAACAATACGCTCGAACGATTCAAACGTACTCTGCTTCATTCTCTCCCAAACAGACTGCGGTACATTCATCTCCATTCCTTTAAACGGACTATCCAAATGCAAATCAGCCGCATGTATAAACTTCACTTGTTTCACAAATAACGATCCTTTCTATATTTCAAAAGTTTCATTTTATCCGCATGAACACAAACACTACATGCTCAATTGGTGAAAACTAGTAATAAGCAGGAAATAAAAAACTCCCCACTAGTTAAAGTTTCACTTTATTGTAACACGCAATGTCATATATTTCTTTGCATATTCTAGCGATTTATGCCAAAATAGTTATAAGATTCTGATTTTTATTATTGGAGGGAATTTTCATGGGAGTATACGTTCTAACAGTCTTTGAAAAAGATGGTTCTAAAGCATTAGACGAATCATTCGAGGCGGCAACTGAAAAAGAAGCGAAAGCAAAAGGTGAATCTATTTTACAAGAAAAAGGATTGTATGAAAAAACACATCGCTGCACATCTTCTGCAGGTAAGCTCGTTTTATTCCAGCGCTAAAAAAAGAAGCGTCATCCGCTTCTTTTTCACTCTACTATATCTTCGTCACACCACGTAAACACCACATCTAGAATGCGATTACCGATACGTACGCGCTTATTCCATTTTCCTGTTTGGATCTGATGTTGCAATTCTGCTTTCATCTTTTCCGTCCAGTCGTGAATCGTTTCACTACCGTTGTACGGATATACGCTCGGAAACTCTTCCTGCAGTAGATGCAAGCTCTCTGCATCAAAATGAAAATGGAAGAAGTAGTTTGCTGTAAGCGATGGTTCTTGCAATCGTAAAAAATGATCATCAACTTGCTTTCTATTCCTATAGAAAGTAAAGATATTCACTTTACCGCTCGTAATTTGGTCAATTTGAATTTCGTGCTTCTCTATAATCACGTCTTGCCCACCTCGTTATATACTATCCTTAGTATATATGTCTTTTGCAACAAAGTTAACCATTTTCGCGCGAAATTCATTTCCTTCATTATATTACCTGTACCTCCATATGCAATCAGAACAAATAAAAACAAAGTTGAAGGGGAGCGATCACATGTATTTCGGAAGCAAAGGTTGGTATGTAAAAGAACTTAAAAAATTAGGTATTCGTACTTATGAAGGTAAAAAACTAGAATCATATCGTACGCATGTGTTATCTAGTTTACTTGAGAGAATGAAGAAGGCTTCGGCTTAATAGATGTAGGAAGCAGCTGCGGTTGCTTCCTTTTTATTTTGCACATATCCCCTCCTACATGTAAATCAAACAAGCAATTGAACTACAGGTGTTATAATAAATCCAACTACACTAAGGGGGAACATTACTTTGCACGGAAAACACATTCAATTTCACAAGTTTGGTAACCCAAAAGATGTATTACAAGTTGAATATAAAAATATAGAACCATTAAAAGATAATGAAGTTTTAGTTCGTATGTTAGTTAGACCGATTAATCCATCTGACTTAATTCCAGTAACCGGAGCGTACGCACATAGAATCCCTTTACCTAGCATACCTGGTTATGAAGGTGTTGGCATTGTAGAAGATGTTGGCTCTTTCGTTTCTAGAGACCTTATCGGTAAACGTGTTTTACCGTTACGCGGAGATGGTACCTGGCAAGAGTTCGTTACAACATCAGCTGACTTTGTAGTCCCTATCCCTGATTCTATCGATGATTTTACAGCGGCACAAATGTATATTAATCCCCTTACAGCTTGGGTTACATGTACAGAAACACTAAATTTAAAACAGGATGACGTTTTATTAGTGAACGCTTGTGGATCCGCTATTGGTCATCTTTTTGCTCAGTTATCACAAATTTTAAACTTCCGATTAATTGCTGTTACAAGAAATAATAAGCATACAGAAGAATTACTACGCCTTGGTGCTGAGTATGTAATTGATACCTCCACTGCCCCGCTTTATGAAACAGTTATGGAATTAACAAACGGGCTCGGTGCAGATGCTGCGATTGACTCTATCGGAGGACCAGATGGAAATGAATTAGCTTTTTCCTTACGTCCAAACGGGCACTTTTTAACAATTGGTCTTCTATCAGGAATACAAGTGAACTGGGCAGAGATTGTCACGAAAGCAAAAGTGCACGCGAACATATTTCATTTACGACATTGGAATAAAGAAGTATCACCATATAAATGGCAAGAAACGTTTCGTCACTTAATTCGCTTAGTGGAAAACAAACAATTACATTTTATGAAAGTCCATTCTACGTATGACTTAGCAGATGTGAAAAGTGCGGTTGATGTTGTGCAGTCTGCTGAGAAAACGAAAGGGAAAGTGTTTTTGACGAGCTATTAAATGCAATTGAAGGATCTATTTTGATTGATTTTTTCAAAATAGATTTTTTTATGTCTTATAAACCCTATTTTAGTATCCCATTTCAACTACCTAAAAAATAACATTGTCAACCGAACTTAAATTGGTTATCATAAAAACGAATATAACAGGAGATGAGCAGATGAATATGAACGAAAAGAAATCTTTTTCAAAAGTTTCTCGGCGGAAATTAGTCGATGAAGTGTTGGAACGTCTACAAGAGAAAATCTTTTCTGGCGAGTATGAAGTTGGTGATCGCCTCCCTACAGAGCCGCAGTTAATGGAAGAGTTAGGGGTAGGACGTTCAACACTGCGAGAAAGCATAAAGATATTAGTACATGCTGGCATATTAGAAGTTCGACAAGGACAAGGTACTCGTATTGTCTCACTCAATACAACGCAAGATTCATTTGAAAAACGACTGCAAGCAGCTAATATAAATCATGTGTATGAAGCACGAAATATGTTAGATAAAGAAGTGGCGATGTTAGCGGCACAGCGCCGAAGCGACGAGGATCTTTTATACTTGAAAGGACATTTGAATAAAAGAAGACATGCCCTTCAAGAAGGAAATTATGTAGCATACATAGATGCAGACATTCAGTTTCATCTAGCCATTGCAAAGGCGAGTAAAAACGAAGTTCTACTTGATTTGTATCAATCTTTCGTACCTGCCCTTCGCCACATTTTAAGCCAATTCATATTAAATACAGTGGACTATGAAGATAACTCTGACATTCATGAAAAGTTATTCCAAGCTATTTTTAAACAAAATGCCGAAGAGGCACGAACATACGCCGTTCAAAATTTGGAGCTGAAATAAGCTCCTTATCTATTACACACAAACATCAGATGATATACCGAATAACATCTGATGTTTAAGAGAGGAGAAAATGAAATTGAAACATCAAGAACGAACTTATTTATATATACTAGCACTATTTTTTGTTTCTATTAATTTACGTATCGGAATTACATCTGTTTCACCTGTATTAGAAACAATCCGACAAGACTTAAATATAAGCAATTTTTCCGTTAGCTTTTTAACAGCTATTCCTGTTTTTTGTATGGGGACATTCGCCTTACTGACTGGGAAGGTAATTAAAAAATACGGGGCCGAAAAATCAATTATGGCTTGTCTTATTTTAATTGGCTTGGCAACATGTATGAGAGCTTTTACCTTTTCTATTTCCACATTATTCACAAGCTCTTTATTTATCGGTATTGGAATTGCACTTGCAGGCCCGTTACTATCAGGGTTTATTAAAGAAAAATTCCCTACGAAAATCGGCTTAATGATTGGCATATATTCAGTAGGTATGGGAACTGGTGCTTCTTTAAGTGCAGGATTAACGATTCCTTTACAACATGTATTAAAAGACGATTGGAATATGGCACTCGCTTTTTGGGGTGTACTTACTATTATCGCTATTATGTTTTGGTATCCCGTTATGAAACGAAAAAAGAATACGAGTACACAAAATAAAAAGAATAATAGCTTACCTTTAAGAAATAAAAAAGCATGGTTGTTCACAATCTTTTTCGGGATACAATCAGGAATCTTTTATTCCATTACGACTTGGCTTGCGCCGGCAAATCAAAGTATGGGTGTGAGTAGCGAACAAGCGGGGACTCTTATAACTGTTTTTACAGTGATTCAAATGATATGCAGCTTTTTAATTCCAACATTAGCGGATATTTATAAAAACAGAGCACTTTGGTTATTAGGGAGTATATGCTTTGTACTCGTAGGTTTATCGCTTATGATTTACCCATTAACCACACCATGGGTCCCTTCTATTTTACTAGGTATCGGGCTCGGCGGCGTATTTCCACTCGCTCTTATGCTACCGCTATATGAAACAAAAACTTCAGAAGATGCGAGTGCATGGACTGCTATGATGCAATCAGGAGGATATATTATGGGCGGATTCATTCCTGTCCTAGCAGGAATCGCTCGTGACTATTTTAATAGTTATACGCAAGTTTTTATTATAATGACACTTTTAAGCTTCATTTTATTCCTATTAACTTTAGTCATGAATAAAAGGAAAAGAAATGCAGAAGATCTTGTCTCCGCTTAAATTTAAAATGTTAATATATGGTATAATTTAATTAAAAAGCGAAAGGAGCTTCTAACATGTAGTTCATTTCGGCAATCGCGCCTGTTGTAATAGTTGGTGGAATTGTAGTATTTGTAATTAAAAGATTGGAACATAAATATAAGAACGGAAAATTAGGTAAGAAAAAATCTCAAAAAGCTCAACTGTTATTAGATAGTTTAATACCTATGGGAATGCTTGTCGGCTGTATAATCGGTTTAATTTTCGGTATGTTTTTCCCGGACTTCTCACTGCTTTCCATTAGTTTAGGGTCTGGAATAGGCTATTTATTTGGTTATTTCGCCTATGAAATTTATAGCAAGACAGGAAATAATTTTTCATAATCCAAAAGAAATAAGTGAGGACAGTACATAGTAGTCATATAAAATATGTACTGTCCTTTATTTTTGCATCAACGTTATCACCTTACCTTCCACATCCTATACACCTTTTTTATTGATTTTCCTCTCCTCCCTCTTTTGTATATCCGCTTTTTTATTTTCATTGGATCTATACCCATAGTAAAGTAGAGCACATGTAATAACTGAACCTACAATATATCCTAAAAAACATCCTAACCAAAACATAATGTAACCCCCTCTATTCATTATAAATTTTATGTAATACAACTCTTTACATGCTCAATCGTTTATTTCTATAAACTATACACCCTCTAAAGTTATTCATACCATTATTTCTCCCCTTACCTCAAATAACAATTTTATTATTTATCATAAAGTTAACACTCTCGTTAAACATATATAAAGATTGTTGTATTTCTTACTTTTCTCCTTGAAAACAATATATACTACATTTGAAATAAGCGGGTACGTCTGCTTATTATCTAAATTCCCGTGCAATACCCCCTCACGAAATGCTAGGAGCAATCCTAGCATTTTTTACAATAACGTTTTACTTATTTTAAACATATGTACAGTATAGTTTTTTTCAGCTTATCCCTTAAGCGGTTATATCATTTTAGCGAGCCAGTACATTCGCCATCAACTCTTCTTCATTTTAACTGTAGTCATGAAACAAAAAAATCCCCTCAAAGCATGAACTTCAAGGGGGAGCCTGTTTTTTATTTACTTATATACGTACAGCTGTACCACTTACAGCAACCATTAACATTCCATCACGAACAACTTCGTAATCTACGTCAATACCAACGATAGCGTTCGCACCTTTTTGTTTTGCAAGTTCTTTCATTTCATCCATTGCGATATCACGAGCTTCTTTTAGCTTGCTTTCGTAAGAACCAGCACGACCACCGACAACATCACGAACGGAAGCGAATAAGTCGCGGACAATATTTGCACCCATAATAGCTTCACCATTTACAATATCGATATACTCAATAATTTCTTTACCTTGAATTCCAGACGTTGTTGTTACAATCATGACTGACACTCTCCTAATATGTTGTAGTTTTTTAATGCGCTTTCTTATGTCTTTATTATGACACAGAAAAAGTATCTAATCTATTGAATTACCTTACAGGAGTGTGACAATTTTGTAAGAATGAAACGGCTATTATTTAATAAACCGCTTTTACGTTAGGATACATAAACGATTTTCTATTTTCTTTCCAATCCTTTTCCACTTCTTTAAAGGTTGGTCGCCCTAATTCTTCATTGTTTTCCTGTTTACTAAACCATTTCTTCACATACTGCTCTCCATTTTTATTTTGAACCGTACAAAGGAAACTATTACTACTATCCTTTAATATTTTTACAATCACGAAAAGACACCCCTTCTCTCTTAAACTTGATCTTTTACTATAAGCCCTTCCTCTCTTATAGTCATACGACTCCTCGGCCGTGCCAAAGTTGTAAGATCAAAAACGATATTCATTATGTTTAAATATGTGACGTACATATTATTTAAAGAAATCAGAGTTATACGCATTATGCTTATCAAATATTTTATAGATTTCTAACTTATCATCTAATTTTGCATCTACTAAAATTAATATATTTCCATCGTAAATGTATTCTTCATATTTCTTAGCATGTTCTTCGGGAATTCCTAATCCGATAAATGCTCCTATTAAACTTCCAGCTCCTCCGCCAATACCGGCTCCTCCAATAGCTGCTGCGATAGGTCCCGCTGCTACGATTGGACCCATTCCAGAAACGGCAAGTATACCAAGACCTGTTAATAAACCACCGAGTCCGCCTGCTACTCCTCCTGCCACAAGCCCTGTCGCTGAAAAGATATCCGCTTTATGTGCAGTTTCATGATTCACTTTTTCACCCGATTTTTCTTCCAGATGTTCAATTTCCTTTTGATCCTTCGCAATAGCTGAAATATTATCCGCCGAGTATCCTTTATCATTTAATTCATTAATAACGAACGCCGCATCATCAATTGTTCTAAAAACACCTACTATTTTTCTATCTACATCCATAACTATTAACCTCCTAAAGTTTTATATAATGTATCTTTATCTTTCTTCATTTCTGTATACACTAATCTTCTTATTAACATAACCATTTACGAAAAAAGCGAATAATAAAAGGATCACAAGCGAACTACTTAACAAGTAAATTAAATCAAATGTAATATTAATCATCATTTCATTCATGTATACCAGACTCCTTTTTATTTAAAGTAAAAGTATATTTTTATAGACTAGAACTCTTATAATTCATCTTCAGTCAATCTCTTTCTAGTATATGTATACCCTTCATAACCCTTTCTAAACCTAAAATACTATAATTATATTTTTTCTTATTTATATGTTTAACATTTTTTAAAACGGGTATGTTTATATTGTTATGCTTATTATATGGAAAGGAATATTTCGATGAATGCAATCCAATCTACTACTATTCTTTATAATGAAACACCTACAATAACGCAGATTCATCATTTTTATGCTTTAATGACAACATTTCAAACGAATTTATTTATAAGTAAACACGGAACACTTACTTCTATTAAAAGCTTAAGCACATTAATATCCTTTTTCCTTACTGTAAAAAAGAGAGAGCTTGTATTATTTATCTTTGAAGGAATAGATGCAAAAAAAGCTTTAAGAACACTCTTTCCTTCTTAAAAGTTTTATTATCCCCCTATTCCCTCGATCGTTACTTTTCATATATGTTTTTATATTTCAAAATGATTTCCTCTATTAAAAAAGAACCCCCTAATACAATAGGGGGATTTCTAGTTTGGCCTTATGAAAACTGATATAATATATATTACGTTTTTCATTCTTTACAATTGAAAACTTTGAATAACCTTGAAGGTAGGAATTTTTAATGAAATCGAAAGCAAAATTTAGTATTCGCTTCAAAATTATGGCTGGTTATTTAGTTATCATTTTGTTCTTGCTTATTTCTTTCATTATGTTAAACAATGGGATTTCCAGTTTACAAAAATCTCGTAATTTTATTATTGATCACGATTTTAAAGTTCTTAATTTAACGAATCAAGTGGAGAAAGATTTACTAACAATTGAAAATAAAGCGAAAGGATTTATCACTTCTAATGATGCAAATTACGTTCAATCTCTTAACGCTGCGGAAAAGGATTACGAAAAACATTATCAAGATCTTTTAGCTCTATTAGAGGATAACCCTTCTCAGCAAGAAAAATTAAAACAGATTAATGAAAACATTACTAGTTGGATTAATAAAGAGATTCACCCATTCATTACGAATCACAATAGTAATAACGTACAAGCAATCGACACGACTCAAATTCAATCACTACAATCGCAGCTAACTAACTTCCGTAGTGTAGAGGAACAACTAACGAAAAAAAGAGCTGCACAATTAGATACTCAAAATAATAAATTAGAGATTTGGTTATACGGTTTATTGTTCTTACTTTCTTGTATTTCTATTATCATTTCACTCTATATTTCGAATTCCATTACAAAAACGATTAAAAACGTAATTCAAGCTATTAAATCCATTTCTTCTAAAGAAAAAATTACGGAAAGAATTCATGTAAACACACGGGATGAAATAAAAGATCTTGCTCATACAACGAACCACCTACTAGACGAAATATCTAAAAGAGAGTGGTTACAAACCGAGCTTGCAGAATTAATTTTAATGTATCAAGGTGTACCTTCTATTGAGATATTAGGTAAAAAAATTCTTAGTGGAGTTATACAAAAAACGCAAACCTCTTGCGGTGCATTCTATGTACGTGAAGAAATTGAAGAAACTGTCTACTATGTAAAGAAAGCTTCTTTCGCCGATCAAGGTGCTGATATTGGAAAACAATCCATTAAAATGGGTGAAGGTTTAATTGGACAATGTGCTTTAGAAAAACAAAGCTTTATTCTTCGAGAAATACCAGAAGAATTTCGTTATGTCACTAGCGGCTTATTAGAAATACGCCCTAAAAACCTACTAGTCGTCCCTATCTTATTTGAGGATGAAGTAATCGCAGTAATGGAATTAGTAAGTGTAACTGAGATTTCAGACTTACATCAAGATTTAATTCAACAAACTGTTGATAACCTAGGTTTAACAATCCATAGTATTATGGGACGTATGCGAATTCAAACTCTTTTACATGAATCACAAGCAATGACAGAAGAGTTGCAAGTTCAATCAGAAGAATTGCAAACGCAAGCTGAAGAACTACAAATGCAAGCCGAAGAATTACGAACAACGAATGAACAACTAGAGTCTAGAACGGAAGAGGCAGAGCAAAAGACAGCTGACTTACAAATTACTAAATCAGAATTAGAAGAAAAAGCAAGTGAGTTATTACGTAGCTCAAAATACAAATCAGAATTTCTAGCAAATATGTCTCATGAATTACGCACACCGTTAAATAGTATTTTACTATTATCTGAAATGTTAAAAGAAAATCATGATAATCATTTATCCGACGATGAAATTGAATTAGCAACTGTCATTCATTCATCAGGAAAAGATTTACTTACTCTAATTAATGACATACTTGATTTATCTAAAGTAGAAGCTGGAAAACTAGATGTTATTTTCGAAGCAACAAACATAAGTGACATGGCAGCAAGTATGCATCAAAACTTTTTACATATAGCTGCACAAAAAAATGTCGAATTTACGATTGAAGACAGTGATACGATTCCTGATCTATTTTATACAGATGCAAAACGGATTGAACAAATTATTAAAAACTTATTATCCAATGCATTTAAATTCACGGAAAAAGGATCCGTCTCTTTACATTTCAATTCAATAGAAGCAACTAATTTAAGTCATGAAATGCAGTCTATAAGTAATGATTGGATTACAATTTCAGTAAAAGATACTGGTATTGGTATCGCTAAAGAACAGCAGCAACTCATTTTCGAAGCCTTTCAACAGGCAGATGGAGCAACAATTCGGAAATATGGTGGTACAGGCTTAGGGTTATCTATTTGTAAAGAGTTTGCTAGATTGTTAGGTGGTTGGATTACGTTAGAGAGTAATGTAGGAGAAGGCAGTACTTTCACTGTATATATTCCTAACCTTCCAAATGGATTAACTGATATACAAGTATCCAATTTAGAGGTTGCAGCAACGATAGAAGATGTTACCCCTGCTGAAGTTGTGGAGGAAACTATCGTGACTCCTGAAACAAATAATGTCTTCCAAGAGAAAACCATTTTAATTGTCGATGATGATCACCGAAATATATTTGCATTACAAAATGCATTAAAAAAACAGCATGCCAACATTATTACTGCACAAAATGGCATAGAGTGTTTAGACATACTAAAAAACAATACAAATATTGACCTTATTTTAATGGATATTATGATGCCGAATATGGACGGTTATGAAACGATGGAACATATCCGAATGAACTTAAGGTTACATGAAATACCTATTATCGCATTAACTGCGAAAGCAATGCCAAATGATAAAGAGAAATGTTTATCTGCTGGCGCTTCAGATTATATAAGTAAACCATTAAATTTACATCAACTCTATTCGGTAATGAGTGTATGGTTAATAAAATAAGTGAGGTTTAATTTAAGTGGAAAATAAGTATTATAATTTTGATCCATCCGTCGATATGGATAAGCGCACGAACTTAGAAATTGAATTACTATTAGAAGCGTTATTTAAACTATCTGGCTTCGATTTCCGCCAATATGCTCGTACATCTATTTATAGAAGAATTTGTAATCGAATGCAGATCTCTAATATACCAACCATTTCAAAGTTAATTGAAAAAGTAATTCATGAGGAAGGGTTTTTAGAACAGTTATTAAATGATTTCTCCATTAATGTAACTGAAATGTTCCGTAACCCTAACTTTTTTAAAGCGCTAAGAGAGCATGTCATTCCTGAATTAAAAAAGTATCCTGAAATTAGAATTTGGCATGCTGGATGCGCAACTGGTGAAGAAGTATTATCCATGTCCATCTTACTTCACGAAGAAGGATTAAGTGAAAAAGCTGTTATTTACGCAACAGATATGAATACAAATGTGTTAGAAAAAGCAAAACAAGGCATCCTTCCGTTAAATAAAATGCAAACTTATACGAAAAACTATTTACAAGCTGGCGGTACACAAGCATTTTCTAACTACTATTCAACAGATAATCGTTTTGCTTATTTTAATCCATCTCTTTTACAAAACATTATCTTTGCGCAACATAATTTAGTAACTGATCAATCTTTTAACGAATTTCATATTATACTTTGCCGTAACGTTTTAATTTATTTTACAGGTAAACTTCAAAACCAAGTACAGCAACTATTTTATGAAAGTTTAGGCCACAATGGATTCCTATGTTTAGGAAATAAAGAAACTCTTCGTTTTTCAAATATAATGCCGCATTATATCCAGTTTAATCCGAACGAACAAATCTATCAAAAAATACAATAAAAGCGTATGAAATCCTCTGTTTGGATTTCATACGCTTTTTATTTCGCATTCGTTTGTATCATAATGAGGCACATATCATCTGATTGTGTTTTCTTCTGTTCTTCCTTATAAAACCCTTCTATCTCTTCTTCTAAATCTCCCCATTTTCTTTCTGTAAAAGCACGTAATTTCTCTTCAGACTCAAATTCATCATTTGCAATTGCTTCAAGCACACCATCTGTAAATAATAATATTTGAGCGTTCTCCTCAAAAGGTATAACTGTCTTTTCAACTTTTATTTCATCAAAAAATCCTACCGCACAACCCCCGCGATTTAGTTCCACTACATTCGCTTCATCGACTAAAACGTATCCAGAAGGATGTCCTGCATTTACATATTCAATTGTTCTCTTTTCTGTATCAACTACTAAGTATATCGCTGTAAAATAATATGGAATATTATCATTCTCATTATGTAAAAGAGTCATATATTTATTTAAGTCTTTAATGACAAGTTCTGGATCGATTAAAGATTTAATCGTTTCACGTAATACAGACGAAATAAACATACAAACTAATGAAGCAGATATACCATGTCCCATCACATCTAATAATATAATACCGTAGCGGTTTTTATCGATTTTATACCAATAATACATATCTCCAGCTAGTTTGAATGAAGGTAAATAGCTTGCTTCAATTTTTATATGATCTTCTCTTAATGGGCTACTTAATAAGTTTCTTTGTACTTGTGTAGCTAAATCCAATTCATTACGAAGGTTTTCTTCTTGTTCTTTATGCCAATTTAATTCCGATTTCAAGCGTAATGCTACACGCATACGCGCTAACAATTCAACTTTATTTATCGGTTTCGTAATATAATCCATTGCGCCTATATCAAGCGCTTCAGCTAATTTATTCGCATCTTCTAAAGCTGTTACAAAAATAATAGGAATATCTTTAAACTTCTCCTCTTTTTGTAATCGCCTACAAACTTCAAGTCCGTCAATTTCAGGCATCATAATATCTAATAGTATTAAATCAATTTCATTATACCTGGAAGAATCTTTTCCAAATTGAATGTATTCGAAAAGCTCTTGTGCAGAATTAAGCGATACAAGATCCTGATATCCGGCTTGTTTTAAAATTTTTTCAATTACAAAGATGTTAACCGGATTATCATCGACAATTAAAATGGACACAAGTTATTTCCCCTTTTCTTATATAAAATGTAAATCTATGATCATTTTCTATTTTTCTAGTATTACATACTCAGTTACAAAATGAAAATTTCCTACTCAAACATATTTTTTATACAGCAAAAGAACAAACCCCCTAGAAATGAGAGTTTGTTCTTTCACTCTATAAATTAATTTAACACCATTGCTTTATCACTTAAAAGACGATCTAACTCTTCCATATGATTTGTTTCATCTGCAATCATATCTTCTAACTTTACAACTAACTCTGTCATATTTAATTTCGCGGCCTGTTCTTTTCTCGTTTCATAACGCTTAATTGTTTCATATTCTGACTTCCTAGCTTCTTCTAACATTTCTCTAACATCTTCTACTTGTTTCACTGGTAAAGAGATCGTAGTAGGTGTACCACCTAACGTCTTAATTTTCTCCGCTAAATATAGGGCATGTCCTTGTTCATCACTAATTTCAGATTCAAAGAAAGGTTTTAACACTTGTCTATATATACCAGAAACTGTAGCAGCATTATGGTTATACATAATAATTGCCGAGTATTCTCCTGCTAAATCTTTATTCAATCCTTCGATTAGTTCTTTCACATCGTGTGACATTTTTATATCTCCTCCTATACTTAATAACTACCCCTTTTCTCATGTTTTAAACATAATTCTTTAAAATTTTTATGTATCTAAAAACGCTGCTTGCTTCAATTTACTTATCGCTTGTCTTTTAATACGAGAAACGTGCATTTGTGAAATACCTAACCGTTCCCCTGTATCCTTTTGATTTAAATTCTCTCCAAATATATAATGAATGACACTCTTTTCCGTCTCATTTAATACGTTAAAAATATCCTTTAAAACGAGACGTCTTTCTGTCTCTTCATATCCTTGCTCTACTTCACCTACAGATTCAATTCTCGCTACCGAACTGCCATCAGATGAATTTTCAACTACATCGTCTAAGGAAGATACTCGATAATTATTTTTCGCATCCATAATTTCTAGCACTTCCTCTTCGGATAGTTCTAAATGATCCGCAATCTCTATAATCTTCGGTGAACGTTGCAGTTGATCTGTTAGCTCCTCTATCGCAAGTTTAATCTTCCCGCCTAAATCTTTCATTCGCCTTGGAACATGAATACCCCAAGTTTTATCACGTAAATACTTCTTTATTTCGCCTACTATCGTAGGTATTGCAAACGGCTCAAAAGCATTCCCTATCGAGTAATCATACCTTCTTATTGCGCCTAAGAGCCCTAACATTCCTACTTGTATAATATCCTCATGCATCGGCCCACCTTTTGAATAGCGATATGCAATGGAATGTACGAGATTTTTATAGTGATGAACTAATCTTTCCTGTGCTTCATCACATTGGTTTTGTTGGAAGTCTGCAATTAGTTTAATAACGTCTTCTTTAGCAAGATTTGTAGGTTGAGATTGGATTTCCATCATTCTCCACCTGCTCTCTTTGTATATATTTTGTCATTAAAACTGTCATGCCCTCATCATGCATAATTTGTATATCATCCATTAACGTATTGATTAAATATAAACCTAAACCATTTTCCGGCAAATGTTCTACTGGTTTACTAATATCATACGGACCAACTTTCTCTTTTAAGGTGCTAAAATCAAAGCTAATCCCATTATCAGCAACCATAATTTCTAATCGATCTTCATATAGCCCAAAGACAATTGCAATTTCTCCAACGTCTTCTTTGTATGCATGTTGTACAATATTTGTACATGCTTCACTAATAGCAATTTTCATATCTTCTATATCGTCATAAGCAAAGCCCATTCGATTCGCAACACCAGCCATTGTTAAACGAATAATAGCCACATATTCTGCCTTTGCAGGAATTTTCATTTCTATCTTTTCAAATCTCTCCATCATCCCTAGTCACCTTCTTTCTACTTTTTCAAAATCGGAATTCAAATTTAATATTTCTGTTAGTCCTGTAATATCGAATAATCTTTTTAGTCTTTTAGATACACCAATAAACTCTAGCTTTCCATCATTTTTCTTAATTGCTTTTAATAGAGCTATAAACACACCTAAACCTGTACTATCCATATACTCTACCTCAGTAAAATCTACTACAATATGAACCTCTTTTTCGCTTGCAATAGGCATAATCTTATTTTTCAAATCTGATGCCGTATATGCGTCAATTTCACCATTAAGTTGTACTGTATAACCTACATCATTTTGCAAAATATTTATTGCCAAATTCATCATTTCCGCCCCCTTATCTCAAACTCTTACTATTTAATTACCCATAAAAATTAATTTTAAACATATTTTTTTTATTTTCATTATAAATAAATTTTCTACACCTTTCTCGGCTTAACACTTAAATCGTACTAATAAATGTTTAAAACTTATAATTTTGTGTATGTATAATGTATAAACATTATTTTTAGGGGGATCTATCTATGGAAGAGCACAACTTTAAAAAGGGAGATTTTGTTCAATTTTCTTATCGACACGATCATGCTACAAAATTAATTGGTTCCATTATTAACATACTAACGAATACAATTGTAGTGGATATCGGTAATAGCGAAGACTTATCTCATATAGAACCAAGGCAGGTCGTAAAAATAAATAATTGTGAAAAAGTAACGATGGTTTAATACATAATAGAAAGTGTAATTTTAATGAGTGGGGGTTCTTCATCCTCCACTCTTTCCTATGCAGATTACATAAAAAAAGCATCCAAATTAGTTTAATTGGATGCTTTTTTTATGTATTTTTACGAGCTTATTAACCTTATAGTCGCATATAACAAACTTAAGATTACTATTCATTATCATACTTACGCTTTCCGCAGCATTCTAGAAAAGAATGTAACGATTAAAATAAAGACGATTGCACCTAATAAAGCTGGAAGAATAAAGATGCCTCCCCATTCAGGACCCCAATGACCAAATAACGCACTACCTACCCAAGATCCGATTAATCCGGCAATCACGTTACCAACTATACCTAACGGAAAGTCTTTTCCTGTAATCATTCCAGCTAACGCACCAATAAGTCCACCTACAATACACGTAATAATAAGTCCCACAATTAAACCTCCTATATTCGTTTTATATTGGATTCATCAAGCTTTGGTATGTAACCAAAGCTTGATGAACATATATTATTCTTTATTATCCAATTCATCACTTATCTTTTGTTTCACTTTTCCGACTTTTTCTTTTATCGTTCCCTTCGTTTTTTCCCACTTCCCTTCATTTTTCAACTCTCTATCTTCTGTAACTTCACCAATTCCTTCTTTTACTTGTCCTTTTTTCTTTTCAACTTTACCTTTAACTTGTTCTTTTAGTCCGTTCTCACTCATATTTACAATCTCCTTTTCGTAATAGATTTATAGATTTACAGGATACAAATTTAAATAGAATACATGCATCTTCTTTCTTGTAACCATTCACCGACTCTTTCTAAATCCTTAACGAATAACAAGATTTTTCCTTCATCCAGCTTTTCTTCGTAGAAGTTCGCCTCTTCCTCATTAAGCCCTAACTCTTGCATCTTATTTCTTAACTGATCTCCCGTGTTTTGAAAGACGTTAATAATGCTTGTCCCAAGTCCCTCCTCCTTTATCCCAATTGTATTCACGTCTGCATTGTCTGCGATTCTATCTGTCCTCTCTTTCTCATGTGTTAATACGTAAATATCTTTTTGGTCTATCCCTTTCTTCACTAGATCATTCGCCGCATTCATGACCTCTTTCTCCGTAATAAATTCATATACAAAAGGTTTACTATACTTCGTTTCCATCTTTAACTTCCTCCTTTAAAATGAATTATTTGTTATATTATATGTAGTACACCCATTTTCGAAATGTTAAACATAAAATATGAAAAAAGTTATGTGAATTTTTTCTATCCTAAAACTAGTAGAGTAAATCCGCTTACAATAACTACCTAAATTAACAGAAAATTGTTATAATTAAACGTAAGGAGGGATACTATGAAAAAAACAACTTATTTATGTGCTCTAACCGCTCTATCTTTCACTTTAATAGGCTGTGCCAGTACCTCAGCTACAAACAAATCTCCACAAGCTAAACAAGAACAGAAACAAAATGCCTTTCAATTAAACTCCGCAAATATTACAGATATCGAAATACTTAGCACAAAAAATAACAACGTTTCAAAATCTCAAACCGACAACGAAGAAATGATACAATCTATCGTTTCAGCAGTTCAAAAAGGCACGCCTAAAACAATTACACTAGATCAAAAAAAGCGAAAATCTGCACATTCTACTATAACCGTTACATATAAAGATGACGCAAAAGAAGAGTTTCTTGTGTGGATTGATAATAAGGAGCAAATTACGATTGCTAAAGATGAAAAGAAAGATAAGGTTGAAGGTGTGACAGTGAATATTAAAGATGTGAAAATGATGAAGGATTTCTTTTAAAATTTTAATATAATTGATGTTAAAAAAGAGTAGGATGTAATCCTACTCTTTTTTAATCTTGTCCAATAAATAAACTTGTATAAAATCTATTTAAGATCTAATTTTGCTAAATCATGTTGTAAAACATTATTTCCTTCTTGTGGGTTAAATACTATTGCACTAAGACCAAAAACATTCGTAACAACATCTCTATCTTTCGAACGAATGATTCTTACTTCATAAGCAAAAACTCCTGAAGGAAGAGCTGCTGAACGAAAAGTAACATATCGATTAGGTGCCAATGTTTGTGTTGAAGGGTCTACTAATGGTAACAATACCGGAGAACCCGATGACCAATCAAACATTTCAACAGTTACTGTATGAGTATCATCTGGATCAACATTCATAGCTTCCACAGTAAGAAACAACGTAGCGGAATGTCTACGTAATACACCCGTTGACAAAGTTTCATTGTGATGTTTATGACATTTTTCAGGAGGATGACTATAGCCATAACTCATATCAATCCCCCCCTTTCATTTACAATTAAGGACAAGTATTCCTTATAATATATAATGCTAGTATTATTTTAATGAAAGGTATAAAAGCGGATTTCCATCTGTATTTTTGGATATTTTATTTTTCATTTATTCCCTCTTAAAGAATAATATAGATTCTCCTATTCTGCCCTTGAACTCCTTCTAAGAATAAAGTGAAACTTTAATCAGTGGGGATTTTCTTCATCCCCCACTGATTATTAGTTGAACCAATCGGACTTTTATGGGCAGCCCGACCCCCACCTAACTTCTTTGCTTTCGCTGAATTTTGAGGTGGGGGGCTTACTGCCCATTAAAGCGGGATAAATAAATCTATTTTGGAAAGGACCTGCTCCATTCATTTGTAAAAGCATAAAGTAAATTGAATCCGTTAAAACACATGAGTGAACTCTTGGTTTTCCTCTCCTATTAAAAGGAGGAACTATTATGGGCTTTGGTGGTAGTTGTGGCGGCTGTGGCTTCGCCGGAGGATTTGCTTTATTAGTTGTATTGTTTATTTTATTAATCATCGTTGGAGCTGCTTGCTTCTGCTAAAAAACTATCGGAAAGACACTCATGTGAGTGTCTTTTCTTCATATGTAAAAAAAGCCCGTCTATTTCCGTAGGCGGGCCTTATCTTTATTACACAATAAGAAAGTATACTCTCTTTTCCCTTGATTTTTTATGTAATTATACATATTCATGAAAATAGAAGAAGTAAAATTGTCATTACAACATATTTTCCACTTTCAACCTAGTTATCAGTAGAATGTTTCTCTATAAAATCAAGAATTCTAGCATTAACTTCGTTAGAGAACTCACCATTAATTGCGTGAGATGCATTTTTCCAGTTCACTATATCTATATCTTTAACGTATTTTTTTCCAGTTTCAACTGCTTTTACCGAATTGTGCATTGTACTTTTTTCAGCCATTAAGGCAAGCACTGGAACATTGATATTTTTTAAGTCTTCTTTACTAAATAAATCAGGCGCTGGTGTTTTCAATTTATAGTTACGCATGCCCGACTCGATTAACTTAGCGATCGGCTCATCATCATTTGTTTCTGCTCCTCCAGAAACATAGCTTAACATCTTTTCTCTTAAAAACTTAGGTACAATAGGAACGGAAGCTGGAATAGATGCCAGAATCATCCTTATGGATATTTGTGCAAATACAAAGACTGGGTCCAATAAACTAGCCGTCGCAATATGCTTAGGGTTATATCTGGCCAAATTCATTGCTGTCCAACCTCCAATAGAGACACCCACGATATGCACTTTTTTTAAACCTAATCCTTCAATTACTTCATTTAACCATTCTGCTTGTTGTTTTTGGTTTTCAATCACCTTCGTTTGCACGCTCATTCCAGGTTCACCAAGTAAATCGATTGTGTAAACAGGCCTTTTCTCCCTTAATCCTTCTAAATTTGGTACCCACATTGGAGTAGATGCACCACGTCCAGGAAGTAAGATTATCGGTTCCTTATGTTTATTTTCCTCTTTAGTAAAGTAATACGTACGAATTGTGCCAAATGTAGTTTCTATATCTTTCATGTCATTAGGTGCTGGAAGAAGTGCCATTGATTCATCGTAGGCAATTCGGAAGTCTTCTTTTCCTTTTTCAGATATAAAGTGACCAACCTTATTATCATCTCTCTTCATTTTAATTCCTCCTTTCTACAAATATATGGATGAACTTTATTTATATATTCATGGGAATCATCCATTGAAAATGTATCTTCTTTAAGCCAGAACTGTCATTTAGAAAAAAGAGAAAGACACCCTAAGGTGCCTTTCTCTGACTTGAACCATCTTAATTTTAATAATATGTATTGGACTCTCATCCCATAACAAAAACGCTACCTTTTTAAAAGATAGCGTTTTTATATTATCCTTGCTTATTCTTCGCTTTCATTTGCTCTTCATAAACAAACTTTGCGGTCATAAAATCGTTAGGAAAATCTCCCAATGCCTTCTTCATCACATTTAATTCTTCTTGTGATTTGATCTCTACTCCGTTTAAGAAATCAAATGCTTTTGATTGTTCATCCGCAACAAAGTTTTGCGTCATATAGTCATCTTGGAAGTCTTGCTTCGCTTTTTCTTTCACTTTGTTCATTGCATCTGTTTTATTTATACTTTTCACAGGGTTTGCGAATGCGCCTGTAGGCTGTTCTGGTTTCAGCTCTTCTTTCGTTTCCGGCTGTGGAGCTGGGGCTGGTTGTTGCTTAGGTTGTTCTTGTTGAACTGGCTGTTGTACTACTTCTTGCTCTTTTTTCGCTAATTCATCTTTTAACTTCTTAACTTGCGCATCAAGAGATTTTTTTTCAGTTTCTAATACACTCATATCACTTTTTAACTTTTGCATTTCCTCATAATGTTCATCTACTAATTTATTGTATTCTTTCTCAGTGTACATTTTTTCACTAGTTGATGTCGTTTTTCCCTTCGCAATAACTACATTAATAATTACAAGTAACACTATGATTCCTATTAACGCAGCTAAAATCTTCTTTTTGTTCATTATTAATCCTCCAAAATGTAAAATTACCAAAGTCATCATAACAGATGTAGCTACGTTCCTTTGTCATATTTTGTCGAACTAAAATAATAAAAAAGCATCTGAAACAGATGCTTTTTCTCATTCTCACTACATAAACGTAATCGTCACTAAAGAATATCCTTCTTTCGCATTATACGGCTCCGCTTTATAAGAAACACGGTTTGCTCCTTGCGGATAACCGATTTCTCCAATTACTTTTTTCACGTCTTGCAATGCGCCATCCATTGATTGTTTATAAAGGATTTCAATCTTTGGTGACTTTTCGTTATAACGTTGCTGCATTTTATTTTTGAATTCATTATAGTTATTTGCAATGTATTCATTTCCTAAATAATTTAACTTTGTATCTTTTAAAATTTGCTGATATGCAGGGTTTTTCGTACTACCTGCCGCAATTTTATTTGTTAATGTACTATAATAATTTGTTGTAGCTTGCGGATAGTCCCCGCGGTTCCACTCATGATTTCTTGCGATTTGCTCATCTGATAAGTTGAAATAAGAATATGTTACGCGGCCTTGTTCATCTGGTATTGGATCATCGAATGTTGTATCAAGGTGATACCATTTGTTTTCGATTTTCACTAAATTCCAAGCATGAGGCTGACCGTCTCCAGTTCCTACTACAAAATGATTCTCAACTCCAGCTTCTTTTAATAATTGATAGGTTAATAGTGCGTAACCTTGGCAAACTGCAGAACGATTTACGATTGCTTCATATGCGGTGTAAGCTTTATAAGACGTATCATAAGAAATATGCTTTACGACATAATCATGAATCGCCTTCACTTTTTCGTGATCATCCATTCCAACTTGCGTAATAGAAGAAACAATTGCCTTTGCTTGCTTCATTACATATTCCGTTTGTTCTTTCGTTTCACGATATGTAATCTTTAACGTAAACGTATAATTTCCAGGTGATCCAGAAATTCCATATGAAACATTCGATCTATTATAATTTGTATACTCATTTTTACTTGCGACTTCTTTATAAGCGTTGAAAAGTGTCTTCATTACTTCTTCCTGATTACCATTTTTCGTTTTATATGGAAGTGTAATATTCGTTTCGTACGCATTAATACGCTTTTGTACTTCATCTTTAAATGCTGCTAATAATGCCGCATCCCCTGTATCTTGCACCGCAACTTCAGGCTTTTTATATTTCAAAGTATTATATAAAAACTGTGCATACTGTTCACGTGTTACCGTTTTAGATGGCTCAAATTTCCCTTCGCCTGTACCAGAAGCAATCCCGTTTGATTGCACCGCACTAATTGCATTTTCACCCCAAAAACCGCTTGGAATATCGTTAAACGTATGCTTTTGTTTCGCAAAAAGATGGAAAGCGTTTGTAAGAATTTGCGCCATTTCTGCGCGGCTAACAGAATCTTTCGGTCTAAATCCACCGTTTGCATCACCTTTAAAAACCCCTAATTTCGTTAACGTTAAAACCTCTTCTGGGAACAATGTTGAACCTGAGCGAATATCTCGATACGGATTATTTAAAGTAGATCCATCTTTTAATACGTAACGAGCACCTTCATTACTGAACGTACCACCTTGCTTATTTGGTACTAACACACGATAAATTAAAGCTGCAACTTGTTCTCTCGTCGCAACATCACCGAAACCAAACTTTCCATTTCCATAACCGGAAATAATATTTTTACCCGCTAAATCTTTAATCGCCGGATACGACCAATGTGATGTAGGCACATCAGAAAAAATACCTGCCTCAGCAGCCTTTACATCACTGCCGTTTGTATACAATAAAGCACCACCAATAAGTGATAATGATGTAATTGATTTTAATAGTTTTGTGTACATAATTCCTTCTCCCAATACGTTCTCTATTTTATATTTTGTCGAAAAATCTAAAAATATGACAAAATACATTATACAATTAAAAGGTTTTGAGGGATATATTGAATTTTAAAATATGCAAAAATTCATATTAATATATTTTTCCGTGTTAATATTATGTTGTTTTATTTATGAATATGTATAGGTAGTAACTCGTTATAACTCCCCTCATGGTAATCTCTAATTTTATATTGAAATTCTTTAAAATAATTCTTCTTTATTTCTCAATATAAGGAGTCTTGGATTTTCATTAACACTCCTGTAATATTATTAACAAAGAGTAAAGTAAGAGTTACTCTTTGCCATTTTAGAAGAGGTTCTGTTGGAGACAACAGAACCTTTTTTCATATAGAGGTAGTTTTATTAAATTTTTCACCACTAACTATAAAAAAACATCTTATAATCATAATGTAACAAATTGATGCATTTAGGGTAGATCAACTGCCAGTTACACTAGAACTTATTCTTTTCATTCTTATAGTAATCAGTGCTGTTGGCTATTTAATAAAAGACTACCGACTATCATAATCTAATTTATAAAACATGAATTCCTTCGAATAAAACTCAATATTATGTCCATAATGTTGATAGGCTGTATGCCAACATTCATTTAGTTTTCTCTGTATCTCCTTGTATTGAGCAGTTAGCCATTGCTAGCTGCTCTTTTATATATAACCTTATTAGACAAGTTTTCATATAATATAGTCATTCCTTTCTTATAAAGTGAAACTTTAATCATTGAGGGTTTTGTTCATCCCCCAATGATTATCAGCCCTCACCAATAGGGCTTTTACGGGCAGCCCGCCCCCTACCTAACTTCTTTGCTTCCGTTGAATTTTAAGGTGGAGGTCTTACTGCCCGCAAATAGCGGGATAAATTAAACCTGTCACTTGAATTATAAAAATTGAATTATATCCTATAACATTTTCAGGAATCATCCATATTTTATTTCTAAAAAATTGCTTTGTTTCACTGAAAGGTGGTTGCGGAAACAACCGACTTTTTATTTATGGCAAAATGAGATTTCTATTAAGATTCATTACAAAGTATGTTATTACTGGTACAATATGGTATAATAAATACAGATCAAACATTGAAAGGAAATATGACAATGAAAAGATATTTTAACTTCATTTCACTTTTCTTAACTGTACTCGTAATAATTAATCTTACAAATATACATACAAAGTACCAATTCTTTATAGGTGCATCTATAGCATTATGTTTAACTATTATTTCTACAAATGAAATTATAAAATTCCTTGCTACTAGTAGCTTATTAGTTTACGCATTTGCCGCTTTTACTCTTTTAAGTATTGCTTGCTAACTTTCAATGTCGCTTTTATTAAAATAGCGTTTTTATGTAATTCTAATATTGAGGCACATACGACTTTTTTATTCCAATCACGATTTGTTCATTTTTTTGATACATTTATGGAACATTCATACGTTACGTGGGATAAATCCTTTTGACAGAATGAATAATGAGCTATATCTTTTTCTCAATGAATTTATGTATTTAACATGATAAAATAATAGTTGGATGGGAGTCCAATACATATTATTAAAATTAAGATGGTTCAAGTCGCAGGAAGGCACCTTTGGGTGTCTTTTTTTGTGGAGAATCAGTTTAAAAACTAAAAGAACCTCAATAAATGAGGTTCAAAAAATCTACTATTTTAAATTACCTTCGTAAAAAGCAACTCCATTTTGAACATGTTTTAAATACCACGTAATCGTCCCACCACAAACATTTTCATTAAAACTATTAGCATATACTCCATTTGAGTAATAAAGAGTTCTTTTGAATTTACCATTAGAATACTCATAAGGAATTGAGCATGTTGCTTGCTTCGGAGAGCTCACAGCTTTTTGCGTATCAGCTGAAACTGCCCCAATTCCTCCTGTTAATGCAATACCAGTTGCTAATGCTCCTACTACTAATTTCTTGAACATAATAAATCCCCCTTTAATAGTTTTTATAGCTTACAATTTAAATGTATCACTTTTGTAATTTATGTAAATATCTTGAATATGTAGAAATATTTATTTAATTTTTGGTAATATTAGGATTTTATTTTATCAAATGAAAAATAGAGGAGTTAGAAAATTATGTAACAATGCATAATAAATCAATCAGATATTATGATATACTCACAAAGAACTGATACAAAATTTCTTTAGATTGGAAAACTAAAGTCTTATCTACCTAACAGGAAGGCGCCTAATGGCGTCTTTTCTTTATTTTCAAAAGGACCTGCTCCATTCATTCTTTAAAACATAAAGTAAAGTGAACCCATTAAAATCCATGGAATGAACCCTAGTTTTACCCTCTTATCTAAAGGAGGCACTATTGTTATGGGATATGGTGGTAGTTGCGGCGAAGGCTGCGGTTTCGCTGGAGGATTTGCTTTATTAGTTGTATTATTTATTCTATTAATCATTATCGGATGCAGTTGTTTCTGCTAAAAAACTATTAGAAAAGGTACCTATACTATATATAGGTACCTTTTCTTTATGTGCCTTATTCATTATCTGGTTCCAAACTTTTATCACGATTGGATTTGTTTTTTCATTTTTCGCATTCGTCATACCTCAAATATGAATCGATTTAAGACATGAGCTTTTAACTAAAAGAATTTTGGGCCACTTTTTCCCACAAAGGAAATATCTTTTTTGAAAAACTCTATTATTTTTAATAAAAAATAAGTTCATATAGATGCTATTTATAAAATCTAAGAATAGATAATAGTATAAAAAAACACCATTCCTCATAACCTATAAATGGAGTACCGCCACATCACCATCAAGTTAAGAAATTCATTGTACCCCCGAAATGAAAAAAGATGAAAAAATAATAAAAAGCTTATCATTAATTGCTAAAAGATAAGCTTCTTTGTCTATACTTATTAAATTTTATTGGATTTCTTCCATGCTAACACTGTAATAAGATATTGAACACCAAATAGGACGGCGAAAAGTATAATGAACCTCGCTATTACTGATAACCATCCAACGAAATCTTCAGGTAAGTTATATTTGTATGTGGTAGCACCTATTGCGACAAAACAAAAAATAAAGGTATTACTCATTTTTTCTTTTAATTTTTCATTTAATTGTTCTTTATTATTAATATCTGTTTCATAAACACCAGTCAGAATAGATTTAATAAAAAAGAATATCATATAAAAAATTATAATGGCTAATGAGGCAGCCCATTCTAGAAATGGACGGTGTAGATATGCTCCTCTTATTATAAAATCAACAAAAGCTATAAGTAGGACAACAATTCCAGATTGAGCCCAAATTTTCATTTCGATTTGTTGAATTCTTTCATCTGAGTGCGTACTGAGTGAAAACCATTTTTTTAGTTTTTCCATTTTAAAGTTCCTCTCAAAATAATTTATCTAAGCTTTTATCTAATATTTTATCTATATGAATACAAAGTTTTAAAGAAGGGTTATATTTATTACTTTCAATAAGACTAATGGTTTGTCGTGTAACGTTTACAATATCGGCTAGCTCTTGTTGGGTCAGACCTTTTTCTACTCTTGCAATTTTCATTTTACTTACAGACATTAAATACACCTCATTTGTAAAAATAAACATTATACCATAAATCTTATATTCTATATATTATGTTATTTTTAGGTTAAATGCAATATATATTTTACATTAAGACGCATATATATTACTAATATCTTTTCTCATTTCTGTTATTTTTTGCATCTAAAACCATCCTACAAATAACATTAAAATTATTAATTCACTAGCTTATTAGAACAAACTGGTTAACTATATAATGTTTTAATAAAATATAGATATAATTTAAGAAGGTAAAGTTAATATAGATCAACTAAATAACGCAAAGAAAATGTTTTATTGCATAAAAAAAGGCTCCATTGCTGGAGCGCTCAAAAATAAAATAAGTAAATGAATTAAAACAAATAACAGACAATTTAACTATATAGATTAAATATAAATGAATCTATATATATGCAATACTTCATATAAAAACCCTATTTTTTGATGCTATAATAAGCTTACTCGATGATTGTTATATATTTTTATGGTTTTTAAGCAATACAATACCTTCTTAACACCAAGTGTACAAGTAAAAGAAGACATCTTAATCGGTGTCTTCTTTTCTTATACAATAACACAATAAAATTAAGAAGAGGCAAGTCCGAGGAAGGCACCTTTAGGTGTCTTTTCTTTTAGGGAAAGGAATAAATTTTACCAGGATATATATGAAAATAAATCATCTGATTATAAAATAAAAAACGCTCATTTGAGCGTTTCATCTATATACCTAATAATTACTTTTTCTTCACTGATAACTCTTCTTCAGTAATAATCCCTTAATCCAACAACTCTTTATACTTCAATATTCCATCAGCCCCACGGCTCTCCATGCGTATATTGTATAACGCTTGTTGTATTAACCTTTGATTGTTCCGTTGAAACATTTACTCCATTTAATAGTATGACTGTAATTATTAATCCAATTGAGCTGCTTATGATTCTTTTCATTTTAAAGCCCCTTTCTGAAAACCTTTTTCTTTTTCTTTATATCCTAAATAGAAGTATTCACTAGATTTTATTGAATTTCCTTCTTCATGATATTTAACCGCTAACTTTTCAGCATATTCTTGGACATATTGCCATAAACCTACTTCATTAAAGAAAGAAATTCCTTTAGAAATAGCTAACTCTAATTCTTCAGCAGAAACATTCTCATTCATTCCCTTTAGAATGGTAAAATGATGTTCATATTCTTTTTGTTCTAGTTCATTACAGATTACTAATCCTTTTTCAATTAAAGAGGCTGCAAGCTTGGTTTTTCCTAACTTTAAATTCTCTCTAGCTTCCAAAAAAATCGCTCTAAAGTGATTCGGGATTTTTTGTGATACTTCTGATAAATAACGAAGTGCTAAATCAGATAGGTTTTGCTCTGCATACATAACCCCTAAACTATGTCGAACTCGTAACATTAGCTCTTCTTCATTCTGCTTTTTCAAAATATCCAGAGACGACATAAAATAAACTTCTGCCTGCTCAAATTCATTTAGCTTTACACATGCTAACCCCAGAACATTGTCACATGCTGCGACCTTCCTACTATACCCGTACAGCCCTTCAAATATATTTCTTGCTCTAGTTGCATATTGAATAACTAAAATAGGCTGGCAAACATGATAATAGTAGCTAGATAGCTTAAAGTTAAATTCTGCTTTTTCGATTGGATCCTGAATATTTTCCAACAAAGATTCTGCTATTCCATAATGCTTTTCAGCCACTTTAAAATCACCGTTTACCGTAGCATGAGAAGCCTTAAAGAAATGGTAATAATATAATAAAGATTCATCTGATGGCGCTTCATCTAACTTCATTTTTCTTAGATCATTCTTAGATATGTCAGATTGATGGGGATAAAACTCTGCACTCAACATTTTAAATCTAAAATCTAAAAGTGAATAAAACTCTGTATTCTTTTGATCTTCTTCCATACTATTAACTTTTGTATCAATACTTTGTTTTAATTCCTTTGCCTTAACGAAATTCTGTGAACGAATTTCTCGATACCACTCATGTAAAAGTAAAGTGATTTCTTCCTTTTTTATTACGTGTACACTCATATAGCCCCTTCTCCTTTGTCTATAGATTACTAACATAATAACAAAAATCAGCTGATAAAACATTTAATTTTCTGAATATTATCGTTTCAAAAAATTTCTCAATACAATTTCACCGTTTCAGCTCTTTAAACTTAAAACTTTTCTGTTTCTTATTCATTTCTATATAAAAAATAACACTTCATTATTGGTAATGATGAAATATGAAAGTCTATCCTCTCATAAAAAAAACCCTTTTATTTTTTCTCGATGATCGATATTACTTAACATGTAAAAAAAAGATTGGGATAGGAGTTCAATACATATTATTCTACTTTTTTTCTTCTTTGTAATTCCATGCTATTTCTACTACTTCTTCGGGAGTCAATTCTTCATCATTCCAAAAAATTAAATCACTTGGAGCAGGATGAGGTACACCAGAGTTATTAAATTGATGAACATAGTTACTGTGTTCATCTTCAGGTAAATCAAGATCATAAATTTTTTTTACAAGCTCAAGCAGTTCTGTTTTCGTCATTTTACATGTCATATTTTTCATCCTTCCATTCCATTTATATGATAATGAATTATTATCTATTGTTCTACCAAGGATTACAAAAGAGCACCCAAGAATTATCAAAGATTTTCCTACGTCTGTTCAACCTTTTAGAGAAAAACGGACGGAAATCTCACCGTTACGAAAAGCAAACAGTCTTTGATATCCTCGGCGTTATGTATGAATGTACGTTGTTAAAGAGTTTCAAAGTCGCATAATATTTTTCAAAACACCTTTTTGGTAGTTTTATTTGTTATGCACATTTTTAGTGTAGTCGTAGAAATTTCAAAAAAATACACTCGCATATACCCTCTTGATACCCTTAGCTTGATGGTGATGGGGTACCGCCAGTATTTTGGAAAATAACCATGCTAAGAGTATGCAAGATTTTATAAATTTTTTCGACTCATTCAGTAGCAAACAAGAACCTTAAACCCATGCCAGGATAGGAGTTTATAAAAAGGTGAATCCCTTTTGAAAGTAGGAATTCGCCTTTTTCTTTCTCCTGATAATAGGACGTTACGTTAACCAACCATGAATAAGTATTCATCACAAAAAATCAAGATCTTTCCCGTTGGTTTTTACCCTTTACTAAGGCCTCGCCCTAAACTGTTTATTACACGGTTCACTTGACTACAATCTGCCTCTATCTCATCAAACTCAAGTAACTTTCTCCACATAAACACATGGACTCAACAAATTACTTCTAAAATTTATAAAAAGAAAAGACCTTTTAATTAAAAGATCTTTCTTTAAATGTATTTATTAAGATTTATATTTTTTGACTGTACAAGGAATAGTTACAATGTATAAATCTATAGCATAGATTGTAACCCAAATACCTTTACCTTCAGCCGCTAGCTTTTCATTTAATTGTGATAAATGCTCTGAAACTTTTCTTTTACCCCATTTTCTAGGAAACCATTGAAAAACC
Organism: Bacillus pretiosus; assembly: GCF_052947655.1. NCBI lineage: Bacteria > Bacillati > Bacillota > Bacilli > Caryophanales > Bacillaceae > Bacillus > Bacillus pretiosus. Next base: position 984,339 of record NZ_CM129593.1, on the reverse strand, counting down.
TTAGGAACATTATGTTTTTTGTTATACCATACGTTCAATCTCCAAAAAATCAAGAAAAACGAGACAATCACTACAATACAAAAAATATCAAAATATGAAATCCCTAAAATCATATAATATATTCTCCATTTCCATTAAAGCTCAGATAATTTTTTTCTTATACAAAATCAGAGAAAGGATAGCGCCCTCCCTCCCTCACAATATACAGTTATATACAGCTTATCACACAATTCTATTAGAGGAAATATCATCGGAATACCTTCAAATTATATCTATCTAAAAACAAAATATGGACTTTATTCACTTTTAAGATACATTTATATGTTACGTTGGATAAGTCCTTTTATAAGCCGTTTTTTTGATGTAGATGCCATTATTCTCAATACAATAGAAGCAATTATTGGAATATATATAGGAGTAAGAAGATCCCCTCTAGCTTAAGGTAGAGGGGATCTTCTTACTCCTATTTCAAACTACTCACAATCTCCACAAAGATCACTTCAAACGCATGCGCTCCTGCATCAAGATATCTTCATCTTGTCCATACGACCACGATTACTTTAACAAATATTCTCACTAGAACCTTACCTATTATTTAATTGACTCTACTTGTTTCTCTAATTCTCTTCCAAGGAATGTAGCAAGTTCAAGCATACCAAATTGATTCGCTACAGACTCTGCGCCAGAATTATAGTTTGTATTTGTATTAATATCATACGTATAAATTGTTCCATCCGCACTACGAATAAATTCAATACCAGCAACAGTTATTTCATTTTCTTTCAAAAACTCTTTGTATTGTTCAATAATTGGCTCGTGGAAGTCCGATATAATTTCAAATTTTGTTGACGACTCTTTCTTACTCTCTTCTCCTACTGGGCAAAAAGCATCTTGGATAGAGCACGCATCTGCTGGACAAAGTTCAAATCCTTCTGATGTATCTACTTTAACCGCATATACAAACTGGCCGCCTACAAACTCACAACGTGTAATATATGGTTCTGGTGCTTCGATGTACTGCTGGATTAAAGTAATTCCATCAATCGGTTCTTCAAAAGCCGGACCATCCAAATATTGTTCTAAAGCATCAATGGAATGAAATAGTTGAACACCAAGGCCTTTACCTGCACGGTTATGCTTTGTAATGAACGGTACTTCCCCTAACTCCTTTGCTGCTTTTACTATATGATCACGGCCAACAGCACCAATTGTTTTCGGTACTTGTATCCCAAATTTTCTTAATACTGCATATTGATTCAATTTACTTACTTCAAGACGTAATGCACGAGACCCATTAAATACTGTGCGCCCGTATCCCTCTAGCCAAGCAAGAACCCCTTCAGTCAGCTCAGGTGCATATCGATGCCCTCTCGTATGTGAAGAGGCACTCATGCGACTATAAAAAACACCTTTTGGAGGTTCTTGTTCTAATGAAAGTGTTCCTTCATTTAAAAGCCATTCCTCATACGGTAACTCCAGTTCTTCCAACCTTTTCACTAAATGATTCGTCCATTCCTTATTCTCATGCAATATGTAAATTTTACTCATTTGTAATCAATTCCTTTCTTTTTGCTTCAACTAATGGCATCACTTTTTCAGAAAATCGTTTCATCTCTTCAAGCTGTGGTGAAAATTGTAAAAGTAATAACGTAACACCCACTTTTTCAAAAGCAAGTATCCTTTCTGCAATTTGTTCTGGTGTTCCGATTAAATTAGGACGTAACCCGCGATTAGATACGGAATAATCATTGAGCTTCACTTGCTGTTCCAAATGCGATTTACTAATAAAGTCTTGGTAACCCGCATAACCTAAAGCATCGTCTTTCACATCCGTTATGCGTCTCCATTCTTCTAATGCCTCTTCTTCTGTATCACGACAAATGACGTACGCCGCAAGCCCAAATGACTGCAATGGCTCCTCTGTAACTTTCTTTCTACGATTCTTCATATCTTCTATTTTCACAGATACTTCTTCCACTGTTCCCCCGTGCATTACATATGCATCCGCGTGATTTACAATGACCTCTTTTCCTCGCTCACTCTCACCACCTGCATAAAGCTTAATGCCTTGTTTCTGCACAGGTTTTGGACTTAAATGTGTATGCTGAAGCTCATAAAAGTTCCCTTTATAAGAAAACTCTTCTTCTTTCCAAAGCTCCTTCAAAATTGTTACAAATTCCTCTGTGCGATCATACCTTTCATCATGTGCGGTAAATACCCCGCCGTACTGTCTCGCTTCTTCTTCCCACCATGCTGAAACTACATTTAATGTAAAACGACCATTACTTAATTGATCGATATTTGCTGCCATTTTCGCTGTAACTGCTGGATTGTGGAACCCAGGTCTTACAGCTGTCATAATCTCTAATCTATCCGTCACTGCTGCAAGTGCTGCCGCAGTTGTCCACGCCTCTAAACTTGGTGCTGAAACACCTTTTATATCATTTAAATTTAATTCTGCAATAAGAGTTGTTGAAAAACCTAATTGTTCTGCCGCTCGCGCTGTTTGTTTTGCGTACTCAAACGTAGGCGGCATAGATTCATCATCTACATTTCGAAGCCATCCCCCAAAAATCGGCAACCAAAAACCATACTCCACTACCTGTTCCCCCTTTAACTTTTAGCCATAAAAAAAGCTACTCTTAACGAAATAAGAGTAGCCTTCTTGACTAAGTGAACCGCTCTTATCTTTCAGGTGTTTTTTCACCTGCAGGATTTGGCACCTTTCGTCTAAAACGAGGTTGCCGAAGTTTCATAGGGCCCGTCCCTCCACTTCTCAACATAAGAATTGTTTGATTTCCATTTATTATAATCATCAGAATAATAAAAATCAATCTTTTAATACTTATTTTTCCGATATACATTAAATGATATGTAAAAAATCATATTATTATAGAGATTTATAGGTGTATTATGTTGTTTTACTTACGAATATATAAAGGGCTATGTTGCATCTTGTCGAAAACATCATGTATAACCAAGTTGCTTTACTTTTATCTTAAAAATACAGCAAAAGAGGTGTTAGTGGCATGAAAAATAAACGATGCGAGAATTGTGGTTCTACTACATTTAAAGAAGGAAGAGTTGGATTTGCTTTTCATGCATATGTTTGTGAGGATGATTCTAGTAGGCTCTTTTCAGTGGGGAAGCGTTCCAAACTATTAACTACATTTTGTTTAGAATGTGATCAGGTGAAATCATTTAGAGTGGAGAAGCCGGGGATATTTGAAGAATAAAATAATACTAATTACATATTATGAAGATGGTAATTAATGATGGTAACATTCAAGTATTTCGCTTACCTTTACAATTGGAATATTGAGTACTTTCATCTATAGGTGCTACTTCACTAGGAAAAATCCGTTCCTGTGTAAAGTTGTTTTCGGAATAATAGATACGAAATTTCATGTTAAATGCAAATAAACAAGGAAACTATTAGTCGGTTCCTTGTTTATTTAGCTAAAGCAGACTCCTTTGGAAAACCCAAATAAAAGTTAAATCAACTCCTATTTAACATTTCCCTTCAGATATATGACAGTAAAGAATACATCATCACGGTATCAGCAAGCAAAAGTGTATTCTGCATTTCTAAAAACAGTAGATGGCAGATTGTGACCTGCTGAATCTGCTAAGAAAGAATATACAAGAACATCCTTAACATCATCTTTATTTCCACTAATGATGACATCAAGAAAATCTTCTATTTGGAATTCTGGCGTAAACAACACAATCTTAGTTGTTCTGTTTGGTTCTAAAGAAACAAAAGTACGAGAGATTTCAACTAACTCATTTTGAGTCGGGAAAGAAATGTTTCGACTTCTCTTAACAGTTACCGTTACATCACTAGTATGGCAGCGTGAATCATTGTTTAACATAATGTTGAGAGCAGTTGGAATAATCCCATTTTCAGAAACTGGAACTCGAAACACTCCAGTAGATTTATGAGCCATATAATCACATCCTTTCAAAATAAAATATACTTACAATATATTAGATGCAAGAATCGTTCATTTTGATAGGGACAAATTATATGATTAATATATCTATAATAACCCTCAGTATTACTAAGCCAATGATTTAAAAGATTAAAAAATATCGTGAGAACCAATCGGATATATATTAAAAGAAAAAAGAATAAGGTATCTAAAAGAACCCCTATTTTGAGCCAATAATGAGACATTATGTTAATCTTATATGTATAGTTGCACAAAATTGAGAAACTTAAGGAGACAGATTAATTTTATGAGAAAATCATTCATATTGCTTACTTTAATTCTAGTATTAGCCAGTGTTACGGCTGCTTGCACACAAGATAAAAAAGATGGTGCCGTTGAAAATGGTCCAATAGAAGAACCAACCGCAAAAAATGAAAATGAAGAATTAATAAATCTTGAAGAAAAAGAAGATATGAGCCGCTTGGAACAAGGTATTTTATTAGTTGGTGAGAGTGTTAAGGGAGGCTATTACTTGACCGCCGTTCAAAATGCATATTTAAATGCTAGTAACGATTCCGTCGTTGTTAATGTCTCTGTAAAAAATGTACGAGGTCAAACGATCGGACTATCAGAATTAAAATATAACCTAAAAGATGAAAAAGCCGGAAAGGCCTATGAAGGAAAGGTGCTTGATCAAAACCCTTCTGATATACAAGTTAAACCAAATGAAACGGTAGAATTGAAAATAGCTTTTGAAGTACCAAGTACCGCAGATGAATATATGTTTTATATTGAAAGCTCTTTAGATCCTCTAGGAGCACACTGGAAAATCGATAAGCTGCAATCACAAAAAAGCTAAGTCTCAAATAAGCAAAAAGCACTGAAAAATTTGATATAGATACAAATGAAGAATATATAAAAGTCCCTCCACCTTAAGGCAAAGGGACTTTCTAACTCCTATTTCAAACTACCCGCAATCTCCGTAAAGATAACTCCAAGTGCATGCGCACCTGCATCTGGATAGCCTAAGCTTCTTTCGCCAACTGTACCAGCGCGGCCCATGCGAGCTACGATTTCTTTCGTGTACTCTGCTCCTTTTTCAAAGGGAATTTTCACTATGTTTAAAATATATGAACACATAAATTCATTTACTTTTCACGAAAATATAATTGTATTTTTTAGAATTTCAATGTTAATCAATTTGAAACTTTATGAGTTAATTAAATGTGATATTTAAAGAAGGAATTTGTGATGAAGTACTCACATGATGGAATTAATGTCAAAAAACAAAAAAACTCTAACTAATTCGTCATGGCGATTTAGTTAGAGTTTTTTTGTTTGAAGTATTCACGAGTATCTACCCTTATCTTTTCAGGTAAAACAATATCAAGTTCTTTATCTAACCATGCAAGAGTCTTTTTACGAAGAAACTCACGCATGTGTTCTTCTGCTTCAAGCATTACTAAGTTAATTGTACAAGAAGAATTGCTAGGGTCACAAGAATTACAAGCGTCGTCTCGATATAGTAGACCATTCTGTACAATATTTTTACATTGAAAAATAGGTTTTGGGCCTTCGACGGCTTCTATTACATCCCAAAAAGAGATATCTTCTGGAGACTTAGCTAACCTATATCCTCCCTTTACACCTGGGACAGAATTCACAATGTCAGCTTTAGATAATTTACCGAAAACTTTTGAAAGAAATGTTTCAGAAAGTCCTTGAAACTCTGCCAAATCTTTTATTCCAACACTTTCCTTGGAAGGAGTATTAATTAAATAAACTAGGCAATGCAAGGCATATTCAACCCCAACACTATATTGCATATACAAATCACCTGCTTTTTATTTTAAGGGTTATCAAATTGTATCTTAGGACCATTTAGAATTTTAGTCAAATAAAAAAAGGCTCTTTTAGAATAGTATGTATTTCATTTGACAAAAATAATTTCAGAGCTTATATTAAAGACTAAGTTAATCGACGATTAACTTAGTCGGCAATTAAAACGTAAAAACTTTTAAAAAGGGGAAATACAAATGAACAAAACACTTATCATAAACGCACATCCGAAAGTGGATGATACATCATCAGTCAGCATTAAGGTTCTTAACCACTTTTTAGTATCTTATAAAGAATTAATTCCTAATAATGAAACGATTGAACAGATTAATTTATACGATGATGTAGTACCAATGATAGATAAAACTGTTTTAAGCGCATGGGAAAAGCAAGGAAATGGACAGAAGTTAACTGATGAAGAACAAAAAGTAACAGAGCGTATGTCCGAAATTTTACAACAATTTAAAAGTGCAAATACGTATGTTATCGTATTACCTTTGCACAACTTTAATATTCCATCAAAGTTAAAAGATTACATGGACAATATCATGATTGCACGTGAAACATTTAAATATACTGAAACTGGATCAGTGGGATTACTTAAAGATGGAAGAAGAATGCTTGTTATACAAGCAAGTGGAGGAATCTATACAAATGATGATTGGTATACAGAAGTGGAATACTCTCATAAATATTTAAAAGCAATGTTTAATTTCCTAGGTATTGAAGATTATCAAATAGTTCGTGCACAAGGAACAGCAGTACTAGATCCAACTGAAGTATTACAAAATGCATATAAAGAAGTTGAAGAAGCAGCTTCCAGATTGGCTAACAAATAAATTTTTTCACTGGAAGAATGATGGTTATAATTAAAGATCCCCTCCACCACAAGGCAGAGGGGACTTTCCAATTCCTATTTCAAACTACCCGCAATCTCCGTAAAGATAACTCCAAGTGCATGTGCACCTGCATCTGGGTAGCCTAAACTTCTTTCACCAACTGTACCGGCGCGGCCCATGCGAGCTACGATTTCTTTCGTATACTCTGCTCCTTTAACCGCTGCTTCTGCTCCTTTTTCAAAGGCAGTTTTCATGTCTTCTTCGTTTGAAGCGCTAGCTAACCAAGAGTCTACACATGGAGCAAGTGCGTCAACAAGCGTTTTATCACCAACTACTGCTCCTCTACCGAATGATCTTTCACCGATAGATTGTATGCCTTGCAGTGCTGCTTGTAACATTTCAGCGAATTCTTTCACTGTTAGCTCACGCTTCTCGCCTGCTGCTTTACTAGCTGCGCGGAATGCTCCACCCCAAATTGGACCAGATGCGCCGCCGCAATGTTCCATAATAATCATCGAACAACCGTCAAGGAACGATCCGATTGTTACGTTTTCTTGATCTACAATAGAATGCCACTCACGTTTTAATTGCTTAAATCCTTTTGCCACACTCATTCCGAAGTCGCCGTCACCTGCATGTGTGTCTAACTCACAGAACGGTACTTCATTTTTAATAATAATATCGCTCATTTTATCAACGAGATAAATCATGTTGTTTAATGTAATGACATTATTTTTAATAACAGCGTGCTCTTCCGCTGTTTCTATTTCAAAGGAAACTTCCTTCTCTTCTGCTCCTTCAAGCACATTCACATACTCTACACTTTCAACTGGACCATCTACTTTAAACGCTGGTGTATTACATTCTTTAGATAGTAATGTTTTTAGCTCATCATCTAGTTTCATTACTGTTAAAGACATACCAGCCATATCGATACTCGTCATATAGTTTCCGACAAATACTCTATTAATTTTAATGTTTCTAGCAGCTAATTCTCGCGTCACTGCGTTGTTAAATAAGTAAAGTTCTTGTAGTGATGTTCCGCCAAAACCGTTAACTAGAAGTGCGATTTCTTCGCCGTCTTTTACTCCTAAATCTTTTATTAAATCACTTGTCATACGGTTAGCTAATTCATCAGCTGACATCGTTTTTTCACGCTTAATTCCTGGTTCACCGTGAATACCAACGCCGTATTCCATTTCATCTTCCGCAAGTGTGAAAGTAGGTGATCCGCTCGCTGGAACTGTACAAGAAGTTAACGCTAAACCGATTGTGCGCACGTTAGCCGCTGCTTTTTCTGCGACAGCTTTCACCGCTCCTAAATCCATACCCGCTTCCGCTGCTGCGCCGGCAATTTTATGAACGAGAATAACCCCCGCAACGCCGCGGCGTCCTACTGTGTACAGGCTATCTTCTACTGCAATATCATCGTCCACTTTTACGTAGTCGACTTCAATTCCATCTTCAGTCGCTAAATGCGCACCGTTTTTGAAATTCATAATATCGCCGCTGTAATTTTTAATAATTAATAACGTACCTTTTTTACTAGCTGTCTCTTTAATTGCTTGATACACCTGAATTTGTGAAGGCGAAGCAAACACATCTCCGCACACTGCCGCATCTAACATTCCTTTTCCGACTAATCCTGCATGCGCTGGCTCATGACCACTACCGCCGCCACTAATTAACGTTACTTTATTTTCGTTCATTTCTTTCTTCTTAATTACTTTATATTTTTTCAAAAGCTCAAGCTCTGGATGAGCCATAACCATTCCGTTGCACATTTCCATTACTAATGTTTCTGGTTTATTTATAATCTTTTTCATTGTGATTCTCCCTCAATTCCTTTAATATATTGTGATATATTTGAAATCTTCTTCTTACTACTCATGTTAAAATGAAAGCGTTTTATAGTAAACGGACAAAATGGACAATCTGTCTAAAGACACCGCTCTCATTTGTAGGTAGGATTTTCATATTACTAACATTCTAGGGATGATTCAGATGACCTCTTCTATAATTTCTAAAAAGATAATCGCGAATTCATTGAAGTATTTAATGGAAACAGAGTCGTTTCATAAAATATCAGTGAGCGATATTATGTTACACTGTCAAATGCGTAGGCAAACTTTTTATTATCATTTTAAAGATAAATTTGAACTATTAAGCTGGATTTATAGAGAAGAAACGAAAGAGAACATTATCGACTTTCTCGACTATGAAACGTGGGAAAACATTTTCGATTTATTATTTGATTACTTTTATGAAAATCAAAAATTTTACCGAAATGCTTTTAAAGTCATTGAGCAAAACTCGTTTAATCACTATTTATTTGAGCATACGAAAAACTTATATATGAAGATTATTGATGAATTATCTGTGAGCTGTGGATTCAGCCTTTCTGATGAGACAAAAAATACGATTGCCTCCTTTTATAGTCACGGCTTCGTTGGAACGATAAAAGATTGGATTGAAAGCAAATGCGAAGTAGATCCTTCCATTATGTCTTCTCTCATGAAAAATATGATAAACAATCAATTACTACTATTACTGGAACAATCAGCAAAGTAATTAAAGGGTGGCAAAAGCAATGAAAAAGATTATGAATGATGTAGAAAATGTTGTTCAAGATATGATGCATGGCTTTTATTTTGAACATAACGAAAAAGTAAATTACGATGAAACAAATAACATCATTTATGTAAAAGATATAGAAAAACTGACGCAAAACGTTGTTATCATAAGCGGCGGTGGTAGCGGACATGAACCTGCTGATATAGGTTATGTAGGAAAAGGCATGCTTACAGCGGCCGTAAACGGCAATATTTTCACTCCGCCTACAGTGGAACAAATTATTGCGGCAACTCGCCTCATGCCAAAAAATAAAAGTATTTTATTCATCATCAAAAACTTTAAAGATGACGTAGCAAACTTTATTGCGGCTGAACAAATTGCTAAAGAAGAAGGAAGAAAAATTGATCATATCATCGTAAATGACGACGTTTCAATTGAAGATGATGCTTCGTTTAATAAAAGAAGACGCGGCGTCGCTGGTACTGTTTTCGTTCAAAAAATACTTGGTGCGGCTGCTGAGAGCGGACATTCTTTAAAAGAACTAACAACACTTGGCCGTTCTATCACCGAAAACTTACACACATTAGGAGTCGCACTTTCACCTGCAAACGATCCAGTGAAAGGAAAAGCTTCATTCACATTAAACGAACATGAAGTCTTTTATGGCGTTGGTATCCATGGTGAAAAAGGATACCGTAAAGAAGCACTATCCTCTTCTGAAATATTAGCGATCGAACTAATGAATAAATTAAAAAGCATTTACCGCTGGAGAAAAGGCGACAACTTCGCTATTCTCATTAACGGATTAGGCGCAACTCCATTAATGGAGCAATACATTTTCGCAAATGACATTCGCCGTTTATGTGAGCTGGAAGGATTACATGTGAAGTTCGCAAAGGTTGGTACATTGCTGACTTCTTTAGATATGAAAGGTGTTTCGCTGAGTTTGCTTAAGGTGGCGGATTTGGATTGGGTGAAGTGGTTGAAAGAAAGTACGGAAACTGCTAGTTGGTAATACAAATAGGATGGCTTCCATTGGCCATCCTATTTTTGTACGTAATTCAGCTATTAAAAAATTCAATTACTGAAGAATTCTGCCCTCAATATTACAGCAAATTTACATTAAAAATGTAAATCCTCATTTCCTTCGTATTTTCCTTTATTAAGTCTTTTTCTTATGAATAATTCTGCAACAATTAAATTAGGTACCCACGCTAACCAAGCAATAATAGCGTAGCTAAGTTCAAACCGCTCTATTCCAAATAGAACGATAAACAACGGTAGCCAAATTCTTAATGTAACTGCTCCAAAGGTTAAAGAATAATTTCTAACCATCCAATTCCGATGGTCTTTAATTTTTTTATTCTTAACTCTATGTAACGCTTGATATGCTGATGTTAGCCAAAATACGGATAACAAACCGAAACCTAACTTCGCTACCAACCCTCCCGTAGCATAAAAGGATAAATATAGTCCAGAAACGCCTCCTAATAATATACCAACCATATAGATTCTCCCAACTATTCGATGACGGTTGATATTCCTTTCTCTAAATTTAGTCGATAATGTAAAAGGACCAATTACTAATGCTACTATACTAGTTGTAATATGTATAAATAACATCATATACCAGAATTCACTTAATTTAGATCCAAACATAAGCTTCGCTTTTACAAGTCCTGTTTGAAATCCATCCATAATAAAATATTGGACAACAACATAACCAGATACTAAAAGAGCAAAAAAAGTAAATACAAACCAAATTTTCCTGTTCAAATTTTACTGCCTCCTTATTACATTAAGGAATTAGATTATACATTACTGTTCATTCTAGAGAAAAATAGAAAAACCTTCTTCATACATAAAAACCCTCAAGTATATCGTTCTATACTTGAGGGTTTGCTCATCTATTTCTTCGCATCTCTCATTTTCTTACATCAATAGTTAGCTCATCTGTAATCTGCTCAAGATGGAAAAATTCTTTTATATAATGGATATGTGACCATTTCTCTTCTCCACCAATAATAAATAATTCTTGCGCATCATACATAAATGAAAAACTTGGATAGAAACTGTCAGCCTTTATTTCAATCTCATCATTACGATTACTGATCATCTTACAGTCTGCTGAATAGCTTAATAACGTATAAAGAGAATCTTGTGCTGATTGGAAGAAATACTAGAATCATTTTATAAACGAGATAGCACAAGAGCATAATCACCTCACTAAAGGATGACAGGTCTTCCAAATAAAGCTGGATGATAAATTAACATCGCACCTACAAATGAACAAACTAAACAAAAAACAGCCTCGTATTTTATGACTAAAGAAGAGTTCGTATCAAGCTTTTTTCCCCCTCTTTTACATATCATTTTAAACATTTTAAATAAAACTCTATATATTACATACCCAATAATCGCCCCGAGGGTATTCGTAAATAAATCATCAATATCTGTAATTCTATTATTTAGTAATTGATTTAACTCAATTGCCAATGAAAAAAAGAATCCCGCACATACGGTGTTTTTCATTTTTCTAAACTGTGGCCAAATAGTCGGTAATAAAAAACCGAACGGCATAAACAGTACAATGTTCAAAAGATAGGTAGTACTACCTGCCGTATCAAATAGAGTCAAGTTAATTTGACTGACACGAATCCACTTTTCATATCTACTTATATCCCATACAGTCGCGATTTGAGTCACCTTATACACTAGCGAAAGGTAGAACAGAAAAACATATACCCATAAAAAATGCCGAATAGATATATTTCCTTTCGCTTTAAAATAACATCCAATTTGAAACACAATACAAAAAATAATAGTAAAAAAATAAGTATACAAATAACTCATCAAAACTCCTGTATGCATGTAGAATCCCCTAACTTTACATTTTCATCTATAACTTTATCGTTTTTAATATCCTTCTTGATGTAACTCATTTATAGGATAGGAAAAACTTTTAAAATAAAAAGTGGGGTAAACATAAAATTTTTCTTAAATCTTCAGTTTGGTTTTATTATTACTCTTCTTAGGAATCCGCCATTGATAGCTAGGCAACAACATGCTTAAACCTAACAATATTATCATTTTTGCACGTAATCCTCGTAGTACTTTAACCGATGAAGCATATATAAAATCATGTAAATCGTTTGTTCAGTTAACACATGAAATTAAGAAATATATGACGTACTATAATCACGCTTGCTATCAATAGAATTTAAAGAAGATGACTCCTGTTTGCATACAGAAATCATCTTTTTTAGGTTGCCTAACTTTTTTAGAATGTCCTTTACAAAGGGTACAGATCAAGAACACCTTCTTCCCTTAAAATCACTAAAACCCATTTACAAATCTATAAAAGTAGATATAATATCCTTATGGAACCTTTATTAATTTATAAAGCATTGTCAAATGAAACAAGATGTCAAATTTTATCATGGTTGAAAAATCCAGAAAACCATTTCGATGAAAAACCTTATCTAGAACAAGACCTTAACTTTCAAGTTGGCGTATGTGTAGGAGATATCCAGCTTAAAACTGGCTTAGCCCAATCGGTTATTTCTAGTTATTTATTAACTATGAAAAAAGCAGGATTACTAGAGTCTGACCGAATTGGAAAATGGACCTACTATCGTCGAAATGAAAAAACAATACGAGAGTTTTCTGAATACGTCCAAAACGAATTATAAAATGAAAGCTAATAATTAATCAGCATACTAATTGATTATTAGCTTTCACACATTCTGCTTTTTTACAGGTATCCAATGACTTTTTTTATAAATTGCACTGCCTATAAAAGCAAGAAACATCGAAAGGAGAAATTTTTTTAACATATCATATCTAGTTATTTAGATATCTGTTATTGTATTTAGAATTACATACTCCTGATAATATTGGCATCCAATCATGCTTATAATAATGCTTCTTTGTTAATGAATTTACTTTCAAAATACTGATACGAATGGAGAGTTTAATAAATGAAAAAAGTAAATCCTTTACTTATTCTGACACTCGCAATAGGTGTGTTCGGAATTATTACTACCGAGATGGGTATTGTCGGCGTATTACCACAAATCACTGAAAAATTCGGAATTTCAACTACACAAGCTGGATTTTTAGTAAGTATATTTGCACTAGTTGTTGCTATTTCTGGTCCATTTTTAATTCTGCTCGTCTCTAGTATTAATCGCAAAATAATTTTATTAACAGCAATTTTCATATTTGTTATTTCGAATTTAATCTACGCTTATACAACGCAATTTGAAATCATGCTTATTTTTCGTATTTTACCGGCAGCGCTTCATCCACTCTTCTTTTCGATCGCTCTTGTAACAGCTGCTAAACTTGTCCCTCCAGAAAAGAGCGGTCAAGCAGTTACAAAAGTTTTCATGGGAATTACTGTTGGATTTGCTTTAGGTGTACCACTAACCTCTTACCTTGCAGACCAATTTTCACTCGAAATGGCTTTCTTATTCGGAGCATTCGTTAACACTGTTGCATTCATTGGAATACTACTCCTACTTCCTTCTATGCCTGTTAAAGAAAAAAAGTCTTTCGGCAAACAAATTCGTATACTCGGCAAACCAGGATTATGGTTAAATATTTTAACCGTCACATTCCTTTTTGCAGCCATGTTTTCCGTATACAGCTACTTCGCTGAGTACCTTGCAAAAGTAACTTCCATGAATGGATCTCTCATCAGTATCATGCTATTCATATTTGGTATAGTTATGATTTTAGGTAATCATTTATTTGGTGGTCTCCTGCAAAAAAGCATAATAAACACTGTAATATCATTCCCTATTCTATATTCTATTGTTTACATATTGGTTTATTATTTAGGTTCCTACCTTGTTCCCATGATTTTTATAGTATTCATTTGGGGAATCGTACATGCTGGTGGATTAATTGTTGGTCAAACATGGTTAATAAGTGAAGCTAAAGAAGCACCTGAATTTGGTAACAGTCTATTCGTTTCGTTCTCAAATCTCGGAATTACTTTAGGAACCACTATTGGAGGCTGGTTCATTTCAAACTTAGGTATTCATCAGCTTATTTGGAGCGGATTTATATTCACACTACTCTCATTTCTATTAATTATAATAAAACTAAAATTTTTCAATTCTAATAGCCAGGCTTCATTATCAAGCTAGTACATTTTCAGTTCCAAATTCGATAAAAAACATTATAAATTCTTCTTATACGATTTTATTAACTAAAAAGTATAATGCTCAAAGCCTTTAGCCATAATTACGACTAAAGGCTTTTTTGTATATAAAAATAATTCTAAAAGGAGCTAATTTTATGGAACATAATCAAAATGGAGTACTTGCTTTAATTGTTTTTTTTTTAGGATTAGTGTTTTTTGTTAGTGGAATGGTTTATCATTTATGGGGTTCTTTTTAATGGTATGATTGTAATCACTCATAAAGTGAAACTTTAATCAGTGGGGGTTTTCTTCATCCCCCACTGATTATCAGCCCTCACCAATCGGACTTTTATGGGCAGCCCGACCCCCACCTAAATTCTTTGCTTTCGCTAAATTTTGAGGTGGGGGTCTTACTGCCCATTAAAGCGGGATAAAAACCCTCAAGTATATCGTTCCTTTATTAATTTCAACGTTTAGACAGATACATAATTCCAAAACTAAAACGTTTATTGCAATTATCGATATGGAACATTTCCAAAAACAACTTAACATGGTAAAATAATATTCGGACGGGAGTCCAATATTATTAAAATTAAGATGGTTCAAGTCGGAGGAAGGCACCTTAGGGTGTCTTTTCTTTATTTTCAAAAGGACCTGCTCAATTATTGTGTAAAAAACATAAAGTAAGTTGAATCCATTAAAACACATGAGTGACCCCTTGTTTTCCCCTCTTATTAAAGGAGGAACTATTATGGGATTTGGTGGTAGTTGTAGTAGTGGTTGTGGCAGCGGCTTTGCTTTACTAGTTGTATTGTTTATTTTATTGATCATTGTTGGAGCTTCTTGCTTCTGCTAAAAAACTATCGGAAAAGACACTCTTATATGGGTGTCTTTTCTTTGTAATCAAAAGCTCTCTATAAAGGAAGGTTTTCACATCCAAATTAGTGATTTACACAGCACTTTATTCCTTCTCATCCCTCATACTGTAATACCCCAAATTAATAATAACCAAGAAATACCCACCCATAATTCCCGCAGCAAATGTCCACATGTACTCACGGTGTTCAATTTCATACATAATAATCGCGCCGAGTATTGCGGCTGCGAACCGATTTATCATTCCAAGCATCGGTGCTTTTTCTTTTTTTACAATGCTATTTCCGAACTTTTCGATACGCCTTCCTAAAATCCAGGCGCAGTACATACTAACTAAAAGGCCGATGCTTCCCCCTACAAACTGGGCTCGAAAAGGTGTCATCAACCATCCGAATAACATCACGCCTAGCAAACAATATATTTGTATGTTGAATGACCTTAATGCCATACGAATCATGTTATGCTCCTTATCTTTCCTATTAATCCCATCTTTCGGACTTCAAGCTTTCCGATATATCTTTTTTAAAATGGGGGAATTTGATTTTGCTCACCATTAAATAAGCGAGTAAGCATGTACCCAACGCTACGGAAACTGGGTTATTTAGGAGGCATAAAATGAGGAGACACATTGCCGCAAATGGAATGGGCATTCCGATGAATGTTGGGAGTTTGCTTTGTTGCGTGTTAAATCTAGCAAGCCGTAGCATTCCGCAAATACTATAAGCGAGCGCACATATCATCCCAATAGACTGCAAATCTTTTAACGAGGCACTATATGCAAGAATAGACGGTGCCACACCGAAAGTCACTAAATCCGCAAATGAGTCTAGCTCTCCGCCTATTTCCGAAACAGAATCAAGTTTCCGAGCGACCATACCATCAAACAGATCAAATACCATACCTGTAATAATGAACATAACTGCACCATACATATCGTGAACGAAAACAGCGTGAATAGCTAAAAGTCCACACACAAAATTTGCTATCGTAATCATATTTGGTATGTAACTCATCACACGCTTCCCCTCCTTTCTACTAATTGCTTCATCTTCATTCTCACTCATTAGACTGAAGATCCTTCTGTTTTTCTTCCAATATCACTTTATTTATTTTCGTTAACGTATCAGTCATTTGCTGCAAAGCTTCGATATCAATTTTCGAGAAATATTTCTCGATTAATACATCATCTAACTTCGACAATTGCTCCATATACTTACTACCGTTTGGACCGAGTGTAAGGAAATACTCCCTTTTATTATTCGGATTAACTTGCTTTGAAATCATCTGTTGCTTTTCCAATTTCGATAAAACTTGGCTCACAGCACTTTTCGTTATATTAAACGTACTCGCAATGTTATTTGCTGTTGTGTTTTCATTTAAATTGATATGAAATAGCATGCTCTCTTGCTGCCCAGTAAGACCGAACTCATCCTTTAAATCTTGAAATAGTAAAATGTAGAGTTCCGTGTAGGCTCGATTCATTTCATTAATTACTTCTTTATATGATCTAGTCATAGCGTTCTTCCTCCAATTATGCGTTCTTTCATCTTATCTAATAGTTTAGTTCACTTAACTAAACTATATTATACCTTTATGTTTGTGTAAAGGGAAATATAGCTCCATCATTCACAATGAAAAAAAGAAGACATCAATTAAGATGTCTCCCTTTCATACTTAAGATTCCAAACTCTTACCATTCGTCTTAATTACTTCCTTATACCAATCGAAGCTTTTCTTCTTCGATCTTTTTAATGAACCTTTTCCTTCGTTATCTTTATCAACGTATATATATCCGTAACGTTTTTTCATTTCTCCAGTAGAAGCACTTACAAGGTCAATTGGGCCCCAGCTTGTATATCCGATAATATCTACTCCATCTTGGATCGCTTCGGACATTTCAATCATATGTTTTTGCAAGTAATCAATACGGTACTCATCATTCACTTCGTCTTCACCATTTAATTGATCGATTGCACCGAGACCGTTTTCAACGACAAATAACGGTTTTTGGTAACGATCGTACAGTTGGTTCGCTGTAATACGGAAGCCTTTCGGATCAATCGTCCATCCCCACTCTGATTTTTCAAGGTATGGATTTTCAACAGAACCGAATACATTTCCGCTCGTTATGCTTTTTAACACTTCTGGATCTGTACTTGTTGCTCGGCTTGCATAGTAGCTAAAGCCAATATAATCAACTGTATGCTCTTTTAAAATTTCCTCGTCTTCTTTTTCCATTTCAATTGTTACATTGTTATCTTTAAAGAAGCGTTTTGCGTATCCCGGATATGCTCCTCTTGCTTGTACATCAATGAAGAAGAATGATTCACGATCTTGTTCCATCGCACGAAGAACGTCGTCTGGATTACATGTGTACGGATACGTTGCACCCGCAGCAAGCATACAACCAATTTTTGCATCTGAAATGATTTCATGACACGCTTTTACAGCTAACGCACTTGCAACAAGTTGGTGATGCGCTGCTTGATACTGAATTTGTTTTTTATTATCCCCTTCTTTAAACGCTAGACCTGCTCCCATGAAAGGTAAATGTAAAAGCATATTAATTTCATTAAACGTCATCCAATATTTCACTTTATCTTTATATCTATTAAAGATCGTTTTTGCGTACGTCTCGAAGAAGTTTACAAGCTTTCTACTTCTCCAGCTTCCATACTTTTCTACTAAATGAACAGGCACATCGAAGTGAGCCATCGTAACGACTGGTTCAATACCGTGCTTTAACAGTTCATCAAACAAATTATCATAAAACTGTAATCCTGCTTCATTTGGCTTTTCATCTTCACCACTTGGGAAAATACGCGTCCACGCAATCGATACACGTAACGCTTTAAATCCCATTTCTGCAAAAAGAGCGATATCTTCTTTATAACGATGATAAAAATCAATCGCTTCGTGTGACGGGTAAAACTCTCCTTCTGCCGGCGTAAAGGAATGAATATTTCCTTTCATAATATCCCAACGTTTTTCACCAGTTGGTAATAGATCAACCGTCGTTAATCCTTTTCCGTCTTCTACATATGCGCCTTCAACTTGATTGGCTGCAGTTGCTCCACCCCATAAAAACCCTTTTGGAAAATTAACTTTAGACATATAGAAAAACTCCTTTATATAAGAATGAACGAGGAAAGCTATTGTAAGTTTTAAAGAATACCTTTCTTCGTTTGAACCTGTATGAAATGTAACTACTATTTAACTCCTAACTTTAGTAAAGAATCTCCTGCTTGAATCTTTTCTATTTCCGTTTTTTTGATGCTATATTTATCATAATTTGTAACAACAACTGGTGTTGTCACAATATAACCCGCCTTTTGAATTTTAGCTATATTAAACTCAATAAGTAATTGCCCTTTTTCTACTCTCGCTCCTTGTTCAATATGAGAAGAGAAAAATTCGCCGTTTAATTTCACAGTATCCATTCCAATATGGATTAAAATTTCAGCACCTGAATCCGCCGTAATTCCTACCGCATGATTCGTCGGGAAAAGCGCAGCAATCGTACCTGAAACTGGTGAAAACAACTTTCCTTCTGAAGGCTCAATCGCAACTCCTTCACCTAGCGCACCTGATGCAAATGCAGCATCGTCAATGTTTTGAAGCGGCATAACTGCACCATGGAAAGGACTAAAGATTACTTCATCATCGTTTGATGCAGCAATTTTATCAATTGTTTCAGCTGTTTCTGTAGATGTTTGCTTTTTCGTAAAACCAAATAAGTAAGTCAGAATAAAACCTACTACTAAAGAAACAACCATTGAAACAATTGCTCCCCAAAATCCTGCTGTAATCCCATCTTTCGGACTAATGAATGTTGGAAGCGTAAATATACCAAGTCCACCTGTCATATAAGCTTGTGTACCAAATACGCCAAGTATTGCGCCGCCAATTCCTCCAGCAATACAGCTCATAATAAACGGCTTTTTAAGAGGAAGTGTAATACCATAAATCGCTGGTTCTGTAACGCCGAAAATACCTGAAATAAAAGCTGGAATGCTAAGTGTTTTTAATTTCTTGTCTTTCGTTTTCATCCAAACACCAAGCACAGCACCAATTTGAGCAAATGAGGCAGCAAATATAAGTGCTAATATCGGATCAACACCGTTTACTGCTAAATTGTTATAGCCAATCGGAACGACGCCCCAATGAAGGCCAAATATGACAAGTACTTGCCAGAAAGCACCGAGTAAAACACCCGCTACTAATGGGCTTGCATGATAAACCCAAAGCGTCGCCTGTCCTAAAAACTGCCCTGCCCACGTCGCAATTGGGCCAATAACGAGAAATGTAACTGGTACAACGATTAATAATGTGAAGAATGGTAATAAAAATGTTTTCACAACATCTGGAATAACTTTTTTTAAAGAATGTTCTACTTTCGCTCCAAAATAAGCAGCGAGAATAATTGGAATAACAGATGATGCATAGTTCATTAAAATAACTGGTATTCCTAAAAACGTAATATGAATTGGTGATTCAAACATCGTTCCTGCAAATAGCGTATATAATGGCTCACTTGCTTTTAAACCGGATAAAGCCGGATAGACTAACGCTCCCCCAATTGCCATACCGATGAATGGTGATCCCCCGAATTTCTTACTTGCTGTATATCCTAAGAAGATCGGGAAGAAATAAAATAACGAATCGCCAACTGCATTTAATATTTGATACGTTCCTGACTGTGTACTTAACCAGCCTAACGCTACAAATAATGCATTAAATCCTTTAATCATCCCAGTTGCAGCTAACACCCCTAAAATAGGAGTAAAAATGCTAGAAAGAATATCTATAAGACTACTCTTTTTCTTATCACTCGCATTTTCTTCCTCATTTTCTTGAAACCCTCCAGCAGCAATAACCGCTTTGTATACGTCAGATACATGGTTACCAATTACAACTTGATATTGCCCGCCGCTTTTCATAACAGTCACAACATCTTCCATACTTTTCAGTACTTCTGTATTTGCTTTCCCCTCATCCTTTAACTGAAATCGTAAACGAGTGATACAATGTACAACGCTATGTATATTTTCTCTCCCGCCAACATGTTTCAGTATGTCTTTTGCTAATTTTTCATACTTCATAGTAACTTTCCCTCCCTACAATCATCCCATTTTTTATAAAAGAAAAAACCTAAACTAACCGTAACGGCGTGATACATACGAATCACTCCATTACAAGTCAATTTAGGTTTTGCCTGCCATACAGTAACAATCCCGTTTATTCAATTACATAATTCATTACGTTTCGTTACACGATGAATGTGCAACGTTACATACACTTTTTCATCTTTTGAAAGATGACTATTATGTGCTTTTCGTAAGTATGCTTCAATTTTTTCTGTACAACAATATGCCTCTTCATACTTACTTTTCACTTGCTCGTATAAAAAATCATCATCGGCCGAGTTCAATTCCTTCTGCATTAAACGCTGCGCAAAATACCGTAAATGCGTTACAAACCGACTATAATTAAATGAACTTTCATCTAAGTTCATCTTATAGTGGTACTTTACAACATTTAAAATATCTTGGACGATTTTCGTCATCGCTACCGTTTGTTGCATCGCCGGCTCTCCTTGCTGCGCATTAACGAAATGTAGTGCAATTGACCCTGCTTCATCTTCAGAGAGTGTAAACCCAGTCTCTTCTTCAATTATGTTCAAAGCTTGTAGACCAATTTCAAACTCTTTCTGATAGAACCTCTTAATCTCCCAAAGCAAAGTATTTTTAAGATCCATTCCTTCTTTATGCCGAGTTAAGGCGAAACTTAAGTGATCCGTTAATGTAAGATAAATATAATCACTTAAAGTCCCCGGCAAAACTGTCTTAGCAAACTGAATAATTCTCTCGCTAATCTCTAAATTTTCTACAGGAATTTCAGTTAGCAACCTAGCAAGTTTCTCTGATAATTCTTTTGTTTCTAGCACAAAGGTCTTTTCTATCTTAGATTCATCAATCGTATCGCCTATTTTTTTCTGAAATCCCAAACCTCTGCCCATCAGTACAACTTCTGTCTCAGTATCCTTCATCGTACAAACAACATTGTTATTTAAGATTTTATGGATTCTCATATTGTTCCGCCTTCTTCTTCTTTAAGTCACAAAAGGTAATAAAAAAACCTAAACTGATTCCAAAAGCCACACTACACCCGTAGCCTCTAGATCAATTTAGGTTTTGCCTGCCGAACAGTAACAATCCTTTTACTTATTAACTTACCTTTATTATACACAAAGAGTAAGCGGTTGCAATGATAAATTATTGAATATTTTTTTACAAAGAAAAATACTAACAATCGATCAGCTGTTGCTTACATTCATTACAAGACTAGTTATATACATCATTATATTTTACAATTACCGTAGATAACACATACCTTCCACTACATGTACAATTTTGAATAATCAAGCACAATTTTTAATAAAATTCCATATAGACCCATTAATGGTTAAAATGTTATAATGAAACTACCCTACATAGTTACTCATATTCAAACTGAGGAACTAGCGTCTTATTAAGCAATGCGCATAACTCAAATAAAAAAGACACTTTACAGTGTCTTTTTTATTTTTTTTCATAAGAATTATCTCTTTTATAAACAAAATCTACTCAACAACAAAGGAGAATATCGAATGGAGAATACTGTATCGAGAGAACTACGTAACATACGTATATGCCTTATCATCTTGATCATTGTCATTGCGTTTTGGGATCGTGAGAAAACTGTGGTAATCACTGACCACGGTAGCGATCCTATCGTAAACACCAGCAATATGACCCCAGTTGGCGATAATACATTTGCCTATAAAGACGAATCTAATCAAATTAAAATATTTAAATTTAACCCAGATACAAATGAAATAAAACTAATAAAAGAGTTTTATGCTAACGAATATTAATTACATAAAGGCATCTTAAGGTGTCTTTTTTTATTTTCAAAAGGACCTGCTCACGTTTATGCGTCAAAACATAAAGTAAATAGAATCCGTTAAAAAACACGAGTGACCCTTTGTTTTCCCCTCTTATTAAAGGAGGA
Source organism: Bacillus pretiosus (assembly GCF_052947655.1). Taxonomy (NCBI): domain Bacteria; kingdom Bacillati; phylum Bacillota; class Bacilli; order Caryophanales; family Bacillaceae; genus Bacillus; species Bacillus pretiosus. Next base: position 962,071 of record NZ_CM129593.1, on the reverse strand, counting down.
ACTATTATGGGATTTGGTGGTAGTTGCGGCGGAAGCTGCGGTTTTTCTGGAGGATTTGCTTTATTAGTTGTATTGTTTATTTTATTGATCATTGTTGGAGCTTCTTGCTTCTGCTAAACAAACTATCGGAAAAGACACTCTTATATGGGTGTCTTTTCTTTGTAAACTAAAATGTATGTGAAATGAAAACATAGTAAAAATGGGATACTTACTCAAATTGTTTTTCACCTTATAAACTATATCCAGAAAGTTGGATAGCTCTTTTTACTACTCATATTATTAATAAATAAAGCAATAACTACAATAACAAGGGAACCAACTAAAACCGGTGTTACTAAATAACTCCAACTGTATGCTCCTAAAATAACGACAATGGGATCAGCCCCTGCCGGAGGATGCGTTGTTCTTGTTAACATCATAATAGCAATCGACATACCAACTGCTAAAGCAATTGTCCAATATTCATTCCCAAACAAATGATATATTGATAGACCAATGAAAGTTGAAATCAAATGTCCTCCAATAATATTACGCGGCTGAGATAGCGGTGCATTCCAAACTCCAAAAGCTAATACACAACTCGCTCCAAATGGAGCCATTAGTAATTCTGTAGAAGTTATACTCGTTAAATATGTTAAGGTGAGAATCGTTAAAAATCCCCCCAATAATCCCGTTAAAGAGTCCTTTATATTTACTTGTAATGGACTTCTTCCTTTCCCTTTCATTTTTGCAAAATATCGTACACTTATTGGTTGATCCTCTTTCTGCTTAGCTGCTGTTATATTACTCATCATTCTCCTCCTTTATTTACCAATAATTATATTCCGGATTAACTAACCAGTCAATATTAATTTTAGAGGTTAGTTTAAAGATGCAGAAAAAAAGAATCAACTGTTATAAGTTGATTCCCTAAACTTCTTCAGACTTTCGAACCTGAAATTTTGCTACCTTTTTTCGGTTCCCACATATTTTCATAGAACACCATTTTCGCTTTCCACTTTTATCTATAAATAATAAAACACAGTCAGGGTTTGAACACCTTTTAAGAGAAATAAGCTCATTTGATGCTATTAACGTTAAAGCATCAAATGCAATTAACGATACAAGTACATCCTCAATTTTTCCAACTGGAATAGGTACTAAACTCTGTTCAATAACTTTATATGTAAATGGTGCCTTCTCAATTTGTTTTTCTAAATACGTAATAAAATCATCAGAAATTTCGTGCTGATCGGCAATTGCCTCAAACTGTTTTCTCAGTAATTCTCTTAGCTCTAGTATGCTAGATGTAACTTGATTCATTCGCTCTTGAATTCCTATAAGTGGTTTTTCGTCCGAAAAAGGAAGATTAACCTTTATTACATGTAGCCATTCTAATACATCTTCATCTGTTATTAATAAATCATAACGTTGTCCACGCCTAACTAACTCTGTATTCACTAAATCTAATGAGAGATTTCCAGATATAAGCGGGAATTGTTTTCTTTCCTGCATGTACTCATCACCTACTCTTTAAACAATCATATTCCAAATTAATACAGAAGTGCAACTTTTTTATAAACTACAAAGTATGAAGACCAAAGCCTTTAGCCATAATTATGACTAAAGGCTTTTTGTATATAACTTAAAAAGGAGCTGACTGTATGGAACATAATAAAAACGGAATGCTTGCTTTAATCGTTTTGTTTGTAGGACTAGCTTTTTTTGTTTTCGGTATGGTTTATCATTTATGGGGAACGGTTTAAAACAACTCTATCCCCACCTACAATTTGTGAATAGCCCTTGAAATAATCTCCTTACATACTACATGTTGTAAAATGATAATAAAGTTATTAAATTTTAAAGGCTCAAACAAGCATAACCCCGTTCTAAATTTAGGACGAGGTTATGCTTGTTTAATTTTTAAAGTAAAATATTTACTACACTAAAAAATATAATAATAAAGCCATTTAAAAATCTAAGTTTTATCCAACAATAGCTGCCGTTTGTTGAAAAGAAAAAATATTGCTTTTTGAAAAAATTTATAACATATATTTCTTTCTCTTTGTTCGATTTAACCTTATTTTTCTAACAATAAGGCTATAGTTTGACTTCCTCCGTTGCCAGTTTCACCAGAAACATCATCGTAAATTTCTTTTACAGTAAACCCTACAGCAGTTACCTCTTTGATGAATAATTCTTTTGTGAAGAATTGATACCAAATGTTGTAAGTTTCTATTTTATCATCGGTTACCACTGTTGTTTGTTCTAATGTTACTCTATCAGGATATTTGAGATTTCTACCGATAGCTAAATAGCAATCCTTTGACCAGAAACCACCATTTTCATTCATACTCCAATATTGTTCTTCCTTGAACTGATCAAATTTATTTTGAGAGAAAACATCCAATAACAACTTTCCACCATCCTTCAGACTGTTCCAAATGTTGAAAAGTAATTTACTACGATTTCCAGGCGCAAGAGCACCATAATCACAATATATCAATAGGGCCAAGTCATAGATATTTGAATCATTTAATTCCAAATAATTTTCATAACGATATTCAATATCATAATCTAACTTTTTTGCTTGTTCTTTAGCATAACGAATTGAGTTTTCAGAGAAGTCTATCCCTGTTACTGTATAACCTTTTCTAGCTAATCGCTCACTATACAGACCTGGGCCACAACCTAAGTCTAGTACTTTTTGACAATATTTTTTGGGAGCTATTTGTTGGATAAATTCAATAGATTTATCAATAAACTGAAAACTCCTACTAGCTCCTTCAGTATCAGAGCTTAAATGAACCTCTAATAATTTTTTAGCAATATAAGGATCTTGCCAAAAAACATTATCAGTTTGTTCAAATCGTGAAGGTACCTGCAATTGATTTAATAAATTATTCATAAAAACTTCCTCCTAAAAATTTTTAAACACAAAAAAACCGCAGAGCTTTACTCTGCGGTTAAAAAAGAGAACAAGTCCGTAGAGTAAAAAAATCAAATGGGCATACCGAATAAACACATAAAAATGCGTATTTCAGTTTGCTTCAAATTGATTTATTTACTCTTTTCCAGTCATAACAAAGTTCACGAAAATCAAACTTCTGCTATGCCGAACTTCTTCACCTATCCTTTTAGTGTTTGTATAAATATAACAGACCATAAACTACGAGGTCAACTGCTAGTTTAACCCATTCTTCAAGGATATGGCCCGATTGTTGAGTAGAATGAATTGCATTTTCAAGCAACTTTTTACATGTAAATTTTTTTATGAATAGATACCTATTAAATAAAGAATGAGAAATGTATATTGAATTCTTTAAAAATAGTGTTGTGCTACTCAAATTGGTCTTGTCTCAAAAACAGATGCTACCAGTTCATCGTCTATACTAAATTATCATTTGTAATGGAGAATACAAAAGAATTCCTTCCAATTGGAACTGTTATTACAATTTATGGACTAGAACAAAAGGTTATGATTTATGGAAGAAAACAACAACAATCTAACGAAAAAAAATTTGGGATTATGTTGGTTGCCTTTACCCTTATGGTAACCTTTCAAAAGATTATAATGTTTTTTTTGATTATATACAAATTGAAGAAATTTTATTTACTGGATATGAGAATGAAGAAGAACTTTCCTTACGAAAAGAACTCATATGAATTTTTAAAGAGGATGCAAAGATGCATCCTCTTTAATTTATCTTCCGTCCGAAAAATGTAAAAACAAAAACATCTTTTGTCCATTTTCCTTTCCCATACATATAAAATACAAGTCCACTAATACTAGTTAGTATAAGAAGCACTACGAAATATATCCAATTTTTGTTATTACTATTCTTTAAGCTATCTATAATTTGCTCCTTAGTATTTCCCATATAAACAAATTTTCCATATCTACTAGGTAATTCTTTTATTACCTTTCCCTCTACTAATCCAAGTACAACTACATTTTCTTTATTTTCTACTGCTCTAAATGAATAAAAGCGTTTTTTTCCATCTGCTAACTTTGTAGTATTCGCCTGAATATCATTTATTCTTGTTGAAATGACATTCTGACTATTTAATTCCATAAATGGAGTTTCAAGAGACATATTTTCTTTATTTATTAATTTCAATTCTTTATTTCCAATATGTATTGGTTCATTATAAAAAGCTGTTACTTGGCCGTTACTCCATAACGAACGATTGGGTGCAGAAGTCTGTGTATAATATGTCGTTTTTTTCTTTTGAATTCGATTCACTACCGCATACCCATCAGCAAGTAGCGTTTCATCCCCTGTTACATGTTCAGAATATATCTCTCCCCTTACAAAGTATATACCGTTTTTAACCTCTTTATCGCTTGAAATCATCTGTACATCACCGAGTTCATTCCAGACTAAAAAACTATTTAAACTCTTATACCCATAAAAAACAAATACCATTAATAAAATTGTAAACAATGCCCCTATTTTAATTGTTGCCTTTTTATTCACTGGTTGTTATTCCCCCATATACTACGAATACTTCCATCTTAAAATTATAATTAGAAATATTATTCCTGTACATATATTAATCTTTTTTCCCTAAGCTAACTTTGTTACCTACTATTTAAGTAAACGTCAAGTAATGCTGAAGCTACACACTTATTTGTATTTTGCTCTTCCATTTCAGCCAATAATAAAGCCGGTGAAGCGGTAAGTTCTGTTTCCGCACCAGACACCTAAAATATATACAACACAACATCATATAATTCATATATATGCAACATTACATAAAAATATTTACTATTACATGCTATACTAAAAAAGGAGTCGACAATCGTTATTTTCTTCTTAGTTTTAAAGCAATATGGATATATACCTTCTTATCGCATTTGGATTGTACAAGCAAAAGAAGACATCTTAATTGATGTCTTCTTTTCTTATATTTTTATGAATTCCTTTGAGCAGCTGCTCTCCAAGCACGAAAAGATGTTGGGTGTCCAGAATGAGCTCTTTGCTTTGCAGCAGCAACAGCTGGTTTTTCTTCAATAGTCGTTGGTTTCTCTTCCACAATCGCTGATTTTTCTTCAAGAGTAGTCACAGCTGTTTGTATTTTTTCCAACTGCTCTTTTAAAGCTTGCTGTTCAATCTTTAAATCCGTAAGTAATCGTAAAATCATTTCAGAATTGGCCATAAAGATCCTCCTTCCCCCAATACACAGAATAAAATAGAATATGTCATCAGCATAATACCCGTGACAAAAATAAGGTCGTCAACTCTTTTAAAATCTAAGCTCTTTTTATTTTTCAAAAGGACCTGCTCAAGTTTATCCGTAAAAACATAAAGTAAATTAAATCCATTAATTAATGGTCTTTATGGAAGGAGGAGTTAATATGGGCTATGGAGGTAGTTGTGGTGGAGGCTGCGGTTTCGGCGGCGGTTTCGCTTTACTAGTTGTACTCTTTATTTTATTAATCATCGTTGGAGCTAGCTGTTGGGGCGGCGGATTCGGCTGCTAAAGGAAGGCACTCTTGAGAGTGTCTTTTTTTTATGTTTTTAGATGTACAGCCCCTTCGCATTCGCACATTTTAAAATTGACATAGTACTTCATGCACCGTATACTGTTAACAACAGTATACTGTCATTAACAGTATAAATCCTAATTCATTCTAGGAGGTATATCCATGAAACATACAGGAAGACATACAGGTGCATTTCTTTTGTTATTTCTAGCTGAAGGAGATAACTATGGCGGGCAATTACTACAAAAGTGCGAAGAAGAACTTCCCGTCAATCCAATCGATAGCGCCATTTTATATCGCACGCTAAAAAAGTTAGAAAACGAAGGTGCAATCGAATCTTACGTAAGTACAGATCATCAAGACAAACCGAGAAAGATGTACAAAATTACGCCTGCTGGAAAGGAACAATTGGCAGACTTTCAAATGGACATTGAAGAAAAAATGAAGAACTTATCCTTTTTCATAGACAAATATAAGGACTTAAAGGATTCCGACCATGATTAACGGCGTGATTCTTTACACTTTAGCCATTATTCTTACGTGGATTTCTTTTATGAAGGACCGCACGAAGACGAAAAAAGCTTTAATGAAGTCGTGGAAAATGTTTCGCAATCTTCTACCTGCGATGCTCTCCATCATGCTTTTCGTTGGCTTATCGCTTTCTATATTAACGCCGTCTTTCATCTCTTCTATTATTGGGGAGCAATCAGGGTTTATCGGCATTGTTTATTCAGCAATACTCGGCTCCGTTGCACTTATTCCAAGCTTCGTCGTATTCCCACTTGGTAATACGTTAATCCAACACGGCGCAGGCCTTCCTCAAGTTGCGGCACTTATGTCTACACTCATGTCAGTAGGACTTACAACCTTACCGATGGAACAAAAGATATTCGGACGAAGCTTTGCTTACGCGCGTAATGCATCTGCATTACTCATGTCTCTGCTATTCTCCTATATCATTTGGGTGGTGATGGTATGAAGGAATTAAAAAGATATCGCTTCTTTTTCATTTTATTACTGGGACTGATTGTATTAACTTTTATAAATCAATCTTTAGGATGGAGCGCATTACAATTAACAGGAAATAGCATTTTAGATATGTTGTTTCTACTCCCCCCTGTCCTAATATTTGTAGGATTACTTGATCAATGGGTGAAGAAAGAAACGCTCATGAAATATATGGGCGAAAAATTCGGTATATACGGAATCTTATTCTCTCTATTATTAGGCGGCATTGCAGCTGGTCCTCTCTACGTTGCCTTTCCAATTGCAGCACTACTCTTACAAAAAGGCGCAAGTATTCGGTACATCGTATTTTTCTTAGGCGTTTGGACAACTGCAAAATTGCCAATTCTCGTGTATGAATTCTCTTCATTTGGAGCTACTTTTACACTCATTCATATTTGTTTCGGGCTAGTATTCTTCTATGTAATGGGGATTATTTTTGAGAGGTTTTATGATCAAGGAGAGTTGCTTCGGTATGATGTTACAGAGGAAATGTAGGAGTAACAAACATTGGATAACAGACGCTGAAAATCGAACTGTCATTGAAGTATCTTTAATTTCAACTACTTTAAAGGAGATGTCCCAAGAGTCATTTTTTGACTATGTGACATCTCCTTTTTATTTTAGAAACATTACCATAACCTTAATTCGATACAGTATAATAAATATATAATACAGAAATTTCCATGTTCTTGTTTTGTAATATTTTTTGGAGGTGATTATCTTGAGTAAAAACGTGAATTTACTTCTTCAAATAGGAATTGGAATTATCATTATGATCGCACCTATTATCATCATAGGATTAATGTATGATGGATCGACAGCTATGGGCAATTTATTAGTTGCCGAATTTATAATGAGAATACTTTCCCTTATTATCGGCCTTTTAGTCATTAGCAAAGCTTTACATCGTTATTCCCAATAGTTATTCATCCTCAAAAAGGATAGCCATTGAACATACAACATTTATACAAATAAACTAACGATTATATTGTGTCCTCCATTGAGATTACACCGACCATTCTTCTGTATTAAAATATCCAAAACAAATGTTACGAAAGAAATATAAAAAAGACACCTTTCCTAGAAAAGATGTCTTTTTTATTTGAACCTTAATTCTCGTTCTGTAAAACCCTCGCTGCCTCTACTCCCTTTTTCTCTTCTTTTAAGAATAGCGATACGATAAAAGCAACAACAATAAAGATTAACCCTAGTGCAAATGCACCTTGGAATCCAGATGTTAAACCATTTAACTTCTCTACTGGATCCATTGGATTTGCGGAGCTTTCCATATACTGAGTTGTTCCTGAAGACATTTTTGAAATAAAGATAGCCGTACCAATTGCGCCAGCTACTTGTTGCAGTGTATTAAACAGTGCTGTTCCGTGCGGATATAAATCTGGTGTTAATTGATTTAAACCGTATGTTTGTGCCGTCATGACAAACATGAGTCCAACCATTAATACGCTATGCATAACAATAATTTGCACTATTGATGTATCAGGAGTAATGCCTTTAAATAAGAACATTGCAATTCCTACTAACATAATGCCGGGAACGATAATAACTTTCGGACTAAATTTATCAAATAGTTTACCTGCGATTGGTCCCATGATGGCACTAATAACACTTCCCGGAAGCATGATGATTCCTGATTTAAAGGCTGTAACGAGTAAAACTGTTTGCAGGAACATCGGTAATAACGTCATCGTTGAAAATAAAGACATCATCACAATGACAATTAATCCAACTGATAATGTAAACATCGGAACTTTAAATGTGCGTAATTCTAAAATTGGATTCTCAATTTTTAATTGTCGAACGACGAAAATACATAATGAGATAAGCCCAACAATTAAAGTGCCATACACTTTCACATCGGACCATCCTAAATCACCTGATGCACTAAAGCTATACACAAGTCCGCCAAATCCTAATGTCGATAAAAGGATAGATGGATAATCTACTTTTGGCCTTGTTAACTCTGAAACATTTTGAATGTACTTCATTCCAATCATAATGGAAATAATCACGACAGGAATAACAATATAGAATAACCAGCGCCAATTTAGTGAGTCTATGATTACTCCAGATAATGTAGGACCAATTGCTGGAGCTGCCATCATCACAAGTGCGATTAATCCCATTGTGGCACCACGTTTTTCAGGCGGACAAATAATTAAAATCGTATTCATTAATAACGGTGAAATTAATCCTGTCGCTACTGCTTGGACGATACGGCCAACTAATAAAACGGAAAATGTCGGCGCAAATCCCGCAATTAATGTACCAGCTAAAAACGTTACCATAGCGATTAAAAACATTTGTCTCGTTGTGAGCCATTGCTGAAGTAATGCTGTAATTGGGACTAAAACACCAACTACTAACATGTATGCTGTAGAAAGCCATTGAATCGTTGAAGCTGTTACGTCAAATTCTTTCATTAATACAGTTAACGCATTACCAAGTAACGTTTCGTTTAATAATGCAACCATTGCCCCTAAAAGTAATGCAATTAAAATGGGGGTATGTTTCAAATTAGAAGTATCAACTTTGCCACTTGTAGGGCTCTTAGTTGTCATATTCATGTACAAATTCTCCTCCTGTTTCTTACTAAAAAAACTTTAAATATACCTGAACACATGTAATATAATATACATATGTAGATTAAAAAGGGAGAATCAATTTTCAGCCCCTGTATATTTAATCTACAAAAAAGGAGAATTGTAGATGAACGATAATGAAAAACCACTTGATTTACGTATTAGACGTACACATAAATTACTATGGGATTCCTTATTTGAATTAATGACGCAATCAAAACAGAAATATAGTACAATCACGATTAACCAAATATGTGACCGCGCGATGGTACACCGAACAACCTTTTATAAACACTTTGAAGATAAAGATGCTTTATTAGCCTTTGGATTTAAACGATACAGCAAGATGATTGGTGAAATACCGGTTTCAGATCGATTAAGTAAACCATTTCAAGTAATGGAACAATTTCTACACCATGAAGAAATTGGTAAAATATTAGAAACGCAAATGTCTGATGAACAATTTCTTAGCCGGACACAGTATTTAAGTCACGAAACGAGAAAACAAGAAATAGAAGCGTTAAATCAACTTTGCAAAAACCATACGATGCCAAATGATTTAATCATTGAATTTTATTCAGGGGCAATCACCTCATTAAGCGCATGGTGGTTTCAAAATGAAAGAAGCGTTTCTGCGGCTGAAATGGACAGGTATCTCCACCAACTTATTAACCGGGAGATTTTTCAATTTGAAGAGGAATAAGACTACACCTTTTCAATCATGCAATCAAATTGACCACAAAATAGGAATATGATATATTTTCCGTAGAATACTATATAAGTATGACATCAAATAAAATGGCATATAATAAAAAGAAGAGATGCGCTCACATCTCTTCCCTAACTGCTACCGCTTAGGGTGGTGGTTATTATAAGCTATTTCTTTTTGCGGAACCCACCCTTTTGCTTGTGACGGCGCGGAGTGGGTTTTTTGTTGTCCTTATCCAGAAGTTGCTTCCGCAAAAAATACGCTGACACTTCGCGCACAGTCGCTTTCAGAAACCCTTTTACAAGATCAATCAAAAACCCCATATTATCACCTCCTTTCCTTCCGAATAGAAAGAAGGGATAACCATCCACCCTCACAATATGCAGTTACATATATTTTATCAAATGATTGTAAAGATATTATGTAAACAAAACAAATGAAATTTTACATAGAAAAAAGCCCTTCTAAACCGGGCTTTTCTATCACCATTATTTAGCGATTTTCTTCAAATTCGAACTTTCTATAAGTGAAAGCATATCTATCTTTTATTAAGATGGACCATAACCAATAAGATGAGCAATTATAACTGCTATTAAACCGATTGAGTATTCAATTAGAATTAAAGGAAGAATCCACCTTGCCCACCTTGTCCATGAAATTCCTGCAATTGCTAATCCAGCCATTAGCGTACCACCTGTCGGAAAAATAATATTTCCAATACCATCCGCGAATGAAAAGGATAATACGGCTGTTTGGCGTGTAATGTCCAATAAATCTGCAAGTGGTGCCATGATAGGCATTGTCAACATCGCATGGCCACTACCTGATGCTAAAATAAAATGAATCGCTACTTGGAAGTTGTACATTCCAACAACACTTAAAAAAGGAGATACATGTTTCATTTCTTCCGATACTTGATACAGTAGCGGGTCTATAATATGCCCTTGATTCAATACAACTAAAATAGCGCGTGATACACCAATGATTAAAGCACCCCCGATTAAAGATGCCGATCCTTGTGTAAAAGATTCTACAGTATCATCAAGAGATATCTTGCCAAGAATTGCAATGATTATAGTTAAAATAATAAATAAGGCTGCAATTTCTTTTATATACCACTCGTACTTAATAACACCAAATACAAGAATAATATAATTGATTAAAAAGGCCGTTAATATCCATTTATGTCTTTTTGTTAACTCTACTTTCGCTGTTAGTAAGCTGTCTTGCTTATTTGTATCGAATTTTCCGTAAATTCCGCTTGCAGGATCCCTCTTTACTTTCATAGCATGACGATAGACGAATGTAACCGCAATTACATATATGACTACGAATAAAACGAGGCGGAACCCCATCCCCGAATACATAGGAAGACCCGCTATCCCTTGCGCAAGCCCAACTGTAAACGGATTCATAATTGCCGTTGTAAATCCGACGGACGCTCCTACTAGTACCATCGCAGTTCCTGTTATCGTATCAAATCCAACCGCAAGAGCTAGCGGAATAAATAGAGGTACATACACTAAAGCTTCCTCAGCCATTCCCATTAATGACCCGCCAAGTGCAAAGAACAGCATGATAATAGGAATCATTAACTTTTCACGGTTAGCAAGTTTTTTTGCCATCGTTGAAACAAGAGCCTCAACTGTACCGGATGCCTTTAATACACCAAAAAACCCTCCGATAATAAGAATAAAAAAGATAATATTAGCAGCTTCTACCATCCCTGTAGGAATAGATTTTACCGTATCAAAAAATCCAAGTGGCGTTGATTCAATCCATTTAAATGAATTTGGATCTACTGTTGTATACCCATTTTTTTCAATCTGTTCATATTTTCCTGCTGGCAATATATGTGTAATCACAGCCGCAATAACTAACAAGACAAGTAACATTGCAAATACGTTTATTTTCCATTCTTTTTTTTCTTTTTTTTCTTCTGGCTCGAATGAAACTGCCTTTTCTGATACTTGACTCATATACCAATCCCCTTTGCAATAAAGTGAAACTTTAATCATTGGGGGTGTTCATCCCCCAATGATTATTAACCCACACCAATTGGCAGCCGGCAGTCTGGTTTCCCCACCACCATGACGTACCAAGCTATCCACCAATTCTTTTATTTATAACACGCTATGATTTAACTACCTTTTTACTAATTTCATTTACAAATTGGTTAAATAAACGTTGCTGTAGAGCATCCTTTTCCGACATCATTTCTGGATGCCATTGAACCGCTGCTACATAACGATGAGCCTTCGATTCAATAGCCTCTATTACACCATCAAAGGACCATGCGCTCGCCTCAAAATCTTTTCCTAATGTTTTCACTGCTTGATGGTGAAAAGAATTAACCATTAAAGATTTTTGGCCAATAGCCTCATAAATTTTCCCTTCTTCCAGAAGATCTACAGAATGAGAGCCTTGCCATTTACGGAACTGTTCTCGAACATGGAAATATTCTGGCCCCATCTCGTGCTCTAAGTCTTGATAAAGAGATCCACCAGCTGCAACATTTAAAACCTGTAATCCTCGGCAAATTCCTAGAATAGGAATATCTTTTTCTAAAGCCTGCTTTGCCAGATTTAATTCAAAATTATCTCGTTCTTCCTCTACAGTGCCTATATATGATTTTGGAATATCACCGTAATAAACTGGATTGATATCCGCGCCACCAGCCAATAACAATCCATCTAATTGATTAAGTGTGGACTCAATTTGATCAATTTCCTCAATTGGAAGTAGAACAACCGTTGCACCTGCCCTTTGAAGGGAACGGATGTAGTCATAAGAAAAGAGAGCCATATCTTGACCTGGTAGCCCTCGCAAACCCTCCTTCCCTATTTCACTATGATCAACATAATACCCAGTAACACCAATTAGTGGTTTCATTTTCTCTCACCTCATAATTTAAATGGTTTCGTTGTCTTTCTCTGTTGAAATTGTATACTCTTACCCTCCCTTTTCTAGCAAGTGGTAAAGAATTAAATATGTAAATTACGACTCTACTCATTTCACTATTTCTTTACACACCATTGATATAAGCAAATATCGTGCCAATATTAAAATCCAAACAATTATTTGCATATATTTAAATATTTTGTCACTTTATCGGTGTTTACTGTGTTGAAATGTATTATAATTGGTTATTAATTGGTTATGTAATAACCAATTAATAACCAACTTTAGACCAATTACATTCAACTAAAGAGGTGCTCTATGAACAAATTTGAAACCAACCACATTGTATTGATCACCGTTTTAAAAGAAACACGAAAAGCCCTACATCAACAACTAACGGAGATGGTAGGTGATCTCATAGATATCGAAAGTTTTTCTGTAGAAGAAAGTATTCCAAAAGTATTTCATTCTACATTAATTGTGTTACCTAATACATTTACGATAGAAACGGTGAAAGACTTTATTGGGGAAAACTGCGAAGTAATAATAGCAAAACGAACATTAAATTATGAAAACGTGGACCAGCTTTTGTTTTTACCAGAAGGAACACAAGCCCTATATGTGAATGATAATCATGAAACAGTATACGAATCGATTGAAACGATGCGTCAATTGGGGCTGAACCACATTGAATATTTTCCATACTATCCTGGAAAAACGAATATACAAATGATCAAGCTCGCAATTACACCTGGCGAACTTGAAATTATCCCTGACTTCGTAGAAAAAGTAATTAATATTGGTCATAGATTAATAGATATTACTACAATCATGTCCATTCTAGATCGATTTCATTTAATGGAGGAATCAGGTAACCACGTTTCTGAGAGATACTATCGAAAAATAGTAGATTTAACAAAGAATTTAGCTAAAGCTCATCGACAACTTCATCAAGTTATTGATGGTGTTGGTGATGGCATACTAGCTATTGATTATGAAGGAAGAATTGTTGTCTTTAATGAATTCTTGGAAAGCATGCTGAAAATAAAAAGCAAACATGCTATCGGTCATCCGATTGATACCATTATTGATAATATTGATTTAGTGAACTTCATCCTTTCAAATAAGCAGCAAGAAAGCGGAATATTTGTTGTAAACGGCTTGGATGTAATAGTGGAACGCCTACATATAAATGATCAATCGATTATTGTTACTTTTAGAAATGCTCTTAAGACCATCGGATTTGAACGGAAATTAAGAAAAGAATTTATCAAAAAAGGTTATGTAGCAAAATACAACTTCCATAATATCGTTGGGATTAGCTCTACTATTCAAGACACGAAACAAATTGCCAAAAGATTAGCTAAGACTGATCTAACTGTATTAATTGAAGGTGAAAGTGGTACCGGAAAAGAGTTGTTTGCAAGTGCTATTCACAATGCTTCCAAGCGAAATAGCGGCCCTTTTCTTGCTGTTAACTTCAGTGCTTTATCGGATGATTTAGTCGAGAGTGAATTATTTGGTTATGAAGACGGAGCGTTTACCGGAGCCAAAAAGGGCGGGAAAATGGGATTATTTGAACAAGCAAATGGTGGCACTATTTTTTTAGATGAGATTGGAGATATTAGCCTGAAACTTCAAGCACGACTCCTTCGAGTATTGCAGGAAAAAGAAATCATGCGTGTTGGCGGAAGCCAAATTATCCCGATAGACGTCCGGATTATTGCAGCAACCAATAAAGATTTACTGAAAATGATTCAAGAAAATGTGTTTAGAGAAGATTTATACCATAGGCTTAAAGTACTCTTTATACACCTTCCCGAATTAAGAGCTCGTCGAAATGACATCGAATTATTGGCTAAACATTTTGTTGCGCTATCGGACCCTAAAGTTAAAATCGAACAAGAATTAATTGAAGAACTTCAAGGATATCCATGGTACGGAAATGTAAGAGAACTTAAAAATACGATAGATTATATGCTGGCTGTCCGTACCGGAAACCAAATAACAAAAAATGATTTGCCTAATCAACATTATTTTCAAAAGCCTCCACATAAGAAAACAAATAGCGACCAGGCCGAGAGTATAACACCCTTTTCTTCAAGTTCAAACGCTCTTGATCAAGAATCACTTTTCATCCTTACCCTCATCATGAATTATGAAGAAAAAGGAAAAGCAATCGGAAGAAGAATTATTTCTGAAAAGAGCCAAGAAGTTGCAATAAATTTATCTGAAGCACAAGTGAGACACCGATTGAACTTCCTAAAAATGAAAGGGTATGTGCAAATAAAAAGAGGTAGAGCAGGGATTAATTTAACAAGAACAGGGTTGGAGATTGTACGTAGTCTTTAGTCAAGGTTCGGATTTTCAGATACATAGAGGCTGTTTTATAAACAGCCTTTTTTTAATGGAATAAAACGTCGATAAATTTAAGTTACAAATATTCAGAATTAATATTAAAATATAGAATGGGGATAGGGGTATGGGATTATAAAATTTATACATAACGAGGGAATAGAAATGAAACTACAATTAAAAGCGGATTTAGGGCTACTACTTGTTACATTCTTCTGGGGTGCATCCATCTTACTTACAAAGGTTGGACTTGAAGGCATAGAAGAATACAACTTAATCGCATTACGATTTATTATCGCCTTTCTTTTATCAGGTTTAATATTTTACAAACATTTATTCAAAATCGATTTTAAAACTGTAAAATATGCATTTATACTCGCTTCTGTCTTATTTATCGTTTACATTTTCGCGACTTTCGGCACAAAGTATACGAGTGTTTCAAATGCTGGTTTCTTACTATGTCTCACAGTCATTTTCATTCCGATATTATCAGCTATATTTTTAAAACACATTCTGGAAAAGAAAGTTATAGTAGGAATCATTTTAACGATAATAGGAATCGGCTTATTAACATTAACGAGTGAATTCAAGATCGGTAACGGCGACATATTTTGCATACTGTCAGCCTTATTTTATGCCATTCACGTCATCATTACTGGCAGCGTAACGAAATATGTGAACTCCATTGCACTTGGAGTCATACAACTCGGCTTCGTCGGCCTATTTAGTCTTATTTTTTCATTCATTATCGAAACGCCAAAACTGCCTAGCACAACCAACTCATGGCTAATCATCCTAGCCTTAAGCATATTCTGTACCGCAGTCGCTTTCATCGTGCAAGTTATCGCCCAGCAATACACGACGCCTACACATACAGGACTTATCTTCTCATTAGAACCTGTCTTTTCCGCAGGCTTCGCTTTCGTTTTCACAGGTGAAACACTCACAGGAAAAGGATACTTAGGCGCGACACTTATATTAATAAGTGTGTTGATTGCTGAGGTGGATTTTAAGGGATTGTTGCGGGTTAATTATAAGAAGAATATGGAATAGTTATTTCGCTAAAGTACATAAACATACCCCGAAAATATTCGTTTGTATTATTTTCACCCTCTTACCTTAATTGTTTTAGATGCTACCTTCGAATAAAGTAGCATCTAAAACATGTTACAAGGAATTATTATATTTATGTAGCCTGCATAGTTAACCTTTTCTACATTACTTACTGCACATAGTCATACAGATTTTTCGCTAACAATAAACAAGTTACTGTAATGAAAAGGGCACGAACATACCCGCTTCCTTTTTTTATAGCAAATTTGGAGCCAACAATCCCTCCAGCAATTTGAGCAATCCCCATTATAAAACCATACACATAATTTACTTGCCCCACATACATAAATATCAATAATGCACCAACATTACTTCCTAAATTAAGAAATTTTGCATTACCTGCTGCTTTTAAAAAATCATACCCAATAAATAAAAGAGCGAACATTAAAAACGAACCTGTGCCAGGACCTAGAAATCCATCATAAAAACCAATAGCAAAAATAAAAAAGGTAAAAATAATGACGTGTCGACCAGATAATTTCTTATGAGTAGAAATACTACCCCAACCCTTTTTGAATATCGTATAAATAGCAACTGCACCAAGCATAATCAGCATCAATGGCTTCAGTACTTCTGGGTTCATTAAATGAACGGTCCATGCCCCTATTATGGAACCTATGAAAGTGAGTGGAACTAATTTAAACGCCGATTTCAAATCAAGATTACCAGAACGATAAAACACAATATTACTAGTTGCACACCCCATTGTTGACGCTAGTTTATTCGTGGCTACTGCACTTGCCGGATTCAGCCCTGTAAATAATAAAGCTGGTAAGGCAATGAGTCCACCACCGCCTACAACTGAATCAATAAATGCAGCCACAAACCCAAAAACAATCAAAATAATTAATATAGATGGGTCTAAATACAAATCCATACTAGCAGCCTCCCTTTAGTCACTATTGTAATAGTAACTATCAATTTGCTAAATGTAAAGAGTTATTGTAACGTTGAAATATAAAAGCAAACATCGGAGGACGAAAAAGTGGACTACATCGTACAACAGCTTAAAAAAATTGGTTTTAATGAATATGAAGCTAAATCTTATGTATCTCTTGTTAAACAGGGGCCTGTCACAGCCTACCAAGTGAGTAAGGATTCAGGTGTCCCAAGAGCACGAATTTATGAGATTTTAGGTAACCTTGTAGAAAAAGGAATTGTCATGAAGGAAGAAATAAATGACACCACTCGCTATTCACCTCTACCTGTTGAAATCTTTTTACAGAAAGCTCAATCAGAATGGCAGTCTACTTATGAAGGAATCAGTGACTCATTAAAAAAACTCGAAACTTCCGAGGAAAAAACGGATAATCGAGTGATTACTTTAAAAGACAACAAAACAATCATTAGCTATTGTCAGGCATTAATAAAAAAAGCAGAACAACGTATTGTCATTTCAATGTGGGATGAGATGTATGAAGCGTTAAAAGAGGAACTATCTGAGGTAGCTGATAAAGTTTCAGTACAAGGTATTACCTTACATGTTGAAAATCCAATTAAAAATTTAGAAGCTCATCGTATCACACCTTATACAGAAACTCTGTCTACAGAACATTGGTTTATTTTATCGATAGATTCTAAAGAGATGATTTATGGACCATCACTTGAAGAGCGTAATATTGCTTTTTATACAGATGACCCCGTTCATATATACTTACTTGAGGATTATGTATGGCATGACGTTTTAGTGAATCGACTTGTTCGACGTAGCCAAGACGACTTGCAGCAATGGATTACTGCAGAGAGACGATCTTTCTTTATGGGGAAATAAGAAATATATTAAAAGAATCAAAGAATAAAGCATAAGTTAATGAAATGAAAAACTTATGCTTTATTTGCAAAGTCATACTCAAGTCTTTCAACTATTTCCCCTCCACAAACCGCCCAAACTCCTTCAAAAACCTCAGCTTAAAACTCCCCACAGGCCCATTCCGGTGCTTCGCCACATGAATCTCTGTCATCTCTTTCTGCACCGTTTCCTTATCATAATAATCCTCGCGATACATAAGCATAATGACATCCGCATCTTGCTCGATTTGTCCCGTCTCTCTTAAATCAGATAAAAGAGGTCGCTTATCTTGACGTGCTTCTACCGAACGAGACAATTGCGACAACGCGACTACACAAACATTTAATTCACGTGCTAATACTTTAAGCTTACGAGAAATTTCACTAATCTCTTGAAATCGATTGCCCTTATGCTTCGGATCGCCCGTAATAAGCTGCAAGTAATCTACAATGACTAAAAGTTTTTTCTCCCCATGCTTCCTCTTTAACTTACGAGTTTGCATCCAAATATCTTGCACCGAAATGCCTGCGTTATCGTAAATCTCAAATGGTAATTCCCCAATCTCCGCAAACGCCTTACTCACCTTTTCCCAGTCCTCTATCGCAAAACGATGCTTCGGATTTTTCAGCCTACCTCCTGACACTTCACCTACGCAAGACGCCATTCTTTTCAACAATTGCTTACTACTCATCTCTAACGAAAATAATCCAACCGCCGCTCCAGACTTCGCCGCATGCAGTCCAACATTTAACGCAAACGCAGTCTTCCCCATAGAAGGACGCGCACCAAGGACGACAAAATCACCTTCCTGCAATCCACACGTCATTTTATTTAGCGATGTATAACCAGTCTCAATACCAGTAATCTCTTTCGCATCTTGATGAAGCTCTTCATATAAATCAACTAGCGCATCCTTCAAATCAAACTCACATACACAGTCCTTTTCCTCTAACTCACAAAGTGCCGTAATCGTCTCACCAATAATTTTCTCATTCTTCTCCGCAATAAGACGCTCTCCCATCTTGTGCCCGAGAACACCTGCCTGATACATTTTCCAGGCACCTCGAACAAGCCCCTCATAATAAGAGAAGTTGGCAGTTGTAGGCACCCCATCCATTAACCCTATAAAATACTCCATTCCCCCGATCCCCTCTAAAAACTTCGGATCCACCCTAGAAATGAACGTCACAAGATCAATCGGTTGCCCCTCTTCTTCCATTTTTCGCATTAACTGAAATATAGACTTATGCACTGACAGAGAAAAATACTGCTCCGTCAAACGGCACTCCTTAATAAGCTCTCCATCAAGTAATAGAGAACCTAACACCGTCTTTTCCGCCTCCACATTTTGAATACTCATGGACGCCACCCGCGCTCCGCTAAAAAGCGCTGCAACTCTTCCTCTGACGGCGCATTCTTCTCCCACTCCTCACACCTCGCCAAAAACTCCTCCGTCTCCCCCGTACTAACAGACGACTCCTTCTTCCTAAAGCTCACCGTATCCGCCTCAACCTCACACACTTTCGTAAATCCTTTCCCGTGCCAGCCTCTCAAAATCCCCTTCACATAAGCAACCGTCCGCTTATTATTCTCAAACGCAATTTGAAGAGCCTTCAGCACAAGCTCCTCTGACAAATCTTCCATCCACGCACTCAGTTCCTCCACAGTATGCGGAGACAAACTACCGAAATGCTGCTCATAAAAAGAAAACACGCGACTTCCCGTTTCTTCCTCTATAACCTCTTCTTCCTCTGTCTCCTCACAAACTGGATCTGGATCAACATCATCCACAGTCAAATCACTCGGCATACCGAAATGCGCTAAAAGCATCGGAACATTCAGCTCCTCCTCTACGCACTTCTGAAGAAACATATGTACAAACTCCTTATTCTTCACACCCTTAAGCTCGCGAAGCACACACTTCTCCACATTCGTATTCGTCACCGGATTATAACGAAGCCAATTTAAAACGAATAACTCCCGCGTATCCGCATCATAAAGAATCTTCCCATAATCAACAAAACGCTGCACAAGCTTATCAACAGTCTCCCGATTATAACCCGTCTCCATCTCCGCTAACCGCTTCGGAAAAGGAAAAATCCCACACTGCGTCGTCTTCGAACAAGTTAACAAATACACATAAAAATACCGCTCCTCCGGCGTCAAATCCAAAACAAAATCATCCTGCCAAAAATTCACCTGCACAGTACGATACACCGCCATCCCAATTCCTCCCGTCCTAATTCAAAAATGAAAATTTCCTCTTTGTACTATATATAGGAAGGAGGGCCGGGTTTTTGGCGTGTTATTTCAAAATTTTTTTCGACTCCTACTACGGTGTTTGTTGGTGTTTTTATTTTGTTATGTTTTTTCTTAGTGATTTATTACTTGGTAGGGGCTTGTAAGGGGCTTAGGAGGGGCTTGTTATCGGTTACTTCGATTAGAAATACACGATCCGAGAAGCCGCCTCGTTCTTCTGCTTTCTTTTTACGGATGTTGTTGATTTCTTCTAGTGTTGTGCCTTCGTATTCGGCTAGGGCGTTTATTAGTTCTAGTAGGTCGGATAGTTCTTCGAGTTTATCGGTTTTTGTTTTCGCTTCGATGTATTCTGTTAGTTCTTCTTGTGTTTTTTTGCAGATTTCTTTTATCTATTCGTCTTCGGGTAGGGTTCTTGTTGTGGGTGTTTTTCCGTTAGCTTTTATTATTTGTGGGATTTTATTTCGGATTAGTTTGTTGTAGGTTGGCATGGGATTTCCCTCCGTTAGGTTTTTCTTCTATTATAATGGAAAAGCAGTTTAACTAGGTGTTAAACTGCTTCATTGCTTCTTTTATATAGTTTTCTTCTTCGGTTGTGAAAAGGGTTGGGAATTCGGATAATGGGAGGTTTGATTTTTGGATCATATCCTCTATATCGCTTTGAGGTGTATCAAGATAATTCGTTATCTCTTCTATTACATTGAAAAATTCCTTTAAGGTAACTTGAACGTCATGATGACTCGGATCCTTCTCTTCTACTTTATACTTTTTCAACTTCCCTATCACATCCATAAAGCGCCGATCGAATTTTTCTTTTAGTTCCTCATTATTATAAAACGGTTGAACACTCTCTTTTGAAAAATGCTCCACTAACCATTCCTTATTTTCTTTCTCCCATATAAAAGTTTGCAGAAAAGAAGAAAACAAAGCGACATCCACTCGTTCTTCCTTTTGAAACCTCTTCGTCATCCCATCCATATGCGAAAGCACCTTCGCAATTCTTTCTTGCTCTGCCAAAAGCAATTCCCTTTGAAAATGCATTTGTCTTAAAAATTCTTCCGTCTCTATATCACGCTGCAATATAATATTTTGAATTTCCCCAAGCGAAAAACCGAGATGCTTAAACGATTGAATTTGTTGCAGCACATACAAATCATCTTTCGTATATAACCGATGCCCACCCTCAGTATAATCGCTCGGCTTTAATAAAGTAATCTTGTCATAATAACGAAGCGTCCGCACCGTAACATCCCCAACACTTGCAAACTCACTAATCATCCACGCCATACCATCACCTACTCCGCTAACTTCTCTTTCACATACTGAAGCATATGAGAAAAACTCATCTCATTCTGCCGACAATATTGAAATAAACCTACAACAAGCAATACAAAAGGAACATTCCCCCTATAACGATTTTCATACTCACTAATACCATCATAAAGGTACTCATACTTTCTTTTTCGTAAAACAATATAAATCGCAATAAACAATACTGCAATCATAACGAAAAATTGCTTCTCCTTTATCTCCACTTCTTGTTTCATCACCTATTCTCCTTCCAATGCATACTTATCTTCTTTAAATAACGGAATTCGAATGAAATAACGATATGGCTCGTCGCGTATTACCTTCCACGCAATAATGGTCACTTGAACAACCTCAAAGGCAAATACACCCCAAAACAAAACATCACTAATACGCGAACTAGTATTAAATAGAAGAAAGATTAACAAATGAAAATTGAACGCCTTTCGGCAATGATATTTGTACACTTCAGTTTTACGTGCCAGTGTGATGTACATGAGTAGTGGCGAAAAGATTCCTATTGCGGCTGAGAGTAGTAGCATGATGATGGTGTTTCTTTTTTGGTGGTTTTCATGAGCGGTTTGATCCCCCTTTTTTGATTTGTCTTCTTTAGGTTAGGGGGTGACGTTGGGGGAGGTGCAAGGGGAATTTTAATTTAAAAACAGCAACACTTATTTCAGCGTCGCTGTCCTTCTTTCAAAATATGTATGAAGACGATATTCACATATCTCCTTCGTCCATTTAAATAAAATTTCTTCATCTTCTTTTCTAACATCCATATTTAGAGAAAAGAAGTTTTCATCAAATGATAGTAAACCTTTCGAGCTACCACTCCATTTTGTCATTGGCATTGTAGCAATTAATTTACTAATTTTTTCTTCATCATACTCCCACATACGTTTTGCTTGCTTGTCACTAAAATCGATTCTCTTGCGGTATTCTTTTTCCATTAAAAACTGATGGAAGAATGGTGCAACTTCTTCTGGTGAGATAGGATGGTACCATTCCTCTTTTCCGCGTTGTAACATCGCTAACAGTAGTAGCATTTTATAACTTTTTGCCATTCCTGTTGTTTCAACTTCTTGCAACCACGCTTCACAATGTAAAAACACTGTTTTTTCCAGTTCTGTTAATTCATCATTCCATGCTAAAAAGCCAACATATGATTTAAACTCTTGGCGATACTCTTTACTTTCTTCTGTACCAAGCTTATGTAATTCTAAATATGTAGGTCGACGCCCAAGATCTATTTTTACAGTTTGATAACCCTGCTGTAATTTTTCTTTTCTCGGCATTTTCTTTTTCAGTAATTCATCTAATAACTGCTTTGCTTCTAATTCAAACTCTACTGTACATCCAGCTGGCAATATCTTTTGTGTACCATTTCTTTTCGTCTTTCCATCATCAACTCGAAGCATTTGCATTTTTATATCTGCATTTCTATAATTTGCAATTAAATCAATTACAACACAATACTCCTTATGCTCATGCAATCGTAAACCACGACCAATTTGTTGCGTAAAAATTGTTAACGATTCTGTTGGGCGAACAAATAAAAGTGTATCGACAGATGGAATATCAACACCTTCGTTAAATAAATCTACTGTGAAAATAGCATCTAGTTCATTATTATCCAGCTGATTAATCGCATGTTCTCTCGAAATATGTTTTGTTTCCGAATGAAGTGAAATTGTACTATAACCGTTCTCATTAAAATATGTAGACAAAAAAACTGCTTGCCTAATACTAGAGCAAAAGACAATTGTTCTAGTTTTCTTATATTTCTTCCAAGCTTCTAAAATATTTAAGGCGAGTTCCTCTCTTAACTGAATTTGTGTAAGTTCCTCACGGTCATACTTATTGCCTATCCAACGTATTTGTGAGTAATCCGTATCATCATGTACTCCATAATAGTGAAACGGAGATAACCATCCACGCTGAATCGCTTCCATAAAATCAATTCGATACGCAACGTTCCCATCACAAATCGAATAAATATCACGAAAATCATTTCGATCTGGCGTTGCTGTTATTCCCAATAAGAAATTAGGATCAAAATAATCTAGTACCCTTTGATAACTGTTAGCTGCAGCATGGTGGAACTCGTCTACAATAATAAGGTCAAAATCATTAGGTGAGAAGTTTTCTAAGTGACGCTTTCTACTCAACGTTTGAATAGATGCAAAAACAACATCCTTCTCGCCTTCCTTTTTCTTCCCATTGTAAATCCCCGTAGTCTTATTATCGATTACACGCAGAAAAGATTTTTCTGCTTGATTTAATATTTCTTCTAAATGCGCAATAAATAAAACTCGCTTAAAACGTTTTGCAAAAAAAGCAGCTAAATAAGTCTTGCCAAGTCCTGTTGCCATAACAACCATCGCTTTGTTGTATCCTTCTTCCAGTACATTCTCTAATTGTTCCAATGCAGGTAATTGTGCAAAGCGTGGTGTGATCTTTATTTCATATACAGCTGATTCCTCTAATTCAATTTCTACTCCTGAGCTCGCAGTATAATCCTTTTGTCCCGAGGGAATCATCATTTCAATCTCTTCTTGCTTTGTCCAAGTTCGGACTAGACTCGAATGAGTTGTATGAAATTCTTCATACTCTTTACGATATTGTTTAATTGTTTCTATATTGATAGGCTGAGTTGCTTCATTCATATGAATATGTAAAAATTGATCAATCGCCTCCGAAAAAGCTTCCTCTCCAACACTCTCTTTCACAAGCAAGCTCCATTCCACGCCACTTGTTAACGCGGAACGAGACATATTAGAAGAACCAACAATCATAACTCCGTCGCTCTCACACTCAAATAAATAAGCCTTCGGATGAAATGATTTCCCAGCACTCCTCCACAGTCGAATCTCAATATCAGGATGAATTTCATACAATTTCTCTAAAGCATCTGGTTGCGTAATATACAAATAATCTCCTGTACAAACCTTAATATCTACATTCTTTTCGGCTGCTTTCCGCAAAAGAGGGGCTAAGACATCTACCCCCGATTTCATAACAAATGAAGTTAAAATATATATTGATTTTGCATCATCCATATAGCGCTCTAGCTTATAGATCAAATTATTCGTAACGAGCTGTACATTAGTCATCATGTACCTCAACTAAAAAAATCCTCTCCTGAAAACCACCACGTTTTTCAGCCTTCTGTTTACGTACTTGCTCAACAGCCTCTAACGTTACACCTTCATATTGCGCTAACGCATTCACTAGCTCTAATAAATCAGCTAATTCTTCTACTTTATGTTCTTTACTTTCAGCCTCTAAATACTCAGCTAACTCCTCTTGTGTTTTCTTACTCACTTCTTCTATATATTCTTTTTCATCTAGTATTCTAGTTGTGAATGTTTTTCCATTATTCTCGATAATTTCTGGTATGCGATCTCTTACTAATTTGTTGTAGGTTGGCATTTGAATTCCTCCATGGCTAATATTGTAACTTTTTGATTATATTATACAAGATTTAGTACTTTTCTTTCTATTTGCATACAATAACTATTTAAACAATATATTATAATTCAATAAATAAGGCCCTATCAAAAACATACTCTAATGTTAGTTTGATACGGCCTTATCTTGCATATAGATATTACTTTAAAAACTTAAACTTCTTTTTATTATTTTAAAGTAATAATATTATTGAACTTTTAATCTACCTACAAAACATTACTATCCTTTAAATAATCATAGAGCTTATTATCCACCGATTTCTCCATAATCATATTCATCGTAACAACCGGCAGTTCTTTTCCATTTTTATCTTGCATTTCAGTTTGTTCTACACTTGTTTTATCGGGTCTCGCTTTTCCTAAATAGTAAAAGTCGCTTCCCTCGTCATCATCTTTTTTCACAAAAATATGGACGTCAATATTATTTTCTTTAGCATCAATAATTGTTTGAACTTCCTTTGACTTTAACGTTCTATTACTTCTAGTATACCATTTAAGAACATCTTGATTAAGGAATTCATCACCATAGTTCACACTCGATTCTACCTCATCGTTTTTATGATATGTGACAAATATTGGGCAAGTAGCGTATTTGGTTTTATAGCCATACATAGTTGAAGTCTCATCAATGTGCCAATTTAAAAGTTTACATGCATCTTTTCTTGAGTATTTTTTATATATAGTAAGGTTACTATCACACTCATAATTTTTGTTCTTGTCTTTCGCACTTTTAATGATGTCCATTACCATGTACTTAAAGTATTCATTCTGTTCTAAGCTTTCTTGGATTAGATCATTAAACATGTACGTATTATCTTCTTGTAATGCGAGAATTGGCTTTTCACCATATTTTTTCTGGTTATTCTGTGTGAAAAACGATAACTCAAAAACCCGCTGCACAGAAGTAATCGTAGCATCATCTGTTAAGCAATTAGATTCTTCAAGTTGTTTTATATACTCATCCTTATCAACTTTTTCTTGCTTTAATAATAAGTCTAACAAAACGATTTCGTTTTTACGTTTTCCATTTAGTACTTCCAATGAAAGCATTGTTAAAACTTTATTTTCGTACTCTGTTAATATAGGGACATCTTCTTTCATTTTCAATAGGAATTGATAATAGTTCGAATATCCTTCTACAAGTACAACTGGATCAATAGAATGGTTTACTATAAAGTCATATAGATATGGAGTTCTTCCTATTCTATTTTTCAACTCAGCAAAAGCTTCCTTCAATACTTTCATTGCTGTTAAATTACTATTATTAATTGCTTTAAAGATCTGCTTTTTTGCTATTTCTTCAAAGTTAACTGTTGAAATACCTTTAATATAACTCGTGTCATTTGTATATCGACGTATATTATCTTTATTTTGTGATCTATCTCCTGAAAGAGCAATTGGAATTAAATAGTTGTTTTTATAGTTTCCAATAAAATCAATGATCGTAACAAAATCTTTCGAATCGTGTTTTCGAAGTCCACGCCCCAGCTGCTGTATAAAGATAATACTTGATTGAGTTTGTCTTAACATGACAACTTGGTTAACACTTGGAATATCGATTCCTTCATTAAAAATATCTACTGTTAAAATATAATCCAGTATGCCATTTTCTAATTGATTTACCCGCAGTTCTCTTTCCCCTTGGGAATGATCGCCGGTTAATGCAAATGTGCGAAAACCTCTACTATTTAAGGCATATGATAATTGTTCTGCCTCATCTTTTCGGCTGCAAAACATTAATCCTGTTACTTTCTCACCAGAAAAACCATAATATTTTACTTTTTCAACTATATGATCTACTCGCTCTTCCGTAACAAGTTTAGATAAAACTGTAGTGTCATCTATCTTTTCACCATTATATTCAAAATCAGTTACTCCAAAATAATGGAAAGGACAAAGCATATCTTCTTCAAGTGCTTCTTGCAAACGAATTTCATAAGCAATATTGTAATCAAATAGCTCATAAATATTAAAATTGTCTGTACGCTCAGGTGTAGCAGTCATTCCCATTAAAAATTTCGGTTTAAAATAATCAATAACCCTATGATAAGAACTAGCACCAGCTTTATGAACTTCATCTATTAAAATATAATCAAATAGCCCAGGATCAAATTGTTGTAAATTTTCTTCCTTTGAAATAGTCTGGATTGTCGCGAATAAATATTTAGCATTTATTTGCTTATTTGATCCTGATAAAACTCCAAAGTCTTCATCGGCTCCGCCAAGCACCTTTTGAAAATCTGATTTTGCTTTATTTAATATTTGCTCTCGGTGAACAATAAATAGCATCCGTTTAGGTGCAAAATTTCTAACATCAAATGCTGAAAGATATGTTTTCCCCGTTCCTGTTGCGGAAATAACTAAGCCTTTTGCTTCTCCAGCTTCTCGAATAGCTTGTATTTCTTTTAATGCAGCTTGTTGCATTTTATTTGGCGTAATTTTCAACGCTTCTTCAATTGCATTATGATATTGACCAGGTAATTCTATAACTCGATCTAGCAACTTATTTTCTGCAACTTGTTCATATATTGTTTCGTAATTTGCAATTAACTCTTCAGTTAATACTTGAGAATGCTCCCAGACTTCTTCAAATTGATTTTTAAAATGTTGAACAATCTCTCCATCTTCATGCGATGTTAACTTGACGTTCCATTCATAGTTTACCTTCAAAGCATGTGCAGTCAGATTCGAACTACCGACAATTAATGAACAATGTGTTTTATTATCAAATATGTACCCCTTTGAATGAAAACCAGATAAGTTTGTTAATCTTACTTCTACATTTTCAAGTTTCATTAATTCTCTAAACACTTTTGGTGTATTAAAATTTAAGAATGTAGATGTTAATATACGTCCTTTAACCCCTCTTTGTTTAAGATCAAGGAAATGCGATTTTAAAGTCGCCAGTCCACTTTCCGTAATAAAAGCCACTGAAAAAATAAAGGATGTACTATTTTCTAGCTCCTCTAACAATGAACTTAAAACATTTTCATTTTTTTTCGTATTGTTTACTAATAATTTAGGCTTATATATTCCGGGATGACTATGTTTTTGATCAATAAACCCTTTATATAAAGACCCCTCTAATTTTTGAATAAAATTCTCCATATGATCACCATTTATGACAAATTTTTATATTAATTGTATTACTCACTGATTTAAAGTGCAAATTTATTACAATATAAAAAACTATCCGCCTAAAACGGATAGTTTTTTATCAAATTACTTTACAATAGATTCTTTTGATAACTTCTCAATAGTTGGGATATCCGCAGGTGCCCAATCTAAAGCTGCTAGTTCATTCGGATATAACCATTTAATTGCTACGTGCTCAGTTAGAACCGGACTTCCTTCAACAAGTTTACAATAGAAAGTTTTCAAATGAACAATACCAAAATCATACTCATAGGCTGTATAATCTATTTGCTCACCAATCTGCACGCTACAATGCATTTCTTCATCAATTTCACGCTTTAACGCCTCTTGAGGTGTTTCTCCCTCTTCTATTTTCCCACCTGGAAATTCCCACATAAGAGGTAGCGATTTAGATGGTCCTCTTTGTGCACATAAAATTTTCTCATCTTGAACAATTACTGCTCCAACAACATAAATATTTTTCTTCATTATGTCCTCCTTAAATCTCACAGAAACTCTATACTTTATGTTTCCACACTTTATAGACTGAAAAATGCCTTTTATATCTTTTAACGACTAATATATTTTTAATCAGTAAGCTAGATTTTATCTATCCCTATCTAGCCCTTTTAATACAATTAGCCTAACACTCTCATCTCTTTTATATTATATAGAAGTAACTACAAAAATAAAGCCTGATTGAATACTTCCCTCTTAAGCCTCTTTTTTCACCATTTCCTCATACCTAAAATGACATTCCTCCAAAAACCCCCTAATCTCCACACTCCCCTTATAAAAACTCTCCCACCCCCGCTCCCTCAAAATCCCCTTCCAACTATCACTCTCCACCATCTTCTTAATAACACCATCCCAATAAGCAACCTCTTCCTCCGTCATATCTTTTGGTCCCATAATTCCTTTCCAGTGCTGGAAGATGACGTTGATGCCTTGTTCTTTCCATGTTGGGATTTCTGGTAGGCGGTCTAGGCGTTTTGGTGCGGATACGGCTAGTATTTTTACTTTGCCGGCTTTGTATTGTTTTTCGGCTTCGGATAGGGTCATGGTTGCGGCGTTTATTTGTTTGTTCGTTAGGGCGTTTATGATTTTTTCTTTGTTTTCGTAGACGAAGAATTGTAGTTCGGCTGGGTTTATGCCGAATGCTTTGCTTACTTGTACGAATGATAGGTGATCGTCGTTTCCTAGGCCGGGGGCAACGCCGATTTTGAAGTTTTTCTTATCTTGTTTTAGTTGTTCCATTAGTTGTTTTGCGTTTTCTATGTTTGATTCTTTTGATACGACAACGACTTCCCAATCTGATGCGAGTGTCGCGAGCGGCGTAAAGTCTTTATATGTTAGTTTACTGTGGCCTAGTAGGTTGTTCGTTATGAGTAAGCTTGAGTTAATCGCCAGTACGTGACCGCCTTTTTGTTTCGTATATTTCCATCCGACGTCACCGCTGCCACCTACTTTGTTTGTGACTGTGATTGGTTTTGTGAAGATTTTTTCTTCTGTCAGCGTTTTTTGCATCGCCCGTGCTGTTAAGTCCCATCCTGCTCCTTGAACGTTTGGCGCAACGATTTCTACTTTGTCGATGTTCACTGTATTCGTATGGGATTTTTCCGAGGAACAACCAGCTAGTACTCCTGTCATGATCCATATACATAGTAATAATCGCTTTTTCATAATCCTCTTCCTATTCGATACTTTCGTTCTGGTCGTCCGATAATGCCGTATGTGTACTCTACTGTGCATTCGTTTGTCGCTACTAAATATTCTAAATATCTTCTTGCGGTTGTTCTGGAGGCTCCCATTTGTTCTCCCATTTCTTCTATTGTAATGCCCTCTTCGAATCCTTTTATAATCCCTTTCACTTTTTGTAGCGTTAACGGATCAACACCAGTCGGTAAGTTTTTTATGTCTTGTGTTTGCGAAATGCCGAAGAAGTTATCGATGAGTGCTTGATTTACTTCATTGTTACTATGTAATAATTGCTTCTTTCTTTTATAGTCTTCAATTGTGCGAACAAATTTTTCTAACGTGACCGGTTTTATAAGGTAGTTACTTACACCATTTCGAATTGCCTTTTCTAACATATCGTTTTCATTTGCCGCAGTAACCATAATAACGTCAACACTTGGAAAGTCAGCATGGATTTTCGGTAATAAGTCCGTTCCAATTCCATCTGGTAAATAATTATCTAATAGAAGTAAATCGATTTCTTCCCTTTGTAGTAGTTCCATCGTTTCTTTCGCATTCAATGCTTTTCCGATCACTTTTACGTCTTTTATTTTTGATAAAAACTCTTCTTGAATTTGTGCGACGCGGAAATCATCTTCTGCAATTGCAACCTTCAACATATGCCCATCCCCCTGTTTGTCATGTACTTTCTCTCAATGTTTTCGGAAGATAAATTGTAAAAATAGCTCCCCCATTTTTCTCGTTTTGAATCTCAATTGTTCCTTCTAGTAGATCTACCATTTCTTTCACGTTTGCTAGTCCGTAACCACGATCATTTCCTTTCGTTGAAAACCCTTTTTGAAAAATGGTCGTGATTTTTTTTGCTGGTATCCCTGCTCCACTATCTATCACTTCAAACACAATATCATGCCCAATATCCGTAACGAAGAAGGAAACATTCTTTTCCTCTTGCTCACTCACCGAATCAAACGCATTGTCGATTATGTTTCCAAGAATCGTAATAAGGTGTGAAACTTTTATATGGTCCGGTAACGGATGCAGCGCACTATCTCCTTCAATATGAAAATCAATTTTCTTCTCAGATGCTGTTCCGATTTTCCCTAATAAAATTGCTTGTACTTTCGCATCATGAATTTGATGGAATAAAATATGGTTTTGGCTTTGATGAATATTAGATTCTTGCTGAATAAATTCAATCGCTTCGTTGTAATGTCCTAACTGAAGTAATCCTGATAAGACGAACAGTTTATTTGTAAATTCATGTGTTTGAGCACGTAAGTCCTCAGAATACTTTCTTACCTCAGATATCGTATTCACTAAGTTTTGCAGTTCTGTTTTATCTCTAAAACTACATACAACGCCTACCGTACTGTTATTTTCGAGTATCGGTGTCCTATTTAAAATAAACACTTTATCTTGAAACGCGATTTCTTGATCGTTTTCTAGCACTCTCTCCATATTAAATTCCGGTAAAACTTTTGAAATGTGCTGCTGCATATAATCACTATTTACATGTAGCATTTCTTCTGCCGACGTGTTCATCATCGTAATAAAACCGTTTTGATCAATGGCGATAATCCCTTCTTTTATAGATAGTAGTATCGCGCTTCGTTCCCGGTATAGCGCTGCGATTTCATTCGGCTCTAAACCGAGTGTATCTTTACGAATGCTACGTGCTAAAAGAATGCCACCAACAATTCCAGCTACTAATACAGCTAAGGAAAAAAGGATAATTTCTTTCGTTCTGCTCAGTATGTTAGATTCAATGCCTTTTATTAAAAACTCTACTGTCACAACACCTACTACTTGATCGTAGTCTCCGTTATGAACAATAATGGGTGCCTTCGCCATTAAAGCAGGACCACTTTCACCATTTCCTTCAAGCGTATAATAACCGCCAAAAGTGAGTGCTTCATAGTTATATGGATTGTTACTCTTTGTACCAATTAACTCAGAATTAGAATGTGAATACATAACCCCAGAGCGATCTTCTATAATGACAGTATCTGCACCAGCTTGCTCACGAACTTGTTCCGCAATGGATTGGATCATACTTTTATGCTCATTATTTTGAAAAGCATCTTTTATAGCTGGCATAAAAGAAAGCGACTTCGCTGTTTGCAGTGCTAGCTGCTCCACTTGGCGCTTCGTATCAACGGACTGAATGTAAACAAATATTCCCGCTAATAGGAGAACAACAAATAAAATTAACGCGATAATTAAGCTTACTATTTTCGTTTGTAATGACACTTTGCGTGATTTCTTCATACTTCATATCCTTTGATAAAATATTCAAAACTATCAATCTCCTTTCTATTATTATGACAAAACTAATGATGAAGCAACTATTAAAACTCTCCATGTACATAAAGTACAAAAAGAATAAAATTGTCATAATATTGAGATTTTACTCTATAGACAGTACAATTCAACTACAATGAACACGCTTTCATATATACCTTTTATTACTAAGCAAGAGGAGGAATGATTATGGCTCAAGCAAAATCTAATCGAGTCGCCGGCAATATTTTCAAAGGTTCAGTCGGCAATTTAATTGAATGGTATGATTGGTACGTTTACTCTGCTTTCGCTGTTTACTTTTCAGCAGAGTTCTTTCCTAAAGGCGATCCAACGAGTCAGTTACTGAACACAGCAGCTATTTTCGCAGTTGGATTTTTAATGCGCCCTATCGGAAGTTTATTAATGGGACGCTATGCGGATCGGCACGGACGCCGAGCAGCATTAACGCTTTCGATTACAGTTATGGCCGGTGGTTCTTTAATTATCGCCTGTACACCTAGTTACGAAAGCATCGGGATCATGGCACCAATTATTTTAGTTCTTGCCCGTTTACTGCAAGGATTATCGCTTGGCGGAGAGTACGGAACTTCCGCAACATATTTATCTGAAATGGCTAGTAGTGGTCGCCGTGGCTTTTATTCAAGCTTCCAATATGTAACGCTCGTTGCCGGGCAAATGGTTGCGTTAGGCGTTCAAATTGTTCTTCAGCAATTACTAAGCGAACCAGATATGAAAGCTTGGGGCTGGCGCATTCCATTCATTATTGGAGCGATGGGCGCAGTAGCTGTATTATGGCTTCGCCGCACGATGGATGAATCAGAACAGTTTGCAAACATAAAATCACAAAAACGCGAAAGCGCAGGAACCGTTCGCGCGCTTATGAAACACCCGAAAGCAGTATTAACAGTAGTAGGTCTAACATTAGGAGGCACTGTCGCTTTCTACACGTACACAACATATTTACAAAAGTTCATGGTAAACACAGTCGGTCTTCCGAAAGAAGTTGTAAGCTGGATTAACTTTGTCGCACTGCTTATTTTCGTCGTACTTCAACCAATTGCGGGGCTACTATCCGATAAAATTGGACGTCGCCCACTATTAATGGCATTCGGTATTCTCGGAACATTACTAACAGCACCAATCTTTTTCTTCCTGGAAAAAACGACAGAACCAATCGTAGCATTTTTACTTATGATGGTCGGCCTCATTATCGTTACTGGTTACACTTCCATTAACGCAATTGTAAAAGCAGAACTCTTCCCAACCGAAATTCGTGCACTTGGCGTAGGTTTACCGTATGCACTAACTGTTGCGATATTTGGCGGAACAGCTGAGTTCATCGCTTTATGGCTAAAAAGTATCGGGATGGAATCACTATTCTACTTCTACGTAGCTGGATGTATTGCGATCAGCTTTATTACGTATTGGCGTATGGCTGAGTCATCGAAGACTTCACAAATTGAGGCGGAGCTTGGTGGTGGGGATAAATTAGTTAATAATAAATCTAGTTAAAATGATGTATTCTATAATCTTCGTTTATCTGAAAAAGCATTATTCATTAATATGAAATTCAAAAACCTCTACTTATATGTAGAGGTTTTTGTATGACGAAAAAACACGTAGTTCCATTGTTATTTTACAAACCCAAAATTCTCCCTCCTCTTAAAGTGGAACAAATTTATTACTTAGAGTGTCTAATAAGTGTATTTCTAATATGAGTTGTCCAGATTGGATACAACATATCCCGTTTGACATCTATTTTTATGTATTACAAAAAAATGAAAGGACTTATTATTCCCAAAAGTAAAAAACATGTATTGTAATACTACAGTTAAGTATTACAAGTGGAAACAAAAAAGAAATAACGCAAACTGTGACTTATCAATCATATAAAGTGAAACTTTAATCAGCGGCGGTCTTACTGCCCGTTAATGCGGGATAAACGTTTTGGATGTTATTTAACCTGTGAAATTTTAGCTGCAGTAGTATTGTTACCCAATGCCATCTTTAATTGCATTAGTATTTAGAATACCTAGACAAAATCCATATATTCTTGAAAGAGGTTGAAAATTTATGTTCGTTTTAAACAAGTTCTGTAACATTTTACATTACAAAAAGATTGTACCTGTAGTATTACTTTCATGTGTATCACTTATAGGCTGTTCCAATAGTAATGCTCAATCTGAACCACCTAAACAAACGAATCAAGCTAATCAAATTAAACAAGAAAATACAGGAAATCAATCTTTTGCTAAACTTGAAAAAGAATATGATGCTAAGCTTGGTATTTATGCACTGGACACAGGTACGAATCAAACTATTGCTTATCATTCAGATGATCATTTTGCGTTTGCATCTACATCTAAATCATTAGCTGTGGGCGCTCTTTTACGCAAGAACTCATTAGAAGCTCTCGATCAAAGGATTACGTATACTCATGAAGATCTTTCTAATTATAATCCAATTACTGAAAAGCATGTTGATACAGGAATGACGTTAAAAGAACTTGCAGATGCTTCTGTTCGATATAGTGACAGCACAGCACATAATTTGATTCTTAAACAGTTAGGAGGTCCCTCTGAATTTGAAAAAATCTTGAGAGAAATGGGAGATACTGTTACTACTTCAGAACGATTTGAACCTGAATTAAATGAAGTGCATCCAGGAGAAACACATGATACCAGTACACCAGAAGCAATAGCTAAGACGCTTCAATCATTTACATTAGGGACTGCACTTCCAACAGAAAAACGTGAACTATTAGTAGATTGGATGAAGAGAAATACAACTGGAGATAAATTGATTCGTGCGGGCGTACCAAAAGGATGGGAAGTAGCTGATAAAACAGGCGCGGGGTCTTACGGAACAAGAAATGATATCGCAATTATTTGGCCACCAAATAAAAAGCCGATTGTTCTTGCTATACTTTCTAATCATGATAAAGAAGATGCTAAATACGATGATAAACTTATTGCAGACGCAACCAAAGTCGTGTTAAATACCTTAAAAGCTACGGAATAAATGATAATATGTTAAAAGTTTTCTATTTTAGGCGGGTGTTTTCATCAACTAAAAATTTAATAGTGTCCCAAAAACGAAATTTGGTGCTAACTTGTAATAAAAAGCTCATTTTTATTGTTTGGGGATAAATCATTCTTTAAGCTTGATGGCGATTTGGTGCTATCCCTAAAACATCTGGACTTTAATAGCCAACTAAAAAATGCAAACAAAAAGACCTTTAATCAGTCGTTTTGTTTGCATTTCCTTTTTCTAAAACCACAGAAAAGATAAGTACTATCGTTAACAGCATAATAAACCTTACTTCACTTCCGTCACTTACAAAAAATGAATACAAAGTATACATTAAAATTAATATTCCATAAATAATTTTGTGCAATATACTCCCTCCTTTTTGCCGTATATATTTTAGTATAAAAGTTTGATTCAAGTCCTATATCCAAATGAAAATAAAAATCACCTGTGATATACACAAAGTACTTTTCTCTTGTTAATTTATCTATTTCACTATATTTATCTATTTTCTTTTTATAACTCAAACTTCTTTGAATCGTACTTTTCTAGAATTTGCTACAATTCATTTTGTTCATATGGAATATGCTTATCTGTCTGTACATCTTCAACATTTGCTCCACCTGCTAATACTCTCCTGTACATAAAAGAGTGCCCTGTTAATATTGTTGTAATCATTTTGTATTGCCCTCCTTTTGTTTGATTACTTGTATCATAAAACAAGTATCTGAAGTTGATATGTAGTCTATCTAGAGTGTATGTAAATTTAGAAAATCTCTAATAAAATGTTTGTATTGTAACGTTACCACCAAAACTATTGCCCTAAACACCATGATTTGAAGAGATAGGCCCCATGTTCTAGTCTCAATTCCTCCTACTGTTCTATATTCAGTAGAACTAGTTAATTCCTATAATATAAAAAGAGCACCACTTTTTGGATGCTCTTCGTTATAACTATATATTATTTAATTTCGTTCTTTTGCTGGTACCATTTTTCCTTCTTGAGAGTCTGTACCCTCTGTTCTTTCAACAGTTTTTGCATGTTCTAGTTTTTCAGGGGCTCCCATTTCAAATCCAGATTGAGAATCTGTACCTTCTTTTGTTGGTACCATTTTTCCTTCTTGAGAGTCTGTACCCTCTGTTCTTTCAACAGTTTTTGCGTGTTCTAGTTTTTCAGGGGCTCCCATTTCAAATCCAGATTGAGAATCTGTACCTTCTTTTGTTGGTACCATTTTTCCTTCTTGAGAACCTGTACCTTCTGTTCTTTCAACAGTTTTTGCGTCTCCTTTAGGAGTTGCTGGCACTGCATCTTTAGGCAAATCAAAGTTTTGTGAGAAAGACGTTGTTCCATCTGCACTTTGTGTAATTACTTGATTTGAACTATCTTCATTTGACTTTAAATTGTCCATTTTCGCATCATCTGCACCTACTACACCTCCCGCTACCAATCCTGTACTTAAAAGTGCTCCTGCTAATAATGTTTTAATCATTTTTCATTACCTCCTGTTTATTTGTAATATTCATCAAAAAAGTATCTAGAGTTAATGTTTTAGTCATTATCTTTATCTACTTGCTTTTTGATTACATTTAGCATAAGACAAGAATCTATAGTTGATATGGACTGTATCTGGAGATTATGTAAAGAAAAATAGATGATCAATTGTATATCCTAATGAATGCTTTGACAAGATTGAAACTTTATATGAGTTTGAACAATTGAATTCCCCTTTGTTTTTGGGTGTGAGGTTTTTAGCTGGAGTGGAGTGAGGGACTAACCTTTTCTAATTTGAAAGCAAACTTTTTATTATTAGTTTACATTCAAAACACTGTAAATAAAGATGTTAAAAATCCGTGAACAAAACACCACATCTCACTGATGTCCACCCCATCAGAAGTATGGAAGGGAATTAAATATAATCCTCCCCTGTCTTTATGCATTGAGATAGAAAAAATTATAAATATAGACTTAAATATTTTTTTGAAAGGATATTATTTAACAAACATAAAAAAGAGCTACAGCTGTATGAGAACCTTAGCTCTTTTTTATGTTTATTGTTTATTATATAAATTGTTTAACGTTACAAGCCATACCAGTTATCATATTACCAACTGAAATACCACCAGGTTCCCCCGATGCTCTCCTTCTAAAACAAATGACAAGCCACCTCATGCCCCTTCTCAATCTCAACCATCTTCGGTACTTCCTACGCGCATTTTTCAGTGGCGAATTTGCAGCGCGTTCTGAATTTGCAGCCGGATGGTGAGTTTAGCGGGCTTGGTACTTCGCCTTGCAGGATGATCTGTTCTTTGCCTGTGCTTGTTGGATCTGGTCCTGGCATGGATGAGAGTAGTGCTTGTGTGTATGGATGTGCCGGTTTTGTGTATAGGTCTTCGCTGTCGGCAATTTCTACTATGTTTCCTAGGTACATGACTCCGATTCTGTCTGATATGTGCCGTACCATTGATAGGTCATGTGCGATGAATAAGTATGTGACACCTGTTTCTTCTTGGATGTCTTGCAGCATGTTTACGACTTGTGCTTGGACTGAGACATCTGGTGCTGAGATTGGTTCGTCACATAGGATGAAATCTGGTTTTACAGATAGTGCGCGCGCGATGCTGATGCGCTGTCTTTGTCCTCCGCTAAATTCGTGCGGGTAGCGATATAAGTGTTCTTCTTTTAGGCCTACCTTTTTTAGCAGGTCTAAGATGATTTCTTTTTGTTCTTCTTTTTCATAAGTGCCGTGAATGTTCATTGGTTCGCTAATAATTTGGAATACATTCATTGCTGGGTTTAATGATGCGTATGGATCTTGGAAAATGATTTGCATTCGTTTTCTATATTCTTTTAGTTCACTTTCCTTTAAACTTGCGATGTCTTTTCCGTCGAATAGGATGTTCCCTGAAGTGACATCGTGTAAACGAATGATGCTTCTTCCTGTCGTTGATTTTCCGCAGCCCGATTCGCCTACTAATCCGAATGTTTCACCTTTTTTAATTGTGAAGCTTAAGTCATCGACTGCTTTTAATTGCTCTGTTTTTCTGCCGAATAGTCCCTTTTTAATAGGAAAATATTTTTTTAAGTTCCGAACTTCAATTAAGTTTTCTTCATGCATGTGAATCACCTACCGCCCTTTCGTTTAACCAACACATGGAACGTCTTTCGTTTCCGATTTTAAAATATGGCGGACGTTCTTTTTCACAAATGTCCATCGCATGCGGGCAACGCTCTGCGAATGGGCAACCTTGTGGCGGGTTTAATAAGTTAGGCGTTACACCTTGAATTGGCGCGAGTCTTTCTTTTACGCCGTTTGATATTTTCGGCAAGGAGTTTAATAGCCCTTTCGTATATGGATAATTCGGTGATTGGAAAATATCAAATACAGGTCCTTCTTACATGATTCTTTCTTGTGAATTGTTTCTATATTTTATATTAATAGAGTTTGTTATTCAAAGTTAAGACCATAACACTCAAAATAGGAAAACAAAAATGAAAAAAGCTACTTTGATACCAAGTAGTCAGTGTGTCCTATCAGAAAGGTGTTGTAACCTAAAAAGAAATTAATTTATATGCTGATCAACTTGTCTTCAAACTGAAAGATGAAAAAATCGAAACATACTTCTCATTAAAATCTTGTATGCATAATAAATGGATAAAAGTTAGAAACTCCATGGGATAAGCCTTCTGCTTGTCCGCAACCGTACCACGCCCACCCACAAAAAAAGACCACCAAAAGGCAGTCTCTCAAAACTCAATCCTATTCCCTATCCCGCGCTCCACCGCTTTCTCATACAAATACTTCGCAACGATAATGTCTACTACTGCCAAACCAACTGATTTGAAAATAGTAATCTCTTCTTCGTTTTTGCGACCGTCTTTTTCTCCGCTTATAATTTGTCCGAGTTCGGCGTGGATGTCGCTTGCTTTAAAAAGACCTTCTTGTATCGGAACTTGAAGATCACCCGTTTCTTCTAATGCTGCTTCTTTTGATTCGACTACTACTTTGTTTGCGCCCGCGATGGCGTGAGATGGTAGTTCTTGCATGTTCGGTCTAAATGAGCCGACGGCGTTTACGTGGACGCCTTTTTGTAGTTTTTCTGAGAAGACTGGTGTGGATGCGTTCGTAGTTGTGACGATGATGTCTGCTTCGCTTATTGCTTCATTTGCATTTGTGTGAACATAAGTAGGTTTACTAAATCTCTCTTGTATATATTGCGAGAATGCATTCGCTTTTTCTTCTGTTCGATTGTATAAAATGACTTTGTCGATATCTCTCACCGCAAATACTGCTTCGGCAATCCCCTTCGCCTGTTCTCCGGTCCCAATTATGCATAAAGTTTTTGCGTTATGACGAGCTAAATGTTTTGTCGCTACTCCTGATAGAGCCCCTGTTCGAATCATCGTTAAGTAGGATCCTTCTAAAAGCGCCAGCGGTTCTCCCGTTTGAAAGTCTGATAGCATCACAATCCCGTTTATCGTTTTCTTTCCTACCTTTTTGTTCTCGGGGACTACTGTTACTACTTTTAAGCCAAGTGCCTCAAGTCCTTCCGCTACTGAAGGCATAATTAATGCCGTATTTTTCTCGTTCGCAAATGGTAATGAGCCGCGAATTGGTGTGATCGTCCTTTTTGCGGAAAATTCTTTTAAAGCAAGCGCCGCGTATTCAATGACTTCGTTCATATTTACTAAATTTCGTTGTTCGTTCGCGCTTATGACTAGCATACCTTTCCACCTCCTCCTCTTATCCTAACAAAAATCCCCTATTCAAATCATCTCTCGGGTCTATAACGAACTGATGAAATCCTGTAATAAATGCATACCCCGTTACTTTCGGAACGACAGCTTCATATGTATGTACCGCTGTTACCGACAATACTTCCCCCTCGAATTTCCCGTCAGTAATGCATTCATGGACGAAAATTTCTCCCTTTTGTAAAGCATCTTTTTCAAAAAGAGTTGCGATTCTTGCGGAAGTTCCTGTGCCGCAAGGAGAACGGTCTACTTGCCCATCAGCGAAGATTGTTACATTTCGTAAAGTTGCACCTTCCCCCTTCGGTTCATCTGAGAAAATAACGCCATATATTCCTTTTAATCCTTCTTCAAGTGGGTGCTTCACTTCCATTTGACTCTCGATGTAGTGCTTAATTTTACCGCCCCACGTTTGAATAGCAGATAAGTCTTTGAAATCGACTTTCAAACCAAGTTCTTTACTATCTACTACCGCGTAGAATGCTCCACCAAACGCGATATCTACTTGAAATTCATAGTTATCTATTTTAATAGGAACATCTTTTTTGTATACAAATGAAGGAACATTTTCAAATGATACGGACTCTACTTCGCTCCCGTTATATGTTGCATACGCAATGACTTCACCAGCAGGGCTATCAATAATGAACTTTTGTTTCTCACCTGTCACTTCAAACATACCTGTTTCAATTCCGACTGTAATAACAGCGATAATACCGTGCCCACACATCGTACTCCAGCCTTCATTGTGCATAAATAATACACCAAAATCAGCGTGAGCACTTGCAGGTGGAGTAATAATACAACCGTACATGCCGTGATGTCCTCTCGGTTCATACATAAGAACTTCGCGAAGGTGATCCAAATGTTCCATACAGTACGCGCGTCTTTCTAGCTGCGTTTCTCCTTTTATTTCTGGCACGCCACCTGTAATAATTCGAAGCGGTTCCCCAGCTACGTGAACATCAATTGTTGTGTACACTTTACTAACCTTCATTTCTATCTCTCCCCTATATGTTGATACTATTTTTATTGCAAATATCATGCCAACGCATAGGGTATAAATTTGTATACATTGTGTAAAAAAGCATACACTACTGTCTATTTTTTTATACAGTAGACAGTGAGTGACTCTTAGCCCGCACAAAACAAAAAAGCCATAACGTCACTACTTGAGCAAAGTTATGGTTCCTTTTTTAATTATTTTGCGGGATTTGAGCCAAAATCAAATTTATCCCGCATTTAACGGGCAGTAAGACCCCCACCTCAAAATTCAGCGAAAGCAAAGAAGTTAGGTGGGGGATCAACTGCCCGTAAAAGCCCGATTGGTTCAACTAATAATCAGTGGGGGATGAACAAAACCCCCACTGATTAAAGTTTCACTTTATATTTCACTCGGCAATTTTTCCCACTCACTTAAATGCATGACATCTTGTTTTACGTTTTTCTTTTCAGGAAGTAAACATAGAAATTCTAAAGAATTACCATCAGGATCATAAAAATAAAGATTTGCAGTAGGTGTCCACGTCTGAACCATAGGCTCAGACGGTTCAAGACCGAAAGCGGCCCTTGGGTTTATTCCTTTATTAAGAAGCCATTCTCTTGCATGAGTGATTTCTTCATAGTTAACCTTGAATGCAAAGTGACTTTTATGGAATTCCTCTTCTGATACCTCCCAAATGCCTAGCATTTGTTCCTTCTTATTATCTTTATCAAACCAAAAGAATGCGACACGGCGTTCTTCAATTGTGCGAGCATGAGATAATCCAAGTTTCGTATAAAACTCTTTTGCTACTTCTAAATTTCTTGTTTTAACATGTGTTTCATATAAAGTACCTGGAAACAAAGCATATTCCCCCTTTATATTTTTAGAAATTCTTACTATAAAGCCTATTTTAATAAACTAGAAATAGAAGTAATATCATATTCCCTTTACATGTTTTTTCAATTTTGTAGTCCTAATGCTGAATAAAAAAGAAAATTCTCTCCCCCCGCCACATATACTGTTCAAAAGCAAAAAGGAAGTGATCCAATGTATTATGGAACAAAAGGCTGGTACGTAGCTGAATTAAAAAAATTAGGCGTGCGCTATCTTGAAGGACGAAAACTAGAAAGTTACCGCGGACACGTCTTACGTAATTTACTAATCGAACAACAAGAAAAATTAAAAGAACAGTAATATACTAATGTAGCGGTATCGACGATTCGACACGGAATATCGACTTACCGACAAATTCCGCCAAATCACTCCTCCATTCCACCAACCAATCACACATCAATACAAACTAAAAAAAGGTCACCCAACGGGTGACCTTCCTTTCTTATTCACAAACAAGAATTTGTCTAGTAAATGATCCTTTTCTTGTAATACAGCGATCTGCAATTTCAAATCCTGCTTCATGAATCATGTCGTCCATTGTTTCCATCGTGACAACGACTACCTTTTTAGCAATGCGGCGCGCACTTGAAAGAATGGAGAACTGGTCTTCTGGTGTTGCATGCGTAAATAAGTCGTACGGCATATCGATAATTGCAACGTCGTAGTTCTCAGTAATTTCCTCAATTGGACCTATTGTTACTGTCCCTTCAAATCCGAAATGTGCGATGTTTTTTCTCGTTCCAAGAACTACAAGTGGATTTATATCTCTACCAACGATGTTAATTCCCATAGAAAGTGCTTCTACTACTACTGTTCCAATACCGCAGCACGGGTCAATTGCTCGTACTCCATCTGGATTTGGTACAGCGATATTTGCAACTGATCTCGCAACACGTGTGCTAAGAGATGTCGAATAACTGTGCGGTTTTTTTATGTGATGATACCAAACCGGCTCACTTTCTACATAGTGTCCGAAGTACCAGCGTCCTCCAAGAGGAACAATCCCGAATACACGCTCTGGATTACGAACATCTGCTTCTCCTTCAATATGCATACCGAGGTCGCGTTCAATGAGACGTCTTTCCCCATATTCAATTTTATTTTCTTTGCCAAGATCATTGATTTTAACGAAGATAACTTTAAATGACGCCCCCGCCAAATCAATTTGTTCTACTTGTTTTAAAATACTTTCTAAGTCGTCTCCTTCATACATAA
Source organism: Bacillus pretiosus (assembly GCF_052947655.1). Taxonomy (NCBI): domain Bacteria; kingdom Bacillati; phylum Bacillota; class Bacilli; order Caryophanales; family Bacillaceae; genus Bacillus; species Bacillus pretiosus. The sequence goes on along the minus strand of NZ_CM129593.1, from coordinate 919,084 downwards.
CCTCAACGCGCTCTTTAATAAATGCACTTCTACTCGGGTCAATTTTGACATCACTTTTCAAAATATTAACGTGGGATTCCATTCCAAAGAACGAGCGCATTTCCAAATAACATAAAGCACGCTCCTCCTCGCGAAACGCATACGTATATATACATGCAGGTGTTGTACTATGATTACTCAATCTATTATCATCCTTTATCGTTTAAAATTATTATGATTACAATTATTCGAATACCTTTTTTACGTAAAATTAAATGATATCACATGCCGGAAATAAAGAGAAACGTTAATAAATAAAAGAGACTGCCTATTGGCAATCTCTTTTTATTTATTAACGGAAAGAAGATACTTTCTTACCCTTTGCTTCGTAATAATCTAAAATACCTTGATAAATCGCTTCTGCTGCAGCTTGTCTCTGTTTTGGTGTAGCGATTTTATCTGCATCACTTTTATTATCTACAAATGCTAATTCTGTTAATACAGCTGGCATTGTATTTTCTCTAATTACATATAGATCACCTTTTTTCACACCACGGTCTGTTGTTCCAAGTGCTACTACAAGACGGTCTTGAATTTTTTGTGCTAATAACTTACTGTCTTCTACATATGGATTCGTTGATCTTGTCGGTGCTGCTGCATAATAGAATGTTTCTGTACCGTGCCCTTTTTTATCATCCGTACCGTTACCATGAATACTTACAAAAATATCTCCATTATGTTCCTGTGCAAATTCTACACGTTTCTTTAATGAATCAGGACCACTTGTTCCTGGGCGTGTATTATCTGTACGAGTGAACATCACAGTAAATGGTGCTCTTTGCTCAAATATTTTCTGTAATCGTAATGATACATCTAATACAGTTTCACTTTCTTTCTCATAATAACCAGGATTACCTGAGTCAATTCCACCATGACCTGGATCAATAATAATCGCTTTACCTTCTAAGAAGTTCTCTTGTTTTACTGGGTTTAATTGATTTTTATCAACCCACTGGAATCCAGCGCCTACGCGAATACGAATCCAGCTGCCACTCTCCTCCATAATCGTTACTGTTTGTGCATTATATGTACCTAGCACTTGAGAACTATGTGAAGCTGTTTCATATGCAGTAAAGTCTTGGTTAATTGTTTCTGTTTTTTCTTGTAGAGGTGTCCACTTCTCACCTTTACTTGTTACAATTTTCAACCAGCCGTCTGCTCTTTGCTCTTTCACTTCAACCATTTGTGGCTTATGCTGAACGTCAGTAATACCAGATGATAATGATGGTTGATGATATGTAATAAAGTTTCTGTTCATATACATTCTTTTTGATGTATTTGTTTTATTTTTATCAGCCATCGCAATGAACTGAGCTGCTTCTGCACGAGTTACAGTTCCTTCAGGATTCCAGCCATTTCCCGTACCATTAGAAATCTCTAAGGCTACTAAAATATTAGCTTGTTTCTTACCCCAATGAGGTTCCAAATCTTTAAACTGTGTTGGAAGTTCTCCAATAATTTTCTTATCTAATGAGTACGCTTGTACTAACATAGATGCCATAGATGCACGGTTCATTTTATTGAATGGATTAAATTTACCAGTACCATCTCCATTAATTACACCTGCTTTTTCCACTGCAGCAATGTACGGTGCTGCCCAATGGCTCTGTGCGTCTTTAAAAGATGGTTTTGCTTTTGGATCAATCGGTAAACCAAGAACGACTGCTATGATTTTTGCAGCTGATCCTCTATCTACTGCTTCAGATGGAGAAAACGTTCCATCTGGCTTTCCATCAAGCGCTTTTTTTCCTACTAAATATTCAACTGATTCTTGCGCCCATGTAGGAACATCCGAAAACTTCTTTGCTGCTGCGAAACTACTTACTGGAGACGATAATAAACTTGCGGCTAAAATACCTGCCGCGACTGCACGATACTTCATAAAAAATAATACTCCTCTCGACAATCAATTTTTAATAACGCGTAATCTTAATATATAAATTTCAATAAATCCGAACAAAAAAAATTAATGCGCCTCTATCATTTTATAATACTCGAATTATGTAGTAAACCTACTTTCTTAATATTGTAAAATAAAATACAATTAATTTACTTTTTGTTAAATAAAGTCGATTTCCCTGCAAACAAAAAATAGGCTACTAGAGGTAGCCTATTTCTTTTCTTATTCTGCAATCATCTCTGATAATACATATGCATAAACAAGTGCTTCTGTATGAGCAATCGAACTTTCATGTGTACGCTCAAATGCATGAGAAGAATCAATACCCGCTCCAATTAATGCATGTTTCACATCAAATCCAGCGTGAATCGCAGCTGATGCATCCGATCCATAGTACGGATAAATATCTACTTTATATTCAATATGATTCTTTTTCGCAAGCTCTACTAAATGTTTACGCAGTGCATAATGATACGGACCACTAGAGTCTTTTGCACAAATAGATACAGTATACTCGTCAGATGCTTGTCCATCACCTAGCGCTCCCATATCAACTGCTAAATATTCAACCGTTTCTTCTGGAATGTTAGAGTTACCACCGTATCCAATCTCTTCATTATTAGAAATTAAGAAATGAGTTGTATATGGTAATGTTATGTTTTCATCTTGTAATCTCTTAATTAATTTTAATAGAATCGCAACACTTACTTTGTCATCTAAATGACGTGATTTTATGTATCCACTTTCTGTAATTTGAACGCGCGGGTCAAATGAAACGAAGTCTCCTACTTCAATTCCTAATTCGCGTACTTCATCAGCTGAAAATACACGCTCATCAATACGAACTTCAATATTTTTCTCATCGCGTTTCGCTTCACCTGCATCTTTATATACATGCACAGATGTTTGATGCATTAAAATCGTTCCTGTATACGTCTTACCGCTTGATGTTTCAATTTCGCAATATTCTCCTTCTACAGAGTTCCAGCGAAATCCGCCAATCATAGAAAGACTCAGACGACCGTCAGGCTTAATTTCTTTCACCATCGCACCTAACGTATCAACGTGTGCCGTTAATAAACGGTGCTGTGCATCATTTTTCCCTTTTACCGTTAAAATGAGAGCGCCTTTATTGTTACGCTTCGTTTCTACATTCCACTCACTTACATAGTTTTCAATAAAACGAATGATTTTCTCTGTATTTCCAGATGGACTTGGAATAGAGACAAGCTCCTTAATAAGTTCCATCGTTTCTTTCGTATGATGTGCCATTGTCGTTCCCTCCTCATTTTCTCTATTATTTAGTATACCGAATTTACTATAAATCCTCTACTCATATAGCTTAATTTTCTAAATTGCGGTAAAATTCTTTTTAGTATACAAAAGGAGTTATAAAATATGAATATATCAAAAAAATATATACACATTGCACTCATTTGGTTTTTAGCATCATTATTTTGTTTACAAGTTTCTTATGCAGTTCACACTACTACTTCTATTACAATTGGCTGGGTATTAACAGTTATCTTCTTCATTATTAGTTTAATTGCAACAAAAAAGCATAGCGTTACTCACTAACGCTATGCTTTCCCTACGAAACTATTCTTCTGAAACATCCAACAAATAAATGCCTCTTTCAAATCCACCGCGCTCTATTTCTTTTTTCTTACGAAGACGTTCTACATCTTCAATTGTTGCACCTTCTGCACGCGCTAATGAAATGATCACTTCCAGTGCATCCGCAAGAGAATCTAGCGCATGTTCACGCTCTTTCATAGAAGCAAATTCACGAATTTCTTCCGTTCCAATTTTCGCTAAAGCTTGTATGTATGCTTGTCCTGTTAATTTTTGTGCTGTATATGTTTTTCCAGACCTTAAAATCTTCTCTGGAACACGATCTCTTACTAACTTGTTATATGCTGACATCATTCATCCTCCTATGTTTAATAACATCCGAGCTCTGCTTTATAGAAAAACCATTTTTTCTTCACGCACGCACTAAGCATATCAATTCCTGATCCATGTGCCCTTACGTGAGGAAAGAAATAGTGCTCTGATTCTTCTTCCTTACCATATAGAGTTTGGTACTCAGCTGGAATTGCTTCTTTTTTCACATCTTTTTCTTTCGTCACTTCGCCAGAAAACGCAACGCTTGGATGTCCTTCAAAAAACAACGCAGTTCGCACAGCCATAGATGGTGTACTATGCAAAGTATAATATGCTATTACAATCATGCCGATAACACCAATAATTTTCTTCATATATTACTCCTAAAAAAAAAGTGCTAACACAATTATACTAAAATGTGTTAGCACTTTCTCCCCTTTACCTTAAATTAACCGGCAGTAAAACTACTATTAATTCAAATTTCACTTTATTCCCCTTTAAATGCAGGCAAACGTTTTTCTAAAAATGCAGCAATGCCTTCTTTATGATCCGCTGTTTGTCTCATCGCATATTGGCCGCGCTTTTCAAGTTGCAATGTTTGTTCTAAATTGGAGCGATTTACTTCACATAAAATTTGCTTCGTTTGAATCATCGCTTTGATCGGCTTTTGTGACCATTCACTAATTTTTTGCTTCACAGCCGTTTGGAAATCCTCACTGATTACTTCATCAATTAAACCGATATTAAGCGCTTCTGTTGCTGATAATTTCTTTCCTTCCCAAATAATTTGCTTCGTCATATTTTCACCGACACGCTTTTGAAGGAAGAAATGGCCGCCACCATCTGGAATTAAAGCGATTCCAATAAAGTTCATCGCAATAATGGATGATATATCTGCCATCACATAGTCAGCTGTTAACGCAATACTTAACCCAAGACCAGCAGTTGGTCCATGAATCGCACTAATAACAAGCTTCGGCATCGTATATAAAGTCACAACAACTTCAGAAATGGTATTCATAATGCCATCAAACTTGCTTTCATCATTACTTGAAAGCATCGATTTAATATCTCCACCCGCAGAAAAACCACGACCACTTCCGCATAACACAACAATGTGTGCAGAACTCTCCGCTACTTCTTTCAATTTTTGTAATAACTCTTTTAATGTTGGCTCATCTAATGCATTTAACACCTCTGGGCGATTGACCATAACCGTTGCAACGTGCCCTTCATATTTCACAACGACAGATTCTGTTTTACTTGTTACTTCCATTATATATACCCCTCTTTTCTACATAAAGATTATACTTATATAATTATAGAAAGGTGGTGAAAAACCCTTCTTTTTTCTCAATTTTCTGTCTAATAATCTCGTAATTTGTATATGACCTTGTATAAAACATACAATTCCGTTGAAAAATATAGAAATTAAAGTCGGTTTATCACCTCTCTTCATCTATTTACCATTACAATGAAATGGTGTATTCTTAAGTCTGATATAAAAATTAAATATAGAAATTCATTCTCCTTCCTATTTATATAGAGGTTCTGAAATAAAGGAATGAAGAAATGGAGGAACATATGGTTACTAAGTTCAAACAGACGGATAACTACTTCCCGCATTTCCTACTGCTATTCATTGTGTTTCAACCAATTTTAGATTTGTTAACGTCTTTTTCAATCTATGTATTACACATGAGCGCAACAGTCGGAATCGTAGTCCGTTTCGCCTTTATGCTTCTTGCATTAGGTTATCTACTTCTTCATCATAAACAACAAGGCGCGAAAAAGTATATTCTTTATTTATGTCTATTTGGCATTGTACTCGCAATTGGCCTTGTGAATAATTTAATGGTCAAATCTCCAGTTTCATTTGGAGAAGAAGTGAAATTTATTTTGAAAAGTGTATATCCAATAGTACTACTGTTTGGATATATTATCGCACTAAAAGAATTAAAAAATAACGACTACGCGTTTCATAAAATCATTACGTATTTCTTATATGCAACGTTAATTTTAAGTATTTCAATCATCGCGGCTATGGCAACTGGTACAGATTTCCCAAGCTATCCGAACTCAAAGATCGGTTCAAGAGGATGGTTCTTTGCTGGAAATGATTTAAGTTCCATTTTTGCAATTATGTTCCCAATCGTTGTCTTATACTCAGTTCATAAAACAACTTCTTTCTCAAAAGCGTATTACTGGATTCCAACTGTAGTTGCAATGTATGCAAGCATTATGATTGGAACGAAAGTAGGCTATGGTGCCATCGTTATTACACTTGGTATCGCCCTTTTCTTCTTATTCATTGAATATATAATACATCGTAAAAAAGAAGGAAAAGGATTCACATATCTTGTAAATACAGTTGTTGCTGCTGTCGTATTAGGAGGGTTACTCGTACTTACACCGCAAACTCCTATCGCAAAAAACATGACCATCCATTTACAAATATATGAATACAAAAAATCAGTACAAGAAGAAAAAGACCGAAAAGAAGGAAAAGTAGTTACAGAAGAAGAACATGAGCAAGGCGAACTAACAGACTCTGAAATGAAAAGTTTAATTTACAGTGATCGCGACAAGTTTTTAAAAGTATATAAACAATACTATAAAGAAGCACCACTATCTCAAAAACTATTTGGAATGGGGTACGCTGGTAACTATACAACGAAAATGAAGTTAGTCGAAATGGATTTCCACGACCTATTCTTCGCATTCGGAATTGTTGGCTTCCTTATGTACTTACTGCCACTTCTTTATTTCGGTATAAAAATATTCATTCGCATCATCACAAACTTCAAGAAACTATTTAGCGTAAAACATATGCTACTAGCTAGCACACTCGTCTTATCGCTCGGTATTGGCTTTATGTCTGGACACGTATTAACAGCACCAGCCGTTAGCATTTTCTTTGTTGTGATACTCGCTTACTTAATTGTTGATTTAGAAATAGAATAGAAAGAAGCAGCATCCATCTGGATGCTGCTTCTTTCTATTCCAAGCCTTTACCGCCTCTAGCATTCAAAGTGCTAATTCTTTCTGCTCCAGTAATCATTGGTTTTGCTCGCTTTATTAAATTTTGTGTAGACTCTAACGTTAAAGATGCTTTATGTGCTTCTTCATTACTCCATACTTCAAAAACATATACAGCATTTGGCTCGTCATCAGAAGTACTTACAATATATACCTCACAACTATGAAGTACGTTCATCGATTCCGCAGCCTCTAGCAAAATATTCGTTAATTCTTCCCGATTACGTTCTTCCACAATAAACTTACCATACAATCCGAATTTACTCATTCTTCTCCCCCTAATTATGCCACTTCTCTTATCTCAAAATTAATAATTTCCATAAAAAAACACTTAATGGCACACCTTTCTTATGTATGAAATGAGAAACTACTTATATAGAATAATTATTTTAATCAAATTATTAACATGATAAAATATTAAAGGCACTATTATATAAAAGAATATATAATAGATATGTCGGTTTTTTTTTGCACGAAATGTATTTCGAAAAAAGTGAGGAGAGTCCTTTGGTATTTAGTAGTTCGATTTTCTTATTTATCTTTTTACCTCTCGTATTATTTCTCTATTTTATAGTGCGTGCCGAGCTACGTAATTTCGTATTACTTGCATTTAGTTTAATTTTCTATGCATGGGGCGAACCGCGTTTCGTTCTTTTAATGCTCTTTTCCATCGTATTAAACTACTGCTTTGGCCTACTTGTGCATCATTATGATAAACGAAAAAATATGAAAGTCACATTTTTAGTTATGGCTGTGGTCGGAAATATTTTATTACTTTCTTATTTTAAATATATTTCATTTTTCACAGACATTTTAAACAAATCATTGCATTTATCTATTCATGTGGAACCTATTCCACTACCAATCGGAATTTCATTTTATACATTCCAAGCGATGTCCTATGTCATCGATATATACCGTAAAGATGGGGATGTTCAAAAAAATCCACTTAATTTAGCGCTATATATATCTATTTTCCCTCAGCTTATTGCCGGACCAATTGTTCGTTACAATATCGTCGCTGAGCAAATTAAAACGCGCATCCATTCTTTTGAACGATTCACAGAAGGTATTCAAATTTTCGTTCTCGGACTAGCAAAAAAAATATTAATCGCCAACCAAGTAGGATTTGTCGCCGATAAAATATTTGCCTTACCACCATCTGAAATAAGTGTTGGAACGGCATGGATTGGTATTATCGCCTACACTCTCCAAATTTATTTCGATTTCTCAGGGTACTCTGATATGGCAATCGGAATTGGAAAAATGTTCGGATTTGATTTCCCGAAAAACTTCAACTACCCGTACATCTCTAAATCTATTTCAGAGTTTTGGAGAAGATGGCATATTACACTTGGTTCTTGGTTCCGCGATTACATATATATCCCGCTCGGCGGAAACCGTGTTTCAAAACTAGCGAATTATCGTAACCTCTTCATCGTATGGGGATTAACTGGTTTATGGCACGGGGCGAGCTGGACATTTATCGCCTGGGGCTTATATTATGGCTTTATTATTTCAATTGAAAAAGCTGGATTCGAAAAAATATTAAACAAACTATGGAAACCGCTGCAACATGCATACGTATTACTAATCGTTATGATCGGTTGGGTCTTCTTCCGAGCTGACAACTTCGCTTACTCGTTCCAATATTTAAAAGCGATGTTCGGCATAGGAGGACAATCTTTCATCGATGACAATACAATGTTATACGTACATGAATACATTATCGTATTTCTCATTGCCTTTATCGCAGCGACTCCAATTTTAAAACGAATGAAAAACATACTAGAACTTGCGCCAAAAACGTATATGTTCACGACGCAATTTGTACGTCCTATATTATTACTAACATTATTTATGATTTCGGTTATGTACTTGATTAACTCAACATATAATCCATTTATTTATTTCAGGTTTTAACTGATGTAGGAAGGAAAAGTTATTATGAAAAAATTGGGGAACCTCATCCTGTTTATCGGTTTTCTCACCATTATCTTTTCATTTGGCATATTATCGTTACTCAAAACAGACCGAGACATTTCACCAGTTGAAAATCGGCCGCTCGCTCAAAAACCAGCACTTACGAAAGAAGCTCTCCTAACTGGTAGCTTCTTTAAAGATTTTGAAACATACACAAATGATCAATTAATCGGACGAGATGAGCTTATTAAAAACTATACGATTGCCCAAATTAATATGGGCAAGTCTCTCATTAACGACATTATTTTAACTGATGATAAATGGCTCCTAAAAAACCCGGCGTGGACGACAAAATATAACGAAATTGACCAATCCATGCCTGCTATAAACGACTTATCTCAGTTTTTAAAAGAACAAAACGTCGAGTTTTACTTTGCTTTACCACCGTCAAAAACGAATGCATTATCATTTAAATTACCTTCTCATATTCACACTTATGCACAGGACAATTTAAATTACTTTCTAACAAAACTTCCAGCTGACGTAAAGCCAATAAAACTTATGGAACACTATAAACAGAACTATACGAACGAAGAAATACAGGACATGTATTTCAAAACAGATCATCATTGGAATATGGACGGTGCCTTCTTAGGCTACCAATATATAATGAACACAATCGGGCAACAGTCTTCTATATATAAAGGAAAAGAAATAAAAAAAGAAGACTACACTCGTACATGTGCGCAAAATAAACATTTAGTCGGAAGCTTCAACAACCAACTATACCAACTCATCGATGCAACTGGGGAAAAATTGTGCTACTACACACCGAAAGGCGGTTTCAACTTCACAAGCGTTACCGCAAAAGATGTGAAAGGTACTGTTCATCAAAACTTAGATGACATATACGGCGTAGAAAAACAAAAAGATACAACATCATACGCAGGATATTACACGGACGACTATCCAGAAATCGTCACCGAAAATAACAATGCACCAAATGAAGTACGCGCCTTAGTCCTAAAAGACTCATTCGCAAACGCAATCGTGCCACACTTAGCACAAAGCTTCAAACACACATCTATCCTCGACCTGCGTCACTATCACGAAAAAGATGTATATCAATACATTAAAGACAACAATATTAACATGGTATTGTTCGTGTATAGTGATTCGAATTTGAGTGGGGATATGTTTAAGTTTAAGAAATAGAAAGAAGGCTCTTGTAAATGTACAAGAGCCTTCTTTCTATTAAAAAATCAGTGGGGATGAATCCCCACTGATTTTTCACTTCATCTATAATTGAATTATAGATTTGGGTTGTTAAGAACGTTAACGTGTACAGCTTGGGAACCGATTTCGCTTGTAATAACATTTTTATCTGTTAATACTTTGAATACTAATGTACCTTTGTCAGTGTACTTAGTAGTTAAAGTATCGTAAAGGTCTGCCTTGAAGTTTGGAAGTGTAGAATCACTTGTTTGAGATACTGTTACATCTCCAAGTTTTACATCGCCAGCGTTAAATACAGCATCGCCGTTTCTATCTAAGTAAAGTTTACCTTGCTCGTCACCAGATTTTACAACACGTACTTTATGTTGTGTTTCTTTCGTTAAGTTAATACCTTTTACGATATCATCAAGGTTACTCTTCTCAAGCTCTAATACAGTACCGATGTTGATTTTCTTCTCAACGAAGTTTTCTGTTTGAACTGGTTTGAAGTTTACAGATTTAATAGCGATTGTTTCTTGAACGATTTCAACTGTCGCTTTACCAGCAGTTGCACCATTTTTCGTTAAGTGGATATCAACTTTACCTGGTGCTTTACCTGTTACAACAACTTTATTTCCAACAATTTTAGCATCAGCTATATCTTTGTTTTTAGACTCAACTACATAACCCTCTAAGTTTTCAGGATCAGAGTATACGCGATCTGAAGTGTACTTAGATAATTGATACTCAACTTTGTTAGAAACATTTAGGTCAAGTTTCGTATCAGGTGATTGGCCGTATTGACCTACTTTAGATACAAGTTCAAAGTTTTTAAATGCAACGTTACCTTCTGTTACATTCACATATAATGAACCTAAAGTAGCTCCATTAGCATTTTGGAAGTGAACTGTACCTTCGCCTACTTCGTTACCTGTAACCGATACAGTTTTTGTACCGATTGAGCCAGCATCCGTTGTTACTACATCTAATCCACCTTCTGCAACTACACCTGTTTTTGGAAGAACTTCTTTAATTGCAGCTGAGTTAGCACCAAATGGATCACCATATTGGTCAGTTGTTACGAATGTAACAGGTAATGTTTTATTTTGAACAACTTGTAATTTGTCTGGGTTAGCTTTTACTGATACTAATTTACGAGAATCAGTCGTTACTTTAAATTTAACATCTTTCGTTACGTCACCTACTTTAATAGTAAGTGTAGCTTCACCAGCAGCCTCAGCAGTAATATAGTTGTTTACTACAGAGATAATACCGTGGTTTGAAGATTTGATGCTAATTGACCCTGGATCAACTACTTTATCTTCTCCAGCAATTGTAGCAACTAATTTACTAAGAGATGCTTTTTCACCAACAACTAAAGTTTGGCTATTTAAAGCAAAGTCTTTACCAGCAAGCTTGCTGCCATAGTTTACAGCACCATCATTATCAGCATCTACCGCAAATACAACATTTTTAATTGCAGAAGCTGGTGTATCAAGGTTTTTCACTGTAATAATACCAGTGTTAGAAACTGTTAAACCACCGCGTTTTGTAACTTGTACTTCTACTTTGTAGTCACCTTGCTTAATGCCAACAGCTAGTTTACCTGTAGTAGAAGTAGCTTCTCCACCTTCAAAGATGTTTGCTGATGTACCATCTAAGTTATTTGCTACAAATTTGACGTCATGATCTGCTAAGTTTAAGTACTCAACATCAGCGTTACCTTTTTCATCGTTTAATTTGAAAGCAACTGTTTGACCAGCACGATCATCGTCAAATGTAAGTTTTTCTACTGCTAATTTTTTCACTTCGTATACGAATTTCGTTACGAATGATTGATTTTTCACTTTTACAGTAAGATTTTTATTTGGAGCTACTTTACCACCAAGTGTTACAACTGCAGAAGTACCGTCAGCACTTGCTTCAATCGCAACAACTTTGTCTCCATCAAGAGTTACATCTTCAGCAGCAAGCTTATCTAAACCAGTACCTGTTAATGTTAATTTCGTTGGTTCAGAAATTTTCACATCAGTTACATATGCTTGTGCATTATCTTTTTTGCCATATTTTTTATCTGCTACTGCGATAAATTTAGCTGCTTCTGCACGAGATACAGATTTATTTGGCTCCCATTTATTTCCGCCTGTTCCTTCAGAAAGTCCAAGATTGATTAGGATGTTTGCTTTTTCTTCACCCCAATGATCTAATAAATCTTCAAATTTTGTAACTAACTCGCCGTTAACTTTATCTTTTAAGTTATAAGCACCTACTATCATAGAAGCGAAAGAAGCACGGTCAATCTTTTTATCTGGAGAGAAGTTTTCTTTACCATCACCTCTAACAACACCCGCTTTTTCAACAGCTGCAATGTATTTAGAAGCCCAATGATTTTTAGCATCTTTGAAAGATGGTTGTGCACCCTCTTCAACTTTTAAACCTAAAGTAATTGCCATAATTTTCGCAGCAGAAGCACGATCAATTTCTTCAGCTGGAGCGTATGTACCATCTGGCTTACCTTCGATTGCACCTTTATCTACTAAGTAATTGATAGAATCTAATCCCCAATGACCAGCTGGAACGTCTGGGAATGATTTTCCTGCTGCTGCTACTGGAGATACAACACCTGCTACCATTGCTGCTGTCATTGTACCTGCGATTACTTTTTTGTAAGAGTTAGTCTTTGCCATTTTATAAATTTCCTCCTTCAGGAATATGCTACTAGTTTCATATCATATTAAATTTGAAAACTAGCTAGTTAGAAAAACCATAAAACAATAAAAGCACAAACAAAAATACTATAATGAAAAGTAGTTCATATAATAAAATGATACAAACCGTTAAATGTAAATATAAGGTTTAAATACCATTTTTTGAAACAAGTTCATCATACTATACAAAACTATTCGTTATCAAGAACTTTCTCAAAAGAAGATTCGACACATTCTGATAATTCAGTCTTTTCATTGTATTATTAGTATATTAATAATACTCAAATATAGAAATGAACAAACTGTTTTCCTATAAACCACTCTCACTGCGCTTCGTATATTTTTCATATCGAATACACAATTGGAATTATAGCACATATTTCCACTTCATCACTTAAATGTTTTTTACAATAAATACAATTTTCAGACTGCATTCGACTAAAATTATTGAATTTCGACATTTTATTCTTCTTTTCGAATGTTTTTTTAACAAAAAAAGGTGTGAATTTACAAATAATTTACATATTAATGAGATATTCTTCTATTTTTGAAAACGCTTTCGATTTATTTCTCAATAAAACGAACTACTAATTTGCAAAATATAATCTATTTTTTAGAGATCGTTTTATATAGAAATTAACCATAAAAAAAGAGCCCACATATTGTGGACTCTTTTCATTGAAATAAATTTCAATTAGCGAGTTGCTGTTACTGATTTGAAAGCAGCAAGTGCATTTCCTGCTTTGTCAGTAGTCTTAAACTCATATTTAGCATTATTTTCTAGTTCTTTAGCTTTTACTGTAACTGTACCAGTTGCTAAGTTAACATCTGTTGGAGCTGTTACTTTAAGAACTACGTCTTTAGAAGCTTCAGCTGTTACATCAGCTTTTGTCGTAGTTAATACTACACCGTTTAGGTCAATTACAAAGTCATTTGCATCAACGTTTACAGCTTCAGAGAATGTTAAAGTGATTTCTTTAGCATCAACTTTTGTAATTTTAGCTGATTTGAATTCAGGAGCTTTTGTATCTACAACATTTACTAATAAGTTTGTTGTACCCATTTTTACTCCATCTTTGTTTGCAACGTTAGCTACTGTGAATTTCACTGTTTCTGATTTTTCGAAAGTAAATGTTTCTGGTAATTCAATTGTTACTGATTTTCCATCAGCATTAACAACGATTAAAGTACCTTCTGGTAATTTAGCACCAGCTAAAGTGTAGTTGTTTGCATTAGAAGCTGAATCAGTGCCTTGGCCACCTTTTACTTCTTTATCAAATGTTACTGTAAACTTAGTTTTGCTATCTGCAACACGCTCAACTTTAGTTGCTTTTGGTGCTACTTCATCTTTTTTACCTTCTTCTTTTTTCTCTACAACTTTTACTTCTTTAGTAAATGCTGCAGATTCATTACCAGCTGTATCTTTTACAAATCCTTTTGTAGCAGCAACTTTATAGTTACCCTTTTCTGGGAATGTTAAAGTGATAGCTTTTTTATTATCCTCAACTGGAGCAACAGCTACTTCTTTAGTTACATCTTTACTTGTATCTAAGTTAATTACACGAAGTTTTCCTTCTTGCGCAGTTACATCTTTATCGAAAGTAAGTGTTGCTGCTTTATTTTCATTAGCTTCAACTTTTACGAAGTTAGGAGCTACAACATCTTTTGTAATTTTTACTTCTTTAGTTACTTTAGTACCTACATTGTTAGCTGCATCTTTGTAGCCAACAAATTCAACTGTAATGTTTGCAGCTGTTTCTTTCTCTGTAAGAGCTCCTGGTACTGTAACAATTGCTTTTGTAGTATCTTGATCAAGAGCGATTGTAGTACCTTCTACTACTTTATTACCTTTTTTAACTACTACTTTACCTTCTGCAGAAAGTTCTTCTGAGAATGTAACTTCTAATGTAGCTACGCCTTCAGCAAGTTCTTTCACTTTAACTTCTTTAACTTCTGGAGCTGTAACATCTTTTTCTACTTTATAAGTAGCTTTACCTTCGTACATTTCCATTGTGTTACCAACTAAATCTTTAGCACCAGTTACGATTACGTTAAATGCTTCACCGTTTTTAACTACAGATGCAACATCAGCTTTTGTTAATGTAACTGTATTGTCTACAGGAGAAGCTGTGAATTTCGTACCGTTAATAACAACAGTTACTTCATCTGCACTTAACTTTTCACTGAATACTACTTTAACATTTCCGTCTGGAGTAGATACTGTAGATACAGTTGGAGCTACTTCATCGTTAAAGAAAATTACTTCTAATGCTTTTGGAATGTCTTTTCCATCTACAGATTTAACATCTTTAACATGTGCAACATAAGCTTGTTTATTTACAAGTGCATTTTTTAGTGTAATAGTTGCTGATTTTTTATCTTTGCTTAACTCAACTTTTTCAATATCAAGTTCTTTTGAACCTTCTACAACTGCAAAGTTTGCAGCAGTTACATCTTTAACTTCAGTACCGAATTTAACTTCGATCTCTTTAGCGTTGATTGCTTTAATAGACTCAACTTTAGCTTCTGCTTTTTGTCCGAACTGCATGTCAGTCTTAGCAATGAATTTAGCAGCTTCTGCACGAGTTACAGATTTATCTGGCTCCCAACCATTACCAGTACCATTAGTGATACCTAAAGCAACTAAAATGTTAGCAGCTTTTTTACCCCAGTGCTTTTCTAAATCAGAGAATTTAGTTTCTAATTCTCCGCTTACTTTGCTGTCTAATTTGTATGCTTTTACGATCATTGTTGCCATAGAAGCACGATTAATTTGGTTGTTTGGATTAAACTTACCAGTTTCATCCCCTTGAATCACACCAGCTTTTTCAACAGCTGCGATATATTTAGCAGCCCATGAATCTTGAGCATCTTTGAAAGATGGTTTTGCACCCTCTTTAACTTCTAAACCTAATGTAATTGCCATAATTTTCGCAGCAGAAGCACGGTCAATTGCTTCAGTTGGAGCGAATGTTCCGTCTGGCTTACCTTCGATTGCTTTTTTTGCTACTAAATAATCAATGTACTCTGCACTCCAAGAACCAGGTTGAACGTCTGGGAATGATTTTCCTGCTGCTGCTACTGGAGAAACAACACCTGCTACCATTGCTGCTGTCATTGTACCAGCGATTACTTTTTTGTAAGAGTTAGTCTTTGCCATTTTATATATTTCCCCCTTAGGAATGTAATACTAGTTCCATAAGTTTTTAAATAGATATTCTATTTATTTTTGAAACTAGTAGATATAAATGTGGTTAACGTATTCTTTGTACAGAATAATAGAATATCCTGTATTACGGAATCGTAAAGAAATCATACACCCTTTTCATCCAATTTAAAATCTCAAATTCGACAAAAAAGTGAATTTTCGAAATTCTGAACGATCATTTTTTCGACTTTTATTTTAAAACATCCAGATTATAAAATCAGAATATTTTAAATGAACGGAAAAACGCGTCAGAATTACATTTTCAACCATCTTCTTATAACCATTTACAACTATAACAGAAAAACGTTTCCAATTTCAATATTTAACTATGAAGATATTACGACATTAATCGCCAGCTTATTTTTATATACTTCGACATTTTTATTACATTCTCATTCTTTAAAATTAACAAACCTATTTTCTTATAATTTACCAAATAAAACGCATAATCCTAACATTCTCTATATAAGAATGTTAGGATTATCAAACATACATCTTATCTCTCAAACTTCTTTTTTATGAGCATACATTTAAAAGTATTTATACAATTCGACATTTTTCTACAAATATTTATTTTCTTTCGACATTTTATATTTTTCAACTAATAAAAAAAGAGGATGTCCTCTTAAATTAAGATTACATTCCCCTTTTTTCGAACTCTTTTGAATTCAAGTCACTTATGATGTAGCGAGACGCTGTTGAAATTTGTTCTCTCAATTCTTCTACTCTTTGTTCCAATGTTTCTTGTACATATTCTTTTTGTTCCAGTTGTTTCGTTGCCACGTTATACAAAGTTTCAGCCGTCCAGTCACCATCTACGTTTCCGATAATCGGCTGATTTACTTGTTGTAAAAATGAATCGATCTTTGGATCATATGAAATACCGACCATAGGAATATTAGCAACCGCTGATAATATAAGCGCATGAAGTCTCATACCTATTAGAAGCGAACATTCCGACAAAATTGAAATTTTCTCATGAATATCCAGCTTATACGGAAGCATATGAGCTTCTTCTCCCATTAAGTTAATAATATCGCGTGATGCATTTTGATCAAATGGTCCGTGCATTGGTACGAATAAAATATGGTATCCTTCACGCTTAAATTTTTTCAGCGTATCTGCTAGCTTCTTCATATAATCTTCTTTCGCGTCCCAATACCTCACACTAACTGCAATTACTTTCCCTTGAATCGAATGTTTTTGCAGCCAATCCGACTTCATTCCTTCTGGTTGACATGCCAATACTGGATCTGGAACTAGTTCGATCTCTTTCTTAATACCCATTTCTTTTAAATACAAAAATGAATCTTCATCACGAACTGATATATATGCCGCTTTTGATACTTGCCATTTCACTAATAAACGATTTTGTCTTTTCGTAATTGGACCAATTCCTTGCGCGTAAATATAATACGGCTTCTTCAAAAAACGAGCAATCCGCATAATACCTGTATAGTACAAAATGCTTTTAATACTCGTTTTATCTTGAAGGAGACTTCCCCCTCCGCTAATTAAACCGTTACTTCTCTTTATTTCCTTATAAATTGCTCTTATATCCCAGCGATTTACTGCCTCTACACCGTACATTTTTCTTGTATAGTCGGGGTCATTCGAAAGTACAACAAGCTCAAGAGTAGGATTCTCTTCATGTAGCGCTTTAATAATTGATTGCAAAATTGCTTCGTCCCCAACATTATAAAAACCATAATATCCTGATAAAACTAACCGCACTCTTAATCTCCTCCAACATTTCGCAATCAACTTTTTGTCATTCAACAAATTGCTATCAACTCTTTAATAAGAAAAGTTGGATAACTTCAAATTGATTTCTTTCACAAACATATACATAGCCATACTCATTTATAGACAAATTTACTTACTTAAAAATGGAATTTGCTTTTTGGATATCCAGTTCAACTTTAATGCGCATATGCCATATATGAACAAGGCCACACAAAATGCTAAACCACTATACATCATTGCAATAAATCTAGAATCTACCACATTTATTACAGTAGATGTGAAATATAATCCTATACCTACTATACTAGATACTCCGATTACAGCAAAAAATCTCCCCATGCGAATTGAATAAGCCAATTCTTTTCGAATGTATATATAATTTACGATACAAATTATGATATATATGATCAGTGTACTATAAGCCGCACCAGTTATGCCAAATTGACTTACGAGTACTATATTTAATATGACTTTTACAAAACTCGCTCCAACAACTATCCACGCCGCTTGCTTAGAACGGTTAATTCCTTGCAAAATCCCTATTGATAATACCATAAGTGATGTGAAATACGAACTACCAATTAAAATAGCTAACATGCCGCTCCCTTTAGCATCTGTAAACAACCCAACATTTAACGGGACTGTAAGTGCCATGAGCCAGATTGTTATCGGCGTTGTTAAAACATGAGCAAGCTCATTTGTTCGTTCAATTGTGTGTTTTGCTAACGCTATATCTTTCTTTGTTAATGCAGCAGTTAACAACGGGATTAACGGAAATACCATCGCGCTTGCAAACACGACAATTAATTGTGTAAACGCAAAGCCACGACTATATATACCAAATTGTTCTTGAATCGTTGTAGTGGATTCATGCAACATATGTGGAATCGTTACAGAATCAACTAAATTTAACAACGGCATCGATAATGCTCCAATCGCAATTGGAATCGAAACCTGAAGTATCTTTTTTGCATTTTCTTTAAAGTCTTGCAGTGAATATGTATTACTTTTATAACGATATATACTTTTTACATACTTCAATCTCAAATAGATAAGTGACGTAATTACCCCAAGGCAAGAACCAATCATTGCGCCGCCTGTTACAACATCACTATCTTTATTCCAAGATACGAATAAGAATGCAATTGCTAACATAAAGAAAACACGAATGAACTGCTCAATCACTTGTGACACCCCGGTAGGAATCATATCTCCAAAACCTTGGAAATACCCTCGATATACCGCCATATATGGTGCGATTAATAAAGCAAACGAAGTGACAATTAATGGGAGTCTCGTATCTTGTCCACCAAGCATATTTGCAAACATACTTGATCCAATCATAATAACCGAAAATCCAAGCACCCCAAATATTACTCCAATAATAGATGCTGACGTAAATAGTTTGGCAATCCCGCCCTGGTCATTCTTCTCATGAAGTTCAGCGATTAACTGTGATATAGCTAGCGGTACTCCCGCTACTGATAAAGTTAAAGCTATCATATATACAGGAAAAACAAGGCGGAAAATCCCAAGCACTTCATCTCCTGCTATATTTTGTAATGGGATTTGAAAAAAACTTCCCAACACTTTCGATAGAAACGTTGTAATCGTTAAAATCGCAGCGCCTTTCACAAACTTATTATTCATCTTCTAGCTCTTTTCTTTCAATATATAATTTAAATACTTATTACATCATAAAACGAGATAGCTATATTCTTCTCTTTTTTGAAAATTTTCACTTTATCTCATTTAGCTATCATACCAAATTTCTTATACATTGAATACTCTCTTTCTTTATGCCCTTCAAATATAGCATGTGCAATAACACCTTATTTATATCCAGTTTTTTCTTCAATTTACTACTTCTACTTATTCCAGATAAACATGTGCTATAATGTAGCTATTGTCAGTAAGAGGAGTGTTTACAACATGCTGAATTCGGTAAAAAAGCTGTTAGGAGATTCTCAAAAGAGAAAACTAAAAAAATATGAACAACTTGTTCAAGACATTAATAATCTAGAAGCAAAACTATCTGATTTATCTGATGAAGAATTACGTCATAATACTATTATATTTAAAAACATGCTACATGATGGAAAAACAGTGGATGATATAAAAGTAGAGGCGTTCGCTGTTGTACGTGAAGCAGCAAAGCGTGTACTTGGATTACGACACTACGATGTGCAGTTAATTGGTGGCCTTGTACTATTAGAAGGTAATATTGCAGAGATGCCAACTGGCGAAGGAAAAACATTAGTTTCTTCTCTTCCAACATACGTACGTGCTCTTGAAGGAAAAGGCGTTCACGTTATTACTGTAAATGACTATTTAGCAAAACGAGATAAAGAATTAATTGGCCAAGTTCATGAATTTCTAGGTTTAACGGTTGGATTGAATATTCCTCAAATCGATCCTACCGAAAAGAAACTTGCTTACGAAGCTGATATTACATATGGTATTGGAACAGAATTTGGCTTTGACTATCTACGTGATAATATGGCCTCTTCAAAAAATGAACAGGTACAACGTCCCTATCATTTTGCTATTATCGATGAGATTGATAGCGTTTTAATTGATGAAGCGAAGACGCCTCTTATTATCGCGGGTAAGAAATCAAGCAGCACTGATTTACACTATTTATGTGCAAAAGTTATTAAATCATTCCAGGATACTCTTCATTACACGTACGATGCAGAATCGAAATCTGCTAGTTTTACAGAAGACGGTATTACAAAAATAGAAGATTTATTTGATATCGATAACCTATATGATTTAGAACATCAAACTTTATATCATTATATGATCCAAGCATTACGAGCTCATGTCGCTTTCCAATGTGATGTTGACTATATTGTACATGATGAAAAAATTCTACTTGTAGATATTTTCACGGGCCGCGTTATGGATGGTCGCTCTTTAAGTGACGGTTTACACCAAGCTCTTGAAGCAAAAGAAGGTTTAGAAATCACTGAAGAAAACCAAACGCAAGCATCCATTACAATTCAAAACTTCTTCCGTATGTATCCAGCATTATCTGGTATGACAGGTACAGCAAAAACGGAAGAAAAAGAATTTAACCGTGTATATAACATGGAAGTTATGCCAATTCCGACAAACCGTCCTATCATTCGTGAAGACAAAAATGACGTCGTGTACGTAACAGCCGATGCTAAATATAAAGCTGTACGTGAAGATGTTCTAAAGCACAATAAACAAGGACGCCCGATTTTAATTGGGACAATGTCTATTTTACAATCTGAAACCGTTGCGCGTTACTTAGATGAAGTGCATATTACATATCAATTATTGAATGCGAAAAGCGCAGAACAAGAGGCCGATTTAATTGCAACAGCTGGACAAAAAGGACAAGTTACAATTGCGACGAATATGGCCGGACGAGGTACTGATATTATACTAGGTGAGGGTGTTCACGAACTTGGTGGATTACATGTAATCGGGACAGAACGCCATGAATCAAGACGCGTTGACAATCAGTTAAAAGGTCGTGCTGGTCGTCAAGGAGATCCAGGTAGTTCTCAGTTCTTCCTTTCTTTAGAAGATGAAATGTTAAAACGTTTCGCACATGAAGAAATGGAGAAATTAAATAAATCACTGAAGTCAGATGAAACAGGACTTATTCTAACTTCTAAAGTTCATGACTTCGTGAACCGTACACAATTAATTTGTGAAGGTAGCCATTTCTCAATGCGTGATTACAATTTAAAGTTAGATGATGTAATAAATGACCAACGTAACGTTATTTATAAATTACGTAATAACTTGTTACAAGAAGATATAAATATGATTGAAATTATTATTCCAATGATTGATCATGCTGTAGAAGCCATTTCTAAGCAATATCTTTTGGAAGGTATGCTTCCAGAAGAATGGGATTTCGCTAGTTTAACAGCAAATATAAATGAAATTTTACCAGTAGAAAACATGCCATCACTATCAGCGAATAATGTACATTCACCGGAAGATTTACAATCCGTTTTGAAAGAAACATTATCTCTTTATAAAGAGCGCGTAAATGAGCTAAATAGCCATACTGATTTACAGCAGTCGCTACGATATGTTTCCCTTCATTTCCTAGATCAGAACTGGGTAAATCACTTAGATGCAATGACTCACTTAAAAGAAGGCATCGGGCTAAGACAATATCAACAAGAAGACCCTACTCGTCTTTATCAAAAAGAAGGCTTAGATATCTTTTTATACACATATGGTAATTTCGAAAAAGAAATGTGCCGCTATGTTGCAAGACATTTAGGTGTTCCTGAAAACGTACAATAACGAGGTGAAAGATTATGTTATCATTCCTAAAAAGAGCTAAGAAAAGCGGAAAAGATACGACTGTCTCTAGTAATCAATTATTCGGACAAGAAGAAACAAATACTGAAAATAAAACAGTAAAACCAACGCTTTACTTCCACCCTAGCTGGGGTGCAGTAGCACAAGAACAAAAATACATTTATCAATTTTTACATAAAGAACTAACACGTTTACAAGAATATCAAATTTCTTTATCTGGAATTGAGATTGAAAAACGTGATAATGGTTATGACGTAGCTGTATTTATTCGTAGCACTGTTCCGAAACCAATTTCTTTCGAAGAGGTTACATTAATCCTTCTAAATAAAGAGAAGAAACTATGTGCCCGCAAAACATTTAACCTTTCTGCATTAGGAGATATTCCTGCAAATGTAAATATGCCATTCATCTTTACATTTGAGCAAGAAACAATTACAGGTGCCGAATTATCGCAAACAGATTGGGAATTAGCGTTTGAACTTGAAAGTAAGCATGTATTAGATTTAGACCCATCTTGGGAAGCTCAGTTACCTGAAGCAAGCAAAGAAGCTTTACGTAATTTCGTAGACAATTTAACACCTCCAAATGATGGTGAAATTAACTTCCTAGGTCTGCAAGCTGCAAGAAAAGAAAACGGTGATTTACATACAACGCTTCTTATTCGTAACGGTTGCAAAGACGACATTCAACTAGAGCAACTTCCTCTTCACATTGAAGATGCAGCAGGTGCAGTTGTTGTTAAAGGTGCTTTCACATTACCGAACCTTGAAATTAAAACGAACACTACAAAACCGTGGTCATTTGTCTTCCCTGCTTCATCTATATTAAAAGAAGATATGGATCTATCTTCTTGGAAAGCATTTGTACCACAAGACTAATAATAAAGAGAGGCTGCTTCCAAAGCTACCTCTCTTCTTCTTTTTCGTACAAAAAAGCCTGTTCAAAAAGATGGTCATCACACCTCCTTGGACAAGCTTATTCTTTATGTAAAATTTACTTCGTTACTAATAAACGTTCAATATGATATTCAGCTTCTAATTTGCACATTTCATCTGCATGGTTCACTTTATTTCTCTTTAATTGCTCCACTTGCTCTTCGGTCGGTTTTTCATTAATAAACTCGTTAATTTTTTCATTCACTTTCATCGCTAATGCTTGATGGAAATCTGGATGTCCTTTCAACTCTTCGTCTACTTTATTAATCCAAGTTGATTTTGTGTATAAATACTGTTTCCACTGTTCAACAAATTGCTGCATATCAAATTTTTCTTCATGCCATTCAATTTCTTTCATATACTTCTCAAAAGAAACAACAATTGATCGCGTAATCCCGATCTTCACTCCATGTGGTAACTGTTTGTACATCAAATATTCCCTCCAGCTTACAGCTCTTCCTTCTGAATATAAAGGAATCTCAAAATTCATATACCTTCTTATAATAGCACATACCTAATCTAGAATGTTACTATACTGCTAAGATTAATAAATGTCAATAACATAAAAACATCACGATATAAAGATATTGAACACAATAAAAAACACCCTCATACGAGGGCATTTCCTTACATAGCACCAGCTTCTACAAACTGTAATTTATCTTTCTGCTCATTACTCGCCAGCGTTACTAACGTTTTTTCAATATGAGTAGGCACTTGTTCTAGCGTCACACTCACTCCTGACTTATCCGACTGCTCAATGAAATTAAATAACGCCATTGCGCCTGATACATCCATATAGCGCACATCTTTCATACGTAAAACAACCGGAGACTTTACGTCTTGTAAAGCATAAAAAATACGATCCACTGTTAAAAATGAAAGTGGGCCTTTAATTTTATATGTCGCGTCTTTTTCTTTTACAATAGAAGCTTTACGTTCTTTACATTTCACCATGTATATAATGAACGAAAGAATAATACCGAACGCAACAGCAATCATTAAATCGAACTTCACTGTGACAATCATCGTTACGAGCATAACAATGACATCACCTTTTGGTGCTACATGCATTTTCTTCATGCTTTCCCAATCAAACATTCCAATACCAGTTATAATTAAAATACCTGATAATACAGCAAGCGGAATGTATTGTACGACCGATCCAAGTCCCATAATGAAAATAAATAATATAACACTATGCATACTTGCTGAAAGCGCCGTTTTACCACCGCTTCTTATATTAACGATAGACCGTACAGTCGCCCCTGCCCCTGCTAATCCGCCAAACAACCCGCTCATCATATTACCGATACCTTGTCCGACCAGTTCTTTATTACTTTTATGACGTGTACCTGTCACATTATCCATTACGACCGATGTTAGCAACGAGTCAATCGATCCTAATAAAGCAATACTAAGCGCTGGTAAAATAAGTTCTGCAATCCCTGTTCCATTTAAAGATGGAATATGAAGCGTCGGCATCGCTTCTGGAATCGTCCCAATTTTTTCAATCACCTTATTTAATGACAAGTTTCCGATAATCGGTAACTTCACTGTAAGCCCTTCTAACGCAGAAGAAAATAAAGGAAGCAAAGCAGTTACACCGACTAATGCAACTAAACTAGACGGAATAGCCTTAATCCATTTTCCAGAAACAATCATTACAATAATCGTTAATACTACGAGTAGAAAACTATTTTGCACATGCTTTATTTCACCTAAAATAATAATTAATGCGATTCCGTTCATAAATCCTGAAACGACAGGATACGGAATGTATCGAACGTAAGATCCAAGCTTACATACACCGAATAAAATTTGAAACAGTCCCGCCATCATAAAGGCTATAAAACTCGCCTCTAATCCGTGCGTCGCAATAACTCCTGTTGCAATAACCGTAATCGGTCCAGTTGGCCCCGTTACCTGCCCAGGTGTACCACCAAATAACGCCGCAAATAAACCTGCAAAAATCGCACCATACAATCCGACTAGTGCTCCCTCAGATGTTCCCGTTGCAGCAATACCAAATGCAATGGCAAGTGGCAACGCAACAATCGCAACAGTAAAACCTGCTAAACATTCCTTTGCTATTTTTTGAAACATATAAATAACCACCTTCACATTAAGTCCACGTTCCATTGTACACCTAAAAGAATACATTCGTTAGTCCACTTTTTACAGTATCGTGACGTAAACGCATTCAATTGTAAGCTCACGCCGCATCTTTGGAAACCATTGTAACTGTGCTATAATAGATAAATTAAATCTTTTATTATATATTTGGAGGCACTATGCTAACTTTTGAAGAAAAATTATCGATTATTGAATCTTTCCCTGAATTAGAAAGAAAGAACGTATCATTAAAACGCGTGAACTTTCACTTTGAAGAAAGTCGTTTAGATAAAAAGAACGTTGTATATCATTTACATCCAAACGGAAACGGCTTTGTATATGCAAATGGTATTAAAGGTTATAAAACGGATGATAAAGGTATGATTAACATCCGCGAATTTTCAGCAGATGAATTACGCTCAGTAATTGAGCAATCAATTGAACTATTATCTCAAGAAGAAATCGTAGTTCCTGCAGAACCTGCGAAAGAAGAAGAATGGCATAACGAAGACGGCCATATCCTTACTCTTATCTCAGAGGATGATATGTGGAACGTGTACGCTGGTGTAAACTTAGACGGTACATTCAACTCTTATCCAGAAGCTGCGGAATACCTTGATGAAGAAGGATTTTCACGTAAGTAATACGATTTAAGGAGGCCGTCCCATTTTTTAGGGATGGTCTCTCTTATTAAGTAAGTAGGCTTTTTGGATCGTCCCCCTAAATTTATAGCATCAAAACTTCTTATTCTCACTATCCCCTATCAAAATTTGAATTTGACAACTATACGTCTCCGCATTAAAAATATCACTAACTAACTCCACTTCAATAAAACTCTCTACTTCTATACTATTTTCTTTCATATATTTAATCATAGTATTTCTACGTTCCTCTTCATTCTCTTTACTATACGCTAACGTTATATATTTCCCGCCCGGTAATACTTTTATATTTTGCATCTCTTCCATATGTACATCATCTCGTACTTTATTAAAAACATACTTCGGTTCTACATCCCAATCTTCATTTACGTTGTAGAGAATCCCCATCTCCATTTCCATTTTCTCTTCATAATCTTGCACGATTTTCTCTAAATCGGAATAATACAGCAACTCCTGTAAACTCCCTACTTCTTTACAAGGCGCAACAACGACATAACGTTGTTCAAAAAATTCAATAGAGATTTCATCATTCTTTAATATTTCCTGTGAACTCACTACTTTCGCATGTAAGTCATCAATCGTTTCCATTACCTCTTTCATTTTCTTTATATGCTCTTCTGCTTCTTCTCTCTTCAATTGTAAAAATCGTAGCAATTTATCCGTATTACATTCCTTAAAAATCTCTTGCAGCTCTACTATGCTCGTATTCAACTCTCGACAGCTTTTTATAATATCAATGTGAATAAATTGATCTATAGAATAATATCTATACCCCGTTGATTCATCAACATGTTTTGGAATAAGAATCCCCATCTTATGATAGTATCTTAGCGCTTTTATCGTAATATCCTTTATTTTTGCAACTTCTCCAATAGAAAACATTTTTTTCATTTGCATCTCTTCCCTTGTATTTTTTCGCATACAACCATTGACTCTCCCCTTAGAGGAGCCCTTACTATTTATAATAAGTCATTTACATTAATAAAGGGAGTATACAATTATGAACACAGTACAATATAGAAGTCTTGTTAAGGAAGACTATGAGCCTATAAAACATTTAATCGGTGAAGCATTTGGATTTAATGAATTCATTACAGATAAAAAATTTTTAAACTCAGTATTAAACTTTTATCTACACAGTTGTATTTTAGGAAGTTCCTTCAGTAAAGTAGCCGAAAAAGATAATAAAGTGATTGGTGTCATTTTAGGCGATTCTGAAAAAGATAAAAACCGTTTAAAGAGCTTCCATAACACTGTTAGCTTTGCCTTTAACACGCTAAAGCTATTCATAACGAATAAAGAGAATAGAGAATTTCTAAAAGCATTTATACAAGTACAAAAAACATATAAAGAACTCATTCAAGGAAAAGAAGATCAATTTCAAGGCTGTATACAATTATTCATCGTATCCGAAGAATCTAGAGGTCTTGGAGTTGGGAAGTCTTTACTAAACGATTTGTTCCAATATATGAAAAAAGAAGACGTAACATCTTTATATTTATATACAGATAACGAATGCAACTATGAATTTTATGATAGACAAAACTTCCACCGCATACAAGAAAAAGCAGTTAATTTTGGACCAAAGGAAGAAGATTTCAACGTATTTTTGTACCGCTATAACTTTAACTAATTAATATGTATACTTGATGCTTACAAAAATAATAAAAAGCGGAGATACATACTCTCCGCTTTTTTACATATACACTATTTCCTTATTAAGAAAGATAATCTTATTTGTATAAATCGGTTTCTATTGTTTTGCGCCTTTCAACGACTCTCTCAGGACAAATTTTTGTAATTTTCCACTCGCATTACGAGGAAGTTCATCCACAAATAAATAGTGACGTGGACGTTTATAATCTGCTAATTCATCACTTTCTTTACAATATATTTCTAATTCTTCTTCTGTAATCGTTTCATCTTTCTTTACAACGACGGCCACAACACGTTCTCCCCATAATTCATCTGGCTCACCAAGCACCGCAACATCTAATATACCAGGATGACTATGTAGAAAATCTTCAATTTCACGTGGATAAATATTAACGCCTCCGCTAATTACCATATCATCCACACGATCTGCGACGAATAAATAGCCATCTTTATCGAAGTAACCTAAATCACCAGAGTGATACCATCCTTTATACATCGATTTTGCATTTGCTTCTTCTCGGTTATGATAACCAGCCATCATAGTTGGGCCGCGTAAAATAATCTCCCCTACTTCATAAGGAGGTAATACATCATCTGGTTCTGCTGGTGCATCATCATTTGGTTTTACAATGCGGATTTCATGACTAAAGCACGGTGTTCCTGCTGAACCTGCTTTCGTAATTTGATCTTCTTCTACAAGAAACGCAACAACTGGTCCCATTTCTGTCATTCCGTATATTTGTACGAGATCAATATAAAGACGTTCTTTACATTCCTTCACTAATGCTGGAGCCATTGCCGCTCCTCCATATATACCAATCTTCATCGATGTTAAATCGTACTGCGTTAAATCTTTTTGCAGTAACATATTCCACATCGTCGGTGCTGCAAAAAATGTCGTAATCTTCTCTTCTTGAATCGTATGTAATACTCTATCCGTATCAAAGTGATGTAAAATAACATTCTTTCCACCAACTTGAATACGCGGAATGATTCCAGCATTTAACTCGCCGCAATGATATAAAGGCGCCACTACAAGCCCAGCACTATCTCTATTATATTTTAAGAAATACGTACAAATCATACTATGCTCAGCCATTTCACGATGACGATGTAGCACGCCTTTCGGATGACCTGTCGTACCGCTCGTATATAGCATAGAACAATAATCCATTTCATCAATTTCGATATCTACTTTGTCAGAAGATGCTGCGTTCACTTTTTCATGGTAAGAACTAGCATAGGAAGGTGTATCGTCTTCTACGTACCAAAAAGACGAATTTGGAAAATCTCGTTCAATGATAGCAACAGTTGATTCAACTGCTTTTTCAAAGACTACTACTTTCGAGGTTGCATCTTGGAGGATATACGATAATTCTTTTGCTTTTAGGCGGAAATTAATCGGGTTAAAGATCGCTCCAATTTTCGCACAAGCTAAGTAAACGTTTACAAATTCACGGCAATTATATAAGTAAACAGATACAGTATCTCCCTTTCTTACCCCTTCTTTCAATAGAGCTTGCGCCGTTTTATTTATTTGCTCATCCCACTGTTTATATGTCCAGCGAATATTTTTTTCCGGCTCTACTAACGCCTCTTTATTCGGATACTTACCAACCGCTAAATCAAATATTCTCCCTATCGTCATGTACATGCCAACAATTTCCCCCTTTTCTCTTTCATAAATCTATCATTTCGTCCATAAGTAGACATTGTCCTCTAATGATTTGACTAATTTTTCTGATTATTATCGACATAGTTTTACAAACAGTGTGGTCTCTTGATAAATGAAATTATAGCAATTTACTCACAACAATATAAAAAAGAGGCTGTTCCAAATCGGAACAACCTCTTTCTTCTTATACGAATAGCTCTTCTAAAATTTTCAGTTTGTCTTCTGTATATTTTACGAAGCCATCGTTATATGATTTTGGATCTTTCGGATTTGCGAAGTGCGTAATTGCGCCTGTCTTCGGATGAACAAATTTACTTGATGCACCACAGCCAAGTCCGATAATCGATTGAACTTCTTCCATAATAACAATGTTATAAATACTTTCTTGCGTCGGCATTGCATAACCAACGTTCTCTAAGTTACCTAAAATATTCTTTTGACGATATAGGTAATATGGTACGTAATTATGCTTTTGCGTCCACTCTTCTGCTTCGTGCATCATCGCTGTAATTTCTTCGCGACCAGCTACTTTATATTTACGTTTGTTTTGCGTCATTTCAGAAGCACGTTTGAATGATAACGTATGAACTGTTAACGATTCTGGCATTAACTTTTCTGTTTCATCTAACGTATGCTTGAAAATATCTAGCCCTTCACCAGGAAGACCAATAATTAAGTCCATATTAATATTGTTCATTCCCATTTCACGAGCTAAGTGATACTTCTCAATTGTTTCTTCTACAGTATGATGACGCCCAATTGCTTTTAATGTCTCTTGATGGTATGACTGCGGATTAATACTAATACGGTCAATGTTCCATTTATTTAACACTTCTAGTTTTGCTGGCGTAATTGTATCTGGGCGACCTGCCTCAACTGTTACTTCACGCACATTTTTCACATCTGGGAACGCTTCATACATTTCTTCATACAGCATATCCATCTCTTCTGCTGTAATACTTGTCGGTGTACCCCCGCCGTAATAAATCGTCGTAACTGTTACACCTTTTTCTTTTAAAAACTTACCAATTTCCCGAACTTCATAATGTAAACCACCTAAGAATGAATCAACAGAGCCTTGGCGTCCGTTAATTGCATACGCCGGGAATGTACAATATGCACATTTTGTTGGGCAGAATGGAATACCGATATAAATACTTACTTCCTCTTTCAAACGGTATAAATCCGGAACTACCGCTAATTGGCAATCCACAATACGCTGAAGAAGTTCAATTTTCTCTTCATGAATTAAATAGCTTTCACGAAGTTCTTGGTGTGCTTCTTCTTTTGACATACCACTTTGAAGCATTTTATGAAGAAGTTTTGTCGGACGAACTCCTGTTAAAATGCCCCAGCTTTGTTCAAGACCAGTTAACTGCTGAAGAACAGAAAGATATACATAAGAAACAACGTGCTTCACTTGCTTCATACGCTCTTTTTCATCTGTGAAAGCAGATAAATCTTTTGCGAAAGTTTCTTCATACACATTTCCAGTAGCAACATCTGTTAAACGAGCAGATGCTTTCACATTCTCTTCAATGTGTATATCAACGATAAGATTTGCTTCCTCTTGTTCAAATCCAATCGTACTATCTTCAAAAAATAAGCCGCCAATATTTTGCAGCGGACGTAAAAAACGATCATCTTGTAACGTTTTAATTGAAATTAACAACATTATCACCTTTTCATTTGCAAACTCTCTTTAGTTTACTTGAAGGGCGTTTGTAGGTCAATACAGAAGGTTTTACCTTATTTCTATATCCTATTTAAAACAAACTGAATATTAGTTTTTCACGAACTTTCCCTAGTTGTATAGACATTACAATATGCTCTTGTTACAATCTAGAACGTATTAATACTTGGCTACTAATTTAAAATACATCTAAAGGAGGACTGTTAACACGACATATATACTATAACGTGTTAAAAAATAACTATGAAAAAAAGGTTTTACAACATTTTAGCACTATCTTTGGCATTACAAGCATTTATAGCACCTACCCATTCATTCGCAGAAAATATAGAGAAAACTGCGGAATTGTCTATTGATGAACAAGCGTTAAAAAGCATTGAAGAACATGCAAAACAGCATAGACATGACGAAGAAAACGACCTTGAAATCTCGGGTGAATATCTTCTCCACTTATCAACAAAACTTCCACTATACGATGCAAACGACTTAAAAACCAAGACAAATATTGAAATTGCTGAACCAGTAGTAAAGGCAACAAAGAAAAAAGGTAATACATATTACGTACAAACTACATCCGGTTCTGGTTGGGTTAATAAGGAAAATAATAGTTTAGAAGTACAAGAGATTCATAAACTTTCAAATCAAAAACTAATTGTGAAAGAAGAAACATCAATATATTCATTCCCTTTCCAATCGTTTAAAGAAGAAACGACATTACAGCCACAAACAGTAGCTCCTACTGAACAAGCTGGAAATTGGTTTAAAATTCAACTGAACGGAACTGAGAAATGGATTTATGCTCCTTCAGCTACATTTGAAGGTACGAAAGCATCATTATTTGAAAAAACAGGTTCTATCGAAAAGAGGAGCGCAACTTTCTTCAAAACACCATCTAATTTGCCTACAAATAACGTTTATGGTGTTACATTTAAAGAAATGATCGTTCCAAAAGGGAATGAAAACATTCGTCCTGGCTACGCAATGGAACCGAAATACATTACAATTCATGAAACTGCTAATACAAGTAAAGGTGCTAACGCGTTAAATCATGCGAAGTACTTAGATAGCCAAGCCCGCGGAAATACTGATCGTTCAGCATCTTGGCATTTTACAGTGGATGACAAAGAAATTTATCAACATCTTCCATTAAATGAAGTTGGTTGGCATGCTGGAAATAAGACAGGAAACTATGAATCTATCGGAATTGAAATTGCTGTGAATAGTGATGGAAATTATACGAAAGCAGTAGAAAATGCCCGAAAATTAGCTGCTTATTTAATGAACGAATTAAACATATCTCTAGATCACGTGCAAAAGCATCAATTTTGGAGCGGAAAAAACTGCCCTGCATTTATGATTCAACGCGGACAATGGGATGCTTTCTTAAAAGGCACGAATGCTTACTATAATGAACATCGTAAAGAGGTTATGCCACCGCCAGAAGTCCCTCATGAAAAAGACGATATTACAGGTGGTTGGTATGAACAAGACATTCGTCAATTAGCAGCTAGGAAAATCATGTTCGGTGATGGAAATGGTTCTTACTGGCCAAACCGCCTCGTAACACGAGCAGAGTTTGCAAATTTAATGTCGCGAGCTTTAAAATTACCGGCTGGAAACGCTAAATTTACAGACTTAAACGAAGCACATCCATCTTTAGTAGACGGAATTAATCGTGCAGCTAGCGCAGGTATCATTAATGGTCGTGGGAATAATAAATTTGATCCGACTGCTACAATAACACGTGATGAAGCTGTTATTATGATTGACCGTGCATTAGAATATAACTGGATTTATAGAAAAGAAGTGAAATTACCATTCACTGACCAAAATTTAGCATACGATAAGAAAGCATTACAAAATGTTTACGCATACGGCATCGTAAAAGGGAACGAGCGCAATGAATTCGTACCAAAAGGCACAGCAACACGTGCTGAATCAGCCGCATTTTTAAATCGAATGCTTAAGGTTATTGAAGCTTAAACAAAAAACTAAAAGGCATAAGAGATAACATTTCTCTTATGCCTTTTATAAAACTATTAACTATTTTTAATCATAAATCTAAGACGTATCCCTAATAAAACAAGAGCAAAACCAACGAATGGAAGATAATTCATATCATGTCCTGTGGCTGGAAGGCGTTGTGCATGAGACGCACCTTGTCCTTTTTCTGGTGAGGTAGGTTGTTCTTTATCTACGTTTACCATTCCTTCACCCGGTTTCTCTGTCTCTTCACCTGGCTTTTCTGTTTCCTCACCCGGTTTCTCTGTTTCTTCACCTGGCTTTTCTGTTCCCTCACCTGGTTTCTCTGTTTCTCCACCCGGTGTTTCTGTTTCTCCACCCGGTTTCTCTGTCTCTTCACCTGGCTTTTCTGTTCCCTCACCTGGTTTCTCTGTTTCTTCACCTGGCTTTTCTGTTTCTTCACCTGGCTTTTCTGTTTCTTCACCTGGCTTTTCTGTTCCTTCACCTGGCTTTTCTGTTTCTTCACCTGGCTTTTCTGTTTCTTCACCTGGCTTTTCTGTTTCTTCACCTGGCTTTTCTGTTTCTTCACCTGGCTTTTCTGTTTCTTCACCTGGTTTTTCTGTTTCTTCACCCGGCTTTTCTGTTTCTTCACCTGGCTTTTCTGTTTCTTCACCTGGCTTTTCTGTTTCTTCACCTGGCTTTTCTGTTCCCTCACCTGGTTTCTCTGTTTCTTCACCTGGCTTTTCTGTTTCTTCACCTGGCTTTTCTGGACCTTTTTCTGTCTCTTTTTCATTCAATACTTCTTGTTTCGCTACTTTATTAGCTACAACATTTACTTCTACTGTAACCTCTAACGCTTTGTAGCCTTCCGGCGCTTTCGTTTCTTCTAACGTATACTTTCCTGGCACTAAGTTTTCGAATTTCACAACGCCGTCTTTATTCGTTGTTTTCGCCTCTCCAACTACTTGACCAGTTTCATTTTTTAGCTTAAATTCTGCACCTTCTAGAACTTTTCCACTCTCTGCATCCTTTTTGATTACTTGTAAGCTTCCTAGTTCTTTTGCATTTTCTACTTGTACTTGTACTACTTTGTTTGCTTCCACAACGACTTCAATTTCTTCTTTTAACAACTTATATCCTTGTGGTGCTTTCGTTTCTTTTAATGTGTATGTTCCTGGTTCTAATTTCTTAGAGGTTACTTTACCAGTTTTATCTGTTCGTAACGTCTCTACTTTTTTACCATCTTTGTACACTTCAAATTCTGCATCTGATAATACTTTCGCTTTATCTTCTGCATCCACTTTTACGATTTCAAATTGACCAAGGCTCTTACTGTTCGTTACTTTTACATCAATAACTTTTTCACCATCAACTGTTACATGAATTACTTGTTTTGTTAACTCATAACCTTCTGGAGCTTTTGTTTCTTCTAACGTATATTCACCAGGCACTAGTCCGTCTACTTTAACGATTCCAGATTTATCTGTTGTAATTCCTTCTTTTACAACATTTCCTTTCACATCTTTCAATGTAAATTCTGCGCCTGCTAAACGTTTCGCTTGATCTTTATCATCCGTCTTAATAATTTGTAGAGAACCTAAGATTCTTTCGTTTTCTGCCTCTACTTTTACTACTTCTTTCTCGTTTTGTATTGTTACTTTCCATTCTTTATTTGAAAGCTTGTAACCTTCTGGTGCTTTCGTTTCTTTCACTGTATATTCACCTAATGGTAATTTTGGTGACATCACTTTTCCATTCTCATCTGTTTTCAGTTCCGCTACCATTTTACCATCTTTATATACTGTAAATTCTGCACCTGATAATACTTTCGCTTTATCATTCGCATCTACTTTTACAATTTCAAATTGACCTGTTACTTTTTCATTCATAACTTCTTGTTTTACTACTTCATTTGCTACTACGTTTACTTCTACTGTTACTTCTACTGCTTTATAGCCTTCCGGCGCTTTCGTTTCTTCTAACGTATACTTACCTGGCACTAAGTTTTCGAATTTCACAACGCCGTCTTTATTCGTTGTTTTCGCTTCTCCAACTACTTGACCAGTTTCGTTCTTCAGTCTAAATTTTGCGCCTTCTAGAACTTTTCCACTCTCTGCATCCTTTTTGATTACTTGTAAGCTTCCTAGTTCTTTTGCGTTTTCTACTTGTACTTGTACTACTTTGTTTGCTTCCACAACGACTTCAATTTCTTCTTTTAATAATGTATATCCTTGTGGCGCTTTCGTTTCTTTTAATGTGTATGTTCCTGGCTCTAATTTCTGAGAGATTACTTTACCTGTTTTATCTGTTCGTAACGTCTCTACTTTTTTACCATCTTTGTACACTTCAAATTCTGCGTCTGATAATACTTTCGCTTTATCTTCTGCATCCACTTTTACGATTTCAAATTGACCTGTAGCTTTTTCAACAGTTTTTTTATTCAACACATCTACAGTCACTGTTTTATTAGCAGCTACATCAACATGAACTAAGCTAGATGATAGTTCGTAACCTTTTGGTGCTTCAACTTCTTTTAATGTATATGTTCCAACTGGAAGTTGTTTTGATAAAGCTTCACCTTTACCATCTGTAATAATTGTTTCGACAACGTTCCCATCCTTATCTATAACATCAAATTTTGCACCTGGTAAAAGTTGACCAGATTCACTATCTTTTTTCAATAATTTAAATTGACCATTTTCTACTTTTTTCGTATTCTTCATAACAAATTCAATTATGTTTGTATTATCAATTGTTACTTTTACTGGTGTATCAACTTTTATATATCCTTCTGGTGCACTAATTTCTTTTACAAAATAATCACCAAATGGTAAATCTTTAACTTCCGCAATACCCTTTTCGTTTGTTGTAACAGTAGCCACAACATTATTATCTTTGTCTATAACATCAAATTTTGCGTCTTTTAAAACAATGTTTTCATCGTTTTCATCAACTTTTTTAATTTGTAAATGTCCTTTTTCAGCTGCTGGCTTATTCCACTTTGGCCAGTTAAATTTAAAGTTATGGACCTCAAAGCCATCTCTTTGGTGTAATCCTCCAACATAGGCTTGTCCATTAATAGAACCACCTTTTGTTTCTACAACTGCATTAGGTGCAAACACACTACCTACTACACCATAACCTTTAGTTGTTATCTTTGTAGCATTAGGAAATACCCAAATTACCTTACTAGCTAACTCAGTAAAAGATGAATTAGGGTCGTATGCTTGAGATGTATTAATTAAATCCGTCGCCATCCCAGTATTTCTTGTATCATACAAAATTGCACCGCCACCAAAACTCACTTCTTCTGCATCTGAATAAATAACAATAAAGTCTTTATTCTCTACATTCGGAAGAAAAACGTCTTTTACATCAAATGCTTTCTTTCCCGTCTGGCCTGAAGAGACATAAATATTAGGGTTGTTTACATCTTCACCGATTCCAAAGCTCATATTAGGTTTTGGCTTATCAGTGTGTAGTTTACTTGCATCCCCAATTACACCATCAACGTCTTTTCTAAATTCTTTAAACTTAGCATCAATCTCCGCTTGCTCTTTATAAGAGATACGGTCATATGATGATTTCATTGCACCTTCTGGGTCACCATCTTTTGTCATCGCCACTGTTCCATCTTGGATAATTACTTGTCCTGTTCCCGCTTTCGTAAATTGACCGCCTAGTAATAATGACGGATATCCTTCATCTACCCATGTCGCCCCAGCTAAATTATTCGCTCCAGTTGCAGCCGCTAAGACTGTATAACTTGATGCATTCATATTTTTTTGAACAGCCATCGCACCCTCAATATCCGCACTCGTTGCACTATGATCTCCAAAAATGATTGCATTGTAATAAGATACATCACCTAAACCTTTTAATTCTGTTGTAGCTGCCTCTGCTTTATACGGTAAATGGATTAAAAAATTCATACATACTAGTAACACAACTATAAAACTACTACTTAATTTTTTTATTTTTTGATTAAATGATTTCCTCAAAAAATTCATTCCCCCTTTTAAATTTCCTAAAACTACAAAAAAGCATCTTTCATATGTACCAAGCCTTACTCACAATAACTTAAAATCATCCATTTAAATAAAAACAAGAGACTCTACAACTGCTTAATAAAATTACTACAATTCATTTTTGAGATAATACGTGAACTAAACTATCATGCGGAAGTATTTTTTGCATATGGAGCTCAACAAAATTAATCTGAAGAATATTTCATGTGGTGTAACTATTTTGGCAACATCACCCACTTTACAACAGTTTTCTAAAGGATTCAAGTAAATTGTATGAACTTCAGACACAATTTATCTAGTAAAACGTTTTCATCTTTCGAATAAAACCAATAAAAAAACGTAGCCAAAAAGCTACGTTTTTCTTTCATCGTTTCGGTGTATTTTTATGATTTTTCAAAAACGGAAGCGGGAATTGCTTACGGAAATGTTCTTTAATCATATACTCTACACCGTTCTCACTATTTGAACGTGTAATCCAGTCTGCTGCTTGCTTTAATTCTACAGGCGAGTTCCCCATCGCTACACCAAGCCCTACATTTTCAATTACTTCTAGATCTTCTAAACTATCTCCAATCGCAACCATTTCGTTTAGCGAAATATTTAAATGCTCTCCAAGCAATTGTAATCCGCGTAATTTTGATACATTTTGCGGCAAAATTTCTATTCGTTTTGAATCACACTCAATATACTCTATATCTTGGAATGCTTTTCGTAATGTATTTAACCCTCGTTCTTTTTCACCTTTACTTTGGAAAATTACATCAATTTTCGGAGCCGCTACTGGATGATCACGAAGCGCATCACCTAATGAGTCTACAAATTGAACTGGATAAAATAACGGATCTGCACTTGATAATACAGTACGCGCAATTAAGTTTGGTGTATTCCTCTCCCGATTTCCGATTGAAAACCGTTCATGAGAAATGCGGATGTTACAATCAAAGTGCTCTAATACTTGCACAATGTTAAACGTCTTCT
Organism: Bacillus pretiosus; assembly: GCF_052947655.1. Taxonomy (NCBI): domain Bacteria; kingdom Bacillati; phylum Bacillota; class Bacilli; order Caryophanales; family Bacillaceae; genus Bacillus; species Bacillus pretiosus. The sequence goes on along the minus strand of NZ_CM129593.1, from coordinate 881,398 downwards.
CTTCCGATAACCTTCTTTGAACGTACGGCTTATCTAACGTTGCTGAAACGAAAGCACCACCGTGTGTCACTAGGATAGAATCTAATTTTAACGCCTTTGCAACTTTATGAGCAGACTGAAAATTACGGCTCGTAAATAATGTAACGTATACATCTTTTCTTTTCACAAATTCAATTGTTTCTCGTAATCCTTTTGCAATTTTTCCGTTGTTGTATAGTAGTGTCCCATCTATATTAAGAGCTAGTAAGCGATAAATCATGTCGCACTCCCCCTCTTCGCTGTTGTACTCTATCCATAATTTATGAAATAAATGTAGCAAATAGAACGAGTTAGAATTACTACTGAAAATTTGGTTTACTATATACATATACACTCAGTAAAGGAGATAGTACAATGCAAGCACCACCTTCCTTTTATGAAGGCGATACGTTAGAAGTCGCAAAGAAATTACTCGGACAAAAACTTGTACATACTGTAGATGGAATAAAACGAAGCGGAATCATTGTAGAAGTAGAAGCATATAAGGGGCCCGATGATAAAGCCGCACATAGTTACGGCGGCAGACGAACAGATCGCACAGAAGTCATGTTTGGCGCACCGGGGCATGCTTACGTATATTTAATTTATGGTATGTATCATTGTTTTAACGTCATTACAGCGCCAGTTGGCACCCCACAAGGTGTTCTCATTCGAGCCCTTGAGCCAGTAGACGGGATTGAAGAAATAAAACTTGCACGATACAATAAAACCGACATTACAAAAGCGCAGTATAAAAATTTAACGAACGGCCCTGGCAAACTATGCCGTGCCCTCGGAATTACTTTAGAAGAACGAGGCGTATCCTTACAAAGCGACACATTACATATTGAACTCGTCCCAGAAGAAGAACACATATCATCACAATATAAAATAACAGCAGGACCTCGTATTAACATCGACTATGCAGAAGAAGCTGTACAATATCCGTGGCGTTTTTATTACGAGGGGAATCCGTTCGTTTCAAAGAAATAAACATATGTAAAGGGAGAGACTATGAGGGGGAAACCTGAACAAAAAATAGAGTCAGAAAAAGTCTATAAAACGAAGAAAAACCCAAATGGAATGTTTGTAGCGAGAATACTACAAATTCCAAAAGATGAAGATAAACTAGACTTTGTTCTTATTTTGCAAAATAAAAAAACGAAAAATATTATTTATAACAAAGTTTTAGTAACAACAAATAACGACTATTATTCTTTCCGACTCGCTCGTGGGAATATTGAATGGTCCTCCTTACATACTGTTACAGTATGGGATGGGCTTGGGCATCAATTGGTAGAAGTATCAGCCTTAACTGTTAAAGAGAACTATTTCATTTCTGATGAGCATTGTTCCGCATATCGGGATTAATCAAGAATAAAAGGGAAGCCGAATCGGCTTCCCTTTTTACTCTGCACCTTCCGCAGTCGCAATATTATCCTCTAAGTTTTCTCTAGATAATTCAGCCGCCATAAAATCAGCTGTTTCTGGAAGTGCTAAATGCATATGAGCTTTTTGGCAAATTTGGATCGTACAGTTTTCAACAATATAATCGAAAACATGTCCTCCCCCGCTTCTTTCATCATCAATATAATGTAAGTGGAAACCCGCTACACCAATACCTTGCGCGTAATCTGGTGTCCAAAATCCAGCAAGCGTACCTTCTGTATGTTTAAATGAAAAGATTGGTTGTGATTTCGTCACTTCAACGAGCGGTGTATACGGTTTTTCTTGTCTTGGAACAGTTCTCGTTCTTACTTCACGGAACGTACCGTCCATTCGAATACCGTAAAATAAGTTTTTACTTGGCATTAATTCATGTAATAATGCCTCAACTTCTTCACGATTCATTGGACGCTCTACCGTATAACTCATTTCTTTTTCAAAAAACGTTACAGTCGCAAACGGTGTTGTTTCTTCCGGTTCTACTTTTTCTGCTGAACCATCTGAACGTAAATGATAAAATTCGTTATCGAATGCAATCATTTCACCATCTAATTGATCAAATGTACCGATGCCGAAATCACCACGTTCTTTCAATTCCTCAAAGCTAATTACACCATCATATATACCATCTAATAGCGCAAGCATTGTAGATGTTTGATATACTTCATTACTCATTTTCGTTCTTTTTGCATCAATATCAATGAGTTGTGCAACAGTCATCTCAATCATGCCTCCATTAGTTTAATTGGTTTGGTAATAATTTTTCGCTTAATTTAATGTTGTCACGGTAGTCAATTGGAACATCAATAATGACAGGGCCGTCTGCTGCTAGTGCTTCTTTTAATACACCTTCTAATTCATCAGGCGTGTTTACACGAAGACCCTTTGCACCGAAACTTTCTGCATATTTCACAAGATCGACATCGCCAAACTCTGTAGCTGATGTTCTACCGTATTTCATCATTTGTTGGAATGCAACCATATCATATGTACCATCTCTCCATACAAGATGTACGATCGGTGCGTTTAAACGTACCGCTGTTTCTAATTCCATCGAAGAGAATAAGAAACCACCATCACCTGACACGGAAACAACTTTCTTGCCCGGTTCAACTAAAGTAGCGGCAATTGCCCAAGGAAGTGCAACACCTAACGTTTGCATACCGTTACTAAATAATAATCTACGTGGTTCATAAGAACGGAAACATCTTGCCATCCAAATAGAATGTGAACCGATGTCACATGTAACGGTTGTATCGTCACTAATTAAAGAACGAAGTGTACGAATCACTTGAAGCGGATGCGTAACACCTTCTGAAGCACGGTTTGGAACTTCTGCTTGTTCTGATAATTTCGCACGTAATCGTTCTAACACTGCTTCTGATTTCGAACTTAATACAAGTTTCGGTAATTTTTCTGCAATGCTATTTACAGTTAAAGCAATATCACCAATTAATTCGCGCTCTGGTTGGTAATCATGGTCGATATCTGCTTGATGGTCATCAAGATGGATAACCGTTCTGTCTCCAAGTTTATTCCAGAATTTCGGATCATACTCAATTGGGTCATAACCGATCGAAATAACAAGGTCTGCTTCTTCTAGTAAAATATCACCTGGTTGGTTACGGAATAATCCAACACGGCCGAAGAAATGATCTTCTAACTCACGCGAAATTGCACCAGCTGCTTGATATGTTTCAACGACAGGAAGTTCTGTATCCGCAATTAATTCACGAACGGCTTTCGTCACTTCATTTGTGCTCGCTCTCATACCGAGTAAAATAACTGGTAATTTCGCCGATTTTATTTTTTCTACTACATATGTAATTTCATGTGTGGGAGCGATTCCAAGCTGTGGCTTAGAAAGCGCACCGATAGACTCTACAGTCGTTTCCGCTGTCATAACGTCTTGCGGCAGACTTACTAAAGTAGCTCCTGGATTAGTGGAAGTCGCACTTCGGAATGCATTTGATAGTGCTTCTGGCACATTATCAGGATGCTCTACTTCTACGCTATATTTTGTGATTGGTTCGAATAGTGCAGCATTATCCATAGATTGATGCGTACGTTTTAATCGATCCGTACGTGGAACTGCACCAGCTAAAGCAACAACGGGATCACTCTCCGCATTCGCAGTAACAAGACCTGTCGCTAAATTCGATGTCCCTGGTCCTGAAGTTACAAGACATACGCCCGGTTTCCCTGTTAATCTACCAATAGCAGCTGCCATAAATGCTGCGTTTTGTTCATGACGACAAACAATTAACTCTGGTCCTCTTTCTTGAAGTACATCAAATACAGAGTCAATCTTCGCTCCTGGAATACCAAAAACATGTGTAACACCTTGTTTAATTAAACAATCAACAACAAGATCTGCTCCTTTTGTTTTTGTCTTCACGTCGTTTGCTTTTACACCTGTACTCAAACTAATCATCCCTTTATTTCATAATGTGTGTAATAAAGATTTTTAATTTCACCTAGTTAATTAATGTGGTGAAGTATTGTTTATCATTATAGTACAAATGCATTATTTTTCCAAGAATATGAATTTGACATTATTTTGACAAATAATAAAGAATCCGCTTACAACCCTTTATTTATCCTAAAATAATATTTTTATAACTTCTCTAAAAATGTAAGAGAAACTTTTATCTCGTTACAGTATTAAAATCTTAACAGTACCTTGCAAAGAACACTAGCAAATGATATATTTGTAAATATTGGAATACCCATTAATTGGAACGCACTTTGTAATTCGTATCCCCCTTTCAAAATATAGCATTCTCAACTTTAATCCATCATTCTATAAAGGAAAGTGATTGTTATGAACAAAAATGAATTTTTGGAACAACTTAATTCTTCCCTGCGGAATATGCCTAATGCAGAAAAGAAAGATATTATTTCAGAGTATGAAACTCATTTTATCAGTGGTAAACAGGATGGGAAATGTGAAGAAGAAATTGCTAGAAAACTAGGAAACCCCAAAACGATCGCGAAAGAACTTAATGTTTCCTATGCAATAAGCAATGCTGACAAGAAACGAAGCTTCAAAAATATGATAACCGCACTATTTTCTGTTATGAGCTTAAGTGTTTTAAACTTTACCTTTATCATTATCGCCTTTTTCGTACTACTCTTTTTATTACCGATTCTTCTAGCACTTATCATTGCTACTCCACTATTAATCATTTCACCTATTTTATTAATAGGGTTAGGATTTTTTAAAGGGTTTCATCAAATCAGTTATTCCGATGTTTACAATGTGTTCATCGCTTTTTGCAGCGGTTTACTCATATCCGTCATATGTTACCAAATGGTGAAACATCTATACGCAACTTTAGTAAAGTATTTGAAATGGAATATAGCTATTTTACAAAGATAATAATGAATATAAAAGGAGATTAAAATGAAGAAGTATACTTTATATCTACTCATGTTACTTACAATTTTATTTCTATCAGCTTGTTCAAACAGTGCACAACATAAGGAAGAAAACGATGTGCAATCTATTAAAGATGTAACGATAAAAATTCCAGAAACTATATTCACTTCCTCAAAAAAGAATGAAACGATTAACGAAGACGAAATGAAACAAAATATAAAAACGTATTTAAATTATAGCGGAGAGTTAGACGAAAACATCGTTCCACTTTCATCAGCCATGTCTGACGAGGAAGTCACGGAATCCGATCGGAAGAAATTAAAACAACTAGTAGATTTAGCGCAACAAAACGATGCGAATTTCCTTAATTTTATTAGTAACAATACGATTCCTGATGATTACAAACAGCCTTCGAAGGAAATTCATGATTACATTTCAGCGTCTACGGCACTTTCAGTAGAGCTAGAGCAAGAATTAGACAAACTCGCGCAAGATGGTAACTTATTCAAAACTGATTTTTCTTTTACAAAACGCTTTGAGAAAGTGAATGGTAGGAAGCAAAAAGAAATTGAAACATTTTTGAAGGAAAAGAATATTAAGACGGAGTATTTCCACAAATAACAAACAAAAAAGACGCCCCTATACAAGGGCGTCTTCCACTATTACGCTTGTTGTTGCGCGTTATATAATTCTTCAAGTGGCTGCATGATAATTTTGTTAACGTCAGTGATAACGATGTTTAGGCGTTGCTCAGTTTCCATTAACTTTGTGATTTTAGCATCTTGTTGAATGCGAGCTACAACTTCTTGTGCTTTTTGGTTATCTTCTTCAGTGATTTCTTGACCTTGCATCATTTTTTGTTGTAGGCCAAGTTGCATTGTGCGGAACTCATCGAATAAGTTCTTTGAATTTGCATCACCTTGTACTGCTGCGTAGCTTGCTTTTAATGTTTGGAAATCTTCGTTTTCAGCGATTGCTTTTTGTAATTCATATGCAACATCATGAATGTTTTTTGTCATTTTATTTTTCCTCCTTTAGAAGGCTAGCGCTTATCATGCGCACCGCCTTTTAAGTGCATTTACATACGCACCTCTTCTTACCATATCAAACTATGCAAGAGATGTGAAGAAATTTCACTTTTATTTCTATGTACTTATCTTTACTACATAAGGAACAACAGTAATAGCCCTTGCACGAGTCCAATCATTCCGCCTAATAAGGCACCTAAATACGTAATCATTTTCAGCTCATTTCTTGTAATGGACAGCACTAAATCTTCTAGTCGCTCTGTTGAAAATGTAGACACTTCTTGTTGGACAATTTCCGCAAGGTGGAGATTGTTTAATATACTTTCTACGTTTTCTGTCCCCCACTTTAAGCCTTTCGTTACAGCACTTGGGACTAGCTTTTCCTTGATTGTTTCTCGAACTGGCTCACATACTTGCTGCACAGATTGATTTAAAAACTTACTCACTGTTTCCTCCACTTTAACTGCTGACAATATGGAGCTTACAATCATTTCTTTTTCTACAAACGTTTCTAATTCTTTTACATCTCTTCCTTTTAACTTTTCCCACTCTTTTTGCAGTACGTCAGTTAAAAGCTGCTTTGTTCCATCTTGCCCTAAAAACTTAATGACTTCTGGCTGCACACGATCCACTACACTTACATTCCCTAAAAACATTCCGACTAAGTTAAGTAGCGTTCCCCTAGAAGCAAAGAAATCATCAATCATTTTTGAAAGACGTGCTTTCCCTTCTTCACTCTCAAAGAAACTAATTCCTCGCTCTAAAATAAATGCCGAGACATTTCGGATTGTATTCTCTATTTTTTCATGAACAGAATGAGGTAAAACCTGTTCCCATGTATATGTATAATACTCTGCTAAAAATGCCTCTATTTTTTCTGTAATCACATGTTCGATTTTCCCGGTCGCCTCTTTTTCTACATGTACTACATTCCATTTTTCTAACATATGTCGTAACGACTGTTCATTCGTAATTACTTTATCCACTTCTACTTGTGTCCATTGAATTAAACCTTTTTGAAACTCTTCATTTGTTAATTTCTTTCCGATTCCTTCTGGCGTTAACAAATGTTCGACAACCATTTTCCCTAATTGAACAGCAAGTTCATCGCGGCGCTTCGGAATTAACCCTGGTGTAAATGGAACTTGAAATTTTCCAATATAAATAGGGCGATGAGGACGAAATAACATTTTTATCGCTAAATGATTTGTAAATCCTCCAATAATCGCTCCGAGCCCTGTCGTCGTTAACATACTTAACCATATATTCATTACAATCAACCTTTCGCTTCTCCAAAACTATAGCATATCATCATACGGACAAAAGTATAATGGTATAAAAACGTATTTGCAATATATAGCTATGCCTATTATGCCAACATTTTGTTAGTAAAGGAGTGATTTCGTTGGTTCTCGGTATTTTAACTTCTCACCCTCATTATGAGCAAATGTATTACACCGAAATCGCTAAACGCGCTCGGCTTTATCATAATGTCGTGGCCCAGTTTACGCCATTTGGTATTGATCCTAAAACGGACCTTGTCTCTGGTCTTATTTATGATACAGATACAGGAAAATGGAAAGAGCAAATATTCCCTATTCCTTCTTATATTTACGATCGTTCTTCTTTTAACGAGGAAACAGACTTCAACAAAGCAAAATCAATTATTCACTCATTACACAACCGTCCTACCACTACCTTTTTAAATAACACACTCATTGACTTAAGCGAACTTCATGATTTATTTCTCACGAATAAAAAATTATCTCCTTATATACCAAAATTTGAAATAGCAACGATACAAAACATTTTCAAACTGTTATTAAAAACAAAAGATATTATTATACGGCCTACTAACACACATTCCAATGAAAGTCTGTACCGGATCACTTATAAAAACAAAACGTTTCATATCGATACGATAAATGGTGACTATCATACTTCTACTCCAATCAAACGGACAGATGAATTTATATCTTGGTACAAATCTAACATACGATCAGCACGTTACATCACCCATACAATGCTGCAACCACCAAATCAATTAACATACCCGCTCCATATTCGAACCATTTTGCAAAAAAATAAAGAACAGAAGTGGACTGCTATCGGCCAATTTATACAAAAAAGCTCATTTCCGAATCAACTTTTACTTTCGGCAACGGATGATTCCTCGCTGCATTCATTTTCAAAAATTAAATACGTACTATCTAGTACCGGTGTACAATTATTACAAGACGCTTTACATGACATTATCAATGAAGTGTTTCAAACATTAGATGAATCTTATTCTTCGTTATTCGAGCTAGAGCTTTCCACTATTATGGATCAAAAAGGGGCAATTTGGCTTATGTATGTCAACACGATTCCCCCGTACGAACATTACATTCGTCATAGTGATGCACTAGCCGAAAAAATATATCACGGACCACTAAAGTTTAGTCGCTTCACACCATAATGAAAGGAGGTAACACCATTTTGAAAGAGCACATATATACATTAAACATTTCAAATGAGCATCCAAATAGTATTACTTTACCTTACATTTTTTCCATTACACCACCAATTGCATCTCTTTCCTTCGGCGTACGCCATGTTGCAAGTGAAGAGGTGAAAATTCATTATTCCTTTACTCGCGAAATCATTATCGGAAAACAAATTGCAGAGAAACTTTTACTTCCTCATTCCACTACTATCCATGCATTCACGCAAAATGAAACCATTATTTTCGGACCATTAATCGGGATTTTCACAACTGGTTTTAACGATGACTCTTCTAATCCTTTAGGAAACCGTTCAACTTCTCTCAGCGAGTTACTAACGCCACCATTCACCTTGCGACCATTTGTATTTGTTTTTGGTGTGCAACATATAAACTGGGCAGACGAAACAATTGAAGGTTATTTCTTTCAAGAGGAACAGTGGATTAAGAAAAAAGTCCCTTTACCGAATGTCATTTATGATCGATTACCAAATCGGAAAGCCGAAAATTATAAACCGATCGTAAGAGCAAAAAGAAAATTAGAGCATGACTATTCCATTCCGTGGTTTAACCCAGGTTTTTTCAATAAATGGGAAGTGCATCAACTTCTTATGAAAGATGAATCCATTACTCCCTTATTACCAAACACGGAAGCTTTTCAACATTTCGAACAAGTAGAACGCTTTCTTGGCACGTATAAATCTGTTTACATGAAACCGATACACGGTAGCTTCGGGAGAAACATTCATCAAATATTTTACTCTCAAACAGAGAATTGCTACTACTGTCGTTATCGCGAAAATGAAGAAAATAAACTAAGAAAGTACCAATCATTAGAAACGCTTCTGAACCATGTGTTAAAAGGACATGATTTAAAAAAGTTTATCGTACAACAAGGTATTTCCTTACTTCGCTTCGATGGGCAACCTGTTGATTTTCGCATTCATACAAATAAAAATCATTTCGGCCAATGGATGGTCAGTGCAATCGTTGCAAAAATTGCTGGCAAAGGTAGCTTAACAACGCATGTAAATAGCGGTGGCGATACAAAATTACTGCAAGAACTTTTTCCAGATTCAACGAAACAAGTTCAAATTGAAAATAAATTAAAACATACAGCCTTACAAATCAGTTACGCGCTCGATGAACAAGTAACCGGAAATATTGGAGAAATTGGTTTTGATATCGGTTTAGACACAGGGGAAAACCCGTGGCTCTTTGAAGCAAACTCTAAACCTGGGCGAACTGTATTCCAAGATGAAAAGTTAAAAGAACAAAGTGAACTGACGCGCCAATTATTTTACGAATATGCCATCTACTTAACTGAACATTCTTTACGCGATGCAAAAGAAAAAATGTCTCAAATAAAGTCCGGAACTCCAACAAACACCGAACATATCCCATCCCCTATGATTCACTCACAAATACAAAAACAAAAACTTCCACCTCATTCATAAGGTGGAAGTTTTCTATTTACACAAATTTCACTACAACCTCTGTTTCCACGTTACATACTCCGCAATAAAAAATATGATTGCAGTATTCATTTGAATTATTATGTGTTAATCCATCTACTGCACTCAATAATTCTTGGTCCATATACGCACTATAATCGTCTATGTAATCTACAGTTTTTCCATAATCTTGGAGTATACCTTGGCAATTTTGACAAGAATATGTTTGTGATTCTAATGCGTTGCAAAGCGGGCAAATTCCCATCACGATTCCTCCATACGTTATCATTTACAAGCAGATTGAAGAGAGCATCTAGCCGTGCATAGGAGCGTCCTGTCCCCCCTACTTAAAATAGAACTATAAAGTTGCTACCGATTTAATTTTAGTAAGTCATAAATAAGAAGTTAATGATTTGCCCCACAATAGCGGGATACAAAAAGAAAAACATATTTCATATCGCTCTTAGTTTAGCCTTCTTTCTAAAAAATACAACGATTACTCTTATTTCATAATTTACGAAATCACTAAGATTTTTTTACAAAATTTACAAATTATTATTTCGTATATCTTTCTAGGTAACATCCATACTATGAGTACAAACTTAATTACCGATGGATTAGCGCCAAACGGGGCGATAATCTGGTTCAACTCCAGCTAGTCCAACCAAAAAAAATTTTTATAACTCTAAGGAGGATATATTCCTATGGCAAACCAAAATTCTTCAAATCAATTAGTAGTACCAGGAGCAACAGCTGCAATCGACCAAATGAAGTACGAAATCGCTCAAGAATTTGGTGTACAATTAGGAGCAGATTCTACGGCTCGTGCTAACGGTTCTGTTGGTGGAGAAATTACAAAACGTCTAGTTGCAATGGCTGAGCAAAGCCTTGGCGGATTCCAAAAATAAATATATATGGCAAAAAGGTCTCAAGGCATATGCCTTGAGACCTTCCTTCATTTACTGCAACATTTGTAAAAACTTCTTCGTGCGTTCTTCTTTTGGATTTGTAAATACATCTTCTGGTGTACCTTGTTCGACAACGACACCGCCATCCATGAAAATAACGCGGTTCGCAATTTGATGCGCAAAACGCATTTCGTGCGTTACAATGACCATCGTCATGCCTTCTTTAGCAAGTTCTTTCATTACTTTCAGAACTTCTTGAACGAGTTCAGGATCAAGTGCTGACGTCGGCTCATCAAATAGTAACACTTCCGGCTCCATCGCAAGCGCGCGAGCAATTCCAACGCGCTGTTGTTGTCCGCCTGATAATTGGAACGGATATAAGTCTACTTTATCCGCAAGACCAACTTTTTCAAGGAAATAGTTTGCTTTTTTCTTCGCTTCTTCTTTCCCCATCTTTTTCACTGTAACGAGCCCTTCCATTACATTTTGAAGTGCTGTTAAATGCGGAAATAGATTATGGTGCTGGAATACCATACCTGTTTGCGTACGAAGATTGACAATATCTTTCTTCGATACTTTTTGAGAGAAGTCGAGCTCTTTATTACCGATGCGAATATTACCAGCGTTCGGCGTTTCTAACACGTTGAGACAACGCAGGAATGTCGTTTTACCAGATCCAGATGGGCCGATAATAACAACAACTTCCCCCTTCTCAACTGATAAATCTATATGTTTTAGTACGGTATTATCTCCGAAACTTTTTTGTAAATGTTGAATTGAAATCATAAAAACAAAAACTCCTTTTATGAAAGGGTTATTTTAGAGTGTAACGTTCTGAACGTTTTTCTAATATTTGTTGCACAATAGATAATAAGAAGCAAATTGCCCAATAAATTAGACCTGCTTCGAAATAAACAATTAAAAACTCATAGTTCATTGCCGCAATTTCCTGCGCTTTTCGGAACATTTCTGTTACTAAAATTAACGATGCTAATGAAGTATCCTTCACTAAACTAATAAATGTATTCGAAAGCGGCGGAATAGATACTCGCGTTGCCTGCGGTAAAATAACACGTTTTAATGCTTGCGGGTATGTCATCCCAATTGTGTAAGCTGCTTCCCACTGTCCTTTCGGGATTGAAAGGATAGAAGCACGAATAATTTCAGATGCATACGCACCAACATTTAACGAAAATCCAATAACTGCTGCTGTATATGGCTCAACTTCAATATTAAGAGTTGGAAGACCATAGAAAATAATAAATAACTGTACAAGAAGTGGCGTTCCGCGAATGATAGATACATAGATACGAGCAATCCATTGTAAAATACGACTACCTGAAATACGTGCAAGCGCTGTTAACGTCGCAAGTATAATCCCGATAATAAATGTAATAAGCGTTAATGGAATTGTCGTAAACACAGCTTCCTTCAGCATAGGCATGAAGGAAGACTGCATAATATCTATCCAAGTAGACAATCGATCTGAAACCAACGCACTACTTAGATACATTTTCACCGAACCATTTTTTCGCTATTTTATCGTACGTACCATCTTTTTTCATATCTTCTAACGCTTTATTTACTTCTTGTACTAGCTTGTCACTACCTTTACGGAATAAGAATCCACTTTGTGACGCTTCTTTTTCTGTATCTACAATTTTAATTTTTGCATCTTTTTTCGTTTCTAAATAATTTAACACTGATAATTTATCATTAATTGTGAAATCAACACGGCCAGTGTTTAATAATTCTGCAGCTTGGCTAAAGCCTTCTACATTCGTGATTTCCGCACCATTTTTCTTAGCAATATCTGCATAGTTACTTGTTAAAGATTGTGCTGCTTTTAATCCTTTTACATCAGCAAATGTAGCAGGTTTATCTTTATCCTTCGCAATAACTAATACCGCTGAAGATGAAACATATGGGCTAGAGAAGTCATATTTCTTTTGACGATCTTCACGAATACCAACTTCATTCGCAACCATGTCGAAACGTTTTGCATCTAAACCAGCAAGTAAGCTATCCCATTGTGTTTCTTTAAATACAGGTTTTACTCCTAAACGTTTTGCAACTTCCTCTGCTAATTCAACGTCAAATCCAGTTAATTTATTACTTGAATCGTGGAATGTGAACGGTGGATATGTACCTTCTGTTCCAATTACAAGTTCACCACGTTGTTTTATCTTTTGTAACGCATCTTGATTAGCTGTATCTTTTTTCTCTTCTTTACCGCAGCCCGCTACAATCCCGATTGCTAATGTAGTTACTGCAAGTACTGAAAATAATTTTTTCATAATGGTAATCCTCCAAGTATTCTGATAGGAATTTAAAAACTATATTGATTGTATGCAATCTTGAACAATTTTTCAATGAAAATGTTCTTATTTAGTTTATCCTTTTTCTTCATAATCAAACAAAAGGGGAAAATAACGCTACATACAAAAAATAAGTAACATTTTTTAATATAGCATTTATAAAGAAAAAGGTAAAACAATACTTCTTATTTAACAGCCCTGATTCACTAAAAAAGAACTTGTGAAAATCACAAGTTCTCCTCCATACATATTAAGCGCTCTGGTTTCCTTCCATTTGCGTTTTGTACATATCGTAATAACGCCCACGCTTTTTCATTAGTTCATCATGAGAGCCTTTTTCTAAAATCGTTCCTCTATCAAGCACAATAATTTGATCTGCGCTTTTAATTGTTGAAAGACGGTGAGCGATAATAAATGTCGTTCTTCCTTTTTTCACAACTTCTAACGCTTGTTGGATCATCGCCTCTGTTTCTGTATCAATACTAGACGTTGCTTCATCTAAAATTAAAATGGCTGGATCAAAAGCGAGTGCTCTAGCAAACGAAATAAGCTGACGTTCTCCGGTTGAAAGTGTGCTTCCTTTCTCCGTAATTTCTTCATCTATATTGTTCGCAAACCGTTCAGCACCAACATCACGCAATGCTTTTACGATGCGATCTTCTGAAATTTTTTCATTCTCTAAGCTTACATTAGAAGCGACCGTCCCGCTAAATAAAAACGGATCTTGCAGTACGATTCCCATATGTTCACGCGTTGCTTGTTTCGGCATCTCTTTTACATCGTGACCATCAATCGTAAGCTTCCCTTTTTCAAACTCGTAAAACTGGAAGAGTACATTCATAATGGAACTTTTTCCTGATCCAGTATGACCGACAAGTGCCACTGTCTCTCCTTGTTTCGCTTCAAAAGAAATATTTTTTAGCACTTCATCTTTTCCATTATAAGAAAACGACACATTATCAAACTTTACATTTCCTTGTAAGCGAGGCATACGTTCCTCTTCTACTGCTTCCCCTTTTTCCTCTAACAATTCAAAAACACGTTCTGATGCAACACGCGATTGTTCTAAGTTAGCAAGCTGATTTACCATATTTGTAATTGGCGAGAACAATCGTGTTAAATAATCAACGAACGCATACAGTATCCCTAGAGAAATGACGCCTGAAGCACTTAATGAAGCACCACCGAAGTACCAAATCACACCTGTGAAAGCGATATTTCTTAATACAGACACTAAATTATGAGAAGTTGCTGCATTTAAATTCAAAATTTTATTTTGATATTTAAAATAATCGCCATTTAATTCTTCAAACTCTTTCTTCGTTTCACGCTCTTGACGAAACGCTTGAATAATCGGCATACCTTGAATAGATTCATTCACTGTCCCATTAATATCAGATAAACGTGAACGCATTTTATGATTGTATACAGACGCATACTTTCTATAAAGAATTGCCCAAACGATTAAAATTGGGATGATAAGTAAACATAACGTCGCCAATTTTACATCGAGTAAAAATAGCGCAGCGAATATCCCAATAATATAAATGATACTAGAAACGAATGTCGCCAGTACCGTTACGTATAAATCACGAATGGCTTCCGTATCATTCGTTACACGCGATACAATTTTCCCTGCTGGTAAATGATCGAAATAACGAATCGGCAACGTTTGAATATGAGAAAAGACATCTTCCCTCATAATTTGAATAATTTTGTTCGCTGCCTTCTGTAGGAAAAATTGCTTTCCGTATGCAAATAATGAGACAACTACTAATAAAGCGAAATAACCACCACCAAGTAATAATAGGGGGTTTATTTCTGGTTTATAAAACGCAAACACTTCTTCTTTCGTTAATGCTTTCGCTTTATACACTTGCACTGCCTTACCATTTTGGACGGTAATCATATCATCTTTTACAGTACGTGCCCCTTCAGCATTCACTTTATTCGGTACAAAGTAATATTGAAAACCGACTTGCATCACGCGTACTTCTTTTCCTTTTTTCTCACCTTCCTGGAAGCGATCACTTCGCTTATAAAAGGCGCCATTATACGAAACAGCCTCTTCACTCTTTTCTGTTTCATACCAAGGTTTCTCTATCCCGACGATATGATCGTCAATCATCGTTTTCGCGACGAAAGGACCAGCAAGCTCTGCGATAACGAAAATAAATAACATTAGCATCGCTGCAAAAATTGTCCCTTTTACTTTCATCGCATATTGAAACAATCGTTTTGAAACGCTCATATTTTCACCCCACTATCCGCACTTTCATTTTCCCCTTGTTGTCTTTCAAACTGCTCAGCATACCAGCCTCCGCTTTGAATAAGCTGTTCATGCGTACCCTCTTCCATTACTTCTCCTTCATCCATAACGAGAATCCAATCCGCATGTTGTACGGCAGATAAACGGTGCGTCGTAATAATCGTCGTTTTTCCGCTTCTTTCTGTTCTTATATTTTCAATGATCGCTGCTTCCGTACGAGCATCAACAGCTGATAAAGAATCGTCCAAAATTAAAATTTCTGGATTTTGAATGACAGCTCGCGCAATTGAAATCCTTTGTTTTTGCCCTCCTGATAAAGAAACACCCTTCTCTCCAACGAGCGTTTCTAACCCTTCTGGTAAAAACTCTAAATCCTTTGTAAACGCCGCAATTTCAATCGCTTTCTCGAGTTCTTCTTCAGTCGCTTCTCGGTTTCCGAATAAAATATTTTCCCTCGCTGTTTTTGAGAACAAAATATGTTCCTGAGGTACATACCCAATCCATCCGAGTACATTTTCATTCGTTATGTTATCTAACGTCACATCAGAGACTGCAATATCCCCATCTCCAAGTGGGTATTGACGAAGAAGCTGGCGTACGAGCGTCGTTTTTCCGCTTCCTGTTTTTCCAACAACCCCAAGCGTTTCCCCTTGTTTTAATGTAAATGAAACCTTTTTTAAATTTGTTTCAGTTGATGAAGGATATGAAAAGGTAACGTCATCGAACTGAATATAATCCGGCTCTTGTACAAGCTTTGGATTTTTCGGATCCTTGACATCCGGTTCATACGCTAACGTTTCATTCACACGGTCTAATGAAGCATTTCCTCTTTGCATAACATTAATTAATTCGCCAATTGCAAACATCGGCCAAATCATCATCCCTAAATACACGTTAAATGAAACAAGTTCACCAAGTGTTACCTTTGATTGAAATACAAGATACGCGCCATACACTAAACCAATTAAATAACTAAGACCAACAAGCATTTTCACAGTTGGCTGGAATAATGCATCGATTCTAGCTACTTTCATATTTTTTTCGTATACGTCATCTCCTAAATGATGAAATCTTTCCTGATCCGCGTTCTCTTGTACGTATGCACGAATAACGCGCACACCAGCGATCGATTCAAGTACTTTATCATTCATATCTCCGAACGCATCTTGCGCAACTGTAAATCTCTCATGCAATTTCTTTCCATATATGTTCATCGCATACGCCATAATCGGAAGCGGTATAAGTGCCGCAAATGTAAGCTCCCAACTAATTGTAAATCCCATCATAAAGACAATCGTAAGCATATATAAACTCGAATCCACGAGCGTTAATATACCGAAACCAGCTGTCATAGCAATTGCTTTTAAATCATTTGTCGCTCTCGCCATTAAATCACCAGTACGATTTTTATGATAAAACGTCGGTGTCATCTTAAGTAAATGCCCCATAAATTTAGAGCGCATCGTCTTCTCCAGTACGAATGCTCCCCCAAACAATTGATGTTGCCAAACGAAAGTAAGACCATATCCAATTACCGTAACCCCTATTAAAATAAGAATAAATTGCATAATTGCTGCATTCGTTAACGTTCCTGTTTTTATATTATCAATCGTAACCCCTAACACTTTCGGGGGAATGACTTCAACTATATTTACAATTAAAAGAGCTCCAATGGCGATACTATATCTCTTCCAATGCTCTTTAAAAAACCATTTTAACTTTAGTAATACTGATAACAATGTAACCTCTCCCTTCTCGTTCTCGTTTCACTCCCATTTCTTTACCCACTATCCAGATCCATCACATTTACATTTCGTAATCCATACAATCTCATCACACTTTTCCACCTTCCAAAGTTTTATATAGTAACGTGGAAAACAAAAAAAGCATACCGCCGCTTGACGATATGCACAAAAATGCATAAAAGCGTACGTTACGATATACGCAACGTACGCTTTTTATAAGACAAAGATGCCTTATATATCCGCACGGGTTGCGTAATGATATGAATGTTTTCTGCCATTTAACAGAGCTAAGCCCATTACATTTACGATTACAATCATTACGCACACCCCCTTCATTTATTTTCCATTTATAATCTTACAACTTTATTGAGTATTCTGTCAATTGTTTTTTACAAACCGAATAAAAATATACGCTACATCATTTTGAAATAAGGGAATCTTCTGTAAGAAAGGGCATACAAAATAAAAAAAGAATAAGAAATCGTTTTCACAAACATTTCATTTGAAAAATGTTATCAAACACCCTACAATCACCTTATACTCACTCTTACAAGTTGCTATTTTAGGAGGACTAATCATGACAACTAGCAATACGTACAAATTTTATTTAGACGGAGAATGGAGAGAAAGCTCTTCAGGAGAAACAATCGAAATTCCATCTCCATACTTACACGAAGTAATTGGACAAGTACAAGCAATTACTCGCGGAGAAGTAGATGAAGCAATTGCATCTGCAAAAGAAGCTCAAAAATCATGGGCGGAAGCTTCTCTACAAGATCGCGCAAAATATTTATATAAATGGGCTGATGAGCTCGTAAATATGCAAGATGAAATTGCCGATATCATTATGAAAGAAGTCGGTAAAGGTTATAAAGATGCGAAGAAAGAAGTTGTTCGTACAGCTGATTTCATTCGTTACACAATCGAAGAAGCTCTTCATATGCACGGAGAAAGCATGATGGGCGATAGCTTCCCTGGCGGAACGAAATCTAAACTTGCGATCATCCAACGCGCACCACTTGGTGTTGTATTAGCAATCGCACCATTTAACTACCCAGTAAACTTATCTGCTGCAAAACTTGCACCAGCATTAATTATGGGTAACGCTGTTATTTTCAAACCAGCAACCCAAGGTGCAATTAGTGGTATTAAAATGGTTGAAGCACTTCATAAAGCTGGCCTTCCAAAAGGTCTTGTAAACGTAGCTACAGGACGCGGTTCTGTAATTGGTGACTACTTAGTAGAACACGAAGGCATCAATATGGTATCGTTCACAGGTGGTACAAACACAGGTAAACATTTAGCGAAAAAAGCTGCAATGATTCCACTTGTATTAGAACTTGGTGGTAAAGACCCTGGTATCGTTCGTGAAGATGCTGACTTACAAGATGCTGCAAACCATATCGTAAGCGGTGCATTCTCTTACTCTGGTCAACGTTGTACAGCTATTAAACGTGTACTTGTACACGAAAACGTAGCAGATGAGCTTGTTAGCTTATTAAAAGCGCAAGTAGCTGAACTATCAGTTGGATCTCCAGAACAAGATAGCACAATCGTTCCATTAATCGACGACAAGTCTGCTGACTTCGTTCAAGGTTTAGTTGACGACGCTGTAGAAAAAGGTGCAACAATTGTTATCGGTAACAAACGTGAGCGTAACTTAATTTACCCAACATTAATCGACCACGTAACAGAAGAAATGAAAGTTGCTTGGGAAGAGCCATTCGGCCCAATCCTTCCAATCATCCGTGTTTCTTCAGATGAGCAAGCAATTGAAATTGCTAACAAATCAGAGTTCGGCTTACAAGCAAGTGTCTTCACAAAAGACATTAACAAAGCATTTGCAATTGCTAACAAAATCGAAACTGGTTCTGTTCAAATTAACGGACGCACAGAGCGCGGCCCTGACCACTTCCCATTCATCGGTGTAAAAGGTTCAGGTATGGGCGCACAAGGTATTCGTAAGAGCCTTGAGTCTATGACACGTGAAAAAGTAACAGTATTAAACTTAGTTTAATCTTATATGTAGAAGCTGATCTAATTTTGGATCAGCTTCTTTTTATATCAAATAATTATTCATTCCTAATCACAAACTCTTCTCTATAATCTGATTATTACTATATCCATTGACGTATAAAAATACATTTGTTACTCTTAAAGACGTTAATTTAATATTTAAATCCTCATTCGTATCTCGGTGAGGTAGAGGTTGCAGTCATTAAGAGTATCATTTCAAGAGATGTAGTGGCATTGATGAAGGAATGAGAAAGGAATGATTGCCGAAGTAAGTTGTGTCCACCATGCACGCTTGCTGGGTCTGCATTTAATAAGTGCAGAACTGTCACAAACGTTTCGTTTGTGGAGAGCTATCGAGAGGTATGTCGTGGGTTTCTTATAAGATAGAAAGCATGTAGCGGCAAATTACGTGCTTTTTTTGTTTTGTTTGGGACTTCTCTTCTCTACTAAGAAGACATACATATCTCCTCGCTTGACTTGGTTATACTAACTTTGGAGGTATTTTCTATGCAACAAAAAAAATGGGGCTTTTGGGTACTAACAGCTTTCGTTGTCGGTAACATGGTTGGCGCTGGTATTTTCATGGTGCCAAGTACGTTGGCACAAACAGCAAGCCCTCTCGGTGTCACTTTAGCTTGGTTAACAACAGGGTTTGGTGTTTTAATGCTAGCTCTTGTTTTCGGTAATTTAGCAATTCGTCGTCCTGATTTAACGACAGGACCACAAAGTCATGCATATGCTTTATTCTCAACACCAAAAAAGAAAAAAATGGCTGGTTTCAGTATGGTATGGGGATATTGGGTTGCAAACTGGGCAAGTAACGTTGCCATCATTACATCTTTCGCGGGATATTTATCACTCTTCTTCCCAATTATGAAAGATACACGACTACTATTTTCAATCGGTTCTTTTAACATAGAAGTCGGAAAACTAATTACATTTACGATTTGTTCCATCTTACTTTGGGGAACTCATATTATATTAACAAACGGTGTAAGCGGAGCTGGAAAACTAAACTTCTTAGCAACAACAACGAAAGTAACAGGATTCCTTTTATTCATCGTCGTTACGTTATTTGCATTCGAGGCTTCTAAGTTTGGACAATGGTACACACCGATGATCGATAAATCAGGTGTATCACACGGCCTTCTTTCACAAGTAAATTTAGCCGCTCTTACAACACTTTGGGCATTTATCGGAATTGAATCAGCAGTACTTTTATCAAACCGTGCTACCTCTCCTAAAACAGTAAAACGCGCAACAGTTGCGGGATTACTTATTACAGTTGCGATTTACTTAGGAATTACAATTTTAACAATGGGTGTCCTTCACGTTGATAAATTACAAGCTTCTGAACGTCCATTAGCAGACGCATTAAACGCTGCAATGGGGCATGGCGGCGGGAAACTGATGGCATTACTTGCTCTTACTTCCCTATTCGGTTCTATCTTGGGCTGGATTTTATTAAGCTCAGAAGTACCATATCAAGCTGCAAAAGAAGGTTTCTTCCCTTCCTTCTTTACGAAAACAAATAAAAAAGGAAGTCCAATTTACTCATTACGATTAACAAACATTATGTCGCAAGTGTTCTTATTCTCAACACTATCCGGAACAATTGCGGAAGCTTATACATTCGTTATTACCGTATCAACACTAGCCTACCTCATTCCATATCTCGTTTCACCAATCTTCCAGTTAAAACTAGTCGCAACTGGTGAAACATATAAAAATGAAATGCGGGCAAGAATTACAGATGGCATAGTAGCAGTAATCGCACTTTGCTACGCACTATGGGTTATTAAAACCGGCGCATCCGATATAAAAACGTTCCTTCTCGGAATTGGTTTATTCGTAATCGGATTTGCTTTCTATCCATTAATGAATCGTGATGAGAAAAAAAATAACGAAAAGAAAAACGGGCAAGTTGCATAACGCAATTTGCTCGTTTTTTCTTTTGTAAAACATATATAATAGAACAAAGAGGTGAAAAACATGTCAATCGAATCACTATGGAGCAGTCGCTTCCAACAACATATTCAAAATATCATTACATACTTTGCACGTATGATTAACGGTTTACTATATAGCTTTATCTTTATTTCATGCGTTGGCGCATATTACTATGCTCAGTTTCTAAAAGCATCTCCTTCTAAAGGAATATCTTTACTACTTATCACGATTGTACTTACATTCATTATAACGAGATGCCCGATCCGTACATTTATTCAAAAACCTGATGCTGTCTATTTGCTTACATTAGAAGAGAAACTAACGTCTTATTTTAAAAAATCTCTTCTATATAATTACATCATTCAGCTTTTCCCATTATTATTTACGTTCCTTATTCTCGTTCCACTTGCACTGCAATCATTACAATTAACTGTACCTTTCTTATGTACAATCTTTATCGTTTTAATGATTACGAAAGCTTGGAATATATATACACATTGGATGTGGCGTGATAGTCATGAAAAAAACATATGGTTCATTATTCGTATTACTTGTAACGCCCTAATCATTTACATGCTATTTTACTCGGCACATGTTCTCATATTAGGCGGATTGCTCTTACTACTTGCTTTCCTACTTCTATACACGAAAAAACAGCCTACAAAACGAATACCGTGGGATTACATAATCGAGCAAGAAGAAAAAATGAACGTTCGTTTTTATCAATTTGCTAGCATTTTCACCGATGTTCCACAACTAAATAAGCAAGTAAATAAAAGAAAATGGCTTACAAATTGGATTGAACCTTTATTACATAAAAAACAAGCAACTTTCTTCTATTTACATACACTGGCATTTTTACGTGGGAATGATTATTTCGGTATATATATTCGTTTAGGGTTGATCGGTGCCTTCGCCTTATATTTTATACCAAACATATACGTAAAAGGCGCTATCGCTTACATCGTCCTATATATGATTTCTATGCAGCTCCGTTCCCTGTGGAAATATTTTTCGGGAAATATTATTGTAGCATTATATCCAATTGATACTGAGAAACGAATGAATCAATTTCTTCACTTAATCTTTATATTGCTAAGCATTCAACTCATTGTATTTTCAATCGTTATACTCATTGCTACAAGTCAATTTTTACATAGCCTTATCATTATGATTGTCGGGTTACTCTGGATCAAATGTATTATTGTACCAAAAACGAAGCAACGAATTTCTGCGTTTTAACGAAAAGAATTATCTTAAAAGCCAAGGAGAGAATAAATTCTCTCCTTGGCTTTTTTATTTTTCTTCCCCAAACAAGAATTACTGAAACAACCGATATTTTATGATTTTTACATACAAAAACGATAATACATGTTTACGCCCTAACAAAAAGGGTATGTATTAAATTAACAGGGCAAAGGAGGTGCCTATATTGTGAATAAGAAAATGGAGCAATTGGAACATCACATTACAGATAATCAATGCAAACATGCTTTAACAACAAACCAAGGAGTAAAAATAGCCGAGGATGAATTTTCTTTAAAGATGGGCTTAAGAGGCCCAACCTTAATGGAGGATTTCCACTTTCGCGAGAAAATGACCCACTTTGATCATGAACGAATTCCTGAAAGGATTGTTCATGCGCGCGGAGTTGGCGCACATGGTTATTTTCAGCTTTATGAATCTTTAGAGGCATATACAAAAGCAGATTTTCTTACTAACCCTTCAAAAAAAACACCTGTATTTGTACGGTTCTCGACCGTTCAAGGCTCTAAAGGATCCAATGACACAGTAAGAGATGTGCGCGGATTTGCCACAAAATTTTATACAGATGAAGGTAACTATGATTTAGTAGGTAATAATATGCCAGTATTCTTTATCCAAGATGCTATTAAATTTCCTGATTTTGTACATGCAGTTAAACCAGAGCCACATAATGATATTCCTCAGGGAGCTAGTGCTCATGATACATTTTGGGATTTTGTTGCGCATAATCCCGAGTCTACTCATATGGTTATGTGGCAGATGAGTGATCGCGCAATTCCGCGTAGTTTACGAATGATGGAAGGTTTTGGAGTTCATACATTTCGACTTATTAATAAAGAAGGAAAAGCCCACTTCGTAAAGTTTCACTGGAAACCTACCCTAGGGGTTCATTCATTAGTATGGGATGAGGCTCAAAGGATTGCTGGGAAAAATCCTGATTTCCATCGTCAAGATTTATACGAAGCAATTGAAAAAGGCGATTATCCGGAATGGGAGCTTGGATTACAGTTAATTCCGGAAGAAGATGAGCATGCATTTGATTTTGATATTTTAGATCCAACGAAACTATGGCCTGAAGAAGAAGTTCCTGTAAAACTAGTTGGTAAAATGACACTGAACAAAAATGTTGATAACTTCTTTGCCGAAACGGAACAGGTAGCTTTTCACCCTGGCCATGTCGTACCAGGTATTGATTTTTCAAATGATCCTCTTCTGCAAGGAAGATTGTTCTCCTATACAGATACACAATTATCTCGTTTAGGAGGTCCTAATTTCCACCAAATTCCTATTAACCAGCCTGTATGTCCTTTTCATAATAATCAACGTGATGGTATGCATCAAATGCAGATTCATCGCGGTCAAACAAGCTATCATCCTAATGGCTTAAATAACAATCAACCAGCAACCGTCCAAGCCGAACAGGGCGGATATGAACATTATCAAGAAAAGGTTGATGGACATAAAATTAGGGGGCGCAGTAAAAGCTTCCTTAACTTTTATTCTCAGGCTAAACTTTTCTACAATAGTATGAATGCTATTGAAAAGCAGCACATAAAAGACGCATTTTGCTTTGAAGTTGGGAAGTGCAAATCAGACATGGTGAAGGCCAATGTAATTGCTCTTTTAAACCACGTCGATCGTCAATTAGCAAAGGAAGTCGCTAACATGATTGGAGCTCCCTTGCCTAAGGAAAATCAAGAAATAAATTCGGATGCAAAATCACCTGCACTCAGCATGTCCAATACTATTTTTAAAGCTGATTCCAAAAATGTGGCAATTCTATTAAATGGCGATCCAAGCATTTCCCTTCTGTTCGAATGGATTCAAGCTTTTGCACAGCACCGAATTAACTATGGCATCATAGATAATAAAATTCATCATTTCAATGATTCTATTAAAGTAACGGATACTTATACAACAGCAGACTCCTCACTTTTTGATGCAGTCTTAGTGTTTAGTAGTGAATCTGTCATTAAACCCCCTGTTTTAGAATTTGCAGAAACTACTTTTAAACACTTTAAACCGATAGCCTATGTCCTTAGCGACCCTCATGCTTTAGACCATAGTAAGGTTAAACTGGATGAAGCAGGAGTTTACAACTTAACAGATACTTCAATTGAATCATTTATAGAAGGCATTGCCCAAGGACGATTCTGGAACCGATAATATAATGTAAGGAGCGGATTAGAATGAGTAAAAAAATTGCTACTTTAATAACAGATTATTTTGAGGACACAGAATACACAGAGCCAGCAGAAGCTTTTAAACAAAAGGGATATGAATTAACAACTATTGAAGCAGAAAAAGGTAAAACGGTACACGGTAAACAAGGAAAAAGTGAAGTTGTAATTGATAAAGGTATCGATGATGTTTCTCCAGAGAACTTTGATGCCCTCTTCATACCAGGCGGATTTTCCCCAGATATACTTCGTGCAGATGAACGTTTCGTTCGCTTTAGCAAAGCATTTATGGATGCGAAAAAACCTGTTTTTGCTATTTGTCACGGCCCCCAATTACTCATCACTGCCCAAACGCTTGAAGGACGTGATGTGACTGGATATAAATCCATTTCGGTCGATTTAAAAAATGCCGGTGGAAATTTCCATGACAAAGAGGTTGTCGTATGCCAAAATCAGCTAGTAACAAGTAGACAACCGGAGGACATCCCAGCGTTTATTGAAGAATCGTTGCGTATACTAGGATAGTTATTAGAGGTTAGCCAAAATAGCTGTTTAGCTACTTTGGTTAACCTTTTTATTTGTATGAAAATTAAAAAGGAATATCATTTTTAATGACCTGTGGATTCCTCCCTTCTTCGTCCCCAAATTTCTAATCACTTTTCATAGGCATTTCTCATATAGTGAAAATGACTATACGATTCCTATCCATAAGTTAAATAATAATTTTACACATATATAAATAAAAAAAGATGGGAGCCTAGCTATGAACAATAATCCACCTTCAACGCCCCCAAATCCAACGGAAACGAATAATAATGAAGTAAGCTTACAAACGTTACGCGTCATTGGGCTTATTGTACTGATTAGTGGCTACATATTAGTAGCTCTTTCTGAAGTAGGAACGTTAAAAAATCTTTTGCTACAGCCTAGTACTACTCCAAATTTAGCTGAAGTTGATCCGTTTTAAAAAGAAAAAACATACCCTTCTTCTTTAAAAAATGTAACAATTGATTCATTCGGCTGGGCAAATTTTGCGAAATTATGGATACAGCCATCCCCGCATTAAATATGGGGATGGCTGTAATTATTAAATGATTTCTTCTAAATGATTCTTCAAGTTCTCTAAATACTTATCAATTGTAGGATTCTTCACCACATCATAACAAGCAAAGCTCTTTAACGGACTCATGCCAAGAAACTTTTGCACGCGGTGTAAATGGCTAAGCGTTGACTCTAAACTTTCCCCTTCAAAGAACTTCGTCTTATCTCCAAATGCCTTTTCAGGTGCATTCCAAGTTGTAGAAAACATATACTGCTTCTCTTTTAATAAACCACCTGTTCCATATTCATCAGCACCTTTAAAGAACAAACCATATTCATATACTTCATCCATATACGTTTTAAATAAGCCCGGTACACTAAACCAGTAAATCGGTGTTTGATAAATCACAACATCCGCCCATAAAAACTTCTCTTGTTCTTCTTTAATACTATAGCCATCTTGAATCGTTGTTGTTTTCACATGATGCTTCTCACTTAATACCGTTACCATATAATCAACTAACGTTCTATTTAATCGTCCTTCTTTCGTACCGTATTTTTCATGTCCATTTATAATAAATATATTTTTCATCACTTTTCTCTCCCCTATTTTATTCCTCGGCTATTAACCCAAGTTGTTGTTTCAGCGTAAGATTATCTTCTAAATGCCAGTCTTCCGTTATCTTTCCGTCTTTCACATGTAAAATATCAATTGCAAAAAAATTGATTTTCTTATCCTTATGCGTTCCTGTAAAAGAAAGACGAGCTGTTACTTTATCACCGACGACTAATAAATCTTCAATCTCGCAATGTATATTAGGAACGACTTTACGAAAATTTTGTGCCGCAAACTTTAATCCTTCAGTGCCTTGTGGTCGCCCTTTCGGCAATGTATTATCGGAAAAATCTTCAGAAACAGTTTGCAGAATAAGTTCCTCCTTACCTGTATCCCAAAATGCATAAAAACGCTGCGCTGCATGAACCATTTCGGTCGCTTCCTTTTTACTTAGTGAGGGATCAATTGTCATCGCTTTTGGCTTTGGCATTTCTTTTAATAACTGGATTTCCGTTTTTTGTTCCCCGCTACATGCTACAAGTACAATACAAACAACAAACAAACTAAGGAATCCAAACAACTTTTTTATCCCCATGAAAATCACCTCCTCCTTCATATAAACCCTTTGTATTTCATATTGCTATTGTATATGCACTAACTTCCTTTATGGAAGTAGTGATATTTTTTTCATATAGTTACCAAAAGTATAGTTTTGTGATACTATAAAGCAAATTCATCCAAAAAAATTTTATGGAGGCTAGTTCCATGAACAATATAGATCCAGTTGAATTAACGAAAGGTTTACCTGGCATACCTTGTCCTATCGCTAAAACACTTGACGTAATTCGTACAAAATGGACGTTTTTAATCATTCGCGACCTTCTTATCGAAGGAACATTACGCTTTAGTGATTTACAAAAATCAATGAATGGGATTAGCCCGAAAACATTATCGCTTCGACTAAAAGAACTAGAATCTCAAGGCATTATAACGAGAAAAGTATATCCAGAAGTTCCGCCTCGTGTAGAGTACACATTAACGGATAAAGGAAAGCAATTAGAGGGGATTTTCATTGAATTAAAACGGTTTGGATTAAGCTTATAAAGTGAAACTTTTATGGGCAGTTGATCCCCCACCTAAATTCTTTGCTTTCAGTGAATTTTGAGGCGGGGGTCTTACTGCCCATTAAAGCGGGATAAAATAAAAACCCCTTACCGTCGTAAGGGGTTTTATTACTTCGCAAAACTTTCAGCTAGCTGTTTCTCTCTCCACATAAATGTAATGCCAAGACCAACTATTAAAACAACTCCTGAAAATGCATATGGATAATGAATATTCATATCAAATAATATTCCGCCCATCGCTGGTCCTGCAATATTTCCTAAACTCGTATAAGTCGAGTTCATACCAGCAACAAATCCTTGCTCTTTTCCAGCTGCTTTTGATAAAAATGTCGTTAAAGCTGGACGAAGCAAATCAAATGCAAGGAAAATAAAGCAAGTAACGAGAAGTACAATCCAATAATTAAAGACTACAGTTGAAACAAACGCTAATACTGCACCTACAATTAAACATATTTGAATCAACACTTTTTCACCGAACATATCAACCAATTTACCAAACATAAATACTTGCACAACTACCCCAAAGATGGAGCTAATCGTAATAATTGCCGCAATATCTTTCGGTGTGAATCCAAACTTATGATCAGAAAATAGACTAAACACAGTTTCATACGCTGATAATCCGAATGCGAGTACAAATACGATAATAAATGCAATTGCATACATTGGATGTAATGATTTCTTTAAATCACCAATAAAACTT
The DNA here is from genome assembly GCF_052947655.1 of Bacillus pretiosus. Classification (NCBI taxonomy): domain Bacteria; kingdom Bacillati; phylum Bacillota; class Bacilli; order Caryophanales; family Bacillaceae; genus Bacillus; species Bacillus pretiosus. Next base: position 853,512 of record NZ_CM129593.1, on the reverse strand, counting down.
GATTCTTTCGTGTTAGCAGAAATCTCTGCAAGTTCTTCTTTCGTTAACGGTTCTTTTAAAATAAAGATCGAAATTACACATGCTATAAAGGCAATTGCTGCTGCAACGAAAAACGGCACACGTATACCGTATTCTGCAATAAATCCGCCAATTCCAGGTCCTATAATAAAACCCGTACTAATCGCTGCTGATAAATACCCCATCGCTTTTGGACGTTCCTGCATAGATGTAATATCCGCAACATATGCCGTAACACCAGGCATAATAAACGCCGCACTAATTCCGCCTAACACCCGTGCTGCATAAAGCATCCAGACATCTTTTCCTAATCCAAAAAGAAGTTCTGAAACACCAAAAATAAATAATCCAATGATGATCATTTTCTTCCTACCGTAAAGATCGACCCACCGGCCTGTAATAGGTGACGTAATGAGCTGAGCCATTGCGAATACTGCAACGAGATATCCCATCGTCTTCCCTGTTAAACTCATGTCATTCATAAAGGACGGCATAACCGGAATGATTAATCCAATCCCTAAAAAAGCGATAAATATATTACTCAAAAGAATGACCAATACCATCTTTTGTTCTTTTATCGGTTTCTTCACTTTTTAACACCTCTTCCCGTAAGTTCCTCAAAAAAATAATGCCCAAGAAGTTTTTTCTTTATCCTGCTATTTGTGGGCTAGTCATGAGTAGAGATGCCCCCACTCATTAGAATTTCACTCTATCCTTCCACACATACATACGCATTAGGTGAATGACTATCATTCAGTTTTCCTCAAAAATGAACCTACCTTTTCAGACAGGTTCATCTTACTACTTCTTTATATGTAGTGCATGCGTTAAAAAATCTAGTACTTCTGCCTTTTGTAGCTCGACTTGCTCATCATCTTTATGGTCATATAAATAAACTTGTTCCGCTGCAGATTCAACAAGAGCGATAAATAACTTAGCCGTTCTTTCCGCGTGAACCGAATCACGAATTTCACCAGCTTCTTTCGCCGCACTTAAAAACTCGCTTAGCCACATATAAAGAGGCTCATACACAGCTTCCCATTCTTTTATATGCTCTGTAGATGCAAGACCCGCATACATTAAAGCTTGTATTTCACGATATTCCGCTATAAAGTGAAACACCGCATCTATTACTTGCGTCACTTTACTTGAGAAAGGCGCATCATTTTGCACTTTTTCTTTCACTGCAAGTATCATCTTTTCAACCATTACTTCTGCTATTGCAGGCATAACAGATAACTTAGAAGGAAAATATAAATAGAAAGTTCCTTGTGCAATGCCAGCCAATTTCACGATATCAGAAATCTTCGTTTTTTCAACGCCCTTTTCCTGAAACACTTCAATAGCTGCATAGACAATTTTTTCTTTTTTATTCATCATCTAAACCCTTTCACACACATATTGAATGACTGTCACTCATTTTATAAGATAATCGATTGTACTGTCAATGATAGTGAACTCTAAGAGGAAATCATTTTTTAATAATAAAAATCTCCTAATAAACCATTAGGAGATAAAATACAATATATCTTTAAGAAAGAGCCTTTAATCCTGTCACTCCGCATACAATAAGAGCCACACTAATGATACGTGCTTTACTTTTCGACTCACCAAACAGGAACATGTTTAATAAAACGGCACCTGCTGTTCCAATACCAATCCAAACCGCATAAGCGACACTTACTTGTAAAAATAAGAAAGATGTATACAAGAATGCGAAGGATGTAGCAAATCCACCTATATAAATTGCACCATTTGCTAACGTTTTATCTTTACTATACATTTTAAGACCAATCACACCGACTATTTCACTAATTGCAGCACAAAATACGAAAAACCAACCCATCTTTAAGCAGCTCCTTCCACAGTTTCTTCTTTATTATCAGCCAGCTTTAAACCGATAACACCGGCTACAACCATCATGATAAAGAATAGTTTCCCTACGCTAAAACTCCCGCCGAAAAGGAATACATCCATTAAGAAAGTACCTACCGTACCAGCTCCGGCAAAAATGGCATATACAGTCCCTGTCGCAAGATGTTCACACGCTTTAGAAAGGAAGTGAAAATCAACAGCGATAACTCCTAAAATAATAATCCAATGCCACCAAGTATCCGCGGTATTAAAACCAAACACCCAAAAAATTTCAAAGATACATGTTAATATGACATATAACCAAGCTCTATTTTTCATACCTCTCACCTCTTATGACTGACTATCAGTCATTTTTGTTTTAAAAAAATATACTCCTTCATCACTAATATATAAACAACTATCATCCTCATTTACCATTTATATTTGTTCCATTGCCAAACTAACTAAATCCTGCCATACGAAAATGACTGAATGTCATTCATATGTATTGTACATGAATATTTTAAAAACTGTCAATACCGAAAGATTATTTAAAATTTCTTTCATCCGATTTGTATATTTCCTAATAACCCGTCAATACTGCTAGTAACATAATATTTTCTCCACTCCCCCTTGGAGAGATCCCTTGAATAGAGCAGTTAGCTTTTGCTAGCTGCTCTTTTTTATTTGCCGGCACACTATGAGATCAAATCCATTTTTATCATAAATAATTAAGAGTCGGATTATGTTTTCTATTTACTTTCCAAAGAGGCCTTATATGCAATAATTTTATTCTCCAGCATCTTTTCTGTAATTACTAAGTTTTCTCTTTGAATCTGAATAGATTTCCTATGATCTTCTAGGAGCTGTAAACGAGCTTCGGTTGTATGCTCCCCTTCTAAATATAATCTAGCGTATTCTCTTATTTTCGCTATTGGCATTTGCGTTTGTTTTAATTTCATTACAAACTGCAACCACTTTATATGCGACTCTGCATACATTCGATTCCCATTTGTATCGCGATTTGCAATTAATATATTTTCCTTTTCATAATAACGTAGTGTATGTGTACTCACTCCTATTAATTTAGCCACCTCGCTAATTGTGTACATACTCTAACTCCCTCCACGTGCTTACCCTCATATATTTTATAGCCTTATCAAATTCATAAAAAACATTTGACTTAGAGTATACTCTAACAAATAAAATCTAACCATAATATATTTATTTGAACTTAGGGGGATTTTATATGAAATACACTGTTATTACTGGTGCAAGTTCTGGAATTGGCTATGAATCGGCTTTAGCCTTTGCAGCTCGCGGAAAGAACTTAATACTTGTAGCTCGAAGACAAGAAGAATTAGACGGATTAAAATTAAAAATTAACGAAATGAATCCAGAATTGGATGTTGTTATTCGAAGAACGGATTTATCTATCACGAAAAATGTTTATAAGCTGTATGAAAGCCTACAAGCCTTTCAAATTGAAACGTGGATTAACAACGCCGGTTTTGGTAATTTCGCCTCCATTGCTGAACAAAATTTAAATAAAATAGAAACGATGTTACATGTAAATATAGAAGCACTAACAATACTCTCCTCTCTTTTCGTTCGAGATTATTCAATGGTTGATGGCACACAACTTATTAACGTTTCATCAGGCGGTGGATACACAATCGTTGCTGATGCTGTTACGTATTGCGCTACGAAATTCTATGTAAGTGCATTTACAGAAGGTTTATCTCACGAATTGAAACAACAAGGTGCAAAACTGCAAGCAAAGGTTTTAGCACCTGGTGCAACTGAAACAGAATTTGCAAAACGTTCATTTGATATTGATGAATTCCAATACGATAATGTTGTACCGAAATTCCACACCGCAAAACAAATGGCACAATTTATGCTTGATCTTTACGAAAGCGATAAAGTTGTAGGGCTTGTCGATGGTTCTACTTATAACTATGAGCTTAAAAATCCCATTTTTAATTTTGCGGTAAGAAAAACGAATTCAAGTTCTTAAATTCCCCTAAAATATAGATGCCCACTATTACGTACATAATAGTGGGCCTTTTTTCTCTGAAAATTTCACCCAACATATCGAATCATCGCCACCTCATCACAATAATCCACCTTTGGACAATGTCTACAATCGATCCATACTTTCTCTGGTAACGCATCTCTATTCACAAAATCAAACCCGCACTTTTGAAAAAATTCCGTTTCATATGTTAAAGAAATGACTCTATTCACTTTTATTTTCGCTGCCTCATTGATTACATGGTTCACTAACATACGCCCGATTCCTTTCCCTGCATATGTATGCGAGACGACTAACGACCGGACTTCTGCAAGGTCCTCCCCTAACACATGTAAACCAGCAACCCCAACAATCTCATCGCTTTCTTTCACAACATATAAACATTGTAAATATTGATAGAGAGATAAAAGAGAACGTGGTAAAACTACTCCTTCTTTTGCATAAGCTTCAATAAGACTATAAATTTCTTTCACATCACTCGTAACCGCATTAAAGATTTTCATATTATATCCCCTTGTCCCCGATATTAATATTTATAACCTAAATTGAATTTTAATACATAATTTTATATAATAATACATCTCTCTTTTCTCCCCGTCAATCACTTTATACAAACAAAAAACCAAGCAATCTAATCGATGCTCGGTTCCTCATTTCGGATCGGTAATACTGTCGAATATTTAATTTCACGAAGTGCTAAACTCGTCTGTATCCTTGTAATACCCAGCTTATTCAACTTTCTAATAAACTGCTCCAGCTCTTTACGATCACGATTTGCAACCTTTAATAAATAATCATATTCTCCTGTTAAACAGTGACATTCTAACACTTCAGGCATCGCTTCTAATTCTTTCTCCAACACCTCAAGTTTATCCGATTGATGAATATTCGTACTCATAAAAATGAAACATAACAAATCAAAACCAAGCTTTTCTTGATTTAAAATGGCTACTTGCTTATCAATGAACCCTTCTCCATCTAATCTTTTTATTCTCGCATGCATCGCAGCTGGTGATAAATTAACACGTCGCGCAAGCTCAGCATTACTTACTTGAGACTCCTTCTGCAATATATCTAAAATTTGTACGTCCAAATCATCTAACACTTTAATAACAGACGACTCCATTACAATTCCCCCTTTTTCTTACCGATGATTATTCGAAAAAACACCTTACAACATATATAAAACTGAATATCATTCTACAAACACTATTTACAACAAAATATTTTATCGACTTTTAACCATTATACAAAAGAATATATTACACAACGAAGAAAAATGCTAAAATTATTTACAATTCACATTGATTATAACAAAGGGGATTTTAATATGCCTTATTTTTATGTCTTTTTACTATTACTAACGAGCTTATTATGGGGAGGAAATTTCGTCGTTGGAAAATCGCTCGTTGATCATGCATCACCGATGACACTAACAAGTTTAAGATGGATGATTGCGATCGTTTGTTTATTACCGATCGTATGGTTTAAAGAAAAGAAAATCATTCCACCTCGTGCCGCAATACTTCCGTTAATACTAATGGGAATCTCAGGGGTCGCTCTTTTTAACATCTTTCAATTTCTAGCACTAGAAAAAACATCCGCAACGAATGTAGGGCTTATTTCTACATTAAATGCGATTTCAATTGCACTATTTTCAGTATTATTTCTAAAAGAAAAAGTAAATACACTTCAAATTCTATCCATGATTCTTTCATTCTTTGGGGTTATTCTTGTCCTATTGAAAGGTAACTTTGCACTTTTATTTTCACTACATTTTAATAGCGGCGATTTATGGATGATTGCGGCTGTTTGTATTTGGGGAATCTATTCTGTTTGTAGTAAATGGGCAACAAAAACAACGACACCACTTATGGCAACATTATACTCAGGAATTTTCGGCGTTATTCTATTACTGCCATTTAACATAGGAAGCTTCACTGTTACAAACATAAACACTTCTTTCCTAACATCTCTTTTATATACAGGGCTTATTTCTACCGTTCTTTGTATGGTGTTTTGGAATATTGGCGTGCAAAAATTAGGAGCGACTACATCCGGTATTTTTCTAAACTTCAATCCGATTTTCACAGCTATTTTAGCATTCCTTTTCCTCGGAGAAGAACTAACGTGGATACAAATTTTCGGGACAATGATCGTTGTGACGGGATGTTATTTATTTTCTCATTTCAAAACGGTTACTGTTCAGCCAACTAGAGCTTTAATGCGAAAACATTCTTAATGAAAAAAACATCGTCATCCGGGTGGCGATGTTTTTATTTACTCTTCATTTCTTTTATATACCGCTTTTCCTCTTCTGGTGATAAACGTTCCGTCGCCTTGCCAGTATCTCCACCTTGAAGGCTCCATAAAAAGTTGTGCTCCTCAACAGTTTGAGAAAAATCTCCTTTTTCCCATCTATTTATAATAGAAAATAACTTCATTTTATATTGAAAACCTGTACTATTTTCAATATCTCTTTTTACATTAAAAATTTCCTTTTTTGTCATTTCTAAAAATCCCCATTTTTCGGAGGATTTTACTTTTTGGTGCACCATTTTGTGCATAGTAGAAATAATTTCACCTTCGCTAACTCGTGGGGCTTCTTCTGCAACTTTCTTCTCCTTTTCGTTTGCCACTCGCTCAATTTGAATATTTTTATTCTCTTTTTCCACATATGCAAGCAATTTCTTTCCGCCAACTATAGACGTGATAATTACTATAATTGTAATACATATGCCTACAATCCATTTAAAAAGCATTAGCTCTTCATCGCTTCCTTAACAATATGACTATCTACATACTGCTTAAACTTCACGATTTTTCCGTTCTCCAGTTGCCATACATGAACAAACTCTGCTTCAAATGATTTTCCCGTTTCTTTATAAACTCCTGAATAAACACCTTCAGCAATAATTACATCTTTTCCTTTTACTTCATGGTACATATTTACACTCGCCTTAAAATCATCCCATTCTGATCCTAATCGGCTAAATACATTTTCCATTATTGCTTCTACACCTATATAAGTTCCCCCGTACGGGAATCCTTCTGCCTCTGTCCATTCTACTTTTTCAGAGAGGGCTTCTACTAAATGTTTTGCATTTGAAGAAGCTGATCCTTCATACGTGCTTCGAATAATTTCTAAATTTGATTTAGGCATGTTACTTCCTCCCGTTTTATTTATTTTTTACACAAGTCGTAACCACCTCAGTTACAACTTGTGTAAAAAAATATTTATATTGTTTTATTCTTAATCAACTAGTTGTAATCATTATAGTTACAATTATGATTCAAGTCAACAATTTATAAATAAGTTTACTTCGCTTTCATTACTTTCTCTTTTACGAAACGATCTACATATCCTTCTGCTTTTACAACGAATAAATACGCACCCATTGCTAATAATGCAAGATCTAATTCATACCCTGGATTCTTTCCATCTCCTAATAAACCTGCTGCTCCATTTACCTTTACGATAGCCCCAGCTAAAATAAGAGCGAATAATAGTCCTACATATCTTACGCCTAAACCGATAATTAATAATATACCACCAACTAATTCAACTGTTGCTACGCCGTATGCAAGACCACCTGGTAAGCCGATGCTTGTAAACCATCCTGCTACGTTATCGATACCTGATTGAAACTTCGCTAAACCGTGCGCAAAGAATGTCACTCCTAACACGATACGAATAATTAAATTCCCAATATATTGGTTCATTTTGAACTCTCCTTTTTGTTTTGTTATGGTGAACTTTTATTCACAAGTCAAAACAATACGGTATTTCATTTCATTCGTCAAATACTTTTTTTAAGAAAACAAAAAACATTATCCCTTTTACGGATAATGTTTTCCTACAGAATAGTGCTAATTCAAGCTTTTACTCTATTGCACAAAAAAGTTGAAACATTTTTCCAGCGCCAACATACGGCAATAAAGACAAGTCCTCTTCTACAACCATGCCAACAACATTCACTTTCTCATCTTTAGGCAAATCATGTGTGGCAACTTGCATCTCTCCTGCATATCTACCGTACAATTCATTATCAATTGTAATGCTGCCTTTCTTTCTTGCAATTGTATGCATCGGCTTTAAAATCACTTTATTTCCTTCTCTTGATTCAACTGAACGAATGACATCACGAGCTGGATCTAGTCTATTTGTATGCACTCGCTCCACCACTTTTAACACTTCACTTTTCTCTATCAATGGCTCGTATCGCAGCGGAATAATTCCTCTACTCGCACTCGCTATCTCTTGTACACTTTCTATACTTCCGCTTATATCCCCGATTAACACCTTATCGACACCACAATCTTGTACAAGTTCTAAGTACGCTTCAAGTGGGCGCATATTGCGGTGCTTTTCTAACGTTGGTAAACCTTCACATAGCGGACCACGTTTTTCACCATCTCCCGGAATAAATGCCATCGTTTTTATTCCGCACTCATGTAAGTATTCGTTTTGTTTTTGTAAAAAGGACTTTGCTAGTCCTGTTTCTGGACGCGGATAAAAATTATGCCACGCTTCTACATTCTCTACTTTTATATTTTCTATGATTAACTCTTTCCAAAATGAATCTGTAATCGTACTCGCATTTAAAGCTACTTTCATTTTATGAGATACGCGTACGATTTCTTTCGGCGTGATGCCGTAGTCCATTCTTAAGCCTGTAATGCCCCAGTCTAATAGCTCCTCCACATTTTCATACGTCATCCCTAAATGATGTAACGATTTTGGAGAAACATCGACCATTAATTCCATTTCATATTTGAGCGCTTGTTTCCCAAGTATTTGAATTAGCTCTTTGTACGTACCAGGATCATCTTCAGGAATGTGAAGTGATGTAAAAATAGATGAAAACCCGTTTTCCTTCGCTACTTTTAGCCACTCTTCTTGCTTCTTTACTCGTTCTTTTGAAAGATAAATTGAAACTCCTATCATATGAATCTCCCTTTCTATGAATAGAAAAAGAGAAAGGAATCCCTTTCTCTATATGTTTTCTGCCATTTCTTCTTTAAAGCCAAAGAAGTACGTAAAAATGAATCCGAAAGTATATGCCACTACTAATCCAAGGAAATATAATAAATATTTATTATCAGCAATTAACGGAATTAATGATAATCCTGATACACCGATTCCGAGTGCGGCTGTTTTCATAACTGCTTGGAATGCACCGCCAACTGCTGCACCTAAACAAGCTGTAAGAAACGGTTTCCCAAGTGGTAATGTAACCCCGTATAATAACGGTTCGCCAATTCCTAAAAATCCAACTGGTAATGCACCTTTAATTACGTTACGAAGTCGTTTGTTTTTCGTTTTCACATAGATGGCAATCGCTGCTCCTACTTGCCCAGCTCCAGCCATCGCGAGTACTGGTAATAAAGGTGTTACGTGCGTTTGATTAATAAATTCCATATGAATTGGTGTTAAACCGTGATGCAATCCGACCATAACGAGAGGTAAAAATGTTCCAGCAAGTACTGCTCCCGCAAATGCGCCGCCAATACTTAAAATACCATTAATTCCGCTTGTAATTCCTTCAGATAAGAAACCTGCTACCGGCTGAATGGCTAACATCGTTACAATACTTACGACTAACACAGTAATGAGCGGTGTCACGATAATATCAACTGCATTTGGCACTGCTTTTCGAACTTGTCTTTCTACTACAACCATAAGCCATGCTGCAAAAATAACTGCAAACAATCCGCCCCGTCCGGGTACGAGCGCTTCACCAAATAATTTTACATTCGCCATCGCCGGGTTAAAAATTAAAATACCCGCAATCGCCCCAAGAACTGGTGTCCCGCCAAATTCTTTCGCTGTATTCCAGCCGACTAAAATTCCTAAGAATGTAAAGATACCGCCACCAATGAGTAGTAGCATTTGTAGCCACGTTGCATTCGGATCAGCACCTGCGTTTTTCGCAAAGTTAGCGACCCCGTTTATAATTCCTGAGGCAACAAGACCTGGAATTAACGGAATGAAAATACTTCCTATTTTTCTTAAAAAGTTTTTCACTGGTGTATTATTTTTCTTCTTAATCTCTGACTTCATTTCTTGCCCAAGGTCTTCAAGGTGATGATCTGCCACCTCACCGATTCGCAGTCCCGTTAAACCTTCCATTTCAGCTGCTACTTTATTTACTGTCCCTGGGCCAACAACAACTTGAAGCGTCTCATCTTCAATAACGCCCATAACCCCTTCAACCTTTTTCAAAAGGTCCATATTCACTTTACTTTCATCATGAAGCGTTAATCGCAGCCTCGTCATACAATGAGCAATGCCACGAATATTTTTTACTCCCCCAAGTTGCTCTGATATTTCTTTGGCCATTCTCTCTTCTTTCTTCATAATAGAATCCCCCTCCCTATTATTTTATAGTGCCTTCTTCACGAACCCTTTCGCTTCTTTTAATTTCTTCAGTGCTTCCCCATACTCACACTGTAGTAACACCATAACAATCGCAGCTTTCACATTACGTTCTGCTTTTTCATAACACTCTGCTGCTATTTCATAGCTCACACCTGTTGCTTCCACAATAATGCGTTTTGATCGTTCTACTAACTTTTCATTTGTAGATTGAACATCTACCATTAAGTTTTTATATACTTTCCCCACACCAATCATAGAAGCTGTTGAAATCATATTAAGTACTAATTTTTGCGCTGTACCAGCTTTCAAACGCGTTGAGCCTGTTAAAATTTCTGCGCCTGTTTCTACTTCCACATTTAGTTTTGCATATTTACTTATTTCAGCATTTTTATTACAAGAAATACTCGCCGTGCTCGCTCCCACGCTAGCCGCGTACTTCAAACCGCCAATTACATAAGGAGTTCGACCACTTGCCGCAATTCCAATCACTGTATCTTTCTCATTTAATCCAATACTTTTTAAATCTTCTTCTGCTAACTCTTCGCGGTCTTCTGCACCTTCCACCGCCTTAGTAAACGCTTTCAATCCACCTGCTATAAATCCTTGTACCATTTTATCATCTGTGCCAAATGTCGGCGGACATTCCACCGCATCCAAAATACCTAAACGGCCACTCGTACCAGCCCCAATGTAAATTAATCGTCCCTCATCTTCAAAGGATTTAATGACAATCTGTACAACCTTTTCAATTTCTTCTATTTCATTTTCAACTGCTAACGCAACAGTTCGATCTTCTTCATTCATACTTTGTAACACTTCTTTTATACTCATCTCATCTAAATTCATCGTCTTCTCATTACGATGTTCTGTCGATAAATTTTCTAACATATTATCACCTGCTTTGAAATTTAATTTCATACTTTCATTATAACTTTAAGAAATTTAAAATCAATATTACTTTATTATTTTATGAAATTTTATTTCTTTTCATGACGAATTTATCCCACTTTAACTGGCAGTAAGACCCCCACCTCAAATTCAGCGAAAACAAAGAAGATAGGTGGGGGATCAACTGCCTGTAAAAGTCCGATTGGTTCAACTAATAATAAGTGGGGGATGCCCCCACTTATTAAAGTTTCACTTTATGTCAGTACGCAAAAAAAAGATGGGTTTCCCCATCTTCTCATTTTAACTTCCGTAACCGTAGAGCTTCTTCCCTTGTCTCCATAAATTGATCCAGCACTTTATTACCAATACGATTAAAAGTAATCACATATAAAGCATCAATCATATTCAGCTGTGTCATTCTCGAAGCAATACTCGCAATACGATGATCTTGCTCTACATCTGGCATACAAAGACGAATATCCGCTTCTTTATATAAAGGTGATGATTGGTCAAGCTTTGTAATCGCAATAACTGTTGCACCTTGTCTCTTCGCATATTGCGCCATTTCAAGTACATCTTTCGTACGACCAGATGTTGAAATGGCAACAAATATATCGCCCTCTTTTAAATTCGTCACAAGCGGCAACATCATATGAAAATCTGATAGCATCATCGCTGTAAATCCGAGCCTTGTAAATTTATAAGCCCCGTCCATCGCAGGAGTAGCTGATCCGCCTACTCCATAAAATATAATTTTATCTGCATTTACAATACGATCTGCAGCTTTCTCAAGTTCCTTTTTATCTATCGCAGTAACGCTCGCCTCAATTGCAGCTTTATTCACATACGTAACTTTATTAAACAAATCATACGGTCCATCTTCCGTATTCATAACTGAAAAATCATTAATATTATAATCAGCAATCGTCAATTCACGAACGAGCGCGATTTTAAATGCTTTAAAGCTTCCGATTCCGATTGACTTACAAAAGCGAACAACACTTGCTTCACTCGCGCCTGCATTCGTTGACACTTCTTTCGTCGTTAAGTTCGGAACAATCTCTGCATTCTCCATTATGTACATGGCAACCTTCTTTTCAGCTGGTGAAAATTGATCCATATTACTTTCAATTTTAAATAGTAATGTTGAAGCTTTCACTATTTAACCTCCACTTCTTACGGTTGCGTTTATTCTCTAACATCATTTACATCGTATAGATAAAAACCATCATTACCAGGTGGATGGTGAACAATTACAGTTCGATCCCCTTTTTTATACGACGTTATTTCACCTTCAGATCGCTGTTTTTCCCATCCATGTATCCAAATTGCAAAGTCAGGTACAAAAGCAGTATAATTATAGTCTTTCGGGTTTTCGTCTTCTACATAGGAAGAAAAAATAGAAACCGGAAAGTCTTTCACTTTTGACTCTTTCCATGCAGTAAATGGTATACATAGCGCAATAAGTATGATTATACCGATAACCTTCCCCTTCGTAATCCTCACACATTTTCTCTCCTCGACTTATCATATACGTAGATTTTACCATAATTACAACCTATTCACGCTATATGACTATTGCTTTTTTCCAATAAAAAAGAGCTTACCTACATCAGATAAGCTCTTCCTCTCTATACAAAATACTTCTTCAAAAGCGGCGGCGTAATAATCGTCGTTAATATAACAACAATAACAATCGCTGTGAAATTTTCTTTCGCTAATAAATTCGCCGCAAGTCCATTCGCTGCGATGATAAGCGCCACTTCTCCGCGCGAAACCATCCCCGCACCAATACTAATAGAAGATTGAAGGTTGAACCCTGTCAGTCTTGCTCCTAAACCTGATCCGATTAACTTTGTAAAAATTGCAATAAGCGTCATGATGATAATGAACCAAAGCTGGCTTCCGATACCATGAAATGTAATTTCCATTCCAATACTTACGAAGAACACTGGTACAAATATCGCATAAGCAATCGGTTCAATTTTATGTTCTACTTCATGCTTATACTCTGTTTGCGAAATGGCAATTCCAGCTGCAAATGCCCCAATAATACCTGCGATCCCCATCATTTCACTGTAATACGAAAATGAGAAACAAATAATAAGAGCTGCACTAATTAACGCTTCTGTTACGCGAAGTGGTACGAGCATTTTCATAATCCATGGAACAACTTTCCAAGAGATGAAAACGATACTTACAAAAAAGATAATTTTCTTTGCAATGACAAGCGTTACATTTACATCTTGTGTACCTAAAAAACTCATCACAAATGCTAATAAAATAACAACAATTACATCATCAAATACAGCTGCCCCTAAAATCGTCGTACTTTCTCTCGTATTCATTTTCCCTAAATCTCTTAGTGTTTGAACAGAAATACTAACCGACGTGGCACAAAGTAATAACCCTAAAAAGATCGCATGCGACTGTAACATTCCGAACGCAAGTCCTGCTAAATACCCACCAAGGAATGGGAAAATAATTCCTCCCATCGCTACTGCGAATGCAGATTTCAAATTTCGATTTAACTCTTCTAAATCTGTTTCAAGTCCTGCCATAAACATAAGTAGTAAAACACCAATTTCACTCAGTTCATCAATGAGTTCAGAACTATTAATAATACCAAGCACAGCCGGACCGATAATAATACCAACGATTAATTTACCAAGTACAGAAGGCTGGCCAAGCCTAACGCTAATATCACCAGCTAATTTCGTACAAAGTAAAATGACGACAAGTTCAAAATAAAATAACATAACATCTTCTCCTACTTTATAAAGTAAAACTTTTATGAGTGGTTTTGTCACTCTGTTAACCCTCGTCCATTCCTGCCAGTAGTTTCCCCTATTCATTCGCATTTTATTTGTCACATTTTTATTTGACAAAATATTCTGAATTATAATAAAATTAATCCAGCAATTTTAAAAAACAACCTACCATAACTGTACCTCCATTTACTTATATACTCTTTTCTAGTGGGCTCATACTATATTCGCAGTTATGAAAATGAAAAAACGGGGGGAGAGTCCAAAGTGAAGTCATTATTACGAAAAAAACCGCTTAGTACTGAATCACCACGGCAGTTAGATAGAACCTTAACTGCACTTGATTTAACATTTTTAGGAATTGGCGCCGTAATTGGGACAGGGATCTTTGTATTAACAGGTATTGTCGCAGCGAAACATTCTGGTCCTGGTATTATGTTATCATTCCTTATTGCTGCATTTACTTGTGCTTGTGTAGCCTTTTGTTATGCTGAATTTGCTTCTTCTATTCCTGTCTCAGGAAGTGTGTACACTTACGCATATATGACAGTCGGAGAAGTCGTCGCCTTCATCGTCGGCTGGTGTTTAATGCTCGAATATTTACTTGCAGTCGCGGCAGTAGCTGTCGGTTGGTCTGGTTATTTACAATCTTTACTACAAGGATTTAACATCCATCTGCCCACCATAATAGCCTCGGCCCCTGGCGTAGGAAAAGGCGGTATTATCGATTTACCGGCTGTTTGTATTTTACTACTCATTACGGGACTTTTAAGTTTCGGTATACGCGAAAGCGCACGCATTAATAATATTATGGTTCTTATCAAGTTAGCTGTTATTATCGCCTTTATCGTAGCAGGGGCAAAATATGTAAAACCTGAAAATTGGACTCCGTTCATTCCATTCGGATACGACGGTATCATTACTGGGGCTGCCACTGTATTCTTCGCCTTCTTAGGCTTTGATGCAATCGCAACCGCTGCAGAAGAAACGAAAAAACCACAGCGCGATTTACCAATTGGCATTATCGGTTCCCTTCTTATTTGTACTGTTTTATACATGATTGTATCTTTCGTTTTAACAGGTATGGTTCCGTATACACAATTAGATGTTTCTGATCCAGTTGCGTTTGCCTTACATTTCGTTGGCGAAGATACAATTGCAGGACTACTCGCTGTTGGGGCGATGACTGGAATGACAACCGTTCTCTTAGTCGTTATGTATGGACAAGTTCGCGTTTCGTATGCAATGAGCCGCGACGGTTTACTTCCAAAAGCGTTAGCACGTGTGAATAAAAGAGTAAAAATCCCTTTATTAAACACGTGGATTACTGGCGTTGTGTCAGCTTTATTAGCAGGACTTTTAGACTTACATTTACTAGCGAATTTAGTAAACATCGGTACGTTAACAGCATTCACATTCGTTTGCTGCGCTGTACTTATTTTACGAAAAACACATCCTGATTTAAAACGTGGATTCCGCGCACCTTTCGTACCTGTATTACCAGTTGTTGCAATTCTTTGCTGTTTATATTTAATGATCAATTTGTCTAAAACGACATGGATAAGCTTTGCAGTTTGGCTTCTAGTCGGCTTATGCTTCTATTTCTTCTACTCTAGAAAACATAGTCATTTAGCTACTGAAAAAACAAGTGATGAAAAGAAAAAAGCATAACAAAATAGCTCGCCGATAAAACGGCGAGCTACCTTCATGTCTGATTATTTTTTTTCGTTAACGATTGTAAAACGAAAGATATGCCGATGCAAGCTGTAAACGATGCCCAATTTCCTATCGGTGTAGCGTATTTAAAAACGCCAATACCTACAAGCAATAGGAAAATAATCACCTGATATATAAGCTTCCACTTTTGCATATGTTCCCTCCTTTACTTCGTTCCCTTCTTTTTCTTCTTCCATGCATTTAAACTATCAAAGAAGAAGTTAATAAATAACGTGCCTAAACCCGCTAATAAAAACGTCATTAAAAATAGAACCCATATACTTTTCTCTTTTAAGAAATAATATCCTACAAGGAGCACAACCGCGATCCATACATATTCAAGAATTCTTTTTAGCTTTTTCTCTTCCAAATTATTCGCTCCCTCATTCTATGCTATTTTTAGTATAACAAAAAAGAAGCCTATCATGATAAGCTTCTTTTTCTTCTCTCTTATTTGCTTATGCCTTTTTCAACGAGTGAAATCGCATATTCTATCGTACGATTCATCGTTTCTACTTGTGCATCTTTTACTTTCGCATCTTTTAATACAGCTTCTGCCACTGTAATTTTTTGACTCAATGATTTCACTGAACCGTCCGTTACATTTGCAGCTTGTGCTTTTTTCACTACTGCTTTTGCAGATTCAATATTGATTTGTAATTTTTCTTTCAGTGTTTTCGGCTGTTCTTCTGCCACTTTTGATTGTACAAATGTTACATTAGCTGTTTTTAATTCGTTATACGTTTGGACGATTTGCTCTCCAGTACTTCCTACATTTTCAAATGCTTGCTTTGCAGTGTTATAGCTTTTCTCTAGTGCTTGAAATGCTTCCTTTGAATATTGACCTGGTTTGTCACCAAACTCATACGTACCAGCTAACACTTCTTTCACTTTCCCAAGCTCTTCATATAACGCGTTTACTTGCTCTAATTTTGTACGATTAGAAAACTCATTATACGCTGCTAATACTTCTGAGGAACTTAATGCTTTACTATATAATTTTGCAAGCGCAATTTGTCCATTTAGCGGTATACCACCATTCCCATTACTATCAGGGTCTGCCCCAAGCGCAAATGGTACGTTCGGGTGATATACTTTCCCTGTAGCTGGTTGGCTATTTACTTTTTTACCATCTACGTAAATTGCTACTTCACTTCCGTTATACGTTCCTGTTAAATGGTACGTTTTATTAGCCTCTAATTGAACGCCAACACGTTTATAACTTCCACCAATATGAGCCCATAATTCTACATAACCACTTCCTGTAGATTCAAAACCAATTCCGCCGCTCTCTGTATTTTGTAAAATACCTTGTCCGCGAATTTCATTCATTGAAAACACAGTTTCTAATGTAAATGTATTTGCTACTTTCTCTTTTTGTGCTGCTGAAAATGGAAGGTATCCAAATGTATTTGCTTTTCCGTTTAGCTTCATAACATTCTTTTTCAACACTTTATCATATTCAATAGTCACATTACCCTTAACATCACCTTTTGTACCAAATGATGAATTGTCTTTAAATGTACCATCTGCAAAGTTTACATCAAAAACATCCGCCTTTGGTACTTTCACATTCGGGTCAATATTATCTTTTTTCGTAGTAATCTCTGCCGTTAATGGTTGTACACTTTCGTTGCCGAATGAATCAATCGCAACGACTTCCAGTGTATATGTTTTCCCGCCATCTAGTCCTGCAAGCGTAAATGTCAGTTCTTTCGGCACTGGATCACGATAAAACTCTGAGAATGCTAACAATTTATTCTTTATTTCTCCCGTTTGCTTATCTCTCGCTTGTACACGGTAAGAATGAACAAGAAGGTTGTCCAACGCTTGCTGGAATGTTACTGTTGCTGCATTTTCTATTACATTTGATACCGACAACTTCGCATCTTTTGCAAAGTATGGCTTTTCTTTATCACGATCTTCTACATGTGTAAATGTGTCTTTCTTTGATGGTAATTTAATTTTCCAAGGCTCGCCTGTCCAAGAATTTGTATGGAAATCACGGCGATTAATCGTTACTTCTTTATCATCTACTTCTACTAATAAACCTTGGCTTAATGTACTAGCTCCTGACGGGATATTTCCTTGTACTTTACCACCTTCAACCTCCATATAACTTACTGAAGATGTGCCAACTGATGTAAAGTCTTTTTGATGAATCGATCTTGGATCATCTAACGGATAATGTGAATGACCTGAAAACGTAATAACTTGTGGGTATTGTTTTAATACCTCATTAATTTTCGCACTATCTTTTGTTCCCCATTCTTGGCTACCGTATACTGTATCTTTAATATGTTGGTGTAAAAATACGAAAATTGGTTTTTCTGGATCATCTTTTTGAGCTTTTGCCATCTCTTCTTTTAACCAATTAATTTGCTTGTCTGAATAATATCCGTGAGTTGTCCCATCCTCTGGAGACATTACAAGGAAGTGATACCCTTTCACCACTTTATGATAGTAAATCGATTCCATACCTGTTTTTTCTAAGAAACGTTTCTGCGCTCCCTCTACAGTTAAACCGTTCCAATAATCATGATTGCCTAGAGAATTCATTCGTACCGCACCTTTATTTGCATTTTCATTATATACTTGCATGAAACGATCATATTGTTGTACCGATCCTGAATCAGTAAAGTCTCCCACAATTACGAACGCATCTTGTTTAGGTGCAAGTGTATTAAATTGCTCGATTGCTCGTTTCCAGCGAAACGTATCATCCGTTCCACTATTTTTAATATGTACATCACTTACGACTGGAAAAACGATCTTCTTCTCACTTGGTGCCTTTTCTTGCTTCTTCTCTTCCGATTTGACTGATGTACTCCACGGAAATGATACGAACGCTAATACAAAAACCATTAATAATCCAATAAGGCCTTTTACTTTTCGTAAAATAGTTCTTTCCACGTGAATCCTCCTCATAATAATTGATTCATTACAAGGGCTATTTTATCTAAAACATATTAATGCCGTTTAAATAACAAATTAATTTTATTAGATTTTTGTAAATATACAGTTAATTAGAAGTTAAGTCCAACATTCCTCGTACTATTGTATACAACCACCTTTTGTCTAAAAGAGTCTGGTCATTCTTTTCCTATGATGATTCACATATAATCTTTTCTATAACACTAATGATAAGTTAAGGTTTAAGCCTATTAGACAATCTTAATTTTTAACATTTCCTTCTTTTTTTAACACATCGGCCATGCTTCTACATTTAATAATAGTAAAAGACAACTTAAAAGGAGGGGTTGTATTGAAGAAACAAAAAAATATTGGCTGTTTCGCTCCTTTATCTATCATTTGTCCAGACCCTTGTCCACCGCCCCCTCCTCCAAATCCAAGTTGCGAGCGAGTAACTAATGAATTTGCAGGGAATTTCCTCATAACGAATAACACCATCTCCTCTGTCAAAGATGCATCACAATCAATGATACTGTGGCAAAGTGATGGAATACTACTTATATCAGGTAATGTCTCGGTTTACAATAGTACTAGCAGCACAGAAGCAATTACAATTCAAATCGTTGGAGCAGCAATTAATGTTTTCACTGTGTTTCCTGGTAATACAATATCATACACAGGAAAAGACTTAGAGTCAGTCAGGATTATCAATATACAAAGTAATCCTTCACTATATTTAGAAGGTAAGTACTGTTGCCAATTTACATGTTGCTTATAAAATACCAATTTCATTACGTCCTTAATAAAAAAAGCATACCATTTACGGTATGCTTTTTTATGAAATTGGATAACGTACAGTAATACAAAACTCTCCTTGATTAACAGTTGTTCCTGTCGTAGTAATTCGGACAGTCGTAAAATATCGTACAGTGAAAGTACCACTACTTTGTGGTTGTACAGCAATTGTATCAACTACTGTAGCACCTACTAAAAAATCAACTGTAATGGGATTCGCGCCTACATCATATTTCACATAACCTGAACCATATACTTCTTGTGTAATATTATTCGTATATACAATTTGAGTACCAGCACCTGTAATAGACCAGTCTGTACATACTTGATCTTGCACAAGTGTTTTATTAGAACAACAAGACAAACCGGAACTTCTCATTCCCATTTTGATCCTCTCCTATTCTGCTATGAAAGTGGATAACGTGTTGTAATACAAAATTCTCCCTGATACGTTCCAGCAGGTGTTGCAGGTAACACAACTTGTATACTATCAAAGCGACGATACGTGAAAGCAATACTCGTTCCTGGGTTTAATGTTTGTGTATCAATTGTAGCCCCAGCAGAATCAAGCGCTTCTACAGTAATTGGACCTGGGCCAACATCATATTTAACAAAACCAGTACCAGCTACATTTTGGTTAATATTATTTGTATAAAGAACATTATCAATTGCTGTTGCAACTACAGTAGCAGACCATGGACTACACACTTTATCTTGCACATAATTTTTATCTGGACAACACGTTAATGCCGCCCCTGAGCATTCACAAGACATAGAAGTTTCCCCTCTCTCTTACTTATTCCTTATATGTGTATGTCCCTCAGAGTCTTTTGCCTGTACTATTCATCTATTTTCAAAAAATAAGACAACTCCTGTACTAATGACTAGATAGATTCCGTTCTGTTTCTTTTTTTCATAAATTTATAGATTAAAATACCACCTACAACAATAACTACGACTAGTAATATCGGTAGCATATATTGTCCAACAACATCCGCCGCTTTTGCCCAATGCGGACCTAATTTCATCCCAAAATAAATATACAAAGTCGTTAACGGGAACATTGCTACAAATGTATATATACTAAATTTCCATATGTTCATTTTTGCCATACCACATGGAACAGAAATAAGCGTTCGAACTCCCGGTACAAAGCGTCCAACAAATGCTACAACTGGTCCATATTTCTCAAAGAAATCATCTGCTTTTTGAATTTGTTCTTCTTTAATAAAGAAGTATTTCCCGTACTTTATTAATAGAGGACGACCACCGTAATAACCGAGTGCGTATAACGTTAATGGTCCTGTCGTTCCCCCCAGTGTTCCAGCTAATACAGCTAGCCAAAAATTCATATCCCCCTCGTACACCCAATATCCAACCATGGGCAACACTACTTCTGCTGGAATAAATTCAAACGTTAATGCTAACACAACTCCAAAATAAGAAAACTGCTTTAAAAACTCAATTATATCTAAAATAATTTGCTCCATATTTTTAACTCCTATCCTACGTTTACGTTATGCTTTTCTTGTAATTGAACTGGCGCCATTTTTACAATTCGGTTCAAAATGAATAACACAATTCCAATATCATCTAAAATACCGATAAACGGCAGGAAGTCTGGAATTAAATCAAGCGGCATCGCAACATACCCAACTAAAAAAGCAACAGATAAAATTTTCTTCTTTATTGAAACCTCTTTTGAAGTAAAAAAGTCAAATAGGAATGGAACGAAACGACGGACATGAAATACAACTCTTAATCTACTAATAAGTTTTTTCATTTTTATTTCTCCTCTCTTTGTATACAAAAAGGACCCTACCAAATATGGTAAGGGTCCTAAAAAAGACAATAAGGGGCCTTTACCATTGCTGGTAAAGGTCTCACTAACAACGAAACGTTGCCAATAAAGCCGAGGGTTTCTCCCTGTAATGACGACTTTACTGTAATAAGTTACTCCCCTTTATACACAATTTTATACACTCACATTAAAATATTTCAGAGGGCTTGTCAATATATTTTATATCCCAATCCCTCCTGCTTACCCTTCCGTAAAAAACAAAAAACGTATAGGAAATTTCTTACTATCTCATAATATACATAATCATTTTTGAATGAAAGGAGAGGTTTCATTTGCATACCGTATGGAAAGGTGCACTTTCACTTGGACTATTAAATATAGGAATTAAACTATATAGCGCCGTAGAAGAAACCGATATAAAATTTTTAAGTCTCCATAAAGAATGCTTAACACCTATTAAATATAAAAAATTTGCTCCTGATTGTACGGATGAAGAAATTGATGATAAAGATATTGTAAAAGCCTATGAATATGCACCTCATAAATACATCATTATTGATGAAAAAGAATTAGCTGCGTTGCAAAAAGCTCACGAACCACGATCCATTCGTATTATATCTTTTATCCAAAATAACGAAATCGATTCTGTTCTTTATGACCGTTCTTATTTTATAGGCCCTACCCCAGGACATGAAAAATCATATTTATTATTAAAAGAAGCTCTTGAACGTACAAATAAACTTGGGCTTATTCATATTTCTATTAGAAAAAAACAACATTTAGCTATTATCCGTAACTTTGAAGATGGACTTATGTTACAAACCATCCACTACCCTAATGAAATTCGCGATATAACCAATACACCTAACTTACCAAGTAATGAAAATTACCCTATCCAAAAACAAGAACTCACCGCAGCAATTAATTTAATCCACCACCTTACAAATCCTTTTGAACAAGAAATGTATATAGATGAATATGCAGAAGCCCTTACCGAATTAATCGAGAATAAAATTGAACAACAGGAAAAAACTGAAACAATCTCTCCAGCTCCGAACATCATTAATATTATGGAGACATTACAGGCAAGCATTGAACAAGCAAAAATAAAAAGAGAAAACAAAAAAGAACAAGAGGCCAAATGAAATTGACCTCTTGTTCTTTAAAGCGGATTACATTTCGGCATTTCGAGTCCAGATGATTGAGCTAATTTTAATAAATAATAACATTCCTCTCTTGCCATATGATCTGCCATTCTAGCTGATAGTGCACTTAATACTTCATGCGATAACTCGAGCTCTTCCACTTCATGTAAAAAATGCGAAAATAATTTCAATTCAAGTGAAACATCTTTTGTAAACTTCTTTAATGCTGGAAAATGATGAAGCTCCGTTCGTAAATACCCAGTCATCTCAACTGCCTTTAAGTAAAATTGTTCAAAATGCTTCGTAAATTCTTCGCTTTTCTCTTTTAATCTTTTTTCAACAAGATCTAGCCCACCAGAAATAGAGCCCGCATGACCAGCCGCATCCGTTAACCAAACGAGATGATAATGCAATTCATGAAAAACAGGCGGAACTTCCCCTTTCTTCAAAAACTCTAAAACCGTTATATACTCTTCCACTTCGTTTACCATATGATTAATAAAAGTTGGTGTAAAATGAATAGTAATTTTCCCTTCCAACTGCTTCTGTATAATACTTAATTTAAACGTCCGAATTTCCTTAGCAGCTTGTTCTGCCTCTTTTGAGAATGCCCTCAGATTCACATTCCGAACTTTATTTAACAAATTCGTAAATGTTTCAACAAAGTAAGTAGCTTTTTTTATATCCTCTTTTTCCTTCGGAGCTAATGCATCAAGTAAAAATTGTGCATGATCAGTAAGTACCTTTAGCCAAAATTGATGCTCAAACAACGCACTTTCTTCATAATTTCTCTCCACTAAATCCCCTCCGTTTATTCATCCTTCTCTACCACTTGAAGTTTATATCCATCTGGGTCTTGTACTACAATACTTTTCTCACTTTTGTTTTCTGTATATGCAATTTTATAAAATACTAACCTCTTCTTTACATTCTCTATGTTAGAAATTGAAAACGTTAGAACATCAACTGAGTCCGTAACACTCTTCTCACGCCCGCCCAAACTGCGATTCATAACAAAACTAATTCTCGTTGAATCGGTATCATACCAAACCCCTGTAATATCTAATTGCGGCCTCTCTGAACTAGGTGTTATTCCTAAAATCCCTTCGTAAAAATACAGAGTTTCCTTTAAGTTCTTTACTTCTAACACAATTAAATTCTTTACATTCTCCACATTCATTCCCCCTGTACTTATTACTTTTTTATATGTGTCATAAATGCTCATTATGTCTGAATACAATACGTAGTAATGAACATTTAAGGAGGTTTATTCGTGAATAAATATATGAGATCATTCGTGCCCTATCATAGTCCTCTCGACCCTTGTCCTCCTATCGGAAAAAAATATTATTCTACTCCTCCTAATTTATTTTTAGGCTTTCAACCGCCAAACTTACCACAATTCACGCCAAAAGAAGCGCTACAAAAAGGGACTTTATGGCCTATTTTTTATGACTATTATGAAAATCCTTATAAAAAAGGGCGGTGACTACTGACGTGACTCAATCGCTACCAGAAGAATACTATCAGCTTTTACTGGAGCTTCAAGAACTGGACTTTGTACTAGTTGAACTCACTCTTTATTTAGATACACATCCAGATGACACCGCTGCGATTAATCAATTTAATGATTTTTCCTATAAACGGCGAGTATTAAAACAAAAGATGGAAGAAAAATACGGGCCACTCCAACAGTTTGGAAACAGCTATTCCAATGCTCCTTGGGAATGGAGCAAAGGTCCTTGGCCATGGCAAATATAAAGGAGAGAAACTATGTGGATTTATGAAAAGAAATTACAATACCCAGTTAAAGTGGGAACTTGCAATCCAGCACTTGCAAAATTATTAATTGAGCAATATGGCGGTGCAGATGGCGAGCTAGCTGCTGCACTACGTTACTTAAATCAACGTTATACAATTCCTGATAAAGTCATTGGCCTACTTACTGATATTGGTACAGAAGAATTTGCTCACCTTGAAATGATTGCTACGATGGTTTATAAACTAACGAAAGATGCAACTCCTGAACAAATGAAAGCCGCTGGACTTGATCCTCATTATGTTGATCATGATAGTGCACTTCATTACCATAATGCTGCTGGTGTTCCATTTACTGCAACCTATATACAGGCTAAAGGCGATCCAATTGCCGATCTATACGAGGATATCGCAGCTGAAGAAAAAGCACGCGCAACATATCAATGGCTCATTAACTTATCAGATGATCCAGATATAAATGACAGCCTACGCTTCTTACGTGAACGAGAAATTGTCCATTCACAACGTTTCCGAGAAGCAGTTGAAATTTTAAAAGAAGAACGTGATAAAAAAATATTTTTTTAAAACACGTATCCTAGTGATATGTGTTTTTTTACGTTAAAAGTTAAATCCTTCCTATTAAAGATATAAATAGTATATTTATTCGATTTAATGTATTATTTTTTAATATTTTCAAAATTCCCTATTGCTTTCTAGTCATCAGACCTTTAAAATAGTAACAGTTACTCGACAAATTATTTGAATTTTCGACAAAAATACTCATTAGGAGGATTTTCTTTATATGCGTACAACTTTAAAACCAGCGCAAATACTTTCGATTAGTTTATTACTATTCGCAGTTTTCTTCGGTGCTGGTAATATGATTTTTCCGCCCCTTCTCGGTCTTTCTTCCGGAGAAAATATGTGGGTCTCCATTACAGGATTTATTATTACAGACGTCGGTTTATCTTTACTAGCTATCGTCGCTGTTGCCCTTGCCGGTGGTAGTTTTAACACTTTAGCAAGCCGTGTTCATCCAAAATTCGCAGCAATATTCGCTATCATTATTTATCTTTCAATCGGCCCACTATTTGTTATTCCACGAACTGGATCTGTATCTTACGAAATTGGGATTGCACCACTTTTCCCGGACCAATGGTACTCTATGTTAATCTTTAGTGCGATTTTCTTTACAGTCGTTTACTTCTTATCATTAAATCCATCAAAATTAGTAGATCATATTGGAAAAATACTAACGCCAATTTTACTTGGAATTATTGCAATTATGGCAACAAAAGCGATTCTTTCACCAGGAACGTTTACAGAACCTATTGGTGACTATAAAGAAATTCCATTTTTCAAAGGATTTCTTGAAGGATTTTTAACGTTAGATGCAATCGGTGCTCTCGTATTATCAACAATTGTTGTAAATGCAATTCGCCAAAACGGTATACAAGAGAAGAAATCAATTGCGAAATATACAATCATTTGCGGAAGCATTGCAGCCTTATTCTTAACAATTGTTTATTTCTTACTTGGTTATATCGGCGCTTCAAACGGCAACTTAGGACAATTCGAGAACGGTGGTCAACTATTAGCTACTGTTATGTACCAATTCTTTGGGACGAGCGGTAATGTTTTATTAAGCATCGCCATTATTTTCGCTTGTTTAACGACAGCCATTGGTGTTGTAAGTGCATTCGCCAACTATTTTGCAACAGTATTAACAAATGTTTCTTACAAAAAGCTCGTACTATACGTTTGTATTTTTAGCTTCGTGATTTCAAACTTAGGATTAAGTTTATTAATCAAAATTACATTACCTGTATTAATTATTTTATATCCAATTACAATCATTTTAATTTTCGTATCATTTCTTGATAAATATACGAAACGTAAACCTTCTGTCTACATCGGAGCAATGATCGCAGCATTCATTATTAGCTGTATTCATGCACTGGATAATGTGGGAATGATACCAAGTTTTATCGCTAATATCGTACACACCATTCCTTTTTATAACTTAGGAATTGGTTGGATTATTCCAGCAATCATTGGTGGTATAATCGGATACTATATTCCTCAAACAGAAGCTGAAGGTGAAGTTTCTACAAAATAAAGAAAAGAAGCAAGCATGAAATCCATGCTTGCTCCTTTTTTATTTTCTATCGCTACATACAATATTTGTGTACGAACGGACCGTTAACGTATAGTAACCAAAGTAAATGATTATATACACACCTATACTGCCTAGTAAAGGAAGGCTATATTCAAACATTCCTGTAAAGCCCATCAAACTTAAAAATGCAAAGAATGTATGACAAATCGCAAGAAGTAATGGTACTAAAAATATTGCGCCTACTTGCTTTCTTACAGACTCTGTTGCTTCCTTTTTCGTTAGTCCAATTTTCTTTAACATTCCGTACGCTGGTCGCTCTGCCATCGCTTCTGTTATTTGTTTAAAGTATAAAATACAACCCGTTGCCAAAATAAAGACAATCCCTAAAAATATACTAGCAAATAATAATACTGCACCATCTTGCAGTTCAGATTGGCTCGCCTCTTCAAATGATTGGAATTTCACTTCTTTAGGAATGATTGTCCCTAGCTCTTTCGTTAGCTCTCTATTACCGTTTCCTTCAACGATAAATCCGCTAACTGTTGAAACATCCTTTCCTTGCTGCAACTTATTAAATAGCGAATCTCGAACAACAAGCCCCACTGGTGCAAGTTTCGCACTAACAACTGTTTCTTCGCGGTGATCAACGATTGTTAAACCACTCTTCATCCCTTCAAAGGACACATTACTTCCTTCAAGCGAATTCTTTTCGATGTTATATGATTTATATGGATCTAATAAAATAACTTCCTTTTCAGAACCGAGAATAACTTGTTTATTGCCTAACATAGAAGCTGATTTATTATAATCTGTCACTTTTATAACTTGTACATTACCATTACCTATTAAATACCCTGTTAATATTTGTTTTCCATCTATCTTCCCTTGCATAGACAGCATAGCTACAGACGTTTCATGTTTGATTGCTAACTCATGCTTTTGAATTTCTTCTCTAACTTTCTTATCTAATCCTTTTCCAGTTGTTACATATTCATAACTAACTGGATTCATTAATGCCGCTGTCTTCTGCGCTCCATAATACATACTAGAACTAATTCCAATCGTACATAATGTTACCGCACTTAATAAAGATAATAGCGCCAGCATCTTTACGTTCCCTTTTATTCTAAAGAACAATGAAGAAATCGATAAAATGTTCGTTCCATTCCAATATTTCGTTTTATCTCCCTTTATTTTATGGAGTGATTTCACTGTATATTGCTCAAATAGTAAAAACGTACCTTTTACAATACAACCAAAAATCAGTAGACCTGTAATAAAAATGGCTCCAAATCCAAAGATTTGTGTGAGTAGCGCAATAATATAACCTGTAATTAATAAAACAATTGCTCGCTTTGCCTTCTTACTTGAATCCGTAGGTGCCTCTTCTTTCTGATTTTCACCATATAGTAATTCAACTAAACGATGCTCATAAATTAACTTTTTACTTTTCCATGATGCAATAAAGAAAATTGCGCCTATCGTTATAAGAACTTCTACTATAGATAAAAATGAAATCGTAAATGTAAAAGTAAACGCACTTCCCATTAACTTCACAAGAAGCCCTGCGCACATATTCGCTATAAATAAACCAGCAAGAATACCTAACACACTTGCCGCACCACCAACTAATAACGTTTCATAAAAGAGTAACTTCGCAATTTCTTCTTTACGGATACCTAATAAACTGTATAGCGCAATTTCTTTTTTCTTCTTTCGTAAAAAGAAGCTATTACAATAAAAAATAAATATCGTTAAAAAGATAATTAACAATATTTGTGCAAACGTAAATGTCGTTTCCACTTTATCCGACTCTTTTAAAAGAGCTACTACACTTTCATTTCGTTTAATCGATACGAATGTAAAATAAATAATAATGCTGCCTACTAATGAAATAAAGTATAGAAAATAATCTTTCATATTTCGTTTTATACTACGTTTTGATACTTCTAAAAAATCCATCGTACATCTTCACCCGCTCTCGCATTTCTCTATACATGAAGTGTATACGAAATTGTATTTCTCCCCTATCGATTTTCATTACATCTCTCTTACGATATTGTAATATAGCAAAATAAAAGAACCTAGTTTCCTAGGTTCTTCACATCGTATGTTTAAAAGTAAATAACTCTTCTTTTGACTGCACAGCAGATTGTTCCTCTTCTATAGCGTCCTTCTTTATCTCTCCCCCTAACCTTACTTTCATCATCGCCTCTTCTATACTTTTTACAATCATATTTCCTGAAAAAATAGTAAGTCCAAAAAATGTAATGGGAACGAGAGGAATCCATGGATTCACTGTTAATGATCTAAAATAGACTCCAATTAAACCTGACCATAAAAAATCACTAGGTTATGATCCTAGTGATTCTTTATGCGCATGCCCTTCTCTTTTCGCAAACGGCATATACAAAATAAAACATCCAATAAGCGCTGCAAGCTCTAATGAAATAATATAGTAAGGGTGTGGTCCTAACATATCAAGTAATGAAGCAGTTTCTGGCTTACGAGCTAAAAACATATAATTGCCACCTGTTTTGTAGTTCACAAAAGAAACGATTGGAATTATTATGTTTAAAAATATCATCGTACGCTTAATTGATTGCAAGGTCGGTCTATATCCTTCTACCCACGTCATAAAGAGTGGTGCCCAAATGAGTAATACATGTGCAACGAAGAATTCTATAAAGCGAAAATGCGGAAAAGCATATTGCACGTTCGGCGTTAAAATAGCTTGTGATGCACCGATAATCCCTGTAAAAAATACAATCTCATATATGCGGTAACTTTTCGTTACAATCATAATCGATGCTAACAATAAACTAATCGTACATAGCTCAAATGGTAATGAAGTGCCTAGTTCAAAAATCCCCGCTTTCCATTCCCACATATGGAGCCCAATTTCACTCCCAACAAATAAAAATGCAATCGCATATCGAACCGTTATATTCCACTCATTTTGACGCAATAAATCTTGGTATTGATATAGAAAAAATATCCCCACCAACATAATAAATAATATAAGGACATGTTGCCTTGAGTATGGAATAAATGGTTTTAATGGATGCGCACTAAAATAAGCTTCCATCTTGCCTCCTCCTCTCTTTCATACAATATTATTGTTAGAAAGAAACGACGAGTCAATTCATTTGCTCACACTTGGACAAGCTCTACCTTACATTTACATATTCATACCTTACAAAACTGTAAGGTTATTGTAAGCTAAAACGATTTGTCAGATTCTTCACCTCTTCTATACTTAATGTAGATACTAAAACGAACGAAAAGGTGATAAATAGATGAAGAAGAAAAATAAAGTGTTAATTACTAGTGTAGTAGCAATCGGTATTGCAGCTGGATCATATTTTGCATTTGCTGGCGGTAGTTCAGAAGTAGCAATGGCATATAGCGGATATAAAGTAACAGAAAAACAAATTGAAAACGCGCAAAAATTTGGCGGTGAAGTCATTCCAAACGGCATCGAAACAATTTCATTTGATCCAACAAAAGGTACGTATGAATTAGCTGTTAAAAAAGGCGATGAAGTTAAGAAAGGGCAGCTTCTGTTTAAATATAATGACCCTACTGCGAAACAAGGTGTAACGGAAGCAGAAATGCAAAAGAAAATCGCACAAAAAGAAGTAACATTGTTCCAAAAACAAATTGATACAGCGAAACAAAAATTACAAAAAGATAAAAATGCAGGCCTTCCTGCTGAAGCATTAAAAGCATCAGAAATCGAAGTACAACAATTAGAATCACAAATTGAAATGAAAAAGTTTGAAGTTGAAAAATCTGATGAAATGATTAAAGCAGCAAAAGAGAAAGTAAATACACTTTCTGTAACGAGCCCTACTGATGGCGTAATTGATGATATCGTAAAAACTGCTGATGAAAAAACAGGTATGAGCGGCATTACACTTCGCCACGCTGGGCCATTTAAAGTAAAAGGTCAACTTTCTGAATATGAGCTTGCTAGTATGAAAGTCGGGCAAGAAGTAACTGTTTCCTCAAAAACTGTCGCTGGTAAGACTTGGACAGGAAAAGTAACAGAAATCGGTTCTACACCATTAAAGAGCATGGATGAAAACAAAACAGTTTCTAACTATCAATTCACTGTCACATTAGATAATAGTGAAGAATTACAAAACGGCTTCCACGTTTACGTAACAAGTAAATCTGGCGAAGCAACTGGTACGATTGTTCCGAAAAGCAGCATCGTGAAAAAAGGTGACAAAAATATTGTCTTCGTTGTAAAAGACGGTAAAGCGAAAGAACAAGCTGTTACTGTTGAATTCGAGACTGATAGCGAAGCAAAAGTTTCTGGAGTGAAAAAAGGAGAGCAAATTATCTCTAAACCTGAAAAAGACTTAAAAGATGGTATGGAGGTCGTCGCCCGATGATTAACTTAAAAGGCATCACGAAATCTTTCCAAAATGGTGCAGAATCCGTTCAAATATTACACGGCATTGACGTAACACTGAACCAGGGAGAATTCACTTCTATTATGGGACCATCTGGTTCTGGTAAATCAACATTAATGAACATTATCGGCTGCTTAGATAAACCAACGACAGGTGCGTATGAACTAGCTGGTCAAAATATTTCAAACATGTCTGAGACAGAACTTGCACGCGTTCGTAATAAAGAGATTGGGTTCGTATTCCAAAACTTCATGTTATTACCGAGACTTACAGCACTTCAAAATGTAGAGCTACCTCTTATTTACGCTGGAGTCGATAAAAAAGAAAGACGCGAGCGCTCATTAGCCGCTTTAACAAAAGTAGGTTTAGCTGATCGTGCTACTCACCTACCGAACGAATTATCAGGTGGACAAAAACAGCGTGTCGCAGTCGCACGTGCAATCGTAAATAATCCAAAGTTCATTTTAGCCGATGAACCGACAGGAGCACTTGATACGAAAACAAGTACACAAATTATGGATCTCTTTTACGAATTAAACAAACAAGGCTCAACAATCATTATGATTACCCATGATCGTGAAATTGGGGAAGCTGCAGCAAGGCAAATTGTAATTCGTGACGGAAACATCGTCCAAGATTGGAGAGGTTAATTTTGAACACGAGTGAAAATATACGCATGGCCCTTTCCTCTATCTTTGCCCACAAAATGCGTTCCATCTTAACAATGCTAGGAATTATTATCGGTATTAGTGCCATTATTACTATCATTTCAATGGGTGATGGTACAAATGCAAAGTTTAAAGAAGAGCTAGGCCAAGGAAAAGATAATGAAATAACGATTTACTACAACAACCCTGATTATGGAACAGATAGTGCCAAAATCACACCTGATATGCTAAACCGTCTTCAAACCGTACCAGGCATTAAAGATGTGTATCCAGATGTAAGTATGAAAGTAAAAGCATCTGCTGGTTCAAAAGATGTCTCTCTTGATTTAAAAGGTGGAACAGGCGCCTTTATGACAGATTCGAAAATAAAATTAGTTCACGGTCGTGAATTAAACGACAGCGAATTAAACCAGGCAATCCCTGCTGTTATATTAAATGAAGAAGCTTTCAACAAATTATTTAGTGGTTGGGAATCAAATCAATACACAGATATAAAAGGAAAGCCGTATAAAATAGTCGGTGTATACGAAACGAAAAACGAATTTGGAATGGCTATGCCTGAAGGTTACACATCACTGGAAAACGCACCTGTCATTTCAGGAGTAAATGAGTATGACTCTGTAAGATTAACGATGACCTCTCCAACAGAACGTAAAAGTGTAGAAAAACAAGCCGTTTCTGTTTTAAACGAAATGAAAGCTCCGAAATTTGAGCACAAATTCGAAGCACAAGACTTAGGTGAATTTACGAAGCAATTAGACGAATCCATCGGTATGATGAAAATGGTATTCGGTGGTATTGCCGCTATCTCCTTACTTGTTGGTGGTATCGGTGTAATGAATATTATGCTTGTATCTGTAACAGAACGTACACGTGAGATTGGTATTCGTAAAGCACTTGGTGCAACGCGCGGTAAAGTATTAACACAATTCTTAATTGAATCTTGTATTTTAACAGGACTCGGTGGTTTCATCGGATTCATGCTCGGTATCTTCTTCGCTTGGATCGTCTCAATCTTTGCCGGATGGCCACTCGTTGTCTCAAAAGAACTTGGACTTCTTGCAGTAGGTATCTCCATGTTAATCGGTATTATATTCGGTCTACTACCAGCTAACAAAGCTGCAAAACTGGATCCAATTGAATGTTTACGATATGAATAAACAAAAGCGTAGGAGTTTACACTCCTACGCTTTTTATTTATCCCGCTTTAATGGGCAGTAAGACCCCCACCTCAAAATTCAGCGAAAGCAAAGAATTTAGGTGGGGGTCGGGCTGCCCATTAAAGCCCGATTGGTTCAACTAATAATCAGTGGGGGAGGAAGAATCCTCCCCACTGATTAAAGTTTCACTTTATCTATTAAATCGTGTTTCTTCTATTATATATGTTTCACGTTATAAACACCTTTCATTATTTTAGCTTACTAAAGCTATTATAGAATCCTATTATTGCAAAAATAATATGTAACAGACTAAAATCAAGGCGTAATTTTTTCCATAACTCGACTTATTTTGTAACAATTATAGCGATATTTTATCGATTTTCACCTCATTTATATTTCTCCACAACCAAAATAGTTATTTTTACATAACTACTTTCCTGTCCTAACAGCAAAACACGCCGTTTTTGTAACGATTACGAAACATTTTCGTAACGTTTAAGAAACATTGTTAACCGATTAGAAATTGAAATACTCCCCTTTTTATGTATTGCATGCTCTAACCTCCCCTATAAACTATAAGAAAGCGCTTTTAGGATATTACTGGAATTATTACAGAATATTAATGACCCGTTACGAAACCTTTGTAATTTTATGTTTTCCGCAAATAAGAAAATAATGGTTGCTATAATGAGGTCAACGAAAACAAATGCAATGGAGGCTATTATGAAAAAATTTATGGGTATAGCAACAGCAGCGGTTTTTGGTCTTGGGATTTTCACAACATCTGCTAAAGCAGAAACAATCGTAACGACTGATGTACTAAATGTACGAGAAAACCCAACTACTGAATCAAAAGTTGTAGGAAAATTATTAGATGGATATAAAGTTAACGTTTTACATACAGAAAACGGATGGTCAAAAGTGAAATTAAACAGCGGTAAAGAAGCTTTCATTAGCGCTGACTATACTAAAGACACTTACTACGTAACAGCAAACGTATTAAACGTACGTGCTGGTGCAAACACAGACTCAGAAATTCTTGGTAAATTGAAACAAGATGATGTAATTGAAACAACACACCAAGTACAAAACGACTGGATCCAATTTGAATATAACGGCAAAACAGCTTATGTTCATGTTCCTTACTTAACTGGTAAAGCACCAGTTAAAGTTCAACCAGTAGTTAAAGCTGAAAAAACAACTAAAGTTCAAGATACAGCTAAAGCAGTGGAAGCAACTAAAGCTCGTGAAGTAGCTGAAACGCAAGCTAAAGCTAAGGCGGAGGAAGCAACTAAAGCTCGTGAAGCAGCTGAAGCTCAAGCAGAAGCTAAGGCTCAAGAGGCAGCTAAAGCTCGTGAAGCAGCTAAAGCCGGGGCAGAAGCTAAAGCTCAGGCAGCAGCTGAAGCTCAAGCAGAAGCTAAGGTTCAAGAAGCAGCTAAAGCTCGTGAAGCAGCTAAAGCTCAAGAAGCAGCTGAAGCTCAAGCAGAAGCTAAGGCTCAAGAAGCAGCTAAAGCTCGTGAAGCAGCTAAGGCTCAAGAAGCAGCTGAAGCTCGTGAAGCGGCTAAGGCTCAAGAAGCAGCTGAAGCTCGTGAAGCGGCTAAAGCTCAAGAGGCAGCTAAAGCTCGTGAAGCGGCTAAAGCTCAAAAACCTGCTACACAACAACCTGTTGCAAAAGAAACTGAAACAAGTGCACCATCATCTTCTCGTGAACTACGCGTTGTAGCAACAGCTTACACAGCAGATCCACTTGAAAATGGTTATAAAGCAGGCGACCAAGTAAAATCAGCTTTAGGTCACAACTTAACAGCTAACCCAAACATGAAACTAATTGCAGTTGATCCAAGTGTCATTCCATTAGGTTCAAAAGTATGGGTTGAAGGTTACGGAGTAGCAATCGCTGGTGATACTGGTGGAGCTATTAAAGGAAATAAAATCGACGTTTTAATGCCTGATAAAGGTACATCTAGTAACTGGGGACGTAAAACAGTTACAGTTAAAGTATTAAACTAGTTCGTATAAAAAGAGTCAGTCTCATTGAGGCTGACTCTTTTTTTGATTCTCACATTCTAACTTTCTCTTGAAAGTAACTAATATGATCCCGAAGCAACTTTCACTCTGACATAAATAAGTTCCCTCGGTTTTTATATACTTTATCAAACGCCTTTAAAACTTCTTCATGATTAACAAACTTATGTAAAAAACGAAGAGCGCTGACAATCTCCTTCTCTCCCGTCCAAATTAAATCTATCTCTTTGCATTCTATATACGATAGATTACTATTTCAACAAAAAAAGAGGATGCCATAGCATCCTCTCCTGCCCTTCCCTATTCCACACAAGTAAACTGCGTCCAAGCTCCTACATAATCTAGTAAGAATAACTCTTCTTCTGCAATTGTACCGACAATATTTTTCCGTTCATCTATCGGCATTTCTTTTAGAATGATTTGTAGTTCACCTTTATACTTACCAAACGAGTTGTTACCAATTACAACTTGCCCTCTTTCCTGTAATACACTTTCGCGCACTGGGAAGTCATAGTCTTTGTACTTTTTACGCACTTCTGTAGAACGTACCATATACTCTGTTATGTCACCGCGCCTTACATGTAATTCTTGCAGCGTGGCTCTCTTTTCTACTTCAGTCGCTTCGTCTACAAAGTGTACTTTCAGCTGTAACATGTAACGATTTAAGTTTCCTAGTTTCTCTAACTCTTCTTCACTCGCGTAAGCATTTCCAATAATAACGTCATCAATAAGCCCTGTCGCCCATAAATGTTTCGCTTGTACTTCAATCGGTAAGTTACGATGCTCTTCTAACGTACATAATCCGTCATTAATATCCCATGGACCGATGTTAGCTGCATGTGACGTAATAAACGCTGCCGTGCGAATGCCATGCTTTTTAAAGCGTTCACTACAGCGAATGAAATAATCATACGGAAGACCAGTGAATTTTTGCGGATAAAAGTTATGACAGCCAATTAAAGCTGGCTTATTCGCCTGATGCGAAAGAATATTTTCTAAGTATGCAATATCATTACTTACGTTTAGTTCAATTTTTAAGCCGTACGGATTATTCGTCATTTTTGCTTCTGTTAATCCGTCAAAACCTAAATCTAAACGAATACCGTCTGCACCTAACTCTGCAAAGAATGACAGATCGCTATAGCTAATACTAAGTTGATCGAATACTGCCGGAGCTACATCTAAAATAACTTCCATATTGTTATCTTTTGCATGATTAATAATTTCTTTAAATTCAGCTACAATTTCTTCTTTCGGACGATTCACAGATAATAGACATGTGAATATTCTTGAAAAACCGTGGCGTGCCGCTGCCGAAATGTATGCCATATCTTGTTCTTTCGTTGAATGCTCTGGATAAAGTGAAATTCCTAATTTACGCTCCATGCTTTTGCATCTCCTTCACACGTTGTATTAATGCCATGCTCGTAAATCTATATTTTGCAGATAAACATGTTGCACATAAAATCGTTGGTACAATGATTACGTACGGTGATTGTAACCCTAACATTACATAGGCACCCATTGAACTACCGATAAATACAATTGATACGAGTAGTAACACTAATAAAGATTTACTTTGTACCCATTTTGAGTAATGTGCAATACACTGCCCCGCTACGAATGTAATTAAGATGATAATTGCTCCGAGCATTCTGTTTTCTCCTCTCCTGCTAATTGTTGTTTCTCATACATTTTGAAGAATGGGTAGTAAATAACGAATGAGATAACAAAGTTAATAAGTACAAGTACACCAGCCATAATTGTCCAGTCTGTACTAATAATCGCTGCAATTGGTGCTAACATCGTAAATGGCAGTTTCGCCATCATGAGCGGAATCATGCCTGAAACAACTGCGAAATATGATACTGTCGTTGTAACTAACGGTGTTATAACGAATGGAATAATTAAGATTGGGTTCATTACAATTGGTGCCCCGAAAATAATCGGTTCGTTAATATTGAATAAACCTGGCACGAATGATAATCTACCTAACTCTTTTAGGAATTTAGATTTAGAGAACATAAACATAATAACTAAAGCTAATGTTGAGCCTGATCCACCGATCCATACAAACCATTGAATAAATTGCTCTGTAAATAAGTTTGGTAATTGATGTGCATTTCCTGTAGCTGTGAATACTTCCATATTTTCAAGAATTGCTGAATCCCACATCGGACGAATGATTGGTCCTAAAATCGCTGGGCCATGTATACCGAATGACCAGAAGAACACGATTAAGAATACTGTTAATAAACCGCCGAATAAATTATTTCCTACTAATACTGATTTTAGTGGTGCGATTAAATATGTGATTGTTGTATTCACATCGAATTTTAAACCGTAACGAATACCCCAGAATAAAAGAATAACGACTAAAGTTGGAATTAATGCTGCAAACGAGTTTGCAACTGCTGGTGGTACACTATCTGGTAATTTAATC
Source organism: Bacillus pretiosus (assembly GCF_052947655.1). Classification (NCBI taxonomy): domain Bacteria; kingdom Bacillati; phylum Bacillota; class Bacilli; order Caryophanales; family Bacillaceae; genus Bacillus; species Bacillus pretiosus. The sequence goes on along the minus strand of NZ_CM129593.1, from coordinate 816,597 downwards.
GAGATATTATGCTTAATCATAAAGTGATAAATTTCTACTGCAATTAAAGCTGTAACAATTGCGCCGAATAAAGACGTTGCACTTAATGTTCCTACTGAAATATATCTTCCCGCATCAATAACACCTGGTACAGCTTTCGTAATTTGAATTGGTTCAACTGATGCTAGTAAAAAGGCGAGTACAGATAACAACCCTGCACTTAACTGATTGAGCTGATAAAAGTTTGCGAGTGAAGCTCCTACCCCAAATGCTGCGTATAACGCCATTAAACCTACTGTAAACCGGAATGGAATATCTAAAATATGGCGAAATGGTGCAATCCATTCCATATATGCATCAATTGGTAAATTTAAAAAGATAACGAAAAATGATCCGACAATCGTTAACGGCAATGTAGAAATAACTCCGTTTCGAATTGCTAATAAATGTCGTTGTCCTGCAATCTTTTGCGTTGTTGGCATAATCTTTTGTTCCATAAAACTCATAAAACCATTCATCAATACCCCTCCTCTTTCTCTTTACTACGTAAGAATAAAAAGTTATAACATTATAATGTTTATATTTAAAAAAATATAATTATGCTAAAACTAATTGTTCTGCTTGTTTCAGTACTTTTAAACCGTCACACATGCCATAATCTCTTTGTTCTATTATTGCAACTGGTATATCGTATGACTTCGCAAGAAACTGTACCGCCGGAAACAAATACTTCACTTGTGGTCCGATTAAAACAACATCAGCATTTTTTATTTCCAGTTTCACAAGTTCTGAATCAACTGCTTTAATTTTATAATCCTTCCCTTGTTTCTTTGCCTCTTCTTGCATTTTTCTTACGACCATACTCGTTGACATGCCTGCTGCACAACATAATAAAATGTACATCTTATACCGTCACTTTCTCTTCCACTCGTTTATGAAGAGTAATAAATTCTTCAGCAAGTTCTTTCACTGTAATTGCATTCATTAAATGATCTTGTGCATGCACTAACAGTAAACTGATTTCTGCATGATTTCCTCTTGCTTCTTCTTGAATTAAGTCTGTTTGAATGCGATGAGCTGCTGAAATCTCTTCACTAGCAAGTGTCATCTTTTCACTAGCATTCTCAAAATCTCCTTGTCTTGCAAAAGCAATTGCTTCAAGCGCTGCGCTTCTCGCATTGCCACCATGTAAAATTAACGCAAATGGAGTTTGCATATCAGTCATTTTAAATTCCCCCAAGCTATCTTTTTTCTATATTGTTATCTTATTATGAAAACGCATACAATTAAACATAAAAAACTTCCGTTGTGTAACGGAAGTTTTTATATACTTTTTCAAAACGATAGTAAAATCTCTTGAAATTCTTCAATCATTCCAGCCTGAGTTAATTTTTCTATCGTATGCTGACTAGACATAATATCATATAAAAAATCATAAAGCTTTTGTAAATCTTCATTATTATTGCGCTTTACACTAAATAAAATAATAACTTGTACTTTCTTATCTCCCCAGTCAACCGCTTTATTAAGTGTACAAAACAGCAAAAATGTATTCTCACTTAATAACTGCATCGGATGTGGAATTGCAACTAAATTCCCAACGGCTGTAGGAGATGTATTCTCTCTTTCCATAACAGAATCATAAAAGTTTTCTGGTACATAGTTTTTCTCAGCGGCTTTCTCACATAAAAATTGGATAACCTCTTCTTTCGTAGAAGCGCTATGATTTAAAAAGATCAAATCTTCCTTTATATACTGCTGTACACTAGTATTCACATGCGTAAACAACTGCTGACCGATGGATTTAATTTCTTTATCATCAAATATTGAGTTCACTTTTATAACTGGAACAGGCAAACCACTCGGTATATGAATCGTACTAATAATACAATCTATTTTATCTTTATAAAGGTCTTCCACTTTCAATTGATAATAACCTGTAATCCCTACAATCTCTAATTTATCTCGGAACTGTGATAAAATTTTATATTTCAATAGCTGGGCGCTTCCTTGACCAGTCGCACAAACTAGTAAACATCTTTTCTTTTGATTCTGTTCCTGTAAACGACTCATCGCTCCGCCAAAGTGAATCGCAATATAACCAATTTCACTTTCCGGAATCGATTCTCCCGTATATTCACCAATTATATCTCCTACGAGAACCGCAATTTCAAAAGCATACGGATAATTCTTTTTCACTTCTGCCAATAGAGGATTTCTTGTATTTAACTTATACTTCAAACGGTTTAATAACGTTTTTAAATGAACACCAAAACCAAATAATAATTCTTCATCATAATAAAAAATAAGATTCCGTTCTTCCGCTACTTTAAAAAGAATATGTTGCATAAATGCATATAGATCTTTCCCTAATAGTTCTTCCACATTTTCATAACGATCTCTCGCTGTAACAGCAGTACTCAATAAATGCATCGTCACATATAAAACTTCTTCTTCTGGAAATGAAAGATGCAACTCTTTCTCTAAATCCCCTACAATCTCTTTCGCAATTGTATATTCTTTCTTTATTATGAGTTCTGATTGCTCCGCATTCAGTCCTTTCATATAATGTTGATCTTCACAACGCCTTATTGCAATTGCAATATGAATGACTAAATTATCAATTTCTATATCTGATAAATATATCGTTCCTCCCTCGATATACTTTAAGATAACCGAACGGATAAGCGGTATATGAGGTAACGATAAATATGTATCCCTCTGCTCAAACTGCTCATGAAACGGAGTATGATCATAGCGCGGTAAACCATATTGTGATAAACAAGACCGAATATGAAACTCCTCTCCCACAATACGTATACCATAATACGGTCTCTTTTCAATTTGTAATTGATAGCGACCACATATATCTGTCACATCTTTCATAATTAAATTTACAGTCGATTTACTCACATAAATCTCCTCTGCTAACTGTGAAAGCTTTACATATCCCTCTGTCGTTACAATACGTTGCAGGATGTACGCTATCCTTTCTTCATAAGAAGTCGGGATCTTTTCAGTCTGTTTTTGAAATAGACCCACGCAAAACTCTTCAAACTTCTTCGTTTGTATAATTTCCAGTTCGTATCCAGTCCCTCTTTGCGATTCAATTTTCGCTCCGTTTTCTTCCAATATATCATTTAATAATTTTATATCTTTTTGAATCGTCTTCGTTGATACATGTAAACGGCTCGCTAAAAAAGCTCGATTTAACATCGATTTCTCTTCTAAAAACTCCTCTAAAATAGAAATTAATCGCTGATGCACTTTTGTCATAGCTCTTCCTCTCACAATTTATATATAAAAAGGAAAAAGCTGCTGAGGTCAGTAGTTTTTTCCTTTTTCATTTTATCTATTTCTTTAATGTAAATCCGAATTTATCCCACGCTTGTAAATAATCTAATAAGAAAATTTCTTCTTCCACAATTTGGCCAACTACATTTGTTTTTCCTGTATTCACCATATCTTTTAAAGCAATTTGTAATTCACCTTTGTATTGACCATACTGTTCATTATCAATTAAAAGATCACCGCGTTTAATTTCGCGTGTATTATGCGGTTTGAACTCTTCTTTCTTATATTTCACACGACTTTGTGTCGAACGAATCATATATTCAGATACATCTCCGCGGTAAAAATGAGGCTCGTCTAATACGATAATTTTTTCTAGTTCTGTTGTTGTATCATATAATCCTATATCAAATGTTTGTTTCTCTTTATTTAATGCACCTAGTGCTTGTAATTCTTCTTCTGATGCATACGCGTTCGCAATAATAACATCATCAATTAATTCTGTCGCAAATAAATGCTTCGCTTGTGTTGTCATCGGTAATTCACGATGCTGCTCTAACGTACATAAGCCTTCTGTTACTGGCCAAGGTCCGTACGTTGCATCAAAGGATGAAATAAACGCAGCCGTTCTCATACCGTAATCTTTAAATTGTTTCGAGCATTTAATGAAATGATCGTATGATAATCCTGAATAACGATGCGGATAAAAATTATGGCAACCAATTAAATTTTCACGGTTTGGTCTATGGCTCATAATGTTATCTACATATTTCGTACCGTTACTCATATTAATTTCAATTTTTAAGCCGTATGGATTGTAAGTCATAATCGATTCTTCTAAACCAGAGAATCCAACATCTAAACGAATGCCGTACGCTCCCAACTCATGGAAGAACGATAAATCATTATATGAAATACCTAATTGTGTAAAAACAGACGGACTAATATCAACTAATACTTGGAACCCTAATGCATTTGCATGAGAGATCGTTTCTTTAAACTCTTCTATAATTTTCTCTTTTTCTCCATCTACAGACAATAAGCATGTGAATACACGATTAAATCCGTATTTACTTGCTAATGTTAAATATTCCTTATCTTTCTCTACTGTTGAATGTTCTGGATAAATAGAAATACCTAATCGTCTCATATGTACACGCCTCTTTCTTCATTGTTTTGTAAACCTTTTCAAATATATGTAGTGAAAAAGTATATTTCCCCTTCTCATTCACTACTTTTTGAATCCGCTTTCTTTAAAGAAAAACCAATTTCTATCATTCATAACAACTACAAGTCTATACATCTATACTTTACATCTTTTTTTCAGAGTTGTGTAGCTTTTACACAAATTTGTCAGTTTTTTCACCGCAAAAATTGTTATACGTTTTCAAGGCACCTTCCTTGACTGTTACATTGACCAATACATATACTCGAAAGAAAAGAGAAAATTTTATATAGGGGATGAATATATGGGAGAAGCAATACTCGTAAAACGAGAATCGTTATGGACGAAAGAGTTTGTCGCTTTAATTTTTGCAAACTTATGTATGTTTTTAGGGTTTCAAATGTTAATTCCTACTTTACCTGTTTATGTGAAAGAAATTGGCGGCACAAGTTCTAATATCGGATTTGTTGTAGGCATGTTTACCGTGGCGGCACTTTTTGTTCGACCACTGACTGGAAACGCCTTGCAAAAATTCAACAAAAAAATCATTTTAATGATCGGTACTGCTATTTGTTTACTCGCTATGGGTAGTTATCTTTTCGCTTCAACCGTCTTCCTATTGCTTGCCGTGCGAATTTTACACGGAGCTGGCTTTGGTATTACAACGACTACATATGGAACTGTCGTTTCAGATTTAATTCCGCAAGCTCGTCGCGGCGAAGGCATGGGATATTTCGGTCTTTCTGGAACGATTGCAATGGCGCTCGGTCCACTTATCGGACTTTGGCTCATGCAAACATATAACTTCACGATTCTTTTTTTATGTGCACTTTCATGTACAATTGTTTCATTAATATTAACGAAACTACTTCAAATCAAAAAATCGCCGCAACCACCACAGCAAACATCTGGTACTTTTCTCGATGGATTTATTGAGCGCAAAGCTTTACTTCCTTCATTATTAATATTATGTATTACATTAATGTACGGCGGAATCGGGAGCTTTATTACATTATTTGCTACGGAAGTCGGAATTGCTGATATAAGCCTCTTCTTCTTATTTAATGCACTTGCAATCGCTGTCACTCGTCCGTTTTCTGGAAAGTTATACGATGCGAAAGGTCATGCATTCGTTATTATTCCAGGGGTTATCATTACGTTTACAGGTATTATTTTATTGTCGTATACAACTACAATTCCGAGTTTAATTATTGCAGCAGCATGCTACGGAAGTGGTTTTGGAGCGATTCAACCTGCACTACAAGCATGGATGATCGACCGAGTAGCACCACACCGACGAGGAGTCGCAACAGCTACATTCTTCTCAGCATTTGACCTCGGTATTGGCGCTGGCGCAATTATATTTGGATTCATTGCACACTTTACCAACTATGCAACTGTATATCGATATTCCTCTCTATTACTTATCGCTTTTCTTTTCATTTACATCACAAGCTTACGGAAGCAAAAACAAGGGGATAAAACAAAAGAAAAAGCCGTTGGGTAATGCTAATGGGTTCTTTTTCGAAGTACTTGGACCAAAAAATCATGTATACACATTTGTAAAAAGCAGTGGATTCCTAAAAAATCACACTGCTTTTTGCATTGTATTGAAGAGTGAACCGCTGTTCTATTTATTCATGTTGTTCGTATGATATTAACATATAGAACGAATTGGAGGAAATATTAATGAAAGCAATAGTATATACAGAATACGGTCTCCCCGACGTTCTTCAACTGAAAGAGATAGAAAAACCTGCTCCTAAGGACAATGAAATACTAGTAAAAATAAAAGCGACAACCGTAACAGCAGGAGATATTCGCTCACGAAGTTTTACGGTTCCCTCTTCTGTTTGGCTACCCGCTCGAATCGCACTTGGCTTTAAGCAACCGAAAAAACAAATACTTGGAATGGAATTGGCTGGTGAAGTTGAATCAGTAGGAAAAGACGTCACACGATTTAAAAAAGGAGACCAAGTTTTTGCAGCTACCCAAGTAAATTTTGGTTCTTATGCTGAGTATATTTGTCTACCTGAAGTTGGAGCAGTGTGCATGAAGCCCTCCAATATATCCTATGAAGAAGCCGCAGCCATCCCAATTGGAGCACGTACAGCTTTGTTTTTCCTTAGGAAAGCTAACGTTCAAAGCGGTCAAAACATTCTTATTTACGGAGCTTCTGGAAGTGTCGGAAGTTATGCAGTACAAATTTCCAAGTATTTCGGCGCAACAGTTACAGGTGTGTGCAGTAGCTCCAATTTAGAATTGGTCAAATCTCTAGGAGCTGACGAAGTAATTGATTACACCACAAAAAATTTTTCTACTACAGACGAAACTTATGATGTTATCTTTGAAGCGGTAAACAGGAGCTCCTTTTCAGAGTGTATTAAAATGTTAAAGGAAGATGGTACCTATATAAATATTGTTGAACCGTTACCAAGTGCTCAAATGTTCTGGACTAAATTGACAAGTCGCGTGAAACTCATATTAAGTCAAAACGCACCTGAAACTTCCGAAGCATTAAATTTCCTTAAAGAACTTGTTGAGGACGGTAAAATAAAAGTGGTCATTGATAGGCAATACACTTTTGAGGAAATTATTGAAGCTCACATATATGTTGAAAAAGGACATAAGAGGGGAAATGTCGTCATAACTATGGAGCATGATGACGATTCTAAATAAAGAAAAAACACTTTGCATAATTGTTAAAATGCAAGGCACCGAAAGTTTTTAACATAAAAAGGCAGAGCAAATTCATATGCGAATTGCTCTTTTTTATTGTTGCGAGCATCTCAAAAGAAAACAGTTTAAAATAATTTAATCGTTTTTTACTTTCATTAAATAAATCCATTTCAAACCTCCCCCGTTTCCCTACATATTTTTCTAACTTTAATCAAAAAATATGCAAAGAACCATCATCATAACAAAATAAAATTCCAATCCGCATACCCAGTTGGGTAGTTTCCCTTCACCTATTTTTACTATCAATAAATAGTGTGACAAATGTGACTTCTTTACAAACCGATTAGATATATCATCTAAAAAACCAATTAAATCCAGGTGTTTCTTTAAAGGTTTGTAAACTTTTTATCACTTTGTAAATTTAGTGTAAATTTTACTGATAAACCGTTTACAGTGCCTCAAGGTTTAGTTAATAATTACATCGTACATGAAATTTAAGGAGTGGAATGCGTGGAATACAATATTCAAGATATGATCTTCCAGTTCATTGGTGGATTAGGTATTTTCTTATTCGGTATTAAATACATGGGCGATGGACTGCAACAAGCAGCTGGAGATCGTCTTCGCGATATTTTAGATCGCTTTACAACAAACCCACTTATGGGTGTGCTAGCAGGTATGTTAGTTACTGTATTAATCCAATCAAGTTCAGGAACAACCGCTTTAACAGTCGGACTTGTAAGTGCCGGATTTATGACATTAAGACAAGCAATCGGTGTTATTATGGGTGCGAACATCGGTACGACAGTTACTGCATTTATTATCGGAATTAAAATCGGAGAATACGCTCTCCCAGTTATGGCAGTTGGAGCAATTTTGCTATTCTTCTTTAAAAATAAAAAAGTACATTCTGTAGGTCAAGTTGTATTTGGTTTTGGTATGTTATTCTTCGGTTTAGAATTAATGAGCGCAGGTATGAAACCTCTTCGTTCTTTAGAGGCATTCCAAGAGTTAATGGTTAGCATGAGTGACAATCCAATTTTAGGAATTATTGTCGGTACAGTGTTCACTTTAATTGTACAAAGCTCAAGCGCAACAATCGGTATTTTACAAGAACTATTCGGTCAAGGTGCTATTGATTTACAAGCTGCTCTTCCTGTATTATTCGGTGATAATATCGGTACGACAATTACAGCAGTATTAGCAGCAATCGGTACTTCAATTGCTGCAAGACGTGCAGCATTAGTTCACGTTATCTTTAATATTATCGGTACCCTTATCTTTACGATTATATTAATACCATTTACAAGTTTAATTCAATATTTCCAAACGTCATTAAATTTAAATCCAGAAATGACAATTGCATTTGCACACGGAACATTTAACGTAACGAATACAATTATTCAGTTCCCATTCATTGCAGTATTAGCATGGATCGTAACAAAAATCATTCGTGGTGAAGATTCATCTATTAACTTCAAACCGCAACATTTAAACCCAATCTTTATTGAGCAATCTCCAGCTATTGCTTTAACAGAAGCTCAAAAAGAAATCATCCGTATGGCTGAGTTTTCATTACACGGATTAAAAGAAGCGAATCAATTTTTAAATACACAAGACAAAAAACACGCTGATATGGCTACTCAATTAGAAGGAGCTATTAACAATTTAGATAAAAAAATTATCGAGTATTTAGTTTTACTATCAGAAAAACCACTTTCACCTACAGACTCTGAAAAGCATTCGGTGCTAGCAGGTGTCGTTGGAGATATTGAACGTGTCGGTGATCATGTAGAAAACCTTGTAGAACTTGTAGATTTCCAAATTTCACATCGTGTTTCACTATCAGACGAAGCACTAGCTGAATTAAATGAAATGCTTGAGTTAACAATTTCAACATTACAAGATGCAATCAATGCTTTAACTAACTTCGACACTGAACTAGCTCAAACGGTTATTGCAAAAGAACGTAAAATTGACCAAATGGAACGTGTTCTTCGTAAACGTCACGTATTACGTCTGAATGAACGTAGCTGTTCAGGTGATGCAAGTATCATCTACGTTGATATGGTAAGTAACTTAGAGCGTATCGGTGATCACGCTGTAAATATCGCTGATGGTGTTTTAGGTGAACAAGGTAAAATCAATTTAAAACAATCATTATAATAAAAAAGAGACGCTTAAGTTAGCGTCTCTTTTTTATTTCATATTTACAACCGTTCTTCCTTTTAACTTTCCTTGCAATATAAGTGTAAACCTTTCATCTAACTCTTCCAATGTACATTCTTCTGTATAAGATAGTAACTCATTATTTTCCCATTCACTTGCTAAGAGCGTCCACACATTTCTTCTCACATCCACTGGGCATTGCACAGAATCTATTCCTAAAAGACTTATACCTCGCAAAATAAACGGATATACCGTTGTTTGTAACTCCTGCCCTGCCACATTACCGCATGTCGTTACACAACCACCATACTTTACCGTTTTTAAAGCGGTTTCTAGCATATGTCCACCTACAGTATCGATAACCCCGGCGTATATCCCTTTTAACATTGGTCTTCCTGATTCATCATTCAACTCCGTACGATGAATCACTTGTTTCGCTCCTAGACGTAGTAGCATCTCTTCCTCTTCCATTTTCCCTGTCGCTCCTACTACGTTAAATCCTAGCTTACTTAAAATACTAACAGCTACACTCCCTACGCCGCCTGTGGCACCCGTTACTAAAACATCTCCCATACTAGGCGTTATGCCTGCTCCAATAAGCTTATATACTGATAAAGCAGCTGTAAAACCTGCTGTCCCGTACATCATACTTTCCTTTAATGACATTCCCTCTGGTAAAGGGGTGATCCAAGATGCTGGCACGCGAATATATTCTCCGAAACCACCAGAAGTATTCATACCTAAATCATATCCCGTTACAATGACTTGATCTCCTACCTTAATGGTTTCCCCTTCACTACTCACAACTTCTCCTGCTGCATCAATTCCTGGCGTATGAGGATATGTTCTCGTAACACCTTTATTACCCGTGGCTGAAAGCGCATCTTTATAATTTAATGAAGAATAGTGAACCTGTATTAATACGTCCCCCTCAGGTAAACTACTTACTTCTCTCTCTACAATGTTTCTTACAAACTGCTTACTTTCTGTTTCGTTCACAACGATTGCTCGGAATGATGTATGATTCACTATGCCCGCTCCTTTATCCGTAAAATTCTTCTTTATTATATAGAAGAAACCAGTAAACCTACTCATTTCTTCTTGGCTATATTTCAACAAATCTTACTTCTCTATCACTTTCTCACAATACATGTTTTCATTTCCACTAAAACAACTTATACTTATTCTACATCTGAAAAATAAAATATAGAAAATCTGACTTTTTATAAATATATTGAATTTTTACGAAATGTAAATGATTTGTAATGTCTTTTTTCGTCAAATTTCATTATAATAAGTGGATGTGAGTGTCGTATTTCAATCCAAATGAAGGAGTACAGGAAATGGAGCAAAACCCATCTTTGCAAGAAAATACACGCAGTAAACCGAAAAAAAGTAGGAAAAAAACAAAAATTATTATAAGCGTTATTCTATTCTTTTTAATAATAGGTGGCGGTTATACTTGGTTTTTAGTAAATAAAGCATCTTCTGCTGTTCGAAATGCCGCACACGATTTAGCGCGCGGTGATAAATCTGATTTACGTGATAAAGCTGTAAAACCTATCACAAATAACGTCTCCGTCTTAATCATGGGTGTTGATGAAAGCGATGTCCGCGGGAAAGAATATGGAGAAGCTATAAGAACGGATGCACTACTACTTGCAACGTTTAATAAAGATAGCAAAACTGTAAAACTATTAAGTATTCCACGAGATACATATACTTATATCCCAGTGGAAAAGAAAAAAGATAAAATTACACACGCTCATGCATACGGTTCTACTAAAAACGGAAAAGATGGTGGACCCCAAGCAAGCATTGATGCAGTTGAAAAATTAATGAATGTTCCCGTTGATTACTTTGTAAAGTTTAACTTCAAGTCATTTATGAAAATTGTCGACGATTTAGGTGGTATTGAAGTCGATGTACCAGTTGAATTTACTGAACAAGATAGTAATGATACTGCTGATGCGATTCATCTGAAGAAAGGTGTTCAAAAGCTAAATAGTGAAGAAGCTCTTGCCCTTGCTAGAACGCGCCACATCGATAGTGATGCAATGCGTGGACAACGCCAACAGCTCGTTATTGAAGCTATTTTAAAGAAACTAACAAGCGTTGGATCTGTAACAAAAGTTGGTAACATCATTGATGATATTAACGGCCAATTCGTTACGAACTTAACATTCGATGATATGCTTTCATTCTATAAGTACGGATCGGATTCGGAAATTGAGAAATTACAAATTCAAGGTGAAGACTGCTATATGGAAAAAGGTGACGATACATGTAGCAAATCTGCTGGCGGCGGCCGAACATATTACTACAATCCAGATAAAAAAGAATTAGCAAATGTAACAAACGGGCTTCGCGCTCACCTTGGATTACCTGCATATACAAAAACAGACTCTGATTCGAAGAAAACAAGCACAGAGAAAACAAAAGAATCTAAGTCTGAAAATTCAAGTGAACGCGAATCAAGTAACAATGAAGTGAAAAATAAGAATAAAAATAGCAGTGAAGATACAGAAACATCGTCTAACGACAATGAATAAAAAAGAAGCAGTTCTCTATGGAGGTAGAGTACTGCTTCTTTTTATTTCTTCTAAATCAAAAATCAGAACTTTCTAACTATCTTTTTTAATATTTTTAAATTATAATAAATAGTAGCAATCTATTCCAATTATCAGGGGGCTCATACATATGAAAGCTGCAGTAAAACATAACATCTCAGATTTTAAAGACTACTTAAAATCCAACGATATATACATGGAAGAAAATATAGATGAAAATGATGGTTCTGTTCATTTTTCAGTAGGCTTAGAAACAGAAGCTGGCGCAAAAATTCAACTTATCGCTGCTTTCCAAAACGAACATCCTACTGTGGATATATACTGCTTCAATGTTGCTCACGTACCTGATGCAACATCAACAAATGATATTTTGCATGTTATCAATGAATTAAACACATCTTATCGATTTGCAAAATTCACATTAAACAAGCAAAATGCAATTGATATTTCAGCATCGCTTGCATTCTCAGAACCAAACTTTAATCCAGCACTTGTCTTTGAACATACGAGAATGCTATATAAATTAGCAAATGACGAATATAAAAACTTAATGAAAGTTATTTGGGCATAAATCAGCCTGCACCAATCAGGCGTTTACTACCTTCAAATAGCGGCATAAATAAAAGGATGAGCTGCAAGCAGCACCATCCTTTTATTTCGATATCATATCAATCCACATCTTAACAGCAGTGCCTACAATCAAAATCGATAACATATATTGCAATGCTTTTTGATTGATCCTCTTCCCGACTCGCACTCCAAGCGGCGCAGCAAAGATACTTGCAATCGCGATAATAAGAGCTGGAATTACAACTACTTGCCCAGTTATTACTTTTCCAGTCGTAATTCCTACTGAGGAAATAAACGTAATTGCGATAGATGTTGCTATTGTTGTACGTATCGGCAATTTTAAAATGACCAGCATAATGGGAACTAATAAGAAAGAACCTCCAGCACCTATAATGCCTGATGCTCCGCCTACAATAAATGCTAACAAACTTGCTAACCATTTATTATATTTCACTTCATCACCATTATTTCGTTTCGGTACGAACATCATAATAGCAGCTATTGTTGCTAACGCTGCATAAACAACATTGACCGTATGTTCCGCTAATACGTTAGCACCAAAACTCCCTATGAAACTTCCTATTAATATACTAGCTCCCATATACACAACTAGCGTTTTATCCATATCATTACTTTTCCGATAGGCCCATGCCCCTGCAAAAGTTGCAAAGAATACTTGAACCGCTGTAATACCACTTACTTCATGTGACGTATAGCCAGTAAACCCCAGCAATACCGGAATGTATAAGATCATCGGATAATTAATAATCGCACCGCCAATTCCAACCATTCCTGATATAAACGATCCTATAAACCCAATTATAAAAAGTAATACGACTAAGCTCATCTTACATCCCCTCCCTTCTAAAAAGAAGGTGAATTAAATGAATAAGTTTACATTCCCATCCGAAGCATCTGCTAAATAAGCTCCTACTCCTGCAAACTCTACCCCTTCCATAATCTCTTCCTCTTTTAACCCTAATAAATCTACTGTCATTTGACAAGCGACAAGTTTAATCCCCTGTTCTTTCGCCAAATCGATTAAATCTGGTAAAGGCATCGCATTATGTTTTTTCATAATACCTTTAATCATCTTTGGTCCCATACCTGCAAAATTCATTTTTGATAATCCCATCTTATCCGCACCGCGTGGCATCATCTTTCCAAATACTTTTTCGATGAAAGTTTTCTTCACCTTCACATGCTCATCTTTCCTTAAAGCATTTAATCCCCAAAAAGTATGAAAAATAGTTACCTCTTGATCATACGCCGCTGCACCATTTGCAATAATATAAGCAGCCATTGCTTTATCATAATCTCCGCTAAATAAAACGATTGTTGTTTTCTTCTGTTGTTCCATGTTTTTCTCCCTCCGATTACCTATAGGGGTATTTTGTCATTTGTAAAAAGGCTCAAATCATGTATCTCTGTACTATACGACTTTACCTTCCCATGCTAACATACCACCTACCATATTAATTGCTTGAAAACCGTAGCTCTCTAAAAACTGAACTGCTCGTGCACTTCTTCCGCCAGAACGACAAACGATAATATACTCTTTCTTTTTATCCAACTCTTGCATACGAAACTCTAATAGTCCTAGTGGAATATTACATGCTTCTGGGATTTTCCCCTCGGCAACTTCTTCTACTTCACGTACGTCTACGATATTGACTGCTTCTTTACGTAACAATTTTTCTTCTAATTCTTTTACTGTCATTTCTTTCATTTTAAATTTCCTCCTCACAAACCATTCATACCGCCTGAAACATTGATAACGTGCTGAAATCCTAATTTCTTTAATACCTTTGCTGCTTGCTTACTTCTCATCCCGCTCTGACAAATAACGATTACTTCCTTATTTTTATCTAATTGATTTGCTTTACTAGCTAACTCATTTAATGGGATATTCTGAAACCCTTTCATATGATTCCCTCTATACTCACCTACTGTACGTACATCGATAAATTGTTTATTCTTTTGCCCCATTATCCGTTTTAAATCTTTTCCTGAAATATTTTTTACTCCTCTAACTGGTAAGAAGCGAGAAATAATAAACCACGATACAAGTACAATTAAGATTACATTTAATATTGTCTTTACATCCATAAAACTATTTAAACTCCTTTTGTGCTTTTTTCCCGTCCAAATATAAACTATAGCTTTGAATATGGAACCCTTTCTTTCTTAAAAAACGAACACTTAAATTCCGATCCACTTTATTATGAACAATAAGATGCAAAGGCTTATTTGGTATTTCATGATAATACCGTTTTAAATACGCATACGGTATACACATAATTCTAGAAGTGTTATCACTGTGACTCTCTGTATAATTGCGTACATCTACAACAACACTTTCCATTTTCCTTACTTGTTCTAACGAAATATATGCAACGTTTAAAACCGGAATGTAACGTTTTACTAAAATTCCTAGCATCCATACTAGTAGAGATATAACTATATAAAACATATATGATTATCCTCTTTACTTTCAATAATAAGCATAGGATGTAATCTTCCACTTGTTATTGAACTGCTATGCTTTCTTGATCCAGAATTTTAATTCACCAGATTCTTCCGTGTGTTTTAACACTTCATGACCGCCTTTTTGTGACCATGCTGGAATATCTTTAATCGCACCTTTATCTGTTAAGTGTACTTCTAACACTTCCCCCGATTGTAATGCTTCCATTGCCTTCTTTGTTTTTACAATTGGCATTGGACATGCTAATCCTTTTACATCTAATACTTCTTTCACTTTCATCTTATATGCCTCCTATTTTTATAATTAAGCTTTCTTAATCCAGAACTTTAATTCGCCGTCTTCTTCTGTATGCTTTAACACTTCATGACCGCCTTTTTGTGACCATGCTGGAATATCTTTAATCGCACCTTTATCTGTTAAGTGTACTTCTAACACTTCCCCCGATTGTAATGCTTCCATCGCCTTCTTTGTTTTCACAATTGGCATTGGACATGCTAATCCTTTTACATCTAATACTTCTTTCACCTTCATCTTATATACCTCCTATTTTTATTTCATTTGAAACCGAATTAATTATGAACAGCACAACGGTTTGGACCAATCTCCATTTCACGCTCTTCGTCTTGACTTGGATTTAATCGCCCCATATTTGTTTGACGAATTTCTTGATATGCATTCGGTTGAGGTGGTAAATTCTCTGTTACAACTTTACGAAACTCTCCCTCATCCTCAATATTTAATCCTGCATTATACGCAAATAAATCTTTTAATTTAGCACTAACAATGCCACTCTCGTCCATTTCACTTATTTTTGAATAATGAGCCGGTAACACAACTAAGTTTTGAGATAGTTCTTTATATCGGCTATACAAAGTAGTACGTAAATCACTTACCCAATCTTCAGCTTTCCCAGCAAGGTCTGGACGCCCAATTGAATCTACAAATAAAATATCGCCTGATAATAAATAGGAATCATCTACAATAAATGACGTACTTCCAATCGTATGCCCTGGTGAGTATAATGCGTCAATTTCAATTTTAGTACCCCCCACCGTAATAACAGATCCTTCAACAAGTGGTTTATATGAGAACACAACTTCCTCCGCATCTTTTGGCGGCAACCAATACGTACCACCTACTTTTTCCGCTAACTTACGTCCGCCAGAAATATGGTCTGCATGTAAATGTGTATCCATTACATTCGTAATCGTAACACCATGTTCTTTCGCAAACTCTTCGTACGCTTCAACTGTTCTTACTGCATCAATAACTGCTGCTTCACCGTTTGAAACGACCATATAAGATAAGCAACCTTTTCCAAGACGGTTAAACTGATACATACTTCCGCCATCTTTTAAATCTCCAACTTTTATAGGCTTTATATATTCACTCCAAGCCTTCATACCACCAGATAAATAATAAACATTTTCTAATCCAGCCTCTGTTAATTGCTCTGCCACAAATATAGAAGACCCTTCTTTTGCGCATACTACTAAAACATCTTTATCTTTAGGTAGTTCACTTACAATATGATCTACACCCTCTAATAAATCAAAGTACGGCACATTCATTGAAGTAACTTCTTTTCCTTCAATTTTCCAATCTTCATAATCCGCCTCATTACGAACATCTAAAATAAATAACTTTCCGAATAAAACTTTCTCTGCAACATCTTTTGCTTGTAACGGTTTAACGTTCATCTCATTACCCCCATAGGTATATTTTTATTTAAAAAATTTTATTTTTCCACATTGCCTTGCCACTCTAACATGCCTGGAATGACATTTTTCACATTTGCATAACCTTTCTCTTTCAACATGTGGCAAGCTACATCACTACGGTTACCAGTTCGGCAAACAACATAAATTTGCTTCTTCTGATCTAACACTGCACTGTCTAATTCTCCTAACGGCACGGAAACAGCCGATGGAATATGACCAAAAACGAATTCCGCCGCTTCACGAACATCTACTACAATACACTCTTCACCACTTAATAATATCTCTTCCAATTCCGAATTCGTAATTGTATGAGGATATTTCACTATTTCATTCATTTCATGCTCATTTGCTTTTCTAACGTAATGCATCAATACATCACCTTCGTGTTTCGTCCCGATATATTGATGACCTACTTTACTCGCCCAACTTTGTATATCTACAGTAGACCCTTTATCTGTTGCCTGAACTTCAATCACTTGCCCTGATGTCAAACCTTCCATCGCCTTCTTCGTCTTCACAATCGGCATCGGACAGGCCAAACCTTTACAATCTAAACTCATATCCACTTTTATACTCATAGTCGATTCCTCCATAATTTATATACATATACCTGTAGGGGTATATTAAAATATTTTTGAAAATCTGTCAACACTTATGTTTGACAGATTATCGGCTTTTTACAAGTAATTGAACAGCTTCTTTAATTAACTCTTCATTTGAACCATTACCGCTTTCAAACTGCTCACGCAAACATTGCTCTAGATTCGTTCCAACAACAAGTCCAATTGTACGATCAAGTGCAGAACGAGATGCCGTTAACTGTGTAATAACCTCTCGGCAATCTTTTCCTTCTTCCATCATACGAAGCACACCACGAACCTGACCTTCAATACGTTTCAATCTATTTTTCATATCTTGATTATATTCCATTCTATAATCACCTCATTACCATTATGTCACTATTTATAACCTATGACAATATATTATACCCTATAGGGTATTTTGTAAACCCCTATTTTTAATGTTTATCTTATATGTTCACAAAACAAGAAGTGAAACCTTAATACATAAGCTTTCATCTTCCACTAAATTTTGAAATGGAAGATGAAAAAATATTAATACGCAACACGTTCTGGTAATACTGTCCCATACAATTTAAAGCCACCATCTACATTCTTTACCTTATATCCTTTTTCCATTAACATGCGCGCTGCGACATAACCTCTCATACCAAGTTGACAAGTAATATATATTTCTTTATCTACCGGTACTTCATCCAAACGATCACGTAACTCATCTAAGGGGATATTAATAGAACCTTTAATCATTCCTTGTTTGAGTTCATTAGGCTCTCGAACATCAATAAGATATCCACCATTTTCAATAATACGATCTACCTCATGCCATTGTACTGTGTCCACGAAACCATCTACTATATTACTTGCCGCATACCCCACCATGTTTACTGGGTCTTTTGCAGAAGAATAAGGCGGGGCATATGATAATTCTAAATCTGGCAAATCAATTACGGTTAAGTTTGCCTTCATTGCCGTTGCAATAACATCAATACGCTTATCTACACCGTCACGCCCTAACGCCTGCGCCCCATACATTTTTCCGCTTTCTTTATTAAAAATTAATTTTATTAACACTGGCGTCGCATTCGGATAATATCCGGCATGCGAATTCGCCTGTACGTGTACTACCTCATAGGGTATATTTAATCGTTTTAATATTTTCTCATTTACTCCCGTCGCAGCAACTGTTAAATCAAAAACTTTAGCTACAGAAGTTCCCAGCGTACCTTTATATAAAGAATCCGTACGACCATGAATAATATCTGCTAACATGCGACCTTGACGATTAGCTGGCCACGCTAACGGAATCATCGTTTCTGTTTCTGTAACAAAATCCTTTACTTCAATCGCATCACCAATTGCATATATGTGCGGGTCCGACGTTTGAAAACTCTCATCTACCTTTATCGTTCCTCTAACTCCTAGTACTAACCCTGCATCCTTCGCTAAACTGCTCTCTGGTTGCACACCAATTGCTAAAATAATCATATCTGTCTTTATGATTGAACCACTTTTTAAACGTACAACAGTCCCGTGCTCTTCTAATGCATCTACACCATCTTCTAAAACAAGCTCAACATTGTGCTTTTTCATATGCTCATGCACATATGCTGCCATTTCATAATCAATTGGTGGCATTACTTGATTTGCCATCTCTACAAGAGTAACATCAATTCCTCGTTCTCTTAAGTTTTCAACCATTTCTACTCCAATAAATCCGCCACCAATAACCGTCGCATGATGTGGTTTCTTCTCATCAATGTACGCTTTAATACGATCTGTATCAGGTACATTTCGTAACGTAAACAACGTCTTCGCTTCTTCAATACCTGGAATAGGTGGAACAATTGGTTTTGCCCCTGGTGAAAGAATTAAAATATCATATTCCTCGTTATATGTTTCATTTGTAGTTACATTCTTTATCGTAATTGTTTTCTCTTCTTTATTAATCTTTACTACTTCACTCAATACACGTATATCTAAATTAAAACGCTTTGACATTCTTTCAACAGTTTGAACTAATAACTTTTGTCTTTCTGTAATGACACCGCCAATGTAGTATGGTAATCCACAATTCGCAAATGAAATATATTCACCACGCTCCACCATAATAATTTCATCTTCTTCACTTAAACGACGAAGCCTTGCAGCTACTGATGCCCCGCCCGCAACTCCACCTACTACTACAATTTTTCTAGACATATTTCAAACCTCCATCTTATTTATTTTCTTAATGTATCAAAAACAGAAAACTTATACCCGTATGGGTATATAATAAAATATACAAAAATCATTTTCAATATATATATCTTTTGTTCACAAATTCGAAACAAAAAAACCTAGATATCTCCAGGTTCCTTTCTGTATGATTAAATCCATGCCTAAAGGCGGCGTAGTATGGAGTAATACTTATTTTTGACGGCTGAATTCATTTACGGATGAAGTAATTTGTCATACTTCCTATAAACTCTTTGTAAAACTATAATCCATTTCTCCACCTAACGCTTCAGGTGTATCACCAGTTTCTCTAAAATCATGTGTATAAATTTGTTCAAATGAACCGAAATCTACTTGCTTATAAAATTCATAGCAAGGGAAACCATCATGTTCTCCTTGAATATTAATACTACCATCCTTTTTCACACATACAGTTAATAAATAGTCCACAGGAGGAGCATACACATTTAACGGATTACTTGCACTTGCTCTCATTTTGAATTGCACACCATCAGAATTCCATTCAATATCCGTACACACAATATTTTCAGTACTCGCTTTTCCTGTTCTTTTATTCACCGAACCATCTGGGTTTGTAACCTTCTCTGTCGTAATACCCGTGTCCGCATATGAAAACACTTCTTCTTTATAAAAATCCACTACTACCTCTTGCTCAACTCTAGAGCGCATAGCGTTTACCGCATACGGTGTAAATTCACGGGAATCACCTTCGAATTGGATTACTTTTCCCGTTTCCATATCCTTCTTAGCTTCAGTCCAAGACATTGGAATAAATACACTGGCTCTAATTTTAACGATATTAGTCATAAGAAACACCTCTATAATTTTATTTTAAATACTGCATATCATTGAGTAAAACAGATCACAATTTCGGTCCCATAATCAATAGATTTCTCTTTTAACGTTTGCTACTTCCTTCTGAAAAATAGCGCTATATTTATTAGATTGTCGTTTTAAAACTATATTCCATTTCTCCAGCTAGTGCTGCTGGGGTATCATCAGTTTCTCTGAAATCATGTGTGTATATTAATTCAAATAAACCAAAGTCTATTTGTTTATAAAATTCATAGCAAGGGAAACCATCGTGTACACCTTCAACATGCACAGTACCACATTCATTAACTCGTATAGTCAAAAAATAGTCAGCTGCAGGTGCTGTCGTGTTTAACGGATTACTTGCACTTGCTCTCATTTCAAATGAAACTTCATCTTCACTCCATACAATATTTGTACATACAATGCTTTCTGTACTTGTTTCTCCTTTTTGATACTCAATTGAGCCATCTGGATTTGTAATCTTCACAGTGACGATACAAGCATCTGCATATGTGAAAATTTCTTTTTTATAAAAATCAATATTCACTTCTTGTTCTAATCTTGAACGCTTTGTGTTCACAGCGTATGGTGTAAACTCACGTGCATCTCCAGCATATTCAAACACTCTTCCTGTTGCAGAATCCTTAATAGGTTCCAGCGATGCATATGGTGCAAATACACTCCCTCTAATTTTAACGATATTAACCATGTGAAACCTCCATTGATTCTATTTATATAAATCATTATTTGTACTATACGGAATATAGTCAATTTGATTGACTATATTCCGTATAGTATAATAGGTTTCACATTTAGTCAACTTAATTGACTATAATCACGGAGGTTATATACATGGATCATTCAACATTTAACGAACTAGACCTTACTTCACTTTTATCATTATCTTTCAGTACATTAATTACTGAACTACATGAAAAATTAAGTGAATTAGGATTTGAAGATATTAGGCCAGCACATGGTTTTATGTTCAAACGCATTCTTCCTAATGGAGCAACTGGTATAGAACTAGCTGAGTATTTAGGGATTTCCAAACAAGCTGTAAGTAAAATGGTAGATTCTCTTGAGAGTAGTGGTTACGTTACACGTAAAACGCATCCTACTGATAAAAGAGGTAAGATCATTATTTTAACCGAACGTGGTTTGTCAGTAATGAAAGCAAAAGAAGAAATAATAGCTGAAATAGAACAGCGATGGATTGAAAACATAGGTGCAGAACGAATGCAAATGCTTAAAGAAGATTTAACAACATTCGTTACTAAAAAAAATACAGGAAAATTATCATCAAATATACGCCCTGTTTGGTAAACAAAAACTCCATATAAAAAACGAATCCATTTTGATTATTCTTTTTCAAAATGGATTCGTTTTTTACAGTTTTATTAATAATTATTGTTTCTTTTAAATTTTATATTAAATACATGAAAGTCTATATTTTAAACATTATATGATTTCATAACTCTCTGCACAATCAAACTCGCCGTATTCTCCTCCGGTGGCATCAACAAATTTGTAGCTGGCCCATATACGACAGGACTTAATTCCACTTCATATCCACCATATACATACTCTTCCTTTGTAGGTAAATAACCAATATATCCGTTCGTATATCCACCAAAGAAAGCTAGTTCATTTTGAAGACTCTCTTTCACTTCTAACGCAGTTTCTGAAAAAGGTTCCATCGGTATACCAGAGAACATACCATCATTAACTTGAAACAGTTGAACTTCCAAATCAATACGTAACTGCCGAATACCTTGCTTATATTTCTCTAAAACGATAGTAAACCATTCATCCGTGTTCACACCCCACTGCTTCTCCGCTAATTGAGCCATTCTTCGTATCTCATGAATTTCTGGAATATCTTTCAACTTCATTTGCATCATACTCGAAACTGTTCTTAAATTTACAATTGGGCTATATGTAACTATTGGCAACATCGTTAATACATGTCCACTAAGTGTGTAAGCCATTTTCTTTAATGCTTCCCTTGAACCACGATGCTTCGCATTTACATTACCAGCAGCTCCTTGCATAATAATAACAGGACAGTTTACGATTTTCTCAAGAATCTCCCTCGTCATTCCAGGATAATCCGCTGATAATACATCGCTATCACCTTTTAAAACATTCGGATGCGCAGTACAAAATACAATAATTCCAGATAGCTCCTTCGTTTCAGCATGTCTTATTGCTAACATACCAATTCGTTTATCTACAACACCTTCTATATTTGTTCCCATCTTTGCTCTTCCATCAGATGTTCTCTCTCTTCGGTTGACCCCAATATCACCTGTCGTAACACCCCAGCCAACTTCACAGAGCTTCAAGTTGTTATCCGCAGTAACCGCACCTTGCACTACATTATTTACTAAACTCGTTTTATACGAATTTACTAAAGGTTGCTCACCGACTGTTTCTGGACCAGAGTGTGTATGTGTATAAACAACTGTTATTCGCTCAAATGGCACATGAAGCCTACTAGCTACTCGCTCACGAATAACATTCGTATCTTCTACTAACATCCCAATATTATCAACACTTATAAACACCGTTTTCATTTCATTTTTTTCAAATACAAAGACCGTCCCGTAAATACGCTCTTCAATATTATTTATTCCTGTCTCTCTATGGTATCCGACAAAATCAATACCGACAGGCGGCGTAATATCCACCTTGCATACCCCTATTTTGCTCATTTGAATCGCTCCATTTCTCTATGTAACTCCCTTTTTCAAGAATAGCATATTTAACCTTGTTCCAAATAAAAAAGAACGGACATAGCATTCTATGTCCGTTCTTTTCATCACACATACTTCCGATGCACCATCTTCCCATCATAAGAAAATACAACGCCCTTACTCTCCACAATCGACTCCATATGCACCGTTCTTCCCCATAATTGATGAAGGTATGGCAATACTTTTTCTAAGTATTTTAAATCGAGCTCGATCCCTTCGTAACTATGTTTAATGTACAACTCTCCGTTCTTTAAGTAGTCCCCGTCTTCTACTACTAAGTACGGGAAGCCACCATTTGTACGCATATTTACGAGCTGATCACGCACATGTTCCCATTCTTTATCTATTACTTTATATTCTTTTCCTTGGCGCTGGAATAAGTACATATCTTCTCTCATTACGAGGTCTTTATTTAAGTAGTTTCTTAAGAACGATACGTCCCACTCAATTTCACGTACTTCAAAAATTTTATCTCGACCAGATCCTGGTTTTACACCGCGTCGCTTCATTTCTTCTGTCGGGTTGTTGTAACGTTCTTCAATATCTTCAAACATTTTAATACCGAGGTAGTATGGGTTAATGCTTGTTTTTGATGGTTGAACTACACCTGCATTAAGCTTTGCGAATTCAATCGCTTCAGAAGATGTTAAGTCCATTTCACGAAGTATGCGTTGATGCCAGAAGGAAGCCCAGCCTTCATTCATAATCTTCGTTTCAAGCTGTGGCCAGAAATATAACATTTCCTCGCGCATCATCGTTAATATGTCGCGCTGCCACTCTTCTAGCTCACGGCTATATTCTTCAATAAAGAGGAGTAAATCTTTTTCTGGCTGCGGTGGGATTTTCTTCTTTTTATGCATATTAGGTCGTTCCCTCTTTTTGTTTCGATCATCTAAATTCCATAAATCATCGTACTGTGATATCTTTTTCTTTTCTACATCCTCTTCTAAATCTCCAATACTCCAAGCAAGTTTCGGACGCATAAGCGATGGATCAATATGTTCTTGAATGGCAAGTACTGCATCCAAGAACGTTTCTACCTCTTCTCTTCCATACTTATGTTCATACGCCTTCACACGATCTGCTGTCGCTGCCATACTCTCCACCATATCGCGTTTCGTATTAGAGAAACGAATATTATTTTTGAAGAAATCACAGTGCGCTAAAACGTGCGCCACGATTAATTTATTTTGAATTAAAGAATTCGTATCTAATAAAAAGGCGTAACATGGATTAGAGTTAATAACGAGTTCATAAATTTTACTAAGTCCTAAATCGTATTGTAATTTCATTCTGAAAAATTGCTTTCCAAAACTCCAATGCGAAAACCTCGTCGGCATCCCATATGCACCAAATGTATAAATAATTTCCGCTGGACATACTTCATAACGCATCGGATAAAAATCAAGCCCAAATCCAGTCGCAATTTCCGTAATTTCCGCAATCGCATATTGCAGCGCTTTATCTTCACTTGCTCTCATTATTTTCCCTCCTTACACTTTCCCTTAAGAAAGTGTATGATGAGGAACAAGCTTTCATGAGGATTGATTGCATAATAAAAAGACATCCTCATAAAAACGAGAATGTCTCATCTATTAACCTTCAATAATCTCCATCTTCTCCGTAATCGGCGTACGAGCTTTTCCTTCTGGTGCTTTATCGAAATAGCCAAGGTGAAGAATTCCAACGATGCGTTGACCTCTTGTTAAACCAAGTCCTTCTATAAATAATGGATTGTAGTTTAATCCGCCTGATTTCCAAACGCAACCTAAGCCACGTTCCCAAGCAAGCAGTTGGAAGTTTTGCATAAATGCACATGTTGCAGCGTAATCTTCGTCGCGTTGAATTTGACGTGGATCTTCATTAATATAAACAACAATTTGTGCCGGCGTGCTTAAGAAACGATCTGATAAAATTTTGCCGCGTTTCGCTCTTTCTTCTTCTGTGAAAGAGTTTAATACTGCATCTACTAATTTTTTGCGGCCTTCTCCAATGTATAATTTACAATTCCATGGTTCACGGTGTTTATGATTCGGTGCCCATGTTGCGTCGTTTAATAGTTCAATTAATAACTCTTTATCTACAGCTTTATCTGTAAATGTACGTACAGAGCGTCTTTCTTTAATCACATTTGCGATGGAAGTATATGTAGTCATATTTTTCTCTCCCTTATTTTCATCTATATGTATACATTTGTTATTGATATTGATTTTCAATTTCGATTATACCTTAGTTTTTTACTATTAATCAATGTTTTATGTTGGAAAACTTCCAAAAACGTCATTTTATACTGTGAATAAAAAAACTTAACTTGTTCACAAGTATTTCACATTTTATGGAAATGATATGTGTACAGTTTTCCACATTATCCATCTAGGAGGAGTTTATATGTACAAAAAAATCGCAGTAAGTATGACTATGGCAACATTATTATTCGGGGCAACCGTCTTCCCTACTTTCGCTGCCACGCCAAAAGAAATAACATTGCACCATCATAAGCCTATTTCAGAAGAAGAAATGCAGTCGCTCGAAAAACTCGGCTATAACAAACATGAAATTTGGAAAGCTGCTCACATTGCAAGAATCGGTAAAAAAGAAATAAAAGACGTTTTAGCTTACTATAAGCAAAATAAATCTTGGGAGAAAACAGCCCAGCATTTCGGTGTAGATCCAAGTAAATTAAAAAAGCATCATATGAATAAAGAGACGAAAAAAGCACTGCTGCAAGAATTAGCAAATATGCAAAAATCTACACCAGACGGCCTAAAACAAAAAATGAAAGATTATAATATCGGATTACGTCAGCTCACGGTATTAACAATCATCTCTCAAAAAAGTAACACTCCTCTTGATGATGTACTAAAAATGAAAAAAGACGGAATGGACATTAAACAAATTGCAGAAAAATTAAATGTAAAAAAAGAAGATATACGAGCAGAAATGATTAAATTAGTGAAGTCTATTAAGGAAAAGAAAACAAATTAATACGCCAAAAAAGGAAGGGATTCCCAATACCCTTCCTTTTCTTTATGAACTTTCAATTTTCAAGTATAAATTCCCGCCTTTCCCAAAAACTAACATAAGTAAATGCTATATGTCAGGGGGTGTAAAAATGTTCGGTTTCTCATCTGAAAAATCCAAAAAGACTACGGCAAAACCACTTTGTTCTATTCCAGAATTTATACATACCATGAAAGAATCTAGCGATTTTGTATCTTATAACGTACTTGAAGATGAAACGTTATGCTTGTTTTATTATAAATCTGTCGTGGAAGCACTTATTATTAAACAGTTTATTTTAACTCCTATGAAAAAGGAATCAGAACATATTCAAAATATCTCTGACCTATGTAATATTGTCTCCATTGAAGATATTATTACCTCTCCCTCTATTGATGATATTCGTGAGAAATTATTAGGTGGATATATTTTAGTACGCTTAAAAAGCAATTCGAATCCCGATCAATATGCTTTAATTCGTGCCGAAAGTACTGTTTTAGGAACACGATTATATAACGATACAGAAAATGAGTATAGCGTAATTGGACCTAAAATCGGTTTCGTTGAAAACCTTGATACAAATATACACTTATTGCGCCGAAATATTGTAACGGAGCAACTCATTTTCAAAGAAGTTATCGTTGGATCTATGTCAAAAACGAAAGTAGCAGTTGCTTATATTGAAGGGGTTACAAATGAACAATTTATCAACACTGCAATACAACGACTAGAAGACATTGACTTTGATGTTCCCTTTGATTCGACTATGATTGAGCAATTTATCAGTGATAATAGCAATTCACCATTCCCTGTTCTATTACCTACAGAACGATTAGATCGAGCAGTATTTGCATTAATTAACGGGGAAGTTTTAATTTTAACAGATGGCTCTCCATATGCTTTATTAGGACCGACAACGTTACTAGATTTTTTCATTTCACCAGAAGATTATTATTTACCGTGGATGATTGGATCGTTCTTTCGCGTTATCCGTTTTTTCGGAGCTATATTTTCTCTTTTTTCCTCCGCTATTTATACAGCGGCTTTAACATATCATTATCAAATGATTCCTGCTGATTTACTAGGACCTATTATTTTCTCGAGAGCGAACGTACCTTTCCCGCCTATTCTAGAAGCACTCTTTCTAGAGATTACAATCGAATTGCTTCGTGAAGCGGGAGCACGTTTACCGACGAAAGTCGGACAAACAATTGGTATTGTTGGCGGGATTGTAATTGGGCAAGCATCTGTTGAAGCCGCTTTAACGAGTACGATTTTATTAATTGCAGTTGCTTTATCCGCTCTTGCATCTTTCACAACGCCGACTGTAAAAATGTCTTCTACTATTCGGTTGTTACGATTCCCGCTTATTCTTTTAGCTGGTGCATTTGGTGGATTAGGTCTTATTGTCGGGTTTGTGTTTATTTTAGCTCATTTAATTAAATTAAAATCACTTGGATCACCTTATTTATTACCTTTATATCCATTTCGTGGTTTAGGTACAGCGGAAGGTTTTTTCCGTTTACCGTTTAGCCAAACTGCACAAAGGCCTTCTTTCCTTAGACCAAAATCTAAATGGCGTTATAATCCAAACAAAGCGAAGCAAAAACGTGATGGTGATAATGAATGAAAAAACTCTTATTGTTCCTTATTATACCCCTTTTTGTTCTACAAACTGGCTGTACACAAACGTATATAGTGGATACACAGCGTATTATTCATATTGCTGGATTTGACATCACAAAAAACAAAAGATTCCAAGGAACGATCTTATTTCCAGAGTATACACATGGTGTAAAATCGAAACCAGAAACTCAATCAACATCTGCCCGCTCACTTGAAACAATCGCTTCACGATTAAATGCAAAATCCCCCCACAATGTAGTTGTAGGTCAAATGCGTGTCGTTCTATTTGGAAAAGATCTAGGAGAACAAGGAATGGGGGAAATTATTACTAACTTACAACGTGACCCAAATATCGGGCGTGATGTACAACTAGCAATTGTAGATGGCTCGGCTGAAGAGCTTTTAAATTATGTAAAAAAAAATGGTTCGTTATACATTGCTGATTTACTTGAACAAAATATACGAAACGAGAACATTCCACAAACCACATTAAACATTTTTTTATATAATTACTACTCTTCTGTATGTGATGCGTATGTTCCTTATATTAAAATGGACGATAATCATTCCGTGGCTGTCAAAGGACTTGCTTTTTTAAAAGGTGATAAAGTCGTTATGTATACAGATAAAAGACATTCTGTTTTAGCAAAATTACTTATTAACCCTACGAAAAATGGACGTTACGAAGCAGCGATAAAGAAGAACAAACATAAAGGTATGGTTGTCATACAAAACTTAGCTGGGGAAAGCAAGTATGATATTGATCAAACTGGTGACATACCAAAAGTAAAAATCCATTTAAAACTAAATGGACTAATTAAAAACTCCCCTAATTGGATTGATTTAAGAAAAAAAACAAATATCAATTATATAAAAAAACAAATTGAACGAAACGTTGAACAAGATTGTGAAGAATTAATAAAACAATTTCAACAAAAGAGAATTGATCCTTTAGGAATACGCGATGAAATTAGAAGCCATACGAGAAAATGGAATATAAACCAAATTCGAAATATGTACCCGAATATAGCTGTGGATATAAATTTAGATATTAACATTGTACAATCTGGAATTGGAGAATAGTGAGGTGAAATAAGCAATGCATACAATGAATAAAACAAAGACTGTCTCTCCATATTTTGCATTTGTTTTGTTACATTCTCTTCAAATTGGAATAGGAATTCTAGGATATCAACGGGTAATTTTAAAAAATGCTGGTTATGACGCTTGGATATCTCTAATCATAGCAGGTATTGCAACTCATATTGTACTGTTTTGCATGCTAAAAATGTTAGAAAAAGATGGCGATTTAATTAGCATTCATACAACGAGCTTTGGAAAATGGATCGGTTCTATATTTTCTGTAATTTTTACTCTTTATTGCTTATTATTTTGCCTTACTGTTCTTCGTACATATATGGAAGTAATACAAGTTTGGATTTTCCCTACCATTAAGTTATGGAAACTAACCCTTATGTTTTTATTAGTGACTTACTATATTATAAAGGGAGGATTTCGCTCTGTGACGGGAATATGTTTTTGGGGAGTCGTTCTTCCTATTTTCGTTGTATTCTTTTTAATTTATCCAATGAAATATGCACATTTCCGCAATATTTTACCTATTTTTACACATTCACCTTTTGACATGCTTATATCTGCAAAACACTCTGCGTTAGAGTTTCTTGGTTTTGAGACAATCTTAATCTTCTATCCATTTATTGAAAAAGGAAAATCCTTAAAAAGATGGGCTCATGCAGGTATTGCTTTTAGTACCTTAATTTATGTAGTTTTAGCCATCGTATCTTTTATGTATTATAGCGAGGGCCAATTAAATCACACGATTTGGCCTACTTTAACAATGTTAAAAATCATTAAAGTCCCTTTCATTCAACGCTTTGAATATATTATTATTTTCGTTTGGTTTTTAATTATTTTGCCAAACCTTTGTTTAACCATTTGGTCATCATGTCAAACGATGAAGCGTTCATTCCATATTCCCTTTACATTCACATTACCATTTTTTATTTTCATGGTCTTTACAGCTTCCTTATTTTTCACAAATCGTGAAAGTATCAACACATTAAATACAGTACTATCTAAAGCGGGTTTATATATTGTATACGCTTATATCCCAATTTTATTTCTATTCCATTCAGTACGATGGCGTTTCAAAAATCCGTCGAAAAAATCTTCAACCGATACACCATAATCTCTGATACAATTTGAGTAATACATTTGTAAAGGGGACAAGCGTATGAAGAAATATGTATTTTCTTTACTTGCAGTACTAAGTTTAATTCTTGCTGGTTGCGGAGCTACTAGTACAAATGAAAAGAAATCATCTGAATCAAAAGAAGAGCATGACCACGCATCGCACACTCAGCAAGCTGACATTCAAGAAAAAACAAAAGGAGTCGACACACTTCCTACCTTCCTAGACAAGCTTGATCCACAAATGAAAGATATCTACACTGTCGCTGGGCAAAATGCAGAGCTATTAGATTGGATTCCATGTTACTGCGGTTGCGGTGAGAGTGTGGGACATAAAAATAATAAAAACTGCTTTATTCGTGAAATGAAAAAGAATGGTGAAGTTGTTTGGGACTCCCATGCAACGACTTGCGTCAATTGCTTAGAAATCGCGGTTGAATCTGCTTCCATGAAACAAAAAGGAAAATCAACGCTCGAAATTCGTAACTATATCGACAATAAATATAAAGAGGGCTACGGCAAGCCAACACCTACGCCAATGCCAAAAGCTTAAAAACGGGGATATTCCTCGTTTTTTCTTTTCATTCGCTTTTTTTCTTAACAAATTCTTTCAAGTGTATTTCTCCTTGCTTGTCACACACTATATATAACTCCTCAGTAAGGAGGGTACACAGTGCAAACATATAACGACTATGACAAAGCTCTCTATTACACGTATAGCTGTAATTGGGATAAATTACTCGTTCTTATGGTTCAAACGAACGATCAACTATTTTCTAAGCGTATTGAACATTTTTTACACGCTTATCAATACAGTAAAGAAATGCCAGAAGTTGATAAACAATTGCAGCTCCTATTTCAATATATTGACCATGCATCCCAAAAGTCACATATAGAAGAAGTAGAGCAAATTCAAATGTAAAATATAGCGCTATTCTCTTTATGAGAATAGCGCTTTTTTAAAATGTTTATATCAATAAAAGTTTCCCCTTATAAAACTTTTATTGATAAACATATTTTTTCTTTCTTTTCTGTGCTACTTCATACTATAATTTAGTATGTAACTATTATAAGAGAGGTATAAAATATGGGACGAGAAAAAAAGCAAGAATATGCTTTACTTACCGCATGGGGAGCTTCTTTTATCGCTACACTAGGAAGTCTGTACTTTTCCGAAATCATGAAATTTGAACCTTGTGTACTTTGTTGGTATCAACGTATTTTTATGTATCCATTCGTTTTATGGCTTGGTATCGCTGTAGCAAAGAAAGATTATCGCATCGCAAGTTATTCTTTACCAATTGCAAGTATCGGTGCTTGTATTTCTTTATATCACTATGCAATTCAAAAAGTCCCAGCATTTTCAGCTGCTGGAGCAGCTTGCGGCCGTGTACCCTGCACCGGAGAATTCATAAACTGGTTTGGTTTTATTACAATCCCGTTTTTAGCACTTATCGGCTTTATTACAATCGCTGTATGTAGTTTTATTGTAATAAAAAACAAATAAGGAGATGAAACAATGAAAAAAATGCTTATATTTGGTGGTATTATTATCGCTTTGTTTGCAGCAATTTTCGCTGTCACACAAATGGAAGAAAAAAATGCTACTAGTCAAAAAATTGATAATGCTACTGATAGTAAAACAAATGGCCCTGACTACTATACAAACAAAATCTCTCTTTCAGATCTTCAAAAGAATTTAAAAGAGAAAAAAGAAGAAACAGTATACTTTTATCAAACATCTTGCGTTCATTGCCAAAAGCTATCTCCTGTCGTAGTACCAATGGCTAAAGACTTGAACGTTGATATGAAAGTTATGGATATTGAAAAACTAGATGCTCCTTGGGATGAATATAAAATTAAAGGAACTCCAACAATCATTCACTTTAAAGATGGCAAAGAAGTAAGCCGTATTAGTGGTGAACAACCGAAAGACAAATTAAAAGAATGGCTTGAGCAAACAAAAAAATAATGCGAAAAGGAAACTCCTTCTACACATGAAATGGGCGTAAAATCCCAAACTAATGTATAAGGAGGGGGTTTTATGCCAGAAGTGAAATGTTCTGTTTCCAATTGCTCATTTTGGGGACAAGGTAACTTTTGTCAAGCAAGTGCAATCGTTGTTCAACCAGATGCACAAGAGGCCGGTTCGAATGCAAATGATTCGTATACAGGTGCGGTTTTAACAAACGAGACGCTAGAAAGTTCTGTAGCAACGAGTGTAGAAACTTGTTGTCATACATTTAAGCCAAAATATTAAACATAAAAAGCATACGATTACTCGTATGCTTTTTTTACATTCCTCTCCAAAAATCATGCATGATAAAAAAGTACAAAATAACGAGAACAACTGTCCCACATAAGGTAATGCGCCGATACATACTCTTCTCTCCTTCTCTCGCTTTCACAAATGCCCAAATAAATCCGAAAAATAATATTAAATCAAAATATGGAACATAAAAAGAAAAGACGAGAAACGCATACAAATACACGATAAATAAACAGGTCGTTACTAAGAAAACTTTAAAAGCAAATTCACTTTTCATAATGTAACCGCCCCCTATCTGTACTGTATTATATTCAGCAAAATACAATAGTTGCAGTTAAACTCGAAGTAGAAATAAGCTACCGTCTGTAATACGGTAGCCATTATGGAACATTATATTTCCGTTTATATATATTACTTAAAGTCGAGGCAGGAATTTGCTCATAACGAATTTTTTCTCCTGTTTCATCCACAATATACAAATTGTTTCCTATATAATATATTCCATCTTTTCGTTTTGAGTACACTGCATATCTTTCGTTCGGCAATACCGTTTTCACTTTCGTTAACTGCCCATTTGGTTCTTGCCAATATATATCAGCACGGTCTACTAACGTAAGCATGCCAATTTGCTCTTCTTCTATTTTACGACCATTCCAGCTCACAACGCGGTAACCAAGCTTATTCGCTTCATATTCAGGGCTCGTATGAAAACGAGAAATGATTACTTTCGTCTGTAATTGCACCCGATCATATAACCATTGTATATCCCGGTCATGCATGCGAATACAGCCATTCGACTCTCGGCTTCCAATCGTCCATTCCCGATTTGTTCCATGAATCGCATACTCCTTTTTATCCAAACCTAACCAACGCGTACCGAGAGGATTATTCGGTGCACCACCAGCTATTTTTTTTCGATGGTATTCTTTATTTTTAAATTTAGTTATAATACAAAAATTACCTTCAGGCGTAGGTGTACGATCTCTTCCAGTTGTTACGGGGAATGTTTTTGTATAATTTCCATTTTCAAAAAAAGACAACTGGTTTGTCGTAAGATTCACTAATATTAAATGATCTGTATCAGCAAAAGCACTAACCGGTAGGATGAAAAATAATAGTATGACGAAATATAATTTTTTCATCTATATCCCTCCCCTAGCGCTCAATATAATTAGTGGAATTAACTTTACTTTGCTCTTATCAATGAAAACTATCCATTTACAATAACGCCTCCATTTACATGCATCATTTGTCCGGTAACATAGGATGAATCATCAGACGCTAAGTATACATATGCTGGCGCTAGTTCATATGGTTGACCAGGTCTTTGCATCGGAACATTGCTTCCAAACTGAGAGACTTTCTTCTCATCAAAGCTCGATGGGATAAGTGGTGTCCAAATTGGTCCCGGCGCAACACCATTTACACGAATCCCTCTTTGCACTAACGATTGAGAAAGCGATCTTGTAAAAGCTACGATTGCTCCTTTCGTTGCGGAATAATCAATTAAAGTTTCATTTCCTTCATACGCAACGATAGACGCCGTATTTATAATGACATCCCCTTGCTTTAAATGAGAAAGTGCTGCTTTCGTAACGTGAAAATAAGAAAAAATATTAATACGAAAAGTCTTTTCTAGCTGTTCTGCTGTAATATACTCTAGCCCTTGCTGCGGATATTGCTGCGCGACATTATTTACTAAAACATTCAAACTACCTAGCTGCCGAACGGTCTCTTCTACAATATCTTTACAATGCTGTTCATTACTTAAATCACCCGGCAACAATACACATTTCCCCCCCTCTTTCTCAACATATTGTTTCGTCTCATTTGCATCTTCCTCCTCATCTAAATACGCAATCGCAATATTTGCTCCCTCTTTCGCAAAAGCGATGGAAACAGCGCGTCCAATCCCACTATCTCCTCCTGTAATTAATATATTTTTTCCTTTTAACTTTTCGCTTCCTTTATAATTTGGGTCTTCGAACTGTGGTAGAGGATTCATTAACGATTCAATACCAGGTTGTTTATTTTGATGTTGCGCTGGCATTGTTACAAAGTTTTTTTGCTGTGGCATATCTTCTTTCAACTCCTTTTCCTTATAATATGCGCACAATAAAAACTGAAATTCACACATCGTTTTACGATTAATATTCGAATTTAAGACACAAAATATGAATTGTTGTAAACTTTTTATGCAAAACTATTGCAAAATAGTTAAAAAACGAATATTATATATAACTGTTGTGAAAATTATTCGTAAACAGAAAGGATGTTTATATGTTTAACCTTTCAAAACATAAAACTTCTATTAAAACTGAAATTATGGCAGGTATTATTACCTTCTTAACAATGGCATATATCATTGTCGTAAACCCTGTCATCCTTGGGGATGCAGGTGTTCCATTTGAACAAGCATTTACAGCAACAATTATCGCTGCTGTTGTCGGAACATTATTTATGGCAATCTTTACAAACTTACCAATCGCAATCGCACCAGGTATGGGATTAAATGCTTACTTCTCTTACTCTGTTGTAAAAGCTCATGAAGGCATGACTTTCGCAATTGCATTCTCTGCTGTATTCGTAGCAGGTATGATTTTAATTTTGTTATCATTCACATCTTTCCGTACAAAATTAATGGAAGCAATTCCTGAAAACTTAAAACATGCAATTACTGCTGGTATCGGTCTTTTCATCGCCTTTATCGGTTTACGTTTAACAGGTATCGTTACAAAAAATGAAGCAAACTTAGTTGGACTTGGTGATCTTCACTCTGCTCCAGTACTACTAGCATTAGCTGGACTTGGAATTACAATTGTCCTTATGTCTTTAAATGTAAATGGTGCACTATTTATCGGAATGCTATTAACTGGTATTATCGCTTACTTCACAGGACAATTATCGTTCTCAAACGGCGTTACATCAATGCCTGGATTACCAGAAGGAATCATCGTTTCCAATCCAATTACTGCTGTATCTGATGTAATTAACTACGGATTGTACGGCGTTGTATTTTCATTCTTCCTTGTTACATTATTTGATACAACAGGTACATTACTTGGAGTTGCTCAACAAGGTGGATTTATGAAAGATGGAAAGCTTCCAAAAGCTGGACGAGCTCTTCTATCTGACTCATTCTCAGCAACAATCGGTTCTATGTTCGGAACAACACCATCAACAGCGTACATTGAATCATCTGCTGGTGTTGCAGCTGGTGGTCGTACTGGTTTAACAACTGTTACAGTAGCTGTTCTATTTGCACTAGCAGCATTCTTCGGACCATTAGTAAGTGCTGTTTCTGGCGTATCAGCTATTACTGCACCATCATTAATTATCGTTGGTAGTCTTATGATGGGATCAGTTCGCCACATCGATTGGGACACATTTGATGAAGCATTCCCAGCATTCTTAGTAATATTAAGCATGCCACTTACATCAAGTATCGCAACAGGTATCGCACTTGGATTTATTTCATACCCACTTATGAAAGTGGCAAAAGGTAAATTCCGTTCTGTTCACCCACTTGTGTATGTATTCGGAATCTTGTTCGCTTATCAATTGATTTTCTTACCACATTAAAATTCCTCATAAAGAGGGATTTTTTTTTATGTATAAAAAAATAGAGCATCGAATTTCGATGCTCTATTTTCCTTTTGCAACAATCACACGAACTACTTTCAATACAAGAAGTAAAAGACCGTTCA
Organism: Bacillus pretiosus; assembly: GCF_052947655.1. Lineage (NCBI taxonomy): Bacteria > Bacillati > Bacillota > Bacilli > Caryophanales > Bacillaceae > Bacillus > Bacillus pretiosus. The sequence goes on along the minus strand of NZ_CM129593.1, from coordinate 780,761 downwards.
CTATCGCTGCAATCCCTAAAAATACCGCTATTATCAGCTCTCCCATTCCGTTATTCAATACAAACATAACAGAAGAAATGAAAGCTAAAATAAACAATATTAACGTTGGTATATATTTAATAATAGGCTTCTTATATGATTTTTTTGAAAGAAGAAACGTAATTACTAATGTCATAATGATCACAAAATATACTACAAATAAGAAAATCATACGAAAGCCTCCACTATTCCTAAACTATGAACAATATAAAAGAAGTTAAAACTTATTAATATTTTTCATTCATCTGTACTTCTTTACTATACTTTTGAATGAAAACGGATGAAATAACCATTACCATCCCTACACTAAATCCAATAAGCTGATCCAGTAGCATTTCATCATGAATGAACCAGCGCAGTAAAAATACACCACTAAAAATAAACATCATAGTAAATCCAGTATGCCTAAGACCTTTATATACATTTTCCATATGTATCACCTCTTCACATACTTTTATCCATATTATACCATACATCCATCGAGCAAACGTATTGTCCTCTGGCAGTATGCAGCTACCTTTTGATCATGTGTAACAACTAGCACCGTTTTTCCTTGTTTATGAACCTCTTTTAAAATGCTCATAATTTTTTCTCCGTTTTCTTGATCGAGAGCACCAGTCGGTTCATCAGCAAGTATAATTTTTGTATCTTGTGCTAATGCCCTCGCTATCGCTGTCCTTTGCTGCTCTCCTCCAGATAATTCGTGAGGATACTTGTTAATATGTCTCTCCAGCCCTACCATTTCCAGCATTTCTTTTGATATTTGTATACGTTTCGTATGAGAGATTTTTCTATATATAAGCGGGAGCATTACATTTTCAATAACTGTATAATCATCTAGTAGCGAAAAGTTCTGAAACACAAATCCAACTTCCTTATTTCTATACTTATGATAGTTGGCCTTTAATGTACTCGTATCCATTCCATCTAAAAAATACTTTCCAGCAGAGGGGCTATCGATTAAGCCAATAATGTTAAGGAGAGTAGATTTCCCCGAACCAGAGGGTCCCATAATAGCTATCATTTCGCCTTTTTCTATTGTAAGATTAATATCTTTTAAAGCACTAAAATTACTCTTTCCGTATCCCTTAGCCACATTTGCAAGCTGAATCATCTATAACACCTCTTTCATATATGTATTTTTTATTTTTAGTACATTGAAATAAATGATTGTATATATAACGAGGATCATTGCAATTGATAGAGCACCTATAACAACCAATGATTCTATAGAGACTTGTAACGTTCCAAAAAAAGATATGGTACTATTTTCTAGCTCTTTTTGAATTTCAATTACTCCGCTATTCTCCCATTGAAAATACATAATTCCTATACATATCGATAAAATGAATAACAACATATACTCAATAATAAATGGAAGACATATTTGAAAAGTACTTGCACCTAACGCTGATTTAATAGAAATATTTTTACGCTCCATATAAAGTGCGGCCATTGATGTTAATACGATAGATAGAAATGAAAAAAATAAGACTGTACCGCTTAATAATAAGGGGTATGACATATTATCAATACCTTGCTTTTCGTTTTCTAACAATTTATTCGGATTTGTAACATAATACGAATATCCCTTACCTTTAATACTTTCTTTTGAAATTCATTTATATTTATATTCTCATTTGTTTCTATAATTAACCCATTGTATAACAGGTCTACACTATAGAACTCTATTTCTTCCGTTCCAATTGGTAAAATTGCCATGTCATCTAATAATGTAATACGATTATCCGATATTTCACCGCTCCGAGGATATGTAAATGGTGAATTTTTTTCTAAAAAGCCAATTACTTTTAGCTTCATTTTTCCAGATGGTATAACCTCACCAATAGATACCTTCTCTTTATAATTAGCCCCTAATATAACAGGTCTAATATCAAATACTGATTTATGAAATTCCGATTCCTCAAAATACCTTCCTTGTGAAAGTCGGATATGAAAGTACTTATTAATATCTTTATCAATAATAAGAGTCTTTATCGTTCCATTTTCTTTTTTTAAGCTAAGTGAATAGTTACGGAGCAAATAATTTGTTGTATTTTTTATTGGTATCGTATTAGATAACCCTTGAATGAATTGTTGATAATCATTTCTCGCTTTTTCTTCGCTAAACAATGTTATATCTTGCGTCGCATAAAGTTCATAGAAATTTTTATGAGTCGATAAATGATTTGCTACCGTCATCATTTTTCGATATCCCGACAGATTACTAATAAATTCTATAGATGAAGAAAATGCAATAATTAAAGAAATTACTATAATTAAACTTGGTAACAACCGTTTTTTCATAGATCGTATAGAATCAAATATAAAAAACATGACGACCACCTACGTTCTTAAATGTTTTGAAGGATATATATTTATGATGTGCTTGATTGGAATTACAGTAACAAATATTGTAAGAAAAATTATAAAAACAACATTATATATCAATACATATAGTGTTAACGGTTTTAATAAGTATGTCTGAAAATACGTATGAATTGTTCCCGAAAATATTTCTAGCGTAAAAAAAACTGAGAACATCGCTACTAGAGAAATAAACAAAATTTGAATATATAGTTCGTAGTAAATAGATATATTAGAAGCACCTACTGCTTTTTTTAATGAAATCTCTCTTTCTTTTTTATAAATCCAAAATAAAACCGCAGAAATGCCAGAAACAATTGCAACAAGAATAAATTTATAATAATACTTATTTGCTGGATCTATATGTGTCACATGTAGTTCCTGAAGATCTCGTTCATTCAGTATTTGAACATCTCCCGAAAGCACTTCTTTACTCCTACCCATAAATTTTTTTATTTCGTTATGAATAGATGATGTAGGATTAACAACTGTTAATTGTAATTGTTTACTCGCGATAATACCTTTTTTAGATATAGTAGGTAAATTTTGAAGTGGGATGTATATGTCTGATACACCGACGTCACTGTCTTTTCTCGATATAGTTCCTATTTTTTTATATGTATCATCAAATTCATATAAGTCCTCTACATTCGTTTGATCGCCAACAACCATATCGTTTACATTTTCACGATAAAAATATTGTCCTTCAGAAATATATGGCTTCCAATAATAATCATCTTTTAAATTCACAGCTACGATTTTTATTGCACCTGAACTATTTAATGCTTTTAAATGCTCTACGTAAATATCACTTTTTACAAAAATATCTTGTATGACAGGAATTATCGCTTCCAATTCAGTTGTATTCGCTATCGGAACAGTTAACGTTTGATTCTTTTCTGGAAAGCCGATTTGAAAAGCAGATATGAAATTTCGTTTAGATTCTGTTAAAAGCGCAGCTACTGATATAGAAAGAAACGAAATAAAAAATGACATAAGAAGAATGACTGAAAACAGTTTGTTGTTTTTTATATTTTTAAAAGCTAAATACATGTCTCTGCTCCTTTTAGATAAGAAGGAGATGATGCACATCCCCTTCTCCTTATCCAAATATTTATAAAGACAACTATTTAATATTTTTTACCACTGTAATCGTAAGTTACCGTTACTATCAAAAGTACCTTTGTGTGTATCTTCTTGATAGTCATTATTCTCATTGGCATAATGCTCAGAATATAGCCCCTTTGCACCAAAGGCGTTATATGCGCCATTACTAACAGTGGCATTTAATGCTCTTCCCGATTCATGTGATCCTAATTTATCCGAAGCACTTTCAATATATGAATAACTTCCTTTTGAATTAATAAAAGAAATCGCTACTGAACAGCGAGATGCGTTTTGATTCGTAGTCGTTTGAGCTCTGTAAGATAGTAAGTTACCGCTTTTGTGGCCACTTAAAGTTGGATAAAATGCACTTGTTGAGATTGATGTTGCTAATAATACTAAAGTCGTAATCGAAAAAAACTTTCCCTTCATTAACAATCCCTCGTAAATTAAATAGTTTTTTGTAGCGCTACATCGTCATAATACCTCTCAAGTAAATTCTCCTCAATAAGACACCCATATGTTTTACAAACTCTTTAAACACTTAAACATTCATACATTTTTAAAAAGTAACGGATAAGCAAGCAATACAAAAAAGACTGCGGAGAAACTCTTCCCCGCAGTCTAATACTTATTTTTGTAAAAACGACTGTAAATCTGCAAACTGTCTCTTTGCATCTTCATAGCCTTGCTCATATAGATTTTGTAGTTTTGCTGTATCTTTTTCCATACGATCTACTTGAAGCGGCACTTCTGGGCGAATAACAAATAAATTCCCGGCTTGCTCTTCTTTTTCAATGTAGTGAAGTGTTTCATTATATACTTCATAACGATTCAACATCGTGTTCACAAGGTTCGGATATTTTTTATATGCTTTCGCTGCCACCCATCCAAACTTTGACTTTTTCTTCGCGTAACCATGATTTCTCGTTAAAATAACGACTGATTTTTTAAACCCATCTTCCTGTGCTTTACGAACTGGAATTGGATCAGAAATCCCACCATCTAATAACTGCTTACCACGGTAATTTACTACAGGTGCAATGAAAGGTAATGAACTAGATGCTTGTAATAAATTTAGTGCATCATCATTCGTTCCTTCTTTTTCAAAATAAACAGACTGTCCTGTTTCACAATCTGTTGTTCCTACAAGGAAACGCTCTGGGCTATTAAAATATGTTTCAAAATCAAACGGGACATGTTTTTCTGGAATTTCATGAAAAATGAACTCCATATCAAACAATTGGCGTTTTCTCCATAAATTTTTATACGATAAATATTGTGGGTGTGATGCATAATCAATATTGACCGTTTTATTTCTATTTCTTTGTCTGGAAAGATACGACGCTGCATGACAAGCACCAGCTGATACACCAATTACATATGGAAAATATAAATCTTGTTCCATAAAGTATTCTAATATCCCGCCCGTATATACACCACGCATACCGCCGCCTTCTAATACTAACCCCGTATTTTCAAGCATGTTATTCTCTCCTCTTTATATATTGACTCTTTAATTATTCACCATGTTAAGTATCTTTTTCTATTATATATGAGTTCTTTTAGAAATTATATTCAAAAGTCTTGAAATAAAGGAGTTTTTTCTTCCAATTATATTTCCAAATGACCGGAGACATCCTTTATAAACCTTTGAATAAAATCTTGTTCTTCTTTCGTATATCCATCTAAAAGTAATAGCCACTTTTCTTCAGCTTGTTTATGCAATTTATCATGAGCTTTATATATTTCATTTCCGCTTTCCGTTAAGCGGAAGAAAATTTCTTTTTGATTATCTAACATTTGCATCTTCTCAACGAATTGCTTTTGAAACAACTTTGTACAAATTTTAGAGATTGCACCCTTCGTCATTCCCATTTCTGTCGTAATAGCAGTTACATTCATCAGAGCATTTTTTCCGATACACTCGATAACATGTAATTCAGATAAAGACATACCACTTATACCTGTCTCACGAAGAAATTTCTCATTTTGTTCTTTCAAATGTTCTTCTTTTTTATGCAAAAGTGTACGAATGTCCGAAAGTATTTCCATTTGTTTCGTTGCATGATCCAATCCGTTCGCCCCCTAAGTTTCCAAAGAAACAATTTAACTATATACCATTTTAAAATCATTTTTTCATATTTACAAGTGAGAAAAACATGTTAAAATAAATTTAGTTTCCAAGGAAACTAAATCACAAGGAGGTTAACATAATGAAAAAATCCAAACTACATTTCATTTTATACGTTGTCTGTATGAGTGCCTTACTCGGTTCCTTCGCTCAAAATATTTACACACCTATCTTGCCTATGATTCAAGCTTCTTTTCACACTTCTCTTTATCTAGTAAATTTAACAGTTTCACTATTCACATTCGTTCTTGCAATTATGCAGCTCATATATGGACCTTTAATTGATACAAAAGGGAGAAAATCTATCCTTATCCCTAGTTTAATCATTAGTACAATTGGTTCAATCGGATGTGCTTTTTCGGCGAACGTTTATTTATTTCTATTTTTTAGAGCTGTTCAAGCAATAGGAATAGCGGCTATACCTGTAGTTGCAGCAACGATTATCGGTGATTTATTTGAAGGAAAAGAACGCGGAGAGGCGATGAGCCTGTATCAAATGTTACTTGCTCTCGCACCTGCAATTGGCCCTCTTATAGGTGGTTATCTCGGCAGTATAAATGGCCATTTATACGTATTTTTGTTTTTATCTACACTTGGCATTCTCTTATTAATTATAAACATTTCACTACTTCCAGAAACAAAACCCACTGTAATTAAGCAACCGCAAGCAAAAAAGAATTACTGGTTTATCTTAAAAAATAAAACTGGATTTTCTATTACTCTTATTGGCTTTATTCAATTTTGTATTTACTTTTGCTTCCTCATTTTTTTACCGAGCATTTTAACAAATTTATTTCACTTAACTGCAAGTGAAATTGGTCTTATATTTGTACCGATGTCCCTTTCTATTATGTTAGGAAGTTATTGCTACAAGCTTTTGCAAAAACGCCTCACAACAAAGCAAGCTTTATTCATCACTAGTTTCTTCAATATTATATGTGTCACTTTATTCTCTTTCACATATAACATCAATATCTCATTCATCATTATCGTTACATCTTTATACGGTTTTAGTATGGGACTTTCTATGCCAACTCACACTACTTTATTAACAGAAGAATTCGTACAAGAACGCGCAACTGCTATCGGTATGTACAACTTTATTCGCTATCTCGGTATGGGAACAGGACCACTTGTAGGTGGATTTCTTTTATTTAATCAAAATTACTTTTGGATTTTCTTCATAGGTGCAATTATGTTTCTACTCATAATCTTATATGCGATGAAACTGCTACGCTTCCCTGCCACACAAAAAGCAAAATAGAGACCTACAAATGGTCTCTATTCTAAACTCTTTGATCCGCAACAATATGAATATCAATATACTTCGTTTGCCTCATAATTTCATTTACAATTGAACCTTTTCGAATTTCTTCCCATCTTGTTCTTGCTGATTGTCCGAGTAAAATTTGCGTTACTTGTAGCCTTTTCGCGACTTCAATAATAACATCCGCTGGCTTTCTTCCTTTTGCCTCTTCTAAAACAAAACTCGCATCAAATTGATTCGTTAGCAACTTCCACTCTTCAATCGTTTGCTTTTTCCCTGCTGAAAGGGACTCTATATTTTCCCTTTCAACATTTAATACATACAATTCAGCATTTAACCGATCCGCCATGCGCCAACCTCTTCGTATTAACTTCTCTGCTGTTGAACTGTATTGTACACAAACGAGAATTTTTTCTTTCACACCAATCGGTTCTATAACGGTTTGGCTAATTTTCTCGTCCATATCATCGGCAACTTCCCGAAGTGATAATTCTCTTAGTGCCCCTAAATTATTAAGCGTGAAGAAATTTTGTAAGCTTTGCTCTATTTTTTCTTCCTTATATATCTTCCCGTCTATTAATCTCTTCCTTAATACTTCTGGGGTTGCATCAACGAGCTGAATTTCATTTGCTTTTTGTAAAATAAAATCTGGAATACGTTCTCGCACTTTAACATTCATAATTTGAGCTACAATGTCATGTACGCTTTCTAAATGTTGAATATTAAACGCTGATAATACGGATATACCAGCGTCTAGCAATTCCTGTACATCCATATAACGTTTCTTATTTTTAGATCCAGGAATATTACTATGCGCAAGTTCATCCACAACAACTACTTGTGGTGCACGTTTTATAATTCCTTCTACATCGAGTTCATAAAACACTTTCTCTTTATAATCTATTTCTTTTAAAGGAACCTTTTCTAAATCAGCAATTGCGTCTTCTGTCTCTTTTCTTCCATGCGTTTCAATTAAACCAATTACAATATCCATACCGTCCTTTTTCATCTCTCTAGCATCAAGTAGCATTTTATAACTTTTCCCTACTCCTGGAGCCGCTCCTACGTATAGCTTTAACTTCCCGCGGTTTTGCTGACGAATATATTCTAAATAATCTTCTGGTGTTCGCCTTTGAAACGTTGGTTTATAGTCATCCGCATACAACACACTCACAACCTTTCTTTCGAAGCAACACTACCTCAATCCGTTAGATTGAGGTAGCACTGTTACTATTTCAGTAGTTTCTGCAATTCTAAATTTAACTTTAAAACGTTTACGCGGTTCTCTCCAAATAAGCCAAGTGCAGCACCTTCTGTTTGATTTTTAATCAACTGATTTAGCTTTTCTTTCGGAATATTCGTTAATTTAGAGATGCGATCCACCTGCACAGAAGCTGCCTGCGGACTAATATCAGGATCTAGCCCTGAACCTGAATTCGTCACTAGATCAATCGGCACTTCTGTTACCGGAACAGCCCGATTTTGTTTCTTCCACTCTTCAATACTTTTCTCTACTCGTTTCTCTAAATCTGGATTAGACGGTGCATAGTTATTTGAACCAGATGCTTCTGCCTTATATTCAATACTAGAAACACGCCCATGAAAATAACGTGGATCTGTGAAATTTTGACCGATTAATTTAGAACCAATCACTTCATTTTTATCATTATATATTAGACTTCCATCCGCATTATCCTTCATTACCGCTTGTGCAATACCAGTTACAATAAGCGGGTATACAAGGCCGCACAACACTAAAAATGTAAAAGTAATACGGACAATCGGTGATAGTATACTTTGTTTCTTCACCATCTTTTTCCCCTCTCCCTTATATGAACAAGCCGACAATTATATCAATTACTTTAATTCCAATGAACGGTACAATAACCCCGCCAAGTCCATAAATAAGTAGGTTTCGGCTAAGTAGTGCATTCGAACTCATCGGTTTATATGCGATACCTTTCATCGCTAATGGAATGAGTAATGGAATAATAACTGCATTAAATATTAATGCTGATAAAATCGCTGACAGTGGTGATGTTAGTTTCATAATGTTTAATGCTTCCATTTGCGGAATCGCAAGTGTAAACATTGCTGGAATGATTGCAAAATATTTTGCGATATCATTCGCAATACTAAACGTCGTTAACGCACCACGCGTCATTAACAATTGCTTACCAATCCCTACAACCTCAATAATTTTTGTCGGGTTCGAATCTAAATCAATCATATTCGCTGCTTCTTTCGCAGCTGTCGTACCACTATTCATCGCTAATCCAACATCAGCCTGCGCTAATGCCGGCGCATCATTTGTACCATCACCCGTCATCGCTACAAGTTTCCCTTTATCTTGCTCTGCTTTAATAACCGCAATTTTATCTTCTGGCTTACACTCAGCAACAAACTCATCTACCCCTGCTTCTTTTGCAATCGTTGCTGCTGTTAACGGGTTATCACCTGTACACATAACCGTTTTAATCCCCATTTGGCGCAATTGCTCAAAACGCTCACGCATACCTGGCTTTACTGTATCCTTTAAATAAATTAAACCGTAAATACGATTATCCACTGCAACTACAAGTGGTGTCCCGCCCTCTTTGGAAATGGAATCTGCTTTTTGATTTACATCTTTCGGAATCGTTCCACCTTGTGACCTAACCCATTCAATTACGCTACCTACAGCACCTTTTCTCACTTTCGTTCCGTCCTGTAAATCGACACCACTCATTCTCGTTTCTGCTTTAAACGGAACAAACTCACCTTGTTCTGCAATTTCTCGATTATATGATATAGATTTCATTTTTACATATTCTATAACTGATCGACCTTCTGGTGTTTCATCTAAAACTGAACTAATCGCAGCCCATTTTCCTACTTGCTCAATCGTTTCATTTCCTACAGGAAGCAATGTATGAGCCATTCGGTTCCCGAAAGTAATCGTACCTGTTTTATCTAAAATGATTGTATTAATATCACCCGCAGCTTCTACTGCTTTACCCGACATCGCTAACACATTGAACTTTGTCACGCGATCCATCCCGGCAATACCAATTGCTGATAATAAACCACCAATTGTCGTTGGAATTAAACAAACTAACAACGCTACAAGTACAGCTGTATCAATTTGAAACCCTAAATAGTTTGTAAAAATCGGCAACGTCACAACAACAATTAAGAAAATAAGCGTTAAACTTGTTAATACTGTATTTAAAGCAATCTCATTCGGCGTTTTTTGACGAGCAGCTCCTTCTACTAACGAAATCATTTTATCAATAAATGATTCACCAGGATTACTCGTAATGACAATTGTAATCTCATCACTGACGACCATCGTCCCGCCTGTTACGGAACAAAAATCGCCGCCCGCTTCTTTTATTACAGGAGCTGATTCCCCTGTAATCGCAGATTCATCAACAGACGCTAATCCTTTAATTACTTCCCCATCACTCGGAATCATTTCTCCTTGTTTTACAATAACAACATCATCTTTTCTTAGATCAGTTGCTGAAACTTGAACAATGTCTCCATTTTCTTTTACAACATTTGCAAACACATCTTTCTTCGACTGTTTTAAAGAATCGGCTTGAGCTTTCCCCCGTCCTTCCGCTAACGCTTCTGCAAAGTTAGCAAATAAAACTGTAAATAATAGAATGAGAGAAACTGTTATATTAAACCATCCTGGTACACTACTAGAACGACTTGGAAGAAACGATAAAATGAACGTAATGATAAATCCAATTTCTACAACAAACATAATCGGATTCTTTATCATGACTTTCGGATTCAATTTCGCAAAGGATTGTTTCATCGCATGTTTCACGATATCACGATCCATCGTTTTCGCTTGTCTAACTTCATCTTCTACAGCATGTATTTGTGACTCATTTACTCTCTTTTCTTTTACTACTACCGGTCTCATCATTTACCCTCCATTACTTCAATGTAAGAAATTCTGCAATTGGGCCGAGTACTAACATCGGGAAGAATGTTAATGCACCGACAATTACAATTGTTCCGATGAAAATGCCGCCAAATAAACTATTATCCGTACGGAACGTTCCGACTGTTTCTGGTACTACCGTCTTTTCTTTCAATGAAGCTGCAACAGCTAGCATCGTAATTAAACTGAAATAGCGCCCTAAAAACATAACTAAGCCAGTTGTAATATTCCAAAACGGTGTATTATCCGCTAACCCTTCAAATCCAGATCCGTTATTCGCAGCTGACGATGTGTATTCATATACCACTTGCGTTAAACCGTGGAAACCAGAATGAGAAATGGCATCCGTTCCTAAACTTGTTGAAAGAGCTAATGCTGAAAACCCTAAAATAAGCAGTGGATGAAATAGTATCGTTACCGCAATTAATTTCATTTCCTTACCTTCAATTTTCTTACCTAAAAACTCTGGTGTCCGTCCAACCATCAATCCAGATATAAAGACTGCGATAATCGCATACATAATAATGTTCACAAAACCTGCCCCAACGCCGCCGTACACTGTGTTTAACATCATATTTACGAGTGTTACTAACCCGCCAATTGGTGTTAACGTATCATGCATCGTATTAACGGCTCCTGTTTCAGCAGCTGTCGTCACTGTTGCGTATAGGGAAGAAAATACTGTTCCAAATCGTACTTCTTTTCCTTCTGTACTCCCTTGTACATGTTCGATGCCCATTCCATTTAACGCTGGATTCCCATGTAATTCAGATGTAGTAATCGTTATAAATCCTAGTAAAAACACCATGAATAGTGATACGAAAAGGATACGACCTTGTTTTTTATTTCCTACCATTCGTCCGTACGTAAATGGAAGTGCTGTTGGCAATAACATCATAAGCATCATTTGTAAAATATTACTCATTTGCCCTGGATTTTCGAAAGGATGTGTAGAGTTTGCTCCGAAAAATCCACCGCCGTTATTTCCGAGTTCCTTAATGGACACGAATGATGCAACAGGCCCACGTAATATACTTTGCTTTGCCCCATCAATTGTTTGTGCTGTAACTGCCCCGTCTAACGTTTGTGGTACACCAAGTGCGACAAAGATTAGCGCTGCAACAAACGCAATAGGAAGAAATACTCTCGTTAAAGCTCTCGTAAAATCAACGAAAAAGTTACCGAGTTCCTTCCCAGCAAGCCCTCTTATAAACGCCATTACAAGTGCTAAAGTCGTTGCTGGTGCTGCAAACATTAAAAATGTAATTCCGATTAATTGTGATAAATAAGATAAACCATTTTCACCGCTATAATGCTGTAAGTTTGTATCAGCCATAAAACTAATTGCTGTATTAAAAGCAAGCGTAGGCTCCATCCCTTCAATATGCGCTGGATTTAATGGCAATACTCCTTGTAGTCTGAAAATGAAATATACGACAACAATCATAAATCCATTTAATAAAACTAATGACAATGCGTACTGTTTCCACGTTTGATTGTATTCTTTTACACCCGTAATTTTAAAAATAAGTTTTTCAAAAGGCCCGAATACTTTATCTAACTTTTTACTACCTTGAAAGGCTTTCTCTAAATAAATCCCCATTGGCTTTGCCACAAGAATAAACAACAGCATTGTAATAACAACTGCGACCCAAATCATAATGAATGATTCCCCCTAATTAAAACTTTTCTGGATTTAATAATGCATACACTAAGTACACAGTAATTGCTGCAACAATAACCGATAAGGCAACCGTCATGATTGCTTCCCTTCTTTCACAACTTTATCTGACCAACTTGCAAGACTTACCATCGATGCGACTAACACAACAAAAATCCCGATCATTACAACATCTAACATAGCTACCCCTCTCCCCACTGTAAAAATTTACCATTAAATTATTAAAAAAAGAACACTAAGCTCTACTTAGTGTTCGAAATGAACAACACAAAGTAAACCTCCTCTCTAAACGCTTACGAGGTTAGCTGTCGGATTCGGGCCTAAAGAGTAGCCCTACTTTCAAAACTGAAAGATTCACCCCAAGTGACGATGCACAAAATTGGTTCCCCCGCTCCATTTCTGGAACTCAGCGATTTTAGGTTTTTTTGGAAATTTTATGAATGATTTATGAGAGTAAATATACTCCTCTATATTTAACTTGTAAAGAGTCAAATTACTTAAAATAAGAAAATATCCATCTATTTAAACGCTTACATTGAGTGTTATTAATATTATTTCATCTGTTTTCTCGTCTTTTCTTTCTTTTTCACAGAAATGATCTTTTAAATACGAAACAAAAAGAGCGAATGACATGAAGTGCATAGCTTGTTGCACTTAGCATTCGCTCTTTTTTTTTCACTATTTATTCTCCACGCAAAAACGCGCGCAAATTTCTCCCACGAATATAAACTTGTGACAATTCTGCATGTAGCTGCTCATATTCGATAACATCTGTTTTTAAATATAAAGCATCTTTCGATGGCAATATGATATAGGGCCTCGGAAAAATGGGATCAAGCACCACCAATTCTTGAACTCGTTCTACTGATACCGCCCAACGATTCGCTATATCTCCTAGTAACAACACCTTCATCTTTTTCCCCCGCCCTATTCAAAAAATAAAAAAGAAATATTATCACAATTCGTAAACACGACAAATGTAGCTCCAATTGTTTCATAGAGCCTCGTTGGATATCGTTTATTCTTTGTAACAACAGTAATAGGTGCTTGAAAAGAAAAGCGAATGTGTTCTGTGAAGAAACTAATGATTGGAAGCTCATCCCCTAGTAAAATCACCTTCTTAATACACTCACAAATACTAGTAAAATCTTGTGCCTTACTACAGCTATAAGTCCAATCAAACCCACAATTCCTAACTTCAGCAGCTATCTCTTCATTTGCTGTAAAAATAATTAACTCATGTTGAAATGCTACTAAATCTCTTAAACTATTTACCTTGCTTTCTTCCCCAACACAAATAAGTGTTAATTCCATATACCTCATCCTCCTTAGCATAAAAGAACTCAAACATAGATTGATATTCCCCTATACTAATCAGATCGATGAAGTGATGTATCCATCATGGCACCGTCCTCTCTCAAGACGCTTACGAAGTTAGCTGTCGGATTCGGACTTTGAGAGTAGCCCTACTTTCAAAACTGAAAGATTCACCCCTAGTGACACTGCACAAATTGGTTCCTCCGCTCCATATAATTGGACTCAGCGTATTACAAAAAATATATTCTGGCTGATATATTACTCCTGTATTTGGAAAAAGTAAACAGAAAAAAAGCCAGTTACAAAACTGACTTTCCACTTACTTATACACGCGTTTTATTCACTTTATATGCAAAATGATTCGTCGGTCCATGACCACTTCCAATATGCAGCGGCTCTTCAATTGCTATACTAATAAATTGTTTTGCTTCTTGAACTGCCTCTTCAATTGAGTATCCTTTAGCAAGCCCTGCTGTAACCGCTGAAGCAAATGTACACCCGCTTCCATGCGTTTGCTTTGAAGGAATTCTTTCACTTTTAAATTCGATAAACTGCTCACCATTAAAGAGTAAATCAACTACTTCATTACCTTGATACTCTGCATGTCCGCCCTTCATAAGCACATATTTTGCACCCAATTCATGCAGTACTTTCGCAGCTTCCTTACTATCTTCAATATTATGAATCTCCATTCCAGTTAACACTTCTGCTTCAGGAACATTCGGTGTTACAACAGTTGCTACTGGTAATAAATATTCTTTTAATGCTTGTACTGCTTCTTGTTGTAATAATGATGCACCGCCCTTAGCAATCATAACAGGATCTAGTACAATATTATTCCAGCCAAATTTATTAATATGTTCTGCTACAATTTGAATAATTTCACTGCTAAATAACATTCCTAGTTTCACAGCATCTGGTGTTAAATCCGTACCAATTGAATTCAACTGTTCCGTAATACCTTCTAACGAAACTGGATATACCCCTTGAACGCCAAGCGTGTTTTGAGCAGTAATTGCCGTAATAGCCGTCATCCCATACACACCAAGCTCTTGGAATGTTTTTAAATCTGCTTGAATGCCGGCACCGCCGCCACTATCAGATCCTGCAATTGTTAAAGCTTTATTTACTTTCATCCCACTCATCCTTTTCTATCCAAAATAGCGATGATAAATTGTTTTTGCTTCGCTTATATCTTTCGTTCCATGTACAAGTACACGACCATCTTTAAAAGCAACTAATCTCTTTTCTTCCACAGAAAATGATAATAAATATGGATTTACATTTAAATCATGCACACGATCATTCAGCAGCTCTTTGTATCGTTCAAAATCCATTTCCTCTTTATGAGGTGGTCTAATTTGAACTGTATTTCTCCCGCATAAAACTGCTGTTTTCGATGTGTTTTCTTTATTTAAATACGGGTATATCGCATTCTCTCCGCACGAAAGACAATTATGCTTACGAAGCTTTTGCACATTCATACATGAATATTCATTCTTCCACACATCAAACGACACAAGTCCATCTCGAAGTGATTCATAATCTTCCACTAACAATTTAAGAGCTTCCGTTACTTGATGAGAAACGACGAGAGATACAGCAGGTGATATAATGCCCGCTGTATCACATGTCGCCCCGCCAAGCGGAATCGATTGTAATAAACAAGATAAACATGGCGTTTTACTAGGAAGAATTGTGTAAGAAAGGCCGTAACTCCCTACACATGCTCCGTAAATCCATGGAATAGAATGTTTTTGCGCTATATCATTCACAATAAAACGTGTTTCGAAATTATCAGTTGCATCAATCATTACATCTACGTTTGTAACAAGCTCTTCTAATTCCTCAGCTGTTACATCTTGAACGAGAGCCTCTACTCTTACTTCACGATTGATCTCTGCTAGACGTTTTTTTGCCGCTACAGCCTTCGGAAGATTATTTTCTACATCACTCTCTGCGTACAATTGTTGCCTTTGTAAATTACTCCAATCGACATAATCTCGGTCAACAATCGTTACTGTGCCAACACCTGCTCTTACAAACATCTCTGCATTTGCACTACCTAATGCACCTGCACCGATAATGAGTACATGCTTTTCTCTTATCTTTCGTTGCCCCTCTTCTCCAATTGGAGAAAATAATTCTTGGCGAGAATATCGATTATTCAACTACGCTCATTCCTTCTAAAGGACTACTTGCTGTTGCACAACGTTTACGTGCAATACGACCTGCTTCAAATCCTAATCGTCCTGCTTCAATACTTAACTTCATTGCTTGTGCCATTTTTATTGGATCTTTTGCTCCCGATACAGCAGTATTTAATAACACACCATCCGCTCCTAATTCCATCGCAAATGCCGCATCGGCTGGGCTACCAATACCAGCGTCAACGATAACTGGTACTGTCGCTTGTTCAATAATGAAGCTTAAATTTAACGGATTTACAATACCAAGTCCTGAACCGATTGGTGATGCTCCTGGCATAATTGCATGCACACCTAGTTCTTGTAATTTACGTGCTAATACAACATCATCAGATGTATACGGAAGAACGATAAATCCTTCTTCTAGTAACATTTCAGATGCCTTTAACGTTTCTACTGGATCAGGTAATAACGTTCTATCATCACCAATAACTTCCACTTTAATCATATCGCAAAGCCCCGAAGCTTTTGCTAGTTTTGCAATACGAACAGCTTCTTCAGCATTTTTTGCTCCAGCTGTATTCGGTAATAACTTATATTTTTTCACATCAAGTTTCTCTAATAAATTAGGCTGCTTTGCATCAAATATATCCATACGACGTACTGCGAACGTTAAAACCTCAGCCTCAGATACATCGATTGCCTTTTGCTGTACATCAAAATCAGGGAATTTTCCTGTTCCTAATAAAAGTCTAGAATGAAATGAAAATGGTCCAATGTTTAACATAATCAACCGCCTCCTACGAAAGTTACAATCTCAATTTGGTCTCCATCAAAAACAGATGTATCTGCATGATCATCTTTTTGTAAAATATCTTTATTACGCTCTACTACTACAATTCTGTTATCTAATTCTAAATGTGTAAGTAGCTCAGCTACTGTTTTTACACTCTCTGGCACTTTCATTTGATTACCATTAATTTTTAAATTCAAACTTCCATCCCCTTTCTAAACCGGTTTAGAAAGCAATGAATCTAGCAAATGATTCTCCTGCTTTCCTTCTATTAAATCAGCTATATACTGACCAGAAACCGGGCTTAATAAAATGCCATTTCGATAATGTCCAGTACAAGCATATAAACCTTTTATTTCTTCATGCTCTCCCATATAAGGAGCTTCGTGATTTGATTGTGGCCTTAATCCTGCCCATGTGCTTTCCCACTCTGCTTCTTTTAAAGCTGGCAATATTGTATAAGCACGCTCTAATATAGAAGTAATACTTTCTGGTTGCACTGTTTTATTAAACGTATGAGGCTTCATCGTTGCTCCAATTACGTAACGTCCACCACGCTTTGGGGCAATGTAAAATCTTTCTTGGAAAATAGGCGCCTTTAAAAGTGGTTTTCTACTTCTTACCGCTACTACTTCTCCTTTAACTGGATATGTACCCCATTCACGGTGAAAATAACCTAGTAACTTCGTGCTCCATGAACCACCCGCAATCACAACCTTCTCGCACGCGATAATACCTTCGCTTGTAACAATCCCAGTCACTTTATTATTTTCAATACGAATATCGAACACTTCTGTCTGTTCATATATATCAGCACCCGAGAATGATGCGGAATGTGCGAATGCTTTCGTAAGCTCCGGTGCAATAACATGACCGTCTTTTGGATAATATACAGCACCTATAATTGACTCCGATAGAAACGGCTCTTTCTCTCGTAAAAGGTCTCCCGTTAGAAAATAAGAATCTTCACCTGTTTTCTGCTGCCAATCCATAATGTGAAGAATTCTTTCCTTCTCATCTTCATTTTGGGCAATGCGATAAATGCCTTTCTCTTCATACCCAATATCGATGCCTGTTTTTTCACGTAAAACTGCTGCAAGTTGTGGAAATATAGCACGGCTTTCTCTAGCAAGTTCAAATAACGGGTCATATGCATCCCATTCTGCCTGAACCCCGAGTAAACCAGCAGCTGCTTTCGAAGCTTCAGATGCGATTCTTTGCTTCTCTATAATCGCTACTTTATGCCCTCTTTCTGCTAGAAAGTGTGCAACTGAACTACCAATTACACCACCGCCAATTATTGCTACATCATACTTCTTACACATGTTTTTCCGCCCACTTTCTTATTGATTCCTTATAAGATTTCGCTTTGCTATACGGGTTACTACTACTTATAATCCCAGACATAACAGCAATACCACTGACACCGTTAGCAAGAACATCCCTAGTGTTTTCCGTGGTGATTCCTCCAATTGCTGTAATCGGTATGGATAAACACTTTGCAATGTCTGAAAGCTCTTCAAGCCCTCTCGCTGGTACACCTTTTTTACAATCTGTCGGAAATACATGACCATAGACGAGTGAATCCGCTCCATTCTTAAATGCATCGATCGCCTCTTCTAAAGAATGTACAGAATAGCCGACATGCAAATAAGAAAACTTTTCTTTCACTGACCTTACATTTGCGCTTCGATATCCGAGCTGCACGCGTGGAATGTTTAATAAAATAGCGATATCAATTCGATCATTTATCACTATTTTTGATGCCGGAAAGCCTTTCTTCAAAAGACTTTCCACACCTTCATACAAATCCTTCGTACTTTTCTCACGCTCACGAATATGCAAATAGTCAACCTCACTTTCAATTTGCATCGCTACATTCACTAACTCTTCGAATGACATGTGACCATTTGAGATTACATGAAGCTCATTTTTCATATTCATTCGCCTACTTTAAAATATTTTCGAATAACTCATCGGCCGGAACGATTTTTTTCGTCATTCCTTTATCTTTCAGCCATTTATTTTGTTTCTCCCATGACTCTTTTGAATCCGATAAGAATGGCTCATCTTTCGTTTCCATCTTCTCTAATAAAATTTTCATGCTCTCTTTTTCAACTTCTGGTACAAGCGGGAAGTTTTCTTTTTCTTGATGGTTTAATAAAATATTTAATGCTTCATCTGGATTTTTCTTCATGAAATCATAGCCTTTTTTCGTACCACGTAAGAAGGCTTGTAACGCTTCTTTATCTTTTTTCAACGTTTTATCACCTGTTACAAATACAAGCTCATGGTAATTCGGTACACCGTAATCTGCTGGGTTAAAGTACGCTGGTTCATGACCTTCATGACGCATAACAGGTACTTCATGGTTAATGTATGCCCCTGTTACCGCATCCACTTTTTTCGTAATTAATGCCGGTACTAAATCAAAGCCAACATCGACTACTTTCACTGTATCTGGATTACCACCAGCTTCTTTTACCATCGTTTTTAAATACATCTCACTTAAAGGTGTTCCAGAATAGCCAACTGTTTTCCCCTCTAAATCTTTTGGCGATTGAATGCCTGCTGATTTCAGCGATACAACATGATTTAATGGTGAACGTACGACAGCTCCAATTGATTTCACTGGAATTTGTTCATTTGCTTTTGCCATGACAACATCTGGCTGATAATATAAGCCAACCGTTACTTTTCCTGCAGCTGCTAAAGTTAATGGATCAGTCGGATTAGAAGGGAATTTTATATTCACCTTTACTCCTTCTTCTTTAAAATAGCCTTTTTCAATTGCTGCATAAATAAAGCTATGTACCGCATTTGGGTACCAATCAAGCATGACCGTTATTTCTTTTTCCTTTTTCCCCTTATCTGACGCTGAATTACTAGAACATCCAGTAATCATTGCAACTAATAATGTCAACACAAAGATGCGTTTTAAAAATTTCATGCATGCTTCCTCCAACTAATAAATTTCTTTTCTAAAATCGAAATAAGTATGACGAAGAAAATAGCTAATAATGATAACAATACAATGGGTGCAAATACACCTGCGCCGTCTAACTGCGTCATCATTCTTTTACTGAAATACCCTAGCCCAGCTTGTGCACCGAGCCATTCACCAATTGCTGCCCCAATTACACTAAGCGGAACTGCAATTTTTAAAGCTGAGAAAAAATAAGGAAGAGCAGACGGCAATTTTAATTTAAGAAAAACATCTTTTTTCGTTGCCCCATACGTAACTAATAGCTCCTCCCATTCTTTTTTCGTACTGCGTAGTCCATCATACGTATTGACCGCAATTGGGAAAAACGTAATTAAAACAGTAACAACAACCTTACTCCAAATCGTATATCCAAACCATAAAACGAAGAGCGGAGCAAGCGCTGTAATCGGAATCGTTTGTGAGGCAACTAATAGTGGATAAAATGCTCTCTCCATCCAATTACTCGCATTCATTAACATCGCTAGCCCTACCCCAAGTACGATAGAAATAGCCACCCCTATTAAAACGACGGATAAGGTTGCCGGCAAATGAACCGTAAATAATATATCTTTTAGTTTCCATATCTTCATCACAATTGCAGACGGTGACGGTAAAATGTACATTTCGTCTATGATTCTTGCGCCTACTTCCCAAAAGGCAAGTAAAATACTAGTAAGTGTAAGGGCAGGTAATAGCTCCTTCAACCGGTTCATCATACGAGTACCTGCCTTTGTAACATACTAAGAAGCTCATCTTTAAGCGCTAACACTTCAGGCTTATATAAATCTTTTCTTGTTCGATTACGATCAAGTGGTACAACCCTCTCGGTTAAAGTAGTTATCGGTTGCTGCTCTACTACTAAAATTCGATTAGAAAGAAACAACGCTTCTTCCACATCATGAGTGATAAATAAAATTGTTTTTTCCCACTCTTTCCATTGTTCAAACAACCATTCTTGCAAAGATGCCTTCGTTAAAGCGTCCAACGCGCTAAACGGTTCATCTAACAACAATATCTCCCTGCCTGTTAATAAAGTTCGAATGAAAGATACGCGTTGCCTCATACCACCAGATAAATCTTTCGGATATTTTGTCTCATACCCTTGTAAACCAAATTTATGTAACAGTTCCTTTGCCTTTATTTGCGCTTCTTTCTTCTGTACACCTTGGCACTCTAGCGGCAGGGCAGCATTCTCAATAATCGTTCTCCATGGCAGGAGCATATCTTTTTGGGGCATATAGCCTACAGGATGGCTCTTTGTTTCTGTCAGCTCTATCTGTCCAGTACTCACCTCTTCTAAACCTGTAATAAGGCGAAATAAAGTACTTTTCCCGCATCCACTCGGTCCGATAATACTTACAAACTCTTTATCTTGTATAGAAGCATTTAATTCATTGATGATTGTTTTCTCATCATAATGAAAAGAAACATTATGAAACTGTAGTATGTTCTTGCTCCTCAAATCCCCACATCTCCTTACGATAGGACATATCCCAGAATAAATATTCAAATCGACTGGAATATAGGAATATCTCCTCTAATCGATCTAACTCTTTGTCAGACTTTCCAACTGCCATTTCATTTAATAAATCTATTAACCAAATACAAAGGCTACCGTATTCTTCTGAACTATATCCTTGAATCCACTCACCAAAGAACTCATGATCTCTTGCTCCAGGAATATCGTTTAAACGCTTTCCAATTTCCCAGTAACTCCACATACATGGAAGAAGTGCTGCTATTAATTCCGCAAGTGTGCCATTTTGAGATACAGACATCATGTAATTTGTATAGGCTAAATTTTTAGCAGATGGTTTTGCAGATTCTATCTCCTCTATAGAAATACCAAGTCTTTTTGCATATTGTTTATGGATCGTCATTTCTCTATTTAATATGCCATCAATTTGTTCAGCAAATTTCCCCATTACTTGTGGATTCGTTGCTTTTACAACACCAATCGCATATAGCTTTGCATAATCTAACAAATATAAATAATCTTGAATAATATAATACTGAAACTTATCTTTTTCTAACGTGCCATCTCCCATACCTACTACAAACGGGTGATTATGACTCATCTCCCAAACTGGTTGTACAGTTTCTAATAATCTATCGCAAAATTTCATTTCTCTATCCCCTTTCAATTTATATATCTAAATAAAAAACCACTTCTAAATAAGAAGTGGTTACAGCAAATAAAATTATAATTTATTCGTTGTTCCACTTCCCTTCGCTAGTATTACCTAGATCAGGTCTGTAAGGGTTAAGGATTATTCCTCTCTCAGCACAACAAGCACCCCTAGTGGTTTCAATATGAAATTTTCAAACAAAAAAGCCCCGTTTCTATACGCAAAGAAACGGGGACTCATTATTAGTGTCCGAATTGCTTCCCTACGCTAGCATAATCTAGATCAGGTAATGAAAAGGATCAAAGGCTTACGGCCTACTCTCAGCTGGCAACACCAGCTCTCCTAGCAAACTATGAAATTAACACTGTCAGTATAACATCGTAATAAGACATCATCAACTGTTTTAATTTTCCCAATTGTCAACAAAATAACAAAACTATATAATACTTATATTCTATCTTAGAAATTATTATCCTAATTAATTGGATAAAAAGGAATCATTATCCTCAAAAAATTTATTTTTATATTGATTTCATATTACATTTATGTGAATACACCCACTATATTATATCTTTATACTATAATAAAATTACAACTATACAACTAGAGGAGGTCTCTATTATATGAATATGAAAGCTACTGCTTTAACAGCAACTACTGTCGCAATTGCCTCTTTACTTCCTTCTATGGGAGAAACAAATGTACAAACAGCCAACGCTGAACAATTATCTAATGTGAAAACTGGATATGTCAAAGTCGATCAAGTAGCCTTACATACAAAAGATAACGCAAATAGCTCATCAATTGATACAATTCGCTTTAATACGAAGGTAAACATACTTGAAACAACTAATGGCTGGTATAAAGTATCTGTTAATAATAAAGTAGGTTACGTACAAAAAGATGCTATTCTACTAAAAAACAAACTTCAATCTAATAATCAATACATCGTTAATGCCAATGCATTAAACGTTCGTTCTGAACCTAATTTAGAATCTTCAATTTTAGATGTATTACCAAATGGGAAATTCGTTACCATTCAAGAAGAACAAGGCGAGTGGTATAAAATTTTACATAATGGCAAAACAGGTTACGTACAAAAAGCATTCGTATCTAATGGTTCACAGCCTTTAGTAAAAGGCATCACAGTTCAAACTAATACGAAATACACAGTTGCAACACCTAAACTTAATGTACGTGGCAACGCTAGTACAAGTGGTGCACTACTTGGTTCATTACAAAATGGTACACAAATACAAGTAGTGGAAACTGTAGGAACTTGGTATAAAATTCGTTTTGGCACAGGATACGGATACGTGGCAAAACATTATGTGGTGCAAAATCAAATGCAATCACAAGCTCAAACGGCTCAACCTACTTCCATTCCAGCAGTTTTCAAATTCCCTACTCAAGGAAGAATTAGCTCAACCTTTGATATACGTTGGGAACAAATGCATTATGGTATAGATATTGCGGCTCAAGGTAATGTCTCAATCCAGGCGGCAGCTGCAGGTAAAGTTGTGAAATCATATTATTCAGCTAGCTATGGCAATGTTGTGTTCATCGCCCATCAAATAAACGGGAAATTATATACAACAGTCTATGCACACATGAAAGATCGCACTGTACAAGCTGGTGATCAAGTACAAGCTGGACAATTAGTAGGTCATATGGGAAACACAGGTCATTCATACGGGCAACATCTTCATTTTGAATTACACAATGGAGAATGGAATTTTGAAAAAACAAATGCAGTAAACCCACTGCCATATTTAGTTAGGTAAATTGTATGCAACGCAATATCAATATACCTCTCTTAATTGAATACTTCGCCTTTTTAGGTTTAATCTGTTGTTTAATCATTTACAATACAAACACTGTATTTTTATCTATTATCATTGCTTTTGTTACTTTAGAAATTATGATGGAATCCTTTCAAGTACAACTAAAACAAAAAATTGCTCATATATATAATGCCATCTTTCTATTAAGTGCCCTAATAACAAATATTATTAGTAATGGTTTTTATTTATCTACCGTATTTCCTGTATTCTTTATGGCTGTTTTATTATTCATAGCTAGATACATTCATGTCCCTAATACCAAAAAACACGAACAAGAAGCTTAGAAAGAGGAGACACTGTGTACCGATCTTTCAAAGATAATCCGATAAAATATATATTGAATTTATACACAAAAATAAATACTTTTTTTGGTATACAAGGAAGTAATACGGCACAATTTCTCCTTTATGGAATGTTATTTCTCGTCTTAATTGCGTTCTCCTTGCTTTACTAATAAAAAAAGGATCTCACATAAACTTGAGATCCTTTTTAATTTATATAGAAAATGCTCTTTATCCGCAAGCATATTTTTCATAAATAAAGCTAAGATTATATTTTTTCTCTAAGCTCATTCTTTGTTCATCATCACACCAATAGAACAGAATATCATGAATTGTTGCATAACGCTTATTTTTAAGAAATAGTTTAAAGAATGATGGTAAACAATCATGTAATTGTATAAATATATAATTGCGTAATATTTCTTCTTTATATTCAATGCCCTTACAAATATACAATAATTCTTCACAATAATACGCATGTTGTGGAACTTGAATCATTTCGAAAAATGGCACATATGATAATAGTTTTCCGATGAAATGATCATATCGATCCATTATTCCTATCGTCATGTGCTCCATCATATCTTTCATTACATATAAATAATCATCTACATGAGTAGTCTTGAGTGGGTCTAATCGATCTGAAATTTGAGAAAGTACAGCTCTTTGACAAGCTAACACCGCTTGACTAGGTCCATAGTATGATAGGAAGTCTGTACACTTACGATATTTTCGTAATAAGTCATGTGTATATAAGTCATATACAAAAGTATTACAATACATTGCTAGACTCATCATATCACTATTTAATTGCTCTTTTGATAGAGATTTAGCTCTCTTACACATATAAAAGAATGTAAATTCTAATACTTCTTTATGGGATAATAAATGTTTACAGTCCGTTATACATTTCTCATTAAATTTAACTCTATCCCAAATTGCTACATCCTCATCAGTTAATTCACCAATACGATATTTAATAATTAAATAGTTTAAAGCAACCGCTTGTGTCAAAAGATCCCACGTTTCATATTCCAATGAAGTGTGAACAAACTCAGCTAGGCCTTGAGTTACCATAAAAGTATTTGCTTCTTCATACCAGCCAATCTCTTGGCATAAACGAAGAATACGTAATAAAGTTGGAATTTCATCTTTATGAAACTGTGGTAAATTTTTTGCTTTATCCATTCCATATACGATAAATGCCGCTAAATTTTCTTCTTTATAAAATTCTTTTTCTTTCCACACTAATATAGTTCTTTCTTTCCCTTCACCTTTCGGATGACAAGGTACAAGTAAAGAAAATAATTCAGCGAAATTATTTGGTTCTATATATGTATCTGTAACCAAATTCCAATTTGGATCGCGCTGTATAGCCCTCATATAATTCCCCTTCCCTTTTGTCTACATAGGAAATATTAATCCATTATTACATCATTAACAATAAATATTGTTATATTCGAAATCTATCATAATACTTATATCTATCAGTATATCATTTTTTCTCTTATTTAAAATTAGGAATGACAAATTTAAATAAACTGTTGAAATTACTAACTGTATACTTATTATATAATGGCTCAGATACATCATGCTAACATATTAGCTTAACCCTATATACTAGAATAATGTATCTGATTTTTATACGTAACTTATTCCACTAATTAAAGTCTCACTTCATTCCGTATGCTCTGATATTTCACTTAAAGCAAATCCCGCTTGATCATCTGCCGATTCTTTTATAGCTAAATCTCCTAGTGCTAACATCCCAACGAGTTGACCACTCTCAACTACTGGCAATCGTCTAATTTGATACTGTGCCATTAACTCTGTAGCCTTTTCAATAGGTTCATCTGGAGAAACTGAAACAATGTTTGTTGTCATTACATTTGTAATTTTATTAGATCCAGGATGTTTCTCAGCAATCCCTCGAACAACTAAATCTCGATCCGTAACAAGACCAACAACTTGCTCATTTTCAACAACCGGAATCAATCCAATCGATTCTTCTTTCATCTTTACAGCAGCCTCATATACATTGTCTAGCGGTGTACAATGTACAACATCAGTACTCATAAAGTCTCTCACTCGTGTCATTTTTGTCTCCTCCTTTTTATACATACCATAGCTTTTCCTAAATCCCTTTATTTATTTCAGGAAAATCAGTTGATAAAGGAGGATTCCACAAAATAAAAAAAGAGTCAGCATATTGCTGACTCTTTTTTTTATGACCCGTACGGGATTCGAACCCGTGTTACCGCCGTGAAAGGGCGGTGTCTTAACCACTTGACCAACGGGCCATGGCTCCGCAGGTAGGACTCGAACCTACGACCGATCGGTTAACAGCCGATAGCTCTACCACTGAGCTACTGCGGAATAATATATGGTGGGCCTAAATGGACTCGAACCATCGACCTCACGCTTATCAGGCGTGCGCTCTAACCAGCTGAGCTATAGGCCCATACACTTTTACAGGGGCAGTAGGAATCGAACCCACACTGGAGGTTTTGGAGACCTCAGTTCTACCTTTAAACTATGCCCCTAAAGGATGCCGACTAGAGGACTTGAACCCCCAACCTACTGATTACAAGTCAGTTGCTCTACCAATTGAGCTAAGTCGGCATAAAAAAATGGTGGCTCGGGACGGAATCGAACCGCCGACACGAGGATTTTCAGTCCTCTGCTCTACCGACTGAGCTACCGAGCCAACATAAATGGCGGTCCCGACCGGGGTCGAACCGGCGATCTCCTGCGTGACAGGCAGGCATGTTAACCACTACACCACGGGACCATTTGGTTGCGGGGACAGGATTTGAACCTGCGACCTTCGGGTTATGAGCCCGACGAGCTACCGTGCTGCTCCACCCCGCGACAATATAATGTTTTTTTAAAAAATGGAGGAGGTAGAGGGATTCGAACCCCCGCGCGACTCTCGCCGCCTGTCGGTTTTCAAGACCGATCCCTTCAGCCGAACTTGGGTATACCTCCATGAAGGAAAAAATAAAAATTTTATTATTATATGTATCTAAACCATTTAAAAAGAAAATGGAGGAGGTAGAGGGATTCGAACCCCCGCGCGATTCTCACCGCCTGTCGGTTTTCAAGACCGATCCCTTCAGCCGAACTTGGGTATACCTCCGAGACATATAATAAATAAAGTGGAGCCTAGCGGGATCGAACCGCTGACCTCCTGCGTGCAAGGCAGGCGCTCTCCCAGCTGAGCTAAGGCCCCATGTTTTTGGGAATATCGGGAAGACAGGATTTGAACCTGCGACCCCCTGGTCCCAAACCAGGTGCTCTACCAAGCTGAGCCACTTCCCGTTAATAAAAGCGCGCCCGAGAGGAGTCGAACCCCTAACCTCTTGATCCGTAGTCAAACGCTCTATCCAATTGAGCTACGGGCGCATATGGTGCCGAGGGCGGGGGTCGAACCCGCACGGTGGTCACCCACCGCAGGATTTTAAGTCCTGTGCGTCTGCCTGTTCCGCCACCCCGGCATGTCATATTGAAAATTGGAGCGGAAGACGGGATTCGAACCCGCGACCCCAACCTTGGCAAGGTTGTATTCTACCACTGAACTACTTCCGCAAGACATGTTTGAGTTATTTTATTAAAAGTGCGGGTGAAGGGAGTCGAACCCCCACGCCAAAGGCGCTAGATCCTAAGTCTAGTGCGTCTGCCAATTCCGCCACACCCGCATATTTATTTAAAATGGTGAGCCATGAAGGATTCGAACCTTCGACCCTCTGATTAAAAGTCAGATGCTCTACCAACTGAGCTAATGGCTCTTAATGGCTGGGCTAGCTGGATTCGAACCAGCGCATGACGGAGTCAAAGTCCGTTGCCTTACCGCTTGGCTATAGCCCATTAATTAAGAATGGTGGAGGGGGGCAGATTCGAACTGCCGAACCCGAAGGAGCGGATTTACAGTCCGCCGCGTTTAGCCACTTCGCTACCCCTCCGACATATATGGTGGAGGATGACGGGATCGAACCGCCGACCCCCTGCTTGTAAGGCAGGTGCTCTCCCAGCTGAGCTAATCCTCCATTTTGCCTGGCAACGTCCTACTCTCACAGGGACAAGGTCCCAACTACCATCGGCGCTAGAGAGCTTAACTTCCGTGTTCGGTATGGGAACGGGTGTGACCTCTCTGCCATCATTACCAGACTATATTCATTTAAGACAAGAATCATTTTAACTTATTTAACTTTTAAAGTCAACAAGTTTTTTATATTCTTTCAAAACTAGATAACATCGCTTCATATTATATGGTTAAGTCCTCGATCTATTAGTATTCGTCAGCTCCACATGTCACCATGCTTCCACCTCGAACCTATCAACC
Organism: Bacillus pretiosus; assembly: GCF_052947655.1. Lineage (NCBI taxonomy): Bacteria > Bacillati > Bacillota > Bacilli > Caryophanales > Bacillaceae > Bacillus > Bacillus pretiosus. The sequence goes on along the minus strand of NZ_CM129593.1, from coordinate 752,390 downwards.
TGATCATCTTTCAGGGATCTTACTAGCTTACGCTATGGGAAATCTCATCTTGAGGGGGGCTTCATGCTTAGATGCTTTCAGCACTTATCCCTTCCGCACATAGCTACCCAGCTATGCCCTTGGCAGAACAACTGGTACACCAGCGGTGCGTCCATCCCGGTCCTCTCGTACTAAGGACAGCTCCTCTCAAATTTCCTACGCCCACGACGGATAGGGACCGAACTGTCTCACGACGTTCTGAACCCAGCTCGCGTACCGCTTTAATGGGCGAACAGCCCAACCCTTGGGACCGACTACAGCCCCAGGATGCGATGAGCCGACATCGAGGTGCCAAACCTCCCCGTCGATGTGGACTCTTGGGGGAGATAAGCCTGTTATCCCCGGGGTAGCTTTTATCCGTTGAGCGATGGCCCTTCCATGCGGAACCACCGGATCACTAAGCCCGACTTTCGTCCCTGCTCGACTTGTAGGTCTCGCAGTCAAGCTCCCTTATGCCTTTGCACTCTACGAATGATTTCCAACCATTCTGAGGGAACCTTTGGGCGCCTCCGTTACACTTTAGGAGGCGACCGCCCCAGTCAAACTGCCCACCTGACACTGTCTCCCGGGTCGATAAGACCCGTAGGTTAGAATTTCAATACAGTCAGGGCGGTATCCCACCAGCGCCTCCACCGAAGCTAGCGCTCCGGTTTCAATGGCTCCCGCCTATCCTGTACAAACTGTACCAAAATTCAATATCAGGCTACAGTAAAGCTCCACGGGGTCTTTCCGTCCTGTCGCGGGTAACCTGCATCTTCACAGGTACTATAATTTCACCGAGTCTCTGGTTGAGACAGTGCCCAAATCGTTACACCTTTCGTGCGGGTCGGAACTTACCCGACAAGGAATTTCGCTACCTTAGGACCGTTATAGTTACGGCCGCCGTTTACTGGGGCTTCAGTTCAGAGCTTCGCTTACGCTAACCCCTCTCCTTAACCTTCCAGCACCGGGCAGGTGTCAGCCCCTATACTTCGCCTTACGGCTTCGCAGAGACCTGTGTTTTTGCTAAACAGTCGCTTGGGCCTATTCACTGCGGCTTTCCGTTAAGAAAGCACCCCTTCTCCCGAAGTTACGGGGTCATTTTGCCGAGTTCCTTAACCAGAGTTCTCTCGCACACCTTAGGATTCTCTCCTCGCCTACCTGTGTCGGTTTGCGGTACAGGCACCTTTTATCTCGCTAGAAGCTTTTCTTGGCAGCGGGGAATCAAAGACTTCGCTCCATAAGGAGCTTCCCCATCACAGCTCAGCCTTCACGATAAGCGGATTTGCCTACTTATCAGCCTAACTGCTTGGACGTGCACAACCAATCGCACGCTTCTTCTATCCTTCTGCGTCCCTCCATTGCTCAAACGATAAAGAGGTGGTACAGGAATATCAACCTGTTGTCCATCGCCTACGCCTGTCGGCCTCGGCTTAGGTCCTGACTAACCCTGAGCGGACGAGCCTTCCTCAGGAAACCTTAGGCATTCGGTGGACGGGATTCTCACCCGTCTTTCGCTACTCATACCGGCATTCTCACTTCTAAGCGCTCCACCAGTCCTTCCGGTCTGACTTCACTGCACTTAGAACGCTCCCCTACCACTGATACCATTGGTATCAATTCGCAGCTTCGGTGGTGTATTTAGCCCCGGTACATTTTCGGCGCAGAGTCACTCGACTAGTGAGCTATTACGCACTCTTTAAATGGTGGCTGCTTCTAAGCCAACATCCTAGTTGTCTAAGCAACTCCACATCCTTTTCCACTTAATACACACTTTGGGACCTTAGCTGGCGATCTGGGCTGTTTCCCTCTTGACTACGGATCTTATCACTCGCAGTCTGACTCCTAAGGATAAGTCATTGGCATTCGGAGTTTGACTGAATTCGGTAATCCGATGAGGACCCCTAGTTCAATCAGTGCTCTACCTCCAAGACTCTTACACTTAAGGCTAGCCCTAAAGCTATTTCGGGGAGAACCAGCTATCTCCAGGTTCGATTGGAATTTCTCCGCTACCCACACCTCATCCCCGCACTTTTCAACGTGCGTGGGTTCGGGCCTCCATTCAGTGTTACCTGAACTTCACCCTGGACATGGGTAGATCACCTGGTTTCGGGTCTACGACCACGTACTAAACGCCCTATTCAGACTCGCTTTCGCTGCGGCTCCGCCTCTTCAGCTTAACCTCGCACGGGATCGTAACTCGCCGGTTCATTCTACAAAAGGCACGCCATCACCCATTAACGGGCTCTGACTATTTGTAGGCACACGGTTTCAGGATCTCTTTCACTCCCCTTCCGGGGTGCTTTTCACCTTTCCCTCACGGTACTGGTTCACTATCGATCACTAGGGAGTATTTAGCCTTGGGAGATGGTCCTCCCAGATTCCGACGGAATTTCACGTGTTCCGCCGTACTCAGGATACATTCAAGAGAGAACGAAGTTTCGACTACGGGGTTGTTACCCTCTACGACGGACCTTTCCAGGTCGCTTCGTCTACCTCGTTCCTTTGTAACTCCGTATAGAATGTCCTACAACCCCAAGAGGCAAGCCTCTTGGTTTGGGCTATGTTCCGTTTCGCTCGCCGCTACTCAGGAAATCGCATTTGCTTTCTCTTCCTCCAGGTACTTAGATGTTTCAGTTCCCTGGGTCTGTCTTCCTTACCCTATGTATTCAGGTAAGGATACCATACCATTACGTATGGTGGGTTTCCCCATTCGGAAATCTTCGGATCAAAGCTTACTTACAGCTCCCCGAAGCATATCGGCGTTAGTCCCGTCCTTCATCGACTCCTAGTGTCAAGGCATCCACCGTGCGCCCTTTCTAACTTAACCAAACTAAAAATTAAAAAATATGAGCTACACTGTTATCTAGTTTTCAAAGAACATACATTTATATATGAGAGATAGTTCTCTCAAAACTGAACAAAACGAAACACGGAAACTTATATTGATGAACAGCGTTCATCAATTCTCCATAGAAAGGAGGTGATCCAGCCGCACCTTCCGATACGGCTACCTTGTTACGACTTCACCCCAATCATCTGTCCCACCTTAGGCGGCTGGCTCCATAAAGGTTACCCCACCGACTTCGGGTGTTACAAACTCTCGTGGTGTGACGGGCGGTGTGTACAAGGCCCGGGAACGTATTCACCGCGGCATGCTGATCCGCGATTACTAGCGATTCCAGCTTCATGTAGGCGAGTTGCAGCCTACAATCCGAACTGAGAACGGTTTTATGAGATTAGCTCCACCTCGCGGTCTTGCAGCTCTTTGTACCGTCCATTGTAGCACGTGTGTAGCCCAGGTCATAAGGGGCATGATGATTTGACGTCATCCCCACCTTCCTCCGGTTTGTCACCGGCAGTCACCTTAGAGTGCCCAACTTAATGATGGCAACTAAGATCAAGGGTTGCGCTCGTTGCGGGACTTAACCCAACATCTCACGACACGAGCTGACGACAACCATGCACCACCTGTCACTCTGCTCCCGAAGGAGAAGCCCTATCTCTAGGGTTTTCAGAGGATGTCAAGACCTGGTAAGGTTCTTCGCGTTGCTTCGAATTAAACCACATGCTCCACCGCTTGTGCGGGCCCCCGTCAATTCCTTTGAGTTTCAGCCTTGCGGCCGTACTCCCCAGGCGGAGTGCTTAATGCGTTAACTTCAGCACTAAAGGGCGGAAACCCTCTAACACTTAGCACTCATCGTTTACGGCGTGGACTACCAGGGTATCTAATCCTGTTTGCTCCCCACGCTTTCGCGCCTCAGTGTCAGTTACAGACCAGAAAGTCGCCTTCGCCACTGGTGTTCCTCCATATCTCTACGCATTTCACCGCTACACATGGAATTCCACTTTCCTCTTCTGCACTCAAGTCTCCCAGTTTCCAATGACCCTCCACGGTTGAGCCGTGGGCTTTCACATCAGACTTAAGAAACCACCTGCGCGCGCTTTACGCCCAATAATTCCGGATAACGCTTGCCACCTACGTATTACCGCGGCTGCTGGCACGTAGTTAGCCGTGGCTTTCTGGTTAGGTACCGTCAAGGTGCCAGCTTATTCAACTAGCACTTGTTCTTCCCTAACAACAGAGTTTTACGACCCGAAAGCCTTCATCACTCACGCGGCGTTGCTCCGTCAGACTTTCGTCCATTGCGGAAGATTCCCTACTGCTGCCTCCCGTAGGAGTCTGGGCCGTGTCTCAGTCCCAGTGTGGCCGATCACCCTCTCAGGTCGGCTACGCATCGTTGCCTTGGTGAGCCGTTACCTCACCAACTAGCTAATGCGACGCGGGTCCATCCATAAGTGACAGCCGAAGCCGCCTTTCAATTTCGAACCATGCAGTTCAAAATATTATCCGGTATTAGCCCCGGTTTCCCGGAGTTATCCCAGTCTTATGGGCAGGTTACCCACGTGTTACTCACCCGTCCGCCGCTAACTTCTTGAGAGCAAGCTCTCAATCCATTCGCTCGACTTGCATGTATTAGGCACGCCGCCAGCGTTCATCCTGAGCCAGGATCAAACTCTCCAATAAAGTTAGTTTGTCTAGCATCTAAAAATAAAAATTGACGTTTCACGTTGTTTGTTTCGTTCAGTTTTCAAAGAACTTGTCTGCCACTTCAGAAGCGACTTCATCATATTAACATCTTCATTTTTCGATGTCAACTACGTTTTAAAATTTCTTTTTTGTCGTTTTCTGCGTTTCCGCGTCAGCGACGTTTATTAATATACCATCATGATTTTTAAATAACAAGTGTTTTTTTAAAAAAACACAAAAAAATATCCATCCTACTTTCTTCTATATAGAGACACCTCCTCCCATCTATGGAAAACAGCTATTTAAATTGTATACCAATACACTCTAGTTAACCAAACTGTATTTCATAACCCCTTCCTAGATTTTCATTCTCTTCTATATTAAAGCCCTGATCATTTACTTCTCTATAGACTAACAATATAAAAAACAAATCAATCCAAACTAAAAAAACAGATTCACCACTTCCTACATAAAGCAAACATGCCGATTTTTAGTTTTGTTCCTCCACACAAACTATTAATTGAACGAATCGGTTGTTTACAGACAGCTCGATTAGGTAATAGTCTTATCGCTCGGCGAATAGCGGAATAAATAACGAAATTCCAACAAAAACATTAACTTAAGATTATTGTTAGAATTTTTTTACATTTAATTAATGAAAAATATCCATTTTTTGTTATATAGTAAGGAAGGACGTACTCAACTATAAATAAACCAATGGAGGAATTACTTTATGGATAGGTTAACAAAGTTTTCATTAAAAAACCGCGCCGCTGTTATCATCATGGTTTTTCTCATTTCCGTACTTGGCGTTTATTCCGGATCTAAATTACCTATGGAATTTTTACCAAGCATCGATAATCCAGCAGTCACTGTCACAACCTTATCTCAAGGACTCGACGCTGAAGCGATGACAAAAGAAGTAACTGATCCCCTCGAAAAACAATTTCGCAATTTAGAACACATCGACAGCATCACCTCTTCTACGCACGAGGGGTTATCACGTATCGATATCGCGTATACATCCAAAGCAAACATGAAAGACGCAGCACGCGAAGTTGAAAAGGCCATTAACACAATTAAATTACCTAAGGATGCAACTAAACCCATAGTTAGCCAATTAAATACTTCTATGATTCCACTCGCTCAAATTGCTATCCAGAAGCAAAACGGATTTTCAAAAGCAGATGAAAAACAAATCGAAAAAGAAATCGTACCACAACTCGAAAGCATTGATGGTGTTGCCAACGTTATGTTTTTCGGAAAATCAGCCTCTGAATTATCTATCATACTAGACCCAAACCAATTAAAAGATAAAAACGTAACAACAGAACAAATATTAAAAGTTTTACAAGGAAAAGAAACTTCTACTCCAGCTGGAGCAATTACCGTTAATAAAGAAGAATATAACCTTCGTGTCATTGGGGATATAAAAAATGTAGATGATATTAAAAACATAACCGTTGCACCTCAAGTAAAATTGCAAGATGTTGCTCAAATCGAACTTAAACAACACTACGATACAATCTCGCATATAAACGGAGAAGAAGGAACCGGATTAATCATCATGAAAGAGCCAAGTAAAAATGCAGTTGCAATCGGAAAGGAAATCGATAAGAAAATCAAAGATATAAGTAAACAATATAAAGATCAGTTTTCTATTAAACTTTTAGCCTCAACTCATGAGCAAGTTGAAAATGCTGTTACTAGTATGGGCAAAGAAGTAATTCTTGGAGCAATTGCTGCAACTCTAATTATCTTAATCTTTTTGCGTAACTTCCGAACGACACTCATCGCCGTTGTCAGTATTCCATTATCTATTTTATTAACACTCTTTTTACTACACCAATCTAACATCACACTTAACACCTTAACGCTCGGTGGTTTAGCAGTTGCAGTTGGACGTCTCGTTGATGATAGTATCGTTGTCATCGAGAATATTTTCCGTCGTTTACAAAAAGAATCTTTCTCTAAAGATATTATTCTCGATGCAACGAAAGAGGTCGCCGTCGCAATTACTTCTTCTACTTTAACAACAGTCGCTGTTTTCTTACCTATCGGCCTCGTATCAGGAGTAATCGGAAAATTAATGTTACCTATGGTATTAGCAGTTGTATATTCTATACTATCATCCTTAATCGTTGCACTAACAGTTGTTCCACTTATGGCTTTTTTACTACTCAAAAAAACAAAGCACAAAAAGCCAAGTTCTTCACCACGATATGTTGCTACATTAAAGTGGGCTCTTTCGCATAAATTCATTATTTTACTTACTGCTTTTTTATTATTCGCAGGATCGATTGCAGCCTATGTATTACTACCGAAAGCGAACATAAAATCTGAAGACGACACAATGTTATCTATTAATATGACTTTCCCAGCTGATTACGCTCCTGAAACACAAAAACAAAAAGCCTTCGATTTCGAAAAGAAATTACTTTCTAATTCGGATGTAACAGATGTTATTTTACGAATGGGATCTAGCGCAGAAGATGCACAATGGGGGCAAACGACAAAAAATAATCTTGCCAGTATATTTGTAGTCTTCAAAAAAGGCTCTGATATTGATCAATATATTAAAGAGTTAAAGAAAGAACATAAAGCTTTTGAGCCTGCTGAACTAGATTATATAAAAACGAGTTATTCAAGCTCTGGTGGTGGCAACAATTTGCAATTTAACGTAACAGCAACTAACGAAACGAATTTAAAAGAGGCTGCTACTATCGTCGAAACAAAACTAAAAGATATGGCTGCTCTCTCTAAAGTAAAAACAAATTTAGAAGACTCTAAGAAAGAATGGCAAATCCATGTTGATCAAACAAAGGCCGAACAACTAGGCTTAACACCAGAATTAGCAGCACAACAAGTAGCATTCCTTATGAAGAAATCACCTATTGGTGAAGTTTCAATCAATAATGAAAAAACAACTATTATAATAGAACACAAAAAAGAAAACATCACTAAACAAGAAGACATTTTAAACACAAACATACTATCACCTATCAATGGACCAATTCCTTTAAAAGACATTGCAACTATTTCAGAAAAGAAACTTCAAACAGAAGTCTTCCATAAAGACGGAAAAGAAACGATTCAAATTACTGCCGAGGCCTCAAATGAAGATTTAAGTAAAATAAGCGCAGAAGTAAACGAAACGATAGCTAACTTAGACTTACCTAGCGGCGCAAAAGTAACTATTGCAGGTGCAACTGAATCTATGCAAGAGAACTTCACAGATTTATTCAAAATTATGGGGATTGCAATCGGGATTGTATATTTAATTATGGTTATCACCTTCAGACAGGCGCGCGCTCCTTTTGCAATTTTGTTCTCCTTACCATTAGCTGCTGTTGGCGGTATTTTAGGATTAATCATTTCAGGAACACCCGTTGATGTAAATTCCTTGATCGGCGCATTAATGTTAATCGGGATTGTCGTTACAAACGCGATTGTATTAATAGAAAGAGTGCAACAAAATCGGGAACACGGAATGGAAACAAGAGATGCCTTACTAGAAGCGGGATCCACTAGATTACGTCCAATCATTATGACAGCTATAACAACAATCGTCGCTATGCTCCCTCTCCTATTTGGTCAATCGCAAGCAGGAAGCATGGTATCAAAAAGTCTTGCCGTCGTTGTCATCGGTGGTTTAGCAGTCTCAACCGTTCTTACATTAGTAGTCGTTCCAGTTATGTATGAACTATTAGATAAAATCGGGAGAAAAAGACGCTCTCGTAGAAAAATAAGCACTTACACAGAAACACCTGATATTTAAAAGAAAAGCGTTATCTTCATGAATGAAGATAACGCTTTTCTCTACCTACTCATATAATCCATCATTTTTTGAGCATATCGCTCTAGAGGTTTATCAGAATCTACAATAAGATATTCAGCATTCGAAGGTCTCTTACTACCATCTAACCACTTTTTAAAAGCTACTTCCGAATCCACTTTTCCAATCTGACTGGCCATACGTTTACGTGTTTGCAGCCTATGATTAATCTCTTCCATATCATTAAGGTAACATTCGATATATTTATATTTTACACCATGTTTATTAGACAATTTTATTCCTTTTTCAACCATCCCTTCATATAGACACGGACTATCCAATATAACACTATGCCCTTGTTCTAAATAAGAATCAATCAATGCCCATTCAATATCGTATGATACTCCTCCAACAATTGTCGATTCAACCCCTTTCATTTCTAATGATTGTAACAATGCCGATTTCAAAACGTCATGATCTACAATTACAGCACCTGTTAACTTCGCTATATACTTAGAAACTGTCGATTTTCCCGATCCAGGAAAACCTGACATTTGTAGAAAAAACAAATTAACTTCTCCTCTCATCTGTACCTATTCATCTATATAATCAATTACAAATTCAACAATCATTACATCCATTCCTTCTATATTAAAATACAAAAAGAACTCTCTACTTATAAGTAGAGAGTTCTTTTTGTATTTTATGCTGCTTTTACCTTCTTCGTCGTTTTACTTTTTCTTTTCGTTCCTGTAAAACGCTTATGCAATATAGATGCTACCAAGCGCGAAATAACATTGAATAGTAATACCATAATAATTAATACAGCTGCAGATTTTGTCGCAATCAACTTTGCATCCGGAATAACTCCTTCAGAATTTAACTTCCAAATGTGAACCGCTAACGTTTCAGCTGGTCTAAATGGATTTAGAGGATGGGCAGGACTTGAGAAGTCCGCTGCTGAATTTAAAATCGGGGATGTTAAACCCGCTGTGTAAATTAACGCTGCCGCTTCACCAAATATACGACCTGCCGCTAAAATAATACCTGTAATAATTTGCGGTAATGACGACGGAATAATGATACGAGCAATTGTTTGCCATTTCGTTGCACCTAATCCAAGACTTGCCTCTTTTACATTATGAGGCACTTCTGAAATCGCATTTTCACAAACACGTGTTAAACCTGGTAAGTTTAAAATAGTTAAAGCAAGAGCACCGCCCATTACTGTGTATCCCCAACCTGTCATGGTAACGAACACTAACAAACCGAATAAACCAACAACAATCGAAGGTAACGACGCCATTGTCTCAATACATAAACGAACAAAATTTAAAAAGCGCCCTTGTTTTGCGTACTCTGCTAAATATATTCCAGCCCCTAACCCAAGAGGAATAGATATAACAAGCGTTATAACAAGCATGTAGAAGGAATTGAATAACTGTGGACCAATCCCACCACCAGCTCTTGTATTACTTGGTTCTCCAAACAAGAAATCAGGATCCCAAAATCCCCATCCCTTTTGCAGAATTTCAAACACTAAGAATACTAGCAGAGCTACAACTAAAGCTGCAACTGCATAAAAGATACCTGTCCAAATTTTATTTACCGTTCTTGCATTCATTATTATCGCTCACCTCTTTGCCCAATCGCTCGAATTACTAAAATAAACAGGAATGAAATAACAAGTAAAATCATCGCTAAAGTCCATAGCGCATTATTCCAAGCAGTTCCGTTTAATGTATTTGTCATGTCCATTGTCAAAATACCAGTTAACGTCGCTGTCGGGCTATATATTCCTTCTGGTAATTTAATTGTGTTCCCGATTACCATTTGAACCGCTAATGCTTCACCAAAAGCACGCGCTAAACCTAAAACAACACCTGTTAAAATCCCTTTTTTCGCAGCAGGAACAATCACTCGGCTAACCGCTTGCCATTTCGTCGATCCTAGACCATAAGAAGCTTCTAAATAATCAAATGGAACAGAGCGTATTGCATCAGAAGCGATACTAGCAATAGTAGGTAAAATCATAATACTTAATACAACAATACCCGCAATTAGACTAAATCCCACTCCCCCGAACGAATCACGTAATAGTGGCACTAAAATCGTAACCCCTAATAATCCGTATACAACCGAAGGAATACCAACTAATAATTCTAAAACGGGCTTCAATACTTTATTTCCAAACTTTGGCGAAATTAAATTCATGAATATAGCAAGAGCTATAGCAATTGGCGCACTAATAATAACCGCACCTAACGAAACCACCGTTGAACCTACAATAAAAATCAAAGCCCCGAAGGTTCCTTCGTCAGCATTTGGATTCCATTTTGTCGATGTTAACATCTCAGTAAATGAGATACCACTTTGTGTAAAAGATTGAATACCTTTACCGCAAATAAAAGCAATAATAGCTAATGTAATTAAAACAATAAAAATACCACAAAACGTAACAAGCGATCTTCCTATATATTCACTTTTTACGTAATTAATTTGTTTTTTCCCCTTCATCACAGGTCAGACCCCACTTCATAGATTGAAATGAACAGGACTGGCCTTGCAGCCAGCCCCATAAAAATTTATTACTTATTTAATTTAGACATTGGGATGTAACCCATATCTTCTACTTGCTTTTCAAAGTCTTTGCCTTTTACATAATCAATGTAAGCTTTCGTTGCTTCTTTCGCTTCACCTTTTGTTACCATGTACTCGTAAGACCAGAATGGATATTTACCAGACGAAATGTTTTCAACTTTTGGTTCAGAACCATCAATTTTCACTGTTTGTAGCGCACCTTTTTTATCGCCAACCATGTAAGACATTGCTAAATAACTTACTGAACCTGGAGTAGAATTGATCGCTTGCTCTACTGCACCGTTAGAATCTTGTGTTGTACCAGTTCCATCGTTAATTTTCGCTTCTTTCATAACTGTCTTTTCAAATGTAGCACGTGTACCAGATGAAGCTGGACGGTTAATTACGTTGATTTTTTCATCTTTCCCGCCTACCTCTTTCCAGTTTGTTACTTTCCCAGTGAAGATATCTTGTACTTGTTGCACTGTTAAGTTATCAACTTTTACATCTTTATTTACGACAAGCGCGAATGCAATACCCGCAACCTTGTTATCTACTAATTCTTTCGCTTTTTCAGCATCTTTTATTTTATCCCCTGATGGAACATCTGAATTACCAATTTGTACTGCACCCGATGCTACTTGGTTAATCCCAGTTCCACTACCGCCGCCTTGCACTTGAATAGAAACTTTTGAATTTTTCTCCATGAATTTCTTTCCAGCTTCCTCCGCAAGAGGTAGAAGAGCTGTAGAACCAGCTGCTGCAATCGTACCTGATAATTCTTGTTTTGTATTATCGCTTCCTTTAGCAGTTTCTTTACTAGCTGTATCATCTGCTTTCCCACATCCAACTAACGCTCCTGCTACCACTAAAGCCGCTAAAGAAAATTTAATACCTTTTTTCATAACCATGTCTTGTACCCCCATTTGGATTCTCACTTTTCGAATTCATTTTCTTTCGAACACACATTCATTGTAGGACAACAATATTATGTGAGTGTTAAGCAATTTTTAATTTTAAGTAAATGACGATAATAGCCCTTAAAAGCTAGGAATCCCAACATTTATAGTTAAAGAACCCAACAAAATCCACACTAATTAAGCAGTAATGTAAATTTATTCTTAACAATGTAAATTCAATGTAAATGTTTTTCGCTCTTTTCCCCTTTTAATTAAAAATACATTTACAAATACATTGTATCTTTTAACTTTTACACTCTTACTTTATTTACATTCAACAGAATTTCAGTAATATTTTTTAGTACAACTAAATAAATTGGAACAATTCTAAAAATAAATGAATATTTTTAAAGTACCAATTGACAGCATCATCCAATGTAGTCTACTATATTATTAACAAAAAGTTTACCTAAGGAAACTTTTTAAACTTAAACAAACAATATAGAGATGAGGTAACTTTTATGGTATCGGCTAATACAAAACCACTTTCCGAGTTTAAGACAGGAGAGTTTGTACAAATTGAGAAGATACAATTAGAAGGAACTATGAAACGACGTTTATTAGACTTAGGATTTATCCCTGGGGCAACAATTAAAGTATTACAGCGCAGTCCGCTTGGAGATCCGGTCGCTTATCAAGTAAGCAATACAACTATCGCACTACGTAAGGAAGAAAGTTCCCTTATTTTCGGGGTATTAATAGGAGATGATTTCAGATGAGCAAACATCGTATTGCTTTAGCTGGCAACCCGAACACCGGGAAAAGTACATTATTTAACACTTTAACAGGCTTAAAACAACACACTGGAAACTGGACGGGAAAAACTGTTTTAAAAGCTGAAGGGGAATATGAACATAACGGAAGTAAATATACATTAATAGATTTACCTGGAACTTACTCACTATATTCAAATTCTGCGGATGAAGAAGTAGCAAGAGATTATATTATATTTGAAAAACCAGAAGTAACTGTAGTTGTTATAGATGCAACTGCAATGGAAAGAAATTTAAATTTAGCCCTCCAAGTGATGGAAATGACAAGCAATGTAGTCATTTGTATTAATTTAATTGATGAAGCGGAGAAAAAAGGCATCGTTATTGATGAAAAGAAATTAGCAAAATCGCTCGGTGTACCTGTAGTTAAGATTTCTGCTCGTAACCGAGTAGGTATTGGGCATTTGCTAAGTGTTATCGCTAAAGTAGCAAATAAAAAATTAATTCCAACACCAATTAAAATTTCTTACAGTGAAAAAATCGAAAATATGATTCAGGAATTAGAACCACAAATTTATAAAGTGTTCGGTGATACGTATCCAGCACGTTGGATTGCGTTACGTATATTAGATGGAGATAAAAATTTCTTAACTACACTTCAAAAACACCATAATGAACCACTTGTAAGGGAGGTCGTAATGAATGGAATCTCACTCAGCCAGTAAAGCTCTTCCATTAGACTATATTATTCAACATGCACAAGCACTCTCAAAAGAAGATATACGAGATGATATTGTCGGAGATATTTATCGAACATCTGCAAGCATATGTAAAGAGTCTGTTCAATATACAAATACTGATAAATTGTATCGTTCTGAAAAACTAGATAAAATTTTCACATCTCCAATCTGGGGATTTCCAATTATGCTCGGTATTTTATCTATTATTTTTTATCTTACAATTGCAGGTGCTAACGTACCATCTGATATGATTGCTGAGTTTTTCGGATGGGCCGAAGGATATTTAACATCTTGGTTCCAGGCAGCACATGCACCCGAATGGCTACATGGCATTTTAATACTTGGTTTATTCCGTGGTATCGGTGCTGTTATTAGCGTTATGTTGCCACCTATGGCAATCTTTTTCCCTATGTTCGCACTATTAGAAAACTACGGATATTTACCACGTGTCGCTTTTAATATGGATCGCTTATTTAAACGTTCCGGTGCACATGGCAAACAATCTTTAACAATGGCAATGGGATTTGGTTGTAATGCAGCCGCTATTATGTCAACGCGTATTATTGAATCACCACGTGAACGTATGCTTGCAATCTTAACAAACAACTTCGTTCCTTGTAACGGTCGCTGGCCTATGTTAATTTTAATGGCTTCATTATTTATGGCTGCTGGTTATACAGGTAGTATGCAAACATTAGTTACTGCTGGCGTTGTAGTTGGAATGGTTGTAATTGGTGTTATTATGACATTAACTGTTTCTTGGGTACTATCAAAAACAGCTTTAAAAGGTGTGCCAACTCACTACACTCTTGAGTTACCACCGTACCGTAAGCCAAAAGTTTGGAATACAATTGTACGTGCAACACTCGATAAATCAATTTATGTTTTAAAACGAGCTATCGTTGTAGCTGCCCCTGCGGCTGCATTAACTTGGTTACTAGCTAATATTTTCATCGGTGACACAAGCTTACTTATGTATTTTGTAAACTTCCTAGATCCATTCGCTAAAATGTTAGGACTTGATGGATTCATTTTAGCTGCGTTCATTCTTGGACTACCAGCGAATGAAATTGTTATCCCGATTTTATTAATGTCTTACTTATCAACCGGAGCTTTAACTGAAATAGATGATTTTAACCAAATTAAAAATCTATTCTTAGAAAATGGCTGGACTTGGTTAACAGCGTTAAACACAATGTTGTTCTCACTTCTTCATTTCCCATGTGGAACAACACTGGTTAACATATATAAAGAAACAAAAAGTGCAAAATGGACATTCTTATCGTTTGCAATCCCTACCGTTATCGCCATTGTTGTGACATTCCTCTCTACACAATTGGTACATTGGTTAGGGCTTTTATAAGCAAAGCATACATAGAAGGTATCCCCCTTCACATTTGCTTTGCGCGAAAGAAACCTGAAATCATTCAGGTTTCTTTTTTTGTGCATCAGTATTCCAAGGCTGTGCTCCATACGTTGTGAGTTTCTTATGAATAAAGTATATGGCTCCCGGAAGAACTGCCATTAATATCGTGCAACTAATCCCTAATCCAGTAAACAACTTACATCACCTTATTTCACTCTTTTCGGTAAGGCGGAACCTGAATGCTCAATTGTCGGGTGAACATGAACAGTAACCTCCGCATTACTAAAGTAATTTTCACCTTGATCCCAATTCTTATCTATCTTCTTCCATTCTTTATAATTATGCCGCTTATATACTTCTCCTAACGCTAATACATCTACCTTATATTTTTTTTGAACAAGCTTAATCGATTTTTGGATACGCTTCTCCATTTCTTCCGCAATGGTTTTCTTTAATCCCTTTTCATTCATAATTTGTTTATGATCACTAAAATGTAACTCTGCTAAAGTCCCTTCCAAAGATAAATGGATATCAAACTTCGGTTTTGTAGCATTTTCCGTAGATACTTTAATCTTTCGGCGCATCTTATGAATTTCGTATGTAACAAGCTGACCTTGTTTACGGATAGTAAAGAACCCTCCAATTTTTTTACCTATTACATAATTCATTCCTAATGTTTCTTCTCCATTCAAACTGCCTACACACTTATTATCTTTTCCACGAAACAACGCTGCCCCGTTCATTTGTACCCCCTGCTTTGTTAGTTCTAGAATAGGTAATACGAAACTTCGGTTAGCAATCATTTTTTGCTGTACCTCACCAATTCTTGCAGCTTCAATCATTTGAGCATTTTTCGGAGGATGCTCAGCTAACATATCAATATACTGCGCCGGTAAGTTCTCAGGCTTGGCACTCTGCTTTAAAATAGCTTCTGCATTTTTCTTAGAAACGAACAAACGAATATTTCTTCTCATCTCGTGATCACGAATATATACATCTAACGTATTTTGTAAAACATATGGATTCGCTAATAAATCTTTAGAAAAAATTATCACTTGTATGTGCGGAAAGAATAATGAGCGACTAATTTTTTTAGAGATAATTCGTATTTGCTCAAAGACACTATCTGCTTTCGCACTAACATTAATATAATTCTCACTATCTCGACCGCTTTGGCCACCTTGCTGCGCTAACTTACTGGGAAGTACCATCTGATACGTCCCTTTCATAATTGGATTTGATTTCTTTTTTTTCACAATATCATAGGCTGCACCTACTACAAATCCCCTTTCTTCTATTTCTTCTAGCTCAGAGCACCCACTAATAGATCCAGCTAAAACCATAACCATTATGATTTTAAGAAGGTGTTTCATTTCCACCATTCCTTCTTTTTATTTTATATACAATTAAAACGAGCAAAGGCGCTAACACAACAAATCCCATATCTATCCAAGCTAAATAAGTTCCGTAATGTGATAATGAATCTAAATTACTCGGTATCATATTCATCATAAAAATAATAGGAGCACTTACGAAAATAAAAATATGTTTCTTCACTTTCGGAAACATAGCACAAAACAATAAAGATGCGACGTCATAATACATTGCTGTAGTGTTATAAACAGTAATAATCCAAGTAGTAAAAAAAATGGCATCAAATCTTTCTAAAAAACCTCCACCAATTTCAATTTCTTTACCCAATTCAATTGTTGGATACGTCAATCCACGGGTTGTCATATACGAAAAAACGCTAATACAAGTTACATAAATTAAAATGTATGACAGCACATTTACCATCACTGCTTTTGCAACTGCCATTGGCGCTTTTTTCGCTGTCTTATCGTTCAACATCACAGCATAAAACAGAGCTACCTCAAATCCGATAAATGTGAAAATAGAGTTTTTAACTCCTACAGCATATTGACTTGCGTTCGTTTGAAAAGCTGGTAGTAAATTGTTTATTTCCATTAAATTTATATTCAATAAAGAAAGCAAAACTATCGCAATGAACACGATAGGTAAGAATAGAACATTTAACCTTACTAAAGCCGCTCTCGATCCTGCTACTCCATAAATAACAACTAATAAGAAGAAGAAAGAGAGTAGCTGTATTGGTGTATCACTAAATAAATACGTTTGTGAAATAATTGCAATCATTCGTGACTCATATGCTGTCAAAGCAGCAAACGTTACTACTAAAATGCTACTAATTGTGTATGCAACAGGCTTCGTCAAATGCGCACTTGTATATTGGACAAAGTTTTGCTTTGGAAATAAAATAGCCACCCTCGTTACAAACCAGCCTAAAACTGCACATATCAATCCACCCAAAAGCAAAGTAATCCAACCGTCTGAAAATAAAGTTTGGTTAGCGATATCTCTTGGCATAGATAATGCTCCTATACCAATAATTGTTGAAGATACCGCAAACCCAATTTCCCGAGATCCAATCTCTTCATCGCCATACTCAAATGGTTTCAATTACTCTCGCTCCTTTGGACGTAATGTAGCGTCTTTCGTTTGTAAATATTCCGGTCTCTCTTTCAACATCGATTTTGGCATACGAATAAGTTCTTCTTTCCAATCTTTATAAAATGCAGGAGCAATAGGCGTTGTATATGGGACACCAACACTCTTCAAATTCGTAATATGAACTGCAAGTGCAATAAGCGCTAAAATAATTCCATACAAACCAAAAGCAGTCGCTGCTAACACAAAGACAAAAAGTAAAATCCGAAACGTAATCGTAATACTATATACAGGCAGTGAAAATGTAGCAATAGCTGTAACCGCAATAATGATAACTAAAAACGGATTTACAATTCCTGCGTTCACCGCTGCTTCTCCGATTACAAGACCACCTACAATCCCAATTGTTTGCCCCATCGGTTTCGGCAACCTAATTCCCGCTTCTCGTATTAACTCCATCGTTAATGCCATCATTAACGTTTCTATATATGCCGGAAATGGCACCCCTTCTCTCGCTCCCGCAATAGAATAAGCTAATTTAGATGGAATAAGCCCTTGATGATACGATACAAGCGCTACGTACATGGCAGGTAATAAAACAGCTGCAATACCCGAACCCATCCGCAAAATTCTTAATAAAGTCCCAATTACCCAACGCTCATAGTGATCTTCCACAGATTGAAAAATATCAACAAATACTAGCGGAGCTATAAGGGCAAACGGTGATCCATCCACCAAAATAGCTGCCTTTCCTTTCGCTAATGAGGCCACAATATTATCAGGTCTTTCCGTATTCAAAAACTGCGGGAACGGTGACAAATTATTATCTTGAATTAATTGCTCAATCGTACCCGTCTCAAAAACGACATCTGTCTCTATTGATTGAAGACGCCGATCTAACTCTTTTACAATGTAAGGGTTAATAATGTCTTCTATATATACTAACGTCACTTCTTTTTGGGATCTCTTCCCCATAATATAAGATTGAAACCTCAGCTTCGGGTCACGTAAAGTACGGCGAATTAACATTTTATTCACGTTAATATCTTCATTTAACCCAATCCTCGGTCCACGGATTAAATCTTCTGTTACCGGCGGTTCTAAACTTCTTTTTTCCCACGCTCTACTATTAATCACGATAGCGGTTGGAATATTATCAATTAATATAACTGTATCTCCCGCTAAAATCGCATTTATAATATCCGGAAACGTTGTCTTCTTACCAACTTCTGCAATAGAAATAAAGCGATCCAATAACGTTTGAACAACAGCTTCTTCTTTTTGTACTTCTTCATATTGAAGTGTACGAACTACATATTTATAAACATTATCCTTATCTGTTAACCCGCATAAAAAAATAACAGCACAACGTGTAAAACTACCAGCAAGGGCAACTTCCCTAATTGTTAAATCATTAGGCGAACCTAACTCATCCCTAATTTCTTTCATAACTTCAAATAAGTTACCTTTTAACTCTAACAATTCCCCCACCTAACTTCCTTTTCAACAAGTTTTTAGTTAGATTCCGCTAATAGAAGAAAATATATACAAAAAAGAGCCATCTCTTTTCAAAGATAGCTCTAGCACACGGATTACTTTTCTACTATTATATTGTCTGTCTTTATAGACACATTTCTCGTGAACCCGCTAACGATAAACATCACAATCATATTCATTAACAATGCGACTATACCTACATTTAAATCTTTTATATATTGAGGGAAAGCTGGAAACATCGTAGCTATAGTTGAACCAGATAAAGTAATATATGCGACCACTAACAACCCAATCCCCATTCCTGCAATTGCCCCTTGCTTCGTAATAACTTGACGTGGAAACAAACTACATACAAGTGCAGGGAAAAGTTGTGTCACTATACTGTATCCCATTAAAAGAAGAGCCCCTATCGTTTCTCCTCCTTTAAATGTAAACAATACTGCAACAAGTGTTACTACAGGTACAAATAATTTTGCCACTTTAGCAACTTGTCTATCTGAAGCAGATGGGACCATTGTTCGGTAAATGTTTTTTGCTAATAAAGTAGACGCCGCCATAACAAGCATGGAACCCGGAACTAATGCTGTTAATACTCCTGCACTACCAATAATCCCAATAAACCATGGATCAAATGTTTGAAGAGCGAGACGGAATAACGAAAGGTCTACATCCCCTCCCTTTAACCCTGGAACTTGCAGTATAGCAGCAAAACCTGCAAAGAATACGAAAAGCAATACTAAAGAATAAAGGGGCATGATCGCCGCATTTTTCCTAAATACTTTTTCATTTTTTGCAGAGAAAGCAGAAGCAAATGTATGGGGCCACATATAGAAACCGAGAGCTGTTAATACAATAGTAGAAACAAACCAAGAAATGCTCATCCCTTCATCAGGTAAAGATAAAAATCCTGGTTTCGCTGCTTCTACCGCTTCAAACATCGGCTGAAATCCCCCGTAATAATGGTACGGTAAATATATACCTAAAAACATAACGATAAACAGTATCATAATATCCTTCAAAGCTGCTGTCCAAGCAGAGCCGTGTATACCTGAAACCATTACATATATCGTTATAACAATTGCACCAATCCACACTGCAATAACCGGTGATACCCTTCCGTAAGATGCTTCCGAAACGATAATTCCTAATCCTTTTAACTGTAAAACAAGGTATGGAATAATCGAAATAACCCCAATGACAGAAACGATAATGCCAAGTGTCTGACTCTTATATTTCTTCACAAAAAAATCTGGCTGCGAAACAAGATTATGCTCTTTCGCATACTTCCAAACTGGCGGCAATAAAAAGTAAGATAAAATATAAGCTAGTGCACCATAACCTAAAATATAGAAAGTAGGTGCTCCTTTACTATACGCCCATCCACTTCCGCCTAAAAATGTAAACGTCGTATAAATTTCACCTGCCATAAGAAGAAAAACAAAAATAGTGCCAAATCCTCTTCCACCAACTGACCATTGCTCTAAATTCATATCTTTTCCATGTTGTGCCCGAATTCCTAAAAATAGTGCAAGAAACAAAAATAATATAATGATAAGTAATGCGATCATTTTACATCCCCCTTATTAGCAGGATCAAATACGTACACAAGTCCCATACAAAGAGACGTAATGAGCACCGATAATAATACCCAAAACAATAAAAATGGCATCCCTAATACGTAAGGAGTAACTGAATTAGCAAATACAGGTCCAATAACTAAACAAAAAACTGGAATAAGCGCTAATACGTGTATTTTCTTCATCTCATTCTCCTTTACTTATAAAATTCATAATGGATGATACAAAGACTTCCACGCCAATCGGTAATGCATCTTCATCAATCGTAAAACGAGGATGATGGTGAGGATATATAATTCCTTTCTCGTTATTTCCCGCTCCGATAAAAAAGAATGTACCTGGCGCCTTTTGTAAAAACGCTGAAAAATCTTCTCCAGCCATCGTCGGCTGTAAACGAGTAACTTGCTCTCTTCCATAAAGCTGTAATGCTGTTTGCTCAATAATCTCTGTAACTTCATAATCATTTACTACTGGTCGATATCCATATTCATAAGAAAATGTATATTTCGCCCCGTAAGATTCCGTCACATGCTTCACAATTCGTTCAATCCTTTTCTCTGTTTCTTCTCGCAACTCATGTCTTAAACTCCGCACTGTCCCTTCAATCTCCGCTTGTTCTGGGATCACATTATGGGTTGTCCCAGCATGAAATTGCGTAACAGATACTACAAGGGGATCTAATGGATTCGTGAGGCGAGATACAATGTGCTGAAGTTGCGAAACAACTTGTGTACCGATTGCAATGCTATCAACCGTTTCATGAGGGATTCCAGCATGTCCACCTTTTCCTTCTATCGTAATTTTAAAAACATCTGGGGCTGCCATTGCAGGACCATAAATTACACCTATTTTACCAACCTCTAACGATGCCCAAAGGTGAGCACCAATAATATAATCCACACATTCCATTACACCCGCTGCAACCATTTCCTCTGCGCCGCCAGGAAAGTTTTCTTCTGCATGTTGGAAGAGAAAACGAATCTCTCCTTTAATCTTCTCTCTTTCTTCTACTAACTTATGTACGACCCCAAGTAATATCGCTATATGTCCATCATGGCCACATGCATGCATCACACCTGGATATGTAGAAATAAAATCAAACTCATTTTCTTCATGAATAGGAAGCGCGTCCATGTCAGCACGAACCGCGATGGTTTTACCAGGTTGCTTACCAATTAACCTTGCCATTACACTATATTTAGTAGGTCTTGACACTTCTAAATATGGGATTTTTTGAAGTATATCGAATACAAACTGTGATGTTTTTTCTTCTTGAAAAGATAACTCTGGATACTTATGAAAATGCCTTCTCCACTCAATTAATTGATTTTTAGATAAAACCAGTTCCTTTGCAACATCCATTTCTCTTCGCCCCTTCTTCACCAAGTTAAATGTTATTATAGCGTGAATCGTTAATTTTTAAAAGAATCTTCTGAATTTTCCGTTATAATAATCCAAAAATAAAAAGCCATCAAAAAGATGACTTTTTCAGTATTATAAAATAGTAATCGCTTGTTTCCCCATTTGCTCCCAAGCTTTCTCAAACTCTGCTCGCGGAACAGCAAAACGCGGATTATTTTTAAGTGGATCATTTACATATACAAAGTTTTGATCATACCCAACTATTACTACACTATGTTCATAATATGTAATTTTCACTTCGCCAGAGCTTGTATTCCATGTTTCAAAACTACTCTCGGCTAGTGGCTTAAACGTTGTATTAATAATGACCCATACTGGCGAACCGGAACTAACTACTTTATACATATCTTGCACGTCTCTACCTGTTAAATTAACTACTTTTTCAGGAGCATATTTTTCTGCTAAATTAAAAATGGGTGGATTATATACACCATATCCTGGCTCTGCCTTCGTATAAATATTTCCAACGAACCCCTCATAAGGATTTCCACGTAAATCATTTTGTTCAAATGGAACACGATGAATTTCGCTAGCAAGTTGCATCTTATCTACTTGTATACCTTTGTATTGTAGCAACATAGCCAAACTTGTAACTTCACATCCACGAGGTAATTCTGGTAACTGCTTTATAAACGGAACATTTTCAATCATAGTCGCTTCTTTCATTTCAGATAAAAACTCTAAACGGAACACTTGCGCCTTTTGTATAATTTTATCTTTCCCTATAAAAAACGCGGCAGCAAATATAATTCCAAAAACAAAAAGATATTTTAACTTTTTCATTTTAAACAAAACTCCATTAATTATTATTTTACAGACATACCTCTTATCATTGTACCTTTCTTCTTACTAGTTTGCTAGAAAGATTCTATGAATTATTGTTCACACTTCCATCGTTATAAAATTCTAATTATTTTTAATAAAAAGAAAAAACAATATACTTTTCTGAATATTTTTGCTAAAATCAAAATAATTAACATAGTGAAGATATCACCTTGTTAATAAAAACATTCTTAGAGTATTTAGTCATAGTTCGCATTTTACATACTCCATTCATTTCATAATAAATAAGCCGAGTATGTGTCACATCCCCCACTAATGATTAAAAACTCGGAATGAAAATCAATTCATACATACAAGAAAATAACGGGGTGAGGGGCATATGAATCAACAAGTAGAACAAACAGATTTAAAACGAACAATGAAAAGTAGACACCTATTTATGATTGCACTTGGTGGTGTTATCGGAACTGGCCTATTTATGGGATCTGGTCAAATCGTCCATAACGCCGGTCCTGGTGGTGCTATTCTTGCATTTTTAGTCGGTGGATTTGTTATGTATTTAACGATGTTATGTCTTGGTGAATTATCAGTTGCTATGCCAGAAGCAGGTTCATTCCAAAGCTATGCAAGCAAATTTATTTCACCTGGTTTTGGATTTGTTGTCGGTTGGATGTATTGGTTAAATTGGGCTGTTACAGTTGGGGTAGAGTTAACAACTGTAAGTATTTTAATGAAACGTTGGTTTCCAGACGTTTCTTCGTGGATTTGGTGTGTTACATTTGCAGCAGCACTATTTCTTGTAAACGCATTATCAGCAAAAGCATATGCAGAAGCAGAATTTTGGTTCGCAAGTGTAAAAGTCGCAACCATTGTTATTTTCATCGTACTCGGTGGTGCAGTTATGTTCGGTCTACTAGACTTTAATGGAAAACCAGCGCCAATGCTTCACAATTTCACTGAAAATGGCGGATTATTTCCAAACGGTGCATTAGCTGTTCTTCTTACGATGATTACAGTAAATTACTCCTTCCAAGGAACAGAATTAATCGGAATTGCTTCAGGAGAAAGTGAAAACCCTGAGAAAACAATTCCAAAAGCGATTAAAAATACCATTTGGCGAACTCTCTTCTTCTTCGTCCTAGCAATATCAGTTGTTGTAGGTTTACTCCCATGGCAAGAGGCTAATCTAGTCGAAAGTCCATTTGTACTTGTATTTGATGTGGCTGGTGTTCCATATGCAGCTGACATTATGAACTTTGTTATTATTACAGCAGTATTATCCGTAGCCAACTCTGGTCTATACGCAAATTCTCGTATGCTTTGGGCGATGGCAAAACAAGGAATGGCAAGTCCAGCTTTTACGAAGTTAACTAAAAAAGGAGTGCCACTAAACGCATTAATTTTCAGTCTAATTTTTGCAAGTTTGTCTCTATTAACAAGTATATTTGCGGCAGATACTGTCTTTTTAGTTTTAACATCTATTGCAGCTATGGCCGCTGTCGTAGTTTGGATGTCAATCGCAGCTTCACAGTTTTTCTTCCGTAGAAATTTCTTAAAAAACGGCGGGGACATTAATGATTTAAAATATCGCACACCGCTTTATCCAATCGTTCCAATCGTAGCATTCTCACTCAATTTCATTACATTTGTTAGTTTAGCTTTCATTCCAGATCAGAGAATTGCTCTTTATTGTGGTATTCCATTTATGATTTTTTGTTACATTTTATACCAATTAAAATATAAAAAAGTTGTCACATTTGAACAACAAATAAATCTAAAAAAAGAAGTAAACTAAATATACAAAATATTCAGCTATCTTTCTTATCATAAGATAGCTTTTTTCTATTTCTTGGATATCTTGGTATAACTTTATTTATCTTAAAATTTCCACAATCACGTTTTTCACTGGAAAATAGTTTACAATGTTATCAAGTTACAAATGATATTCACCTTAAAAAGTGTGCATTTGTGTCTATTTTTTAACAATATCACAAAAACTATTGCCATCTATAAATTAATAGGTTTATATTGTTTTATTGGCATAGTTTCAATCCAAGGAGAAAGGAGATTTTCAATCGTGCAACTAAAGAAAACGTTTTGGAAGCTGGCTTCGCTTCTTCCGTTATCATTACTTCTGTTCCTCGGCGGCTGTGATAAGAAACTCGCAGTATTAAATCCGCAAGGACCTGTTGCAAAAGCACAGTATGATTTAATTGTTTGGTCATTCTTGCTTATGTCATTAATTATCGCAATTGTATTCATCTTGTTTACAGTCATCTTGATTCGTTATCGTGAAAAACCAGAGAATATGGACTACGAGCCACCTGAACAACACGGTAACACATTATTAGAAATTATTTGGACGCTTGTTCCTGTTATTATCGTTATCGCATTATCGATTCCAACAGTAAAAGCAACGTATGCTTCGGAAGAGGTTCCGGCAGAGTCCAAACATATTAAACCAGTTGAGATTTATGTTACATCTGCAAACTGGAAATGGTTATTCAGTTACCCAGAGGAAAAAATTGAAACCGTTAACTATTTAAACATCCCAGCTGGTGTACCAATTCAATTCAAACTGACTTCTGTCGGTCCAATGAATGCTTTCTGGGTACCAGAACTTGGTGGTATGAAGTACACTATGGATGGCATGATTATGGATCTTTATTTACAAGCTGATAAGCCTGGTTCTTACCTAGGCCGTAGTGCGAACTTCTCTGGTGAAGGATTCACACATATGGAGTTCGAAGTTGAAGCAAAAACTAAAGAGAAATATGACAAGTGGGTTAAAGAAGTACAACAAACTGCTCCTAAACTAACAGAAGATAAGTACAACGAAATTGTTAAACCTGGTGTAGTTGGTCGTATGACATTCTCTAGTCACCACTTAAGTTATGTAGATCCAAAATCACTTGAATATTGTGATTACAACTACTACAAAAACAAAAAATAATAGCTATTATTCCAACAGATTGGAGTGAACACAGTGAAGCTTGATGAATTCTTTGTCACAGGTGACCCGATTATTTACGGTGCAGACGCTTCTATCGTTCTTGTGACATTAGCAATCATTTTCGTACTAACAAAGTATAAAAAATGGAAATGGCTTTGGGACGAATGGTTAACAACTGTTGACCATAAAAAGATTGGGGCCATGTATATTATCTCTGCGGTTATCATGTTATTCCGTGGTGGTATGGACGGTTTAATGATCCGTGCACAGTTAACATTCCCAGAAACAACTTATTTAAATGCTGAACACTATAACGGAATCTTCACAACACACGGTACAGTTATGATTCTTTTCATGGCGATGCCATTCGTTATGGGATTAATGAACCTTGTAGTACCATTACAAATTGGTGCTCGTGACGTTGCATATCCGTTCTTAAATGCTTTAAGTTTCTGGTTATTCTTCGTCGGAGCAATGTTATTCAACATCGCTTTCGTAATCGGTGGTTCTCCAGACGCTGGGTGGACTTCTTACTTCCCAATGGCAGGTACAGAGTTTACTTCTGGTGTAGGAAATAACTACTACGCAATTGCATTACAGATTTCAGGTCTCGGTACGCTAATGACCGGTATTAACTTCCTTGTTACTATCTT
The DNA here is from genome assembly GCF_052947655.1 of Bacillus pretiosus. NCBI lineage: Bacteria > Bacillati > Bacillota > Bacilli > Caryophanales > Bacillaceae > Bacillus > Bacillus pretiosus. Next base: position 726,354 of record NZ_CM129593.1, on the reverse strand, counting down.
AAAAATGCGTACACCTGGTATGACTTTAATGAGAATGCCAATGTTTACTTGGTCAATCTTAATTACAACAGTTATCATTATTTTCGCTTTCCCAGTATTAACAGTTGCTCTTGCATTAATGACATTTGACCGTCTATTCGATGCTCACTTCTTTACGATGGCGAGCGGCGGTATGCCAATGTTATGGGCCAACCTATTCTGGGTATGGGGTCACCCTGAAGTATATATCGTTATTTTACCGGCATTCGGTATTTTCTCTGAAATCATTAGTACATTCTCACGTAAACGTCTATTCGGTTACAGTGCGATGGTATACTCAATGGTTGCAATTTCTTTACTAAGTTTCGTCGTATGGCTTCATCACTTCTTCACGATGGGTGCAGGTCCAGCGGTTAACTCATTCTTCTCGATTTCGACAATGGCGATTTCGATTCCAACCGGGGTTAAGATCTTTAACTGGTTGTTTACACTGTATAAAGGACGTATTCGTTTTACAGTTCCAATGCTTTGGTCATTGGCATTTATTCCAAACTTCGTAGTCGGTGGGGTTACAGGGGTTATGCTTGGTATGGCAGCAGCTGATTATCAGTACCATAACAGCTACTTCCTAATTGCTCACTTCCACTACGTATTAATCGCAGGTACAGTATTCGCTATGCTTGCTGGATTCACATTCTGGTATCCAAAAATGACTGGTCATATGTTAAACGAACGCCTAGGTAAATGGACATTCTGGATCTTTATGAGCGGATTCAATATCTGTTTCTTCCCAATGTACTTCTTAGGTTTAGACGGTATGACTCGTCGTATGTACACTTACTCTGAAAGTCTTGGATGGGGATGGCTAAACCAAATTGCATCTGTTGGTGCGGTAATGATGGGTATTGGTTTCCTAATTCTTTGTTACAACGTAATTTGGAGTGCTCGTCACGGTGAACGTGACACAACTGGAGATCCATGGGATGGCCGTACACTTGAATGGGCAACTCAATCTCCTGTACAACATTACAACTTCGCGAAACTTCCTGAAATCAAAGAAGCTGATGCTTTCTGGTACATGAAAAAACGCGGAGAAACAGTTACACCAGCAGCAGAAGATTTAAAACCAATTCACATGCCAAGTAACTCTGGCGTGCCTATTATTGCGTCTTTATTCTTCGGTCTTGCAGGTTTCGCATTAGTATTTAGCTGGTTCTGGCTTGCAGCAATCGGCGGCGTTGGTATTTTAGCTTGCTTAATCTATCGTTCGTTCGATTATGATGATGGCTACTACGTAAGCGTTGATGAAATTAAAGAAACAGAACATATAGCATGAGAGGTGAAATGATATGGCGGCTTTAGATAAAAGCTTACCTTTGGAATATCAATCCGAGCAAAGCAGATTGAATATCCTAGGATTTTGGATTTTTCTTGGGGCTGAAATTATGCTGTTCGCAACACTTTTCGCCTCTTATCTAGTACTTGCTGGTCGTACGGCTGATGGCCCAACTCCAGCGCAACTGTTTGAACTTAAAACGCTTTTAATTCAAACATTACTACTTTTAACAAGTAGTTTCACATGTGGTATCGTAATTCACGAAATGCGTAAGCACAACCAAAAAGCAATGCTTGGATGGTTCATCCTTACATTACTTTTAGGTGCAGGTTTCCTATTCTTTGAAATCGAAGAGTTCATTATGTACATCGGTGAAGGCGCAACAATTCAAACAAGTGCTTTCCTATCTGCATTCTTCGTTCTTCTTGGAACACATGGTGCCCACGTAACAGGCGGTATCATTTGGGCAACTTGTGTTATTATCCAAATTTTAAAACGAGGTTTAACACCAGTTACAGCGCGTAAAGTATTCATTATCAGCTTATATTGGCATTTCCTTGATCTAGTTTGGGTATTTATTTACACACTAGTTTACTTGAACGGGATGGTGGCGTAAATGGATCAAAATAACAACCAAGCAAACGGGCATGCGCATAGCGGATTCCCTTGGTCACACGTTTTCGGATTTATTTTATCGCTTGCACTAACGTTTCTAGCGTTATACGTGGCACTTTATACAAACTTGCCACTTTCAACGATCTTAACAACTATTATCGTAATGGCTGTTGCGCAAGCGTTGTTACAATTAATTATGTTCATGCATTTAAAAGAAGGAGAAGGAAGAGTTCAAATCCTTACAATGATATACAGTTTCTTCGTTGCAACTGCAACAGTTGGCTTAACTGTATGGATCTTCTTCTCAATGTAATGTGCATGAAAAAGACTGCTGAGATTCCTCAGCAGTCTTTTTTTATTCCTCATTAACGAGCAGTAAGACCCCAGGGGGATCTGCCCGTAAAAGCCTTCACTTTATACCCTCCCCTATTACATCCACATTACGGAATTAACAACAGAATCATGAAAAATATACTTATTATGACAAATTTTAAGAAAACTCTTTCTTTATGAAATCGAATCCATATGCGTTGCTTTTCTACCTATTATATGGCTAAATAGGTACTATATTTATTTGAAGGGAGAGAACGCAATGGAACATCATACTTCTGTTCTATCACTTATGGTTGTCGTTGCAATCGCGTTTCTAGTTCCCCTTTTGTTACAACGCTTTAAATTGAAAGCACTTCCTGTCGTTGTTGCAGAAATCATCGCAGGAATCTTTGTAGGTAAAAGTGGGTTTAATATTATTGAGCCAGATATGTGGCTTCAAGTCTTATCGACACTAGGATTTATCTTCTTAATGTTCTTAAGCGGTTTAGAAATTGATTTTTCTATCTTTAAACAAAAAGGGAAAAAGAATACGACAAACGAACCAAACACATTCCAAGCAGCAAGCATTATCTTCTTATTTATTTTCATCTTATCTTATGCCCTATCATTACTGTTCGTATGGCTAGGATTCGTGGATAATGCAATGTTTATGACTTTAATTATTTCAACTATTTCTTTAGGTGTTGTTGTACCAACATTAAAAGAAAATAACTTAGGAAAAACGGCAATCGGACAAATCATTTTATTAGTCGCTGTTATTGCAGATTTAGTTACAATGATTTTACTCGCTGTATTCGTCGGATTAAATTCCGAAAGCGGCCAAAGCATGTGGCTCCTTCTTCTTCTATTCGGCGCTGGTATTGTTATTTACTTCGTTGCAAAACGCTTTAAAAACATTCCATACTTAGATAGCTTAAAAGCTGGTAGTGTACAAATTGATACACGAGCTGTTTTTGCACTCATCTTAATATTAGTTGGGTTATCTGAATCTGTTGGAGCTGAAAATATTTTAGGTGCCTTCTTAGCAGGGGTACTCGTATCGTTATTATCACCAAATGAAGATATGATTGAAAAACTGGATTCCATCGGCTACGGTTTCTTCATCCCTATTTTCTTCGTAATGGTTGGTGTGAATCTAGAAGTTTGGTCTATTTTTAAAGAACCTTCTAGCATGCTAATGATCCCAATTTTAATTGTAGGACTCTTTATCTCAAAACTGTTACCATCACTCGTCTTACGAAAATGGTATCCACGTAATATCGTACTAGGAAGTGCCATCTTATTAACATCGACACTTTCTTTAGTTATTGCAGCTGCACAAATTGGTGAAAAACTAGGAATCATCAGTCCGAGTTTATCTGCTTCCCTTATTTTAAGCGCAGTTATTACTTGTATTTTTGCACCTATATTATTTAAAAAGATGTTCCCAAAAGTAGAAACACCAAAACCAAAAGTTTCTATTATTGGTGCGAGCAGAATTACCCTTCCGTTATCACTTGATTTAAAACGAGAAGATTATGACGTAACACTTTATATGATGCGTCAAAATAAAATAAATGATGAGGAAGCGAAATCACATGACTTCCCTATCGTAAAATTAGATGACATCACAATCGCTTCATTAACTGAACAAACAGCATTTAACGCAGACCGCGTTGTTGTTGCAACAAGTGATGATGGACAAAACTTATTATTGGCGGAACACGCAAAAGATCTAGGTGTTGAACATGTTATTGCAAGTGTAGAAGATCCACTTCTACAAGAAAAAGCAACGCAAGAACATATCGCCGTATTCTCAACAATTAACTCTACACGTATTCTGTTACGTGCACTAATTGATAAACCGAGTCTCGTTCGCTTAATTACAACAGCAAATGAAACAGTTCGTGAAGTTGAACTACGTAGCAATACATATAACGGTGTTGCACTACGTCGCCTTCCGTTTTTAGGGGATGTACTCGTCATTCAAATTTACCGCGGTAATAAAGCATTAATCCCACATGGTGATACGAGACTACAACATGGTGATACATTGCTTGTCACAGGTTCAAAAGAACATATTGATACGTTGAAAAACATATTAGAATAAAAAATGCCCCTCACATAATTGAGGGGCATTTTTTTCCATTCCATATGGTAAAATGTTACTATCACATATTATGAGGATGGATCACATTATGTCTATTGTAACTTTAGCTCTTTTATTATTGGCGGAAATACTCGTTGCCATTATTCTCATCGGTGTTAGCATTGAAATTTGTAGTTACGGATGGAAAAAATCGAATGGAATAAAATACTCTTGCCTCTTACTTTCACTCCTTCTCGGAACTGCTAGCATACTCGGACTTTTCGCCGCACCTGCCTATTTCTTTATACAACTAACAGAAAACGCCTTATAAGAAAGGATGTTAATATGATTACCGTGAAAAATATTGAGGGATCTGAAACTTACGTATTACGTCAAAAAATTTTACGCCCGAATCAAACATTAGCAGATTGTAAATACTCTTCCGACTATGAAACAGACACCTTTCACTTAGGCGCATTTATAAACGATGAACTAATTAGTATCGCTTCCTTCTCAAAAGAGATATACCCTGACTTACTAGCAGGTGTTCATTATCGTCTACGAGGAATGGCCACATTACCTGAATTTCGAAACAAACGTGCTGGAAGTTCCTTAATTCAGAGGGCGGAGCAAGTCTTGCAAGAACGTAAAGCAAATATATTATGGTGTAATGGCCGAATTACTGTAGCTGACTATTACAAACGCTTAGGCTTCCAGGAACATGGTGAAATCTTTGAAATTGAACCGATTGGCCTTCATAAAGTACTATATAAAAGAATATAAGAAAAGCTTTCCGCAATACGGGAAAGCTTTTCTTATGTTTCAATCTTCACTTTTTATTCTCTTCATATATATGTATATAAACAAACTAGGCACTAAAAAACAAGCAAACATAATAAGTCCTGTCATACTAATTTCCTTCATCGAAATATCCGGTGTTACAACGATACAAATGGCTAAAATCCCAATAATAATACCTACCGGAATAAATAATAACTTCATAAAATAACTACGTGATACTCCGCCCGTATGCTCATACACTTCCACTGAATTTTTCAGGTTTAAAAAGTTTATAACTACGATCCCGCCCATAAATACCATTAATAAATCCGAAACACTTTCATATTCTGCACCTTGCAAAACGTAGCGATAAAAAACAATACCTAGTATGACGATATTTTGTAAGATGAAAACGAGTCTAATATGTTTTAGCCCCTCAATCATTAAACGTTCATCTTTCACAATCCTCACTCCTCTTCCTCCCAAAATAAATCATTCAATGTTTTGTCTACCGCATAACAAATTTTCAAACATAAATCTAAAGACGGGTTGTATTTCCCCTTCTCAATTAAACTAATCGTTTGCCTTGTAACACCTACTTTTTCTGCTAATTGTTGCTGTGTTAAATCTAACTGAACACGCGCGACTTTTATTTTACTTACAGCCATTCATGTTCCTCCTCTGTCTTTATTGTAACATATATATTCCATTAGGTAATTTATATTTTACTAAAATCGTTTGATTTTTACTTTATTATACACAAAAAAAGAGCCTCCCATAAGAAGCTCCCTCTTCTATATCTATATTATAAGAATAAATGACATCCAAATAAAATTGTAAATAAGTATAGTAACGGATGTACTTCCATCCCTTTCCCTTTCACAATTTTTAAGACTGGATACACTAAAAATCCAATTGCAATTCCATTCGCAATGCTAGACGTTAACGGAATACCAATAAAAATTAAAAATGCTGGTAATGCATCTTCAAATTCATTCCAATTAATATCACGAAGACTTTGCGCCATTAGACTACCTACAATAATTAATGAAGGAGCTGTAATAGCGGCTACACTTGATAAAGAAGCAATCACAGGGCTGAAGAATGCCGTTATAATCGTTAGACCGACAACTACAATACCCGTTAATCCTGTTTTACCACCTGCAGCAATACCAGCTGATGATTCAATCGTCGCTGCTGTTGGGCTTGTTCCAAAGATAGAACCTGTAGTCCCACCAATTGCATCTGCAATAAACGCTTTACCAAAACGTTTCTCTGTATTATCTGTAATTAAACCCGCTTGTTTAATTAAACCAAGTAATGCACCTGTTGTATCAAATAACAGTACAAGTAAAAATGAAAATACAACACCATATAATCCGTATTCAATTACATCTGAAAAGGCATTGATTGGGTTTGAAACGATAATTCCCTCTGGTAAATGAGGCATCGCAACAATTTTATCCGTAAACTTCAGTTGCCCTGTAAAGAAGGCGATAACTCCTGTCACAATCATACTAATAAATAATGCACCGCTCACACGTAATGCCATTAATACCGCCGCTAATATTAAACCAATTAAAGTTAAAATAACGGCTGGAGAATGAAAATCACCAATCGTAACTAAATTAGATGGATGATCAACGATAATTCCAGAAAGGCGTAATCCAATAAAAGCAATAAATAGTCCAATTCCACCTGCAATTGCATGTTTTAAACTATCAGGAATTGCGACAATTAGCTTTTGCCTAAATGAAGTGAAAGATAATAAAAGAAAAATGATACCTGTTACAAATACTGCTGAAAACGCAATGACATATGTAATCCCCTCTGCCTGTTGAACAACAGAATAAGCAAAATACGCATTCATTCCCATAGCTGGAGCAATAACAATTGGATAGTTAGCTAAAAACGCCATACATAGCGTTCCTACAACCGTCGCAATAATAGTTGCTGTAAAAGCTTGATCAAATGGTACACCTGCATCAGATAATATTTTCGGATTGATGACAAGAATATACGCAAATGTAAAAAAAGTTGTGATGCCAGCTAAAAGCTCTTGCTTCACAGAAGTGTTATATTTTTGTAATTGAAACATGGTTATGTACCCTTCCTACATCTGAATTATTATCACATATTCTTTTCTTACTAGTATGTGAGAAAATATAATACTTAATCTTAACAATCAATAAAAAGAAGAGTCAATATATTCGCTAATAGTTCGAATTTTAAGTTTAAGTCTGACAAGTTTAGATGTAGTACAGTTCATCATGATTATTTTTGTAGCATAACAGATAGAAATGTTTTATAATTTGAAATAGTTAAATATTTAGCAAACGCATTCAAATATCGTTCACTCTACAAGGGGGATTCTTCTTATGCAGCACACAAACAAATCTGAAACTTTAAACCGCGGTTTAAAAGAACGACATATTACTTTAATGTCGCTCGGCTCCGCTATTGGCGTTGGACTATTTTTAGGATCCGCTTCTGCTATTAAGCTAGCTGGCCCTTCTATTCTACTAGGTTATATGATCGCCGGACTCGTTATTTTTTTCATTATGCGAGCACTCGGAGAAATGGCAATTGAACAACCTGTTGCCGGTTCTTTTAGTAAATATGCCTCTGATTATCTTGGACCACTAGCTGGCTATATTACTGGCTGGAACTACTGGTTTTTATGGGTTGTTACTTGCATGGCTGAAATTACAGCAGCTGGCATTTACATGCAATACTGGTTCCCAGATATCCCGCGCTGGACTTGGGCTTTACTCGCTCTATTATTAATGAGTGCTTTCAACTTCTTATCCGTAAAAGTATTTGGAGAACTTGAATTTTGGTTTGCTCTCATCAAAATTGTCACAATTATCTGTATGATAATTATTGGAGCTGGTATTATTTTATTCGGATTTGGAAACGGTGGTATCGCTACTGGTATTTCAAACCTTTGGTCACATGGTGGCTGGTTCCCAAATGGTTTTTCTGGGTTACTACTCTCCATGCAAATGGTGTTATTCGCTTATTTAGGCGTTGAATTAATCGGTGTTACAGCGGGTGAAGCTCAAAATCCGAAAAAAACACTCGCAAAAGCAATCGATAACGTATTTTGGAGAATATTACTGTTCTACGTTGGGGCTCTATTCGTTATGATGGCAATTTATCCATGGAATGAACTTGGTGAAAAAGGAAGTCCATTCGTATTAACATTCCAGCAAATCGGTATCGCAAAAGCAGCAGGGATTATTAACTTTGTCGTATTAACAGCAGCTCTTTCTTCTTGTAATGGTGGTTTATTTAGTACAGGCCGTATGCTATTTACATTAGCTCAGCAAAAGAAAGCACCTGAAAGATTTGGTCGTTTAAATAAAAACGGTATTCCGAGTCAAGGAATTGTAGCAACAGCTATCGTTTTACTCGTTGGTGTTATATTAAACTATCTTGTGCCCGCAAAAGTGTTTACATGGCTGACTAGTATTTCAACTTTCGGGGCAATTTGGACTTGGGGCATCATTTTAATCGCTCAAATTAAATTCCGTAAAGGTTTGCAAACTGATAAAAAGGACAAGCTAACATATAAAATGCCTTTACATCCATTCAGTTCATATTTCTCACTCGCTTTCCTTGCACTCGTATTAGGTATTATGGCGTATTCAGAAGATACAAGAATTGCATTGATTGTTGGTCCTATTTGGCTTATTGGTTTAGCTATCGTGTATTACATGAAAGGTTTCCATAAAATTGATGAAACACCTAATTCAAAAATTAGTTAAACAAAACATCCCTTCCTTATTACTTGGAAGGGATGTTTTTAAATCTATATAAATATTTCTCAACAAAATTCACGTTATTTTTACAATTTTTTAATATTTTTTATGTTTTCCGTCTTTATTTTTACAGAAAAATAAATTACATTATTAAAGCACATATATTTATTATTAGGGGGATTCTTCTATGAAGAATAAAAAATGGATTACATTTTCTTTAGCAACCGCAATTACACTAAGTATAGGGACTTCGTTCATACCGTCTACTTATGCAGAAAGCTCTGTAGACCCAGCTCCTGAAATTGCTGCAAAAGTTGTAAATCAAAACAATGGGAAAAAAGTATTATTCGATAATACACACGGTCAAACTGCCGGAACCGCTGACTGGGTTATTGATGGTGGCTTTTCTGATTTCGGAAATGGTATTGCTCAAAATGGCTATCATGTAAAAGAACTACGTAAATCAACACCAATTACATACGAAGATTTAAAAGACTACAATGTGTTTATCGTTCCAGAAGCAAATATTCCTTACAAAAAATCTGAACAAGATGTTATGTTACAATACGTGAAAAATGGCGGTAGTATTTTCTTTATCGCTGACCATTATAATGCAGATCGTAATAAAAATCGCTGGGACTCTTCTGAAGTATTTAATGGATATAGACGCGGTGCATGGGATAACCCTGCAAAAGGAATGTCAAGTGATGAAGTAAATTCACAAGCTATGCAAGGAGTAGAAAGCTCTGATTGGCTATCTGACAACTTCGGCATTCGCTTCCGCTACAATGCAATCGGTGATGTTGCAGCTAAAAATATTGTGTCACCTGAACAATCATTCGGAATTACAAAAGGTGTTTCATCTGTAGCAATGCATGCAGGTTCTACTCTAGCAATTACAAACCCAAAACTAGCAAAAGGGCTTGTTTATCTTCCAGAAAACCCGTCAAAATGGAATAATGCTGTTGATAGCGGTGTTTATAACGGCGGTGGCGTTGCAGAGGGGCCTTATGCCGCTATCGCAAAAGTAGGGCTTGGAAAAGCTGCCTTTATCGGTGATTCTTCTCCAGTTGAAGATGCATCGCCAAAATACGTTCGTGAAGATTCTGGCCAAACAAAGAAAACTTACGATGGATATAAAGAAGAAAACGATGCTATCTTACTAGAAAATATCGTAAATTGGCTATCGAATAAAGAAACATTTACAAGTTTAGATCAAGTAAATGGTCTACAACTTGATTTACCTACCACTTTACAAACATTTGAACAACCAAGCTTATCAACTGAGCCACAACCTGAACCTTGGAGTGCGCCAAATGCAGGTTATCAATGGTTTAATACAAATACTTTTAAACCAGGTTCATACGGTTATAACGGTGCTGTAACAGCAAACGACTACGTAGTTACACACCCTAGCACTCTACCAAACAATGAAGTGTTCCAAATAAAAATCCAAGTAAATAACTTATTACCAAACACAACATACACTAATTACTCTTTAGGTATATTCACTACTGGCGGTACACAAGTAGCAAAAGTTCAAAATACAAATGGTTCTTGGCCATCTGCTTTTGGATATAGTAGTGCATTCTCTTTCACAACAAACAGCTTAGGTTCTGCTGAGAAGATTGTAAATGTACAAATCAATCCAAATACTGCTGGACAAGCAACTCTTCGTCTACGCCAAAATACGACAGCGAAATACAATGAAGCTGTAATAATTGATAAGAAATAATGAAAAAGGCAATCCGCATGCGGATTGCCTTTTTCTCACTTCTCTTCTTTCGAGAAAAACATTCTTGAAATAACGATACCTATACTTCCTACAATTAAGAATAACACAGCCCTGATCATCATCGATACTTCTGGTAAGTCCAGAAGGAATAGCTTCCCTATCGTTACGACTAACACGACTAAGCCGGCATACAATATTTCATTCATATTTTTATTCCGTCCAAGCCAAACGGCAAATAATGCATATACCATCCATAATAACGATACAGATACGCTTATTATACTTCCATCTGTAGACAGCACTTCACCGACTCTAGTAATTGCAATAAATACGATAACCATAAACCAATAGAGCGTTATAGAATAAACATATTTTCCGAAGCTCCTTAACACATCTTTCGCTTGTTTCATGCAGTAATAAAATGTACCTATTAAAATAATATGGGCAACAAACCCAGCTGAAATGAAATGATCAAACGGACTAAAAATAGTTTGTATCATTCCAATCGCGTAAATCGTCGCACTAACATACAATTTCACCTGTTGTTTTACTTTAATAGCCGTCACCATACCGAGGAAACCTTGCAATAATAATACAATCGCTGCATTTACTAAAGTATACTCATATAAAATCGCTAAACTAAATGCACCCATTGCGAAACCAAATAAAAGATTTGTAAATGTAGAATGTCTATTCTTCCTATATTCAAACACAAACATAGTAGCGTGCACGAGTGCACTAATCATTAATCCCCATGTTGTAAATTCAGGTATTTTTGAAATGGCTAATATAAAGAGAACTGCATTCGCACTAAATATCGCCAAGCGTGGCTCTAATATAAAACTTCTCTCCGTAAACATATGCCAAAATAATAGTAAGTGAATCAAACCATAAACAACCGTTAACTGTATTTGCAAATCCTCTACTAACATTGACATAATAGCAAAGAAAACAAAAAGGACAATAGCAGCAACAGCATAAGAAATCATATATAAATACTGATAACGATTTTTCAACGCATACCATAATAAGCTAAGTGTTAGTATCGTCTCATATCCAAAGAAAATATAAGGATTAGGAGTCGTACTATTTAATAAGAATGGCACGAAGAACGCTCCTACGGCTACGAATATAGTAAGATATTCCGATTGATACCTCTTCGCTACATAAATACCTAAAATGACCCATGCAATATTACATACAAACGCAACACTTGCTGGAATAAATCCATATAAATAATGCGCCGCAAATGTCGTTAAAACTATACCCGTAATACTTCCTCCTGCTAATACTAAACCCAACGCTTGCCGCTCTCGTTTAATTTGAATATCACCTATATAATAAAAACCGATTGATAGGACAATACCAAACACAATTCGTATTACAGGTGTTAATAATCCAGCATCTACCCCTGCTTTAAATAACCAGATTACTCCAAGTAACATAATGCCGACAAATATACGTGGCAACCAAGTTTGGCAAAACTTAATAATATTAAATGGTTCTGGTTTAAATGCAGATATATCTACTTGTTTTACCTCACGTTCTTGCACGGGCTCCTTTATTGTAACTACTTCTTCTTTTTGCTTTTCCTCCATTACCGTTTCAATATATTCTTTCTTTTCTTTACTAACATGTTGCTGAGCATTCTCTACTTCTATTTCTCTTTGTTTTGCTTTCAATTCAAAAAGCGCTTCTTGAATTGTTTCAATTGCCGTTTCGAGCGCTTCTATTTTCTTATTTAAATCCTCCTTCATACGCTCCCCCCTCACCATTCATTCAAAATCTATATATTACCAATTATCTTTATCATACTCTTAGTCTATTCATTTTCAATACTATTTTTTCTAAAAAAAGAAAGGTGTCTTCCGAAATAGGAAAACACCTTTTTACTCATTTATTCTTATTTAGAACAACACTAACGATGATACCAATACAAACACCTATAATAGCTGGAACAATCCATCCAACACCTTCTGTATAAAACGGAATGTATTTCAATATTGACGTCCACTGATTCATCATTACATTTTTATTGAAAATATCGATTGCACTAAATACCGCTACAATCCCAACAGTTACTGCATATACGTATGCATACTTTCCAATATATTTATGGAATAACCCTAGAATAATGAGTGTTAATGCAACTGGATAAATAAATCCAAGAATCGGTACTGATACTTTTAAAATTTGTGTTAATCCTAAATTAGCTAAAATCATACTAGCAAAACTTAATATAAATGCCCAAACTTTATACGCTACTTTCGGAAATGCACTTGCGAAAAATTGACTACAAGATGTAACAAGCCCGATTGAAACGCATAAACACGCGATCGTAAAAATAAGACCTAATAAAACGACTCCGCCTTGTCCAAATAATGTAGTCATAACTTGCGCTAACACGTTCGCCCCATTATCAAATGTACCTAACGAACCGCTAATTGAACCAACATATCCAAGTATGACATAAATAATAGATAATAATAGTCCTGCACCAATTCCAGCAATACTCATATATTTCGCTAAACCTTTATCATCTTCAACACCTTTTGCACGAAGAGCATTTGCAATAACAATCCCAAAAATTAAAGCGGCTAGCGCATCCATTGTTAAATATCCATCTAAAAAGCCTTGGAACATAGGAGCTTGTCCATAGTTTCCAGCAGCCTCTTTCACACTGCCTACTGATGTAAACATACTCTTTATAAAAATAAGGGCAATCATCCCTAATAATAACGGTGTTAAAACTTTTCCGAACAACCCCATTAATTTAGACGGTGATAAACTTAACCAGTACACAATACTAAAGAAAATAACCGTGTAACATAATAAAACTACACTTCCCGATTCTGTGAAGAACTGACCTGGTCCCATTTCAAAAGCTAAACTTCCTGCACGTGGTATACCAAGACCTGGTCCAATAAATAAATACACGATACATGGGAAAATAATGGCGAATGAAGAATGAACCCTCCCCGCTAACGTTTGAAAGCTTCCCGCTTTCGCAATAGCGATAACACCCAATATAGGAAGACCTGTTGCTGATATAATAAATCCTATTAATGAAATCCACACATGTTCTCCTGCTTCATACCCAAGGAAAGGTGGGAATATAAGATTCCCCGCTCCAAAGAACATCGAGAATAACATAAGGCTAATCAGTAAAATTTCTTTTTTCTGTAACAATTTCATTTGTTTCTCCTTCTTTAATTTCATCTTTTATGAAATCAATTTCACATATAAAAAAGTGCAATAATTCGCTTCCTAACAAAGAAAACATAGTCCATAGTCTAACATAAAAGAAACACCCATTCTATAGCTATCCCTCTTTTCCAATTTCTTCTGAAAAATCAACCTTTATTGACTTATAATAGTTAATAAGGTAAAATATTAAATGTACAAAATTATTAACTTTGTTTTTGTTTGTGTCAGGAGGAAAATAACATGGAATCAGCGATACAACTAGAAAGAGAACAACAAAGAAAAAAGAAACATCCTCCAGGTTTATACTTACTCTTCTTTACAGAAATGTGGGAAAGATTTAGTTACTATGGATTACGAGGATTATTAACATTATATTTAACGACAGCTTTAGTAAGCGGTGGTCTTGGGTTTAGTCCTGCGTGGGCACTATCCATTTACGGATTTTACACTGGAGCCTGTTATTTCACACCAATGATTGGTGGATACTTAACAGACCGGTTCCTAGGTAGACGAAAAGCGATCACAATTGGTGGTATAACAATGGCAATTGGTAACCTTACACTATTTGCCATGCAAAACCAAGCCGGCCTATACCTCGGATTAGCGCTTATTATTATCGGTAACGGATTCTTCAAACCGAACATCTCTACACTGGTTGGGGAATTATACGAAGAGAACGATCCAAAACGTGATAGTGCATTTACCATTTTCTATATGGGTATTAACGTCGGATCATTTTTAGCTCCACTCGTTTGTGGATTTTTATCAGAAAATTTATTCAAAACAACAGTTGATGGCGTTGTACATTACGGATTCCGTTACGGTTTCTTAGCCGCTTCAATTGGAATGATCATTGGACAAATTTTATTTACAACATTATCAAATCGCTTCCTTGGTGATATCGGTAAAAAACCAACTCGTGATTTGCAAACAACAGATGGACAACCATCAGTAGGAGATACACCGTTAACAAAAAAAGAAAAACAACGTACCGCAGTTATCGTCATTTTAACATGCTTCGTTGTCTTCTTCTGGGCTGGCTTTGAACAAGCTGGTAGCTCATTAACATTATATACAAACAAATTTGTAGACCGCTCTGTGTTCGGATGGGAAGTTCCAACATCTTGGTTCCAATCGGTCAATCCATTATTTATTATTTTACTTGCTCCAGTCATTTCAGCATTATGGGCAAAACTTGCAACTCGCAAGCGCGGGGATTTAAAAATCCCAACTAAAATGGGACTTGGTATGATCTTGCTTGGTATCGGTTATATCATTCTCGTTATCGCTACATTAAAAACAGGTAGTGATGAACATAACATTACAGAAAAAGCAAACTTACTATTTATCGTCTTTACGTATCTTTTCCATACGTTAGGTGAGCTATTCTTATCACCTGTTGGACTATCAATGGTTAGTGCACTTGCCCCAGTAAAACTTGCTTCTTTATTAATGGGAGTATGGTTAGCAAGCTCAGGAATTGCTAACATTTTAGGCGGACAACTTGCAAGCTTCACAACTTCACTTGGATATGCTGAAGTATTTACAGTAATCGGAGCTGTAGCAATTGTATTAGGTTGTGTTTTATTACTAATTTCTAAGAGATTAGTGAAATGGATGGATTAAAAAAAGATGAGGGATTCCCCTCATCTTTTTTATGCATTCTTACCTTTTTCTATCGCTTGTTCGTACAGCTCTTTATGTTCTTTATATTCACTTGGCACAAAATTCTTATAGAAGAATGCAAGCCAACTGTCTCCTTTTTTATATCCTTCTTCTCTAATTTCTGCTGCTTTTTTATTTGATTTAAATCCTTCAATAAACCATTTCTTTAACGATTCATTTTTTTCATACTTAGCAGGAACTTTCAAATCATAGTTTTCAAATGCATACTTATAGCCAGCCTTTTCTACTGCTTTTTTTGTAGACTTATAGCCCTTTTCATAAGCTGTTTCATACGCCTTCACGTACACATCTTTCTCTCTATTTCCAGGGTTCTTTCCGGCTAGTTCCTTACCTGCCTTTTCCCCTAGTTCAGCTTGCTCTTTTTCAATTTTTTCTGTTCTTTCTTTATTCCCTACTTGGAAACCTTCTGCAAAGTTCGGCTTAAACTCCGGAGCAATTTGACTATCTTCCATCGTCTCTTGTGCTAAACCTTGCTCTTTTCCTTTTTCAAAATGCGTTTTCTTCTGCTCTTCTAAAGACCAAGATGCAGCATATACAGTTTTGAATGCTTCTTTATATGTATCTGATTTTCCAGCTAAATGTGATTCCGCATCATTTTTCCCTGCTTTAAAATCAGTCTCTCCACTTTTTTGTCCCTCAAGCTGCCCTTTTTCCATATCAGCTTGACGCTGTGCTTCCTCTCGCTTACGTACCTCTTCTGCTTTTCTTTGCTCTTCAGCTACACGTTGTCTCTCTTCCTCAGCTTTTCTTTGTTCCTCCGCTACACGTTGTCTCTCTTCTTCAGCTTTACGCTGCGCCTCTGCGGTACGTTGTTTTTCAGCCTCAGCATTGCGCTGCGCTTCTACTTGTTTTTCAGCTTCTACAGCACCATTATTATTTGGGCTAGGAGCTGGACTCGTTGCACCACTACTAGAAGCTGGCTTATTGTGATAATGATATTCCCCGTACTGTAATCCCCATTTTTCACAATTTGTCCGACACGTATGTCCCCCATTAGCATCTGTACGCCCTGGATGCGCATAGGCTGAAATTGGAGCTACCAATAACGCTACACTTGTTGTTAAAAGAAGTTTCTTCACCTGTTGTTTCACTCTTGTTCCTCCCAGAATCTTGAATTCTAACTTTATTATACATAAATAGAAAAATACTTAAATACTAACTAAAATATTCTATTATTTCTCAACATTAGTAAAAAAGAAGGTCAACTCTTTAAAGAGTTGACCTTCTTTTTTACTTCTTCGCCTTCGTTCCTACTAAATCACCAGCAACAACGTAACGTTTAGAATTATCTTTCACAGATACACATGTAATAAGCGTTATCTCATCTTTCCCATGATCCTCTACAACTTCCCACTTATCAGGAGTTACTTCAGATACACCAGTAACCGCATATTCATATTCATTTTCATTATCATACAAATAAATTTTGTCGCCTTTTTTTAAAGAGGCTACATCACTAAATAAAACACCTTTTTTAGACATGTTATGTCCTGCTAATGCATAGTTCCCTTTTCCCATTACTTGATTTTCTTTTACTGTTGCTGTACCTGATAATAGGTTTTTCTCAGTAGAAGATTTTAAAACAGGAAGTTCTAATGAAACACTCGGGATCGAAATACGACCAATTACTTGTTTCTTATCTAATGATGCACTCGCTACTTCCGCCAAGTCTGGTTGATCAATTTTCGAAGCATCTACAAATTCCGTCTCATGTTTTTCATAATCCATCTTTTGAACAGCCTGCACATTTTCAGTCTGTTTCTTTTCAGCCTGATATCCATCATAAAATGGCTTTCCGATTAACACACCACCTACAACAAATAGAAGGATTGCTACTATACTATAAATTCTTTGCTTATTCATATACAATTCCTTTCCCTTACAAAATCTTACTCTATATAAAATGATAAGATAATATTGCTATATGTACAAGTATAAGCTAAAAAGAAACCTTCTTGCCGATGCAAGAAGGTTTCTTTTTAAGCTAATTTATTTCTGTATAGTGATACGTGGAATACTGTCATTTGAATAAAGAAAATAGAAAATATAATATACAATGGGTATCCAGGAAGATATTCATTAATAATAGGCGAAAAAGTTAAAAATCCAACTGCACAAGGTAACACAAACCATAACGATACAAATGTTGTTCGACAAGCTTTATCTGTAATCGCTTTTTCACGTTCATCTTCTAGTGGAAACAATAATGGATACATCCAAAAAGATAAATTCTTGTATTTTTTCTTTTGAATTCTATAAAAAATTGTAACTATAATAGCTCCAATAAATAATAAAATGAATGGTACTCCATTAAACCATATTTCAAAAGGGAATTTCTCATTTTTAATTATATCTGCTAACTCTGTAATAACACTATAAAATTCAACAAATGTCCAGCATGCTAAAGCCGTATAAAGCACGTTTACGATATAAGAAAAAACAATCCTACTCATCCTCTTTCCCCTCCTTATTTAAAACAAACACATCTTCCATCTTTAACTCGAATACATCACAAATCGTAAGTGCTAATAACAATGAAGGAACATAATCACCTTTTTCAATTGCAGCAATTGTTTGTCTCGTCACTCCAACCTTTTCTGCTAATACACTTTGCGAAAAATTAAATCGAGCTCTTAATTCCTTCACTCTATTTAAAATGGACAAATTTACCACCTCTCAATTTAATTGTATGCTTTCCTTAACAAAATGTAAACTCAACTTAACATTATTTTCACAAAAAATCCAACTTTACGTTTTGTAAAGTTGGATTACGTTTTAGTTTAAAATTGTAACTTTAACATTTTTTCTGCCCCAATTACTAGACGAAGCTTTATCCGGCATTAAAACATCGATTTTGTGACCTTTAATCGCGCCACCAGTATCTGCTGCAATTGCAATTCCATAGCCTTCAACATTTACAGTAGATCCTAATGGAATAACAGATGGATCCACCGCAATTAATTTCATTCCTGGGTTTGCAGTTAAATTATAGCCTCCCCATGCAGAATATACTTGTTGACCTGCTGCATAACCATTTTCAGCTGGGTCTGCTGTATACGCTGTTGCATGTACATAAAGTTCTTTTCCACCAGCAGTTGGCTTAGAAGGTTGTGCAGGTTCTACCTTCGAATTATTATTAGCAACAGGTTCGGCTGGTTTACTAGCTGGTTTACTAGCTTGTTCTTGCTTTTTCTTTTCAGCAACTTCCGCCTGTGCCTTAGCTAAAGCTTCTTGCTCAGCCTTTGCAGCTGCTTCTGCTTTCGCACGCTCTTCTGCTGCAATTCTTGCTGCTTCTTGCTCACGAGCAATTGTTTCTTGCACTGCCTTCATATTTGACTCAATTTTAGCTTTCTCTTCTGCTGCTAAATTAAGTTGGCTTGCAACCTGATTATATTTATCTTGAACTGTTTGTAAGTTAGCTTGACGTTTTTTCAAGTTATCTTGCAACTCAGCTTGTGCTTTTGCTAATTTTTGTTTGTCTACTACTAAAGATGCTTCTTTTTCATCAATTGTTTTCTTATCTTCTTCAATTTGACGAAGATCTTGTTCTTGTAGACGTAAAATTTCTTTATCAGCTTCTAGAATAGTAGAAACTGCGTTCATACGTTGTAAGAAATCTGCAAAGTTTTTTGACTCTACTACAACTTCTACTACTAAACTCGTATTTGAACTGTTTTGAACAGAAACCATACGTTTTCTCATAATATCCTTACGAGCAAGGACTTTATCCTCTAAAACGACAATTTCATTCTTTTTTTGCTCAATCTGCTTATGTGTTTCATCGATTTTACGTTGAATAGCAGCTTGATCCTCTTTATTTTTTGCAATTGTATTATTTAAATTATGTAGTTCGTTTTCGATACCTTTAATTTCTTTATTAACAGCTTGCTTCTCTTGCTCTTTCTTTTGCATTTCTGCATCGTTTTGCTGCAATTGCTGTTGCATGTTGTTAAGTTTCTCGTCGTTTGACTCTGCTTTAACAGCGACTGTACTAGAAAGAACTATAATTCCTGCTAATACTAGACTACTGATTCGCTTAAAATAGTTCATAATCCGACTCCCTTCTTATACAGTTATACATGATTTATTTTACAGTTTGTTTACAATACCATTAAATACAGTTTATTTTTCATGACGAAAAAAAGGGAATTATGCATAAAATGTAATAGATTCTTAAATATTTAACAATTCCTATATTTAAAAATTATAAAAGATGCTAAAATCCAAATATAGAGAAAATATAACTTCTAAAGGCGGTTGAAATAAATATATGTTTACTCAAAAGAAATCACTCCAACATAAAATTGATCAATTAGAAAGTCGTATACAAGAACTAGAAGCAGAATTAAAACAAAAGGATATCGAACAACAAGAGACTATTTCTTCTATCCACGATCGTGTACAAAGCGTTGTTCAAGAACATAAACTTGTAAATAGCCAGCACCATACACTTCAAAATTTAGTTCAACAATTAAACTTATGTTTCGAAAATGTTTCAACGCGCACGACACATTCCAATGAATTGAATAACGAAATGTTACAAAAAGAACAAAGCTTAATTCAATCTATTGAAGAAATTATTGACTGTTCTAATGAAGGTAAAGAATCTGTTCACCGTTTACTTATTGTAATTAACAAATTAGGTGAACAATCTCAGCGTACGTCTAACAGTATGAATCATTTAAGTGAACGTTCAAAAGAAATCGAGCAAATTGTAGAAGTCATTCAAAACATTGCAGCACAAACAAATTTACTTGCTTTAAATGCGAGTATTGAAGCTGCGCGTGCTGGAGAGCACGGTAAAGGATTCGCTGTCGTTGCTAATGAAGTAAGAAAACTAGCAGAAAGTACAGCGGAAAGTACAAAAAACATAGGCAACTTAACGAAAAAAATTCAAGAAGAAATTGAAAAAGCATACGATAACACAAAAGATAATTTACATTTAGTCGATGAAGGTGTAGAAATGAGTGCCGATACAAACGCTAGAATCGAAAATATTTTAATTATGATTCAAACGTTACAAAACGGTGCTACCAATGTTATTAAAGCTATCGAAAACCAAAAATCTTGTAATGATGATATATTACGTGAATTCGCTAATACACAACAAATGTTCCAAAAGTTAAATACTACTATTATGAATCACATTCATGATGCTGAGAAAGTCGATGTTCAATTAACGAAAAGTCTTGAAGAAACAGTAGTTTCTCATTAATAATAAAAATCCCTTATACTTTTATAAGGGATTTTTATTATATTTCGAATATTTATTTCTTCTCAATATTCATCCGTATCTTTGTTATAATGGACAAGTTGTTTCTTTCGACTAATAAACAAGGAGGTTATTATGGAACAATTTCACTACATTTTAAAATATTTAATTCTCGGTCTGTTCCAAGGGCTAACAGAACCAATTCCGATTTCTTCAAGTGGTCACCTCGTTTTAGCACAACATTTGCTAGGACTAAAAATAGAAGGGTTCAGCTTCGAACTACTTGTTAATTCAGCTTCATTATTAGCTGTATTACTTATTTATAGAAATGATTTAATTCGTCTAACGAAGAATGGTCTATCTTATATCTTTACAAGAGCAGAGGACGCAAAATCAGATTTCTTCTTTATAATTTACCTTGTTATTGCGACCATTCCAGCAGGTGTTATCGGTGTTTTATTTAAAGATTACATCGACCAGTACTTAAAAGGTGTGAAAATGGTTGGGATTTCCCTTCTTATTACTGCTGTCGGCCTTTGGATTATTAGAAACTTACGTGGACGTAAAAATGATGGCGATCTTTCTATGAAAGATGCAATTATTGTCGGATTAGCACAAGCTTGCGCATTAATTCCTGGAATAAGCCGATCAGGTGCAACAATCGTCGCAGCGATGTTACTTGGTATGAAGCAAGAAACAGCTCTTCGTTTCTCATTCTTACTATATATCCCTGTTAGCTTAGGTGGTTTATTACTAAGTATTACAGACATTGCAAAAGATCCAAACCTAGACACATTATTCGTGCCATATATCGTTGCGTTTATCGCAACATTTATCATGACGTACATTTCATTAAAATGGTTTATGAACATTATGGCAAAAGGAAATTTAAAATATTTCTCTTTCTATTGTATTATCGTAGGTGTACTTACTCTTATTTTCTTATAAAGTGAAACTTACAAAGCGAAAAACGAGTCATTCTATTAAACTAGGATGACTCGCTTTTTTATATCTTTATAATGATAAAGCCCCTCTTACTTTTCTGTACAGTAAGAGGGGTCCCTTTTATGCGTATACTTTCTTTTCTTGACAATACAAACGAATAACATGTTTATTTTGTTGAAATACATCATGCGTTAGGCGGATAATAATAAAATTTCGTTTTGTTTGATCATCATGAACAAAAATCTGTTCTCCCTCCTGAAAACGCCATGCACTTTCAAAAGTTGTAATATGATCCCCACTTACAGAAAAAAGCTCATATCGCATATCTTGTACCCTCACTCAACTTATAATAATCACTATATCCTTATATTAAATTTATTATAACTTAATCCCGTTTAAATTTGAAATTTTTTCCATTTCGAAATATTTTAATTTTGTTTTCAGGTTCTTTTAACGTTATAATGATAAACGAATTTTCATTGAAAGGAGCTTCATTTTGACTGCATATTTATTTCCAATAAAAACAGCATTTATTTTATTTCCTATTTTAGCAATGTTTCTATTAATCCCTTTTTTAATATTTAATTATCGTAAATACGGTTATTTAAATAAATGGCGTTCATTTATTTTATATTCATTATTACTTTACTTATTAAATGCCTATTTTCTTGTGATTTTGCCATTACCACAAACGTATGATACTTGTAGCCTACAACCGGCTAATACGCAACATTTGCAACTCTCGCCATTTTATTTCATACAAGAGATTAGTAATCATACCTCGGCGATTTTAACGAAGCCAGCTACGTACTTCTATTTATTAAAGGAATCTGCGTTTTTACAAGTCGCTTTTAACGTTTTACTAACCGTTCCGTTCGGTATGTACTTACGTTATTATTTCCGACGTAGCTTCTTACAAACAGTGTGTATTTCTTTTTGTCTTTCACTATTCTTTGAATTAACACAAGTAACTGGATTATATGGTATTTATAATTGTGCATACCGCTTATTTGATATTGACGATCTGTTTTTAAACACGCTAGGCGGCGTAATTGGTTTTATCATTGCACCAATCTTTACGTACTTCCTTCCGAAAACAAGCGAATTAGATATTCATATTGATTTAGAAACGAAACCAGTCGGATTCATTCGTCGTCTCATCGCTATGCAAATTGATTGGATTTTCTTATCTATCGTTGTACCTTTCATTAAAAATAAAGGAAATTCACTATTTATCGCTAACATCCAATCTTATACAAATGTATACGAACTCCTTTTCATTACATGTTCAATCTTAATTTACTTTATTATCATTCCATACTTTACGAATGGAAGAACAATAGGAAAAGCGTTGCTTCGGATTTACATTAAAGGACAAGCTGAGCGTATTACACTAAAAGAATTATTCATTCGTTACGGGATATTCTATTTCATTTTAGGCGGAATCAATTATATTCTTTCGAGTAGCTCTATCTTAAATCATACAGAGCCTTTAGTATTACTGGTTATACTATTATTCCAATTTGTAATTAACGGTCTATTTATTATTCATGTTTTATTACATGTATTTAGTCGTGATAAGTTACTATTTTACGAGCGCATTAGTCAAACAAGAAATGCGATTATACTAAAAAAAGCTGACAAGTAATACTTTGTCAGCTTTTTTTCATAATCGTAAATAATTTTTCTGTGTAAGGGTTTGAAAACATTTCTGCTTCATCTAGTAACTTTCTCGCCTTTAGAAACGAATGCATTTCTGGATATATATTTTGTAATTTTCCGTACGTTAACGTATGCATTTTCCCCCAATGCGGGCGCCCTTCATACTTTAGAAAAATTTTCTCCACCTCACCAAAATAAGCAGCATACTTCATACCTTTATACATATGAACGGCAATATACGCTGAATCCCTTCCGTACGCTGGACTGAGCCATATATCATCCCTTTTCACATAACGGCATTCAATTGGGAAGTGCACTTTATACTTTTTCTTTTCAATAAGGTTTGAAATATCTTCTACAACAGCCCGCATATACTTTGAAGGAACACTATACTCCATTTCATAAAATGGAACCGCACGCGATGTAGCAAATACTTCATAACTCGGACCAATTATTTTTGTATTCGGTACAGCTTTAGCCGATAATCGACTTACACCTTTACTTATAGAAGGAAACCATTTACATCCTTTAGATAACAAAGAGAACATCTTATTTTCAAGCAACTCTACCTTTAGTTTATGCCATTTCAAGTCACTTTTTTTACCCGTTGTTTCATTTGTAAATTTCACTTGTACTTCATCTGAATAAGGAAAAACAAAAAATTCAAAATGGCGATTCTTCTTATATTCTTCTAGCTTGTTCATTACAGTAGATAATGACTGTTTTTCACTTTTATAAACGAGTGAATAGGCTGGAATAACCTTCAATTTTATTTTTACAATGATACCTAACATTCCTAGCGACAACTGAAAGGCTCTCCAATATTCCACATTCTCAGTTTCCGAACAAACTATACTCTCGCCTGTAGATAAAACTGCGGTAATCTCTATAACTTGTGTTGATAAACTTCCAAAGGTAATACCCGTTCCATGAGTCCCTGTACTAATCGCTCCTGCAATCGATTGCGAATCAATATCCCCTAAATTTTCTTGTGCATAACCTTTTTCTTCAAGTAACTTCCCTAAATCATGTAGCTTTGTTCCTGCCCATACTTCGGCAACCATCTTCTCTGCATCCATATCCAAAATACCTTTCAATTCATCTAAAGAAACTAAAATTTCTTCCGTTTGCACAAGAGGTGTAAACGAGTGTCCTGAACCGACAACACGAATTTTCTTCCCTTTTTTTCGAGCAAGCCCTACAACTTCTACTACATCTTGTATACTTTCTGGATACATCGTATAATGCGGCGTTCCTTCTACATTCCCTGTCCAATTTCTCCATTTTTGTCCCTTTATAGAAAGCATTGGCCATCCCCCCGATATGTTGAATACTCCCCAACAATCTCTCCTTCTTTCACACGATATAAAAAAGGAAAACGCTCACATAACTCTCCAGCTTTACTATGGCGAAACAAGATAGAATCTCCTATCTCTACTCGTTCCTTACCGTTATAAAAAATCGGTGTTTGCACTTCGCCAGCGCCTTCTAAAGCTAATAGTTTGGCACCATTTGGTCTCCAAATCTCAGGTTCTTTATCTTTCCCGATTGCACCTGAGGCAATATATCCACCACCTAAACAAGTGTAAATAAACGGGGCTGGTTTACGCACAACTGGTAAAGCAAATCCGACAGCTGGATGAAATTGCACCTCTTTATAATAATCGAACAGCTTCGGGGCATAAAAAGCAGAACCTATTGTAATCTCTGAAATTGAATTATCTTGCTCAGTTGTTTTTATACTTCCTGTGCCTCCCCCATTTACAAACCTTAGTTCAATACCTAGATTTTGTATTTCTTTTACGATATGTCCTCTTCTTTCTTTAACTTCTAACACTGACTTCTTCTTTAAATACGAAATTACTTTACTTTTCACTCTTTGATTCGGTATGTGATCTCCTACCCCAGCAATTTGAGCTTCATATCCCATTACACCATCTAGTATTAAAAATGATGATTCTTTTACCCTTTTTACTATTTTCAAAGCACCTTGCACATCTTTTACCCGTGATCTGTTTACCCCAAAATGAAATTGAAAAAAACGACTACTCATATCAATATCCAAACAAACACGAAAACACCCTTTAGACTCCTCAGCAATTTTTTCTAAATAAACAATATGGTCTTCACAATCCACCATACAAGTTATAATGAGGCCTTGCTTTGTTAGCAAACTTATTTCATGTAAAGCCCTTTTATCATAAGCAGGATATCCGAGCAATAAATCATTGAATCCTTGTTCAATTAAAAACAAAGCCTCTCTAGGTGAAAAACACATAATACCTTGAAATCGATCATTTGTAGCTAAAATCTTTTGCATAACCGGAACAGAACGTAGCGATTTACTCGCTATACGAATCTTCTTGTTTCCACTTAATTCCATAACCGATTGAATATTTTTATCTAAAGCTACTTCATCCAAAAATGCACACGGTAATGGAACTTCTTTAAAAATTCCTCGATCCACATTTTTCTCTCCTCTTTTCAATATGTCTTATACATATTGGAAAGAAAGTTGAAATTTCCTCTACAAAATAAAAAAGTTTCTTCCTATTAAGAAGAAACTTTTTTAGGACTATTTCATAGAAATAGTTGCCTCTACTGGATAATGATCAGAGTAATCATTATATGTATATTTTTTAAGCCATGATGTAACAGTCCACTGTGGAGATTTCGGTTGTAATACTTTATTCTCTATAAATGACGGATTCGCATGGTCCTTACTTGCAATAATATAATCTAAATACTCGGCAGGGCTATCAGGGAAATTATATTTTGCTATACTGTTTGTCGTCGCATCCCAAGTTGCTGTATGTCCCGTATAAGATGGAATAGAAGCGTGCAATGTTTTGAACATGGATGCGTACTCTGAGTCACTATTGTTCTCTGCATTTATTTTATTCACGTTCATATCACCACCAAATAGGACGTACTCGTCATTTGGTATATTCTTATTTTTAATAAAGTCTTGAATTTCTTTTAACTGATTTGTACGTACAGATGCAGGTGAAGTTTTTCCGCACATACTATCTTCAGCCTGCAAATGCGTCCCGATTACATGAACGAAACGATCATTCTTCTTAATTTTTGTGTATACAAATCCTTTATTTGATAAATTATCTGGCCCGCATCCTTTTGCAAATACATATTGAATCTTTTCAACGATTGGCCATTTACTCACGATTGCAACGCCCCCATCTTCAGGAGTTGAAGATGAATAGCTACCTAACGTTTTATCCCATTCATTTCCGTTACTACGACCTAATACCGCTGTTTGATTTGGATATTCTTTCTTCAAATTCCCTAACAAACGATCTGATGCGCTATTATCAAACACTTCATTTAATATAACAACGTCTTGATTCTTTATATAATCTGCCGCCCCAATTAAATCAGCACGCTCACTTTGTCCCCAGTTCGGATATAAATTTGTTGATAGCATGTACACATTATGTGTCATCACTTTCAAAGTATTATTTTGATTTGTAGACGTTTCTGCTTGAGCTGAAGATCCTCCGTATAAAACTCCTAAACCAATCCCAAAGCTAAGTACACCTTTTAGCAATTTTCCTTTCACGCTTCATACCTCCATGTATTAGTTGTAAAAAGGCCAAATACTCTATTGTGAGATTTGACCTTTTTTTTAATACTTAACGATCTCCGTACGTATCAAACCAAAGCTGAATGTATCCGGCAGTAACACGTTGTGCATCCATTAATCGCTTACCTGTCATTGGTGTAACTTCAGCGCGCCATTTATCTGCATATTCTTGTGATACAGCTGCTTTTACGAACCAATCTTTCGTATTATCATTTACAATGCCAGCGTAATCTTGTTTCGCTGCTACTGCCGCTCCGTGAATCCACTCTTCTGGATTTGTACCTTTCCAGTTCCAATATCCATTTCCATCCGTTACTTTATAATTATCTTTTATCGTATCTACAAAGTTTTCATATTTAGAATGGAATCCTTGTGGGTACGAAAGATTTGTAAAGTTTGCCGCATGCATCGGTTGGTTTACATCTCCTAAATAATGAAGAGATAATCCTAAATAGAAGAATGCTTGTTTCATATCTTTATTTTTATATGATTCACCAGCTAATTTAAAATATTTAGCGCCAGTTTCTTTTGCCTGCTTTGCAAATGGAATATATGTTTTTCCATTGTCTGGATCATAGAAATGTGAAGCAAATGTGCTATTATCATAATAAGGATTTTCATAGTCAGCAGCATAAATACCATTTTCTAATTCCGTACGCCATTCATTTAATTGTGCAACTCGATCTTGTTTTACAAGTGTTGTATTGCGAGACATAATATCAATGGCACGGTTTACAATCCATAAATGAGAGTTTACGCCTTCTTTATGTTTATCTTCAGCAGACCAGCGATGAACTATTTTTATTTTACTTCCCCCATCGTTTTCATGAGCAAATGCAACACTTTGTAACGGCGCTACTAATGTAATAGCTGCTGCTAAAGCAAGTACTTTCTTTTTCATCTGAAATCCTCCATTTTATAATTGAATTATTGTAAACTTTTTGTTAGGATCCTATGATATCGTCCGGTTAACCTATGACTAGAATATCCCACCTTTCATGAAATTTCTATCAATAAATTAAAATATGCAAATGTTCATATCATTATAACTTTATACATAGTGAATATAATGAATGAATGCACTTATATTGTAGTAAAGTATTGTTAAGCTACTACGAATGATTGTCTAAACTAATGTAAAAAAAGAGTAAAGCATCCACATGCTTTACTCTTTTTTTCTATTCGATAATATACTTGGTAGTTGTACATTAACTGCCAACTTATGAATAAATCCAAACACTAATCCAATCCCAATAAATATGTATAAGATTGTAAATATCTTTCCGAAATCAGTTTGCGGACTAAAATTCCCATCACCGACAGTCGTCAACGTGACCACACTAAAATATAAAGCGTCAAGAGGACGTAATCCTTCAACTGTACTATAAAAAATCGTACCAGATGTTAATGTTAAAAATGTTAATACGAATAACACTTGAAATTCTTTATCTTTCCACGCTCGTAAACAAGCTTTTAGCATTCGTTTCAATGTCAACATAAATGAAAGCATTAGACTTCCCCTTCCAAACAAAATACCTGTAGTTAAAGGAAAGTCTATCACCTTTCTGTATAGAAAAAAAGTAGCCCTCTTCTATTTCTAGAAAAGAGCTACTTTTTACTATTCTCTATTATTTAGGTGAAACAAGAATTTTCACTTGTGTTTTATCTTTTACAAGTGCTTCAAATCCTTCTTCAACAACTTGATCCACTGTGATTTTTTTCGTAATTAATTTCTCTGCTTGAATTTGGCCAGAGCTAATTAATTTAATAACAGCTGGGAAGATATGACGGTATCCAAGAATACCGATAACTTCTTTTTCTTTTAGTACAAGGTTGTTTGGCGTAATTGTCGCATCTTTTTCCCACACACTAACAATTACAGTTTGTCCTTCAAAGCTTGTACTTTCAATCGCTTGACGAAGTACTACTTCGACACCTGTTACTTCAAAGCTCACATTTACACCTAAACCATTTGTTAAGTTACGAATTTCTGCTAGTACATCTTGAGTAGCTGGATTTAATACATAATCCGCACCTGCTAATTTTGCTAACTCTTGACGTTCTTTAGAAAGTTCTACTGCAATAACAGGAGTTGCTCCTGCTGCTTTAGCTGCTTGAATGACAAGAAGTCCAATTGGACCACAACCAAATACTGCTACAGCTTCCCCTTCTTTTAATTTACTTTGACGTACTGCATGAACTGCTACCGCTGCTGGTTCTACAAGTGCACCTTGTTCATACGTCATTTCATCAGGAATATGGTGGACCATATCTTCTGGTACTACTGTATATTCAGAGAAACCGCCGCCGTCTCCGCCAAGACCGTGGAAAACAAGTTGTTCACAAACATTGTAATGTCCATGTTTACAAGCTTCACATTTACCACAAGAATAAATTGGTTCTACAACGACGCGATCTCCCACTTTATGAGAAGTAACGCCTTCACCGATTTCAACTACCTCACCACTAAACTCATGACCTAAAATAACCGGTGCTTTTACGTGTGTTAATGGGTGCTCTTCTGTTGGAATAAAAATAGGTCCTGCTAAATATTCATGCAAGTCTGTTCCGCAGATACCACACCATTTCACTTTAATCTTAACTGCTCCTGGTCTTACAGTTGGTTCTGGTACTTCTTCTACTCGTACATCGCGTTGATTATGCCAAAGTAATGCTTTCATTTTATACATCCCTCTCTACGTATATACTTAACCTGGTGAAGTTTACAAATCTATTATAATACTTCTATCCATATATTTCAAAAAAACAATCTCATTCCCACTAAATTTTAACAAATAACGTTCAATATTTTGTCACTTTGTACTTTTTTCCACATCTGTTAATGCTAATTTCATTGCGGTTGAAATTAGCATTATGCCATAATAGCATAGGAGAGGTGAATATCGCTTGAAATATTTTATTTACTTTATTGTTATCGTAGCGTTTCTAGATACATTTTCACAATTACCTATTATGAGTACGTTCGCTCAAAGTCTTGGAGGATCTCCTCTTATTATTGGGCTAGTTGTCGGTATGTACTCATTCGCTAATATGATCGGTAATATTATTGCTGGCGCTGCTGTCGATAAATTTGGTGCAAAAAAAATACTTTATATAAGCATGGGAATTACGAGTTTCATAGTCTTGTTATACACCGTTGTTCAAAGTGGTGAACAACTATTAGTTGTGCGCTTTATGCACGGCTTTAGTGACGGATTTTTAATTCCTGCTGCCTTTACGTTTTTATCAAAACAAACAAATTCAGCAAGACAAGGTAAGGCAATGGCCCTATCTGGTGCTGCTGTTGGAACAGCGGCAATTGTAGGACCGGCTTTCAGTGGAATTATGAAAGCAACTGCTGGTATAGAGTTGGTGTTCATTACCATTTCTATTTTAATGGTCCTTGGTACAATCGTATCTCTATTCTTCTTACCAAATAACGTATCAAGAAAAGATACTTCAAGAACACAAATGATGAACAAAAAGGATATGATTGAACTATTGAAATCAGAACCGTTATTGCAAGCATATATTGGTGCCTTCACGCTAATGTTTTCACAAGGAATTGTCACTTATATGCTACCAGTGAAAGTTGAGGCATTAGCACTTAAAGCATCTACAACAGGCATGATGTTAAGTGTATTCGGCATTACCGCTATCCTCTTCTTCTTGCTGCCAACAAACCGTATTTACGATCGATTTAATCGTTCAAAACTCATGCTAATTGGGATTGCAGTAATGGCATTCGCGTTATCTTTACTCGGATTATTCGCAACAAAAGGTATGCTCTTTATCGTTATGATGATTTATGGCATTGGATTCGCTATCCTTTTCCCATCGATAAATGCATTACTTGTTGAAAATACGACAGATGATAAGCGCGGAAAAGCATTCGGATTGTTTTATGCTTTCTTCTCATTAGGAGTTGTTGCTGGATCCTTTACAGTTGGTGCAATCGGGGCATCCCCTAGCGTCAGCTTCGTTATCGGAACTGCATTCTTATTAACATTCGCTGGAATGATTTATGTAAGAAGCAAAATAAAAAGTAAAGCAAACAGCAAAGTAAAAAAGACAATGATGGGTTAATTCCATCATTGTCTTTTTTTTCCTAATATATTACTTTTGTGTCTAACCAAATAACAATGTAAATAAATTGAACTGTAAAGGCAATACTGCAGTTCTTCTTTTACAAAAAAAGTGTATAAATACCAACGATACTTCGACAATTTCCTCGGAAATATTTCCTTTCCCCACATAATTTGATACACTACATATGGACAGACACTTGTATTACATAAGCTAAAATAATAACTTACTGTACAAATTGAAAAGCACACTCTTCATATGAAGAATGTGCTTTTATGTTATTAACGTTTAATCCAAACAGCGCCTGCCGATTTATCCTCTGCCTGTCCAACAACTTGGAATTTAAGTCCAAGGTTTGGAACTTTTCTTCCTGCATCTGCAATTTGTTTGTTACTATATACTTTTGAATCATCAAATGTTGTAACACCTTGTAATCCAGAATAGTTAAACTGTCCACGTGTTAATGAATTTGCACTCCATGCTGGTGTTTGATCAAATGAAAATGCAGCATCTGCAATTTGCATACCTGTATTACCGTAAGTTGGTCTTCCGTTTAAATTCCCAACAAATGCCTCTGGATGCGAATCCACAACACCAAGGAATCCTTCACCTGGATGCACCCCAACCCAGTTATCTTTGAAGCTATCATCTGCATACCAAACGACAAGACCTGTATTATACACTGGACCTTTTCCTGCTTTTAATCCATTATCTGATCCCGCATAGTTTCTCCACTCTAAGTAGTAATAATGAGCTTTCTTTTCTGTCCCATCAGAAACAACAAAACCATTTAAATTCATTTTAGCCTGTCCTTCTGTATCATCAGAAAATACAACTTGTCCATCAACAGTTACATTTACATTATCCATCGCGAAACCTTTATATGTTACAGCCGGATCTGTAATATAATCGAATTGCAGTTTCACTTTTTTCCCTTTAAATTGACTTAAATCATATGATTTATCCATCCATTTTCCATCTGTTGTATCTTTATCTTCTTGGACTACTTTTTCTCCAAGTCTATCAATTAACGTTTTCGTTCCATCTTCTGTTACTGCATGCACTTCGACAAAATCGCACTCTGCTTCTAACTCATAATTTGCTTTATAATCGAATTTTGCATTTGTTCCTTTTGTTAAATCAAAGAATGGTGTCTCTAGTGTTGTATGCATATCATCTCCTCTTGTACTATAATATGCATGCTTTCCAAACTCCGGTTTAATCGTTTCAACACTTTTACCTGGTAAGTTAACACGTACAACGCCTGGACGATTGGATTTTGTAACACTTTGATCAATATATGTAGGAACTCCTACTCCACGCTTAATTTTATCGTAATCTACTTCTAAAATTTTTGCCCAGTTGCCACCCATATTCTTTTGTAAGAAGTCTTTATTTTGTGGTGAGAAACTAGTTGGCTCTGTTCCTGCAATTTTCCCTGTCCAACTACCTCCACTCATTAATGACCACGCTTCGACAGGTGAACCAGTTCCAGTATATTTCGTGTCATATTCATCTGGTAAACCAAGATCATGTCCAAATTCATGCGCAAATACACCTACTGCTCCATCTTCTGGTTCAATTGTATAATCATGCGCCGCTACTTTTCCACCAAAGTAATCTACCTTTGATTTTGTACCTTCAACCGCTACTGGATCTATTGCTAATTTTGAACGATGTGACCAAATTGCATCATCACCTAATTTACCGCCACCAGCTTCTTGACCAACGCCAGCATGGATTACCATTAAATGATCAATTACACCATCAGGTTCATTTTGATTTCCATCACCATTTGTATCATATCTATCAAATTGATCAAATTGAGATAAATCTAGCCCTTTCTCAGCAGCTGCATGTAAAGCTTCTTTCACTAAATCACGTGCGCCTTTTGGTCCTTTATTATCGTGACCACTACTACCATCAGCACCGTAGTCAGACGCTTTTCCTGGAACAGTTAGCCATTCCGTTACATATCCATCTGTCGTATAACTTCCACCAGACTGCTCTTCATAATATTGTTTAAACGTTTTTACTTTTGAACCATCAAATAATGTGTACGGTTCATTACCAAATAACATTTTTTGATAATGCTCTCTACTAAAGTCATTCGAATACATATACCCTGGTGTTTGATCAATATTATTATGTTTATAATCACTAAATTCAACGAGTAATACTAATACTTTATCATTTCGAACTGACCCTTTATATGGCGCTTGCTTTGCTTTAGAAGTTGGGACTTGTCCATTCAATTGTTTTTTATTTGGTTCTGGTTTTTGCTCAGGACTAACATTTTTTTCAGGTTTCTTTACTTTCTCCTTTTCTTCCATTTTCTTCTCTTTTACTTTTTTCACGAAATCAGATGCCTCTTTAGCAGTATCCGCTGGAAGAATTTCTTTATTTGCCTGATCGCCTTGTTTCTTTTCAATATACTTTTCTACAGCTTTTTTCGTTTCTTCTTTAGAAGATGCTGGATTAATTGTTCCTCTTTCTTTCAACGCTTCCGCTAAACGATCCTCTTGAATTAAATTGTAATCAATTGGTGTTGTAGATACATTTTCTTTCTCTTTTGCTGGCGTTTCTGCGTATGCTAGCGGAGTACTCATTACAGATGTGCATCCGATAATTGCCGCAATTGCTAATGATGACAACACTTTAAATGGCGTTTTTCTTCTCATTCTATTTCTCTCCTTTTATAAAACTTAAAATTCAGATAAATGAGTGCATTTAAATCGAAATCCCTATTTTCTGCCCTCCCTATATAAAAAGGCATAATTCTATAAACGTTAAGCTTTCTGTTATAGAATCATGCCCCTCCAGTTTTCTGGTCAGAACCTCTACCTTTTTATGTCGAAATATGAAAAATAAAAAGTGATTTGATATATATTAAATAGCTTATATAACAAATTTAAAAGACAATATGCAAAATTGCATGAAAATTCTTTTAAATAAAAAAGAACCCTAGTCAATTAAACTAGGATTCTCGATTTTCTATTATTTCTCTTGTGTTTTTTCCCAATCAGCTAAGAACTTCTCAATTCCTTGATCTGTTAATGGGTGCTTCACTAATGAAGCAATTACGTTTGCTGGGATTGTTGCAATATGTGAACCGTTTAATGCTGCTTCTGTTACGTGAACACTGTGACGTACAGATGCTGCAATGATTTCTGTTTCAATACCGTGAATTGCAAAGATTTCTGCGATTTGACGGATTAGGTCCATACCGTTATGACCGATATCGTCTAAGCGACCTAAGAATGGTGAAACGTATGTTGCACCAGCACGAGCTGCAAGTAATGCTTGAACTGCTGAGAATACTAATGTAACGTTTGTACGAATTCCTAAGTCAGAGAATGCTTTTACTGCTTTTAAACCTTCTGTTGTCATTGGAACTTTTACAACAACGTTTGGAGCAATTTTCGCTAACTCTTTTCCTTCTTCGATCATTTTATCAGCTTCTAAGCTAATTACTTCTGCACTTACAGGTCCTTCTACAACGTTGCAAATTTCACGAATACGCTCGTGGAAATCTACGCCTTCTTTTGCTACAAGTGATGGATTTGTCGTTACTCCAGCTAATACTCCTAATGCATTTGCCTCTTTAATTTCGTTAATGTTTGCTGTATCAATAAAAAATTTCATTTGTTATTCTTCCTTCCTGATTTTCATTTTATATTTATTTGTTTTTCTTAATAAGCTCTAATTCAATCGGAATAGATTTGTCCACTTTTTTACCTTGTGTTATCTCTTTTGCTGTTTGCATCGCCTTCTCCCCGATTAATTCCGGTTTTTGAGCAACTGTTGCAGCCATACGCCCATCGTTAACCGCTTTTACAGCATCTTCTGTTGCATCAAAACCAACAACGACTACATCTGTTTTTCCAGAAGACTTCAATGCTTCAAGTGCCCCTAATGCCATTTCATCGTTATGCGCAAACACGGCTTTAATATCACCATTCGCTTGTAAAATGTTTTCCATAACAGATAATCCTTTAGCTCTATCAAAATCAGCCGCTTGTTTTGCAACTACTTTTAAAGACTTATCAGCTACGTTATGGAATCCTTTCCCACGCTCACGAGCAGCAGAAGATCCAGGGATTCCTTCTAACTCAGCAACGTTTGCTCCCCCGCCAACTAATTCACGAATGTAATCACTAGCCATTTGACCACCTTCGATATTATTAGATGCAATGTGAGAAACAACCTTACCCGAATTTGCAACGCGGTCTACTGTAATAACAGGAACATTTGCAGCATTTGCCGCACTTACTGCTGAAGCAACAGCATCTGAATCGGTCGGATTAATAACAACTACATCGACACCTTTTTGAATTAAATCCTCAACATCGTTCGTTTGCTTTGCTGCATCATTTTGTGCATCAACAGCAATCAATTCAATGCCGCTTGCTTTCGCTTGCTTTTCTGCTCCTTTTTTCAAAGTCACAAAAAATGGATTGTTTAAAGTTGAAACAGAGAATCCAACTTTAATAGTTTTATTTCGACCTTTATCGCTAGAATCCTTTGCCCATTCTGGTGGTTCCATTGAACAACCAGCAGTAATGACCATAATACATGCAACGAGTATAAGTAACCATTTCTTCATGAACTATCCCTCCATTACGCTTCTTTTCGGCGATCAATTAATACAGCTAGTAAGATTACAAGTCCTTTTACAACTTGTTGGAAGAAAGAAGATACACCTAATAAATTTAAACCGTTATTTAGTACACCGATAATAAGTACACCGATGAATGTACCAATAATCCATCCTCTTCCCCCAGAAAGACTTGTTCCACCTAATACAACTGCTGCAATTGCATCTAATTCATAAGAAGTACCTGCAGTTGGCTGTGCAGAATCTAGTCGTGATGTTAAGACAATACCTGCAAGCGCTGCCAAAATTCCGGAAAGACCGTAAATCATTACTTTAATTCTCGTAACATTTATACCTGATAGTGCTGCTGCTTCTTCATTTCCACCAATTGCAAATGTACGGCGACCAAATGTCGTTTTCTTCAAAATGAAGTACAGTACTGCGAAAGCGATCATCATTGTAACAGCTGGTACCGGAATACCTAGAAAATAACCGCGGCCAAACATTTGGAACATTAAATGATCACCAAGACCAGTGATCGGACGTCCGTCCATATAAACAAGCGTCAACCCACGAAAAATAGTCATTGTTGCTAAAGTTGCAATAAATGGAGCTACTTTTCCCTTCGCTATGATGATACCGTTTACAATTCCCATTACAAGACCAGCTAATAATCCAACTGCCATCGCAAGGAACGGGTCCATGCCACTTGCCATCATTCCAGCAACAAGTGCACTTGATAATGCTAAAATAGAACCTACCGATAAGTCAATACCCCCTGTTAAAATTACAAAGGTCATTCCGAATGCAATAAGCGCATTAATCGATACTTGACGCAGTATATTAAATAAATTTGGAATCTCAATAAATGCCGGATTTAAAGCTGTAATTACGACGATAATTAATACTAAACCGATTAAAGAACCGAGTTGTTGTAATACATTCCCCTTCTTAGCCATCCTTACTCTCCCCCTGTAGCTAGTGCCATAATAGACTCTTGTGATGCCTCATCTTTCTCTAAAATGCCGCCGACTTTTCCTTCATGAATAACAAGAACACGATCACTCATTCCTAAAACTTCTGGAAGCTCAGATGATACCATAATAACGGCATCGCCTTGCTCAGTAAGCTTATTCATAATAGAGTAAATTTCTTTTTTCGCTCCAACATCTACACCTCGTGTTGGCTCATCTAAAATGAGTAACTGCGGGTGGATACCTAGCCATTTTGCAATAACAACCTTTTGCTGATTTCCACCAGAAAGAGATTTCACCGCTTGCTCTCCACTAGCTGCTTTCACATTAAGAAGTTTCATCATATCCGCTGTAAACTGTTGTTCTAGTTCGTTACTTAAGACACTTCCCTTTGAAAGACTTTCTAAATTCGGTAAAGCTAAATTTTCTCGAATTGAGAAATCTAAAACTAACCCTTCAGATTTTCTATCCTCTGTAATAAAAGCTATTCTTTGTCTAATCGCATCTATCGGACTATCAATCTTTACTTCTTGTCCATTTATAAAAATTTGGCCAGAATCTAAAGGTTCGTATCCAAATATCGCTTTCATAATATCTGTACGGCCAGCTCCCATCAAGCCAGCAACACCAAGGATTTCACCTTTTCTTACTTGAAACGAAACATTTTCAAACTTCCCTTTTTTCGTTCCGTTACGCATCTCAAAAATGACATCGCCAATTTGACTATTTCGCTCTGGGTAACGTTCACCAATGCTGCGCCCCACCATCATACTCACTACTTCATCAAATGATGTTTCCGGAATGAGTCTCTTTCCTACGTATTCCCCATCACGTAAAATCGTAATGGCATCACATATTGAAAAAATTTCTTCCATTCGGTGTGAGATATAAACGAACGAAACGCCTTCTTTACGTAATTTATTAATGACAGTAAACAACGTTTCAATTTCACGATCTGTTAATGCAGCTGTAGGTTCATCCATAATAATAACGCTCGCGTTTGTCATTAACGCTTTCGCAATTTCGATAATTTGCTGTTGTCCAACCGATAACTCTCCTGCCAACATAGCGCCTTTTACATGTAACCCTAACTCCGCTAGTTGCTGCTGCGCAATCGCGTTCATTTGACGCGTACGCAAAATACCTGTCTTCCCATACATTAACTCTTTACCGAGAAACATATTTTCAGCTACTGTTAAATTCGATAATATGTTCAATTCTTGATGTATAAATGCAATACCGTACTCTTCTGCTTCTTTCGCATTTTTAAAAGTTCGTTCTTGTCCATCAATCGTGATTGTTCCACCATCTTTTTTGTATACACCTGTTAAAATTTTCATGAGCGTTGATTTGCCCGCTCCATTTTCCCCCATCAATGCATGGACTTCCCCTGTTTCAATCATAAACTGTGCATTCTTCAAAACAGGATTGCCATTGAACGCCTTTGAAATATTTTTCATTTCAATACGCATTCCCATCACTTCCTTTTATTAAAAAATCACGCCTGCATGTAAAATTACATTGGCATAAGGAGTAGCCTCTCCTGTACGAATAATTGCTTTCGCTTTCTTCGTGTGCTCTTTAAATTGTTCATGCGATACATATTCAAATGCTGGCTCTATTAATTTCAGCTCGATTTCTTTATTTACTTCCGCATTATTATTAATGACTTCTTCTGCTAACGTTACTTTTTCAATTGCCATATCATCAGCTACCACTTGCAATACGTCTAAAAAGCTAGGTTTTCCAATCTCAACAGCTAAATCAATTCGTTTTACTCCGTCAGGAATTGGTAACCCGCAGTCTGCGATTACAATCGTATCTGTATGTCCAAGTGAAGCAAGGACTGATGCAATCTCACTGTTTAATACACCGTGCTTTTTCATCCGACAATCACCTGTACTTCACGTACTCTATCTCTCGTTGGCATACCGCCCTGTGCCCCAAGTTTCGTTACAGAAAGGCCACCAGCAATATTCGCAAAACGAATTGCTTTTTGAAGTGTTTCTCCTTCAGAAAGCGCCACTGCTAATGCACCATTGAATGTATCACCAGCTCCAGTCGTATCTACTACATCAACAGCGATGCTAGGAACATGTACAATCTCCGTACCATTATGGAAACGAACACCTTTAGAACCTTCTGTCATCAATAGTTTATTTGGATATTTAGCTAGTAACTCTTCAATTGGTGATGTGAAATCATCTAATACGATGCGACACTCATGTTCATTTGGTGTAATATAAGTTGCCTTTTCTAAAATATCTTCTGATAACACTTGTGCTGGCGCTGGATTTAACATAACTGGAATATTATGCTCCTCACAAATAGCCAATACATATTTTACTGTTTCAAGTGGAATCTCTAGTTGAAGAACAACCATATCTGCTTTTATAAGAAGATCTTTTGAACGATCTACAACCGACTCATTTACAAGAGCATTTGCCCCTTGCACGACAACAATACTGTTATCCTCTTCTGCTAAAACGATATGAGCAATTCCTGTCGCCATATCTGTAACCGGTACCACATAGTCGATAAAAACACGTTCGTTCTCTAAATTGCTCCTAACTACAGTTCCATAATTATCGTTTCCAACCGCTCCAACCATCGCTACATTTGCGCCTAATCTAGCTGCAGCAACTGCTTGGTTGGCTCCTTTCCCTCCCGGGATTGTATGAAATGCCTCGCCAATTACTGTTTCTCCTGCTTTCGGACGTTTTTTTGAAACAGCCACTAAGTCCATTGAAATACTACCTACTACTGCAATATTTGGCATCTGTTTCATCTCCTTACTTCGTTGTATTTCGTTCTATAATTTCAATCGGTAAACGATAGTGTTTCTCTTCTAATACGTTTCCTTCCATCTGCTCTAACAACAGCTCTGTTGCAATTTTCCCCATTTCATAAATTGGCTGTGCAACAGTTGTAATAGATGGATACATCATTTCTGTTAAAGAAATTCCATCGAATCCGATAATTTGTAAATCATCTGGAATAGAAATCCCCTTTTGGAGTGCAGCCTTTACAATACCTATTGCAATTAAATCATTTCCAGCAACAATTCCATCAATATGTGGGTATTCTTCTAATAATTCCACTGCTACACGCTCACTATTAGCTGGATCAAATGTACTCTCTGCAATCATATAAGAAAGATTATTTTGCGTAATAACGTCTACAAAACCTTCAAAACGTTCATTAGCAGTGCTTACATCACGCGGTCCGCGAATATGCGCAATATGTTTACAGCCTTTATCTATTAATAGCTTTGTCGCTGCCTGACTCCCTGCATAGTTATCTGCATATACAGTAGGGATACGCTCATTAAACATACGGTCAATTGCAACAACTGGAACAGACAACTTCATGTAATTAACACTATTTTGTGGATTCGTTGCTACAATAAATCCATCCACATTATTTTGCCTAAGTACATCAATATATTGCTTTTCTTTCTCTAAACTCTCATCAGAGTTACAAAGGACAACTGTGTATCCTTGCTTATGCGCTACATCTTCTACGGCACGTGCAACTTCTGGAAAGAATGGATTCACGATATTTGGAACAACTAAGCCAATTAAACGTGATTTTTTATTATACAATGAACGCGCTACTGTACTAGGTTTATAATCTAGCATCTCAATCGCTCGTTCTACTTTCTTTAATGTATCTTCATGAACATATCCATTTTTATTTAACACTCTGGAAACGGTCGCCACAGATACTCCCGCTAATTTCGCAACGTCTTTAATCGTACTCATTCTCTTTCCTCTCCATCCCATGTAACCGTTTACAGAAAACAATATAACGTATTTCTAGAAATACGTCAATCATTTCTCATGAAAAAGCTTTTAAGGTTATACTCAAAAAAAGCACCGCCATAAGGCGATGCTTTTTCATTACGAATAGGATACAGTTTGTTCTTTTTCCTCTGTAGCTGGCTCTTCAGCATCTTTTTTACGATCTGACAGTTTAATCTTCTGTAAGAAAATCGTAAAGATAGCGCCTACTACGATAAATACTAATCCTGTTAAGAATACAGTATGAAGTGAGTCTACTAAAGAGTTTTTCAAGATTGGTACAATGCTGTTAGCGAATGCTTCTGGCATTTGTTTTAATGCCTCTGGACTAAATAGCATCGAATATAAACCTTGTGGATCTGTGTGAATCATATCTTTAAATTTCGTTACCATTTGGCCCGCTTCTTTCGGGAACGTATCTAAGACAGGTACTAATTTATTTGTTAATGTTGTACCTGAAGTGTTATTCATGATTGACCCTAAAATTGTAATACCAAATGTTCCACCGATTTGACGGAAGAACTGACTTGATGATGTTACGACTCCAAGATCTTTTTTCGGGAAACTTTCTTGTAACGCTAATGTTAATGTCGGCATAACAAGACCCATTCCTAAACCGATAATACTCATATAGAAAGTAGCAGTAAGTTTAGTCGTGTGCATATCCATCGTTGTTAATAACCAGAAACCACCAGCCATAATAAGCATCCCTGTAATAATTTGTGGTTTCACACCAACTTTTAATACAAGTTGACCACCGATAATACTCATCACTATCATTGTAATCATCATCGGTGTCATAATTGTTCCTGATTCAGCAGCACTTACTCCTACAATTCCTTGCATGAAGAATGGTACGAACATAATCGCACCGAACATTCCGATACTCATAAAGAAACCAATCGCATTCAGTATTGTAAACGTGCGATTTTTAAAGAAATGCATCGGTAAAATCGGTTCTTCTGCTTTCGTTTCAACGATAACAAAGCTAATAATACCAATTAGAGCTAATGCAAATAAACCGATAATTTGCCAAGAATCCCATGGATAATCTTTTCCGCCAAACGTTAATGCAAGTAATAAACTTACAACACCGAGAATCATCGTAAAGATTCCAGCAATATCAATCTTGATCGGTCCTGTTTGTTTATGTGACTTTAATCCCATTGCAATAAAGATTGTTGCTAAAATACCAACTGGTAAGTTAATGTAGAATACCCATCTCCAGTTCACTGCGTCTACAATCCAACCACCCACTTGTGGTCCAATTACAGAAGCAAGACCGTATAACGCACCAAAAATACCTTGCCATTTCGCACGTTCTTTTCCCGTAAACATATCTCCGATAATAATCATAGCCATTGGCATCATAATACCGCCACCAAGACCTTGAATACCACGGAAAATAATTAATTCTGTCATACCATTTGCCATACCACATAACGCCGAACCAACCATAAAGATAACTAGTCCTGTAATATATACGTTACGACGGCCAAGTAAATCCGCTAATTTACCTGCAATTGGTACAACTGTCGTTGATGTTAACATATAAGCTGTTGTTAACCACGTCATTAAACTTAATCCGCCTAGTTCACCGACGATACGCGGCATTGCTGTACCAACAATCGTTCCATCTAATGCAGCAAATAGCATCGCGATTATTAAACCAATTAACAGCAACTTTCTATTTATGTTTTCTTGTTGCTCCATGTAATCTCCTCAATTCCTCTTAGTTATTCTCTTTTTTCTCTTGTGTCCCGCAAATAATTGTTTCTAACTTCTCAAAGAGGCGTAACAAATCTTCTCTTTCTTGTAATTCTAAATGTGAGAAATATTTTGCAATATGCTCATTACGAGCGGTCATTGCCTCTTCTACTCTAGCTTTCCCCTTTTTTGTTAACTCAATGATGACAACACGACGGTCATCTTTGTCGTGATAGCGTTCTACAAGCTCTTGGTCAATTAGGCGATCAATCATCACTGTAATTGCACTAGGCTTTACATACATCTTTTTTGCTAATTTTGTCGCTCTTGAAGCACCGTAATGATCTAAAATCTTTAAAATATAAAACTGCGGTGGTGTAAGTCCTGTTGCTTGCATTTGTTCTAATAACTCCGTCTGCATTTTCTTTCCAATCGAAAAGGCAAGAGCTTGAATTTTATCGATATGCGTCATATCATTTGGCATGTTATCCACCTCTTATTTAAGCAATAAAATATTTAATGTATTTAAATATTAATCCTACAAACAAAATCCGTCAACACTTTTTATTTATAAAAACGTTTACATTTCTGTCACAAAGTTGTATAATTTTCGACGAAGTTAATATTGACAGTCACGGAGAATCGGAGTATACGGCTATGAATCATAAAAAAGGAAACTTTTTTATATTTCATGGCCTTTTTATATTCTCTCTGACTTACAACATTTCGAATTCATTAGGGGAGGATTTTCATTTTATGTTTTTCACACAATTATTTAAGCCTGCGCCCCACGCGGAACGCTTACCAGCTGATCGCGTTGATAGCGAATACCGTAAATTACGTTTACAAGTATTCTTAGGTATCTTCATCGGCTACGCAGGTTACTACTTTGTTCGAAAAAACTTTTCACTAGCGATGCCATACTTAATCGAACAAGGCTTTAGTAAAGGGGAACTTGGGGTTATCCTTTCAGCAGTATCTATCGCTTACGGATTAAGTAAATTTCTTATGGGTATCGTATCCGACCGTTGTAATCCTCGCTACTTTTTAGCAGCTGGGCTATTTTTATCAGGTATCATTAATATTATTTTCGGCTCATTTTCTTTCATTACAACGAGCATTATACTTATGTTTGTCCTTCAGTTTTTAAATGGATGGGTACAAGGTATGGGATGGCCTCCTTGTGGTCGTACGATGGTTCACTGGTTCTCTATTAGTGAACGTGGTACAAAAATGTCTATTTGGAACGTTGCTCATAATGTCGGTGGCGCGCTTATGCCTTCTCTTGTGACATTAGGCTTATACTTCTTCGCAAATGACTGGAAGAGTATTTTTTACTTCCCAGGTATTCTTTCAATTTTAGTTGGTATTTATGTATTAATTACGATGAGAGATACACCTCAATCTTGTGGATTACCTTCTATCGAAGAACATACTGGAGAATATCCATCAGATGAAAAAGTAAAAGATCGAGAACGCGAACTTTCAGTAAAAGAAATTTTATTTAAATACGTACTAAACAATAAATTTTTATGGTACATCGCTATCGCGAACGTTTTCGTTTATTTCGTACGTTACGGCGTTGTAGACTGGGCTCCTACCTATTTAGTAGAGGAAAAAAGTTTCACTCATAGTAGCTCCCGTACAGCTTACGCTCTATATGAATGGGCTGGTATTCCAGGTACACTTCTTTGCGGATGGATGAGTGATAAACTATTTAAAGGGCGCCGCGCACCTGCTGGTATTTTATTTATGGTTGGTGTATTTATCGCCGTTCTTGTTTACTGGCTAAACCCTCCTGGTAATCCAATGGTTGATAGTATCGCACTTGTCGCGATTGGATTTTTAATTTACGGACCTGTTATGTTAATCGGCCTACACGCACTAGACTTAGCACCAAAAAAAGCTGCTGGAACTGCCGCTGGTTTAACTGGGTTCTTCGGTTACCTAGGTGGAGCTACTTTTGCTAGCGCAGCTATGGG
Organism: Bacillus pretiosus; assembly: GCF_052947655.1. Classification (NCBI taxonomy): domain Bacteria; kingdom Bacillati; phylum Bacillota; class Bacilli; order Caryophanales; family Bacillaceae; genus Bacillus; species Bacillus pretiosus. Next base: position 682,282 of record NZ_CM129593.1, on the reverse strand, counting down.
CTTTATCGTAGATGCATTCGGATGGGATGGCGGATTCATCTTATTACTTGTATCTTGTGTACTTGCAATGTTCTTCCTTGCTCTTACTTTAAAGACAGGATCTGCAAAACCAAAACAAGCTTAAGTACTAATATTATTCTTATCAAAAAAAGAGAGGCTGTTCTTTCCAGAACACCTCTCTTTTTTCTACATATAAATCTTTTTTCTTACAAAAGATTTATTCTCCTCTTTTTATATGTTAGCGTTTTCAACTAACTTCAATCCCTTATATAACAGCATTCAATCTCTGTATAAAAAGATTTTTGAATATTTTCTCAACTTATGCTTGTCAAACATTGTCAATTTATATTAAAATAACAACAACATACAAAATATTTAGTCTTTTCAGAAAAGATGGAGGGATAGCCATGAAGAATCCACTTCTTCGCATTGAAAACTTACAGACTTCCTTTCGCATACAAGATCACTATCATGCCGCAGTTGATGATGTTTCGTTAACTGTCCATGAAAATGAAATTGTCGCGATAGTTGGTGAATCAGGTTGCGGAAAAAGTGCACTTGCCCTTTCTATTATGCGACTGCATAATGAAGCAAATACAAAATTACAAGGGCAGCTTAACTATAGAGATAAGGATCTACTAACTATGTCAGCCGCAGAGATGAATAAAGTACGCGGATCAAACATCGGTATGATTTTCCAAGAACCTCTTACAGCACTCGATCCTCTTATGACAGTTGGAAAACAAATCGAAGAAAACTTAGACTACCACACAAGCCTTTCAAAAGTTGAAAAAAAAGAACGCACCTTAGAACTACTTCATCAAGTTGGTATTCCAAAACCAGAACTTACATATAAACAATACCCACACGAATTATCTGGCGGAATGAGACAAAGAATTGTTATCGCAATTGCAATTGCTTGTAACCCAGCACTCATTATTGCGGATGAGCCAACAACGGCTCTTGACGTAACCATCCAAGCACAAATTTTAGACTTACTAAAATCTATTCAAGAACAAACGAAAATGGGCATCATTTTAATTACTCATGATTTAAGTGTTGTCGCAGAAACAGCAGATCGTATCGTCGTTATGTACGCTGGACAAGTTGTAGAGACAGGAAAAGTTGAAGAGATTTTTAACAACCCTCTTCACCCATATACTCGTTCTCTATTAAATTCCATTCCATCTGCGTATGGTGAAAAAGAAAAATTGCATGTAATTCAAGGGGTCGTTCCTTCGTTAGCGAAGCTTCCTCGCACAGGTTGTCGCTTCCAAGCTCGAATTCCATGGATTAGACCTGATCAACACGAGGAAAATCCAATTTTACATGAAGTAAAACCAGACCATTGGGTACGTTGTACTTGCTACAAGCATTTCAACTTCCAAGATAAGAAAGGAGATGACGTAGCTCATGGCACTGCTTAAAGTAGAAGATTTAAAAGTACATTTTCCAATTAAAGGTGGTTTCTTCGGCCGCACATTAGATTACGTGCGTGCTGTCGATGGTGTAAGTTTTGAATTACAACCGGGTGAAACATACGGGATCGTTGGTGAATCCGGAAGTGGCAAATCAACAACGGGTAAAGCAATTATGCATTTAACGAAAGCAACAGAGGGTAGCATTCATTTTAATAATAGAGATTTAACAAAATTAAGTCGCTCTGAGCTACGTGAACAACGAAAAGATATTCAAATGATTTTCCAAGATCCTTATTCATCATTAAATCCGAAGAAACGTGTTCTCGACATTATTGCTGAGCCTCTTCGAAATTTTGAGAAGCTCTCACCTGATGAAGAACGTAGAGCAGTTCAAGAATATCTTGATAAAGTTGGTCTAAATCCAGAGTCAATTTATAAATACCCACATGAATTTTCCGGCGGGCAAAGGCAGCGGATTGGTATTGCACGCGCACTTACATTAAAACCGAAGCTTATTATCGCTGATGAACCTGTATCAGCACTAGATGTTTCTGTACAAGCTCAAGTATTAAACTTCTTACAAGATTTACAAGCTGAGCTCGGATTAACATACTTATTCATTAGTCATGATTTAGGTGTAATTCGTCATATGTGTGATCGTATCGGTGTTATGTATCGCGGACGCATCGTCGAAGAAGCAACTAGTGCAGAAATTTATAGTAATCCGCAACATATTTATACGAAGCGCCTAATATCAGCAATTCCTGATATTCGTCCTGAAAACAGAGAGAGACAGCGTAAGCTCCGTCAACAAGTAAGCTCTGAATACGAGAAGTCATACGAAAATTATTTCAATGAAAACGGTCGGGCTTATGATTTAAAACCAATCTCGCCAACGCACCGGGTGGCATTACCATAAGGGAGTGATAAAACATGTGGAAGTTTATATTACGGAGATTTTTAGTGATGATCCCGCAATTATTCGTGTTAAGTGTACTTGTCTTTCTATTAGCTAAGGCAATGCCAGGCGATGCCTTAACCGGCAGAGCAATGAATCCAAAAGCGGATCCAAAAGTGATTGAAGAACAACGTGAAAAGCTTGGATTAAATGACCCAGTTGCAACACAATATGTTCGCTGGATTAAAAATGCAGCCCAAGGTGACTTCGGTATTTCCTATGCACATAAAATGAAAGTAACCGATTTAATTGGAGAACGACTTGGAAATACAGTATCTTTAGCACTTGTTATTCTTATCCTTACTTATTTAATTGCCATACCACTAGGAGTTATAAGTGGGCGGTGGAATGATACATGGGCTGATCGACTCATTACCATTTACAACTATCTAGGTTTTGCTACACCACTATTTATATTTGCATTAATTATGCTCTTCCTATTCGGATTTAAGTTTGCAATATTCCCAACCGGCGGTAGCGTTGATCCTCAAGTTGCAACAGGTACATTTGCTTACTATTTAAGCAAATTGAATCACATGCTATTACCAGCTTTATCTGGTGCATTAATTGCGACAGTTGGTACGGTTCAATATTTACGAAGCGAAATTATTGATACGAAACATAAAGATTTTGTGCGTACAGTAAGAGCAAAGGGTGTTCCAGAATCAAAAATCTATTCTAGACATATTTTACGAAATTCATTCTTACCAATTGCAGCCTTCTTAGGCTATGAAATTACAGGATTAGTTGGCGGTGCCATCTTTTTAGAAAGTATTTTTAGCTATCCAGGAATTGGACAACTATTTATACAATCTATCTCTCAGCGTGATTTTAGTGTAATAACTGCACTCGTTATGTTTACTGGATTTGCAACGTTACTTGGAACTCTCCTTTCAGATATTATTCTAAGCATCGTCGATCCACGTATTCGTATTGATTAAAGAAAGGAGATGACGTTATGTTAGCAAACCCTGAAAAACAAACTGAAGTTATTCATTACGAAAAAAGCCCTTCTGGTTTCTCTATTATGTGGCGAGAACTTCGTAAAGATAAATTAGCAATGTTTTCACTTATTTTCCTAGCAATCTTATTACTAGCAGTCTACGCAACATCTTTTATTATGAAACAAGAAGATATTGTACGAGTTGATTTATTCGCTATTTATGCTCCTCCCTCTGCTGAACATTGGTTAGGAACAGATTACGGAGGACGCGACATTTTCGGCCAACTTATTATTGGTACACGTAACTCCTTTACAATTGGATTAGCAATTACTATTCTTTCTTGTGTAATTGGCCTTTCAATTGGATTAATTGCCGGTTATTTTGGAGGAGCAATTGATAATATCATTATGCGCATTATCGACTTTGTTATGGTTTTACCATTTTTAATGCTTGTAATTGTATTTATTACACTTGTTCCTACATTCAATATCTTCACTTTCATTTTAATTATGAGCGTGTTCTTATGGACAGGAAAGGCAAGATTAATTCGCTCAAAAGTATTAACTGAAAAAGAACTCGATTATGTCTCTGCATCAAAAACTTTAGGAACACCAAACTGGAAGATCATTCTTTTCCAAGTACTACCTAACTTAAGTTCCATTATCATTGTTAGCGTTACATTAAACCTTGCTGGAAACATCGGTATTGAATCTGGTCTAACCTTCTTAGGATTTGGTCTACCAGAAAGTACACCAAGCCTTGGTACACTTGTTAGTTATGCTAGAAATCCAGATGTATTACAAGAGAAATGGTGGATTTGGTTACCCGCATCAATCATGATTTTAACATTGATGCTGTGTATAAATTTTATTGGTCAAGCGCTACGCCGTTCGGCCGACGCAAGACAAAGAAAAGGATAAGGGGTGGAAGAAATGACAAATAAGCCAAAGTTTTTCAAAGTATTAAGTACACTTGCAGTTTCAACATTACTACTTTCAGCATGTGGGGGCAGTGGTGGTAGTGAAAAAACGAGCAGCACAAAAAAAGTAGATACAAATAAATTTAGTGCATCTGTTAAAAATGATAAAAAGGAAATTAAAGATGGTTCATTAACATATGGTCTTGTTTCTAACACACCATTTGAAGGACTTTTGAACTTCGCTGTATATGAAGGAGATCCTGATAACCAGGTCATTACAATTTTTGATGAATCTTTATTATCAAATGACGAAAACTGGGAATACACGAATGATGGTGCTGCTACATATGAAATTTCTAAAGATAAAAAGACAATTACACTAAAAATTAAAGATAATGTAAAATGGCATGATGGAAACCCTGTTACTGCTGAGGATTTAGAATACTCTTATCTAGTAATTGGTAGCAAACAATATGCTGGTTCTCGCTATGACACTCAAATGCAAATGATTGAAGGTATGGAAGATTACCACAATGGAAAAGCTGAAAAAATTTCAGGTATCAAGGTAACGGACCCAAAAACAATTTCGATTACGTTTAAAGAACCGAATCCTTCAGTGAAAACTGGACTTTGGGCATATCCTCTTCATAAGAAATACTTAGGAGATGTACCAATCGATAAATTAGCAGAGTCTGATAAAATCCGTAAAAACCCAATTGGTTTCGGACCTTTTAAAGTGAAGAAAATTACTCCTGGAGAATCCGTTGAATTTGAACGTTTTGATGACTATTATGGCGGAAAACCAAAGCTGAAAAGCATGGTTTTAAAAGTTGTTAACCCTTCCGTTGTTAACGCGTCCTTAAAAAATGGTGATATTGACATTGCTGAAGTAAGTGCAGATCAGTATCCAAATGTAAGTAAATTAAAAAATGCACAATTAGTCGGTAAAACCGATTTATACTATAGCTATATCGGCTTTAAGTTAGGCCATATGGATAAAGAAAAAGAAGAAGTAGTGATGGATAAGGAGAAATTTAAAGATGTTCGTGTACGTCAAGCAATGGCTTATGCTATTGATAGAAAAGAAATTGGTGAAAAATTATATCATGGCCTACGTTATCCAGCTAACTCACCAATCCCACCATCTCTACCAAAATATCATAACAATAAAGTTGGTGCCTATGATAAAGATGTAGAAAAAGCTAAAAAGTTATTAGATGAAGCTGGCTATAAAGATACGAACGGAGATGGATTCCGTGAAGATCCGAATGGTAAAGAATTTAAAGCTAATTTCTTATCAATGAGTGGTAGCGATGTAAGTGAACCACTTGCAAAATTCTTTATTCAATCTTGGAAAGACATCGGCCTAAAAGTAGAACTTCTTGATGGTCGCTTACACGAATTCAACTCCTTCTACGATATGATTAAAAAAGATGATCCAAAAGTTGATCTTTTCGCTGCCGCTTGGGGAACTGCATCTGATCCAGATCCTTCTGGTATTTGGGCTAAAGATGCGGCGTTCAATTACCCACGTTGGGCTACTGAAAAAAACACAGAATTATTAAAACAAGGTATTTCTCCAGAAGCTGCTGATGAAAAGTACCGTAAAGATGTATACGATAAATGGCAAAAATTAGTTCATGATGAAGTACCATTAATTCCACTTCATTATAAATTTGATTTAAAAGGTGTAAATAATCGCGTAAAAGATTATAAATATACACCAGAAGATCAATACAAATGGGGTAAAGTTAGCGTAACAAGCGATAAAGCAGAAACAGAGAAATAAGAAAATAGCTCCTAGCACTGAGGTACATGCTAGGAGCTATTTTTTATTTATAACCCTTCTCTCGCTATTAATAACAACCAATTCCTTTCCTACTGTAAGATTAAAAGATTTGATGAATCATCTTTATTACAACAGCTAACGTAACAGATGCAGCAAATCCTCCTAAACAAATTAAGCTTACCCCTTGACTGTATGATAAATTTTGAAATGATTTCATTGCTTCCATCCTCCCTATCTCCCCTTTGATACTCTTATTTTACCAATGGGAAAATTTTCATAACATCGATTTTACTAACAACTAACTTACAAATTTGTAAGTTAATAATTTCCCTTTAAACTTATATATCTAGTATGTCCAAGCTCTCTCCCTTTATACGTCAAAAAAGACCTCGAATTATATCAAGGTCTTGCTTACACTACAAAATATCTCATTCAATTTACTTTATAATCATCACCGGGCATTTTACACGCTTTGCTATTTTATGACTGACACTACCAAGTACCATCTCTTGCAATGTATTTAACCCTCTACTGCCAGCGATAACGAGATCTATATCCCCTGTATTTACATATTGAACAATCGTATCTCCTGGATCGCCATGTAATATCGTAATTTTATAAGAAATGTTCTCTTTCTTTAATAAACCTTCAATCTCTTTTAATTTATCTTTTCGACTAGCCGATATTGTTTCTAAATCTGTTTGACCTTGTATAATATCTGATTTTGCCGTTCTATTATCTACTACGTACACAACTTCAACATTTGTTTCTTCGCTACATTTCGCAATATATGTTGCATGTTCCGCTGCTCGAAGTGCATGTTCAGAACCGTCACATGCTAATATAATTTGTTTGTACATATGCTGAATCCCCTTTTCGTTATCCTACCCGTATTATATAATAAAGCCCCCTAAAAAGGAGGCTTCTAACTTGCGATTCTTTTATTATAAGTAGCTAAATTTGAAATAATTTTCGAGCTTCGTTCATTTAATCCCGTTATACTTACTTTCACGTCACTTTGTTCATACTTCATGATAACTTTATCAATTGCGGCTACTGCTGAATCATCCCATACGTGTGCGTGAGTAAAATTCAACTCAATTTCTTTTACATCTTCCTCAAATGTAAAATTATTTATAAAGTCTGCTGTAGATGCAAAGAAAAGTTGACCATGAATTTCGTATATTTTCTTATTTTCAATATATAAATGTTTCACGTGAATCTTTGCCATATTGAATGCAAATAAAACCGCACTAATTACTGTTCCGATAATTACACCTAATGCTAAATTATGTGTAATTAAGACAATCACAACTGTTACGATCATAACAAATGCGTTTCCTTTTGGTACTTTATGAATCGTTGTTACAGAGTTCCAATCAAATGTTCCAATTGAAACCATAATCATAACTGCAACTAAAGCTGCCATCGGAATATGAACGACATAATCACCTAAAACGAACAGTAATACGATTAGAAATCCACCCGCTACAAATGTTGATAAACGACCTCGTCCACCTGATTTAATATTAATAACAGATTGTCCAATCATTGCACATCCTGCCATTCCTCCGAAGAAACCAGCGACAATGTTTGCGATACCTTGACCACGTGCCTCTTTATGTTTATTACTTTCCGTATGCGTCATATCATCTAAAACTGAAGCTGTTAATAAAGACTCTAGTAAACCGATAATTGCAAGCATAACTGCGTACGGTAAAATAATCCCTAATGTCTCAAGTGTAAAAGGCACGTCAGGCATGCTAAAGAACGGTAATTCTTTCGGCAAGCTTCCCATATCCCCTACTGTTTTTAACTGTAATCCGCTCATAAGTGCAATACTTGTCACAATAATAATGGAAATAAGTGTAGACGGTACAGCTGTCGTAATACGTGGAAATACATATATAATTACAAGTCCTAATGCGACAAGTGCATACATTTGCCAAGTTGCATTTTTAAAATGTGGCAATTGCGCTGTAAAAACTAAAATTCCAAGTGAATTTAAAAAACCACTCATAACAGATTTAGGAACAAACTTCATAAATGAGCTCAGTTTGAACACGCCAAAAATAATTTGGACAATACCGGTTAATATTGTTGTAGCAAATAAGTATTGCAAACCATGATCCTTAACGAGCGTGACCATTAATAATGCCATTGCACCTGTTGCAGCTGAAATCATCCCAGTTCGTCCGCCAACAAATGAAATGGTAACTGCAATACAAAAGGCTGCGTATAACCCAACGGTCGGGTCCACGCCTGCAATAACTGAGAAAGCAATCGCTTCAGGAATTAACGCTAAAGCAACGACAATTCCCGATAGCACGTCTCCTCTCACATTGGAGAACCAGTCATTTTTTATCGTTTGAAACAAAATACCACTCCTCTACTCTTTTATCATTTGATTTTCTCCATAAGAAAATCTCGGCCGACTGCACGAAGGATATTATATAACGAGTAGAGAGATTTTTGCTATGTAAAAGTTTCCTAAAGAAAAAGACGCTACCTTAGCAGCGCCTTTACTCACTTTATTAATGTCCACCGTGCCCTTGACCACTTTCTTGAACAATCTCTAGCCTCTCATCCAATATACCTTGTGTTTCAAATGAAATATCACTCGTACTTCCTAATAAGAAGCCGTGGTTATATGGTCCAAGCGTTGGGTCATCTTTAAACTTCGGCTGAATACTAGCAAGGAAGTCATACACTGGTTGTGAAGCTTTCCCTTCTTCTAACAATACAATAGGTGCGTGTTTACCCATATGTGAAAATGGTGCTCCTGCAACTGCTAAATCTGGTGTTTTGCTTGAAACAAATGATAAACCGTGACCTGGTTTTGTGAACCCCCAGCCAAATTTCGTTTTTTCATCTTTAAACTTCGCAAATGCAACCGAATTTTCTGTTGGAGTCTCCCCACTAATACGCGTTACTTTCCCGTATTTACTTAACTCTTTTTCTACTGCTTTTGAAATAATTTTTTCTGGTCCTAATACATATATATTCGCTTTATCTTTTCTCATTTTTAATGCCTCTATCGTCGCCTCTGGCACCTTATCTTTTTCTGTATATAAAAGCGGTTCTGGCATATGAGAAATCCAGTTTACAGCTGGTGTTGTGTATAAACGCCCTTCTTCTTCAGACGAACCGATAATAACACTATTTGGATAACTTCCTGTTATATCAGCATATTCTTTATCCACATCTTTAGCAAATATAGCTGGATCAGTTTCTTTTATTTGCTTTACTTTATATGCTTTTAATTGCTCAAGGATAGATGGACCTACATCCCCCATCACCATAATTTGTGTTCCATCTTTCGTTCCGAGCGGATTTAATCGTTTTATTTCTTTTAACGTCATTTCGGGTACCTTTTCTTTTTCTATAAATAAAATTGGACCGTTATTCGGATGGTGAATAAGATCCGCACTCGCAATACCTAATTGCCACTCGTTTACTGGCACTAAAATAACAGCGCCTGGCTGATTCTCTTTATGCGTTGCTGGCCATATCGTTTGCGAAGTTACTACTGCCATTTGCAAAGGATCGTTTGTGTTTAATCTCGTTACATTTTTTAAACTTGTCGTTAATAAATCATTCGATGCACCTTCGTTCATTTCTTTCGGCGCAGCTACCTCCTGATTCATTTTCATTTCCGTTTGCTCTGTTTTTTTCTCTTCTTTAGATTCATGGTTTTTATGATCCGTGTTCGTTTGTCCACATGCAGCAAGACCAACTGCTGTAATTATTGTTATCCCAAAGATTCGGGTCATCTTTTTCACTATACCGCCTCCATATGAATCGTTTTCGAGCCAATATGATTACCTAAAATGGAATTTCAACTTTACAATAACAAGCAATTCTGAAGAAATTATGCAGATGCATGATAATCTGCACCATTTCTTCATGATTTTGACTTACAATTTAAGTAATAACTACAAATGCGGAGGTACTCTATGGTCGATATACTACTCGTAGATGATGAGCCGAGAATGCTTGAATTATTAACGCTTTATCTTACTCCAATCGGATATAACTGCGTATGTGCAGTGTCCGGGGAAGAAGCTATTTCACATATAGAAAATCGAAATTTCAAATTTGTTTTACTCGATATTATGATGCCAAAGATGGATGGATGGGAAACGTGCAAAAAAATTCGATCCTTTAGTAACGTTCCTATCATTATGGTAACGGCTCGTGATCAAACGGTAGATGTCATCCAAGGGTTAAAACTTGGAGCGGATGATTACGTAACGAAACCTTTCCATGAAGAAGAGCTTTTCGCAAGAATTGAAGCTGTTTTAAGGCGAACGAATCAACACGCGCAAATCCAATATCACGGCATTTTATGGGATGAGGCAAAGCATTTCGTTTCTGTCTATAATGAAGAACTTCTTCTCACTCCAATCGAATTCTCTTTACTCGGGTTATTTTTACGTCATGTGAACTACGTATTAAGCCGCGATCAGCTCATTGAACGAATTTGGGGACTAAATACAAATACAGAAGATAGAACAGTCGATTCACATATTCGTAATTTGCGTGATAAATTACGAAAAGTAAATTTCCCTATTGATCATCATTTAAAAACTGTTTACGGAGTCGGGTATCGATGGGTTGATACTCTAGATTAAGGAGCAAAACGATGAAGCGAATATCTATTCAACTCGGATTTTATTTTTTAATTGTTACACTTTTAATTGAAAGTGTTCTATTTGTCTTGCTTTATTATAGCCTTGTCAACAATAGAGTAAATGAAGAAATGACAGCTTTATTAAAGCGTGGAAATAGTCACCGAGATGTCCTTGAAAAGTATTTTGATAAGCAAACAATCTCCCATGTTGCCCTAATGGAATCTGAAGCCGAAACCACTGTCGTTATTACAAATGCCAATAAGGATGTGCTAGCTAAATCCAACGAAATAACTACTACGATAAAAAAGCATATTGAAAAGATGCAAACACGGACAGATCATGACGGAGCAATTATAGAGAATCATTGGAAAACATCTAATTATATATGTACAGTTAGCCCCATTATAGTGGCAGGAAAAACGGAAGGCTACGTATATATGTTTCTCGGAACGGAATCAATCGAGGAAATGGTTAACGGACTAACAAGACAATTCATTATTGCCGGAGTCATTACGTTTCTATTAACAGCCATCACCATCTTTCTCTTATCACGGTTGTTAACAAAACCATTGTTACACATGAAACATGCCACTGAAAAAATGAGTAAAGGCGATTTATCTGTTTCATTAACGACTACTCGAAATGATGAAATTGGTGAACTAACCTCATCTATTCAAACGCTTGCTAATGATTTACATTATATGAAAACAGAGCGAAGTGAATTTCTAGCAAGTGTTGCTCATGAATTACGAACACCGCTAACATACGTAAGAGGTTATGCTGACATTGCTTTAAAGGAAAACACATCTTCTGAGCAACGTTTGCGATATTTATCTATTATAAAAGATGAGTCTGATTATATTACGAACTTAGTTCAAGATTTATTTTCACTTGCACAAATGGAACAACATAACTTTTCTATTCAAGTAAAGGAAGTATATTTACACACCTTCCTTACTCGCATAGCCGAAAAAGTAAATGCCATGTATAAAGAAAGATACATTAAAGTTTCTTTCTCTTGTCCTCCTACACTGCTAATAAACTTAGATGAACAGCGATTTGAACAAGTTGTGGTAAACATTTTAAATAACGCTTATAGACATTCACAAGAGCATTCTCATATAAATATTTCTGTTACAGAAGAACATAAACGTATTTCCATTACAATTGAAGATGAAGGCGAAGGTATTCCGCCTGAAGACCTCCCTCACATTTTCGACCGTTTTTATCGAGTTGATAAAGCAAGATCACGAGCTACAGGCGGAACTGGTTTAGGACTATCTATCGTGAAAGAAATTGTAGAACTACACGGCGGGAATATTACTGTAACAAGCGAAGTCGATCATGGGTCTTGCTTTATTATTTCATTGCCATCTATACAAAAACACGACTATTGATGGTAGTCGTGTTTCTTTATCATTTTACTTTATAATATAAATTTACAAATTGCCCAAAACGTTTCGTATCCGTTAAAGTTAAATTAATTTCTGGATTCTTGTCTTGAAATAACGGAACTCCAGAACCTAATATATGCGGTGTAATCGTAACAACATATTCATCAATTAAATTATTCTTAAAGAATTCTCTTAGTAGACTCCCTCCACCGACCATCCATATTTTAGATCCTTCTTGCTCTTTCAACCTTTTCGTAAACTCCACTACATCTTCATTTACAAACTCCACGTGTTCGTTTGAACCTTTTTCTGAGTTAGAGAAAACAAAACATTTTTTATCTAAATACGGGAATGGTTCTATATGCTCTACTACATAATCGTACGTTCTTTTTCCCATAATTATTGTATCAATCGTTTCATACATTTCTGTATAACCGTTATCTCCCTCTCCTTCCGTTTCCATTAACCACTCTAAATCATCATTTTCTTTCGCAATATATCCATCCAAACTAGCGGCTATAAATAAAACAATTTCACGTGACATCTCTTTTCCTCCTTACAACGTATATTGATAAAATGACCTTATACACACTATACTAACCTTAAAACATGACAATTCATGTCATGTTAAAAAAAGAAACGAGTGAGATAGTTGTCAAAAGCAAAACGTTTACTAGACATTCTTATATTCGCTTCTGCGAAAAGAACATTTACAGCTCAGGAAATAGCTGATGAATTTAACATTTCTGTTCGTACTGTCCATAGATATATTTTAGATTTAAGTGATATGGGATTACCCCTTTACGCAGAACAAGGTCGTAACGGAGGATATAAAGTATTAACGAATAGAGTCATTCCGCCTATTTTATTTACCGAAGAAGAAGCAGTATCCATCTTTTTTGCTTTTCAATCTTTAAGTTACTATCGAGACTTGCCTTTTAACACAGAAATCAATTCTGTTACACATAAACTGTATAGCTCTCTACAGCATGATGCGAAAGCGAAAGTTAATAAAATACGTTCTTATATCGCGTTTTGGAATCCGAAGAGAACAATTAATACACCTCTTTTAAACGAAGTACTAACTGCGGCTATTGAAAATAAAAATTTACACTTTCAATACGAATCTAAATCGGGGATAAAAATAAAACATGTTCATCCTATCGGTGTATACGCTCATGATGGTCTATGGTACTTACCATCCTATGACTTCAGCAGAAAAAAAGTATTACTGTATCGCGTTGATCGTATTCTTTCTATATTATCAACAGAAGAAAATGAAGATACGTTCATGAATTTAGAAGAATGGTTCGACTCGAGCTCTAACGTAGTACACACTCCTACCCAGTTACATGTCTCATTAACAGCAGAAGGTGTGCGCCAATGTAAAAGCGTTCCTTACCTTGAAGAATTCGTAGTAGTAAACGAAGACCAGACAGGATATATACATTCAACAATTGATAAAGGAGAAATCAATTTTATTACCCCTTTGTTTTATAGACTTGGAAAAGATGCACAAGTTTTAGAACCGAAAGAATTGATAGACGGTTTACGTATGCGCGCGAAAGAAATTTTACATATGTATGAAGACTGAAAAAGCTGCTATATATAAGCAGCTTTTTAGTCTAATTATTCCTATTATGTTTACGATTGACGAATGTCAAACCACCAACGATTTTTCGAATTCATATTCTCAGTTCCACTAAAACCACTGTAATGGAAAGCATCCAGGAAGATTGAATCTAGTTTATCCTCATCTACAAAATAACCTAATTTAACTTTTACCGTTTTTCCTGGTCGGATACTGCCAATATTATAAAAGCTTTTCCCATCTCCGTGAGGCTCTAAATAATCAACTTCTCCCGTCATAATACGCGTTGCGTCCATTCCCTCTTCTTTCGCGTATTTCCATGCATTCCCTTCAAATTTAAGCTGCTTTATGGATGGATGCATATAGATTTCTTCTGTCGCCTGTTTACCTATATTTTTCACTGTTGTTGTCAGGTAGACAAATTTAACATTAACTAATTTTGAATCTACTAATGTATCAATTGAATCTTTACCATTCCCTAATTTATATACATCCCGTCTGTACGATAGCAATTTTCCCGTGTGATCTAAAGCCTTCTTCTTGCTTAATATCCCTAAGCCAAATTCATTAAAGTTCTCTTGTTTAAAATCTTTAATTGAATCAAAGACTTCAACTTTTTCTATCATATATTCAATTTGGCTGTTATCCATAGATATCGTTACTGGAACCTTTTGTCCTATGTGAAATAGTCGTTTACTATCTTTTTTCAAAGGAATCACCTTATTTTTTTTAGGTTCATCCGCTTCGCTAAAATACTTTTTATCATAATCTGTTATATGTGCTGCCTTTTCTTTTGACGTAGGCTCAAGTGAAATGTTCCCTAACACATCCATCATTTGTTCTTCATTTACATCTGATCCAATAAAACTTTCTAACATAATCCCTTCTTTCTCAAAAAAGAGAAAGACCTTCCTATCAAACATTACATTGTTGTTTCCAGTTTCTTTATGAACAATTACTGCTTTCTTGCCACTTATCTCTTTTTCTTCGTAGCTTTTTGAATATAAAGTTTGAAAGTCCGCATTTTCCCCTACTCTCCAAAGAGCAAATGAAAAGCCTCCATTTGCGTCGTTATCTTTAAATGAATATTTCATTGCAGAGTCATCAATTGCTTCCATATTTTCTGGTAATTTATCGATTTTCAGCTTATACCACTTATCATCCTTTTTCGAGTCCTTATTTGTTACTGAAACATTTACTTCATAATTTTGTTTTTGAACGATCATATTATAGACTTTTACTGCACCAAAAACTGTTGTCGGCATACCAATCAATAAACAAGCAGCAGCGATTAACATGCGATGTTTTTTACGCTTTTTCTGTGGTTTCTCGTCTTTCAGCTTCATTTCCTCCATAAACAATTTCTTTTTGCGCGTATATGTATGTGAAAATTCATGTTGTTCTTCGAGTTTATCAAAATCATCTAAAGCAATTTTTTCAGCAAGTTCATATATTTCTTTGGAGTTCTTTGAATTCGTCATGTTGTATACCTCCTATCATATTTTGGACTCGTTTTCGAGCGCGTTCAAACTGCTTGCGGGCATTACCCTCGGTTATTCCCATAACACTTGAAATCTCTTGATACGTTAAGTTATAGAAGACTTTATACTTAAACACCTGTCTGTTAGATTCACTTAATTCTGTTAGCAATGTATCAATTTGAACCTCAGACATTTTACGTTTTTCCCACTCTTCAATATTTTCGTCTACTGCTTCGATTGATTCTCTTTCATATTCTTCTAAAAATGTTTCATGTCGTTTATTTTTCCGGTAACTATCGATCGCCTTGTTTTTCGCGATCCTCAAAATGTAGCGTTTAAGCTCTTCAGTGCTCAAGCTATGGAGCTTTTCCAAGTTTTTATAAAGAGTAATAAACGTCTCTTGAACCGCATCTTCAGCCTGCTGAATATTATTTAAAATAGAATACGCTACATAATAAATTTTTTGTTCGTACAACTCGTATAGCTCTTCCATCTTTTCATAATCGTTGTTTGTGACTTTCATATAATTCCTCCTCTCACTCTATATAACGAATGGGCGATATACTTTGTGACACTACAAAATTCCTTTATAGATAAAATTTAATAATAGAATAAACAAAAGCCCAATTTCTCTATTTTAACTGAGAAATTGGGCTTTTGTTTATGTTTATTAGAATTTTACTGACTGTTCCCTTAAGAAAATCCCTCTTACGCCTTTTCAGTAAACAGCATTTGCTCTATCGCTTCTTGTAACAAATGCTTTGTCTCTTCCAAGTTATAATTCTTCTTTTCTCCTAGTTGTACCGTATAAAACTCGGCAAACGAGCGCTCTTTATATCTCGGTACGACATGCATATGATAATGCGTTAACTCATTAAAGATTCCACCATTTTGACAAATTGTAACGCCATCTGGTTTATATAATAGCTTAATCGCTTTTGCAATAAACTTGGAAGATCCATAATCGATTTCGCTACAATATCATCCAATTCGTCCACTTCTACAACATGCTGCTTTGGCACAATTAAAGTATGACCTGGATAAAAAGGTTCATGATCTAAAAAACATGTTACATAGTCATCTTCATATATTTTATATATAATTTCTTGTTCGTTGGCTAATTTACATCCTAAACATTCCATTACACTTTCTCCTCTCTCTAAAACATAAAAACGTGAGAGCCGTATTCTCACGTTTTTATGTTTCACTTTATTAGTTCAATTGTTTCCGTAACTTTTATACTATCTTTTACCGATTGAACAATCGTGCAATTTTTCACTGCAAGTTGTAGTGCCTTGTCCAATTGCTCTTCTGTAACGTTTTGTGCTTTAATTTTATAGTGCAAATGAACACTTTCAACTGGTTTTGATAAAGCTTCACTTCTACCAATTTCCGTTTCGATTGTAAACGTATCGTATGTAATACGTTTCTTTTCTAAAATTGTTTGAAAGACAATTGCACTACATCCTGCGATAGAAGAAACGAGTAATTGTAACGGTGAATACCCATTTTCTTTTCCAATTGCTAATGGACCATACGATAAATCTGCCTCTATACCATCATGCTTAATTTTTATTTTCATACTTCGCTTCCATCTCCACTTTCATCGGTTTCTTCCGTCTCTTACTCATATAATAATATATATAGCAGAAAATGATAAATGGAATACCACAGTATAACGCCATTCTTTGTTCTGGAATAAACGCTAAACTAATAACAACGATGCTATTTGTAATTAAAGCTAAAATAGGAACAATTGGATATAACGGTGTTCTATACTTTAAGTCCTCTAACTTTCCTCCGCCTTTTATATACTGACTTCTAAAGCGAAGTTGCGATAAAGCAATAATGATCCAACTTGAAACAGCTGATAAACCAGCTATAGATAATAAGTACATGTATACTGTATCTTCTGCAAGGAAACTTGTGAATAAAGACAGGCCAGCTACTGCAATCGTTACAACCAGTGCTGTAATTGGAATACCACGCTTATTTACTTTCTGGAACGATGTTGGTGCCATTCCTTCATTTGCAAGTGACCATAATATACGAGTTGCTGCATATAATCCTGAATTCGCTACAGATAGTAACGCTGTAATAATAACGAAGTTCATAATATCAGCTGCGTATGGAATACCGATTTTATCAAATACGACTACGAATGGACTTTCAATTACCCCTGCTTCTTTCCAAGAAATTAATCCTACTAAAATCGTCATTGTTAAAATGAAGAATAACATAATGCGCCATACTGTATTACGAATTGCACGTGGAATTGTTTTTTCTGGGTTTTCACTTTCTCCCGCTGCAATCCCGATTAACTCTGTTCCTTGGAATGAGAAGTTAACCGTAATCATTGTAAGTAATACGGCAGCTAGTCCATTCGGGAATAATCCACCATCGCTTACAAAGTTAGAGAAAAGAGGTGCTGCTTCTTTTCCGTCATATGATATAAACCCTAATAATGCACCACCACCAAGAACAACAAACGCAAGAATTGTCACTACTTTAATACTAGAGAACCAGAATTCTAATTCAGCATAACTTTTCGCCGAAATTGCGTTTGACGCATATAGAATAACGCCGAATACGAGACACCATACCCAAACATCAACATTCGGAAACCATCTTTTCATCATTAAACCGATTGACGTTAATTCTAGTCCTACTGTCACTGCCCAGCCAAGCCAATATAGCCAGCCAATCATAAAGCCCGTTCCTGGCCCAATAAACTTCGTCGCATACTTTTGGAAAGAACCTGAAACCGGCATTGCTACCGTTAACTCTCCAAGACAAAGCATTGTTAAATACATAATAAATCCGCCCACTAAATATGAAAGGATGGCTCCCCCTGGTCCAGCCTGATTAATGGTATAACCTGAACCTAAGAAAAAACCAGTCCCGATTACACCACCTAGTGCGATCATAAATAAATGTCTACTCTTCATCGTACGATGTAATTTCTCATTCGTTGATTGCTGCATCTAAATCCTCCCCCTACCGATACCCCTATATCTTGTTAAAATTTTCTGATAATAAAAATATACACGAAAGCGATTACAATTTCTATATAAAATTAAAACTTTTCTGATAAAACAATATAAAAAATCGAATTATCGCGAGATTTAGATTATAATTAAAGGAAAATAAGGAGAAACAAGGAAAAACCTTTACATATATTGTAAAGGTTAACGGATTTCTAATCTTCTCGATAAAATTGATAAACTATAATTTATGATAAAGTACATACAAGCTACTACTATAAACGTTGGAATCATATAATTCACATTCTGTCCGCTAATAATTTGAGCATTATGCATAAGCTCTGGCAGTGATATAACAACTGCTAATGATGTATCTTTCAGCAATGAAATAAACTGACTAACAAGCGGCGGGACCATTCTTCTTAATGCTTGTGGTAAAATAATGTGCCAAAGCGCTTGAACATACGTTAATCCTGAAGATCTTGCAGCCTCAATCTGTCCTTTTTCAATAGATAATAAACCACTTCGAACAATTTCAGATATCATTGCTGCTTCAAATATTGTTAAAGCAACAATTGTAGCTGTTATAATTTCTAATTTCAAGCCTGCTTCTGGAAGTGCAAAATACGTGAAAAATATAATTAAAAGTAGTGGTAAATTTCGAATTACTTCAACGATAATTCCTAATACTTGTGAGACGATAGGTATTTTCATATACCGCAATATCCCTATTACACTACCAATAATAAAGCTAAGTACAATCGCTACGAGCGCTACCTCTAGCGTTATAAGTAATCCTTTTAATAAAAACAGAATATGATCTCCTGTAATTGCTCCCTTAAAATCCATTTACACCGCCTCCTTTGCTAAGCGTTTTTCTAAATAACGCACTAGCATACTGAGCGGAATTGTTAATATTAAATAAAACATCCCGACAAATATATAGACGTCGAACGTAACCAATGTCTTCGTTGAAATTAAGTCTCCTTGATACATTAAATCCGTACCAGCGATAATTCCGAGTATGGAAGAGTTTTTTACTAAATTGAGAAATTGATTTCCTAGAGGAGGAATTACGATTTTCATCGCTTGGGGTAAAACGATATGGTACATTGCTTGCGTATAAGTCAATCCTGAGGAACGTGCTGCTTCCATTTGACCTTTTGCGACTGATAAAATACCAGCGCGAATAACTTCCGCAATAAACGCTGCCGTATATACGGTAAGCGTAACTGTTCCTGCTACAAACCCATTTAAAGTAATTCCTATTACAGGTAAAGCAAAATAGAATATAAATGCAATTAATACAAGTGGAATATTTCTTACAAACTCCACAAAAGCTGATCCTATCCAATTTAAAATACGAATAGGTGCAATACGCATTACAGCCAAAATTACTCCTAAAATAAAGCTTCCTATTAATGCAATTACACTAGACATAACTGTATACTTAAAGCCTTCTAAATACATATCAATGTTATTCGTTAATATAGAAAAATCAGGCACATATTCTCCCCTCTTTCTTTACAAGAAGAGGATGAGCATCCCTCATCCTCTCACTGTTACTATTCACTAGAAATAAAGCCCCACTAATTAAAGTTTCACTTTACTTCTCTTGTTTTTGTCCAATCCATTTTTCATACAATTTATCGTATTCCCCATTCGCTTTCATATCTTTTAGTAAGCTATTAATCTCTTTCGTCAAATCATCTGCACCTTTTTGCACTGCAATTCCGTACGGTTCATCCGTAAAAATTTTCCCTACAACTTCATAATTTGAATCTTGTTTTGCCATGCCGTAAAGAATTGCATTATCTGTCGTTAAAACATCGCCTTTCCCCGCTTTTAACGCCGTAAATGCCTCACTGTAATTTTCAAATTCTAATACAGTCGCTTCTGGTGACTTTTGACGAATATTATTTGTAGACGTTGAACCTTTTACAGCTAACACTTTCACACCCTTTTTCACATCATCAATACTTTTAATATCGCTCCCTTTTTTCACAAGTAACGATTGCCCCGCTTTAAAATATACATCTGAAAAATCCACTTCTTTTTTACGTTCTTCTGTAATTGTCATTGTTGCGATAATTGCATCAATATCACCGTTTTTCAATAGTGGAATACGCGTTTTAGATGTTACTTCTTTTAATTCTAGTTTCTTTTCATCTCCGAGAATTTTTTTCGCAAGTGCTTTCGCGACATCAACATCAAATCCTTCTACCTGCCCAGTGGAAGGATTTTTTAATCCAAATAAGTTCGTATCATTCTTCACCCCAACTACTAGTTTCCCGCGCTTTTTAATTTGCTCAACAGCCCCACCTTGCTTCGTATTCGTTTCTTTCGCCTCATCTTTTTTACTTCCGCATCCGGCAACGACAAGTACGAATAAACATGAGAATACGATTAACGTAAACAGCTTTTTCATTTTAAGCATGAAATTCCTCCTTTAATGATTTAACACTCGGCTTAAAAATAGACGAGCTCTTTCCTGTTCAGGATTTGCAAAAAATTGTGTTGGTGTCGTATCTTCAATAATTTGACCATCATCCATAAATAAGATCCGATCTGCTACTTCTCGCGCAAATCCCATTTCATGCGTGACAACAACCATTGTCATTCCTTCTTTAGCTAGCGTTTTCATAACATCAAGTACTTCCCCAATCATCTCCGGATCAAGAGCAGACGTAGGCTCATCGAATAGCATAATTTCCGGCTGCATTGCCAATCCCCTAGCAATCGCTACCCTTTGCTGTTGTCCTCCGGATAATTGATGCGGGTATACACTAGCCTTCTCCGGAATTCCTACTTTCTCTAAATAAAACATCGCTGTTTGCTCAGCTTCCTCTTTTGAAACTTTATTTACTTTAATCGGTGCTAGTGTAATATTTTGAAGAACCGTTTTATGTGGATATAAATAAAAATGTTGAAAGACCATCCCAATATTCCGGCGTAATTCATTCATATCTGTTTTTGTATTGTGTACCTCCGTATTTTGTACAAGTAACTCTCCATCTGTAATTGTCTCTAGCTGATTTATACACCGAAGCAACGTGCTTTTTCCTGATCCTGAAGGACCAACAACTACTACCACTTCACCTTTTTTCACTTGCACATTAATATCTTTTAAAACTTGAAAGTTGCCATAATATTTATTTACATTACGAAACTCTATCAACATACTCTCCCCCTCCTTCCCCTAACAAAGCATGTACATTCTTTTTATATTCAAAAATAGGCAAAAAAATAACTTCCAGCCTCATTTTGTCCATAAAAAAAGCAAAGGGATTTCCCTTTGCTTCTTCATTTCTATTCTATTAAGATACTTCTTCTTTCTTATCTTTCCCGTATTCATGCTCCCAGAAATCAGCATTTTTAATTCCTAATGGCCCTGGATCGAATACCGGATCTTTTCCTTCTTTTTTCTGCTTTTCATAATCCTTTAATGCAACTAATGCAGGTTTTTGTAATAGTAAAATCGCAATGATATTTACCCATGCCATAATTCCTACACCGATGTCACCTAAAGCCCACGCCGTTGCTGCTGTTTTTATACAACCGTAGAATACAGCTCCTAAAAATACAAATTTTAGTACCATAGACAGCCAAGGACGGTCTTTATCACGATTTAAGTATGCGATATTCGTTTCTGCAATGTAGTAATACGCCATAATTGTTGTAAATGCAAAGAATAGTAACGAGATTGCAACGAAACCGTTTCCAAATCCAGGGAAAACAGATTCTACCGCAGCTTGTGTATATCCCGGTCCTGGCTGAGCACCATTTAATTTATTTACGATAAAGTTTTTTCCGCTTGCATCAAATACGTTATACATGCCTGTAATAATCATCATAAATGCTGTTGCTGAACAAACAAATAATGTATCAATGTAAACGGAAAATGCTTGCACTAAACCTTGTTTAGCTGGATGTGATACTTCCGCAGCTGCTGCTGCATGTGGTCCAGTTCCTTGCCCTGCTTCATTGGAATAAATACCACGTTTTACTCCCCAAGAAATTGCTAAACCGATAATACCACCGAAAGCCGCCTCTAATGCAAAAGCACTTCTTATAATTAACATAAATGCTTCTGGCAACTTTTCAATATTCATAGCAACAATAACGCAAGCTACTAAAATATAACCTACTGCCATAAACGGTACGACAACTTGTGCCACGTTAACAATTCGCTTTACTCCACCGAAGATGATAAGAGCTAATACAACAACTAATAAAGCCCCTGATACGGTAGTGTTAATTCCAAAAGCTGTTTCTAAACTTACAGCAATACTATTTGCTTGCACACCTGGTAGTAAAAGCCCTGTTGCAAGAATTGTCGCTGCAACGAATACTAATGCATACCATTTCACACCTAAACCTTTTTCAATGTAATAAGCAGGTCCACCACGAAACTGCCCTTGATGTTTCGTCTTATATATTTGTGCTAATGTAGATTCTACATAAGCTGATCCTGCTCCTAAAAAGGCCACTGCCCACATCCAAAATACAGCTCCTGGTCCACCGAATGCAACCGCTGTTGCTACCCCAGCTATATTCCCTGTCCCAACGCGCCCTGATAACGAAAGTGCTAACGCTTGGAATGAAGAAACACCAGCCTCTGATTTTTCACCTTGAAATGTCAGCTTCACCATTTCGCCTACATGCCTTACTTGTAAAAACCTCGTTCGAATGGAAAAATATAAACCTACTCCTAAACATAAATAAACAAGTGCTGGACTCCAAACAATATTATTTAACCAATTTACGAAAGCTTCCAACATTCCCCCTCCTCCTTTATAAAGAATATTCAGAATATATATAAAATTATAAGTGTATACCGAATCTATAACAATATTATTTTAATAAAACAAACATATTTTTGTATAAAAAAACAAAGCATACATTTATTCTGTATACTTTGTTTTCACAAAAATGTATTATATATTCACAATTGCTTCTCTTTTTATAATTCTTTCATATAGCTCTTCTGATAATTCTCGGAAGTTATCTGGCATATCTTTCCCCTTAAACTTCTTTTGAAGTGTACCGTATAAACCAACATCACGTAGACGTAAAAACAACGGTAACGATTCGTACCAACTATCCGCTAGTCTGTGCTCATACTCATAGCCTTTTCGTAACACTTGTAGCTGTTTACGAGCAAAGTCTGTCTTCTCTTCCGCTGTCCACGGTGTAAATAGAACAGAGTAATAGAGAACCATCGCTAAATCATGTATAAAGTAATTATAAGCCGCATCATCAAAATCAAAGATTGTTAGCTCTTTACCATCATAATGAAAATTACCGGGATGGATATCACCGTGCATAAGGCCGAACGTTTCTCTTTCGATTGGAAGAGCCTTTATTTCATCCATTAATACCGCTGCAATCTTTTTCACTTGATCATCTTCTAATTCATTAACAATCCCACTTTCGTCTTCTTCCCACGTATCACGATAGTCTGTTTTAGGATAGTTCATTGTTAGGCGATGCAGTTGGCCAATCGCTTTTCCCCATGCTTCAAAGTAAGTCTCTCCCCAATAAGGAGATTCTTCTCCTTTTACTTGCTCACCTTTTGCATATGTAAATAAGGAAGCGAAAAAGAAAGTTTCATCCTCTGCTCTAATTTCTTCTACAAGATTTTGAGACGTTGAATAAAGAGGTCCTGCTACCTTTGCCCCATTCTCCGCCACATATCGTAAAAAATCTAGTTCAGCTTCGACTCCCTTTTTAGAACGATGAGAAGAGTGAGTTAAACGTAATACGTAATCTTCACCACGATCGCCCTTCGCCTTAAAAATATAATTTTCAAAATCTCCAAGTGGCTTCTCTTCCACTGTTACATGAAACAAACTCGCTGCTCTTTTTAAAACCTCTTTTGTAAAAACACGTTCTACAGCTATTTCCATATGTATCCCTCCTATATATCTTCTTAATTCGACACAAATGTTAAAAGTACTGCTATGAAATTAAATAGTGCGTGGGCAATTATAGCTGATAAAATAGAATTTGTTTTCTCATATAACCACGCAAATACTACTCCACTTAAAAAATTCACTGGTAATGTGTTATATGTTGGAATATGAACAACGGTAAATATTATAGAACTTATAAGCACTCCATCCCATATACCATATCTATCACGAAAAAATGTATAAAAAACACCTCGATATAAAATCTCTTCATAAATTGGTGATATAACTGCTGCTCCAATTACCGCGATACAGAACGAATATATTGATTTATTATTTTGGACCGTCTCCGTTTTACTATTTTCAAAAGAAATACCCATTTTCTCCATTATCATTAATACAGCAACACTAACTACAATTAAGGTAATCAATGCTATAACTGTCCATAAAAAATCTTTCCATGAAAGCTTTCGGATTCCAATATCTTTCCAAGATAGTTGATATCTTTTTATACAAAAAAGATAAACTACAGTAGTAAATATCACTGCCATTATAAATCCCATTAATACTCCGGCATATAATGAGTTCCCTATTATTTTTAAAGCATAGTTATAAAAAAGAGATTCAACTGTTACTGGGACAATTAGAAATACGAAAACTAATAAATATAAAATTTCTTTCCATCCCCACATATTTTTCAAAATCATATACACCATCCCTCTACTCCGTATTTCCTTAAGTATAAAAGATGACGTAACGTAACTTTCAAGATTTTCCCCAAATAATCCAAGCATAAATTTCTCACAAAAAGCAAAAATTAACAGGAGTGACTTTATTCTAATAGAGGTGGAAATTATGACTGAACAGGAAAATTCACAACAAAATAATAGCAAAAAGCATATGTTTCCATCACTTCCGGAAAATATTAATTACATTGAAAATAAGCTCTGTCACTCAGATGATATAAAAAAATTAGATGTCCCTTTTCAAAACGGAAAAGGAACGATCATATATATTGAATCTTTAGCAGATCCAAATCTAATTCATCAATTAGCTCTTGAGCCATTATTAACGCGGTCGGATTTATCTTTAGATAAAGCTTTTTCTACGTTAAATATGAAAAAAGAAACGAATTTAAATTATGGGATACAACTTTTATTACAAGGTAAATCATTATATTTTCATGAACATGTCGTTAGTTTTTGTATTTTCGAAACAGCTTTATCTTTAAAGAGAGATATAGCAGAGCCTGATAATGAAGGGGTTGTGCGCGGTCCACATACTGGTTTTGTAGAGGACCTAGCAACTAATTTAACCTCTATTCGTAAACTCATTAAGAGTTCAAATTTAGTTGTTAAGTATTTTACAATTGGTGAAGAAATGCACACGAAAGTAGCAATTGCTTATATGCAAAATATAGCGAATGACGATTTAGTTACAGAAGTGAAAAGAAGATTAGAAACGATTAAAACGGATGCACTTATGCCACCAGGATACATACAAGAATTTATAGAGGATACGTCTTTCTCGCCATTTCCGCAGCAATTAAATACAGAGCGTCCAGATAGAGTCGCAGCAAATTTAATGGAAGGACGAGTTGCTATTTTATCTGACGGAGATCCAACAGTGCTCATCGTACCTGTTACGTTATTCGCTTTTTATCAATCACCAGATGATTATAATAACCGCTGGATTGTCGGTTCTTTTATCCGAATGATTCGCTTAGTAAGTTTTTTAATTGCCTTTCTCTTGCCAGCTTTTTATATTGCAACTGTCGCTTTTCATCCCGATGTGTTGCCGCTCGAACTTGTGTATACAATTAAAGCTTCATTAGAGAAAGTACCGCTTCCTCCTATTTTTGAAGCTCTCTTAATGGAATTAATCTTTGAATTGTTACGAGAAGCTGGTATTCGCTTGCCGAGCCGCGTTGGACAAACAATCGGTATTGTAGGTGGTTTAGTAATTGGTGATGCAATTGTAAAAGCTGGACTTGTTTCTTACACAATGATTATCGTTGTAGCTTTAACTGCAATTTCATCTTTTCTCGTTCCATCAAACGATATGAGTTCAGCAGTTCGAATTCTTCGTTTTCCATTAATGCTCCTTGCTGCTATATTTGGATATATTGGAATATCATTCGGTCTAATTATAACTTTCGTTCACTTATGTCAGCTTCATTCTTTTCATACACCATATCTTTCTCCTGTTGCCCCGATGCGGATTAAAGATATGAAAGATTCTTTCGTAAGACTACCAATTTGGTCATTTTGGGAACGACCACATGATCCAAAACCGAAAAAAATGCAACGACAACATGTAACGAGAGAGGATGAGGACGGTGACAAACACGCAAAGTAAAATCTCGCTAGTTCAATTTACCTTTTTCGTTATTCAATGCCAAATCGGAGTTGGTATACTTTCTCTCCCTAACCGTCTTCACCCAATTGCTAAAGGTGGTGGATGGATTTCTGCACTCATCGCTGGACTTGCAATTCAACTTATCATTTTACTTATGTGGCTTTTCTTAAAACGATTTCCTGATGCAGATATGTATGAAAGTGTTTGTATGCTATTTGGTAATAAGTTTGGAAAACTATTAGGTTTTGCTTATGTTTTTTATTTTACCCTTATCGGTATGACGGTTATGTTGAATGTTTGTAATGTCGTTAAAGTTTGGATATTACAAGCAACTCCGTGGTATGCCATTCTTATGTTATTTACAATAGCTTGTTGTTATGTAGCTTATAATACGTTTAAAGTCATGGTACGATTTTATGTCATGGCCTCTATTCTCATTTTACCTATGGCGCTTTTAATTGCCCTAGGGCTTTCCCGAGCTGATTTTTCTTATATTTTTCCCATTACAGAGGCTGGATGGTGGAATATTATTCAAGCATCGAAAGAAACAATTACAGCCATGTATGGTTTTGAAATTATTCTTATCGCTTTCCCAAAAGTAAATGGGAATTCTGTGGCAAAACTGAAGGCCATTTCTATCGCTAATGGATTTGTAACTCTTTTTTATACTTTTACTGTTTGGATTTGCTTTATCGTATTTAGTCCAAAACAAATTGAACTTATCCCAGAGCCAGTTGCTTACTTATTACGCTCCTTGCATATCGGGATTATAGACCGGACTGATTTACTATTCATTCCAATATGGATGATAACAGTTGTGGCTTCTATTGCGAGTTATTATTGCGCTGCTTCAATCGGAATTAGACATATCTTCAATCTTGCTAATCATAAAAAGGCTGTTCCAATCGTTGGTATTATTGCTTTTAGTGTAGCCCTATTTATAGATACACCTGAAGAATTAAAAGTAATTGCAACTTTCACTGATAAGTTCACCTATATTTTCATCGTTGTCCTCCCTCTTTTATTTCTACTCTATTCAGTAATAAGAAAGAAGAAAGGAGAACAGTATGTTCAAAAAAAGATTTAAATTACTTTTTATATTATGTACTAGTTCCCTCCTTTCTGGCTGTTGGGATCAAGAACCATTAAGGGAAGCAAGGTTAGCTTATAGTATTGGATCTGATATTACGGAAGAGAATAAACTCCAGCAAACAATCGAGCTCGTAAAAAGTTCGAGCGGAGAGCAATCTTCATTCGAAAATGAAATACATTCAGCAACCGGGCATAACATAAGGGATACAAGCGATGCCCTAAAAAAAAATGTGACTGGGAATATTCGCTATTTCAAATATGGTGTTCAATTACTAGGAACCAAAATTCTAAAAAAAGGTATACTACCCTATTTAGATGTCAGCTTTCGTGACCCAACAAACCCAACTGCTTTAGTAAAACTTATTGCAGTAGATGGTGAAACGTCCGAGATACTCGAAAAAAAGAAAGTAGGAAATTTACTAATTGGAGATTTTCTAAAGAAAAAAGTGAAAAGCTTAGAAGATATGAGTGTATTTCCAAAAGAAACTTTAGAAACAGCTGCTACAAAAATGTTAGATCCCGGGAAAGATTTCACCCTCCCGTCTATAAAAATAAAAGGAAAAGAAGTAATTACAAACGGGTTAGCTTTATTTAATAATGATAAATTAACTGGGCATTTACCTTTGAAACATTCTGTTTTATTCGTGTTATTAACCGGAAAAATGGGAACAAGTGCCCGTATAACCCAAAAACTTACTAGCGATGAATCAGAGAAGACATCTGATTATTTAACAATGGAAATTAGCAATCGAAAGTTAAAACGAGACTTAAAAATAACAACGGATAAAAAAGGAAATGTTTATGCTCACATTAAGCTTCAATTAAAAGTTATAGCGCTTGAAGCTCCGAGAGATAATCTTTACAAAATGGATGAAAGAGCCAAACTAAACAAAGAATTGTCTAAACAGCTTACGAAAGAAGCTAAAAAGATAACGAAAAAGTTACAAAAAGCAAATTGTGATGCTTTCGGTATTGGAAGACATCTTATCGCTTATCACCCTGACTTATGGAAGAAAAAAAATTGGAATAAAGATTATGCAAAAGTAAAATTTAAGCCTGAGGTAGAGGTAAGCATTTTGTATAGCGGTGTCTTAAAATAAAAGGTTGTATGCCACGCGGGCATACAACCTTTTATTTCGTATATCGATAGACAATTGCCTCATATGGTCTTAAGTTAAGTTTTGTAATATCCTTGCTGAAATCTTTATAATTCGACAGTAGTACTTCTTGCTTCATCCCATCTAATTGAACATGAGCTGGTACAGAGTACGTTATTTCTTCTCCATAGAAGTTATTAATAACAAGTAGCACTTCACTCTCTGTAGTACGAGTATATGCCCAAATCTTAGCATGATTTTCATCTAAAATAGCATATTCTCCTTCTGTAATTACATCATACGTTTTTCTAAGTTCTATTAACTTTTTATAATGATAAAATACAGACTCTTTATCTTCTAATGCTTTTTCTACATTAATCTCTTTATAATTCTCAGCAACTGAAATCCAAGGTGTACTTGTTGTAAAACCACTGTTCACCTTTTCATTCCACTGCATCGGAGTACGAGAGTTGTCACGAGATTTTTGTTTTAAAATCCCGATAATCTCTTCTTTTGATAATCCTTCTTCTAGCTTTATATCGTGTATATTTAACGATTCCAC
Organism: Bacillus pretiosus; assembly: GCF_052947655.1. Classification (NCBI taxonomy): domain Bacteria; kingdom Bacillati; phylum Bacillota; class Bacilli; order Caryophanales; family Bacillaceae; genus Bacillus; species Bacillus pretiosus. The sequence continues at coordinate 653,146 of NZ_CM129593.1, read as the reverse complement.
ATCGCGATATTGCTCGATGGACTCGAATTTAGGATTCGTCATACCGATTTCTTCGCCTTGATAAATGTAAGGTGTTCCTTGCAACATATGCATAGCTGTCGCTAACATTTTCGCAGATTCATTTCGGTACTTTCTATCATCACCGAAGCGTGACACAATACGAGGCTGGTCATGATTACACCAGAACAACGCATTCCATCCTCCGCCCTTTTGCATTTCAATTTGCCAATTAGACATAATCTCTTTTAATTTAATGAAATCAAAATCAGCTTGCGTCCACTTATCTCCATTCGGATAATCTACTTTTAAATGATGGAAACTAAACGTCATACTTAATTCATTACGCTCAGGGTTTGAATATTTAATACAATTATCAATTGTCGTAGATGACATTTCTCCAACTGTAATTACATCTTTCCCTTCAAAAACCTTTCGGTTCATCTCTTGTAAATATTCATGAACGCGCGGGCCATCTGTATAATATTTACGCCCATCGCTTGTCGCCGTACTTCCGTCATCATTTAAGAACTGTTGATCTTTTGAAATTAAATTAATAACATCTAATCGGAATCCAGTTACCCCTTTATCAAGCCAAAAACGCATCATATCATATACTTCTTCACGAAGTTTTTTATTTTCCCAATTTAAATCAGCTTGTGTCTCATCAAATAGATGTAAAAAATATTGCTCTGTCTTCTCATCATATTTCCAAGCAGACCCACCAAACTTAGATTGCCAATTATTTTTTTCATCACGCCAAATATAGTAATTACGATATGGACTATTTTTATCTTCCTTTGCTTCCTTAAACCACTTATGCTCCGTAGAACTATGATTTACAACAATGTCGAGCATAATTTCAATGTTACGTGCCTTTGCTTCTTCTAAAAGCTCTTCAAACTCTTCCATCGTTCCGTAAGATGGATCAATACTGTAGTAATCACTTACATCGTATCCATTATCATTTTGTGGTGATTGGTATATCGGTGTTAACCAAATATAATCTACTCCGAGTTCTTTTAAATAATCTAGTTTCTCTGTAACTCCTTTTATATCACCGGTTTCTTTATTGTAATAGCTATTAAAGCTCTTCGGATAAATTTGATAAACTACACTTTTATGCCAATCCTTCATGTTTAACTTCCTCCTACTTCTGTTTTACTCGTTTTGCAAATAACCATGTTAACGTAAATGGGATTACAATCGCGATAATCATTCCTACAATAAACATTGGAATCGATTTCGGAATGATAGAAATAAATGCTGGTAATCCGCCAATTCCAATAGCAGGTGCTAATACACCATTTAACGTAATAAATATAGCTGCAATAGCCGATCCTATAATCGCTGCATAGAACGGGAATTTATTTCGTAAGTTTACACCAAACATAGCTGGCTCTGTAATACCGAAATATGCTGAGATTGCTGATGTAGATGCCATGCTTTTATCATTTTGATTTTTAGAAATCCAGAACATCGCAAGTGCCGCACTACCTTGCGCAATGTTAGAAAGAGCAATCATTGGCCAAATGAATGTACCACCGTGCTGTGCAATTAATTGTAAGTCGATAGCAATAAACATATGATGCATACCTGTAATTACAAGCGGTGCATATAATGCTCCAAACAATATTGCTCCAACTACTGGTACTGTTTCATATACACCTACTAATCCAGCTGTTAATAAATCTCCAATATGACGTGTAACTGGACCAATAATTCCTAATGCTAACACACCTGTTACGACAATCGTTGTAATTGGTACAACTAATAATTGAATTGCATTTGGTACATGTTTCTTTAAGAAGATTTCCACTTTACTTAATACAAATGCTGCTACTAAAACCGGTAGAATTTGACCTTGATACCCTACCTTTTCAATTTGAAATAATCCTAAAATATCGAAGTACTCAATCTTTTGTCCATCTAAACCAGTCGCTGCTTTTCCATAATCCCACGCGTTTAATAAGGCTGGATGCACAAGCATTAATCCCATAACAATCCCTAATATCGGGCTACCACCAAAACGCTTCGTTGCTGACCAACCGACAAGTGCTGGTAAGAATACGAATGCTGTATTCGCCATCATATTAATTAAATCCCAAAGCCCACTTAAGTTTGGATACACATCTAATAAATTTTTACCTTCAAAAAATAAGTCCTTTGCCCCTAATAGATTGTTAATTCCCATTAGTAAACCAGCTGTTACGATGGCTGGTAATATCGGCATAAATACATCTGAAAATACCTTTACAAACTTTTGAGCTGGATTTAACTTTTGGTTTCCAGAATCTTTTACATCAGCTACTGTCGCTTCCTTCATACCTGCAAGCGTTATCAATTCGGCATAAACTCGATCAACATCTCCTGGACCGATTACAATTTGAAATACTCCAGCGTTATGAAACGCTCCCTTCACTAATGAAACAGACTGTAATTTATCGTTATCTATTTTACTTTCATCTTTTAAAGCGATACGGAGCCTCGTTACACAATGTGCAGCTTGTTCAATATTGTCTTTTCCACCAATATACTGCAACACTTCCTCTGCTGTTTGACGATAGTCTTTCCCCATATTCCCGTCCCTCTTTTCTTTTTTTGATACCGTTTACAATTACATATTAACTCGTATATATAAGTTAGTCAACACTCGTATATACGAGTTTGTGATTTTTTTATAAAAAAAAGAGATGAAACGTTATTTCGTTCCATCTCCTTATTTTCTCCGCGCCACATCCGAAAAATGAAAAATATCTAAACGATGGCGTGATTCTGTATATTCGAACTGACTTCCATCATAAAAATGCGTAAAGTTTTTCACAACGACAACATAGTCTGTTCCATTTAAATCTAAATACTCTCTATCGTCCTCTGTACATGGCTGCACTTCAATTACCCTCTGTGAGTAACTAATATGAAGACCTAATTCTTTCTCAATGTATTTATAAATGGATTCCGCTGCAATTTCACTCGTTAATCCAGGAATATATTCCGATACAAAATGATTAATATCCAAAATTACTTTTTCTCCATCAATATTTCGTACTCGTTTAATATGATCTATTTCTGTTTTCTCTTTCACATTTAATAGCTTTGCAACTTCTTTTGTCGCTTTTACTTTCTCCATTTCCACGACTTCTGTAATACAATGGCGTCCTAAACGTTCATTTTCTTCTTGGAAACTTACAATACCACCAAAGTTGAATTCAATGTTTTTTCGCTTTAAAACAAAAACACCTTTTCCATGTATTTTTTGAACATATCCACGCTCTTGTAATAAATCTACAGCTTTTCTTACCGTACCGCGGCTTGCTTCATACTGCTTCATTAATTCAGTTTCGGATGGGATTTTGCATCCCTCTTTTAATCGCTTATTATCAATAGACTTACTGATTTCTGTATAAATTTGTTCATACTTACTCATCATCTACAATAGCCCCTTGTCACCTTCTAATTCTATATGTATTATACCATGCTACACTCTTCTGCCAATCTCTCACTTATTTTCCAGTATAGGAAAAATACAGGTAAATATTTAATCTCTAAAACGTATTTTTATAAAAATTTTTATATTTTTCTTTTCATTCAAAAAAACATGTAGTATACTAACTTCAAAATCAGAGGAGAAAGGGAGCAAAGAACTATGCTTACTTATACAACAATTGTAGTTACATTTGCACAAAAACATCATCATCATACGTAACCCTTGAAACCTAGCGGAAAAATTACGCGTAGGTACAAGGGTTATTCCCGTTGTACCTACGTTAGGCGAAGAGCCATGTAGGTATTTTTTATCTACATGGCTCTTTTTTTATTGCCAAAAAGCTAGTAAAAAATGATGTTTAAGCAAAACTTACTACAAAGGAGTTAACAAAAATGGAAACGAAAAAATGGGGATTATGGATTTTAACAGCTTTTGTAATCGGAAATATGGTTGGCGGTGGCGTATTTATGCTCCCAGCAAATTTAGCACACGTATCAGGTCCAATGGGTTCTACACTTGCATGGAGTATTACAGGTCTTGGCGTATTTATGATTGCACTCGTATTTGGAAATTTAGCAATCCGAAAACCAGAATTAAAAGCTGGACCACAAAGTTATGCTCAAGCGATGTTCCCTTCAAAAAAAGCGGGTAAAGTTGCAGGATATAGTATGGCATGGGGGTATTGGGCTGCGAACTGGGCTGCAACAGCATCTGTTATTATTTCCTTTGCTGGATATTTATCAACATTCTTTCCAGTTTTACAAAGTAAGCAAATTCTCTTTTCTACGAACGGATTTTCACTAGAACTCGGAAAAGGACTAACTTTCCTCGTATGTAGCCTTATGCTATGGGGAATTCAATATATTCTTTCTCAAAATATTGACCGAGCTGGAAATATGAATCTTCTTGCTACCATTGCAAAAATTATTGGATTTACAATGTTTATTGTAATCACATTATTCATTTTCAATGCCTCTAATTTCGGAGACGGTCAAACATTTATGAATGAAGCAGGACAATCAATTTCGTTAGGTGGACAAATCAATTCAGCTGCTATCGCAACACTTTGGGCATTTATCGGTATTGAATCTGCTGTAATGCTTTCTAACCGTGCAAAATCTCAGCGCGATGTAAAAAAAGCTACCATTTTCGGGTTGATTATCGCTCTTCTTATTTACATGTCAATTACTTTACTTACAATGGGAGCTCTCTCGCAAGATGCTTTAAAAGAATCTCAAAAACCATTAGTAGACGCATTAAATTTAGCAATTGGCAATAAAGGTGCCTATATCATGGCTTTACTTGCACTTGTATCTTTATTTGGATCTACAGTTGGCTGGATCGTTGTTAGTTCAGAAGTACCTTACCAGGCAGCCAAGAATGGACTTTTCCCTAAGTTTTTCGCGAAAACAAATAAAAAAGGTAGTCCTTCAAAATCATTATTTATTACAAATGTGATGACGCAAATTTTCTTATTCTCAACGATTTCTGGTACCGTATCAGAAGCTTATAATTTCGCTATCGTTGTAGCAACATTAGCTTATTTAATTCCATACCTTGTTTCTACGCTGTACCAATTCAAATTGGTTATTACAGGAGAAACGTATGATATAATGCCTGGCTCTCGAATAAAGGATGGGATCATTACCACATTAGCATTTGTATACTCTATTTGGGTTATCAAAACCGGAACTGCTGATTTAAAAACGTTCTTCTTAGGAATTGGATTGTTCGTATTAGGTCTTATTCTTTATCCAGTACTAATGAAAAACTCACAAAAAACGAATTAAAAAAAGAGAAGCTACCAGCTTCTCTTTTTTATTAAAAATCTGTAATTAACTTTTCTTTTAACTCTCCTACAGATAAAGGTTTCGCATAATAAAATCCTTGGACGTAATCACAGCCCATAGATTGTAATAAACTTTCTTGCTCTACTGTTTCTACTCCTTCAGCAACTACTGCTAAATTTAAGCTATGGGCAATTTCAATAACAGATTTTACAATCGTTCGCTCTGGCTGCGCGTGATCATAATGAAATTCACGAATAAAGTTACGATCAATTTTCACTATATCCAGTGGCAGTTGCTTTAAATAATATAAGGAAGAATAACCTGTTCCAAAGTCATCTAAAGCAATTAAAATACCCATATTTCTTAATTCTTGTAATGTAGCAATAATATAATCAAAATGGCGAACAGCGATACTTTCCGTTACTTCCAAAATTAAACGATTCGGTGGAAAGCCAGTTCTCCTTAAAATGCTACGTACAGATATAATAAAACGCTTTTGCATTAATTGTTGTATGGATAAATTAACAGATAACTTTAGTCCTTCTTCGTAATCTGGCAATGTTTTAAACAAGCGACATGACTTTTCTAATACCCAGTCTCCTAATTTTATAATAAGTCCAGATTCTTCAGCTACTGGAATAAATTCGCCTGGCGAAATAGGCCCTTCTTCTGTCGAACAACGTGCTAAAGCCTCAATACCGGTATATTTCTTCGTTTTCAAATCAATAATAGGCTGCAGTACCACATCTAATTCTTCATCACGGATTGCCTTTTGCAAAGCGAATTCAATTTTCATTCTACGATTTATTTTCGCACGTAACTCATCTGTAAAGAAACACGCGGCATTTCTGCCTTGTTCTTTCGCACTGTACATGGCTAAATCCGAATTTTTCAATAGAGTTTCTACATCTTGTCCGTCTTGCGGATATGCGCACAGTCCTAGACTAGCTGAAATGTATACTTCATGACCTTCAAGCATAAATGGGGCCTGAAAACATGACAACACAGATGTTGCTAACTGCCTCATTTCATCTTGTTTATGATTTTTTGTTAACAGCACAAATTCGTCGCCACCCAGCCTAGCCAGAACGTCTTTCTCTCCTAGCACATAATGCAACCGTGAAGCAACTTCGCTTAAAAGTAAATCCCCTATCATATGACCTAGCGTATCGTTTACTAATTTAAAACGATCCAAATCAAAATAAATCATACCAAATTCTTTTTTTCCTGCAATCATCTCGTTTACAGTCGTTATTAGCTGCAATCGGTTCGGTAAACTCGTTAAAGCATCATGATACGCAAGCTCCCTATAACGACTTTCACTTAACCGCAACCTCTGTTCTGCTTCTTTCCTACTACTAATATCATTTCGGATCGCGATAAATTGATACGGCTCTCCTTTTTCATTTAAAAACGGAACAATTGTTGTTTTAACCCAATAATACGTCCCATCTTTTGCTTGATTTCGAATCTCACCTCTCCATACTTTTCCGTTCAAAATGCGCTTCCATAGAATTTGAAAAAATGTTTTCGGGTGATACCCTGAATTTAAAATACGATGATCTTTCCCTATTAACTCTTCTCGTGTATATTTGGAGATTTCACAAAACTTATCATTTACATATGTAATAAGACCATTTCGGTCTGTAATCGCAACAATTGAAGACTCATCTAATGCTAACTTTAAATCTCGCAATGAAGAGTCATATAATGCATGACCTCTTTGTTCTAGCATGCGCATCTCTCCTTGCTTCCTATCTGACTAAAACACAACTTGTTTCTCTTCATAGAAATAGAGATATTTCATTTCTTAATAATAGCTATTTGCATTCATCACATTTTGAAATATGCCGATTAAAATAACATAATATTATTTGTAATAAAAAGCAATATAATACCGTTTCAATTATAAATAGTAGTTTCTTATCGCTATAATTAGCTTACTTTATTATAATTCATTCTCTTACATTCCTTTATAGCTAGCTCTATACAATGCCTATTCCCTATTAATCCCGCTCATATCTAACCTCTTTACTTTACTAGCGAAATAGAATTTCGAGCACACTATACAACTATTCACGGATAATAATATAAAAGTTAAAATTAGTATATATGTTTTTGAATTACAATAACAAAATATTAACATATTTTCACCTTTATTTTGGAAATATTTTATAAATACTTTATTAAACTAAAAAAAGAGGAAAGCCTCTTTTTTAGTTTAATACGGATATGGTATTTGCTGATACCCCGGATATGGAGTTGGATATGGTGCTGGGTATGGTGCTGGGTATGGCGCTGGATAAGTTACTGGGTACGGTGCCGGATAGTATCCTCCACTTGCTGCACCCGTTAATGCACCAGCTGTAAGTCCACCTAACACGCCTCCAGCAAAACTTCCTGGGAAAAATCCACCGCCCCATGAGCCGCCACCCCAGCCCCATCCACCTCCGTGATGGTGGTGATGATCATAGTGATTGTGCCCTCCATGATGGTGATGTCCGCCGTTATGGTTGTGCCCTCCATGAGGATGATGATTACGATAATACAATCCGTTATTTTCTATATAATTCATGTTTCCCCTCTCCTTTTCCATTTTCTCATCTTAATAGGTATTGTATGGATAGTACGGACCTTGTTAGTAACCTATATAATTAAGAAGAATCCGCGTAATAAAGATAACTATATCCTGGTCTTCATCATGCACCTGCTACAAATCCATGATATGGTTATCCCCTTTCCTATATAAAGGGCAAGGGTTTTGTCCCTCCTACACTGTTTATTAACCAGCAAATAGCTGGATAATAACGTCACAATATAATGTATGTAGGACAAATGCGGAAAGCATGGGGAAAATGTCTATATTTTGTAAAAAAAACAAAACACTTTATAATAAGAATGTCGGATTATACCTTTTTATATAAGAAGTCTATACTTAAGAAAGATTAGAGGAATTTTATAGAAATGAAGAAGCCTATCGTTCAATTACTATCAATATTTGTAATTATATCTATCGTTCTTTTCCTATTAAATACATCATTTATTTCGTTATATACATTTGTCGGCGCTCTCTGGTCCATCACAATCATAGGAATTTCATTCGTTATTTTCATCGAAAATAGGTCTCCTCAAAGCACCTTAGCGTGGTTTTTAGTATTAGCACTTCTTCCCGTTATAGGGGTGCTTTTATACTCTATTTTCGGTCGTAGCCGTTGGAGAAGAAAAAAACATCTCCATCGTTCAGAAGAACAAAGAAAATTATTCCGTGAAATATTAGAAGGAAGACGACTAGAATTAGCACTCACAGTCCCCTTACATGAACGTTCTGTACATTTAACAGAAGTCGTACAAAAATTTGGAGGCGGGCCTGCCGCAGATAGAACGACGACAAAACTTTTAACAAATGGAGATCAAACATTCTCAGAAATTTTGCAAGCTATCGAGCAAGCAAAACATCACATACATATTCAATACTATATTTATAAATCTGATGAGATTGGTACGAAAGTTCGAGATGCTTTAATAAAAAAAGCAAAATCTGGTGTTATTGTACGCTTTCTTTATGATGGACTCGGAAGTAACACTTTAAGAAGACGCTTTTTAAAACCTATGAAAGAAGCTGGGATCGAAATTGTAGAATTTGACCCTATTTTTTCAGCTTGGTTACTTGAAACAGTCAATTATCGTAACCACCGTAAAATCGTTATTGTAGATGGAGAAATCGGTTTTACTGGTGGACTCAACGTCGGTGATGAATACCTTGGTCGTTCAAAAAAATTCCCCATTTGGCGTGATAGCCATTTAAAAATAGAAGGGAAAGCGTTATATAAATTACAAGCAATCTTTCTAGAGGATTGGCTCTATGCATCTAGTGGGTTGAATACTTATTCTTGGGATCAATTTATGAATAGACAATACTTCCCAGGTAAAGAAATTTCAAATGCAGAAGGTGCTGTGCAAATTGTAGCGAGCGGACCAAGCTCAGATGATAAAAGCATTCGCAATACATTATTAGCTGTTATGGGATCTGCAAAAAAATCGATTTGGATCGCTACACCTTACTTTATTCCAGATCAAGAAACTTTAACATTATTACGTTTAAGTGCAATATCTGGCATAGATGTACGCATTTTATATCCTGGTAAAAGTGATAGTATTATTAGTGATCAAGCATCTCAGTCCTACTTCACTCCGCTTTTAAAAGCTGGTGCTTCCATTTATAGTTATAAAGATGGTTTTATGCATGCAAAAATTGTACTCGTTGATGATAAGATCGCGACAATTGGAACGGCAAATATGGACGTACGCAGCTTTGAATTAAATTATGAACTTATTAGCGTACTATATGAATCAGAAACCGTTCATGATATTAAACATGATTTTGAAGACGACTTTAAGCATTCCACTGAAATTAAATGGAACGCATTCCAAAAAAGAAGTATCAAAAAACGAATATTAGAGTCTTTCATGCGACTCATTTCTCCTTTACTGTAAGCAATCAATGTAACATTGATTGCTTTTTCTTTTCCATTTCCCCTCTCTCCTTTTCTTTGCATACCATATTAAAACAAGTTATCATAAGATGTATTACTTTATGAAAATAATGTTAGGTGGGAAATACATGTTAGAACAATTTCATATACATGCTGATTTAAAACAACAGCTCTCAACCATTCACGAAAAAAATAAACAAGAAGCTGGTGAAAATGCACATTTAATTGGAAAGAAAATATATAAAGCATCTGATAACAGCATTATTGAAGATGCTATTACAGCACTTCTTCTTGGCAAAAACATTCTATTAAAAGGGCCGACTGGTAGTGGTAAAACAGTACTAGCTGAAACTCTTTCTTCTTTATTCCAAAAACCAATGCATAGCATTAACTGTTCTGTTGACCTAGATGTAGAAGGTATTTTAGGATACAACACACTACAAACGAAAGATGGCGCATCTGAAGTTACATTCGTTAACGGCCCTCTTATGAAAGCAATGAAGAACGGTCATTTCCTATATATTGATGAAATCAATATGGCAAAACCTGAAACGTTACCACTTCTTCACGGTGCATTAGATTACCGTAAAATGATTACAAATCCATTTACACAAGAGGTTGTATATGGCGATGACGAGTATCGTGTAATTGCAGCAATTAATGAAGGTTACGTTGGAACAAGTGAACTAAACGAAGCATTAAAAAACCGTTTCGTTATTATTGAAGTTCCATACATTCAAGGTGACACATTAAAAGAACTATTACTATCTGAATCAAAATTAAATGATGTTGCAACAATTGAAAAGTTCGTTGCATTTGCAAGCGACCTTATGCCTTTAGCTCGTGACGGACGTGTAAGTGAAGAAGCAGCAAGTATTCGTGGCATTATCGACGCATGTGATTTAGGTGTATATATTCCTGTTATGCGTGCAATTGAACGTAGTATTATCGCAAAATTAAACGATGAAACAGAACAAATGACTGTCCGTGAATTAGCAGAAAGTTATTTCTTTGAGGGATAATTCATGAGACAAATTTTTAGTGACAAAAAAATTGATGCGTCGCTTTTTCTACAAATGGAAAACTTAATGTATGCTCTTCTAAAAGAAGACGATGCCTACCTTGAGTATGGCTATAAAGCATACTACGACGAAATTGAAAAAAAGGTTGTCATTAGTCACTTTTGGGATGATCGAAAAGAAGAGGATACAGTAATCGGATTAAAAAGCGAAGTGTTTTTAAAAGCACTTGGTAATAAACATTACTCGGACATGACTTTAATTCGTTCTTATGCGATTGAATTACAAGAATCACCCTTAAAAAAGTTTTTAACACAATTATTTGTTCTATTAGAAGATTTACGTGTTGAGGAAATCGTAAAAAACTTACGCCCTGGCACAAAGCATGTTTTTAAAAGAAGAAAAGAAATGTATCGCAATTACTTTGGTTCACAAAATGAAATCAATCGTGTTCGTAACTATCACGGTGATCGTCTATTTTGTCTCTGCTATCTTTCATTAACGAGCGATAAATATGAAATGTTTAATAATGAATATTTCGAGCAAATTGAAGCAATTTTGCATGAAACATTCCAAGCTCGTAATACAGAAGACATTATGTATATCGTTGAAAAAATTCGCTATCGTTTAGAAGGACTTCTTGAAAGTGATATGCTTAATAATTATTTCGGACATGCTCCGCTTTATTTATCTGTCATTGCAGACGAAAAGAACTGTCGCGTCGAAGATTTAGCAAATGATGATACGCAGCTCATAGATGACGATGAAAATAAAAACAAAATGGATGAAAGTTTCTCCACATGGCATCGTGAAAATAAAAATAACGAAAACGAGAATTTTTTACGCTTTGAATTAGAAAGCGGAACAAAAACAAACATGATGGGCGATACTGCTCGTGAATCAGAAGATGGCGACCAAGCACTTGGTTCTGTACAAGGTACTTCTCAAAAGAGTACACAATCCAACTTTGATGGCGCTGATACAGAAGAAGCAAGAGCTTCACACGCTTCTAGCCAAAACGAGGGTGCATACGGTAAGTATAACGTTGGTGCTTCTCATATATTTAAAGAAGCTCGCAAATCAAATCCTGATGAAAAAAAGGATTACCAAGCTATCAAATCAGTCGTTAATAAAGATGTAAAAGAATTAAAGAAAATTATCGAAAAAACGATTGAAAATAAAACGAATGCAAATAGTGATAAATATTACGGAAGACTTCGTAAGAAATTCCTTCGTATTTATACTGAAAAGCAGCCGCGCATGTTTTATAAAAAAGGACAAGAATCACAAGAACTTGACGTTGCATTCCAACTACTAGTGGACTGCTCTGGTTCTATGTATAACAAAATGGAAGAAACGAAAAAGAGTGTGGTCCTATTCCATGAAGCATTGAAATCTTTAAAAATCCCGCACGCCATTAGTGGATTTTGGGAAGATGCTTCTAGTGCTAAGCCTGAGGATAAGCCAAACGTTATCCATGAAGTTGTAACGTATAAAAACTCAACGTTACCAAACGTCGGTCCAGAAATTATGCAGCTTCGCGAAGAAGAAGATAACCGCGACGGATATATTATTCGTATCGTTTCTGAAAAGCTTGCAAAAAGACCAGAAAAACATAAATTCTTACTTGTCTTTACAGACGGTGAGCCTTCTGCGCTAGACTATCAACAAGACGGTATTTTAGATACGCATGAAGCTGTCAAACTTGCTCGTAAAAGTGGTATGGAAGTAATCGGAATCTTCATCGAAGAAGGCGAAGCGAAAGAAGCCACTTATCAATTAATGAAGAACATTTATAACCATCACTTCTTAGTTGCAAATCATGCTGAAGATTTACGTCTGAAGATTAAACCACTATTGAAAAAGTTACTACTGAAGACGATTGAATAGAAAAACAGGAGCGTTGTCGCTCCTGTTTTTTCTTTCAATCACTTTGTTTCTGATTGAAACTTATATGGAATGGCTACTTCTAATAATGCCTCGAATCCGCCATCGTAGAATGGGAATCGTTCATTTGCGATCGTTCGATTCACCCACTCTATTGCAGAAATTTCTTCTTCATCTCCCGCAATCAGTTCACCTTTTACTACATTTGCTCGGAATGTAAAAAGTATCGCATGATTCCCTGATTCTTCAAAGAATTTTTCATTGATCGCAACAAGTCCACCTGTCACGGCAGTTAAACCTGTCTCTTCTTTCACTTCTCTTATTAGTGCTTCCTCTAATATTTCACCTTTTTCAACAGCCCCACCCGGCAGTGACCAAACGTTTTGTTCTATATTATGTACCATTAATATTTTATCTGTTTCTTCATCATGTATTAGTGCATATACGACGTCAACTCTTTGCATAAGACTTCTCTCCCTCAAAAAATAAAGAAGAGCCAATTCCTAAGAATCGACCCTTCCTATTAATTTATCACTAACTCAGCTGTGAGCTTTTTTTTTAACTTAGCCAACATGTCAGTTGTCATTTTGTCTAAATCGTATTCTGCTTTAAAGCCCCACTCTTTCATTGCTGCTGTTGCATCAATAGAGTTTGGCCAGCTATCAGCGATTGTTTGACGAGCAGGATCTACAGCGTAATCCATTGTAAACGTCGGGATGTGTTTACGAATTGATGCTGCGATTTGCTCTGGCTCAAAGCTCATTGCTGTAATATTGAACGCATTTCTATGCACAAGCTTACTTGGATCAGCTTCCATTAATGAAATGATCGCTTGTAAAGCATCTGGCATGTACATCATATCCATGTATGTTCCTTCTGCAATGTATGAGGTGTATGTGCCTTTTTTAATCGCCTCATAATAAATTTCAACCGCATAATCAGTTGTTCCGCCTCCTGGAGGAGCTACGTAAGAAATTAAACCAGGGAAACGTACACCGCGCGTATCAACGCCAAACTTTTGATGATAATAATCACATAGTAATTCTCCTGCTACTTTGTTTACCCCATACATCGTAGTAGGACGCTGAATTGTATCTTGTGGCGTATTATCTTTCGGCGTTGATGGACCGAATGCACCGATAGAACTTGGCGTGAAAAACTTACAGTTTAATTCACGAGCTGCTTCTAATGCATTTACAAGTCCACCCATATTTAAATTCCAAGCAAATAACGGATTTTTTTCTGCTGTTGCTGAAAGTAAAGCTGCTAAATGAATAATTGTATCTACTTCATTACGCTTTGCGATATCATGTAGTTTTTGTCCATCTGTTACATCTAACGTTTCAAATGGACCAGACGTTACTACTTCACTATCTGTTTCACGAATATCTGTTGCAATAACATTTGATGCACCGTATACATCACGAAGTTTCATTACTAATTCAGAACCAATTTGCCCTAAAGAACCGGTTACTAGAATTTTTTTCATTTTCCCCACTCCTCATTTGCAAGCTATTCAAAAGATGTCTTTACTTAAATGATGCCCATTTCTTTCCCTACTTTTTCATACTTACGAATTGCTTCATCTAACATTTCTTTCGTATGAGCTGCTGTAGGCATATTACGAACGCGTCCTGTTCCTTTAGCTACAGTTGGGAACACGATAGATTTTGCATATACGCCTTCTTCATTTAGACGTTTACTAAATTCTTGTGTTAATACTTCGTCACCAATAATACAAGGTGTAATTGGCGTTTCACTTTCTCCAATGTTAAAGCCAAGTTCTTTTAACCCTTGTTTTAAATAGCGGCCATTTTCCCAGAGACAATCATGTAACTCTGTGCTTTCCATTAAAATTTCAATTGATCGCATACATGCAGCTGCATCAGCTGGTGTTAATGCTGTGGAGAATAAGAATGGACGTGAACGAACTTTTAACCAGTCAATTAAGTTTTGTTTCCCTGCTACATATCCACCAATTACCCCAATTGCTTTTGATAATGTACCAATTTGGAAATCAACTTTATCAGATAGACCGAAATGCTTTACAGTTCCTGCACCTTTTCCAAGTACCCCTGAACCGTGTGCATCGTCTACATATGTCATTAAATCTAATTCTTCTGCAATCTCAACAATCTCTGGTAATTTTGCAACATCTCCATCCATTGAGAAGACACCGTCTGTAATTACCATTAATTTATTGTAAAGACCTGATTCTTTCGCTGCGATTGCTTTTTGGCGTAAATCTTCCATATCAGAATGTTTATAAACGATGATTTTCGCTCTTGATAAACGACTACCATCAATAATAGAAGCATGGTTTAATTCGTCTGAAAGAATCGCATCATTTTTATCCATAACGGCTGAAATCGCTGCCATATTACAGTTAAATCCTGATTGGTAAGCAATTGCTGCTTCTGTATGTTTAAACTTTGCAATTGTCTCTTCTAATTTAATATGCAAATCTAAAGTACCGTTAATTGTACGAACAGCTCCTGCTCCAACGCCGTACTTATGAATTGCACCAATTGCTGCTTCTTGCAAACGGCTATCTGTTGCTAATCCAAGATAGTTGTTTGAAGATAAGTTAATATATTCTTTTCCGCCAATTGTAATGATCGGTCCATTTGAACTCTCAAGCGGATCAATTACGTTATAAAGCCCCTTTGATTTTAAATCCTCTAAATTTTCTTCTAAAAATTTTGCAAGTGTTTTACTAGACATTGTGAAGCCTCCCATCGTTCATGTAAGCGGATTATTGTCTTAATAGTTCTAATAATCCCTCTACTAGCTTAACACGTTTTTAGAATTTATTATAGAAAAATAGTTTAAAGTAACCGCTTACAATTCTAGATTATATATGATTCATTACAAGAAATCTATCATTTACTTTTCATATTTGGTAGAATAAAAAAAATATTTAAGGGGGCTTCAATCATGGCATTTACTGAATCTGATGTATATAATAACGAAGCATTTTTTGAACAATATATGAAACGAAGATACCGAGAAAATAGCCCAAATGAATCACTTGAAAAACCAGCCTTCTTTCAACTCATTGGTGATGTGAAAGGAAAGAAAATCCTCGATTTAGGCTGCGGTGACGCCAAGTTTGGCGAGGAATTATTAGAGAATGGCTGCCACTCTTACACTGGTATTGAAGGCTCCGAACTTATGTATGAAAAAGCTAAAAAACAACTAGAAAATAAAAATGGAACCGTCCATTGTTTAAACCTCAAAGACTACACATACCCTCCTTCTACTTTTGATTTAGTAACGTCTAGACTCGCCTTACATTATATTGAACATCTTCCTATCATTTTTCAAAATGTGTACGAAGCTTTAAAAACAAATGGACTCTTTACTTTTAGTGTTCAACACCCTGTTATTACTTCTTCATTTGAAAGCTTGCAAACGAGCGGAAAAAGAACAAGCTGGCTCGTCGATGATTATTTTAAAATGGGAAAACGCGTTGAACCTTGGATTGATCAAGAAGTTATTAAATATCATCGTACAACGGAAGAATATTTTACATTATTACAACAAGCTAGATTTACGATTACAAATATAAAAGAAGCTACACCAAATCAAACTTATTTTCAGAGCGAAGAAGAATATGAACGACGTTTACGAATTCCCCTCTTCCTACTATTCTCTTGCGAAAAATAAAAAAGACGATGAATCATCATCGACTTTTTTATTATCTCATTGCCTGAGCAACCTCTTTACGTACACGTCTTCCTTTTCCATGTGGAATACAAAGTGGCGTCCCAAATAACGGATCCGTACTAATTTGACATTCCATTCGGAACACATCACGTACTAGCTTCTCATCTACTACTTCTTCTGGCTTACCTTGTGCATATATTTGTTTATCTTGAATGGCTACAATATTGTCTGCATAACGGCATGCTAAATTTAAATCGTGTAATACCATAACAATTGTTCTTTGTTCTGTTTCATTTAATTCAAATAATAAATCTAGCACTTCAATTTGGTGAGTCATATCTAAATATGTAGTAGGCTCATCCAGTAAAATGATATCTGTATCTTGTGCAAGCGTCATTGCAATCCAAGCACGTTGACGTTGTCCACCTGAAAGAGCATGCACATCACGCTCAGCAAATTCTGTCATACCTGTTGCTGCAAGTGCTTTTTGTACCATTTCTTCATCTTTTTCTGACCATTGCTTCAGCCATGTTTGATATGGATAACGCCCTTGCTTTACAAGCTGCAATACTGTAAGTCCTTCTGGCGCTTGCGGTCCTTGCGGTAAAATTGCCATTTGACGAGCAATTTGCTTCGTTTGCATACTTTGAATGGCTTGATTATCTAACAAAATGTCACCAGTTGTTGGCTTTAATAATCTAGCTAGTGAACGTAATAAAGTTGATTTCCCGCAACCGTTAGAACCGATAAAGATTGTAATTTCGCCTTTTGGAATTTCTAAATTCAACTCATCAATAATAATTGTTTCACCATAAGACAACGTCAAACGTTTCGTCTCCAATGCTCTTTGCATATTCATCTCCCTTTATGAATTCCGACTTTTATAAAGTAAATAAATAAAATAAGGTGCACCAATTGCTGATGTAAATACCCCTGCTGGAATTTCAAGTGGTGTGAAAACTGTACGCCCAATTAAATCTGCAGCAAGTACTAAAATTGCACCAACAATAGCCGCAACTGGGAGTAATGCACCGTATAAAGAACCAACTAGTCTTCGTGAAATATGAGGTGCCATTAAACCGACAAACCCAATTCCTCCGGCAAAGGCAACTGCGCCACCAATTAAAGCTGTACTCAGTAATAACATGAATACGCGTGACTTCGTTAAAGGAACACCAAGTCCTACCGCAATATCATCCCCTAGCTCTTGTGCATTTAAATGTCTAGCAGCTATAAATGATATTACCGTTAAAATGAGAACCCACGGCGCAAGCACCATAACGTTTTGCCATGAAGAGCCGTAAACAGTACCTGTAATCCATACATTCGCTTGACTCGCTTGATAAATTGGCGCTAACAACATAAACAAAGTCGTTGCCGCTTTCGTTAATGCCCAAAAACCAACACCAATTAAAACAAGACTAATCGGTGATAATCCGTCATTTCTCCATGCAAATAAATATACAAAAAGTGCTACAATCGTTGCCCCAGCGAAGGCTGCTAACGGCATATAATGAATGCTTACGGTTAGCGCATTATTTTTATCACTGAATATAGCTAAAAATAATACAACTGCAACACTTGCACCACCTGTAATCCCGATGATATCAGGAGAAGCCAGTGGATTTCGAACGAGACCCTGTAAAATACATCCTGCTACAGCAAGTGCGATTCCTACAAGGATGGCAATCAAAATACGCGGCATACGAAACTTGTTTACAACCATATTTGACATTGCATCGCCATTTCCAGTAATCGCTTGCCATACATCATACGGAGGAATTTTCATGTCTCCCATACCTGCACTCGCAAAAAATACTCCTATTAAAACAACTAGTAAACTGAATAAGACGAGACAAGCTCGTTTATACATTAAAAACGAGAGCCCACCTTTTCCTATACGAAACGGAATATACTTCTTCATTTGCTAAGCCCTCTCTTACGTGCAATATAAATAAAGAATGGTGCCCCGATAAACGCTGTCATAACCCCTACTGGTACTTCTTGTGGCATAATGACATATCTTGCTGCTATATCAGCTAAGATTAATAGTATTGCACCTAACAATCCGCTATACGGTACTCTCCACCTGTGATCTACTCCAACAAGAAATCTGGCAAAATGCGGAGTAACAATACCAATAAATCCAATCGGACCAGCGACTGCAACTGAACCACCAGACAACAGGACAATAATAAATAGTACGAATGATTTCATTAAAATCGTTCTTTGTCCAAGTCCTTTTGCAACGTCTTCCCCCATCATTATTGTATTTACTTTCCCTGCCATCATAAGAGATGCGATCCAGCCTACTAATAAATATGGGAATACAGATTGTAAAATTTCTAACTTTCTTCCTTGCACAGATCCGGCAAGCCAAAACAGTACTTCTTCAAGCGCTTTTTCATTTAACACAAGTAATCCTTGCGTTAATGATGAAAATAACGCACTAATTGCGACCCCTGCTAACGTTAACTTAAGAGGCGTCGTCCCTTCTTTTCCTAAAGAACTAGAAGCAAATACGAGCACAGCTGCAATTGCTGCCCCTAAAAAGGCAATCCACGTGAAAGCTGATAATGATGTCACGGAAAAAATAACAATTGCTACAACTATGAAGAAAGCAGCACCTGAATTTAATCCAATAAAATCTGGAGAAGCAAGTGGATTCTTCGTTAAAGTTTGCATAAGACAACCGGCAATGGCTAAACTAGCACCAACACTAGCTGCAATTAATGCCCTTGGTAAACGCACATTTTGAATAATAATATGTTCATTGGAACCATTAAAATGAAAAAAAGCATCTAACGCTAATTTCCAGCTCGTATTTGTATATCCGAAAATAATACTTCCCCAAATACAAATAATGACTGCAATGATTCCAACAAATAATCCAATCCATTTTGCTTGATTTGTTTTTAATAACATGCAGCGTTTCCCCTTCAATGTATAATGATACGTTGTAAGTGTATTTCAACTTAATTCTCATTGTCAACGATAATGAGAACTATTTTCATTGATATGTATTGACAATCAAAAGATAAAAGCTTAATATCATGCTTGCTATTGAAAAAACTTCTCAGTATGTAGGGGGTACATAATGAATTTAACACGAAAGAAATCGTTTACAGTATTTGTATTTTTACTAGCCTTTTCATTACTTTTAAGTGCTTGTGGAAAATCAAATACGAAAGAGGAAACAAAAGAAGATACAAAAAAAGAAATGATTACAGTGGAACACGCAATGGGTAAAACAGAAGTTCCTGCTAATCCAAAACGTGTAGTCATTTTAACAAATGAAGGAACTGAAGCTTTACTTGAACTAGGTGTGAAACCAGTTGGGGCTGTAAAATCTTGGACTGGGGATCCATGGTATCCACATATTAAAGATAAAATGAAAGATGTAAAAGTTGTTGGTGATGAGGGACAAGTGAACGTGGAAACAATCGCTTCTTTAAAACCAGACTTAATTATCGGTAACAAAATGCGTCACGAAAAAGTGTACGAGCAACTAACAGCAATTGCACCTACTGTGTTCTCTGAGACGCTACGTGGTGAATGGAAAGATAACTTCAAATTTTATGCAAAAGCATTAAATAAAGAAAAAGAAGGTCAAAAGGTTTTAGCTGATTACGATAAAAGTATGCAAGATTTAAAAGCTAAACTAGGCGATAAAGTAAATCAAGAAATCTCTATGGTTCGCTTCATGCCTGGTGATGTTCGTATTTATCATGGTGATACATTCTCTGGTGTTATTTTAAAAGAGCTTGGATTTAAACGCCCTGGTGACCAAAATAAAGACGACTTTGCAGAGCGTAACGTGTCTAAAGAACGTATTTCTGCAATGGATGGCGACGTATTATTCTACTTCACATTCGATAAAGGAAATGAGAAAAAAGGCTCTGAATTAGAAAAAGAATATATCAATGATCCGCTATTTAAAAATTTAAATGCAGTGAAAAATGGTAAAGCATACAAAGTTGATGACGTTATTTGGAATACAGCTGGTGGTGTAATGGCTGCTAACCTACTATTAGATGATATCGAAAAACGCTTTGTTAAATAATATTTCCTTAACCAGCTCCCCTTCTATGGAGCTGGTTATTTTTCAATTCACTTAAATGTCACATTATTTCATTTTGTATTTTTATTCCCAATATGTTATATTATAAAAATAAATAGTATATATTTTCTTTATACCGAAATATATATTTTAATCTAAATTTTCTGATTAATCACTATTTTGAATTCGTTTAGAATTCAATTACTACATTTGAAAACGCTTATTATCGAGTTTTCAGGGCAAAATACAATAACGGTTGAAGGAAAATAGAACTTTTTTAGAAATTTTCTTTCTATTTCCATATAATTCTATTGACTTCTAAATATTTTGTAAATTAAAATGATTACATAAATATCCGTTATACAGGATTAGGGGGAAACAAAAATGGATGCAGCTTTAAAATTAGACAAAGCTGGAGAGCAACAATCACCAAAAAAACATCCACCAGGGTTATACTTGTTGTTCTTTACAGAGGCATGGGAAAGATTTAGCTATTACGGAATGCGTGCCTTAATAGTTCTTTATTTATCAACGAGCTTAATAAGTGGCGGTTTAGGATTTGATAAAGCAACTGCAGTACAAATTTACAGTATTTTCACAATGTTAGTATACTTCACGCCGATTATCGGCGGTTGGCTAACTGACCATTTCATATCGAAACGTCACGCCATTACTATTGGTGGTATCATTATGGCAATTGGTAACTTCGTACTATTTTCAATGAACACGAAAACTGGAGTTTTCTTAGGATTAGGATTATTAGTTATTGGTAACGGATTCTTCAAACCAAATATTTCGACTTTATTAGGTCAATTATATAGCGAAAATGATTCTCGCCGTGATAGTGCCTTCACTATCTTCTACATGGGAATTAACTTAGGGGCTCTTATTGCTCCAATCATTTGCGGTTATTTCGCAGATTATAAATATGGATTCTTAACAGCTTGTATCGGTATGGTTATTGGACAGATTATATTTAACTTATTAGCACCTCGTTACTTAGGATCAATCGGAACAACTGTTGTAGGGAAAAAATCTAAAGAAAAAAATGCAAAAGCAATTGAGAAAAAACCTTTAACAACACAAGAGAAAAAACGTACTACTGCAATTTTAATTTTAACTTGTTTCGTTGTATTCTTCTGGGCAGGATTTGAACAAGCTGGTAGTTCTTTAACACTTTACACAGATAAGTTCGTGGATCGTACAATTGGTGGATTTACAATTCCAACACCTTGGTTCCAATCTGTAAACCCACTATTCATTATCTTACTAGCATTACCTGTTTCTGCATTATGGATTAAACTTTCAAAAACGAAAAATGGTGACTTAAAAATCCCAACAAAAATGGCATTTGGTATGATTTTACTAGGGATTGGATATTTAGTTCTAACTTTAGCTGTATTAAAAACTGGTAGCGATGAAAGTAATATTGCAATGAAAGCAAACTTACTATTCATTGTATTCACTTACATGTTCCATACAATCGGTGAATTATTCTTATCACCAATCGGATTATCTATGGTAAGTGCAATCGCTCCGGTTAAATTAGCATCATTATTAATGGGTGTATGGTTAGCTGGTACTGGCTTCGCAAACTTATTAGCAGGACAATTAGCTGCCTTCACTCAATCTTTAGGCTATTTAGAAGTATTCGCAAGCATCGGTGTTATCGTAATCGTGCTAGGATTAGTACTTCTTATGTTCTCTAAGAAAATTGCACATATGATGGAATAGGAAATAAAAAGACGCTTCTAAAATTAGAAGCGTCTTTTTTATCATTTCTCCTCTAAAGCCGTCACGTTCACGTGAACGCTTTCCCCAGGATTAGATACATCATACACTTGAGCAACTCCACTCTGCTCGTCACAGCTCTCAATCCATACTGGTACGCCCTCATATGTAACGTCAATGCTACTTGAAGAAGATAAGATTTGTTTCACACGTTTTACATCCATACTACTATTCCTCCTTTTACTTACTACACTCCTTTCTATCTTTTCTTTTCCCTTTAGAATATATTCCATACAGTAGCATGTTAATTCGTAGCCTTTTCTTCCTTACATGCTAACATTTACTCTCATATCACCTTTCTGACAAATAAAAAAAGACGTATATCCCACACGTCTTTTTCCATAATATTCAAATTTTAAGAAAATAATGTTTTTACAACTTCACTTACTTTATCATTATGAATTTGATAATACACTTCTAGTCCTCGTCTTTCAAAGCGCACTACTTTATTTTGTTTTAATTTCGTTAAATGTTGCGAAACCGTTGATTGTGGAATTTCTAACACTTCCTGTAATTGTGTTACATTACAAGTTCCACGTTGCATTAGTTCCATTACTAGGCGTAAACGTAACGGATGCGCTAACGCTCTTAACATTTGTACATCTTCTTCTGAAATACGACATTCGAATTGATTTTGGCTCATAAAGTTCCCCTCATTTTCGTTTTTATTTTCTTTTTATTTATTTATATATCTGTTCTTATATTTCCTGTTACGACATAACTTTATCAACCTATAATGCTGAAAATTTTTTCCACCTTTATCAGGAAAGAATTCAGGAAAAATTCCTTGCTGATTTTGAATATTATACTATATGATATAATGAAAAAGCAAAAGTAAGGGCTATGAATACTTTGCTTACAAACGTTGTTTTATCAAGCTTTTTGTTATATTTTCACCTCACTGCAACGTACAGTAACGATATTGTAAAATACCGTCTATAATTGATAACCTATCGTAACGTATTCGGGTTATATTTAACCTCTTTGTTATGCTAAAAGGAATTTTCAGTAAAAAAAGATAATGTAATATTAAAAATTGACTTATTGTTGTTTTAATTCGTATTGTACTTGCTCAGACTGTTATTCAAAACTTCCTATTAAATGCATTTGGTTTCTCTTTCTTACTAGATCAACTCAGACCAGCATGTGACACCTATCAAATTTCAACATCCTATATACTTAATGCAAAGACGTCATCTAACATATAAGATTAATGATATACGAACAAATAAAACAATATAGAAATAACTTCAAAAAGCAAACTCAAATCTATTTGAGTTTGCTTTTTGTCTACTTTATGAACAAAGCATTTCTTTTAATACTATTATGGAATAATTATACTTTTTTACGTTGACAATAGTGTTGAAGGAGAATATACTAAGCATGTAAGTTGATTGTGAATTGTTTCACAAATAATGTGAATTTCTTCACATAAAATAGATAGGAGTTGTCATTATTATGAGTACTTGGACACAAATTTATGACCCATTAAACAATATTTGGTTATCTGCACTAATCGCAGCACTTCCAATTTTCTGCTTCATCATTTGTTTAATGGGACTGAAAATGAAAAGTTATATGGCTGGTCTTTACAGTGTGATTGTCGCTATTATTCTTGCTATATTCGTTTATAAAATGCCAGCAACCGTAGCTGTAGCATCTGCCGGATTCGGTGTTTTATCTGGATTTTATCCAATTTGTACTATCGTTATCGCAGCAATTTTCCTTTACAAATTAACTGTTAAAACAGAGCAATTCAACATCATTCGTGATAGTATTTCAAGCATTACAAATGATCAACGTTTACAAGTATTATTAATCGCTTATTCTTTCGGTGCTTTCTTAGAAGGCGCAGCTGGTTTAGGGGTTCCAGTTGCTATTACAGCTGCATTACTTGTGGGTATGGGCTTTAATCCATTAAAAGCAGCAGGTATTTGTTTAGTAGCTAACATCGCTGGTGGTGCTATGGGTGCTATGGGTATCCCAGTTACAGTACCAGCACAATTAACTGAGCTAGACGCATTAACTATCGGTCGTCAAACTGTTCTTATTTTACCATTCATTAGTATTGTTTTACCTTTCTTACTTGTTTCAATGGTTGATGGAATTAAAGGTATTAAAGAAACTTGGCAAGGTATTCTTGTAAGTGGTTTTTCTTTCGCTATAACTCAGTTCCTTGTGACTTACTTCTTAGGTGCAGAACTTACTAATATTTTCGCAGCCGTTGTAAGTATGGTTTCTCTAGCATTATTCTTACGTGTTTGGCAACCAAAATCTTCTTCTACAGAAGAAAAACAAGAAAAACAAGAATCTCATACATTCAATCAAATTTTATATGCTTGGTCTCCATTCGTATTCTTAACTGCATTCGTAACAATCTTTAATTTAAAACCAATTAAAGCTTTATTTGCTCCGGATGGCGCACTAGCAAACTTAGTATTTAACATTCAGTTCCCTGGTCTTCATAATGCTGTTATGAAAACTACACCAATTACAAAAGCTGATACACCTTTCGCGGCTGTTTTCAAGTTTGATGTATTCTCATCTACAACTACTGCAATCGTATTAGCAATTATTGTTTCACTTATCGTTTACCGCGTAAAAGGTAAAATGGTTAAAGAATTAATAGTAGAAACAATGAAAGAACTAAAAGCTCCAGTATATACAATCTGTAGCGTTATCGCTTTAGCTTACGTAGAGAACTACTCTGGTATGTCATCTACACTTGGACTGGCATTCTCTTCTACTGGTAATGCATTCCCAGTTCTTTCTCCAATCTTAGGATGGATTGGCGTATTCATTACAGGTTCAGTAGTATCAAGTGGTTCATTATTCGCACCGCTTCAAGCAGTAACTGCAGATCAATTAAACATCGTTCCTTCTACTCTTGTTGCATTAAACGTAGTAGGTGGTACAATGGCAAAAATGGTTTCACCACAATCTGTAGCCGTTGCTTGTGCAGCAGTTGGACTAGTTGGTAAAGAGTCTGCCCTATTTAAAACAGCGATGAAATACAGTTTAATCTTCTTAGCTATTATTAGCTTACTTCAATTAAACGCTGTATTTAATATCTTTTAAAAATAAAACACCGATCCAAATGGATCGGTGTTTTATTCATATTACATCTTCTTATTCTTTAATAAAGAAGCTCCAGCAATTTCAGGATGCGTCATTTCGAATGGATCTAAAATAATATCCAATTCTTCTTCTGTCAGTACACCATGTTCTAAACATAGCTCCCTAACAGATTTTCCTGTTTCAATTGCTTCACGTGCAATACGAGATGCTACTTCGTAACCAATATGAGGGTTCACCGCTGTAATAATTCCAACACTTTTCTCTACATATTGCTTCAGCAATTCTTCATTTGCTGTAATTCCTTTAATACAATATTCACGGAATACACGGAATCCGTTATTCATAATACTAATAGATTGAATTAAATTAAATACGAGTACAGGCTCCATTACGTTTAACTCTAATTGTCCTGCTTCTGATGCTAAGCAAATTGTATGATCATTACCAATTACTTGGAAAGCAACTTGATTAATTACTTCTGCCATAACAGGATTTACTTTACCTGGCATAATAGATGAACCTGGTTGGCGAGCTGGTAATTGAATTTCCGCCAATCCAACACGTGGACCAGATGCCATAATACGAAGATCATTTGCAATTTTAGACATATTCATCATACATACTTTTAATGCCGCAGATACTTCTGTGTATGCATCTGTGTTTTGCGTTGCATCAACTAAATGCTCTGCACCAACAAGTGGGAATCCGCTAAATGTTCGCAAGTGTTTAACCACTTGTTCAATGTACGTAGGGTTTGCATTTAATCCCGTACCAACAGCTGTCGCCCCCATGTTCACTTCATATAAATGTTGGCGAGACTGTTTAATTCTTTTTATATCACGTTCAAGCACTCGGCTATACGCTTCAAATTCTTGTCCAAGACGAATCGGAACAGCATCTTGTAAATGTGTACGTCCCATTTTAATGACGTGGTCGAACTCTTTTGCTTTTTCACGGAAAGCAGCATGAAGTTCTTCCATTGTAATAAGAAGTTCTTCTAACATCATAAGAGTTGCAATATGAATTCCCGTTGGAAACGCATCATTCGTTGATTGAGCCATGTTCACATGCGTGTTTGGGCTAATTTTCACATACTCGCCTTTTTCACATCCCATACGTTCTAAAGCTCGATTAGCGATTACTTCATTTGTATTCATATTAATAGAAGTTCCAGCACCGCCTTGGATTGGATCCACGATAAATTGATCATGGAATTTCCCATCAACAATTTCTTGCGCTGCCTCTGCAATTTCATATCCAATGTCTTTAGCTAAGTAACCAGTATCCATATTTGCAAGTGCCGCCGCTTTTTTCACAATTGCCATTGCCGTAATGAGTGACGGATGAATGCGATATCCTGTAATCGGGAAGTTTTCTACAGCACGTAATGTTTGTACCCCATAATAAGCTACACTCGGTACTTCCTTTTCACCTAAAAAATCTTTCTCTATACGTATATCCTTCGTTGCTATCATTTTCATCACCTATACTTTTCATTCTAAATCCTTATCTAAAAAATTCGCCTCTAAAAAAACGAGTATCATTCAGAAGAATTTTTCAGTATCCACCTTCACTATATAGTACCTTTTTTGAAAGCGCAAACATTTATTTTTCTATATATACCTTTTATAAAGTGAAACTTTAATCAGTGGGGGTTTTGTTGATCCCCCATCTAACTTCTTCGCTTTCGCTGAATTTTGAAGTAGGGGTCTTACTGCCCACAAATAGCTTGATAAAAATTTATAGAAAATCATTCTTCTACCTTCTTTATTTCCACTCGTTTAATTTGATGCATATCCTTTTCAAGAACTTTAAAAGAAAAGCCGTGTTTTTCAATAATATCTCCTTCAGCAACGATTTGCTTTTGTACCATAATCCAGCCACCAATTGTATCTACATCAGCAGCGATTAAGTGTAGGCCAAATAAATCATTTACTTCACTAATAAGCACTTTTCCCTCTACGATTTTATAGCCTTCACTTATATGCTCTATAGGCGGGTGTTCATCTTCATCGTATTCATCTCGGATTTCTCCAACAATTTCTTCTAAAATATCTTCTAGTGTAACGATCCCCGCTGTACCACCATATTCATCATATAATACAGCTAATGGAATTCGTTTTCTTTGCATTTGTAATAGCAAATCATGAATAGGAATATTTTCTAACACTTCAATAACTGGTCTTGTATATGGCTTAATCGAGCACCCCTCGTCTCGATTACCATCCATATAACGAATAAATAAATCCTTTACATTAACCATCCCAATAATTTCATCTTTATCTTCACCAAATACGGGATATCTCGTGTACTTTTCTTGTGCGATTATTTTAATATGTGTTTCAAATGGTTCGTCCTCATATAAACCTACAACTTCCGTACGAGGTACCATAATTTCCTTTGCGACTCTATTATCGAATTCAAAAATATTATTTACATATTTAAATTCCCTTTGATTAATCTCTCCGCTCTCATAACTCTCGGATAAGATTAATCGTAATTCTTCCTCCGAATGAGCAACTTCATGTTCAGAAGCCGGATGTAATCCGAATAACCCTGTCACAAGCCTTGCAGAACCATTTAAAGCCCAAATAAACGGATACATTACTCGGTAAAAGTAAATAATTGGCTTCGATAATAATAAACTAACTTGTTCTGCCCTTTGTATAGCAAGCGTCTTCGGAGCAAGTTCACCAATGACAACATGTAAAAACGTAATAACTGCAAAGGCAATAATAAATGAAACTGTACTTGCAATTGCAGGAGATAGGTGTAGTTTTAAAAACAACGGCTCGATTATATGTTTTATAGTGGGCTCTCCTAACCACCCAAGCCCTAAAGCAGTAATTGTAATACCTAACTGACATGCTGATAAATACTCATCTAAATTCGAAGTTACTTTTTTAGCTGCCAATGCTCCTCGTCGTTTCTCACTAACGAGTTGATCAATACGACTGCTACGTACCTTAATAATTGCAAACTCAACAGCTACAAAAAATGCTGTTAACGCAATAAGGATAACTACCATCAGTAATTTTAAAATATCCACATATGTCCTTTAGCTTTCTTAGCTAAAGTTACACCTCCTTTAAAAAAGAAGTTTCACTTTAGTTTCTTCATTTATTTGAAAGCAACCCTGTATAAAATTCACCAATTTCAAGCCTCATACAATTCTAAAGGCAAGCCATCAGGATCTTGGAAAAAGACAAATTTTTTATCCGTAATTTCATCCATACGTATCGCTTCAGTCTCCACACCGTATTGTTTTAAATGGTTTACAGCTTCTTCTATATTTGTAACAGCAAATGCTAAATGTCTAAGTCCAGCTGCTTCTGGAAAACTCGGGCGCTCAGGTGGACTAGGAAATGAAAATAATTCAATTTGATACTCTTCCCCTACACATAAATCTAACTTATAAGAATCTCGTTCTTTTCTATATACTTCATTTATCGCTTTAAAACCTAATATCCGAGTATAAAAATCCTTTGACAGTTCATAATTCGAACAAATAATTGCAACGTGGTGCACTCTACATATATTCATGCTCTCTCTATTCCTTTCTTTACCAAAGATGCATATTCTCCCTTGAAATGAAAAACATATATAGCAGAATATCTCTTTTAGGGGGCTTACTATGAAATTTATTACTTTTTTCGTGGGACTTATCGTTGTTTTCTTCCTTGCTTATATTGCTAGCAACAATAAGAAACATATTAAATTTAAACCAATTTTCATCATGCTTATTATACAGTTGATTTTAACCTATTTATTATTAAATACAGAAATCGGCCTCATACTTATTCGGGTCATTTCCAGTCTGTTTACAAAGCTACTCGAGTATGCTGCTGATGGTATAAACTTTGTATTTGGCGGTCTTGCCAATAAAGGTGAAATGTCATTTTTCCTTACTGTATTATTACCGATTGTCTTCATTTCCGTCTTAATTGGTATACTACAACATTTCAAAATACTACCATTTTTTATTCATTGGATCGGTTACTTCCTTAGCAAAATAAATGGTCTTGGGAAATTAGAATCTTACAACGCTATCGCCTCTGCCATTGTCGGCCAATCAGAAGTTTTTATTACAGTTAAAAAGCAATTAGCTCAAATTCCAAAACACCGTCTTTATACACTTTGTGCTTCTGCCATGTCAACCGTATCTATGTCTATCGTAGGTGCCTATATGACAATGATCGAGCCTAAATATGTAGTAACCGCACTCGTTCTCAATTTATTTAGTGGTTTTATTATCATACTCATCATCAATCCTTACGACGTGAAAGATGACGAAGATATTTTAGAAATTAAAGGCGAAAAGCAAAGCTTTTTTGAAATGCTTGGAGAATACATTCTAGATGGCTTTCGCGTAGCCATCGTTGTCGGCGCTATGCTCATCGGATTCGTCGCATTAATTAGCTGCATTAATGACCTATTCCTCATTATATTCGGCATTACTTTCCAGCAATTAATCGGCTACGTATTTGCGCCTGTTGCATTCCTTATCGGTGTACCAAGTTCTGAAATTGTCACAGCTGGTAGCATTATGGCAACGAAGCTTGTAACGAATGAATTTGTGGCAATGATGGACCTTAGTAAACTTTCTAATAGCCTTTCTCCCCGTACAGTGGGGATCATTTCTGTTTTCCTCGTTTCTTTTGCCAACTTTTCTTCTATCGGCATTATTTCAGGTGCAGTAAAAGGGTTAAACGAAGAACAAGGAAACGTCGTTGCCAGATTTGGCCTTAAATTACTATATGGAGCTACTCTCGTTAGCATTTTATCTGCAATTATCGTAAGCATTATGTTGTAATTAGGTAAAATTTTATCATTTTCTTATCCCTATCTTTTGTATACAATAACGAATAGGTGTCTTATAAATAATCAAGACATCTATTTTTTATACATGTACAATCGCTTTTATTTAGCGTACAATATTTTTTATGTGTTTGAATGCGCTTCTAGATGTATACACTTTGATAGTTTTAAAGGAGAAAAATGATGAAATCCGATATGAACAAAGACACCCGAGCCAAAAAAGGAAACTCAAAGAAAAAACGCCTACTCTGGTTCCTTCTTATTCCATTACTGATTATAGCACTTGGAGCAGGAGGTTACTCCTTCCATATATACAGTAAAGCAAAGTCTGTATTAAGTAATGCCTATTCTGAACTGGGCCGCGGGGATAAATCCAGCAAACGTGAAAAAGCTGTGAAACCTATGACTGACAACATTTCCGTACTTATTATGGGTGTTGATGAAAGTGATATTAGGGACAAGAGTTATGGAAAAGCAACTCGTACGGATGCGCTATTACTTGCAACAATTAATAAAAACGATAAATCTGTTAAACTTGTGAGTATTCCACGTGACTCACGTGTCTACATTAAATCACGTGATAAATACGATAAAATTACACATGCGCACGTATTCGGTGGTGTGGATAGCACAATTGATACAGTGGAGAAATTTTTAGATGTTCCAGTTGATTACTATGTAAAATTCAACTTTAAATCATTTATCAAAATTGTCGATTCTCTTGGTGGTATTACTGTCGATGTTCCGGTTGAGTTTTCAGAACAAAATAGTAAAGACGAAGCAGATGCTATTCATCTGAAAAAAGGACGTCAACATTTAAATGGAGAAGAGGCATTAGCGCTAGCTAGAACTCGCCATATCGACAGTGATTATATGCGCGGTCAACGACAACAGCTTGTTCTAGAAGCTATTGCTGCAAAAGCACTATCTCTTAATTCCATTAATAAAATCGGTGGCCTATTAGACGCTGTCGATAAAGACTTAAAAACAAATTTAACTTTTGATGATATGATGACAATTGCCAAAAATTCAATGGATTCCAATTTGAAAATGGACAAAATGCAAGTAGAAGGTACTGATAAATATATAGGTGGTATTTATTATTACGTTCCAAATGAAAAAAGCGTCAATAATATTTCGACAACACTACAAGAACATCTCGGTGTTACGAATAAAAATGAACATAAAAAATTATAATAAAAAGGCTGCTAGATCTTTCTAGACAGCCTTTTTATTATAATTTTCAACATATTTCTCGTACATATTGTGACAAAAAGATACAATTATTACAACAGTGTAACGTTTTTTATAAAAACATTACACACATAGTGGAAATAATAGTATACTAGTACGTACATAATGTTATTTTCATCATTTTTATACAAAAAATGTAATACATATATTTATACAAAAATTTCTGGGGGGAAATAAATGAAGCTAAGTAAAATACTGATCGGTTCTGCAATTACTGGGGGCATATTACTTTGTGTAGGCGGTGTTGGTGGATATCAATATGTATCCAAACTAAATAATCAATTAGATACTACTGCATTACCAAATACTACATTTGAAGGTATTTCTCTCGATGGAAAAAATAAAAAAGATATTCAAGCAATTATTAATCAAAAGGTAACTGAATTAGATCAAAAATCTCTTACCTACATATTCCAAAATGATAAACAAACGTACACATGGAAAGATTTAGGGATAAATTATAAGGAAAAAGATATTATTGACAAAATCTTTAAAGAACAAGAAGGAAACGCAATGAATCGTTATCAAATGCGGAAGCAGGCCGAAAACGGTGAATTAAAACGTGACTATAAATTAACAGCTCAATTAAATACAACTGCTTATGAAAGCTTTATGAAGGATAAATATAATGAAACATTAAAAAATCCTATTAATGCAGAATTAAGTGTTGAAGGCTCTACAGTAAATATTAGCCAAAGTCAAAATGGAGAAAAAATTGATAAAGGAAAATTAACTGATTTAACGCAGCAGGCCATTACTTCTGGCTCATCGGACGTTACATTACCAGTTACACTCTTAAAACCTGAGCGTTCTACAGAAGATATACAGAAAATGGGGATTAAAGAAGTAATTGCTGAATATTCAACTCCAATGGCTGGTCGGAATGGAAACCAGTCCTATAACGTAAATAAGTCAGCTAATACTTTAAGTGGAGTTATTGTCGCACCTGATGAAACGTTTAGTTTTAATGGCCGTGTTGGCGTAACGGATGCTGCCCATGGTTATAAATCCGCAGCAGTATTTTCACAAGGTAAAGTTATACAAAGTGCAGGCGGAGGCGTTTGCCAAGTTAGTAGCACTTTATATAGCGCAGCTTTAAGAGCAGATTTAGGAATTGTTTCTCGAAGCAATCATTCTATGCCCGTAAATTATTTACCACTTGGGCAAGATGCAGCAGTGGCAGATTATGGTCCGGATTTAAAATTTAAAAACAATACAGGCAATCATATTTATATTCAAGCATTTTCAAATGGCGGTAGTATTACTACTCGCATTTTTGGTACAAATACTGGTAAAAATGTTGAAGTTTCTTCTCAAGTAGTTAGTAGAACTGGTGATAAAATAACAGCGGTTACGTATAAAAAAGTAACACAAAACGGTGAAGTAGTATCAAATGGACAAATTTCAAAAAGCGTATATAAAAGTGCCCCAACACAATGAGACACCATCAAATTGGCAAACAAAAAAGGCGTGATCTATTCACGCCTTTTTTGTTTGCAATAGTAGTAAAAAAGCTTCAAGATGGTCTTTCGTTTCTTCTAAAGACCACATGCGATTTCCTTGCTTCGCAGCTAATACACACGCCTCTTCCCAAGCGTTTTTTTTCTTCATATATAATAATTCATTGCGTAATTTCAAAACAATTTCTTCATCTTCTTGCTCTATAAACTCTTCCATCACGCCTACTATTTCATCCTCATGGATACTTAACGTACAATACGATTTGAGAAAATATTGTAATGTCGTATACATATTTACTCCCCCTTCTTATTTATCAGATGGATAAGAAGTAATGATCTTATATCCTAAATCTCCTGACTTATCTCTCGCCAAAACAGTAACAGTTTTTACTAACTTGTCTTTTACATTCATATTTTTCTTTATTACCGTTTTTCCAACTGGGAATGAATGAGTTGTATTTAATACGAGACGAGCCTCTTTAGAATTTTTTAACCAATCTTGAATTTCCTTATCATGCTGCTTCAAACTATCTTTTACAGCTTTCGTCGCTGTTTCCTTATCATAGTATGTACTTGCCGCTGATACTTTATCTGTCTTCAAGCGATTCTTCAAATCCTCTTCTGATTTTCCTACATGTCTTTCAATCGTATGACCATTTTTAGGTGGCCCTTCCATTTCATCTAAAATATTATCACTAATTTTTTCTACTGATGTCGATTGATTCCCTGTTTGTTTCTCTGTTTTTTGTTCTTTTCCTGCACATCCACTTAAGATCAGCATTAATGCCAATAAACTACTCAAGAAAAGACTACTTATTCGTTTCATCATATCACCTCTTCCATGATTATTATCGTAACTTCACTAAAAGTCAATTTCACAACGAAAAAACATATACATTTTTAAAATTCCTCATCAATTTTGCCATATTACCACCCTAGTTTCATCAAACTACTATTTTGGACCCTATCCGAAATATACCCCTATATTTTTTCGATTATTTCCCGACTTAAAACACCACTTAAAACACCGAACAAACTCTGTAAATACAGGATTTATCCGGTGTTTTCCAAACCAGAAAAATATACCCCTCATTTTATATACCCTATACCTATATAAGGTATATAAACGGTGTTTTATCAACAGTTTCCTACATTATGTAAATTTGCACTTGCCTACACAATAGAAATATGGTGTAATGCAAAAAAAGATAAAGGATTTTAAACAATGGCTGAAACAATTCAAAACTTCTTAACAGACTATTATTCAATCGCAATTCCACTTAGTATCTTAATTAATATCATCATCAGTCTTTTAGGTTTTATCCCTAGTATTTTTTTGACCGCTATTAACATACAGCTCTTTGGTGTAACAAACGGGACCATTATTTCGATCGCAGGTGAGGCATTAGGGGCTATTATCTCGTTTTATATTTATCGTATAGGCCTTCAGAAATTCACTCACAACAAAGCAAATAAGTATCCAAAGGTAGAACGCCTACTTTATGTAGAAGGTAGAGAGGCCTTTCTACTCGTTCTATCGTTTCGATTCATACCTTTCATCCCATCAAGTATCGTTACTTTATTTGCCGCTCTAGGCAAAATGTCATTACTCTCTTTCAGTATTGCCAGCACAATAGGTAAAATACCGGCTTTGTTAATCGAAGTATATTCTGCCTATCATGTCATGAATGGAACGAATGAAGCGAAGTGGATTGTAACAATAGCGGGTTGTGTTGGATTGTTTTATTTGTGGAAAAAATGGAGAAAAAAATAAAGAAGGAGCATAGGCTCCTTCTTTATTTTTGAAGTATTTTATTAATAATACTCTCTTAAACCCTTAGTTTACACCAACAGCACTAAATGATTGCTTCACTGCTGCTACTTCCGCAGAAGTCGCACCATATAAATCAGCTGCAGCTTGTACTGCACCAGCACGAGCTTGGCTAAATGTAGTAGATTGCGTGAAATATTGTGTATTTGCACGGTAATAAATTGCACCTAACTTATCTTTACCAATACCAGTTACAGTTACACCAGAATGTGTACCACCATTTGCTAATAAATAAGCTTGTTTGTTAATGATACCACTGTTCGTATGAACTCCACCGTTATCACTTGAACCAGTGTAACGCTTAGAATAATGATCTGGATCACCATATTTCGCCGGATCACTCATAGAGCGAAGTGCGTCTCCTGCTTTACCAGGCGTGTAAATATCTTCACCAATCTCCCAATCTGGATTACGGTTATCATAGAACTCTACTAATGTACCAAAGATATCAGAAATTGCTTCATTTAATGCTCCTGATTCATTTTGATAAATTAAATTCGAGCTATTTTCCGTAACCGCATGCGTTAATTCATGACCAATTACATCAATTCCACCAGATAATGAAGTAAACGTTACACCATCACCATCTCCGTATACCATTTGTGATCCGTTCCAGAATGCATTATTATAATTACTTCCGTAATGAACTGTTGATTTTAACGGCGCTCCTGCATCATTAATAGAATTTCTATTAAATGTAGCTTTATAGTAATCATATGTTTTACCTGCATAGTAATGAGCATCTACCGCTGCTGCATCATACGCTGCATTGAAAACATTATCTGCATCTGCCCATAATGTTCCTGGTAATGTTGAACGATTTTTCGCATCATATGTGAAAATCGTTGCCCCGCGTGTATTATCTTGTAAGTAGTAAGATGATCCAGATAACGTTGTATTAAGCGATTTCGTATCTCCTAATACCCCTTTACCAGTTCCTACTTTATTTGTTCCTGTTACAGGCTTTACAACTGCTTTTGCATCTTGCTTAGGAGCCTCTTGTTTAACTGGTGACTTATCATCATTCGTCACATGATCGATTGTATTAAACTTATTTAATACTTTACCGCTTTCTGCTTCAATGAAATAGTAGTAGTTTCCTGGGCTTGGATCTAAGAAGTTTAGATTTACAACGTATGCATATGTTGTTTCTTCACCATTTTGATATACATATAAGTCCGCTTTTGGTTCTACCTCATACTTAGGTGTAACACCTAAATCTTTTTGCGCAATTTCAATTGCTTTTGCGCCCTCGATCTTATTTTTATTCTTCAACTTTTCTTTTTTGTCTAAATCAGGTGCAACTGTTCCAGACAATACTTTTAAAGAACCATCTTTACTTACATGAGCTACTTGAGTAGAACCCCATACAGGTACTCCTTCGTATACTTGTTGCATACGTACTACTGTTGAATCAGTTACAGCATCTTTTTTCACTTGTTTTACTTTGAAAGAATCTTGCGCACTCTTTTCCCCTAACTTATAATCACCTTTTGCTGCGTTTAAGTAATCAAACACAACAGATTCTGCTTTCTTACCAGTCGCTCCAGTTAGATCACCAGAAATAAACTCAGGTGATTGCACCGTTTCATTGTACTTCTTCGTAGAGAGCACATTTTTAGAATCCGCAAATGCAGAGCCTGTCCCTCCAAACGTTGTAACTGCCATTCCTGCCGCTAACACTAACGCTAAACTTTTCTTTTTCATGAATCTTCCCCCTAATAAATTATTTTTTGAAAAAGAGTAGTTTTATCGTAGCACTATGTTTCCACTATTAATATACTAAAAATTCAAATAATTATTTTCTCAAGTTTTGTAGAATTTTGAGGAACAAATATTGAAAAAACCCCTTTCCGATTGGAAAGGGGTTTTTATTAAGAATTTATTACTTCTATTAGTTCTTTAGCTTGACCATACATATCTCCAGTCCAAGCATATTGAGGTTCTAACACTACTAATATAGCCACTAATGCTAGTGCACCAAAAATCATTTTCTTCATATTCATCTTCCTCCCTTTTCTTCTAATAAATTAATAGTTAGTCTATAATACCGATTACTTTCTTGGAATTCTAATACTTCTTCATGATATTTTGCTAATTCTAAATATACCTTTTTTAAATCTTTTTTATTTTCCTCTTGCTTAAAAAATGTTAAAGCTTCTGTTTCTAAAAACTTTTTATACACCCCCTTCTCTTCAAAATATTTATATTGAAGTATTAAAAGTGTATATAACAT
The DNA here is from genome assembly GCF_052947655.1 of Bacillus pretiosus. NCBI lineage: Bacteria > Bacillati > Bacillota > Bacilli > Caryophanales > Bacillaceae > Bacillus > Bacillus pretiosus. The sequence goes on along the minus strand of NZ_CM129593.1, from coordinate 616,276 downwards.
ACTTTTATACTTCTCATCTCTTTTCGCAACTTCTATCCCTTTATTAATCCACTCTTTTACTTCTTCAAATTCCTTCAATTCAATACATTGCAATGCAATCTCATATACAGCATCAATGTAATCTAAATCTTCTTCCTTCTTGTATTGTAAACATTGTAAATAATACTCTTTCGCTTTTGCATAATCCTTTAAATGGTAATGTAAATACCCCATGTTATTTAGAGCAATCGCTGTTATGTTATCTTTATCCGCAAAAGAATTAGCCTCTCTTAAAATATTTCTATAAATTCCTAAAGCTTCGTTATATTGTTTTTTCTGTATATAACTTAACCCTATCAATAACTGGCAATTAATCACATGACGAAATTTATATTCATTCTTAAAGCCTTCCATAGCTAAATGAGCAAAATGTAAAGCCATATGTTCTATTTCTAATTCATTATAAACAAGAGCTAAATTATAATAGATTCCAGTTTCATAATAGCCTTGTTCTTTCGCCATCACTTCAGTTTGAACTAAATAATCTAAGGCCGTTTTATATTTATGCTGTAAAAAATAATATAGACCTTTACTATACGTATATAATAATTTCTGAAATGGCGAATACTTTTTGTACATCTTTTTTAATCTCTCTAATTCTTCTTCAACAGCCAGAAAATCTCGTTTCATAATTAAATAACGCGTATACAGCAGTTTATAATAATTTATAATTTCAAAATCCAAAACATGCTTCATTTCACCTTGCAACTCTTCATATATGCGTTCTACTTGCGGCTTGTCCAAATGAACTAGTGCATTCAACCATTCATCTAGCTTCCCCTTCACATCTTCTTCTACATCTCTCAAATCCGTCACGGCAATTTCTAACCTTGTGCAGAGCAATTGTAGAATTTCTTCTGATGCCTCGATCTTTCCATTTTCGATTTTACTTAAGTATGAGACAGAACAAATGCCCTGACATAATTCTTCTTGTGTCATTTTTTGCTGTAGCCGTTTATAAAAGACTTGTTTGCCTATTTTTTCTAATGTTTGTTGCATTGTCCTCCTCCATTCTCATTACCCCCATTACTCTAATAATACATAAAATCTTGAGAAATATAAATTGATAAATGTTAATTTTCTAAAAAATATGCATTATTTCATTTTTTTCCCTCTTGACTCTACTTTCATATCCATTCTTTGCTACGAGCGGTAAAAAGTTGGTATACTATAACCAAATTATGGAGGTGTTTTCGCGATGACTTATTATAAAGACGATAGCTATGCCTTACATACAGATTTATATCAAATTAATATGGCTTATACATATTGGAAAGATGGTATTCATAATCGCCGCTCGGTGTTTGATTTATACTTTCGAAAGCTTCCATTCGAGAACGGTTATGCTGTTTTTGCTGGCCTTGAAAAGATTGTAGAGTACATAGAAAACTTCAGCTTTACCGAAAGCGATATCGCTTATTTAGCAGAATTACAATTTGAAGAAGAATTCCTTCAGTATTTACAAAATATGAAATTCACTGGGACCGTTCGAAGTATGCAAGAAGGTGAAGTTGTATTTAATAACGAGCCTTTATTACGTGTTGATGCACCGCTCGGTGAAGCACAAATTATTGAAACTGCCCTGTTAAACATTGTGAATTACCAAACATTAATTGCAACAAAAGCTGCTCGTATGAAGCACGCTGCAAATAATGATGAACTTTTAGAATTTGGTACAAGACGTGCCCACGAGTTTGATGCAGCTCTTTGGGGCACACGCGCTGCCTTTATTGGTGGTTTCTCATCTACGAGTAACGTACGAGCTGGGAAACGCTTCGGAATACCTGTAGCAGGCACACACGCTCACTCTTTCGTTCAAGCATATCGCGATGAATATGTCGCGTTTAAGAAATACGCTGAAACTCATAAAAAATGTGTCTTTCTCGTTGATACATACGACACTTTAAAATCAGGTGTTCCAAATGCAATTCGCGTCGCGAAGGAGTTTGGAGATCGTATCGATTTTTACGGCATTCGCCTTGATAGTGGTGATATGGCTTATTTATCTAAAAAGGCAAGAAAGCTACTAGATGAAGCTGGGTTTACAAATACAAAAATTATTGCTTCTAGCGATTTAGATGAATACACAATCATGCATTTGAAATCTCAAGGCGCAAAAATTGATGTATGGGGCGTTGGAACAAAATTAATTACGTCCTTTGAACAACCAGCGTTAGGGGCTGTCTATAAACTAGTTGCGATTGAAGATACTGATGGAAAGTTAAATGATACAATTAAAATTTCATCTAACCCTGAAAAAATTACCACTCCAGGACTGAAACGAATTTATCGCATTATCAATCGAGTTAACGATCATGCAGAAGGCGATTATATTGCATTAGATTCTGAAGAGCCAGGAAAAGAAGAACGTTTAAAAATGTTTCATCCTGTTCACACGTATATAAGTAAATTTGTAACAAACTTTGAAGCACGCGAACTGCATAAAGACATTTTCATTAACGGCGAAAGAACATATGAACTACCAGGTATATTAGATATTCAAAAATATAATGAACAGAGTCTCGCACTATTTTGGGAAGAATATATGCGAACTTTAAATCCCGAAGAGTACCCTGTCGATTTAAGTCAAGAATGTTGGGATCATAAAATGAATTACATTCAAACTGTTCGAGAACAAGTTGAAAAAAATATACAAAAATAAAACAGAGAAGCTTTTCCTTCTCTGTTTTTTCAATACGATATGTATCTTTGTGGAAAATATATTAAAATAGTACGACAAATATTTTTATTTATAAATTTTAATATTACGTTATTTATTTACAAAATAATATTTGTTATTATTTTATTGAGTCAATTTCAACAAAATAACCTAAAAAAGAGGACGCAGGTTGCGTCCTCTTTTTTATAAATCTTTCACTCGTAGTACACGCATTGCATTTAACACTGCAAGTAGTGTCACACCAACATCTGAGAAGACAGCTTCCCACATTGTTGCAATACCAAAAGCACCAAGTAATAAAACTAATCCTTTTACCCCTAATGCAAAGATGATATTCTGCCATACAATGCGTCGTGTGCGTTTTGCAATATTTAAGGCTGTTGCAATTTTTGAAGGCTCATCAGTCATAATAACAATGTCTGCCGCCTCAATCGCTGCATCTGATCCTAAACCACCCATCGCAATACCAACATCTGCTCTTGCTAATACCGGTGTGTCATTAATACCATCACCAACGAAAGCAACTTTTTCTTTTCCGTTCTTCGCCGCATCAATTTTTTCAATCTCTTCGACTTTTTGTTGCGGTAATAGTTCTGCGTGAACTTCATCTAAACCTAATTCTTTACCAACAGCTTCACCAACGGATTTTGCATCACCCGTTAACATGACTGTCTTCTTAATACCTAGTTCTTTTAATTTTTGAATTGCTTGTTTTGAATCTTCTTTTACCTCATCAGAGATAACGATATAACCTGCATATTCCCCATCTACAGCAACGTGAACTAATGTACCTACCGTTTCTGGTTGCTTAAATGTAATGTTTTCTTTTTTCATTAATTTAGCATTACCTGCAAAAATTTCTTTTCCTTGTACTTTTACGACTGTACCGTGACCAGAAATTTCGCTATACTCATCGATTATTTTTTCATCAATTGATTTTCCGTATGCTTTTCGAATAGATTGTGCAATTGGATGATTAGAATACACTTCAGCAAATGTTGCATACTCTAATAATTCTTCATTCGTAATACCTTCGCTTGGTTCCATTTTTGTAACTTTGAAGACACCTTTTGTTAATGTTCCTGTTTTATCAAAAACAATATATTTCACATCATTTAAAGCTTCTAAATAGTTACTTCCTTTTATTAACACACCACTTTTAGATGCACCACCAATTCCTCCAAAGAATCCAAGAGGAATAGATACAACTAACGCACATGGACAAGAGATTACTAAGAACACTAAAGCTCTATAAATCCATTCTGAGAATGTAGCTCCTTCTAAAATAAGTGGTGGAATAAACGCCATGATCGCTGCTGTAATAACTACAACCGGAGTGTAGTAACGCGCGAACTTCGTAATAAAGTTTTCTGTTGGCGCTTTTTTACTGCTTGCATTTTGAACTAAATCTAAAATTTTTGATACAGTTGATTCACCAAATTCTTTTGTAACTTCAATTGTTAATACGCCATTTTGGTTCACAAAACCACTTAATACATCATTTCCAACTTCGACTTCACGTGGTACAGATTCACCAGTCAATGCTGAAGTATCTACCATTGATGTTCCTTCAACTACTTTTCCGTCTAATGGTACTTTCTCACCAGGCTTCACGATAATATAATCGCCGATTTGTACATCTTCTGGTGATACTTGTTTCGTTTCATTTCCAACCTTCACATTCGCATAATCAGGACGGATATCCATTAATGAAGTAATTGACTTTCGGGAGCGATTGACCGCAATACTTTGGAATAGTTCCCCTACTTGATAGAATAGCATTACCGCAACAGCTTCTGAATATTGTTGAATCGCAAAAGCTCCTAGTGTTGCAATTGCCATTAAGAAGTTCTCATCGAACACTTGGCCGCGAGTTATGTTTCTTACCGCTCTCCAAACGATATCTCCGCCTATTAATAAATACGCAAGGACGAATAACGGAATTGTTATCATTTGTGGTAAGCCCGCTAATGCAGCAATTGCTGTCAAAATTCCGCCGACCACTAATCGTCCTACCATCTTTTTCACATTTGCTTCACCATGGTCGTGACTATGTCCGTGGTCATGACCACCTTTTTCTTCACGAACAACTTTTACATCTGGTTCTAACTTTTGAACGACATTTGTTATATTTGCTATAGTCGCTTCTAATTCTCTTTTATTCGCTACTTCAACTCTTAATTTCTTTGATACGAAATCAACAGTTGCTGCTGAAACAGTGGGCATTTCTTTCACTTTATTTTCAATCTTCATCGCACAGTTTGCGCAATCTAAACCTTCTAATATAAATACTTCTTTCGCTACTTTTGTGTTGTTTTCTTCTTGTACTTTAATGTGCGGTTCTAATTTTGTAACGAGTTGTTTTGCTTCTGTAACAACTTCGCTTTCTTTATTTTGTGCTGTTTCTAAAACCATTGTTTTTGTCGCGAAATTTACAGAACAAGAATTTACTCCTTCTATATTCCCAACGCCTTTTTCAATTTTCATTGCACAGTTCGCACAATCTAAACCTTCTAACACCAGTTTCTTTTTCACTAATGCTTCAGCCATCGTTCTCCCTCCTCGCGTTCTTTTTATTCTTCCTCGTTTACGTGTTCAAACGCTTGCTCGAAGATATGAATTACGTGCTGGTCAGCTAACGAATAATAAACGACCTTTCCTTCTTTACGATTCTTTACAAGTTTCGCTTGCTTTAACACACGAAGCTGATGTGAAATAGATGATTGTGTCATTCCTAATAAATACGCTAAATCACACACACACATTTCTGCTTCAAATAACGCATGTAATATTCTCGTACGTGTACGATCACCTAATACTTTAAATAGTTCTGCTACTTTACTTAAACTTTCATCAGTTGGAATTGTTTGTTTTACTTGATCAACAACTTCTTCATGAATTATCGTTTGAGAACATGTCTCTTGTGGTGTTTCTACTTTATTTCCAGCCATTATAGCTCACCTCTTCATTTGAACATATGAACAATCATTCATATATCTTATACTCTTATTATATGAGCGTCCATTCATATGTGTCAATGAAATCTCATACATTTTTCCGAACATTTTGTTCATATTTTAATAAGGCTTACACATATTTTCCACATCCATTACATCCTCATACAAAAAAGGATGTACATTTTGCACAAAAGAAAAAGCCTTGCGCGCTCCCTAGACGCACAAGGCTTACTATACTTATATCCCTTTTAATTAGCTTGTTCTAAATTATCCTGCGAACTTCCATCGTCTTTTAAATGACTATGTTTTTTCGAATAAACAAAGTATACAACTACTCCGATTGCTAACCAAACACCGAAGTATATCCATGTTTTTAACGGTAAATTTGCCATTAAGAATAGACAACATGCAACTGAAATAATCGGTAAGATCGGTACAAGTGGTACCATAAATCCACGTTGTAATTTCGGATGCGTTTTACGAAGAATGATAACAGTTACACCAACCATGGCGAATGTTAATAACGCTCCAATATTCGCTAAATTCGACAATTCTTTTAAATCGATAAATCCAGCAATTAAAGCACTACCAATTCCTGTTAACCAAACTGAAAATGTTGGAGCTTCAGTCTTCTTGTTAATTTTCGCGAAAGATTTTGGCAATAAACCGTCACGGCTCATTGCGAAGAATACACGAGTTGTTGCATAAATGTAAGCGAAAATTACAGCCATAATTCCGATTACAGCTCCAATAGCAATTACACCAGCCACTTTATCTTGTCCTACAACTTCTAACACATATGCCATAGCTTCAGGTACATCTAATTCCTTATAAGAAACCATACCTGTCATAACGAGACAAACTACAACATAAATGATTGTACAAATAACTAACGAAGCAATAATACCAATCGGTAGATCACGTTGCGGATTTTTTACTTCTTCAGCAGAAGTTGCTAATGCATCAAATCCTAAGAAAGCAAAGAATACTGCTGCTCCTCCGGCGAAAACTCCACTTATGCCGTACGGTGCAAATGGTATCCAGTTTTCTGGTTTCACGTAGAATACACCAACTGCAATGAATAAAACAACAATACCAATTTTAATTAATACCATTATGTTATTCACACGCTTACTTTCTTTCGTACCTCGTGATAATAACCAAGTTATCACCAACGTAACGATAATTGCGGGTAAGTTCACCATACCACCTTGCGATGGAATCGTTAACAAGGCTTTAGGAATTTCAAGTCCTAATCCACTAACTAAGTTATTGAAATAACCCGTCCATCCGCCAGCTACTGCGGCAGTTGTTACGACATATACGGATAACAATGTCCATCCCATTAAATGGGCAACAAACTCACCAATTGTTGCATATGAATATGTGTACACACTACCTGAAACAGGAAGTGTAGATGCAACTTCTGCATAACATAATGCTGCAAATCCACAAACAATTGCTGCTATCATGAATGAAAAAATAACTGCTGGACCAGCATCTCTTGCTGCTACTAATCCTGTTAATACTAGAACTCCTGTACCGATTATCGCACCAATCCCTAGCATTGTTAGGTCGAATGCCCCTAGCGTTTTCGTTAAAGTTTTACTTTTACTTTCCCCTAACAATTGCGTAACGGATTTCTTTTTAAATAGGTTGGCCACGATGTATGCCCCCTTTTGCCAAGAAGAGCTAAGAGATCTTCACTCTTAGCTCTTCTCATGTTGTTTTATATATTGTTCGATTTTGTTTTGTATAATGCTGCTATTAGCAAGATACTGTTTCTGCTTCTAATAATTCTTTAGCACCTTTGTACTCTACACCGTGAGCTTCTGCAACTGCTTCGAATGTTACATAGCCGTCTAATGTGTTAATACCTTTTAGTAATGCAGCGTTTCCTAGGCAAGCTTCTTTGTAGCCTTTGTTAGCAATTTGTACTGCATATGGTACTGTTACGTTTGTTAATGCAAGAGTTGATGTACGTGGAACCGCACCTGGCATGTTTGCAACTGCATAATGAACAACGCCGTGTTTTTCGTAAGTTGGGTTATCATGAGTTGTAATACGGTCAGTTGTTTCGAAAATACCACCTTGGTCAATCGCGATATCTACAACAACAGAACCTGGTTCCATTGATTTAATCATTTCTTCTGTTACAAGTTTTGGCGCTTTTGCACCTGGGATTAATACTGCACCGATTACAAGATCAGACTCTTTTACAGCTTCTGCAATATTGTAAGGATTAGACATTAAAGTTTTTACTTGGTTTCCGAAAATGTCATCTAATTGACGAAGACGTTCTGCACTTAAGTCGATGATTGTTACATCCGCACCTAGTCCAACTGCAATTTTAGCAGCATTTGTACCAGCTTGTCCACCACCGATGATTGTTACTTTACCACGTTTAACCCCTGGAACACCTGCAAGTAAGATACCTTTACCGCCTTTGTTTTTCTCAAGGAATTGTGCACCAATTTGTGCAGCCATACGACCAGCTACTTCACTCATAGGTGCAAGTAATGGTAGAGAACGGTTTTCTAATTGTACTGTTTCATATGCAATAGAAACAACTTTCTTTTCGATTAATGCTTTTGTTAATTCTGGTTCTGGAGCTAAGTGTAAGTATGTGAATAAGATTAAACCTTCGCTGAAGTGTTTGTATTCGCTTTCAACTGGTTCCTTAACTTTCATAACCATTTCCATGTTCCAAGCTTCTTCAGCTGTATCAACAATTTTTGCTCCCGCTTCAACATACTGAGCATCTGTGAAACCAGATCCTAAACCTGCACCCTTTTGAATGAATACTTCGTGATTGTTACGAATTAAATGTACAACACCTGCTGGTGTCATTGCCACACGGTTTTCGTTGTTTTTAATTTCTGCTGGTACCCCAATACGCATAATGAAATGCCCCCTTATAATTAACAGAAAAAAGAGATTCTTTTTTCTTTTTGTAATAATTAATAACTTATGTCCTTATTCTAGCATAACTTAAAAGTTATGAAAACGCTAACATACTATTTTTTTAAAGTTTATATATTTAGAATAGTGTAAATATATGGAACATTGATTCTATTAGCATCTTCATGCCATTTCATTATCTATCACTCTATTTTTATTATACGCCCTAAAAATAAGAAGTAATCATTTATTATTCGACAATAATGTAACAATGTAAGAAACCTAAGTATCGACGTATACATATACACTTATTACTGTACACAATACTTTAGAGATATATTCTTTTCCTAAAAAAACAGCTGCAGGCATTTAGCCAGCAGCTGGATAACTTATAAATAACTTGGAAAATAAATCATCTGTTGTTTCACTAATTTTATCAAACAGATCACTTTCTTCCGCTTCTTGCTCTTTTAACATCTTAATTGTTTCACGTGCATCTTCAGGATAATCGGTAATGATACCATCTACGTTTAATTTATAATATCCCTTTAAACTTTCCATATCATTTACCGTCCATACGTAAATCGGCTTGTTTAACTTTCTTGCTTCTTTTACTAATTTCTTATTTAACATGTATTCTTCTGCTACATAAAAATCAGCCTTCACATTCTTTAAGTTGGCTCTACTTGCATACAGTATATATCCTACTTTTATATTTGGATTTGCACGTTTAAACTCTTTAATAAGCGGATAGTGTAGCGTTTGAATGACACATTGTTTCTCAAATTCATTATCTTTAATCACTTTTAATACTTTGTTTACGAAATCTTTTTCGCCACCATGAAGCTTCACTTCAATATTAAGTTTGATTTTGTTCTTTGACAGCTTAATGATCTCATCAAGTGTACTGATTTGTCCTGACAATCCGTCTTGACTAAGAGTAAGCTGCCTTAACTCATCCATCGTTAAATCTGACACATGAACATTAGCATTAGCAAGACGTTTTAGCTTCAAATCATGTATAACTGCTAGTTCACCGTCTTTCGTTTGCAGTACATCAATTTCAGCATAGTCTGCTTTCGCATCAATAGCTCCCTGCACAGCTTCTTTCGTATTCTCTACACCTTTTGAAATATAACCACGATGAGCCATAATAATTGGTTCTTTATATGTGTTTGTAATAAAGGTAACAATGAAGGCAACAACCATTCCAGCAGTAATAATTCCTACAATATATACGCCAATAAATTTCCAACGATGTTTTTGGAAGAAACATTTATCTGCTTTCGTTTTCGAATAATCTAATCCTTCTTCTAATAAAACATCTTCGACCGCAACCTTTTGTAAATACAATCTTGTTAACGCCATAATATAAAACGGCGTCATAATAAAGCTAAATAGGTACAATGTACTTGTTAAGAAGACTGAAATAGTTGACTCTGCTAGTAGTGCAAATGTCCCTTCTGGGTTCGTAAATTCATACACTCCCCACAGACAAAGTAAATAAATTCCTACACATAAAAGAAAGACGATTCCTACAGATATGAAAAAACCTACTAAAAAGAACAATACTTTAAAGAAGCTTTCTTTTACTAAGTTCGCACTTTTTCGTGCTGCCGTACGGAACGGCTTCTTCTCTAAAACGATAATAGGTAAAACAAAAATCCAACGAAGATTTAAATAGGCAACTACAGCAAAGAAAGTATAATATCCAACTTGCCCCATTGTTGTCTTAAATAGTTCACCTGTAATAAAATTAGGAATTTGAATTTCAGGAATCAATGCAGATTTATATCCTATACTTAATAGTGGTAATAGTACAACTGCATACAAAACAAATCCGGGTAAGCAATATGTAAACAGGGAAGGTAAATACGTTACTGTTTTATACAAAATTGGACGTAGTCTCACCTTTTGCCTTTTATGAGCGAAGTACGAAATGATAATAAGTACTGCAAACTCTGTAAATATAAGAAACAATGCCAATATAGATAAAATTAAAATCGCCAAAATCCCGTATGGTGTTTTCAAAAATGCTAATAACTCATCATTTGTTGCGTTTGCATACCCACCAAAGTACAACAACTTATTGAAAATAATACCGAAAAGTGGGATAAACACAATCGCTGCTAACAATTTATAAGCAAGTTGGAATGTTAACACATTCCAAAAAGCAAATCTAACAGTTTGAAAGGAATGTCTCATTACTCCTGGTATAGATAGTCTTTTACGGTGTTGCATATATTCCTCCATATTCTAAAACGGTATTTGAGATGGATTCCATATTTCCATTTCTAATCCATCTTTTTAATAATAATATATTCCGCTTAACATGAACACTCTTATACATACAATGAAAAAAGTGATGGCTACGTCCCATCACTTTTTCATTTACCCTATTTTTTCTCTAATCCTTGCCCAAATGCTTTCAAGAAGCTAAAACCGAATGTAATGGCTCTATTGATATCTGGATCTTTTAACACTTTAAAGAAATCCATCACTTTTGTTTTTTTACCACTATTTAATTCATCTGTTGCAAATTGCAATCCAGTAACTAAACTCGATGTGATTTGCTTCGTTACTTCTGGGTCAACTGCAGATAGCGCTTCCCCCGCCCCCATCATATTGTTGAGTGCATTTTTAACGGGTTCACGATTTAATTGCTCCACAGCGATTTTTGAAACATCTTCCTTCGCAGCAAGTAAACTAATCGCTGCATCTAATATCCCAGCCTTCTGCAACTGTGCTAAAAGCTGCATCGTTTCTTCTACTGCTTCACGATTATTAGATAGCTCATGTAGAAGTTCATCTGCTAATTGCTGTTTCTGTTCTTCCTCTGTTACAACTTTCTTTTTAATTAACGTAATTTCTTTCGCCACTATCTCCGCCCCCTAGTCCACAAGTGATACGTATTGTTTTCTTTGCCACTTTTGCTCGATTTCAACACCATTTTGCGGATTACGCTTTTTATCTCGCGGGTTTGAAGATGGTAACGGACGATTTCCTTTTTCACGTAACACACGCATTTTCACCATCGTTTGTTTATATGCTGGTGTACACGTATAAAGGTCTGTTGCCGTCCCAGTTAAAATATTGATTGCCTCTTCATTTACTGTTGCATGCATTGGTAAATATAGCTCTTTCCCCGTTACACGATCAGTAATAAGCGCTTGTACTTTAATTTTCCCAAATGGTGATGCTAATTCTACAAGACCACCATCTTTTACATTGCGCTCTATAGCGAGTTCAGGTGAAATTTCAACGAATACTTCAGATACTTTAGATAAAATACCAGCCGACTTATTCGTCATATTCCCTTCATGGAAATGTTCTAGCATACGACCATTATTTAAAAGTAAATCATACTCATCTGGCGCTACAACCGGTGGTACCCATTCATCTAATGATAAACGAGCAAGTTTATCTGGGAAGTTAAATCCATCTACATATAATAGCGGTGTATCGCTACCATCATGACTACCCCAACATAAACTATTCCATCCTTCTAGACGGTCATACGTCGCTTGAGAGTATAACGGTGCAAGTGATGCGATTTCGTCCATAATTTCACTTGGACTTTCGTAATTCCAATCCCCGCCCAGTGCACGAGCAACTTTTTGCAAAATCCACCAGTCTGGTTTGGAATCACCAAGCGGTTTCAATACTTCATATAATCTTTGAATACGGCGCTCTGTATTCGTAAACGTTCCTTCTTTTTCTAAGCTTGGTGCTGCCGGTAAAATAACATCAGCAAAACGAGCTGTTTTTGATAAGAACATATCTTGAACAACGAGGAAGTCTAAATTTGATAAAATATGTTGCACATGGTTCGCATTTGAATCGACTAAAGCCATTTCTTCACCCATGACATACATACCGCGTAGTTTTCCTTCTTCCGCTGCAAGTAACATTGCAATATTATTTAATCCTGGTGCTTTCGGAATAGTTGTACCGTATGCTTTTTCAAATTTCGCACGAAGCGTATCATCTGATACTGCTTGATAACCAGGAAGCCAGTTTGGTAATGTTGCCATATCACAAGCACCTTGTACGTTATTATGCCCTCTTAATGGGTATGCACCTGCACCAGGACGACGATAGTTACCCGTAACAAGTAGTAAATTTGAAATTGCTGCTGATGTCGTACTTCCTCCTGTATTTTGAGTTACACCCATTCCCCAAAGTATACAAGTACCATCTGCTTCATATACCATACGGGCCATTTCTTTTAACTGAGCTTTAGAAATCCCCGTAATTTCTTCTGTGTAATCAAGCGTATACTTTTCTAACATTTTGCTATATTCATCAAAGTTCTTCACATTTTCAGCTAAAAACTTTTTATCGTGCCAATCTTGATCAATGATATATTTCGTAATACCTGCAAGCCATACGTAATCCGTTCCTTGGCGCGGATGAATAAATAGATCCGCACGCTCTGCCATTTCATGTTTACGAAGGTCTGCTACAATCAGTTTTTGCTCGTGTAATTTATGAGCACGTTTTACTCTCGTAGCAAGTACAGGATGTCCTTCTGTTGGATTCGCACCAACGATAATAACAAGGCCTGCTTCAGCTATATCTTTCACTGTTCCAGCATCCCCGCCCATACCGACAGTTTTAAATAAACCGTCTGTCGCTGGAGATTGACAATAACGAGAACAGTTGTCCACATTATTCGTTCCATATATTTGTCGGGCTAGTTTTTGCATAAGGTAATTTTCTTCATTCGTTACTTTCGATGAAGAAATGAATCCAAATGCATCGCTGCCATATTGAGATTTAATATGCTGCATGTTAGAAGCAACAACTTCTAATGCTTCTTCCCATGAAGCTTCAACAAACATATCTCCTTGGCGAATTAATGGCTTCGTAATTCGATCTTCACTATTTACAAAGTCCCATCCAAATTTACCTTTTACACATGTGGAAATACCATTAACAGGTGCATCTGAAACAGGTTGCACTTTTAATATATGGCGATCTTTTGTCCATACTTCAAAGGAACAACCGACACCACAAAATGTACAAACTGTTTTTGTTTTATTAACTTTCGTCTTACGCATCGCAGCCTCTACTTCTGAAACCGCTAAAATACTACTATATCCAGGCTCTACATCCTTTACAAAATCAATCATTGGATCTAACACATCTGGTTTTAATCCAGTCATGAACCCAGCTTCACCTAGCATTGTTTTTTCCATTAACGCATTACATGGACATACTGTTACACACTGCCCACAACTTACACAAGATGAGTCATTTATGCTTACACCATGATCCCATATAACACGTGGACGATCTAAGTTCCAGTCTATCGATATAGTTTCATTAACCTGTAAGTTTTGACATACTTCTACACACTGTCCACAAGCAATACATTGATTTGGATCATACCGATAAAACGGATGTGACATATCCACTTCACAAGCACTTACTTTCGGCTCATACGGATATTTCTGTTCTTCAATTCCCATCATATGTACCGTGTTATGGACTTTACAGTTACCATTATTGTTATCACAAACGGTACAATACAATAAATGATTCTCTAATATTCGATCCATTGCCTCAGTCTGTGCCTCTTTTGCACGCTGGGACTGTCTTTCAATATGCATACCGTTCTCTAATTTCGTTGAACAAGCACGTAATAACTTCCCATTTACTTCTACAATACACGTATCACAAGTTTGAATTGGATCTACTTCTGGTACATGACAAATTTGAGGATGTTCCAAATTACTCTCGTTAAATAATTGTAGTATCGTCTTTTCACCCGATGTGGAAAATTCTTTACCATCCACGGTTACACGGACTGTCTGTTCTGCCATAGTTTCCCCTCTCCTTACAACCAACTGTACAACACAATTATGAATCCGTTTTCAAAATCGTATTACTGTACATATTTTTGAAACGCTCTGCCCGAATACTTTTCTTATGAAGTCGATTCTAGATGTTATAAGGTATAACTACGAAAGCTTGAAAATATCACTATTCTACAGTTCTATTATATCGTACATATACAATAATAACCAAAATAATCTGTGATTCCCTTGCTAATAGGTGTTTTTATTTCCCCATTGTTTTATGATAAATATGGGAGAGAAATACATATAAAAGGGGAATTTAATATGGGGCCTACGCAAGAGACTTATACAATTGTACGCTATCAATCTGGTACATTTTCAAAACAACTGGATGAGATTGTTACAGAATCTCCTATTACTATTAAATTAAATGGTGAAGAATATGTAACAGTTGTATGCACACCAAATTATATTGAAGATATGGTAATTGGTTTTTTAATTTCTGAAGGAATTATTGCTTCCTATAAAGATGTTGAAGAACTATGGGTGCAAAAAGATAACGGAATTGTCCATGTAACATCATCAAAAGTAAATCCACTCTATCAAACTTTATATAATAAACGATACATCACTTCTTGCTGCGGAAAAGGTAGACAAGGTTTTATTTTCGTTAACGATGCAGCAAAAGCAAAAGATTTACATGATATACATGTAAAAATTACTCCTGAAGAATGCTTTCACTTAATGAATACTTTACAACAATCTTCCACTACCTTTCGCCAAACCGGTGGGGTTCACAATACCGCGCTATGTGATCGAAACAATATCCTCCTATCAAGAATGGATATTGGAAGACATAATGCATTAGATAAAATATATGGTCATTGTTTACGCAACGATATATCCGTTAAAGGAAAAATCATCGCATTTAGCGGGCGTATTTCATCCGAAATTTTACTCAAAGTTTCAAAAATCGGATGTGAAATGGTTCTATCTAAATCCGCTCCAACAAAATTAGCATTACAACTTGCTCACGATTTAGGCATTACAGTCGTAGGATTTATTAGAAATGAATCTTGCAATATTTACACACATCCACATCGAATTGATGGTTATCAATCGAATAACTAAAATAACTCCTCGGTTGAGGAGTTATTTTAGTTATAAAAATGTAATATATTAAAGACTTGAATAGTTAATGAAGTTAATATATAATTTCATTACATATTAAAAACAAAACATTGTAGCATATATCTTTTCATTCTTTTACAAATTAAAAGAGACTGTTAACAAAACGCATACACAATCTTATTGAAGTAATGGATTTATTTCGACCAAGGAGGTTATAACTATGGAAATTCGCTTATTAACGACAGAGGACGCAGAAATATATTTAAAAGTTTGTATGGAAGGTTTAACGAAGAACCCGGAAGCTTTTAGCTCTTCTTATGAAGATGTTCTTAAACATGAGGATCCTGTAGCTGCTATGGCAAAACGATTAAGCAATCCGGATAAGTATACTCTAGGGGTCTTCAAAGATAACGATTTAATCGGCATTTCTACTTTAGAAACAAAGCCTTTCATTAAACAAGAACATAAAGCAAAAATCGGTTCCGTTTTTGTTTCCCCAAAAGCGCGTGGCCTTGGAGCAGGAAGAGCTCTAATTAAAGCAATTATCGAAAATGCCGATAAATTACATGTAGAACAACTTATGCTCGATGTTGTAGTTGGTAACGATGCCGCAAAAAAATTATATGAGTCATTAGGCTTCCAAACTTACGGCTTACAAGAGCGTTCATTAAAACATAACGGGCAATATTGGGACGAGGAACATATGGTTCTGTTCTTAAATGATTAATACTTCAATATAGTTTTTTAAAAGCATCTTCTTATTAAGGAAGGTGCTTTTTTCATTACAACAATGTAATCTTCATGTCACCTTTATCGATCGTACCAAACCTTTCCATTCATTATACTAAAAGTATAAAGTGAAACTTTACTCAGTGGAAAGCTTTACCTCCACTGAGTATTAGCCCTCACCAATCGGGCTTTTATGGGCAGTTGATCTTCCATCTAACTTCTTCGCATCCACTAAATCTTTAGATGGAATTCTTACTGCCCATTAATGCGGGGTAAAGTGACACTTTCATTAGTGAGGTACCAATCATGAAATGAACGTATAGCATTCAATTGATATATAAAGGAGAATGTGACATGAAACAAAACAAACGAGCTATGCTTTTAATATTTACTACAGCAATTGTAACTTCTGGGTTAGCAATTTTACCTTGGTTTATTATATAAAACTATTCCCCTAATAACGAAAAAAAGCTTATTGCTTCTTAAGAAGCAATAAGCTTTTTCTATATTATAAAATCCCCAAAATTTTATTTACACAACTTATAATAATAACCATAGATACGGCAATGCACATGACAACCGTATTACGATCTTGCTTTTCTTTTTTTGAAATTTCTTCTTTTGGATTCATGTGTATGATCTCCTTTTAAAAAAAGTGTGAGATAGGAAATTTTTCTTATCCGATGCGAGGTGAATACGAAAACCCTCTCTATCTCACATACACAATAGAATGGAATTGTCATTTTATAAATAAAATGACATGACGTTATGTCGCAACATAGGGTATTTTGTGTCGCTACGTTTTCTATTATAAAAAATAGTTGTGCAAAACTAGTGCATTTTTTATGTCAATTACTCTGAGCGAAAAATAACTCTTCGACCTAATCACATAAAAAGAGTTTTTTATTATTTTCATGTAAACTATACAAGTAGAATGAACAGTTTGGGGTGCACAATATTATGGTTAAAATTTTATTAGTAGACGATGAAGAACGCATGTTACGATTATTAGATCTGTTCTTAAGTCCTCGTGGCTATTTTTGTATGAAAGCTACCTCTGGCCTTGAAGCACTAAAGTTAATAGAACAAAAAGACTTCGATATTATTTTGTTAGATGTTATGATGCCGAATATGGATGGATGGGATACTTGCTATCAAATCCGTCAAATTTCCAACGTTCCGATCATCATGCTAACAGCTCGTAATCAAAACTACGATATGGTGAAAGGTCTCACTATGGGCGCGGACGACTATATTACAAAACCATTTGATGAGCATGTATTAGTCGCAAGAATCGAGGCTATATTACGCCGTACAAAGAAAGACGGCTTCGTTAGCTTCAATGGTATTGAGTGGGATAAAACAAAACATACTGTCACAGTGTATGATGAAAAAATCTCACTGACTCCTATCGAATTTTCGTTACTTGGACTATTTTTACAAAATACAAACCGTGCTTATAGCCGAGATGATTTAATCGAAAAAATTTGGGGTTATGAAACAGACATTGAATATAGAACAATCGATTCACATATTCGCAATATCCGCGATAAATTACGCAAAAAAGGATTTCCAGTTGAAAATTACTTAGAAACTGTTTATAAAGTCGGATATAAATGGAAAAGTGAATAATTACTTCGGTCAGTGGACAATAGTATACCACTGACCCTTTATATGAAATAAGGTATGGTGAGAAAATGAGTAAACTTTCACTTAAAATTGGGACATACTTTTTAATACTAGCTTTATGTATTGAAACAATTGCTTTCGTATCTTTTTACAAAAGCATTTCAAACATGCGCATTGAGGAGGAAACACTTGCTCTTTTAGAAAAGGGTAATCGCTATAGTAACATGATTAAAAACCGCGCCAAGTGGAATGCATATTCTAAAGAAAAGAGACTCACAGAAAGCGCTGAACACAGTAAACGGCCTAAACGTGCTGTATACCCCGAGTTTGATATCAACACTGAAGCTGAACACTTAGTCGAATCAGAAGCAATTGCTAACTCTGATATAGCTATCATTATAACTGACAATAATGGCAAAATTATTTCCACTTCAGAACCTGTAACAAAGGTAATGCAAAAACATCTTACTTGTAAAACAGAACCTATTCCAGCAAACGGATTGGTTGTCGAAAAGAACTGGAAAAAATCAAAATTCATCACAACGGTAAGCCCACTTAACACAGCAGAGTTTCAAGGAAAGTTATATATGTTATTAAAAACATCTTTCTTAGAAAATATGTTACTTAAACTCATGAAGCAATTTCTTATCATTAGTGTTTTGACAGTTATTTTAACGACTATTTCTGTCTTTGTTTTTTCTCGTGTTATTACAGAACCGCTTATAAAAATGAAGCGGGCAACAGAAAAAATGTCAAAATTAAATAAACCAATTCAATTAGGTATTAAACGGAATGATGAACTTGGAAGTTTAGCAAAAACGATTGAAGATTTATCTAGTGAACTGACTTATATGAAAAAAGAACGCAATGAATTTCTCGCTAGTGTTGCCCATGAACTATTAACTCCATTAACCTATATGAAAGGTTATGCGAAGGTAGCAAAGAGAGACTCTTTAACGAAAGAAGAGCGTGAAGAATACTTACAAATCATTGAGGATGAAACAGATAGTGTAACCGATCTCGTCCAAGATTTATTTATGCTGGTGCAATTAGAACAACACCAGTTTGTTATAAAAAAACAAAAAGTGATTCTTCAACCATTTTTAGAACGAATGGTTGAAAAAACAAAAACAACATTAACAAATAAACAAATGCAACTCCATGTATATTGCAAAGATGATTTAGAAGTTTGCATAGACGAAAGACGTATGGAACAAGTTATGTTAAATTTATTACACAACGCTTATCAACATTCGCCAGAAAACACTACTATTACGATACGCGTACTCACAGAAACAGATTCTTTTACAATAAGTGTAGCCGATGAAGGAGAAGGTATTCCTGAAGAAGATATCCCGCATATTTTTGATCGTTTTTATCGTGTTGATAAATCGAGAACGAGAGCTACTGGAGGAAAAGGTATCGGGCTAGCTGTTGCAAAAGAAATTGTAGAATTGCATAACGGTTCCATTCTAGTAACAAGCCAATTAGGAGTAGGAACAAACTTTAGAATCGAGCTACCTTTTGAATAAGATGCGTGTGAAAACACCAGTAGTAGTAAACACTACTGGTGTTATTTTGTTCATAAAATCAGCTCATATAAGCTAACCTTTTGAAATTATTCTTATTTCAATATAAAATAAAGTAAAACTTTAACCAATCGGGCATTTACGGGCAGTTATCTCCCACCTAAAATCCGCGCATTCGCCGGATTTTAAAGTTGGATTCTTACTGCCCGCAAATAGCGGGGTAAAGGTACATTTGCAAAGATTTGGAGGGTGATATAATTGGATATCCATGTATTAACAAAAAATGAAGCAGAAATTTACTTAGAACTTCGTGTAGAAGGATTAAAGCAAAACCCTGAAGCTTTCAGCTCTTCTTATGAAGATATTATTAATAAAGAGTGTGCGATTGAATATAAAGCACAAAAATTAGCACAAGATGAAAACTATACGCTAGGTGCATTTAAAGATGGACAATTAATCGGAGTTGCAACGCTGGAAACGAAACCATATGTAAAACAAGAACATAAAGCTAAAATTGGTTCTGTATATGTGTCTCCAAAAGCACGCGGACTTGGAGCAGGAAAAGCACTTATTAAAGAATGTCTTGAACTTGCTAAATCTTTAGAAGTAGAACAAGTTATGCTTGATGTTGTTGTTGGCAACGATGGTGCGAAGAAACTTTATGAATCATTAGGTTTTAAAACATTCGGTGTACAAGAACGTTCACTGAAATATAACGGACAGTATTGGGACGAAGAGCATATGGTCTTATTCTTAGATGAAAATAAATAATAAAAAACATCCTCATGCCTGGAGGATGTTTTTTACTTTCTTGTATACCATGCCTTATGTAATAATTGAACCGCTTTCGCAATTTCGTCTTCTGATAAAATTGCAAACCCAAGTAAAACTACATTTTCAGGCGCAGTACCGTCTTTATAGTACGTAGAAACAGGATATATTTTAATACTATATTTTGCAGCTTCTTTAATTAGTTCTTCTTCTCGCATTCCATTATGCACTTTTAATAAAATGTGTAATCCAGAATCTTCTCCTATCACTTCAACACGATTAGAGAAATACTTCTCTATTTCAAAAACAAGTCGATCCCTCTTTTTTCGGTAGACGACGCGCATTTTATGAATATGTTTTCCCCAATAGCCTTCATTTAAAAACTTTCTAATCACTTCTTGGTCCATTCTTGAAACACTTTGTGTATAAAACAAATATTCCTTTTGATATTTTTCAATTACATTCTTCGGTAATACTATATAGCTCATCCGTAATGAGGGCAACAAAGCTTTTGAGAGCGTCCCCATATAAATAACTTTCCCATCTGTATCTAAACCTTGTAGTGCCGGAATTGGCTTTCCTGAATAACGAAATTCACTATCGTAATCATCTTCAATAATATACCTGTCTTCCTCTTTCTTCGCCCATTGTAAAAGCTGCGTCCTTCTCGTAATAGGCATAATCATTCCATATGGGAATTGATGAGATGGAGTTACAAATACAACATTCGCATCGCTATTTTCTAAATCTGCCATACAAATTCCGTCTCTATCTAAAGACAACATTTGAACCTTCTTCTCTCCCTGTTCAAAAACGACCATTTTCCTATGATAACCTGGATTTTCAACAGCATAATTACTTCCCTTCAACAATTGAAAAAGTAACTTCACTAATATTTGTGTTCCCGCCCCTAATACAATTTGGCTAGCTGAACAACGCACACCTCTAGATTCATACAAATAGTTGGCAATTTCCTCCCTCAGGCTCAATTCCCCTTGAGGATGTCCAAGAAAAAGCAATTCATTATTATGTGGTTGCCATACATCATTTATAAGCTTGCGGTACGTAGTGAACGGAAACGTATTCGTATCAACCCCTGTTTGGGTGAAATCAAATGTATAGTTCTCCTCCCGAAACGGTACTTCTTCTACTTTCGCTTCACTTCCTTCTACATAAATCATTTGTTCAACTTTACATACAAAATAACCTTTTCTCGATGCTGACTCAATATAACCTTCTGCAAGTAATTGCTCGTAAGCCGCTTCTACTGTATTCTTACTCACTTGTAAATAGTTTGCCAGCTTTCTTTTTGCAGGTAATTTTGTTAAAGCCGGAATCGTTCCATCTTTAATCTCTTTTTTTATATACTCATACAATTGCACGTACAATGCTCTTTTACTATTCACATTTAAATTAGGCGTTAATTCTAACATAATATCTGACCCCTTAATAAAACTAAAATCTGATACTTTTTACAGTACCAGAAGTTATATATAATTCCTTTTATCATGTCACACATAAAAAATCAAATACCGGAGAGGAGAAACATGATAATGAACAATGGTAGACGTATCGGACTCATTATGATTATTATAGGGGCTACATTATGGGGATTATCTGGTCCAATGATTCAGTGGCTATTTCAGCATACTAATGTATCCTCAATTGATTTTTTAACAATTCGCTTGTTGCTTGCAGGAATATTTATTTTGTCTTTCTTACTTATAAAGAAACAAAACATATTTCAAATTTGGAAACACCCTAGATATTCTATACAACTTATTATTTTCTCTATTCTCGGCATGCTCGGTGCGCAATACGCCTTTATTGAAACAGTTCATATTAGTAACGCCGTTACAGCGACATTATTTCAATTTCTTGGCCCTGTTCTTATTACCATTTATGTCGCATTTGGACAAAAAAAATTCCCAGCGTCTATGCAACTGCTCGCAATTATAACAGCACTAACGGGGACATACTTTATTATTACAAATGGTTCAATTGAAAATATTGTTTTATCAAAAGAAGCCATTATTTTTGGTCTATTAACTGCAATTGGATTTGCATTTTATACCCTTCATCCAGCCTCTCTTATTAAAGAATGCGGAACAACTGTAGTAATTGGCTGGGGAATGTTAATTGGCGGTATTGCCCTGCTTATTTGTAATCGCTCGTTTGAATGGAATCAGCTTTCACAAACTTTTACATCAAGAACTTTTTCTATGCTTATTCTTATCATCATAAGTGGCACTCTTTCTTTCCTCCTTTATATCGGTAGTCTGAAATATTTAGCAGCAACAGAAACGAGCATTTTATCTAGCATTGAACCACTTGTAGCTGCCATCGTTTCAATCGCTTGGCTAAATGAATCCTTTGGAGCATATCAATTATTAGGCGGCGTATGTATCGTTCTTTCTGTTATTTTCTTAACGATGCCACAAAAAGAGAATGAACCTGCCTTTTCAACTGAACAAATATAGAAAATGTCAAAAGAGGTCGTACAAAACTTACGACCTCTTTTTATACTTTAAAGGAATTGTCCCGCTTTCTAGCAAATACAATTACACTAACAATAAAATTTAGGAGTGTGACACCATGAAAAAAATCGGAACTATGCTACTTTTCTCTTTTCTCATCGCTGGATGCACACAAGCGCAACCTGATTCAGAAGCACCTAAAAAAGAAGCCATCGCAACGTCATCCACTCAAGTTAATGCACCTTCCTTCTTTCATCTTAGCGTTTTAAAAGATGTAAATTGGGAAGAAACACCCTCCTTCATACAAGAAAAAATACCTTTAAAAGGCATCGAAGAAAAAATCGCAATGGCTGATAGTCCTATTATCGCAAATGAAAAAAATGAAATAATGTGGTACTTTTTAGATCCTGAAATGCCAACTGGAAAACTATCTATTATTGCACTAAAACAAGGATCAATAACTCCAACACCCGTACTCTTTCAACAAGAAACTTCCAAACCAACTTGGACTACTTCAAATACAATTGATTCTACTACAAACGAACTCCCTCTCACTATGTCACTACCTTCATCTGGATTATGGATATTAAATATATATGTGAATGAAAAATATTATGATCAGTTTTTAATTACCGCTGAGTAAAGTGACAAAACTAAAACCCTTTCTTACAACAATGTAATTTCTACGTCATATACTTCGATAGTTGAAGTATCTCCCTTCTCTTATACTTAAAGTAAGAAATGACATGAGGAGAGATGAGAGATGAAAAAAATGATAGAAGTGATCGTAGCAGTAACTGAGGTTTTAGTAAATGGTAAACAAGTTGCAATGGAATTAAATAAATAGTGAAGACACACAAATAAATAATTTTACACTTCTTCATTATTTTGATTTCTTATCTCAAAAAAGCAGTGCCTTTTTAGGCACTGCTTTTAGCTATTAATAACTTGGTATTTTCATAATTTGCGCCACACCTGAATCAATGGCCGCTTTCGCTACAGCTTCCGCAACACTTGGAACAACTCTTTTATCTAACGGATTCGGGATTACATAATTCGCATTACGTTCTTCGTCCGTAATGATGTTAGCGATCCCATATGCTGCCGCTAATTTCATCTCTTCTGTAATATCAGTCGCGCGCACATCTAACGCACCACGGAATATCCCTGGGAACGCCAATACATTATTTACTTGATTCGCATAATCCGAGCGTCCGGTTCCTACTACAGCTGCCCCAGCCTCTAATGCATCCTCTGGGAAGATTTCTGGAATTGGATTCGCCATAGCAAACACAATTGCTTTCTCATTCATCGTTTGTACAAGTTCTTTCGTTAATACGTTAGGAGCAGATACGCCAATAAAAATATCAGCTTGATGAATCGCTTCTTTTAACGTTCCACGCACATATTCTCGATTTGTCTTTTTGGAAACTTCAATTTGTGCTTCGTTCATCCATGATTCACCTTCACAAACAATACCTTCTAAGCTAACTAACGTAATGCGCTTTGCACCAGCTTTTAATAATAATTTTCCAATTGCAATTCCTGCCGAACCCGCACCGTTAATAACAATTTTCACATTATCCATTTGTTTGCTAACAACTTTTAATGCATTAATAACAGCTGCTAAGACGACAATAGCGGTCCCATGTTGATCATCATGGAATACAGGAATATTTGTTTCTGCTTTTAATCGCTTTTCAATTTCAAAACAACGTGGTGCCGCAATATCTTCTAAGTTAATTCCTGCAAACGTAGGCTCTAAATTTTTCACAAGAGTAACGATTTCATCCACATCAGTCGTACCTAAACATAACGGGAAAGCATCTACATTCGCAAATTTCTTAAATAAAATACTCTTCCCTTCCATAACAGGCATAGCTGCTTTCGGTCCAATATTCCCTAAACCAAGTACCGCTGTTCCATCTGAGATAACTGCCACCATATTACCGCGTGCCGTATAGTCATACACTGTTTCTTCATCCGCCGCAATTGCTTTGCAAGACTCCGCTACACCTGGTGTATATGTCAGGCTTAAATCATCCGCTGAATTTACTTCTACTTTACTTGTAATTTCAATTTTCCCTACTAATTCTTTATGCAGTAACAATGATCTTTCATTAATTTGATTATCTAACATACTTATAATCTCCCCTTAAATTGACAAGCTAGCTATATGAATATAGCTAGCTTGTTTGATCATGAAAACATTTTCAATAAAATTGTCGCTGTTACAACCATTGCTGCCCCGCCTAAACGTGTTGAAATTTGCGCAAACGGCATTAATTCCATACGATTTGAAGCTGATAAAATAGCAACATCTCCAGTTCCACCTAAACCACTATGACATCCCGTTACAATTGCTGATTCAACTGGATACATTTTCATCACTTTCCCTACAAGAAAACCTGATGCTACCATTGTAAGAACAACTGATGCGCACACAACAACATATCCTACTGAAAGAACTGCTGCTACGTCTTTTAACGGAATATATAGCAATCCTAATCCAACCATTAACGGCCAAGTTAAATTCTTCGAAATGAATTTATATAAATGGAATGCTCCTTGCTCCATTTTTGCTGGCATTAATTTAAAGTATTTCACAAGTGCTGCTGAGAAAATCATAATGATTGCCCCAGGAATACCGATGAACTTAGAAGCAAATCCTCCGAAGATGAAGAACGTACACGCAATTAATAAACCTGCTCCCATTAATGAGAAGTCAATTGGCTTCTCTGTATTTTGTTCTTTTAATAACTCTGCTTGATTGTCTGTTTTCACTAATACACCGTTACCACTAAGCTCCGGTTTCTTCTCACCTAAACGCTTCATATACCCTGCACTCACGATTGCGAACATATTTCCAATAATAGCCGCTGGAATAAGTTGTGATACAAACGTTGCTGATGATTCATTTAAAATATCACTATAAGCTAGCGACAATGGTAAAATCCCTTCCCCAATACCACCACTCACAATTGGTACGATGATAAAGAAGAATGTTTGCTTCATTTCAAATCCAAATAGTGAACCGACCAATAATCCTACCGCTACAGAAGCTAACGTCCCTACTACTAAAGGTATAAACATACGAACGAAACCTTGTACTAATACTTTACGATTCATTCCTAAAATACTTCCGACTACTAAACAAGAAATATATAAATATAAAAAGTTCGATTTTTTCATTAACATAGTCGCAGCTTCCATTGAAGCTGGATTCATCCAGTTAAAAAATACAAGTAATGATGGAATAAATAATGAAAGTATTGCCGGGCCGCCAATATTTTTTAAAATTGGAATTCTCATTCCAATGTCGCCTAAGAAAATTCCCATGATCATAATAACTGCAAATCCACCAATCATATCTGCTGGCAATTTATTATATACAGATGCCCCATAAATAATAGCAGCCAATACTACATATAACGGTAAAGGTATAACACCGATTTTTACATTCATAATTTTAGAAGCGAAAGATTCTCTTTGTACTTCATTTCCTCCAGAAAATGATACCGCTTCCACATTCTTTTGAATTCCCATATGGCACCTCCTTGTTTTCTTAATAACAATATTAAAACGCTTTCAATAGTAAAAATAGTTTTTGTAAGTTTTGTAATTGATTTTGTAATTAAAAAAAGTATAAGCGACTTATAATAAGTCGCTTATACGTAAAACTCTATTTTATTTTGGTCAATACATCTTAATTTACTCACTGGTCTTCCTACATGTTGATACACCATTTCGTTTTCTAATACTCCAATTTCAGTCAAAAACATTACATACTTTCGAATAGAAACTCTTGAAACCCCAACTAATTGCGCCATTTCATCTGTTGTAAACGCTCGTCCATTCAGCGACTCGATCTTTTGCCAAATTAATTGCATCGTTTGCTTCGTTAATCCTTTCGGAAGCTCTTTAGTGACAGTAGGTTCTCTTTTTTCTTTTTGCAAAATTAACGAATCTAATTCCGATTGACTAATTTTTTGTTGTTCTTTCATGAAAGTAAGCTTTTCTCGATATATAGTTAACGCCTTTTTAAATCGTTCAAATGTAAATGGTTTAATTAAATAATCTACTACACCATATTGTAATGCTTTTTTAATACTCCCCATATCATGTACAGCTGAAATCATTATAATATCGATTTCTTTTTCTTGGTTCCGAATATACATTAAAAGCTCAAATCCAGTTTCTTCAGGCATAAAAATATCAAGTAATACTAAATCTACTCGTGATTCCTCTAATACTTCTATCGCTTCTTTAACGGAGTTAACTGCTTGAACAAGTTCAAACCCTCCTACTTGCTCTAAATAATGCGTATTTAACATTGCTACCATCGGGTCATCTTCTACAATTAAAACTTTAATCATATTTGCCTCTCATCCCTACCTTTAGGTATTTCAATTGTTATCGTTGTTCCCTTTCCTACTAATGAATGCATATGAATTTCCCCATTTATTCGCTGTATACTTTCTTTTACAAGATACAAACCATAACCACGGTTATCTCCCTTTGTGGAATAACCTTTCGTAAATAATGCCCCTATTTCTTCTTCTGGTATACCTTTCCCCGTATCTTGTACTGTAATGATTAATGTATCCCCATATTGTATCTCAAGTTCAACTTGCTTCTTTTTACAATTCATCACTGCCTCTAATGCATTATCAATTAAATTTCCGACAATCGTAATTAGTTCATGAATAATACTTTCATCATCTATTTCCGGCATGTAAGAATCTTCACTTATGATTAATTTTATATTTTTCTCTCTAGCATAGCTAAGTTTCCCAAGTAAAAAACCAGCAAATACTGGACTTTTTATTCTCTCCATAACCCCACCAATTTCATATTGATGCTCTGATACCATACCGCTTATATACTTCTGTAATTCTTCATACTGCTTCATGTGTGTAAGTCCTAATACGACATGCATTTTATTCATAAATTCATGCGATTGTGCCCGTAATGCTTCCGCATATAGTCTAATACCAGTTAATTCTTCTGCTAATTTTCTAACCTCTGTTTTATCACGAAATGTTGCAATTGCACCAACTATTTCTCCTTTTACATATAAAGGAACACGATTCGTCACAATCGTAATTCCATAAATATTTTGTTCTTCGTTTAATTGTACCTCTCCCGTTTGTAATACTTCTTTTATACGTGAATTAGGCATATACAACTCAACATCTTTACCGATAAAATCTTCTTCAAGTCCACTTTTCTTAAACAATCGTTTTGCCTCATTATTTATTAAAGTTACATTGGCTTCTTTATCTACAGCAATAATACCTTCCTTTACAGATTGTAGCATCGTATTTCTTTCTTCAAGAATTTTCGCTATCCTGTGAGGTTCAAGACCGAATAAACTTTTCTTTATATGTCTAGCTAGCAATATTGCTCCTATAATTCCAACTAGTACTCCAACTCCGACACCAATGTAAATGATATGTCTACTTTCCCTAACTCTCTCTTTTACATTATCTGCTGAAATACCAACGGCCACCGCTCCAAGTTGTTCACCTGTTTCAGAAAATACAGGTACAAACACTCGCATTGAAATACCTAAAGTTCCTTCTGCCAGCGATACATGTTCCTTTCCTTTCAATGCAGGCCCTTCATCTCCCCCAATAAAATGATAGCCTATTTTTTGAGGATTTGGATGTGATTTTCTTATTCCATTCATGTCCATAACTACAATGAATTGAACACCTGTATTTTTTAATATTCTATTTGTATACGTTTGGATTGCAGAAGTATCTGCCTTCCCAATCAAACCATCGATTACAATTGAATCATTCGCCACAATGTGTGCAATTGTTTTTGCTTTCTCTGCTTGGCTATCCTCCGTCGTCCGTTCTACATTATGACTAATTAATATATCTGTCACAAGTAAAGAAAAAATTACAACTGTACAAACTAACAATGTAATCGTTTTCCATAAATTCCATAGTCTTTTTCTTTTTTTCATCCCGTTAATGACTCCCCTAATTGCTGAATAGAAAAATAAGTAAGGTGAAAATAATATCACCTTACTTATCTGCTGTTATTATACTTTAAATTTACTAGTCATCGCTTGTAGTTCTTCGGCCATCCCAGCTAAGTTTTGCGAAGCTGAACTAATTTCTTCCATTGAATTCACTTGTTCTTCTGTTGAAGCAGCAACACTTTGCATACTAGCTGTATTTTCTTCTGCAGCCGCTGCAATTTCATCAATAGCATTTGTCACTTCATTTGCATCTCCAGCAATTCTCTTCGTTGTTTCTACCATTTGATTAACTTGAGAAACAATATGTGTAGTAGAACTTAAAATTTCCGTAAAACTTGCTTTCGTTTTTGTTACAACATCAAGGCCTTGTTGAACTTCTCCATTCACATTATCCATCGCCTTAACAGTATGTTCAATATCCCCCTTAATTTCTGCAATTAAATTTGCAATCTCTCCAGATGATTCTCCTGATTGCTCCGCTAATTTTCTAACCTCATCAGCTACAATAGCAAACCCTCGGCCCTGTTCACCTGCTCTTGCCGCTTCAATAGCCGCATTTAAAGCTAATAAGTTCGTTTGAGTAGCGATGTTTTGAATCGCTTCAGAAATAGCTCCTACCTGCTTTGATTTCTCATCAAGAAGTTTAATAATAGCATCTGACTCGGATACCGATTTAGAAATAGACTGCATTTGTTTTGCTGTTTGTTCAACCAATTCTTCCCCTTCTTCAGCTCTTTCTCTCGCATGTAATGAGGAGATAGAAATTGATTCCGCGCTTCCAGTTACATGTTGAATTGCTGTATTTACTTGTTGTAATGTAGCCGCACCTTCTTCAACACCTTGACTTTGTGATTCAGCCCCACCTGATACTTGTTCCATTGCAATTGTAATTTGATCTGTCGCATCATTTGCTTGCTGTACGCTCGCTGTTAACTCTTCAGCCGATGCAGCGACATGTTCTGCTGAAAAACTAATTTGAGTAATCACATCTTGTAAAGAGGCAGACATTTCATTAAATGAATTCCCTAATTTCCCTATATCATCCTTGGAATGGATTGTAATTTTCTCTGTCAAATCTCCCTTACTAATTTTATGTGCCGAGTCAGCTATTTTTCTTAATGGTCTTGTAATAGACTTTGTAATGAAATAAATTAATACACTACCAAATACAATAGCTATAGCAATAACAATCAAAGTCTTATAAAACACTGGATTCGCAGCTTCGGTAATTTCTTCGTCGAACATAACCCCGACTACTTTCCATCCTGTTTTCTCATTTGTTGCAAAGATTAAATTCTTTTTATCACCTTGTTCTGTATAAGACACATTTCCTTGTTTTTCTTCATAAATTGGTTTAATCCACGGATCAGTAACTTTTGCACCTGGTTTTCTAGATGGATGACTAACAATTTGCTTATTTTGATCTAGAATAACTGCATAACCTTTTTCACCAATGTTAATCATTTTGGAAATTTTTAAGATGTTATCTAAATTTAAGTTAATTCCTATAACACCTTTACCATCTTTTACTTCTTTAGCAATTGTCACTACCATATTTTTAGTAGATGCTGATTGATATGGTGCAGTAACAATTACTTTCCCTTTATTTTCATGTGCTTCTTTATACCAAGATCTATCTGTTGGATTATACCCATCAGCCATTTGGATAAATGGTTCTCTTATAAACTTTCCTGCCTGTGTTCCAATATAAATACCTTCTACTTCTGGATGAAGTTTTATATATTGCGTTAACTTCGTTCTTACTATTTCTTCTTGTCCGTTTGGATATGTATCCTCTGTTAAAATGTCTGCAAAGTACGCCGCATCAACAAATTTCTCTTCTATATTTTGAGAAATAACAGTATTTAAAACTGAAATATTCTCCTTTGCTTTACCTGTAATTTGTTGTTCAAAATTTGTTTTGGCAGTTTGATATGAAACACCACCGATAATAAGTCCTGGTATAGTTAAAATAAGAAAAAATGAAATGATTAATTTTTTCTTAATACTCATACATTTAACCCAGTTAAATATTTTTTGCATAATAATCCTCCTTTATGTAATGTGGATACTTGTGTAATTTTATACAAGTAACATATATAAAACAATATATAATGATAACATGTAATTTTTTTGTCAATTATGCATTTTTACATATTCACTACTTCTAAATATTTAATCATAAAAAATAAGAGAACCTCAGCTTATATAATAAGCTGAGGTTCTCTTATTTCTTAACAAAAAACACCCACAAAAACTCCTCTTACAGTTCCTTACATCTATTTCCTTACTAATTCATTTAGAGCTTTTCACATAACTAATCGCCTGACTCCCCATTTGCATCCATGCCTTTTCAAATTTTCCTCTCGGCACTTTTACATCTAGGCTATCCTCGAGAGGATCCCGAATATATACAAATTCTTCATCGTATCCAATCAGTACTACACAATGTTCATTATACGTAATAGAAACATCTCCGCTATTTGTTTCCCATGTAGTAAATTCATCTTCATCTAATGGCGCAAATGTTGCATTCGTAATCATAACTACCGGTTGTCCTGATTTTACACTCTTATAAAGTTCTTCTATACTCTTCCCTGTTAAGTCCACAGCTTTATTAGGTAAATACTTTTTCGCTAATTGAAAAAGTGGTCCGTGATATACACCATATCCAGATTCAGAAAAGGTATAAATATTCCCTACAAATCCTTCATTCGGATTCCCACGTACACCATCGTTCATAAAATCAACTTTCTTTATTTCATTTGCTAATTGCATCTTATCCACTGTAATGCCTGCATATTGTAACATCATCGCTAAGCTAGTCACTTCACAGCCTCTATCTAGCTCTGGTAATTGCTGAATTAAAGGTACATTCGATAAGATGACCTTTTCATCATTATTACTAAAATCTGCTTCTTTTCCGCTTTGTATATTGAAGAATGTTAACTTCTCCACATACTTTGTAATGCCATTTTTATATACATTCCATACTGCTATAGCTAGTAAAGCCATACATATATACCACTTCCATCTCCGTATCACTCTCACGCCCTTTTTAGTTCGTTAAATAAGAATAAAACGCGTCAGCATCCGTGCGAATCACCGGTACAAAATTTAGTTCTTTTCCTTTTTCAGGCTGATCTTTTTTAATTTTTTCTGCTAATTCTTGAACGTTCATATTCGTTTTATCCATATTAAGCTCATCTGCCATTTGTAACACTTTTTGTTCATTAATTTCGCTTAATACTTGATATATATCTTTACCATACAAATCAATATGATATTTTTTTGCTTCTTCCTGCACTTTTTGTTCGTACACTTCTTGCGCTAACGTTTCTATCTCTTTTCCTTTTTGTGAAATACCTAACTTCCCTGCTTCCTCTCTTACTTTCGTTCCATAGATTTCTTCCGCAATGTCTTCTATTTCTTTTCCATTTGTCAAAATGCCTAATTTATCCGCTTCATCATTAATTTTAATCGTATTAATTTGATTAATTAAATTTACAATCGTTGTATTTTCTATAGATATACCTAGCTTTAACGCTTCTTGCTTCACTTTTGTTTCATAGATTTCTTCTGAAAGAGTTCCAACGTCTTTTCTTTCAATCGAAATTCCTAACTGTTCAGCTTCTCTTCCTACTTCCGTCTCATGAATTTCTTTTTCTAGCGTAATTTGTTCTTTCCCTTCCGTTTCAATACCTAGATTCTCCGCCTTTTCTTCTGTATGCACCGCATGTATCTTCCCATTATTTAATTGTTCTTTACTGCGCTGCGTGTAATTTGTCTTTCCTTGTGATGTTTCAGAAGGAGAGGCACCCCCTAATATGCTTAAGCTCATTACTCCAATAGTGAATACCGTCATCATTTTCTTTTTCAAAATTAATTCCTCCCTCTTACACTTTCTTTTCCATCATTCCCTATACATAATCGAAATAACATTATGATCGATATAATCTGCTCAAATACCTTTTTATAATCGCTTCTTCATAGGGCGAACTTTCTGTATATCATACATGTTATAAATAGTTTCTTAACTTTCCCTTAAAAAAAGACGACCTTGTAAAAACAAGATCGTCTTCTCACTTATATTCTTTGGTTTTTAGGGAAATTCACTTCAAAACAAGTACCCTCTCCCCATTTGCTATCTACTAATATTTTCCCATAATGCTTTTCTACAATCCAATTTGCGATTGAAAGGCCTAATCCCGCTCCTTCTGACGCACTTCTCGCTTTATCACCTTGATAAAAACGATCAAATAATTTTGGGATGTCCTCATCTTTAACCCCTATCCCGTCATCTTTCACTCGTATATGAATTGAGCTGCTCGTTTGCGTACAATCGATTTGAATATGTCCGCCCCCATTTGTATACTTCATCGCATTATCTAACAATATGACCATCATTTGATGAATTCTCTCTCTATCACCCATAAATGATATGTCATGTTCTACTTTCAATATCATCTCTTTTTCTTGATATGAAGCAATTTCCTTATATGGATCTACTATTTCTTCTAACAATTTATCCATTTCAAATGTTTTCTTATCCATCTCAATTTGATTAGAATCCGAACGTGCTAACAATAATAAGTTAGTTACAAGCTTAGATAACCGTCTACACTCCTTTGAAATCGTAGAAATATCCATCGCTTTTTCTTCTATTGTCGCAGATGGTGACTGGAATAACACATCCGTTTTTGATTGAATAACTGCAAGTGGTGTCCTTAATTCATGTGATGCATCCGAAACGAATTGCTGCTGTTTTTCCCACGAATTTTGAATGGGTATGAGTGCCCTGCCGGCTAAGAAAAAGCCGATGCCTATTGCACATAAACTTCCTACACTACAACCAATAACAAGAATTAAAAATAAAGTATTTAACATTTCTTTTTCAGCTGTTATATCGCGTACAATTTGAACTATTTTTGTATCTTGTTGAAATGCAAACGTTCTAAAATATTGCCCTTGCACTTCTATATCTTGCAAAGTTCCTAATTTCTTTGGAGAAAACTTTTCCAAATTATCTTCAAAGATAAAACGGCGTTTGCCGTTTTCAATACCTATCTCCACTGTGTTTCCAAGCCAAGTTAACTCCGTTATCCTTGGATCCCCAATCGGAGGATATCCCCTAATTTTTTTAGGTAGTTTTTTATCATCTGAATTCTTTCTATGCTGAACGGATTTTCCTATCGATTTATCTACTTCATTATAAATACGATTATATGTGTATGAATAAATGATACTGCCTAATACACCTATCAAGATAATAAATACTAATGAATTCAATATAGTCAATCGAATGCGTGTTTTCTGAAACATGCTTCCCTTTTTCATTGTTCTTTTAATATATATCCAATACCTCGAACAGTTTGAATATCTTTCTGATAACCGAATGGCTCTAATTTTTTACGTAAATGATGTACATACACTTCTACAATTGCTACTGTCGTATCTGAATCAAATCCCCAAACACGATCAAAAATTTGTTCACGCATTAAAATCTTTCCGCTATTTTGAACAAGGTACTCTAGAAGCTCATATTGTTTTAATGTTAACTTCGTACTTTGTCCATCTACTTGAACGTCTTTATCTTTTCCGAACAGTTCAATCCCTTTATAACGAATAGTCTGCTTTGTTGTTAAATTACCGCTTCGTCGTAATAAAGCACGAATTCTCGCTTTTAACTCTGGAGCCTGAAATGGCTTAACGATATAGTCATCCCCACCAAAGTCTAAGCCTTTCACGCGATCTTCTAAAGAGTCTCTCGCTGTCAAAAATAGGACTGGTGTTTCAATTTTTTCATCACGTATTTTTTGAATTACTTCAAAACCGTCCATTTCTGGCATCATCACATCAAGTAAAATGGCATCATATATATTTTGTAACGCTAGAAATAATCCATCTTCCCCATTCAATGCTGTATCTACTTCAAATTCATCGCGTAATATTTGGACAATAGACTCTAATAAAGAAGCATTATCTTCTACTACGAGTAAGCGCATATTCTCACCTTCCACCATATTGTTCAATTCTATTTATAATTATATTTTAACGTTTTTCTCAATATAAAATTTGAATGATTTATTATAAAAATTCTTTCTTAAATTTTTCTTAATAAAAAATTGAAAGAAATAAGACTCCCCTTATCTCTTTCAACTTTTTACTACGTACACCTTTTTACTCGGCAATTCTAAACAATTTAACTGGCCACCATATACAGCACCGCCATCAATCCCTATAATACGATTACTCCCAAAATACACGCCGCAATTCTCACTACCATGAAACGTTTTTGTTTCCGTATGACCAAATACAACAACCTTTTCACCACTATACCCACTATGAAACTCATTACGTATCCACATTAACGTATATGGTTCACATTCCGAAACTCGCTTCAATGGCTCAACACCGGCATGTACAAATATATACTCTTCTGTTTCAATGTAATGATCTAATTCTTGAATAAATTTTACATGTTCCTCTAAAACATGCGATTGTAAAATTGGTTTTTGGAAGGCTTCTTCATTAACCACAATATCTTCTTCTACAAAGCCATAGCTGTATAAAGTCTTATCTCCACCATTCCTTTTTACCCAATGGTTCCATGAACGTTCTTCATCAGTCGTTAACGCTTTAATCATCATATCTTCATGATTACCCTTTAGAACGAGGGCTCCCTCTTCTTTTAACGCTTTTACCTTTTCAATTACAGCACGCGCATTGGGACCACGATCTACATAATCCCCTAATAAAATCAATTGATCCTGTCTTGCATCATATTGAGCTTCTTCTAATAACTGTTCGAACTTTTCTATTTCTCCATGAATATCACTAATAACAAGAATTCTTTTCATATTATCCCCTTCTTTCTAAGCCACTCTCTTTCTAATTATAGTTCAAAACAACAGAAATTTCTGAATCCATATTCGAAATCACATTTATTACAAATAAAACGATTGTCCTTACAACAATGTAAGTCTCTTGTCATCCAATTCGATAGTTGCAAGTGCTATATTTCCTTATACTAAAAGTAAGAAATGAAACAAAAAACAAGGAGAGATGAGACATGAAAAAAGTGATGGAAGTTGTAGTAGCGGTGGCAGAGGTTTTCGTAAATGGCAAACAAGTTGCAATGGAGTTAAATAAATAATGAAAAGGACAAGATTCATTCTAGACCCTTTACTCATATAAAAGAGATAAGACTTCTTCATTTTTTTGATCCCTTATCTCCTTGTAAAAAAAGCCGTATCCTTTTTTGGGATACGGCTTTCTTATTGCCATGTTCATTTACACACTTTATTATTCCTAGTTGGTTATAAACAAGTAAAATCTCGGCTTAAATTGTTTTATCCTCCTTATTTACTATACCCTCTCTTCAAACAATTTTTTCAAAACAAAAATCCCATTCAAATACACATTACTGAATCCATCATACTAAATGACTTCTTCATTCTGTCTATCTAAATGAGATTATTTCGTACTTTTTATTTCTTTATCTTGTTATTCCACCGGTTGTGGTTGTGGCTGTACGACTTCATTCGCTCCAGCTAACCTCAACATATTTGCAATATCTTTAAAACCTCTTTTTTCAGCATATTGCAGTGGCGTAATATTTTCCTTATTGGCCATATTTACATCTGCCCCGTGGTCAATAAGCATTTGAATTACTTTCTTATGATTTTCACTACCATTTCCTAATACGATTGCTTCTACTACAGCTGTTCCACCACGATCATTTCTATAGTTCACATCAATATCTGTATGCTCTAATAACTCTTTTACGACCTCTACATGGCCACGTTCAGATGCAGAAATGAGTGCTGTTCCACCTGATTTAGTAGTTTCTTTCGTATTAACCCCTGCATTAATTAGTAGCTTTACAATGTCTGTATATCCTTCTCTACTTGCATAAAGAAATGGATTACTTTGTTTCTCATCTTTCCTTTCAATATTAGCACCTGCACCAATTAATGCTTTAACTGTCTCTACATGATTTTGATACGTTGCTGCAAGGATAGGAGTTTCTCCGTTGTCACCTTCTACGTTTATATTGGCTCCATCTTGAATCAGCTTCATAGCTGTTTCCGTGTCTCCAAGAGTCGCAGAAAGTAGCAACTGTTTGTCCATTAAATTTATACTTTTTTCTTCTTTAGGTTCTTCCTGTTCTTTATGCTTTTCTTTTTTCTTTTCGTTTTTCACATGAACCGGTTTCGATTCTGGCTCCTCTTGCTTATCGCAAGCCACTACCGTCATTAAAAGTCCTAATAACATACATAATAAAATTTTTTGTTTTCTCACAACTACAGCTCCTATGAAAGATAATGTTTTCTTAACCATTCCTCCATCACATACAATAACTCTTCTTGAGTACATTTATCCATAAGCCCTTTATATTCCTTCTTTAATCGGATTATCTTAAAACCTATACTATGTTTCTCAACCTATTGGAATGATGTGCCTGATGGCCTCATCATTAACATTATGAAGCAATTAGTTTAGCACGATTTTACCGCATTTGTATACATTTCTAAAAAGTACATAAATGATTGCTTTAGGTTACTATATTCCATTGTAACCGTTCTTCTAAAATTTTTACACCTTTTCTATATTTGCACCTGAGTAATACTAAAAAAGACAACTTATGTAGTTGTCTTTTTTAGTATTAATGATGACCACCGTGATTTCCCTTTTTCGGGTTCCCCATCATCTCTTTATTCATTTCCCATTTATGCTCTGCTAGCTCTTTATATGAAAGAACTTTCCCTTTATAGTTAGACACAAAGTTTTCTGCATCCTTTTTATTTTCAAATGAAATGACATTATAAGCCATCGGTGTCGTTATTGTTTTATCATATACGTAAGTCGCATCTTCTAACGAAATCCACTCTTTCGAATCATAATCTCGAACAAATTTTTCTTTCGTCTTTTCACCTGGATTAATCTCCATCCATTTATACATACAACCGATATCATCAAACTTTAACGCTTTTCCATTTTCTAAAATGACTTCTGTTGCAAATTGATTATCCATTACCCCAATTTGGCAAATATCACACTTATCATGTTTCTCATCAATTGCTACAGCCTCTGCTTGTTTCTTACCACATCCTACTATTGTAAAGACCAAGAATAAGCATATAGCAAGTGTCACATACTTTGTTCTCATTTTACTTCCTCCCTAACCGTATCTTCCACAAGGAGCATATCAAAAAGTTGTGTGAGATTTGTGAAAAAATAATGTACTTTTTGTAATATAAAGACCAAAAAAGATGTGTAGCCATTTCTACACATCTCTCATCATTCACAACCTGTAATTAATAAATCGTCTTCTAACTTAACTAATAATGTATCTGTATTAATTTGCTGACCAACAACTACATTTACTAACCTTATATTTCCACTAATACCGACCGCAACTTTTTCAAGCTCACCGTTATTTTTTCGGATCATCATTAAATTTTCCCACTCATATACGTAAGAAGATTCATTAACAAAAATCTCTTCTACTTTTCCTTCATAAGAACTATAAATCTCTTCAATTCTCGTTTTCATATAAAATCTACTCCCTATTTCACACTTCAATATTTTCATCTTATTCTACCATTCTTACGGAGAGCAGCTTACTTTTTAAAAATTCAAATTAACTACCGTGAACAAAATGACCAAAATAAAAATTATGCTTCTAATGATGTTATTTTTTAAATTATTTACCATTTGAATGAATGCTTTTATGATAAATAAAAAACACTTTTTCTGAATTTTCGTTACATTTTGAAAGCGCAATCATTCTTGAGGGGGAGATTACATGTTAGCACTACTTGGATTTGCGATGGTATTTGTCTTTATGTTTTTAATTATGACGAAACGTATGTCAGCACTAGTAGCATTAATATTAATTCCAATTACTTTCGCATTAATTGGCGGTTTTTATGCAAATATGGGACCTATGATGTTAGAAGGAATTCAAAAACTAGCACCTACTGGTATTATGCTTATGTTTGCTATTTTGTATTTTGGAATTATGATTGATAGCGGTTTATTCGATCCTGTCATTAGTAGGATTTTGAAATTTGTAAAAGGAGATCCTTTAAAAATTGTTGTTGGTACAGCGATTCTTACTATTATCGTTTCATTAGATGGGGATGGAACAACAACGTATATGATTACGGTTTCCGCAATGTACCCATTATATAAACGCCTTGGAATGAATCCACTTATATTAGCTGGGGTTGTTATGTTAGGAGCAGGAGTGACAAATCTTACACCGTGGGGCGGACCGACAGCTCGGGTTATGAGTGCTCTTGGACTAGACGCATCAGAGCTCTTTACACCACTTATACCAGGAATGATCGCTGGTGCAATTTGGGTCGTTTTCGTTGCTTACTATCTTGGCAAAAAAGAAAGAAAACGATTAGGAATTATGGATGTACAATACTTAAAACAAATGCAAACGATGGATGAGCAAGCTGCCACAGTAGAAGCTGCCGTTCATAAACGCCCTAAACTTCTATGGATTAACTTTTTATTAACTGTTACCTTACTTGTCTGTCTCATACTAGAAGTTATGCCGTTACCTGTTTTATTTACAATCGCTTTCGCCATTGCTGTTATGCTTAACTATCCGAACTTAGAACAACAGAAAGAACGTATTGCTTCTCACGCAGGAAACGTATTAGCCGTTGTTTCTCTCGTATTTGCCGCTGGAATTTTCACTGGTATTTTATCAGGAACAAAAATGGTAGATGCAATGGCTCAAAGTGTAGTCACTCTTATACCAGACGCTCTTGGACCACAATTACCGATTATTACAGCTCTTCTTAGTATGCCGTTCACATTTTTCATGTCCAATGATGCATTTTACTTCGGAGTATTACCTATTTTAACGAAAGCTGCCGCTGCTTACGGAATTAGTGCAGCTGAAATGGGACGTGCTTCATTACTCGGGCAACCTGTTCACTTATTAAGTCCTCTTGTCGCTTCCACTTATTTATTAGTCGGAATGGCCAAAGTTGATTTTGGTGAACATCAACGCTTTACGTTACTTTGGGCTGTTGGAACGACAATGGTGATGTTAATTACGGGAATTGTAATCGGAATTATTCCAATATAAGACGTAAAAAAACAGTAGAAGAAATGTAATTCTCTACTGTTTTTTTGTTATGAAGAAACAAGAAAATACCTTCTTTCTGGTCTCCCTACACTCCCATATATAAGCTCCGCATGAACTTTCTTTCCAGATATTAAATACTCTAAATAACGCCTCGCTGTTGATCGGCTTACCCCAACCATTGAGCTTAACACTTCTGCCGTAATACCTTCTTCATCAACTGCTAACATATGCTTTTTTATTTTTGCTAAAGTTAAAGGATCTATCCCTTTCGGGGCATATTCTATTTCATTTCCCTTTACGCCTCTTTGAGACCATAAATGTTCAATTTGTTCTATAGATAATTGATTAGTTTTTTTTAACTGCACAATCTTTTTTTGGTAACTTTCCAAACTCGCTTTAAATCGATCAAACATAAGTGGCTTTACGATATAATCTGTTACTCCGCCTCGTAGAGCGTGCCTCACTACATCTGTTTCCGAAGCAGCTGTAATCATAATAATATCTGTATCATGCAAATTATTCCTAATATATGTGACAAGTTCGGTTCCTTGCATATCAGGTAAGTACACGTCTAATAAAACGAGTTGTGGCTTCACAAACTCTAGCCATTCTTTCGCTTGTTCTCCAGTCGTTGCTGTTCCAATTACTTTAAATCCCTCAATCTTTTCAGTAAAACGACGATGAATGTCCGCAATTCGAATATCATCTTCTACAATCAATACTTCAATCTCCTCACCCATTACAATTCGCCTCTCTCTTTTGGTAATGCAATAATAAATAATGCACCACCTAAATCCCCTTTTTCGATTGCAATACTCCCATTTAAATCTTCTACTAACTCTTTCACTTTTGCTAATCCATATCCTCGTTTCCCGCCTTCTTTCGTCGAGAAGCCTTTATAAAATATGCTAGTAATGACTTCATCATGAATCCCTTGTCCTGAATCTTCCACTTCAATTACTATCTCTTCTCCAATATCAGTTACAAACATCCTTACCTTCTTATCATTCTCTTCATTTCTTTCAATTGCTTCAAATGCATTCGTAATTAAATTTCCTAAAATAGAAACGACGTAATTACTCTCAATATGCGGGCTTAATTTATCTAAGCTACTTTCTCGATCTAGCATAAAATCAATCTTTAACTCTCGCGCTCTATTATAGAATCCAATTAAAATTCCACCTAACCATGGATTTTGAATTCGCTTCATAATAAATTGAACAAAATCTTGATATACCGCTGTTTCCTTATGAATAAGCTCTAAAGCATCTTCATATGATTCTAACTGGATAAGCCCCGAAAGCGTATACAACAAATTGTTATATTCATGCGTTTGCGCTCGTAATGCCTCTGTATATTGCTTCGTCTGAGATAACTCTGCTGTTAACTGATCCATTTCAGATTTCAAACGTAAGCTCGATACAACGCCAGTTACTTTATTCTTTACTTTAATAGGTAGACGGTTCGCAATAACAGCCTGCCCTTTTATATTTAATTGACGATCAAACTGTTCTTCACCAGTTTGAAGTACATCTAGTATCGTTGAATTAGGAATTACATTTAAAATAAATTCTCCAATAATATTACGCTGTTCATCTAACGAAAGAATATCATAAGCCGCTTGATTGACTAAACTAATCATGCCATTATAATCAATGACAATAATCCCTTCACGTACAGATTGAATCACTGTACTATGCTCTTCATATAAAGATGAAATTTCTTCTGGCTCCATCCCAAACATCATTCTTTTTATACTTCCGGCTAAATATATAGAACCAATTATCCCGATTAAAAGACCTATTACTGTAATCCAAAATACACGCTTTCCATATACTTCTACCGCTCCATGAATATCATCCATTGAAAATCCAACAGACACCACGCCTATAATTTCATTTTCCTGATTACGGATTGGAACTTTGCCGCGTAATGAAGGACCTAATGATCCAGTTGCTTTCGAAATATAAGATTTTCCTTCTACTAGAACTCCTTTATTATCTCCACCAACCATTGCTTCTCCTATTTTATCTCGCTTAGGATGTGCATATCGAATCCCCTCTTTGTTTCCAACTACAATAAAATCAGCATCTGTATCAATTCGAATTTTTTCTGCAATTGGCTGAATGATAGAAGCTGGGTTTTCTTTTTGAAAAGCTTCCGTTATTTCAGGTATAGCAGCAACTGTTTTCGCAACATGCAAAGCCCGTTTCCCAATTTGCTCTTCTACCGTTTCAGACAATATGTAATAAAATAAATAACTTGTTAATAGAAGTACGACTAGAATAAGTGTACTAATTGTTATTGTGATTCTCGGTTGTAGTTTTAACTTTTTAAATTTCAAAACCATTCCCCTAACATAATTAAAGATAGAATTTAATGAATTTACAGTCTTTTACGATTACAACTAATCATAACACGGTTACTCTATATTTCTTTATTTTTATCTTCACAAAAAAAGAAACGAAGTACAATTACTACCTCGTTTCTTAACATTTTTTATTACACTTTAAATTTCCCAATCATCTCTTGTAATTCTTCTGCCATTTGCGATAAATGAACTGCTGCTGCATTGATTTCATCTACCGAAGCTAATTGTTCTTCTGAAGAACCAGCAATATTTTGAACGCTTGCTGCATTTTCTTCAATTGTAGCTGCAATTTCATTAATAGATGCACTAACTTGTTTTGCATCTACTGTCATTTGTTCCGCTACTTCTACCATACTATCAATTTGTACAACTGTATCATCTGTAGACTTCAATATTTCAGCGAAGCTTTGCTTCGTTTCATTTGCAACTACAAGTCCTGATTGTACTTCTGTTCCAACTTGCTTCATAGAGCTTACTGTTTCTTTTATGTCAAATTGTATCTCTTTTACTAGTTTTCCAATTTCCGTAGAAGACTGTCCTGATTGTTCTGCTAACTTTCGCACTTCATCTGCTACAATTGCAAATCCTCTTCCTTGTTCTCCAGCTCTCGCAGCCTCAATTGCAGCATTTAATGCTAATAAATTTGTCTGCTCTGCAATATGTTGAATTACCTCAAGGATTGCTCCAATTTGTTTCGACTTATCATCTAGCAAAACAATAACTTTATCTGATTGTGAAACAGACTCATGGATTAATTGCATTTGATTCACCGTTTGTTCAACTAACTTCCCACCATCTTCAGCCTTTTTCTTCGTATACATAGATGCTGTGGATACTAATGAAGAACTGTCTGCCACACGTTGAATTCCTTCTGTAACTTCTTCTAATAATGTTGCGCCTTCTTCGACTTCTTTCGTTTGTATTTCCGCTCCACTCGACACTTGCTCTATCGCTTGTGTAATTTGTTCCGTTGCTTCACTCGTCTGCTTCATACTAGCTGTTAATTCTTCTGAAGATGCCGCTACATGACCTGCTGAAGTATTTATATTGGAAATGACATTCTGTAATGATGCTGCCATCTCGTTAAAGCTTTCTCCTAACTGTCCAATTTCATCTTTAGAATGAACTGTAATGGATTCTGTTAAATCGCCTTCACTAATCTTTTTCGACGATATAACAAGTTGTTTTAACGGATTAATAATAGAAGCAATTATGAAGTAAATTAAAATCCCGCCAATTATTAATGAAATACCAATAACAGTTATCGTTTTATAGAAAATAGGTTCAGCAGCCTCAATAATTTCTTTTGCAGGCATAATTCCTGCTATTTTCCATCCAGTTATCTTATTTGTTTTAAAAGTGATATGACGATCTTCACCATCTAATCTGAAATTAAAATCACCTGTTTCTTGTTTGTA
This sequence comes from Bacillus pretiosus, assembly GCF_052947655.1. Taxonomy (NCBI): domain Bacteria; kingdom Bacillati; phylum Bacillota; class Bacilli; order Caryophanales; family Bacillaceae; genus Bacillus; species Bacillus pretiosus. The sequence continues at coordinate 572,729 of NZ_CM129593.1, read as the reverse complement.
CAACTCTTTTTCAAGTTTCTCTTCTACCTTATCACCTGGCTTCATCGTTGGATGTGCTACCACATTTTTATCTTGATCAAAAATTGCTACATATCCACTTTTACCGATATTAACCATCTTTGAAGTGTTTACGATATCATTAATAATTAAATCAATACCAAGAACACCGCTCTTATCCTCATTTTGTTTTGCTATTGTAATAACAATATTTCCTGTCGTTTTTGATTTATATGGAGCTGTAATAATTACTTCTCCACTTTTTTTCACTGCCTCTTTATACCAATCTCTTTCTGTAGGATTATATCCTTCTGGCATTTGAATAGACGGTGATTGAATAAACTGTCCATTACTGGATCCAGTATAGATGGCTTCCAGTTCTGGATGTAACTTATTATATTCTTCTAGTTTATTTTGGATATTTTGTATTTGATCCGTTTGGTAACTTGATTGTGTAAATAGTTTCGTAAAATAAACTGCATCTACTTTTTTACTATCCAATTCTTTATTAATTACATTATCCAAAATTTTTATATTGTCTTTCGCCGATTGTGAAATCGTCTCATTAAAGTTTGTCTTCGCTTGCTGATAAGACGTCCAACCAATTACAATACTTGGAAGAATCAAAATGATAACAAATGACACAAGTAACTTTGCTTTTAAACTACTACTCCTTAATTTCCCTTGAAACATATTTCTACCCCTCCATACCGTTTTAAATGTAATTGTTTTACATTTAATTTCTTTATATAAATCATACGATTCAAATGTATCAATGCGACTCTCTATCTCTTTCTCTATTGAAGAGTTGATACATACCTTTTTCATTCTATATAAATTAAATAATTAAAACAATATATAAAAATGTATATCATTCGAAATATTATAATTCACAGAAGAACCTCTAGTATCTCACTTACTAGAGGTTCCTCCCGCTTTACTATTCTTTATCTTTTTCTACTTCTTTTTTCGCATCTTCTACTACAGATACAACAGGTTTATCGTTTGATAATTGTTGTACTGCTCCTTTTCCAGCAAATCCTTCTAATAACTCTTTTAAATCAATGCCAGAAGAAGCTTTTAATGTTTCTTGCATCGTTGCCATTAAATCAGTCGCATAACCTGCAACTTTTCCGGCACCGCTATTTTTACCACCGCCACCTGTATCGACAACTGTAATTTTATCAATGTTGCTAAGTGGGCTTGCAACTTCCTTCGCATAACTTGGAAGCATGTTAAGAACCATATCCATAATCGCCGCTTGGCCATATAACTCAAATGCCTCTGCAATTTTTTGTTTTGCTTCCGCTTCTGCTAAACCTTTTAATCTGATAACATCTGCTTCCGCTGTACCTTGTGCTTTTTGTACTTCTGCTTTTGCTTGACCTTGCGCTTTTTCGATTTCCGCCTTCGCTAAACCTTCTACACGAACTTCTTCTGCACGTGCTCTTGCTTCCGCTTCAATTTTATATTGATCTGCATCTGCTTTTTTCATTTGTTTTACTTTTTCCGCTTCTGCTGATTGTTCAACAGCATAGCGATCTGCATCTGCCTTTTTCTTTACTTCTGCATCATATTGCTTTTCACGACGCGCAATCTCTTTTTCTTCTAATTCAATTTGCTTTTCACGCTCAATGATTTTAACGCGCATTTGCTCTTCTGTAACACCTTGTTGCGCTTTTGCTTGTTGTAATTCATAGGAAAGATCTGCATCTGCGCGAGCTTGTTCTTGGTCTCTCTTATAAGATTGTACTTTTAACTCTTTATGTTTTTCAGCTTCAGCGATTTGTGCATCACGTTGATACTCAGCTTCTTTCGCTTCTTTCTCAGCACGAGCTTTTTCAATTCGCGCCTCTTTTTCACGCTCTGCATTTGCAACTGTTGCATCACGCTTAACCATCGCAATTTGTGGCTGACCAAGTGCATCTAAGTAACCGTTCTTATCCATGATTTCTTTAATTGTAAAGGAAACGATGCGAAGTCCCATCTTCTTTAAATCTGTAGAAGCTACTTCATGTACCTTTTGAGCAAATTGCTCTCTATTACTATAGGCATCTTCTACTGTCATAGAAGATAAAATAGCACGTAGATGCCCTTCTAAAACTTCTTTTGCTTCTATTTTCAACTCTTCTGTTTCTTTTCCTAAATATTGTTCAGCTGCTGTAGAAACTTCTTCAATGGTAGACCCTACTTTAATAATAGAAACACCATTTACTGTAATCGGTACACCTTGTTTCGTATACGTATCACGTGTTCCCACTTCTAATTTGTAGTTTAATAGACTTAAAGGCTCTGCTCTTTGCATAATCGGAACTACGAAAGTACCGCCGCCACGAATAATCTTAATCTTCTTTCCATCATCAGTGGTAACTACATTTTTCCCGCCACCAAGCCAGTTTCCAGTAACAATTAATGCTTCATCTGGTCCAACTGTTCGATACTTTGTAATGAATACTAAAATGAGTAGAATTAAAATTGCGAGTAATACTCCACCGATAATTAATGGAATCGTCATGTAAATTCCCCCTTATAATTTTGGTTTCTTTAAAGAATAAGCAATGTTCTGTACAAGCAGAACACCATCTTGGACTCCCTCGATAATAACTTCAGTTCCTTGTGAAATATCTTTCTTTCCAACTGTTTTAGCTAGGATTGCATTGTTTCCAAATTGGGAGGAAATTAATACTTCACCAAACCCTTCTGTAGGAATAGTCGTAATGACCTCTCCCTTACAACCAATAAATTCATCCATACGCTGCACAGTGTTTTGTTCTGCTTCTGCAATCGGCTTTAAAATTAATATTTTCATTATGAAAACACCAATAAAGGATATAGCAAATGCAGACCCGAAAATAAGAATGCTATTAAAGGAAAATAAATATTCTCCTATATAACTAAGTCCACATAACATGGCGAAAAAACTAAGTAATAAAGTAACAACGGATACAGATCCGCCTCCAAAACTAAATATGGATTCAAATATATCTCCAAAAAAGATATAAATAACAGTGAGTATAGTAGCAATAATAAATCCGTATAAATAAATTGTTTCAAGTGGATAACCAAACAAAGCCATTTCTTATCCCCCTCTCTTAAACAATCCCTTTTTTATTATGTGTATGCCCACCTCTTTCAAAGATTATAGTTCTTAATTTTCAGTTATTTACCCTTTAAAGAAAAGCCTGTAAGACAGGCCCCTAAAAAAGAACAGGAGAAACCTATTGTGACAGGCTCCTCCTAGTAAATAACCGATATATTATATATCTATATAATATACTATTTTCCACAAAAAGTAAAGTTAAACATACATTGGAAAAGCACTTATTTTACTGATAATTCGTACGTTCCATCGCCATTATCATATTTATATACATACAAATAATACTTACCTGGTTTTGCATTAAATTTTGCCTCTATATGATTTCCATTAGCTTGACCGTAAGCGGCATAATTTTGCATATCTGATTCATGATGAAGCACCCATGTCATCCCGATTCCATACTCATTTAAAACGGAAATATCGATATTTTTCGTTGATGCTACATTAAATGTATAAACATCGGTGTGATCTCCGCCGATAAGGCTACCTTTTATAGTAGTGTTTAGCCCGATACGATTTGCTTCCTCTGGACGATTATTTGGTTCTAATTCTGTTAAACTTCCATCTTTAATCGTAACAGTGGTTTCGTTTCTGCTCTCTTTACCTTTATCATCTTTTACTCTTAACGCTACTTTATAAATTCCTTCTCTTTCATATGCATGTATTGGATTAACTTCTGCACTTGTGCTGCCATCTCCAAATTCCCATAAATAAGAAACAATTTTTCCATCTTCATCATTTGAGCCATCACTTTTAAATTGAATTCCTTCTTTTACAAGCCCATTATAAGGTCCATTTATATTAACCGTTGGAGCTTTATTTTCTCCATCATCTTTTGCGATACCGTGGAAGACTACATCATATTCAAATTCATTTGAACTATTCACACGATAATTGACGAAGTATGCTGTAACAGTTTTGTAGCCACTCCATTCTTTTTGCGCCAGTTGTTCTAGTGCTTCATTTACTCGTTTACTCATTTCGTTCCAATCTTCAGATTCACCTTTTGTTACACTACCTGTAAATGTGCCTTCTAGTGTAAATGTATTAAAGAATTGGGAGCTATGTTTTGTCATTTTTGCCTCTTTCATTGGCAACGTATCACTAATTTCTTTCTCTACTGCTGTTAACGATTTTGGTGCATGTTCAGCTAAATAATCATCTGCTACTTCCGGTACATTATATTTATCTTGATTATCAATTAGCTGTTGCATATACTCTTGATACTCTTTATTTAGTTTAGAATCTTTACTTAAATTCTCACGATAGGCATCATAATTTTTCACGTCATTTGCACGAATTAAATCTTGAATTTTATCAAATGTTTCAAATTGATGTGTATATAAATAAGATTGCAATGCGAACGAGTAATTATAGAAATCCCAAGAACCATATTTAGCAAATAATGTGCGCTCTGCTGTATAACGGCTTGCAGGATCAGATGATAATCCACTAATGATGCTCTTTCTCGGTACTACATTATTTGTACGAGTAGATCCTGCGAAAAATTCTGCATTTCCTTCTTGGAACCAAGTTAATCTCTCATTTTGATACATATCTCCTCTTCCAAATAAACCTGGCACTTCAAATCTCCCTTGAAGATAATGAGTAAACTCATGACGGAATAACTCTTCTAAACTATAAATACTTTGTTCTGGCGTACGCTCATATGTAAAGAATGTACCTGTTTCTTCTATATAAATGCCACCGTTGTTTGTTTCATATCCATACAGTTGTCTGTTTAACTGATATTCGTCTGGAGTATTATAGATTACTATCGTTAATACGTCGTCTGCATTACCTGGCTCTAATGCTTTGTCATTCCCAATTACACGATGATACTGTGCTTTTACTTCCTTTGCAGCCCAGTATAGTCTCTTAATTTTTTCTTCTGATACTTTATCTCCTGTTTTAAATACGATAGATCCATCGTCGAATGTATACGTTTTTGGTAAGTACTGTTCTTTTCCTTCTTTACGTATCGTCTCTAAATCTACAGTATTACCGCTATAATCTTTTCCGTTATAATTTGTTGTAATTTGTTCTACTGCAACAAAATACGGCTCACTTAAACGCGGATACATATGCATTGCTTGTGTAACAACCTCTAAACCTTTATTTGGATTACTATGAAACTTCCCTAAACGACTAGCAAAATAAATTCCATTATTAACGAGCCACTTATTTTCTGGTGTTACTTCATTTAAAAGAGCAATACGATTTATTTCATTAATAAATCCATCTATTTTCCCGTACCACATTGTATCTTTTGCTTCTTTACGAGTTTCAAATAAATAAGATTGCATATCATAATCAATACCTTGCATCATATCGTATACAGCTTGTCCTTTCATACGATCGTCTACATACGTATGAAGATTATCATTGTATTGTTTTAAAATATTCGATGCGTATTGAACCGTTTCCACATCACTTGAAGCATTACTAATTAATTTACCGTATGCAGATACGACTGCATCTTGCTCATATGTACCAAGCTTAAAGTTTGGATTGGCTGCAATTGCTTTTAAAGCAGGTAAACATTTATCCTGGAAGCTTCTCTCATTTAAATCACTTAATTCATTATTGTAAAATGCGAGATAAAAAGCTGAACGTAACACTTCTGTAAACGTTTGAATTCCTTTTGAATCATCTTTCGTAAACGTACTACCTCGGTGAGCTAATTCATCTATAACTGCTTGCATTTTCCCTTTGTCTTTATAAAAAGCCTTTGCATCTTCATTGAACTGGAATAAGTCTGTAATTTGATTCCATTTAATACTTCCTAGCGTTTCAACCAATTCTTGATTATTCATTTTGTTTAAATCAACCATTGAATAGCTTTCTTTAATTTGCTTTACTTCTGAGCTCTTCATAATAGATGCTGGTCGCTGTGAAAAGTCTCCTACTTTTAAACGTTCTTGAAACGATAATGTTTCCTCTGCTTTAGAAACATGTCCAATCTCATCTACTGGTTTTTCAATCCCAACTGGTTTCGAATGCAATACATTGTATGGCACCTTTTCTTCTGCTGATACATTCGTTTGAATTGCTCCTAACGATAGCGCCATTGTACTAATACTAAGCATCACTTTATTAATCTTTGATTTCTTGTTCATATCATTGCCCCCTATTTATATATTCCCTTGAAGAATTTAACATAAAATCTAGATACAACAATATAAAATGCAATATTTCATATTATTTCTTCCTATATTTTGTACATATCGTGAACAGACTTACCTTTATCTAACCTCCAATAATTATGAATCCATAGCGATTAAACTGTCCTTTTACACAAGATAAAAATCGAATTTTTTGACAATTAATCTTTTAATTGTTATAGTTAATATAATTGTTAACTTTATTAAACAAAGGTGGGATTCTATGATAAAAAAAGAAAACAGTGTATTTTATATCTCCATCTTGCTAACAACATTATTCATTATATGGGGAATTACCCCGGCAAGTTGGATACAAGGCTATGATTTGCAAAGTGTTACATCTTCCTTAAACTCATTTATCCTCAATAAATTTGGATGGTTTTACTCTCTACTTATGACCGCAATGATTATTTTAGCCACTTATTTAGCATTTTCTAAGTACGGTTCTATTCGTCTTGGTAAAGATGGAGAAAAACCACAGTATAGTTATCCATCTTGGCTATCCATGTTGTTTGGAGCAGGAATGGGAATTGGATTGCTCTTTTATGGAATCACTGAACCGATTGCACATTTTACAGATCCATTAACAGGAAAAGCAGGTACAGAGGAAAGCGCCAAACTCGCTATGCAATATTCATTTTTCCACTGGGGACTCTTTCCGTGGTCACTATACGCGATGGTTGCTTTAACAATTGCATATTTCACATTCCGTAAACAAAAAGGTAGCACAATTGGGGCTACAGTTACTCCATTATTTAATCGATCGAAAAATTCTCCTATCGGAAAAACAGTCGATATTTTGGCTGTTTTAGCCACAGTATTCGGTATTGTGCCATCTGTTGGGATTGGTGCTCAACAAATCGCCGGAGGATTAAGCTATTTATTCCCTTCTATTCATAACACTGTACTTACACAGCTTGTACTTATCGCCATCTTCGCTGTTTTATATTTAACAAGTGCACAAACAGGCTTAGATCGTGGGATTAAATATTTGAGTAACTTAAATTTCTCTCTTGCAGGTATTTTACTCGTCTCCTTTTTACTTTTAGGACCGACTGTATTTATTATGAAATATTTCACATCTACACTAGGTTCTTATATCGGAGCTTTACCTAGTATGGGATTAAATTTAGGAGCATTTAATGAAAAATCTTCTTCTTGGATTGAAAACTGGACTATTTTCTATTGGGGATGGTGGATATCTTGGTCTCCATTCGTCGGTACATTCATCGCTCGTATTTCTAAAGGGCGTACAATAAAAGAATTTATTATTGGAGTTGTATTAGTCCCAACTCTTATCTGTACATTTTGGTTTGCAGTATTTGGCGGTACCGCTATCCATATGGAAATGTTCCAATCGCTTGGTATAGCTGATGAAATCGCAAAAAATGGTACAGAGATTGGATTATTTGCTGTTATTTCACACCTACCGTTCTCTACATTTTTAACAATTATCGGGTTAATTTTAGTAGCCACATTTTTCGTTACTTCTGCTGACTCGGCAACATTTGTTGTTTCAATGCAAACGAGTAACGGAAGCTTATCACCGAAAAATAGTTTAAAACTTATATGGGGATTAACAATCGCGATAATTGCTGCTATTTTATTACAAGCTGGAGGATTAAATGCACTGCAAATAGCAGCTATAATTGCCGCGCTACCATTTTCTATCGTAGTTGTTCTTATGGTCATTTCGCTCTTTAAGGAGCTTCGAAAAGAAGATGTTAATTTACAAGCAAAAGAAGTTCCGCAAAAAATAAAGAAGGTTATGTAACGATTAGCACCTCTCCTAAAGAAGAATTCGGTCCTCCGATTAGTCCTGAATCCATTATTACTGAGGGCTGCAAAATAAATTAAATAAAACCCATTCGTATGAAATATAATTTTCATACGAATGGGTTTTACTCTATTATATAGTGTTGTAAACATGCTTTCTTCTTAACACCTTATATAACTGTTTTACATTATAATAAGATTAAGCGTTTTTATTTCTTAAATAATCTCTTTCTAAATACAAACATACTCAGTGCTGAAAGAACTAATGCTAAGCCACCAAATAAAGATACATTATTTTCTTGACCACCTGTTGCTCCTAGCGATTTCTTACTTTCTTCTTGCTTAGTAACTGCTGGTTTATTTTCTTTCACACTTTGATTCGCTACTACTTTTTCTGCCACAACTTGATTATCCACGTTTTTTTCTTGAACTACTGCGGATTGATTTACTGCGTCTTTTGAACCTTCAATTTCTTTTCCTGTTTCTTTTACCGGCTCTTTTTCTTCTTCTTTCGATTCTTCAACTTCTTTTGACGGTTCCTTTACTTCTTCTTTCGATTCTTCAACTTCTTTTGTTGGCTCTTTTTCTTCTTCTTTCGATTCTTCAATTTCTTTTGTTGGTTCTTTCACTTCTTCTTTTGGTTCTTCAACTTCTTTTGCTGGTTCTTTTTCTTCTTCTTTTGATTCTTCAGCTTCTTTTGCTGGTTCTTTTGGCTCTTCTTTTGATTCTTCAACTTCTTTTGCTGGTTCTTTTTCTTCTTCTTTTTCAACTATATTCTGGATTACTGTTCCGTTAAAACTTATACTAATTTCATCCGAATCTAAATCAAATTTATACACCTTTTCACCTGGAGTACTCCATTTTATTACTCGGTTATTAAATGTTCCACCCTCACTTGTCAGTTTAATATTCTCAATAATTTCTCCTTCTAAATCATATACAGGAACTTGAATTTCTTCATTTACTTTTGCTTCATCTAAAAAGATTTTCTGTCTGCCGGCATCAATTGAAAACCATTGGCCTAATTGTATTAACGGCCTTACATCACGAATCTCATTTCCAGCTAATTTTAAACTGAGTAGGTCTAACATTGGGCTAAGAACTGAAACATCTTTAATTTGATTATCAGCAAGATTTAACCACTGTAAACTTTTTAATGAAGATAGTGGTGTTATATCTTCAATCTGATTATGAGATACATTCACATCGTTCAACTTTTCTAAGTTTGAGATAAATTCAATATTCTTCAAACCTACTCCTTCTAAAGTAAGTTTTTCTAAGTTCATCATATATTCTAAACCTGTTATATCTTTTATATTTTCCCCTTTTTCTTTAAGTATCTCTAATTTTTTAATCTGCAATAAATCTTCTTTTGTGATAGGAGCGTTTAAATTCTCTCTACCTAAATTCTCTTTATTAATATGTTGTTGTAAAGTTTTATCAAGAATTATATTTTCCTTTTGTTCATCATTTCCTTTTATTTCATCTAACCTTTCAACAACATTTTGAATTACTGTTCCATTAAACTTAATACGATTCTCTTCTGGTTTTATATCCAACAGAAATTCGTATGTTTTTTCACCAGTAGTACTCCATTTAACAGAACCATTATTAACTACTCCATCTCCATTCTTTAATTGAACAGTATCGAGTGGCTCTCCTTGTAAATTATAGATAGGTATTTTAACTTCCTTATCTTTTTCTACATCATCTAAAAAGATTTTTTGTCTTTGAATATCAATGTACATTCTTTTCCCTAACTCTTGAACCGGTCTAACATCACGAATTTCATTTGACCCTAGCTTTAAATCGTATAAACCTGTTAAGTGGCTAAGTGGCGTTATGTCTGAGATATAGTTTTCTTCTAAATTAAGTGATTGTACGGTAGACAATCTTGATACAGGTTCGATGTTTTCTAATTCATTTTTAGAAAGATCTAACTCTACTAACTTTTTCATTGGTGTAATATGTTCAATATTAGTCAGTCCATTGTTGCTTAAAGATAAACTCTTCACATTCTTCAATTGCTCAATCCCAGCAAGATTAGCATTACTAATTTGATTATTTGCTACAGTCAAAGTCTTTAAAGTTGTTACTGTAAATAATGGTTTAATATCTTTTATATAATTACTATTTAAATCTAGCATTTTGATCTTCTTCATTTGACTCAATGGGCTTAAATCCGAGATTTTATTGTTTCTCAAGCTTAAACTTTCGATATGTTCTAACTCAGCCAAAGGTCCAATATCTTTAAGTTCACCATAAGTTATACTTAATGATTTCAATTGTCTCAAACTCGAGATAAATTGTATATTTTCTAACTTAACTTCTTCCAATGTTAAGGTTTCTAAGTTCGTCATATATTCTAAACCAGTTACGTCTTGTATTCCTTTACTTTTCGCTTCAACGACTATTAAAGATTTAACTTTTAATAAATCTTCCTTAGTTATTGGCGTATTTAGATTCTCTCTATTTAAATTATACTTATTAATATGCCTTTGTAATTGCTTATCTAATATTACATTTCCGTCTTCATCCTGTTGATCCTCTTTATTTTCCTTTTGCTTTTCTGGAACATTATTTTCTAAATTTAAAGCATTTACTTCAAACTGCACTTGATATTTATTATCATAGGCCATTGTCGGAATATAAATATGCATTTGCATATTATATCTTTTTCCTAATTCTCCTACTTCAAACTGAATCACTTTCGTTCCGTTTTTCTTTTTATCTTCTGATATTACTTTTACATCATGAAACACACCAGGAGTATGAATATCTTCTGTTTTCAAGTATTTGAAGAAATCACTATCACTTAACGTTGCCGTTACCATTTTCTTTCCATTCTCAATCGTTAACTTAGGATCCTTTATATAAACAGCTGCCATAGACTCCTCATTCGTTTTATCTTTATATGCTTTCATAACAGCATCATATGTACCATCTTCTAAAGCATAGCCCTTTTTATTAGCCTCAATTGCTACTGCCGCTAAAGCAGGCGTTGAATACGTGGCAAATGGAAGTGATAACGCCGCAGCGATAATCATCGCATTTATATGTTTTCTTTTATTTTTTTTCAACTTTACATCTCCTCCAAAATATATAAATCTAAATGTAATCATATCTCGAATAAATGATAATGATTTTCATTATCAATGTCAACTAAAAAAATAAAAAGTTAACAAAAAAATAACCCCTTTTTAAGGGGGTTATGCCATTTTTTCTCCGGTTTCTTCTTTAAAAAAGCTCTTCATCGCATGGAATACGTCTGCTTTTTGCTTTAAAATATAATATCTAAAATTCTCATCTTTAATATTTTTATAGGCTGACATGAGGGTACTATGGCGGTTGTACTGGTTCACTTCCCCATATCCAAACATATTACACTTCTTCATTAACTCTTCGACAAGCTTTACACATCTAGCATTATCTGATGTTAAATTATCACCGTCTGAAAAATGGAATGGATAAATATTATAGCGGTCTGGTGAGTATTTATTATCAATTAGCTCGAGTGCTTTTTTATATACAGAAGAACATATCGTTCCGCCACTTTCTCCTTTTGAGAAAAACTCTTCCTCTGGAACTACTTTTGCCTCCGTATGATGGGCAATAAACTCAATATCTACTGTTTCATACTTCGTTCGTAGAAATCGCGTCATCCAGAAAAAGAAGCTACGTGCCATATATTTCTCCCATATTCCCATCGATCCACTCGTATCCATCATCGCTAATACAACAGCTTTTGAATCTGGCTTTAATACTTCATTCCAAGTACGGAACTTTAAATCTTCTTGGTGAATCGGATGAAAAGAGGCTTTACCACGCATCGCATTTCGTTTATATGCGGATATCATCGTTCGTTTCTTATCGATATTTCCCCATAATCCAGTCTTTCTAATGTCATTAAATTCAACATGTTCAATCCGGTTTTCATCTATTTCTTTTCTCTTTAAATTAGGCAGCTCTAACTCTTTGAAAAATGCTTGCTCTAATTCTAAAATAGAGACTTCAGCTTCATAATAATCTTCTCCAGCCGCGTCCCCTGCTCCTTGCCCTTTTCCTGGTCCTTTTTGCTTTTGACCACCTGATCCATCTCTCGCAACGACATCACCAACTTTGCTGTCACCATTTCCTTGCCCAACGTGTTTGTTTTTATCATAATTGTACCTAATCTTATATTCATCTAAAGAACGAATCGGTATTTTTACAACATCCTTACCATTAGACATAACTATGCTTTCTTCTGTTACAAGATCGGGTAAATTATTCTTAATTGCCTCTTGTACTTTTTCTTGATGGCGTTGTTGGTCGTCATATCCTTTGCGATGGAGGGACCAGTTTTCCTGTGAAATCGTATAATTTGGTTGGTTTTCTTCACCCATTTCTTTCCCTCCTTACTGTAATTGTCTTCCCTTATGAACAGTAAGCTAGAAATTTTGTTTTATACTGTGCAAGCTAGAATGAAAGATAACTGCCCATCGAAATTCATCCCATAAACATATATAACGTTTTTCATATAATACTCCGAGCATCCTAAACAAAATTTTGCCACTCACATACTAGAAAGAAATATTCAGCCGTTGATAAGAAAGAAACACAATGCATAGTTGCACACATTTACACTTTGCAACATATTGTATTGTGTTGGCTTTTTTCGTATGAATGGTTGGTTACTCTATCATATGCATATTGTAAAAATAATTGACAATAAATTCATGAAATTGTATCTTAATTTATTACATTTGGACAAGGTATGACACTTTACACATATAAATGGATAATAAAACGCTGTCCCGCAAAATACAAGAGACAGCGTTTTGTTATCAAACTATCGGTTTAGCAGACTACCTACATAGCGTAATAATTCATTCGCAGATGAAGAATTATAGCCGTGCTCATCAATTAAGCGTGCAACAACATCATTGATTTTCTTAAGCTGATTTTCGTCTGGCGTTTTCGTTGATGTTGTAATTTTCACTATATCTTTTAAATCAGCAAATAGTTTTTTCTGAATCGCTTCGCGAAGACGCTCATGTGAATTATAATCAAAGCGTTTTCCTTTACGCGCATAAGCAGAAATGCGAATTAAAATTTCTTCACGGAATGCTTTCTTAGCATTTTCTGAAATTCCAATTTGCTCCTCAATTGAGCGCATTAGCTTTTCATCTGGACTCATTTCTTCACCTGTTAATGGATCACGTAATTTCGATTTATTGCAATATGCTTCAACGTTATCTAAGTAATTATCCATAAGTGTCTTCGCTGATTCTTCATATGAATACACGAATGCTTTTTGTACTTCTTTCTTCGCAATTTCATCATATTCTTTTCTCGCTAATGAGATGAAATTCATATAACGCTCTCGATCTTCATTACTAATTGACGGATGCTGATCCAACCCGTCTTTGAGCGATCTAAGTACATCTAATGCGTTAATAGATGGTACCTCTTTTCGAATAATTGTAGAAGAAATTCGGTTAATAACATAACGAGGGTCAATACCTCTCATACCTTCATCTTGATATTCACGTTGCAGCTCCTCTACATCAATCGCATTATAGCCTTCTACCGTTTCTCCATCATATAAACGCATCTTTTTAATTAAATCAATATCTGGACGCTTCGGATCTTTTAAACGAGTTAAAATCGTAAACATTGCTGCAACGCGAAGTGTGTGCGGTGCAATATGCACATTGGATACATCACTTTCACGAATCATTTTTTCATAAATATGTTCTTCTTCACTCACTCGTAAATTGTATGGAACTGGCATTACAATAATTCTTGAGTGCAATGCTTCATTTTTCTTGTTTGCTATGAAGGAACGATACTCCGTTTCATTCGTATGCGCTACAATTAATTCATCTGCTGAAATAAGCGCAAATCTTCCCGCTTTGAAATTCCCTTCTTGCGTAAGCGATAATAAATGCCATAAAAACTTCTCGTCGCATTTTAACATCTCTTGGAATTCCATCATCCCACGGTTTGCCTTATTCAATTCTCCATCGAAGCGATACGCTCGTGGATCTGATTCTGAACCATATTCTGCGATTGTTGAAAAGTCCAGACTACCTGTTAAATCGGCGATATCTTGTGATTTAGGATCAGACGGGCTAAATGTACCAATCCCTGTACGGCGATCTTCCGAGAAGAAAATACGCTCTACAACTACATCCTCAATTCTTGAACCATATTCTTGCTCTAGACGCATTACGTTTAATGGCGATAAATTCCCTTCAATTCTAACTCCATACTCACCAAAGAAATCATCCCGTAAATGATGCGGAATTAAATGCAGTGGATCTTCATGCATTGGGCAGCCTTTAATTGCAAAAATTGCGCCTCGATCTGTTCGTGAATATGTTTCTAATCCTCGTTTCAGCATCGTAACTAATGTTGATTTCCCGCCACTAACAGGACCCATTAATAATAAAATACGTTTTCTAACATCTAATCGTTTTGCAGATGGATGAAAATATTCCTCCACAAGACGTTCTAAAGCATCCTCTAATCCAAATAGCTGATTACTAAAGAAGTTATACTTTCTTCTACCATCTACTTCTTCGATTCCAGCATCTTTTATCATATTGTAAATGCGAGAGTGTGCTGTTTGAGCCACCCATGGTCTTTCCTTCACAAGCTCTAAATACTCCGCAAACGTACCTTCCCATTGTAACCGTTCTTCTGCTGCTCGATGCTGTTCAATCTTTTTTAGAATATCCATTATAGCTCCTCCCCCATCTCCTTGTTCAATCGGATTATTATAAAAGGTATGCTAGGATGTCCTTAAACATTCTTTAAATCAAAATGAAATATACAGTAGTGCTATAAAATTCTCTCCAAAATTCAAAGAAAATTCTGTATAATATAGGTATTAAAGTTTTTACACCTCTATTCATTTTAAATAAATTCTTTTCTTCCAAGAACCTTACATACATTTTGATTCATATTTAAGATTCGTAAACTGAAAAATAGGAGGGATATTAGTATGAAATTATTATTAATTTTAGGTGTATCACTCACATTTCTTACAGCTATTTTCACATCTGGTTACAATGATAAACCCGGTACACAAAAAAAGTGATGTGCTTCTTAGCACATCACTTTTTTTATCAATCATTTATAATACACATTTTCCACATCATATTTTGATAAAGGTCGGCTATAATAATAACCTTGCACAAACTTCACATTCTTTTCCTTCAAAAATTGTATTTGTTCCGCCTTTTCTACACCTTCTGCAATTACATTCAATTCCAAAGTATGAGCTAAATGAATAATTGCAGCTGTAATATTCGTATCACGTTCATCCACATGTATACCTTCCATAAAAGAACGATCGATTTTCAACGTATCAATTGGATACGTTTTTAAATAACTTAAAGATGAATATCCCGTCCCAAAATCATCTAAATGAATCTTTAAATTTTGTTCTTTTAATTGTAGCAATACCCTTTTCGATATGTCTTTATGCATAAGGGCTCCTTCTGTAACCTCTATCGCTAATAGATGAGCTGGTACATTGTACTTAT
The DNA here is from genome assembly GCF_052947655.1 of Bacillus pretiosus. Taxonomy (NCBI): domain Bacteria; kingdom Bacillati; phylum Bacillota; class Bacilli; order Caryophanales; family Bacillaceae; genus Bacillus; species Bacillus pretiosus. Next base: position 557,157 of record NZ_CM129593.1, on the reverse strand, counting down.
GTAACGCCCGTGTAATCATCTCTATTAATGTAATCGAGCGAAAGTGCCTGGCTGAAATATTAACTGCAATCGGGACAACTTCATATCCTTTATTTAACCATTCACGTATTTGCCGACACACTTCATTTACTACCCATTCATCAAGCTTAATAATAAATCCTGTTCTTTCTGCTAGCGGAATAAATTGATTGGGAGAGACAAATCCCAATTCTTTATTCTCCCACCTTATTAAAGCTTCCATACTCGCTATTTTTTTCGTTTCAATATTCATTTGTGGCTGATAATACAAGCAGAATTCATTTTTTTCTATAGCACGATGCAATTGGTTTTCTATTATAAATCTTTGTTCACGCTCACAATCTAATCCACTGCAATAAAACTGATAATGCCCTTTTCCTTTTTCTTTTGCTTTTTCCAAAGCAGCATCAACTCTTTGGAATAATATTTTTTCATCCTCTCCATCTGTTGGAGCCATTACAATTCCGATTGACGCACTTAAATAGACGTCCTCTTCTTCGATTACAAAATGTTCACTAATCTTTTTTAGTATGCTTTTTGCAACTATCTCTACACGTTCTTTCGTTATATTTTCTATTAACATAACAAATTGATCATCGTGTTCTCTAAATAAGTGCATACCGTCTATTTGAAGACTGCTTAAACATTCTGTAACTTTTTGTAATACTTTATCTCCTTCTTTATGACCAAAAGTATCATTAATAAGGTGAAATTCATCTAAATCTATAAAAACAAGTGCAAACTCTGTATTATCATTTAAAAAAACATTTAACTTATTTGCACATGAAATTCTATTCATTAATCCTGTTAATTGGTCATAATAAGCTAAATATTCTGTTCGCATTTCATTCAATACTTGCCTTGTAACATCCCTCGTAACAATATATACCCCAACAATTTCGGCGTTCACAATAATCGGAATAGTTCTCAAAGAAATATAGAGCTCGTACCCTTCTTTATGAACATATTTCCTTGAAACAATTTGTTTTGCCCTTCCTTGCAGGGCTCCTTTAAATATAATTTGAAAATCTTTTTCATATTCCTTATTAATAAATTCAAAAATAAATTTATTATGTAATTCTTCATATCGATATCCAAATATTTCATACGTTGCTGGATTTGCATATGTAATTCTACCTATAGAATCCATAGATATAATGGAGTCATTATTATATTCTAATAACGACTTAAACAACATTTGTTTTTCCTCTATCTCTGCCTTTTCCTCAATCTGAGCTGTGATATCCCTCGTAATACAAATAATAAACTGACATACTCCTTCTTCGTCGAATACAGGATTAAGTGAAGATTCATAATGTAACTCACCCTTTGGTAAACTAACTACATCACAAAAGGTATGTGCTTTCGCTTCGCTCGCTACTTTTGCATATTGCACTCGCAATATTTCCGCCGTATCTTCTGATAATACTTCAGCAAACGTTTTTCCATAACATTCTTCGCCTAGCTTCGCATAATCCATACCTATCTTATTTACATAAATATATTTAAAGGTTTCCTCATCCATAACTTTCACAATAAATACTAAATCTTGAATAGCATGTAATAGTCCTCTTCTTATTAAATCCATATCTATCATACTTAAAAAGGTATTTTGATTATTATATTGTTCCTTCATATTTATCTCAACCCGTCTAATCTATTTTTATTCATATATCCCATTCTATATGAATATGTACCCTTTTTTAAATGTATGATTACATATTATTTTTATTTTTAGAAAAAAAGTCGCCATATGGCGACTTTTAATAAACAATTTCTAAATCTAATCCCGGATAATTTTGTTGACGGAATGCTTCATAAATTAAAATAGCTGCTGTATTAGATAAATTTAATGAGCGCACTTTATCAGTCATTGGAATACGTAAACAATGATCGAAATTTTCTTCGATTACATTAGCTGGTAAGCCGTTTGTTTCTCTTCCAAATACAAAATAGTAATCCTTCTCACGTTTGCTATAATCAAATGCTGTATGAGCTTTCTCGCCATACTTTGTTAAATAGAAGAATTCACCGTCTTTATTTTTCTCATAAAATTCTTCAATTGAATCATAATACGTAACTTTCACGTGCTGCCAATAATCTAATCCTGCACGCTTTAACATTTTATCATCCGTTGAAAATCCAAGCGGTCTAATCAAATGTAATTCTGTTCCAGTTGCTGCACAAGTACGAGCAATATTCCCTGTATTTGCTGGAATTTCTGGTTGATATAAAACAACATGTACTCCCACGCGATATTCACCTCTGTTTTTTGTCTACTACGTATTATACCACTTGAGCGAAAAATCTCTACCCATTAATAATATGAAAGAATTTATATTTCATTTGTGGTGTATATTTACTAGAATCTTCATAGTTCCAATAACGCCGACGGCTATTCGCTGAATGTGCATTTACAAGTGGCATACCATCTGCGTCTTTTGCTACTACAATCGTCGTATGATTCCACCTACCATCATCCTCGAAATCATAAGCGATGACATCACCAAGAATAAGGTCCTCTGGCCTTTCTACCGCTTCAGCTCGAAGCCCTGTTGTAGCACCTGACAAATACCAATAAAAAGAGTGTGCGACAGCCCAGCTCCAACTCCACTGATTCTCCCTTTGCCACCATCCTTTGCGAATATTAGGATATCCATTCATTGGTACTTCTCCAGTATGAAGACATTGAGAAATAAAATTCGTACAATTATCAGGGAAATTACGATATACAGGGTTTCGATCATCCCACCAACGCTCTGCATATTTAACCGCCTCTAAACGGTTGTACTGATAAGAACCATACTTCTCTTTTGTAACTTCCCTTTCTAACGTCTCACTCATTCCAACTGCTTCTGGCACTTCAATAGCATAATCACCTATTACCCGACTATTATTTAAACAAACTCTTCGTTTTAGTTGTTCCTCTTCGATATAAAATAATTCTTTATGTTTAATTAAATATTTAAAATGTATTTGATAATCAATTTCTTGATGATTGCTATTATTTAATTGTCTCATGAAAGAAACATCCGCAGTTGCTTTCACTATCTCTGCATTACGCTTTTGAAACAATTGTTTCTTTCTCTGTGCTATTTGTAATAAATCTTCAGCAATACCATCTACATTTGTTCGTTTCTCTGTTACATATGCTAAAAATTGTTGTACTTGCTTTTCAATATTTATTTTTACAACCATTTCGTCTCCCTCCCATATTACAATATGAAGAAGGGAGATATTATCTACTCTTTTTTCTGCGCTAACAATTCAAGTCCGCGATTCATTTCATGAAGAACCTCTTCATCTTTCTCACGTTGCATCGCTTTTTCAATAGCTTCGCCCACGCCATCTCCACCAATTTTCCCAAGTGCCCATGCTGCTGTTCCGCGAAGTACTGGTCTTGGATCGTCTTTCATAACACCAATTAAATCTGGAATTGCTGATGCCTCTTTAAAATGCGCAAGTGCCAAAATTGCATTTCGTTGCAACGGCTTTTTACCTCTCCATGAACCAGACATAATTCCATATTTCTCTTTAAAATCACGATTGCTAATTGTTAAAAGTGGTGTTAATAACGGCTTAACTAACTCAGGATCTGGTTCCATCTCAGGATGATTATGAAAATCCATTCCTTTATTTTTCGGACAAACAGTCTGACATGTATCACATCCATAAATACGATTTCCTATTTTGTCGCGGTATTCTTCCGGTAGGAATCCTTTCGTTTGTGTTAAAAATGCAATACATTTCTTCGAATCTAACTGTCCTCCTTGTATTAAAGCGCCTGTAGGACAAACATCAATACATTTTGTACAACTTCCACATTGATCTTCTATCGGCTGATCTGGTGGGAAGGGAACGTTTGTAATTATTTCTCCTAAATATACATACGAACCAAATTCAGGTGTAATAATAGCGCAATTCTTACCACTCCATCCAATACCGGCACGCTCCGAAACAGCTCGATCACTTAATTCACCCGTATCAACCATTGACTTAACTTCTATATCGGGAAGTTTTTCGATTAAATATGCTTCTAATTTTTGCAAACGATCTCGTAAAACAAGATGATAATCTTGTCCCCAAGAGGCACGACAAAAAATACCGCGGCGTTCTCCGCGCTTACTTAATGGTGCATTTTTTAATTTTGAAGGATACGCTAATGCAATCGCAATAATTGATTTTGCACCAGGTAGTAGAAGCTGTGGGTTCGTTCTCTTTTCTATATCAGACTCTTCAAATCCCGATTGATAATTTAATTGTTGTTGCTGGATTAACCTCTGCTTTAATTCCTCAAATGGTGAGGCACTAGCAAAGCCTATTTTATCTATACCAATTGTTTTACTATACGCAATGACATCTTGCTTTAATTGTTCAAAATCCATTCCTAATCGCCTCCTCAGATGAATCCATCCCTTATGTAACGACTATATTGGTTAGCAATTCACTTTTGGAATACTATTCTTTACTTCTATTTTCGCATACAATTATGTTTTTCAAACATTAAAAAACGCAATGCCTCGTTTATCTTAGAAACGAAACACTGCGTTGATCACAATTTATAGAAAAACATTTAATAAAATTTGGAGCGGGTGAAGAGAATCGAACTCTCGACCAGAGCTTGGAAGGCTCTTGTTTTACCACTAAACTACACCCGCAAATATGAAATAAATATAAGATATTAGAATAACTTATGTAAAGTAGTATAGCATGTAAAAAAAACGGAAGCAAGAATTTTATCGAAAAAAGTCGAAAAAGTGATGAGTATCTCATCACTTTTTCAATTCTTTATCAATCGCCTTCTTCATACTATCCAAATCAGGGTTTGCAAGATTTCCGTTTATATATACTGAAGGAGCACCTTGAACTTTTAATTTTTGAGCACGATCTGAATCTTTACGTACTTTTTCTTTTATTTCTTTACTGTGTAAATCTTTCTTAAATTGTTCTACATCAACTTTCGGAAGCTTCTCTTTCACAATGTTAAGAAGTAATTCTTCTGTAATCCATTCTTCCGTGTCTTTCTTTTGACTTTGATAAATCTCATCGTAGAAAATCCAGAATGAATCTTGATCTTGTTTATAAATTGCTTCACCAGCTGCTGCACCTAAATCAGAGTCTTTTCCGATAAATGGGAAGTTAATAAAGTATAACTGCACTTTACCTTTATCGATATACTCTTCTTTTAATCGTGGTAATACTGTTACATCCCAAGTACGACAAGCAGGACATTTGAAGTCTCCAAATTCAACTACCTTAACTGGGGCATCATCTTTCCCTAAAGATTGTTGTGTGGAATAAGCAAACATCTCATTCCCTTTATCTTTTTTGTCATTTATGATGCTATACGCAATTGTTCCGATTACAATCAATACTGCGATAGAAAAAACTACACCAAGAGCCATGAGTTTATTTGATTTCATATACATTCCTCTTTAAATTCATATTCTGTATACAGCATTGTACACAATACACATAATATCAACACTTATATACGTCACGCAATGAACACGCTCACATAAATTACAAAAACACAATAATTGTGACGATATTGTGTCACAATTTGTCACAATTTATTCAAAAAAAGGAAGCTCCTATGTAGGAACTTCCTTTAGCTTACTGCTTTTTCACGAGCACTCTTTAACATCGACTGCTCTGTTTTTATATCATGACGAATTACTAACTTCTCACTAACTGCTTGCACATACTCATTATGATTGATATAGCCTTCTTTCTCCATTAATCTCAAAACGACATTTCGTCTCTCTACGGCCTTATCATAATTTTGTGCAGGTGAGTAATAAGCGGGTGCCTTTACTACAGCAGCCATCATTGCACTTTCAGCCAACGTTAATTGGCTCACCTTTTTACCGAAGTAAAGGTTTGCTGCTTTTTCAATTCCCCATGCTCCTTCTCCGTAATAAATATTACTTACATACAATTTTAAAATTTCATCCTTCGTAAATGTCCGTTCAATTTTTTTCGTATAAAAAATTTCTTTCCACTTACGAGAAAATGTACGTTCATTCGTTAAAAAGGCATTTTTGGATAACTGTTGTGTAATTGTGCTTCCGCCTTGCACAACACCACCAGCTTTTATATTCTCAACAGACGCTCTGACAATCGCTATATAATCTAAACCGTTATGATGATAAAACCTTTTATCTTCTGTCGCAATAAATGCATGTGTTAATGATTCTGGCACCTCTAACTTAGCAGGTACATGTAATTTACTAATATCACTTTGCTCGATCATTATATTTCCAATGAATAATAACGTACAACTTAACAATAATAATAAAATAATGGCTTTATAAAAGAATTTAGTCATTGGATTTAATGCAACTTTTTGATGATAGTTCACCCTAGATAATACTCGTTCTTTCATCTTAAACACCTCTTTTCCACACAGCGTATAACTCTTACTTTAAGAATACCTTGTTGTAAAAAAATATCCCATCGATTTCTCTTACACGTACCTTACATCATTGTAAGGTATAAAAAAGTATTGTATCACAGTCCTTTTTTATCTACTATTCATCTGAAATATTGAATATAGATTATGCTAAACCAATAACAGAGTATACCTTAAGCCTATACTTCCCTATTAAAACATCCTATTTTCATTATATCATCTACAAAAATATATATTTGTAAGTATCTAGTAATCTAAATGTATACAATATATCATACATTATACAGAACAAACGTTCCTGAAATCAATACTAGCACTATTATTATTTTGACCTTTTTCTTAAACAGTATACAAAAAAGAGTAGTGATTTGATTGTATCTCAAACCGGCTACTCTTTTCTTCACAATCTACCTATTAAATTATATGGCTGCACTTCCCACGTTTCGTACGGAATACAATGTGTTGCTCTCATCGCATCAAGCGTTCTGGATTTCATATGAGGACGCGTTATATACTCATCTATATTCTCTTCATTTAAAACAACAAATTTAGCCTCTTGTATTTCTTCAGGCTGAATTTGTATTTCACCGCTCACGTATGCCACTTTAAAAACAACACCTAGAATGTGCATGGAAGCATTATAATAAACTCCTGTAATACCGATAGGCTTCACCGTTAATCCTGTTTCCTCTTTTATTTCCCTACAAACAGCTTGATCGAGCGCTTCTCCTTCTTCCACCTGTCCTCCTGGCAACTCCCACGTATCCGATCGCCAATGTACTTTAGCTAATAACACTTCGTCTTTTTCATTTGTTAAATAACCTGCTACAGCAACGATATGCTTTGGTGTTTTATGTTCCATATTAAACCTCCTAGAAATAATGATTATTTCATATATCCCTATAAGCATATTCCCTGTCTAAAACAAAATACCTTTACTAATTCATCCTCTTAATTAACTTCATGAAAAAAAGCCCCTATCCGTTAAATGAACAGGGGCTTCTATCGTATTATTCTCCTAAGTCTACGTTGTGGTAAACTTGTTGCACATCTTCTAGATCTTCTAATGCATCAACCATTTTTTCAAATTGTACTTGAGCCTCTTCAGGAAGTTCTACATCACTTTGTGCAAGCATTGTTAATTCTGCAACTGTGAATTCTTCAACACCAGCATCTTTAAGTGCAGATTGTACGGAATGGAATTGATCAGGTTCAGCATACACGATAACAGAATCTTCTTCTTCTAGAATGTCACGTGCATCAACATCTGCTTCCATTAAAATTTCAAGAACTTCATCTGATGTTTTACCTTCAAGACCGATAACAGCTGTCGCATCAAACATGTAAGCTACAGAACCGTTTACACCCATGTTACCACTGTTTTTGCTAAATGCAGCTCGTACATCTGCTGCAGTACGGTTTACGTTATTTGTAAGTGTATCTACAATTACCATAGATCCATTTGGTCCGAATCCTTCATAACGAAGCTCGTCATAATTTTCTTCTGAACCGCCTTTTGCCTTTTCAACTGCACGATCAATAATTGTTCTTGGTACGTTGTATGTTTTCGCACGTTCTAATACAACTCTAAGCGCTTGGTTTGATTCTGGATCTGGCTCGCCTTGTTTTGCTGCCACATAAATCTCACGTCCAAATTTCGCGTATATACGGCTTGTATTTGCATCTTTTGATGCTTTTTTTTCTTTAATATTATTCCATTTACGACCCATACTTTCCACTCTCTTTCCCGTTTTAAATCTACATAAAAATATTAATATGAAATATAATGTGTATTCAACACATTTTTAAAAGAAATATAAAAAGTTCATTTTTGATTCATATTACAGACATAATATAAATTACTATCATTTTGTTCTTTCGACAAGTTATATTATACATGAATTTCTACATTTATTACGAATTTTAGAAGCACATAGTATAATTTAACAAAAAAGACTCTAACAGAAATGTTAGAGTCTTTTTATATAGCCGATACATATTTCCATAATATTCCCATAACTACTTTCTATTGTTGTATAATAAAAAAAGGAAAAAATTTGAAGAGAGATGGAGGGAGAAGTATGACACATTCACATGAGAAAAAAGCACATGGTCTGAAAGGAATAGGAGAGAAGTTAAACCCAACTATCTATCAAGTGAGATTCATGAAATTAGATGAACCAATTCAATTTGAGTCATTTCCTGAATTAAAGGAATTAGGAGATTGGTTGAGTACTTCAACGCACATGTGGGCGTGCCACTCAACTATGTACAAGTACAACAAAGAAGAGTTTGAAAAGAGGTTTTTAGAAATTACAAACTTAACCGTTGATAATGTACTAATATCTACTGGTGCTGTCGGATTTAACTTCATGTCACCGGGTTGGAGAAATTCTCTCTAGAGTGCTCGAAGGGAATATTGTATATACAATATTCTGCTGGAATTTTATAGAATATCACAATTAAAAGGATAAAAATGAATGTTTGTTTTTATCCTTTTAATGTTTCGCAGTCTACTCACCGTACACTTTTTGTACTTATTTTGTCATATAATGAAAAGAAAATACAAAAAAACTCTATACTAATTGTATAGAGTTTTTTTCGCCGTTCATGATACCGATGGTCGGGGTCGAACCGACACTCCCGAAGGAACACGATTTTGAGTCGTGCGCGTCTGCCAATTCCGCCACATCGGCACAAAAGAAAGGCGGCAACCGGATTTGAACCGGTGGTAAAGGTTTTGCAGACCTCTGCCTTACCACTTGGCTATGCCGCCATGTTAAATTTTATTGGAGCGGAAGACGGGATTCGAACCCGCGACCCCAACCTTGGCAAGGTTGTATTCTACCACTGAACTACTTCCGCAAAATGGCTGGGCTAGCTGGATTCGAACCAGCGCATGACGGAGTCAAAGTCCGTTGCCTTACCGCTTGGCTATAGCCCATCGAATTCTTACTTAATTATATGTAAGTATCAATTAAATTATTTGTAATTTTAAAAATAAAAATGGGGCGACTGATGGGAATCGAACCCACGAATGCCGGAGCCACAATCCGGTGCGTTAACCACTTCGCCACAACCGCCATGTTGTGTAAATATATTTGGCAGGGGCAGTAGGAATCGAACCCACACTGGAGGTTTTGGAGACCTCAGTTCTACCTTTAAACTATGCCCCTATGTAAATGGTGGAGGGGGGCAGATTCGAACTGCCGAACCCGAAGGAGCGGATTTACAGTCCGCCGCGTTTAGCCACTTCGCTACCCCTCCGAAACTTACATGGTGCCGGCTAGAGGACTTGAACCCCCAACCTACTGATTACAAGTCAGTTGCTCTACCAATTGAGCTAAGCCGGCGTATATTATTAAGATAAATGGTGGCTCGGGACGGAATCGAACCGCCGACACGAGGATTTTCAGTCCTCTGCTCTACCGACTGAGCTACCGAGCCTTATTAAAATGGCGGTCCCGACCGGGGTCGAACCGGCGATCTCCTGCGTGACAGGCAGGCATGTTAACCACTACACCACGGGACCATTTGGTTGCGGGGACAGGATTTGAACCTGCGACCTTCGGGTTATGAGCCCGACGAGCTACCGTGCTGCTCCACCCCGCGATAATACTATTCATATAATTTATATGGTGGAGGATGACGGGATCGAACCGCCGACCCCCTGCTTGTAAGGCAGGTGCTCTCCCAGCTGAGCTAATCCTCCAAAAGTGGTGACCCGTACGGGATTCGAACCCGTGTTACCGCCGTGAAAGGGCGGTGTCTTAACCACTTGACCAACGGGCCAAATATTATAAATCCTATGGCGGAGAGCAAGGGATTCGAACCCTTGATACGCTTGTGACGTATACACGATTTCCAATCGTGCTCCTTCGGCCAACTCGGACAGCTCTCCAATGGCTCCGCAGGTAGGAATCGAACCTACGACCGATCGGTTAACAGCCGATAGCTCTACCGCTGAGCTACTGCGGAATAATATTGCCTGGCAACGTCCTACTCTCACAGGGACAAGGTCCCAACTACCATCGGCGCTAGAGAGCTTAACTTCCGTGTTCGGTATGGGAACGGGTGTGACCTCTCTGCCATCATTACCAGACATTATTCTTTTGAGACAATCATTATTATAACTTATTTTCTTTAAAAGTCAACAAGTTTTTTATGTTCTCTCAAAACTAGATAACATTGCTACATATTATATGGTTAAGTCCTCGATCTATTAGTATTCGTCAGCTCCACATGTCACCATGCTTCCACCTCGAACCTATCAACCTGATCATCTTTCAGGGATCTTACTAGCTTACGCTATGGGAAATCTCATCTTGAGGGGGGCTTCATGCTTAGATGCTTTCAGCACTTATCCCTTCCGCACATAGCTACCCAGCTATGCCCTTGGCAGAACAACTGGTACACCAGCGGTGCGTCCATCCCGGTCCTCTCGTACTAAGGACAGCTCCTCTCAAATTTCCTACGCCCACGACGGATAGGGACCGAACTGTCTCACGACGTTCTGAACCCAGCTCGCGTACCGCTTTAATGGGCGAACAGCCCAACCCTTGGGACCGACTACAGCCCCAGGATGCGATGAGCCGACATCGAGGTGCCAAACCTCCCCGTCGATGTGGACTCTTGGGGGAGATAAGCCTGTTATCCCCGGGGTAGCTTTTATCCGTTGAGCGATGGCCCTTCCATGCGGAACCACCGGATCACTAAGCCCGACTTTCGTCCCTGCTCGACTTGTAGGTCTCGCAGTCAAGCTCCCTTATGCCTTTGCACTCTACGAATGATTTCCAACCATTCTGAGGGAACCTTTGGGCGCCTCCGTTACACTTTAGGAGGCGACCGCCCCAGTCAAACTGCCCACCTGACACTGTCTCCCGGGTCGATAAGACCCGTAGGTTAGAATTTCAATACAGTCAGGGCGGTATCCCACCAGCGCCTCCACCGAAGCTAGCGCTCCGGTTTCAATGGCTCCCGCCTATCCTGTACAAACTGTACCAAAATTCAATATCAGGCTACAGTAAAGCTCCACGGGGTCTTTCCGTCCTGTCGCGGGTAACCTGCATCTTCACAGGTACTATAATTTCACCGAGTCTCTGGTTGAGACAGTGCCCAAATCGTTACACCTTTCGTGCGGGTCGGAACTTACCCGACAAGGAATTTCGCTACCTTAGGACCGTTATAGTTACGGCCGCCGTTTACTGGGGCTTCAGTTCAGAGCTTCGCTTACGCTAACCCCTCTCCTTAACCTTCCAGCACCGGGCAGGTGTCAGCCCCTATACTTCGCCTTACGGCTTCGCAGAGACCTGTGTTTTTGCTAAACAGTCGCTTGGGCCTATTCACTGCGGCTTTCCGTTAAGAAAGCACCCCTTCTCCCGAAGTTACGGGGTCATTTTGCCGAGTTCCTTAACCAGAGTTCTCTCGCACACCTTAGGATTCTCTCCTCGCCTACCTGTGTCGGTTTGCGGTACAGGCACCTTTTATCTCGCTAGAAGCTTTTCTTGGCAGCGGGGAATCAAAGACTTCGCTCCATAAGGAGCTTCCCCATCACAGCTCAGCCTTCACGATAAGCGGATTTGCCTACTTATCAGCCTAACTGCTTGGACGTGCACAACCAATCGCACGCTTCTTCTATCCTTCTGCGTCCCTCCATTGCTCAAACGATAAAGAGGTGGTACAGGAATATCAACCTGTTGTCCATCGCCTACGCCTGTCGGCCTC
>NZ_CM129593.1:310000-542500 GCF_052947655.1 Bacillus pretiosus | reverse complement strand
ACCACCTGCGCGCGCTTTACGCCCAATAATTCCGGATAACGCTTGCCACCTACGTATTACCGCGGCTGCTGGCACGTAGTTAGCCGTGGCTTTCTGGTTAGGTACCGTCAAGGTGCCAGCTTATTCAACTAGCACTTGTTCTTCCCTAACAACAGAGTTTTACGACCCGAAAGCCTTCATCACTCACGCGGCGTTGCTCCGTCAGACTTTCGTCCATTGCGGAAGATTCCCTACTGCTGCCTCCCGTAGGAGTCTGGGCCGTGTCTCAGTCCCAGTGTGGCCGATCACCCTCTCAGGTCGGCTACGCATCGTTGCCTTGGTGAGCCGTTACCTCACCAACTAGCTAATGCGACGCGGGTCCATCCATAAGTGACAGCCGAAGCCGCCTTTCAATTTCGAACCATGCAGTTCAAAATATTATCCGGTATTAGCCCCGGTTTCCCGGAGTTATCCCAGTCTTATGGGCAGGTTACCCACGTGTTACTCACCCGTCCGCCGCTAACTTCTTGAGAGCAAGCTCTCAATCCATTCGCTCGACTTGCATGTATTAGGCACGCCGCCAGCGTTCATCCTGAGCCAGGATCAAACTCTCCAATAAAGTTAGTTTGTCTAGCATCTAAAAATAAAAATTGACGTTTCACGTTGTTTGTTTCGTTCAGTTTTCAAAGAACTACTCGGTCGCTCATTTGCGACTTCCTTATGTTAACATCTTCGTTTTTCGATGTCAACTAAGTTTTTTAATTTCTTTTTTGTCGTTTTCTGCATTTCCGCATCAGCGACGGTTATTAATATATCATGTAGTATATAAGGGGTCAATACTTTTTATAAAAAAAATTCACATCCCGTTAAAATCTTAAAACCATGTTCCAAAAACCATTATAGTCTCCCTTCATTCTGCATCATACTCCATATCTCATATCTTATCGGTTTATCACGTTTACGAACGAGTGAAAATTCTAAATTTTATGTTATATTATTATTATAGGAGTGTGATGCAAATGAGCATTAAGTATTCGAACAAAATCAATAAAATCCGGACCTTTGCATTAAGTTTAGTATTTATCGGCCTCTTCATTGCATACTTAGGTGTCTTTTTCCGTGAAAACATTATTATTATGACAACATTTATGATGGTTGGCTTTTTAGCTGTTATCGCTAGTACTGTCGTTTACTTTTGGATTGGCATGTTATCTACTAAAACTGTACAAATTATTTGTCCAAGCTGCGATAAGCCGACCAAAATGCTCGGTCGTGTCGACGCATGTATGCATTGCAACCAACCTTTAACAATGGATCGAAATCTAGAAGGAAAAGAATTTGATGAGAAATATAATAAGAAGAGCTATAAATCATAGGCATATATAGGTACAATGTGCCCTTACAAAACTAAATGTTAAAAGGTGATTTCTTTGTTAAGAAATCACCTTTTGTATTTATCTTTAATTAAATTAGGTTCTTCACTGAACGTTTTAAATCCTCCTGAACCTAACGTAATTCCCATATATAATAAAGAAAGAGGGAGACGTTTACGTCTCCCTCTTTCTTTATTATATATTACGCCTTATGACACTCTGGACAAACGCCATAAATTTCTAAGCGATGACTATTAATAACGAAGCCTGTCGTTTTCGCAGCTTCCTCTTCAAGCTGTTCCAAACCTCCATAAGGAAAATCAACAATCTTACCACATTTTTCGCAAATCACATGATAATGTTGACTTGTAACATAATCAAATCTACTTGAAGCGTCTCCATAAGTTAATTCCTTTACAAGTCCAACCTCTTTAAATACACGTAAGTTATTATAGACAGTTGCAACACTCATATTTGGAAACTTACCTTCTAATGCTTTATAAATGTCATCCGCTGTTGGGTGCGTCATAGATTCCACAAGGTACTCTAAAATAGCATGACGCTGTGGAGTAATGCGTACACCCGTATTTTTCAGCATTTCTAGCGCTTCTTTTAATTCTTCTTTGACCACCGTCATGCACCCCGATTCTATACGGATTATTATTTTATAATTCTTATAAAGAGTGTACTCCTTTTCTTATAAATCGTCAATATTTCTACTATAAGTATGTGGTTTATTTTTGTATATAGCCTTATTCTTATATATCCTTCCCCATTTTCTATACATTTACATAGAAAAAAAGTGCGACATAATCGCACTTGGAATACTATCATCTGAGGAGGTATGCCCTACACTTCACTTTATGTAAGACGATAAAATATGTATAGACACTCGCCTTACTTCTATATATTTTATCTCCACAATGAATTTACTTTATATAAGAAAGAACCTCGTCAGTATGTCCCTTCACTTTCACTTTACGCCACTCTTTTACAAGCTCACCGTCTTTATTAATAAGGAATGTAGAACGCTCGATTCCCATATACTCTTTTCCAAAGTTCTTTTTCAATTTCCAAACATCGTATAATTCCGCTACCTTATGATCTTCATCTACTAAAAGTACAAATGGAAGCTCATGCTTCTCAATGAATTTCAGATGTCTGTTCGCTGAATCAGGACTTACACCAAGAATAACTGTATCTTTCTCTTGAAATAATCCATACGCATCGCGAAAATCACATGCTTCAGTTGTACACCCTGGAGTCATATCTTTCGGATAAAAATATAGCACTACGTTTTTACCACGAAAATCAGCTAAGCGAACTTGTTCCCCGTTACTTCCCTCTAATGTAAATTCTGGAGCCATTTCTCCTACTGTGATCATTGTTATCACTCCTACTCTTTTCTTTTACTATATCAAATGCTATCTTATTTTTCATTGTCTATTACAGACCTCATTACAAAAGCAAACGGTAATGTATATCCAATTAGCGCTTCTGCAATCGCAATCCATCTCCCTACTCCAATCGGAGCTATATCACCGTACCCAACGGACAATAAAGTAACTGCGCTAAAATATAAGCAAATTTCTACAAGTTGAAAAGATTGGGCATGCAAGCTTTCTCCATCTTCTTTCAAAACTGCAAAACCCATTTCTTCTAATACAACATAACTTAACCCAAACGCAATCAATACCGTTGTATAAATTAAAAATAAGGAGGCTAAATTATAAAGCGAAAAGAAACGCCTAGAATCTGAATATGAACTCCATAACAGTTGGACACTTCTCAAAATAGCAATTGCTGCAATTAATAGAATAAATCCCCATAACATGTCCTCCACCTCATTTTATATGTATGAGACGGCCATTGGATTTATCCCTTAGAAACAAACAAGCTTCTATAATTAATTCCCAGCACCACGGTACCTTTTTACCCCTTGATTCCAAAGAGTAATTGCAATCGTAAAACAGATAACACCAACGAATGGTGTTGCAAATGCATAGCTATTCCACTCTGTTTTTCTTAAAAAGTATGCTGCTGGATACACTCCGACAAACGCAAATGGTAAAACAAACGTTAAAATGAAGCGAATCACACGGTTATAAATGTTAACAGGATAGCGACCATAGTTACCTATGTTATACATTAGCGGCATAATTGAACTTTTCGCATCCGACCAAAAACCAAGGCTCGCAAGCGTAACAAATATCCCTCCGTATACAAGTGCTCCTCCTCCTACCATCAGTAAGAATAAGAAGAAATCGTACCAGTAAAAAGATAATTGCAGCTCCACTGCTGCATATCCCATTACAATTATTCCTGTAATCGCTCCAATTAAAGATTCCAGTTCCATTCTTTCTAATATAATTTGAAATAAACTATGAATCGGTCTCGTTAATATACGATCCATTTCTCCTTTAATAATGTAACGATCATTAAAGTCCCATATGTTAAAGAAAGCTGAGAAAATGGCAAACGGCACTAAAAAGAAACCATAAATAAAGATTACTTCTTCTCTACTCCAGCCCTTTAATGCTTGTGTATGCCCAAACACAACGAGAATAAAGATTAAATTAACAGCCTGTAGTGCTAAATCAGAAAGTAATCCAACGATAAAATCGCCCCGATACTCCAATTTTGTTTTTATATATTGGCTTGCATATTGCAAAAATAGGTTTATATATATCATCTCATCATCCCCCTTGTACAATTAGACGTTTTCTCGCCGTTCTCCACATAAGTACAATTGGAATAATAAGTACAATTGCCCAAATTACTTGGAATAATAATGCCTCATACAATTTACTTCCTTGTATACCTTCTGAAAAAATCATACTCGGAATATAACTAATCGCCTGAAACGGTAAAAACATCATTGCCTTTTGGGCCCATAACGGATAAAAACTAATTGGTAATAATAGACCTGAAAATAAATCAATAACGACACGTTTCGCATACATAATTCCACTATTATTAAATAGGAAGAACGTGAGCATTCCCGTCATTAAATTAATTTGTGTATTAATAATAAAACTAAATATTAAAGATAAGAAGAAATATAACCACGTTTGAAAATTCGTTGTAATTTGCAATGAAAATAATAAGGTAACGATAACCATACCTGGAATTGAAAAGAAAGCAAAACGAAATATTCCTTCACCAAGACCTTGCATCACTTTCATGCCTAAATAGTTATATGGACGAATGAGTTCTACTGCTACACGTCCTTCTTGAATCTCCATCGCAATTTCCCTGTCTATATTATTAAAATAAAAAGCACGTGCCATCCACGCAATTGCGATATAAGTAGTCATTTGCGAAATAGATAAACTTTCAATATTCTCTTTTCCACTATAAATTGCTTGCCATAAAAAATAATACGCACCGATATTAATTGTATAAATTAAAATCCCACTATAATAGTTTGTACGATACGCAAGCATCATTAAAAAGCGAATCCGAATCATTTCAATGTACTTACCCATGTTTAATACCTTCTTCATAAATGTTACGAATAATTTCCTCTGTAGATACTTCGTTAATTTTTAAATCTTTAATTTGAAAGGCTTGTACTACTTTAGAAATAAGCATTGAAATGATAACTTCTTCATTCGGTATTTTTGCAACCCACGCGTTTTCCTCTTTCGCTTTCGACCAAACGACATGACTATCTGGCATAACCATTGATAAAGCCTGATAGGAAACTGGTGCAATAAATTGAAAATGGATTTCCTTCTCTGCTCCCCACTGTGTACGAAGATTATTTAAAGAACCGTCATACATAATATTTCCTTCATCCAGCATGATAACGCGCTCACATAAAGCTTCAATATCAGTAATATCATGGGTTGTTAATAAGATTGTTGTTTTATAACGTTCATTCATTTCTTTTAAAAATTCACGTATTTTTAATTTCACAAGAACATCCAACCCAATTGTTGGTTCATCTAAAAATAATAACGGTGGATTATGAATTAATGCTGCCGCTAATTCACAACGCATTCTTTGACCTAGAGATAACTTTCGAACTGGCTTATCTAATAAAGGACCAATATCTAACGTTTCAATCACGTGTTCCATATGCTCTTTATACTGAGCGTCTGATACACCGTACACTTTTTTTAATAAACGAAAAGATTCTTGTACAGCAATATCCCACCAAAGTTGTGAGCGTTGACCGAAAACAACACCAATTGTTCTTACGAATTCTTCTCTCTGCTTATGCGGGTTCATCCCATTTACTAAAATTTCTCCTGATGTCGGAGTCAAAATCCCCGTAAGCATTTTAATAGTTGTTGATTTACCAGCACCGTTCTCACCGATATATCCA
Source organism: Bacillus pretiosus (assembly GCF_052947655.1). Taxonomy (NCBI): domain Bacteria; kingdom Bacillati; phylum Bacillota; class Bacilli; order Caryophanales; family Bacillaceae; genus Bacillus; species Bacillus pretiosus. The sequence goes on along the minus strand of NZ_CM129593.1, from coordinate 536,815 downwards.
ACCATTTCACCTTGTTTCACATTAAAAGATACATCATTTACTGCTGGTACTATTTTATAATTACGATTTAATAAATCGCGAAAAGCACCCTTTAATCCCGGACGACTTGAATAGGCTGTAAACTCTTTACGTAACCCTTGTACCTCAATTACCGATTTCATAATCGGCCCCCCCTTCCTAAATGTCACAACGAATAGTTTACCCAACTGCCTTCTCTATCACAAACAATACGTCTTTTCGAAAAACATGTTAGAATAATACATAGATTTTTGTAAGGAGATGAATTGTAGTGAAATTCACAAAATCAGAAGCATTACATAAAGAAGCTTTAGAACATATCGTTGGTGGCGTTAATAGTCCTTCTCGTTCTTTTAAAGCAGTTGGCGGCGGCGCTCCTGTTGCTATGGAACGTGGAAAAGGTGCTTATTTCTGGGATGTAGACGGAAATAAATATATCGATTATTTAGCAGCATACGGTCCTATTATTACTGGACATGCTCACCCGCACATTACAAAAGCAATTACAACAGCTGCTGAAAATGGTGTACTTTACGGAACACCAACAGCACTAGAAGTAAAATTTGCAAAAATGTTAAAAGAAGCAATGCCTGCATTAGATAAAGTCCGCTTCGTAAACTCTGGTACTGAATCAGTAATGACAACAATTCGTGTCGCTCGTGCTTACACAGGCCGCACAAAAATTATGAAATTTGCTGGTTGTTACCACGGTCATTCTGATTTAGTACTTGTAGCAGCTGGATCTGGCCCTTCTACGCTAGGAACTCCTGACTCAGCCGGTGTACCACAAAGTATCGCTCAAGAAGTTATTACCGTTCCATTTAATAATGTAGAAACTTTAAAAGAAGCATTAGATAAATGGGGACATGAAGTAGCAGCTATCCTTGTAGAACCGATTGTTGGAAACTTCGGTATTGTAGAGCCAAAACCTGGCTTCCTTGAGAAAGTGAATGAACTTGTTCACGAAGCTGGTGCACTAGTAATTTATGATGAAGTTATTACTGCTTTCCGCTTCATGTACGGTGGTGCTCAAGACTTACTTGGCGTAACACCAGACTTAACAGCGCTTGGTAAAGTTATTGGCGGCGGACTTCCGATCGGTGCTTATGGTGGTAAGAAAGAAATTATGGAACAAGTTGCCCCGCTCGGACCTGCATATCAAGCTGGTACAATGGCAGGAAATCCTGCTTCTATGGCATCCGGTATCGCTTGTCTAGAAGTTCTTCAACAAGAAGGTCTTTATGAGAAATTAGATGAACTTGGTGCGATGCTTGAAAAGGGAATTTTAGAGCAAGCTGCAAAACATAATATCGATATTACATTAAACCGACTAAAAGGTGCTTTAACTGTATACTTCACAACAAATACAATTGAAGATTACGATGCAGCACAAGATACAGACGGTGAAATGTTCGGTAAATTCTTCAAGCTTATGCTTCAAGAAGGAGTTAACTTAGCACCTTCTAAATACGAGGCATGGTTCTTAACGACAGAACATACAAAAGAAGATATCGAATATACAATTGAAGCTGTAGGCAGAGCATTCGCTGCTTTAGCGGATAATAAATAATCCCTTCATTGAAAAAGGAAAAAAGAAAGCACATCTTTCTTTTTTCCTTTTTTCTATTTCATAAATCCCTTATTAATAGTATAATTATTCATAATTATCTGTTTTATTTTTCTTTTATATCCTTACTATCCTTGTATATAAGGCTGCTCACGCCTTGAATAGTAAGATTATTCAAACTTCAATAAAAGGGGGGATTGACGGATGCTCAATAAAACAAATACATGGACACCGTCTTTATTTCGAGATTATAAAAATGCAGAACATGATGCGTGTGGAATCGTTTCCGTTATGGAGAAACTAAAAGTTGCCACGAAAGAAAACATTGATCTTTGCATACAATCACTTGTCAAAATGAATCATCGAGCTGGTTTCATTAATGGTGAAGGAGATGGTATCGGAATTCACATTGATGTCCCAAAAGCACTTTGGAATGAAAAGCTGAAAAATAACGGATACAATCCAACGATTGTGGATCATCCCCACTTTATCGTTGGACATTTTTTTCTAAACAAAAACGCAAATATCGTTAATTTAAAAAATCATATTCGTACGCAATTAAATAACGAAAGTTTTACTATTATTTTTGAAAGTGATGATGTAATAAATTCCGATGCACTCGGTCCACTTGGTAAACAGGAAGAACCTTTATTTTGGCAAGTTGCTCTTATCGCAGAAAATAAAGTTGAAAATGTTGAGCAAACATTATTTTCAGTAACGATAAAAATAGAGGAAAACGAAGCGATTCATGTTGCTTCATTAAGTCGTGACCATGTTGTATATAAAGTTCTAGGCGCTGGGGATACACTTGTTGCCTATTACAATGATTTACAACATCCACTTATCGCTTCAACTATGACACTAGGACATAACCGCTATTCTACTAATACATTATCTAATTTTTTTCGTGTACAACCATTTAGCATTCTCGGACATAATGGTGAAATTAACACAATTGCAAAATTACGTGATCAAGCTGACATGATTCATGTTCCACTTACTGCTGGGGGCAGTGACTCCCAAGATTTAAACCGCACCTTAGAAACTCTACTTGTTCAATACGACTACAGTTTATTTGAAGCAATGGATATACTATTCCCACCAATTATTAATGAAATGAAACTTTATGAACCGCATTTACAAGATTTATATACGTATATACGTGAAGCTTGGGGCCATTTTGCGCAAGGTCCAGCTGGTATTATTTCACGTTATAAAGATGAGGCTGTTTTCAGCGTTGATTCCCTTGGACTACGACCAGTATGGAAAGTAGAGACAGCGAGTTCTTATGTTTTCTCTTCTGAACCTGGAGTTGTATCACCAACTGAATATGTAGCAGAACCAAAACCACTCGCTCCTGGAGAAAAAGTCGGTCTAAAGTGGAATGAACAAGATGAACTTGTACTCTACGAATACGATGACTACCAAACTCAAGTATATAACCGTTTTAAAAAGCGATTTGATACTAAAGATTATCATTTAAACTTATCTATCCCAGAAACGAAAGAAATCCCAGGATTATGTGATTCTATACAAGTCGAAACGAAACAATACGTTGCTTTCGGATGGGACCGAGAACATATTCAGCTTCTTGAACAGATGGCAACAAAAGGCGTTGAGCCAATTCGCTCACTTGGGCATGACTCACCACTTGCAGCACTCGATACTGGTAGACGAAATATCGCTGATTTCATTAAGGAAAGTGTAGCCGTTGTTACAAATCCAGCAATCGATCGTGATCGAGAGGTCGAGCACTTCTCCACACGAACAATACTTGGAGAGCGCCCAAGTTTATTAAGCGGAGCTAAACGGACATTTGTAGTTGAGATGCTTTCCCCCATTATTTTAGAAGGAAGTGTAGCACAATCTATTACAGAGGAATTACACACAATTACGTACGAACAACTTATACAGCTATTCAATACTCATAGCTCTATCGCTACAATCTCTGCTACATTCAGTCCGACAGAAACTTTACAATGCGCCTTAAATCGAATTAGTTCTGAAGCGATAAAGGCCGTGAACGATGGAGCTTCCCTACTATTAATAGACGATGCCAACGCTCATCTAAATGAACAGTTATGGATTGATCCGCATTTAGTTACCGCTAAAGTACATCGAGTATTAAGCGAAAATAAATTACGCCGAAACTGCTCTCTCGTTATACGTTCTGGTGCCCTTCGCTCCTTACATGATATCGTCACACTGTATGGATTAGGAGCAGATGGTATGAATCCATATTTATTATTTGCAACCGTAAATGATGGAACAAAAACGCCAATTACGAATTTGTATAATGCTCTTAATAAAGGACTAGAAAAAGTCATTTCAACAATTGGAATTCATGAATTACGTGGTTACGGCCGCCTCTATTCTTCTATCGGATTACATGAGGAAATCGCAAATATATTACAAATTACGAATTTCTTCGGTTCAAATGATTTAGCTTTTTCGCTTGAATCACTTGCTGAAGATGCACAATTGCGAGCGGATGATTATAACAATCCTAAAGTTAGAATGCGAAAATCTTTTCATATATTCCCGCGAATTTGGAAAGCAATCGGCGATGTCGCAAAAGGAAATTCTTATGATGATTACCGTGACAAATTAAGTGAGTTAGAAGAAAATAATCCAATCGCGATTAGACATCTTGTTCAAACGAAAGAAACAAAACATGTCGTTCCGGCTGAAGAAGTATCCATCAGCATTCAAAATCATGATTTACCATTTATTATTAGTTCCATGTCATTCGGTTCTCAAAATGAAATTGCCTTTCGTGCATATGCAGAAGCGGCCGATCAGCTAAATATGATTAGCTTGAACGGTGAAGGCGGCGAAATTAAAGATATGATTGGAAAATATCCACATACACGTGGACAACAAGTTGCATCTGGGCGATTTGGTGTAAACGCCGAACTACTAAATTCATCAAACTTAATTGAAATAAAAATTGGGCAAGGCGCAAAGCCTGGTGAAGGCGGACATTTGCCTGGTTCAAAAGTAACAGCAAAAATCGCTGAAGCGCGTAATGCTACAATTGGCTCTGATTTAATTTCACCTTCTAACAACCATGATATTTATTCCATTGAAGATTTAGCTCAAATGATTACAGAAATTAAAACGGCTAATCAACTTGCGAAAGTAGCTGTAAAGGTCCCTGTTGTCCCTAACATTGGAACAATTGCTGTCGGTATCGCAAAGGCTGGTGCTGACTTTATTAACATTAGCGGATTTGATGGTGGTACAGGTGCCGCACGTATTCACGCATTGCAACATGTAGGCCTTCCTGTAGAAATTGGTGTGAAAGCCGCTCACAATGCTTTATTAGAAGCAAATATGAGGCACAAGGTAGAAATTTGGGCTGACGGTGGTATTCGAAGTGTTAATGATGCCTTGAAAATCATGCTCCTTGGGGCAAACCGTATTGGATTTGGTACATTATCCATGATTGCAATCGGCTGTACAACTTGCCGCGGATGTCATCTAGATACTTGTCACGTTGGAATTGCAACACAAATTGAGTCTGAAGCTCAGGCGAAAGAACACGGATTACGCCGCTTCGTCCCGCGCGAATTAGAAAGCGCCGTTGCTGGATTATTACATTTATTCACCACTTTTGGCGTAGAACTAAAACGATTAACAGGAAATCTTGGTTATACAAATTTACAAGAAATTGTCGGACATTCCGATTTATTAGAACAAGTTCGAGGCGAAAATTTATTAGACTTATGTAATTTACTACAAACGATAGAACACCCATCTGTTACAAAAACAGAATACGTACCAGAAAAACAATTTGAAACAGTTCATTCCCCTCATTCAAAAGAATTAGTAGGCGTTGGCGTAGAGCAACGCGTTATGGGTGGTCTAGAATCTTGCTATCGCGTTCGTAGTAAATTATATGAAGACACGAAGCTTGAACCACTTACATTAAAGTATACGAATGGCTCTATTCCTGGAAATGGATTAGGTGCTTACAATAGTGAGAACTTATTTATACACGTAAATGGCGGTGCACAAGATGGTATTGGTAAAACCTCCTTTGGTGGTGGTATTTATATAACGAAAGCAAAAGGAAAAGACGGCATATATTATAACGGTTCTGTCGGAAAAGGTTTTGGGTACGGTGCACAAAAAGGATCGCTATACGTTCAAGGTAACGCTGATGCTCGCGCTGGCATTCGCCTCTCTGGAGCAGACATGATAATTGGAGGGCGAATGACAAAGCCACTCCGTGAAAAAGAGCAAGGGAATATAGGTGTATACTCTAATATTAAAGGTTTCGCTTTTGAATATATGACAAATGGGCGAGCGCTTGTTTTAGGGGATCCTGGTCCATGGATTTGTGCTGGTATGACTGGTGGTGTTGTTTATTTACGTCATGATTCAAGCTCGGGTTTAACAGAACACGCCTTAAAAAGAAGAATCGCAAAAGGGGCAAATGTTACATTACAACCAATTAGTAAAAACGGCGTGCAAGATGTGACTGAGTTATTGTTAGATTACATTCGTGTATTAAATGAACATGAGCAATACGAGGAAGTTGCTTTATTAACACCGTTACTCGATGATATGCAGCAACAGTTTTTTGAAATTATCCCGAAAAAAGAGCAGGCTGATCCATCTATCTCAACAGAGTGATATACCAACTTTTCATTTTCAAGAAAAAATTGACGAAGTACACTTCTCATAGTAATCTATAGTAACAATTTGAAACCTGCTGAAATTCAGCAGGTTTTTTCACTAAAAATTGATGTTTAAAAAGAATTAGGAAAAAGTATAAAATGAATCTTAATTTCTTATTAACGTCACTAAAATATCACTTGCTAACATATTGTAATGAATGTATAGTATCATGTTGTACATTCATTATGACAAGAGAAAGGATCTTATTAAGGGTATGAAACTTGGTGCTCGCATTTTAAAAACGGGTATTGCCATCACATTAGCTTTATTTGCTTGTATTTTACTTCAATTACCGAGTCCAGTATTCGCGGGAATCTCAGCTATATTCGCTGTTCAACCGTCTGTATACCGCTCGTATTTAACAGCTCTTGAGCAAATTCAAGCAAACGTCATTGGTGCCGTATTCGCTATCGTATTTGCTACTGCTTTTGGACATAATCCTTTTATTATTGGATTAACATGTATATTAGTAATTGCGCTTACGTTACAATTACGATTAGAAAACACAATATCAATTGCTTTAGTAACAGTTATCGCCATTATGGAGTATCAGGGCGACGATTTCTTTAGTTTTGCCTTACTTCGCTTTGCGACGATTATGATTGGAATTATTGCGGCTTCACTTGTAAATTTAGTGTTTATGCCGCCAAAATACGAAACAAAACTATATCATCGTATCGTTGATAATACAGAAGAAATTGTAAAATGGATTCGAATGAATAGCAGGCAAGCTTCTGATTTTACAACGCTAAAAACTGATATTGATCGTATGAAAGAAAAGATGATTAAACTAAACCATTACTATTTGCTGTATAAAGAAGAAAGAAGCTACACGAAAAAAGTAAAGTTCGCAAAAATTCGTAAGCTCGTTTTATTCAGACAAATGTTAGCGACGACAAGCCGTGCTTTAAGTACGTTAAAATCATTACATCGTACTGAAAATGAACTGCGCTATATGCCAGAAGAATTTCAGGAATCTATCCAAAACGAACTTGACTCATTAACCCATTACCATGAACAAGTTTTATTAAAATTTATTGGTAAAGCAAAAAAACAACAATCCGTTGAAATGCTTGATGAAGTTGAAACAGGTAAACAAGAATTAATTGATATCTTTATGGATTATCAAAACAAGGACGATGAGGAAGCGTATAAAACATGGCTACACCTCTTCCCTCTTATTTCTGCCATTATTAACTATAGTGAAGAAGTAGAGCATTTAGATTTACTTGTGGATAGCTTCTACACATACCATAAACCAGAAGCAGAACTCCAAATCGAAGATAAAAAAGAAGACGAATAAAGAAAACAGCTCCTTTTACGCTAAAGGAGCTGTTTCTGTTATATGTTGAAGTTGATATAAATTGTAATAAAACCCTCTTTTTTTCATTAACTCTTCATGAGAACCTGTTTCTTTAATTTCACCATCTTCAATGTAAATAATCGTATCCACATGTGTAATCGTCGCCAATCGATGTGCGATTACGATCGTCGTCCGATCAGCAGCTAGCGTCTGAAGCGCCTGCTGAATATACCGTTCATTTTCTAAATCCAAAGCGGAAGTCGCCTCATCTAATATAAGTAACGATGGATTCTTTAGAAACACTCTTGCAATCGCTACACGTTGCCTTTGCCCACCAGATACCTTCACACCGCGTTCCCCAACGACAGTATCATAGCCATCAGGTAACTCTATAATAAAATCATGGATTTGCGCAGCTTTAGCAGCTGCAATCACTTCTTCCTCTGTAGCTTTCGGGTTTCCATATAAAATATTTGCCCCGATTGTATCACTAAATAACAAATTATCTTGCAGTACAATTCCAATATGACTACGTAAATTTCTCATATCATACTTTCTAACATCTATCCCATCTACATAAACTGCACCTGAAGAAACATCATAGAAACGTGGGATTAAGCTAGCAAGAGATGACTTCCCTCCCCCACTTGCTCCTACAAGTGCTACCTTCTCTCCTGGCAACATAGTTAACGAAAGGTTATGTAATATCTCTTTTTCATCCGAATTGTAACGAAAAGATACATTATCAAATATCACTTCACCATTTAATTTTGTCGTTTGTACCGCACTTGGCACATTGACAATATCGTATTTTTCATCTAACAATTCAAACACTCGATCCATCGATGCGAAAGACTGTGTTAATGTTGTAGAGGAATTGACAAGGCGGCGAAGCGGACTATACAAACTATCCATATATCCAACAAAGGCAACCATAGTCCCTAATGTTAACTGCCCCTGAATTACTTCATATGCTGCAAAACCGATCACCAGTAACGGGCCTAAATCGGTTAACGTATTCACTGCTGAAAATGTCCTTGCAGTCCAACTCGTATGCGTTAATGCTTTCGTCAAAAATGCATTATTTCTTTTTTCAAACTGCTTACCCTCATACTCTTCTAATGCAAAGCTACGTGTCACTTGCATCCCTTGAATACGTTCATGTAAATACCCTTGCATCGTTGCTAACGCCTGCGAACGCTCTTTCGTTAATTTTCGAAGACGCCCGAAAAAATATTTCACTGCCACTACATAAATAGGTAAAATTAATAACGCAACAAATGTTAATTTTATATTCATAGAAAACATAACAATAATAGCAATTGCAATTGTTGCAGTATCTAGCCAAACATTCATCAAACCAGTAATTACAAAATCCTTCGTTTGTTCTACATCATGGATTACACGTGAAATAAGCTCTCCTGTTTTTGTATTCGAATAATAGCGTAAACTCAACTTTTGTAAATGACCAAAAATATGTTTTCGTAAATCATATAGTATTGTATTTGCGATACGCTGCGCGAAATATTGACGATAATATTCAATTGGCGGTCTTACTACTGCAAAAATAAAAAAAGCAATCCCAACGGCTGTTACTAATTGGGATGTTTTATCTTGAAGTGACCCTCCCCCTTGAATTACATCATCGATAATATATTTTAATAACCACGGCATAATAAGCGGGATGCCGAATTTAACTAGACCAATCATAATCGTAATAGCAATAAGCCATCGATACGGTTTAACAAATTGCAAATATCTTTTTATACCTTGCACATAATCCCCCCTCTAATAGGACAAACCTGCCGGGAAATCCCCTGCAGGTTTGTTTTAATTTCTGTACATTAAATATCTTTCATACCACATATCTACGAAATCTGGCGCGAATGGCCCTTTTCTTTGATGAATCCATTGTGTTAATTGTGCTACATTTCGTTTTAAAATAGTATCAATAACAGGTGGATACTGCATAATTTGACTATGCTTTTCATACTCATCTTCATCTAAAAGCGTATATGTCATATCTGGATATACTTTAATATCTAAATCATAATCAATGTACTTTAATGCTTCAGAATCATATGCAAAAGGTGAGCCTAAATTACAATAATAATATACTCCCTCTTCCCTTAGCATCCCAATCACATTAAACCAATAATTTGCATGAAAATAACAAATTGCTGGTTCACGAGTAATCCATGTTCGGCCATCTGATTCTGTCACTACTGTACGATCATTTGCTCCGATCACAAGGCTCTGTGTCCCTTTTAAAATTGTTGTCTCTTCCCACATTCTATGAATGGAGCCATTATGTTTATAACTATGTATTTGTACTTTTTCTCCTTCTTTGGGAAATCCCATATATGCTCCCTTCTTTCAACTGCAAATGCCCTTTGAGCTGCATTCACTTTTTTTCTATTATAACTTTTTTGTCGAAATTTTAAAACTAAAGCGACAAGACTCTATTTTTCACACTGAATACTATATCCCTAATCTTCTTAGGAGACGGGGCCTTCGCTGAATGATTTACAAACGAGGAAATAGAAATAGAAAAAGCCCTTCCTTATTTCTATCTAAAGAAGGACCTTTCACCGGAAGGTAACAACATGCCTTACCCTAAATTCGAAATCATTTTTTCAGTCTCAAAAGATTGAATCACACTATTTGTTTGCTCTTCAAATTTCTCATGTAACAGTTTTAACGCTAATTCTGTTCTATATATTTCTTGGCGGATAAAATGTAATTCCTTTTTATCGCACGTATCCTTTTCGCTCATTTCAATTTGCTGATACTTCTCTAGATGAGCTTGTAACTTTAACAACTCATCCATCGTTTCCAATTGCTCTCCTACCAACTTATCAAAGTCGTTCATTACTTACCCCCTTTTGGACTTATTTATCAGTTATTCTTCCTCATTACATATTTCTCATCTTTAACTTCCTTCTCCTTTGACTACATTTGTTGACTTATTAGAAGTTATGTCGTTCACTTTATTTTCATTACTATGACCCAGGCACAAAGAAAACACTTCTCCCGAATTAGAGAAGTGTTTTTCTTTCATTACTGATTTGAACTAGAAGATTGTGATTGTTTTGCAGCTGATTGTGCATTTTGTTTTTTCACAGCATGCACATCTGTTTCAGTTGCGAATTCTGTACCATAACTAGCGTTTGCACTTTGTGCACCAGAAGCTTGTGCTTTCTTTGCTTCTGATTGTGCATTTGCTTGTTTTACTGCTTGTACATTTGTTTCAGTCGCGAACTCTGTACCATAACTAGCATTTGTACTTTGAATGCTAGCACCAGAAGTTGCCTTGTTATAACCTTGTTGTTTTTTACTCATCTTTCTCACCTCCACAACCAATAATGTAACCAATTCACTTAGAAGTTATCCGTGATTTTCTTTTTTTAATCTCCGTATATATCTCTTATCACTCATTCAAACTATAGGAAATGGAGGTGGAAATATGTATATAGGACGCGATATGACTGAACTAACGATGGTTTCAAAAAATGAGTGGAAAGAAGATGAATTAGCTTATTTTCATCACTCATTACAACAGATTTTGCCGTATTTAAATGCAGAAGGTCAAAGTATCTATAAAGAAATTGTAGTAGAAATTGAATCAAGAGGTGGCTTACAACAAGGTGAAGCTAATTGGACTCATGGGACAAAAATTTCTTACGATTAAAAAAGTGTTCCCAATCTAGGGAACACTTTTTTAATTTATTGCATTGTAATTTTCTCAACGCAATTCTCATAAATCGTACGATGCGATTTCGAGAATGGTAACTGCTCAAATGCTTCTTTCGATACAAATTTCAATGTATCTGTTTCAACAATATCACCAGTTATTTTTCCGTAAAATACGAATATATCCCAAGTGCGATGTGTAAATGTATGTTGTACATTCATTGCGTATTCTTCAATAGAAATCGAGAGCTCAAATTTTTCTTTCATATAATCTGTAAGCTGCTCTTTCTGATTCCGAATCCCTTCCCCAAGTTCAGCATTTGGAAACTCCCACATGTTAGCTAATAACCCGGTACTTGGACGTTTATTAATGACGTAACGACCATCTTCTGTTTGAAGTACCCCTGCAACAATCGGTACCATTGTAGGAGCCTTCGCTTTACTTTTTACTGGTAACTCCTTTTGAACACCTTCAGCATATCCTCGGCAATGTTCACGTACAGGACAAAGTAAGCAAGATGGATTTTTTGGAATACAAATTAGTGCACCTAATTCCATCAAACCTTGATTAAAATAAGATGGATTTTCAGCCGAAATAATTTCACGTACAATCTCTTCAAACACTTTTCTAGTTTTCGGTTTTGCAATGTCATCCCACACTGATAAAATGCGAGATAATACACGCATAACATTTCCGTCAACTGCCGGCTCTGGTATACCATATGCGATACTTAAAATAGCACCTTTTGTATAGGGGCCAACTCCTTTTAATTTTTCAATTTTCTTTACATCACTTGGTACTATCCCGCCGTATACTTCTTTCACTTCTTTTACAGCCGCATGTAAATTTCGTGCTCTAGAATAATATCCTAAACCTTCCCATGCTTTTAACACTTCTTCATCACCAGCATTTGCCAAAGCTTCTAGAGTAGGAAACTTCCCCATAAAATTCGCGTAATATGGTTTTACAGCTTCTACCCTTGTTTGCTGCAACATAATTTCCGAAACCCAGACGCGGTATGGATCTTTATTTTTACGCCACGGTAAGTCGCGTTGCTCTTTTTCAAACCAACCAATTAAATCATTTTGAAACTGCTCTATGTTAAAATTATTTAATATTTCAAGTGTCAAACTTGATCCCCCTCATTTTTTTGCATATAAGTACTATTATAAAGATTTTAGGAAAAAATTTAAGTAAGATGACATAGGAAATAGAAGGCAAAGGACTTGAGGTATCGAATAAAAAGAGTTACATTAATAAAAAACGGAGGTGGATTTCTATGGACACAGCCACTCACCTTGTTATGGGCGTTACTCTAGGCAGTTTGGCAACGTTAGATCCAGCCATAGCACAAAGTGATATTGGGCCACAAGCAGTTATGCTTGCTACAATTGCCGGTTCCAATATTCCTGACATCGATACAGTTTTAAAATTGCGTAATAACGCTAAATATATAAGAAATCATCGCGGGATTACTCATTCCATTCCTGCAGTGATTCTTTGGTCATTCCTTATAAGTGGCATCTCTTTCGCCTTCTTTTCACACGCTCCATATTTGCATCTACTACTTTGGTCATTTATTGCCGTCTTTCTTCATGTCTTTGTAGATATTTTCAACGCCTACGGTACCCAGGCATTACGGCCCTTCACAAAAAAATGGGTAGCGCTCGGCATCATTAATACATTTGATACCGTCATTTTCTTTATCCACCTACTCGCGATTGCTTGTATGCTTGTAGGTTCCCATAAAGGGTATACTGCCTTAGCAGCGTATATATTGATGATTATTTACTATATCGGACGGATTATGATGCATAGAAACATACGTAGCGTCGTATATAAACGTTTCAATCATGTGGAGAAAATAATCATTTCCCCTTCTTACAGATTTTATCATTACCATTTAGCAATCGTTACAACTGATTATTACTACGTTGCTAGATGGCATCGTGGTAACATCATGATATATGATAAGTTCGACCGGGTACCGTTCCCAGATAATGCTATTATGCGCGCAGCTAAACAAGATGAAAACATCTCAGCATTTCTATCTTTCTCCCCTGTGTATCGCTGGGACATTTTCGATTATGATCATTATTACGAAGTTCGCTTCATTGATTTGCGCTATCGCAGTAAAGATTATTATCCATTCGTTGCAATCGTTCAACTCGACCACAATTTAAATATTATTAGTTCCTATACAGGATGGATTTTTAGTGAAGAAAAACTTCGAAAAAAACTGGAATTACTTCCACATTAAAAAAAGCGACTTAAGTCGCTTTTTTTAATGTTTCAAATGATCTTCTTGATTGATTAAATGGCTATATTTCGGATTATTTGTACGCATTTCATGAAGGCGACCTCCATGATTATTAATCCATGTTCGTACCACTTGTTCAGTCATTTCATCACCTTGATAACGACCTGATTTAGCATAAGTTGTTTGAAAGTCTTCCCACAATAATTCAACCCACGCACGAGCTTGTGCGTAAGAAAGTTTGTCATTTTTGTCTAACAATTCTTTTGTTAATGTTTCGTGAATATCATTCATGTTCTATTCTCCTTTTACCTATTTATTCCCTTAATTTCTAAAGGATAGTTTCCTCTATTTTGCACATTCTATAAGTGATACTTCTTAAAGAGGTATCAACTGATGATGAGGAGGGCGTTCGCAATGGGTAAACAAGCCGAATTTTGGTCTGAGTCAAAAAACAACAGCAAAATCGATGGTCAGCCGAAAGCGAAATCACGCTTCGCTTCGAAACGACCTAACGGCACAATTAACACGCACCCACAAGAACGTATGCGTGCTGCAAATCAGCAGGAAGAATAGTTCAGGTACAACCTAAAAAATTAACTTCCTACACGAGGTGATAAAGATGAGCTACCGTGATCGCTTAGATAGTCGTTCTGAATTATTTAACCATACGTGGACTCGTCCGAAACATGCAAAGGCGCAAGTTAACGGACAGACGCAACAAACCCAGTCTCTCATTATACTGGCGAATGAATGTAAAAAACGCCAATTTTAGAATCTCCTATCTCCTGTAACGCCTACCAAAGATGAAAACCAGAGAGATATTCGCTCTCTGGTTTTCATTTTTCTTGCAATAAAGAAATCGGTATTCCAATCTCTTCATTATCATTTTGCTTATGTCCCCAAGCAAATACCCCGTTGAAATACGTAATTTCAAATAATATACCAGGTTCTTCTACTAATTCATATGTCTCACCAATATGGAATTTGTTTATATCAGTCATATAAGCACGAGCCATTGCCATCTTGCGCATTAATACATCGAACTCATTTACAATACCAAGCTGCTCTGCCTTTATTGCTTGCTCTTTCAAAACCCCAATTTCTTCCCTTAGCTCATGTGGTGTCATTTCACTGTAGCGCTTTGGCATATTCATCTTATTCCCCTCATCCCTCTTCACGTTTCATCTGCAAAAATATCTCTATCTCATCAATAGAGAACCCTTTGCGATATAACGCTTGTTTCATCTTATTTTCGAATGTCCATCCATCATACTTCTTATATTTCTCATAATATTTATTCCCATGATAGTGTAACGCTTCTTGTTGCTGTTCGTCATCTTTTTCGTCTTTCAATTCTTCCAAACAAATTTGAATCACATCTCTAGAATATCCTTTACGAACAAGCATTTCGTCTAACTTTAGCTTCATTTGTAAAAAGGAATGCTTTTGATAAGACCTTTTCTTCTTTTCTATAAGAAGTAAAGCATTCTCAATTTGCTTTTCCTTCGGATATTCTTGTAAACTATGTGTAATGATTAGATCCTGAACACCTTTATTTAATAACTCTCTTTTAATAACAGTCGGACCCTTTCGATTCACATTACTTTGCGTTCGCGTATATAAAACAGCATACTCTTTATCATTAATATATCGATCATGTAATAATTTCGAAACGACTTCAGAGATGACGGCCTGTCCCACTTCTTTTTTTCGTAAATAGTCTTCTACTTCTTTTTTTGTTCTCATTTGATAGGATAGATAGGAAATTGCTTGTAAATATGCTTTTTGTACCTCTTCATTGTATAAAATATTCCCTAACGCTATTTCATCAATTTCTAATCCTTTTTGTAATCCATGTTTCATTAAGATTACTTGATCCACACTAAATCCGTATTCTTCACCTTGACCTTTATCAATATAAATATTAAATCGTTCTTTCGATCGTTTTTGCACTTCTATTTTTGTAATGACAGCCATACTCTCACCTCTCTATTATTTTAACATAGTCAAGGAACGTTTTTGCTTTTCAAGAATATATATAATGAGGAGGAAATAATTGTGAGAATCGCAATTTCTGGTGGTACCGGCTTTATCGGTAAATACCTTTCTACTTTTTTTATTCAAAAAGGATATAATGTTTACATTCTTACTCGAAACAAAACTACTGAAACTTCCCATCCTAACCTTCAGTATGTACAATGGACACCAGATTTACAAACCTTCCCCCTCTCTTCTATCGATGTAGTTATTAATCTAGCTGGAGAGTCTATTAATAGTAGATGGACAAAGAAACAAAAGGAATCCATTTTAAACAGTCGAATTCAAACAACAAAAGGACTCATTAAACAATTGCAAACACTTGGTACAAAGCCAAATACATTTATTAACGCAAGTGCTATTGGATACTATGGAACGTCTGAAACTGAGTCTTTTACAGAACAGCATGAGATTCCTGGAAATGACTTTTTAGCAAATACAGTATATTCATGGGAACAAGAAGCATCTAAAGCACGTTCTCTTGGAATGCGAACAATCTACGCAAGACTTGGAGTTGTATTAGGCGCAGACGGAGGAGCTCTTCCCAAAATGCTACTCCCCTATCAATTCTATATTGGAGGTACAATTGGATCTGGAAACCAATGGTTATCATGGATTCATATAGACGATGTCGTTCGCCTAATTGATTTCATCATACACAAAGAAGAAATTGATGGCCCTTTTAACATCACAGCTCCCCTACCTATAAGAATGAAGGAATTTGGAGAAACCATTGCAACTATAATGAAAAAACCTCATTGGTTACCTGTCCCTTCATTTATGATTCACACTTTATTAGGTGAGATGAGTATACTTGTACTCGAAGGACAACATGTATTACCTAGTAAAGCAATTGAACATGGGTATCAATACACATTTCCGGCAATAGACCATGCATTACAAAATATACTTTCGCATACAATGTAGTACTTCTAAAACACAGTTTTACAGGGTCCCCTTTCAAAACTTTCATTTTCTAGAATCCGGAGCATTATTACACAAATAACCTTTCAGTTACTTTCCCTTAAATTCCATTAACATTGTAAAGTAACAGAAATGAGGTACCTATGAAAATATTGCTCAAACAAGCCATTGTCTATCCTATTACATCCCAAAAATTTCAAGGGGATGTACTCGTTATAGGAGAAAGAATTGCCGAGGTCAAGCCTTCCATTCAACCTACTCAAGATATGACAGTTATAGACGCTCGTGCTCTTCATCTTTTACCTGGATTTATTGATGTCCATACTCATCTTGGTCTCTATGATGAAGGTACTGGTTGGGCTGGCAATGATGCAAATGAAACATCTGAAGTTTCAACACCACATATCCGTTCTTTGGACGGAATCCACCCTTTTGATATTGCCTTTCAAGATGCTGTACAAAACGGAATCACAACTGTTCACGTTATGCCAGGAAGTCAAAACATTATCGGTGGTACGACTTGTGTAATAAAAACAGCTGGAACTTGTATTGATCATATGATTATTCAAGAACCTGCCGGCTTAAAGATTGCCTTCGGAGAAAATCCTAAAAAGGTCCATAGTAATGGAACAAAAGAATCCATAACACGTATGGGAATTATGGGATTACTTCGGGAATCATTCTATGAAGCACAGCACTACGGGCATGAAGCTGATTTTCGAATGCTTCCTATCTTAAAAGCATTACGCCGCGAAATACCCGTACGTATCCACGCTCACCGAGCAGATGATATTAGTTCTGCTCTACGCTTTGCAACAGAGTTCAATCTCGATTTACGTATTGAACATTGTACAGAAGGACACTTTATTGTTGAAGAACTTTCGAAACACAATTTGAAGGTTTCAGTTGGCCCCACTCTTACACGCCGTTCTAAAATCGAACTTAAAAACAAAACATGGGATACTTACCATATATTATCAAAAAATGGTGTGGAAGTTTCTATAACAACAGATCACCCTTATACACCAATTCAATATTTAAATATTTGTGCTGCTGTCGCAGTAAGAGAAGGATTAGACGAAAAAACTGCACTAGAAGGAATCACCATATTTCCAGCACGAAATTTACGTTTAGAGGATAGAATTGGAAGCATTGAGGTTGGAAAAGACGCTGATCTTGTGTTATGGACTCATCATCCTTTCCATTATTTAGCCAAGCCTGTACTAACCATGATTGATGGAAAAATAATTTACAAAAAAAATAAAAAAAACTAGTTTATTTTTTTGACTAGATAAAGTATTATACGATTATAAACTGAATGAAACCATAATCAATTTGTGTCGTGATTATCATTTTCAAATTGATGAATGGGGAAGGCAAATGGTGCGCCACCAGCGTTAGAAACTGGTTCTAGTGGGTTCGATTCCCACCCCGAAATTTTTTAAAGATTGATATAAAAATTTCGAGGGTGGGGTGTTTTTTCGTCATGCTACCCTCGTGTGAGGAGGAGTTAGTATGTTGAAAAAACGCGACTTACACGACAGCCACGTTCTATACGAGTTAATGGTGGACCCAGCTGTCTTCCCTTTTGTGCGTCAAAAGGCTTATTCTTATGAAGAGTATTTATTTTTAACGAAACAAACGATTGAAGCTGAAGAGCGTGGGGAATTAATTTCACGCACAATTTTAGATGAATGGGGTAACCCTATCGGAACAATTACTTTATTTGATGTGCAAGAAAAAGCCGGATTTCTCGGAACATGGCTTGGCAAACCCTATCATGGAAAAGGCTATAATAAATTGGCGAAAGATTCATTTTTTAGTGAACTTTTCTATGAATTAGATATTGAAACAATCTTTATGCGTATTCGTAAAATAAATATTCGTTCTATTAAAGCTGCCGAAAAACTACAATATGTAAATCTAGCAAACGAAACAAGAAAAGCCGTTTATGATGAAATTAACGCAAATGAAGAAGTATATAACTTATATGAAATCCCAAAAGATCAATATACACTTGCTACAATGCGAGATACAACGTTCCAAGATGCTCACCAATTAAAAGAAGCATAATCTAAATTTACAGAAAAAATAATTAATCATTAACATTTTACCATATACGTATATCACCCTATGTCTTTGGAAACGATAGATAGTGACTTTAGGACACGAGGTGATTTGTAATGGATAAAAAGAAACGTGACAAAACAAAAAACACATTATCTAGTACACAAGAAGTTCTTTACCAACGAGAATTTCGCAAAGCAGATCGCGCAGCGGGTTATCGCTCGAAAAGTATTTAAAGTGAGAATGAATAATTAGAAGTTTTCCCCCCTAATTATTCATTCTCATTACATATTTTTTCTACGTGATAGAATAGACAAAAAGGTTCCTTATTTATAAGGAACCTTTTTTGTGTGGATAACGTTATCCACACAATTTATAGAATTGTGAATAAATTCAACAAATCCTTCACAAGTTTATATGTTGTAACGCATAGTAAATGTTAGAATTGTGGATAGTTTTCTAAAAATTGTGGACAATGTGGATATAGTTGTTAATATTTCGACTTTACTGTTTAATGAAAACGTAATCTTCATGTGGATAAGTTACTACTTTATCTTATAAAACAATAAAGAACCCTCTTTAAACATATAAAAGAGGGTTTCATATTAAGTAAATAATTGTGCAAGAGCAGGTGATTTAATAGGTATATGATTCGGTTCTACATGATTTTCTGTCAAAATTGTATCCACAATATGACCAGCTGGCTCCGGACGATAAATGCTTTTCATCGCTTCTTTCATTTGAAGAAGCTTCATATCATCTTGTAATAACGCCTCTGTCTTTGCAAAAACCTCACTATCATCACGAATGACAACTGCAGCTCCTTTTCTTTCAAAGTACATCGCATTTTCATTTTCTTGCCCTGGAACAGGCTTATATAAAATGACAGGTACTTGCAATGCTGCCGCTTCACTTAACGTAATACCGCCTGGCTTCGTAATCATACAAGAAGTAACACGGAATAATTCATCAATATTTTCAACATAACCAAATACTTTTAATGCATCAGGATTTTTTTCCTGTACTCCTAATAAATCCTGTTTTAACGCTTCATTCTTTCCACAAACGACAACTACTTGTAAATCAGGTAATGACATAAATGATTGGCATAGTTCTTTTACACTTCCTAATACCCCATGAGCACCTGCTACAATTAGTAAAATCTTTTTATTCTTACATAACTGATATTTATTATATATAATGTCTGGATTGATCTTCAGCTCAAAACTACTACGAATCGGAATTCCAGTTTCAACAATTTGCTCCGAGGGCACACCAATATCAACCATAATTTTTTTCACGTGATCCGTTGCTACAAAATAACGATCTACTTCCCGATGAATCCATATTTTGTGCACACAAAAATCCGTTAATACGTTATAAACAGGAATTGAAATACCTGTTTGCTTTTTTAACTCTGGTACAGCTATGATCGGAAAAGTATTAATAACAATATCCGGTTTCTCTGCTTGTAAAAGTAATTTCAAACGTTTTCTTCCAAAGTTCGCATACCAAGATGCTATTTTTTTATCATAAATTTTTTCTACGCCATAATAAAACAAGCGGTATAATTCTTTTCCTATTGTATAACTTTTTAAATATAAATATTTTGTAATATCGGTTATAACTGGATGTGATTCTCCGAACAAATCGCATACAATTACATCTTTAATTCCTTTTTGGCGAAATGTTTGTTCTAATGTTTTCGCTACTTGCACATGACCATTACCGTAATGTGCAGTTAATATTAAAACCTTGGGGTTTTTTATCAAACAAATCCACTCCTAGCTTATTGTTTCTCCATATTGCATATACGACAATAGGAAAAACATTTTCCTTAAAAATTACATAAACAGATTCTAATACTTCTCTTTCAGCTATGTACCTGTCGTGGATATGCAAAGCATATAAGATTGACCCCTTAATCCTATCTGTGCTCATATCTTTACATTATACTTTCCTATAAGAGCTTTCGCAATAACTTACAAATGTTCTCTATTCCATGATACTCACTCTTTTACTTCTTAATTCTTTTTACTATTTTGATTTCCCTTTACAATTATGTAAATTTCTCCACTTATTCCTTACAAAAATATGGATATTCTATTTTTAGTATACTCTTTTCTATATACATACTCTAGGTTTTATTGTAAAGAAAGCAAAAAGCCTAATCCAATATTTGGATTAGACTGCTTGTAAAATATGTCTTGCTTGCTCTACATTTTTTTCAGTAGGTGGTTCTACATTCGCGAGTGGATATTTATGCCCAAGTGCCTCCCATTTATATACACCAAGCTTATGATATGGTAGCACTTCAACCTTCTGAACATTAGACAGGCTTTGAATAAAGCTAGATAATTTTTGTAGATCCTCTTCATTATCCGTAACACCAGGAACTAATACGTGTCTTACCCAAATTGGTTTATTTTTATCCGATAAATAACGAGCAAATTGTAAAATATGTTCATTTGGTTTCCCTGTTAATTTACGGTGTTTCTTTGAATCAATATGTTTCAAATCCAATAAAACTAAATCTGTGTAATCCATTAAAATATCTAGCTTATTTTGGAATTCTGGTTCTTCAGAATAACAACCACCCGAAGAATCAATTGTTGTATGAATTCCAACTTCCTTACATTTCTTAAATAATTCAATTAAGAAATCTAGCTGTAGTAATGGTTCACCACCACTAACTGTTATACCGCCTCCAGAAGCTTCAATAAAAGGAAGGTAACATGTCACATCCTGCATTACTTCTTCAACTGTTATTTCTTTTCCTTTACCGATCTCCCACGTATCAGCATTATGACAGTATTGACAACGTAATAAACACCCTTGTGTAAATATGACATAACGAATTCCTGGGCCATCAACAGTACCACAAGACTCTACAGAATGAATTCTTCCTTTTATCATGTTACTTCCTCCTTTATTGAAGTAGCCCCCCTCTGCTATTTATAAAAAGCAGAGGGACACTTTTTCACTTACATACTTTCATGCATTGTACGATTAATTACATCGATTTGTTGTTCACGAGTTAATTTAATAAAGTTTACAGCGTAACCAGATACGCGAATTGTTAATTGTGGATATTTCTCAGGATGTTCCATCGCATCCATTAATGTTTCACGATTAAATACGTTAATATTTAAGTGATGGCCTTCTTTTACTGCATAACCATCAAGCATTGATACTAAGTTACGTACTTGTACATCATCTTCTTTACCAAGTGCTTTTGGAATAATAGAGAATGTATTAGAAATACCATCTTGTGCATCTTCATATGGTAATTTAGCTACAGATAATAATGAAGCTAATGCACCTTTTGTATCACGACCATGCATTGGGTTCGCACCTGGTGCAAATGGTTCTCCAGTACGGCGACCATCTGGAGTGTTACCAGTTTTCTTACCGTATACAACGTTAGATGTGATTGTTAAGATCGACATTGTATGAACAGAATTTCTGTATGTTTTATGTTTACGAAGTTTATTCATAAATGTTTTTACAAGATTTACAGCGATTTCATCTACACGGTCATCATTGTTACCGTATTTAGGGAAATCTCCTTCGATTTCAAAGTCAACTGCAATACCGTTTTCATCACGAATTGGTTTTACTTTTGCGTGTTTAATTGCACTTAAAGAGTCTGCTACTACAGATAGACCCGCGATACCTGTTGCCATTGTACGAAGAACATTTGTATCATGAAGTGCCATTTCAATACGTTCGTAGCTATATTTATCATGCATGTAATGAATAACATTTAATGTGTTTAAATATAGACCTGCTAACCATTCCATTGTCATATCAAACTTACGCATAACTTCTTCATAATCTAATACTTCAGAAGTAATCGGTGCGTACTCAGGACCAACTTGTGCTTTAGATTTTTCATCTTTACCACCGTTAATCGCATATAGTAATGCTTTTGCTAAGTTTGCACGTGCGCCGAAGAACTGCATTTGTTTACCAATTCTCATTGCAGATACACAACAAGCAATTCCGTAGTCATCACCGTAGTCAGCACGCATAATGTCATCATTTTCATATTGAATTGCTGATGTTTTAATAGACATTTTCGCACAGTAGTTTTTAAAGTTCTGCGGTAATTGTTTAGACCAAAGAACTGTTAAGTTTGGTTCTGGAGCTGGTCCTAAATTATCTAATGTATGCAAGAAACGGAATGAGTTCTTTGTTACTAATGGACGACCATCTAATGCCATACCACCGATAGACTCAGTTACCCAAGTTGGGTCACCAGAGAATAATTCATTATAATCAGGTGTTCTTGCAAATTTCACAAGACGTAATTTCATAATGAAGTGATCCACAATTTCTTGTACTTCTTCTTCTGTTAAAGTACCATTTGCTAAATCTCTTTCAATATAAATATCTAAGAATGTAGAAGTACGTCCAAGACTCATTGCAGCTCCGTTTTGCTCTTTAATTGCTGCAAGATATGCGAAGTATAACCATTGGAATGCTTCTTGTGTGTTTGTTGCTGGCTTAGAAATATCAAAGCCATGAGAAGCAGCCATTTGTTTTAACTCTTGAAGTGCACGCATTTGCTCAGATAACTCTTCGCGTAAACGCATTGTATCTTCGCTCATTACACCGCCAGTTAAATTCAAATCAGCTTTTTTCGCTTCAATTAAATGATCAATACCATATAATGCTACGCGTCGGTAGTCACCGATAATACGTCCACGTCCGTATGCATCTGGAAGACCAGTAATTACACCTGATTTACGTGCATTTCTCATTTCTGGTGTATAAGCATCGAATACACCTTGGTTATGAGTTTTTCTCCAATCTCTAAAAATACGACTAAGCTCTTTATCCATTTCGTATCCATAAGATTCACAAGCTTGTTCCGCCATACGAATACCACCATATGGTTGTAAAGAACGTTTAAATGGTTTTTCAGTTTGGAAACCGACTACTTTTTCAATATCTTTATTTAAATATCCTGGTTCATGTGATGTAATAGAAGAAACAATTTTTGTATCCATATCAAGAACGCCACCGTTTTCACGTTCTTTCGTTGTTAAATCCATTACTTGATCCCAAAGTTGTTTCGTTGCTTCAGTTGCTCCCGCTAAGAAAGATTCGTCTCCTTCGAAAACGTTTACATTATTTAAAATGAAATCGCGAACATCAATCTCTGCTTTCCATTTTTCACCTTTAAAGTTTTCCCATGCGTTTTTAACATTTTCTAATACTTGAGTCATCCTAATCTCCTCCATTTTTGATTAGTACAGGACTAAGATTTTTTATATAACAGCTTACACACTTAGAATACTACTTTTTTGCTAAAGTGAACGAAATAGTTGTGACATATTTGTGAAATGTTGAGCAAACTACTATATGCACAGTGTTAACTTCACTTAAAAGTCTTTATAATTAACCCTTTCCTTAATTGTATTTTTTTGGTATCCTTATATACGAGTCCTATTTTGTAATATAAGAACAATACCCATTGTAGAGCTGTAATACTCTTATCTCCTAATCTGTTATAGTTTTTATAACAGAACAAAAAAGTGTACATATGTTGTACACTTTTTTTGTTACTACTCTAAAACATCTCTTTTTCTATTCCCATCATAGAATCCACCACGGCTACCTTCTAATACAATTAATTGCTCTAATCCTTCTATATGATCACCTATAATTCGCAAGACAGCTGGAGGATGACCTATTTTTGCAAAATGTTCACTGGGACGAATGCGGTTCATCTTATCGACCTCTACACGACTTACACACGCAATTTCGAATCCTGAAAGAATAGCTTTCACTTGCGCTACGCAAGGTGACAATAAAGACCTATACCCAATTGATTTCAAACACTTCTGGCTAAACGCATTAGGTACAGCGATAAGAGATCCTACTCCTAAATCTTTTCTATCACAAGCTAAATTTAATGCATATTTAAATGCAGTTACAAGATGAAGCGGTACTCTTAAATCTAAATAATGATTTAGATCATTTAATGCGACATCCATTCCATCTGCAATAGCTTTTGCAAATGGATATAGCTCACTAGCTGGAATAACAAAATCACCGTCTATAAATAATACAATTTCTCCTTTGGCGAAATAAGTCCCAAGTGAACGTCCCACATCGTTGCCAAGTGCTTCTTTATATACAATTGTTGTTGCTCCCTTGTCTTTTGCAATCGTTGCTGTTTTATCAGACGAACCATTTACAACAACGATAATTTCAAAAGGTTCAATTTTGCGAAGCTCTTCTATAACATTTCCAATTGTTTTCTCTTCATCTTGTACAGGAATAATGACTGATAATTGCTTTCCTTTATACAATTTAGATGTAATGCCCCATCCTTGATAAAGATCTTCGAAATCTAAAGTATGATAGACACTATCTCTTTTCCTATTTCCATCATAATATCCTCCGCGCTCATCACTACCTACTATTCGCTCCGCTACAGCTTCTATATGATCACCTATCATCCGTTTTTCAGATTGCGAAAGACCCGTGCCATATGCAGCATGCTCGGTCGGCCGAAATTTATTTGGCGTAATAACGTCAATTGCACAATGCCGACTAATTCTCCATTCGCTTTGAACGAGGCGTAAATGAGCCAAAATAGGATTAACAAAACATTCATATCCGATGCTTTGAACGACCTCTTTCGTCAGCGCATGAGGTGCATCTAATAAGGAATCAATTTTTAATTCTTCACGCTCTAACATTGCATTTAATATTTGGCGCCATACGGTAATAGAATGCGGTTTTTGTTTCTTTAAAAATAATGCGTCCAAATTATTTAAAACGATGTCGGCCTGATCATGTAAAATCGGATTCAGGAATAATTGTAATTTTGAAATTTGAATAGCAAAATCACCATCTATAAATAGTAATACATCACCTATCGCGTGTTTTGCGCCAATCGCGCGGCCAACATCGTTCCCTAGTAGCTCTATATACTTGATTACTTTACACCCTAAACGATCAGCAACTTCTTCTGTACCATCGTTACAACCGTTTGCTACTACAATAATCTCTATTGGATTTAATCCTTTTGCCGATTGGATAACATCTGAAATCGTTTCAACTTCATTACATACAGGTATAATGACCGATAGTGACTTAGCCATTATTTTCTTCACGGAACCACTTAATAGTTTCTTTCAATCCTTCTTCCCATGTTACTTCTGCTTGAAACTGAACAAGTTCTCTTAATTTCGCAACATCTGGTCTTCTATTTGGAATTTCTTCAAAGCCATGTGGGTACACCTCTTCAAAAGGAACTTGAACAATCTTTGAAGAGGATTTCGTTAGCTTTTTAATTACTTCTGCCACTTCTTTTATACTCTTTTCATTGTCAGAACCTATGTTAATAATTTCACCATTTACATTCTCATCCATCGCTCGAATCGTTGCCTCTACCGCATCACTTACATACGTAAAACAACGTGTCTGCTCTCCATCTCCATATACGAGAATGTCTTCTCCTTGCAAAGCCGCACTAATAAATCGTGGGATTACCCCTGCATACGGACCATCTTTCGCTCTTGGACCATAAATATTAAAATAACGAACAATCGTTACCGGTAAACCTTCTAATGCGTATCCTAAACATAATGTTTCTTCTAATGTTTTACACACTGCATAACTCCAGCGTATTTTAGAAGTTGCCCCGTATAATCGATCTCCCTCTTCAGAGAAGGGTGGCTTTGCCTTACCATATACTTCTGAAGTAGAAGCAAAGACCACTTTCTTCTTTTCTTTTAGCGCTGCTTGTAAAATATTTCTCGTTCCATCAAAATTTGTTTCAATAAGCTCTATACTCTTTTCCATTGTCGTTTTCACGCCTAAAATTGCTGCTAAATGAAACACTACATCATGTTGGTTTACTAATTCATAAATAGAATTTTTATCTAAAACACTTATTGGAATAACTCGAATTTCTTTCATTAACTCATCATGATATTTATTTTTCCCTTTATAGAAGTTATCAACGATCGTAACTCCATAGCCTCTTTTCACCAGCTCTTCAGCTAAATGTGAACCAATAAATCCTGCTCCACCTGTAATTAAACATTTCTTACTCATACACTCACCTTCTTTATAATTCCACGTGTATCTATTACTCGCTTCATTCCTTTAAAAAGCTTCCAATCGATATTAGAGTGATCAGTTAAAATTAAAATACAACCCGCTTGTTTAACGACATGTTCATCCAAAGAAACAGATTGGTACACCTTGCCTTCAAACTTTGCAGAAGAAATATATGGATCGTGATATTCGATTTCATATCCTTCTTTTAGTAACAATTCAATAATTGGTAAAGCCGGTGATTCTCTCAAATCATTTACATCTTTCTTATATGCAATTCCTACAATTAAAACTGATGCAGGTGATTGCACCATGCCTTTTACTTTCCGGACTATTTTCTCTGGCATTTCTTCATTAATCACATGTGCAGCCTCAATTAATTGACTAATTTCCCCATTCCTTTTTATTCTCCATTGGAAATATAAAGGATCTACTGGAATACAATGTCCTCCTATTCCTGGTCCTGGCCAATATGGGGTAAATCCAAACGGTTTTGTAGATGCGGCTTCAATCGCCTCATAAAAATCAATTCCTAAACTTTCACATAGTGTGTTTAACTCATTTACTAATGAAATATTGACTAGGCGCTGAATATTTTCAAATAACTTACACATTTCCGCTACTTTCGGAGAACTAACTGGAACAACGACATCAAATGTATTGCTATATAACTCCTGTACTTTTTGTTTACACTTTTCTGTTTGTCCACTAATAACTTTTGGAATCGTTTGAACGGAATAGTGACTATTAGCCGGATCAATTCTCTCAGGGGAATATCCGATATAGAAATCTTCTCCTACCTTTTTACCTGTTTGAGAAATAATAGGAATGATAACTTCCTCGAGTGTACCTGGATATGTGGAGCTTTCAAAAATGAAGGTTTGTCCTTTTTGAAGGTTTTGTTGTATATAATGTGAGGCTGAAATGAGGGCACTTAAGTCTGGTTCTCTTTGTTCATTAATCGGAGTCGGGACAGTAACAATAACATAATCACTATTTTGAAAATCAGCAATGCCTTGATCCGGTGTGTTCACTATTAATTTTTTTTTCACCAATAAACTTTGTAACTCTTTAGAAGAAACATCCGGAATATAGCTTTCTCCTTTTATAATTGATTCTATTTTTCTAATATCTTTATCTAACCCAAGTACTGTATGCCCTCTCTCTGCAAAATGGACTGCTAAAGGAAGGCCAACATACCCTAAGCCAATAATAGCTACTTTACTACTATTCATTTGTATTCTCTTCTTCCCTTCTCAATTGTTGAATGATATCTCTATCTCTATCTCCATCCGTAAAGCCACCGCGTTCGTCTGTACATTGTAATAAATACGCAATCGCCTCAATTTGATCACCGAAAATACGATCAAATGCTGAAATACGCCCATTTACAAATTCGTGTTGCTCTGGACGTACTCGATTTGTTTTTATAACATCTACTAACTCTACTGCTGTAATAGAGAATCCTTCTAAAATAGCTTTCACCTGAGCTAATGGAGGAATCACAAGAGAATCATAACCAATTTTCTCTATTACTTTTTTATGCATAGCGTGTGGTACTGCTGTTAATGAGTTATTCCATAAATCTGGTCGCTTCGCTATCAAATTCACAAAATATTTTCCCATGCTAATTGGATCTGCTGGATGAAACATATCTAATAAACACTGTAAATCATTTAATGCCACATCACTTCCATCTTCAATAGCACGCAAAAATAGAATTAAATTTGTTGCTGGAATAACAAAATCACTATCAACAAATAAACAAATATCTGCCGTAGCATACATGGCCCCTATCGCCCGTGCTACATTATGCCCAAGCACTTCATCCAACTCAACAACAATAACATTCTCTAGCTTTACTTGTTTAATGGTCTTTACGGCAGCTCCATTCACAACAACTATAATTTCATCTACACCTGCTTTTTTCACTTCTTGTATAACAGACCTTATAGTTGTTTTCTCTTCTGATACTGGGATAATGGCACTATATTTCGCTTTTTTCTTTTGTAATAAAACTGGTTTATACTTTCCTACAAACTCCCTATCTTTATTGCCCTCTGAAAAACCACCGCGATTACCGTATGTTTCGATTACGTATTGTAAAGCTCGCAAATGATCACCCATAATACGACTAGTCGCTTTCGGATAAGGAGAGCCAGGTGATGTGCCCGTATGGACAGGACGAACTTTATTTGTGTAAATGACATCAACTGAAGCCATATCAGAAATATCTACTCCTCTAGACATCGCCATCGCTTGAAATAGTGCTGGATCCGCTAAATTCCACCACCCTAGTTCTTCAATCACTTCACGACTTATCGCATGTGGTATCGCAATTAAAGATCCTACAACAAATTCTTTTTTGTTCAAATAACGGTTTAACATATATTTTCCAACCGTCGTATAATGCGGTCTCATCTTCAAATAAACGGACCATGTTAAATTATTTAAAACAATCTCATGTCCTTGCTGTATTCCTTTAATAAAATTGTATAATTCTTCACTTTTCATGACGATATCGCCATCTAAAAATAAAACAATTTCACCTTTTGCTTCTCTAGCACCAATTGCCCGTCCCACATCATTACCAAGAGAATATCTATAATAAATCACACGGCAATTATGCTGTAACGCTATTTCTTTCGTACCATCTGTCGATCCATTATCTACTATGATAATTTCATATGGTTCCAACTTCCTTACTTCTACTAAAACTTTTGATAAAGTACTTGCTTCATTATGCACTGGAATAACAACTGACACTCTCATACTTGTATCACGCTTACCCTTCCAAGCGAACATAAGCAATAATCGGAATACGTACAACTACATCTTCTGGTGGTCCATAAGAAGGAGAAGTACGAACAATTACTGCCCCATCCGTCACAGATAAAAGAACGCCTGCAATGATTTCTACAGCTGTCACAACTTGCACTAGTTCACCAACATGGTTACGTAATTCATCAGTAAATAACATATATAACTCTCCTTTCTTACGCTTCTTTAATTGATATAATACTTGTAAATGGTAATAAAACTTCTGTTCCTATTCCTTCTTGCAGTGTTAAGAAATCATCACCAACTGCTACAATCACACCCGTTAACTGTCCAACTGTCACAGTAATCTCTACGTTTTTACCCAAATACTGCTCTGCAATTTCTTTAAAAGGTGATGTATTACATTCTTTTAAAATGTTACAAATAATAGATTGAAATCTACTTGATTCAATAACTTCTTCCGTAGCTTGCTTAGAGTTTCTTTGAATAAATCTCGCGAAGTTTTGTGAAAATAAAAGTCTCTCCACAGCAGGCAATAACTTATTATCTAAAAAATAATCTAATTGTCTATTAAACAATCTCGATAGCTTTTTCCAATACTTACCGAACAAACACATACACTTCTCCTCCTATTATTTTTAAAGTATAAAAACACATCCATACATCTTAATGTATACAGAGCAGGCTTTTTTTGTGATAGGTAAGGCATACATTTTTCAAAGAAACCATCTTTTCTAGTCACACAAAAAAGATAGATGGTATCCCATCTATCTTTATGTATATTTTAATTTTTAATTGTAACAATGGCAGCTGCACTATAATAAACCGCTCGTGGTAATTCTGCCTGTTCACTTATAGAAGCTGTAACAAGTGAACCACCACTTGCCGAGAAATACTTAACAGCTTCTAAAGGAATACCATCTTCTTTTACATCAATATGCGTTCCATCTCGCCAATCTATTTTCTGCATTGTTGCTGAGAAATCGCCAGCCACTTTACCAATTTCTTCACCATCCATCCCTAAAAAGGTCCATTCCCACTTTGTTAAACTTAGTACTTGTTTCAACTCTCCAATTTTCTTTCCATCTATATTAGAAAAAGTATAGAAGTTTCGTACTCACATCTCCTTTTGAACACGCAACAATCTTTCTCCCGAGTGATTATATAAATAAAATTGTTGCTTATGTAGTCCCTTTAAAAGAAAAGAAAGTACAACTTGCCATACACGTTGAATAACAAAATCATACTCTTCTTTTAAAAAACCTAATGCACTGCCATCTAATCCAAAGTACGTTATTACTTGAAATATCCCTACCTCTTTACGAACAACAAATTTTTGTTGTTCAAATAATTCAGAATTCTCTATATTATAAATTTCCTTTTTAAGTATTTTTGATCTTCGTTTTTCCATAAAGCTATATATGAATAATCCAAATGCCGGTATTACAACACTTATTAATTTCAAATTTTCTTTCTCCGAAGTGAATAGCGTCCCTTTTTTATATTCCATCACTAATACAATTGTGAAAATAACCCATACAATAATAGATACAAAAAAAATGCGTTTTGCATTACGTGCGTGATGCCTATCTATACTCATACTCCTCCCCCTTTTCCATTTATCCCGCTATTCGCCGGGCAGTAAGACCCCCACTTCAAAATTCAGCGAAAGCAAAGAAGTTAGGTGGGGGATCGACTGCCCGTAAAAGCCCGATTGGTGAGGGCTAATAATCAGTGAGGGATGAAGAATCCCCCACTGATTAAAGTTTCACTTTATTTCATTATCCCATTGCCCCTACACTTCCTCAATAAAAAAAGACTATCCAATAGGATAGCCTCTTACACTTCAATATTTCGCAACATCGTATAAATGTCGTTATTCACTTTACCAAACGATTTAATATTATTTTGAATATTAGATAATAAAACGACATACACACTTCCGTTTTTGCTAAATCCATTTAAACAATTCCATCCTGGCATTACACCGTGATTCGAATAACTTCCCGGGTCTACATACCAACCAAATCCGTAATCCTTTTTCACAGCCGTAAACATTTGATTATAACTCTCTTTTGAAATCAGCTTTCCAGAGAAGAGTGCTTCATTAAATAAATATAAATCATGTGCACTTGTATATATATCACCACAACCATATAGTTGTGACATACTTGGAATATTAGGTGTTGTCATATTGTTATTTACTATTTTATAACCTGTTGATGGGAACCTTGTTTGCTCTAACGCTTTACCGAAACCAGAATGTTTCATACCCGCAGTAGCAAAAATATGTTGTTTAATATAGTCTTCTAACGGTTGTCCACTTACCTTCTCAGCGATATAGGCGAGTATCGAATAGTTCGAATCGGAATATTTCCATTTCTCTCCTGGGCTCCCAACACGCTTTTGCTTTCCTATTCGTTTTATCAGTTCTTCATGAGAAATATCCTCTGTTCCTTGCTCATACTCTGGAATTCCTGATGTATGTGTTAGTAAATGCTTTAACTGAATCCCATTACCTTGAGGGAAATCTGGAATATACTTTGCAACCGTATCCTCTACATTTAATTTATTTTGATCCTTTAATTGCATAATAGCAGTCGCTACAAATGCCTTTGAAATAGAACCAATATAAAAAGTTGTCTCTGAATTATTCGGTACTTGTTTCTCTTTGTTCGCCATACCGTATCCTTTATTCAAAAGAACTTTTCCGTTCTTCACAATAACAGCTGTCCCGCTAAATCCTGCGTTTTGTAAATATTGATCTAATTGAGCGTCTTCATTAATTTCTTGAGGTGGTCCCTCAGCAGGCTTTTCCACAGCTTGTGCTTGCTTCACTTGTTCTTCTTGTTCTTCCTGCTCTTTTTGTTTTTGTGCTTCTTGTTTCTTTTTTTCTTCTTCTTTCTTTTTCAGCTCTTCTTGTTTCTTCATTTCTGCCGCTGCTTTTAAAGTTTCTTCTTTCTTATTATGCGCAACAATTTTTGTATACATGAAATATACAAGTGAAAATAGTAAGACGAGAATGATTGTTCTTTTTATGTATACAATCGGCCGACGTGCTTTCCCATTCGCATTATTTTTTTCCTGATCCATGATTGCTTTTTTCCCCTTACTCACCAATAATTTACTTCCTCTACTAAAGATTTATTTTAGCAGATTATGGATACTCTATTCTATATCATCCCTACTTTATCACGCACTGCACATATTACCAACCTATATGTATAAAAAAGAAAAAGAAAATTTACAAAAGTAAGATTCCCGTTAAATCGTTAACATAAAAAAGAGGATATCCTCTAAAAAAATTGATGTTATCAATCTTTTGGGATATCCTCTTATCTCATTATTTATACGTGTTTTTTCATATCATCGGCAACAGATTCAACATTTGTACCTACGATAACTTGGACACTCGTGTTACTTAATTTCATAACACCTTTTGCACCAGCACGTTTTAATGCTGCTTCGTTTACTTGACCAGCATCTTTCACTTGTAAGCGTAGACGTGTTGCACAGTTATCAATAACTGTTAAGTTTTCTTTTCCACCTAAAGCTGCTACGTAAGTTTCACCAATTGAACCTGCAACAGGTGCGTCACCCTCTTCAGCTAGCTCGTCGTCATCTTCGCGACCAGGAGTTTTTAGATCGAACTTCTTAATTAAGAAGTAAAATACAACGAAATAAATTACTGCGTAAATTAAACCGACTCCCGCGAGTAATACTGGTTTTGTTGCAATACCGAAGTTTAAGAAGTAATCGATTGCACCGGCACTAAATGTGAAACCATCGTGAATGCCAAGAGTTGTTGTAATAAATAGAGACAGACCTGTTAATACAGCATGAATACCATATAATACTGGTGATAAGAACATGAATGAGAATTCAATTGGTTCTGTAATACCAGTTAAGAATGAAGTTAATGCTAGACCACCTAACATACCTGTAACCATTTTACGTTTTTCTGGTTTAGCAGCCGCAATCATTGCGAAACATGCTGCTGGTAAACCGAACATCATAACTGGGAAGAAACCAGTCATAAACATACCCGCTGTTTTATCTCCTGCAAGGAAGCGAGCAATATCACCATTTACAACATTACCTGCTGCATTTGTAAAGTCACCAAGTACGAACCAGAAGTATGTGTTCATTACGTGGTGTAAACCGATTGGAATTAATAGACGGTTTAATAAACCAAATAGACCTGAACCAACTGCCCCTAAATTAACAATTCCATGAGCTAATGCATCGATAGCATTTTGAATTGCTGGCCAAATTTGTGCGAATAGAATTCCTAATAGTAACATCACAACCGATGTAACAATCGGAACGAAACGTTTTCCAGCAAAGAACCCTAACCATTCTGGAAGTTTAATCTTATGGAATTTATTATAAAGAAGTCCTGCTATAACACCGACAATAATACCACCTAAAACTTTCATATCCACTTTAGTCGATAATTCGGCTGCCTTAGATACCTGTGTCATTGTATCTGCAAGCTTAGATGGGTCTACATTAGCGCTATTACCTATTAAATCTTGAACTTTGCCTAATTTATCTTGTAATTCTACAGTAGAATATCCCTTACTAAGTGCGTCAATACTGTTTTTCATAACTAGATAACCAATTGCACCTGCAAGACCTGCTGCACCACTACCATCAACAGACAAACCGATTGCAATACCAATTGCAAAAATAAGTGCTAAATTATCAAAAACTGCTGCACCGGCCTGTGCCATAACAGGAATATCAAATACATCTGGTTGTCCTAGACGAAGCAATAATCCTGCTGCTGGTAGCACTGCGATTGGAAGCATTAACGCTTTACCAATACGTTGTAGAAACTGCAACATTTTAATTCCCCCTAATTCAATTTATGAAATCGTTATCATTATAAGTACGCCTTAGAAAACGCTTTCTATTTACATAACCATAATAACATATAGTTGTATAGATGTGTAGTTTTTATTTTTGAATTTTTTATGGATAAATCTCCTATTTCCAAACTGTTATATAAAAGGAAAATTCTCCTTTTTTAATATAGAATACTCGAAACGAAATACCTACTATAGAACATGTAACTTTCGTTTTATCATTCCACCTTTTCATGTTATTATTTATTTCCGAGCATATCGGGAAAAGTAAACGTAGTTAATTCGAAATAGGAGCGTTGGTACTATGCAGTGCATTGAAACAAACAACTTACAACAGTTGTTAGAACAAGTAAAACCATATACGAAAAAAGGAAAGCTTGCTACTTATATCCCCGAACTAGGAAATGCAAATCCAGACGATTTAGGGATTGCCATTTTCCATAAAGAAACAGAATATATCCATGCTGGCAACTCACAAACACTATTTACTCTTCAAAGTATTTCAAAAGTAATTACACTTGCACTTGCCCTTTTAGATCGTGGTGAAGAATATGTATTTTCTAAAGTTGGAATGGAACCAACTGGTGATCCATTCAACTCTATTATTAAGTTAGAAACAACAAGTCCATCCAAACCACTTAATCCAATGATTAATGCGGGAGCACTAGCTATTACGAGCATGTTAACAGGAAAAGATAATGAAAAAAAAATGGAGCGCATCCTTCATTTTGTACGTGAAATAACAGATAATCCTACCATTAATTATTCTTCTAAAGTTGCCAATTCAGAATTAGAGACAGCTTACTTAAACCGTTCACTTTGTTACTACATGAAACAAAACGGAATTATCGATTGTGACATCGAAGAACTTATGGATTTATACACTCGACAATGTGCAGTTGAAGTAAACTGTATCGATTTAGCACGTATCGGCTTAATTTTTGCGATGGATGGATATGATCCATATAAGAAAAAACAAATTATCCCTAAACATATTACAAAAATCTGTAAAACATTTATGGTTACATGTGGTATGTATAACGAGTCTGGTGAATTTGCGATCCGCGTTGGTATCCCAGCAAAAAGCGGCGTAGCTGGTGGCATTTTCGGCTGCGTAAAAGGAGAAATGGGAATTGGCATTTTCGGACCGGCTTTAGATGCAAACGGAAATAGTATCGCTGGTTTTAAAATTCTTGAACTTCTTTCTGCTCAAGAAGGTTGGAGCATTTTTTAATTCAGAGTTATCCTGCTATACTAGCAGGATTTTTTTCATTTCATAAAAACCTCAACTTTATCCGCTATCCATCCCCTTACAAAACAGTACTAAAAGTTTCTCTATATCATGCATATTTGCTCCCCCCTCCTGAATAATATAGTACAACCTAGCGCTATATGTGGAGGTGTGAAAGATGAAACTAATATTTCAAATGGAAAAACAGCCTGTTCTTGAAAAAACGATTCTTCTTTTTATATTGAGTATTGTAGAAAGCTTGAAGTTAAAAGTGGTTTCACTCGATGAAGCTCACCGATACATATTCAATTTAGAAGTACTTGAACTACTAATGGATCGGAACATCGATGATCAAGTACTTGAACTTATTCATTTCGGAATGGGACTTGAAGACATTCATCATGTGCTTCCAGAAGAACTTGAACATACTATCGAAGAATTAAAGTGGCTTTGCATTCAAGTGTTAAGTGAATACAGTATGCATGAAGAATCGGAACAACTAATTGAAGATATACGTTGAAAAAGCACCTATGTAGGTGCTTTTAATGTTTTTTTAAACTATTTTTATACGCCTCAATATTTACTGGTAGCTCTTCCTCTTCTAAAGTATGTTCATTTACATCTTTATGAATAAACGCACCTTTAGGCGGTTGATGGTCATGCCCTTTTTTCTTATGATCAAATGCTTTTCCGCGTCCCATACGGATCACCCTTTCTTTAAAAGAAATCCGTATTAGTATGGAGAAAAGTACGTCGATATATGCAATCCTTTGCCATATTTCCAAGGAAATACTCGAATATTGTTTTCTGTTCTCCTCACAATAACTGATCTATCCCAATAAGAATTAATAGCACGCCCGCAATAACAGTAGCCCATTTCCCTAAGTATTCTGCTAAAAATCGTTTTCCTACATAAGCAAAACCACTAATACAAATAAAACTAAACACCCCAGAAATAGTTGCTGTAAGCCACAGATTCAAGTTTGTTACCCCAGCGTCAAATCCACCTGCAATATTATTAATAGACAACGCAACCCCTAAAACAATTGCTTCTGAAAAACTAATTGTTTTAGAACCATCAAAATCTGCTTTTTCTGGATCACGTAAAATGCCCATAAGTACATTACCATCTTTAGAACCTACAGTATTTCTTTGCCCCAAGAAAGGCTGGCACAAAATAAACACACCGATTATACCTAAAACGATTGCTCCAATTAGGTTTGCAGTAAACTCTGAAATAAATAACGCTATCCAGTTCCCAAAAAAGCCAGCTAATAAAGTAAATAAAAAACCAAAAAATGCGATGATAAAATTGTTAAGCCACGAAATTCGAATTTTACGAATGCCATATGCAATCCCAACACCTGCATTATCTAAATTAGAAGCAATACCGATTAAAAAAATTGAAAATAGACCTGCCGTACTCATAAACAGCCACCCCTTTTTCTCACTTTTCAATGCATATTATGAAAATGTTGAGCAACTGTGCCTGTCTGTTTCATATACATGTAAGAAATGCTCAACATTTTTTCAACAATAAAAAAGGAGTGCCTTCACTATGCCTAAAGAAAACCCAAATGAGCGGCTTAGTACATTAATAAAAAAACTTTTAAAAGAACGTGCCTTATCCATGCGTCAATTAGGAATGCATACAAATATTGATCCCGCAACAATCTCAAGAATTATGAATGGTAAACAACCGCCAAAACAAAAACATCTACAAAAATTTGCAGAATGTTTGCAAGTTCCACCCCAATTGTTATTTGATGAAATGTATCCTGATTCTCCTCACATTAATAAAGAAAAGACGGATATGTACACATCTCTTGATACAATTCAGCAAACGCTGCAATCCTCTAACTTATTCGATTTTGACTATACAACAACTCGCGTAAAACAAGAACTTGAAAACTATGAACGCTATGCTCAGACAACAGAAGGTGAAAAACGTATTCATGAAAGTTTCGCGAGTAAATTAGAACAAATTGATAGCGCTGGTCCTTTTATTGAACAATTAACCGATATGTATCAACAATTTTGCAATGAAACTATCTCAAAAGAAGAGCGTGCAGTTCTTGGAGGCGCATTACTGTATTTCATTTTATCGACAGATATTATTCCCGACTATCTCTTTCCAATTGGCTATTTAGATGATGCAATTGCTGTTGAATTAGCGAAAGAAAAATTAATCGAACTAAAACGAAAAACATAGAAAAATAAAGAACTATTTCAGTTGTTTCTGTTCAACTCTGAAATAGTTCACTAAAAAATCGTACAAGTATACATACCTGTACGATTTCAACACACTAATCTATTTTTTCGTGTGACACCATTCATATATAAATGCTGTTATTACTTTTGTAAATTCAATTAACTGTTCTACTTCAACTTTCTCATTTATTGAATGAGCTTCTTCTAATGTACCTGGTCCGTAAATAACAGCTGGAATATGAAATTCACTAAACCAACCACCATCCGTTACCGTTGCAGACATATCTAAAATTGCATTTTTAGATAGAATTGATTCGTGTACTGAGCTAAGAGTTTTTACTGCTTCATGTTCACTATCTACTTCTAAAGAAGGGAAAATTTCGCCACGATCCACAATCATTGATTCTCCGCCCCACTTAAATTGTGGTGGATTTTCACTTAACCATGGATCGGCAGCCGCTACTTTCTCAATATACTCTTCAATTTCTTTTATTATTTGTTCATGTGTTTCATTCGGATAGAAGTGCACCGTTATCCATAACCGGCACTCATCCGCAATAAATGCTGCATGCCGTCCGCCTTCAATAACAGCTGGGTTAATTGTTGTTGTTCCAGATGGATAACCTTCATATGTTTTCATAACTGCCCAATGACGCTCTAATTCTTGTAAACTTTGTACAATTTTCATCATTTTTTCAATCGCACTCGCTCCGAATAAACGTCCTCCAGCATGAATCATTTGCCTGCGTGTTGCATCATGAAACGTCTGGGGGCTTTTCACAGTAATCCATCCAGTAATTACGCCGCCCTGTCCTTGCATATGTAAATCACTTGTATCCACTACGACTGCAAAATCAGCATCATAACCTCTTTTGCAGCATTGAAGTGTACCTGCTTCTCCAACTTCTTCCCCAATTACTGATTGAAAGATTAAATCTCCAGGTAATTCAATGCCAGCTTCTTGTAACAGTTGAATAGCAAATAGTGCTCCAGCCAGTCCTCCTTTCATATCCGCCGCACCACGTCCAACTAACCAACCATCTTTTATAAATGGCTCAAACGGATTGGTTTCCCACGCTTCATCTACCGATACTTCTGCTACATCCACATGTCCATTAATAATAAGACTTTTATGTGTGTCACTTTCTAGCCCTTTTCTCACCCCAACAACGTTCGGGTCATTCGGATATACATCCCATTTATCAACACTAAAATTTCGTTTTTTTAGAAAATCTGCAACAAATTCTTGCGCCTCATTTGTGTTTCTCGCCGGCGGTGCTGGTGTTTCAAAACGAATTAAAGTCTTTGTAAGCTCTAGTAACTCATCTTTTCGTAAATCAATCTGTTCTAATAGCTGTGAAACTTCTTGATTCATCGCTAGTTCCCCTTTGCATACATAGTATGTTTCCAGCTTTATTGTCACAAAAAAAGAGACTGTTTACAATTTTACAGTCTCTTTTTTTAGCATAAGTTTCTAATATATTTACAAACTTTCTGCCTCTGTTGTATTCGTTTTTTCAATATGTTCTACCTTACGTGCCTTATTTCTTGTCGCACGGTAAAACAGTAAACAAACAATCATAAATGGAATACCACAATATAATGCCATTCTTTGTTCTGGAATAAAAGCCATACCAACAATTACTGTTACATTTAATACTAACGCAAGCAGTGGTACGAATGGATACAGCGGTGTTTTAAATTTCAAGTCCTTCACATCCCCGCCCTGCTTAATGTATGACCTTCTAGCCAACAAGTTAGATAGAGCAATAGATGCCCAAACTAATATCGCCCCGAACCCGGCAATAGAAAGTAGCCATAAATAAACTGTATCTTCCGCATAAATACCTGATAGTAATGAAAGGCAACCTACAATTGTACTTACAATCAATGCATAAATAGGAACACCATTTTTAGATAACTTACCGAAAATTGGACTAATCATTCCTTGATTAGACATAGACCATAGCATACGAGAAGTTGCATATAATCCTGAATTCGCAACGGATAGAACCGCTGTAATAATAACGAAATTTATAATATCGGCTGCATAAGGAATACCAATTTTATCAAATACAACTACGAATGGACTTTCTATCACTCCCGCTTGCTGCCAAGGGAATAAGCCTGCAAGAATGAAAATAGATAATACAAAGAACACAAGTATACGCCAAACTGTATTATTAATTGCCTTCGGAATCGTTTTCTCTGGATTTTCACTCTCTCCAGCTGCAATACCAACTAGTTCCGTTCCTTGGAAGGAAAAATTAACTGCAATCATCGTAATTAAAATGGCTGATAATCCATTTGGAAACAACCCACCATAATCAGTAAAGCTAGAGAACATCGGTGCTGGTTCATTTCCTTTCATATCTAGAAAACCAAACATTGCTGCCCCGCCTAAAATAATAAATGCAATGATTGTAATTACTTTAATACTTGCAAACCAAAATTCAACTTCTGCAAAACTTCTTGAAGATAACGCATTGATAGCAAAGAGAAGCACCGCAAACGCTACACACCAAATCCATGACGGTACATCAGGAAACCATCGTTTCATTAAAATACTAACTGCAATCAGTTCAATACCTATCGTAGCAGACCAGTTTAGCCATGACATCCAGCCGACTACATAACCCGCTGCAGGGGAAATGTGCTTTGTAGCATACGTTTGATAAGATCCTGCGTCAGGCATCGCAACAGCTAACTCTCCAAGACAGAGCATCGTTAAATACATAACAAATCCTCCAACAAGATACGCTACAATCGCTCCTCCAGGCCCAGCTTCATGAATTGTATACCCAGATCCTAAAAAAAGACCGGTACCAATAACTCCTCCAAGTGCAATCATAAAGATGTGCCTGCTTTTCAATTCCCTTTTTAACCCTTGGTTTTGATCCATCATATAAATCCCCCCTTTTCACTTTGGAAACCCATTTCATGTAAGCGTTTTTAAAAATGTTCATAATAAGAATAATTATTGAAAAGAGCAAAATACATAGTATCAATCACTACCTGTTATTAAAAGATCATCCCTCACTGTTATTAATAACTTTTTATCAGCGATAGCTTGTCCTTCTACTACTTCTAATGATTCGATATATCCACTGATTCCTACTTTAATTTCTACTTTCTGTTTATCTATTGTTTCAATTAACGCTAATTTCTCCCACTCGTATACGTAAGAACTTTCCGTAACAAATAACTTCTCTACTTTCCCGTAACAAGGACTATACACGCCTTCTATAACCATCTTCACTTTATAAACTCCTCCTTCTTATTAATCGGTACTGAAACGTTGCATATCCCTCCTTTAGAGATTTCAACTATTATTTATGCAAAATGCGTACCAATCTCCAATTCCTATTTAAAATGAAGGTTTCTCAAAAAAAAATCTTCATAACCGCAAAATTTTTCTATCATTTGAGAAGTTTTAAAGGGAAAATAGCAAAAAAATTTTGCGATTTTATAAGAATTTTAATAAAATTATAAAAAGTCAGTCTTCATAGGGTGAAATGAGGAGAAGATAATCTATGCGTACAGAAGAAATTAATTTTAAACAGATCATTGAAATGAATATGCTATATGAAACTTTACTCAATGAGCTCGATATCGGGATTCATATTATTAATGAGGAAAGTAAAACGATTATCTATAACCGCAAAATGATGGAAATTGAATCAATGGAACGCTCAGATGTGCTATATAAAAGTCCTTTAGAAGTATTCGCATTTGAAGAAAATAAAAATAGTACTCTAATAGAGGCATTAAAATTAGGAAAAACAAACAAAAATATAAAACAAACGTATTTTAACAATAAAGGGCAAGAAATTACAACAATTAACAATACTTTCCCTATAATAGAAAACGGAAAAATTAAAGGCGCTATTGAAATTTCAACAGAGATTAGCCATTTCAAACAAACAATGAAAACGAACCTTTCTCGAAAACAAAATAATAAGTTTACCTTTGATCACATAATCGGTGATTCTAATGCTATTCAATCTGTCATTACAGAAGCAAAGAGAGTAATTCGTACATCCTCATCCATACTTCTCGTAGGAGAAACAGGGACCGGTAAAGAACTATTTGCACAAAGTATCCATAATGAAAGTCAACGTTCAACAAAACCATTTATTTCACAAAACTGTGCCGCTATACCTGATACACTCATGGAAAGCTTATTATTTGGTACGAACCGAGGTGCATTTACAGGAGCTATCGATAAAGCTGGTTTATTTGAAGAAGCAAATGGAGGAACTTTGTTATTAGATGAGATCAACTCATTAAGTCCAGCACTTCAAGCGAAGTTACTACGAGCTATACAAGAAAAAACAATACGAAGAATCGGAGGCACACAAGAAAAAGAAATTGATGTTCGTATTATAGCAACTATTAATGAAGATCCTCTTGAAGCTATTACACATAATCGATTACGGGAAGACTTATATTACCGATTAAGCGTCGTTACTTTATGTCTCCCGCCTTTACGTGAACGAAAAGAAGATATTCCTGATCTTGTGCAGCACTTTATCGAAAAGTACAACATTCAATTTGGACTTGGCGTAACGGATCTAGATGTACATGTAAGAGAATTCTTGTATGCATATGATTGGCCTGGAAACGTACGAGAATTGGAACATATCATTGAAGGTTCGATGAATTTAGTTGAAGATGAAAATATTATTACAGCGTTTCATCTTCCCGCTCGCTTTCGTGAACAAATAAAAAAAGAATTCAATATGCAACCTTCCCTAACTAATAACGAGGATGATGCACCTAAAACGTTAAAGCACACAATAGAGACAATGGAGAAGAACTACATCAATCAAATTCTGACAGAGTATCACGGTAATATCTCACAGGCTGCAAAGTTTTTAGGATTAAGTAGGCAAAACTTACAATATCGAATTAAAAAATTGCATTTACACATATGAAATGAAACTTTAATCAAATATAGGATGAATCCGCTTCCAAGTACAAATGAAAATTGGGAAAATATGCTACAATAAACATATAACATACTAGAAAGGAACGATATATATGAGTAATGATAACAAATTAAAGTTATTACACTACTTAGCCTTCTTCCCTACCCTTGTATGTATGATGTTACTAGTTGATATGAATGCTTATCCTTATGCAAAACTATTAGCAACAATTAGCGGCTCCTTTGCAGCTATTATGCTTGCTGCTTTTTGGAATTTGAAGATACGTATGAAGAAAGAAAAATCTTCTTAATGCCAAAACAATAAAAAAATCGAGCTTACACAGCTCGATTTTTTTATTGTTTATTAAAATTCAACATTCTCCAAATACAAACCACTCGCCTCAGCAAGACAATTAATTTGATTACGTTGTTTTTCCTCTAAAATATTTGGGATTGCGTCCGCATCTAATTGTCCTAATCCAACTTCAATTAATGCTCCAACAATTTTTCGTACCATGTTATGAAGGAATCCGTTACCACTTACTCTAATTTGTACAAATCCTGCTTCTTCCATCACTTCAAGTGTATATACTTCTCGAACCATAGACTTTTTCTTTGATTTCGCATTTGAAAAAGCAGTAAAGTCATGTGAACCAACTAAATGTTTCGCAGCTTCTTTCATGCTTTTCACATTTAATTTTTTATTCACATGCATGCTGTATTTACGCATAAATGGATTTGTATGCTCTTCATTCCAAATTTTATAAAGATATGTTTTTGCTTTAGAATTATAACGAGCATGGAAGCGATCTTGTACTTCTTCTACATTCGTAATGCTAATATCGTTGGGTAAATATTGATTTAAATATTTTTTCACTTTATGTTCCACTAACTTCTCATCACTTTGAAAGTTAGCAACTTGATTCAAAGCATGTACACCCGCATCTGTTCTACTACAACCGATAATTTCAATTTCTTTTCCGATCATTTCAGATATGACACTCTCGATTTTTCCTTGAATTGTATTATCGTTATTACCGAGACGTTGCCATCCTTTAAAACGTGCACCATCGTACTGAATCGTTAATTTATAATTATTCATTTTACTCTCCTTCATAGAAAATATTCCCTCATATCGTGAGGGAATATGAATAAACTTTACTTTCTAACAAGCTTCACTACATTTTCTACATGGGCTGTATGTGGGAACATATCAACTGGTTGTACATATTCCACTTCATAACTCTTCATTAATGCTTGTACATCACGTGCTAATGAAGAAGGATTACAAGATACGTAAACAACTTGTTTTGGTTTCACTTTTAAAATTGTTTCCAGTAATTTATCATCGCAACCTGTACGAGGTGGATCGACAACAATTACATCTGGACGCCATCCTTCTTTTACCCATTTCGGTAACCATTGTTCAGCTTTACCTGCTTCATATTTCGTATTTGTAAATCCGTGACGCTTCGCATTTTTTCTTGCATCTTCAATCGCTTCTGGAATTACATCCATACCACGTACTTCCGCTGCATCATTTGCAAGCCAAA
This sequence comes from Bacillus pretiosus, assembly GCF_052947655.1. Classification (NCBI taxonomy): domain Bacteria; kingdom Bacillati; phylum Bacillota; class Bacilli; order Caryophanales; family Bacillaceae; genus Bacillus; species Bacillus pretiosus. The sequence goes on along the minus strand of NZ_CM129593.1, from coordinate 492,600 downwards.
GACCGATTGTACCAACACCACAATAAGCATCTACAATTTTCTCATCGCCTGTTAAAGCAGCTGCTTTTTTCGCTTCATCGTATAAAACAACTGTTTGTTCTGGATTTAACTGGAAGAATGCACGTGCTGATAATTCAAATGATAAATCACCTAGTGTTTCTTGAATTACTTCTTTTCCAGCTAATTTAAATGTTTTATCACCGAAAATAACAGATGTTTTACGCCAGTTTACGTTTTGCATAATTGATTTAACAGCTGGCATCTGTTTTTGTACTTCTGCGATAAATTGATCTTTATTTGGTAATTCTTCTTTTGTTGTAATAAGTGTAACTTGTACTTCCCCTGTTTGAACTGCAGTACGTGTCACAATTGTGCGTACTAAACCTTTTTGTTTTTTCTCATTGTAAATAGAAACATTTAATTTTTCTAATATACGTCTTACAACTTTTGTCGCTTCATTCGTTGCTTTATGTTGAATCATACAGTGAGCAATATCAATTAACTGATGTGAATTTTGCTTATACAGCCCTGTAATAACCTTTTCGTCTTTACGTCCCACTTGTAATTGACTCTTATTACGATAATGCCATGGGTTTTCCATACCAAGCGTTGGACGAATTTTTTCTTCCAAACTGTTGTTCATATACTTCTCGAATGCTTGTACGACGATATCACGCTTTTGATTTAATTGTTCTTTATAATCTAAATGTTGCAGCTGACAACCGCCACACTCTTCATATACCGGACATGGTGCTTTCACACGATGTGGTGAAGCTTTACGAACTTTTTTCACTTTCGCTTCAGCGAAGCCACGCTGAATTTTCGTTGTTTCAGCAACAACTTCTTCTCCTGGTAATGCCCCTGGAATGAAAACAACTTGTCTCTTAAAATAACCAACGCCTTCTCCGTTAATCCCAAGACGTTTAATTGTCACAGGAAACGTTTGACCAACTTCCAACTTACTCTCATGTTGCTTTTGTATCATTATTACACCTCTACTCTATACTTTTCCATAAATATAACGCTGCATAACTGCAGTATGGTTCACACTCTTGTTTCACTTTTTCTAAAAATGCATCATCAGGTTTATCATCTAATTGAAATACACCTTGCACTGCACGCTGAATCCCAATGTCCGCTTTCGGAAACATATTTTTCCGTCCAAGCCCGAACATTAAAAAATTTTGCACTGTCCATGTACCAATCCCCCTAATTGGTAACAATTGTGCGGAAACCTCTTCATCCGCCCTGGTTTCTATACTCGCTAAATTTAATGTACCGCTGACAATACTTCGACCTAACCCTACTATATATTCAGCCTTTCGCTGACTAAACTTCTGCTCCCTCAATTCTTCTATTGAAATATTTGCTACTATTTCTGGAGTGGGGAAAAAGAATACACCGTTCTTCTCTGTTCCATATCGTTTCACAAACTGTTCTGTTAACACAGTAGCAAATTTCAAATTTATTTGTTGATGAATGATACAGCGAAGAAGACAAGCAAAATAATCAAACTCTAAAATAATTGGAGTATAAGCATATGTTTCAAATAGTGGACGTAATGATGTGTTTAAAAAATGATTTTGTATATCTTGAAACGGTTCATTCCAATGAAAAATGGCCCTCATTCGTTTCATGACTTTCTCTTGATCTCCTGCCTGACTAGAGATCCAAAACTGTGGATTTTGAACAGTACCAATCCCTTGCAAGCGAACAACAATCTGTTCCTCGTCTATACAAAGCGGGACATAAATGACTTTCTCATCTAATTGAATGACGTTAAGAGGATCAAAAGATAAACGTTTTAATACCTCTTCAAAATGATACGGATACTCTAACGTAACATGTTCGCTCCACATACGTTTCCCCATCCTTTTTACACATCATTATAGCATGAGAAAACCGCAAGCATACATGCTTACGGTTGATTGCTTTTTACTAAGTCATCTAGACTTTTAAAATGATACCCTTTCTCGCGCAAATCATCAATGATTTTCGCAAGTGCTTCTGCATTATCTTTTGATATTGCATGAAGTAATAAAACAGATCCTGGATGAATCATCGTCATTACATTATTATGTGCATATTGCCATCCTCTTTGCTCGTCCACTTTCCAATCCAAAAATGCAAGTGACCAAAATACATTATAATAGCCCATTTCTTTCGTAAGAGCCAACGTTCTTTCACTAAATACGCCGCGCGGCGGACGTACATATTTTACTTCTTTTTGCCCAGTTACTTTTTTAATCTCTTCCGTTACACTCGTTAATTCTTCACGAAGTTTCGCATCATTTACCGTTGTAAAATCAGGATGACTCCACGAATGATTTCCAATAATATGTCCTTCATTCTTCATTCTTAATAACAAATCTTTTTGGGTTTTAATATAATGACCCGTTACAAAGAAAGTTGCCGGTACTTTTTTCTCTTTTAATACATCTAAGATTTTCCCTGTGTATCCATTCTCGTACCCATTATCGAATGTTAAATAAATATCTTTTTTCTTTGCATCCCCTAAATAAAACCCACCATTTTTTTGTAGTAAATCTGTGTATAACTTTCCTGCATCTGGTACTGTTTCATTTTTAGGACGCGGGATTCCCCAGTTATGTGGAGTATTTGTATAAGCTAATGCTGAAACTGGAACAAGTGCCATCATAATTGAAAAAATGAGACCGATATATAACCATTTATATTTCATAAATAGTCTCCTTTCCATATATAATCGTACTTGTAGTTTCTGTTGCCGTGCATTCTTTCATGCTGAACATGTTTTTCTATATATACCAAAAAAATGCATCTCGAATCATTCGAGATGCATTTTTGTTTACTTAAATACTGGCTCTTTAAAGCTAGCTAATTTTTCAAGTGATGTTTTATCAACATCTGCATGTAAGCTATTACCATGAGAATCCATCGTTACAACTGCTTTAAATCCTTCGATACGTAAATGCCACATTGCCTCTGGAATACCAAATTGTAAGAAATCAACATCTTTTACTTCTTTAATACATTCGGCATAATATTGCGCTGCACCGCCAATTGCATTTAAATATACACCACCGTGCTCTTCTAAAGCCGCTAATGTTTTTGCACCCATACCACCTTTTCCAATGACAGCGCGAATACCGAATTTCTTCATAATATCGCCTTGGTACGGTTCTTCACGAATACTTGTCGTTGGACCTGCCGCTTTAATTTGCCAGTTTTCATTTTCATCTTTCACGACAACTGGACCACAGTGATAAATAACTTGTCCTTTTAAATCTACTGGACAATCGTTATCCATTAAATGCTTATGGATTGCGTCACGACCTGTATACATCATGCCATTAATTGTTACAACATCACCAACGCGAAGTTCACGAATTTGCTCTTCTGTAATTGGTGCTTGTAATACAATCTCACGTTGCTCTGTTTTTTCTTGCGCTTCTTGCTGAAGTGTATCCCCACCTTCTTGATATAGCCAATCCATAATTTCACCTGTTTCAGGATGGATTGTTACGCCAAGGCGGCGATATGCCCAGCAATTATACGCAACAGATACGTAGAAACTAGCTGGCAGACGATTATACACGCCAATTTTACAACCAAGTAAAGTTGTTTCTCCGCCAAATCCCATCGTACCAATGCCAAGCTTATTCGCATTTTCTAATACGTACTCTTCAAGTTTTTGTAACTCTGGTACTGGATTGACATCATCTAATGTACGGAATAATTGATTTTTTGCTAATTCGTAACCTGATGTGCGGTCTCCCCCGATACCAACACCAATTACACCTGCACTACAGCCTTGACCTTGCGCTTGATATACAGCATGAAGAAGGCATTTACGAATCCCTTCTAAATCACGGCCAGCGCGTCCAAGTCCTTCTAATTCACACGGTAAGCTATACTGAATATTTTTATTCTCACAGCCACCACCCTTTAGGATTAAGCGTGCATCAATATAATCTTTTTCCCATTGTTCAAACTTAATAACCGGTGTACCTGGTCCTAAATTATTTCCACTATTGTCTCCAAAAAGAGAATCAACAGAATTGGGACGAAGTTTACCATCTTTTGTCGCCCGCTCAAGCGCATTATAGATAGCTTCCTTCAAATGTAATTGATTCACACCAACTGGTGTATAAATTTTAAACGTTGGCATCCCTGTATCTTGGCAAATTGGCGAGATGTTATCATCAGCCATTTTAATATTATTCGTAATTGTGCCAAGTGCCATCGCAGAACGAGTCCCTGCATTTTCTCGTTCTTTCGCTTGTTGAATCGCACGACGAACATCTTTCGGTAAGTTCGTTGACGTTTCAACAATTAGTTGATACATGCTTTCTTGAAGCTTTTCCATTGTTACTTCCCCCTCAATTGTGAACGCTACCAAAACGTTATGAGCTGAAAATTCCATCGTTATGCTCTTCAGCTTTTTATTTGTTTCACGCTATTAAAGCATAAATGAAATTTTTCACAACTTGATTATACCTTTTTTTCTACCGTCCTTCTATTATCCATACAGAAAAAGGCTGCCAATTTTGCATTGGCAGCCTTTTTAATATATTATTCGTCTTTTTTAAATTGCTCACATTTTAATTCTAATTCATCTAACATCGCAAGAAGACGATCTACATCTTCTAACTCTACTTCTTCAGGTTCAATTGTATCAATTACTTCAATGAACATATTTAAACGTTCTTTTAAATATACTAGTTGTGAATCTTTATCTTCAATTGCTTTTCCCATGAAGGCACTCTCCTTTTAATTCGAGATGCTTTTATTATACCGCAAAAATGATTGCTATGGGCATGAAATTTCATCAATTTGTCACAGCCATTCATTCAAATGTAAGCCCTCTCTCTTTTTTCACAAAAAAGTTTCACTTTATAAAAAGTACATATTCTTCTATTATAGAGAATGGACAAATTGTTATTTCAATAGTCAAAGGAGTATTTCATATGACGATATCACAAAAAATGAAGCCGATTACTCCTTCTTACGATCCATGGGAAGCGTATATGGACCTTGAAGAGTACGGCAAACTACTATTAACAAACGTTGAGTTTACAACGACAACGTTATGCAATATGCGTTGCGAGCATTGTGCTGTTGGTTACACATTACAGCCGAAAGATCCAAATCCGCTTCCTATGGAACTTTTATTAAAACGATTAGATGAGATTCCTCATTTACGTTCTTTAAGTATTACTGGCGGAGAACCAATGCTTTCAAAGAAATCCGTCGACAACTATGTAACACCACTCTTAAAATACGCTCATGAACGAGGCGTTCGCACTCAAATCAACTCAAACTTAACTATAGATTTAGCACGTTACGAACAAATTATTCCTTATTTAGACGTATTGCATATATCTCATAACTGGGGAACAATTGATGACTTCGTTGAAGGTGGATTTGCAATGATGGAACGTAAACCTACTTATGAACAACGTGCAAAATTATTTGAACGAATGATTACAAATAGTAAAGCTCTATCAGATGCAGGTGTACTCGTATCAGCCGAAACGATGTTAAACAAAAGGACTCTACCGCATATTGAACATATTCATCGTCAAATTGTCGAAGAGATGGGCTGTAAACGTCATGAAATTCATCCAATGTATCCAAGTGACTTCGCGAGTAATCTAGAGATCTTAACAAAAGCTGAAATTCGAGATGCAATTGAGCATTTACTAGAAATTCGCGATGAAAATGTATGGATGTTATTTGGAACTTTACCTTTCTACGCTTGTAGCGATGACGAGCGAGACATCGCCACATTTAAGAAATTACAAGAAAGCAAAAATGTAACAGTTCGTAACGATCCAGATGGTCGTTCTCGTTTAAACGTCAACATTTTCGATGGAAATATTATTGTAACTGATTTCGGTGACGTTCCTCTTCTAGGTAACGTACAAACAAACACACTACAAGAAGCGTATGACAAATGGAGTGCTTCAAAAACAGCACAATCATTAAGCTGTCACTGTCCTGCAGTAAAATGCCTTGGACCAAATGTTCTTGTAAAAAATAGCTACTATCCGACAGAAGACTTCTTATCAAAAACAGCAAACATAACATTTTAAAGTTCAACTTTAATCAGTGGGGGTTTTGTTCATTCCCCACTGATTATTAGTTGAACCAATTGCCCACAAATAGCGGGATAAATAAAAACGTCAGCTTATAAGCTGACGTTTTTTCATATTATTGCGAGTGAGAAGAAGAAATGAATTTAAAATACAAATGATCATGAATTGGAATAGCAGCTCCGATTCCTTGTGAGGTAATATTTTTTACTACAAGCCTCTTTTGATTTCCTTTTAACACAAGGTACACTTCTCCAAATGTTACTTTTCCTTTTTCATTTACTGCTGGTGTATAAGCGTATAAATATCCAAGTTGACTCGGACTAATATTATACACACGCTCATGTCCAGTACCATAACCAATGGTCGTTTTAAATGCAAGTGGCAATTGTACTTTTTCAAGTGCTTTGAGAAGCATCATTTTTTTCACATCCGCAGTATTTTTCATATCTGCTGTTAAATCACCTTCAACCGTCTTTTGCGTTTCTTGCTTATAGCGTAGCGGATATAAGCGATCTCCTCCGCGATTATCGTACACATTGCGATTTACTTGTTTATATTCCCAATTAATCGACGTATCAACCGATTCATAATTTAAAGCCCATTGACCTAGATAAATCTTCGCTCGGTACCCTACCGCAAGCGGCGCATTCGAAATTGTCGTTTCATTAAACATTCGAATTAAGTCCGGATTTTCAATTTTAATATTTGCTGTTTTCAATAGTTCTTGAGCAAACTTACTCGGTTGTAAGCGCGGCAAATCTTGCGCATCATTTGGAAACGTATTGTCTTTAGAAATATTTAAAACAGATGAAGGCATTTTTGTTTCTACCGTTGTCTTTGCAAAACTCATGTTAGGAAATAATAGAATAAACGAGACCATAGTTGAAAGACATATGCTGTATACTCGTTTCACCTGTCTGGCTCCTTCCTATGTAAAGGTATATATACTACTTTGTTTATTGTTTTCTCTCAATACAATTGTTATGCCTATTTTTCATAATAAATAAAAACCAATTCCCATAATGACATACGCCGCTAATAAAGTACCGCCTTCAAACCAATTTGTATCTCCATCATTTGAAATCGCAATCGTTAAGAAAACAGCTGTAATCATAGAAACAAGTTCTGGTATTGTAAATACTAAAGGCATCCTTTGTGCAAGGAACATAGAAAGCAGTACTAATACAGGAGCAACAAACATGGCAATTTGCAACGTAGAACCGACTGCAATTTCAACTGCAATATTTACTTTATTTTTATACGCCATAATAATTGCAGATGCATGTTCCGCTGCATTCCCAACAATTGCAACGATAATAACCCCTATAAATAACTCTGACCAACCAAATGACTTTGCAACTGTCTCAAATGTATGCACAAGCGCCTCTGACACATAAGCGACCGCAATTGTCGCTATTGCTAAAATGAGTAGCGCTTTACCTTTCGACCACTCTGGTTCTTCCTCATGAGCTACTTCATCCGTTTTATGTTGATATACACCACGATGCGTAACGAGCTTAAATAGCAGTGCAGCAAGGTACATAATAATCATAATGATAGAAACACCGATACTTAATTGATACGTCTTCCCAGCATCCATCTTCATTGAAAAAATCTCTGGAATAACAAAAGCTACTACTACCGCAAAGATTAATAAAGCTGAATTATGCCTTGCATCATATACATTAAAACTTTGTCTTTTGTATTTAAGCCCTCCTATAAAGAAGGATAGCCCTCCTACTAATAATAAATTCCCAAGTACAGAACCCGTTAAAGAGGCTAATACAACCTCAATTAATCCCGCCTGAAGTGCAAAAATCGAAATAATTAGTTCAACAGCATTACCAAAAGTAGCATTTAATAATCCGCCTATTCTAGGTCCAGAGACAATTGCCAAACTTTCTGTCGCTCTCCCCATAAAACCCGCTAAGGCGATAATAGTAATGCAATACACAGCGAACATAATTGTTTGAGGCCAATGAAGCATTTTTCCAAGTACAGAAAGTGGTACCCCGATCAGCGCTACTATAAGAAATATTTTATTAAACATGCTTTTCATCCTTCCATCGTATGTATTTCTCCTCGATATTATTATTATTCTTCTCCTAACTTGTCCGATTTCATCACAATTACGTTTAAAAAATCGGATTGAAGAAAACAGTATAAAAGATATTTAAATTATCTTGTTTAAACGGAGAAAACAATAAATTATGAACAGGGGTTAAAAGCATGCATTTAAAAGAAAAAATTGAAACTATTATTTGCGGTCAACGAACTGGTGTATTATCTACTGTACGTGAAAATAAGCCTCATAGTACCTTTATGATGTTTTTCCACGAAGATTTTGTGTTATATGTTGCAACAGATCGGAAATCAAAAAAGATAACAGATATCGAAAACAATCCAAATGTACATGTACTACTTGGACGTGAAGGAAAAAAATTAGATGAAGATTATATTGAAGTTGAAGGCTTAGCCTCCATCGAGGAAGACTCCACATTAAAAAACAAGTTTTGGAATAATAGCTTAAAACGCTGGTTACTTGGTCCTGAAGACCCTAATTACGTATTAATAAAAATCAATCCCGACACAATTTATTACATCGATGGTGCTGGTACGACGGAGCCCGAGTTTTTACGACTATAAAATAAAACAAGCCCCCTTTAGGTGGGCTTGTTTTGTCGAAAAGTTCTTCTGAAAAAAACAATAAAATAGGTGGAACTTTCTAAAGATTCTGTTATATAATAGCAGTAACTTAAATAAACTGTATTAAAACAGATTGAGAGGAGAAATCAAATTGATGAAAAGAGAAGAACGCAAAAACATGATTGAGTTTATTGAAAAGAAAAAAGGGATTGAGCGTGATGAATTATTGTTTATGACAGACGATGAAGTAGAACATATTTATAATGTAACGTACTTTTTGTATGAAGAAATTGCAGAGTAGTATAATAATCCCCACCTTATTAGAAATATAAGGTGGGGATTATTTCGTTATTTGCGGAGCGGTAAAATCCCACTGATTAAAGTTTCGCTTTATACGTGAGAATGGTTTTCATGTATAATAATGTAAGATTGGAGGAATTTTACTATGAGTTCATGGCTCTTATTCGCACTATTATCAGCAATCGCTGCTGCCCTTGTATCTATTTTCGGAAAGATTGGTTTAGATGGAATCGATGCCAATGTTGCAACAACGGTTCGTTCTATTATTATGGCATTATTTATGGTGGGCGTTATTATTATCCAAGGTAAATTTCAAAATATCAGCGACGTACTGCTAAATAAAAAAGCACTGCTCTTTATCACATTAAGTGGGGTTGCAGGTGCTTCGTCATGGCTATTTTATTTTCTTGCCCTTAAAACAGGGAAAGTTTCACAAGTGGCTCCTGTCGATAAATTAAGCGTCGTATTTTCTATCATCCTCGCGATGATTATACTCGGTGAAAAGTTAAACTTTATGACTGGCGTTGGTGTAGTCTTTATTACAGCTGGTGTATTATTTATTGCTTTCAGCTAAAAAAACCGCTAATAGCGGTTTTTCTTTTTCTTTATATAAAACCATACAATACATGTAACAACTACTGAAATGAATAAAATCCATACTCCGTAATGATGTAGGCTATACTCAACGAAACGCCACTTCTCTCCTAACTTCCAGCCAAGTCCAATAAAAACACTTATCCAAATAAGCGCACCACCGTAAGCGTACAAACAAAAACGCCAAAGTGTTAAATTCGACATCCCAGCAAAATATGCTGTTAAATGACGTACTCCCGGGATAAAGTAACCAATCATTAAAAGAAATGGTCCATATTTTTCAAATAAAATATGCGTTTTTTCAATGTGATGTTCTTTAATTCTAATCTTCGGTCCATATTTTTTTAAAACAGGGAGTCCAAGTTTTAAACCTAATATGTAGCTTAATGTAATACCTAACATCGCACCAGCCATCCCGCTTAAAAAAGCAGCAGTTCCTGACATAACTCCTTTAGAAACATTATAACCAACGAAGGTCAATAAAAACTCGTCTGGTATCGGTAATCCAACAATTCCACCGGCCAACGCTATAATAATTCCAAAATACCCATAATGCGCGATTAACTCGCCAATATGTTGTTCCATTCGGAAAACACATCCTATGCACGATCGTTATTCCACATTGTGCCCTTTCTATCTTTCAGACAAACATGGTATACATATTCACTATACATTGTTTTTATAATGAACTCTACTTCTATCCATTCCTTTAGCAGGAAGAAAGTGAACCATTAATCAGTGGTGATTTGTTCATCCTAACTAATTTTTAGCACACACCAATTGTGCGCCCGACTCCCTCCTACTTCCCTTGTATTCACCGCTTTTTAAAGTGCTAGTCTTATTATCTGTAAATAGTGGGATTAAAAAATAAAAATTCATATGCTTGTTTTTTTGTTACAATAAAGGAAAGTTACTTTTCGCAACGGTTTAACTCTCAGGAAAAATGATATATCTAGCAAAAACATAGTTTGGTCGATATAATGCAACTTCTACCTATTAAAAGAACATACACCCTTTACATACAACATCATTTTTCTAAATTATACAGGGGGAACGAACATGACCATTGAAAATCAATTTATCCAAAAGGTTTACTATAAAACATTTTTAACAGAAGAAACTTCTACTCCAGTATCAGAAGTACTCGGTGAAGCATATATAAATGAATCTACAAATGAATTCTCCAACATTTCTAATATCCGCTTTGCTCAAGGTGAATTTTATTACCAAAATAAAGACTTTGAAGCAGCGATATTTAAATGGGAGAAAGTAAATAACGAACTTGCACTTTGGGCAACCAAAAATATTGCAGATTCTTATTTTGAACTAGGATTCTTGCCAAAAGCAGAAGAGATTTATCAATCTATTCAAACGGAAGATACAACTCTTACAATGGAAGTTTCCTTACAACTTCTTTCTCTGTACATCGAACAAGATCGTTTAGGTCTAGCATTTAAGACGATTAGTGAGGCCGTTGCATTTCAACCTGACTATCCTAATATTACTGCAATTGCTCGCTCATTCTATGAAAAACAAGAAGATTGGAATAATGCTATCGAACTTGCCGTTCAAGAAGGAATTCGAACAAAATCGTTACACTGGTTCGATACTTTAATCAATTATGTGAATCAAGGATTCACGAAACAAATCAAACCAGAATATTTCTATGAATCTTTAAAAGCATTATATGCAATTGATCAAGTCCAATTTAAAGAACTTGTTATTGCGCTTTGGAACAGCTATCAAAATGAAAACTTGCATCTACCTTGGATTCAAACAATAAATCATTTATTCTTACATATTGAAACAGACAACAATGACGATTGGCATGAAATTGTTGAACGCTATCAAGATACGTACTTTGAGTTAATTACTGGTGAGCATTTCATGCATGAAATGCAGGGACTTGTACCAGATTTATTAACCAATTGGTTTAGTTTAACGAAAGCAAAAGATGCCCTATTTGTCTCTGCTGCAGTGTTAGCATGGAATGAAGTTTCACCTACAACTTTAGAGTCATTACTCGTAAAAAGTGCGGGAGCCCTACTTTCTAATTCAACAGCTGAAACAAATGTAAATATGGAAACAGTTTCTCATTTATTCGAAACAATTGCTGTATGGGCTGAAAAAAACGATGTGGATTTAAGTCATCAATTTACGTTACTCGTTCACGAACTGTGTGATTTAAATGTTACACAATTACTAATAGCGGGAACTAGTGACCAGGATAAATCATCATTCATCAATTCTATACTAGGAGAGAACATCTTAACTGAGACTGTAACAACTCCTATTCTATTTAAAGATGATAGCCAAACTGAAATAACAGAATTCACTGCGTTAGATGTACACAATATACCTAGCTTTGATGAATTCCATCAAAGAATGGCTACACCTTCCGAATCAGAACTTGAGAAAAAATGTATAGAAATTAAGTTACCAAGTAGATTTTTAAGAAAAAATAAATTTGCATTTCTTGTTACGCCACCTGTTCAAGGGCAAGTGGATAAAAACAGCTCATATTTTGAATACTTACAAGCAGCAGATAGCCTTATTTACGTATTAAATTCTTCTTCACCATTACATGGTGAAGAACTTGATACATTACTTTATTTACGTGAACAAGTGCCAAATTTACAAATTCATTTCGTATTACACACAAATAATACGACCAATAACGAAAAACTAATGAGTAAAATTAAAGTCCATTTCCCAAATGCACAGTTCTTCCCATACTCTCCTTCACAAGAGAGTAGCCAGCAACTTGGAGACGTGACAGAGTCTATTCTTTCTAATCTAGCAGAACGTAACATGGAACAAGAACGTATAGAAAAACTAATATGGTTTACTCAAAAGACAATCGCATACCTTGTAAATGAACGTGTGGAGTTAGAAAATACATTAGTGAAATCCGTACGCTGGAATAAACATATCTCAGTTAAATTAAATGGATTTATTAACAACCTTACTGCTCTTGAAAAAGATAAAATTCGTTCTATTACAGAATCTTATCTTTTAACGAAAGAAGAAATCACACGAGATATCCATTCTCAAATTCCTGAATTATTACAGAGTTGTTCTGACCTCGTTCAAGAAGATAGCGACTTCAAATTAGTTCATGAAGAATTAAATACTGCGATGAACGAACGAGTTCAAAAACATGTACAACAAGTGCTTCTTCCTAAATTTACTGGTTCTATTCAGGAATGGATTGAAACAGCTCATAATGAATTTATTCAAGCTCAATCTTATTTAGATGAAATGAGTGAAACGTTTAATAAATTATATAAAGAAGAACGCATGAAACTTCCTTGTGATTTCAAATTACTAGATGACTGGCATCGAGATGTTGTACGCATGACAAATAGAATTACAGTAACGAACATCAATATTTTATTACGCTTTACACCGACACAATTTTTCTTAAAAAGTGCGGGAAAACTATTTGGTAACATGCAAAAAAATCAGTCTATGCTCGCAAACAAATATAAACAATACATTGAAACGGAAGACTATACGGAAATTGCTCAAACAATCTCAAAACAATTCTTCCTTCAATTTGAAGTATTTGAAGGCGCATTAGAACGAGATATCATGATGTTCTTTAAAGATCCACTTAGCATATTGAAACAAAATGTAGAAGCAGCTCAACTTGAAATACAGGAAGACGAGCAAACATTAGCAACATTAAGAAGCAACCCAGAAACTTATCACGATCCGTTAGCATTCTTTAAACTGCAACTATTGCAACACAAATTCGTTTTAAGTACAAACAAAAACAATGAAGACGTCTATGAATTTAATGAGTCTCCTACGATTTAACATAAAAAACCAAGCAAATTTCAGTTTGCTTGGTTTTTTACTTTAATTCATTATTTTCATATGTTCAAATGGATAATAAATTGCCGCTAATTCTCCTAATACATCTTCTCTATCAATAAGTCCTAAACCATTTCTACTATCTCTGCTTATTAAGCGATTATCTCCCATAACAAAAATCTTATTTTTAGGAATTGTAATCGGTCCAAAGTCCTCTGTTAAATTCATAAGTTTTTTTTCAGCTTGTTTTTTATTACTATACAAATACGCTTCCTGTGTCACTTCATGATTCACATATAATTGATCATTTCTCACCTCGATTACATCGCCAGGCAAACCAATAACCCTTTTCACATAAAAATTATCCGTCTTCACAACAATAATATCTTCTCTCCCATAACTTTCAAACTGCTTTGCTAACTTATTAACAATCAGCTTATCCCCATCTTGTAACGTCGGCTTCATGGACGCTCCTTTTACAGTCGTAGGAAAAAACACAAAAATTTTCGCTAAAAACACTAACAAACATGCAATTGCAATTGTTCCAAAGAATTCACGCAAACGTTTTTTCTTTTGCATCATTCCACCATCTCATCATCTTTTTACTTTTATTATAAGGAATTCAACTGTAAAATTTCCACAAAATTCTGAATTATAAAATTGTAATATTACAAACTTAAAAATAACATCCTCATAAATTTATTATTTTTATATACCATAATCTATATTTATCTCACTATTTGCGAGCAGTAAAAAAGATACTCTCAAAATAGTCTATCCACTATTTTGAGAGTATCTTTTTATATTCCCACATATACAATACACATTTGAGCCGCTACATATGTAAACCAAATCCAAAGTGGTTCATACTTTAATTTGCGTCCTCCAATATCTGTCACACCTATAATAAAATCAGAAATCACAAATAGTAAACCACCAAAAGCCGGTATCCACCATATTCCTATATTCTCATAGTATAGGGCGAATGCAAAGCAAGCCATTCCTCCAACCCACAATCCGTAAATTAGAGCTCCTATCGTAAACAATTTATCTTGTTTATCATTTCGTATAAAAAAGAACCATCCTATAATTAGAAAGAGTCCGTATACGAGTAAACCAATCCAAAAACCATTCCATGAGATGCCTGTTTGCAAAAATGCTTTTACATAAAAACAATGCGCAAGGGCAAAAGTAATCATACCTCCAATTAATCGATGACCAATTGGAATCAAACCTGCCATAAATAAATCTCCTACAGTTGATAACGTCATACCTAGTGCAACCCACGTACTATACTCTACTGATGGATCTTGTAACCATATCCAAATTGCACTTGCTGTTAAAGAAAAACTAAGAATAAGACGCACCGCTAAAGGTAACGGCATATTATTTCTTGTTTTTTTTGTCTGTCCTATTGCGTACATTGCACCAATTAAAAAAAGAATGATTTGTCCAATTAACACCATGTAAAATAGATTCATAACATGTTCTCCTCAATAAATGCTTTTTGTATCTTTTTTCGTTACACCTAGTCTATTATCCTTTTTCTATATAAAAAAAGAAGAACAGTACTGTTCTTCCATTGTAATCGTTTTCCTGTTATCTATGCTACTTGTTTTTCGTTCGCCCTTTTCTGCTTAGCTGTCGTTCGATTCACCACGATAATTCCCGCGGCTACACATGCCAAACCGAATAATACAAATGAATGAATTGCTTCTCCTAAAATCATGCTCGATAATAACACACCAAATACGGGTATAAAGAACATGTACATTGATACTTTTCCAACCTTGTTATACTTCATAATTGTATTCCAAATGCAAAAGCCTGCTGCGGATAAGAAAGATAAGTAGAGAAGCATAAGTATTGCATGTACACTAAATGTAAATGGCATGGCTCCAACTTGCAAAGCCCCTATACATAATAGCCCGATAGAACCAAAAATCATTTGGTATGCTGTCATATAGCCAACATCTAATGTTTTGCTACCTTCTTTCGCCAATATGTTTCCATATGAATACAACATTGCTGCACTAAGAAGTAATAAGCTACCGATTCCGAAATGGAATGACAAACTACCATCACTCGGTACATTTACTAAAATGACACCACAAAAGCCGATAGAGACCCCAATTATTTTTCTCATATTGAGAGCGTCATCTTTATATAAAAAGTGAGCGAGTAAAATTTGAAAGAATGATGATGTTCCTGAAATGATAGCTCCTTCAATGCCAGAACTATAACTCATTCCAATATAAAAACATATATATTGAAGAAATGTTTGAAATAAACCAATTTGTACTAACTGTTTCCCCGTTCCTTTTTTGAAGCTCATATCTTTTCCTAATACTTTAAAGAATAATAAGAGCATGACTCCAGATAAAAAGAAACGATAACCAGCAAATAATATTTGCTCCCCAACTTCTTGTGGCTGAATTCCAAGTTCAGCATAACTTAATTTAATAAATGGGAATGCGCTCCCCCATAAAAAAGTCGCTACTATTGCAGCAATTAGTACGCCAATCGGATGGGTAAAAAATTTCTCTGTCTTCACTTGTTGTCTTCCTTTCCGATCTTTATATGAACAATATTCATATATACCAAAGGTATTGCGAAAACACAAGTTTTCCGTTTATACTTGAAACAAAACTGTGCCATCTTATAAAAAGATATGATATACTATAGAATAATTACAACATAATAACTATTAAAATCAGATTCAACAGAAATGCTGCTATCCATTATGGATGGCAGCTTTCGTCGTTTTATAGGGGTTTCGATTTTGATTCTTTTTCTCAATAAGAATTTGGAAGGAGCGAGTAGAATGAACTCAGAAGTAAAAACATTACAAGTACAAAAGTCTATTTCTCATCCCTCTTTATGGGATACATTAAAGAAACATCATGAACTTATATTTGCAATCGCATCTGGTATTTTCATTTTAGCTGGTTGGTTATTCACAAAGAACGATGCAGTGAATGTAGGCATTACTTGCTATATCCTTGCTTATATAGTTGGTGGATATGCAAAGGCGAAAGAAGGTATTGAAGATACAATTGAAGAGAAAGAGCTAAATGTCGAAATGCTCATGCTCTTCGCTGCTATCGGTGCTGCAATCATTGGCTACTGGGCAGAAGGCGCGATTTTAATCTTTATCTTTGCACTGAGCGGTGCGATGGAGTCTTATACATTAAGTAAAAGTCAAAAAGAAATTTCAGCGCTTCTTGATTTACAACCAGAAGAAGCATTACGTATTTCTAATGGAACCGAGGAACGTGTTCCTGTTGGACGATTACAAATTAACGACATTATTTTAATTAAGCCAGGTGAGCGCGTTCCTGCTGACGGTACGATTCATAACGGTGAAACAAATATCGATGAAGCAGCAATTACTGGAGAACCTATTCCAAATGAAAAAAAATATGGCGATGAAGTATTTGCCGGTACTGTAAATTTACGCGGTGCTATCGAAGTTAAAATTACGAAGCCGAGCGATCAAACATTATTCCAAAAGATTATCCGTCTCGTCCAAAGTGCACAAAGTGAAAAATCACCATCACAACTATTCATCGAAAAGTTTGAAGGAACATACGTAAAAGGTGTACTACTCGTTGTTGCGCTTATGATGTTCGTCCCTCATTTCTTACTTGACTGGAGCTGGAATGAAACGTTTTATCGCGCTATGATCTTACTTGTAGTCGCATCTCCTTGTGCACTCGTTGCTGCCATTACACCAGCAACATTATCTGCAATTTCTAACGGAGCAAGAAATGGAATTCTCTTTAAAGGTGGCATACATTTAGAACGCCTCGCTTCAGTAAAAGCGATCGCCTTTGATAAAACAGGAACATTAACACAAGGAAAACCTACCGTAACAGATGTATATGTTCGAGAAAGTATGACAGAAAAAGAAGTACTTTCTATTACAGCATCAATTGAAAGTCACTCTACACACCCTTTAGCTGAATCTATTGTTAAATATGCACAACATGCGTATGACATTGCATTAAAAAAACCAGAAAATGTTGAAGATGTAACTGGTTTTGGACTCAAAGGAATATTTGAAAACAAAGCTTATAAAATAGGTAAAGCTGATTTTATCGGTGAAGAAACAAAGACATTTCATAATGGTATTTCTGCCTCACTTGAAAAAGAAGGTAAAACTGTCGTTTATATTAGTGATGAGAGAGGCATTCTTGGACTTATCGCTTTAAAAGATACACTTCGCCAAGAAACAATAGCTGCTATTCGCGAATTACAAAGCATCGGTGTCGAGGCAATTATGATTACTGGAGATAATGAAGAAACGGCAAAAGCTATTGCCTCTGAAAGTAATATAAAAGAATATTACGCATCATGCTTACCAGAAACAAAAGTTGAAACGATTAAAAAGCTAAAGGAAAAATACGGGACAGTAGCAATGGTCGGAGATGGTATAAATGATGCCCCTGCACTCGCTACTGCTAGCATTGGTGTAGCAATGGGAGAAGGAACAGACGTAGCTTTAGAAACTGCAGACGTTGTACTTATGAAAAACGAATTATCTCGACTTTCTCAAGCGATCCGCTTATCAAAACGAATGAATCGTATTGTAAAGCAAAACGTAATCTTTTCACTAGCTTTAATTGCAATGCTGATTTGTTCAAACTTCTTGCAATTTTTAGCTCTTCCATTCGGTGTTATTGGGCATGAAGGAAGTACAATTCTTGTCATTTTGAATGGCTTACGATTATTAAAAGGAAACAAATAAGAAACGGGTCCCTCATAGAGGACCCGTTTTTTTTAATGGTAGCTATTATGCCCGTTCGCACTCCCACTCGTTTTATGCTTTGGATGCGAACTACTCTTTTGTTTATTGTTATTTTTATTGTTGTGATTCTTTTTATTATTACTCATGAAATATCCCCCCTGTTCCCTATTATTATGGAACAAGAGCTCACTTTTCATTACGGGAATTATTGTCACCCGTCCTATAATGATGGAGTAAACCATTAATTTCACCGCCAAGTAAAATGACCCATCCAGTCAAATAAAACCATAACATTAAAATAATAATACCACCGAGACCACCATATGTATTGGCGTAATTCGCAAACTTATCTACATAATAAGCAAATGAGTACGATACCACAATCCATCCTACAGTAGCAAATGTTGCTCCTGAAATGACTTCTCTTCTTTTTAACTTTCGATCTGGTGCAAATGTATATAAAAAACTAAACAATGCAAATAGCACGAAAAAACTCGCTACTAATCGCGTAATACTCCACACGTAAGAAAAACTATCCGATAACCCAATTGCTTTAAATACCGCTGCTCCAATGACTTGTCCAAACACTGGAACAATTAGCGCAAACACAATCATAAAAATAATCGCTAATGTAAACACAATGGATAAAGCTCTCGTTTTAATAAAGGAACGTGTTTCTGTTACATCATACGCACGATTAAAAGCATTCATAACCGCATTTACCCCGTTTGAAGCAAACCATAGCATTGATAATAAACCAAATGATAATAAACCACCATTTTGCTCATTTACAACTTTATCAACGTTTACTTCAATTAAAGACATTGCATCTTCGGGTACGTACGGTTCTAATAAGTTGAGCACACTTTCTGTTTGAAGGTCAATGAATCCAAGAAGCGTAATTAAGAAAACAAGCCCAGGAAAAATCGCAAGCAAGAAGAAATAAGCGAGCTGTGCTGCCAAGCCCGCTACATCATCGCGCATCGTCCGGTCATACAAATCTTTACCAAACGAATAAGTACGATTTCTTCTCACCTTTTCTAAAATTTTTCTCATATATGTTTAAACGCTTTTCTTCTCTTCTTTATCTTGCTTCAACTCAATGTACGCTTCAGTTTTTTTTTCCTCTACATTTGAGTCTTTCATAAATAGTTCACGCGCTTCTTTCATACCGCCCTCTTCAGCAACTATTGGCTCTTCTTCTGCTTTCAGCTCATCTACCTTTGAAGATACAGCTTGAATTTCAATCGTTTCTGGCTTCTCTGCTGGCTCAACCTTTTTCTTACTAAAAATTTCTTTCGTTTCTTTTAACGTCTCTACAACAGACGGCGTCAATTTTTTAATTTCTGCTACTTTCGCTTTTACTACATTGAAGTCAGCGAGTTCGCGTCCTTTATCTGTAACAGTTTGCACTTTTTCTTTTATCTTCGCATTTTCACCGATTTCAATCATCTTTGTTTTTGCTTTTTCCGCAGTATTTTTTACTTTTTCACGGTTTTCCTTCTTCAACATAGATACAGCCACACCTGCAGCTACACCAATCGCAATGTTTCGAGCAATATTATTTTTCTTTGCCATATTCCTTCACCCTTTCATTTCTTATGTTAGAAAGTATTTCTTTCTAAGCTTCCTCATATTCCTTGTTCATTTCGAATGAAAGCTAATAGCTTTGCACACCCTTCTGTTACAAGGTCATATACTTCTTGGAAATTCCCTGTATAGTAAGGGTCGGGAACGTCTGTCCAGCCACCGTCTGGAACAAAATCGGACAGTCTACCAATATAGCCTCCAGTTTTACCTAAACTTTTTAAATCTGCTATATTCTTGTTGTCCATGGCAATAATATAATCAAACTTTGTTAAGTCTTCTTTTTCTACTTGCCTTGCTTTAATTCCTTCAAAAGTGACTGCATTTTCTTTTAAAATTTTTTGTGTTCCTTTATGTGGCGGATGGCCAACATGCCAATCTCCAGTTCCTGCAGAATCAATGACAATTTTCTCCTCGAGTCCCTCTTTTACGACAAGATCTCGAAAAATTGCTTCTGCCATCGGTGAACGGCAAATGTTCCCAAGACAAACAAACAATACTTGAACCATATTTTTGTTCTTCCCTTCTTGGTGCATTTCTTTATATATACTTATAGTATAAACAACCAATTATTAATTATAAAGGAAATCCCTACTAATTTAATAGGATTGAAAAGATTCATTAACGAAAATGATAAAAAATGTTAAGATATCCTTATGTTATTTTAAAGGGGGACACTTCGGTGGATTTATCCGTAAAGTCAGAAGAAAACGTTGAATATATGGTCGAAGCTATTAAAGAAAAATTACGTATGGTTAATGCTGGAGCGATGAGAGCTGCTAGCTTTAATGAAGAAATGTACGAAGACTTACGTGACATTTATGAGCATGTTATGAAACGTGAAACATTCAGCATCAGTGAAATGCAAGCTATTACAGAAGAATTAGGTACATTAATTAAAAAGTAAAAAAAGCCTCGTTTATATGAGGCTTTTTTTATTTCCAACAAATTCATGACAACTCTTCTCTTTCCCTCAACCAACTGTAAAATACTGTACAATGGAAGTAGAACCTCACCTTAGATTTTTTCTCCATACATACTACTCACAAATAATAGCAACACTACCATTGCTAACTGTTTTTACTGGAGGTGCTTACTTATGAGCAATTGGTACAGTAAGACGAAAGATCAAACATTAATCGACTTAGAAACAAACGAACAACACGGTTTAACAGATGAAATCGTAAATGAACGTTTAAAGCAATACGGTTCTAATGAATTAGCTACAAAACAAAAACGCACGTTATGGCAGCGTATTTTCGCCCAAATTAATGACGTCCTCGTATATGTCCTTATTATTGCTGCCCTTATTTCTGCCTTTGTAGGTGAATGGGCTGATGCAAGTATTATCGCGCTCGTTGTAGTTTTAAACGCTGTTATCGGTGTCATCCAAGAATCGAAAGCAGAACAAGCTTTAGAGGCATTGAAAAAGATGGCGACACCTAAAGCTATCGTCAAGCGAGATGGTGAACTAAAAGAAATTCCATCTGAACAAGTCGTTCCAGGTGATGTTGTCATGCTGGATGCAGGACGTTATATCCCATGTGATTTACGGCTTATCGAAACCGCAAATTTGAAAGTTGAAGAATCTGCTCTAACTGGTGAATCCGTTCCTGTTGATAAAGATGCAATTTACCACCCTTCTATGCAAAGCGATGAGCAAGTACCACTGGGCGATCAAAAAAATATGGCCTTTATGTCGACACTAGTAACATATGGGCGCGGAGTCGGTGTCGCTGTTGAAACGGGAATGAACTCACAAATTGGTAAGATTGCTACCCTTTTACATGAAGCCGACGATGATATGACACCACTTCAAAAGAGCTTAGCACAAGTCGGAAAGTATTTAGGCTTTGTCGCTGTATCTATTTGCGTCATTATGTTTATCATCGGTTTTTTACAAGGACGAGATACTTTAGAAATGTTTATGACTGCTATTAGTTTAGCCGTTGCAGCTATTCCAGAAGGCTTGCCGGCTATCGTTTCCATCGTTCTTGCAATTGGTGTGCAGCGAATGATTAAACAAAATGTTATCATTCGTAAACTACCAGCTGTCGAAGCTCTCGGTTCTGTCACAATTATTTGTTCAGATAAAACAGGTACGTTAACGCAAAATAAAATGACCGTTACTCACTTTTATAGTGATAACACATACGACCACTTAGAAAATTTAAATGCAAATAATGATGCGCAACGTCTATTGTTAGAAAATATGGTGCTATGCAACGATGCGTCTTACGGTTCCGATTCACAAACAGGGGACCCTACAGAAATCGCCCTTCTTGTTGCCGGAAACACTTTTAACATGCAAAAAGATCATTTAGAAAAGATACATGAACGCGTTAACGAGCTGCCTTTCGATTCAGATCGTAAAATGATGTCAACCGTTCATACATACGATGAAAGCTACTATAGCATGACAAAAGGTGCTATTGATAAACTCTTACCTCGATGTACCCACATATTTAAAAACGGTAAAATCGAGGTTCTAACAGATGCTGATAAAAATCAAATATTAGAAGCTGCCGGGGCAATGTCTCAAGAGGCTTTAAGAGTACTTTCATTTGCATTTAAACAATACAATTCAAACGATGTGGTTATAGATCATCTTGAAGAAAATCTCATCTTTATTGGTCTTGTCGGTATGATTGATCCACCGCGAACTGAAGTAAAAGATTCAATTACAGAATGTAAAAAAGCCGGTATTCGCACAGTTATGATTACTGGTGACCATAAAGATACCGCCTTTGCAATTGCCAAAGAACTTGGCATTGCTGAAGACATATCTGAAATTATGATTGGAACTGAATTAGATAACATTTCAGATACAGAGCTAGCAAGCAAAATTGATCACTTAAATGTATTCGCTAGGGTCTCTCCAGAGCATAAAGTAAAGATTGTAAAAGCATTACGTGCAAAAGGAAATATCGTTTCTATGACTGGTGATGGTGTCAATGATGCTCCATCTTTAAAGCAGGCTGATGTTGGCGTAGCGATGGGCATTACAGGAACAGACGTTGCAAAAGGGGCAGCGGATGTAGTGTTAACAGATGATAATTTCTCATCTATAGTGAAAGCTGTTGAGGAAGGTAGAAATATTTATCGTAACATAAAAAAATCAATTCTCTTTCTACTCTCTTGTAACTTTGGAGAAATTATCGCTTTATTTTTAGCTATTTTACTCGGTTGGGCAACACCACTACGACCTATTCACATTTTGTGGGTCAATTTGATTACAGATACACTGCCTGCATTATCACTTGGGGTTGACCCTGAAGATCCAGATGTGATGAAGGAAAAACCACGACATGCGAAAGAAAGCTTATTTAGTGGTAGCGTTCCTTTTCTTATTTTCAATGGAGTTGTCATTGGACTTTTAACGCTAACAGCCTTTATCATCGGGGCAAAATTCTATACCGGAGATACAAATTTATTTCCTCTTTTCCCAGAGAAAATTGATGAAGATGCTCTATTACACGCTCAAACAATGGCATTTGTCGTTCTTAGTTTTTCTCAGCTCGTTCATTCATTTAACTTGCGTTCAAGAACGAAATCCATTTTTTCAATTGGGATCTTTACAAATAAATATTTAGTCTTCTCCCTTCTTATCGGTGTTCTTATGCAAGTGTGTATTATCTCCATCCCACCTCTTGCAAATATATTCGGTGTACATGCATTAACGATGCGAGATTGGGGATTTGTTCTCTTCTTAAGTATCATTCCACTTGTTTTGAATGAGATCATTAAATTAGTAAAGAGAAACTAAAAGGCAATGAGGATTATTCCTCATTGCCTTTTCATTTATTTCACTATTTGTGGGAGATGTCCCCGCTGATTAAAGTTTCACTTTACCCTTGTAATTCTTTTTTTATGTTCTCAGTTAATGTAGCCATACGTTTGCGGCTTTCTTCACGCTCACGTTTATTTTGTTCTTCAATTTGTTGCGTTTCTTGCATACCTCTTGAAATAATGTTCCAAGTTTCCTCAAGTGTTTCCATCTTAATACTAGAAGAACCTGATAATCTCGCTACTTCCACACTTTGCGTTGCGATATTTTGTGCATTTTTCTTAAGTAATTCATTTGTGCGGCGATCAAGTTCAGCCATAGAATCTGCAACAAGCTTTTGACGTTTCGCATTTACCGCTTGAATAATACCATTTTTAAAGATAGGAATCGTTGTAATAAATGCTGTATTGATTTTACCAATTAATTTATTATTACCACGTTGAACCATACGAATTTGTGGTGCTGTAAGTAGCGCAACCATACGTGCTTTTTCTAAATCATCAATACGCTGCTCTAAAATTTCAACAGAGTTTTTCAGTGATTCTAATTCAATACCTGCTAATTGGTCATTGTTACGCACACGCTCTTCGTACATTGGAACCAACTCTGTATTTAAACGCTCTAATAACATTTCCCCTGCTACTACATACTTTTCTAAGTCTAAATAATATTTCAAATTTTGCTCATATAAACCATCTAACGTACCGATTGATTTTTTCATTTCATCTTGATACTTTGTAATTTCTACGTATACTTTATCCATTTCGCGACCCATTGTTTGGTACTTACTAAAGATCTGTTCAATCATTTTATCAGCTTTTTTGAACATACGTGAGAAGAAACCGCTTTTCTCTTCCGCAAAGTCTTTGCTATCGAATCTGTCCATAATTTTACCAAGCTGTTTTAATAATTCTCCAGAGTCTTCTATTTTTGATAAAGACATTGTATGTAAAATTTGATCAGCGAAACGTGAAATTTCCATAGATGGTTCTTTTCCAAGCTCGATTAATTCTAACTGATCTTTAATATCTACTGCATTATAAATACGTTGTACTTCTGCATCTTGTCTAAGTTGTAAACGAACATCTTGTGCCGTTTGCTCATTTAATTCTGTTTTCGAATCTAGTATGACTGGGTTATTCATATGGTATTCTCCCTTTCCTTATAAAAATGGACGAAATAGTCCTTTTATTGTTTGTGATAAATTTTTATAGGCTGATGAACCATGAAACTCAAGATCGAAATTAACTTCTTCAAGCCAATGGGAATCAAATGCTCCTGCTTCAATATACGGTTCGATATCGTTTCTTCCCGTTGGATTGAAATGGAATACATCTACTCCAATTTGATTTAAAAATAGTAATAAAACAGCATCTGAACGGCTTAATTCTCCGCTCTTCTCATTATTAAATATAACAATTTTCGGTACTTCTTGCGAGTAATCAAATTTCTCAAGTTGCTCTAAAATGTTCGGCGGTATTTGAGAAAGCTGTGCGAAAACATACAGTGCTACATCTTGTTTCGTCTCTTTCGCAATGGGTTTACACATTTCACTTTCGCACGTATGGATGATCGCCTCTGCAATACCATGTTGCAATCCTTCTGGCAAACGTTTATGTGGCCACCAATGACTGTTCATAATTAAATCAGGGTGTAATTTCCCCCCGCGGTCTAACGCATCTCGGTAATGATATTGGAAATTCGCTTTTTGTTCTTTCGTAAACGGAAATGTATTAATTAATAAACTGTTATCAAATGATGTAATAGCCTTTAATCGCTGAAAATATTCTTTATCATTTTTTGAGACACCTGATATTTTCGCAAATAAAGAAGGGATATAAATGTGTTTATTTTCAACAAAGAATGTTGGACGCACAAATGCCTTTTCTTTCGTAATTAAAAAGAGTTCATCATACGTTGTTTTGAGCGTACGAGCTACAGGCGTATAGGAACGAAATTGCCATGGCTTGTACAGCAGTGAGTTATCGTGGTGAAGTACTTGTTCAATTTCTTTTGAAGCCTGATACGCTACTGTCGCAACTCGCTCACGGCGGCGATCTGGAAATGGCTCAAGAGAAATGCGACCTGGATGAGACACAACAAAACTTCTTCCTTCCTCATCAACATTCTCAAATCCATCTTTTCCTTCTGGGTGATAATAAAGTACATCGCAACCGAGCATAATAAGAAAGTATAAGAAATATATACGGCTTTCCTGTGCATCACCGTACCAAATAATGCGCGGCATTTGTTTCTTATAATTAATCGTAGAGAACCACTTCGCTACGTAATTGTCACTTAACTTAATCATATCGATTAAGAAACGACGGAACCCTTCTGTTTTTAATGATTGGTTATGTTGTTTTTCATACAATTTCAATACAGAAATAAACGTCGTATGTATATAATGCTGTAAGTCAGGATTGTCTACTTGTGGTAATAGTTGTTTTCCAGACAGATGGGCGACAAGCCTATTTACTGTAAGGCCATTCGGTGCTTCTTGATGTAATGTAAAAACCTCTTGAATATGGCGCAGTTTTTCGGGATCAATCACCTTATTTAAATTTTGTTCATGCAAAACCACGATCCCTTTCACTTCGCTATAATCAAATAGCTCATTGAAATATTCATCTACATCATTAGGAACACCAAGAATACGAGTTGCTATATAACTAAACTTCATCTCATTCTCTGTCAGTTCATATTGTGGGCGTTTTTCTAAAAGCGCTTCAAATTGCTTTAAATCTGATTCGTCTTTTAATGCACATGGTTGAAGTGTAAAACGTGAAAACACAACAGTTCACCTCCAAAAACATTTACTTTTTTTATAAAGTCTCTCTTCTATTATAAACTATTTTTAGTTATAAAAAATGGGCGCTCGCATAACGAGCAAACCCATTTCAATTATTTATGATTATTTTTAGTAGCTGCAACTTCTTCTTTAGCTTGTCCAGAATTCTTCATGTAGTGAAGTATAAACGTTGCTCCAAATGCTACAACTAAAATGATAAAGAATAGCATATGACTTATTTCAATATGAATAACAGACAGTAACATTTTTGCTGCAATAATTAAGATTAAAATATATGCTGTCGTTTCAAGTTCTGGAATACGCTCTAACAATTTTAAGAATACACCAGCGATACCACGCATCATTAAAATACCGAGCATTCCACCTAATAATAGAATCCAAACTTCATTTGATACACCAAATGCAGCAAGTACGCTATCTACAGAGAACGCGATATCCATTAATTCAACCATCGCAACTGTTCCCCAGAAGACGCCAAACATTCTGAAGAGAATACTGTTTTGGTTCATACCATGAGCTTCCTCTTCTTCTGCATTACCTTTTCTTTTATCAATGAAGTATTTAATTGAAAGCCAAGCTAAGTAAAGTGCACCTAACACTTTTACCCAAGCTAATTTAATTAAGAACATTCCAATTCCAATCGCAATAAATCGGAATACATAAGCTCCAATAAGTCCATAGAATAATGCCTTTTTACGTTTTTCTTCCGGAAGGTGTTTTACCATTACTGCTAATACAAGTGCATTATCAGCAGATAACAAACCTTCAAGTACAACAAGTGTACCTATTAATCCCCAAGATACTGGATCTTGCAACACTTTAATCCACATGTCCAAGTCGAAAAACTGAGCATACGTATCAAGGATCCCTTGCAAAATACTCATCTTACCTTTATCCCCTATTCTTTGCTAGATTTATAGAAAGGTCAAAAAAAGGAAACGAATATCGTTTCCCTTCTTATGCATCCAAGCCATACGCTCTTACAAGCGCACCTAAGCCACCTTGGAAACCGCTTCCTACTGCATTAAACTTCCACTGTCCATTATGACGGTATAATTCACAAAAGACAACTGCTGTTTCAATGGAGAAATCTTCCCCTAAATCAAAACGAAGAACTTCTTCACTAGTTTCTTCATTCGCTAAACGAACGAATGCGTTTCCAACTTGTCCAAAGTTTTGATTACGGCCTTCTCCATCATAAATTGTAACTGTAATAGCAATTTTGTGCACATCTGCCGGAACTTTCTTTAAGTCCACAACAAGTTGTTCATCATCGCCTTCACCTTCACCTGTCCGGTTATCCCCTGTATGCAGAACAGATCCACAAGGAGACTGTAAATTATTATAGAAAATAAAATCGGTTTCCTTCGTACATTTTCCGTTCGCATCTAATAGGAATGCTGATGCATCTAAATCGAAATCTGATCCACCGTCATAAGATTTAATATCCCATCCAAGACCAATTACTGCTTTTGTTAAGCCAGGGCTTGTCTTACCTAAATCAATCTTCTGTCCTTTTTGCAATTGAATAACCATTTATATTCACCTCTATATTTTATATCTTTAAAAATATATCCATCAGTAAACACCTGTTTCACCGATGGATATATAAAATCTATTACTCTACATCTAAACCGAAATTATTACATAGAGATGCTAATCCGCCCTGGAACCCACTTCCGATTGCATTGAACTTCCAGTCACCTGCATGACGGTATAATTCCCCTACTACAACAGCTGTTTCAATAGAGAAATCTTCTCCTAAATCGTAACGAATTAACTCTGCATTCTTTTCTTCATCTAAAATACGTACGAAAGAGTTAGAAACTTGTCCGAAGTTTTGGCTACGACCTTCTCCATCGTAAATTGTGATTGAGAAACAAATACGTTCGATATGTGCAGGTACATTTTTTAAATCTACTTTAATCGATTCGTCATCGCCTTCACCTTCACCAGTTCGGTTATCTCCTAAATGCTCGACAGCACCATTCGCACCTTTTGGATTATTATAGAAGACGAAATCCTCTGCACCTGAAACTTTACCGTTAGCACCTACTAAGAAAATACTAACATCTAAATCGAAATCGTTTTGTCCGTCATAACGATTCGTATCCCAACCAAGTCCTACAAGAACTTTTGAAAGACCTGGATTTGTTTTTGTTAAGTCTACCTTTTGTCCTTTTTTCAATGAAATTGATGCCATATTCAATTCCTCCTCGGTTTATTTTATTAATAACGTGATACAATCTCACTTAAGTTTTTATCTTGTGTGCCTTCTCCAACAGCTGAAAACTTCCATTCACTTCCGTGGCGATACATTTCACCTGCAATTAGAGTCGTTTTGCCAGCATAATTATCCGATAAATTATAGCGTGCTAATTCTTCACCAGTTTGCGGGTTTTGAATACGAATATATGCATTACGAATCATCCCGAAATCTTGACGACGATTTACACAGTCATAAATATTTACAACGAATACTAAACGATTAATACGGCTTGGAACTTTATGTAATTCTACGAAAATTGTTTCGTCGTCACCAGCGCCTTCACCTGTTAAATTATCTCCTGAATGAATAATACTACCACAAGTAGAAAGTTTGTTTCCGAAGTAAACTAAATCGTTTTTGTTTAAAAAGCGATCCCCTTCTAACATAACAACAGATGCATCACAATCTACATTTGGTTTACTTCCAAATAATGAAGACAGAAACCCACCTGATTGTCCAATTGGATCCCAGCCTAAGCCAACCTGTAGTTTTGCTACTTTTGGTTGTCCTTTCGTTAAATCGATCTTTTGACCTTTTTCTAAAATAATAGGCATGAAGTTTCTTCCTTTCTACAAAGCATTTTCCAAATCGGAAAATATTGTATTCTCCC
Source organism: Bacillus pretiosus (assembly GCF_052947655.1). Classification (NCBI taxonomy): domain Bacteria; kingdom Bacillati; phylum Bacillota; class Bacilli; order Caryophanales; family Bacillaceae; genus Bacillus; species Bacillus pretiosus. The sequence continues at coordinate 463,346 of NZ_CM129593.1, read as the reverse complement.
CTTATATTGTAGCATTATTTACCTAGTGATAAAAAGGATAAATTCTCAGTTATATGAAAACATTCATATAACTTATTTATGCTAATGTAAGAAGTGGTAAATAGCACCAACCATTCCTGCGCAATTTCCGTTTTGTGCAAGTTCAATCTCACAATTATTATAAATCTCTTTATTTAAATATTTTTCTACCTCTCCTTTTACTTCTTTTAAGAACTGCTTTCCCCTATCAGTAATTCCTCCACCTATAACAATCATTTCTGGATTAAAAATATAAGCAAGGTTACTAATTCCAATCGCTAAATGTTTAAAGAAAACCTCAACTGCTTGCGTAACTTCTCTATCTCCTTTATCATACAGTTCGAAAATCGTTTTTCCATTCCAATCACTTTCACCTTTATATTTTCGCACAAGACAAATTAACCCTGAAATGGAAGCGACCTCTTCAAACGGCCTTCCTTCTATCAACATATTTCCCCATTCGCCAGCACTAAACGAATGCCCCCTATATAAATCTCCATCTATAAAAATTGCTCCTCCAATACCAGTTCCAAGAGTAAGCATAATAAAATTTCTTTTTCGGTTTCCAATACCTTTCCATTTCTCTCCCAAAGCTGCACAATTCACATCATTTTCAATGGACACAGGAACTTGTAATACCCTTTGCAATCTATCAATAATAGGAATAGTCGCGTAGTTCGGAATATGCTCCACCCCTCCCGTTACAACCCCTTTATGAATATTAACAATTCCCGCAGTACTAATACCAATTCCCGAAATCGTATGCTCATTCATTAATTTTTTGGATAGAAGAATAAGTTTTTGAATGATTTGTTCCCCGCCCAAATGAATTTCTGTTGAAACTGTTTTATGCTTTAATACCGTCCCTGTTTCTGAGACAATCCCATATTTAATTTGCGTACCACCAATATCAAATGCAATATATTCTTTCATCTGCTGTCACTTCCTCTACTGTAATGAGTGTAAAATTCCCACCACTCTACTATTATAAAGAATTTACACTAACTCTTTTCTCTCTTCAGAAATACACCACCTTTTTCTATATATAGTTTTTTTTGCATAAAACTCTTTTTCCTATGAAATATTACAAAGGGATGTATTTTAGATGGAATATTAATTTTCAGGAGGAAATCAATGACAAAAATCTTCATTTTAGCATCAACTCTTTCTTTATCTTTTTTTAGTGGTTTAAATATCGGTAATGCAGCAACAGACAACTTCTCTCCAGTAACAAATGCGATTGTACAAAATAACGATCATTTAGCAGAAGGCAACTCAAAAGATAATAATAAACCACCAGGAAACAATGGTTCTCAGGACGATAGTGGTTCTGGCGGCAATGACTCGGGTGGCAACGGCTCGGGTGGCAATGGTTCTGGCGGCAACGACTCTGGCGGCAGCGGTTCTGGCGGCAACGGCTCGGGTGGCAATGGTTCTGGCGACAACGGCTCTGGCGGCAACGACTCTGGCGGCAGCGGTTCTGGCGGCAATGGCTCGGGTGGCAATGGTTCTGGCGACAACGGTTCCGGTGGTAACGGTTCTGGTGGCAATGGTTCTGGCGGCAGCGGTTCTGGTGGTAGTGGTTCTGGTGGTAACGGTTCTGGTGGTAACGGTTCTGGTGGCAACGGCTCAGGCGGTAACGGTTCTGATGGCGGTGGTTCTAGTGGCAACAGTTCCGGTGGTAACGGTTCTGGCGGCAACGGCTCGGGTGGCAATGGTTCTGGTGGCAGTGGTTCTGGTGGCAACGGCTCGGGTGGCAACGGCTCGGGTGGCAATGACTCGGGTGGCAATGACTCGGGTGGCAGTGGCTCTCAAGGTGGTAATGGCTCTCAAGGCGGCAACCGCGTTAAAGACGATAGCGGTTCTCAGGGTGGCAACGGCTCTCAAGGTGGCAATAGCTCTCAAGGCGGTAACCGCGTTAAAGACGATAGCGGTTCTCAGGGTGGCAATGGCTCTCAAGGCGGCAACCGCGTTAAAGACGATAGCGGTTCTCAGGGTGGCAACGGCTCTCAAGGTGGCAATGTAAAAGATAATGCGAAAGAACAAGGCGATAAGTTACCTAATACGGCAACACATTATCCTGCATCTATTTTAATGGGACTTTCAACATTCCTAATCGGTATGTTACTATTTATTCGCCGTAAAAACGCAAAATAAAAACACATCCTTCCATCTAAAACATACATAAAACAAATTGCAAAACTAAAAAGGACTTTGGATTGCATTTTATTATGCAGCCCAAAGTCCTTTTTATCATCTATCAAAAAAGCATTAATACGCTTTTCCCCAATACACCATTTGTTTAGCTTCTTTACCACAACAAATACATTCGTCAGCTAAATGCTCTTGCTCAAAAGGCATACAGCGAGAAGATACTCCAACTTCTTCTTTTAGTTTCTCTTCACAAGCTAATTCTCCGCACCACATTGCCTTAATAAATCCTTGCTTTTCATCAGCTACTTTTTTCATCTCTTCGAAATTCGTCACACTATACGTATTCTCATCGCGAAATACTTTTGCCTTATTAAATAAAGAATTATGAATTTCCTCAAGTAGTGCTGGAATACGCTCTTCTAATTGATCTATTGATATAAATTCTTTTTCTTTCGTATCTCTTCTTACAAGTACAACTTGATTCTTTTCAATATCTTTAGGACCAACTTCTAATCGAATTGGAATACCCTTCATTTCATACTCATTAAATTTCCAGCCTGGTGTTTTATTACTAGCATCTATTTTTACTCGTGCAACCTTTTGAATATGTTCTTGTAACTCTGTTGCTTTCGCTAAAACTCCTTCCTTATGCTGCGCAATTGGTACAATAACAACTTGCACTGGTGCAACTTTAGGAGGCATTACAAGACCATTATTATCGCTATGAACCATAATAAGTCCACCTATCATTCTTGTTGATACACCCCAAGATGTTTGGTGTACATATTGCCACTTACCGTTGCGATCTAAAAATTTAATATCAAATGCTTCAGAGAAATTCGTTCCAAAGTTATGGGATGTTCCTGTTTGAAGTGCTTTCCCATCATGCATTAAACTTTCGATCGTATAAGTTGCCTTTGCTCCTGCAAACTTTTCTTTTTCTGTTTTTTGCCCTTTAATTACTGGTATCGCTAAATAATCTTCACAGAAAGAAGCATATAGATTTAAAATATGTAACGTTTCAGCTTGCGATTCTTCTGCTGTTTCATGAATTGTATGGCCCTCTTGCCATAAGAATTCCGTTGTACGAAGGAATGGTCTCGTTGTTTTCTCCCAACGAACTACTGAACACCACTGATTATATAGCTTTGGCAAATCATTATAGGATTGCACAATTTTTGAAAAATGCTCACAGAATAAAGTTTCAGATGTAGGGCGTACACAAAGTCTCTCCGCTAATTTTTCATCCCCGCCATGTGTCACCCATGCTACTTCAGGAGCAAATCCTTCTACATGATCCTTCTCTTTTTGCAATAAGCTCTCTGGGATAAACATTGGCATATATACATTTTCATGACCAGTTGCTTTTAACTTTTCATCCATAACTTTCTGCATATTTTCCCATAAGGCATAACCGTACGGACGTAGAATCATACATCCTTTTACACTTGAATAATCAACAAGTTCTGCTTTTTTTACAATATCTGTGTACCACTGTGCAAAATCCTCTTCCATCTTCGTAATCGCTTGTACTTGTTCTTTTGCCATAGTCAATCTTCCTCCTTTTGAAAATACAAAAAAGCCCGTGTCCCTAAATAGGGACCGAGCTTTGCCGGCGTTACCACCCTGATTCATGCACAAAAATTGTGCATGCTCTCTTTTTGATAACGGGAAATTCCCGCTGCATATGCAGAACGCAAAGGTAGGTTCCATATCGCCTTTTTAAGAATCTTTCAGCCTAGCGGATTCTCTCTCTGCTAAAAAGGTTGAACATGTACTAGTCCTTTTTCATCGTTATAACGAAATAAATTTGTTGATTATCATAATACAAATTCTTTTTTTAAACAATAGCTAATTTTCTCATTTTTATATATTCTTTTCATTTTCTGCAGTTTTATACGTAGCTTTTTCGCGAGATTTTTACCAGTTGATGTGCAATCATACCGATAAGTGTACCAAGTAGAACGAAGAAACCAATAAATCCATATCCCATTCCTTCCCATCCACCAATCACCATCATTGTAACGGGAAAGGATGCTAAGCAAAGAAGTATTAAACTAAGTGCAAATATAATATCGAACTGTTTGTTTGGAAACCGTTTCTTTAGTAAATACGAAATAGTAAATACAAGGATAATCGTAATTCCGCCAATGATGTAAAAGATACTAAATCCATCTAGCCAATCCATAGTATTCCCTCCTTCCATTCATTCCCTTATACTTAATTATATGTTTAATTTTTCTGAAAATAAATAATAAATTTTTACCTAGAAATATATTTTTATTACTAGGTATTAGTAGTAATATATAAGAATAGGTTTTATATAATCAGGAGGGAACTTTATGGATAAAGCATTAACAAATCACGTCATTATTTTATCTTTCGATTGCTTATCAGCTTTAGATTTTCCTATATTACAAAAACTCCCTAATTTTCAAACATTAATAAACAAGGGCGCGATGGCGAGAAAAGTGGAACCTATTTATCCTTCTGTAACATATCCAAGTCACTCAACAATCGTTACTGGAAACTACCCTAATAAACATGGCGTAGTTAGCAATACGTTACTTCAACCTGGACGCGAGTCACCAGATTGGCATTGGTACCGAAAATCCATTAAAGGAACAACGTTATACGATGAAGCACATAAAGCAAATTTAACGACAGCTGCCCTTCTATGGCCTGTTACCGGCAGAGCAAATATTGATTACAATTTACCTGAAATTTTTCCAAATAGACCGTGGCAAAATCAAATCTTAGTTTCATTATTTAGCGGTAGCCCACTATATCAATTAGATTTGAATCAGCGTTTTGGTCATATAAGAAATGGCTTATCACAGCCTGAACTCGATGATTTCGTACTTGCATCTGCTGTGCATACAATCCAGACGAAGAAGCCTAATGTCATGTTTATACATTTCACCGATTTAGACACTCAAAGACACTATCACGGCTTTGAATCTAACGAAACAATAGCTGCTATCCATAGACATGATGAACGGCTAGGAAAAATTATTCAAGCTTTAAAAGACAGTGACCTATACGAAGAAAGTACAATTATCGCTCTCGGTGATCATAGCGCTTTAAGTGAAAACAAAGCCATTCAATTAAATGTACTATTTCATCAAAATGGGCTTATATCTATAAATTCAAAAGGAAAATTAGTAGACTGGAAGGTCTATTGCCAAAGTTGCGACGGCTCTGCCTATGTATATGTGAAAGACAAAAATGATACGGATACAATTCGAAAAGTACAACTACTACTTGAAGAGTTACTTCAAAATAAACAAAACGGTATTGAATTTATGCTTCATGATGAAGCTGCAAAAGACTGCGGTGCAGATGGTAATTGTTTATTTATGTTGGAAGCACAAGAAGGATATTATTTCACTGAAAACTATACAGGCGATTTTATAAAAGAAATTACTGAAAAAGATGTTACGCCCAGTAAAAAATATACATTTGGTACGCATGGATACTCTCCAACAAAACCTAACTATGAAACAATTTTTATCGCTGCTGGGAAAGGGATAAAAAGCGGCGTTACCATTCCGTACATGAGACTTATTGATGAAGGTCCAACTATCGCTAGACTACTCGGTTTACACTTAGGTGAAACAGACGGATCAATTGTAGAGGATTTACTTCAATTGTAAAGAACTGTGTATATATGTAAAAGTTATGTAAAAATCATCACTGTTTCTCTTTTTATAATTTTTATTTTTGTACACTGTTAGTAGAACAATTTAAGGGGGAACATTATATGAAAAAAATGTCCAGACAAGAAAAAAGCTGGATATTATACGATTGGGCGAACTCGGTATATTCGCTCGTCATTACAACTGCATTATTCCCAATTTACTTTAAAGCAGCTGCAAAAGAAGCCGGACTACCTGGTGCAACTTCAACGGCATATTGGGGATATGCAAACTCTTTCGCTACACTTTTAATTTCTATACTTGCTCCTATTCTCGGCACAGTTGCTGATTATAAAGGATTTAAAAAACGATTTTTCACATTCTTCTTTGGACTCGGTATCGTATTTACAAGTATGCTAGCAGTCGTCCCAACATCTCAGTGGTACTTATTACTAGGCTGCTATATGCTCGCATTAGTCGGTTTTGCGGGAGCAAACATTTTTTATGATGCATTTTTAGTAGATGTTACCTCTAAAGATAGAATGGACCGAATTTCTACAAGAGGCTTTGCATTAGGTTATATTGGAAGCACAATTCCTTTTATCGGTTGTATCGCTCTTATTATTCTTGCTCAAAAAGGAACTATCCCTTTATCAGTCGGCATTGCTAGTCAAATTTCGTTCGCAATAACAGCTCTTTGGTGGGGATTATTTACAATTCCAATGCTAAAAAATGTAGAGCAAACACATTATATTGAACGTCATCCAAGACCAATTGCAATGAGCTTCAAACGCCTTGCTGATACTTTTAAAAATATTAAAGAATATAAAACTGTATTTATATTCCTAATCGCTTACTTCTTCTACATTGACGGGGTCGATACAATTATTACTATGTCTACCGCTTACGGAACAGATCTCGGTATTAGTGCAACGAATCTATTAATCATCTTATTTGTCACACAAATTGTAGCTTGTCCATTCGCCTTATTATACGGAAAGTTATCAGAAACATTTACAGGTAAAAAAATGCTATACGTCGGTATTATTATTTATATCATTATCTGCATATATGCTTATTTCTTAAAAACGACACTCGATTTCTGGATTTTAGCAATGTTAGTTGCCACTTCTCAAGGTGGTATTCAAGCACTTAGTCGGTCCTATTTTGCAAAACTAGTACCAAAAGAATCTGCAAATGAATTCTTCGGATTTTATAATATCTTTGGTAAATTCGCGGCAATTATGGGTCCAGTATTAGTCGGTGTTACAACGCAATTAACAGGAAAAACCAACGCTGGTGTCCTTAGTATTATTGTACTGTTCGTTATCGGTGGATTCTTACTAACTAGAGTTCCCGAAAATGATACGTCCGTTACACCACCTAGTCCAAAAACTAAAACGCTATAAGAAAAAGATCCTCTTCTCATGAGAAGAGGATCTTTTCTTTATTTTTAGCGATAACGTCTTACAATTAAAAATTCTACAGCCGACTTTACAACTATCGCAGCGCATAACGCAAACAAAAGCGGTATGTTATGAAAATCAATCCATTTATTAAAACCTACCGATGCGAAAAACAAACCAAAAATTAATACAACAAGTACATAATACGTAACATTTGCACTTATTTTTAATACATGTTTTTCTACATCTTCTTTCTCCTCCGTTGTCCCTTCCACATTATGCGATGCCAAACTTTTAAACATATAATGTAATGCGATGCTACAAATAAATAGTGCATACCAGTTTACTTGAAGTTCAGTTAACCAATAATAAAGTGCAAACACTAACGTACTTATAGCTACTAATGCCGTAACTACAAGGCTTATTTTCTCTTTCCCCAACAACTACTCCCCCTACAACTTGTACAAAAATAGTTTATCAACAGTTGTTCCTAATACTTCAGCTAAACGGAATGCTAACGCTAAGCTTGGATCATATTTATTATTCTCAATTGCATTTATCGTCTGTCTAGAAACTTTACACTTATCAGCCAATGCACCTTGTGAAATATTGTTTTCAGTGCGTAATTCATAGATTTGATTTTTCACACCATTTCTCCTAACCTGTAAACTCGTTTTTACATCATCAGTATATAGTTGGGGCATGTCATTGTCAAAAGATTGCCACAAGAAAAGGGAGCAATCCTGCTCCCTTACAATGATTATTTCGAAGCTAACGAATTTGTTAGTTCCTCTTTATTAGCGACATCTTCTTTATTTATTTGCATGCGTAGAACTGGCCCTATCGCAAATAAAATAAGTGCCATTGCTATACAAAATACAGTAACTAGTGAGGTCATCTCCTTCAATCCTCCAGCTAGTGAAGTTCCGATTAACATTGCCCCCATAAACAGTGGTAAAATTGTTCCATTTACTCTTCCAATCATATTTTCTGGTACAAGTTGAATCATAAGCGTACCGACAACGATATTAACACAAGCTAAACAAATACCTGTTCCAAACCTCATGAAACTAGTAATCCAAAATGATGTAGATAGCCCTTCTACTAAAAATGACATTGCTAATATGCTCATACCGAATACAAACATCTTTTTCGGGTTCACTTTTGAAGCGAAAACTGCAGCAACAATACCACCGATTAACATACCTATCCCATCAGCTGCGGCTAAATATTGAACTGCTTCCTTTTCCATTCCAAGACGCTCTATTACAAGAAACACTTCTAATGGATTCGTTAATCCAACAGCTAAGCCCATAACGGTGAAAGTGATCGTAATCATACGTAAATTTTTCGTATGAAGAACGTATTTCCATCCTTCTTTTATATCATTTTTTAATGAATCTCTCGCCACTTGCTCTTGTTCCACCCATTTTGGTAAAAACGAAAGAGCAATAGCAGATAACAAAAATAAAATGATTAAGCTATATAGTGACGTAAATAAACCAAGTTGTGTATACACAAGTGATCCTACCACTGGTCCAAAAATCATAAATAATGACTGTAATGTTTGGTTAAATGCAATCGCATTTGCTACCTGCTCTTCTTTTACGTAGCGCTTAAATATACGCGAAGATGATGGCTGAGAAAATTGGCCTACGATCGCGGAAATGAGTGTTGCAAAAAATATAGCCTGCCAATAATCCAGCTTTAACAACAAGACAATTCCTACAATAGACAGTACACTTAACACATCTCCAGCAACCATCGTTCTTTTCGGATTCCAGCGATCAGCTAGCGCCCCACCGATAAACGAGAAAATAAAAATAGGTGCATATTCCATAACCGATAACAACGAAACTGAAACTGGATCATTATTCGTTCGCTCCATTATGAAATACAAAAGAGCCATATTTCTGATCCAAATTGCAAATTGTTGTAAAATATCAGATGCCATAACGAGCATAAATGCTCGGTTTTTAAATAAAGCGTTCATTTTCATTCCCCTTTCATAAACCGACCGTTCGGTCTAATTCGTTTTGTAAGAAAAGCAACTGACTTATTATTCAGCTGCCATTCCTTTTAACAATACATCTATTGCCTTTTTATAAATACGTTGCAGCTCTTTATAATCTAACTCGTAGTAAAGTACTCCAAGCCCTGATAATAATCCATTCACAATATACATAAGGTCGCGCGTACTATCTTCACGAAACTCTCCAGACTGTATACCTGCTTCAATTAGTTTCTCAAACATAACATATGATTCTCTAGTTAAAGCCAATAGTTCATCCAAAATCTCTTTACTTACAACTTGGCTCATAGAGAATTCCTCTATTGCATTTGAAATGGGTTGCTGTATGTCCTCGACATGATATTCCGCGAGACCATATAGTTTTTCAGTATTCGTACTATACAACTTCTCTTTTTCATTCCATTTTTCAAGCCAATCATACGTATGCTGTTTCACTACAAATAAAAATAATTCTTCTTTACTTTTAAAGTGATAATAAATGCTTCCTTTACTTCGCTTTGTAATTTCACAAATCTCTTCCATAGATGTAGCTGCATAACCCTTCTGTGAAAACAGACTTTCTGCTTTATATGCAATTTCTTTCTTTATCTCTTCTGCACTTCTTCTCATATTTACACCTCTTTAAACCGACCGTTCAGTCTAATAATAACAAATTAAAAACCTCTATTACAAGAGGCTATATTCCTTATTTAAGAAAACGTACTTTCAAACCACGTTCGAATCATATGTATTATTCCAATTTTAAATCCTAATTTAACAAGAAATACGCCTCCCGCAGCTAATAAAAATAACACTACTTTCCCCTTATTTTTCACTTTCGGTTCCCTTTTCATTTCTATTCCCCTTAGTACGTTAAAAATATTAATCAAACGTTTGTTTAACTGTTTTTATGCATATGTAAGCCAACTAATCAAACGTTTGTTTAAAAAGAAATACGCCTATATAAGGCGCATTTTCATCAATCACCGCCACCTCCGCCGCCATCGCAGCTGCCTCCGCTATCTCCACCGAAAGATCCTCCACAATCATGTGAACCTCCATGCGAGCTATCATTATCAGATCCAGCAAAGAAAAATAATGGTGACGAACTGTTAGATGAATTATGAATGTTATTTTGTTTCGTAAGATTTACCTTCTTTTTGTTTGATCGAACTGCCGTTACGATCGTTCCAACTACAACAAATAATAGTATGACAATAATAAATTCCATATAAAAGCCTCCCTTAATCTTCGAATAATTGAATGGTTCTCTCTAAATTTTCAAGTGAAATGAAGCGCGATTCACGAAGGATCTCTTTTCCATTATAAAATAATAAAACTGTTGGCCCTGTAAACACTGCATAACGCCCCGCAATCTCTTGCATGTCTTGTAGTAATATTTCCACTTTCTCTACGTAATCATAATTCTCTAATAGACCATTTACTTTTCTTAGCATAACATCACAAACACCACAATTTTCCGTTTTAATAAAGAGCAGTACTAATTGTTGTTCTTCAATATGTGTCGCTAATTCTTCTATCGTTTCAAATTTATTCATCTTATCCCTCTTAGCGTAATTTACGAAATACTTTATCCTGATACATACGAAAAGCTGAACTCTCTTTAATCTTTCTCTTTTCCATTACCTGCTGAAAACGCAGCATTTTTGCCGTTAACTCTTCTTGTAATTTTTTTCTCTCTGCTTCATCATAACAGCACGCAATTAAGTCTTCTATTTTTAATATATCTTTTTGTAGTTCCATTTCTGGTGGAATCATACCCGCATTTTTTAAGATTTTATAACTCATTCTAAGTTCTGGAGGTACCATTGAAAGGTCTTCTAATTGTAGTGGTTTTCCTTTTCCCGGAATATGATCAAGGTCTCCATTCCGTATTGCTTGTCGAATTTTTTCTTCAGCAATGTTCAAAAAGACATCCACACCATTCGCTCCTTTACATATTTTTACTATTATTTTACATGATATTTTCTCATCTTGCTACGCTATTACAAATTGACTTCATACAATTTTTTCTCAAATTTAATTACAAGAAGCCTTTTCCTCCCTAATCAATATTTTATTTCCATGTGTAGTCTGTATTAGAGCCATTTCATATTGAGAAAATCTTTTTGAATCAAATAAAGCGTTTACACTAAATCTTACATTTGCTACGATTTAATCACCCCCAGCTCCCTTGTATAGACTTCGTGATGTCTTATCATTTTTATCCCGCTTTAATGGGCAGTAAGACCCCCACCTCAAAATTTAGCGAAAGCAAAGAAGTTAGGTGGGGGATCAACTGCCCATAAAAGTCCGATTGGTGAGGGCTGATAATCAGTGGGGGATGAAGCCCCCCACTGATTAAAGTTTCACTTTATCTAGACGTTTCATACGTCTAGATTCACTTTGGTTTATTGGCGTATGCCTTTAAATATATCTTTTATTTTGAAAGGAGAAATGACTATGAGCTCCAAAAAATTCACACTGCTATTACTATCTCTACTACTCTTCTTACCTCTTTTTCTCACAAACTTTATTACTCCAAATGTTGCATTAGCAGACTCACCAAAGCAAGGTCAAAAAATTGTTGGGTATTTTCCTTCATGGGGCATTTACGGACGTAATTATCAAGTTGCAGACATTGATGCATCAAAGCTAACTCATTTAAACTATGCTTTCGCTGATATTTGCTGGAATGGAAAACATGGAAACCCTTCTACTCACCCCGATAATCCAAATAAACAAACGTGGAACTGTAAAGAGTCTGGTGTACCACTGCAAAATAAAGAGGTTCCTAATGGCACTCTCGTACTCGGTGAACCATGGGCTGATGTCACAAAATCTTATCCGGGATCAGGTACAACTTGGGAAGATTGTGATAAATACGCCCGTTGTGGAAATTTCGGAGAACTGAAACGATTAAAAGCTAAGTATCCTCACTTAAAAACAATTATTTCAGTTGGTGGCTGGACTTGGTCTAACCGCTTTTCTGATATGGCAGCTGATGAAAAAACAAGAAAAGTATTCGCTGAATCTACAGTAGCTTTTCTTCGTGAATATGGATTTGACGGCGTTGATTTAGATTGGGAATATCCGGGCGTTGAAACAATTCCTGGTGGTAGTTATCGTCCTGAAGATAAGCAAAACTTCACCCTACTCCTTCAAGATGTTCGAAATGCATTAACGAAAGCTACTGCAGAAGATGGGAAACAATATTTACTAACAATCGCATCAGGTGCAAGCCAACGTTATGCGGATCATACAGAGCTAAAGAAGATCTCTCAAATACTTGATTGGATTAATATTATGGCATATGATTTCCACGGTGGATGGGAAGCTACTTCTAACCATAATGCAGCACTATACAAAGATTCAAATGACCCAGCAGCGGATACAAAATTTTATGTAGATGGTGCGATAGACATTTATACAAATGAAGGGGTTCCAGCGGATAAACTCGTATTAGGTGTACCTTTTTACGGACGTGGATGGAAAAGTTGCGGAAAAGAAAATAATGGGCAATACCAACCTTGTAAACCAGGTAGTGACGGAAAGCTCGCTTCTAAAGGTACTTGGGATGATTATTCTACCGGTGACACAGGTGTGTACGATTATGGTGATTTAGCAGCTAATTATGTTAATAAAAATGGTTTTGTTCGCCACTGGAACGATGTAGCGAAAGTACCTTATTTATATAATGCGACTACAGGCACGTTTATTAGCTATGATGACAACGAATCTATGAAATATAAAACAGACTATATAAAGACAAAAGGTCTAAGTGGCGCAATGTTTTGGGAACTAAGCGGGGATTGCCGTACAAGTCCAAAATATAGTTGCAGTGGACCAAAATTGCTTGATACGTTAGTAAAAGAATTACTTGGTGGACCTATTACTCAAAAAGATACTGAGCCCCCAACAAACGTAAAAAATATTGCTGTTACAAATAAAAATTCAAACTCCGTTCAATTAAACTGGACTGCATCTACTGATAACGTAGGAGTTACGGAATATGAAATTACTGCCGGAGAAGAGAAATGGAGTACAACAACAAATAGCATTACAATCAAAAACTTAAAATCTAATACCGAATACACATTTTCAATAATTGCAAAAGATGCTGCCGGGAATAAATCACAGCCTACTTCTATCATTGTAAAAACAGATGATACTGATACAACACCCCCTGGTGGAAATGGTAATGCTACCTTTTCAGTCACTTCAAATTGGGGAAGTGGTTACAACTTCTCGATTGTAATTAAAAATAGTGGAACGACCCCTATTAAAAACTGGAAATTAGAATTTGATTATAACGGCAATTTAACACAAGTTTGGGATTCTAAAATTAGTAGTAAAATAAATAATCATTACGTAATTACGAATGCAGGATGGAATGGTGAAATTCCTCCTGGTGGATCCGTTACAATCGGAGGGGCAGGAACAGGCACTCCCGCCGAACTTGTAAATGCATCCATTAGCGAAAACTAAGCGTAACCTCCATTAATTATTTCACTAAAGTTTGAATTTAGGTTTGAGTGCTCTATCCTAAATTCAAACTTTTAATTTTATGAAAAATCACAAATTACAATTACAATAACCTATTATAATTATATTCGGTTTCTAATATGAAGTTCGTGTGAAGTTCATCTGAATTTTACATGAATTTCCTTTAAGTTCTATTGTCTTCCCATACTAATCACATTATCCTTTACATATAGGAATTATTTTCATTCCATTTCAAACTATCTATATATACAAAGAAAGATAGTCGCCTATTAGGGAAAGGCATCTAAATATAAACATAACATAAGAAAAAGCACGCTTATAAGCGCACCATAAGAGTGCTTCTTCATACAATTCTCATGTAAGAGTTCTCGAAAATCATGTTAATCACAAAGAAAAGGCATTAGCTTATACAAGCTAATGCCTTTTCTTTATTCATATCGTTCAGCATCCCATTCTTCTATATTCCATACTTTTGTTATCCATGCTTCATAGAAAGAAGGCTCATGTGAGACAAGTAAAACTGTTCCTTTATATTGTTGTAACGCTTCCTGCAAAGACTTCTTTGTTTCTATATCCAAATGATTAGTCGGTTCATCTAAAATTAAAACATTGCTTTTCGTTACGATAAGTTCACATAAACGTACTTTCGTTTGTTCCCCGCCGCTTAATAAACGAATAGGTTTTAATACATGTTCTTCTTTCAATCCACACTTTGCTAATGCTTGGCGTACTTCTTTCTTTGTCATATCTGGTCGTTCTGCCCAAACTTTTTCTAATGGTGTTGTTTCTGAAGCAAACTCTTCCTGCGCAAAATAAGCAGGATTTACTCGTTCTCCAATAGAAATTGAACCGCTTAGCGGCTTTATTTGACCTAATAACGTTTTTAACATTGTCGTTTTTCCAATTCCATTATGACCAACAATCGCTATCTTTTCTCCTTTTTTTACTTGCAAATTCAATTCTGGACATAACGGAGAACTATATCCTATCCTTAGTTTTTCAGCCTGTAATATGCGACTAACTGGCTCCTCATAAACATTGAAATCAAAACGGGATCGAGGTACATGATTAACCTTTTCAACCCTTTGCATTTTCTCCAATACTTTCTCTCGACTTTTGGCCTGTTTCGCTTTTCGAATTTTATTTTTTTGAATAAATGTTTCTAACTGAGCAATTTCTTTTTGCTGTTTCGCATGCGCCGATTGTAATTGTTTCCTTTGCAATTGATAACTTTGCACAAATTTTTCATAATTTCCTACGTACCGCTTCACTTTCCGTTCTTCTAGATGATAAATAACATTCGTAATACTGTTCAAAAATACTTCGTCATGTGAAATGATCACATAAGCTTTTTCATACAGTCTCAAATACGATTGCAACCATTCTATATGGGCTGTATCTAAATAATTTGTTGGCTCATCTAGCAATAAAACATCAGCTTTTTCTAAAAGGAGCTTCCCAAGTAATAACTTTGTTCGCTGTCCTCCACTTAACTTTGAAACATCCTTTTTCAACCCTATTTCAAATAAACCTAAACCGATTGCTACTTCTTCAATTTCTGTATGAATTTGATAGAAATTAGAGCTTTCCAATATAGTTTGTAATTCTCCATACTTTACTAACAGTTTTTCTACTTCTCCTGCTCCATTCATTTCTTCAGCAATTTTTAACATTTCGCATTCAATCCTATACAAATTAGAAAATGCACTTTGTAAGTATCCTTCAATTGTTATCCCCTCTTGTAAATCCATATGCTGCTGTAAAAAACCTATCTTCACATGTGGAAACCATTCAATGTTTCCGTCATCATGTATAAGTTCTCCTGTTAAAATCCTTAACAAGGTTGATTTTCCAATTCCATTTTTCCCAACTAACCCAACATGCTCGCCCTTTAATAGTCGAAAACACGCATTATATAAAATGGTTTTCTCACCATATGAATGACTTAAATTTTCTACTGTTAATATACTCATTTTTTTCTCTCCTCTACTTATGGTTCATAAGCTAAATAGAGAGCAACAGTAAAAAGCCTTATTTAATTGTGCATATAAAAAATGGGTAAGGTGAATACACCTTACCCATTACATATTATCGTAAAAAAGGATTAAGGTTCTTTACCTGCTGTCTTCAATTTAGCTTAATCGTTAAAAATGGGCAGACTTCTCCCGTATCAAGCTAAAACCATTTGAAGAACAGTTGATAAAGTCATTTTATCCTTTCACTCCTTTAACATTTGTTATATTAAGAGTATAAACTACTCTGTTATATTCTATTCTCTATTTTTTCTTTTGTTCCTTCTCCGTTTTTTCATTTTCTGCGTAAATTTCTTTATACATCTTTTCTAATGCATATGGACTTGTAAAGATGAGCGTTAACGATTTCCAAATATAAATTCTTCTTTGTAATTCTATTCCGTACTCTTTACTAACCATATTTTTCACTTCTGGAATATGCTCTTCGTTTTGAAATTGTTGTACAGACTTCAATTCATTCTTTTTAAAATCTGTTAAAAATCCTATTACAGATCGTCCATGTTCCTGTGACCTTTCTTCTAAATCAAACTGAATTGAATGAACAAAACCTAAAACGTGAAAGATTTGAGCATGTAACCCGACAACAGCACGCTGTTCCATTAAGTTGTAGCACTCTCTTTTTAACTCTTCTACCATTTCTAAAGAATTTCTATTAACTGTTCTTTTGCTGACAAACATAATTTTTAAAATATGAGCGACTGCCCCCATACTTTTTAATATACTCTCTAAAACTTCTACCGCGTCTTCCACATAACCATTTGAAATTATAGAATGAATAAATTCATCTAATACCACTTGAAACTTTTTAATTAAATGTAAATCGCGTAATTCTGGAACATCTTCTCTCAATTGATTCCGGCCTTGAACCCACTTTAAAACTTCTGTCATTTCTTCTTCTTTTAATTCATGATGTTCCATACCATACTTCATTAATAAAATATGATTTTTTAATAAGGACTTTCCTTCTTCAAGATTATCCGGCGTTAATGAATCAACTATTTGCTCTATAGATTTCATCTTTCTCCCCCTATATAAAAAAGCCTCTTAACAGTAATTATACTAAAAACTGTTAAGAGGCTTTTTCTATTTTTTCATATAAGGAGCTAATACTCTCAGAATTTCTTCCTTATCCTTCTTTAACTCAAGTGATGTTAACATATCCATCGTTCTTGGTCTAGGTAATTTCACTTGTACCTCTCCAACTATTGATGCTGGTCTTTGAGATAAAATAAATACGCGATCCGAAAGTAAGATTGCCTCATCTAAGTCATGTGTAACCATAACGATTGTTTGCTTCTCTTGGTGCCAAGAGTTTAAAAGCCAGCTATGTACTTCCATTTTTGTAAAGGCATCTAATTTTCCAAAAGGCTCATCAAGTAGCATAATTGGCTTTTCACATAAATATGTGCGCAAAAAACTAATTCTTTGACGCATACCACCAGACAATTCATCTGGATAATGGTCTGCATATTCATCTAGTTCAAATTGCTTTAATGCTTCCATTCCCTCTGTCAGCCTTTGTTTTTTCGGTTTCCCTTCGATTTCCAATGGAAGAACTATATTTTGCAAAGCTGATCGCCAAGGTAGTAATAAATCCTGCTGCGGCATATAACTTACAACATCTTGCTCTTGTACGTGCGTATCCTTATACGTTACATTTCCACTTGTTGGTTTTTCAACATTTGCAATCATATTTAATAATGTGCTTTTCCCGCAACCACTCGGTCCTACAAAGGAAACGAACTCTCCCTCTCGTATAGAAGCACCAATATTTGCTAATACATTCTTTCCATCAAAAGCTTTTACAATCTCTTTTATTTGTAATCCACTCATTTTTCACTTGGAAGGAACTCATTTGTAAAGGCATCTTTCACATCAATTTTCTTCTTAATAACTTTGTTATCATATAAGAAATTCATGTAATTCGTCCAAACTTCTTCCTTCTGTACTCCCCACGTTTTTGCATCATCTTGATATTTCGTACTTAACCATTTTTGACTTTCTTG
This sequence comes from Bacillus pretiosus, assembly GCF_052947655.1. Classification (NCBI taxonomy): domain Bacteria; kingdom Bacillati; phylum Bacillota; class Bacilli; order Caryophanales; family Bacillaceae; genus Bacillus; species Bacillus pretiosus. Next base: position 445,574 of record NZ_CM129593.1, on the reverse strand, counting down.
TACTAATTCTTTATTCACATCTGGAACTGCTTTAATTAAAATATCAGCAGCTTCTTTCGGTTCTTTAATTGCAAAATTATAACCTTCTGTCGTTGCACTCATAAACTTTTTCACAAAGTCTTTATCTTGCTTCGTATGTTTTTCACTCGTAATAATAACAGGACTATAGAAATCAAGCGCTGGGTCTAAGTCTTTCACCATAATCGTATTTAACTCTTTTCCTTGGCGCTTCGCTTCAATTCCATCCCATCCGTAATATATCCATTCAAAGTCTGCATCACGACCGATTGATTTAAAGAAATCTGTTTGTCCTAAGATGATTTTTTCAACTTTATTAAAATCAGCTTGATGCTTCTCCATGATTGTCTTCAACGTTGCTTCTTCTGCTGGTCCTCCCCAGCCGCCGTAACGTTTACCTTCAAAATCTTTTGGTGACGTCATATTATCTTTTTTAAGTGATGCAAAAGCTGAAGTGTTATGTTGAATGATTGCTCCTATAGATACAACAGGAATACCTTCCACACGAGCCAACGTTACATTTTCTTGTGCGCTTATTGCGAAGTCAGCTTTTCCGGAAGCTATCATTTGCTCCGCTGTCACATTATCACCTGGCTGAATAATTTCTACATCTAATCCTTGCTTTTTATAATAATCTTTCGCTTGCGCTACATATAGGCCAGTATGATTCGTATTCGGAAACCAATCTAATACTACTTTTACTTTTTGATCTTTACTTGCACTTTCTTCTTTCTTCGCCGGATTACATCCAGCTACACCTACTGCTAATAAGGCAGCCAACATAACTTTTAAACCTTTTTTCATTTTCTGCCGTCCTTTCTATATATCCATGGTGCTGTTATTCTTGCCATAAACTCCACAATAAAATACAGACATAATGTCACCATAACAATAATTGCCGCCACACCAAATACTCGGGCTGTTAGAAAGGATTTTGTAGCTCTTGTAAGCATAACTCCTAATCCTTCGCTTGCACCGAGCCATTCCCCAATAATTGCTCCCATTACGCTATATGTAACTGCAATTTTTAAACCTGAGAAAAAGTATGGCAGCACTGCTGGAAACTTTACTTTCTGGTAAACTTGCCATTTCGTTGCCTTCATCGTTTGCAACAAATTCAACATATTTTTATCTACCGTTTGAAAACCTTCTAAAATGCTGAGCGCAATCGGGAAGAAACAAACGAGTATTACTACCATTACTTTCGGTAGCATTCCATATCCAAACCAAATAATAAATAACGGTGCAAGTACAACGATTGGAATCGTTTGCGAAATAACAAGCAACGGATTTATTAAAATACGAAATAAAGGGATAACATCCATAATAATTGCAATACTTGTCCCAATTAAAATCGCAAAAAACAGTCCGATTAGAACCTCTTGTAACGTTTGCATCATATTCGGTAATAGTAAATCTTTCATTCCAATTAATTCTTGAACAATGGCAGAAGGCTTCGGTAAAATCCACGGTTCAATTTTAAATAATGAAACAGATCCTTCCCATATCGCTATGAGAAGGATAAGCCAAATTGTTGTAATTATTTTAGATTGCTTCTGGTTTTGCATATTCATCACGGTACTTCCAAACCTTTTCATCTATCGTTACACCAGTGCTTGGACGATAATGGATTTTAATAGAAGTAATCACTTCTTCTGCTCCAGCATCCACACAAGCTTGTTGCGCACGTTTAATGATATCAAGAAGTACATCTAATTCTCCTTCCAGCGTTGTTTCCATTGCCCCTACTTCATAACGAACTCCCGATTGTTGTACAACTTCAATTGCTTTATCAACAACAGAATACACATCTTTGTTCTTCGCTTGTGGTACTACTGAAAATGAAATTGTAACTTGTTGTGACATAGTAAAATCCCCCTTATAAAATGAAATATTAAAACAAGAAAAGGCTTTCCTACTGCGTAGGAAAGCCTTGTATGCAAGTTATTATAGAATAACATATGCTACATCACTTTAAGTAACTCCCTACGCTGGCATTATCCAGATCAGGTTGAGGGTCGATGTTTGTTTACATCCTCTCAGCCAATTGGCTCCCCGGTCCTTAATTCGTTTTCATTGTAGCATGATTTATTTTATTGAACAAACAAAAGCACGTATAATCATTTCATTTAACTTTTGAATTCCCCTATTAACTCTTGTAACTCCTGTGAAAGCCAGCTTAAAGAACTAGCTAATTCAGCTATATCTTGTACAGACATTTCCTGTTCTTTCATACTTTCTTCAATATTATTACTACTATTTGCATACTTATTTGCAATAAGTGATAGTTCATTTACAACACGAACAATATTTTGGCTATTTTGCAATATATCACTTGAATTGCTAGAAACAACTCTAACTTGATTTGTAACAGATTGTGCTGATTTTGAAATTTTTTCAAAGAAAGCACCACTACTTTGAAAAAGTTTAATTCCGGATTCTACTTCTTTTGAAGCTTTTTGTATTGAAACAACAGCTTCTTCCGTTTCAACTTGTGTTTCCCCTATTAATTTCGCTATATCTTTTGCTGATGCTTCCGTCTGCTCTGCTAATTTACGCACTTCATCAGCAACAACGGCAAATCCCTTTCCGGTTGCCTCAGCACGTGAAGCTTCAATAGAAGCATTTAAAGCTAGCGAATTCGTTTGATTTGAAATACCTGTAATTACATTTACAATATCACTAATTTCTTTTGATCTTGTTTCCAAAGAATGAATGATAGAAGATAAATCTTGTACTGCATTTTGTATTATTTTCATTTGATTAATCGTCTGTTCAATAACACCATTTCCTTTTACTGAATGATGCGTCGTACCTTCAGACTCTTTCGCCATTTGTTTTGCAATATTAGTTATCTCTTCCATCCTATCTTCCATTTCATATACAATACCTAAATACTTTGGTACTGAAGTTTCTTGTGATTGAACGCCAGCCCTTAACTCAACTATAGAACTTACGATTCCTTGGACTGCCATACTATTCTCTTTCGTACTCACTGACAATTCTTGCGAAGATGAGGAAACCTGTTCTGCTGTCTGCTTCACTTTATCTATAATTCCTTTAAACTTCTCAATGGTATTATTAAAATACGCATTAATAATACCAATATCATCTGGTCTTTCCTCTAATTTAATACTTAAATCACCTTCACCGACTCTGCGCAATCCTTCACGTAAATCCCGCAATGGAGCAAGTGCGTTACGCACAATTAAGAATTGAATAAAAGTTGCAATTAAAACAGAAATACAAATAAACATTAAACCTTGTATAATGAACTTTTCTTTTGTACTAGGAACAATAGAAGCATCTACATCAGCTGCAACAAGTGCCACAATATTACCTTCTCCATCTTTAATTGGCTCTAATATCGTTACCCATGTTCCTAATGCGTCTTCATATACTTCTGTCATGTTTGCTTTTTTTGTGCTCATTACTTTATCATATGCTTTCATCCAAAGGTCTGGTTGTTTATAATATTCTCCCGGCCTTACTTCAACAACATTTGCTAAACCTGTAGATAAATCAATGATTTGTAGCTCACCTTTTTCATTTTTTTTCGCTCCAACAATATAGGTTTGTCCAACACTGTTCAATTCTTCCGTTGATTCATCTAATTTCTCTGTTAACTTCTCTCTCTTTTCTCTTTCTGCTGTTGGGTCTTTTGCAACATCTCTCAATATTTCTGCGTCTAATTTATGTAATACCGTATCTCCTGTTTCAAAAGAATGCCTTTCAAATATAGACATCATGCTATTTTGAAACATGTTAAAACTTAACGCTCCCATAGTACCGACAAGCGTCAAAATAACTAACACAGTTAACAATACATTTTTTTGAAGAAATGATAGTTTATGCCAATATCTTCTCATTAACATCACCTTTCTTAATTAACTTACTATAAAGTAACGCTATTAAAATATACACCTTATTAATAAACGATAACGGCTCTCATTTGTTTATAAACAAAAAAAAGACCAATGAAAAGAGCATTGGTCAAGACCAACCCTATCCGTCCGGTAACTGGCTAGCATAGCCTTTCGACCTTAGCTCCTGTAGTTTTGCGTCCTAATGTTTCCATCAGTTTGCCTTTCTCGCTGAACGAGTTGAACGATATGGGAGTTCTATGAGAATTAAATTATTCTCTATCAAAGATTACAACATAAGAATTAAAATGTCTACCTATTTAGAGATGCAAATGTAAAGTTTCAAGGTATTATTTTTTCGAAATAATTTAACAAAGTTCGTGAATGTTACATTTCTTGTGTTATATAATAAAAAATGTATATAACACAAGGATTATTTTGGGTATTTGTTTTAATTTTCGTTCAAATTAAATTATTCAAATATATCTTAACTAATGAATTCCGGAGGTAGTTTATCATGTTTTGGCTACAATTTCTTACGTTACTACTCTGCATTTTTATTGGCGCACGCCTAGGCGGAGTTGGTCTAGGAGTAATGGGTGGCGTTGGTATGGCAATACTTGTTTTTGTCTTCCACTTACAACCTACAGCTCCTCCTATTGATGTAATGCTTATGATTTTAGCAGTAATTACAGCTGCCGGTGCACTGCAAGCTGCTGGAGGAATGGACTACCTTGTTCATCTAGCTGAGAAAGCATTGCGAAAAAATCCAAAGCGCATTACATTCTTTGCTCCAATTGTTACTTATTTATTTACACTGTGCGCAGGAACTGGTCACGTTGCTTATTCTGTACTTCCTGTTATCGCAGAAGTCTCTCGCGAATCTGGGATTAGACCGGAACGACCAATGTCAATTGCCGTAATCGCTTCCCAACAAGCAATTACAGCTAGCCCTATATCAGCTGCAACAGTTGCACTTTTAGCAATGCTAGCTGACTATAAAATCACCTTATTAGATATTTTAAAAGTAAGTATTCCTTCTACCTTCATCGCTTGTATGGTAGCTGCATTTGTTGCTAGCAAAATGGGGAAAGAATTAAATGAAGACCCTGAATACTTGAAACGTTTAAAAGAAGGAATGATTCCTAAAATTGAAGAGAAGAAAGAATTTGTTGGTTTAAAAGGCGCTAAACTATCCGTTATCCTTTTCTTAGTAGGAACTTTCCTTGTCGTACTTCTCGGTTCATTTGAAGCACTTCGTCCAGGATGGATGGTTGCCGGGAAGTTAATTCGTCTTTCCATGCCAAACACAATTGAAATGGTTATGTTAACTATCGCAGCTCTTATTATTATTTTCTGCAAACCAAATGTAGAAAGCATCGTGTCTGGTAACGTCTTTAAAGCGGGGGCAACAGCTGTTGTTGCTATTTTCGGTATCGCTTGGATGGGAGATACTTTCTTTAACGGAAACTTAAATATGATTCAAGGATCAATTCAGCACCTAGTAACAAGTGCACCATGGCTATTTGCCATCGCATTATTCATTCTATCTATTTTACTATATAGCCAAGCAGCAACAGTACGTGCTTTAATGCCTCTTGGATTATCACTCGGTATTCCACCAGCACTACTAATCGCAATGTTCCCTGCAGTAAATGGATATTTCTTCATTCCAAACTATGGAACAATCGTTGCTGCCATTAACTTCGATCGCACTGGTACAACAGGTATTGGTAAATATGTTTTAAATCATAGCTTTATGATTCCAGGCCTAATCGCAACATTCACCTCTATCGGAATTGGAATGCTCCTAATATCAATTATGTTTTAAAGAAAAAGCACAAACCGACAATTTTAAAGGGTTTGTGCTTTTTTAATCAAACGTTTGTTTAAATATTTTTAACTGTCCATTATGTTCTTTTCTATTTTTGTGAAGTTCCCTTTCCCTACAAGCTCCTATTTACTTCCACTACTAGCTTCTTCGTACTTTCATACGGAGATTCCGCTAAACTAATCGCGGAAATAACAGAAACACCGTCCGCACCAGCTTCTATAACTGACGCTGTATTTTCAATTGTAATGCCACCAATCCCAACGATCGGTATTGTAATTTCTTGTTCTCTAAAATGAGCTAAACCTTTCGTTCCTTGTACAGCTTTCGTATCTTTTTTCGTACTCGTTGGGAAAATAGGCCCAACACCTAAATAATCAGCTCCGTTTTCAATTGCCCAGCGTGCTTCTTCAATTGTATGGGTAGATACACCAACAATTTTATCACCCATTTTTTCACGAACAGAAGTAATTCCTTCATCATCTTGGCCAACATGCACGCCATCTGCATCTAACTCCATAGCTAGTTCCACATCATCATTTACGATGAATGGTACACCGTACTCTTTACAGACTGCTTGTAGTTCTTTCGCGAAACAAATACGTTTCTCTCCCGTTAAAGCCCCTTCCCCCTTTTCACGAAATTGAAAAATTGTTATACCGCCTTCAAGTGCATCTCTCAATACTTGTAGTGGCTCCTTCGCACAATTGTTACTTCCCATAATAAAATATACTGATAATAATCTAGACATTTCAGCCTTTGTAATACAGGGCATCTAGTTCCCCTCCTTACTATATAAGCTCAATCTTCCCATACTTCTCAATATCACCCGAAGTGGTATTCGCTAACTGATTTAAAAATTCAATTTGGAAACTACCAGGTCCCTTTTCCACTGTCTTAGCAGCTGCCAGTTCCGCAGCTACACCATAAAACGTTAATGCCGCTACTGCTGCCTTTACATAATCCTTTTCTACTGCTACAAATGCTCCTATTACAGAAGTTAGTAAACAACCAGTTCCCGTAACTTTCGTTAAAATAGGGTGACCATTTCGAATAAGGATCGTTCGTTCTCCATCTGTAACAACATCTTCTTTTCCAGTAATCACCGCTACTGTATTTAATTCATCCGCTGCCTGCCTTGCAATACTTACGACATTGCCATTTCCAACACCGGCGTCTACCCCTTTAATTTCCCATCTCTCATTAATAACGTTCGCTATTTCAGCTGCATTTCCGCGGATAATCGCTAAATCAATTTCAGCCGGAATATGTCTCGCAACTTCTGTTCGATACGATGTTGCTCCTGCACCAACTGGATCAAATAGTACTGGTACATTATTCACATTTGCTGATTTACCAGCAAGTAACATCGCTTCTACCTCTTCAGGACGAAGTGTACCCATATTTAAAACAAGGGCTCCCGCAATGCTAGCCATTTCTGCTACTTCTTCTTTTGCATACGCCATTACAGGTGATGCTCCTAATGCTAACAAACCGTTTGCTGTAAAATTTGTTACAACAACATTTGTAATATTATGCACGAGTGGATTAGACTCTCTCACCAAATCCACTACTTTACTAATTTCTTTCATATTCATCCTTTTCATCTCCTAACTATAGTGATGGGAGATACACAAAAAGGCACTTTGCGCGTACGCAAAGTGCCTGAACATGTGCTTTTACACTCTCCCTACGCTGGCATTATCCAACAGGTTCAAATGGTCAATGACGGATTAGTCATACTCTCAGTTTGCATCCACAAACTCCCATGTGTTTATTATTCATCTACTTCAAAGTCTACTCTTATTCTAGTAAAATAACAAGTTCTTTACTTTTCTATTTCATATAGAAGCAACTGATAAAACAATACGCATAATAAAGTGAAACTTTAATCAGTGGGGGCTTTGTTCATCCCCCACTGATTATTAGTTGAACCAATCGGGCTTTTATGGGCAGTTGATCCCCTACCTAACTTCTTGGCTTCCGCTGAATTTTGAGGCAGGGGTCTTACTGCCCGTTAATGCGGGATAAATAAGTATCTATTTCTCATAGTCTCATCATGGCGCATATTATGTTCTGTCGCCATCATTCACCCTCAAACAGATGTTATCCCACTAAAAAACGTTCAAATCTGGAGCGAAACTGAATCTCAAGAAGATGTATGCTATAGTTAACGTATGGAAATTTGAAAGGATGTTTTAAATATGGTAAAAAGCGTTGTAATCGCTGAAAAGCCTTCCGTTGCACGTGATATTGCGCGTGTACTTAAGTGTGATAAAAAAGGAAATGGCTACCTTGAAGGTAGTAAATATATTGTAACTTGGGCTTTAGGTCATCTCGTTACATTAGCTGATCCAGAAAGCTATGATGTGAAATATAAACAGTGGAATTTAGAAGATTTACCGATGCTACCTGAGCGCTTGAAATTAACGGTTATTAAACAAACAGGGAAACAATTTAATGCTGTGAAGAGTCAGCTACTTAGAAAAGATGTAAATGAAATTATTGTAGCGACAGATGCTGGACGCGAAGGCGAATTAGTCGCACGTTGGATTATCGATAAAGTTAAAATACAAAAACCTATTAAGCGTTTATGGATTTCATCTGTTACTGATAAAGCAATTAAAGATGGCTTCGCAAATTTAAAACCAGGTAAAGCATATGACAATTTATACGCTTCGGCTGTCGCACGTTCAGAAGCTGACTGGTACATCGGTCTTAACGCGACTCGCGCTTTAACGACTCGCTTTAATGCCCAGCTGAATTGCGGCCGTGTTGCGATGTATCCCGTCAATAGTTAGGGTGAAATTAATATTTCTAGTATTTATATGACTTGTATGATTTTCTCCCAAATTTATATGGTTATAATGATAATTTTAAGTAGTAAAAACCTCGATTTAATTGTAAAACACCTTTTAAAAAATGGTTATAACAGACTTCTTGTATCTGCCCTTTTAAATTAGACATATAAAAAGATTTTTTCAGTTTGTATTCGATAATTACGTTCTGAGATTTTCTTACACTCCTCCGGAAAATTATTATAAAGAAATTTCGTACTACATTTTAAGTCTTTAGCAATATCAATTATTGCCTTCACACCAAATTGTTCCTTTTCTGTTTCACTCAGATAAATACTAACTTCTTTATTTAGCCATCCCCATACTGTTGTTTTAGGTACACCTATGTAATTAGCAAACTGCTTTATATTTCCATTAAAGCCGCTTTGAAGAATAAAGGACAAATTTTCATATAATGCATGAATACTAAAGCTGTTTTCTTTGCTATTTTCTTTAAACAAAGATTATTATATTTTGAGAAATATAATAATCTTTGTGGTCTGTAAATTGAAGAATATTAAGTGGTTTAAAAAGATACAATTGACAATAAGGACATATACCAATTCTATTCTTTCTATGCAAGAATGGAATTAACTTATTACAAGTAGGGCATTTTTCTTCTAAGTAAATTTTATGATTTATACATACATTATAAGTCGTAAGACACCAGATTAATGGGTAATACAAAAATCCTTTCTCCATTAATTCCTTCAAACATTCCTCCATCGAAATGAAGTTCATTAAAAATACATACAATTCCAAAAAAAATTTAGCATATACTGTTTAAAAGCATAATACCCTCAACAAAAAAAGAAAAAGCACTCGTCAAAGCGCTTTTCTTTAATTTAACTTCTTGTCCTTAAGAAATATTCTATGCGTTATTCTTTAAATTACATTTCCAATTGATAATTTACTAATTTTCCATCATGACATTGTATGCTTTCAATTAATCCATAGTCCCCATCTTTACAACCATCGAAATTAGACAATAATTTTTTTCCAGTTCAAAGTAAAAATTAAATTCCGATTCTACTCGTTTCTTCATTGTATATTTAGCCACCACATCTTTCTTTATCATATATCTTTAATATTACATAACAAACTTTTTCATTTTGATAACATGGCGCTACCTTCTAAATAAATGTATAATTTCTATATTAAAATGCCATTAAAGAAGATACACCATTCGAAATGGGGGAATACAACATGAAAACAAAAATCTACAAATATCCTAGACAAAAGATTAATGGAATTTGGCTAATAATTGCTGGCACAGCAATGTTTTTACTTTTAATAAAATACAACGGTTATCCAAATGTTTGGCCTTTTAGTATCGTATATGCATTAGGTGTAATTTGGCAATTAAACCCTAAAACTAGATATAAATTAGCAGTTGGTCCTGGCACAAAAGAACAAAAAAGGTGGTCTAATTTTTCAATCACCCTATTAGCTATTTTAGTTTTTCTGGTTTGTCATTTTTTTTTCAATGACTATAGAATTGGCTGGCTATTAATCCTTTTAACTGTAGGTATTCATTTTTTACTCTTTATTCCGGTACATGGGAAATTGATGTTTTTTTTATCAATTAGTCTAATAATTAATGCATTAATAGGACTAATCATTAATAACATCAGCCTAGACATATTTTTTGTAATAGATGGTCTAATAAAAATTTTATTTGGTGGTATTTTTATTAAGGTAAGTCCTATTAACTTTTAAAAAATAGGCTATTTTTTAAAAGTTAATGAAATAAGAATATAAATAAGGTGATCCTTGTTTTTAGGAGTAGCCTATGCGTATCAAGCTAAGAAAAGCAAATACCCCAAAATGAGAACATTTTCATTTTGGGGCATTTGCTTTTCTTAGCTTAATGATGATGTGCTGTTCCCTCAATATTGTAAAAGCATTAAAATTGTAACATTATAATATAAAACATAATAACTTCGAGATAAAAGAGCAACTTATGAATTTTCTGTTTTATATACTTTTAAGATAAACACACATATATAGGAATACTCTTAATTATGTGGATGTTTATAAATCATTTAAATAATTTTATATTACGTTAAGTAATGAAGATCAATAAGAATTCATTATTATATATTATGGATAATATTACTAAAGTTATTAGTGTATCAAATAAAGATTAAAAAAACTTAGAATATAATCTAATGTAGTACTAAAAAAATTAAATGCCCTGAAACAGAGTTGATTGAATTAATACTGAACCAACTCGCACTGAGAAACAACTCTGAATACATATAACATACTGATCGGTTCTCATCATCCTTTTACTGTCACAATTGAGATTTATATTATTATAGGGTAAAACCGATTGTACATTTAAACAATCGGTTTTCAATAAAAAGCACTTGGGTTTCTAAAATAAATTTTTAATATTTTTTCACAAATTAACGAGATAATTGTTTTTTATTAATTGCAAAGACTGAAAGAAAAATAAAGACTACTGCATATGCTAAAATAATAATATAATCCAGTACTTCAATACCATGGTGAGCAACCACATCCGTTGGCACCTTTACAATATAATATACAGGTAAAACTTTAGATATTATTTGCATAAAATCTGGTAATAAACCTGGAGGTTGTGCCACACCTCCTAAGAATATAAGTAACATAAAAATCCCAGTTCCAATAACTTGTGCAGAATCACTTGGAACTAACACCCCTATGATAATTCCCCCTAAAATTGATACTATTGAGGTTACCCATAACCAAAGGCATATAATTAGCCATTCTGTGATTGAAAGATTTATACCTTGGTAAAGAAATGCTACCATAAATACAATGCATATAATAAGAAAATTTAAAAATAACTGTGCAATCATATTAGCAATTACATATGTAAATGGAGGTAACGGCGATACTTTTATCAATTTTATCCATCCCTGCGAAAAATCAAGAGATATCCTATTACTTAGTGTGTTTAATCCACTTCCCATTACCCCTATAGTAGCACAGCCAATCATTAATTTTAAATTCCAAGAAACCCCTTCAATTATTGTATCTCCCCCCACTTGGCTAATCAGAATGAAATAAAACATCACAGGGAAGATTACTGTGAAAATTATAAATCGGCGATTTCGTATTGTTCGAATTAATTCACTTTTACATTGAGCAATCAGAGTATTCATTTTGTCCCCTCTTTCTAGCTAGTTACCTTTCTATAATAGTCTTCTAAAGAACTATTTTGCACCTCTAATGCTGATATATCATAATTTTTACTCATTAATACTTTTAAAGTACTTTCAATATTACTGCTTTCAATTTTCACGTTTTTCTCTTTTATTTCCACTGAATTAACGCAAGATAATTGTTTTAGTTCCTTTTCATCTATACACTGATTCATTTTAAAACTAATATAACTACTACATACTTGTGCCTTTAGTTCTTTAGGAGAACCATCTGCAATAATTGCTCCCTTATCTAAAAATATTATGCGATCTGAAACAGAATCCGCCTCTTCTAAATAATGTGTCGTAAGAATAACTGTTTTGTTATTTTCCTTAATTAGCTTCTTTAAAGAATCCCAAAATAGTTGACGTGATGTAATATCCATTCCAACTGTTGGCTCATCCAGGAATAATAAATCTGGATTCCCGCACATTGCTAAGGCAAAATTCAATCTCCTTTTCTGTCCTCCAGACAACTTAGTAGAAATTACATCTTGCTCCTCTTTTAGTCCTGATATTTCTAAAAGTAGATCCATAGGTAAAGAATTTTTATAATAACTTCTAAATAAATTAATAGTTTCTTTTACTGTTAATAAATTTATCACACTAACTTCTTGAAGCATTACTCCAATTCTTTGCTTAACTGAATTATTAGTAGGATTATTCCCGAATAGCTCTACATTCCCAGATGTTTGTCTAATCAACCCTAGCATAATACCAATAATTGTGGACTTTCCAGCACCATTTGAACCTAATATAGTTACAATAGAACCTTTTTGAATATTTAAATCAATATTATTAAGAACCTTTTTATTTTCAAAACTCTTAGTCACGTTTTCCAACTTAATAATTGTTGTATCCACTTGAACTCTCCTCTTATTCTATTTTACTACACTTACAATTAGGATTTTTAATAGTAGATAGAATTTTAGCATCAAAGTTTCTAGTATCTATTTTTAGCTGTTTTCCCAAGGTTAAACTATTTTCAGGTTCAATCATCCTCGGCATTTCTCCAATAATATTAGGCAAATCAGCTAAAAAGAATCCTGATACAATTAAAGCATGATCCGGATTGAATTGTATATTAGGATACCCATTTTTCAACTCTTCTACTGATTTATATAGTTTAGGAGATAGACTGTCTAACTTATTTACATATATATCCTCTAAGCATTGTAAACAACCCGTTTGTTCCGGTATAAAAGTAGGCCCAATATACAAGTCCCATCGATCAACAAATAGCAATGTCCATCTAAATTTATACTTAATAGCCAAAGAATTTATTAAAGAATAGAGTAAAGGATCATACTCATCAACAGCAACTGTTACAAAATTACAATCTTTAAGTTCTGCTTCTAGTTTCTCACTTTGGAATTTTTGAACATCAATAAATTGCGTATTACATAGATCCTTTTTACTTTTATAAAATTGTTCATAAGCATAGACTTTATTCTGACCTATTCTCTGGTTAATATATTCATGACAATTTTCTATATGTAGATTACTCAATGTTCCGCAATCAATTAATTTTAGATTATTGAATTCATATCTCAATAGCTTACTTGCGATTTTGGCCCCCAAAACCCCGAGACCGATTAATGCCATATTAGTATTTTGAATGGATTCTTTCAAAAATTGTTCTTTTCCGTACATATTATTAGTCATCCAATAAGGCAAAATATGCTTATCATGAAGACTTGCAGTAAAATATCCTTTTTGTAAACCCGTAACAATAATATTCATCACTGTTTTTTTATATTGATTTGGAACAAAGTGAATAATATCTTTTAATACTTGTCCGTAATTTAACCTTTCAAAGAACTCCTTTATCCAACTTGTCTTATTTTTATCCTTCAATTTAAATAAGCTTGCAGAAAGGTAACTATTTTTTATACATAATTCATATTCACTTGGAAAAAAAAGAAAATAACCTGGGGTTACAGATATACTTTTTTCAATTAATTCATTATACATTTTTAATTCTCCTAACCACTTATCCTACTGGTATCATATATAATATAGATTTTCCTTTTCCATCTAACCCTAAAAAATTATTAATCCGATCATCATAAAAACCAGTAAAAGGTATAGCTTTTAGCTTTAAGTATGTACTTACCAACAAAATATTTTGGGATAGATGACCACTTTCCATTAAAGCTAATCTGTAAGCTCTTAAACCATATTTATCTACTTGATGCTCAAAATTAGCTACTAGCAAAAAAATTACTGCTGCCTGTTCGTAATTATTCTCTGCAATTAATGGGTTTCTTTTACTGTCTGTTGAGATTCCTAAATCATTTATATGTAGATCTAGATCTTCTTCCTTTTTTACCAGATGTAGCGTATTATGGCTTGGATTAAATAAATAAATTCCTCTATCTAAACCCTCTATATTTTGGACATATAAATATATTTCAACAGGGTACAATGCCCCACCAGAAGGATACGATCTTTTAGAAATAATGAACTCTTTATCATGACTAACAATCTTCTTCTTCTCAGTTGTCCCAGCACTAAATTGTAGTAATTGATGAAATTTTTCACGCCCCATGGTACCCCCTGAAAACTCCCAGGATGACCTTCTACCGAAAAGAGAATCGATAAATTCATTTTCGCTATTATATAACTCTTTAAAAGATGGTACCTTACATACAACAGGGTATGTTTTTTCATAGTCATATAGAGGAACAGAATACGGCATTAGCGGCATTTGTTTGCTAAATATATCTGGATAATATTTGCTATTCTCATGATATAAGGATGCTAACCAAAATCTATCCTCAAACAGCTTGTTTACCCTATCATCAACACTAATTACATTATATGAATTTACAAACCAATTTTTATAAGACATTAATCCACCAACTTTTTTATTAAGCTTGCAAGAATATATTCAAAATCAGGTGTAATACCTAAACGATTATTTGTCATATGAATAATTGAGATAGCTATTGTCTGAATAGCCATGGTTCGAGCTGATAAATCGTCTACTCTCTTGCCATCTAAAGGATTAATTAATTTAGAGCCCAATAAATTCCTATATGCTGTTTGAACATGTTTCTTCCACTCTACATACAGACTATTTAAATTACCTTGATTATATGTGCAGTCCATATTTTCAAGTAATTTTAAACGCTTTTGAATAACACTTCCTTGGTCTTTGTATAAATTATTCACAACATTATTCACTTTTTCTCGATCATCCACATAATTATTCCAAAAACGCGCATAAATATCAAAGAAATCTCTTAAGTTTTTAACTTTCAACTCTAGAGCTGTAATTATCATTATATCAATAGATACCACCAATAGTTTGTTAAAAGGAATTTTTTGTGAAATTAGCTTTAAAGAAAGTTCGCTAGAATGATAGAATAAATTTTCACAGGTATGGATGGTATCATCTCCCCCATACCTTAATATCTCTGGTTCATAGCTTATCTCTTTAACAGTAAAATTAGGATAAAACGGCAAACTAGTATAATTAATTTTCTTCCCATCAAATTTATGATTCTTATAGTAATCTTCAGCTGTTAATTTATTTGTTTGTTTTTTAATACTATACTTTGTAATAATTTCATTTAACTTTTCAATAACTTGTTGTACATCTACCTTTAAATTTAAAAATCTCAGTCTTATATGTGGCCCTCCTTCCCAATAACGTATAAAAAACCATTTATCTATTAATTTGTTTTTTTTCATTTCCTGTAAAAATAGATCTAAATCTTCTTCCATGAAGCTATGATAATTATTACTGTCATGCAAAAAAACATGTATAGAATTCCAAATATTTGTTGTTTCAGGTGCTAACATATTAACATTCCTCTCAAAAAATGTTTATGGGAAAGGATGTGGATCTGAATTGACATCATCCATAGTTTGAATAGTAACTGCTTGTCTGAAAAAATTTTCCCCTTGCTGAATTCTTTTTAAATTAATTCTTCTATATTGATGCCCAAAAGACATCGTTAGCATTCCTTCAACAAAAACCTTGACAGCTTTAAGGTTTGATTTTTCTAATTCACTGCTTGTTTGATTTACAATCAAAATATCACCAAATGTACCTGATACTACGTTTAATAAATGTTTGACTTCTTTCGTAAAATTCATAGATGGTTCTTCTTCATACCAGCTTTTATAACATTCTCTAATATTTTTAGTTTTCGATTCCTCAGTAAATAAAAAAGAAAATCTTTCAAGTGTTTCTGGATGTGAGTATAACAATACGTGGTCATCCATAACCTGTACTTTTCCTGAATCTGAAACCATTTCTGCTGCTTTCTCCCTATCCTTCAGAAATACTTCTTCATAAATGGCAAATGAAGTTGTAACTTCTACTAAAGCACCTAAGATTGCTTTTTCAGGGTTTGGATGAGCCCCTGCTGCAGAGTATGTTTTGACAGGAGCATTTTCTTTTGGGTTTATCATCATTACCCAAACAGATGGTATACCTGTTTCCATTGTTGTGTCAAAAATATGTATATCATAGCCTTCCGCTTCAATTAACTCTGTAATGATAAGCAGGTTTTTGTCCTCTACATCTTCCAAATTGATTCTAGTCAAAGGCCTTTTCGTATACCATGAAACTAAGAAGGCATCTCTTTCTATAACCTCTAATAAACCATAGAAAATAGCTTCTTCAATAGAATTTCCTAATGCACAACCATTGGAGGTCTCATAAACAAATCGATTACGTGGTTTTGAGTTATCATTTAGTAACCTATAATAAATCATTGTTTCCGGTAGTAGTACAGGGGCTTTCTCTTTCCATGAATAGACCCAACACCAATTATATTCTAGGTCATCAGAATACGGAATATATCCATACCCCGGTTCCTCATATTGAGATTTATCATGTAGTGTAAGTCTTTTAGGGTCAAAAGCCTTATCTTTTAATTGCTTATACGAACCATGAATAACTGTTTTTGTTCGTCTAGGATGCATACCAACATATCTTTCTAATGCTTCTAGAATTGATGATTTCTCTGAATCATAAAAGTTATATGTACGTCCACTACCATATTCTATTACGTCGCCTTCAAATAATGGCATTTCAGATACTACAAAGGGCATCCACCTAGTTTTTATTTGATTTCTATAAATATGAGTAATTAATCCCGTACGGTAATCTACATATAAATTTCTCAATTTTTCCAAATTAAGCAAAGGATTATCTAAACGATATGTCCTTTCCTCTGATTTATAGATTTCTTTAAAATTAATGGTAGCTAATTCCGGAGAATCTTCTGGTAATAAATTACATGTAGCGCATAATGGATTTTGTAAAAAAGAATGCCTTTCCCCATGAGAATTTTCTTGGTTCCCTACATAAACGGCATTAATTAACATATCCTTCTTTTGACCCTGAAAATACAGTTCTAGTTGATTATGAATAATAGTTGCAAAAAAGAGTCCTGTAACACTATCCATTTTTAAATTATTTTCATTTTTAATCTCTAAAAACTCTTCGCTTTTTCTGCGTAATATTTCTTTTTGAGGATGTGCTACAACAACCCTTTGTTCACAACAACTAACACAACCTACATTTTCTTCTGGTATTACCCATGGTCCTATTAATATTTTCTCCATATCAATTGTACATCTCAAAAATGGTTTTTTATACTCTACAGCAAATTGCTGAATAAATATGTCTTCTTTTATATTTTTTTCATCACTACAGCTTAATACTGCATTAAAAGAGCTAAGATCATTATTTAGTTCAGAAATACTATTAACCTGAAATACTTCTATCTTTTTTTTCTCTAAAAAAGATTTAGTTTCCTTAGCAAAAAAACCTTCACCAATAACGACTACACATTTTTTCATCATACTACACACCCACTCTTTCTAATCTAACTTGCCCTGCAACCATGTTACTTTGAACAATTAGCGGGTCTTTATCGTATATGAAATATTGTATATTGATGTTATCTGCCTTTAATTCAGTTTCTATATCTTTTATATAGTTAAATATATCTTTTTGAGTATTTATAAATGCTTCATTCAATACTATTGTATTGTTTTTAAAATTTAATTTCCCCATCAAATTATTATCAATATGATAAATGTAAAAATTAGATTTAAATGACCCTTTTTTATAATGCATATTCTCCAACTGTGCATTAGACAACATTTCCATAACTCCATTTAAAAAAGCATCATGACTATTAAATCCAAAACTTATGAAATACTGATTTTCCCAATCCTTGAACAATAATAGTGAAAGATTTTTATACTTTGTATCAACCTGAAATACTTTAAAACTTTTATTAGATGTAACTTTCAGGAAATGATAGTATAAAAATAACAGGTTATCTTGCTCTATATTTTTATACTCTATATTTAGAGGGGTACAATGAATATTTTCTTCTGCAAGTATTTGTTGTACTAACTGTAGCAAGAGTCCTTTTCCTAAAAATTCACTAATATTTCTTCCACAAGACCAAACTGTATTATCACATTTTTCATCCAATGAATCTTCATTATTCAAAAAGACTCTAACAATATTGGTAACTAAATTTGCTTCCGCTTCTATTAACGTCTGACCATACCCAATAATATCGATTTCCTTATCCAAACCACTTTTAAATCTCAGACCTGTCATCAAATGAGAAATGGGGATTTGGGGGTTTTTTTGGGGCTCTATTCGATCTAATATTCCTAAATACTCGTGTTGCAATAAATCAATATTATATTCTTTTTTGTGACTATGTAGCTTCTTCTCATCTATATCGTTGATACTTTTCCAATTAACTTCTGACGACTTAATATTATATTCAAAATTTGGATGGCTACTTATTTTTAACTGATAAGGATCAATTACATAAAATTCATTTATTATATTTTTATTTTCCAAATAATCCATAAGCAACCTTAAGCTTAAAATACTAATGGTATCGTCTTTAAACATTTTATTTTTACATTCTAATTTATTTTTATTATTTGTAAATCTATCCTCGAAATATTCCCAGCTTTTTGATGTAAACCATCCAACTACTCCATAATGATTTATAGAAACAGCAATTAAAATAGGTATATCAGGGGACATTTGAAGTAAATTATAAATCTCTTCCTTATTATATGTATCGCTTATATACACAGTACAGGTATTTAGATATTGAGTATTTAGCTGATTTTCTACAATTTCTCCATACTTATAATGCAATTTAAATGTATCAAAGGAAGAACCTTTTCCATATAAATAAACTATATTTTTATTTAAACTTGAATTACTGTGTTCTTCCCTTATATCTTTATTAAAGGTAATAATCTTCTGCTTAAGAAGTAATTTCAATAAATTCGAAATTACTTCTTGTTTATTTTGTGGAAAACTACATATAATCTCTTCCATAGAATGGTTAGCTTTAATGAATTTAATAATCTCATTAAACTCATCATAAATTTCTTCATTTTTAACAAAAAAACTATTTTCTCTAGTACGAATCATAATACCATCAGAATATTTTTCGATTTTAGCATATTTATTTATATACAATTTTTGATCAAAAATAAGCATATTATTTTACCTCTTTATACCCCATTAAATTTTTCCAGTCACATTCAAATATTTTCTCTACTGCATTAGATAATATAAAACACATCATATTCCGATCCTTAGCATTAAATCCAATAATAGGTAGTTGTTCATAGAAAATATTTATGATAAATCGGTAAGCATTAAAATGTTTGGACTCTAATAATTCGATTCCTTTATTACTCGTTAGTAAATGTTTATGAAAACTACTAAATCCCTCTAATGATTCTTTATCTTTTATAACTTTTTTAAAGCTATTTGAAGACTCAATTCTTATATCCTCCGAAAGGGAAAGTTTTTCCATTGTACTTACTATTAAATCATCCCATTCCCTAAATACCTTTAAATGGGGATCATTTCCCCATTCAATTTCTACTTTTCCCAATAGAAATTCAGCCAGAAAACTCTCTATTTTTGCGGAAACTCGAGCCTCAACTTCTTTAAATTCTTTTATAATCACATGGTCTAAATTCCTTTTTCCAGCTTGATGCAAAAAACCTTCAGCATGAGATTTAAAGCTTAAATAGCCATATTTAATACCATCTTTAAATTTATCAGCTATTAATGCCATTAAGCATATACAATAAACTAGTCTCTCTTCTTTAGATTTTGAATCACTAATAATTTCCTTGAAAATCGGCATTATTTCGTTTAAGAAAAATTCTCTACTGCCTATTAATAGGGGATTATCCCCAAATAGTGCAGTATTACGTTTATAATCTGTAAACATAACAGTATTATTTTCGTATATAGGTGTGTATGGTCCATAATTATATTCCAATGCACCTAATTTCTTAGAAAGAATTAGATATTCTTTACTATTTATTTCTTCATTGGAAGGATATTCCGCTAGATATTCAGAAACATATCCCATCAAGAAGTTTTTAACTTTCTTTTTTTGATTTATAGGAAAACCGGATAAATTCAAATCAATATGCGGTCCATATTGCCAGTGTCTTTTTAAGTAAAACAATAAATCACCATAAGTAAGCCTTAACTCCTCAATTAGCGGGAATATACAATCTAACAGAATAGAATCCTTATCTCGATCATAATAAAATATCCTTAAGGTTAACCAATCTTCTTCTTGAATCATTTTTATATCCCCTTACATACCTTTTGAGTTAATTCGAGAATATATTCCTCAACATAATTCTCTTGCTCTGAATTATCTATATATTCCCCTAAATCCGGCAAAACTTCCTCAATCAATAATCCATACTTAATAGTAGTGGTCAATTTTCTAAATACCTTAACGAATATAGGATTACTTAAATCCATATAAAGAGGTTTCGCATCTGTATTTTCATAATTATCGTCATCCTGCGATTTGACTAAATCCTTATATTCCAAAGGAACCATTTTAAAAAAGAATTTTGTTGGTAAATCATTTTCCAAAATCCATTTTTGAATATTATAAAAGTACTGCATTTCACTCATATTAGCCTCTAACTCTAAAAACCTTTGCCTTGGAATAACCCATTTTTTTCTCTGTATTACCACATTACCAATAGTTATACGCCCATATTTTCTTATGCTTAACTTTTCTTCTGGAGGTAAGTTTAGCTCATTATAAATGTGAAATGGTAATCCTATATACCCTGATTGAAATATATGAGTCAAATATTTTTGTAAACTTGGTAAATAAAATGGAGTCAAATATCCTATATAGAAAGGATTTATTTTCCCGATTTTATTATGTCTTAAAACAAGCCTCTTCGTATTTTTATCAAAAACTAATGATAAATCATTAATTTTTATACTATTACATGTTTGGCGTGCCAATGGAAAATCACTCATTTCCAATTCATACTCTCCCATAGCTGGATGCAAATTGGCATTGAATCCCATTGAAGAAGATAACTCAATAGTTACTCCATCATTATCAAAAACTTTTTCCTTAAGATGTCTTTTTAATGAATTAATATAAGATTTTTGATAATAATTTAGAAAACGAGTAAAAAATTCTGTATATCCTATATAAACTTGGTTAATAATTGCTAGTGAATTTTCACCTCTAGTTTTTTGAACAAAAAAACTATGCGAGCTTGTGCGAGACTTTAGTTCCTGAGGTATTTCTTTATAGTAACGTTCAATATCCTTTTTATTAATACAAACATTGTTACCATTGTTAGTTGGAGATATAAATTCGTCCATAAAGGATTTTTTTAGTTTATTAATCTTCTTTATGTGCGCAAGATTTTCTCCAAACTTTGGTTCATATCCTGGTATTAGCGTTCTTAAGTATTCATCAAAAAGAGGTTTTAGAAGAGTTAGAAACTCTTCGACGTTATTACAAACCCCTTTTTCTCCATATTTTTCAATAAACAACTCTGCGACTGCACTCTGGTAACGAAATCTTATATCGAAAATAGGCGAAATCTTTTGTAATAATTCAATATTATTTAAAGTAATTTCCCAGTCTTCCTTTTTCTCTGCCGAATTCTTATACAGTATAGAATCTTCGTAGATTATGTTATTTATTAATTTTTTGGGGAAATCTACTTGTAAAAATTGAGCTATTTCTATAATTATATTTTTTATTTTTGATAAAATAATATTCCTTTGGTTCGTTGATGCATCCGAGTACAGTAATATAAATTTATTTATTTCACTTAAAGATGCACAAACTTTTCGAACAACTCCAACATCAAAAGATGCCATTTTTGATATACATTCTTCTATAATGTTTTCTGATTGCTGATCTAAACATACATTTGGTAGAATTAATTGAATTTGATTAAGCTTCTTAATAAAACTATGAGTCTTTGTACTAGAATTGAAAATTTTATTTACATATAAGAAGAGCTGATTATATGTTAAACACTCCTCTTCTTTAAGTAATTCAACAATCTTTTTAATTAATGGATTATTATTGATATTTATTAACTTTTCATTAGATCTAAATACTTTGGATGTCTTATCTACTTTATCCTCATTTATAATATAACTAATTACATTATTATCCTCACTAACTGTAGAATTTAAATGATAAGTACAAAAAGGCATAACATCATTATGCAAGAGTAAGTGATCAAATATCCGCATAACTAAAGTATAATTAATCTTCACGAAACTCTTTCGAATCTCTTGATTTCCTATTTGATTTTCCTTACCATCCCACTCCTCAACTAAAGTTGAAGTAAATGTACTAAAGGGGCTTGTTTTACAAGCTGCTCGTATAAGAAAAATTGCTAATGATGGCTCTATCTTTCTTAATCTTGATTTTTGCTCATCAATCGGCGTAGTAGTATATTGTATCGTTTTTTCATACATGGACTGGCTTGTAAGTACTATTCCATTTAATAAGTTTTCATTTTTAACTACCTCTTGAAAATCTTTTCTTATCCTATATAGTTCCTCTTTGTAAATAACTGGATATAATTCTTGCATTCTTTTTAACTCCCGTAAGCGCACATTCCATTTATTTACAAATTTGATTATATTTAAAGGGACCCCTTCTGTTTCTACACAATCCAAATCAATTTCTTTGAATTTGTATACATTTTTTTTAATGGCGATTAACTTTTTTCTAATTAAGGGATTCTTTTCTGCTTCGACTTTCAAAAAAATCAAATGAAATAAGTCATCCTTTATGTTATCCAATTGTTGTTCTATTTGTAGCGTATCCCGAATTAAAGTTACTGTATTACTAGCTGTCAAACCTATTATTTTATCAAGTGGTACGCCGCCAATTCTTTTTAAGTAATACGGAGTTAATATCCTTTGTTTATTTTCTACATTTAGAACCATACTACATCTCCAAATCCTTTATTTTGTTTGAAACCCTAAAATATTTACAAATTTAATGATTATATAAAAATATTTTACTCAGTTATTATTACACTATACTAAGTATTAAATTAAGAGCAGCAAGATGAGCAACAAGATGAAGATCCACATAGGTAAGTACCATTAGATCCACTACTAGCACCTGTTTCCGGAATAGAAATTGCATCCGTTACCTCTGTAATATCCAGACCTGTAATTTCTAAATCATCAAAAAAATTAACGTTTTCTTTATTCATTTTTTCCATAATTGTGATTACCTCCATTAATTTTATTAATATATTTTATGTAATTATTATTACACTATGCTAAATATTAAATTAAGAACAGCAAGATGAGCAACAAGATGAAGATCCACATAGGTAAGTGCCATTAGATCCACTACTAGCACCTGTTTCCGGAATAGAAATTGCATCTGTTACCTCTGTAATATCCAGACCTGTAATTTCTAAATCATCAAAAAAATTAACGTTTTCTTTATTCATTTTTTCCATAATTATGATTACCTCCATTGATTAATTGTTATTTTTTCCATTAAATTGTTATAACATGTCATAACTTGTAATATTTTAGGGAATCGAACAAAAATCATAATATCACGATGCATTATTTTAGTAAATACTTTTATTTTATAGAATATTACTTTTTTTTAAAAAAATAACCTCTGTAAAAACATGTTATTGAATTATATGCTCTTTTTTTTTACAATATCTCACTAATATTACATTATAATAAGTATTAATTTAAAAATAGTAAGATGAAGATTCACAAGTAAGTACCATTAGATCCGCTACTAGTACCTGTTCCATTAGCGGAAATTACACCTGTAACCTCTATAATATCAAGACCTGTGATTTCTAAATCATCAAAAGGTTTAATGGTTTCTTCGTTTATTTTTTCCATAATTATAAATAGCTTCATTGATTAATTGTTACTTTTTGTATTAAAATGTAACAATATTTAACATTTCACATCATAATATCATTATATAAAATTAGATTAATCAAAATATTACAAGTACGTATCTCCAAAATATAAATTTAGTTTTATGTTCTAGGATAGTAACAGTACTTCTATGAATGCAGGAGGCCCTAATGGAACCTATACATTATATAAAACAATTATTCCCAAAATTAATCGCCCTAAGAAGATATTTACACCAACACCCTGAAATAGGTTTTGAAGAGTACAATACCAACAAATTCATCAATAAAATTTTATCTTCACTTAATGAAATCGAAATTATTCCCCAAGTAGCAAATACCGGAGTTATCGCAAAAATAAATGTAAACAAACACTACAAAACATTAGCGTTCAGAGCAGATATAGATGCATTACCGATTCAAGATAAAAAAGAGGTTACATATAAAAGTCTCTATGAAGGTTTTAGCCATTCTTGTGGTCATGATGTTCATACTACAATTTTACTAGGAACTATTCTTACATTAATAAAATATAAAAATCAGCTTAGATGTAATCTAATTTTTATATTCCAACCTGCTGAAGAAGGTCCTGGAGGCGCTAAACCAATACTTGAGTTTATTCAACCCGATCAAATCGATATGATTCTAGGATTACATGTTTTACCACACTTACCAACGGGATATATTGCAGCCAGTGAAGGATTAGCAATGGGGGCATCCTCAAAGATTAATATTAATCTTTGTGGTGAAGCGCGCCATATTGCCGAATCAGTTCATGACGAAAATCTAATATATTTATCCAGCGAATTACTTATTCTACTTAAAAATGCAGAAAAAACTTTTAAAGAAACTCACAAAGACTTTTTATTTTCAGTCGGAACTATCAATGGGGGGTATTACTATAATACAACTGCTGATGAGATTACAATGACAGGCACTATCAGGTCTTTTTCCCATCAAACTAATAAAAGCTTCTTCGAGTACATTAAAAATAACATTACTAACTCGCATTTAAAAACACTAATTCCTAAGATTAATATAGATTTTGAAAACATGTATCCTCCTCTTTACAATGATAATGAAGCTATACAACTTATTAAAGCCTCTGCATCTAAAGTACTTGGTACAAAAAATATTGTCCCCGCATGGAAGGTTTTAGGAGCTGATGACTTTTCCTTTTATACAGAAAAAATAAAAGGTGGTTATTTTTGGCTAGGAACACATAAGTATGGAGAAATAG
Organism: Bacillus pretiosus; assembly: GCF_052947655.1. Classification (NCBI taxonomy): domain Bacteria; kingdom Bacillati; phylum Bacillota; class Bacilli; order Caryophanales; family Bacillaceae; genus Bacillus; species Bacillus pretiosus. Next base: position 420,348 of record NZ_CM129593.1, on the reverse strand, counting down.
CTTATGATCTTCATAGTCCTTATTTTGATGTTGATGAAAATTGTATTTTTTATGGAACTTTAGTTTTATCACAAATAGCCTTAGATTATTTTTAACCTCCAAAATTACTTAATGCTTATAAAGAACTTTAATAAACAAATTTTTTTCACCTTTGGAACATGTTGAATAATATGTTCCAAAGGTGAAAAATAAGTTTGCGTATATGTTAAAGAATTATACTGCTTTAAATTTAGAAAGAATGGAATCAATCCATTTTAAATATATTCCATTAAAAAATCATCTGTAATTTTATTACTTCCCACCTCAATAAATAACATCCTTCTATAAATAAACATCGCATCTTAAATTACATATTTTTTAATTTTCCTCTTATATTTAATTAACCATAAAATGTCTAAATAAAAAATAAAGCATAAATTGTCTAAAAGGACAATTTATGCTTTAAGTTACACTAATTTAGAGAGAATGGAAAAGATACTGCAATTACATAATAAATTCAAATAAAAAAGCTAAGTCATGTTGAATTTCTTGCATGCTCAGGCTTTTTATTAGTCGAACTTAAATCCTTTTAGAGCTTCTGCCATTGCATTATTCAATGGTTCTTCTTCTTTTTTCTGTTGTTTCATATATTTTTGAACGTCGCGTTTATCGGCTTTGTTTCCAGATTCTTTTTTACGTCGTTCTTGGAATGTTGATAATTTCTCACGATAGCCACATTTACATGCGAAAATTTGGCCTGCACCCTCACCACGTAATTCTAGTTTCTTCTTACATTGCGGACAGCGAGCGTTTGTTGTACGAGATACATTTTTACGATGACCACATTCACGATCTTGGCAAACGAGCATTTTGCCTTTTTTACCGTTTACCTCAAGCATAGGTTTACCGCAATCAGGACATGACTTTGTAGAAATATTTTCATGTTTGTACTTTTTATCACTTGCTTTAACTTCTGCAACGATTTCTTTAGTGTGCTGTTTCATTTCATTAATAAAAGCATCTTTTTTTAGCTTGCCTTTTGCAATTAGTTCAAGTTTTTGTTCCCACTCCGCTGTTGTAGCTGGTGAACGTAATTCTTCCGGAACTAAATCTAACAGTTGACGACCTTTGGGTGTGATGTAAATATCCTTGCCACTACGTTTTTCGATTAGGAATGAATTAAATAGTTTATCAATGATATCTGCACGTGTCGCTACAGTACCTAATCCACCAGTGGATTTTAACGTATCAGCAAGTTGTTTATTTTGCGTATCCATATATTTTGTAGGATTCTCCATTGCTGATAGTAAAGTCGCTTCGTTAAATCGTGCAGGTGGCTTTGTTTGACCCGATGTTTGCATAATTAACTTTATAGTTAATGTATCGCCCTTTTCAATGCGAGGTAAAAGTTGCTCTTTTACGTCATCAGTTGCATCATCGTCTTCAAAGCGATTTTCGTATACTTCCTTCCAACCAACATGTAAAATTGTTTTCCCGCGTGCAATGAACGTTTCATTACCAACTTTTGTACGTAACGTTAGTTGCTCGTATTCGAATGCTGGGAATAAAACAGCTAAGAAACGTTTGACAACTAAATCATAAATTTTACGTTCTTTATCTGTGAAGGCGGAGAAGTTAACGTATCCTTCTGTTGGAATAATTGCGTGATGATCACTTACTTTACTATCATCAACAAATGACTTATTAGACTTGATAGGCTTTTGTAATACTTTATGTGCTAAAGGACGGTACTCTCCAACGCCACATGCTTTTAGACGTTCTGGAAGTGTTCCAACGATATCAGATGAAATATAGCGTGAATCTGTACGAGGATACGTTAGCACTTTATGCTGTTCATACAACTTCTGCATAATGTTTAATGTTTCTTTCGCAGAGTAACCGAACTTTTTATTTGCATCACGTTGTAGTTCCGTTAAATCGTAAAGACCAGGAGAGAATGACTTCTTCTGCTTTTTATCAATCTCCACAACAGTAGCATTTTGCTTATCTAAGCTCTTTACGATACTATCAATTTTTTCTTTGTTAAAGCTTCGATTATTCCCGTTAGTATCTTGCCAAGTTAGTTTGACTGAATCAGTTTGTGCTTCAATGCCATAGTACACTTGTGGTTTGAAGTTTTTAATTTCATCTTCACGTGCAGCTATCATGGCTACAGTAGGCGTCTGAACACGCCCACAATTTAACTGTGCATTATATTTTGTCGTTAAAGCTCTAGTGGCATTTAGTCCGATGTACCAATCTGCTTCAGAACGAGCTACGGCAGCAAAATATAAGTTTTCATATGCTTTACCAGGTTTTAAATTATTGAATCCATCTTTGATTGCCTTATCTGTTACGGATGAAATCCATAAACGTTTGATCGGTTTATTCACTTTAGATTTGGCAATAATCCAACGGGCTACTAACTCACCTTCACGCCCCGCATCTGTCGCGATAATGATTTCATTTACGTCATTACGATTCAACTGTGATTTAACGGAATTAAACTGTTTACCAGACTGTTTGATTACTGATAGTTTTAAACGATCAGGTAGCATTGGTAAATCTTCTAAATTCCACTTTTGATATTTCTTATCATACACTTCTGGATCAGCTAAGGTTACTAGATGTCCAAGTGCCCATGTTACGATATATTTATCGCCCTCTAAAAAGCCGTTCCCCTTTTTATTACATTTCAGTACATTCGCAATATCACGAGCTACTGATGGTTTTTCTGCTAATACTAAGCTTTTTGCCATATTTTCATACTCCTTAAATATCTTGTACTTTATACTATAACACAGTTCTAATACATGAAATATGGATAAAGGATTAGTTCTATTTTGAAGTCATTATTGTCATTGCTTGTTTAAGTATTTCTACTTCCTGTTTTAAACGTTTATTTTCTTTTTGAATAGCACTGAATTCTTTAAAAGAAATAGCCGATTCATCAGCATATAGTTTTATCCAAGAATAGATTGCGGTGGGTGATACTTTATATTCCTTACCCAGTTCAGTTGTTGCCCTTCCTTCAAGATGTAATTGAACAATTTTCTTTTTAAAACTTTCGTCATATTTCTTACTAGACATAAAAAATCTCCTTCAAAAAATGTTTATTAATATTGTAGCATCACCTTTTTATGATGACTATAGTCGGTCGATTAAATTAGTGAATTTCTTAGTTAATTAACTAAGAGGTGAGCGTATGGAGATATCAAAAGCTTTTGGTACCGTGTTGAGAAAACACAGAAAACTAGCTGGTCTTTCCCAAGAACAATTGGCGTTACAATGCGACCTAGATAGAACTTTTATTGGATTACTAGAACGCGGACAAAGACAGCCTAGCATTACTACGATATTTATTATTTGTGGGGTACTAAAAATCATGCCTCATGAATTAATTAAAGAAGTTGAAAGTTTATGCGTTATTTAAATGATGTATTTCACAAAACATAGAGGGAAATTGAAGAGCGAATATACTATACAAAAGTATGGACTAAATTAAGAGAACCCCTGCTAGTAGCAGTAAGGTTCTCTTAATTATAAGCAAAATATATTTTTCCACTTTATCAGAAGACTATAAGTCTAAGTCTTCGATAAGTGTATTTTTCGTCTTCGTTATAGTTACTACATTATCAATTGTATTATCAGTATTAAGCTCTAGTATAGCCTTATTAGGCTGTTCTTTAAATATATCCTGAAATAGTTGTTCCACTGTAGCAGATCTAGTTTTTCCAGTTGTAATTAAGTTTATTAAACCAAGATCTTTAACGCTTGATAAATTTGCCCATTGAAAAAGAACATTTTGATAGATTTCGTTATTGTCCTTGAGATTTACAATCTCAGCCTTAAGTTCAGCGATTTCTTGTGACATCTTAGCTTCTTTTTCTTTGAGTTGATTGTAGCGAGTAGATATTTTACGATAGCCATACTCATTTACCTTCAGTTGATTAATAATTTTCTTTTTAGTAGCTGGAGTGTCCTGTGATAATCTGTTTATAACATCATTTGTTGAGATAATTTCAATGTATTGATTATTATTTTCTATTAAAGCGCTTCTCTTTTTATTGATTTCATCAACTAACAATTTCCCTTGACGATCAGGTTTTCTCCAAAAATCTTCACTCAGTTTAAAATCTAATATTCCTTTGTTATATTCTTCTAATGCATAAAGGAAAATTTCTTTATATCTTATAATTTGAATATCCCCCTGATTTCTTAAGAAATCATCAATAATCTTTAGAAGAATATCTTTAGGATATATTTTAGGCTTACGCCCTCGACTTTTCATACATTTCAAACCCTTCCTTTAGTTTTGCTAATTGGTATAATGCATCTTTTACTTGCTTAGAACTTTCAATTAACTGATAATTGAATTGCGAATTTTTTTCATCATATACATCATTTTTATGATGTATGAGGCCAGTTTTATGAAGTGCTAATAGTTTATCGATGCATAATTTAAGAACAGACTCTTGATTAACAAGGATGTTTTGTAATTTATCATAATGTTTTTGGTAATCATCGAAGGTTATTCTCCAATGTTTACAGAGATAGTGTTCATCTACGGGACAGTCTTGTAAAGGATCTGTACAATAACCGATTTCTAATGGAATTTTAACAACTTCAGAAACTTCCGTAGTGGTATTCATCGCATTTTTAAAAATAATTTCTTTGAAAAATTCGTTTGAAAGGTCACCTAAATGTCTTTTTTGATTCGCTAATAATTTTATTAGGTCTGAATCAACCCAATATTCCAAGTGGTTATGATAAGCCATTTGAGAATAAATAGAATTGTGTCCCCCTAATCTAGCAATCTCACTGGGATGATAACCTTGCAACATTAAATTCAAAAATGCAAAATGGCGAGTATCATTTGGTCTTATTTTCCTATAAATATTGTAAGGTGATTGGATATGTGGCTCCAAGCTGTTCTCTAATAATTTGAGGCCATACTTCCCACAAACAATTTCACTATAAAATTTGTTTAATAAATTCTTGAAATTTGTGTAATTAAAGATTTCTGGTTTTATATTTCGAACTGTACTAGACGTTTGCAATAATGTTTTAGACGGTTTAACAGAATATATTTTTTGTTGATATAATTTAATTGAATTGGCAATTTTATCCGAAATCAAAATTTTGTCGTAAGCGATTTTACGATTCCTTAGATTTTTGCTTCGAGGTAAAGATAAAAAACATCCTTCTTTATTAAAATTTAAACAATCAAATTTCAAATTACAAAATTCGTTAATACGTATTGGGATAATGTTTGTTAAATTCCACCATAAATAAATTGGATAGTAGTCCAAATATTCTTTATCAATTTCCTCATTAGAAAAGTATACTTCAACTATTAAAGAAAATTTAAGAACATCTTGGCTTGATGGTAATTTTCTTATTGCTGTTGATTTCTGTATTTGATAGTATCTTAAAATTAGTTCCAGATACTCTTCTGGCACTATCAGATCTTGGCAAAAATCTAGAAATTCTAATAGAAAAGATGCTTTAGTTTGTAGAGAATTATGTTTAAGCTCTTTAGAAAAATAGTTAAGTTCAAATTCATCTATTGCTTCTAGATTAAATCCTTTACTTAGGATCAGTGCATCCTTTGCTCTTCTTGTTTTCCTTGTCAAATGCTGAAAGCTGTTACCATCCTCTAAAAGTAAAATAAACCAAGATTTTAATAGCAAGATAAATTGGTCAGTATCAAACTTCTTTGATGAAAAAGAATCGAAGCTAAAGTCTACAAAATGTGTTTGTGAAAAATATTCGTCATAAATATCCCATCTGTTATTGGATGCTTCGGCTGTAAGATTTACACCCGTGCCTTTAAGACTGTTTATCCTATCTTGTAAAGTGCCACGGAGACTCTCATTATAATGAGTTGAGGTAGACGAAAAATCTAAACTATGATTATTCTCCATATTAGTTGCCTCCAATTGTTAGATTTTCATTTATACTATCTAAGCTGCGTATGTTATTTAAGAAATCTGAGTAGTCCTTGCCTAAAAATGAGCTTAGTACATTTTCTCCAAATTGTTTTTTAGCAGTACTTATTAAGGAAAGGTTTTTGTATAATAAATTAGCTAATCTAACCCTTTCGCCTTTATAAGAAATGTTTTTAATCTGTTCTAATTTAGGTATCAAATTATTTAGGTTGTAAACAGTCTTTGTTAGTACATAGAAATGTGGGATTGCAAATGGACAACTGTTACATTTTCTATCTAGATATAAACAATCACCAAGAATACATTGCCAAAAAGATTCTTTGGCCGGCAATTGATTCATATTTATTAAATCTAATACTTCTCTCTGTTGTTCTTGCGATAAACTCTTAACGAACTCGTATAATGGTTTCTTTTGTTCTTCAATTGCATTTAACATTATGGAGAAATTTTCAATTTTATATATGTCTCCAAAAACTGTGGCTAACAGATTTTTTTCATTGTTTTCCATAAAATTATTTTGAGATTCACCAATAACAATTTGTTTTAAATAATCGTAGGTATAGCCAAAATAGCCTTTATCGAATAATTGCTTACTAATTTTATTTAGATGTTCTTCATTTACATGGACATATCTGTTGGTAGTGTCTAAAGAATCATGATTTCTAATGAATTTAGTAATCTCCAAAGGATTACGATTTGTTTTTTGTTTTAGGATTGAATTCACAAAGGTTATAAATGTACTGTTAGCCATTAGCGATTTAAATTTAAAATTATTTATAGGAAAATTCCGGAAAAATTTATCATGCATGCTAGTAGTCAATTCGTTTGAATTACCTAAATCAATTAAGTTATTTCTTTTTGAATTTATCAATTGAGCCTTAAGTTCACATAAAACTATGGCATTAGCTACAGGTACAATCATATCTTCAGAAATAAAGAAAAAAGCCTTTTTACCATTTTTGTTATGATAAACATTCATTAAGTTTGATTTTAACTCCCAGATGATTTTTGCAGCTTCCTCTAAGGTTAAATTGTGATTTTCAAATGATTTATAATCCTGCACAGGGATAGACAAGGGGATACGAGGTATCTTTTCAATAAAATCAGTGCTTCTCCATCCGTTATTTAAATGAAGCATTACGTATAACCAAATTGATTCATAGTTCCCTTTTGTCCCATCTATTGATTTTGCTTTATATTCAGAAATAGCATTTTCTTTGTGGAATTTACTGTCTTTAACATAGTCCAGGAGTGTTAAAAACTCATTAGTCGAATAGATTTTCTTATTGTGTTTAGAGTTTGCTAAACGCTCTTTTTTTTCCACATGGGGGTTATTAAGTTTTGAAACCAAGTACTTGCAATTGGGAAATTTTGAAAATAAGTGATTAAAGAAACTATATAAAGATTCTTTGTAAGCACCTGGAACTTTATTGTTTAAAAATACAAAATTAATCTCATTAGAAGTCATGTCCATAATTTCTTTTGAAATTAATGTCGACTGTAGTAATTCTGTTATTTTAATAAATCGAACAAAAAGTTTCTTGATCGTTTTAATATTTCCGTTTGAACTTAATAATTTTTTTGAAACAAAATTATGCCATGCCTTTTCTGTACCTTTAACTAAATTTGGAAAATGAAAACCTAATTCTTTGAATGCTTTCAAAAAGATTTTATCTGGGAGGGTAGTGTACTCCAATTCATTTTTATATTGTTCAATTAAATTAGGGGATTTTAATGATTTTAAATAATCATCAATAACTTTCTTAGGATATACAATTCTAAGTTTTTTTAGCCGACCGAACCTCAAATGAGATGGTATTTGAAACTTTTCTCTATTTTTATTTAATACAAGGCTGGGGAATTTAGCAATTGCTTCATCATAAGTATAGTTTAAGTTTAATAAATTATTTTGCTCTTCATATAACTTTTTTAAAAGATTAGAACAATCTTCTAGCAAATAATAATTAAGATTCTCGTACTCCAACTTTAAGATACGAAAGTTTTCTTTATTTTCATCAAACTGTTTTCTTGAATAGTCTAATTGGATTATTAAATCTTTTTCGGAAATTATGGTTTTAATTTTTTCATTTATAGAGATCGTTGAATAGTTTGTTATTTCCTCTATAATTTTTACGATTTTTTCATCTTCTAAATGCCCAAGTACTTGAAGTGAGCTCTTTGTTTCTGAGATGGTGTTTGGATCATATTTTATAACATCAATAGGATCCGTAATAGTAGTTGATTGATTAGTTTCTGTAGGTGAAACATGTTTTTTGATTTTCTCAGTAATCAGTGCATTCTTTTCCTTCTCTAAATATTCAAGCATCCGGAAATTAGTAGTAATTTGCCGTTGTTTGTCATTTATTCTTGCAAGAATGGCATCGATTTTATCTTTCGGAAAAGCTACATGAGATTTATAGAATTTTTTAAATTTCACTTCAATCGGTAATTCTTCAGAAATAACGGGAATGTTAAAATTTGAGCAAATTCTGTAGAACTTACTTATTTTATATCCTAGTAAATATTCTACTTCACTAATTAAATAATAATTCGAATTGTAGTAGTTATATAAATCCGTTCTCCTTTTAACAAAATCATCAATCTCATCCTTGGGCCAATAATTTTGACCTAATGGAGAAATTTTTATAGGAGGGATCCTAAGTTTAGCCATATATCTATTAATATTACTTGGTATATCAAGCAATTCCATTAATTGTCTAGAAGTATAATATTCAGTTAAAACATTATTAGTTTCAGCTAGATCGTGATATTGTTTCTTTAGATTGAGAAATTGTTCCTTATCATAGAAAATAATGGCACTCGCAAACTTATATACGTTATCAATAGGCCTTGTATGGATAGGGGTTAATTTACGAATAAGTTTTTTAGAATATCCTAAGGCTTTTATTTGACCACCAGTTATTTTGGTTTCAAGGTTATGTTCATAATTTTTATCTATAATATTTTTCAAGGAATCTATACTTGATTTGTCATAATAATTAATTCCATATTTCCCTTTTGAAGTTAATGCAATGTCATATTCTTGAATTACCTTTTTGAACTTTTTAGTATTTGTATAGCCTAAATGTTCTTTAGCATCCTTTTCGCAGATAGTATGAGTTAAAATTTTTCTGGATTTTAACTTTCCCTCCACTTCGACTTTATCATAAAAGGCGAGCACCCCAGCGTACTCATTAATTCTATCGATATGTTCTGCCTTAACCTTTTGAAGTACTATCCTATCATTTTTTTTAAATCCTAGTTCCTGCACTTGCTGAGTGCTCAAACGATTGGCTTTATTAAATGAATACCTTTTTTTAACTAAGTCAATAAAGGATTTTATATCTGATTCCTTATAATACTTGAAAGAGCTATATCCTCTTTTTACTTCTTTAATATCACAATCATTTAATGCTTGTTGAAGTTGGTGGTGGGTTTTAAAACCCACTAATTCCATTATTTGCGAAAGTGATAATAATTCACAACTACAGTTTTTAGATGCTAAATATGCATTTACTTCTAATTTGTCATAGAAATAAGAGACTCCAGTAAAAGTCCTATATCTATCGAAAAGCTCAGTATGTTCGCTCTTAAGAATATCTCTATCGTGTTGAGTGCATCCTAACGTGATAAGTTCTTTAGGAGTATATTTATTTAAGCAATTGTCTTTATATCGTTTTTCAAGAACATTCCGTAAATTGTTTATAATATTAGTATCATAAACAATTTCTCTAGAACTATTAATACTTACTTTTTGTATTAAGGCTTCTTTAAGAAATAATCTAGTTTGATATATCGATAAGTTAAGGAGAGTTGAAACCTCTTTTAATGTCATATGATTAGGCAAGTCCTACACTTCCTTTAGTATGTCATAATTATTAATTGCTAAATTCATAGAGCTAAGTAATGTATTTTCATCTACATAACTTAATGCAGACTGTAAGCTTCTATCGCCTCTAGCTAATGCAATTTGGGTAGGAGTTAGACCCAAATCTATTAATATGTTCGTGAAAACGCCCCTGCCAATATGTGTAGACCATTTATTGTTTGTTAACAGTATATAATCTTCGACTTGATTTTTTGCTAGTAAGTCATTTAAAAACTGTTGTTTAATCTTATCAATTTTTGCTGAATATCTTTTGCCCCTTAAAGCTTTAAAGTTCCTCGCTGAGATAAAAAGTGCTTCGGAAGTTCCTTTAGTTAATTTGGTTAGCATTTTTAGGTGTTCTTCATACAGGGGCTTTATAATTTCGGGGCAAATACATATTTGATCTCTTGGATATTTAACTTGAATATCAGCCTTATTTATTGCATCTGCAAATAAGATGTTTTGATTGTCTCTAATCTCAATTATTAGGTTACTATTAGCCCACTTTAAACTAGAGCATTTTAAGTTAATGACCTCAGAACGTCTTAATCCTCCAAAAAATTGTAAAGCTATACCTAATGCCATTAATGGTTCAATACGCTTTGCTGTCATAATAAAATCTATAATTAGTCTATTTCTATTTTTACCGAAGTCTTTAATAACATTATTTTGAATGGAATTTCTTATTGGTAAAATAATATCTAAGTCATTAGTGTTTTCAAAAATATTCGTCTCAATTTTCCGGCTTTTTCGGCCGTAATAAACAGTCTGGTAATTTACACTAAAGACCTCGTTAATTATTTTTTCTGATCTCAACCAATGGAAAAGTTTGTTTAGATACTGTATCTCAGTTTTTACATATTCACTCTTTAATTCACCTGCTCTACTTTTTAATGATAAATAGGAAATATAATCCGCTCCATGTTGAAGAGTTAAACTGCCCAGTCCCCCCATAATTAATTCAGGATAATTATCTTTATTTTTATATAAATAATTTAAAAATCTTGTTATTGCATAAGCTACATTTCTTTGGCTATTAATAGACTTTCCTTTATTTTTATATTCTCTTTTTATAAAATTTGAAAGAGGTGAGGGAAATATTAGATAGCTATTTTCTTTAATTCCAATACCAATACTACTGAATATTTCTCCATTTCTTGAAGTTTCATCAAATTCCCTTACAACAAATCTCATAGTTTCCTCCCCTAAATTCTATTATTATGCTTATTTATTTTTTATACCCAAAGTAAAAATGTACATGGGTGAAATTATTATTGATATCATTACTATTAAAAGAATATATTAAATTTCGCCCTAAAAACAGTATACATGTACAAACACCTACTGTCGCTATGATCGCTAATCGTGAAGATGAAATAAAGAACTTCAAAGCTCAAACTTACTACGGTATCGAAGCACAAACAACGAATCAGTTAAAACTAACTTGGCAAGATGCAAACGGCAATAGCCGCAGTTTTAATAAAGAAAAAATTGACGGTATTGTAAAAGGTTTAGATAAGCATAATGCTACTGTTGTGGAAATTGATAAAAAACAGAAGAAGTCATTCTCTCCTGGTCTTTACGATTTAACTGAATTACAACGTGATGCAAATAAAAAGTTCGGTTACTCTGCGAAAGAAACATTAAACATTATGCAGAAATTGTATGAGCAACATAAAGTTCTAACGTATCCTCGTACAGATTCACGCTATATTTCATCTGATATCGTTGGAACACTTCCAGAGCGGCTAAAAGCATGTGGCGTTGGAGAATACCGTCCTTTAGCACATAAAGTATTACAAAAGCCTATCAAGGCTAATAAATCATTTGTTGATGATAGTAAAGTAAGCGATCATCACGCAATTATTCCGACAGAAGGATACGTTAATTTCTCCGCCTTCACAGATAAAGAACGTAAAATTTATGATTTAGTTGTAAAACGTTTCTTAGCCATTTTATTCCCAGCATTCGAATACGAACAACTAACGTTACGCACAAAAGTTGGCAATGAAACGTTCATTGCACGAGGAAAAACAATTTTACATGCCGGCTGGAAAGAAGTATATGAAAACCGCTTTGAAGATGATGATGTAATGGATGACGTAAAAGAGCAACTTCTACCTCGCATTGAAAAAGGCGATACATTAACTGTAAAGTTAATTATGCAAACATCAGGTCAAACGAAAGCACCTGCACGTTTTAACGAGGCAACTTTACTTTCAGCAATGGAGAATCCTACAAAATATATGGATACGCAAAACAAACAACTTGCTGATACGTTAAAATCAACTGGTGGATTAGGTACTGTAGCGACACGCGCAGATATTATCGACAAGTTATTCAATTCGTTCTTACTTGAAAAACGTGGTAAAGATATTCACATTACTTCAAAAGGCCGTCAGCTACTTGATTTAGTGCCAGAAGAACTGAAATCTCCTACACTAACTGGTGAATGGGAGCAAAAACTCGAAGCAATTGCAAAGGGTAAACTGAAAAAAGAAGTATTCATTTCAGAAATGAAGAACTATACGAAAGAAATTGTTTCTGAAATTAAATCGAGTGATAAAAAATATAAACATGACAACATTTCAACAAAGTCTTGTCCAGACTGCGGTAAACCAATGCTAGAGGTAAACGGCAAAAAAGGAAAAATGCTTGTATGCCAAGACCGTGAATGTGGTCATCGTAAAAATGTATCTCGTACAACAAACGCTCGTTGTCCGCAATGTAAGAAGAAGTTAGAATTACGTGGTGAAGGTGCAGGACAAATCTTTGCATGTAAATGTGGCTATCGCGAGAAATTATCCACATTCCAAGAAAGACGTAAAAAGGAATCTGGAAGCAAAGCTGATAAACGCGACGTTCAAAAATATATGAAACAGCAGAACAAAGAAGAAGAACCATTAAACAATCCGTTCGCAGAAGCATTAAAGAAGTTAAAATTTGATTAAACAAAAAGGTTCCTACCACTATCGGTAGGAACCTTTTATTTTTAATGAATAATTTTACTTCCTTTAGCGTTCTCAACAAACTTTTCACTCGATTTGTTAATTGGTGTTTTCAGTAATAACGCAGCAACAATCATAATTACTACGAAAGCACTTAACACAAGTAAATCTCGCGTTACGATATCCCAAAGCATTCCACCTACTGTTTCACGAATTGCACTAATTGCATATGTGAACGGTAAGAACGGATAAATTGCTTGGAAGAACGCTGGTGTCATTTGAATTGGGAATGTTCCGCCCGATCCTGCTACTTGCAGTACAAGTAAAATAATCGCCATCGATTTCCCAACGTTTCCGAAAATAGAAACAAGTGAGTATACGATACAAACGAAGACTCCACCAATAAATAAACTAAATAACACAAACCAGAACTTATCGACTACGTACGTACCGAGCAAGAATATATCTCCCATCGATACGATAAACGCTTGTGAAAGACCTATCGTTAAGAATGTTAATAAACGTCCGAAGTAAATTTCATGGCTCTTATAATTCGCGCCTTCTTCATGTACTTCTACTGTTAATAATGAAACCATTAATAATGCGCCTACCCATAATGCAAGCACTGTATAGAATGGTGACATCGCTGAACCGTAGTTTGGCATCGCAAATAACTTATTCTCTTTTAAATTGACTGGATTCGCGAAGTAATCACTTTGCTTTTCAACATCATTTTTTAATAAGCGTATGATGTCTTTTAAATCCTCTTCAGATTCAAAATCACGAATTTTATTTGCTAATTCTTTAATCTTTTTCTCAGTCTCCGGCATTTCAGCTTTAATATCTGCTAATTTTTTTCTACCGTCTACTAAGCCTTTTGATGAATCTTCTAGTAATTTTTTAACATCTGGAAGCTTTTTGTCTGCTTCTTTTAAAATTTGAGATGTGTTTTTAGACATCTCTTTTGTGCGAGCAATTGCTGCATTGAAATTTGGAGTGATTTCCGAGTCATATTTAGCTAAAATGTCACCTATTTGAGCCGAAGTACTTTTAGATACTGCGTTAATACTTTCAATAACATCTGCTGCTGGTTTTTGACCTTTATTAATAGCGTCAATTCCTTTATCAGTTAAATCGATTCCTTTTTGGAAACCATCTTTTAATTTATTCAATTTAGCAATCGTGTTATTCATGTTTTTATCACTATTTACATCTGCTAAAACTTTATTCGCATTTTCCATAACAGGAATCATATCATTAACTAAATTCTTTCCAGCTTGTAACTCTCCTCTTATATCATTTAAAGCTACTTTTGTAGAATCTAATCCGTTAATCCCTTTATTATTCAAGTCTTCTCTTGCTTTTCCAAGCTCCGTTTTTAATCTGCTGTAATTATTTACAGCCTGATCATAGCCTTCTCTACCATTGTCTAATATCTCGTTAACTTTTTTTATTTCTTGATTTAAATTCTGTTGCGCATTTCCAGCTTTATCTTTTAATTGTTCAGCCGTACTTACCGCTTTTTCAAAATCTGCTACAAACGTCGCATTATAATCTGCCTCCGCTTGGTTTACCAAATTATTTATTGCATCTAACTTTTTATTAGTAGCATCTCTTACATCTTGTTTCACTTCTTGCCCTGTACCTATAATATTAGCGATATCTTTAACGCCACCATTTGCATTTTCTATAGCTGATTTAAGATTCGTTAATTTATCTATACGTCTTTGGAAGAAGTCTTTTCCAGAATCAGTTGGTGCAGATTCTTTAAATTTAGTAAAGACATCAATTAAATATGAAACACTATCCACACGACCTTGAAGATTCTCAGAAACCTTATTAAGATCTTGTTTCGCTTTTTCTGGATCAAAATTACCATTTTGTAACCCGTTTATAACTCCTTGTGCATAAGTTGTTCCAACACGTATTGAGCCGAATACATTATTTACAGTTTGATCAATATTTTTAGCTATATCTTTATACAATTGACCATTCACCTGCGGTAATTCTGGTATCTGCGGAATAGTTATATTAGGTAACACTGGGAATTTAGATGGATCTGGAAGTGCCAGATTGAAATCAACAGATGGATTTTTTAAGAAATCCGTAATTGCCGCCGCACCATTCAAACCTGTTTGCATTGCAATTAAATTATTCTTAATAGTTCCCGGAGCACGATTCAATGTTTCATCATTTCTCGCAAAGAACGCATCTAAACTCTTAAGTGTATCCTGCCCATCATTAATAACACTCTCTACAACCGGCAACTCTTTTTGTGCTACTTTCACAACATCTTCTGCTCGAGTCGCATCATCTAACGCCTTATCCATTAATGTATTCATTTCTGGGAACTGCGCTTCTAACTTAAAGACAAGGTCTTTTACTTTCTCGATACTTGGTAAGTTTGTTTCTAAATCGATTCCAAGGTCATTGAAGATTTTAAAAATCTCACCGTTTGCTGTTTTAACGAAGTTTTTACTAATTTCTTCCGTAATACCTGATGCACCTTTTGCTGTAATTTTCGGTGCAATCGCATTTACTTTTTCATTTACATAGTAATCAAGTTCTGGCTTTTGTGGATTTTCATCCAGAACCGTTGCAATTTTTTCAGAGAAGTCTTTTGGGATTGTAATACTTGCATAATAATCCCCACGCTCAACTCCGTAAATCGCCTGCTTTTGGTCTACAAATTTCCAACCAAGATTCTTGTTTTTCTTTAGAGAATCTACAATCTCGTCCCCGATATTGATATCTTTCCCTCTTAAATTAGAGCCTGCATCTTGATTAGAAACGGCAATGGGAACCTCTTTTGTATTTCCATATGGATCCCAAGAAGCTTTAATGTTAAACCATGCATATAACGATGGTAAAATCATTAATCCTAAAACAATAACAATTGCAGCCCAATGTTTAGCTACATTCCGTAAATCTGTCTTATAAATACGCCAAATTTGTTTCATAGAAGTTATCACCTAATTATATATTTTTCCTTCTTTAGAAAATGATACATACATTTTGCAATTATATCACTTTCTACATCGTGGATTAAACGAAAATACACTATTTTTCCCATTAAATATTTCACTTACTTCATTATATAACGAAGTAAAAAAAGTATGCATACAAAATGACCAAATTAGTTTTACATTCAATAATAACAAATATATAGGAAATGTCATAAAAAATACAAGTATTTTATCTTGGCAATACTTGTATTCCTCAAAAAAATCCTCACAGCTTTCCATCATCTGTGAGGATTTCTTCTATTATATATCTACTTGTACTTCTACACCGAAATGATCTGAAATTACATTTCTGTTCGTACCATTAAAAATGACTTTTGAAGAACGAACTTTTTCACTTTGGTTACACAATATTAGATCGATTCGTAAGTTATGTTTATTTTCATCCCAACCAGCAATCTCACCTTGGACAGTTGTTCCTTCATCCTTCTCTATTGCTAGTTCATATGTGTCATACAAACCTTTTTGCATCATATATTCATAACCTTCACCTTGTAAACGAGCGTTATTATTAAAATCACCCATTAAGAAGGAAAGTTCATTACTATCTACACGCCCCATCAAACGATTAACTTGATCTTTGAATGATTCTTCTTCATCATTCCACCAACCGAGGTGGCAAGAGTAAAACGTTATATTCTTATCATTATAAGCAATTGTCGCACTTACAATTTTGCGTGTTTTCCAATACGTTGTATCCTTATTTTCTGAAATAAAGAACGTATCTTCTTTTACAACATTATGCTTCGTTATAATCGCTAATCCTTCTTCATACACATCATAACCAATATGAGAGAAATCCCAAGTAATATTGTAATCTTTTACATGTAACGCTTTTAACTCTTCTAATAGTAAAAGTCCAAAATTATCTTCTTTCTTGTTACCGCATACATTTTCAGCTTGTATCGACTGACTTACTTCTTGCAATGCGATGACATCGTACTCTTCTTCTTGAATGACTTTAGCAAGATATTTTATCTTTTCCATTTGATTCTCTTCTTGCCAAGAGTGACAGTTTAAAGTTAGCAATTTCATCTTATTACGCACCTAACATATCTTGAATGTCTGACTTTAATACGTCAGCTTTCGGACCATATACTGCTTGTACACCTTTATCTTTTACGATAAGTCCTAAAGCACCATTTTGTTTCCACTGTGCTTCTGGTGCAACAACATCTAAATCTTTTACTGTTACACGTAAACGCGTCATACAAGCATCTACGTCAGCAATATTTTCTTTACCACCTAATAAATCAATAACTTTTGTTGCTAATGAACCATCCTGTACATTTCCTGTTCCTTCTGATGACTCATCTTCATTATCAATATAGTTACCTGCACGTCCTGGTGTTGGTAAATTGAATTTTTTAATTAAGAAATTGAATAATGTAAAGTTCAGACCGAAGAACACTAATGAAACGATAACGAAATTGATTAAATCTCTTGTTAGTCCTGCATTAACCATCATCGGTGTACGAGTAATTAATTCAATAAATCCAAATGCGTGAACACGTAAGTTAATTAAATCTGCTAATGCGAATGCAAGTCCTGTTGTAATTGCATATACAACATATAATACTGGAGCAATAAACATGAACATGAATTCAATTGGTTCTGTTACACCTGTTAAGAATACTGCTAATGCAGCCGATAAGAACATTGGTTTATATTTTGCACGTTTTTCTTTATCAACATTACGGAACATCGCGAAAGCAATACCCATTAACGCTGCTGTTGAGCCAATAACTTGTCCAGCTTTGAAACGAGCTGGTACAACGTTATTTAATAAATCGTTATATGCTTTCGTATCTCCATTTGCTAGTAAATTATTTAAGTCTGTAATCCATGCAAGCCATAAAGGATCTTGTCCTGCTACAATTTGTCCAACTTTTGAACCAGTTAACATCGTATATGTTCCGCCTAGCTCTGTGTAGTTCATCGGAATCGTTAACATATGATGTAAACCGAATGGTAATAGTAAACGCTCTAACGTTCCATATACAAATGGTGCAACAACTGGTGCACTATCTTTAGATGCTGCAATCCAGCGACCGAATTCATTTAATCCACTTTGGATGAACGGCCATAAAAGTGATAATACAATTGCAGTGACTGTAGACCAAACAATTACAACGAATGGTACGAATCGTTTTCCGTTAAAGAATGCTAATGCCTGTGGTAGTTTATTATAGTTATAATATTTGTTATATAGAGTAGCTCCTAAGAAACCTGTAATAATCCCTACGAAAACTCCCATGTTTAATGCTGGTGCACCAAGTACAGAAGTAAAGTAATCTTTTACAACTAAATCTCCTGCTAATACTGAAGAAACTGTCGCTTTTGAATCCGCTAACATTTCAGCGTTTACGCCAAATATAGCTCCTGTAATTCTGTTTGTTAAGACGAATGCTAATAGCGCTGCAAATGCACCACCTGCGCGATCCTTCGCCCAAGATCCCCCAATTGCTACTGCGAATAAGATGTGTAGATTTGTAATGATTGCCCAACCGATGTCTTCCATTACGCGAGCGATTGTATGAACTGCATTAATATCCCCAGCAGACATCCCAATTAACTTACCGATAGAAATCATTAAACCAGCTGCTGGCATTACAGCTACAACAACTAATAATGCTTTCCCGAACTTTTGCCAAAAATCAAAAGACGTAATTTTCATCTGTTCTTCCTCCCCTTTATTTATAACAACATAATGATTTAAATGATAATTTCTGTTTCTATTATGAAAACGATTCCTTACGTTACTTTATTTTTATCTTTACGCAACCGTTTTCATAAATCTATTTTAATAAAAGCGTTTTCACTTTGCAACAGAAATTTATTTTTTTTCATAAAAAAAGATGCTCTAAGAGCATCCTTTTTTATTATGAAATGCGATAAACCCTTGTTTCATAAGGTTTTAACGTGATTGAAGTTACTTTTTCATTTTCCGCAACTCTATAGTTATTTAAAAGCAAACGTTTGCGTTCTAGTGCAAATGAACCTTCATTATACACAGCTACCTCTTTTGAGATATTACTAATTACAACGATTTTTTCATCGTTTAATGTACGAGTATATGCATAAATTTGCGGATCATCTTCTAAAAGTAAATCATACGTACCGTAATTCAGTACATCGTGCTCTTTTTTCAAGGCAATCATTTTCTTATAGAAATTGAAAATAGAGTTCTCTTCATTCTTTTGCTTTTCAACATTAATTTCTTTATAGTTTGGATTCATACCAAACCAAGATGCACCTGTTGTAAAGCCAGCATTCATCTCATCGTTCCACTGCATAGGAGTACGTGAATTATCGCGGCAAGAAGCCCATATAATTTCCATCATATCTTGATGTGATACGCCCTCTGCAATTTTCTCTCGATATAAATTTTTAATTGCTACATCATCATAATCTTCAATATTTGGGAATTGAACATTTGTCATCCCAATTTCTTGTCCTTGATAAATAAACGGTGTACCGTGCATAAAGAAATACATTGCTCCAAGAGCTGTTGCACTTTCACGCCAATATTGTTTATCGTCTCCCCAAGTTGAAACGATACGTGGCTTATCGTGATTCTCAATATATAAAGCATTCCATCCTTTATTTTCTAACCCTTTTTGCCATTTCGTTAATACCTTTTTCAAACCTACAACATCAAGATCTTTCTTCTTTTCTGCATCCCATAAACTTAAATGTTCGAATTGGAATACCATATTGAACTTACCTTGCTCTTCTCCAACCCAAAGCTCAGCATCTTCAATCTTAACGCCATTCGCTTCACCAACAGTCATAATATCATACTTAGAAAACGTATTTTCTTTTAACTCTTCTAATAAAGGTTGAATACCATCCACATTCATATGTTTATCAAAAGATGGTACATACTTTAGTTCTTTTGGATTTGGCATATCTTTGAAACCATCTTCTTTTTTAATATGGCTGATTGCATCCACTCGGAAACCATCAATTCCTTTATCAAGCCACCAATTAACTGTATCGTATAACACTTCGCGAACCTCTTTATTCTCCCAGTTTAAATCTGGTTGTTTACGCGAGAATAAGTGTAAATAATATTGTCCTGTTACTTCATCATATTCCCATGCCGAACCATTAAAAATACTTTCCCAGTTGTTTGGTTCCGCACCATCTTTACCATCATGCCAAATATACCAATCACGCTTCGGATTGTCTTTAGATGAACGTGACTCAATAAACCATGGATGTTCATCACTCGTATGATTAATAACTAAATCAATAATAAGCTTCATATCACGCTTATGAACTTCATCTAGTAAAGCATCAAAGTCTTCCATCGTACCAAATTCATCCATGATATCTTGATAATCACTAATGTCATAGCCATTATCATCATTAGGTGACTTATACATTGGACAAATCCAAATTACATCTATACCTAAATCTTTTAAATAATCCAGTTTTGCAATAATACCTTGTAAATCTCCAATACCATCACCATTTGAATCCATAAAGCTACGCGGATAAATTTGATACGCAACCGCTTCTTTCCACCATGTCTTTTTCATAGTCATTCTCTCCTTTTGCATCCCATCAGAAATTTATGCAAACGTTTTCGTAACACTATCATAACAAAATATGAATAGTTTGCAACTGTTTTCATTGAACTCTATGTAGATTCCTTATTCTTATGCTTTATTTATTTCTCACAAAAGCAAATCTCATTCCTCACCTGCTCTTGTCCACGCACGTTACATATGCTCGGTTAAAGATTTACGAGACAGCTTTATCAATTGGCCCGATATCGACATTAAAAATTGGCAAACTAGTTATTACGGCCCTAACTTTCAAAGATTGCGTAAAGTGAAAACCATATATGATCCTTGCAATGTTTTTCGTTTTCAACAAAGTATCCCACCCTTTCATACGTAAAAAGGAAGAACAGAATGCTGTTCTTCCTTTTTACATTGAAAATCGTTCAATTGTTTGTTTCAAGTCTGCTGCTTGCTTTTCTAAATCCTTTAACAATTGATCGATTACTACCATATTTTTAGATTGTTGCAACGTCACACGTGCTACTTCTTGTGAACCAGCTGATGTTTCCTCAGCAATTGCTGCTACAGCCTTCGTCTGTGCTCCGGTTTGATGAATGTGACTCACTTGTTCGTTCATATAGCCACTAATTTGCTTCGTTGCATCGGCAACTTCCATAATACTTGATGACATTTCTTTTAAAATTAATTCAGTAGCTTCCCCACGTTTCGCCTCTTCTTTAGCCGTTTTCACTTGCTCTGTCATTTTCAATGCGACTTGTTGCACTTCTTCTTGCATATTCCGTAATAACTGCGATATATTTCTTGCAGAATGATCGCTTTCATCGGCAAGTTTACGTACTTCTTCAGCTACAACTGCAAAGCCCCTTCCATGCTCTCCAGCACGAGCTGCCTCAATAGAAGCATTCAGTGCTAATAAATTCGTTTGACTAGCAATCTCACTCACAACAGAAACAATATGTTCTACTTGTTTCATTCGTTCTTCTAATTTCTTTACATTTTGCATCGAATTTTCATTTTCTTTTGCCAATGTTTGAATACCTTGAATTAAAGAAGTAAAGACTCGTGTACTTTGCCCTAAAGCTTGAACCATTTCTAAAGACAGCTCGTCAGACTGTTTTGCTTTTTCTTCTACTTCACTCGCAATAGAAGTTGTTGTATCAACAGCAGAAACAATCGCCTGAATGGAAGCTGCTGATTGCTCGGCGCCAGAAGAAATTTCTGCAAGGGTTTCAGACACACCTCGTGCTTGCTTTGTTGCTTCCCCTGTTTGCCTTCTAATTTGCTGAACTTGATTATTTGTATACGAAAATGTAGTATCAATATTTTTTACCATACCTCTTAAGTTCCCTAGCATCATATTAAATGCAACACTTAAAGATTTAATCTCATCATCTGTTTTTGGTAACGGGACATCTTCACGAATATCGCCATCGGCCGCTTTCCTTGCAGCCTCCTCCAACTTTCGAAGTGGTTTAATTAAAAAGATTGCTGCTCCATACGCTAAAATTCCAGACCATACTACACCTAATAACATAACGATAATATTATAAACAGTTTGACTTACATAACTTTGAAAATAATCGTATATCACGTAAATAAAAAATATACTTGTTGAATATGTAATAAAAGCTAAAACTGTAGTAAATAGCATAAGTTGTGTACGTAAGCCAAAGGAAAATGTCTTCCTTTCTTTTTCCATCTCTTCTTTCCCCCTTTTTATAAGCAACATAAGTACTACCTATATATTATTATCCATATTTTCGTTATAGAAAGATATAGGGATTTTTAAAATCATTATTTCTTTGAATATCAAATTACCCGAAAAAAATAAAGGATTCTGACAATTTATGACTAATAACAGAAATAAGGGGCAACATTTGTAAAATATATTTTGACTGGGGGTTTTGTATGATTCAGGTTCGAAATCTAGTAAAATCATTCGGCTCGCTTGATGTTTTAAAAGGAATTGATTTACAAGTAAAAGAAAAAGAAGTTGTTGTTTTAATTGGTGCCAGTGGTTCCGGTAAAAGTACATTACTTCGCTGTCTTAACTTTTTAGAAATGTACGATGAAGGTGAAATTCACTTACAAGGTGAACGAATTGATCCACAGCATTCAAATTTAAACAAAGTCCGTGAAAATGTCGGAATGGTTTTTCAGCACTTTAACCTCTTTCCTCATATGACCTCACTAGAAAACATCATAGAAGCACCTATCCATGTAAAAAAATTAGAAACAACAAATGCAAAGGAAATTGGAAATCAGCTTTTGCAAAAAGTCGGTCTACAAGATAAAGCAGATGTAACTCCCCACCTCCTGTCAGGTGGTCAAAAGCAGCGCATTGCCATTGCACGAGCTCTTGCCATGAATCCTAAAATTATGCTATTTGATGAACCTACCTCAGCCTTAGACCCTGAACTTGTTGGAGAAGTATTGCAAGTTATGAAAGAACTTGCTGAAGAAGGAATGACCATGGTTATCGTTACTCATGAAATGAATTTCGCAAGAGATGTAGCTGATCGCGTCATATTTATGGATGACGGAAAGATTGTAGAGGACGCTCCGCCAGCACAATTCTTTTCAGCTCCATCACATGAACGAGCAAAACAATTTTTACGCAACGTTTTATAATGTAACTTCTGTTTCAAATGAAAAGAAATACATTCATACGGTGCACAACTAATTGTCCAAATAAAATATCTCAGTAACATACTTAAAACCATCCGTATGATCAATATATAGGAGGGGTTTTATGAAAAGAAAACTATTAACCATTGTTGCGAGTATTACATTATGTACATCCTTCATACTAGGAGCCTGTAGTAAGGAAAGTGCTACTACTTCTTCAAATGGTAAAAAAGAATTTCGTTATGCGATGAGTGGCTTATATAAACCTTTTAACTATAAAGAAAATGACGGAAAGCTTGCCGGTTTTGATGTGGAAATTGGTGAGGCACTTGCGAAAAAAATGAATATGAAACCCACTCCTATTACAAATCCATGGGAAACGCTAATTCAAGGTCTACAATCGAAAAAATATGATGCTATATTGGGCAGTATGGCAATTACAGAAGAACGCTTAAAAGCTGTTAGTTTCTCAAATCCTTATTATCGTTCTGGTGCCCAAATTTTTGTGGCTAAAAAGAATACATCTATCTCTTCTCCAGAAGATTTGAAAGGTAAAAAAATTGGTGTTGTAAAGGCTAGTACCTTTAAAGACCTTGTTGCAAAACATACAGATCAAATCACAGAATATGACAGCGATATTACTGCACTTATGGACTTAGAGCCTGGACGTATTGATGCAGTAATCACTGATCAAATGGTTGGTTTACGTATGATCAAAGAAGGTAAATCAAATATAAAAGAAGCTGGAAAACCATTAAATCTTGATGAAATGGGAATTGCTATTCGTAAAGATGATAAAGAAATGGTTGAGAAAGTAAATAAAGCTTTAGATGAAATCATTAAAGATGGTACGTATGAAAAAATCAGTAAAAAATGGTTTGGGCGTAATATTCTCGGCGAAGAGGAAAAAACGAAGTAAATTAGCTAGTCAAATGTTTCATACATTATGCCCCACTTTTTATGTGGGGTATTTCATTCCCTACCAAAATCCATACAATATGAGGTGACACATATGTTTGAAATTTTTATGTCTACTTATCCCACACTCTTAAAGGCTACTATTGTCACATTACAATTAACACTAACATCCCTATTACTTGGTTCACTAATTGGATTACTATTCGCTTTTTTTCGAATCTCTAACAATAAGATTTTAAATAGTATTGCTCATGTATATATCGCCATTATTCGTGGTACACCTTTAATTGTTCAAATTGCCATTCTCTATTTCGGTATTACATCGATTATTGTCTTCACTCCTTTTTGGGCAGGAGCAATTGCTTTAGCAATCCATAACGGTGCATATATTACTGAAATTTTCCGCGGTTCCATTCAATCTGTCGACCGTGGACAATTGGAAGCCGCTCGTTCTTTAGGTATGCCTTATCCTTTAGCAATGCGCCGTATTGTATTACCGCAAGCATTTCGTCAATCTCTTCCTCCTTTAGGAAATCAGTTTATTATTGGATTAAAGGACTCTTCTCTCGTTGCATATGTAGGATTGTCCGAATTATGGGGATCAGGTTTATCAATTGCTGCAAGTAACTTCCAACAATTAGATACATACATAATCGTTGGTTTATATTACCTCGTACTTGTTCTTCTATTTACTTATTTTGTTAATCTTTTAGAGAAACGATTACAAAGAAAAGAAACAAATTCAGTTCAATTTAGCAAAAAGAATAAAAAAGAAGTCTCTTTATAAAAAAAAAGCAAGCCTGAAATGGCTTGCTTTTTCACTGCAAAATATATCAATTTTTATTGATTTACTTTTTTAATACTCTCTTCTTCCTCTATATGTTCCTCACGATATGAAATATTATGAGGATCTAGTCCATTTCCTAAAGAACCATAGAAATGCTCTCTATGCGGATCCACTAATTCACTTCCTTGATAATACACACGTGGTGTATTCCATAGCGCTGCCAAAGCTTTTGTCATTGGCATCTCATGATAGCGTTCCGGCCACATTTCTTTAATTTTCTCTTTTACTAACGGATAGTATTTAGAGCTCATAGCAGGGAACAAATGGTGTTCTGTATGATATGAGAAATTGAAATGTAAAACGTCTACCCAGCGCGGCACTGTTACTGATAAACAGTTCGCTAACGGATCATTTACTGGAACAATTGGATTTAAGCGATGATTTGTTGCGATATATGCCATTACAATAAAGTTAGCAATTAACAATGGAATTACATATGCAAATAACCATTTTCCAGGTCCCATAATAAACAATAAACTAATCCAAACAGTCCAAGGCAAAAGAAGTTGAAGCCATACAGATTTTTGATTGGATGACTTAAATTCCTTTATAAAATGAAAGAACATTCGAGTCGAATGTAACGTAAATTGAATGGTTAGTGACAGAAAACTAAAGAATGAACGAACATGAAGAGGCATGCGATATACCCACCTTAAAAACTTACTCTTTTTCAGTTTCTCAAGTGTAGGCCATGCATCTGGATCATTTTCTTCATGTTGTGTATGAACATGATGCGTTGCATTATGCCACTTTCTCCAAAGCTTCGGGCCAGTTGATAATGGCATAAATGCTATCGCGCCTAAAAAATCACGAAGCCATGCTTTTCTTACAACAGTTCCATGTAAAATTTCATGTCCTAAAAATCCAAGTGAAGCAAAACATAATCCAAGAACAATCGCAATTCCTAGATTCGCCCACACATTCAATTCAAATACACCAATCGATATTAACCCCGCCAATGCCACAAGCAAATAAGCCAGTCCACCAAATAAACGTGTAGGAACTGGTTTAAATGCTTTTTTCGGCAAATGTGGTGATACACGTGCTGCATACCACCCAAACGTATGAAGCTCCTTCATCCTTTTGCCCCTTTCTTATGCCGCGTCTTGCGCAACTTACATATATCAATTCTTGCTTCCAGATTGATTTTACTAGCTGATTAAAAAGCATCTATGTATAAGGAAAATATACTCACTCTATCGTCACTTATCTTTTCGCTTTTATTATCAATGAAAAACATTTCTCTTTTTACTCTCTATCAACCTTTCCACATGATGAATCATATCAATAGAATTTCCATATTGTCAACAACTTTTATGACCTAGTAATAAAAGTTGGTTATATTTTTATAATCATACTTTATTCCACTAAAGAAAAAACATAGATTTTATAAGGTTTTACCCATTATGCATATATATACTGACATACTATAGACTCTATCTTATTCAAGAACTCTCTGTGTAAACAACAAATAAACTCACCTGAATCTAGCTTTGCACAACTCCTATCTCTTCATACCGACAACACCAAAATTATATTAAAATAATTTTATCTTTCTTTTAATAAAAATAGGCTCTCTCTAAAACAGCACACATGAATTTCATATCTTATGGAAATATTAAAAGGAAAATTGTTCTAAAATCGGGAGGTTTCTATAATGACAAGCGATACATTTCCACAATTCCCATTATCTTATTGGATTGAATCTACTCAAATCCCTGCTTTTCCCCCTTTATCTGAAAATATAAAGACAAAAGTTGCCGTTATCGGTGCCGGTATTACAGGTATTACTACTGCCTATTTACTTGCGAAAGAAGGCATCGATGTTGTTTTAATTGATTCTGGTCTTATTTTAAATGGAACGACTGGGCATACAACAGCAAAGGTAACAGCACAACACGATCTTATTTATGATGAATTAATAAATCATTTTGGTTTGGAAAAAGCGAGGCTTTACTATGAATCAAATAATCATGCTCTACAATTTATAAATGAGACGGTGAAAACATATAAAATCGACTGTAATTTCTCAAATGAAGATTCATATTTATATACAACTACTGATAATGGATTAAGAAGTTTATCAAAAGAATATGAAGCCTATCAAAAATTAAATATACCTTGTGACTATGTTCAATCTCTATCGATTCCGATTCCAGTACAATCTGCACTTGTCATGAAAAACCAAGGACAATTCCATCCCCTCCTTTATTTGAAAACACTTTTAGAAAAGTTTGTAGAGATGGGCGGAAAAGTTTATGAACAAACAACAGCTATTGATGTGGAAAAGGGTGATTATCCACAAATCATTACAAAGAGCGGACATCGCATCACTTGTGAATATGTTGTCTCTTGTTCACATTTTCCTTTTTATGATGCGAATAGCTTTTTCTTTACACGAATGTACGCAGAACGCTCTTATGCTCTTGCCATTAAAGCAAAAACAGATTATCCAGGTGGCATGTATTTAAGTATTGATGATCCAAAACGCTCCTTACGCTATACAACAAACAATGGAGAACAATTAATTTTAATTGGCGGAGAAAGTCATAAAACAGGACAAGGAATAAACACGATGCTTCATTACGAAGCACTGTATTCTTTTGCGGAAGCAACGTTTGGAGTAGATGAAGTTCCCTATAGATGGTCAGCACAAGATTTAATCACGCTAGATAAGCTTCCTTATATCGGACATATTAACGAAAGAAATCCAAATATATTTGTTGCAACTGGATATCGTAAATGGGGAATGACAACTGGAACTGCTGCCGCTCATTTACTGAAGGACTCCATTCTAAAAGTCCACAATCCCTATAAGGAGCTGTATGCACCATCACGCTTCCATGCAAATCCAGATATAAAAACATTCCTCTCCCAGAACATTGATGTTGCGAAACATTTAATTGAAGGAAAGATTGAAACCGCATTACGTAAGCCAGAAGATCTCGAAGTTGGTGAAGGATCTGTCGTACATGTTAATGGGAAACGAGCAGGTGCTTATAAGGACAAAGATGGGAAATTACATATTGTCGATACAACTTGTACACATCTCGGCTGCGAAGTTGAATGGAATAATGGTGATTGTACTTGGGACTGCCCTTGCCATGGTTCCCGCTTTTCAATTGAGGGAGATGTTATGGAAGGTCCAGCAGATCAACCGTTAAAACGAGTTGATAATGAGTAAACAAATAAAGAAGTTCAACAGGATTCCTGTTGAACTTCTTTATTTGTTATAAAACCTTTTCAGATAAACTTCGACATAAGAAGGGAAATATTAACATCAAATAAAATAATATATTTATCTATAAATAAAAGGAGGGAATACTATGCAAACTTCAGCTCCACCTCATCTAGAATCTACAAAAACTATCTTTTCAAGCTCTATTACAAAACTTGTTGTTTTTATTTGTTGGCTAGCCATTCTAGCTGATGGATATGATTTAGGTATTTACGGTGCCGTTCTGCCAAAGCTCCTAGAAGACAAAAGCTGGGCACTTTCACCGGCACACGCTGGTACAATTGCTAGCTATGCTTTATTTGGGATGTTTATTGGCGCTATTCTAGTTGGAACCATTACAGATCTAATTGGACGAAAATGGACGCTTATATGCTGTTTAGCACTTTTCTCCATCACAATGGGCCTTGCTGCACTTGCTCCTTCCCCTGAATTATTTGGTTTATCTCGATTTATCGGAGGAATCGGATTAGGCGGTGTTATTCCAACAGCTTCAGCACTTACTGTTGAATATTCACCAAAAAAGCGACAATCTTTTATTTATGCTCTTATGTTTACTGGCTATCCTTTAGGTATCGTGTTAGGTGCTATTTTGTCTATGTTTATGTTAGAAGATTTCGGATGGAGAATTATGTTTGGCATCGGAATGATTCCACTACTCCTCATTCCTTTCATCATTCGTTATTTACCTGAATCCATTCAATTTTTGTTATCACGTAATCGACAAGAAGAAGTGGAACAAATCCTTAATCGTTTTCAAATTGAATTCAATGCAAAAGAGGAAACTCATCAAGCCCCACCTAATATACGAAAGAAAAATGGATTTCTTACGTTATTCTCAAAAGAGTACATAAAAGCGACGCTGCTTTTTTGGATTACTTATATAATGGGAATGTTTTTAATATACGGTTTAAACACTTGGTTACCGCAGATGATGCGCCAAGCAGGATACCCTCTTGGATCTAGTCTATCATTTTTACTTATGCTAAATATTACTGCCGCTATCGGTGCATTATTTGCTGGAGCAATCGCGGATCGTATAGGGGCTAAAATTGTTATTAGCATCTCCTATCTTATGGCAGCTATATGTATTGGACTATTAACAATTAAACCATCTGTTACAATCATTTATCTTTTAATCGGCCTTGCTGGAATTGGATCAGTCGGTATTACTCAAATATTAAATGCATATGTAACACAATACTTCCCATCCCATATCCGAGCTACCTCCTTAGGCTGGGGACTTGGACTTGGCCGAGTTGGTGCGATTGCTGGTCCTATTCTTGTCGGTATTATTATGACAATGCAATATGACTTAGCATGGAATTTTTACTTATTCTCATTCGCGGGTCTTCTTGCAGCTATATCTGTTTTCTTTATTCCTACAAAATAAAAAAAGAGCACAAACTCACTTGTGCCCTTTTTCATATACTTCAAACAACATATCTCGAAACAATGTATTTAAACTCTCAATATCGATTCCTGATCCCTTTTCAATTCCTTTTACATATTGCTGATAGTAATGAATTTGTTCTTCTAAAAATTGATTCAACACCTCAATTTTTAATCCAACATCTAATTCAGTACCTGCCTTTTTCTTTATTAACAACTGTTCAATTTCATCTAATACGCTACGTTCTAACGATAATTCTGTAATCAATCGATCGAATTCTACAGGTGGTAAAGTTGTTTTCTCCTCTAGCCACTTACAAGCTAAAATCGGACGCAATACATAAAAGTATTTTTTCAATTTTACGTTCTCACCTTGCAAAAATTCACGATAATTTTTTGAAGCCATATGTAAGTAATGATATATCGTTGCTTTTGGATCAAAGTGCTTATCACTCATTTGCTGAAGCTGTTCTGGGAAATGAGAGTTTTTCGAATAGAAAATCGGTGATCGAATCCATTCGAGTAAAGCTGGGTTTGACTTTGCGAATAACTGTAACGCCTTTTTAATATCCCACCCGCTTATATCTAAATCATCACTAATCGGATACTCAATTACATCTCGTTTATCATGAATTGATAAATACCACTCTACCGGATGCATATAAACAAATCTAACATCATAATCACTATCTTTCGATGGAAATCCCCAAGCACGACTCCCTGATTCCACTGCAAATAAAATTTTCACATCATTCTCTTGTTCAATTCTTGCTAACTCCACTCTAATTTTCTCTCTCATTTCATACCCTCTCCATTTTTTGATTATTTCCTTGGAAATTCGACAAATATACTCCTAATTTTACTACATACTAAAATAGCTGTCAGAAAATTCCCGACAGCCTACCAAAATCCTTTATTTTTTACTTGTTCTTTTCTTTTACACTAACCGCAATTCGTTCAAACTCTTTTTGAATCTCCTCTTTATATGCATCTACTTTTGAAAAATCCATAGCAGCAATATATATTCGTTCTAATTTATCACGAACTGATTTCGCTTTCGCTAAGAAAGACATCGCCTCATTCATTTTTGCTTTATATTGAATCGACACGTCACGAATTTCTGTCGCATACTTCTCATCTGTCCCTGGTGTTACAATCAAGGCATACATATCTATAATTTCATCACCTTCGCGGCTCGGAAAATATTCATGTGGTGCGGTGCTATCAAAAATTGCAAACCCTAATTCTCTTACGATAACCATATCAAGACTATTTGGATCAAATCCACAATGATATACTTCAACTTCAAATCCTTTTTCTTCTGCTGCCTTAGCTAATTTTTTAAGCATTGTTGATTTCCCAGATCCTGGGCGTCCTTTTATAAAATAACGATGTGGTAATCCCTCTGTTAAATTAGGAACAAAATCAACTGCTCCTTTCGGTGTAGCTGCCCCTAAAAACCGATGTTTCACAAGCGATTGTTTCCCGCCTTTATCTGTAAATAACTTCTGAATCAGCTGATCGGTTAGTTCATTTGCTTTATTAAAATCAATATTATTAATATATATTTTCTCCCACTCGTCATGTATAACTAGTGCCTCGTTAAAACAAGCGTAAGCAGTTTGAAAAGCCTTGCTTGCTTCTGAAACAAATCGTTCAATTTCCACCTTCTGCTTTCTTAATTTATCTGAGTCCCAAGCAACCCCTAAATTAATATACTCTTCGACAACTCCTGGCATTTTCGGCTCAATAACATGCGGTGATGTTCCATCAACAATTCCTACTTTTAACTTCGGGATAATTACACCATCAACCGATTTATTATCAGAAGAGCAGTGTAAAAATTCAATATCATATCCTTTTTCAACCCACTCGCGACCTATTGCTTTGATTAAAGAAGATTTCCCGGTTCCAGGACCACCCTTTAAAATAAATAACCTGTTTAGCCCTTTTAAATTCTCATCGTATAAATTATGAAATCCTCTAGCTGTATTTCCACCAGCGTAATAATTCAATACATTCCCTGTCACTGCACTCACTCCTTCGCAGCATTCTATTTACATAAGCTACAATATGCGAGCAACTTTATTTGGGTGAATACCTATTTTATATTGCACGAAAAAAGGAAATGAATTACAATTTAAAAGTAGTGAATATTCAGAAACGAAAACTTAATATGTCTTTATCAAGAGAGGCAGAGGGACCGGCCCTTTGACGCCCAGCAACCTCAGTTTATACAAACTGAATAGGTGCTAATTCCTGCAAAATGCATTGCATTTTGAAAGATAAAACGTAACTATTGTGTACAAAACTCATCTTTCTTGATTATGAAAGGTGAGTTTTTTTATTTCAAAACATATATTGGAGGTATTTAAAATGAAAGTAATTGACCTATCACAAACATTTGAAAACAATATGTCCCAATTCCCTGGAACACCAAAAATCAATTTAGGAGCCATTACAAGCGTTGAAGAGACAGGCTATCAAGTTACAGATTTTCATTCTGTCGTTCATGTTGGCACGCATTGTGATGCTCCTGCTCATTTCATTTCAGGCGCAACGACTATTGATCAATTACCCCTAGATCAATTTGTAGGCGAAGCTGTTCTTATTGATGTAACTCATGTACAAGAACGAAAACTACCTAAAGAAGTATTACACAACGCTGACATAAAAGAAGGTGATATTGTCATTTTCCATTCCAATCTATCTACGAAATGGAATACAGAAGCATATGAGAAAGAAGCTTTTTATCTTTCTGAAGAATTAGCTGAAGAACTAGTTCAATTAAAAGTAAAATCTGTCGGTTTAGATTTCATCTCTCCTGATGAGGTAACGACAGAAACATCGCCAATTCATCACATACTACTTGGGAATAATATTTATTTAATCGAAAACTTAACAAACTTAGATGCAATTAACACGAAACGTTTCTTTTTCTCAGCGGCACCTTTAAAAATTAAAGATAGCGACGGTGCTTTCGCAAGGGCATTCGCTGTAATTTTTTAAACAAACTATACAAAAAAGCAAAGATCATCATTGACCTTTGCTTCTATTTTTTTTATTTAAACTAAGAAAGAATTGCTCAACACGAGGACGTAACCAAGCTAAATAATCTTTCTCTTTCTTCTTTGTACAAGCTATTTCTTCGCCATCTACCATTCCGACAAGCTCTAGCTCTAACAGTTGCCTCGTAAATGCTAACATATTTATTTCTTCGTCTGGATACTCTTCTTTTAATTTCTCCTCAATTTCCCCCAATAAAAAACCGTCACGCATCATTGCCAATGCATCAATCCAAAGTGGCGGCATTTCATATTTTTCTCCTGTAATTGTATCTTTTACAATATAATTCTTTTGCTCTTTTCGAAATTGAATCGTGTGTAAACATACAGTCGAATTTAATGTTAATTCCATCATACCACCTCTTTCATAATATCTGCATAGAAAAAAGGATGCGCGTGCACCCCTTCTTTCTCTAACACTACCGAACCGTTACATGAATAATAAATCTCATGTCGATATTTTCCTCCATTATAAACGAAGTATTTTATAAAAAAAACCCTTCTTGAAACATTTTATAAAATGTTTATATTTACACAACAAGAACACTTTTCTGAAAAATATTTTTCTCTAGCACATTATGCTGTCGGTAAAAAATTTCCTCTTTCGTTCCTATTCCCATGCTACTTTGAATCGCGATACTTCCTTGATGTTCCTCAATGATTTTATATGTAATCATTAACCCCAGTCCCGTACCATTCTCCTTTGTTTTGTAAAAATCTTTACCGATTTTCTCTAACAAATCCGTTAATTTTTTTAAATACTTTTAAAGCTTCTCTTTCCTCATATATCAAGCTTTTAAATTTGTTCATATAAATACTCCTCATACTCAATACAAAAGCTCTACATATTATCTCCTTAAATTATAAGTATGAAATTGCTTTCAGGGTAAGATGTAACCTTATCATACGAAAAGGAAGGAGATTTCCCCTTCCTTTTCGTCACAACTTATATCCATCTTACCCGATCATGTAGCAATCCATCCGTAAAGTCATTTCCGCCCACTACAAAATCCTTCATATATAAATTCAAATATTCTCCGTACTTACTCTCTGTATTTAATAATAATTCCTCTACATAATAGGCACCTTGTTTAAAGTTATCGAACAGTAAACTACACAAGCCAGCATAAATTCCGCATCCTACTTGGAAGTAAGTCGCATTCGTTTTATATTTATGAAAAACTTGACTGCTATTCATCACGTTATACATATATGTCTCACTATTTTCATAAACGAGTAATACACCTACTAGATCCTCGCCGGCAATCTCTTCTTCGGCTGGATTAAATACTTTACGATTCCAACTCCATAAATCTTCTACTTGATCTAAGTTCTGTCTAATTACATTAGTCGTATACTCATTAATTCGGTAAAGAAAACCCACTTCCATATTGAAGTTTTTTCCTAAAATTAAAACTTCCTCATGTGGCATTAAACAGCCATAAAACTCTTTCTCTCCTAACTTTACTTTATACTCTGAAGCATATACATCTTCATAAAAATAAAGAGGACGATGATGACTCATATACATCGGATAACTCCATATCGCTTCATCTAGAAATCGCTCTACTGCCCATGAAGCATAAAGTGTATGAGGCTTTATAAGTGCTGTATCATTTAAAAATGACGTATCATGTTCTACTATATAACATGCTCTTGGCTTTTCCTTTGGACGTTCCTTCATAAGTTCAACAACCATCCATTGAACAACACCTGGATTCATACCTGAGCCTATAATTGCTTTTGTATTTGTAAATTTCTCTTTCTCCTTCTCAAACCTCGTATATCTTTCCGTAAGCTGAAAACCGATTAAACTATCGTCCTGATCTACTTCCTCATTTTCCAAAGCTGAATTAATATAACAAATTCCAAGTTCATTACAACAACTTAATACTCTGATTGTATCTGCCCCCGAAACATCAATAACAACACCCGTGCTTTTTTCTTTCAAATGTTGTTTGAATTTCACTACATCTTGAAGGTCAATTTCATATAAAAACAATTGATCTTTCAAATTTGGAAACAACTCACCATAATAAGCCCTATCTTTTTGTTTTATGTCAACCAAATGAAATGTAACATTCTTTATCGCTTCATAAATCGGGTCTTTTTCATTTGCTATCGCTTGATTTAAAATTGCTAAAACTGCTTTTGCTGCTCCACCAGCACTACCAAGTAATGTAATCGATAACGAATTTGGAAACTGCTCCACAAACAAAACCCCTTTAATATATTAGTTGAGCAGTTCTCCCACAAAAAAATAAATTGAATATATAAAAAATGGCTCGTACATATTTTTTATAATTTTGCACAAGATTTCCTCTTCAAAGGTCACACTAACACATTTATATTCAATTCATTTTCCCTCTCATATTCAAATCGAGCTAAACAAATAGGCTCGACCTTTTCTTCTGCATATAAAAGAAAAAGCCAGCCCTTTCAACTAGATTACGGACAATGGACAGATTTCACATGTTGAATATTCACATACATTTTTGCATCACGTGCTTTTAATATTTCAATATGCCCTTCATCAATCTTTGCCATCTTTCCGATTTTATTAGATTCCTCACCTAAATCGAACACCATGATTTTGCCGGACATTTTAATAAGCTGTTCTTCGAATGTTCTAGCTAACGTAATATTTAATGGATTCACGGGGAGTTCATTTTTATTGAGGGCGTACGGGACTTGGTTTTCTTTATACGGAATTAACCATTTCAAATGCTTTAAAGATATATATACTGTTTTATAAACTGGGCTATAAAAAACAATATAATCGTTCATTACACTTGTAACATAACCATGTATTGGAGCATTTCCTGCTACATAAACCTCTGTAAAAATCCCTTTAGAAGTGCTTAATACTTTTCTTAAAGAAATAGAAGGCGATTCCCTCTTAATTACAGAGTCAACATCTGGTTTTGATATTTCCTCATCATATGGTCTTAAAAATTTATAATATTGTACATGGTATAAAGATATATATACGTAGTCTTGTCCATTGTAAAGAACAACAATATCATTTCCTACGTCTATTAATACACCTTTAAATCTTTTTTCACCGATTAGTTTAACATATATATTTTCTCCAATACTTTTGTTTAACTCATTCATCTATATCCTCCTTCCTATAAATTTTTTGCTTTCCTATTCTCCATTCAAAAAAATAATCAGGGGCAATGTTCCGTCTTAATAGTAAAGACTTCCTTTTCATACTATCCGAAATAAGAAATCGTTCTTCACCTTCAACCATAATGCCCCTCTTATTTATCAAACATTATTCTTCTTCATTCTTTTTACATTTCACTACTTGGCTCACACTCTTAATATGAGACTTAATTACATAAATAACTTCATCGCAGTTTACTAGTGTAATACAGTCATGGTGTACCTCACTTAACAAACCTTCTACACATTCTGGACCGCCACGATTAATCTTTACCCACTTATACTTCAAGTCACGTAATACATCGACAAAAGTATCATCATCAGAGCAGAAACTTGAAACATAGCAATCGCCACATTTACTTTCTTTCACTTTCTTAACTAGACTCTTCACATGCTTTAGTTGGTAATATACTAGTTCACCAAGAGGAAGTTGTAATGTAAGGTAATCTCTTCCTAACGATACAAGTACCCCCACTCGACTCTCTGGTCCACGAAGATTTACTTTTACAGTCTCACCGACTAAACACTTAATTTGCTCACAGCATAATATGCTCTCCAATTTCGTATCCCCCTTTCTTATTATCTTCCTCTACTTGATTGTCTTTGTGCACGAGCGCGACCTGAATTATTGCTACTACTTTCCTTACTACTACTATCGTCGCTCTCATCGCTCTCTCCGCATGCTAATGCATTATAGTTAACGCTTTTAATATGCTTTATTGCAACTAATATAATTTCTTCTTTTACGATCAATGTTACGAAATCACACGAAACATCTTGTAAGATGCCTTCTACTTTCTCTGGACCACCGCGATTAATTTTCACCCAGCAATATTTGAAGCTTTGAAGTAGTGCTTCAAAGTCTTCTGCACATGCACAATCTTCCCAATCGCAATCACTTGATCCACAGTCTTTCGCATTTTTTGTAATACTTTTTAGATGACTAAGTTGATAGTAATAAAGCTCACCTTTTTCATTCTGCAATACGAAGTAGTCCGGACATACTGATATTATTGTTCCTTTTTGAGATTCTGGACCACCCCTGTTTACTCTCACAAAAGATCCAATTAAGTCTTTCAAAAAATCACAATGAAATAAACTCACGAGAAAACCCCTTCCATTAATTTATAAGCATTTGCACTGATAGTATATGTATCTGTACAGGTTACGTTCTCTATGTTTGTCCTAGCTAGAAAAAAATATGCTTTTAACATGGTAGACTACTACCTATCAAAATTCGAAGAAATGCTAAACGCTCCTTAGGCTTTTAATATCTTTAAACAAAAAATCCCGTATGAAGATACATTTCTGCATATCTTCATACGGGATTTCCCATAGTTTAATCTTCGTCTTTAACATCCATATCTTCTGGAATTGGTTCATTCAATATATCTTCCACTAATTGCTTATATTTCTCCATTTGTTCTAAATGTGTATTGAATTGTTCTTTATTTAATAAATATTGCTCTCCATCAAATAGTGCACGAATTTTCTTTTGCTGAATTAGCTCTTCAATATACGACTTTGGTAAATTCAAATACTCCGCAGCTTCTTCTACTGTTATATACAACGCGTTCATTCCTTTATTATTTTTTCATATATACTGTATCTTACTTTATTTTTGTAAACAAATAAAAAAGATTTTGTAAATGCAATTTAAAAAGAAGGTGGATGCATTCCATATATTGTATAATAATATAGTAAGGATTTTTTAAATATAGAATGGTATTACCCATTTACACAAAGGAGAGTTAACATATGGCTACTCGTCACATCATTACAATGTTAGAAAAAACATTACAATTTGAAACAGAAAACACAATTTCTCATTTAACTACATCTTTATCTGATCGTATTCTTTCTCAAAGCGCAGCAATACATGAAAACAATTGTTACCATACAATTGGGGAATGGTACAAAAATCATTTTTTATTCCAACAAGATGATTTCCTTTGGGCTAAATACGCTTTCTATGACGCATATTGTGAAGCTATAAAGGAACAAGGACATCTTACAAAACGCGTCCGTCAAATATTAGAATCATTAGCTCGAATGCATGGAAAACAGTACATTGCCTCCATATTAAATATGCCATTTCCTAACGAACGAGCTAAAGGGACAGCATAATGTAATACTGTTCTGCGGCAGTAAAACATAGATTCATTGTTTTCTAGGAAGATTTACAAATAAAACGTTCATATCACATGAACTGATGAAACCGGTGTCATTACAATGATTGAAAATATAGTAAACAGGAAAACCCCCATTTACCTCTCTCGTCACTCGAGAAGAGAAGTAAATGGGGGTTACTTGTTTCTTTATCCCGCTATTAGTGCGCGGCCATACTCAGCTGGGAATAGCCCCACTGATTACAGTTTAACTTTATTATTTCATCATCTGCTTGATCAATTCACGATTTCTCTTCTTAAATACTTCATTATGCGAAGAAACCATTCCGTACTCACTTGCATCTGGTTGAATAAATTGTTTCGCTTTATTTACAGCATTTCCAGCATCTTGGAATGCTCCCGCAATTAAGTGTAATTTCCCTTCGTGCTTTAAAATATCTCCCGCAGCATATAATCCATCTACAGAGGACTCACTATTCGCATTACCTGCAATATAATAATTATCTATAATTGCAACGTCTAACTCACTATTTTCTAATAACGTAATGTCACGTTCATATCCATGGTTAATAATCACTTCATCAATAGGTAAATGTGAAATTTCACTTGTTTCATGATTCGTTAATTCTACATATTCGATCGCTTCATGATTATCACCAGCAATGAGTTTTGTAATCGATGTATTAAAGAAACACTCCGCCGAGCTGTTCAGCAGTTGTTTTACTTGTGCTTCATGACCAGATAATTCTTCTTTTCTATATGTTACATACACTTTTTTCGCAATTGGTTCTAATTCATTTGCCCAATCAACAGCAGAATTTCCTCCGCCGGAAATAATGACCGTCTTACCTTTGAAACGCTTTAAAGATTTCACTGTATAATTTAAATTAGATACTTCAAATCGCTCAGCACCTTCAATTGATAACTTTTGAGGTTTCAATATACCACTTCCAGTTGCGACGATAACTGTTTTTGAAAAATGTTCTTCTCCAGTGCTTGCTTTTAACGTAAAAGTGCCATCTTCGTTACGAATAATCGATTCTACTTTTGTATTTAATACCACTTCTGGCTTAAATGTTAGCCCTTGCTGTACAAGTTGTTCAATTAATTTATCACCTGTAACTGGCAGCAGCCCTCCTACATCCCAAATCATCTTCTCTGGATAAACATGTATTTTTCCACCTAACTGTGGTTGAAATTCTATTATTTTCGTTTTCATCTCTCTGAGTCCACTATAAAAAGCTGAATAAAGCCCTGCAGGCCCTCCGCCTATCACAGTTACATCAAACAATTCTTCTTGATTCATTCGTGTCACTCCTCAGCTACTAGTCATTGATTATCATTCTCAATAAAATATAACCTGTTTCCGCAAAATTTACAATCAAAATTACTATTGACAATACACCTATATAAAATTATATTATTTAAAGAATCAATAGTGATAATCATTATCATTTTGTTAATAATTAGTAAATTTGAGATTACATCTTCTTTTATTAATATGGTTAATACTATATTGTAGAATCTCATATCCAAGATTTTTAATAAGCATTTTGCATTACCACTACTCTTTCAAAAAGATTGCAGTTAAACAAATTATTATATACAAATATCATCTATGTTAAAGGAGAAAGACAATGAAAAAGTTATTTATTTCACTAACAGTTCTTTTCGTTCTTGTTATGAGCGCTTGTAGCAATGGCTCTACAGACAAAAAGAACGATGCAAAAGGTAGTAAATCAGAAACAATTACATACCAATCTGAAAATGGTAAAGTAGAAGTTCCTGCAAATCCAAAACGTGTTGTTGTTTTATCATCATTCGCTGGTAACGTAATGTCATTAGATGTAAATCTTGTTGGGGTAGATTCATGGTCTAAACAAAACCCACGCTTTGATAGCAAACTTAAAGATGTTGCTGAAGTATCAGATGAAAACGTTGAAAAAATCGCTGAACTAAATCCAGATTTAATCATTGGTTTATCAAATATTAAAAATGTTGATAAGTTAAAGAAGATCGCTCCTACTGTAACGTACACTTACGGAAAAGTTGATTACTTAACACAGCATTTAGAAATCGGTAAATTATTAAACAAAGAAAAAGAAGCAAAAACTTGGGTTGATGACTTCAAGAAACGTGCACAGGACGCTGGTAAAGAAATTAAAGCAAAAATCGGTGAAGATGCAACAGTTTCTGTTGTAGAAAACTTCAACAAACAGCTTTATGTATACGGCGAAAACTGGGGCCGTGGAACAGAAATTCTATACCAAGAAATGAAATTAAAAATGCCTGAAAAAGTAAAAGAAAAAGCATTAAAAGAAGGTTACTACGCATTATCTACTGAAGTATTACCTGAGTTTGCTGGTGATTACTTAATCGTAAGTAAAAACAAAGATACTGATAACTCATTCCAAGAGACAGAATCATATAAAAACATCCCAGCAGTAAAAAATAATCGCGTATACGAAGCAAACATGATGGAATTCTATTTCAATGATCCACTTACATTAGATTTCCAACTAGACTTCTTCAAGAAAAGCTTTCTTGGTAAATAATACAAACATGAGGAATTCTTAATTTAAGAATTCCTCTTCCTTTATTCTATGAACAGAAAAGATGTGAAACGAATGACAAAAGATCACGACAATCCACGTTCTATAGCTTTTACATACAAACTAATTTTGAGCATAATTGCATTCTTTCTTATTTTTATGGTAGCAATGGTATTAGGTGCTGCAGATACTTCAATAAAAGACGTATGGTTAGCACTTACTTCCTCCGCTAAAGGGGACAAAATATCTATTATTCGCGAAATACGTTTGCCACGTGAAGTTGCTGCTATTTTTGTAGGAGCTGGACTTGCTGTTTCTGGAGCAATTATGCAAG
The DNA here is from genome assembly GCF_052947655.1 of Bacillus pretiosus. Classification (NCBI taxonomy): domain Bacteria; kingdom Bacillati; phylum Bacillota; class Bacilli; order Caryophanales; family Bacillaceae; genus Bacillus; species Bacillus pretiosus. The sequence goes on along the minus strand of NZ_CM129593.1, from coordinate 379,773 downwards.
GATTAACACGAAATCCACTTGCAGATCCTGGATTATTAGGGCTATCTGGTGGAGCAAATGCTGCGCTTGCACTGACACTTGCTTTCAATCCTTCCATCAGCTATCTTTACTTAACATTTGCTTGCTTTATTGGTGCTGCAATTGGCGCAATTATGGTATTTGGAATTGGTATGGTGAAAAAAGGCGGGCTATCCCCTCTTCGAATTGTATTAGCCGGTGCTGCCGTTTCAGCATTTCTACTCGCAATTTCAGAAGGAGTCGGCATTTACTTCAAAATTTCACAAGATGTATCACTTTGGACTGCTGGGGGCGTAATTGGAACTACTTGGAGCCAATTAAAAATTATTATTCCAGTCATTTCAATTAGTATCTTTATCGCTATCTTACTAGCAAAAAAATTGACAATTCTTAGTTTCAGTGAAGAAGTGGCTATTGGACTAGGTCAAAAAATTATTGTTATTAAAACCATTCTATTTATCATTATTATCTTACTTGCTGGTGCTTCTGTAGCGCTTGTCGGAAATATGGCATTTATCGGTTTAATGGTACCTCACATGGTACGCCCAATTGTCGGTCCAGATTACCGATTTGTTATACCGATGTCAGCAATTGCTGGAGCTTCCTTTATGCTACTTGCAGATACAATCGGACGTACTATTAACGCTCCATACGAAACACCAGTTGCCGCTATTGTCGCAATTGTAGGGCTGCCATTCTTCCTATTCGTTGTACGTAAAGGAGGAAAAACATTCTCATGATGCAATCTATTCTAAGAAAACAACGTCTTATTATACTCGCTTTACTAATACTGACCATCACCACCATTGTAGTTGGAATGGGACTTGGTTCAGCATCTTTATCTTATGATCGACTACTCCCAACATTAATGGGACAGGGGACTTTTAAAGAGGAGTTTGTTTTATACTCTTTAAGACTACCTAGAATTGTTATTACATTATTAGCTGGTATGGCTCTCGCTTTATCAGGGGCTATTCTGCAAGGAATTACTCGAAATGATTTAGCTGAACCTGGTATTCTCGGAATCAACTCTGGGGCCGGTGTTGCTGTTGCTATTTTCTTTTTATACTTTCCAATAGATGTAGGTTCATTCCTTTATTTACTACCTGTCGTTGGATTTATCGGGGCTTTTCTGACAGCTGTTCTAATTTACGTATTTTCATATAGTAAATCAACTGGACTTCAGCCAATACGATTAACATTAACTGGTATCGGTTTTGCATTTGCACTATCTGGAATGATGATTGTCCTTATTTCATCCGCTGATCGTATGAAAGTGGACTTTATTTCAAAATGGATTGCCGGAAATATTTGGGGAGATGACTGGATCTTCGTTTTAGCAATGCTCCCATGGTTAATCGTATTAATTCCATTCGTTTTCTATAAAGCAAATCGATTAAACATTCTAGCATTAAACGAGCCAGTCGCAATCGGTGTTGGAATTGAAATTGAAAAAGAACGCAGATACTTATTAGTTGCAGCCGTTGCGCTTGCAGCTGCAGCTGTTTCCGTAACAGGAGGAATTAGCTTTATCGGACTAATGGCTCCTCATATCGCGAAATCTTTAGTAGGTCCAAGACATCAAATTTTCATGCCTATCGCCCTTTTAATCGGCGGATGGCTATTGCTATTAGCAGACACAATCGGACGAAACATCGTTGATCCTAATGGCATCCCAGCAGGTATTGTCGTTGCTTTAATTGGTGCTCCTTACTTTATGTATTTGTTGCTTAAGAAGGCATAGAAACACCCTCAAGAGTGAAATCTTGAGGGTGTTTCTTCATTTACTGCTGCCCATACCCTTCAAACTTCTTCGCCAAATTCGCCATCTCATCTTCTGGCAATAGCTTCGGCTCTCCGACGCTTTTCGTTTGATAATAAATTTGCGCACAAAACTCAATTTCTTCTGCAACAGTAAACGCCATTTTTATGTTATTTGCACCTGCAATTAAACCGTGGTTCTCAAGTAAAACGGCACGGCGATCAATCATGCCTTCAAAAGCAGCATCTGCTAATTGCTTCGTACCAAATGTTTCATACGGTGCACAGCGTACATTCGGGCCTGCGAAAGCAATTAAATATGATACAGCAGGAAGCTCCCACCCTAATGATGCAATTGTCTTCGCATAAGGTGAATGTGTATGCACAAGCGCATTTATATCTTCACGATTTCTATAATATATAAGGTGCATATCGAGCTCGCTTGACGGTTTTCTCTCTCCCTCTACCACTTCACCATCTAAGTTTAATATAACTACATCTTCAGGTTTTGTTTCATAATACTCTAAACCACTTGGGCTAATCGCAACAAGACCTTGTTCACGATTGAAAATACTAATATTGCCGCCTGTCCCCTTTGTTAAACCGCTAGAAATCATTTTCTTTCCATACGCTACAATTTCTTCTCTTTCTTTTTGTAATAACATATACATCCCCCTAAGTATGAAGCTTATGATGACTGACTTTTTAAATCTATCTACTTATTGAAATAGCTTTTTTAAGTTCTCCGTAAACGGTGCTTTTACAATCCCTTTTTCCGTAATAATCGCTGTTACATTTTCATGTGGTGTGACATCAAATGCCGGATTATATACTTTACTTTCTTTCGGAGCAGAATATTGTCCGAAGCGATTAATCACTTCAGAAGCATCTCTTTCCTCGATTGGAATTTCTTTTCCTGCCTTTGTTTTTAAGTCGATTGTCGGTGTTGGTGCTGCTACATAAAACGGAATGTTGTAGTATTTTGCTAAAATAGATACGCCTAATGTCCCAATTTTATTTGCTACATCACCGTTTGCTGCCACACGGTCGCACCCAACGATTACCGCCTCAATCTTCCCTTGTGACATGACCATAGCTGCCATATTATCCGTAATGACAGTAACATCAATCCCCGCTCGCTGTAGTTCTAATGCTGTTAACGTTGAACCTTGTAATCTAGGACGTGTTTCATCCGAAAAGATTTTTAAGTCCCATCCTTTTTCTTTCGCTAAGTACATTGGAGCTGTCGCAGTCCCATACTTAGTCGTCGCTAACGCACCAGCATTACAATGTGTTAACACTCCCATTCCATCATGGAATAACGTTAATGCATGTTCTCCGATTTGACGGTTAATTTCTTCATCTTCTCTATGAATCTCTTTTGCCTCTTCTAGTAATCTATCTTTCAACTGGCCGATTGATAAATGTGAGTTCTCTGTCGCGACTGTCTCCATTCTTTCAAGTGCCCAAAATAAATTTACTGCTGTTGGCCTTGATGTTGCCAAATATGCACATACCTTTTTGACTTCCTCTATAAAGTCTTCCATCTTACTTTGAATAACTTCCTTTATTCCTAAACACACACCATACGCTGCCGAAACACCAATCGCTGGTGCTCCTCTTACTTTCATTACTTGAATGGCATCCCACACGCTTTCAGCTGTCTTGAAAGATTCATAGACAACCTCATTCGGTAATAATGTTTGATCTAATAAAATTAAAGAATCATCTTTCCACTGAATGGGTATTAATTGCTCTTCCATCATCTTCTCCCCTTACTTCGCGTAGTGCATTGACTGTTCTTTTAACGTTTCTACAAAACTTGTGCCTGTTTTATATTGATTAGCCCGTAAAATAAATTTCTTCGCTACTTGAAGACAAATACGTTCTGCTCTGGCACGTGCTTCCTCATTCTCGATACAAGTAATATCCTTTACTTTCGCTAGCCCAACAATACGACGAATTAACTCAAGGCCCGTCACTGCAGCTGTATCCTCTAATACAGATTGTAAATATACTTCGTTAAAGCCTTCTTCCTTCGCCATAATCTCGGTCACATGAATATTCCAAGCATTTAAAAACTTCTTCTTAAATAAATCAATTACCTCTACCATTGTCGATTGTAGCCAACCCATATACGCATCTTTCTCAGCCCCAGGCTTCATAGTCGCATCTGCATTCACCCAAGCAAACATTAAATTCGCCATTACATTCCCAACGTCATATCCCATCGGTCCATAAAAGGCAAACTCAGGATCAATAATCTTCGTGGAATCATTTTTCACAAAAACGGAACCAGTATGCAGATCACCATGAATAAGTGCCTGTGCATTCGTCATAAAAGAAAACTTACGTTTTGCTACTTCCATACGAAGCTCTTTATCACTATAAATATGCTCTCTAATCCATCCTTCATTTAGCGGAAATAACTCGTTACGCTTATTATGATTTGTAAATGGCTCAGCGTATACGAGGTCTTCTGTAATCTCACATAATTCAGGATTTATATAGTTTTTTACAAGCTCCTTCTTCTCTTTATGATTCATTACAACATCCGATGTTAATAAAAGTGTGTTTACCAAAAAAGTCGTTACATCGTCAGCAAGCCTCGGAAATATTTGATGATTTATAAGTGCTGTACGTAATATTGTGTGGTCTGATAAATCTTCCATTACGCAACAATTCATCACACTATCAAACAAATATACCTTTGGAACAAGCCCAGGTGCTAACTCCTCCTCTAACTGCAAAACATCTGATTCTATACGAATACGATTCGTCGACAACTTAAACTCATCTGAAATCCTTGCTGTATCCCCAGCTTGCTTTACAATGACAGAAATATTCTTCTGCTCATCCCAAACGCGGAATACATAATTTAAATTACCATCGCCTATTTCTTTACACTGTAACCCCTTTGCATCCTCAAACTCACATAATTTCTCTTTCACATATACAATCACATCGTTAGCTTCCATTAAAAAATACTTTGTGAACTTAGACATGGTTTCCCCTCCACACTAATTGTAAGCGTTTTCTAAAAGCTATAAAAAATAATAGGTTGAAAAATTTTTATCCTATATTATATCTTCTTCTTTTTGAAAGGTATATCTAGATTTTATTATATCTTGTTAACATCTTGAGTCAATGTTTCTATATCACTGCAATATGCTTCCTAATTATATATTTTAGATGACAAAAAATGTTCAAAAAGATTCTAATTCATTTTATTTTATTTATCGCACAATTCTTTGTAAAATAGAAATAAGCAATCCCTTTTCAAATCCACAACTTCTAAGAAATATTCCCTTCCTAACAATTTATACTTACACCATGTCTCTAACATACGCACTACTCTTTTACATACTCGTTGAAAATCGATTACATGAAAACTACCTTTTAATTCTCTAACAACCTTAATTGAGAATAAATATTAATTAAATTGATATAAAGTTGGTTTATTCTCTTGACAAAATAACCACTTCTATATGATAATTAATATCGAATTAGAATTATTATAGTTAATTAAAAAATATATTTTATGAGCACACTATTTTTTGATGCTCAAAACCAACATTTAGGAGGAATTTTAATATGTTATTAATCGGCACAGAAGTAAAACCGTTTAAAGCTAATGCTTACCATAATGGAGAATTTATCCAAGTTACTGACGAAAGTTTAAAAGGAAAATGGAGTGTAGTTTGTTTCTACCCAGCTGACTTCACATTCGTTTGCCCAACTGAACTTGAAGACTTACAAAATCAATATGCAACTCTTAAAGACTTAGGCGTTGAAGTATACTCTGTATCTACAGACACTCACTTCACTCACAAAGCATGGCATGATAGCTCAGAAACTATCGGCAAAATCGAATACATTATGATTGGTGACCCAACTCGCACAATCACTACAAACTTCAACGTTTTAATGGAAGAAGAAGGTCTTGCTGCTCGTGGTACATTCATCATCGATCCAGACGGCGTTATCCAATCTATGGAAATCAATGCTGACGGTATCGGCCGTGACGCAAGCATTCTTGTTAACAAAATTAAAGCAGCTCAATACGTACGTAACAACCCAGGTGAAGTTTGCCCAGCTAAATGGCAAGAGGGTTCTGCAACACTTAAACCAAGCCTTGACCTTGTAGGCAAAATCTAAGGAGTTCGATCAAAATGATACTAGATGCAGATATAAAAACACAACTATCCCAATACCTTCAGTTAATGGAGAACGATATTTTACTTAAAGTAAGCGCTGGAGACGACGACGTATCTAAAGATATGTTAGCTCTAGTAGACGAATTAGCTACTATGTCATCTAAGATTACAGTAGAAAAAGTTGAATTAGAGAGAACACCAAGCTTTAGCGTAAATCGCCCTGGTGAAGACACTGGTGTCGTATTCGCTGGTATTCCATTAGGACACGAATTTACTTCATTAGTGTTAGCTTTACTACAAGTAAGTGGACGCGCTCCAAAAGTTGAACAAAAATTAATCGATCAAATTAAAAACATTCAAGGCGAATATCATTTTGAATCTTATATCAGCCTAAGTTGTCATAACTGTCCTGATGTTGTACAAGCTCTTAACGTAATGAGCGTTCTAAACTCTGGTATTACACATACTATGATTGATGGCGCTGCATTCAAAGAGGAAGTAGAAAGCAAAGACATCATGGCAGTACCAACAGTTTTCCTAAACGGCGAATCTTTCGGAAGCGGTCGTATGACACTTGAAGAAATTTTAGCTAAAATGGGTAACGGTCCAGATGCATCAGAGCTTTCTGATAAAGATCCATACGATGTTCTTGTTGTTGGTGGCGGCCCTGCTGGTGCAAGTGCAGCAATTTATGCAGCACGTAAAGGCATCCGCACTGGTATCGTTGCTGAGCGCTTCGGTGGTCAAGTAATGGATACTATGGGCATTGAGAACTTCATCAGCGTAAAACGCACTGAAGGTCCTAAGCTAGTAGCAAGCCTTGAAGAGCACGTAAAAGAATACGACATCGATGTAATGAATCTACAACGTGCAAAACGTTTAGAGAAAAAAGAACTTATTGAAGTGGAACTTGAAAACGGCGCTATTCTGAAAAGTAAAAGCGTAATCGTTTCAACAGGTGCTCGCTGGCGTAACGTTGGCGTACCAGGTGAAGCTGAGTTCAAAAATAAAGGTGTAGCATACTGCCCACACTGTGACGGTCCATTATTCATCGGAAAAGACGTAGCAGTTATCGGCGGAGGTAACTCTGGTATTGAAGCAGCTATCGACTTAGCAGGTATCGTTAAGCACGTAACTGTTCTTGAATTCATGCCAGAATTAAAAGCTGATGCTGTATTACAAGAGCGTCTTAACAGCTTACCAAACGTAACTGTTCTGAAAAACGTTCAAACGAAAGAAATCACTGGTACTGATAAAGTAAACGGTATTTCTTACATCGATCGTGAAACTGAAGAAGTTCATCACGTTGAATTACAAGGTGTATTCGTACAAATCGGTCTTGTGCCAAACACAGACTGGTTAGGCGAAACAGTTGAACGCGCTCGCGGTGAAATCGTAACAGACAAGCACGGCGCTACAAACGTACCAGGAGTGTTTGCTGCAGGTGACTGTACAAATAATCCGTACAAACAAATCATCATCTCTATGGGTTCAGGTGCAAACGCAGCTTTAGGTGCATTTGATTACTTAATCCGTAACTAATTATATAGACGTGAGTAAAAAAAAGCAGGTGCCTTGGCACCTGCTTTTTTTATAATCTTAATGTATAAACTAAAAACCTCTCATTCCCATTCTTCTCATAAGCACCTGGCAACCTTACTTCTCTCTTCAGCTCAAACGTAGTCTGGTTCTCTAAGAAGAAAATATAATCTTCAGAAGGATAGTATAAAATAATATCTACTTCTCTCTCTGTTTCCTCTACCGAAAGCAAAATGTTATTTACTACGTTCATAAACACTTGTACAGAAAATGGATTAAAAAAATAAAACCGATTATCACGTGGATCAATCTCATATTCTTGCGCTAAACAGCATTCAAACCCAATTTTATCTTTACTGTTTCTTACCTTTCGTGCATAGCGCTCAAAATTATCCATTGCTTCTTTATAAAACTCTTCATTCATTTCAATTCCAACTGCTGAAGCACCACACTTATGGTGCATGTAAAAATTTAATCGTCCTTTTCCGCATCCAAAATCTACAACCCGGTCGCTACTTCTTATTTCATATTGATTCAATAACTCATCTAATCCGCTATATGGCGTCGGTTCATAACGGTGATAATGCATAGACTTGTTAAAACCCTTTTGCTCACCGACAGTTTTTATATGTAATACTGCATCGTAATATTGTTCGTTCATTCGTCTTCTCCTATTAGAAAATGGTACTTATTATTATACACCATGTACTGAAGACTCATTTTGCATCAAGTTAACTGATACGTGAAATTATATGAATGATTTTCTGAATATATCTATCGTAACTTAGAATATATCAACGATTTTTTCAATATATCGACTTAACGACACATTCCTACAAAAAAACAGGAGCTATCTAGCCCCTGTCCTCTAATACTTTCAATACAGTTTGTTTCAATATTTCTACTCCATCCATAATACAACTATGATCGAACTTCATATACGGATGGTGTAATCCAGGTTGTAGGTTGGCACCTAGTCCAAGCATGACAGCTTTTAAATGTGGTCTCTTCACTGTGTAGTAATGGAAATCATCGCTTCCTGTCGTATACAGTGGTCCAGTGCATCCCTCTTCCCCGTACACTTCAAGAATGCCTTTTCGCATAAAGCGCTCAGCTTCTTCTGACACTTCAGCTCCTGGTGCAAGGTCGATCCATTTGTATGAAGTTTTCGATCCCATAGATGCGGCCGATTCTATTACATGTTCTATTTTTTTCTTCAATTCTTCTAATAATGTATTACTCTCTGCCCTAACATCTAAGCTAAAATGGCCGTTACCCGGAATAATATTCAAATTATCCCCGCCAGCCTGGCACCTTGTCATCTTCACTGAATATGAGCTTTGCGGTGGTAGCCATATATTTTTCAAACCGATATTGATCATAGAAATGACATCAATTGCATTTATCCCTTGATGTGGGCGTGCCCCATGTGCATCATCTCCATGAATCGTTCCTTCTAAAAATCCTGCTGCTCCGTGACGAATAGATGGGGCAGCTTGTTTCAAAGGTAGTTCTTCAATCGGTCTTAGATGAACACCAAATAAGAAGTCAGCATCATCCACGGCACCCTTCTCTACCATCTTTAAAGAACCATTTCCTTTTTCCTCTGCCGGCTGAAAAATAAATCTAACCGTTCCACTATCCCATCTCATATTTTTCAATTGTAAAATAAGCCCCATCACAATTGTCATATGAGCATCGTGACCACATGAATGATTCGCTTTAAACTCTCCGTCCACTTCTTGCCAAAGTGCATCCATATCGGCACGAATTGCAATAACTGGATTTCCGCTTCCAATTTCAGCAATCACGCCTGGGCAATCATCAAATATTTTATATGAAATTCCTTCTTCTTTTAAAAAGTTAGTAATATACGCTGTCGTTTCATACTCTTTCCAACTCACTTCAGGGTTTTCATGTAAATGCTGAAAAATTTCAGTTAACCGCTCTTGTAGTTCTAATGTTTTCAAAGCTACATTCTCCTTCCCAAATTCCAAAACCATTCAGGTTAATTATACTTATGAAAAACAGATGTTTTTATGAACATATTGAATTTTAAGAAAAAAGTCAATTATTTATTTTTAAATACGATCGACAACTTATTTCCACTCACTTTATAACGATAGAACATTCCTTATTTTCTGTTTTTTATTGACGCTCATATCAATTTTTAGTTATTATAATTTAATAACGTCTATTTTGCGACAATTCTAAAAATACAAACATACATAATGAGGAGGCAATTTATGAAAAAAGAAATACCTTTTGGCGTAGCAATAATCCCTATTATCATTACAGTTGCAGTTATGATGGTTACAATTGTTGTATTAAAACAAAGCCCTCACGTCCCACTTATTATCGGTACAACCGTTGCTTCTATCGTCGCTTGGCGTTACGGTTACAAATGGCACGATATTGAAGAAGCAATGTATAAAGGAATTCGCCTCGCATTACCCGCTATCGTTATCATTATTCTAGTAGGTTTAACGATTGGTGCTTGGATTGGCGGCGGAATCGTCGCAACAATGATTTATTACGGTTTAAATCTTTTAACTCCATCACTATTTTTAGTTTCAATTACAATTATTTGTTCTATTGTTGCATTAGCTATCGGTAGCTCTTGGTCTACAATGGGAACAATTGGTGTTGCAGGAATGGGAATTGGCCTAAGTATGGGAATCCCAGCTCCAATGGTTGCCGGTGCTATCATTTCCGGTTCTTACTTCGGCGATAAAATGTCACCGCTTTCAGACACAACAAACTTAGCCGCAGGATTAACAAATACAGATTTATTCACACATATTCGTCATATGTTATTTACTACAATTCCAGGTTTAATTATTACTCTTATCGTTTATGCATTCTTAGGAAGAAATTTTGGCGCTAACAATATTGATGCAAAAGGTATCGATCAAACGTTACAAGTATTGCAACAAAACTTTGTTATCTCCCCTTTCCTACTAATCATACCTGTAGTCGTTATGGTATTGGTCGCTAAAAAAGTTCCTGCTATACCAGCTATTCTCGTAGGTATAATTTTAGGATTTTTATCACAAGTCTTTATTCAAGGTGGTTCTGTCTCCGCGTCTGTCGGTGCACTCCAAAATGGATTTGTCATAGACACTGGCAACAAGCTAGTAGACGAACTCTTTAACCGCGGTGGCTTAAATTCGATGATGAATACAGTTTCGATGACAATTGTCGCTATGACCTTTGGAGGAGTATTAGAACATACTGGTATTCTTCGCGCAATTGTAAATCAAATTTTAAAATTAGCGACATCAGCAAAAGGACTTATCGCTTCTACTATCGCATCTTGCTTTGCAACCAACCTTACTTGCTCTGAACAATATATTTCGATTGTTGTTCCTTCAAGAATGTACGCAAATGCATACACAGAAAAAGGACTACATTCTAAAAATTTATCCAGAGCATTAGAAGATGGCGGAACATTAACTTCTGTTTTCGTACCTTGGAATACATGTGGTGTATTTATACTCGCAACACTTGGAGTTGGCGCATTCGAATATGCTCCTTATGCTATATTGAATTTCATCGTACCTATTATTTCAATCATTTACGGCATAACTGGTCTCACAATTACGAAACTATCAGACATTGAAAAAGCGGAACTACTAAAAAAACAAAAGGCTCAACTAGAAGCTTAGAGATACCGGTAAATTCATTTCATATATTGCGCGAGGGCGCCCTTGTTGATAGGGCATTTCCTCGCCGCAAATATGAGCATACCCATAATCAACTAGTTTCTTTAATAACCTTTCTGTTGATCGGCGAGTCACTTGTAAGTATTCAGAAAGATCCGCTGCTGTAAACTTCAATGATGGATGTGATTGACTAAATTGAATAATTTTTGACAAGTTGGCTGGACTAAGTTTCGTTTCCTTCGCTATTTTCATGAGTTCTGGGTTGTCATTCTTCAAACTTTGTACTCTCTGTTCTTTCGGGAACGGACCAAATAGTTCTTTATCACTTGTTAGTATATAAAAACAGTGGTCTATTGGATTATTCTTCGCGAAACTTTGAGCAATTTTAGCATTTTGCTCCGCTTCTTTCACAGTTTTTCCGTAACCAAATCCAATAGCTATTGTTCCTTCTATACTCGCAAATAAATTATTTATCATATTTGTTTTTATAATCGATTCAATATCACCACGAGTCGTATACAAAATGAACGTCATTTCATCAACTTTTTTAAATGAACCCCGTAGTTCTTTTGAAATAGCATCTAATTGCTCAAGCAAACCTTCTCGTAATTCTAAAGAAGAAATCATACAAGCACCAACAGTAGCTGAATGGCTTTTTGCTAACTCAGCTTTTATTTTCGCATCTTTTAACCCATGTATAATGGATTGCTTCGGATCTATCATACGCTCTGAAGGAATACCTATTTTTTGAAGTTCATCATAGACAGCGTGAATACTAGTTAAAGCTAAATGAGCATCTCCAGATTGATATTTAGTTACATGAAAATCAATAACTCTATTTATTTCATCTTTACTCCACAGCATATTTTCATAATCTAACACTTGTGGATTTTCTTTTATACCGATATCATGGAACACATTTGTAATGAATGAGCGGTCTACTAAATCAATTGAAATTTTATGTGGTTGAATACGTTGGTGATACATGACAGAAAGAATGGAAGATGCGACAGTTGTCTCGTCTTGCTGTAAGTACGTACTTGGAATTCGTAATTGTTCTCTTATTTCTTTTGCCATATAATAAGGTAAAGCACCTGAGAAAAAGATGAAATCACAAGGCTTTAAACGCTTTAAAAGTTCAGAAGATTCCGCCGGATGAAGGTAAATATATGGATCAATCTCTATTTCTTCTAGTTTATGAGCAATAGGTAAAAGATTCTCCATAAACTCTTTTGAACCGACAACTGCAATTTTTATCATCATTTCTTTAACTCCTTATCATTAATTAACGACTATTTAACGTCAACTATATCAAATGTACAAAACTATTGTAAACAGGAAGGGGTCTCTACCTAATGAAAATTACAGCTATTCATCTTTACGCAATTCGTTTACCACTTCGCGATCCGTTTGTTATTAGTTATGGTTCTTATTCTGACATGCCTTCTATTATCGTCAAAATGGAAACAGATGAAGGCATTATCGGTTACGGTGAGGGCGTTGCTGATGATCACGTTACAGGCGAATCATGGGAAAGTACTTTCCATACTTTAAAACATACACTTGCTCCTGCGCTCATCGGGCAAAATCCAATGAATATCGAGAAAATACACGATATGATGAACAATACCATTTACGGTGTTCCTACTGCAAAAGCCGCAATAGATATTGCTTGTTTTGATATAATGGGCAAAAAACTAAATCAACCTGTATATCAATTAATTGGCGGACGCTACCATGAAGACTTCCCTGTCACTCACGTCTTAAGTATCGCCGAACCTGAAGACATGGCTGAAGAAGCTGCTTCCATGATTCAAAAAGGTTACCAATCTTTCAAAATGAAAGTCGGTACGAATGTAAAAGAGGATGTAAAAAGAATTGAAGCTGTACGTGAACGTGTAGGAAATGATATTGCGATTCGCGTTGATGTAAACCAAGGATGGAAAAATAGCGCCAACACATTAGCGGCACTTCGTTCATTAGGTCATTTAAGCATCGACTGGATTGAACAGCCTGTTTTCGCAGACGATATTGACGCAATGGCTCACATTCGTTCTAAAACAGACCTTCCGCTTATGATTGATGAAGGATTAAAAGGTTCTCGTGAAATGCGCCAAATCATTAAATTAGACGCGGCTGATAAAGTAAATATAAAACTAATGAAATGCGGCGGCATATATCCCGCTGTAAAACTCGCTCATCAAGCAGAAATGGCAGGCATTGAATGCCAAGTTGGATCCATGGTCGAATCATCCGTTGCCTCTTCCGCAGGATTCCATGTCGCTTTCTCGAAAAAAATTATTACGAGCGTCGAGCTAACAGGTCCATTAAAGTTCACGAAAGACATCGGAAACTTACATTACGACGTACCATTTATTCGCTTAAACGAAAAGCCAGGACTTGGCATTGAAATAAACCAAAATACATTACAAGAACTAACCGTCTTTCAAGACGTTGTACGCTAAAGGAGGACTAACGCATGACAGTTCTATACAAAGGATCATTAAAACAAAATAACGAACCATTTCACGTTACATTACTAACACTAGAGAACATTGAACAAACCTTATCACTACAAAACGTTGTAGTTGAGGCGCTAGAGGATAAAAGTCGCTTACAGCCACTCTCGCTAGAAGAATTTCAATACATTCTAGAAGGAAACGGCATGATGATCGGTGCTTTTATCGAAAACGAACTCATCGCATTTCGTGCCCTACTCGTTCCTCCTATCGACGACGAACATTTAGGACTTGATATTGGCATAGCAGAAAGCGAACTACATCGCGTCATCTATCAAGAAATTTCAAATGTTCACCCGAACAGCCGAGGAAATGGGATCCAAAAAATATTAGCGACAGTCATCATGGACGAATTACAAAAAGAAGATGGCCAGTACGACTATGTTTGCTGCACCGTTGCTCCTTTTAACATTCCAAGTTTAAAAGATAAGTTTTCGCAAGGAATGGAGATTGCTGCATTGAAGGAGAAGTATAGTGGTAGTATGCGGTATGTGTTTGTGAAGGAATTGCGTGGAAGCAAGAAAAGAAATTGGACGGATGTTAAGAGTGTTCCGATGAGTGATGCTGTTGGACAGCAAGCTTTACTTTCGAACGGTTATCGTGGGTATGGAATGGAGAAAGTAGACGGAGATTTTGTTGTGAAGTTTGGACGATGATTTATATACCTGAAAAAAAGGAGATGTCTGCTGTGACATCTCCTTTTACTTTCTCTTCATTGAACATATCGATTGCAACTCCAAATATATCAGCGATTTTCGATATATATCGGCGCAATTTCAAATATATCAGCGATTTTTGAATTATATCGACTTACCGACAAGTATTGACAATAATCGCAACCTATATAAATTTCACCACTAAACCGTCATCTTCCAACTAGATAACGCTAACCAGTTTTCCATTTCCTTATAATCAGGCATTATCTTCCCGACAAGACGCCAAAAAGAGCGATCATGATTTAAATGAACCATATGGCACATTTCATGAACAACTACATAATCAAGTACTCGCTGTGGTGCCATCGCTAGCTTCCAATTGAATGTTAGCTGTAAATTTGAATCACAAGTGCCCCATGTGCGGCTACTATCTGTAATACGTATAGAACGCGGTTTTGTTTTGAAGTTACTTTGATGTGCTTTAATACTCTTCTCTACTAATGACTTACACTGCTTATAGTAAAATCGTTTTAACGCTTGTTGGATTTTCTCATCCTTAAGCTCTTTCACATAAATATGTAGCTTATCTTCTTCAAACACTGCATTGTCTTGCGTAATACTTGCATCTTGGGAGATCTGTATCGGATACGTATTCCCTAAATACAGAAAACCCTCTCCTTGATCATAATCCTTTTCCTGTGGTCCAAGCGCTCGCTCCTGCATTTCCTTACGTGTTTTCTGAATCCACTCCCACTTCTCCTCTAGCAACTGGACTAAGTATTCAACAGGTGTTCCCTTTGGAGCCTGCACTTCCACATTTCCGTACGAATCTACAAAAAGACGCACCGATTTTTTCTTTTTATAAGTTATATGAAAATTAATCGTCTCACCTAAATATGTATGTACCATTTCATCACCTAGTGTATTATTTTACAAATAAAAAAGAGTAGGATACGAACGCCCTACTCTACCTATTATATCATTTACCGCGTTAACCGACTCATTACCCTCTATACTTTACACCTAATCCCTTAATGAAATTCCTTGCGTATCTATCGCCGCACTCTTTATAATTTTTATGGCCTTTTTTTCTTAATAGGGCGCCTAGTTCTCCCTTTGTTACTATAACGCCTACGCTATCTAATATATCAAGTACATCCTCACTCGTTAAAGATAGTGCGATTTTCATTTTCTTTAGCAGAAGGTTATTCGCACTCTCTTTGCTTTGTACAGGTGCCGGTTGTCCTGGTTTCGGATCTTGCTTCCCTCTTTTTAAAGTAATAAATCCATTTAAAAATGCCTCTAACATCATCATATCGCATGTTTTTACGTACTCGTCTTCAGCTACATCATCATTTTCAGCTTCATGCTGAGGTGCTCTCTTTATTTTTGTAAGCATATCAACTACGTCTTCTTTCGTTACTTCCATACCACCAAGTTTAAAGATTTCTACCATATCTATATCTCTTATATCTAAAGCGTACCTTACTCTTTTTAATATATCGTTGTTGCTCATTGCCATTGTTTTGCCTCCTGAAATGTTGATTATAGTAATGCTTTTAGCATGTGTAAATGAATGTCGTTAAGTTACTACTTTAACATTTTAGGGGGAGGTTTTGTAGCCTTAGGTGGATTAATGGTTGTGGGGATGATTTTATTTATTATTAAGATACTTCTAATAACGAATTTATTGTATTAGAAATTAAGAAAGATCCTATCGATAGAAACGCCTTCAAATACTGTAAAAAGTATTTTAGTTGGTAGTGGGATAGCTCCTTCATTTAAGGATGATATTAATAAAGCAAAAAAGGATGGGGATTTACTATTAATTAACACACTTAAAAATGGACTAACCTAATATAGGTTAGTCCATTTCTTTTTATGCAACTCTAATTTAGTAGGCAACTCAAACGTGAATGCTACGCAAAATTCAGGTGAAATAGATTGATTATGTTTACTTAGGTTTTACTTTTCATTTGTGGTACAGTTCACTGTAACTAATCTAAATGAGGTTATTGTTCATTATTTTTATAATTAAATTTAACAAAAAAGGTAGTGCCTTCGGATCCCGTTTGAATTTCTATTTTTGCATTATGACGGGCAGCAATGGCATAACATACACCTAACCCCAATCCAGTTCCATTATTTTTGGTCGTGTAAAATGGAGTACCTAGTTTCTCTAATACTTCAGGCCTGATACCTTTTCCTTGATCCCGCACTGCAAGCACCACACAATCTCGACCTTCTTTATAGGTGCTAATGGTTAGAACTTTCTCTTTGTCCATCGCTTCTAAGCCATTACGGTATAAGTTTATTAATAATTGCCGTATCTCATTACGATTTAAAAGTAATTCCGGAATGTCATTTGTATCGACTTGAATATATTTATTTTGATTATGCGTATCAATCTTTATTAAAGGAATAATATCGCGGATAATTGAATTTAAATCTAACATCTGCAAATCCGATTTCCTTGTATTACCCATTGAGAGAAATTCAGTAATAATAGAATTGGCACGGTCAAGTTCTTCAATCATTAAATTAAAGTGCTTATTATGTTTCTCATAGGTGGGCTCTTCTTTTAATAACTGCAAAAATCCTCGTACTGTTGTCATTGGATTTCTAATCTCATGGCTGATACCTGCTGCCATTTTCCCTATTAAATCTATGTTCGATAATCTTTTCAATTCCTGCTCATATTGCTTTTTTTCCGTTATGTTTTTAAAAATACAAGAAATACCATCATCATACGGGTATGCAATAACTTCGTACCAATATTCATCAGGGGCAGAAAAAAATTCAAAATACACTGTAGTTCGCTCTGACATTACACGATGAAGTTCCTTATACATGACTTCGTCAATGCTACTCGGGAAAATCTCCCATATATTCTTGCCTAATACATCTTTTGCTGTTTTTCTTTGTGGAAAATATTGATGCTTATTTACATACGTAAATTCCCATGTATTATTCAAAGTAAAAAATCCATCTGTAATACTTTCAATCACACTTGTAATTTTTTCATTAGCAACAGCTAGTTCTTTCGTTCGCTCTTCCACCATGCTTTCAAGTCGATCCATATATAACAAGTTTGAAAACGTAGGCGCTGTGGCATCAACGATAGATTTTGCCAGTTGCATCTGGGAATTATCATAATTATGAGCTTTTCCCTCTTTGTCAACGACGATTACCCCTAATACTTCTCCCATTGAAACCAATGGAATCATCAGTAGACCCTTACTATCTATATTTTTTGTTTGAATAACCTCTTGGATCTTAGCTTCATAGCTTTTCTCCATCCAATCCGCTTCTGTCCAATCACAGTCCTTGCTTAACTTCGTTGTTTTAATCGTTGTTTTGTCTAGGGGGTCTAAAAGGTGAGCTGCCATGCTGTTACTCTCTAAAATCTGTCCTAAGTAAAAAAACATTTATCAAAACTCTCCTGTATCGAGGAACACATTGATAAATCACGGGTAACATTTAGTAACAGCTGCTTCTCGGCAATAAGGTTTTCCTTTTGCGTTAAATTATTTGCGTTTTGAATTGCAACCGCAGCCATATTTACATAAGCTTCAACACTTTGAATTTCTGAATTTGTTAAGTTCATTGGAATTCCATAATCAAATAAAAAAACCAGACCAAATAACTCTTGCCCAAATGAGATAGGTAGAGCTAATAAGGACTTAATTTTGAACGCAGCAACTGGTCTCGGATCCGGTCGATGATCCTTTGATGTATCAGGAATATAAATGGTTTTTTGGGTTTCAATAACTTCTTTTGCCAGTAAGTCTATTTCAGGATCAATTACCTGAGTATCGAGCGTTACGCCATTTATTGTCTCTGGTTTTCCTGCAAACCCTCTAAATGTTCCATCTTCCTGGGGTAAATAGATTCCAACAGCGTTGCACTTAACAATCTCCTCTGATATCGCCATTGTTACACGCTGCAATACTTCACGTAGTTCTAATTTTGTATTTATTATTTTTGTTATATTCGCGAGCCTAGAATATCTCGCCTGATCACTTAACATTCACATGGCCTCCAATTATAGGCATAATAAAATAAACATGATACTATCATTGAAAATCAAGACCAACCTACCATTTTCACTTTTCTCCTGTATTCTTTTCTTACCCCTTTTTACATAGAATACCTCACTTACTTATGATACGGTTCACCTTAATTAAAATGAAACAGTGTAACTTTCAAAAGTTACACTGTTTCACTACCTTCTACCACATTCACACTCGCCTCAAACTTATCAAGTAATGCGCGTACTTCATCAGTTGATTTTGTGCTCATCAATTGATTTCTTAGTTCAGCAGCTCCAGGGAAGCCTTTTACATAAATTTTGAAGAAGCGATGTAGTCCTGTGATGGAGCGTGGTAATACTTCTGCATATTGATCTTGAAGATCAAGTTGTAGTCTTAAAAGATCTAGATGTTCTTTACTGCTATGCTCTCTTGGCTCTTTTTCGAAAGCAAACGGATTTTTAAAGATACCTCGTCCAATCATAACACCATCAATGCCGTATTTTTCAGCAAGTTCCAGTCCGACTTTACGGTCAGGAATGTCTCCGTTGATTGTTATTAGCGTATTTGGTGCGATACGGTCACGTAATTTTTTAATTTCCGGAATTAGTTCCCAATGCGCATCCACTTGGCTCATTTCTTCTCTTGTACGTAAGTGAATAGAAAGGTTTGCGATATCTTGTTTGAAAATATGCGTTAACCAATCTTCCCATTCGCTTAACTCTTTAAAGCCCAGTCGCGTTTTTACGCTGACAGGTAGTCCGCCCGCTTTTGCTGCTTGAATAAGTTCTGCCGCAACGTCTGGACGTAGAATAAGACCACTACCTTTTCCTCTTGATGCTACGTTCGGTACAGGGCAACCCATGTTAATATCAATACCTTTAAATCCTAACTCTGCCATACCAATACTCATTTGACGGAAATATTCAGGATTATCTCCCCAAATATGCGCCACGATTGGTTGTTCATCTTCTGTAAAAATTAAACGGCCACGTACACTTTTCATACCTTCTGGATGACAATAGCTATCCGAGTTTGTGAACTCTGTGAAGAATACGTCTGGGCGACCTGCCTCACTTACTACGTGACGGAAAACAACGTCTGTCACATCTTCCATTGGTGCAAGTACGAAAAATGGTCGTGGTAAATCATGCCAAAAATTATCTATCATTTCAAATTCAAATCCTCTCACTATGAATACAATTTCAAACTCTCAATAAAGTGAAACTTTAATCAGTGGGGTTTTTCTTCATTCCCCACTGATTATTAGTTGAACCAATCGGACTTTTATGGGCAGTTGATCCCCCACCTAACTTCTTTGCTTTCGCTGAATTTTGAGGTGGGGGTCTTACTGCCCATTAAAGCGGGATAAACCAAAAAGCAGATGGTATAGATTCTCCTATATCAACTGCTTTCCTATTATACCAACTTCAGCCAAGCTACACACTCCACATGAGTCGTATGCGGGAACATATCAACAGGTTGTACTTCCTGCGTTTTATATCCGCCTTCTTCCAGTACTTTTAAGTCACGTGCTAATGTTGCTGGGTTACATGATACGTATACGACGCGTTTTGGTTTCATGTCGATGATTGTGTTTAGTAGTGCATCATCACAACCTTTACGCGGTGGATCTACGACCATTGTGTCGGCGATTATGCCTTCTTTGTACCATTTTGGAATAACTACTTCTGCTTCTCCTACGCCAAATTCAGCGTTTGTCATGTTGTTTAGTGCTGCGTTTCGGTTTGCGTCTTCGATTGCTTCTGGGACGATTTCAACACCGTACACTTTTTTCGCTTTTTGCGCTAGGAATAAGGAGATTGATCCAATTCCACAATAGGCGTCAATTACTGTTTCGTTGCCATCTAATTTTGCATATTCTAACGTTTTATCGTATAACACTTTCGTTTGTTCTGGATTTACTTGATAGAATGAACGTGCTGAAATTGCAAACTTAATGTCACCGATAAAGTCATAAATGTATTCTGATCCGTACAGTACTGTCGTTGTGTCTCCGAAGATTACGTTTGTACGTTTCGTGTTTACGTTTTGAACAATCGATTTTACTTCTGGGAATTTTGCAGCAATTTCTTCAATGATTGCTTTCTTGTTTGGTAATTCTGCTGTACGAGTAATGAAGACAAGCATAATTTCCCCTGTTACTTGTCCGTAACGAGCCATTACATGGCGAAGTGTTCCTTTATTACGCTCTTCGTTGTATGCCGAAATACCGTGTTTTTCACAAATACGTTTTACTTCCTGGATTAATGTATCGTTTTCTTCTGCCTGAATTAAACATGATTCCATATTAATGATGTCATGTGTTCCTTGGCGATAGAAACCAGCGACAAGTCCACCTTCACGTTCTCCAATTGGTACTTGTGCTTTGTTACGGTATACCCATGGGTTCTTCATGCCAAGTACAGGGTGCACAGGAACATCGCTTAATCCGCCAATACGCTGCATAACGTCACGTACTTGTTTTTCTTTCGCTTGTAATTGTCCTTCATATGTTAAGTGCTGAAGTTGACAACCGCCGCACTGATTGTACACTGGGCATTCTGCATCTTTACGATATGGGCTCTCTGCATGAAGCTTCATTAAACGACCGAATGCGAAGTTTTTCTTCACTTTAATAATTTTAATTTGTGCTTCTTCACCTGGTAATCCGTTTTTAACGAAAATAGGATAGCCCTTTACTTTCGCAACACCGGCACCATCATGTGTTAAATCTTCAAATACTACATCTATAAACTCATTTTTCTCAACTGGTGGCGTCATTTTTGTACTCATTTTCCGACCTCTCTTTTTCATAACACTGCGTTACATTTTATCATACTTATATGGTCTATTTCTATCGGAAGAAAAAAAGCTATTGACGATAGTTCTCCGTTAATGTTACGCTACTACTAATTTAATACGGACGATGTTACCTCATATATATTCGATAATATGGATCGAGAGTTTCTACCCGGCAACCTTAAATTGCTGGACTATGGGGAAAACTAATGAATATTAGCCTATGTGCAAAAAAAGACTCATATTGATTAGCTTTCTCTCATAGATGAAAGTGAATCCATATGGGTCTTTTTTTATTTTTATTTTTCTAAAAGGTCAGACATCTTACGTATGACATAAAACCTCTTTGTTTTATTTTTTGTAATATAACGAGCGTTTTATG
Organism: Bacillus pretiosus; assembly: GCF_052947655.1. Classification (NCBI taxonomy): domain Bacteria; kingdom Bacillati; phylum Bacillota; class Bacilli; order Caryophanales; family Bacillaceae; genus Bacillus; species Bacillus pretiosus. The sequence goes on along the minus strand of NZ_CM129593.1, from coordinate 358,243 downwards.
TACAAACTTTATACGAACTTCTGAAAGGGGCAACTACATGCAATATGTAATGAGCATTATCGGTATTCTTGTCGTTTTAGGTTTATGCTTTGCTTTGTCAAACAATAGAAGTAAAATCAACTTCCGTGCAATTGCTATTATGATTGGTTTTCAAATTTTAATCGGTTGGTTTATGTTTGGCACAAAGATTGGTCAACAAATCATTATTTTCATTGGTAAAGTTTTCAACAAACTAATTAAACTTGGTACGACAGGTGTCGATTTTCTCTTTAATGGAATTCAAAGAGATTTTGTCTTTTTCTTAAACGTACTATTAATTATCGTATTTTTCTCAGCACTACTTTCTATCTTTAGTTATTTAGGTGTTTTACCATTCATCGTTCGCGTTGTCGGCGGTGCAATTTCAAAAATTACTGGTTTACCACGCGTTGAGTCATTCCACGCAGTAAACTCTGTATTCTTCGGTTCAAGTGAAGCGTTAATCGTTATTAAAAACGATTTACAGCATTTTAACAAAAACCGTATGTTTATCATTTGTTGTTCTGCAATGAGTTCCGTTTCTGCTTCTGTTACAGCATCATACGTAATGATGTTAGATGCGAAATATGTACTAGCAGCTCTTCCGCTAAACTTATTCTCAAGCTTAATCGTTTGTTCGCTATTAACACCAGTTGATACGAAGAAAGAAGATGAAGTGATTCAAAAATTTGATAGAACTTTATTCGGTGACAGCTTTATCGGTGCAATGATTAACGGTGCGCTTGATGGTTTAAAAGTAGCTGGTATCGTTGCTGCATTAATGATTGCCTTCATCGGTGTGATGGAAGTTGTAAACTACGTAATTAGTGCCGCTTCAGGTGCAATGGGATATGCTGTTACTTTACAACAAATTTTCGGTTATATACTTTCTCCATTCGCATTCTTAATGGGTATTCCAACTCAAGATATTATCCCAGCTGGTGGTATTATGGGTACGAAAATTGTATTAAACGAGTTTGTAGCAATCCTTGATTTAAAAGATGTTGCATCAACATTATCTCCACGTACAGTCGGAATCGTTACAGTATTCTTAATTAGTTTCGCAAGTATTAGCCAAATTGGTGCGATTGTTGGTACAATCCGTGCCCTTTCTGAAAAACAAGGAAGCATCGTTTCTAAATTTGGTTGGAAAATGTTATTTGCATCAACACTTGCTTCTATTTTATCTGCAACAATCGCTGGATTGTTTATTTAATAAAAAACTCCACCTTACTTCTCCTTTTCCAAAAGGAAATTTAGGTGGAGTTTTTTTACTTTCTTCTATATGTATTTTTATGTAAACCTCACCAGAAAAATATAAGGGTTTTTTCCGAATTATTCCAAAAATGTATTCCCCTCTATATTCTATAGTGATATGATGTACAAGGGTATAATTCAAATTTTTAAAATCGAAAATTTGAATTATTGTCACTTATACGAATGATAATTTCAAGACATAAGTGATGATAATTAAAACACAATAGAAGGATGATAGAATGAAAAAATATACATATATCGCTTTACTTTCTTCTGCTATTCTCGTAGGTTGTAACACTAGTAGCACTAGTGATAAACAAATAAAAGAAGCAACGGCGAAACAAACAGTTGAACAAAAAAAAGCGAAAGCGGTTGAACTGCCTTTAACACAAGGAATTATTACATGGGATCCGTATGAATATAACGCACAAAACACCACGCTTTATACAAAGGACTTAAGAGATTCATTCACACAAGTGCGTTACAATATTTGGCGTACTGCTGATGGTCCTGAAAGCAAACAAACTTTTACTTCACAAGAAAAAGAACGTGACTTTGCCCTCCCACTACATTTAAAATCATTTCATTTAAAACGTGGCGAATTTCAAATTGAAACAGTAGGAATCAAAGAAGATCATACTGAAACAACTCTAGTAACATCTAAAATTACATTCCAGCAACATGTACCCGTATTAATGTACCATGCGATTGAAAAATACCCTGGACCAAGTGATGGGGATTACGGCTTATACGTACCACCTGAGCAATTCGAAAAACATATGCAATATTTAAAAGATAACGGTTATACGATGCTTACATTTGAACGTTGGAATGATATAAATCGTGTAAATAAACCTGTTTTTGTAACGATGGATGATGGTCGAAAAAATAATATGAACGCTCTTCATATTTTACAAAAATTAAAAGATGATAGATTTCAACCTATGGCTACTGAATTCCTTACTGCAAATGAGATAGACAAACCCAATCGTCTATCAACAGATGAGATAAAACAAATGATGGATTCAGGCATTTTTTCTATTCAATCACATACTGCTAATCATACGATGATGGCTCATTCAAGCAATTATGATGAGGAATTACGTAGTTCGAAAGAAAAAATCGAAGCCCTTACTGGTAAAAAGGTCATCGCTCTCGCCTATCCAGTAGGTTCTTATAATGACCCAGCTGTTGAAGAAACAAAAAAACATTATGAGTTCGCAGTAACTACTGATCACGGTAATCACATTACAAAAGGGATGCCAAACGAACAGTACTTAATTAAACGCCACTTTGTAGGGCCTAATACATCAATGGAAAAATTCATATCTCTTATAAAGTAAAACTTGATCAGTAGGGGTTTTGTTCACCCCCACCTAACCTCTTTGCTTTTGCTGAATTCTGAGGTGGAGTCTTACTGCCCACAAATAGCGGGATAAAGTAAACTTTACTAAAAGATGATAGAAATAAGTCACTAACCTATCTCATTACTAAAATGATATGATGAACAAGGGTATGTCCCCACCTCTCTTACAGCGGTGGGGATTTTAAATATAAGTATGCAACATAATACACAATAGAAGGTGATTTTATGAGAAAATACGCAGCAATCGCTTTATGTACGTCTGCCATTTTAGCTGGCTGTAAAAGTAGCAATGTAAACCAGGAACCTAAAAAAGAGAAAAAGGTTCAAGAAGTTAAGAAACAAGAAGAGACTGTGCAAGAACAAGGTAAAATTTCTTATCATCCGATTACACACGAATCTACAAACACTACTATTCATATGACAGATATAAAAGATACTTTAAGTGAGGTACAATATAAAATTTGGCGCACAGCTGATGGGAAGGAAAGTGCTAAATCTTTTTCTTCTAAAGAAAAGGAGAAACAATTTACACTTCCTTTTGACATAAAAGAATTTGAAGGAAAACGCGGTGAGTTTCAAATTGAAGCAATAGGAATGAAAGAAGATGGGAAAAACATTCCACTCACAAAATCTACTATTACTTTCGAGCAAAAGATTCCCGTTCTTATGTACCATGCAATCGATGATTATCACGGACAAGGCATTAAAGATTTATTCGTATCACCTGCTAATTTTGAAGCCCAAATGAAATATTTAAAAGACAACGGCTATACATTACTAACTTTTGAACGTTGGGGCGATATTAATAAAGTAAATAAACCTATCTTTGTTACATTTGATGACGGTATGAAAAATAATATGAATGCATTTCATGTTTTACAAAAACTAAAAGACGATACGTTTAAACCTACAGCAACAGAATATATGATTGTTGATAACGTTGATGTAGAAGGATCACTTTCTACATCTGACATAAAAGAAATGGTTGATTCCGGCATTTTCTCTATGCAATCTCATACTGCAACACATGCAGACTTGCCGAAAATTACAAACTATGAAGAAGAATTAAAAGAATCAAAGGAAAAGCTAGAGAAAATAACAGGTAAGCCTGTTATTGCAGTTGCTTATCCATTCGGTCATGTGGATGATAAAGTTGTTGCAGAAACGAAGAAATATTATCAATTTGCGACGACAACAAAACCCGGAAAGTTCATTACGAAAGGTGAACCCGATGAATTACTAAAAATGAAGCGTGTTCGCATACACAATTCGACGACTGTAGAACAATTTGCTTCTTCGATTAAATAACGATGAGAGCTCAATATATTTTGAGCTCTCTTTTTACGCTATATTTATATATATTTTTTGAATTTTCTTGTATTATATATAGTAAGAAATCTTTCAAATTAAAGGAGATTATACATATGTCATTTGAACAAACGTTAGAGAAATATGCTGCCCTTGCAGTCAATGTTGGTGTTAATATTCAACCAGGACAAACATTATCAATTAGTGCACCTCTTGAAGCTGTACAATTTGTACGCCTCGTTACAGAAAAAGCATATAAATCTGGTGCAAAACACGTATATGTGGACTGGAATGATGAGACGTTAACACGCTTAAAGTTCGACCTAGCCCCTGAAGAAGCATTCGCTGAGTTCCCATCTTGGAAAGCACATGCTCGTGAAGAATTAGCAAAAGAAGGTGCTGCATTTATGTCTATTTATGCAGAAAACCCTGATTTATTAAAAGGTGTAGAATCAACGCGTATCGCAACAGCTCATAAAGTAGCTGGTGAAGCAATGAAAGTATACCGTGATTACGTACAAGCTGATAAAGTAAGCTGGTGTGTCATTTCTGTTCCTACGAAAGAATGGGCTGCGAAAGTATTCCCTGACGTTGCACCAGAAGAACAAGAAGCAAAACTATGGGATGCTATTTTCAAAGCTACTCGTGCGGATTTAGAAAATCCTGTGGAAGCATGGAAAGAACACGATAAAACGTTACATACAAAAGTTGATTACTTAAACGAAAAGCATTATAAAGCCCTTCACTATACAGCTCCTGGAACAGATTTAACGATCGAACTTCCAGAAAAGCATGTATGGGCTGGTGCTGGTAGCTTAAATGAAAAGAACGTACCATTTATGGCGAACATTCCAACTGAAGAAGTATTTACAATGCCACTTAAAACAGGTGTAAACGGCCAAGTATCTAGCACAAAACCGTTAGCATTTGCAGGTAATATTATCGATAACTTCACGTTAACATTTGAAAACGGACGTATCGTAGACTATAAAGCTGAAACTGGTGAAGAGGCTTTAAAACATTTAGTAGAAACAGATGAAGGCTCTCACTTCTTAGGCGAGGTTGCTTTAGTACCTCATGATTCACCAATTTCAAATACAAATATTTTATTCTACAATACACTATTTGACGAAAACGCATCTTGCCACCTTGCAATCGGAAGTGCTTATGCTTTCAACTTAGTTGGCGGAAAAACAATGTCTAAAGAAGAACTTGCCGAAAATGGAGCAAACAATAGTATTACACACAACGACTTCATGATTGGATCAGCTGAGCTTGATATCGATGGTATTACAGATGATGGAAGACATGAACCAATCTTCCGTAAAGGTAACTGGGCATTTTAATAAAAACAAAAGGCTATCTTCCACACCGGAAGATAGCCTTTTATGATGCCGATGAAACCTTAAGTCCAATTACTCCTAAAACAATAAAAAGAATACAAAATGCTTGGAATAAGTTAATGTGCTCTTTGAAGAAATACACGCTAATAATTGTAATAAGTAATGTTCCTACACCAGACCAAATCGCATAAGCAATACTTAAATGAATTTTTTTGACAACGATAGCAAATACGCTGAAACAAATTCCATAAAATACGAAAATAAGTACACTGGGAACGAGCTTTGTTAAACCATTTGATAGTTTCATCGCAATTGTTCCAGCTACTTCAAAAATAATTGTAACAAGTAATAATAGCCAATATACCATACTAGAATCTCCTTCTCTGTTACCTTATAGAGATTCTAGTATACTACTTATAGTCCTAATGAAATATATTTAATTTCTAAATATTCCTCGATACCGAAATGGCCTCCTTCACGGCCAATACCACTTTCTTTAAAGCCACCGAATGGTGCTTGTGCAACTGATGGAAGTCCATCATTTAATCCGATAATACCGTACTCTAATGCTTCGCTAACTTGGAATGCTTGACTAATATCTTTTGTGAAAATATAAGCAGCTAAGCCATATGGTGTATTATTTGCACGTTCGATTACTTCTTCAACCGTTTTAAATTTCGCAACTGGTGCTACTGGTCCGAATGTTTCTTCATTCATACAAAGCATCGTATCGTTCGCCAATCCAATTACAGTTGGTTGCATAAAGTGTCCATCTAGCTCTGCAACCTTTTGACCACCAAATAAAACTGTTCCACCCTTTTGAATAGCATCTTCGATATGTTCCTGTACTTTCGAAACTGCATTCTCGTCAATAAGTGGTCCTACAGTCGTTCCATCACCGAAACCGTCTCCTACTTTTAACTGCCCTACTGCCTTTTGAAGCTTCTCTGCAAATACTTCATACACTTCCTCCTGAACAAATACTCGGTTTGTACATATACACGTTTGTCCTGCGTTACGGAATTTCGAACCGATTACCGCCTCTACCGCTTTATCTAAGTCCGCATCATTCATAACAATAAACGGCGCGTGACCACCTAACTCAAGTGAAACCTTTTTCATCGTTTGTGCAGCACTAGCCATTAATTCTTTCCCAATCTCAGTTGATCCTGTAAAGGAAACTTTTCGAACACGCCCATCTTCCATCCACGTATCAGCAATTGCTTTCGCACTACCTGTTACAATATTTATTACGCCTTTTGGAATGTCCGCTTCATGGGCTAATTCAGCTAATTTCAAAGCAGTTAAAGGCGTTTGGCTTGCCGGTTTTACAACTGCCGTACATCCCGCTGCAAGCGCCGGGGCTACCTTTCTCGTAATCATAGCAGCCGGGAAGTTCCAAGGTGTAATAGCGGCCATAACTCCAACCGGTTGTTTCATAACTAAAATACGTTTATTCGGATGAGAAGCAGGAATCATTTCGCCATATACGCGTTTACCTTCTTCTGCATACCATTCAACAAAGCTATTGGCATAATTCACTTCACCAAGTGCTTCTACAAATGGCTTTCCTTGTTCTCTCGTCATAATCGCTGCAATCTCTTCTTTATTTTCATCGATAAGTGTGAACCATTTTTTTAACTTCACTGCACGGTCTGCTGCTGTTAACTTAGACCATGATTTAAAAGCTTCATGAGCAGCATCAACAGCTTGCTTTGCCTCTGTTACCCCGCCCTTTGGTACCGTCGCAAATATTTCCTTCGTTGCTGGATTATTTACTTCGATTTGTTCTTGCAATGTAATCCACTCACCATTTATATACATCGCCTTTTTCTCTACATTTACAAACGTCGCTTTTTTATCCAATGTTTTCTTCCTCCTCTATAAGTTTCTTTATCTTCCTAGTGGCAGCAGATTGACTTATTTTTAAAAACTCCGCTACTTTATAACTCGATCCATATGTTTTATATGCTTTCAAAATAATATTCCGTTCTACTTCTTCTAACATTTTATAGAGACTTTGGCCGGACTGTTCAACCGTTGATTCTTGCATCGCTATTGGCAAATCTTCTATCGTAACGATATCATCAGCAGTTATAACAATTCGCTCAATCACATTTTCAATCTCTCTATTATTTCCTTCCCACGGGTAACCAACAAACATTTGCAATGTGCTAGGCGCTAATTTTACATTCCGGCCATATTTTTCGTTAAAGTGCTGTAAATAATGATAAATGAGTGGCAAAATGTCTTCAGTTCTTTCCCTGAGTGGTGGAATTACAATTGGAATGACATTTAGACGATAATATAAATCTTTCCGGAATGTTCCTTGTTTCACCATCATACTTAAATCTCTATTTGTAGCCGCTACAATTCTAACGTCCACCTTTTTTAATTCTCTTCCGCCAATAGGACGAAACGTTTTTTCTTGCAACACTTGCAAAAGTTTCGCTTGAATTTCAAGTGGCATTTCGCCAATTTCATCTAAGAAAAGAGTTCCTTTATGAGCTGATTCTAATAATCCCTTTTTCCCTTCACGATTCGCACCTGTAAAAGATCCACCTGAGTATCCAAAAAGCTCTGATTCAATTAAATTCGTTGGCAATGCCGCACAATTAATTTCATAGAAACTTTCATTCTTCCTGTTACTCACTTCATGTAAATGACGTACTAATCGACTCTTCCCTACTCCTGTCTCACCTAAAACGAGAACTGTACTATCTACCACGGATACTTTCTTGATTGTCTCGACTATTTTTTGCATAGCGATACTTTTAAAAATAAGTCCTTCATGTTCATATGTTTCTCTTAATTCTTTTTTATATGTTTTTAACTGATTATCCATTTCCTCTACCTTTTGACGTAATTGGTAGAGCTCTGTCAGATCACGTGAATAACTAATTACTCTTCTTAAATTTCCCTCATTATCAAAAACAGGCCTTGTACGAACGTGTAAATACTCTCCTGATTTTGTCGTTTGAACGAGTTCAATCGGTCTCTTTTTTTCAATTACTTCTAACGTTGCCGATGGATAAAAGATACCATCCTTCTGCAATTCTTTCACATGCTTACCTACCAACTCTTTAGCAGCTAGTTGATAGTGCCTTTCACATGTACTATTTACACGCACAACGATTCCCTTTTCGTCAGTCACAAAAATTTCGTCAAACGCATATTCAAATACATCTTGTAAATCCATTAACACTCGTTCCTTTTCTCCAACCATCCTAGCCACCCCTAACTTCCAATCCATCGATTCACTTCACTACCTTTATTATAAAGTGAATTTTCTGTATTTTATATAGAGTCAGCTAGAATGTTTGCGATTTATTATTTAGCTTTTAAACACGAGCAGTATTCGCTTTCTCATAACAGACTTGCAATGATTCTTCAATTATAGTTAATCCTTCTTCAAGTTGCTCATCTGTAATAACTAATGGCATTAACACACGAATAACATTACCGTATGTCCCTGCTGATAGTAGAAGTAATCCGCGTTTATTTGCCTCTGCGCACAAATTAGCTGTTAACGTTTTATCAGGTGCTTTCGTCTTCCGATCTTGAACGAGCTCGAATGCACACATTGCTCCTAAACCACGCACATCACCAATGCAATTATATTTATTTTTCATCTCTTCGAATCGGTTCATTACGACTTTTCCTAATTCTATCGCTCTATCATTTAAATTCTCTTTTTCTATTACATCAAGTACTGCCAATGCTGCTGCACATCCTAGTGGGCTTCCTGCATACGTTCCACCAAGCTCTCCCGGCGCAGACTCATTCATAATTTCCTTGCGCCCAATAACACCACTAATCGGTACACCAGCGCCTAATGATTTAGATACCGTAATTAAATCTGGAACGACATCATAATGATCAATGGCAAAATATTTTCCTGTACGACTAAATCCTGTTTGAATTTCATCCGCTACAAATAAGATGCCGTGTTCTGAACAAATATTGCGTACTTCTTGCACAAACTTCTTACTTGGAACGATAAATCCGCCTTCCCCTTGAACAGGTTCCATTACAACGGCTGCAATTGTTTCTGGTGCTACTTCTGATATGAAGAAATTCTTAAACTCTTCAATCATAAAGTCATCGTACTGCTCTTCCGTTAATCCTTCTGGGCGGCGATATTCGTACGGGAATGGTGCTTTATAGACTTCAGGCGCAAATGGACCAAATCCAAATTTATATGGTTTTACTTTACTTGTCATCGTCATTGTCATTAATGTACGCCCATGGAATCCTTTAGAAAATGCGATAATACCAGGTCTTTTTGTATATTTACGAGCGATTTTCACAGCGTTCTCAACCGCTTCTGCACCACTATTTAAAAATAGTACTTGCTTATCAAAACTTCCCGGCGCTAATGCCGCAAGTTTTTCTGCTAATTCAATATATGGCTCATACATCATGACATTAAATCCAGTATGAATGTATTGATCTACTTGTTTATGGAGCGCCTCTTTAACAGCTGGATGACAATGCCCTACGTTAATTGTTCCGATTGCTCCCGCGAAATCAATGTACTGATTGCCATCAACATCTGTTACAAGAGAACCATTTGCAGATTGTACAAACGTTGGGATGCCGTTACTTACTCCTTTTGGTACTATATTTTGGCGGCGTTCTAATAAAGACGCTGCTTTCGGTCCAGGAATTTGTTCATTTACTTTAGCAAATTTTTTTGTGTTCATTACGTACCCCATCCTTTTCTTTACATTGTTTTCTCTTTTCATTGCAAAATGTATGCCAACGTTCTTTCCCAGCATTCATCCTGCATACCTTCTATGTCGACATAAAAAATAAGTCTATAAAGACTCATTAAGAGTCCTTATAGACTTATTTTTCTTACACATTAGACTTTCCTTGTTCCCAAATCAACTCACCCGAATGAGAAATAAACTCCCCAACAGATTGTACTACTAAATCTGCAAGTGGTTCTAACGTTTGACGATCTCCTGTACCAGACAGTACTCCAATTGCATAGCAATTGCCACCATTTCTCGCTAAATGTAAATCAGTTGGTGTATCTCCAACGACGGCTACTTCACATGCTTCTAAATGAAACTTCTCACAAAAATATTCTACAATTCTTTTATCTGGTTTTTGTGCCGGAAATGTATCTGAAGCTACAACATAATCAAAAAAGGACTCTAATTGATATTGTTTCAAAAATAATTCTGTTGGTGCAAAATCATCAGCTGTCACAACACCTAAAATAAATCCTCTATCCTTTAAACCTTGTAAAATCCTCGGTAAATCCGCCGTCATTTTCATATAGGAGCGGTGTTCATACATAAGAGAAAATAATTTTTCACTTACCCACTCATGCATTTCCTCTTCCTTAGATGACGTAATATACTTACAAAGCCCCTTTGCTACATCGAGGCTTGTTCCAGCAGCTATTGCACTACGAGGATGAACAAATGCCCCATCCACACCGATTTCTTTTAATAAAGCCTGCTGCATTGAATGTGGGAGTTGATATAATTTTATACATTCAGCAACAAGCTCTTCAGCCACTTTTATCCAAATTGAATAAAAATCCATTAATGTCCCATCTTTATCAAATAGTATTGCCTTTACCTTCTCCATAGCATCCTACCTCTCGTTTCTTATCTCCTCCAGTGTATCAATAAAGTATGGATATAAAATAAACGAATTGTAAAAATACCATAAAAATCAAACTAACTTCCAATTTACAATTCCTCTATATAATAAAAAGGATGCCTTTACAGGGCATCCTCTTGTTGTTCAGGAACAAATAGTTCAAGACAATGATATATATTTTCGAATTCCATCGGTGCATCTCCACCGTATTCACCGTCTAAGTTAATCATTAGTTTATCTGGTGAATGCACTTTAATTCGATTTGCTTGTGTGTATAGTACTTTTGGATTGTTAATATGTTCACCACGCTGCGCTTGTGTTGCTGCTTTAATTAAGTCAGCAATAGAACCTTTTTTCAGTACTAATAAATCAAATAATCCATCGTTAATCGATGCATATGGTGCTACCTTTTCAAAGCCGCCCACTGAACGAGTATTCGTAATTAAAAACATCGTAATTTCTTCTTGTAGTAATTTCCCATCATACTCAATTTCAACATATGTTGGATGTAATGACGGTAACATTTCGATTCCTTTTAAATAGTAAGCAAGTTGGCCTAATACCGTCTTTAGCTTGCTTGGCACTTCATATGTTAATTCTGTAATACGGCCGCCACCAGCGATATTAATGAAATATGTATCATTCGCTCTACCAAGATCTAACGGAACTGTTTTCCCTTCACAAATAATATCCGCAGCCTCTTCAATAGCACGAGGTACACCGATCGCACGCGCAAAATCATTTGTCGTTCCAACTGGAATAATTCCAAACTTTGGACGATGTTCATGTCCTACTAAGCCGTTCACCACTTCATTTAATGTACCATCACCACCAGCTGCGATAACAACATCAAACTTACGATCCGCAGCTTGCCTCGCTGCCACAGTCGCATCTCCAGGACCAGTTGTCGCATGACAAGACGCTTCATATCCAGCTTGTTCTAATTTTTGTAATACTTCCGGTAAGCTCTTCTTAAATAGCTCGCGCCCAGAAGTAGGATTATAAATAATTCTTGCTCGCTTCATCATTTATTAGCACAGGAAATTTCTTTATATATTGAAAAAGAACATACCGAACTTCTATTCAGTATTCCCATGCCTACCTCCTCTCATCTTCCTATCCTTCTTTTATCTCGCTCAAACAGGCAGTAAGAACCCGATTCGTGTAGTCCATCAAAAGTAAATATTCATTTCAATGGTTTTGTTTTATTTGACAAAAAATTTATGTCCATCTATTTCCTCACAACAATTTACATATAACGAATAATAATTATCTATTATTTCATGAGATGAAAAAACCTCTATGTCTAGATTTATCATTATTCCCACCTTTTTGCAACTATCATACCATAGTTGCTATACAAACATTTTTACACTTTTGACAGTTAATCAAACGTTTGTTTAAACGATCTTCTCTCATTTAAACAAACGTTTGATTAACCTAGAAAAACACCCATGTACGGGTGTTTTTCTGCTTAATCTTTACAAGTTACTATTATTATCGCTTATTAATCTCTTCAAGTAAGATTTTGTTAACAAGCGGCGGATTTGCTTGTCCTTTTGTAGCTTTCATAATTTGACCAACTAAGAAGCCAATTGCACGGTCTTTACCGTTTTTAAAGTCTTCGATAGATTGCTCATTATTATCAAGAATTTCTGTTACAACTTTACGAAGTGTACCCTCGTCAGAAATTTGAACAAGACCTTTTGCTTTAACGATTTCCTCTGGGTCTCCACCTTTTTCAATTAACTCGTTAAATACTTTCTTCGCGATTTTAGAAGAAATTGTACCTTTTTCAATTAATTGAACCATTTTAGATAAACCAGCAGGCGTTAATGCAACGTCTTTTAATTCTTTTTGTTGTTTGTTTAAGTATGCAAGCACTTCACCCATTAACCAGTTTGATGTTAGTTTCGCATCTGCTCCATCTTCAATTGCTGCTTCAAAGAAATCAGACATCTCTTTCGTTAATGTTAATACGTGTGCATCATAAGCTGGTAAGCCAATTTCTGCAACGTAGCGAGCTTTACGTGCATCTGGAAGTTCTGGAATCGAAGCACGAATTTCTTCTTTCCACTCATCATCGATGTAAAGTTCAACTAAGTCTGGCTCTGGGAAGTAACGGTAATCGTCAGATCCCTCTTTCACACGCATTAAGATTGTTTTCTTCGTTGCTTCATCATAACGACGTGTTTCTTGTTGGATGATACCACCAGATAACAATTCTTTCTCTTGGCGCACTTGCTCGTGCTCAAGACCTTTTTGTACGTAAGTGAATGAGTTTAAGTTTTTCAGTTCCGCTTTTGTACCGAACTTCTCTTGTCCAACTGGACGAAGGGAAATGTTCGCATCACAACGCAAGGAACCTTCTTCCATCTTACAATCAGATACGCCAGTGTATTGAATGATTGATTTTAACTTCTCTAAGTATGCATATGCTTCTTCTGGCGTACGCATATCTGGCTCAGATACGATCTCGATTAAAGGCATACCTTGACGATTGTAATCTACTAATGAACCATCAGCTGTATGCGTTGATTTACCAGCATCTTCTTCTAAATGAAGACGTGTAATACCGATACGTTTCTTTTTACCGTCTACTTCAATTTCAATCCAACCATTTTCACCAATTGGCTTATCGAATTGAGAAATTTGGTAAGCTTTCGGATTATCTGGGTAGAAATAGTTTTTACGGTCGAACTTCGTTTCCGTTGCGATTTCACAGTTTAATGCCATTGCAGCTTTCATTGCAAAGTTAACTGCTTCTTTATTTAAAGTAGGAAGTACCCCTGGGTATCCTAAGTCAATTACACTTGTTTGTGTATTTGGCTCCGCTCCGAATTCTGTTGGACTCGCAGAGAAAATTTTCGAATTTGTTTTTAACTCAACGTGAACCTCTAAACCAATAATTGTTTCTAAATTCATCTATGCTCGCCTCCTTACAGACTTGCTTTTTTTGTATGATAGTCTGTTGCTTGCTCAAACGCATGTGCAACGCGGTAAATTGTCGCTTCATCGAAGTGTTTACCAATGATTTGTAGACCAAGTGGCATGTTGTTAGCACCGAATCCACATGGAACAGAAATCGCTGGAACACCCGCTAAGTTTACTGGGATTGTTAAAATGTCATTTGCATACATTGTCATTGGATCATCAACTTTTTCGCCCACTTTAAATGCCGGAGTTGGCGTTGTTGGTCCAATAATAACATCGTAGTTAGCAAATACATTTTCAAAGTCGTTTTTAATTAATGTACGTACTTGTTGTGCTTTCTTGTAGTATGCATCATAGTAACCAGAGCTAAGTGCAAATGTACCAAGCATAATACGACGTTTTACTTCATCACCAAAACCTTCGCTACGTGTGTTTTTGTAAAGGTCTAATAAATTATTTACATTATCAGAACGAACACCGTAACGTACGCCATCAAAGCGTGAAAGGTTAGCAGATGCTTCAGAAGAAGATAATAAGTAATACGTTGCTAGAGCGTATTTAGAGTGTGGAAGAGATACTTCCTCCCAAGTTGCGCCCATACCTTCTAATACTTTTAAAGCAGCTAGTACTGACTCACGAGCTTCTTCGCCAACACCTTCTCCTAAGTATTCTTTCGGTACAGCAATGCGTAAACCTTTAACGTCGCCTGTTAAACCAGCTAAGTAGTTTCCTACTTCAACGTTAGCAGAAGTTGCATCCATACGGTCAATACCTGAAATAGCTTGTAATAAGTATGCATTATCTTCTACTGTACGTGTAATCGGTCCGATTTGGTCAAGTGAAGATGCGAATGCTACTAATCCGTAACGAGATACGCGTCCGTAAGTTGGTTTTAAACCTACAACGCCGCAATATGCAGCTGGCTGACGGATAGAACCACCCGTATCAGAACCTAGAGAGAATAATACTTCTCCTGCTGCTACAGCTGCTGCAGAACCACCACTAGATCCGCCTGGAACGTAATCTAAGTTCCATGGATTTTTCGTAGCGTAGAAACCTGAGTTTTCATTTGAAGAACCCATTGCGAACTCGTCCATATTTAACTTACCGATTGTAACTGTGTCAGCAGCTTTTAGCTTTTGCACAACTGTTGCATCATAAATTGGATCAAAGTTTACTAACATTTTGCTCGCACAAGTTGTACGAAGACCGTTAGTTACAATGTTATCTTTTACACCAATTGGCATACCGAATAATAAACCATTATCTTCAGCACCAATTTTCGCGTCTAATTCTTTCGCTTTCGCGCGTGCGTTTTCTTCATCTAATGTAAGAAAAGCTTTTACGTTATCTTCAACATCCGCAATACGTTTGTAAGATTCTTCTACTAAATCCGTAACGGAAATTTCTTTGTTGTTTAACTTCTTATGTAACTCTGATACGGAATGATCAAATAATGACATCGAAATTCCCCTCCTCTATTCTAATACTGCTGGAACACGGATTTGATTATCTTTGTGATCCGGTGCATTTTTTAATACTTCTTCGACTGGTAAACCTTTTTCTGGTACATCTTCACGCATAACATTTTTCATAGTTAATACATGAGTTGTTGGTTTTACATCAGTTGTATCTAATTCATTTAACTGTTCTGCAAATGTAACAATTGCATCTAGTTGTTTTTGAAATTTTTCAGCTTCTTGATCAGTAATTGCAAGACGTGCTAAATGTGCTACGTGCTTTACATTCTCAACGGAAATTCTTGACACGGCTAGGCCACCTCCATAATATATCGTTCAATCTACAATACTATTGATGATACCAAATTTTCAGTACTTCAAGCAAGTCAACACACGGCACTTACTGCATTTTTACATAAAAAAAGAAAGGCAAATGCCTTTCTTTACGATTTACTCTTTATCTAACGGTTTATTTTTCGGAAATCTCTCGTTATCTTCTTCATTATCACGAATTGTTTTTTGTAATACAAAACAAGACATCGTTAAAAATAATGTTCCAATTAAATAATATCCTTTTACACTAAGCGTTTCATCTAACGTATAAATTCCAATTAGCATACCTGAAAGTGCACAAACAAATGAAGTCCATGCTAAAAACGTGAACGCTTGCGTATTACGTCTTCTCATTGTTCTCCCCCTCGTTAGCTGTACATCCATTATAGATAAGTATATTTACTATGATGGATTTTTATGTAAATTCTAGTTTTATATTTATAAATCTATCATAAAAGAATACTATTTTAAAGTTAGTTTTCTGTCTAATCTGAAAAAACAGTTAAAAATATTGACATTTATTTCAATTCTGCATAAAATAAAAACAAATATTACGAACCTCGAAATATACGGGAGTGGAAATAATTGTTGCAATACGAACATTTTTTAGACTTACTGCTAGATAACGCCAAGAAACTTTTTTATCCTGAAGAATGGGTAAGCCTAGATTTAACACTTTCTAAAACAGAAGTATTTTGTTTACTTTGGATGGAGCGAAATACAGATATTACAATGACAAAAATCGCTGACCTTCTTGATATACCGATGAGTACAACGACAGGTGTTGTAAATCGCCTCGTAAAAAAGGGATATGTTGAAAGGTACCGTGATGAAAACGACCGACGCATTGTATTAATTCGTTTAACAGAAAACGGCGTAATGCTCGTTCAAGAAGTAAAACAAAATGCAGCCCATTACTTTAGCCTAGTGACAGAAGCATTATCAGAAGCAGAAAAAGCATTCTTACTACAAATCTTCCAAAAGATCATGAATCACATTGCTACGTCACAGCAAAAAACAGAAGAAAAGGTTTCTACACCTAAAATGAAAAACATTCCGATTGAATAAAACCCTAGTTGGGTTTTTATTCAACATTTTATTTCGGTACTCGTAATATTCGATACTCGAAACAAAGGGGATAGAATAATGAGAATTATTTTGTATACAGGTAAAGGCGGCGTAGGAAAAACTAGCATTTCAGCAGCAACAGCACTTCAAAGCGCAAAACAAGGATTAAAAACATTAGTAATGAGTACAGATCCTGCTCATAGTTTAGGAGATTCATTTGGTATAAAGCTATCTTCTGAGCCATTAGCAATTCGTGAAAATTTGTGGGCACAAGAAATTAATACGATTTATGAGATGGAAAAAGGCTGGGGGAAATTACAGAAATATATTACACTACTCTTCACTTCCAAAGCAGCTGATGATATTACAACAGAAGAATTAACAATGTTTCCTGGTATGGAAGATTTAATTAGCTTACTTCGCGTACTCGATTATTATAAACAAAACACATATGATGTTATCATCATTGATTGCGCTCCAACAGGAGAAACATTAGCAATGCTCAGCTTTCCAGATATGCTCGGCTGGTGGATGGAAAAACTCTTTCCTATTAAAAGAAAAGTTTTAAAAGTTGTTCGTCCTGTAGCTCAACCACTTCTTGGTGTCCCCCTTCCAACCGATGATATTATGGACGAATTAACGAATACACTTGAACAACTTGGAGAAATGAGAGATATTTTATCAAACCGAGACATAACAAGTATCCGCATCGTTGTAAATCCTGAAAAGATGGTCATTAAAGAAGCTCAGCGCAGCTTTACGTATTTAAACTTATACGATTATAACGTGGATGCCATTATGATTAATCGCGTCATCCCTAACACTGTCACCGATCCTTATTTTCAAGCATGGAAAGATACTCAAAAGAAATATAAAACATTGATTCAAGATAGTTTTCAGCCGCTTCCTATTTACGAAGCTCCTATGTTTGAACAAGAGGTTGTCGGTTTGTCTATGTTAGAGCGTGTAGGAGATGCTTTATTTAAATCAGATTCTTCTCCTACGGAAGTGAAATTTAACGGTCGCACTCAATATGTAAAAAAAGATGGCGATGAGTATATTTTCGTTCTCTCCATTCCCTTCTCAAACAAAAGTGAACTTTCATTAAATCAAAAAGGTGATGAACTTATCATTCGTTCAGGTTCTGTGAAACGGAACATCACATTACCAAAAACGTTAACACACCTTTCTATTCAAGGAGCAAAATTCGAAGATGATGTACTAAACATTCGATTTGGAGGTGTAGTGCATGCGTGAGGAACTACTAAGGAAGGTAATTCGTACAAAAATAAAAGTCGGTATGAATATATTAGAAGAGTTACCTGCCCCAATCCAGCAATCAGCTAAGCAAGCACTAAACATTTTGCAAGAGGAACTAGCTACTTATCCGAAAAAACAAGAGCATCATGAGGATAATTTAAAAAGTATCATAATTGAATAACTATCCCTGTATAGAGGGCCTTTTTTAGGCTTTCTATATTTTATTGGAGTGATGTCAGTTGATGAAAAAACATTCAACTATTATACCCTGGATCATTCCTTTATTATTTTTCGTTCATAACCTTGAAGAATCTTTTCAAATGCCACAATATCTTGCTAATCAATTTTCAATTTATTTTATAACAAGCCGACAATTTTTCATTGCGATTTTCGTATTAACAATCTTTGTCTTACTTATCGTCTTTCTATATCAACTAAACTTCTTGTCTTCTATATACTGGATTATTTTTATACAGGGGGCGATATTCTTCAACTCTGTTCAACATATTATTTTGTTTTTCATTTATCGTTCATATAATCCTGGCGTAATATCAGCCGTTTTCATTATGATTTTTTCTATTTTCTTTTTTTCATTCGAAAAACACCTCATTCATAAAAAACAATTCGTAATTACACTCATTTTTAGCTTATTTGCTTACCCTTTTATAATTTGGATTACCTTACTATTCGCTAGCTACTTTCATTCATAAAAAAAGACCAGGAAAACTCCTGGTCCATCACTCTACTTAACAAACATTGGATTCTACGTTATACAGAATTGGAAGGTACAGAATTAGGGTTTTGTTTGTTAAGTAGATTATATGTTGAACGAGCTAACAGCGGAGGGGTTCCTACTGTTAATCGTTAAACCCGATAATTATTTTACGATTTTTTCAAGCTCCTCAAGTGAAAGATCTACTGAAATGGAACCATCATTTGTTTCTTTCTTAATTGCATCTGTTACTTCTTTTGAATGATATAGTTCAATTACTTTTTTCAGTGTTGAATCATCTTTATCTTTTGTACGAGCTGCGAAAATATTAATATATGGCTTCGCATTTTCATTCTTTGGATCTTCTAAGAAAATTGGATCCTTCGCTGGATCTAATCCAGCTTGACCAGCAACACCGTTATTAATAACTGAAGCTGCAACATCTTTTAATACACGAGGTGTTTGCTGTGCGATAACCGGTGTAATTTTTAACTTCTTCGGATTTTCAGCAATGCCACTTGGATCTCCGAATAAGCCAAAGTCTTTCTTAAGCTTTAATAATCCAGCTGCATCAAGAAGTTTTAATGCACGAGCTTGGTTCGTTGGATCATTTGGAATCGCAATTTCTGAACCATCTGGAATTTCATTTGCCTTCTTATATTTTTCAGAGTATAAGCCCATTGGTGCAATTTGCGTTGTACCGACAGCTGTAATATCTAACTTATGCTCTTTTTTAAATTGCTCTAAGAAAGCAACGTGCTGGAATGAGTTTAGTTCAATATCTCCATCAGCTAACGCTTTATTTGGCGTTGTGTAATCAGAGAACTCAACCAGTTTAATTTTAATTCCCTCTTTTTCAGCTTTTTTCTTTAAAATTTCCCAAGCGTCTCCATCTGTTCCGGTTACGCCAACGCGAACTACTTTCTCTTTTGCTCCTGCCCCCGTGTCTCCACTTGAGCAGCCGCTTAACGCTGAAATTCCTACAATCGCTGATAATGCAAATGCTAAAATTTTCTTCATTTTCTTTTCCCCTCTTCCTTTTTATGATCTACGTAAAAAGACTTTCGCAAAGTAGTTTCCTAAATTTTGAGCTATCTGTACGAGAATAATAAGTAAAACGACCGTTACGAACATAACTGATGTATCAAAACGTTGATAACCATATGTCATCGCTAAGTCACCAAGACCGCCACCACCGACAAGCCCAGCAACTGCAGAAAATTCAATTAAACCAACTGTCATAAACGTAACACCTAAAATCAATGGCGCTAACGCTTCTGGTACAAGAATTTCAAAAACAATTCTAAATGGTGAAGCACCCATCGCTTGAGCTGCTTCAATGACTCCCTTTGGAACTGAAACAAGATTTGTTTCAACCATTCTAGCAATACCAATTGACGCAACTAACGTCATTGGAAAGATTGCTGCTGCTGTTCCAATCGTCGTTCCGATAACACTTCTTGTTAGTGGGCTTAAAGCTACTAAGAAGATGATGAATGGAACCGGACGAATTGTATTAATAATGATATTAAGAATAGAAAAGACCCATTTATTTTCTAAAAAGTTTCCTTTCCTCGTTACATACAACAGTAAACCTAGGGGTATACCAAGAATTGTAGCAAATATAAGGGTTACGATTACCATTAAGAGGGTATCCCCCGTCGCATCTACTATGCGAGGCCAAAATATACTCCAATCAACTCGCATGAGCTTCTACCTCCTTCAGCTGCACTTGCAGTCTTAGATGTTGTAATGCTTTTTGAATTTCCTTCTGTTCACCTTGCAATTCTACAAGAAGATTTCCAAATAGCACATTTTGAAGTTCAATAATATTTCCGTACAGTACGTTTACATCGACGTTATAATTTTTCGCGATATATGATAGTACCGGCTGCCCTGTCTCTTCCCCAGTAAATGTTAAGCGATAAATCTGTCCACCATTTTGAATTTTCCCTAGAACACTTTCCGGTAAATGATCATTAATAATGGAGCGTACAAAGTTTTGAGTTGTCTTTGTTTTTGGTTGTGTGAAAACATCAAACAGTTTTCCTTCTTCAATAACCTTTCCCTTCTCCATTACAGCTACACGGTGACAAATTTCTTTCACAACATGCATTTCATGTGTAATAAGAAGAATTGTTACATTGTATTCTCGATTTACTTTCTTTAATAAGTTCAAAATTTCTGTCGTTGTTTCTGGATCTAAAGCTGATGTTGCCTCATCACATATAAGAATGTCTGGCGATGTTGCAAGTGCTCTTGCAATGCCAACACGCTGCTTTTGTCCGCCTGATAGTTGCTCTGGATAATAGTTTGCTTTATCTTCTAATCCTACAAACTTTAGCAGTTCATTTACTCTTTCTTTTATCTCATTTTTTGGTACTTTCGCTAACCTTAATGGATAAGCAATATTCCCAAACACTGTTCTTGAATTAAATAAATTAAAACTTTGAAAAATCATCCCGATTCTTTGTCTTAGCTTCCGTAATTCTTTCGTCGATAGTGATGTAATATCTTTATCATCTATTGAAATCGTTCCCGCCGTTGGTCTCTCTAACATATTTACTAGGCGTAATAACGTACTCTTTCCAGCGCCACTAAAACCGATAATGCCAAAAATTTCGCCCTTCTCAACTGATAATGTTACATCCTCCACCGCATGAACAGATTGCCCACCTGATTCATATACTTTACTTACGTTGTTAAAAGAAATCATTTTTTCCCCTCCTATATGCTGTAAAAACTTGAAGTAGAGCTTTCGAGGTAAAATAAAAAGTGCTCTCCTTCTTATCAACCATAAAGATAAGAAGGAGAGCACTTATATGTACTCGGTCACATCTTCTCATCTTCCAAGCCTTTTATAAGGCTTGCTGGAGTTAGCACGGTATTAAAAAACCCGTTGCTGAGGTATCGTAGGGCCAGTCCCTCCACCTCTCTGGATAAGAATGTATCGATTTAATTGTCGTTTAATTAATTCTCATTATAGAACTCAGAATAATAAGAGTCAATACATTTTTTAGAAAAATATTAATTATTTATCTATTAAAATTTTCAAATAAAAAATCACAATATAATATTGCTTTTTAAAGTTATGTAAAATTCTTCTCCTTCATATTTTTTTAAAAGGAGAATCACCTCTATAAATTGAATACCATTATTTGAATATGAAACCGGAGGAAGATAAATATATGAAAACAGCTCTTTTACTCGTTGATATTCAAAATGATTATTTTCAACACGGAAAGATGGAATTGCGTAATCCAATAGAAGCAAGCAAATATGCTCGTCAGCTGCTACAACTCTTTAGAACGAAAAACGAACCTATTTTTCATATCCAACATGTAGCAATAAAAGATGACGCTACTTTTTTCCTGCCCAATACAGAGGGTGTACATATTCATGAAAGCGTACGTCCACTTAGAGAAGAAACCGTTATACTCAAACATTATCCAAATAGTTTTCGCGAAACTGATCTTCTAGAACAATTACAACGTTTAGACATTGAGCACGTCGTCATATGCGGGATGATGACTCATATGTGTATTGATGCTACCGTAAGGGCTGCTTTTGATTTCGGCTTTCCATGTACCGTTATACATGATGCTTGTGCTACAAAAGATCTTTCTTTTAAGAATGCTACTATACCAGCCGTTTATATTCATAACACAATTTTGGCTAGTTTAAATGGAGTATATGCAACTGTAATGAGTACAGAGGAGTTTGTGGCTACAAAAAAACACTCCCTTCAGTGAGCAAAACCGAAAAGAGTGTTTCTTGTCAAACCATAGATTTTCTTTCAAATTGTATTATACAGGAAATCCTTAAAATGAATACTAAAAAATATGACTAATAAGTCAACTTTTCTCGTTGTTTTGTTTCTATTTACATGTTTATCCCGATATTAATAGGATTTAGCTAGTTCTAATTACCTAATGGTAATATACGGTAATTGAAACTAGTTTCTCCTCTCAAAAACGTAACATATTATTTATCTGTTTGTTTTTGCTTCTTTTTCAAATACTCCGCACGCAATTTTTCAATTTGCTGCTTTTTATCAAATTTGGCAGGCGTCTGTTTTTCATGAAACTTTGCCACAGATACCTGACTTTTGTAATCCAATTGATATTTCCCCACTTTGTTCACCTACTTTTCTTGTCTTTAAAGAGAATCTATTCAACAAATATAATATACCTTATTTACTGAAGTAAACCTTATTACTTTATTAGTTTTTCTACTTATATCTATCTTAATCCACATATAGAAATTTTTTCAAAAAAAAAAAAAAAAAAGAGATCTTCACAGACTGCGAAGATCTCTTCTACTATTTCTTATAAAGTTTCAGAAGTAGTTTTTGCTTGCATGTGAAGTGCTAAGTAGTCAGGGCCACCAGCTTTAGAGTCTGTACCAGACATGTTAAAGCCACCGAATGGTTGGTAACCTACGATTGCACCAGTACATCCACGGTTGAAGTATAAGTTACCCACATGGAATTCTTCACGTGCTTTTTCAATATGGTCACGGTTATTAGTAACAACAGCACCTGTTAAACCGTATTCTGTATTGTTTGCAATTGCAAGTGCATGATCAAAGTCTTTTGCTTTACAGAATGCTACTACTGGTCCGAAGATTTCTTCTTTCATTAAGCGAGCATCTTCTGCAACGTCAGCAACGATTGTTGGTTGGATGAACCAGCCTTTAGAATCGTCTCCTTCGCCACCTGTTAAGATTCTACCTTCTTCTTTACCAATTGCAACATAGCTCATCACTTTATCAAATGCAGCTTGGTCATTAACAGGACCCATGTTTGTACCTAAAACAGCTGGATTAGCAACTGTTAATTCTTTCGTTAATTCAACAGCACGATTTAATACGTAATCGTATACATCTTCATGGATTACTGCACGAGAACATGCAGAACATTTTTGTCCTGAGAATCCGAATGCTGATGCTACGATAGATTTAGCTGCTAATTCAAGATCTGCTTCTTTATCAACAACGATTGTATCTTTACCACCCATTTCAGCGATAACGCGTTTTAACCAAATTTGGCCTGGGTTTACTTTCGCTGCACGCTCATAAATACGGATACCTACATCACGAGATCCAGTGAAGCTCACGAAACGTGTACGAGGGTGATCTACTAAGTAGTCACCAACTTCAGAACCATTACCTGGAACGAAGTTTACTACGCCAGCTGGTAAGCCAGCTTCTTCTAATACTTCCATGAATTTCGCTGCTACTACAGGAGTTGTACTAGCTGGTTTTAGTAATACTGTGTTACCAGAAACTAAAGCAGCTGTTGTCATACCTGCCATAATTGCGAATGGGAAGTTCCAAGGAGAAATGATAACACCTACTCCTAATGGAATGTAAGAGAAACGATTATATTCAATTGGACGGCTTTCTACTGGAATTCCGTCTTTTAATTTTAACATTTGACGACCATAATATTCCATAAAGTCGATTGCTTCTGCTGTATCAGCATCTGCCTCATTCCACGGTTTACCTGCTTCTTTTACAAGAATAGCAGAGAATTCATGCTTTCTGCGACGAACGATTGCTGCAGCACGGAATAAAATGTCTGCACGCATTTCTGGCTTTGATTTTCTCCAAGTTTGGAATGTTTCATCCGCTACTTGCATTGCTTTTTCAGCTAACTCACGGCTTGCTTTTGAAACGCGACCAACAAGTTCCTCTTTATTTGCAGGGTTTACAGAAACAATTTTGTCTTCTGTAGTGATTTTTTCTCCCCCAATAATTAATGGATAGTCTTGTCCAAGATAAGATTCTACTTTCTTTAAACCTTCTTCAAACGCTAATTTGTTAGCCTCCACTGAAAAATCTGTAAATGGCTCATGTTTGTATGCTACTACCATTCTTTTTAGCCTCCCCTTAGAAAAACGTTTACATTTTACAACATTATTCTACACGATAATTTAGATTTATTCAAATATTCCTAGACTTATATTTTAAAAATTAATTAATTTTTAAAATATAATAAAAAAATAGAGTTATACATACGTATAACTCTACAAAATATGAGTATATTCCAAAATGTTTTTTCCAATCAATAAAATAGTTACTAACAAAAATAAAGTTCTTACATATCCAACACCTTTTTGAACTGCAAACTTCGATCCAAAATAAGCGCCAAAAATCATCGACAATCCCATAATAATACCGTATTCAAAATGAATTACGTCTAAAAATAAAAAAGTAATTAAAGATACGATATTACTAACAAAGTTCAAAAGTTTTCCAGATGCTGCCGCTTGAATAAAATCCAAACCAACTAATAAAAATGCAAAAATTAAAAAGGATCCTGTCCCTGGTCCAAAAAATCCATCGTAAAACCCTATCATTAAAATAACAAAGAAAAATATTAATGTTTTTCTTTTCGTCATCTTCTTATAGGTAGATACACTTCCCCAATCCTTTTTTGCAATAATATAAATGGCAATAAACACCAACATCACAAGCACTAACGGACGTAAAATATCCGGCGGAATAAACTTTACTACTAAAGCGCCTGCGACCGCTCCTATAACAGTTAACGGGATTAACTTTCCTACAATTTTAAAATCGACCTTTCCTGATCGAATAAAATAAACTGCACTCGTAAACGTCCCCATCGTTGCAGCTAATTTATTCGTTGCAATTGCCGAAGCTGGTGGTAAACCAACAAACATAAGTGCTGGAAGCGAAATTAATCCTCCACCGCCAACAACTGAATCAATAAAAGCTGCTAAAAAGCCGAATGCAATTAATAAAATAATGACTTGAAAACTTAATTCGTCCATGTGCTTTACCCCTTACCCCCCATTATTTATAACATTTTAAATTATAACAAAATTCCTCAAGAAAAAAAGCCGTTCCATAAAGGAACAGCCCTCCTATTTAATCTAAAATTTTCACAAATGGTTCATCTTGCTTCGCTTCACGTATAATAATCGCTTCTGGACGTTCTACAGATTTAATCGTTACTTGTACTTTCATATAATTCGGGAAGTATTCCATAACAAGCCCAGCTACATATTGTGTAAAACCAATTATTTCTGCTTTCCCATTAAACTGGACAGGAATATCAAGCTTTATTTCTCTTAATTCATCATCTCTATACATACCAGTACCGATAACAGCTGTGTAGTCGCCTTGGAAATAATCGCTTAGTTTTGATTTAAAGTTCGATACTCTCGCCAGATCTTCACGTTTATTATCTGTTTTCGCTTGTTCAGATGGGAACAAATAATATTTCTCATTAATTTGTTTCCAATCCTCAACCGTTTCACTGCCTTTTTCAACATTCGCATAAGAAACAAAGTTACCTGGCACGAGTGAAGCCTTTGGAGCCTGACGATAAATTGCAAATGTTATCGGAAGGTTTTTTGTTTCAGGCTGTTTTTGATGCATAAATTTCAAGACTTCTTGCGCCATTTTTTTCCCTTCAGCTACCATTTTTTCTTGCTCAATTTTAGCCTCACGCGGATAACCATGCTCTTCCTCGTAATAATGAACCGAGTTCATCGCTAAACCAACTACTATGCCTTTGCGCTCATCTGTTTCGCCTTTTTTCACATAATAATCATGCTCTAAAATATTTGAAATATATATTGGATTTTTTTTATTTTTTGCCTCTAATGATTCAGATCCTCCACCTAACGCTGGGTTTAACCCAATGTTTGGAAATTTAACTGCATCTTTTTTTAATTTGTCCTCTAGTTCCTTTTGTTCAGCATCTGTACGCTTTCTTTTAACAAGCATCTGCACATTTTGAGTATCTAGAACATCTCCACCTTTAAAGAAATGATCTTTCGTACTAAAGGATTCTTTTGCAATACGCATTAATCCTGTTTCAAATTCATCTATATCAAGACGATTACTTACTCCTTGTACAACTAAACCACGTGCAGCTCCTGCTTGAAATGGAATAGTCGCCTTATAGTATTCATCCGAAATAGCGTACTTCGGAACGATTGCTTGCTCTTTTGCTTTCCCCGATTTCTCAACCACTTTTTCATCTTTATCGGCACCTGCACTACACCCACTTACGAGTAGGCCAAGGCTTAATACCGCTAATGCTATTTTTTTCATGGTAAGTTTGCACCTCTTACTTATTTAGCTCTTGTAAGAACCTCTCTTCATTCCAAACCTCAACATTATGCTTCTCTGCTTGTGCTAATTTCGAACCTGCTGCTTCACCTGCAACAACTAAATCCGTACTTTTACTAACACTTCCTGTTACTTTTCCACCTAATGCCTCAATCTTTTTCTTCGCTTCACTACGTCCCATAACTTCTAATTTCCCTGTTAAAACGACAGTTTTTCCTGCGAAGTACGACTCAACATTTTGTAAATCAGCAATTTTTATGCCTTTGTATGCCATATTCACGCCATACTCTTTAAATTGTTGTAATAGCTCTAATACGTCTTCATTATCAAAATACGTCACGACGGATTGAGCCATTTTTTCACCAATTTCATTAATTGCTTTTAGTTCTTCTTCCGTTGCTTTCACAAGCGCATCCATCGTTTCGAAATGCTCGGCAAATGTACGGGCTGCTTTCGCTCCAACATGGCGAATACCAAGACCAAATAATAATCGTTCTAATGAGTTTTCTTTAGAATTCTCAATTGCTTGTACTAAATTCGTTGCTGATTTTTCACCGAATCGTTCTAGCTGTAATAATTGCTCTTTCGTCAACGAATATAAATCAGCAAATGTACGAATATAATCCGCATCAAAGAGTTGTGTAATGACACGTTCTCCAAGTCCATCAATATTCATTGCATTTCTTGAAACGAAATGAATTAATCCTTCTCGAATTTGAGCTGGACAAGTTGGATTTATACAACGAAGTGCTACTTCTTCTTCTAAACGAACTAGTTCACTCTCACATGCTGGGCAATGCGTTGGCATATGATATTCTTCTTCCTCACCAGTACGCTTATCGAAAATAACGTTCACAACTTCAGGAATAATATCTCCAGCCTTCTTCACTACAACATAGTCACCAATTCGAATGTCCTTTTCACGAATTAAATCTTCGTTATGTAAAGAAGCACGACGAACGATAGTACCAGCCACTCGCACTGGCTCTAGCTCTGCTGTCGGTGTTACAACCCCTGTGCGACCAACACTTAATTCAATGCCTGTTAATCTTGTTACAACTTCTTCAGCCGGGAATTTATAAGCAATCGCCCATCTTGGACTCTTTGCTGTAGTTCCTAAACTTTCTTGAAGAGCAACATCATCTACTTTTATAACGATTCCATCAATCTCATAATCAAGATGCGGACGTTTTTCTTGCCATTCTTCTACATAAGCTATAACTTCTTCAATTGTCTCACATGTACGCCGATTTGGATTTGTTTTGAATCCAAGTTCACCTAAGAAATCAAGCGATTCACTATGTGATGGAATTGTTTTTTCTTCTACATTCGCAAGACCGTACACAAACATAGATAAGTTACGCTTCGCTGCAATTTTTGGATCAAGTTGGCGTATTGAACCTGCTGCCGCATTACGCGGATTCGCAAATACATCTTCACCATTTTGCTCTTTTTCTTCATTTAACTTAACGAATGAACGCTTCGGCATATAAGCTTCGCCTCGTGCTTCTAACGTTACTTCTTCATTTAAACGGAGCGGGATCGCTTTAATTGTTTTTAAATTTTGGGTAATATCTTCCCCTGTTACACCATCACCACGCGTTGCCCCTTGAATGAAGCGTCCTTTTTCATAATGAAGTGAAACAGCAAGTCCGTCAATTTTTAATTCGCATATATATCTTACATTCGCATCATCAATTCCTTGGCGTACTCGTCGGTCGAAATCACGTAAATCTCCTTCGTTAAATGCATTTCCTAAACTTAACATCGGTGACTTATGTGTTACTTTTTCAAATATATCAAGAACCGTTCCCCCAACGCGAATGGAGGGGGAGTCTTCACTCATAAACTCTGGATTCTCTGCTTCTAATTTTATAAGCTCCTGCATATTACGGTCATACTCCGCATCAGAAACAGAAGGATTGTCTAATACGTGATACTGATAGTTAAATGTATTTAACAAATCACGCAGTTCTTCTATACGTTGTTTTGCTATCTCTTTTGACATATCCTCATTCCTTTCCTATTGTTTCGTCACAGGTGCAAATTTTGCTAACAAACGTTTAACACCAATCGGGCTTGGGAACGCAATATCTAATTCTTTTGCATCACCTTCACCTTTTACACTGACAACTGTACCGACTCCCCATTTTTGGTGGGAAGCTTTATCGCCTACTGCCCAGCCAATTTGCTCGCCACCTGTCGTCTTAGCTGCAGGACGCGCGAAAGCTGAACGAGAGCGTGTTGTGGTTGTAGTTGTCATTCTACTTGTACTTGTCGTTCTGCCTTTTGCACCAAACGAAGTTTCACGCTTTGGCGCTGTTTCATTTAACGATTCTACTAGCTCTGCCGGGATTTCTGTAATAAATCGAGAAGCAGCGTTCATACTTGTTCTACCAAATAAAGTACGCATTTGTGCATTGGATAAATATAACTCTTCTTCTGCACGCGTAATACCTACATAAGCAAGGCGACGCTCTTCTTGCATTTCATCTTCTTCCATTAGAGAACGAGTATGTGGGAATATTCCTTCCTCTAACCCAACAATAAAGACAACTGGGAACTCTAACCCTTTCGCTGAGTGCATCGTCATTAAAATAACTTCCTCACCCGCAGTTGGATCTTCATCGACACGATCAATATCAGCAACAAGCGCTAAGTCTGTTAAGAATGCAACAAGGCTCTTATCTTCGCTTTGAGATTCAAATGTTTGCGTAACAGATAAAAACTCATCTAAGTTCTCTAAACGACCTTCTGCTTCTAAAGTACGCTCGTTTTTCAACATATCGCGATAGCCTGTTTTTTCAATAACTTCTTCTACCAATTCTGTAACAGATAAATACTCTTGCATATTTACCCAGTTGTGTAATAGACCTGCGAATTCTTTTACTGCCTTTGTTATTTTTGCACTTACACCAACATGCTCAATCTCATCGAATACAGCAGTTAATGAAATTCCATTTTGTACACCGTAATTAATAATTTTATCGATAGAAGTCGCACCAATTCCGCGCTTTGGCATGTTAATAATACGTGCGAAACTAATCTCATCATCTGGATTCCCAATTAAACGTAAATACGCCAAAATATCTTTAATCTCTTTACGATCGTAGAACTTCGTACCGCCGACAATTTTGTAAGGAATATTAGATTTCAGGAAAATCTCCTCGACCATACGAGACTGGGCATTTGTACGATATAATACTGCAAAGTCCGTATATTTTCGTTTTCCCATTTGAATATCGTCACGAATTTTTTTCGCAACAAAATATGCTTCGTCTTTTTCCGTCGCAGCACGGTAATATGAGATTTTGCTTCCAACTTGATTGTCTGTCCATAATTTTTTCGGTTTACGGTTTGAATTTTTTTCAATAACAGCATTCGCTGCATTTAAAATATTTTGTGACGAACGATAGTTTTGTTCTAACAGAATAACTTGCGCATTCTCATAGTCTTTTTCGAATGACAAAATGTTAGAAATGTCAGCCCCGCGCCAGCGGTAAATAGACTGATCTGAGTCACCTACAACACATAAATTTTTAAAACGTGCTGCTAAATGTTTTACAAGAAGGTACTGCGCTTTGTTCGTATCTTGATACTCATCCACGTGAATATATTGGAACTTACGCTGATAAAACTCTAGTACTTCTGGAACACGTTCAAATAGCTGAATCGTTGTCATAATTAAATCATCAAAGTCTAATGAGTTATTTTTCAGAAGACGTTTTTGATATTCTGTATATACATCGCTCGTTAATTTTTCATATGGATCAGCGATTGTAATTTTTTTCGCATATTTATCTGCAGATAACAATTCATTTTTCGCATTACTAATACCAGCTAAAATAGAGCGCGGCTCAAATTTCTTCGGATCAATATTGCGCTCTTTCATAATTTTTTTGACTACAGTTAACTGATCGCCTGAATCTAAGATTGTAAAGTTACGATTAATACCAATACGATCGATATCACGTCGTAAAATACGTACACACATAGAGTGGAACGTAGAAATCCAAATATCTTCTGCTTCTGGTCCGACAAGTGTATCAATACGCTCGCGCATTTCACGCGCCGCTTTATTTGTAAAGGTAATAGCTAGTACATTCCATGGCGCTACACCTTTTTCACCAAGTAAATACGCAATACGATGTGTTAACACACGTGTTTTACCACTACCTGCACCTGCCATTAATAGAAGTGGTCCGTTCGTTGTTTGTACTGCTTTTTGTTGCTGCGGATTTAAACCATTTAATAACTTATCTGTCTTACTCATATACGCCTGCACCTACTCTCCTTTTACTGCTTTAACTGTTTTTAGCGCGGATTTTATATCATCATAAATAATATTCCCAACCACTACTGTATCAGCGTATTGTGCCATTTCCTTCGCTTGTTCAGCATTAGAAATACCGCCGCCATAATATAACTTCGCTTGTTTTAATTCTGCTTTTACATTTTTAACAAGTTCAACGTCTCCATACGTACCGCTATATTCTAAATAAAATATCGGTAAACGTAATAGCTTGTCTGCTAAACGCGCGTATGCAATTACATCATCTTCTGTTACATCACATTTCGCATCTGTAAGCTGAGCTACTTTCGCTTCCGGATTTAAAACACAATACCCTTCCATGAAAATTTCGTCCCAGTCCATAATATCCCCAAATTCTTTCAAAGCCTCGTGATGAACACCTGTTACCCATTCTACCTTTCGGCTATTTAAAACGCTTGGGATATAATAAAAATCAAATCCTGGTGTAATTGCTTCCACATCAGAAACCTCTAACACACAAGGAACTGCATATCTACGAATGCTAACTAGCATGTGTAATACATTATCAATTGTAACTCCATCACTTCCGCCTACAATAACAGCATCTGTTCCAGACTCACAAATCATTTCTAAATGTTCGTCACTTAACTCCTTATTTGGATCAAGCTTAAATACATGTTTCCACCCGGAAATATCGTACATGAAAACACCCTTTCTTTTCTCTAGTTATATATATTTCTGTTCAAAATAACAGTTTATTTTCATCAGGATTTTTTTAACTTCATCTTAAATATTTGTTTAAAACGGAGAATTAAGTTTGGAATTCCCTCTTCCATAGTTTTTCAAACGAGAGGATTTAACTTTGAACTTCCTTTTGTGCATTCTTTCATTATAACAAAAAAAGCTACTTACACACACGCACATTCCAACATCTTTTTCAACGTCAAATGTTGGATTACATATCCCCAAAATCACACGGGATACTAATAAGAGAAATAGTATTATCTATTTCAACTTTCATAAAAAGGAGTGTTTTTCTAATGAAGCAAAACATCGGTACAATAAATGCCCTAATTCGAATTACACTCGGACTTATCCTCTTCGGCTGTAGTAGTGCTAAACTTGTACGCAAGCCGTGGTGCACTTGGTCTAACGTCTTGCTATGGATTGGTGCAATGAAAATCGCAGAGGGAATTGTTCGTTTCTGCCCCGTTGTTGAAATGTGGAAATTCGGAAAATACATGAATATGGGGGCATTTAAAATGCCTAGCATGAATTTTACCGAAAAGGGACATGCTAAAGAAGAAGTGAATCAAACTTCCAATCACGACAAACCACAGTCAAATGGAAGTTTTGACGCTTCTGACAAAGAGATTGAGTCAGCGATTGAAGATATAATCCTGGCAAAACCGCTTTGAATCATTTGTCACGATGCAAGATGCTCTCAAAGGGACTTAGCTGCTGCAGTGGGCGGTTAAGTCTTCTTTATTTTACCATAAAACAGAACGTACATTCTCGTTTCAGACCTCAAAATATACATAAGAAATACCTAATCAATAATTTCAGAAAATTAAGTGTAAAGCCCTTGCATAAAATGATATAAAAGTGATATCATTTTTATATCAGGAGGCGATCATATGAAAGAAAAACAAGTTTTTTATGTAAATGGTTTTCTCGGTGTTATTGGGATTTTAATTTTAGCCGCTATTGGTGTATTTTTCCTTGTACAAGAAATTTTCATAGGAGCGGCATTAACTATTATTTTAGCCGCCGTTCTTGCTACAGGTATTGGTATTGTTCAACCAAACCAAGCAAAAGTTATTACGTTTTTCGGTAATTATTTAGGAACAATTCGTCAAAACGGTTTATTTTTAACAATTCCATTCGCATTCCGTCAAACTGTATCGTTACGTGTTGAAAACTTTAATAGTAAGAAGTTAAAAGTAAACGATATTGAGGGAAATCCAATTGAAATTGCAGCCGTTATCGTATATAAAGTAGTTGATTCTGCAAAAGCAATGTTCGGTGTTGAACATTACGATCGATTTGTAGAAATTCAAAGTGAAACAGCAATCCGCCACGTCGCAACAAAATATCCTTATGATAATTTCCAAGATGAAACTTGCATCACGTTACGCGGAAATACTGAAGAAATCTCTGAAGAATTAAAACGTGAGTTAGAAGCGCGCCTTCAAATCGCTGGCGTAGAAGTATTAGAAACTCGTTTAACACATTTAGCTTACGCAACAGAAATTGCCCATGCAATGCTACAACGTCAACAAGCAAAAGCAGTATTAGCTGCTAGAAAAGAGATTGTTGAAGGTGCTGTGAAGATGGCGAAAGATTCAATCCATATGTTAGATGAGGAAGGCGTACTTGAATTAGATGACGAGCGTAAAGCAAATATGGTGAACAACTTATTAGTTGCCATCGTTTCAGATAAAGGTGCGCAACCAGTTATTAATACAGGAAGCCTATACTAAAGGGTTGTAAATCATTATGGCTAAAAAGAAAAGCTTTCCATTACGTATTGATCCTGAATTACACGCAGTCATCGAAAAATGGGCGAATGATGAGTTTCGTAGCGTCAATGCACACATCGAGTATTTACTTCGAGAAATGGCAAAGCAAAAAGGAAAATTGAAAAAAGATAAAGATGCATAAAAAATCCCGCTGAGAAATCAGTGGGATTTTTACATATTAGCTTCTCGTCACCTCATGACCAATTGCACGATATCCTATATCACTTCGGTAAAATAGACCATCACTCTCAATTTTACCGATTTCTTTATACACCTTATCTTTCGCCGCTTGTAAACTGTCCGCCTTACAAGCAACAAATAGTACACGGCCACCATTTGTTACAAAGTCACCATGCTTCATCGCTGTACCTGAATGGAAAACAATTACATCGTTCAGTGCATCTAATCCTTTAATAATGTCACCTTTTTTATATGCTTCCGGATACCCTTTCGAAGCAAGTACAACACCAATTACCGCTTCCTCTGACCACTGTAACGTTAATTCACTTTCATTTAATACAGCGTTACATACATCAACTAAATCATTTTCTAAGCGAGGTAATACTACTTCCGTTTCAGGATCACCAAAGCGTGCATTAAATTCAATTACCTTTGGGCCATCATTTGTTAAAATAAGTCCCGCATATAAAATCCCTGTAAACGATCGATTTTCTGCAATCATCGCTTTAGCAGTTGGATGTAATACTGTTTTTATCGCCTCTTGAACTGCTGATTCCGAAATTTGTGGTACTGGAGAATACGCACCCATTCCGCCTGTATTTGGACCTTTATCACCATCAAAAGCTCGTTTATGATCTTGCGCAATTACCATCGGATGCACAGTTGTTCCATTTACAAATGCCATTAATGAAAATTCTTGTCCATCTAAAAACTCTTCAATAACGACCTTCTTGCTCGCTTCGCCGAACTTCACATCTTGTAGCATCTCTTTCACAGCTTGTAATGCTTCTTCAAGCGTTATTGCTACCGTTACACCTTTACCAGCAGCTAGGCCGTCAGCTTTAATAACGATTGGCGCACCAACTTTTTGAATATACTGTACTGCTTCTTCATAGTTTGTAAAAGTTTCATATGCCGCAGTTGGAATATCATATTTTTTCATCAATTCTTTCGTAAAAGCCTTACTACCTTCAATAACAGCAGCCGCCTTATTTGGGCCAAACACACGAAGTCCCTCTTCGTTAAATCGATCAACAATTCCATTCATAAGCGGAATTTCTGGTCCAACGAAAGTTAATTCAACCTTATTCTCTTTAGCAAATAAAACTAATGCATCAAAATCATTTTCATCAATATCAACTGGTGTTGCAACATCGCGCATACCTTCATTACCAGGTGCTACATATACCTTTTCCACCTTTTCAGATTGCGCAAACTTCCAAGCTAAAGCATGCTCACGCCCACCGCGGCCAATTACTAAAACATTCATATTTCATCCCCCAATACTTAAATAAGTACAAACTAGAAGCTCTGCTCCTAGTTTGTTTTCATATCAATCAAAGTTTAAAAGGGAGGATCAAGAGCAACGACGACATGCGACAGTTATCTTGACCGGACCTTTTAAATATCCATATCAATAAAAGTTTAAAAGAGAGGATCAAGAGAACCGAGCAGGTCGAGGCGCATTTGACAGGAGGACACGGAATGTAGCTTTCCTACATGAGTACCGCACTGGCAATGCAACGACGACATGCGACAGTTATCTTGACCGGACTTTTTAAATATCCTCTATTAGTGTTTGAAATGACGTACGCCAGTGAACACCATCGTAATCCCATACTTATCCGCAACTTTGATAGAATCTTCGTCACGGATTGATCCGCCTGGTTGAATGATTGCTGTAATCCCTGCTTTTGCTGCTTCTTCTACTGTATCTGGCATTGGGAAGAAAGCATCAGATGCAAGTGCGCTACCTTGTGCCTTTTCGCCAGCTTGTGTAATTGCGATTTTTGCAGAACCTACACGGTTCATCTGTCCCGCGCCTACACCAACTGTCATGTTATCATTCGCTAAAACAATTGCGTTTGATTTCACATGTTTTACAACTTTCCAAGCTAGTTTTAAATCTTTCCACTCTTGCTCTGATGGTTCACGTTTTGTCGGAATTGAAATTGTACTTTCATCTAATGATAACGTATCTTCCTCTTGAACGAGAAGACCACCTTGTACAGAAGTTAGTTTTTTGCTTGCACTTGTCGCTTTTTCAATATTTACAGTTAGTAGACGTAAGTTTTTCTTACTTTGCAATACTTCTAAAGCTTCTTTTGAGAAAGAAGGTGCAATAATGATTTCTAAGAAAATTTCGTGTAACTTTTCTGCTGTAGCTTTATCAATTTCACGATTTGCTGCAATAATTCCACCAAAAATTGATACTGGATCTGCTTCATAAGCGCGTGTGTATGCTTCATGAATATCAGTACCCACTCCAACACCACATGGATTCATATGTTTTACTGCTACTACTGCTGGCTCTGTAAATTCTTTTACAATACTAAGTGCTGCATCTGCATCATTAATATTGTTGTAAGATAATTCTTTACCGTGTAATTGTTCTGCGTATGCAACAGAAGAAGTTACAGCGAATGGTGCTTTATAGAAGGTTGCTTTTTGATGTGGATTTTCTCCATAGCGTAAATCTTGTTTTTTCTCAAATGTCACTGTTAATGTTTCTGGGCTTTCTTCACCCATTTGCTCTGTTAAGTAGTTAGAGATTAACGCATCATATGCCGCTGTATGACGGAATACTTTCGCTGCTAATTTACGTTTTGTTTCTTCTTTTACTTCACCGTTCTCTTTCAGTTCTGCTAATACAACATCGTAATCTACTGGATCTACAATTACCGATACAAATTTATGATTTTTCGCAGCAGAGCGAATCATTGTTGGACCACCGATATCAATATTTTCAATTGCATCAGCAAATGTTACATCAGGCTTAGCGATTGTTTCTTTAAATGGGTATAAGTTAACAACAACAAAATCAATTGGCTGCATACCTAACTCATTCATTTGCGCTACATGCGTTTCATTATCACGAACCGCTAATAGACCACCATGAATATTTGGGTGTAATGTTTTTACACGTCCATCCATAATTTCCGGGAAACCAGTTACTTCAGAAATACCGATTACTTGTAAGCCGTTTTCTTCTAGTAATTTTTTCGTACCACCTGTTGAAATAACTTCAATCCCTTGTTCTAGTAAACCTTTAACAAATTCTACTACTCCTGTTTTATCTGAAACACTTACTAATGCACGCTTTTTCATTTATCCTTCACCCCTGGTTGTATGTTAGTTAACAGTTGTTTCTTTCGCAGACTGAACAATTTGATTCACTGTATTTACGTATAATTTATGTTCAACTTGTTGAATTTTCTTTTGTAAGCTTTCTCTCGTATCCCCTTCAGAAACAACTACTGCTTCTTGCGCAATAATTGGACCTGTATCCATACCTGCATCTACATAATGAATTGTTACTCCAGTTACTTTCACACCTGCTTCTAACGCTTGACCGACAGCATCTTTACCAGGAAAACTCGGTAATAGTGACGGATGAATATTAATAATCTTCCCACCGTACGCTCCTAATAAAGTCGGCCCAATTAAACGCATATATCCAGCTAAAATAACATAATCAATCTCATACTCTTCTAGCTTCTTTAATATTTCTTTTTCAAATGCTTCTTTTGACTCATATGCTTTCGCTGAAAAGGCGAAACACGGAATATGATGATAATGTGCCCGTCCAACAGCACGTGCTTCTGGTTTATCACATACTAATAAACTAATTTCTGCATCCAATCTTTTTTCTTCTACCGCATTAACGAGAGATTGAAAGTTAGAGCCGCTTCCAGAAGCAAAAACTGCTAATCTACTCATAGTGCCGTGCCCCCATTGAAGGTAACGCCAGTTCCTTGTACAGTACGTCCAATAATACGAGCTGTTTCTCCTTGCTCTTCAAGAAGACGAACGATATCTTTTGCCTCTTCTTCCTTCACCGCTACTACCATACCAATACCCATGTTAAAAATATTGAACATTTCTTTCTCTTCTAGTTTTCCCACTTCTTGAAGTAAACTGAAGATCGGTTGAATTTTCCAAGATCCTAATTCAATTTCTGCACCGATTCCTTCTGGTAACATACGTGGAATATTTTCAATGAATCCGCCACCTGTAATATGCGCCATACCGTATACTTCATATTTCTTCAATAGTTCTAAAATAGGTTTGACATAAATTTTCGTTGGTTTTAATAATTCTTCACCAAGAGGTAGTTCTAAGCGTCCGTAAATGCGATCTAAAGATAGTTCTCCATCTTCTAGTAATACTTTTCGTACTAAAGAATAACCATTACTATGAATACCGCTAGATGCTAAGCCAATTAATACTTGACCACCTTCAATTTTTTCACCTGTTACAATTTTCTTTTTATCAACAATTCCAACTGTAAAACCAGCTAAATCGTATTCTTCCATAGAATACATTCCTGGCATTTCAGCTGTTTCTCCACCAATTAATGCACAACCAGCTTGGCGACAGCCCTCTGATATACCTTTGACGATGTTTTCAATTTTACTAGGTTCAGCTTTACCACAAGCAATATAATCAAGGAAGAAAAGCGGCTCTGCTCCTTGGACAACAATATCATTTACACACATTGCTACTGCATCAATACCAATTGTGTCATGTTTATCTGCCATAAAAGCGAGCATCAATTTTGTTCCCACGCCATCTGTTCCAGATACTAATACAGGTTCTTCTAATGCAAATTTTGATAAATCAAACATACCTCCAAAACCGCCTAGACCGCCTAGTACTTCTTTTCTCATTGTTGTTTGTACGTGTTTTTTCATGCGAGATACCGCTTCATATCCAGCTTCAATATCTACTCCTGCTTGCTTATATGCATTCGCCATCGTTATCTACACCTCGTCTTTTAATTTCTCCCTATTCAGGGCGGGCCATTTTAAGAAAGAAGCTAGCTTCTACATCAAAAGAAGTAGAAGCTTTTTTCTTCTTATTTCATACTTTCTAAAAGCTCTTGCTCATAATCATAAAGAGCTGTTGGATAATCTCCATTGAAGTACGCCATACATAGACCGCCGTATTTCCCTTCATATGGACGTCCAATTGCATCTACTAATCCATCTTCACTTAAAAACGTTAAAGAATCTGCTCCGATGATTTGACGGATTTCTTCTATTGAATTATTTGCTGCGATTAATTCTTTTCTCGTTTGAATATCAATGCCATAGAAACATGGATACTTAAGAGGTGGTGAAGCAATTCTTACATGGACTTCTGTCGCTCCAGCCTCGCGAAGCATACGAACAATTCGTTTACTCGTCGTTCCTCTTACGATAGAATCGTCAATCATCACAACTCGTTTTCCTTCAACTACGCCTCTTACTGCTGAAAGCTTCATCTTAACCCCTTGCTCACGCAGTTCTTGAGAAGGTTGAATAAACGTACGTCCAACGTAACGATTTTTAATTAATCCTAACTCATATGGAATTCCTGTCGCCTCCGCATAACCAATTGCCGCTGAAATACTAGAGTCTGGTACACCAGTAACAACATCAGCTTCAATAGGAGCTTCTGCCGCCAAACGTTTTCCCATGTTTTTACGTGCTGCATGGACGTTAATACCTGCAATATTAGAATCCGGACGTGCAAAGTAAATGTACTCCATACTACAAATTGCATGATCTACTTCATTTGTAAAACAATCTACATGAATTCCTTCATCATTGATGATAAGTAATTCACCTGGTTCTACATCACGAATGTATGTTGCACCTACTACATCGAAAGCACATGTTTCTGATGCTACAACGTAAGCATCTCCCATCTTTCCAATTGAAAGAGGACGGAATCCATTCGGGTCTAGCGCAACGATCATTTCATTTCCAGTTAGTAAAAGATATGCAAACGCACCTTTCACTTTATTTAGAGCCTCTTTTACACTTTCAATTAAAGAATCTTTCGTACTACGTTTAATGAGATGTAAAAGTACCTCTGTATCTGAACTTGTTTGGAAAATACTTCCCTCTGCCTCTAATTCACGACGAAGCATCTTTGCGTTAATTAAATTTCCGTTATGAGCTAATGCCATACTATGATCAGAAAAACGGAATAATAATGGTTGAACATTAGCAACTTCACTTCCGCCAGCTGTCGCATATCGTACGTGTCCAATTGCTGATTTTCCGTTTAAGCCTTCTAGCTCACCTCTTGAAAATACTTCCGATATTAAACCTAACCCCTTGTGACCGACGATTTTCTCACCATTATTTACGACGATGCCTGCGCCTTCTTGTCCACGGTGCTGTAAACTATGCAATCCGTAGTACGAAACTTGTGCTGCATTTTCATGCCCCCAAATTCCGAAAACGCCACATTCTTCATTTAACCCCTTTATTTCAGCAAGCATGGGATTGCCCCTTTCCAAGCCTTTCTCATTTCATCTACATTTGCTGTAAGTAATACTTCATTTTCTTCATTATGAATTGTTACTTCATTTGTATTTGTCACTTCTCCAACTTGAATTGCTTCTACCGCCGTCTCAAACGCTTCTTTATTTTCACGTTTTACAGTTATAACGAAGCGAGATTGTGATTCAGCAAATAATGCCGCTGTTGCTTCTCCGTCTAATTTCACAGTAGCACCTAAACCATTTGCACCGATTGCACTCTCAGTAATTGCAACTGCTAAACCACCTTCTGCAACATCATGAGCAGATTGAACAAGGCCAGCTTGAATTGCTGCTAATACTTGTTTTTGACGTTTTAATTCTACGTCTAGATCGATGCTTGGTGATTGACCGAAAATTTTGCCGTGAATCATTTTCTGTAATTCACTTCCACCAAACTCAGCTTTCGTCTCTCCGATGATATAAACTAAATCGCCAGCTTGCTTAAACTCTTGTGTTGTTACATGTTTTAAATCGTGTACAAGTCCAACCATCCCAACTGTCGGTGTTGGGTATACAGCTTCACCACTACGTTCGTTATACATTGATACGTTTCCGCCGATAACTGGCGTTTGTAATGTGCGACAAGCTTCACTCATACCATCTACTGATTTCTCAATTTGCCAGAAGATTTCTGGTTTTTCTGGATTACCGAAGTTTAAGCAATCTGTAATTGCAAGTGGCTCTCCCCCAGAACATACGATATTACGTGCTGCCTCTGCTACTGCAATTTTACCGCCCACTTCTGGATCTAAATAAATGTAGCGAGAGTTACAATCTGTCGTCATTGCTAATCCTTTTTCTGTACCGCGTACACGTACAACTGCTGCATCTGAACCTGGTGTAACAACTGTGCTTGTGCGAACTTGATAATCATATTGATCATAAACCCACTCTTTACTTGCAATCGTCGGTTGTTGTAATAGAGCGAATAACGTTTCTTTATAATTTTCTACTTTTGGTGTTTCCATTTTCATTGCCTGGAATTCAGCAAAGTATGCTGCTTCTTTTGATGGCTTATGATAAATTGGTGCTTCTTCTGCAAGAGCATCTGCTGGTACTTCAGCTACCTTTTCACCTTTATGGAATAAGCGAAGCATTTTGTCTTCCGTTACTTTCCCCATCGTAACGGCTGCAAGACCATACTTCTCAAATAAATCTACTATTTCTTGCTCTCTACCCTTTTTCACAACGATTAGCATACGTTCTTGTGATTCAGATAGCATCATTTCATATGGTGTCATTCCTGTTTCACGTTGTGGTACATCATCTAAGTACATTTCAATACCCATACCTGCTTTACTTGCCATTTCTGCAGAAGATGATGTTAAACCAGCTGCACCCATATCTTGAATTCCAACAAGTGCATCCGACTGAATAAGTTCTAAGCAAGCTTCAATAAGAAGTTTTTCCATAAATGGATCTCCTACTTGAACTGCTGGACGCTTCGCTTCTGAGCTTTCAGATAACTCTTCAGATGCGAATGTTGCACCGTGAATACCGTCACGACCAGTTGATGCTCCTACGTACATTACTGTATTTCCAGCACCGTGCGCTTGCCCCTTTTTAATATCTTCATGATTAATTAAGCCTACGCACATTGCATTTACAAGTGGATTTCCTTCATAACATGGATCAAATTGTACTTCGCCGCCAACAGTCGGAATGCCGATACAGTTACCGTATCCTGCAATCCCTGCTACTACTTCTTCGAATAAATATTTCACACGTGGTGACTGTAATTCACCGAAGCGAAGTGAGTTTAATAGAGCTACCGGGCGTGCTCCCATAGAGAATACGTCACGGATAATACCACCAACGCCTGTTGCTGCTCCTTGATATGGTTCAATAGCAGAAGGATGGTTATGACTTTCCATTTTAAATACAACCGCTTGATTATCACCGATATCTACAATTCCAGCACCTTCCCCAGGTCCTTGCAGAACGCGTTCACCTGTTGTTGGGAATTTTCGAAGTACTGGTTTTGAATTTTTATAACTGCAATGTTCAGACCACATAACAGAGAATAATCCTGTTTCTGTATAATTTGGCAGACGGCCTAAAATCTTTTCAACCATGGCAAACTCTTCGTCTGTTAGCCCCATTTCCGCATATATGCGCTCTTCTTTAATTTGTGTTGGATTTGGTTCAAGCATTAACGACATATGTTTCCCTCCACTGTTTTAAGATAGATTGAAAGACTTTTAACCCTTCAGCACCGCCAAGTAATTCATCTACAGCACGCTCTGGGTGTGGCATCATACCAAGTACATTTCCTTTTTCATTTACAATACCAGCAATATCTGAAACGCTTCCATTCGGATTTTCTACGTAACGGAATGCGATTTGATTATTCTCTTCTAATTGTTTAAGAGTCTCTTCATCACAATAGTAATTCCCCTCACCATGCGCGATTGGAATATTGATTACTTCATCTTTTTCATATTGTGATGTAAACATCGTTTCATTATTTTCAACACGCAGCTGAACTGTTCGGCACATAAATTTTAAATTTTCGTTTCTCATTAACGCTCCTGGTAGTAATCCTGATTCAACAAGAATCTGGAATCCATTACATACACCTAAAATCGGCTTTCCTTGCTCAGCAGCTTTTTGCACTGCTTTCATTGCATTCGCGAAGCGAGAAATAGCACCACAACGTAAATAGTCACCGTAAGAGAATCCACCAGGTAGTAAAATTGCATCATATTCATCTAAATTCTCTCTATCGTGCCAAACGTAATCTACTTCTTCACCTAGCTCATCTTTAATTGCATGGAACATATCGACATCACAGTTCGAACCTGGGAATACTATGACTGCAAATTTCACTGTGCGACAACCTCCTCAACTTCATAACGGAAGTCTTCCATTACAACGTTTGTTAATAGTTTTTCACACATTTCTTTTACCTTTGCGTCAAGGTCAGATACTGATTTATCAATTGTTAATTCCATATATTTTCCGATTCGAACGTCTTGTACTTCTGTGAACGAAAGACTATGAAGTGCCCCTTTTACTGCTGTTCCTTGTGGATCTAATACGCTTTCTCTTAACGTTACATATACCTTAACTTTATACATGTGAAATTCCCCCTAAACGTTTTAAAATCTCTTCATAAGCTTCTGTTAAATTTCCAAGGTCACGACGGAATACGTCTTTATCAAATTTTTCATTGCTCGTTTCATCCCATAAACGGCAAGTATCTGGTGAAATTTCATCTGCTAAAATGATTTCTCCTTCATCTGTTACACCAAACTCTAATTTGAAATCTACTAGTCTTACACGACAGCTTGCGAAATGATCAATCAACACTTGATTGATTTGTAGAGCCATATCTCGTAATACGCTTACTTGCTCTGGTGATGCAACGTTTAATACACGAATATGATCTTCCGTTACAAGCGGATCTCCTAAATCATCATCTTTGAAGTAAAATTCTACGATCGGTTCTGCAAGTACAGTTCCCTCTTCCATTCCTAATCGTTTTGAAAGACTTCCTGCAATTACATTTCTTGTGACAACTTCTAGAGGAATAATACTCACTTTTTTAACAAGTTGCTCTGTT
The DNA here is from genome assembly GCF_052947655.1 of Bacillus pretiosus. NCBI lineage: Bacteria > Bacillati > Bacillota > Bacilli > Caryophanales > Bacillaceae > Bacillus > Bacillus pretiosus. The sequence continues at coordinate 314,597 of NZ_CM129593.1, read as the reverse complement.
TCAGATAACTTCTCTACAAAATGTGTTTTTATTCCTACTTCTTGTAACTTTCTGAACAATAAAGTTGTAATCTCATTGTTCAAACGACCTTTTCCTGTAATCGTCTCTTTTTTCTCCCCATTGAAAGCAGTCGCACTATCTTTGTACTCTACCCAAACCATATCTGCTGATTCTGTACGATAAATTCTTTTTGCCTTACCTTCATACAGCAATTCTAGCTTTTGCATTTCGCAAGCCCCCTGTAGTTTGAAAAATGTGAATAATGTTTTTATAAAGAATGGCACAGAATGACTCTATTCTGTGCCATATGAAATTTTACGCTTCGTTTAACCCAAGGCGTTCAAAGATTGTATCAACGTGTTGCATATGATGCTCATAGTTGAAGCATTCATTAATTTCTTCTTGTGATAACTTGCTCGTAATACGCTCATCAGCTTCTACAAGCTCTTTAAATTGTACTTGTGTTTCCCAAGCTTCCATCGCTTTAGGCTGTACGATATCATAAGCTTCTTCACGTACCATACCTTTGTCGATTAATGTAAGCATTACACGCTGAGAATAAATTAAGCCGTATGTTCTTGTCATATTGCGTTTCATATTCTCTGGGTATACAGTTAAGTTTTTAACGATATTACCGAAACGATTTAACATGTAATTTAATGCGATTGTAGCATCTGGTAAAATTACGCGTTCTGCCGAAGAGTGAGAAATATCACGCTCATGCCATAATGGAACATTCTCATACGCTGTCATCATATAACCGCGGATAACACGAGCTAAACCAGTCATATTTTCTGATCCGATTGGATTACGTTTATGTGGCATTGCAGAAGAGCCTTTTTGGCCTTTTGCAAAAGCCTCTTCAACTTCACGTGTTTCACTCTTTTGTAAACCACGAATCTCAACTGCCATCTTTTCGATAGATGTTGCGATTAGTGCAAGTGTTGACATGTAATGAGCATGGCGATCACGTTGCAATGTTTGTGTTGAAATTGGTGCTGCTTCTAAGCCTAAGTTTTCACAAACATACTTTTCTACGAATGGATCGATATTTGCGTATGTACCAACCGCACCAGATAATTTACCAACGCGAACTGTATCAGCAGCTTGTTTGAAACGCTCTACGTTACGTTTCATTTCTTCATACCAAAGACCAAGTTTTAAACCAAATGTTGTTGGTTCTGCATGAACACCGTGTGTTCTTCCCATCATGATCGTGTATTTATGCTCTTTCGCTTTGTTAGCTAAAATGCTTACAAAGTTTTCTAAGTCTTTTAATATGATTTCATTCGCTTGTTTTAAGATGTAAGATAGCGCTGTATCTACTACGTCTGTAGATGTTAAACCGTAATGAACCCATTTACGTTCCTCACCTAATGTTGGTGTTTCTGATACAGCACGAGTGAATGCAACTACGTCATGACGTGTCTCTTTTTCAATTTCATAAATACGATCAATATCAAATGATGCATGCTCACGGATTTTTTTTACATCTTCTTTTGGAATATCGCCAAGCTCAGCCCATGCTTCACAAGCTAAAATCTCAACTTCTAACCACGCTTTAAATTTATTCTCTTCCGTCCAAATTGCACCCATTTCTGGGCGTGTATAACGACTAATCATCTTTTTCCCTCCAACAGTTGTTCTTGATGGTCCCAAATATGCAAACTCTTCGCTTTTTCTAGAGCGACTTCAATATTATCATTTAAAATATTAACATGCCCCATTTTTCGCTGCGCTTTTGCTTCTTCTTTTCCATACAAGTGTAAATAGCACCCGGTTAATCTATTCACTTGTCTTAGGACCCCTTCTATATGTTCGCCTAAAATGTTTACCATGACAACTGGTTTTAACAAATTTGTTTCTCCAAGAGGTAAATTACAGATTGCTCGAATATGTTGACCGAATTGACTCGTTTCACATGCATCCTGTGTATAGTGTCCTGAATTGTGAGGTCTTGGTGCTAATTCATTAATGTAAATCTCACCATCAGCTGTAGCAAACATCTCTACCGCTAGTGTTCCCACAAGTTCTAGTTCATCCGCGAGCACTTTTGCATAAGCAATTGCTTTTTGAGAAAGTTCTTCTGTAATGCGAGCTGGAACGATAGATTCATGCAAAATGTTATTTACATGAATATTTTCCGCTACCGGAAATACTTTCGTTTCACCACTTACACTACGAATCACAATAACTGATACTTCTTTTTCAAAAGGCACCCATTTCTCTAAAATACACTCTGCTGCATTCGCAAGCTCTCGCGCTTTATCAACGTCAGCCTCACTTCTTAAAACAACTTGACCTTTCCCATCATATCCGCCTGTCGTCGTTTTCAAGACGGAAGGATATGATAACTCAGTGATTGCTTCAGTAAGCTGATCTTGATTTTGAACTAATCTATACGTTGCTACTGGTAGCCCAGCTTTCTCAATCGCATTCTTTTCTGTAAAACGATTTTGTGTTTTACTTAACAACTGACTGCCTTGCGGTAAGTAAGCATGTTTTTCAAGCCATTTTAAACATCTATAATCAATATTCTCAAATTCATATGTGACAACATCACTGATCTCCGCTAAATGCTGAATTGCTTTTAAATCGTCATATGGTGCAACAATTTCAATATCAGCAACTTGTGCACATGGTGAATTTTTTGTAGGATCTAAAACAGCAATTTTATATCCCATCTCCTTAGCCGCCAATGCCATCATTCTTCCTAGCTGGCCGCCTCCAATAATGCCGATTGTTTTTCCAGGTAAAATGATTCTCGTCATACTAGCTCACTACCTTCGCGCACATCTTTTTTAATTGCTTCTCTTCTCAATTCTAATGCATCATGTATATCATCATGGAATGATCCAAGTATTTGTGCAGCAAGTAAACCAGCATTTGTTGAACCAGCCTTACCAATTGCAACAGTTGCAACTGGAACCCCTCCTGGCATTTGGACGATGGATAATAATGAATCTAAGCCGTTTAACGCTTTTGATTGAACTGGAACTCCGATTACAGGAAGATTCGTCTTCGCTGCAACCATCCCTGGTAAATGCGCTGCTCCACCAGCTCCAGCAATAATAACTTTCAACCCACGTTCACGAGCCGTCTCTGCATATTCAAACATATAATCCGGAGTCCGATGAGCAGATACAACTTTTTTCTCATACGGTATATTTAATTCATCTAAAATGTCACAAGCATATTTCATTGTTTCCCAGTCTGACGTGCTTCCCATTATGACTCCAACTAGTGATTTCATATTAGAATCCCCCCGATTCAAATAAAAAAAGCCTGAAATAGAACAGTTTCTCTTTTACTATGAGAGAAAGTGCTCTACTCAGGCATACGTATCCCTTGTGAATAGAAAAATACCGAGTGACTTTCCCTCATAGTCTAACGAATAACGGTCGTTAGGTAGAGACTTGCAGGCCATATCCCCGCGATTATATGAGGTCTTATATATTATTCTTTCTATGGCTATATTAACAATATTTCATAAACAATGTCAATAAATAATCGAATGTTTTTTTATTACTCACCAATAACGTTCGTGTTTTAGTTATATTCAAAAGAATAATTGTAATTATATGCAAGAAGGATAAGAAATTAGAATTTATATTTCTAGAGATCTATTGTACACATAACGGTTTGTATACTTATTCCGTATGCTTTAATATAAAGCATATCATTTATATTCATTTTATCTATAAGGAAGACAATAATGAAAAAACGAACTACACTTTTTTCGTATTTATTCCTTTTTATCGCAGTCTTTGCTGTAATGATTGAATACTTATTTATATCATCCCACTTTTTTAAATATATACTTGTGGTAGAAATAACGTTTCCTATCATAACGATTATTTTAGGAACACTCGGAAAACCTAGAAAACAAAAAATCATTGCTAGTACTTTAAACAGCCTCTATTCCATTCTTTTTTCTTCTTTAGTGTCATTCAATTTATGGATTATGAGATTTGGTAAATAAAAATAAACAAAAAAAAACCTAAGTCGAATCGACTTAGGTTTTTGCTTGGCGACGTCCTACTCTCACAGGGACAAGGTCCCAACTACCATCGGCGCTAGAGAGCTTAACTTCCGTGTTCGGTATGGGAACGGGTGTGACCTCTCTGCCATCATCACCAAACTATGAAGGCATATTCCTTCAAAACTAGATAACATTTGCTTCATATTATATGGTTAAGTCCTCGATCTATTAGTATTCGTCAGCTCCACATGTCACCATGCTTCCACCTCGAACCTATCAACCTGATCATCTTTCAGGGATCTTACTAGCTTACGCTATGGGAAATCTCATCTTGAGGGGGGCTTCATGCTTAGATGCTTTCAGCACTTATCCCTTCCGCACATAGCTACCCAGCTATGCCCTTGGCAGAACAACTGGTACACCAGCGGTGCGTCCATCCCGGTCCTCTCGTACTAAGGACAGCTCCTCTCAAATTTCCTACGCCCACGACGGATAGGGACCGAACTGTCTCACGACGTTCTGAACCCAGCTCGCGTACCGCTTTAATGGGCGAACAGCCCAACCCTTGGGACCGACTACAGCCCCAGGATGCGATGAGCCGACATCGAGGTGCCA
>NZ_CM129593.1:302500-305000 GCF_052947655.1 Bacillus pretiosus | reverse complement strand
TGTTTTGGTCGTTTCAGCAATACTGTATAGAAAGCAAATAAGAACGTACTTAATAAAATAAGGATATCTCCTATTAAAGATACTTCTTGATCGCCATTACTAGATGGAATTGTAATAAGAAGTACTCCGATAGCCCCCAATACAATACCGATCCAATAATTAAGCCGAATTTTTTCTTTCAAAAAGAACGCCGAAAAAAGAATTGTAACTAAAGGTAAAGCAGCATCAATAATACTAACATGCAATCCACTTGTTAAAGAAATACCGTAGGATGTGAACATAAAGTACCCAGATACGCCAGTAAAAGATAGTAAACTCATTCTTTTCCACGGGACCTGTTTATGTACAACTGATCTTTTTAATTGTTTAAATGAGAATAGTAAACAGATTCCACCAGCTAAGAAAAGGCGAATAAATAACAAAGTAAATGGCTGAATAGATTCTAATGCCCACTTTGTTGGCGCAATGGCTGTCCCCCATAATATAACAGCCACTAATAACATGCATATGTCTTTCATAATCCCCCACACCCATCAAAAAATATATGTTAACTATCTTAATTATAGATTTTTTCTTATGTAAAATCCTTTAAAAATGAAAAACCGTTATGTGAAAAACAACTGAATAGCTATTTTCCACATAACGGTTTCATATAAAAAGTAAAATATTTTAGTCATTCCACGACTCAATTAATACAAAAAGGTAATTCTTACCTTAACCTAACATTTAAATGTATTACTTTATTATTTTTTATGGCATTATCGTTCAAAATTCACTTTAAACAGCCTCTATTCCATTCTTTTCTCTTCTTTAGTGTCATTCAATTTATGGATTATGACATTTGGTAAATAAAAATAAGCACAAAAAAACCTAAGTCGAATCGACTTAGGTTTTTGCTTGGCGACGTCCTACTCTCACAGGGACAAGGTCCCAACTACCATCGGCGCTAGAGAGCTTAACTTCCGTGTTCGGTATGGGAACGGGTGTGACCTCTCTGCCATCATCACCAAACTATGAAGGCATATTCCTTCAAAACTAGATAACATTTGCTTCATATTATATGGTTAAGTCCTCGATCTATTAGTATTCGTCAGCTCCACATGTCACCATGCTTCCACCTCGAACCTATCAACCTGATCATCTTTCAGGGATCTTACTAGCTTACGCTATGGGAAATCTCATCTTGAGGGGGGCTTCATGCTTAGATGCTTTCAGCACTTATCCCTTCCGCACATAGCTACCCAGCTATGCCCTTGGCAGAACAACTGGTACACCAGCGGTGCGTCCATCCCGGTCCTCTCGTACTAAGGACAGCTCCTCTCAAATTTCCTACGCCCACGACGGATAGGGACCGAACTGTCTCACGACGTTCTGAACCCAGCTCGCGTACCGCTTTAATGGGCGAACAGCCCAACCCTTGGGACCGACTACAGCCCCAGGATGCGATGAGCCGACATCGAGGTGCCAAACCTCCCCGTCGATGTGGACTCTTGGGGGAGATAAGCCTGTTATCCCCGGGGTAGCTTTTATCCGTTGAGCGATGGCCCTTCCATGCGGAACCACCGGATCACTAAGCCCGACTTTCGTCCCTGCTCGACTTGTAGGTCTCGCAGTCAAGCTCCCTTATGCCTTTGCACTCTACGAATGATTTCCAACCATTCTGAGGGAACCTTTGGGCGCCTCCGTTACACTTTAGGAGGCGACCGCCCCAGTCAAACTGCCCACCTGACACTGTCTCCCGGGTCGATAAGACCCGTAGGTTAGAATTTCAATACAGTCAGGGCGGTATCCCACCAGCGCCTCCACCGAAGCTAGCGCTCCGGTTTCAATGGCTCCCGCCTATCCTGTACAAACTGTACCAAAATTCAATATCAGGCTACAGTAAAGCTCCACGGGGTCTTTCCGTCCTGTCGCGGGTAACCTGCATCTTCACAGGTACTATAATTTCACCGAGTCTCTGGTTGAGACAGTGCCCAAATCGTTACACCTTTCGTGCGGGTCGGAACTTACCCGACAAGGAATTTCGCTACCTTAGGACCGTTATAGTTACGGCCGCCGTTTACTGGGGCTTCAGTTCAGAGCTTCGCTTACGCTAACCCCTCTCCTTAACCTTCCAGCACCGGGCAGGTGTCAGCCCCTATACTTCGCCTTACGGCTTCGCAGAGACCTGTGTTTTTGCTAAACAGTCGCTTGGGCCTATTCACTGCGGCTTTCCGTTAAGAAAGCACCCCTTCTCCCGAAGTTACGGGGTCATTTTGCCGAGTTCCTTAACCAGAGTTCTCTCGCACACCTTAGGATTCTCTCCTCGCCTACCTGTGTCGGTTTGCGGTACAGGCACCTTTTATCTCGCTAGAAGCTTTTCTTGGCAGCGGGGAATCAAAGACTTCGCTCCATAAGGAGCTTCCCCATCACAGCTCAGCCTTCACGATAAGCGGATTTGCCTACTTATCAGCCTAACTGCTTGGACGTGCACAACCAATCGCACGCTTCTTCTATCCTT
>NZ_CM129593.1:292500-300000 GCF_052947655.1 Bacillus pretiosus | reverse complement strand
CTTTCCTCTTCTGCACTCAAGTCTCCCAGTTTCCAATGACCCTCCACGGTTGAGCCGTGGGCTTTCACATCAGACTTAAGAAACCACCTGCGCGCGCTTTACGCCCAATAATTCCGGATAACGCTTGCCACCTACGTATTACCGCGGCTGCTGGCACGTAGTTAGCCGTGGCTTTCTGGTTAGGTACCGTCAAGGTGCCAGCTTATTCAACTAGCACTTGTTCTTCCCTAACAACAGAGTTTTACGACCCGAAAGCCTTCATCACTCACGCGGCGTTGCTCCGTCAGACTTTCGTCCATTGCGGAAGATTCCCTACTGCTGCCTCCCGTAGGAGTCTGGGCCGTGTCTCAGTCCCAGTGTGGCCGATCACCCTCTCAGGTCGGCTACGCATCGTTGCCTTGGTGAGCCGTTACCTCACCAACTAGCTAATGCGACGCGGGTCCATCCATAAGTGACAGCCGAAGCCGCCTTTCAATTTCGAACCATGCAGTTCAAAATGTTATCCGGTATTAGCCCCGGTTTCCCGGAGTTATCCCAGTCTTATGGGCAGGTTACCCACGTGTTACTCACCCGTCCGCCGCTAACTTCTTGAGAGCAAGCTCTCAATCCATTCGCTCGACTTGCATGTATTAGGCACGCCGCCAGCGTTCATCCTGAGCCAGGATCAAACTCTCCAATAAAGTTAGTTTGTCTAGCATCTAAAAATAAAAATTGACGTTTCACGTTGTTTGTTTCGTTCAGTTTTCAAAGAACTACTCGGTCGCTCATTTGCGACTCCCTTATGTTAACATCTTCATCTTTCAATGTCAACTAAGTTTTTTATTTCGTTTGCCGCGTTCTGCGTTATTGCATCGGCGACTTGTCCTATATTACACCTCTAAGATGAAATCGTCAACACCTTTTTATAAAGATATTCAATTTAATATTTTTATGCTCTTTTAGCTAGATATGCCTATACAAAGAGTCATTACTAGAAACCACCTTCTGCTTCTCTTTAATTTATTCTTCCAAAACATATTCGATTTCATTTGAACTCTAGACTTAATTCTTGTAGACATGTCCCTCCAACAAAACTAGCAACCTTATTTTAACAAATACTAGTATATAATTAGAGAGTTGTTGTACTAGCAATAAAACTCTATTAGAAGCAGGTGAAAATATGAAAGATATACGTATCCTTATAGCAGACGATGATAAAGAAATCCGAAATTTATTAAAAATATATTTAGAACGAGAATTATATATGGTAGATACTGCGGTTAATGGTGAAGAAGCCTTGCAATTATTTAATCAAAACAACTATAACCTCGTTATATTAGATCTTATGATGCCGAAAGTAGATGGTATCGAAGTATGTAGAAAACTTAGAGATAAAACTAACGTACCTATATTAATGCTAACCGCTAAAGATCACGAAATTGATAAAATTTTAGGTTTAAGCATTGGCGCTGATGATTACATTACGAAACCTTTCAGTATTCACGAAGTAGTTGCACGAGTAAAGGCTCTTATGCGGCGTTTTTTAGTTCTTGGAAGTAACACTACTGCACAAGAGAAAACAATTTTAGCTTTCAAAGGACTAACTATCGATTTAAATACATACACAGTTCATACAAATAAAGAAGAAATCAGCTTAACCGGAAAAGAACTGGAACTGTTGAAATTCTTTACTTCAAACCCAGGACAAGTATTTACAAAAACACAGCTCTTTCGAAATGTATGGGACGATAATTATATAGAAGACGATAATACCGTTATGGTACATATTCGAAAACTTAGAAAGAAAATAGAAATCAATCCTTCTAATCCAAAATTCATTCAAACTGTATGGGGAATTGGTTATAAGTTTGTAGGTGAAAAACTTGAAGACTGATAAAACCCTATTCCTTATTTCATTACAACTTATCATTTGCGGGCTTTTAAATATACAAATGGGCCCAAAAGGAAAGGTGTCTTTATTTATTACCCTTATTTTAATTACAATGTATCTCTTCTTTTCAAGAATACAATTCATTCAACATCGCAAATCAGTGGACACAAAATTAGGTCGTGTACTAAAAGGAAATTTACAAACGAGATTATTCACAAGCAATGACCCCTCATTACATAGTATCGTTTTTTCAATAAACGAACTAATAGCTGAATTAGAAAAGGTTCGGATCGAAGCAAAAAGATCCGAGGAATCTAGAAAACAACTTTTGTCTAGTATCTCGCACGATATCCGAACACCACTCACCTCTATTATTGGATATATCGACGCTTTAAAAGATGGGGTTGCTGTTTCTGAAATAGAAAAGAAAGAATATCTTAAAATACTTTATATGAAATCAAATAACTTAAAACATCTAGTTAATGAAATATTCAATATGGCAAAGCTAGACGCCAATGAATTTCCACTAAAAGAAGAGGAACTCGACTTTTCTGAAGTTACTAGAGAAGTTTTGATTGAATTTTTACCTGAACTCTCAAAACATAATCTCGAACTACAGGTTCTCATACCAGAATCTACTTGCCCTATCATTGCAGACCACCTTAGCCTTATGCGAATTATGAGTAATTTGATAAAAAATGCCATTTATTACGGAAAAGATGGGAAAACATTAGGGATCGAACTACTAGAAACTGATACAGACTATGAACTTCTTATTTGGGATAAAGGCCCTGGTATTCCAAAACATGATTTACAAAACGTATTTGAACGAATGTACCGAAGCGAACAATCGAGAAACTCCTCTTCTGGTGGTAGCGGTCTCGGGCTTTCAATTTCTAAAGCACTCGTTGAGAGAAATGGTGGGCATATATGGGTTGAAAGTACTCCATGGAAACGAACTACTTTTGGCTTTTCAATTCCAAAATACATTTCTTTTAAGAAATAGTTAAGAAATGATTAATATGCAGTTAAGCCTTCCTTCTTATCATGTAATTAAGAACTTATAGAAAGTAGGTGTTTCCTATAAATACAATTATAAAAACGACTAACCTTACTAAAGTGTATGGCACACAAAAATCAGTAGATAATCTAAATATTAATGTTCAACAAGGCGGGATTTATGGATTCATAGGACGAAACGGTGCGGGCAAAACAACAACCATTCGTATGCTACTCAGTCTTATAAAACCTACAAGTGGAAATATTGAAATATTCGGAGAGGACTTATTTCAAAATCAAAAAGATATTTTAAGAAGAATTGGTTCTATCGTTGAGGTTCCAGGGTTTTATGAAAACTTAACTGCAAAAGAAAACTTATTAATTAATACAAAGATAATTGGGATTCACCAAAAGAATGCTATTGAAGAAGCATTAGAAATAGTAGGATTGCAGCATGAAACAAAAAAATTAGTTGGGAAGTATTCTTTAGGAATGAAGCAGCGCCTAGGTATTGCACGTGCCCTTCTCCATTATCCCGAATTACTCATACTAGATGAACCAACTAACGGGCTCGATCCTATTGGTATTAAAGAAATGCGAAAACTTATTAAATCTTTAGCTCAGGAAAGAAATATAACAATACTTATTTCCAGTCACATATTAGCTGAGGTAGAACAATTAGTTGATCGTATGGGAATTATTCATGAAGGAAGGTTACTAGAAGAAGTTTCTCTTAATACGCTACGTAAAGCAAACCGTAAGTACATAGAATTTCAAGTGAATAATGAAAACAAAGCCGCAATGCTATTAGAAAATCAGTTTCAAATCTTTGATTATGAAGTACATGATGAAGGGAATATTCGTATTTATTCTCATTTTGGACAACAAGGATACATCAACAGAACATTCGTTCTAAATGGTGTAGAAGTATTAAAAATGATGATAAGTGAAGATAGATTAGAAGATTATTTCACTAAATTAGTTGGAGGTGGAACAATTGGTTAATCTACTCTATACAGAACTACTAAAACTAAAACGCTCTAATATGTTTTTAATTAGCATTATTGGGGCTGGTGTCGCACCTTTCTTAGTCGTAGTAGCTTCTTATATACATATAAAAACCAAACAGCCCACTCCGACTATTTGGTTCCATCAATTATTTACTGATGTTAACTTATATACTACTTTAGTGATAGGATTCCCCTTATATGGAGTAGTAATTGCTTATCTGTTTACCCGTGAATATGCAGAAGACACACTAAAGAATTTACTAACTATCCCCGTATCGCGTATTAGCTTTATTATAAGTAAGTTCATCACTCTTTTTCTTTGGATCATGATGCTAACTTTAGTCGCTTGGGCACTTACTTTAATATTAGGGCTATTGGGGAACTTTCCTGGTTTTAACACTGCTTTATTTTTAGGTTCTTTTCTAAAATTTTTAATCTGTGGTGGACTTCTCTTTCTATTGTCTTCACCTATTGTGCTACTAACTCTTGTAATGAAGAGCTATGTACCACCTATTATATTAACAGTCATTATTACAATGACTAATCTTATGCTCGTAAACTCCAAACATAAAGATTTATTTCCGTGGACCGCTACTCTTGATATCGCAAATAATGAATTACAACCCACATATCCACCGGAATATTCTTATATCATCATTGCAGCAACAGCGGTTTCAGGATTTTTTGCAACACTATTCTATTTCAAAAGAGTAGACATTCATTAACTTATAGGAGTGAAACGATGAGCGATATCATTATTGCCTTCATACTCGGTATCGTAGAGGGGTTAGCCGAATTTTTACCTATCTCTTCTACTGGTCACCTTATATTAGTCGGGCATTTATTAGATTTTGAAGGAGAAAGAGCGAAAACGTTTGAAATTGTTATACAGCTAGGGGCAATTTTAGCTATTGCAATTTTATATCATAAACGCCTCGTTTCTTTATGTAATATTAAACCTCTTCTGCGGAAAGAGAAGAAATTCAACGCATTCCATGTATTTCTTGGCGTATTTCCAGCAGTAGTTGCTGGTTTACTACTACATGGTGTTATTAAAACTTACTTATTTCAGCCCTATACTGTCGTAATTGGACTTGTAGCAGGGGCAATTCTTATGCTCTTTGCAGAAGTAAAGAAGAAAGAGGCAACCTCCTATTCACTGGATGATTTAACATACCGTCAAGCATTAACAATTGGATTATTTCAATGCTTAGCAGTATACCCCGGCTTCTCTAGAGCTGGCTCTACTATTTCTGGAGGTCTATTAGCAAAAGTAAATTATAAAACTGCATCTGAGTTCTCTTTTCTCATTGCTCTTCCTGTAATGGTAGGCGCTACAGGCTTAGACTTGTTAAAAAGCTGGAAGTATTTAAGTGTCAATGATATCCCTATGTTTGTGGTAGGATTCATTACCTCTTTTATAGTAGCAATGTTAGCAGTAGTAACATTCCTAAAGCTTTTAGAAAAGATAGGCTTAAAACCTTTCGCATACTATCGTATTTTGTTAGCTATCTTATTTACGCTTTTCGTATTGCTATAAATTCATATAAGTCACAGATAAAAAACCGATATTCAAGTTAGAATATCGGTTTTTTATCCATTTCACATCAAGTACTACCTACTCCAATATGGCATAGCGGGAGTAAATCATCATTAATAATCCAAATGTTCTTCAAGCAATTTTAATCTTTACCGTACGACACAGCTCAAAAATTAAACACCCCTTGGACAGAGAACGAATGTGTATACAAACTATATCCATTCCGCATATATCATATTTCTTAATTCTCAATACACCGATACAAGTTCTAAATGTGTACAAAATGCTCATGCTTTATTAAACACGAAAAAACACAAGTCAAAAGACTTGTGTTTTTAGTTGCTTGGCGACGTCCTACTCTCACAGGGACAAGGTCCCAACTACCATCGGCGCTAGAGAGCTTAACTTCCGTGTTCGGTATGGGAACGGGTGTGACCTCTCTGCCATCATCACCAAACTATGAAGGCATATTCCTTCAAAACTAGATAACATTTGCTTCATATTATATGGTTAAGTCCTCGATCTATTAGTATTCGTCAGCTCCACATGTCACCATGCTTCCACCTCGAACCTATCAACCTGATCATCTTTCAGGGATCTTACTAGCTTACGCTATGGGAAATCTCATCTTGAGGGGGGCTTCATGCTTAGATGCTTTCAGCACTTATCCCTTCCGCACATAGCTACCCAGCTATGCCCTTGGCAGAACAACTGGTACACCAGCGGTGCGTCCATCCCGGTCCTCTCGTACTAAGGACAGCTCCTCTCAAATTTCCTACGCCCACGACGGATAGGGACCGAACTGTCTCACGACGTTCTGAACCCAGCTCGCGTACCGCTTTAATGGGCGAACAGCCCAACCCTTGGGACCGACTACAGCCCCAGGATGCGATGAGCCGACATCGAGGTGCCAAACCTCCCCGTCGATGTGGACTCTTGGGGGAGATAAGCCTGTTATCCCCGGGGTAGCTTTTATCCGTTGAGCGATGGCCCTTCCATGCGGAACCACCGGATCACTAAGCCCGACTTTCGTCCCTGCTCGACTTGTAGGTCTCGCAGTCAAGCTCCCTTATGCCTTTGCACTCTACGAATGATTTCCAACCATTCTGAGGGAACCTTTGGGCGCCTCCGTTACACTTTAGGAGGCGACCGCCCCAGTCAAACTGCCCACCTGACACTGTCTCCCGGGTCGATAAGACCCGTAGGTTAGAATTTCAATACAGTCAGGGCGGTATCCCACCAGCGCCTCCACCGAAGCTAGCGCTCCGGTTTCAATGGCTCCCGCCTATCCTGTACAAACTGTACCAAAATTCAATATCAGGCTACAGTAAAGCTCCACGGGGTCTTTCCGTCCTGTCGCGGGTAACCTGCATCTTCACAGGTACTATAATTTCACCGAGTCTCTGGTTGAGACAGTGCCCAAATCGTTACACCTTTCGTGCGGGTCGGAACTTACCCGACAAGGAATTTCGCTACCTTAGGACCGTTATAGTTACGGCCGCCGTTTACTGGGGCTTCAGTTCAGAGCTTCGCTTACGCTAACCCCTCTCCTTAACCTTCCAGCACCGGGCAGGTGTCAGCCCCTATACTTCGCCTTACGGCTTCGCAGAGACCTGTGTTTTTGCTAAACAGTCGCTTGGGCCTATTCACTGCGGCTTTCCGTTAAGAAAGCACCCCTTCTCCCGAAGTTACGGGGTCATTTTGCCGAGTTCCTTAACCAGAGTTCTCTCGCACACCTTAGGATTCTCTCCTCGCCTACCTGTGTCGGTTTGCGGTACAGGCACCTTTTATCTCGCTAGAAGCTTTTCTTGGCAGCGGGGAATCAAAGACTTCGCTCCATAAGGAGCTTCCCCATCACAGCTCAGCCTTCACGATAAGCGGATTTGCCTACTTATCAGCCTAACTGCTTGGACGTGCACAACCAATCGCACGCTTCTTCTATCCTTCTGCGTCCCTCCATTGCTCAAACGATAAAGAGGTGGTACAGGAATATCAACCTGTTGTCCATCGCCTACGCCTGTCGGCCTCGGCTTAGGTCCTGACTAACCCTGAGCGGACGAGCCTTCCTCAGGAAACCTTAG
>NZ_CM129593.1:280000-290000 GCF_052947655.1 Bacillus pretiosus | reverse complement strand
GTATTACCGCGGCTGCTGGCACGTAGTTAGCCGTGGCTTTCTGGTTAGGTACCGTCAAGGTGCCAGCTTATTCAACTAGCACTTGTTCTTCCCTAACAACAGAGTTTTACGACCCGAAAGCCTTCATCACTCACGCGGCGTTGCTCCGTCAGACTTTCGTCCATTGCGGAAGATTCCCTACTGCTGCCTCCCGTAGGAGTCTGGGCCGTGTCTCAGTCCCAGTGTGGCCGATCACCCTCTCAGGTCGGCTACGCATCGTTGCCTTGGTGAGCCGTTACCTCACCAACTAGCTAATGCGACGCGGGTCCATCCATAAGTGACAGCCGAAGCCGCCTTTCAATTTCGAACCATGCAGTTCAAAATATTATCCGGTATTAGCCCCGGTTTCCCGGAGTTATCCCAGTCTTATGGGTAGGTTACCCACGTGTTACTCACCCGTCCGCCGCTAACTTCTCGAGAGCAAGCTCTCAATCCATTCGCTCGACTTGCATGTATTAGGCACGCCGCCAGCGTTCATCCTGAGCCAGGATCAAACTCTCCAATAAAGTTAGTTTGTCTAGCATCTAAAAATAAAAATTGACGTTTCACGTTGTTTGTTTCGTTCAGTTTTCAAAGAACTACTCGGTCGCTCATTTGCGACTTCCTTATGTTAACATCTTCGTTAGTTAATGTCAACTAAGTTTTTCATTTTGTTTGCCGCGTTCTGCGTTATTGCATCGGCGACTTGTTCTATATTACACCTCTATATCCTAATCGTCAATACCTTTTATCCTTTTTATTTTATAAATTCTAAAGGGTATTGAACCTTCTTCATTTATACTCCGTTCCTAGAGATTAATAAACTGTTGCAATCACTTTCATAATCGACAGTTTATACTTTCTTACTTACACCTTTCTAAAGAATGAATAGCAAGCCAAACAAATATATATTAAAGGTAGCACTTTTTATTTCGAGTACATTCCAGCTGTATCCACAATTATCTCCTACCACTTCTCTCTAGGAATTATAAATACACCATGCATTTACTAAAAATCTAATTAACTTAGGAGGCGTTATGAAATGCATGTTAATAAGAAGATCATTTATGTATCCCATGATGCCCATTTCCACGGAGCACAGCTGCTTTCTTTACATACTATTAAAGCTCTTAAAGAAAACTTTCATTACTCCGTCGCAATTATTTCTATTGGAACGGGCATTTTAATCCACGATTTTCAAAAGTATGGTCCTGTTTATTGCCTAGAGGAAGACTACCCAACAGAAAAAAGGGTCGAATTATTAATAAAGAAGTTACTATCACAAGACTATACCATCGCCATATGTAGTACCGTCATAAGTGGTGACATAGTTGCATTACTAGCTAAACACAATATAAAAGTTATTTCATTAATACATGAATTGCCGCATTTAATACAACAGTACTCTGCCGAGGGGAAAGCGAGAAACATTGCCCAGTTTGCTTACAAAATTGTCTTCCCTTCACAGTACGTGTATGAAAAATTCCGTACAATCACCCAATTAGATCATCAAAAATGTCACATCCTCCCTCAAGGCTTGTTTAACCACAATCCTTATAAGAACAATATTGCAAAAGCTAGAAGCGAATTACGAAAAAAACACAACCTGCCTCTAGATAGCAAAATCATTTTGGGAGTAGGTTTTGCTGATCATCGGAAAGGGATAGATTTATTCTCACTTATTGCTTACTCAGTAAGAAAAGTTCATACGAATATTCATTTTATCTGGGTCGGGAGAACGGATGTTCATTTCTTTAACACACTATCCCCAAGATATACAGCACATTTCACATTAGTTGAGCCTACTCCAGATATCGGTTTATATAACGCCGGGGCTGATTTATATTTATTAACTTCAAGAGAAGATCCTTTTCCAAACGTTGTTTTAGAAGCATTAGATACAAAAGTCCCTGTTATAGGGTTTAAAAACGCTGGAGGTTTTGAAGATGTTGTTACGGAACAAACTGGCGCCTTAGTAGACTTTTTAAATTTACCGCAGGTGCTGGAAAGAATATATGAATTTATTGGAGATGAAGACTTACGATTAAAAAAAGGGCGCTTTGGCCAAGAGCTTATTGAAAAAGATTTTAACTTTCTTCATTACATTTATCAACTGTTAAACCTACTTGATCATAATTACAAAAAAATAAGCGTAATCATACCGAACTATAATTACGAAAAATACTTACCTGACCGAGTTAAATCCATATTAAACCAAACCTATCCCCTTTACGAACTAATTTTCCTAGACGATGCCTCCACTGACAATAGCGTATCTATATTTAAACAGCTGCTCTCAAACGAAAATAAGCCCCACCTAAAAGTTCAGCAGATTATTAATGATAAAAACTCTGGTTCTGTATTTAAACAATGGATAAAAGGCGTCTCTGCAGCAACCGGTGATTATATTTGGATTGCAGAGGCCGATGACTTATGTGATCAGACATTTTTAGAAGAAGTAATACAAGGGTTTCATATAAATGGTGATGTTACCTTAAGCTACACACAATCAAAACAAATAGACGAACAAGGAAATATCCTGGCCAATCATTATTTAGATTACACAAATGATATTGATAAAGAAAAATGGAAAAGTTCTTATTTTCGAAAAGGGATAGATGAAATACAAGATACATTACTTATCAAGAACACCATACCTAATGTCTCAAGTGTAGTTTTTAAAAACATAGATATAAAAACAACAGAAAAACAATTAGAAAAGTTTAAAGTAGCTGGTGATTGGTTTTTCTATGTTTCTATTCTTAAAGAGGGGAACATTTATTTCAATCCAAAACCACTAAACTATCATAGACGACATACAAATAGCGTAACGGGAACAGAAGATTCATATTCCCATTACAGTGAAGTTGTACAAATGCAGAATTTCATTAAAGAAACCTTTACTATCGACAATATTTCAAAAAAGAAAATGTACACATATAGAAAGTATCTTAAAGCATATTTGAAGATTGAATGATATATTTTCTTCGCCATCAGTGTCTCTTGTAAGACGTTACTATCATTTAAGGGGGGTTACTCATTGAAAGAATTTATAGAGGCAAATAAAGATTTGATTTCTCAAATTGCACACAACTACAATGTAAATGCAAGTATCCATCCAGAGGATCATATCTTTCAATTCCTTGTCACTAATCCAGTCTTCCCATCTAAAAAAGAAGCGATAGATTATTATTTTCAAGATGGGAGAAAATCCGCAGAAACACTCTTAGATTTAATTACGTCCTTTTATCCGCCTATAGACACTCCAATAAAATTATTAGAATTCGCATCCGGATACGGCTGCGTAACACGTCATTTATTAAACCTACAAACGAACTTAAGTATAACTACCTGCGATATACATGAAGAGGCTATTACTTTTATTGAACGTACATTAAATACTTCTTCTATCTTGTCTCACCCTGAACCTGAACAAGTAAATTTGACCTCCTCTACGTATGATATCGTTTTTTGTCTATCCTTTTTTTCTCATATGCCTGATACAACTTGGTTTCGTTGGCTTCAAACATTGTATAATGCTGTTTCTCCTGAAGGCTTACTCATTTTCACAACTCATGGTTATCAAAGTAAAAAGTACTTCAGCTTTCCAGATTTAAATAAACAGGGTTATTGGTTTCTCCCTTCTAGTGAACAATTAGATTTGGATGTTCATCAATACGGGCAAACGATCGTTAGTCCCTCTTACGTATGTGACAAAATTAAATTATTACCCTATAACCCTGTCATCAAAAAATACACTGAAGGTTTTTGGTGGGAACATCAAGACCTTTGGGTAATAAAAAAAGAAATAAAATAATAAACCACGCTCTACTTATACAAAAGTAGGGCATGGTTTATTATTTTTTACTATATAAGAACTCTTCAATCCATAGCTTATTTAATCTAATTCCACTTTTGAAATCTATTTTCGGTTCCCAATTACATTCTCGTCTTACTCTATCTATATTTAAAATGATTTTTTGAACATTTTCTTGCCTTTGTTTATAGCAGGTAAAGTCCACTTTTCTTTCCGTTAATTTCTCCAATTCTACTATAATTCGTTTTAAAGAGAGACCCTTGCCGCTCCCTATGTTATATACACAAGATTTCAAACGATTTAATTTTGATAGTTGTATAGTGATTTCAACTAAATCATCGATATAAATATAATCTCGAATAATCTCTTGTGGATTCCCATATATATTAATCTTTTCATTACTGAGATGCTGATACAAAAAACAGTTTATTGCCCCAACTTTCTTTAAAGGATTTTGATATTTTCCATATGGATTAGAATATCTACATACAACATAGTCAATTCCGTATTTTTTCTTATAAAAGTACAAGTAATTTTCAAGCGATACTTTTGTTATTCCATAAGGAGAAAGTGGTTTTAATGGATGTTCCTCATCAATAGGTAAATATTCCGGTTCACCATAAACCGTGCCTCCAGAAGATGCTAATACAATTTTTTTAACAGGAAAATTTTTAACACTTTCCATGAAGTTAAGAAAAAAAAAGCTACTGTTTATATCTCCGAAAACATCTTCAATTGAAGTTGCTACATTAGACGTTGCAGCTAAATAAATAATAATATCCACATCCACTAAAGCTTTATATATATCTTCAACATTTGCTAAATCACCTTTAATAAATTCAACATCACTTATAATATTTTGAGGAAAATTATTTATATGTCTGGAAAATACTTTGACAGTTTGACCTTGTTTCAATAAACCTAATGCGAGGTTAATACCAATGAAACTATTTCCACCTACTATTAAATAATTATTCTTCCTCATAATATCCTCTCTAGTAATAAGATTTTTGCTTATCACACCTAGAAATGCAACTAAATGAACTTGGTCACTGCTATTATTCATCCTCTTATCATTGTATGCTTCCTATAAATTTTCATTATCTTTATTTTATATTTCCCTTTTAGAATCGCTATCTTATTTAAGCTGACCGCAAAAAACACTCATACTATTTACTCATTCCCATGAATATATTGGATTAGTAAAAACTTCCCTTCTCCATAAATAAAAATTTCAAAAAGGAGCACTACATGTATGAAGAGTGTAAATCAAGAGCTTTTAAATCATGTAATCCTACATAAAGATCGAATCCCACATTTTCATAAAGACTTTCCACTTATACTATTCTGGAGCCATAGAAGCGGATGTACCGCCTTAGCTAATTGGTTCTTTTTTCAAATCGGATTGTTTAATGAAGCAAAGAAATACCATGACTTTATTCATTACTATGAATTCTGGGTGTATAAAAACAACACTAACTACATACCAGAGTTACAAAATGGGCTTCTAACAGCAAATAAAGATGTTTGTAAACTTGTACGGAATCCCTACAAAAGGGCCGTCAGCTCATTTTTATTACTTGCTGACAATCCATATGCTAGCCCTCAATGGGAAAATATCCGCCACTATTTGTATAATGACAAATATAGTAACCGTGGAGTATCATTTAAACAATTTTTATATTACATTCGAGCATTGGGTTCAAATTCCCTAGCAATGGACATACATTTTAGTCAGCAATACGTTCCAGGTGAAGAAAATTTCATCCAATACTATATTCCTTTAGAAGATTTTAATACACAAATCACTAAGATAGAACACACGTACGATTTGATTAAATCCAATTTAGCGCTTCTTACAAATTCAGATCATCATCGGGCTCATAAGATGCTTTATACAGGAAGCTATGCAGAACTCAGCATTACAGATGCCACCTTCCCTCGCTTTCCAACATATGAAAGCTTTTATGATGAAGAAACAATGGCGTTAGTTACAGAAATATATGCACAAGACTTTGAAATGTATCCGTACACAAAAGGGATATTCTAAGTCGATACATTCTTCAATGAATAAAAGCGAATGTATCGCATAGCATAAAGTGAAACTTTAATTAGCGTGGGGTTCTCTCCCGCTAATTATTCCATTCTACCAATCTCACTTTTATGGGTTCCCTAATTTCCATCCACTCTCTTTGATTTCACTGATTGTTGACGTGTGTGTCATATGCATTTTTTTACAAAGGAGTGATGTCATGTGGAAGGTAATTTGAAGCACAATAATGGATATTGCGTTATTTGTGAGAAGGAAACTACATTTATAGAGCATAATGATTGGCTTAGAGATCATTACTTATGTTCTACATGCCACTCTATACCAAGGCAGCGAGCTATAATCCATGTTTTAAATACATTTTTTCCTAAATGGGGTTCCTATCATATCCACGAATCCTCTCCTGGGGGAATTACAACTCAGCTACTTATAAAAAACTGCAAAAACTATACGTATTCTCAATACTTTAAAAACTATCCTCTCGGCCAATACTTTCAAGGAATTAGATGTGAGAACTTAGAGGATATGACTTTCCAAAATGAATCTTTTGATTTGTTCATTACTCAAGATGTCTTTGAACATGTAATGGAGCCAAACAAAGCCTTTAAAGAAATAGAGCGTGTATTAAAGCCTGGCGGTGCTCATGTGTTTACTGTCCCTTGGTATCATACACTCACAAAGACTTTACAAAGAGCAAGAATCAATAAAGAAGGAATCGAATATATTGAGGAGCCAATTTATCATGGTAATCCTATTGATGAGAACGGGTCTTTAGTAACATTTGATTGGGGTCAAGATATGATTGAATATATTTATACACATTCAAATATGTATACCATTGTTTATTTACAAAAGGATAGATCACTGGGGTTAGATGCTGAATTTCTACACGTTTTTATTAGTAAAAAACACGAAAATAATTTTTAGGTACTATATAATTTGGAGGTTAACAAATGAATAACTTCAAGTTAGGAAATGATTTTGATAACCTTGTTAGCCCGCTTTCTGATGTCGAACTTCTAAATCTATTTATACAAAGTTGCTCACAAACAAAGATAAATGGCATTCCAGTACCTATGTTCCCCCCTGAAGAAATTCAACAACAGTTTGTAGGTGCTTCCTATGAACATGCTCTTTATGAAGCATATTTGTTTTATAGCCATGTAAAAACATATGCCCAAAATCTAGGTGTTCCTTTGAATAAAGGACGTAAAATTTTAGACTTTGGTTGCGGATGGGGAAGAATCATACGCTTCTTTTTCAAAGATGTTCGCGATGAAAATTTACTTGGTATTGATGTAGATCCCCTCATGATTACTCTTTGTAATGAAACGTTAGGAAGAGGGATATATAAAACAGCCAACCCACAACCTCCTGTAGGATTTATTAATGACAATTCATTAGATATCATATTCGCTTATTCTGTATTCTCACATTTATCCGAAGAAACAGCAGAAAATTGGATAAAGGAATTTTCAAGAATTCTTCGTCCAGGTGGCATCTTCATCGCCACAACACAAGCACGCTATTTTCTCGATTTCTGTCAACAATTTAAGGAACACCCTGAATTAATTCAAACGGGATGGCATAAAACTTTATCACAAGCTTTTCCAGATATAAATCGTGCCATCTCGGATTATGAAAGCGGCAATTTTGTCCACAGCCCTACGGGAGCTGGAGACGTTAGAAACAGTAGCTTCTACGGGGAAACCGTTATACCTAGAACTTATATTAAAAACCACTATGAGAAGTATTTAAAGCTACGGGACTTTTTTGATGATACAAACCGGTTACCCCAAGCTCTATTTGTTCTCCAAAAAGATTAACTCTTTTCGCTCATTGTATAATGAAGATCATTTTGTATCTCAGCCGTATATATTAAATCATCAAAGAATTCATTATGCAGCATAAACACAGTAAGTAAATAACATATCTCATGTTTTAACTAGATTCGAAAAATCAAAAGTAACTTCCCACCACTTGAACTACGAAGAACATAAGGGGGATATATCTTGAAAATAATCGCTTTTTACTTACCACAGTTTCATCAAATAAAAGAAAATGACCGATGGTGGGGGAAAGGGTTTACTGAATGGACAAATACTAAAAGTGCACGACCTTTATTTTCAGGACATTACCAACCTAGAGAACCTTATCAAGATTTTTATTATGACTTAACCACCCCATCCGTAAGAAAATGGCAAGCAGAAATCGCCAAAGCACATGGCATATATGGTTTTTGTTATTACCATTACTGGTTTAAAGGGAAGAGGCTATTGGAGGCACCCTTTAATGAGGTACTTAAGATGAAAGAACCAGATTTTCCATTTTGCCTTTCTTGGGCAAATGAACCGTGGACAAAAACTTGGGATGGTCTTGATAGTCACATATTAATGCCTCAAAATTATGGAGAATTATCGGATTGGAAAGAGCACTTTGAGTATTTATTGCAAGCTTTCCAAGATGAGAGATATATCCGTATAGACGATAAACCACTATTCATTATTTATCGCCCCGGGCATATCCCTCATTGTGAACAAATGCTTCATTATTGGAATACACTCGCACAAGAAAATGGTTTGAAAGGTATATACTTTGCAGAAACATTAAACAGCTTTCCACTTCCTAATATAAATGGATTTGATGCTAGCATTGAATTCGAGCCTTTTTATACAATTGCTCATGATAGCTCTTCAGACATAAATAAAACAATATATGAGTCTGGTAAACAAATAAACGCTTGGGATTATGATAAAGTGTGGATGTATATACTAAAACGATCTCCTCCAGAGAAAAAAACATTTCCTGGTGCCTTTGTTGACTGGGACAATACAGCACGCCGCAAAGACTTAAATAGCAGCATCTTCCTAGGTTCTACCCCTAGGAAGTTCACGATATATTTAAGCAAACAAATCCAGCGTACCTATTCTCTTTACAACAGCGAGTTTTTATTTATTAATGCGTGGAATGAATGGGCAGAAGGTACTTACTTAGAACCAGATAAAAGGTATGGATTCGCCTATTTAGAAGGAGTTAAGCAGGCAATTAACAGAGGTATGAAAGCATACAAAAAAGACGAGTCATTCTGACTCGTCTTAATAGTTGCTTGGCGACGTCCTACTCTCACAGGGACAAGGTCCCAACTACCATCGGCGCTAGAGAGCTTAACTTCCGTGTTCGGTATGGGAACGGGTGTGACCTCTCTGCCATCATCACCAAACTATGAAGGCATATTCCTTCAAAACTAGATAACATTTGCTTCATATTATATGGTTAAGTCCTCGATCTATTAGTATTCGTCAGCTCCACATGTCACCATGCTTCCACCTCGAACCTATCAACCTGATCATCTTTCAGGGATCTTACTAGCTTACGCTATGGGAAATCTCATCTTGAGGGGGGCTTCATGCTTAGATGCTTTCAGCACTTATCCCTTCCGCACATAGCTACCCAGCTATGCCCTTGGCAGAACAACTGGTACACCAGCGGTGCGTCCATCCCGGTCCTCTCGTACTAAGGACAGCTCCTCTCAAATTTCCTACGCCCACGACGGATAGGGACCGAACTGTCTCACGACGTTCTGAACCCAGCTCGCGTACCGCTTTAATGGGCGAACAGCCCAACCCTTGGGACCGACTACAGCCCCAGGATGCGATGAGCCGACATCGAGGTGCCAAACCTCCCCGTCGATGTGGACTCTTGGGGGAGATAAGCCTGTTATCCCCGGGGTAGCTTTTATCCGTTGAGCGATGGCCCTTCCATGCGGAACCACCGGATCACTAAGCCCGACTTTCGTCCCTGCTCGACTTGTAGGTCTCGCAGTCAAGCTCCCTTATGCCTTTGCACTCTACGAATGATTTCCAACCATTCTGAGGGAACCTTTGGGCGCCTCCGTTACACTTTAGGAGGCGACCGCCCCAGTCAAACTGCCCACCTGACACTGTCTCCCGGGTCGATAAGACCCGTAGGTTAGAATTTCAATACAGTCAGGGCGGTATCCCACCAGCGCCTCCACCGAAGCTAGCGCTCCGGTTTCAATGGCTCCCGCCTATCCTGTACAAACTGTACCAAAATTCAATA
This sequence comes from Bacillus pretiosus, assembly GCF_052947655.1. NCBI lineage: Bacteria > Bacillati > Bacillota > Bacilli > Caryophanales > Bacillaceae > Bacillus > Bacillus pretiosus. The sequence goes on along the minus strand of NZ_CM129593.1, from coordinate 280,035 downwards.
TCAGGCTACAGTAAAGCTCCACGGGGTCTTTCCGT
>NZ_CM129593.1:252500-275000 GCF_052947655.1 Bacillus pretiosus | reverse complement strand
CCTTCTGATTATCGTATATACAAATCTAAAACAATCTAATTACGCTGGAATGTATCTCCCCACGAACTTCCATACGGTATTCCAATATTTATTCGAATCTACCTTCTCGGCTTCTCCATGTCCAGCACCTGGAACAATTAATTTCTCTTTTTCTACTTTTGCAGCATTATATACTTCATCTAACATTTCATAAGGAACAAATGTATCAGCATCCCCATGAATAAATAGCATAGGTGTTTTACTTTTCGCCACTTGTTTTATAGCTGAAGCTTCTTCTAAATCATATCCAGCTCTTAATTTTGTAACTGTATTTGCCGCATTCATAACAGGAAACTTTGGCAAATGGAATAGATCTTTTAGTTGATACGTAAATTCATCAATAACAGTTGAGTATCCACAATCTTCAATAATAACTTTAACGTTAGAAGGTAACTCTTCACCTGAAGTCATCATTACAGTTGCTCCCCCCATTGAAACACCAAAGAGTGCTATTTCAGCATTAGGGTCTTTCTTTACAATTTGTTGAATCCAAATCAAAATATCTTTACGATCATGCCAGCCCATCCCTATATAATCACCTTCACTATTTCCATGCCCACGAAGGTCTGGCGCTATGACGTTATATCCTTGTTCATAAAAGTTCCGGATATATTTCGTCATTTTCGATGCCCTACTATCATATCCATGAACTACAATTGCCCATTTATGACTAGATTGTTCATTCATATATTCATAACCTGTTAATTTCAACTTATCGAAAGAATTTATGTTTCGTGTATTAGGTTTATGATTTGATACAAAGTTCGCATCCTTTTCTTCATTTGTAGCGAACACACCTCCCGATGCATTCACAGTTTCTACTAAGTGAGGATTATCCTCTAAAAACTCTTTCTCTTGTTTCGCATTCAACGCATAATTATAAAAATAATTCCCGACTAACATATAAGTAATTGCTAGAAGGACTAAAGCTACTATAGTAATTACACCTATCTTTTTCATATTATCTCCTTAAAAAAATTTAAATCTTCCTATATTAAAGTACCTCGAAAAACAACTGTACTATTTTAACACACCGATAGATTGCTTCTACAAAAAATAGAATAGAAAATCTTAAACTACACATCAAAAATGATGAAAGAAAATGAATATGAGGGGATCAAAAGAATACGGATTACTTACTTGAAGCTGATAAGAAGTTTAAAACACAAAAAAGACGAGTCATTCTGACTCGTCTTAAAGTTGCTTGGCGACGTCCTACTCTCACAGGGACAAGGTCCCAACTACCATCGGCGCTAGAGAGCTTAACTTCCGTGTTCGGTATGGGAACGGGTGTGACCTCTCTGCCATCATCACCAAACTATGAAGGCATATTCCTTCAAAACTAGATAACATTGCTTCATATTATATGGTTAAGTCCTCGATCTATTAGTATTCGTCAGCTCCACATGTCACCATGCTTCCACCTCGAACCTATCAACCTGATCATCTTTCAGGGATCTTACTAGCTTACGCTATGGGAAATCTCATCTTGAGGGGGGCTTCATGCTTAGATGCTTTCAGCACTTATCCCTTCCGCACATAGCTACCCAGCTATGCCCTTGGCAGAACAACTGGTACACCAGCGGTGCGTCCATCCCGGTCCTCTCGTACTAAGGACAGCTCCTCTCAAATTTCCTACGCCCACGACGGATAGGGACCGAACTGTCTCACGACGTTCTGAACCCAGCTCGCGTACCGCTTTAATGGGCGAACAGCCCAACCCTTGGGACCGACTACAGCCCCAGGATGCGATGAGCCGACATCGAGGTGCCAAACCTCCCCGTCGATGTGGACTCTTGGGGGAGATAAGCCTGTTATCCCCGGGGTAGCTTTTATCCGTTGAGCGATGGCCCTTCCATGCGGAACCACCGGATCACTAAGCCCGACTTTCGTCCCTGCTCGACTTGTAGGTCTCGCAGTCAAGCTCCCTTATGCCTTTGCACTCTACGAATGATTTCCAACCATTCTGAGGGAACCTTTGGGCGCCTCCGTTACACTTTAGGAGGCGACCGCCCCAGTCAAACTGCCCACCTGACACTGTCTCCCGGGTCGATAAGACCCGTAGGTTAGAATTTCAATACAGTCAGGGCGGTATCCCACCAGCGCCTCCACCGAAGCTAGCGCTCCGGTTTCAATGGCTCCCGCCTATCCTGTACAAACTGTACCAAAATTCAATATCAGGCTACAGTAAAGCTCCACGGGGTCTTTCCGTCCTGTCGCGGGTAACCTGCATCTTCACAGGTACTATAATTTCACCGAGTCTCTGGTTGAGACAGTGCCCAAATCGTTACACCTTTCGTGCGGGTCGGAACTTACCCGACAAGGAATTTCGCTACCTTAGGACCGTTATAGTTACGGCCGCCGTTTACTGGGGCTTCAGTTCAGAGCTTCGCTTACGCTAACCCCTCTCCTTAACCTTCCAGCACCGGGCAGGTGTCAGCCCCTATACTTCGCCTTACGGCTTCGCAGAGACCTGTGTTTTTGCTAAACAGTCGCTTGGGCCTATTCACTGCGGCTTTCCGTTAAGAAAGCACCCCTTCTCCCGAAGTTACGGGGTCATTTTGCCGAGTTCCTTAACCAGAGTTCTCTCGCACACCTTAGGATTCTCTCCTCGCCTACCTGTGTCGGTTTGCGGTACAGGCACCTTTTATCTCGCTAGAAGCTTTTCTTGGCAGCGGGGAATCAAAGACTTCGCTCCATAAGGAGCTTCCCCATCACAGCTCAGCCTTCACGATAAGCGGATTTGCCTACTTATCAGCCTAACTGCTTGGACGTGCACAACCAATCGCACGCTTCTTCTATCCTTCTGCGTCCCTCCATTGCTCAAACGATAAAGAGGTGGTACAGGAATATCAACCTGTTGTCCATCGCCTACGCCTGTCGGCCTCGGCTTAGGTCCTGACTAACCCTGAGCGGACGAGCCTTCCTCAGGAAACCTTAGGCATTCGGTGGACGGGATTCTCACCCGTCTTTCGCTACTCATACCGGCATTCTCACTTCTAAGCGCTCCACCAGTCCTTCCGGTCTGACTTCACTGCACTTAGAACGCTCCCCTACCACTGATACCATTGGTATCAATTCGCAGCTTCGGTGGTGTATTTAGCCCCGGTACATTTTCGGCGCAGAGTCACTCGACTAGTGAGCTATTACGCACTCTTTAAATGGTGGCTGCTTCTAAGCCAACATCCTAGTTGTCTAAGCAACTCCACATCCTTTTCCACTTAATACACACTTTGGGACCTTAGCTGGCGATCTGGGCTGTTTCCCTCTTGACTACGGATCTTATCACTCGCAGTCTGACTCCTAAGGATAAGTCATTGGCATTCGGAGTTTGACTGAATTCGGTAATCCGATGAGGACCCCTAGTTCAATCAGTGCTCTACCTCCAAGACTCTTACACTTAAGGCTAGCCCTAAAGCTATTTCGGGGAGAACCAGCTATCTCCAGGTTCGATTGGAATTTCTCCGCTACCCACACCTCATCCCCGCACTTTTCAACGTGCGTGGGTTCGGGCCTCCATTCAGTGTTACCTGAACTTCACCCTGGACATGGGTAGATCACCTGGTTTCGGGTCTACGACCACGTACTAAACGCCCTATTCAGACTCGCTTTCGCTGCGGCTCCGCCTCTTCAGCTTAACCTCGCACGGGATCGTAACTCGCCGGTTCATTCTACAAAAGGCACGCCATCACCCATTAACGGGCTCTGACTATTTGTAGGCACACGGTTTCAGGATCTCTTTCACTCCCCTTCCGGGGTGCTTTTCACCTTTCCCTCACGGTACTGGTTCACTATCGATCACTAGGGAGTATTTAGCCTTGGGAGATGGTCCTCCCAGATTCCGACGGAATTTCACGTGTTCCGCCGTACTCAGGATACATTCAAGAGAGAACGAAGTTTCGACTACGGGGTTGTTACCCTCTACGACGGACCTTTCCAGGTCGCTTCGTCTACCTCGTTCCTTTGTAACTCCGTATAGAATGTCCTACAACCCCAAGAGGCAAGCCTCTTGGTTTGGGCTATGTTCCGTTTCGCTCGCCGCTACTCAGGAAATCGCATTTGCTTTCTCTTCCTCCAGGTACTTAGATGTTTCAGTTCCCTGGGTCTGTCTTCCTTACCCTATGTATTCAGGCAAGGATACCATACCATTACGTATGGTGGGTTTCCCCATTCGGAAATCTTCGGATCAAAGCTTACTTACAGCTCCCCGAAGCATATCGGCGTTAGTCCCGTCCTTCATCGACTCCTAGTGTCAAGGCATCCACCGTGCGCCCTTTCTAACTTAACCAAACTAAAATTAAAAAAATATGAGCTACACTGTTATCTAGTTTTCAAAGAACATACATTTATATATGAGAGATAGTTCTCTCAAAACTGAACAAAACGAAACACGGAAACTTATATTGATGAACAGCGTTCATCAATTCTCCATAGAAAGGAGGTGATCCAGCCGCACCTTCCGATACGGCTACCTTGTTACGACTTCACCCCAATCATCTGTCCCACCTTAGGCGGCTGGCTCCATAAAGGTTACCCCACCGACTTCGGGTGTTACAAACTCTCGTGGTGTGACGGGCGGTGTGTACAAGGCCCGGGAACGTATTCACCGCGGCATGCTGATCCGCGATTACTAGCGATTCCAGCTTCATGTAGGCGAGTTGCAGCCTACAATCCGAACTGAGAACGGTTTTATGAGATTAGCTCCACCTCGCGGTCTTGCAGCTCTTTGTACCGTCCATTGTAGCACGTGTGTAGCCCAGGTCATAAGGGGCATGATGATTTGACGTCATCCCCACCTTCCTCCGGTTTGTCACCGGCAGTCACCTTAGAGTGCCCAACTTAATGATGGCAACTAAGATCAAGGGTTGCGCTCGTTGCGGGACTTAACCCAACATCTCACGACACGAGCTGACGACAACCATGCACCACCTGTCACTCTGCTCCCGAAGGAGAAGCCCTATCTCTAGGGTTTTCAGAGGATGTCAAGACCTGGTAAGGTTCTTCGCGTTGCTTCGAATTAAACCACATGCTCCACCGCTTGTGCGGGCCCCCGTCAATTCCTTTGAGTTTCAGCCTTGCGGCCGTACTCCCCAGGCGGAGTGCTTAATGCGTTAACTTCAGCACTAAAGGGCGGAAACCCTCTAACACTTAGCACTCATCGTTTACGGCGTGGACTACCAGGGTATCTAATCCTGTTTGCTCCCCACGCTTTCGCGCCTCAGTGTCAGTTACAGACCAGAAAGTCGCCTTCGCCACTGGTGTTCCTCCATATCTCTACGCATTTCACCGCTACACATGGAATTCCACTTTCCTCTTCTGCACTCAAGTCTCCCAGTTTCCAATGACCCTCCACGGTTGAGCCGTGGGCTTTCACATCAGACTTAAGAAACCACCTGCGCGCGCTTTACGCCCAATAATTCCGGATAACGCTTGCCACCTACGTATTACCGCGGCTGCTGGCACGTAGTTAGCCGTGGCTTTCTGGTTAGGTACCGTCAAGGTGCCAGCTTATTCAACTAGCACTTGTTCTTCCCTAACAACAGAGTTTTACGACCCGAAAGCCTTCATCACTCACGCGGCGTTGCTCCGTCAGACTTTCGTCCATTGCGGAAGATTCCCTACTGCTGCCTCCCGTAGGAGTCTGGGCCGTGTCTCAGTCCCAGTGTGGCCGATCACCCTCTCAGGTCGGCTACGCATCGTTGCCTTGGTGAGCCGTTACCTCACCAACTAGCTAATGCGACGCGGGTCCATCCATAAGTGACAGCCGAAGCCGCCTTTCAATTTCGAACCATGCAGTTCAAAATATTATCCGGTATTAGCCCCGGTTTCCCGGAGTTATCCCAGTCTTATGGGCAGGTTACCCACGTGTTACTCACCCGTCCGCCGCTAACTTCTTGAGAGCAAGCTCTCAATCCATTCGCTCGACTTGCATGTATTAGGCACGCCGCCAGCGTTCATCCTGAGCCAGGATCAAACTCTCCAATAAAGTTAGTTTGTCTAGCATCTAAAAATAAAAATTGACGTTTCACGTTGTTTGTTTCGTTCAGTTTTCAAAGAACTACTCGGTCGCTCATTTGCGACTCCCTTATGTTAACATCTTCATGTTTCAATGTCAACTAATTTTTTTATTTCGTTTGCCGCGTTCTGCGTTATTGCATCGGCGACTTGTCCTATATTACACCTCTATACTCTAATCGTCAACATATTTTTCTAAAAAAATATAAAAAGGCTTATTTCTTTTAAAATAAGCCTTTTTATCAAATATCATTCTATTCATTTATTATTTTTCTATAATTGGTAACGAGACGATAAACTGAATAATACCATCCTCATATTCTGCTCGAATACTACCACCTTGCAGCTCAACAATACTTTTCGCAATCGCTAATCCAAGTCCCGATCCTTCTGTTACTCTACTTCTAGATTGATCCTTCTTATAAAAACGTTCAAACAAACTCCCTAGCTCTTCTCTCGTAAACTCTTCACTATGATTCGCAATTACAATTTGTATATCCCGGCGCTGCCTTTGAAGAGAAACTTTTATCTCCCCATCATCTTTACTATACTTAATCGCGTTCATTAATAGATTATCAAATACACGTACCATCTTTTCCGAATCAACCGCTGCATAGGCACGTTCCTCAGGAAACTTCTTAACAAACGCAAGTCCATGCTCTTCTGCCTGCGGTACTAACTCTTCTATTAATTGCTCCAATAACTCATTTATACAAACCTCTTGTTTTTCTAATACAACTTGCTCATTTGTTAACTTCGTATACTCAAATAAATCTTCTATTAAATTCTTTAACTGCTCCGACTTCGCAAAAGCAATTCTCGTATACTCATCATGTTGTTCTTTATTTTCATATTTAGAATCTCGAAGTAATCGCAAGTAACCCATAATAGAAGTCAGTGGTGTACGCAAATCGTGAGATACATTCGTAATAAGCTCATTCTTTTGCTTCTCTAATTTACGTTCCTTTTCTATATTATTCATAAGCTCTTCTGCCATATTATTAATATTCTCAGTTAAAGACGCAATCTCGTCCTCACCTTTCTTCTCAATACGATACGCTAAGTTGCCTTTTTCTATTTCCTTTACACCTTGTGCCATCGCTTCAATTTGCTTCATCTTTCTCTTTGTTATATAGAAGAAAGAGAAAATAAATACGAGTACACCTATGCAAAATGGAAACGGCCCTTCTTGCGTATCATATATTACTTCACCTTCTGGAATCCCACTAACAAACATGTATAAATTCTTATCTTCTATTGTAATAGGTGCAAAAGCTATAAATTCTTTTCTTGTACTTTCAAATGCATCTTGGCCATTTGAATAGTTGATCGCAAATGATGCTGCATTACGAATCGTATTATGCAAATCAATTTGCTCTTCTTGCGCCTGCTTCGTTTTATATAAAACTTTACCGCTCTCGTCAGTAACCAATATTTTTAAAGCTCTAGGTCCTCGCTCTAAACTTTGGTTCTCCCTTTCGATCATATCGGATATAGCTTCTAATTTATTTTCATGAACCGAACTATTTGCCGCTCCTTGAGCTTGTTGATTAATCTCCTCCATACCAGCCCGATAATCGATCATCGCCTTCCGATTCGCATTCTCAAAAAACGGCGCTGCTGTCTTTGCTGACAAAAGACCTAATAGCGCACAAGCAGTAAACGCAGTAATAAGTTGAATTCGCACACTCCGTTTCACACTCTTCATTATCTTTCCAATTAATTCTCGAAATTTCCTAACATAAGTAAATGGATTAAATATCTTTTTCAATCTTATACCCCACTCCCCATACTGTTTTTATATATATTGGCTTCCTTGGATTCTCCTCAATCTTTTCACGCACTTTCCGAATATGAACCATTACCGTGTTATCCGACTGGAAAGATCTTTCGTTCCAAACCTTTTCATAAATTTGTTCCGCGCTAAAGACCATCCCCGGATTACGAGCTAGTAATTCTAAAATCGAAAATTCCCTCGGGGTCAGTTTCACTTCTTCTCCATCCACAATGACTGTATGAGTGGAGATGTTTATTTTCATCTCTCCAATTTCTAACTCGTCCTCATTTTGAAGAGCAAAACCATTCATCTTCATATAACGACGTAACTGAGATTTAATCCTTGCGATTAACTCTAACGGATTAAATGGTTTCGTTACGTAATCATCTGCACCTGTTGTTAATCCTAAAATTTTATCCATATCTTGCGTTTTCGCAGAAAGCATAATAATCGGCATTTCTTTCGATTCTCTTACTTTCATACACATATGAATACCATCTACCTTTGGCATCATAATATCTAATACGACTAGATGTACTTCATTTTCTTCTAGTAAACGTAATCCTTCTTCTCCGTCTCCTGCTTGCAACACTTTATATCCTTCATTCTTTAAATAGATTGTAATAAGATTTCTAATTTCTTTTTCATCATCTACGACAAGTATTGTTTCGTGCGCCACAATATCTCCCCCATCACTTTTTTAATCCCTAACTTCTATTATAGGAAAACTTCTGAAGAAAAACGCTCGGAAATCCTTAAGATTTTCTGAAGACGCAAAAAAGGTCTAGACTCCCCTTAAGTCTAGACCTTTCAAAAAACCCCTTTTATTTACGAACGTAGATGAAATATAGTACGAATAAAACTCCCATAACATACATAATTGGATGAATCTCTTTACGACGACCACTTACTACCATTGTAATTGGATAGAAGATAAACCCGATTGCAATCCCTGTCGCAATACTATACGTAAGTGGCATTGAAATGATTGTAAAGAATGCTGGTACTGCAATCTCGAATTTCTTCCAATCAATTTCGCCTAAAGATGAAACCATCAAGATCCCTACAATAATTAATGCTGGCGCTGTTACAGCTGGTGTTACAACGCTTAATAATGGCGAGAAGAATAGTGCCAGCAAGAAGAATCCCGCTGTTACAACTGCTGTAAATCCAGAACGTCCACCCGCTGCTACCCCTGCAGAAGATTCAATGTAAGACGTTGTTGTTGATGTACCTAAGATCGCACCGATTACAGTTGCAATCGCATCTGCAAATAATGCTTTTCCTGCACGTGGTAATTTATTGTTCTTCATTAATCCAGCTTGATTCGCAACCGCTACAAGTGTACCTGCTGTATCAAAGAAATCGATAAAGAAGAACGTTATAATAACAATCACCATTTGAACAGTGAAAATATCTCCGAAGTGAGTTAACGCCACACCGAACGTTGGTTCTAGACTCGGTATTGCTCCCACTACAGCTTTTGGAGTATCAATTAATCCTGTCGCTACTCCTAAAATTGCTGTAAGAATCATACCGTAGAACACTGCACCATTAACTTTCTTAATCATGAAGATGATTGTAGTAACAACCCCGAAGATTGCTAGTAACGTTGTGCCCTTTGTTAAATCCCCCAACCCAACAAGAACAGCATCATTTTTCACGATAATTCCGGCATTTTGGAAGCCAAGGAAGGCAATGAATAATCCGATACCTGCCGCTACTGCAAACTTTAACTCTGATGGAATTGCATTAATGATTTTTTCACGAATACCTGAAGCTGTAAGAATAATAAAGATAATACCTGACATTAACGTTCCAGCAATTGCTGTCTGCCATGGAATACCCATCGTTAACACTGCCGTATAAGCAAAGAACGCGTTAATTCCCATACCCGGCGCCAAAGCAATCGGATACTTCGCGAATATCCCCATAATTAACGAACCAATCGCTGCTGCTAATGCTGTAGCAACGAATACTGCACCCGGATCCATTCCTGTACCTGCTGGTAACCCTTTAACATTTCCAAGTGACAGCGTAGCAGGATTGACAAATAGTACATAAGCCATAGATAAAAATGTCGTTAAACCTGCTATGAACTCTGTTTTATAATTTGTACCGAGTTCATCAAACTGAAAATAGCGTTTCATCTTACGTTTCCCCCGTTATATGATTACTCGCCGTAATCTCCCTAGCCCTCTTTTATCTATTAAAAATAAAAAAGGCTTCCATTGCATATACATGGAAGCGTTCTATGAATAAAGACAAGTTTACCCTCATCTTTATCTAAACGCCTCGTAGTCAAGCCATTTACGGTAGCTAGGTAGAAACTTTCGGGCCATATCCCCGATATTATACGACGGCATAATATTCACTTTTCGTTTGAATTACATACTCATATTAACTCGATGAAGTAGTTTTGTCAATTTAAAAACGAACATTTTTACAAACTTTTGCATTTTCGTTCGTATTAAGAGCAAAACACAAAAGATCCATCTATGCATGAGCAATAGATGGATCTTTTTTTATAATACTATTCCCACTCGATAGTTGCTGGTGGCTTACTTGTTATATCATACACGATACGGTTAACGTGTTTTACTTCGTTTACGATACGTACAGAGATTTTCTCTAATACGTCCCAAGGGATACGTGCCCAGTCAGCTGTCATACCGTCGATAGATGTTACTGCGCGGATACCTACTGTGTAATCGTAAGTACGCTCATCACCCATAACACCTACGCTACGCATACCAGGAAGCGCAGTGAAGTATTGCCAAACTTCGCGGTCTAAGCCCGCTTTAATAATTTCTTCACGTAAAATCGCATCAGATTCACGAACGATTTCTAATTTCTCTTCTGTGATTTCACCTAATACACGAATACCAAGACCAGGGCCTGGGAATGGTTGACGCCATACGATTTCATCAGGAATTCCTAGTTCTGATCCTAATACACGTACTTCATCTTTAAATAACGTGTTTAAAGGCTCAATTAATTTGAACTGCATGTCTTCTGGAAGACCACCAACGTTATGGTGAGATTTAATTGTTTGTGCAGTTGCTGTACCACTTTCAACGATGTCTGTATAAAGTGTACCTTGCGCTAGGAAGTCCATTCCTTGTAATTTAGAAGCTTCATCATCAAATACGTAAATGAATTCATTACCGATGATTTTACGTTTTTGTTCTGGATCTTCTACACCTTTTAACTTGTTCATGAAGCGTTCTTGTGCATCCACTTTAATAACGTTCATGTGGAAGCCTTCGCTGAATGTTTTCATAACGCCTTCTGCTTCACCTTTGCGAAGTAAGCCGTGGTCAACGAAAATACATGTTAATTGATCGCCGATTGCTTTATGAATTAATACTGCTACAACAGAAGAGTCTACACCGCCGCTAAGTGCGCATAGTACTTTTTTGTCTCCAACAGTTTCACGGATTTTCTCTAATTCTACTTCGATAAAGTTCTCCATGTTCCATCCTTCAGAACAACCACATACGCCGAATACGAAGTTTTTAATTAAATCGTTACCGTGCTCAGAATGACGTACTTCTGGGTGGAATTGTACACCGTATAAGTTTTTGTCTTCATTGCTCATACCAGCAATTGGACAAGACTCACTTGTTGCATCTACTACGAATCCTTCAGGTAAACCAGTTACTAAGTCACCATGGCTCATCCATACAACTTGCTCTTCTGGAAGGTTCGCATATAATTTTGATTCGTTCTCTACTTTAAGAACAGCTTTTCCGTACTCACGGTGGTTTGCACGTTCTACTTTCCCACCGAAGTGTTGCGTCATAAGCTGCATACCGTAACAAATACCAAAGATCGGTAATCCTAGTTCAAAGATTTTTTCATCACAATGTAATGCGCCTTCACCGTATACACTATTTGGTCCACCAGAGAAGATAATCCCTTTTGGATTCATTGCTTTAATTTCTTCTGCAGTAATTGTATGTGGATGAAGTTCACTGTATACACCGAACTCACGAATTCGACGTGCTATTAACTGATTGTACTGACTCCCAAAATCTAAAACGATAATTGTATCATGCTGCTTCTTCAAAATAATCACCCCAACGTTAGTTCTCGTATATAAATATTTTTACCAATTAGGCAAAAAGCATTACTAATATAATAAAAAAAGCCAGTCCTCCGCCTCTAGTCTCATAACAAAGAAAAGGCAGGGGTCTGGCTTTATAAAGAAAGATAGTCTTCCGCTCTTTATAAATATAAGACGCACTGCCTTCATAGTCAGGTTGTTTACGGTAACCCGGTAGAGACTCTCAAACCATATCATCGAGGATATATGAAGGATTTTTTTATATTATCTCCCTAGATTCTAACAATGAAGTATCGATATGGTCAAGAGAGAAAGCGACAAAATTCTACAGAAATTAATTTCCTTTTCTAAAAAACATAAAAAAACATCCATTTCTATATAGAAATGGATGTTTTTCGAGCAAACGGAATTACATCATTCCGCCCATACCGCCCATGCCCATGCCGCCCATGTCAGGCATTGCTGGTGCATTTGGTTCTGGCTTGTCAGCAACTACAGCTTCAGTCGTTAAGAACATAGCTGCAACAGATGCTGCGTTTTGAAGTGCAGAACGAGTTACTTTAGCTGGATCTACGATACCAGTTTCAAGCATGTTAACCCACTCGCCAGTAGCTGCGTTGAAACCAACGCCTACTTTTTCGCCTTTTAGACGCTCTACAACTACAGATCCTTCTAGACCAGCGTTGATTGCGATTTGACGAACTGGCTCTTCTAGTGCGCGAAGTACGATGTTGATACCTGTTGCTTCGTCGCCTTCAGCTACGATAGAAGCTACTTTCGTGTATACGTTCATAAGTGAAGTACCACCACCTGCAACGATACCTTCTTCTACTGCTGCACGAGTTGAGTTAAGTGCATCTTCAATGCGAAGTTTGCGCTCTTTTAACTCAGTTTCAGTTGCTGCACCTACTTTAATTACTGCTACGCCACCTGCAAGTTTTGCAAGACGCTCTTGTAATTTTTCACGATCGAATTCAGAAGTAGTTTCTTCTAATTGCGCGCGGATTTGACCGATGCGAGCTTCGATTTGTTGTGAATTTCCGATACCTTCAACTACAGTTGTGTTTTCTTTCGTTACAACAACTTTACCAGCACGTCCTAAAGATTCAATTGTAGCAGATTTTAAGTCACGACCTAATTCTTCAGTGATTACTTCGCCACCAGTTAAGATTGCGATATCTTCTAGCATTGCTTTACGACGGTCACCAAATCCAGGAGCTTTAACAGCTACTACATTGAATGTACCACGAAGTTTGTTCACTACTAATGTAGCTAAAGCTTCGCCTTCTACATCTTCAGCGATGATAAGAAGTGGTTTACCTTGTTGTACCACTTGCTCTAATACTGGTAAGATTTCTTGGATGTTAGAAATCTTCTTATCAGTAATTAAGATGTATGGGTTATCAAGAACTGCTTCCATTTTGTCAGAATCAGTAATCATGTAAGGAGATGCATATCCACGATCAAATTGCATACCTTCTACTACGTCTAATTCTGTTGTAAATCCTTTAGATTCTTCTAAAGTAATAACGCCGTCGTTACCAACGCGCTCCATTGCTTCAGCGATTAATTGACCTACTTCTTCGTCAGCTGCAGAAATAGCAGCTACTTGTGCGATAGAAGATTTGCCTTCGATTGGTTTAGAAATCTCTTTTAATTCTGCAATTGCAGCAGTAACAGCTTTTTCGATACCTTTACGAAGACCCATTGGGTTCGCACCAGCTGTTACGTTTTTAAGACCTTCACGAATCATAGCTTGTGCTAATACAGTTGCAGTTGTTGTTCCGTCACCAGCTACATCATTTGTTTTGCTAGCAACTTCTGCTACTAATTTTGCACCCATGTTTTCGAATGCATCTTCTAATTCGATTTCTTTTGCGATTGTTACACCATCATTTGTAATAAGTGGTGAACCAAATTTTTTCTCAAGTACAACGTTACGACCTTTTGGTCCAAGCGTTACTTTTACTGCGTTTGCAAGAGTGTCGACACCGCGAAGCATCGAACGACGTGCTTCTTCACTAAATTTAATATCTTTTGCCATAATAATTGACCCCCTTGAATTTTTTAAGATTTATATAATTAACCGATAACTGCTAAAATGTCACTTTCACGTAAAATCAAGTAGTCAGTACCTTCATATTTTACTTCAGTACCTGCATATTTTGAGAAGATGATAAGATCACCTGCAGCTACCTCTAGAGCAACACGCTCACCATTTTCAAGCACTCGACCAGTACCTACTGCAATAACTTTACCCTCTTGTGGTTTTTCTTTTGCAGTGTCTGGTAATACAATACCACTTGCTGTTTTTTCTTCTGCTTGAACAAGCTCAATTACAACGCGATCACCTAATGGCTTTAGCATGAACAATAACCTCCTCATTTTGTTATGTAAATTTTATTTATTAGCACTCAAGTCACCCGAGTGCTAACACACTTATAATAATAAATAATCTCAATTTCTTTTGCAAGTAAAAAAATCATAATTTTTTCGCAAATTAAGCTATACACTTTTCTATATAGAGTCCCTCTTCTTCTACCTTTACTATATGAATCGTTGTTTCCCCTACTCGTATGTTACAATATGAAAGGACACCCTAAGTTGTTTTCGCTATACACACAACTTTCTCCTGTCTTCTATTATAATTTCAAATAAGGATTTACGAAAAAAACATAATTTAAGCGAGGTTTATATCGTAGGTAGCATACTTACATGTTATCCTACCTTATCTCATACACTAGAGTTAGAAAGGATGGTTAAACCATTTGAAAAAACAATATTGGTGGGTTATCGTTACATACATTTTAATGCAGTTATCATCCATTGCTGGATTACCACTTCTGCTGAAAACTGGACTTTATGATAACAGGGGATTTACTAGAGAAGAGAAATTTCAACTCATAACTGGCCACTGGGCAATCATTAGCTTCTTTATTGCATTATGTATCGTACTTTGGTTACTTAGAACAGATATTCGTGACAGACGTTTAGATACAATGCGCTCTACTGTTCCAGCTACGATTGGTTGGATTTTTATCGGGTTCTTCCTAGCATTTTTCTCACAAAGTATTGCCGGTATGATAGAAATGCGTGTATTAGGAATTAAACCTGGATCAGAAAATACAGCAAGACTTATGGATATCGCAAAAACGACACCTTGGTTCCTTATCGTTATCTCTATAATAGGACCTATTTTGGAAGAAATCGTATTTAGAAAAATTTTATTTGGTACACTTTATAAGAAGTTTAACTTCTTTATTGCTGCTATCATTAGTTCTCTTGTATTCGCAGCAATTCATTTTGATTTCACTCACTTATTGGTATACACTTCTATGGGACTCGTATTCGCCTTTTTATATGTAAAAACGAAGCGTATTATCGTCCCTATCGCAGCTCATGTTGCAATGAATACATTAGTTGCAGTTGCTCAAGTTTTAATGAGCAATGAACAAATTCAAGAAATGATTAAAGAAGCTGAAAAAATGCAAGGCTTTATCGGAGGATTTTTAGTATGAGGAACTCACCATTGTTCATGGCTGCATTGTACTTCCTTCTAGGATGTATCTTTACACGCTTCGCCATTACGAACGTAACAGATACAATCTGGAATATGTGGACAATACTATTTGCAGTTATGGCAACAATTGATTTTAATTTGGCACTTCGCCTTATCTTAGTTAAATTCACAAAGAAAAAACAATAATAAAACGCAGAGGTCGCTTCCTCTGCGTTTTATTGTGGATAATTCTTTAAAAAGTAAACAAGTGTTTGTAACTCTACCGCTAAATCAATATGGTGAATTCTTATATTATCTGACACATTTAAGCGCGCTGGTGTGAAATTTAAAATACCATGCACGTTCGTTTCTGCCAATCTATCTGCTACAGATTGTGCCACTGTAGCGGGTACTGTTAATATTGCCACTTGTATATCAGTTGATAAACGTTCTTCTAATTCATCTAAATGATATACAGGAATGCCCCCGATTTCTGTCCCGACTTTCTCTTCACTAACATCAAACGCCATTTCAATTTTTGTATTATTGTTTTTCGTGAAATTATAATGTAAGAAAGCGGTCCCTAAATTACCTACTCCAATAAGTGCTACACGTGTTATATCATCTTGGTCGAGTGTTTCACGGAAAAATGATAATAAATAATTTACGTTATATCCATAACCTTTTTTCCCTAACGCTCCAAAATATGAAAAATCTCTTCGAATCGTTGCGGAATCAACTTTTACCGCTTCACTCAATTCGGCTGATGAAACACGTTGCTTACCAGAAAGAGATAAGTTTTGGATAAATCGATAGTATAGAGGCAATCGTTTGGCAGTGGCCTGTGGAATTTTTTGCTGCTCCATATAACCTCTCCTCTCTTCCTACCTTTATTCATATACTTGAATCAAATACAGAAGTTTAGCACTCATGAATTTCCCTGTATAATAAAGAGAAGAAGTATTCTCTCTTTATTTTAAACTATACACTATTTTTAGTATGATTGAGAAATATAAACATGGCAAAGTTAAGAAATTATTTGAGGTGAAAACATTGATTTTATTACAAGTAAACGCGCTTACGAAATTATACGGTGCCGAAACGATTCTTGCAAACATAAAATTGGAAGTTCAAACGAAAGATCGTATCGCATTAGTCGGACGAAATGGGGCCGGAAAATCTACACTATTAAAAATAATAGCTGGTGAGCTATCTCATGATGGTGGCGAAATTATAAAACCAAAAGATGTCTCAATCGGATATTTAGCTCAAAATACCGGGTTAGAAACGTCTTTAACAATTTGGGATGAAATGTTAACCGTCTTTACACACTTGCAGCAAATGGAGACAAAACTTCGAAGGCTAGAGCAAGAGATGGGAAAAGAAGAAAACTTTTCAAACGAGGCTACATATGAAAGATTATTAGCTGATTATGACCAATTGCAATTAGATTATAAAGATCAAGGTGGATATCAATATGAAGCAGATATTCGCTCGATTTTAAGTGGTCTTGGCTTCCCAGTTGAAACGCACCAGACGACGATTTCTACATTAAGCGGTGGACAAAAAACACGATTAGCTCTCGGTAAATTATTATTAACGAAACCAGACCTACTTATTTTGGACGAGCCTACAAACCATTTAGACATCGAAACATTAACATGGCTTGAACAATATTTACAAGGCTATCCTGGCGCAATACTAATCGTTTCCCATGACCGTTATTTCTTAGATAAACTCGTTACACAAGTATATGAAATTTCGAATAAAGAAAGCAGACGATTTGTTGGTAACTACAGTAAATATTTAGACTTAAAATCAGCATTATACGAGCAAGACATGAAACGTTATGAAAAACAACAAGATGAAATCGCTAAGCTTGAGGATTTCGTTCAAAAAAATATAGCGCGCGCATCTACGACAAAACGTGCTCAAAGCCGTCGTAAACAATTAGATAGAATGGAATTATTGACTAGACCATTAGGTGATTCTAAGTCAGCATCCTTCTACTTCGATATCGAAAAACAAAGTGGAAATGATGTTTTACAAGTAAAGGATGCAACTATCGGCTATGATGATGATCCGATTATTGAACATGTAACTATGCGCTTAACTCGCGGGGATAGCGTTGCTTTAGTTGGTCCAAACGGAATTGGAAAATCCACATTATTAAAATCACTTGTGAATAAGTTACCACTATTAAATGGTGATGTTTCTTTCGGATCCAATGTATCTGTTGGTTATTATGATCAAGAACAAGCAAACTTAACATCTTCTAAGCGAGTTTTAAATGAGTTATGGGATGAATATCCATTGCAGCCCGAAAAAGAAATTCGCACGATATTAGGTAACTTCTTATTCACAGGGGATGATGTACTAAAACCAGTATCTTCTCTTAGTGGTGGACAAAAAGCTCGATTAGCTCTTGCAAAACTTATGATGCAAAAATCAAATTTATTAATTCTCGATGAACCTACGAACCATCTTGATTTAAATAGTAAAGAAATTTTGGAGAATGCTTTAATTGATTATCCAGGCACCCTTCTATTTGTTTCACATGACCGCTACTTTATTAATCGTGTAACGACGACCGTTGTTGAGTTGTCAACAGAAGGTGCACAAGAGTATTTAGGCGATTACGATTACTATGTGGAGAAGAAAAATGAAATGATTGAACGTGCAGCATTTGAACAACAAGAACAGCAAGAAAACCAAGCACCTGTTCAAAAAACTGTAGCGCAAGAAAAATTAAATTATCTCGAAGAAAAAGAGCGTAAACAATTAGAACGTCAACGCACTCGAAAAATTGAGGAACTAGAACAAAATATTGTAGAATTTGAAGAAGAAATTGCTACGTTAGAAGATCAACTTTGCTTACCAGAAATATACGCAGATTATGAAAAGGCTAGTGAAATTACAACGAAAAAGCAAACACTACAAGAGCAACTTGATGCTTGTATGGCAGAATGGGAAGAATTACATTTATAAGAGTATGAATAAGAAGGATGTCTCATAAGTCGGGATTTTTGACTATGCGACATCCTTTTTATCTTCTAGCTGGGGTATAAACGATTCGACACGACATACCGATTTACCGACAAAGTTTGACAATGTTGGCTCGCCCCTATAATAAGGGGACATTTCAAAATGTTTTTTAGAGATATCTTCTTGCGATTTATTTCCCAAAAAAGAATACATTCAAAGGTCAGACTTCTTCTGCTTTATCCACAGGTTTATACACATATCCACCTTTATAAAATAAACCCCAAAATAACTTTTCCACATTATCCACAACTTCCAAAAAAGTTATCAACATTTTATATACACAATAAAACCCACATTATCAACAGATAATATGGGTTTTATCCACAAGCTGTGGTTAATTTTGTGCATAACTATTCTTCAATATCTAATCCTGGATTTGCATTTAGAGCTAATGTAGCACGTTTTCCTTGTTCATATGCAATTGTACCTGCGGCTGCAATCATCGCTGCATTATCGGTACATAAAGATAGTGGAGGAATAATTAGCTCGATATTTTCTTTTGTCGCAAATTCCGCTTCCAAACGTGCGCGAAGTCCTTTATTCGCAGCTACTCCACCAGCAAGAAGCAGTTGCTTTACGTTATACGCTTCTGCTGCACGAGATGCTTTCGTTACAAGCACATCTATTACACTCGCTTGGAAACTTGCTGCTAAATCTTCCGGTGCAATTTCTATCCCGCGTTGTTTCGCGTTATGCACAGTGTTGATAACTGCTGATTTCAATCCACTGAAACTGAAATCATACGAATCAGGTTCTAGCCATGCACGAGGCAAATCGATTGTCGGTTCCCCTTCATGTGCAAGGCGATCAATGTGAGGACCACCTGGATATGGCATGGATAATGTTCGAGCTACTTTATCATATGCCTCTCCAGCTGCATCATCTCTTGTTTCACCAATCACTTCGAATGAACCATGTTCTTTCATATAAACAAGCTCCGTATGTCCACCAGATACAACAAGTGATAGTAGTGGGAATTGAACTTCTTTTACTAAACGGTTCGCATAAATGTGCCCAGCTATATGATGAACACCCACTAGAGGAATATCATGTGCAAAAGCCACTGCTTTCGCTGCATTTACCCCTATTAAAAGCGCTCCTACTAACCCAGGTCCTTCTGTTACAGCAATTGCATCAATATCATCAAATGTGATATTTGCTTCTTTTAAAGCTTCTTCTAACACAACTGTAATTTCTTCTACATGATGACGGGATGCAATCTCTGGTACAACTCCGCCAAAACGTTTATGACTTTCAATTTGTGATGCAACGACATTCGCAATAATTTCCGTTCCATTTTTAACAACTGCTACTGCTGTTTCATCACAACTTGTTTCAATACCAAGTATAATCGTATTTTTTTCCATTATATATTCACCCACATTACGAGACCATCTTCCTGATTGTCTGCATAGTATCGTTTACGAATTCCACCATTTTGAAATCCGTATTTTCTGTATAACTGTTTTGCTACTTCATTTGATACACGTACTTCAAGCGTCATCGTTTTTACCCCTAAATCTTTCGCTTCGGAAATAACTTCTTTCAATAAAGCATCCCCTAGCTTTTGACCTCTGTATTCTGGTAAAATAGCTACATTTGTTATATGTGATTCATCAATAATTATCCACAATCCACAATACCCAATTACACGACCATCTTTTTCTAGCACAACATAATGTGCATGTTCATTCGTCGTTAACTCACGGTGAAAGGCATCTGCAGTCCAAGGAGTTGAAAAAGACGCTTCTTCAATAGCTACAATTTGAGCGATATCATCGAGTTCCATCTTTCTAAATATCATATCCATCTTCTGCAAGCTCCTACTTGTTTTGACTTTCTAACCACTTTGTTTCAGCTTCAGCTAAACGAAGATAACTAGGAACAAATGAATGTACATCTTGTTCTTCTTTTTGTAACCCTAAGAAAGCTAACTCACTTGGTCTTGGGTTATTTTTAGTGAAGGGAGCAAATACAGCTTGGTTGCCTAAATGTTCGATAATCGTCTCTTTGTGCAGTTTAACATCGTTACCAATAAATAAAACAGGCTTTCCTGTATCTTTTAACATTTGCAACCAGTCTACAATAAGGATGATTCGGTCTTCTTCTATAGAAGTTAAATGCTCTCCTTCATATGTATATAACCCAGTATAAATTTGTCCGCGTCTTCCATCGAATAAAGGACAGATTAATCCATCAAAATTAGCACCGTTTGCAGCCACTACTTCTAAACTTGATACACCTACAATTGGTATTTGAAGTGACCAAGCTAATGTTTTTGCAACTGTCACACCTATGCGAACACCTGTATATGATCCAGGTCCAGCAGCTACAACTATTTTAGTTAATTCTTTCGGTTTTACACCACATTCTTTTAACAATTTCTCTACAGCTGGCATAAGACGTACAGAATGGTTTTTTGTTAAGTTTGTAATGATTTCCCCAATTACGTTTCCTTCCTCAATAAGGGATACACCCATTACGTAATTTGAAGTATCAATTGCTAGTACTTTCATCTTGTAATAGCTCCTCACATAATCTAATATATCGATCTCCAATTGGCTCGAGTACAATTTTCCTTGTATCATCTCCAGCATGGAATAAACTAATTTGTAACTTCTCATTCGGTAAAAATGCTTCTATTAAATGAGCCCATTCTACTACAGTAATTCCTTCACCGTAGAAATACTCATCAAAACCTAAGTCCTCTTCACTTTCTGCTAAGCGATACACGTCCATATGATATAGCGGCAATCTCCCTTTATATTCTTTAATAATATTAAAGGTTGGACTATTTACAACTCTTTTCACTCCAAGACCTTTTGCTAGTCCTTTTGTAAAAGTTGTCTTACCAGCCCCTAGATCTCCTTCTAAAATAATTACATCTTGTGCCCCGACAAGTCCACCTAGTTTTTCTGATAATCTTTGTGTTTCCTCAGAAGAGTTTGTTGTTATTTCATATTTACTCACAGACTTCACCTACTTTACTCACAATGTTCTCTGCTCTTTATTATACAGGTTTTGAATATATAAAAAAGTCCTTAGGAGTTTTCCTAAGGATAGTTTGACTGTCTTTATTAGTTTTTTGTTAAAACAAATAAAAAAATACGAAACAACATGTTTCGTTCTTTTCTTTATATAAAATGGCGGTCCCGACCGGGGTCGAACCGGCGATCTCCTGCGTGACAGGCAGGCATGTTAACCACTACACCACGGGACCATTTGGTTGCGGGGACAGGATTTGAACCTGCGACCTTCGGGTTATGAGCCCGACGAGCTACCGTGCTGCTCCACCCCGCGATGATATAAATAGCCTGGCAACGTCCTACTCTCACAGGGACAAGGTCCCAACTACCATCGGCGCTAGAGAGCTTAACTTCCGTGTTCGGTATGGGAACGGGTGTGACCTCTCTGCCATCATTACCAGACTGTATTCATTTAAGACAAGAATCATCATAACTTATTTAACTTTTAAAGTCAACAAGTTTTTTATATTCTTTCAAAACTAGATAACATTGCTTCATATTATATGGTTAAGTCCTCGATCTATTAGTATTCGTCAGCTCCACATGTCACCATGCTTCCACCTCGAACCTATCAACCTGATCATCTTTCAGGGATCTTACTAGCTTACGCTATGGGAAATCTCATCTTGAGGGGGGCTTCATGCTTAGATGCTTTCAGCACTTATCCCTTCCGCACATAGCTACCCAGCTATGCCCTTGGCAGAACAACTGGTACACCAGCGGTGCGTCCATCCCGGTCCTCTCGTACTAAGGACAGCTCCTCTCAAATTTCCTACGCCCACGACGGATAGGGACCGAACTGTCTCACGACGTTCTGAACCCAGCTCGCGTACCGCTTTAATGGGCGAACAGCCCAACCCTTGGGACCGACTACAGCCCCAGGATGCGATGAGCCGACATCGAGGTGCCAAACCTCCCCGTCGATGTGGACTCTTGGGGGAGATAAGCCTGTTATCCCCGGGGTAGCTTTTATCCGTTGAGCGATGGCCCTTCCATGCGGAACCACCGGATCACTAAGCCCGACTTTCGT
>NZ_CM129593.1:155000-247500 GCF_052947655.1 Bacillus pretiosus | reverse complement strand
TTTATATAATTTATATGGTGGAGGATGACGGGATCGAACCGCCGACCCCCTGCTTGTAAGGCAGGTGCTCTCCCAGCTGAGCTAATCCTCCGAAGTGGTGACCCGTACGGGATTCGAACCCGTGTTACCGCCGTGAAAGGGCGGTGTCTTAACCACTTGACCAACGGGCCAGTATGTATGGCAGAGAAGAAGGGATTCGAACCCTCGCACCGCGTTAGCGATCTACTCCCTTAGCAGGGGAGCCCCTTGAGCCACTTGGGTACTTCTCTGTATGGCTCCGCAGGTAGGACTCGAACCTACGACCGATCGGTTAACAGCCGATAGCTCTACCACTGAGCTACTGCGGAATAATAAAGACAATTTGTATCTTATAAAATTTCTTATCGTAAGTCAAGATGTTTTTTCTCAACATCTTGTACAAACGTGACATGTTTATAATATACTGGATTGCGTTTTCACTGTCAAGATGTTTTCTTTATCAGGTTCAGTTTCCCTTTACACTTTCCGCAGACATATCTTTTTGTATTTATTTGACGTCTTCTTACATATTGAAGCAAACAGCCCATACATTCATACGTATAAACCTTTTTTTCCTTCTCTTCATTAATTATTCGTTTACAGAAGCGTGGCGCATCAACTTCTTTTAACAATTCACGAAAATCTCTATCCCGGTGCTTATAGCCCCTTCCTGTAATATGTAAGTGATAATGACAAAGCTCATGTTTAATGATTCCGACTAACTCTTCTTTCCCATACATTTCGTAATATCGATAATTCAGTTCAATGTTGTGTGTATTCAATAGATAACGTCCACCAGTTGTACGCAACCTACTATTGAACATAGCTCTATGTAAAAATGGCATTCCGAAGTATTGTAGTGATACTTCTTCCACCAGACGCTGTATTTCTTGCTCATCCACTCTCATTCCTCCTAAACTAAAAAATATTTTTACACTTTTCTCCTCCCTTATACATATATTAAATAGTACATATACCCATCCTCATTCAAGAAGCGTGGTTTCTAAAAATATAGCATGAATAGAAATCCACTCACCAACCTCTCATCAATAGTACCTTACATTTTTGAGAGTAGGATTAAACAAGGAGGGATTCCTATGCCTACGTGGCTAAAAAAACAAATGCAACGCGCATATTTTGAAAAAAACCGGTATCAAATTAAATTACTAAATGAATGCTGGTTTTATTATAGCAAAATACATCAAAGCTCATAATCCATTACACGTTTTATCCCATAAAAAAAGAGCAGTTTCATCTGCTCTCTTCTCTTACTATTCAATCGGCAACATGGATAGTGCAACGCGACCTTTTTTCGTATCAATATCATCTACCCATACCTTGACGATTTGTCCGACAGATACAATATCTAACGGATGCTTCACATACTGTTTGCTTAGTTTAGAAATATGTACTAAACCATCTTGTTTTACACCTACATCAACAAAAGCACCAAAATCAACAACGTTACGAACTGTTCCTTCCAGTTCCATACCACGTTTTAAATCTTCTAATTTCAAAATCCCTTTTTTCAGAAGCGGTTTAGGCAACTCATCCCTCATGTCTCGCTCTGGACTAATGAGCGCATCTATAATATCAACTAATGTTGGCTCCCCAACTCCCGTTTCTTGCGATAACTTAGAAATCTCCACTTCTTCTAAGCTCTTTTGTAATTGCAATTGCCCTACGTCATCTTTTGATAACCCTAGACTCTTCAATAACAATTCAACATTTTTATATTGTTCTGGATGAATACCCGTTCGATCTAACGGATTTGCCCCTTCTAATATACGTAAGAAACCTATGCATTGTTCATATGTCTTCGCACCTAGACGCGGTATTTTCTTTAAGTCTGTTCGTTTTGTAAATTTCCCTTCTTCTTCACGCTTTGCCACAATATTTTTCGCAACAGTTTTCGATAAACCCGAAACATATTGCAATAACGCAACTGAAGCTGTATTTACATTCACACCGACTTGGTTAACTGCCGTCTCTACTACAAATGTTAATGATTCATTCAACCTCTTTTGAGATACATCATGTTGGTATTGTCCAACCCCAACTGATTTAGGATCAATCTTCACAAGTTCAGCAAGTGGATCTTGCAGACGTCTCCCAATAGAAACAGCACTTCTTTCTTCAACCTGTAAATTCGGAAATTCCTCACGAGCTAAATCGGAGGCCGAATACACACTCGCACCAGCTTCGTTCACAATAATATAGAAGACTTCTTGTTTCACATTTTGTAATACATCAACTATAAATTCTTCCGATTCTCTAGAAGCTGTACCATTCCCAATCGCAATCATTTCAACTTGATATTTATCTATAATAGAAAGAACTTTCATTTTTGCATCTTCATATTTACGAACAGGTGGATGCGGATAAATAACATCAATATATAGAACCTTCCCAGTATCATCTACAACAGCTAATTTACAACCCGTTCTATATGCAGGATCTAAAGCTAACACAACCTTTCCTTTCATTGGAGGTTGTAATAACAAATTACGTAAGTTCTCAGAAAAAATATGTATCGCTTGTTCCTCAGCTGTTTCTGTTAATTCTTTTCGAATCTCTCTTTCAATGGAGGATTGAATTAATCGTTTATAACCATCCTCAATTGCTAACTTTACATAATGCGCACTTTTAGAATCGTTATCACGAATTACTCTCTTATATAAGAAAGTTACTATCTCATCTACTGGTGGAACAACAGAAACTCTCAATATATCTTCTTTCTCACCGCGATTCATCGCTAATACACGATGCGGTACTACTTTCTGCAACGGTTCTTCATAACTGTAATACATTTCATATATATTCTTTTCATCTTTCTCTTCATCTTTTACGGACGAAGACATAACACCTTTTCTAAAAGTAACATTCCGAATCCAACTACGATAAGCTGCTTCATCTGAAACGATTTCTGCAATAATGTCTTGGGCACCTTGTAATGCTTCTTCTGCAGATTGCACTTCTTTCTCTGCGTTAATAAATTCCACTGCCTTCTGATTTGGATCTTCTTTCTTATATAACAATAACCATTCAGCTAACGGCTCTAGTCCTTTTTCTTTTGCAATCGTTGCTTTCGTTCTTCTTTTCTCTTTATATGGACGATATAAATCTTCTACTTCTTGCAACTTTACAGCTTTAACAATTTGCTGACGTAACTCTCCTGTCAGTTTCCCCTTCTCATCAATAAGACGAAGAACCTCTTCTTTCCTATCTTCAAGCTGCATCATATATTGCCATCTCTCTAAAATTGTACGAATTTGCACTTCATCTAAAGAGCCTGTCCATTCTTTTCGGTAACGAGCAATAAATGGAACTGTGTTACCTTCTTCTGTTAATTGAATAACATGACGAACTTGCTTTTCGGTAAAGCCTAATTCCTTCACTAACATTTTCATTAACGCTTGTCGATTATCTACCATTTCCATATACAACCGTAACCTCCTCTATAATAAAAAAAAGTTGCCCTGTAAAGAGAGCAACTTAAACTGCCGATTTAAAAATCTATTAGTCCTAAACTAATTTGTAGCGCTTCATCTACACGAATCATCATCACTTCATCTAAGTGAGTGATTTTGTCCGTTAAGCGCTGCTTATCGATTGTTCGAATCTGCTCAAGTAAAATAACAGAATCTCTCTCAAAACCGTACTTTTTCGCATCAATTTCCACATGAGTGGGTAATTTAGCTTTTTGAATCTGTGCAGTAATAGCCGCTACAATCACCGTTGGACTAAAACGATTTCCGATGTCATTTTGAATGACAAGAACCGGACGAACGCCTCCTTGCTCAGAACCAACAACTGGGGAAAGGTCTGCAAAATACACGTCGCCGCGTTTTACAATCAAAATATTACCCCCCGCTAACTAAGCGTTCTACTGTATGAGCTGCTTCATACTCTGCTAAGAAAGCTTCCGATGCAATACCAAGATTAATTTTTCCCATTTCAATGTACCCACGTCGCATTGATTCATGTTGGTAGCGTTTCTTCGTCTTATGTTGACGCAATAACAGTTGTGTTGCCTGGCAAATTAGTTCATGGCGATTCTTATTCTCTTGTTTTCCAATTCCGTCCAATTCCGTTACCATTTGCTTTGGCAACCGAACCACGATTTCAGTAGTTACACTTGATTCGGACACAAAAATACACCTCCACCGTCAACTACACACCCAAATATATATATGACACCTATTGTAATAATACCATTGTATGGAGCCTGTTGCAAAGACTTCCTTATTCCTTGCTTATGTTTTCCAATTCACAAACAAAACATTCATATTCTTTTATTTTTATCTTATTACAAACAAGAAACGAAAGAGTTTCCCAGCAAAATTCACGTTAAATTATGTTAAAAGTAATGATAAGTAAAAAGCTTCTCATCAAAAATGAGCTTATTCTTAACCAATGAACAGTCCTCTCAAATGACAAGAAGCAAACCATACTACCTTCTATATATTGTTCAAATAATTGATTACTTCTACAACCTTGCCGTGCCGTATGAATATTCTCGGCACACGGAAGCTTATCGTTGCAATAATTTCATAATTAATAGTCCCAGAATATTCAGCAACCTCAGTAGCACTAATATACTCATCACCTTGTTTTCCAATGAGTGTAACTTTCGTACCAAGCGGCACTTCACAAGGAAGCTGTATCATGAATTGATCCATTGTTACTCGACCTACAATCGGTACCCTTTTACCATTTATAAGCACTTCGAACCCTTGTAATCTTCTAAGCCATCCATCTGCATATCCAATCGCAACAGTTGCAATCCATTCTTCCGTTTTCGTTCGGTAAGTGACGTTATAACTAATCCCATCCCCTTTAATCACCTGTTTAATATGAGCAACTTTCGTATGCAGTGATAGCGCTGGCTCTAATTTAAACGGTAAAAAAGGGCGTATTTCTACAGACGGGGATAACCCATACATCGCAATGCCAATTCGTACTGCATTAAATGTAATCCCTTGAAAACGTAGCGTTGCAGCACTATTAGCTGTATGGACAAACTTAGGATCCACTCCAAACTCTTTCAACCAACTTAACTGCTGCAAAAATGTGTTATATTGCTTATCAAAGTAAGAAGTCTCCACCTCATCCGCTGTTGCAAAATGTGTATAAACTCCTTCTAGTTCTAAAAATGGCGCACCTTCTAAACTTTTTAAAAACCCTTTTAATTCTTTCCGTTCGCGTATTCCAATTCTCCCCATACCACTATCGAAATTAATATGGTATTTCATTGTAGATGAACCATCCCACAGTTTGATCGCTTCATCCACCCATTCTTTTTGAAAAACAGTTAATGCTACATCATTTTCAGCAGCTACATTGACATCACGAGGCGGGGAAGGACCTAACACTAAAATCGGCACAGTAATACCAGCCCTTCGAAGCACTAGAGCTTCATCTAAAAAGGCAACCGCTAACCTTGTCGCCCCTGCTTCTAATGCCGTTTTAGCTACCGGTACATAATCGTGTCCATATGCATTCGCCTTGACTACAGCAAAAATCTCTATATCACTTGGAATGAAATCTTTAATGTGTGTAATATTGTTATAGATCGCATCTAAATCCACTTCCACCCAAGTGTCACGGTAAAATGGTGCTTCTTCCATAAATACACTTCCTTATACACGATATGCGAAGCTTATTCTTTTATATGCTTCTTTTATGAAATCCACCCTTCAAACTAAGAAAAGACGTGGTGCACATATATCACCACGTCTAAGAAGTTTACTTCACTTGCTTTTCTGTAACTGAACGAGCAACCATTAATAGCTCCTTCGGCTCTAAACCTTTAGACACGAGCATATATTCTACTCCGTTATGCGACCACGTTAAAGAATCTTTCGTCAATGCCCCAATTGTAAAGCCAAGATCAACCAATTCTCCGCTCACACTTATCGCTGACGAAGCCTCTGCAACTTTTGCCTTTTCTTGTATCAAAGTAAAGGATTTCTTACTTCCAGTGTATGTGAGTATCGCACGCTTGCCACTGTCTGTCTTTAACTCTTTTTCATCTTTCAAAACCATACCTTGCGGCGTATCACGCGGATACAAAATAGCAAATGGTTTGTCTTCTTTCGCTGTTGTTTGAACATCTACTTGCGCTCTAGACATATTTTGTTTCGTATCAAATGCACCTTTATCAAATTTCGCATCAAATTTCACTTTTGAGAAATCTACTTTCACAAGAACATTTTGATCATTATCCATTAACTTCACCGAAACTGGTGTTAAATCACTTTTCTTCAATGTAATCTCTTGTTTCGGCAACATGTTTTGATGTTGATAGTTTGTTTTTGTTTTAAAAATATAATACTTATCTGTTTTTTCAAAAGTAAGGTTTTTCTTATCCTGCAAAATATCTCTCACAAGGGATTCATATAAATAAGCCTGGCTACTATTTTGCGGCCAATCACTTTGGAAACGGAAACTCTTATTAAGTGCTGGCGTTAATACAAATACCCCTTCTTCATTTCTTAAAATAATTTGGCTTTGATCTTTTTTCGCATTCTGCAAATTCACACGATAAAAAGAAGGTTCCTTATGCCATATTTCTACCTTGTACTCCTGAGGCTCATTCCCTGTTTTAATAGATAATTTTGCTTCAGCTTGATAACTTTTCATCCCTTTTACTTTCGCCTCTAAATCTCTCACAACATCATCTTGTTTCTTTTCCATACAACCCGCCAACACAAAAACGGTTAATAAACCGACAAGAACTAAAAACAGACGCCTTTTCATCACTTCAGCCCCTTTGCCCCTATAAATGAATGGAAGATGTACCTTCCTTATCGCTACATCAAATATATGAGACAAAGATATAAAATATGCAGACTAGCGTGACGAGCTTTCTAAAACAACTTGAGCAACAGCAAATTCCTTACTATGACTAATTGATAAATGAACAATATACTCTGTACTTGTAACGAGAATCGGCTTACCTCTATCATCATTCCTTACTTCAATATCTAAAAAACTTACTTCTTTTCCAATACCAGTTCCTACCGCTTTTGAATACGCCTCTTTCGCTGCAAATCTTCCAGCTACAAACTCTGTAAGGCGACTTCCCTTCAGCTCCTTAGCAACATTACGTTCACTTTCAGTTAAAATACGCTCCATAAATTTAAGTTTTCCATCTAGCATTTTTTCAATTCGATTCAATTCAATAATATCGATTCCAATCCCTACAATCATTTCAAAATCCCCTTCTTCTATTTAGCTTTCTTTTTTCATATTGTAAGAATAACAGAGAATCTTTCTGATGCAAAAGGAGTGATACTCACAACATGCTAATACCTTCTGCCCGCATTTCCTTACAACCAATCGTCATCGCTTTAATTCTCATACAATTAGTCATGATTATGTTAGGCGACTTTCTTCTCTTTCCCATGGCATCCTACAATGAATATATCGCTAAAGGAGAATGGTGGCGTCTCATAACTTCCTTACTTGTACATGTAGACTTACAACATTTCCTTTCTAATAGTATTTGTTTATTTGTGCTTGGCTCTTCTATTGAAAAACAACTAGGGCACTTTTCTTTCATCATTATTTTTTTCCTTTCTGGAATTCTTGGAAATATTTCTTCTTATCTCATTATGCCTCTTGAATATATTCATGCCGGGGCATCTGGTGGTATTTTCGGATTGCTAGGTGCACAATTATTTCTATTGTATAGTCGATATCGTTCTTCCAATCCAAGAGACATTGCTATTTTTTCAATCATGATATGTATATTACTACTATTCACTTTCTTCAATCCCTCCGCTAACCCTATAAGCCATTTAACAGGATTGATTATTGGTGGTATTTGCACTCCTTTATTAACAAAAAAATTCGATGGTGCAGAGCTTATTTAATATAAAAGCTCGCACCATCGACAATTTCTACATCTGTTTGTTTACTTAAATCTCTCATTAGTTGAAATAAAGACTCATCCTTCTTCTTCGCTTCAATCATACAATCAATTTGCGGAACACTTCCCTTTATCTTTTTTAAAAAAGATAAAAAAGTATCTACATCAATAAAGTCCGCATGCGCTCTCGGGTCTTTTCCCTCTCTAGGACTAGAAATGTGCATTTTCACTGGTAACAAAGACGATTCCCACGTATGTACAACACGCGCCCAATCTTCATGCCAATCTTCTCGATCATTATTCATCATATGGTGATGCAAATCAAACACGACTGGAATATCTAATTTTTCACCTAAATACAATGTTTCTTCTAAAGAAAAGGTCGTATCATCATTTTCTAATATGACCATCTCTTGGATACTTCTTGGAACACTTGACCAATTTTCTATAAAGCGTTCTAATGCGAGTTCCTTATCTTTATAACCTCCACCCACATGTAATACGCATCGTTGCTTATGTTCAATCCCCATACCTTTTAATAATTTTTTATGCATCTGCAATGTCTTTACAGATTGTTTAAAAATATTCTCTTCAGGTGAATTCAGCACAACGAAATGATCTGGATGAAAATCAATACGCATATTCATTCGAATAGCGTAATCACCTAGTACTTTTAAATTTTCTTTTAAGGGGCGAATATAGTTCCACTCTAACAACTCCTCATGATTCGCTAAAGGAACAAGCTTGGAACTAAGCCGAAAGAAAGATATGTCATGCCCTTTATTATGCTTTAATAACCGTAAACAATTTTCTAAATTCGAATTAGCAATTCTTTCGAGTTTACGAATTGCAGCCTCTCGATCACCAATTCGTTGAAACTGCGCATATGTCATCGTTTGAGATGGAGATGCATTCTTTAAATGTACACTCATCGCAACATATCCAAGTCTTACAAGCATGTAGCACCTCTTTTCTACACAAGTTATTATGTAGTATGTACAATTACAGAAATAAAAAAAGAGAATGCCAGCAAAGGGCATTCTCTTTTTTATTAAGCTTGTGGACGGCTATGATGTTTTCTTTCGCCACGTCCATTTGAAGATCCAGGGCGACCTTGACCTTCACCTTTACGACCACGGCTACCACCATCACGATTGCGATCACGGTTACGGCCATCGCCACCACGGCTACCACCATCACGATTGCGATCGCGGTTACGACCATCGCCACCGCCGCGTCCGTCACGACTACGATTACGGTTACCATCACGGTATCCGCCTCCGTTACCGCCGCGTTTTTTAGAACCGCCACCTCTTGAAACAACTGGTGGTTCTGACGTTAAAGCGATTGGAGTTGTATCTGGCTCTTTTGTCATCATTTTTAAAGCAGCAGCTACTACTGTTACAGAATCATTCTCTTCTAACATTTCTTCTGCAATACGCTTGTAGTATGATAAATTATCATTTTCAATTGTGCTTTGAAGTTTTTCAGCGATTAAACGTTGTTGACCTTCTAATGCCTCGTCAAGTGTCGGTGCTTCCATACGATCAACTTTACGTTTTGTAGTGCGCTCGATATTTTTTAATTGTCCTGATTCACGTGGTGTTACAAATAACATTGCAATACCTTTTTTACCTGCACGGCCAGTACGACCGATACGGTGAACGTATGATTCTGGATCTTGTGGGATATCGAAGTTATATACATGTGTTACGCCTGAAATATCAAGACCACGTGCAGCAACGTCTGTTGCAACAAGAACTTCAATAGCACCTTCTTTAAATTTACGTAATACAGACATACGCTTCGCTTGTGTTAAGTCACCGTGAATACCTTCTGCTGCATAACCACGTAAGTTTAATGCTTCTGATAATTCATCAACACGACGCTTTGTACGACCGAATACGATTGCAAGCTCTGGAGATTGAATATCTAATAAGCGTGTTAACACGTCAAACTTTTTCTTTTCTTGCACTTCTAAATAGAACTGCTGAATGTTTGGCATTGTTACTTCTTTTGCTTTTACTTTAATGTGTTGAGGCTCAGTCATGAAACGCTCAGCAATACGACGGATTGGATCTGGCATTGTCGCTGAGAATAATAATGTTTGATGTGTATCTGGCACATCTGTTAAAATCGCTTCAATATCTTCAATGAAGCCCATGTTTAACATTTCATCCGCTTCGTCAAGAACAACTGTCTCTACGTTTTGTAAGCGAAGTGTTTTACGGTTAATATGATCTAAAATACGACCCGGCGTACCAACAATAATGTGTGGGTGTTTTTTTAGAGCACGAATTTGGCGGTTAATATCTTGACCACCATAGATTGGTAAAATACGAACGCGTTTATGTTTACCAATTTTGTACAGCTCTTCTCCAACTTGAATTGCTAATTCACGCGTTGGCGCGATAACAATACCTTGAACTGCTTCTTTATTTGTATCCACTTTATCTAATAGTGGTAATCCGAATGCTGCTGTTTTCCCTGTACCTGTTTGCGCTTGCCCAATAATATCCTTACCTTGCAATGCATGTGGAATTGTTTCAGCTTGAATCGGCGTAGCCTCTTCAAAGCCCATACTTTCAACAGATTGTAGTAAAGACTCACTTAATCCTAATTCTCGAAATGTTGTCAATGTTACTTCTCCTTTTCTATCCTATACTTATCATTTAAAAAAAGGCGTTTTCCGAATTTGCGGAAAAGCCCTTTTCCTGAATGCTCACGTATATAAACGGGCGTATATTCTTCGCGAAAATACTTCTAAACGTTATTACACTTTATCAATTATAAGTTTTGTATGTGCAAAAAGCAAACCCAACTGTTACCTTATTTTCATATTCAGAGTTTTTTTCTTCACTTTTATTTTTTTATATTTACTGTAAGCGCTTATTATAAGTTTCTTCTATTTTCGCATCTATCATCCCTATTTATATACACCAATTATTTCAACATCGTAATTACTTCTTCCAATTTCATGCCGCGAGATGCTTTTATTAATACAACATCTTTCACATCAACTACTGCTTGTAACTCTTTTACTAGCTCCTCTTTATTATCATACGCTTTTACACGCTCAATAGGGAAATTAATTTTCGCTCCTTCAGCAATTTGAGCCCCTAATTTACCATATGTGAACACATATGAGATTTTTGCTGGATCGATTAATTTACCTACCTCATAATGGAATTGTACTTCTTGATCACCAAGTTCTAGCATATCACCAAGTACAACAATTTTTTTAGCAAATCCATCTAAACCATTCATTAGGTGGAACGCTGCTTCCATAGCCGTTGGACTTGCATTATAAGCATCATTGATAATTGTTAAACCACTATTTGTTTTTACAATTTCCATACGCATGCCTGTCATTTGAAGTGTTACTAAACCTTCTTTCATCTCTTCCCACGTTACACCAAAATATTTCGCAATTGCCATTGAAGCAAGCGTATTGTACACGTTGTGTTTTCCTAATACTGGTAAGTAGAATGAAATATTTTCTTCTCTATTCATTTTAAAATGTGTCCCAGTTGCCTGTAATGTTACAGTCGTTGGATAGTAATCATTTGCTCTAGCATCACCAAACGTAACTGTTTCAGCTATTAAATTCATTTCAGGAACACGATTTGTTAATAATGGCTCATCTCCGTTATATACGAATACTCCACCTTCTTGTAATCCTGTCACAATTTCTAATTTCGCTTCAGCAATTGCTTCACGAGAGCCTAAGTCCATTAAATGTGCCTCACCAATGTTCGTAATGATAGCTGCATTTGGACGTGCTAACTTAGATAAGAATTCAATTTCCCCTCGGCTGGACATACCCATCTCTAATACAGCTACTTCTGTATTTTCTTCTAAGTTTAAAATAGTAAGAGGTAACCCAATATGGTTATTAAAGTTTCCTTCTGTTTTTTGAACTTTGAATTTAGTCGCAAGAAGACTTGTTACAATATCTTTTGTAGATGTTTTACCGTTACTCCCTGTCACACCAATAACTTTCACATCCAATTGATTGCGATAGTTTTTCGCTAACATTTGTAATGCTGATAACGTGTCTTCCACAAAAATAACGGGAAGATTCTCAGGTGGATTTGCTACATCTTTCATCCATAATGTCGCCACAGCTCCATTTTCAACGGCTTTATCTACAAAAGCATGTCCATCGAAACGTTCACCTTGAATCGGAACATATAAGTTTCCATTTTCAATTTTTCTCGTATCAATAGAGACTCCTTGTATAGTAATTCCCTCATATTGCTCTGCTAATCCCGTACCATTTACCATCTGTTCTACTTGTTTTAACGTTCGATTTATCATGAGAACACTCCTTACATAGAGGAAGCACTATTCCTGCGAATAGTGCTTCCTCCTTTTTTGTTAGATTGTATATTTAATTTTTTGTTTTTCTTCGTGACGCTCAATCGCTAAACGAATTAGCTCTTCAATTAATTCCGGATACGGTAATCCAGTATGTTGCCATAGTAGAGGGAACATACTAAACGGCGTAAACCCTGGCATCGTATTCACTTCGTTAATATATACTTCTCCGTCTTTCGTTAAGAAGAAATCAGCTCTTGTTAAGCCAGCACTATCTAAAGATTGGAATGCAATAATCGCATCTCGCTTAATGACATTAGACTCTTCTTCTGTCATTTCAGCCGGAATGATTAATGCTGTATCACCATCGATATATTTCGACTTATAATCATAGAAGTCCTTTTTCGGTACGATTTCACCTACAACTGAACATTTCGGTTCATCATTACCTAATACACCAACTTCTACTTCACGTCCAACTATATTTTCTTCTACAATAATTTTGCGGTCAAATTGGAATGCCTCTTCAAATGCATTCTCAAGCTCTTCACGATTTTTACACTTATTAATACCAACACTTGAACCAAGGTTTGCTGGTTTTACGAAGCAAGGATATCCTAAAACTTCTTCTACTTTTTCATATGCTGTTTCACGATCTTTTTCCCATGCACTACGAATAAACGATGCATACTTCGCTTGTTTCAATCCAGCTTCTGCGAAGATGTTTTTCATAACAACTTTATCCATACCAGCAGCAGATGCTAGAACACCATTTCCTACATAAGGAATGTTCATTAATTCTAATAATCCTTGAACCGTTCCATCTTCACCATTTGGTCCATGTAATAATGGGAAAATAACGTCGATAGCGTTTTCCTCAGAAGCTGCAGATGGAATGATTTCTGTGCTTAATGATAACGGAGAAATCGCATTTTCTGCGCCGCTCATTTTTAGAACTTCAACATCTGTTACTTCACCTTCAATACGCTCACCGCGCACCCATTGACCTTGTTCTGTAATATAAATTGGATGAATCTCGAATTTATCTTGATTTAATGCTTTAATAGCAGCAAGAGCCGTTTGTAGCGAAACTTGATGCTCAGCTGATTTTCCACCATATAATAAACCTAATTTAATTTTTGTCACTGAAATCACCCTAACCAATTGTTTTCATTTTTCTATTTTAGCACTTTTTATAAAAATAGGTAGTTCCTATTTGAAATAAAATGTAACTTCCACAAATAATTAAATGACACCACTTATTGGTTTTCTATACTTTTTCTACTTAACTTTCTTCATAAATATACAAAATTAAATTCTAAAATACAGTGAAACTTTAATTAACGAGGGGCCATCCCCACTAATTATCAGCCCGCACCAATCGGACAGTTATCTCCCGCCGAATTTTGAGGTGGAAGTCTTACTGCCCATAAATAGCGGGATAAAATTGTAATCCAATCTAGTTATGTACCTAAAATATGTAGAAATCCCCTTTTTGTGTATGTCATCTACTCATTAAGAAGACTGTTTGGTCAGTGTGCCTTTTTGCCTTTGCTCAACGAGACGATCTAAAGAAACATATACAATACCTGCAACTACACATCCTACAGCTAAAATTGTAAATAGAAAGTGGCCAAGTAATCGATCCAATAAAAAACCGCCAAGAAGTGGACCGAATGCGCCTCCTGTAATCCACTGCAAACTGGCAGCTCCCATATAAGTCCCTCTCAAGTGCTCAGGGGCCAAATTCGCTACAAACGTCATCTGTACAGGCGACATAATCATCTCACCTAACGTATATATGGCATAAACGAACAGCAACGTTATTAAAATAATCGTAGCATTTGCATCAAATTCTCCAAACCACTTCGGTAACCATCCTATAAAGAACAAACCAACACCGAACAAACATGCACCATATAACATCGTCTTTCCGACAGGTTTATCTGTGGCCCATTTTGAAATTTGAAATTGGAACAACACAACTAATAGTCCATTTAAAGCCATTAAATATGGATATGGATTGTTAGTTCCAAAAATGCCTTTCATTTCATTATCAAAGTGCAGCGGCAACATGCCCTCTGTTTGAGAAAATCCCATCGAAATAATGATACCTGCTAACAAATAAATCATTAGTGCCTTATCTCTCATTACAATTTTCCAAACCGCCTCTGATTCCTTTTCTTTATTTTCTTCTTTAGTCGCACTCTTTGGCATTGTCTCTTGAATAAGAATGAATACAAGTAATGCATAAAATAACATCGTAGACGAGGCAATAATAAACACAAGGTTCTTCGACAACATAACTACTGAAGCACCCATTATCGGGCCAATTGCAGCACCTATATTGTGCCCCATTCGTAATAAACCATATGCTTCTGTTCTTTTTTCAGGTGCTGTTACATCCGCAACCATTGCTGATGCAGCGGGATGGAATAATGAATTACTGAGCCCTAAAAAAATAGATAAAATAGCATAAGGAATAAATCCTTCTATAAATAAAAAACCTAGCATGAACAAAGCATTACTCACCATTGAAAAAATCATTATTGGCTTTCTTCCATATATATCAGCAATCCTCCCACCAAGAAGAGAACCGAAACTTGCGGCAATCGGAGAAAGTGCCATAATAACCCCTACTTCCAATAACGAATCCACCTTATCTTTTAAATATAGGGCAAAAAAAGGCATCAACATCATCATTGCAATTCCATTTAACGTTTCGCCAATAAACCGAATCCATATGTTTCGGTCCATCTCCCTTAACTCACGCCACGTATTTTTCATACATTCCCCCCTCAGTTCCCCAACAATTATATTATATACACAATCAGAAAAATGTAAATTTTCAGAATAAAAAATCCATCCTAACAGAATTAGAATGGATTTTTCAACTTATAAATTCGCTGCATCTTCTTCGTCTTTACTATTATTTAAAGCACTATGTTTTCGGCTATATAAGAAGTAAACTGCAATACCGATAACCATCCATACCCCAAAACTAATCCAAGCAGTTCCGGATAACTGAAGCATTAAATATAAACAAAAAATCACCGTTAATGCTGGTAAAAATGGTACAAGTGGTGCCTTAAATGCTCTTGGTAAATCCGGATGAGTTCTTCTCATTACAATAACAGCAACAGCTACAAGTGCAAAGGCTGATAAAGTCCCCATATTTACAAGATGCGCTAACACATTTAAATCTATTAATCCTGAAATAAGTGCTGCAATAATTCCTGTTGTCCATGTATTTAAAAATGGTGTTTTAAATTTTGGATGGACTTTAGCAAGGCGCTTCGGCAATAATCCATCTCTACTCATTGCATACGAAACACGTACTTGCCCATACATCATAACTAACATTACTGTTGTGATTCCTGTAATTGCTCCTACTGAAATTACTCCCGCTAAACTATCTTGTCCAATAAATTGAAGTGCAAAAGCAACTGGATCTGATATATTTAACTGTCCGTATGGAACAATTCCTGTCAAAATAAGTGAAACAACAATATAAAGAACCGTACAAATTAATAAAGATGCAATAATGCCAATTGGTAAATCACGTTGTGGACGTTTCACTTCTTCTGCTGCCGTTGAAACTGCATCAAACCCTATGAATGCAAAAAACACTGTAGCAGCTCCAGCCATTACACCATCTAAGCCAAACGGCATAAAAGGTGTCCAATTTTCAGGTTTTACATAATTAAAACCAGCAAAGATAAATATGAGAACAACCGCTAATTTAATAAACACCATAATGTTATTTATTCGTGCACTTTCACGAACACCTCTAGATAAAAGAACTGTCATTACTAAAATAATTAGAACCGCAGGCAAATCAATTATTCCACCCTTTCCTGTACCAGGGGCCGAGGAGAGAATGGTAGGAATATGGATCCCAAATCCCTTTAATAAAGATTGAAAATAAGCGGACCAACCGTTTGCTACAGCAGATGTAGCGAGTAAATACTCAAGCATTAAGTCCCATCCAATTAAAAATGCGAATACCTCTCCCATCGTCGCATATGTGTACGTATACACACTGCCTGAGACAGGAACTGAAGAAGCGAATTCAGCATAACAAAATGCAGCAAAGGCACAGGCTAACGCGGCTATCGCAAATGATAATATAATAGCTGGCCCAGAATGTTTTGCTGCTACCACGCCCGTTAGAACAAAAATACCTGTTCCAACAATTGCCCCGATTCCAAGCATAGTTAAATCCAATGCACCCAATGTTCTTGCTAACGTCTTTTGCTTACTCTCTTGCATTAGCTTTGCAATAGGCTTCTTTTGAAAAATTTGCTTCATAGCATGCTCCTCCAAGTTTTAAATTTTCTGAAAATTTTTAATTCGCTTTTTTATTTTACTCATTGCACTTTCCCCAGTCAATACTTTTGTCGAAATAAGTAGAAATCTTTCGGAACATACAATATCCTTATCGTTGTTTCTATATATCTTTCCGTAATTTTTTTTGGTATTATTATACATGTCGATTCCACAAAAGAGGCATGCTCACTTATTGAGCATGCCTCTTTTTACCTATTTCACAGTATGTGAACCTTCTTCAATCCAGCTATACATATATTTTTCATCTTCTGTTTCATGTGCTTGCTTTACAATACGAAGCGGACGGAACGTGTCTATCATAACAGCTAGTTCAAGTGTTTCTTTCTTCCCTATACTTCCCTCTGTTTTCCCAGGATGCGGCCCATGAGGAATTCCGCTCGGATGAAGTGTAATAGAACCTTCTTCCACACCTTTCCGGCTCATAAAGTTTCCTTCTACATAGTACAGTACTTCATCACTATTCACGTTACTATGATAATATGGTGCCGGAATAGATTCTGGATGATAGTCGTATAAACGTGGTACAAAAGAACAAATAACGAAATTGTGACCTTCGAACGTTTGATGTACTGGAGGTGGCTGATGAATACGACCTGTGATTGGTTCAAAGTCCTCTACATTAAAGACCCACGGATATAAATAGCCATCCCAACCAACAACATCTAACGGATGGTGCCCTAAAACATGTTTATGCATATAGCCTCGCGACTTTGTCATTACGACAAACTCACCTTTTTGATCATACGTCTCTAATTTTTCAGGACCACGAATATCTCTCTCACAAAACGGACTATGCTCTAACAATTGTCCATATTCATTCCGATAACGACGCGGCGTTGTGATTTGACTATTTGCCTCTACAACAAGAAACTTAGTCTCTCCCTCATCTGGAATAACACGATAAATCGTTCCAATTGGGATTGTTACATAATCACCTTTTTGATAGTGAATCGTTCCAAACATCGTTTCAATTTTCCCTGTTCCGTAATGAACAAATAACATTTCATCACCATCACCATTACGGTAGAAATAGTCCATTTTTTCTGTTGGAGCCACTACTCCAATTAATAAATCCTCATTCCCAAGCATAAAATTCCTTCCGCTTACTGCATCGCCAGTTTTTTTATTTTCTTTCGTGCGAAAATGACGATGAGCAAGAGCTACATCTTCTTCATACTGCAACTGACAAGAATGAGATAATGCCGCATGACCTACTTCCGTTGGCATATAATGATGGTACAAAATAGATTGCGTACCAGAAAAACCTTTTGTTCCCATTACCTGTTCGCGATAAAGCGACCCATCTTTTTTACGGAATTGTACATGTCGTTTATGAGGTAGCTCCCCCATGTGACGATAAAACATGCCCATCACCTGCTTCCATTTCTTTTTTGACCGTATTACGTAACGTACCTAAACCAGTAATCGTAAGTTCTACAACATCCCCATCTTGCAGCCACTCTTCCGTACCCAGTTCTAAAACACAACCTGTTCCTACTGTCCCAGAACCAATCACATCGCCTGGATATAACGTAACGTCTTCCGAAGCACGTTCAATCATTTCAGCAAATGTATAGTAAATATCTTGGAAGTTCCCCTTTGATAATAGCTTTCCATTTACATGAGCAGTCATCTCTAACTCATAACGGTCACCGTTACGATAAACATCCAATTCCTCTTTCGTAACAAGGTGCGCTCCTAATGAAGTTGCAAAATCTTTTCCTTTTGCTGGACCAAGTCCTACCTTCATTTCTGTTGCTTGTAAGTCCCTTGCACTCCAGTCGTTCATAATACAATAACCAAAAATGTATTCCTCTGCTTGCTCACGAGAAATATTTCTTCCTTCTTTCCCAATTACGCAAGCGATCTCTAACTCATAATCAAGCTTTTTAGATTTCTTCGGACCAATTACAAAATCATCTGGACCAATTACAGCACGATGGTTCGTAAAATAAAAAACCGGGATATCGTACCATTCAGGTACAACCTCTAGCCCTCTCCGGCCGCGGGCCGTTTTTACATGCTGTTCAAACGCGTAAAAATCCCGAATACTACTCGGATTAGGAATTGCCGCCGCTAATTGCACTTCCTCTAAGGAATATATACCCTTTTCCGGATTCTCCATATTACGCAATACTTCTACATACTCATCCGCTTTCTCTAAAAAGGCGAACATAGAAGAAGGTAATTTTCCATCACTAGCAAGATTCATATCAATTACTTTGTCACCTTCAAGCCATCCAGCTCGCATTTCTTTCGAAGGAAGACGAAATGTAACAAATTTCATCATGATTCCTCCCTATGAAAATGAAATTTCCACCAGCAAAGAGACTTTTGCTGGTGGATACAAATCTTATAAGTTTCCGCGACGTTCCTGTTCTCTTTCAATTGATTCAAATAATGCTTTAAAGTTCCCTTCTCCAAATCCGCGAGAACCTTTACGTTGAATAATTTCAATAAATAAAGTTGGACGATCTACAATTGGTTTCGTAAAGATTTGTAGTAAGTATCCTTCCTCATCGCGATCTACTAAAATCTTTAATTCTTTTAACCTATCAATTTCTTCATCAATTTTCCCAACTCGCGCACTTAACTCATCATAATAAGTATCAGGTGTATCTAAAAACTCCACGCCATTTTCACGAAGTGCTTCCACTGTTTTAACGATATCGCTTGTTAATAAAGCAAGATGTTGTACACCTGCTCCATTATAGAATTCTAGATATTCTTGAATTTGCGATTTTCTCTTTCCATCTGCTGGCTCGTTAATAGGGAACTTAATACGACTTCCATTTGTCATAACTTTCGACATTAATGCTGAATACTCTGTACTAATATCGTCATCATCAAAATGAATCATTTGTTTAAAGCCCATAACATTCTCATAATAGCTAACCCATTCTTCCATTTTCTCAACATTACCAACTACGTGATCTACAGCAATTAAACCTGACTCTTCAAATGGAATATTAAACTCCACTTGTTGGAATCCTGGCATAAATGTTCCTTTATAATTTTTACGCTCTACAAGCGTGTGAATTGTATCACCATACGTACCAATAACTGCTTTTTTCAGTGTACCGTTCTCGTCTGTTAATTCCACAGGTGGAGCAATTGCAACGGCACCACGTTTTACAGCTTCCGAATATGCTTTGTCAACATCGTCAACAAGTAAAGCAACATCTTTTACACCATCACCATGTGTCTTTACAAATTCTGCGATACGATTATCGCTACTTAAAGCTCCAGACACAACAAAACGCATATTTTTTTGCACAAGAACATAAGATACCTTTTCACGGTTACCAGTTTCTAATCCAGAGTAAGCCACAATTTTGAACCCGAATGCTCTCGCGAGGTAATAACTTGATTGCTTTGCATTTCCTAC
The DNA here is from genome assembly GCF_052947655.1 of Bacillus pretiosus. Taxonomy (NCBI): domain Bacteria; kingdom Bacillati; phylum Bacillota; class Bacilli; order Caryophanales; family Bacillaceae; genus Bacillus; species Bacillus pretiosus. The sequence goes on along the minus strand of NZ_CM129593.1, from coordinate 227,548 downwards.
GTAAAATTCCAAATGATCTACATCACGTACCGGAAAAAAGTCCTCCATTTGTGCAGCTAGCGTATCCATAGATTTTTGTTTCATAAAATCCTCATCCCCCTGTAAATAGATTAAATGGTTCATACTTAAAACCAACCGAAAACGCTTCCAACATCAATTAATAGAAATTAGTTAGCAAGCTAACAAATTCTGACCTTTAAAATTTTCTATCTTTTCTGTCAAATTCCTCTTTTTTTCTTACATATAAAATTCGACTTTTTTCTCTTTACATGACGGAGGGAATATTCATACTTGAAGGTATATAGGAGAGGAAAACAAAAAAGACCCCAACATATTAACTACTTACTAATATGCTAGAGTCTTTATTTTTTTTGAATGATTGTATTTATATGTCTCATACTAATACATTTGCAAGGAATAAAATAAATGATGTTAATACTACCGCTCCACCTAATGATCCTAATAAATCTGTTTTTGTTACTTGTAACACTTGTTCACTGTTCATATTCCTCATTCTCCTTTCATTTTGTATGATTTAAAACTTCTATTATACTAATACACTTGATAGAAATACGATTAATGCCGTTAATACTACTGCTCCACTTGCTGATCCTACGAAATCACCTTTTGTTACTTGTAATACTTGCTCTTTCATATCTTTCATTCTCCCTTCTATTTTCTTTTGTTACAAAACTTCTATTATACTAATACGCTTGATAGAAATACGATTAATGCCGTTAATACTACCGCCCCACTTGCTGATCCTACGAAGTCACCTTTTGTTACTTGTAATACTTGCTCTTTCATTTTGCATTCTCCTCTCTTTTTCTTTTATTAGAAAACTTCTATTATACTAATACGCTTGATAGAAATACGATTAATGCCGTTAATACTACTGCTCCACTTGCTGATCCTACGAAGTCACCTTTTGTTACTTGTAATACTTGCTCTTTCATTTTGCATTCTCCTCTCTTTTTCTTTTATTACAAAACTTCTATTATACTAATACGCTTGATAGAAATACGATTAATGCTGTTAATACTACTGCTCCACTTGCTGATCCTACGAAGTCACCTTTTGTTACTTGTAATACTTGCTCTTTCATTTTATGTATCCTCCTTTTTAATAAGTTATCTATATGTAATTTCTAAGAAATGTTTATTTCATAGTTTTTATGTTAGCGTTACATTAAAGTTATTAACGTAACGTTTGTAACATTAATGTAACATAACTATTGTTACGTTGCAATATAATTACGTAAATTTTATTACACTTTTTTTACGTTTTTTATAAACACCCTTAAAAACCCTGTTTTAATGCACTTTCTACTAAGTTGACGTTTGTAATGTTATTGTAATATTACAGTCATATAACGAAACACCCTCATACCTACCTCTATTTTTGTTACAAATTAAAGTGCATATTCAAAGTAATAAGATGGCGCCTATCAACTTTTTACTGACGGTTCACGCAAGATAAAATACGATCTTTCCAAGATAAGTTTATATGTTTCCTCTATATAACTATGTATAATAAAAGCAAAGAGGTGGTCATTTTGAAATTAATCGCATTAGATATGGATGGTACGCTACTATCATCTAATCTTGAAATCTCCAAGGAGAACTTACAAGCTATCCAAACTGCAAAAGAGGATGGTCATATAGTCATGATTTGTTCTGGTCGTGCAAAAGAGGATGCTTTAAAATTATTGGAAGAATATAAACTATCTCTTCCAGTTGGAGCGAGCAATGGGGCAATTGTTTATGTGGATGGAAAAGTAATTAACTCGCGTTGTTTACAAAACGATAAAGTATACAAGCTTGCAAAATTACTAGAATCTGAAGGTTTTCCTTATAAGCTATATACGAATAAAGGAGTTTATTCTCCATATACATGGCAAGATCAAGTCATGCAAGCGTTCGAAGAAAACAAGCATGCACTAGATGTTACACTTGAAGAACTTGAAAGAATTACAGAAAAACAAAAGAAATCAAACTTAATTACTGATTTCCAAAAAATCGAAGATGTTGTAAATAATCCAGAATTAGAAATATCTAAATTCTTCATTTTGACATTTAATGCAGCGCATCGTGCACAGCTATTAAGCATGTTACAAGAAGACACTGATATTTCAGTTACGGCATCAGCTCCTACTAATGTAGAAATTATGGATAAGCACGGTCATAAAGGGAACGGTCTACAAGAAATGGCTGCTTATTTCAATATACCAATTGAAGATACTATTGCGATCGGGGACAACTTTAATGATGTGCCAATGTTACAAGTAGCTGGCTTATCAGTTGCAATGGGAAATGCTGAAGAAGATGTAAAAAAACTATGTGATGTCGTAACATTAACAAATAATGAGCATGGTGTTGCTCACGCAATCGAGAAATTTGTATTGAAACAAACTTCATCTAGTAAATAAAAAAAGGACTCTTTCAATTTGAAAGGGTCCTTTTCTTTTATACATGATGACAAGCAACAAAATGCTCTTCACCAACATTACGGAATTCTGGTACCGTTTGTTTACAAATATCTGTTGCAAACGGGCAACGTGTATGAAAGCGACAACCCGAAGGTGGATTTGCTGGACTTGGAATATCACCCTCTAGTATAATCCGCTCTCGCTTCACTGTTGGATCTGGTATTGGCACAGCTGATAACAATGCTTTTGTATACGGATGCAGTGGGTTCGTAAATAACTCATCACGCGGCGCTGTTTCCACAATCGTTCCTAAATACATAATTCCAATTTTCGTACATAAGTGCTCTACTACGCTTAAATCATGTGAAATGAACAAATAAGATAGTCCCTTTTTCTCCTGTAACTCACTAAATAAATTAATGATCTGTGCTTGAATAGATACATCTAGTGCTGCCACAGGTTCGTCAGCTACTATAAATTCCGGATTTAATACCATAGCTCTTGCGATAACGATACGCTGACGTTGTCCACCAGAAAACTCATGAGGATACCGGTCAATATGATATGGGGCTAAGCCACATAACTCTAATACTTCTGTCACTTTTTCACGAACATTTTCTTTCGTCGCTAGTCCGTGAGCCAACATCGGCTCGCCAAGTGCTTCTCCAATTCTCATTCTCGGATTTAATGAGCTAAATGGATCTTGAAACACAAGCTGCATATTAGGACGATGTTTTCTCAATTCCTCTTTTGATAGAGAATGAACATCGTGTCCTTTAAACTTCACTTCTCCCTCCGTTTTTTGAACGAGACGTAAAATTGTTTTTCCTATCGTCGTTTTTCCGCTTCCTGATTCACCAACGAGACCGAACACTTCGCCTCTATTAATAGTAAAACTTACTCCATCAACTGCTTTCACATGTCCAATCGTTCTACTAAATATGCCGCCTTTAATTGGGAAATATGTTTTTAAGTTTTTTACTTCTAATAATGGTTCACTCATTGTCCCGCACGCTCCTCATATAACCAGCAAGCTACTTTATGATTCTCATCATGTACATTCAGATTTGGCGCTTCTTCTTTACATATTTCCATACAATGCTCACAACGACCGCTAAAGTAGCAAAATTCATCCAAACCAACTAAATTAGGAACCTGCCCTGGAATAGAATATAATTTATCTATTCGTTTTCCCATCACTGGTTTTGATTTCAACAACCCTTTCGTATACGGGTGTTTCGGATTTTGGAATATTTCTAGTACTGGTGCCTCTTCAATAACTTTCCCGCCATACATAACGACAACGTAATCAGCCATCTCAGCTACAACGCCTAAATCATGTGTAATTAATAAAATGGATGTTTTAAATTCTTCTTTTACTTGTCTTAATAAGTCTAATATTTGAGCTTGAATCGTAACATCAAGAGCCGTTGTCGGTTCATCCGCAATTAATAACTTCGGATTACAACTAAGTGCAACAGCAATCATAATACGTTGTAACATGCCACCACTCAGTTCGTGCGGATAAGAATGGACGATTTCATCCGCACGAGCTATACCAACTTTACGAATTAACTCAATTGCCTTCTTATACGCTTCATTTTTGCTAAGTAATTCATGCTCTCTTAACGTCTCTACAATTTGTTCACCTACAGTGAAGACAGGATTTAGCGATGTCATCGGTTCTTGGAAAATCATCGCAATATCATTTCCTCGTAAACTACGAAGCTCTTTCTCTTTCATTCCTAAAAGACTTTTTCCTTCATATAAGATATCTCCACCTACTACACTGCCTGATTCAGCAATAAGTCCCATAATAGATAAAGCTGTTACACTTTTCCCGCAACCCGATTCGCCTACAACACAAACCGTTTCACCTTCTCGAACTGTAAAACTAACATGATTCACAGCCTTTACTGTTCCTTCTTCTGTCTGAAAGTGTGTTTGTAAGTCTTTCAGCTCTACTACCGCTTTACTCATACCTTCTCACCTACCGTCTCATCTTTGGATCTAACGCATCACGAAGTGCATCACCAAGTAAGTTAATTGATACAACTGTTATAAAGATTGCAAAACCAGGCGGAATCCATAACCACGGACGCTTTTGGAAATCAATTAATGAGTTAGCTGCGCTAATCATATTCCCCCATGATGGTGTAGGTGGGACGACGCCGAGACCTAAGTAGCTTAGTGCGGATTCACTCAAAATTGAACCTGCAACGCCCAAAGTTGCTACAACAATAAGCAACGGAAAGACGTTAGGAATTAAATGATGAATAATTTTCCGAGAATCCTTTAATCCTAATACATCTGCTGCTTGCATAAAGGCTTGCTCCCGCAATGTTAAAATTTGTCCTCTCACAAGCCGGGCAAGTCCTGGCCATCCTACTAAACTTAAAATAATCATTACAACATATAAACGGTATTCCGATGGTAATTTCCATTCTGATAAAATTGCTCCCATTATAATAAGTAGCGGTAATCCCGGAATGGACATTAACACATCCGCAACACGCATAATTAAATGATCTACAACCCCTCGATAAAAACCAGCAATTGCTCCTAATAAAGCTCCTAGTATAACGGATAATAGCATCGACGCTAAACCAATTGTTAATGAAATACGCCCTGCTTGCATAAGTCTAGTTAAAATATCCCGTCCCAATTGGTCTGTTCCAAGCCAATGTGACAGGCTGGGTGGTTTATTAATTTGTGTTACTTGTACTTTCCCATCAGCATACGGCGAAAAGATTGGACCGATAAAACTAAATAAAAACATAAATATTAAAACGTATAAGCCACACAGTGCCATCTTATTTTTCTTAATTTTTTTATAAGCTTGACGCCATGGTGATGATTCATTTCTCTTTTTTCGTTCTTTCTTTTTCTCTATTATTGGTGTAATAGTCTCCATATCTTTCCCCCCTTACTTCAATCGAATTCTTGGATCAACAAACGCATATACAATATCAGCTAAGAAATTAGCCATAATTGTTAAACAAGAAAGAAACATTGTAAAGGCCATTAATACCGTATAATCACGGAAGTTTAATGCTTCTAATTGAATACTCCCAATCCCTGGCCAATTAAAAATCTGTTCAATAATAATCGCTCCTGAAAATAAACCAGGTAATTCAAAAGCAAGTAATGTAATTGCTGGCAAAATTGCATTTTTCAATGCATGTTTATAAATAACGGTTCTTTCTTTTAAACCTTTTGCACGAGCAGTACGAATATAATCTTGCCTAACAACATCCAACATGCTAGTTCTAAAATATCGTGTTAATGATCCTACACCAAGAAGCGTTAAAATAAATACAGGTAGAATCATATGACGTAATACTTCTAATATGTATGCTATTCCTGTTGAGTTACTTCCAATATCAATCATGCCACCAATAGGTAATAACTTTAAATCAACTGCTAATAATTTAATTAAAAATAATCCGATAAAGAATGATGGAAATGACATTGCTGCAAAGACACCGATTGTTACCAATCTATCAAACCAAGAGTGCTGCTTTGTTGCAGAAATAACCCCAATAATAAGAGCAATAATCCAAGTGAAAAATAAAGCTGCAACAGCAACGATAAATGTATTCCAAATAAATTTATTAAGTAATGAAGTTACAGGTTCTTGATACTGTAGAGAAAATCCAAAATCACCATGCAAAGCATTCACTAACCATTGAAAATATCTTTCAATAATTGGTTTGTTTAAGCCATACAATTCCCTTAACTCTTGAGCTCTCTCTGGTGTTAACTTAGGATTTGAATCAATATAATCCCCCGGCAAAAGTGCAAATAAGAAAAAAATAATAATAGATGTACCAAACAATGTAGGGATCATTTGAAGGAACCTACGAACGATATATGTTTTCACCTTTTGTCTCCCCAATCCTATTTACTTAAAAATAGAAGAACATTTTTTCAAAACAGCTACTATCCCATCGCTGTATGAAAAAACGCCTTCTATTATTTAGGTCAACCCTTATTGTTCAATAGATAACACTGGTAAGTTGGAACTAATGCTATCGTACTTTTCTGGATCAATTCCTTTTATACGTGCATTATGAGCATAAAGTAGTTTACGATAGTTTAATAAAATAACTGGTGGATCATCACTTAACTCTTTATACAGTTCTTTATAAATTGCTTTACGTTTTTCAATATCTGTCGTCCCTATACCTTTTACAATCAAGTCATCTACTTTCGGGTTGTTATAACCCGTATCACTTTTTGGATTAGTTGATAAGTAATCACTTACAACTTCACTTGGATCACTAATTCCTGGTGTTGAAACTGCCGCTAAATCGTAGTCACCTTTTCCTACTTTTGAAAGCATCGTATTAAAGTCCATCAACTCTGGATTTAATTCAACACCGATTTCTTTGTAACTTTCTTTTGCAATTGGAATAAAGATATCATTTGTTTTACCTGTATTTGATGCGTAGTATGTTAATTTTAGTTTTTGACCATCTTTTTCACGAACCCCGTCAGAACCTACTTTCCAACCAGCCTCATCCAATAATTTTTTAGCCTTTTCTACGTCGTGTGGATATTTATTAATACCTTCTTCTGTATATGCCCATGAAACTGGCGCAATTGGTACGTTAGCAACAGATCCATATCCTTGTAAAGCTGTATCCACATACTTCTTACGGTCTAATCCATAAGTAAGTGCTTGACGTACCTTCTTATCTTTCAAATACGATTTCTTATTATTTACATAGATATAAGCAATATCACTTGATGACTCAAGATTAATATTTGCAAACTCTAATCCTTTTAATTGGTCTATATTCTCAGGATTTGCTCTAAATCCACTATAGTCCAGTTCACCTGTTTGGAATAATTGGAATCCAGTATCACCTGATGTGATTTTGTAAATAAAGTTTTTGATTTTTGGTTTACCTGCATAATAATTTTCATTAGCAACAAAGCGTACTTCTTGACCTGGAACATATTTTTCAAATTTATATGGACCCGCTGCAATTGGTTGCCCATATAATGCTTTTAAATAGTCTAAACTTGTATTTTGTTTATAATCTTTTCCATAATAAGCTTTTGATAGCACTGGGCCACCTAAATTAGTTAGCGCCTGTGAATTAACTTTTTCAGTTGTAATTTTAATTGTCTGTGGATCAACAACTTGAATTCCTTCAATAGAAGTTGCTTTTCCTTCTTTATATTCTTTTCCACCTTTAACAGCATACTGAGCAATATCCATTCCACCTTCATACGCTTTATCATGAAGTAGTGTTAATGTAAATGCTACGTCCTCCGCCGTTAAAGGCGAACCATCACTAAATTTTAGATTTTTACGTAAATGGAATGTATATGTTAACTGGTCAGCAGAAATATCCCATTTTTCTGCAAGATCCGGAATAGGTTTACTTTGTTTGTCTGTTGCTACTAGTGACGCAAAAATAACAGACGTTACATTTCCATCCCAACCATTCTCTTGGAAATATGGAAGGAAAACTCCCCCTGGTTTAGAAATGGCTGTAATAAAAGTATCTTTTCGCTGATTTGCTTTCTCTGGACTTTTCTTTTTATCTGTAGCTGGAATTGATTCAATCTTAGCGTCTTTTAAATCCTGCTTTTTTACCGGTTCTGTAGAAGCCGTATCTTCCTGTCCCCCACAAGCAGATAACACAAGCGAACTACTCAATAATACTGAAAACACACCAGCCCATTTTTTTGTCTTTTTCTTCATTGTCCCCACCCTAACTTTTTTAATAATTAAACCTTATGAATTGCTTGCCTTATGTATGCCTCCCACAGCAATATTTTATAGTCAATCGGAAAAGTCGGTTTTAATCGTAAAAAATAGATGTTTTTGAGGGGTAACAATCCTATTCCGACTTTTCCGGTAGACTTTATGGTTATTAGCTTATATCGTCAGTTATATTTTGTCAATTCTTTCTAAATAAATATTTTGAAAATTTTTATTCTATCTTTAATTTAGGTAAACTTAATAAAATACCGTTATAGTTATCTTCTTGTAATCCTTGAATTCGTGCATTATGTGCAGACACCACTTTGCTATTATTCAAGAAGATTACAGGCGGGTCTTCGCTTAATTCTTGATATAACTTTTTATAAATTTCTTTTCGCTTTTCAATATCCAACGTTTCTAATGCTTGCTTAGCTAATTCATCTACTTTCGGATTATAATATCCATCATAATTTCGTTTACTTGTTGAAACAAACTCTTCAATCGTTCCGCTCGGATCATCAATCATTGGCGTAGATACCATCGCTAAATCATAATCACCTTTTATCACTTTTGAAATCATCGTATTAAAGTCCATATATTCTGGGTTAAACTCTACACCCAACTTTTTATAATCTTCTTTCATCACAGGAATCATTACATCATTTATTTTACTTGCTGATGAGGCAAAATAACTTACTTTCAATTTTTGTCCATCTTTTTCACGAATTCCATCCGAACCCGCTTTCCATCCAGCCTCATCCAGTAATTTCTTCGCCTTCTCTAAATTATACTCATATTTATTAATGCCCTCTTCTGTATACGCCCATGAAACTGGCGTAATCGGTACATTAACGAGTGACGCATATCCTTGGAAATACGTATCAATAACCTTTTGACGCTCTAATCCGTAAATAAATGCTTGGCGGACACGTTTATCTTTAAAATATGGCTTCTTATAATTCATTTTAATGTAGCCATAAGAGCTTCCTGTATACACATTAATATTAGCAAAACCTAAATCTTTTAATTGCTCAATGGTCTCCACGTTTGTCGTAAAACCATCATAATCTACTTCTCCTGCTTGAAATTGTTGTAACTTCGTATCACCCTTTGTAATTTTATAAATAAAGTGCTCAATCTTCGGTTTTCCTTCAAAATAATTTTCATTTGCTACAAATCGAACCTCTTGACCAGGAATATATTTATCCAATTTATAAGCTCCTGCTCCCACCGGCTTTCCATATAACTCTTTTAAGTACTCCAAGTGTCCTTGTTTATACTCTCTCCCATAATAAGCTTTAGATATAACTTCTCCACCGATTAATGATAATGTTTGAGCATTTACCTTTTCAGTCGTAATCGTAATTGTTTTCGGATCAATGATTTGAATTCCTTCAATAGAGGTTGCCTTTCCTTCTTTATAAGCTTGCCCACCTTTTATTGCTGTTTGGCTTATATCAGTCGCACCACTATAAGTTGGATCATGTAATAACGTTAATGTAAATGCTACATCATCTACAGTTAACGGTGAACCATCACTAAACTTTAAATCATCTTTCAAATGGAATGTATATGTAAGCTGATCCTCCGAAATCTCCCACTTTTTCGCTAATATTGGAATTGGCTTTCCTTCCTTATCCAGCCCAACAAGGGGCGCGAAGATAGCTTGCGTTATGTTACCATCCCATCCATTCTCCATAAAGTGCGGAAGGAATATCCCTCCCGGACTCGGCATTCCAACTACAAAAGTATCTTTTCTTTCATTTACTTTTGTAGGACTTTTTGCTTTGTCACTCGCCTTAATAAATTCATCTTTTACTTTTGGTACGTTCCCGGCTTCATTTGTACTTGCTTCCTCATGACCACATCCGGCTAGTAATACTGACACACTAAGAAATGTAGCAAGTGCTCCTTTAAAAACATTTTTCATTGCACTCTCACCTTTACCTTCCTAATTTTTAAAGATGTAGGAACATAGGCCTCCTTTCTGTAACTATCTTTATTTTTCCTATAAAAATAGTATGAATTAATTTCAAGATTATTCCTTTCCTTTAAACATGTCAATCACTCTCTTTTATTTCTTATTAAAAAATTAAAAATTCACTTCTATTCGTTCCATATGAAACATAGACTACTAATAACCAATTACCAAAAAGGGGGCGAAAATATGGACAACCTATTCCAATACGTCCTGCACTACGTATTATTAACAATTATGGTAGTCGGGGCGCTATTACTATTCCCATTCTTCCCAAAGTTCGTCCTCTTTTTAGCTTTTTTTATTATGCTCGGGATCGCTATTATCATTTCAACAAGGGAAGATACGACACAAAAAGAAAACAGAGTTCAGCGTGTAAAGCTGTAACTCTGTTTTTTTATTTTCAATCCTGATTCGCTGTTACACATACTTATGTCTCGGGAAATAAGTAACCAATCAAAAAAAACTAATATCATCTATGTTTTACAATCTATGCAAATTACGGAACAAAGATGTATCAAATTTACTGTTTCACGTGAAACACAATTTTTATTTTTCTCTTAAAGTAAAATATCAGTATAAAAAAGCGAATCCCTTCAGCAAAGCTGAAGGGATTCGCTTTCTACTTTTTACTCCACAATATTCTCTAACTCATTATATAACTCCGCTCGTAACAACTCTTTCTTCGTTTTTTCTTCATACAATTGTTCAAGCATTTCAACATCAACTACATGTTCCATCTTACACTCAAGCATATATATATCTTCTTCTACATGCATTAACTCCGTTTCAATATCCTCAACATTCCTAACTTCTTTCTTTTTTACAGGAGCTGTTTCCATACTTTTTCTTCCTTGGCGTTGCTGCTTTATTACTTGTTTCTCGAGCTTTTCTTCCCACTTTTGACGAGCCCATGCGTAGTTCCCTGCAAACTCAAATAATTTATGCTCATCAATCCAATACGTCTTTTCAAATAACTTATTTAAAAAATAACGATCATGTGAAACAGCTAAAATCGTCCCATTATATTGCTCAAGAGCTTCCTCTAAAACTTCCCTTGATTCAATGTCGAGATGGTTTGTCGGCTCATCTAAAATTAAAAAATTGATATCTTGATACATAAGTTGCGCAAGTCTTAATCTCATTTTTTCTCCACCGCTCAGTTGCGTTACTTTCTTAAACACCGCTGGACCATAAAATAAAAACTTAGCTAATATATGTCTCGCTTCTCCCTCTGTTACAGCTACATATTCTCTGAAAGCCTCTAATACATTACTCTTCATATTTCCGTACGCATGCTGTGATAAATAACCGATTTTCACACTACTACCAATTCGAATTTCTCCAGCGTCTGGTTTTATTTCTTCTAATAATAACTTTAGTAGCGTTGTCTTTCCTGTACCATTACGGCCAACGATCGCCGCACGCTCTTGAAAACGAACATGTAAATTCGCTTCGTTAAATAAAGGATGGCCAGCAAAACCTTTACTCACTTCTTTCATTAAAACAACGTCTTTCCCACTTCTCTCTTGCCCTTCAAACTGAAGTCCCATTTGTTTTCGTTCTAAAATAGGTTTCTTTAGTTTCTCTATACGTTCCAGTGCACGTTCCATACTTCTCGCTCTCTTATGCAATCCTTCATTCGGAGGATTCGCCTGATTTGCCCATTCACGTAGTCGCTTAATTGCTTCTTTCATTTTCTTTATTTTCTTTTGCTGTTCTTGATAAGCCTGAAACTCCTGAAGCAACCGTTCTTCCTTTTCGTCAACAAACTGAGAATAGTTCGTATGATACACGTGAATCTCTCCATCTTCTAAATCAAAAATCTTCGTTACAACTTCATCAAGGAAATAGCGATCATGTGAAATGACCATAACTGTTCCATTGTATTCTTTTAAAAATTGCTCTAGCCACTCTACGGCAAATAAGTCTAAATGATTGGTTGGTTCATCTAATAGAAGTAAATCTGGTTTCTGCAATAGCATGTATGCAAGACTTACCTTTGTTTGTTCCCCACCACTTAACTCCAAAAATGATCGTGGAAATAGTTCTGTCACCTGTAGACCATTTGCTACCTTCATCATATTCGCTTCTATTTCATAACCACCGAGAAACGCAAACTTTTCTTGGATTACTCCGTATCTCTCCATTAATTTTTGTAAAGCAGATGGTTCCCGTTCTTCCGCCATATTTTTTTCTAAAGCACGCATTTCTCTTTCCAATTCCTTTTCTGTTTTAAAAGCGGAACTCAATACATCATATACAGTCATACCCTCATCAAATTTCGGAATTTGTGCCACATGACCAATACGTGTACCTTTCTTCATATGAATGGCTCCTGCATCCAAACTTTCCATTCCAGTTAGAAGCTGAAAGATTGTTGTCTTCCCACTACCGTTACGACCAACTAATCCAACACGTTCACCATTCTTTATTTCAAGCGATATATTTTCAAATATGATGTTTCCACCAAAAGATTTCATTACATTATTCACACTACAAATTGTCATTTTCCGTACTCCTTTCAATATAAAAAACCATGGGAAAGAAACATTCCCCATGGTTTTCGACATAGAAAAAGGAAGCCAAATAGCTCCCTTTTCACACTTTTATTAAAAATGGGTGAAGAGATTTCTATCGTTCAATAGCTACTATGCAATTGTAAAAAAAGGACAGACGTATCCCGTTAACAACTACATCATGAAAAATCGCACGACAAAAATAGATATAATCTAAAAATTTGGCACGTGCAGCTAAAGAACGTTTCATCTCATTCACCTCTTTCGTACGGAATTTAATACTTACTTCTTTATTATACTTTCCCATTTCATGTTTGAATAGTCATTTTTCTGAAAATAATGAAGATAGACTAAACATTTCAATAAGTGACATCAAATCTTACAAAACTGTTATGTTCACGTAATGGAAAGCGATAGTACGAAAAGATGCCTCCCTATACAATAAAGATGTAAACAAGAGAGCCAAACAAAAGGAGGAAACGATCATGATGAAAGAAATCGTAAAAGCAATCTTTGAGGTATTAGTGAACGGACAAGCAGTTGTAAAAGAACTAAATGAACTATAAAAAGGAGTGAAGGAATATGATGAACATGGTAAAAATGATTTTACATGCTCTAGTTGATGCAAAAGCAGTTAGCCAAGAATTAAACCAACAATAAAAAAGGGGTAAATGAATATGAAGAAAGCCATTATTGTAATCGCAAGTACAGCAATTGCCTTATACACAATAAAAAATAGAAAAAAGAAACCTAATAAAAATGATTTATATTATCCATACACATTATTAAAGAAAAAATAAAAGACAAGGTACCCTATTGTAATGAGGATATCTTGTCTTTTATTTTTCCTATTCCTTTTAAAGGATTTCCTTCTCCTTTTCCCGAATGTATTAAGCGGGATTTTTACACATATTTTAAAGGGGCATATATACAAATGGATACACAACAACTATACTTTTTAAACGATATTGGCAAACAAAAACCAGAAAGCATTCGGAATAGAAGCGCTGCATGTCCTTTTTGTGACAGAGAAAATTTAACGGATATTTTAGCAACTGAGGGCTCAATTATTTGGCTGAAAAACAAATTCCCTACATTAAAAGATACATTTCAAACGGTGCTAATCGAAACCGATAATTGTAAAGACCACATTGCAACATATACAGAAGAACATATGAGATCGCTAATTCGTTTCTCCATTAAACATTGGTTAGACTTACAGAAGAATGAAGAATTCACATCTGTGATTTTATACAAAAATCACGGTCCATTCTCAGGCGGGAGTTTGCATCATGCACACATGCAGATTATCGGAATGAAATATGTAGACTATCTCGGTAACGTAGAACAGGACAACTTCCGAGGAGTCATTGTACAAAAAAACGAACGCATTGAACTCAATATTTCAGATCGTCCTATTATCGGTTTTACTGAATTTAATATCATTATTGCAGATATTGGATACATAGATGAACTGGCAAATTATATTCAGCAAACTGTACGTTACATACTGACAGATTTCCATAAAGGATGTAGTAGTTATAACTTATTCTTCTATTACTTAAACGGAAAAATCATTTGTAAAGTTGTTCCTAGGTTCGTCGTTTCACCATTATATGTAGGATATAAAATACCGCAAGTTTCTACAAAACTAAAAGACGTGAAAATACAACTCGCGCAGTACTTCACGAGCGAAAAAGATGCAATTATTCATAAAAAAACAGAGTAGGTATAGAAAACCTACTCTTTGATTACACCTTTATTTCGATAGTACACATCTTCTAATCCAATGTTATACTTCATGTTATTATCCGTCCACTCTGGCCCTAAATTTCCTGGCCATCCAGATGTATTTGCTACATATTTTAGTAATGCAAAATCAGTCAAACCTTTTTGCACCCCGCGCTTATATCCTTTCATTAAATGCGGCATTGCAATTTGCGCATTTGTGCGCGGATCTTTCAACTCTTCATCAGTTAAATGATCTGGTGCAAGCCCACCGCCACGGTGCAATTGAAACAGTCCGAATGAAGTTCCGTTATCTCCAATACTTCTTGGATTTAACCGGCTTTCATGTTCAGCAATTGTAAGAGGTATCCATTCTGGAAGATTGACTTTCTTTGCTTCCTCTATAATAATTTGTTTCATTTGTTTTGCTTCTTCTGAGTCAACATAGCTTGTCTCATTCACTAACTTGCCCATTCCTTCAGACTTTCCTTGGAAATATAAGTACACCCCAAGAACAACTAAAAATCCTACAAAGAATTTCTTCACTACCACTACCTCTTTCTCCGCTGAAATTTGTCCCCTTTCAGCCTTCCTCCCTTTACAATTACCCACATTCTATCATTCTCTTACCCTTTTATCATAGCAAATAACTATATATATTATCATCATGCTTTAGACCGATTTTGTGAAAAAACAGCTGGTAAATACGTGCAAAAATGTAACTTTCATAGACTACAACGTATTTTTTGTATATAATTTTAAATTGAACTCTACATATAGAATAGGAGCAGACCAAATGAAAAAGTGCATCATACTCTTGTTCAGCATTTTACTACTTATCCCTATCCACACCTCTGCACAAACATCATCAAAACCAAAAGTACTTGTTTTATACAGTACACAAGACGATAAAATTACAAATAATATTCAAATCCTTAATACCCAATTAGGACATTTTACAAACGATATAACTACGAAAAGTTTAAAAAAGGCTAATGAAATTACTAATTCATCTTCTTATACACATATTGTTTATATCGGTGAACAAAAAGAAGAGTTTCCTATTGAAACAAAGCAACTTCTAGAAAATTTCTCAGGCCCAATATTAGTTTTAGGACAAAATGTTGAACAATTATCTCATCGCTTTTCTTTCATTACCCTAAAGGCTGATGATATACGAGTTAATAAAATCGAATATCCAAGCCATAAGCTTAAAAACACTTTAGAAGAGGAACGATTGATTCAATCTTTTGATACAAATGGAACTGTTCTTGCTAACGCTGTAAGTTCAAATAGCAAGAACCCACTAATCGTTCAGCATGAAACATCTTATTACGTCGCAACGCCACACCTCTTTGACTGGATGTCTCATTACGTTGGTGAAATGTTATTTTCTTACTTTGGACAAAAGCCAACGACAAATAAAGTAGAGGCTTATTTGCGTCTTGAGGACGTTCATCCGGCCGCAGATATAAATCAATTAAAAGAAATTGCTGAATTACTAAAAGAGAAAAAGATTCCTTACATGATCACTGTTATTCCTGTATATAAAGATCCTGATACAGGTAAAACACTGCATTTAAAAGATAAACCCGAACTAGTCGATCTTTTACGCTCTATGCAAGATGATGGTGCAGCAATTATTATGCATGGTTATACGCATCAATTTTATGATAGTGAAACTGGGGAAGGTTTTGAATTTTGGGACGTAAAAACAGATCAACCAATTCGTCAACCGAAGCATGAAAAACCAAAAACAAAAGATGACTTCCCTAATATCGAAGCATATAATGCATATGTAAAAAAAGGGGAAGAGTTTGAAGAAAAGTATACGACCGATCATATTGAAAAAGGTATTCAAGAACTTGTAGATGCCAAACTATATCCTGTCGCATTTGAAGCACCTCATTACACGATGTCTCAAAAAGGATATGAAATATTATCAAGGTACTTTTCAACTTATGTAGGACAACTACAGTTAAGTGATACAACTTGGAAATCCATGCACTCACCATTCTATACAAGTACCCCATCATTTTTACACGGAATGAAATTAATGCCTGAAACAGTTGGCTTTATTGAAGAAGATAAGCCACATGCTATTGCAAAGATGAAAGAACGTGCTGTATCTGTTGCTAAATTATCCGATGGAGTTATTGGTGCATTCTATCATCCTTACTTAGGTGTGAAACCATTAAAAGAAGTATTAAAGGATCTAGAAAGCATTCCAAATATAGAATGGATTGATTTACAAAAAGAAGCAAATGAAGTGAAAATGCAAGATATTCATATTACTACTAATAAAGACGGCATTCACGTTGACAAACCAACAAGCGCAAGCGATGTAATGGATTATATAAAACAATATGGATTCTTCCTTATACTTGGTTTCTTCATCATTGTCTTTCTATTGTTATTAAGACGTGGGAAAAAATTAGAATCTTAATACAAAACCACCAAGCATTTTGCTTGGTGGTTTTTTTAACTTAAACTAAAACGTGGCATGTTATTAATAACCCATTGATTATTTTCATAATAAAAAGGATAAGAGTAACGCTCCTATCCTTTCAAATAAAATTGAATCGTATTTTCATATATCGTTTTCGCAACCTTATTAACAGATACGTTTTTTATAACACTAATTTCCTTTAATACCTCTCGAATCATTCTCGGATGCGTCATAACATCCTCGTGAAATTCCCACGGTCCATCTGTTTCTACCATCATATATTCAAGTGGATAATACGAAACAATTTTTCTAATTTTGTCCTTATGTAAAACATCTGGTGTGATAGAAATATAATAACCGTTCCTCATCATCCGTTTCATTGTTGTTTCACTTCCTTTAAACCAATGAAAGTGTGCACATGAAACTTTATATTTCTCTAGTAAATCACATACAATATCAGCATCTTCATACACTGCATGCAATATAATGGGTAAATCATATTTACTAGCTAGTTCAACAAATCGTTGTAACACTGATATATATGATTTGATAGCAATACGCTCATCTTCTTTTCTTAAATAATACGGTAAGCCTACTTCACCAATCGCAACTATGTCTTCTACATGCTCTTCAATTAATTTATAAATTTGCTCACATTCTTCTTTATGAATCGGTTGCTCCGGATGAAAACCTATTGCTGGATGTACAAAAGGATATCGCTTTGCTAAAGATAAAGTTTCTTTACATGATTGATAATTCATAGATACCGCGATAAGCCCCTGTATCTCTTTACTATGTTCCACATCTTTAAGTAATCTACTTTTTTCTTCATCCTTATATTGGTCAACATGTATATGACTATCAATCCATTTCATCTTTATTCCCCCATAAAAAAAACAAGAAAGGATCTCCCTTCTTGTTTTATCATCTATATTATTTAACAATTAAGTTTGTTATGATATCAAATAATCCAATACATACTACGGCAACAGTAAAGTAGCTACAGAAATCTTTAATTGGAAACTTCACTACTTCTTCTTTACGCATCCCAGTTTTCTCCCTTCTTACTATATCCCTAATTATTTTATCTATTTGTATCTATTATGCAAAAAATATGACAAATTTACTATCGAATTAACTTACGTAAACCTTACAATGTTGTAAGGTTTATAAAAAGAGCCTCATCTAAATACAGATGAGGGCTATTAAAAAGTAGTTGGTTTTTCATTCTTCATTAATATTACAAACAGAGAGTAATACAGTGAGACTTTCTAATTACACTATATGAAATTCACTATCTTTTAACCATCGAATTACATTACAGAAGACTTACATGTTTGTAAGCTATGTGTAATGTAATTCGATAGTTTCTCTTACCTATATCTCGTACACTAAAGTTAGAAAGCAAGCCAAATAAGAAGAACACTCACATAACCAAATTACATTGCTAGTAGCTACTCTTCTTATACCTTTCACTCATGCTACTACAATGTACCCCCTTCCCCTTTATATAACAAAAAGAGCCTTAGTCCATATTGACTAAGGCTCTTTCATGAACCCCAAAATACCCCTACCTAGTATTTTTATTTTCGACAAAAAATAGGTGGGGGTATAATCTGCTATCTCATCGTTAAAAGTTTACTCTTCGCATTAATAGGAATATTTACAGCTTCAATTTCTTCAATCGCCTCTCCGTAGCGTCCTTTTGCATACACCTTTAACGCTTCATCTCTCTTTAACATATGCTTAACAGTCTTCTTTATTTTTTGTTCTCTTCCACGTTCGTCAAATGCAATAAATTCATATTCATACCACTCATCACCAATATGCTGACCAATTGTATTCACGACCGTATAGTATTCTTTCGTCTTATAAAGTGGATTATATTTATCGATAACTGGTCCAAGTTTCGTAGGCAGTAACATTACTACTATCACTATCATCGCTATTATAGTAGTGATCATTTTTTTCTTCATAATCAATCTTCCTCCTCTGCAGGATATATATACATCCATTTTAAAAAGAAGGAATAAAATCTACTATTGAATCTCATTACATTACACTTACATTATTGTAAGAATTAAAAAAGGTGAACGAATTTACTCGTTCACCTTTTAGCTCGCTTTAAAGCCACCGCCAAGTACATCGCGTACATCATGAATAACAACGAAAGCATCTTCATCTACTCGACTAATAACCTGCTTTAACTTAACAAGCTCTTGTTTATTTATAACAACATATAACACTTCTTTATTTTTACCAGTATATCCGCCGCGTCCTTCTAATACAGTGACACCGCGTGTCATGTTTTTCGTAATAGTTTCACGGATTAAATCCGGTTGATTTGAAATGATTGTAACAGCTGTTTTTGTATCCATTCCTTCTACAATGAAATCAATCACTTTCGCTCCGATGAATACTGCAACAAGTGTGTACATTGCTTTTTCTTGCCCTATTATAAATACAGAACCAGCAATTACCACAATATCAATAATAAGTACGCCTTTACCAACGCTCCACCCTAAATATTGATTGGCTAACCGAGCTAAAATTGCCGATCCTCCTGATGTACCTCCAGCTTTGAACATACAGCCTAATCCGACACCGACAAATAAGCCAGCGAATAGAGCTGCTAATAACGTATCACTATTTACATGATACTCAATATGTTCCGTAACATATAAAAACAAGGATGTTTCTACAATCCCTAAAATTGTATAAACCATCGTTTTCTTATCAAAAAATTTATAACCAATAGCTAGTAAAATTGCATTTATAGCAAAGTTTACAATCCCCGGTGACCAATCAAATAAATAGTACGTAACAACCGTTAAACCAATAATTCCACCCTCTGATAAACGGTTTGGAATTGCAAAGTAATTAATACCAATTGCGAATAATAATGAACCAATTGTAATTAGTGTTATTTCCTTTATACGTTGATTAACCATAGTTCATACCTCCCCCCATTTGACATTGTATCACTATCTCCTAGAGGTTTAGAAGTTGTTTTTATTGCACATTTTTACTCTTACAGATCGGGATATTATGTTTAAACAAAGGGGTGATTAATTATTCATATTCGCTCTAACTGTACGGACAAATCGCTCCACATTCCCCTTCTGAATATACTTAGCTCGAATGGTTTCATGATTACAAGTACATTCGAAATGCGGACGAAAATCTATGCTATCTATATGCAAATATGAATAATCTTTAAATGTTGCAGGATAGTATGGAAATTTCCCATAAAAGAGAAGACGTCTAGTAGTAGCAGCAAAAATCCCTTGTTGATACGATAGCGTAAAATTATCCTTCTCAAATATCCCTACGACAAAAGCCAAAATCTTTTCATCATCCTCTATATGCTTTTTCATACTCAATAAAAGTTCATTCATGCATATCCCTCCAAATACTATTCTTGAAAAGAATCCATGGATTATTACAGACCGGTGTAACTCCTTTATAAAGTATGAAACGCGTTTCCTGTCAAAGATATTTCAAAAAAATAATCCGTTATGCAATTTACACATAACGGATTAAAACTAAACAGTAGAGCGTTCCACAAGTTCGTATGGAATTTCCACCTTTTCCTGTTTAGAACTCTCACCACTTATTTGCCTATAAAACATTTCAAAAGCCTTTTTACCTATCTCCTTTAAATTTTGATCAATGGTTGTAAGTTGTAACACTTGCGAAATAGGTTGATTATCAAAGCCAATAATCGCTAAATCCTCAGGAACTTGAATACCTAATTTTTCAGCTTCTGTCATAACCCCAATCGCAACTTCATCTCCTGCTACTATTAATGCTTCGGGAAGATGCTGCATCCCCTTTAATTTATGAGCCACTTTCACACCATCTTCTAATGTAAAACATTCTGTAAAAATCCATTCTTCATTCACTTCTTCATCTATAGATTGCAATTGCTGTTTATAAACATCAAAACGCTTTTGACTACTCGGACCTAATTTCCTCCCCGTACAATAACCAATTTTTTTATAACTTTTCTCAATCAAATAATCCATTCCTAATTGAAAAGCTGCCGAATGATTCGTATATACACTTGAGATATTTGAAATATCATTATCTTCACAAGCAACGATTGTCCCATAGGAAGCATACGGCTCTATCGTTTCCCAATCATTCGCACGAGAACAAATAATAAGGCCATCCAATTGTTTTGTTTTTAACATATGTAAACTTTTCATTTCTTCTTTTTTATTATAATTCGTTTGGCAAAGTAGCACTCTGTAATTATGAGCTAACGCCACCTCCATCATCCCGCCCATCATCGCATCAAAACATGGATGATTAATATACGGTAAAATTACACCAACAATATTCGTTTTCCCTTTTGATAAATGAACGGCATTTGCGTTTTGTGAGTAATTCAACTTCTCAACTATCTCCATAACCGCTTTCCTTTTTTCTTCACTTACATATGGGTGATCATTCAACACTCTCGAAACAGTTGTAACTGAAACTCCCGCCATCTTTGCAATATCTTTAATATTGGCCATACACTCACCTCTACTTTTAACTTAATGAATTCCACGAACATATGTCAAACTTTCTCATCATTACACCTTCATTCGTTTTTCTTACAAAAGTGTAATTTTCCTGTAAGCTAATTCGATAGTTACTCTCCTCAATATTTCATACAATTAAGTCAGAAACAGGACAACAACTATTCGAAAGGGAGCGGATTCATATGATGAACAAAATGAAATCAAACAATTTTTTAAATACAATGGGCATGGTATTTTCCGCTCTAATCGATGCTAAAGCTGTTGCTTCTACATTAAACAAGTAAGGAGAATGCATCATGAATAACATCACTTTTAACAAATTAGATTTTTTAGGACTAGCTAGTGGCTCTCTTCTTCTTACTGCTTTTATTTACGCCGCTACGCTTGTATAACTTTTGTGTCCCCTTTCCCCTTTATTATAAATAGTAATAGAAAAGACGACCGTCTATGCCCGGTCGTCTTTTCTTACTTTTGATTTGATTGCAAAGTTTCCTTTAGCTCATCAAACTTCTCATTTAATTGATCTGTCATCATTTTCATAGCTGTCTTTCGATCTATTTGTTCTTCAGCATCAATTTGAATTGGGTCGCCAAAAATTAATTGTGCCTTTTTCCCTTTTATTAATTCTTTTACACTTGATGGACCAACATAAGCTGCCGGTACTAACGGGACATTAGAACGCAATGCAATCGTAACAGCCCCAGCTTTTAATGAAACGTCTTCTGTTGATCGTGTCCCACTCGGAAAAATCCCTACTACTTTCCCTTCTTTTAATAAGCGTGACGGAATTTTGAGTGTACTCGGTCCTGGATTCGCACGATCTACAGGGAATGCATTCACATTTTTAAAGAACCAATTTTTGAACTTCCCTTCAAATAACTCTTTTTTTGCCATGTAATGAATTTGGGTCGGGTACATCCCTGTGGCTAACATTAATACATCCATAAAACTTGTATGTGTACATGCAACAACATATGGGCCACCTTCTGGTAACTTTTCTCTTCCTTGCACTTCTACTTTCCCAGCTGTTTTAAATATATATTTCAACAAAAATGTAATTGGTTTATACATTTGTTTCGTTCCTTTCTGAATATCCGAATTATAATCATTTTCTTATAACGATTATAACACTAAGTTTTAGGAGTTGGTAATAATTTTAAGTATT
The DNA here is from genome assembly GCF_052947655.1 of Bacillus pretiosus. Classification (NCBI taxonomy): domain Bacteria; kingdom Bacillati; phylum Bacillota; class Bacilli; order Caryophanales; family Bacillaceae; genus Bacillus; species Bacillus pretiosus. The sequence goes on along the minus strand of NZ_CM129593.1, from coordinate 205,027 downwards.
AATTGTTACATTTCAATTCTTACAAAAGTGTAATTTTCTTGTAAGCTAATTCGATAGTTACTTCCCCAAATATTTCATACAATTAAGTCAGAAAGAAACAACAACTATTCGAAAAGGAGCGGATTCATATGATGAACAAAATGAAATCAAACAATTTTTCAGATACAGTGGGCATGGTATTTTCCGCTCTAATCGATGCAAAATCTGTTGCTTCTACATTAAACAAGTAAGGAGAATGCATCATGAATAACATCACTTTTAACAAATTAGATTTTTTAGGATTAGCTAGTGGCTCTCTTCTTCTTACTGCTTTTATTTACGCTGCTACGCTTGTATAACTTTGTGTCCCCTTTCCCCTTTATATAGAAAAAGACGACCGTCTATGCCCGGTCGTCTTTTTACATTTTTCTTTCTTTCAATTCTTTTAAAAGCTGTATCAGCTCAGCTTGTTGTTTTATCTTTTTACGACCATTTCGGTTAATTGCTGCAAGCTCGCAGGCAACTCCGACGGCGAAGAAAAACAATAAACTTTCTAACATGTGAAATCCTCCAATTGCCTATTAAACAGCTTGACGTAATTGCTCTTCTTGTAAACTTCGCTTGTTTATATTTTCTTCTTTTCTCTGACAAACGTTATTGCGAATAAGTGCTGCAATAACAAGTAAAGTCCCTATAATATCAAACATTGTTATTCGATATCCTTGCATCATCATAATAACTAAAGTCGTGATTGGTACAAAATTAATAAATAAAATCCCATTAATGGACGATAAAATTTTCACACCATAGTTCCAAGCAAGTAACGCTACGATACCTGGTAATGTCATCATAAACAATAAATCATATTTCACGATAGAAATCGTTCCCATATTCGGAACCGATACGTATCCAAACGATGTAATGATTACAGTTATAATCCCTGTGACAGTCGTACCGAATACACACGTCAACGTAGAATAACGTAATGTTGACCAATCACTACACGTTTGACCACCCATCGTATAAATAACCCAACCTACAACCCCAACAAATATAAAGGCCAGCGAAAACATGTTATCTTTCAATGTTAAAAAGAAACTCATATCCCCTTTCGTAATAACGAATACAGCCCCTACAAAAGCGATAATCATGCTCGTTATCATATACTTTTTCGGTTTTACATGCTTATATCCCCATAGAATACAAATAGAAATCATCGGCATCAGTGCTTCCATAATGGAGGCTACCATCACACCTGATTTTCCCATTAACATTTGACCTAAAAATATAAGTACATTATATACAGTAAACGCCATCGTTCCGAAAAAGACGAGTAACTTTCCTCTTCCCTCTAAACGAAATGCCTGTTTTCCTTCTTTCATTAACAACAATACAATCAGTACGATCGCCACTGCTCCATAGCGAATAAGCGAAAAATAAAATGGATCTATGTATTCTAGCGCATGATCAGCAACCGGAAACATTGCTCCCCACGACATACTTGCAATTAAACATGCTAAAGCCCCTATTATCATTTGACCTTTTTTCACCACAATCCCCCACTTCTTTCTATTTGCACAAAGAGAATTGTAAAAGAAAAAATATATCACGTAAAATGATTCAAAATGATGTTAACTATCATTTATAATGATAGTTAACATCAAGGAGGATCACATTATGGAATTAAGAGATTTACAAATCTTCCAGAACGTTGCCGACAAAGGTAGTGTAAGCGGCGCAGCAAAGGAATTAAATTACGTACAATCAAATGTAACTGCACGTATTAAACAACTAGAGAACGAACTAAAAACACCGCTCTTTTATCGTCATAAACGAGGCATGACTTTAACAGCTGAAGGAAGAAAAATGCTCGTTTATGTTAATAAAATTTTGCAAGATGTTGACGAGCTAAAACAAGTATTTTTAGATAGTGAAACTCCCTCTGGCATATTAAAAATCGGTACAGTCGAAACAGTAAGTACATTACCTACCATTTTATCTTCTTACTATAAACGCTATCCGAATGTCGATTTATCATTACAAGCGGGTCTAACAGAAGCATTGATTAGAGAAGTACTTGATCATCAATTAGATGGTGCCTTTATATCAGGGCCTATTAAACACCCACTAATTGAACAATACGATGTTAGTACAGAAAAATTAATGCTTGTAACACAAAATAAAGCTTTTCATATAGAAGAATTTACAACAACGCCCCTACTCGTTTTTAACCAAGGATGTGGATACCGTTCCAAACTAGAACGATGGCTTAAAGATGAAGGTTTGCTCCCAAAAAGAATTATGGAATTTAATATATTAGAAACGATATTAAACAGTGTTGCACTCGGCCTTGGAATTACACTCGTACCACAGTCTGCTGTCCACCATCTTTCTAAAGCTGGTAAAGTACATTGTCATGCAATCCCTGAAAAATATGGTAGTATTTCAACGGTTTTCATACGCCGTAAAGATAGTTATATGATGAATTCAATGCGTAGCTTTTTAAAAACAATTGAAGAGCATCATCATATCAATATGCTTTAAAAGACATTCTTACATGAATGTCTTTTTTTCTTACAAAAATGTAAGTCTCCCGTAAGCTAATTCGATAGTTGCAGGCGATCATATTTCCTATAATTAAGACATAAAGCAGGGCAACAACAATTCGAAAAGGAGCGGATACGCATGATGAACAAAATGAAATCAAACAAATTTTTAAATACAATGGGCATGGTGCTATCCGCACTTGTCGATGCAAAAGCTGTTGCAACTACATTAAATAAATAAATAAATAAATAAGGAGAGATTATAATGAACAACATTACATTTAACAAATCAGACTTTATCGGACTTGCAAGTGGAGCGACTCTTCTTACAGCCTTCATTTACACACTTGCTCAAGGTCTTGTTTAATACTTTGTTTCCCCAAACCCCTTTATATATAGAAAAGGCTGCTCGTCTTATAGACAAGCAGCTTTTTAGTTTATCCCGCTTTAATGGGCAGTAAGACCCCCACCTCAAAATTCAGCGAAAGCAAAGAATTTAGGTGGGGGTCGGGCTGCCCATTAAAGTCCGATTGGTGAGGGCTGATAATCAGTGGGGAATGAAGAAAACCCCCACTGATTAAAGTTTCACTTTATTTCATATATAACTTGACCTGTTTTCGTCATATCGTATCCGCCAATCGCTTTTAATTCATTATGAAATTCTTCCGATTGCAGAATATCTTTCACGACTTCGATCAGCTCTTCATTTTCTTTATTCTTCAAAATCACTAAATCATACTGTTCTTTCATGATTGGAATAAAGTCTACATTTACAATCTGTGAAAACTTTTCTGAACCTACTCCTACGTCAGCTTTTCCATTTGCGACTTGCGTGGCAACACCAAGATGATTCGACTCTTCCCATTCATATCCACTAATACGCTCTTTATTTAATTTTTGAATGCGCAATTGTTCATCCACTAACACCCTAATGCCAGAACCTTTTTCTCGATTTACAAATCGTATAGATGATTGAGATAAATCAGCCCATGTTTTTATATTTTTCGGATTTCCCTTTTGCACATAAAACCCAACGTTCCTTGCTAATAAATTAATCATCGTACATGGTTGTCCCACTAAAATACGTTTTACATACGGAACATTATATGTACCTGTTTCTCCATCAAACAAATGTAAGCTAACGATATTTCCTTCTCCTTGATACATTTTTACTAAACTCGTTAAACTACCTTGATATGCCCTTAATATGTTTGAACTTGGCAGGCGATTTTCTATACGTTTTGCCAACATATCTAACGTTAGTTCTTGTCCGCTAATAATACATGTATCCAAGCCCCTACTATCTTCGCTCTTTACAGGAGTACCTTGTATTTTCCCTGTTTTCATTTGCTTTATATATTGTTCTAAATCTGTTGCATCAATGCGCATCTGTCTACCAATTCTATAAGAAGGAAGTTCTCCTTTTTTAATTAGATCGTATACAGTTAATTTTGATACCTTTAATCGCTTCGCTACTTCTTCCGTTGTGTAGGAATGATGATCCATAGACGATTCCTCACTTTCTTCCTTCATTGTAACAAAGAAAAGAATATTTCTCCTATATTAAAAAACAACTATATCGTTCAAATTATATTCAATTATAACTAATCATATCTAGTTATAATTAGTTATAATTAGATATGATTGAATATATCAAAACGAAAGGGGATTTTTTTATGAACAAGTTTACATTACGATCCATCGGAGCACTTATACTTTCTTTTCTTCTTATATTTAGTGCCGCATGTACAAGCGGCGAAAAGAAAGAGAAATCAACTGCTAAAGAAGGAAAAGCAGTAGAACTTACTATATCAGCTGCTGCAAGCTTACAAGATGCACTAAAAGAAATTGAAACAAAATATAAAGAAAAAGAACCTAATATTAAACTTTCTTTTAACTTCGGTGCTTCTGGTGCACTTCAACAACAAATTGAACAAGGCGCACCTGCTGATTTATTCTTCTCAGCAGCCGAAGATAAATTCCAAACTCTTGTAAAAAAAGGATTCATTAATGAAAAAAAAGGGAAAAATCTTCTTGGAAATGAACTTGTTCTAGTTGTCCCAAAAGATAGTTCTCTTACGAAAATTCAAGATTTAAAAGATGAAAAAATTAAGAAAATCGCACTTGGTACACCTGAATCTGTACCCGCGGGAAAATACGCAAAGGCTTCTCTCACGCATGAAAATCTTTGGAATGACATTCAAAATAAAATCGTATTTACAAAAGATGTTCGCCAAGTGTTAACATATGTAGAAACAGGTAATGTCGATGCTGGTATTGTATACAAAACAGATGCTCTTATTTCAAACAAAGTAAAGATTGGTGAGACAGCAGCAGCTACTTCGCATGAGCCAATCCACTATCCTTTAGGTGTTATAAAAGAATCTAAGCACAAGAAAGAGGCGACTTCATTTTATGAGTATTTGCAGTCAAAAGATGCACAATCTATCTTTAAAAAATATGGATTTACAGTCCTATTATAATTGCCATGAGCTTTGATGCTATTTTTTCACCAATCTTTCTATCTATACGAGTAGCTGCATGCGCCACCATTATCGTTACAATTTTAGGGACGATTATTGGAAGGGCGTTAGCACGCTCCTCATGGAGATATAAAATAATATTAGAAACTATTTTCTTATTACCAATGGTACTTCCGCCAACTGTAATCGGCTTTTTTCTCATTATCATTTTTGGAAATAATAGTCCCATTGGAACGTGGATAGAATCAATATTTCAGCAGTCCATTATGTTCACATCTACTGCTGCGATCATCGCTTCTACAGTTGTTGCATTTCCGCTCATGTATCAATCAGCAAAAACGGGATTTTCTATTGCAAATATACAAATTGAAGAAAGTGCTCGCGACCTTGGTGCAAGTGAATATCAAGTTTTTCTGCACGTTACACTTCCGCTTGCATTTCCCGCCTTACTAAGCGGAATGATTTTGAGCTTTGTTCGTGCGCTCGGTGAGTTCGGTGCTACACTCATGTTTGCTGGGAACATTCCTGGTAAAACTCAAACAATCCCAACTGCAATTTACATGGCGATTGATGCAAGTAATATGCAGCTCGCTTGGACACTTGTAGTTATCACTATTAGTATGTCACTCCTATTTCTGCTATGTATTCAGCTTATTAATAAAAGAATTACTAACTCTTAAAGCAGCTTTTATCGAAGCTGCTTCTTTATTTCTTAGGAAATAAAATATACCACCGGGAAATAACTGAATTTTACCTTTTATTAAAATATACATTTTATTTGAATTCACTTTCTAAAATAGGCAATTTCCTGTTATTATATGGAGGTGTTTCAAAAAATGAAGAAATGAAAACGCATTTATATCGTGAATTCTTCATCCTGTTTTAGCGATCGGTAATCTTCTACTCTAGTAGTGGGGCATTACCGATCGTTAGAACGATATGTAATTATATTGGTATAGAAAACCGAAGGGAGTCTTGTAATGGACATTTTATTAGCGCTTCTTCCTGCAATTGCATGGGGAAACATCTTATTAGTAAGCGTAAAAATGGGCGGTGGTGCATATAGCCAAACGGTAGGTATGACAATCGGTGCTCTATTCTTCGCAACAATTATGTATGTATTTACTCAACCAGCTTTAACAATGACAGTCTTGATTGTTGGTTTTATTTCAGGTTTATTCTGGGCTTTAGGACAAGTAAACCAATTAAAAACAGTTGAAAAATTAGGTGTTTCAACTACTGTAACGATTTCTACTGGTATGCAACTTGTTGCAACTTCTATCTTTGGGGTTATCGCTTTCCGTGAGTGGACTACTACAACAACGATTGTTCTGGGAACGATTGCAATCCTATTAATCGTAGTTGGTGTTGTATTCACATCACTAGATGACAAAGAAAATGCACAGCCACCAGGACAATTGAAAAAAGGACTTCTTACTTTAATTGTTTCTACTTTCGGTTACCTTGTATATGTAATTATTATTCGTTGGTATAATATCGATGGTTGGTCTGCTATTTTACCACAAGCAGTTGGTATGTTTGTTGGTGCGGTTGTACTGACATCTAAACATAAACCATTTAACAAATATGCAATCCGTAATGCTTTATCTGGTTTACTATGGGGAACTGGAAACTTATTCTTACTTCTTTCATTACCACGTGTCGGAGTAGCAACAAGCTTCCCATTATCTCAAACTGGAATCGTTATCTCAACATTCGGTGCGATTGTCTTCTTAGGTGAAAAGAAAACAAAACGTCAATTGATCTTTATTGCACTAGGTAGTGTTTTAATTATCGGCGGTGCTGTATTGTTAGGTATGACAAAAGCATAAACTTATAATCTATTAATCCCTGAAGCAGTTATGCTTCAGGGATTTTTTATTACAACTATTTTTTAAGTATAATAATTTTTATAACCTTATTTATATTTACCCTCCTCCCTCCATTTCCATCCTTTTCACAATAAGTCTTTTCTTTTTACAAAATTCTCTTAAAAATGGTATCGTTTTTTATAACATATCTCCACTAGAAAGGAATAAAGGATATGCTAACTAAACATCGAATTCTATTTCTTGGTGCTGGTCGTATGGCAGAAGCTATATTTTCCGGATTACTTAAAACAAGCAAAGAATACATCGAAAAAATTATCGTTTCTAACCGCAGCAACGTAGAAAAGCTAGAACAATTACGAGCGCGATATAATGTGTCTATCACAACAGATTGGAAGCAGCATGTTACATCTGTTGATACGATTGTTTTAGCAATGCCGCCTTCTGCACATGAAGAATTATTAGCGGAGCTATCTCCGTTACTATCGAATCAACTTGTCGTAACGGTAGCTGCTGGCATTGGTCCATCTTATTTAGAAGCTAGACTCCCTAAGGACACGCCTGTTGCTTGGATTATGCCAAATACAGCTGCTGAAATTGGGAAGTCAATCTCCTTATATACAACAGGACAATCAGTAAACGAGATGCATCAAGAAACCTTGCAACTGCTTTTAAGAGGCATTGGTACTTCGCAACTTTGCACTGAGGAAGAAGTTCATCAGCTTACTGCAGTTACTGGAAGTGCACCAGCTTTCCTTTATTACTTTGCTGAAAGCTTGGTTGAAGCAACAAAAAGTTATGGCGTCGATGAAGCAACCGCAAAACACCTTGTCATTCAAATGATTTCTGGATCTGCTTCTATGCTTGAACAAACGCAAGATCCGGCTAACCTCCGCGAACAAGTAACAACGCCAGGTGGTTCCACAGCTGAAGGTCTCAAAGCTTTATATGAATATAATTTTTCAGAGGCGGTTCAAAAAGCAGTAGAAGCAACAAACAAAAAAGCTAGGGGGAAATAATATGAGTTTAACAAGTTTAAAAGACTATACTACATTACATAACGGTGTAAAAATGCCTTGGTTCGGTTTAGGTGTTTTTAAAGTAGAAGATGGTTCAGAAGTAATTGAGTCTGTAAAATCAGCAATTAAAAATGGCTACCGCAGCATCGATACTGCAGCAATCTATCAAAACGAAGAAGGCGTTGGACAAGCGATCCGTGAAGCAGGTGTTTCACGTGAAGAATTATTTATTACATCAAAAGTATGGAATAGCGATCAAGGATATGAAACAACACTTCAAGCATTTGAAACTACATTAGAAAAATTAGGTCTAGAATATTTAGATTTATATTTAGTACATTGGCCTGTAAAAGGGAAATATACTGAATCATGGAAAGCGTTAGAAAAACTTTATAAAGATGGCCGTGTTCGTGCTATCGGTGTGAGTAATTTCCACATTCACCACTTACAAGACGTATTTGAAATCGCTGAAATTAAGCCAATGGTCAATCAAGTGGAATACCACCCACGTTTAGCACAAGAAGAATTACACGCTTTCTGTAAAGAACATAACATCCAGCTTGAAGCTTGGTCACCATTAATGCAGGGACAACTACTGGATAACTCCACATTACAAGACATTGCGACAAAATATAATAAATCAACTGCACAAATTATTTTACGCTGGGATTTACAAAATGAAGTTGTAACAATCCCTAAATCTATTAAAGAACATCGCATTATTGAAAATGCAAATATATTCGATTTTGAATTAAGTGCTGATGACATGAAAGCAATTCAAGCTCTAAATGAAGATCGTCGCGTTGGTCCAGATCCAGATAACTTTGACTTCTAGTAGAAAAACCACTGCCATATGCAGTGGTTTTTCTCGTTAAATAAAACTGAAAATTTAAACTATATCCCGATTGGTTGACACTTCATCATCCAAGGTGTAAGATTTTGAATTATCAAAGAAACACAAAAATTAATAAAATTTATTCGTTTACTCATTGTATCAAGAGAGGTGGAGGGACTGGCCCTTTGAAACCTCGGCAACAGGTTCATTTTGAATACTGTGCCACTTCCTGCAAGCATTGTGCTTGAAAGATAGAATGAGGGCCTTCGTTTATATACGGGTGCATAACTTGTACGTAAAAATCCCTCTTTCTCAATATGAAAAGAGGGATTTTTTATTTTTCATTTCCCTCATCATCATCCAAACTTAATTATTTAGGAGGAAAATCAAATGAAAAAGAAGTTTGTACCCGGTATTGCATCAGTTGTAGGAGTAAGTATTTTATTAACTGGTTGCGGTAGTTATAAAAACGAAGCAAGCGGAGCAAATGCAAAAGACGAGGCGCCTAGTAAACAGGTTTTAAACTTATCTTCACCTACTGAAATACGAACAATGGATACAGCTCGTGCTACAGATACTGATTCTGGTCAAGTAATGAGAAACGTATTTGAAGGTTTGTATAATCTTGGTGAAGGTAACAAACCTGTCCCTGGCGTTGCGAAATCTCATGAAGTAAGTGGCGATAAAACGAAATACACATTCCACCTGCGAGATTCAAAATGGTCAAACGGCACTTCTGTCACAGCAAAAGATTTTGTCTTCGCTTGGCAAAGAGCTGTCGATCCAGCAACAGCCTCTGAATATGCATTTCTATTCTTTGATATTAAAAACGCAACAAAAATTAACAACAAAGAACTTCCAGCCGATCAACTTGGTGTAAAAGCAATTGATGACCATACGTTTGAGGTAGAATTGGAACGTCCTGTTCCGTACTTTATAAGCTTAACAGCGTTCCCAACATTTCTACCAATTAACGAGGAATTCTTTAAAGCACAAGGTGATAAGTATGCCTTAGAAGACAATACAATTTTGTACAACGGAGCTTTTACACTAAGCGATTGGAAGCATGAGCAAAGCTTTAAATTTAAGAAAAACCCTACCTATTGGGATAAAGATACTGTCAAACTGGAAGAAATCAATTTTAGCGTCGTAAAAGAAAAATCTACAGAAGTAAATTTATTCGAGTCAAAACAATTAGATCGTATCAAACTAACATCTGACTTCGTTGATAAATATAAAAAGGATGCTAACTTTAAAGAACGGCCAAACGTAGGGGTACAGTTTCTACGTATGAATCAACAAAACAAAGTACTTCAAAACGTTTCTGCACGCCAAGCAATCGATCAAACAATTGATCGAAAATCCTTTGTACATACGTTATTAAATGACGGCTCTACACCAACCTCTAGTCTCGTGCCGAAAAACTTTGCAAAAGGACCTGACGGAACAGACTTCCGTGCTGCAAACGGCGATTTAACAAAGGTTGATACAAAATCTGCTCAAGAATTATGGAAAAAGGCAAAACAAGAGCTTGGTTCTGAAAAGATAACATTAGAATTATTAACAAGTGATGCTGACCTTGATAAGAAAACTGGTGAGTTCTTAAAAGGACAACTAGAAAAGAATTTAGATGGATTAACAGTAAATGTGAAACCACAACCACGTAAACAACAAGTTTCACTTTTATTAAAAGGTGACTACGAAATTGGAATTGACGGCTGGAGCCCTGACTTTGCTGATCCAATTACATTCCTTGAGCTATTTACAACGAATAACCCTTACAACTTAGATCATTACTCTAATAAGGAGTTCGATGAAACAATAGCAAAAGTGAAAACAACTTTAGCCGGTGATGAAAAAGCTCGCTGGGAAGCATTACTAGCATCCGAGAAAATATTATTTAAAGACTCTGTTATCGCTCCTCTTTACCAAAAAGGCGAATCTTATTTAGAACGTTCTTATGTGAAAGGAATTGTGCAAGTAGACTTTGCAGGTCAATTAAACTTCAAATGGGCCAAAATTGAAAAATAAAGCGAAACTTTAATCAGTGGGGTTTTCTTCATCCCCCACTGATTATTAGCCCACACCAATTGTTTTTTTAGCAAAACATATTAAAAGCAGATTCCCTAATGCGAGGAAATCTGCTTTTTTAATATATTATTCTAAGAAATTAACAATCTATTTTTATTATTGACATATAGTTCTTTCCAGTGTTAATATTCTAAATAATCAAAGAAACAAAATATTTCACCATCAAAATATAACGTCTACTACGTTGAAACATATAACGATAGATTATAGATCAACATGTATATACATATAGAACACCTGATTACCTACATACACATATCTATAATAGGTTTTCTCTTCTTCTATAGCTACACTTCAAAACGTGGACATTACGACGTTACGAACAACACATTTAGGGAGGAACGAACAATGAAGAAAAAAGTTGTACCTGTTGTTGCATCTGTTTTAGGGGCAAGTCTATTACTAACTGCTTGCGGAGGAAATAAAGATCATGCAAGCGGAGCGAAAGCAAATGATAAACAGGCAATTAACTTATCATTCGCTTCAGAAATTCCAACAATGGATGTTGCAAAAGCAACGGATGGGGAATCCATGAGCGTAATGCGCAATGTTTTTGAAGGTTTATATGCAATGGGAGAAGATAACAAACCAATTCCTGGTGTTGCTGAGTCGGTTGACCTTAGTCCCGATAAAACAAAATATACATTCCACCTGCGTGATTCAAAATGGTCAAACGGTACTCCAGTTACAGCAAAGGACTTTGTCTTCGCTTGGCAACGTGCCGTAAATCCTGATACAGCAGCTGAATATGCATTCTTATTCTTCGATATACAGAATGCGAAACAAATAAGCCAGAAACAATTGCCAATTGATCAACTAGGTGTCAAAGCTCTTGATGATAAAACGTTAGAAGTACAACTAGACCGTCCTGTTCCCTACTTCTTAAGCTTAACGACATTCTCAACATTCTTACCAATTAATGAAGATTACTTAAAATCTCAGGGCAATAAATATGGTTTAGAAACAAATCATTTAATTTACAACGGTGCTTTCATATTAGATAACTGGAAACACGAGCAAAGCTTTCAATTGAAGAAGAACCCCAACTATTGGGATGCTAAAACTGTAAAATTAGAAGAAATCAACTTCAATGTCGTTAAAGATAAATCTACAGAAGTTAACTTATACGATTCAGGACAAATTGATCGCGTTGCTTTAACTGCAGAGTTTGTTGATAAATATAAGGGCGATCCAAACTTCAAGGACCGTGCTGAAGTTGGTATTCAATTTTTACGACTCAATCAAAAAAATGAAACATTAAAAAATCAACATGCACGCCTTGCTATTAACGGAGCAACGAATAAAAAAGCATACGTAGAAACAATTTTAAATAACGGTGCTGTTCCAGCTGAAGGAATGGTTCCTGCGAAATTCGCGAAAAGCCCAGAAGGCACTGACTTCCGTAAAGAAAATGGAAACCTAGTCAAAGATGATGTGAAAACAGCAAAAGAAAACTGGAAAAAAGCGAAACAAGAACTTGGTACTGACAAAGTAACAATCGAACTATTAACAAGTGATAATGCTTTAGCTAAAAAAACTGGTGAATATTTAAAAGGTGAACTAGAAAAGAACCTAGATGGATTAACAGTGACATTAAAACCACAACCACGTAAACAACAGCTGAAACTATTATTAAGTGGTGACTATGAAATCGGTATTGATGGCTGGGGCCCTGACTTCGCTGACCCAATTACATTCTTAGATTTATTTACAACAGATAGTGCTTATAACTTCGATAAATACTCTAACAAAGAGTATGATGAGCTCATTCATAAAGTGAAAACAGATTTAGCTAGCGATGAAAAGGCTCGCTTTGAAGCAATGAAGCAAGCTGAAAAAATCCTATTACAAGACGGTGCTGTCGCTCCTTTATACCAACAAGGTCGTTCTTACCTACAACGCGGATTTATTAAAGGGCTTGTAACAACTGACTTCGGTGGTGAATTTAACTACAAGTGGACAGAAGTTACAAAATAATAAAATAAAAAAGGTATCCAATCGCAGGATACCTTTTTTATTTTATACTTCTTTAACTACATAGCTTCTTCTCTTTACTATTCCTTTTATAGATACAGTAATTACTGCTACCAATTGTGTAACTAATATAATGACTAATAATGAAATAATATTTTTCTCTAAACTTACTCCCCCAAATATTATTGTATAATAGCCATTCGCTGCATATGTTGCGGGAAATAATTCACCGATTGTTTGATATGTTTTAGAAAGCATCTCATGTGGTACAATTACACCCGAACTTACAAGTTGTAATGATAGTGAAATTATATTAAAGATCATACCTGCATTTCCGAAAACAGTTATGAACATTTGTGTTAATGAAAGAAAGGCGAAGAAGACTATTGTCAATAATCCTCTTCCCCTTTTTTTTGCATCGAACTAAAACTCATCATAAATATAAACATAAACATCAAATATGTTCTCCACGTCAAAGAAGGTATATGCCCTGACCACAGATAGCTAATGAAATAGTTAATTCCCATAATACAAGACGATACTACTAAACTAATACTTATTAGTTTTGCATATTTGAACATATCTTTTCTCCTTACTTTTCTATCTCTTCAAATTGCAGATTTATTGGCTCTTCTAGTAGTGTTTCATAAAAATTTTCAGCCAAATCTGTTGAAGGAATTTTTTCATCCACTTCATCAAATCGAATACTATCTAGCCACACACAACCTTCCCCTGATAATAAGACACCAAATGCTATACCAAGTGCTTCTTCTTTTATATCTAATACAACCGAGTACGATTGCCAGTTATTCGTATTTTTAATTGGGCGATTTTGCATGTTATCCATAGCGAGTGGTTCTGTATCTTTTCCGTCTACTCTCATCCACAATCCTGCCCAATCTCTTACGTTCTCACTCTTAACAAATGCTGTTAAACGTAATCTTTTACCTACATATTTATCCGCTCGGAACATTTGCATTAATGTTGAAAATCCTCCATGTGTAACATTCTCTTTTGCCTTTATGTATGCAGATACTTTTCCTTGATGGGCAACTTCATAGTCTAAACCCATCTCATATTCAGCAGGATGACTCCCACTTAAGATCCATCCTTTCGGTATACCTTTTTGCATTGAAACACCCTCTCTTTCTATATAAAATGACTGGAAGTACTTTCGATATTTCTTCGGTGGCAATTTAAACATTCTTTTAAAGGCTCTCGTAAATGCCTCTTGTGAGGAAAAGCCGTATTGTACTGCAATATCAATAACAGCCCTCTCCGTTGACACTAAAGCTTGCGCAGCATGAGTTAACCTTCTCTCTCGAATATAATCCGTTACACTCATCCCAACATATCTTTGAAAGATGCGATGAAAATGGTACATCGATACTGCACTGTGAGACGCCACTCTTTCTGTTGTAAGCTCCTCATGTAAATGATCCTCTATATTCAATTGCTTGTTTTATCATCTCTTTATATTCTTCATGCATGTTAGTACCCCCTCACAACTTCAATTTACCATATACATACAAATCATTTTTGATTTAAATTGCGGATTATCCCTTGTGGCTATAGGGTAATAATTTATTTTCACCTCATACATAATTACATGATTTTGGGAAAAACTTGTATAGAACGAATTTACATAAGGAGGAATTTTTAATGAGAATTTTACTATCAGTTTTATTAGCTCTTATGCTAGTACCTGCATTAACAGGATGTAAAGCTCCTGTTAAAGAAGACACAACTTCTAATAAAAAGACTACAGAAGAGGCAAAGAATGAAGCTCCTGCTGATTTAAAACTAAACTTCAATGAATTCGATTTAAAGGCAGACTACCAAGATACAAAGAAAGACTACGAAGCTGACTATAAAAATGTAGCAGCAGATAAAAAAATGGAAGCAAAAATTGAAGATCATAAAGCAGATGTAAAATTAACAGGAGACGAGGCTATCACAAAATTAAGCCCACTTCTACAAGAATTAAAATTTAATAAAGATACTCCCGACCAAGAAGTAATCGATCAAGTAGTAAATGTGTTCAAACTTGATAAAGACTACCAAAAGTTTGATTTAGAAGTTGTCTTCTCTGATGGAACGAAAAAAGAATATAAAAGAGAAATAAAATAAAGAAGTAGGCGGTTGCCTACTTCTTTATTTTTGCATATCTTAAATCTGGTTTAGATCCAACATAATATTGAAGTCCAGATACTGATCCTTTTTGTAAGTAAGAATCAGAAGGGAATATAATTGGAATTAACGGTGAATCTGTAAACATAATATCTTCTGCTTTATGCAATAAATCAAAACGCTTATCTTCATTTTGTTCAACTTCTGCTTCTTTGATTAAAGCGTCAAATTCTTTATTATGCCATTTTGCATAGTTGTTTGGACCATCACCTGCATATAAATCTAGTTTAGTAATTGGGTCTAATAAAGAACCGCCCCATCCCATATAAGCTAATTGGAAATCACTTTGCTTATATGTATCGATGTAACTCTTCCACTCTTTATTTTCTAATTTAATATCTACACCAAGATTTTTCTTAAACATTTCCTGCATTGCTTCTGCTACTTTTTTATGCTGTGTATCCGTTGTGAATTTTAATGTTACTTCAGGTAATGTAGACCAACCTTGTTCTTTCATACCCTCTTCTAATAATTTTTTCGCTTCTGTTGTATCAAATTTTACGTAATCACCTTTTTCTTTACGGAAATCACGACCACTTTGTGTTTTTGCTCCTTCTGGAACGAATGCATATGCTTCTTGCGCATTGTTTTTATACAGTTTTTCAACGATAAACTTACGATCAACTGCTAATGAAAATGCTTTACGTACTTTCGCATTTGTGAATGGCTCTTTTTCTACGTTAAACGAATAAATATAAGATGAGAATCCCGCAACACGCTTATATTCTTTATTTCCTTTTTCTTTCTCAATCATTTCTTGTGGTAAACCACTTAGTAAATCTAATTCTTTTGATTTGTATAATTGGTACGCTGTTTTAGAATCTGGAATAATACGAAACTCAATTTCTTTTAATGTTACCTTTTTATCATAGTATTCTTTATTTTTTTGTACTGTAATTGCTTGGTTATGCTTCCATTCTTTTAACGTGAATGGCCCATTTGTAATTAACTCTTTTGGATCTGTTTTTAATTTGTTGTTGTCATCAATTGATTTTTTAGATAATGGAATAAATAATGAACTCGCTAATTTTTGTTTAATAGAAGCAACTGGGTGCTCAAGTGTTACCTTTAATGCTTGAGGATCAACAACTTGAATACCAACTTGGCTTTCTTCACCTTTTCCAGTATTATACGCCTCTGCACCTTTAATAAAGTACATTTCTGTCCCATTCATAGAACCCGTTTTCGGATTTAATAACCGCTTCCATGCAAATTCAAAATCATTTGCTGTAATAGGAGAACCATCTGACCATTTAATATCTTTCTTTAAATGGATTGTATATTCAGTTCCATCTGCATTTACTTCTTCTTTCTCTGCTAATTCATTTTGATATTTCCCATCACTATCTTGCGTATATAAGCTTGAGAATAAATGTCCAATTACATAACCTGATGTGCTATCTGTTGCAATAGCGGAATCCAGTGTATATGGATCGCTACCAATATTCGTTACTAATCGATCTCCTTCTCCCTTACCAGCACTTGCTTGTTGCGTCTCTTTCTTACCACAAGCGACAGAAGTAATCGCTAAAACAGTCATAATGACAAACAGTAAAAACTTCTTCATCCTACATTCTCCTTTAACCCGAAATTTTTGGTGTTGATGCTAATAATGTTTTTGTATAAGAATGTTGTGGATTACGGAATACTTCGTCCGTATTTCCAAATTCAACAAGTTCTCCTTTATATAAGACAGCCACTTTTTCACATAAGTAGTGAACCATCGGTAAATCATGCGCGATAAATAAATATGTATAGCCTTGTTCCTTTTGAATCTTTTGCAACAAGTGCACAATTTGGATTTGAAGTGAAACATCTAACGCTGAAATTGGTTCATCCAGGATTAATACTTCTGGCTCACATAATAACGCCCTTGCAATAGCGATCCGTTGACGTTGTCCTCCGCTAAATTCGTGTGGGTATCGATCAGTATATCGTCTATCTAATCCAACACGTTCTAGCGCATCACCTGCTACCTCATCTTTCAATCCTTTATCACCTAAACCGAATGAAATATATCCTTCTGTTACGCTATCGCGTACTTTCCAGCGCGGATTTAATGCAGCTGTTGAATCTTGAAAAATGAATTGTACTTTCTGCAAGAAATCTCGCTTATGAGCTGATTTCAACTTGTGAACAACTTGACCGTTATAATCAATTTGACCAGACGTTGGGCTCTCGATCCCAGCTATGAGCTTACCAAGTGTTGTCTTTCCTGAACCACTTTCTCCAATAATGCCAAGCGTTGTTCCTTTCGGGATAGAAAGTGATATATCTTTTAGCGCTATGATTTCTTTCTTTTTACTTCCATACGTTTTCGTTACTTGCTTTACAGTAATTAAATCTGTCGTCATGAGGCATTCACCTTCTCTTTTGATTTCGCTTGGTCATGCTCTAGAACATGTTGCCAACAATGTGAACTGTGTTCCCCAGAATATGCTGTTCTATCAGGGAAACGATGAACACATTCTTGTATTGCTACTGGGCATCTATTTACAAATGGGCACCCAAAGCTATTTAACGTTTCAATTGATGGTGTTGTTCCCTCAATGGCCCTAAGTACCTTTTCGGAATCATCCATATTCGGAATAGCTTGCAATAAACTTTTCGTATATGGGTGCTTAGGTGAACCTATCACTTCTTTTATCGTCCCTTTTTCAACAACACGTCCCCCGTACATCACAACTACTCGGTCAGCTACTTCACGTACAAGCGCCAAATCATGTGTAATTAATAAAATACTCGTATTTTGTTTTTCTTTGCGCTCTTTTAATAACCCCATAATTTGCTTTTGAATCGTTACATCTAATGCAGTTGTAGGCTCATCTGCAATAACGAGCTTTGGGTGACACGCAAACGCAATTGCTAAACAAATACGTTGCCTCATGCCTCCGCTTAATTGATGTGGGTACTGTTCAAAACGTTTCTCTGCTTCATGTATCCCTAAATCATTTAATAAGTTAATCGCAATTTCTTTTGCTTCTCTTTTCGATTTTTTCTCATGTTGCAAAATCACTTCTGTAATTTGCCTTCCTACTTTCATCGTCGGATTTAAAGAGGACAGAGGGTCTTGAAAGATAAATGAAATATCTTTCCCTCGAATTTGATTCCATTCTGATTCTTGTAAATTCGTCAACCTTTGAGATTGGAAAGAGATGCTTCCGTCATCAATGTGAATAGATTCTTGATTTAATCCGACAATAGATTGTGCTGTAACACTTTTTCCTGAACCACTTTCTCCTACAAGTGCAACGATTTCACCTTCATTAATAGAAAAGGAAACATGCTTCACAATTGCTTGCTTACTACTCTCTTTTTCAACGACCAATGTTACGTTTTCTAAAGATAAGAGCTGTCCCATGTTTTTTCTCCTTTCGATTCCGTTTTACAATCTTCGGATCAATTGCATCTTGCAAACCATCACCAATTGCATTAAATGCAAACATAATGAGTGCAATCATGATTGCTGGGAAGAATAATTGCCACCATTCTCCGCTTAGTAATGTCCCGAGTGCATCGTTCGTCATCGTTCCCCAGCTCGCTGCTGGTGATTGCACTCCGAGTCCGATAAAGCTTAAAAATGATTCTGAGAAAATAGCTGCTGGAATTGTAAATGATAAATTTACGATAATAATGCCTGTTAAATTCGGAATGATGTGTCCGTATATAATCTTCATATGCGATGTACCTAATCGCTCTGCTGCAATAACAAATTCTCTTTGCTTTAAAGATAATACTTGTGCCCTAACGAGACGTGCCATGCCAATCCATCCTGTTAATGCAAGGGCAATAATAATTGTAAAAAGCCCTGGTTTCATAACGATTAATAATAAAATAACAATTAATAAATATGGGATACCGTATAACACTTCAATCCCTCGTACAATCCACTCATCAATTAACGTTCCAAGGCGACTACGTCCTCTCACATATCCACTAAAGCCCCCGATTAGTACACCTATTCCTATATCAAGAGCCGCTGCCACTAATCCAACTGTTAGTGAAATTTTCCCTCCAGCCCAGGTGCGCGCCCATATGTCCCTTCCTAAATCATCTGTTCCGAACCAATGCTCACTACTAGGTGGGAGGTTTGTTGCTTCTTTTACTTGTTCACTCGCAGTAAATGCCGTTAAACTTTCGCCAACCAGTGAGAAAATAATAATTAGTAATAACGTCACTGCCCCTAAAACTGCTATAGGGTTTGATATAAACTTGCGAAACACTTCCTTCTTTCGACTAATCGTTTGCTGATCTTTATTTATCGTTAATTCTTTTTTCTCCTCATTCGTTAATAACTGTTTATTGATTTCATAAGCTCCCATTTAAATGCCCCCCTCCTTACGTAATAGAACGAATACGCGGATCCACAATACGGTGAATAATATCTGTAATGAAAATACAAGAAATTAATAATGCACTATAGAAAATCGTTGTTCCCATAATGACCGGATAATCCCGGTTAAAAATGCTATCTACAAAATATTTTCCTAGACCAGGAATGGAAAATATTTTTTCAATAACGAAAGTTCCTGTTAAAAGTCCAGCCATTAACGGTCCAACAAATGTAAGTACCGGAACAATCGCATTTCGAAGAGCATGTCTTATAATGATTTTCTTAATTGGTATGCCTTTCGCTCTCGCTAGCTTAATATAATCACTCTGCAAAACTTCAATCATATTAGAGCGAACAAATCTTGTAATAACCGCGATTGGTCCTAACGCTAATGCGAAGGATGGCAATACCGTATGTTCGAATGTGCCCCAAGACGCTACTGGTAAAAGTTCAAATTGTATAGCAAATACTTGTATAAATAGTGGTGCTAAAATAAAACTTGGAATAGAAATACCGAGAATCGCAAGTAAGCTCACACTATAATCAATTACTTTCCCATGATATAGAGCTGCAAATGTACCTGCTGCAATTCCGACTAATAATGAAATAACAAGTGCTTGTAAACCAATAATCGCTGATGGACCAAATCCTGTCGTTATAATTTCTGATACACCTTGACCTGTGGATTGAACAGATTCACCAAAATCAAAATGAACTACGCCATCTAAATAAGCAACATATTGATTCCATAACGGTTCATCAAGGTGATACTTCGCTCTCATGTTTTGTATCACTTCTTCAGGAAAGATTTTCGCATCTGATGAAAATGGATCCCCTGGAATGATATGCATAATCAAAAATGTTACTGTTGTAATGACCCATAGCGTGAACACCATAACCGATAGTTTTTTAATAACATACACTTCAATAACCCCCTAAACAAATGTATTTACTTTGTTTTATTGACATATTTGTTCCTATTACTTTTCCGCTTCTTAAAACACAAAAAGCCTTGATCTTAAGAAATAAGATCAAGGCTTAATAAACGAAGGCCCATCACTTATCTTTCAAGACTTGCTTGCTGGAATTAGCACGGTGTTCCTGTTACAGAACCCGCTGCTGAGGTGTCATAGGGCCAGTCCCTCTACCTCTCTGGATAAGTAAATTGCTATATTATTATTTGGTTCAAATTGTATATTTTGAATTATAATTCTGAAAAAATGAAAAGTCAATCAAATTGGATATATTTAGAAAAATCAGTTTTCAATCCTTTTATCGAAATTACAGTTTTCTCTTATAATAAAAAGAAATAATATTAAAGAAGTTATAAGATGGATCCCTTGCTTCTTGCTACTATAGGATTACCATTAACAATCGTTATACTTGTCATCATCGGGGTCTATAAAGTGAAACTTTAATCAGTGGGGGCATCCCCCACTGATTATTAGTTGAACCAATCGGGCTTTTAGGGGCAGTGGATCCCCTACCTAACTTCTTTGCTTTCACTGAATTTTGAGGTGGGGGTCTTACTGCCCGGCAAATAGCGGGATAAACTCTTTATTAAAAAGAAACGTATCACTTCTTTTTATACTCCATTCGATAATATTACCAGACAAACAATCTCTGAATTTCACGAAAAACAAAATGTATTAGTATCCGAGGATGAAGACGGAGATGGTAAGAAGAAAAAATAACCTTGCGCGTACGCAAGGTTATTTTTTCGTTTCTGCTTGAAAACGTTTATAGTATGTTGATGCTGTTGCAAAGTTAATTTCTATATCACGAATCAATGATGAGTCTTCTTCTTTAGCTAACTTCTGTAATTTTTTCATTGCTTGTTCCGATTCATTCAAGAAACCAGCGTATACCTCATGTTCTTGCTCTTTCGACTTTGGAACACGAATTTCTTTACGTATATTATCAATATCTTCTAACATGCTAGTCGTTACCTTTTGCACATCTTCTTTATATGTAGCATTCGTTATTTCCTTACCGCCCTTTTCTTTTGCCACTTCAAATAACTGTAGTGCTTTATTAATTTCTTTATTCATTTTCATATCGTATTTTTCATGTACTGCACGGTATTCTTTCATCTCTTCTGTTTGCTCAGTAGATTGCTCTACCTTTTCTTTCGGTTCTTTCGTATCTTTATTTCCATTACATCCTGCTAGAAGGATCATACTTCCCATTACAGCAATACCCAAAACCTTCTTCATCTCTTCTTCTCCTTTTATCTACAGCTACTACTCATTATAGTTTCTTTTATCTCCACTTGTTATTATACCGAGAACATCCTACTTTTTACACTTAAGACGCTACCTTAATATACATGCCTACATTTTTGTCACAGTATCGTCACTTTATGCAAATAACTTTTGCACTGCTTTACTACATCACCTTACAAAACTGTAAGCACACATAAAGAACAAACCATGCTAGACTTACATATGCATAACGCAAACATATGTAAGTTTTTAAGGAGAATCATCTATGTACAACACAATGCCTTTTATGGGAGAAGATATTCGTGTCCTTATTCGTGAAAAATCACTTCATATCGAAAATACAGAGAGCCTTCGCCGCGTATTAAAAAAGAAACATGCTCCATTTAAGTTAGCCCAATATTTAAAACAACAACATACAAATCAATTTCATACCGTGCTAAATATATCAGATAAATCATTAACAATCGAAATCATCGGTCATGTCTACATTGGAAACTTCGCAGATATCTTAAAAGAAATCCCACGTATACCGAAAATTGCTCCTATTATCGTTAAAAAAGCGTATAAAATTACCGACCATACCGATATTATCGACTGCGGGGAAAAAGAAGTCGATAGTAATCGCTGGGTGTGGGATAAACTTGCTGTTTTATATGATACGATCATGAATAATATGTATGAGGTATTTCAAAGAAATGAAAAAAAGAACTGATTCAAATATTCCCTTTGAATCAGTTCTTTTTTGTTAAGCCTCTAAATTTTGTCTTTGTTGTAGTTCAAACTGCTTTTCACTTCTTCTGGCCATAAATAGATAACATAATACAGCACCAATTTCACAAAGAGCTATTACAACCCCCATCGGTAATGCGGTGTTGCTTCCACCAATACCTACTAACGGTGCAACAAGTGCTCCTGAAATAAATTGTAATAAACCTAATAAAGCCGACGCTGTTCCTGCAGCTTGTTTCTGATTTCTCATCGCTAATGAGAACCCAGTTGTTGATACAACCCCGACACTTGATACGACAAGGAATAACGAGCATAAAACACCAATTAAACCTATTCCTAGTAAGATTGTCAGTAGTAAAGATAAACCACCAACGGCTGCAATAATAATACCGGAAACGAATAACGTTTTCTCATTCACTTTCCCTGCTAAACGGCCCGTAACCTGACTAGCAATAATAATACCGATACCGTTAATCGCAAAGAATAAGCTAAATTGCTGTGGTGATGCTCCGTATATGTTCTGCAACACAAATGGTGAGCCCGAAATGTAAGCAAACATTGCCGCCGTTACTAGCCCTTGTGATAATGCATATCCCATAAACAAACGATCTTTTAACAGTTTTCCATACGTCGCCAATGTCCCTGACAAACCACCTGTTTCTCTTTCTTCAGGAGGTAATGTTTCACGTAATACGAAAGTAGCTGATATTAACATGAATACACTAATTGCTCCGAGAACGATGAAGACACCGCGCCATGTTGTGAACTGTAGTAATTGTCCCCCTATAATCGGTGCCAAAATAGGCGCTGCTCCGTTTACTAACATGAGCAGTGAGAAAAACTTCGTCATTTCAGAACCTGAATACATGTCACGTACCATTGCACGTGATATAACAATCCCGGCCGATCCTGAAGCCCCTTGTAAGAAGCGCAATAACACTAAACTCCAAATAGATGGTGCAATAGCACAAAGTAAAGAAGAAGCAACATAAATAATAAGAGCGATAATAAGAGGTTTGCGCCTTCCGTAAATGTCACTAATTGAACCAACAAATAATTGTCCTACTGAAAGCCCAAGCAAACATGCTGTCAATGTAAGCTGTGCAAGAGATGCGCCTGTTTGTAAATCATCTGTTAATTTTGGTAAAGAAGGCAAATACATATCAATAGATAATGGCCCAATCGCCGTAAGTGTCCCTAATACAAGAATCATCCATAACCTATTTGTCTTGACAGGTTTATATATTTCGTGATTAACTCCATTCACTTTTCCGTTCACCCTTTCCGATAAATACTAAATCGTAACAATTATAGTTACAACATAAACATACGTCAAGTATAGTTCATTTTCCTGTTTCATACCGTAAAAAAAAGCGATAGAATTTCTATCGCTTTACTTTTTCAAATTGCTATTTGTAAATTTAGATACGGAAGACATCGCCTCTCCTGTATCTAAATATGTGATTTGAATTGGATCTCCCACTTCTGTAAACATAGCATATGGGAATTTCTTCACCGGTATCATAAATACTTTTTGTTCATTCTCTAACAGTACATACACAATTGTATTTTCACCTGATTTTTCTTTATATACACGTTGTACAACGCCTTCTTTTTGTGCTTCTTTACCATTTGAAGTCGGTCTAAATGAATCTCCACTTCCACTCAGCGCATTTTTATAATTCTCAAGCGCTTCTTTTTGCGTCGAACCTGTTGCAAATATTTTCGCATTAGAAGCATAGATAACTGTATGAGCACGTACTAATCCCCCGTCATCAATAACAGGTACAATCCAAGAAGGTTTACCATACACGTTATAAATAACCGGCATCGTTCCATGCCATTTCTCTCTCTTAAAGGAATTATCCACTACTTCCGAAGCAGCTGAACCATCCATAATCCCCTTCACTTCTTTTCCGTTATAGTAATACAACTTACCTGTACGCGCATCGATAAGCGAGTAACCTAACGCAGAATCTACTCCCTCTTTTGGAGAGGTGAAATCAGTAAAGTAATATAACGTTCCATCCTTACCGAAAATTGGTGTAACTCCTTCTTTCGTTCCCCACTCAGTCGGAATCTTCATATCCGTTTGCGAGAATTTCGTATTCCAAAATCCGTGAATATATTTACCGAAGTATGTATTTAATGTAGATGCGGTCTCGTGATTTAATACACCATCAACAAATTTAGGCGCTTTTCCTTTATCATATCTTTTCACTTCACCTGTTTGTGCATCTACTACTACAACGCCCTCTACCTCAAATCCAGATCTTCCTGAAATAAATTCACCATACGTCATTGTATAATACGGTTTCCCTTTATCATCCACTTCAAATTTAGGTTTCCCTTTAAAGATTAGATTTGGTTCTGCTTGCCTTACAACACGCTCTAAATTATTCCCGAAGAACATGCTCGGCACATATTTCATTTTATAACCAAGATGCAGTTTCGCTTCCGCATCAGGATTCGTACCTGACATCGTTACGTACCCTGGAATTGTCTCAGCTTTACGTGCTTTAAAAAAGCCTGAAACTTCAATCGGTGCTACATATAAAGCCTCACCATTTACCATTTGTGGCGTTAATTCCCCTAGCTCAAAATAAGCTACTTTCGGAATATCCCCAAATACTTTTTTCATTTTATTCTCCGCTGTCTTTGGCGGCACTGTAAACGGTTGATCATTTTCAGTAAACGGCTCTGAAATATCTTTCTCGATCTTCACAACAGAATCATATTTTTTTTGCGTGATTACTATATCGTGTAAATAACCAAAATAGCCGTAACTTGCGAGTAAAACAAACATTAGAAGTCCCTTTAACGTACCTTCTAATTTCCCTATTTGATTTTGTGAAAATAAAACAAGCCCAATTAAAACTGCTACTGCAACGGCATAATGAGTAAGAATCGAATCTGCTCGATCATCGATTAGCCAAAGATATTCATAGATTGCAATACCTATCCAAAATAATACAGGAATAACTAAAATGGATGATTTCTTACCCTTTACAACCTTCTCATCCCCTTTCTTATCCACTGCTCGAAGTTTACTACCGCTTCTTGTCCATGGAATCAAAAACAAAGTGAGAATAGCTAAAATTAAAAATTTCATCAAAGGCAATGTCCCCTTTTCTTTTATTTTCCCTTTTAGTATAACAAATAAAGGGTATTCAGGTAAAAATGGGGATGATTATATTTTTTTACTACTTAATACAATCCCACTCACTACATATAAGATAGATGCAATATAAAAAATGGTGCCAATCGTAAAGAAATCTACTAAATATCCCGTTGCAATAATTGCTATTGCTCCTCCAATCGATGTCCACACATGATATTTTCCAATCTCATAACCAGCATTTTCTTGCACAACCTTTCGTGCTAACGACGTCTTCTCGGTATTACGCTGCACAGCACCTAAAACTCCCATTACAATTTGAAGAATATACACATGCCAGACTTCCGTGGCAATCGGGAAACAAAGCATTAATATTGCCATGGACCAAGCATATATAATTAATAATTTTTGATCGCCTACTCGATCAGACATCTTTCCTACTAATGGATATACAAGTGCTGAAGTTAAAGCAAATAAGCCATACGCCCAGCCAAACTGCGAGAAGCTATTCCCAACATTCCGAAGCAATAGAATGTAAAAAGGAAATACCATACTTCCCGCCATCATAATTATGCTTTGTGACGCTACAAATCTTCTATATGTCATTTCGTATACTCCCTATAAAATAAATTCACAAATCTCTCTTTTGGATCCGCTTCTTTTTTCTTCTGAAGAAATTCTTCTATACGAGGATATGCCCTCTTTAACTGCTCCTTCGTTGGATACGAATAGTACGGTAAATAATAACTACCATTATGTTTTAAAGTAACATCAATCATTTTCTGAATGACATCTTCTGTTTTCTTTATTTCACCCTCTGAGCGTCCTTGGTTAATTAAAAGAACTAGCGCAAACATATCATCTTTCGCATAGGATAAAACTGCATTTTCATTCTTTTCCACATAACGAATCGTAATATTGAGCAAATTAAACTCTTCTTCATTTAATACGTTACGTAAATCATCTATGTATTCCGTGAAGAAATCTATAGGCACAAAGTATTCTTGTAACACTTCTGTTCTATTCGGATTTTCATATTCCATAAAGGCACTATCTGACCTCATAACATTATTTCGCGTCTCATACGCTCCATCTGTACGCTCAAAATAACTTCTTTGTATATCCCAAAATGTATTCTTTCCCCAATCGCTATAACGGGATAATCCGAGTAAAAATTTCGGTGCAGCTATAATAGTTTCCTCTTTTAATTCACTGTACTCTTCCCTCATATTTTGATTTTTCGCCAATGTATAATCTGTCACATACATCTCTTTTAAAAATGAATTGGGGGCAACAGAAATACGGGCTAAGTGCATACGAACATTTTCATCTCTTTTCACTTTATCTTTGAAATAAGATGTGTATTCTTTATAATCTATCATTCTCGTATGCATTTCATATAATTCATCATCAGTTAACTTTAATGTCACATCTAAAATGACACCAAATAACCCGTAACCACCTATGACATATGGAAATAGCTCTGCATTTTCTTCTCTACTTACATTACGTACCGTACCATCTGCCATTAACAATCTGAATGACTCTACTGTATCAATCAATGCTTCATGACGAATATCACGCCCATGTACATTCACACTTAATGAACCACCAACAGTAAAAATATTTTGAGATTGCATTACTTGAACCGCAAGACCATATGGATTGATTTTCTTTTGAATGTCATTCCATGTGACACCGCTTTGCACCCTAATCCTCTTCTCCTCCGGATCAAATTCTAATATTTTATTATACCCCTTCATATCAAGCATCGTGCCGTTCGGATAATACGTCTGTCCTCCTTGGCTATGTTGCATACCTGCAATGGAAATTTTCTCTCCGGAAGTATTTGCATCTTTCACTACCTGTTTTAATGAACGTTCATCCTCAGCATTTTCAACACGTTTAATTTTCGTCGGAAGCAACTTTCCTACATCGCTCATAATAGGGTGCTTTAGTTGCTCTTTATATGTATTTACAGATGTTGCAAGCAACACTGTATAAGCCACAATGACCACCGCTATCTTTCTTTTTTTCAAATGACACTCTCCTCTTCTACAGTTTTCCCTCTTCATATTGTACCTATTTTCCTATGAAGAAAGTATACAAAAAAGAGGGCACCTTATTTTAGGTCCCCCCTCATCAAAACTATTACTTTGCTGCCGGCAATTGTATTGGGTCAAACTTTTCGTACGACGTATATTTTGCGTTCGTAATAATGTATGCTTTATCCTTGCCGTTACTACTCATAATCATGTCTATCTTTGCTGATTCATATTTAAAATCTTTTGTAATGATATATTCTGCATCCACTTCTTCTATCTTCGCATTTTGTGCTTGTAACATTTTCTTCTGTGTTTCATCCATGCTAGTTAACATACTTTCTGTTTCTTGCCCTTTTAATGTAAATTTCAGTTTATATTTATCTCCGCTTTTCTCCATCTTCATTTTATCTAAAACTACTGCTGGTACTTCTAACTTATCTATAATATCTTGAGTCGCTTTCATTCCACCAGCGTTTAATTGCTCCTCTGGTACGGTTATAACTTCTCCTGTATTAGGGTTTTTTACCTCACCAGCAACTTTACCATCCACAGTATACACTACAACATCTGTACCGGAAATATTCATTTCAGAACGAGAATTCTTTGTCTTTGGCTCTAATTGCATCTTAGCCTTTAATATATCCATCTCTGTCCCCTCAGCTTTTACCCCTACACCATATGTCATCGTTACATGCTCTTCATTTTTAAAAGCTTCGTTCGTTTTCTTGAAAACATCCTTCGCTGCTAATTCTTTTTCTTTTTGAACTGATTCTTTTTTCGGTTCATCCGTCTTTGCTGTTTTCTCATTACTACACCCTACCCCTAGACTGATTGCAAGTACTAAACTTGAAACAAAAATAATTTTTTTCATAATGTCGCCCCCTTTCCCAAAATAATATCACCTCTTTTCCTATGAAATCTATATAATTTTTAATCTATATTCGCTATATAGCGACATGTTTAATGAAGGTTTTAAATATGATGTAAATAACAACAACTCATTTCAGGAGGTCATTATGAAGGCGATCATTTGCACACAGTATGGACCACCTAACGTTCTTCAGCTTCAAAATATAGAGAAACCTACACCTAAAAAGAACGAAGTATTAATTAAAATTCACGCAACAAGTGTATCGACTGGAGATTGTAGAATACGCGGTTTTAATAGTCCCCTCTTATTTTGGATTCCTATGCGGATCATATTAGGTTTCAGAAAACCGAGAAACCCTATACTCGGCGTAGAGTTATCCGGTGAAATCGAAGAAATAGGAACAGATGTAACTCAATTTAAAGAGGGAGATCCTATCTTTGCATTAACTGGCCTTCATGCTGGTGCTTATGCTGAATATACATGTGTACATGAAAGTGGATTAATAGCATTAAAACCTACCAATGTGACGTATGAAGAAGCGGCAGTTATTCCTTTTGGTGGAACTTCAGCATTGCATTTCCTGAGAAAGGGCCGTATAAAAAAAGGGCAACAAGTGCTCATATATGGTGCCTCCGGATCAGTAGGAACAGCTGCTGTACAACTTGCTAAATATTTCGGTACGACCGTTACGGCTGTTTGTAGTAATTCAAATTTTGAACTCGTTCAATCTTTAGGAGCCGATAAAGTAATTGATTATACGAAAGAAGATTTTACTAAGCCGGGCGAGCGCTACGATATTATATTTGATGCAGTTGGGAAGTATAAAAAATCCCTTTGTACAAATACATTAACATCCAATGGAAAATATGTATCTGTTAATGGAATGATGGCCAAGGTAAGTAAAGAGGATATGATTCTATTAAAAAAACTAGTCGAAACGGAAAAACTAAAGCCCGTTATTGATAGAACTTACCGATTAGAAGAAATTGCTGAAGCTCATATGTATGTGGAAAAGGGACATAAAAAAGGGAATGTTTCCATTACCTTAAAATAAAATATATTCAGAAAATAATATTGACAATTCTATTTGTAAGATTTACTATTAGTACCATATTAAAAAACTACATACACATACTCTTATCAAGAGTGGCGGAGGGACTGGCCCGATGATGCCCGGCAACCGAGCTTATGACGTATAAGCTAAGGTGCTAATTCCTGCAAAACGAGTTTTCGTTTTGGAAGATAAGAGAGGAACCTATTTTGTCTATTCGGCACCTCTCTTATTTTTGAGAGGTGCTTTTTATTTTGGAACGTATATGAAGGGGGGACTATAGATGAAAAAAGTATTATTGAGCATTGTAAGTGGAGCGGTATTATTGTTAGGTGCATGTGGTGCTAATTCTGATAAAGAGGTAAAAGCATTAGATGAGAAAAAGATTACTGTCGGTGTAACGGGTGGACCGCATGAACAAATTTTTGAAAAGGTAAAAGAAGTGGCAGCGAAAGACGGTCTCGAAATTGATGTAAAAGTATTTAATGATTATGTAGCACCGAACGTATCTTTAGATGAAAAAAGCCTCGATGTAAATAGCTATCAAACGAAATCTTATTTAGACGTATTTAAAGCTGAACGCAATATGAAATTAACTGAAGTATTTTCAACAGTAACATTCCCTATGGGCGTATATTCTAAAGACATAAAAGATGTAAAAGACTTAAAAGAGGGCGACGCAATCGCTGTACCAAATGATCCAACGAATGAACTTCGAGCTTTAAAACTATTTGAAAAAGCAGGCGTTTTAAAAGTGGATCCAAAGGCTACAGAAAAAGCGACTGCGAAAGATGTAATTGAAAACCCAAAGAAATTAAAAATTGTTGAATTAGAGGCATCTCAATTACCGACACAACTAAGTGAAGTGAAAGCAGCTGCAATTAATACAAACTTTGCATTAGGTGCAAAATTAAGCCCTGCGAAAGATTCTATTTTCCGTGAAGGAAAAGATTCACCATATGTAAACTGGGTCGTTGTTCGTACTGAAAATAAAGATGATGCTGTTGTAAATAAATTAAAGAAAGCTTATCAATCTAAAGAAGTAAAAGAATTTATCGAGAAAAAATTTGATGGTTCAGTTTTACCATCTTGGTAGGAGCTGACGATAATGATTGAATTAAAAAATGTATCCAAAGTATTTACAACAAAAAAAGGGAATGTAGAAGCTCTTAAACCTACTTCCCTTCAAGTAAAAAAGGGCGAAGTATTTGGAATCATTGGATATAGTGGCGCTGGTAAAAGTACATTAATTCGATGTGTAAATTTATTAGAAAAACCAACGACAGGAAATATCATTGTAAACGGCCAAGACTTAACAACTTTATCAGCAAAAGAACTAGCAAAATCGAGACAAAAAATCGGAATGATTTTTCAAGGATTCAACTTACTTAAAACTGTGACAGTTTATGAAAATATCGCATTACCGTTACGTCTATCTGGTCTTCCCAAAAATGAAATTGAAAAAAGGGTAGAAAAGTATTTACGTATTGTCGATCTTTTTAACCGAAAAGATGCATATCCGAGCGAACTTTCTGGCGGCCAGAAGCAACGTGTTGCCATTGCACGTGCACTATCACATGAACCGGAAGTGTTATTAAGCGACGAAGCAACGAGTGCTTTGGATCCAGAAACAACTGAATCTATTCTCGACCTATTATTAAAGATTAATGAAGAAATCGGGATCACAATTTTATTAATTACACATGAAATGAATGTTATCCAGCGTATATGTGACCGAGTTGCTGTTATGGAACATGGAGCAGTAGTTGAAAGCGGGACTGTGAAGGATATATTCACAAACCCACAACATGCAACAACGAAAAAATTCGTAAATAGTGCATTTGCAGCGAAGATTCCTGAAGACGTACAGAAAGAGCTACAAAGAACCGGTGAAATCGTAACACTTTCATTTATAGGGAACTCTTCTGGCGAACCAGCGTTAGCTATCGCTACAAAGCGCTTTCAAGTGTATCCGAATATTTTATCCGGTAATATTACACAGCTAAAACATGAAGCATATGGGAAACTGATTATTCATATGCAAGGTGAAAAAACTGAAATAGACCGTGCTTTATCATTTTTACAAGAGCAAGGGATCATCGTAGAAGGAGGTAGAACAGATTATGGGAAACAAGTCCTTTTTGGATGAATGGGGTAAAGTCATATGGGAAGCAACCATTCAAACATTTCAAATGACATCTATTTCACTATTCATCTCTATCCTTATTGCACTACCACTTGGCGTCACGCTTGTTTTAACGAGACCTGGTGGACAACACGAAAATAAAATCATTTATCCAATTCTTAATACAATTATTAACGTTATTCGCTCTCTTCCATTTATCATTCTACTATTCTTTATTTTACCTTTTACAAAGTTTCTAATGGGAACATCCATTGGTGTGCAAGGTGTCATCGTACCGCTTGTCGTCTTCACTGCTCCCTATATCGCAAGATTGATGGAGACAGCATTATTAGAAGTCGATCGTGGTGTTATTGAAGCTTACCAAGCAATGGGCGTTTCTACTATAAAAATCATTTGGCACGTTATGGTGAAAGAAGCTCGTCCCTCCCTTGTACTTGGGTTAACAATCGCAACAATCGGCTTAATTGGCGCAACAGCAATGGCTGGACTTGTAGGTGCTGGCGGTCTTGGTGATTTAGCATATCGATTCGGGCACTTACGCTACGAACCGGAAGTAATGTATGCAACAGTCTTTATTTTAATTATCCTCGTTCAAGGGTTGCAGTCTTTAGGAAATGGTGTTGCACGAAGATTGAAGAAAGATTAAAAAAGAAGGTATCTCACTAGGGTGAGATACCTTCTTTTTACCTTTTAAATCCACCTTCAGAATGAATAACTTGTCCAGTAATCCATTCTGCTTCTTCACTTACTAAAAACTTAATGAGTCTTGCCGCGTCCCTCGGCTAACCAATTCTACCAAAAGGAAACATCGGCTTTAATCCTTGCTTTATCTCTTCAGTCATCCAGCCTGTACTAGTTGGACCTGGATTAATTGCATTCACTGTTATACCTAGGTGGGCGACTTCAGCTGACAACGAACTCGTAAGGGCATCAATAGCTCCCTTCGTTGTTGCATACGCTAGCTCTCCAACCATAGGCCCTTGAAATTGTCCCGACGTCATATTCACAATTCTACCACCAGATTTCTTATCAAATCCTCGGGCAAATTGACTACTTAACAATGTAGTTGCACGAACATTTACTATGTAGTGCTTATCTAATTCTTCAGCAGTCAAATTAGAGAAATCATTATTTGTAGAATACGCTGCATTATTAATTAATATATGAGGGTAGCCTAGTTGTTCAGTAACTTTATTTATAAGCTCTTTCGGTGCATCATTCTGAGTTAAATCTAACTCCATACTCGATACTTTCACACCGTTTTTTAGTAACTCTTCTTTTAATTGTGTTTGTTCACTTTGATCAACGCCCCAAGGCATTTCTTTATCGTACGCTGTCCAATACGTAAAAAATATATCGTATCCTGCTTCAGCTAACTCTTTACAAATTGCTGCGCCTATACCATCTAGACGACTTACACCTGTAACAACTGCTATTTTATTTTTTAATTGATTCATCATATACTCCTCCAATTTAAAGGACGCATACTTTATATAAGAGATATGAATTTCCCTACACATTATCCTTACAAAAGGGATGTACAAACCGAATATGCAGTCCTTGAATGATTTACAGATAACTAAATAAACCCTCACTTATGAGAGAAAAATTTATCTATCTAGTTTCTAATCATTACAAGCTCATCCACATATTAAGTCCTTGTCCCCTTTCCATATATCTCTATTTCTATCATACCAATATGATGTAATATTTCAAATGATAAAAAAATAAAAATCGATATTCCATGGCGATCTTCCACTAATTTTAATATATTACAATAACTAAATAATTAAAATAATTAGAAAAACACTGGTAAATACTGGCTACATTTTTTATAATAAAATGTGGGGCTAATGTGAGAGTTGTAAACGGTCTGATTATACAGACTCAACTAGTTTTAAACAAATAGGGGGAAGAAACATGTCAAAAAAATTACTTTCTTTATTTTCTACAGTAATCGTAGCAGCGTTTGTAATAACTGGCTGTGGTCAAAGCGATACGACAAATAAAGAACAAAAAGAAAATACAACAAAAGAGAGCAAAACAGAAAAAACGGATACAACGAAAGAAAATAAACCTGAAGATAAAAAATCCGAAGATAAAAAAACTGAAGATAAAAAGCCTGAAAATACAGCTACTAGCTCAAGCGATTACTCTAAGCTGATTTCCTATATGGAAAAAGAAACAGGTGGTAAAACAAAAGTTCTTTTTGAAAATAAGGAACCACAAGTGTATAAAGCTGAAGATGTTTCAGTATCAATGAACGGTTACACATTAGTTGAATTAAATGGATTCCATACAAACTTCGACATTCCGTTTAATCGTCAAACAGAGGGCGGAGTTATTCTTGTGAACTACAGCGTAAAAAATAGTTCAGCTAAAGATATTTATTATATGCCAGCATTGGACATGTCATTTACTGGTGCGCAGAAAACGTATAGTAACTATAAAGATTTAATTCCAAAAGAAGATCAGCTACCAACTAAGCTTGCTCCAACGAATGATTACTTAGTAAAAGCAGGGGAAACTATTACTGGTTATATCGCGTATCCATTCGGAAAAGATGATCTAGCGAAAATCTCAAGTCTCTCAACAGTCTCAGTCACAGTCCCAACTGCACAAGCTAATAAAGGAAAATTTGATGCTCCAATCGGAAGTCCTGGAAGCTTTTCATTAAGTTTAAACAAACAAGGTGCTGAAAAGGTTGCAACAGATAACACTTTCTACCAAGATAAAGCTACAGCTAATAACATGGGCGATAAAAAAATGTTAAAAGAGAAATCAAGTATTAATAACAGCCAAGAATTAGGCGCTGTTAATGTTACATTAGACGGATACCAATTCACTCAATTCACACCAAATTCCGTCGAAGCTCCACGCTTTGCAAATTTTAAAAACGGTCTTGTTCTGTTAACAGTAAAATTCAAGCTTGATAACAAAGATGCTCAAGACGTTTCACTATCTCCTATAAGCTCTACATTAAGAGTGAATGATGGTACACAATATACGATTAATGAAGGTATGCTATTAAATTATGACTATAATGCTTCAGTCAAAACAGGAACATCTGGAGAGTTACTACAAGTATATATTTTAGATCAAGAGCAGTATGAAAAGATTTGGAAAGACAAAAGCTTTGAGATTGAGTTAGGACCTATGAGAAATAAAGAAGCTAAAGATATTTCACAAGGTAAAAAAGTTAAATTTACATTACCTAAATAAATTACTAAGTATATATTAGAAAAGGCATATAACATATGATTGTTATATGCCTTTTCTATTTGTATAAAGAACAAAATTTTAATTTAAGTGTATACATTTATCATTACCTATCCGTTGTATAAGTGTAGGGAGGAAAAGTGATGGGAAAAGAAAATATATTGACCTCCTATCTTATCAATTTAGGGGAGGAAGTGTTCAAACTACTATTAGCGAAAGGGGCTATAAAAGAAGATGCAGAAGACATCATCCAAAATACCTTCTATAAAGTATACACATTGCTAGATAATCTAACCGAGAGTAACATACGTCCATGGTTTTTCAGAGTCGCATTAAACGAATACATTGACTTGAAAAGGAAAAAAGAGCAACAAAACATTTATTTAACTGAAGAGATTTATTCAAAATTACAATATACAGACCGAGAATTAGACGCTGTTTTAAATAAAGATGAGATTTTCTATCTATTAAAAGATATAAAACTAGAATATAAAGAAGCTTTCTTTTTAAAGTACTACTACAACTTTTCATATGAGGAAATCGCCCTAATACTAGATATTCAAGTAAACAGCGTCAAACAAAAGTTACATCGTGCACGTAAAGCAGTTCACTCAAAAATAGGAGGAAAATCTTAATGGATACTTCTTTAAAAGATGCATTAAAAAAAGCTAAAAGGAAACATTTATTTAAAAGTATCATTACCTCTATGATCGTTGTAATCATACTTATCCCTATACTTTATAAAGTTGGCAATTACTTCGCAGCAAAAAGCTCTACGAAGCTTCACGAACGACTCTTTTTACATAACGCAATTGCAGAACCGAATGTACAAATTAACTCTCAAGTAACGAGTAATTCATCCATGTTTGGCGGCAATATTATATCAAATCGTTCTAAAAATATTAATGGTTACGTAGTCCCGTGGAATACATTAACAAGCTCCTATGGTTGGATCCGTATCAATATCGATTCCAATGAATTAACGCCTGGTTTTTATTGGTCCAATAAAGAGTTCTATGAGTACGATAAACAAACAAAGAAAAAATTTGCAACATTTTATAATCCCGCTATTAAGGAATATTTTGATGGTGTCCAAAATGAATTAGGGGAAGTTTCACAAATGAACAACTATGTTGCCGAAGTTGCTATCTCTTTCAACCAGCCCTACACACTACAAGAAATTAAAGAGAAGATTCCAGACAACTTAAACATTGTATGGTTATACATGACCTCACCAATTGGAGATGAAAGTAAAGGACCCGCTGGTATGCCAATTTACGGATTTAATCCAGACAAGTCCCCTGAAGAAGCGTACAAAGAGTTCGTTGATTCACTTAACCAATACGATGAAGATGGACATGACGAAGATATCCAGAAGTTTTTAAAATCAAACAAGGACAAACCATTCGATCAAGTGAAAATCTTAGGAGTTATGCTAACAGGAAAAACAGAAAACTTTAAGGCATTAGAAAACCAAGACTTTATTCGCGGTGCTTCTGTAGGGGTTACTGCACAAGTTGTTCCTTATATAAAACCGGAGAAATAATAAGGAAAAGACAAGATAAACTAATAATAGCTAGTTAAAAGAACATACATGAATCTGTTTACTATGGGAGCTACATATTTTAGTGAAGAGCTCCCTTCATGAATTGTTCACCCTCCAAACAATTCATTTACAAATACTTTATGTACAAATGAAAAATCATAATTTTTGTTCACACTTTATCCATTGTGAATATTTTCACAATGGATATATAATAAACATGTAAATAAAATATTGGAGGGATTTCAATGGTTATCAATTTTTTAAGAACTGATAAACGTGCTGCTTTCATATTATTATTTTTAAGATTTTACATAGGATATGCATGGCTCACTGCTGGGATAGGTAAAGTTTTCGGACAATCTTTTGATGCAAGTGGTTTTCTAAAGGACGCTATTGCTCAGGCATCAGGTGATCACCCTGCCGTACAAAGTTGGTGGGCAGATTTCCTTCAACACTTTGTTCTTCCAAACGCAGACCTATTTAGCTTTTTAGTTCAATGGGGAGAAATTTTAGTAGGTCTAGGTTTAATTTTAGGTGGATTAACAAAAACTGCTGCATTCTTTGGAATTATAATGAATCTTTCATTTTTACTAAGTGGAACTGTTAGTGTAAACCCAAATCTGCTTATTTTAACTATGTTCATTTTAGTTGCAGGTCATAACGCTGGACGTATTGGATTAGATGGCTATGTTTTCCCTAAACTTTTCCGTAAAAACAACCATGAAACATATAAGTTAAGTAAAACTGCGTAGTAACCGTTTACTTTTAAAATATAAATAAAAAAAAAGAGCCTAAGTATAGGCTCTTTTCTACTTACTCCAAATTTAAACTCTTAACGAACCACGAAATCCTCTAGCAGCATAGTAGGAATCTGCTCCATTGTGGTACACAAAAACGTGTCCAAATCGATAATCGCAAAATAGAGCACCACCGAGTTCTCGAATATCTGAAGGCGTTTGTACCCAGCTTGATGATTTCATATCGAAATCCCCAAGCTGTTGCAACTCTCGATATTGTTCTTCCGTTAATAATTCAATGCCCATAGCAGTTGCCACATCAATAACGTTATTTTCTGGTTTATGTTTTTTTCTTGACTCTAACGCTTCAAGATCATAGCAAAGGCTTCTGCGCCCTTTAGGACTCTCCTTTGAACAATCACAGAAAGTATACTCGTCCTTCTCTTCATCATAAGCAACAATATCCGGCTCACCGCCAGTTACTTCCATTTCATAAATTGACCATAATTTTTCAGTATTAGTAGCCAGCTTCACTTCAACTTTATCCCATTCAAGACCTTCATGGCGGTTCATGTTTTTCTCAAAACGAGCTTGTAATACTTTTAATAGTTCTTCACGTTGTTCTACAGATAACTCATTTTTATTCTCTGTCATATTAGTCCTCCGAATTCCGTTCCCTATAATCATTTAAATCTTCTCAATAATGGTTTGCATACAGTTTACAACAATCTGATACAATTGCACAACGAAAAATCCCTGTGCGGATATCCATTATATAGTACGAAAATCTTTCATGCTTTCTCCAAGAATATAGTGTGAAAACCACATCAAGTTCTGCTTCATAATAGCCACATTCATTCCTGGCTGATTCGAACTATATGCCATTCCTTTAAATATAATTAACTCCGTATCAACTTCCATATCTCTTAACCCTTCATATAGCTCATATGCATTTGTAATTGGAATTCTTACATCCTTTTCCCCATGTTGAATTAAGGTAGGCGTACAGGCTGATTTAATATATGTCATTGGTGATGTTTTCTTATATACCTCTGGATCATTCCATGGAGTATTTCCTAAATACATGCTAATAAAGTAAGGGATATCTGTATTTACATAATGGGTACTCCAGTTCGTAATGCCGCCCCCAACTGAAATAGCTTTAAATCTACTGCTACATGTAGAACAGAAAGCTGATATATATCCTCCGTTACTCCATCCCATAACCCCTACTCTCTCTTTATCTACAATCCCTTTTTCAACTAGTGCATCCACTCCAGATATAACATCATCATAATCAGCAAGTCCTTGTTTTCTATAGTTTGCTTTTAAAAATTCATTACCATAACCAGAACTTCCTCTATAGTTTGGCTCTAAAACGATAAAGCCTTTGTCGATAAACTGTTCAATCGGATATTTCTCATTAAAACAGTCTGAAAATATCGGAAAGGACGCCCAATTCGGACCACCATGGATTACTACTAATAAGGGATATTTTTTATTTGCGTCAAACTCTACTGGGGTTGATAAAACTCCTTCTATTTCCAGTCCATCACTACTTTTCCATGAGATGATTTCTCTGTTACTTTTAAGCCTTCCTTCGAAAAAGCTATTTTCATTTGTTACTTTTTTATCATCCAAATAGATTTCAAAGGTTTCATTTGTTATAGCCTTATTATAGGTTATATGATTGCCATCCCTTGTTATAGAGGCATCCATTATAAAGCCATCTACTTTTTCGCTTAACATTTCCACAGTGCCATCCTCACATAGCAATCCAATACGATAATTCGTTTTATCCTGCCATCTAATTAAAATCCCTTTAGCTGTCCACTGTAATGGCATAACCGTACTATCAAAATTTGTTAAAGGTTGAATTACCTCTCCAGTATTCATATCATATATCTCTAATGTATTATCTTGTATATGATTTCTATAGTAATCCTTCTCTCTTATGCTTGCTGCGTAACATATTTTATCGTCCTCAGGAGAAAAGCAGACGCTCGCTCCTAACAACTTATCTATATTCATCTTTTGTAGTTCCCCAGCTCTAACATCTAATATATATATATCACCATTCATATAATCGTTTAAGCTTGGTGTAACCATACATACAACCTTTTTCCCATCATTTGAAATATCAAAGTTATGTATATAAAAATCTTTACCATTCGTTAGTTGATAAATACCGCTAACTTTCCGTTCCTGTTTATCATTTTGTATCACTTTTTCTATTTCAACGTAGTATAAACAATTATTCCGATGTTCCTTACCTACATGGTGAAAATCTCCATATAGTCCCTTACGTTTCTTTATTTCCTCACATTCTTTTGACTGTGCAATATAATAAAAACCTTTACCAGTAGGCTCCCATTTGAATGTATTAACTCCTTCCTTCTCATCCGTAATTTGAACCTCACTACCACCTTCTATTGATTTTACAAAGATCTGATTTGTATTAGCCCCCTCACCGC
The DNA here is from genome assembly GCF_052947655.1 of Bacillus pretiosus. Lineage (NCBI taxonomy): Bacteria > Bacillati > Bacillota > Bacilli > Caryophanales > Bacillaceae > Bacillus > Bacillus pretiosus. The sequence continues at coordinate 165,587 of NZ_CM129593.1, read as the reverse complement.
TTGGGCTAAGGTATGCAATGCTCTTGGAATCTGGAGACCATAATGGATGTATACTATCTATATCCCCATTTGTTAGTGGGTAACTCTGCCCTTTATCTGCTTCATATATCCATACATGATTTCTATACGTATTATCTTCCCAGTTAGCGCTCTTCTTAACAAATGCTACGTTTTCGCCATCATCACTTATGTTTGCACTTGATAAGACCGGTAATGAAATAATCTCTTCTATACTTAAATATGTTTTTGCTTTCACTTTCATATAATAAGCCCCCTTGTAATGTCCATGAATCTATTGTCTCTTCTTGTCGTAATAAAGGAAATTGTTCACGAATACTTAAAATGATAACGGAAAATTCAGATAAATAAAAGTGGATCTGATAAAGTTAAAATTTAATCTATAGGGTTCTATCCACTTACCAATTTTAGATGTTCTTTTTCAGCATAAAAATACCCCTTTAGATAAAATATCTAAAGGGGTACAAATTCGTAAATTTATTTTAAAGCTATATTTATTAACCTACCAATCTCCTACTCAACAGTAACAGACTTAGCTAAGTTACGTGGCTTATCAACGTCACACTCGCGGTGAAGTGCTGCATAGTATGAAATAAGTTGGAATGGAATAACTGCTACTAGCGGTGCTAGCGCTTCGTGTACAGCTGGTAATACGAAGCTGTCACCTTCCATTTCTAAGCCTTTCATTGAGATGATACATGGGTTAGCTCCGCGTGCTACTACTTCTTTCACGTTACCACGAATTCCAAGGTTTACGTGCTCTTGTGTAGCAAGTGCGATAACTGGTGTACCATTTTCAATTAAGGCGATTGTACCGTGTTTTAATTCTCCTCCAGCAAATCCTTCTGCTTGGATGTAAGAGATTTCTTTTAGCTTTAACGCACCTTCTAATCCTACGTAGAAGTCTACGCTACGTCCGATGAAGAAACAGTTACGAGTTGTTGCTAAAAATTGTTTTGCTAATGCGTCCATTTCTTCTTTTTGATCACAAAGTTGTACCATTGCATTCGCTACAAGTCCTAATTCGTGTGTTAAATCAAAATCAAGAACTTCGCCTTTCGCTTTAGCAATGTCCGCAGCTAAAATTGAAAGTACCGCAAGCTGAGCTGTGTAAGCTTTCGTTGATGCAACTGCGATTTCTGGTCCCGCGTATAACGGAAGTGTATAATCAGCTTCACGAGAAAGTGTAGAACCAGGTACGTTTGTAATCGTTAATGCTTTATGACCCATTTCATTCGTTTGTACAAGTACTGCACGGCTATCAGCTGTTTCACCACTTTGTGAAATGTAAATGAAGAATGGTCTCTCTGTTAATAATGGCATATTATAAGAGAATTCACTTGCTACATGCACTTCAACTGGCATTTTTGCAAACTTCTCGATAAATTGTTTTCCAACAAGACCTGCATGATAACTTGTTCCACATGCAATGATGTAAATACGATCGCTGTCTAAAATTGCGTTACGGATATCTTCATTCAGTTCAATCTCGCCATTTTCATCTTGGTACTTTTGAATTATATTACGGATTACAAGTGGTTGCTCATCGATTTCTTTCAGCATGAAATGAGGGTATGTTCCTTTTTCAATATCACTTGCGTCTAATTCCGCTGTAAACGGTGCACGTTCAATCGTTTCACCTTGTAAGTTTTTAATTGTAATACTTTCTTTCGTTACGATTACGATTTCTTTATCCATTAACTCAATAAATTGATCTGTAACTTGTAACATCGCCATAGCGTCGCTCGCCACAACATTAAAGTTGTCACCAACACCTACTAATAGCGGGCTTTTGTTTTTAGCAACATAAATCATGTTTGGATTTTCAGCATCAAGTAATCCGATTGCATAAGAGCCATGTAAAAGAGATAGCGTATTACGGAACGCTTCTTCTACACTTAGTCCTGTGCTCACTTGTTGTTCCATAAGCTGTACGATAATCTCTGTATCAGTTTCACTTACGAACGTTACATCTTGTAAATATTCTTTTTTCACTAATTCATAGTTTTCAATTACACCGTTATGAACTAGTGTAAAGCGTTTTGATGTACTTTGATGCGGATGCGCGTTTACTTTGCTTGGAACACCATGTGTAGCCCAGCGTGTGTGACCGATCCCCACGCTTGCTGCTACGTTCTCATCTACGATTTCGCGAAGTTTTGCAATACGACCTTTTTCTTTGTATACAACAACACCGTTACCTGTTTGTACTGCAATACCTGCTGAATCATATCCACGATATTCTAGCTTTTCTAAACCTTTTAATAAAATTTCCTTTGCATCTTGCTCTCCAATAAATCCTACGATTCCACACATGTTTAGTCGCCGTTACAAATGCTTACATTGCTCTGCGAACATGTAACGACATAGTCCGATACCATTTTTATTTATACTAAAAAACGGATTACATATTGCTAGCCCTGTAAGCTTGTAACGGCTTTCACCTTCCTCTCGATTGGGTTTAAGTCCGTATATACTTATACAGCTAGTTTTCATCCGTTCCTTTTCTCTCATCACACTTTCACCTTTGTCCACTAAGTCACCTTAATGATTTAAGTAAAAGCTTGCGGTTGTGATGAACAACCGGGAGTCATCCGCCGAAATCTCGATAAACTCCACCTCGTCAACTACACTACTTGTAGTTCTGGCGCTTCTATAATTTACAATATTTCCTTTGAGAAAAAGAACAAGACCATCTTATAACAAACATGGATAAACCGTCAATGAAATTTTTTTCATCGTCTATAAAACATATGAAAAAGGAGCACTTTTTGTGCTCCTTTTCAATAAATTTATCGAATTATTCAGCGCCAACTTCAGCTTTCACAACTTCTACAATGCGATGTACATATGCGTCACACACTTCTTGTGTTGGTGCTTCTGCCATTACACGAATAAGTGGCTCTGTTCCAGATGGACGAACAAGAATGCGGCCATCACCGTTCATTTCTTCCTCTACAACACGAATAACTTCTTTAATTTTTTCATTTTCTAATGCTAGTTTTTTATCTGTTACACGAACGTTTACTAGTAATTGTGGGAATTTTGTCATCTCACCTGCAAGCTCAGATAATGGTTTTTTCGTCATTTTCATGATGTTTACCAGTTGAAGTGCACTTAACATTCCATCACCAGTTGTAATGTAATCAAGTAAGATAATATGACCCGATTGTTCTCCACCTAAGTTGTAACCACCACGCTTCATCTCTTCCATTACGTAACGGTCACCAACTGCTGTTTTATCACTTGTGATATTGTTAGCTTCAAGTGCTTTGTAGAAACCTAAGTTACTCATAACAGTTGAAACGACTGTATTATGCTTTAGTTGACCAGTTTCTTTCATGTACTTCGCACAAATAAACATAATTTGATCGCCATCAACGATGTTTCCTTTTTCATCTACAGCGATTAAACGGTCACCATCACCATCAAAGGCAAGACCGATATCAGCGCCTTTATCTTTTACTAATTTAGCTAATACTTCTGGATGCGTAGAACCTACTCCATCGTTAATGTTCATGCCGTTTGGTGAAGTTCCCATTGTTGAAATATCAGCCTCTAAATCCGCGAATAAGTATGGAGCTAAAGAAGACGTAGCACCATGCGCACAATCTAAAGCGATATGTAAACCAGAGAAATCTTCCTCTACAGTTTGTTTAATATATTGTAAATATTTTTGTCCGCCTTCAAAATAATCACTCACTTGTCCAAGATTTGTACCTGTTGGACGTGGTAGTTCATCAACTTCTTTGTCTAATAAAGCTTCGATTTCTGCTTCTTGCTCATCTGTTAATTTAAAACCGTCTGAACCGAAGAATTTGATTCCGTTATCCTGTACTGGATTATGAGATGCAGAAATCATAACACCTGCTTGTGCATCTAACGCTTTTGTTAAATAAGCAACACCTGGTGTAGAAATAACGCCAAGGCGCATTACTTCTGCTCCAGTTGATAATAGACCTGCTACTAAAGCTCCTTCTAACATATGTCCTGATATACGTGTATCACGGCCGATAATTACTTTTGGACGATCTGTATCTTTTGTTAATACATAACCACCAAAACGTCCAATTTTGAACGCTAATTCAGGTGTTAACTCCTGGTTCGCAACCCCGCGTACTCCATCTGTACCAAAATATTTACCCATTATGATTCGCTCCTTTTTCTGGCTCTTTTTGATTATCTACTGTTGGCTCTTGACTAGTTTCTTTTGTTGGCTCTTGACTAGTTTCTTTTTCTTTTTCTTTATCTTTATTTTGTTCCTGTTCCGTGTCAGGCTTAGGTTCAGGTTCAGGATTTTTTGGTTTTTCAGTTTGATTATCTTGGTTATTATTTGAATCTGGTTTTTCACCGTTACCCTGTACTTCTTTGTCTGGATTTTCTTTCTTCACAATTGTGACTTTAGCACTTTTTTGCTTTGGCTCTATTGAAATATTACCAGGACCGCTCACTTGAATAGAAACATCCTTCGTCCCCGGAGATACATTTTGCAGATTAATGGCTGCTGTTATTTGAGCAGCTGTTATTTTATCTACTATACTTGTTTCTCCTGAAATATCAACGCTTATCTTCCCATCTTGCGGCGAAAGTAGCTGGGCCGTAACATCTTTAGAAAGTCCATTTTTTTGAATTGATATACCATCAATCGTTCTTGTTTTCGTTTGTTTTGTTTTTTGCACTCCTACCGAAACCTTCACTTGATTCGGTTTTGCACTTGTTACACCCTTTGGCAATAAAACAGAGGTATCGAATGTTGTAGACTCTGTCAATTGACTAAGATCTACTTCGACCCCCTCTATCGATTGTATATTATCCAAGATATCTTTTGGGCCTGCTATCGTTACTTCTCTCGGCTCAATGCTAATATTTGTAACGGCCAATCCTTCTGGTAAACTCCCCTTTTTCGTATACGTTACAGGAACAGTTTTTTCAGTATTATTGGCCGTAGCTTGCGTCGCCACATTCAATGTTACACTAATTTTAGATGGACTCGTTCTTACATTTAAACGTTTTCCTTCTCTATTGTATAATGTAACTTCAGCTGTTTTTGTAACAGTTTTATTAACACCTTTTAAATCAATATACGCCTTAGCAGATGAAATACTTTCAATTTCTTCTTTCGTCCCAACTACCTCAACAGTATCAGGTTTAATGTTTGATTTTTCGAGAGTAGAACCCGCTGGCATTTGATCCTCATTTGATAATTTTAAGTCTACATGGACGTATTTTCTCGCTTTTTCATGTAGAGTAATTTTAATTGTTGATGGCTGAACTGTTCCTTTCACATCATCTGGAAGCCCGTTCGTTTTCAAAGAAACTTCATAAGTTCCTTTTTCGCTATCTCTCAAATCAACTGGTATATCAAATTGTTTTTTTGCTTTTGCTGTAGCAACTGCTGCTTTTGGGCCCTCTAACTTCACCTTAACGCCCTCTGACGGAATACCACTTACAATATATTTCTCTTCATCATACTTAAGGTTAATGGCATAATTAGTTAAGGTTTCTTTCGCATCATTTGCGAAAGGCATTATCCCCGATGTCGTATTTTTTTCAGTTAAAGTCGCTGACATAAAAAGCATACACGCCAATAGTAATGAGATCCCTTTTAGAAACCAATGATTCTCCATTAACTTATCCATGACGCTTTCTCCTCCAATTCCATAAAGACGAAGAAGTCGTTTTTTCGTTCACACTAAATTCAGCTAACAACATATCTTTCAGTTGTTCTGTCTTCAAATCACGATGCAACTTACCATTTTTCGTTAAAGAAATTTGGCCAGTTTCTTCCGACACAACTACTGTAATACTATCAGTAACTTCACTAACTCCCATTGCAGCACGATGCCTAGTTCCTAGTTCCTTAGAGATAAAAGGACTTTCCGATAACGGAAGATAACACGCTGCTGCTTTAATGGTACTTCCTTGCATAATTACTGCTCCATCGTGAAGAGGTGTATTAGGAATGAAAATATTAATGAGTAATTCCGATGATACGTTTGCATTTAGCGGAATACCCGTTTCCACATAATCACCCATACCAGTCTCTTTTGACAAAGTAATTAATGCACCAATTCTACGTTTTCCCATATATTCCGTCGCTTTCGCTATCGCTGTTGCAACGATTTCAGGCTCATCGTCCTCCTGAGTTCCAGTACGCGAAAATAAACTCCCGCGTCCTAGCTGCTCAAGTGCTCTTCGCAATTCTGGCTGGAAAATAATAATAACGGCTAAAAATCCCCACGTTAATACTTGCTCAGTTAGCCAATAAAGCGTATGTAATTCAAGGAAAATACTGATCATCCGAACGACAATAATAACTGTAATCCCTTTTAAAAGTTGAACAGCTTTCGTCCCTCGGATTATGAGAATTAGCTTATATATAATAAACCATACAACGGCAATATCTAATACCGTACTAAGATATTTCAAAATGGTCGTATCTTCAAAAGGCATGCTAACCCTTCCTCCTACTTACGAGCAATTCTATCCATATATTGAAATATTGTTTTATGCTCTATCTGTATGTATTTCCAACAACTAGTTAATTATACCATACATGAAACAAACGACAATTACAAACAACCCTCCTTTAGTCTAAATTGGTAAGATGTCAAACATTATTATCGTACAGTATAATATAAATCATTATTATCGTACAGTATAATATAAATCATTATTATACGCTTATTTTCAAATAAAAAAAGCAACTTCTCAGTTGCTTTTCTTACATTTATTTTAGTTTTTCACCGAATAAAGAACCCATTAAAGCAACTGCTGTTGTTGCCGTTCTGTTTCGCTCATCTAAAATTGTATTTACTTCAACAAACTCAGCAGATGTAACAATATCAGCTTCCGCTAACATTTCCATTGCTAAATGGCTTTCACGATAAGATAGGCCACCAATTACAGGGGTGCCAACTCCTGGTGCATCATGAGGATCAAGACCATCTAAATCTAATGATAAATGTACACCATCAGTATGAGATAAATAAGCGATTGTTTCTTCCATAACGGCCGTCATACCCATACGATCAATCTCGTGCATCGAGAATACTTTAATACCTTCATTGCGAATAAAGTCTTTTTCTCCTTCATCTAATGCACGTGCACCGATAATGACAACATTCTCTTTTTTCACCTTTGGATATGCCCCGTATAAATCTACAAGCGTTTGATGTCCATACCCTAAACTTGCTGCAAGTGACATGCCATGAATATTTCCAGATGGTGAAGTTTCTTCTGTATTTAAGTCACCATGTGCATCGTACCAAATAACACCTAAATTTTTATAATGTTTCGCAACACCAGCTAATGTACCAATTGCGATACTATGGTCACCACCTAATACAAGTGGAAAACGTCCCTCTTCTATAATATGATCCACCTTACTTGCTAATTCGTTACATACAGTTGCAACTTTTGTAAGGTTTCTTAAGCTTGTATTTACATCTATTTCTTTTTCTCTCTCTATACATATATCTCCCATATCTTTAACGTTATATCCAATTTCTTCAATTCTTTCAATTACGCCTGCATAACGGATTGCACTCGGCCCCATATCTACCCCGCGACGCATCTGTCCTAAATCCATTGGAACTCCAATAACTGAGATTTCTTTTTTCATAGATAGTATCCCCCTTTTATGCCTTCACTAAATATTTTAAATCTTTTATATAGTCTGACTCAACTCGACATTTTTCTGTATGGATATACAAATTATTCACTTGTATTCGCCTTAAAAACCCAATTTCAAGACTATTCTATGTATAAAGTTAACTTAATGAAACAACTACCATCATTATTATTAAATAATAATAAAAAACACTCCTACATTTAGAAGTGTTTTTCTGATGCTATTTTCCATACTGCGGCAATATTCTTTGCTGTCATTTCGATATTCTCTTCCGCTACTTTATATGCCTCTTCTAATGTCATAGGACTCGCTGTAATACTAAATACTGCATCGATTCCTTTTTCATGAACAGCTGGATAATTCGGAGATACAGATCCTCCAATAGCAATGACAGGAATACGAAAATGCTTTGCACGCTCCGCAACACCTACAGGTGCCTTTCCATATGCTGTTTGTTCATCTATTCTCCCTTCGCCAGTTATAATTAAATCTGCTCCTTCTATATGCTTATCAAAATTTGTATAGTCTAATACAATTTCAATTCCTCTCCGCAAGTTTCCCTTTAACACTGCAATAACAGCTGCTCCCATTCCTCCTGCGGCTCCTGCGCCAGGTATTTTAGATACGTCGCAAGATAAGTATTGTTTAAGGATATTCGCATAATGCTTTAAATTCTCATCCAGCTCTTTCATCATCTCTGCATTCGCACCCTTTTGCCTCCCAAATACGAAAGATGCTCCTCTTATTCCAACTAACGGATTATCTACATCACATGCTGCTTCTATCTTTATATGCAGTAAGCGTGAATCCATGCATGAAAAATCAATAGCGACAATCGAATGTAACGTTCCTCCAGATGGCTCTATTACTTCCCCTTTTCCATTTATAAACCTGACCCCTAAAGCTGACAACATACCTGCTCCGCCATCATTTGTAGCACTTCCGCCAAGTCCTAAAATAATGTGCTCAGCTCCTTCGTCTAGCACATGTAGTATAAGCTCTCCGGTTCCTTTAGTCGTTGTAATAAGTGGGTTTCGCTTTTTAACCGGAACATGTTGTAATCCTGATGCTGCTGCCATTTCAATAAACGCTGTCTTTTTATCTTTAGACATACCGTAAAAGGCTTGTACACGTTCTCTAAGCGGTCCTGTCACATGAAGAGGTATCATTCTTCCATCTGTAGCATCCACAAGTGAATCAACCGTTCCTTCACCTCCATCTCCAATTGGTATTTTTACGTACTCTGCTTTAGGAAAAATTGCTCCAAATCCTCTTTCAATAGCTTCACATACTTTTATAGCTTTTAAGCTTTCTTTATATGAATCAGATGCAATAACAACTTTCACAATTATCCCCCATCCTTTACTTTTACATTTTCTTCATTTTAAACGACAAGTATGAAAGTTGTCTTTTTAAATACAAAAAAAGCTTACATCATATGATGTAAGCTTTTTTATTTAGATGGAGCCTAGCGGGATCGAACCGCTGACCTCCTGCGTGCAAGGCAGGCGCTCTCCCAGCTGAGCTAAGGCCCCTTAGTAATAAAGCGGAAGACGGGATTCGAACCCGCGACCCCAACCTTGGCAAGGTTGTATTCTACCACTGAACTACTTCCGCGAAAATGGTGAGCCATGAAGGATTCGAACCTTCGACCCTCTGATTAAAAGTCAGATGCTCTACCAACTGAGCTAATGGCTCGTAAATGGCTGGGCTAGCTGGATTCGAACCAGCGCATGACGGAGTCAAAGTCCGTTGCCTTACCGCTTGGCTATAGCCCATTAATATTTACTAGTATGGTTATCTTTTCAAAAAAATAAACCCTCTCAGGTTATTTTAAAGAAAATGGTGGAGGGGGGCAGATTCGAACTGCCGAACCCGAAGGAGCGGATTTACAGTCCGCCGCGTTTAGCCACTTCGCTACCCCTCCGACATTTAAAATATATATGGTGGAGGATGACGGGATCGAACCGCCGACCCCCTGCTTGTAAGGCAGGTGCTCTCCCAGCTGAGCTAATCCTCCAAAAGTGGTGACCCGTACGGGATTCGAACCCGTGTTACCGCCGTGAAAGGGCGGTGTCTTAACCACTTGACCAACGGGCCAAAAATTTCAAAACTCTTCCCAAGCTTCCAACCGGGCTTGAACCGGTGACCTCTTCCTTACCATGGAAGTGCTCTACCAGCTGAGCTATGGAAGCATAATGGCTCCGCAGGTAGGACTCGAACCTACGACCGATCGGTTAACAGCCGATAGCTCTACCACTGAGCTACTGCGGAATAATAATAGCCTGGCAACGTCCTACTCTCACAGGGACAAGGTCCCAACTACCATCGGCGCTAGAGAGCTTAACTTCCGTGTTCGGTATGGGAACGGGTGTGACCTCTCTGCCATCATTACCAGACTATTGAAGGTATATTCCTTCAAAACTAGATAACATTGCTTCATATTATATGGTTAAGTCCTCGATCTATTAGTATTCGTCAGCTCCACATGTCACCATGCTTCCACCTCGAACCTATCAACCTGATCATCTTTCAGGGATCTTACTAGCTTACGCTATGGGAAATCTCATCTTGAGGGGGGCTTCATGCTTAGATGCTTTCAGCACTTATCCCTTCCGCACATAGCTACCCAGCTATGCCCTTGGCAGAACAACTGGTACACCAGCGGTGCGTCCATCCCGGTCCTCTCGTACTAAGGACAGCTCCTCTCAAATTTCCTACGCCCACGACGGATAGGGACCGAACTGTCTCACGACGTTCTGAACCCAGCTCGCGTACCGCTTTAATGGGCGAACAGCCCAACCCTTGGGACCGACTACAGCCCCAGGATGCGATGAGCCGACATCGAGGTGCCAAACCTCCCCGTCGATGTGGACTCTTGGGGGAGATAAGCCTGTTATCCCCGGGGTAGCTTTTATCCGTTGAGCGATGGCCCT
>NZ_CM129593.1:90000-150000 GCF_052947655.1 Bacillus pretiosus | reverse complement strand
AGAATGCAACCTTCTTCGTTTCTGCTGCATGGGCAGAAAGACACCCTGATGTTGTTGAACGCATCATAAAAGATGGACATGAAATCGGTAGTATGGGCTATAATTACACGTCCTACACTTCTCTAGAGACAAATGAAATACGAAGAGATCTTTTACGAGCACAAGATGTTTTTACAAAACTTGGTGTGAAACAAGTCAAACTATTACGTCCACCTAGTGGAGACTTTAACAAAGCAACACTTAAAATAGCAGAATCACTCGGATACACCATCGTCCATTGGAGTAATAACTCAAACGACTGGAAAAACCCAGGTGTAAACAATATCGTTTCCAATGTCTCTACTAATTTAAAAGGTGGAGATATCGTCTTATTACATGCATCCGATTCTGCCCTTCAAACAAATAAAGCTTTACCACTGCTTCTACAAAAATTAAAGAGTGACGGATATGAGCAAATATCGGTATCACAACTTATTTCTAACACAAGTACAAAAAGTAAAGATGTAAGGTAATTCTTTTCCCTCGTGCCTTCACACATAAAAAGCTCTACTACCTATCATTAAGGTAGTAGAGCTTTTTTCATCCCGATATTTATATTCGTACAACCACCCTGCATAAAAACTCAAAAATCTCTCTTACTTAAGCCGACTTACTCGCCTTTCCAATTAAACGATGTAATATAAGTAACTGATATGCATTACATAATAAAAGTGGTATCACCATTAAATACAACCAATCTGTGTCATTAATACGAAGCGCTGGTACCCACTCAAGAATTGTTACAACAACCATAAAGAACAAAGCGGGCACAAATGCCTTTCTATTCGTTTCTTTACTTTTTATGTAAGCAACAATCGCCCCAAACACAAATAATACACCTGCAACAAGTATGTTATTCCCTAACGAAACTTCCCCATTTGCAATCAATATGGATCTTAAATACACGAAATCAAATAAAACGAATGCAATAAAGAAGAGCTGGACTGCATTCCATAAAGAAGGTGACCTGAACATCCCCAGTCCAAAACGATGGATTGTTAAATAGGCAAAGAACCCCATTTGACTTATAACACTAAAAATAAATCCTACACCCATCAACCAGAAGGAAACTGCTAAAATCTCCTTTCCGTCTAAATTTTGAAAAAATTTAGCGTACTTGTCCCACTCCAAAACAAACCCAATAATGACCGTGCTAATCCCACCTAGAAACAACGTCGTAAAAAACAGGCGTACCCACTTGCGGCTATTCACAACACATCCCCCATTATCCTTATATTTCTAATTAAATTGTATCAATGACAATTTCAAAAAGCTAGCCATGTTCATGTATAAATTCCTTAAAGATATTTATATTAAAAAGAGAGAACTGTGTTGAAAGGAGTTCCAACTTATGAAACGGATGCTGCTCGTTTTGACTTCTTCTTTTCTATTTCTTGTACTTGTAGCATGTGCACAAGGAAAAGAAGCAAAGTCCGAACTTGATTATGATCAAACGAAGAAAATGATTGTTGATATTTTAAAAACCGATCAAGGTAAGAAAGCCATTCAAGATGTGTTAACTGATGAAAAAATGAAACAAGCACTCATACTAGATGAAACAGTAGTAAAGAAAACGATTGAAGATGCAATGGTATCCGACAAAGGGCAACAATTCTGGGAAAAGCTCTTTAAAGACCCTGAGTTCTCATCGAAATTCGCTAAAAGTATGGGGAAAGAACAAACAACCTTAATGAAAACATTACTAAAAGACCCTGAATACCAAGCAGGCGTTATAGAAATTATGAAAAACCCTGAAGTAGAAAAAATAATGTTACAAACAATGAAGAGCAAAGAATACCGCCAATATTTACAACAAGTACTAACAGAAACTGCTGAAAGCCCACTCTTCCAAGCTAAGATGATTGATATTATTAGTAAAGGTGTACAAAAGGCCGAAAAAAGTGGATCTGATAAAAAAGAAGCAGGCGGTGAAGGTGGTTCCCAAGACGGTAAAAAGGAGCAACAGTAAAAATAATAATTATAATAATGAGTGGACAATATATGTATCGTCCACTCATTATTATTTTATTTTTGCGCGACAGCTATTTTATCAATTACTGTCTCAGCTATCGTACGATAAATAAGACCCGTCGTATGTGTATCTTCATATACCGAAGGCGCAAAGTCATCTTTATTCCAATCAGGTTGTTGAAGCGGGATTCGGCCAAGTACTTCTGTTTGAAGTTCTGTAGCTAATTTATCTCCTCCACCTCTTCCAAACACATATTCTTTTTCACCAGTTGTTTTACTTTCAAAATATGCCATATTTTCAACAACACCAAGAATACTATGTTCTGTACGTAAAGCCATGGCTCCAGCACGCGCTGCCACAAATGCCGCTGTTGGATGTGGCGTTGTTACAATAATCTCTTTACAAGCTGGCAACATTGAGTGTAAGTCTAGCGCAACATCACCTGTACCCGGTGGTAAATCTAAAACTAAATAGTCTAAATCGCCCCACTCTACTTCTGTAAAGAAGTGATTTAACATTTTCCCAAGCATAGGGCCTCTCCAAATAACCGGTGCATTATCTTCTACAAAGAATCCCATTGAAATTACCTTTACACCTAGACGCTCCACTGGAATGATTCTATCCCCTCTTACAACAGGACGTTTTTCTATCCCCATCATATCCGGTACGCTAAAACCATAAATATCAGCATCAATGATACCAACCTTTTTACCTAGACGAGCTAAAGCAATAGCAAGGTTAACAGAAACTGTTGATTTTCCGACTCCACCTTTTCCACTCGCCACTGCTAAAAATGTTGTTTTTGAATTTGGTGACAATAAAGATTCAGTTTGCTCTTCTTCCTGTTCCGGTGCAAACTGAGCTAATTCCTCTTCTGTAAATTCTGCAAAGCGAAGCCCTACTGTTGCTGCTCCTAGTTCTTTTACTAATTTTACAATTCCAGATTGCAATTGCATTTGTTCCGCTGTACCGGTTTTTACAATTGCAATTTTAACACTTACATGTTCCTTCTCAGGCTTAACTGTTACCTCTTTAATTGCACCTGTTTCTTTTAACGTTTTATGTAAAAACGGATCTACAATCCCTTCTAACGCTTCCACTACTTGCTCTTTCGTTACCATAGTTAGCCCAGCCCCCTGTATGAAAAATAACGTAATGTTAATTAAATTTATCTCTCTTTATTTTTGAAATAAATGCGTTTACATTTCCAGTATAACATATTTTCGGAAAACTTCGTTAACGGGAGAAACTCAAAAAATCCTCCTTATTCTGGAGGATTCCCTTTTTCCGTGAAATAACGTAATATACCACGATATACTGCAGCCGCTACCTTTTGCTGATATTTCTCCGAATTTAACATATACCTTTCGTTTACATTCGATAAAAAGCCAGCTTCAATTAGAGCACCTGGTGTTTTCGCATACTTCAATAAATACACATGAGAAATTGTTTTAGCAGAACGATTCGTATTCTCTAAACTCGTTCTCAATTCAGCTTGTATAAATTTCGCAGCACGTTCATTTTCAACCGAAGAACGATAGTAGAACGTTTGTGCGCCTTTCGATCCACTACTAGTTAAAGCATTTAAATGAATACTCGCAAAAAAGTCTACATCAGGCTTATTAATAATCTCTACACGCTTTTTTAGATCCTCTGCTTTACGTCTACTATATGATTTTGTATCTTTCTGAGCTAAATCATAATCTCCCTCACGTGTTAAAATAACTAGTGCACCTTGTTCTTGTAAATAATCTTGTACCTTCTTTGTAATTTCAAGCGTAATATCTTTTTCTATAATATCTTTTCCACCAACAGCCCCTCCGTCTGGCCCACCATGCCCAGCATCTAATACAATCACTTTCCCTGATAAGGGTAAATTCCAAGCTCGCCACGATTTTGTAATTTGAAATTCTTGTTTGACTAAAAAAAACAAAACAACCGCAGCGAGTGCAAAAGAGATAATTCGAATTCTCTTCATACCTTTCCTCCTCCAGCTAGTCCCTCTAATTACTTATATGGGACAAGAGGAAAGTTTATGCTTGTCTTAATGAAGCTTTAATCGATATCTTCTTTCACCTTTTTCATATCCTTCCTGCCACCATAAGCCGATAAACTGCTGGCAAGATTCAAAAAGTAATTCCTCATCTTGTAACTTAATTTCCCGCATAGTCATGCTCGTTAAAAATTGGAATAGTGTTTCCGTTAATTGTTGCTCTTCTTCTAAGGCTCTATATTTCACATCAAAGAATGATTCACCATAATAACCAAACTTACTGTATCTCGCTCCTAATAAATACGATTCTATCCCTAATTCAATACAGTAATCTTCATACTGACGATGAAGTTCCTGCATCTGAAAGGCATCCCTAATATTTGAACGTAATGTTTTTAATGATAATTCTCGCAGCATCTTCCGTTCATATTTCAACTGCTTTTCTTTTTGTTTTTCTTGTAAGCTGACAATGACATTCATAGTACTTATAAACCTCCCTAATACGTATTAGTCTAAACTTCTAAAGAAGAAGCATACGCGAGAGAATAGCACTAAAATATTCCAAACTACAAAAATTACAAAAGAGGAATGAAACATAAAAAAACCCCAACCAAAATGGTTGGGGTTTGTAGTTCGCAAAAATTAACGTTTTGAGAACTGAGGTGCACGACGTGCGCCTTTAAGACCGTATTTTTTACGCTCTTTCATACGTGCGTCACGAGTTAATAGACCTGCACGTTTTAGTGTTAGACGGTATTCTGGATCAGCTTTTAATAAAGCGCGAGAAATACCGTGACGAATAGCACCAGCTTGACCAGTGTATCCACCACCATTTACGTTTACAAGTACATCGTAGTTACCTAAAGTTTCTGTTGCAACTAGAGGTTGTTTCACTACTTCACGTAATGCAGCAAATGGGATATAGTTTTCAAAATCACGACCGTTAATGATAACGCGTCCTTCGCCTGGAACTAGGCGTACGCGCGCTACTGAACTCTTACGACGTCCAGTGCCATAGTATTGAACCTGTGCCAAAGTAAGCCCTCCTTTAATTGATTATCCGCGAAGTTCGTAAACTTCTGGTTTTTGTGCTTGGTGTGGATGCTCTGCTCCAGCATACACGTTTAATTTCTTAGATACTTGACGTCCTAAACGTCCTTTTGGAAGCATCCCTTTAATTGCAAGCTCTAACATTTGTACAGGGTAGTTTGTACGCATTTCTAGAGCTGTTCTTTGTTTAAGTCCACCTGGGTGGTTAGTGTGACGGTAGTAAATTTTATCGTTTAATTTATTACCTGTTAAATGAATTTTTTCAGCGTTAATAATAATTACATGATCACCCGTGTCAACGTGTGGTGTAAATGTAGGTTTGTTTTTACCGCGTAAAATAGATGCTACTTCAGTAGATAGGCGACCTAAAGTTTGACCTTCAGCATCAACCACATACCATTTACGCTCAACTTCGTTAGCTTTTGCCATAAAAGTCGTACGCATGTGTTTCCCTCCTCGTTATCTTTTCCATAGAAAAAATCTATTGTTTATCTTAAACACGATTTCCTTCCGGGGCTAATCGTGGTTTTAGAAACAATACCATATGTTATGATATACTTTTGAGTTTCTAATGTCAAGCAAATGTTACACCAGGATTAGTTGTTATAGTTTACCTGCCATAAGTAAAGTCCATGACCTGGAGCCATCTTTCCAGCAAACTGACGATTTTGTTTCGCTAAAATCTCTGGAATGCTATCAGGATCAAGCTTTCCTTGCCCTACGCTAAGTAACGTACCAACAATAATTCTGACCATATTATATAAAAATCCATTACCTACAAAACGAAAAATTAATTCATCGCCTTGCTCAATTAACTCAATTTCATAAATCGTTCGCACCTTATCTTTTTTGTCAGTTTTTGCCGAACAAAAAGAAGTGAAATCATGCGTTCCAATAAAATAAGGAATCGCCTTTCTTATAGAGCTTATTTCGAGCGGATATGGATATTGATATACGTAATTTCTACGGAATACATCCGCAGTCTTTGATAATAATACACGATAACGATATTCTTTTCTCTCGACACCGTAACGCGCATGAAATTCTTCTGTTTTTTTCTCTACCTGTCTGATAACAATATCATCTGGCAACATTGTGTTTAATGCATTACTCCATTGCCACTCTTCAAGCGACAACGGTGTATCAAAGTGTATGACTTGTCCTTTAGCGTGAACGGTAGAATCCGTTCTGCCCGATGCCTGAACACGAACAAGCGCTCCTTTATGCAATTTCTGCAAAGCTTTCTCAATCTCTTGTTGAACAGTACGATGCTGCGGCTGAATTTGATAACCACAAAAATGCATGCCATCATATGCAACCGTACATTTTATTCTATCCATTTCTCTATTCTCCATTACGATCGCACCCATGCCAAAATACAAGCTAAACAAAGTAAGCTTATTATCGTTAATGTATCACTTGTTTTCCAGCGTAGTTGCCTAAATTTAGTACGTCCTTCACCATTTTGATACCCACGTGCTTCCATAGCAATTGCTAAGTCCTCAGCACGCTTAAAAGCACTGATAAATAGAGGAACGAGTAGTGAGATAATAGCTTTCATCCTATCTTTTATCGGTCCTCCTGCGAAATCAATACCGCGTGAAGATTGTGCCTTCATTATTTTACTCGTTTCATCCATTAATGTCGGAATAAAACGAAGAGAAATTGACATCATTAATGCGATTTCATGAACAGGAACTTTTATACGTTTCAACGGCTTTAATAACGTCTCCAAACCATCTGTAATCTCAATAGGTGTCGTCGTTAACGTTAATAATGTCGTCATTAAAATAATAACGAAGAATCGTATAGAAATGTATATCCCTTGCTCTAATCCTTTTTCATGTATCGAAAACCAACCAAGCTGGAATAGTACTTCCCCTTCTTTATTTGTAAAAATATGCAGGAAAAATGTAAAAAGAAAAATCCATAGAATTGGTTTTAAGCCCGAAAGTACATAACGAATCGGCACTTTTGCAAAAAATAAAGCAATGAGTGCATATAAAAATAAAAATCCATATGAAATCGCATTATTTGCTAAGAAAACAACAAATACATATAAAAAGACAATCAGCAGCTTCGTACGTGGATCAAGTTGATGAATAAGAGACTTCCCTGGAATATATCTTCCAATAATCAACTGCTGCATGATTCATGACCACCTTTTCGTAACACCTGCACAACTTCATGAGTAAGATCCTCTAAAGATAAGGTAGCCTTTGGGATTGAAATGCCAAACTTCTCTTCAATTGCACGTTTATACTTTAAAGACATAGGAAGATCCACGCCAATTTTCTCTAGTTCATCAGCATGTGAAAATACTTCCTCTGCACTTCCTTGCAAAAAGACCGTTCCTTTATGCATGACTACAATCTGCTCCGCATACTTAGCAGCATCCTCCATATTATGTGTTACTAGGATAACTGTAAGACCTTTTTCCTTATGCAGCTTATAAAACATCTCCATAAGTTCATTCTGCCCTTTTGGATCTAGTCCTGCTGTAGGTTCATCTAATACAAGCACTTCGGGTTCCATCGCCAATACACCCGCTATCGCAACACGCCTCATTTGCCCACCACTTAACTCAAACGGTGAACGTGTTAACAGTTCTGGCTCTAACCCTACAAGTTCAATTGCCTCTCTTGCCTTTTGCTTCGCTTCTTCTACAGATACCCCAAAATTAGTAGGGCCGAAACAAATATCCTTCTCCACAGTCTCTTCAAACAACTGATGTTCTGGGAATTGAAAGACAACCCCTACCTTTTTACGTAGTGGCTTTAGCTTTTTTTCTTTCTTTCCTGCCGAAATGAAATGTTCACCAATTTGAACTGTGCCATTCGTCGGCTGCAATAAACCATTTAAATGTTGAATCATCGTCGACTTACCTGAACCAGTATGACCGATAATGGCATAATAGCCCCCACTTGGAAACGACACGTCTACATCATAAAGTGCGCGTCTTTCAAATGGAGTTTTATATTGATAACGATGTTCTACTTTTTGGAATGTAATCTCCAAAGTTCGTTCACCAAGCTTTCCATTGTAAGATGCGTATTTTGCAAGAGAATTTCATTTCTTTTTAATAATTCTGCTATTTTCACTGAAAATGGTACATCTAATCCAATTTCTTGGAGCATATGAGAGGACTTGAAGATTTGCTTTGGAGTCCCTTCCTCTAATATTTCTCCCTTGTTTAAAATAATGACACGATCTGATTGTGCCGCTTCTTCTAAATCGTGTGTAATTGATAACACGGTAATACCTTTTTGATTAACAAGTTGTCTAACCGTTTCTACTACTTCACGTCTCCCTTGAGGATCTAACATTGACGTTGCTTCATCTAATATCAAAATAGATGGCTGAAGTGCTAAAACGCCTGCTATTGCCACTCGCTGCTTTTGCCCACCAGATAACGAATGAGGTTCATCATTAAGAAAATCTTCCATACGGACAAGTTTGAGAGCCTGATTTAATCTTTCTACCATTTGCTCTCTTGGCATTCCGATATTCTCTAAGCCAAAAACAACGTCGTCTTGCACTGTCGTTCCAACAAATTGATTGTCTGGATTTTGAAATACCATCCCAATTTGTTTTCGAACATCCCATACCGTTTCCTCTGATAAAACCATTGTATCATTTACTGTAATAGTCCCTGCTTCCGGCAAAAACAAACCATTCAATAATTTTGCAAGTGTAGACTTCCCTGAACCGTTTTGTCCAATAACAGATACCCATTCTCCCTCATACAAGGCAAATGAAACATCTTTTAATGCATAAGTGGCTGCCCCAGGATATTGAAATGATATATTTTCTGTCCGAAGTTTCTCTTTTTTCAATACAAGGCACCCTTTCCTTCGCCAAGTTAGCCTATTTTTATATTTAAAAAAAAGGGCCATGACCAGTTTCTTGAAAAGAACTGTCCTGCCCTTTTAATTATCATTATACTAACTCGATAATTACCATTGGTGCTGCGTCTCCGCGACGTGGACCAATTTTTGCAATACGAGTGTATCCGCCTTGGCGCTCAGCATAGCGTGGAGCTACATCAGCGAATAATTTTTGAAGTGCATCTTGACCAGTCTCAGCGTTAGCTACTTCATTGCGAATGAAAGCTGCTGCTTGACGACGAGCGTGAAGATCTCCGCGTTTACCTAAAGTGATCATTTTTTCCACTACAGAACGAAGTTCTTTTGCACGAGTTTCTGTCGTTTGGATGCGCTCGTTGATAATTAAATCAGTAGCTAAATCACGTAACATAGCTTTACGTTGCGCACTTGTACGGCCTAATTTTCTGTATGCCATTCGTAGTTCCCTCCTTTGTTGATGGGTTTAAATCCTCAGTCGTCTTTACGTAAACCTAAACCTAATTCCTCAAGCTTATGTTTAACTTCTTCTAAGGATTTACGTCCTAAGTTACGAACTTTCATCATATCTTCTTCTGTTTTGTTCGCAAGCTCTTGTACAGTATTAATTCCTGCACGTTTTAGGCAATTATAAGAACGAACAGAAAGATCTAGTTCTTCGATAGTCATCTCAAGAACTTTCTCTTTTTGATCTTCTTCCTTCTCGACCATAATCTCAGCATTTTGTGCTTCATCAGTTAAACCAACAAAGATATTTAAATGCTCAGTTAAGATTTTGGCACCTAAAGAGATAGCTTCTTTTGGCCCGATGCTTCCATCCGTCCATACATCAAGCGTAAGCTTATCATAATTAGCCACTTGTCCGACACGTGTCTTTTCCACTTGGTAAGTCACACGTGATACTGGAGTATAAATAGAATCAATAGGAATTACTCCTATTGGTTGATCTTCGCTTTTATTTGCATCAGCTGGCGTATACCCACGGCCACGCTTTGCAGTTAAACGCATGCGGAAATGCGCATTTTTTGCTAACGTTGCAATGTGTAAATCTGGATTTAAGATTTCTACATCACTATCATGAGTAATATCAGCAGCTGTGACAATACCTTCGCCCTGCACATCAATTTCCAACGTCTTCTCTTCTTCAGAGTAGATTTTAAGAGCTAACTTTTTCAAGTTTAAGATGATCGTCGTAACGTCTTCTACTACGCCCTCAACTGTTGAAAATTCATGTAATACGCCATCGATTTGGATAGCAGTAACAGCGGCACCAGGGAGTGAGGATAAAAGAATACGACGTAAGGAGTTACCCAAAGTAGTACCATATCCACGCTCAAGCGGTTCAATTACGAATTTACCATATTTAGCATCTTCGTTAAGTTCAACCGTTTCGATTTTCGGCTTTTCGATTTCAATCATTAACTAAACCCTCCTTCAAAACGTCGAAACCCCGGTTAAACAAAGGGATACCCCCTGTCTAACCGAAAGTCCCCCTTAGGCAGTTCCCGATTGTGCACAACAAGCGATGTTTCTGTACGAAATTTCTCGATAATGCATCATATCCATTATAGACAAAAGGGAAAATTCTATACAGAAAAATTACACACGACGACGTTTTGGTGGACGACATCCATTATGAGGAACTGGAGTAACATCTCTAATTGCTGTTACTTCTAGACCTGCAGCTTGAAGAGCACGAATTGCAGCTTCACGACCAGCACCAGGACCTTTAACAGTAACCTCTAAAGTTTTTAAACCGTGCTCCATTGCAACTTTAGCAGCAGCTTCAGCAGCCATTTGCGCAGCGAATGGAGTAGACTTACGAGATCCACGGAAACCAAGTGCACCAGCACTAGACCAAGAAAGTGCGTTACCATGAGTATCTGTAAGTGTTACGATTGTGTTGTTGAAAGTAGAACGAATATGAGCTATACCAGCTTCAATATTCTTTTTCACACGTTTTTTACGAGTGTTTGTTTTACGTGCCATTGTTAGTTCAACCTCCTTTACTTATTATTTCTTTTTATTTGCTACTGTACGACGTGGACCTTTACGTGTACGAGCATTGTTTTTAGAGTTTTGACCACGAACTGGTAAACCACGACGGTGACGAAGACCACGGTAAGAACCGATCTCCATTAGACGTTTAATGTTAAGAGATACTTCACGACGAAGGTCTCCCTCAACTTTAATACGATCGATGATATCACGGATACGTCCTAGTTCGTCTTCCGTTAAATCACGAACTCGTGTTTCTGAAGAAATACCAGCTTCAGTTAGAATTTTTTCAGCAGTTGTGCGACCAATGCCGAATACGTAAGTTAAAGAAATAACAACGCGTTTGTCTCGAGGAATATCTACACCTGCGATACGTGCCATTCTGAATGCACCTCCTTCTGATTAACCTTGTTTTTGTTTATGTTTAGGGTTTTCACAAATAACCATTACTTTTCCACGTCTACGAATAACTTTACATTTTTCGCAGATTGGTTTAACTGACGGTCTTACTTTCATGTCTCGAACCTCCTTAAAGATTACGGAGTGCTATATTATTTAAAACGGTACGTAATACGACCACGATTTAAATCGTACGGAGATAATTCTACCGTAACTTTGTCTCCTGGTAAAATACGAATGAAGTTCATACGGATTTTACCAGAAACGTGAGCCAATACGACATGCCCATTCTCTAATTCTACTTTGAACATAGCATTTGGCAACGTTTCAAGAACGGTACCTTCGACTTCAATTACATCATCTTTAGCCATTCAATAGTTCTCCCTTCTTCAAATCAGTAACATTTTACACTGCTCTGAAATCCCGGAGAGCCAGCTACTTATAAAGTGGTAAGGATTTCGTATCCTGCTTCTGTAAGAGCAATCGTGTGCTCAAAGTGTGCACACCATTTACCATCTACCGTTACCACTGTCCAGTCATCAGATAGTGTTTTTACATATCGTCTTCCTTGATTCACCATCGGCTCAACACAGATGACCATTCCCGGCTTTAATCTAGGGCCTCTATTTGGTGGACCATAGTGCGGGATTTGAGGGTCCTCATGTAAGTCTTGCCCGATTCCGTGACCAACATACTCCCTAACGATCGAGAACCCATTCTCTTCAGCATGGGTTTGAACCGCATGTGAGATATTTGATAATCTTTCGCCTGGTTTTACTTGTTCTAGACCAAGATACAACGATTTTTCTGTGACATCAAGTAGCTTTTGAACAGATTCAGAAATGTTTCCAACTGGATACGTCCATGCAGAATCTCCATGGTACCCATTGTATTTCGCACCAATATCGATACTGATGATATCGCCCTCTTCGAGCTTGCGCTTCCCTGGAATTCCGTGTACAAGCTCTTCATTTACAGAAGCACATATGCTCCCCGGAAATCCGTTGTATCCTTTAAAAGATGGCGTAGCACCATATTTTTGAATCGTCTTTTCCGCTATTTGATCGAGCTCTTTCGTTGTAATTCCTGGAGTAATATGCTGTTTCAACTCTTGATGAGTTAAAGCAACGATCCTGCCAGCTTCTCGCATGATTTCTATCTCGCGAGGAGTTTTGCAGATGATCATTACGCTAAGCCTCCGATGAGAACATCGATATCAGCAAATACTTTATTGATATCTTGCTCACCATTAATGCTTTGTAAGTAACCAAGCTCCTCGTAGAAATCAAGCAAAGGTTTTGTTTGCTTAATATTTACATCTAAACGATTTGCCACAGTTTCTTCATTGTCATCAGAGCGTTGATATAATTCGCCACCACATTTATCGCACACATCAGCTTTTGCTGGTGGATTGAATTCTAAGTGGTAAGTCGCACCGCACTCTTTACAAATGCGACGGCCTGTAAGGCGTGTTAATAACAACCCTGAATCCACATTAATGTTTAAAACATAGTCGATTTTTTTACCAAGATCTTTCATAATCTCTTCAAGAGCTGATGCTTGTGCAACAGTTCGTGGGAAACCGTCTAGTAAGAAACCTCTTACGCAGTCTTCTTGACTTAAACGTTCACGAACGATTCCGATTGTAACTTCATCTGGAACAAGTGCACCTTTATCAATAAAAGATTTTGCTTGTAGACCCATTTCAGTTTCAGCCTTCATAGCTGCACGAAACATATCTCCTGTTGAAATGTGAGGGATGTTATACTTGGCAACAATCTGTTCGGCTTGTGTACCTTTACCAGCACCAGGAAGCCCCATTAAAATTAAGTTCATCCTTGTTCCCCCTCAGAGTACATGAGCATGTAGGGAAGACAATTCTTCCCACTTACTCATTGCTTGATAAACCCTTTGTAATGGCGTTTTACCAGTTGACTTTCTAGCTGCTTCATTGTTTCTAAAGCAACGCCGACAACGATTAACATACTCGTTCCACCAATCTGTGCAGATGGAGGAAGATTTCCCAATTTCGTAAAGATAACTGGTAAGATTGCAATCGCTGCTAGGAAAATTGATCCTACAAAGGTCAAACGATACAAGATTTTTGTTAGATATTGTTCCGTATTCTTACCCGGACGAATACCTGGAACATATCCACCTTGTTTGTTTAGATTCTCTGACATTTGCTCTGGATTAACCTGAACAAACGCATAGAAATATGTGAAGGCTACAATGAGCGCAACATATATGATCATTCCCACTGGGTGAGAATAGTTAAAGTTTGCAATGATCCACTGCGATACATCATGATTCGGGAAGAACTGTGCAATAGTTGGAGGCGTAATTAAGAATGAAACAGCAAAAATGACTGGAATAACACCCGCACTATTTACCTTAAGGGGTAAATGTGTGTTTTGTGCTCCAGCATGATTCCCATTCCCTCCTGTTACACGCTTCGCATATTGAATTGGGATCTTTCTAACAGCCTGTTGAATGAAAATAACACCAACAATAACCGCTAGCACAGCTAGTAAGATCAATGCAACTTTAACGATACTCATGAACAATTGATCTCCGATATTTTGAAACTGTTGTTGATACACTTGAGATATAACACTTGGGATCGCTGCGGCAATACCGCCAAAGATAAGGATGGAAATACCATTACCTACACCTTTAGCTGTAATCTGTTCACCTAACCACATTAAAAATGCAGTACCAGCAGTCAGTACCGTAGCAATGTATAAATAAGTGCTCCAACCAGGATTCAAAATTAATTGCCCACCTACCATACCGTTAAAACCAATTGACATACCAAACCCCTGAATAAACGCAAGAACAATTGTAAAGTAACGCGTGAATTGCGTTAGTTTACGACGGCCCATTTCACCTTGCTTCGACCATTCCGAAAATTTAGGAACAACATCCATCTGCAATAATTGCACGATGATGGATGCTGTAATATACGGCATGATTCCCATCGCGAAGATGGAGAAGTTTTTCAAGGCGCCACCGCCAAATGTATTTAGGATACCTAAGGCATTTAATTGATCTTGTGCTTTCAGTACGTCTCCATTTGTAAATGGCACTGGGATAAACGTGCCAATTCTGAATACGATTAACATCGCTAAAGTGAATAATATTTTACGTCTTATCTCAGCAACGCGCATAAAGTTGGAGATTGTACGAAACATTAGATCACCTCAACTGATCCGCCAGCTGCTTCAATTGCTTCTTTAGCACTTGAAGAGAACTTGTGCGCTTTAACAGTTAATTTTTTCTCTACTGCGCCGCTTGCAAGAATTTTAACACCGTCGTTTAACTTGCTGATAACGCCAGTTTCCAGCAATAATTCAGGTGTTACTTCTGTACCATCTTCAAAACGATTTAACGTTGATAAGTTTACAATAGTAAACTCTTTACGGTTAATGTTTGTGAAGCCGCGTTTTGGTAAACGACGGAATAATGGAGTTTGACCACCTTCGAAGCCAAGACGAACACCGCCACCAGAACGTGCGTTTTGTCCTTTATGACCTTTACCAGCAGTTTTACCGTTACCAGAACCGATACCACGACCGACACGGTTACGTACTTTACGAGAACCTTCTGCAGGTTTTAATTCATGAAGTTTCATTCCCAGGCACCTCCTTATATTAATGAGTTATCCTTAAGCTTCTGTTACAGTTATAAGGTGAGAAACTTTGTTGATCATACCAAGAATAGCAGGAGTTTCTTCCTTAACTACAGTTGAATTCAACTTTTTAAGACCTAAAGCTTCTACCGTCGCACGTTGATCTTGTGGACGACCAATTACACTACGAGTGAGGGTAATTTCTAACTTTTTCGCCATTTGTTTTCCCTCCTTAACCTAGTAGCTCTTCTACAGATTTACCGCGTAATTTTGCAACATCTTCAGCGCGCTTAAGTTCGCTTAATCCGTTCACAGTAGCGCGAATCATGTTGATTGGTGTGTTAGAACCAAGAGATTTCGAAAGAATATCTTGTACACCAGCTAATTCAAGTACCGCACGAACAGGTCCACCAGCAATAACACCAGTACCTTCAGCAGCAGGTTTTAAGAATACTTCACCAGCTCCAAAATGACCGTTGATTGTGTGTGGAATTGTTGTACCAACTAATGGTACAGCGATTAAGTTTTTCTTAGCGTCTTCGATAGCTTTGCGGATTGCGTCTGGTACCTCTTGTGCTTTACCAGTACCGAATCCAACATGACCGTTTTTATCGCCAACTACAACTAGTGCAGCAAAGCGGAAACGACGACCACCCTTAACAACTTTCGCGACACGATTTATCGTAACTACACGTTCTTCAAGTTCTAATTTACTTGGGTCAATGCGATGCATCAATTTTCCCTCCTTTGACCATTAAAATTGTAATCCAGCCTCACGAGCAGCCTCAGCTAGAGCTTTAACACGGCCATGGTATAAGTAACCACCGCGATCGAATACTACTTCTTTAACGCCTTTCTCTACAGCACGCTTAGCAACTGATTCTCCTACTTTCGTAGCAGCTTCAGTATTGCTAGTACCGTTAAGAGCAAGGTCTTTATCAAGAGTAGATGCACTTACTAACGTTACACCATTTACATCATCAATAACTTGAGCGTAAATATGTTGGTTAGAACGGAACACGTTTAAACGTGGACGTTCTGCAGTACCAGTAAGTTTAGCACGTACACGTGCATGTCTTTTCTTACGAGTCGCATTTTTATCAGCTTTAGTGATCATTCTTGTCACTCCTTTCTCTCACCTAACGGGTTTACTTAGCAGTTTTACCTTCTTTACGACGAACAACTTCGCCTTCGTAACGAATACCTTTACCTTTATAAGGCTCAGGAGCACGTACAGCACGGATGTTAGCAGCAAATTCGCCAACACGTTGCTTGTCGATACCTTTGATTACGATTTTAGTTGGTACAGGTACTTCAACTTCAAGACCTGCTTCCGGAGTCATTTCTACTGGATGAGAATAACCTACGCTTAATACAAGTTTATCTCCTTGTTTTTGAGCACGGTAACCAACACCGACTAATTCAAGTCCGCGTGCGAAACCTGTAGTTACACCTTCAACCATGTTTCCGATTAAAGCACGAGTTGTACCGTGTAATGCACGGTGTTCCTTCTGTTCAGATGGACGCTCAACTGTTAGTGTATTTTCTTCAATTTTGATAGACATATCAGCATTGAATTTACGAGTTAATTCACCTTTAGGGCCTTTTACTGCTACAGTATTGTCTTCTGCAATTGTAATAGTAACACCTGCAGGGATTTCAAGAATCTTTTTACCAATACGAGACATGTGGTCACACCTCCGTTCGTTTTAAATATATATTACCAAACGTATGCTACTACTTCTCCACCAGTTTGTAATTGACGAGCGTCTTTGTCTGTCATTACTCCCTTAGATGTAGAAACAAGAGCGATACCTAATCCGTTAAGTACACGTGGTACTTCATCAGCTTTAGCGTAAACGCGTAAGCCAGGTTTACTGATACGTTTTAATCCAGTGATTACACGTTCATTGTTTGCACCATATTTCAGGAAAATACGAAGGATACCTTGTTTGTTATCCTCGATGTATTCTACATCACGAATGAAACCTTCACGTTTTAAAAGTTCAGCGATCTCTTTTTTGATTTTAGAAGCAGGAACCTCTAATTTCTCATGACGTACCATGTTCGCATTACGGATGCGAGTAAGCATGTCTGCAATTGGATCTGTCATCACCATGTGTTTTACCTCCTTCCCATTTGTGGGTTTTACCAACTAGCTTTTTTAACACCAGGAATTTGACCTTTATATGCAAGTTCACGGAAACAAATACGGCAAAGCTTAAATTTGCGGTATACAGAATGCGGACGACCGCAGCGTTCGCAACGTGTATACTCTTGTACTTTAAACTTAGGAGTACGCTTTTGTTTCGCTATCATAGATTTTTTAGCCACGTTTTCGCCTCCTCTACTTAGCGTTGGTTTCCATTATTTTTGGAATGGCATACCGAATTGTGTTAAAAGTTCACGAGCTTCTTCATCAGTTTTCGCTGTAGTAACGATTACGATGTCCATACCGCGGACTTTGCTTACTTTATCATAATCGATCTCAGGGAAGATAAGTTGCTCTTTAACACCTAATGTGTAGTTCCCACGACCATCGAATGATTTCTTAGAAACACCACGGAAATCACGTACACGTGGTAAAGAAACTGATACTAATTTGTCGAAGAACTCATACATTTGCTCGCCGCGTAAAGTTACTTTCGCACCGATTGGCATACCTTCACGAAGACGGAAACCAGCGATTGATTTTTTAGCACGAGTTACAACAGGTTTTTGACCTGCGATTTGTGTTAATTCTTCTACTGCATTGTCTAAAGCTTTTGAGTTAGATACCGCGTCACCAACACCAGTGTTGATTACGATCTTTTCGATTTTCGGTACTTCCATCACAGATTTATAGTTAAACTTGCTCACTAGAGCAGGAGTAATTTCCTTTTGGAACTTCTCTTTAAGGCGATTCAATGAAGTGACCTCCTTTCTTAAGAAAATTATTTATCTAATAATTCACCAGATTTTTTTGCAATACGAACTTTTTTACCATCTTCTACTTTGAAGCCTACGCGAGTAGGTTCACCTGTTTTCGGATCTAAAACCATAACGTTAGAAACGTGAATAGGTGCTTCTTTAGTAATAATTCCACCTTGTGGATTTAATTGAGATGGCTTAGAGTGTTTTTTAACGATGTTAACACCCTCAACGATAACACGGTTTTGCTTTGGGAAAGCCACAAGGATAACGCCTTGTTTTCCTTTGTCTTTTCCAGTGATTACCTGTACTTTATCACCTTTTTTTACATGCATCTTAATTCTGCACCTCCTTAGCAAGGCAATACCTTAAATTATAGAACTTCTGGAGCTAAAGAAACGATCTTCATGAAGTTGCTATCACGTAATTCACGAGCTACTGGTCCGAAGATACGAGTACCACGTGGGCTCTTATCGTCTTTGATGATAACCGCTGCGTTTTCATCAAATTTGATATAAGAACCGTCCGGACGACGAGCTCCGCTCTTCGTACGTACCACTACTGCTTTAACAACGTCACCTTTTTTAACAACGCCACCTGGTGTTGCTTGTTTTACCGTAGCAACGATAATGTCACCAATGTTAGCATATTTACGACCAGAGCCGCCTAATACTTTAATTGTTAAAAGTTCACGTGCACCAGAGTTGTCAGCAACTTTCAAACGAGATTCTTGTTGGATCATGTTATGAAACCTCCCTTCGGACTAAAAATTCCGATTCGTCTATTTAGATAATAACCGCTTCTTCAACGATTTCAACTAAACGGAAACGCTTAGTAGCAGAAAGCGGGCGAGTTTCCATGATTTTAACGATATCGCCAAGTTTCGCTTGGTTTTGCTCATCATGGGCTTTGTACTTCTTAGAATACTTAACACGTTTTCCGTACAAGGAATGAGTTTTGTAAGTTTCAACTAAAACTGTAATCGTTTTGTCCATTTTGTCAGACACAACACGACCAGTATAAACTTTGCGTTGGTTACGTTCGCTCACTATGCAAACCTCCCCTCAATTTATCGATTAATTCCGATCTCTCTTTCACGAACTACAGTTTTCATACGAGCAATTGCTTTACGCACTTCACGAATGCGAGTTGGATTCTCTAATTGTCCTGTAGCAAGTTGGAAGCGAAGATTGAACAATTCTTCCTTTAAAGCTTTAACTTTTGTTTCGATTTCGGCAGTGGTTAATTCACGAATATCATTAGTTTTCATTAGATTCACCACCATTTTCTTCACGTTTTACGAATTTACATTTCACAGGTAACTTGTGAGCTGCAAGACGTAATGCTTCGCGTGCTACCTCTTCAGATACACCCGCGATTTCGAACATAATTTTCCCAGGTTTTACTACTGCTACCCAGCCTTCTGGTGCCCCTTTACCGGAACCCATACGTACTTCTAGAGGTTTTGCAGTGTAAGGTTTAGAAGGGAAAATTTTAATCCATACTTTACCGCCACGTTTCATGTAACGAGTCATTGCACGACGAGCAGCTTCGATTTGACGGTTTGTAATCCATGAAGCAGCTTGTGCTTGTAAACCGAATTCACCGAAAGCAATTTCAGTTCCACCTTTTGCACGACCACGCATTTTACCACGATGCTCTCTACGATATTTTACGCGTTTTGGCATTAACATATTATTTTCCTCCTTCCTCAGAAGCTTTCTTTTTTGTAGGAAGGACTTCTCCACGGTAGATCCATACTTTTACGCCTAATTTACCGTATGTTGTATCAGCTTCAACTGCTGCATAGTCAATATCAGCGCGAAGTGTATGAAGTGGAACAGTTCCTTCACTGTAAGATTCTGCACGAGCGATATCAGCTCCGCCAAGACGACCAGAAACCTGTGTTTTAATACCTTTAGCACCTGCACGCATAGCACGTTGAATAACTTGCTTTTGTGCACGACGGAATGATACACGGTTTTCTAATTGACGAGCGATGTTTTCGCCTACTAATTTAGCGTTAAGATCAGCTCTCTTAACTTCTAAAATGTTGATGTGTACACGCTTGCCTGTTAATTGGTTAAGAGCTTTACGAAGTGCTTCAACTTCAGTACCACCTTTACCAATTACCATACCAGGTTTTGCAGTGTGAATTGTAACATTTACACGATTTGCTGCACGTTCGATTTCTACTTTAGCAACAGCAGAATCTTTTAAGCGTACAGTAATGTACTCACGGATTTTGATGTCTTCATGTAGTAATGTAGCATAATCTTTCTCTGCGAACCAACGAGATTCCCAGTCACGGATAACGCCGACACGAAGACCAATTGGATTAACCTTTTGACCCATCGATTATCCCTCCTTCTTTTCTGATACCACAACTGTAATGTGGCTTGTGCGTTTGTTAATTTGGCTTGCACGACCCATTGCACGTGGACGGAAACGTTTCAACGTTGGACCTTCGTCAACGAAAACTTTTTCAACAACTAGGTTGTTAATATCCATCTCATAATTGTGCTCTGCATTTGCGATTGCAGATTTTAAAACTTTCTCTACAACTGGAGAAGCAGTTTTTGGTGTGTGGTTAAGGATAGCAATCGCTTCACCCACTTGCTTACCTCGGATTAAGTCTACTACTAAACGAACTTTACGAGGAGCAATACGAACTGTTCTCGCTACTGCTTTAGCTTGCATTGAAGTGCCTCCTCTCATTATCTTCTAGTTTTCTTATCGTCAGCAAGGTGACCTTTATACGTACGAGTTGGTGCGAATTCACCTAACTTATGGCCAACCATATCCTCAGTGATGTACACAGGTACGTGTTTACGACCATCATATACAGCGATTGTGTGTCCGATGAACTGAGGGAAGATTGTTGAACGGCGAGACCAAGTTTTAACAACTTGTTTTTGCTCAGATGCAACTAATTTTTCCATTTTGCTCATTAAGTGATCATCGACAAATGGTCCTTTTTTTAAGCTACGAGCCATTTTGGTGCCTCCCTTCGTGATTGGCGTACGGTTCTAGAAATGAACCGTACTACAATCCCATTATTTTTTACGACGACGAACGATGAATTTGTCAGACGCTTTGTTTTTCTTACGAGTCTTGAATCCAAGAGTTGGTTTACCCCATGGAGACATTGGAGACTTACGTCCGATTGGAGAACGTCCTTCACCACCACCGTGTGGGTGATCAACCGGGTTCATTACAGAACCACGAACTGTTGGGCGTTTACCTAACCAGCGAGAGCGACCTGCTTTACCGATTTTGATAAGTTCATGCTGTTCGTTACCTACTTGACCGATTGAAGCGCGACAAGCAGATAATACAAGACGTACTTCACCAGAAGTTAAACGTACAAGTACGTATTTACCTTCTTTACCAAGTACTTGAGCAGAAGTACCAGCAGAACGAACTAATTGTCCGCCACGACCAGGCTTAAGCTCGATATTATGAACAACAGTACCTACTGGAATGTTGATTAATGGTAATGCGTTACCGATTTTGATGTCAGCTTCTGGGCCAGACATAACTTCCATACCTACTTCTAAAGATTTAGGAGCAAGAATGTAACGTTTTTCACCGTCAACGTAGTTAATTAATGCGATATTCGCAGAGCGGTTTGGATCGTATTCGATCGTAGCAACGCGTCCTGGAATTCCATCTTTGTTACGCTTAAAGTCGATGATACGGTATTGACGCTTATGTCCGCCACCTTGATGACGTACAGTAATTTTACCTTGGTTATTACGACCAGCCTTCTTGCTTAAAGGAGCAAGTAATGACTTTTCTGGTCTGTCAGTCGTGATTTCAGCGAAATCATTCGTAGTCATATTACGACGACCGTTAGTAGTTGGATTATACTTTTTAATTCCCATCTCAATTTCCCTCCTTCTTTAGTAAGAATTAAACACCTTGGAAGATTTCGATTTCTTTGCTGTCAGCAGTTAGCTTAACGATTGCTTTACGACGACGGCTAGTAAAACCAGCGTGACGACCAACGCGTTTTGCTTTCGGCTTGTAGTTCATGATGTTCACTTTTTCTACTTTAACACCAAAGATCGCTTCAAGAGCATCTTTAACTTCTGTTTTATTAGATTTAACGTCCACATCGAACGTGTATTTTTTTTCAGCCATCATTTCCATAGAACGTTCAGTGATAACTGGGCGCTTAATGATATCACGAGGATCTCTCATTATGCAAGCACCTCCTCTACTTTTTCCACTGCCGCTTTTGTCATGATTAGCTTATCATGATGAAGCACGTCTAAAACGTTTACGCCATCAGCAGTGATTACTGTTACTCCAGGGATATTGCGAGCAGATAACTCTACAGATTCGTTTGCATCAGCAGTTACGATAAGAGCTTTCTTCTCAACAGTTAATCCTTTAAGTACTGCTAGCATGTCTTTTGTTTTTGGTGCATTTAACACTAGGTCTTCAAGAACTACAATGTTGTTCTCAACTACTTTAGTAGCTAATGCAGATTTGATTGCTAAACGACGAACCTTCTTAGGAAGTTTGTACGCATAGCTTCTTGGTGTAGGTCCGAATACCGTACCACCACCACGCCATTGAGGAGAGCGGATAGACCCTTGACGAGCACGTCCAGTTCCTTTTTGACGCCATGGTTTACGACCACCACCACGAACTTCAGAACGAGTTTTTACTTTGTGTGTACCTTGACGTAAAGATGCACGTTGCATCATTACAGCTTCGAAAAGTACAGCTTCATTTGGTTCGATACCGAAAATAGCTTCAGCTAATTCGATTTCACCAACCTGTGAACCAGTTTGGTTATATACAGTAACTTTTGGCATTGGAATTCCTCCTTCCTATTGTGAATTATTTGCTAACCTTCACAGCGCCTTGAACAACTACAAGAGATTTCTTAGCACCTGGAACGTTACCTTTTACTAGTAATAAGTTGCGCTCAGTGTCAACTTGAACGATTTCTAAGTTTTGGATAGTAACTTGGTCTCCACCCATACGTCCAGCAAGTTTTTTGCCTTTGAATACACGGTTCGGAGCAACTGGGCCCATTGAACCTGGACGACGGTGATAGCGAGAACCATGAGACATAGGTCCGCGAGATTGTCCGTGGCGTTTGATAACACCTTGGAAACCTTTACCTTTAGAAATTCCTGTTACGTCAACGATTTCACCTGCAGCGAAAACTTCAACTTTTACCTCTTGACCAACCTCTAATCCGTCCACGTCTGCATCGCGGATTTCGCGAATGAAGCGCTTAGGAGTTGTAGATGCTTTAGCAGTGTGGCCTTGTTCAGGTTTGTTAGTTAACTTTTCACGTTTATCTTCAAATCCTAACTGGATTGCATTGTAGCCATCAGTTTCAGTTGTTTTCTTTTGAAGAACAACGTTTGGATTAGCAGCGATAACTGTTACTGGGATTAACTCACCGTTCTCAGCAAATACTTGAGTCATACCGATCTTTCTTCCTAAGATTCCTTTGGTCATGAGTTACACCTCCTACATTTTTAAGTTATATGAATTATAGTTTGATTTCGATATCTACACCAGACGGTAAGTCTAAACGCATTAATGAATCTACTGTTTGTGGAGTAGGACTCACGATATCGATTAAACGTTTGTGTGTGCGCATTTCGAATTGCTCACGAGAATCTTTGTACTTATGAACAGCACGAAGAATTGTGTAAATAGTCTTCTCAGTTGGTAATGGGATCGGACCAGAAACTGTTGCCCCAGAACGCTTAGCTGTTTCTACAATTTTCTCAGCTGATTGATCAAGAATACGGTGATCATAAGCTTTTAAACGGATACGAATTTTTTCTTTTGCCATTATTTTCCCTCCTTCGTTCGCCTATTTCTAAAATAGACCTTCTCCATGGAAATTTCCCCACACCATGCCATGGCAAAGCGGCCGGGTGTGTCAGCAACCTTCCACTTCATCGCAGTCAAAGACCAACATTGTCTATTATACAATGTTATTCGTCTAGATGCAAGCATCTTTTTGTTTGCATCTGCTTTTCTCTACTTTTGCTATTATACATGGCACTTTAAAGAATTTCAAGTTTTCATCTCACAGAATCTGTTTTACAGTTTCTGGATTTTAGTTTATTGATTTTGTATTACTATAGAAGAAACTCGTCAAAACATAAAAAAATCATTTCATTCCTTATATAAATACAAACAAAAAAACCAAGGGAAAATCCCTTGGTTTTTTTATATCAGTTAAGATTACTCAACGATAGTAGCAACTACACCGTAACCTACTGTACGTCCACCTTCACGAATAGAGAATTTAGTTCCCTCTTCGATAGCGATTGGAGCGATAAGTTCGATAGTCATTTCGATGTTGTCACCAGGCATTACCATTTCAGTACCTTCTGGTAATTGGATGATACCAGTTACGTCAGTTGTACGGAAGTAGAACTGAGGACGGTAGTTAGCGAAGAATGGAGTGTGACGTCCACCTTCTTCTTTAGATAATACGAAAACTTCAGCTTTGAATTTAGCGTGAGCTTTTACAGAGCCAGTTTTAGCAAGAACTTGTCCACGTTGGATGTCTTCACGAGCAACCCCACGAAGTAAAGCACCGATGTTGTCTCCAGCTTGAGCTTGGTCAAGAAGTTTACGGAACATCTCTACACCAGTTACAGTTGTAGAAGCATTTTCTTCAGCAAGACCGATGATTTCTACTACGTCACCAACTTTAACGATTCCGCGCTCTACACGACCAGTTGCAACTGTACCACGACCTGTGATAGAGAATACATCCTCGATAGGCATTAAGAATGGTTTGTCAGTTTCACGTTCTGGAGTTGGGATGTAAGCATCAACTTCAGTCATTAATTCAATGATTTTTGCTTCCCAATCAGCTTCTCCTTGAAGAGCTTTAAGAGCAGAACCTTTGATTACAGGAATATCGTCGCCTGGGAATCCGTATTCAGATAATAGGTCGCGAACTTCCATTTCTACTAATTCTAATAATTCTTCGTCGTCTACCATGTCGCATTTGTTTAAGAATACAACGATGTAAGGAACACCTACTTGACGAGAAAGAAGGATGTGCTCACGTGTTTGAGGCATTGGGCCATCAGCAGCAGATACTACTAAGATACCGCCGTCCATTTGAGCAGCACCAGTGATCATGTTTTTAACATAGTCAGCGTGACCTGGGCAGTCAACGTGTGCATAGTGACGAGTTTCAGTTTCGTACTCAACGTGTGCAGTTGAGATTGTGATTCCGCGCTCTCTTTCTTCTGGAGCAGCGTCGATTTGATCGTATCCGCGTGCTTCAGCACCACCAGCTTTTGCAAGAACTGTAGTGATCGCAGCAGTTAATGTAGTTTTACCATGGTCAACGTGGCCGATTGTACCGATGTTAACATGGGGTTTAGAACGTTCGAATTTAGCTTTAGCCATTCTAAATTCCTCCTTAGTTTATATAGGTTATTTTATATTTAGACTAGAAAGTGAAACTTACGTCCCACTTTCTAAGCTTACATAAGTAGTTATACTTGAACAATCGATAAAAATCAATTATTCACCTTTATTTTTTTTAATAATTTCTTCAGAAACAGACTTCGGTACTTCTTCATAATGATCAAATGTCATTGAGAATGTTCCGCGTCCTTGAGTGTTAGAACGTAATGCCGTTGCATAACCGAACATTTCAGAAAGTGGAACCATAGCACGAACAACTTGTGCGTTACCGCGAGCTTCCATACCTTCTACACGTCCACGACGAGATGTTACGTCGCCCATAATGTCACCCATGTACTCTTCAGGAATTACAACTTCAACTTTCATCATTGGCTCAAGAATTACTGGGCTACATTTAGAAACCGCAGCTTTAAGTGCCATAGATGCAGCGATTTTGAACGCCATCTCAGATGAATCGACATCATGGTAAGATCCGTCAACTAACGCAGCTTTGATGTCAACTAGTGGATAACCAGCTAGTACACCATTTTTAAGTGAGTCTTCAAGACCCGCTCCAACAGCTGGGATGTATTCACGTGGAACTACACCACCGACGATTTTGTTTTGGAATTCAAAACCTTTACCTTCTTCATTAGGTTCAAACTCAATCCAAACGTGACCGAATTGTCCACGACCACCAGATTGACGAGCGAACTTACCTTCAACTTTCGCAGCAGCGCGGAAAGTCTCACGGTATGCTACCTGAGGAGCACCAACGTTTGCTTCCACTTTGAATTCACGGCGCATACGGTCAACGATGATATCAAGGTGAAGTTCACCCATACCAGCGATGATTGTTTGGCCAGTTTCTTGGTCAGTGTGAGCACGGAATGTTGGATCTTCTTCAGAAAGCTTAGATAATGCTGTACCCATTTTATCTTGGTCAGCTTTAGATTTTGGTTCGATAGCTACAGAGATAACTGGCTCTGGGAATTCCATAGACTCAAGGATAACAAGACTCTTCTCATCACAAAGAGTATCACCAGTAGTAGTATCTTTTAAACCTACAGCAGCAGCGATATCACCAGCGTAAACTGTTGAAATCTCTTCACGGCTGTTAGCGTGCATTTGTAGGATACGACCTACACGCTCACGCTTACCTTTAGTTGAGTTTTTCACGTATGATCCAGAGTTTAACACACCAGAATACACACGGAAGAACGTTAACTTACCAACATAAGGGTCAGTCATGATTTTGAATGCTAAAGCTGCGAATGGTTCTTCATCGCTAGACTTACGTTCGATTTCTTCATCTGTATCCGGAAGAGTACCTTTAATAGCTGGTACGTCTAATGGAGATGGTAGGTAGTCGATAACTGCGTCTAACAGAATTTGAACACCTTTATTTTTGAATGCAGAACCACAGATTACTGGGAAGAATTCTACAGAAGTTGTAGCCTTACGGATACCAGCTTTAAGCTCTTCTACAGTGATTTCTTCACCTTCTAGGTACTTCATCATCATTTCTTCATCAAGCTCAGCTACCGCTTCGATAAGTTTTCCACGGTATTCTGCAGCTAATTCTTTATGCTCTTCAGGAATTTCAACACGCTCGATGTCTGTTCCTAAATCGTTACCGTACATGTAAGCACATTCCTCAACAAGGTCAATGATACCATTGAACTCATCTTCAGCACCAATTGGTAACTGAATTGGGTGTGCGTTTGCTTGTAAACGATCGTGGATTGTTCCTACAGAGTATAAGA
Organism: Bacillus pretiosus; assembly: GCF_052947655.1. NCBI lineage: Bacteria > Bacillati > Bacillota > Bacilli > Caryophanales > Bacillaceae > Bacillus > Bacillus pretiosus. The sequence continues at coordinate 122,963 of NZ_CM129593.1, read as the reverse complement.
AATCCGCACCAATCTTATCCATTTTGTTAACGAATACGATACGAGGTACACCGTAAGTAGTAGCCTGACGCCAAACAGTTTCTGTTTGTGGTTCTACACCAGATTGTGCATCAAGTACTGCTACCGCACCATCAAGTACGCGTAAAGAACGTTCTACTTCTACTGTGAAGTCTACGTGTCCTGGAGTGTCAATGATGTTTACACGGTGACCTTTCCATTGAGCTGTAGTTGCAGCAGAAGTAATTGTGATACCACGCTCTTGCTCTTGCTCCATCCAGTCCATCTGAGATGCACCTTCATGAGTTTCACCGATTTTATGAATACGTCCTGTATAATACAGAATACGCTCAGTTGCTGTTGTTTTACCAGCATCGATGTGAGCCATGATACCAATATTACGAGTGTTTTCTAAAGAGAACTCTCTTGTCATTTGGTGTCTTGCTCCTTCCATATATGGATTGGATTTTTTTATTTTAAGTAGCAAAAAAGCCACTTTATATTGTTACACATGTCAGTATGTCCAGTACCCTCATTATGTAAAACGAGCGCCCAACGAAAGGGAGAGGCATTCTCCCTCTCCACACTTCCATAAGCGACAAATAAAGCGGTTTATGCTTACATTTATTTTACGTTGAATCCTACCAACGGTAATGAGCAAATGCTTTGTTAGCTTCTGCCATTTTATGAGTGTCTTCACGTTTCTTAACAGATGCACCAGCATTGTTAGCTGCATCTAAGATTTCGTAAGCTAGACGCTCTTCCATAGTTTTTTCACCACGAAGACGAGCATAGTTTACTAACCAGCGAAGACCTAAAGTTGTACGGCGTTCTGGACGAACCTCAACTGGAACTTGGTAGTTAGCACCACCAACACGACGAGCACGTACTTCAAGAACAGGCATGATGTTCTTAAGAGCTTGCTCGAATACTTCCATAGGGTCTTTATCTGAACGTTCACGAACGATATCGAAAGCGTTATAAAGAATTGTTTGAGATTTACCTTTTTTACCGTCAACCATCATTTTGTTGATAAGGCGTGTTACTAGCTTAGACTTGTACATTGGATCTGGTAACACGTCACGTTTCGCAACAGGTCCTTTACGAGGCATATTGAGTTCCTCCTTTCATTATAAGTTTATTATTTTTTAGCAGGTTTTGGTCGCTTAGTACCATATTTAGAACGTCCTTGCATACGTTTGTCAACACCAGCTGTATCAAGCGCACCACGAACGATGTGGTAACGTACCCCTGGTAAATCCTTTACTCGACCACCGCGAATTAATACTACGCTATGCTCTTGTAGGTTATGACCGATACCTGGGATGTAAGCTGTAACCTCGATACCGTTTGTTAAACGTACACGAGCGTATTTACGTAACGCTGAGTTAGGTTTCTTTGGAGTCATTGTACCAACACGAGTACATACACCACGTTTTTGAGGTGCAGAGATATCAGTTGATTTTTTCTTTAAAGAGTTGAACCCTTTGTTTAACGCAGGTGATTTAGATTTCCATACTTTATCAGTACGACCATTTCTCACTAATTGGTTAATAGTAGGCATTTGATTATCCTCCCTTCGCATGTTTGTATGACCACATATCCAGGTGGTTCATTATTAGTTGAAAACAAAGTTTTTGCAAGGAAGAGCAAATGCTCTCTCCTCACAAAAACAGTTTTAACTTATTATTCCTATTGCTGAAGCTCCCACTTGAATCCCCGAAACTTTTCCAAGCTTACGAACTGATTCAACTTTGGTTATGGGTATGTTATGTTGCAAGGCGGTACGAATGATCATATGGGTTAACCGCATATCAGCATCTTCCGCAATAACAACTTCTTTAACTATACCATTTTTGATTGCCTCCAATGTGCGTTTATGACCAACGACTACATTTTCAGCATTTGACACTTTTTGATAAGACATATAAATATCCTCCAAAGCATCGTTCAGGAGCAACCTTGATTATAGTAACATTTTGACTCATACAATGTCAACTAGGATTAACTGTTTTTATACAAAATTTACGACGGAAAATTTTACTGTTCCACATAAACTTCATCGTTTTCTACATTCATGTCACCTTGTGTTGTTTTTACAAGATCCACTTTGCGATAACGATTCATACCTGTTCCAGCAGGAACAAGTTTACCGATAATAACATTTTCTTTCAATCCTAGAAGCTCATCGCGTTTACCCTTAATCGCTGCATCAGTTAAGACACGTGTCGTTTCTTGGAACGATGCTGCAGATAAGAATGAATCAGTTTCAAGTGAAGCTTTTGTAATACCAAGTAGAACAGGTCTAGCCGTTGCTGGTTGTTTACCTTTCAGTAACACCTTCGCATTCGCATCAGTAAACTGATGGATATCTAGTAGTGTTCCTGGTAATACATCTGTTTCACCCGCATCACTTACACGAACTTTACGTAACATTTGACGTACCATTACTTCTACGTGTTTGTCACCAATTTCTACCCCTTGCATACGGTATACTTTTTGAACTTCACGTAGTAAGTATTCTTGAACCGCCGTAATGTCCGTTACTTTTAGTAATTCTTTCGGATCAATAGAACCTTCTGTTAACTCTTTACCGTGGCTAATTGGCTGTCCTAGAGTTACTTTCAGACGTGCACCGTAAGGAATAGCATACGTACGAGCTTCAACTTCACCCTGTACAACTACTTCTTGGCGATCTTTAACATCGTTAATCGCTGCGATAACACCATCGATTTCACTGATAACTGCCTGACCTTTCGGGTTACGAGCTTCGAAGATCTCTTGGATACGAGGTAAACCTTGAGTGATATCATCTCCGGCAACCCCACCTGTATGGAACGTACGCATCGTTAACTGTGTACCTGGCTCACCGATAGATTGAGCTGCGATAATACCTACCGCTTCTCCTACTTCTACGTCTGTACCAGTTGCTAAGTTTCGACCGTAACACTTCTTACATACACCGTGGCGAGTGTTACACGTGAACGCTGAACGAATGTTTACAGTTTCAACACCCGAATTTTCAACGATATGCGCGATATCTTCAGTAATTAGTTGGTTTTCACTAACTAATACTTCACCTGTTTCAGGATGTTTTACAGTTTTTCTTGCAAAACGTCCAACAAGACGATCATATAATGACTCAATTACTTCATTACCCTCTTTAATCGCACCAATTAATAGACCACGATCTGTTCCACAATCATCTTCACGGACAATTACATCTTGTGCAACGTCTACAAGACGACGTGTTAAGTAACCAGAATCGGCAGTTTTAAGTGCTGTATCGGCAAGACCTTTACGCGCACCATGCGTAGAGATGAAGTACTCAAGTACTGTTAAACCTTCACGGAAACTTGATTTAATTGGAAGTTCGATAATACGACCAGATGGATTGGCCATCAGACCACGCATACCAGCAAGCTGAGTAAAGTTCGATGCGTTACCACGGGCACCTGAATCACTCATCATGAAGATTGGGTTGCGTTTATTCAAGGATTTCATCAGTTTTCCTTGGATAACATCTTTTGCATTACTCCAAATAGAGATAACGCGATCGTAACGTTCTTCTTCCGTGATTAAACCGCGACGGAATTGTTTAATTACATTATCTACTTTTGCTTGTGCTTCATGGAGAATTTCATCTTTTTCGCCTAATACAAGAATGTCAGATACCCCAACTGTAATACCAGCTTTTGTAGAGTACTTAAATCCTAAGTTTTTCATACGGTCAAGCATGCGAGATGTTTCCGTAATTTGGAAACGTTTGAATACTTCCGCAATGATGTTACCAAGGATCTTCTTGCTAAATGGCGCCACTTCTTCGCGACTAGCAATAATTTCTTTAATGTTCGCACCTTTTTCAACGAAATATTCCGCTGGTGTTTCTTTTTCAAGGTTTGAGTTTGTTGGTTCATTAATATAAGGGAACGACTCTGGTAAGATTTCGTTAAATATTAATTTACCAACTGTTGTTAATAGAAGCTTACTCTTTTGCTCTTCAGTAAACGTTACATTATTTACCGAACTTGCAGCAACTGCAACACGTGTGTGCAGATGTACATATCCATTTTGGTATGCAAGTATTGCTTCGTTTGCATCTTTGAAGACCATACCTTCACCGATTGCGCCTTCACGCTCAAGTGTTAAGTAGTAGTTACCTAATACCATATCCTGAGATGGAGTAACAACTGGTTTTCCGTCTTTTGGATTCAAGATGTTTTGTGCCGCTAACATAAGAATACGAGCTTCTGCTTGTGCCTCTGATGATAACGGTACGTGAACTGCCATTTGGTCACCGTCAAAGTCCGCGTTGTATGCAGTACATACAAGTGGGTGAAGACGAATTGCGCGACCTTCTACTAATGTAGGTTCAAACGCCTGGATACCAAGACGGTGAAGTGTTGGTGCGCGGTTTAGAAGTACTGGATGCTCTTTGATCACAGATTCTAAAACGTCCCAAACTTCAGGTTGTACACGCTCAATTTTACGTTTAGCACTCTTAATGTTGTGTGCTAAACCTTTTCCAACTAACTCTTTCATAACGAAAGGCTTAAACAATTCAAGCGCCATTTCTTTCGGTAATCCACATTGGTACATCTTTAAGTTCGGTCCTACAACGATTACAGAACGGCCAGAGTAGTCAACACGTTTACCTAATAAGTTTTGACGGAAACGTCCTTGTTTACCTTTAAGCATGTGAGATAGTGATTTTAATGGACGGTTACCTGGTCCAGTAACTGGACGGCCGCGGCGACCATTATCGATTAATGCGTCTACAGCTTCTTGTAACATACGTTTTTCGTTTTGAACGATGATGCTTGGTGCACCTAAGTCCAATAGACGTTTTAAACGATTATTACGGTTAATTACACGACGGTATAAGTCGTTTAAGTCAGAAGTAGCAAAACGTCCACCATCCAACTGTACCATTGGGCGTAGTTCTGGCGGGATAACTGGAAGAACATCTAGGATCATCCAAGATGGGTGATTTCCAGAGTTACGGAATGCTTCTAATACTTCTAGACGTTTAATAGCACGAGTACGGCGTTGTCCTTGCGCTGTTTTTAATTCTTCTTTTAAGAAGTCTACTTCTTTATCTAAATCGATGTCTTGTAGTAGCTTTTTAATCGCTTCCGCACCCATAGCAGCTTGGAATGTGCTACCATATCGATCACGATATGCACGGTATTCTTTTTCAGAAAGTAATTGCTTCTTATCAAGTGGTGTATCTCCACTTTCTGTTACAACATAAGAAGCGAAATAAATTACTTCTTCAAGCGCGCGAGGGGACATGTCTAAGACAAGTCCCATGCGGCTCGGGATACCTTTGAAATACCAAATATGAGATACAGGAGCAGCTAATTCGATATGACCCATACGTTCACGACGAACTTTTGCACGCGTTACTTCAACGCCACATCGATCACAAACTACACCTTTATAACGTACACGTTTGTATTTTCCGCAATGACATTCCCAGTCCTTTTGTGGTCCGAAAATACGCTCACAGAACAAGCCATCTTTTTCAGGCTTTAACGTACGATAGTTAATTGTTTCTGGTTTCTTAACTTCACCGTATGACCAAGAACGAATCTTGTCAGGTGAAGCAAGTCCAATCTTCATATATTCAAAGTTATTTACATCTATCAAGGGGCCTACCTCCCTTTTAGTCTACAGGTTATCCCAATTATTCTTTAGTTGTCTCAACTTCGACATTCAATTTATCTGCTGATTGATGATCATCGTCATCTTCTGTATCACGCATTTCAATTTCTTTATCGTCGCTAGACATCATTTTAACGTCCATACCTAAACTTTGCAGCTCTTTAATCAATACTTTGAATGATTCAGGAACGCCTGGTTCTGGAACATTTTCGCCTTTAACAATTGCTTCATACGTCTTAACACGTCCAACAACATCATCAGACTTCACTGTTAAGATTTCTTGAAGAGTATAAGCAGCACCGTAAGCTTCAAGTGCCCAAACCTCCATCTCACCGAAACGCTGTCCACCGAACTGAGCTTTACCTCCAAGAGGCTGCTGCGTTACAAGTGAGTATGGTCCAGTAGAACGAGCATGAAGTTTATCGTCAACCATGTGCGCAAGTTTGATCATATACATGACACCAACAGATACGCGGTTATCGAATGGTTCACCAGTACGTCCGTCATACAGGATTGTTTTCGCGTCATTTGCCATACCAGCTTCTTCAATCGTGCCCCAAACATCTTCCTCACGAGCACCATCGAATACTGGTGTTGCAATGTGAATACCAAGGTATCTTGCTGCCATACCAAGATGAAGCTCTAATACCTGACCGATATTCATACGAGATGGTACCCCTAATGGGTTTAACATGATATCGATTGGCGTACCGTCTGGTAAGTAAGGCATATCTTCTTCTGGTAAAATACGAGAGATAACACCTTTGTTACCGTGACGTCCGGCCATCTTGTCACCTTCAGAGATTTTACGTTTTTGAACGATATATGCACGTACAAGTTGATTCACGCCTGGTGGCAATTCATCGCCATCTTCACGGTTGAATACTTTTACGTCTAAGATAATACCGCCACCACCGTGTGGTACACGTAGTGATGTATCACGTACTTCACGTGCTTTTTCTCCAAAGATAGCATGTAATAGACGTTCTTCAGCTGTTAATTCTGTTACACCTTTAGGTGTTACTTTACCAACAAGTAAATCTCCATCTTTTACTTCCGCACCAACGCGAATGATACCGCGCTCGTCAAGGTTGCGTAATGCATCTTCCCCAACGTTTGGAATGTCACGTGTAATTTCTTCTGGTCCAAGCTTCGTATCACGAGCTTCTGACTCATATTCTTCAATATGAATAGAAGTGTACACATCATCTTTTACAAGGCGCTCACTCATAATGATCGCATCCTCGTAGTTATAACCGTCCCAAGTCATGAAGCCAACAAGCACGTTACGTCCAAGTGCTAGTTCACCTAATTCCATAGAAGGACCATCCGCAAGAATCTCACCTTTTACAACTTCATTTCCAACACTTACGATTGGACGTTGGTTGTAGCAAGTTCCTTGGTTAGAACGAATGAATTTTTGCATTTTGTAACGATCTAAGTCGCCTTTTACTGTTTGACCGTCAACTTCTACATAGCGACGTACCCAAACTTCACGTGCTTCTACGCGTTCAACAACACCAGGATGTTTACAGATTACTGCAGCACCTGAGTCTTTTGCTGATACGTACTCCATACCTGTACCTACAATCGGAGATTCCGGATTCATTAACGGAACCGCCTGACGTTGCATGTTCGCTCCCATAAGTGCGCGGTTAGAGTCATCGTTTTCTAAGAACGGAATACAAGCTGTCGCTGCCGACACTACTTGTTTTGGAGATACATCCATGTAGTCGATGCGTTCTTTATTTGTGACAATGTTTTCACCACGGAAACGAGCTACGATATCTTCGCTAAGGAATTCTCCTTCTTCAGATAATTTCATATTCGCTTGGGCTACAACATAATTATCTTCTTCATCTGCTGTTAAGTAATCAACCTGCCCTGTTACAAGACCAGATTCTGGATCAACACGACGGTATGGTGTTTCAATGAAACCAAACTCATTTACTTTCGCGAACGATGATAATGAGTTAATCAAACCGATGTTTGGTCCCTCTGGCGTTTCAATCGGACACATACGACCATAGTGAGAGTAGTGAACGTCACGTACTTCAAAGCCTGCGCGCTCACGCGTTAAACCACCGGGTCCTAATGCAGATAGTCTTCGTTTGTGAGTTAACTCTGCTAATGGGTTTGTTTGATCCATGAACTGAGATAACTGAGAACTTCCGAAGAACTCTTTAATAGATGCAATAACCGGGCGAATGTTAATTAACGCTTGTGGTGTAATTGCATTTGTATCTTGAATCGACATTCTCTCACGAACAACACGTTCCATACGAGAAAGACCGATACGGAATTGATTTTGTAATAGTTCTCCAACAGAACGCAGACGACGGTTTCCTAAATGGTCGATATCATCTGTATCCCCCACTTTGTATAGTAGGTTGAAGAAGTAACTGATAGAAGCAAGGATATCACCTGGTGTGATGTGTTTTACATCACGAGTAATATTTGCATTACCAATTACATTAATTACGCGTTCGCCTTCTGACTCAGGAGCATAAATCTTAATAGATTGCAGCTCAACATCGCCTTCTACCACTCCACCCATTGGTTTCGCTGTTTTGAATCCAATGTTTTTCTCTAAGTAAGGTAAAATGCGATCAAGTGTACGACGATCTAAGATTGTTCCTTCCGCCGCTAAAATTTCACCAGTTTCTGGATCCACTAATGTTTCAGCTAAACGTTGATTAAACAATCTGTTTTTAATGTGTAACTTCTTGTTGATCTTATAGCGACCTACATTTGCTAAATCGTAGCGCTTTGGATCGAAGAAACGAGACACAAGTAAGCTCTTAGCATTTTCTACTGTTGGTGGTTCACCAGGACGTAGACGCTCATAAATTTCAAGCAATGCTTTTTCTGTGCTATCTGTGTTGTCTTTTTCTAATGTGTTGCTTAAGTATTCGTTATCACCTAAAAGCTCGGTGATTTCTTGATCAGAGCCAAACCCTAATGCGCGTAACAAAACAGTTACAGGAAGTTTACGCGTACGGTCAATACGCACATATACAACATCCTTAGCATCTGTCTCATACTCTAACCAAGCTCCGCGGTTTGGAATTACAGTAGCAGTAAAACCACGTTTTCCGTTTTTATCCACTTTGCCACTATAGTATACGCTTGGAGAGCGAACTAACTGGGAAACGATAACACGTTCTGCACCGTTAATTACGAATGTTCCAGTCTCTGTCATGAGTGGGAAATCTCCCATGAACACATCTTGTTCTTTTACTTCACCAGTTTCCTTGTTGATTAGACGCACTTTTACACGAAGTGGTGCTGCATACGTCACATCACGCTCTTTGCATTCGTCTACAGAGTATTTAGGTTCACCTAAGCTGTAGTCGATAAATTCAAGCGATAGATTTCCCGTAAAGTCTTCGATCGGAGAAATGTCCTGGAACATTTCTCGCAAACCCTCATCAAGAAACCACTGATAAGAAGAGGTTTGAATTTCGATAAGATTTGGTAACTCTAATACTTCACTAATACGGGCATAACTTCTTCGTTGGCGGTGGCGTCCGTATTGAACTAGTTGACCTGTCAACTGCTTCACCCCTCAAATCATGAGTATTATAAATGCACAAAAAAATTTGTGCAAAATCACAAATAAATACAACTACTGCTATTAGCGTAGTTTTTTCTCTTAAAGATAAATACGTTGAGTCTTTCTACCTGCTCAAAAAAGAAAAATGGCTTCTATAAGAAAACCATCATTCTGTTTCATAATCTGCTGATTTTACTATCTTTTCCAAGAGAAACAAAAATATACATCTTTCTCAACGCAGAAAATCATATATTGGCATTGTATAATGTTAACATAGCCAAAAATAACCGTCAACGTTTTTTTGATTTTATGATATAATATCCTTTTTTCTTTTCTACAACTTCGACTTCAGAAAATACTTCCTCTAGTTTCTTCAGTGCAGATGGTGCACCTTGCTTCTTTTGAATAACAATCCACAACTCTCCACCTGGAACTAAATACTCTACAGCCTTTTCTAAAATCTCATGCACGATATCTTTACCTGCACGAATTGGAGGATTAGATAGAATAGCAGCATACATACCATCTACATTTTCATAGACGCTACTTTGAAAAATGCGTACATTTCCAATTCTATTGTTAGCGGCATTTTCTTTCGCAAGCTCAAGCGCCCTTTCATTCACATCCACCATGTGAACTTTACGGTCTTGAAACTCTTTCGCCAACGATAAACCAATTGGTCCATATCCACAACCTACGTCTAATATATCACCTTTAATATCTGGCACTTGAAACGCTTCAATTAAAAGACGAGAACCAAAGTCCACTTCGTTTTTCGAGAACACCCCACGGTCAGATAAGAAAGTAAATTGAGATCCACGAAGTGTAAATTCCCATCGTTTACGATCACTTTTACTAGAAGGGTCGTTAGAAAAATAATGGTCTGCCATATGGCCACCTCTTTTCTTTACAGTTAAAAAAAAAGCTCGCATGAGAGCGAGCTTTTTTTAAAGCATCAAAAGTTAATTACTTAACTTCTACAGCAGCGCCAACTTCTTCAAGTTTAGCTTTCATTTCTTCAGCTTCCTCTTTAGAAACGCCTTCTTTGATTGCTTTTGGAGTGTTGTCAACTAATTCTTTAGCTTCTTTTAAGCCAAGACCAGTGATTTCACGTACAGCTTTGATAACTTTGATTTTTTGAGCGCCAGCACTTGCAAGTACTACGTCAAATTCAGTTTTCTCAGCAGCAGCTTCACCAGCGCCACCAGCTACAGCTACAGGAGCAGCAGCAGTTACGCCGAATTCTTCCTCGATAGCTTTTACTAAGTCGTTAAGTTCTAATACAGTCATAGATTTAACTGCTTCAATGATTTGTTCTTTAGTCATTGTAAATATCCTCCCTTAAATAGGTTTGTATTGTTTTATAGATAACAAGTAATTATCTTTTAAAAAATTAAGCGCCTTGCTCTTCCTTTTGTTCTGCAACTGCTTTAGTAGCAAGTGCAAGGTTACGGATTGGAGCTTGAAGAACGCTAAGAAGCATAGAAAGTAAGCCTTCACGTGATGGAAGAGTAGCGATAGCTTTAACCTCATCAAGTGTTACAAGTTTACCTTCGATTACACCAGCTTTAATTTCTAAAGCTTCATGTTTTGTAGCGAAGTCGTTTAATACTTTCGCAGGAGCAACTACATCCTCGTTACTGAACGCGATTGCGTTTGGTCCTGTTAAGAATTCGTTTAACTCAGCCATTTCAGCAGACTCTGCAGCACGACGAGTTAAAGAGTTTTTGTAAACTTTGAACTCAACGCCAGCTTCACGTAAGTTTTTACGTAATTCTGTTACTTCAGAAACTGTTAAACCACGGTAGTCAACAACGATTGTAGATTTACTTTCGCGAAGTTTGTCCGCGATTTCAGTTACAACTTGTTGTTTAGTTTCGATTACTTTGCTCATGTTATTACACCTCCTGTAGATTATATAGAAGATGTACCGAAAGTGCACTAAAAACCTCCATGCCCAACTTGTAGACATGGAGGCATATAGTCACAGAAAAAAATTCCGTTTCGTATATTAACACCTAGGTAGGAAATTAAGTCTATTGACACCTACTGTCTACGGTACACTAATTAAATTCACAACATAAATGATTATATAAAAACTTCTTTATGAAGTCAACTTCCAAATTTTACGCTAATGTAGAAACGTCTACACGTACGCCAGGTCCCATTGTAGAAGCAACTGTTACGTTCTTCATGTAAGTACCTTTTGCAGCAGCTGGCTTAACTTTTTGTAAAGTGTCAGCAATTGTTCCGAAGTTTTCTACTAATTTAGCATCTTCGAAAGATACTTTACCGATTGGAACGTGGATGTTACCAGCTTTATCAACGCGGTATTCAACTTTACCAGCTTTGATTTCGTTAACAGCTTTAGTTACATCGAAAGTAACTGTTCCAGTTTTAGGGTTTGGCATTAAACCTTTAGGTCCTAATACGCGACCAAGTTTACCAACTTCACCCATCATGTCAGGAGTTGCTACTACTACATCGAAATCGAACCAACCTTGTTGGATTTTACCGATGTAATCAGCATCGCCTACGAAGTCAGCTCCAGCAGCTTCAGCTTCTTTAGCCTTTTCACCTTTAGCGAATACTAATACACGTTGTACTTTACCAGTACCGTGTGGAAGAACAACTGCACCACGGATTTGTTGGTCAGCTTTCTTAGGGTCAACACCTAAACGGAATGCAACTTCTACAGTCGCATCAAATTTAGCTGTGTTTGTTTTCTTTACTAATTCTACTGCTTCTGTTGCAGAGTAAGCAGTTGCACGATCAACAAGCTTTGCAGCTTCTACGTACTTTTTACCTCTTTTAGCCATTTTTATTTCCTCCTCGAATGTGGTTTTAGCGGAATAACCTCCCACGTTTACGCTTATTTTCAGGTATAACCTGAGGATGCGCGCCATCCATTTATTTAAAAACGATAATCATTTACGATAATAAAGGTTGCGAATTGGAATTCCAGACCCGCAACCTTTTTAAAAAAACAAATCGAATTAGTCTTCGATAACGATGCCCATACTGCGTGCAGTACCTTCAACCATACGCATTGCAGCTTCTACACTAGCAGCGTTTAGGTCAGGCATTTTAGTTTCAGCGATTTCGCGTACTTTATCACGCTTAACAGTTGCCACTTTATTACGGTTTGGTTCACCAGAACCAGACTCAATACCAGCTACTTTCTTAAGAAGAACAGCAGCAGGAGGAGTTTTAGTAATGAAAGTGAATGAACGGTCCTCAAATACCGTAATTTCAACAGGGATGATAAGACCAGCTTGATCAGCTGTACGAGCGTTAAACTCTTTACAGAAGCCCATGATGTTAACACCTGCTTGTCCTAATGCTGGACCAACTGGTGGAGCTGGGTTAGCTTTACCTGCAGGAATTTGAAGCTTTACCATTTTAATTACCTTTTTAGCCACGAGACACACCTCCTTAAGTCCGTGATGTGGTCAATTGGACAGTGATTTGCCCTCCCACGTCATATTTTATCTGTAAGGATAAAATCTTTCAAAAAACGTCTCCGATAACGAAGACGTACTGACTTAAAAGATATTATCACTTTTTACAATTCATTTCAAGTTTCATTTTATAATTTTTCAATTTGATGGAAGTCAAGCTCAACTGGAGTCTCGCGACCAAACATGTCCACAAGCACGCTAACCTTTTTCTTCTCCACATCAATTTCTTCAATAGCACCTGTATAATCTGCGAATGGCCCCTCATTTACACGCACTGTCTCATGAAGTTCAAAGTCGAAATCAACCACTTCGTTGTCCATTCCCATATGCTTCATAATGGTAACCACTTCCTCTTCTAATAGAGGTGATGGTTTAGATCCAGAACCAGAAGAACCAACGAACCCAGTTACACCTGGCGTGTTACGTACAACATACCAAGAGTCATCAGTCATGATTAATTCTACTAATACATAACCTGGGAACACTTTTCTTTTCATTAATTTTTCTTTACCGTTTTTCATTTCTACTTCTACTTCTTCCGGGACAACAACACGGAAAATTTTATCTTGCATACCCATTGATTCTACACGTTTCTCTAGGTTTGCTTTTACTTTATTTTCATATCCAGAATAAGTATGGACAACATACCAACTTTTTTCCATTCATTTAGGACGAGCGTCCTTCCCTCCCTGACGTACATTTTTTTGCGCAAATGAAAAAACCCGTTCACCGGGCCTTTACACAGTTCTTATAAATAACATTATATCATGGATAAGTGCTTCTTATTCAAGAATTAACCAAGAATTAACCGAATTAAAGAAGAAATGCCCATATCAACCACTGCGAAGAAAATCGCAAAGAAGACAACTGTAGCGATAACAGTCGCTGTTGAACGGAGTAATTCATCTTTTTTAGGCCAACTTACTTTTTTCATTTCGCGACCTACATCGCCGAAAAAGTTCGTTAAACGCATCTACGGGACCTCCAGTGTATTATTTCAATTATTTATTTTGTTTCCTTGTGAACTGTATGCTGATTGCATGTTTTACAAAACTTCTTTATTTCAAGTCGCTCTACTGAGCTCGTATCTTTCATCGTAGAGTAGTTTCGATTTTTACACTCTTCACATGAGAGTACAACTTTTTTCCTCATTAGTTACACCAACCTTGTAACATTATGTCCCTAAAAATGTATCATATAACAAAAGACAATGTCAATGACATGCCTTTTGCACTCTCTACAAAAAGAAAACAGGTGATTTTTTACACCTGTAGCATTTGTTATGAATTTAAAGTGGTACTCTCTCTCATTTCCATATATCGTTCCAATTTCCGCTTCACCCTCTGTAAAGCGTTATCAATAGATTTCACATGTCTATTTAACTGTTCCGAAATCTCTTGATAAGAACGACCATCTAGATATAAAGAAAGCACTTTTCTTTCTAAATCGCTTAATAATTCAGATATTTTAGATTCTATGTCTGTATATTCTTCCTGACTTATAATCATTTCTTCAGGATCCGTTACCTTCGCTTCCGAAATAACATCTAATAATGTCCGATCAGATTCCTCATCATAAATCGGCTTATCTAAAGACACATATGAATTTAACGGAATATGTTTTTGCCTTGTTGCTGTTTTAATAGCGGTAATAATTTGCCGAGTGATACACAGTTCAGCAAATGCTTTGAATGAAGACAGCTTGTCCTCTTTATAATCACGAATCGCTTTAAACAATCCAATCATACCTTCTTGAACAATATCTTCTCGATCGGCACCCACTAAGAAATAAGATCTCGATTTCGCGCGAACAAAGTTCTTATATTTGTGAATCAAATATTCTAGAGCGTCAGTATTACCTTTTCGAACTAACTCAACGATTGCCTCATCCTCTAAATCACGAAATGTAACGTCGCCTACACTTACGAAGCCTGCTTCCACCTTGATCCCTCCGACCGCTATTTATTTAGCAATATTATACAGTAAAAAGATAAAGAGCGTCAATGCTTCAACGCTCTCCTCTTCTTAATTTTTCTAATTTTTCTGTAATATCTTTACTAAATATCTTTCGCATGGCGGGTTGCTTTTCTTTTGTGTCTTGTGTACGCCTTCTTACTTGTTGCTCCATCGCTTGTACTTCCAACTCCAATTCACGTGCAGATTTCCGAAGAGCACCTTGCGCAAATATAACCCATTGTTCCGTATAATCAGAAGTCGCAACATATATTTGCGTATTTATATTTCTAAGCTCAATCGCAAGCTGCTCTATCTTTTCATCTGCAGTTTGATTCTTCCTCGTGAATATGACTTCCACACGCGATTGTTTCATCTTTTTTTCAATACCTTGGACTGTATAAGCATCAAAAACTATCATTACCTTTGTACCTGTGTATCCTTGGTAATCCGCCATCTTATCAATCAGTGCATCTCTTGATGATTGCAAATCTACATCCCGTAGTTTCTTCAAGTCTCCCCAAGCTCCGATAATGTTGTAACCGTCAACGATTAAAATATCGTTCATTTTTTATTTACCAATTTCGTGACGCTTACGATATACCTCATACATTAACAAACTTGCGGCTACTGAAGCATTTAAGGATGTAACTTTACCGACCATCGGTAAAGTAATTAAGAAATCACATTTTTCACCAATAATACGACTCATACCTTTTCCTTCACTTCCAATTACTAATCCAATTGGCATTTTACCATCTAAATTACGGTAATCCGTTTTCCCTTTTGCATCTGTACCAGCAATCCAAAGTCCACGTTCTTTTAATTCATCGATTGTACGAGATAAATTCGTTACACGTGCAACAGGAATATATTCAATTGCTCCAGTCGATGCTTTCGCAACTGATGCAGTAAGTCCCACAGCTCTTCTTTTCGGAATAATAATTCCATGAGCTCCTGTTGCATCCGCAGTACGCATAATAGAACCTAGGTTATGCGGGTCTTCGATTTCATCTAAAATTAAGAAGAACGGATCTTCGTTACGCTTCTCTGCCACTTTAAATAGATCTTCTAGCTCAGCATATTGATATGCAGCCACTTGAGCAATTACACCTTGATGGTTCCCCTCAACTAACTGGTCTAACTTCTTCTTTGGTGCATGTTGTAAAATAATCTTATTTTCTTTCGCTAGTGCTAGTACAATTTGTATTTGTCCTTTGGCAGCACCTTCCGCGATCCAAATTTTATTAATATCTCTTCCTGAGCGTAACGCTTCAATTACAGGGTTACGTCCGATAATATATTCACTACTCATGATGATGTGCCCCCTTCCTTTTCTTCTAAAACAGCAATTGCCTTATATACAATTTCGTCTAATCTTTCACGATTATTTAATAAGTGATGATAGCCAATTAGCGCTTCAAAGGCTGTACTATATCGATATGTTTGTACATCAGTATTTTTCGGGACAGTACCTGAATTTGCATTACGCCCTCTTCTTAGTACCGCCTCTTCTTCCTCTGTTAAAAATGCTGTCTCTAATAAATGATAAACAACTTTCGCCTGCGCTTTTGCCGAAACAAAGCTTGTCCCTAATCGATGCAATTGATTAGGACGAACTTTCCCTTTTTGAAGTAGGTGATAGCGGATATATTGTTCATATACCGCATCACCCATATATGCTAACGCTAAGCTGTTTAATTGCTTTGCATCAATCATTCTTATCCTCTTTTCCATCTTGTACCTTGAGCGGTATCTTCTAAAATAATATTACGGTCTTTTAAATCATCGCGAATTTGATCCGATAACGCAAAATCACGATTTTTACGAGCTTCAATGCGCTTTTGGATAAGTACCTCAATTTCTTCATCAAGCAACTCTTCTTGCGCTAATTCTAACCCTAAAATATCAAATAATGTTTCAAGTTGTTTTACGTATGCTTCAATTACAACTGTAGACGTATGTTCTTCCAGTAAATATTGATTTGCATGATTTGCTACATTATATAACTCAGTGATTGCATTAGCAGTGTTGAAGTCATCATTCATTGCTTCTTCAAATGCAGTCTGGAATTTTTCCAGTTCCGCTAACCATTTCTCATTATGATCTGTTAAATCAGTACTACTTTCCATACGGTGTTTTAAATTACCGTAAGCCGTTTTAATTCTTTCCAGTCCGTTATTTGTACTTTGTAGTAAATCTTCACTGAAATTAATTGGGTGACGGTAATGTACCGATAGCATAAAGAATCTAATTAGCTGTGGATCATATTGCTTAATGATATCGTGAACTAAAATGAAGTTCCCCAGTGACTTAGACATCTTCTCATTATTAATATTAATATATCCATTGTGCATCCAATAACGTGCAAATGTTTTTCCTGTTAATGCCTCAGACTGCGCAATTTCATTCTCATGATGAGGAAATGCCAAGTCTTGACCACCAGCATGAATATCGATTGTATCTCCTAAGTATTTACGCGCCATTGCTGAGCATTCAATATGCCAGCCTGGACGACCTTTCCCCCAAGGGCTTTCCCAGAAGATTTCTCCTTCTTTCGCAGCTTTCCATAGAGCAAAATCAAGAGGATCTTGTTTCTTTTCTCCTACTTCAATGCGTGCACCGTGACGTAAGTCGGCGATTGGTTGATGCGATAATTTACCGTATCCTTCAAATTCCTTCGTTCTAAAGTACACATCACCTTCTGATTCATATGCATATCCTTTATTCACAAGTTCTTGAATAAATTCAATAATGATATCCATATTTTCCGTTACACGCGGATGAACTGTTGCATGTTTGCAACCTAGTGCCGTTACATCTTCAAAATACGCTTCAACGAAACGGTCAGCAATTGTCGGCACATCTTCACCTAATTCATTTGCTGCTTTAATTAATTTATCATCTACGTCAGTAAAGTTAGATACATACTGCACATCATACCCTTTATATTCTAAATAACGGCGTACCGTATCAAATACCATAGGTGGTCTTGCATTCCCAATGTGAATATAGTTATAAACTGTAGGTCCACACACATACATCTTTACCTTATTTTCTTCTAATGGAGTAAACTCTTCCTTTTGACGCGTTAACGTATTATAAATGTGAATAGTCATTTTTATCCTTCCTTTCTACCTTTGCTTCAAGTTGTTTTTTCAATTTATCAAGTTCTACTTCCATGACCTTTAACTTATCAAAAATTGGGTCTGGAAGGTCAGAATGATTTAATTCTTGACCGATCTTTACTCCATTTTGAATAACGACTCGGCCAGGTATACCTACAACTGTAGAATGTGCAGGCACTTCTTTTAATACGACAGACCCTGCTCCAATTTTAGAATTCTCTCCAACTGTAATAGAACCTAGTACTTTAGCACCTGTTGCAATTAATACATTATCCTGAATTGTAGGGTGCCTCTTCCCCTTTTCTTTACCCGTACCACCTAATGTAACACCTTGATAGATCGTTACATTATCACCAATCTCGCACGTTTCTCCAATTACAACCCCCATTCCATGGTCTATGAAAAAACGACGACCAATTGTTGCTCCTGGATGAATCTCAATACCGGTAAAAAAACGACTAACTTGTGAGATCCAACGTGCAATAAAGAAGAAATTCTTTTTATAAAAAGCATGTGCAATTCGATGGGCCCAAACTGCATGTAATCCAGAGTAAGTCAAAATGACTTCGAAATAACTTCTTGCCGCTGGATCCTGTTCAAAAACGACTTCAATATCTTCCCGAAGCCTCTTAAACATCGACGCTCCCTCCCCTTTATGGGCTGCTTTTTCGAGTGAACTAACTCCCTTAACTCCCTACTTATCCCCCTAAATCTTTATACACGGGGATAAAACTTATACTCATACCCATTTTTACGGTATAAAAAAGACGCCTCTGTCATATTGACAGAGACGCCTTATAAGCGCGGTTCCACTCTGTTTAGGCTAAAGAAAGCCTCAAACTCATCTATGATAACGGTGTACACCGCTTCTGCTTACTTTACGCCCTAAGACGTTTCACAAAACAATTCGCTGTTCAGCAGAAGACTCGAAGGGGCATTTCAAAAATCCGCTTATAAACCACTTCCAGCCTAAAGGTGGTTCTCTCTGTAAAAAGCCTGATTTTCTACTTCTCCTTCTCGTCGCTTTTCCTTATTAGGTTTTAAGTATACTTATTATATTTCTAAATCTAGAAAATGTTAACCAATTACTTTTTGAAGACGATTTAAAACTTTTTCTTTTCCAAGAAGTGCAATAGCATTAGGAAGCTCTGGGCCATGTGTTTGACCAGTAGTTGCAACACGGATTGGCATAAATAAGTTTTTACCTTTATGACCTGTTTCCTTTTGCACTGCTTTAATAGCCGCCTTAATTGCTGCTGGTTCCATCGCTTCTAGTGCTTCTACTTGACCCGCAAATGCACGAAGTACTTCTGGTACTTGTTCACCTTTTAATACTTCTTGTCCTTCTTCTTCATAATCAACATGATCTTTGAAGAACATTTCAGAAAGCTCTACAATTTCAGCTCCAAAACTCATTTGTTCATGATATAACGCAATTACATCACGAATCCAAGCTTGTTCTTGTTCGCTTAAAGTTTCACCTATACGTCCAGCTTTCACTAGATGCGGTAAGCTTAATTCTACCACCGTATCTAAATCTTGCTTTTTCATATATTGGTTGTTCATCCATTTTAGTTTTTGAGAATCAAATAATGCAGGTGATTTTGATAAACGAGCTGCATCGAACATTTTGATAAATTCTTCTTGAGAGAAGATTTCTTCTTCTCCTACTGGCGACCAACCTAGTAGTGCAATAAAGTTAAAGATCGCTTCTGGAAGATATCCAAGCTCTTTATATTGCTCAATAAATTGAATAATAGATTCATCACGCTTACTTAACTTTTTACGGCTTTCGTTTACAATTAAAGTCATATGACCAAATTGCGGAATATCCCAACCGAAAGCTTCGTAAATCATCATTTGTTTTGGCGTATTTGAAATATGATCATCACCACGAAGTACATGTGTAATCTCCATTAAGTGATCATCTACTGCTACCGCAAAGTTATAAGTTGGAATTCCATCTTTTTTCACGATAACGAAATCACCGAAATCATTTGAATGGAATGCAACTTCATCTTTTACGATATCTTTAAACGTGTAGTCGCGATCAACCGGTACACGGAAACGAATACTCGGAATGCGGCCTTCAGCCTCAAATCCCTTCATTTGCTCCTCAGTTAAATCACGGTGGTTTCCAGCATAACGCGGTGTTTCACCACGAGAGATTTGTCCTTCACGCTCTGCTTCTAGCTCTTCTTCTGTCATATAACATTTGTAAGCTAAACCGCGTTCTAATAAATCTTCATATAATTTTTTATAAATATCTAAACGCTCTGTTTGACGATATGGTCCAAATTCACCACCAACATCAACACCTTCATCCCAGTCCATACCGAGCCATTTCAAGTATTTTAATTGGCTTTCTTCTCCACCAGCAACATTACGTTTCACATCAGTATCTTCAATACGAATAATAAACTTACCATCTTGATGACGAGCAAATAAATAATTAAATAATGCCGTACGCGCATTTCCGATATGTAAGTGTCCTGTTGGACTTGGCGCATAGCGCACTCTCACTTGCTTTTCCATAATTGGTACACCTTCCATTCTTAATGTCAACACATTCTATAATTGTACACCAAAAAAATGTGATTATCCATCTTACGAATTAAAAACCATTATTTTTTCTGTAATAAAACAACTGCTTGAGAAGCAATTCCTTCTTCTCTACCTGTAAATCCTAATTTTTCTGTTGTTGTTGCTTTTACATTGATATTGTCAATAGACGTTTCTAATAGTTCACTAATACGTTTACGCATACTTTCAATATGCGGTGCCATCTTTGGCTTTTGAGCAATAATTGTACAATCTAGATTCCCTAACTCGTAACCTTGTTCACGTACAAATTCCCAAACCTTTTGCAGCAATACAGCTGAATCAGCATCTTTAAAAGCAGGATCTGTATCAGGGAAATGCTTTCCAATATCCCCAGCTGCAATTGCACCTAAACATGCATCCGCAATCGTATGTAACAATACGTCTGCATCTGAATGACCAATTAATCCTTTCTCATGAGGAATTGTAATTCCACCAATAATTAACGGTCTACCTTCCGCAAACTCATGTACATCAAAACCTTGTCCAATTCGAAACATTTTTTACATCCTCCTCAAGCTAAACTACAGAGCTTTATGATTCTATATTATATCGCTATCCTTATAAAGAAAAGCCCGGCTGTTGCCGAGCTTTTTTTCGCTATAATCATCACTTTCATTTCTTTTGAACATGAAGGAAACTTTCAGCAATTAATAAATCCTCTGGAGTCGTCACTTTAATATTATAGTAACTCCCCTCTACTACACCTACTTGCTTCCCGATACGTTCTACGAGGCTTGCATCATCTGTACCAAGGAAACAACCCTGTTTTGCACTTCTATGAGCTTCTAACAAAAGAGAAACAGCGAACCCTTGTGGTGTTTGTACAGCTTTAAGCTGAGATCTTTCTACCGTTTCGACAACGATACCCTGCTCTACTTTCTTAACTGTATCTTTCACTGGTACCGCACAAATGGACGCTCCATATTTTTCCGCTGCAGTTAATACATCTTGAATCACTTTGTTCGTTACAAATGGACGCGCGCCGTCATGTACAAGAACATACTCAACATCACTAGTATGCTGAATGGCGTTATATACACTATCTTGCCTTTCGGCTCCGCCCTGAATAAATTGTACTGGCTTTTCAATTGGATACTTCTGCATTAATTCTTCAAAATACGGACGTTCTTCTTCGTTAATTGCCATAATAATACTTTTGCACGCTTTATCTTTTTCAAAAGCACGTAACGTATGCACAATAATCGGTACTTCATTAATAAGTAAGAACAACTTATTTTTACCAGCACCCATCCGCTTACCTTGACCAGCTGCTGGAATAATTAATGTATACATATTAATAATCCTCTACTTATAATGCTTTTTCTAATAATTTACGTTTGGCGAAAATCATACGCCCAGCCGATGTTTGTAACACACTAGTAACAAGCACATTGAGTTGTGAACCTACATATTCTCTACCATCTTCTACTACAATCATCGTGCCATCATCTAAATATGCAACACCTTGATTTTGTTCTTTTCCATCTTTGACAACATAAACACTCAGTTCTTCACCTGGGAGTACAACAGGTTTAATTGCATTAGCTAAATCGTTAATATTTAACACCGTTACCCCTTGTAATTCAGAAACTTTGTTTAAATTGAAATCATTCGTTACTACCGTTCCACCAGTGATTTTCGCCAACTTTACAAGTTTGCTATCCACTTCTTGAATATCATCGAAATCGCCTTCATAAATTTCTACCGGAATCGGCATCTCTTTTTGAATACGATTTAAAATATCTAATCCTCTGCGACCACGATTACGCTTTAAAGCATCAGAAGAATCGGCAATGTGCTGAAGTTCTTCTAACACGAATTGTGGAATCACAATTGTTCCTTCTAAAAACTTTGTTTGGCAAATATCAGCAATACGCCCATCGATAATTACACTCGTATCGAGAATTTTCCAATGAGTTGT
Source organism: Bacillus pretiosus (assembly GCF_052947655.1). Classification (NCBI taxonomy): domain Bacteria; kingdom Bacillati; phylum Bacillota; class Bacilli; order Caryophanales; family Bacillaceae; genus Bacillus; species Bacillus pretiosus. The sequence continues at coordinate 100,677 of NZ_CM129593.1, read as the reverse complement.
AGATTCTTCTACCTCAGTTTCTTCATTCTCACTATTATTATTTTTCTTCTTCCCACGTTGTGGTAATGTAAATAATCCTAGCAATTCATTCCTCTTTTTAAACCCTACTTGGAATCCTAAATATCCAAGTAAAAGAGTAAAGAACACTTGCAACACTGTGCTAATAACTGGAATTGTAAATTCACGAATTGGTATTAAAATTAAATATGCAACAATAAGACCAGAGATTAACCCTAATGTACCAAATAAAACATCCGCTACAGGCGCCTTTACAAGAGCCTCTTCAATATGCTTAATAAGTTGAACAATATAATCTACAAGCCAAAATGTTGTTAAAAATAAAATAATTGCACCAATAATTGCACGAACATACGATCCTTCCAATAAAGGAACGGCACCGATGTCTAATACATTAATAACTTTTGGGATTAAGTAAATCCCTAACGCTCCGCCAATTACTAGAAAGAAGAGCTGTACAATCCGTTTTAACATCCAACCACCTCCTACTCATTATTAACCATTGTTTCGCTAATCAAAACGCCGAATGCAAAAGCGGACGTGTTTTTTTTATAAATAGTTTTATTTACCAATATACCATATCTTATACCAAAAATGTTCTAGTGTCGTTATATTATGGAATCAATGTAATATTCTTAATTGTGTCTACTCATATAGAGATGCTCTTGGATTCTTTTTAAGCCTTCTCGTATTTTCTTCGCCCTTACTTCTCCAATTCCTTCCACATCATCCAATTCATTAATAGTTGCTCGACAAACACCTTGCAAAGTCTTAAATCGATTAATTAAATTTTCAATGATAAGTGGCGGAACGCGCGAAATTTTGCTTGTGATTCGGTATCCTCTCGGCGTCACACTTTCTTCTAAACTCATTTGTCCTGGATAGCCAAGCAATTTAACTAAATCGCTATCCTCTAGAAGTTGTGTATTCGCAAGATCTTGTAACTTTTTCAAAATTTGATGATGGTCTTGTGTTTTTTCTTGATAATAATCTTTAATTAATAACGCTGCCTCTGCCTCTAAATCAGCTAGTAGTTCTGTAAGTTGTAAACGAATTAACCTACCTTCCGTTCCTAACTCATGAATATAGCTCAATATTTCATTTTTAATCCGCAGTACCATTTCAACACTATGTAACACATGAACCACCTCGGACATTGTAACGACTTCTTCAAATTCTAGAATGCCCAAATTCGTAATACCATCATTCCATACAGCCTTATATTTTTCTAACGTTTGAATAGCTTGGTTTGCCTTTGTTAAAATAACACCTATATCCTTTAGTGTATAACGTAAATTCCCTTGATATAGTGTAATTACGTTACGTCTTTGTGAAATAGCCACAACGAGACTACCTGTCTGCTTTGCTACACGCTCTGCCGTCCGGTGGCGCATACCTGTTTCAATAGAATCAATAGATGCCTCTGGAACTAACTGTGCATTTGCAATTAAAATTTTACTTCCAGTTTCATTTAAAATAAGTGCCCCATCCATTTTTGCTAATTCGTATAAACTAGCAGGAGAGAATGCACAATTAATGTGAAATCCCCCATCAACAATACTTTTAATTTGTTCATTATATCCAAGAACAATTAGTCCCCCTGTTTGTGCGCGAAGCACATTATCTATCCCTTCGCGCAGTGGTGTTCCTGGGGCCACGAGCTGTAAAATATTAATCATACTTTTGACACGTTGCTTGTTTTCTTCCATAGCCTAGCCTCCTAATGTCAAACGAAGCGCTTCCCCTAAATTAGATACACCTACTACCTCAATTCCATCCGGAATTGTCCATCCTCCCAAATTTTTTCTAGGAATAATAGCACGTTGAAATCCTAATTTAGCTGCTTCTTGTACACGTTGTTCAATTCTTGATACTCTTCTTATTTCTCCAGTTAATCCTACTTCTCCTATTACTGCATCAGTTGGTGTCGTAGATTTATCTCTAAAACTTGAAGCAATACTTAAAGCCACAGCTAAATCAATTGCTGGTTCATCTAATTTCAAACCACCTGCTACTTTTAAATATGCGTCTTGGTTTTGCAATAATAAACCTGTTCTTTTTTCTAGCACTGCCATAATAAGCGATACACGGTTATGATCAATTCCCGTCGCCATTCTTCGAGGGTTTCCAAAACTAGTAGGGGAGATTAATGCTTGTATTTCTACTAAAACCGGTCTTGTTCCTTCCATTGAGGCAACTACTGTTGATCCTGCGACTCCAACGGGTCTTTCCTCAAGAAAAATTTCAGAAGGGTTTAAGACTTCCGCAAGACCGAGCTCTTTCATTTCAAAAATACCCATTTCATTCGTGGAGCCAAAACGATTCTTCACAGCTCGCAAAATACGATATGTATGATGACGATCTCCTTCAAAGTAAAGAACTGCATCGACCATATGTTCTAACATACGAGGTCCTGCAATTGCCCCCTCTTTTGTTACATGTCCGACGATAAAAATAGGAATTCCTTTCGTTTTTGCAAGTTTCATTAATTCCGCTGTACATTCACGTACTTGCGCTACACTTCCTGGGGCTGACGTCACTTCAGGTAAATGTATCGTTTGAATAGAGTCAATAACAACAAAAGCTGGATTCATTTCTTCAATGTGCGCTGCAATTCGCTGTAGATCAGTTTCTGCTACAACAAATAGATTACTACCCTTTACATGCAAACGATCTGCACGAAGTTTAATCTGCTTTGCTGACTCCTCACCTGATATGTATAGTACATCATATGAAGAATCTGCTAATTGCGATGAAATTTGTAATAACAATGTTGATTTCCCAATCCCAGGGTCTCCACCAATAAGTACTAAGGATCCATCTACAATCCCACCACCAAGTACACGGTTAAACTCTTGGAATTTCGTTTCAATACGTGCCTCAGATTTTGTTTCTACTTCTGTTAGGCGTCTTGGTTTTGTTACTTCCGATTGAATTGCATTGGCATAATTAAGGCGTCTTGATGATACAACCGGTTCCATCTCTTCAACAAGCGTATTCCATTGACCACAACCAGGGCATTTCCCCATATATTTTGGTGACTGATAACCACACTCTTGACATGTGAATTTTGTTTTCTTTTTAGCCATATCGTTTTATATTTCACTTCACTTTCATCTATAAACAGTTTATCCTTCTCGTACAAGAAAGAGGGCTATCTCGTAGCCCTCTTAGTTTGTCTATACTTATTTTACCTTTTCAGCACTATGAATGACAAATGATTCCCCTTCAACATCAAAGATAACTTTTTGTCCTTTCTCAATAGCACCTTTTAAAAGTTCTTCCGATAGTCTATCTTCTACATGTTTCTGAATTGCTCTACGAAGCGGACGAGCACCGTATTCTCGGTCAAATCCTTTATCAGCAATGGCTGAAATCGCTCCTTCTGTTAAATGCAATTCAATCTCTTGCTCTTTTAAGCGCTTCACTAACTGATTCACCATAAGTGTTACAATCTCTTGAATATGTTTTTTCTCAAGCATATGGAACACGATAATTTCATCAATACGGTTTAAGAATTCTGGACGAAATGCCTTTTTCAGTTCATCCATTACTTTACCTTTCATATCTGAATAATCGCGGCTCTCATCTTGTACGTTAAATCCAAGATGTTTATTACGTTTTAACGCATCTGCACCAACGTTAGATGTCATAATAACAATTGTATTACGGAAATCAACTGTACGCCCTTTAGAATCCGTTAAGCGACCATCTTCTAATACTTGTAGTAAAATGTTAAACACATCAGGATGAGCTTTCTCTACTTCATCTAATAGGACAACTGAATATGGCTTACGGCGAACCTTTTCTGTTAATTGTCCACCTTCTTCATATCCAACATATCCTGGAGGAGATCCAACTAAACGAGAAGTCGAATGCTTCTCCATGTACTCAGACATATCGATGCGAATCATTGCATCCTCATCACCGAACATAGATTCTGCTAATGCTCTTGCTAGTTCTGTTTTACCTACACCTGTTGGTCCTAAGAAAATAAATGAACCAATCGGACGTTTCGGATCTTTCAATCCTGCTCTAGCACGACGAACAGCTTTCGCTACAGCTACTACCGCTTCATCTTGACCAATAACACGGTTGTGAAGAATGGATTCTAAGTTTAATAATTTATCAGTCTCTGTTTGTGCAAGTTTAGAAACCGGTATACGAGTCCACGTAGAAACGACATTTGCAATATCTTCTACTGTCACTTCTGAGTTTTCTTTTCCTTGTTGCTCTTTCCATTGACGCTTCGTATCTTCTAACTTTTCACGTAAGCGTTGTTCCATATCACGTAAGGAAGCAGCTTTTTCAAATTCTTGACTTTGCACAGCTGCATCTTTTTCTTTTCTAATTTCCTCAAGTTTTACTTCAAGCTCTTTTAGATTTGGTGGTGTTGTATAAGAGCGTAAGCGAACCTTTGAAGCAGCTTCATCAATTAAATCAATTGCTTTATCTGGTAAGAAACGATCTGTAATATAGCGGTCTGAAAGCTTTACAGCTGCATCAATTGCATCATCTGTAATAGATACACGGTGATGCGCTTCGTAACGATCACGTAAACCTTTCAATATTTGAGTTGATTCGTCTAAACTTGGCTCATCAACGTGAATTGGTTGGAAACGTCTTTCTAAAGCCGCGTCTTTTTCAATATATTTACGATATTCATCTAAGGTTGTCGCCCCAATACATTGTAACTCTCCGCGTGCTAAAGATGGTTTTAAAATGTTAGATGCATCAATTGCACCTTCTGCTCCACCTGCACCAATTAATGTATGAAGTTCATCAATAAATAGAATAATGTTTCCAGCTTGACGGATTTCATCCATAACTTTCTTTAAACGATCTTCAAATTCACCACGATATTTCGTTCCAGCTACAACTGTACCCATATCTAGTGTCATAACACGCTTATCTCTTAATGTTTCAGGAACTTCATTATTTACAATTTGTTGTGCTAATCCTTCTGCAATTGCCGTTTTACCTACACCAGGTTCTCCAATTAATACAGGATTATTTTTTGTTCTACGGCTTAAAACTTCAATTACACGTTGAATTTCTTTACCACGACCGATAACAGGATCTAGACGATTTTCACGTGCAACAACTGTTAAATCACGTGCTAAGCTATCCAGTGTCGGTGTATTTGCATTCGTTGAAGAACCACCTTGGTGACCTGAACTTGCTTCATTACTTCCAAGGAGTTGCAATACTTGTTGTCTTGCCTTATTTAGGCTAACACCTAAGTTATTTAAAACACGTGCTGCTACACCTTCACCTTCACGGATTAAACCAAGCAAGATATGTTCTGTTCCAACGTAAGAATGACCTAATTTACGAGCTTCATCCATAGACAACTCAATAACCTTTTTAGCACGCGGTGTATAATGTACAGTTTGAGAAGCTTCTGTTCCGCGTCCAATTAACGCTTCTACCTCTTTTTGAACCTTCTCTGGACTTAATCCAAGAGCAATTAACGCTTTTGCTGCAATTCCTTCCCCTTCGCGTACAAGCCCAAGTAAAATGTGTTCTGTTCCAATATTATTATGCCCAATACGAATTGCTTCCTCTTGAGATAAAGCTAATACTTTCTGTGCTCTTTCTGTAAATCTTCCAAACATCATAGAAATCGCCTCCTACTTGCGCTTAGTTTTTTCAATACGTAATCGCTCACGGATTAAGGTTGCTCTTCGATAATCTCTTTCTTCTGGTCCTAAAGGTCCGCCTGCATATTGTTGTAAAATGCCTGGTTGTGTAAGAACCATTAGCTCAGTCAAAATATTTCTCGATACACCTTTTATATATCCTAAATCAATACCAAGTCGTACATCTGATAAGCAAGTGGCCGCTTCTGCAGATTGAATTAACCGACTGTTTGCTAGTATGCCATAAGAGCGATAAACCTTATCTTCAAGCTCAATACTTGAATTTTGTACAATTAATTCTCTAGCCATTTTTTCTTGCTGTATGATTTGTTGAATGACACTTTTTAAATCTGCAATAATATCTTCTTCAGATTTTCCTAGCGTCATTTGATTTGACACTTGAAATATATTACCTAACGCTTCGCTACCTTCACCGTATATTCCTCTTACTACTAACCCTAATTTTTGAATTACTTGTATAATGCGGCTAATTCTTTTCGTTAAAACGAGTCCCGGTAAGTGAATCATTACGGAAGCCCTCAATCCTGTACCAACGTTAGTAGGGCAGCTCGTTATATATCCAAGTGATTCATCAAAAGCATATTCAACCTCTTCCTCTATCCAATTATCTATTTGATTGGCACTTTGAATAGCCTCTGATAACTGTAACCCTGAAAATAAGCACTGTATCCTAATGTGGTCTTCTTCATTAAGCATAACACTAATATGTTCGCTTTCTGATAATAGACATGCTCCATATTCTGTTCCTGCAAGGTTAGGACTAATTAAATGCTTTTCAACTAATACTCTCCTTTGAAGAGGCGTTAATTCATTCATTTTTAATAGTTCAAACTCTCCAAAAGGTTCTACCGTTTTATTTATAAATTCCTTTTTAAATAATTCATGAATCTGTCTAGCTTCTTCTTCGTTTTGCATAGTAGAGAATTGATATTTTTTAAAATTACGAGCCAAACGAATTCGACTACTTAAAACAATATCAGAATCAGGGCCATCCCCCTTCATCCATGGACTAATCGCTTCATTCATAATTTTGTCCAGTGACATAGAACTATTCCCCCTCTCTATGCTCACTAAGCTGATTTTCAAGACCTCGAATATTATCCCTTACTTCAGCAGCTTTCTCAAACTCCTCTTTCTGTACGTATTGTTTCAGAATGAGTTTTAGTTCATCTAATTCTTTCTTTAAGTGAAGATTTCCTTCTATACGTTCCGGAATTTTTCCACAATGATCTGTATGTCCGCCGTGCAGACGTTTTAATAACGGCTTTAAATGTTCCTTAAATGTATCGTAACAAGAAGCACATCCAAACCGTCCCACCTTTGTAAATTGCTCATATGTCATCTTACAATCTGGACACCTTAATATACTTGTATTCGAAAGCCCGTTTTGTCCTTCTTCAAACATTGTTGATTCACCGTGTAATAACCCAGCAAATAAATCATGGAATGAAAAGTTAGACTGCGGTGATTGAAAGAAAGACGTATAGCCACTTTGTTCTGCACATTGCTCACAAAGATGAACTTCCGTCTTCTTTTCGTTGATTACTTTTGTATAATGTAAAGTTGCTGGTCTTATATTACAGTTTTGACAAGTCATCACTATCCCCACCTTTACAATAGGAACGATCTATCTGATAGTACTTTTCATACATTACTAGATTGTTCACTTTCCTTTACTTGTTTAAATAAAAGTGCGTGTTCTTTTTTCAAAACCTCTACAATATTTAACTGCCTTATCTCTTAGTTATTATTCTTTTACAAAAGCTATATTTATTTATATTTCAGTGTTCTTAACATTGCGCATAATATTCGAGCCCTAAGTTCATCTCGAGAAGGAACATCCATTGATAATACAGAACGATCTAGTACACTTAACATAAGTTTAGCTTCACGATTTGTTATGATTCCCTCTTCTATTAAACGTATAATCATACTCTCTGCATTCCCTTGCGCAACGCTATGATCAATCATATGAAGCATTTGATCAATCATGTCTATATCGTCATGCAGTTTGACTTTTATAATGCGAATGTAACCTCCTCCACCACGTTTACTTTCTACTACAAATCCTCTTTCTATCGTAAAACGGGTATTGATTACATAATTGATTTGAGATGGTACGCACTCGAATCGATCCGCAATCTCATTTCTTTTGATTTCAATCACATTATTATTACTTAAGTCAATAACTTGCTTTAGATATTGCTCAATGATATCAGATATATTTCTCATTTATCCGCCACCTTTATTGACTTTGACTATCTTTGACTTTAATTATATACGTATTAATAAAATTTGCAACTCTTTTGCTTATTCACTATCCTAGCCACATTCCCCTGTATTTAATCAAAATAATAATTATTTAAACACATTTTTTAATTACTATGGATTATAAAAGAAAACACGAAAAAACACGAGTCATTTGACTCGTGTTTAGTTGCTTGGCGACGTCCTACTCTCACAGGGACAAGGTCCCAACTACCATCGGCGCTAGAGAGCTTAACTTCCGTGTTCGGTATGGGAACGGGTGTGACCTCTCTGCCATCATCACCAAACTATGAAGGCATATTCCTTCAAAACTAGATAACATTTGCTACATATTATATGGTTAAGTCCTCGATCTATTAGTATTCGTCAGCTCCACATGTCACCATGCTTCCACCTCGAACCTATCAACCTGATCATCTTTCAGGGATCTTACTAGCTTACGCTATGGGAAATCTCATCTTGAGGGGGGCTTCATGCTTAGATGCTTTCAGCACTTATCCCTTCCGCACATAGCTACCCAGCTATGCCCTTGGCAGAACAACTGGTACACCAGCGGTGCGTCCATCCCGGTCCTCTCGTACTAAGGACAGCTCCTCTCAAATTTCCTACGCCCACGACGGATAGGGACCGAACTGTCTCACGACGTTCTGAACCCAGCTCGCGTACCGCTTTAATGGGCGAACAGCCCAACCCTTGGGACCGACTACAGCCCCAGGATGCGATGAGCCGACATCGAGGTGCCAAACCTCCCCGTCGATGTGGACTCTTGGGGGAGATAAGCCTGTTATCCCCGGGGTAGCTTTTATCCGTTGAGCGATGGCCCTTCCATGCGGAACCACCGGATCACTAAGCCCGACTTTCGTCCCTGCTCGACTTGTAGGTCTCGCAGTCAAGCTCCCTTATGCCTTTGCACTCTACGAATGATTTCCAACCATTCTGAGGGAACCTTTGGGCGCCTCCGTTACACTTTAGGAGGCGACCGCCCCAGTCAAACTGCCCACCTGACACTGTCTCCCGGGTCGATAAGACCCGTAGGTTAGAATTTCAATACAGTCAGGGCGGTATCCCACCAGCGCCTCCACCGAAGCTAGCGCTCCGGTTTCAATGGCTCCCGCCTATCCTGTACAAACTGTACCAAAATTCAATATCAGGCTACAGTAAAGCTCCACGGGGTCTTTCCGTCCTGTCGCGGGTAACCTGCATCTTCACAGGTACTATAATTTCACCGAGTCTCTGGTTGAGACAGTGCCCAAATCGTTACACCTTTCGTGCGGGTCGGAACTTACCCGACAAGGAATTTCGCTACCTTAGGACCGTTATAGTTACGGCCGCCGTTTACTGGGGCTTCAGTTCAGAGCTTCGCTTACGCTAACCCCTCTCCTTAACCTTCCAGCACCGGGCAGGTGTCAGCCCCTATACTTCGCCTTACGGCTTCGCAGAGACCTGTGTTTTTGCTAAACAGTCGCTTGGGCCTATTCACTGCGGCTTTCCGTTAAGAAAGCACCCCTTCTCCCGAAGTTACGGGGTCATTTTGCCGAGTTCCTTAACCAGAGTTCTCTCGCACACCTTAGGATTCTCTCCTCGCCTACCTGTGTCGGTTTGCGGTACAGGCACCTTTTATCTCGCTAGAAGCTTTTCTTGGCAGCGGGGAATCAAAGACTTCGCTCCATAAGGAGCTTCCCCATCACAGCTCAGCCTTCACGATAAGCGGATTTGCCTACTTATCAGCCTAACTGCTTGGACGTGCACAACCAATCGCACGCTTCTTCTATCCTTCTGCGTCCCTCCATTGCTCAAACGATAAAGAGGTGGTACAGGAATATCAACCTGTTGTCCATCGCCTACGCCTGTCGGCCTCGGCTTAGGTCCTGACTAACCCTGAGCGGACGAGCCTTCCTCAGGAAACCTTAGGCATTCGGTGGACGGGATTCTCACCCGTCTTTCGCTACTCATACCGGCATTCTCACTTCTAAGCGCTCCACCAGTCCTTCCGGTCTGACTTCACTGCACTTAGAACGCTCCCCTACCACTGATACCATTGGTATCAATTCGCAGCTTCGGTGGTGTATTTAGCCCCGGTACATTTTCGGCGCAGAGTCACTCGACTAGTGAGCTATTACGCACTCTTTAAATGGTGGCTGCTTCTAAGCCAACATCCTAGTTGTCTAAGCAACTCCACATCCTTTTCCACTTAATACACACTTTGGGACCTTAGCTGGCGATCTGGGCTGTTTCCCTCTTGACTACGGATCTTATCACTCGCAGTCTGACTCCTAAGGATAAGTCATTGGCATTCGGAGTTTGACTGAATTCGGTAATCCGATGAGGACCCCTAGTTCAATCAGTGCTCTACCTCCAAGACTCTTACACTTAAGGCTAGCCCTAAAGCTATTTCGGGGAGAACCAGCTATCTCCAGGTTCGATTGGAATTTCTCCGCTACCCACACCTCATCCCCGCACTTTTCAACGTGCGTGGGTTCGGGCCTCCATTCAGTGTTACCTGAACTTCACCCTGGACATGGGTAGATCACCTGGTTTCGGGTCTACGACCACGTACTAAACGCCCTATTCAGACTCGCTTTCGCTGCGGCTCCGCCTCTTCAGCTTAACCTCGCACGGGATCGTAACTCGCCGGTTCATTCTACAAAAGGCACGCCATCACCCATTAACGGGCTCTGACTATTTGTAGGCACACGGTTTCAGGATCTCTTTCACTCCCCTTCCGGGG
>NZ_CM129593.1:85000-87500 GCF_052947655.1 Bacillus pretiosus | reverse complement strand
CCTCTTGATCCGTAGTCAAACGCTCTATCCAATTGAGCTACGGGCGCATATGGTGCCGAGGGCGGGGGTCGAACCCGCACGGTGGTCACCCACCGCAGGATTTTAAGTCCTGTGCGTCTGCCTGTTCCGCCACCCCGGCATGTCATATTGAAAATTGGAGCGGAAGACGGGATTCGAACCCGCGACCCCAACCTTGGCAAGGTTGTATTCTACCACTGAACTACTTCCGCAAGACGTGTTTGAGTTATTTCATTAAAAGTGCGGGTGAAGGGAGTCGAACCCCCACGCCAAAGGCGCTAGATCCTAAGTCTAGTGCGTCTGCCAATTCCGCCACACCCGCATATTTCATTAAAATGGTGAGCCATGAAGGATTCGAACCTTCGACCCTCTGATTAAAAGTCAGATGCTCTACCAACTGAGCTAATGGCTCTTACAATAAAAACTGGTGCCGACTAGAGGACTTGAACCCCCAACCTACTGATTACAAGTCAGTTGCTCTACCAATTGAGCTAAGTCGGCTAAATGGTGGAGGATGACGGGATCGAACCGCCGACCCCCTGCTTGTAAGGCAGGTGCTCTCCCAGCTGAGCTAATCCTCCGAATTGCCTGGCAACGTCCTACTCTCACAGGGACAAGGTCCCAACTACCATCGGCGCTAGAGAGCTTAACTTCCGTGTTCGGTATGGGAACGGGTGTGGCCTCTCTGCCATCATTACCAGACTGTATTCATTTAAGACAAGAATTATTGTAACTTATTTAACTTTTAAAGTCAACAAGTTTTTTATATTCTTTCAAAACTAGATAACATTGCTACATATTATATGGTTAAGTCCTCGATCTATTAGTATTCGTCAGCTCCACATGTCACCATGCTTCCACCTCGAACCTATCAACCTGATCATCTTTCAGGGATCTTACTAGCTTACGCTATGGGAAATCTCATCTTGAGGGGGGCTTCATGCTTAGATGCTTTCAGCACTTATCCCTTCCGCACATAGCTACCCAGCTATGCCCTTGGCAGAACAACTGGTACACCAGCGGTGCGTCCATCCCGGTCCTCTCGTACTAAGGACAGCTCCTCTCAAATTTCCTACGCCCACGACGGATAGGGACCGAACTGTCTCACGACGTTCTGAACCCAGCTCGCGTACCGCTTTAATGGGCGAACAGCCCAACCCTTGGGACCGACTACAGCCCCAGGATGCGATGAGCCGACATCGAGGTGCCAAACCTCCCCGTCGATGTGGACTCTTGGGGGAGATAAGCCTGTTATCCCCGGGGTAGCTTTTATCCGTTGAGCGATGGCCCTTCCATGCGGAACCACCGGATCACTAAGCCCGACTTTCGTCCCTGCTCGACTTGTAGGTCTCGCAGTCAAGCTCCCTTATGCCTTTGCACTCTACGAATGATTTCCAACCATTCTGAGGGAACCTTTGGGCGCCTCCGTTACACTTTAGGAGGCGACCGCCCCAGTCAAACTGCCCACCTGACACTGTCTCCCGGGTCGATAAGACCCGTAGGTTAGAATTTCAATACAGTCAGGGCGGTATCCCACCAGCGCCTCCACCGAAGCTAGCGCTCCGGTTTCAATGGCTCCCGCCTATCCTGTACAAACTGTACCAAAATTCAATATCAGGCTACAGTAAAGCTCCACGGGGTCTTTCCGTCCTGTCGCGGGTAACCTGCATCTTCACAGGTACTATAATTTCACCGAGTCTCTGGTTGAGACAGTGCCCAAATCGTTACACCTTTCGTGCGGGTCGGAACTTACCCGACAAGGAATTTCGCTACCTTAGGACCGTTATAGTTACGGCCGCCGTTTACTGGGGCTTCAGTTCAGAGCTTCGCTTACGCTAACCCCTCTCCTTAACCTTCCAGCACCGGGCAGGTGTCAGCCCCTATACTTCGCCTTACGGCTTCGCAGAGACCTGTGTTTTTGCTAAACAGTCGCTTGGGCCTATTCACTGCGGCTTTCCGTTAAGAAAGCACCCCTTCTCCCGAAGTTACGGGGTCATTTTGCCGAGTTCCTTAACCAGAGTTCTCTCGCACACCTTAGGATTCTCTCCTCGCCTACCTGTGTCGGTTTGCGGTACAGGCACCTTTTATCTCGCTAGAAGCTTTTCTTGGCAGCGGGGAATCAAAGACTTCGCTCCATAAGGAGCTTCCCCATCACAGCTCAGCCTTCACGATAAGCGGATTTGCCTACTTATCAGCCTAACTGCTTGGACGTGCACAACCAATCGCACGCTTCTTCTATCCTTCTGCGTCCCTCCATTGCTCAAACGATAAAGAGGTGGTACAGGAATATCAACCTGTTGTCCATCGCCTACGCCTGTCGGCCTCGGCTTAGGTCCTGACTAACCCTGAGCGGACGAGCCTTCCTCAGGAAACCTTAGGCATTCGGTGGACGGGATTCTCACCCGTCTTTCGCTACTCATACCGGCATTCTCACTTCTAAGCGCTCCACCAGTCCTTCCGGTCTGACTTCACTGCACTTAGA
>NZ_CM129593.1:32500-82500 GCF_052947655.1 Bacillus pretiosus | reverse complement strand
TTTTACGACCCGAAAGCCTTCATCACTCACGCGGCGTTGCTCCGTCAGACTTTCGTCCATTGCGGAAGATTCCCTACTGCTGCCTCCCGTAGGAGTCTGGGCCGTGTCTCAGTCCCAGTGTGGCCGATCACCCTCTCAGGTCGGCTACGCATCGTTGCCTTGGTGAGCCGTTACCTCACCAACTAGCTAATGCGACGCGGGTCCATCCATAAGTGACAGCCGAAGCCGCCTTTCAATTTCGAACCATGCAGTTCAAAATATTATCCGGTATTAGCCCCGGTTTCCCGGAGTTATCCCAGTCTTATGGGCAGGTTACCCACGTGTTACTCACCCGTCCGCCGCTAACTTCATAAGAGCAAGCTCTTAATCCATTCGCTCGACTTGCATGTATTAGGCACGCCGCCAGCGTTCATCCTGAGCCAGGATCAAACTCTCCAATAAAGTTAGTTTGTCTAGCATCTAAAAATAAAAATTGACGTTTCACGTTGTTTGTTTCGTTCAGTTTTCAAAGAACTAATCTGCCGCTCATAAGCGACTTTATTAATATAACATTTCGTTATATTTTCGTCAACAACTTTTTTCAATAAGTTGTTTTTCGTTTGTTTTGCTTGTTACCTTTCGTGGCAACGAATATAAATATACCAGTTTGATTATTAAAATGCAATAGTTTTTCTAATAAAATTTTTAACTTAGTAAAAAAGTATAAAAACAGCACATTTCTTCTATATAAATATAATTTCTCGCACCATCAAGAGCTACTATCCCTACGTAGCTCATACTCAAATAAAAAAAGCTTTGGAGAAATCTCCAAAGCTTAGTCTTGTTTATGACGCATAGCAGGGAATAATAATACATCACGAATAGATGGTGCATTCGTTAACAACATAACAAGACGATCAATACCAATCCCTAGCCCACCTGTAGGAGGCATACCGTACTCAAGAGCTTCAATATAATCATCATCCATCATGTGAGCTTCATCATTACCTTGTTCGCGCTCTTTTAATTGCGCTTCAAAGCGTTCTTTTTGATCAATCGGATCATTTAGCTCAGTGAATGCATTTGCATGTTCACGTGCAACGATAAATAATTCGAAACGATCTGTGAATCGTGGATCTTCGTCATTCTTTTTCGCAAGTGGCGAAATTTCTACTGGATGACCGTAAATAAATGTTGGTTGAATTAATTTATCTTCTACTTTTTGTTCGAAGAATTCGTTTATAATATGACCAACTTCCATCGTATCCTTAATACCTACATTATGTTCTTTTGCAAGTTCACGCGCTTCTTCTACACTCATTGGATTCCAGAAATCTGCTCCAGAATGTTCCTTGATTGCATCTACCATATGAAGACGTGTCCATTCTGGTTCTAGATTAATTTCATAATCACCATATTGGATTGTTGTTGTACCTAGTACTTGCTTCGCAATATGCGCAACCATATTTTCTGTTAGTTTCATAATATCTTTATAATCAGCATACGCTTCATATAATTCAATCATTGTAAACTCTGGATTATGACGAGTTGATACACCCTCATTACGGAATACACGACCGATTTCATAAACTTTTTCTAATCCACCCACAATAAGGCGTTTTAAATGAAGTTCAATTGCGATACGCATGTATAATTCCATATCTAACGCATTATGGTGCGTAATGAAAGGACGCGCAGAAGCTCCACCTGCAATTGCATGCATCATAGGTGTTTCCACTTCAAGATAACCATTGTCATCTAAGTATCTTCTCATTTCACGAATGATTTTACTGCGAGTAACGAATGTTTCACGGCTTTCCATACTTGTGATTAAGTCTAAGTAACGTTGACGGTAGCGTTGTTCAACATCTTTTAATCCATGATATTTATCCGGTAATGGACGAAGAGATTTCGTTAATAGTGTAAAGCCCGTTGCCTTCACCGAAAGTTCTCCAACGTTCGTTTTGAACACTTTACCTTCAATACCTACTAAATCACCTAAATCTGCTGTTTTAAATAATTCGTACTCTTCATCTCCAACAGCATCTTTACGAACATAAATTTGAACTTGTCCATGTAAATCTTGAATATGTGCAAATCCAGCTTTTCCTTTACCGCGTTTTGTCATAATACGACCAGCGATAGAAACAGAGATTTCTTTCTCTTCTAATTCTTCTTTAGAGAACTCTCCATATAAGCTTAATAAGTCATTTGTTGCATTTGTACGTTCAAATCGTTTACCAAACGGATCGATTCCTTGCTCACGTAAGTTATGTAACTTTTCACGACGAACAAGCAATTGGTCGTTTAATTCTTCGTGGTTCATGTTATCCATGGTATTGATATCACTCCAGCTCTATTAATTTTTACAATATATACAGTATAGCATTTTCTACTCAACTAGAAAAACTGCCAGCAACTAGCTGGCAGTTCTTCTTTCTTTCACGTAATTATAGGAAGTGTATAGAAGAATGTCAATCTTCCCTATCTATTATTAACCAACGTGAATTGTTTGTTGTTTCGCTTCTACTTCTTCTACAAATGCACCTAATACATTCGCAAGGTCCTCACGCGTATTACAAGCATTGATACCATTACGTACAGTTGCATTACCACGAACACCCTTTAAATACCAAGCTGCATGCTTTCTCATCTCTCTTACAGCGACATTTTCGTTCTTTAAATCGATAAGACGATCTAGATGCAACATACATACGTCAATTTTCTCACGCACTGTCGGTTCCGGCATTAATTCACCTGTTTCCAAATACTTTACCGTACGATAAATCATCCACGGGTCCCCAAGGGCAGCGCGACCAATCATAACACCGTCTACACCAATTTCATCAAGCATACGCTTTGCATCTTGTGGCGTTTCGACATCACCATTTCCGATAACCGGGATATTTACAGCTTGCTTTACTTGTTTAATAATATCCCAATCCGCTTTCCCTTCATACATTTGTACTCGTGTACGTCCATGAACCGCTACTGCTTGTCCGCCAGCACGCTCAACAGCTTTTGCATTCTCAATTGCAAAAATATGATCTGCATCCCAACCAATACGCATCTTAACTGTAACCGGCTTTTCAACAGCATCTACAACCGCCGCTACCATTTCATATATTTTATTTGGGTCTAAAAGCCACTTTGCTCCCGCGTCACACTTAATGATTTTCGGTACTGGGCAACCCATATTAATATCAATAATGTCTGCTGTCGTATATTTATCTACGTATTTCGCAGCATCTACAAGAGTTTCTTTCTCTCCACCAAAAATTTGTAAACTTAATGGCTTTTCTCTTTCATCAATATATAACATATCTAATGTTCTTTTGTTATTAAGTAATATCGCTTTATCACTTACCATTTCAGCACAAACTAAACCTGCACCAAATTCTTTTACTGTCAAACGGAATGCAGAGTTACACACTCCCGCCATCGGTGCTAATACAACCGGGTTTTTCATCTCAATATTTGCAATCTTTAACACTCGACTTACTCCTTCCTTCATAGTCACTTCGGCATTAATTCCTCCACTGAAACCTTTAATGCCTTAGCAACTTCCACTACAAAATCTTGGGAAGGCGATCGATTCCCTCTCTCAACTTCACCTAAAACAGATACAGATACCCCTAACTCTTTCGCAAAACCTTCTTGTGTATAACCTTTTAGCTTTCGAAAAGCACGAATGCGTCTTCCCCATTTTTCTGCTTCCATACCGTTACTCCCTCTCGCCTTTTCATTTCTTCTACTTGTGAACGTGAAATGTTTTGTTTTATATCTTGATTAATCTCTAACAACGGAACGATAACAAAAGCTCTTTCGAACATCCGCGGATGCGGAACAATAAGATTCTCTGCTTCAATATTTTCTTGATTATATAGTAAAATGTCAAGGTCGATGGTCCTCGGACCCCATCTAATTTCCCTTTTTCTTCCTAAATTATTCTCTACTCTTTGTGTGATTTTCAATAATTCTTGCGGTGATAAATTGGTAGAAATTTTTATAACTAAATTTAAAAAGCAACTTTGGTCAGTATAGCCAACTGGCTCTGTTTCATATACAGATGAAATATCGTTAACTTGGATATACGGGTTTTTGTTTAAAAACTGAATCGCTTCAGTTAAATACGTATAACGTTCTCCGATATTTGAACCTAATGCAATGTAAGCTATATTATTCATGGACGTTCTCTCGTAATTTCCACTGCTACAGCACGATAATGCCCAGGTATCGGCGGATCTGGTTTAATTACTTTAATTGTACAACGGAAAATACTCTCATATTGTTTTAATATATCTGCAGCAATATTTTCAGCGATACTCTCTACAAGCTTATACGTTCTATCTTCAACAACTTTTCTACATAACTCGAAAAGCTCTCCATAATTGACAGAATGCTCTAAGTCATCACTTTCTCCTGCCTGTTTCAAATCCAACTCCACCGTTAAGTCCACTTTAAATCTCTGACCCAATTTATTTTCCTCTGGGAATACACCATGATAACCGTAAAACTCCATATCATGAACATAAATTTTATCCAATTACTTTACCCCCTTACCAATCATCGCATCCATCATCTTAGCCATACGTGCCATTTCCTTCACATCATGAACACGAACAAACTCACAACCCTTTTCAATGCCGAGACAAACGGTAGCTCCTGTTCCCTCAAGACGTTCCTCTACCGGTAAATCTAACACATGTCCAATAAAGGACTTTCTTGAAGTACCTAAGAGAACTGGATAACCCAGTACGTTTAACTGTTCTAAATTACGCATCGCTTCTAAATTTTGTTCAGGTGTTTTAGCAAAACCGATGCCTGGGTCTAAAATGATATTCTCATCTGGCACGCCAGCATCTTTAGCAATTTTGATGCTTTCATATAAATCAGCAATCATATCAGCCATTAAATTGCGGTAATTCATGTTATCGCGATTATGCATCAAGATAATAGGTACATCATAATGAGCTGCAACTTCAGCGATTTTCGGTTCCGCCTTCGCTCCCCAAACGTCATTAATAATATGAGCGCCAGCTTCGATTGCTTGTTTTGCAACTTCAGCTTTATACGTGTCGATAGAAATAGGCAATTCCACTTCTTTTGCAACCGCCTGAATCATCGGAACAACTCGCTTTATTTCTTCTTCCACCGATACTTTAGCAAAACCCGGGCGAGTAGATTCACCGCCGATATCAATAATATGAGCACCTTCATCTCGCATTTCTTTCGCATGGCGCACCGCAGCCTCTACCTCGTTGTAACTCCCACCATCAGAAAACGAATCTGGTGTTACATTTAAAATCCCCATAATTAAAGTTTTTTCATTTAAGTTCAATGTATATTCGCCGCAGCGCAAATCATAATCCCACTTCAAACTACACATCTCCTCTTCGCAATTCATTTCTGCTCCACAATTTCTCTCTCTGCATTTCATAAAGACTCATAAATCTTTTTGTAACCATACCTACTTTACCCGGGAAATCTCGTCCCTCTATATGATAAAGCGGGACAATTTCTTGAATCGAGTTTGTTACGAAGACTTCATCAGCTGAAAGTAATTCATCTTTTGTAAAGAAACCTTCCTTTACTTCGATGCCCAGCTCTTCAGCAACCTTTATAATAAACGCACGAGTGATACCATTTAAAATCCCTGTTTTTAGCGAAGGTGTATACAAAATATCACCTTTCACGAAAAAGAGATTCGAAACAATACCCTCTGCAACATAACCTGTTTCAGTAAGGAAAATACCTTCCTTGTTCACAACATTTCCAATTTCACGTTTTCCTAAAATGTTATTTAAATAATGATGAGACTTTAAGCGAGACGCACCCTCTGGTGTATTTCGCACTTGTTTTAAAACAACCCCTTCTTTTTCCACTACACCTTCGGGGGCTGCTAAAGGTTTTATAAAAACAATAACAGACGGCTCTTCATACATTTCCGTTTGCAATCCAATTTCATCTATACCCGCTGATACATTAAAACGTACATATGCATGCTCTAATTCATTCTTAACGAGTAAATTCTTCAAAATAAGCAGTACTTCATCTTTCGTCATTGTCCATTTAATTTGCAATGTATCCAGCGCATCTATTAAACGGTCATAATGATCATCCAATAAGAAAGGATGACCATTATAAATACGAAATGTCTCAAAAACTCCAAGACCATATAAATAACCATGATCATAAGGAGAAATTCTCGCTTCACTTGCTTCTACATACTCACCATTTACGTAAATTAACACGATGTCACACTTGGGCTGTATTTACGAATGAAATTCTGCAACAACTCTTTCCCATGGGAAGTCATAATTGATTCTGGATGGAACTGTACACCTTCAATCGGTAATGTTGTATGACGGAGCGCCATAATTTCCCCTTCTTCTGTCCAAGATGTTACCTCTAAGCAATCAGGTAACGTCTCTTTCTTAACGATAAGGGAATGATAACGTGTCGCAGTAAACGGATTAGGGATATCCGAAAAAATCGTCTTTCCGTCATGATGCATAAGCGACGTTTTCCCATGCATTAAGCGCTCCGCACGTATAACCTCTCCGCCAAACACTTGTGCAATGGATTGATGTCCAAGACAAACCCCAAAAATCGGAATCTTTCCAGCAAAGTATTGAATAACCTCCATACTAATACCTGCTTCATTAGGACTACACGGACCTGGCGAAATCATTAAAAAGTCTGGTTTCATATTCTCAATATCTGAAATAGTCACTTCATCGTTACGTTTAACAACAAGCTCTTGTCCAAGTTCTCCAAGAAACTGCACTAAATTAAATGTAAAAGAATCATAATTATCAATCATTAATATCATTTCTCTCACCTAACCGTTTCTTCGCTACGTTCTTTTGCACGCCATAAAGCAATCGCCTTTTTTAACGACTCTTTATATTCATTTTCCGGATTCGAATCAATTACAATTCCCGCTCCTGCTTGTACATGCGCTTTTCCATCTTTAGCAAGCAGTGTTCTAATTACAATATTCAATTCTGTATCTCCAGAATAACCGATCCACCCGATTGAACCTGTGTAAATCCCTCGGCGAACAGGTTCTAATTCTTCAATAATTTCCATCGTACGTATTTTCGGGGCACCAGTAATTGTTCCCCCAGGGAATACAGCCTTCACTAAATCAAAAGCATCTTTATCTTCTTCCACCTCACCACGCACATTAGAAACAATATGCATAACATGTGAGTATTTCTCAATTACCATAAATTCATCTACTTCTACAGTGCCATATTTACAAACACGCCCTAAATCATTTCGCTCTAAATCCACAAGCATGACGTGCTCTGCTCTTTCTTTTTCGTTCTCAATTAACTCTTTTGCTAATTCTTCATCCTCTTGCTCATTCGCCCCTCTAGATCTCGTTCCAGCAATCGGTCTTGTACTTACTTCGGTTCCCTCTTTCTTAATTAGCAACTCTGGCGATCCACTAACAATTTGAAAATCCCCGAGCTCCAAGTAACCCATATATGGAGATGGATTAATCTCACGAAGACTTGTATAGATTTCTAGTGGGTGTGTTTGTAACGTTCTTTCTTGCCTTGTCGACAAGTTTACTTGGAACACATCACCAGCCCCAATATATTCTTGAATACATTCAACTGCCTTCATAAAACTTTCTTCTGTAAAAGCAACTGTTTCTCTTTTCTCTTCAGGGCATGCAAAAGGTATATTCACTTCTGGCGCTTCTGTCGCCCAAAGAATCTTCCATTCATTTAATCGCTCTTTTGCCTCTTCATGCTTATCTACATAATGTGTAATAATCCATAATACTTTTTCTTTTTGATCATAAACAAACACATCATCAAATAATAAAAAGAATATATCAGGTATATTAATGTCATCCTCCGCATGGGAAGGGAGTTTTTCAATATAACGGATGCAATCATAACTAAAGTAACCAATTGCACCACCTTGAAATGGAGGGTATTCCGGATTATAGTCCGTTTTCCATCGCTCCATATATTCCTGCATTAAATCTAATGGGTTTCCTTGTTTTATTGTTTCCTTACCACTTTCGCTTATATGTAACGTTTCACCCTTCCCTCGGATTACCGCTACTGGGTTCAACCCCACAATGTTATAACGACCGCCACGTCCACTCTCTAACAAAATATGTTGCGGTTTATCCTTAGAAAGAAATTTATACTGCTTAAAGAAATCTAACTGATATGGAATAGAAAGCGCTAAAGATTTTCTTCGTTGCATATCAACACCCCGTCTTCTTTTATCCCACCCTCTTAGATTAACCACCTCAAACTACATTCGTTATATATATAAAGTGGTTATACTCGAAGGCTAGTGAAAATAAATTAATTATACTACCTCTTATTTTACATGAAGTTTTCTAGTCATTCACTCTTTTCCTATTTCCAATCCAAAAAGAAAAAGCATCCTTTTCAAGGATGCTTTTTCAATCACATATAATTAAGACTCAAATTGATAAAGCGGTGTACTTAAATAACGTTCACCGTTACTTGGGATAATAACAAGTACCTTTTTCCCTTTACCTAACTTTTTCGCAATTTCTGTTGCTGCATAAATAACCGCTCCAGAAGAGATACCCACTAAAATACCTTCCTCTTTAGCCACTCTTCTTGCATATTCAAATGCTTGCTCTGCTTTTACTTGAATAATTTCATCATATACCTCTACATCCAATGTCTCTGGGATGAATCCCGCACCGATTCCTTGGATTTTATGTGGACCCGGTTTCCCACCAGATAGTACTGGTGAATCCGCAGGTTCTACTGCATAAATTTTAATATCTTTATACGCTTCCTTCAACACTTCACCAGCACCAGTAATCGTTCCACCTGTACCAATACCTGCAATAAACGCATCTAATTGGTCACCCATTTGTTCAACAATTTCCGGCCCTGTTGTTAAACGATGAATTTCTGGATTCGATTGGTTTTTGAACTGTTGTGGTATAAAGTAGCCATGCTCTTTTGCTAATTCAGTCGCTTGACGAATCGCTCCACCCATTCCTTCAGGCCCTGGAGTCAATACTAATTCCGCACCGTAAGCACGTAATAAATTACGACGCTCAATACTCATTGTTTCTGGCATTACTAAAATTGCCTTATATCCTTTAGCGGCCGCTACCATCGCTAAACCAATTCCTGTGTTACCACTTGTTGGCTCAATGATTGTATCGCCTTCTTTTAATAATCCTTTTTTTTCAGCATCTTCAATCATAGCTAATGCAATACGATCTTTAACACTGCTCCCTGGATTCATAAATTCTAATTTTAAGTATATATCTGCGCTGTTTGATTCTACGATGCGGTTCAACTTAACGATCGGCGTTTTCCCGATTAATTCTGAAACTGATTGTGCCACTCGCATTCCTGTCACTCCTAACACCGAGTATTTTTATTGGTTTTATCTATATTTAGATTTTGTCAGAAAATTCCCTGTTTGTCAATCTATTTAGAGGGTGGATTCCCTCACTTCCCTTATTACAAACTCTCAATTAAATTTGTAATATCTTCTTTAGAGAACTTGTATCGCTCATTACAGAAATGACAATGAACTTCTGTCTCTTCTTCTTCTTCGCGAATTTGCTCTAACTCTGTTTTACCTAAACTAATTAACACACTCTCAATACGTTCGCGTGAGCATGTGCAATTAAATTGAACATCCATCGTTTCTAACACTTTCACTTTATCTTCTCCAAGAACTGCATACAGTAACTCTTCTGGAGAAAGCCCTTGTTCAATTAACGTTGATACAGGAGGAATCTTCTGCAAACGATCTTCAATGAATGAAATTGTTTCTTCCTGTGCACCTGGCATAATTTGAAGGATAAATCCACCTGCCGCTAATACGCTGTCATCTCCATTTACAAGAACGCCAACTCCTACAGAAGAAGGTGTTTGCTCAGAAACTGCAAAATAATACGTGAAGTCTTCCCCTAATTCTCCTGAAACAATTGGAGATTGACCAATAAACGGCTCACGCATACCAATATCTTTAATTACTGTTACAAATCCCTCAGTACCTACCGCTTGATATACACGTAATTTCCCTTGTTCCGTTCCTTCAAAATCAACATGTGGATTCGTTACATAACCACGTACATCCCCATTTGCATGAGCATCTACTAAGATAGGACCAATCGGACCATTACCTTCTACCTTAATCGTTAACTTTTGGTCACCTTTTAACATCGCGCCCATCATTGTACCTGCAGTTAAAGAACGACCAAGTGCCGCCGAAGCTGTTCTCCATGTATCATGACGTCTTTGCGCCTCACTTACTGTGTTTGTAGTACGCACACTATATGCACGCACTTCTCCATCAAATGCTAACGCTTTTACTAAATAATCTTTCATACTCATTTATTCACCTTTCTCATGCTGTAAATTTGCATTACGCTCGTATAACATATACAAACCTTTTAATGTTAAAAATGGATCTACAACGTCAATTACATTCGATTCTTCTGAAATTAATTTCGCCAATCCACCTGTTGCAATAACTTTCGGTTCTTGTTTAGCTTCCTCTTTCATACGCTTAACAATACCTTCCACTTGTCCAACATAACCATAAAGAATACCAGATTGCATTGCACTTACCGTATTCTTTCCAACAACACTGCTTGGTTTTGTAATTTCAATACGAGGAAGTTTTGCCGCTCTACTATATAAAGCCTCTGCTGAAATCATAATTCCCGGCGTAATAACTCCACCCATATAATGCTTTTCTTCGTTAATATAACAATATGTAGTAGCCGTACCGAAATCGACAATAATAAGCGGACTTCCATACAAGTGGATTCCTGCTACCGCATTTACAATTCGGTCCGCGCCTACTTCACGTGGATTTTCATATTTAATATTTAGCCCCGTTTTTATTCCAGGACCTACTACAAGCGGTTTAATTTTAAAATACTTTTCACACATGCGCTCTAATGCAAACATAATTGGTGGTACGACTGAAGACACGATAATACCTTTCACATCTTCAAACGAAAGACCTTCATGCTCAAGCAACTGCTTTACAAGCATTCCATATTCATCTTCTGTCTTATGACGATCTGTTTCCATGCGCCAATGTTGACGAAGTTCCCCCTCTTCAAACACGCCTAGTACAGCATTTGTGTTCCCTACATCCAATACAAAAATCATATTCTCACCACTTATCTTATTTAATCTATATTTGTGCAGTATGTATAAAACTTATAAAAACATCATATCACACATACTTATATAATCAGCTTTTCTATCCTCATCATTTTACAAAAAGATTAAGCTCTATTTCAATTTTTAATACCAGATTTACTTAAATTTTTTTCTACTTCATTTCGTTCCACAAATAAAAAAGGAGTGACTATCGTCACTCCTTCATCTCTTACTTATCTTCTGATTCTTCATCGTCCTTCTTCATATTGATGTTTACTTTCACATCATCTGAAGATGTTGGACGCTCTGGCAATCTGCCGTAATCATATAAATGATTGATTTGCTCTGCATCTAACGTTTCTACTTCAAGTAACGTTTTCGCAATAATATCTAGCTTATCACGTTTTTCAGTAAGAATTTGTTTCGCGCGAGCATAACATTCTTTTATAATAGTTTGCATTTCCACATCGATTTCATGTGCAATTGCATCACTGTAGTTTTGTTCTGAATGGAAGTCTCTTCCTAAGAACACTTGACCACCTTGTGAGCTACCGAATTGCATCGGTCCAAGCTTATCACTCATACCGAATTCCGTAACCATACGTCTTGCAATACCAGTCGCACGTTGGAAGTCGTTGTGAGCACCTGTACTTGCTTCACCAAACACAATCTCTTCAGCTACTCGACCACCAAGTAAACCAGTGATTTTATCAAGTAACTCTGGTTTTGTCATGAAGTAACGATCTTCTTTCGGAAGCATTACTGCATATCCACCAGCTTGACCACGAGGGACAATTGTTACTTTATGAACGATATCTGCTTCATCAAGGACAACACCAATTACAGTATGGCCAGCTTCATGGAATGCAACGATATTACGTTCTTTTTCAGAGATAACACGACTTTTCTTAGCTGGACCTGCAATAACACGATCCGTTGCTTCATCAATGTCACTCATATCAATTTTCTTCTTATCTTGACGCGCAGCCACTAAAGCAGCTTCGTTTAATAAGTTTTCAAGAT
The DNA here is from genome assembly GCF_052947655.1 of Bacillus pretiosus. Taxonomy (NCBI): domain Bacteria; kingdom Bacillati; phylum Bacillota; class Bacilli; order Caryophanales; family Bacillaceae; genus Bacillus; species Bacillus pretiosus. The sequence goes on along the minus strand of NZ_CM129593.1, from coordinate 70,339 downwards.
CCGCACCAGAGAACCCTGGTGTACGAGTTGCAATTGCTCTTAAGTTGATATGATCATCAAGCGGTTTATTACGAGCATGTACTTTCAGCACAGCTTCACGGCCATTTACATCTGGACGATCTACTGTAATTTGACGGTCAAAACGACCTGGACGTAATAACGCTGGATCAAGAATATCAGGACGGTTTGTTGCAGCGATGATAATAATACCTTCGTTTGCACCGAATCCATCCATTTCAACAAGTAATTGGTTCAACGTTTGCTCACGCTCATCATGGCCACCACCAAGACCTGCGCCACGTTGACGTCCTACCGCATCAATTTCATCAATGAAAATGATACAAGGAGCATTTTTCTTTGCATTTTCGAATAAATCACGTACACGTGATGCACCGACACCGACGAACATCTCTACGAAATCAGAACCACTGATAGAGAAGAATGGAACGCCTGCCTCACCTGCAACGGCACGTGCTAGTAAAGTTTTACCTGTACCTGGAGGTCCTACTAATAGAACACCCTTCGGAATACGGGCACCAACTTCAGCGAACTTACGAGGATCTTTCAAGAATTCAACTACCTCAACAAGCTCTTGTTTCTCTTCATCCGCTCCAGCAACATCTCTGAAACGAACTTTTTTCTTTTCGTCATTATATAACTTCGCCTTACTTTTCCCGAAGTTCATAACACGGCTACCGCCGCCCTGAGCCTGGTTTAATAAGAAGAAGAATAAAATGAAGATAATGACGAACGGAATGATAGAAGTAAAGAACGTTACCCAAGCACTTGTTTCTTCTGCTGGTTGATACTTAACTTCAGCACCTTGCGCTTTGTCATTAATTTTCTTTTGTAATTCCTCAGTATTTGGTGCATAAGTAACAAATTGTTCTCCTTGGCTAGAGTTGTTAAATTGTCCTTTTACCTCAAATACACCATTTTTCGGTTGAAGTTGCACATTACGCACTTCACCTTTTTCTAGTTTAGTAATGAATTTATCGTAGCTAACTGATGTCGTTTTTTGTGTCGAACCATTAAAATAGCTCACGATTCCAATTACTACTAGGAATATCAGTAAATAAAAGATGGTATTACGGAAGATACGATTCATTCCTAACCTCCTCTCACGGCATAAACACTATAGTAAATCGTAACATAGAAAAACTTTCCTATACAATTGTGACGCCTGTATTTAATTAATTTGAGTAAACACTTGGTTTTAATACTCCTACATAAGGAAGATTACGGTACTGCTCTTTATAATCTAATCCATACCCTACAACAAATTCATGTGGAACAGTAAACCCAACATAATCCGCTTTCAAATCTACCTTACGGCCTGTCGGCTTATCTAATAACGTAACAATTTTTACAGACTTCGCTTTACGATATTTGAATAGGTCTACTAAGTAACTTAGCGTAAGACCGCTATCAATAATATCTTCAACGATTAAAATATCGCGACCCTCTACAGAAGTATCAAGGTCTTTTAAAATTTTCACTTCGCCTGTTGAAACAGTAGAGTGACCGTAACTAGATACAGCCATAAAATCCATTTCAAGATATGTATCTGTTCTCTTTAATAAATCTGCCATGAATGGCATTGCGCCCTTTAATACACCAATCGCAAGAGGTATTGTGTTTTTATAATCCTCTGCAATAACCGCACCTAATTCGCGCACCTTTTCTTGTATTTGTTCTTCAGAAATTAATACTTTTTCGATATCTTGATTCATCATTTCATTATCCTCCCGGAAGACTCCTTGCTTTTGTAGTGAATAATCATATATTTATCCTTCTTTGCCGCCTCTTTCGAGATAGCAAATGCAGATCGCTTCAACAAGGGTACCCAAATAATATTCCCACTTGCATCACAAACGACCGGCCATTCTTCTCTTTTTTCTCTTGGTACTTTTGCTTCAATAAAAATAGTTTTTATCTTTTTTGTGCCATTCATACCTTGTATTGACATGCGATCTCCATTTTCTCTAGAACGAATACGAAGTGGATATGATATATCATTATACTTAGCAACAAATACTGTTTCATTCATGTTACTTGGTATGTCTTCGCTCACCTCTGTTACAAGCTTATCCCCGTTCGATAGCGTAATTGTCCCGGGCACTGATAAATCTTGTAAAAAAGGAGAAACAATTTCTTGTTTAAATCCAAAGCTGCACTCCTCGTATGCGCGAACAATTTTTAAATCACCTGGGAAATCAAGTGAACCCGAAGGTTGTGTCCGCTTAAAAAACTCGATCACTTTGTCAATATGTATAGAGGAAAGAGAAGATGGAATCTTATATTCATAAAGATAGTTTAATATTAGTTGAATCCCTCTTCTTTGTAAAGGCATAGACATGGATTCAAAGGCAGGAATTGATAAGCTAATTTGTTTATCACTTTTTTTTGTAATTACTTTATTCATTTTCTCAAAAGCTAATTCCTGCAAATACGCCTCATCCTCTTGCATCTGCATGCTAAATTTTTGGAATTTCTCATGCACTTGTGAATTTTCTTCTTTCAAATGAGGAAGAACATATTTGCGTAATCGATTCCTTGTATATACTTCCTTTTTATTACTTGGATCTATACGGGGAATTATTTTTAGCTTATTACAGTAATCAACAATCTCTTCCTTCGTTACTCCAAGTAACGGCCTAATTAAATATCCATTATGAAAAGGACGCTTCACTGCAATTCCTGCATATCCTTTCGGAGTACTCCCTCGTACAAGGCGCATTAAAATCGTCTCTACTTGATCATCACCATGATGTCCAAGAGCTACATATCTCGCATCATATTTCTTCATTATTCTTTCCAAAAATGCATATCTGCATTCTCTAGCAGCAACCTGTGCATTCATTCCGTGTTGCTGTTGATATTGCGACACATTAATCCTTATCGTTTCGCAAATAACTCCCAGCCCTTTACAAAGGTCCTGCACAAACTGTAGGTCCTCATGAGATTCATCACCTCTAAACATATGGTCCACATGTGCCACTACAATTTCGAACTGTTTTGCTGCTCTTTTTTCTAACAAATAATATAGAAGAGCCAAAGAGTCAGGACCACCAGAAACCCCTACAACAATTGTTGAACGTTCCTTTAATACATCATGCTGCTTTACAAAGTCATCTACCTTTTCAACAAATGTATCTTTCAACTTCGTAATCACCTTTCATTAAACAAGAACAGCAACGTTAGTTACCTTGTTTATAATGGTACAACTTTTACAAACATTGTGCAAAAAAAAGATATACAAAAATTACATTTTTATCTTACATCATCCGTACATATTCACAAAAGTAATAACATTATCTTTTAAAGTAAAAAAACCTAGGCATCCACCTAGGTTTTTAGAAAGAAACAGTGATAAAGAAACATCACACTTAAAATTTATTGTGCCTGCATTCCTACAATTGGAATCGTAGCCCACTTCGGCATATTTTTCTTCACTTTCGCCACAACGATAGTCATATCATCATTTATATAACCATCACAAGAGCGAATCACCTCTTCCATAATGATATCAGCAATTTCTTGCGGATCTTCGGTTTGTAATTCTTTAATTTTTCGTTTCATCCATAGTTCATGATTTTCTACATGTTGCGCTCCCTCGAAAATCCCATCGCTCATCATAATAAGGATATCGCCCGTTTTTAATTGTTCACCTACTACATCAACTTCAACATCCTCAATAATGCCCATCGGCAAATTACTTGCCTCAATTTTCAAAATATTATTCGCGCGTTTAACAAAACTCGGCGTCGATCCAATCTTTAAAAATTTCGCACTCGCATCCCGCAAATCCACCATAGCTAAATCTAACGTCGTAAACATCTCTTCTGTTGTTCTTAAAGAAAGAATAGAATTGATAGATTTAATCGCTATTTCCTCATCAATGCCTGATTGAAGTATTTTTTGTAATAATTTTACCGTTTCTTTACTCTCCATATGAGCTCTTTGCCCATTTCCCATACCATCACTAATTGCAAGCGCATATTTACCAACACTTAAATCCATCATCGCATAAGAGTCACCAGAAACAAACCCACCGCCTTTTGCAGCTGTGGCCAACCCAGTATCAAGAGAATACGTTTTTGCCGAACCAAATGATATTAAGCTGTGGCCGTTCGGATAAGAAGATTTTTCTTCATGTTTAACAACAATATTTTCCTTTAGAATGTCAGAAAGCATCGGCGCAACTAACTTTTCACATTCTCCATGTTCATTAGATGCAACTGGAATCAACATTTCAATATCAATACTTCCTCTATCTAAACAATATATATCAACATGCTCTACTTCTACGCCAAAATCACGAAACGCTTGCATAATCTGTTCTTCCTGCACTTGATGATTTTCTCGTTCTCTTTGGATCTCCTTAGCAAAATCCTCCATAACTTTTGATACACCTAATAGTTGCTCCGCTACTATTCTACGGTTTTCTTTCATTTGTTTTCGTAATTTTTGTCCTTCATAGAAGTGATCTAATTCACCCGCTACTAAATCCGTCACTTTCTTCCCTCTCACACAATGCTTGTCCCATTCACGAACTAACTTCCGATTATGCTGCAACGTCCCCTCTTCCGTTTCACTCATTATTTGTTTCATATAATCGTACGTTTTGTCGAAATTAACTACCCAGCATTGGTCCTTTTTAAAGCATGTTTGGCATGTTTTTGCAGTAATTGTACTTAAGAACAAATCCGCTTCTGTCTCTTTATCTTCCTCCTCCACATATCCATATACAGAAAAGCTATTAGATAAAGCAGCAAATACATTGGCAAATTGATTAATTTTATTCGCTGTAACATCACGCATCCTTCTTAAATACTGTTGTTGATCTTGCGAATGTTCCTGTGTGCCTGGCATGAATTTAGCAATACGATCCATAACAAGTTTCGGTGTTAATAAGAAGAACATAATCGCCACACCAGATTCAATTAAAGTTGTCACAATGTTTGTTTGCTTGTCTACATATAGCGTAATCAAGCTCGTCCCAATTAATAAACCTAAACTAACACCTAAACGCTTCCCTTCTTTTAACAAACCACCAAGCAACCCAGAAAAAGCAAGTAGACTAAGTTGAGACAAACTGGAGACATTGGCTAAACTTAATATTAATCCAGTGACGACCCCCACTGTAGATCCTGTAGCCGCCCCCGCAATAAATGCAAACACGAGCACTAAATACCTAGTAAAAATATGTTGAATAGAAGCGTCATATACAAACCAATCTGTTGTCCCTGTTAAAACAGATGCTAGTAATATAATTAAACAAACAATTTCTTCTGTCTCTAGCGCTTGTTGTTTACCTTTTCGTTCTACTAAAAGCGGAACACTTTGTAAAAATATCATAGTTAATACGAAGCTAAGCCCTGCCTCAATCGTACTAACGAGTAAATCGTACATGGTGACAGTTTGTTGCGCGAAATATACGACAACTAAATGTGCGGTTAATGCGGAGATAAATACTTGGAATGGAACAAGTCCAACAGTTTTACGTGTAAACCGACTAAAGAAGATATTATAAATGAAGAAAGTAAAAATAGATGCAAAGGTAAAGAATAAATTATCTATCGAAACTGAAAGTGCGCCCCCCATAAGAGCCAAGAACGCGAGCGGCATTTTATCCCGCTTCATAACATAAACAGCAGCAAAAAACGGCAGTGCAAACGGTAAAATATTTGTTAATATATATGCTCGTCCCAAAAGAAAACCAATAACAACAATAATAAATCCCCATCTAAAGAAAACCTGTTCAAACTTCATTCGCAACTTACTCGTCCACTTTACTGCTCCAAGCTGACTCTCATTCATTGCCAATGCACTTGTATTCATAGTATTCCTTCCTGCTTTAGGCATATTTTTAACACCACCTGCATAGTTTAATTACTGTCATTATAAAAGATGATTATTGGGATTTTTGTCAAAACAACAGTTTTCACTTTTATAATCGTTCGACTTTTTATTCGAAATAACTCTACATATATACACGGTATGTAATTTATTCTCACTATTTTAATTGAACATTCAGAAAATATAGGGTGATTTTGTAGAAGTGTTGTATGTCTTAATTTATTTAACAAAAAAAAGATCATGCAAATTTGCATGATCTTTTTAGGATGACCCGTACGGGATTCGAACCCGTGTTACCGCCGTGAAAGGGCGGTGTCTTAACCACTTGACCAACGGGCCGTTAAATTAAATATAGCGGCGGAGGGGATCGAACCCCCGACCTCACGGGTATGAACCGTACGCTCTAGCCAGCTGAGCTACACCGCCATGTCGTCTTATTTAACGGACAATTAGTATCTTACCTCAGATATATTTTAAAGTCAACACATCTTGAAAACTTTTTTAAAAATATATTTTCACATATAAAAAAGCACCCCGAGCAATCGCCCTGGGTACCTCTCTATATGCTAAGAATTAAACGTTCTTATTATCCGCGACGTGCGCCACGGCCACCACGTTTAGATTCTGTGTTACGCTTTAAAGAAGTTAAACGATCTTCACTGTCCTTTAAGAAACGTGCCATCTTTTGCTCGAATGTTTCTTTTGGAGCTCGTTCGTTACCGCCGCCACGGTTATCTCTGTTGAAAGAACGATTACGTTGTGGACGTCCAGAACGTTGTTGATCGCCACCGCCACCGCGTTGGTATTCACCACGTGGACGATCTCCTTCTGTTTTTTCACGCTCTTTCGCTTTTTTAATAGATAGACCGATCTTACCATCTTTTTCAACGTTAATAACTTTTACTTCTACTTGGTCGCCCACTTTTAAGTGATCGTTAATATCTTTCACATAATTATCAGCAACTTCACTAATATGAACAAGACCCGTTAAGCCTTCTGGCAGCTCCACAAAAGCCCCAAAATTTGTAATACCTGTTACTTTACCCTGTAACTTGCTGCCTACCTCGATTGACATAAAAAAAATGCTCCTCCTTAGTGGTTAAAAAGTCAAATTTTACTTTATTATATATAATCCTAAAATATAGTGTCAATAAGACATACTCTACTTAGAAACAGGAAAAATTATCTCCCCTTTTCCAGAGAAGAAATAATCCCTTCTAGCAATCTTTAATACGTACTCTTCATCATTCAACTTTTGAACTTCGTCTTTTAGACTCTTTTCTTTATTCGTTAATGAATCCAGTTCTTTTTTCATGTCCTTAACTTTTGCTTCTTTTGCTCTAATGGAACTGTTTTGTTGATAAAACGTTACACTAATACTCGCAATAATTGTAAAAGCAAAGACAAGAAAAACCGCTAAACGGCGATAAAGTCGCTTCCTGTTCTCATCCGTTTGTATTATATGCTCTTTAACAGGATTTGGACTCTGTTTTTCGATTGTTCTTTGTCTCAGTTCCCTCATTTCCGAGGTCCCCCTAACTTCTTTTTTATACGCCCCCATAATTGGAAGATGTGTCCCTTCAATTTTGCTATATATTGCAGGAACCCTACATGTTTCATTATAAAAAGTTTAACACGACTAGGGAGAAGTTTCCATATGAGCGAAGCAATAAATCGAACAGGCCAGAAAAAAACTTTCCATATGAAAAGTAATATCCAAATCACCATTTTCCATAACACATGTCCAATTGAAAGCAGTATACGAAATAAGAATAATATAAATGCAATAAATAGCTGCGCTATAATAATAACAGGTTTTATCATGAGTAGCTTTATAATTTGAACAAAAAAGTGTGTTGTTTGCATAAAAATATAGATGAGAAAATTTAACAGTCTCATGTATATTGCTTTCAATAAGCTTTGATATGCCGCAAAACCACATAATAATGCCAAAAATACATATATACGTAGTTCAGCTTCATTTACAAGAAGCAGTACATAAAAAACGAATAATGCTTGGACAATCCAAAATAGTATATCATGAATAAATACAAGCCAACGTTTACGTTCTTGCCGCTTTAAAAATCGTTGGTATGTATCTAAAGACGCTCCAATCCAAGCACCCATTCCGATCATTGAGAGCATCGTATACAACTGAATTGTTAGGCTCATTTAAACAACTTACTAAAGAATCCTTTAGTTTTCTCCCCTTGATTCTCATCAATATACAGCATCTCATGAACTTTCCCTTTAATCGATACAACACCTTTTTCTACATCTAAATTTTTCATTTGCAAATTTTGACCACGAATTGTTAAAAAACCCATTACGGTCTCAAGTAAAAACTCCTCGCTATCAAAACTCTCTACCTGCTTTACACCGGTAATATCAATTACACGCCTGCCACGCATAATAATATCATGCTCTACCGAAACATTTTGTTGATTAGAAGACATAGGTGAGTAACCATTATCCACGTAAATCCCCCCATAGATTTATACTAGCTAATAGTAATGTATGAAGGGATAATTGATTTTAGAACAAGCCTTCTTCAGCCTTTACTTTTTCTTCGCGAACTAAACTATACATATTTGCTGCATCTTCTTTTTTAGTCGTTTCTTTCAATTCGTTTATTTTTACAGTTACTATTTTTTGACCAAAACGAATTGTTAATTCATCAGCTACTTTTACATCTGAACTCGCTTTTGCCACTTGACCATTAATTGATATTCTTCCTTGATCAGCTACTTCTTTCGCTAATGTTCTTCTTTTAATTAAACGTGATACTTTCAAAAACTTATCTAGACGCATATCAAATCCCCCTATTAACGCTCTGTTTGTTTTGCCTCTTCCCATAAAACGTCTAACTGCTCTAATGATAAATCTTGCATCTCTTTATTCATTTCAGCTACCTTTGCTTCCATGTATAAGAAACGACCGACGAATTTCTCATTCGTTGAACGTAACGCCTCTTCGGGATCTATTTTATAATGACGAGCTATATTCACAAACGCAAATAGTAAATCGCCAAATTCACCTAACATTTTCGCCTCATCCATATTTGTAACTTCTTGTTGGAACTCTTGCCATTCTTCTAAGGCTTTCTCTATCATCGGTTGTACATCAACCCAATCGAAACCAACTTTGCCAGCTTTTTTCTGGATTTCATAGGCGCGTAGTAACTGTGGCAAACTTTTTGGAACCCCATTTAAAACAGATTCTTTCACGAATCCTTTTTCTTGTTTTTTAATTTCTTCCCAATTGGCAATTACTTCATCGGCATTATTTACATCCGTATTCCCAAATACATGCGGGTGGCGGCGAACCATTTTCTCAGATAAAGTTCGAATAATATCATCTATAGAGAACCAACCTTCATCCTCCCCGATTTGAGCATGCAACATAACTTGTAATAATATATCACCCAGTTCTTCTACTAAGTGATCATCATCCTCTTCATCAATTGCTTCCAACACTTCATAAGCTTCCTCAATTAAATACTTCTTTAAAGATTGATGTGTTTGCTTTTTATCCCACGGACAACCATTCGGTCCACGAAGGTCTGCAATAATTTCTCTAAGCACATCAAACTGTTGATACAAGGACGCACGTTCTTTAACTGGTGGTACATATACACTCGTTAAATTATTCAACTCTGTTTCATGATCTAACATGTACAACGGCACCTTTTTAACTTGTTCAAATGAAGTCCCTGCAGCTGTTACGATATACACTTCATAATCATCTGATAGCATCTCCATTAATGTTAATTTCACATCAGATGCAACGAATGCGTCATATACTTGGCAAAAGATTAAATGTTGACGTAATTCTAATTGTCCTCTTTCAAATGATGTGGCGTCAATTAATTGGAATCCTTCAATCGGATCAATCTTTAGACTCGCAAACATAGGATCAAGGAAACTTTGTCCACCTTCAATGCGCACTTCAACATTCGCTACTTCACCTTTTTCCAACAGTAGCTGAACCGTTCTTTCCGCTACAAGCGGATGCCCTGGCACGGCATAGATGATTTCTGTGCCTTCAGCTTGTTCTAACAATGTATTCGCGATTGTTTCATATACAATTTCAAATGTATCATGCGCTTCATATACACTGTCAAAGGCTGTATATTGTATACCTTCTTTCTCCAACTCTTCTATAACGGGATGTTCCTTCGTTCTAACAAACATGTGATCTGCTTCTTTTATTTTTCGATATACACCCATCGTTAACTGATCTAACTCACCAGCACCTAATCCTAAAATAGTAATGATTCCACTCACAACCTGCCACCTCTATCCACTCTTCTTCAATGAACCTTCTTTTTTCTCTTTTTTCATAACGGTTCCTATTTCCGCTTTTGTAAATACACGTAATTTTAAAATTAAAAACACATATGTTAATCCACCGATAGCTACACCTAACAATGCCTCAAGTGTTGCAATTCCTCTATGCCTTGTATCAATTACTAATCCAGACATTTGCATCAAACGTATAAATATTATTAATACAAACCCCATACCGATACCACTAATAACTACACCTAACATATTACGCTTATCGATAAGCGATTCGGATACAGCTTGCATAAGTAATGCACTATTTAGCACAGAAATTACAATTAACGCAACTAGTGTTGCAATTGCAGCTCCCTTCACACCAAAATACGGCATTAATGTATAATTTAAAGCTAACTTTAAACAACCCCCAAATATAACGAATATTGCTGGTTTTAATGTTTGTCCTAACCCTTGCAAAATAGAAGCAGTTGTAATCGACAATGAACTAAATAAAATAGATAAAGATAAAATGGATAAAACATCTGACCCATCACTATTTTCAAACAACATAATATTCGTAGGCTGAATAATACAAGTTAATCCAATGGCAGCTGCAAATCCAATAACAAATGTTATTTTCATTGCTAACTTTACCTTTTCTCGAATAAAGGAAAGATCTCCTCTTTCCTTCGCCGCTGTAATAATTGGAATAAGTGACAATGAGAAAGAAGTTGTCACGACAGTACCTAATTGCATAAGCGGGATACTTCTGTCGTAAACACCTTTTAATACCTTTGCACTTTCAGCTTGCTCTCCTGCCCCAATAAGTAAGGAATAGAAGGAAATGGAATCAGCCATTTGTATAAAAATAAGTACTAAGTTACTAACACAAATCGCCAATCCCTGCCAAAACAGAATTTTAATGATCCTCTTTTTCCCCTTAATTCTCTTTACACTCTTGAAAAATATAGAACGAAAGTCATGACGCATATAAAGTACAAGTACGATAATCCCAATTAGTCCGCCTGCGATTGAACCTAACATAGCACCTGCACCGACTGTATATAAATCAAATCCGCGAGCAATTAGGAATAGAGATAAAAATACAATAATAGAAACACGAATTGTTTGTTCTATCACTTGCGAAACAGCTGTTGGCATCATATTATTGAATCCCTGAAAATATCCTCTTGCTACAGATAAAAACGGCATCAATATGAATGAAAATGAAATAACACGTAATAACTTATCTAAGTGTATATCACCCATGGCTGCTGCAATTGTTTCGGCACCAAAAAACAATGTAAAAAAGCCTACGAAACCAATTCCTAATAAAAACCAAAAAGATACACAGATAATTTCTTCTGCTTCTTGTTGTTTCCCTCGCTCTAATCGTTCCGCAACCATTTTTGAAATTATAATGGGGAACCCATAAGTAGCTAAAATTAAACAAAATCCATAAAACGGATAAATTTGTTGGTAAATATAAAAACCAATATCACCCGCTATATTTTGATATGGAATACGGTAAAAAGCGCTTAATACCTTTGTAACAAAACTTGCGATTGTTAATATAATAGCCCCACGCCAAAAGGCTTGATACTTCTTCGATTCCATACAAGAAAACTCCTTTTTCTATTCTCACCCCTCGTATTATATCATAAAGAAAAGGACAAGCTTCCTTGCCTACACGAGTAATAATACGTTCGTGCAACGCTAGAAATGTTCAACGAAAAAAGGTAGCAAAGCGCTACCTTCATTCAATATACATATATCTCCAAATATTTGATTTCTCAAAAAGAAATATCATAATTAGGAAAGATTGCTACTTCTAAAATTCGATATAGCCTTACTGCTCCATTTGTTTCGCTAAAAAGCTTGCAGCTGTATTTACTGACTTATGCTCTACTTCACTTATAATATCCTCTTTAGAGAAGATAACAACAGCTCCAATTGGATCCCCATTCGCAACAATCGGGCCAATTGTATAGGAACTCACTTTTTCTGTTACTCCATCAATAATTGAAATTTCGCTTTCATCTGTCATAATTACAGACTTACGCTCTTCCATTGTCTTCTCAATTAAATCGCCAACACTTTTATTTAAGTATTCTTTTTTAGATACGCCTGCTACCGCGATAACAGAATCACGATCGCATACAAGCACATTATGTCCTAAGCTATCGTATAAAGCTTCCGTATATTCCTTTGCAAAATTACCTAGTTCACTAATTGGAGAATATTTTTTCAAAATCACTTCTCCATCGCGATCAACAAATATTTCTAGTGGGTCTCCTTCTCGAATACGTAAAGTTCTACGAATTTCCTTCGGGATTACTACCCTACCTAAATCATCAATTCGACGTACGATTCCAGTTGCTTTCATTCTAATGCTGCCTCACTTTCTACTGATGATCAAAGTGGTGAATTTACCTGTTCATGTAAAAATCACCAACTGTTAGACATAGTATTTTACACATTAGTTCTTCTATGCACGCCGAATTGTATTTTTTTATCTTATATTAGGCATTTATGACTTCTTTTTTTACATCTGGTAGGCCTTTTAATAAATTTTCAGCAATTGTTAACCACTTCGATGTCTCTAAACCATTTGTTTTCATAACGATTTTCAATTGCGATCCTTCCATTCCTAGACCAATCATACGTCCAAAACTATTTCCAAGCATGAATAATTTTCCGCCATCAATATTTTGACTTGCTTGTTCTGAGAACAGAATTGTCACTTCAAATTTATTTTGCTTAATTAACTCAATTTGTTCTTTCATTGCCAATACTTTAATATTTGCAATTTGCAATAAGTAACCAACTTCTTGCGGGTAATCACCAAATCTATCTATCATCTCTTCCTGCAACTCTTCAATATCCTCAATTGCAGAAACACCTCTAAACTGTTTATACATCATAATCTTTTGTTTACTATCTGAAATATAAGCATCTGGTAAATATGCATCTACTTCTAAATCAATTTCAACATTAACTGTATTTTCAACCCCATCTGTTCCTCTACGCTGTTCAATTGCATCTTTTAACATTTGAGAATATAGATCAAATCCGACAGAATCAATAAATCCATGCTGTTCGGCTCCTAACAAGTTACCTGCACCACGAATGGATAAGTCTCTCATCGCAATTTTGAAACCTGACCCAAGCTCCGTGAACTCTTTAATGGCTTGCAGACGCTTCTCTGCAACTTCTGATAACACTTTATCTCGTTTGTATGCAAAGTATGCATATGCAACACGATTAGAACGTCCAACACGACCACGAAGCTGATACAGCTGCGATAATCCCATACGATCTGCATCAAATACAATTAACGTATTTACATTCGGAATATCTACACCCGTCTCAATAATTGTTGTACTTACAAGAACATCATGCTGCCCTTCTAAAAACGATAGCATAACAGACTCTAATTCACCTTCGTTCATTTTCCCATGTGCATACGTTACACGCGCGTCTGGAACTAACATCGAAATTTCATCTGCTTTTCTTTCGATATCCTCCACACGATTATATAGGAAGTAAATTTGCCCACCTCTTGCAAGCTCTCGTTCTATCGCTTCTCGCATTAACGCTGGATTATACTCTACTACATACGTTTGGACTGGGAAACGATTTTCTGGTGGTGTCTCAATAACAGATAAGTCACGCACACCAAGCATAGACATATGGAGTGTACGCGGAATCGGAGTTGCCGTTAATGTTAACACGTCAACATTTGCTTTTAATTGTTTAATTTTTTCTTTATGCGTTACACCAAACCTTTGTTCTTCATCAATAATAAGAAGACCTAAATCTTTATAAGTAACGTCTTTAGATAAAATACGATGCGTTCCGATTACGATATCTACCGTACCATCTTTTAAGCCTTTAATTGTTTCATTTTGCTGTTTTCTCGTACGGAATCTACTTAATAATCCTATATTGATTGGATAATCTTGAAAACGCTCTCGAATTGTTTCATAGTGTTGTTGTGCAAGGATCGTTGTCGGCACTAAAATTGCAACTTGTTTTTCATCCATAATTGCCTTAAATGCCGCACGGATAGCTACTTCCGTCTTTCCATATCCTACATCACCACAAAGAAGCCTATCCATCGGACGTCCACGTTCCATATCTTTCTTAATCTCGTCAATAGAACGTAATTGATCCTCTGTCTCTTGATATGGGAAAGAAGATTCAAATTCTTGTTGTTCTGCCGTATCTGGTGTATATGCATAACCTTTTGAAGCTTCGCGCTCAGCATATAGTTTAATTAGGTCATCCGCAATGTCTTGTACAGATTTTTCAACTTTCGTTTTGACCTTTTTCCAATCATTTCCGCCCAATTTATAAACTTTAGGATCCTTACCTTCAGATCCTACATATTTCTGCACTTGGTCAATTTGTTCAATTGGAACGTATAACTTATCATTACCTTGATATTTAATATTCAAGTAATCTTTATGAACACCATTAATCTCTAGTGTCTCGATACCTAAGAATTTACCTATACCATGATTTACATGAACTACATAATCTCCAACTTTTAATTCCGAATAACTTTTAATACGTTCAGCATTAGATAACTTCTGCTTACGTTGTGATTTTTTAACTTTTTTATGAAAAAGCTCTTTTTCAGTAATAACAACAAGCTTTTGCATCGGCATTTCAAATCCTGCATGTAAATCACCTACAGCAATTTGCAACCTTCCAGGCAATAATATATCTGTGCCCTCTACGATATCTGCCTCAATATCATAATCACTTAAAATATGTTGTAGTTTTTTTACACGTTCATCATCTGTGCCGAGCACAACAGTCGTAAAATGCCCTTCGTTCCATCTATCAATTTCAGTTTTCAACAACTGCATCTGCCCATGGAAATCTTGCATTGTTTTACATGTCACATTCACAATATTTTGCGGATGTGTATGTGCTATATGACGTAAAAATAACGTTAAATATACAAAACTTCTTTTTTTATGATGAAGAAATTCCTCAAACGAGTGTGAGAAAGATAAATCTTGAATAATTGTTCCCTCACCAAGAAGTGATATATACCATTCTGCCTCTTCCGTTTCAAGATGTGATGCCGTTTCTTGAATACGAGAAATCTCATCCAAAACCACAATACCATCTTCAGGTAAATAATCTATCAGACTAGCAGGTTCTTTATAGAAAATAGATAAATATTTAAACATCTGTTCTATACTTTGCCCGTTTTTTAACATCTCAATTTCATGACTTACCGTTTCAAGCACTGTAGTCTTCAATTTATCATCGGAAAGTTTTTGCATCGTCTTAGTCAAGCCTTCCTCAAGATGCTCAATTCCCGACTTCAATTCTTCCTGTGAAAATAAAAACTCTGTTGCTGGACCAAATCTAACACTTTCTTTTTTATCTTGAGAGCGCTGTTCATCCACATCAAATAATCGAATAGAATCAACTTCTGTATCGAAAAATTCAATACGAAATGGTAACTCTTCAGTTAATGGGTAAATATCTAATATTCCCCCGCGCAAACTGAATTCCCCAGGAGCTTCTACCATCGACTTACGCTCATAACCAATATGATGTAAAGTATGCAAGAATGTATCTAAATCAATCTCTTGCCCTAGATTGATTTCGATTTGCCTTTGCTTCCACAACTCTTTCATTGGTAAAAATCTGCGTAGTCCTGCAACTGGCGCTACAATAATCCCGTTCTCTCCTGCCGCTAAACGATTCAATACTTCAATACGTTGCGCCTTCAATTCTGGGCTTGCAACACCAATTTCTGATGCTATCAATTCATTTACTGGGTATAACCACACATCTTTTTCACCAAGTAACGCCACTAAATCTTCATGCACTTTTTGTGCTTGATATAAATTATGCGTCACAATAAGTTGTGATTTTTTTGTTTTTTTATATAAGGCCGCCATTAATAACGAACGAGAAGAGGTTGCCATACCTGATACAAGTTGTTCTTTTAAACCATCTTCTAGTCCATTAATAACCGATTGGATCTCTTCATTTTTATAAAATTGCTCTAATAAACCTATCATTTTCAAAACCCCTCTCAACATAAAGAGCAAGCCACTATATTTTATGCAAATATTTTGGAAAAAGAAAACAGAAAAATGCTTTGGACATGCCAAAGCGACAACATTTTATTGCAGAAATTTTTCATATTCATAATACTCAGGATAAGATGCGAGCGTTTCTTGACACGATTCACAAATCGTTTTTATATATATATTTCCATTCTCATGAAAATGAATCATCTCTACTACTTCTTGCTCTGTTAGTTGAAATAAAACGTCGCTATACACTTTTTCTGCAGTAACGGAGCCTACATTACTCCCGCAATGTCTGCAATAATAATACCCTTCCATACTAGCCTCCTAAAAATCCAATTACTACTAGTATGGGTAAAAACAAGACAAAATATTCCCAATCATACCCTTAACTATTGAAGGTATTCATGATTTGAAGAAAAGGTTTATTTAACCATTCTTCACATGCATCCGCTGCTTTTTCAATAGAATGACTCACATCAGGAATTTCTTCCGATGTAAAACGTCCTAATACGTAATCTACTACCTTCATGCCATTTTTCGGACGATCAATTCCCATGCGGATACGTTGAAACTCTTGTGTTCCTAAATGTGAAATTGTTGATTTCACACCATTATGTCCACCAGCACTACCTTTCATACGAAGGCGTAATTTACCTACAGGGATGTCTAAATCATCGTACAGAACAACGAAGTCCTCAACATCAATTTTATAGTAATCCATGAGTGGTCGAATACTTTCCCCAGATAAATTCATATATGTAAGTGGCTTTAATAAGATTACTTTTTCTCCATTAACAAATCCTGCACCAAATACTCCTTTAAATTTTTGTTCATTCAAAGAAATATTCCAACGCTTTGCAAGTTCATCAATCGCCATAAATCCAATATTATGCCTTGTTAATTCATATTCTCTACCTGGGTTCCCAAGTCCTACTATCAATTTCATTCTTGTACCACTACTTTCTTTTTTCGATACGAAAAGACGTAACCAATCTTGGTTACGTCTCATTCTATCCAATTAATTGAATAATACACTTACAGATTCTTCTTCGTATACACGAATGATTGCTTCTCCGATTAGTGGAGCAACTGAAAGTTCATGTACTTTGTCGATTTTCTTCTCTTCTGGTAATACGATAGAGTTCGTTACAACTAACTCTTTAATATTTGAGTTTTGGATACGCTCAATTGCTGGACCAGATAATACTGGGTGTGTACAGCAAGCATATACTTCAGAAGCACCGTTCTCAACAAGAGCGTTTGCTGCTAATGTAATTGTACCAGCTGTATCAATGATGTCATCAATTAAAATTGCTGTTTTACCTTCAATATTACCGATAATGTTCATTACCTCTGATACGTTCGGACGAGGACGACGCTTATCAATAATAGCGATTGGTGCTTTTAGGCGATCTGCCATTTTTCTAGCACGAGTTACCCCACCGTGGTCTGGTGACACGATTACGATATCTTTAAGACCTTTTGTTTCAAAGTAATCTGAAAGAATCGGTACACCCATTAAGTGGTCGATTGGGATATCAAAGAACCCTTGAATTTGTGGAGCATGTAAATCTAGAGTGATTACACGAGTTGCACCTGCTGTTTCAAGCAAGTTTGCTACAAGTTTCGATGTAATTGGTTCACGAGAACGCGCTTTACGGTCTTGACGCGCATAACCATAGTAAGGAATAACAATATTAATTGTTTTTGCAGATGCACGTTTTAATGCATCGATCATAATAAGTAATTCCATGATATGTTCGTTTACTGGGAAGCTTGTAGATTGAATAATGAATACATCGCAACCACGGATACTTTCTTCAATGTTAATTTGAACTTCTCCATCACTAAAACGATCAACAGAACATTTTCCTAGTCCTACTCCAATGTGCTTTGCAATTTGCTCAGCAAGTTCCTTATTAGAGTTTAAAGAGAATACTTTCAAATTAGAATTTAGATATTGAGTCGACATCTAGATTAACCCTCCACATTATGATTTTTTCTTATTCAGCAATTGATCAACATAGTCTTCTTTGTTAACTTGACGTGCACGTGCTACAGATAATGCTTTTGATGGAACATTCTCTGTAATTGTAGAGCCTGCTGCCACATAAGCACCATCTTCAACTGTTACAGGAGCGACAAGGTTTGAATTACATCCAATAAATACCCCGTTACCAATCACAGTTTTGAATTTATTCTTACCGTCATAGTTCACCGTAATTGAACCACAACCAAGATTCACGTCTTCTCCAACTTGTGCATCCCCGATATAACTTAAGTGTGAAGCTTTACTTCTATTACCAAAAACAGTTTTTTTGATTTCCACGAAGTTTCCAACGCGTACTTCATCTCCAATAACTGAATCTGGGCGAATATGTGCAAATGGACCAACCGATACTTCTGTACCAAGTTTACTATCATGTACAGTAGATTGTCGAATTGTCGTACGATCTCCAATTTCACTATCGCGAATTACTGTGTGCGGTCCAATTTCACAATCAGAACCAATTACAGTATTCCCCTCAATAATTGTTCCTGGATGAAGAACTGTATCACTACCGATAATTGCATCAGCAGAAATATACGTGTTACTTGGATCAATAATTGTAACACCATTTACCATGTTTTTACGGTTGATACGGTTTTTCATAATAATTTCCGCTTGCGATAGAGCGACTCTGTCGTTAACACCTAACGTTTCATCGAAGTGCTCTGTTTGATAAGCCGATACGATATGACCTTCATTTTTTAAAATCTCAATAACATCTGGCAGGTAATATTCACCTTGTACGTTATCATTTGAAACTTTAGAAAGTGAGGCGAATAAAGCTTTATTATCAAAACAATACGTACCTGTATTGATTTCTTTAATAGCTAATTCTTTCTCATTTGCATCCTTATGCTCAACAATCTTTTCAACATGACCATTCTCATTACGAACGATACGACCATATCCAGCAGGTTCTTCTATGTAAGCTGTTAGCACCGTTGCCATTGCCCCTGCTTCTTTATGTTGCTGAAGCAATGCTTCCATCGTTTCAGCAGTTATTAGCGGCGTATCACCACAAATAACTAAAGTTGTTCCTTCTTCATTTGCAAGTACACTTGCAGCTTGATCTACAGCATGTGCTGTACCAAGTTGTTCTGCTTGTAATGCAAACTCACTTACGTTTCCTAGCTGTTCTTGTACCATTTCAGCACCATGTCCTACGACTGTTACAAGTTTCTGCAATCCTAATTGCGTTACTTGATCGACAACATGTTGTACCATAGGTTTTCCACATACAGGATGAAGCACTTTGTATAGCTTAGACTTCATACGTGTGCCTTTGCCTGCAGCTAGAATCACTGCAAATCTGTTTGACATATAGACCCTCCATCGCAACCTATTTATCCATTAACGATATTATCCTAAATCATCATATATTTCAAGAAACACATTTTAACTATTAAATTTTACCATAATTCTTATACGATGTTTTACTCTTTAGTATCTTTTTTAAGAAATAAGCTATACTATTTAAAATGATTTTGAAAAAATTAGAAGTTTTCCTCTTCACTTTAATAAATTCAGAATTTTCCGTGCAAAATAGATAAAACCACACAAAAAAACAAACTCCTGTAAATGCTTACAGGAGTTTGTTGCAAAATTATAGGGATTTCTTTAAAAAGCCCTTTTCATTCGAATTTTACGAAGCACCCGCTTCTTCAAACTCAACCTCTTCTAACTCGCCTAAACGATGATACTCTGTTAAAACCGCATCTTGAATTTTAGAGCGTGTGTTAGAATTAATTGGATGTGCAATGTCACGGAATTCTCCATCTGGAGTACGTTTACTTGGCATTGCTACAAATAATCCATTATTACCATCAATTACACGAATATCATGAACAACAAATTCATGGTCTAGAGTAATAGAGGCAATTGCTCTCATGCGGCCTTCTGTGTTTACGCGGCGTAATCTTACGTCAGTCACTTCCATCTTGTGTTCACCACCCTTTTCTAAATAAGCGATATATTTGTATAAATTCCACAAAATTTCTATTTTCCCTTTAATTTTTTAAAAATTTTTAAGATAAAAATTTTTAATGTAATTGAATATAGAGATTAGTGGAGGTTATCGCTTACAAAAGATTACTTAACTAGGGCAATTACTTCGATTTCAATTGAAACATCTTTCGGTAATTTTGCTACTTGTACACAAGAACGAGCTGGCTTATGGGTAGAGAAATAAGAGCCATATACTTCATTAACAGCATTAAAATCATCCATATCTTTTAAGAATACTGTTGTTTTTACTACTGTATCAAATGAAGCACCTGCTTCTTCTAATACCGCTTGTAAATTTTGAAATACTTGCTCTGTTTGTACTGTCACGTCTCCTGCTACAAGCTCTCCACTTGCAGTTAACGGAATTTGTCCTGAACTGTAAAACATATTATTTACAATAATCCCTTGTGAATATGGTCCAATTGCTTGTGGTGCATTGCTTGTTTGAACAACTTTCATATTTTTCCACCCTTTTATTATTTATTTTTACTCTTTAAAAATAGTGCACGAAAAGCAGTTTGTCCATCTATTTTATAATTTATAAATAGAATAAAAAAAAGATAAAGCGATCTGCTTTACCTTTTTACTCAGCCTCTACAAGCCCTTCATCAAATGGTGCCAGTGAATAATTTCCCTTTTCCACTTGAATCGCTTTTTCTTTCACATCAACTTCTGATAGACGAATTAATGATACAAAATTATTAATTAGTCGTTCTTCAATATCCGTGGATTCTACTAATACACCAATACCAACAACATTAGCCTTAAACTCTTCTAACATACTCATCATACCTTGAATTGTCCCGCCAGCTTTCATGAAGTCATCAATAATTAAAACATTTGATCCCTCTGGAAGGCTACGCTTTGCTAACGTCATTGTTTGAATTCGCTTAGAAGAACCTGATACATAGTTAATACTAACAGTTGGGCCTTCTGTTACCTTATTATCTTTCCTTGCAATTACTACCGGTACATCTAAGTAATTTGCCACCGCATAAGCAAGTGGAATCCCCTTCGTTGCCACCGTCATAACCGCATCAATTGGTTGCCTAGCAAAAACAGAAGCAAACAAACGACCTGCGCCATTAATATGGCGAGGATTACTTAAAAGATCTGTCATATATAAGTAACCACCAGGCAAAATACGATCTGGATTTTCAAATAAGCTACAAAGCTCACCAATAATTAGATCTGCCTCTTCCTCACTTATATATGGTATATATTTCACTCCTCCTGCTGCTCCTGGTACCGTTTGCAATGTGCCGACCCCTTGTTGTTCAAACGTTTGCTTAATAATAACTAAATCTTCACTAATGGAAGACTTAGCTGATTGATACCTTTCAGCAAAAAAAGTGAGAGAAACTAGCTGACGAGGGTTTTGTAACAAGTAATACGTCATATCGACTAATCTTGTACTTCGTCTAATTTTCATACTCTCACCTCAAATCACGAATATTCTAAACAAATCATAACGTATTATACGTCTTTATTCAAGCGTTTCTCGCTCTCCTAATAAACGTACTGCGTATACTTGTTCACAAAATCCTTTTAATCCGTTATATATACGATGCATTCGCGAATCATGGTGCACAAGACCAAATACGGTTGGGCCACTTCCACTCATTAATACGGCATCCGCCCCAAATCGCTTCATCTGTGCCTTAATACGTGCAACTTCAGGATGCATCGCAAACGTTACATCTTCTAAAACATTACCAACAGTATCACAAATCCCTTTGTAGTCCCCAGCATTTATGACGTTAACCATTTTCTCTACATTTGGATGTGTAACTCGATTTAACTTTAAATTTCCATACACATCAGCAGTAGATACACCAATATGGGGTTTTGCTAAAATAACCCAACAAGAAGGTGGAGTTTTTATGTGCTCAATTTGCTCTCCTCTTCCAGTGGCAATTGCTGTCCCACCATATACACAAAACGATACATCTGATCCGATTTTTGCGCCAAGCTCTGCTAACTGATCAATTGTAAGCCCTAAATTCCATAATTTATTAAGGCCACGTAATGTCGCTGCTGCATCACTACTTCCACCTGCTAATCCAGCTGCTACTGGAATCGTTTTTTCAATAGTAATAGATACGCCTTTTTTCACATTAAACTTCTCTTTTAATAATTTCGCTGCTTGATAAGCTAAGTTTCTTTGGTCGTCTGGGACATACCGATTATGGGATAAAATTTCAATACGGTCTTCTGCTAATTCCATTAGTTCTAAACGATCCGCTAAATCAATTGTTGTCATAATCATTTTCACTTCATGATATCCGTCTTGTCTTTTTCCCAGTACATCTAACGACAGATTAATCTTTGCTGGTGCTTTCACTAGTAGCTTCAATCTATTCACCCACTCTATGTACTCAATCTTTTATCGTTTATTTTACCATAAATTTATAGTAAGACGATGACACTTCCCTAATTATAACGAAAAGCATTCAGAATGAAACTACTTATGTAAAATGATGGCACCTTTTCGAGTACAAAAAGCCGAGGAATCACTCCTCGGCTACCGTAGCATAGAAAGTATCTTACAACTACTGGTTTTGTTTCATTAATTGCTGTTCTGCAATTTCTATAGCACGTTTCACCATGTTACCAGCATCTTTCGCACGAATTCCGCCCCATCCTTCTTTCTGAACAACATCATAAAAGCCTAGCTCTTTTGCAAGCTCTTCTTTAAATTGATTTGACATGACACCTCTTCGTCTACTCAATGCAGAGTCCCTCCTTATTTTGCTACGGTATAATTAGTATGCAAAATAATATAGCTTTTCATTTGTGGGAATATATGTAACGATACATGAATTATAAAATCACTTCATTATGAGGTTCACCATAAAACGTTAGCTCTACTGTCTCTGTTAAAACATCCGCATAGCTATATGATACACGTTGCAACGCATCTTCTTGCTGATCCAATTGTACAACAAAAACAGAACGGTACGTTTCTGCAAGTACACCTGATTGTTCTACTGTTTTTCTTCTCCCACTATTCGCCTTTAACATCAGTCTCTGTCCAAGATGGTGATCTAATTCGCTTTTAATTTCATCTAAACGTTTTGACATATACTTCGTTACACCTCGCTGTAATTTAGATTGAACACTTAAAACACGATATATCTATCCCAATTATTAACCGCAACTCACAGACAATATCATTATAAAAGCATCATGCGTTCAAATAGATAGAAGAAATACTATATTGTAAAAGTATCATTATGTAGTCTGCGCGTTCTTGTCTCTTTTTATCCAAGCTGATTTAAATCCTTCCCATACAAAAAAGCAAGATACATATGTACCTTGCTTATTCTTCATAATGTTGAAAGGGTAATCCAGTTCGTAAAATCCCCCTCGTCTCAATCCCGCCAAGTCCCTTTTCGCCGGTAATCGTATTACGTACAACATCCCATACATTTACTCTTTCCATAAATGACGTAAAACTAATTTTACCAACCACATATACAGGATCTAGTGCGTGAATATTAATTCTAGATGGTGAACTAGCAAAGTTAGCACCCGCTCGAATTAATGCTTCAAAGTGTGATTGGCATGCCCCAGCAAAAATAACGAGTTGATCCAATGATGGATATTTTTTTCTCACTTCTCGAACAGCCTGTACAAAATGCCTTGAATGCCTATATGCTGCTAAATCTCCCTTTACCCCTTTTGATTTTGTATATGCATCGTGCCCCGTAATAACTAAAATGTCTGGACGAAAATGATCTATTAAATCTACTACCTTTTCATGCATCTCTGTTTCTTTACAATGAATACCTTGTACAGGAACACCAATTTTATTATATAAGTCTAAGCACTTGCGCAAATATAACGGGTCCCCATCTATATGCAATACACGTCCTGGCATTTGAAAATAATTCACCTCACTTGTATATCCACCCGTTGAAGTGTGTTCATGCCTTTGTTTCATTAATACATAATCTTGTTGAAACAAACGATACGTACGCTCCATCGTTTCTTTCTCACGCTTCGCTCTTTTTTTATGCTCTCGTTGATCTATACTAATTAAATCTTCAAGTGGCGCATCTGCCACCAGTCTAATTTCCTCTCCAAATAATATAGCTATCTCGCCTTTTATTTCTATAATACGAAAAAGGATATCCCTATTATGAGAATATCGTTCCACTAATTCTCCAACATGTAAAGCCATTCTCCTACCTCCAAACTCGTTAGGCCATCTTACCTGTTTTTAAAGTATGAATGTAGGAGAGGAAAGGTGACAAAAGGGACAGTTCAAGTTGAACTGTCCCTTTTCTATTCTTATGACAATTTATGAAGAACTAATGCATTACTTAATGTTGCAAACTCCTCGATAGATAGCGTTTCGCCTCTTCGTTTTGGATCAATTCCCACTTCTGTTAAAATTCGATCCAACAGCTCTTTATCTTTCGGGAAACCATTTAAATTATTTGATAAATTATTCATTAAAGTTTTACGACGCTGTGCAAAACTTGCTCGTACTACTTCAAAGAAGAATGTCTCATCTGTTACTTCTACAACTGGTTTCGGGCGCTTTAGGAGACGAATAATCGCAGAATCAACATTTGGTTGTGGCACAAACACTGTACGTGGTACAGTCATAACTGTTTCCACCTCTGTATAATACTGAATAGCAATGGATAAAGAACCATACTCTTTCGTTCCAGGTTTAGCAGCTAAACGATCTCCAACTTCTTTTTGCATCATAACAACAAATCCACGAACCGGTAATTTCTCTTCCAACAATTTAAATAAAATTGGCGTTGTAATATAGTACGGTAAGTTCGCTACTACCATTACATCTTGCCCTTCCTCAAATTGCTCACTAAACACCTCATGTACATCTGCCTTTAGTACGTCTTTATTTATAACTGTAACGTTGCTATATGGAGCTAACGTCTCATCTAAAATCGGTAATAACCTCTGATCAATTTCAAAAGCTACTACTTTTTTAGCACGCTTCGCTAATTGTTCTGTTAACGCACCGATACCTGGTCCAATTTCAATTGCACCACTTTCTGAACCAATTTCAGCGTGATCGACAATACGATTTAATACATTCGTATCAATTAAAAAATTTTGTCCTAAACTTTTTTTGAATGAAAATCCATACTTTTCAACAATGTCTTTCGTACGATTTGGCGTTGCGATATCCTTCATTTTCTTTCCTCCTGTATGACTTGCTTATAAGCTTCTGCAAAAGATTCTTTTGAAACTTGAAACATTTGTAAACGTTTATGTAACTGTTTTGCGTTTGTATAACCAATCTTTAATAGCTTACCCATTCTTTCTCTGCGACTCTTTGCCATTTCTCCGCCCACTAAGCCTGCATCGACTAAATCGCTCCAACTAATTTCACTTGTGTAAGCTTCCATTTCTTCATGTATATTCTCTAAAGCACGGCGAATTGATTCATTAGAAGCATGTTCAATCCCGACACCCTTTTTCCTTTTGGCAAGTGCTTCTTCCTTCGGTAAAAAAGCATGTTTACATCCAGGCACCTTATCAGAAATAATTTTTCGAATACGCTCTCCAGGATAATCCGGATCTGTGAAAATAATAACGCCCCGTTTTTGCAGCGCTAATTTAACTTGCTCAATAACATGATCACCGATTGCTGAACCGTTCGTTTCAATTGTATCCGCATCAACAGCACGCTTAATCGCAACTGTATCATCTTTACCTTCTACAACGATAATCTCTTTAATTTTCATGCTTGCCTCCACACTCGTTTCGTCTCTACTTAGTAAAACAAAAAAATGACGACTTTTCCATTATTATTTTCCCCATTCTTACATTTTAAAAAATAGAATGTCCAAAACTTTGTTCTCTCTCCTTATTGTAACACTTCCTCATTCGCCCTTATTTTTTCACAAAAATAAAAAAGAATGGGTTCTCCCACTCCTTTTTATTCAACACCAAATAAAGCTTTTGCATTTTTTGTTGTTATTTCTGCTACTTCCTCATAAGAAATTCCTTTTAAATTCGCAATTTCTTCTGCTACGAGTTTTACATAACTCGGTTCATTTCGTTTTCCTCGAAATGGATGTGGTGTTAAATATGGACAATCTGTCTCTATTAACAATTTCTCTAATGGAATCTCCACAGCAACTTCTTTCGGCTTCTTAGCATTTTTAAATGTAACTGGTCCGCCTAATGAAATTAAAAAGTTCATATCAACACATCGCTCTGCTACTTCTACGCTGCCGCTAAAGCAATGCATAATGCCTCCCACTTCAGCTGCATTCTCCTCTTCTAGAATATCAACAATATCTTGAGTTGCATCGCGGTTATGTATAATAATCGGCAATTTCACTTTTTTGGCTAATGCAATTTGTTTACGGAATACTTCCTTCTGTATTTCTTTTGGAGATTTATCCCAATGATAATCTAATCCCATCTCTCCAAGTGCAACGACTTTAGGATGAGAAGCAAGTTCTTCTAACCAAGCTAGATGTTCTTCTGTCATGTCAATTGCATCAACTGGATGCCATCCAACCGCAGCGTAAATAAAATCATAAGTTTCAGCTAATTCAATCGCCTTTTTTATCGTTACTTCATCAAAACCAACAACAACTGTATAGGTAACTCCCGCTTCTTTCATTCGTGCAATAACCTCTTGCAAATCTTCTTCAAATTGCTCTGCATTCAAATGTGAATGTGTATCAAACAACATAATACATAACTCCTTTTATATTGAAATCAAGTTTATTCTAAAAAATAAGCTCTTTAATAAATTAACGATAACAATACTATAATTTTAATGCAAAAATAGAGAGTGTAAAAAGAAAAAAGACGCTTCACACATGTTACACGTGAAACATCTCTTTTCTTGTCTTAATTACTTGATTTTTGTACCATTTGGTAGATTTTGGTCGATTGATGCTAATGACAATACGCCATTCTCTTCACCCGCTAAAATCATACCTTGTGATAATTCACCGCGTAATTTTACAGGTTTTAAGTTTGTTACACAAATAACCTTTTTACCTTTTAGGTCTTCCGGCGAATAGAATTTTGCAATTCCTGAAACAACTTGACGCTTTTCTGTACCTAAATCCAGCTGAATTTTTAACAACTTATCTGCTTTTTTCACAGGTTCAGCTGATAGTACTTCAGCTACGCGTAATTCTACTTTAAAGAAATCATCAATTGTAATTTCTTCTGCTTTCGGTTCTTCTTCTTTTTTCTCTTCTACTTTAGGAGCAGAGCTTTTCATTTGTTCTTTAATGTACCCTACTTCTACTTCCATTTCTAAACGCGGGAAAATCGGGTTTCCTTTTTCTACTTTTGTTCCAGCTGGAATACAGCCAATTGTAGATAGGCTTTCCCAAGATTTATGTGCCTCTTCAGTAAGTCCAAGCTGAGCAAACATCTTACTTGGTGCTACTGTTAGGAACGGCATAAGCATAATACCTGTTTGACGAAGCACCTCTGCTAAGTGAGCCATTACAGAAGCTAATTTTTCACGATCATTCTCATCTTTCGCTAATACCCACGGTTGTGTTTCATCAATATATTTATTTGCACGGCTAACCAATTGCCAAATTGAGCTTAGCGCTACAGAGAATTCCATATTCTCCATTGCCTCTTCTACTTTTTTCAATGTATCTTTTGCAAACGTTACTAACGTTTCATCGAATTCCGTTACATTTTCTTTAAATGCAGGGATTTCTCCGTTAAAGTACTTATCAATCATAGCTACTGTACGATTTAATAAGTTACCTAAGTCATTTGCTAAATCGAAATTAATGCGCTCCACAAATCCTTCTGGTGTGAATACGCCATCAGATCCGAATGGAACTTCACGAAGTAAGTAATAACGTAATGCATCTAATCCGTAACGATCGATTAAAGTAACTGGATCTACTACGTTTCCTTTTGACTTACTCATCTTTCCATCCTTCATTAAAATCCAACCATGAGCAAAGATTTTTTTCGGAAGAGGTAAATCTAATGCCATTAAAATGATTGGCCAATAAATTGTATGGAAACGAACGATTTCTTTTCCAACTAAATGTACATCAGCTGGCCAGAATTTCTTATACATCTCTTCATTTTCTGTTCCATAACCTAATGCTGTAATGTAGTTAGATAATGCGTCAACCCATACGTAAATAACGTGTTTCGGGTTACCTGGAACACGAACTCCCCAGTCAAATGAAGTACGAGAAACAGCTAAATCTTCTAGGCCTGGTTTAATGAAGTTATTAATCATCTCATTCTTACGAGACTCAGGCTGAATGAAATGTGGATTATCTTCATAGAATTTTAATAGTCTGTCGACATATTTACCCATTCTAAAGAAATACGATTCTTCACGAACAAGTTCTACATCATGACCACTATCTGGGCTTTTTCCTCCAACTACTTTTTCACCTTCCATAATTGGATCTACTAATTGATGCTCTGTATAGAATGTCTCATCTTGTACAGAATACCAACCTTCATATTCATCAAGATAAATATCACCTTGATCTACTAGTTGCTTGAAGATTTTTTCAACAACATCTTTATGACGATCTTCAGTTGTACGAATAAAATCATCATAAGATATATCCATTTTCTCCCAAAGTTCTTTAATTCCTGCAACAATGTTATCCACATATGCTTGTGGTGTAACATTTAATTCTTCTGCTTTCTTTTGGATCTTCTGTCCATGCTCATCAGTTCCTGTTAAATAATGAACATTGTATCCTTGCATACGCTTATATCGTGCCATCGCATCTCCTGCTACTGTTGTATAAGCATGTCCAATGTGTAATTTTCCACTTGGATAATAAATTGGGGTAGTAATATAAAAGGACTTATTTTCCTCTGTCATTGTTTTGGACCTCCCGGATAACCTCATATGTATTTATAAATAGTATATCAAAAACTTATATATAAAGTGAAACTTTAATCTGTGTGGGGGTGTTCACTCCTGCGGATTATTAGCCCGCACCAATCAGGCTTTTACGAGCAATCCGACTCCAACTTAACTTCTTTGCTCCACCCAAATTTTAAATTTAGAATCTTACTGCTTGGCAAATAGTGGGATAAAAATGAGTTAATACTTAATATCTTTATCATCTATTGCTCATATTTCAAGAAAATATACAGTCCTTACTTACAATCTATAAATTTTTCTGAAAATAAAGTTAAATAATAGTAGAAATTACTCTCATTCTATTATATATAAGAAGTAAGAAATCTATAAATCTTTTTAAAAAATATAGAATTAAAGAATTGACGGAAATGTAAATGATTGGTATCATATGTCCATAGGGTATTTTGTCGAAAAATGACGAATCTAGAAAATAGACTCGAAACTTATAAACTATTTCTTTAGGAGGAAAAGAATTATGAAATCTACTGGTATCGTTCGTAAAGTTGATGAATTAGGTCGTGTAGTAATTCCAATCGAATTACGCCGTACTTTAGGTATTGCAGAAAAGGATGCTCTTGAAATCTACGTTGATGACGAGAAAATCATCTTAAAAAAATATAAGCCAAACATGACTTGCCAAGTAACTGGTGAAGTATCTGATGGTAACCTATCTCTAGCTGAAGGTAAAATTATCTTAAGCAAAGAAGGCGCTGAGCGAATCTTAAACGAACTTCAAGATTATATCGAAACAGCAAAATAAGCTTCTCAATTATGAGAAGCTTATTTTTTATCGACATGATAGATTTGATATACATCGCGTTTCGACAAATCTCGATCTTTAGCGACTGTTTTTATTGCCTCTTTTGAATTCATACCTTTTTCGTTTATATAATGTTCAATATGATCATATACAGAAATAGATTCCCACCATTGTTCTTCTGGGGTAGGTTCTTCCGTTGAACCAGCTACTAAAATACAAAACTCGCCACGAACTTCATTTTGTTTCGTCCACTCAATTGCTTCCTCAACTGTTCCACGAATAAATTCCTCAAATTTTTTCGTTAACTCTCGACATAATACAATTTCTCTATTTCCCAACACTTCTTGCATCGAGATTAAAGTATCATCTAAACGATGGGGCGCTTCATAAAACATCATTGTAGTTTGTACATAACGAAGCTTC
Source organism: Bacillus pretiosus (assembly GCF_052947655.1). NCBI lineage: Bacteria > Bacillati > Bacillota > Bacilli > Caryophanales > Bacillaceae > Bacillus > Bacillus pretiosus. Next base: position 40,005 of record NZ_CM129593.1, on the reverse strand, counting down.
TCTAACTCCATTTTTCTTTCTTTTTTATTTCTTTGTAAAAATCCATAGAAATAAAATTGTTTTGTTTCAAGACCTGATGCAATTAATGCTGTAAGGGCTGCATTTGCCCCAGGAAGCGGGATTACATGATACTGTTCTGCTACAGCCTCTACAACAATATCGTAACCTGGATCGGAAATACAAGGCATACCAGCATCACTAACAAGTGCTACAGTCTTTCCTTCGTCTAACTTCCCTAATATTTTCTTACCACTTACTTCCTTATTATGCTCATGGTAACTCATAACGGGGGTTTCAATTTCGAAATAATTACAAAGTTTTTTCGTTTGTCTCGTATCTTCAGCAGCAATTAAATCAGCTTCTTTTAAAATTCGGATTGCACGAAATGTCATATCTTCTAAATTTCCAATAGGAGTTGGTACTAAATATAAAACTCCCTTTTCATTTTGTTGAAAGCTTTTTTGTTGCCACATAGCGTTCTCCTTTTTGCATATATTCTTCTTTTTGTTTTCTATTTAACTGCTTAAAATAATACTCTGCTTGCATAGCTGTACGCTTATCTTCATGAAATTCTATGTATTTTAAAACAACAGGAAGTCTAGCACGCGTATACCTAGCCCCTTTTCCACTATTATGGGTCTGGATCCGCTTCTCTATATGATTTGTATATCCTGCATAATAACTTCCGTCAGAGCACTCTACTACATAAAAACAATGCTTATTCTTCTCCATATAAAATTGAACGAATCTCCTTTGTATATTCATTATTTTCTTCATATACAAAAAGGGGTGGCAATATTTTCAAATCTGCGTTTCCATCCTTAATCCCTTCAATTAACAATGTATTCGCTTCTTTCCCTGCCTTAGGATAAACAAATCGTACACGCTTTGGTTCAATTTTGTATTTACGCATTAATGTAACAATATCTAGCAAACGACCTGGACGATGTACAAATGCTACTTTCCCGCCTTGCTTTACTAATTGACTACTTGCAGATACAACATCCTCTAATGTACACATAATTTCATGACGAGCTATCGCTAAATGTTCATTCATATTTTTCTCAGAAGTTGCAGGTGTTTGAAAATAAGGGGGATTACATGTAACTACATCATATTGATGACGTCCAAGTTTCTCCGGCATATCTTTCAAATCCCCATGTATTAAGTGAATTCTTTCTTCTAACTTATTGTATTGAACGCTTCTGATTCCCATATCATATAAACGTTCTTGAATTTCTACACCTGTAATGTTTCCCTTTGTTCTTGTACTTAATAAAAGGGGGACAACTGCGTTACCTGTACACAGATCAAGTACATTACCTTTTTGAATCGGCACCCAAGCAAAGTCTGCAAGTAAAACAGCATCTAACGAGAAATTGAATACTGATGGGCTTTGTACAATCTTCATATCTTGCGCTAATAAGTAATCTAAACGTTCATCTTCATATAAATTCATATGTTACTCCTTTTCTTACACTTAACCTACCCTATTTCTTCTTCTACTAATAAAAAAAAATATTTCATTCTACTCTCATGTATAAAAAATTACCTTTCCAATTATCATTGGAAAGGTAATTTCACTTTTTATTTAAAAATGACAGGCAGAATAAACAATCTCCCTCTTTACGTACACTTCCATAATGCAGATTACAAATATGAAAACCTTCTTGATATAGCCTTGCTAAATTATCGTAGCCTTCGCCAATATCAGTTGTCTTCGGCTTCACTTCTTTACGTTTTTGAGTTTTTTGTTTTTCCTTAATCTGCACTTCTTCAAAGCGGTGTCGCAAATTTTCATTTTCCATTTTTATATGTTGGTTCTCTTCCAACAACTCTGCAAGATGTTGTTTTAATTCTCCCAACTGTTTGTATAAATGTCCAATTTGCTCTTCCATACTAGAAACCGATGCAAAAATATCTTTTTTCTCCACAAGCACCCACCTCATTAATCTGTGGTTTGACTCGAAACGACCCCTTTATTCACTAACTCATCTAACGTATATTCTACTATCCGTTCCTTGTCTACTAGTTCCACTTGAATTAATCTTTCTAAAATATTTAATCCGATAACACGGCCAGTACCATGCGGGGTTTGTATACGTTGATCTAAATCAGGAAGTTGTTCCTTTGCTGCCTCATATTCATCATTCTCATATTTTAAGCAACACATTAAGCGACCACATAAACCAGAGATTTTTGCAGGATTTAATGATAAATTTTGATCCTTTGCCATCTTAATGGATACAGGTTCAAAATCTCCTAAAAAAGTAGAACAACAAAGCATACGACCACATGGACCAATACCACCAAGCATCTTCGCTTCATCACGAACACCAATTTGTCTTAGTTCAATTCTTGTCCTAAAAATTGCCGCTAAGTCCTTCACTAGTTCGCGGAAATCAATCCGACCATCCGCAGTAAAGTAGAAAATAATCTTATTGCGATCGAACGTATACTCTACATCTACAAGTTTCATATCAAGATTATGCTCTACTACCTTTTGCTGACAAACTTGATATGCTTCTTTCGCAGCATGTTTGTTCTCTTCAACAATGGTACGATCATTTTCATTTGCAATACGAATAACCTTTTTTAGCGGTAATACAACGTCGTTTTCATCAACTTGCTTTTTGGTAATAACTACTTTTCCGTACTCAATACCTCTTACTGTTTCTACAATTACAAACTCATTTTCAGAGATATCGAACTGATTCGGATCGAAGTAATACACCTTTCCGGCCTTCTTAAAGCGAACACCTACTACATCATACAAAACGGTCATCCCTCCTGCAACCGCAACACTAACTGTTCGAACACAAGCTGCGCATTTACATTAGCGTTGATTCTATTTTTTGCCTCTAATATATTAAAGAGAGCTGATACAATGCGCTTCTGAGCATAGGAGAAAGATTCAAACATCTCTTTCTGCTCATGAAAAACAAGACGATCTTCTTCTCCAAGTTGAACATATAATAAATCCTTATAAATAAGGAGCAACATATCTAAACCTTGCTGTAATTGTTCTTTCTCTCTAAAGTGTTTCCCCCATTTTTCTTGTACAAAAAAAATAGAGGCTTTATCCTTTTCGAGCGCTTCACATAATTTTATCACTAAAGCTCGTGCTTGTGCAAACCATTCATCACTACATAAAGCTAAAGCTTCATCAAAACTATTCGTGAGTTGCGCAGCAAGTGTCGATAAAGATGCCGTAATACCTTCATCCTGTAATCTTCTAATTAAAGATTCCGTAGGTAACGGTCTAAATGTAACAACTTGACAGCGAGATAAAATCGTATTTAAAATTTGATGACTTTGTTCAGTAAGTAAAATAGCTGTTGTATCACTACTTGGTTCTTCTAAAAATTTTAAAAGTGTATTCGCTGCATTTGCTGTCATACGATCTGCGTGCTCAATAATATATACTTTTTTATTTGCTTCTAATCCTGTTTTTGAAAACTCTTCTTGTAAATCATGAATTTGCTGCTTCTTAATAGATAATCCGTCTGGTTTTACAATATGTAAGTTAGGGTGGTTACCTGAATCAATTCGCTTACAATTTGTACATATGTGACAAGGCTCTACCCCATTCCGCCCAGAACAGAGGAAACTCTTTGCCATTTGAATTGCCGTTGCAAACTTTCCAGTCCCTTTCCCTCCCTCTAACAAGTAAGCGTGGGATATACGCTCTTTTGCAATGCTATTCATCAACATTTTTACACCGATGGGTTGTATAGCAGAAAGCTGCTCCCACGTCTTCGTCATAATGCATACCTCACTTATTTCATTCTTTCCTTCTATTATAACAATTTATCTTCTATAATCTGAACAACTTCTTCTATAAGTTTTTCCATTGGTTGATCAGCATTTACCAATACAATACGATCTGAGAAACGTTCTACAACTTGTAAATATCCTTCACGGACACGTTTATGGAAAGAGATATCTTCCATATCTAATCGATTCACTTCACGTCCTGCATCTTTTTCAATGCGAGCTAAACCAATCTCTGGTTCAATGTCTAGGTAAATCGTTAAACTAGGCATACAGTCCTCTGTTGCGAAACGATTTATTTCAAATACTTTATCCATACCTAATCCTCTTGCATATCCTTGATACGCTAAAGAGCTATCTATAAAACGATCACATAATACAAGGTAGTCCTCGTTAAGTGCCGGCATAACCTTTTCCACCAAATGTTGTCTACGCGCAGCAGCATACAGAAGCGCCTCTGTACGGGCCTCCATCATCGTATATTCTTGTTTATGTAAAATTGTTCTAATATCCTCTGAAATTGCAATGCCACCTGGTTCTCTCGTCGCCATTACCTTTTGTTCTTTTTGTTCAAAGTATGGCAATAAACTTTTAATTAACGTTGTTTTACCCGAACCTTCTGGACCTTCAATTGTTACAAATAATCCCTTCATTCTAAAACCTACTTTCTATATCATACACTTTCATATATTTCGTGTTACCTTGAAAACGAGCGCCTGATTGCTCTAAATACATAATTTGCTCTTTATGTTCTGAAGTAATTCTTTCTCCATACATAATCAATGGAATTCCAGGTGGGTACGGAATTACCATTTCTGCCGCTATCATCCCAACTGCTTCTTCTACAGATACTACTTTTGTTTCATATCCTTCCAGTTGTTTATATGTATACGGTAAAGGAGAAAATTCTCCTTTATAAGTATAACGAATAGATTCCTTCTTGTCTTTCACCTCATAATATTGCAATGCCTCTCGGATCATCTCTATAGCCTTCATATACTCCTTATTTACTTGCAAGGGCAAAATAAATAGGACATTATATGGATCCGCCATTTCTGTATATATACCGACCTTTTCAAATACAGACTGTAATTCGTATCCTGATAACTGACAACGTGTCTGTACAGTAACCTTTAACTCGTCTTGTAATGGATATTGTAAAATAGCTATTTGTGGAATAGAACACAATTCGTCTTTAAATCCCCGTAAAAACTCGACAATTTCATCATGTCCCTTTTCTTTTATACGTGCTATTGTAAAGCGTGCAATATCAAGAGAAGTCATAATTGGATACGATGGACTACTAGATTGTAGCATACTTAAATAGGTAGAAACTTTTTCTTCTTTCACTAAGCGACTATTTATATGTAAATAGGACCCCATTGTCATCGCGGGTAATGTTTTATGTGCAGAATGAACTACAATATCTGCACCATATGCTAATGCTGACTTTGGAAATGCTCCCCCTAAACAAAAATGGGCTCCATGTGCTTCATCTACTAAAACAGGGATTTTATGTGCATGTGCATAAGCGATGCTTGCCTCTAGATCCATCCCCATACCATAATAATTAGGATGCGTTAAAATGAGTGCTTTAGCATTTGGATATTTTTCAATTGCTTCCTTAATAATTTCATCATGAATTCCCACTGGTACATTATAAGCTTCATCAATCCATGGATCTAAAAAAATTGGATTTGCGCCCGCTAATTTTAAACCATTAATAATTGATTTATGACAATTTCTTTGTACAAGAACAATATCATGTTCTCCACAACAAGACAAAATCATTGCTAGGTTCCCTACCGTTGAACCATTAATTAAAAAATAACTTTTGTTCACTCCATATACATCAGCTAATAACTGTTGTGCCTCATCTATACATTCAAACGGACTATGTAAATCATCTAACCCTGACAACTCAGTTACATCGATAGATAGTATATCTTTAAACTCCCCTACAGCTTCCTGAGGGAAGTTTAAACCATTTTTATGACCTGGAACATGAAAGGATAACGGCTCTCTTTCTTTAAACCCTGTTAATGCCTCATATAAAGGTATGCGATTTTGATTCATTTATATCTCTTCCTTATTAGTTCATTCTTCCTCTATTATACAGAACAAAAAAAATAATAGGCATATGCCTATTTAAAAATATGATACTTCTAATTTCCGAAGCTGTTTTAAATAATATATATACTTCGGATCATTTGTCTCCGTATTCACCATATCCTTTTCACATTCATAACATATTAAATTATTATAAACATATATCCCTTCTTTTCTTTCTGTCTCACAAACAATACAAACTTCATTTTGTGCTTTCATAACCTTCCCTCCCTATTTAAATGGACATATTTTATACTTCTATTCCTTAACAATTTACAGAAAAATATACATCCATCTCTTATATAATATGATTAACCCTTGGGCAACGTGTTTGTATTACCATTACTTCTTTTTTCGTACTGTTTGAAAACAGAAAAAAACACAAGTCAAAAGACTTGTGTTTTTAGTTGCTTGGCGACGTCCTACTCTCACAGGGACAAGGTCCCAACTACCATCGGCGCTAGAGAGCTTAACTTCCGTGTTCGGTATGGGAACGGGTGTGACCTCTCTGCCATCATCACCAAACTATGAAGGCATATTCCTTCAAAACTAGATAACATTGCTACATATTATATGGTTAAGTCCTCGATCTATTAGTATTCGTCAGCTCCACATGTCACCATGCTTCCACCTCGAACCTATCAACCTGATCATCTTTCAGGGATCTTACTAGCTTACGCTATGGGAAATCTCATCTTGAGGGGGGCTTCATGCTTAGATGCTTTCAGCACTTATCCCTTCCGCACATAGCTACCCAGCTATGCCCTTGGCAGAACAACTGGTACACCAGCGGTGCGTCCATCCCGGTCCTCTCGTACTAAGGACAGCTCCTCTCAAATTTCCTACGCCCACGACGGATAGGGACCGAACTGTCTCACGACGTTCTGAACCCAGCTCGCGTACCGCTTTAATGGGCGAACAGCCCAACCCTTGGGACCGACTACAGCCCCAGGATGCGATGAGCCGACATCGAGGTGCCAAACCTCCCCGTCGATGTGGACTCTTGGGGGAGATAAGCCTGTTATCCCCGGGGTAGCTTTTATCCGTTGAGCGATGGCCCTTCCATGCGGAACCACCGGATCACTAAGCCCGACTTTCGTCCCTGCTCGACTTGTAGGTCTCGCAGTCAAGCTCCCTTATGCCTTTGCACTCTACGAATGATTTCCAACCATTCTGAGGGAACCTTTGGGCGCCTCCGTTACACTTTAGGAGGCGACCGCCCCAGTCAAACTGCCCACCTGACACTGTCTCCCGGGTCGATAAGACCCGTAGGTTAGAATTTCAATACAGTCAGGGCGGTATCCCACCAGCGCCTCCACCGAAGCTAGCGCTCCGGTTTCAATGGCTCCCGCCTATCCTGTACAAACTGTACCAAAATTCAATATCAGGCTACAGTAAAGCTCCACGGGGTCTTTCCGTCCTGTCGCGGGTAACCTGCATCTTCACAGGTACTATAATTTCACCGAGTCTCTGGTTGAGACAGTGCCCAAATCGTTACACCTTTCGTGCGGGTCGGAACTTACCCGACAAGGAATTTCGCTACCTTAGGACCGTTATAGTTACGGCCGCCGTTTACTGGGGCTTCAGTTCAGAGCTTCGCTTACGCTAACCCCTCTCCTTAA
>NZ_CM129593.1:12500-27500 GCF_052947655.1 Bacillus pretiosus | reverse complement strand
AGAAATCGCACCACGTAACACATGATATACACCTTGATACTCTTTCATCTTTTCCATTGCGATTACATCTTTCGGTTCCTGCACAACACAAACAATCGACTGATCTCGATGCGAATCATTACAAATATAACAAGGATCGCGGTCAGTAATATGTCCGCATACAGAACAATACGCTAAATCTCGCTTCGCATTCACAAGTGCTTTTGCAAAACCTAACACATCATCTTCTTTCATATCTAATACGAAAAATGCCAATCGAACCGCTGTTTTCGGTCCGATTCCTGGCAACTTCATAAAACTATCAATTAATTTCGATATCGGTTCTGGATAATGCATATATCAGTATCCTCCTAGAACATTCCACCTGGTAAGTTTAAGCCTTTTGTAAATTTACCCATTGTAGAGTTTGAAAGTTCATCAGCTTTTTTAAGTGCATCATTCGTTGCAGCTAACACTAAGTCTTGTAACATTTCGATATCTTCTGGATCTACAACTTCTTCTTTAACTTTCACTTCAAGAATTTGCTTATGACCATTTGCAATAACTGTGACCATACCGCCGCCAGCTGTACCTTCAACTGTTTTTTCGCCAAGTTCTTCTTGCGCTTTTGCCATATCTTTTTGCATCTTTTGCATTTGTTTCATCATATTATTCATATTTCCCATTCCGCCACGCATCATAATTAATTCCTCCTAATTATTATTACTCTTTTATTTCAATAAGTTCTTGTCCTACTAATTTTACTGCCTCTTCTATAAGAGGATCTTCTTTTTTCTCTGGGCTTTCTTCAGAATTCTCGCCTTCACGCTGTAAAAAATCTTCACGGATTTTACCCCATTCACTTTTTGGAATGGCAATCATATTTAATCTTTTACTTAACAGTTCAAATAAGGCTTGTTCCACTGTATCCATAGCTTCTCGGTTCTCGCTTGCCATTTTACAGTGAATCTCATATTGAAACGCTAAAACGTAAGTATCATCCGAAGCCGCTACCGGTTCGCTATTTTCTAATAAAACAGCAAACGCTACTTTGTTGTATGATTTGAGTCTTCCTAACAACTCACCCCACACAGCTTTTAATTGTTCTAAATCCTGACGCTTTGCTTGCTTTAACACTTCATTTACGCGTCCAACAGGAATTTTCATACTACCTGTACGCACTGGCTTTGGTGTTGCACGTGTCTCTCTGACTTCTTGCTGCACACCAGCCGGCACACCATTCTTTTTGACTTGTTCTAACTCTTTCTCCAATTGCTGCATCCTGTTCATAATTGCTTGTAAACGATCTGCACCGTTCGCTTGCATCATAAACTGTTGACACAGTTGTACCATAACAACTTCTAAGAAAATTCGCGGATGATTTGTCCACTTCATTTCCTGTTGTCCCTTACTAAGCGTATGAATGATTTCATAGATTACTTCCGGTTGCATTTCTTCACTTAACATCCGGAATTGCTCATCTACCATTACTCGTTCCAACATATGTTCCAGTTGTGGTGAGGTTTGATATAAAAGCATATCGCGATAATAGTAAATGAAATCCTCCATAAAACGAACTGGATCTTTCCCTTTACCCATCATCTCATCTATGATACGTAATGCTCTTGATACATCATTTTCACGTATACATTCTACTAAGTTACCTAAGTATTGCTGGGAAACAGAACCTGTCACAGCTAATACATCTTCTGTCGTAACTGTCTCATCACTATAAGATATTGCCTGATCAATAAGACTAAGCGCATCACGCATACCACCTTCAGCGGCACGTGCAACAATTTGTAACGCCTCATCTTCTACTTGCGTACCTTCATTCGTCACAACCGTCGATAATCTCTCAACAATATCATTTACTGATATTTTTCGAAATTCAAAACGCTGGCAACGTGAAATGATTGTAGGCGGAATCTTATGCGGTTCTGTTGTCGCCAAAATAAAGATGACGTGTCCTGGCGGCTCTTCTAACGTTTTTAAAAGCGCATTGAAGGCACCCATAGAAAGCATGTGGACTTCATCAATAATGTATACTTTATATTCTACAGCACTTGGAGCATATTTTACTTTATCTCTAATATCTCGAATTTCATCTACACCGTTATTTGAAGCCGCATCAATTTCTAATACATCTGAAATAGATCCTTGTGTAATCCCCAAACAAGAAGGACATTCATTACAAGGTTCAGCTACCGGAGCATGTTCACAGTTGATTGCTTTTGCAAATACTTTTGCAATTGTCGTTTTTCCTGTTCCCCTCGGCCCAGAAAATAAATAAGCATGTGAAACTTTCTCTTGAAGAAGGGCATTTTGCAACGTTTTTGTCACGTGCTTTTGACCAACTACATCTTCAAATTTTTGCGGTCTCCATGTTCGGTATAACGCTTGGTATGACACGAAAATACGGCCTCCCTCAAAGGTTATTATCTTATTTATTATAACCCATTCTGTTTATAGATTCCAAAAGTTATTTTCTATACAAAAAACCCACCTTAGTATTAAGGTGAGTTTTGTATACATATATAACTGCCGTGCACCTTCTGTCGATTACGTACCATAAGCGTTACTCAAGCAGTTAGCTCGGTTCAGGCACTCCTGCGGCACACGAGAAGACCCGCTTATTGCTGCTTCCTTCCGGACCTGACAAGGTTCACGGGGTCCCGTTGCGCAGGACCCAAACGTCAACACCACTTACTTAAGGCAGACCTTACAGCAGCATAACCTCGAGAAGGGATTCGGCCTCGCTAGAGCGGATTGCGAGTATAGGGCACCGCTACCTCCCCGCTTAGCACGGCAAAGTTAAAACCAATATTCGGTTGCCTTCATTAAAAGGCATTATCAGTATAACTTGTTTTTTTACAAAATGCAAATACGTTAATTCTCGTTACTTTTCTCTAATTTTTTTATCGCTTTTCTTTTTTTACGAAGCTCTCTAAAAAAGTTTGTTAACAAAGTACCGCATTCTTCTTCTAATACACCAGCAACTACCTCGCATTGATGATTAAAGCGTTCATCCGTTAAAAGATTCATCAAAGTCCCTGCACATCCACCTTTCGGATCACTTGCACCATATACAACTCGCTTCACTCGTGATAAAACAATTCCACCCGCACACATCGGACAAGGCTCTAATGTTACATATAACGTCGCATCTTCTAAACGCCATGTCCCTAATTTTTTGCACGCCTCATCAATAGCTAATAACTCAGCGTGAGCTATTGATCTTTGTTCAGTTTCTCTTAAATTATGAGCAACACTAATTACTTCACCATCTAACACTATAACTGCACCAATCGGTACTTCTTGTATTGCCTCTGCTTTTTTAGCCTCTTCTATTGCTAACTGCATAAAATAAATATCTTGATCGTGTTCCATACCATAGTCCTTTCGCCTAAAATAAAATACACTTTTTTCCATTTACTGCACATGGGATAACTTTTACAAATTCAATCCACCCTAATAAAAAAGAGAGGGGATTACATATGAAGAATACTGCCTTACTCATTATCGATATGATTAATGATTTTCAATTTTCACACGGGCCCACCCTAGCTAAAAAATGCGAAATTATAACAAACCCTATTTTACAATTAAAGAAAACAATGAAATCCTTTGGCTACCCCATAATTTATGTTAATGACCATTATCAACTTTGGAGATCTGATATTGACCAACTAATTACTCATTGTACAAATGAGTATAGTGAAAATATCATTCATAAGATTGCTCCAAATACTGATGATTACATTTTTATTAAACCACATTACTCTGCTTTTTATGAAACACCTTTAAATTCCTTATTGGGCTATTTAAAAATAGAAAATCTAATATTGACAGGAGTCGCCGGGAATATATGTATCCTCTTTACAGCTAACGATGCTCATATGAGAAATTATACACTGTATGTACCACAGGACTGTATTGCCTCTAATCATGATCAGGATAATCTGCATGCTTTAAAAATAATGGAAGCCACATTAAAAGCAAATATAGTACCGTCATCTCAAATAAAAATTAATTAATACATATATTTATTTTCTAACTTTTTATATCAAATTAACCCGCTCGCTTCCCTCCTGTGCTACAATAATTCTGTTTTGTGTTTTTAGTAGTCACGGTAAATCACTGATTGAAAGGAGGAAACAGCGTGACCGGAGTACCATTTATCACGGTTGAAGGACCAATTGGTGTTGGAAAAACCTCACTTGCGAAGGCAATTTCAACTCACATGCAACTCCACTTACTAAAAGAAATTGTTGATGAGAATCCTTTTTTAGGAAAATTCTATGAAGACATCGACGAATGGAGTTTTCAAACAGAGATGTTCTTTCTTTGTAATAGATACAAACAATTAGAAGATATTAACATAAAGTATTTGAATCAAAGGAAACCAGTAGTAGCGGATTATCATATATTTAAAAATTTAATTTTTGCATCCCGTACATTAAAGAATTCTCAATATGACAAGTACATGCAAATCTATCGTATCCTTACACAAGATATGCCTGTACCAAACGTTATCGTTTATTTAACAGCTAGCTTGGAAACATTACAAACACGAATTGCGATGCGCGGAAGAGAATTCGAAAAAAACATGGATCCAAATTACTTACTACAGCTCACAAAAGATTACGAAACAGCAATGGATACTTTTAAAAAAGATCATCCAGATATCCCAGTATTAAAATTTAACGGAGACGATATGGATTTTGTAAAAAATCCTGATGATTTAAACGTCATCCTATCCGCCCTTCAAAATACTCTCTTAAAGGAGTCGGAATAACAATGAATTTAAGGCAAAAATATGATATACCAAATGACGCAGTAATCACTATTGCTGGAACAGTAGGTGTCGGAAAATCAACTATGACAACTGCATTAGCTAACGCTTTAGGTTATCGCACATCATTTGAAAAGGTAGATTCGAACCCGTATTTGGACAAGTTCTATGCTGATTTCACACGCTGGAGCTTCCACTTGCAAGTGTACTTTTTAGCAGAACGATTTAAAGAACAAAAAAGAATTTTTGAATACGGTGGCGGTTTTGTTCAAGATCGCTCTATATATGAAGACACTGGAATTTTTGCAAAGATGCATCATGAAAAAGGTACAATGACGGAAACTGATTATGAAACATACAAAGGTTTATTTGACGCTATGGTCATGACTCCTTACTTCCCTCATCCTGATTTATTAATTTACTTAGAAGGTTCTTTCGATGATATTGTTGATCGTATCCAAGAACGCGGACGTCCGATGGAACAACAAACACCAATTGAGTATTGGAAAGAGATGCATGGCCGTTACGAAAACTGGATTAATAACTTTAATGCATGCCCTGTTTTACGATTAAACATTAATGAATACGATATTTTAAAAGATGGTGATTCAATCGAACCAATCATTAAAAAAATTGGCCATTTTTTAAAACAAACACGTAAACTTGTAAAATAAAAAACCCGTGCATACGCACGGGTTTTTCTATTAAATTACTTCTTTTTTGTCGGAGCAATAATTTCACTCTCAGGTTTTCCAGCGTTAATACGCTGACGAACAGTACTTGTACTAATATCGTATGTTTCAGCAATCTCTTTAACAGTCATTTCTTTCCCGTTAATCACTGCTGTTAATACTTTACCTGTACGTTTTGGAGCTGCTTCTTTCTTTACAGCTGCTTTTTCAACTTTTTTTGGCGCCTCTACTTTTGTCGCAGTTTGCTTTACATCACAAGTGCAACCACAAAGTTTACGGAATGTATCATCGCTTATAATGCGTGACACATTTGCACCACTGTTTAAAATTCTATTGTTCTTACAGACAGGACATTGTACATAATATAAAGTTTTTCCATCTAAAGGAAACGTTTGTATAATAAGATCCATGTTGACTCCTTTCATATCTATGAAGATAATCATCGGAATATGAGTGTGTAATAAGGACAAAATCGCCTTACACCATACTTTATGATTGGTTTTAAAATAAAAACTCGTTACGTGTTGGTAACGAGTTCTCCAATCTCCACTTATATGCGCTGTTGTCAATTATATCTGGAGGAGGTAGAGGGATTCGAACCCCCGCGCGACTCTCGCCGCCTGTCGGTTTTCAAGACCGATCCCTTCAGCCAGACTTGGGTATACCTCCATATTGACATCAAATATAATATCAAAAGAAAAACAGTTAGTCAACCCTACTAAAATAAATTATGAGGAAAGGAAAATTTTACTTTTCCTCTCCTACATTATAGTACTGACAACGCTCATAATTACCAATCACTCATACCGATGAATGTTTATAAATTTACTTAATAACTGTTTTTCCTCCCATATAAGGGCGAAGAACTTCTGGAATTATAATTGTACCATCTTCTTGTTGGTAGTTCTCTAAAATAGCTGCCACCGTACGTCCAATTGCAAGACCAGATCCATTTAATGTATGAACATGTTCTGGTTTGCCGTTTGGCTCACGACGGAAACGGATATTTGCACGTCTCGCTTGGAAAGCCTCAAAATTACTACAAGAAGAAATCTCACGATATGTGCCATAGCTTGGAATCCATACTTCGATATCGTATTTCTTCGCTGCTGTAAATCCTAAATCGCCTGTGCACATGCTCATAACGCGATATGGCAACTCTAATAATTGTAACACGCGTTCTGCATCATTTGTTAGTTTTTCTAACTCTTCATAAGAATCTTCTGGTTTTACGAACTTTACAAGCTCTACTTTGTTGAACTGATGCTGACGAATTAAGCCACGTGTATCACGGCCAGCTGAACCTGCTTCAGAACGGAAACAAGAGCTAAATGCAGCATATCGTATAGGCAGTTGCTCTTTATTTAAGATTTCATCACGGTGCATGTTCGTTACAGGTACTTCAGCTGTTGGAATTAAGAAGTAATCTTCACTTTCAATACGGAATGCATCTTCTTCAAATTTCGGAAGTTGTCCTGTTCCTGTCATACTTGCACGGTTTACCATATACGGAGGTAATACTTCTTCGTATCCATGCTCGTCAGTATGAAGATCAAGCATAAAGCTAATTAAAGCACGCTCTAATCTCGCGCCAGCACCTTTATAGAATACGAAGCGGCTTCCTGTTACCTTCCCAGCACGCTCAAAATCTAAAATTCCTAAATCTGTAGCAAGATCCCAATGTGGTTTTGGTTCAAAAGCAAATTCTTTCACTTCTCCCCAATTACGTGCTACTACATTATCATCCTCTGTTTCACCAATTGGAGCAGATTCATGAGGTATATTTGGAATAGATAACATTAATCTTTCTAAATCTTCTTCAACTGTACGAAGTTCATTATCAAGATCTTTTACTTTTTCTCCAACTTCACGCATTTCTAGAATTAGAGCTTCTGCATCTTTCTTTTCACGCTTCAATACAGAGATTTGTTGAGATACTTCGTTACGTTTACTTTTTAATTCCTCTGTTTGAACAAGTAATTCTCTTCTTCTCGTATCCAGCTCTTCAAAACGACCAAAATCAGTTAAATCTTCGCCTCTATGCTGTAACTTTGCTTTTACTTCTTCAAAATTTGTACGTAAAAATTTAATATCAAGCATTATATACTCCTCCTTTTATTTTATAAAACACAAAAAACTCCCGTCCCTATATAAAGGGACGGGAGTTAACCCGCGTTGCCACCCTAGTTGAAAGCATTACCGCTTTCCTCTCAAGTAGAAATAACGGCTCTTCACCGGGAATGTTTACTAATCATAAAGATATTCCACATTCCATTCCAGGATGGATTCACAAACTGTTTCTATCGATTTCCACCAACCATCGACTCTCTATAAGAAACGGCATTTGTTACTACTTCCTATCAACACGCTTATTTTATAAAATTGTTACCATCAATTTACTATAATCTTATACAAGTTGCAAGTTACTTATACAACTTTTTTCATTTTCGCTTCTTTTACCATTTCTACAAAGTATGCTGTCACACGATGATCATCCGTTAATTCTGGATGGAATGAAGCAGCTAAAAACTGATTTTGTTTTACTGCTACCATTCGATCACCATGTGTGGAAAGTACTTCAACATCATCAGCTACATTTACAACATACGGAGCACGAATAAATACACCAATAAATTCTTCTCCTACACCTTTAATTGACAGTGCGGCTTCAAAGCTATCTTTTTGGCGTCCGAACGCATTGCGCTCTACTGTAATATCCATAGCACCAATATGTGCTTCTTCATAGCCAATAAGTGTTTTTGCAAGAAGAATCATACCTGCACATGTACCAAACATTGGTTTACCAGACTTCGCGAATGTACGAAGTGGTTCCATGAAAGCATACTTATCAATAAGACGGCGCATTGTTGTACTTTCACCGCCTGGTAAAATAAGACCATCAATCTCTTCAAGTTGCTCTATACGCTTTACAACAACAGCTTCTGCACCACTTGCTTCAACTGATTTTATATGCTCACGAACTGCACCTTGAAGACCTAGTACACCGATTTTCACCATTTTAAAGTTCTCCTTCAATTACCATCCACGCTCTTGCATACGTTGTTCTGGTAATAACGTTGAAATTTCGATACCTTTCATCGCATTACCTAATCCTTTAGAAAGGCTTGCAATTAGTTCGTAATCCTCATAATGTGTCGTCGCTTCAACGATTGCGCGTGCAAATTTCTCTGGATTCTCTGATTTGAAGATACCAGATCCAACAAATACACCATCTGCACCAAGTTGCATCATTAACGCTGCATCTGCTGGTGTTGCTACACCACCTGCTGCGAAGTTTACAACTGGCAAACGACCAAGGCGTTTAATTTCAAGTAGTACTTCATAAGGAGCACCAGTATTTTTTGCATATGTCATTAACTCATCTTCACGTAGACTTGCAACTTGACGGATTTCTGCATTGACTTGGCGCATATGACGCACTGCCTCTACAATGTTTCCTGTTCCTGGTTCACCTTTTGTACGAAGCATAGATGCACCTTCTGCAATACGACGTGCAGCTTCTCCGATATCACGGCAACCACATACAAACGGAACTGTGTAATCACGTTTATTTAAATGGTATACTTCATCAGCAGGAGTTAATACTTCACTCTCATCGATATAGTCTACCCCTAATGATTCTAATACACGTGCTTCTACAAGATGACCGATACGGCATTTTGCCATAACCGGAATTGAAACAGCGCCCATAACTTCTTCAACGATTGTTGGGTCTGCCATACGAGAAACGCCACCTGCTGCACGAATATCTGCTGGTACACGCTCTAGTGCCATAACAGCAACTGCGCCTGCCTCTTCTGCAATTTTTGCTTGTTCAGCGTTAATTACGTCCATAATAACGCCGCCTTTTTGCATTTCTGCCATTCCACGTTTTACACGTTCTGTCCCTGTTACATTTGTCATGTTACAAAAACCCCCCTAGGTGAATTGCTTTTCCCCGTTAAAGGCGAAAATTAAGAATACTCTTACATTCTACCACTAACTATCAGATGCTTGTCTACTACTTTTTCATAAAGTCGGTATGAAAAATAGGAATAAGAAAAAGCCCCTACAATGAGGAGCTTTTAAAACCAACCTTTTACTGTATCAACAGCACTATTCCATATACCACTAAAGAAAGAACCAATTCCGCGCATAGAGCGAGTAAACCAATTCGCTTCCTCTACTGCAGACGTTGTTACAAGATCTATTTGTAATGACTTACCAGATAAAAATCCAGGATCATTCGCATCTTTTGGTGTGATTACCATTTGGCCAAGTGCAGCTCCCTTTTTAATAGGTGCTTCTTGTCCCTTATTTGCTTCTTTTAATTCTGTTTTATAAACATCTTTACTTCCTTTTGGCACCGGAAGTGAAACAGCTTGTTTTGTTTGAACTGCTACATCTTTATCTTTAGCATTTTCTACTCGTACTGTTTCTTGTCCTTTTACTGAAGAATCTTTTTTATACATTTGCTTCATTTCAAAGTTAGCAAATCCATAATCATATAGCTTCTTTGTTTCATCAAAACGTGCTGTATGAGAACTTGTTTTAATAACTACAGAAATAAAACGCATTCCGTTTCTTTCAACCGTACCAGTGAAGCAATCCCCTGCTTCTGGAGTCGAGCCTGTTTTCAGGCCATCTACGCCATCATATTCTTTCACTAAGCCCTTTAACATCCAGTTCCAGTTCGACATTGCAAACTTCTCTTTTTCTGGACGGAATTCTTTTTTCGGGATTTTTGCTGTATCTAACACTTTTGGATAATCTTTAATTAAATGTTGTGCTAAAGTTGCAACATCCTTTGCAGACATTTTATTTTCTTCATCCGCTGTTGTTCCTTCAGGATGCATTCCCTTTAAATCCTTAT
The DNA here is from genome assembly GCF_052947655.1 of Bacillus pretiosus. NCBI lineage: Bacteria > Bacillati > Bacillota > Bacilli > Caryophanales > Bacillaceae > Bacillus > Bacillus pretiosus. The sequence goes on along the minus strand of NZ_CM129593.1, from coordinate 17,161 downwards.
TCGTTAAACCTGTAGAATTGACAAATTTATAATTTTTCAACCCTAGTTCTTTCGATTTATCATACATCATTTTTACGAAGTCTACTTCTTTACCTGCAATTGCTTCTGCTAATGCAATTGTTGCACCATTTGCAGAAAAGATTGCCATTGCTTCATATAACTCTTTTACTGTATAAATGCCACCTTTTTCTAATGCAACATTTGATAAAGAAGCATCTTGTGAAACTTTATACGCATATTCAGAAACCTTAATTTTTTGATCCCACTTAAGTTTTCCTTTATCCACTGCTTCATGAACTAAATATTCACTCATCATCTTTGTCATACTAGCAATTGATAATAATTCATCTGCATTCTTTTGATATAAAATTTTCCCAGAATTCGCTTCAACTAAAATTGCTGCACCTGCTTCAATGTTTAAAGCAGCTCCTGTTTCTGCTGATGCATTGCTATATGGTAACAACATACTACAAGCTAGTGTAAGCATTGTTACTAAAGCAATGAATCTTTTGCAAAACATACCTTTCACTTTTGCTACCCCCAATATCTATGTACTCACATAACCGTTATTCTAACATAATCAAAAAAAAATAGACAGAGATATCAAATCTCCGTCTATTTGTATATAAGACATTACAATGAGTAGTTTGGAGCCTCTTTTGTAATTTGTACGTGATGAGGGTGGCTTTCACGTAAACCAGCACCTGACATACGAATGAATTGTGCATTCTCACGTAAGAATTCTAAATTCTGAGCTCCGCAATATCCCATACCGGCACGTAATCCACCAACTAATTGATGAACTGTATCGGCTAAAGGTCCTTTATATGGTACTCGACCTTCAATACCTTCTGGAACAAGTTTTTTATTTCCTTCTTGGAAGTAACGGTCTTTACTTCCTTTTTCCATCGCTCCGACAGAACCCATACCACGATATACTTTAAATTGACGACCTTGATAAATTTCAGTTTCTCCAGGGCTTTCAGCAACACCAGCAAACATACTACCTAGCATAACAACGTGTGCTCCTGCTGCTAAAGCTTTTACCATGTCACCAGAGTACTTAACACCACCATCAGCAATAACTGGAATACCGTGTTTACGAGCTTCTGTTGCACAATCATAAACTGCTGTTAATTGTGGTACACCCACGCCAGCTACAACGCGTGTCGTACAAATAGAGCCTGGTCCAATACCAACTTTAACTACGTTTGCACCTGCTTCAATTAATGCTTTCGTTGCTTCAGCAGTAGCAACATTTCCAGCGATAATATTTAGTGATGGATATTTCGCACGAACTTCTTTCACTTTATCAATAACACCTTGAGAATGTCCATGAGCTGTATCAAGTACGATTGCATCTACGCTAGCTTTTACTAATGCGTCGATACGAAGCATAGCATCAGCCGTTACACCAACCGCTGCTCCAACTAATAAGCGTCCTTGCTTATCCTTCGCAGAATTTGGGAATTCAATTACTTTTTCAATATCTTTTATTGTAATAAGCCCTTGTAATACACCGTTGTTATCAACGAGAGGGAGTTTTTCAATCTTGTACTTTTGTAGGATCTTTTCAGCTTCTTCCAGCGTTGTACCAACTGGAGCTGTAATTAGCTTTTCTTTTGTCATTACGTCGGAAATTTTGATTGAGTAGTCTTGGATAAAACGCATATCACGGTTTGTAATAATACCAACTAATTTTCGCTCGTCTAAATTATTTACAACCGGTACACCTGAGATACGGTATTTTCCCATAAGATGCTCTGCATCATACACTTGATGTTCTGGAGTTAAAAAGAAAGGATCTGAAATAACGCCACTTTCAGAACGTTTTACTTTATCAACTTGCTCCGCTTGTTGTTCAATAGACATGTTTTTATGAATAATTCCTAAACCGCCTTGACGAGCCATTGCAATAGCCATATCAGCTTCTGTTACTGTATCCATTCCTGCACTAATTAACGGGATATTTAACTGTAAGCTTTCAGATAAAACTGTTTTAACACTTACTTCTCTTGGTAGTACATCTGACTTTGCTGGTACAAGTAATACGTCATCAAAAGTCAAACCTTCTTTAACAAATTTAGATTCCCACATAATTGTTCCCCCCATGATACCAGAAATTATTATTAGTAGCTTATCAATTGGTTAAAATACTGTCAAGGACGTATATATATGTTAGAATTTTTAGACAATAAAAGGAGCGTAATATATGCATCAAACACATTGTACTTGGCAGCAATTAAGTTTCTTCTTTTCATCTCAAAATGTACAACGTTATCTTGCCCGTTGCTATGAAAAATCCTCCATACAAGATGCTGAAAAAAAAAGTTTCGAAAATTGTTATCCCTTTATTTATTACTTAGAACACGGGAAAAACTATTATGAATTATATAAGGTAGCCCCCTTTTCGATTCAGCCAATGTTATTGTTTTATGGAATGAGCCAACTTTTTAAAGCCTGCTTACTAACTATTGATCCTAACTATCCAGAATCCACTACTGTTTTAGCTCATGGTGTTACGACTCGTAAACGAAAAAAACAGGGGTATCAATTTTTAGAAGATGAGGTGAAGGTGCAAAAAAATGGATTATTTACTCATATTGCAGAACAGCTGTTTCACATGAAACACTTAGAAGCAGAGAAGTTTAACATGCTAGATCTAATGGGAAATATTCCCGAATTACAAAATTTATTTCGCTATAGTCAAAGGGGGGCCACTTTATATAAAATCGATTCAACAAATACAAATGAACTTTCCTTTTCGGTCAACATACTAGATCGACTCCATATGACTACAGAAAGATTTTCACGTTACATTGAATCAACTTGTAAGCATTTATCCATACAACATGTTCCTGGGAAAACGAGCGGATCGAATCTGCTTTTTACAGCTCCTATCCAGTCGTGGAACCCTATATATAGTACGCCTTTATACTACGAATATCTTGCTGATACTTATTACTTACCAATTCCAATTGACCCGAGAAATCCTAAACCAGTATTACCTGAACTTCTTGTTCATTATTTATTGCTCTACAATTTAAGTATGATTTCTAGATACGAAACAGATTGGTGGTATGATTTACTTGGGAGCTATGGCTCTGAAGATTATCCATTTATTTATCAATTTCTTACTATTTCTGCTCAAAAAATCCCTTACTATATTTCGTCTTTTTTACTAACAGAACCGAGCCTATTTCATGGGAAATAAAAAAACACAAGTCAAAAGACTTGTGTTTTTAATTGCTTGGCGACGTCCTACTCTCACAGGGACAAGGTCCCAACTACCATCGGCGCTAGAGAGCTTAACTTCCGTGTTCGGTATGGGAACGGGTGTGACCTCTCTGCCATCATCACCAAACTATGAAGGCATATTCCTTCAAAACTAGATAACATTGCTACATATTATATGGTTAAGTCCTCGATCTATTAGTATTCGTCAGCTCCACATGTCACCATGCTTCCACCTCGAACCTATCAACCTGATCATCTTTCAGGGATCTTACTAGCTTACGCTATGGGAAATCTCATCTTGAGGGGGGCTTCATGCTTAGATGCTTTCAGCACTTATCCCTTCCGCACATAGCTACCCAGCTATGCCCTTGGCAGAACAACTGGTACACCAGCGGTGCGTCCATCCCGGTCCTCTCGTACTAAGGACAGCTCCTCTCAAATTTCCTACGCCCACGACGGATAGGGACCGAACTGTCTCACGACGTTCTGAACCCAGCTCGCGTACCGCTTTAATGGGCGAACAGCCCAACCCTTGGGACCGACTACAGCCCCAGGATGCGATGAGCCGACATCGAGGTGCCAAACCTCCCCGTCGATGTGGACTCTTGGGGGAGATAAGCCTGTTATCCCCGGGGTAGCTTTTATCCGTTGAGCGATGGCCCTTCCATGCGGAACCACCGGATCACTAAGCCCGACTTTCGTCCCTGCTCGACTTGTAGGTCTCGCAGTCAAGCTCCCTTATGCCTTTGCACTCTACGAATGATTTCCAACCATTCTGAGGGAACCTTTGGGCGCCTCCGTTACACTTTAGGAGGCGACCGCCCCAGTCAAACTGCCCACCTGACACTGTCTCCCGGGTCGATAAGACCCGTAGGTTAGAATTTCAATACAGTCAGGGCGGTATCCCACCAGCGCCTCCACCGAAGCTAGCGCTCCGGTTTCAATGGCTCCCGCCTATCCTGTACAAACTGTACCAAAATTCAATATCAGGCTACAGTAAAGCTCCACGGGGTCTTTCCGTCCTGTCGCGGGTAACCTGCATCTTCACAGGTACTATAATTTCACCGAGTCTCTGGTTGAGACAGTGCCCAAATCGTTACACCTTTCGTGCGGGTCGGAACTTACCCGACAAGGAATTTCGCTACCTTAGGACCGTTATAGTTACGGCCGCCGTTTACTGGGGCTTCAGTTCAGAGCTTCGCTTACGCTAACCCCTCTCCTTAACCTTCCAGCACCGGGCAGGTGTCAGCCCCTATACTTCGCCTTACGGCTTCGCAGAGACCTGTGTTTTTGCTAAACAGTCGCTTGGGCCTATTCACTGCGGCTTTCCGTTAAGAAAGCACCCCTTCTCCCGAAGTTACGGGGTCATTTTGCCGAGTTCCTTAACCAGAGTTCTCTCGCACACCTTAGGATTCTCTCCTCGC
>NZ_CM129593.1:0-7500 GCF_052947655.1 Bacillus pretiosus | reverse complement strand
GTTCTAATCCTGTTAAACGTTGCAGACGCATATCTAAAATTGCTTGTGCTTGTTTCTCACTTAAACCGAAACGTTCCATTAAGCCTTGTTTTGCAATATCTGCTGTTTTCGAACTACGAATTAACGTAATAACTTCATCTAGATGATCTAGAGCAATTCGTAATCCTTCTAAAATATGAGCACGCGCCTCTGCTTTTTCTAATTCATAAGCAGTACGTCGACGAATTACTACCTTCTGATGCTCCAAGTAATGATATAAATTTTGTTTTAAATTCAGTACTTGTGGCTCTCCATTTACAAGAGACAACATATTAATACCGAAACTTGTTTGAAGTGCTGTATGTTTATATAGATTATTTAATAGTACATTGGCATTGGCATCACGGCGTACTTCCATAACAATACGCATACCGTTTCGATCTGACTCATCACGTAAATCCGTAATACCTTCAATTTTCTTATCACGAACTAATTCTGCAATTTTTTCAATTAATCGCGCCTTATTAACTTGATAAGGTAGTTCAGTTACGAGAATAGATTGTTTACCATTTGACTTCTCTTCAATTTCAACTTTAGCTCGAAGCATAATAGAGCCTCTACCTGTTTCATACGCTCTTCGAATCCCACTTCGTCCCAAAATTAAACCTGCTGTTGGAAAATCTGGTCCTGGAATAAACTCCATTAATTCCGCAATCGTAATGTCGGGATTATGGCTTAGTGCCAATACACCATCAATTACTTCACCAAGTTGATGCGGTGGAATATTCGTTGCCATACCTACCGCAATACCCGTCGTACCATTCACTAATAAATTAGGGAAACGCGCTGGCAATACAATTGGCTCTCTTTCAGAACCATCATAGTTATCTTGATAATCAATCGTATTTTTTGAAATATCACGTATTAATTCCATAGAAATCTTAGACATTCTTGCTTCTGTATAACGCATCGCTGCTGCTGAATCACCATCAACAGAACCAAAGTTACCATGCCCATCAACAAGCATATAACGTTGACTAAAATCTTGCGCCATACGTACCATCGTCTCGTAAACAGCTGAATCACCGTGAGGGTGATACTTACCGATTACTTCACCGACAATACGCGCTGATTTTTTATACGCTTTATCAGCTGTAATTCCTAAATCATTCATCGCATATAAAACCCTACGATGCACAGGTTTTAATCCATCACGAACATCTGGTAATGCACGAGATACGATAACACTCATTGCGTAATCTAAAAACGAGGTACGCATTTCATGACTAATATTAATTTCTCGAATTCGTGCTTGTTGTTGATTGTCTGACATCAACCAGCACCTCCTCTTACATTTCCGTTACACATACATTGATTTATATGTAGAAGACAGGAATACTTAGATTCCTGTCATTACCCATTTAAATATCAAGGTTTTTCACGTATTTTGCATTTTCTTGGATAAAGTTACGACGTGGCTCTACTTTATCTCCCATCAAAATTTCAAATGTTTCATCCGCTTCAATTGCATCTTGAAGTGAAACTTGAAGTAATGAACGTACTTCTGGGTCCATTGTCGTCTCCCATAACTGAGTTGGATTCATTTCCCCTAGACCTTTATAACGCTGAATCCCCGGCTTAGGTTGGGCTGGTAATTCAGCTAAGATTTTTTCAAGTTCCTTATCATTGTAAGCATATTGAATTTTCTTACCTTGTTGTACTTTAAACAAAGGTGGCTGTGCAATATATATATAACCGCACTCAATTATTTGACGCATATAGCGATAGAAGAACGTTAATAATAGGGTACGAATATGCGCACCATCAACATCGGCATCCGTCATAATAATAACTTTATGATAGCGTGCTTTTTCAATAGCGAAGTCTCCGCCGATATTTGTACCAATCGCCGTAATAATTGTACGAACTTCATCATTTGATAAAATCTTATCTAAGCGTGCCTTTTCAACATTAATAATTTTACCCTTCAGCGGTAAAATTGCTTGGAAATGACGATCACGTCCTTGTTTTGCAGACCCACCCGCAGAGTCACCCTCTACGATATAGATTTCACTAATTGCTGGATCTTTAGAAGAACAGTCTGCCAATTTCCCTGGTAAACTTGAAACTTCTAAAGCACTCTTTCGGCGAGTTAACTCACGAGCCTTTTTAGCTGCTACACGCGCACGCGCTGCCATCGTCCCTTTATCTATAATCTTACGTGCAACATTCGGATTTTCCAGTAAGAACTTTTCAAATGCCTCTGAGAATACTGACTCTGTAATTGTTCTTGCTTCACTATTTCCAAGTTTCGTCTTCGTTTGTCCTTCGAATTGTGGATTTGGATGTTTAATTGACACAATCGCTGTTAAACCTTCACGAACATCTTCACCAGTTAAATTACTATCCGCATCTTTTAAAATATTATTTTTACGACCATAATCGTTGATCACACGAGTTAAGGCTGTTTTAAATCCTACCTCATGTGTACCACCTTCATACGTATGAATATTATTTGTAAATGAGTAAATATGATTTGTGTATCCTTCGTTATATTGAAGCGCAACTTCAACCTGAATACCATCTTTTGAACCCTCTACATATACAGGTTCTTCATGAATTGGCTGTTTTGAACGATTTAAATGTTCAACATATGATTTAATTCCACCTTCATAATGGAATTCTTTCTTCTGTTTATGTTCACGTTTATCTTCAATTGTTAATTTAATATTACGATTTAAAAATGCTAATTCGCGCATACGAGTTGCTAACGTATCAAATTCGTATACTATTGTTTCCTGAAAAATTTCTGGATCTGGTTTAAATCGAGTTATCGTCCCTGTTTGATCTGTGTCACCAATGACTTTTAAATCCGCAACCGGGATACCTCTTTCGTATTTTTGATAATGGATTTTGCCTTCACGATGTACAAATACCTCTAGTTCTGTTGATAGAGCATTTACTACAGATGCCCCAACACCATGCAAACCACCAGAAACTTTATAACCGCCACCGCCAAACTTACCACCAGCATGAAGAACGGTCATTATAACTTCTACAGCAGGACGTCCCATTTTTTCTTGTATACCAACTGGAATACCACGTCCATTATCCGTTACAAGAATACTATTATCTTCTTCGATACTAACGTTAATTTCATCACAATACCCTGCAAGTGCTTCATCAATACTATTATCGACGATTTCCCACACAAGATGGTGAAGTCCTTTTCCACTTGTAGATCCAATATACATCCCAGGGCGTTTTCGAACCGCTTCTAATCCTTCAAGTACCTGTATCTGACTTTCATCATATGAGTTTTCTTCCATTTGCTTTTGTTCCATTGACACAAAGATCACCTACTTTTCCATTTAAATAGGGATTACGCCCTATCTATTTCACAATCTACCGTGCCGTTCGTTACATGAATTGTTTTCGCTTCTTTTAATGTTTCGTGTTCAATTCCGTCGACACTCGTCGTTGTCACAAATGTTTGCACTTTTCCTTGAATTGTATTTAACAGATGCGATTGACGATAATCATCTAATTCTGATAATACATCATCCAATAAAAGAATCGGATATTCCTTAACTTCTGAGTAAATCAATTCAATTTCAGCTAATTTTAGGGACAGTGCGGTCGTTCGTTGTTGTCCTTGCGAACCAAAGACTTGAACATTTTTACTATTAACGAAGAATTGTAAATCATCACGATGAGGACCAATTAAAGTCGTACCACGGAAAATCTCACGTTGTTTCACAGATTGAAAATTTTCATAGTATACTTCTTTTATTTTCGACAAATCCATTGATTCTGATACATCTACACTTGGTTTATAGACAATTTCTAATTCTTCTAATCCGCGGCTTATACCGCGATGAATTGGAGCTGCCCATTCTTGTAGTAAATGCAAAAACTCAAACCGTTTTTGCAATATTTTTGCACCATGCTCAATAAGTTGAAGTGTAAATACATCCAACATCGTTTCCTCATTCTTACTATTCCCTTGCATCTTTTTCAGCAAGTGATTTCGTTGCGTGAGCACCTTTTGATATTGACTCAATTCATACAAATAGATTGGAGCTATTTGGCCTAATTCCATATCTAAAAAGCGTCTTCTTACTTGAGGGCTTCCTTTTACAAGATTTAAATCTTCTGGGGCAAACATGACAACATTCATCATGCCAATATATTGACTCAATTTTTGTTGTTCAAGTTGATTTAATTTTGCCTTTTTACCTTTTTTCGAAATATTTAATTCCAAAGACAAAGAACTATTTCTCTTTTGTAATTTCCCTTTAATTTGACCGAAGTCTTCATCCCAACGGATAAGCTCGCGATCATTAGAGGTTCTATGAGATTTCGCCATCGCTAAAACATAAATAGCTTCCATCAAATTCGTTTTCCCTTGTGCGTTTTCACCGATAATCACATTCACTTTATCTTCAAAGGAAAGCTCTAACTTTTCATAATTGCGATAGTTTTTTAATTGTATTTCTGAAATAAACAAAGGGCTCCCCCTTTATGCCTGAACTTGGAAACTTCCGCTTCCTGGAATTTCAATAATATCGTTCGCATATAATTTGCGACCTCTTCTATTTTCAAGTTCTTGATTCACGTACACTTCATATTCTTGTAAAAACCATTTTACAGCGCCACCTGTATCAATTACATCGGCTAACTTCAAAAATTGTCCTAGCGTAATATACTCTGTTGAAATTTTAATACGTTTCATAAAATCGCTCACTTTCTGAAAGTGTTCATTCTTTCATTGTACTAAATAAACTAACATTAGGAAAGTAATACCCAAAAATCAAATAAGGGCTACTAGTATCTGAAAACTAGCAACCCTTACTTCTTACTTAGTAAGTACGAACCGGTAAAATTAATTGAATAATGGACTCATCATTTACTGTACGAATTAAGAATGGTCTCATCGCACCAGTAAAGCTAATTTTAATTTCAGTACTATCTAAAGCTTTTAGTGCATCCATCATATATTTTGCACTAAAAGATATTTTTAACTCTTCCCCATCCATCTTTTCACATTGAACTTCTTCTACTACCTTCCCAATTTCTGGTGAATTCGAAGAAATTTCTAGCATTTCCTGTTCTAAAGTTGATAATTTTACAACATTATTACGACCATCCCTTGCTAATAAAGATGCACGATCAATCGCTTGTAAAAATTCTTTTGTATTTACAAAAATATCTGTTTTACTTTCGGCTGGAATTAAACGAGTTGTATCCGGATAATTACCTTCTAACAATCTTGAGAAGAATAATAAATGCTTTGTACGGAATAATACTTGATACTCCGTAATAACGATATCTACCATTTCTTCAGACTCATCTAGAATTTTGCTTAATTCATTTAAGCTTTTACCTGGAATAACAACATTCGCTTGAAATTCATCTGCGATTCCTTCGATTTTTGCTTTTCGAAGAGCTAACCTGTGACTATCTGTAGCAATGCAAGTTAATTCGCTGTTATATACTTTCCAGTTTACACCTGTCAAGATTGGTCTTGTTTCAGAAGTGGAAACTGCAAATACAGTTTGTCTGATCATATGTTTCAGTAAATCTGTTGGGATCTTAAAAACATGATGTTCTTCAATTTGTGGTAACAATGGATATTCAGCAGAATCTAAACCATTTAAATTAAACTCTGATTTTCCAGAAATTATTTTTGTCATAAAATGATTTTCCACAGAAATTTCGACAGTCTCTTTAGGTAATTTTTTTACAATCTCACTAAAATATTTTGCTTGTAAAATAATACTTCCTGATTGTGCTACTTCTACGATTTCTTTTCCATTGTCTTCAACTGGGATAAAAGATTCAATAGAAATATCAGCATCGCTTCCTGTTAACGTAACTCCTTCTTCCGTAGCGACAACTTTAATTCCTGTAAGGATCGGAATTGTTGTACGAGAAGAAACAGCCTTCATTACATCTTGTACACTTCTTACAAGATAGTCTTTTTGTATTGTAAAACGCATAAAGAAAAACCTCCGGTAAGTATAATATTTTATTTAATTAATAAAGATAAAAAATAGTAGTAATAGTAATAGGGCCTGTGGATATGTGGATAACCCCGTTGAAGGATGTAAAAACAGTCTATCTACATGTGGATAGACTGTGCGTAAAACAAGGAAAGTTATTCACACTATTCAGCTACTACTTTAAAATATCGTTAATTTCTTCAACTTGTTTTTGTAATTGCGTATCCGTTTTAAGCAGCTTAGAAATTTTTTCATGAGCATGGATAACTGTTGTATGATCACGTCCACCAAATTCTTCACCGATTTTAGGTAAGGAGTAATCTGTAAGTTCGCGTGATAAATACATTGCAATTTGGCGAGGGAAGGCAACTGATTTTGTTCGCTTTTTCGCCTTGAAATCTTCCAGTTTTATTTGATAAACATCCCCGACAGCCTTTTGAATATCATAAATGGAGATAATTTTTGGTTTAGAATTTGGAATAATATTTTTAAGTGCTTCAGCTGCTAAATCAGCATTAATATCTTTGTTAATTAAAGATGAATAAGCTACAACTCGGATAAGTGCACCTTCTAGTTCACGAATGTTTGAATCAATTTGATTTGCAATATAAAGCATAACCTCATTTGGTATATCGAGTCCTTCAGCCTTTGCTTTTTTACGTAAAATTGCAATTCGTGTTTCTAAATCTGGTGGCGTAATATCCGTAATGAGTCCCCATTCAAAGCGAGAACGAAGACGATCTTCTAAAGTTGGAATTTCTTTTGGTGGCCGATCACTTGAAATTACAATTTGTTTACTTTCTTCGTGTAATGCATTGAATGTATGGAAAAACTCTTCTTGAGTTTGTTCTTTTCCTGCTAGAAATTGAATATCATCTATCAATAAAACATCTACATTACGGTATTTATTACGAAAATCGACCGCTTTATTATCACGAATAGAATTAATGAATTCATTTGTAAATTTTTCTGATGATAAATATACAACCTTTGCGTTTGGGTTATGTTCAATTACATAATGACCAATTGCATGCATTAAATGGGTCTTTCCGAGTCCAACTCCCCCGTAAATAAAGAGGGGATTATATGCTTTAGCTGGCGCTTCGGCTACGGCCAATGAAGCAGCGTGAGCAAAACGGTTACCAGAGCCAATAACAAATGTATCAAACGTATATTTTGGATTTAGCATACTCTGTGGTAAATGATTAGAATCATCTTGTGCTGAATTTGGTTTAGAAGGAGGAAGATCAATCTCCTCTTCAGCTTGACTTTGGGGAATAATAAAGCGAATAGCTAATTTTGCCCCCGTTAAATCATAAAGTGTTTCCGAAATTAGCTCTGAATAATGAGATTCTAACCAATCACGAGCGAATTCATTTGGAGCTGTAATTGTTAACACGTCTTTCTTTAAATTATGTGCGGTTGTTGATTTTAACCATGTTTCATAACTTGGTTTACTGACCTTTTTTTCTAGTTCTTTTAAGGCGCTGTTCCATAAATCAGAGATGTTTTCCAA